>NZ_CP121248.1:0-4255619 GCF_029632925.1 Gordonia sihwensis
ATGACCACATTCGCCGATCTCGGTGTGCCCGCCCCCATCGCCGACGCGCTCGCCGCCGAAGGCAAGGCCGAGGCGTTCCCCATCCAGGAGCGCACGCTCCCCGACACTCTCGCCGGCCGCGACGTCCTCGGCCGCGGCAAGACCGGCTCCGGTAAGACTCTCGCCTTCTCCGTGCCGCTGGTGACCCGCCTGGCCGGAGCCGGCGTGCGCCGCAAGCCCGGCCGCCCGACCGGACTGGTGCTGTCGCCGACCCGCGAACTCGCGACACAGATCGCCACCGCGATGGAGCCGCTGGCCTCGGCCGTGGGCCTGCGTGTCACCACCGTGTTCGGCGGTGTGAAGCAGACCCGCCAGGAGTCGGCGATGCGCGCGGGCGCCGACATCGTCGTCGCCTGCCCTGGACGTCTCGAGGACCTGATGCGACAGCGCATCGTCAGTCTCGACGACGTCCAGATCACGGTGCTCGACGAGGCCGATCACATGGCCGACCTCGGCTTCCTTCCGGTGGTGACCCGCATCCTGGCCGCCACCCCCGCGGGCGGCCAGCGGATGCTGTTCTCCGCGACGCTCGACAACGGCGTCGACAAGCTGGTGAAGCGATTCCTCTCCACGCCGGTGACGCATTCGCTGGAGGACGCGACCTCGCCGGTGGCGCAGATGACCCATCACGTGTTCCGCGTCGGCTCGGCCGCCGACAAGACCGAGTTGGTTCGCGAGCTCGCCTCCGGTACCGGACGGCGCATCCTGTTCACCCGCACCAAGCACCAGGCCAAGAAGCTGGCCAAGAAGCTGACCGCCGAAGGCGTGCCCGCCGTCGATCTGCACGGCAACCTGTCGCAGGCGCAGCGCGACCGCAACCTCGCCTCGTTCGCCGCACCGGACGGCTCCAAGGTCCTCGTCGCGACCGATGTCGCGGCGCGCGGCGTTCACGTCGACGGTGTGGAACTCGTCGTCCACGTGGATCCGCCGGCCGAGCACAAGGCGTACCTGCACCGTTCGGGCCGCACCGCGCGTGCGGGCTCGGCGGGCGACGTGGTCACCATCTGCCTGCCCGAGCAGTGGGGCGATCTCCGCAAGCTGCTGCAGAAGGCCGCGATCAAGGTTCCCGGCCAGCAGGTGACGGCGAAGTCGGATGTCGTCGACGAACTCGTGGGTGAGCGTGCGCCGTACCGCGAGGCGCCGCCGGTGGCGCCGCAGCAGTCGCAGCGGCAGGGCGGCGGCCAGGGGCGTCGCCGGTCGGGTCAGGGCTCCGGTTCCGCATCCGGCGGCGGTGCTCGTCGCGGCGGTTCGGGACGGGGTGCTTCGGGGCGGGGTGCTTCGGCTCGCGGCGGTTCGGGACGTCCGCGTTCCGGCAGCGCGGGCCACGGCGAGACGCAGCCGTCGCGTCCGGCCGCCAAGGCGGTCCACACGTCCTCGACGCCCAAGTCCGATGCGGGTTCGGCGGCCCCGCGCCGTCGTCGCCGCGCCAGTCGCCCGGCGGGTGCCCCGCGCGGCTGACGGTTCGCTTCGGGCCCGGCCGAGGCTATCGGCTCAGGGCCTGATCGACGAAGGTCGCGACCCGGCCGCACAGCATCGGGCCGTGGCCGGGCATCACGATCACCGCGTCGAGGTCGCGCAGCGCCGCGACGGATTCCTCGTTCGCGGGGACGTCGTGGGTGAAGACGTGGTCGAGGCACTGCGGTCCGCGGCGTTTGGTGGTGGGGTGAGCGCTGATCAGCGCGTCGCCCGAGATCAGCACCTCGCCGTCGCCCGCGAGGAAGGCGCTGTGCCCGCGGGTGTGCCCGTGGGTCGGCACCGCGGTCGGCGAGCCCGGTAGCAGCGAGAGGTCGCCGAGCGGCTGAGCGTCGCCGATGCCGGACTTGTCGAGGGCGCCCAGGCGCACCACGCCCTGCAGCCAGCCGAGGACCCGCGGACGATAGGCGATCGGAGCGATGGTCGACGCGTCCGCCTGCTCGAGGAACTCACGACGCGCATGCGGCACCTCCGCAGGGTCGGCGTAGACCGGGAACGATCGCGTCCGGCCGATCCGCGCCAGCCCGCCCAGATGATCGATGTGCGCGTGGGTCAGCAGGGCCGCATGAACCTCCGACAGGTCGCTGCCCACCCGGCGCAGCGACTCGGCCACCGCGTCGGCGTGACCGGGATACCCGCCGTCCACCAGCGTGACGCCCTCATCGGACTGAAGGATCACCCAGTTCACATACTTCGTGTGCACCAGGTGCGTCTTGGCCGAACCGTGGTCGATGGTGGTGATGTCGAGGTCTGCCATGCGATCAGCTCTTCTTCACGACGAGAACGAACGGCCCGATCTCCGTCACGGTGAACGCCGGATCGTCGAAGGCCGCGGGGTTGAAGGTGACGGTATACCGCTTGACGTTCGGATCGTTGGGATAGACGTCCTCTGCGAGTCGCAGCGTGTATCCGTCCGGGCTGTAGCGGAACAGGAAGACGTTCGGCGGCCGCCACGGGCTGGTGCGGAGGTTGTCCTTCATCTCCTGCGGCGTCGACGCCTGTGACCACTTCTCGATCGTCGCCGCACGCTCGGTGAACTCCGCCAGCGGGTTCGCGTAATGCGAGGTCAACCCCTGGAATCCCCAGTACGGGTAGAGCGAGAGGAAACCGAAGTCGGCCGTCAGCACCACGTTGTCGGTGGCCGGCCGGCCCGTCTGGGCACGGATGGTCTCGTCGATCTTCGGGTAGTACGACTCGGCGCCGGGAGCGTGCTGATCGGCGCGCACGCCGCGGCCGTCGGTGTCGGTGTACGCGGTGGTGATCTCCACCGACAGCACCGACGGAATCTGCTGGGCGACGGCCAGCGCGGCGGCCGCTGCCACCACTCCGATCACGGTCCGGATGTCGCCGAATCGGGCGATCGCCGCCCGGCTGAGCCATACCACGCCGAACGCGCCGGCCGCGGCGAGGACGGCGGTGCTGACCGGCTCGAGGCGGAACGACAGCAGGGTGGTTCCCTTGGCCGTGAGGGCCAGCGACAGCAGCGTCAGTCCGACGACGCCGACGAGGGTGCACGCCATGCTCATCGCGATGGTGCGCCGGCGGCACTGCATCAGGATCCAGACGAAGCCGATCAGGCACAGCAGGCCGAGCAGGCTCACATGGAACATGGGCAGCGCGAGAATCGAACCGGACTCCGGCAGGTAGTGCTCGGCGCTGCCGCTCACCGCGACGTCGGTCCTGAACCGCTCGACGAGGTACGGCCCCCACACGATGAGCGCGATGGCGCCGGCGAGCACCCCCATCACGACGAGCCGGATGAGAACCGCGACTATGCGGGGCCGTCGCTCCGCGGAGATCGTCTCGCGCGGCACCGTCTTGTTGCGCGGCAGCAGCCAGGCCTGCACCAGATAGACCAGCGCCATCAGCACCGCGGTGCCGGCGAAGAGCGCGGTGAACAGGGTGTACACAGTGGCGGAGAGGCCGATGAAGACGCCGCCCGCGATCACCGCGAGCCAACTCGTCTGCGACAGCGGCGTGGGACCGCCGGCCAGTCTCGACCGGCCGCGCAGCGCGTACGCGCAGACCACGAGCATCGGGATGCCGACCAGGATGAGGGTGGCGGAATAGGGTTCGGGCGACGCGAACTGCAGGGTCACCAGGGTCACGGCGATCGAGACGGCGGTTCCGGCCGTCACGCCGACCATCCGGTTCCACAAGGCCGCGCCGAGTGCGGCGGCCACCGCGACCGACAGGATGGCCCACGGCTTGTAGGCCTCCCAGCCGGCCAACCCCAGGGTGTTCGCGTACCGGCCGCCGAGCCAGAACCAGGTCGCCGGATAGTACGGCGGCAGATCCGCGTAGGTCATGTCCGCCAGATGCGGGCTCGACGTCAGGCGCGTCAGATACTCGGTGCGGAACTGCTGATCGACGGACAGGCCGAAGAGATACAGCTTGGTGGCGCCGAGCGGCATGCCCAGCGTCACCGTCACCAGCCCGGCGGACGCGAACGCCGACAACAGCGAGGCCAGGATCCGCGAGCCGTAGCGCGACCACACCACGGCGACCACGGCGAGCAGCAGACAGGCCGTCTGCCCGAGCGTGGTCAGCGCCCGCGTGACATTGGAGGTGTTGAACGCAGGCCAGCCGACTGCGCCGATGATCTTGAGCCCGGCGAAGGCGATGACCGCCGCACCGAGGACCGCGCCGCCGAGTTCGACGACGTCACGGGTACGACCGGAGAGCCGGGGCCGGTCGGCAGCGGAGGTCTCCACCGGCCGTCAGATGGGGAGCTTGCGGAACACCGGGCGCGGGATGTGCCGCAACACCATCATGATGAAGCGGAACGGGCCGGGCACCCAGATGACGTCCTTGCCCTTGTCGACCGCGGCGACGGCCATCCGTGCCACGTCTTCCTTGTTCACCGTCAGCGGGGCCTCGGCGACGTGCGCGGACAGGCGGGTACGGACCTGGCCTGGGCGGATGACCAGCACCCGGATGCCCTCGGGACGCAGCGCGTCGCCCAGCCCGAGGTAGAAGCCGTCGAGGCCGGCCTTGGTGGAGCCGTAGACGAAGTTGGAGCGGCGGACGCGCTCGCCGGCCACCGAACTCATCGCGATGATCTGACCGTGGCCCTGCTCGCGCATCTTCTCGCCCAGCAGGACGCCCACCGAGACGGCGGCCGTGTAGTTGATCTCGGCCTCGAGGACCGCGAGCTTCTGGTCCTGCCAGGCCTGCTCGTCGTCGCCCTGGATTCCGAACGCGACGATGGCGACGTCGATGTCGCCGCCCTCGAAGGCCTTGTCGATCACCTCGCGGTGGGTGTCGGTGGCGAGCGCGTCGAAGTCGATCTGCTCCACCGACGACGCGCCGGCGGCGGTCATCTGCTCGGCCGCAGCGGCGGCCGCCGGGTCGTTCGGGACGGTGGCGAGCACCACGCGCATCGGACCCCGGGTGAGGAACTCCGAAGCGATGGCCAGACCGATCTCGGAGCTGCCGCCGAGGATCAGGATGGACTGCGGAACGCCGACGGCGTTGAACATGGGTGTCTGCTTTCTCACGTGCGGTCGGTGTAGGGCTCGTCGAGCCGGTTCGGACTCAGCCGGCTCGGGTCAGACCAGTTCCAGTCTGCGGCCCATGTCGGACATGAAGACGTGGTTCGGGTCGACGCGGCGCCGGGTGGCGATCCACTTGTCGATCTCGGGGTACATGGCGTGGAAGGTCTCCGCGCTCGTCCGCGAGTCCTTCGCGGTGTAGAGGCGTCCGCCGATGGACATCACGCGACGGTCGAGTTCGGTGACGAACTCGTGCAGGCCGCGCTTGATCGGGAAGTCGACGCAGATGTTCCAGCCCGGCATCGGGAAGCTCAGCGGCGCTTGGTTGCCCTCGCCGAACAGCTTGAAGACGTTGAGGAAGCTGACATGGCCAGACGCCTGGATGTCGTAGATGATGCCCTTGAACTCCTCGACGGCCTCGGGCGGAACGATGAACTGGTACTGCAGGAAACCCTTCGATCCGTACGCGCGGTTCCAGTTCCCGAACAGGTCGAGCGGGTGGTAGAACTGCGTCAGATTCTGGATCTTGCCCTGGTAGTTGCCGCCCATCCGGTAGTAGGCCTCGCCGACCAGTGAGAAGTTCAGCTTGTTGGCCAGCCCGTTCGGGAAGATGTCCGGGAAGTTCACCAGCGTGGGCGCGTCGAACTTCAGCGGGTCCTTCGCGAGCTTGTCGGGCAACTGGTCGAGCCGCGCGAGGCTCCCGCGCGAGAAGGTGCCTCGGCCCAGACGCGGAGGCTTGCTGATCGCGTCGAACCAGCCCGAGGAGTACGTGTAGTTCTCCTCCGACCCGTCCATGTGCAGGGCGATGGTCTCGTCGAGGCTGTTGGTGACGCTGCCGTCGGCGATGAAGTACGCGGTCTCGGTGCGCGTCATCTGGATCTTGGCGCGCAGGATGATGCCGGTGAGGCCGATGCCGCCGATCGTCGCCCAGAAGATGGAGGCGTCGGGGTCGTCGGAGGTGCCGCCCGGGGTCAGCGTCAGGATCTCGCCCGACGCGGTGAGCAGCGAGATCTCGACCACGTGGTTGCCGAAGCTGCCGGCGCTGTGGTGGTTCTTGCCGTGGATGTCGCAGCCGATGGCGCCGCCGATCGTCACCTGGCGCGTGCCCGGCAGCACCGGAACCCACAGGCCGTGGGGCAGCGCGATGCGCATGAGGGTGTCCAGGTCGACGCCGGCGTCGAGATCGATGATCCCGGTCTCGTCGTCGATCTCGTGGATCCTGGTCAGCTGGGTCATGTCGATCGTCAGACCGCCTGAGTTCTGGGCGTTCTCGCCGTACGACCGGCCGAGGCCGCGGGCGATGACGCCGCGGCGAAGGTAGCTGGGCTTGTCTGCGTTGTCGTCGGCCACGCGTGCCACCGCTTCGGCGATGAGCTCCGGGTACGGAGTCGACAGGACATGGCCTTCTGTCGGCATGGTCCGGCCCCACCCCATGAGCTTGCGGGTCTCGATCGGGAGTACAGCTGTGTTCGTCATCGGAGTAGAGACTACTCGTCGGTCAGCTGGTCCGGGATCCTTGAGTCGGCGCTGTGTCGGGCGGCACTGCGTATCGAGGTCGGGCTGTGGCCGCCGCGGACTGTGGTGATCGCCGGCGTCGACTACATTCTGTTCTCGAGACGTGTGACAGGAACCAGGGAGGTGGCGGGCATGATCGTCGTCGGATACTCGTCCGGCTCGTTCGGGCGAACCTGCCTGGAGCACGGCATCGATGAGGCGCGCCGCCGCGGGACCGATCTCCTGGTGATCAACGCGGTCTCCGAGGCACGCGGCCAGCGTTACGCCGAGGCCGACGAGATCGTGCAGATTCAGGAGCGGCTGTCGTCGTCGGGGGTGAAGTTCCGTATCACGCAGCCGATCGGCACCACCCCGGCCGAGGAACTCCTCAACGCGATGGACGATCCCGAGGCGGAACTGCTCATCATCGGCATGCGGCGACGCACCCAGGTCGGCAAGCTGCTGCTGGGCAGTACCTCGCAATACCTGCTCGTCGAATGCCGCAAGCCCGTCCTCGTGGTGAAACCCGAACCCTGAGCCGCGCGCCTCCGCGCCGTTCGACGACAGAACCCCCGTCCGGGACGGGGGTTCTGTCGTCGAATGGAGTGTCTACTGTGCGCCGGGCGTCAGCGCAGAATCCGCGCGACGAACGGCGTCGAGTCCTTCATCGAGGCCAGGACGGTGCCCGAGTGATCCTGGGTCGGGTAGACGTGCAGTTCCACGGGCTGCCCGGCCGAGACCATCTGCGCGTACAGCGACAGCGCCGACGGAGCCGGGACGTCCATGTCCTTGAGCCCCTGGCCGAGGAAGATCGGACGGTCGTAGCCGCGATACGGGGTGCTCATGTAGTCCACCAGCGCGCCCTGCACGCCTGGGATGGAGGTGACGGGCTTGCGGAACCAGTCGCGGATCTTCGCTCCCTCGACCACCGAACGCATCTCCGGGTAGCAGCGGGTGCGTGCCTCGTTCACCACTCGACGCCCCTCGGGAGTGAGGATCGACAGCGGCTTGAGGTCGGGCCGGGCGTCGGAGAAACCGGCCCAGATGTAGGCGGCGTAGACGTTCAGACCGGTGGGCAACGCGACCGGAGGGAAGCCGGGACCGGCCTGCCAGACGATGTGCTCGATGTTGGCGGGGGTGCCGGTGGCGACCACGCCGCGGTAGTCCAGGCCCGATCCGCGCGAGTACTCGGTCGCACGGCGGGCGCCGTTGAGCGCCGCGCTCGCGCCCTGCGACTGTCCGACGATCGCCCACGTCTTCGACAGCGGCAGGCCGGAGTGCGATGCGGCCTTCACCGAGTCGACGATCGAGTGGGCCTGCACCTTGCTGCTCAGGTAGTTCATCAGGCCCGGAGTGCCGAGGCCCGCGTAGTCGGTCGCGACGATCGCGTAGCCCTGGTTCAGCCAGTGGTTCAGGTACTCCTGGTCGCGATCGCTTCGTGGCTGGGCCGACGGGGTGCAGTCGTCGCCGAGCCCGGTGGTCCCGTGCGCCCAGGCGATCACCTTGTAGCCGCCCTTCGGTGCCGGGCGCTTCGGGAGGAAGACGGCGCCGGTGCTGACCGCGGGGGCACCGTGGACGTCGGTGGTCGCGTAGAGGATGCGATAGGCGCTCGACGCGCCGGTCAGGTCGACCGACCCGGCGAGCGGCGTCTTCTGGATCAGTGTGCCGGGTGCGCCGATCGGGCCGTTGTAGCCCCGGGCGTCGAGACCCGACCAGACCGGTGCGCCGGTGGCGGCGTCGTCGGCGCGAGCGGCCGGAGCGGTGGCGAAGAGGCCGGCGGCCGCAGTCGCCGCCACGGTGAGGGCGACCACCGATCGCTTGAAACGGAGGAGGGAGGGACTGCTCATAGTGGACGACCCTAAGCCAACCGCCTCACAATCCGGTAGCCGGACGGCTCGATTGCGGGACCGCGTTCTCAGCTTTCGCTCATATCGACCTCGGTCGGCCACGGGCTAGGCTGGCACGGTGTCAGATACGTCGCCCGTGAACGAGGATCCTGCGAAGCCCGGACATCATCCGGAGCACGAGGACTTCCACACCCGTCACGCACCGATGCCGATCGAGCTGCCGCTCGACGACGAAGAGGCGTCGACCGATGTCGACATCAAGACCCAGATCATCCGGTTCATCGCGACCGGAGCGCTCTCGGCGGTCTTCGACTTCAGCCTCACCTTCCTGCTCCAGGAGGTGTTCGGTGCGCCGTTCTGGCTGGCCAAAGCGGCGGGCTTCATTCTCGGCACCACGATCGCCTATCTGATCAACCGCCGGTGGACCTTCCGAGCCGAGCCGAGCACCGCGCGGTTCATCGCCGTCGTCCTGCTCTACGCGGTGACCTTCTTCGTCAACATCGGTCTCTACAACTGGCTGATGCACGCCTGGGGGACGGGCTTCCTCCTCATCGTCCTGGCTTTCTGCATCGCGCAAGGTGTCGCGACCGTCATCAACTTCGTCGTCCAGCGCGCGGTGATCTTCAAGATCCGCTGACGTCCGAGAAGCGTTATGCCGTATTCCGTTACCCGAATCGGGTAACGGAATACGGCATAAGCGTTGAGACGATCAGGCGAACTGGACGGTCGCGGTGCAGCGGCCGAAGACGCGCTTCCCGTTGACGCTGGCGCCGAAGACGATCAGGGCGCGACGGGTCTCGGGGTCGAGCGACTTGACCTTCGCGGTGTATTCGACGACCGCCGGTTCGTGAGCCGGGACGTAGACCGGGCTGGTGAACCGTGCGCTCATGTCGCGGAAGGCCGCGGGGTCGCCCACCTGCGAGGTGAGGTAGCCGGCGGCGGTTCCGAGGGTCAACATCGCCTGCGCGACCACGGTGTCGAGCCCGGCGGCCTGCGCCACCTTCGCGCTGTGATGGATCGGGTTCGGATCGCCGGATACGCCGATGTAGTTGATGACGTCGCCGCGGGTGAAGCGCTGCGCGCGGACCGGCAGGTCCATGCCCTCGGTCAGCGAGTCGAACGGAATCGTCGTCCAACGCACATCCGACTCGGGCGGGATCGCCGCCGGTTCGGCCGGGCTGAGCGGCTGCACGTGCCGGTCGCCACCGGTGAACATGATGCCGTCGACGATCTCCTCGAAGTCGTCGGGAAGACGGTCGGCGTCCTCGCCGGGACCGGCCAGCGACGTCCACGACTCCTGCAGCACGCCCTTGTCGATGTCTCGGACCAGGGTCTTGACAGTGAACAGGTCGGCTCCCGCCACAGTGCGGTACGACTCGAGGGAGACGTCGCAGTACAGCCGGTCGCCGGCCTCGATCGGCCGGTGGAAGGCGAACCGCTGGTCGATCTGCAGGACGCCCGACTTCAGCAGGTCGCCGGGGACGGCCTTCTCCAGGAGCTGGGCCTGCGCCTTGGCACCCATGATGGCGACGATCGTCAGGGGTGCGACGAGCGCGGCGTGCCCGCCTTCGCGGGCCTTGGCGTCGTCCCAGTGAAGCGGGTTGTCGTCGTGCAGGGCGCGGGCGAATTCGCGGATCTTCTCGCGACCCACCTCGTAGTAGTCGGCTGTCGTGAAGACCTTTCCGATCGCCTGATCGATGGCCTCAGCGCGAGTCAGTTCACGGCTGGTCATTCGAATAAGGTACCTGACGTGCGAGGGAGCAGAAAAATGCCGGGTTCGGGGCCGGTCGGCGCCCGGTGGGGCCGTCGCACGACTGCGATCACCCGTTGACTTTCGCGATCACCGACTCGCCGAAGCGCTCCAGATTCGCGATCTTGGTCTCCAGCGGCTCGGTGTCGCGGCCCATGATGTAGGGCAGCCGGAACCCGACGATCACGTCCGTGACGCCCTTGTCCTCGAGGCGGCGGCACCCGTCGACGGTGTACGCATCCAGGGAGATCACGTGGATCTCGAACGGATCGTTCTCCTTGCCCTCGGCCTTGCGGATCGCGCCGAGCTTGTCGATCAGAGCGTCGAGTTCCTCGGGGGCGCCGCCGCCGTGCATCCAGCCGTCGCCGCGGATCACGGCTCGCTTCAGTGCGGCGTCGGCGTGCCCGCCGACCAGGAGCGGAATCGGCTCGGAGGGTGTCGGACTCATCTTGATCTCGGGAATGTCGTAGAACTCACCGTGGAACTCGAAGTACCCGGGAGTCGTCAGGCCGCGGATGATGTCCATGCATTCGTCCATGCGCTTGCCGCGGCGGGCGTAGTCGACGCCCATCAGGTCGTAGTCCTCGCGCCAGGGGCTGGTTCCGACGCCCAGGGCGAGCCGGTTGCCGGTCAGGCAGGCCACCGACGCGGCCTGCTTGGCGACGAGTGCCGGCGGTCGGACGGGCAGTTTGAGCACGAAGGGCAGGAAGCGCAGGGTGCTGGTGACGGCGCCGAGGGCGGCGGCCTGGATGAAGGTCTCGATGAAGTCCTTGTCTTCGAGGAACTCCCGCCTGCCGTCCGGGGTGTAGGGGTACACCGAGTCCGATTCCTTGGGGTAGGCGAGGGAGTCGGGGATCGTCATGCCCGCGAACCCGGATCGCTCGGCCGCCTGCGCCAGCGCCGGATAGTAGGTGTAGTCGGTCATCGCTTCGGCAAAGGTGAATCGCATGGACCCCAGACTAGAACACGTTCTAGTGCGGGACGAGGTTTCCGGATCTCCGGCGACCGGGTCCGCCCATCCGCCTCCGCACGTGGCTCAGGGGCGGCCGAACCGCTCCGCGCGACCGAGGCGGCGCAGCCGCATCCACTCGCGGAACCCCGCCGGATCGCGCTGCTGCACGAGGAAGTACCACGCGAATCGCGCATACTCCTGCGGAAGCAGCTTCCGCATGCCGGGCTGGCTCATCAGATAACCGCGATTGCGGTAGGTGAAGAACCGCTTCACCTCGTTGTCGGGGTACTGCGTGTGCATCCGGCCTCCGAGGATCGGCCGGAACTCGTCGCTGCCGTCGGGGTGCAGATAGGCGGTGGTCAGACAGGTGCCGAAGCCGATCCCCGAACGTGCCAGGCGTCGATGCATCTCCACCTCGTCGCCGCGGAAGAACAGCCGGAGGTCGGGGACGCCGATCGCGTCGAGGGTGTCCGCGGAGAACAGCGCACCGTTCATCAGTGACGCGATGCCCGGCAGCAGATCGTCGTGACCGGGTGTCTCGGTATCGGTGAAGAGTTCCGACCGCTTGCGCCGCCACACCAGACCGCGGCGCAGCGGGAAGGCGAGGTCGTCGGGCGCGTCGATGTTCACCACCACGGGGGAGACCTGGCCGAGGCGGTGGCGGCGAGCGCAGTCCAGCAGTGTCGAGAGCACCTCCGGGCCCTCCGGCCGGCCGTCGTCGTCGGCGCACCAGACCCAGTCGGCGCCCAGCGCCAGCGCGTGCAGCATGCCGAGGGCGAAGCCGCCGGCACCGCCGAGGTTGTGCCGCGAGGGCAGGTAGGTGGTCGGCACGGGCTGGCTCGCCACGAGCTCGCCGACCTCGGGCTCGGCGGCGTTGTCGACGACGATCAGGTGGTCGAGCGGCCGGTCCTGCGCCGCCAGCACCTTCAGGGATTCGGCGAGCAGTTCGCGGCGCTTATGGGTGACGACGACGCCGACGACCATCTCGGCGGTCGGCGCACTCACGCCGAACCCGGGGTGCCGGAGGCGCCGTCGCGCTCGTCGGCGAGTTCGTCGAGCACTTTGCGCACGTGCTGCGCGGCGTCGGGACCCTCGTAGGCGCCGACGACCTCTTCGATGCCGCCGTCCATCCGGATCTGACCGTGGTCGATCCACAGTGCGCGGTCGCAGAGCTGAGCGAGGAACTCGTTGGAATGGCTGGCGAAGACCAGGATTCCCGAACGCTCCACCAGGGCCTGCAGCCGGACGCGGGCCTTCTTCATGAACTCCGCGTCCACCGCGCCAATCCCCTCGTCGAGGATGAGGATCTCCGGATCGATGCTGGTGACCACGCCCAGCGCCAGACGCACGCGCATGCCCGTGGAGTAGGTGCGCAGGGGCATCTCGAGGTAGTCGCCGAGCTCGGAGAACTCCGCGATCTCGTCGGTCTTCTTCAGCATCTCCTTGCGGCTCATCCCCAGGAACATGCCGCGGATGATGATGTTCTCGTACCCGGAGATCTCCGGATCCATGCCGACGCCGAGGTCGAAGACGGGCGCCACGCGGCCGGTGACGCGGCACGATCCGCGGGTCGGCTCGTAGATACCCGAGAGCAGACGCAGCAGTGTCGACTTTCCCGCGCCGTTGTGGCCGACGAGGCCGACGCGATCGCCGTGCTGCAGGTGCAGGTTGATGTCGCGCAGGGCCTCGACCACGACGGTCTTGGAATTGTTGGCGCCGATCACGCCGCCGGCGGCGCCGATCACCGCCTTCTTGAGGGAGCGCGTCTTGGCGTCGAAGATGGGGAAGTCGACGCAGGCGTCCCAGGTGTCGACGCGGATGTCGGTGTTGGCTGTCACAGGTCCTCCTAGACCCAGTACGCCACGCGGGCGCGGTAGTTGCGCATCACGAACATCGCTGCCGTCCAGCCGACGGCTGTGCAACCGATCACGATCAGCCAGTGGTACAGCGCGACGTGCTGGCCGAGCAGCGGGCCGCGCGCGATCTCCAGGTAGTGGTACATCGGGTTCAGCTCCACCAGCTTCAGCCGGCTCGACTCGTCGGCGCCGGTGCTGCTGAGCGACTGCGCCGACCAGATGATCGGCGTCATGAAGAAGACGAGCCGGACGGCGGTGGTCAGCAGCTGGCCGATGTCGCGGAACCGGGTCGACATGATGCCGAAGACGATCGTCGTCCAGACGGCGTTCAGCGCGTACAGCAGCAGCGCCGGGAAGACGAGCAGGACCGTCCAGCCCAGGGGCTGCGGGAACACCGCGAGCAGGATCAGATAGATCACGATGTTGTGGGCGAAGATGATGAGGCTGCGCCACACCACCCGGTACACGTGCACGCTGGTGGGCGCGGGGAGCTGTTTGATCAGTCCTTCATTGGTGGAGAAGACCACCGAGCCGTCGAGGATCGAGGTCTCGATGAAGCCCCAGAAGATGAAGCCGAGGGTCACGTACGGCAGGAAGACCTTGATGTCCTGGTGGAACAGCTCGCCGTAGAGGATTCCCATCGCGACGGCGGTGACGCCGGTGGCGACCGTGATCCACAGCGGACCGAGCACCGAGCGCTTGTAGCGCTGCTTGATGTCGGTCCAGCCGAGGTGCAACCACAGCTCGGAGTTGCGGAACCCGTCGACGAGGTCCTTGAAGCCACGACCGAACGTCTTCGAGTCGGAGGCCTGGGGCGCGGGCGGGATTCCGCCGTCATTGACTACGGCTGACACAAGGCCACAGCATACAAGTGCCTCAGAGGTACTGACCTGTGCTGTGCCCGTCGTGTGGCACAGCTCCCGGAGGCAGCGCGCCCTGGCGCATCTGTTCGAGTTGGCTGCGGGCGGCCATCTGCTGAGCGAACAGCGCGGTCTGGATGCCGTGGAACAGGCCCTCCAGCCAGCCGACGAGCTGAGCCTGCGCGATCCGCAGCTCGGCGTCAGACGGGGTCACATCGTCCGAGAAGGGCAGGGCCAGCCGGTCGAGCTCGTCACGGAGTTCCGGCGCCAGCCCGTCGGCGAGCTCGGCGATCGACGTGCGGTGGATCTCCGCGAGCCGGTTGCGGCTGGCGTCGTCGAGAGGAGCCGCGCGCACCTCTTCGAGCAACTGCTTGATCATCGTCCCGATCCGCATCACCTTCGCGGGCTGTTCCACCATCGACGCGACGGTGCCGGGCTGGTCGTCGTCCGCGGAAGCGCGGCTCTCCTCGTTCGACGGCAGTCCGCCGGGGAGGATGATGGACTGCTGCTGGGGAAAGCCCGAATCGGGCTGGTCGTCTGGGCCGCCCGGTGTCGGGGAGCCGAACATTGCGGGGTGCATGGCGTCCATTGTGCCTTTTCGGTGCCAGTATCGTTGTGCGCATGCCGTTCGACATCGCCTCGGTCAGGGGGCTCTTTCCCGCGTTGGGGGACGGCTGGATCTACCTCGATCCGCAGACCGGGATGCAGATCCCGGATTCGGTGGCGTCCGCCGTCTCGACCGGATTCCGGTCGCTTCCGGTGGTCGCGGGCAGTCGTAGCCCCCAGGCTCGCGCAGCGGCGGAGACGATCGAGAACGCCCGGCGGGCGGTCGCGGATCTGCTCGGCGCCGATCCCGCCGGTGTGGTGCTGGGGTCGTCTCGAGCTGCGCTGATGTCGGCGCTGGCCGACGCGTTGCCCCTGTCCGCGTGGCTGAACCGGAACATCGTGCTCTCGCGGTCTGACGACGAGGCCGTTCTGACGCCGGCGCTGACCGGAGCGGCACGCCACGGGACTCAGGTCCGGTGGGCGGAGATCGACGTGGAGGACGGGACCCTTCCGACCTGGCAGTTCGCCGACATCATCGACGACCGCACCTCACTGGTGGCAGTCACTCTCGCCTCGTCGGTGAACGGCGCGATCACCGATATCGGTCCTATCGCCGGGCACGCCCGCGCCGCGCGGGCCCGGCTTCTGGTGGACGCGACCACCGCGGCGCCCTATGTGCCGCTGTCGATGGACGAGCTCGGCGCCGATGCGGTGCTGGTCAGCGCCGAGCGGTGGGGCGGCCCGCGGGTCGCCGCCCTCGTCTTCGCCGATCCGGAGCAGTTGGGCTCACTGGTCCGCGTGTCGATGAATCCGAAGGCCGCCGGCGTGGCACGCCTCGAACCCGAGCCGCTGCCGGGCGCCCTGCTCGCCGGGTTGATCGCGTCGATCGAGTATCTCGCCGGCCTCGATCAAGCAGCTGCGGGCACTCGCCGCGAACGCATCACCGCGTCGATGGACGCGACCTTCGAGTACGTGCACCGTCTGCTGTACTACCTGGTGAACTCCCTGTCCCATCTGTCGAACGTGCGGGTCATCGGGCCCGATGTGCACCGGGTCCCCGTGGTCAGCTTCGTCGTCGAGGGTGTTCCGGCCACCGAAGTCTGTGTTCGGCTCAGCGACAACGGGATCGCCGCACTGGCAGAGGTTCCCAGCCGCGCGCTGGGGGCGATCGGCGTCGACGAGATCGGCGGCGCCGTCACGGTGGGGCTCTCTCCGTACTCCACTCCGTACGAGGTAGACCAGCTGGTGAGGGTGCTCGGCTCGTTCGGCTGATCGCGCATACGGTGTTGATCCGTTCGGCGGACGTCGAGTTTGGCCACCGCGTACCCGCCGGTAGGGTCGTGATCGGCCGACCGTGACTCGTCGTGGCGGTCGATCGAGAATCTCATGAGGGTGGAGGACACGACCTTGGCGGAACCGGAAGGTGGCGATTTCGCTGAGCGCGGCGCTGAAGGGCCTGCGTTGACGCCGGAGCAGCAGAAGCTGTGGCAGCAGTTCGTGAGCGGCGGTTGGATGATGTACCGCGCGTTCTTCCGCGAGATCGACCGTGCGGCGCCGCTGACGTCGGCGGACTGGCGACTGCTCGAGGTTCTCGCGTCCGCGCCGCAACTGCGCATCAGCGATCTCGCCGATGCCACCCAGATCGGTCTCAGCACGGTGTCGCGCCAGGTCAGCCGCTTTCTGGAGCGCGGCTACGTGGTGCGCGCGGAGTCGGTGGAGGACGATGCCCGTCAGAAGTGGGTGCAGATCACCGACGAGGGTATGGAAGCGCTCAAGCCGATCCTCGACACGCGTGACCGGGCGGTGCGCCGACTCGTCGTCGACCAACTGACTCCCGAGGAGTTCGAGCAGCTCTGCACGCTCTTCGGCAACCTCGGCGCGCGCATCGCCGAGACCGAGGACTGACGCCGAAGGGCGATGCCGCCGCGGCCGTCAGCCGATGGTCAGAAGCACTTTGCCGACGGCGTCGCCGGATTCGAGACGCGCGTGCGCCGCATCGACCTCCGCGAGCGGGAAGGTGGAGTCGATCACCGGCCGGATGTCGCCCGACTCGATGAGCGGCCACGTGCGTGCCACGGTCTCGGTGACCACTGCGGCCTTCGAATCCGGTCCGCCGCTGGCGGGGCGGGGACGCAGGGTGGTGCCGCTGACCGACGCGCGCTTGGCCATCAGTTGCCCGATGTTCAGTTCGGCCTTGGCGCCGCCCTGCATGCCGATGATGACCAGGCGGCCGTTGGTGGCCAGCGCCGAGACGTTCCGGGCCAGGTACTTGGCGCCGATGATGTCGAGGATGACGTCGGCGCCGCCCTCGATCTTGAGGCGCTCGACGAAGTCGTCGACGGTGTAGTCGATCAGGATGTCGGCGCCCAACTCGGCCGCGCGTGCGAGCTTCTTCTCGTTGCGCGCGGTGGTCGCCACGCGCGCGCCGAGCGCGCTCGCCAGTTGGATGGCGTGTGTGCCGATGCCGCTGGTGCCGCCGTGGACGAGGAAGAGCTCGCCCGGCGCCAGCCGGCCGGTCATCACCACATTCGACATCACCGTGCACGCGACCTCCGGCAGCGATGCCGCCGAGATCAGGTCGACGCCGCGCGGAATCGGCATCACCTGGACCGCTGGCACGGCGACGCGCTCGGCGTAACCGCCGCCGGCCAGCAGCGCGCAGACCTCGTCGCCGACCCGCCACCCGGTGACGCCGGTGCCGAGCGCGCTGACCACGCCCGACACTTCGAGCCCGAAGATGTCGGAGGCTCCCGGCGGCGGGGGATAGTGCCCTGCGCGCTGGAGGAGGTCGGCTCGATTGACTCCCGCCGCGGCCACGTCGATGACGACCTCGCCGGGCTGTGGTTCGGGGTCGGGGACGTCGGTGAGGGTCGCGGACGCGGTACCGGGGATGGCTCGCATACGGTTCAGTGTTCCAGCACGAGCCCGGTCGCGTCGAGAGCCCATTCGTCCGGTGCGACCCGGGACCACCGGCGGGCTCCCGGCCACCGAGCATGCGATAACGTGGATCGCCAGGGAAGCGTGGCAGAGCGGCCGAATGCACTCGCCTTGAAAGCGAGCGTGGGTAAAACCACCGGGGGTTCAAATCCCTCCGCTTCCGCCATGTGATGAGTCGCGACATCGTTTACACACGATGTCGCGACTCATTGCTTTTCCGGGGGTAGTGCGTGATTGCTGGTAGCAGGTCCAGTTCGCAGTGATACGTTCCGGTTCGGTCTAGTACGAGGTGAGTCATCGTCGACGCCGGCGTGCCGCCCGCGCAGATCGCCGCGTGGCTGGGCCACTTCGGCGGTGGTCAACTGGCGCTTCGAACCGGCGTTCACGTGGAATTTCGGAATGCAGAAGGCTCGGGTAGAAACCGCAATTACTTGAATGCGCAAGTAGAGCTGACACCTAATGCAGAAGGGGTGCAGCTTTCACCAGCTTCTGCAAGCCGGTCGTTCCGCGAGAGGCGAGCGATTGAGGCTGCCGCCGGCACAAGCGCACGCCGCGGGATCTCGCAGAGGTATGCGCCGATTCGACCTGCGGTGACCGGGACCTGCTGCGAGACAGAGCACTTATGCCGGGCCAGGATCCGGCCCCACCGGTACAGCGCCGTCGACTGGCTCGAACCGGATTCCGTTCCAGGCCAAGAGTCCGGCGTCGAAGGCACGGTGGTGGTTCGGGCACATCGGTCGTGTGTTTTTCGCGCTCGCCTCGCCGCCTTCCGAGTCGGGGACTAGGTGAGCCGCCTCGATGATCTGTGGGACATCCATGCCGCAGTACGCGCACGCCGTTCCGTGATGCAGGAGAGTCAGCCTGCGGAGCTCCGGCTGATGGAGTCGTTGCCAGACGACGCGCTCCGCGTACCGACGTTCGGTCTCGCCTCCGAGCGCGATGGCCGTCTGCAGTTCGGGCTCGCTCGTGCCGTGATCCGAGAGGGCCGCCTCAGACTCGTCCAGGTCACGGGGAAGAATGTCGAGTTCGTCGCGTGGCGGCTCTTCTCGCAACCCGCCTCGGTTGGTCGTCTTCCCGTCACGGACGCCCTGATACTTTGCTGCCTGATCAGGACTCATATTCCGAACATCGACGAGCTTGCCCTTCAGTGCCCTGTAGACGTACTGCCAACCATCGCCGAAATCGACCGCAATGACCGGCCACCCGAAGTCGCCACCGTACTTCTCGGTGTGTTCTCGCAGATCGTCCTCGACGAGGTCTCTGCTCCGCCTGAGTGTTCCGGGCTCGGAACCGGACACCCGGCTGATGGCCTCTGGCTCCGATTTCGGTGCGCTGAAGTGCTCGTTGGTCTTCCACCAGCCGTACCTGATAACGCCAGTGTCTCTGCGGTCGAAGTCGTCCTTGTCGGTCATTCGACCAATCTATCGGCCCCCGAAAGCGGTGGTCTGTCCGACGATCTCACGACTCAGACGGTCCTGTGCTCCAACTCGCACCGTTAGTCGGCATGGACGCGACGTGATATGAACAGTGGCTTCGGAGGGGTACTGTCACACGTCCTCGATACCATTGTTGAGTGACGAAGCGTGCGTGGAAGCGACATGGACTGGCTGCGAGACTATCCGGCCGGATCTCCAATCGGATCCGGTCCAGCATTGCACGGCCGGAACCGGTCGATCAGCTGACACACTTTCCACGGCCCCGCAAGAAGCCTTCGAAGGGGTTTGGAGTTGACAGCACGGGCGACCCAGATGCAGGGGATACGCGGGTCGGGGACAGCGTTCCGCGGACCAGAGAGTCGGCAGACGCCTTCGATCGAGAGATTGAGCAGTACGACCTTGTTAAAGAGTCGATCACCGAGCGGATTCGCGACCTCGAGGCGAAGATGGACGATTGCCGCGACGGTGGAGACCTGCTGGTCGATTACAAGCGCTACGCCGCTCAGCATGCGCAGGCCAAGAGGCGACTCTCAGACCTAGCCGTCGGACGGGCACAGTACGTCGCTGACCGTGATCGTCTTATCGCCTGGGGTCCCACGGACGAACGAGTGGTCGCGGGCTCGATCGTTACAGTGAAGTATCTCAGTGGTGACATGGACACCTTCGTGCTGACGGAGCGGCCATTCGACACCGAGTACGATGTCGTCTCGTACCGGTCCCCTATGGGGTTGGCAGTGCGTCGTCGGAGGATCGGCGACCGCGTCTCGCTGCCCGCTGGCGCACCCCTGGTGGTGCACGATGTCCGGCCCGGCTTCCGAGGCGCACCAGCGGATGTCGGGCGCAAGCCCGAGGCGGTCGAGCCTCAAGGGGGCCGAGTGCGTCGACAACCACGTGCGTACCGGGACGGAGCCCTTGGAATGGCTCAAGAGACAGAGATGAAGTGATCGGAAGGACCGTGAAGGGCTCTACCGACGCCGATACGAGCCGCACGTCCGAACGATCAATGAGTACGTCGATGAACTGCGCTCTCAGCGAAGTGGGGCGTTCATTCCCTATGTTGCGCCGACCCACGGTGGCGTCAACGCGCGGCTGCTCACGCTGTACCAGGATCCCGGCCCGAAGACAGATCCCGCTAACCGGCACGGATCCGGGATGCTCTGCCTCGAAAATGCAGAATTCTCGGCTTCCTTCGCCACGGTTCCGACCCTTTCGGTCGTAGTCCTGAACGGAACCGTGGCGAAGCGGATCTGGCTCCTGCTGCTTCGGACTGATCCTGGCGTGGCAACAGGAGTCAAGTTGTTCTCAACCTTCCATCCGAGCCCGCGTGCGATCAACAGCGCACAGAGACCCGCCGATTGTCGATATGGTCAACGCCGACATCAGCGCCAAGTGTGACGCGGCTGGACGCTGGCTGCACGCGCTCAGCTGACCTTCTTGGCGAATCTGGGACCGCTGGCGTCGAACTGATCGCCCACGTGGAAACCGGCAGATGATCGGCTCACTGGCAACGGAATTATCCGCAATTCGGTCGGTGAGCGGAATGCTCAAACAACGGATAGCCGAACAGCAATGTTCGGTGTTCGTAGGTTCCGCGCGCCGACACCGAGATCGATCGCAAGGCGCGGCCCTTGCTGCTTCGTGGGGCGCAACATTATCTGTGTTGCCTACTCGCGCCCTAGTGATTGTCCTCGATGGAGGATTTGACAGTCCCGCACCGAGCGCCGGTGTGAGTAAAGTCCGACGAAAACGAGGTGGATGCTCTGCGGCACTTGGCAGCCTCGCTGCATGACGATCGGCCGCCCTTGACCCCCGTCCCACGGAGTCAATCGCGGGGCGGGGGTCGTGCACATGTGCGTCGCTGACGACTGGTCTACGCCGAGTTCGCGCTTCCGTCCTGCCCAGCCTTTCGTAAGACATCACGAAGACCGGGATAGAGTCCGGTGAGCGTCTACGGCTTCTTGGTTTTGTTGTAGAAGCGTTCGACGGTGTAGTTGTACTTGGTCCCGTTGATGCTGCCGCCGTACTTCTTCTGGTTCTCGCCGGTGCTACCGGACATCTTGCATGTCAGTTTCCAGTTGAAGTATGTGTCGCCCATCTTCTTCTTGTTGATCTGGAACGTATGCGTCGCCGACTTGCCGGAGGTGGCGCGTTTCTTGCCGTTCTCCGGGGTCCAGACGTAGAACTCCTTGATGCTGTCGCCCGGCGCGGAGCACGTTCCTTTGACGCTGAGGGTGAGGGGACCGGCAGAGATGCGGGCATCGGCTACTCCGGCTCCTGTGCCGAGACCCAGGCTGAGCGCAGCGGCGGCCCCGGCCAGTGCGACGGGGGTCAGGAACTTATTCATGGTTTCTCCTTCGAAATTCTTGCCGGTCGAGTGTCCTCGAACGCGGACCGAGTGCGACACGGTGTGGAGTGACGCTAACGGTCAACCGACTTGGAGTGCGGTTGCTGCGCAGGAGAATCCCTCATATTGAGGACCTGAGATCATCCGTTCCAGCGACAGCGTGAGACGGGCCGCTGAGTTCAGGCCACTCGCGCAGGCTGTGTGCTTGGAAGCGATCTCCGGTGGAAACGTGAGGTGCTCCGGGGCGCCGTGTCTGCGGTGTGAGATCTCATCGACCGGCGCCGATGAATGTCCGCGCAAATGGGACAGCCATCCGAGGCGGTCAGATATGACTCCGCGACGGGACGAACGGCAGGGCCACCGCGAGTTCGGCAGTATGGCCGGACGACCTTCGGCTGGAGTCCGACTCCATTCGCTGCGCCGCTGTCAGGGACGCAGGTCGCAGATCACCAGCGGGATGTCGCGGCTGGTGCGCTCCTGGTACTTCGCGTATCCGCGGTATGCGCGGACCACTTCGGGCCAGAGTTCAGCTTTCTCCTGCGGATCAGCCGTCCGTGCGTGGATCGGTATCCGATTTCCGTCGAGAGTGATCTCGGCGTCGGGCGTCGCCATGAGATTTCGATACCAGTCCGGGTCGCGATCGTCGCCGCCTTTCGACGCGACCAGAATCAGTCGATGGTCGTCGTGCACCGGGGTGGTGAGGTAGCAACTGCGGGGCAGGCCGGATTTCCTGCCGACGGTGTGGAGTTCGACCACCGGCATGCCGAACGGCCGGTCCAGCAGTCGGCCCCCGCTGACGGTCAGCACCAGGCGGTGGGCCCAGTTCATCAGTTTGGGCGCCCAGTCTCTGGTCAGGCGCGGGATCATCTGATCATCCCTCACTCGGTCAGTTCAGCGCGTCCCGGAGGAAGTCGATCGTCAGTTTCCGGGCGACGATGGCGGCCTTGGTGTCGCGCAGGCTGTCGAGCAGCAGGAAGTCGTGCACCATGCCCGCGACGCGGACGGAAGTGACGTCGACCCCGGCTTCACGCAGTTTGTTCGCGTACTGCTCGCCCTCGTCGCGCAACACGTCCGCCTCGTCGGTGATCACGAGTGTCGGCGGAAGTCCCTCGAGTTCGTCGAGACTCGCCTGGAGCGGTGACGCGTACTTCTCGGCGCGTTGTGCGGGGTCGGTGGTGTACGCGTCCCAGAACCACTTCATCCCGTCGCGCGTCAGGTAGTAGCCCTCGGCGAACTGCAGGTACGACGGGGTGTCGAAGTCGGCATTGGTGACCGGGTAGAGCAGCGCCTGTGCTTTGAGGTCGATTCCGCCGCGGTCCTTGTTCATCAGCGCGAACACCGCCGACATGCAGCCGCCGACGGACTCGCCGGTCACCGCGATCCGGCTGGTGTCCATGCCGTACGACGCGCCGTTCTCGAGAATCCATCGGCCGACGGCGTAGTTCTGTTCCACCTGGGTCGGGTAGCCGTGTTCGGGGGCGCGGTCGTACACCGGGAAGACTCCTACGGCGCCCGCTCCGACGGTCAGTTCGCGGAACAGCCTGTCGTGGGTCTGATCGTCGCCGAAAACCCAGCCGGCACCGTGGATGTAGACCAGGACCGGCAGCGGCCCGGTCTCGCCGCGGCGCCGGATGATGCGCGTCCTCACTGTTCCCCACTCGCCCGCATCCACCTCGACCCACTCCTCGTCCACGTCGGGTCGCGGCACATCCGGGTTGGCCTGCAGGTCGGACAGGATCTTTCTGCCCTCTTCGGGCGGCACCTCGTAGATCCGGGGGTGCGGGTCGGTCGCGTCGGCCAACTCCTTGGCGGCGGGTTCGAGGACCGGGGTGATCGGCGGGGGCAGTTCGGACATGACAACTCCGTTCAGCGTGTCGGATGTTCTGGTGCGTGCCGGAGTCCACGATGTCGACATTGCTTACATGTGGACACCTGCGACGCTATCACCGTGGATGATCGAGCGGTAGACCTTCCGGCGAGGAGAATCGCCGACGTGCCCGACTCCGGATCGCGCGGGCTATCGGAGTGCTTCGTCGAGCGTGATGACCAGGACGGCCTCGCCGAGCGGGCGGCGCGTCAGCTTCGCCTTGATCGAACTCCATGCACCGACGACGACGGCCTGAACTCCGTACTTGGTGCGCAGGGCCCGCCGTGCCCGATCGAGTTCCGCCCCGCCGACGGTGATCGTCGCCCGGCCGGTCAGAGTGACAGCGTCGGGCCCGATCCGGCCGCGGACGTCGCATTCGGTGAGCTCTACCCGAGAATCATTGCGCAGCCGCTTGGCCTTCCCCGATTCGGGTGCGGTGACCACGCCGATCCGGCCGTCGTCGAGCGGGACCGTCCACACCGGGGTGGCCACGCGCTCACCCGACTTCCGGAAGGTCGCGACGGAGACGTAGCGGGAGCGGGCGGGATCGAATGCGTTCATGACGCGCCTTTCGTCGTTTCTTCGGTGGCGGGCTCGGGAGGTCGGACCGCTGTGCGTACGGGGTCATCGGGATGGCGGGTGAAGGCCGGCACGCGGTCGAACAACCGCGTCGCGGTGAGTCCGACGATCACGCTGACGGCGGTGAGGACGCCCAGATACACCCAGGCGTGACCGAGGCCCGAACCCGGACTCGAATCCAGATAGAGCATCGAGCGCAGACCGTCGACGATGGCTCGCATCGGTTCCACCGGCGCTATCGTCCGGAAGAAGGCGGGGGTCGCTTCCAGCGGGATCGCGCCTCCGGAGGACGTCATCGCCAGGGCCACGAAGAGGAAGGTGTTCACCAGCGGACCGAAGGAACCGAAGACGGCGAACACAGTGAGCGCACCGAGTCCGACCGCGATCAGCGCGGCGGTCGAGAACAGCCACAGGTCCAGCGGTCTGGCCATCGGCATGCCCAGGACCGGGCCCGCGATGAGCAGTACGGCGCCCGCGGTCGCCGGAGCCACGCCGATCATGACCAGCCATTTGGCGATCAGCGTGCGCATCCGAGACAGGTGTCGGTAGGGGTTACGGCGAACCCGCGGCCCGGTCTCCTGGGGTAGGAACCCGACGGCGGTGTCGATCAGCGGATGGATCGCCGAGGCACCGATGAACGCAACGATGATCAGCACGATCGCGAGATAGAAGACGCTGGTGCCGAGCCCAGTGTGGGACGGGAGAGGGTCGAGCGCAGCGGTGGAGATCGAGAACGGGGTGGCGAGCGCCGTGGCAGCCGCGACGTTCGGGGCAGAACCGGCCGACGCGAGGAGTTGCCTGCCGAAGGCGGTGCGCACGGCTTCGACCACCGGGGTCACGTTGCCGGTGAACAGGCCGGTGGTCATCGCGCCCGCCCGCGACGTGGTGTCGAGGTGGACGGTGGCGTTCGCGGGTTCGCCGGGCCCCGGCCCGGTCAGCGCCGCAAGCTGCGCGTCGAAGTCTGCGGGGATTCTGATGATGCCGACGATCGAGCCGTCGCGCATGCGGGCATCCGCTTCGTCACCCGGCAGCCGCTGCAGAGCGATCTTCTGCGGGTCGACGTGGCGTGCGATCTCGTCGGCCACGCGCCCTGCCGGGCTCTGCCCTCCGAATTGGACAGTCTGCGGGGTGACGACCAGCGCCACGGGCAGGTCCTCGAGGTCGCCCTGGGGATCGAGGGTGCCGCCGAGATACACCGCGGGTATCGCGAAGCCCAACCCGATGACGAGCACGACGGCGGCGATCCAGGTCCGGGGATGCCAGAGGAAGCGCCGGGTCGCGGGCTCGCCGGTGACCCGCGTCGCGGGGACGTCCTGCGGGTGCGCGGGGTCGGTGGAACGGTTCTCGCTCACGGGCGGAACTCCTTGAGGTCATGGGTGATCGCATCGTTCGCTCACCACTGGATGAGCGGACGGATCAGGGGAGCAGGAGCACCTTGCCGACGGAGTCCTTGGACTCCAGCAGAGTCTGCCCCCGGTCGGCTTCGGCGAGGGGGAGAGTGGCGGAGATGACCGGTGCGATCAGCCCCTGCTCGACGAGCGGCCACTCGTCGGCGGTCACGGCCGCGACGATGTCGGCCTTCGACCCCGGTCCGGTGAGCGGCCGGTTCCGCACGTTCAAGCCGATCACTCGTGCGCGTTTGCCGATCAGTGCGCCGACGTTCACCTCGCCGGTGAGCCCGCCCTGCATGCCGATGACGACGAGACGACCGCCGACACTCAGCGCGTCGATGTTTCGCGAGAGGTAGCTGCCGCCCATGATGTCGAGGATCACGTCGACCTGCCCGGAGAGTTCGGCGGCGAAGTCCTGTTCCCGGTAGTTGATGACGATGTCGGCACCGAGTTCGCGGGCACGCTCGGCCTTGCCCGCGGAGCCGACGGTGACCGCGACACGGGCGCCGATCGCCTTCGCGACCTGGATGGCGTGCGTGCCGATGCCGCTGCCGCCGCCGTGCACCAAGAACAGTTCTCCGGCCCGGAGCCCGGCGTCCATGACGATCGTCGACCAGACGGTACTGGCCACCTCGGGCAGTGCGGCCGCGTCGATGAGCGGCACCCCGGCGGGAACCGGCAGCAGTTGTGTTGCGGGGACGACGGCGTACTGGGCGTACCCGCCGCCGGCGATGAGGGCACACACCTCCTGGCCCACTGCCACGTCGCCCACTCCGGGCCCCAGCGCCGCGACCGTCCCCGAGATCTCCATGCCCATGATGTCGGTGATGCCCGGCGGCGGCGGATAGAGTCCCTGGCGCTGCATGAGGTCGGCTCGATTGATGCCGGCGGCGGCGACGCGTACGAGGACCTCGCCCTCGGCGGGGACTGGAGTGGCGACACCGTCGAGCACGAGGTTCTGCTCGTCGTCGACGACGATGGCGCGCATGGTCTTCGGAATCTCGGTCATTTCAATGCCTTACCCGCGATGGCGGTGGCGACCGAGCGAGGCGCGAGCCGGGCTGCGACAGCACTGATCGCGTTGATCCGGCCGGAGACGATTCCGGCTCGGGGATGGGAACGGTCGAGTTCGGCCAGCGCGTTCGAGACCACCTGCGCGGGTGTCTGGAAGCGGCCGACCGCAGCGTCTTCGGTACCGACCACGTCGAAGAACTCCGTCCTCGTGGGTCCCGGGCTCAGGCACAGAACCCTGAGCCCGGAATCGCGCGACTCGTAGGCGAGCGCCTCGGTCAGCGAGAGGACATAGGCTTTCGACGCGCCGTACGCCGCCATCCCGGGGGTGGGCTGATGTGCGGCCGTGCTCGCGATGTTGATCAGTACGCCACGTCCGCTTGAGCGCAGGTGAGGCAGGAACTCCCGGGTGAGCGCCGTCAGCGTCGAGACATTCAGCGTGACCATGTCGGCCAGGGCAGTCGGGTCGTTCTCCGCGAACGCTCCCTTGATCCCGAAACCGGCGTTGTTGATCAACGAATCGATCGTGATTCCGCGCTCGGTGAGCGCGGCGCTCAGGGCCGGCGCCGCGTCGGACCGCAGCAGATCCATCGCGATGACAGTCGCCGTGATGCGGTGAGTGCGTTCGAGCCGTGCGGCCAGCTCGCGGAGTCGTTCCTCACGACGTGCCACCAGCACCACGTTGGAGCCGCGGCGTGCGAGCTGTGCGGCGAACTCGGCGCCGAGGCCGGAACTCGCGCCGGTGATCAGTGTCGTCGTTCCCTGGTAGCGCCCCGGATCTCGATGGTTGAATCCGCCGATCATGACCGGCCTCCCTTCGGCAGGCGGCGTGTTTCGTTCTGCGGTCGCACGGTGTGGTGAATGGTCATGGCTCGGCCGTTCAACGAACGGAGAAGGGGACAGGCATGTGCAGGGCCGCCTGCGCGGAGGTGTTCACGTCGAACTGGATCGCGCGGATCGGCTTGAGCGATCGCAGGTCGTCCGACAGTCGGCCCGTCCCGAGAGTCAGATCGAGCCCGCTCGGGAACCGTGCGCCGCCCGACCGGAGGACGTTGGTCTGATTCAACGTGGAATGCCAGGCGCCGTCGCGCTGGGTGTACGAGGTCAGGGTGGAGACCTTCTCGCCGCTCGCGTGGGTCTTCTGCTTCGGTGTGCGGGCGGAGAACTCGAGGTCGATCCCGCCGTCGCTGTTGGCGATCCGTGCGCTGGTGCGGGCGTCGTCGATGTCGACGTCGAGGTCGGTGACCCATTTCGGGAATCCGTACCCGTCGTGGCCGCGGACCTGGGCGATCTCAGTGTTCACCGGGAGCGACAGCACGTAAGTGTGGAGATGATCGTCTCCGAGTGCGGCGATCACGTCGGCCAGGGCGGTCCGGCGACCACCGTTGCGGGCGGGGCGCACCGCCACGCCGACGGCCGCTTCGGTGTAGAAGTCGATGTCGCACACGTCGTAGCGAAACAGCATCAGGGATGCGACGCCGAGGCCGGGGGCGATTTCGAGAGGTGACAGCTGATCGGGGAGCCGCTTACGGATGGCGCTGCTCGGCGCGAGCATCGTGAGTCGGGCGGACGACATCGAGTAGTAGAAGTTCGGCGTACGCGTGGGACCGATGGGTGATTCGACCTGCGTCTTGGGGAGTGCGCGGAAGAAGTCGACGCCGGGAACGCGCGGGTCGTCCGCGACCTCGTCGAGCGGGGTATCCATGCGATAACGGTCGAACAAGCCTCCCCTGGGAACCGTGACGGTCCTGCCGCCCAGATCGACCTCGACGGTGTCTTCGGCTGGTGTGCTCATCGGGTTCTCGCTTCCGTCGTCATGTATGCGTTGCTTACATGAGCATAGACCTCGACTGCGGCACTGTCCACGGGTCGCGCGAGTCGCCCCGGCGATATGGGTGAGGTGCGAGGTGAAAGGGGTTCCGGTCAGGCTTCGGTGCGGGCGCGGAGCGTCGCCGTGACGACCGACCGGACGGTCGACGAGACGAACTCGCTCGACGAGGAGTCGAGCTTGCCGTCGAGGAAGAGGAAGGCCAGGCCGTGGACCAGTGCCCAGGCGCCGGTCGCCACCGTTTCCGGCGTATCGGACGGCATGGTGCGCGTCACGATGTCGAGCAGGTAGGCGTTGATGGCTTCAACCGCGTCGACGCGTTCGGGGCTGTCGGCGTCGCACACTCCGCCGAACATGACGCGGAACAGTCCGGGGCGGGTGATCGCGAATTGCACGTACGCCACAGCGATCTCGCCCAAGTCGGACGGGTCGCGCGGAGACGGGTGCGCGGCTTCCAGGGCCGTGGCCAGGTCCCGGTAACCGACGGCGGCCACTGCGGAGAGAAGTGCGTTGCGGTCGGCGAAGTGCCGGTACGGTGCACCGGTGGAGACTCCCGCGCTTCGGGCGACGGCGCGCAGGGAGAGATCGGCCTCTGATCCGTTCTCGTCGAGCAGCTCGATCGCGGTGCGTACGAGCGTCGCAGGCAGGTCGCCGTGGTGATACGCCGAACGCGATTGCATACTCCAACGGTACCAAGCGGACAGTGTGTCTCGATCGGTGCGTCGGCTCCTCGCTCCGTCGATCGAATCGGCCCATTCCGTTGACGGCCTTGGTCGGAAGCAATAATGTAAGCGGCGTGCACATGTCGGTGTCCGGCGACGAGCTCGGCGCGGAGTGCGCGAGATTCACCAATCGATCCCGATTGTCGGGCGATCTACCGGGAGGCATTGCCCCATGTCGAAGCGCATCGTCAACGTCGTCACCAATGTGGGTCACTACGACGATCCCTCACGCAAGACCGGCCTCTGGCTCTCCGAACTCACTCACGCCTGGCACGTCTTCGAAGACGCGGGCTTCGAACAGGTTCTGGTGAGTCCCAAGGGCGGCGCGGTGCCTCTCGAGCCGCGGGCGCTCAAGTTCCCCAACTATGACAAGACGGCCAAAGCGTGGCGGGCCGACCCCGCGCGGATGGCTCTCCTGGAGAACACGCTGAGCCCGGAGGACGTCGACTCCGTGGATTTCGACGCGATCTATTTCACCGGCGGTCACGCCGTGATGTACGACTTTCCCGACAGTGAAGGACTCCAGCGGATCACCAGGGAGATCTTCGAGCGCGGCGGCATCGTCTCGTCCGTCTGTCACGGATATTGCGGTCTGCTCAACACCAGACTGTCCGACGGTTCGTATCTCATCGCCGGCCGGAGGATGACCGGGTTCGCTTGGCGGGAGGAAGTGCTCGCCCGAGTCGACAAGCTCGTGCCGTACAACGCCGAGGAGCGCTGCAAAGAACGCGGAGCTCTGTACGAGAAGGCGAAGTTGCCCTTCGTCTCCTATGCGGTCGTCGACGGCAATCTCGTGACCGGACAGAATCCGGGTTCGGCTAAGGAGACTGCAGAGAAGGTAGCCGCTCTTCTCTGATCGGCGCGGTGGCGGGTGGCCGCAGCTCGCCGGTAGGGCGGTACTGATTGGTACCAAACTCTTGTACCGGCGAGTAACGAATGTCTATTCTCATCGGTGGTGACATAGGCGACCATCGACGTCGAATGTGATTCAGGGCTATTCCTTCGGTCGATCGGTGGCATCGAGAAGGAGATGTGATGAAACGATTCGCCTCGGCAGCGCTGGCTTCCGCACTTTTGCTCGTCGGAGGCGGGCTCGCGGCTCCGGCCGCTTCCGCCGCTTCCGACCTCGGACCGCGCGGGGCGCAGTACGTCTCGATCGGCGATTCGTACGTGGCGGCCGGCGCACTGGCGGACCTGTACGGCAGCCGAGGAAACCCGACACCGTCCTGCAGCCAGGCGCCCGACGACGTCGGCCATCTGGTCGCGAAACGACTCCGCGTGAGCTTCGCGGACTGGGCGTGCAGTGGCGCCGAGACCGCAGACGTCCTCAAGAACACGCCCAAGGGACGTCAATTGAACGGGTTGAGCGGAAAGACCCGTTATGTGTCGGTCTCGATCGGCGGCAACGATGAGATGATCTTCGGCGGACTGATGGCGAACTGCTTGATCGGGGCGTTGTGCAATACGCAGTTCCGGGAGGCGACAATGGCCAAGATCGACCGTCTCGGACACAGACTCGACACGGTGTACGCTGCGATCCGCACCGCGGCGCCTAATGCGAAGGTCGTCGTGCTGCCGTACCTGCGTGTCCTTCCCGGTGATCCGCGCGGATGTTTCGTCGACGGCCTGATGGGACGCGATGCGGTCGCCTTCGCGAACAGGGCCGAGAACAAGCTGAATGCGACGATCATCGGTGCCGCGAAGCGTGCGGGATTCACTGTGGCGGACGATCAACAGGCCGGACACGACATGTGTGCCCCCGACGGGCAGCGATATGTCTCGATGACCGGGGTCGGGCCGAAGGACGACGGCGTACCGATCCACCCGACGCTCGCCGGACGGCAGTACACCGCCGATCTGATCGCCGCGGCCTTCCGTAGCTGACGACGTTCGGGACGAGCGCTCGGGCCGCCGCGACGCTGCCGGCTCAGTGTTGTCGGCCCAGCGTCGTCGGCTCAGCGGTGGCCGGCCGGGTCCGGCCGGTCCGCCGACTCGGCGCGGATCGCGCCCAGGCCCTCGCGATACGTGGTGATGCGGAAATCCGGGAAGCGCTCGGCGAACTTCGAAGCGTCGAAGACGTTGTCGTGCGCGTAGCGGGGCAGCAACTCCCGGATCTCCCGCACCTGCGGGCTGACGGTGCCGATGGCGGTGAGAGCCCATTTCGGGATGACGGTGTACCGGTCGGGCGCGCCGAAGGTGTCGGCGGCCATGTGAACGAATTCCCGGTAGGTGGGGTGACTGTGGTCGACCGGGAGGTGCCAGGTCTGGCCGTAAGCGTCCGGTGCGTTGCCGAGGGCGGCGAGTGCGCGGCTCGCGTCGGGTGTCCAGATGAGGGTGCGCGCACGGTCGGCCCGCACCGGGACCAGCGGCGTCTTTCCCGCCTTGATCCGGTCGATGACCAGTGAGTTGGTGAACCCCTGTGTACGCCCGGGGCCGTAGAACTCCGGTGCGCGGGCGATGAGGGCGGGGATGTCGCGCCGTGCGATCTCGTCCAGCACCATCGTGGCCATGTCGGCGCGGACTCGACCCTTGCGGCCGACGGGAGCGAACGGAGTGCTCTCGGTCTGCACGCGGTCGTCCTGCGGATACATGTACGTGTTGTCGAAGTAGGCGAACTTCGCTCCCGCGGCCTCGGCGGCGCCCAGCGCATTGCGCAGCATCGTCGGGAACTGGGTCTCCCAGAGATGCGTGTTCGCGGGGAGACCGGCGGTGAAGTACACGATCTCACTGCCGGCAACCGCCTTCGCGGTCTGCTCGGCGTCGAGCAGATCGGCGCTCACAACCCGGTCTGCGGCGTCCACCTTGCGTGGGTTCCGGCTGACGAGCCGAAGGTCGTCGGTGTATGAGCGCCGCAACTCACGCGCCAACTCGATCGCTATCTGACCGTTCGCCCCCAGAATCGTCTGCGTCATCGCCGAATGTCCTTCCGCCGGCCGCCTGTTAGACGAGGCCACCGATATGTATGCACTGATTACATCATCGTAGGCTCGGCCCCGATCGCTGTCAACGCGGCCATGCGTGGGCGTCGGTTCAGAAATCCCAGTCGGCGTCGGTGGTCGGCTGCTGGGAGCCGATGACGTAGCTGCTTCCCGAGCCGGAGAAGAAATCGTGGTTCTCGGCGGCGCCCGGATCGAGTGCGGACATGATCTCGGCGGGTACGCGACACTGGTCGGGCGGGAACAACGGATCGAGTCCGAGATTCGACAGTGCCTTATTGGCGTTGTAGCGCATGTAGGGAAGAACCGGCTCGGTCATCCCGAGTCCGTCGTACAGATCGTGTGCGTAATCGACCTCGTTGTCGTACAGATCGGTGAGCATGGAGTAGGCGAAGTCGGCGAGTTCGGTGCGCCGCGCGCGGTCGGCGTCCTGCACGCCGCGCTGGAACTTGTATCCGATGTAGTAGCCGTGGACTGCTTCATCCCGGATGATCAGACGGATGATGTCGGCGGTATTGGTGAGGATCGATCGCGCCGCCCAGTGCAGAGGCAGGTAGAAGCCGCTGTAGAACATGAACGACTCCAGCATCACCGAGCTGATCTTCTTCTTCAGCGGGTCGTCGCCGCGATAGTAGTCGTGCACGATGCGAGCCTTGCGCTGCAGATATGTGTTCTCGCGCGACCATGCGAAGGCCTCGGTGATCTCCGGTGTGGAGCACAGGGTGGAGAAGATGGAACTGTAGCTCTTCGCGTGCACCGACTCCATGAACGCCATATTCGTGTACACGGCTTCTTCGTGCGGCGTGACGGAGTCGGCCAGCATCTCGATGCAGCCGACGGTGCCCTGCATGGTGTCGAGCAGTGTCAGGCCGGTGAACACCCGGATCGTCAGCGTCTGCTGCTCGCGGCTCAGGGTGCCCCAGCTGGGCAGGTCGTTCGACAGCGGCACCTTCTCGGGAAGCCAGAAGTTAGCGGTCAGTCGGTTCCAGACGTCCAGGTCCCGCTGATCGGCGATGTCGTTCCAATTGATCGCCTCCAGCGGTGAGGTGCTCATTCCGTGGCTCCGGTGGCCGGAGTGAGGAACGACGTAGCGGTGCCGCGCCGCGCGACCTCGAAGCGGTCGGCGACGTCGGACCAGTCGATCAACGACCACAGCCGGTCGATGTAATCGGTCTTGACGTTGCGGTACTGGAGGTAGAACGCATGCTCCCACGTGTCGAAGACGAGAATCGGGGTGGTCGTCGGTGCGACGGTGATGTGGTGATCGTGGATCTGAGTCACCACCAGCCGTACGCCGAGCGGGTCCCACGACAGGGCCGCCCAGCCGGCTCCCTGCACGCTCGCGGCGGCGGCGTTCATCTCGGCCTGGAATGAGTCGAAGTCGCCGAAGTACTCGTCGATCGCGGCCGCAAGTGCGCCGGCGGGCCGGCCGCCGCCTTCCGGCGACAGGTTGGTCCAGAACATCGAGTGCAGGATGTGTCCAGCCAGATGGAACGCCATCGCGCGCTCCAACCCGGGGAGATTCGAGAAGTCGCGCTCGGCCCGAGCCTGTTCGATCCGCTCGAGCGTGGTGTTGGCTCCCTTGACGTAGGCGGCATGGTGCGCGCCGTGATGCAACTCCATGATCTCGCCGCTGATGGCGGGTTCGAGATCGCCGTAGTCGTAGGGCAGATCGGGCAGGTGGTAGACGGGCACCGGTGACTCTCCTCGTTGAGCGTGACTCTCGTACGTCACGCCACCCTAGCGAGGATTCGGGTGCCCGAACAAGTTAATTCAACACGGCGTCTCTCTATTGTTCGTACGCTAGTGAATAGGCCTTGAGCGGGAGCCGGTGTCAGCGGCTGATCCAGCCGGATGTCGACGCCTGAGCCATCGCATCCGGAATGGTGGTGCCGCGGAACCCGAAACGGTCGACGAAGGGCCGGACCAGCCCGGGGATCCGCGCCGCGAGCGCGTTCGTTCGCGTCGGGACGATCAGATCTTCACGCCGCTCGATGCCGCGGACCAAGGCGTCGACCACCGTCTCCAGCGGAATCATCTTCCACAGTCCGCTCTTGTTCCCTCCCCAGAGCGTGTTGCCCGCGGGATCGGAATGCACGTCGTCCATCATCGGCGTCTTGAAGAAGGTCGGGTGCACGCTGCCGACACCGACACCGTGATGACGCACTTCGAGACGGGTCGCATCGCACAGGGCCCAGACGCCGGCCTTGCTCGCCACATAGGGGCCGTTGAGCGGAGAGTGCACGAACGCCGCCATCGAGGAGACGGCCAGCATGTATCCGCGCTCGGACTTGACATGCGGAAGTGCGGCCCGGAACGTGCGCCACACGCCGTTGAGGTTGATGTCGATGATCCGTTCCCAGGCCGCGGGGTCGATCGTCTCGAGCGGCGCCATCGATCCGACGCCCGCATTGGCGATCACGACGTCGATGCGGCCGAAGTGCTCGGCGGCCGCATCGACCGCGGACTGCAGGCTGTCCAGGTCGCGTACGTCGGCGGACCAGCCGCGTGCGACAGTCTCGGGGCCGAGCTCGGAGGCCTGGCGCTGGGCGAGATCGGCGTCGAGGTCGACGAGGGCGAGGTTGGCGCCGCGGTCGCGCAGTGCACGGGCGACGGCCGACCCGAGGCCTCCGGTGGATCCGGTGATGAGAACGGTGCGGCCGGCGAGCTGGTAGCGGGACATTCGAAACTCCTGAACTGGTGGTGCGGTGGGTGTGGCGGTGGGCGGGTCAGTCGCCGGCGGGAACGTGCTCGGCGAGGAATGCGAGTTGTTGTGCGACGTTGGTCTCGAAGTCGTCCCCGACGTAGATGTCGAAGTGGCCGCCTCGCTGGATCCGGATCTCACCCTTGGGCGCCTTCGCGGCGTGACGCAGGGTGGCGCGAGTCGGAGCGACCGTGTCGTTCTCGCAGACGGCGAAATGGATCGGACAGCTGACCCGGCCCGCGTCGTGACCCGGAAAGTACCTGATGATGTCGAGCGCGAAGCGAGCCGCCACGTCGGACCTGATGTCGGCGCCGGGCGGCATGAGGGCCTCCACTCCCGGTGCCGAATCCGGTGCGGTCATCAGGGCTGTCGACCCCGGCGGCCCGTAACTAGGCACCATGATCGACGTGCGTCCGAGGCGGGCGCCGATCAGGTCGCGCACCGCGAGTGCGGTGACCTTGGCGGATGTGACCGGCGGAATCGCCATCGACGACGCCAGTCCGTCGGTGAAGGGGCACTGCGCGATGACTGCGGCGATGCGGTGATCACGCGCGGCGGTATGGATCACGTGGCCGCCGCCGAAGGACGTGCCCCAGATCACCACCCGCTCGGGATCGACGTCGTCCAGAGTCCGCGCGTACGCGATCGCCGCGCGCCAGTCGTCGAGCTGGCTGCCGATGTCGAGCAGTTGGCGTGGCTCACCGCTACTGGCGCCGAAGTGCCGGTAGTCGAAGACCAGGCATCGGTATCCGGCGGCGGCGAAGCGGTCCGCGAAGGCGTCGAGCCGCATCTCCTTCACGCCGGCGAGACCGTGCGCCATGACGATGATCGGCCCGGGTGTACCGACCGCGTCGGCGGGCTCGTACAGCCAGCCGGCGCAGGTTCCGCCGGTCGAAGGAAAGGTCACATCGTTTCGAGGCATGCTCCGACGATATAGAATGAGATCCAAATATGGAAGTGATTCCAACTGTGGATTGTCTTCGCCGATGGTCCGAGCGGTGCTGCTCCGCCCGGACCGGCGATTCGACTATCGGGGCGTGACGCCGTAGCGTTTTCGGGTGCACTCCGACGACGACACGAGAGTCCCCGCATGGCGGGTGACCGGCGAAATCCCCGTTCCGTTCTCCGACGCCCTCGCCGCGTGGGCCGTCGCGGCCCGGGAGGCCTTGATCGAGACCGCGCGCGTGTACGGCTCCCTCATCACCCAGGCTGAGCTGGGATTCCAGGTTCAGAGCCAGACCGGCATCAAGGCCGGCGCTCCGGTGCGCAAGTGGATCGCCGATCTCCTCGGCGCCGTCACCGAGGGGCAGGACGACGGCGAACCGCTCCTGGCGTCGCTGTGTGTGCTGCTCGACCAGACAGCCGGTGATGCTTACGCGCATGCGCTCGGTGTCGCGGGCCGGTCCGTCCCCGCCGATCTCGACTCGGATGCGGCGCATGTGCGGTTCCGCTGCTACGAGTTCTTCGGCGCGACGATCTCGGCGGGTGCCCGCCCGACGCTGGCTCCCCGGGTAGCGGAGAAGCGCGCCGCTCGCGGTCCGGCACGACCGCCCAAGGCGGCCAAGTCGCCGGCGAAGGCGGCCAAGTCCGCTGCGCCGGGAACGAAGCCCGCGGCCGCGGCCGAACCGAAGCCGAAGAAGGCCAAGGCCAAACCCAAAGCCGACCCGAAGCCGGAAGAGCCCAAGCCCAAGCTGTGCCCGAACTGCTTCACCGTGCTCTCGACATCGGGTGAATGCGGCTTCTGCTACTGAACGCCGCGCTCGCGGCCTCTATGGTCGAACTGTGAACCCCGAACGTGCTGAGCGCGACCTGGACGAGTCGATCCGCATCCACGCGGCACCTGATCGAGTGTGGTCGCTGCTGATCGATCCCCGGACGATGACGCAGGCGAGTCCGGAACTCTTCGCCACCACCCGCCGTCGTCGCGGACCGCTGCGCGCCGGCGAGACGTTCGTCGGATGGAACCGGAACGGTCTGGCGCTCTGGCCGACGGTCAACACCGTGACGACGTTCGACATCGGCCGGGAGATCGCGTGGCATACGCGATCGAGCGGAGCGGTGTGGACCTACACCTTGACCGCCGACGGTGACGGGACCGTGCTCCGCGAGCGTCGCCAGATGCCCGACGGTGCGTCGGCCACCGCACGGCTGTTCGCCCGCGTCCTGCTCGGCGGTATCGAACGCCATACCGATGAACTCTCCGAGCACGTGTCCGCGACGCTGGCTTGGATCAAGACGGCGTCGGAGGACGCACCCGGTGACGGCCGTCCGGAGTGATCGAGCCGCTTCGGACCGTCATCGGCGAGCGGACCCGCGACCTGCCGGCGCCGCCTCGGGCGGTGTTCGAGGACTTGATCGATCCGAAACGACAGCCCGCGCGTCCGTGGCTGAGCCTCCTGGACGACGAAGCGGTTCCAGGAGTGACGATCGTCGCTTCCGAACATCGGGTGATCTGGTCGTCGATCTGGAAGAGGCGCCCGGACGCCCGAATCGAGTTCGAGCTCGCCTCGCGCGGCAGCGGGACTCGGCTGACGTGGCGGCTCGATGTCACAGGCGAGGTGCCGGACGCATCGTTGACCGGTCATATGCGCAAGCGAGTCAACGAGTTGCTCTTCGCCGGGCTCCGATACAGCTACGGGCAGTGATGTCACCCGTCGACGAACCCGTCAACGCTGCTGCGCCGTCGACCCCCGCACGACCAACCGGACCGGGAGCCGGACGTCGTCCGGTTGGGGGTCGGTGCCGGTGACCATCCCGAGCAGTAGGCGCACTCCCGCTGCACCGATCTCGTGTGCGGGCGTGACGACGGTGGTCAGCGGGACGGGGAGCTGTGCGGCCACCGGGATGTCGTTGTAGCCGACGACGCCGAGATCGCCGGGGATGGACAGACGCAGGTCGCGGGCCACGCCGAGCAGGCCGATCGCCATGGTGTCGCTGACGCAGAAGACGGCGTCGGGCCGGTCGTCGCGGGTGAGCAGTGAGCGGGCCGCGTCGATCCCGCCCTGCACATCCATTCGAGCGTGCGCGATGCGATGGTCGGGGATGCGGACGCCCGCGTCGCTCATCGCGTCGAGGAAGCCCGACAGCCGGTCGTGGCCGGTCGTCGCGAACAGTGGACCGCCCACCGCCGCGATGCGCCGGTATCCGCAGTCGAGCAGATGCCGCCCGGCGAGCGCGCCGCCGAGACGGTCGTCGCCGCCGGCGAAGGGCAGGCCCGACCCGGCATGGCGGTTCAACGCCACCGCGGGGACGGTGAGCTTCAATCGGCGGACGAACTCGGCCGCCGGGCTGTGCAGACTGCTGAGGATCAGACCGTCCACCTGACGGCCCGTGAGCAGTTCGATCGCCTGTCGCTGCGCGTCGGGGTCGTCGGGCGGGCTGGACAGGAGCACCGAGTACGAGGCTTCGCGTGCGGCCTGCTCCACGCCCTGGTAGACGGTCGCGACCACGCCGTCGGTGAGCCGCGGCATCACCGCGCCGATGGTCGTGGTGCGCCGGGTGCGCAGGCTCGCGGCCCACAGGTTGGGCTGATAGCCGAGTTCCTGCGCCACCTCGCGGACGCGCTTGGCCGCCTCGGACCATCCGTCGACCGGTTCGGTCTGCCGCAGTACCCGCGAGACCGTGGAGACGTGCACACCGGCACGTTCGGCGATCTCTTTCATCGTCGGCGGGCGCGTGCGGCGCGGGCCGGAGTGATCTGTCATCGGGTGGGTCCTCGTCGATGGGCATTGACGTCGATGGGCATTGACGGCTCGCCGCCGTGATGGATACTCTCACTCCACCATATGCAATCGATTGCGCAAAGCATTGCAGCCACGTCGTCCCCGAACTCAGGAGAATCCTCATGGTCGACACCCGCACCGTCACCGAACTCTTCGCCCTCGACGGACTGCTCTCCGACGAGGAGAAGGCGATCCGCGACACCGTCCGGAAGTTCGGCGCGGAGAGGATCCGGCCGCACATCGCGGGCTGGTTCGACGAGGCGCGGATCCCGGCGCGCGAACTGGCCAAGGAACTGGGCGGCCTCGGGGTGCTCGGCATGCACCTCGACGGTTACGGCTGTGCGGGAATGAGTGCGGTGACCTACGGCCTGGCGTGCCTGGAGCTCGAGGCGATCGACTCGGGCATCCGTTCGCTGGTCTCGGTGCAGGGCTCGCTCGCGATGTTCGCCATCCATCACTGGGGCAGTGAGGAGCAGAAGAAGCAGTGGCTGCCGCAGATGGCGGCGGGCGACGCGCTCGGCTGCTTCGGGCTCACCGAACCGGATTTCGGGTCCGATCCGGGCGGCATGCGCACGCGGGCGGTCCGCGACGGCTCCGACTGGGTGCTCAACGGCGCCAAGATGTGGATCACGAACGGTTCGGTGGCCGACGTCGCGGTGGTGTGGGCCAAGACCGACCTGGCGCAGGGCGCCCGGGGGATCCGCGGCTTCGTCGTCCCGACCGACACGCCCGGATTCTCGGCGCCGGAGATCCGCGCCAAGATGTCGCTACGCGCATCGGTGACCTCGGAGCTGGTCCTGGAGGACGTGCGTCTGCCCGAATCGGCGATGCTGCCCGAGGCGGCGGGTCTGAGCGGTCCGCTGAGCTGTCTCAACGAGGCGCGCTTCGGGATCATCTTCGGCTCCATCGGCGCCGCCCGCGACTGCCTGGAGACCGCGATCGAGTACGCGTCGACCCGCCGGGTGTTCGACAAGCCGCTGGCCGCCTACCAGCTCACCCAGGCCAAACTGGCCGACATGGCGCTCGAGGTCGGCAAGGGGCACCTGCTCGCCTACCAGCTCGGCCGGCTCAAGGACGCCGGTGAGGTGGAGCCGGCCCAGGTGAGTCTCGGAAAGCTCAACAACTGCCGGGAGGCGATCAAGATCGCCCGCGAATGCCGCACCATCCTCGCCGCCAACGGGATCACCCTGGAGTACCCGGTGATCCGGCATGCCAACAATCTCGAGTCCGTGCTCACCTACGAGGGCACGTCCGAGGTCCACCAGCTCACCATCGGCCGCGCCCTGACCGGCGAAGCCGCCTTCCGGTGACGGGCGACGGCGCTGGCGGAGCCCTCGACGGGCTGCTGATCGCCGACTTCGGCCGAGTGCTCGCCGGGCCCTACGCGACCATGCTCCTCGCCGACCTCGGCGCCGAGGTGGTGAAGATCGAACGGCCGGGTTCGGGCGACGACACGCGGTCGTGGGGGCCGCCGTACGCGGGCGGGCAGGCGACGTACTTCCAGGCGGTGAACCGCAACAAGTCCTCGCTCGCGCTCGATCTGCGCGACGCCGACGATCTCGCCTCGGCTCGGGACCTCGTCGCACGGGCCGACGTGGTGGTCGAGAACTTCCTGCCGGGAGTCATGGACCGGCTGGGTCTGGGCTATTCCGAAGTCGCCGCGGTCAACCCCGGCGTCGTCTACTGCTCGATCACCGGCTTCGGCGGACACAACGACCTGCCTGGATACGACCTCTTGGTGCAGGCCGTCGGCGGTCTGATGAGCATCACCGGCGCGTCGCCGGAGGAGCCGACGAAGGTCGGCGTCGCGCTGGTCGACGTGGTGACCGGTCTGCACGCGGCCGTCGGCATCCTGTCGGCACTGCGCCACCGTGACCGCACCGGCCGAGGCCAGCGGGTGGAGGTGAACCTGCTGTCGTCGCTGCTGTCGGCACTGGCCAATCAGGGTTCGGGATACGTCGGCGCGGGTGTGGTCCCGCGGGCCATGGGCAACCTGCATCCGAGTGTGGTGCCGTATCAGCCGTTCCCGACGGCCGACCGTCCCCTGATCCTCGCGGTCGGCAACGACCGCCAGTTCTCCGCGCTGACCGCCGAACTCGGCGCCCCCGGGATGGCCGACGATCCGCGGTTCGCCACCAACTCCGACCGCGTCGCCAATCGCGAGTCGCTCATCGACGAACTCACCGAGTTGCTGCGCGCCGACACCGCCGACGGCTGGTTCACCCGATTCGCGGCGGTCGGAGTCCCATGCGGACCGGTCAACGACATCGCCGAGGCGTTCGCACTGGCCGATCGGCTCGGACTGGAACCGATCGCGCAGGTCGACGACGCGCGGCGCGACGCGCCGGTCAGGACGGTGGCCAATCCGATCCGGATGTCGGAGACGCCGCCGGTCTATCGGAGCGCTCCGCCGGAGCTGGGAGAGGCCTGACGGCGCGGATTCGTCAGGCGACGGGCCCGGTGGCGCGCTTGCGTGCACCCGGACCCGGTTCATTGCGCACCTCGCGCTGGGGCACGGGGTGCCCGGCGTCGCAGACGATCTCGGTGCGCACCGGAGCGCCGCACCCGCGGTGCACCACGTTCAGCGACGGGCCCGCCGGGTCGGCGCGGTGCTTGTCGCCCCACCGGAGCATGGAGATCAGCACCGGCTGAAGGTCGAGCCCGGCGTCGGTGAGTCGATACTCCTTCCGGCGCCGCGACCCCGGCTCCCGATACTCGGAGGCCACCAGCACGCCGGCGTCGAGGAGCCTGCGCAGACGGTCGGACAGGACCGAGTCGGAGATCCCGGTGTGCTGCTTGATGCGGTCGAACCGGCGCACGCCGTTGAACACCTCGCGGAGCACGAGCACGCTCCAGCGGTCGCCGATGACGTCGAGCGTGCGCTGGACGGAGCAGTTGTCGGTGTCGAAATCCAGCCAGTCCACGTCGCCAGTCTAGCTGGCTTCGATGTTGACAGTCAGTCGATCGGCGATCTAACTTCTCTATCAGAAGTCAGCGGCGACGTGTCGCCGACATCGATCGCAGGAGAGACACGATGACCGACACCGCACCGATTCCGTCGACGTCGAGCGAGTTCATGGACGCTTCCGGGCTCGTCGTCACCGAGGCCTCCGGCACTCGCGTGGAGGGATACGCCGATCTCGACGAGCGGCACCACACGCCGTTCGGTGTGGTCCACGGCGGCGTGTACGCGGCCATCGTCGAAAGCGCGGGCAGCATCGGCGCCAGCGTGGCCGTGGCCGACCGCGGGCAGTTCGCGGTGGGGCTGAACAATTCGACGGACTTCCTGCGGTCGTCGCGAGGCACTCGTGCGCGGGTGGTCGCCGAACCGATCGTTCAGGGCCGCACGCAGCAGCTCTGGCTCGTCCGGATCAGCGACGAGGCCACCGGCAAGGATCTCGCCCGCGGGCAGCTGCGCCTTCAGAACATTCCGCTGCCGGCGGGCGACTGACGCTCTGCGCAGCGCTGTGCGACCATCGATGACGTGGCCGACTACCTCGTTCCCGACTGGGCCGACGCGGCGCTGGTGCTCATCGACGTCCAGCGGGACTTCGTCGACGGCCCGGCCGCTGTGCCGGGTACGCGCGAAGCCATTCCGGCGATGACGGCGGCGGTCGCGGAGTTCCGTCGGCTCGGCCGGCCGGTGGTCCACATCGTGCGGTCGTACCGCCCGGGGGAGAGCGACGTCGACCTGCTCCGGCGCGCCGCGGTAGAGGCCGGTGACGCGGTCGTCGCGCCGGGCACTCCGGGAGCTGAGATTCCCCCAGATCTGCTGCCCGGTCCCGTCGAGTTCGATTGGGATTCACTGCGATTCGGTGCGGTGCAGCAGATCGGCGCTGCGGAGTACGTGGTGTACAAGCCCCGGTGGTCGGCGTTCTTCCGCACGCCCCTCGACTCGCTGCTCGGTGACCACGACGTGAGCACCGTGGTGGTCGCGGGCTGCAATCTGCCCAACTGCCCCCGGGCCACCCTCTTCGACGCCTCGGAACTCGATTACCGCACCGTCCTGATCTCCGACGCGACCTCGCAGGTCACGCCGGCTCGGCTGGCCGATCTGGAGTCGATCGGCGTGCAGCTGCGCACCGCCGACGAGGTGGTCGCGGCACTGGCCGGCGACGAACTGCTCGGTTCCGCGGAGACGCTGTGGGTGGAGTTGCTGGAGCGGGTCGACGGCGATCTCGACCGCGCCGGCGGCTGCGGCGACTGGACGGTCCGACAGCTCGTCGACCATGTCGCGGGCGGTGCGCAGCGGTACGCCATCCTGCTCGACGGCGGCAGCGCGGCGGACACGGCGGCTACCCGCGGCGTCGACTACATCGGCGCCGATGCTGTCGGCAGCTTCTGGGAACAGGAGCACCGACTGCGGGAGGCGGCCGAGCACGCGGATCTGACCGCGCTCGTCGATCACCGGGCCGGGCGGCGCACCGGCGCCTCGCTGATGCATCTGCGGCTGCTGGAACTGACCCTGCACAGCAAGGACCTCGCCGACGCGCTCGGCGTGGAATGGTCGCCCCCGGCGGAACTGGTCGCTCACCTGCTCGATGTGGGCACGCCCATCATCGAGGACCTTCGCGCGCTCGGGTTGTTCGGTCCGGAGCTGCCCGCCGCCTCCGATCACCCCGCCGACCGGCTGCTCGCCGTCGCCGGACGCGGCGCGTGACCGCCCGGCCCCGATAGTCTTTCCCCGTGACTCCCGACTCGGCCGAGAACGCCGCTGCGCACCGCCGCTTCCGTCTGGCGTACGTCCCCGGCGTCACGCCGGCGAAATGGGAACGCAAATGGCGCGAACGGTTCGCCGACGTGCCGCTCGAGTTGGTGGCGTGCAGTGTGTCCGACAGCGTGCGGCTGCTCGCCGACGGCGCGGTCGACGCGGCCGTCACACGCTTGCCGGAGGCCCTCGACGCCGTCGATCCCGGACCCCATCACACCATCGATCTGTACGTCGAGACCACGGTGGTCGTGGTTCCGAAGGACCACTACCTGACCCTGGCGGACGAGTTGCGCGCCGACGACGTCGCCGACGAGACCTTTCTGTCGCCCCTCGACGACGCCCTCACCTGGGATCGGTGGCCCGGGCCGTTGCTCGACCACCGTCCGGCGACCACCGCCGACGCGATCGAACTCGTGGCGGCCGGCACCGGACTGCTCGCCGTGCCGCAGTCGCTGGCCCGGCTGCACCATCGCCGCGACCTCGTCTACCGGCCGCTGCTCGACGCCCCCGTCAGCCGGGTGGGACTGGTCTGGCCGTCGCCCACGTCCCAACTCGCCGACGAATTCGTCGGACTCGTCCGTGGTCGCGGGGCGAACTCGTCGCGCGGCAGGGAGCCGCAGCCCAAGCGGACCGCGAAGGAGAAGGCTGCCGCCAAGCGGGCGAACCGCGAGGCGGCGGGCAAGATCGCAGGCAAGAACTTCGGTAAGGCCGCACGACGCGGTCGGCGGTAACGATGAGGGTCGGAGTCTAGTAGCCCCAGGTCAGAGTCCCGTCAGTGTCGGACTCACAGGTTGCGATTGCGTCGGTACCGCTGATCCGGGCGCGCGCCCCGGGTTCGGAACACTCAGTACCGTACGTCACAGCAGGACGAGACTGGTGTGTACGGTCGGTCCACGCGCCGTTCTCTGCGCTGCAGAACAGTGTGCCGTCAGCGGAGATGTCACCGAACTGATCCAACCCGCACTCCTGCCCTTCGACGGGTTCGGGCGTGACGGTCACGGGTTCGGGCTCCTCGGTCGGCGTGACCTGCTCGTAGACCGTGGCGATCGCAGGAGCGGCGGTGGTCGCTGGCGTGGACGTGACGTGCGTCGTGACCGTGGTCTGTGTGGTCTGTGTGATGGGTGCCGAAGCTGTCGGCGTCTCGTCCCGTTGCTGGAAGTACGCGTACGCGGCGGCTCCACCGACTGCGAGGACCGCGGTCGCGGCGAGTGCCGAGACCGCCGTGATCCATCGGTTCCGGCGCGACGACGATCGGTGGTGCGGATGGCGCCCTGGACCCGGGTGCGTTCCGACAATCGTCTGGGCGTAGGCCGGACCGGTCAGCGGCGTCGTTCTGCCATCCATCGCATCGGACAACGCAGCCACGAATTCGGCACAGCTCGAGTATCGCGAGTCGGGCTCTCGCGACAGGACTCGAGTGAACACCGAATCCAACGTCGCCGGCAGATGCGGGGCGACCTTCGAGAGGCTGGGCGGCTCACCGTTCAAATGAGCCGACATCAGCGCGGTCATAGTCTTACCTGTGAAGGGAGCCTGACCAGAGAACAAATGGAACGCGGTACAACCGAGTGAGTAGATGTCTGATCGGTTGTCGATTTCCGCGCCCTCAATCGCTTCCGGGCTCATATACGCCAAGGTGCCGACGGTGATTCCGGTGGAGGTCAAGGTCGTCGTCTCTTCGGCCGCTTTGGCGATGCCGAAATCGGCGAGCTTCACTGCCTCGACGGTGTCGTGATCGTCGATCGCGAGAAGGATGTTCGCGGGCTTCACGTCGCGGTGGGTGATCCGCTGCTTACGCCACGCGTAGTCGAGCGCTGACCCTGCGCTCGCGACTAGAGACATCACTCGGGTAGGCGACAGCGGGCCAGTCGATTCGAGCAACTGGCCGGCATCGGTGCCTTCGACGAACTCCATGGTGGCCCAGAGACGGCCGTCGTACTCGCCGCGGTCGTACAGCGTAACGATGTTCGGGTGTGACAGTTGGGCCAGAAGATCCGCCTCACGCTGGAACCTGGCTTTGAACTCGCTGTTCCTCGAGACACCCGCGTCGAGCAGTTTCAATGCATCACGACGCGGCAGACGGGGATGCTCGACGAGAAACACCTGTCCCATCCCGCCGGCGCCGAGAGTGCGCAGGATCCTGTACCCGGCGATTTCCGTCATCTCCATGAAGTGCTCTTTTCGGTCGCAGCATCGACCGGGCAAGTGTGCCATGCGAGCCGATGGTGAATCGAACGAATGGCACGCGTGATCGGAACAGAGCATTCGGTCTACCGTGGGACCGGAGATTGAGGAGGCGCTCGTGAAGATCGCGATCGAACCGGTTGTGGACCGGCACCTGTCGGAGGCGGTGACCGGAGCCGGAAGTGAGGTGACCGGGCTCGACGACGCCGAGGCTCTCGTCTGGATCGGCGGGCCGGACGGCTTCCCGCAACTCGGCGACGCCGTCCGCTGGGTGGCGCTCAGTACCGCCGGTATCGAACGCTTCGTCGACGCCGGCGTCTTGGACGGCCGTCGACTCTGGACCAACGCCTCGGGCTTCTACGCAGCGGGCGTCGCCGAACACGCCCTCGCGTTGCTGTTGGCCGGGCTGCGGCAGATCACCACGGCGGTCCGGGACGGGTGGGCGAAGGAACGGATCGACCCGGCCGTCCGGACACTGCGGGGTGCGACGGTCGCGATCATCGGTGCGGGCGGGATCGGGCGCGAACTGACGCCGCGTCTGGCGGCGTGCGGCGCCTCGGTGATCGCCGTCAACCGCAGCGGCCGCGCCGTCGAAGGCGCTGAGCTGACGCTGCCCGCCGACCGAATGGACGAGGTGTGGGAGCGGACCGACCACGTGGTGCTCGCCGCACCCGACACTCCGGATACCCGTCACCTGCTCAACGACGAGACCCTCGGCAGACTGCACCCGCACAGCTGGGTCGTCAACATCGCCCGCGGGCCGCTGATCGATCAGGCTGCTCTTCACCGGGCGTTGTCGGAGGGAGTGATCGCGGGCGCGGCGCTCGACGTCACCGATCCGGAACCGCCCGCGGACGACGACCCGCTCTGGTCGCTGCCCAACGTCATCATCACCCCGCACGTGGCCAATCCGGCGTCCGGGCTCACGCGCGAGATGGCGCCCTTCCTCGCGGAGAACATCCGGCGGTTCGAAGCGGGCGAGGAGCTGCTGGCGGTGGTCGAGCCGGATGCGGGGTACTGAGGGGGTCGGTGAGTGTGGGTGTGGCGGTCGGTGGGGTTTCGACTCGCTGCGCTCGCTCAACCAGCCTGTTGAAGGCTGCTCAACTGGCCTGTTGGAGGTCGCTCAACTGGCCTGTTGGAGGTCGCTGGGTCGGGAGGGTTTCGACTCGCTGCGCTCGCTCAACTGGCCTATATGAAGGCTGCTCAACCTGCCTGTTCAGGGCCTCGCTCAGTCGGGGGAGGGGTGAGGCCGATCGTGCGGCTCGCGGTGACGCGGTCGGCGAGGTCGGCGCGGATCGTCTCGCCGATCAGGGTGTCGGGGCCGGCGCGCCAGCAGGCGCCGAGCGTGTCGTAGCCCACGGATCGGACCGCCGCATGGGCGGGCCAGTAGCGGTACGCCCAGGCGGGCTCGTCGTTCGCGCTGTCGGTCGCGGCCAGCTCGGCTTCCAGCAACTGCCACTGGAGGTCGCGCCGCGACACGCGCATGGACGCCGACGCGGGGACATCCGTGCTCGCCCGGTTCAACACATCGGAACACGCCGCCCTGGCCGCCTCGTCCGCGGAGCGGAGGGTGCTGCGGTGGATCCGCGGGAACAGCAGCCACATCGTCGCCACCGCGAACGCGACGCCCAACAGGGTCTCGATGACGCGTGAGAGCATCTGCTCGCCGAGCGGCTGAGTCGGCGCTCCCATCAGCAGCGCGAGCGGCGTGATGAAGGTGACCGCGAGCGCGTAGTTGGTGGTGACGGTCAGCTCGATCATGATGTTCAGCACGGCCAGCACCACGATCAGCGCGGCGACGTGCAGATCGAGTGTGTGCAGCACGGCGAAGATCGCCAGACCGCCGAGCGTTCCGAGCACGCGGTGCACACCGCGCACCGCGCCGCGGACACGGTCGGGCCCCAACTGCAGCACCAGGACCGCGCCCATGATCGCCCAGTCGGGGCGTCCCAGGCCGGCGAGGACCGAGACCCCGCCCGCGAGCAGCGTGGCCACCGTCGCCCGGGTGGCCGTCACTGTCGCGTGGCTGTCGAGGCGCGCTCCGAATCTGAGGCGGTGCACGATGCTGGGACGGGGGAGCGGCGCCATCAGAGCGCCGGCCTCGGCGCCGTGAACGCGGTGATGAGTGAGCCAGAGACGATGTGCGAGATCGCCGTCGATCTGCGCCGCGTCGTGCAGCACCGACCACGCGTTCAGCGTCGACGCCGCGACACTGTGCCTGCGGGAGGGCTCGCGGTTGTCGGCGAGGAAGCGCTCGCCCTCGGCCAGTGCGGTCTCGGTGGCGGCGATCTCGGGTCCGTGCGGGCGCCACAGTCCGGGCGACATGCTGACGATGAACGCGGCGGCCGCGCCCGCGGCCGTACACAGGGCCACCGTCGCGGCGGAGCCGCCGGCGCGGCAGACGACCACGGCGACACCTCCGACCAAGACCAGGAAGAACGGACCGGGAGGCCCCAGACGCAGGGTGTTCACCCCGAATACCGAGACGGCGGTGAGCGCCGCGAGCGCGCCGACCATCGTCATCTCGCGAGCCGTCGATCCACCCGGACCCATCCATGAGCCGAGCGCGCCGAACAGGGCCGCGGAGGCGACCAGCAGCAGACCCGTGGTGAGGTTCACGCGCCACCTGATCCGGTACGGGCGACGTTCGCCGTACATCAGCGCGAACGAGCCCAGTGCGGCGAGGACCGCGTTTCGCTCGAATCCCAGCCCGTACAGCGTCAGCGCGGGCAGCAGGAAGGCCAGCCCTCCGCGCAGTGCCGGAGCCCAGCGTCCACGGGTGGACGGCCGCGACAGGAGTAGTGCGCGGACCGACGGTCGCGACGGCGGGACCGGAGCGTGATCGGTCATGGGCGCCGCGCCGCCAGATGGACGTCGGGGAAGCGGTGGTCGGCGTCCGCTCGGCTCACCGTGCGCCAGATCTCCGCGAAGCCGGCCGCGACGACCGCGTCGGCGAGCGCGTCCGGATGCCAGCGCCACGCCTTTGCGACGGCGTGATCGAATTCGTGCACACCGGGCTCGTCGGCGGCCTGCGTCGAGATGAGCACCACGGCGCCGGCGGACAGTCGTGCCGACCAGTCGACGAGGATCTCGCGCACCTCGTCCGAAGGTACGTGGATCAGGCTGTGCCGCGCCACGACGCCGCCCACCCGTGACAGGTCGACGGTGACGAGCCGGGCGTCGTCCGTCCGGAACGTCAGCTGCGGGTGCCTCCGTCGGGCCACCGCCAGCATTCCGGCGCTCGGATCGACGCCGCACACGCTCAGCCCGCGTCCGGCGAGATGCGCGGAGACACCGCCCGTGCCGCAGCCGACGTCGACGACCCCCGCATCCGGCCGCGACTCGAGCACCATGTCCGCGAAGGCGTCGACGGCCCGGCGCTCGAGCGCCGTCTGAAACGGATCCGGAAACGTTCTGTCGTAGAGATCGGCGAGGGCGTCGTAGCCGGGCTGGTCGGCGGTCACGGATCTATTGTGCCGACCGGCGGGCGATCCGGACGAGTTCGGCCGCGGGGCCCTGAAGAGTGCGTGGCGGTCGCCACACGGCGCGCAGTTCCCGGGTCAGATCGAGTCCGTCCACATCGATCACGCGCAACTCGCCGCTGCGCGCGGACTCCTGGACGGCGAGGGTGCTGAGCACGGCGGGGCCGACCCCGCCGGCCACCGCGGTGCGGATCGCGGCGCTGCTGCCGAGTTCGAGGATCGGCGGGGCGATGTCGTATCCGGTCAACGCCACCTCCAGCGTCGTGCGCGTGCCCGATCCGGGTTCGCGGACCAGCAGCGGCGTCGCGGCGAGTTCGGCGATGTCGATGGGGCGCCGACGGCGCGACCATTTGTGGCCGGGCGGAACGACGAGCACGAGGCGGTCGCGCGCGACCACCGCGCTGTGCAGTCCGGACGGAATCGACGGGCTCTCGACGAAGCCGACGTCGCAGCCGCCCGAGGCGACGGCCTCGAACACCGCGCTGGAGTTGCGGACCCGCAGGTGCACGGTGGTCTCGGGATGGTCGGTGCGGAATGTCCCGAGCCACAGGGGCATCAGGTGTTCGGCGACCGTCATCGAGGCGTCGACGGTCACCTCGGCGGCGGTATCGCTGAGCAGCCCGGCCGCCACATCCAGCAGTGCGCGCGCATCGTCGACGGTGCGTCGGGCCCAATGCACCAGCACGGTCCCATCCGGGGTGAGGCGGGAGCCGGTGGTGACCCGATCGAGCAGACGGACGCCGAGCAGGCGTTCCAGCCGCCCGATGGCCCGTGACGCATTGGGCTGTGCGACGTGCAACGCGCGGGCCGCCGCGCTCAGACTGCCGTGGTCGTCGACTCCGACGAGCAACTCGAGCGCCCCCAGGTCGATCGATCGCAAGTCCACGGCTGGACAGTACCCCGGTCGCGCCGGCGGTCGTGCATCGTTCAGTGCGCGACGGCGTACTCGGTGTGGTCGGTCCGGAACTCCGGCTTGCCGTAGTCGGCGAGCCGTCGCTCGACCATCCGCGTCGCGTACCGGTCGACGTGCGGGGCGAGGAACGGGATCCGCGTCGCGTACTGGGCGGCCGCGAGGCGACCGACGATGAACGGTGCGGTGACCGCGATCCTGGCGAAGTCGGCGGCGGCGATCTCGACGCCCATCCGTGCCGCGGCACGGCGATTCCCCTGGCAGAACGCGATCATGAACGCGATCTTGCTGTAGCTGCGCTCGACGGATTCGGCGGCACGGTCGAAGGCGGTGTGTCCCGAGCGCAGGTAGGCGTTCATCGTCGACGAGACCAGTGACGCGCACGAGCCGTCGAATCCGGCGCGCAGCAGCGCAGCGCGGCCGGTGAACACGTCGACCACTCCCCGGGGCGTGGCGGGGACCAGTTCCTCGGGAAGCCCGAGCAGGAAGCAGCGGTACCGGTGGAACTCCACCGTCGCCCGCTCGGCCCGGGTGAACTCGGAGCGACCCTGTCGCAATGCGCGCTGGGCGAGGATGAACGCGCCCATCAGACCGGCCGGTGCCTGATCGAGTTGGGGGATCGGGATTCCGTAGGTGTCGACATCCCAGGTTCCGGATCGGCGCAAGGCGTTGTACCGCACCATCGAATGCATCAGTCGCACCATCGCGGCGGCCTCGAACCCCGCGCCGTCGCGGTCGAGTGCGCCGGGCAGCGTGGTGACCGCGAAGAAGCTCGTCGTCTCGTTGACCCGCCGTGCCGCGCGTTTGCCGGTCAGTGCGCCGGTCATCACCATCGGAAGTGCGGCGTACAGATTCGTGAAGGTGGCGATGAACGCCCCGCGGGTGATGAACGGCGAGAGCAGCGCGGACGGCACTCGCGACAGGCGGGCGCCTTCGGCGACCAGGTCCAGATCGATCCAGTCGGGGGTGGTCTCCATCGCTTCCAGGAACGACGCCAGTTCGGAAGGCGCGTCTTCGACGGCGTCGATCCCCTCGCGGCACGCCGTGCGGAGCATCGAGATCAGCTCCGAGACGCTGTGGTCGGCCGCGAGCGCCGCATACCTGTCGGCGACCACGTCGCCGAGCATCGTCGACGTGGTCATCAGCTCCACGATTCGCTCGTCCGACAGGTAGCGGGACCGGCCGCCCACCCACGCCGGTAGTGCCGATTCGACGTCCGGGTCAGTGGTGAACCGGTAGGGAACGCCGCTGAAGTCGACGTCGCCGTACACCTCGGGCAGGGCGTCGGCTTGTCGGCGGACCACGTCGGCGAGATCGGGGTAATAGGTGGTCACGGCGGCCCTCCGGGGTAACTAACACATTGTTAGTTACTAACTAACAATGTGTGAACTACGATGTCAAGGGTGACTTCGGAGAACGTGCGTCGGCGGATGAGCGGTGCGGCCCGGCGTGAGCAGATTCTCGACGTCGCTCTCGCGATCGTCGACCGCGAGGGCTTTCACGCCGCGACCCCCGCCCGCATCGCCGACGAGGCCGGAGTGCACCGGACGCTGATCTATCAGCAGTTCGGCGACGTCACCGGACTGTTCGTCGCGCTGGTCGATCGCGAGAGCGACCGAGACCAGGCCGACTTCGCGGCCGCTGTCGCGAGCGCGGAGGGTCTCGCCGGACTCGAGCAACTGCGTGCGGTGCTCGCGCGGCTGATCGAGGCGATCGACGAGAATCCGGCGAGCTGGCGGCTGTTCCTGTCGCCCCCGCTGGGGGCGCCTGCCGAGTTCGGCCGGCGGCTCGAAGTGTCGCAGGAGCGGGTGCGGAAGTACCTGGCGGAGGTCGTCGCCGACATCGGGCTCGACCAGCTCGATCCGGAACTGACGGCGCGCGTGATGCACGCGGGTGCCCGGGAGCTGCTGGCCTTCCGGCTGGAGAATCCCGACTCGGCCGCCGTCGACCGGCTGCTGGAGTTCGCCGACCGGATGGGCGCCGGGCTGCTGATGCTGCAGAAGCTCGCCTCCCGGCTCGGCCGGGAGGCCAGTCTCTAGCGAGACGGACGGGGTCATGACCATATCGATTTGATATGTCTGCATATCGGATCTCCGGGTTCCCGATCGCCTCCGGTTCGCCGACCGTGGAGGTATGACTCAGACACTGCATCGTGCCGGAAAGTCCGGGAGAGGCGACCGGCCCGATCCCCGCGCCGTGGTTCCGGGGCTGCTGATCTGCGGCGCGGTCGCCCTCGCCGCCACCGGCATCACCATGCTCCTGCCTGCGGTCAGTCCGCTCCTGCTGGCCATCGTGATCGGCGCGGTGGTCGCCAACGTGGTCCGGCTGCCTGCCGCCGCGGCGCCCGGACTGACGCTGGCGTCGAAGACGCTGCTGCGCATCGGTGTCGCGCTGCTGGGGCTGCAATTGGTTCTCGGTGATGTGCTCGGACTCGGATTCGGGATGATTCTGGTGGTCGTCGCGATCGTCGTCGGCGGCATCGTCGGGGGTCTGCTCATCGGACGGGCGCTGGGCATTCCGTTCGCCCGCCGGCTGTTGATCGCCTGCGGCATGTCGATCTGCGGTGCGGCGGCGGTCGCGGCGGTCGACGGCGTGGTGGAGGCCGACGACGAGGACACCGCCACCGCGGTCGGCACCGTCGTCATCTTCGGAACGCTGATGATTCCGGCGATCCCGCTGCTCTCCCACGCGATGGGGCTCTCGGACGAGGTCGCGGGGCTGTGGGCCGGCGGCTCGATCCACGAGGTGGCGCAGGTGGTGGCCGCCGGCGGGATGATCGGCGGAGGCGCGCTCACCGTCGCGGTGGTGGTGAAGCTGGCCCGCGTGATGATGCTCGCGCCGGTCGTCACCGTGCTGAGCATCCGTCAGCGCCGCGCCACCGGGGTAGCGGGCAAGCGGCCTCCCATCGTTCCGCTGTTCGTGGTGGGATTCGTCGCGTGCGCGATCCTGCGGTCCACCGGAGTGCTGCCCTCGGCGGTCATCTCCGTGGGGCACGAGGCGCAGGTGGTGCTGCTGACGATCGCGATGGCGGCTCTCGGACTCGGCGTCCGCATGGAGGTCATGCGCAGGGTGGGATGGCGTCCCTTCGTCCAGGCGGCGCTGACCACCGTCCTGGTGGCCGGTGTGGCACTCGGCGGGGTGCTGCTCGCCGGGTGAGCTCCGATCGGGAAAACTTTGGCTCCCGGAACGGTCTCTCAGACCGTTCCGGGAGCCAAGAATTCTGCGGGTCGCCGCTACACGCCCAGGTCTGCCCCGGTCAGGGGCGGCGAATCCGCGAGTGCGGCGTTCTCCTCATCGGTGAACACCCGCGATCGGGACAGGAACCGGACGCCCTCGGGGGCTTCGAGGGAGAATCCGGCTCCGCGGCCGGGCACCACATCGAGGATCAGCTGCGTGTGCTTCCACAGTTCGAATTGGTCGCCGTTGATCCAGATGCGCACCGCGGGCAGCGGTTCGGGCAGTTCGACCTCGCCGACGAGCACGTCGCGCTGGCCGACCCGATACTCGCCGACCGGGTAGCACATCGGAGCGGAGCCGTCGCAGCATCCGCCCGACTGATGGATCATGAGCCCGCCGTGAAGCTCCGACAGCTTGGTCAGGAGCTCCACGGCGGAGTCGGTGGCAACCACGCGCGCGACGGTTGCAGGCTCGTTCATCGCACGCCGGCTTAGAAGAAGCCCTTGGCGCTCTGCGCGTAGCCGACCAGCAGGTTCTTGGTCTGCTGGTAGTGGCTGAGCATCATCAGATGGTTCTCGCGGCCGACGCCCGACTGCTTGTAGCCGCCGAAGGCGGCGTGCGCCGGGTAGTCGTGGTAGGTGTTGGTCCACACCCGGCCGGCCTGGATGTCGCGGCCCGCGCGGTAGGCGACGGCGCCGTTACGGCTCCACACGCCGGCGCCCAGGCCGTACAGCGTGTCGTTGGCGATGGAGAGCGCGTCGTCGTAATCGGTGAACGAGGTCACCGACAGGACCGGTCCGAAGATCTCCTCCTGGAAGATCCGCATGTCGTTCTTGCCGCCGAAGACGGTCGGCTGGATGTAGAAGCCACCGGAGAGGTCGCCGCCCAGATCGGCGGGCTCGCCGCCGGTGAGCACCTTGGCGCCCTCCTGCTTGCCGATCTCCAGGTACGACTTGATCTTCTCCCACTGATCGTTGCTCGCCTGGGCGCCCATCATGGTGTCGGTGTCGAGCGGGTTGCCCTGCTTGATGGCGGCGACCCGGGCGACGGCGCGCTCGAGGAAATCGTCGTAGATGCTGCTCTGCACCAGCGCGCGGCTCGGGCACGTGCACACCTCGCCCTGGTTCAGGGCGAACATCGAGAAGCCCTCGAGTGCACGGTCGAGGAAGCCGTCGTCGGAGGCCATCACGTCCTCGAAGAAGATGTTCGGGCTCTTGCCGCCCAGCTCCAGGGTCACCGGGATCAGGTTCTCCGACGCGTACTGCATGATGAGGCGGCCGGTGGTGGTCTCGCCGGTGAAGGCGATCTTGCGGATGCGGTTGCTCGAGGCGAGCGGCTTGCCCGCCTCGACGCCGAAGCCGTTCACGATGTTCACGACGCCGTCCGGCAGCAGATCGCCGATCAGGCTCATCACGTACAGGATCGACGCCGGGGTCTGCTCGGCCGGCTTCATGACGATCGCGTTGCCCGCGGCCAGGGCCGGGGCCAGCTTCCAGGTCGCCATCAGGATCGGGAAGTTCCACGGGATGATCTGACCGACGACGCCCAGCGGCTCGTGGAAGTGGTAGGCGACGGTGTCCTTGTCGATCTCGGAGATGCCGCCCTCCTGGGCGCGGATGGCGCCGGCGAAGTAGCGGAAGTGGTCGATCGCCAACGGGATGTCGGCGGCGAGTGTCTCGCGGACGGCCTTTCCGTTCTCCCACGACTCGGCGACGGCGATCGCCTCGAGGTTCTCCTCCATGCGATCGGCGATCTTGTTCAGGACGGCGGCGCGCTCGGCGACCGACGTCTTGCCCCACGCCGGTGCGGCGGCGTGCGCGGCGTCGAGCGCCAGATCGATGTCCTCGGCGGTGGAGCGGGCCACCTCGCAGAAGGTCTTGCCGTCGACGGGCGACGGGTTCTCGAAGTACTGACCCTTCACCGGCGGAACCCACTTGCCGCCGATCCAGTTGTCGTAGCGGGACTGGTAGCTCATCAGCGAGCCGTCGGCTCCGGGCTTTGCGAAGACGGTCATGATGCTTGCACTCCTTCGTGGATTCACTTCAATCGGTGAGGTGAATCACACACTAGGGGTGATGTGGTTGCAGTCGCGTTGCATCGCGGCGCGGGGTGCGCCCGGCGCCCTCAGCGCCGCACTCCGAACCGCCGATCGAGCAGCCGGACCCGCCCCTGTGCGACCGCCCGCTGCGGATGTCCGGCGGGGAGCCGCTGGGCGAGCGCGTTCCACGCGGTGATGTCGTCCCGGCCGTGCGGCGAGGCGACCCACGCGTTCAGGGCGACGAGGTCGCCGGTGCCGAACATGCGCGATCGCAGGTCTTCGCGCACTTCGTCGAACAGTTCCACCACGCCGGGGGCGAGGGACTCGGACAGCAGTCCGCCGCGCCCCAACGCCCGGACCGCCGCGGTCAGATCGCCCGCGGCGATGAGCCCGCGCAACTCGTCGACGTCGGAGCCGGCGTCGACGGTGAGCCGGTACGGGCGGGCGGCGATCACATCGCCGAGGTCGCGCCGCAGCCGCGAGATCTCGGCGCGCACGGTGACCGCGCCGAGCCCCTCGTCCGAGAGCATCGTCGCGAGTTGCTCGGTCCCCAGACCTTCGGGGTAGCTCTGCAGCAGGAGCAGGATCTCCGCGTGCCGCGGCGACAGCGGTCGGGCGGCGCCCGCGGCATCGTGCCAGTGGGCGGGGCCGTCGGTCAGCACGGTGAGCCGGGGGCGCGTGTCGGGCCGGACGAAGGTCTCGGGTGCGGCGAGGTCGACGGCGCGTGATTGCAGTTCCCGCTCCACCGCGGCGACCACCGATCGGACCGCCGCGAGAGCGAACGGTGCCGCGGCCGCGGGTCCGCCGGTGACGTCGACGACGCCGAGCAGTTCGCCCGACACCGGATCGTGCACCGGGGCCGCGGCGCAGTTCCAGTTCTGGACGGGACCGGAGAAATGCTCCGGACCGATGATCTGCACACCGCGATTCATCGTCAGGGCGAGTCCGGGCGCATTGGTGCCGACGGTGTCCTCGCTCCACACCGAGCCCTCGACGAAGTTGATGCGGGCCGCGGCGTCACGGGCTCCGTGGTCGCCCTCCACCCACAGAAGCCGGCCCTGGTTGTCGGTGAGCGCGACCACCACGCCGGAATCGGCGATGTCGTCGAGCATCAGCGACTGCACCAGCGGCCGCACGGCCGCCAGCCGATGCGACGAGCGGTACGCGTCGAAGGCATCACCCGACATGGGGGCACCGGCGTCGTGGCCGGGTTCCACCTCACCGGGATCCACTCCTCGGCTGCGGGACCGCTCCCACGATTCCCGGACCAGCGAGCGCACGGAGTCGTCGGCGGGTGAGACACCGGCGAGGAACTGCTCGTAGGCACGGCGGACGCGAGTCGACACGCCGGCGCCGTCTCTCATCGCGTTCAACTCCCGACTGTTTTCGCAGGTCCTCGTCCTTCGATTGTGCCTGCACGGTGTGACCCGGGCAACGACCGGCCCCGTCTGCGGCCCGGGCTACACCGATTGCCGCGATCGCGAAGCGTTGTGCCGGGCCCATGACAAACGTCATGGCGAACCGATGACATCCGCTCTGGGTGACCGGCGTCCCCCGGCGGGAGAGTGAATGTCATGACACAACGACATCTCACCCCAGCGCGAACCGCGTCGACGGTTCCGGCCATCGCCATCTCCGATCTGTCGAAGCGGTTCCGCGGCTCGAAGGGCGAGACCGTCCAGGCCGTCGACGGCATCGACCTTCAGATCCAGCCCGGCGAAGTGGTGGCCTTCCTCGGACCCAACGGCGCGGGCAAGACGACCACCATCGACATGATCCTCGGCCTCACCACACCCGACTCCGGCGAGGTGAGGGTCTTCGGCCGCGATCCGCGCGAGGCGGCGCGCGCCGGCCGGATCGCCGCGGTCATGCAGACCGGCGGACTGCTCGACGACTTCACCGTCGCCGAGACCGTCTCCACGGTCGCCGCGCTTCACGGGCGCACCGCCGACATCCCCGAGGTGATGCGCCGTGCCGACATCGCCGATCTCGGCGCTCGCAAGGTCTCCCGGTGCTCGGGCGGTGAGCAGCAGCGACTCAAGTTCGCGCTGGCGTTGCTGCCCGATCCCGACCTCATCGTCCTCGACGAGCCGACCGCCGGGATGGACGTGGAGTCGCGCAGGACCTTCTGGGCCGCCATGCGAGCCGACGCCCAGCACGGCCGCACCGTCCTGTTCGCCACCCACTATCTGGAGGAGGCGGACTCCTTCGCCGACCGCATCGTGATGATGGCGAGCGGCCGGGTGGTCGCGGACGGCTCCACCGCCGACATCCGCGCCCGGGCCAGCCGCCGCATCGTCTCGGCCGTCCTCGACGACGACGCCGTGCCCGGTCTCCAGCGGGTGTTCCCGGACCTGGAGATCACCGAACGGCGCGGCGGCCGGATCTATCTGTCTCTCGAGAACTCCGATGTCCTCGCCCGCCACCTGCTGACCAGCACACGCGCCCGCGATCTCGAGATCGCCAGCCACAACCTCGAAGACGCGTTCGTCGCGCTGACCACCGGCGCCTGACGCGCCGAGACCTGAAAGGCATTGCCATGAGTCTCAATTCCACCCTCGCTGCGAGCAGCGTGTCGACCGTCTATCTCCGTAACGACATCCGCCGCGTTCTGCGGAACCGGCGAGCGATGATCTTCACGGTCGCGATGCCCGCCCTCCTGTACCTCGTCTTCGGCGCCACCCAGAAGAGTTCCGAGACGGTCGGCAGCGGCAACGTCGCCTTCTACGTCCTGGTCGGCATGGCGTTGTACGGCGCGGTCCTGGCGGCGGCGTCGAACGCCGCCGCGGTCTCCATCGAGCAGCAGGCCGGCTGGACGCGCACACTGATGATGACCCCGCTGCGGCCCGCCGGTTACGTCTCGACCAAGGTCGCGCTCGCGTTGACCATGAGCGCACTGCCGGTGGTGCTGCTGGCCGTGGTCGGCGCGATCTCCGGAGCCACCGCCCCGGTCGGAGTCTGGGCGGTGTGCCTGGTGTTGGCGTGGCTCGGCTCGGCAGTCTTCGCGGCGCTGGGGCTGGCCCTGGGCAGCATTCTGAAGTCCGACGGCGCCATGCAGGCCCTCGGCGGCGTGCTCGCGCTGCTGGCCTTCGCGGGCAACGTCTTCGTCCCCCTGAACGGAACCATGCTGCGGATCGCCGAATTCACCCCGATGTTCGGCGTCGTCTCGCTGGCGCGGTACCCGCTCGACCACGGGGTCACCGTCTACGGCACCCCGATCTCCCTGTGGGTGATCATCGCGAACATCGCCTTCTGGGCCATCGCATTCGCCGTTGCGGCAAGCTACTTCTACAACCGCAGCACGCGCAGGCAGTAGTTCGCGCCGTGCCGGGACCAGTTTGGAGGAACCGATGACCGCAGCGCCCGCCCCCACCTCACCGTGGCGGAGCGGGCGCTGGCTGTTCGCGGCCGTGTGGCTGCTGTTCATGGGGTATCCGATCGCCGGGATCATCACCGCCGACGCGCGATGGCTGATGAAAGCTCTGGCCCTGGCGATCATCGCGGTGTTCGTCGTCGTCTATCTGCTGCTGTGCGTGTACTCGATGTTCGACTGCGATCCCCGCTCCGCGCCGGCGCGCAACGCCGCGATCGCCCTGCTCGCGGTTCTGATGATCGGACTGATGCCGCTGCTGTGCGCGGACGCGTTCTCCGTGGCGCCGTTCGTGATGGCGGCGGTCGCCTTCGCGGCACCGTGGCGGGTGGGGTATTCGCTGGCCGGGGTGGCGGCGGTCCTCGTCTCGGCGGTGGTCGTACCGGAATTGTTCGGATGGGAGCTCGACAGCGGCTTCCTGATCGTCCTGCTGGTCGTCGGCATCACGATGGGGTTCTCGCGCGTGATGCGCGACGGCGAGCGCGACCGGGAACTCGCCGCCGAACGCCAGCGGGAGCTGAACGGGCAGCTCGCGGTGGTCGCCGAACGCGAACGCGTGGCCCGCGACGTGCACGACATCCTGGGGCACTCGCTGACCGTGATCTCGGTGAAGTCCGAGCTCGCGGGCCGGCTCGTCGATCTCGATCCGGCGCGGGCGAAGCAGGAGATGGCGGAACTGAACGCGCTCGCCCGGCAGGCGCTCGCCGAGGTCCGGTCGACGGTCGGCAACCTGCGTGCGCCGGAACTGCCGAGTGTGGTCGCGGCCGCGGAGATCGCGCTGACGGCGGCGGAGATCGACGCCGACCTGCCGGATCCGGACGCCTACGACGGTCCGCACGCGGCGCTGTTCGCATGGGTGCTGCGCGAGTCGGTGACGAACGTGGTCCGCCACAGCGGAGCCACCCGATGCGTCGTGACGCTCACCGATCACAGCCTGACCGTCGCCGACAACGGTCACGGCTCGCCGCTGTTGACCTTCGGGAACGGCCTGCGCGGGCTCGCTGAACGGGTCGAGGCCGGCGGCGGACGCCTGACGGTCGATTCCGATGCCACCGGCACCACGGTGACCGCGAGCGTGGACGAGGGACGGTAGGTTCTTCTCCGAGAGGGGGACCGGTGGAGACCATCCGACTGCTGCTGGCCGACGACCAGGCACTGGTCCGCGGTGCGCTCGCGGCGTTGCTCGATCTCGAGCCCGACCTCGCGGTGGTCGCGCAGGTGGGCCGGGGAGACGAGGTGGTGGACGCGGCGCGGTCCAGCGGCGCCCAGGTGTGCCTGCTCGACATCGAGATGCCCGGGGCCGACGGCATCGAGGCGGCCTCCCGCATCACGCGGGAACTGCCCGGAGTCCGCTCGCTGGTGGTCACCACCTTCGGCCGGCCCGGATACCTGCGCCGCGCGGTGGACGCCGGTGCGTCCGGATTCGTCGTCAAGGACACCCCCGCCGCCGAACTGGCCGACGCCGTGCGACGCGTCCACGCCGGGCTCCGCGTCATCGATCCGACGCTGGCCACCGAGAGCCTCACCAGCGGTGACAATCCGCTCACTCCGCGCGAGACCGAGGTTCTCACCGCCGCGCTCTCGGGTGCGACCGTCGCGACCATCGCGTCGCAGGTGCACCTCTCGGCGGGCACCGTGCGCAATCACCTGTCGTCGGCCATCGGCAAGACCGGCGCGTCGACGCGGGCCGAGGCCGCGCGGATCGCACGCGATCGGGGCTGGATCTGACCCCGGTGCGACGCCGCGTCCCCGCACTGACCGGTGTCCGGACCGTCGCCGCGCTGTCGGTCTGCCTCACGCACGCCGCGTACTGGACCGGCCACTACACCGACGACTACGTGGGTCGGTTGCTGTCTCGTTTCGAGGTCGGCGTCGCGCTCTTCTTCGTCCTCTCCGGCTACCTGCTGTTCGCGCCCTGGGTGCGGGCGTTGCAGGAGACGCAATCCGGAGCGCCGGCCGAGTATCCGGGGCTGCGGCGCTACACATGGCATCGGGTGCGGCGGATCGTGCCCGCCTACTGGGTCACGGTGCTGGCGGTGTACGCGATCTTCCTGGTGCGCACGGACACGTCCGACTTCGGTCAGGGGTGGTCGGACCTGCTGCGGAACCTCACATTCACCCAGGTGTACGGGCTCGGACACCTGCACACCGGCCTCACCCAGATGTGGAGCATGGCGGCGGAGGTGGCCTATTACATCGCGCTGCCGCTGGTGGCGTGGCCGATCGCGCATCTGGTGTGCCGCGATCGGTGGCGGCCCGACCTGCTGCTCGTGTGCCTGGGCGGGCTGCTGCTGGTCTCGCCGTTGTGGACGGTGGTGGTGCACGGGTCCGACGGCGTCGACCCCACCGCGCGAATGTGGCCGCCCGCCTTCGCGAGCTGGTTCGTCGGCGGGATGGTGCTCGCCGTCCTGGCCCGGACGGTGACGCGGTGGCCCGCGATCCCGAGCGTCGCTGTCGCGGTCGGTGCGTTCCTGATCAGCGGCGGCGCGGTCGCCGGAGAGCCGACGATCGTGCCGGCCGACGCCGGAGCGACGGTCGTCAAACACACGCTCTACCTGGTGGTGGCCCTGGGTCTGGTCGGTCCCCTGGCGATCGGCCCCGGCGACGACGCGTGGTCCCGGGTGTGCGGCAGTCGGCCGATGGTGTGGTTCGGCGAGATCTCCTACGAGTTCTTCCTGGTCCACGTGATGGTGCTGGAGTTCACGATGGATCTTCTCGGGTACTCGGTCTTCACCGGATCCACCCTCGCGGCCTTCGTCGTGACCAGTGTCATCAGCGTGCCCGTCGCGTGGTCGCTGCATCGCCTCACCGCCCCGCTGTGGCGGGATTCTCCCACGCGATCTGTCGGGGTCCGCGGGTAGAATCGGCGCCATGACCTCACCGCAGCGTGCTGTCACGGCAGCCGATCTCCGTCAGTGGACGACGGATGCGCGGGTGCCCGGGCAGCCTGCGGAACTGTCCGACACCGCGTGCATTCTCATCGCTGCCGGCTATCTCGTGCCCACCGCGCGGGCGACGGTGGTCCGCCGCGTCTCGCAGGGACTGCCGATGCCGGTTCCGCAGTCGGGATTCAGTGAACTGCGGCGCGTGCAGCGCGGAATCGTGCACGCCGAGCGCAAACTGGCGTCGACGATGCTGCCGGGCGTCGTGGTCCCGATCATCCGGTCCCGGATGGCCGGGCTCACCCGCCGGCGCGACGAGGCGCACCGCGCGGTCGTCACCGGCAAGGGCGTCTTTCCGTCGGGTATGCGGGCCATTCGCCGAGAACGCCGCGAGAACGTCTACCTCGAGGTCGATGAGCGCGAGCAACTCTTCGCCGGGCTGCTCTGCACACCGGTGGCGAACCTGTCCACCTCGGGTGCCCGCTGGGCCGGCACCGATGCCCTGGACAAAGTGGCGGGAATCGTCGACAAGGTCGCCGGGCGCGCCGGACGCAGGCAGGTGGAGCACTGGGCCGACGAAGTCTTCGGGACCATGCCCACCACGCAGGACTCGTCGCGCGGTTCGAGCTTCGCCGACGGCTACGAGGCACTCCTGTTCGTCGCCGGCCACTACTACGACCGCATCCGGACCAACCCGGCCTGGCTGTCGGACCACTTCGAGATGCAGCGGGTGCAGGTGAACCTGCACGCCGAACTCGCCGAGATCGCCTCCGACGTCGTGGCGCTGCGGGCGTTGCGCGTCGATCTCGACCGCGCTCGGGACAACGGCGGTTTCGATCCCGGCTTCGTCGCCCACATCAGAGAGCGCGAAGAGGCGTTGCGGCCGGTGTGGACCGAACTGATCGACCGCGTCCACGCTCTCATCGACATCTGTGCGACCGTCGAGTCCGCGGCTGTCGAGTTGCGGCTGCTCAACGAGTTCGACCGTGCCACCACCATCGACGCGCGCATCGACCATCTGCTCTCGCGCTCCGGCGACCGCGAACTGTCCGCGGACCATTCCCGCAGGCTGTCGCAGCAGGTGCGCAGCGGCGAAGAACAGCTGCGCATCTACCGGGACGTCCTGCAGGGCAACATCGCTCAGCTCGGCACGGCGGCACCCGCGCAGCTTCCGGAGAAGTACGAGCCCTGAGTCTCAGGAGCGGGTCCACTCGCGCAGACGGTCCTTCTCGGCGGCGGTCAGGCGCCGCAGACTGTGCTTCTCGATGTCGACGACGGCCATCTGAGTGGTTGCGACGCACGCCGGGCGCGCCCCCGCGGGCGCGGCGGCGCCGGCGATCTCGTAGCCGATCGTGAAGTCGACCGATCGGAAACCCTTGATCCACATCCCGATCCGGAGCGGCGAATCGTCGTGGTGCAGCTGTGCTCGGTACCGGATGTCGACGTGGACGATCATCGCGCTCTTGATGTGCGGTGCGTAGTCGTCCCCGGCGCTCAGGAGCCACTGGATACGTGCCTCCTCCATGAGGGTCACCATCCGCGCATGGTTGACGTGACCGAAGGCGTCCATGTCCGACCACCTGACGGGGACCTGCGCGGTGAAGGCGTGGCGACGGCCGTCCGGCAGCGTCGAGGTCTCGGTCATGTCGCCGATCCTAGTGCCGGCCCAGCACGCTGCTCGGCATCGACGTTCACACGGTCGACACTTTCGCCGGGTACGCTGGGCGACCATGTGGTGCGATCGTATGTCACTGAAGCTGGTCACCGCCGGGTCTGTCGTCGCGGCTGCGGCCATGCTGGCGTCGGTGTCGACCGCACCGGTCAACGCCGCTCCCAAGGGGGCGCACGTGGTCGCGGAGAAGGTTCGGAGCATTCACCGGGTGGACCTCACCGTCAAGTCGGCGGCGATGAACGGCTCGGTGCCGGTCACGGTTCTCAGCCCCGGCGGCTCCGGTCCGCGGCCCACCGTGTACCTGCTCGACGGCGCGGACGGCGGAGACAAGGTCAGCGACTGGATCACCAAGGGCGGCGCCGAGTCGTTCTTCGCCGGGCGCAACGTCAACGTCGTCCTGCCTGCCGGTGGAGCGGGCAGCTTCTACACCAACTGGGAGAAGCCGGACAAGAAGCTCGGCAAGCCTCAGTGGGAGACCTTCCTGACGCAGGAGCTGCCGCCCGTGATCGACGCGAAGTTCAGCGGGTCCGGACGTAATGCGGTGATGGGTCTGTCCATGGGCGGCCAGTCGGCGTTCGCCCTCGCCACCCGCCACCCCAAGCTGTACCGCGGTGTCGCCTCGATGAGCGGCTGCCCGCGTGTCTCGGGCCAGGCCAACGAGGCCTACGTCCGCGCGACCGTCGCGAAGAGCGGCGCCAACGCCGACAATATGTGGGGTGCGCCCGGCTCCAAGGACTGGGTGCAGCACGATCCCGCCCACAAGCTGGACGCCCTGCGCGGGAAGGCGTTGTACATCTCGTCCGGTTCGGGTGCGGTGGGACCGCTCGACCTGGCCGCCAAGCGTGACCCCAAGGACGGCCCGGAGAACGCGCAGATCGCTGCCGGTTCGGCGCTGGAGGTGGGCGCGAACCGCTGCTCGCTCGAGTTCGCGACACTGCTGCGCGCCAACGACATCCCCTTCACCTCGGGATTCCGCCTGATCGGCACGCACAGCTGGGACTACTGGAAGCGCGACCTGCCCGAGGCGTGGAACGCCATCGCGCCCTCACTCTGACCGCGCGCCGGCGTACTTCTCCGCGAAGGTGAGGAAGGCGTCGTTCTCTGCGGGATGGGTGACGGTGACCCGCACCCCGTCGCCCGCGAACGGTCGGACGATCACCCCGGCCTCGGCGCACTCGGTCGCGAAAGGCATGGAGTCGTCGCCGAGCATCAGCCACACGAAGTTCGCCTGTGAATCGGGTACCCGGTAGCCGAGCTCGCGCAGTCGTGCCGTGACGCGTTCACGTTCGGCGACCACCGCGTCGGTCCGTGCCAGCAGCTCGTCCTGTGCGCGCAGGGAGGCGACGGCCGCGGACTGGGCCACACTGCTGACGGTGAACGGCACGTGCACCTTGTTGAGCGCGGTGATCACCTCCGGATCGCCGACCGCGTATCCGACCCGCAGGCCGGCGAGTCCGTACGCCTTCGAGAAGGTGCGCAGGACCACCAGGTTCGGGAACTCGCGCCGCAGTTCGAGGGCATCGTACGCGAACGGTCCGGTCAGCCGCATGTACTCGAAGTAGGCCTCGTCGAGCGCGACGACGATGTCTGACGGCACGGCGGCCAGGAAGTCGCGCAGCGCCTGCGCCTCGACCACCGTGCCGGTCGGGTTGTTGGGGTTGCACACGAAGATCAGGCGCGTCCGGTCGGTGATCGCGCCCGCCATGGCTGCGAGGTCGTGCACGGCGTCGCCGGTGAGCGGGATCTGGACCGGGGTGGCGCCGACGACGCGCGACGCCACCGGGTACATCTCGAACGAGCGCCAGCCGAACAGCACCTCGTCGCCCGGGACGGCGGTGACGGTGATCAGGTTCTGGCAGAGGATCACCGATCCGCAGCCGACCTGGATCTCCGCGGGGGTCACGCCCAGGCTCTTGGCCAGTTCGTCGGTGAGCTCCACCATCCCGTTGTCGGGGTAGCGGTTGGCCGTCGCTGCGGCCTCGGCGATGGCAGCGGCCACGCCGGGGAGCGGGGGGTCGGTCACCTCATTGCTGGCGAGCTTGATCGCGCCCGGAAAGGTCTTGCCGGGGACGTAGACGGGCAGGGTGTCCAGATCGGGGCGGATTCGCATGCTCACCCCTCAAATGTACGTCTGACCTGCGGGTCGATGCTCACCCGGTCGGCGATTTGCGTCCCGACGCTCCCTCTGTGTAATGTTTTGCCCCGGCGGCCCGAAAGGACTCCACCAGGGAGGCGTGCCAGAGCGGCCGAATGGGACTCACTGCTAATGAGTTGTTCCATGAAAGTGGAACCGGAGGTTCAAATCCTCTCGCCTCCGCCGACCGGGACACGGACCCGGTACAATTGAAGAAGTGCGGATCGCAAGATCCACTACGCGCCCGTAGCTCAACGGATAGAGCATCTGACTACGGATCAGAAGGTTTGGGGTTCGAATCCCTACGGGCGCACTCCGAGAAGGTCCCCGTCGTTCGCGACGGGGACCTTCTCGTCGGTGGAATACGGCACAAGTTCGGGTTAAAGGCCAGAATGTGTGTACGGTTCGGGCGTGGCGTCGGGTGGTTTACCGGTTTCGGCCTCCCCATCCGTGTTGGATGCCGTTGCCGTCTTCCCAGTTGAAGCCTGTGTCGTAGGCGGCGGGCCCGATCTGCTCGTCCTCGACGGGCGTTTCCTTCGGTCGCTGCGGTGGTGGGTTGTGGTGCTCTTCGCGGACCAGGCTCCACGGATCGTGTGGGTGGGCGGTGAGGCTGTTGAGCTTCCATTCGGCGGCTCGGCGGGCGTGCTCGGTCAGAAGTCCTCGGTGAGCGCGGAACAGGTCTTTGAGACCTTTGTTGGGGCCGCCTTCGAGCGGTGAGGTGGTCCGCGGCAGGGGGTGCTCTTCATCGGTCAGGCGGGGGTCGATCCAGGTGAACAGGTGCTCTTCTGAGATCAGCCGCCGGAACAGTCCTCGGGTCTTGCGTAGGTCGCGGTGGGTGTACCACCAGGTGCTGGTCTCGGCGACGCCCTTCGGGCGCACAGCGTGCGGGCGGGCGTAGGTCCGGTGCCGGAGGAATCGGTCGTGCTTGATTTCCCAGTCGTTGTAGGCCTGAAGCCAGAGCACGGCCTGCTCGGAATTGCGGATGTTCATCAAAGCGGTTGTCAGAGTGACAATTTCACGGGCAGCATCGAGTCGGGGTTTGAAGGTGTGGTGGCGGCGCACGGTCTGGAAGATGTGGAAGTAGCAGCGCTGGACTCGAGTGGTGGGCCAATCGTCAGCGATCGCGGCGAGCAGGCCGCGGCCACCGTCGATGACCGCGACGTGCGGGGCGGGTTGGCGTTGCAGGATTTGCTGCCAGGCGATCTTCTTCTCGCGGTCGCACCATTGCCAGTCGACGACGTGGGTGCCGTCGAAGGCGATCAGCAGGCACCAGGATTGGAAGTAGGTGCCATCGAGCATCAATACCTGGGCCGGCTCAGTCGGGGGTGCAGGTGGTGGGACTTCGATGTTCCAGCACCAGGAGCGTGATCGGCGGAACGTGCGGGCGCTGATGTGGTCGGGTTGTCGGCCGTGCAGGAGCCAGGTGAGGAACGCGGTGAGTTCGGCTTTGCGGGTGATGTCGGGGCGTTTCTGGGTGCTGGAGGCGCCGCAGTCTTTGCAGCGCCAGCGGGTGCGGCCGGCGCTGGTGGTTCCGTTCTTGACGAGCTTGCGGCCGCATACACCACATGAGGGGGAATTCCGAGAACCTGACACCGAACATGCTTTCAAAGCATGTCCGGCGCACTGTCAGTCGAGGTCAGACACCGGAAACCAGCGTACCTGTACACACATTTTGGCCTTTAACCCACAAGTTCCTAGAACGACGAACCGGCGCCATTGGGCGGACCGTCAGCGCCCTCGTACCGGCTCACTCCGCGGCGATCCGCCGCAGGACCGTCAGCGCACGCTCGACGACGGGAGACGCCGGCTCGGGAATCCATGCCGCGGACAGATCGATTCCTGCCTCGGGGCGCAGCGGAAGGTACCGGACTCCGGCGATGTCGAGAGCCGACGTCGGCTCGGGAACCACCGACACTCCGAGCCCGGCGGCCACGAGCGTGACGAGAGTCGAGGTCTCGGTCACCTCGTGCCGGATCCGCGGAACGAACCCGGCGTCGGCGCACAGGCCGGTGACCAGTCCGTTGAGCGCCGAGCGGCCGTGGCCCGCGTGCATCACGAAGTCGTCGTCGCGCAGGTCGGCCAGATCCGCCTCGCCGCGTCCGGCGAGCCGGTGACTGTCGGGAACCAGCGCGATCAGTCGATCGTGGCGCACCGGCTCCACCACCACGCGCGCACTGGTGACCGGGGGCCGCAGCAGCGCCAGATCGATCCGGCCGGCCTCGAGCGCCGTCACCTGGTCGGGGGCCAGCATCTCGCCGCGCACGCTCACATCGACGCCGGGCAGCTCGTCGCGCAGTGCTCGCACCAGACGCGGGAAGAGTGAATAGGTGGCCGATCCGACGCACCCGATCGTCAACGCGCCCTGCATGCCCTCGGCCACCCGGTGCGCCTGCTCGCCGGCCGCATCGACGGCGTCGAGGATCTCGCGGACCCGGTCCAGATACACCTCCCCGGCCGGAGTCAGTTCCACGCGACGGGTCGATCGCGTCAGCAACTGGACGCCGAGCTCTTCTTCGAGCTGTCTGATCTGCGAAGACAGCGGCGGCTGCGCGATGTGCAGACGTTCGGCGGCGCGACGGAAGTGCAGCTCCTCGGCGACCACGCGAAAATACCGGAGATGCCGCAGTTCCATGATTGATACCTCTCCTGTTTCAGCGATCGTAGAACATGTACTTCACGATATGGGTCCGGCTTTCTAGGCTGGACGCATGGTTACTGCGTCCGGCATTCGCACCCACGACGACATCGTGATCTGTTCCCCGCTGCGGACACCGGTCGGCCGCATGGGCGGAGCGCTGGCGAAGCTGACGGTCGACCGCCTCGCGACCGACCTGCTCAGCGAGCTCGTCGCCCGGACCGGTCTCGGAGAGAACGAGGTCGACGACGTCGTGCTGGGACAGGGGTATCCGAGCGGCGAGTCGCCGGCTCTCGGCCGGATCGCCGCCCTCGACGCCGGACTCGGCGCCGGGGTGCCCGGAATGCAGCTCGACCGCCGCTGCGGCTCGGGTCTGCAGGCCGTCCTGTCCGGGGCGGCGCAGATCGCCGGGGGAGGGGCCGATCTGATCGTCGCGGGCGGCGCCGAGTCGATGTCCACCGTCGAGCACTACGCGCTCGGCCTGCGCACCGGGGTCGGGCAGGGTGGCGTGGAACTGCGCGATCGCCTCGATCGTGCTCGGTTGACGGCGGGCGGGCAGTCGCATCCGGTACCGGGAGGGATGATCGAGACCGCCGAGAATCTGCGCGCCCGCTACGGACTCACCCGAGAGCAACAGGATCGGCTGTCCGCCGAATCGCATCGCCGTGCCCTCGCCGCCATCGAGGCCGGCCGATTCACCGACGAGATCGTTCCGGTCACCGTCCCGGGCGGCCGCCGCGACCCCGACGTCGTCGTCGACCGGGACGAGCATCCACGTCCCGGCACCACGGCCGAATCGCTGGCCCGACTGCGGCCGATCCGCCTGGCCGTCGACCCCGACTCGACCGTCACCGCCGGAAACGCCTCGGGCCAGAACGACGGCGCCGCGATGATGGTGGTCACCACACTCGCCGAAGCGGAGCGGCGCGATCTCGATCCGATGCTCGCACTGCGTTCGTGGGCCGTCACCGGATGCGCACCCGAGGAGATGGGGATCGGGCCGGTCGGTGCCACCGCCAAGGCACTCGCGCGCGCCGGACTGGCACTCGACGACATCGACCTCATCGAACTCAACGAGGCCTTCGCCGCGCAGGTGCTGGCCGTCCTGGCCGAATGGGGAGTCGAGCCCGGCGACGAGCGGCTCAATCCCAACGGCTCGGGCATCTCGCTGGGCCACCCGATCGGAGCGACCGGCGCGCGGCTGGTGGTCACCGCTGCCCATGAGGCGAGGCGACAACGCGCCCGAAACGTGCTGGTCACGATGTGCATCGGCGGTGGCCAGGGACTCGCGGCCGTGTTCGAGGCGATCCGATGAGCGCCGTCGACGTCCACGCGGTGGTCAGCGGCCGGCCCGACGGACCCGCCGTCGTGCTCTCCAACTCGCTCGGCTCCACGCACCGGATGTGGGACGCGCAGATCGCCGATCTGGAACAGCACTTCATGGTGATCCGCTACGACACCCGCGGTCACGGGCAGAGCCCGGTGCCGGACGGGCCGTACAGCATCGACGACCTCGCCGATGACGTGCTGGCGCTCCTCGACGGTTTCGGCGTCGACCGCGCCCACCTGGTGGGGCTCTCGCTCGGCGGCATGACCGCGATGCGGGTCGCGGTCCGCGCACCGCACCGCGTTCGGCGCCTGGCGCTGCTGTGCACCGGGGCCCGGCTGGCCAACGCCGAGTCGTACGCGGAACGGGCGGCCGCCGTGCGTGCGGACGGTGTCGCGCCGATCGCCGAGGCGGTGGTGAGCCGCTGGTTCACCCCCGAGTACCTGTCCGCCGACGCCGAGCGGAAGCGCTACTACGAGGCGATGGTCGCGGGCACGCCCGCAGAGGGGTACGCGGGCTGCTGCGAGGCGATCGCCGCGATGGATCAGCGCGCCGATCTGCCGTCGATCTCCGCGCCGACCCTGGCGATCGCCGGCCGCGACGACACCGCGACCGGACCGTCGGTCCTGGCCGAGATCGTCGACGGCGTCCAGGACGGTCGGCTGCTGGTGGTTCCCGAGTCGGCCCACCTGGCCTGTGCTCAGCAACCGCAGATCGTGAATCCGGCATTGCTGGACCATCTGCTGGCGCAGTAGCCGCTGCCGAGATCACCGGCGCAGCGCGGCCAGCTCCGAACGCGACCGGACGCCGAGTTTCGCGTAGATGCGGGTCAGGTGGTACTGCACCGTCTTCGGTGAGATGTAGAGCTCGGCGGCCACCTCCCGGTTGCTCATCCCGGAGGCCACCAGCGCGGTCACCGACTCCTCCTGCGGTGTCAGCTCCGCAGAACTGCGGTCGCCGCGAACCGCGTGCAGGCCGCCGGCCTTCAACTCGCGGTCGCAGCGGTCGACGTACGCCGTGGCTCCGAGCGACCGGTAGATGTCGCGGGCGTTGCCCATCACCGCATCGGCGGCGCGCCGCTTGCCCGCCCGGCGGAGAGTCTGCCCGTAGGCGAAGTTGACGCGCGCTTGGTCGTGCCGCAGGGGCAGACCGTCGAGAAGCTCGAGGGCCTCCTCGAACTTCCTTCGCGCGGAGGCGATGTCGCCGATGGCACCGAGATAGCGGCCGCGGGCGTAGCGGAGCCGGGCACCGGCCGAACGATGCCCGCGCAGGTCGGCCAGTTCCTCGTGCGGGCGGAGCAGACTGTCGGCGGCCTCGAGCCGGCCGTCGAGTACCAGCGCGTTGGCCAGCACGTCCACCCACGGCCACCAGCCCGGTTCGGTGAGAGCCGGAGTGTCCTCGGCGAGGAGCCTCAGCGGGGAGAGAACTCGGGTGACCTTGTTGTAATCGGCGGCCGCCTCGGCGATCTGCGCCTGTGCCAGCAGCAGCGGAATCTGCATGATCTCGTAGTCGCCCGCCAGTCGGGCCGAATGCGCGACCGCGGCGTCCGCGGCCTCCCGGTCGCCTCGGAGGCAGTGGACCTGAGCCGCGGTCCAGTCGGCGAGCGGGGTGGCGAGGGTGATGCCGCTGGTGGTCGCGAGCTCGCGCGACTGCGCGACGGTGAGCAGTGCCCCGTCCCAGTCGCCGGTCACGAACCGCAGACGGGCCAGCCAGCCCAGTGCCCACAGCGTGATGCGTTTGGAGCCGCCCAGATTCGCCATCGACACCGCCGTCTCGAGACTGGTGCGCGCGGAGTCCACCTCGTCCAGCCCCAGCTGCAGCCAGCCGTGGCCGATGGCGACCCGCTGCGTCTGCGCTCCGAACCGGACGTCGCGGCCCAGCGCGTCGTACGACGCGACGGCGTCGGCCGTGCGGCCGGACCATGCCAGGCCGAGCCCGCGGATCGCGGCGGCCTCCACACCGGCGGGCGAGGCGGTTCCGGCCATGTCGATCGCGCGGTCCGCCCAGCCGACGAGGCGCTCGCCCTGACAGCGGACCAGGCAGTGCAGTACGTAACGCTGCGCGATGAGGGCCGCGATCGCGGGTTCGCGCTCCACGCTGACGATGCCCCACGCTCTGTCGAGCCGGATCCGGGCCTCGGCCGATCGTCCGCGCAGGATCGCCAGATAAGCGAGTGTCGCATTGCGCAGCGGAGTCTCGCGAAGGCTCTCCACCGTCGGCACCATGGAACCGGCGGTGAGGCAGTCGCCGTCGGCCAAGAGCGCGTCCACCGAGAGCGTCACTCGTTCGGCATGCCGGAGCGGCTCGTCGGTCAGCCGCCCGGCCTCACGGTAGAGCTCGGCGGCCTCTGCCCATTCGCCCGCGCCGCCCCGATCGGCCGCCAGTGCGGCGACCTCGTCCGCGAGTTCGGCGTCCGGCACCGGTGCGGCGGCGACGCGATGATGCAGTCTGCGTGCCGGATCCGCCACCAGCTCCGAGGCTCGGCGGTGCAGCAGCCCGGTCCGCTTGGGCCCCAGCACTTCGAGTACCGCGGCACGGGTGACCGGAGTCGGCACGGCCAGGGCCGAGGCGGCCGGACCGACGGCGGCGGCCGGCTCCACGAGCCCGGTTCCGACCGCCTCGTCGACGGCGGACAGGACGTCGCCGACCGCCGAGAGTTCCACGGCCGTGCCGAGTGAGTCCGGATCGTTCAGAATCGCGATCGCCTCGATGAGCCGCCGCGTCTCCGGTCGGCACGCCGTCAGGGCGGTGCGGACCCGTTCCACCTCACGGGCCGGTGCGGGCAGGGCTGCGTCGGCCCGCGACCACAGACGGTCGGGCAACTCGTCGAGCAGTTCGACGATCTCGCGCGGTCGGCCCATCGTGTGCCTGGTCAGTTCGTCGAGAAGAGACGGGTGCACCGACCGCCCGCGGGCCGCGGCGATCTCCGCCACGGCGCTGCGGTCCAGACCTGGAAGTCGCAAGGTGTCCGGCAGCAGGTCGGCGATGGCGGGCGTGGACCGCTCCGCAGCCAGGATCACCGTGACGCGCGCCTGCGGGCGCGCGGCGGCGAGCCGTCCGAGCCGGCGCAGAGCCGCGTCGTCCGCATGATCGGCGTCGTCGATCAGCAGCGCTGCGGGGTCGTCACCGAAGAGCTCGGCCGGATCGCCGAGCTCGGGTGCTGCGGCGACCCGGACCCGGCGACCCCGCAGGATCTCCGACAGGCGCCGCAGCAACGTCGACTTTCCGGAACCGTGCGGGGCTGTGATCAGCACGAAGCCGGGACCGGCGGCGTCGGCGACGCGGTCGGTCAGCTCCGACAGTTCGTTCTCCCGGCCGACGCAGGCGGCCTCGATGATCATGGTTGTCGAGGTTATTCCTGTCGGGGCGGACGCGTGGTGTCGCTCGCGGTCGACTGCCGCGAACGACGGGCACGCATGGGGCTCACCCCTGGTCGCCGCCGGCGACCGGAAGCACCGAACCGGTGATGTACGAGGCCTCGTCGGAGGCCAGGAAGCAGATCGCCGCGGCCTGTTCGTCGAGGGTTCCGTACCTGTTCATCAGAGAGGCGTCGAGCGTCTGGTCGATGTGTGCCTGGAACCATTCGCGCTGCGTGTCGTCGGCCGGCACCGGTGTTCCCCGTGAAACACGGCGCGGCGGGGCGTCGGTTCCGCCGGGGGCAGTGGCCACCACTCGCACACCGGCCGGTGCGTACTCCATCGCCAGGGAGGCGGTGATCGCGTTGACCCCGCCCTTGGCCGCGGAGTACGGAATCCGATGGATGCCCCGGGTGGCCGCCGAGGAGACGTTGACGATGACGCCGCCGCCTCGCTCCACCATCGTGGGCAGCACCGCGCGGCAAGCGTAGAGCGTGGTCATCAACGAACGGTCCACCTCGGCGCGGATCTCCTCGTCGGTGAACTCGGTGAAGGGTTTGAAGTTGATGGCGCCGCCCACGTTGTTGACCAGCACGTCCACCCGCCCGTAGGCGGCCAGCGCGCGATCGATCACCTCCGCGGCGCCGGCATACGACTCCAGGTCGGCGTTCACCGCGATCGCGCCGGGTCCGCTCGCCGACAGATCAGACGCGACCGTGCGCGCGTACTCGGACCGGTCGGCCACCACCACGCGTCCGCCCTCGGCGCTGATCCGGCGGGCCGTGGCCTCGCCGATGCCCTGCCCGGCGCCCGTCACGACGACGACCTTCCCGGCGAACCGTCCCGGAGTCACGAACCGTGGCTTGCGAGCGGCGAGTTCGTCGGCCATCGCTCGCCGCATCGTCTGCTTGGATCGTTCGCCGTGTGCGCTGATGAGGGCGCGGGCGGTGTCGCGGTCTCCGGCTTCGAATGCGGCGACGATGTCGAGATGGTCCTGGGTGCACAGGGGATGGCACCAGGTGGCGGTCCGCAGTACTTCGCTCATCCGGCCCTTGACCCCGAGCGCGGTGTACGCCTCCAGCAGGTGGGTGTTGCCGGTGACGTGGAACAGGTAGTCGTGGAAAGCGGCGTTGGTGGCCGTGTACTCGGCTGAGTCGACGAAGCGATCGCCGTCCACGTACGGGACGGTGGCCTCCGCGAGGAGGCGATACCCGGCGAGTTGCTGCGAGGTCATCCGGCCGATCATCAACTCGAGAGCACCGAGTTCCAGCGCGGCTCGGGCTTCGAAGAGCGCATCGGATTCGTGGATCTCGGGATGCTCTTCGCCGATCTCATAACCCTCGGAACCGACCGTCGGGACCTCTGCGGGTGCAATGCTCGCGGGCTCGTCCGCCGTGGTCCCGGGCTGGGTCGCCACCGATTCGGCGGCCACGTCGACGTCCGCCACGGCGGCGGCAGCCGAGCCGGGGAACACCTCCTGCCCGGCGATCGACCTGGCCGCACCGGGTTCCAGGACTCCGGTGTCGGCGTCGAGCAGAGCGGACGGTTCGGCGGCGGTCGGCTCCGGCCAGATCCGCTGCCCGACGATGCGGGCCCGGGACTCGTCCGCGCCCGGCGCGGACCGCGGTTCGAGACCGGGCAGGCTGATCGCCGGAAGCACCGGCTGCCCCGCGACGGCGCGGGCGTCGAGGGCGGGCGCGATCGGCACGTCGACGGGCGCCTCGGCGTTCGCCGACGCCGATGCCGCGACTGCGTCGGTCACCGGCTCGGCGGGCGACGGGCCCGCAGCGAGGGCGAACTTCTCGTAGTAGAACCCGGTCAGCTCGATACCCGCCTCGACGAAGTGTCTGCGCACCGATTCGACCATCGGCGGCGGCCCGCACAGGTAGGTCGCGACGTCGCCGCCGTAGAGGTGACGGGGAGCGATCAGCGAGGTGACGTAGCCCTTGTTCGCGGCGCTGCTGCCGGGATCGGAGACGCAGTGGTCCCAGGTGAATCCGGCGACCTCCGACTGCATCCGGTCGAGCGTCTCGGTCTCCACGAGGTCGTCGTCGGTGGAGACGCCGTAGATGAGATGGATGCGGCGCGCGCTGCCGTCGTGGCGCAGCTTCCGCAGGATCGCGAGGATCGGCGCGAGGCCCGTGCCGCCGGCGAGCAGCAGTGCCGGCCGCATCGATTCGCGCAGGAAGAACGATCCGTGCGGCCCGCGCAGCGTCAGCAGATCGCCGGTCGACGCCCGGTCGGTGAGATAGGTCGACATCGCGCCGCCGGGAGTCAGCTTCACCAGGAAGACGAGAGTGTCCTCGTGCGGTCCGTTGGCGAAGGAATACGAGCGGCGCACCGGACTCCCGCTGCCGTCGTCCGTGCCCGGAACGTCGATGTTGACGTACTGACCGGGCAGGAACGCCAGCTCGGAGCGGTTCGGGATCTCGACGGACAGGCGCATCGTGGTGGGCGAGAGGCGCTCGAGCCCGACCACGGTGGCGCTGAACTCGGCGGCCTGGGTCTTGGCGACGTCCGACGTGGCCGCGATCTGCAGCACCAGGTCCGACCGCGGCTTCATGCAGCACGGCAGGGCGTAGCCGTCGGCCGACTCCGCGGGCGACAGGGCGTCGTCGATGTACGTGCCGCCGTCGTAGTCGCCCGATTCGCACAGGGCCTTGCAGGTGCCGCAGGCGCCGTCGCGGCAGTCGAGCGGGATGTTGATCCGCTGCCGGTACGACGCGTCTGCCACCGTCTGGTCCTCGCGGCAGTCGATGAACTTGGTGACCCCGTCCTCGAAGGCGAGTGCGACGCGGTGCGTCGGCGCCTCGGCGGGTGCCGCGGTGCGTCCGGATGCGGGGCCGGAAGTGACAGTCATGGTGAGCCCCTAGAAGTGGTAGACGTCCACCACGTGGTGGATGTAGTCGTTCTTGAGGACCACGGTCTTGCGGCGGATCAGCGGTGCCTCGCCGGAGAAGTCGATCGTGTAGAACGACGTGCCGTAGTACGGGTCGACGGTGTGATAGCGGAAGTACATGGTGTGCCAGTTGAACCGGACGTCGACCATGTCGCCGCGCCGTTCGATCACCTCCACGTTGGTGATGTTGTGGCTGGTGCGCGGCTCGGGAAGCGACGTCGCCGACGACCGTTCGGTACGGATCCGGAACACCCGGTCCTCGAGCCCGCCCTTGTTGCCGTAGTAGATGAGCGAGATCTCCCGTCGGGGGTCTTCGGTGAGGCGATCGTCGTCGGCCCACGACGGCATCCAGTAGACGACGTCGTCGGCGTAGCAGTCGAGCCACTTCTCGAACTCGCGGTCGTCGAGGTAACGGGCCTCGCGGTAGAGGAACTGTTCGATGGCGTTCTGGGTGATGAGCTTGCGGCCGTCGGTGTCGGCCGGAGTGGTCTGGGCGGTAGTCATGAGTCCTGTCCGATCTCGGGTACGAAGTGGTGGTCCGATCGCGCTCAGCCGACGGCGGTCTCGACGTCCTCGGCGTCGACGGCGCGGCGCATGGTCTCGAGCCAGTAGCCGTGCTGCACGGGGTAGAGACCCTCGTCCTCGTTCTTCAGGCCGGCGGAGATCACGTTCGGCATGTCGAGCGCGGTGGCGACCTCGTCCGGACCGGTGAGCCAGTGCTCGGCGCCGCGGCTCATGTCGTTCCAGGGCGCGGCGGTCGCGCGGAAGGTCAGCTGGCACGACCGGAACTCCTCGAGGTCGTCCGGCGTCGCCATTCCCGACGCGTTGAAGAAGTCCTCGTACTGGCGGATGCGGTGGGCACGGGCGGCGTCGCTCTCACCCTTCGGCGCGATGCAGTAGATCGTGACCTCGGTCTTGTCCGGTGCGATCGGGCGGAAGTGCCGGATCTGGGTGGAGAACTGGTCCATCAGGTAGACGTTCGGATACAGGCACAGATTGCGTGAGCCCTTCACCATGAACTCGCCCTTGGCCTCGCCGAACTGGGCCTTGAGTTCGTCCATCCGGTCCCACAGCGGCCGGTCCTGCGGGTTGGCCGCCCAGGTCCACAGGCACAGGTGACCGTGCGGGTACGACCAGTAGCCGCCGCCGGACTTGCCCCATCCGCCGGCGTCGAGCACCTTCGCGTCGTTCTTCGACTCCCCGGTGGTGCGCCGGGAGGTGGTGGTGGCGTAGTTCCAGTGCGTCGCGGTCACGTGGTAGCCGTCGGCGCCGTTCTCCGCCTGGACCTTCCAGTTGCCGTCGTAGGTGTAGGTCGACGCGCCGCGCAGCACCTCCAGGCCGTCAGGCGACTGGTCGACGAGCATGTCGATCACCCGGCGGGTGTCGCCCAGGTGTTCCTCGAGCGGGAGGACGTCGGCGTTGAGGCTGCCGAAGAGGAACCCGCGATAGCTGTCGAACCGCGCGACCTTGGTGAGGTTGTGCGATCCCTCGCAGTCGAAGGTGGACGGGTATCCGGCGCCGTCGGGGTCCTTCACCTTGAGCAGGGTGCCGTCGTTGCGGAAGGTCCAGCCGTGGAACGGGCAGGTGAGCGTCATCCGGTTGTCGGTCTTGCGGCGGCAGATCATCGCTCCGCGGTGCGCGCAGGCGTTGATCAGGCAGTTGAGTTCGCCGTCGCGGCCGCGGGTGATGACCACCGGCTGGCGGCCGATGTAAGTGGTGAAGTAGTCGCCCGGGTTCGCGACCTGGCTCTCGTGCGCGAGGTAGATCCAGTTCCCCTCGAAGATGTGCCGCATCTCCAGTTCGAAGATGTCCTCGTCGGTGAAGATCCGGCGGTTGGCGCGGAACACCCCGGCCTCGCGGTCGTCGATGACGGCGTCCCGGAGTACTTCGCGGACGTGCTCGCGGGTGTCCGCGGTGATCGCCGTACCGGGAATCGACGCGCTGGGGCGAGAACTGGTCGCAGTCATTGAGAACCTCCTGTGTGCGTTGTCCCTCGACGGTCCCATCTCGTGATGGCACTCACACCAGTAGAAATCCCAGTGTTGACCCAGGCGTTCATTCATAAACAGCACAGATCAATAAGCCGAAAATGAGTCCTGGTGTCGTATGGATCTTCTGCTTACCGTGGTCGTACGGATGATCCGGATCACACAGCGGGGCGACTATGACGATGCGTCCCGGCCGGTGAATCGACACACCGACAGGAGTGCGACATGGAGCTACGGCATCTGCGATATTTCGCCGCCGTCGCCGACACCTGTCATTTCGGGCGGGCGGCGGACCGGTTGCACATCGCGCAGCCGGCGTTGTCGTACGCGATCCGCCAACTGGAGGCCGAGCTGGGGGTCTCGCTGTTCGCCCGCACCACCCGTCAGGTGACGCTGACCGCGGCGGGAGAGTTCCTCAAGGGCGAGGTGGACCGGATTCTGGTGGGCATCGACGCGGCCGTCGACGGCGTGCAGCGCGTCGCGGCCGGCCGCAGCGGTGTGGTCCGCCTGGGACTCACCGGGATCGCCGTGTTCTCGCATCTGCCGCGCATCGCCCGGGCCGTCCGCAGCGAACTGCCGCACGTGGAGTTGCGGATCGTCTCCGATCTGCTGACCCCCGACCAGTGCGATCGGCTTCGCGACGGCGCCATCGACCTCGGCGTACTCCGGCCGCCGGTGGTCGGAGAGGGGATCGAGGTCCGGACGATCGACGTGGAGCCACTCGTCCTGGCGGTCGCCTCCGACCACCGTCTCGCGGTGGAGCCGGTGGTCTCGGTGGACGATCTGCGCAGCGAATCGTTCGTCATGTACGACAGCCGCGACTCGGCGGTCAACGAGGCCGCCGTCCGCACCTGCCGCACCGCGGGCTTTGTCCCGCACCGCGCCCACGACGCCTCCGGCACCCCGGTGCTCCTGGCGCTGGTCGCCGCCGGACTCGGCGTGGCCCTGCTGCCCGCCTCCGTCCGCGCACTGCCGCTGGAGAACGTCGTGGTGCGCGACCTGCCCGACACCGGAACCATGCCGGTGGCTCTCGCCCGGCGCGCGGGCGACGACAACCCGGTGGTCGACGCCGTGGCCGCCGTCGCCGCCGCTGCATTCGCGTCCGCGTCCGCGCGGGCCCTGGACTCCTCGATGGGAGAGACACGTTGAAGATCACCCGGGTGGAATCGATTCCCTTCTCGATTCCCTACCTCAAACCCCTTCACTTCGCCTCGGGCGAGGTGCACGCGGCCGAGCACGTCCTGGTCCGCGTGCACACCGACGACGGGGTGATCGGCGTCGCCGAGGCGCCGCCGCGGCCCTACACCTACGGTGAGACCCAGCGCGGCATCGTCGCCGTCATCGAGGACGTCTTCGCCGAACAACTGCACGGTCTCACCCTGCTCGAACGCGAACAGGTGGGGGCGAGGCTGGCACGGACCGTCGGCAATCCCACCGCCAAGTCGGCGATCGACATGGCCCTGTGGGACGCCTTGGGCAAGACCCTCGGGCAGCCGGTCTCCGAACTCCTCGGCGGATACACCGACCGCATGCGGGTGAGCCACATGCTCGGCTTCGACGATCCGGCGAAGATGGTCGCCGAAGCTCAGAAGGTGCGCGAGCGGCACGGTATCTCGACGTTCAAGGTGAAGGTCGGGCGGCGCCCGGCCGAGCTCGACATCGCCGTCGTCCGGGCGCTGCGCGAACACTTCGGCGACAGCGTCGAGCTGTACATCGACGGCAATCGCGGCTGGACCGCCGCCGAATCGGCCCGCGCCATGAAGGAGATGGCCGACCTCGACCTGCTGTTCGCCGAGGAACTCTGCCCCGCCGACGACGTCCTCGGGCGTCGCTGGCTGGTCGGCAAGCTCGACATCCCGTTCATCGCGGACGAATCGGTGCCCACGCCGGCCGACGTGACTCGCGAGATCCTCGCGGGATCGGCCACGGCGATCAACATCAAGACCGCCCGCACCGGATTCACGCAGTCGCGGCGTGTGCATCACCTGGCGGAGGGCCTCGGCCTGGAGATGGTGATGGGCAATCAGATCGACGGCCAGATAGGCACGGCCTGCGCGCTGGCCTTCGGTGCGGCGTTCGAAGCGACCTCGCGCTATGCGGGCGAACTGTCGAACTTCCTCGACATGAGCGACGACCTGCTCGCCGAACCGCTCCAGATCCGTGACGGCTGCCTGCAGACCTCATCCCGCGCCGGACTCGGAATCGACATCGACCCCGACAAACTCGACCGCTACCGCACCGACAAGTGAACGACTCCTCGCACAGCCCATGGGCGAGACGACGAACTGAAGATCAAAGGAGACAGTCATGACCACCACCGAGCACAGCCCGTCCGCCGCGGCGTCAGGCGCATCCGCCACCGAGCGCTTCCAGCAGGACAAGTCGCCGTACGACGCCGTCAAGAACGTCAGCCCCGAGCGCGTCGACAAGCTCGCCCGCCAGGTGCTGGCCGGGGTCCACCAGACGATTCGCGACAACCAGGTCACCTACGACGAGTACAACGCCCTCAAGGCGTGGATGATCCAGGTGGGCCTCGACGGCGAGTGGCCGCTGTTCCTGGACGTGTGGGTGGAGCACGTCGTCGAGGACGTCAACACCGCGCACCGCCACGGCAACAAGGGCTCGATCGAAGGGCCGTACTACGTCCCGGATGCGCCCGAGCAGGGCGCCGAGGGCACCATCCCGATGCGCGACGGCGAGGCGGGCGATCCGCTGGTCTGGGAGGCGCAGATCACCTCCACCGACGGCACCCCGCTGCAGGGCAAGGTGGAGCTGTGGCACGCCGACGCCGACGGCTACTACTCACAGTTCGCCCCGGGCATCCCGGAGTGGAATCTGCGCGGCACCTTCTCGACCGGCCCGGACGGCAAGTTCAAGATCACCACGATCCGTCCCGCCCCCTACCAGATCCCGACCGACGGCTCGTGCGGCAAGCTGATCGCCGCGGCCGGCTGGCACGCGTGGCGCCCGGCTCACCTGCACGTCAAGGTCTCGGCTCCGGGGCACGAATTGCTGACCGCCCAGCTGTACTTCCCAGGCGATCCGCACAACGGCGACGACATCGCCGACGCCGTGAAGCCGGAACTGATTCTCGACCCGAAGCCGGACGGTCACGGCGGCTACACGATCGATTACGGCTTCGTGCTCGATCCGGTGGAGGGCTGAGCCGATGCTGTTCCACGTCCGGATGGATGTGCGGATTCCGCACGACATGGACCTGACGGTCCGTGAGGAGACCGTCGCGCGGGAGAAGGCGTACTCGCAGGAGCTTCAGCGGTCGGGCAAGTGGCCGCAGATCTGGCGCATCGTCGGCGAGTACTCCAATTACTCGATCTTCGACGTCGAGTCGAACGACGAGTTGCACGAGATCCTGTCGGGGCTGCCGCTGTTCCCGTACATGGACATCACGGTGACTCCGCTGGCGACGCATCCGTCCGACGTCAAGGCCTGACCGATCCGGCCGCGACCGCCCGGATTCCCGATCGGGGATCCGGGCCGTCGGCGTGCCCGGGCCGTCGCCTCTGGCACCATCGAAGGGAGGACGTCGTCGGGAGGAGCCGCCGTGGACCGGTCATCGCAGCCGGCGCCGGGATACCGGCCGCCGCTGGCTCCCGGGCAGTCGTACCCACCGCTCGGCTACAGCGAGCACGGCACTCCGTTGTTCACCTACGACGACCGGGAACGTGCTCTCGCCGGGCCGCCGCCCGCAGCCGCGCCGCCCGATCCCACCCCACCCGCGCCCGCACCGCCGCCACCTCCGGATCGACGTCGCGGTCTCGCCGTCGGCGTCGCCGTCGTCGCCGTCGGGGTGCTGTGCCTGGCGCTCGCCTTCCGGATGTTTCCGACCGGCGACGACGAGCCGGTGCGGCGAGCCGATCCGCCCGCCGCGCAGTCGACCGACGATCCCTATCTGCAGGGCCTGCCCGACCAACCCGAACAGTCGGTGCCGCGCGATCCCGACAGCGCACAGCCGCCGGTCCACTCCGGCGCCGCGACGGTGGAGTACCAGGTCGACTCCGGGCGCGCGACCATCCTGTACGTCGACGACACGTCGGTGAAGATCGAACGCAACGCCGGCGGCACGTGGCGGCACACCGTGCGCGGCAGCCAGAACGCGCTGCTGCGGGTCAGCGTGATCCTCTCGGACACCGATCCGGCATCGTGCAGCATCACGGTCGACGGCAAGGTGGTCGACCGTCAGACGACGCAGGACGCGCAGTCTTCGGGCATGCTCACCTGTCGATACGAGGGATGACGCTACCGTTAGAGAATGACTTCCTTCGACGCGTCGTCCGCCGATGCCGGCGTGAAAGCGATGCTGACCTGGCGTAGCGCCGACGGCGATCGGTTCGAGCAGGTGCGGCTGAATCTGAGCGGTGCCCGGGTCCGCGCGTACGGCCGCATCGTGGCCGCCGCCACCGACACCACCGAGGCCTACTCCGCGTCGTACGAACTCGTCACCAACGACAGCGGGGTGACGCGGCGGCTGTCGGTGCGCCTGCTGCGCGCCGGCGGCGAGAGCTCGCTCGACATCAGCCGTGACATGGACGGTCGCTGGATGGTCCAATCGCCGACCAGCACCGTGCGCAGTGACTTCGACGGGGCCGAGATGATCGACTTGGAGCTCTCGCCCTTCTTCAAGGGACTGCCGATCCGGCGCTTCGGGATCGCCGACGGCGTCCGCCGCGACGACGTCCCGGTCGTCAGGCTCCGGCTGCCCGACTGTGAGATCGACTCGGTGCAGAAGAGCTACGTCGGCGGCCCGGAAGGCCGCGTCACGGTGATCGGTCCCAAGGGACGTCGCGATCTGACGGTCGACGACGCAGGCATCGTGCGCGACTACGCGGGTATCGCGACGCTGATCTGATCCGGGCCGCTCAGCCCATCCACACCCGGGCCAGGTGGGCCTGCCTGCGCAGTTCCTCCTGCCACCGGGCATCGCCGATCCGGACGCCGGTGATCGGCTCCGGCGGCGATCCGGCGATCCGCTCGTACTTGCGCCGCGCGCGGTGGCCGTCGTCGACGATCACCGCGACGTCGCCGTGCTCGCGCAGTGCGTCGCGCGCGGTGATCAACCGGTCGATCGTCTCGCTCAGCGTGTTGAGCAGGGCCACCGAGTTGGCTTCGAGCATCGCCCGCTGCAGGTCGGGGGCGGTACCCGCCACCCGAGTGCCGTCCCGGAAGCTGCCTGCGGCCAGCCGGAGCGCGAGGTCGCTCTCACCCGCGCCGACCGTGGCGGTCACCGCGGCGGTCAGATGCGGGTTGTGGGAGATCGCCGCCGCCGCGCGGTCGTGCGCGTCGTCCGCGGCGGGTACCACGTACGAGCCTGCGGCCAGGGCGATCCCCGCGACGTCGAGCCAGTCGTCGGCGACGGTGTCGTCGTGCGTCGCGACCATCCACATCGCCCCCTCGAAGAGCCCCGGATCGGTGGCCGGCCAACCCGACTCGGTGGTGCCTGTCATCGGATGCCCGCCGACGTACCGGGCTCGCGGATGGAGCCGTCGGACGAGGTCGGAGACCTGCTCCTTCACGCTCACCACATCGGTGAGAAGACAGTCCGGCGCCAGCTCCCGGACCGCGGTGATCATCGGTTCGAGTGCGGTGAAGGGAGTCGCCAGAACGACGATCGCGTCGTCGTTCCGGGCGCGCTCGAGGACCGCGGACAGGTCCGTGGAGGCGTCGTAGCCGTCGGCCGCCGCGGCCTCGACGGTGCCCGCCGAGCGGTTGTAGCCGAACGCGGGACCGCCCGTGTCGGAGAGGCGGCGGAGCAGGGACCCGCCGATGAGGCCGAGACCGAGGATGCAGACGGGGCGAGACGGTGCAGCAGACACGGTTCCAGCGTGGCACATCGGGGTCGGTTCGACTTGGGAGAGTCCCGAAAACCGACTACGGTGGCGGTCATGGCGAAGCCCGGTGCGCAGAGCGAATACGACGAGGTCGAAGGATTCGCTGTCGCGGTCGTCCGCGAGGAGTCGGGGTGGAAGCTCACGACGCTGAAGCCGTCCGCTCTCGACAGTCTCGACGACGCCGAACTGCAGCTGCGGGAGCTGCGGGCCACCGGAGCCGTGTTCGGCCTCCTGGACGTGGACGACGAGTTCTTCCTCATCGTCCGGCCGGCTCCCGCCGGAGCCCACGTGCTCCTCTCGGACGCCACCGCCGCGGTGGAGTACGACATCGCCGCCGACGCCCTCGACGCGCTGCACGTCGACATCCCCGACATCGATCCCGACGAGCTCGACGACGTGGATCCGTGGGAGGAGGGCGACCTCTCGATCCTGGCCGACCTCGGTCTGCCGGACGCCGTGCTCAGCATCATCGTCGGTGACACCGATCTGTACGCCGACGAGCAGATCGGCATGATCGCCGCGCGCCTCGGCTTCGCCGACGAGCTCGCCGCGGAACTCGACAAGCTCGGTCGCTGACCGGGTCCATGCCGGTGGACCCCAGCCCGCGACCGGATCGGGGAGCGGTGGACCGGGACGCGGCGGCCCTGATGTCCGTCGCACTCGAAGCGGCACGGGATGCGGACTCCCGCGACGTCCCGATCGGGGCAGTCGTCTTCGGGCCGGACAGGAGCGAGCTGGCCCGTGCCGCCAACCGCCGCGAAGCCGATGGCGATCCGACCGCTCATGCCGAGATCCTGGCGCTGCGGGCGGCCGCCGCCCGCCACGGCGACGGATGGCGGCTGTCGGGCTGCACCCTGGTCGTCACCGTGGAGCCGTGCACGATGTGCGCCGGCGCGATCGGACTGTCGCGCGTCTCGCGGCTGATCTTCGGTGCCTGGGAGCCGAAGACCGGCGCCGTCGGGTCACTCTGGGACGTGCTGCGCGATGAGCGGCAGCTGCACCGCCCGGAGGTGCTCGGCGGGGTCCGTGAGGACGAGTGCGCCGCGCTGGTCCGCGACTTCTTCGCCGGCCGTCGGGGTCAGCCCTGAACTATCCCTGAATTCGCTTCCGGGCTCTCGCCGCGCGCGTGCGCCTGTGGCAGATTGAGGAGGTGGGCGCAGCCCGCGCAGACATCGCGAGAAGGGGAATGAGATGTCCGATCCCATCGACAAGATCACCGAGGTCGTCGACACGGTGGTGCGCAAGGTCGACGAATTCGCCAACAGCGAGCAGGTCGCCGGTGCCGTGGAGAACGCGAAGTCCGCGTTGACCGAGTTCGCCGCCAACGAGCACGTCGCCGGCGCCGTGGAGACGGCCAAGGACAAGCTGTCCGAGATCGCGAGCAACGAGCACGTCGTGAGCGCGGTGGAGACGGCGAAGGGAAAGCTGGCCGAGATCGCGAACAGCGAGCAGGTCACCGGCGCGGTCGAGACGGCCAAGGAGAAATTCGACGATCTCGTCAACAAGCGCTCCGGACACTGAATCGTCGAGAAACTGGGTCTGACCTGCCGATTTCGTGCTGGTGACGGGCTGCGGTACAGTTCTTCGCGGTGGCGTGTCCGAGCGGCCGAAGGTGCGACACTCGAAATGTCGTGTGCGGTAACCCCGCACCGGGGGTTCAAATCCCTCCGCCACCGCCGAGGGCCCCTGATCTGCAGAGCAGGTCAGGGGCCTTTTCCAATGTCCGGCCCGGAGAATGTCCGTACGGTGTGAGTCACGTGACGAGACTTCTCTTCTGGGAGGACACGCCTTGAACACACATGCGCTGAACGTCAGACTCTCGGCCGCCGCGGTACTGGCCGCGGGCGCAGGTCTGCTCGCCGGGTGCGGAACCGACGACGCGACGCCGGAGACGAAGACCGAGACGATCACCCGGACCGCCGGGTCGCAGTCGCCGGCGGCGTCGGCCGCGCCGTCGCGAAGCGGTGTCGATCTCGCCGCGACTGCGCCCGCCGTCTCCTGGCGCGACGCACTGCGGACCGCCGGCGCGCAGTTCACCGGGTCGCCCACCGCGGTCAAGCTCGAGACCGAGCACGGCCGGACCGTGTACGAGATCGAGCTGGCCTCCGCCACACAGGAATCCGACATCACGATCGACGCCGCGAACGGCGGCGTGGTCGCGAAGACGACCGACGATCTCCACGGCGACGACGCAGCGCACGCCGGCGCGGAGCGGTTCGAGGCGGGTGAAGTCACCGTCGAACCCGATCGCGCCATGAGGGCCGCGCAGGCGCGAGTCGCCGGACCGGTGTCCGAGTGGAAGCTCCATCGCGAGAACGGCCGCCTGGTGTACGAGATCAACGTCGGCACAGCCGGCGACGACACCGAAGTGGTCGTCGACGCCGCCACCGGTGAGGTGATCGGCACCGACCGATGACGCTCAGTGCTCGGTGGAGAACGAGCTCCGTCGGCGATGCACTTCGAGTGCCAGCGTCACGAGGCGGTCGATCAGGTCGGGATAGGTGATCCCGGTGGCCTCCCACATCTTGGGGTACATCGATGCGGGGGTGAAACCGGGAATCGTGTTGACCTCGTTGAGGAGCCAGCCGCGACCGTCCTCCTCGTAGAAGAAGTCGACGCGCGCCAGGCCTGCGCAGCGCAGCGCCACGAAGGCGTCGGCGGCCAACTCGCGCACCTGCGCGATCGCCTCGTCCGACAGCGGTGCGGGAATCATCAGCTCGGCGGCGCCGGTGACGTACTTGTCCTCGTAGTCGTAGAAGTCACTGCCGGGCTTGATCTCTCCGGGGAGGGACGCGTCGGGGGCGGCGTTGCCGAGGACGGCCACCTCGACCTCGCGGCCGGTCACCGTCTCCTCGATGACGACCACGTCGTCGTAGCGGAGGGCGTGGTTGATCGCCGCGTCGAGTTCCTCGATCGAGTCGGCGCGGCTGACGCCGACGGACGAGCCCATGTTCGCCGGCTTCACGAACACCGGCAGACCGAGTTGCTCGGTCGCGTCGGCCAGCACCTGGCGGGCGTCGTCCACACCGTCGCGGAAGGTGATCCACTTGCACTGCGGGATGCCCGCGCGAGCGGCGATCTCCTTCGCCATCGCCTTGTCCATGCAGACCGCCGATGCCAGCACTCCGCAGCCGATGTACGGCAGCTTGAACAGCTCGAGCATGCCCTGCACGGTGCCGTCCTCGCCGTGCGGCCCGTGCAGCAGCGGGAACACCACGGTGAGGTCTTCGGGACGGCCGGCCAGCACCTGAAGCGGATTCACCTCGGGGCCTTCGACGTCGAGACTGTTCGGCAGTTCCGCGCCGGCGGCCAGGGCTTCGGCCGCGGCGTCGTTGCGGTGCCATCCGCCGCGCTTGTCGATGCCGACCGGGATCAGGCGGTACTTGGAGCGATCCGCGGCGGCCAGTACATGGGCGGCGCTCACACGGGAGACGTCGTGTTCGGCGGACACTCCGCCGTAGAGGACGACCAGGCGGATGAGGGGGGTGCTCATGGATGCAACCATACGTGCTTGCTTGTACCGTGGTCTGTCGTGCATCTCCTCGCCAGTCAGATCGCCGCCGCGACCGGCGGCACCCTTCACGGACCGGATGTGACGGTCGATTCCGCGAGCATCGACTCGCGGTCCGCGCGGCCCGGTCAGCTGTTCGTGCCGATCGTCGCCGCGCGTGACGGCCACGACTACATCCCGGCGGCGGTGCAGGCCGGCGCTCCCGTGTACCTGACCGATCGGACGCCGGATCCGGCCCTCGCCGCGACGGCCGTCCAGGTCGCGGACACCGCCGAGGCGCTCGCCGATCTCGGTCGCTTCGTCCGCGCCGGACTCACCGGCAGCGTCGTCGGCGTCACCGGCTCGGTCGGCAAGACGTCGACCAAGGACCTGCTCGCCGGCGTGCTGTCGACCACCTTCCGCACCGCCGCGAGCGAGAAGTCGTTCAACAACGAACTCGGGCTGCCGCTGACCCTGCTCGGCGCACCCGACGACACCGAGGCCGTCGTCCTGGAGATGGGCGCGCGCGGTGTCGGTCACATCGCACAGCTGTGCTCCATCGCCTCCCCGACGGTCGGAGTGCTCACCCGCGTCGAGGCGGTGCATCTGGAGATGTTCGGCAGCATCGAGGATGTGGCACGGGCGAAGGGTGAACTCGTCGAGGCTCTGCCTGCCGACGGGCTCGCCGTTCTCAATGCCGACCACCCGGTGGTCGCGGCGATGGCGTCGCGGACCAGCGCGCGGGTCGTGACCTACGGTGTCGATCCCGCCGCGGACGTGCGCGCCACCGACATCGTGCTCGACGACCAGTTGCGTGCGGCCTTCACTCTGCACAGCCCGTGGGGCAGCGTGCCGGTGCGGCTCGGGGCACGCGGCGAGCACCAGGTCGGCAACGCCCTGGCCGCGGCCGCTGCCGGCGGCGGCGTGGGGGTGTCGGTCGAGCGGATCGCCGACGGTCTGCTGCGCGCGGGTCTGTCCGGACTGCGGATGGAGATGAGCACCACGGCCGCGGGAGTCGTCGTCATCAACGACGCCTACAACGCCAACCCGACGTCGATGGCGGCGGGCCTGTCGGCACTGGCCCGCGTCGAGGCCGGACGCCGGTTCGCGGTGCTCGGCACGATGGCTGAACTCGGAGACGACAGCGACGCCGCCCACCGCGCCGTCGCCGAGCAGGCCCGTGAACTGGGCGTGACGGTGATCGCGGTGGACGAGCCCGCCTACGGCGACGGCGTGGCGCATGTCTCGGGCATCGAAGGCGCCGTCGACGCACTGAGCGGACTCCGCAGCGGCGACGCTGTGCTGGTCAAGGGCAGCCGGGTCGCCGCCCTCGAACGAGTGGTGCAGGCGCTCGGCTGAGCGTCGCACCGCGTCACCACACACAAACGCGACATTCGGCGACAGAACCCCCGTCCCGGACGGGGGTTCTGTCGCCGAATGTCGCGTTTACTGAGCGGTCTACTGCGCGCTCGACTGCGCGTGTTGGCCTGCGAGCCTCAGTTGGGCATCAGCGCGAAGGCCTGGCCGCCCTTGGTGCAGCGGGCGAGTTCGCCGACGGTCGTCGACGGTCCGCAGTCCCAGCCCGACACGGTCTGCGGTGCGCCGGTCGCGATCAGGGGTCCGTACTGCTTCGCGATGTCCTTGGCGGACGAGCACGACAGGTCGCCCGCGACGATGTGGATCTGGAGGGCGCCGTCGGGCCCCTTGGTGGGGCCGCAGGTCTTGTCCCCGGACGACGACGTCGCCTCGCCGGTGCTCTCGTCCGTGGCGGCGGTGCTCTGGGGCTTCGGTCCGCCGACCACCGGGACGCTGGTGTCGCTGGAACCGGTGACCGCGGAGGCCCCGGACTTGTCGGCGCCGGACGACGCCTCGTTCTCCGAACCGCAGGCGGTGGCGGCCAGGGCGATCGAACAGCCGAGGAGTGCGGTCGCGGCCAGTTTCATCGTGCGAGTCATGGGCACAACGCTAACGAATTTGAGCGGCCGAGCGCACGGCTGGGATGATGGCCTGCGTGACCACCAGCCACTTCGCTCCGCGAACCCGCCTCGAAGGCACCACCGGGCGCACCGGGACCATCACCACACCGCACGGCGAGATCCAGACCCCTGCCTTCATCCCGGTGGGAACCAAGGCCACCGTCAAGACGGTCCTGCCGGAGTCGGTCGCCGCGCTCGGCGCGCAGGCCGTGCTCGCCAACGCCTATCACCTCTATCTGCAGCCGGGGCCGGAGATCGTCGATCAGGCCGGCGGTCTCGGCCGGTTCATGAACTGGCCCGGACCCACGTACACCGACAGCGGCGGCTTCCAGGTGATGTCGCTGGGCGCGGGCTTCAAGAAGGTCATCGCGATGGACCTGGTCGGCGAGCAGGACGACCACAAGATCGCCGACGGCAAGGAGCGGCTGGCCAACGTCGACGACGACGGAGTCACCTTCAAATCGCACCTCGACGGGTCGATGCACCGGTTCACCCCCGCGGTGTCGATGCAGATCCAGCACCGGCTCGGCGCCGACATCATCTTCGCCTTCGACGAGCTCACCACGCTGATGAATACGCGCGGGTACCAGGAGCGGTCACTCGAACGCACTCGGCAGTGGGCCATTCGGTGCCTCGCCGAACACAACCGGCTCTCCGTCGAGCGCTCGCATCGTCCGCAGCAGGCGCTGTGGGGTGTGGTGCAGGGGGCGCAGTACGAGGACCTGCGGCGGAAGGCGACTCGCGACCTCGTCGAGCTGAGCCGCATCGATCGTGAGAACGGCGGCAAGGGTTTCGGCGGTTACGGCATCGGCGGCGCGCTGGAGAAGGCCAATCTCGGCACCATCGTCGGATGGGTCACCGACGAGCTCCCGGACGACGCCCCGCGGCATCTGCTCGGGATCAGCGAGCCGGACGACATCTTCACCGCCATCGAGAACGGCGCCGACACCTTCGACTGCGTCTCGCCGACCCGGGTGGCGCGCAACGGTGCGATCTACTCGTTCGACGGCCGGTACAACATCACGAATGCCAAGTACCGCAACGACTTCCGGTCCCTCGATGAAGAGCTGGACAACTACTCGACGCAGTACACCCGTGCCTACCTGCACCATCTGTTCAAGGCGAAGGAAGGTCTGGCGTCCACGCTCGCGACCCTGCACAACCTCTCGTTCACGATCACCCTGGTCGATCGCGCCCGGCGCGCGATCGACGAAGGCGACTACGTCGAGTACCGCGACGAGTTCCTGCGCCGCTACTACGCCGGAACCCGGCAGGCCGAAGCCCGATAGGTCCGGATCGCGCGGCGAATCGTCGGGCGAGGCGGTGATTCCGGGTGGTCCCTGATGCGCGGGCGGCGCAATTCTGACACCTTTGTCTGCATGACAGAAACAGCACCGGCAGGCAAGCATGCAATGATCGCGGCGCGTGCGGACGACGTGGTGAAGACGTACGGCAGCGGCGACACCGCCGTGCACGCGCTTCGGGGCGTGTCGATCGGATTCCGTGCGGGAGAGTTCACCGCGATCATGGGGCCGTCGGGCTCCGGCAAGTCGACCCTGATGCACTGCCTGGCCGGACTCGACACGGTCACCGAGGGCGAGGTGCACATCGGTGACGTCGGTCTGGCCGGTCTGTCCGACAAGGAGATGACCAAGTTGCGGCGCGACCGCATCGGATTCGTCTTCCAGGCGTTCAACCTGGTGCCGACGCTGACGGCCGAGGAGAACATCACCCTGCCGCAGGGGATCGCCGGCCGCGAGGTCGACCGCCCGTGGTTCGACACGGTGATCGACCGCCTCGGCATCCGGCCGCGACTGAACCACCGTCCCAGTGAACTCTCCGGCGGCCAGCAGCAGCGCGTGGCCTGCGCCCGCGCACTCGTCGGACGTCCGGACATCATCTTCGGCGACGAACCCACCGGCAACCTCGACTCCCGCTCGTCCGGTGAAGTGCTCGCCATCCTGCGCGCCGCGACCGACGAGTTCAACCAGACCGTGGTGATCGTGACCCACGATCCGCGCGCGGCGTCGTACGCCGACCGCGTCGTCTTCCTGGCCGACGGCCAGATCGTCCGGGAACTGCAGCGCCCGTCCGCCGACGACGTCTTCGAGGTGATGCGCAATCTCGACGACTCGGCACCGGGACAGGACGACCACGGGCAGTCGACGCGTCCCGCCGGATCCGGCGAGGTGAACTGAACCGATGGCTGCCAACGTCATGCGCAAGGTTTCTCTGAGAAGCCTTGCGTCTCACAAGATCAGGTTGATCCTGACGGTGTTCTCGGTGGTGCTGGGCACCAGCTTCGTCGCGGGCGCGGTCATCTTCACCTCGACCGTGGCCACCGCTTTCAACTCGATCTTCGACAACGTCGCGCAGGGAGTCGCGGTCGAGATCACCGCGGCGGGCAACGAAGCACCCGGCGTGCCCGTGACGATCGTCGACGATCTGAAGAAGAACGAGCAGAAGCTCGGAATCGAACGGGTGGCCGCCTCGAACTCCGGGCCGGTGACGCTCGCCGATTCGTCCGGCCGGGCCGTCCAGACCGGCGGAGCGCCGAGCGTCGGCATGAGCTACCTCCCGCCCGACGAGGCGGTCGGCGAGGACATGAAGTTCAGCGAAGGCCGCGCACCGGAGAAGTCCGATGAGATCGCGGTCAACTCCCAGGCCGCCGACAAGGGCGGGCTCAAGGTCGGGAGCCGGACGAAGGTGGTCGTCGGAGCCGGGCTGGCCCCGCCGATGGACGTCACCGTGGTCGGTCTCACCGACATGCCGTCGTCCACCGGCGGTTATGTCGGGGTGCTCTTCGACCAGGCGACCGCCGCCAAGCTGTTCTCGGATGGCAAGTACGTCTCGACCGTCGACCTCGCGGCCCGTCCCGGGGTGTCCGACGACCAACTGCGCGACGCCGTCCACGCCCATCTGGCCGACGTGGTCGCCCGATCGGGGAAGACCGACTTCGATCAGCTGTACAAGGTCCGCACCGGCGAACAGGTGCGCGAGGACCAGAAGGAGAGCATCCAGCAGTTCCTGACGATCTTCCGGGCCATCCTGCTGGCTTTCGCCGCGATCGGCCTGCTGGTCGGCACCTTCATCATCTACAACACCTTCTCGATGATCGTCGCCCAGCGGAACCGTGAGCTCGCGCTGCTGCGCGCGATCGGCGCGAGCCGGGAGAACGTCTCCCGGTCGGTGCTGCTCGAAGCGCTGATCGTCGGCGTCATCGGCGGGCTGATCGGTCTGGCGCTGGGTGTCGCGATCGCCGCAGGCCTGCTCGCGTACACCCAATCGCAGGGCCTGCCGTCCAACGGCATCCAGGTCGGCGCGGCCGCGATCATCTCCGCGGTGTTCGTCGGAGTCGTCGTCACCCTGCTCAGCGCATGGATTCCGGCACGCCGAGCCTCGCGCATCCCGCCGGTGGAGGCCATGCGCGAGAGCACCGTGGAACCCGGCGCCGGCTCGCTCCGCGTCCGGACCCTGCTGGCGGCCGTCTTCGGTGTCCTCGGCGTCATCGCGCTGGTGATCGGCGGACTCGGGGAGGGGGCCGGCTCGGCCACCATCGTCGGAATCGGGGCGCTCCTTGCGGTGATCGCCGTGGTGCTGGGGGCACCCGCCATCTCCCAGCCCGTCGTGGGCGCGTTCGGCGCCCTCTTCCAGAAGCCCTTCGGCACCGTCGGCAAACTGGCCAGGACCAACGCGGTCCGCAACCCCCGGCGTACCGCGGCCACCGCGTTCGCACTCACCCTCGGCCTGATGCTCGTGGTGGTGATCGGCACTCTCGGATGGTCGTTCAAGGGCACCGTCGACTCGTCGGTCGACAAGGGCATCCGCGCCGACTTCATCGTCACCGGCACCAACAACATGCCGCTGCCGCTCTCGGTGGTGGACGCGGTCAAGGAGGCTCCGGGAGCGGACAAGGTGGTCGCGCAGGCATACGGCGAGGCCCGCTACGACGGGAAGGACACCTACGTGACCTCCCCGTACGGTGGTTCGATCGGTGACGTCGCGTCCATCAACGTGCTCGAGGGCAGCCTGGATCTGCCGGACGACGGGCTCCTCATCAGTTCCTCGCAAGCGCGCGACAACGGTTGGAAACTGGGGCAGACGGTCACCTTCACCAGCGGTACCGGCGACGAGGTCGCCACCGAGGTGACGGGGATCTTCGAGGACAACCAGGCGATCGCGTCGTCGATGGTGGGCTGGCCGACGTACGAGCAGCTCATGCCGGTCGCGATGAAGCGGATCGCGGGCCCGGTGCTGGTGACCGCGAAGCCCGGGGTGAGGGCGGCCGACCTGCGTAAGCAACTCGAGGACGCCACCGCTGAGTACCTCACCGCCCAGGTGCAGGATCGCGATCAGTTCAAGAACTCGATCTCCTCGCAGATCGACCAGATGATGGCGACGCTGTACGCGCTGCTGGCCCTGTCACTGGTGATCGCGGTGCTCGGCATCGTGAACACGCTCGCGCTGTCGGTGGTGGAGCGCAGACAGGAGATCGGCATGCTGCGTGCGGTGGGCATGAGCCGGGCGCAGGTGCGCCGCACGATCTACCTCGAGTCGACGTACATCGCGGTGTTCGGGGCGCTGCTGGGCACCGTGCTGGGTCTCGCGATCGGCATCCCGCTGGTGCGGACGCTGGCGTACTGGGGTCTGGAAGGCGTGGTGATCCCGTGGGCGCTGATCGGCGGGACGCTGGTCGGAGCCGCGGTGGTCGGGGTGATCGCAGCGCTGTGGCCTGCGGTGACCGCCGCTCGCACCCGCCCGCTCGAGGCCATCACCGCAGAATGAGGGGCTTCTCGCACCGGGTATACGGTGGTCGGCATGACTAGCCCCTCGCCCTCGGGCCGCGGCCGCACGGTGGTCCTGTCGTTGATCGTCGTCCTCGCGGTGATCATCCTGGCGGCCGTCGGTTTCCTCGTGTTCCGGTCGGGTTCGCCGAACTCGGGAACCGACCGGCCCTCGGCGACGCCGACCACCGTCACGACCACCAGCGAGGAGAGTGAGACGATCTCGTCGCCGAAGCCGACGCCGACCCGGACCACCCCGCGGGTGGAGCCCGGCTCGGTCACCTATCAGCTCACCGGAGACGGCGACGTGGTGGCTCTGGCCTATCGCGATTCCGGCGGTCGGGTGGTGGTCGCCGCGACGGGGACTCCGTGGTCGGCCAAGACGGTCGTGCCCGACCGCGAGGTCGAGATGACAGCGATCGTGGTGCGCGGTCCGGTCACGTGCACGATTCTGCAGGGCGACGACATGATCTCGTCGAGCACCAGCCGCGGCGGTCCGCTCCGCTGCGCGGGACGGTTGCCGCGCTAGACCGGTCCGTCTGCCTGCGAGGCACGCCGCGTTACGCGGCGTGCCTCGTTTCGTATTGTGCTCAAACACCTGTTCGGGATAGTTATCCACAGTTATCCACAACCTTCATCCACAATGTGCATGAATTACACACATGTAATTTCCACAGTGTGGATGGATTCAGGTGTGGGAAGCGTGTCCCGAAACCGCCCCTGACCTCAGTTTTTCCGTAGCACGAGGACCAGGTTGGTCGCTGCCGCCTCGCGGACCACGGGGATGTGCACAACTGGCCATGCGAACCTGGGGAGATAGCGCGGAATGGCGGCCAGCAGTTCGGCGTCGGCTGTGGATCGTGCCCAGCGCAGTCCCGCGGCAGCGGTGATCGGAAACAGCGACACTCCGTAGAGGTTCTTCGGCAGGTGACCGGTGCGCCGCGTGTACCAGCGCGCGGCGCGGTGGCCGCCGAGGTAGTGAGTCAGTCCCATCTCGTGGCCGCCGAACGGACCCCACCAGAGGGTGTAGCTGAGGACGATCGTTCCGCCCGGCCGGGTGACCCGGACCATCTCGTCGGCCATCGCCCACGGGGTCCGAGTGTGCTCGGCGACGTTCGACGAGTAGCAGACATCGACGCTTCCGGTCCGGAACGGGAGATGCTCGCCCTGCGCGCGGACCGCCGACCGTTGGTCGATCCCGGCGGCCGCCATCTCTCCCGCGTCCGGTTCCACCGACAGATAGGCGGCACCGCGATCGCGGAAGGCGTCGGCGAAGAACCCGGGCCCGCCCCCGACGTCGAGCACGGTGGCGCCCCGCAGCGGGCCGGGGTGGAGAGAGTCGATCATCACGGCGGTGTCGTGTGCGAGCGCCGAATAGAACCGGGCCGGGTCGGACTGCTCGTACCGGAAGGCGTCGAGGAGCCGCACCGAACGACGGATCGTGGCGTGCCGACCGAAGGCGGCGGCGGGAGCGGGGAACCGGGAACGCGGCATGCAGCCAGGTTCGCATACGCTGGAACGAATGAGCGTCCCGACCGATGTCCTGCTGCTGTGCTGGCGTGACACCGGCCATCCCCAGGGCGGGGGCAGCGAACGCTACCTCGAACGCGTGGGCGCCGAGTTCGCCGCCCGGGGTTCGCGCGTCACCCTGCTCACCGCCCACTATCCCGGTGCTGCGAGGAAGCAGACGGTCGACGGGGTGCGCATCGTCCGCGCGGGCGGTCGGCTCACCGTGTACCCGCGGGCTCTGGCCACCGTCGCCGCGGCCCGCTGGGGACGGGGACGGCTGGCCGGGTATCGGCCCGACGTCGTCGTCGACACCCAGAACGGCGTTCCCTTCTTCGCGCGCCTCGTCGCTCCCGCGCCGACCGTGGTCCTGGTCCACCACTGTCATCGGGAGCAGTGGCCGGTGGCGGGGCCGGTCCTGGCCCGGGTGGGTTGGTGGATCGAGTCGAGGATCGCGCCGCGGATCCACCGCCGGAACCGCTACATCACGGTCTCCGAACCATCCGCGGCCGAACTCACCGGTCTCGGTGTGGACCGGCACCGCATCACCGTCGTGCGCGGCGGAGTCGACCCGGTGCCGAACGGTATCGATGTGACCGGGCGGTCGGGCGGTCTCCGCCTGATCGCCGTCTCGAGGCTGGTGCCGCACAAGCAGATCGAGGACGCGCTCGAGGTGGTGGCCACGCTGTCCGCCGCGGGCGCGGACGTGCACCTGGACGTCGTCGGGGACGGATGGTGGGCGGGCCGGCTGCGCGCGCAGGCGCAGTCTCTGGGAGTCGTCGACCAGGTCAGCTTTCACGGGCACGTGAGCGATCGGCGCAAGCACGAGTTGCTCGCCGCCGCCGACGTCCATCTGATGCCGTCGCGGAAGGAGGGATGGGGGCTGGCGGTGATCGAAGCCGCACAGCACGCGGTTCCGACGATCGGCTATCGCAGTTCGGCGGGGCTGGCCGACTCCATCGTCGACGGGGTCACCGGCGTGTTGGTGGACGACGCCGTCCAACTCGCCCGGGCCGCCGCGGCCCTCGCGGCCGACCCGGATCGGCGGCGCGCGTTGGGGGAGGCCGCACGGGACCGTGCAGAGCAGTTCTCCTGGGCGGGAACCGCGGACGGGTTCGCGGCGGTCTTCGACGAGGTGTGCGGCTGACTCAGGCGCCGGGTTCGGTCGGCGGAGTCCAGCGTGCCCCGAGCAGATCGGAGCGCGCGGCGATGCGTTCGTCGGGCATCAGCGCCGTCACCAGGTAGTCGGCGAGCCGGTCGATGCGTGCGGGCAGATCGTCGTGGCCCGACACAGCGTAGGAGAGGACGTGGGCGCCGACGAACGACTCGGTGACGAATACGGCGGCCTCCTCGGCGTCGGTGTCCGGCGGCACGTCGCCGTCTTCGACGGCCTTCGTGACGAAGTACTTGATCGCTTCGATCCACGCGAGGTACACGGGGATCGGGGCCTCGCCGGAATGCAGTTCGATGATGAGGCGGATGCCCGCGCGGACCACCGGGTCGTCCACCAGCAGGCGGCCCATCTCCCGGCACAGCATCACGAGCTGTCGCATGCCGTAGGTGTCGGTCTGCGCGATGGTTCCGACCGCCCTCATCGAGGTGGCCTGGAATTCGTCGACGACGATCGCCGCGAGGTCGTCCTTCGACTGGAAGTGGAAGTAGATCGCGCCGCGGGTGAGGCCGGATTCGCCGACGATGTCGTTCAGTCGCGCCCGTTCGTAGCCGACGCGACTGAAGAGATTCGCGGCGGCGACCACGATCTGACGACGTGTCTCCACAGCCCTGGCCTGCTGGGCCATCGCCGCCCCCTCGGTGTATGAGAAATGCGCTCTGATGTGGTCGTATTCGGCACATATGGTAACCGAGCGCGCTTGCGCGATATTACTTCAGAGTATACGGTTACATACCGGTGGACCGGTTTAGCCGGACACGACAACTGGAGCTGCGACATCGGCTGGGACACGGAGGATTTCCGCCGACTGACCGAGGGGTGCTTCAGCGACGTGCCGGACCGGGTGCACCGACGCCAGTGCGCGACCCCCGCGCTCGATACGAACGCGAGGGTGGCGCACTGGCGTGTTTCTGCGGCGTGCTCGCCGCGTCACTTCCGTTGAGCCGCTTCGTCTTCCTCGGTCTCCGGGGCCCTTCGACGGACGACGGCCGCGGCGAGACCGGCGGCCACCGAACAGATCCAGAGGTCCAGGGCCGCGAATGCCGCCGCCCGCGCGGCGGTCGCCGGAACGGGCGCGGCCACGGCACCGGGAATCCGGTACACGGTCAGATGCTCGCCAGAGTAGGCCGGAGCGGTTGCGGCCAGCCGGGCGGGCGGGTCCGACTCCTCGGCCACCACCCAGCCGACGCCGAGCCGTGCCAACCGCTGCGGGTCGCCTCCGTCTCGGAGAACGTCGAGGACCTGCGCCGTCCGGCCGGTGGGGGAGTCCACCGTCGTCCCGTCCACGGTCAATTCGCCCGAACCGATCACCGGTGCGTCCAGCATGCGCGGGAGCGGAGACAGCGACGGCCCCCGGGCCCACGACAGCCGTCGCACGGCGTCGCCGGGCCACAGGGCCACTGAGCCGCGGGCGCCGTCCGTGTCGTGGCCGACGAGCGCCGTCACCCGGGCGTAGTCGTCGGGGTAGATCACCGGCCGGATCTTGCCGCCCACACCCCAGGCGAGGTCGGGGAGCGGTGCCACGATCAGTGCGATCACCGCCGCTGCGGCGAAGCCGGCCGGTACGAGTGCGCGCAGTGCGGTCACGGCGGCCGCCGCCGCGACCGCGACGAACGGGACGGCGAGCGCGAGGTATTTCTGCGTGTCGCGCAGCAGCCCGGCACCGGGCACATGCGCCAATAGGACGTCCATCACCGCCAGTCCGGGCGGTGTCGCAGCGACCACCACCGCCGCGATCGCGACCGCCGCCAGGAGTGCCTGCCCGGCGACCGCGGGGCTCAGTTCCCGGCGCATCCGGACCAGGGCGCCGGTGCCGACCGCCACCACCGCCAGCAGCATCAGTGTCGCGACCAGGGCCCAGGGGGTGGTGCGGCTGGCGGGGACGGCGTCGGCGTTCCAGATGCCGCCGAGCCCGAGGGCGGTGCCGAGCAGCCCGAGCCCCGGCTCGGCACGCAGCGCGAACACCGCGGCGCCGCCGGATGACCCGACGTCCGACGCGACCGCGGAGGCCACCAGCCAGGGAGAAGCGGTGATGAGCCAGCATCCCGCGGCGAGTCCCGCCGTCCGGATCGGCAGCCGCACCGCCGCCGCGGTGGCCACCGCCACGATCCCGGCCAGAAGCGAACCGGTGGGCGTCAGGCCGGCTGCCGCGAATATCCCGGCGAGACCGGCCCATTGGCGCCACGACCGCCGGCCGTCGGCCAGGTCGAGCACCGCGCACACCGTCCACCCGAGGGCGGCGTAGCCGGCCAGCAGACTCCAATGCCCTTGCAGCAGGCGCTCTGCCACGTAGGGATTCCAGATCCCGACGACGGCGGCGGCCACCGCACCGGCGGTGGCGGCGCGCGGGACGAGCCTGCGGGCCAGCCGCCCATAGCCCACTCCGGCCGCGAAGACGGCCAGGATCGTCAGGCCGGCCACCAGGAGGCCGCCGTCCACGAGACGCGAGCCGAGGGCGAGCAGCGCGTCCTGCGGGACCGCTCGCGGCGCCGTGCCGTCGATGCCGAGCGCGGCGGCCGTCAGCGCCGACTGCGGAGTCGCGACCGCGTCCCGGTAGAGCAGGTGGTTCCCGACCAGGGGCGCGCAGATCAGGGCGGTGAGCAGAGCGCTGACCGCGTAGACCGCCGCCCCGGTCGTGCGCGTGGAGGTGGCGGTCACCGCACTGCCGTCGGATCAGAAGTGGTACGTGTCGGTCGGTGCGGGCATGTGGTCGTTGATCCCGTAGTCGCTCGGGACGATCTCGTATGCGCGGGCCAGTTCCAGAATCTTGGTGGCACGGGCGATCCGAGGCAGGTCGGAGCCGTTGCGGATCTCGCCGCCGTCCGCCTCGAACTCGGTGAAGAACTCACGCGCCCACTTGATCTCATCGTGTGACGGCGACAGCCCCTCGTTGACCGACGCGCACTGGTCGGGGGTGAGGCAGATCTTGCCGGTCATCCCGAACTCCGCGCTGACGGCCGTCGCCTCCGACAGCTTCAGGGCGCTGGAACCGACGGTCGGGCCGTCGATGGCCGACGGCAGGTTGGCGGCCTTGGCCGCGATGGTGAACCGCGACCGCGCATAGGCCAGCGTGGTCGGCTGCTCACCGAAACCGGTGTCGCGGCGGAAGTCGCCGATGCCGAACGCCAGGCGGAAGGTGCCCTTGGCGGAGGCGATCTCGTTGATCCGTTCCAGGCCCCGGGCGGTCTCGACCAGCGCGACGATCGGCACGCCCGGGACACGCTGGGCCGTCTCGGTCACGTGATCGACCGATTCCACCATCGCCAGCATGATCCCGCCGATGGACGTCCCGGCCAGCGCGGCGAGATCCGCCGCCCACCACGGGGTCCCGAAGCCGTTGATGCGAACCCAGTCGGAGTGACCGTCGGCGAGCCAGCGGACCACGTTGTCGCGGGCGGAGTCCTTGTCCTTCGGTGCGACGGCGTCCTCGATGTCGAGGATGACGATGTCGGCGCGGGAGCGCGACGCGGCCTCGAACCGGTCGTACTGCGCCCCGTTCACCAGGAGCCAACTGCGGGCCAGTACCGGGTCGATGCGGGACCCGACATCGGAGGGGTCGGGCTCGTTGAATGGTTCGGTGTCGTACATCGACTCTTAGCGCTCGTCTCGATCAGCTACGGATACTGCCGATGCAGTCTATCGCGCAGCGGCCGGGCACACTGGTCAGCATGGTCGACGCCGCCACGCCCCGCCGCGGGTCCACCGTGCGGTCGGTCGGCTGGGTCACCGCGGGTTCTCTCCTGGCCAATCTGCTGGCGTACGTGGTGCAGGTTCCGGCGAGCCGTGTGCTGGGGCCGGACGCCTTCGGCGAGTTCTCGGTTCTCAACGCGGCCATGCTCATCGCCTCGGTGCCGGCGCTGGCTCTGCAGGCGGTGGTGGCGCGCGAGGTGGTGCGGGGAACGCCGTCGCGTCGGCTGTGGAGGCTGATCGGCGTGGTCTTCGGCGTCGTCGCCCTGGTGTCGGTGCTCGCGGTGGCCGCGATGATGAGGATCGCGCACACCGATCTCGGACCCACCGCGGCAGCGCTCGCCGGTGCCGCACCGCTCGCGGTGGTCTCGGGCGGCCAGGGGCTGCTTCAGGGGGCGGGGCGGTTCCGGTTGCTCGGGGCGGTGCTCGCCGGCGTCGGGCTCCTGCGGTCGGCGCCCGTGGTGGGCGCGGTGTACGCGGGGGCGGACGCGGCCGGCGCGCTCGCGGCGGGGACGCTGGGAACGGCCGTCGCGGCGGCGCTGGTGGCCGCGGTCGCCGCAGCCGCGATCGGTCCGGCCGGACGCTCCCGAGGCGCGGCAGTTCCCGGGTCGCGGCTCACGCTGTCGGCGGTGGTCGCCGCGTCGGGCGTGCAGTTCGTGATGATCGTCGCGGTGTCGGTGGATCTGCTGCTGTCCCGATCGGTGCTGACCGCCGCGGACGCGGGCGTCTACGCGCTCGGCGCCGTCGCCACCAAGGCGGCGTTCTGGCTGCCGCAGGCCATCGGCGTGGTGGTGTACCCGAGGCTGGCCGACCCGGTGCGTTCGGCCGCCGCTCTCCGCGGCGCGGTCGGCGTCCTCGCGCTGACGGGTCTGGTCACCACCCTGATCGCCGCCGTCGGCGGCGGATTGGTGCCCGTGGTGATCTCCGACGACTACCGGCCGGTGGCGGGGTTGATGTGGTTGTTCGCGCTCACCGGAGCCCTGCTCGCGGTGCTGCAGCTGATGCTGTTGACCGCGATCGCTCGCGACCGCGCGCGGGGTGCGATCCCGGCGCTCGTAGTCCTCGTGGTGGAGGTGTCGGTGATCCTGACCGCGGTCGATTCGGTGGCCGGGCTCGTCGCCGTCGCCGCCGGGGCGGCGGCCTGCGCGGTGGCCGCGACCGGCGTCTGGCTCACCGCTTCCTGACGCCGTCGTCTTCCCGCCCGTTCCGCACGCCGGTGCGGTAGACGTACACCGCTCCGCCGATCAGCGCCAGCACGCCCACGGCGCCGAGTGCGACGGGCAGGGTCCGCGTCACCAGAGTCACCGGGCGGGCGCGGTGCCGGGCGGCGTCGGCCCCGTCGATTCGGCTGTGCCGATCACCGGTGAGGACGGTGCTCAGATTGGGCAGGCGAAATCCCGTCAGCGCCGGATTCGACCCGGCTTCGCCCGGTGCGAACCGGTACTCCTCCTCGATCTCGATCCGCTCGTCCACCACCACGCCGGTCGCCGTGTCGACGAACAGGTCCCGGGTGGCGCGGTGATGGAGGCTGGCGGTCAGTCGTCGGCTCGGCGCCACTCCGGGGAAGGTGCCGAACCACGAGGCCGGGCGGGTGATCACTCCGCGCGGATCGGTTCCCAGCGCGCCCAGGTCGGTGTCGGGGATCACCGCGCGCAGCCGGACCACCCTGCGGCCGTCGATCTCGGTCTCACCAGCGGCCTGCAGCGGAACCGTCTGCCTGGTGGTGACGTCGAAGTAGTCGCCGGGATCGTCGAAGCCGTACGGCAGTGCGTAAGTGCGACCCCGGCGGTCGGGGACGGCGACGGCGGCGTGCTTGTCGTCGTACTGGATCTCCGACCGCCCGGTCGGCGACGCCGTCACCCGGTTCACCGTCACCCGGTCGATGGTCGCGGCCAACGTGGGCTCTGCGCAGACTCGCTCGGCGTCCTGGGCCCTGCCGTCGACGAGGTACGAGTCCACGCCCAGCGCCGTGGCCGCCTGCAGTGTGACCACGTCGGAGTCCGACGGCCTCACCGCGACCGTCCGGCGGCGCTGCTGCAGATGCGCCTCGAGCACTCTCGCCGCGGGCGAGTCGATGGAGCAGCGGTCGAGGACCGTCGTGTCGTCGGAGGAGTCGGCGATCCATGTCTGGTCGACGCTCAGCGGAAGTTTCCTCAGGCCGGGACCGATGATCGGGCCCATCGCGACCGCCGCCGCCAGCAACAGTGCGCCGAGGAAGAACGCGGTCGGGGCGATGAGGTCCCGGGTCGACCAGCGCGGACCGGTCCGGGGGCTGTCGGGAGCGGCGTCAGACACAGCGTCGACTGTATGTGAGGGGGCCGGCCGCTCGTCCGGGCTCCCGCCGCTGCCCTCGCGCGGCTTACCCTGGGCAGGACATGTCTGACTCGCAGCCGGCACCGGCCCGGCGTTTCTACCCCCAACTGGAGGGCCTGCGCGCCGTGGCCTCGCTCGGCGTGCTCACGACGCACGTCGCCTTCCAGACGCGGGTGACGCAGTGGCCGGTGCTCGGAGAGATCCTCGGCCGCCTCGACCTCGCCGTCGCATTGTTCTTCGCGCTCAGCGGATTCCTGCTGTGGCGCCCGTATGCCGCGGCGGCCCGCGACGACGGGGCTCCTCGGCCCGCCGTGCGCCGCTACCTCCGACATCGCTTCGTCCGCATCTGGCCGGCGTACGCGCTGGTGGTGGTCGCGGTGCTGGCTCTGCTGCCGCAGGCGCGCGGCGCCTCGGCGACGGTCTGGCTGGCCAATCTCACCCTCACCCAGGTGTTCGTCCCCCTCACTCTCGCGCCCGGCCTCACCCAGATGTGGAGCCTGTCGGTGGAGGTTGCGTTCTACCTGCTTCTGCCCGTGATCGGCTTCGCGCTGTACCGGGTACGGGGTGCCGCTGCCCGCCGCCGCATCCCGATCATCGTCGGGGTCGCGATCGTCAGCCTCGGGTGGACCTGGGTGACGCGACTGTTCACGCTTCCCGCCGGTGTCGAGGCGCGCAACTGGGTGCTCGGGTACCTGCCGTGGTTCGCCGTGGGTCTGGTGCTGTCGGAGATCGCGGCCGCCCTCGCCATCGGCCGGCTCGACCGCCGATCGCGCGCAGTGCGGCTCGGCGCCGACCGCCGGGTGATGCTCGTGGTGTTCGTCGTCGCGTACGGACTCGCGTGCACGCCGATCGCCGGACCGGTCGGGCTCGGCGACATGACTCACCTGGCCTACGTGGCCAAGATGGTGCTCGGCGCCGTCGCCGCATTCGCGGTGCTGGCGCCGCTGGTGCTGTCCGACGGCCCGTTCGTCTTCCTCGACTCTCGGGTGATGAACGCGCTCGGCCGATGGTCGTACGGCATCTTCATCTGGCATCTCGCGGTGCTGAGCGTGGTCTTCGGGCTGTTCGGCATTCCGATGTTCGACGGTCACTTCGTATCTGTGTGGCTGCTGACGGTGATCATCACCGTCGCGCTCTCGGCCGCCAGCTACGCGTTCGTCGAGGAACCGCTCCGGGCGCGGTTGTCGGCGCGGGAGAAGCGACGGACCGCGGAGGTGCCCGCCGACGAACCGACGCCGGAACGCGCCGGCGTCACCGCGGCCGGCCGAACAGCGCCGCCGCCACCGCCGCGCTGACGGCGATCAGCGCGAACGCCTGGGCCCAGCCGCTGTAGCCGGTGTAGGCGGTGCCCGAATGCCAGGGTCCCGCGGCCAGCACCACCGTCGCCGCGAGCATCGCCGTGAACGTCAGCGCCGGTCGTAGGCGGGCGGAGAGCCGCCAGGTGACGGCCCCGGTCGCCGCCGCGATCAGCGCCCCCGGCCAGCCGGTCAGCAGGAACGCCGCCGCGAGGGCCGCGGCGGACGCCGCGGCGACCGCGCCTCGTCCGGCGCGCACGCCGTCGTCCGGCCGCACGGCCGGCTCGCAGCGGCGCCGTCCGAACCTCGGACCGAAGGCGACGGCGAACAGAACCACCACCAGCGCCAGACCGGCGCCCAGCGCCCACCGGTACGGCGAGTCGAGGTCGACGGTGAGCGCGACGGTGCCGCCCGTTCCCGCCGGCACGATCCAGCCCTGCTGCCAGCCGTTCACCACGACCGGCTTCAGTTCTCGGCCGTCGGCGCGTGCATGCCAGGCGGGATTCGTGCTCTCCGGAACGAACAGGATGCGGTCGGTGTCGGCGGCGTCCACCGTCAGCCTCCGGTCCGTGGGCGCCCATTCGGTCACCTGCGGGTGTGTCACCGCAGGCGAGGAGGCCTCCGCGCCGGGACGCCGGAGGGTCACCGCGTCGACGGTGAAGGCGCGTCCCGGATTCACCGCGACCTCCTGCTCACCCGCCGGCAGTCGCAGCGACGGGCCGGGGCACGCGGTCGCCGATACGCTCTCGCCGAGGCGCAGCGCGCCCACCGTGGTGCGGACATGCAGTCGGAGCATCTGGCCGGCTGCCGTGACACCCATGCCGTACGGGCCGGACGGGTCTGTGGCGCAGCCGATCTCGATGATGCGATGGTCGTCGTCGGGTACGTTCGGGCCGCCCGGCAGCACTTGGGCCTCGCTGATGCCGACCGGTGCGTCCTTCGCGAAACCGAGATCGTTGACGTCGATCAGATCGCTCTGCTCCTCGATCGTCAGCACCACGGTGTCGGCCCGGGCGGCGGGAACCGACAGCACCCCGTCCGTGCCGACCCGCGCTGTCGTCCGCACCACCGTCCGATCACCGTCCCGCAACTCCACGGACACGCGGGTCGGGTGCGCCGGATAGTCCGCGGGCGTCTGGAGACGGATCCCGGACACTTCGCGAGGGGCGGGCAGATGAAGGGTCAGAACGGGTTTCCTTCCCTTCGGGAACGTGTCCGGATCCGGTGCGGTCCACGTGGTGTTCGGATCACCGTCGACGGCGGCCGATGCGTTGCCGCGCGGATCGGCCACCGACGACTGCGCCTCCGCGCGGATCGCGCCGGTGCGGGCCAGCAGATCCGAGAGTTCACCGCCGGCCTTCGGTCGCAGCGTGACATGCACGTCGGCGTCGGTCTGCGACGGCACCGACAGGGTCCGGGAGAACACGCCCGGCGTCTCCGGACTCAACCCCACCGCCGGGGAGCAGCGCACCCGGCCGTCCGCCGCGGTGACGCAATCCGGGATCGGACCGAGTTCGGGGGAGAGCACCCAGCCGGACACGTCGTCGGCGGCGTCGAGTGTCGGCAGCACCGTGCGCTGCCGGATCGACAGCGGGACACCGGTGTTCGCGTCGGCGACCGACAGTTCGGCGATCGCGAACTGATTACCGGCCGAGCCGTCGGCGGTGTCGATGGCGCGGACCTGGACGCTCGACGTGGGCCCCGACGGCACCAGGATCCGGGTCGGCACTCCGGGTTTCACTCCCTGAGCCACGGTGCTGCCGGAATCGGACGAGACCAGCAGCGTCGAGACGTCCGGCCCGAGCGCCTTGGCCGTCGTGACGGTCACCGCGAGGTCGTCCTGCGGATGGGTGAAGTCGATCGAGAGCCACCTGCCGACCGCCGACTCCAGACCGCGACTGACCCAGGCGGTGTCCGGATCGCCGTCGAAGGCGGCGGCGGTGGAATTGGCAGGCGACGTCCGGCCGGGCTGCGTCGCGTCGGCGGCCGAGCCCGAACTGGTCACGCGCACCATGCCCGGCTGGTTGTCGAGCAGCCATTGCGCGCGGACCAGCGGCTGGCCCGGCACCGGGTAGTCCGGCGCCGCGTTCTTGGTCAGCCGGGGATCGTCGGGGCCGCGAATAGCCGAGGAATGGTCGTCGACCCGCCCGAAGTCGGTCTCCCGGTCGACAGGGGAGTCGGTCACCACCGCCGGAGCGTCGGGCAGGCCCGCGCGCCTCGCGTCCGCGGTCAGCAGCGCCGGACCCAGCGGTTCCTCTCCGGCTCGGCTGCGGGCGTCCTCCACCGCGGCGAGGGCCTCCGGTCCGCCGGTCACCCGCGTCATCGCGCCGACGTCCACCAGTCCGGGCGCGCCGGCGGTCGTGGCACCGGTGCCGTCGGGAGGTCCGACCCGGTAGACCGTCACCGCCGGCATCGGCGGACGCAGTCCGTCGTCCACGACCACGCCGTCGAGCGTCGGCGGTGAGACGTCGGGACCGAACCGGGCCGCCTCCGACAGTCCGGGTGAGTTGCGGATCGCCTGCGCCACCAGCAGCGGTCGTGCCGACCGTGACGTCACCGCGTCCAGATCGGCCCGCAGCACCAGGTATCCGACACCCTGTTCGGCGAGTGTCGCGGCCAGTCCGGGTGATCCGCGGCCCGAGCTCAGCGCCCGTTGCACCGAGTCCATCGCTCGGATGGCGCCCGGCGGCGTCAGGGGAATCGCGTCGCGGACGGCCCACGGCGAGTGCGCCAGCGCCTGCAGCGGTTCGTCGCGCGTGAGACCCCAGATCTGGTCGGCGAAGGGCGCTCCCGGGACCACCAGGGCGCGCGACGGAGTCGGGGAGCCGGCCTGCGCGGCGTCGAGCCAGTCGGCCGTCTGCTGCCAGTAGTCGGGGACCGCGCGGTAGCTCTTGGCCGGTGCCAGCCCGCCGGTCCACAGCAACGACCCGGAGCCGAACGCGGCGATCACCACCACCAGTGCGGCGGCCACACCTCGTTCGGCACCGCGGCTGCGGATCGGGACACGGACACGCGCGAGCAGATGCGCGATTCCCATCGCGAGGGGGAGCCGGACCAGCGGATCGAACTTGTGGATGTTGCGCAGCGCGGCGCCCGGACCGTCGAGGAAAGCGATGACCGTCTCACGCACGGGCGAGCCGAGTGCTCCCGGATATCCGAGACACAGGGCGAGAAGGCCGATCACCAGGATGGTCAGGAAGCGGCGGCGGTGCGGCATCGCCCGCATCGTGAGACCGGCCAACCCGGCGGCGGCGAGGATGCCGGTCGCGACCACCGCGGCCGGCTCGGAGACCAGAACGGCGCCCACAGCGCGTTCCGGGGAGACGAACGGCGTCCACGAGTCGGTGCCGCGCAGCACTTCGGTGAGGGAGGTCCATTCGGTGGTGACGCTCGCCGACTCGATGAAGTCGAGGAAGGGCGGGGAGACCCGCGAGAGGATCAGCAGCGGCACCACCCACCACAGGCACGCCATCGCCAGACCCGCCGCCCACCATGCGCCGAAGACCAGTCCGCGACGGCGGCGTCCCCGGTCGCGCCGCGCAGTCGCCAGCAGCCACCAGATCGCCGACACCGCCACGGCCGCAGCCGTGGCGACGGCGTTCACCGCACCCATCAGCGCCACCGCGCATGCGGACCGGGCCGCGTTGCGCCACAGCGGACGGGGGTCGGACGCGTCGAGAGCCCGGACCACCGGGAGCAGCACCCAGGGCGCCAGCATCATCGGCAGCGTCTCCGAGGAGATGGTGCCCAGCGTGGTCATCACGCGGGGGGCCAGTACGAAGACCCAACCGGCGATCAGCCGCGATGTGAACGACCCGACGCGCAGCGCCTCGGCGAGACGGACCACGCCCAGGAAGCCGACGGTCAGCAGAATCGCCCACCAGAATCGCTGAGTGATCCACGGCGGCACGTGCAGGATCTCGCCGACGGCGAAGAACAGGCCGTGCGGGAAGAAGTATCCGTAGGCCTGGTTCTGGATCTGGCCCATCGGGGCATCCGGCGACCACAGGTGCGCGGCGCGAGTGAGGAACCCGATCGGATCGGCGGTCAGGTCCAGCTTGGTGTCGGGCGAGATGCGGCCGGGGCGCTGGAGTAGACAGACCACCAGCGCCACGACAGCGACGATGAGTGCCTGCGCCCGCGTCAGAATCCGGCCCGGGCCGCCCGGCTCAGTTGCTGCGGGACTCGACCGAGCGGTCCGGCGGAGGAGTGCGCGAGTCAGTTGTTGGCGTCTCCGCCGCCGCGGGATCCGTAGTCCACCGATCCCTGAACGAAACCGTTGTCGGCGTTGAAGCTGTTCACGTCGGTCGACGGCTTGGTTTCGGAGGCGAGCTGCCCGCCGAGGAAGACGGCGCCGATGCCGACGAGCACGCCGGCCACTCCGGCGACGGCACCATAGATCAGGCGTTCACGCAGCATGGATTCCAAGGTACCAGTTCAGTCGGCGCCGCCCGGGCTTCGTCCGCCGCGCCGATCCGGCCGTCGCGAGCGAGCATGAAACACTGGGTGAATGAGCCCGCTCACGCATCTACGTCCCAGCCGTGCTCTCGTCGCCCTCGTCGCAACGGCAGGCCTCTTCGCCTCCGCGGCGTGCTCGGACTCGACCGGCGATCAGGCCGCACCGTCGTCGCACACGACGACTAGTTCGCGGACCGTTTCCGCCTCGAGCAGTGCTCCGACGGTTCCCGCCGCGTGCGGCTCCGAGGAACTGGCCGGGATGAAGCTGCGCGACAAGCTCGCTCAGCTGCTGGTGGTCGGGGTGCAGAACGGGGCCGACGCGCGGCGGGTGGTCGCGAAGGAGCACATCGGCGGAGTGTTCGTCGGCAGTTGGACCGACCTGTCGATGCTGAGCGACGGCACCGTCGCCACGCTCTCGAAGAGCCAGAAGGTCCCGCTGATGGTGACCGTGGATCAGGAGGGTGGCCGAGTGAGCCGGCTCAAGTCGCTGGGGATCGACATGCCGTCGGCGCGTGTGCTGGCGCGCACCAAGACGCCCGAGCAGGTCCGGCAGCTCGCCAAGGCGGCCGGCGAGAAGATGGCGAAGCTCGGTGTCACCGTCGACTTCGCTCCGTCGGCGGACGTCAGCGCCGAGCCCGACGACGAGGTGATCGGCGACCGGTCGTTCTCGAACGATCCCGAGGTGGTCACCGAGTACGCCGGTGCCTATGCGCGCGGGCTCCAGGACGCGGGCATCATGCCCGTGTACAAGCACTTCCCCGGCCACGGGCACGCATCGGGGGATTCGCACACCGGCGCCGTCACCACGCCTCCGCTGGCGGACATGCAGAACACCGATCTCGTTCCGTACCGGACTCTGCTGCGCAGTCCCGGGACCGCGGGCGTGATGGTCGGGCACCTGATCGTGCCGGGTCTGACCGGGCCGGAGACGCCCGCGAGCATCAGTCCGGCGGCGATCGGCATGTTGCGCACCGGCAAGAAGTACAACGGACCGGCGTTCGACGGCGTCGTCTTCTCCGACGATCTGTCCGGCATGAAGGCGATCACCGACAAGTACACGATCGAACAGGCGGTGCTGAAGGCGATCACCGCAGGCTCGGACGTCGGCCTGTGGCTTTCCACCGATCACGTGACCTCGGTGCTGGACACTTTGGAGAAGGCGGTCGCGGACGGGAAGCTGTCGCAGCGCCGGATCGACCGCTCGGTGCTCCGGATCCTGAAGGCCAAGCACGTGGTGAACTGCTCCTGACGCGTTCTTACTCGATGGTAAGTTTGTAGTCATGGCTAGCGGAACCAAGCGGCTGCCGCGGGCAGTTCGAGAGCAGCAGATGCTCGATGCTGCGATTTCAGCGTTCGCCGCGAATGGCTTCGCGGATACCTCGATGGACGCCATCGCCGCCGAGGCCAAGATATCCAAGCCGATGCTCTACCTCTACTACGGCTCCAAGGACGAACTGTTCAGCGCCTGTATCGCGCGCGAGTCCGGCCGGTTCATGGAAGCCATGTCGGCGGGTTTTGATCCCACGATGAGGCAGAAGGACCAGGCGCGCACGCTGGTGCGTGAGTTCCTCCGGTTCGTCTATCAGAACTCCGATTCGTGGCGAGTGCTCTACCGGGTCGCGGTCGGGACCGCGACGTTCGCACACATCGTCACCGAGAGCCGCGAGGGAATCACCTCGATGATCACTGATCTCATCCGCCGCGGCACCACCACCGAGGGTGCGAGCGACGTCGATTTCGAATTGACGGCGGTGGCCCTCGTCGGCGCCGGCGAGGCCGTCGCCGACCGGATCGCCGAAGGCGACATCGACCTCGAAACGGCCACCGACCTGCTGCTCGGCATCACCTGGCGCGGTCTGCGCGGTGTCGGAGTGTCGGAGGACGCCGTCGGCGACGAGACATAGTCGGATCCCTCACGCCGGCCGGGCCCGGTTTGAGTGAGCCTTCCAGGCCAGTTGAGCGGATTCATCCCAAGCTTGTTGAGCGAGTTCTTCCTGAGGCCTGTTGAGCGGGTTCTTCCTTAGGCCAGTTGAGCGAGCGGAGCGAGTCGAAACAGACATGCACATGTTTCGACTCGCTGCGCTCGCTCAACAAGCCTGGGAGAGGACTCAACAAGCCTGGGAGAGGACTCGGCGAGTTGCCCTTGCGGCTCGTCGTGCGAGCTTTCCCTAGGCCTGTTGAGCGAGTTCTTCCTTCGGCCAGTTGAGGGGGTTCTTCCTTCGGCCAGTTGAGTGGGTTCTTCCTTAGGCCAGTTGAGCGAGCGGAGCGAGTCGAAACAGACATGCACACGTTTCGACTCGCTGCGCTCGCTCAACAAGCCTGGGAGAGGACCCAACAAGCCTGGGGGAGGACTCGGCGAGTCGCCTTTGCGGCTCGTCGTGCGAGCTTTCCCTAGGCCTGTTGAGCGAGTTCTTCCTTAGGCCCGCTGCGCGAGCATTTCCTTAGGCCTGTTGAGCGAGCTCTTCCTTCGGCCAGTTGCGTGGGTTCTTCCTTAGGCCTGTTGAGCGAGCGGAGCGAGTCGAAACAGACATGCACACGTTTCGACTCGCTGCGCTCGCTCAACAAGCCTGGGGGAGGACTCGGCGAGCCTGGGGGAGGACTCACCGAGCGCGGGCAAGCGGTCAGACGCGCGGGCGCGTCGTGGCGGTCAGATGCGGATAGCCCTTGCGGCGGTTCAGGATCGACAGGTCGTATCCGTCGGCCACCCGGTCGGTGTACATGTTCACCTTCGCGGGCAACAGGATCGGCTTCCCGAAGCGGACCGAGTACACGACCGATTCGGGGAGCTGAGCCTCGACGTTCGCGAGCACGGCGGCCGCACTCCACATGCCGTGGGCGATGGCGCGGCTGAAGCCGAAGGCCTTCGCCGTCAGGTCGGCCATGTGGATCGGATTCCGGTCGCCCGAGGCGTTCGCGTACTGGCGGATCAGACCGAGGTCGACGCTGACCACGCGATCGGGCGGCGGCGGTGCGACGTCCTTGGGCGCCGGGCCTCGTTCGGCGTCCGACAGGCTCGTGCGCTGCTGCTTGAGGAACGTGCCGGTCTGGACGGCGACCAGTTCGCGGCCGACGCGGAACTCCGATACCACGTCCACCAGCATGCCCTTGCGGTGCTCCCGGAGGTTCTCGGCGTGAGTCGAGACGGTCAGCGGCTCGTCGACGCCGATGGCCCGGATCCGCTCGATCCGGTTCTCCAGATGCACCGCGCCGACCGCGCCGAACGGGAAGTCCGGCGAGACCATCACGGTCATCGCGAGCGGGAACTGCAGAACGAACAGGTATGTCAACGGCACCTGCGCACCGAACTGCAGACCCGTGGTGCGGCAGTACTCCTTGAGCTGCGCCTCGTCGACGCGCAGGTTCTCGATCCGGTAGACGGTGTCGGGCAGTGACGCGTCCGCGCTGACGCGGGCCGGCTTGCCGATCACCGGGAGCATGGCGCTCACGGCTTTCGGGTAGATCTGGCCCGCGCCCGGCAGGGACGTCAGAGTGACGGTCTTGGTCATGGCAGGGTCCCGTCAGGCGCCGAGGAGGCTCTGACCGCACACGCGGACGACGTTGCCGGTGACCGCGTTGGACGCCGGGTTGGCGAAGTACGCCACGGTCTCGGCGACGTCGACGGTCTGTCCGCCCTGCTGCAGCGAATTCATGCGACGGCCCACCTCGCGCGTGGCGAGCGGGATGGCGGCGGTCATCGCGGTCTCGATGAAGCCCGGGGCGACGGCGTTGATGGTGATGCCCTTCTCAGCCAGGATCGGGGCGTAGGTGTCGACGAGGCCGATCACGCCGGCCTTCGACGCGCCGTAGTTGGTCTGGCCGCGGTTGCCCGCGATGCCCGCGATGGAGGAGACGTCGACCACGGCGCCGCCCGACCGGAGGGCCTTGCGCTCGACCAACTCGTTCACCAGCGTCTGCGGTGCGATCAGGTTCACGCTGATGACCGAGTTCCAGCGGCCGGCGTCCATGTTCGCGAGCAGCTTGTCGCGCGTGATGCCCGCATTGTTGACGATGATGTCCAGGCCGCCGTGACGCTCGAGAACGTGCTCGGCGACCTTGGCTCCCGCGTCCTCGGCGGTCACGTCGAGCGGCAGCGCGGTGCCGCCCACCTTGTTCGCCGTCTCGCTGAGGGCCTCGCCCGCGGCCGGGACGTCGGCGGCGATGACATGGGCGCCGTCGCGCGCCAGCACCTCGGCGATCGTGGCGCCGATGCCGCGTGCGGCACCGGTGACCAGGGCCACCTTGCCGGCGAGGGGCTTGTCCCAGCTCTCCACCGAAGCGGCGTCGGCGGCGCCGACCCGGATCACCTGGGCGTCGACGTAGGTCGACTTGGCCGACAGCAGAAAGCGGAGGGTCGACTCGAGACCGGACAGGCCGGTCTTGGCCTCGGGCGAGACGTAGACCAGCTGGGCGGTGGCGCCGTTGCGGAGCTCCTTGCCGAGCGAGCGGGTGAAGCCCTCGAGTGCGCGCTGCGCGACGTGCTCGTCGGGCTCAGCGGTCAGCTCGGGTGTGGTGCCCAGCACCACGAAGCGCGCCGAGTTGCCCACCGAACGCATGATCGGCGTGAAGAACTCGAAGAGCTGTTCGAGATCGGCGGGCTTGGAGATGCCGGTGGCGTCGAAGACCGCGGCGCCGAGCTTGTCGGCGCTGCGTCCGCCGGCGTTGTTCTCGACCAGTGTGTAGTCGTCGCCCGCGCTGAGGATCTCCCGCACCGGCTCCACCAGACGTCCGGCGCCGCCGAGCAGGACCGGACCGGCGAGAGCGGGCTGAGACGGCGAGTACCGACGCAGTGCCGGCGGCTGCGGAAGACCGACGCGCGAAGCGATGAAAGCGCCCGGGCCGCTGTTGACGATGGACGAATACAGGTCGGTGTTGCCTGCCACGACTATCTCCTTCGATGTCTGTGAAACGAATCCGTGTCCCGTGTCGGGTACCGGTCCTGCCGGAGACCCTAAGCGGATGCCGCAGACGAGCAGTAGCCCGCTCGTCTGTGACATGTACCGCAGGTTCAGGAGTCGACAATTAACTTACTCGGGAGTAAGAATACTCTCAAGGTCGATCTGTCGACATCCGAGACTCTCCAGGAGAAGTTGTGGCCTCGTACACGCCCCGCCAGCCGGAAACCCGTCAGCAGCGCCCGGTCGCCATCCTCGGCGGCAATCGCATTCCCTTCGCGCGTCAAGACCGCGCGTACGCGACCGCGAGCAATCAGGACATGTTCACCGCCGCACTCCAGGGGCTGGTCAGCCGTTTCAGCCTGCAGGGCGAGCAACTCGGCATGGTCGCCGGCGGCGCGGTGCTCAAGCATTCGCGTGACTTCAACCTCATCCGCGAGTCGGTGCTCGGTTCGTCGTTGTCGCCCTACACCCCGGCGGTGGACGTCCAGCAGGCGTGCGGCACCGGTCTCCAGGCCATTCAGATCGTGGCCGACGGTATCGCCGCAGGCCGCTACGACGTCGCGATCGGCGGCGGCGTCGACACCACCTCCGACGCCCCGATCGGCGTCTCCGAGGACATGCGCAGGCAGATGCTCGAGGTGAACCGGGCCAAGAGCACCGTGGACCGGATCAAGGCCGCACTCGGTCTGGCGACCAAGCTGGGCATCGAGATCCCGCGCAACGGCGAGCCGCGCACCGGCCTGTCGATGGGCGAGCACGCCGCCATCACCGCCAAGGAGTTCGGCATCAGCCGCGCCGAGCAGGACGAGCTGGCCGCCGCCAGCCACCAGAAGATGGGCGCGGCCTACGACCGCGGCTTCTTCGACGACCTCATCACCCCGTTCATGGGCCTCACCCGCGACGAGAACCTCCGTCCGAACTCGTCGGTGGAGAAGCTGGCCACCCTCAAGCCGGTCTTCGGCGTGAGCCTGGGCGACGCCACCATGACCGCGGGCAACTCCACCCCGCTCACCGACGGCGCGTCGGCCGTCCTGCTCGCCACCGACGAGTGGGCCGCCGAGAAGAACCTCCCGGTGCTGGCCTACCTGCGCGACACCGAGACCGCCGCGGTGGACTACGTGAACGGCCCCGACGGGCTGCTCATGGCACCGACATACGCGGTCCCCCGCCTGCTGCAGCGCAACGGCCTCACCCTGGCCGACTTCGACTTCTTCGAGATCCACGAGGCTTTCGCCTCCGTGGTCCTGGCGACCCTGCAGGCGTGGGAGTCGGAGGAGTACTGCACCGAGCGTCTCGGCCTGGACGGGGCGCTGGGCTCGATCGACCGCAGCAAGCTCAACGTCAACGGCTCCTCGCTGGCCGCCGGGCACCCGTTCGCCGCCACCGGCGGCCGGATCATCGCGCAGGCCGCCAAGCAGATCAAGGAGAACGGCGGCGGTCGTGCGCTGGTGTCGATCTGCGCCGCGGGCGGCCAGGGCGTCACGGCCATCGTCGAAGGCTGATCCCCGCATCGGATCGCAGGCCCCGGTCGGCCGCCGCACGGCGCTGACCGGGGCCTTCGCGATCATCGATGAGAACTCCGAAGTTTTTCCCGCAGATGTGTAACGCCCCCGCACCCGCCACCTATAAACCGAATAGCTCCGGCTGAACCGCCAGACCCCCGACCCGGCGGTTCAGCCGGAGCTCTTGTTCCCGGCTAGGATTCGACAGTTGTGACCTCTTCCGACGATCGCTCCGATCACCGCCGGTGGGTCGCCCGCGCGCTCATCGGCGCGCTGCTGCTCGTCGGCGCGATCTTCGGGATCGACGCGATCCTCACCCACGGCCACACGGCCCGCGGCGCACACATCGCCGAGTTCGATCTGGGCGACCTCACCGAAGATCAGGCGCGCGCGAAGCTCACCGGACTGACGGTGGCCGCACACAGCCCGGTCTCGGTGCGTACTGATTCCGGCTCGGCGCAGATCGATCCGGCCGCGCTCGGTGCCGACTTCGACGTCGAAGCAACGCTCGCGCGCCTCATGGACCAGCCGCGCAATCCCTGGGATCGATTCCTCGGCATGATCGGCCTCTCTCGCGATGTGGCCCCGGTCGTCTCGCTCGACGACGCCGACTTCAACGCGGCGCTCGACGAGCATCGGGAGTCGCTCGAGAAGGCGGCCGTCGAGGGCGGTGTCCATTTCGACGGTCTGCAACCGGTCGGCGACTTCCCGTCCAAGGGACTGCGTATCAAGCGCGAGGCCGCGAAGCAGGCCATCGCCGACAACTGGCTCAGCGGTCACCCGATCGACCTCGAGATGGAGCCCTTCTCGCCGACCGTCTCGGCTGAGACGGTTCAGGCCACCCTCGACGGGCCGGCCCAGAACGTGACGGCGTCGGCGGTCCCGCTCGCCGGACGCGGAGCGCGAGTGATCGTCTCACCGCGGGAGGCGGGCGCGCTCGTGTCGTTCGTGCCCGACGGCCGCGGCGGTCTGACCCCGCACGTGGATCCCAAGAAGGCGCTGGAAGTCCTCGGCGACCGCGCGGCCAAGACCGAGTCGACCCCGGTCGATGCGAGTTTCCGGCTGACCGGCGGCGCGCCCGTCGTGGTGCCGTCGTCCGACGGCGCCGCGGTCGACTGGACCCGGACAGCCGCCGAGATCGAGAAGCTGGCTGTCTCCGCCGACTCCCGGTCGGGCCGGGTGGCCTACAAGATCACCCGACCCAAGGTCGACACGAAGCGGGCGAAGAAGCTGGGGGTGAAGGAAGTTGTGTCCGAGTTCACCACCGGCGGGTTCAGCGGACCGTCGGGGGAGAACATCCGGCTCGTCGCCGAAGAGGTGGACGGCGCGCTGGTGCTGCCCGGCCAGACCTTCTCGCTCAACGGTTACACCGGACCGCGCGGGACGGCCCAGGGCTACGTCGAGTCGGGGATCATCGATCACGGCCGTCCGTCCGAGGCGGTCGGCGGCGGCATCTCGCAGTTCGCCACGACGCTGTACAACGCCTCGTACTTCGCCGGGCTGGAGGACGTCGCCCACACCGAGCACAGCTACTACATCTCGCGCTATCCCGAGGCGCGCGAGGCCACGGTGTTCGAGGGCGCCATCGATCTGCAGTTCAAGAACAACACGCCGTACGGGATCGTCATCGACACGTCGTGGACGCCGTCGACCATCACCGTCCGGATGTGGAGCACCAAGACGGTCGAGGTCCAATCGGTGACGGGCGACCGCACCGATCCGACCTCACCGACGACCGTGGAGGTCCCGGCGGGGCAGAGCTGTGTGCCCAGCAGCGGTCAGCCCGGCTTCACCGCGTCCAACACCAGGATCATCCGCAGTCTCAAGACCGGCCAGGAGACCTACCGGCACACCCGGACCGTCAAATACGACCCGGAACCGGTGGTCCGCTGCCGCTGATCGGGCCCTGCGGAAGCCGCGGACTGAAACGTGTTTCAGCCCCGGCGCTGTGCTGCCGGTCACCGGCAGATATGCTCCCCGACATGGATATCAATGGAGCAAGTGCAATCGTGACCGGAGGTGCCTCGGGCATCGGCGCCGCGACGGCTCGCCGGCTCGCCGCGCGGGGCGCCAAGGTCGTCATCGCCGACCTGAAGGCCGAGGACGGCGAGGCCCTGGCCAAGGAGATCGACGGCGTCTTCGTCGCTGTCGACGTCACCGACACCGCACAGATCGAGGCGGCGGTCAACAAGGCTGTCGAGCTCGGACCGCTGAAGGCCGTGGTCAACTCGGCCGGTATCGGCTGGGCCCAGCGCACCATCGGCCGCGACGGCGAGTTCGCCTCGGCGCACAACCTGGACCTCTACAAGAAGGTCATCGCGATCAACCTGATCGGTACCTTCGACACGGTCCGCCTCGCCGCCACCGCGATGAGCCGCAACGAGCCGAATGCGAACGGAGAGCGCGGCGCCATCGTCAACCTCGCATCCGTCGCGGCCTTCGACGGCCAGATCGGCCAGGCTGCGTACTCGTCGTCGAAGGGCGGCGTGGTCGGCATGACGCTGCCGGTCGCCCGCGACCTGTCGGCGGCGGGCATCCGCGTGAACTGCATCGCCCCCGGCCTGATCGACACCCCCATCTACGGCTCGGGTCCGGAGTCGGAGGCGTTCAAGGCCAAGCTCGGCGAGAGCGTGCTGTTCCCGAAGCGTCTGGGCGTGCCCGACGAGCTCGCGTCGATGGTCGAGGAGCTCATCACGAACTCGTACATGAACGCCGAGGTGGTCCGCGTGGACGGCGGCATCCGGATGCCACCGAAGTAGAGTCTCCGCACCAGATCGACGCCTGCGACGGCCCCGCATGAATGCGGGGCCGTCGCTCGTCTTTCAGCGGTGCTCGGCCGGCGGTCGCAGCCGCAGTGCGCGGGCGGTCTCGGCCGTCGCGCGGCGCACGTCGTCGTGGGTCCACTCCTCGACGCGCAGATCGGGCACTGCCGCGTGCAGGTCCTCTGCCCACCGCTGCGACCATTCGGCGGGGAAGGCGCGTCGGAGCAGATCGATCATGATCGGCACGGCCGTCGATGCACCCGGCGATGCGCCGAGCAGTCCGGAGACCTGCCGGTCGGCGCTCACGATCAACTCGGTGCCCTGCTGCAGCACTCCGGCGACTCCCGGGCCGGGCGTGACGAGCTGCGCGCGCTGGCCGGCGTGCACCAGGGTCCAGTCCGCGTCGCGGGCCTCGGGGAGGTACCGCTGGAGCTGTGCGAAGCGTTTCGCGCGCCCCGCGAGCAGTTCGGAGACGAGGTACCGGACGAGATCCAGGTTCGTCGCCGCGGCCGACATCACGGTCCACAGATTCCGCGGATGCAGTGTGGCGAAGAAGTCCCACAGGTGCCCGCCCTTGAGCAGCCGGGTGCTGAACGTTGCGTACGGGCCGAACATCAGATGGTCGCGGCCGCGAACAGTCCGGCGATCCAGATGCGGCACAGACATCGGCGGGGCGCCGATCGGGGCCTGCCCGTAGACCTTGCCGTCGTGCCGTGCGACCACCTCCGGCGCGTCGCACCGGAGGAAGGCCGCTCCGACCGGCAGCACCCCGTAGCGGCTCACCTCGTCGAGCTTCGCTTTCTGCAGCTGCCGCAGGGCCTGTCCGCCCGCGCCGACGAAGACATGCCGAGCGCGGATGCGGAAGCGGCCCGCCCGACCGCGGCCGGTGACGGTGGACCGGCCGTGAGCGTCGCGGGCGATCCGGCGCACCCGATGGCCGAACAGGACCTCGGCACCGGAGGTCTCGAGCAGACCCGTCGACAGCGCCCCGAAGTCGACGTCCGTCCCGTCCGGATGCCGCGTGGCGGCGATCGGTCCGGGCGCGCGACCGTCGGTCACCAGTGGGGCCCATGCGCCGACGGTGGCGGGATCGTCGGTGAATTCGAGGCGGTCGAAGAGCGGCGACCGGCGCAGTGTGGCGTGACGGCGCCGCAGGTAGTCGGTGTCCCCGTCGAAGACGACGCTCAGGTGCCCGGTGGTGTGGATGAACGACGCGGGGTCGAGCCCGCCGGCCGCTGCCAGATGTGCCCACCATTCGCGGGTCAGGAGGAACTGCGCCGCGATCGACTCGGCCTTCGCGGAGTCCTCCGGGTCGGGCATGTAGTTGAGTTCGCAGAAGCCTGAGTGGCCGGTGCCCGCGTTGTTCCACGGATCGCTGCTCTCGGTTGCGGCGCGATCGGCGGCTTCCAGCACCACCACCGACCACTCGGGTTCCAGGTGACCGAGCATCGAGGCCAGGGTGGCGGACATGATGCCCGCGCCCACCAGGACGACGTCGGCGTCGGGAAGGTCGACGGCTGCGGTACGGATTCTCATCGGGCTCTCCTTCGCGTCGAGGTGACGTATTCGATGCTCGTCCGCCGCTAATGATCCGTCTAATGTGATTCGGCTGGAATATGATCCGATTGTGCATGAATGGACCGGGGAGCTGTCCCCTCGGCTGCGCGCGCTGACCGCACTCGAATCCCACGGCGGTTCGATGACCGCCGCGGCGGCTGCGCTCGGCGTCTCGCAGAGTTCGATGAGCAGGCGCCTGCACGCGCTCGAAGCGCAGATGGGCGTTCCGTTGTTGATCAAAGACGGACGCAAGGTGCGGTTGACTCCGGCCGCGCTGTCGTTGGTCGCCGACATCCGCGCACCGCTCGCCGCGCTCGAACACGCTGTGGAGCGCGCGGTCGACGCAGGAGACGGGAGCACCGGATCGGTTCGTTTCGGCTTTCCGCTGACGATGGGTTCCGGCGAGGTGCCCGAACTGCTGGCGGCCTTCCACCACCGCAATCCGGGGATCCGCCTGGAGCTCAAACAGGCTCACGGCGCACAGTTGGTGGCCGATCTGCAGTCCGGGGAGCTCGATCTCGCGATCACCATTCCGCTCGCGCACGAGGTGGAGCACGCGATGGTCGGCTCACAGGAGATCGTCGTGGCGGTACCCGAGAATCACTGGAGTGCGCGGCGTTCCTCGGTGGCGCTCGCGGAGCTGTCGGGCGAAGACTTCATCGCGAACCCGGAGACGTATCATCTGCGGCGCGCGACGCAGGAGTGGTGCGCCGCGGCGGGATACACGCCGAGGGTCGCGATCGAGATCACCGAGTTCGCGACCGCCCGCGAGTTCGTCGAACGAGGTCTGGGCATCGCGTTGCTGCCGCGGGCCGGGCGCCCGATCGCCGGCGTGGCCGAGGTCCCGGTGGCGCCGGAGACGCTGCGCCGCGACATCGGGCTGGCCTGGGCCTCGACGATCCGTACGCCGGCTGTGGAGAGATTGAGCCGATTCCTCCGGGAGAACCTGCCGGTGCGACCGCCCGCGTGAGCATTCCCCGATACGCTTCGACCATGCGGAATCTGGTGCTGTCGGTGATCGGGGACGACCGTCCGGGGCTGGTGTCGGCGCTCGCCGATGCGGTCGCCGCGCAGGGCGGCAATTGGGAGCGCAGTCAGCTGGCACAACTCGCGGGCAAGTTCGCGGGCATCGTCGTCGTGGCGGTTCCCGACGAGCGCGCCGACGCACTGATCGCCGCGGTCACCGGACTGGACGGGCTGCTGGAGGTGGCGGTCCACTCGGCGGACGGCGCCGAACCGAGCACCGCCGATTGGCCGGCGCTCACGATCGGACTGCTCGGGAACGATCGTCCCGGCATCGTTCACGAACTCTCGGCGGCGCTGAGCGCCGGCGGGGTCTCGATCGAGAAGATGACGACCGGCACCCGGGAGGCCCCGATGGCCGGTGGGATGCTGTTCGAGGCGGAGTTGGAGGTCCGGCTGCCGCCGAATGTCGACCCCGCGCGCATCCGTGCCGATCTGGAGCGGATCGCGGAGGAACTGCTCGTCGATCTCGGCATCGAGGGCTGACGGTTCCTTCCGCCCTAGGCACCGGCCGCGGGCACCCGATCCGGCCGACCGCCCCGGAGGCCGAGCACCGCTGCCGTGAAGCACGCCAGGGCCACGGCACCGGCGAACCACGGGAACACCTCGGCGGTTCCGTACGACGACGACAGTGCCCCGGCGATGACGGTCGGAACGCCCATCGCCAAGTAGCCGAGCAGGTAGTACGCGCTCATCACCCGGCCGCGCGCATCCGGGGGCGTGACGTCGTTCAGATGCCGCAGAGACCCTCCGAAGGCCAGACCGAAGGCCGCGCCGAGCACGATGGAATCGACGATCACGAATGCCGTCGACCCGGTGTGCAGCGCCCAGATCGCCGACAGCAGTGCGACGATCATCCCCAGGTCGCCGGTGATGGCGGCGGTGCGGGGATCGAGCCGGCCGCCCACCCACTGGGACGCCGCGGAGGCCGCGGCCATCACGGCCACGACGACTCCGACGAAGATCACCGACGTGTGGCCGGTGGCGTGCTGGGTCAGCGCGGGGTAGAGGCTCAGGAAGACGCCGAGGACCGACCACGCCGTCATGATGCCGATTCCGGAGAACCAGAAGTCGGAGGTGATCTCCTTCGGGATCGACGGACGCTGCAGGCGGATGCGGCCGCCGGTGCGTTCGGTGTGCGGTTCCACGAGTGCGATCACGGCGACGAGCATCACCACGACCACGGCGCCGACGATCGCGAAGGGCACCCGCAGCGGGTTCGACGCCCACTGCGCCGCGGCGGCGGCACCGAAGACGGTGATCGTGATCCCCACGTTGAGGGCGATACCGCTGGCCATGCCGTTGCGGGCGCCGTCGTGCGGTCGGACGTCGAGCAGTGCCGCGCCCGCCACCACGGTGATGGCACCGATCGCGCCTCCGTGCAGGAAGCGGGCGATCATCAGCTCCCACGCATTGGTAGCGATGAGGAACAGGCCGAGTCCGGCGAGGATGGAGATCAGTGCGGCGATGAGCACGGGTTTGCGGCCCACGGCGTCGGAGACCGGGCCCACGGTCAGCGCCGATCCGAGCGCGCCGATCGCGTACACCGCGAAGACGATGGTGATCGTCAGCGGGCTCATATGCCATTCCGACTGGTAGATCGGATAGAGCGGCGACGGCAGTCCGGAGCAGCCCAGTGCCAGCGCGAGAAGCGCGAGCAGGAGCAGGTACGACCACGCCTGCGGATGCGTGGTCCGCTCCACCGGTCGGTGGGTGACGGTGCTGCTGGTCATGGCGTCCTCGAGTATGTTTGATAGAGATCGAACAGTGACGACAGTACCGCAACTGTTCGACGACCATCAAACTGTTTTCGAGGAGGTGGACCCGTGACGGGGACGACTGCGCGGTTGGACGTCGCCGACCTGCACGCGGTGCTGAGCGCGTTGGCCGATCCGGTCCGTCTGGAGATGGTGCGGCGGTTGAGCCGCGCGGGCGCGCCCGTCTCGTGCGCCGGGTTGTACGACACCGTCACGAAGGCCACCGCGAGCCATCACTTCAAGATCTTGCGCGAGGCGGGCGTGATCGAGCGCCGACCCGCCGGCCAGGGAGCCGAGTACGTGCTGCGCGACGCCGAGATGGAAGCCGCCTACCCGGGACTGCTGACCGCGGTGATCGCGGCTGCGAACGCGCGGTAGCGGATCGTCGCTACGCGGTGAGCACCACCTTCAGCGCCTTGGTCTCCGCGGCGCGTTCGAAGACGTCATAGGCGTCCATCATGTCGTGCAGTGCGAACCGGTGGCTGATGAACACGTCCGGGTCGATCTTCCGCTGCGCCACCATCTTGAGCAGGGTGCCGAGGGTGTCGGTGTTCACCAGTCCCATCGTCATCGTCACGTTGGTGATCCAGAGATCCTGCAGCGGCAGGTCGACGCCGGTGCCGTGCACTCCGACGTTGGCGACGTGTCCCGCCGGGCGCACGATGTCCAGGCACATGTTCCAGGTCTGCGGCACTCCGACCGCTTCGATGGCGACGTCGACGCCGAGGCCGTCGGTCATCGCGAGGATCTGCTCGCGCCAGTCGTCGTCGGACGACACGACGCCGTCCGTGGCGCCGAACCTGCGGGCCTGCTCGACGCGGCCTGCATCCACATCGACGGCGATGACGCGGCTCGGGCCGTAGAGTCCCGCCGTGGCGATCGCGGCCAGGCCGACGGGGCCGGCACCGATGACCGCGACCACGTCCCCGGGCTTCACCGCGCCGTAGCGGACGCCGATCTCGTGACCGGTCGGAAGGATGTCCGAGAGGACGACGCCCTGTTCCGGACGCATGGTGTCGGGCAGCCGGTACACGGAGGTCTCCGCGTAGGGCACACGGACGTACTCGGCCTGCGTCCCGTCGATGAGGTGGCCGAAGATCCAGCCGATCCCCGAGGTGCCCTCGTCGCCGAGGCAGTGCGAGAACACGCCCTGCTTGCAATAGGCGCACTTACCGCACGCGCTGATGCAGGAGATGATCACCTGATCGCCGACAGACAGCGTGGTCACCGCCGCGCCGACCTCGGTGATCGTCCCGACGCCCTCGTGGCCGAGGATGCGTCCCGGCGTGACAGCGGGGACGTCGCCCTTCAGAATGTGCAGGTCGGTGCCGCAGATCGTCGTCGCGTCGATCTTCACGATGACATCGGTGGGCGCCTGGATCCGAGGTTCGGGCACGTCGTCCCACGACTTGTTCCCGGGCCCGTGATAGACGAGTGCTTTCATTGCCTCGCGCTCCAATCGGACGAAGTTCCCCCGATCCGACCGTAGACCGGATCCGGTGACGAGAGAACCCCGCCGGGAAACTGGCTGCTCCCGGCGGGGTCCCTGCGCTTGCGCCGGTCGGAGTGGACCGGATCTGAACCGCCCGATCAGAACGCGGCTTCGTCGAGCTCCATCAGGTCGTTGTCGACGTTGTTCTCGACGATCTGGCGAACGGAGGTCAGCAGCGGCAGCATGTTCTTCGCGAAGAACACACCCGAGGCCACCTTGCCCTCGTAGAACGCCTTGTCGTCACCGGAGGCACCGGCGTCGAGCGCGGCCTGCGCGACGACGGCCTGACGCAGCAGCAGCCAGCCGATCAGCAGATCGCCGACGGCCATCAGGAAGCGGACCGACGCGGTGCCGATCAGGTACAGCTGCTTCGGATCCTCCTGCGCGCTCATCAGCCAGCCGGTGAGCTTGGCGGCCATGGCCTGGACGTCCTCGTTGGCGGTCTTGAGCAGTGCGCGCTCGGCCGCAAACTGTTCGCCACCGTTGCCCTGGCCGTTGTCGATGAAGTCCTGGATCTGGCCTGCGACGTGGGCCAGTGCCTGGCCCTTGTCGCGGATGATCTTGCGGAAGAAGAAGTCCTGCGCCTGGATGGCGGTGGTGCCCTCGTACAGCGAGTCGATCTTCGAGTCCCGGATGTACTGCTCGATCGGGTAGTCCTGCAGGAAGCCCGAACCGCCCAGCGTCTGCAGGGACTCGGTCAGCTTCTCGTAGGCACGCTCGGAGCCGACGCCCTTGACGATCGGGAGGAGCAGGTCGTTCACCTTGTGCGCCATCTCGGCGTCCGCGCCGGAGACGATCTTCGCGGCGACGGCGTCCTGGTGCGACGCGGTGTACAGGTACACGGCGCGCAGACCCTCGGCGTAGGCCTTCTGGGTCATCAGCGCGCGGCGCACGTCCGGGTGGTGCGTGATCGTGACGCGCGGAGCGGCCTTGTCGGTCATCTGCGTCAGATCGGCGCCCTGCACGCGCTGCTTGGCGTAATCGAGAGCGTTGAGGTAGCCGGTCGACAGCGTCGAGATGGCCTTGGTGCCGACCATCATGCGGGCGTGCTCGATGACGTCGAACATCTGGGCGATACCCTTGTGGACCTCGCCGACGAGCCAGCCCTTGGCCGGGGTGCCGTGCAGGCCGAAGCTGACCTCACAGGTGGCCGAGGCCTTGATGCCCATCTTGTGCTCGACGTTGGTGACGAAGGCGCCGTTGCGCTCGCCCAGCTCGCCGGTCTCATGGTCGAAGTGGAACTTCGGAACGAAGAACAGCGACAGACCCTTGGTGCCCGGTCCGGCGCCCTCGGGGCGGGCCAGGACCAGGTGGAAGATGTTCTCGGTCATGTCCTGGTCGGCCGAGGTGATGAAGCGCTTGACGCCCTCGATGTGCCAGGTGCCGTCTTCCTGAAGGGTGGCCTTGGTGATGCCCGCGCCGACGTCCGAGCCGGCGTCCGGCTCGGTCAGGACCATGGTGGCGCCCCAACCGCGCTCGGAGCAGATGGCGGCCCACTTCTTCTGCTCGTCGGTGCCGTTGTCGTAGAAGATGTTCGAGAAGCCCGAACCGGCGGCGTACATGAACACCGGCGGGTTGGCGCCCAGGATCATCTCGCCGATCGCCCAGTACAGCGAGCGGGGTGCGGGCAGGCCGCCGAGTTCCTCGTCGACGCCGACCTTGTCCCAGCCGGCCTCGATCAGGGCGTTGTACGACTTCTTGAAGCTGTCGGGAATGGTGACGCTGTGGTCCTCCGGGTTGAAGACCGGGGGATTGCGGTCGGCGTCCGCGAACGAGTCGGCGATGACGCCCTCGGCGAGGTGCTTGACTTCGCGGAGCATGTCGACCGCGGTGTCGTGGTCGAGGTCGCCGAACTCGCCGGAGGCGAGGACCTCGTCGAGCTTGTACATCTCGAAGAGGTTGAAGTGCAGATCGCGCAGGTTGGACTTGTAATGGCCCATGGTTTTCCTTACTCGCTGTTCTAGAAGTTCGTTTCCCGGGGGCGTGGCTCCGGTGGCTGACTCGGTGCCGACTATGTTACTTGCCGGTAACTATTGACAGCGTACCGCTAGCCGTTCAGACGGACAATATGAGTGCGGTGTGGCCCCGCTAACAAATGCAAGCGGACGGCGCCCGGTGCCCGTCAGAGCGATCGCAGATACGCCAGATCGTCGGGAATGCCGTCGGCGGGCGTCTCCAGCACACCGGGTGCACCGGCGGTCTTCATCAACTCGGCGAGCACCTCCGCATCGATCTGGCCGGACTCGAGGTTGGCGTGCCGGTCGCGGCCCGAGTCGAACTCGTCACGCGAGTTGTTCAGATGGATCAGATCGATCCGGCCGGTGATCGACTTGATCCGTTCCACGAGGCCGACGAGGTCTTCACCGCCGGCCCAGGCATGGCAGGTGTCGAGGCAGAACCCGGCCTCGGGGAAGTCTCCGACGGCGTCCCACAGGCGCTCGATCGACTCCAGTGTCCGGGCCATCGCGTGATCGCCGCCCGCGGTGTTCTCGATCAGGATCGGCACCCCGAAGCCGCCCTTGTCCGCCTGTCGTTCGAACAGCTTGCGCCAGTTGGCGAATCCGTCGGCCGCGTCCTCCCCGTCCTTCAGATGGCCCCCGTGCACCACGAGGCCGATCGCGCCGAGGTCGGCGGCCGCCGCGGCCTGCTGCTCCACAGCCTTGCGTGACGGCATCCGCAGGCGGTTGTTCAGGCTCGCCACGTTGATCTGATAGCTCGAGTGCACGACCACGTCGATCGGCGACTCGCGGATCTGCTCGGCGTGCGGATGCGGCTCGGGCTTCTTCCAGCTCTGCGGATCGGTGACGAACATCTGGAAGATGTCGATCCCGAGTTCCTCGGCGGTGGCGACGGGGTTCTCGTCCTGGCGAAGATGGGCTCCGACTCGCATGAACCCAGCCTATCGTCTGGCCGACCGCCTCCGGGGTGGCCGCAAGGAAGACATCCGGTGCACTGACAGCCAATTCCCGGAGAACTTCTATAGAGTTCGCCATGGACGGTGGCACCGTCCTCGACTGGGGCAGGAGGCTCGGGCGTGAGCGTGGACACGGCGTCGCCGGGTACGGCGGGTGGATCCGACCCCGACCCAGACGATCCTCCCGCCGGTGCGGACTCGATCCCGGATCTCCCCCCGGACGACGCGCCCATCGAAGTCGTCGAGGAGAAGGTGCGCGACTTCCGGTTGCTGCGCCGGATCCTGCTGACGATCTGGGCGGTGAGCCTGGCCGTCTACTTCTGGCGGTACGGCATCGCCGCAGACCGGACGAGTCTCATCTTCTTTCTCGCGTTCGGGATGGCGGCCGCCACCATCGGGCGCCGTCGCGTCAGCACCGTGCTGATCGACTGGCTGCCCTTCGTCCTGATCCTGATGCTCTACGACTGGACCCGGAACATCGCGGTGTGGCTCGACATGCCGACGCACTGGCAACTCGCGCCGGACGTCGACCACTGGATCTTCGGGACCAACCCGACCGTCTGGCTTCAGTCGCATCTGAAGGAGTCCTCGCCGCCGTGGTGGGAGGTCATCACCAGCGCGGTCTACATGTCGTACTTCATCGTTCCGTACGCGACCGCCGCGGTGCTGTGGGTGCGCGATCGGGCGCTGTGGCGCCGGTTCGCCGCGTGCTTCATCGCGGTGAGCTTCCTCGGCCTGGTCGGTTACACGCTGGTCCCGGCGGCGCCGCCGTGGGCGGCGGCCCGCTGCACCGTCGCGCAGGTCGCCGACAGTCCGCACGATCCGCCGTGCATGTACCGGGCCGACGTCGAGGTGCCCGGCAACCTGCTCGGTGAGGTGCATCCGGAGAATCCCGGCGCCGAACCGTACGTGGAGCGGATCTCCGACCGCGGCTGGAGTGTGATCGGCTTGGACATGGTGCTGCGAGCGGTCCGGTTCGGTCAGACGAAGTCGAATCTCGTCGCCGCGATCCCGTCCCTGCATGCGGGACTGACGATGCTGCTCGCGCTGTTCATGTGGCCGCGAACGCGCTGGTTCGGCAAGACGATGTTCATGGGGTACGCGCTCACCATGGCGTTCGCGCTGGTCTACAGCGGCGAGCACTACGTCTTCGACATCCTGCTCGGCTGGGGCCTCGCCGGAGCGGTCTTCGCGGCCTATTGGCTCATCGACACCCGGTACATCCTCCCGCGCAATGCGCGCCGGCGGGCGGAGAAAGCAGACGCGGCTAAGCAGGAGCGTCGAGATACGGCTCCGTCTCAATCGTGATCGGCACCCCCGCGGCGATCAGCAGCCGGCACTCGGCCTCGCTGTCGGGGTAGAGGTTGAGCCACTCGTGGCCCGCGCTCCCGTCGGCGTAGACCTTGTCGAGCGCGCGGTGAAGGCGGGCTTCCGTCTCGCGATTGATGATGAAACGACGATCACCGTACCTGAGATACCTGTTCGTCACGACAGCCTCCGGAAATAGCTCGCTGTGACTTAGAACACTACTCGCCCAGGTGTGGTCGCCGCCGGTTCTCCCGGGTCAGCTCAGTTCGGGGGCCCGGTTGGTGTACGGCTTCACGGTCGTGAAATCGATCATCGCGCGGGTGTTGTCGACGGCGGTCACCATTCCCACCCCGAACTGTCCGTGCTCGTCGTACAGGTTGGCGGTGCCGACGGAGACGCCCGCGTTCTCGATGTGCGAGTCGGCCTCCACGCCGACGCGGACGCCCTCCGGCAATCGGGCGACCGCGACGGTCAGATCGCAGTTGATGAACCCGATACCGCCGTCGCCGATGTTCGTGACCAGGCTCGTCGACTCGGCGGCGATCACCGCGCGCTGGAAGGGCGTCAACTCCTCATCGGGGACGGCGTTGAACGGCCTGCTCCAGATCGTGAGCCGCTCGGAGTTCTGGTACTCGCCCATGTCGTTGGACCACGTCCCGCCCTCGGTCCGGAACCACGGCCGGTAGCCGTCACCGGCGTCGGCGGGCGGGGTGAAGGTCCGCTCCCGCGCGGGGCGCTCCCATCGCTCGCCCGGCGGATTCGAACCCGTCTTCAGGAACACGACGTTGCCGCGCGCGACGAGGATCTCGGCGTCGCCGTCGTACTGCCGTACCGACACCTCGATGACCCGGATGCGGTGACCGTCGCGCAGGACGGTCGTGGTGGGCACGGTGGGCAGCCGTCGTGCGCTCTTGAACAACTCGAGGGTGAACCGTGCGGGAGTGAAATCGGCACTGCCGCCAGCGTTCTCGGCGGCGCGGGCGGCGATCGCGCAGACCGACGGTCCGTTCAGCGCGTCCGGGCCCCACAGTCCCACCGCATACCCGGTGGGGTCGTACCGACCGGCGCCGTCGACGGTGAAGAAGGCCTTATCAGTCATAGGTCTGCACGCTACGCTGCGTGCATGACCACTCAAGCATCGCCGTCGGTTCTCCCGAACGACGCGGTCGGCGCCGTGCGGACCTTCGTCATCTTCTCCTCGCTCGTCGGAATCGCGCTGGGCATCGTCGCGCTCGTCTGGCCCGCCGCGACACTGGCCGTGATCGGTGTGCTGTTCGGCATCTCGCTCATCGTCGCCGGGCTCTTCCGGCTCTTCGTCGCCTTCGCGCTGACCCGGGCGACCGCGGGGACCCGGCTGCTCCTCGGCGTGTTCGGCGGAATCGTGCTCGCCGTCGGCGTACTCGCCACCATCAACCCGTCCAAGTCGCTGGTGCTCCTGGGTGTCTTCATCGGCATCGGATGGATCATCGGCGGTCTGCAGGATCTGCTCGGGTCGCGCTTCACGGTCACCATGGCGCCCCGCTGGTTGGTGATGCTCTCGGGTGTGGTCTCGGTGCTCGCGGGTATCGCGATGATCGTGCTGCCCGCCGTCTGGACCCTCTCGACCATCCTGTGGATCCTCGCGGTGCTGCTCATCGTGGTCAGCGTCGTCACGCTGTTCACCGTGCCGGGCAAGGTCAGCGCGCTGGCCGCCAGGATCGAGCGTGAGGAACCGGTGATCTGACCGAGCTCAGCCGGTGAGCGCCAAACCGTCCAGGGTGAGGGTCGGCTCGGCGTCTGCGTGTTCCGCGAGCCGTTCGGCGACGGCGCCCAGCACCGCCAGCAGTTCGTCGGTGTGCGCGATCGGGACACCGTCCACCCGGCCCCGCCACACCATCTCGGCCGGTCGGGCGTCGGGGACGACGGCCGCCGCGCCGATGAGACGGCGCGCGCCCGGCGCGTCCGCATCCCACATGGCGTCGGCGGTGGTCAGATACAGTGCTGTGGCCGGTCGCAGGTCGTGGCGGTGCACCATCGCCCACGCCCAGTGTTTGGCGACGTCGACCGTCACCTCCTGACCGCGACCGAGCGTGCGCACGTACTTGCTGTGCAACTCGCTGCACAGGAGGTCGGCGTCGTCCCACATCTCCAGCATCGACATGCAGCGGACGCTGTTGTGGAGTGCCTCGAGGTACTTCACCGAATACGGGCCCTCGCGGCGTGAACGGATCTCGCGGAGCACCGAGAAGCCGGCGAGTGCCGTGCTGAACTCGCCGGAGTCGTAGTCGGCGCGGGCCTGGTCGTTCAACTCGTCGAGCATGCTTCAATGCTCCCCCTGTGCGGAAGAATCCGCAGCGTAATGCCGACTTTCCGTGGCGTCGGATGGTGCGCGACCCGCCGGCGTGCGGGATGATTCCGGTGTGGTGGAACAGACACGGGACCTGACCAGGTGGGCACTGCTGAGCATCGTGACGGCGATCGTGGTGATCGCGCTGAAGATGGTCGCGTGGTGGATGACCGGATCGGTGGGTCTGCTCTCCGACGCCGCCGAGTCGGTGGTGAACCTCGTGGCCGCCGTGGTGGCGTTCATCGCCCTGCGCATCGCGGCGAAGCCGGCCGACGACGAGCACAACTTCGGTCACGTCAAGAGCGAGTACTTCTCCGCGGTGGTCGAAGGAGTGATGATCGTGGTGGCCGCGATCGTCATCATCGTGACGGCCGTCGACCGGCTGCTCAATCCGCGTGACCTCGAATCGGTGGGCGTCGGTCTGGCGGTCTCGGTGCTGGCGTCGGTGATCAACGCCGCGGTGGCGTGGCAGCTGATCCGCGCGGGCCGACAGCACCGGTCGCTGACGCTCGAGGCCGACGGCAAGCATCTGATGACCGACGTCTGGACCACCGCGGGCGTGATCGCCGGAGTCGCGGTGGTGGCACTCACCGGCTGGACGATCCTCGATCCGCTCATCGCGATCGCCGTCGCGGTCAACATCGTCTTCGTCGGCTACCGCTTGGTGCGCCAGTCGACGCGCGGGCTGATGGACTCGGCGGTGCCCGATGCCGAACGCGCGGCGATCGACCGGGTCCTCGACCGATTCCGGGGCGACGGCGTCGACTTCCACGACGTACGCACGCGCGAGGCCGGCCATCTGCGATTCGTCCAGCTGCACATGCTGGTGCCGGGCCAATGGACCGTGCAGCGCGGACACGACCTGCTCGAGGAGGTCGAGGCCGCGCTGCACGATGAGGTCGAGGACCTCGTACCCACGATTCACCTGGAACCGATCGAGGATCCGCGCAGCTACGAGCCGTGGCGAAGGTAGCGGAGAACACGTCCACGCGCGGACGCCGAAGCATTAGCCTGGAAGTATGAGCGCTCGTGATTCGTACGAAGGTGGCGAGTACGACCAGGACGACACCGATCAGTTGCAGCCGGCGGACACTCTCGCCGACAGCGAACTGTCGGACGTCCTCGACCGCGGTTACTCGCCGCCCGACTACGCGCCTGCATCCCACGAGCACGACTGTCTCGACGAGAGACTCGCTGAAGAGGTGCCCGACGTCGGCTATGCAGACGAGGACGGCGACCCGGACTTCCCAGAGCGCGACGAGGTCGGCGACCGGCGGGCGGGGCGATTGATCGCGCCGGACGAGGGCGTCGGTCCGGATGTGGACAACCAGTTGCTCGCGACCGACGCCGGCGTCGACGGCGCGGGCGCTTCGGCCGAAGAGGCGGCCATGCACTACATCGACGAGGAGTGAGTGATTCTCGTCCAATCGAGACGAGACATCCGCCCGGAACGGTAGTGGGATTCGATACCGTTCAACCCATGGATCGTGACCGGTTGGTGGAAGTGGGCGTCGCACTGGTGTCGCGCTTCGGGGCCAAAGCCCTCAGCCTGACCTCGGTGGCGCGGCAGGCCGGCGTCGCACGCGCCACGGCCTACCGCATGTTCGGCGGGCGCGATGCGCTCGTCGCCGCGATCATGGCGCGCGAACTCGAGCAGCTCCGGACGCAGCTGCGGGTGTGGGGTGCCGATCAGCCCGACCCCGGCGAGCGGATCCGTGAACGCGTCCGCGGCAGCCTCGCCTACATCCGCGAGCACGAGGCGCTGCAGTACGTCCTCCGGAACGAACCCGAGGAAGTGGTGCGGGCCCTGATCACCACGCACGATTCCGAGCGGCCGTCGCTGATCGAGATGATCGTCGACGCCACGGCGCCCGATGTGCAGGACGACGAGGCAGCGGTGCTGTACCCCGACCCCCGCGCGGGCAGCGAGTTCATGGTCCGCGTGGTGTACTCCTGCATGCTCGTCCCCGACAGCGTGATGTCCGACGACGAGATTGCCGAGATGGTGGTGCGTGCCGTCGTCCGGTGACGGGCCGGAGGCGGCCGGTCCGAGCAATGCGTCCCGACCGACTACGCTCGGATGCATGACTGGCACGGGCGCCCGCAGCATCTACGTCGCGTCGGCGGAAGGCGATACCGGCAAATCCACGATCGCGCTGGGGGTGCTCGCCGTACTCACGGCTGCGGGCGGACGGGTCGGCGTCTTCCGGCCGATCTCTCGGGCCGCCGCCGGCGAACACGACTACATCCTCGACCTCCTGCACCAGTTCGCGTCGGTCGACATCCCCTACGAGCAGTGCATCGGCGTCACCTACGACGACGTGCACGCCGACCCCGACGCCGCCGTCGCCGAGATCGTCGACCGGTACCACACCGTCGCCGAGCAATGCGACAACGTCCTGGTGATCGGATCCGACTACACCGACGTCGCCTCGCCGTCCGAACTGAGTTTCAACGCGCGGATCGCGGCCAATCTGTCGGCGCCGATCATCCTGGTGGTCAAGGCCTTCGAGCGCCAGCCGCAGGAGGTGAAGGCGGTCGCCGAGATGCTGATGGCCGACATCAAGGCCGCGCACGCCACCACTGTCGGCGTGGTCGCCAACCGTTGCGATCCCGACCGGTTGCTCGAGGTGGCGGCCGCGCTCGGATCGGTGGACGTGCGGACGTGGGCGCTGCCCGACGAGCCGCTCCTGGTGGCGCCGACGATGGCCGAACTCTGCGAAGCGCTCGACGGAGTTCTGTACTCCGGCGAGGCGGACCTGCTCGAACGCGAGGCGCTGGAGGTGATGGTCGGCGGCATGACCGTCGAGCACATCCTCGAGCGGCTCAGCGAGTCGATGGTGGTGATCGCACCGGCGGACCGGTCGGACGTTTTGCTCGCCCTGGTGAACGCCAATGCGGCGGAAGGCTTTCCGCGGCTGTCCGGGATCATCATCAACGGCGGTCTGCGACCGCACCCGATGATCGACGCCCTGGTCAAAGGGCTCCGTCCGACGCTGCCGATCATCGCGTGCGATCACGGAACCTATGAGACGGCGCGGATCGCCGCGCATACCCGAGGCGCGATGGTCAGCGGGTCGGTCCGCAAGATCGACGCGGCGATGAGTCTGATGGAACGGTACGTCTCCCCGCAGGACCTGCTCGCCGAACTCGATCTGCACACACCGGAGGTGGTCACCCCGCAGATGTTCGAGTACCAGCTGCTGGCGCAGGCCAAGTCGGACCGTCAGCGGATCGTCCTGCCCGAAGGCGGCGACGATCGGATCCTGCGGGCCACCGACCGGCTCGTGCGTCGCGGTGTGGCGGAGTTGACGCTGCTCGGCGACCCGGACTCGGTGCGGCGCCGCGCCAACGAACTCGGCGTCGACCTGTCCGAGGTGGACATCATCGACCCGGCGACCTCGGAGCTCGCCGAGGAGTTCGCGCCGATCTACGCCGAACTGCGCAAGCACAAGGGAATGACGCTGGAACGGGCCTCGGAGGTGGTGCGCGACGAGTCGTACTTCGGCACCATGCTGCTGCACACCGGCCGCGTCGACGGCATGGTGTCCGGTGCCGTGCACACCACCGCCCAGACCATCCGGCCGGCATTCGAGATCATCAAGACGGTGCCCGGGGTGTCGACGGTGTCGAGCGTCTTCTTCATGTGCCTGGCCGATCGGGTTCTGACCTACGGTGACTGCGCGGTGGTTCCCGACCCGACGGCCGAGGAACTGGCCGACATCGCGGTGTCGTCGGCGCAGACGGCCGCGGCCTTCGGGATCGAGCAGCGGGTCGCGATGCTCTCGTACTCGACGGGCGGGTCGGGCTCCGGCAAGGACGTCGACAAGGTCCGCACCGCCACCGAGCTGGTTCGCGAGCGAGCGCCGGAACTGCTGGTGGAGGGGCCGATTCAATACGACGCGGCGATCGAACCCTCGGTCGCGGCGGCGAAGATGCCCGATTCGCCGGTCGCCGGGCGCGCGACGGTGCTGATCTTCCCGGACCTCAACACCGGCAACAACACGTACAAGGCGGTGCAGCGCAGCGCCGGTGCGATCGCCATCGGCCCGGTGCTGCAGGGACTCAACAAGCCGATGAACGATCTGTCTCGCGGCGCACTCGTCTCCGACATCGTCAACACCGTCGCCATCACCGCGATTCAGGCGCAGAACATCAAGAAGGCCCTCGCCGCCACGGAGCGGGGACCGCGAACCGAGACCCCGGGCGGGGAAGAGAACGGGAGCGACGCATGAGCCGCACACCGATCGACGGGACGGTGCTCGTGGTCAACGCCGGGTCGTCGTCGCTGAAATACCAGGTCCTCGATCCGGTGACCGAAGAGGTGATCGCCGACGGGCTCGCCGAGCGGATCGGGGAGTCGGCGTCGCGGATCAAGCACTGGTACCGCGGTCACGACGTGGAGGTCGAGGAGACGCTCGCCGACCACGAGGCGGCGATCGCGCGGGTCCTCGCACTCTTCGCCGCCGACGGTGTGGACGTCGCCGACTCGGGGTTGGCGGCGGTCGGCCATCGCGTGGTGCACGGCGGGCGCTCGTTCTTCGAGCCGACTCTGATCGACGACGTGGTGCGCTCGGAGATCGAGCGGATCTGCCCGCTGGCCCCGCTGCACAATCCGGCCAATCTCGTCGGCATCGACGCGGTGTCGGCACTGTTGCCGGACGTGCCGGCTGTTGCGGTCTTCGACACCGCGTTCTTCCACGACCTGCCCGATGCGGCGGCCACCTATGCGCTCGACGCCGCCGTGGCCGAGGAGTACGCGGTGCGGCGTTACGGTTTCCACGGCACCAGCCACGAGTACGTCTCGCGCCGGGCCGCAGAGTTCTTGGGGCGCGACTACGCCGACGTCGACCAGATCGTGCTGCATCTGGGCAACGGCGCCTCCATGTCGGCGGTGGCGGGCGGGCGCCCGGTCGACACCACGATGGGGATGACGCCGCTCGAGGGGCTGGTGATGGGCACCCGTACCGGAGACATCGACGCCGGGATCGTCTTCCAACTCGCGCGGGTGGGCGGGATGTCGGTCGATGAGATCGACACGCTCGTCAACAAGCGATCCGGGCTCAAGGGGCTGTGCGGGGAGAACGACTTCCGCGCGATTCTCGAGCGGGTCGAGGCGGGCGACGCCGCGGCGCGCCTGGCCTACGACGTGTACCTGCACCGACTGCGCCGGTACATCGGGGCGTATCTGATCGAATTGGGCGGCGCCGACGCCATCGTGTTCACCGCCGGAGTGGGGGAGAACGCGGCGGCGGTGCGCGCCGATTCGCTGGCGGGGCTGGAGAGGTTCGGCATCGAGATCGACGCCGAACGCAACGCGGTCCGCAGCAGTGAGCCGCGTGTCATCTCCACCGACTCCTCCGAGGTGACGGTCCTCGTGGTGCCGACCAACGAAGAACTCGCCATCGCCCGCCAGGCCGTCGCTGTCGCCGGCTCTACCTCACAGGCCGGTTGAGCGACTTCCCCCGCAGGCTGGTTGAGCGACTCCCACCCCCAGGCTGGTTGACCGACTCTCCCCTCAGGCCTGTTGAGCGAGCGGAGCGAGTCGAAACTGCGTTGTGCAGTCGACTCCCTCCCCCCTCAGGCTTGTTGAGCGACCCTCCCTCAGGCCTGTTGAGCGAGCGGAGCGAGTCGAAACTCCCGCACCCCGGCAGAGTCACACGACCAGGTCCTCGTACCGGAACTCGGTGACGATCTCCTCTCCCGCCGCATGCGACGCGGCTTCGCGCTGCTGCAGTTCCACACGTCGAATCTTCCCGGAGATGGTCTTCGGGAGTTCGAAGAACTCGACGCGGCGCACTTTCAGATACGGCGCCAGATGGTCCCGGGCGTATTCCATGATCGTCTTCGCGGTCTCGGCGGTGGGCTCCCATCCCTCCGCGAGTGCGACGTAGGCCTTCGGCACCGCGAGACGGGTGTCGTCCGGCTGCGGAACCACCGCGGCCTCCACCACGGCGGGATGCTCGATCAGCACGCTCTCCAACTCGAACGGCGAGACCTTGTAATCGGACGACTTGAAGACGTCGTCGGTGCGGCCGATGTACGTGATGTAGCCGTCCTCGTCGCGGTGCGCCACATCGCCGGTGTGGTAGTAGCCGCCGGCCATCACCTGCTCGTTGCGTTCCGGATCCCCGAGATAACCGGTCATCAGGTTCATCGGGTGCCGGGCGAGGTCCAGACAGATCTCGCCGTCGTCAGAGACCTCACCGGTCAGCGGATCGACGAGCGTGACCGGAACGCCCGGCATCGGACGGCCCATCGAACCCGCTTTCACCGGTTGGCCGGGTGTGTTGCCGACCTGGAGCGTGGTCTCGGTCTGCCCGAAGCCGTCGCGGATCGTGAGACCCCACGACTGCTCGACCTGACGGATCACGTCGGGGTTCAACGGTTCGCCCGCGCCGAGCAGTTCGCGCAGCCCCTCCGGCCGTTCTCCCAGATCCGCTTGAATCAGCATGCGCCACACCGTCGGCGGGGCGCAGAAGGTGTTGACGCGGGCCCGTCGCAGCTGCCCCATGAGGGCGGCGGCGTCGAACCGTGAGTAGTTGTAGACGAAGATCGTCGCCTCCGCGATCCACGGCGCGAAGAACAGGCTCCACGCGTGCTTGGCCCAGCCGGGCGAGCTGATGGTCAGGTGGACATCGCCCGGCTTCACGCCGATCCACGCCATCGTCGTGAAATGGCCGACGGCGTAGCTGATCTGCGAGTGCTCCACCAGCTTCGGCCGGCTGGTGGTGCCCGAGGTGAAGTAGATGAGCATCGGGTCGCCCACCAGGGTGGTCGACTCGAACGGTCCGGCCGACTCGGCATCGGCGCTGGCGGAGTACGACGTCCAGCCGGCGACGTGGCCGCCGACCACGATGCGCCGATAGTCGCCCTCGACGGTGTCGAACTTGGCGGTGTCCGCGGCGTTCGCGATCACACAGCTCGCGCCGCCCCGTTTGATCCGGTCGGTGAGATCGGCCGGGCCCAGAGCCGCGGTCGTCGGCATCACGATCGCGCCGAGCTTCATGATCGCGAGCATCAGCTCCCACAGTTCCACCTGATTGCCGAGCATCAGGACGATGCGGTCGCCCTTCGTGATGCCGAGACCCCGCAGCCACGTCGCCACGCGATCGGAGTTCGTGGCCATCTCGTCGAACGTGACTTTGACCTCCGACCCGTCCTCTTCGGTGATCCACAGAGCGAGACGGTCGTTGCCGCGGGCGAAGCTGTCGAACCAGTCGATGGCCCAGTTGAACGTGCCGGTGATCTCCGGCCAGCGGAACTCGCGGACGGCGCGGTCGTAATCGTGGATCAGCTCGATCATCTGGTCGCGGCTGCTGCGGTAGAGCTCGGTACTCGTGGTCATGGTCACATGATCCACATCACAGTCGGGTGCGGCCACCCTCCGAAGAGGGGTGTGGGTGTGGTGGGTGGGTGCGGTGGTTTCGACTCGCTTCGCTCGCTCAACCAGCCTGGGGAGGAGCTCAACGAGCCTGGGGGCGCTCTACCAGCCTGGGGAGTTGCGGCGGTCAGAACAGGGTGGCGGGCCGGATCAGGTTCGCGAGGTCGACCAGCAGGAAACGGTGGGCGCGATTGTCGCGGGTCGCCTTCGCCAGCTCGCGGAGAGAGCGTTCGGTTCCGGCCCGCAGACCGTGCTCGTTGAACGGGAAACCGAGGAAGTCGTCGGCCGGATAGTCCTCGTCGAGGTGAGCGTCGATCCACCCGAGAGCCGTGCCGAGGATGATGAGCTGGAGGCGGCCGCGCCGGGGATCGTCCCAGCTGATCTCTTCGAAGCGCTCGGCCGCCTCGAACAGCTCCGACCTCGTCACCTCGCTCGGCGGGCGACCGTGGACGAGGGTGATGATCGCCGAGATCTGCGCGGTGCCGTAGTGCCGGCTCGTGGTGGGTACCTCGTCGAGGGGCTCGATGGCGGCATCGTACCGTCCCTCCGCCAGGATCATCCTGGCCAGCCCGAAAGCTGCGGACACGATGCTGTGATCGGTCAGCCACAGATCGTGATAGTTCTGCCGCGCGATCTCGTACCAGCGTTCCACCTGCGCCATCTGGTCGTTGGACGTGTACTCCTCGGCGGAGAGCCAGTAACCGATCAGCTCGGCGGTGCCCGCCACCGCCAGCTTCGGCGCCACCTCACCGGGCATCGCCTCCAGCACTTCGTGAAAGCGGTCGAAGGCGAGTTCCGGCTCGGCGTTGAGCAGCGAGCAGATGCCCAGATACCAGTGCAGCCGCCACGAGTCCCCGTGATGGACCGCGACCTCCCGAAGCAACTGCAGCGCCGTGTCGAGATTGCCGAGCTCCAGATGGGCGCGCGCTTCGGCGAGGTCGAGTTCCATCGACGGGTGCTGCGGTCCGGCGCCGTCGTCGGCGTCGTCCGTCGCGATGAGCGCCTTGTACCCGTCGGCGCGCGCGGCGCGGATGGTGTCGAGCGTCTGCCGCGGGTACGAGAGAGCGGCCGAGGTCAGGACGCTCGCGGCGGGATCGGTCGGGTCCACGAGCGGCACCGGCAGCGCTCGCGCGATGTCGGCGGGGTCGTGGATCGCCGCGTCCTTCGGGTCGAAGAAGCCGTCCACGGGCGCCAGCAGGAGTTCGGTGCCGAACGTCGAGCGCTGCGGGGTGAAGACCGTCGACATGGAGGGCCGGGGGACGCCGGTGTGCAGCGCCACGGTCTCCCGCAGCACGTTGAGCACCTGCGTGGTCATCTCCTCCGCGGACGAGAATCGTTCGGCGGGGTCGGGGGATGTGGCCCGGTGCAGCAGGAAGTAGAACGACGGATTCTCCACGAACAGCGGAGTGGTTCGCGGGTCGGGCAGTCCGTCGAGGTATCGGCCGTCGGCCATCGGCATGTCGACGGTGAGGACGGCCAGTGTGCGGCCGATGCTGTAGATGTCGGTGACGATCTGCGGGCCCGTCTGCACGATCTCCGGAGCCTGGAACCCGGGCGTGCCGTAGAGATGCCCGGTCCCGTTGATCGCGGAGACCGCACCCAGGTCGATGAGCTTGACCTCATCGCTGGTGATCATGATGTTGTCGGGTTTCACGTCGTTGTAGACCAGGCCCACCGAATGCAGGTATCCGACGGCCGAGAGCACTTCGAGGATGTAGGCCATCGCCTGCTCGATCGGGAGCAGCGATGAGGTGCCGTCCTCGTTGGTGGTCAGCTGTTTGAGCGTGTGACCGCCGACGTACTCCATCACGATGTAGCCGACGGACCGCCCGTCCTCCGTGACGCCCTCCACGAAGTTGAAGATCTTCACGATGCCCGGATCGTTCACCGAGGCGAGGAACTGCCGTTCGGCGATGGCTACCGCCTGAGCCTGTGAGTCCGACGAGTTCAGCAGGCCCTTCAGGACGACGGGGCGGTCGGAGACGTTGTGGTCCACAGCCAGGTAGATCCATCCGATGCCGCCGTGCGCGATCGCGCCGGCGATCTCGTACTGATCGGCGACCATCGTGCCCCGTTTGAGACCGGGGACGAACGAGTACCGCGACCCGCAGTTCCAGCAGGTGCCGCTGAGCGGTCCCTTGCCGCGGCCCGACTTCCGGCCCACCGGCTCGCCGCAGTTCCAGCACTTGCGCTTGCTCGGCGCGATCACCGGGTCGGCCAGGACGGCGTCCGCGGGGTCGATGTCGGTGATCTCGGGAAGCTGGACCAGTTCACTGCCGAGGCGGCGGTCGTGGACGTGGGCGCTCTTGCGGCTCTTCCTGCGTGAGGCGGCGATGTCGTCGAGGATCCGCCGCACCTGCGTCGACTGGGTGACGGTCGCCGTAGGCGCGGTGTCCCCGACAGTGCCCATCGGCGCGGGGACGGTGCCCGCCTGTGTCTGGACCGACTCGGAGGCCTCGGTCTGTGTGGGTTCGACTGCCGAGGCCTGTGTCTCGGCCGGGAGCTCGGTCGCCTCGGTGGCGACCGGCTCGGCGTCGCCGTTCTTGTTGCGCTTCTTCTTGATATCGCTCATCACGTCAATCCCGGTACATCGTCGGCGGCGGGGATCCGGGCCCGAGGATCGACAGCCACTCGTCGTAGGACCGCTGCCAGCTGCCGTCGGCCTCGCGGGCCGCGATCACGCCGTTGATGAATCGCGCGAAGTCATCCTGCCCCTTGGGTATCCCCACTCCGTAGTACTCCGTTCCGAGGCTGTCGCCGACCACGTGGACCCACGGATCCTGCGCGGCGATCCCGGCGAGTATGGAGTCGTCCGAGGTGATCGCGTCCACCTGCCCCTGCTGCATCATCACCAGGCAGTCGGCCCAACTCGCGGTGGTGAGATATTTCGCGCTCGGAACAGCACGTTCCACACGCGCGATGGAAGTGGAGGAGCGAGTGGCGCAGACGTTCTTCCCGGCGAGATCGGATGCCTGTGAGATACCCGAATTGCGGTACGCGAGGATCTGCTGGGCGGCGGCGTAGTAGGGCACCGAGAAGTCGATCGACTTGAGCCGATCGCACGTGATCGACATCGTTTTGACGACGACGTCGACCGCGCCGTTCTCCAGCGCCTGGATTCGGTTCTCGTTCGTGATCATCCGGTACTCGATCAGATTCGGATCCCCGAAGATCGCCTCGGCGATCCAGTGCGCGACGTCGATGTCGAATCCTTTGACGTCGCCGGTGATCGGATCGCGGAAACTCAGCGGATTGCTGCCGAGGTCGGTGCCGACGATCAGCCGTCCGCGCTTGGCGATCCGGTCCATCGTCGATCCGGGCGGCATCTGCCGCGGTTCGGACAGCGGTCCCGGCCGGAGTCCGGCGATCGCGGCGCAGTCGGAGTCGGGCGCCGGCGCGTCGGGCTGCGCGCCGAAACCGACGTCGGGCGGGAACGGCGCGTGCGCGGTGGTGGACGGCGGCTCGCTGGGGGTGCTGGTCACGGTGGCGCATGCGGTGAGGCCGGACGCGATGAGACACAGCAGTACGATCAGGCGGCGGGCGGACGCGGAGGCTGTCATCGGTACTCCCGGATCCGGGGGAACAGGCCGATCGCGACCGCCACGGCGGCCACCCCGCACAGCACGCCGATACCCGTGCCGGTGAAGCCGAGCAGACGCTGGGCGGTGCTGATGTTGTCGCGGAACGTGGTGCGCGCCTGGCCTATCGCCTTGACCAGCGCGTCGTTGACCTCGTTGTATCCGGTTGCGGTGCTGATCTTGCCGTTGCCGATGGTCAGGGCCCGCGCGGCCGTGTAGTCACCGCTCGCCAGCCGACGGCCCACCTCCTCGTGGGCACTGCGCCAACGTTCGAGCGCCGACTGGACGTCGGTGAGCGGCTGCGTCAGGCCGTGGTCGTCGGCGTGTTCGGGGTCGTTCGCGAGTTGGTCGGCGTGATCGTGGATCTCCTCGAGATCCTTGCTGAAGCCGACGTCGAGTTCTCCCGGATCGGACCGGCGGACCAGCGACAGCGTCTCGGCCGACCGCGCCTGCTGTGTGAGGATCCGCATGGTGGTCAGCGTGTGCAGCGGATCGGCACCGGCGGTCTTCGCTGTGTTGGCCGCGGCCACCGACAGCAGTCCCGAGATGAGCAGCCAGACCGTGCCGAGGATCATCGCGGTGAGCGCGCCGATGAGACCGATGTTGAAGTGGCGCCGCGTGCGCCGGGCCAGATAGCGTCCGGTGACGATCAGCATCGCGATGATGATCAGCAGCGCCACGTAGACGCCCCACGGTGGGACGGTGAGGGTGCGCTGGGGGTCGGAGATCGCCGACGACCGGTCCTCGTAGAGGCGTTGCGCCGCGGGCAGGATGGTCTCGATCATCAATGACGAGGCCTCGCTGAGGTAGGCCGATCCGACGGGGTTCGCGAGCCGGTTGTTGGTGCGTGCGGTCTCGATGAGGCCCGTGTACACCGGGATGCTGGTGGCGATGGTGTCGAGATCGTCACGCGAGGGCTTGTCGCGCTCGGACACCTCCGCCGCCGTGGACAGTCCGTCCGCGGCGGCGATGAGCGCGGAGGACGCCGTCGCGATGGAGTCGGTGTACTCCGCGCGGAGGTCGGGGGACTCGCGGCCGCCGGAGATGAACGCGGAGTTGGCCGCGGCGTCGGCCACCGACAGCGAACTGTAGAGGACCTCGGCGGCCTCGGCCTGCGGCTCGGCGCGGTCGACGAGTGCTTCGAGGGTCTGGCTTCGCTCGGTGAGCGAGACGGACGAGTACCAGCCGGTGAGACCGCATGCGAGGACCATCGCGAGCAGGATGATGACGAGTTTGCCGGGCGTGGTGGTCGCGTAGAAGCGCATCGTCAGCAACGGCGACGAGACCCGCTCGCGGGTCATGGCGGCGATCTCGCGCCGGTCGGCGATCACCTGGCGCAGAGTGGGGCTCGGCGCGCCACGGTCGGGCAGCACACTGCGGCCCGCATGCGTGAGTGCCGAGCGCACTCGGTAAACCTGGCCGGCCACGAGTTGTCCCTTTCGGATGTGCTGCGCTCAACCCTAGTCGGCGCGGCTGCGAGTAGACGGACAGCCCGGTACGGTGATTCGTCAGAGAAGCCGATCTGAAGTCGGTGGGTCGGTGCAGGAGGTCGCAGGGTGCGCGGTGACGGTGACGGCTGGGTGTTCGGTGCGGACGGTGCGCGCTACTGGGGACGCTTCGGGGCGGCGGGTCTGCTGCTGTGCGCGCCGGCCGACTCAGGCGTCGTGGTGCTGCTCCAGCATCGCGCCGTGTGGTCGCATCAGGGCGGTACGTGGGGGCTGCCGGGCGGTGCCCGCGACTCGCACGAGAGCGTGGAACAGGCCGCGGTGCGTGAAGCGCACGAGGAAGCCGGGATAGCTGAGTCGGACGTCGCGGTGATCGAGTCGATCGTCACGCACTCGGCGCCGGAGTGGAGTTACACGACGGTCATCGCCAAGGCTGATTCGCCGGTCGCGACGGTCGGCAACGGGGAGTCCGCCGAACTGCGCTGGGTGCCCGCCGAGTCGGTGGCCGAGCTGCCGCTGCATCCCGGTCTGGCGAAGGCGTGGCCGGGGCTGCTGGCCCGGCTCACCTGAGTCCGGCCCGCCCGAGCTCGGGCCCACCTGAGCGAGCTCACGCCAGCTGATTGGCTCCCGCGATCAGCGCGTTGATGGTGGCCTCGTCGCCGGTGCGGCCCCGGCCGTACGACCAACTCCGGTGCAGATCGCGTTCGCAGAGCAGGTAGGTGACGGTCTCGCCGTCCTCCTGATGCTGGTACAGCGAGACGATCTCGACGCCCGCGCCCAGTGCGTACAGCACCTCGGTCATCGCGCCGATGGCGCCGACCGCGGTGGCGCTGACGTCGTGGCATCGTCGGCCGAGATTGATCCGTGCGCGGCAGGTGACGGTGTCGCCGCGACCCGGCTCGATCGTGATCGCCTCCAACGCGATGTCGCCGGCGGGTGCGTAGGTCTGGTCGAAACTCGAAGTGGTCATGTCGGCCGCCTCCCGTGGGAACCAGTTCGGCAGTCGCCGAGAGGAGCGGGACTGCTGCGGACGGTCGTATCCGTTACGGGTACAGGATGTCGGCAGGATCTGAATGGAACGCATCGGGAGCCTTCATTTCGGTCGAAGATTCGATGACCGACGAGCTCAGAGAATGTGGAGAGACGACAACCCCGCAGCGGGGGGTCGGTCGAATCAGACCCCGCTGCGGCGGGCTACAAGAAGCTTCCACGTCATGATGGCAAGCAGCTTACTCCGCCGTGCCGGAAAGGCAAGCCGTCCGGAGGTCGCGCGCGGCGGTCGCGGGATCGTCGGCACCGGTGATCGCCCGGACCACCACGATGCGCTCGCCGCCCGCGTCGGTGACCTCTCGAACGCGGGGCAGGTCGATGCCGCCGATCGCGAACCACGCCTTGCTGGGCCGCGCCGCGGCGACCGCGCTGACGAACTCCAGTCCAGTGGCCGCCCGGCCCGGTTTGGTCGGCGTCGTCCAGCACGGGCCGGTACAGAAGTAGTCCACGTCGGGATCGGCATCGGCGGTGAGCGCCTGCTCCACGGTGTGCGTGGAGCGGCCGATCACCACGTCGGGGCCGACGATGCGCCGGGCGGTGGCGGGCGGCAGATCGTCCTGGCCGACGTGGAGGACGTCGGCGCCGGACGCGACCGCGACGTCGGCCCGGTCGTTGACCGCCAGCAGCGCACCCGCGGCGTGCGTCAGTTCGCGCAGCCGCCGCAGCAGTTCCAGCTCCTGCACGGCGGTGAGCTCGCCGAACTCGCGTTCCCCGGGCGAATTCTTGTCGCGCAGCTGGACGATGTCGACGCCGCCCGCGAGAGCGCTCCGGACGAAGTCGATCAGGTCGCCGCGCTCGCGCCGCGCGTCGGTGCACAGGTACAGGCGGGAGGTGGCGAGACGAGTGCGGGCATCCATGACCGACACCGTAGTCGCCGATGCCGGGCGGTAGACTGTGAGGCGTTATCGACACGGGAGTCCGGAGGTCCGCCGGGCTGAGAGTGCGCTGCGCCGGCGCTGACCGTCACACCTGATCCGGGTCATGCCGGCGAAGGAAGGCTGACGTCATGTCTGGTGAAACCGCATCCGGCGAACAGATCGCCTCTCCGATGGACCCTCGCACTGAGCGAGTCGGTGAGCTGTCGGTGATCGGGGGCGGCGTCGTCGGCCTCACGTGCGCCCTGTCCGCCGCCGACCGCGGATGGCGGGTGCGCGTCTTCGACGCCGGACCGCAGGAGCGGGCCGCGCACGTCGCGGGCGGCATGCTCGGCTGCTTCGCAGAAGGACATCCCGGCGAGGACCGGCTGCTGGCGATCTCGCGGGACTCGGTGGCGCGATGGCCCGCCCTGCTCGAACGACTCGGGGATCCGACCGTGCGGACGGCCGCCGACAGCTTGCTGATCGGTGCCGCGCCGGCCGACCTGGAGCACCTGCGGACACAGGTGCGGTTCGGGCTGTCCACGTCGCCCGGCGACGCCGACCGGCTGCCCGCGATGACACCGGCCGAGCTGCGTGCAGCCGAACCCGCGCTGGTGCGCGGCGTGGCCGGAGGGTTTCACGCGGTCGGTGAGGGGTCGCTCGACAACCGGCGGCTGATCGCCGCGCTGCAACGCGCGCTCAAGAGCCGCGGAGTGATCTGGGAGCGCGGGCGGGTGACCGATCTGTCGACGATCCCCGGGGATCAGGTGCTGGTCGCGGCCGGCCTCGGTTCCCGCAGGCTGCTGCCGAGCGTGGAACTCCGCGGTGAGAAGGGCGAGATCCTCCGACTGCGCCGCACACGTTGGTCGGTGCCGCCGCCGACGCATGTGATCCGGGCCCGCTGGCATGGGCGCGCCCTGTACCTGGTGCCGAGGGATGACGGGGTGGTCGTGGGCGCCACCCAGTACGAGGCCTACGACGACGGTGATCGGATGCCGCTGGCGGGCGGGGTGGGCGATCTGCTCGCCGACGCCGCCGAGCTGATGCCGGGACTGCGCACCTACGAACTCGCCGAGGCGGGCGCGGGGATCCGCCCGTCGTCGCCGGACGGTGTGCCCGTGGTGCGGCGGGTGGACGAGCGGATTCTCGTCGCCGCCGGGCACGGCCGCAACGGCATCGCGCTCGCCCCGTGGACCGCGGCGCGCGTGGCCGCCCTCCTCCGACCGCCGGATCGGCGCGGACCGGACTCGCGGGTGGATCCGATCGCAACTGACAACACCGACAACAGGGAGCCGACATGGAACTGACCGTCAACGGCGACACCGTCACCTTCGATGACGCGCCGACCGTCACCGGGCTGCTGGCCCACCTCGACCTGCCCGACTGCGGAGTCGCGGTGGCCGTGGACGGGGTGGTGCGTTCCAAAGCCGAGTGGGACCGACCGCTCGGTGCGTACGCCGAGATCGACATCCTGACGGCGGTGCAGGGTGGCTGACACAGCACAGGGACCGGTCGGGGAGGTGCCGCCGCTGTCCGTGGCCGGCCGCGAGTTCGGTTCGCGGCTCATCACGGGGACCGGCGGCGCGCCGAATCTCGCTGTGCTCGAACGTGCATTGATCGCCTCCGGAACCGAGCTGACGACGGTGGCGATGCGCCGCATCAGTCCGGAGTCCGGGACCGGTGTGCTCGACCTGCTGCGTCGCCTCGGAATCGCGGTCCTGCCGAACACGGCGGGCTGTCACACCACGGCCGAGGCGGTACTGACCGCGCAGCTCGCCCGTGAGGCGTGCGAGACGGATCTGGTCAAGCTGGAAGTGGTGGCCGACGACCGCACGTTGCTGCCCGATCCGCTCGAGTTGGTGGACGCCGCATCGGCGCTGGTCGCCGACGGCTTTCAGGTTCTCGCGTACACCAACGACGACCCGGTCCTCGCTCTGCGTCTGCAAGACGCGGGGGTGGCCGCGGTGATGCCGCTGGGCTCGCCGATCGGGACCGGGCTCGGCATCTCCAATCCACACAACATCGAGATGATCGTCGCGCGGGCCGAGGTGCCGGTGGTGCTCGACGCCGGCATCGGGACGGCGAGCGACGCGGCACTGGCCATGGAACTCGGCTGCGACGCCGTCCTGCTGGCCTCGGCGGTCACGCGCGCGGACGACCCGGCGGCGATGGCCGCGGCCATGCGCCACGCCGTCGTCGCCGGATACCTGGCCGCGCACGCCGGCCGGATCCCGAAGCGGTTCTGGGCGCAGGCATCCTCGCCGAGCCGTTCCGCGATCTGCTGAGGACGCGTCAGCGGTCCGCGTCGTCGACCTGCTCGCGGCCGCGGCGCCATCCGCCCTTCTCCGGCGGGGCCTCCCCGAAGTGGTCGGGGTCGCCGGTGCCGTACCAGGCGACGAGGACCGCGCCGACCACGGCGCCGATGAAGCCGACCACCGCGAGCCAGCCGAGACCGGGGTGTGCGCTGTCGCCCAGGAAGGCCACGCCGATGATGCTGGGGCCCGCGGTCTCACCGACCACCAGCATCGCGGTCACGCCGCTGACGGCACCGACCTGCAGCGTCACCGTCTGCACGTAGAAACCGATCGCTCCGGCGATCGCGATCGACCACGCCGCGGGGTCACCCAGGATGGTCAGGATGTCGAACTTCTCCAGGCCGTCGAGCACCCGGACCGAACACGCGATCACGCCGAACAGCAGCCCCGCGCCGGCACCGCCGATCGGCGCGGCGAACTTACCGCCCCGGTACACGCCGACCAGGGAGACGGTGCACAGCAGGATGGTCGCGATCATCAGACCCCAGTGGAAGGTCATCGACGCGCTGTCCTTGACGCCCGGGGACGACGACACGCCGAGCAGGAACAGGGAGAGCACCACGAGCCAGATCGCGACCCAGTCACGGGTGTGCAGAACGATATTGAGCAGGAGTGTTCCGAGCAGTGCCGTGACGACGAGGTTGGCGGACACGATCGACTGAGCCAGGAACAGCGGCAGGAAACGCGCGGCGACGGCGCCGCCCGCGAAGCCGACGATGACCATGACAGTCCCGAGGATGAACGCGGGATCGACGAGCGTGGAGAAGGTCGACTCGACCGACGGCGAGTTGTCGCCGCCGACCCCGGCCTTGCCCTCTTCCCGCTGCTCCACCGCGACCCGGCGGGCGCCGAGTGCTCGGAGCACGGTCGAGACTCCGTAGGCCACCGCGGCCATCGACGCCGCAATGATCCCGATTACGTACAACGAAGAATCCCCTGAGTCGTGAATGAGTACTCGGTAAGAACACGCTACACGTGAGGCTTGTTCACTTGTCTACTCTGTATCTGTGGTCTCCGGTACGCGCAAACATGTCCTCATCACCTTCGGCAGGTCGTTTCTGACGCTCAACCTGGCGCGACAGTTCGCCGCTGCCGGGCACACGGTGTCGACGTGCGACAGCCTCCCGATCACGGTGAGCCGCTTCTCGAACGCCGTCTCGTCGTTCCATCGGGTCAGTCCGCCCAAGTTCAAGCCGCAGGAGTACTGCCGCGAGATCGCCGAACTGGTCAAGTCCGAGGGCATCGACATGGTGATCCCCATCCACGAGGAGACCGACATCCTCTCGATGATGGCCGGTCTGTTCCCGCCGACATGCGAGCTGTTCCTGTCGCCATTCGAGGTGGAGGACATGCTCCACAACAAGTTCTCCTTCCAGGAGGCGCTGGTGGAGCGGGGCTTTCCCACGCTCAAGTTCAAGAAGCTGGCCTCGGCGCAGGACACGGTCGGGCTCGACTTCGACACGCCCTTCGCCATCAAGCAGACGTACTCCCGCGGCTCGCAGAAGGTCTACAAGGCGCAGCCGGGCGAATCCCTCGACTTCCTCACCTACGACGAGACCAACCCGTGGATCGCCCAGGAGTGGATGGAGGGCGACCGGTACTGCACCTACTCGGTGTGCCGTGACGGCGAGGTCTTCGCCCACGCCACCTATCCCGTCGACTACGCCATCGACGGCAGCTCGTGCCTGACCTTCACGCAGGTCGATCACCAGCCGATCCTCGACTGGGTGCAGCGCTTCGCGAAGTCGGTGAACTTCACCGGCCACATGGGACTCGACTTCATCGACCACCCCGAGAAGGGGCTGTACACGATCGAATGCAATCCGCGGGGCACCAGCGGAATCATGATGTACACCAGGCAGAATCGCCTCGACCGCGCGTTCTTCGGCGAGAACACCGAGATCATCAGCCCGCCCGAGAACCGCACTCGGATGATCGGCGTCGGCATGACCCTCTACGGCTGGCGCAAGTCCAGCCGAGGTGGGCGCAGCCTGCGGCAGTTCGTGCGCGACTTCCGTGCGGCGAGCGACGTGATCTGGGATTCCGAGGACCGGCTGCCCGCGCTGATGCTGATTCCGGCCTACATGGCGATCCTGAGTCACGGATTCCGATACAAGGTGGGCCTCGCGGAGGCTTTCATGCACGACCACGAGTGGGACGGGCACAAGGTCTGAGAGCCGCACTCCCCGAACGGAGCCGCGCGGCTACGACGCCGTGACCTTGCGGCAGAACTCGACCAGCAGGGCCGTCGCGCGGCGATCGGGGTCGAGCATGAGCCCGCCGTGCGCGAGTCCGTCGAGTTCGTGGAAGTCGGCGATCGGCATGTGCGACGCGGCTTCGCGACTGCCCGACGGCGGAAAGAAGACGTCGTGCTGGTAGGCGACGACGAGCGCCGGAACGTCGATCGCGGCGAGGCGTTCGGGCGTCGGCTCCTTGGCCAGCATCCATCCGTGAGACGCCGAGAGCTGGCCCTTGAGGCCGTCCGGTGACGCCCACACCGGCTCGCCCGCCGTCAGCACCTCGCGCCAGGCGCGGACGGTCAGGTCGTCGCCGAGCATGCCCGGTCCGAGAGTGGTCATCAGTTGTTCGAAGACGGTGACCGCTTCGGGGATCTCACCGAGCCGCTCGATGAGCCCGAGTTCCATCTCGTTCACCATCTCCCCGATGGCGGACGACCGAAGCCCGGCGATCATTGCGAGACCGCGGATCCGTCCCGGCCACGACGACGCGAGGACCTGGGAGATGTAGCAGCCCATCGAGTAGCCGGCGATGACGGCGTCGTCCACCCCGAAGTGGCCGAGCACGGCGGCGGCGTCATCGGCCATCTCCGGGACCGAGTAGGGCGCGGGCGGCGCGGACGACGGCACGAGTCCGCGCGCCGAGTAGGTGATGACGGAGAACCCCGCCTCCACCAGTGCGGCGGGCACGCCGGTGAACTGCCAGACACCCGCCGGCATGCCGAGCCCGCCGTTGAGAAGAACGGTGGGGCCCTCACCGACGCGTGTGGCGGCGATACGAACGTCGGCGGCTGTCTGGATCAGTTCTGGCTTCGACTCTGGCTTCGACGCGGTCACGACTGCCGACGTTACTCGCGGCCGCGCAGACCCTCGACGATTCGCTGGAGACTCTCCGGCGTTCTCGCCATGACGGTCCCGGCGTCAGTGACGACCAGCGGCCGCTGGATGAGCGACGGGTGCGCGACCATCGCGTCGAGCAGCGCATCGTCGTCGGCTCCGTCGAGACCGAGGTCGGCATACAGCGGCTCCCCGCTCCGGACCGCGTCGCGCACCGATAGGCCCGCGGCCGCGATCAGTTCGGCGAGTGCGTCTCTGTCGGGGGTGTCGGTCAGATACTCCACGACGGTGACGTCGGCGCCGGCGTCGCGCAAGGCGTCGAGGGCGGTGCGGGACTTGCTGCAGCTCGCGTTGTAGTAGATGGTCGCGTCCACCGCGTCGTCCTTTCGGTATGTGTCTGCGGACGAGCGCAGAACGGGTGTCAGATCAGGCTCGACAAGGGTACTTCGGGGTCGGCCAGCGCGGCGGCGTCCACCGGGCGCCGTGCCTGCACCAGGGCTGCGATGTCGTCGCCGGCGTCCCAGATGTTCACGTTCATCCCGGCCAGAACGGTTCCGGCCTCGTCGAGCCAGAAGGCCAGGAACTCCAGCCCGGAGACGTCGCCGCGCGTCACCACGCGCCGGTAGCCCTCGGCGAGGCCCCGGTACTCCATTCCGAGGTCGTACTGATCGGTGAAGAAGTAGGGCATGCGGGTGTACTCGGTGTCGCGCCCGACGATGTTCTCCGCGACCACGGCTGGCTGGTTGAGAGCGTTGGCCCAATGCTCGGTGCGGACCCGCGTCCGCAGGATCGGGTGCATGGCGGCGGCGATGTCGCCGGCCGCGTACACGTCCGCTGCGCTGGTCCGCAGCCGGCTGTCGGTGGCCACCCCGCCGTCGGCGAGCGTGAGCCCGGCGGCTTCGGCGAGCCCGGTCTCGGCCCGGGCTCCGACGGCGATGAGGACCGCGTCGGCCGTGACGGTCGTTCCGTCGTCGAGTTCGAGGCCGGTGGCCCTGCCGTCGGCGACGGTGATCGACGAGACCTTGCGCCCGGTGCGCAGGTCGACACCGTGCGCGCGATGCAGATCGGCGAAGGCAGCGCCGATCTCGGGTCCGAGCGCGGCCCGCAACGGCTGATCGGCGGCCTCCACCACGGTCACCTCCGTGTCGCGACGCCGGGCCGCGGCCGCCACCTCCAGGCCGATCCAGCCTCCGCCGATCACCGCGAGCCGCTTGCCCTCGCCGAAGGTCTCCAGAAGCGCGGACGCCTCGTCCACGGTGCGGAGATAGTGAACGCCCGCCGCGTCGGCGCCGTCGATCGGCGGATGCACGGACGTCGACCCGGTGGCCAGCACCAGTGCGGAGTAGGCGACGGCACCGCCGTCGCTGAGACGCACGGTCCGCGATGCGGTGTCGACGGACTCGGCGCGCACGCCCAACCTCAGGTCGACGTCGTTATCTGCGTACCAGGCCTCGTCGTGGACGGTGAACTCCGACAGCGACTTGCTTCCGGCGAGGAACTCCTTCGACAGCGGTGGGCGCTCATAGGGTGCGACGCGCTCGGCGGCGATCAGCACCACGCCGCCGGAGTATCCGTTCTCCCGCAATTGCTCGGCGGTCTTCGCTCCGGCGAGCCCGCCGCCGATGATCACGACGGGGTCGGAGGGTCGGTTCGGTCCGGTCATCTCACTTCTCCTCACTTCGCCTGTACAGCCGAGTCTAGAGACGTCCGGTGCGCGGGGAGAGGTGTACAGCGACGTCGTCTGGCGCGCTGCGTGCGACTCAGGCTCCGGCGATCAGCATCACGCCGAGAGCGGCCATCACGGCGGCGATCGCGGTGTCGAGGACGCGCCACGCGCGCGCAGAGGCGAACACCGGCGCCATCCGCCGGGCGCCGAGGCCCAGCATCAGAAACCAGATCAGGGATGCCGTGCATGCGCCGATCGTGAACGACCACTTGGCGCCGCCGTGACTGTTGGCGATCGATCCGAGGGTGAGAACCGTGTCGAGGTAAGTGTGGGGGTTGAGCCAGGTCAGAGCGAGTGCGGTGCCCAGTGCAGCCCACAGCCCCACGGTCCGTCCGGAGCCGGAGTGCGCGGGTCCGGAGCCAGGGCGAAGAGCGCGCCGCGCGGCGAGGGCGGCCAAGACGAGCAAGTAGCCGCCGCCGACGAACTCAGCGATCGCGACGGCGCTCGGATGAGCGGAGACCAAGGCGCCGAGCCCCGCCGTTCCCGCGCTGATCAGGACGATGTCGGAGACCACGCAGACCGCGATCACCGGGAGTACGTAGGCACCACTCACGCCTTGCCGGATGACATAGATGTTCTGCGGTCCGATCGCGATGATGAGGCCGGCGCCGGTCACGAGGCCGGCGAGCGCGGCGAGAAGGTACGTGCTGATCACGTGAGTCCACGCTAGGAACGTCGATGACATTAGTCCAACAAATGATTCTTAGTAAAGATTAGAATGACTTAATATGGAGTTTCCGGTTGAAGGACTCGTGACGCTGGCCACCGTCCTCCGTGAGGGCACATTCGAGGCGGCGGCGGCATCGCTGCACGTCACGCCGTCCGCGGTGAGCCAGCGGATCAAGGCGCTGGAGCAGTCGGTGGGGAGAGTGCTGGTGCGCCGCACCAAGCCCGCGACGCCGACCGTCGACGGCGAGGTGCTCGCCCGGCTCGGCGAACAGTGGGAGGTCCTGGTGGCCGAGGCCCGGGGCGCGCTGATCGGGACCGCGCCGGAGTTCGACGGCGACCCAAGGCATCTGCCGCGGGTGGAGCTGTCGATCGCCTGCAACGCCGACTCGTTGGCGACGTGGTTCCTTCCGGTGCTCGCCGAACTCCACCGCGAGCACGCCGTCTCGATCGACGTCAACCGTGACGACGAGTCGATCACCACCGCGCTGCTTCGGTCGGGCGACGTGATCGGGGCCGTCACCTCCGACCCGGTCGGTGTGCGGGGCTGCGAGACCATCGAACTCGGTTCCCTGCGGTACTTCGCGGTCGCTTCGCCGGAGTTCATCGAGTACTGGCTGCCCCACGGCGTACGGGCCCGAGACATGCGCTACGCGCCGATGGTGATGTTCGACAGCAACGACCATTTGCAGATCAAAACGCTGAAACAGCTCGTCGCCGAACCGATCTCACCGCCCGTCCACTACATTCCGGCGGCCGCGGAGTACCGGCGGGCCATCGCCGCCGGCATCGGTTGGGGAGCGGTTCCCGAAGTGGATCTCGACGACGAGCACACCGGGCGAGACCTGGTGAAACTGTCGCAGACGCCGGTCGACGTACCGCTGTTCTGGCAGTACTGGAAGCTGCGGTCGCCGGCCGTGACCGCGCTCACCGAGATCATCGTCGCGCACGCGCGGGCCGGCCTGGTGCCACGCCGTCGCGCGACCGCCGTGCAGGCCCGCCCGTCGGGCAGCCGCTGAGCGCGTCCGCCGACCGCGGTCGGTCAGCCGGCCGATTCCAGAATCATGGTGACGGCCATGCCGCTGCCCGCGCAGATCGAGACCAGCGCGCGCGAGCCCGGTTGGGAGGCGAGGAGTTTGGCGACCGTTGCGACGATGCGGCCGCCGGTGGCGCCGAAGGGATGACCGGTGGCCAGCGAGCCGCCGCACACATTGAGGCGGCTGCGGTCGATCTCGCCGAGTGCCCGGTCGCGGCCCAGAGCCGTCCGGCAGAACTCATCGTCGTTCCAGGCGGCCAGCGTCGAGAGCACCTGAGAGGCGAATGCCTCGTGGATCTCGTAGAAGTCGAAGTCCTGCAGGGCGAGGCCGTTGCGGCGCAGCAGTTCGTCGACCGCGTACACCGGCGCCATCAGCACGCCCTGCGTCTTCGGGTCGCCGTCCACGTAGTCGACCGCCCAGCTCTGTGCGTCCACCAGCCGGGCGAGCGGGGTCAGATCGCGGCTCTGCGCCCACGCGGCCGTGCCCATCAGGACCGACGACGCCCCGTCGGTCAGCGTGGTCGAGTTCGCCGGCGTCATCGTGCCGTCGGGCCCGCCGAAACACGGTGCGAGCGGCGCGACCCGTTCGGCGGTCAGACCGCGTCGCAGGTTGTCGTCCTCGGCGAGCCCGGCGAACGGGGTCAGCAGGTCGTCGAAGAATCCGTCGTCGTAGGCCCGCGCCAGATTGTGGTGGGAGTCGAGCGCGATGCGGTCCTGGTCGGCGCGAGTGACGTTCCACGCCGCGCCGGTCACCGCCTGGGCGGCACCGGGAACGAGGTTGGTTCGGCGCTCGGCGGGGCTGGGGACGTCGAAGTCCAATGACAGCGGGATCTGCACGGCCTCGCGCAGGCGGTCGGGGAGGCTGCGGGCAGCGTTGACCCGGACGAGCCGGTTGCGCAGCCGAGGACCGAATCCGATCGGCGGATCGGAGGTGGTGTCGGCACCGCATGCGACGCCGGACTCGATCTGGCCGCACGCGATCTTGTTCGCGATGTGAACCACGGCCTGGCCTCCGGTGGCGCACTGCTGCTGCACGTCCACGGTGGGAGTAGCCCGCGACAGCGGGGTGTCGAGAAGGCTTTCGCGGGTGAGGCTGTGGTCGCGGGCGAGCTTGACGACAGCGCCGCCGGCCACCTCGCCCAGGCGTACGTCGTGGAGACCGAAGCGGTCGACGAGGCCGTTCAGCGCGGCGGTGAGCATCGTCTGGTTCGTCTCGCCCAGGTAGGCGCCGTTGGAACGAGCGAAGGGGATCCGGTTACCGCCCAGGACATAGACGTTCTGGAGTTCGCGAGGTGACATGGTCCAGAAAGCTACCATCAGCCGATGTAAACGTTCGAGGGGCCGTCGACGGGACTCGGCGCGAACCGGTCGGGCGCCGACCTCGGTAGACTCCGACGTCGTGCACGGATTACGAGCCAGATCCGCCTTCGTCGGCGCGATGCTGGTGTTGGCGGGGGTCTGCTACTCGTCGTGGGTGCTCGACCTGTTCCTGCATTCCGGACTCGATCCGATGCGCTCGTTCCTGTCCGAGCTCGACAGCGGCCACATGCCGCACCGCGATGTCTACGTGACTGGCGACGTGCTGACCGGGGTCTTCTCGCTGCTCGCCGCGTTCGGCCTCGGTTGGCCGCCGTCGCTGGTGCGCAACAGGTTCTCGATCACCGCCGCGGTGGCGATCGGCGCGTTCGGTGCGTCGACCATCGCCGACGCGCTGATGCCGATCGAGTGTCTGGCCGGTCGCGACCCGGGGTGCCCATCCGAGTCACGCGGCCTGCTGCCGCAGTTGCAGCACGTTCACGCCCTCACGAGCTCGCTCGCGGTGTTCGCGATCTTCGTGGCGATGGTCGCGGCGTCATTGGCGGCCTGGCGGCGGGGCGACTGGGCGTGGCTGCGTTACGGGGGCGGTCTGGTCTTCGCCGTCGTCGTGCTCGCGACCGTCTGGATGCTGGCCGCCGACCGGCTCGGCGGCGACTACCGGCTGGGACTGGCCCAGCGGATCCAGGTCGGCGGGATGAGCCTGTGGCTGGCGTTCTGGGGCGTCGCGATCGCCCGGTGGGGACGCGGCGCGCGTGCCGCCTCCGCGAACTCGGCGGACGACGGCACCGCAGGCTAACGGCCCTTGGGTCGCGTCTCGCCGCGCAGCCAGGCCGGGATGTCGGTCTCCAGTCGCGGCCGGGCGGGATCCATCACGACGCGGACCACATCGCTGTTCAGGCGCGGCACCATCCGCGCACCGAGGAGATCGTGCACCGCGTCCGGAACGTCGACCACCGAGCCGACCACACCGACGAGGTCGCCGAGTGATTCGCCGAACGGGTTCACCAGGCTCACGTCGAGCGGGTTCTTGACCGAGAGAGCGATCGGGCCGTCGTCGTGCTGCGTCCGCTGGAACAGGAATCCCACGCTGGTGCAGGAGTCGGTCACCGAGTTTCCGGAGCGGACCTCGGCGGTGCCGAAGGCCGCCGTACAGATCGCGCCGTTGCCGGGCCCCTTGCCACTGCTCGCCGAGGTGACCCCGCCGAACGCCGTGGTCGTCGTGGTGCGTCCGCGGGCGTCGGCGGTGCTGAAGGCGAGTGCCGCGGGGAGGGCGGTGGCCTCGGCGCGCGCGCCCGTCACCGTTGCCACCGCCACGGAGGCTCCGAGCACCGTCGCATTGGCCGAGGCCTTTCCGCCGAGGAGACCGGCGGCGACACCGAGGCTCAGCACATTGGCGAGCGAATGCGCCTCACCGCCGGTGACCGCGATCGCGGCGGTGATCCCGCCGCCCGCGATGGAGGCCTTGGTCGGCAGTGCCGGACCGACGGCGATCGCCTGGTTGAGGTCCCGCAGGATCGGTTCCTGACCGAACAGGCGGAGCAACCCGTCACCCAGTGCCGCCGTGACCGGTGCCGCCCGTTTGCAGTCGGCGGTGATCGGGATCAGGACGTTGCCGTTGATCGGATTGCGGATGCTCGCATCGGCCGATTCACCGGGTGCGCATGTCGCCGATACCCCCGGAGTCGACGCCGCGTGCGCCGGTGCCGCTGACGCGCCTGCGGCGACGATGGCCACGGCGGAGGCGGCCAGGATCCGTCGAGTCGTGAGCTTGGACATCCGAAGCCTCCCCTGGTCGGCGACCCGCGACGAGATGCGACGAACGACTGAGATGGATTGCTTGAAACTAGCGCCGTCAGTCGGTCGGGGGAGGGGTTTTCAGCGAAAAGTCCGATGGATCGGGACTGTGCGGTGTAGGTACTTCGACGTCAGCGCCGGTACGTCGTGGTGAAGGCCTCCGTCGGCCCGGACGCGTTCGCGGCCACTTCGTGGGCCGTCAGAACCACCGATGTGGAATCGATCGCGAGCGTCATGAATCCGCGGTCGCGGTAGTTCTCGTACTTGGCCCGGAAGCGGCCGGCGGAGCGGCCGTTCACCGACTTCGCCGCGGCCCCGGACACGATCTGGCGCGTGCCCTTGAGCCCGGAGACGTTCTCGAGGACCTGCTGGCTGTGATCGTGTCCGGAGAACAGGAAGTGCGCGCGGCCCGCGACGTGCTTCTCGATGAACCGCTTCATCTCCACGCCGTTCAGCGGGGCCGGGAGTCCGTCGAAGTCGCCCGCCGGCCCGTGTGGTCCGTTGTTCGCGTACGGGTGATGGGTGCAGACGATCTTCCAGGGTGCGGTCGAAGTCCGCAGCGCGCGGTCGAGCCATGCCGCCTGGCGCGTCATGTAGTGACCGCCGGGCTCCCACTCGGGGGACAGGAAGGGCGGAATGTAGGCGGCGAGGGGGTTCATGTCGAGGACGAAGACGTCGGCGACGCCGAGCGGGACGCTGTAATAGCGCGCGGGCATGTACCAGCGGCGGGAGCGCCGGTGGTAGGCCACCTCGGCGTCGCCGCGCAGCAGCCAGCCGCCGTCGCCGGGGAACACGGCGGTGTTGTCGTGATTGCCGAGCGTCATCAGCCACGGGAAGTCGAGACCGGCGTTCGGCTTCTCGAACTTGGTGGTGAATTGATGGTCGTCCGGGCCCTTCGGGCCGGTCTCGTAGATGTTGTCGCCGAGACCGAGGGCGAGGTCGAACGGAGTGGTCGCGTGGATCCTCCGAGCGGCGGCGGTTACCGCGTACTGGGGCTTCTCGCCGGTGCCCGCGTCGCCGGTCACCAGGACGTGGAGGCTCGACGCCTTCGACGGGAGGGGGAAGCGGGACGCGGCGGAGGCGGTTCCGGCTCCCCGGGCGGTGGATCCCAGTGCTCCGAGGCCGGCGGCCGCGCCGGTGGCGGCGGCGCCCGCGAGGAAGGTGCGTCGATCGAGGCCGCGGCGGTGCGGCTGGGGGCTGTTGTCGGTCATGGGCGTGATGGTTCCACGTCTACGTGAACGAAAGGTGTTCGATTCCAGCACTATTCGCCATGTCGGCGCCGACTTGCGTTTACTGACGAGTAACCTGCCTCTGCCAGCCTTCTCGCGATGTCTGAGAAACGAACCTCCCTCCCTGTCTCCCGGCGTGCCTTCATGGGCGCCGCCGGGGCCGGCGCGCTGGCCCTCGGTGTTCCCTCTGTCGTCGCGGCGGGTGAAGCCCGCGGCGCGCCCGGCCCGCGGGCGGCGTTCCAGCACGGAGTGGCCTCCGGCGATCCGCTGCCGAACGGTGTCATCCTCTGGACGCGCGTCACTCCGACCGCGGAGGCGACGCCCGGCTCCGGACGCGGGCCGTCGTCGAATCTGGTCTGGGAGGTGTCGGCGGACGAGCACTTCGGATCGACGGTCGCCTCGGGCTCGGTCACCACCGACGCCTCACGCGATCACACGGTGAAGGTCGACGTCGGCGGACTCGCGCCGGCCCGCGTCTACTGGTACCGCTTCCGGGTCACCGGAGGGCCGGCTGCGGGCGCCGTGTCGCCGGTCGGCCGCACCAAGACCGCGCCCGCCACCGACGCCGATGTCGCGAAGGCTCGCTTCGGAGTCGTGAGCTGCTCCAACTGGGAGGCGGGCTATTTCGCTGCCTATCGGCACCTGGCCAAGCGGACGGAGCTCGACGCCGTCATTCATCTCGGTGATTACATCTACGAGTACGGCGCAGGCGAATACGGCGGGAAGAACGGCCCGGTGCGGATCCACCGCCCGGCGCACGACATCGTCTCGCTGGCGGACTACCGCATCCGACACGGCCAGTACAAGACCGACCCCGACCTGCAGCAACTGCATCGCGCGCTCCCGTTCATCGCGACCTGGGACGATCACGAGACCGCCGACAACTCGTATCGCTCGGGGGCGGAGAATCACGATCCCGCCAGGCAGGGGCCGTGGGCGGCACGAAAGGCCAACGCGGACAAGGCGTATTACGAGTGGATGCCGGTTCGGCCGGTCGTCTCGGCGAACAACCGGCACATCTACCGGCGATTGCGTTACGGCAGGCTGCTCGAGTTGTCGATGCTCGATCTGCGGACCTATCGGGACCGCGAGGCGTCGAGGTTCAGCAAGCAGTCCGACGCCGGCGCCACCACGATCACCGGTCGTGCGCAGATGGGGTGGGTCACCGGCGGCATCGTCACCTCCACCACCCGATGGCAGCTCATCGGCAACTCCGTGATGATCTCGCCGGTGCTGTTGCCGCCGCTGAACCCGGACACGACCAAGGCGATCACCGATCTGATCGGTGTTCCGGAGAACGGCGTGCCCTTCAACACCGACCAGTGGGACGGTTATACGAAGGATCGGGCGCGACTGCTCGACGCCGCCGACCGCGCGGGCAAGAAGAATCTGGTGTTCCTCACCGGCGACATCCACATGTCGTGGGCCAATGAGATTCCGCGCAAGCCCGCCGACTATCCGGGCGCGGGCACACTCGGCACGGAGTTCGTGGTGACCTCGGTGACGTCGAACAATCTCGACGACATGGTGAAGGCGCCCGAGCACACGGTCGGGAACGCCGCCGCGGCCGCCATCACGGCGACGAATCGGCACGCCCGCTGGGTCGACACGGACGCCCACGGGTACGGGGTGCTGACCGTCGATCCCGCAGCGGCCCAGATGGACTGGTACTCGCTCAACGACCGCGCCGACCGGCACACCGGCGAGTATCACGCGCAGTCGTGGAAGGTGCGCTCCGGAACCCGCCGCATGACCAAGGTCTCCGGCCCGGCGAGCTGACTCATGCGATCAGCCGTGCCGCTGATAGCTCAGTGATATCATCCTGCTAGTGGTGGACGACCGGTCCGCCGTCGACGGGAGGGTGTCGCTGTGGACTTTCGGAATGCATGGCGGACCAACGGGTTCATCGGTCTGCTCGGATCGCTGGTGGTGGTGATCGCCTGCGTGGTGGCGGTGATCGCGACCATCGCGGCGGTGTCGGACGGGGCGTCGCCCGCGCTCATCGTCGTCACCGTGCTCGCGGTGATCGTGGGCTTCGCGGCCCTGCTGACGATGACCGGTCTGACGACGGTCAGCCCCAACGAGGCCAAGGTGCTGCAGTTCTTCGGCCGCTACATCGGTTCGGTGAGCGACGCGGGCTTCTTCCTCGTGACGCCGCTGACCGATCGCCGGACCATCTCGCTGCGTATCCGCAACTTCGAGACTCAGAAGCTCAAGGTCAACGATGCGGACGGCAATCCGGTCGAGATCGCGGCGGTGGTGGTCTATCGCGTCGTCGACAGTTTCAAGGCGGCGTTCGCGGTCGACGACTACGAGGAGTACGTCGCCATCCAGTCGGAGGCGGCGGTACGTCATCTGGCTACGAGCTATCCGTACGACTCGCATCAGACCGACACCATCAGCCTGCGCGACGGTGCCACCATCGCGGAGGAGATGACCGTCGAACTGCGTGAGCGCACCCAGATGGCGGGCATCGAGATCATCGAGGCTCGGATCACGCACCTGGCCTACGCGCCCGAGATCGCGCAGGCGATGCTTGTCCGACAGCAGGCCGCGCAGGTGGTCGCGGCGCGTCAGCAGATCGTCGAGGGTGCGGTGGGGATGGTCGGTCTCGCGCTCGACCGGCTCGCCGAACAGGGCGTCGTCGAGCTGGACGAGGAGCGTCGCGCGGCGATGGTCTCGAATCTGCTGGTGGTGCTGTGCGGTGACCGTGCCACGCAGCCGGTGGTCAACGCGGGAACCCTGTACGCCTGATGACCGAGCAGTCGGGCGCTTCCCGTCCGGCGAAGCGCGAGCAGAAGAAGGTGCTGCTGCGGCTGGACCCGGACGTGCATGCGGCGATCGCCAAATGGGCGGCGGACGACCTGCGCAGCGTCAACGGTCAGCTCGAGTACGCGCTTCGGTTGGCACTGAAGCAGGCCGGGCGGTGGCCGGATTGAGTGCCGGTCATCGTGCGGGCATCAGGCAGCTGGCCGGGGCTGCCACCAGTGAGCACACGGTCGCGGGACGGGTCGGCCGGTAGCGCGGCCCGACGCCGCCCTCGGCGGTGATGCCACGGAAGGCGGTCACGGCGTCGGTGGGGATCCGCCGGAGCGTGGGGTCGGTCTTGACGTTCACGGTGTAGAGACCGAATCTCGGTGTGTAGCTGCCCCATTCGTAGTTGTCGGTGAGACTCCAGTAGTTCATGCCGATCACCGGGAGTCCGTCGCGGCGGGCGCGCTGGATCCAGTAGACGAGGTCGCGGAGATGGTCGGCGCGCCGGTACCCGTCCGGCCGGGGCTTGCCGTTCTCGGTGGCCATGCCAGCCTCCACGACGTAGAGCGGCTTGCCCGGGAAGCGGTGCGCCATGTCGCGGAGCGCGTAGTACACGCCGTCGGTCGCCGCCGACGCCTTCCAGAACTCGCTCGTCGCGGCGTACACGGCCGTGGGGTCGGTCGGGGAGATGGAGTAGTAGTAATCGAGTCCGACGTAGTCGAGCTGGTTGCGGATGCGGTTGAGGAAGGCCTGGTCGAGGCCGGGCTCGATGGTCGGAATGTAGGCGACATTGGAGCTGACCTGGGCGCCAGGGTCTTTGGCGTGAATGTATCGGTAGATGGTCTGGTGGGCCTTGACGAGTCTGTCGACCATCAGCGTCACCGATTTCTTCGGTATGCCGCCGTATTGGACCTCTTTCAGGACGTACGCGGCCGGTTCGTTGATCGTGATCCAGAGCGGGTGGTACTTGGCGTAGCGGTCGACGACGATCCGGTTGTGCCGCAGCCAGGCGTCGAGGGTGCCGGGGTCGGACCATCCGCCGCGGTCGGCGATCCAACCCGGGTACACCCAGTGGTCGAGGGTGATCATCGGCCGCATTCCCGCGGCGACGATGGTGCGCACGACGTCGTCGTAGTAGTCGAGTTCTCGTGCAGCCAGGTGGCCGGGGCGCGGTTCGATGCGGGCCCATTCGATGCCGATGCGGTAGACCTTGGCGCCGAGGCTCTTCGCCAGCGCTATGTCTGATGCGTAGCGATGCCGGAAATCGACGGACGTCCCGATCGGATCGTCCGTCGCACCCTTCGCGATGTAGCGAGTCCAGTTGCTGTCGGGGGAGTCGCCTTCGGACTGGAAACCGGAGGAGGCGACACCCCAGAGGAACGTGGATGGCAGTGAGCCGCCCGGCTTGGCCTCGGCGGAGGCGGTGAGACTGGACGGGATCGCCGGGGTCAGTGCGGCACTCAACGCGAGCGCGAGGGCGAGAGCCGCAGCCAGGAGCAGAGCAGGATTGACTCGGACCGACATGGCGCGACGGCGCGACGGAGCCCCTCCCATGAGTGTGACGATAGTCTCATTTCGGGGGAAGTGGCTGCATTCGTGGTCCCGCGCGCCCGATCAGGCCGCGTGGTACGGACGGGATCCGGCTCTCGGCTGTGCGGGTTGCGTCTGCGGAGGTGGTTGGGGGAGTTCTCGTGGGTGCAGGTGCCGTGCTTGTCCGGCGTGGTGGATGGGGTTCAGGCGCCAGGGGTGATTGGTGGTGGCTGGTCGCCAGGCCATGCGTCCGGTGTGGGGTCCGTCGGTGAGGATGGTGGTTTCCCATTGGCCGCGGTTGGTGCCGACGGCGCGGTTGTGGCGTCCGCAGGCTGCGCCGAGGGCGTCGATGTCGGTGCGTCCGGCCGGGGTGATCCAGTCCGGTGCGTGGTGGGCTTGGGTTTGTGCGAAGGGGCGGTCGCAGCCGGGGGCGGTGCAGCCGCGGTCGCGGGCGAACAACGCCAACCGCTGCGCCTTGCTCGCGAACCGTGCACCGCGGCCTTGGTAGAGGACTTCGCTGGTGTGATGGCGGAAGACCGCCAGGTGCGGGACGGCGTCGGCAGCGAGCCGGACCAACTCGCCGATCGGAACGCGGGTGCCGGTGGCGGTCAGGGAGATGCCGGCGTGGGCGGCGAGTTCTTGGTCGGTGACGGTGATGACGAGTTCGGCCGGTATCCGGTTCGGTGCTCCGAGTCCGCCGTGGGCGAGAACGTAGTCGCACAGGGCCAGCAGTGCGTCGTGTGTGCGTTGGGCGGCGCTGCGTAGATCCCGGCCCCGCGCCGCCGCGAGTGCTTCGGCGTCGAGGTCGTCGGCGTCGATGGTTCCGGTCGGGGAGTCGGGGTCGGCGGGGTTGTTCATGCCGGGTGCGGCCCAGGCGGTGAGGATCACTTCGAACTTGGCCCGCAACTCCGGGGTCATGGCGCCGCGGACTCTGCTCATCAACTGACGATCCTGCGGGAGGATCGTGATTCCGCGCTGGCGTTGCCGGTCGACGTGATCGCTCTCCTGACCATCGGGGTCCAGGTGAGCGAGCAGCCGCTCACCGACCTTGCCCAAATCATCCGGATTCAACCCAGCCGCAGCGTCGGCCAACTCCGCCTCAGCACGGGCTTTGACTTCCGGCGAGATGCAGCCGGGCACTTTCGCCAAAACGCCCGAGATCACCAACGCGTGTTCGGCGCCGACAGTCCCGGCCGCCACCGCGGCGGCGGTAGCCGGCTTGCGCGGAGGCAGAGTCTGCCCTTGGAAGTTGGAGAATTCGCCGATGGTCTCAGCCATCCGCAGCCGCCGACCCGCCTCGCGGGTTCCCAGCCGCAAGCCCTGTGAGAGGTATTGGTGCGGATTCAGATAGCCGGCGGTGCGGTGGGCGTTGCGGTCGGAGACTTCCACCAGGAGTGCTGCGGAGATGCCGTCCCAGCGTCGCCGGATGCGTTCGGCGGTCTGTGTGTGGGCCAGCAGTTCCGGTTCGGTCTCCGGCGACAGCGAGGTCTCAGCGAGCTTCACCGCCGCGGCATCGATCAATGCCAACAACTCTGAGGGCTGGTTCGGCAGCGCGAGAGCGGTGACACCATTAGTGATCGGATCGCTCATCGCTGCCACCTCCCCCGAGTGTTTCAGCTGGTCACACCATGTTTTCTTGAATACCTGAACGCTATCACTCAGGTCCGACAAAACTGGTCCGCGAGCGGGCGGTGGAGATGTCGGAAATCTTCAAGACCTCGGGAGTGTGTGGTCGTACCGTCGAATCATGGAAACGTCCACTGCCCTGAACCAGACCCTGAAGAGCCTCGCCGACGTTCTCGACGGTGCCTCAGACACTCCGCTCGACGCTCCGACTCCATGCACCGAGTTCGACTTTCAGACGTTGCGGGCCCACGTCGTGGGGTGGTTAACCGCGTTCACCGACGGATTCACTTCAGACGACCATCTCTGCAGTGATCCGGGCGCGGTGTCTGTGACCGGCACCGGCGGCGACCAGGTACGGGAGCTCGCCGAACGACTCGACGTCGTGCTGCCGGAGGCCGCCGCCGACCCGCTCCGAATCGGAGAGTCCGCGATGCCCGGAGACATGGCTCTGTCGATGATGTTGTGGGAGTACCAGGTTCACGGTTGGGACCTGGCTCGCGCGGCCGGGAGACCCTGGGCGCCCGCCGACAGTGCGCTGGAGGCCTCGCTGGAGTTCGCACCCGGGATGCTCACCCCGGACTTCCAGGGCGAGGGCAAGGCCTTCGCGGCTAGCGTGCCGGTTCCTGAGACCGCCCCGCCGCTCGACAGGCTCGTCGGGTTGTCGGGCCGTGATCCGCACTGGACGGCCTGACGGAAGCCGTCACACCTGACGGCTTCCGGAGCGTCGGTCACTGCGAGTCGACGGCGGTTTGCTAGTCTTGGAGCCGCGAGATCGCCTCGCAGTGCCGATGTAGTTTAGTGGTAGAACATCAGCTTCCCAAGCTGAGAGTGCGGGTTCGATTCCCGTCATCGGCTCCACGAAATCCCCTGGTCGGAGCATTTCTGGCCGGGGGATTTCGCGTTGCGAGGCAACTGTGAGTCAACATCTGCGAGTAGGTGCGGGCTCGCCCGCACCCGACTCCGGACGTCTCGATCGGACTCTGAGTCCACCGCATGGCGACACTCGACGAGTGCATCTGCGATCGGCGCATCAGGCACGGTCTCAACGCCACGTCGTCGGGCGAGCTGACGCGGCGCCGACCTGCGTGCCCCGACCATTGCTCGGACGGTCCGTACATCGCCCGCCGCAACGTATTCCGTTTGCTGTGACGGCTCGAGCATCCGGCGTCGGCCCCCGCCTCCGCGTCCTCATGGGGCGGACGGACATGGCGATGCGGCGCCGGCGGTCTTGACCGAGCGGGAGCACACGTCTATACATGTATAGACAACGTGATGGGTGTCACTAACGGCGATGCTCATTGCGGACCCCACACCAATCGGCCGAGCGGCCGACCACCCCCAGGAGGTAGCGCCCGTGAATGCCACCGCACCCGGCACACCCACGGAGTCGACCACCGGCGGCACGTTGCGCCGCGGGCTCTCAGCGCGGCACATCCGCTTCATCGCGCTCGGCTCGGCGATCGGCACAGGACTGTTCTACGGATCGTCCGACGCGATCCAGACCGCCGGACCCGCCGTCCTGATCGCCTACATGATCGGTGGCGCGGTGGTGTTCCTGGTGCTGCGGGCGCTCGGCGAGATGGCGGTGGCGAATCCGGTGGCCGGCTCGTTCGGCGAGTACGCGCGCAAGTACCTCGGCCCGCTGGCCGGGTTCACCACCGGATGGACCTATATCTTCGAGATGGTGATCGTCTGCCTCGCCGACGTGACGGCCTTCGGCGTCTACATGGGCTTCTGGTTCCCAGACGTACCCAGATGGATCTGGGTGCTGCTGGTGGTGCTCGTCGTCGCCTCGGTGAACCTGATCAGCGTCAAGGTCTACGGCGAACTGGAGTTCTGGTTCTCACTGATCAAGGTCGTGGCGATCATTGCGATGATCGCCGGCGGCGCGGCCATCCTGATCTTCGGCTTCGGCGTGCACGACGTGAGCACCGGAGTCAGCAATCTGTGGACACACGGCGGTTTCGCGCCTAACGGCATCGGCGGCATCATCGCTTCCTTCGCGGTGGTGATCTTCGCCTACGGCGGCACCGAGATCATCGGTGTGACGGCCGGAGAGGCGGCGAACCCGGAGAAGACCATCCCGCGCGCGGTCAACACCGTCCCGATCCGAGTCATTCTGTTCTACGTGCTCACGCTCGCGGTCATCATGGCGATCAACCCGTGGACGAGCGTCGACTCCAAGTCGAGCGCGTTCGTCCAGATCTTCCAGGGACTCGGCCTGCACGCGGCGGCGACCGTGCTCAACCTGGTGCTCATCACCGCGGCGCTCTCGGCGATCAACAGCGACATCTACGGCGCCGGCCGCCTGCTGTACGGCATGGCGCACAAGGGACAGGCTCCGGCCGCGATGCGCAGAGTCAGCCGCGGCGGCGTGCCGTGGGTGACGGTCGCGGCGATCGCCGTGGCGCTGCTGATCGGCGTGGTGCTCAACGCCCTCATCCCGGATCGGGTGTTCCTGATCATCGCCGCCATCGCCACCTTCGCGACGATCTGGGTGTGGCTGATGATCCTGCTGGCCCAGGTGGCCTCGCGCCGCAAGATGAGCGCGGAGGAGCAGGCCGAACTGAAGTTCCCGGTACCGCTGTGGCCCTACGGACCGATCGCCGCGATCGCATTCCTGCTGTTCGTGTTCGGCATCCTGGCCTACTACCCGGACACCCGAGTCGCGATCATCGTCGGCGTCGTCTGGCTGGCACTGCTCACCCTGGCCTACCAGCTGTGGGTGCGACGCGCCTCCGAAGACCGGAGCGAGGACGCGCACGACGAAACCCACCCGCCGGCGGTGATGGCCGCCGACCCCGCAACCGTTCCCCCGACCACCTCGTCAGAACCCGAATTGGAGCAACCATGACCATGACCGCACAGACCGAATCCACCCCGACGGCCGAGACCGTCGTCGGCATCGGGGCAGTGAGCCCGGACGACGTGGTGGCAGTCGCACGGCACGGCGCGAAGGTCCGGCTGTCGGACGAGTCGCTGGCCGCGATCGCGCAGACCCGCACCCGCATCGAGGCGTTGGCCGCCGACCCGAAGCCGGTCTACGGAGTGTCGACGGGCTTCGGCGCCCTCGCCACCCGACACATTCCGCAGGAGATGCGCAAGCAGTTGCAGCGCAGTCTGGTCCGGTCGCACGCCGCCGGGTCGGGACCGGAAGTGGAACGCGAGGTGGTCCGCGCGCTGATGCTGCTGCGCCTGTCCACTCTGGCGACCGGCCGCACGGGAGTCCGGCCCGAGGTCGCGCAGACCTACGCGGCCCTGCTGAACGCCGGCATCACCCCGGTGGTTCACGAGTACGGCAGCCTCGGCTGCTCCGGCGACCTGGCCCCGCTCGCGCACTGCGCGCTGGCCGTCATCGGCGAGGGCGTGGTCCGTGACGCCTCCGGGCAGCAGATGCCCGCGGCGCAGGCTCTCGCGGCCGCAGGCATCACCCCGGTGGTGTTGGAGGAGAAGGAGGGCCTGGCACTCATCAACGGCACCGACGGAATGCTCGGCCAGTTGGTGCTGGCCTGCCACGACCTGCGGCGGCTGCTGGCGCTGGCCGACATCACCGCGGCGATGAGCGTCGAAGGACTCCTGGGCACCGGGCGCGTCTTCGCCGCCGACCTGCAGGCACTGCGGCCGCACCCGGGACAGGCCGCGGCCGCCGGCAACATGACCCGGCTGCTCGAGGACTCCCCGATCGTGGCCAGCCACCAGAGCCCGGACTGCACCATCGTCCAGGACGCGTACTCGCTGCGCTGCGCGCCCACCGTGGCCGGCGGCGCCCGCGACACCCTCGCGCACGCCGAACAGGTCGCCGCATGGGAACTGGCTGCCGCCGTCGACAACCCGGTGGTCACCATCGACGGACGAGTGGAGTCCAACGGCAACTTCCACGGCGCCCCGGTCGCCTACGTCCTCGACTTCCTCGCGATCGTCGTGGCCGACGTCGCGTCGATGAGCGAGCGACGCACCGACCGATTCCTCGACACCGCCCGCAACCACGGGTTGCCGCCGTTCCTGGCCGACGACCCGGGTGTCGACAGCGGTCACATGATCGCGCAGTACACGCAGGCCGCGATCGTCTCCGAACTCAAGCGGCTCGCCGCGCCCGCCAGCGTCGACTCCATCCCGTCATCGGCGATGCAGGAGGACCACGTCTCGATGGGCTGGTCGGCGGCGCGCAAGCTCCGCAAGAGCATCGACGGCCTGACCCGGGTCCTCGCTGTGGAGGCGCTGACCGCCGCACGCGGACTGGACCTGCGGGCACCCCTGCAGCCGGCGCCCCCGACCGCCGCCGTCCGTGACGCGATCCGCGCCCGCGTGCAGGGCCCCGGAACCGACCGCTGGCTCGCCCCCGAGATCGACGCGGTCGTCGAACTGGCCCGCAGCGGCGAACTGCTCGACGCGGCGGAGTCGGTGACCGGTCCGCTGGACTGATCGGCCCCAGAAGCCACACAAGACTGTGGGAGCCCGCCCGGATTCCGGGCGGGCTCCCACAGTCTCCGGTCGGTTCGAGGGTCTGTGTTGGTCGGACGTGAACTGTCTCGCGAGCGCTCTGAGCGCCGCCGATCAGGCGCGCGCCGTGACGATCCGGTGCAGCAGTCGCGCCGCGGTACGCGCCGTGCGGCCGTCGATGTCCAGTGCGGGGTTGAGTTCCGCGACGTCGCAGAGTGCGAGCCGGCCGCTGCGCGCCACCCGGTCGCACACCCGCTGGACGGTCTCCACCGGAACCCCGTATGCGGCCGGGGCGCTGACGCCGGGGGCCACCGCGGCAGGCAGCACATCCAGGTCGATGGTCAGGTACAGCAGATCCACATCGTCGAGGAACGCATCGACGAAACGGTCGACGACGGCGAAGTCGGCGACCGAGCAGGCGTCGTCGAACAGATACCGCACACCGAGCGCGTCGGCGGTGTCGAAGAGCACCCGCGTGTTGCTCGGCTGACTGATGCCGAGCACCGCGTAGCGGAACTGTGCGCCGCGCGCACGCTCGTGTTCGGCGATCTGCCGGAACGGGGTGCCGGAACTGGGCACGGGGTCCGGCCGCAGATCGAAGTGCGCATCGAGGTTGAGGACCCCGAGCCGTGCCCCGGCCTGCGCGGCCCGCGAGCGGGCCAGACCGAGGAAACTGCCGTACGCGACGGCGTGACCGCCGCCGAGGACGAGCGGGAGGTGTCCGGCGTCGAGCAGCGTGCCGACCACCCGGCCGAGCCGCTCCTGGCCGGCTTCCAGCTCGCCGTCGGTGACGGCGACGTCGCCGGCGTCGAAGACGTTGATCGGTCCGGACAGGGCCATCGGCGCCAACGCGCGCCGCAGTGCACCGGGCCCCGTCGCCGCGCCGGTGCGGCCCTTGTTGCGGCGTACCCCTTCGTCGCTGGCGAAGCCGACGATCGTGGTGGGGGCGGGGGAGTCGGCGGCGGGCGGATCGTCGGCGACGAGCGGGCGCACCACGTGATGCCACCGCACATGTTCGGCACCCGGGCCGTCGTCTCGCCCCGACCACGGTTCGGGCGTCACATCCACGAGTCCGGTCATCGACATCGCTTGTGCCTCTCAATCTTCGGTTGTCAGTGTCGGGCGGGGACGAGTGCCCCGTTCTTCCACACCTCGCGGACCAGCGGAACTCCCGGCCGATAGGCCAGATGGATGTGCGACGGTGCGTCCAGTGCGATCGCGTCGGCGCGTGATCCCACCGTCAGACGGCCGATGTCGTTGCGCTGCAAGGCCGCTGCTCCGCCGGCGGTGGCGGCCCAGACCGCCTCATCGGGACTCATGTGCATCTCCCGCACGGCCAGCGCGATGCACAGCGGGATGCTCGTGGTGTAACTGGTGCCGGGATTGCAGTCGGCGGCCAGCGCCACGGTGACGCCGGCGTCGAGCATCGCGCGGGCGTCGGGGTATCTGCTGCTGCGCGTGCAGAAGTCGGCGGTGGGCAGCAGGGTCGCGACTGTGCTGCTCGCGGCCAGCGCTTCGACGTCGTCGGCGGTGGTGTGCGTGACGTGGTCCACCGACGCGGCGCCGAGCTCGACGGCCAACTGCACGCCGGGGCCGGGGCCGAGCTGGTTGCCGTGCACTCGCGCGGTCAGCCCGGCGTCGATGCCGGCACGCAGCACCGCCTCGGACTGGTCGCGGTCGAACGCTCCGGTCTCGCAGAAGACGTCGATCCACTTCGCGTGCGGTGCGCAGTCGGGGATCATCCGCTCGCAGACCATCTCGACGTAATCGTCGGTGCGACCGGTGTATTCGGGCGGCGTGACGTGCGCGGCGAGCAGCGTCGTCTCACCGGTGTGCCGGCCCGCGACGCGAAGGCTGCGCATCTCGGTGTCGATGTCCTGCCCGTAACCGGACTTGCATTCGATCGTGGTGCTCCCGGCGGCGAGCGCCTCGCGCACCAGCCGCGCCATGTTGGCGTCGAGCTGGTCGTCGGAGGAGCCGCGGGTCGCGGCGATGGTGGTGCGGATACCTCCCGCGCCGTACGGCTCGCCCGTCATCCGGGCCGCGAACTCCTCGGCGCGTTCACCGCCGAACACCAGATGTGCGTGACTGTCCACGAAGCCCGGCAGCACGGCGCGTCCGTCCACGTCGTAGCGGTGGTGCGCGGCGCCGTCCGGAACCCGGGCGGCGGGGCCGACCCACTCCACGACGCCGTCGCGGAAGACCATCGCGGCGTCGTGGAGCAGTCCCAGCGGACCGTCGCCGAGCTCCGGGCTGTTGGTGACCAACGTGCCGATGCCGGTGATGAGAACCGATCCGTCTGAGGTCATCGGTCAGCTCTCGGCCATCGGGATGCGCACGCCGCGGGTGCGTGCGGTCTCGGTGGCGTGGTCGTAGCCGGCGTCCACGTGCCGGATGACGCCCATGCCCGGGTCGTTGGTGAGGACCCGTTCGATCTTCTGCGCGGCGAGTTCGGTTCCGTCGGCGATGCACACCTGGCCGGCATGGATCGAGCGTCCCATGCCGACGCCGCCGCCGTGGTGGATCGACACCCAGGAGGCGCCGGACGCCGTGTTGACCAGTGCGTTGAGCAGCGGCCAGTCGGCGATCGCGTCCGAACCGTCGGCCATGTCCTCGGTCTCGCGGTAGGGCGAGGCCACCGAACCGGAGTCGAGGTGGTCGCGGCCGATGGCCAGCGGCGCCGACAGTTCGCCGCTGGCGACCATCTCGTTGAACTTGAGTCCGGCACGGTGCCGCTCTCCGTAACCGAGCCAGCAGATGCGGGCGGGCAGTCCCTCGAACTCCACCCGCTCACCGGCCATCGTGATCCAGCGCCGCAGGTGCTCGTTCTCCGGGAACAGTTCGAGGATGGCCTTGTCGGTGGCCTCGATGTCCTTCGGGTCGCCCGACAGCGCCGCCCACCGGAACGGGCCGAGGCCTTCCTCGAACAGCGGGCGGATGTAGGCCGGAACGAAGCCCGGGAACTCGAACGCCCGCTCGTAGCCGCCCTTGCGGGCCTCGTCGCGGATCGAGTTGCCGTAGTCGAAGACCTCGGCGCCGCGATCCATGAACCCGACCATCGCCTCCACGTGCGCGGCCATCGAGCGCTGCGACTCCGTGGTGAACCACTGCGGATCCTTCTGGGCGTACGTGTGCCAGTCCTCGAGGGAGATCCCGACGGGCAGGTACGACAGCGGGTCGTGCGCGGAGGTCTGGTCGGTGACGATGTCGATCGGGGCGTTCATCTCCAGCAGCTGCGGGAAGATCTCGGCCGCGTTGCCGAGCAGGCCGATCGACAGCGGTCGGCGCTCGTCGCGGGCCTTGGTCGCCAGATCGAGCGCCTCGTCGACGGTCTCGGCCTTCGCGTCGAGGTAGCGATGCGCGATGCGGCGGTCGATGCGGGCCGGGTCGCACTCCACGCAGATCGCGACGCCGTCGTTCATCGTGACCGCCAGCGGCTGGGCGCCGCCCATGCCGCCGAGGCCGGCGGTGAGGGTGATCGTCCCGGCCAGCGTGCCGCCGAAGCGCTTGCGGGCCACGGCACCGAAGGTCTCGTAGGTGCCCTGCAGGATGCCCTGGCTGCCGATGTAGATCCACGAGCCGGCCGTCATCTGGCCGTACATGGTCAGCCCGAGTTCCTCGAGCCTGCGGAACTCCTCCCAGTTGGCCCAGTCGCCGACGAGGTTGGAGTTGGCCAGCAGCACGCGCGGCGCCCACTCGTTGGTGCGGAATACGCCGACCGGCTTGCCGGACTGCACCAGCATGGTCTCGTCGTCCTTGAGGGTCTTGAGCGTGGCCACCATCGCGTCGAACGCGGCCCAGCTGCGGGCGGCGCGACCGGTGCCGCCGTAGACGACCAGGTCGTCCGGGCGTTCGGCGACCTCGGGGTCGAGGTTGTTCATCAGCATCCGCAGCGCGCCCTCCTGCTGCCACCCGAGGGTGTTGAGCTCGGAACCGCGCGGTGCGCGGACGGGGCGGGCTTCGTGGCCGGGCGAGGTGATGTCCATGAGAACTCCTGGTGTTCTGCGTCGTGTTTATCGGTGGTTGTGTACTGGCTCACGTTCTGCAAGTATGACTTGTATATTCCTGTCTATACAGATTCGTGTCAAGGGGCGGTTCCGAAACCGGTCCCGGGACGCGAGAAGTTCGACCACGCGAACGGACACGACGACCAGCCGGATGCAGCGTGGTATCCGGCGGAAGGGTCCCTTGAAATGGACACCGCATCTCCCACCGACACCGCCGCCCTCGTCCACACCGACGCCGACCACACGGATGCCGACCACACGGATGTCGGACACACCGCCGCGGGCGGGATCGACGATGCCCTCGCCCGCGTCTTCCGCCGATGGGACGAGGCGGCCCTCGACGGCGCACAGACCGACATCCGCGACTCACTCGCACGGTTCGTCTCCGGGCTGCCCGCCGGGTACAAGCAGGACTTCGAGCCTCGGCGCGCTCGCGTGGACCTGGACGTTCTGGCCGGGCTCGCCGCCGGGGACGTGGATGTCCGTCTCGCCGCCGACCCGGCCGCGGCGGACCGGCACCGGCTGTCGCTGTACGTCGGCGGACAGCCGGCGTCGCTGGGCGACGTGATGCCGTTGCTGCAGAGTCTCGGCGTCGAAGTGCTCGACGAGCGTCCGTACGCGCTGGTCTCGCCGACCGAGGTGCCGTGCTGGGTGTACGAGTTCACCGTCCGCTACCCGAGCGCCCCGACCGACGGTTTCGAGGCCTTCGCGGCGCGCTTCGCCGCCGCCGTGCGGGCGCTGTGGCACGGACGAACCGAGCCGGACGCGCTCGGCGAACTGGTGGCCCGCGCCGGACTGCACTGGCGACAGGTGACCGTGCTGCGCGCCTGCGCCGAATACCTCCGTCAGGGCGGACTGCCGTACAGCAGCGCATACGTCGCCGACGTCCTGCGCCGTCACCCGGACATCGCCGCGGGGATCGTCGGGTACTTCACCGCCCGGTTCGACCCGGCCGCCGCGACCGGCGACGGGGGCGAGGCCGCGGCGGCCGAGGTATCGGCGCTGATCGAGACGGTGCTCGGTCTCGACGAGGACCGGATCCTGCGCGCATTGGTCGACGTGGTGCGGAACACTGTGCGCACCAACTACTTCGCCACGCCCGAACGTGAGGCGCTGGCACTCAAACTCGATCCGCGCGCCATCGCCGAACTGCCGCAGCCGCGCCCGCGACACGAGATCTTCGTTCACTCACCGTCGATGGCGGGTGTGCACATGCGGTTCGGGGCGGTCGCCCGCGGCGGGCTTCGCTGGTCGGACCGGCGTGAGGACTTCCGCACCGAGGTCCTCGGTCTGGTGAAGGCACAGGCGGTGAAGAACGCGGTGATCGTTCCGGTCGGAGCGAAAGGCGGGTTCGTGCTGCGCCGCCCGCCCGCCGCGACCAGTGACGCCGAAGCCGATCGTGCGGCGCTGCGCGCGGCGGGCGTTTCCGGTTACCGCCTGTTCATCCGCTCGCTGCTCGACGTCACCGACAACGTCGACCGTGCCACCGGTGCCGTGATTCCGGCCGCCGGCCTGGTCCGGTACGACGGTGACGACGCCTACCTCGTGGTGGCCGCAGACAAGGGCACCGCGTCGTTCTCCGACATCGCCAACGAGGTGGCCGCCGAATACGGTTTCTGGCTCGGCGACGCCTTCGCCTCCGGCGGCTCGGTCGGCTACGACCACAAACAGATGGGCATCACCGCCCGCGGGGCGTGGCAGGCGGTGACCCGCCGATTCCGCGAACTCGGCGTCGACGTCGGTGCCGAGGACTTCACGGTCGCGGGGATCGGGGACATGAGCGGCGACGTCTTCGGCAACGGAATGCTGTGCAGCGAACACATCCGGCTGGTCGCGGCCTTCGACCACCGGCACATCTTCCTCGATCCCGACCCGGACGCCGCGTCGTCGTACGCGGAGCGGCGGCGGCTGTTCGAGCTGCCGCGGTCGTCGTGGGCCGACTACGACAGTGCGCTCATCAGCGCGGGAGGCGGGGTGTGGGAGCGCGGCGTGAAGTCCGTGCGGGTCAGTGCGCCGGTGCGCCGGGCACTCGGCCTCGACGAGTCCGTCACCGAACTGACCCCGCCGGAGCTGATCCGGGCGATCCTGTGCGCACCCGTCGACCTGCTGTGGAACGGCGGCATCGGCACCTATGTGAAGGCGGGCACCGAGTCTCACGCCGACGCGGGGGACAAGGGCACCGACGCCGTGCGCGTTGACGCCGGCGACCTGCGCGCCCGTGTGATCGGGGAGGGCGGCAACCTCGGCCTGACGCAGGCCGCCCGCATCGAGTTCGCGCGCGGCGGCGGCAAGGTCGGCACCGACGCCCTCGACAACTCCGCCGGCGTGGACTGCTCCGACCACGAGGTGAACATCAAGATTCTGCTGGACGACCTGGTGGGCGCCGGTGAGATCGACGCCGAAGCGCGGGCGCGGTTGCTCGCGGCCATGACGGACGAGGTCGCGGCATTGGTACTGGCGGACAACGTCTCCCAGAACGCGGTGATCGGTACCGCCCTCACCGAGGCGCCGGCGCAACTCGGAGTGCACGCCCGGCAGATCGCGGCACTGGAGGCCGCAGGCGCGCTCGACCGCGCATTGGAAGTGCTGCCGGACCGCGCCGAGATCGCCGCTCGCAAGCGGGCGGGGGAGGGCCTCGCCGCCCCCGAACTCGCGACGCTGATGGCGCACGTCAAACTCGAACTGAAAGAGCAACTGCTGGCAGGCGACCTCGTCGACCACGACGTCTGCGTGCCGATCCTGCGCGAGTACTTCCCCCAGCCGCTGCACCGCGCGCACGCGGACGCGATCGATCGGCATCGGTTGCGCCGCGAGATCATCGCGACCGAACTGACCAACCGCGTGGTCGCGGGCGGTGGCCTCGCATACGTCTTCCGGCTCGCCGAGGAGGTGGGGGCGTCCACGGACGACGCCGCGCGGGCGTTCGTCGTGGTGACGGAGGTGTTCGGGTTGCCGGAGCTCTGGTCGCGCATCGGTACGGCCGATGTCCCCGCCGCGGTCGCCGACGAACTCGTGCTGGTCTCCCGGCGGCTGCTCGACCGGGCGGCGCGCTGGATGCTGAATCGTCGTCCCCAGCCGCTGGCGGTCGGTGCCGAGATCGCGCGGTTCCGCGAGCGGATCGCGAGGGCGTCGGAACTGCTCGGCGGCTGGCTGGTGGGCGCCGACCGCACCAACCTGCACGACCGTACGCGCGCGATCGCGCGCCGCGGTGCGCCCGAAGACCTGGTGCGCGACGTGGAGTTGGTGCTGGATCGGTTCGGTCTGCTCGACGTCGTCGAGATCGCCGACCGGTCCGGATGCGAACTGTCCGTCGCGGGGGAACTGTACTTCCGACTGTGCGAACACGTGGGCCTGGTTCCGCTGCTCGGCAGGGTGTCGGCGCTGCCGACGGAGAGCCGGTGGGACACGCTGGCGCGGCTGGCGCTGCGGGATGAGTTGTACGACAGCGTGCGCGTCCTGACCCTCGACGTTCTCATGCACTCGGTGGCCGGCGACGGCCCCGAACGGATGATCGCGGACTGGGAGGAGCGCAACGGGTCCCGGCTGAGCCGGGCGCGGGCCGTGCTCGACGAGGTCGCCCGGATACCGGTCTCCGCCGACCGCGGGCTGGCCGCGCTGTCCGTCGCGTCGCGGCAACTGCGACGGATGGCCGGCTGAGGTCGGTAGACTTCGTGGGCCGGTGAGATCTCGAGGAACAGGGGCGGTCGATGGCAGTGGTCGAACTCGACGCGGACCTCGCGGCTCTGTTCGACGAGCCCGGCGGCGAGTCGCTTCCCGCCTACGAGCGCGTCAAGCGGTTGGTCTCGGCTCAGATCCGGTCGGGCCGGTGGTCCGAAGGCGATCAACTGCCGTCCGAGAACCAGTTCGTCAACGCGCTGGGGCTCTCCCGGATGACGATCAACCGGGCACTGCGCGAACTCACCGGCGAGGGGCTGATCGTCCGGATGATGGGCGTGGGCACCTTTGTGGCGGGAACGAAGGCGCCGTCGCCGCTGTTCGAGGTGAAGAACATCGCCGACGAGATCCAGCAGCGCGGGCACCGGCACCGCACCGAGGTGGTGCTGGTGCGCGAAGAGAAGGCCACTACCGCGTCCGCGCCGTTGAGCGAAGCCGTCGGGGTCGCCACGGTGTTCCACTCGGTGCTGGTGCATTTCGAGGACGAGACGCCGATCCAGGTCGAGGACAGGTTCGTCAATCCTGCCGAGGCGCCCGACTATCTCGCGCAGGACTTCACCGAACTCACGCCCAACGATTACCTCAGCCGTGTGGCTCCGCTGGTCCGGGGAGAGCATGTGGTGGAGGCGGTGCTGGCCAGTCCCGAGGAGTGCCGGCTGCTGCAGATCGAACGGTCCGAGCCGTGCCTGCTGATCCGGCGCCGGACCTGGTCCGAGCACGGACTGGTGAGTGTGGCCCGGCTGATCCATCCCGGCTCGCGCAATCGGCTGGAGGGCTCGTTCACCCGCTGACCGTTCGGCTGTGGGGGCCACGGTGGAGAACCCGAGCGGGTACGCCGTCCGAATGGTCGCTCTCGCGGCGAGAGGTCCGTCCCGATTAGGTTCGGATCACCGCGATCGGCTACCCACCGGAGACTCGATGACTGAACCACCGCCCGGCGGTCACCCGTCGTGGGGGCCCGGCCCCTCGCCGCTTCCGCGGCCGCTCGCATTCGGAATGCTGCCGCAGGGGCCGTACCTGAGCGAAGGGGTGGCGATCATGTGCGGCTTCGCGATCTTCAATCCCGTGCTCGCCTCCTCGGCGATCAGCGTCGAGGTCGACGGATACGAAATGGCACCGGTCAAGTGGGGCCGGATCGAAGTCCCCGTGGTTCCCGGAACGCATCGTTTCCGGGTGTTCATCCGACGCGGCGCCGAACGCAAGCACCTCGCCGAGTGCACCGGTGAGGTCCGTGCGGGCGAATTGCTGGAGCTGACCTACATGTTCCCCCGGTTCGGTGGCGTGCAACTGTATTCGACGCCGACCGCGGCGGAGTCGCGGCGTGCGCTGCTGGTGTACTTCGCTCTGGTGGCGGTGATCTGGGCGCTGCTCTGGGGCGTCACGCTGCTGTGAGTTGCTGCGAGACAGGCGCGGACACCGGGCGGTTCGGCGATTCTCTGCGCCTGGTCCGCCGCGCGTGGTGCGATTGATTCGATGAACGATTCCGGCACCGCGCCCCATCGAACGAGCCACGTGGCCGCGGCGTTGCTGCGGCCGCTCGGAGCCGCGGCGGTCCTCCTCGCGGGCTACTTCCTGCTGCCGATCGGCAGCGACAGCACCTGGCGGGTGCCCGGGATGATCGTCGGCGTCGCGCTGCTCGGCGGCTTCTGCGTATGGGAGGTCCGGCACTTCCTCCGGTCCGACCACCCGGTCGCGACGGCGATCGAGATGCTCGCCGCCGTGATCTGCTTCTACATCGTCTCGTTCTCGGCGACCTACTACCTCTTCAGCGAGTACGCGCCCGGTTCGTTCAACGAGGACCTGAGCAGAGTCGACGCCCTGTACTTCTGCCTGACGGTCTTCACGACCACCGGATTCGGCGACCTGGTCGCGGTATCGCAGAATGCGCGGATCGCCGTATCGGTTCAGATGGCGAGCAGTCTGATCGTGCTCGGCCTCGGTATCCGCTTCGTCAGCCTCCTGGTGCGCGACCGAGTCTCCGGCGGTCGCCGGCTCGACGAGTACCGGCGCCGGCAGCGGGACGAGCAGTGACGTCACCGCCGCCCGGTGCGCTCCGCACTCCCGACCCTCGATGAACTCGGCCTTCATGCTCTAGTCTGAGGAATCGTGCTGCTATCAGACCGCGACATCCGTGCCGAGATCGATGCCGGGAACCTCGGCATCGACCCGTTCGACCCGGGCCTGGTCCAGCCGTCGAGTGTGGACGTACGACTGGACTCGCTGTTTCGCGTCTTCAACAACACCAAGTACACGCACATCGATCCCGCGAAGCGGCAGGACGAGTTGACCACCTTGGTCGAACCCGCCGAGGGCGAGCCCTTCGTGCTGCATCCGGGCGAGTTCGTCCTCGGCTCGACCCTGGAGGTGTGCTCGCTGCCCGACTTCCTCGCGGGCCGTCTGGAGGGCAAGTCGTCGCTCGGCCGATTGGGCTTGCTCACGCACTCCACCGCGGGCTTCATCGACCCGGGCTTCTCCGGCCACATCACGCTCGAACTGTCGAACGTGGCGAATCTGCCGATCACGCTGTGGCCGGGAATGAAGATCGGCCAGCTCTGCCTGTTCCGGTTGACCAGCCCCGCCGAGAGCCCGTACGGCTCCGCGTCGGTCGGGTCGAAGTATCAGGGGCAGCGCGGGCCGACGCCGTCGAAGGCGTACCTCAATTTCCAGAGATGAGCCGGAGCCGGCACCGGCGGCACCGGTGCGGGTGACGGGTTCGAATCACCACTAGGAGAGTCGTCGTGACGGGTCCGCTCAGCCGACCGCCGGCCTGGCTGGCGGACTTCGACCTGCCCGGCGACCCGACGGGTGCGGTGATCGCCCTCGATCTGCGTCCCACCGGACTGTGGGCCGCGCGCATCGAGAACGGTGCGGTGATCGCGTCCGAGGTCGAGGAGCGCATCCACCCCGACGTGCTCGACGCCAGAATCGCCGCGTACCTGCGCGATTCCGGTCGCGTCGACGCCGCGGCCCCGAAGGTCTTCGCCGAGCTCGTCACCCTGGTGGGCCGGGCTCGCGCCTCGCTCGCCGGACGCGACAGCGCGCTCATCCTCGGAGACGAGCACATCCGGGTGCTCACGCTGACGCTCGACGATGTCGTCGAGGCCACCGTCCCGGAGGCGAATCGCGCCCACGGAATGGTGGTGGAGCTCGCGGGCGCCCTGCCGGTCGATGCGATCGCGCTTGGGCCCGGCGACACCGCCTGGCCCGGGTTGTCCGAGTCGCTCACCGAACGCGGCTTCTCGGTGATCGCACCGGGCGACGACTTCCCGGCGACCTTCGGCGGTGACGACGAGCCGACCGAGACGCTCGCTCCCGTCCCCGCACCGCCGCCGATCCGCGCGTGGGATGCCGGCGCCGCCGACCCCGGGCTGATCGACCCGGCCGACTACGGACTGGATCGCTTCGGCAACGCGCTGCCGGACGTGTACGACGATGCCGAGGGCGCCGAGGAACCACCTGCCGAGGAGCCGGCGCCCGCGGACGCGGCCGTCGAACCGCAGCCGGGTATGAGGGGCCGGATGATCGTGGTGGCGGCGCTGGCGCTGCTCGCGATCGGGGGCGGCGGCGTGGCGCTGGCGATGAATGCTCATGAGACTTCGGGGCCCGACCGGAGCGCAGCGGAATCGGCGACCCGGCCGACTGCCCGGACCTCGAACACCGCGTCCGAGCCGGTCCGGGTGCCCGGCTCGGTGGATCCGCGCGACGTCGCCGCGGCACGGGCGCCGCTGGCCAGGTACACCACGCCTCCGCCGCCCCCACCGCCGCCCAAGACGACCCTGCGCACGCCGACGGAGGCGCAGACCGGCCCTGCGCCGCCGGCTCCGCCCCCGGAGAACCGGCGTCGGACGATCCCGAACCCGATACCGGGTCTCCCGCCGATCGTGATCGGGTAGCGCGGTCTCACGCGGCCCGATCCGAGACGGTCGCCTTCAGCTCTCGCGCTGGTCCCGGCGTTCGCGGGCGACGGCCAGGTAGTCGTCGAGCTGTCGTGCCAGTTCGCGGTCGAGCGCGCGGTAGAGCGTGTTGTGCGCCGCCACCCGGCCGGTGACCTTCAGCTCGCCCAAGAAGGTGGACGCCCAGTCCGACTCTGCTCCGCTCTCCGGGATCCAGCCGTCGAAGCGGCCTTCGGTGATGGCGCGGCGGCCGGCGCTGATCAGCGTCTTTGCGGCACGGTCCATGTCCTCGTCGAGCTGTCGCTGCAGGTCGAGGATGTACGGCAGCGGTATGCCGATCTGCATCAGACGCTGGTAGGCGTCGATGGTCTCGACGTCCTTGATCATGTACTGGCGGGGCGGGTCATCGTCGCCGATCGGCTCGATGAGCCCGAACTCGCGGACCCGGCTCAGCAGCTTCGGATCGCTGGTGTTGAGCTTGGCGTGCAGCTCGGCGGCGGTCACGGTGTCGGTGGGGGTCTGCGACCACGGCCGCGACACCACCTCGCGCAGCCCGAGCGACTCGGCGATGTCGTCGCCTGTCTGCACGCGCTTGAAGAAGTCGCCGATGTGCGTCATCGTGAAGCCGCGAGCCAGCAGATCGTTGATGACGCGCAGCTTCGCCAGGTGCTCGTCGCCGTAGATCGCTATCCGGCCGCGGCGGATGGGACGCGGGATGAGTCCCCGATCCTGGTAGCCGCGGACGTTGCGGGTCGTCGTTCCCGCGGCCCGTGCCAGATCATCGATTCGGTACTCGGTCATGGGGTGCATTGTTCCAAACCCCGGACCGGTGCCGGAGCCGTCCTCACATCTCGACGGTCAGGGAGTCGGAACGGCACCGGGACACGCACGGGAGGAACCAGCCATCCTCCCGTTCGGGTCCGGTCAGCAGCGTGTCACGATGATCCACCTCGCCCGCGCTCGTCTTGAGTCGGCAGGTGCCGCAGAATCCCTGCTGACAGGAGTACGGGACGGCCGGATCCACCCGCCGCAGCGCGGTGAGCACCGACTCGTCGGCCGCGACTGTCTCTGTGCGTCCGGTGGAACCGATCCGGACTGTGAACTCGGTGCCGTCGAGGATCGGCGGCGGCGAGAAGCGCTCGAAGTGCAGCTCGATATCGCTGCGATCGGCCAGATGCGTACGCAGGCGCTCGAGCATCGGGACCGGACCGCAGCAGTACACCGACAGCCCCGCGTCGCCGGCCGGGACCGGTCCCACCAGTTCGGCCATGCCCGGCAGCCCGTCGACGTCGTCGGTCCGGACCGTCACCTTGTCGCCGTACCGGCTGAGCTCGTCGATGAACGGGATCGAGTCGGCGGAGCGGCCGGAGTAGATCATCGACCAGTCGAGTCCGTAACGGTCGGCCATCGCGATCATGGGGAGGATCGGGGTGATGCCGATGCCCGCGGCGACGAAGCGCAGCGTGCGCGCCGGCGATCCGTAGCCGGGCAGAACCAGCGGGAAGGCGTTGCGCGGTCCCTTGATCTGGATCGAGTCACCGACCCGCAGACCGTCGTGCACCTCGATGGAGCCGCCACCGCCGTCCGGGATGCGCCGGACCGCGATGCGGTAGGTGCGCCGATCGCCGGGATCGCCGCAGAGCGAGTACTCGCGCATGCGGCCCGACGGCAGGAGCAGATCCAGGTGCGCGCCGGGATGCCACTCGGGCAGGATCGAGCGATCCGGCGCGGCGAAAGTCAAGGCGATCACGTTCTCGTCGACGGCCACCACCTCGCGGTCGACGATGTCGAGGGTCATGACGCCGTCGTTCGCGGCCGGATCGCGCAGCGGCGAGATCGGTCGCCAGAACGGGAACCAGACCTTGCCGACCCCGGTGAGCAGCCTCATCAGCGGGTCGCGGCGGAACCGGCCGTACAGGTGCGGCGGTTCGGTGGAGAGGTCGGAGATGGGTCGTGCGGAGCCGTTCGTCATGATCGTCATGCCGCTCGACGAGCTCCGGGCGAGGAGGCCAGGAAGGCCACCGCCTGGGCGGTGTCGCCGATGTCGGTCGGCGCGAAGCCCGGTTTGAAGTAGGTGAGCGTCGCGAGCGCGAGCTTCGAGAGCTTCGGGAACACTCCGGCGCGTGAGTCGCGCACGTAGCTCCGGACGTACAGGCGGGTCTTCGCCACGACTGACTTGTCGGCGACCGTCGGATCCTGACTGTTGATGAACCGGAAACCGCGAGCCATCAGCCAGATCAGGAAGGGGAAGGCCAGCGCCATCGCGCGAGCGCGGCGGAGCGGACTGTCGGCGAAGTACGCGGCGGCGTCGTGCGCCACCGCACGGTGCTCCACCTCTTCGGCTCCGTGCCAGGTGAACATGTCGGTCATCGCGGGGTCGGCGCCGTTCTCGGCCCACGTGCAGTTCAGCGCGAAATCACCGAGGATCGCGGTGTAGTGCTCGATGGCGGCGATGAGCCACAGGCGTTCGATCAGGTGCTTGCGCTTCTGCTCGGCGTTCCCGTCGCGAGGTCCGAGCACCCGCCGGAAGATCCACTCCATCTGCTGCAGGTAGCCGGTGGGGTCCACGCCGTGTCCGCGCAGCCAGTTCTCGACGGCCCGGTCGTGGACCTCGGCGTGCATCGCCTCCTGCCCGACGAATCCGCGCATGTCGGCGGCGAGCGCCTCGTCCTTGATCAGAGGCAGCGCCTCGTTGAAGGTCTCGACGAACCACCGTTCGCCCTCGGGCAGCAGCAGGTTGAGGACGGTGATCATGTTCGACGACATCGGGTGGCCGGGGATCCAGTGCAGCGGAGTCTCCGACAGATCGAATGCGACGTTGCGCGCGTGGAGTTCGATCTTGCCGGGATCGGTGTCGGCGGTGGAGTGTGTGTGCCCGGTGTTCATCTGTCCCTCCGGTTCTAGAGAAGAGTCCTGTTCGAGGTGGATCAGCCTGCGATCTTCTGACGGGCGCCGATGCGCGCCGCCCACGGGAAGAAGCGGTAGACGCGGTAGCCGAACTCGGCTTCGGGCGTCACCGGCACCACGGCCTTGTTCTTCGCGATGGCGGCGACGATGTCGCGCGCGACCCGGTCGGGAGTGAAGTTCCGCTTCTGGTAGAACTTGTCGACCTTCTCGCGGGTCGCCGACTCGTCGGCGGCCCCGGCGTACTCGGTGTTCGCGGTGATGTTGGTGTGCACGATGCCCGGGCAGATCGCGGTGACTCCGACGCGGTGCTCGGCGAGTTCTGCGCGCAGCGACTCGGAGAACATCAGCACACCGGCCTTGCTCGCCGAGTACAGGCCGAGGTCGCGGGAGAGGGTGAAAGCCGCGGCGGAGGCCAGGTTGACGATGTGTCCGCCGACGCCGCGCTCGGCCATCTGCCTGCCGAAGGCGCGGCTGCCGCTGATGACCCCGCGCAGGTTGATGGCGAGGAGTCGGTCCACCTGTTCGTCGGACGCGGCCAGCGCCGATCCGGCGAGGGCCACGCCCGCGTTGTTGACGACGATGTCGGCGACGCCGTGGGCAGCGCGCACATCGTCCGCGAAGCGGGTCACCGCGTCGGTGTCGGAGACGTCGAGCCGGTAGGCGGTGGCCGGGACGCCCTTGGCCTTGCACGCGATCGCGGTCTCCTCGGCCGAATCCAGGTCGATGTCGGCGAGGACCAGTTCGGCGCCGAGATCGGCCAGGGCATACGCCGTCTCACGTCCGATGCCGCTGCCCGCGCCGGTGACGACGGCGAGTTTGCCGATCAGTTCGCGCGCCGGCCCGTCGACGCGGGCACGGTCGATGGTGTTGGGGGACACCGGTGCGCCGCCGGCGATGGTCTCGATGAACTCGATCGCCGTGTCCGCCAGGTAACCGGGGTTGGTGTACGGGAGCCAATGGCCGGTGGCGGTACGCTTACGCCAGAGCCTGTCCGCGTGGGTGTGCGTGCGTTCGTAGATCGCCGGACGCAGCGCGATGTCGCGATCGTTCACGACCTCCAGCACCGGCACTCGGGTCGGCCGGGGCTCCGGATTCGCCAGCTTGCCGCGGATATTGGCGCGGTACAGCTTGAGCCCGCTGATCATGTCCTCTCGCAGTGTCGGGCCGAACCGCGCGTTCTCGCGCGGGGTCCCCTCCACGAGGTGGAGGAACTCCGCCCAGACGCGGTCGGATCCGAAGGTCCGGAAGAACAGGTCCGATGCACCGGGCACCTGGAAGAACGCGGTGTAGGCCGACGAGGCGACCTGGGAGAGGGCCTGTGCGACGCCACGCGGCGTGGGCCGCGCCATCTTCGCGCGCGCCCACTCGCCGAGGTAGTCGAGGTTCGGGCCCGACACGGAGGTGAACGAGGCGATCACGTCATCGGCGCCGGCGGTGGTGACCGTCTCCCAGGCCTGGACCGAACCCCAGTCGTGCGCGACGACGTGTGTCGTGCCGTCGGGGTTCACGGCGTGGCACACCGCGAGCATGTCCTGCGCCAGGGCGTCGAGACGGTACGACTCCACCGCTACCGGACGCGTGCTGTCGCCGAACCCCCGGGTGTCGTATGCGTAGACGCGGAAATGCTCCGCCAGCCGCGGCGCCACCAGGTCCCACAGGTGGTGAGTGTCGGGCCAACCGTGCACCAGCAGCACGACCGGCTTGTCGGGCGTGCTCTCGCCGGGCGTGCCGTACGAGAAGGTCGCGAGATCGACGTCGCCGTTCGTGACGTTGAAGCGGTGCCAATCGGCCATGGGCGTCTCCATCTATCGGTGTGACAGATTTGACGTTACCAGGTGTCACATCTAACTGCTAGCAGCAGTTAGCGTCTGTTTTTCCGCTGGTCAGGGCGCCGGAGCCGGTCATTGTCGGTACGACGAGAGGAAGTTGCCGATCCGTTCGATGGCCTCGGCCAGGTCCTGGGCCCACGGCAGTGTGACGATTCGGAAGTGATGGGTGTCGGGGAGATTGAAGCCCGAACCCTGAACCACCAGGATCTTCTCCTGCAGCAGCAGATCCTGGACGAACTGCTCGTCGTCGTGGATCTCGTGCACCTCCGGATCCAGGCGCGGGAACGCGTACAGCGCCCCCATCGGCTTCACGCAGCTGACGCCCGGGATCTCGTTGAGCTTCTCCCACGTCACATTGCGCTGCTCGAACAGCCGGCCTCCGGGGGCGGTGAGCGCGTCGATGCTCTGATAACCGCCGAGCGCCACCTGGATCGCGTGCTGTGCGGGGACATTGGCGCACAGTCGGGTGGAGGCGAGGATCGACATACCCTCGATGAAGCCCTTCGCGTGGTCCTTGGGGCCGGTGCGGACCACCCATCCCGCGCGGTAGCCGCACACCCGGTAGGCCTTCGACAGGCCGTTGAAGGTCAGCACCAGCAGATCGGGGGCGAGGCTCGCGATGTTGATGTGCTCGGCGTCGTCGTACAGGATCTTGTCGTAGATCTCGTCGGCCAGGATCAGCAGCGAATGACGGCGTGCCAGATCCACGAGGCCCTCGAGGACCTCTCTGGAGTAGACCGCGCCGGTCGGATTGTTCGGGTTGATCACGACGATCGCCTTGGTGTTCGGCGTGATCTTCGACTCGATGTCCTCGATGTCCGGATTCCAGCCGTTGTCCTCGTCGCACCGGTAGTGCACGGGCGTGCCTCCGGACAGTGCCGTCATCGCCGTCCACAGCGGATAGTCCGGTGCCGGGATGAGCACCTCGTCGCCGTTGTTGAGCAACGCCTGCATGGTCATGGTGATGAGCTCGGAGACGCCGTTGCCGAGCAGGACGTCGTCGACGTCGAAGTAGGGGAAGTCCGGAATGGTCTCGTAGCGCGTGACCACCGCACGCCGTGCCGACAGCACGCCCGCCGATTCGGAGTAGCCCTGCGAGAACGGGAGGGCGTGGATCATGTCGCGCATGATGACGTCGGGCGCCTCGAAGCCGAACAGTGCGGGGTTGCCGATGTTCAGCTTCATGATCCGGTGTCCTTCGGACTCCAGACGGGACGCGTGCTCGTGCACTGGCCCGCGGATCTCATAACAGACGTTCTGCAGCTTCTCGGACTGTTCCAAGGGGCGCAGGTTCAGATTCTGGTGCGACACGTGGGGGCGGCTCATGGACTCATTCTGTCAGCCCCGGGCAACCGAATAGAATTCCGCGCCCGGGGGCGGCGGATGCCGCCCGCGGAGAGCTCGGGCATTCTGGGGCCGTGGCATCCGAGGAACTGACCGTGGTCTCGTTCAACGTCAACGGCATCCGTGCGGCGCGACGCCGCGGCTTCGACACGTGGCTGGCAGATCGGGCACCGGATGTGGTGGGACTGCAGGAGCTCCGCTGCCCGCCCGAGGAGATCGGCGAATTCCCCGGCTACACGGTGTCTTTCGACACGGGGACCATTCCGGGGCGCAACGGCGTGGCGATCGCGACCCGGCAGCCGCCGGCGTCGGTGCGGAGCTGGGCCACCGACCCGCCGCGGGCCCGCGGGCTGTCCGCGCACGCCTCGCACGGACGCTATCTGGAAGTCGACCTCGCCGATGAGCCGATCACGGTGGCCTGTCTGTACTTGCCGAAGGGCGGCTTGCCCGCGGAACTGCAGCGTCCCGGGAACATCCGGGAGAAGCCCGACGGCGGTGCGAAGTACCGGCGCAAGATGGCGTTCCTGGCCGGCTTCGCGCGCGAACTGGAGCGCAACCGACTCGCCGCTCGCCGCGCCGGTCGGGAGTTCCTGCTGATCGGCGACCTGAACATCGCCCACTGCGAGCACGACGTCACCAACTGGCGCGCCGCACGCAAGATGGAGGGGTTTCTGCCGGAGGAGCGCGAGTGGCTCGATCGGCAGCTCTCGCCGCGCAGGCTGATCGACGTGGTCCGGACACTGTACGGCGACCGGCCCGGCCCGCTCACCTGGTGGAGCTGGGCCGGGCAGTCGTTCGTGAAGGACGTCGGATGGCGCATCGACCACCAACTCGCGTCACCGGGGCTGGCGTCCCGGGCGCGATGGGTGGCGGTCGACAAGGAGCCCTCGCCGGACGAGCGTCTGTCGGATCACGCGCCGCTGGTGGTCGGGTACCGGCGGCGGGCCTGAGACCGACACGCCGGCGCCGTGACGCGTCAGTCGTGCGAGGCCACCGCCGCATGCGCCGTCCGGAGGTCCTTCTTCAGGATCTTGCCCGACGGGTTCTTCGGCAGGGCGTCGGCGAAGATGACGTACTTCGGCCGCTTGTAACCGGCGAGGACGCCTTCGAGGTGGGCGTTCACGTCGTCCTCGGTCAGCTCGACGCCGTCCTTGCTCACGATCACCGCCGTCACCGCCTCGATCCACTTGGGATGGGGAACACCGAACACCGCGACCTCGGCGACGCCGTCGAGCAGGTAGATCGCCTCCTCCACCTCGCGGGAGGCGACGTTCTCACCGCCGGTCTTGATCATGTCCTTCTTGCGGTCGACCACCGAGAGGTAGCCGTCGGCGTCGATGATCCCGAGGTCGCCGGAGTGGAACCAGCCGTTTCGGAATGCGGCCGCGGTCTTCTCCTCGTCGTTGAAGTAGCCCAGACAGGCGTGCGGACTGCGGTGAACGATCTCGCCGACCTCGCCCGTCGGCACCGGATTGTCCTCGTCGTCGACCACGCGGGTCTCCACGTTGAGCGAGGCGCGGCCGGCCGATCCGGCGCGCTCGATCTGCTCGTGTGGTTGCAGGATGGTGGCCAGCGGACTCATCTCGGTCTGGCCGTAGAAGTTCCAGAGCCGGACGTCGGGCAGGCGCCGGCTCATCTCCCGCAGGACCTCGACGGGCATCGGCGAGGCCCCGTAGTAACCCTTCTTCAGCGAGGAGAGGTCTCGGGTGTCGAAGTCGGGATGGCGCAGCAGTGAGATCCATACGGTGGGCGGACAGAACAGTTTGGTGGCGCGGTGCGTCTCGATCGCGGCCAGCAGGGCCGCCGGTTCCGGGCTCGGCAGGATGATGCTCGTGGCGCCGAGGTAGACGTCCACCGACAGGAAGCAGTCGAGCTGGGCGCAGTGGTAGAGCGGCAGGGAGTGCACCTCGATGTCGTCGGCCGACATGCCGCCGTCGATGATGCACGAGACGTACTGGGACACCAGTGATTTCGAGGATAAGAGCACGCCCTTGGGACGAGACTCGGTCCCGGAGGTGAACATCATCCGCACCGGGTCATCGTCTTCGACGAGAACGTCGGGGACCGAGGCGTCGTCGTGGGCGATCCAGGAGGCGACGTCCTCCCAGCCGGCTGTCGTACCGCCGGCGAGGTTGATGACGCCGCGCACCGCGTCGCCGCCGGAGGAGGCGTCGACCGCCGCGCCGACGGTCTCCGTGAGCGCGTCTTCGGAGACGACGATGCGGGATCCGGAGTGCGAGAGGATGAACGCGATCTCGTCGACGCCGAGGCCGAAATTGATCGGCACCAGAATCGCGCCGAGCCGGGCCACCGCGAAGTTCAGCACGGCGAACTGCCAGCAATTGTGACTCACCAGAGCGAGGCGGTCGCCCTTGCCGAGTCCGCGGGCGGTGAGGGCGTTGGCGCAGCGGTTCACCGCGTCGTCGAACTCGGCGAAGGTGAGCGTGGTGTCGCCGTTGACGACGGCGGTCTTATCCGGGCTGCGCAGGGCGGTGCGGCGGAGCAGTCCGCCGATGGTGTGCGAGCGGGCGACGTCGATCGCCCGCGTGGTCTCGACGCTGAAACCAGTGGTCACGTGTACTCCTCGGGAGGGTTACTGGGCATTCCCAGTAAGTGTCGCCCAGAAGTGACACGAATTACTAGGGCTTCCTACTAATTGTCTCGATCGCGGCGCTCGGCGTAGGCCTCGAGTTCGGCGACCTGCTGAGGATCCAGCGACGGCCGGACCGCTCGCCGGGCGGTCGCGACGTCGTCGGCGGTCACCGTCGCCGCGTCGATGTCCCGGCGCATGGCGGCCAGTGCCGACTCCCGCAGGACGGCGGCGCAATCGGCCGCCGAATACCCCTCCAGTTCGGCGGCGAGAGCCTCGAGGTCGACGTCCGGCATCGGAACGCTGCGGGCCGCGGCGCGGAGGATGTCGGCGCGGGCGGCGGCATCGGGCGGCGGCACGAAGACGAGGCGTTCGAGGCGTCCGGGCCGCAGCAGTGCGGGGTCGACGAGGTCCGGCCGATTGGTGGCGCCGAGGACGACGACGTCGGTGAGCGGCTCGGCCCCGTCCAGTTCGGTGAGCAGCGCGGCCACCACCCGATCGGCGACGCCGGAGTCGGTGGACCCGCCGCGGCGGGGCGCGAGGGCGTCGACCTCGTCGAGGAAGATCATCGACGGCGCGCTCTCGCGGGCGCGGTCGAAGAGGTCGCGGACGGCGCGCTCGGACGATCCGACCCACTTGTCGAGCAGTTCGGCGCCCTTCACGCTGTGGACCGACAGCCGGCCCGACGCGGCCAGTGCCCGGACGACGAAGGTCTTGCCGCAGCCGGGCGGTCCGTACAGCAGGACGCCGCGCGGCGGCTGCACACCCAGGCGGGTGAAGGTGTCGGGATGCTGCAGCGGCCAGAGCACCGCCTCGGTGAGGGCCTGCCGGGTCTCCACCATGTCGCCGACGTCGTCGAGCGTGATGGATCCGAGTGCCACGTCGGGGGATTCGAGTCGGGACGCCGGGCGGATCACGCCGAGCGCGGCATCGAGGTCGTCCGTGCGCAAGGCGGCGGGAGAGCCGTCGCGCGTGGCGCGCGCGGCCGCCCGCAGCGCGGCGTCGCGGGTCAGGGCGGCGAGGTCTGCGGCCACGAAACCGGGAGTGCGTGCGGCGACGGAGTCGAGGTCGAGGCGGCCGTCGGTGGGTGCCTGCGAGAGGATCGCACCGAGCAGTTTGGCGCGTTGGGCGGCGTCGGGCAGACCGATGGCGAGTTCGCGGTCGCACAGATCGGGCTCGCGGACCCGGCTGTCGAGGCCGGACGGGTCGGACGTGGTGGCGACGAGCGCGACGGCACCGTCGGCGACGGCGGCGCGCAGGTCCTGCAGGATCAGCGTCGACACCGGGTCGGCCTGTGCGGGCAAGAGCTTGTCGATGTCGGTCACCAGCAGCACACCGCCGCCGGTGAGCCGGCTCAGAGCGCCGGTGACGGCGGCGCGTCGGTCGTCGGCGGCGAGAGCGCCGGTGGAGGGCCCGTCGACCTCGACCAGCGGGCGGCGGGCGCACACGGCCCGGACCACCGTCGCCTTTCCGACTCCGGCGGGCCCCGAGACGAGGACGCCGAGTCGAGGCTGTGCGCCGAGGGCGCGCAGCACGTCCGGATTGTCGAGAGTCACCTGGAGCCATTCGCTCAGCCTGGCGACCTGCGTGTCGACCCCGACCAGTTCCGACACCGGTCGGACGTGCGCGTCCGGCTCCGCGGCGGTCGCGCTCGGGGCAGTGAGGGTGCTCGGAGTGGCCGGCGTCGCCGCGGCGGTCGGGGCCGGAGGCACCGCGCCCGGAGTCCGGGCGTCCGTCTCCCACAGGACCGCGGTGTTGGTCTGCACGCTCACCGGGCCGGCGGGGGCGGTGGCCGTCACGGTCAGCAACTCGTTGGTCCAGGTGATCCCCACCGAACGCGCGAGGGACCGGGTGGCCTCGGCGGCGGTGAGTTCGGGACCCAGATCGCGGGGCAGCAGCGAGACGGTGTCGCCGACGCTCACGACCTTGCCGAGCAGAGCCCGGCGCAGCGTCGCCTCGCTCACCGATGCACTCGCCAGCCGTGAGCCTCGGACACTCATGCGCGCGGCGCCGTGCACCACCACCGGTGCCACCGCGACCCCCGAGTTCTCGCGGATCCCCAGATTCGACAGCGTCAGGTCGTCGAGCAGGACCAGACCGGTGGGGGAACCGGGCGGCGCGGCGGCGACGACCGCCGCGCTCGTGCGCGCGCCGACCAGCGAGACAGCGTCCCATTCACGCAGCGACAGGGCGGCGAGCACCTCCGGATGCACCCGTACGATGCCGCGGCGCGAGTCGGCCGCGGAGGTGTTGAGCCGGGCGGTGAGCGTCAGCGTCGGGTTCACCGTCAGTCCTCGCGCCGCGCCGGGGGTCGGCGCAGACCCAGCCGCGCATTGGAACGCGCGGGGATCACTCGCCTGCGGGTGCCGTCCGCGACCGCCTGCCGGCGCTCGTCCCGGCGCTGGAGCCTGCGGTCGCGGGCGGGGGCCTCCCAGTGCTCCGGGTGCGCCGCCACCCAGCGCTGCGTGCGCCAGGCGAACGGGATGTGGATGAGGTAGGCGGCCACGCCGATCACCATCAGCAGATACGGGAACGTGAACAGCAGCGCTCCGGCCGCTGCCACCAGGAACAGCAGACCCGCCAGTGAACTCGGCCTGATCTTGACCGACTTGAGCGACAGGGTCGGGATGCGGCTGACGGCGAGGAACCCGATGAACAGCAGCCAGGCGCCGACCGCGGGCACCGACACCCACCATCCGTGACCGAAGTGCTGCTGCAGCCCGATCGGCAGCAGCGCCATCACCGCCGCCGCCGGCGCCGGCACACCGACGAAGTAGTCCTTGGTGTAGCTGGGCGCGCTGTCGTCGTCGAGAAGGGTGTTGAACCGGGCCAGTCGCAGGACCACCGCCACGCAGAACAGCAGCGCGAGCACCCAGCCGAAATCCTGCGCCGCGGAGCCCGCGTTGTCGCGCAAGACCACCGAGTACACGATCAGCGCGGGGGCGACGCCGAAGTTGATGGCGTCGGCCAGTGAATCGATCTCGGCACCGATCTTGGTCGAGGCGTCCATCATGCGGGCGACGCGACCGTCGAGTCCGTCGAAGACGGCGGCCAGGACCAGCAGACCCATCGCGAGGTCGACCTGGCCGGCATCGGCCGAACGCACGGCGGTGAGGCCGGAGCAGATCGCGAGGATCGTGAGCGTGGACGGGACCAGCATGCGTCCCGCGCGCGCCGACCGGGCGGCACGGGAGGCCCGCGAGCGGGCCTCGGGGTCGGACGACGGCGTCGACGTGCGGCGCCGCAGTCGTCTGCCGGACTTGTTGGTGGGATTACGGTGCGGACGGCTCCTGGCCATCAGGGCAGCTCCGCGACAACGGTCTCGGCGCCGACCGCGCGCTGGCCGAGCGCGACCCGGACGTCGCTGCCCTCGGGGAGGTAGACGTCCACGCGCGAGCCGAACCGGATCAGTCCGTAGGTGTCGCCGAGACTCAGGACCTCGCCCGGGGCGGGTTCGCAGACGATGCGGCGGGCGAGAAGTCCGGCGATCTGCACCACGCCGACTCGCGGACCGGTTCCGTCTGGGCCGGTGGCGATGGTCATCGCGGTGCGTTCGTTCTCACTGCTCGCCTCCGGGAGGTCGGCGGACAGGAACTTGCCGGGGGTGTGCTGCACGGACAGCACCCGGCCGGCGATCGGAACCCGCTGGACGTGGACGTCGAAGACCGAGAGGAAGGTGCACACACGCGGTACGGGCCGGTCTCCGAGCCCCAGTTCGGGCAGCGGCACGGCCTCGTCGACGAGGGCGATGGTGCCGTCGGCGGGCGCGACCACCAGCCCGTCGCCGGTCGGAGGCACACGGTTCGGGTGCCGGAAGAACAGCGCGGAGGCGCCCGCGGCGGCCCACGCAGGTCGCGCGATCCAGCGGTGCCTGCGGCCCAGCAGCGCGAGGGCGGCCGGGGCGGCGACGAACGGCACGCCCGCCGGATGCAGCGGTGGAACCGTTTCGCGGATCAGGTCCACGATGTGGGCGAGGCCTTCGCGGTCGTCGGGTCGGGCGGGACGTCGGGCCACCGGTTCTGCGCTCCTAGTTCGAGGTCGCTGCGTCGGGTCATTCAGGTCGCAGCGCAAGTGCTTTCAGCTTAATCGTCCGCGGGCCGCGGGTCGCATCTCGTCGAGCACGCACACAGATCCCCGCTCAGCGGGCCGCCGCCGGGATCGGCGGGCGGTGGCTGAGCGGGGATCGGTGGGTTCGGTCCATGCGCGCCCGAGTGCGCGCAGATGGCGGTGGTCAGGCGGTCTGCGCAGCGCGCTTGATCTTGCCGAGGGTCTCGCGGATTCCCGCGGCCAGTTCCGCCTCGAACGACTTCTCGCCGCCCATCACCTTGTCGACGAGGGTGGAGGAGATCTTGGTGGTCTGCCCGCCCGGCACTGTGCGGCTCTCCGTGAGTCGCACGCCCGAGTCGGTCGGCTCGATCCGGAACGACCACACGGTCCGGTTGTCGAGCACGCGGAAGGCCAGCTCCTTGTTGGGCTCGAAGGTGACGACCTTCGATCGCGTGGGCCACACGAGCGGGCCGCGGCGGTTCACGTTCAGGGTGGTGGTGCCGAGCTTCACGTCACCGCCGAAGATGATCATCTTCTTGCACTGGGGGCTCCATTCGCCCATGCGGCGCAGATCGCTGACGACGGACCAGACCTTCTCCGGGCTGGCGTCGATCTCGATGGAGTCCTCGATGAGGGGTGCGGCCATTGTTGCCTCCGTTTCGATCGCGCCGAGCGGCTCGGCGCTGGGGTTTCGGTCACCTTAGTACATGTGACCGACGGTCACAGATTCGGTGGCCCGCCGTTCGGGCCGGGCGCAGGCTCAACCCACGGTGACCATGTCCCACTCGCCGATCGACGCCGAAAGCCGCTGGAGATGACTGTCGGCGTCGCCCAGGGTGTGCCCGATCGCGGTGAGCCGGCTGACGTAGTGCGCCACCGGATACTCGGCCGTCATTCCGATGCCGCCGTGCATCTGGATCGACTCCTGCCCGATGTGCCTGCCCGAACGGCAGATCTGCAGTTTGGCGCGGGAGGCGATGACGGGGTCCACGCGGCCCTCCGCGAGCGCCGCCGTCGCGTAGACGCTGAGGCTGGTCGCCAACTCGAGCGAGACGTACATGTCGGCGGCGCGGTGGGTCAGCGCCTGGAAGGTCGCCAGCGGAACGCCGAACTGCTTGCGGGTCTTCAGATATCCGGTGGTCATCTCCAGCGACGCCCGCATGGCTCCGACCGCCTCCGCGCACAGGGCGGTCTGGGCGAGCACCTCCACCTCGGCGATGACGGCGGTGGCGTCGCCGGAACCGAGGCGGGTGGCCGGCGCACCGTCGAATTCGATCTGTGCGCCACGGCGGCGGTCGTGGGTGCGGTAGCCTGTGCGCTTCAGGCCCTCGGCCGTCCCGTCCACCAGGTAGAGACCCACCTGGCCGGCCTCATCGCGGGCCGAGACCACCAGGGTGTCGGCGCAGTCGCCCGCGGCGACCAGCGACTTGGTGCCCGTCAACCGGCCGTCGGCGAAGGACGTGGCGATCGCGAACGCCGGCCAGCGATCACCGTTCTCGTGGTGGGCGAAGGCGCAGAGCTGCTCGCCCGACGAGAGGCCGCCGATGAGTTCGGCTCGGGTCTCGGGGTCGGCGGTGCGGGTCACCAGCAGTCCGGGTACCACGACGGCGTCGAGGAACGGTTCGGGTGCGATCGTCGCGCCGAACTCGCCCATCACCGGTGCGAGTTCCTCGGGTCCGGCGCCGGTGCCGCCGTCGGCCTCGTCGAATACCAGACCCAGGATGCCGATCTCGGCGAGCGCCGACCACACGTCGCGGCTCCAGCCCAGTTCGGTGTCGGTGACCGCGCGCAGGTTCTCGATGTCGCCGTATTTTCTGCCCAGTACGTCGCGGACGGTGTCGCGCAACAGGACCTGTTCCTCAGAGAGTTCGAATTCCATTGTCTTCCTTGTGAAGTGGTATCGGAGTCGGGGTGTCTGCGCGATCAGAGGCCGAGTACGGCCTTGTCGATGATCTGCCGCTGGACCTCCGAGGACCCGCCGTAGATCGTCACCTTCCGGTGGTTGAGATACGCCGGGACGGTCAGCTGGGCCCAGTCGGGGCTCAGGATCTCCGCGGGGTCGCCCTCCGCGGCGGAGTCGATCGCCGACACCGGAAGCGAGTCGGGTCCGGCGATGTCGGCGAGCAGTTCGGTGGCGTCCTGCTGCAGCTGGGAGCCGCGGAGCTTCAGCAGCGACGACGCCGGATTCGGCTTCCCGTCGGCCGATCCGGCGACCACCCGGAGCTGGGTGATCTCCAGCGCCAGCAGCTCGTTCTCCAGGTTCGCGAGCCGCGCGGCGAAGAGCGGATCGTCCAGCAGCGTGCCGGCGGCGGTGCGAGTCCGGGCGGCGAGCTTCTTGGCCCTGGCGACCTTGGTCTTGGTCCATCCGACGCGGGCGATGCCCGACCGCTCGTTGCCGAGGAGGAACTTCGCGATCGTCCAGCCGAGGTTCTCCTCGCCGACCAGGTTCTCCGCCGGGACGCGGACGTCGGAGAAGAAGACCTCGTTGACCTCGTAGCTGCCGTCGATCAACTGGATCGGCCGGATCTCGACACCGGGCGTGTCCATGGGGAAGAGGAAGAAGCTGATGCCCGCCTGCTTCTTCACGTCCGGGTCGGTCCGGGCCAGAGCGAAGATCCAGTCGGCGTACTGCCCCAGCGTGGTCCACGTCTTCTGTCCGTTGATGACGTAGTGGTCGCCGTCCCGGACCGCGCGGGTCTTCAGCGATGCGAGGTCGGAGCCGGCCTCGGGTTCGGAGAAGCCCTGACACCACCAGATGTCGAGGTTCGCGGTGGCGGGCAGGAACTTCTCCTTCTGCTCCTGCGACCCGAACTGCGCGATGACCGGGCCCACCATGCCCGCGTTGAAGGGGAGCAGGTCGGGCACGAAGTTGAGAGACATCTCCTCGCGCCAGATGTGATGCTGGATGGGCGTCCAGTCCCGACCGCCCCACTCCACCGGCCAGTGCGGCACGGCGTAGCCCGCCTTGTTCAGAATCCGGGTGGTGGTGACGATGTCTTCGGGGTAGTTCAGCGCACCGGCCTCACATCTCTGGCGGATCTCGGCGGGGATCTCGGTGGTGAAGTAGTGGTGGAGTTCTCGGCGGAAGGCTTCTTCCTCGGGAGTGAATTGCAGCTGCATCTCTGTAGTCTTACCCGCTCGGCCGGGTCGGGAGAAGGGCTCGCGCGAGTTGACTCGGGCGGGGGCCGGAGGCGGGCGGCCTCGGCTAGCGTGATCGGCATGAAACACGTTCACTCATTCGCCGACGACTGCCTCGGTGACCTCGACGCGGTCGGGCTGGCCGCGTCCATCGCCTCCGGAGCGATTTCGGCCGCCGAGGCGGCGCGTGCCGCGCTCGCCCGGATCGACGCGGTGGAGCCGCGACTGTCGGCGGTGGCCGTCGACGATCGGGAACGCGCGTTGGCGCGGGCGGAGGCCGACGACTTCACCGGCGTGTTCGCCGGTGTGCCCTCGCTGATCAAGAACAACACCGATTTCGCAGGGATCCCGACGCTCCACGGTTCGGCGGCGGTGGCGAACGTCCCCGCGCGCGCGGACGAGGCCGTGACGCGTGAGCTCGTCGGCACGGGGCTGAACATCCTCGGTGCATCGACGATGCCGGCCTTCGGTCTCACCGCGACCACCGAGTTCGCCGATCGGCCGCCGACCCGCAATCCGTGGGACACCGACTACTCCTGCGGTGCGTCGTCGGGCGGTGCCGCGGCGCTGGTCGCGGCGGGGGCGGTGCCGATCGCGCACGCCAACGACGGCGGCGGCTCCATCCGCATCCCCGCGGCGGCGTGTGGGCTGGTCGGTCTCAAACCCACGCGGGGGCGGGTGGCGCAGGCCAAGCAGATGCACGGCCTGCCGATCGACCTGGTGAGCAACGGCGTCGTCACGCGGTCGGTTCGCGACACCGCGCACTACTACGCGGATCTGGAACGGCAGCGGGAGGTCGCCTCGCTGCCGCCGATCGGCCTGGTCGAAGGTCCGGGCCGGGCGCGGCTCCGCGTCGCACTGATCAACACGCCTCTGACCGGCCGGCTCCTGGACGACGACACCGATCGCGAGCTGGCGGCGACCGTCGAACTGCTCGAATCGCTCGGGCACCGCGTGGAATCGGTTCCGATGCCCGTCGACCGCTCGTACATCGCCCAGTTCACCGACTACTGGGCGCTGCTGGCGTTCGGCATCGATCGCATGGGCGGCAGGTTGGTGGGCAAGGGATTCGACCGCTCGCGACTGGACCCGTTCACCAAGGGGTTGTCGGCGGCCTTCCTCAAGCACTTCTACCGCCTGCCGGCGTCGGTGATGGGGCTCAAGCGGGCGACGGCGAGATTCCGCAGCGCGTTCGAGGGGTACGACGTCATCCTCTCGCCGACGCTCGCGCACGCCGTGCCGGAGATCGGCTACCTGGCGCCGGACGGCGACTTCGACGAGATCTTCGCCCGGCTCGTCGACTACGTCGCCTTCACCCCCGCGAACAACAGCAGCGGCACCCCGGCCATCACGCTGCCGCTCGGCCGGAGTGCGAACGGTCTGCCGCTCGGGATGCACTTCTCGGCCGACCTCGGAGGCGAGCGCACACTGCTCGAACTCGCCTTCGAACTCGAGGCCGCCCGGCCGTTCGCCCGCATCCAGGACTGATCCACCGGGCGTCTCCGCCCATGTCTCCGCCCACGCCGAACGCGGCCCACGCCGAACGCGGCCCACGCCGAACGCACTGTGCCCCGCCCTTGCGGACGGGGCACAGTGCGTATCGGGGGTCAGTGAGCGAGTGCGCCTTCGGCGCCCACTCCGGTGAGCGAACGGACCTCCATCTCGGCGTTGCGGCCGGGCCGGCCGCGGTCGGGCGACGTCAGCGTCCCGACGATGCCGAGCACGAAGGCCAGCGGGATCGACACGATGCCGGGATTCGACAGCGGGAACCAGGCGAAGTCGGCTCCGGGGATCATCGCCTTGGCGCCGCCGGAGACGGCGGGGGAGAAGACGATCAGGACGATGCACGAGATCAGGCCGCCGTACATGCTCCACAGTGCGCCGCGGGTGTTGAACCGCTTCCAGTAGAGCGAGTACACGATGGTCGGCAGGTTCGCCGACGCCGCGACCGCGAACGCCAGCGCGACGAGGAAGGCGATGTTCTGACCGTTGGCGAGGATGCCGAGGATGATGCTGACCACGCCGAGCACCACGATGCAGCGACGCGAGACTCGCACCTGATCGTCCTCGGATGCCTTGCCGCGCTTGATGACCGACGCGTAGATGTCATGGGCGAACGATGCCGAGGCGGTGATCGCGAGCCCGGCCACCACGGCCAGGATGGTCGCGAACGCGACGGCGGAGATCACACCCAGCAGCACCGTTCCGCCGAGTTCGAGGGCCAGCAGCGGAGCGGCGGCGTTCTCCTTGCCCGCGGCGGACAGGATCCGGTCCGGGCCCACGAGCGCGGCGGCGCCGTAGCCGAGGATCAACGTGAACAGGTAGAAGGCGCCGATGAGGGAGATCGCCCAGACCACCGAGCGGCGGGCCTCCTTGGCGGTCGGAACGGTGTAGAAGCGCATCAGCACGTGCGGCAGACCGGCGGTGCCGAGAACGAGGGCCAGGCCCAGCGACAGGAAGTTGACCTTCGACATCGTCGATCCGCCGTACTGGGCACCGGGCGCGAGGACGTCGCGCGAGGCGACGGCCTTGTCCGCCGAATCGCCCATGGCGTTCTGCGCCTGACCGAGGATCTCCGAGACGTTGAAACCGAACTTGCCCAAGACCAGGAAGGTCATCACCGCGGCACCCGCGATCAACAGGACCGCCTTGATGATCTGCACCCAGGTGGTGCCCTTCATGCCGCCGATCAGCACGTAGGCGATCATCAGCACGCCGACGACGGCGATGACGATGGACTGTCCGGTGCGGTCGTGGATGTCCAGGAGCAGTGCGACCAGGCCGCCGGCTCCCGCCATCTGCGCGAGCAGATAGAACAGCGACACCACCAGGGTCGAGAGTGCGGCGGCCATGCGGACCGGCCGCTCTTTGAGCCGGAAGCTCAGCACGTCGGCCATCGTGAACCGGCCGGTGTTGCGCAGCAGTTCGGCCACCAGCAGCAGCGCGACGAGCCAGGCCACCAGGAAGCCGATGGAGTACAGGAATCCGTCGTAGCCGTAGACGGCGATCGCGCCGGCGATGCCGAGGAAGCTGGCGGCCGAGAGGTAGTCGCCCGAGATGGCGATGCCGTTCTGCGGGCCGGAGAACCCGCCGCCGGCGGTGAAGAACTCGGAGGCCGAGGCGTTCTTCCGGTTGGCGCGGATGACGACGATCATGGTCACCGCGACGAATGCGACGAAGATCGAGATGTTGATGGCCGGGTTGCCGACGGTCTCGGCGGCGAGCACGTGGTTCATCGCTGCGCCTTTCCGGCCGTCGAGTAGGTGCCGTCCGCGAAGTTCTCGCGGATGGCCTCCGACTGCGGATCCAGATCGCGGTTGGCGAACCGGACGTACAGGAATGTGATGCCGAACGTGGTGACGAACTGCAGCAGTCCGAGGATGAGGCCCACGTTGATGTTGCCCCAGACCGGGGTGGCCATGAAGTCGTGCGCGAAGGCTCCGAGGATGACGTAGCCCGCGTACCAGAGGAGGAAGAAGGCGGTCATCGGGAAGACGAAGCGGCGCAGCGCGGTGCGCAACCTCTGGAACTCTGGGCTGGCCTGCGCGACGAGGAACTCGTCCTGGGAAGGACTGACGTCCTTCGGCGCGGCATGATCGGTGACGGTCACGATCACTCCTTTGCTGGTGTGCTGCGGGGATGTAGCTGCACAAAGCATGAGTGAGACGACAGTCACGGGTAATGTCGTCTGTGACCTGAGCGACGAGCCATGGCGGCCGTGCGGTGAACGGTCGCCGCCGCCCGATGAACGGTAGCGGTCAGTCCTGCGCCGACGGGGTCCGTTCCACCCCGAGCCCGAGCCGTTCGGGCACGTGCATCCGAGCGAAGGCCGCGCCGGTGACCGCCGGGATCCGCGACCTGGTGGCCAGGCTGACGAGGACCATCGTGGCGAAGGTCAGGGGAACGGTGACCGCCGCGGGGAACCCGGCGATCACCGACAGCCAGCCGGCGCCCGCACCCTCGTCGATCGCCCCGGTCACCGCTACTCCGACCGCCAGCGCGGACGTGGTCGCGCCCACACAGAGTCCGGCGATCGCACCGGCGGCGGTGAGTCCGCGCCACCAGATTCCCAGCACCAGCAGTGGGCACAGCGTGGACGCCGAGACCGCGAAGACCAGGCCCACCGACCGTGACAACTCCAGTGTCCCGGCGTTGAGGGCGATCACGATCGGCACCGCCCCGCCGAGCAGAGCGCAGATGCGGAAGCTGCGGACTCCCGGGGGCATCAGGTCGGTCGACATCACGCCGGCGATGCTGACCAGCAGTCCGGACGAGGTGGCGAGGAAGGCGGCCATGGCGCCGGCGGCCACGAGCGCCGACAGCCCGATCGCCCAGGCCCCGTGCAGCGCGGAGGCGGGCAGCAGCAGGACGGCGGCGTCGGCGGTGCCGGTCGCCAAGACCTGCGGGACCCACGCGCGGGCGAGTGCGCCGAGGACGGTCGGGAAGAGGTAGAAGACCGCCAGCGCCGCGATCACGTTCAACGCCGTCCGCCGCGCCGCACGGCCGTCGGGATTGGTGTAGAACCGCACGAGCACGTGCGGCAAGCCCATCGCGCCCAGGAAGGTCGCCACGATCAGCGAGAGCACCTGATAGAGCGGATGGCCCCCGCCCAGGCCGCCGCCCGATTCCATCCAGGCCGACCCGGTCTGCGGCGCGTTCGCCACCACCGGGGTCGCGGCGCCCTCGGCGAGGTCGATGACCGCGCCGCGATCGAGACGGTGCGTGCCCGCGCTCAACGGCTGGTCGACGACCGCGACGCGGTCCACGTCGCCGGTCGCCCGAACGCCCGCCGGGTCGGTCACCGTCACCTCCACCGGGGTGTCGACCCGGACGGTGGTGTCCGCGGACACCCGCGGTGGCAGCGGATCGCCGAGGCGCTGCGGGCTGTTCAGAAACACCGCGGCCAGCACCAGCGCGGGGATCGCGACGGCGGTGAGCTTGAGCCAGTACTGGATCGCCTGCGCGAAGGTCACCGATCGCATGCCAGCGCCGACCACGTTCACGATCACCAGCAGTCCGGTCGCGGTGACCCCGACCCACGGCGGCACGTGCAGCAGGATGTTCAGGGTCAGCCCGGCGCCCTGCAACTGCGGCACCAGGTACAGCACGCAGATCACGATCACCACGACCATCGCGGCCTTGCGCGCCCGAGTCGAGGCCAGCCGGAACTCGGCGAAGTCGGGCACGGTGTACGCGCCCGACCGGCGCAGCGGAGCGGCGGCGAAGAGCAGCAACGAGAGGTAGCCGGCGGTGAATCCGATGGGATACCAGAGCGCGTCGGCACCGTACTTGGCGACCAATCCGGCCACGCCGAGGAACGACGCCGCCGACAGGTACTCGCCGGCGATCGCCGCGGCGTTCCATCCCGCGCCGATGCTGCGCGAGGCGACCAGGAAGTCGGACGTCGACCGCGAGCCGCGTCCGCCGTAGGCGCCGACCGCGACGGTGCCGAGGGCCGCGAGTAGGACGGCGGCCACCGTCAGTGCCGCGACGTGCTCGGTTATCATCGCGTACCGCCGCCCGGGTCGTCGCCGCTGTCGGAGTCGGCGTCCACCAGCCGGACGAAGTCGCGTTCGGCCTGCTCGGCCAGCCGGATGTACAGGCGACCCGCCAGATACAGGAGCGGAAGGGGCAGCAGGCCGAGGATCAGCCAGTTCAGGCGCAGACCGAAGACCGTCGCGTCGGCGAACGGTTCGACGGTCGCGCCGATCAGCGGGATGGCGACGAAGATCGCGAGGACGGCCACGCCGAGCCGCAGCGCCAGCGCCAACTGGGCGCGGACCAGTCCGCGGACCAGATGCTCGCCGACGCCGGTCTGCTCGGCCACCTGCACTCGGGTGCGGACCATGCGCGCGCCTCGCCGCTCGGACAGGACGACGCGTTCGCGCTGTGGGGCCGGTTCACGGGCGGAGTCGGGCGCCACGGATCAGCCGTCCCGCCCGGAACGGAAGGTCCGCATCGGGTCACGGACCAATCGGTCCTTCAACTCGCGCACCTGCCTGCGGCTCACCGGCAGTTCCACCGCGGGCGAGGCGCCGTTGGCCCGGACCCGGACCATGGTCGACGCCCCGGTGGACCGCAGGCCGGTCACCATTGGCAGCGCCACCAGGTACGAACGGTGAACGCGTGCGAAACCTGCTCCTCCCCAGCGTGATTCGAGGGTCGAGAGAGTGACTCGGACGAGGTACGCGCCGGTGTCGGTGTGCAGTCGGGCGTAGTCGCCGACCGCCTCGATCCACGAGATGGAGTCGCGCTGCACCAGCGAGGTGATCCCGCCCGACTCCACCGGAATCACATCGTCGGCGGGTTCGTCCGGCTCCTCGGTCCGGACCGGACCCTCGCCGCCGGCGAGGGAGGCGAGGATGCGGCCCACCGCTTGATCGAGCCGTTCGGCTCGCAGTGGTTTGAGCAGATAGTCGACGGCACCGACGTCGAAGGCCTCGACCGCGCGGTCGTCATGCGCGGTGACGAAGACGATCGGCGGCGGCGCCGAGTAGTTGGCCAGGACCGCCGCCAGCTCCATGCCCGAGAGTCCCGGCATGGAGATGTCGAGGAACACCGCGTCGATCCGGCGCTCGGCGAGTTCGCGCAGCGCCTGGGTCGCGTCGGACGCCTTGTGCACCGCCGACACCGCGTCGTGACGGTTCAGCAGGTAGGTCAGTTCGTCGAGGGCGGGGATCTCGTCGTCCACGGCGAGCACGGTGAGGTCGGTCATCGGCTGCTCTCCTCCCGTCCGTCAAACCGTAGCGCGGCGGCCGGGCCTCCGGCGTGGATGCCCGCGGCGAACTTCGGGATGCGCATGCTGACTTTGGTTCCCGCTCCCACCGCCGTCTCGACGACCAGGCCGTAGTCGTTGCCGAACGCCGCGCGCAGCCGCTGGTCGACGTTCGTCAGTCCGACGTGTGCGCCGTCGGACTCTCGCGGTCCGGCCGGGTCGAGCGCGTCGATCGCACCCGTGCGCAGCAGTTCCGGATCCATGCCGACGCCGTCGTCCTCCACGCTCAGCAGACAGTCGGGTCCCGCGTTGCGCGCGACGATCGAGATGGTTCCGTCCCGGCGCCCGGCGAGGCCGTGCCGCACGGCGTTCTCCACCAGCGGCTGCAGTGCGAGAAAGGGCACGACGACGCCGAGGACCTCGGGTGCCACCTGAACCTTCACCGTCAGCCCGGGCCCGAAACGCGCTCGTTCGAGCGTGAGGTAGCGGTCGATGTTGCGGAGTTCGTCGGCCAGTACCGTGTACTCGCCCGCGGCGCGGAAGGAGTAGCGCGTGAAGTCGGCGAAGTCGAGGATCAGCTCGCGTGCGCGGTCGGGATCGGTGCGGACGAAGGATGCGATCGTGTTCAGTGCGTTGTAGATGAAATGCGGGCTGATCTGTGCGCGGAGGGCGAGGACCTCGGCGCGATCCAGTCGCGCGCGGGAGGCGTCGAGCTCGGCGAGCTGCAGTTGGCTGGCCGCATAGCGTGCGACCTCGGTGATGGCGCCGATACGGCCGGGGCCGGGCTCGGTCACCGATGCCACGACCAGTGCGCCGATGCCGATGCCGTCGGCCATCAGCGGCGCGGCCAGGAGACTGCGCAGGGGACCGACGCCGTCCGCGGGATCTCGCTGCACGCAGTGGCGGCCGTTCGCGAGCGTGTCGGCGGCCAGCGCGGCGGCCGCCGAGCGCATCGGCGGGGTCCACAGCTGTTCGTCGCCGTCGAAGGTCAGGAGCGATCCCTCGGCGTCGTAGAGCGCGAGTCCGTCGGCGCCGGTGAGCGCCCGCAACGGGCCGGCCGCCTCTGCCGCCGACTCGGCGGTGAGACCGCGGCGGAGCGGCCGGGCGGCCAGCGCCGCCGTGTGCAGGGTGTCGTGCACGGCGCGCTCGTGGGGTGTGCTCACCACTCGGCGCGTGCGCAGTGCGACGACGATCAGGACCGTCGCCAGCGCGACGCCGAGAACGGCGATCGCGATCAACTCACCCGACATGCGCAATCACGAATCGACGCTAGCAAGCGTGTCTCGCGGTCGACGCCGGATCGCCGGGCCGCAGGCGGATTCACCGGGCGTTCGCCTCCGGTACGCCGGATCGACTCGGGCGGGCACCCGCTCGTCGAATGGAGTTCGGTTCGAGGCCGACAGCCGTTCATATGCGACTGTTGGCATACCTTTCATGGCTCAGAACCTGGAGAAGAAGAAGGCCCGCAGGGCGGGCGCACTCGCGGCAGCAGCTCTCGGACTCACCGGAGTGCTCGGCGCGTGCTCGGTCGGCGTCGACGGCGACAAGGCCGCAGACGTCGACATCTCGCGCGCGGCCACCGGCGACATCACGGTGCACGGCGGTGCCCGGCGGCTGGCGGAGGATCAGACGCAGGCGATCGCCGATTCGATTCAGAAGTCGGGAGCCAAGAACGTCATCCTGATCATCGGTGACGGCACCGCGAATCAGGAACTGACCCTGGCTCGCAACTACCAGTGGGGTGCGGCCGGCGCGATCCCCGCTATCGACGAGCTTCCGCTGAGCGGTGACTACACCACGTACTCGTTGAACAAGGACACCCACAAGCCCGATTACACGACCGACTCGGCGGCCTCCGGCACGGCGTGGTCGACGGGGACGAAGACGTACAACGGCGCTGTCGGCGTCGACGTGAACGGGGTGCCGCAACGCACGATCCTGGAGATCGCCCGCGCCAACGGCCTGCGCACCGGAGACGTCACGACCACCGAACTGCAGGATGCGACGCCGGCCGTACAGGTGGCGCACGTGACTCAGCGCAAGTGCTACGGACCGAAGGAGACCACCGAGAAGTGCCCGGAGAACGCGCTTGAGAACGGCGGCGCGGGATCGATCACCGAACAGCTCCTGGCGGCCCGCCCCGACGTCACGTTCGGCGGCGGGTGGGCCACCTTCGCGCAGACGGCCACGGCGGGCCGATACCAGGGGAAGACGCTCGAGGCGCAGGCCAAGGAGCGCGGCTATCAGATCGTCCGCTCGGCGGACGAGATGCACGATGTGACCGTAGCGGACCAGGACAAGCCGGTGCTCGGTGTCTTCGCCGACGGCAACCTGCCGCGCATCTGGGACAAGGCGACCGCCGTCAAGGACGGCATCGAGCAGCCGCCGGTCCGGTGCGCGCCCAATCCCGCGTTCACCTCGGCCACGCCCAAGCTCGGAGACATGACTCAGAAGGCGATCGACCTGCTGAAGAACGACAAGGGGTTCTTCCTGCAGGTGGAGTCCGGGTCGGTCGACAAGGCCAACCACGACGCCGATCCGTGCGGTCAGATCGGCGAGACGGTGCAGTTGTCGGATGCGGTGAGCAAGGCGCTCGACTTCGCGAAGAAGGACAAGAACACGCTGGTGATCGTCACCGGCGACCATGCGCACACCAGCCAGGTGGTGGAACCGCATCCGGAGCTGCCGATGCCCGGACTCACCCGGCTGCTGACCGGTCGCGACGGCGACCCGATCGCGGTCAACTACGGGACCTCGCTCGAGCCGGGGGAGGAGCAGCACACCGGCGGGCAGGTCCGGATCGCGGCGTACGGTCCGGGTGCGGCCAACGTCGTCGGCCTCAGCGATCAGACCGATCCGTTCTTCTACATCACCGACCAGCTGGGACTCGACCGCACCAAGAGGTAGCGGCCCGGGACGTGGTTGGTGACCTGCTTATACGCGCCGAAGCGGCGGCCGTCGAGCTCCGGGGCCAGACCTTGCACTCTCACCATGCGAGTGCTAAAACGGAGTCTGGCACTCACGGAGTGTGAGTGCCAGGTCGGAACGGTGAGATCGGTCCAACAGACACCCCGGTCGTCCGTCGCGGGCATCGAGTCCGGCCCAGAAGACTTAGTGTCACCCCCTACCGGAGGATCACTTACCAATGGCAAAGCAGATTGCTTTCGACGAAGAGGCCCGTCGCGGACTCGAGCGCGGCCTGAACAGCCTCGCCGACACCGTCAAGGTCACCCTTGGACCGAAGGGTCGCAACGTCGTCCTGGAGAAGAAGTGGGGCGCCCCCACCATCACCAACGACGGTGTCTCGATCGCCAAGGAGATCGAACTCGAGGACCCGTACGAGAAGATCGGCGCTGAGCTGGTCAAGGAAGTCGCGAAGAAGACGGACGACATCGCCGGCGACGGCACCACCACCGCCACCGTTCTGGCACAGGCGCTGGTCCGCGAGGGTCTGCGCAACGTCGCGGCCGGCGCGAACCCGCTCGGCCTCAAGCGCGGCATCGAGAAGGCCGTCGCGGCCGTCACCGAGTCGCTGCTGAAGTCGGCCAAGGAGGTCGAGACCAAGGAGCAGATCGCTGCCACCGCGGGCATCTCCGCCGGCGACCAGTCGATCGGCGACCTGATCGCCGAGGCGATGGACAAGGTCGGCAACGAGGGTGTCATCACCGTCGAAGAGGCTCAGACCTTCGGTCTGCAGCTGGAGCTCACCGAGGGCATGCGCTTCGACAAGGGCTACATCTCGGGCTACTTCGTCACCGACGCCGACCGCCAGGAGGCCGTCCTCGAGGATCCGTACATCCTGCTCGTCTCGAGCAAGGTGTCGACCATCAAGGACCTCCTGCCGCTGCTGGAGAAGGTCATTCAGTCGGGTAAGCCGCTGGTGATCATCGCCGAGGACGTCGAGGGCGAGGCTCTCTCGACCCTGATCGTCAACAAGCTCAAGGGCACCTTCAAGTCCGTCGCCGTCAAGGCCCCGGGCTTCGGTGACCGCCGCAAGGCCATGCTGGCCGACATCGCCATCCTCACCGGTGGCGAGGTCATCAGCGAAGAGGTCGGCCTGTCGCTGGAGAGCGCCGGCCTGGAGCTGCTGGGCACCGCCCGCAAGGTCGTCGTCACCAAGGACGAGACCACCATCGTCGACGGTGCCGGCGATGCCGACGCCATCTCGGGTCGCGTCGCACAGATCCGCGGCGAGATCGAGAACAGCGACAGCGACTACGACCGTGAGAAGCTGCAGGAGCGTCTGGCCAAGCTGGCCGGCGGTGTCGCAGTCATCAAGGCCGGCGCTGCCACCGAGGTGGAGCTCAAGGAGCGCAAGCACCGCATCGAGGACGCCGTCCGCAACGCGAAGGCTGCCGTCGAAGAGGGCATCGTCGCCGGCGGCGGCGTGGCCCTGCTGCAGTCGGAGCCTGCCATCGACGGTCTCGCTCTCGAGGGCGACGAGGCCACCGGCGCCAACATCGTGAAGGTCGCTCTGGAGGCTCCGGCCAAGCAGATCGCCGTCAACGCAGGCCTCGAGCCGGGCGTCGTCGCGGACAAGGTCCGCAACTCGCCGCTCGGCACCGGCCTGAACGCGTCGACCAACACCTACGAGGACCTGCTCGCCGCGGGCATCAACGACCCGGTCAAGGTCACCCGCTCGGCGCTGCAGAACGCGGCTTCGATCGCCGGTCTGTTCCTCACCACCGAGGCCGTCGTCGCCGACAAGCCCGAGAAGGCCGCTCCGGCCATGCCGGGTGCCGACGAGATGGGCGGCATGGGCTTCTGATCTGATTCAGAATCCCCTGCGATTCCACGCAGAACGAAGGCCGGTCACCCGAAGGGGTGGCCGGCCTTCGGCGTCGCGGGGTCAGCTCCGGTTCAACAGGCCGAGCATCGAGTAGGCGGCGACCTTGGCGCCGAAGGGGATGGCCGACAGGTCCACCAGGTAGTTCGGGTTGTGCGGAGCGAACGGGAACGGCTCGCCCTGCGCCTGGGCCGCCGCGAAGGTCTCATGGTTCGCGATGCCGACCAGGAGGTAGTTGAACGGCATCTCCGGGTACGGGCCCTTCAGCAGCTGGACGTCCTCCGAACCGGTGGCTCGCGGCATGTCGGTGACGATCTGCTGGTCGCCGAGGACCGCCGCGAGCGTTCGGGCCATGCGTTCGGACAACTCGAGGTCGTTCACCAGCGGACTCGACCCGCCCTTCAGGGTGATCTCCGGCAGCTTGTCCTCGGGCATCCCGTACGTCCTGGCGATCCCGTCGGCGACCGACTCGACCGCTGACAGCATGATCTCCCGGACCGCGGGGTCGTACCAGCGCAGATTCGCCTTGAGCAGGGCCTGTGTGGGGATCACGTTGTTGTCGGAGCCGGCGTGGACGGCGCCGACGGTGAGCACGGCGGTCTGCTGCGGATCGATCATCCGCGACACGATGGTCTGGAACTCCACGATGGCCATCGCGGCCATCAGCACCGGGTCCTTCGCCTTCTGCGGCATGGAGCCGTGGCCTCCGACACCGTGGAAGAGGATGTCGAGCTGATCGGTGCCCGCGAGCCGCGGACCCGGAGACGAGACGACCACCCCCACCGGGGCGGGCGCGGTGTGCATGCCGATGAACACGTCCGGTTTGGGGATGAAGTTGTACAGACCGTCGTCCACCATCGCCTTGGCTCCGGTGATCGGCTCCTCTGCGGGTTGACCGATCAGGACCAGGGTCCCGGACCAGCGGTCCTTGAGTTCGATCAGTGCGTGCGCCATCCCCAGCATCCAGGTGACGTGCGCGTCGTGGCCGCAGACGTGGGCCACCGGCACCTCGGTGCCGTCCTCGCGCGTGACCCGCTTCTCACTCGCGTACTCGACGCCCGTCTCCTCCTGCACCGCCAGTGCGTCCATGTCGGCGCGGTACATCACCACCGGACCGTCGCCGTTGCGGTAGATGGCGGCCACCCCCGTGGTACCGATCCCGGTCGTGATGTCGAAGCCGAGGTTCTGCAGGGCCAGCTCGATGATGCGGGCGGTCCGGACTTCGGCGAATCCGAGTTCGGGATCGCGGTGGATGTCCTTGAACGTCTCCACCAGCCGGTCGGTGTCGGCGTCGATGATCCGGTCCACGTCGGCGACGAGGTCTGCGGGGAGGGAATCGGTCAGCGGCTCGCCGTCGTGGGCGTCTGGGAGAGTGCTCACATCCGCCATGTTAGACAGCGTGCCGAGCCTCGGCTGAGCATAATGAGACTTCATGACCGACCAGCAGACCCGGGTCCCCGGCGCCCCCAGTCCGTTCCCCGTGCTCCCCAATCTGCGTGATCTCGGCGGATGGGTCGGAGTCGACGGGCGGCCGGTCCGCCACGGAATGCTGTTCCGGTCCACCGATTTCCGGACCATCGTTCACGACTCCTCGGCGGTCGCCGAGATCGCCGCGACTCTCGGCCTCCGCACCGTCTACGATCTGCGGTCGGCCGGCGAGACCGAAGCGATGCCGGACCCGGTGTGGGCCGACGTCGCCGAAGTGCACCTGGACGTCCTGGCCGATGCGCAGACCGCCGTACCCGCCAACCTGGCGACCGTCCTGACCGATCCGGCGGGTGTCGCCGAGATCAATCGGGTGCTCGAGAGCGGCGGCGCCATCTCGACGATGGCGGGCACGTATCGCCAGATGATCACCCTCGACAGCGCGAAGACCGGTTACCGCCGCTTCTACGAGGGGCTCCTCGGCGAGGACCGATCGCCGGCCTTGTTCCACTGCACCACCGGCAAGGACCGCACCGGCTGGGCCTCGGCGTCCTTCCTGTCGCTGATGGGCGTCGCCCGCGACGACGTCTTCAGCGACTATCTGCTCACCAACGACCGTCTGGTTCCGGCCCTGGCCCCGGTGTTCGAGAAGTTCACGGCTGCGGGCGGCGACGCGGATGCGCTGAGGCAGGTCCTGGGTGTGCGGCCGGAGTATCTCGCGGCGGCGTTCGACGAGGTGGATCGGGTTCACGGCGGCATGGAGGCGTATTTCGCCGAGGCTCTCGGAATCGACTCCGCCGCGCAGTCCGAACTGCGAGAGCGGTTCCTCGAGGCCTGAGGCTGTGAGATCGCCGGAGCCGGACTCGCCGCGGGCCGCGATGGTTCGGTGCGCGGCCGACCTCATCGCCCGCCACGGAGTCGCGGGTACCTCGATCGGCGACGTACTGGCAGCTGCCGACGCCGCCCGCGGATCGGTCTACTACCACTTTCCGGGCGGTCGCGCTCAGCTGATGGCCGAGGCCGTCTACTTCGCGGGCGAGGTACTCGGGGCGGAGCTGAATCGCGCCCGTAGGCGGCCGCTTCCCGACGCGGTGGCCGCCGTCGCCGGCATCTGGCGCCGGAGGCTGATCGAAACCGACTTCGAGGTCGGCTGCCCGGTGGCGGCGGGTGCGCAGGCACGCGAGCGCGACCCCGAGGCGGCCCAGGCCGGCGAAGAGGTCTTTCTGCAGTGGACGCATCTGCTGGCGGCCCGGTTCCGTGAGGAGGGCTTCGACGACCGGCGCGCGGACGAACTCGCCGATGCGGTCCTGTCGGGCATCGAAGGCGCGGTGGTTCTGTGCCGAGCGCGGCGCAGCGTCGAGCCGCTCGACCGCGTCGTGCTCACGCTGAACGAGCTGGTTCGACGCCCCGTTCCCGAAACCGTGACCGATGCGGAACCGCGCTGAGGAGAGTGAAGATTCCGGCGGCGGCCGGGTCCATCGTCACCGGCTGGGGTAGGTTCTGTCCATGGCTGTCTCTGCATCAACAGAATTCGACCTCAAGGCCCCGCTCGCGCTGGTGATGGAGGTGCTGCTCGACGTCGAGTCCCTGCCGGAGTGGTCGGGCCCGCACAAGTCGGCGAAGATCCTCACCGAGGACGCCGACGGGCGGCCCGCTCGCGTGGAGGTCTCGGTGAGTGCGGTCGGCATGACCGACAACCAGACCCTCGACTACTCCTGGACCGACAACACCTGCACCTGGGATCTGGTCGAGAGCGATCAGCTCAGCGAGCAGCACGGCGTCTACACGCTCACCGAGAACGGCGATACGACGCACGTGAAGTTCGACCTCACCGTCGACCTGAAGATCAAGCTCCCCGGACTCATCGTCAAGCGAGCCCAGAAGATGGCGGTCGACACCGCCAAGAAGGGACTCACCGAGGAGGTCAAGCGCCGCAGCTGAGCGCGACTCGGACTCGAGACGCTCACAGTAGACGCGAACTTCGACGACAGAACCCCCGTCCCGGACGGGGGTTCTGTCGTCTCGCGTCGCGCCTGCGGGTGGGGCGACCACGGCCCGATGCCACGGCAGGAATCAGTCCGGTCACGATCGGCTGTGAGGAACCTGGAATCGCGAAACTCGCGAGTAGGGTGGCGGCTGCATCGTGCGCCGGTGAGCGGCCGCACAGTCGCGTCTTGTTGAGAGGGACAGTCATGCGAATCGGGTCGTTGTTCTTTCGTGTCGTGTTCGGGATCGCCGCCGTCGCCGCGGCGTTCGGACTGACGTCGTTGCTGGGCGGTGGTCACGCCGCGGCGTCGACCAACTGCACCGCGAACGACAACCAGCGCGTCGAGCGCGCCAACGGCCAGAGTCATTGCATCGCGAACGCCGGTCCGGGCAGCCGCGCCTCGGCGCAGGACACCACAAACAACGGTGCGGCGCTCGCCGTCGCGACGACCGGAGGGACGGCGACGGCGCAGAACAACGGCGTCAATTCGTCGGCGCTCGCGAGCGGCATCCACCGGGGCAACGGTTACGCGTACACGATGGGCCCGTACTCCACGTCGGTGGCGCAGGGCCGCAGCGGCGGTACCACGGTCGCGGTGTCCGGAGCGGCGGGCGGAGCGTTCGCCACCGGCGACGGCGTCGCGTGCCTGGGCAGCATGGCCGCCACCTACGACACGACCACCGGCCGGGGCTGCTTCCGGTGGGGCGAATTGTACGTGCACTGAGACGAAGTCGGCCGATCCGGCTTATGCTTCGCGAATGACGGTAGTGCGGATCGGTTCCTTCACTCTCCCTTCCTCTCTGCTCAGGCCCGCGCGGGCGGATGATCCGTCGGCGGCGCGGCCGTGACCGCCTCGACGGACTCCCGGCCGGGACCGGTGCGCCGTCTGCAGGCCCTCTGGGGCGGACTGTCGGCGCGCGACCGCCTGTCACTCGGCGGTATGACCGCGGTGGTGGTGCTCCTGCACGTGGTGGGCATCGGCATGCTCGTGGGGCTGGTGGCGCCCGAGCACTTCCAACTCGGGGGTGCCCACACCGAGTTCACCGTCGGCGTGGGCATGCTGGCGTACACCTTCGGCCTCCGGCACGCCTTCGACGCCGATCACATCGCCGCGGTCGACAACGCCACCCGGAAACTGCTGGCGGACGACGCCGATCGCCGGGCCGACGGACTGCCTGCCCGGCCGAAGCCCCTCTCGGTCGGGTTCTGGTTCTCGCTGGGGCACTCGACCATCGTCTTCGGGCTGACGGTCCTGCTGGCGGTGGGCGTTCGGGCACTCGCCGGGCAGATCGAGGACGATTCGTCGACCCTGCATTCGATCACCGGTGTGATCGGGGCGTCGGTGTCGGGGGTGTTCCTGTGGATCCTCGGGGCGGCCAACCTCGTGGTGCTCATCGGCATCGTCAGGGTCTTTCGCGAGATGCGGCGCGGTGAGTTCGACGAGGAGGTACTGGAGGAGCAGCTCAACAAGCGCGGCTTCATGAACCGACTGCTCGGCGGGCTGGCGAAGTCGGTGCGCAAGCCGTGGCACATCTATCCCGTCGGCGTGCTGTTCGGTCTCGGCTTCGACACCGCCACCGAGGTGGGCCTGCTGGTGCTCGCGGGCGGTGCGGCGGCGTTCTACCTGCCGTTCTACGCGATCCTCGTGCTGCCGATCCTGTTCGCCGCCGGGATGTGCCTGATGGACACCGCTGACGGGGTGTTCATGAACGCGGCATACGGCTGGGCCTTCGCACGGCCGGTGCGGAAGGTCTACTACAACATCACGATCACCTCGATCTCCGTGGCGGCGGCTCTCGGGATCGGCACGGTGGAATTGGCCGGGGTGCTCGCCGACGAGACTCACGTCGAGTCCGGGCCGCTGGCGTGGGTCGCCGGAATCGACTTGGACTACGCGGGATTCGTGATCGTCGGGGTGTTCGTCGCCGCATGGGCCGCGGCACTGGCGATCTGGCATTTCGGCGATATCGAGAACCGCTGGAAGCAGGAGGTCCGCAGTGAGTGACGTCGAGACGCGGACGGACGCTCCGGCCGAACCTTTCGGGTCGCCGCGCGACGCGGCGGCCACCGCACTCAACGGGATCGGTCAGATCTACTTCCAGCCGAACGTGTGGTGCGGTCTGCTGATCCTGGCGGGATTCGCGGTCGCGGACTGGGGAATGGCGCTGCTGGGCGTCATCGGGCTGGCGGCTTCGACCGCCGCGGGGGTCGCCCTGCGCGACCGCTTCCCCGGGTCGCCCGACGGTTCGGCGCTGCGCGCCGGAATGCACGGCTTCTGCGGGATTCTCGTGGGTGCGGCGGCCTTCACCATGCTCGGAGCGGGCTGGGCCGGTGTGATCGCCACGGTGGTCGGCGGATTGCTGTGCGGTCCGATCACCGTCGCCTTCGTCGCGCTGTTCGCCGCCCGCGGATTCGCGCAGTTCGCGCTGCCCGCGACGACGGCGCCGTTCTGCCTGGTGGCCGAGGCCGTCCACTACGCCACCGAGCCGCTGCAGGAGCCCGCGGGCGCGCTGGCGGAGATCGACGGCAACCGCTTCGAGGTCGCCGTGCACGCGATCCTCAGCGGGATCTCGCAGGTGGTTCTGATCGACGATCCGATCTCCGGTCTGCTGATCCTCGTCGGCCTGACCGTCGCGGGCTGGCGGGTGGGTCTGGCGGCGCTCCTGGGCAGCGCGCTGGCCGCCGGTTTCGCCGTCGCGATCGGATCCTCGCCGCTGCGCGACTATCACGGACTCGACGGCTACTCGTCGGTGCTGGTCGCGATCGCGATGGCGTGCGTGTTCCTCTCTGGACGGTGGATGCCGTGGGTGATGGCGGTGATCGGAGCACTGCTGGCGGTCTTGCTCGAGCGGCTCATGCTCGGAACCCAGGTGCCGCTCTTCACGTGGCCGTACGTCCTGATCACCTGGATCCTGCTGGTGATCGTCCGCTTCGTGCCGGGTGTGCACCGCGCGCCGGGCTGACTCCGACACGCTGCTGGTGCCGGAGCCGCCGAACCGGGCTAATCTGACGGACGTGGATGGAATCACCGGCGACAGCAACCCCGTTCAGCACGTGGGACCCGACCTCAGCCTGGTCTCCGGGCGCGAGGCTCTGCAGCACCTCGTGGACCTGCGGAACACCGCCGGGTTCGCCGTCGTCGACGATGACGACGACGATCCCATCCTGCTGACGCTCCCGACCCGGAACGTGGTGGACACCTGGCGCGAGGACTACCCGTACGACGAGCGGATGAGCCGCCGCGAGTACGAGGTCACCAAACGTCGTCTGCAGATCGAACTGCTGAAGCTGCAGAAGTGGACCAAGCAGACCGGGCAGCGGCATCTGCTCGTTTTCGAGGGGCGCGACGCGGCGGGCAAGGGCGGCACCATCAAGCGGTTCAACGAGCACCTCAATCCCCGCGGTGCCAGGACCGTCGCCCTGGAGAAGCCCACCGAGCGCGAAGCCACCGAGTGGTATTTCCAGCGGTACGTCCAGCATCTGCCCGCAGCCGGAGAGATGGTCTTCTTCGACCGCTCCTGGTACAACCGGGCCGGCGTGGAGCGGGTGATGAACTTCTGCACCGACGCGCAGTACACGCAGTTCATGCAGCAGGCGCCCGCGTTCGAGAAGATGCTGGTCGACGATGGCATCCACCTGGTGAAGTTCTGGTTCTCGGTGACGCCGCTGGAACAGCGGACCCGGTTCGCGATCCGGCAGATCGACCCGGTGCGCCAGTGGAAGCTCTCGCCGATGGATCTGGCGTCGCTCGATCGCTGGGACTCGTACACCGAGGCCAAGGAGCAGATGTTCGCCGACACCGACACCGATTTCGCGCCATGGACCGTCGTGAAGAGCAACGACAAGAAGCGGGCCCGCATCAACGCCATGCGGTACGTGCTGAGTCTGCACGAGTACGACGGCAAGGACGAGGCGCTGGTGGGAGTCCCCGATCCGGCGATCGTGGGCCGCGCGCGCGATGTGATCGGTGAATGACCCCGGCCTCGTCGGCTTGGCAGTCCGCCGCGATCACCCGGTAGCCTCGGCACCGTGCGAAGCGTAGTTTCCGGCCTGTTCACCGTGGTCGCGATGATCTGCATGATCGTCGCGGTGCCGAGCATGTGGCTGTCACAGAGAGTCGTGTCGTCGGACGGGTTCACCTCTTCGGCGGCGGAAGCCGCGCACAGCTCCGAAGTGCAGGACTACTTCGCCCAGAAGGTCGCGGCGTCGGTGGAGGAGAACACCGGATCCAAGGTCGCGAGCGACCTGGTACTGCCCGCCGCGAAGAACTACGCGCGCAGCGACGGCTTCGTCGAGGACTTCTCCGAGGTCGCGAGGCAGCAGCACAGTTGGCTCTTCACCGCTCCGGCACCGGACGCCGACCTGCACATGATGGAACTCGACATCAGTCCGATGATCAATCGGGTGATCGCGTCGGCCCCCATCCCGGTGCCCGTGTCCATCGGTCATCCGGTGATCGTGACGATCGATCAGAGCCAGATCACGGCGGGGTCGCTCGAAGACAGCGGAAAGATCATCGACGTCGTGTCGTGGGTGACGGTGATTGGCGCCGTGATCGCGGCGGTCATCGCACTGCTCGTGGCCAACCGCCGCAGCACCGTCCTCGCGTGGCTCGGCGTCGGTGCGGTCCTGGCGGGCGTGGCCGGCTGGGGGCTGGCGGCATTCACCAAGCACATCGTGAGCGAGCGGCTGGCCGACACCGAGCAGGCCGCGCGCTCCACCATCGAGGTGGTGGTCGGGGTGATCGCCGATCACCTCACGACGGTGTCGTTGTTCGTCGGGGTCGCCGGCGCGGTGGTGGCGGTCGTGGGCGTCATCGCGCGCGTCGCGGCGGGACGACGCTACGCGTAGCGGTACCGGGGTCGGTCCGGCGGTTTCGACTCGCTCCGCTCGCTCAACCAGCGGAAAGGCGAGCCCGTGTCAGTCGAGTCGAGCCAGCCGCATCCCTTCCATGGGGTTGAGCGGGTCGTGTTTTGTTATTTCAGGCTTGTTGAGCGAGACGCTTCTATGTTTGTCAAGCGGCGGTGGTGACTGCTCCGGGCTGGTTCAGGATCCGGTAGATGCGTCGGGCGAGGTAGCGTTTGAGGATGCGTCGGATCGCGCGGGGGCTCTTACCTTGTGTGATGCGGGCCGCGATGAATTCTTTGGTCTGTTGATCGCATCGACTGTTGGTGAGGACGATTGCGTGCAGTGCGCGGTTCAGCTGTCGGTCGCCACCTCGGTTGAGGCGTCGGTACTGTCGTTGTCCGGAGGATACTTCGATCGGGCTGACTCCGGCCAATGCCGCCCACGCGGCCTCTGACTTCACCCGTCCGCGGTAGGCCCACGCATTCAAGATCAGCCCGGCACTGATCGGTCCGACTCCGGGTAGTTCCAATAGCACCGGTGCGTGAGCGGCGACCAGTTCGCGCACGGCGGCCAGGTTCTGCGCGAGCTGGACGTGCAGTGCGACGATGCGCTGAGCTAACGTAATCACCTCGGCACGGGCGAACTGCTTTGCCCGGCTATCGCTTGGACGCTCGCGCCATCGGGCGATCTGCTTGACGATGGTCAGTGTGGGTTTGCCTCGCGCATCGATACCCAGGTCGTGCTCGCGCAGCAATGCCACCATGGCGTTGAACTGACGGGTCTTCTCCCGCGTCATCCGGTCCCGGGCCGGCAGCAGCGTCTTCAGGCATTCATGAAGGTCACCGGTGCGTGCATCGGCGAGGCCGTCGCTGGGGCGAGCGAGCATCGTCACCGCCGCCTTGTGTGCGTCGATCGCGTCGGTCTTCGAACCTCCTCGCTCCCGACGAGGCGAGGGCGCATCGACCACCCGGTACCCGGCCCGCAACAGTTCCCGCGTCAGACGGGTGCCGTACGAACTGCTGCCTTCGACGCTGATCAGCGTCTCGCGGATGCGAGTACCGGTACGACGCTCGATCCAGGCGATCGCCCGCCGCAACCCCGCCGACGAGGTCGGGAACGTGGCCTGATCGACGGTCCTGGCCGTGGCCGCCTCCACCAGGCAATACGAGTGCGTGGCGGCGTGAGTGTCGACTCCAACGACGAATCTGTAAACATCTGCAACGATTGACACTGCGGACTTCCTCCTCATCAACGGAACAGGATGGGTTCGCTGAACCGGTGGCCGCTTCTGAGGAGACCACCGCGTGGCGTCACTGTGATCGGTCACGACGCCTCCCCAGGGGGCGTACCTGGCGAGGCGTCGGACAGGCTTCTGATCAAGCCAACGCGGCGGACAGGGCGGTCACCGGTTCGCCATCGATGAACGGACACGTCTTGCTGAAGGCACCCACAACGAGGCCAGCGGAGCGATGAGTCACGAACACAACGACGAACCCATAACCACCCTGCCAGTCAGCCCCAGGCCAACCACCCCAAACACTCACAGCGGAGCGAGTCGAAACCCCCGACCCCCCATCACGATCGCGGTCGCACGCCCATGAGTTGCGCGAGCTGAGTGGCGAGGGGGTTGAGGTTCAACTTGTCCGGGTCCTTCTTGGCCGTGTGATCCCACGGTTGCGCGTAGGCGGGATCGGCGAGTGCAGCGTTGTTCGCGCCGCGGACCGCCGTCGGGCTGTCGGTCGGCACCGTGCAGTGCACATCGGTGTTGAACCGAAAGTCGTCGTAGCGCTGGTCGAAATCCGGGTTCTTGCGCTTGATCTCGGCGATCATCTTCGCGGTGCTCTCGTAACCGCGCGTGCACGACGGCGGATTCCCCGTTTCGAGCACGATTCCGAATCGGATCGAACCGTCGGGCGAGGCCGCCGTATGGCTGCCCGCCGACAGTGCCGAGAGCATCCAGAACGTCGGCTCGGCGGCATAGGACGCCGGAGCGATCGCGTGGACCGTCCCGCCGAGCCGGCCGATCAGTTCGGTGGCCTCGTCGCCGGTCTCGTCGAGGAGACGGGAGAGCGCCGACGCAGCGCGCGGACCGTCGGTGAGGATCCGCCGGATCCGATGACGCCAGCGTCGCGGTGACCGCGTCGAGATTCTTCGACCAGCGCAGAATCTCGTCGGACTGCTCGTTCTGGGTCGCCAGAACCGAGTCGGCGGAGGTGATGAGCCCGATCGTCTCGTCGAGGCTTTCGACGCCCTCCTTCGACAGACGGTCGAGGGAGTCGACGAGCCGGCTCATGTCGTCTCCGCGGCCGTTGAACGCCGCGCCCAGTTCGGTGACGGTTCTGCGCAGCGCATCGACGGGGATCGTGTCGGTCAGGTCGATGGCCGACCGCACCACTTCGTCGAGCCGAGGCGGCAGCCGGTTCTCGTCGATCACCGAGCCGTCGCGCAGGTACGGTCCCGCGTCGGAGGGCGGCTGCAGATCCAGGAACTGTTCTCCGATCGCCGATCGGTCGGCGACGACGGCGACCGCCGAGGCCGGAACCTTCGCCTCGCTCGAGTCGAGGGCCAGAGTGACGTCGATCCCGCCCGGGACGATCGACATCTTCTGCACCCGGCCGATCTCGACGCCGCGGTAGGTGACCTGCGCTTGCTCGAACAGTCCGCCGGAGTCGGGCATGCGCACGGTCACGTGGTACACCCCGACGCCTGCCGCCTGATCGAGGCGCGCGTATCGGATGCCGCCGTAGACCGACGCCACCAATCCGATCAGCAGCACGACGATCAACTGGGTGCGCACGAGACGACTGAGCGGCGGCATGCAGTCCCTTTCCGGTCGGGCGAGTTCGAACGCCCGTGATTCATCCAGGGGCGTAGGAATTGACGGCAGAAGAATGCCGACGATCTGCGATGACGTCGTGACCGTCGGTGCTTGCTGATGTTAAACGCAGGGGTCGCAAGCGAGGCAAGTCCGGTATGTCGGGAGTGGGGCGGGTAACAGTGGTGATTCGGAGTGAGGCGGCGGGAGGAGAGGGCAGGGGGCGGGGTGTGTCACGGTGGGTGGGCGTGCGGGTGCGGATGGTTTCGACTCGCTGCGCTCGCTCAACCAGCGGGCGGGAAGCTCGCTCGGCCGGCGGGCGGGAGGCTCGCTCAACCAGCGGGCGGGAAGCTCGCTCAGCCGGCGGGTGGGAGGCTCGCTGGGCCGGCGGGCGGAGGCTCGACCGCCGGACGCTGCGACGAACCGTCCTTCACCTCGAAGACGAACCTCTCCGGGTCGAAGCGGAGCCGGCCTCGATCGAAGGCGGCGGAGACGGCGCCGGAGGAGGCCACGTCGAGTGGGGTGCCGGTGTGCATCACGCCGCCGGGGGCGAGGAGCCAGATCGCGTCCGAGAGGCGCATCGCCAGCTCCAGTTCATGGGACGACACCAGGACCGTGAGACGCTGCTCGCGGGCCAGCGTGCTCAGCAGATCCAAGAACTCGACGCGCGACGGTGCGTCCAGGTGCGAGGTCGGCTCGTCGAGCACGAGGAGTTCCGGATCCTGCGCGAGGGCGCGGGCGGCGAGGACGCGCTGCGCCTCGCCGTCGGACAGGTCGTGGAAGGGGCGGTCGGCCAGCGCCGCAGCGCGAACGGCCTCCAGCGCCCAGTCGACGCGCAGGCGATCATGGGCGCCGAGCCGGCCGGTGGCGCCCAGGTAGGGAGTCCGGCCCAGCTCCACCACTTCTCGCGCGGTGAGCCGGCCCGGGTCGACGATCTGGGTCCCGACGGTCGCGATCCGGCGAGCCAGCCGGGCCGGCCTCATGCGTGTGACGTCGGTGCCGTCGGCGAGGAGAGCCGATCCCGACAGTGGTCGCTCCAGACCGCAGACGGTCCGCAGCAGTGTCGACTTTCCGGCGCCGTTCGGACCGATCAGCGTCGTCAACCGGCCCACCTGCGCCTCGGCGGTCAGATCGGAGGCGATGGTGACCGGCCGTCGGCCCCGGTAGCCGATGGTCAGCCCGGCGAGGGTGAGACCGGCCGTCATACCGCACCGCCGTTTCCACGACCGCGCAGCAGAACGGTGATGACCACCGGCGCGCCGATCAGAGCGGTGACCGCGTTGAGGGGCAGCGAACTGTCCTTACCCGGCAGATCTGCGACGATGCCGCACCAGATCGCGAGCAGCGCTCCCACGAGGACGCATCCGGGCAGAATCACCCGATGATTCGAGGTGCGGAACACTCCGCGCGCGAGATGCGGAATCACGAGACCGAGGAATCCGACGGGTCCGCAATACGCGGTGACCACACCGGTGAGAACCGCGGCCGACAGCAGCGTGACGGTGCGGGTGAGACGCAGGTCGACGCCCATCGACCGCGCGTACTCCTCGCCGAGCAGCAGGGCGTTGAGCGCTCGCATCGAGGTCGACGACAGCAGGACGGCACCGAGGATCACCGGTGCGGCGACGCGGAGGTCGGACCACGACGTCGCGGAGAAGGTCCCCAGGCCCCAGATCATGTACTTCTGGACCGAGTCGGGATCGGCGTAGACGATGAGGACTGCGACGAGCGAGCCGGTGACGGCACCGATCATCACGCCGATCAGCAGCAGGGTCACCGCGCTGCGGACCCAGACAGCGAACAGCAGGATCAGTCCCAGCACCGCCGCGGCACCGAAGGCGGCGGCCACCACGCTTCCCGCTCGTCCCCAGCCCGCGAGGCCGCCGGCGAAGGTCGCGGCGCCGGTGACTCCGCCGCCCAGTGCGACCAGCGCCACGCCCAGGCTGGCGCCCGAGTTGGCGCCGAGCACATAGGGATCGGCGAGGGGGTTCCGGAACAGGGTCTGCATCTGCAGCCCGGCCACTCCGAGCGCGGCGCCGACCAGCGCGGCGGTCGCGATCCGCGGCAGCCGCACCTCGCGCAGAATGAAGTCGCTCCCCGCGTCCAGCGCGTGACCGCCGGTCAGTACCCGGAGCGTCTCCGCGGGCGGGATCGCGACCGATCCGACCGCGGCGGCCACCAGCAGCGACGCGAGGAGTGCGACGGCGAGTCCGACCCAGACCCCGGATCGGGCGCGTGGTCGCCGGGCGGCCGCCGAGGTCCGGACCGGTGTCATCGCTGCGGCAGATGGAGGTAGAACTCGAAGGCATGACCCGCGAAGAGATCCGGGTGCGCAATTGCGGCGATGTCCGCCAACACGAGGTCCGGGCGCAGCACACCCGTCTCCCAGTAGTCGTTGCCGCCACCGGAATTGACGGCCTTGGTGCTGTTCCACGCTTGTTTCGCCGGACCGGCGAAGGCGCGGTACCGCGGATCCTGCTTGTCGAGATCGGCCACAGAGTTCACCGTCGGGTCGCTCAGCAGCCACACGGCGGAATCACGGGCGCGGGCGATGACCGATTCGATCGACAACTGCAGGCTGCCCGCGGCGCGATCGTCGATCCACGGATAGGTGGCGCCGGCGTCGGCGACGAGCTTGCCGAAGTAGCTGCCCCCGGAGGGCATGGTCCACGAGCCGTTGGCGATCGAGCCGAGCAGGACCGGCGTCTTCGGTACTCCCGACAGCCGGTCGGCGACGCTGCGGTACTGGGACTTGATGCTCTGGTAGACGCTCGAGGCCTGCTTCTCGGTGCCGGTGAGGGCGGCGAAGAACTTGAGCCATTCGGCGCGGCCGAGTGGGCTCTCCTCCAGCCAGTCGGCGTCGGCGAGGACGGGAACGCCCGCGTCGCGGATCTTGCCGAAGGCCGGACTGTCGTTGCCGTCGGTCACGAGCACGTCCGGGCGTCCGGCGATCACCTTCTCAGCGTTGACGGCGCCGGCGTCGGTGAACTGCTGCACCTTCCCTGCGTCGATCCGCTCGACGATCTCGGGAGTGGAGACGAAGCCGGTGGTCGCGACCCCGGTCACCGCATCGGCCGCGCCGAGAGCGGCGAGTCCCGGCAGATGCGTCGTCGAGCCCGCGTAGACGGTACGCACGGGAACCTCGACCTGAGGCGCGTCCGCGAGTTCTCCGGTCAGCTTCGGGGCGGGGGCGCCGCATCGCACCAGAACGTACGACGCCGGCGGCGCTCCCTGCGCCGGATGCGCCACGGTAACGACCTGGTACGAGCGGTGATACTCGATGGTCAGGCCGGTGGCGTCCTCGATCGTCGACTTCTCCGGGAAGTAGTCCTTCGACGGGTCGAAGTCGGTGATGCAGTCGCGGGCGGCTCCCGCGGAGTGGGGCGCCGGCGACGAGCAAGCGCTCGCACCGAGCGGAATGAGGACGGCGATGCTCGCGAGCAGGGCGCCGATGCGTGGTGATCGCACGTGCAGACCTCCCTCGGGGAGGCTCCGCCCCCGGGATATCGGTGGCGCGACGCAGGAGGGTCTGGCTGCCGCCCGCGGGGATCGTCTCCTGCCGGGCAGACCACAGTGGCGGGACCGCACCGGAATCGCACCGGATTTCCTCGTCTGGCATCGCGTGCTGGACGGCGCAAATCTAACACGCGCGGTTCTCGGGCAGATCTGGCGCGCGGTGGTCGGCGGGCCTACCGTGAGACGGTGACCAGCGTTCGGAGCAGGTGGCGCCGCGGCCTCGGCGCCGTCGCGCGATGGATTCGGAGCGCGCCGGTCACCTACGCGTGGCTGGTGATCCTGCTGGCCACCACCATCGTCGCGCACCGGGTGTCGCCCCAGCGGCTGGACCGGATCCTGGGCAAACGGTCGACGAACATCGACAACCTGCTGCACGATCCGGTCCGTGCGATCTTCGGCAGCCTGTTCTGGCTCGACGGCGCGTACTGGATTCCGTACGTCGTCGGATTCACGGTCTTCCTGGCGCCCGCGGAACGCTGGCTCGGCAGTCGGCGGTTCGTCGTCGTCGGCCTGAGCGGACACATTCTCGCGACCCTGGTCAGCCAGGGGCTCGTCGGCGCCGAGATCGCGCGCGGCGACGCCAATCCGTCGCTCACTTACGCCATCGACGTCGGGGTCAGCTACTTCATGGCATCGGTGATCGGCGTCCTGGCCTACCGGTTTCCGCGGCCGTGGCGGTGGGTGTACGTCGCCGGGGCGACGGTCGCCTTCTGCGCACCGCTGGCGGTGGCTCCCGTGACCTTCACGGCGATCGGTCACGCGAGCGCGCTGCTCATCGGTTTCGCGTGGTATCCGACGGCCCGGGGACGGCCGATGCTGGATGTCGAGGCGACGGTGCGCCGGCTCCGTCAGCGCTCCGGAGCCGCGGCTCCGACTGTGCGCCACAGGAACTCGTAGGCCAGCGCCGATTTGAACGCCGCCTGGCGGTTGTCGGCCGCGCCGCCGTGCCCTCCCTCGATGTTCTCGTAGTACCGGACCGGGTGACCCTGTTCCTCCATCCGCGCCGCGAACTTCCGGGCGTGGCCGGGGTGCACGCGGTCGTCCCGAGTCGAGGTGGTCACGAGCATCTCGGGCATGGCGGCGTCGGCACGCAGCCGCTGATACGGCGAGTACTTCGAGATGAACTCCCACTCGTCCGGATCGTCCGGATCGCCGTACTCGGCCATCCACGACGCTCCGGCGAGCAACAGGTGGTACCGGCGCATGTCGAGTAGGGGGACCTGGCACACCAGCGCGCCGAACAGGTCCGGATAGGTGGTGGCCATGACCCCCATCAGCAGACCGCCGTTGGAGCCACCCTGCGCGGCCAACCGGGCCGGGGTGGTCAGTCCGCGCCCCACGAGGTCGCGGGCCACCGCCGCGAAGTCCTCGTACACCAGGTGTCGGCCGGCCTTCTGCGCCTGCGTGTGCCAGGCCGGGCCGTACTCGCCGCCCCCGCGGATGTTCGCGATCACGTAGATGCCGCCCCGGCTGATCCAGCTCCGCCCGGCGATACCGAGATAGCTGGGCGTCATCGAGTTCTCGAAGCCGCCGTATCCGTAGAGCAGGGTGGGACCGGACGCCACGTCGTCGCGTTTGACGACGAAATAGGGGATGGCCGTGCCGTCGTCGGACGTGGCGAAGAACTGTTGCGCCGACACGGCGGACGCGTCGTAGAACTCGGGGGACGATTTGATGACCGACACCCCCTCGGACGTGGAACCCTGGAGCAGGCTCGGGGCCTGGACGAAGGTGCTGGCCGACAACCAGATCTCGTCACTGTGATCGGGGTCGGTGTCGAGCACGCCGATCGTCGCGAGGTCGGGCAGCCCGTTCAGCGGCTCGGACTCCCAGGTGCCCAAGCGGAGAAGCTCGACGCGGGTGGCCACGTCGTGCAGCGTCACCAGCACCAGGTGCGAGCGGGTGTACGCGAGGTCCTGCAGGCTGGTGTGCGCGTCGGGAGTGAACAGCACGCGGTGGGTGCGGTCGCCCGACAGGTACGAGGGGTAATCGAAGAGCAGCAGCGCTCCGGCCGGATGCTCCTGGCCGTCGACCGTCCACGGCGACCGCGTCAGGACGGTCAGCCAGTCGTGCCGGACGTCGAAGTGCGAGTCGGTCGGCACGTCGATGCGGAGGAGTTCGTCGCCGCGCAGTTCGTAGGCGATCTCGTTGAAGAAGTCCACCGACCGGGAGACGAAGTGCCGCACATGGCCGGGCGTCCGGTCGCAGGCTGCGCCGACGGCGACGTCGGACACCTCGCCCGCGAAGACCGTCGGGGCGTCCGCTACGTCGGTGCCACGCGACCAGCGCCGGACGGTCCTCGGATAACCGGAGGAGGTCAGCGCGGGCAGCCCGTCCGGCGTCTCGCCGAAGTCGGTGCCGACGTACACCGTGTCGCGGTCGATCCAGCTGACGGACGACTTGGCCTCCGGCAGGACGAAGCCGTCGTCCACCCAGTCCCGCGCGAGTACGTCGAACTCCCGCACCACTGCCGCGTCGGCCCCGCCTCGCGACAGCGAGATCAGCGCGCGGTCGTACTCGGGCCGGTTCATGGTGGCGCCCGACCACACCCAGTTCTCACCCTCCGCCGCGGCGAGGGCGTCGACGTCGATCAGGACGTCCCATTCGGGTTCGGCGGAGCGGTAGCTGTCGAGAGTGGTACGCCGCCAGAGACCCTTCGGGTGCGCCGAATCGCGCCAGAAGTTGTAGAGGAAGCCGCCGCGCCGGCGCACGTACGGAATGCGTTCGTCGTTGTCGAGCACTTCGAGGGCGCCGACTTCGAGTTCGGCGAAGCGCTCCGAGCCGGTCAGCTCGGCGACGGTGGGAGCGTTGTGCTCACGCACCCACCGCAGGGCGTCGTCGCCGGTCACGTCTTCGAGCCACAGGTACGGATCGTCGTCGGTCACGGTGTCCAACGTACCGGCGCCGGCGCGGCGGCCTTCCGGTGGCGGGCTACGCGCCCACCCGCGAGGTCTCGACAGCGTCCTCGACCGGCTCGGCACCCGGAGTCTTGGTTCCGGCGATCGAGCAACCGGCGGTCTCGCGCAGGAAGCTGAGGGCGATACCGCCCACCACGCACGCGGCCATCATGTACACGGCCGGGAACAGGTTCCAGCCGGTCTGGTCGACGACGGCGTCGTTGACCAGGGGTGCCGTACCGCCGAAGGCGGCGGTGGACAGGTTGTACGAGATCGCGAAGCCCGCATAGCGCACGTGAGTGGGGAACATCGCGGGGAAGGTCGCCGAAATGGTCGCCAGCTGCGGGATGTAGAGGACGCCGAGCACGACGAATCCGACGATCGCCCACCCGAAACCCTGGCCCATCAGCCAGTACATCGGCAGCGCGAAGACGAACAGACCCACGAGGGAGACCCGCCACATCGGTTTGCGGCCGGTGCTGTCGGACCACATGCCGAACACCGGGATGAGCAGCATCATCACCACCTGGCCGATCAGGACCACCACCGAGGCGGTGTCCTCGCTCAGGCCGATGGTGCCCTTGAGGTACTGCGGCTGGTAGGCCAGCAAGGTGTAGTTCGCGATGTTGAGCGCGACCACCATGCCGAACATGATGAGGATGGGCTTCCAGTAGTGCACCAGCGTCTGACGCAGCTGACCGGTGATTCCGCCCGGATCGGCGACCTTCTTCTCCACATCGGTGTACAGCGGCGGATCGTCGAGCTGCGACCGCAGGTAGAGGCCGGCCAGACCCAGGGGGAGAGCGATCAGGAACGGGATGCGCCAGCCCCATTCCTGCATCTGCGACTCGCTCAGGCCGAGGTTCATCAGCAGGACGATGGCGGTTCCCGAGGCGAAGCCGGCCATGGTGCCGAACTCGAGGAAGCTGCCGTACCGTCCGCGCTTGTCGGCCGGCGCGTACTCGGCCATGAACGTGGCCGCGCCGCCGTACTCGCCGCCGGTCGAGAAGCCCTGCACCACTCGCAGTGCGATCAGCAGGATCGGAGCCCAGATACCGATCGACGCGTGGGTCGGCAGTACGCCGATCAGCGCGGTGGCCAGCGAGATCAGCAGGATCGTCAGCGCCAGGACGTGTTTGCGGCCGAGGCGGTCGCCGATCGGTCCCCAGACGAAGCCGCCGAGCGGCCGGAGCACGAAGGAGACGGCGAAGCCGAGCATGGTGCCGATGGTGCCGAGGTGGCCGGGGAAGAACGCCTGGGTGAGGTAGGTGGTGGTCGCGGCGTAGACGCCGTAGTCGTACCACTCGGTGGCGTTGCCGATCGCGGACGCCGCGATCGCCTTCCGGAGCGTCGCCGTGGAGGTGGCGTCGGTGGAGACGGTCGAGTCAGTCATCTGACCTCCGAATTGTCGATAGTCGTTTCTCGGGTCGGGCGAACTGGATTCATTCGACGGCGGCGACGTGGAGCGCCGCGGATCTGACTACCACTTCCCCCGGCCGGTAGGGCCCATCGACTCTCGGGTCAGTGACCCGAACGGACTAATCCTGCCTATCACGTTTCGCGGACCAGTGGAAACCGCGCGGACCGCGGGGCGGGTGGTCCCGCGGTCCGCGCGACGGCCGGAATCAGCCTGCGGCGGTCAGCGGATCGGGGACCTCTCCGGTCCGGATCGGGCAGCGGGTGTGGGAGTAGATGGTCGGCATGCAGAGGTTGCAATGCACGCACTTGCTGCGGGTGGACGGGTCCGCCTCGATGAGGTGCGGCAGATCCGGCTCGCGCAGCAGCGCGCGGCCCATCGCGACGAAGTCGAAGCCCTCGTCCATCGCCGTCCGCATCGATGCGTGATCGGTCACGCCGCCGAGCAGGATCAGCGGCAGGGACACCGCCTTGCGGAGTTCGCGGGCGAGCGGAAGCAGGTAGGTGTCGGTGTACGGGTAGTGCTTCAGGAACAGGCGGCCGCCGAGCTTCATACCGGTCTTGACCGGTCCGGCCATCGCCTCGGCGAACGATTCCAGCGGCGGCTCGCCGTGGAACAGGTACATCGGATTCAGCAGCGAACTCCCTGCGGTGGGCTCGATGGCGTCGATGAACCCGTCGCTCTCGAACAGTTCGGCGTATTTGATCGCATCGTCGAGATTGGTGCAGCTCCAAGGTCTGCCACCGCGTCCGCGGGCGGGTTTGCCGAGGCCGTCGAACATGTTGAGCTTGGCCCAGACAGCGGCCTCGTCGCCGACCTCGTTGCGCACCGCTTCGAGGACTTCGCGGGCGAACCGGGCGCGATTCACGGCCGAGCCGCCGTATTCGTCGCGCCGGTGGTTCAGCAGCGGTGACATGAATGCGCTGAGCAGGTAGTTGTGGCCGCAGTGGATCTCCAAGCCGTCGAACCCGCAGTCGACGGCCAGCCGCGCGGCGGTGGCGAACTTGCGCACCAGTCCGGGGATGTCGTCGCGCGCTACCTTCGCGGTCAGCGACATGCCCATCGGCGCGGGGATCCGGCCCGGACCGAGCGCCGGAAGCCTGTTGGACACGGCGTTCGCGACCGGCCCGGCGTGCCCGAGTTGAGCTGCGGCCAGAGCGCCTTCGGCGTGGATCGCCGAGGTGAGCCGCTGCAGGCCCGGGACCGCCTCGGGCCGCATCCAGATCTGATGGCGGTCGGTGCGGCCTTCGGGCGCGATCGCGCAGTAGGCGACCGTCGACATCGCCGCGCCGCCCGCGGCCACCTCGCGGTGGAACTCGATGAGCTCGTCGGTCACCAGTGCGTCGGGCGTCATGGCCTCGAAGGTCGCGCACTTGATGATCCGGTTCCGGAGCGTGAGCGGTCCGAGCACAGCTGGGCTCAGCGGGTCGTTCCCGGCTCTCGGTGCGGGATCTTTCGGATTCGGGCTGGTGGTCATCGAATGCCTTTCGGTAGGCCGGCGAGGCCGGCGATGAGGAAGTCGGACAGGGCTGCGACGTTGTCGGGGGAGATCTCCCGGGGTGCGGCGAACTCGGTCATCATCAGGCCGAACGCGAAGCGCCAGCGGCGTCGTGCGACGTCGGGGTCCAGGCCGGGCACGGTGGCGGTGAGCAGTTCGGTCCACACGTCGAGCTGGAACCACCGGCTGTCCCACGGCGCTCGCGGATGAGTGAGCACGAATTGGGCGAGGGTGCGGACCAGGGGTGCGGTCTCGGGGGCGGCCTGCAACGCGATGAGCGGGTCGAGAATCGCCTCGACGATGTCGGTGACGGTGCGCGGACCCGCTTGGAGTGTGTCGAGCTGGTCGGACCATTCCGGTTCGAGGCGGTCTTGGAGCAGCGCGGCGACCAGCGACTCCTTCGATCCGAAGTGGTAGTGCACGGCCGCGGGGTTGGCGCCGGCCTCGCCGCACACCGCGCGCACCGACAGGTCGTCGTAGGGCACGGCGGTGAGGAGTCGTTCGGCCGCGTCCAACAGGCGCGAGCGTGTGGTGGCAGCAGTCGGGTCGACGGGCATCTGTTGAGTAGATCACATTTCAATCAGCGTTTCAATCACTGATTGAATTGTGATGCGTGACTGAGCGTGACCGGACACCTGCGTGGCACACAGGGGAGAAGTACGCTGAACTGCGTGGCTGAACATTTTCAAACAGTTGTCCTGGGAGCCGGTCCCGGTGGGTACGTGGCCGCGATCCGGTCCGCCCAGCTGGGCATGAAGACCGCCGTCATCGAAGAGAAATGGTGGGGAGGTGTCTGTCTCAACGTCGGGTGCATCCCCTCGAAGGCGTTGCTGCGCAACGCCGAACTCGCACACGTCTTCAATCACGAGGCCAAGACCTTCGGTATCAGCGGTGAGGTGAGCTTCGACTTCGGAGCCGCCTTCGACCGCAGCCGCAAGGTGTCCGACGGCATCGTGAAGGGCGTTCACTTCTTGATGAAGAAGAACGGCATCACCGAGATCGACGGATACGGCGTCTTCCGCGACGCTGAGACGATCGTCGTCGGAGATCGGGAGATCACCTTCGACAACGTCATCATCGACACCGGTTCCACCGTCAAGCTGCTCCCGGGCGTCGCGCTGAGCGACAACGTGGTGACCTACGAGACGCAGATCCTCACCCGCGATCTGCCCGGCTCGATCGTCATCGTGGGTGCCGGCGCCATCGGCATGGAGTTCGGGTACGTACTCGCCAACTACGGCGTCGACGTCACCATCATCGAGTTCATGCCGCGCGTGCTGCCGAACGAGGACGCCGACGTCTCGAAGGAGATCGCGAAGGCCTACAAGAAGCTCGGCGTCAAGATTCTCACCGGCACCGGTGTGCAGAGCGTCGACGACAACGGCGACAACGTCACGGTGACGTACAAGGACGCCAAGGGCGCCGACGGAAGCATCACCGTCGACAAGGTCCTGATGTCGGTCGGCTTCGCTCCCCGGGTGGAGGGCTACGGCCTGGAGAACACCGGTGTCGCACTCACCGACCGCGGCGCCATCGCGATCGACGACCACATGCGCACCAACGTTCCCGGCATCTACGCGATCGGCGACGTGACCGCCAAACTGCAGCTGGCCCACGTGGCCGAGGCGCAGGGCGTCGTGGCCGCCGAGACCATGGCCGGCGCCGAGACGATGACGCTGGGCGACTACCGGATGATGCCGCGCGCCACGTTCTGCCAGCCGCAGGTCGCGTCGTTCGGTCTCACCGAGGAGCAGGCCGAGGCCGAGGGCTACCGGATCACCGTCTCCAAGTTCCCGTTCAGCGCCAACGGCAAGGCTCAGGGCCTGGCCGCCCCGGCCGGCTTCGTGAAGCTCATCACCGATGCCGAGACCGAGGAACTGCTCGGCGGCCACCTGGTCGGCGACAACGTCTCCGAGATGCTGCCCGAACTGACGCTGGCGCAGAAGTGGGACCTCACCGCTCGTGAACTGGCCCGCAACGTCCACACCCATCCGACGATGAGCGAGGCTCTCCAGGAGACCTTCCACGGCGCGATCGGTCACATGATCAACCTGTAGCGACACCCGCTCAGATCCGCTCGGCGAGGGCGCCGCACCGACACCCGGTGCGGCGCCCTCGCGTCTGCGGTCCGCGCGCACAATGGGTGGCATGCTGCAGCGCGAGTGGACGCCCGGATGGCGTGTTCCGGTGCGCGCGATGCTCTCACTGCACCGCCGGGGGCGGGCCGATCCGGCGTACCGGGTGGCGACCGACGGATCCGTGTGGCGCGCGGTCCACACGCCCGACGGTCCCGGCACGCTCGCGGTCGCGGGCCGCGCCGACGGTTCGGTGCTCGCCCGGGCGTGGGGGCCCGGCGCGGGCTGGCTCGTCGAGAACGTGCCGGCGATGCTGGGTGCGCACGACGACCCCGCGGCGCTGACCCCCCTCGATCGGGCGGTCGCACGTCTGGCGGAACGGGTTCCCGACCTCCGCATCGGGCGCACCGACCGCGTCTGGGAGGCCCTGGTGGCGGCGGTCTTCGAACAGAAGGTGGTGGGCGACGAGGCCTACCGGGCCTGGCGCTATCTGCTGACCCGATACGGCGACCGCGCGCCCGGGCCGGTCCCGGCCGACATGAGGGTGCCGCCGCCGCGCCCGAGGTGGCGGGAGATCACCGAGTCGGACTGGCACCGGAGCGGGCTCGAACCGGTGCGCGCTCGGACCGTCAGAGCCGCCGCGACGGTCGACGTGGAGCGGAAGGCGGACCGCCTCACCGCCCTTCGCGGCATCGGCCCGTGGACCGCCGCGCACACCCGGATACGCGCGGTCGGTGACCCGGACGCGGTCCCGGTGGGCGACTATCACACTCCGTCGGTCGTCGGACTCGCATTGATCGGCGAGCGGGTCGACGACGACGGGATGCTGGAGTTGCTGGAACCGTATGCGGGCCAACGCTATCGGGTGATCCGGTTGTGCGAGCTGGGTGCGGGGATGCCGGCCCGTCGCGGACCGCGGATGCCGGTGCGCGACTACCGCTCGTTCTGACATCCGAGTCAGCGTGCAGGGGTGCGAACTTCAGGTGGTGCGAACTGCAGGGGTGTGAACTCCGGACAACCGCAGCACGAGTTCGCAGTCGCCGGCCGAATCGGGCGAGACGTCGACGGCATAGGCGCCTCCCAGTGCCGGCGACGCCTGCTCGAGTGCGAACTCCACCGCGCCGCGGACGATGCCGTGGGCGATCTCGGGATTACGTGACGCGATGCTCTGCAGCGGGCAGCCGCAGACCGACAACTGGTGCTCGCCGAATGCGCTGAGCGCATCGGTCACCCGGAAGCCGAGCCGCGTCAGCATCGCCTCGACCACCGTCACCGGGTCGGGGACAGCGACCGCATCGACGTCGGCACCACGTCGGCCGCGTGCCCAGAGTCGGCCGGTCTCCGCGGCGACCCGTTCGCGTTCGGCCTCGGTCTCGCCGATGCGGCGCAGCAGCAGGTGCACGAGTTCGTCGGCGGACGGGGCGGGCACGATGCGGTAGACCACGCGCGGCCGCCCGACGCCGCGGGGTTCGGTGGTCTCGGTGACGGCCGAACCCTCGTCGACCAGGTTGTTCAGGTGGAACCGGGCGGTCGTGACGTGAACGCCCAGCGCATCGGCCACCTCATGCGCGTCCATTCCGTCCGGGGCGTCGGCGAGGAGCGCGCGGGCTCGGTCTCGAGGGCGCACGGGCATGGCGACCCCCTCCTGATGTCAGCTTCCGTGGATCATCACCAGTGTTACCGCACCGTCGGTGACCGCGTGCAGCGAGTGGGTCACCCGGGCGTCGACCCGGATCGCGGTGCCGGGTTCGAGCCGGACGGTGGCGCCCGCGACCGTGAAGTCCACGGCGCCCGACTGGCCGAGCACCACGATCGGGTGGGCGGCGAGGTGGTCGGGCATCTCCTGTCCCGCGCGGAAGGAGAGCCGAACGACGGTCTCGGTATCGCTCCGATGGATCCGCTTCACCGCCGGCTTCGACCCGGTGTCCCCGGTGTTGGGTGCGTTCAGTCCGGTCAGATAGGTGAACGGCGCCGCCGCCGTCTCACTGCCCGCTGTCTCACTGCTCGACATCGGGTTTCCTCACGATCACTTCGATGGCGGCCATCTGGTCACGGTACTTCGCGAACACCTTGCGCATCCCCAGGATCCGCTTGCGCGCCGACGGGTTGCGGGCCACGTTGAAGGCGATCCTCGCCGTCCCGGCCACACCCTCGTCGGCGATCATCCGTGCGGGTTCCAGGAGCGCCATCGGCGCGAACCGCACGCGCTCGACGACGAACCCCGATCGCTCCAGAGCCTCGCGCCACTCGGCCTCGGTGAGCGGGCGGGCGTTCACCTTGATCGAGCGTGCCAGCGCTTTGCGGATCTCGGTCTTCGCGTCGTCCGGCAGGGTGTCGGGATGCAGCGACAACTCGTGCACGGCGTATCGGCCTCCGGGACGCAGCACTCGGAACGCCTCGTCGATGATGGCGGATTTGCCTCGATCGGACTGCATGGTCAGCATCGCCTCGCCGACCACGACGTCGGCGCTCGCCGCATCGAGCCCGGTGTCGTCGGCGTCGGCGTGAACCACTCGGCCGCGGTCGCCGATCGCGGCCGCGGTCAGTGCGACGGCCTGCTCATCGGCTTCCACGCCGAGGTAGCTCCGCGGCCGGCGGCCGAGGATCTCGAACGCGGTCTTGCCGAGGCCCGGTGCCAGTTCCACCACGTCGGCGCCGGCGAGCGCGGCATCGTCGAGCAAGGCGGCGGTGAGCTGGCGGCCGCCGGGCCGCAGCACGCGCTTGCCGACCTTGGCGAGCAGCCAGTGGCCGGGCAGATCCTCGTCCCGGCGGTCGGACAGAGGGAGCTCTCCTGTATGCGGATCGGACATGACCACTCCTGCCTATTCAGCGGAATAAATTCCTTTAAATAGGCTAGCCTAAGCTAGTTCGCTTGCCTAGGGGTCAGACGCGAGGTCGCCGCGCGTGAACGTATTGGCCGACGCCGGTGATGGTCTGCTCCACGTGTGTCATCCCGAGATCGTCGAACCGGTCCAGCAACTCCCGGCGCCCGAAGATCCGCAGTCCCGACAGCCCGGCGACGAGATCGGCGCCGGGGACTGCGGCGATCGACGATCGCACGGAGGTGAAGACGATCAGTTCGCCGCCCGGCTTCACCACGCGGGCCATCTCGTCGAGCACAGGGAGCGGGTCGGGGATCAGGTAGAGCGCGGCGAGGCACATCACGGTGTCGAACGACGCGTCCGGCACCGGCAGTCGGTGGGCGTCGCCGCGGACGTAGGCGATGCGGTCGTCGCGGTGATCGCGCTGCGCCTGTTCGAGCATGCTCGCGGAGAAGTCGAGGCCGACGTACCGGCCGTCGCCCGTGAGCCCCGAGGCGGCGTCCCGGCTGTAGTTGCCGGGGCCGCAGGCGACGTCGAGGACGAGCCGTTCGCCGGGCCTGGCCAGGTAGGCGCGCAGCGCGCGGTCGTAGTCCAGAGTCTGCGATCCGCCGAGGCTGAAGCCCCTGGTGAACACCGGCCGCCAGAGGCGCTCGTAGATCTGCGAGAACGCCGGGTTGCCCATGAGTCGTTGCGCCACGGAGGTCATCGGCGACCGCTTCCCCGGAACTCGTCACGCTGGACGCGGAGCGCGGTGATGGTGGTCGCGAGCCCGTCGTACTGCTCCACCAGCAGGACGAAGGCGACGGCGCGGCGCTCGTCGAGGTGCCGGCGCAGCGCCTGCCAGGTCTGATCGCCCAGGTCGCGCTCGGCGACGAGTTCGTCCACGGCCGACAGCAGGGTTCGCTCGCGGTCGCCCCAGCCGGCGTCGGGTCCCTCGAGGATCTGCTCGAACGCCTCAGCGGTGATCCCCGCGCGTGCCCCCAGACGTCGATGGTGGTCGAGCTCGTAGTCGCAGGAGCGCAGGTGGGCGACGCGGATGATGATCATCTCGGTCTCTTTGCGCGACAGTTCGCCGAACGGCATCATGCGCGACGAGTAGTGCAACCAACCGCGGAACAGGCCCCGGCTGCGGCCGAGCGTGGCGAAGATGTGCGGGTCGTCGGTGCCGGTGGCCAGGCCCATCGCGCGGACCACCAGCCAGTTCACCGGGCCGAGTTCGCGCAGAGTGCCGGGGGCGACGCGAGGTGTGTTCATGTCGACCCAAGGTAGTCCAGCCGCGGCTCACCCCGGCATGTACGGAGAAACCGTGCTGCGGTGTTCGTCGATCGCCAGATTGGCACCGAGTTGTGGAAAGGCGCGCTGGGGGCAGTTGAGACGGTCGCAGACCCGGCACCCGGCGCCGATCGGCGTCGTTCGCGCATCGGTGCCGATCTCCGTGCCGTCGGAGTAGACGATGCGTCCGGCGTGGCGCAGTTCGCAGCCCATGCCGATCGCGAACGACTTGCCGGGCTGCCCGTACCGCGCAGCGCGCCGCTCCACGGTGCGCGACACCCAGAAGTACTCGCGGCCGTCCGGCATCTCGGTGATCTGGGTCAGGATCTTGCCCGGCGAGACGAATGCCTCGTACACGTTCCAGAGCGGGCAGGTGCCGCCGCTGGAGGAGAAGTTGAAGCCGGTGGCCGACTGCCTCTTGGACATGTTCCCGGCGCGGTCGACGCGGACGAAGGTCCACGGGACTCCGCGCAGACTCGGCCGCTGGAGCGTCGAGAGCCGATGGCAGATGGTCTCGTACGAGACGGCGTAGAAGGCCGAGAGCCGTTCGATGTCGTAGCGGAAGTCCTCGGCCGCACCGTGGAACTGCCCGTAGGGCAGCATCGCGGCGGCGGCGAAGTAGTTGGCCAGCCCCTGTCGGCCGAGGGCCACGGCGTCGTCTGTGGTGAACCCGCCGTCGGCCACGAGTTCGTCGATCAGATCGCCGAACTCGAGGTAGGCCAGTTCCGCGGCGATCTTGAAGGTGCGCTGGCCGGCGGAGAGCGCCGCGGAGAATTCCAGCTGGCGCCGCTCGGGGTCGAACCGGTGCAGCACGTCGTCGCCCAGGTCGACGCGCCGGATGATCCGCACGCCGTGCCGGTCCTCGAGGCGCGAGGCCAGGCCGGCGCGGATGTCGGCCGAGTGCATGCGCATCCGCGAGGTCAGGTCCTCGGCGGCCTCGTCCAGTTCGTGCACGTAGTTGCGACGTTGGTAGAAGAAGTTGCGGACCTCCTCGTGCGGGGCGCTGATGGTTCCGCGCGTGCCGGAGTCGCCGCGACCGGCCGTCGCCGCCGCGAGTTGCTCGGAGACCACGCGGTACCGCTGGTAGATCCCGACCAGTGCTTCGGCGATCGCCCGGTGGCTGCCGACCAGCGACGCCACCTCACCCGCCTCGCTGGCGGCGGGATCGAAGTCGAGGTCCTCGTCCAGCAGTGCCTCCCGCAGTTCGGCGACGAGCCGGACGTCGTCCTGCGGGTCGAAGAAGTCGATGTCGAGTCCGAACAGATCGGTGATCTTCGCCAGGACCGGGCCGGTCAGCGGCCGGTTGTCGTGCTCGATCTGGTTCAGGTACGACGCGGAGATGCCCAGCATGCCGGCCAGGGCCTGCTGCGAGAGTCCGCGGTCGGCGCGGAGCCCGCGGATCCGCCCGCCGACGAACATCTTCTGGCCGGCCGGGTGTTCAGTGCTCACGCGATGTGCCTCCCTCCCCGCGGCTCTCCGCCGGGTACGGTGCCGGTGTGCTTCGCTCCATTCTGTCCCGTTCCGCACTCGCCCGTACCACCGCACTCGCGGCCGCCTGCGCGGGTCTGATCGGCGTCGCCGGATGCGGGGACGGCAGTGCGCAGGAGCCGACGTTGCCGAGCCTGCTGCTCACCAGCGATCAGCTGCCGCCGGACTTCACCGCGGTTCCGATGATGGTCAACGATCTGATCGTGTCGAATCGCAGCACGCTGGAACAGTCGAAGACTGTGGCCTTCACCCCGCCGGAGTGCGCGCCCACCGCTGATGCCGAGTTCAATCCGCAACTGACCGAGGACAACTCGGCTCTGCTGGTGGCGCGCTCGGACACCGGAGTCTTCAGTGAACTGCTCTCTAGCGTCCGCCGCGACATCGATGCGGACCGTCGTGCGACGACGGGCCCGTGCGCGGTCGTGACGGCGGTTCCCAGCAAGGGCACGCTGGCCGGGGCGCACATCGTGACCACGACGGTGGAACTGCCCGCGCTCCGCGACTCGGCCGTGGAGCAGTCGTTCCTGGTGCGCAGCGATTCGGTGACCACGCTGCCCGGCGGCGCCGTCCGCGCCCGCGCGGGTCTGATGGGCAACATCCTGGTCCGGCGGCCCAGCGGCGAGACCGTCACGCTGCAGCTGGGTCTGTCGACCGACGAACGCGCCGTCAGCGAGCAGGAGCGCGCGGCGGTGGTTCCGGGTTCGGCGCTCGTCGCGGCGCCGGTGACCGACGACGAGTTCGTGCGGCTCGTTCGAGACGCCGTCACGCGTGCCGCACGCTGATCTTCCGTCCTTTCGCGCCGCCGCCGTCTGTGAAGTGCCGCACTTTCGGCCGCGGTGCCCGTCGCCGCCGAGTGCCGCGGTCGGTGTCGCGCGGCCGAGCGTCCCGCGACGAGTTTTCCCAGTACGCGCGTACTTTTTTGAGATTCGGCCCGAGAGGTTCACACATCAATATTTACAAGCTTTGCAAAACCCGTCGGTAACATGCCCGTTATTTGCATCCATGTAGGGATTGAACTGCAGGTTTTCCCTATGGCAACCTGATGTCAGGCATCGCCTCAAGGTGTCAACCGGTTCGCAAGAATCGGATGGGGCCGTAAACCCTCAAAGCACTGCGATCGAGCAGTTCTAACGAAAGCGAAGGCTATGAGCAACGTCGGAAAGCCGCGTACCGCCGCCGAGATCCAGCAGGACTGGGACACCAACCCCCGCTGGAAGGGCATCAAGCGCGATTACACCGCGGAGCAGGTCGCTGAGCTCCAGGGCAACGTCGTCGAGGAGCACACGCTCGCCCGCCGCGGCGCGGAGATCCTGTGGGAAGGCGTCACCAAGGGTGACGACAGCTACATCAACGCGCTCGGCGCACTGACCGGCAACATGGCCGTGCAGCAGGTCCGCGCGGGCCTCAAGGCCATCTACCTGTCGGGCTGGCAGGTCGCCGGTGACGCGAACCTCTCGGGCCACACCTACCCGGACCAGTCGCTGTACCCGGCCAACTCGGTGCCGTCGGTGGTCCGCCGCATCAACAATGCGATGCTGCGCGCCGACGAGATCGCTCGCGTCGAGGGCGACGACTCGGTCGACAACTGGGTCGTGCCGATCGTGGCAGACGGTGAGGCCGGCTTCGGTGGCGCTCTCAACGTCTACGAGCTGCAGAAGGCCATGATCGCCGCGGGTGCCGCAGGCACCCACTGGGAGGATCAGCTGGCTTCGGAGAAGAAGTGCGGCCACCTCGGCGGCAAGGTGCTGATCCCGACCCAGCAGCACATCCGCACCCTGACCTCGGCGCGTCTGGCCGCCGACGTCGCCAACACCCCGACCGTCGTCGTCGCCCGCACCGACGCCGAGGCCGCCACCCTGATCACCTCGGACGTCGACGAGCGCGACCGTCCGTTCATCACCGGTGAGCGCACCTCCGAGGGCTTCTACAACGTCAAGAACGGCATCGAGCCCTGCATCGCTCGCGCCAAGGCCTACGCTCCGTACGCCGACCTGATCTGGATGGAGACCGGCAAGCCCGACCTGGCCCTCGCGAAGCAGTTCGCCGAGGCCGTCAAGGCCGAGTACCCGGACCAGCTCCTGGCCTACAACTGCTCGCCTTCCTTCAACTGGAAGCAGCACCTGGACGACGACACCATCGCCAAGTTCCAGAACGAGCTGGGCGCGATGGGCTTCAAGTTCCAGTTCATCACGCTGGCCGGCTTCCACGCCCTCAACTACTCGATGTTCGATCTGGCCTACGGCTACGCTCGCGAGCAGATGAAGGCGTACGTCGACCTGCAGGAGCGCGAGTTCGCTGCCGAGGAGCGCGGTTACACCGCCACCAAGCACCAGCGTGAGGTCGGTGCCGGCTACTTCGACAAGATCGCCACCACCGTCGACCCGAACACCTCGACCGCGGCTCTGAAGGGCTCGACCGAAGAGGGACAGTTCCACTAGGAACCGACGCGACCTTCGCTTGAAAGGTTGACGATCTCGTGATGATCCCGGGGCAGTGGGGTATTGAACCCCAACTGCCCCGGGATCATTGCTAAACAGGTAGTACTCCGCCGTTCGCGCGGCGCGACACGTCAGACAACACTTCAGGAGCCTTCACAATGGCAGGTGAGAAGATTTCACGCGTCGGTATCATCGGCGCAGGTCAGATGGGTGCAGGTATCGCCGAAGTGTGTGCCCGCGCGAACGCCGACGTCCTCGTCTACGAGTCGACGCGCGAACTCGCCGCGGCCGGCCGCTCCCGTATCCTCCGCTCCCTCGACCGCGGCGTCAGCAGCGGCAAACTCACCGAGCGCGAACGCGAGCAGGCCTCGTGGCGCCTGCGGTTCACCTCCGACCTCGGAGACTTCGCCGACCGCCAGCTGGTGGTCGAGGCGATCATCGAGGACGAGGAGGTCAAGACACAGATCTTCCGGGAACTCGACAAGGTGGTGACCGACCCCAACGCGGTGCTGGCCTCCAATACCTCGTCGATCCCGATCATGAAGCTCGGCATGGCGACCGAGAACGCGAGCCGGGTCATCGGCATGCACTTCTTCAATCCGGTCCCGGTGCTGCCCCTCGTGGAACTGGTGACCACGCTGATGACCTCCACCGAGGTCAGCGAGCGCGCCGAGGCCTTCGCGCACGACGTGCTCGGCAAGCAGGTGGTCCGCTCGTCCGACCGTTCCGGCTTCGTGGTCAACGCGCTGCTGGTGCCGTACCTGCTGTCGGCGGTGCGCATGGTGGAGAGCGGATTCGCCACGGTGGAGGACATCGACAAGGCGATGGTGCTCGGCTGCGCACATCCGATGGGTCCGCTCAAGCTCACGGACCTCGTCGGGCTCGACACCGTCAAGGCGATCGCCGACAGCATGTACGAGGAGTTCAAGGAACCGCTGTACTCGCCGCCGCCGCTGCTGCTGCGCATGGTCGAGGCAGGGCGTCTGGGTAAGAAGTCCGGTCGCGGTTTCTATCAGTACGGCGACGGCGCGGCCAAGTAGGCGTGCGCCATGACACGCGCTGACGGCATCGAGTACGGGTCATCGATTCTCGGGTACCCGAGAATCGGTGCGCGCCGCGAACTGAAATTCGCGCTCGAGGACTACTGGCACGGCTCCGGCGATCGCGGGAAGCTCCTCGCCGCCGGCCGTGAGCTCGCCGAGTCGACGTGGCGTGAGCTCGCCGCCACCGGTCTCGAGCAGGTTCCGGGCAACACCTTCTCGTTCTACGACCACGTTCTCGACAACGCGCTGATGTTCGGGATGGTGCCGCGTCGCTTCGAGCCGCTGCACGCCGAGCTCGATCCGATCGACTTCTACTTCGCGATGGCTCGCGGCAAGCCCGACTTCCCGCCGTTGGAGCTGATCAAGTACTTCGACACCAACTACTACTACCGGCAGCCGGAGGTCGGCCCGGACACCGAGTTCTCGCTCGGCCGAGCGAGTTGGCTCAGCGAGAACCTGCTCGACGAGCATGCGCGCGCCGCGGAAGCGGGCATCGAACTGCGACCGATCATGCTGGGGCCGGTCAGCCTGCTGCTGATGAGCAAGCCGGCGGCCGACGCACCGGAAGGGTTCCGTCCGCTCGACCGGCTCGACGACCTGCTCGAGGTGTACATCGAGTTGTTCGAGAAGCTGGCCAAGCAGAACACCAAGTGTGTTCAGCTCGACGAGCCCGCTTTCACCTCCGACCGCACCGACGCCGATCTCGCGGCGCTCGCCCGCGCCTACGACCGACTCGGCGGCGCGGGGCTGCGTCCGCGGATCCTCGTCACCGGCGAGTACGGCGATCTGGGCCCGGCGCTCCCGATTCTCGCGGCGACCAAGATCGAGGCGATCGGTCTCGATCTCGTGTCCGCGCCCATGACGCCGAGCATGCTGATGGAGATCGCCGGGCTCCGCCGCAAGCGGCTGTACGCGGGGGTGATCGACGGCCGCAACGTCTGGAAGGCGGCCAAGGGCGGGAAGCTCGACTACCTGCTCCAGATCAAGAAGGTGATCCCCGATCTCGTCGTGTCGACGTCGTGCACCCTGATGCACGTCCCCGTCGACAAGCTCATCGAACCCGACCTTCCCGGCGATGTGGCCGACCGGCTCTCGTTCGCCAAGCAGAAGGTCGCGGAGGTGATCGCGCTGGCGAAGGCGATCTCCGAGGGGGCGCCCGAACACTGGTACACGCGTCCGGCGACCGTCCACTTCAAGCTCAAGCACGAGGTCCGTCAACGAGTCGCCAATATCCGACCGGACCAGCGCGAACGAGCGCCGTACGCCGAACGCCGGAGGGCCCAGGCCGCAGTCCTCGGGCTGCCGCCGGTGCCGACGTGCACGCTGGGGTCGTTTCCGCAGACCGCGGACATCCGCCGCGCCCGGTACTACTACGGGCAGGGTCGGCTCACCTGGGACGAGTACGCCGAGCGGCTCCGCGAGGAGATCCGGCGGGTCATCGAGTTGCAGGAGGACATCGGGCTCGACGTCCTCGTCCACGGTGAACCCGAGCGCAACGACATGATCCAGTACTTCGCCGAACTGATGGAGGGCTACGCCTTCACCCACATGGGCTGGGTCCAGGTGTACGGCTCGCGATACGTCCGGCCGCCGATCCTCTACGGCGATGTGAAGCGGCGGGGTCCGATGACGATCGAATGGATCACCTACGCGCAGTCGCTGACCGACAAGCCCGTCAAGGGCATCCTCACCGGCCCGGTCACGATGCTCGCACGGTCGTTCGTCCGGCAGGACCAGCCGCTGTACGAGACCGCCGAGCAACTGGCGCTGGCCGTCCGCGACGAGGTGGCGGATCTGGAGCGGGCGGGAATCAAGATCATCCAGGTCGACGAGCCGTCGATCCGGGAGTTGCTGCCTCTGCGCGAACGGGGCCGCGAAGGCTATCTCGACTGGGCGGTCGCGGCGTTCAAACTGGCGGTCGGCGGCGCGAAACCCGAGACGCAGATCCACACGCACCTCGGCTACTCCTCGATCGCCGAAGTGGTCGAGGCGTTCAACGCGATGGACGCCGACGTCACGTCGATCGTGGCGACGCGGTCCATCGACTGGGTGCTGAGCGAACTGACCGAGCACGGCACCGCCATCGAGCGCGGGGTGGGGCCGGGGGTTTACGAGAGCCGCAGCGCGGTGATCCCGGACATCGACACGATCGACGACCGTCTCACCCGGGCCGCGTCGGCGATTCCGATCGATCGGCTCTGGGCCAACCCGGACGGCGGATTGAAGACGCGGCACTACTGGCAACTGGAACCGGCACTCCGCAACATGGTTGCTGCAGCACGCAGGTTGCGGCGTCGGATGGACGCTGACAAAGCGCCTAAGGCGTAGATTCTGCTAGCAGTGAGCTAAAGGGTTGCGCTGGGGCGGACGGGTGGTAGTTGCGCAAGAAACCACGGTGAACACGACGTTTATTGCAGGCGGAAGTACTTTCAGTAGCAGTGACATCGACCACTCACACGCTCCTAGCGCTAGCATTTGCTAGCACATTGACGCACACTGGTGGTGCAAGTTAAAGCAAGCAAGGAGTTGCCATGAGCACCGCCGAACGTACTCTGCCCACCCCGGTCTACGCCGTCGTCGGCGCCGGCGACGTCGCCGTCCAGGAAGTCAAGGACGCCCTCGCCGAGCTGAAGAACCGCGCCCAGGCCTCGCGCGAGCGCACCCAGAGCCGCCTGGACGAGACCCGTAGCCGGATCACCGATCTGCCGACCGAGTTCCCGTCGATCGAGGAACTGCGCGCCAAGCTGACCGCTGACGAACTGCGCAAGGTCGCCGAGCCCTACATCGAGGCCACCACCGGCCTGTACAACTCGCTCGCCGAGCGCGGCGAGAGCGCCGTGGAGCGTCTTCGCCAGACCCCGTACGTCGAGGAGAACCTGGCTCGCGTCGAGAAGGTCTACAACGACGCCGTCGACCTGACCGAGGACGCCCTGGGCGCCGTCTCGACCCAGACCCGTGCCGTGGGCGAGCGCGCTGCCGCACTCGCCGGCCGCGCCGCCGACCGCGTCGAGGATGCGGCTGTCGCCGCCGACGAGGTCTCCGAGAAGCTGCAGGAGACCGCGGCGGACATCGAGAAGGCCGGCACCAAGGCCAAGGCCGACGCCGATGCCGCCGCCAAGAAGGTGAGCACCGCTGCCGCGCGCAAGCCGGCTCCGGCCAAGAAGGCCACCCCGGCCAAGAAGGCCGCGCCCGCCAAGAAGGCTGCGCCGACCGAGAAGTAGTTCCGGTCCGCCGAAACGGCCCCGACACTCGAGAGAGTGCCGGGGCCGATTCGTTGTCTGCGGAGCGTGGGAGACGCTCAGCGGGGAAGCGCGGCCAGGCGCGCGTGCGCTTGCGTCATGATCGAGGTGATCAGTTCCGCGCAGGACGGCAGATCGTCGATCATGCCGACCACCTGGCCGGACGCGAGCACGCCGGCGTCGGTGTTGCCGTCGACCAATCCGGCCTTGAGCAGCATCGGGGTGTTGCCTGCCATGATGATCTGCTGCCAGGTCCGCTCGCCCGACTTCTTCATCGACGCACCGTCGCGCAGCATGGTGGTCCACTTCATACCGGTGAGCTGCTTGAACTCGTTGGCGTTGCGCGCCGCGGCCAGCAGCGCCTTCGCGCGGGAACCGCTTTCGAGGGCGTTGACGAGCTCGGTCCGCAGCACACGGTGCGGCATGCCGTCCACCTTGAGCGACACCACCGTGTCGTTCAGTCCTCGTTTGAGGTATTCGCGCTTGACGCTGTCCGGGACGGCGGAGTCACTGGTCAGGAGGAACCGGGTGCCCATCGCTATGCCTTCGGCGCCGTAGGCGAGTGCGGCCACCAGACCGCGACCGTCGAAGAAGCCGCCGGCGGCGATCACCGGGATCGACGTCGTCCCGTCGCCGCCGCCGAGGGCGTCGATCACCGACGGAAGCAGCAGCGTGGTCGCCACGCCGCCGGTGTGGCCGCCGCCCTCGCCGCCCTGCACGATGACGGCGTCGGCGCCCCATGACGCGACCTTCACCGCGTGCTTGGCGGCGCCGATCGACGGCACCACCACCAGGCCGTTGTCTTTCAGCTTCGCGATCAGCTCCTTCTTCGGAGCCAGCGCGAACGAGGCGACCTTCACGCCTTCGCGGATCATCAGATCCACGCGCTCGGCCGCATCGGTCGCGTCCGCGCGCAGGTTGACCCCGAAGGGCTTGTCGGTCAGCGACTTGGTCTTCCTGATCGCGAACTCGAGTTCGTCGTAGGTCATCGTCGCCGATGCGAGGATGCCCAGTCCGCCGGCTTCGGCGGTGGCGGCCGTCAGTGACGGTCCGGAGACCCAGCCCATGCCGGTCTGCACGATCGGATAGTCGATGCCGACCAGTTCGGTGAAGCGAGTCGGCAGCGGAGCCGCGGGCGCCGGTCCGTTGTGAGGCGCGGTCACGACCGGACCTCGCGGTCGCGGAGATTCCTGGGGTCGAGGACCTCGCGGATGATCCGCAACTGTTCGTCGGTCGGGTCCGCGGTGGCCGGGGCCGATTCGAGGTCGGCCACCGGGAAGCCGGTGGCGTCGGCGACCGCCTCCGGCGTCACGCCCGGATGCAGCGACAGGGCCCGCATGGTGTGGCCGGGTCCGCGGAAGTCGAAAACGCCGAGGTTGGTGACCACTCGGTGGATGTTCAGATCGTCGAAGGCGGGATTGCGCTCGTCCACCTTGTCGAAGCCGACGCCGGAGACGATGTCGACCCGCTCCGGGAACACCCGAGCCGTATGGTTCCCGACCCAGTAGCTGGTCGGGTGGTTGATGGTGTTGCCGGGAGCGCCGCGCACGCCGAACATCTGGCGAGTCGGCTGCTGCAGCGGACCGAACGCCGAGAGATTCTGGTTTCCGTAGCGGTCGATCTGGTTGGCGCCCATCACCACGTGCCGCCGGCCGGAGGCGACCACGTCGAACACCTTGCGGAAGGGCATCCACCCTTCCACCGGACCCGACTGGCCCACCGCGGGTGTGTCGGCCAGGATGAGCGCTTCGCCGTCGGTGATGAGCAGATCGGGTTCGGTGGTCAGTCGCGCCAGCCGGGCGCCGATCAGCGGAGTGGTGGCCATCGGCGACGCCATGATCTCGCCCGCGCCGGTGAAGATGTCGGCACACGCCGCGACGCAGTACTCGGCGCGGGTGATGACAGCGGTGGTCTCGGGACTGCTCACTTGGCTTCCTCCTGCTCGGCCTGCCACTTGGCGACCTCGGTCTGGTATCCGGCCTCGTCGACGTCGAGGAAGCGGGTCTTGAACGCCGACCAGCTCTCGTCGTCTGCCGCAGAGGTCGCGTAGTGCTTCAGGAACGCGTTGTCGCGGCCGTATCCGCCCGCGAAGGTGAAGTGTGCGCCGTTCGGGGTGTGGACCACGCGGTCGACGTTCATCCGGTTGATCAGAAGACGTTCGCGGGCGACGGAGTCCACCAGTTCCTCGGTGGGGACCACCTGGTCGGCTTCCAGATAGCGGCGCCGCGCCGCGGCCAGGTACAGATCGTCGAAGTACGGATCGACTCCGGTGTAGGCGGCGTTCCCGTGAGGATCGGCGATGTCGAGGTGGACGAATGCCGCGTCGAGCTCGAGCGCGGGCATCGCGATGAGAGTCTGGGTGCGTCCGTCGGCATCCGGATACGGGGATTCGACGGTTTTGAGCTCGCCTTCCCAGAAATCGGGGACGGCGGAGCCGAGTCCGGCGCGGATGGGCAGGAAGGGCAGGCGTGCGGCGGCGGCCTCCAGGCCGCACTTGACCATGCCCTCGTCCATCTCGCGGGCCTCGATGGCGCCGGACAGACGCGCCTTGGCGAACCAGGGATCGTAGAACGGTGCGGCGTCGAGGGAGACGAAGCCGTAGTACGCGCGTTTCACCTTGCCCGCCGCGCACAGCAGCCCGAGGTCGGCGCCGCCGTAGGTCACAACGGTCAGATCCTTCACATCCGAGCGGGCGATGGCGCGGACCAGCGCCATCGGCTTGCGCCGGGAGCCCCAGCCGCCGATGCCGATCGTCATGCCGTCGCGCAGTTCGGCGACCACGTCGTCGAGGCTCGACGTCTTGTCAGTCTTGGTGGCCATTCGGTGTCAGTTCCCCTTCAGTGTCTTACCGGTCTCGACGAACGCGTCGCGGTGCTCGTCGGCCACTCCGGCCAGATTCAGTTCGTACGTGTAGCGCTGCTCGAGCAGATAGCTGGTCTTGACGTCCACCGGATCGATACCGTTGATCGCAGCCTTGGCCGCCCGGATGACACGCGTGTCCTTGGCGTCGATCAGACGGGCGACCTCGAGCGCGGTCTCCAGCAGTTCCTCTCGTGGGACGGCCTTGTAGCAGGAGCCGAACTGCACCAGCTGCTGCGCGGTCACGTTCTGCGCGGTGTAGTACAGCGTCCGCATGAGGTGCTGCGGCACCAGGCGTGCCAGATGCGTGGCCGCGCCGAGCGCACCGCGATCGACCTCCGGCAGGCCGAAGACGGCGTCGTCGGAGGCGACGATCACGTCGGCGTTGCCGACCAGGCCGATGCCGCCGCCCACGCAGAAGCCGTTGACCGCGACGATCACCGGGACCTCGCAGTCGTACACGGCGGAGAAGGCTGCAGCGCACCCGCGGTTGGCGTCGATCAGGGCACCGAAACCGGTGGTCTGCTGCATCTCTTTGATGTCGACGCCCGCATTGAAGCCGCGTCCCTCTGCTCGCAGGATGACCACGGAGGTCTCCGGATCGGCGCCTGCGGCACTGATCGCGTCGGCGAGTTCGAACCATGCGGCGCTGGGCAGCGCGTTGACCGGCGGAAAGTCGACCGTCACGGTGACGATGCCGGATTCGGCGCGGGCGGTGGTGATCGGCACACCGACTCCTTTGTCTGGGCTGGGTGGGGCTCTGACGAGCCACCCAAGCAAATGCTTGGTTGTTTGTTACAGTAGCACCATGACCGAAGCAGTGCACGGCCCGGTGAATCTGGGGCTGGCAGGGAGAATCGTCCTGATCACCGGCGGTGTCCGCGGGGTGGGCGCGGGAATCGCGCAAGTGCTCGACGACCTCGGCGCCACGCCCGTCGTCTGCGCTCGACGCCCGGGCGACGACGACCGCGAGTTCTATCCCTGCGACGTCCGCGACGGTGATGCGGTGGCCTCGATGATCGAGCAGATCGTCGCCGCGCACGGCAGGCTCGACGGCGTGGTGAACAACGCGGGCGGCTCGCCGTTCGCGCCGGCCGCGGATGCCTCCGACAACTTCTCCCGGAAGATCGTCGAACTCAATCTCGTCGCGCCGCTGATCGTCGCGCGCGCCGCGCACCGAGTGATGTCGACCCAGGACGGCGGCGGCGCCATCGTCAACGTGTCGAGCGTCAGCGGGCACCGGCCGTCCCCGGGTACCGCCGCCTACGGTGCGGCGAAGGCCGGTCTGGACAATCTCACCGAGACGCTCGCCGTCGAATGGGCGCCGTCGGTGCGGGTCAACTCGGTGGTCTGCGGCCCGGTGCAGACCGAGCTGGCGCATCTGCACTTCGGCGACGAGGCGGGGGTGGCCGCCGTCGGCGCCACCATCCCGATGGGCCGCATGGCCCGGCCCGCCGACATCGGCAATGCGGTGGCTTTTCTGCTGTCGCCGCTGTCGCAGTACATCACCGGTTCCACCGTCACCGTCCACGGCGGCGGCGAGAAGCCGGCCTTCCTGTCCGCCGCGAACGCCGGCAACGACGCCTGAGAACCGCGACGGTCGGGTACCGCCGCAGACTTCCGAGAGAGAGTGAAGAGCATTGAGCAACAAGACCAATGAGGGCCGCGTCGTCATCGTCACCGGTGCCGGCCAAGGGATCGGGCGCGCGCACGCGCACGCTTTCGCCGCCGACGGCGCCAAGGTGGTGGTCAACGACTACGCGGCGGAATCGGCCGCGGCCGTCGTCGACGAGATCAGGGCGGCCGGCGGCGAGGCCGTCGCGGCGGTGGGCGACGTCGCCGACTGGGACACCGGCGCCGCGATCGTCGCGACTGCGATCGATGCCTTCGGCCGTCTCGACGCGCTGGTCAACAACGCGGGATTCCTGCGGGACCGGATGCTGCTCTCGCTGAGTGAGGACGAGTGGGATTCGGTGGTCCGCGTGCACCTCAAGGGGCACTTCGTGATGCTGCGTCATGCCGGAGCGCACTGGCGCGCCCAGGCCAAAGCCGGTGAACGCGTGCAGGCCCGGATCATCAACACCAGCTCGGGAGCCGGCATCTTCGGCTCGGTGGGGCAGGGCAACTACGCCGCCGCCAAGGCCGCCATCGCCGAACTGACGATTCAAGCGGCCGCCGAACTCGGCGGATACGGGGTCACCGTCAACGGCATCGCCCCGGCCGCACGCACTCAGATGACGATGGGTGCGGGCGAGGCGATGGCCGCGCAGATGGCGGCGCCGGAGGACGGCTCCTTCGACGCGATGGATCCCGCGAACATCTCGCCGCTGGTGGTGTGGCTGGGCTCGCCGGCGTCGGCCTCCGTCACCGGGCGGCTCTTCGAGGTCGAGGGCGGCCGCGTCACGGTGCTCGACGGCTGGCAGCGTGCGGCCTCGCGCGACAAGGGCGCGCGCTGGGAGGTCGCGGAGCTGACTCCGGTGGTCGCCGAGCTGATCGACGCTTCACCGGTCCAGGTCAAGGCATACGGCGCCCGCTGAGAGGGCTCGCAGATGTCTGAGACCGCGGAGGGATCGGTCCGCTACGAAGCGTGCGACGGCGTCGCCGTGGTGACGCTGAACCGGCCCGAGGCGCTGAACGCGATCGACGGGGCCGTCGCGACCGGGCTGGGGGAGGCGCTGGAGAGAGCCTCCGCCGATCGCGCGGTGCGGGCGGTGGTGCTCACCGGAGCGGGCCGAGCCTTCTGCGCGGGGGCCGACCTCAAGGCCGTCGCACGCGGTGAGCCGATCATCGACGACACCCATCCGGAGTGGGGGCTGGCGGGGCTGGTGCGGCACTGGACCGACAAGCCGCTCATCGCGGCGGTCAACGGAACGGCGCTCGGCGGCGGGACCGAACTCGCTCTCGCCTGCGATCTCGTGGTCGCCGCCGACTCCGCGGTCTTCGGACTGCCCGAGGTGAAACGCGGACTGATCGCCGGTGGCGGCGGTGTGATCCGGCTGGCGCGGCAGCTTCCGCTCAAGCGGGCCCTGGAGATGATCCTCACCGGCGACGGGGTCGACGCCGCGACCGCCTGCGAGTGGGGACTGGTCAACCGCGTCGTCCCGGCCGCCGAGGTCCTGGACACCGCGCTCGCATTGGCGCACCGGATAGCGGCCAACGCACCGCTGGCGGTACAGCTCAGCAAACGCGCCGTCTACCCGGACACATCAGGGCCGGTCGGAGTGGGACCCCGAATGGGGCGCCGAAGAGCCCTGGGCCGTCAATCAGGAGGCCGGGCTCACGGTCCTCGCCTCCGCTGACGCGAGGGAGGGACCGCGCGCGTTCGCCGAGAAGCGCGAACCGGTCTGGCGCGGAGAGTAGGTCTCGGGTATCGGCGGTCCGATCAGTGCCTGACCGGGCATCCGGGCGGTGCGAAGGTGCCCATCCGCTCGATGTCGAAGCCGTTCGGATAGCTCTTGATCCGGGGCAGATCGTGAACATGTCGCGGCCGCCGACGCCGGGGCAGCAGTGAGACCAGCCGGCCCCGGATTCGGAGGCCTGCCCTCGACGCGAACCGCAGCGCGGCGGGCGGACGCCGGTAGCCGAAGGCGTCGAGCAGTGCGTCGTCCATCACCGACAGACTGAAGGCGCCGATCAACGGTCGCAGCGGCGCCGGGTAGAAGGTCTTGAACAGGTCGATCGTCGCGTCGCCGGTGCGGCGGACGCCCGCGGTGCCGCCGGACCGGTAGTGGGCGGCTTCGTACGAGTCCATCAGAGCTGCGAACTCCTCGTAGGTCTCCGGTACGTCCTTGATCGCCATGTGTCTGCCGAGTTGCCGGTAGTACAGCACGGTCGCGCGGATCTCGTCGTCGGTGAGCGGGCGTCTGCCGTAATCGGCGATCCAGCGGACCGGCACGACGACGAAGGTGGCCAGTACGTACCGCATGTCGTCGTTGCTGATCTCGAACATCTTGTGCATCTGGTTGATCCGGCGAATCGCGGCCCTGCCGTCGGTGCTGTCGAAGCCTTTCAGGAGCGGCACCTCGAGCAGGACGGCGGTGTCGTCGTACCGCTTCTGCGGTCGGTCGCGGAACTCGCCGGTCCGGTCGAGGAGGTCGCCGATGCTCGGGACCGCGTACGTCCGGAACAGGGCGAAGCTCAGCGCTTGATTGATGTCCCAGGGGAACTCGTACGTGGCCAGGGCACGGTAGATCTCGTGGAACTCGGTCTCCGGATCCATGCCCGCGGTCCGGGACGGTGTCTGGACCAGCGTCTTGAGTGTCATCGGTCGGCTCCTGCCTGTCGGTGAGCTCACTGTAAGTTGAGTTATAGTTTTGTGCAAGGGGTCACGTCGCAGGTGTGGGAGGCGGGTTCGCATGGTGAAGAAGCAATCGGTGCCGTCCGAGCATGCGCGCAGGCGGTTTCTGGACGCGGGCCTGGAGGTGCTGGGGGAACACGGGCACGCGGGTCTCAAACTGGCGCAGGTCTGCCGGGTCGCCGGCACGACGACGGGCAGCTTCTATCACGCCTTCGCGGACTGGGCCGAGTACAAGTCGGCGCTGATCGACTACTGGCGAGAGGAACACAGCCGCAGACCGATCGGAGACGCGATCGCCGTCGACGACCCCAGGGAGCGGATCGACTTCCTGATCGGCGTCGGCCTCGGGCTCGACCGTGCCTCCGAAGCGGCGATCCGGGTCTGGTCGACCCACGATTCCGGGGTGCGGGCGCACTTGGTGGAGGTCGACCGGGAGCGCGCGGAGGTGATTCGCGAGACGTCGGCCGAGGTCATCGGTGACGCCGACAGGGCGGAGAAGTTCGCGCAGGTGGCCATGTACCTGCTCATCGGCTACCAGATGGGGACGGTCGATTCGCTGGACGCGCTGCGGTTCGGTTTCGAGTCCATGCTGGCCGGCGCAATGGGCGACGGGCCCGGTCCGTCGTGGACCGGGCCCGCCTGAGGGTCTGCAGGGTGCCGCGTCAGGCGCTGGGGGCCCGCACCACCATCGGGACGCCGGGGAACAGCGCTGCCATCTCCGAGCGCGACTTGCGCAGCGCCGCAGTGCCGTAACCGCGCTTGCGTGATTCCGGGCGAATCCAGATGCGGACGTCGACCTCTCCGTCGTTCAGCTCGCCGAAGACGATGCCCACCTTCTGGTCGCCTTCCACGGCCACCAGCCAGACGGCGTCTTCGGCGTCGACGCGGTCGACGCCCTTGGTGATCTCGTCTGCGACGTCCCCGGCCGGCGCGCCCGACCCGTCGCCTGCGACACCCTGTTCGGCGGTGCGTTCGGCGAACAGATCGGCGTCGTCGTCGGCGGAGAAGGGACGGAGGTCGAGGCTGTCGCCCGAACTCGCCGGCCGCTCGGCGAGCGTGAAGGTGATCTCCTCGTTGAGATTGTCGAGTTCGGCCTGGTTGTGGCGCCGCTCGGTCTTGGTGAGCTGGTAGAAGGACATGTTCAGGACCGCTTCCGCGCCCAGTTTCGACTTGCCGAGAAGGTCGGCGATCGCAGTCGCCGCGGCATCGCGATCCTCTGCGTCGACGATCGCGTCGAGTACCTCGTGCCGCCGCTCCATCGCGGTCAACAGCGCGTCGGTGATGTCTCGTCGGGTTGCTGCCTGGTCCAGATCCGTCATATCTCGATACTAGGTCCGATCCCGGCCGAACGGTTGGACTTCTTTTCGCCGGTCGCGATCTCGGCGCTCTTTTCGTGACGGGATCCCGAATCGGAGACGTCTCGAGAGAGTCTGTGCGGCAACAGTTTTCGATCGAGCGCTTCCAGTCAGCTAGAACACGTTCTAGTATTTGCGCACATGGGATCCGAAATGACTGCGGCCGACGCGCTGCGCAACCCCGTCCACCTCGGCGACCTGATGGTCGCGGCCCTGCGCCGTCACCGGGACAAGCCGGTTCTGAAGCTCGGCGACGCCGAACTCACCGGCGGTGAGATGGCCGACCAGATCAGTCGCTACATCCAGGCCTTCGAGGCGGCCGGTGCAGGCACGGGAACAGCCGTCGGGCTGCTCGCACTGAACCGCCCCGAGGTGCTGTTCGTGATCGGAGCGGGCCAGACGCAGGGCTGGCGCCGAACGGCGCTGCACCCGCTCGGGTCGCTCGACGATCACGCCTACGTCCTCGCGGACGCGGGCGTGTCGACGCTGGTCATCGATCCGAATCCGATGTTCGTCGAGCGAGCGGTGGAACTGGTGAAGCGGGTCGACGGGCTCACCCGGGTCCTCACCCTCGGCCCGGTGCCCGCTGAGCTCACCGACATCGGCGTGGACATCGTCGCCGCCGCTCAGGAGTACCCCGTCCGAGAGTTGACCGCCGCGGTGCTCGACCCCGACCACGTCGTCTCGATCACCTACACCGGCGGCACCACCGGAAAGCCCAAGGGCGTCATCGGGACCGCCCGCGCGATGTCGACGATGACGCAGATCCAGCTGGCCGAGTGGGAATGGCCCGAGCGGCCGAAGTTCCTGATGTGCACTCCGCTCTCGCATGCGGGCGCGGCCTTCTTCGTGCCCACCCTCATCAAGGGCGGCACGATGCTGGTCCTGAGCAAGTTCGATCCGGCGCTGGTCCTCGAGACCATCGAGCGGGAGCGGATCACCGCCACCATGCTCGTGCCGTCGATGCTGTACGCCCTGATGGACCACCCGGACTCCCGCACCCGCGATCTCTCGTCCCTTGAAACCGTCTATTACGGCGCGTCGCCGATGAATCCGGTCCGGCTGGCGGAGGCGATCGAGCGGTTCGGGCCGATCTTCGCGCAGTACTACGGCCAGTCCGAGGCGCCGATGGTCATCAGCTACCTGCGCAAAGACGAACACGACAAGGCCCGCCTAGGCAGTTGCGGACGCCCGTCGGCGTTCCTGCGCACCGCCCTGCTCGATTCGGAGGGCAACCGCGTGGCGCGGGGTGAGCCGGGTGAGATCTGCGTGTCCGGTCCGCTGCTGGCCGGCGGTTATCTCGGGCTGCCCGAGCAGACCGCCGAGACCTTCGTCGACGGCTGGCTGCACACCGGCGACGTCGCCCGCGAGGACGAGGACGGCTTCTGGTTCATCGTCGACCGCACCAAGGACATGATCGTCTCCGGCGGATTCAACGTGTTCCCCCGCGAGGTGGAGGACGTGGTCGCCGAGCATCCCGCGGTCGCACAGGTCGGGGTGATCGGCGTGCCGGATGAGAAATGGGGAGAGGCGGTGACCGCGGTGGTGGTCCTGCGCCCCGACGCCGATGCCGGGGACGCGGCGCAGACGCAGATCGCCGCGGACATCCAGGCCGCGGTCAAGGAACGCAAGGGTGCGGTGCAGGCGCCCAAACAGGTCGTGTTCGCCGAATCGCTGCCGTTGACGGCGCTCGGCAAGCCGGACAAGAAGGCCCTGCGCGCGCAGTTCTGGGAGGGTGCCGGCCGCGCCGTCGGATAGTTCGGCGGGAGAGGAGCCGGACGAGTGTGCAGGAATCGTGACAGTTCCGGCGTCGCAGGCCGGGAGACGATGAGCCCGAACCGGCCTCGCCTCTCGGGGCCACCGACAGCGAAAGTCCTGACATGGCTATTCTCCCGAACGGTGTCCGCGTCCGGCTGACGGCTCTTCTCACCGGCCTCGTCCTGCTGACCGCCGGGGTGCCGGGCACGGCACACGCCGGCACCCCGCATCCGCGCTTCCTGCTGACCGCGGGTACCGCGTCCCAGGGGATCAGCGTCCTGCGCGTCCACGACGACGGTGCGCTCACCCCGGTCCCGGGCAGTCCCTTCGCCACCGGTCTCGGGGTGCTGTCGCTCGTGGTGAGTCCGGATGGAGAGAAGGTCTACGTTCCGCACGCACTCGACGGCGGAGTCAGCGGTTACCGGATCTCCGCCAGCGGCCGGCTCACTCCGATCCCGGGTGCCGATGTGAAGGTGGGCGGCGCGCCGACGGCCGCCCGGCTCACGCCCGACGGCAAGTATCTGTACGTGGTTCTCGGCGGCGTCCCCGGCCGGGTGACGTCGTATCGCGTCACCGGCAGCGGCGCGCTGATCGCGACGGGGAAGCCGACCGCGCCGGTCGACGGGTTCAGCATGGTCGGTATGGGCGGCATCGACCCGAGCGGCACCCGGATGCGCGTGGTCAGCTACATCGGCAACACGATGACGAATTACGCCCTCGGCCCGGGCGGCGGCATCCGCCGTCTCGGTGTGACGCGGGTGGGTCTCGGGCCGGTGGCGCCCGGTTACTCGCCCGACGGGCGGTTCCTGTACGTCAGCGACGAGTTCTCCATGGGACTGTCGGGATTCCGCATCGGCGACGACGGCTCCGTGACACCGACCCCGGGGTCTCCGTACCCCACCGGAGGCGTCCCGCACGGCATCGTCATGACGCCGGACGGCAAGCGCCTGTACGTTCCGAACGCAGTCGGCACATCGATCGCCGCGTACAACGCCCACGCCGACGGGCGGCTGACGCCGATCGCGGGCTCGCCCTACCCGGGGCCGGCCGGAACCCTCCCCGGGCAGGTGCTCCTGCACCCGAACGGGCGCTACCTGTACGACATCGACGTGCTGACCGCACGGCTGACCTCGAGGGTGACCACCTATCGGATCGGGGCCGACGGGTCGCTCTCCCGGACGTCCCGACCGGAGGTGGACACCGGCGTGATCATGTCCGACGGCCCGATCGCCGCGATGACGCCGTGAGCGATCACACCGGTTCGCAGATCACGACCGGGATCTCGCGGTCGGTCCACGCGGCGTACGTGTCGAAGTCCGCGTACATCTCGACCAGCCGCGGCCAGAGTTCGGCGCGTTCGGCGTGGCCCGCGATTCGCGCCAGATAGTTGCGCTCTTCCCGGCCGATCTGGATCCGGACGTTCGGCTCATCGCGCACGTTGTAGTACCAGGCCGGATTGTTCGGCAGTCCGCCCTGCGAGGCGACGAGCACGATCGACTCGCCGTCGCGCAGGAACAGGAGCGGAACGGTGCGCTCCTGTCCCGACTTGCGCCCCGTCGTGGTGAGCAGGCAGACGGGTGTGGGGCGGCGCAGCGCGGCACCGACTCGCCAGGTCCCGCCCAGCCGTCCGCGCGTGAGCCGGTACAGCCGGGTGTTGAGCCGTGAACCGATCCTGATGATCCGCGCGACCACCGGCGAATCGAGTTGGGCCGGTCGGGAGCTCGCCTCCAAATCAGATCCGTTCGATGATGGTCGCGGTCGCCAGCGCGCCGCCGGCGCACATCGTGACGAGCGCGGTCTGCTGGTCGCTGCGCTCGAGTTCGTGCAACGCGGTGGTGAGCAGCCGGGAGCCGGTGCTGCCCACGGGGTGCCCGAGGGCGATGGCGCCGCCGTTGACGTTCACCTTGTCCATGTCGGCACCGTGCACCTGGGCCCAGCTGAGGACGACGGAGGCGAAAGCCTCGTTGATCTCGACCAGATCGATGTCGTTGAGATTCATCCCCGAGCGGGAGAGGACTCGTTCGGTGGCCTGAACGGGTCCGTCGAGGTGGTAGTACGGTTCGGCTCCGACGAGCGCCTGGCTCACCAGCCGGGCCCGCGGACGCAGGCCGAGGGCCTTGGCCTTGTCCTCGTCCATCAGCAGCACGGCCGCCGCGCCGTCGGAGATCTGCGACGAGTTGCCGGCGGTGTGGATGCCGCCCTCGATCACCGCCTTGAGTCCGTTCAGCGACTCGGCCGTGGTGTCGCGCAGACCCTGATCGCGGTTCACCTCGAGGATCTGACCGGTCAGCTCGCCCTCCTTGGTGCGCTCGGGCGCCTTGACCGTGAGGACCTCGCGGTCGAAGCGGCCCTCGTCCCACGCACGCTTGGCCTTGGTCTGCGAGGCGAGCCCGAGTGCGTCGACGTCGGCGCGGGTGATGCCCCGGCGCTTGGCGATCCGCTCGGCGGCGTCGAACTGGTTGGGCATGTCGATGTCCCACGAATCGGGGCGGCGGGGGCCCGCATCCGTGCCGACGTTGGCGCCGAGCGGCACATGTGACATGCATTCGACGCCGCAAGCGATGCCGATGTCGATGGTGCCGGTCGCGATCAGGCCGGCGACCATGTGATTGGCCTGTTGTGCGGATCCGCACTGGCAGTCGATGGTGGTGGCGCCGGTCTGCCACGGTAGGCCCGAGTGCAGCCATGCGGTGCGTGTGACATTGTTGCCCTGCTCGCCGACCTGCATGACGCAGCCGCCGACCACTTGCTCCACCAGGCCCGGATCGATTCCCGCGCGTTCGACGACGCCGCGCTGTGCCGCACCGAGGATCTCCGCCGCATGCAGGCCCGACAGCCAGCCGTTGCGCTTGCCGATCGGAGTACGGACCGCTTCGACGATCACCGGTACACCCATGCCAACTCCTTGTTCGAGAAACGTTTCTCCGTCAAAACTAGAACAAGTTCTTGTTCGCGTCTATCCAGTGTGGCAGAGTGTGAGTTACGCAAATTGTAACGGGTTCTCGTTCCGATCGAGACCGGAGAACATGGCCAGAGAATTGAGGTGATGACGTGACTCAGGCGCAGAGCGTTGAAGCGTCCGGCACGTGTCCGTTCATGCATCAGGAGGGGTGGGATTTCACGAACCCGGACCTCCTGGTCGAGGGTATTCCCGTCAAGGAGTTCGCCGAGCTCCGCAAGACCGCGCCGGTGTGGTGGAACGCTCAGCTGCCCGGCAAGGGCGGCGGCTTCCATGACGGCGGCTACTGGGCCGTCACCAAGCACGAGCACATCCGTGAGATCTCGAAGAACGCCGACGACTGGTCGGCGAACGAGAACGGCGTGATCATCCGCTTCGAGGACGACATGGACCCGGAGCAGCTCGAGGTCACGAAGACCCTGCTGATCAACCACGATCCGCCCGAGCACACGCGCCTGCGCAAGGTGGTCTCCCGTGCGTTCACGCCGAAGGCGGTCCACGCGCTGGAGGAGAAGCTCGACGCCGCCGCGCGAGAGATCGTTCAGAAGGCCGCGGACGAGGGCAAGGGCGACTTCGTCCACCAGGTCGCCGTCGACCTGCCGCTGCTGGCGATCGCCGATCTGCTCGGCGTGCCCGAAGTGGACCGGATGAAGCTCTTCGACTGGTCGAACTCGATGATGAACGCCGATGACCCGGAGTTCACCACGGACCCGCTCACCGCGAACATGGAGATCCTCGGCTACGGCTACAACATGGCCGAGGAGCGCAAGAAGTGCCCGGCCGACGACATCGTCACGCAGCTGATCGAGGCCGACATCGACGGTCACGGTCTCACCGAGGCGGAGTTCGGCTTCTTCTTCATCCTGCTGACGGTCGCGGGCAACGAGACCACCCGCAACGCCATCACGCACGGTATGAACGCCTTCCTGGACAACCCGGATCAGTGGGAGCTGTTCAAGAAGGAGCGTCCGGCCACGGCGGTGGACGAGATCGTCCGGTGGGCGACTCCGGTCAACGTCTTCCAGCGCACGGCCAAGCACGACACCCAGGTCGGCGGCGTCGACATCAAGGCCGGTCAGCGCGTGGGCATGTTCTACGGTTCGGCGAACTACGACGAGGACGTCTTCGAGGATCCGTTCACGTTCAACATCCTGCGCGATCCGAACCCGCACGTCGGCTTCGGCGGCAACGGCACGCACTTCTGCATCGGCGCCAACCTGGCTCGCATGGAGATCAACCTGATGTTCAACGCGCTCGCCGACCTGGTGCCCGACATCACCAAGCTCGAGCAGCCGCGCCGGCTGCGTCACGGCTGGATCAACGGCATCAAGGAACTGCAGGTCGATTACGGGACGAAGTCTTGACCGACACCCAGAACTCTCCCGCGTATCTGAACATCGACCGCGCGAACCATCCGGCGGTACTCGCCGGGCGGCGCTCGCGGGAGGCCGTCGAAGCTCGTGACAAGGCGGCATGGCTGGCGAACTTCGCCGCGAACGGATCCGTCGAGGATCCGGTCGGCCCGTCGATGTTCGACGAGGAAGGGCGGGGTCATCGTGGCGCCGACGGGCTGTCGGCGTTCTGGGACAAGGCGATCGCACCGACCGAGAGCATCGACTTCCAGTTCGAGAAGGAGATCATCTGTGGTCGCGAGGTGGCCTACATCGGCACCATCGTCACCCGGATCGGCGGCCACATCTCCGAGGCCGAAGGCGTGTTCACTTACAAGGCGGACGAGAACGGAGACCTGGAGGCGCTCCGCGCGTTCTGGGAGGTCGAAGCGACGATGAAGTCGTTCCGGCCCCAGTAGGTCTGCGGATGCAGTAACGGGCGAAGAAGTCCCGGCGACCGAGATGGTCGCCGGGACTTCTTCATGTCGAGCCTCGCGGCTGCGCCCGACGGACCCGCGTTCGCCTCGATGCGCTCCGTCGCTTCGCTCCTGCGCTTACTCGACTGGCCCTGAGCGGTGCCCCCGAGGGCTGTCGAGTAGGACGAGGCGCTAGCCGAGGACGTATCGAGGCCGACGTCCGTCTCGATGCGCTCCGTCGCTCCGCTCCTGCGCTTACTCGACTGCCCTGGCGGAACGGCCCGCTTACTCGGCTGGCTTGACGGAACGGCCCGCTTACTCGACTGCCCCGGCGGAACGGCCCGCTTGCTCGACGACCCTGAGCGGGTGCCCCAGGGCAGCCGAGTAGGACGAGGCGCTAGCCGAGGACGTATCGAGGCCGCCTCGCTGCTGGAATCAACGGCCGTTCAGCTGTCGGCGCCGACCTTCCCCGGGAGCCTTGTCCGCGGAGACCGCCTTGAGGAGGTGGGTGTCGACGGCCAGCACTCCCTGCTTGGCGAAACCGACGGCCAGCAGGCCGGCGATCAGGCCCAGGACCAGTTCGTAACCGCCGTCCGAGGCCCAGAAGCCCGCGTCGATGTGGGCGATGAAGATCGCGCCGATCATGTCGACGATCAGGATCACCGACACCACCGGAACCGCGAGGCCACGATCAGCAGGCCGCCTCCGATCAATTCGGCCAGCGCGGCGAGCCAGGCGCTCACACCGGGGACCGGCGCGCCCATCATCTCGAAGTTGGCCTTGACTCCGTCCATGCCGAACGTGAAGAACTTCTGCCAGCCGTGGGCGAAGAAGATGACGCCGAGGATGATCCGGGCGATGCTGACGGCCAGGCCCTGGCCCTGCTTGAAGTAGGTCATGGTCGAGGTGACTCCTTGTGGGATCGTTCTGTTCTCGCCCACCGAGATGTGTGGGGTCCCCGGAATTCAATCACTTACTTTTCGTAAGCGCAAAAGGTCAGAGCTAGTATCTAGGCATGATCCCGTTCGACGTCTTCGCGAAGCAGTGCCCGTCCCGGGAGGTGTTCTCGCACGTCACCGGCCGCTGGGGAGCTCTCGTGCTGGGCAAGCTGAAGACCGTTCCGCAGCGTTTCTGTGAATTGCGTGAGCAGGTGGAGGGCATCAGCGACCGGATGCTGACGCAGACGTTGAAGACGCTGACGAACGACGGCCTCGTCGTGCGGACGATGTCCGACGAGAGGCCGTCGCACCCGGAGTACTCGCTGACCGACTCCGGGGTGGAGGTGGCGCGCGCGGTGCGCGCCCTGGTGGAGGCTGTTCAGAACAACATGCCCGCGCAGGCGTACGTCTGACGCCCGCGCGGCGCGGCTAGGGCTTGTCCGCGCCGAGCAGCCACATCGAGAAGTACTGTGAGCCGCCGCCATAGGCGTGGCCGAAGGCCTTGCGGACATCGGGCACCTGGTGATCGCCGCCCTTGCCCATCACCTGGATCGCAGCCTCAGCGCACCGGATCATGCCCGAGGCGCCGATCGGGTTCGACGACAGCACGCCGCCGGACGCGTTGACGGGGAGCTTCCCGCCGATCTCGGTCTCTCCCGCCTCGGTGAGCTTCCAGCCCTCGTACTCCGGCATGAAGCCGAGGTTCTCCAGCCACATCGGCTCGAACCAGGAGAAGGGCACGTAGATCTCGGCCGTGTCCACCTCTTCCAGCGGATTGGTGATCCCGGCGGCCTTCCACAGCGCGGCCGAGGCGTCGCGTCCGGCCTGCGGGCTGACCACATTGCGGTGCGAGTACGAGAGCGGCTCGGTGCGCATGGCGGTCGCGTGCACCCACGCCACGGGGCGTCCTTCGGCGATCGCATCGTCCGCGGATCGCTCGTCGCCGAGCACCACCGCGCACGCTCCGTCGGACGACGGGCACGTCTCGTCGAAACGGATCGGATCCCACAGCATCTGCGAGGCCATCACCTTCTCGACGGTGATATCGGGCTGGTGCAGATGCGCGAGCGGATTCTTCGCGCCGTTGCGGCGGTCCTTGGCGGCGACCATCGCGCCGATGTGCGCCGGCGCCTTCGAATTGTTGATGTAGGCGCGCACGTGCGGGGCGAAGAATCCGCCCGCGCCGGCACCGACCGGCATCGTGAACGGCACCGGGATCGAGAGCGCCCACATGGCGTTCGACTCCGACTGCTTCTCCCAGGAGACGGCCAGCACGCGTCCGTGGACGCCGCTGCTGACCAGGGAGGAGCCCACGATCGCGGTGGACGCTCCCACCGAGCCCGCGGTGTGCACGCGGATCAGTCGTTTGCCGACCGCGCCGATGGCCTCGGCCATCGCCAGCTCCGGCATCATCGAGCCCTCGAAGAGATCGGGTGCCTTGCCGATCACGATGGCGTCGATGTCGTCGATCGAGACGTGGGCGTCGGCGAGTGCACGGTCGATCGCCTCGCGGACCATGCCCGCCATCGTCACGTCGGTGCGCTTGGCGACGTACTTGGTCTGGCCGGTTCCGAGGACGGCGACGCGATTGCGGCCCATCAGTTCTCTCCTCCTGCGAGTGTGACGACCATGTTCTGCTGCAACAGCGGTCCGCTGGTCGCGTGAGCGACCGCGGTGCGCGCGTTGCCCGCGAGGATCTCGTGCGCGGCGTAGCCGATGCGCTGAAGACCCACGGAGAACAGGGCGTTTCCGGTCAGGGCGCCGCCCGACGGGTTGATTCTGGTGCGGGCGCCGAGCCCGAGTTCGCGCGCGACGATCAGTTCCTGATGCGTGTAGGCGGCGTGGATCTCGGCGACGTCCACATCGCGCGAGCGGTCGCCGAACGCGGTGTTCGCGGCGAGTTCGGTGGACGGCGACCGCGTCAGGTCGCGTGCACCGAAATTGGGTGTGTCGATGCGGTGATCCCAGCCGGTCACCCACGCCGGGTTCGCGACCAGCTCACGGGCGCGGGCCTCGGAGGCCAACACCACGGCGGCACCGGCATCGGCGTACGGCGCGATGTCGTGAGCGCGTAGCGGATCGGCGACGTAGTCGGCGGCCAGCAGTTCCTCGACCGAGGCTCCGGTGGTGCGCGCGGCGACCGCCGCCATGTCGGCCTCGGTCCAGGCGCCTGAATCCAGGCCTGCGCGAGCCTGCAGGCCCGCGAGCGACCGGGCGTCCGGCCACAGCGGAGCCACCGTGTAGGGGTCTGTCTGCATCGCGAGCGTACGGTCGGAGTCGCCTGCCGAGGCCTTGCCGAATCCGTAGGCCAGTGCGACGTCGACCTCGCCGGTCGCGATCTTGACCCACGCCTCGTACAGAGCCCAGGCTCCGTCCATCTCGACGTGCGACTCGTTGATCGGCGGAACGGCGCCGATGGCGTCGATCGCGGAGATGAAGGAGAACGCGCGGCCGGCCAGGTAGTCCGACGATCCACTGCACCAGAAGTCGATGTCGGTGCGGCTGATGCCCAGATCGGCGTACAGCTTCTGGAAACAGGGGATCAGCATCTCGACGCCGTTGGTGGTGCCGGTCGATGCGGGGTCGTTGGTGCTGTGCGCGAATCCCACGACTGCGATGCGCGGGAGTGTGCTGTTGCTCATGTGAATAGCTCCTTCCCGCTCAGAGGTGATTCCGGTACGCGTCGAAGTCGGCGTCCGGTTCGCCGCTCGGGGCGAAGTGGCTGATATTGCGCATGGTGTAGTCCCATTCGGCCTCGGGACGCCATACGGCCTTGACCCGCATGCCCATGCGTACCTCTTCCGCGGGGCAGTCGAGGATCAGGTGCAGGAACGGGATGTCGGCGCCGTCGAGCAGAACGTAGGCGGCGACGTAGGGCGGCTTGATCTGCTGCCCCAGGAAGGGCACGTTCACGATGCAGAAAGTGGTGACGGTGCCGGTGTCGGGCAGCTCCACCCGCTCGACGGTCGGGCTGCCGTCGGCCGGGCTCACGTACCGGGGTGGGAAGTACACCTCGCCGGTACGCACCCGACCGCCGATGAGACGGCCTGCCTTGAGGCCCTCGAGGTACCAGCTCTCGGACTCCGCGGCCGAATGCATGATGTCGGTGGTGATCGGCGTGGTGATGATGACGTCGCCCGCGTCGTCGACGATCATCTCGCCGGTCGCCTCCGGTGCGGTCTCCGGTGTCTCACCCAGGCTGAAGTGGGCGATGTCGGTGATCGCTCCGCTGCGCGCCGCATGCCACACGGCGTGGACGCGTGCGCCGACGCTCATCTGCGACGGCTCGTCGGCGTCCACCACGTGCAGCAGCGCGGTGTCGGCGCCGTCGAGCCTGATGAGGGCGAAGGCGAACGGCCGGTCGAGGATCTGGCCGTCGAGCGGCTCCGGCTGCCAGGACCAGCTCTCGACCGTGCCGACCGGCGCGACCTCCACAAGCGAGGTCGTCGGCTCCCCGGAGGAGGGGTCGAACTCGGCGGGAGGAACCGTGACGCGGCCGTCGGAGCCGCGGCTTCCGACGATGCGGCCGTCGCGCAGGGCGAGGGCGAACTGCGACAGGACCGGTCCGAGCGAGCGTGTGTAGGCGAAGGTGTTGGTCAGCTTCGCGGACAGGATTCGTGACTCGGGTGCGGGGACCTGCACCTCGGGAGTCGGGTGGGTTGCACTATTGGACACCACCAAAGTAGAACACGTTCTAGTATGTGTCGCAAGGGTTCGACGGAAGGGTTCTCGCGTGAAACTTGGCCTACAACTGGGGTATTGGAGTGCGCAACCGCCGCTGGGCGTCCCGGAGATGTTGGTGGCCGCGGAGGAGTCGGGATTCGACTCGGTGTTCACCGCGGAGTCCTGGGGATCGGATGCATACACCCCGCTGGCCTGGTGGGGAGCGACCACCGAGACCCTGCGGCTCGGCACGGCGGTGGCCCAGCTGTCGGCGCGGCCGCCCACCACCCTGGCCATGGCGGCCTTGACCCTCGACCATCTCTCGGGCGGCAGGCACATCATCGGTCTCGGCGTCTCCGGGCCGCAGGTGGTGGAGGGCTGGTACGGGCAGTCGTTCGGCAAGCCGTTGGCGCGCACCCGCGAATACGTGCGGATCGTCCGCGACGTGCTGGCGCGCGAGGGCGCCGTGGTCAGCGACGGACCCCACTACCCGCTGCCGCGGCGGGAGGGCGAGGGGGTCACCGGTCTGGGGAAGCCGCTCAAGCCGATCACCCATCCGCTGCGCGCGGACATCCCGATCTGGCTGGGAGCCGAAGGTCCCAAGAACGTCGCGCAGACCGCCGAGATCGCCGACGGCTGGCTCGCGATCTTCTACACGCCGCGGCTCGCGGGCATGTACGACGAGTGGCTCGACGAGGGCTTCGCCCGTCCCGGCGCGCGCCGATCGCGTGCCGACTTCGAGATCTCGGCGACCGTTCAGTGTGTGATCACCGACGACGTCGCCGCGGCGATCGACCGCTATCGGCCGTCGACCGCGCTCTACGTCGGCGGGATGGGGGCGGCGGAGAAGAACTTTCACGCCGACCTCTATCGGCGCATGGGGTACGGCCAGGCGGTCGACGACATCGGCCGGCTGTTCCGGTCCGGCCGCAAGGAGGAGGCGCTTGCCGCGGTGCCCGACGAAATGGTCCGCGAGACGATGCTGGTCGGCACCGCCGACGAGGTGCGCGAACAGATCGGGTTGTGGGAGGCCGCAGGGGTCACCACGCTGATGGTGACCGCGCGCGATGTGCAGACCGTGCGAGCACTCGGCGAACTGGTCTAGCGACGCAGCGGCGAGCGGTTCAGGGCGCGACCACCACGCCGCCGCAGCTGCGCGCGGGTATCGCCCAGAGTGCGTTGCGGTTCACCGTGCTCAGCCGCAACTGCACTCTGCCGGGCCCGAAGGTGCTGCGGGGGAGGCTGAAATTGTGCACCCCGGTGTTCGGCGGCCGCACCTGGCTGTGGTCGATCATCGTGCCCTTCCGCCCGGTCTGCAGGTTGTGCCAGTCCAGGCGGGCCACCGAGTCGTATCCGACCCCGATCCAGAGGCTGCCGTAATCGATCTGGATGTACGTGGTCCCGGCGTACTCGGAGACGATCGCGCGGAAGGGCCGGTAGGGCATGTCGACGATGTTCGGGCTGACGTTGAGGCAGCCGTGGAGCGGGTACTCGCGTGTCACGGCGCCGGCGCTTCCCGCCCCGGCGAGAAGCGACGAGACGACGGCAGCGGCGGCGACCGCCGCGGCGAGGACACGGGTCCGGAGTGAACGACGATGTGTCGGCAGGGTGGGCATGAGCTTCTCCTCGGCGGGCTCGTCGCGTGGCTTCGTACCCGGTATGTCGACGCCGAGGGGGCGATCTGTTAGCCGGATCACAGAATCGGTGAGCCCCGGGCGTCAGGTCTCGCGGTCGGACGGGAACGAGACCTCGGCCACCACGACGTGGCCGTTCGCCAGTCTGCGCGGGTGCCGAGTCCGGACGCCGACGTCGTCGGCGATCGATTTCAGATCGCGATCGGAGACGACGGTGAACCCGAAATCCTCCAGCAGGTCGCGCATCGCCGCCGGTCTCCAGGCCGAGACATGGCGTTCCTCGCCCATCGGATCGGGCCGCCCGGCGATCGCGAAGACCGTCTTGAGCGCATAGTGCGCCGGACGGCTCACCGTGTGGCGTTGCGGATAGGTCGCTATCAGCTGAGATCCCGGAGCCGAGCGTTCGGCGACGTCCGCGAGGGTGGCACGGACCTGGTCCGTCGTGAGATACGGCAGCACTCCCTCCCAGATCCACGTGGTGGGGAGTTCGGAGCGATGACCGGCTGATTCCAGGGCGCCGGTGAGACTGTCGGTGCCGAACTCGACCGGGACGAATGCGAGTTCCTCGGTGACCGGCTCCAGATTCCGGACGCGCCTGCGCTTGTCGGCCTGCGATGCGGGGCGGTCCACCTCGAAGACGGTGGTCTGCGGCAGCTTTCGCATCCGCCAGGCCCGGGCGTCCAGACCCGCTCCGAGGACGACGAGTTGGCTGTGCCGCCGCTGGCGCACGGCGTCGTCGATCGCGACGGTGCGCGCCGCCAGGATCTCCACGGTCGCCGTCAGCAGTTCATAGGCCGGACGGTCACGCCAGTGTCTCGGGGCCGGCCCGCGTGCCGTCTCGACCTCTCTGCGCTCGTCGTCGTCGAGCAGGTCGATGGCGATGGGATCGCTGAACCGTCCGATCGCGATGCGCCCGTCCGCGACGGCGCGCGCCTGGCAGACCAGGACGGCGGTGCGGCTCGCTTTCGGCATGGCAACGACCGTAGGCCGGGACGGACCGATGGGCAACGCAGCCGCTCCTACTCGCCGGTGAACACCGGCTTCTCGCGGTTGGCGAAGGCGCGCGGGCCGATCTTGGCGTCCTTGGACGCGAAGACCTTGGCGCCGAGTTCGGCGTCGATCTTGAAGGCCTCCTCCTCGTGCAGGCCCTCGCTGTCGCGAATGGTCTTGAGGATGGCCTGGACTGCGAGCGGGCCGTTGGCCGCGATCTGGTCGGCGATCTCGAGAGCCTTGTCCAGCGCCGTGCCGTCCGGAACCACGTGGCCCACGAGTCCGTACTCCTTGGCCTCGGCGGCGGTGATGTGACGGCCGGTCAGGAGGATGTCGGCCGCCACGGTGTAGGGGATCTGGCGGACCAGCCGGACGGCGCTGCCGCCGAGCGGGAACAGGCCCCACTTGGCTTCGGAGACGCCGAACTTCGCGCTCTCGGCGGCGACGCGGATGTCGGTGCCCTGGAGGATCTCGGTTCCGCCGGCGATCGCCGGGCCCTCGACCGCGGCGATCAACGGCTTCGACAGCCGGCGTCCCTTGAGCAGTGCGGGGAGCCGCGTGAGGTCCCATCCGCCTTTCGCGAAGGAGTCGCCAGGTGCCGACTGGTTCATGGCCTTGAGGTCGGCGCCCGCGCAGAAGTAGCCGCCCGCTCCGGTCAGGATCGCGACCCGGATGTCCGGATCGTCGTCCACCTGGTCCCACGCCTGCTCCATGATCCGCATCATCGGACCCGACAGTGCGTTGCGCGCCTCGGGTCGGTTCATCGTCACGATCAGCACGTGGCCGCGCTTCTCGACGAGGCACTCCGGTGCGGCGGCGGTGGTGGCGGCAGCGCTTTCTGGGGACATGTTTCCTCCTGGCCCGACGTTTTCCTTGCCGCGAACAGTAACACGTTCTAGTTTTGACGCATGGCCTTCACTGTCGCGGACCTCTTCGAGCACGCTGTGGACCTCATGCCCGACCGCGTGGCGCTGGAATCGGGCGACCGCTCGCTGACCTACGCCGAGCTCGATCGCCGGGCCAACGCGCTAGCGCACCGGCTGCGGTCGATCGGCGTGGCACCCGGCGACGCGGTGGGCCTGTACAGCAGAAACACCATCGAAGCAGTCGAGTCGATGATCGCGATCTTCAAGGCGCGGGCAGTGATGGTGAACGTCAACTACCGCTACGTGGAGAACGAGCTGGACCACATCTTCACCGATTCGCAGATGACGGTGCTCATCCATGAGCGCCAGTACGCCGCGAAGGTCTGCAACGTGTTATCGAATGCGACCACCGACATCACCGCGCGCATCGTCGTCGAAGACGGATCCGACGCGCCTGCCGAGTGTTCGGACGCGGCCGGCGTCGCGGTCGTCGGATACGAGGCGGCGATCGCCGAGTCGTCGTCGGAACGGGATTTCGAGGAGCGGTCGGACGACGATCTCTACCTGCTCTACACGGGCGGCACGACGGGAAAGCCGAAGGGCGTCGTCTGGCGTCAGGAGGACGTGTGGCGGGTGCTCGGGGGCGGGATCGACTGGTACACCGGACGGCCTGTCGAGGACGAATGGGAGCACGCGCGGACCGGATCGCAGGGCGGCCAGCTGGTGCGCTTCCCGATTCCGCCGTTCATCCACGGCGGCAGCCAGTGGGCGGTGTTCCAGTCCCTGTTCGCCGGCGGGAAGGCGGTGGTCTACCCGGATTTCGACGCCGCCGAGGTGTGGAAGGCGGTGCAACGGCACGGTGTGAACGTCGTGTTCATCACCGGCGACGCGATGGGTCGGCCGATGATCGAAGAACTCGAGAAGGGTGGCTACGACACCTCGACGGTGGTGTCGGTGGCCTCGTCCGCGGCCCTGTTCTCGGCGTCGATCAAGGACCGCTACCTGGAGCGTCTGCCGAACGCGGTCATCGTCGACGCGATCGGATCGTCGGAGACCGGCTTCGGCGGCATGGGAGTGGCGGTGAAGGGTCAGAGCCGGGTCGGTGCGCCGACGGTGAAGGCCGACCCGAGCGCTCACGTCCTCGCCGAGGACGGTCGCCGTCTGGAGCCGGGCAGCGGGGAGGTGGGGCGCCTGGCTCGGTCGGGTCACATTCCGCTGCGCTACCACAACGATCCGGTCAAATCGGCCGAGACCTTCGTCGTCTACGACGGTGTCCGCTACTCCATGCCCGGCGACTTCGCGACCATCGAGGCCGACGGCACGATCACGATGCTCGGCCGCGGGTCGATGTCGATCAACACAGGCGGCGAGAAGGTCTTCCCCGAGGAGGTCGAGGCCGCGCTCAAGGGTCATCCGGACGTCTTCGACGCAGTCGTGGTGGGCGTGGCGGACGATCGCTTCGGTCAGCGGGTCGCGGCCGTGCTGCAGACCCGCGACGGGGTCCGGCCGGACCTGGTGACCCTCAATGAGGCCGTGCGCGCCGAGCTCGCGGGGTACAAGTGCCCGCGGAGCGTGTGGTTCGTCGACGAGGTGAAGCGCTCACCCGCGGGCAAACCCGACTATCGGTGGGCGCGCGAGGTGACCGGCTCCCGCGAAGCCGACCACGCTCTCTGAACCCGTGACTCCCATCCCTTCTACGACCATCGCCTCTACGACCATCTCCTTTTACACAATCTCTTCTACGACAAGGACATCGATGAAAACCCCATTGTGCGAGCGGTTCGGGATCGAATACCCGATCTTCGGCTTCACCCCCAGCGAGGAGGTGGCCGCTGCGATCAGCCGCGCGGGCGGCCTCGGCGTCCTGGGATGCGTGCGGTTCAACGAGCCGGATGAACTCGACGCGGTCCTGGAATGGATGCACGAGAACACCGACGGGAAGCCCTTCGGCGTCGACGTCGTGATGCCCGCCAAGATCCCCACCGAGGGATCCAAGATGGACCTCGACGCGATGATCCCGCCCGAGCACCGGGCGTTCGTCGAGCGGACGCTCGACGATCTCGGAGTGCCGCAGTTGCCGGACGGCGGCGATCGGGTGAACACCGGCGTGCTCGGCTGGCTGCACTCGGTCGCACGCTCGCATGTCGACATCGCGATGGAGCACACGCGCAAGTACGGGCAGATCAAGCTGATCGCCAATGCGCTCGGCTCGCCTCCCGAGGACGTCATCGGCATCGCGCACGACAACGGTGTGGCGGTCGCGGCGCTCGCCGGAGCGCGGGAGCATGCGCTGCACCACCTCGACGCCGGCGTCGACATCGTCATCGCGCAGGGCTATGAGGGCGGCGGGCACACCGGCGAGGTCACGTCGATGGTCCTCTGGCCGGAGTTGGTCGACGCCGCCGGTGAGGCTCCGGTGCTCGCCGCGGGCGGTGTGGGCAGCGGCAGGCAGATCGCCGCCGCCATCGCGCTCGGTGCGCAGGGCGTGTGGATGGGCACTTATTGGCTCACCGCCGCCGAGTACAACCTCGGCGCGCACAAGCCGGGCGAACCGTCGACGGTTCAGCAGGCACTGCTGGCCGCGACCTCGCGCGACACCGTCCGGCGTCGCATCTACTCGGGCAAGCCGGCGCGCCTGCTCAAGACGGCGTGGACCGACGCGTGGGACGCTCCCGGCGCCCCGGAACCGCTGCCGATGCCGCTGCAGAACCTCCTGGTGGGCGAGGCGCACGCGCGGATCTCGGCATCCGACGACCCGAAGGTGGTGGCGATGCCGGCCGGACAGATCGTCGGGCGCTGCAACGAGATCACTCCGGTGGAGAAACTGATCGACGGACTGGTCTCGGAGTACCGCGAAGCGGTCGCGAGGATGAACGCCACCCTGGACTGAGCGTCCGGGTCGGCTTTACAGCCCGTACCGCCGCTTGAACCGTTCGACGCGGCCCTCGGCGTCCACCAGACGCCGGGTGCCGGTCCAGAACGGATGGGAATCGCTCGTCACATCGACGGTGATCAGCGGGTAGACCTCGCCGTCCTCCCACTCGACGGTCGCGTCCGAGGCGGCTGTCGATCGGGTGAGGAAACTCGTGCCGGTGGTCGCGTCGCGGAATACGACGTGGCGGTACTCGGGGTGGATTCCGGGCTTCATCGGTTCTCTCCTTCGGTCTGGTCCACGGTGGCGGACCGGTCGGTGGTCTCGAGGTCGTCGCACGGGTCGCGATGGTCGGTGCCGAACGGAGACGGCAGGTTCGCCAGGGCCCGCGGCCCAGCGGCCAGTTCGTCATCGGTGACGAGCGCCGCGTCGAAGGCGGCGCGGATCTCGTCGGGCGCGGCCCGATGGCACAGGACGACGATGCTGGTGTGGCGATCACCGTGCACGTCGTCCCAGTAGAACGCCGCGGTCGCGGACTGCTGCGGATCCGCGGCGGCCGCGGGATCGGTGGCCAGCCAGGTGCCGACGCGGCGGATGCCCAGGGCGCCGCCGGCCGAGTCGAGCCACAGCACGTCGTTCGGATTCGCCGCGATCCACAGCCGACCCTGCGCGGTCACGACGCCGTCGAGCAAAGCGTCGAGCGCCACGTGCAGCCGCTCCGGGTGGAACGGGCGCGTCGCTTCGATCGTCATCAGCTCCACGCCGCAGTCGGCGGTGAGGTCCGGTCGTCCCGACAGCAGGGGATCGAACGGGCGGCGCGGGCGTCCGTGAGGTGACTCCGCCGTGCCGGAGGCGAGCGCCCGCGCCATCAGTGCGGCGTCGAGCGGCTGCCTGCTGTTGAGCGTGCGCATTCCCGCGGCCGGCGCCAACCGGACGAGCACGGCGTGCAGCCGTGCGAGCTCCCATGCACCCGCGGCCGAGTCGGCGCGCTCCACGATCACGGTGTCGGCGAATCGCACCTGCCCGACCGCCACCTGTGCGAGGGTGCGCTCGTCCTCGGCGGCCGAGAGTCCCGCCTCAGCGAGCGTGAGATCGCCGGTGGCGTCGGCGAGCCACCGTGCCGCGTCGACGCCGCAGACGGTGTGGCTCAGGCACACGTCGTCGCCCGCGGGGGCGGGTGGCAGCCCCGGCACGTGCACGACCGTCTGGTTGACCTCGAGCGCGACGTTCTCCGGTTCCACCACCGGATCGAGAACCACCACGATCCGGGACACCTGCGTCTCGCGGTGCAGGGTGCGCAGGAGCGGGAGGAGATCGAGGCGGAGTGTGCACGACACGCATCCGTGTTCCAGGTCGATGTCGTCGAGACTGAACTCGTCGTGGCCGTCGGTGTCGATCCGATGCACGGTTCGCGTGACGCGGCCGCGCTCGACGTCACGCAGATCGTGGCTCACCACCGCGGTCCCGGGAGTGGCCAGGGTGTGGGCGATTCTGGCGGAGATAGTGCGATCGAGGCCGGTGACCAGGGTCAACGGTGTTCTGTGCGAACGTTCCTGCGGCATCTCGACTCATTCCTTACTTGTAATGGTTTTCATTAATTTCGGATTTCACTGTACCGTCATCGGCGAAGTTAATGCGAATCGTTGTCAGTAAGGAGGCTTCATGTCAGCGAGATGCCAGGTGACGGGGGCAGTACCCGGATTCGGGAAGTCGGTGTCGCACTCGCACCGTCGGACGTCGCGTCAATGGCGGCCCAATCTGTTCCGGAAGACGTACTGGGTGCCCAGTCTGGGTCGCCGGGTGACGTTGCGGGTCAGCGCCAAGGGGATCAAGGAGATCGATCGGGACGGGATCGATGCGGTCGTCGGTCGCATCCGGCGGCGAGGGGAGCGGGTCTGATGGCGAGCAGCACTGATCTGCGGCCGGTGATCAAGCTCCGGTCGACGGCCGGTACCGGATACACGTACGTGACGCGCAAGAACCGCAGGAACGACCCCGATCGTCTCGTCCTGCGCAAATACGACCCGATCGTGCGGCGGCACGTGGATTTCAAGGAGGACCGCTGATGGCGAAGAAGTCGAAGATCGTCCGTGACGGGCAGCGGCGCGCGCTGGTCGAGCGGTACGCCGAGCGGCGGGCCGAGCTGAAGCGGATCGTCGTCGATGCGAGCGCCGAGCCCGCGGCCCGCCGGGCGGCTCAGGCGGAGTTGTCGAAGCAGCCGCGCGACGCCAGCGCCACCCGGCTGCGCAATCGTGACGCGGTCGACGGCCGGCCGCGCGGTTACCTCCGCAAAGCGGGAGTGTCGCGCATCAGATTCCGTGAGATGGCGCACCGCGGCGAGCTGCCCGGGATTCAGAAGGCGAGCTGGTGATGCGTGAGGTGAAACCGCGTACCGCCGATCCGAACCTGACCTTCGACTACAAGGACACGCAGACGCTCAGGCGCTTCCTGACCGACCGCGGCCGCATCCGGAAGCGATCGGTCACCGGCTTGTCCGTGCAGCAGCAACGCCGCCTCGCGGTCGCGGTGCGGAATGCGCGGGAGATGGCGCTGCTGCCCTGACGCTCAGCCGGCCAGGCGCCAGGTCGGCTCGCCGAGCGATGCGGCGAGGGCGGCGCGGGCGGTCTTGAAGGTCGCGGTCTCGGGCTGCGAATCGGTGAGCCAGACCAGGGTCGGCCACTGCTTCGGCCCGAGATCGGTCTGCGCCTTCAAGAACTCCACCAGCGACTCCCGCGTCAGTCCCGGTGCCACCAGCACGGCACCGACGGCGTCGCCGATGTCGTCGGGGACGCCCAGCACGGTGGCGTCGGCTATCAACCGATGGCGCAGCAGGATCTGCTCGATGGGACGGGTACCGAGATTCTCGCCGTCCACCCGCAGCCAGTCGCCGAGACGGCCGGCGAAGTGCACGTACCCGTCGTCATCCACCCATCCCAGATCTCCGGTGCGGTACACGCCGCCGCGCAGGCGCTGCGCCGTCGCCTCCTCATCGCCGTAATAGCCGTCGAAGAGTCCGGCACCGGCGGTGTTGACGATCTCGCCGATCCGTCCGGCGGCGACGGGTTCGAGTGTGTCCGGGTCGACGACGGCGTTCGGGGCGGTGAGCGGCCCGAGCGCATCGTCCGGGGTGTCCGCGGTGCGGGTGATCGAGACACCGCCCTCGGTGGACCCGAAACCGTCGACCACGCGCGCGCCGAACCGGCGCGCGAACTCGGTGCGATCGGCGGCCCCGGCCTCGTTTCCGTACACCAGGCGGAGGGTGCTGCGGGCGTCGTCGTCGCGCTCGGGCGTGGCCAGGACATAGCGCAGCGGCTTGCCGACGTAGTTCGCGTAGGTGACGCCGTACCGACGCACGTCCTCGCAGAACCCGGTCGCCGAGAACTTCCTGCGAAGGACGATCGACGCGCCGGCGGCCACCGCCACCGACCATCCGGCGATCAGCGAATTGGAGTGGAACATCGGCATCGACAGGTAGGCGACGTCGTCGGGTCCGAGTCCGAAACGCTGCGCCAGCATCACTCCCGGCGCACCGAACTTGCGCTGACTGCAGCGCACGGCCTTGGGGTCGCCCGTAGTGCCGGAGGTGAAGATGAGCATCACCAGATCGTCGGGTCGCACGGGCGCCGGTGCGAACCCGTCGGACGACGCCGCGGAGACCGTCTCGGCCCACTCGGCGCCGTCGACGTTGAGCACCGGGACCGGGAGATCCGCCGGAATCAGCTCGGCCGTCTCGTCCGAGACGATCACGATCTGGCAGTCCGCCCGGGCCACGTCCGCGGCCAGCGCCGCACCCCGGCGCGTGCTGTTGAGCCCGACGAGGACGAACGCGCCCAGTGCGGCCGCTCCGAACAGGAAGCTGAACTCGGGGACGTTCGGCAGCAGCACGCCGACGTGCGGAGGACGGACGGGATCGAGTCGTTCGCGCAGCGCCGCAGCACGTTTCCTGCTCGCAGTGAAGTGATCGCGCCACGGGGTGAACCCGCCCTCGAAATGCATCCCGCGGTCGGTGACCTCCGACAGCGAGGCGTAGAGGTCCGACAGGCAGCGGGCGTCGGTGACGGCAGCGGGCGGCGCGGTCATCGAATCACCGCGTCGCCGTCAGCAGGTCGCCGAGTTCGGCGAGCACCACCGGGGCGCTGCCCAGCGTGAATTCGTTCTGCTTGGCGCGCAGGAAGTACCGGTGCACCGGGTGGCTGGTGTCCAGACCGACGCCACCGTGCACGTGAACCGTGGTGTGGGCGACGCGGTGTCCGGCTTCGGCCGCCCAGAACTTGGCGGTGTCGACCGCGGCGGTGGCCCCGTCGGCGTCGGTGTCGGCGAGTCCCGACAGCAGCCACGCGGCCTGCAGCACGCTCAGCGTGAGTGCCTGGACATCGATGTAACCGTCGGCGAGCCGCGCGGCCACGGCCTGGAACGAACCGATCGGCCTTCCGAACTGCTCTCGTTCGCGTGCGTAACGGGCGGTGGCGTCGAGGGCTCCGGCGATCACGCCGGCCTGGTCCGCGCTGACGGCCAGTCGCAGCAGGTCGAGTGCTCGATCGACGGTGCCGGCGCCGCCGTCGAGGATCTCGTCGGCCGCCACCTCCACCGCGTCGAATTCGACGAGATAGGTCGGGGTGAGGCCGGTCGCGACGGTCTCGGTGATGCGCACGCCGGACCGGTCCGCGGGTACGACGGCGATCAGCGGCCCGCCCGCGCTCGCGGCGGTGACGAGGAGGGTGTCCGCGGCCGCCGCGTAGGGGACGTTGACTTTGGAACCGGTGAGGGCCGAGCCGTCGAATGCGGTGAGCCCGTCGACGGGTCCGTAGGCGCCGTCCTCCTCGACCGCGGCGGTCAGCACCTGCTCGCCGGAGACGGCCCGCGGCAGCAATTCGGATCGGAGCCGGTCGCTCGCGTGCGCGCAGAGCAGCGGAACGCCGGCCACCGCGTGCGGACCGAACGGCACTCGGGCCAGGGCGCGGCCCAGTTCGGTGGCCACCGCGGTGGTCTCCAACGTGGTGAGACCGGCGCCGTCGACGGCCTCGGGTGCGGCCAGGCCGAGGAGGCCGGCCGCGGCGATCTCGGTCCAGAGCCGCCGGTCGATCGGCGCGCGACCGCTCTCGAGTTCGGCGACCCGCTCGGCGGGGCTGAGTCGGTCGACGATGTCGGACGTCAGCTTGGCGAGGTCGGTCGCAGCTTCGGTGGGGTTGAAGTCCATGGGTTCGTCCTTTGAGTACGGCGGCGGTTCAGCGGCGGGCCGGCGGGAGCTTCAATGCGAGCATGCCGATGATGTCGCGCTGGATCTCGTTGGTGCCGCCACCGAAGGTGAGGATCAGGGAGGTGCGCGCGAAGCGCTCCAGCCGGCCGAGCAGATGAGCTCCCGGACTGCCCTGCCGCAGAGTGGCGGCGGGTCCGACCACCTCCATCAGCAACCGGTAGGCCTCAGTGGCGAACTCGGTGCCGAACACCTTCGTCGCCGAGGCGTCGGCGGGCGACGGCGAGCCGCCCGAGGCGGCGATCGACGCGATCTTCCAGTTCACGAGCTTGAGGAACTCGACCTTGGCGTGGACACGTGCGAGGTTGGCCCGGACCCAGGCTTGATCGGCCGGCCGCCGACCGTCGGTCTCCGCGGTGGCGAACGCCAGCGTCTCCCGCAGTGCGGTCTGGATGGGGGCGGCACTGCACAGCGCCACCCGCTCATGGTTGAGCTGGTTGGTCACCAGGCTCCATCCGCCGCCCTCTTCGCCGACGCGATTCGTGACCGGAACGCGTACGTCCTGGTAGTAGGTGGCGCTGGTGTCGACGCCCGCCATCGTGTGGACCGGGGTGTACGAGAAGCCCTCGGCGGTGGTCGGCACGATCACCATCGAGATCCCCTTGTGCTTGCTCGCCTCCGGATCGGTGCGGCAGGCCAGCCAGACGTAATCGGCGTAGGGGATCAGCGAGGTCCACATCTTCTGCCCGTTGATGACGTACTCGTCGCCGTCCCGGACCGCGGTGGTGCGCAGCGCTGCCAGGTCGGTGCCCGCACCGGGCTCGGAGTAGCCGATCGAGAAGTGCAGGTCGCCGGCCGCGATCTTCGGCAGAAAGAACTTCTTCTGTTCGTCGGTGCCGAAGTGCATGATCGTCGGCGCCACCGAATTGATCGTCAAGAACGGGACGGGGGCGCCCGCGATTGCCGCTTCGTCGGTGAAGATCAGCTGATCCATCATCGAGCGGTCGGCTCCGCCGTACTCGGTGGGCCAGCCCAGCGCGAGCCAGCCGTCCCGCCCCATCTGGCGGACGACGTCCCGGTAGGCATCGCCTTCTCCGAGTTCTCCGTCACCGCCGGTGAGTGCGGCTCGGCGCTCCGGCGTCATCAAGGCGTCGAAGTAGGCGCGAAGTTCGCTCCTGAGCTGCTCTTGTTCCTGCGTGTAGGCGATCCGCATGGCTCTCCCGCCGTTGCTGTTTCCCAATCGGGGCGCAATACTGCTTCCCTAGTATTGAAACACGTTCTAACGTGTAGGACGCGAGCCCGTCAACTGTTCGGGCTGCAAGCGGAGGAGGAATAGATGCACATCAAATGCGACTTCGATCTGTGCGAGTCGAACGCTGTCTGCGTCGGTATGGCACCCGACGTCTTCGAGCTCGACGACAACGACTACCTGGTGATTCTGCAGGACGACGTGGCCGAGACCCGGCGCGAGGAGATGCGTCAGGTGGTCGCCAGCTGCCCCCGCTCGGCACTGTCCATCGTCGACGACTGACAACACTCATTTCCCGATCGAGTGGATGCTCGCAGGGATCTGTGTTAGAACAAGTTCTAGTTTTCGCGTCGAAGGGATAGAAGTGGGTCAGTCGTTGGACGGTCGGGTAGCAGTCGTCACCGGTGCGGGTGCGGGTCTGGGGCGTGCGGAGGCGATCGGTCTCGCGCGCGACGGGGCCACCGTCATCGTGAACGACCTTCAGTCGGCGCTCGACTCCAGCGACGTCTTCGACGAGATCGCCGGTGTGGGCGGCAAGGCGGTTCCGGTGGCAGGCGACATCGCCGACTCGGCCACCGCGGCCGAGATCATGCGTGTCGCGACGCAGGACCTCGGCGGTCTGCACGTCGTCATGAACAACGCGGGCATCACCCGCGACGCCATGCTCTTCAACATGACCGATGAGCAGTGGGATCTGGTGCAGCGCGTCCACCTGCGGGGTCACTTCCTGCTCAACCGGAACGCCGCCGCACACTGGCGCGCCGAGTCCAAAGCCTCCGGTGCGCCCGTGTACGGCCGCCTGATCAACACATCGTCGGAAGCGGCGCTCCTCGGTGGCGCCGGCCAGGCGAACTACTCCGCGGCGAAGGCCGGCATCTCGATGCTGACGGTCTCCGCGAGCCGCGCACTGGCCCGCTACGGCGCCACCGCCAATGCGATCTGTCCCCGTGCGCGCACGGCGATGACCGCGGACGTCTTCGGTGCAGCCCCCGAGGACGCCGTCGACCCGCTGTCGCCCGAGCATGTGGTGACCCTGGTCCGCTACCTCGCCGGTCCCTCGGCGCAGAATGTCTCCGGACAGGTCTTCGTGGTCTACGGCCCCAAGGTCAGTCTGATGGCCGCTCCCAAAGTGCAAGAGGTCTTCGCCGCGGACGGCGACCAGTGGTCGCCCGAGGCGCTCGGCGACGTCGTCTCGGCGTACTTCGCCGAGCCGGAGAAGGTCGGCACATTCTCGGCCTCGGATTTGATGGACTAGCACACCTCTCTTTAGAGTGTGTCGGCTCGGCTTGTAACGCAGAGCACAATTTTCGTACGTGATAGGTTGCCAGCATCGGAGCGGGAGGAGGGGCCTTGACGAGCAGACTCGCTGCCCCGATGAACGGCGTGGGAGAGTTCGTCTCCCTGGGTGTGGAATCCGCCCGTGAGCTTTTTCGACGTCCTTTTCAGTGGCGTGAGACCGTCGAGCAGTCGTGGGCCATCGCCCGCGTCTCACTCGTGCCCACCCTGCTGGTCGCGATCCCGTTCACGGTGCTGGTGAGCTTCACGCTCAACATCCTGCTCCGGGAGATCGGTGCGCAGGACCTCTCCGGCGCCGGTGCCGCGCTCGGAACGATCACCCAGATCGGCCCGATCGTCACGGTGCTCATCGTCGCCGGTGCCGGCGCCACCGCGATCTGTGCCGACCTCGGTGCGCGCACCATCCGTGAGGAGATCGACGCGCTCGAGGTGCTCGGCATCAACCCCGTCCACCGGCTGGTGGTGCCGCGCATCATCGCCTCGACCGGGGTGGCGCTGCTGCTCAACAGCCTGGTGTGCACCATCGGCATCGCGGGCGGCTTCATCTTCTCCGTATATCTGCAGGACGTGAATCCCGGCGCCTTCATCGCCAACCTCACGCTGCTCACCGGTCTCGGGGAACTGGTGATCTCCATGATCAAGGCCGCGCTCTTCGGCCTGTTCGCCGGACTGGTGGGCTGCTACCGCGGCCTCAACGTCAAGGGCGGAGCGAAGGGCGTCGGTGACGCCGTCAATGAGACCGTCGTCTACTCGTTCATGGCGCTGTTCGTCGTGAACGTGGTCGTCACCGCGGTCGGTCTCAAGGCGACGATGGGATAATTGATGGTTCTGCCAGGTACTACCCGTCTGCTCACTGCCCGTGTCGCGCTCAAGCGCGCCGGCGAGGACTGGAACAAGATCGGTGATCAGGCCCTCTTCTACTGGGACGCGATCGCCTCGATTCCGCGTGCCGTCCGGCTCTACAAGAAGGAGACGCTCCGCCTCATCGCGGAGATCTCCATGGGTACCGGTGCGCTCGCGATGATCGGCGGCACGGTGGTCGTGGTCGGCTTCCTGACCCTGTTCACCGGCGGCACGATCGCCGTCCAGGGATACAACTCGCTCGCGAACATCGGCGTCGAGGCCCTCACCGGCTTCTTCTCCGCGTTCATCAACGTGCGAATCGCCGTCCCGGTGATCGCCGGCATCGCCCTGGCGGCGACGATCGGCGCGGGGGCCACCGCTCAGCTCGGCGCGATGCGAGTGTCCGAGGAGATCGACGCCCTGGAAGTGATGGCGATCGCGTCCGTGCCCTACCTGGTGAGCACGCGCATCGTCGCGGGACTGGTCGCGATCATTCCGCTGTACTCCCTCGCGGCGCTGGCGTCGTTCCTGGCCAGCCGGTTCGCGACCGTGGTGCTCTACGGCCAGTCCTCCGGCGTGTACGACCACTACTTCTCCACGTTCCTGATCCCGTCGGACATCCTGTGGTCGTTCGTACAGGCGATCTGCATGGCCGTCGCGGTCATGCTCATCCACACCTACTACGGATTCAACGCGTCCGGCGGTCCGGTCGGCGTCGGTGTGGCGGTCGGCAACGCGGTCCGCGCCTCGCTGGTCGTGGTCGTGGTCATCACCCTTCTGACGTCGCTCGCGATCTACGGCGCCGACGGCAAGTTCAATCTGGCGGGCTGAACGGATGGCGAAGAAGAACAGCAGAGGCTACAGCGACCGCACCCGGAAGCTCGCAGCCGTCATCATGGTCGGCGTGCTCGCCGGCATCGTCGCGCTGGCGTCCGGGCAGTTCCTCGGATGGTTCGCCAGCACCGAGACGGTCACCCTCTTCGCGCCGCGCGCGGGACTGGTGATGAATCCCGACGCGAAGGTCAAGCTCCGCGGGGTGGAGGTCGGGCGCGTCGCCTCGGTGACCACCCTCGGTGACCGGGCCGAACTCAAGCTCGACATGGCCTCCGACCAGATCGGCATGGTTCCGGCCAACGTCAAGGCCGACATCAAGTCGAACACGATCTTCGGGGCCAAGGCCGTGAACCTCGTGGTGCCGGAGTCCGGGCCGGAGGGACAGCTGCGGGCGGGCTCGGTCATCACCGCCGACCACGTGGTCGTGGAGCTGAACACGGTGTACCAGCAGTTGGTCAACGTGCTCGCCGAGCTGCAGCCGGACAAGCTCAACGTCACCATCGGCGCCGTCGACGAGGCCCTCTCGGGACGCGGGAAGCAGATCGGCGACGCGCTGGTCCAGCTCACGGACGTGCTCGGCAAGACCAACCCGCACCTGCCCGAGCTCAACCGGCTGCTCCGCGAGGGTGCAGGCGCCACCAACGTCTACGCCGACGCGATGCCCGATTTGATGCGCGTGCTCGACAACGCGACCGTCGTCGGGAACACCCTGGTCGACAACGCCGCGAACCTCGACGCGCTGCTCATCAACGTCACCGGCATGACCAACACCGTCAACGGCGTGCTGACGGCGTCGAAGAAGAACCTCATCTCCACTCTGACCGATCTCAACCCGGTCAGCCGGCTGCTCGGCAGGCAGGCGCCGGGACTGCGGTGCTTCATCACCGCGGCGTCGGACGCCACCGACATCGCCACGCCGCTGCTCGGCGGGCGTAACGGCATGCTGCTGCTCGACGCCGGACTGATCCCCGGTCAGGACCCGTACCGCTACCCGCAGGACCTGCCCGAGGTCCACGGCGACGGCCCGCCGACCTGCCAGGCCGGACTGACCGATGTGCAGTCCAAGGAACACATCCCGTTCTACGTCATCGACAACGCGCCGCAGCCGTATCAGCCGCGCACCACCCCGAAGGTGGAGTCGCGCAAGCTCTTCCAGTTGCTGTTCGGAGGTACCCCCCGTGGATAGTCGCGCACGCGCATTCCGTGCGACCGTCATCAAGCTCGGCGCCTTCGCCCTCGCCATGATCCTGGTGCTCGTCGGCCTGGTGCTGGTGTTCAGCCGTTACCAGGGCGGAAGCAGTGACAAGTACAGCGCCGTCTTCGCCAGCGCCTCCGCCATGAAGTCCGGCAGCGTCGTCAAGATCGCGGGCGTCGACGTCGGAGCCGTGAGTTCGGTGAAACTCAATCGCGACAACCAGGCCGAGGTCACGTTCACGGTCAACGACAACTACCGGCTGCCGAAGTCGGTGCAGGCCCGGATCCGGTACCAGAATCTCACCGGCGACCGCTATCTGGAGCTGCAGCCGGGCACCGGCGACATGAGCCAGACGCTGTCGGCGGGCGATCAGATCCCGCTGAAGCAGACCGAGCCCGCTCTGGACCTCGACAACCTGCTCGGCGGATTCAAGCCGCTGTTCCGGACGCTGGACCCCGATGAGGTCAATCAGCTGACCTCCTCGCTGATCGCGATTTTCCAGGGGCAGGGCGCGGGACTGAACACGCTGCTGGCCAGCACCTCGGAGTTCACGAACAAGATCGCCGACCGCGACCAGCTGATCGGCAGCGTCATCGACAACCTCAACAAGACGCTCTCCACGCTCGAGGCCGACCACAAGGGCCTGGACCAGAGCGTGGACCGGATGCAGAAGCTGATCTCCGGACTCGCCCAGGACCGCGGTGTGTACGGCGAGGCGATCAGCCAGGCGAGCCAGGCCACCACCGGATTGGCGAGCCTGATGAACGCCACCCGCCCGGATCTCAAGGAGACGGTGTCGGCGCTCGGGCGGACCAGCGAGCAGGCGCTCAAGGCCGAGCCCTTCATCCGCAATCTGCTCGGTCGCCTGCCCGGCGACTTCAAGATGCTCTCCAACCTCGGCAGTTACGGGGCCTGGCTGCAGATCTACTTCTGCCGTATCCGGCTGCTGCTGCCCGGTCCGGGCAACACCCAGTACTACTTCACGGCGATCGACGCGATGGGCGATCAGACCAGAGCGGGCGGGAGGTGCGCGAGTTGAGTGAGAACGTGAATCCCGAGCCCGCAGAGTCGCAGGATCCGGACGTCGACGTCACTCAGGCCGAGACCAAGCCCTTCCACCGTGCGGGGCGGCCCAAGTATCAGGTCGGAATCATCGGCGCACTCATCACCGCGATGGTCGTGATCATGGCCATGCAGATGGACCGGCTGCCGTACCTCTCGCAGATCAGCACCTACGACGTCTACTTCGACGACGCGGGTGGTCTGGTCACCGGGGACGTGGTGCTGGTGGCCGGCGTCAACGTCGGCACCGTCGAGGGCATCAGCCTGGCCGAGACCGATCAGGGACTCAAGGCCAAGATCAGGTTCCGGCTCAACGACACGGTCGTCATGGGCGATCGCACCCGCGCGGCGATCAAGACCGAGACCGTCCTGGGACGGCGCAATCTGACGATCACACCGATCGGCACCGGCCGGATCAAGCCCGGCGGGTCGATCCCGGTGGATTCGACCGTGTCGCCGTACTCGCTGTCGGACGCTCTGGAGGATGCGACCTCCACCCTGGCGACCACCGACACCGATCAGCTCAACAAGGCGCTCGAAACCCTCACCGAGACGTTCTCGAAGACACCGGCCAATGTCAGCGGGGCCGTCGAGGGGGTGAGCCGGCTGTCGAAGGCGATCGCCGATCGCGACAACGCGCTCAGCGACCTGCTGCGGCAGGCCCGCGGGGTGACCCAGATCGTCGGTCAGCGCAGCAACCAGATCCGCGACATGTTGATCGACGCCAATGCACTGCTCGGCGAGCTCAACATCCGCCGCGAAGCGCTGCGTCAGGTGATCAAGGGGACCAAGGACGTCACCGCCGAGATCACCGGGTTCATCGAAGACAACAACGCTCAGCTGAAGCCGGTGCTCGACAAGTTCAACGGCGTGCTCGACATCCTCAACGACAACGAGGAGAACTTCGGCAAGGCGATCGACAACCTCGGCCCGTACGCCAACATCCTCGGTGAGGCGGTCAGCTCGGGACCGTACTTCTCCTCGCTCGTCGGACTGCCGACGTGGGGCGACTACTTCGGCACGTTCCTGAAGGTCCTGCAGCGCAAGTACCCCGAGGCGGCGAAGTACTTCTACCAGTACTCGGGCAACCCGCTGTTCCCGAAGAACTGGAACCAGGGGCCGGATGCGGGCGCCCCGGACGTGGGACGTCCCTCGCCCAAGCGTCAGTACCCGACGCCCATCCCGCAGCAACCGCAGAACAACAATGACCTGAACCCCAGCCAGCGTCACGGAACGGGAGGCTGACGTGGGCATCTCGAAACGAGTGTGGGCGATCATCGCCGGAGTCGTCGTACTGGCGCTGCTGGCCGTCGGGGTGTTTCTCGGCGTCCAGAAGGCGACCACGCGGACCATCACCGCCTATTTCCCGTCGGTGAGCGGCCTCTACAGCGGCGACCCGGTGCGCGTGATCGGCGTCAATGTCGGCAAGGTCTCGTCCATCGAGACCCGCCGCGGCGATGTCAAGGTCACGATGCGCATCGACGACGACACCCCGATCCCGGCCGATGCGCGTGCCGTGATCGTCGCGCAGTCGCTCGTGTCCGGCCGGTTCATCCAGCTGACTCCGGTGTACGGCAAGGGCGCGAAGCTGCAGGACGGCGACTCCATCCCGATGGAGCGGACGGCCGTGCCGATGGAGTGGGACGACGTCAAGAAGCAACTCGACGAGCTCACCAAGGCCGTCGGCCCGCACGGCGCCGAGCCGGGCACCGCCGCCGACGCCATCAACGTGATGGATAAGAACCTGTCGGGCAACGGCCAGGCGATCGCCGACTCGATCAAGCAGATGTCGACGGTCATGGGCACGCTGTCGGACAACCGCGACGATGTCTTCGCCACCATCAAGAGCCTGCAGAAGCTGACCGACGCACTCTCGACGAGCCACGAGCAGTTGGTGCAGTTCAACGGGCGGATGGCCAGCGTCAGCAGCGTGCTCGAAGGCAGCAGCGACGATCTCGGCGATGCGATGACGAATCTGAACGAGGCGGTCGGTGAGCTCGAGGGCTTCCTCGGGACCAACAGCGGCGTCGTCACCTCCACGATGAGCAAGTTGGCGCAGCTGACCGGCACGCTCAAGCGCAAGGACGAGCAACTGCGCGGCCTGCTGCACTCCGCACCCAACCAGCTCGCCAACTTCTTCAACATCTACAACCCGCTGACCGGGTCGCTCGACGGCGTCTTCGGTCTCGGCATGGGCAACAACCTGATCACGCTGCTGTGCGGATCGATGGCGTCCACCGCTCGCCCCGGCGACACCGAGAAGGACATCGAGCAGTGCGTCGACATCATCGGTCCGGTGATGAAGGACGTCGTGGTCAACTACCCGCCCTTCATGGCGAACCCGGTGATCGGGCGTACGGCGAATCCGGACCAGATCACCTACCAGAACGAGAGCGTGAAGCAGCGCGCCCAGGCCGGCGTGCGTGAGCGCGATGCGGCCAGCCGCAACGCCAATCCCGATCCGCTGGGGAAGCTGCTGGTGCCGTTCGGAGGCGAGGGCTGATGAGGTCGAAGAAGTTGGTCGCCGCCGTGGCGTGTGCGGGCCTCATCGTCGTCCCCGTCATGGCGGGCTGCAGCAGCGGCACCATCTCCACGGTGTCGGCCGTCGGTGCCGCGGGAACGGGTTCGGACGCCTACCGGATCACCGCTCGCATCCCGTCGGCCGCGGGCCTGGTGCGCAACGCGCCGGTGATGATGAACGACGCGACCGTCGGCAGCGTCGGCGACATCACGATCGACGACTGGACCGCGAAGGTGACGCTCCGACTGAACGGGGACGTCAAGGTGCCGGTCGGTTCGCACGCGATGATCGGGATGACCAGCGTGCTCGGCTCGTCGCACATCGCGATCGTTCCGCCCGACCACCCGAGCGGGCAGTATCTCCGTGAAGGTGGCTCGTTGGCGCTGCCGAACTGCCCGGAGCAGCAGAACCTGGCCCAGACCGATCCCAAGAAGATCCCCGACATCACCTCGGCGCAGACGGTCGATCCGTGCATGTATCCGACCACCGAACAGGTGCTGAGCTCGCTGTCGGTGGTCCTCAACGGCGGCGGACTGTCGCAGATGGGCGACGTGGTCCACGAATTGGACCAGATCGTCGGAGGTAACGAGGGGACGCTCAAGAGCCTCATCCCGCGGCTGAACACCCTGGTCTCCGACTTGAACACGCAGACGGACAACATCATCGACGCCATGTCCGGCCTCGATCGGCTGGCGGAGACGATCAACCGCCAGACGCCGACCGTCCAGCGTGCGCTGGAGAGCGGCCCGAGGATTCTGCAACTGCTCGTGGATCAGCGCAAGAATCTGACCAGCGCGATGGACGGGGTCGGCAAGCTCTCGGCCACCGCCAACGAGGTGCTCCGCGAGAACAGCGACGACATCAAGACGATCGTGCCGAATGTGCGCGAGTTGCTCGATCAGCTGTCGATGACGGGTCCGGCGCTCACCAACTCACTGCGGATCCTGCTGACCTTCCCGTTCGTCGAGGATCTGATTCCGACGATCGTGAAGGGCGACTACGTCAACTCCGATCTCGTGCTCGACCTGACCTGGAACCGACTGGGCAAGACGATGGTCGCCTCGGTGACCGCGGCCGGGCCGGAGACCGTCGTCGGCAAGCCGGCGGGTGGGGCCAAGCAGGGTGCGAATCCGTACTCGGCGCCCTTGAAGAAGGGACCGACAGAGCGTAAGCAGCAGAATCCGGCGAATCCCTCGCCGCTCGACCTGCTTCCGAAGATCCAGGGCGGCAACTGATGAAGATCACGCATTTCGTCCGTGTGCAGCTGATCATCTTCAGCATCGTCACGGTCATCTCGATGGTCGCGATGGCGGTGTTTTACATCCGGCTCCCGCAGATGTTCGGGATCGGCACCTACACGATGACGCTGGAACTGCCGTCGACCGGTGGCCTCTACGAGAACGCCAACGTCAGCTACCGCGGCGTGGACGTCGGCAAGGTCACCGGCGTCCGTCTGACGCCGACGGGCGTCTCGGCGACGCTGACGATCGACTCCGGCACCGACATCCCCGCGAACTCCGCGGCCTCGGTCCGCAGCGTCTCCGCGGTCGGCGAGCAGTTCGTCAACTTCGAGCCGCCCAAGAACCCGTCGAGCGACAACCTGGGCAACGGGGCGACGGTCACGAGCAGCGATGTCCCGGTGGAGATCTCCTCGATGCTCGACCAAGCCGACGCGCTGCTCAACCAGGTCAGCGACACCAAGCTCCGCTCGGTGATGGACGAGGCTTTCACCGCGTTCAACGGCACCGGTGAGGATCTTCAGCGATTGATGGACTCGATGGTGCTCTTCGTCGGCGCGTTGAACAAGAACGTGGACGCCACCATCGATCTGGTCGACCAGGCCGGGCCGATACTGGCGACCCAGAACCGCACCGCCGACCAGATCCGCTCGTGGACCAAGGATCTGACGAAGGTGACCGATCAGCTCCGCGCCAGCCGCCCCGACATCACCGACATCCTCGCCAAGGGTCCCGGTGTGGCGTCGCAGGCGCAGAAACTGTTCGAGGACATGAGTGACTCGTTCCCGCTGGCGATCTCGAATCTGTCGGTGGCCGCGCACACGCAGGCGGTGTATCTGCCGAATCTGCGGCAGACGATCGTGTTGTATCCGCGCGTGCTCTCCGCGCTGATCACCGCGATCAACTCCGGCTCCAACCGGCACGGTCCCAACGTGAACTTCACGCTCGGCTTCCAGGATCCGCCGACCTGTACTGTCGGGTTCATGCCGACCGACCAATGGCGTTTCCCGTCAGAGCAGGATGCCCGCGACCTGCCGCCGGGCCTGCTCTGCCGGCTTCCGCAAGACGCTCAGGCCGCGGTCCGAGGCGCACGCAACTTCCCGTGCGTCGAGTATCCGGGCCGCCGTGCTCCGACACCCGAGGAGTGCAAGACCGGTTTCGTTCCCTCCAAGCGCGACAACGTCGCCTTCCCGAACGGCCTGCCGGGCACCGACCTGCCGAAGCAGCCGGCCGGGCGCGTGGTGCCGGGAACCCCGAGCGACTACGATCCGTCGCCGGCGGTCTACGCCACCACCTACGATCCGCAGACGGGACAATTCATCGGACCCGACGGAAAGACCTACGTGACCGCTGAGAATCAGCAGGCGCAGGGCAAGAAGCAGAAATGGTACGACCTGATCACGAAGACGGTGGAGTCCTGAACTCGCCCGAAGACGACGTTGTCCGCCGCTCCAGTCCGCTGAGCCGACGACGCAAGAAGCCGAAGAAGTCCGAGGCCGAACCGGCCGTGGAGACCGAGACCGAGCAGCCGGCCGAGCCGGTCGACGAGGCCCCGGCCGCCGAACCGGAACCGGAGCCCGACCCCGAAGAGGTGGAGCGCAGCGCCGGATACCGTGAGCGTCGGCGCAGCCGCGGTGTGGTGCGCAAGTCCACGCGGCAGAAGGCCGGCGACGGCTCGAAGCTGATGATCGTCGCGGTGGTGCTCACGTCGCTCGTCCTGGTGATCGGCGCGGTGCTGTCGGGCGTGTTCGGCTACCAGTACCACCAGATCGAGCAGCAGCGGCAGTGGCGGGCCGAATACTCCACCTTCGCCCAGCAGATGGTGGTGTCGATGACCACGCTCGACCCGCAGAACGCCGACCAGATGTACAAGAACGCGATCGACAAGACCAGTGGCCGCGCGAAGCAGATGTTCCAGGAGAACATGAAGCAGGTCGCGGACATGGTCCGCAAGGGTGACCTGGTCACCAAGACGACGATCCTCGCCGACGCGGTGTCGAAGGCCGACGAGGACGAGGGCTCGGTGCTCATCGTGTACGGCTGGGAGGGCCACCCGAAGAACGACCCGAAGAGCAGCGAGTCGACGACATTCCGCGCCCGCGTGGACATGACACGCATCAACGGTGAGCTGAAGATGACGTACTTCGATTGGGTGGCGTGATGAGTCGAGTGCAGCGCTGGCTGCTGCCGGTACTGGGATTGATCGTGGTGATCGTCGTCGGCGTGACGATCGCGCTGGGCATCGTCTACGCGAACGCGGCCGCGCAGGAGCGGGCGCGTGACTCTGCGCTGTCGGCTGCGCAGACGTACGTCGTGGACATGTTCTCGTGGAACTCCAAGACCGTCGACGCGCACATCAACACCACGATGGGCCGGCTCACGGGCGGGGCACAGAAGGACTATCAGAAGCACATCGTCGAGTCGAAGGTGGCCGAGGGCGTCAAGCAGGAGGGGGTCTCGACCGTCGTGACGGTTCAGGACTCCGGCGTCATGGAGAACACCCGCGACACCGCGAAGGTGCTGCTGTTCATCAACCAGTCGTCGACCCGGAACAACGCCGAGGACGTTCAGGTCGACAAGAGCCGCCTGATCTTCGGCATGGAGAAGCAGGGCGACGACTGGAAGATCAACGAGATCGACATCCTCACCGACGACAGTCTGCAGAAGAACGTGCAGTCCGGTGGCGAGACGCCGCCGTCGAACGCCGTGCCCATTCCGAGCGCCCCGAGCTCTCCGGCACCGCAGTCGACGCCCGCGGGCTGAGCCTCGCGCCGCTTTCCGAGCGGCTCCGGTCTGGTTGAAGCCCTCGGCAGGCTGGTCCCGAGGTCTTTCCCAAGCTGGTCCTAGGCTGGTTGAGCGGGTCCTTCCCAGGCTGGTTGAGCGGGTCCTTCCCAGGCTGGTTGAGCGGGTCCTTCCCAGGCTGGTCCAGTGGTCCTTCCCAGGCTGGTTGCGCGAGCGAAGCGAGTCGAAACCGCGTGACATCCGCTGGGCCGCGTACGGCCTGCCCGCTCGACACGATGTCCATACGGACAGTGCCAGTGTCTTCGAGCGCCCCGGCCACCGCGGCACTCACTCGAGCCCGTCCAGCCGGTCAGGCGGAGAAGGCTCCTTCGATCCAATTGCTGAACTCGCACGCGAGATGCCAGCGGTGTTCTTTAACCATCTGCGGTGCCATGAGTTTCGGGAACTCCACGCACGCGCGGAGGTGAAAGCTGTACCTGTCGTCGCGAAGCTGATGACGTACGCCGCCGACTGCCGTATCCGCGCCGGTCAGAGCGACTCCGGCGAGTTCGAGTGCGAACGCCGGATCCCGCGCGGTGGTCAGCCGGGAGGTGTCGTCGTAGTCGACGAAGAACCGAGTTGCGAAGGGACTGCCACCGGTCGTCTCGATCACCTCCTGCCTGCTGTCCGCAGTGCTGTCGATGATGAAGTGGTCCGGACTCGCGACGACCATGCTCCACGCATAGTCGTCGCGGCCCGCATCCGAGAACCAGTCCACGAACCCCTGAGCGTCCCCGCCCTCTACGTACAGATCACAGACGCTGGTGGCTCTGCGGCCTCCCGACAGCCCGCCGGTGACGCGTGCGACCGCATCCGACAGTCGGACGTCGCGGGCCAGGCGGCGCCGGATCTCATCGACCCCCAGCTCGAACTTGCCATCGCAGAACGCGCGCCGCATACCTTCGACCGGACCCGAGGGCGCCTTCATACCGAGTTTCCTTGAGGCTCGCGGGATCCGGCGCGCCTCCCAGGCGAGCACTTCGTCGCGGCCGACTCTGCGGCCATCGATCACGGCTGTGATCGTCACATCGTTCTCGTTCACTCGAAAGCTCCGTCCGTCGGTCGCCACTGGAGTCTAAAGCAACTAGAGTTGCGTTTGTCTGGGTTCGACGAGTGCGGCGATGAAAGGGACTGAGCGGAGATGACCGGCGATGCGGTATCCGAACGTCGACGTCCGGGCGGTCGTTCCGCCCGGGTGGTCGCAGCGGTTCACCAGGCGACGCTCGAGATCCTCGCGGAAGTCGGGTACGCGGGACTGCAACTCACCGACGTGGCGGATCGCGCTGGTGTCAACAAGACGACCGTCTACCGCCGATGGTCGACGAAAGCGGCACTCATCGGCGACATCCTGACTCGGTTCGCTCGCACGAACGTCGCGACGCCCGACACCGGCTCGTTGCGAGGCGACCTCGAACTGCTCCTGTCGGGCATCGTCGAGGCGCTGGGGGACCGCGCGATTCGCGCGGTCGTGGAGGCGGCGGTGATGGTGGACGTGGCAGAGGACGACGTACGCCGCGCTCGCGCCGCCTTCTGGGATGAGCGGTTCCTGCGCAGCGGTGTCATCGTCGAGCGCGCTGTCGCTCGAGGGGAACTCCCGTCGACTACCGATGTGCGGGAGTTTCTGGAGACCGCCGCGAGTCCGCTCTACTTCCGGATCCTGATGACTGACGACGTCGCCGATGCCGCGTACGTCGCGGCTGTGGCGGAGCGGACTGTCCGGGCGTTCGCCGGGGTGTGAGCCGCAGGCGCTGAATGAAATGGCGCCCGCCTCCGGGGTGATTCGGAGGCGGGCGCCGGCTCTTGGGAGGGAGCGCTACGAGGTGTAACCCATCGGCATGAGGATGGCCTTGTGCTCGAGGTAGCTCTCGAGTCCTTCGCGGCCGTTCTCTCGGCCGATGCCGGACTTCTTGTAGCCGCCGAAGGGCGACGACGGGTCGATCGCGTACCAGTTGATGCCCATCGTTCCGGTGCGGATCTGCTTGGCGACCTCGACACCCTTGTCGATGTCGGTGGTCCAGACCGAGCCCGCGAGGCCGTAGTCGGAGTCGTTGGCGATGGCGATGGCCTCGTCGAGATCGTCGTAGGCGATCACGCTGATCACCGGACCGAAGATCTCTTCGCGGGCGATCGTCATGTCGTTGGTGACGCCGGTGAAGATGGTGGGACCGACGAAGTTGCCGGTGCCGATCTCCGGTGCGGGCACCTCGAGAACGGCGGTGGCCCCCTCCGACTTGCCCTTGGCGATGTAGCCGGTGACCTTGGCGTGCTGCTTGTCGTTGATGATCGGGCCGACCTTCGTCTCCGGGTCGTCGGGCAGTCCCGGAGTGAAGGTGGCGGCAACCGCGACCATCGCGTCGACCACCTCGTCGTGCTTGCTGCGGGGGACCAGCACGCGCGTCTGTGCGACGCAGGCCTGACCGGAGTTCAGGATGCCCGAGAAGACGAGCATCGGCGCGCTGGCGGCGATGTCGGCGTCTTCGAGGACGATGGCCGCGGACTTGCCGCCAAGTTCCAGCGAGCAGCGCTTGAGCTGGTCACCGCAGCGTGCGGCGATGGCGCGGCCCGCCGCGGTGGAGCCGGTGAACGTGATCTTGTCGACGTCGGGGTGATCGACGAGCGCCTGGCCGGTCTCGATGCCGCCGGGTACCACGGAGATCACGCCCTCCGGAATGCCCGCCTCGGTGAAGATCTCCGCCAGGAGATTCGCGTTCAGCGGTGTCTCGGGGGCGGGCTTGAGCACGATGGAGCAGCCGGCCGCCAGAGCGGGGCCGAACTTGTTGCAGAAAAGGAACAGCGGGACGTTCCACGCGATGATCGCACCGACCACCCCGACGGGCTCGCGGACCACGAGGCTCTCGCCGAACAGGCCGCTCCGCTTCTCCTCCCATTCGTATGCGTCGGCGGCGTCCGCATAGGCGTTCAGGACCCCGGTCCCGGCCAGCTGCTGCAGGGTCGCGACGTCGCCGGGCGTGGCACCCATCTCGGCCGAGACGAGGGCGCCGATCTCGCCGCCGCGCTCGTTGATCAACTCCGCTGCCCGACGGATCACCGCAGCTCGCTGGGCCGGCGGCGTGTTGCGCCACACGCCGGAGTCGAACGCTTCGCGGGCGGCGCGGACGGCGTTGTCGACGTCGACCTCGTCGGCCAGCGGGACCGAGCCCACCTTCTCGCCGGTGGCGGGCGAGAACACCTCGAGAATCTGCGAGGAATGCGGTGCGACCCACTTCCCGCCGATGTAGAGCTGGGTGGTCTCGATGGGCTCGGTCATACGTGCTCCTAGTATCGGGAAACCTTATTTCCTCGATACTAGAACACGTTCTAAATCACTGCCAGCGTCTTGGTGCGAAAGACGTGTGCGTGATGATCCGTCAGGACTTCGGCTCGACGTCGATCACGACCTCGAACTCGAGGAGGTCGGCTCCGGTGGCGACGGGTTTGCGGTCGCTCTTGTGCGCGGCGCGGGCATCGCCACCGGCCCACGCCTGGTAGCTCGCGTCGTCCTTCCAATGCGTGACGACGAAGTACCGGTCCTCGCCCTTGACCGGACGCAGCAGCTGGAAACCGAGGAATCCCTCGGCCTCGTCCACCACTCCCGCACGCGCGGCGAAGCGCTTCTCCAGTTCGGGGCCGGCGCCTTCGGGAATCTTGATCGCGTTGATCTTCACTATTGCCATGCCGTCCAGCCTACTGACGAACCGCCCGCCGGATTAGGGTCGAGAGTCGTGAATGGACTCCTGGACTACGGCGGCCTCGACAGGGACGAGGGCGGGCTCGGGGCGATCGTTCTGCTGCACGGACTGATGGGCCGCGGACGCACCTGGAGCCGTCAGATTCCCTGGCTGCGCCGCTACGGACGAGTGTTCACCTTCGACGCCGCCTACCATCAGGGCCGGTTCGACGATTCGCGCCCGCCCGCGCCCGAGGACATCGCCACCGAGCGGTTCGTCGCGGACGTCGGAGAGGTGATCACCTGGATCGACCGCGGACCCGCGGTACTCGTGGGTCACTCGATGGGCGGGCTGCACGCGTGGTGCGCGGCAGCCGAGTTCCCCGAACTGGTGAGCGCGATCGTGGTCGAGGACATGGCGCCGGATTTCCGCGGCCGCACCACCGACGACTGGGCCCCGTGGTTCGACAGCTGGCCCGAACGATTCGCCGGGCTCGACGAGGCGGTCGCGATGTTCGGAGACGTCGCCGGCCGGTACTTCTACGAGGCCTTCGACGACGGTCGCCTCCACGGCAGCATCCCCGTCTGGGCGGCGATAGCCGAGGAGTGGGGCACCAGAGACTTCTGGGCGCAGTGGGAGGCGGTCGACGTGCCCGCGCTGCTGGTGGAGGCGGAGCGCTCCGTGACGCCGCCCGGACAGATGGCAGACATGGCCGTCCGCGGCGGTCAGGCGCGGTACCCGCAGTCGGCCTATCTGCGAGTTCCCGGCGCCGGGCACCTGGTTCACGACGACCGCCCCGGCGTGTACCGGGGCGCGGTGGAGGCCTTCCTGTCAGGCCTCGCCGGCTAGGCAGAACAATCCGTCGTCGTTGACCTCGATGAGCCCGTCGACGAGCAGTGAGTCGAGCGCGCGGTCGCGCTGGGCGGGGTCGGCGGTCCACGCGAGGTCGAGGTGGGCTCGTTCGACGGGGCCGCGACCGCTGCGCAGCACATCGAGGAGCCGTCCGCGGGCCTGGCGGTCGGTGCCCTCGAACTTCTGGGTGCGACGCGGGGGACCGTCGTGGGCGGGTCGTCCGCGCGCCACCCAGCGGCAGCTGCCGAGCAGGGGGCATTCCTCGCACCGCGGGTTGCGCGCAGTGCACACGAGCGCCCCGAGCTCCATCACCGCGGCCGAGAACGTCGGCGCGGTGCCGTCGTCGGGCAACAGTGCCGCGGCCTCCGCCAGATCGCGCTTGGCGGGATTTCCGGCCTGCGCCCGGCCGTGCACCGCGCGGGCTATCACCCTGCGCACGTTGGTGTCGACCACCGGGACCGATCGGCCGTAGGCGAAGCACGCGACGGCGCGGGCCGTGTAGTCGCCGATCCCCGGCAGCGCGAGCAGGGTGTCGACGTCGTCGGGGACCACGTCGCCGTGCTCGGCGGCCAGGACGCCCGCGCATTCGTGGAGCCGCATCGCGCGCCGGGGATACCCCAGCCGGCCCCACGCGCGGACCACTTCTCCGGTGGTCTCGGCGGCCATCGCGGACGGAACCGGCCACCGCCGCACCCATTCCTGCCAGGGCTCGAGGACGCGCGCGACTGGAGTCTGCTGGAGCATGATCTCGCTGATCAGGATGTGCCAGCCGGGTATGCCCGGTTCGCGCCACGGCAGCGGTCGACGGGCACGGGTGAACCAATCGAGTACATCGCGCGGTGGCATACTTGCGCTCATGGAGAACTTAACCCCCGCGCAAGCATGGCAGGTCATCAAAGAAGGCAACGAGCGTTTCGTCGGTGGGGGGTCGATTCATCCGAACCAGAGTAGCGACCAGCGGGCCGCTCTGGTCTCCGGCCAGAAGCCGCACGTGGTTCTGTTCGGCTGCGGCGACTCGCGCCTGGCCGCGGAGATCATCTTCGACCAGGGGCTCGGCGACATGTTCGTGGTCCGCACCGCCGGCCATGTGCTCGACGAAGCGGTTCTCGGAACCATCGAGTTCGGCCCCGACGTTCTGAATGTTCCGCTGATCGTGGTGCTCGGCCACAGCAGCTGCGGTGCCGTCGGCTCGACGCTCGAGTCCCTCGACAACAACACCCTCCCGAACGGCTACGTGCGGACGATCGTAGAGAAGGTGATGCCGAGCATTCTGGCCGGACGCGCCGAGGGCATCGACGACTACTACGGGTTCATCGGCAGGCACGTGAAGGAGACTGTGCATCTGCTGATGGACCGCAGCCAGATCATCGCCGACCGGGTCGAGAAGGGGACGCTCGCCGTCGTCGGCCTCACGTACCGTCTCGAAGACGGTCAGGTCGAGATGGTCGAGGTGATCGGCGACATCGGCGAGTGAGCCCTCGGTCGGCGGAATCGACGACACGCCGGACGGCCTCGCTGCTCTTGACAGGGGAGCGGCGATACCGTTGAGGGCGTGATTGAACCGCAAGGACCACTGCCGCCCGAGGTGTATTGGCGCCGGCGCCTCGTCGCCGGCGTCGGGGCGGTCGTCGCGATCGTTGTGGTCATCCTCCTGATCGTCTGGCTCAGCGGCGGTTCCGACAGCACCCCCGACTCGAAGAACGCCGCGGCGAAGTCCTCGACCGAGCCCGCGGCGCCTTCGACCGCAGTGCAGAGCGCCCCGCCGAGCAGTGAGGCGCCCAGCGGCGGAGGCGAGCACGGTCAGGGCGGCGATCCGAGTGCCACGCCCTCGGCTCCCGCCCCCGCGCCTGCGCAGCAGTCCGACGCACCCGCCGCGGATGCCGGTGCTCCCGGATGCTCCGACCAGAGCCTGTCGGTGGTGCTCTACACGGACAAGCCCACATACACCGTCGGCGACCAGCCGGTCTTCACGATCGTCACCACCAACGGCGGACTCGCCGCCTGTTCGCGCGACGTGGGCAAGGCCGCCCAGAACGTCATCGTCCGCACGCTGGACGGAAGCCGGACGCTGTGGTCGGCGCAGGACTGCGCGCCGGACAAGGGCGTGAACATCCAGGTTCTTGCGCCGGGCCAGCAGGTCACCGACACCATCACCTGGTCGGGCACCACCAGCAATCCCGGATGCACCAAGAAGCGCGTCCAGGTGGCGGCGGGCGGCTACCAGGCCACCGCGAAGCTGGCCGAGCGCGAGTCGGCGCCGATCACGTTCAACTTCGTCGCTCCGGCGCAGGCACCCGCACAGCAGTAGCGATCCGACGTCAGTCGAACCGTTCGAGGCTGCTCTCGGCGAGCCGCGAGAGCCCCTCCCGGATGTGCCGGGCCCAGATGCTCCCGATGCCCTCGACCGACTGAAGATCGGCTGCGCTGCTCGCGAGCAGCGACTGCAGGGTGCCGAAATGACGGACGAGCCGGTCGATGTGGCCGAACTGCAGGCGGGAGATGCGGGCCAGCAGACGGTAGCCGCGGGGGCTCATCGCGGTGTCCTGGGCCTCGAGCGAGGTCGGGTAGCCGAAGGCCCCGGCCACCATCGTCAGATCGAGCAGATCGGCGTCCGAGAGCGACTCCACCGCTTCGAGAATCTGGCGCACCTGTTCGGTGCTGGCCGGCTCCGGGCTCGCGTGGTAGTCGCGCACCAGCAGTTCGCGCATCGTGTCGTTGTCGTTGATCAACTCCTCCAACTGCAGCGACACCTGCCTGCCGTTGACTCCGAGTTCGAGGACGTACTCGTCGATCTCGACCGAGACGCGTCGGACCATCTCCATCCGCTGGGCGGCACTCATCGCATCGCGCAGCAGCACGTAGTCCTCGATCTCCGCGCGCGAGAGCTGGCTGCTGACCTCGTCGAGGCGAGACTTGTAGCGTTCGAGCGTGGTGAGCGCGACGTTGGCGCGCGAGAGGATGGCGTCCGGGTTCTCGACGACGCGACGCTGTCCGCCCACGTACACGCTCACGATCGACATCGACGCACTCACCGAGATCACCGGGACCCCGGTCTGGATGGCGGTCCGCTCGGCGGCGCGGTGCCGTGTGCCCGACTCTTCAGTGGGGATGGTGGGATCGGGCATCAGCTGGACGTTGGCGCGCACGATCCGTTTGCCGTCGTCGGAGAGCACCACGGCGCCGTCCATCTTCGACAGTTCGCGCAGACGGGTGGGGGCGAACTCGATGTCGAGGTGGAAACCGCCGTCGCAGAGCCGCTCGGTGTCGTCGTCGTATCCGAGGACGATCAGCGCGCCGGTGCCGCCGCGGAGGATGCGTTCGAGTCCGTCGCGAAGCCCGGTCCCCGGAGCCACGCGGCGGAGCGCGGAACGGATCTGCTCGGCGCGGCTGGACTCGGGGATAACGGTGTCGGTCACCTGAACTAGGGTAGCGGTACGTGAAGACCTCATTCGTGCTGCCCGCAGACATCGAGCCACTGTCCCGCGACCCGAAGGCGACGTCGCCCGGCCGTCGAATCAACCTGCATCACAGCATGTGTTTCGGATGCGGCGCCGACGCGCCGGTGGGCCTGCGAATCGACGTGATCGCGGGCGAGGGGCTCACGGTGTCTGCATCGATGAAGGTGGAGGACTGGATGCAGGGCGGTCCCGGCGTGATCCACGGCGGACTCCTCTCCACCGCCTTCGACGAGGTGATGGGAACCTCGCCGCTGCTGCTCCGCATGCCGGTGGTGACCGGGCACCTGGAGATCGACTACGCCAAGCCGATTCCGCTGGGCTCCACCGTGCAGTTCACCGGTGAGATCCTCGGGGGCGTGCGCCGAAAGGTCTACACGCGCGCGGTCGCCCATCTCGGCGATCCCCAGGAGCCCGTAGCCGCGGCGCACGGGCTGTTCATCGCCATCGATCTCGAGAAGCACTTCGCCGGATACCGCGATCGCGCGGTGCATCCCTCAGGGCATCAGAACGGGGCCTGAGCGTAGTCCGACCGCGCCGTCGCCGCCGACTGTGCCTCCAGGAGGTTGTTGACCCGGCTGATGCGGATTCCGCGCGGCAGATCCTCGTCCTGCGTTCCGGCGGGAATGATCGCGTGCCCGAACCCGAGCCGTTTGGCCTCGGCGACGCGGCGGCCCACCGACGACACACGGCGGACCTCGCCGGCGAGGCCGACCTCGCCGATCGCGACGGTCGACGACGGTACCGCGACGTTGTGGTGCGACGAGTAGAGCGCCAGGAAGATCGCCAGGTCGGCGGCCGGCTCGGTGACTTTCATCCCGCCGACGGTGGAGGCGTAGACCTCCTTGGTGCTGGCCTTGATGCCTGCGTGCTTCTCGGCGACGGCGAGCATCATCGCCACACGCGCCGAGTCCAGACCGGAGACCGCGCGCCTGGGCGAGGTCATCTGGGTGTCGTTGAGCAGCGCCTGGATCTGGCCGACGAGGGCGCGGCGGCCGTCCATCGCGACCAGGGCGGCACTGCCCGCGACATCGGACTCGTGGTGGTGTACGAAGATGCCCGACGGGTCGCTGACCTGATGGATGCCGTCGGACCGCTGCTCGAAGCAGCCGACTTCGTCGGAGGGGCCGAATCGGTTCTTGATGCCCCGGATCATCCGCAGCGACGAGTGGCGGTCGCCTTCGAAGGCCAGCACCACGTCCACCAGATGCTCCAGTGAGCGGGGACCGGCCACGGTGCCGTCCTTGGTGACGTGACCGACCAGGATCACGGCGATTCCGCTCGTCTTGGCGAGCGAGACCAGTGCGGTGGTGACCGCCCGGATCTGCGTGACACCGCCGGTGACGCCGTCGGTGCCCGTCGCGACCATCGTCTGCACGGAGTCGACGATCAGCAGGGTGGGCGCCACCGCCTCGACGTGTCCGAGCACCGTCGCGAGGTCGGTCTCCGACGCCAGGTAGATGTTCTCGTGCACCGCGTCGGTGCGTTCGGCGCGAAGCCGGACCTGGCCGGCCGACTCCTCCCCGGTGACGTACAGTGCCGTCTTGCCTTGCGCCGCCCAGTGTTTCACGGTTTCGAGCAGGAGTGTCGATTTGCCGACCCCGGGCTCGCCCGCGAGCAGGATCACCGAACCGGGGACCACTCCGCGGCCGAGCACGCGGTCGAACTCGGCGATGCCGGTGGGGCATGAGCCCACCGCTCCGGAGACCACCTCGGTGATGCGGACGGCCGGACTGGACGGTGCCACCGACGTGGTGCCGGTGCGTGCGGCGGCGGCCGCCGGCGCCGATTCGGCGATGGTTCCCCATTCGCCGCACTCGGGGCATCTGCCGAACCACTTCGCCACCTGGTGACCGCATGCGGAGCAGCGGAACACCGATCGGGTCTTAGCCATGTCTTCCCCTGTCCGCCGACGCGCTCGTCACCCGGTCCGTCCGGCCACGCAGACACTGTAGGCGACCAGTACGACAAGAGCGGCGCCCCGGGTCGAGTGACCGGGGCGCCGCTGTGAGGAGTTCGGTGCGGCTCAGTGCTCGCTCTCGCCCTGCACGTCGCGGACGACGTCCTGGCGCTCGTTGAGCGTGCCGCCGTCGACCGGGGTGTCGACGGTGGTCGACACGGTCTCGACCTGCTTGCCGCCCAGGTCGTAGACGGCGAAGTTGAAGGTGATCGGGACGGTCAGACCGGCGGCGACGGTGTCGCCGGCGTTGGTGAGCTCCACCGTCCAGCGGCTGTCCGCTCCGGCGGCCAGATCCGGATCCGAGCCGGACGGCTGTCCGGCCAGCAGGGCCTTTCCGGGGGCGATGGAGGCGGGGTCGCCGCCGGAGGTCGATGTCGGCGGCGTCAGCTTGATGTTGCCGGTCTTCGCCGAGACGCTCTGCAGCTTGACCACGCGAGTGGGGCTGTCGTTGGCGATGTTGAACGCGAGGGCGAACGGTCCGCCGTCGCCGAAGATCTGGTCGGCCTTCGAGACCGGGTACAGCACATGCGCATTGCGGATCGCGATCGATCCGTTCGACATCTCCTGGCCGTCGTACTCGGACGGGGTCAGAGTGATGGATCCGCTCGCGCCGTTGACGGCCGGCTCCTGATTCGCGGTCTGCGAGATCTTTCCCGCACCGCAGGCCGTGGTGCCGAGGGCGATCGCGATGCCGAGCGCGCCGACTGCGGCGGCCGAGGCCAGACGGCGGGTGGACCGATTGAGCACTGACACCATTTCCTCCGGGGTGGTCGTCGCGTTGTCCGCCGGTGATGCGAACTCTCACTACGCAGCGTAGTTGGCGAGGCCGGGAAAAGTTCGCCCGGGTCGCCAGATTGTCCCGATGATATTAGCGCCGGGCCGTTCGGTTCAGGCGTGCAACTGTGCTTCCCGAAGGTGGCAGGCGGGGCGCAAATACCGTCGTTCACCTGCTTGCACCTCGGTTGACCTGCACCGTTGGAGAAGGCTGTCGGCCCTCGCGTGTTAGACTGGTTACATTCGAAAGGGGCAGTGGACATTGAATTTCAAAGTTGGCGACACCGTTGTATACCCCCATCACGGTGCTGCTCGAGTCGAAGACATCGTCATTCGGACCATCAAGGGTGAAGAGATCGAGTACCTGGTCCTGAAGGTTGCCGACGGTGACATGACAGTTCAGATCCCGTCCAGCAAGCTCGATTACGTCGGTGTGCGCGACGTGGTCGGCCAGGAGGGTCTGGATCAGGTCTTTCAGGTGCTGCGCGCACCGCACACGGAGGAGCCCACCAACTGGGCCCGCCGATTCAAAGCCAATCAGGAGAAGCTGATCTCCGGCGACATCATCAAGGTGGCCGAGATCGTCCGCGATCTGTGGCGCCGCGAGCAGGACCGCGGTCTGTCGGCAGGCGAGAAGCGCATGCTGACCCGGGCCCGGCGCGTGCTGGTCGACGAGCTCTCGCTCGCACAGCACACCAACGACGCCAAGGCCGACAGCATGCTCGACGAGATCCTGGCTGCGGCGTCCTGACAGCAGGCAGTGGCCCGGTAGCCGCACTGATCCCGGCAGCGGGAAGAGGTACACGTCTCGGTGAGACCGTGCCGAAGGCGTTCGTCGAGCTCGACGGCGTCACGCTGCTCGAGCTGAGCGCCTCGGCGGCACGCAGGTCCGGCGTCGTCGACGTCATCGTCGTGGCCGCACCTCCGGAACTGCTCGACCGCGCGGCGGCGCTCGTCCCGGACGCCGTCGTGGTGCCGGGCGGAGCCGAGCGGAGCGATTCGGTCCGGGCCGGTCTGGCGGCCGTGCCCGACGCGGAACTGATCCTGGTGCACGATGCGGCCCGGGCTCTCACCCCGCCGGCACTCTTCGCCTCGGTGGTCACCGCGCTCCGGGGCGGCGCCGACGCGGTGGTCCCGGGAATCGCGGTCGCCGACACGCTCAAACGGGTCGACGTCCACGGCTTGGTGCGGGAAACTCCCGACCGGTCGGAGCTGCGTGCCGTGCAGACCCCGCAGGGTTTCACCGCACAGGTGCTGCGCCGGGCGCACGACGCACAGGCAGACGCCACCGACGACGCCGGACTGGTCGAAGCCCTGGGCGTCCCGGTTCGAGTGATCCCGGGCGACGCGATGGCGTTCAAGGTGACCACCCAGTTCGACCTGGCACTGGCCAGGCTCATCACCGCACAGGAGCACTGAGTGTCTGCGATGGACATGCGCGTCGGCGTCGGGACCGACGTCCACCCGATCGAGGCCGGCCGACCCTGCTGGATGCTGGGGCTGCTCTTCGACGACGCCGACGGCTGCTCGGGGCACTCCGACGGCGACGTCGGCGTTCACGCACTCTGCGACGCACTGCTCTCGGCCGCCGGGCTGGGCGATGTCGGCGCGGTCTTCGGCGTGGGGCGACCGGAGTGGTCCGGGGTCACCGGCGCGGCGATGCTCGGCCACGTCCGCGGCCTTCTCGACGAGGCGGGCTTCGCTCCGGTGAACGCCTCGGTGCAGATCATCGGGGAGCGGCCGAAGGTCGGGCCGCGTCGTGCGGAGGCCCAGCGGGTGCTGTCCGATCTGCTGGGGGCACCGGTCTCGGTCTCCGGCACCACCAGCGACGGACTGGGTCTGACGGGACGCGGCGAGGGCATCGCGGCGGTGGCCACCGCACTGCTGGCCCTCAAGTAGAATCGCAGGCCGTGACTCTACGCCTCTACGACTCGGCTGCCCGCGAGGTTCGCGACTTCGTTCCCCTTCGTCCCGGAACGGCATCGGTGTACCTGTGCGGTGCGACGGTTCAGGGCGTTCCCCACATCGGTCACGTCCGGAGCGGCATCGCGTTCGACGTGCTGCGGCGGTGGCTCGCCTACCGCGGGTTGGATGTGCTCTTCGTCCGCAACGTCACCGACATCGACGACAAGATCTTGAACAAGGCCGCCGAAGCGGGCCGTCCGTGGTGGGAATGGGCGGCCACGCACGAGAGGGAGTTCACCCGGGCCTACGACGCCCTCGGTGTGCTGCCGCCCTCGGCGGAGCCGCGTGCCACGGGCTTCATCACCCAGATGGTGCAGTACATGGAGCGTCTCATCGAGCGCGGTCACGCGTACGCCGCCGACGGCAACGTCTACTTCGACGTGCGCAGTCTGCCCGACTACGGAAGCCTCTCCGGCCACCGGCTCGAGGACGTACACCAGGGTGAGAGCGCGGGCACCGGCAAGCGCGATCCCCGTGACTTCACGCTGTGGAAGGCCACCAAGCCCGGGGAGCCGTCGTGGCCGACGCCGTGGGGCGACGGGCGTCCCGGCTGGCACCTCGAGTGCTCGGCGATGGCGACCTCGCTGCTCGGTGCCGAGTTCGACATTCATTGCGGCGGAATGGATTTGATCTTTCCGCATCACGAGAACGAGATCGCTCAGAGCCACGGTGCCGGCGACGGCTTCGCTCGGTACTGGCTGCACAACGGCTGGGTCACGATGAGCGGCGAGAAGATGAGCAAATCGCTCGGCAACGTGGTCGCCATCCCGGCGATGCTGGAGCGGGCCCGGGCCGTGGAACTGCGCTACTACCTCGGGAGCGCGCACTACCGGTCCATGCTCGAGTACTCCGACGGCGCGCTGGCCGAGGCCGCGGCCGGCTATCGGCGTATCGAGTCGTTCGTGCATCGCGTCGCCGAACGCGTCGGCGACGTCGAGGTCGGCGAGGTGAACGACGACTTCGCCGCCGCCCTCGACGACGACCTCGGGGTTCCGGCCGCGCTCGCGGCCGTGCACAACGCCGTCCGCGAGGGCAACACCGCCCTGGAGTCGGGCGACGGTGGCCGCGCGAGGCAGATCGCGGCGCAGGTGAGGGCCATGACCGCGGTCCTCGGGACCGATCCGCTCGACCCGCACTGGGCCGCCGAGGGCGTCGATGACGACGCTCACGCTGCGCTCGACGTGCTCGTCAAGGCAGAATTGGAGCGGCGGGCGCAGGCCCGCGCCGCCAAGGACTGGACCACCGCGGACGAGGTCCGCGACCGGCTCGCCGCAGCCGGCATCGAAGTGACCGACACCCCCGACGGCGCCCAGTGGGCGCTCAAATCGAAGGAACACTGATGGCCGGAAACTCACAGCGTCGCGGGGCGACCAGGAAGGCCGGAAGCAAGAAGGGCCAGGTCGTCGGATCCGGCGGGCAGCGCCGGCGCGGTCTCGAAGGCCGCGGAGCCACTCCGAAGGCCGTCGACCGCACCTACCACCCCGCTCACAAGAAGGCGAAGGCCGCGGCCAAGGCCGCGGGGCGTCGCAATCACCGCAAGTCCGAGGACGGCGGTCCCGAGTACGTCGTGGGCCGCAACCCGGTCGTCGAATGTCTGCGTGCCGGGGTGCCCGCCACCGCGCTGTATGTGATGACGACGGTGGACGCCGACGAGCGCGTCAAGGAGGCGGTGCACACCGCGGGAGACCGCGGGATCTCGATCCTCGAGGTCGCGAAGCCGGAACTGGACCGGATGTCGCCGAACGGGCTGCATCAGGGGCTCGCACTGCAGGTGCCGGAGTACCAGTACGCGCACCCGGACGATCTCATGGCGGATGCCCTCGCCGCGCCGCAGGCGCCGTTGCTGGTGGCGCTCGACAACATCACCGACCCGCGCAACCTCGGTGCGGTGATCCGCAGTGTGGCCGCGTTCGGCGGACACGGTGTGGTGATCCCGCAGCGGCGCAGCGCGGGGATGACCGCCGTCGCGTGGCGCACCAGCGCGGGTGCTGCGGCCCGGATGCCGGTGGCGGCCACGCCGAATCTGAACCGCACCCTGCTCGACTGGGCCAAGAAGGGCGCCCAGATCGTCGGACTCGACGCGGGCGGCGACGTCTCGCTCGACGACTACGACGGCACGGGCCCCACGGTGATCGTCGTCGGGTCGGAGGGCAAGGGGCTGTCGCGTCTGGTTCGCGAGAACTGCGACTCGATCCTGTCGATCCCGATCGCGGGCGAGGTGGAGAGCCTCAACGCCTCGGTCGCGGCAGGTGTGGTCCTGGCGGAGTTCGCCAGGCAACGCCGCGTCGGCTGAGTGCTGCGGGTCACGTCGTTCGTTCGGTTGAATGACGATTGCGTCACTCTGATTCCTACTGTTAAGTATTCGTTTACTAACGTGTAAGGAATGTTTGCTGAGGATTCCTTGCGGTCGATGTGGGCGCAGCTGCGTTCGGGGCGCCGTCTCGAGTTCTCGGGCCGTGTCTGGGCGCTCATCGTCGGAATCCTGGTCGGGTTCGTCATCCTGATCGAGGTCGTCGCTCGGCTGAACCACCTGCGCGGACCGCTGGATCTCCTCGCCACCGATCTGGTGGGACGGCCGCAGATCGGTGAGATCAAGATCGCGGGCATGCTGCTCGCGCTCGTGTGCATGCCGTCGCGGATGCGACTGCCCGTGGTGGGCGCGGCCGTCGCACTCGAACTCGCCTGGAACACGCAGCGTCTGATCGTCGGCAACGCCCCGACCGTCGGGAACGGCATCCTGTTCGCGTTGATCGGCACGGCCGCCTTCGCGGGATGGCGACTGCGCGGGCGCGAGCGGGCCGGAACTCTCAAGGCGGTGGGCCTCGGGCTGCTGTTGATCGTGATGGGTCGCGTCGGCGACGTGTGGCTGGTGCTGTCGAGCCGGGCCAACCCGAACGTGCTCGACGAATACGTCGAACTCGCCGACCGGGCCCTCGGCAGCCCGTCGTGGGCGATCGGCTCGGTGGTCTCCGGCACCCCGTGGCTCACCGAGGTCCTCAGCAAGGTCTACGTGTACCTGCCGGTGGCCGCGGCGGTGATCGCCTTCTTCCAACTCCGCAACAGCGCCCGCGACGGCTTCCCGCGGCATCACATCGTGCGGACCTTCCTGCTGATCGGGCTGATCGGTCCGGTGATCTACTTCCTGTTCCCCGTCGTCGGCCCCACCTACGCCTTCGGTCATGAGCTGCTGGGCGCGGACTGGCAGGACGTGTGGCCGCAGCAGTTGCCGGTGATCGGCGATCCCGCGGCGCACTACTACAACCAGAGCGTGGCACGGAACTGCATGCCGAGCCTGCACACCGCATGGGCGATGTGCATCTTCCTGCACGGATGGCGGGGTCCGGTGCTGTCGAAGGTGTTCGGCACGTTCTGGTTGATCTGCACCACCGGCGCGACCCTCGGCTTCGGCTTCCACTACGCGATCGACGTCCTCGCCGGAGCGATCTTCACCCTCACGCTCGAGACGGCGCTCACCCGCCCCGAACTGGGCTGGTCGCGTCACCGGCTCGCGGTGGTCGTCTTCGGCACCGCGGCCTTCTCCGGGCTGCTTCTGGCCACGCGGTACCTGGCCGTCGAGATGTCCGACAGCGGCGTGCTCGGCGGGCTCGCGCTGATCGCCACCGTGCTCGCGGTGGCGGCGGCCTTCCTCACCGTGGAGATGCACCCCGGTCGCGATCGGATCCCGGCCGGCGAGATCCCCGCCGAGGCCGGCCCGATGGTGCGGAGGGGACGCGAATGGGCCGCCGCGGCGCGGACCTGGGGAAGCGAGGCCTGGTCCTCGATCACGCGCGAGGCGAAGAAGGCCGGTTCCACCAAGCTCTGAGGACGCTGTCGGTCGCCAGCAGCGCCAGCGCCACCCACACGATCGCGAATCCGATCCAGCGTTCGGGCGGCAGGTGTTCGTCGAGGATCAGCACCGCGCACAGCAACTGCATGATCGGTGTGACGAACTGGATCAGCCCGACGGTCACCAGCGGGATGCGACGGGCGGCAGCGGCGAACAGCAGCAGCGGCACCGCGGTCGCGACGCCGGAGAACGCCAGCAGGCCGGTGTGCCCGACGCCGTCACCGAACGTGAGACCGGCCGGAGTGAATGCGACGACCACCAGGATGACGGCCGCGGCCGGCGCCAGTATCGCCGTCTCCAAGGTGAGTCCGTGAAGCGCGGGCAGAGTGTCGCCGACCTTCTTCTTGACCAGCCCGTACAGGGCGAACGACGCGGCCAGGGCCAGCGCCGTGGTCGGAAACACGCCCGCGGCGAAGGTGAGATAGCCGCCCGCGACCACGCCGACCGCCACCGCCGCCCATTGCAGTGGCCGCAGGCGTTCCCGCAGCAGCACTACGCCCAGGGCCACGGTGGCGATCGGATTCAGGAAGTAGCCGAGGGCTGCGTCGCTGGTGTGGCCGGAGGTGACAGCTGCGACGTACACGACCCAGTTGGTGGCGATGAGCAGGGCGGCGGCGGTGACGCCGGCGATCAGCCGGGGTCGTCGGCGGAGCGGCGCGATCCACGACCAGTCGCGCAGCACGGCGAGAATCGCGGCGCACAGCACGAGCGTCCACAGGATGCGGTTGGCGAGGATCTCCCACGGACCGGCCGGGAGCATCGCGTCGAACAGGATCGGGAACAGGCCCCACAGTGCGTAGGCGCCGAATCCCGCGGCCACCCCGCGGGCGCTGTCGGCGGGTACGGGGGTTCTCACCGAGCGCGAACGTCGACGCCGGCGCGTGCGAGCGCGGCGCGGACACGACGGGCGTGCTCCACCGCGCCGGGGGTGTCGCCGTGCAGGCACACCGAGTCGGCGACCACTTCCACCACCGTGCCGTCGATCGCCGTGATCCGTCCGGTCTCCGCCAACTCGAGCACTCGCGCGGCCACCTCGGCCGGATCGGTGAGCAGGGCACCGGGCTCGGACCGGGGCACCAGCGTGCCCTCGGGGGTGTAGCCGCGATCGGCGAAGGCCTCGCGGATGACCGGCACGTCCGCTGAGCCGGCGATCCGCTCCACCTCCGATCCGGGCAGGCACATGAGGGGGAGGCCGGACGCGGCCGCCGCCTCGACGACGACGCCGGCCTGCGTCGTGTGATGCACCACCGCGTTGTAGAGCGCGCCGTGCGGCTTCACGTATTCCACGGTGGCGCCGACGGATTCGGTGAGCGCCCGCAGAGCGCCGATCTGATAGACGATGTCGGCGAACAGGTCGTCGGGGGCGAGGTCCATGAAACGGCGGCCGAACCCGGACAGGTCCGGGTAGGAGACCTGCGCGCCGATCCGCACGCCGGCGGCGGCCGCCTCGCGGCAGGTGGCCAACAGTTCGCGCGGAGTGCCTGCATGGAAGCCGCACGCGACGTTCGCGCTCGTCACCAGGGTGATCATCGCCGAGTCGTCGCCGACCCCCTCGCCGAGGTCGGCGTTCAGATCGATGACGCGAGAGGAGAGGCCCACGGTGTCAATGGTAATGACCACGCTCGGGTTAGGGTCGACGCCATGGCAGTAATGGACACTGTGGTTCAGACCCTCGACGGTGCGGTCGACGGCAAGCGCGGTCGCGGAGCGCGTCGCGGCACCATCTCATGGCGGGGCATCCCCTTCGCGGAGCCGCCCGTGCGGCAGCACCGGTGGCGGGCACCGCGCCCGGTGACACCCTGGCCGGGGGTACTCGAGTGCTACGACTACGGGGCCGCACCGATCCAGGACAAGCTCTTCACGGCGCGCGGGGCCGGTAAGTTCCAGCCGCGCAGTGAGGACTGTCTGACCCTGAACGTCTTCGCGCCGTCGACCGTCTCGGCTACGCCGCGCCCTGTCATGGTGTTCAACTACGGCGGTGCCTACATCCTCGGCGGCACGTCGACACCGATCTACGACGGCGCGTACCTCGCTCGGGCGCGCGACGTGATCGTGGTGACGGTGAACTACCGCTACGGTCCGCTCGGATTCCTCGACTTCAGCGACTACTCGACCGACGAGCGGCCGTTCGACGCCAACGTGGGGCTGCGCGACATGGTCGCCGGTCTGGAGTGGGTGCAGCGCAACATCTCCGCGTTCGGCGGGGATCCGTCGCGGGTGACGGTGTTCGGTGAGAGCGCGGGCGGGTCGGCGGTGCTCACGCTGCTGTCCACGCCGTCCGCGAAGGGGCTGTTCTCCGGAGCCATCTCGCAGAGCCCTGCCCCGGACCTGATCGTCAGCAAGGACAATGCGCGCCTGTTCGCCGACGAGTTCGTCCGGATACTGATCGATCCCACCCGGCGCAAGGGGCCCGAGCGCGACGAGCCGCCTCACGATCCGGCGCTGGTGGCACGCGTACTCGGGGGCGCCACAGCGACCGAACTACTGCGCGCGGGCAACAAGCTGATCGGCTTCACCCGCGGTGCCCGGCTCACCGACCCGATTCCCTTCGCCCCGGTGGTCGACGGCGACTATCTCCCGCAGCATCCGCTCGACGCGGCGCGCGACGGCAACACCATCTCGGTCCCGACCATCATCGGCAACAACAAAGACGAGGGCGAACTGTTCGCCCGGTTCTGGAACATCCTTCCCGACAGCGACCAGGCACTCGTGGGGCTCGGCGACACCGGCGACGCCGATCTGCTGCAGAACCTCTATCCGGTCAAGCGCCGCGATGTGATGATCGCTGCCGATGCGACGTTCTGGACCCCGACGATCCGGTTCGCCGGGTATCACAGTGACCACGCGCCCACGTACGTGTACCGCTTCGACTACGCGCCGCTGCTGCTGAAGGCCACCGGAATCGGTGCGACCCACGCGACCGAACTGCTGGCGGTGTTCGGCACGTACCGGGATCCGATCGGCGTCGGTCTCGCCGCCGCGGGCAGTTGGGGGTCGACGAAGCGGATCACCGCGACGATGCAGTCGATGTGGAGTTGGTTCGCGCGCACCGGCGTGCCCGCACCGGACTGGCCGCGCTATACGCGCGAGGATCGCAGGGTGATGGTGCTGGACGATCCGACGCGCGTGGAGATCGATCCCGACCGGGACCGCCGCGAGGCGTGGGACCGAATTCATCTGGGGGAGCCTTCGTGAGACGTCCCGCGATGATCGCGGCGGTGACGTGCACCGCCGCGATCGCGCTCGCGGGATGTTCCGGCGGGAACGAGTCGGCGGTGTCGCCTTCGGACTCGATCCCGACTCGGGTCACGGCCTCGTCCTCGGTCACGAGCAGCGCCCCGACGCCGGTGCTTCCGCCGCCGTACATCGCGTCGGCCGATTGGGTGCAGACCGAAGTGGGACCGAGCCTGCAGATCGCCCCCACTCCCAACGGCCGGAGGGTGCAGTCGCCGACGGCGGGCGACGAGGCGTGGCGCGAGGTCCTTCGACTCGATCCGGGCGCGGACACCCCGGGGATGAAGGCGCAGTTCGACTGTCACTGGACGTTCGCCCGCATCGTCCAGCCGGACAAACCGACCTGGAACATCGAACCGAACCGTCCCGTGGTGTCGCCCGAGGAGATGATCTCGAGCCGCTGCAATCCGGGCGGTCCGGAGGAGTAGGGGACCGAGGGTCCCAGGCCGGTCGAGCGAGTCGAGGAGCGTCGCTCGGCCGCCGCCTCAGTCGCGTGACCGCATCCCCACCACGCGGCAGACGAGGTAGATGGCGAACGAGATGGTGGTGACCATCACCGACACCGGGAGCTCGGGCGCGAGCGACAGGATGAGCCCGCCGATGGCGGAGACTCCGGCGAAGACGACCGACAGCACCACCACGACCGTCGGATTGGCCGACAGCCGGACCGCCGCTGCGGCCGGAGTGATCAGCAGGCTCATCACCAGCAGGGCGCCGATGATCTGCACGCCCTGCGCGGCCGCGAGACCGACCAGGATCGCGAACACCACCGACAGCAGCCGCACCGGGACGCCGGACGCCGCGGCGACCCGCGGATCCAGGCTGGCGAACATCAGCGGACGGTAGATGATCGCGTACACCACCACCACGACCGCCGCGGTCACCGCGACGGCGATCAGTCCGGTGCGTCCGACACTCGCCACCTGCCCGGCCAGCAGTGCGAAGCCGGTGCCGACCCGGCCGTAGAGACTCAGGAACAGCACGCCGAGACCGAGGCCGAAGGCCATGACGGCACCGATCACCGAGTCCCGTTCCCTCGCGCGGCGACCCAGGAGCCCGAACACCGCGGCCGCGAACACCGCGCCGATCACGCCGCCGATGTTCACGCCCACGCCGGCGAGCAGCGCCGCGGCCGCACCGGTGAACGAGAGCTCTGCGGCACCGTGGACGGCGAAACTCATCTGCCGTGCGACGATCATCGGACCCAGCAGGCCGCCGAGCAGCGCGAGCAACGCGATGGCGAGCACCGACTGCTGAACGAAGCCGCGGGAGAGCAGGTCTGCCGTCTGCGAGAAGTTCCAGAAGTTGCCGATGTCGGCGGCGAGCACGGTCGTCGTCGGCGCGATCACAGATCCTCCCCGGCGACCGCGAATCCGGCGTCGGTCCCGAGTACGTCGCCCGGATACTGATGAGCGACGCAGTGGTGATCGTCCTCGCCTCCGATCACCACGAGCCGCCCGCCGATCCGGAGCACCTCCACCGGGCTGCCGTACAGCTCGGTCAGGGTGCGCGTGTTCATCACCTCTTCGACGGCGCCGATGCGGAACGATCCGCCGGCCAGGTAGAGCACGCGGTCGACGAACGGCAGCACCGGATTGAGTTCGTGAGTGACGAACAGGACCGCGGTGTCATCACGCCGCCTCCGGGCGTCGAGCAGATCGACCACCACCCGCTGGCTCGCGAGATCGAGACTGGCGAGCGGCTCGTCGCACAGGAGGATGGCCGGGTCGCGGGTGAGCGCCTGCGCTATCCGGAGCCGTTGCTGCTCGCCGCCCGACAGCAGCCCCAGCGGCCGGTCCGCGAAGCCGGTGGCGCCGACCTGTCGGAGCGCCGAGTCGACGGCGGTGCGCCGACGGGACATACCGCGCAGCCCGATGCCCCAAGCGGAGCCGTCGACGCCGAAACCGACCAGGTCGCGGCCGCGCAGCATCATCGTGTCGGAATCCTCGGCGTGCTGCTGCGGCACGTATCCGAGACTGCCGTGTGCGGAGATGGTCCCGGTGGTGGGTACGGTCTGGCCGAGGATCGCGCGCAGCAGTGAGGTCTTGCCCGAACCGTTGGGGCCGAGGACGGCGATGAACTCGCCGGGCGCGATGTCGAGGTCGAGGCCGCGCCAGAGGACGCGGTCGCCGAACTGCAGTCCGACGTCGCGAAAGCTGAGTACCGCGTCGGTCATCCGTTCAGCGCCTTCGCCAGCGCATCGATCTGACCGCGCTGCCACGCGATGTAGTCGGTCACGCCCTCGGGCAGGCTCTCGGTGAACTCGACCACCGGGATTCGCGCCTTGCGGGCGGTGTCGAGCACGGCCTGAGTGCTCGGGTCGACGGCCTGGCGGTTGTAGATCAGGACCTTGGCGCGGTGCTGGGTCAGCAGGTCGTCGAACTTCGCGCGGTCGGCGGCCGACGGCGACTGTCCCTGCTCGACGGCGTCGACGAAGCCCGGGGGAGCGATGTCGACCAGTCCGGCGTCGGTGAGGACGGCCGCGGCGAGCGGTTCGGTGGACGCCACCTCGGTGCCGTCGTGGTGCGCCTTGATGTCGGCCAGAGCGGCCCGCAGTCCGTTGATCTGGCTGTTGAAGACGCCGGCGCGGTCGCGGTAGTAGGCGGCGTGGGCCGGGGCGATCTCGGCGAGCTCGTTCGCGATCGCGTTCGCGGTGTCGGCGACGGCGGCGAGGTCGTAGAAGACGTGCTCGTTGCCGCGCGTCTTGTCCGACCGCACGTCCGCGGCCACCACCTCGGCACCCTTCGCGTCGGCGGCCGCCTCCTCCATGAAGTGGTCGTAGTGGTCGCCGTTCATGACGATGAGGTTGGCGTCCTGGACGCGAGCGGTATCCGCACTCGACGGCTCGAACTCGTGGGGATCGCCGTCGGGCGAGGTGTACAGGGCGCTGACGTCGGCGTGTTCGCCGCCCACCGCGCTCGCGACGGAGGCCCACACGTCGGTGGACGCGACGACGACGGGTTTGTCGGTGGGCGCGGGACCGTCGTTGCCGCCGCATGCGGCGGCAACGACGGCGATGAGGAGGGCGAGGGGCGCCAGGAGGGCGCGGCGCGCGGACCCGGTCTTCGTCATCGGGAGGTTCCTTTGGAAGATAATGAAAATCGTTACCGGGAAAGTGTATTACCGGGGTGCCGTTGATGTCGAAGCGATGCTCAAGTGCGCATGAGTCGCCGCCTGCGCATGTGTCGAGCGCGGCCGGCCGCATTAGGCTGGGGTCATGACCGCTGGCTCCGCCCCGAGACGCATCGCTCTGATCTCGGTGCACACCTCCCCGTTGGCGCAGCCGGGCACCGGTGACGCCGGAGGAATGAACGTCTACGTCTGGCAGACGGCCACCAGGCTGGCGCGCCGCGGTGTGGAGGTCGAGATCTTCACGCGTGCCACGTCGTCGGCGGACGCGCCGGTGGTCGCGGCCGCCCCCGGGGTCACCGTGCGCAATGTGGTCGCGGGTCCCTTCGACGGCCTCGACAAGCGTGACCTGCCGAGCCAGTTGTGCGCGTTCTCGGCGAACGTACTGCGGGCGGAGGCCGCCCAGGAGCCCGGCTACTACGACCTGATCCACTCCCACTACTGGCTCTCGGGCCAGGTCGGCTGGCTCGCGCGCGACCGCTGGGGAGTGCCGCTCGTGCACACCGCGCACACGCTCGCCGCGGTCAAGAACGCCTCGCTGGCGGCGGGGGACGCCGCCGAGCCGATGCTGCGTGTGGTCGGTGAGCAGCAGGTGGTCGACGAAGCGGACCGTCTCGTCGCGAACACCGCCACCGAGGACGGCGAACTGGTCCAGATGTACGGCGCCGATCCCTCCCGCATCGACGTGGTGGTGCCCGGCGCCGATCTGGACCGCTACTCCCCGGGCGACCGAGCGGCCTCCCGCGCCGCGCTCGGGCTGGATCAGAACGATGTGCTCGTCACCTTCGTCGGCCGGATCCAGCCCTTGAAGGCGCCGGACGTCCTGGTCTCGGCGATGGCGCCGCTGATCGCGGGCGACTTCTCCGGGCGTCTGCGCGTGCTGGTGGTGGGCGGACCGTCGGGCAGCGGACTGGCCCGGCCGTCGGCACTCATGGACCTCACTCGGCAACTGGGAATCGCCGACCGCGTCGACTTCCTGCCGCCGCAGCCGCCGGAGCGGCTGGTGCACGTCTACCGGGCGTCCGATCTGGTGGCGGTGCCGAGTTACTCGGAGAGCTTCGGGCTGGTCGCGATCGAGGCGCAGGCGTGCGGAGTGCCGGTGATCGCCGCGCGCGTGGGCGGACTCGGCGTGGCGGTGGACGACGGCCGCACCGGTGTGCTGGTGGACGGTCACGACATCGGCGTCTGGACCGACCGCCTCGCCGAACTCGTCGCCGACCCGGATCGCCGCGCGGGAATGGGGCGGGCGGCCGCTCTGCATGCGCGGCAGTTCTCGTGGGAGCACACCACCGACGCGCTGCTGGAGAGTTACGACCGAGCGATCGCGGCGTTCGGCGGCGACGTTCGACGCGATGCCGGGCGATTCGGCATCCGACGCTGGAGGAACCGATCGAGGGTGATGGTGTGAACGCAGACGAGACGGCCGCGGCCCTGAGCGCCGCTCTGGACGAGACCGGCATCGAGTACGTCCGGAAGTCGTCGGGCGGTGCGAAGTCCGAGCACTTCGTTCTCGAGCTTCCCGGAGAACGGAAGCTCAAGACCACGGTGCTGCTCACCGCCGGCGCGCACGGGGTCCGAGTGGAGGCCTTCGTCTGCCGCCGCGCGGACGAGAACCTCGAGGCCGTGTACCGGTATCTCCTCAAACGCAATCGCCGGCTCTACGGGGTGGCGTACACCCTCGACAACGTCGGCGACATCTACCTGGTGGGGCGGATCTCCGCGGAGGCGCTCTCGCGCACCGAGGTGGACCGGGTGCTCGGCCAGGTCCTCGAGGCCGCCGACGGCGACTTCAATCAGATCCTCGAGATCGGTTTCCTCACCTCGATCCGTCGCGAATGGGCCTGGCGCAAGGCCCGGGGCGAGTCGATGCGGAACCTCGCGGCCTTCGAGCATCTGATCGACGAGGACGATCTGCCGCAGATCGCGCCCCTCGACGATCCCGACGCGGAACCGGTGTGGTCGGTCGGCGACGCCGGAACAGCCCCGTCGTAGTGTCTCGAATGTCGGGTAGCGTGGGGACCTGACCAACACGACAATGCCCATTGTCGAATATCCCGTCATCTCCAGAAGGGTCACCATGAGCTTCGCATCGCCGTATCCCGACGTCGAGATCCCGAACGTCAGCGTCTACGACTACCTGTTCGGTGGACTCGAGGAGAACGACCTCGACCGGGTCGCGCTCATCGACTCGAAGTCGGGTGCGCAGACCACGTACCGGCAGTTGGTCGGACAGATCGACGCCGCGGCGGGTGCGATCGCGGCGCGCGGGCTCGGCGTCGGCGACGTGGTCGCGATCCTGTCGCCGAACATCCCGGCGTTCGCCACGGTGTTCCACGGCGTGCTCCGCTCCGGCGCGACCGCCACCACGCTCAACGCACTGTTCACCGCACCCGAGATCAAGAAGCAGCTCCTCGACTCCGAGGCGAAACTGCTCATCACCATCTCGCTGCTCGCACCGGCCGCGATCGAGGCGGCCCGCGAGGTGGGACTGGCGGACGACGCCGTGATCGTGCTCGACGGCGAGGGCCAGGCGGCCACCGGGCATCCGAACGCCGCCGAACTCCTGGGGGGAGGGCATCGCGCACCGGAGGTGAGCTTCGACCCGGCCACCCACATCGCGGTGCTGCCGTACAGCTCGGGCACCACCGGCAACCCCAAGGGCGTGATGCTCAGTCACCGCAACCTGGTCGCCAACGTCGCGCAGATCGAGCCGCTGCAGGGGATGAAGTCCGACGACGTGATCCTCGCCGTCCTCCCGTTCTTCCACATCTACGGCATGACGGTGCTCCTGAACGCCGCACTCAAGGCCCGGGCGAGCCTGTTCGTGATGCCGCGCTTCGACCTCGTCGAGTTCCTCGAGGGCATCCAGAAGCACAAGGTCACCTATGCCTTCATCGCGCCGCCCGTGGCCGTCGCGCTCGCCAAGCATCCGATCGTCGATCAGTACGATCTGTCGTCGCTGCACACCATGCTCTCCGGCGCGGCGCCGCTGGACGAGGAACTGGGCCAAGCTGTGGCCAAGCGTCTCGGCCTGCACATGCTGCAGGGCTTCGGCATGAGCGAGGCCTCGCCGGTGAGCCACCTGATCCCGTTCGACGGCGGTACGGGCACGCGCGGTGTCGAGGCACCGCTGTCGTCGGTCGGCTGGGCCGTACCGAACTCGGAGAACCGGATCGTCGATCCGGCCACCGGGGAGGACATCGACATCCCCGCCGACGGCGTGTCCGAGCCCGGTGAGCTGTGGGTCCGCGGACCCAACGTGATGGTCGGCTACCTCAACAACGAGGCGGCGACCGCCGAGACCATCGTCGAGGGCGGCTGGCTGCGCACCGGCGACATGGCGACGGTCGACTCGACCGGCTGCGTCACGATCGTCGACCGGCTCAAGGAGCTCATCAAGTACAAGGGTTATCAGGTTCCGCCGGCCGAGCTGGAGGCGCTGCTGCTGACGCATCCGAAGATCGCCGACGTCGCGGTGGTCGGCGCGCTCGACGCCGACGGCGAGGAGATCCCGAAGGCCTTCGTCGTGGTCGCCGAGGGCGCGGAGCTGACCGCGGACGAGGTCATGGCGTTCACCGCCGAACGCGTCGCGCCGTACAAGAAGGTCCGGGCCGTCGAGTTCATCTCGGCCGTCCCCAAGTCGGCCTCCGGCAAGATCCTCCGCAAGGATCTGCGGAAGTAGGCGGTCGGGGCGCGTCACTCGGTCGCTCGACCGCCGCGGCCGTATGGGAAACTATGCGGCATGAGCAACGGCACCCTGATCCTGATGCGACACGGCGAGAGCGAATGGAACGCGTCCAACCAGTTCACCGGCTGGGTCGACGTCGCCCTGACCGACAAGGGACGGGCGGAAGCCGTCCGTGCGGGAGAACTGCTGGTGGAACACGATCTGCTGCCCGACGTCCTGTACACGTCGCTGCTGCGCCGTGCCATCACCACCGCGCAGATCGCGCTCGACACCGCCGACCGTCACTGGATCCCGGTGGTCCGCGACTGGCGGCTCAACGAGCGTCACTACGGCGCGCTGCAGGGGCTCAACAAGGCGGAGACGAAGGCGAAGTACGGCGACGAGCAGTTCATGCTGTGGCGCCGCAGCTACGACACCCCGCCGCCCGCGATCGCGCCCGACAGCGAGTACAGCCAGGTCGGCGATCCGCGATACGCCGGAATCGAGGTGCCCCTCACCGAGTGCCTTCAGGACGTGGTCGAGCGGCTGATCCCGTACTACACCGAGGCCATCGAGGCGGACCTGCGCGCCGGTAAGAACGTTCTGGTCGCCGCCCACGGCAACTCTCTGCGGGCACTGGTGAAGCACCTGGACGGCATCTCGGACGCAGACATCGCCGGGCTGAACATCCCGACCGGCAACCCGCTGCGCTACGACCTCGGCGACGACCTCCGCCCGACCACCGCGGGCGGGGTGTACCTGGATCCCGAGGCCGCGGCCGCGGGTGCGGCAGCCGTTGCGGCGCAGGGCAATAAGTAGCCCGAATCCGCATGGCGCCGCCGGTGTGGCCTGCGCTACATTGGTACGTATGACTGACGGTACTCTAGAGGTCACCCATCTCTCGGTGCAGGAGCGCTACCGCGCCCATCTGACCGACGGAGACGGTGAACCGGTCGAGGTCGGGTACATCGACTACACGCAGGACGGTGATCGGCTCGCGCTGACCCACACCGTCGTCTACGAGCGCTTCGGCGGGCGCGGCTTCGCGGCCCAGTTGGTCAAACACGTTCTCGAGGACGTTCGCGCCAACGGGCAGCGGGTCGTGCCCGTCTGTTCGTATGTTCAGAAGTACGTCGAGAAGCACCCCGAGTACTCGGACATCGTCGTCTCCTGATCGTTAATCTCCCCGCAACCCAGGAGAACCCGGCGTGAACGAGCGCCGAAAACTGTTCGCCCAGGCTGCGAACACCCGTCGATCCGACGTAAGCTTCGGGATGTGTCCGGCGATCGGACACATTCTGTTCGAATGTCGTTGAGGCGAAGCAGGGAGTCGTGCGGCGGAAGACGCGATCACGGTGAGTACCCGATCTGACGAATCCGGTTCGGAGGACACACCACTGGAAGATCTGGTGATCGTCGACGACGGCCGGTCGAGGCCCGACCTCCTCGGACTGATCGTCGCGCACACCACCACCGGGATGGTCGCCGTCGACGAGTTCCACAACGTGGTCCTCTACAACAAGCGCGCCGTCGAACTCGGCATGGTTCGCGACACGATCGCCGACGGAGTGGCCGAGGCCGTCACCGAGGTATTCGTCACCGGCATCGATCGGCATTTCGATTTCGTTCCGCCGCATTCGTCGCTGGGCTTCCTGTCGACGGGCCGCACCATGCCGCGGCAGGTGGAGAACGTCCGCTGCATCGCACGGCTCGCGTCCCGAGACGGCGAGCGGTACGCCCTGGTGTTCGGCGACGACGACTCCACCAATCAACGGGTGGAGGCCACGCGACGCGACTTCGCCGCCAACGTCTCACACGAGTTGAAGACGCCGCTCGGCGCCATCAGCCTGATGGCCGAGGCGATGCTCGAGTCGCGCGACGACCCCCAGGCGGTGGAGCACTTCGGCCGCCGGGTGCTGAAGGAAGCGACCCGGATGGGCACGCTGGTCAACGAGCTGATCGGGCTGTCGCGCCTGCAGGAGGGCCGGATCCCCGAGTTCCAGGCGGTCGACGTCGACTCGCTGGTGGAGGATGCGGTGGCCGCCGCCGGCGTCTCCGCGGAGGTCGCCGAGATCGAACTCGTCGCTGATGCGGCCAGCGGACTGCAGATCCAGGGCGACCGCACCCTGCTGCTGACCGCACTGTCGAATCTCCTGGTGAACGCCATCAATCACTCGCCCGCGGGCGAGGTGGTCTCGGTGAGCCGCAAGGTGGTGAACCTCGACGACGAGGAGATGGTCGTGATCGCGGTCACCGACCGCGGTATCGGGATCGCACCCGCCGACCAGCAGCGGGTCTTCGAGAGGTTCTTCCGCGTCGACAAGGCGCGGTCGCGCGCGACCGGCGGCACCGGGCTCGGGCTGGCGATCGTCAAGCACGTGGCGGCCAGTCATGGCGGTCACATCGGACTGTGGAGTCGGCCCGGAACCGGATCGACCTTCAGCCTGTACATCCCCATCGACCCGGCTTCACCGAGCGACGACGGGTCGACGAACGCAGAGGAACTCACGAGTTGACGCACGTACTGATTGTCGAAGACGAGGAATCGCTGGCCGATCCGCTGGCCTTCCTGCTCCGTAAGGAGGGGTTCGAGGCCAGCATCGTCAACGACGGTTCGGAGGCGGTCTCGACCTTCGAGCGAGTCAATCCCGACATCGTCCTGCTCGACCTGATGCTGCCGGGTGTCTCCGGCACCGAGATCTGCAAGTCGATCCGGGCCAAGTCGGCGGTGCCGGTCATCATGGTGACCGCGCGTGACAGTGAGATCGACAAGGTCGTCGGACTGGAGCTGGGGGCCGACGACTACGTCACCAAGCCGTACTCGGCACGCGAGCTCATCGCCCGCATCCGCGCGGTCCTGCGGCGCGGGGGAGTGGTGGCCGACGACGAGGACGCCGCCATCGGCGTCGTCGAGGTGGGACCGGTGCGGATGGACGTCCAGCGGCACACCGTGACGGTCTCGGGCGAGGAGGTTACGCTGCCGCTCAAGGAGTTCGACCTCCTGGAGTATCTGCTCCGGAACTCCGGCCGGGTGCTCACCCGCAGCCAGCTGATCGACCGGGTGTGGGGCGCCGATTACGTCGGCGACACCAAGACGCTCGACGTGCACGTGAAGCGTCTGCGTTCGAAGGTCGAGCCCGATCCGTCGCAGCCGCGCCATCTCGTCACCGTCCGCGGCCTCGGATACAAGTTCGAGCCCTGACAGAGCAGCGGGCCCTGACAGCGCAGCGGGCCGGCGCGGTCACAACTGTTCGTACTTGATGTCGGTGCTTCGGCGGGAGGTGGCCGCGGCGGTCGCCGGATGCACCGCGACGAGTCCGAGGTCGTTGCGCCGGCGGCAGGCCGCCGCGAGAACCTCGTAGGCCGCCTCGCCGATGAGCTCGATCAATTCGGGCCGGTACGACTCGAAGACCTGCTTGGCGCCCGTGTGTGCCTCGGGTGAGCCGGAGCAGTACCAGTCGAGGTCGTGCCCGCCCTCGCCCCAGCCCCGGCGGTCGAACTCCGTGAGCGTGGTCTTGAGGATCTCACTGCCGTCCGGCCTGGTCACCCAGTCCTGCTCGCGGCGCATCGGCAACTGCCAGCAGACCTCGGGTTTCACCGTCAGCGGCTCGATGCCGCGGCGCAGCGCCATCGAATGCAGCGCACAGCCCTGACCGGCGGGGAATCCCGGGCGGTTGAGGAAGATGCACGCTCCGTCGTGCAGACGGGTCTTGAGCGACGGTTCGCCCTCCAGATCCTCGGCCTCCTCGAGGTAGCCGTCGTCGCCGAGCGGGTCGGGCCCCGAACCGCGGTCGAAGAGCTCCCAGTCGTCGCGCGTCAGGAGCGCCACTCCTGCGGCGAGCTTCTCGCGATCGTCGTCGTCGGTCAGGTAGGCGCCGTGTGTGCAGCAGCCGTCCGACTGCCGGCCGGCGACGATTCCGTGACACGCCGGGGTGCCGAAGACGCAGTTCCACCGCGACAGCAGCCACGTCAGGTCGGCGCTGATCAGGTGCTCGTCGTCGTCGGGGTCGACGAACTCGTACCACTCGCGCGGGAAGTCGAGGGGCACTTCGGGGACGCGGTCATTCCGCCGCTTCTTCCCGGGCTTCTTACTAGAGCCAGACACGGGGTTCCTCCATCGGTACAACGCTCCACGGTAGACCTTCGGCTCGCATCGCCGTCCGCCGCGCAGTAATTTTGGTCAGGTGCGATTAGGAGTGCTCGACGTGGGCAGCAACACCGTTCATCTGCTGGTGGTCGACGCGCATCGGGGCGGTCATCCGACGCCGATGAGTTCGACGAAGGCGGTGCTGCGGCTGGCGGAGGAGATCGACGGCACCGGAAAGATGACCAAGGCCGGTGCGGATTCGCTGACCGCGACAGTCAAGGACTTCACCCGGATCGCCAAGGCCTCGGGCTGCGAGCAGGTGATGGCCTTCGCGACCTCCGCGGTACGCGACGCCACCAACACCGGAGAGGTTCTCGACCAGGTCAAGAAGGCCTCCGGGCTCACCGTCGACGTACTGGAAGGCGTCGACGAGGCGCGGCTGACCTCCCTCGCGGTACGCCGCTGGTACGGCTGGAGCGCGGGCCGGATCCTCACCTTCGACATCGGCGGCGGCAGCCTGGAGATGACCAACGGGGTCGACGAGGAGCCGGATGTCGCGCTGTCGCTGCCGCTCGGCGCCGGGCGGCTGACGCGCGAATGGCTGCCCGGCGACCCGCCGAGCAAACGTCACGTCTCGGTGCTGCGGGACTGGCTCGACGCCGAGCTGAAGCAGCCCGCCAAGGAACTCCGTGCCGCGGGGAAGCCGGATCTGTCGGTGGGTTCGTCGAAGACCTTCCGGTCGCTGGCGCGTCTGACCGGTGCCGCGCCCTCCGGTGCCGGGCCGCGGGTGCGACGGACGCTCACCGTGAGCGGCCTGCGTCAACTGATCGCGTTCATCTCGCGCATGACGGCCGCCGATCGCGCCGATCTGGAGGGGGTCAGCGCCGATCGCGCGGCGCAGATCGTGGGCGGCGCACTGGTGGCGGAGGCGGCGATGAGGGCCACCGGTGTGGATACACTTGAGATCTGTCCGTGGGCTCTGCGGGAGGGCGTCATTCTCCGTCGTCTGGATGCGGAGCCGGCCGGGGCGATGGTGAGCACCGGCTAGTCGATCGACTTTTTACGGGGGTACCCCAGGTATGGCGAAGGATTCCGAACCACGCGCGAAGCCGATCACGGTCTCGGAACTGATCGCTCGATCCGAGTCGAGCGGTTCCGCGTTTCCCAAGTCCGACGAGGACGACCGCCCGACGCGACCGGTCATCGGGGCATCCGGAATGCCGTCGCACGTTCCCGCCGCACCGAAGCTCCCCGACCCCGTAGACGACGCCGATCCGAATGTGGTGACCGGAATCATCCCCATCGTCGGCGACGATGACGAGTCGCCGCTGGCGCCGGTGCCCGGCGACGATCTGGTCGGCGTCGACCTGCCGCCGCTGGAGTACCGGTCGGCCGTCACCGATCCGGGCCCGGAGCCGGACCCCGATCTGGTCGGTACCGCGCAGTTGAGCCCGATCACCGACTCGGCGGCCGAGCCGGTGGCCGGCGACGACGTCGCCGACGATCATCGCCGTGTCGCGTCGGCCGCCGATCTGGAGGCCGCGGAGGCCGAAGAGGCCCAGGCCGAGATGGAAGCCCAGCAGCGTGCCGAACACCTCGCCGAAGAGGAGTCGGAGAAGCGCAGGAAGTCGCACAGTCCCTCCGCACTGATGGGCTGGCTGAGTCTGATCGCCGAGGTGGTGATCGGTCTGGCTGCCGGTGCCGGTCTGTTCTGGGGCTTCACCGAACTGTGGAAGCGCTACATCTACCTGGCGCTGATCCTGGCCGTCGTGGTGATCTTCGCGATCGTCACCTTCGCCCACGTCCTGCGGAAACGAGATCTGCCGACCACATTGTTGGCGCTCGGCGTCGGAATGCTGGTGACCATCGGGCCACTGGTCCTTCTGGCGGCCTGAGTCGGTCCCGGTGTCGCAGCTGCGTTTCCCGATCCCGATCGGGCTGTCCACCGCGTCGGTCTACCCGCAGAGCACCGAAGCAGCGTTCGGCTACGCCGCCGATCTGGGCTACGACGGGGTCGAGTTGATGGTGTGGGGGGAGGGCGTGAGCCAAGACATCGCCCACGTCGCCCATCTGTCCGCTCGGTACCAGGTGCCGGTGCTCTCGGTCCACGCGCCGTGCCTGCTGATCTCGCAGCGCGTGTGGGGACGTGACCCGAAGGCCAAGCTGCGGCGATCGGTGCAGGCGGCCGAAGACCTGGGGGCGACGACGGTCGTCGTCCACCCGCCCTTCCGCTGGCAGCGCGACTACGTGCGCGGCTTCGACGATCTCGTCAAAGAACTGGAGGCCTCCTCCGATGTGGCGGTGGCCGTGGAGAACATGTTCCCGATGCGGGCCGACAGGTTGTTCGGCGCCGGTCACAAGGCGGCCAGGCGGATGGCCGAGCGGGGCGGGTCTCCGGGACCGAGCGCGTCGGCCTTCGGCAAGTCCATCGATCCCACGGTGGACGGATACGAGCACTACACCCTCGACCTCTCCCACGCCGCGACGGCAGGCGCCGACGCCCTCGCTCTGCAGACGCGGATGGGAGACGGACTCGAGCATCTGCACCTCACCGACGGCACCGGCGCCGCCCACGACGAGCATCTGATCCCCGGGGACGGCTCGCAGCCGTGCATCGAAGTGTGCAAGAGGCTCGCCGACAGCGACTTCTCCGGCGCCGTGATCCTCGAAGTGCACACCGGATCGGCGCGGACCCGGAACGAGCGCGCCGCGATGCTCGCGCGGTCTCTGGACTTCGCCCGCACCCATCTTCACCGCGACCCGAAGGACACTCGGCATGACGACTGATCTGGCCTCCCTGACCGACCTGGAACCGAACGGGGTGAGCTCGGACGGCCGCGCGGCCTATCGCGCCCGGATCGATCCGGTCTTCACGATCGGGCCCAAGGTGCACGGCGGGAGTGTTCAGATGGTGGTCGCGGCCGCCGCCGAGCGTGCCTACCGCGATCTGGGCGGGCCGGACCCGCAGGCGGCGGTCCTGGCCGTCTCGAGTGATTTCCTCCGGGCTCCGGATCCGGCGGAGGTCGACGTGACGGTGTCGTTGGTGAAGACCGGCGCGACCGTGTCGCTGGTGCGAGTCGATGTGCGCCAAGACGAGCGCGTCTGCGTGACGTCCACGGTGACGCTCGGGCGCCCGGATCACGGAGACGCGCGCTACCGGGGCCACTCGAGCGTCGGTGACCTGCCGGCTGCCCCGCCGACGGGCTCGGCCGACCTCTACTCCACTCCGGTCGGCGAGGTGGTGCATCTCGGGGCGGCACTCGACGTGGTTCTGGACATGGACCGTTTCCCGGCGCTTCGCGGCGAGACCGGCGACCCGGTGGTCCGCGGCTGGACTCGACCCAAATGCGCCGACCGTCTGCCCGTCGCCGTGAGCGCGGGGTTCCCGATCCTGGTGTGCGACCTGTCTCCTCCGGTGGTGATGAACCTCGGTATGTTCGGCTGGGCTCCCACGGTGCAGCTGACCACCTACCTGACCAGAGTCCCCGCTCCCGGATGGCTGCGATTCGCGGCCGAGAGCCAGGAGGTGGGGCAGCGGATGTTCGCCGAGGACCACATCGTGGTGGACTCGACCGGTGCGACGGTGGCTCGCTCGCGGCAGCTGGCACTGACTCCCGCCGGGCGATGACTCTCCCCGGCGCTGATACGCAAGACTTCGACAAACTGTGAAAGGTAGTGATCGCACATGACCGAGCGGGTCGCGATTATCGGTGGCGGCAAGATCGGCGAGGCACTCCTCGCCGGACTGATCAGCGCGGGGAAACCCGTCAAAGACCTGGTGGTCGCCGAGCGCTCGCCGGAGCGGTCGGCCGAGTTGGTCGCCGACTACGGCGTCCGGGTCTCCGACGACATCCCCGACGCCGTCGAGGGGGCGCGCGTGGTCTTCATCGCGGTGAAGCCGGACGCCGTCGACATGGTGCTGCAGAAGCTGTCCGTCGCCGAGGACAACGGCGAACTGGAGCGGATCACGGTCACCCTCGTCGCAGGTATTCCGACGCCGCGGTACGAGGCGGCGCTGCCCGCCGGTTCGCCGGTCATCCGCGTGATGCCGAATACGCCGATGCTGGTGAACGAGGCCATGTCGGCGGTCAGCCCCGGCCGGTACGCCGAAGACGACCAGGTGGCGCTCACCGTCCGCCTCCTCGAATCGGTCGGCAAGGTGATGGTGGTGCCCGAGAAGCTGATGGACGCCGTCACCGCCATCTCCGGCTCCGGTCCGGCGTACTTCTTCCTGATGGTGGAGGCGATGATCGACGCCGGTGTGGCGCTCGGACTGACCCGTCCGCAGGCGAGCGAACTGGCCGTGCAGACGATCAAGGGAGCCGGGTTGCTCCTGAGCGAGTCGGGACTGTCGCCGGTGGAACTGCGCGCGGCCGTCACCTCGCCCGCCGGTACCACCGCGGCGGCGTTGCGCGCGTTCGAGCGCGAGGGCCTGCGGCATGCGGTGAACGAGGCCACGCTGGCTTGCGCGGAGACGAGCGCCAAAACTGCACGTCGAGTGGAAGTTGAGGGTTCGGGCGGAGGTGTCCAGCTGGGCGCCGAGACCGCAAGCGAGCAACAGTAGCGCCTCAGCCTGCGCTTATCCGGGATCTGCCGTCGGCGCGGCGAGTTGCACCCCTGGGATTCCGCCACTCACGTCGCACTTTTCACATTGGTCACGCTAGGCTGCTAGCAGCACGTACGTGTCTGATGTCCGCCGGAGGGGAAGCCGGTGGCCGCGATGCGTGCACTGAAGGTTGGTATTTTCATGGCTGCTGCAGAAAAGCCCGGCGAACGGAATGAATTCACTGATCGCGGAGTCGGCAACTCCTCCGCCACGCAGTTCCTCACCGTCGCCGAAGTCGCATCGCTGATGCGAGTGTCGAAGATGACCGTGTACCGACTCGTCCACAACGGTGAACTGCCGGCTGTGCGCGTCGGCCGGTCGTTCCGCGTTCACGCCAAGGCCGTGCACGAATACTTGGAGACCTCGTACTTCGACGCCGGCTGACCGGTCGAGATCGCCTGCGATCCCCCTCGCGCCCCGCGCCGAGGGGGTTTCGGCGTCTCTCCGGCGGATCCGCCCGAACGGTGGCGTGGGGCTGATTAGCCTCACGTTCGTCCGATCGGTAAGATTATCCGTCAGGTCGCTGTCGCCTGGTTGCAACCCCTGTCGGCGACGGCCCGGCATGAGTCCTCGGGCCAGGCCACATGAGTTCATCAGTACCGATCGTGAGGGAGACCCCATGGGTTCCGTAATCAAGAAGCGCCGCAAGCGCATGTCGAAGAAGAAGCACCGCAAGCTTCTGCGCCGCACGCGAGTCCAGCGCCGCAAGCTCGGCAAGTGAGCCACTCAGAACCCGCCCTCGTGGCGGGTTCTGTGCTTTGCGGGGTCGGCGATAAAGTGGGCCCATGACCGAGGACCGGAGTGGCGAGCAGCCGCCGCGCTCAGTGCTGGTGACCGGGGCGTCCACCTTCCTGGGCGGGTACCTGGTCACCCGATTGGCGGCGAACCCCGACATCGAACGGGTCGTCGCCGTCGACTCCCGAGTGCCGACCAAGGTGCTGATGCGCCGGATGGGACGCGCCGACTTCCTGCGTCTGGACATCCGGCGTCCGGCGATCGCGAAGGCCATCGCGAGCTACGACGTGGACACCGTGGTGCACGCGGCGCCGTCGATCCTCGACAGCGTGGAGCACACCGCCGCGATCAAGGAACTCAACGTGGTCGGCACCATGCAGGTCTGCGCGGCGTGTCAGCGGAGCCCGTCGGTGCGGCGGCTGGTGCTGCGTTCGAGTGCGATGGTCTACGGTGCGGGGCCCAGCGACCCGGGCTTCTTCTCGGAGGGCACGCCGGCGCGCAAGGAGCCGCGGCGGGGCTACGGTCGCGACCTGATCGACATGGAGGGCTATGCGCGCGGACTCGCGCGGCGCCGACAGGACATCGACGTCTCGATCCTGCGGTTCCAGTCGATCCTCGGCCCGCGGATCCGGACCCGCATGAGCGCGTATCTGTCGCTGCCGGTGGTGCCGACGGCCTTCGGGCGTCAGCCCCGGTTCCAGTTCCTTCACGAGGAGGACGCGCTCGCCGCCCTCGAGCACGCCACCCTGAACCGGCGTCCGGGCACCTTCAACATCGCAGGCGACGGTGTGGTGACGCTGTCGCAGTCGGTGTACCGCGCAGGACATCTGAAACTTCCGGTGCCGGCAGGGTTGATCTCGCCGCTGACGGGCGTGCTGCAGGGCGGCGGCCTGCCGGGCATACGGTCGGAGAACACCTCGTACCTGTCCTACGGGCGGGTTCTCGACACCACCCGGATGCGGACCGAGCTCGGCTTCGTTCCGCGGTATTCGTCGCTGGAGACGCTCGACGATTTCATCGAGCGGGGCGGAAGCGAGCCGGTGATCTCGTCGGACACGTGGCGGGCGTTGGAGCATCAGGCCGTCGCGGCGGCGACGCGGCTTCAGTAGACCGGTGTCGCGCGCATACGATATGAGCAGGGTTTTCCAGAGCGGGGGTATCGAAGATGGCAGCGGCCGAACGGCCCGGTGATTCGCGTACGGCGAAGGTCATCGCGCTCTACACGGATCCGAACGCGCAACGACGTTCAGCGGGAACCGGGCATCCGAACACCGACGGTTTCGGCCGCCCCGCCGCCGGCGTGACGCCGATCCACGAGGGCATCGAACTCCACGACGAACCATCCGCCCCGGTCGAACCGGTGCGGCATTCGCCGCTGTTCAGTCTCGGTGGGCTGCGCGGGGCGATCGCGGACTCGCTGATCGCCACCAGCGGGTTCATCAGGGAACGGCTCACCGGCGACTACGAGGTGGACGAGTTCGGTTTCGATCCACACTTCACCGAATCGGTCTTCTTCCCGGCAGTGCGCCAGGTGTACGAGAAGTGGTTCCGTGTAGAGGTGACCGGAGTCGAGAACCTGCCGACCGCCGGAGCCGGCCTGCTGGTGGCGAACCATGCGGGATCGATCCCGATCGACGCGGTGATCACCTCGCTCGCCGTGCGCGACAACCATCCCGAGGGCAGGTACCTCCGACTGCTGGCCGCCGACATGGCGTTCGAGACGCCGGTGGTCGGAGACCTGGCCCGGCGGGTGGGCGCGACCCTGGCGTGCAACGACGACGCCGACGCGCTGCTGCGTCGCGGGGAGCTCACGGCGGTGTGGCCCGAGGGGTACAAGGGCATCGGCAAGCTCTACAAGGACCGCTACAAGCTGCAGCGCTTCGGCCGCGGCGGATTCGTGACCACCGCATTGCGCACCGGTGCGCCGATCATCCCGGTCTCGATCGTCGGATCGGAGGAGATCTACCCGATGATCGCCGACCTGAAACCGCTGGCGCGGGCACTCGGTCTGCCGTACTTCCCGATCACGCCGCTGTTCCCGTGGCTGGGGCCGCTCGGGGTGATCCCCCTCCCGTCCAAGTGGCACATCCACTTCGGCAAGCCCATCCGGACCGACGGTTACGACGAATCGGCCGCCGACGACCCGATGACCGTCTTCGACCTCACCGATCACGTCCGCGAGGAGATCCAGCAGACCCTCTTCCGGATGCTGAGCCGCAGGGGCTCGGTCTACCTCGGCTAGCGGCACCGCCAGCCGGCCACCGCGCACTGGTGATCGGCGTCGCTGCCCGCCGCCAGGACCGTTCCGTCGGCTCGCAGGCCCAGGCTGTGCTCCGCGCCCGCCGCGACGGCGACCACATCCCGCCACGACGACACGGCGCACTGTCCGCGACTGTCGTCCCCCGCGGCCAGCACACGTCCGCGCTCGTCGACTCCCAGCACGTGGTGGCTGCCCGCGGCGATGTCGACGATCCCTCGCCATCGGCCCGTCTCGGCCAGGCCGTCGCCGGTGGTCAGCACCCGGCCGTCGCGGGTGACCGCCACCGTGTGCAGAGAGCCTGCGGCGACAGCGCGGACCCGTCGCCAGTCCGCGACCTCGCACTGGCCGCGACGATCGTTGCCCGTCGCGACCACGGTGCCGTCATGGCGGAGGCCCACTGAGTGCCAGTCTCCGGCCGCAACAGCCACCACGTCTCTCCAGCAGCCCACCTCGCACGCACCTTCCGCGGTGCGTCCGGCGGCCGCCACCGTCCCGTCGGCCAGGACCCCGAGGGTCCGGCGCCAGCCGGCGGCGATGGCGACGACCCCGGTCCAGTCGGAGACCTCGCACTGGCGGTCGCCGTTCCACCCGGTCGCCGTCACCGTCCCGTCGGCGCGCAAGCCGACGGTGTGCGAGCGGCCGGTGTTGGCAGCGGCGTGGACGTTGCCCGCCGCCACGGCGACCACCTCACGCCAGTGGCTCACGGCGCACTCGGGAGCATTCGGCCTGCCTGCGGCGACCACGCGGCCGTCCCGCCGGACTCCGACGGAGTGGCGGCGCCCGGCCGCGATGACGGGACGCGGATTCACCGCCGGGTCACCTGCGGCGCAGCACCTTCGATGCGACCGCGGCCGCGCCGCCCGCGGCACCGACCACCATGGCGGTCTGCACGCCGTACTTCGCCGCTTTGCGTGCGGTGCGGAAGTCGTACTGCTCCCAGCCCCGCACGCGGGCGATCTCACGCAGGTCGGGGTCCGGGTTGATCGCGACGGCGGTGCCGACCAACGAGAGCATCGGAACGTCGTTGTGCGAGTCGGAGTACGCGGTGCAGCGTTTGAGGTTGAGGCCCTCGCGGACGGCGATCGTGCGGACCGCGTGAGCCTTGCCCGGACCGTGCAGGATGTCGCCGACGAGCCTGCCGGTGAAGACGCCGTCGACGCTCTCGGCCACGGTTCCGAGCGCGCCGGTGAGCCCGAGCCGCTTGGCGATGGTCTGTGCGAGTTCGACCGGAGTGGCGGTGACGAGCCAGACCTGCTGTCCCGCATCCAGATGCCGTTGGGCGAGCGCCGCGGTGCCCGGCCAGATCTTGTCGGCGATGTACTCGTCGTAGATCTCCTCGCCGAGTCGGACGAGTTCGGCGGTCTCACGCCCGGCGATGAACGACAGCGCCTTGTCTCGGCCCTCGGCGACGTCGCCGGCGTTCTCCTTGCCGGTGATCCGGAACTTGGCCTGCTGCCACGCGAATTCCATGATGTCGGTGTAGGAGAAGTAGTTCCGTGCGGCGAGGCCGCGGGCGAACAGCACGATCGACGCACCGTGCACCAGCGTGTTGTCGACGTCGAAGAAGGCGGCTCCGGTCAGGTCGGTGACCTGGCCGCCGTCCGTGTCGGGGGTCCGCGCGCGCAGTGATTCGATCGCGGCCTTCGCGGCGGCCTCGCCGGCGAGCACCTGGCGGAGTTCGCCGGCCGTCTGACGGAACCGGCCGGCGCGCTGGGAGATCCATTCGCCGACCCGTCGAGCGTCCTCATCCTCCGAGCGCTCCTCCGCACGGCCGGCTTCGCTCCCGTCCGGACCGTCGAGCAGGTCGCCGTCCCGGTCCTCGCGCGGTTCGTCGTCGTGCGCCACGTCGTACTGCTCCGCCTCCAACTCGGCGGCCTCGTGCCGGTCCGCCTCGAGCTCGGCCGCCTCCTCGGCGGTGAGGTCCTCCGAATCGGGACGGTCCATCGAGTCGCGGCTCACGGGCCACCCTCCTTCTCCTGGGCGGAATCGGTCGGAGTCCAGCCTATCGCGGGACGGGGCCGGTCGCGCCGGGCCCGTGCGGGGTGGACGGCGGTGATCTTTCGTACACTCGCGGTGTGGAAGCAGTCGTCGAATTGATGTCGCGCACCGGATGTTCGGCGTGTGCCCGCGCCGAAGAGGAACTGCGGGGGATCCTGGCCGACTACGGGCTGGCGATGCAGGTGATCGACGTCGATCGACGTGCACGGGAGGGCGACCCGCTGCCGCGCGCCGAGTACGGCGACCGGCTCCCGGTGGTCGTCCTGAACGGCGTCGAGCACAGTTACTGGGAAGTCGACGAGGGCCGTCTGCGTGCCGACCTGGAGGCCCTGCGGTAGCGGCCGCGGTGTGCGTGCGAGCGTGCATTTGCCTGTGCGCTTGATCTAGCCTGAAAACTGTATGTCCACTCGGCCGACCGGGCCGGGGCTGGAAAGAGGAGCGAGCACCGGCGGGTGGTCGGCGGGCATCGAGGTGTCTCCGGCGACGGCGGGTGGGAGGCGTGTCACTGTGAGTGTCTTGTTGTTCGGCGTGTCCCATCGGAGTGCTCCGGTATCGGTCCTCGAACGACTCGCCGTCTCCGACTTCGACCGCCCGAAGCTGGTCGACGCGCTGTTGTCCTCACGCACCGTCTCGGAGGCCATGCTGGTCTCCACCTGCAACCGAGTCGAGATCTACGCCGTCGTGGACGCTTTTCACCCCGCCCTCGAAGCCGTCGGCAGGGTGATCGGAGACCACAGCGGGCTCTCGGTCGCCGAACTCACCGACCACGCCTATGTGCGGTACTCGGAGGCGGCGGTGGAGCATCTGTTCACCGTGGCCGCGGGTCTTGACTCGATGGTGGTCGGCGAACAGCAGATCCTCGGGCAGATCCGGTCCGCGTACTCCGACGCCGATGACAACCAGTCGGCGGGCAGCACGCTGCACGAGCTGGCGCAGAAGGCGCTCCGGGTCGGCAAACGCGTCCACACGGAGACCGGCATCGACCGCGCAGGCGCCTCGGTGGTCTCGGTGGCCATCCATCGCGCCAAAGCCATCCGGGGCGATCAGGCGCCGATCCGCCGAGCCGTCGTTCTCGGTGCCGGCGCCATGGGGTCGCTGGCGACGAGCCGGCTGGCCGGCGACGGCGTCACCGACATCACCGTCGTCAACCGCACCGCGGCGCGCGCGGACGAGGTCGCCGCGACGGTGGCGGAGAAGTACGGGATCACCGCGCGCGGAGCCACTTTCGACGACATCGCGACGGTGATGGCCGACGCCGACATCGTCGTCACCTGTACCGGTTCGGTGGCCGCGGTGGTCCAGGTGGGCGACGTGCACTCCGCGCTGACTCGACGGACCAACGTGGCACCGCTGATGATCTGCGACCTCGGTCTCCCGCGCGACGTGGATCCAGCCGCGGGCCGGCTGCCCGGCGTGCACATCGTCGACATCGAGGGTCTGCGCGGCGACGACCAGACCCGCGCGGCCGAAGCCGATGCGCTCGCGGCCCGCTCCATCGTCGCGGGCGAGCTGGCCGAGTACCTCGCGGTGCAGCGTCAGGCGGAGGTCACCCCCACCGTCGCCGCACTCCGTCAGCGGGCCGCGGACGTGGTGGAGGCGGAGATCCTGCGACTCCAGAGCCGGTTGCCGGACCTCGACAGTGGCCAGCGCGACGAGGTGGCCAAAGCGGTGCGCCGCGTGGCGGACAAACTGCTGCACGCCCCGACCGTTCGGGTCAAGCAACTCGCGTCGTCCGGTCGCGGTGACCACTACGCGGAGGCACTCCGCGAACTGTTCGAACTCAAGCCCGGGGCGGCCGAGTCCGTCGCGGCTTCCGAGTCGGGCATCGACGAACTGCGCTGACCGCTCCGGTCGGCGCAGGCATCACCACATCCAGCAGAACAGGACGAGTCAATCGTGCAGGATTCCGCCAGCCGGACCATTCGCATCGGGACCCGCGGGTCGCTGTTGGCGACCACGCAGGCGCAGGACATCGCCGACCGGCTCACGGCGGCCGGGCACCCCGCGGAGCTGAAGATCATCAGCACCGCGGGCGATACGTCGACCGCGCCGGTGGCGCAGATCGGCGTCGGCGTCTTCACCACCGCGATCCGGCTGGCGTTGCGCGCCGGCGAATGCGACGTCGCGATCCACTCGTACAAGGATCTGCCCACCGCGCCCGAGGACGATCTCGCCATGGGTGCGGTGCCGACTCGGGTGGATCCCCGAGACGCGCTGGTCAGCCGTGGTGGCATGGTGCTCGGTGAGCTGCCGAGCGGCTCGGTGATCGGCACCTCGTCGCCCCGACGTGCCGCGCAGCTTAGAGCACTGGGTCTCGGTTTGGAAATTCGCCCCCTAAGAGGCAACCTTGATTCTCGGTTGGGCAGAGTCGCGAGCGGTGAGCTGGACGCGATTGTGGTAGCCCGAGCCGGGCTGGTGCGGATCGGCAAGGCCGATGTCGTCACCGAGGCACTTGACCCCTTGGTCATGCTGCCGGCACCGGCACAGGGCGCCCTGGCTGTGGAATGTCGTTCCGACGATGCCGAACTGGTGAGAATTCTCGCCGAGTTGGACGATCCGTCCACCCGCGCAGCGGTCGACGCCGAGCGTGCGGTACTCGCGGCCCTGGAGGCCGGGTGCACCGCGCCGGTCGGTGCGCTTGCCGAGGTGGTCGAATCGATCGACGACGATGGGCGCATCTTCGCCGAACTGTCGCTCCGTGCGGTGGTGGCGGCCGAAGACGGATCCGAAGTGATCCGGGCTTCGGTGGTGGGCCCGGTCGATCGGGCCGCACAACTCGGCAAGGACCTCGCCGCCGAACTGCTCGAGCTCGGTGCCGCCGCACTGGTCCCCAAGGGGGACTAGCCCGCGGCCACGCCGAACCCGCGCAGTAGGAGAACCTTTATCCCGCCGTGGCGGGGTAGGAACGAACTGCAGCCCCGGGGGCGGGGCAGGAGAGTGCGAACGCATGAGCCGTACGAAGAATGCTAATCCCGGCCGGATCCTGTTCGTGGGGTCGGGTCCCGGAAATCCGGATCTGCTTACCGTGCGAGCGCAAAACGTCCTGGTGAACGCGACCTCCGCGTACGTCGATCCCGACGTGCCCGCCGGTGTGCTCGCGGTGATCGGTTCGGCGCACGCCGTGGCCGAGCCCGCGCCGACCAGGGCCGGCCGCAAGGCCGCCGCCGAGCAGGCGTCCGAGGCGCCCGAGGTGACCAAGCCCGCGCTCGGTGATCCCGCGCAGGTCGCCAAGACGCTCGTCGCCGAGGCCAAGACCGGAGTCAACGTCGTTCGCGTGGTCGCGGGCGACCCGATGAGCTCCGACGCCGTTCTCGCCGAGGTCACCGCCGTGGCCCGGACCAGCGTGCCCTTCGAGGTGCTGCCGGGCATTCCGGCGGCCTCCGCCGTCCCGAGCTTCGCCGGCATGCCGCTGGGATCGGGTCACACCGTCGCCGACGTGCGCGGCGACGTCGACTGGGCGGCTCTGGCCGCGGCACCCGGCCCGCTGATCCTGCACGCCACCTCTGGCCACCTCGCCGAACTCGCCAGCGCGCTGACCGAGCACGGTCTCGCGCCGCAGACACCGGTCGCGATCACCGTGAACGGCACCACCTGCGCGCAGCGGACCATCGAGGCGACGCTGGCGACCCTCAACGAGAACGGCAACGCTCTCAACGGCCCCCTGGTGGTCACCGTCGGAAAGATCGTGACCCAGCGGGGCAAGTTCTCGTGGTGGGAGTCGCGGGCGCTGTACGGCTGGACGGTCCTGGTGCCGCGCACCAAGGACCAGGCGGTCGACATGAGCGATCGACTCGTCTCGCACGGAGCCATCCCCAAGGAGGTGCCGACCATCGCGGTGGAGCCGCCGCGCAGCCCGGCGCAGATGGAGCGCGCGGTGAAGGGCCTGGTGGACGGCCGGTACCAGTGGGTCGTGTTCACCTCCACCAACGCTGTTCGCGCCGTCTGGGAGAAGTTCGCCGAGTTCGGTCTGGACGCGCGCGCCTTCTCCGGTGTGAAGATCGCCTGCGTCGGAGAGGGGACCGCGGCGAAGGTCCGCTCGTTCGGTGTGGAGCCGGAACTGCTGCCGACCGGCGAGCAGAGTTCGCTCGGCCTGCTCGAGGTGTTCCCGCCTTACGACGAGGTCTTCGACCCGGTGGACCGCATCCTGCTTCCGCGTGCCGACATCGCCACCGAGACGCTCTCGGAGGGCCTGCGCGATCGCGGTTGGGAGATCGACGACGTGACCGCGTACCGCACCGTGCGCGCCGCACCGCCGCCCGCCGAGACGCGCGAGATGATCAAGACCGGCGGCTTCGACGCGGTCTGCTTCACCTCGAGCTCCACCGTCCGGAACCTGGTCGGCATCGCGGGCAAGCCGCACGCACGGACCATCGTCGCGTGCATCGGTCCCAAGACGGCCGAGACGGCGGTCGAGTTCGGTCTGCGCGTGGACGTGCAGCCCGAGACGGCGTCGATCGTCGATCTGGTCGACGCGCTGGCCGCACACGCCGCACAGCTGCGTGCCGAGGGGGCGTTGCCTCCGCCGCGCAAGAAGTCCCGACGTTCGCGGTCGTGAGGTGAGCTAGCGAGATGACCGGTCCGTTCATCCGCCCGCGCCGGCTGCGGCAGACCCCCGCCATGCGGCGGCTGGTCGCCGAGACCCGGCTGCATCCGTCCCAGCTGGTGCTCCCGATGTTCGTCGCCGACGGCATCGACGAGCCCCGGCCCATCTCCTCGATGCCCGGCGTGGTGCAACACACCGTCGACTCGCTGCGCGCCGCGGCGCACGACGCGGTCGACGCGGGAGTCGGTGGACTCATGCTGTTCGGGGTACCGCGAGCCGAGGACAAGGATGCGACCGGTTCGGCCGGCGACCGCCCCGACGGAGTGCTGAACCGCGGGCTCGAGGCCCTGCGGGCGGACTTCGGCGACGAGACCGTCCTGATGGCCGACACCTGTCTGGACGAGTTCACCGATCACGGACACTGCGGGGTGCTGACCGAGAGCGGTGACGTCGACAACGACGCCACCCTGCGCCGATACGAGTCGCTCGCCGTCGCGCAGGCGCGGGCCGGTGCGCACGTGGTGGGGCCGAGCGGGATGATGGACGGCCAGGTGGCCGCGATCCGCGACGCTCTCGACGCCGAGGGCTTCATCGACACGACCATTCTCGCGTACACAGCCAAGTACGCTTCGGCGTTCTACGGGCCGTTCCGGGAGGCCGTCGATTCATCACTCGTCGGCGACCGCCGCACATATCAGCAGGATCCGGCGAACCGGCTGGAGTCCGCGCGCGAACTGCTCGCCGACCTCGAAGAGGGCGCCGACATGGTGATGGTCAAACCCGCCATGAGCTACCTCGACATCGTCCGGGACGTCGCCGACCGGACCGACGCGCCCGTCGCCGCGTACCAAGTCAGCGGTGAGTACGCGATGATCGCCGCGGCCGCCGAGCGCGGCTGGATCGACTTCGACGCGGCCATCGACGAATCGGTGCTGTCGATCGCCCGCGCCGGTGCGTCGATCGTGCTGACGTACGCCGCGCCCGAGGTGGCGCGTCGACTCGCCCGCCGGTGATTAGGCTGGAGTCATGACCGCTCCTGGACTGCCGACTGCGGACCCGACCGCGCCACCGCGACGACCGGAGACGATCCGGCTGGCGGTGCAGCTGTGGGTGGCTGTGATCGTCTTCCAGATCGTCGCCGTCGCGTCGCGATTCAACGTCCTCAAGGCAAGCTACGAGAAGCAGGCCCGAGAACTCAGCGACCGGATGAACGAGCCGTCGCTGACCGAGAACATGGGCGTGACCGTGCTCGTCGGGATCGTGGTCATCGTGGTACTGCTGACCGCCGTCGCCGCGCTGTTGATGTGGTTCACCTACTCGGGCCGGACCTGGGCCCGACTGCTCCTCGGCTGGGTGAGCGCGTTCCTGACCGTCGAACTGGTCTTCGCGGTGATCGGTCTGTTCGTCGACACCCAGGGCGGTTCGGATCTGCCGGAGGCACCCGCGTGGGGAATGGTTCCGACCATTCTCGGCGGTGTCTGCGCCGTGGGCGCCCTCGCTGCGCTGATGCACCGCGACAGTGCGGCGTTCTGCCGTGAGGTCGCTGCATACCGTTCCCGCAACCGGCAGAATGGCGCCCGATGATTGACATTCCTTCTCGACGGAGGCCGGAGCGGCCCGATCCCAAGGATCGGCCGGCGCTGGTGGTGTGGGCCCTGCGCCTGTGGATGATCTCGGGTGCCCTGCTGATCGCGCTGGGCGTGCTGGGAGTGATCGCCGACGCGATCAAGCTCGGTTTCGATTTCGGGGTCCTGGCGATCGACGTGCTGGTGATGCTGCTCGGCCTCGCCTACTTCCTGCTGGGCGCCAAGACCTATCGGGGAGCGGTGCAGTGGCGGTCGTCGCTGTCGGCTCTGACGTGCGTGGTGGTCGCGATGCTCCTGCCGTTGACCATCGGCTTCCAGAGCGGTGGTCTGGCCCTGGTGCTGGCATCGGCGGTGGTGGGTCTGTTCGGCTCGGTGCTCGCGTACCGTCCGCAGGCCGACCGTTGGTTCAAATGTCGACTCGGTGACTGCCCCGAGCCCGATTCACCCGAGTCCGCTCCCTCCGCGCCCGATTCGCCCGGAGACGGTCGTCCCGGTGAGTGAGGACGCCGCACCGGACCGGAGCGAGGACCACCGGGAGCCGGGCGCCACGCTGCTCCGCGAGCCCGGCGGCAGTTGGTGGGTGGTCGCGATCGGGCCGGTGCTGATCGTCGCGACCCTCGTCATGGAGATCCTGGGCAAGGGACGCATCCACTGGGAGGTGCTCACCATCTTCGGTGTGGTCCTCGTCGGTTTCTCCCTGCTCCAGGTGGTCGCGGCGCGACAGCACGTGTCGATGCACCTGACCGAGACCACCCTTCGCGAGGGCACGGAGACCATCGACATCGCCGACATCGTCAAGATCTTCCCGGAGAACAACGGCGTAGAGCCGCAGGACTGGGAGAGCGCGCCGGCGCTCGGCGAACTGCACGCCGTGCCGCGCCGCCGGAAGGGGATCGGCCTGCGGCTGGCAGACGGCCGGCTGGTCCAGGCCTGGGCCCGCGACGTCGACCGTCTGCGAACCGAACTGACCGAGGCTCATCTGGCCGTCAAGATGGGTCTGCCACCGAAGGGGAACCGGTAACTCTTGGCTGTGACACCGACGCTGCGGGGAGCGCTGGTATCGGCATCGGTGGCCGTGGTGGCGCTCGTCGCCATCGTCGCCGGTGCCGTGTGGATGATCGATGCGACGCCCCATGACCATCCCGAGCCGGCAGCGCCTGCGATGCGCCCCGCACTCGTGCATCTGGGCGACAGCTACGCCTCCGGTGCGGGCACGTCGCCGCTGGTGGAGGATTCCCCGCTGATGTGCCAGCGGTCGGCGGTCAACTTCGGCGAGACGGTCGGGCGGATGCGCGGCCTGAAGGTCACCGACGTCTCGTGCGCGGGCGCGACCACCGACGATCTGAGCGCCTCGCAGTACGACGGGGTGGCTCCGCAACTCGACGCACTGGGACCGGACACCGCATACGTGACGGTGATGATCGGAGGCAACGACTCCGCCCTGTTCACCACGCTGGTGGGCGAATGCACCCGGCTGGCCCAGGACGATCCGACCGGAGCACCGTGCCGGAGCGCGCTCGGCAGGCGACCGTTCCGAGAGATCTCGGCCGGGACCGGACCGGCCGTCGCGGCAGGTCTGCGGGAGATCCGCAGCAGGGCGTCCCGGGCGGAGGTCTTCATCGTCGGCTATCCGTGGTTGATGCCGGAGAAGACCACCTGCCGGCCGGCCGTCGGTATCGCCGACGGCGACGCCGAGTACGTCCACCGGGTCGAGGCCGCGCTGAACGGCGCGATCGCCACGGCCGCGCGGGAGACCGGTGCGACGTACATCGACATGGCCGCCCGTTCGATCGGTCACGAGGCGTGCAGCCCGCGGGGCATGCGATGGATCGAGCCGCAGATCGGCGCCGATTCGCCGATCGTCATGCATCCCAATGAAGCCGGTCAGCGCGCGATCGCGGATGCCGTCGCGCAGCACATCCGCTAGCGCGGCGTGCCTGAGGCCCCTTTAGCGCACCAACCTGGGAATATGCTCAGAACCGGCACTGCGGTGTGACGGAGTAGGCAGCGATTGGGCCGAGCGGCTCTGATTTGGAACACTGGAGGCCATGGCCGCACCTCTCGACGATCCCGTGCAGAACACCGCCGTCAGCGCACAACTGTTCAAACGGGCGTCGCAGGCGGTTCCCGGAGGAGTGAACTCGCCGGTCCGCGCCTTTTCGTCGGTCGGCGGCGATCCGCGTTTCATCACGCGAGCGCAGGGCTGGAAGCTCACCGACGCCGACGGGAACGACTACGTCGACCTCATCTGCTCGTGGGGACCGATGATCCTGGGTCACGCGCATCCGGCGGTCGTCGAGGCGGTGCGAGAGGCCGCCCGGACGGGTCTGTCGTTCGGCGCGCCGACCGTCGGTGAGATCGAGTTGGCGGAGGAGATCATCGACCGAGTCGATCCGGTCGCGCGCGTCCGGCTGGTCAACTCCGGCACCGAGGCGACGATGTCCGCGGTCCGGCTGGCGCGCGGGTTCACCGGCCGCGCCAAGATCGTCAAATTCGCCGGCTGCTACCACGGGCATGTCGACGCCCTGCTGGCCGACGCCGGCTCGGGTGTCGCCACGCTCGGCCTGCCGACCTCGCCGGGCGTCACCGGAGCCGCCGCGCACGACACGCTCGTCCTGCCGTACAACGATCTCGCCGCCGTGGAACGGGCGTTCGCCGAGCACGGTCCCGACATCGCCGCCGTCATCACCGAGGCCGCCGCTGGCAACATGGGCGCCGTCGCGCCGGTCGCCGGGTTCAACGAAGGGCTGCGGCGCGTGACCGCCGACAACGGCGCGCTGCTCATCATGGACGAGGTGATGACCGGCTTCCGCGTGAGCCCGGCCGGTCACTACGGTCTCGACGGTGTGGCCGCCGACCTCTACACCTTCGGCAAGGTGATGAGCGGAGGGCTGCCCGCTGCCGCGTTCGGCGGTCGGTCGGAGGTGATGGACCACCTGGCTCCCATCGGCCCCGTGTACCAGGCTGGGACGTTGTCCGGCAACCCGGTGGCGGTCGCCGCCGGTCTCGCCACCCTGCGCAATGCGACCGCCGATGTGTACGCCGCACTCGACGCCAACGCCGACCGTCTCGCGACGATGATCGGCGACGCCCTCACCGAGGCGGGCGTGGCGCACCGGGTCCAGAAGGCCGGGAACCTGTTCAGCGTCTTCTTCACCGATCCCGACGACCCGGCCGATACGCCGATCGTCGATTACGACGGCGTCAAGGCCACCCAGACCTGGCGCTTCGCACCGTTCTTCCACGCATTGCTCGCGCGCGGCGTCTACCCGCCGCCGAGTGCCTTCGAAGCGTGGTTCGTATCCGCAGCGCTCGACGACGAGGCCTTCTCGATCATCGCCGACGCACTGCCGGCCGCCGCGGCTGCCGCGGCCGCCGCGAGCAATCCCGGGGAGGGAGTCCGATGAAGACGATCGTCCACCTGATGCGCCACGGCGAGGTGCACAATCCCGAGGGCATCCTCTACGGCCGTCTCCCCGGCTACCGGCTGTCGGACACGGGCCGGGCCCAGGCTCAGCTGGTGGCCGATACGCTGGCCGACCATGACATCACCCATGTCTTCGCGTCGCCTCTGCAGCGGGCGCAGGAGACGGCGACGCCGATCGCGAAGGCTCACGGCCTCGAGATCACGACGGTCACCGATCTGATCGAGGCAGACAATCAGTTCGAGGGTCTGAAGGTCTCGGTCGGCGACGGCGCGCTCAGCAAGCCACGGCACTGGCTCAAGCTGCGGGACCCGTTCACCCCGTCGTGGGGTGAGCCGTACATCCAGATCGCACACCGCATGCTGGCCGCGGCCAGCACGGCGCGTGACGCGGCGCGCGGACACGAGGCGATCTGTGTGAGCCACCAGCTGCCCGTGTACACGCTGCGCCGCTTCCTCGAAGGCCAGCGCCTCTGGCACGACCCGCGGGTGCGGCAGTGCTCCCTGGCCTCGCTGACCACGCTCATCTACGACGACGACGCCCTGGTCGACATCGTCTACTCGGAGCCGGCCGGCGAATCGGACCCCCGGGTCACGGGAGCATGACCGGCGGTCGGGCGAGGCCGGGCCGGCGGACCGCCGCCGCACTGTGCGCGGTCATCGCCGCGGCGGGCCTTCTCGCGGGATGCAGCACCGGCGACGACGCGGTCGCGACGGAGAACGGCAATCAGTTCGTCTCTCCGGGCGGTAAGACCGTCATCGAATACGACCAGGGTTCGCGCCGTGACATCGGCGATGTCAGCGGCGAGGATCTGACGGGCGACGGCACCGTGAAGTTCTCGGACTTCAAGGACAAGGTGATGGTCGTCAACGTCTGGGCGTCCTGGTGCCCGCCGTGCCGTACCGAGTTCCGCGACTTGGAGAAGGTGTACGACGAGACCAAGGACCGCGGTGTTCAGTTCGTCGGCATCAACTTCCGGGACTCACGGTCGAGCGCGCAGGACTTCGTGACCGATCGCAAGGTCCCGTACCCCTCGATCTACGACTACGGCGGCGCCAGCCTGGCCGCGCTCGGCGTCCCGGTGGGAGTGGTGCCGACGACGGTGATCCTGGACCGGCAGCACCGCCCGGCCAAGGTCTACTTGCGTGCGATCACCGAGGACGAACTGCGTGATGCGGTCGTCAAGGTGGCCGAGGAAGGTCCGGCGCCGCAATGACCGAGACTCACCTGGCCGATCTGGGCGCCTCCTTCGCCGGAACGGTCACCAGCGGCCCGCTGCTGCTCGCGCTCGGGGTGTGCATTCTGGTCGGCCTGATCTCGTTCGCCTCTCCGTGCGTGGTGCCGCTGGTCCCCGGATACCTCTCGTACCTCGCCGGGCTGGTCGGCGCCGAGGCACCGGCGGTGAGGGCCGACGAGGACCGCAAGGCCGGACGCTGGCGCGTGGTGGGGGCGGCCGGGCTCTTCGTCCTCGGCTTCACCATCGTGTACGTGCTGGCCACCGCCGCGCTCTTCGGCGTCACCTCGGTGTTCCTGGACACCGACCGGCTGCAGCTGATGCAGCGCATCGGCGGCGTGTTCACCATCGTCATGGGCCTGGTGTTCATCGGCATGATCCCGTTCCTGCAGCGTGACAAGCGGATGACGCCGCGCCGCTACTCCGGCGTCATCGGCGCCCCGATCCTCGGCGCGGTGTTCGCGGTCGGCTGGATCCCGTGCAGCAGTGCGACGCTCGGCGCCGTGATCGGCGTCGCGATGAGCACCGACGGCAACACCCCGGTCCGCGGTGCGCTGATGGTGGCCGCGTACTGCTTCGGACTCGGCATCCCGTTCATCGTTCTGGCCTTCTCCTCGGCCTGGGCGGTCCGCAGCCTCGGCTTCGTCCGCAGGCACGCGCGGACCATCCAGATCATCGGCGGAGTACTGCTGATCGTCGTCGGCGTGATGCTGGTGGGCGGCTGGTGGAACGAGTTCGTGGACTGGATCCGGATGTCCCTGATCACTGACGTGGAGCTGCCCGTATGACCCAGCCCGTCCGACCGTCCGTCCTCTCGCGGTTCGTCGTCGCCCCGCTGCGCAAGACCTGGCGCGGACTGACCTCGATGCGTACCGCGCTCGCGCTGCTGTTCCTGCTGGCGCTGGCCGCGATCCCGGGGGCGCTGCTCCCGCAGCGCGACCTCAACGAGCAGAAGACGCTCAAGTACATCGCCGATCACGGCACGCTCGGCACCTGGATGGACCGCCTGCAGCTGTTCGAGGTGTTCTCCTCGGCCTGGTTCACGGCGATCTACCTGCTGCTGTTCATCTCGCTGGTCGGCTGCCTCACGCCGCGCACCTGGGAGCACTACAAGGCGCTGCGGACCCGGCCGGTCAAGGCCCCGCGGAACCTCGCCCGGATGCCCCGGCACATCACCGAGACCGTCGACGGCGAGCCCGCCGAGGTGGCCGATCGGATCACCTCGAATCTGCGCGGCTGGCGGACCGAGGTCCGCACCGTCGAGCCGTCGGCGCGGTACCCGAAGGGTGCGGTGGAGGTCTCCGCGGAGAAGGGCTACCTGCGCGAGTTCGGCAACCTGGTGTTCCATTTCGCGCTGTTGGCGCTGCTGGTCACGATCGCCGTCGGCAAGCTCTTCGGGTACGAGGGCAGCCGAACGCTGGTCGCCGACGGCGACCAGGTGCTCTGCAACACCTCGACCGCCGTATACGACTCGTTCCGGTCCGGATCGATGGTCGACGGGACCGGGCTCAAGCCCTTCTGCATCCGCATCGACCACTTCGAGGCCAAGTTCCTGCCCAGCGGGCAGCCCGACATGTACGACGCCACGATGGCGTACACGACCGATGTGACGGCTCCGCCGAACACTTGGCCGACGACGTCCGTCCAGGTCAACAAGCCGCTGAGGATCGCAGGCGACCGCGTGTACGTGCTCGGCAACGGATTCGCTCCGACGTTCACCGTCACCTTCCCGAACGGCCAGACCAGGACCGAGACCACGCCGTTCATCCCGCAGTCGACGCAGACCATGCTGTCGGAGGGCGCGGTGCGGTTCGACACCCCGGCGGGCCTGTATCCCGACGAGGACGAGCGCCGCAAGCACCAGGTCGCGATCGAGGGGCTGTTCGCCCCCGACGCGGTGTTCCCGCACGCGAACCTGCTCGACTCGGTCTCGCCGGTTCCGAACAAGCCCGCGGTCGCCATTCGCGTGTACCAGGGTGACACCGGACTGGACACCGGCCGTCCGCAGAACGTTTACTCGCTGGACCAGACCCTGATCGATCAGGGCCGGCTCAAGCAGAAGGCGTCGGTGAACCTGTCGCAGGGGGCGGACACCGTTCTCCCCGACGGCACTCGGGTGCGGTTCGACGGCTACCAGCGCTGGGTGTCGGTTCAGGTCTCGCACAATCCGGCGCAGACCGGCGTGCTGATCTCCGCGATCGTGATGGTCGCGGGCCTGGTGGTCTCGCTCATGATCCGGCGCAGGCGTATCTGGGCTCGGATCGTGCCTGGTGCCGACGGCGATGAACGACGTACTGTAGTAGAAGTGGCCGGCCTGGCCAGGACCGACCAGGCGGGTTGGGGCGACGGATTCGAAGAGCAGGCTCGCGGACTGCTCAAGACGGATGCGCCGAAGAACCGGGCCAAGCTCTGATGGCTCCGGTGTGGGATGAGATGAGGAAGCGTTCATGAACGACGACGCCGGCTACGTCAACGAGACACTGGCCCGTTACTCGGACTGGCTCTACGCCACCAGCATCACCGTGTACGTGATCGCCATGCTGATGTTCCTCGGAGCGCTGGCGGCGGCACGGTACGCGAAACTGGACGAACGCCGTGAGGAACTCGTCGGTGCGAGCGTCGGGGGATCCTCGTCCGACGACCGGATGCCCGGACGTGTCGCCGGACCCGCGCCGCGGCGGTCGCTCGGCGATCGGCTCGCCGCCATGGCCTACCCCGTGGTGTGGGTCGGGTTCCTGGCGCACCTCGGATCGATCGTGCTGCGCGGCATGGCGACCGATCGTGCGCCCTGGGGCAACATGTACGAGTTCATCTCGTTGACCTGCGTCGCCTGTGTCGGTGCCGGTCTGGTGGTGCTCCGCCGGAAGGAGTCGCGGCCGCTGCTGAGCTTCGTCCTCATCCCGGTGGTCCTGCTGATGTTCATCGCGGGCCGCTATCTGTACACGCAGGCCGCGCCCGTGGTGCCCGCGCTCAAGTCGTACTGGCTGGCGATCCACGTCTCGATCATCTCGATCTCCTCGGGCGTGCTGCTGGTGGCCGGTGTGGCCAGCATCCTGTACCTGGTGAAGAACCGATGGCCCGCAGTCGGGAGCGAGGCAGACGAGCTCGCCACCGGTGTCGGCGCGTCGCTGCGCCGGCTGCTCGATCATCTGCCGAGCGCCGACGCGCTCGACCGCACCGCGTACAAGTGCACCGTGATCGGATTCCCGCTCTTCGGTCTCGGCATCATCTTCGGTGCCATCTGGGCCGAGGCCTCGTGGGGCCGCTTCTGGGGCTGGGACCCGAAGGAGACGGTGTCGTTCATCGCGTGGGTGATCTACGCGGCCTACCTGCACGCTCGCGCGACGGCCGGATGGCGCAACGCCTCCGCGTGGATCAACGTCGCCGGCTTCGTGGCCCTGCTGTTCAACTTGTTCGCGATCAACCTGGTCGTGTCCGGACTGCACTCCTACGCCGGACTGTAGGAATACTCCGGACTGTAGGAACAGCGCCCGTCAGGATCAGCGTTCGTCGAGCCTGCGCAGGAAGTCCGGGTCGTCGTCCGGTCCGCGGGGGACGCTGGACCGGTCGGAACGACCGGTCTGGTCCTGCATCCGGGACTCGACCAGCCGCCACGACAGGTAGGCGGCGACGATCACGACCAGGACTACGAACAAATACGGCACGACCGCACTACCTCCTGACGCACGACCACTGCGCGCACGCGCGTGGAATCGCTGTCAGCCAGGCTACCGGAGAAAGAGCGATGCCCGGTCCGGGCATCGGCCCGAACCGGGCATCCCGAAGGACGTTCCGGCCTCGCGAGGTCAGGAGCGGTTCAGGAGCTCCACGACGTCGGCCTCGCGGAAACGACGGTGACCGCCCGGGGTGCGAATCGACTTGAGCACGCCGGACGAGGCCCAGCGGGCCACCGTCTTCGGGTTCACGTTGAACATCGCGGCGACCTGACCGGGCGTCAGGTTGTGCTGCGTCGCGAGAGCGGGGGTGATCATCCCGGTGTCGGCGGAGTTGTCGGCGAGTGCAGTCATCAGGTTCTCCTAGTCCTAGCTGGGCTTCGGTCACTGCGTTTCGGTAACACGGGCGCGTACGCCGCTAGACACCACAAGTACACGCATTTGTGCTGGTTGCTCGAACAGTCAGGCGTTGGTAAAGAGTCCGTAATGTCTGATGGGCCTCGATTCTTCGCCTTGCCCACGCTGCCCGATCGTGTCGTACGAACGGTGTATTCGCAGGTAGGCGCGCGACGCCAGTACCCTGGCTGTATGACAGATGAACGAGAAGACTCCGGCACCGCCGGGTCGAAGCCCCCTGCGACCATGACGACGTTGGCCGGAGCGGTGGCGCTGTACACGATCGCCCGGCTCGCACTCGTCGTCGTCATCGCGCTGGTGATCATCTTCGGCGCCAAGATCGTCGGAGTCGAGGTGCCGGTACTCGTCGCGGCGGTCTTCGCGGTGCTGATCGCGCTGCCCCTGGGCATGGTCGTCTTCAAGTCGCTTCGCCTCCGGGTGAACGATCAGATCGCTCGAGTCGATGAGCAGCGGGCGGCGCAGCGCACCGACCTGCAGGCTCGGCTGCGCGGCGAGGACTGACGGTACGACGTGGCGACTCGGGTTGTGGAGCGGACGTACGACCGCAGTTGGACCAGCCGGGCGGTACGGACCATCGAAGCGGATGCGCGGCGCAGCGCGGACACACATCTGCTGAAGGTGGACCTGCCGGACTGGGCGGCGCGCGGCGACGGCATCGACCTCTATCTGAAGGACGAGTCCACGCATCCGACCGGATCGCTCAAGCACCGGCTGGCGCGGTCACTGTTCCTCTACGCCCTCTGCAACGGCTGGATTCACGAGGGCACCACCGTCATCGAGGCATCCTCGGGTTCCACCGCGGTGTCGGAGGCGTACTTCGCGAAGCTGATCGGCGTCCCGTTCATCGCGGTGATGGTGAGCGGCACCTCGCCCGCGAAGACGCGGCTCATCGAGGCCGAGGGCGGGATCTGTCACTTCGTCGACTCGCCCTCGGAGATCTACAGCGTCGCCCAGCGACTCGAGCGCGAACTCGGCGGCCACTTCATCGACCAGTTCACGATGGCCGAGCGGGCCACCGACTGGCGGGGCAACAACAACATCGCCGAATCGGTGTTCGCACAGATGGAGGCCGAACGCCATCGGATTCCGGAGTGGATCGTCGTCGGCGCGGGCACGGGCGGCACGTCGGCGACCTTCGGCCGGTACCTGCGCTACCGGCAGCACCCCACGCGGCTGTGCGTGGTGGACGTGGAGAACTCCGTCTTCCTGCCCGCATACGAGACCGGCGACGGAACCCTCACCTCACCGGGGGCCTCGCGGATCGAGGGCATCGGCCGCCCGCGAGTCGAGCCGTCGTTCGTCTCGCAGGTGATCGACCGGATGATCGCCGTTCCCGACGCGGCCTCGATCGCGGCGATGCGCTTCCTCAGCGACCGTCTCGGCCGCCGGGTCGGCGGATCCACCGGCACCAACTTCTGGGGTGTCTGCTCGCTCATCGGTGAGATGACCGGAAAGGGCCGCTCCGGCAGCGTCGTGTCGCTGCTGTGCGACAGCGGCGACCGCTACGATCACACCTACTTCAACGACGACTGGGTGGCCGAGCAGCGGCTCGACCTCGGCCCGCCGACGGCGGCTCTCGAGCGGTTCTTCGAGACCGGAGTGTGGTCGGCCGGCTGACGTCGCGGAGTCCTGCGGAGGGAGGCGATCGTGGCCGTCGTCGAGGCGTCGGGACTGGTTCGCGAGTACCGGATGGGCACGGAGGTGGTCCGCGCCCTCGACGGGGCGTCGCTGACCCTGGACGGCGGGCAGTTCGTCTCGGTGGTCGGCCCCTCGGGAGCGGGCAAGTCCACGCTCCTGCACATCATCGGCGCGCTCGACACCCCGACCTCCGGCACCATCCGCGTGGACGGTACCGATCTGGCGGCGCTCGGCGACGACGAGGCCTCCGAGTTCAGGCGACGGCGGGTCGGGTTCATCTTCCAGTTCTTCAACCTCGTCCCCACGCTGACCGCGTGGGAGAACGTGGCACTCCCGATGCTCCTCGACTCGAAGTCGTTGCGGAAGGCGCGTCCGCGTGCCGAGGAACTGCTCGGCCGAGTGGGTCTGGGCGGGCGAGTGAACCACCGTCCGTCGGAGCTCTCGGGCGGCCAGATGCAACGGGTGGCGATCGCACGGTCGCTCATGATGGGTCCCAAGATCCTGCTGGCCGACGAACCGACCGGCAACCTCGATTCGCGCACCGGCGCCGAGGTGCTCGATCTGCTCGCGTCCGTGGCGCACGACGAACCCGACCGCCTGGTGTTGATGGTGACCCACGACGAGAACGCCGCCGCGGTCTCCGATCGGATCGTCACCGTCCGCGACGGCAGGATAGACGGGCGGCCCGCCTGACATGGGCGGGCTCGCCGCGGGACTGACGCGTGTCCGGATCCTCAATCTCCGGGAACTGGCCGGGCACAAGCTGCGGGTGGCGACGTCCCTGGCCGTGGTGCTGATCTCCTCGGCGCTGTTGGTGGCCGTCCTCGGCACGTACGGATCGATGTCGGAGTCGGTGCGGGAGTTCAGCGCCGCGGTGGCCGGCGACGCGACCGTGGAGGTGGCCGCGATCGCCGACAGCGGGGTGGACGCCGCGATCGCGGGCGAACTGCGCCGCGACGTGCCGGACGCCCGAGCCGTGGTACCCCTGGTGCGCGACACCGTGCTGCTCGACGGGCGCCCGACGGTGCTGCTGGGGTCGGATCTGAACGCGCTATCGCTGTCGAGCGGGCTGCGCGCGGCCGTCGGCGCCTCCGGCGGCGGAATCGACGCCGACCGCCTCGACGACGGGATCGTCGTCGGCGCGGCGACCGGTCTGCGCCAGGGGCAGCGACTGACCGTGTCGGGGATCCCGGTGACCGTGGTCCGAGTGGTCGACGACCAGGCCGCGACCGCGTTGAACGGCGGACGGTTCGTATTCGCCTATCTCGGTCTCGCGGAGCGTCTCGCCGGACTGAACGGTGCGGTCGACTCGATCCTCGTCGTCCCCGGCCCCGGCGTCCCGGAGGCCCGGTTGCGCGCGCAGGTCGCGCGGGTGGTCGACGGCCGCGCGAGCGTGGTGGATCCGGATTTCCGGGTCGCGCAGGTCGAGACGGCCAACTCGGTGACGCACGATTCCACCCTGCTCGTCTCGCTGGTCTCCCTGATCATCGCGGCCTTCCTGGTGTTCAACATGATGAACATGGCGGTCGCCTCTCGCAGGCAGTCGCTGGCGATGGTGCGGGCGCTCGGGGCGCGGCGCAGGCACCTCGTCGGCGATCTCCTGGCCGAGTCGGCGGTCCTGGGCCTCGTCGGCGGTGCGGCGGGGGTCCCGGTCGGGGTGCTCGCGGGACGGTGGATCGTCGGGCGGTTGCCGGACACGTCCGAGACCGTCGGGGTGGCCGTCGGGTATCACCTGCCGGCGTACGCACCGGTGGTCGCGGTGGCCGCCTGTGTGGTCGCATGCGTCGGCGCGACCGTCCTGGCGGCCAGATCGGTGTTCGCGGTGGCACCGGTGGAGGCGATGGTTCCGGGTGAGGCGGCAGACGCCCGGCCGCCGGCCGCGGGACTGCTGATCGCGAGCGGAGTCGCGGGGGCGGCGACGATCGCGGTGGCCTGGGTCGTCGCCGAGACGGTGCCGGGACGTGCCGCGATCGTCGCCGGCGCCGTCTACTCGGCCGGCGGGCTCCTTCTGTGCTTCGCGCTGATGCCGTTGCTGGTCCGGGCGGTGGTCGGTGCGTCGAACCGCCTGCGCGGACCCGGCCGGCTCGCCGCGGTCAACAGCGAACGCGCACCGCGCCGCGTGTGGGCCACCGTGATGACGGTGGCGGTGGCGATCGCCGTCGGCGTGGGTATCTCCGGTTCGCTGAACAACCTGATCGGGTCGATCTCCAGTTCGCTCACCGGGCTGTCGGACCCCGACTTCTACGTCTCCTCGCGCGACGCGGACTCGATGCCGCTCGGGCCCGCGCTCGACCCGGCCATCGCACAGGAGGTCCGTGCCGTTCCCGGCGTCACCGATGTGGTGGGCGGACAGTGGGCGACGGTCAACATCGCCGACGCGCGCGTCCTGCTCCAGTGCCTCGAACCGGGTGCCGCGGCGCCGTTCGTCCGCAAGTCCTCGCAGGATGCGGTCCGCGAGACCCTCGCCGGGCGGGGCATCCTGCTCTCCGAGGTCCTCGCACGATCACTCGGGGTGCGGGTGGGCGATACCGTTCGACTCGCGACCCCGTCCGGTTACCGCGAACTGGTGGTACGCGACATCGTCGACTACGTGGCCATCGACTCGGGGGTGGGCGCGGTGGCGAACCGGCTCCTGAACGAGTGGTTCCGGCGCGACGGCGATACCTACCTGCAGGTCACGGTGGCGCCGGGCGCCGATCACGAGCAGGTGCGCGAGCGGCTGACCGCGATCGCGGCGCGGCATCCGGGCCGCGGAGACTGGCCGGTCCATGTGTACACCGGGCAGGAGGCGCTCGTCGCTACCGAGCGGAGCGCCCAGCAGGCCGGTGCCTTCACCGTCGCGATCCAGTGGATCGTCGCCGGGGCCGCGGCCGTCGCGCTCCTGAACACGCTGCTGCTCTCGGTTCTGGAACGACGCCGGGAACTCGCTGTGCTGCGGGCGATGGGTGCCTCGCGTCGCTTCGTGTCGCGGATGGTGCTCAGCGAGGCCGCGTCGATCGCGCTGGTCGGCGCGGTGACCGGGCTGATACTCGGCAGCGGACTGCATGTGCTGGCCGACGTGATCCTCACACAGACCACGTCGATCGACATCCGGTACGCGCCGCAGTGGAGCGCCTTCGGTTACGTGGCGATCCCGGTGCTGCTCTGTCTGCTCGGCGCCGGGGTGCCCGCGATGCGGGCCTCGCGGATGAACATCTCGACTTCGCTTGTGGACGACTGAAGAATTGTCAATTTTTCTTGACAGGGCAATTCCGTCAAGATAAATTGACATCATGCACACAGACGAAAGCGTGAACAACCCCGATCCGATGGTTCGGTCGGCGGCCAGCGCCGACCCGGCGACGGGATTGAGTGTGGTTCGGGCGTTGCGGACTCTCGCCGACCGGCTCGAAGACGTCCATGTGGCTTCGGCGAGGTCGCAGGGATGGAGTTGGCAGGCGATCGCCGATGTCCTGCAGATCAGTCGTCAAGCGGTGCATCAGAAGCACTCGTATCGAGAGGCCGCGGAAGCGGCCGGAAAGGACGGCAACGATGTTTGACCGTTTCAACTCAGACGCACGCGCGAGCTTCATGTTCGCGGTGCAGGAGGCCAAAGACCTCGGAAGCCGGCAGATCGGCACCGACCACCTGATCCTCGGAATGCTGTGCAATGCTCGCAGTCCGCTGTTCACCGTGCTCACCGACCAGGGTCTGACTCTGGCGGAGGCACGGAAGGTGGTGCGAAACGACGACGACGGTCCCGTCGAGGACGTTCGCGACCGCTACGAAGAGGACCGGGAGGCCCTGCGCAGCATCGGCATCGACCTCGACAAGGTGCGCGAGGCGGTCGGCGACCGCTTCGGAGAGGACCTGTCGGAGGGCTGGGGGCAGCGCCCCGAGCGCGGCCGCGGCCGCGGCGGGCGGCCCCATCACGGACGTCCGCATGGGGGACCGGCATCGTTCGACGGCCCCGGTTTCCAGGCCCAGTTCGGTCCGGACGGAATCTGGTTCGGCGCCTGGGAGGGCGGCCGTGGACGCCGGGGTCCGCGTGGCCGCGGTCGCGGCGGCCGAATGTCGGAGGCGGCCCGCGAGGCGCTCCGCAGGGCCGCGATGACGGCCCGGGCCGAGAACGAGCGGGAACTCACCGTGGAACGAGTCCTCTTGGCGATCCTCGACGGCGCCGACCCGGCGGCGACCGCCGTGGTGGAGTCGGCCACGACCGTCGACGACCTGCGTGCCGCGGTGACGGCGCTGCTGCCCGAGGGCACCACCGCCGGCTGACGCCAGCCCATCGGGCTCGTCCTATGTCAGGGCGAGCCCGATCGCCGTCGCCACGGACCACACGAGCATCGCGATGCCGGTCAGCGCGAGCACCGGGATCAGGTCGCGTCCCTGGGCGCCGCCCAGGACCAGTCGCACCGGTTTGACGAGGGGGACGATCACCAGCAGGCCGGCAGCGGCGGCGGGGGCGACGACTGCGACGGCGACGCTGACGATCACCGGGATCACGCAGAGGAGCAGGTAGAACGTCCGGGTCCGGCGGTCGCCGAGCCGGACAGCGAGAGTGATCTTGCCCGATTCGGTGTCGCTCGGGATGTCGCGCAAGTTGTTCGCGACGAGGACTCCGCTCGAGAGGCTGCCGACGGCCACAGCGCAGCCGGCGCCGATCCAGTCCACGGAGCCCGCGGCGACGAACTGCGTACCGAGCACCGCGACGAGACCGAAGAACACGAACACGGCTATCTCACCGAAGCCGAGGTAGCCGTAGGGTCGCTTGCCTCCGGTGTAGAACCACGCGCCGGCGATGCAGACCGCTCCGACGAGCACCAGCCACCAGGCCGTCGCCACGGCGAGGACGAGTCCGCAGACCGCGCCGATGCCGAGTGAGATGAGCGCCGCGGTCTTGACCGCTCGCGGGCTCGCCAGGCGGGAACCCACCAGGCGCAGCGGACCGACGCGGTCGTCATCTGTGCCACGAATTCCGTCGGAGTAGTCATTGGCGAAGTTGACGCCTACGATCAGCGCCAGTGCGACGACCAGTGCGAGACCGGCCTTCCACCAGGTGACGTCACCGAGGTGGACGGCCGCGCCGGTCCCGGCGACCACCGGGGCGATCGCGTTCGGCAGGGTGCGCGGTCGTGCGCCTTCGATCCACTGAGTCACTGTTGCCACAGGCCACATCATCTCATCCCGGTGTCCCCAGGTCTGGTGTCGGTCACTCGACCGTCACTCTTCCAGGGACTGTCCGCGCAGGTCACGGCATGTTCTCATAGAATGCTGTCAGGTGCGTCCGAGGCTCGGTGCCGCGGACGCACAGTTCTGCGTCGGGGGAGAGAATCATGAAGCGCACACTTGCCACGTCGACGGCGATCTGCGGAATCTGTCTCGGACTGGCCGCGCCCGCCGCGGTCGCCGCGACACCCACTCCGGTCTTCCTGCCGTCGGTCGCCACTGCCGGTCCGGCGGTCACCGAGTACACCGATGTGCTCGGTGACTGGGTCCAGGGGGCGGACGACGACGCGCACGTCGTCGTCGTTCCCGGGACGGATGACGTCCGCTATCCGCGGATCAACGGAATCGTCGGGGGCCGTGAGTCGACGATCGTGACCTACCCCGAATCGTTCGGCCCGATCATCTCCGGGAAGTCGGGTCGGCTGCTGCCCTTCTTCGCGCCGACCTACGACCAGTCGCGCGACGTCGGCACCGCGAACACCCTCAGCGTGATGCGGGCGTTCCAGGACGCCGATCGGGTGGTGGTCTACACCGGTTACTCGCAGGGTTCCGACGCACTGGGCAACGCCGTGGAGCAGGCGGCAGAGGAGGGGCTGCTCGGATCCGACAGCACCATCCTGCTCGTCTCCGATCCGCGCGGGCCCTGGGGACTGAAATCGCGGCTGAGCCGAACCCCGTTCGCGACGCCGCTGATGGGCTTGTTCGGAGTCGACAACGACGGTGCCCGCAACCCCGCCGACTCCGCCGAGGTGAAGGTCGTTCAGGTCATCGTGCAGGGCGACCCCGTCGCCCACACACAGTGGATCTGGTACCGCCCCGTGGCTTCGGTCCTGGTCAACGCGGCGGGCTTCCTCGCGATCCACTCCGATCCGGGCGAGTACACCTATGCGCACATCGAGAACCTCGAGCACGTCAAGACCTTGCAGAGTGTCGAGGGGAACACCACCTACGAGATCTACGACACGTACCACCCGCTCGCGCTGCTGACCGCGATGGTCTATCGGGCGGTCGGGATCCAGGTGTCCCAGGAGCGGCTGGAGAAGTGGGACCGGGCAGCGGAGTCCTTCTATCCGACTCATGAGATCACCGCCGGCGATGCGGATCCGAAGGCTCCGGTGGTCGACGTCCCGCTCTCCTCCGGCGGAGCGCACCGGCTGCTCGACGCGAACGGCGAATGGGCCGAGCCGCAGCAGCGGGACGGTGCGACGTCGGACGGGCCGCGCCATGCGGCTCCCGAGACGGCCAGCGCACCCGAGACGAGCACGGTGGAGACCGCCCCCGAGGCGATTGCACCTGAGAGCAGTGCGTCCGAGAGCAGTCCGGGTGAGAACAGTGCGCCCGCGACGACTGCGCCCGAGACCGGTGTCGTCCTCCCGTCGTCGCAGTCCGACGACGCGGCCGAAACCGGTGCCGCGGAGGCGGACTCCGCGAACACGGCGGACCCCGCCGAGGAGCCGACCGACGTTCCCGCGGCGGCGTGATGCGTCAGGCGAACCGTTCGCGCAACGCCCGGCGATTCACCTTGCCGGGCCCGCGCAGCGGCAGTTCTCCGACGGTGAACACCGCGCGGGGGGCCGCGTAGCGGTCGAGGCGGTCGGAGACGAACTCGCGGACGTCGTCGAGTCCGGGGCGCCGGGCTCCGGCGACGGGGACGATCACCGCGATCACCTTCTCGCCGAGCCGCTCGTCGGGGACGCCCAGGACCGCGCAGTCGGCGACGCCGGGCATCTCGCCCAGGACCGTCTCGACCACCTGCGGGACCACGGTGAGGCCGCCGGTGGTGATCGACTCGTCCGCCCGGCCGACGATGCGCAGAACACCGTCGTCGAGGACGCCGAGGTCGTCGGTGCGGAACCATCCGGGTTCGGCGAACGCCGGGTGGTCGGGCATGTTGCGGTAGCCGCGGGCCAGCGTCGCGCCGCCGAGGACCACCCGGCCGGGTTCGGCGCCGCCGGATCCGTCGATCCGGACCGTCGCGCCCGGCAGGGGCACGCCGTCGTACACGCAACCGCCGGCGGTCTCGCTCATCCCGTAGGTGCGGACGATCGGCAGGCCGGCGTCGAGTGCGCGGGCCAGGAGTGCCGGCGGGGTGGCCGCGCCGCCGACGAGAACGGCGTCCAACCGGCCCAGCGCTGCGACCGCGGCAGGCACGTCGAGAGCCTTGCGCAGTTGAGTCGGGACCAGCGAGGTGTATCGGCGGTCACCGGGCATGGCGGCGACGAGTCCGGGCAGTGCGGACGGGTCGAATCCGGCCGCGAGATCGAGTACGACGGGATCGTGACCGGCGGCGAGGGACCGCAGCATCACCTGCAGTCCCGCGATGTGGTGCGGCGGAAGCGCGAGCAGCCAGCTGCCCGGGCCGCCGAGCACGTCGGCCGTCGCCGTCGCGGAGGCGCGCAGGGAGGCGGCCGTGTGCACCGCGCCCTTCGGAGTGCCGGTGGTCCCTGAGGTGGACACGACGAGCGCGGCGTCGTCGTCGATGGGCTCGCCGAGCGCCAGGGCGTGCGAGAGCCTCTGCGTCTCGGCGGCGTCGCCGGCGGGAAGCGGGAGATAGGCGGCGTCGCCGTCCAGGAGTGCCAGCAGGTCGCGGCGGGCCTCGAGGACGGCCGGTCCCGCCGGCAGTTCGAGCGGTTGCAGGACTCTCAGGACGGTTCCTCCGGGTTCTCGGGCCGATCGGGCGGCGCGAGCGGCTCGTCGTCGAAGGGCCACTCCGCTGCCTTCAGAGTCTGCCGTACCCGGTCGACGTCCTCCTGGCGGGGGAGTTCCTGAGTGACCTTGGAGATCTCGACGCCCACATCGATCCGGTTGATCGGCTCCGGAGCACGCGTGTCGACGAGCTCGAGAGCGACCTGCCTGATCTCGTCCTCGGTGAGCTGTCGGCGCAACAGCGCCAAGAGCGGCTGATAGTCGCGGCTCGGCACCCCCTCGGGATAGCCGGCGCGCAGCCAGCGGACCACGCCGCTCAGGAAGGAGGGGCGATCCATACTCCTCCGTTCAGTCCGATACCGGGACGCGATCGGTGAGCGGCCAGCCGGCGGCCGCGAGTCGTGCGGCGACCTGCCGCGTCTCCTCCTCGGACGGCGCCTGCTCGGTGACGGCGTGGATCGCGTCGCGGATCCGCTCGGGAGTCGCGGGAGTCTCGGTGCCGTGCTCCAGCGCGAGGCTCAGGATCACATCGGTGATCTCGCTCTCCGACAGAACCGGTCGGAGCAGTGCGAGCAGCGGCGGAAACTCGGTGGCGGGGACGCCTTCGGGGTACCCGGCGCGGATCCACTTGATGACGTTCTCAAACAGCGATGGGGGCATGGTGTCTCCTCGTGTCTTAGCGGTCGCGCAGCGGTCAGCTCTTGTAGGCGAAGTCCGGGAAGATCCTGAGATCGAAGTAGTAGTTCAGGGTCTGCCGGCAGATCCAGAGGATGCCGACGACGATGACGGCCGCGGTGAGGGCGAACATCAGGTATCCGATGATGCGGAGGACTGGGTTCGCGGGCTTGCCGAGATCGCCGTGCCCGGCTGCCTCCAGGCGCATACCGACGGCGAACAGTGCGGGCAGACCGGCGCCGAACAGCAGCCCGACGGCGAGAACCTTGGTGATGGCGGAGACGATGTCCATGGAGGTGCCTTTCGCGGAAACTGGGTTCAGGACTGTTCGGTGGCTGCGGGAACCGGCGAGTTCGTCGTCTCGTCCCAGTCGGCGTTGACGTTGTCGGCGTCGACCTTCTGCTGCTGAGCCCGGTAGTACATGTAGCCGGAGAGCCCGGCGAGGATCAGGAAGATGACGATCGCGCCCGGTGCGCCGCCGATCAGGCTGGCGAGCCAGTAGCAGAGGGCGCCGACCGCGGCGGCGGCCGGAAGTGTGGTGATCCAGGCGACGGCCATGCGGCCGGCGACGCCCCAGCGGACCTCCGCGCCCTTCTTGCCCAGTCCGCTGCCCAGGATCGACCCGGTCGCCACCTGAGTGGTCGAGAGCGCCATGCCGGCAGCGGAGGAGGTGAGGATGATCGCGGCCGACGAGGCCTCCGCGGCCATGCCCTGCGGAGCCTGGATCTCGACCAGTCCCTTGCCGAGCGTGCGGATGATGCGCCAACCGCCGATCCAGGTGCCCAGTGCGATCGCCCCGGCACACGAGAGGACCACCCAGAACGGCAGACCGTGAGCCACGCTGCCCGAATCCAGATGACCGGTGGCGATCAGGGCGAGGGCGATGACGCCCATCGTCTTCTGCGCGTCGCCGGTGCCGTGTGCGAGGGAGACCAGCGAGGCCGAGGCGATCTGACCGTTGCGGAAACCGCGTTCGCGCTTGCTCTCCGAGATGCCGTTGGAGATGGCGTAGATGATGAGTGTGCCGACCGAAGCCACGATGCATGCGATCACCGGAGCGAAGAGCGCGGGGACGATCACCTTCGCGAGGATCCCGTGCCAGTTGATGCCCGAGGTTCCGATCGCCGCCAGACCCGAGCCGATCAGGCCGCCGAACAGCGCGTGCGACGAACTGGACGGCAGACCGAAGAGCCACGTGAACAGATTCCAGAGAATCGCGCCGATCAGACCGGCGAAGATGATGATCAGCGCCTTGTTCGCGTCGAGACCGGCGACGAGTTCACCCTTGGCGTCACCGGACGTCTGCTGAATGTTCAGCACGTCCTTGGTGATGGTGGCGGCGACCTCGACCGAGAGGAACGCGCCGACCAGGTTGAGGATCGCGGAGAGACCGACCGCGACCTTCGGCTTCAGAGCGCCGGTCGCGATGGACGTCGCCATCGCGTTGCCGGTGTCGTGGAACCCGTTCGTGAAGTCGAAGCCGAGGGCTGTGACGATCAACAGCACGAGGATGAGCATCTCTGCGGTCATGCGACCACTATGACCGGGGAACCGTGGGTCGAGTCAACTCGCCCAAGGTCCGACTTTTGTGCTCTGACCTGCTACTTTCTGGTCTCCGGAGGTGCGTTAACGGAAAGTTCATCTGTCGGTGGGCTTCGCGCCACCGGGAGTTGCCGGTTGTTTCCGACGTCCCGGTGGAACGAAGGTGACCGGCAGGTGAACGCGGCCTCCGATCAGGTGGCGGCCGGACGCGGGCGGTCTCGCCGATCGCCGGTGAAAAACGTGTGCCAGAATCAGCCCATGACGCCGATGACGCTGGGCATGCCCATCAACTACGCGGGCGACTTCCGCGAGACCATCGATAATCTCCGGGACTTCGAGGGGGTCGGCGTCAGCCGGGTCACCGTACCCGAGGCCTACAGTTTCGACGCGGTCAGTCAGCTCGGGTACATCGCCGCGCGCACCGAGACGATGGAACTGCAGACCGGCATCCTGCCGATGTACTCGCGCACGCCGACCAATCTCGCCATGACGGCGGCCGGCCTCGACTACATCAGCGGCGGTCGTGCGGTTCTCGGCATCGGTGCCTCCGGTCCGCAGGTGATCGAGGGCTTCCACGGAGTCAAGTACGACTTCCCGCTCGGCCGGGCGCGCGAGAACGCCGAGATCTGCCGGAAGGTGTGGCGCCGCGAGCGCGTCGAGTACCGCGGTAAGCACTACCAGCTGCCGCTGACGAAGGAGGACGGCGGCAGCGGGCTCGGCAAGGCGTTGAAGATCATCAACCACCCCGTCCGTGACCGCATCCCGATGCTGCTCGCGGCGATCGGGCCCAAGAACGTCGAACTGGCCGCCGAGATGTTCGAAGAACTGCAGCCCTTCCTTTACCACCCCGACTACGTCGAGGCCGCCTTCGGTGAATCGCTGGCGGCAGGCAGGGCCAAGCGCGACCCGGATCTGCCGGAACTGCGCATCGTCATTCAGGCCAGTGCGCTGATCACCGAGGACGCCGACGAGATCGCGGCGGCGGAGAACGCGGTGCGGCACCACTCGGCGCTGTACATCGGCGGCATGGGAGCCCGCGGCAAGAACTTCTACAACTCGCTGGTCCAGCGGTACGGCTACGTCGACGAGGCCGCGCTGATCCAGGATCTGTATCTGGACGGCCGCAAGGACGAGGCCGCCGCGGCGATTCCCCAGGATCTGATCGACGCGATCAGCCTCATCGGTCCGCGGTCGAAGGTCGCCGAGCAGGTCGAGCGGTTCCGTGCCAGCGGTGTCGGCGTGCTGCTGGCCTCGCCGGCCGCCGCGTCCCACAACCGCCGGGTGGAGGACATGCGGGTGTTGAAGGAACTCATCGGCTGAGCCCGGCCCGTCAGGTCCGCGCGGGTGCGGCGGCGGCGCGGCGCAGTCGTGCCGCGCCGAGGAAGCCCAACGCGAGGAATGCGACGGCGACCACCATCGACCATCGGGTGGCGTCGGCGAATCCCTCCGAGAGTGCGCCGACCGCGGCGTCGGTCCGGTCGCCGAGCGGGCTGTGGACCCCCTCGGCGCGCAGCATCGTGATGGTGGTGCCCGCTGACTCGCGGGTGGCGGCGGCCACCTGGTCCGCGGCGGGACCGCTGAATCCGGCGTGGTCGAGTGCGGTCGGCAGGGTCGTCGCGAGTGCCACCGACAGCGCCGCGCCGGCGAAGGCCGTGCCCAGTGCCGATCCGACCTGCCGGACCGTGCTCTGGGTGGCCGACGCCTGACCGGAGTCGTCCACCGGAACGTCGCGGAGGACGGTCCCGGTGAGTTGAGCCGAAGCCAGCCCCAGACCGAGGCCGTAGAGGATCAACGGCAGCGCGATGATCCAGCCGGAGGTCGAGCTCCCGATCACCACGACGAGGATCAGGACCCCCGCGACTTCGAGACCGAGGCCGAGCAGCACCACGGCGGGGGCACCGAGCCTGGCCGCGAGGTGTCGTGCCATGGCGCCGGAGACGAAGGCTCCGATCGCCATGGCCGCCAGGACCAGGCCGGCCTGCATCACGTCGAGGCCGAGCGCATTCACGAGGTACAGCGGCAGCGCGAAGATGATGCCGAACTCTCCGACCGCCACTGCGGCGGCGGTGACATTGCCCCACGAGAACGTGGGCAGGCCGAACAGCCGGAGGTCGAGGATCGCCGACCGCCCGTTGTTCCGGCGATGACGCTCCCAGACGACGAACAGGACCAGAGCCGACGCCGCCACCGCGAAGGCCACCGGGACGATCGAGATCGGCGCCTGCTCGGGCCACCTCCATCCGAACACCTTCAGCTCGCCCTTCGGCGTCCACCAACCCAGGTCGGGCCCTTCGATCACGGCGAACACCAGTGCGCCGAAACCGATCATGCTGAGCATCGCGCCGTCGACATCGGCGCCGGGCCGATCGTCGCCGCCCTTCGATTCGGACACCGTGAAGATCGCGGCGATCGCCACGACGAGACCGAGCGGCAGATTGACGAGGAAGATCCAGTGCCACGACGCCCATTGGGTCAGGGCGCCGCCCGCGAGCGGTCCCACCGCCGCCGCGCCGGAGATCACCGCACCCCAGACACCGAAGGCTGCGGCCCGGTAGCGACCGCGGAAGACGGCGTTCACCGTGGAGAGGGTCGAGGGCATGATGAACGCCGCGCCGACCGCCTGGACCGCACGGGCCGCAATCAGCGTGCCCGCCGACCCGGAGGCGGCGGCGAGCAGACTGCCGGCGACGAAGACGGTGAGTCCGAACAGGAACATCCGTTTGCGGCCCCAGCGGTCGGCGAGTCGGCCCGTCGAGAGCAGCAGTGCCGCCAACACCACCGCGTACAGACTGTTGACCCATTGGGCGTCGGTGAGGTCGAGACTCAGGTCGCTGATGATCGCCGGCAGCGCGACGCCGACGATCGTTCCGTCGAGCACGATCAGGCCCAGCCCGACCGACAGGACGGCGAGGCCGATCCAGTCCCGGCGGGTGGGCGCTGAGGTGTTCGCGGGCAGGGTGGAACTGGGGGGAGCACCTGTCATGCGTCGATCTCACCAGATCGACCGGCTGCGCGGACCGTGTCTTGGTGTTAGGCCAAGATCAATCAGAAGGTGGATGCGGGGGCGGTCTCAATACTGGCGGGTCTAGTAGTAGTACGGGAACGAGTCCCAGTTCGGATCACGCTTCTCCAGGAAGGCGTCCCGGCCCTCGACCGCCTCGTCGGTCATGTAGGCCAGACGCGTGGCCTCGCCGGCGAAGACCTGTTGACCCATCAGCCCGTCGTCGGTCAGGTTGAACGCGAACTTCAGCATCCGCTGCGCGGTGGGCGACTTGGAGTTGATCTTCCGTGCCCATTCGATGGCCGTGTTCTCAAGTTCTGCATGATCGACGACGCGGTTCACGGCGCCCATCTGATGCATGGTCTCGGCGTCGTAGGCCTCGCCCAGGAAGAAGATCTCGCGGGCGAACTTCTGGCCGACCTGCTTGGCGAGGTAGGCGCTGCCGTAACCGGCGTCGAAGCTGCCCACGTCGGCGTCGGTCTGCTTGAACCGGGCGTGTTCCCGGGACGCGAGGGTCAGATCGGCGACCGCGTGCAGCGAATGGCCGCCGCCCGCGGCCCAGCCGTTGACGACCGCGATGACGACCTTCGGCATGGTGCGGATCAACCGCTGGACTTCGAGGATGTGCAGTCGTCCGCCCTCGGCCTTGACCCGCGCCTCGTCCACTCCGTCGACGGTCGCCGCGGTGACATCGGAATCGTGGCTGGTGGCGTACTGGTAACCGCTGCGGCCGCGGATGCGCTGGTCGCCGCCGCTGCAGAAGGCCCAGCCGCCGTCCTTGGGCGACGGGCCGTTGCCGGTCAGAAGCACTGTGCCCACGTCCGGGGTCCGACGCGCGTGGTCGAAGGCTCGATAGAGCTCGTCGACCGTGTGCGGTCGGAAGGCGTTGCGGACCTCGGGCCGGTCGAACGCGATGCGGACGATGCCGTTGGCGCGGCCTTCACCGGTGTGCCGGTGGTAGGTGATGTCGGTGAGGTCCTCGAAACCGGGGACGGTGCGCCATGCGGACGGGTCGAAGGGGCTGGAGTCGGTCGTCATGTCTTCCGAGCCTAGTTGGAGCCCGGTCGGCGCGAGTCGGCGTGGGCGGCGACGGTGACGGGGTGGTCTGCCGGCACCGATGCAGTGGCGCTCAAGTCCGTCGTTGGGAGTGCGACCTCCATCTTCTATTACCGATGTTCAGATGCTAGGTTCCAAACTGAGTGTCACTCCGATTTCTCGCGGAGGACGTGTCGATCAAGAAGCAGGAGGCTCGATGAACCAGCCCGTCGTGGTGTCGCAGGAAGGCGGCGTCGGCCGGTTGATCCTCAACCGCCCGAAGGCCATCAACGCCCTGAACGACGAGATGGTGGATCTGATGTCGGCCGCGCTGCGGAAGTGGCGCGAGGACGAGGCGGTGAAGGCGGTGGTGCTCTCCGGCGCCGGCGAGCGCGGACTGTGCGCCGGTGGCGACATCGTGTCGATTCACCGCGACGCCAAGGCACTCGTCGAGGCCGGCGCCGGCGACGCAGAGGCTACGGCCTGCCCGTCTGCGGTGTTCTGGCGCGAGGAGTACCAGCTCAATTCCGAGATCGCGAAGTTCCCCAAGCCGTACGTCGCGCTGATGGACGGGATCGTCATGGGCGGCGGTGTCGGCGTCTCCGCACACGCCAACACCCGCGTGGTCACCGACCGCACCCGGCTCGCGATGCCGGAGACCGGTATCGGCTTCGTCCCCGACGTCGGAGGCACGCACCTTCTCTCGCAGATTCCGGACCGACTCGGCGTGTACCTGGGCCTCACGGCGGCCTCGATCAACGGCGCCGATGCCATCGCCCTCGGCATCGCGGACCATTACGTCCCCGCCGCAGATCTCGACGCCTTCGTCAAGGCCGTCTCCGCGACCACCGTCGACGAGGCGCTGGCCACCTACGCCCAGAAGCCGCCCGCGTCCGATCTGTACGCCCAGCGCGACTGGATCAACGAGGCCTTCGCCGCCGACAGCGTCGCCGAGATCGTCCGCCGCTGCGAGGCCGTCGGCACCGAAGCGGCGGAGAAGGCGGCCGCGACGCTCCGGGCCAAGAGCCCGACGACCCTCGCGGTGACGCTGCGGGCGCTCCGCAACCCGCTGCCGACTCTCGACGAGGCGCTCGCCCGCGAATACCGGGTGTCGGTGCGATGCGTCCGCAGCCACGACATGGCCGAGGGGATCCGGGCGCAGGTGATCGACAAGGACCGCAATCCGTCGTGGAGTCCCGCGGAGATCGGCGACGTCACCGAGGCCGACGTGGACGCCTTCTTCGCGCCGCTGCCCGAGGGGCTCGAACTCACCATTGTGAACCCGTGAACCTCATGCCCGACCGCACCCGACAGCCATTGGAGAACCGCAGATGACCGAGTACCAGACCATCCTCACCGAGACCGACGGCCGCGTCGCCGTCATCACCCTGAACCGTCCCAAGGCCCTCAACGCGCTGAACACCGAACTGATGGGCGAAGTGGTTGCGGCCGTGCGCGGCTTCGACGCGGACCCGGAGATCGGCGCCATCGTCATCACCGGCTCGGAGAAGGCCTTCGCCGCAGGCGCCGACATCAAGGAGATGCAGTCGAAGAGCTTCAGCGAGGTGGTCGGCCAGCAGTTCTTCGGCGCGTGGGACGAACTGTCGCGCACCCGCACTCCGATCATCGCGGCGGTTGCGGGCTACGCGCTCGGCGGCGGCTGCGAGTTGGCCATGCTCTGCGACATCATCATCGCCGGCGAGAACGCCAGGTTCGGTCAGCCCGAGATCAACCTCGGCGTGATCCCCGGGATCGGCGGATCGCAGCGACTCACCCGAGCAGTCGGCAAGGCCAAGGCGATGGACCTGGTCCTCACCGGGCGGCAGATGAAGGTTGACGAGGCGGAGCGGGCGGGTCTGGTGTCGCGCGTGGTTCCGACCGACGAGGTGGTCAGCACCGCTCGCGAGGTCGCGGCGACCATCGCGAGCAAGTCGTTCATCGCGGCGTCGTACGGCAAGGAAGCGGTGAACCGCGCGTTCGAGTCGAGCCTCACCGAAGGCGTCCGCGCCGAGCGGAGCCTGTTCTACTCGCTGTTCGCCACCGCCGATCAGACCGAGGGCATGGCGGCCTTCGTGGAGAAGCGGGAACCGGAATTCAAGCACCGCTGATGCGCGAGACGGGACCGGCGTCGTGACGGCGGCGCGGGGGCAGGCCGGATCGAAGAGCGACCGCACGCGCAGCGCCGTGCGTGCGGCCGCCGCGGAGTGCTTCGCGGAGTCGGGCTTTCAGGCGGCTACCACCGCCGAGATCGCCCGGCGTGCGGGAGTGTCGGAGGGCACCGTCTTCCTGCACTACTCCAGCAAACTCGGCCTGCTCACCGCCGTCACCCGGGAGTTCTACGAGGGGCTGCAGGGCCAGGCCGAGGCGGTTCTGGCGCAGGACGGCGCGACGCCGTCGGAACTGCTGCGCCGACTGGTCCACGATTGGTGTGCGGTGATGGCGACGCAGTGGGACCTGGTGCAGGTGTACATCCACACCGCCCAGGCGTTTCCCGGCACGGAGCTGGCGTCGGTCGTCATCGATTCCAACCGCCGCTACACGAGGCTGTACACCTCGGTCATCGACGACATGAAGCGGTGCGGAGAAGTGGACGCCTCGCTTCCGTCGGCGCTGGCGCGCGACATGATCTTCGGGACGCTGGAGCACAGCGCGCGCGGCCAGCGATACGCCGGGCGTCCGGTGCACACGGCAGATGTGGGACGGCAGATCGTCGATCTGCTGATCGGCACCGGCCACGCCGACGCCCGGCGGTCGTCCGACGACGAGAGGCTCGCTCGTATCGAGACCAAGATCGACAGGCTGCTGTCGCAGGGGGAAGTCTGAGCCGACCACAGGAGGCGGTCGCGCGGAAGATACGGTGAAACGATGACGGGCGCAACCGAACAGCAGTCGAGCACAGAGGCGTCGGAGACGTCACCGCACCAGGGCGGGTTCCGCGCCGACTTCGAGGTCACGACCGAACGCGGGGGACCGAGCTACGGCGAGATGGTCGAGCAGGTCCGCACGTTCATGGACAAGGTGCGGTACGCGTCGCCGACCCCCGAGTTGGCCGACGAGGTGATCGAGGACCTCAAGAAGCTCAACGCCAAGCTCGACACGACCCTCGTCGACGAGTGGACGTCACCGTCGGGGACCCGGATCGACCTGCCGTCGCGGGGCAACATCACCCTGCCGCCGTACGAGGTGCGCAACGGTGGGCCGGAGGGGGTGGACGCGGAGGTGATCTTCCGGCGGTTCCATCTCGGAGGCAACGGTGTGGCGCACGGAGGGCACGTCGCGGTCGCCTTCGACGACCTCGGTGGCATGGCTGCGGCTCTGCGAGCCGGCCGGCCGGCGCGGACCGCCTATCTGACGGTGAACTACCGGTCACTGACTCCGTTGGAGACGCCCCTCGTGCTGCGCACCTGGGTGCACGAACACGACGGTCGCAAGAACTTCGTCCGCGGCACGCTGCATGACGGCGACCGCCTGTGCGCGGAGATGGACGCACTCTTCATCGAGCTGAGGCCCGGTCAGGCGTAGCCGCGACGGGTCGGGCTCACGCCTTCAGTTCGTGCGCCTCGACGACGAAACCCGCCGCCTGCAAGCGATCGATCAACACATCGCCCATCGCCACCGCGGGGGTCAGGACGCCGGCGCGGTCGGGGAGCCGATCACGATCCAGAGCGAGAGCCAGCGATGCCTCGCCGAGCATCACGGCGGTCGCCTTGTATCCGGGGTCGCCGTGCGCGCGCATCTGTGAGCGATACCGGCGTCCGGTGGTCGTGGTGGTGAAGGTCTGGGTGACGAAGTTGCCCGTCTCGCGGGACTTCTCTCCGGGGCCGCTGCCGGGCTTGGGGAGCACCATGTCGAGGACCTTGCGGGTGGGCGCGAAGCTCATCGCGCCGAGGAATGCTCCGGTTCCGACGGTGACGATCCCGGCCAGTGCGGCCGACAGGCCGGGCACGCCGCCGACCGACATCGTCTCCTGGTAGCGGAACGCGTCACCGTACGCACCGTCGAGAAGGTAGTTCGAACGACGCACCACGCGGGTGTTGTAAGACGACATGAAGAACGGTGCGAGCGTGCCCCGCAGGCTCGGGTCGACCTTCTTCGCGTCGACCGGCGTCATATCGCTGGGCTCGGAGTTGAGGCCCGCGCGCGGAGTCTCACCCGACCCGCCGGAGAGTGCCTGCGGGTTCATGATCAGGCTTCTGGTCTCCGCGTCTTTCGCCATCTCTGCGATCACCCGGACCGAGTCGACCGTTCCGCCGGAGACGCCGCCGCGCAGCGACGTCACCACCATGGTGGTGTCGGTCATCTCGCCCGCGCCGTCTTCGGCGATCGTTCGGTGCAGCAGATACGCGCCGAGGTCGGACGGGACCGAATCGAATCCGCAGGAATGCACGATCCGCGCGCCGGACGCGGTGGCCAGTTCGTCGGCCTTGTCGATGGAGTGCCGGACGAACGGGACCTCGCCGGTGAGGTCGACGTAGTCGGTGCCTGCGGTCGCAGCAGCGATCACGAGATTCTCGCCGTAGCGCAGGTACGGACCCACCGTGGTGCAGACCACCTGCGTACGTGCGCACATCGCATCTAGCGACGACGGCGAGTCCGAGTCGGCCACGATCAGCGGCCAGTCGCGCGCGCGCTCGCCGAGGCGTCGTCGCACCGCGGCGAGTTTGGTCTCCGACCTCCCGGCGAGAGCGATGCGAGTGCTCGCCGGTGCATGGTCGGCGAGGTACTGGGCGGTGAGCTCACCGACGAAACCGGTGGCTCCAAACACGACGACGTCGAATTCGCGACTCATGGGGTCGACCCTACTGGCATCCCGACCGCCGACACGGTATCTACACCGCCGGCACGAACCATCCGCTTGCCTGTTCGATTCATCGATCCGTTGTGTCATACCCGATTGGTAGTGTTCTGGTAGGTCAAGAAAATATGGTGTGAGCAGCTGAAACACTCGGGGGAGGTGACAGCGATGACCGATCCGTTCACTGATTCGGTCGCGACTGTCGTCGCCATTGGTGCGCTGCCGGACCGGCCCGCGGAGTTGTTGGCGTTGATCGATGCCGCGGCGGTGAAGCTCGCTGAGACCTCGCTGTCGCCGGAGACCGAACCGGACCTGTTGGCGCACACGCAGACCGCCGAACGGATTCGGCGCCGCTGGGTCGGCGTCTCCGCTGCGCTGCTGGTGGAGGTCTCCGATCGCAATGCTCACCGCACCGCCGGCTGCCTGAATCCGCATCAATACCTGTCGCAAGGGCTGCGGCTGGGAACCCGGGAGGCGGGTCGGCGGTTGCGGATGGCTGAGGCGATCGGCGAGTTCTCCAACTTTCAAGGTGAAACCCTGCCTCCCCGCAAGCCCGCCACCGCCGCGTCGGTGGCGGCCGGGACTGTCGGCGCCGAACACGCGTTGGTGATCTCCGCGGTGCTGGCGAAAGTACCGGGCTGCATCTCGCCGGAGGTCAAAGCGCGTGCCGAGGCGGAGTTGGCCGACGCAGCCGTCGGGTTGAATCCGGATGATCTGGGCAAGGTCGGTGACCGCCTGCTCGCTCACCTGGACCCCGACGGGCAGGAGAGCGATCACGTCGACCGGCAACGCCGACGCGGAATCACCATCCTCCCGCAAGACCGACAACTCATGAGCAAAGTCCGCGGCGCCATGACCCCGGAACTACGCGCCAAGTTCGAAGTCATCCTCACCGCCTGGGCCGCACCCGGCATGAACAACCCCGCCGACCCCGACTCACTGACTGGAACCATTGACGCCGACGGCATCGACGCCGAGGCTTTGGCGGCGGCGCGGGGCCGGGATCTGCGCAGTGCCGCTCAGCGCACGCATGATGCGTTGCTGGCGTTGTGTGATTACGTTCTCGCCCACGGTGGACTCGGTGCACCGAGTCGGATACCGGCGGAGTTGGTCATCACCGTCACCGACCAAGAACTCGCCGCCCACGCCGGCATCGCCCTGACCGCCACCGGCACCCGGGTGCCGATCGGCGAACTCGTCCGGCTCGCCGCCGACGCTGTGCCGCACCTGGCGGTCTTCCGGAATCACACCAGCGAGGTCCTCTACCAGGGCCGTGGGGTTCGGTTTGCGAGTAAGGCGCAGCGGTTGGCGTTGTTCGCCCGCGCGACCGCGGTTGCACCGCCCCCGGCTGCGACCGCCCCTTCGCCCAAACTCAAGCCCATCACGCACCGGACTGGATCACCCCGGCCGGACGCACCGACATCGACGCCCTCGGCGCCGCGTGCGGGCGCCACAACCGCGCCGTCGGCACCAACCGCGGCCAATGGGAAACCACCATCCTCACCGACGGACCCCACACCGGACGCATGGCCTGGCGACCAGCCACCACCGAACAACCCTGGCGCCTGAACCCCATCCACCACGCCGGACAAGCGCGGTGCCTGCATCCGTCAGAACGGTACCGACGAGAATCGGGCCCACCACCGGAAAGACCTTCGGAACCCGGCGGACCCGCGAGCTACCGATTCCGGGCCCAGCCGAGCGAGAACGCCGCGAAGGGCTTCGGCGCCGCGTCGGCGTAAAAGGAGTCGAGCGCCACGATCTCCCAGCCCGCCTCGGCCAACATTGCGGGGATGTCGCGGGTCAGGTGGCATCCTCCGCCGAGACGCTTCTGGATCGGCTCCAGCCGGCGCTGCCATCGGCGTACGCCGGGGTCCGGAGCCCTGCCGTGCTCGAGGAAGGCGAGAATCCCGCCGGGTTTGACGACCCGTCGCAGCTCCGCGAGCGCCACGGGGAGTTCCGGAATGGTGCACATGGTGAACGTCGACAACGCCGAGTCGAACGAATCGTCGTCGAAGGGCAGCCGCTGCCCGTCCAGACCACCCCGCTCGATCGGCACGGACGACGCCGCGACCCGCGCGGCCCCGAGCCGCCAACCGGTATCACTCGGCTCCACCGCGGCGACACGCCTCACATCCGCCGGATACCGGCCGACGTTGAAGCCGGACCCGAAACCGATCTCCACCACATCGCGGGACAGCGGCTCGCAGGCCCGGCGCCGCAGATCGTCCATCGCGGGCATCCCGCAGGTCTTGACGATGATCCGCGGCAGCACGTGCTCGGAGTAGAAGCCCATGTGCCGACGATATTTCATGGCCGCTTCCGGAGGGCGCGGAGTCGGAGCCGACCTTCGGATCGGCTGCCTCGTCCCGGCGCATAGGGTCTATATCCATGAACCCGTCCACCCTGCAGGCGCGTGTGATCGTCGACGAACTGATCCGCGGCGGTGTCACCGAGGCCGTGCTGTGCCCGGGATCGCGGAACGCGCCGCTGGCCTTCGCGCTGCATGCGGCTGACACGCAGGGCCGCCTTCGGCTCCATGTCCGCATCGACGAGCGGTCGGCCGGATACCTCGCGCTCGGATTGGCCGTGGCCTCCGGCCGCCCGGTGCCGATTGTGATGACTTCCGGCACCGCCGTCGCGAACACCGGGCCCGCCGTCTTCGAAGCGAACTACGCGCGGGTGCCGTTGGTCGTGATCAGCGCCAACCGGCCGTACGAGCTTCTGGGCTCGGGCGCCAATCAGACCATCGAGCAGTTCGGCATGTTCGGCACCCAGGTGCGCGCAGCCATCAGCCTCGGGCTCGCGGAGGAAGATCTCGACACCAACTCCCAGTGGCGGTCGGCGGTGGGCCGGGTCCTCGCATCTGCGCGCGGCGCGCGCACCGGCAACGCCGGGCCGGTGCAGTTCGACATCCCGCTGCGCGAGCCGCTGGTGCCCGACGCGGGGGACCTTCCGGACACCGACCTCTCGGTCCTGGACGACGGACGTTTCGCCGGGCGCCCCGGCGACGCTCCGTGGACCCACGCGCCGGTCGGCAGGCTCGACATCCCCCTGGAGATCGACCTCTCGCGCGACACCGTCGTGGTGTCCGGGCACGGCGCCGGAGTTCATCCCGAACTGGCAGCGCTGCCGACCGTCGCCGAGCCGACCGCGCCGAGCGCGGCGAACCCCCTGCACCCGCTCGCACTCGGCAAGCTGAGACCGAAACAGGCGATCATCTGCGGGCGCCCGACTCTGCACCGCTCCGTGTCGAGGCTGCTCGCCGATCCGTCGGTGGAGGTGTTCGCGCTGACCACCGGCCCGCGGTGGCCCGACGTGTCCGGCAACGTGGTCGCAACCGGCACCCGGGCGGCGGCCACCGGTGATCCCCGGCAGACATGGCTCGACGAGGCCGCGCGAGTCAACAACCTGGTGGAGCAGGCGGTGACGACCGAGCTCGACGCCTCACACCAGAGCACGGGTCTACACGTGGCACGGGCCGTCGCCGCCGCGATGACCCCCGGCGACACGCTCGTGGTCGGTGCGTCGAACCCGATCCGGGACATCGCGCTCGCGGGCACCGTCGCCGACGGAGTCAAGGTGATGTCCAATCGCGGGGTCGCCGGCATCGACGGAACCAACGCCACCGCGATAGGCGCGGCCCTGGCCCGCGGACGGACCGTCGCGCTGATGGGCGACCTCACGTTCATCCACGACGCCACCGGTCTCGTCATCGGCCCGGATGAGCCGCGCCCCGCCGATCTGCGCATCGTGGTCGCGAACGACGACGGCGGCGGCATCTTCGGCCTCCTGGAACAGGGCGATCCGCGTTTCGCGCGCGACGCCTACCTCGGCGTCTACGACCGGATCTTCGGCACCCCGCACCGCACCGACCTCGCCGCGATGTGCGCGGGATTCAACATCGGCCACCGCCGCGTGCGACTCGACGAGCTGTCCGACGCTCTCACCGGCCCCGCGCCCGAGGGCGGCATCGAAGTTCTCGAGGTGCGCACCAACCGTGACGGTCTGCGCGAACTCCACGCCCGGATCGCCGCCGGGCTCGACGCGGCACCCGACTATCCTGAGCAGTCATGACCCGGACAGTGCAGCGGCGCATTCAGATCGCGCTGGTGGCCGTCGGCGTCGTGGTGAGTCTCATCGGCGCGGTCATCATCGCCGGCGCCTACCGCAACGACTCGAAGATCGACGCCAACAAGGCCACCGCCGTCGCCGAGGTGATCTCCGCCGACCGCCTGCACGCCGCCGTCAACTTCGTGACCCCGGACGGGGTACTGCGCAACCCCAAACTAGGCCTGCTGTACCCCACGCATCTGTCCACCGGGCAGCGCATCCTCGTCGACTACGACACCACCGATCCCGACAATCTCGCCCGGCCGGTCGGCCGCGATGCCCAGTTGTCGATCGTCCCCGCACTGTCGGTGATCGCCGCGGGCTGGGCGGTGGTGATCGTCCTCATGGTCGGGGTAGCCGAGACCGGGCGCCGCACACGCCGCGATTAGGCTGGACTCCATGACAGACAGCACCGACCACGGCGCCGGAACGCGCGCGAGCCTCGAGAAGGAGCCGTCCGAGGTCGCCGAGATGTTCGACGGCGTCGCACGCCGCTACGACCTGACGAACACGGTGCTCTCATTCGGTCAGGACCGGCTCTGGCGGCGCAACACCCGCCGCGCGCTCGACCTGAAGCCGCGCGACGTGGTCCTGGACCTCGCCGCGGGCACCGCCGTGTCCACCGTCGAGCTCGCGGCCTCGGGTGCCACGTGCATCGCCGCGGACTTCTCACTCGGCATGCTCCGAGCAGGCGCGAACCGCAAGGTGCCGAAGGTGGCCGCAGACGCGCTGCACCTGCCCTTCGCGGACGCCTCCTTCGACGCCGCGACCATCTCGTTCGGTCTCCGTAACGTCAACGACGTGCCCCTGGCCCTGTCGGGACTCAATCGGGTGCTCAAGCCCGGCGGCCGGCTCGTGATCTGCGAGTTCTCCACTCCGACGCTCAAGCCCTTCCGCACGGTCTACATGGAGTACCTGATGAAGGCGCTGCCCGCCGTCGCCACGAAGGTGTCGAGCAATCCCGCCGCGTACGTGTACCTCGCCGAGTCGATTCGCGCGTGGCCGGACCAGGCCGCTCTCGCGTCGATGATCGGCGACGCCGGATTCGGCGAGGTCACCTGGCAGAACCAGACCGGCGGAATCGTAGCGATCCACCGGGGCGTGAAGAGCGCGCCACCCGCCGCGTGAGTCCCGGACCGGTCAGCTGAACGGCGGCCGGTCCTCCAGAGTCGAAGCGATGCGGCCGGCGCCGCGCCAGGCGCGGGCGATGAGATCGGCGTCGTCCGGGGTCAGGAGATTGCCCATCACGCGCACCACCGCCGACATCAGCCGAGCCGAACGGATCCCGGGCCGGCCGAGCAGCGGCACCGTCTGCGGGATGGTCAGCAGACCCGCGGCCCGGCGCGCCGCGGCGAATGCGACACCGTACTCCGACCGCAGCAGCCCCGGCCACGCGACCGAGTAGTCGTTCTCCGACTCCAGCATGTCGACCGCCAGGGCGGCCGTCTCGATCGCGTAGTCGATCCCCTCGCCGTTGAGCGGATTGACGCACGCGGCGGCGTCACCGATCAGCATCCAATTCGCTCCGGCCACTCCGCTCACCGCTCCGCCCATCGGCAGGAGCGCCGAAGCGATCCGTTGCGGCGCCGACGTCAGCTGCCAGTCACCTGCCACCATCCGCGCATAGTGCTCCACCACCGGGCGCAGAGCCATCGACGCCGGCCGGCCCGCCGTGGCCAGAGCCCCGACCCCGACGTTCACCGTTCCGTCGCCGAGCGGAAAGACCCAGCCGTAACCGGGCAGAAGCGCACCGTCCGGATCGCGGAGCTCGAGATGAGAGCCCATCCATGCGTCGCCGGACCTCCCCGAGTCGACGTACGACCGCGCGGCCACGCCATACGCGGTGTCGCGGTGCCACCGGCGCCCGAGCGACTTTCCGAGCGCCGATCGCACACCGTCCGCCACGATCACGTCCCGCACGCGGATCTGACGCCGTTCACCGTCCCGTACCACGGTCACCGACTCGATCCGGCCGCCGACCAGCTGCGCGCCGACGGCCTTGGCCCCGGACACCATCCGGGCGCCGCGTGAGAGCGCGAAACGGCGGATCGCGTCGTCGAGTTCGGTGCGGGCGATCGCGCTGCCGTACGCGCCGAAACGGTCGGCGGCCGGCCAGTCGACCCGCTGCCGTGCGCCCCAGCCGTTGAGCTCCAGGCCCCGGATGCGGGGACGGCCGTCGAGCAGACCGCTCATGCCGAGTCGGTGCAGGCCGGTCACCGCCCTCGGCGTCAGCCCGTCGCCGCACGTCTTGTCCCTGGGGAAGACCGCCGCGTCGAGCAGCACCACATCCGATCCGCGGGCCGCGGCATGGGCTGCGGCCGCCGCCCCGGCGGGTCCGGCGCCCACCACCAGAAGGTCGGCGGAATCGGGAACGGCTTCGCCGGGCGTCGCGCTTGTCACCCGACCAGTATGTCTGTCGCCGTGAGCAGTTACGCTTCTGGTGTCGCCGAACGACGAATCCGCGGCGTTCGGATCACCGATGGGATTGGGCCAAACACGTGAAGTCCACTTTTGCCGGACTGGACCTCGGGACCGGCGAGTTCGCCGGGCAGGTGCAGGAGTCGCTTCAGCGCGTCGAGGATCTGTTGATCAGCGAGCTGTCGTCGGGGGACGACATCCTGGTCGAAGCCGCCACCCATCTGGCCAAAGCCGGTGGCAAGCGGTTCCGTCCGATGTTCGCGATCCTCGCCTCGCACTTCGGTACGACGCCGGGGAGTGACGACGTCATCACCTCTGCCACCGTCATCGAGATGACCCACCTGGCCACCCTGTACCACGACGACGTCATGGACGAGGCCTCCCTGCGCAGGGGAGCGCCGAGCGCCAACGCGCGCTGGTCCAACTCGATCGCGATCCTCGCGGGCGACTTCCTGTTCGCGAGGGCCTCGCACCTGGTGTCGACACTGGGTCCGGAGGCGGTCCGGATCATCGCCGACACATTCGCCGAACTGGTGACCGGGCAGATGCGTGAGACCGTCGGCGTCAGCGCCGGCGGCGACCCCATTGATCACTACCTCAAGGTGGTGTGGGAGAAGACGGGGTCGCTGATCGCGACCGCCGGGCGCTTCGGCGCGTACACCGCCGGCGCCGACGCGACCACCGTCGACACGCTCGCCCGGCTCGGCGACGTGGTGGGCACCGCGTTCCAGGTCTCCGACGACATCATCGACATCGCCTCCGTGAGCGGCGACTCGGGCAAGACGCCCGGCACCGACCTCCGCGAGGGAGTGCACACGCTGCCGGTGCTGCTGGCGCTCGCGGGCGACGGGCCGGGCAGCGAGCGGTTGTCGCAGCTCCTCGTCGACCCGCAGAGCGGAGCGGCACGACCACTCGTCGACGACGGCGAGGTGAACGAGGCCCTGAACCTGCTCGTCGACTCGGCGGGCATGAAGCAGGCCCGCGCTCGCCTGGAGGCGATGGCCGACGAGGCCGACGGGCTCCTCGCCGGTCTGCCCGCGGGACCGGCGAACGACGCTTTCAGCTCACTCGTGCGCTATACGGTCGACCGCGTCGGCTGACCGTCGCGACTCGCGTATTCTTCGCGCGTAGTGACTGCGGTAACGGCTGGAACTATCGGGGTGGTCCTGCACGTTTGCCACTGTGAATGAAGTTCTAAGGACAGTGTTCTTCTGACAGTGAGGTGCCATGCATTTCAACGGCCTCAAGACGGCGGCGTTGATGGGCTTGATGTCCGCGATCATCGTCGGTATCGGTGCGTTGTTCCACAACCCGAACATCCTGGTGTTCTCGGTTCTGCTCGCCGTGGGCACCAACGCCTACGCCTACTTCAACAGCGCGAAGCTGTCGCTGCGGGCGATGCACGCGCAGCCGGTGACCGAGGTGCAGGCGCCTGAGCTCTACCGGATCGTGCGCGACCTCGCCACCCAGGCACACCAGCCGATGCCCGCGCTCTACATCAGTCCCACCGAGTCGCCGAACGCGTTCGCGACGGGGCGCAATCCCAAGAACGCCGCGGTGTGCTGCACGTCCGGGATCATGCAGTTGCTCGACGAGCGCGAGCTGCGGGCGGTGCTGGGCCACGAGCTCTCCCACGTCTACAACCGCGACATCCTGATCAGTTCCGTCGCCGGCGCGATGGCCGCGGTGATCAGCGGCCTGGCCAACATGGCCATGTGGATGGGAGCGTTCGGCGGCAACCGCGACAACGGGCCCAACCCGCTGGCGATGATCCTGATCGCGATCCTCGGTCCGGTGGCCGCGATGGTGATCCAGATGTCGGTGTCCCGGTCGCGGGAGTACCAGGCCGACGCGTCGGGCGCGGAGCTCACCGGTGATCCGCTGGCGCTCGCATCCGCGCTCTCGAAGATCTCGGGCGGCATCGCTGCCGCACCGCTGCCTCCGACGCCGGATCTGGCGAACCAGTCGCACCTGATGATCGAGAGCCCGTTCCGCCCCGGCGAGAAGCTGTCGCGCCTGTTCTCCACGCACCCGCCGACCGCCGACCGGATCGCGCGGCTCCACGAGATGGCGCGCAACGGCGGTCAGCGGTTCTGATCCTGCTTCCGCTTCGCCGCCCAGCGCCCGACGAGCACCGCGGCGAGGGCCCCGACGACTCCTCCGGCGACGGCCCCGCCGACGCCGTCGCCGGGATCGATTTCGGCGATGACGGCCGTGGCCATCGAGACCGCGCAGCCCCCGAAGTAGCAGCCGATCAGAGCGGTGCGCACCCACGACTCGCCGCCGTAGGCGAGGGCGTGGGCGTCGACGCCGCGAGCCCGGCAGTACCGCTGCCACTCGACCGACGGGATCAGCAGTCCGAGGAAGAAGGCCACGGTGACCCAGGCGGGAACGAACCACGCGGACACTGCGGCCAGCGTCCACAGCAGGATCGTCGCCAGGATGAACACGTAGGCGTAGGCCTCGAGCATCACGGCCCGTTCGCGCTCGTCGCCCCACGAGTCGTCGGTGTTGCGCAGCAGGAGCGCGGGAAGGGTCTTCGTCTGCGGTGACATGTCAGTGCTCCTCGGGTAGCGGAAAAAGCTCTTCGACCGAACTGTTCAAGGTCCGAGCTATCCGAATCGCCAGGTACACCGACGGTGCGTAGTCGCCTCGCTCCAGCGAGACCACCGTCTGCCGGCTGACACCCACCGCCGTGGCGAGATCTGCCTGCCGCAGACCGGCTCGAGTGCGTGCCGCCTTCACCGGTGACGGAGTTTCGGACATGCAAGAAGTCAAGCCGACTTGTCATCAGTGTGTCAAGTCGGCTTGACTCGGGGTCTGTCGCTGACGAGCTGTGAGGGCTAGCGGTAGTTCACGAACTGCAGCGCGATGCCGAAGTCCTCGCCTTTGAGCAATGCGATGACGGCCTGCAGATCGTCGCGCTTCTTCGACGAGACGCGCAGCTCGTCGCCCTGGATCTGAGCCTTGACTCCCTTGGGGCCTTCGTCACGGATCTTCTTCGAGATCTTCTTGGCGTGCTCGGAGTCGATGCCCTGGACCAGCTCTCCGGTGATCTTGAAAGTCTTGCCAGAGGAGACGGGCTCGCCGGCGTCGAACGCCTTGAGGGAGATGTCCCGACGGATCAGTTTCTCCTTGAACACCTCGAGGCCGGCCAGGGCGCGCTCCTCGGCGTCGGAGGTGATCACGATCTTCTCTTCACCGGACCAGTCGATGGTGGTGTTGGTGCCGCGGAAGTCGTAGCGCTGCGAGAGTTCCTTGCCCGCCTGGTTGAGGGCGTTGTCGACCTCCTGGCGGTCGACCTTGCTCACGACGTCAAACGAAGAATCAGCCATGAGAACCAGCCTATCAGCGGTCTGAACAGCAGATTTGCGCGGACATACGGGGTACGTTGTATTCTTCTACCCGTTGCCTTCACCGGCTTCTCCGCGCGAGCGGAGCGGTTTCGTGGACGGCGGCACGGCAGATTGCCCGAGCGGCCAAAGGGAGCGGATTGTAAATCCGTCGCGCAAGCTACATAGGTTCGAATCCTATATCTGCCACTGAGGACTTGCACCGCGCATAATCGGCGTGACCAGCGGTTTTGGTTAAACTGAGAGCGTGTGTGTAACCTCGTTGAGGCTCTTCGGTTACGGACTGTTCGCAGGCTGGACCCGGACGGCACGCCCCCTTAGCTCAGTCGGCAGAGCGTTTCCATGGTAAGGAAAAGGTCGACGGTTCGATTCCGTCAGGGGGCTCGCTTGGTTGTGACCGACTCGGTCGCGGCCGAACAGGGCGGTGTAGCTCAGCTGGTTAGAGCGCACGACTCATAATCGTGAGGTCGGGGGATCGAGTCCCCCCACCGCTACACATACCGCCTGCGCACGGTGGGACCTCGGCCCCCAAGCGTGGGACCGAAGAACTGCAAGACGCGAAAGTAGGCAACAAAGTGGCTTCCTCAACCGATGTGCGGCCGAAGATCACCTTGGCGTGCGAGGTGTGCAAGCACCGCAACTACATCACCAAGAAGAATCGTCGCAACGACCCCGACCGTCTCGAGCTGAAGAAGTTCTGCCCGAACTGCGGTAAGCACGAGACTCACAAGGAGTCGCGCTGAGGCGTCGTCGCTTCCGCGACCCCTCCCGAGCATTTCAACGAGCCGTCTCACTTGGTGAGACGGCTCGTTTGATTTTGTCCGGAGCCGATCGGAGTGGACAATCTTCGTAACGAATCAGTTGCGAATCGTTTCCCCGGAGGCCTTGTTCCACACCGATCGCCGGGGCCGTGCGGCCTGACCGCGCCGAGTGAGGAGACACCGTGACCGGTCAGCTGGAGGACATTCGGGTCGACAACCCACTGGAGGCTGCGCCGATGGGCGATCCGACCGCGGCGGAGGTCGCTGAACACACCAAGTCGATGGTCGGTTTCAAGTACACCGTCGACGACTACTACGAAGTCGGTCGTCAGGACATCCGCAGGCATGCGCGGGCGGTCCAGGACTCTCATCCGGCGTTCTGGGACGAGGCAGAGGCCGCGAAGCTCGGCCACGACACGCTCTTCGCGCACCCGACCTTCGTCTCGGTGCTCGGACTCATCGCGCAACGCAGGCTGTTCGACGACGTGATCACCGGATACGACATGTGGCAGATCATGCAGACCGATCAGCGGCTGATCATGCACCAGCCGATGCGCTTGGGCGACCGGCTGGTCTGCGACGTCTCGCTCGAGTCGTTCCGGCAGTCGATGGGCGCCGACCTGCTCGTCAGCAAGAACATCATCTGGAATCAGCACGAGGAGCCGGTGATGACAACCTTCACCTCGGTGGCCGCCCGACCCTCGGTGGATGTGGATCCGGGACTCGTCGCGAAGCTCAACGAAGTGATGATGCAGGTGGACGTCGATCCCGCGGTCGGGAAGACCGTGCACGGACCGTTCAGCAGGTACGACGAGCCCGACCCGGTGGTGGAGCCCAAGGCGTACGGGGCTATCGACTTCGACACCCTCGAAGTGGGGCAGGAACTCCCGCAGGTCACCAAGACCCTCACGCTCGGAAACCTGGTGAACTACGCGGGCGTCTCGGGCGACCCGAACCCCATCCACTTCTCGCCGGAGGTCGCGGAGGCGGTCGGCCTCGAGAGCGTGGTGGCGCATGGAATGCAGACGATGGGCCTCGGTGCCAGCGTCATCGGCTCGTTCGTCGGAGACCCCGCGGCCATCCACGAGTACAACGTGCGGTTCACCAGTCCGGTCTACGTGCCGGCGGTCGGCGCGGCGCAGGTGGACTTCGGCGGCAAGGTCAAGTCTCTCGACCCGCAGACCCGGCGGGGAGTGATCGCGCTGGTCGCCAAGCAGTCCGGGCGGAAGATCTTCGGCCGCGCGCAGGCGCTGGTGCAGTTCAACTGACGCCGCCCAGTCGGGGCGAGTTGGGGCGAGCGGCAGCTTTGCTCTACACTCATCTGAGTCTGATGCTTCAGAATCACGCGCTGCCTGAGGGTGGCGCGTTGGTTTTGTTAGCCTTGGATCAAAGTGTGGGTCGACGGGCCCGCGCAAAGGGGCGTAGCTCAATTGGCAGAGCAGCGGTCTCCAAAACCGCAGGTTGCAGGTTCAAGTCCTGTCGCCCCTGCCCACCGGGGCACTAGCAGACGAAGGGATCGGTGAGAAGGTGGCCAAGCGAGATCGCAAGGCTTCTTCAGACGTCAACGACGATCTGGTGGTCGACGACGTCGCCCAGTCCGACTCCGCCGAACTGCGTCCCAGCGGCAAGCGCTCCGCGCGCGGCCGTCGGGGTGCCGGCTCTGCGACCGCGGTCGCAGAGCGTACCGCCGAGTCCGCCGCGACCGATACCGGCGTCAGCCGCAATCCGTTCGTCCGCATCTGGACCTTCCTCAAGCAGGTCGTGTCGGAGATGCGGAAGGTGGTGTGGCCGACTCGCAACGAGATGGTCAACTACGTGATCGCCGTCTTCGCGTTCGTCGTGGTGGTCACGGCGTTCATCGCCGGCCTGGACATCGGATTCGCCAAGCTGACCCTGCTGGTGTTCGGCTGACAGGCAACTATTACAGGGCGGCCAGCCCGAGTGACCAACGAAGGAGCGTGGGGCAGTGAGCACCCCGGAGAACGAGATCGAATCGCCGGAGATCGGCGACGAGACCGCCGAGGCCACGCCGGTGGATGTGTCCGCTGACGACGTGAACCAGAACGCCGAGGTCACCGAAGCCGTCGATCCGGTCGCCGAGTTGAAGGCGCAGCTGCGCCGCCTGCCCGGGGAGTGGTACGTCATCCACTCGTACGCGGGCTACGAGAACAAGGTGAAGACCAACCTGGAGACGCGCGTCCAGAACCTGGACGTCGGCGACTACATCTTCCAGGTCGAGGTGCCGACCGAAGAGGTCACCGAGATCAAGAACGGCCAGCCGAAGAAGGTCAACCGCAAGGTGCTTCCCGGCTACATCCTGGTGCGGATGGAACTCAACGACGAATCGTGGAGCGCCGTCCGCAACACCCCGGGAGTGACCGGATTCGTGGGCATGACCTCGCGTCCGTCGCCGCTCTCGATCAAGGAAGTGGTGCAGTTCCTGATGCCGCGCGCCGAGGTCCGCAAGGCGGAGGCCGCCAAGGCCGCCGCGGCTGCGGGCGAGAGCGTCGAGGCCGCTGCCGCCGCCGCGTCGAACCTCGTCGAGGTCGACTTCGAGGTCGGCGAGTCGGTCACCGTCATGGACGGACCGTTCGCGACCCTGCCGGCCTCCATCAGCGAGGTCAACACCGAACAGCGCAAGGTGAAGGTGCTCGTCTCGATCTTCGGTCGTGAGACCCCGGTCGAGCTCGGCTTCAACCAGGTCGAAAAGCTCTGACCTCGCGCCGCAGCCGTCGAGCGCTGTGACCAGAATTGAGACTTCCGCGTATCCAGCGTGCGCGGATCTGTAGGAAAAAGGACAAGAGGACATGCCTCCCAAGAAGAAGAAGATCGCCGGAATCATCAAGCTCCAGATCCAGGCGGGCCAGGCCAACCCGGCGCCGCCCGTGGGGCCGGCGCTTGGTCAGCACGGCGTGAACATCATGGAGTTCTGCAAGGCGTACAACGCCGCGACCGAATCGCAGCGCGGCAACGTGGTGCCGGTCGAGATCTTCGTGTACGAAGACCGCTCGTTCGACTTCAAGCTCAAGACCCCGCCGGCCGCCAAGCTGCTGCTCAAGGCCGCAGGTCTGCAGAAGGGTTCGGGTGAGCCGCACGTCAACAAGGTCGGCAAGGTGACCATGGACCAGGTCCGCGAGATCGCCAAGACCAAGACCGAGGACCTCAACGCCAACGACATCGAGGCGGCCGCCAAGATCATCGCCGGCACCGCGCGTTCGATGGGCATCACGGTCGAGGGCTGAATCCCTCATCCGAGAGACCGATACCTGAAACACCCCGTGGGAGGGCCGCGCTCGGCCCACTAACCACTAACTCCCGCCGATACGGCGGGGAGAAGGAACAGAGCACATGAGCAAGAAGAGCAAGGCCTACCAGGCCGCCGCCGAGAAGATCGACCGCGACAAGCTGTACAGCCCGCTGGAGGCTGTGACGCTTGCGAAGGACACGTCTTCGAAGAACACCGACGCCACCGTCGAGGTCGCCATGCGACTGGGCGTCGACCCCCGCAAGGCCGACCAGATGGTCCGCGGCACCGTCAACCTGCCGAACGGCACCGGTAAGACCGCCCGCGTCATCGTCTTCGCCGCCGGTGACAAGGCCACCGAGGCGGCTGCGGCCGGTGCGGACGAGGTCGGCGCCGAGGACCTGATCGAGAAGATCCAGGGCGGGTGGCTCGACTTCGACGCCGCGATCGCGACGCCGGACCAGATGGCCAAGGTCGGCCGTATCGCGCGAGTCCTCGGACCGCGCGGCCTGATGCCGAACCCGAAGACCGGCACCGTGACCACCGATGTCACCAAGGCCGTCAACGACATCAAGGGCGGCAAGATCAGCTTCCGCGTCGACAAGGCCGCGAACCTGCACTTCGTCATCGGCAAGGCGTCGTTCGACGCCGCCAAGCTGGCCGAGAACTACGGCGCCGCGTACGACGAGATCATGCGCGCCAAGCCGTCGGCCGCCAAGGGCCGCTACCTGAAGAAGGTCACCGTCTCGACCAACACCGGCCCGGGCATCCAGGTCGATCCCGCGGTCTCGCGCAACTTCACCGAAGAGGCCTGATCCTCAGCAGAGCCTGAGAAAAGGGGGCACCGCCGATCGGCGGTGCCCCCTTTTCTCGTCATCGGGCGCGGCGATACTCCTGACGCGGACGGCCGGTTCCGCCGTATTGCAGTGACATCCGGAGCGCGCCGCAGTCGACCAGGGCTGCGAGATGGCGCCGAGCGGTCGCCGCGGAGACTCCCACTCGGGCCGACACGTCGTCGGCGAAGAGCACCGAGTCCGGGCCGAACAGGTCGAGTATGCGCTGCTCGGTCGGTGAGGGGTTGTCGTTGCGCTTGGCGGTGGCAGGCTTCCCGAAGCGCAGCGCTCCGAGCGCTGAGTCGACGGCAGACTGATCGACGTCCGCGGAGTCCAGTACACGGCGGTACTGGATGTATCCGGCGAGGCGGCGCGCGAGGTCGGCGTCGGCGAAGGGCTTGATCAGGTAGCTCAGCGCGCCGGCGCGCATCGCCGACCGGACAGCGGCTGAATCGGTCTCCGCGCCGACGACGAAGCAGTCGCGATCGAGTTCGCCGATCAGGTCGATCCCCGAGCCGTCCGGCAGGTACACGTCGAGCAGCACCAGTTCGATCTCAGGATGGTCGGCCAGTGCCGTACGCGCCGCCGCGATGGAGCCCGCGCGAGCGACCACGCGGAAGCCCTGCACCGCGGCGACGATCGCGGAGTGCAGGGCGGCGACCCGGAAGTCGTCGTCGACCACGAGCACCCCGTAGTCGGTCTCAGTCATCAGATTCATCCTCCGCTGTCTGCTCTGTGGTCTGCTCGGTCGCGATCACGCCGGGAAGGCCGGCCACCAGCACCGCGCCGTGACCTGATTCGCGGCCTCCGGGGTCCGCGACGCGCACTTCGCCGCCGATCCGTCGCGCCAACTGTCGCACGATCGACATCCCCATCCCGCGGCCGCCAGGGACCGCGCCTGTCTTGGTGGTGATCCCTTCGGCGAAGATCTGCTCGGGATCGGAGAAGGGGATGCCCGCGCCGGAGTCGGCGACGGTCACCCACAGCACCTCGCCGGGGCCGTCGTACGAGTCGGTGAGTATCTCGACCTCCACCTCAGCGTCGGTTGAGCCCGCGGCCGCCTCGATGGCGTTGTCGAGCAGGTTTCCGACCACGGCGGTGACGGTGACCGGATCGGTCAGGCTTCCGGTGACCCAGGTCTGGTCGCCGAGACGGAGGGAGACGCCGTGTTCGCGGGCGTGCGCCGCCTTCGCCTCGAGGAACGCGTGGAGGTGGGGTTCGGTGACGTTCTCGATGCCGTCGAGTCCGCCGCTCGCGCCGGTTCCGGTCAGTTCGTCGAGATAGTCGAGGGCGTCGTCGACATGCCCGTGCCGCAGGAGTCCAGCGAGCACGTGCATCCGATTCGCGGTCTCGTGTCGCTGGGCGCGGAGAGCAGTGCTCATCACCTGGATGGAGTCGTTCTCGCGCGCCAGTGCTTCGAAGTCGGTGCGGTCGATCACCGACACCACCATGCCGAGGTCCTGCCCTTCGGTGATGATGCGGTGCGACGAGACCAGGACGATCCGGTCGCCGACAGTGGCGGCGATGGGATCTGGCGTCGGAGTGGACAGGACTCGGCGAACCCGCGGCGTGAGGCCGATGCCGTCGACCGGGCGCCCCACCGGGTGGTGGAGGGACAGGAGTTCGCATGCGGTCTCGTTGGCCACACGCACCACGCCGGTCGCGTCGACGGCCAGCACGCCGTCCGACAAGGAGTGGAGTACGGCACCCTGGTTCCGGACGAGTTCGGCGAGTTGGTCGGGCTGCAATCCGAGGGTGAGGCGCTGCCAGCGCCGAGCGAGAAGGATCGATCCGATTGTGCCGATCGCCATGGCGCCGAGCGCGATCCAGACGGTGGTCAGGATGTCGCGGCGGGACTCGCCGGCGAGTTGACCGGTGGAGACGCCCACGCTCACCAATCCGATCACCTGTCCGCCGGCGCCACGGATGGGCACCTTGCCGCGGACGGATTCGCCGAGCGTGCCGCGGTCGGTCGTCAGGTCAGTCTCGCCGCTCAGAACGCGGTCGGCGTCGGTGGAGACGTGCTTGCCCAGCTCCACAGGGTCAGGATGGGCCAATCGCACGCCGTCGGCGTTCGCGATCACGATGAACAGTGCGGAGGTCGCGCGACGGACCGCTTCTGCCTGGCGCTGGACCGGTCCGTCGACCAAGTCTGTCGCCGGCAGCGACGTGCCCTGGTGGCTGCCGACGCCGGCGACCACGTCGGGGTCGACGGCGACGGTCTCGGCGATCGCGAGCGCCCGCTGCCCGTACTCTTCGCGAACCCGGTCGTCGGCCCCGGAGATCACCGCGCCGAAGCCGACGCCGAGGCTGACCGCGATGACGACCAACTGCAGCAGCAGCACCTGAGTTCGCAACCGCATGGCGACAGCCTAGTGTCGCGATACCGCGTGCCACCGGGTCACAGCGGGATCGCGCCGATCAATCCGCCGACGACGAGCATCGCGAGCGAGACCAGTGCGGCGCGCCAGAGGACCTGCTTGTGATGGTCGGCGAGGCTCACTCCGGCGAGAGCGACCAGCAGCAGGATCGCCGGGACCAGCGGGCTCTGCATGTGGAAGGGCTGGCCGGTGATCGACGCCCGAGCCATCTCGGTCGGATCGATGCCGTATTCGGCCGCGGTCTTCGACAGAACCGGCAGCACGCCGAAGTAGAACGCATCGTTGCTCATCAGGAAGGTGAGCGGGATCGACAGGACGCCGATCACCACGGCCATATGCGGTCCCATCCAGGAGGGGATGCCGTCCGCGAGCCACCGAGCGATCGCGTCGACCATTCCGGTGCCGCTGAACACGCCGGTGAGCACGGCGGCCGCCAGCACCATGGCGACTACCGAGACGATGCTCGAACTGTGCCGGGTGATCGCCTCCTGCTGATCCTTCAGATGCGGGAAGTTCACTGCGAGGGCGATCGCGGCCGCGATCATGAAGAGAACCGGGATCGCGATGATGTCGGCGCCGAGCACGGCCAGCAGCGCCACCGTCAGCGCCGCGTTGACCCAGAACAGCTTGGGACGAAGAGTGGTCCGGGTGGGATCGAGGACGCCGGTGAGCGCCGAGTCTCCGTCGTTCGCGTCGTCCGAACCCCACGAGGAATCGGCTGCCGGCGTTCCGACAGCTTCGGCGGCGGTGATCGAGGCAGAGCCGCCGGTAGGCATGTCGTCGCGTCCGGCCCCGCGCGATGAGGCGAGCACCGATTCCCGGATCTCGATCCGCCCGATGCGGCGGCGCTCCAGCACACCGAGGTGGAATGCGAACGCGAAGACCACCAGCATGCCCGCCGCCAGCGCCGGAAGCATCGGCAGGAACACCGCGTTCGTATCGATCTTGAGGGCGGTCGCGGCGCGGGCGGTGGGGCCGCCCCAAGGCAGGATGTTCATCGTGCCGTTCGCGAGACCGGCGACCACGGTGAGCACGACCGGGGAGACGCCGAGCTTCAAGTACAGCGGGAGCAGCGCGGCGGTGGTGATGATGAAGGTCGTCGATCCGTCACCGTCGAGGGAGACGACGGCTGCGAGAGCCGCCGTGCCGACCACCAGGCGAGCGGGATCGTTGCGTACCAGTCGGACGATGAAGCGCACGATGGGGTCGAAGAGCCCGACGTCGATCATGAGTCCGAAGAAGATGATCGCGAAGAACAGCATCGCGGCGGTGGGGGCGAGGTCGGCGATGCCGTCCTTGATCATGTCGCTGACCCCGAGTCCGGCACCGGCGAACAGGGCGAACGCGACCGGGACGAGAATGAGCGCGACCACCGGTGTCGCGCGTTTGGTGATGATCAGGAACATGAAGGTGGCGACCATCGCCAACCCGAGCGCTACCAACATTGCGTGCTCCTTCGTGCCGTGAAGTTCCGGAAGGTCGTGTGACCCGCCACTTGAGCACTCTGGTCGTAACGTGAATCACAGTCGAGGTTGTGTGCGTTAGTCGCCTTTCGCGCATTGTGCGCAGGGCCCGTACAGCGCCGGCGTCGAACGCGTGGGCCTGTGGACAGCGGCCTGGGAGACGTCACGGTGCCCCGATAGCCTGTGACTCATGCGCGACGACAAACTGCTCACCCGGATCGGCGGTCTCCTGCGGCAGGCGGAGGGCACGGACAACGAGCACGAGGCGGAGGCGTTCATGGCGGCCGCTCAGCGGCTCGCGACGGCGGCCTCGATCGATCTCGCGATGGCCCGGGCGCACGATCCCGCAGCCAGGAAGGCCGCCGCGCCGATCACCCGGCAGATCGAGATCGGCAAGGCGGGCAAGCGGGGACTGCGGACATACGTGCAGTTGTTCGTGCAGATCGCACAGGCCAATGATGTGACATGCGACGTGGCGTCCAATTCCACCTTCGTGATCGCTTACGGCTTCGAGACCGACATCGACGCCTGCGAGGCGCTGTACACGTCGCTGGTGATTCAGATGGTGGCCGCGAGCGATGCGTACCTGAAGTCGGGGGCGTACAAGGGGGAGACTGCCAGGCAGATGGTCACCAAGACCGCGGGCTACCGCCGTCGACGTGTGGTCGAGGAGAAGGCGCTCTCGCCGATCACCGCCCGGCTCAACTTCCAATCGGCGTTCGCGGCACGGATCGGCACCCGGCTCCGCGCGGCGCGCGACGAACAGCAGCGGGAGACGGTGCGCATCGAGACCGAGAGCGGCCCGGCGCGCTCGGCCTCCTCGGCGGTCGCGCTGCGGGACAAACAATTGGAGATCAAGGACTTCTACCGCTCCGAATCGAAGACCCGCGGAACGTGGCGTGCGAGCAGTGCCACGGCCGGGTACTCTTCGGCCGCGCGCCAGGCCGGCGACCGTGCCGGCCGGCGCGCGCGCATCGGCGCCGACCGGGAGTTCGGTGCGCCGCGCGGCGCGCTCGAATCGTGAGCCGCGACCAGACGCGCCGACGGCTGTACGACGCCGAGCGCCTGGTGTTGCGGATGTTCGAGCGGGCGGGCGGCGCGCATACGGTGCAGCTCGCCGGCACCGAACTGACGTTGCCCGCGGAGGCGAGGTTCGGCTCGGTGGACGACGTCTCCGCGTACGCCCGGCGCGTTCTGGCCCTGCCGTCGGTTCGGGCGGAGTTCACTCGGGCGATCGTCCCGGTCCGGGTTCGGACGAGACGAGGCGAACGTGCCGCGCACTACGAGCGGGCGACCGCGACCATCGCCGTCCCGGACTCGGCCGGCGGTCGCTGGGCACTGCGGGAACTCGTCGTCCTGCACGAGTTGGCGCATCACTTGGACGAGGTGGGCGCTCCGGCCCATGGTCCGGCGTTCGTCGGAGCTCTGATCGGGCTCGTCGAGCGGGTCCTCGGGCCCGAGGCAGCGTTGGTCTACCGCGTCGTCTTCGGCGACAGCGGACTGTCGGCGCGCTAACCCCGCTGCGCGGTCGCGGCGACGATCGGCACCGGGGCGGCACCGAGCTCGCCGTCGGTCTGGAAGGTCAGGTAGCTGGGCTTCGCCGGGTCCAGGACCAGCTGCTGACGGCGCCCGCGGGCCTTGATCAGGTCGGGGACGATCGTCAGATAGCGCGGCAGGCTCGCCGCGTACACGTCCACCCGCAGACGGTGGCCCGGGGCCAGGACCGCGTCCGTGGGCACGAGGTCGACGTCGATGCGGACCGGCTCGTCCGCGGGAACGGGCAGCCGGCGTGACCGCGTCAGGTAGTGGTACGCGTCGAGCAGCACGCCGTCGTCGGTGTAGGTGGACCGCGACGGGTCGAGCGCGCGGTTGGAGGCTGTGAGTGCGCCGTTGGTCAGCACGGTCGACGTCCCGTCGGGTGCGACGTCGTTGACCGTCACGGCCCAGATCCCCTCGTGCGCCGTCGTGGAGACGTTCAGACGCAGATTCATCTCGCCGGAGACCTGCGTCGGCCGGTCGACCGGCTCGCTGGTGAACGACAGGGCCGCCTCCTCCTGGAAGCGGGCATCGGTCGCGAAGCTGTCGCCGAGCACGATGGCCGCGCCCGCGGTCACCTGCGCGAGATCGCGGGAGACGAATCCGCGCAAGCTCGGCCGGATCCGCAGGGAGCGGCGCCGGGAGGCCGGTGAACTGCGCAGCGTGCCGTCGTGTTGCGCGTGCAGTGCGGTTCCGGTGGGCCCCTCGGTCAGGAACAGGCGCCGCGGTGCCACCTCCTGCCGGGGGAACGACGGTCCGCACGACCACGCGCCGCCCTGCTGTTCCAGGGTCACCGGTCCGTAGGCGTCGACTCCGTTCTCGACGCCCTTGAGCCAGCGGTCGAACCACGCCCGCTGGAGGACGTCGAGGCGGGGCGGTGCGAACGGGCGCTCGTGACCGAACCCCGGGTCGAGGTGGTAGCCGTCGGCGATGAGCGCCTGCTTGCGTCCGGGCTCCATCTGCAGCTTGGAGTAGACGCGCGTGGCACTGCGGCCGAAGAGATCGTGCCAGCCGCCGACCGTGAACGTGGGACACACGATGTTCTCGATCGCGGGATCGCGCTCGGCGAAGTACGGATCGTCGAAGATCCGGTCGTCTCGAGCGGTCAGGAAGCCCCACATCAGCGACGGCATCTCCGTGGCCGGAGACTTCACGCGCGCCGACAGCCACCGGTACGCGTCGCCGCGCAGCACGTCGGCGACGGCGGTGGCCGGGTTCGGCAGCCACTTGAGCCCGTTGACCAGTGCCAGCCACAGCGGGATGAAGGCCGACGGCATACCGCCGGTGATGTAGATGTCGCGGACCACGTCCTCGCTGCCCTCGACGGCGAAGACGGCTTTGAGTTCCTCGGGGCGGTGTCCCGCCGTCTGCAGGGAGTTGATGGCCGAATACGACCATCCGGTCATCCCGACGCCGTCGGCGTACCAGTCCTGAGCGCTGATCCAGTCGATCACCTCGAGGCTGTCCTGCTGTTCGCGGGAGCCGAGGATCTGCCATTTGCCGTGCGAGGTTCCCGTTCCCCGGACGTCCACCAGGACCTGTACGTACCCGGCGCGCACCAGATTCCGGTTGATGCCGAAGACGTCCCACAGCCCCTTGGAGAAGGTGCGCGTGATGCGCGTGGCGCCGGCGAGCGGCCCCTCGTCGGCGACCATCATCGCGCTGGCGGTCTGGACGGTCTTGCCGATCACGGGAGCGTGCAGTGCGTGGTCGAGCCCGTCCAGCACTGCCCGGTTATAGGGATTCATGTTGAGGATCGCCGGCAGGGGAGTGCGGATCGGCTGACCGAACCGATTCGCCGGCCGGACGAGCGTGGCGCGCAGGGTGACCCCGTCGCTCATGGTGAGACGAATGCTGCGGTCGATGTGAACGCGCGGATAGGGCTTCGGCCCGTCGACGGCTCGACGCCATTCGAGGCCGGCGACTCCGCCGGCGGCATCGCGGTAGTCGGGTGCCGGGATCAGAGCCGGACGTTCCTGCGGGACTGCGAATCCGCTCTGCCCCTCGGCCAGGCCGCCCAGGTCGTACTGAAGCGTCATTCTCACGTCCCCCCTTTGCATTCGTCACAGTGCGGGCTGGAGTCGGCCCGAGCGCATCGGTGTGGCGTGAGTCACGCGGGCGTCCTCCCTAATCTAAAACGATGCACAGCCAGATCGTTAATCCGGGGTTGCCGAACCGGTGTGCTCGCTTGACCCGATCGTGACCGAGACAGCCGCCTCGAGCAGGATTCCGGCCGAGATCTGAACGGAGAGATCCCGTTCGGGGACGCTCGACGACTTGACTGCGCCGCCGATCCTCTGCGCCGCGGCGCCGGTCGCGTCCGGCAGACGCGCCGGCCTGTGCCAGTCCGGTCCGAAGACCGGCAGTCCCTGCGGGTCGGTGGCGCGGTTGTCCCACGCGGCCTGTGCCGCGGTGAGGACCAGTCCCGCCGCCGCTGAACGCAGTTCGCCGGCGCCCGCCGCCTCACGGGGAAGGTCTGTCGCGACCAGTGCGAGATAGCGGGCGAGGATGCCGGCGAAGAGGCCGCCGTCCCCGCCGCCGGCGCCGCGAATCACACCGTCGACGGTCATGCGGTCGCCGACTGCTCGCAGGATCCGGTCGATACGGTCCAGGTGCACGGGTGAACCGGTGAGGCGAAAGGCCTCGGTCTCGGCACCGAGGGCGACGCCCTGGCAGTAGGTGAAGACCGTTGAGTCCAGCTCACGCGTGCCGTCCGGTCGGGACCACACGCCGTCGGCGATCAATCCCGACGGCAGGCGCAGTTCGCGTTCGATCCAATCGGCCATCTCCACGGCACGGTCGGGTCGGCCGGTGCGGGCCAGCAGAATCGCGGCCGGACCGTTGGCGGGGGTGTTGAAGAACGAGTCGGTGGTCCGCCAGGGGATTCCGCCGCCGAGTTCGGGTGACCACGCGTCGTGCATCCTGTCCCGCAGCGTGTGCAGCGCCCGGCGGTGCGATGCGCCCGCGGTGTCGTGCAGATGGCGACCGGCGCGTTCGAGAGCCAGGCCCAGCCACGCCATGTCGTCGTAGTAGGCATTGGTCCAGTGCGCGACGTTCCGCACCCAGATCCCGCGCAGCAGCGCCGCGGCGTCGTCGGCGCAGCGCCGGTCCTCCCGGTGGACGGCGCCGTCGACGAGCAGGTCCACCAGATGGGCCTGCCACCAGTAGTTCCATGACGCTGTCAGGCGCTCGCGCGAGAGCGGTCGTCCGGGCATCGGCCAGGCGACCCGGCCGATGCGGGTGAACGGCAGCCAGCCGCCGACCCGGCGAAGGTGGCGAGCGGCGATCGCGGATTGTGCGGCGGCGGCTCGGTCCTGTGCCTGCACCTCGGCCGATTTGGAATCGGGGCTCATGCCGGTTAGCCTATTAGCCGGTGCAATGAGTCCGACGAGGTCGGACACTTTGCGTCAGTTCAACCAGAGACCGTTGGTTGTCGGAAGTGTTTCCGATCGAAGGCCCGATGCGAGTCGGCGGCCCACGCAGGATGAACGTGGTGAGACCATCTCACGGCCTTTGTGCCGTGCTATGCGCGCCCCGTGCCTCCTGCCCGGGGCGTTTTTCATTTCTCGCGGACCCCTCGTCGAGCGCCCCCGCCTCCCACCGCATTCTCTGGACAGAGGTGCCCCGGTACGCCGGGGCACGACGAATGTGACACGAGAGGAGGCGAAGTATGGCTAAGGCTGACAAGGTCTCTGCAGTTGCAGAGATCACCGAGCAGTTCAACGGTTCCACCGCTGCTGTGATCACGGAGTACCGCGGACTGACGGTGCCGCAGCTCCAGGAGCTGCGTCGCTCGCTCGGCGAAGGCGCTACCTACTCCGTCGCCAAGAACACCCTCGTCAAGCGCGCCGCTGCTGAGGCGGGCCTCGAGGGTCTCGACGACCTGTTCTCCGGTCCGACCGCGATCGCCTTCATCGAAGGTGAGCCGGTTGTGGCCGCCAAGGCGATCAAGACGTTCGCCAAGGACAACAAGAACCTGGTCATCAAGGGCGGCTTCATGGACGGCCGTGCGCTGTCCGTGGCGGAGATCGAGCAGATCGCCGACCTGGAGACCCGTGAGGTCCTGCTGGCAAAGCTGGCGGGCGCCATGAAGGGCAACTTGGCAAAGGCCGCAGGGCTGTTCACCCAGCCCGCATCGCAGGTCGCGCGGCTCGCCGCGGCCCTGCAGGAGAAGCAGGAAGCCGGCGGCGAAGCCGCGTAGCTCACTGCACTCTCCACTTCGGCTCCGGCCGATCACCCATGAACCAGCCTGCGACGCAGGCGCCCCCGTTCCGGCGGGGATCTAACGGAAGGACGCCATCATGGCGAAGCTCACCGCTGACGAGCTCATCGAGCAGTTCAAGGAACTGACCCTGCTGGAGCTCAGCGATTTCGTGAAGAAGTTCGAAGAGGTCTTCGAGGTCACCGCTGCCGCTCCGGTCGCCGTCGCCGCCGCCGGTGCTCCGGCCGCCGCTGCCGAGGCCGCTGCCGAGCAGGACGAGTTCGACGTCGTTCTCGAGTCGGCCGGCGACAAGAAGATCCAGGTCATCAAGGTCGTCCGCGAGGTCGTCTCGGGCCTGGGCCTGAAGGAGGCCAAGGATCTCGTCGAGGGTGCCCCGAAGGCTCTCCTGGAGAAGGTCAGCAAGGAAGACGCCGAGGCTGCCAAGGCCAAGCTCGAAGAGGCCGGCGCTTCGATCTCGCTCAAGTGATCTGATCGACGATCACGAGATCGCCGCATAGGCGATCGCCGAGGCGGGGCTCGCAGGGATACCTGCGGGTCCCGCTTTCGTCGTTCTCTCAGGCGGTTGTCGAGACGGCCGAAGTGGCCGCCGGAGCGGCCGCTGAACGACCCCAGGGCGGGCGGTCTTCGCCCGAGGCGGGCCGGGGGCCGGGCCGGCATCGCGGGCCACTGAGGGGCCGCTGGGCACACTTTCCGCTGGTGTGACGGGTATCTCGCTTCAGATCGGCGTTCGCTTTGGACCACGCCGCTTCTTTGGGTATTCTCAGGCCACCAAGATGTTACTAGCGGATACAGCAACTTCGGAGCAGAGTTCGGCTCCCGACTCCGAAGTGTGACTTGAACCTCTGGTGCGTTAGAGTGACCGCAGCCACAGCCGTCCCAGGTCGGTGGCTGCGAAGACTCTGTAGGGGGAGCGAGGCGCCTCGCCTCACCTACGTGGTACCTAGAAAGGTCTGGAGGAACACTGTGGGTGTTGAGGTCAAGGTCGAGGGACTGACGAAGTCGTTCGGCTCACAGAACATCTGGCGAGACGTCTCGCTGACGCTGCCCGCCGGAGAGGTCAACGCCCTGCTCGGTCCGTCCGGTACCGGTAAATCGGTCTTCCTCAAGACGCTGATCGGCCTGCTGCATCCCGAGCAGGGCTCGGTCATCATCGACGGCACCGACATCACCGAGTGCTCCGCCAAGGAACTCTACGAGATCCGCAAGCTGTTCGGTGTCCTGTTCCAGGACGGCGCCCTGTTCGGCTCGATGACGCTCTACGACAACATCGCCTTCCCGCTTCGTGAACACACGAAGAAGAAGGAAGACGAGATCCGCCGCATCGTCATGGAGAAGGTGGAGCTGGTCGGTCTCGCGGGCGCCGAGGGCAAGCTTCCCGGTGAGATCTCGGGCGGTATGCGCAAGCGCGCCGGCCTGGCCCGCGCACTGGTCCTGGACCCGGAGATCATCCTCTGCGACGAGCCGGACTCGGGTCTCGACCCGGTGCGAACCGCATACATCTCGCAGCTGCTGATCGACATCAACGCCGAGATCGACGCCACGATCCTCATCGTCACGCACAACATCAACATCGCCCGCACCATTCCGGACAACATCGGCATGCTGTTCCGCAAGGAACTCGTCATGTTCGGCCCGCGCGAGCAGCTGCTCACCTCGGAGCAGCCGGTGGTCAAGCAGTTCCTCTCCGGCGACCGGTTCGGTCCCATCGGCATGTCCGAGGAGAAGGACGAGGCGGTCGCGGCGGCGGAGGCGGCAATGCAGGCCGCGGGTATCTCCGGCGGCGGCACCAAGGACGACTTCTCTGAGATCATCGCGCAGGTGCAGCCGAACCCCGGCATGCCGGTGCGCAAGGCGGCCATCCGCCACCGCGCGAACGTGCTGGCCATGCTGCCCTCGCTGCCGGAGAACGCTCAGGCCGCGATCCGCGCGTCGATCGCCGAGGAGGACGAGCGCGCCGCGCAGTCCCCCGAGTCCGTTGCCACGCTCGTGGCCCTCGCCAACACCGACTTCAGCGACCCCGCGGCAGTACAGGCCGCGCAGGACCAGGCTGACACCCAGGTGATCGAACGTCCGACCGACGTTCTCGCCACCGCGGCTGACGATGCTCAGACGCAACCGATCGATACCGCTGCGATCGAGACCGCCGTCAACCAGTCTGATGGACAGGGGAGTACCCAGGCATGACGAGTGCCACCTCGCGTGGCGTCGACAAACTGGCGAAGGCCGGTGAGGGCGCGCTTGCCCAAACCGGCAATATCGTCCAGTTGTTCGTCGACGTCGCCCGCCAGCTTTTCGTGCGGCCTTTCCAGTTGCGCGAATTCATTCAGCAGGCCTGGTTCATCGCCAGCGTCACGATTCTGCCGACCGCGCTCATCGCGATTCCGTTCGGCGCCATCGTCTCGCTGCAGACCGGCTCGCTGATCAAGCAGCTCGGCGCCGAGTCGTACACGGGTGCGGCGTCGGTGCTCGTCGTCGTGCAGCAGGGATCGCCGCTGGTGACCTCGCTGCTCGTCGCGGGAGCCGCTGGCTCGGCGGTCGCGGCCGATCTCGGCTCACGGACCATCCGTGAGGAGATCGACGCCATGGAGGTGCTCGGCATCAACCCGGTCCAGCGGCTGGTGGTGCCGCGCGTGCTGGCGATGGTGCTCGTCGCAGTCCTGCTCAACGGCCTCGTCGCCGTGGTCGGCATCGGCGGTGGCTACTTCTTCAACGTGGTCGTGCAGGGCGGTACGCCGGGTGCGTACCTCGCCTCGTTCGGCGCGCTCGCTCAGTTGCCCGACCTCTACATCTCGACGCTGAAGGCAGTGATCTTCGGTGTGATCGCGGGTGTGGTCGCGGCCTACAAGGGCCTCAATCCGAAGGGCGGCCCGAAGGGCGTCGGTGACGCGGTGAACCAGTCCGTCGTCGTGACCTTCCTGCTGCTGTTCTTCGCCAACCTGATCATTACTGCGGTCTTCCTGCAGATCGTTCCGCCGAAGGTAGGTTAGTGATGACTCGTGGTGTGACGATCGCCAAGAGCCGGCCGGAGTACCTGCTCTACGAGACCCGCAAGCAGCTCGGGCGTCCGCTCAAGCTCCTCGACGGCGCCGGCGAGCAGATGTCGTTCTATGCGCGCACGCTCGCTTGGATCCCGCGGACCCTGGTGCACTACACCCGAGAGGTGATGCGCCTGCTGGCCGAGGTCGCCTTCGGTTCGGGAGGTCTGGCCGTCATCGGCGGCACGGTCGGCGTGATGGTCCTGATGTCGGGATTCACCGGCGTCGTGGTCGGTATGCAGGGCTACGCGGCCCTCGACCAGATCGGTTCGCAGGCACTGACCGGCTTCTTGTCGGCGTACGTGAACACCCGTGAGGTGGCACCCCTGGTGGCCGGTCTCGCATTGTCGGCGACGGTCGGCTGCGGCTTCACCGCTCAGCTCGGCGCCATGCGGATCTCCGAGGAGATCGACGCGCTCGAGGTGATGGCGGTGCCGTCGATTCCATTCCTCGTCAGCTCCCGGGTCATCGCCGGCTTCATCGCCGTGATCCCGCTGTACGTGCTCGGCCTGATGGCCGCCTACCTCGCCTCGCGCGTGGTGAACACGGTCTTCAACGGTCAGTCGACCGGTTCGTACGACCACTACTTCAATCTGTTCCTGCCACCCGTCGACGTCCTGTGGTCGTTCGGCAAGGTGCTGATATTCGCGTTCGTCATCATCATGATCCACTGCTACTACGGCTACTTCGCCAGCGGCGGGCCCGCCGGCGTGGGTGTGGCCGTCGGTCACGCCGTGCGAACGGCGCTGGTGCTGATCGCGGTGATGGACTTCTTCCTGGGCCTGGCGATCTGGGGTACGACCACGTCGATCCGAGTGGGAGGTTAGGAAACGTGGGGACGCTCAAACGCAGGCTCCTGGGCCTGTTGTTCTTCGTCGTCGTCATCGGTCTGCTGGCGGTCTCGGTGCTCAAGTTCCGGGGGACGTTCGACGACTATTCGACGGTGACGCTGCGTACGGACAACGCGGGCAACTCGCTGGTCAAGAACGCCGACGTGAAGGCCAACGGGGTGGTCGTCGGCTCGGTGCGCAATGTGGACGTGGAGCCCGGCGGCAAGGTCAACGTCGAACTCGGCATCAATCCCGACCAGATGCACAATCTCCCCGACGGCACCACGGCCCGGGTGCTCCCGAAGACACTGTTCGGTGAGCGGTACATCGCTCTGCAAATCCCGGAGAGCTCGGACGGCGGCACGCTGAAGGACGGATCGGTGATCCTGACCGACCCGAAGGGCAACTCGCAGGAGGTCGAGGATCTCTTCGACGCGCTGCTCCCGGTCATCAAGGCGATCCCGCCGGAGGACCTCAACGTGACGCTGAGCGCGATCTCGCAGGCGATCGGCGGCAAGGGCCACCAGATCGGCGAGATCGTCGATCGGCTCAACACGATCTTCACGCGGGTCAACGCGAACATGACCGATCTGCAGGGCACCATCCGCGGACTGGCGTCGTTCTCGCAGACCTACTCCGAAGCGGTGCCGGACATCATCGACGCGCTCGACAACCTGCGCATCACCGGTAACACCGTGGTGGAGCGGCAGGGCGATCTTCGGTCGACCATCCAGACGCTGAGCGTGGCCGCGGTGGACACGACCAAGTTCCTCAAGGCCAACAAGAAGGACATGCTGAACCTGTTCATCGACTCCGAGCCCTTCCTGAAGGCTGCGGCGCGCCAGTCGCCGACCTTCGGCTGCATGTTCCACAACTTCGCCACGATCGTCCCGAAGGTGGGCCCGATCGTCGGCAAGGGCACCGCCAACCCCGGCGTCCACGTGAACCTGCAGTTCGTGAACCCGCGCGGCCGGTACCTGCCCAACCAGGACGAGCCCCGGCTGCTGTGGGTGGATCCGCCCGCCCGCTGCTACGAGCCCGCAACCAACGGCCGCCCGTTCCCGCAGTACCCCGGCGGCGGTGTTCCCGACGGCTCGTACCAGCCGCCGTCGCGTAACCCGGGTCCCAAGACCTGGCCGGATCTGCCTCAGCCGCAGTTCAGCGGCACGCCAAGCGGCACCGTGTCGGAGACCGACTACCAGCGCCAGATGCAGGTGCTCTACGGGGCGTCGTCGGGTGTGAGCCCGGAGCAGGTGCCGCTGTGGGTGACCTCCATCGGTGCCGGATCGCTGCAGGGAGCGCAGGTGACCGTCAAATGAGAGGCGTCGTCGCACCCCTGGTGAAGCTGATCATCTTCGCCCTCATCACGATCTTCGCCACCGCGATGCTCGGTCTGACCATCGCCAACGCCGGCTCCGGCGGCAAGGCGAGCTTCAAAGCCGTGTTCGACGACGCGGCCATGCTGAACCCCGGCGACGATGTGCGCATCGCGGGCGTCCGCGTCGGCCAGGTCGAGAGCGTGGAGATCACCGACCGCAACAAGGCGCTCGTCGGATTCAGCGCCGACCGTGATCGGCTGCCCAAGGGCACCCAGCTGTTCATCCGGTACCGCAACCTGACGGGACTGCGTTACATGGCGCTGGAGAAGGGGCCCGGATCGGCGAACGACACCGTCGGCGCCGGATACACCTTCACCAACTCGCCCACGCATCAGAGCACGCACGACGCGGTGAACCTGACCGAGCTGTTCAACGGCTTCCGTCCGCTGTTCAAGCAGATCACCCCGGAGGACATCAACAAGCTCGCCGAGACCATGATCAAGGTCTTCCAGGGCGACATGGACACCACCATCGGCGACCTGATCAGCGACACCGCCGGACTCACCAACGCCCTGGCCGACAAGGACAAGGTGATCGGAGAGATGATCACCAACCTGACCAAGGTGCTCAACACGGTGAACCGGAACGACGACCAGTTCACCAGCCTCCTGGTGAACACCGAGAAGCTCATCACCGGGCTCGCGGCTCAGCGCGGGTCGGTGGGATCGGCGATCACGTCGGTGTCGAACCTGACCACGGTGACCGGTTCGATCCTGAGCAAGACGCGACCGGCCATCCAGGGCGACATCGCGGGGATCAAGTCGCTGTCGGACCAGCTGAACTCGCGCGACGACGACATCGAGAAGGCGCTGACCAACCTTCCGGTCAAGCTGCAGAAGATCGGCCGGGCCGCGACCTTCGGCTCCTGGTTCCAGTTCTATCTGTGCGGCATCGACGTCGTCGCGGGCAACGGTAAGTCCACCCTGCTGACGCAGCCGGTGGTGCCGCTGCCGAACATCAACCACGTCCTCTACACCAGCGCCGCCACGCGATGCTGGCGCGACATGAAGCCCGGGGGGTGAGCATGACCGACCGACAGAACACACCCGACGGGCAGCCGGAAGTTCCGACGACGCCTAAGAAGAGCCGACGGTTCGCCGGCCGACGGAGTGCGACGAGCATCGGCGCACTCGGTCTGCTGATCCTGATCATGGCCGCGGTGTCGTCCTTCTATCTGAAGGACCTGCCGCTGCTGGGCGCGGGAGCGCGCTACACCGCGCAGTTCTCCGAGGCCGCCGGGCTCAAGGCGGGCAACGAAGTCCGTGTCGCCGGCGTCAAGGTGGGCGAGGTGACCGAGGTCGCGCTCGACAACGACAAGGTCGACGTCACCTTCACCGCGAACAACACCTGGATCGGCAACCAGACGCAGGCGTCTATCCAGATCAAGACGGTGCTCGGCCAGAAGTACCTGGCGCTGAACCCGCGCGGCAGCGAACTGGCCGACCCCCGGGTCAAGCTCACCGACACGGTCGCGCCGTACGACGTCATCGAGGCCTTCGGTGACGCGGCCGATCAGATCGAGAACGTCGACACCGACGAGGTCGCGAAGTCGCTGCGGACGCTGTCGGCCGCCTTCTCCGGCACCAACGCCGACGACATCAACTCGTCGTTGACCGGCATCTCGCGGCTGTCGAACACGATCGCGAGCCGCGACCAGGAGGTGCAGCGGCTGCTGAAGGCGACCAAGGACGCCTCCAAGATCCTCGCGGACCGGAACGAGGAGTTCACCCGGCTGATCGCCGGCGCCGGCGTCCTGCTCAAGGAACTGAACAACCGGCAGAAGAGCATCTCGGCTCTGCTCGCGAGCACCACCACGCTGAGCAAGTCGCTCAGCGGCATCGTGAAGGACAACGAGGCGCAGATCGGTCCCGCACTCGATTCCCTCAAGGGCGTGACCGACATGCTGACCAGGCAGAACAAGAATCTGCGCGACACGATCACGTACATGGCGCCGTTCTACCGCGTCTACGCGAACGTGCTCGGCAACGGTCGCTGGTTCGAGGCGACGGTCACCAACCTGCTGCCGCCCGCACTGCCGCAGCAGAACACGACCAGGCTGCCGAACATGACTAAGAATCTGAACAACGGTGGAACGGGGGCCGGCGGATGACGGAGTCAGGTCAGACCTCCGGTCTGTTCAACAAGCGCAACATCGTCTACGGCGCACTCGGTCTGGTGCTCGTCCTCATCATCGCCGCAGGCGGCTGGTGGGCGTCGACCCTGATCGGCACCACCAAGGTGCACGCCACGTTCACCAGCGCGGTGGGCATCTACAAGGGCAGCGACGTCCGGGTGCTCGGCGTCGACGTCGGCAAGGTCACCGACGTGACCCCGCGCGGCGACGTGGTCGAGGTCGACATGCGGGTGAACCGCGGTGTGAAGCTCCCGGCCGATGTCAAGGCCGTGCAGATCATCCCGTCGATCGTCGCCGACCGCTACGTGCAGCTCACCCCCGCCTACTCGGGCGGGGCGCAGGCGGGAAGCGACGTGACGCTGTCGACCAAGCAGACCAAGGTGCCGGTGGAGATCGACGCGATCTACGCCAACCTTCAGAAGCTGTCGAAGTCGCTCGGACCCGAGGGCGCGAATCAGAACGGTGCCGTCACGGACTTCGTGGACGTCTTCTCGAAGAATCTGGACGGCAACGGCGCGAAGCTGGGCGAGGCGATCACGAACCTGTCCAAGGCCGCGGGAACGCTGTCCGACGGCAGCACCGACCTGATGAGCACGATCCGCAACCTGAACGTCTTCGTGGGTGCGCTGAAGGAGAACGACGCGCAGGTCCGGCAGTTCAACAGCCAGATGGCCTCGTTCAACACCTTCCTGGCCGGCGAGCGCGACCAGCTGGGCAAGGCGCTCGACAGCCTGTCGTACGCGCTGGGCGATGTCGCGACGTTCATCTCCGACAACAACGACAAGATCGGTCAGGCCGTCCGCGACCTGCAGCCGACGGGTCAGGCGCTGCTGGACAACAAGGATCACCTGCTCGAGATCCTCACCGTCCTGCCGGTCACGATCAGCAACCTGATCAACGCCTACGACGCGGAGTCGGGCACCGTCGCGATGCGCGTCAACATCCCGGAGTTGCAGGACCCGCTGGCCGCCGGCTGCCGGTTGCTCGACTTGGGCAAGCTGCTGCCCGGCAATCCGATGGCCGTCGACTTCAGCCGCAAGCTCGCGCCGCTGGTCAACAACTGCAAGAACGTCGCCACGCAGATCACGAAGGGCGTTCTGGAACCGGTGCTGCCGGTGCTGCCCTTCGGAATCATGAGCGGTGACAAGGAGCAGAAGAACCCGGCACCGGGTACCGTCCCGGGCAATCCGGACCCGAGTCTTCCTGGAGGACAGCGATGAAGGTGAAACTGTCGACGCGAGCCCGCGTCGCCGGTATGGGTGCCGCACTCGCGACCGTTCTCGCGGTGACCACCGGTTGCTCCGGTATCCAGTCGGTACCTCTGCCGGGCGGTGTGGACGTGGGGTCGAACCCGCGGACCTACAAGGTGGTGTTCAACAACATCCTGGACCTGGTTCCGCAGTCGGTCGTGAAGATGGACGGCATTCCGGTCGGCCAGGTCACCAAGGTGGAGGTGCCCACCGGTGCCTGGGATGCGCTGGTGACGATCAAGGTCAAGAACAGCGTCGATCTCTCCGACGAGGCCTCGGCCTCGGTCCAGCAGACCAACCTGCTCGGCGAGAAGTTCGTGGCGCTGTCCGAGCCGCAGGGCGTGACGGCGCAGACGCCGCGTCAGCCCGAGTCGGAACCCATCCAATCGGACCGCACCCGCACCGTCACCGATATCGAGCAGTTGCTCGGCGCACTGTCGATGCTGCTCAACGGCGGCGGCATCAACCAGCTCGAGCCGATCATCACCTCACTGAACGAGGCGCTCGGCGACCGGCCGAACACGGTGCGCTCGCTGCTGAAGCAGTCGGAGAAGTTGATCGACAGCCTCAACAAGCAGCGCGACGACATCATCAGCGCGATCGACGGCGTCAGCAAGCTGTCGGCGCGTGCCAATCAGCAGACGGCTCAGATCGAGCGGATCCTGAACCAACTGCCTGCGGGTGTGAAGGTGCTCGAGGAGCAGCGCCCGCAGTTCGTTGACCTGCTCACCAAGCTCGACGATCTGGGCCAGGTCGGCACCGACATCCTCGGCAAGGCGCACGATCAGATCATCACCGACCTGAAGGCGCTGCGCCCGATCCTGTCGGAGCTCGCGAAGTCGGCACAGGACGCGGTCACCGCGTTGCCGCTGATGCTGACCCATCCCTTCCCGGACGATCTGCTGCCCGGTGTGCACGGCGACTCGACCAACCTGTTCGCGACCCTCGACCTCCGGCTGCTGAATCAGCTCGAAGCGCTCGGCGTGGGACAGGGCAAGCCGGTGTACCAGGCGCCGACCGTCAGCCCGCCGAAGATCGACCCGAACAACCCGTACATCAACGGCAACGGACCCCGCTGGGGCTGGCCGACGATCTCGCTGCTTCCGCCGGCGGCCAACTCGCGGAAGGGTCCGAACACTCCTCCGTCGGGTGGCACGTACCCGATGAATCCGTCGTCGGGGACCGCCCAGAGCAAGTCGGGCCAGAAGAACTCGGTGCAGAAGAAGTCGTCGGACAAGAAGGCTCAGTACTCGCCGATGCCGTCGGGAGACGAGAACTTCCTGGACGGGCCGCTGCGGATGCTCGGAGGTGGTGACCAGTGACCAGTCGTCTCGTCAAGATTCAGCTGATCGTCTTCGTGGTGATCGGTGTGCTGGCGATCGTCTACGTCGGTGCCAAGTACGCCCGGCTCGACAAGCTGGTCGGCGTCTCCACCTACAAGGTGACCCTGCACATGCCCGACGCGAGCGGCATCTTCACCAACGCGGAGGTGACCTATCGGGGAGTGCCGGTGGGTCTGGTCGGTGACATGAAGATGGTGCCGAACGGCGTGGACGTGACGCTGGACATGAACTCCGGCGCACCCAAGGTCCCCGCCTCGGCTCAGGCGGTGCTGGCGAACCGATCGGCGATCGGTGAGCAGTTCATCGACCTGCAGCCCAAGACGAGCGCGGGGCCGTACCTGGAGAACGGATCGCGCATCCAGGGCGCCGAGACGCCCCCGAAGCTGCAGGACGTCATCGCCGACACGATCAGCCTCACCAAGACCATTCCGGTCGATCAGCTGAGCAGTGTGATCCGGGAACTCGGCACGGCGTTCAACGGCAAGGGCGAGGACCTCACGCACTTGATCTCGTCGCTGGACAAGCTGTCGAAGGACGGCGTCCGGAACATCGAACCGATCACGCAGCTGCTGCAGAACTCCAATGTGGTGCTGTCGACGCAGGCCGACCAGTCCGACGAGATCCTCGCATGGTCGAAGAATCTCGACCGGGTCTCCGCCCAGCTGGTGAGTTCGGATCCGGCGATCCGCCGCATTCTGACGAACGGCCCGCCGGCGGGCACCGCGCTCTCGACCTTCCTGCAGGACAACGGTGCGGATACCACCAAGCTGATCCATCAGCTCGGCGGAACCGTTCACGCGGCGGCGCCGGCCTCGTTCGCCACCGGTGCCACCTTCGCGATGCTGTCGGCATTGTCGGCGGGCAGCCACAGCGCCGCTCCCGGCGACGGCCAGATCCACTTCGGCATCGTTCTGGAGACCGGCAACCCGGTGAGCTGCACCAAGGGCTACGAGAGCACGTGGGCGATGATCGCCGAGATGAAGAAGCGCAACCCGAACTTCGACGTCAATTACGACGATTTCCCGTTCAACACGAAGGCCAACTGCAACGTGCCCGAAGGGAACCCCACGTCGGTTCGCGGTGCCAACCGCGCCGCGCTGGCGAATCCGTACATCGCACAGCCGTGGGACAACACGCCGAAGAAGGATCCGGACAAGTTGAACCTGAATCCGCTCGCGACCCAGCTGGCCGCTCTGATGGGTGTGCATCCGAAGTGACGCCCGGCCGATCCGTCGCCGTCTCCGCGGCGGCGACGGATTGGCACGGCGTGCCTCGCGATGACTACAGTTGCGCTCGATGACACACGAAGACACCAGCCAGCCGCAGGACGAACCGGTGGACGCCGCGACGTCCGGCGAGCCTCCCGTCGCGTCCGAATCCGCTGAGGCGGACACCGTCGAGGTGAAGTCCGCTGAGGCAGAGACCGCTGAGGCAGAGACCGCTGAGGTGGAGACCGCTGAGGCAGACGTAGACGACGCTGCCGAGGACGACGCCGCTGCGGACGACGCAGCCGCGCCGAAGCGTCCCCTGCGGTTCTGGTCCCGGTGGTCCAGCGGCACCGAGGAGGCCGACACCGACGACGCGTCCGCGCGGTCGCCCTTCGCCTCCTTGGCACTGGCTGCCGCGGTCGCGGCACTCATCGCTGCGGTGGTGTGTCTCGGGTACTTCGGCTACACGGGGATCCGCGCATACACGGTCGACTCGGAGGCCGATCAGCTCCGCAACGAGTCGGTCGATGCGGCCGAGCAGGCCGTCCTCAACATCACCGCGGTGGACCCCAAGGACACCGCGGGCTGGAAGAAGCGTCTGGAGTCGTCGCTCACCGGAGATGCCCTCAAGCAGGTGAACACCGGCGTCGTGGCCGACGTCGAGCAGCGTGTCGCGGCCTCCGGGGGACAGGTCGGCAAACTCGAGTCGCGTATCACTCGCAGCGCCACCACGGAGCTGAGCACCGACGACGACACCGCCACCGTTCTGGTGTTCGCGAACGTCGCATCGACGATCCCCAATCAGCCCGTCGCGCAGCAACAGATGGGCTTCCTCCTGACGATGGTCGACGTCGACGGTGTGCGTAAGGCGACCAAGGTGGTCGCGCTGAACCCGATCGACTACACCGACACCGGCTCCGGGGTGTCGACCGCGCCCGGCCAGGGCACCGCGGACCAGTCGCAGGACTCGCAGCCGCAGGAGGGTGGAAACTGATGGCCGGCGGACGTCCGAACAAGCCCGGTTCCGGAAAGCGGACACCGAAGGTCGCGGGCCGAGCGGCGCCGCGCGTCACGGTATCGAGGCCGGTTCAGGCCGACACAGACGAGCAGATGCAGCACTCGACGGTTCCTACCGAGCCCGTCGATACCGCCGGACCCACCGTGTCCGGTGTGGAGCGCAAGCGCCAGGTGGCCGCGCAGAAGGCGGCCCGGGAAGAGGCCGCCGCCGCTGCCCTGAACCAGGGGCGCCCCCCGCGCGACACCTCGTCGACACTCCGGCTCGCGGCGATCACCGGGGCCGTCGCCGTCGTACTCGGTGTCATCGCCACCGTCCTCGCATTCCATCCCGGTGTCACCGTGAGCGACAACCGTGCGTTCGTCGACCAGCGCGAGACCGACAAGGTGCTCAGCCAGGCGCGGGCCGGCGCGTGCGCGCCCTTCCAGTTCGATTACAAGAAGCTCGACCAGTGGGCCGCGTCCACCCGCGACACCTTCACCGGTGGAGCGCTCGACCAGTTCGAGACCTTCTTGAAGACGAACCGCAGTGTCATCGAACAGTCCAAGACGGCGTCGGAGTGCCGGATCGACGCTCTCGGCCTGTCGGACCTCACCGATGATCGCGCGGTGGTGGTCGGCACACTGATCGTGAGCACCTCGCGGGACGGCGTGATCGCCGACTCCCAGGTGCCGCATGTCCAGTACGCCTTGACCAAGGACGATGACGGGAATTGGAAGATCAGCGAAGTCGGACAGTTCTGATCGAGGGCGCTGAACAGGCTTTTCTGACCGATTCGGCGCGTTTCGCTTGACGTGACAGCCTCGGCACGTCACGCTGTCACAAGTTGATTGTCTCCAGGTAGGCAGCCGTCGACAATCATTCTCCGGCAGGGGTATACCCATTGCCATAGATATCTGATACAGTTGGACGTTGCGCTGGCTGCCTCCTGTCCGCTGATCGATCATCCTTCCAGCCCTCCCTCCGGGGACGGTTCTCGGGTGTGATGTTTGTGCAGGTCGCACGACCACCGCAGGCCACCATGGCCACGCACCGAGAAACTTCGTGTTGGAAGGACGCATCTTGGCACTCGACCGCCAGTCCACCTCAACCACAGCGGGAATCATCCCGGGCGCGCCGCACCGCGCTTCCTTCGCCAAGATCGACGAGCCGCTCGAGGTTCCGGGTCTGCTGGATCTGCAGCTCGACTCGTTCGAATGGCTTGTGGGTACGCCCGAGTGGCGCGCAAAGGCGATTGCACGGGGTGAGGAGAACCCGGTCGGCGGACTCGAGGAAGTCCTCCGCGAACTCTCGCCGATCGAAGACTTCTCGTCCTCGATGTCGCTGTCGTTCTCTGATCCGCACTTCGACGAGGTCAAGGCCTCGATCGATGAGTGCAAGGACAAGGACATGACCTACGCGGCGCCGTTGTTCGTCACCGCGGAGTTCATCAACAACAACACCGGTGAGATCAAGTCGCAGACCGTCTTCATGGGCGACTTCCCGATCATGACCGACAAGGGCAGCTTCATCATCAACGGCACCGAGCGTGTCGTGGTGAGCCAGCTGGTCCGCAGCCCCGGCGTCTACTTCGACTCCACGATCGACAAGACCACCGAGAAGACGCTGCACTCGGTGAAGGTGATCCCGGGCCGCGGCGCCTGGTTGGAGTTCGACGTCGACAAGCGCGACACCGTGGGTGTCCGCATCGACCGCAAGCGTCGTCAGCCGGTCACCATCCTGCTCAAGGCACTCGGCATGACCAACGAGGACATCGCCGAACGCTTCGGCTTCTCCGAGATCATGATGTCGACCCTGGAGAAGGACGCGACCACCAATCAGGACGAGGCCCTGCTCGAGGTCTACCGCAAGCTGCGTCCGGGTGAGCCCCCGACCAAGGAGTCCGCGGAGAGCTTGCTGGAGAACCTGTTCTTCAAGGAGAAGCGCTACGACCTCGCTCGCGTCGGCCGCTACAAGATCAACAAGAAGCTCGGCCTCACGGCGAACCCGATGGTCGGCGAATCCACGCTGACCACCGAGGACATCATCGCCACGGTCGAGTACCTGGTGCGCCTGCACGAGGCCGACCCCAACATCACCACCATGATGACCGTCCCCGGCGGCGTCGAGGTGCCGGTCGAGGTCGACGACATCGACCACTTCGGCAACCGCCGGCTCCGCACCGTGGGTGAGCTGATCCAGAACCAGATCCGCGTGGGCCTGTCGCGTATGGAGCGGGTGGTGCGTGAGCGCATGACCACCCAGGACGCCGAGGCGATCACCCCGCAGACGCTGATCAACATCCGCCCCGTGGTCGCGGCCATCAAGGAGTTCTTCGGAACCAGCCAGCTGTCGCAGTTCATGGACCAGAACAACCCGCTGTCGGGGCTGACGCACAAGCGTCGTCTCTCGGCGCTGGGTCCGGGCGGTCTGTCGCGTGAGCGCGCCGGCCTCGAGGTCCGCGACGTGCACCCCTCGCACTACGGCCGCATGTGCCCGATCGAGACCCCCGAGGGTCCGAACATCGGTCTGATCGGTTCGCTCTCGGTGTACGCGCGGGTGAATCCGTTCGGCTTCATCGAGACCCCGTACCGCAAGGTGGTCGACGGTGTGCTGACCGACGAGATCGAGTACATGACCGCCGATGAGGAGGATCGCTACCTGATCGGTCAGGCCAACACCAACTACGACGCCGACGGCACCATCACCGACGAGCGCGTCCTGGTCCGCATCAAGGGCGCCGAGGTGGAGTTCGTTCCGGCCAAGTCGGTCGAGTACCTCGACGTGTCGCCGCGCCAGATGGTGTCGGTCGCCACCGCGATGATCCCGTTCCTCGAGCACGACGACGCCAACCGTGCGCTGATGGGCGCCAACATGCAGCGCCAGGCGGTGCCGCTGGTCCGCAGCGAGGCGCCGCTGGTCGGCACCGGCATGGAGCTGCGTGCGGCGGTCGACGCCGGCGACGTGATCGTCACCGGCAAGACCGGTGTCGTGGAGGAGGTCTCCGCCGACTTCATCACGGTGATGGCCGACGACGGAACGCGCGACAGCTACCGTCTGCGCAAGTTCGAGCGCAGCAACCACGGCACGTGCGCCAACCAGGTGCCGATCGTCGACGAGGGTCAGCGGGTGGAGGCCGGTCAGGTCCTGGCCGACGGCCCCTGCACCGACCAGGGCGAGATGGCGCTGGGCAAGAACCTGCTCGTGGCGATCATGCCGTGGGAGGGCCACAACTACGAGGACGCGATCATCCTGTCGCAGCGCCTCGTGGAAGAGGACGTGCTCACCTCGATTCACATCGAGGAGCACGAGATCGACGCCCGCGACACCAAGCTCGGTGCCGAGGAGATCACCCGGGACATCCCGAACGTCTCCGACGAGGTGCTGGCCGATCTCGACGAGCGCGGCATCGTCCGCATCGGTGCCGAGGTCCGCGACGGCGACATCCTGGTCGGCAAGGTCACGCCGAAGGGCGAGACCGAGCTCACCCCGGAGGAGCGCCTGCTGCGCGCGATCTTCGGTGAGAAGGCTCGCGAGGTCCGCGACACCTCGCTGAAGGTGCCGCACGGCGAGACCGGCAAGGTCATCGGTGTCCGCACGTTCAGCCGCGACGAGGACGACGACCTGGCGCCCGGCGTCAACGAGTTGGTCCGCGTCTACGTGGCGCAGAAGCGCAAGATCCAGGACGGCGACAAGCTGGCCGGCCGCCACGGCAACAAGGGCGTCATCGGCAAGATCCTCCCGCAGGAGGACATGCCGTTCCTGCCCGACGGCACCCCGGTCGACATCATCCTGAACACCCACGGTGTTCCGCGTCGTATGAACATCGGCCAGATCCTCGAGACCCACCTCGGCTGGGTGTCGAAGGCCGGCTGGAACATCGACACGGAGAAGCTCGAGGAGGAGTGGGCCAAGCGCCTGCCCGAGGCGATGCACTCGGCTCCGCCGAACACGAACACCGCGACCCCGGTGTTCGACGGTGCGAAGGACGACGAGCTCGCGGGTCTGCTCGGTTCCACCCTGCCGAACCGCGACGGTGAGGTCATGGTGGGTCCGGACGGCAAGGCGACGCTGTTCGACGGTCGTTCCGGCGAGCCCTTCCCGTACCCGGTCTCGGTCGGCTACATGTACATCATCAAGCTGCACCACCTGGTGGACGACAAGATCCACGCGCGTTCCACCGGTCCGTACTCGATGATCACCCAGCAGCCGCTCGGCGGTAAGGCCCAGTTCGGCGGCCAGCGCTTCGGTGAGATGGAGTGCTGGGCGATGCAGGCCTACGGCGCCGCCTACACCCTGCAGGAGCTGCTGACCATCAAGTCGGACGACGTCGTCGGCCGCGTGAAGGTGTACGAGGCCATCGTCAAGGGCGAGAACATCCCCGAGCCGGGCATCCCGGAGTCGTTCAAGGTGCTCCTGAAGGAGCTCCAGTCGCTGTGCCTCAACGTGGAGGTCCTCTCCAGCGAGGGCACCGCCATCGAGATGAGCGACACCGACGACGAGGACCTCGAGCGCGCTGCTGCCAACCTTGGCATCAACCTGTCGCGCAACGAGTCCGCCACGGTCGACGATCTCGCCAACTGATCCTCACCTGACTAGAAGAGACACTGAAAGGCAACTAGTGCTCGACGTCAACTTTTTCGACGAACTGAAGATCGGCCTTGCGACGGCCGACGACATCCACAACTGGTCGTACGGTGAGGTCAAGAAGCCGGAGACCATCAACTACCGCACGCTCAAGCCCGAGAAGGACGGCCTGTTCTGCGAGAAGATCTTCGGACCGACTCGCGACTGGGAGTGCTACTGCGGCAAGTACAAGCGCGTGCGCTTCAAGGGCATCATCTGTGAGCGCTGCGGCGTCGAGGTGACCAAGGCCAAGGTGCGCCGTGAGCGCATGGGCCACATCGAGCTGGCCGCCCCGGTCACGCACATCTGGTACTTCAAGGGCGTGCCGAGCCGGCTGGGCTACCTGCTCGACCTGGCGCCGAAGGATCTCGAGAAGATCATCTACTTCGCCGCCTACGTGATCACCGCCGTCGACGACGAACTGCGTCACGCCGAGCTCTCGACCCGCGAGGCCGAGATCGGTGTGGAGCGCAAGGCGATCCTCGACGATCTCGAGGCCGCTCTCGCCGAGCGTCAGCAGAAGCTCGAGGCCGATCTGGCCGAGCTCGAGGCCGAGGGCGCCAAGGCCGACGCCAAGCGCAAGGTCCGCGACGCCGCCGAGCGTGAGCTCAAGCGCATGCGCGACCACGCGAACCGCGAGGTCGAGGCTCTCGACGAGATCTGGGACAAGTTCACCAAGCTCACCCCGGGCGACCTGATCGTCGACGAGCGTCTGTACCGCGAGCTCGAGGACCGTTTCGGCGAGTACTTCACCGGCTCGATGGGCGCCGAGGCCATCAAGAAGCTGCTCGAGAACTTCGACATCGAGGCCGAGGCCGAGTCGCTGCGCGAGACGATCCGCAGCGGCAAGGGCCAGAAGAAGCTGCGCGCGCTGAAGCGGCTGAAGGTCGTGGCGGCGTTCCAGCAGTCCGGCAACTCGCCCCAGGCGATGGTGCTCGACGCCGTGCCGGTGATCCCGCCGGAACTGCGCCCGATGGTTCAGCTCGACGGTGGCCGCTTCGCGACCTCCGATCTGAACGATCTGTACCGCCGTGTCATCAACCGCAACAACCGTCTCAAGCGACTGATCGACCTCGGTGCTCCCGAGATCATCGTCAACAACGAGAAGCGGATGCTGCAGGAGTCGGTGGACGCGCTGTTCGACAACGGCCGTCGCGGCCGTCCGGTCACCGGGCCGGGCAACCGCCCGCTGAAGTCCCTGAGCGATCTGCTCAAGGGCAAGCAGGGCCGATTCCGTCAGAACCTGCTCGGCAAGCGCGTCGACTACTCGGGCCGAAGCGTCATCGTGGTCGGCCCGCAGCTCAAGCTGCATCAGTGCGGCCTGCCGAAGCTGATGGCTCTGGAACTGTTCAAGCCCTTCGTGATGAAGCGTCTGGTGGATCTCAACCAGGCCCAGAACATCAAGTCGGCCAAGCGCATGGTGGAGCGTCAGCGCCCCGCCGTCTGGGACGTCCTCGAAGAGGTCATCGCCGAGCACCCGGTTCTGCTGAACCGTGCGCCGACGCTGCACCGACTCGGCATCCAGGCCTTCGAGCCGCAGCTGGTGGAGGGCAAGGCCATCCAGCTGCACCCGCTGGTCTGTGAGGCGTTCAACGCCGACTTCGACGGTGACCAGATGGCCGTGCACCTGCCGCTGTCCGCGGAGGCGCAGGCCGAGGCCCGCATCCTGATGCTGTCCTCGAACAACATCCTGTCGCCGGCATCGGGCCGCCCGCTGGCCATGCCGCGTCTGGACATGGTGACCGGCCTGTACTACCTGACCACCCAGAAGGACGGTCTGACCGGCGAGTACACCGGTGCCACGGACGGCGACGTGGAGCGCGGCGTCTACTCGAGCCCGGCCGAGGCCATCATGGCCGTCGACCGCGGTGCGCTGACCATCCAGTCGCGCATCAAGGTGCGGCTGACCGACCAGCGTCCGCCCGCCGACGTGGAGGCGGAGCTGTTCCCGGAGGGCTGGACCCGTGGTCAGCCGTGGGAGACCGTCACCACCCTGGGACGTGTGCTGTTCAACGAGCTGCTGCCGCGCGACTACCCGTTCATCGACGAGCAGATGCCGAAGAAGCGTCAGGCCGTGATCATCAACGATCTCGCCGAGCGCTACCCGATGATCGTCGTCGCGCAGACCGTCGACAAGCTGAAGGACGTGGGCTTCTACTGGGCCACCCGCTCGGGCGTCACCGTCTCGATGTCGGACGTTCTGGTGCCGCCGGCCAAGGCGGAGATCCTGGAGCGCTACGAGGAGCGGGCCGACGGTCTGGAGCGCAAGTTCCAGCGCGGTGGTCTGACCCCCGACGAGCGTCGCGACGCCCTGGTCGAGATCTGGAAGCAGGCCACCGAAGAGGTCGGTAAGGCGCTCGAGGACTACTACCCCGACGACAACCCGATCACGATGATCCCGAAGTCGGGTGCCACGGGCAACATGACCCAGGTCCGCAACCTGTCGGGTATGAAGGGCCTGGTGACGAACCCGAAGGGCGAGTTCATCCCGCGTCCGATCAAGTCCTCGTTCCGCGAGGGCCTGACCGTTGCCGAGTACTTCATCAACACGCACGGCGCTCGTAAGGGTCTGGCGGACACGGCACTGCGTACGGCCGACTCGGGCTACCTGACCCGTCGTCTGGTGGACGTGTCGCAGGACGTCATCGTCCGCGAGACCGACTGCGGCACCGAGCGCGGCATCGTGGTGCCGCTCGGCGAGAAGCAGCCGGACGGCAGCATCATCCGCGACGCCCACGTCGAGACCTCGGCGTACGCCCGTACGCTCGCGGCCGATGCGGTCGACGCGGACGGAAACGTCGTGGTGGAGCGCGGGCACGACCTGGGCGATCCGGCGATCGAGGCTCTCCTCGCGGCAGGCATCTCCGAGGTCAAGGTCCGTTCGGTCCTGACCTGTGCCACCGGCACCGGCGTGTGCGCGCACTGCTACGGCCGTTCGATGGCCACCGGCAAGCTCGTCGACATCGGCGAGGCCGTCGGCATCATCGCGGCGCAGTCGATCGGTGAGCCCGGCACGCAGCTGACGATGCGTACCTTCCACCAGGGTGGCGTCGGTGACGACATCACCGGTGGTCTGCCGCGAGTCACCGAGCTGTTCGAGGCCCGTGTCCCCAAGGGCAAGGCCCCGATCGCCGAGGTCTCGGGCCGGGTCCGCATGGAGGACGACGACCGGTTCTACAAGATCACGATCATCCCGGACGACGGGAGCGACGAGGTCGTGTACGACAAGCTGTCGAAGCGTCAGCGTCTGCGCGTGTTCCGCCACGAGGACGGCAGCGAGCGTCTGCTGGCCGACGGCGATCACGTCGAGGTCGGTCAGCAGCTCCTCGAGGGCGCTGCCGATCCGCACGAGGTGCTCCGCGTGATGGGCCCGCGTCAGGTGCAGATCCACCTGGTCAACGAGGTCCAGGAGGTGTACCGGAGCCAGGGTGTGTCGATCCACGACAAGCACGTGGAGACGATCGTCCGCCAGATGCTGCGCCGTGTGACGATCATCGACTCCGGTGCCACCGAGTTCCTGCCCGGTTCGCTCACCGAGCGCGCCGAGTTCGAGGCGGCCAACCGGGCCGTCGTCGCCGAGGGCGGGGAGCCGGCTGCCGGCCGACCGGTCCTCATGGGCATCACGAAGGCCTCGCTGGCCACCGATTCGTGGCTGTCGGCGGCGTCGTTCCAGGAGACCACCCGCGTGCTGACCGATGCGGCGATCAACAACCGCAGCGACAAGCTCGTCGGCCTCAAGGAGAACGTGATCATCGGTAAGCTGATCCCGGCCGGTACCGGTATCAACCGCTACCGCAACATCGAGGTCCAGCCGACCGAGGAGGCCCGCGCAGCGGCGTACGCCCTGCCGACCTACGACGACACCTACTACAGCCCGGACGGCACCTTCGGTGCCCCGAGCGGTGCCGCCGTTCCGTTGGACGACTACGGCTTCGGCAGCGACTTCCGCTGATCCGACCGAACGCAGGGTCCCGTCTCCATCCGGAGGCGGGACCCTCGTCGTATCGTGCCTCGACCCGGCGAACGCCGCCGATTTAGAACGTGTTCTACGATGGCCGCATGGCTCTGATCACCGACAGTTCGATCGACATCGACGCTCCCGCCGCCGTGGTGTGGCAGGTGCTGACCGACTTCGATGCGTACGGCGAATGGAATCCCTTCCAGGTGGAGTGCCGATCCACCCTGCGGCCGGGCGATCCGATCGACATGCGCTTCCGGCTCGGTCCGGGCGGGCTGAAGCGGACGCGTGAGTACATCGACGCCGTCGACGAGGGCCGGTCGTTCTCCTATCGGATGAAGCCCGCGCCGTTCGGCGCGGTGCGCAGCCTGCGCAGGCACACCGTGGTCGACCTCGGCGACGGACGCAGCCGGTACGAGTCGCACTTCGAGATCACCGGCCCGGCGTCGGGCATCGTCAAGCTGCTGTTCGGCAAGGAACTCGTCGCGAAGTTCGCTTCCGTGACGCGGGCTCTGGCGCCACGTGCGGAGGAACTCGCCCGGGAATGAGCGCGGCGTGCGCTCAGGCGCCGATCGCGCGCGCGATCATCGGCCATGAATTGCGAAGGTCGGCGTAGAACAGGCCCCAGGTGTGGACGCCGTCGGGCCGGTGCACGAAGGTGTGCGGGATACCCAGGGCGCTCAGCCGGTCGGCCATATTCGTGGTGCACCGCAGCGCGATGGCCTCCATGATGTTGCCACCGACGAGCCCGCCGCCGGTGCGCAGCGGATCACCGTCGACGGGACCGGGCAGGCCTGAACCCGCCGACAGGTAGACGGCGGTGCCGCGCAGCTTGGCGGCATTGAGCACTGGATCGTGGGCACGCCAGGCCGGGCCGCCGGGAGGTCCCCACATATTGAGCACGTTGCCGCCGCCGCGGGCGACGATCGCCGTGGCCGCGATGGTGCCGAGCGGATCGGCGGCGCCGGGACAGCCGCTGTACGCGGCCACGGCGCGGTACTTTCCGGGCGCCTGCGTCGCGAGGTCGAGTGCCGGACCGGCGGACATGGAGACGCCCGAGAGTGCGCTGACTCCGTTGGTGCGGAAGGCTCGGTTCACCGCTGCGGGGAGCTCCCGGTTGACGAAGGTCTGCCACTTGTTGCGGCCGAGGATCGGGTCGTCGGAGATCCAGTCGGTCATCATCGAGAACCGTCCGCCGATCGGCAGGACCACATTGGTGCGCTTATCGGCGAAGAACCGGCGAACCGGCGTGTTGTTGTACCAGGAGATCCCGTCCTCGGCACCGCCGGCGCCCGGAAGCATGTAGAAAGTCGGAACTCCGCTCGGCCGTCCGGCGGGATGCAACACGTGCGCGCGGATCGTGCGATGCATCGACGGCGAGTACACCGAGATCAGGCTGACGGTGGCACTGATCCGCTGTTCCGCGGTCACGCGGGGCGCCGCATCGGCCGGAGCGGCGGGCGGCACCAGGAGCGCCATCGTGCCGGCGAGGGCGATGATCGCGAGGCGTGCGATCCAGGGCATGCGTCGAGTAGTGCGAGTTCCTGCCATACAGGTCACCGTACGAGACGGGTGTGACGGATGGGAAACCGGCAAAGCCGGTCGTTTCTGAATCGATAGCGTCGCGAGACTCGGCCCCCGTCGCCGGCGTGCGTTCGCGAGGAATGGATTTGTGCCACCTCGACCTGGGCGAAGTCAGATTTGTGCCACGTCGTCCGTTCAGCCGAAACGAACCCGGAATCTGGCACGAATTATGATTCGACCGATTTGCGAAGAGATCCGCCCCCTTCTGGAGAAGAACTGTGACTGAGCCCATGAACCGTGCGCAGCGCCGCGCACTCGATCGCGCCGAAGGCGCGCGCCGCCGCCGGCTGAAGAAGGGGATCGCTGCGGTGGGAGCCGTCGCGGCTCTGGGTGCAGGTGCGGCCATGGCTCCCGCGGGTCACGCCTTCGCGGAGACCTCGACCAGCGCGATCGCCGGGCTGGGCGATCTGGACCCGAACGCGATCCTCGGGATGCTCGACGATCCGATGGTCTCCCAGTTCGTCGAGATGTGCCGGACGGGTGCGCTCGCGACCGGTCCGGACTCGTCGAAGAGCACGGAGTTCGATCCGGCGGCCCCGCCGCAGGCGATCGCGGACTGCAAGGGCTCCAACGGAACGGGCGTCGCGTTGGTGCTGCCCGAGACTCTCGAGGTCGGCCAGGCGGCCGAGAACATGGTGCTCGACCTCGGTGACGACATCAACCTGCTCGTCGTCAAGTACCGGATGGGGGAGCGGAACCTGCTCGAGATCCTCGGCGGCGTCACCCTCGGCAGGGACTTCGTGAAGGGCGCTGCCTCCGCGCTGGGCATGCCGAGGGTCGATCCGGGCGCGTTCGACAAGTACAAGACCTACGCCGAGATCCAGCGCGACGCGGCCCTGCCGGTGAACAGGGCGGCGAAGGACGGATGCCTCCAGAACGACGGATCGATCAAGAACACGGTGCTGGGCGGCTGCCTCTTAGTCGGCGGTACGAAGGTCACCAAGGGCGAGGATCTCAATCTCGAGAAGCGCACCGAGGCGCTCAAGCTCGCCGAATACCTGACCAACCACAAGTACGACTACACCCAGCCGCAGGATCTGCCTGCTCCGGTGAAGCCGATCGGCAGTTCCACCATCGTCGGCGACGGCATCAACGTCGCGCTGTCGATGCGCGGGGGAACCGCGCTCGCACAGACCGCCAACGCGCTGGCGGTAGCGCTCGCGGGCGCCGATCACGGGCGGACGTCGACCGCGCAGTCGCAGCTGGGTCTCGCGTCCGCGGTGAACATGGACACCAACGACATCAAGTTCACCTGGTTCGGACAGGAACTCGACTTCACCCAGCTGCGCAATGCGGGTCTGCTCGACTCCAGCCTCGCGGGTGAGGCCGGGGCCGACGCCGCCGGAATGCTCGATCTGGTCGACGGCATCAACGGCAATCTGCCGGGTCTGAAGGAGGTGGCCTGCTTCGGCTTCCAGACGCGGGCGACGGCGGAGGGCCTCGGTTCGTGTACCAACGCCCTCGGCACGTTCGACTACTACAAGGATCTGCGTCCGGTCACCGACGGCGGTCACCGCCAGGAGCAGTGGGGACTGACCGACGTCACGTCGTTGCTCTTCGGCAACGATGCGCTGCTGAAGCAGATGGCACCGCTGCTGTCGGGCGACGGCGACCTCGGCTCGATGATGGACACTCCGTTCGTGGCCGACATGCTCAAGGCGCTGATGTCCGGCGAGGACCGGATCAAGTTCGCCAAGGACTTCGTGCGGTTCACCAAGGACGTGCAGACGGTGTACGCCAAGGAACCGGTGTTCGAGGCCGACGGGGTGACCCCGAAGCTCGATGCCGACGGCAAGCAGGTGATGCGGGTCAAGACCGCCCCGCGGATGGTCGGCGTGTACGAGTGGGTCAATGAGGAGTACCAGGCGCCGGTCGCCGACGAGAACGGCGCTCCCGTCATCGACGAGGAGACCGGCGAGCAGAAGACCGAGACCAAGACCAGGTCGGTGAAGAAGCCCAAGCTCGGTCCCGACGGCAAGCAGCTGATGGAGCAGGCCACCGATGAGTCCGGTGCGCCGATCCTCGATCCGGTGGTGGAGCGGACCGTCACCGCGCACTGGCTGACCAGTGATTACGGACTGCGCAACCCGATCACCGTGGAGTGGCTCGGACACCAGATCGTGTTCTTCCCGCCGGTGGAGGTGAACGGCAGCACTCGCCCGAACCTGATCGGACTGCCGCAGATCACGAGGATCACTCAGGGTGCGCACGCCGGACTGCTGCCGAAGATCAGCCTGGTGCAGGTGGACAATCCGTTCGGACTCGGCACCCTGAGCCTCGACAACCCCTTCGATCCCATCGGGACACTGCGCAACTACCTGAACACTGTCACGATCGGCGACGACGTGAAGTTCGCCAAGAACCTGATCGACGGACTCGCGGCGAAGCCGACAGGGCCGACCGAGCCGACAGGGCCGACAGGGCCGGGGAGTCCTGCCGAGCCGACGCAGGATGACGACACGGCGACCCTCGCCGCGGTCACCACCTCCGCTCCCGAGTGTGCGCTCGACGACGCGGTCGTCGGCGAACCGTCGACGAATCTGCCTCCGATGATCGTCAACCCGGCTCCGGAGCCGGCCCCGATCGAGATCGTCGAGCCCGCGCCGTCCCAGGAGACGCCGACCCAGGAGACGCCGTCTGAGGAGCCCGCCGCCGAGACGCCTGCGAGCGAGACCCCTGCGAGCGACCAGCCCGCGCCGGAGACTTCCGCCACCGAGCCCGCCCTCGCGGGCTGATCCGCCCGCCGGTGTTCCCATACAGTTGACGCATGGGTGTCCCGACCCGCTACCGATGGCTGCTCCACGTCGACCTCGACCAGTTCCAGGTCTCCGTGGAGCGGCAGCGGCGACCGGAGTTGGTCGGACAGGCGGTGATCGTCGGCGGGGACGGCGATCCGACGCGTGCCCGGCAGGTGGTGACCTGCGCCTCGTACGAGGCGCGCGCGGACGGAGTACGGGCAGGTATGCCGATGCGCGCCGCGAGCAAGAAGGCGCCCGACGCGGTATTCCTCCCGCTCGACATGGGGGAGTACGAAGCCGCATCCGAGCGCGTGATGGACGTCCTCCGGGGATTCGGCGATGCGCTCGAGGTGTGGGGCTGGGATGAGGCCTATCTGGGAATCGAAGACCGCGCGGGCCCGCGTCTGCTGAGTGCCGCCGACGTCATCGAGACGGCGCGGAGCATCAGACGAGCGGTGGTGTCGGCGACCGGGTTGGACTGCTGCGTGGGCGTCTCCGACAACAAACAGCGTGCCAAGGCGGCGACCGGATTCGCGAAGCAGGCCGTCCGGAGTCCGGAGGCCGGCGAGGAACAGCGGGTCTTCGTGCTCGACGACGGCAACTGGGCCTCGCTGATGAACCACCGTCCCTGCCGCGAACTGTGGAGTGTGGGATCGCGGACCGCGGCCAAGCTGTCGGCCGCGGGAATCGACACGGTGGCGCAGCTCGCCGCCGCCGATCGAGACGACTTGACGGCGATGTTCGGCCCGCACCAGGGCGACTGGCTGTACGTGCTGTGCCGGGGCGGAGGCGATGACGCGATCTCCGACGAGCCGCGGATCGCCAAGTCGCATTCGAAGGCGCGGACCTACGACACCGACCTCACCTATCCCGGCCGACTGCATGAGGCGGTCCGGGCCCTCACCGAGGAGGTGCTCGAACAGGTGGTCGCGGAGGGGCGCACCCCGTTCCGTGTCGGCCTCACCGTACGGACGGCCACATTCTTCACCAGAACCAAGATGCGTAAGCTGCCGGCTCCGACGACGTCTCTCGATGCGATCGCGGCTGTCGCGGACGATCTGCTCGACGCCTTCGAGATCGACCGGCCGATCAGACTGCTCGCGGTGCGGCTGGAACTGCTCGACCCGGAGTGAATCCGGCGGCAGTGCGGCCGCCGGATTCCGGCGCGGGTCAGGTGAGGTTCACTCCGGCCGAACGAGCGTGCAACTCGCGGATCTCGTCGGCCAGTTCGGGGGCCGGACCGGAGACGGGGACGTCCGGTGCGACCTCGTTGATCGGCAGGGCCGCGACCGGGCCCTCGGGCAGGCCCCACTCGGTGCGCCAGGTGCTGAGCCGGCGGGCGCCGACCGCGTAGACGATCCGCCCCAGCCCGACCCACGCGTGCGCCGCCGAACACATCGGACAGTGTTCGCCGGAGGTATAGACGGTGGCCGCGGCTCGTTGTTCCTCGGTCAGATTCTTCGCCGCCCACCGGGCGATCGCGAACTCCGGGTGCCGCGTGTGGTCGCCGGCACCGACCCGGTTGCGGTCGGCGAACCGGACCATGCCCTCGGCATCGACGATCAGCGAGCCGAACGGTTCGTCGCCCGAGTCGAGCGCTTCGCGGGCGAGAGTGATGCATCGACGCAGGTGCACCAGGTCCACGTCGGTCGGTGCGGTGATCGTGTGGGTCATGCGGCCGACGTTACCGTGGAGAACCCCGCGGTCAGCGGGGTACCCGGAACGCGAGGAGCCGGGCGTCGGCGTCCACGTCGAGCCCGAGGCGATCCCAGGGCACACCGATGCGCAGCACCGCGTAGGCGGACGTCGGAAACCGGTCGATCTCGCCGGCCGGATCGAGGCTCAGAGCGGTCTCCGGCATGCCGGGGAAGTGCCCCACCACCAGCACGGTGGACGCTTCGGGCGGGGTGTGGATCCGAACCGCCTCGAACACCTCCGACGGCGTCCCGCCGTACAGATCGTCGATGAACTCCACCGGCGCGGCGACGCCGGTCTGTTCGAGGGTCATCCTCGTCCTGCGCGAGGTGGAACAGAGCACCTGATCGACGGCGAGGCGGTCCTCGGTCATCCATCGTCCGGCGAGCTGCGCCTGCCGCATCCCGCGCTCATTCAGCGGGCGATCGTGATCGTAGACGCCGTCCGGATAGGCGGACTTGCCGTGCCGCATCAGAATGAGGGTGCGGTCGGTCATGCGGCACCGGTACTGCGCACGGTGCGGTCGGCCGCCATGAGCCGAAGCAGTTGAGCGGTCTCTCGCCACGCCGAGACCTCCTGCACGTAGAGGACGTGCTCCTCGATGCGTTCCTCGGTGAGCGCCTCGTCGGCGAGCTCGGTCAGTTCCAGCAGTTCGTCGACGCAGTGGTTGATCAACGCCGGGATGCGCGAGCCCCCGCAGGCATCGTCGATGTCCTGCGACGACAGTGTCGTCATCCGCTCGAGTTCTCTGCGATAGCTCATGCCCACACGGTAGATCCAGGGGGTGACAGAACCGGGCAGGCGCGGCCGCGGCGGGGCCGGACGAGGCTTAAACCCGCTGTGGCCGCAACCCTGTGCGGCGCCTCGGGATCTTCGTACGGTTCCATCCATGACGACAACACAGCCGATCGACATCCCGGATTCGCGGACCCCGCTCAACTCCATCGCCGCCGCCACGGCCGATGCCGTCGCCGCCAGGGCGAGCAATGCCCAGGTGGTCTTCGGCGCATCCGCGGTGGCGACGGCCGGAGTGTCGAGCGAGGTCTCCCTGCGCTCGTTCAGCGTCCGGGTCGACGAGCCGCCGACCCTCGGCGGAAGCGACAGCGCGCCCAACCCGGTCGAGTACTACCTGGCCGCACTGCTGTCGTGCCAGGTGGTGACCTACCGCTTCTGGGCCGAACGGCTCGGGGTGGAGTTCGACGATCTCACTCTGTCGGCCGAAGGTGACCTGGACGTCCGCGGGTTCTTCGGACTCGACGCCGACGTGCGACCGGGATTCACCGCGGTGCGCGTGATCGCCGACATCTCCGGACCTGCGTCGGACGGGGACTACCAGCGGCTCCAGGAGACCGTCGAACGCCACTGCCCGGTGCAGGACCTGACGGTGAACGCCACGCCGGTCACCACCGAACTCCGCATCGCACGCTGAGTCCCACCGGCCGGTAGCCGACTCGGGCGGTGTCGCGGGCACTAATCTGTCAGTGATGCATACCTGGGCACCGATACTGCTCGCGATCACCGCAGCAGTGCTGATCGCCGGCGGAACCGTGCTTCGGCAGCGGGCGTCGGCCGCCAGTGGCGCCATCACCGCCGGCTGGTGGCTCGGAGCCGTGATCGCACTGGCCGGCTTCGGTCTCCAGGCCGCCGCGCTCGGCCTCGGATCGATACTCGTGGTTCAGCCGCTGGTGGTGCTGGCGGTCCTGTTCGCGCTGCCCATGGAGGCCTGGATAGACAGACGCCGGTTCGAGCGCGCCGAATGGCTGTGGGGTCTGACGCTCGTGGTGTGCGTGGTCCTGTTCCTGGTGCTCGCGCGCCCGGTATCGACCGATCGGCGACCGAACGTGGTGGTCATGGGCATCACGGTCGGGGCATTGGTGCTGGGGATCATCGGAATCGTGGTCAATGCCGAACGGTGCCGGAGCGCGCATTTCCGAGCGCTGAGCTACGGTCTGGCGTCCGGAGCGTTGTTCGGCGTGTCCGCACTGCTCATCAAGGCTGTCGCCCTGCGCATCGTGGACGACCCGCTGTCCGTGCTCCCGCATGCCGAGCTGTACCTGCTCATCGCGGTCATCGTGCTGGCGATCGTCGCGCAGCAGCGGGGTTTCGGTGCCGGCGATCTGCAGACCTCGTTCCCCGCGATGAACGTGATGGAACCGACCGTCGCCATGATCCTCGGCGTCGCATTGCTCGGCGAGAACATCTACGTCAGCGCGCCGACGGCCGTGTTCCTCTGCGTCGTGGCGCTGGTCGCGGCGACGGCGGTGGTCAAGCTCGCCCAGGACGCGGCGGTCCGAGGCGGACAGCGGAGTGAGACGCGTGAAGAGCGGGTGAACGTCGGACCGTGACGTCCACGCACTGAGTCGGGGTGTGTGCCGGCTCAGTCCTGCTCGATGAGCGCCGGGAGCGACTGCGCCCATTCCTCGGCGGCCTTGGCCGGCTTCACCGCCGAGGACGCGTCGTGGCGGAAATGCTCGCCGACCTGGACCGCGCCCAGCTCGGTGAGCTTGGCAGCCATGATCTCGCCGCCCTTGTTGTAGGTGTCGCCGTAGACGGTGTCGCCCATGCCGAACACCGCGAAACGCAGCCCGGCGAGGTCCGGCTTCTCCTCGTCCAGTTCGTCCGCGAACGGGAGCGCGCTGGAGGGCAGTTCGCCCTCGCCGTAGGTGGAACAGACGACCACCAGGAAGTCGTTCGCGTCGAGATCCTCGACCGCGAACTCCGCCATGTCGTACACCGACGGATCGTGGTCTGCTGCCAATACGTCTGCGATGGCGTCGGCCACGAGCTCGCCGGTGCCGGTCTCGGTGCCGTAGAGGGTGACAGCTGACATAGTTGCTTACTCCTGGGTATTGCGGTCTGCGACGACGATTACGGTAGCGTAACCTAATCGCTCAGTCGAATCCCCTACCAGGGACTTTGTTCCCTCATGAGGCCGGGACGGACCCTTTGCCCCACTGTCGTGACGACCGAGGGGCCCGTGATCGACGCTGCGATGAGGCTCGAGTGGCTGCCGGGACCATAGTCCTTTACGGGTGATGCTGTTGCCCATGAGGTGCCGAGCGTGGATACGATTGACGCCCGTCTAAGAAAGTAGGTCCCCATGGACTGGAGTTCGTTCTGGAACGTGATCTGGTACACGGTGCTGGTCTTCGCCTTCATCGCATACCTGATGGTGCTCTTCATGGTCCTGACCGACCTGTTCCGCGACCACAAGCTGGCCGCCGGATGGAAGGTCGTCTGGATCATCTTCCTCATCGTTCTTCCGTATCTCACAGCGTTCGTCTACCTGATCGCGCGCGGGCGCGGCATGACCGAACGCAGTCAGGCAGCGGCGCTGGCCGCGGAGAAGGCGAACCAGGAGTACATCCGGCACGCGGCGGGCAAGAGCTCGCCGGCCGCCGACATCGCGACCGCGAAGTCGCTGCTCGATGCGGGCACCATCACCGAGGCCGAGTACGAGGCCCTCAAGGCCAAGGCCCTCGCGTCCTGAGCTGATCGCATTTGACCCGATGCCCGGGACCTGCTCGTCAGGTTCCGGGCATCTGCGTCTCTCGGTGCACTGCGTCTTCCGGGCGCAGTCCGCGGGTCCGATTACTGTGGGGGACGATCGGACTGCCACGGGAAGGGGCGTGATGGCGACGCGCATCGACAGCTGGATCTGGGCGATCCGGCTCACCAAGACGCGGTCGGCCGCGGGTGCCGCGTGCCGCGCCGGACACGTCCAGCTCAACGGTGCGACCGCCAAACCCGCGGCGCCGGTGTCGATCGGCGACCGGGTCACCGTGCGGCTGAACGGTCGCGAGCGGATCGTCGAGGTGACGCGGCTGATCAGCAAACGGGTCTCCGCACCGGCCGCGGCCGAGTGCTACATCGACCACAGTCCGCCTCCGCCGCCGCGGGAGGTTCTTGCCAGCCTCCCGCGGCGCGATCGGGGTTCGGGACGGCCGACGAAGCGCGAACGCAGGCAACTCGACCGTTTCCGCTCGGAGATCATGCTGGTGACGCTCGCCGCGCTCGCGGCGCTGCTGCTCGCCGGGTGCTCGGGTGGCGGTTCCGACTCGGCGGATGTCTCCGAGACGCCGAAGGCGGGAACGGGTCCGCAGTTCGCGCGATGCGGTGGGCTCACGACCGACGACGTGGTCCGGATGTCGGGCATGGCGGGCCTGCGGCTGGCGATCGACAACCCCTCGACGTGTGAATGGCGCGCCGACGCGCAGCGCAACGGTTCGGTCTCGTTCAACTGGTACCGCGGCTCGCCGATCGGACGCGAGCGAGGGACCGAACAGCTCAGCCGCGACACGACGCAGGACTACGAGATCGACGGCAATCCCGGCTTCCTCGCCCATACCGCGGGAATCTGCGAGATCGGCGTCGCGTGGGACGCCGATTTCATCGAGATCTCGCTGGCGTCGCCGATCAGTCCGGGCGCCGGTCCCACCATCGCCGAGGACCAGCTGTGCGGCGCCGCGAAGAGCATCACCGAGAAGGTCGTGAAGGGGGCGGCATGACGTCGATCCGGAGGCGGGCGACCGCGGCGGTGCTGGGCCTGGCAGCGGTCGCGGCGTCGGCAGCGTGCACGGTGGACGGACAGCCCGTCCGCGAGGGAGGAGCGGTCGGTTCCGACACCGGCCACGTCGACACCAGCCGTTTCGACAAACTGCTCGCCGAGTGCGAGGTACTGCCCGCGGCGACGATCGCGAAGGCGGTGGGCGGAACCACCGCCGAATCGAACTTCTTCGGAGCGAACTGCCGTTGGTCGGTGCTGCCGCAGCAGATCGACGTGACCTTCAACTGGTTCGAGTGGGGCGATTACAACCTGGAGAAGGAGACCGCGCAGCATCTCGGCTTCACCACCGAGAACATCTCGGTGCAGAGTCAAGCGGCCTTCACCCAGCGCGACCCCGCGAGGCCGGCTGTCTGCGGAGTGACCGCGAAGTCGCCCGCGGGCGGGATCTTCACGTGGTGGGTGGAACCAGAGGGGCAGCAGGCCGGTGACGCCTGTGCCGCGCCGGTCAAACTGATGGAGTTGATCCTGACCGGCGCCAACTAGTCCGCGCGGGATTCACGGCGCGGATTGATTCACGGCGCGGGAATCGACGCCACCGAGACCGACGCCGCCACCTGCGGTTCGCCGGCGTCGTCCGGGATGACGAACCAGATCAGCAGGGTGCCGTCGAGTCGCTGCCTGCGGATGGTGACGCGCGTGCCGGGGGTGATCGGACGCAGGTACTCGATGATCGCCCGGTGCGGTCCGTCGATCAGGTCGGCGTGATGGACCAGCTCGTCCTCGACCGCTTCGAAATAGGCGGCGTTGTTGAGGTGCTTGAACGGGTCGAAGTCGGTGATCCGCAGGACGTGTTCCCGGTCGGGCAGTTCCAGTGCTTCGGCCGCCGGCGGGGTGGCGGGATTCATCGCCTTCCAGCGCAACCGGTGCTCGTCCGTCATCGCGGTGAGCGTCTCCATCGCGAGATCGCTGATGCGTGCGGGCGTTCCGGACTCGGTCATGTTGATCCAGAAGGCCTCGGTCTCCACGAGGCCGTCGGGCCGAGGCTCGGGATTGAACCGGTTGGTGCCGCCGTCGGCGGTGATCCGGACGCGCATGTTGGTCCACCGCGTCGACAGTGCGCCGCACCACCGTTCCATCCTCAGCTCCGACGGCCAGGTGATCGGTTCGAGGACGTCGATCACGGTCCGGCGGATGATCCAGAAGGGGTCGGTGTCGGCGAACGGAAGGACGGCGATGTTGTCGTTCGCGACGTCCTGCAGATATCGAGCGATCCCGTCGAGCCGAACTCTCATGTCCTGGTCGATGTCGCCGGTCCGGACGCGGTATCCGGCCGAGTAGAAGTCGGCTCCCGGCTTGCGGTCCTCCAGGGGCCGGTAGGCCTGCGGTGCGGTCATTCGGGTGGGGACTCCTCTGCTTCGTCCGGAGACGGGGATACGCTTCGGGCATGGCGGGGTGTGACCTCGAATACGGTACTCTCGGAGAAACTAGAACACGTTCACCCTTGAGCTCGAAGGGATGTCCCAGATGACGCACGTAATCACGCGATCCTGCTGTAACGACGGATCTTGCGTTGCCGTCTGCCCGGTCAATTGCATTCATCCGACACCGGACGAACCGGACTTCCTCACCGCCGAGATGCTCTACATCGACCCGGAGACGTGCATCGACTGCGGCGCCTGCATCGACGAGTGTCCGGTGAGCGCGATCTATCCGGACGATCAGCTGCCCGAGAGGGAAGAGCCCTTCCTCCAGATCAACGCCGACTACTACAAGGACCACGACGTCGAAGGCGGACTCGTGCGGCATCCCAAGCCGCCGCAGCTGCCCGACACCGAACTCCGTGTCGCCATCGTCGGAGCCGGGCCCGCCGCCTTCTACGCCGCCCAGGAGTTGGTCAAGAAGGCCCAGGTGCGCGTCGACATGTTCGACCGTCTGCCCACCCCGTACGGGCTGGTCCGGGCCGGAGTCGCCCCCGACCACGCGCAGACGAAGGGGGTCGAGGAGACCTTCGCCGCGGTGGAGCGGAAGCGGAACTTCACCTACCACCTGGGCGTGGAGGTGGGCGAGCACATCACCCACGACGAACTGCGCGAACGCTACGGTGCCGTCCTCTACGCCGTCGGCGCCGCACACGACCGCCGCCTCGACATCCCCGGTGAGGATCTGGCGGGCTCGATCGCCGCGACCGACTTCGTGGCCTGGTACAACGGCCACCCCGACCACGCACAGCGGGAGTTCGACCTCAGTGCCGAGCGCGCGGTGGTGATCGGCAACGGAAACGTGGCGCTCGACGTGGCGCGCATCCTGGTCACCGATCCCGACGAGCTCGCACGGACGGACATCGCCGACCACGCACTCGACGTCCTCCGCGCGTCCAAGGTGCGCGAAGTGGTGGTCGTGGGACGGCGCGGTATCGAGCACGGCGCCTTCACCAACGGGGAGTTCGTGTCGCTGGCCGACCTCGAAGGCGTCGACGTGGTGATCGACGAATCGGAGTTGACGCTGTCCGAAGAGACGGCGGCCGCGCTGGCCGACGACTCGCTGGACTCGGTGATCGCGACCAAGATCCGCCTGGCCCGGGAGTTCGCCGCGATGCCGCGGACCGAGGGGAGTCGACGGATCGTATTCCGCTTCCTGACCTCTCCGGTGGAGATCACCGGTGACGGTGCGGCCGCCTCGGTGAAGCTGGTGCGCAACCGCTACATCGGCGACGGCGGGATCGAGCGCACCGACGAGATCTCCGAGCTCGACGCCGGGCTGATCGTCCGGTCGATCGGATACCGGAGCCGGCCGATCAAGGGCCTGCCCTTCGACGAGGGCCGGTCGGTGGTCCCGAACGCCGACAGCCGCGTCCTCGACGGGTCGGCCGGGGATCCGATTCCGGGCGTCTTCGTCGCCGGCTGGGTCAAGCGCGGACCCACCGGGGGCATCGGCCGGAACCGGCTGTGCGGCGAGGAGGCCGCGGCGGCGATCCTGGCCGACTTCGCCGCCGGCGCGCTGACGGACCCCGCGGTCGACAACTCCGACGTCGCCGACCTGGTGGCCTCTCGCGGCGCACATCGCGTGGATCTGGCCGGCTGGAAACGCATCGACGCGGCCGAACGCGAGGCCGGGTCGGAGTCCGGCCGCCGACGGGTCAAGTTCGTCTCCGTGGAGGAGATGACCGGCGTGGCCGGTCAGGCCGATCCCGTCGGACAGGCCCTCTAGTGCGGATCGCGCTGCTGTCGTACCGCAGCAAACCGCACTGCGGGGGCCAAGGCGTGTACGTCCGCCATCTCTCGCGGGAACTGGTCGCACTCGGCCACGACGTGGAGGTCTTCTCCGGTCAGCCGTATCCCGAGCTCGACGCCGGCGTCCGGCTCACCAAGGTGCCGAGCCTGGACCTGTACGGCGAACCCGAACCGTTCCGGACTCCGCGGCTCGGCGAGTATCGCGACTGGATCGACGTGCTCGAGGTGGCGGCCATGTGGACCGCGGCGTTCGGTGAACCGCTGACGTTCAGTCTGCGGATGGCGCGGCTGCTGCGCGGCCGGCGAGCCGACTTCGACGTGGTGCACGACAACCAATGCCTGGGCTACGGGCTGCTCGACATCAAGCGTCAGGGTTTCCCGCTGGTGGCGACGATCCATCACCCGATCACCCGCGACCGTTCGCTGGCGGTGAAGGCCGCCGTGGGACTGAAGAAGATCAGCGCGTGGCGGTGGCATTCGTTCCTGGCGATGCAGGGCCGCGTGGCGCGGCGGATTCCGTCGCTGCTGACCGTCTCGAACAGCAGCGAACAGGACATCCGCGATGCGTTTCACGTGGAGCCGGGCGCACTGGCGACCATCCCGCTGGGCGTCGACGTCGATCTGTACGCGCCCCGCGGCGAGCGGGTCCCCGGGCGGATCGTGTGCGTCGCGAGCGCCGACGCACCGCTCAAGGGGGTCTCGTACCTGCTGGAGGCGGTCGCCAAGGTGGCCGTCGAACGGGACGTGCACCTCACGCTGGTGTCGAAGCTGGATCCGGATGGCCCCTCGGCGCGGCTGATCGACGAACTGTCCATCGGCGAGCGGGTGTCGGTGGTCTCCGGACTCGACGACGCCGAGCTGGCCGACCTGTTGGCGAGCGCGGAGATCGCCTGTGTGCCCTCGCTGTACGAGGGCTTCTCGTTGCCCGCGGTGGAGGCCATGAGTTGTGGCACACCGCTGGTGGCGACTCGTGCGGGCGCGATCCCGGAGGTGGTCGGCGAGGACGAGTCGGCCGCCCTTCTGGTTCCTCCCGGCGATGCCGGCGCTCTCGCGCAGGCGCTGCTCCGGCTGCTCGAGGATCCGGAACTGGCGGCGCGCACGGGCGCGGGCGGTCGCGCCCGTGCCACCTCGAGGTACAGCTGGTCGGCAGTCGCCAAAGCGACAGCGGATCGATATCGGGCGGCCGTCGACGCCGCCGCGGGCGAAGGGAACTGACACGTGCTCACTGTGGATTTCGACCGTCTCGCCGTCGGACCGGGAGTCAAGGCCATCGACATCGGCGCCGGTCAGGGCCGCCACTCGTATGAGATGCTGCGCCGCGGTGCGGAGGTCATCGCCTTCGACCAGAACGAGAAGGACATGGCCGACGTCGCGGAGATGTTCGGCGCGCTGGCCGCGGCGGGGGAGGTTCCCGAATCGGGCGTCGCGCGTACCGAGGTCGGCGACGCGCTCGCGCTGCCCTACGACGACGAGTCCTTCGACGTCGTGCTGATGTCGGAGATCCTGGAGCACATCCCCGACGACGAGGCGGCCATCGCCGAAATGGTCCGCATCCTCAAACCCGGCGGGTCGGCTGCGGTCACCGTTCCCCGCTACTGGCCGGAGAAGGTGTGCTGGGCGCTCTCGGACGAGTACCACGAGGTGGAGGGCGGCCACGTCCGTATCTACCGCGAGTCGGAGCTCGCCGACAAGCTCGCTGCGGCGGGCCTGGAGATCACCGGCTCGGGACACGCGCATGCCCTGCACGCGCCGTATTGGTGGCTCAAGTGCGCGGTCGGCGTCGACAACGACCGCAATCCGCTGGTCCGCGGCTATCACAAGATGCTGGTGTGGGACATGATGAGTAAGCCGTGGGTCACCCGCGCGGGCGAGCAACTCTTGAATCCGCTCGTCGGGAAGTCGGTGGCGATCTACTTGCGCAAGCCGGCCGGACTCGCCGAATCCGCGTAACGATGGCCGTCCCCTCCGTGTCCGGCGTCCTGACGCCTGCGCAAGTGCGCGCGACCGGAGCCGCGATCGTCGGAATGCAGGAGCCCGACGGTGCGCTTCCGTGGTTCCCGGGCGGCAAGACCGACCCGTGGGATCACGTCGAGTCGGCGATGGCCTTGTCGGCGAGCGGCTACCTCGACGCTGCTCGTGCGGCGTACGAATGGTCGGCGCACACCCAGCGCGACGACGGTTCCTGGCCGATGGAGCTGCGGGCCGGGCGGGTCGTCGACCCCGGCGTCGACAGCAACTTCTGCGCCTACATCGCGGTAGGAGTGTGGCATCACTATCTGATCACCGGTGACGAGGCCTTCCTGTGGAGCATGTGGCCCACGGTGCGTGCCGCTCTGGACCGGGTGTTGATGTTCCAGCGCGGCGACGGGGCGTTCCGATGGGCGGCCGACTACCGGACCGGAGCCATGTTCGACGACGCCCTCCGGACCGGCAATTCGAGCATCTACTCGGCGCTGTGCTGCGGTATCCGCATCGCGGGCGAGGTGGGAGCCGACGCCGGCACGTGGGAGCGTGCGCGCGGTGACCTCGCGGTGGCGTTCACCCGGCCCGACGAGGTCTTCGTCCCGGCCGGCAAGCATTCGATGGACTGGTATTACCCGGTTCTCGGCGGGCCCCTGCGCGGCGATGCCGGCCGCGCGCAGATCGATGCGGAGTGGGAGAGGTTCGTGGTTCCCGGACTGGGAGCGCGGTGCGTGGACCATCGCCCGTGGGTCACCGGCGCCGAGACCAGCGAGCTCGCGCTGGCGCTGGAGGCGCTCGGCGACGTGGATCGCGCGGCGGCGATGGTGGAGTCGATTCAGCACCTGCGTGATCCCGACGGTTCGTACTGGACCGGGCTGGTCTTCGCGGACGGTAAGCGCTGGCCGGTGGAGCGCAGTTGCTGGACGTCGGCCGCGGTGATCCTCGCGGCGGACGCGATCAGCCGTGCGACACCCGCCGGCGGCATCTTCGCCGAACTCGACGACGACCGTCTCGCAGCCGATGAACCGGTAGCGCAAGGGCGATGATTGGACTAGTGTCCAGTCTAGCGTCCAGTGAGGGCGTCTGAGTTCGGAGGGCCAAGTGGATTACGGAATCGTGCAGTTCACCAGCGACCGCGGTCTGCGACCGCACGAGTTGGCGCCGCTGATCGAGCAGGCGGGCTTCGCCGCGTACTACGTGCCCGAGCACAGTCACATCCCGACCAGGCGCGAGGCGGCCCACCCGCGGACCGGCGACGCGAGTCTCCCCGACGAGAGGTACACCCGGACGCTGGACCCATGGACGTCGTTGGCGGCCGCGGCGGCGGTCACCTCGCGCATCGAACTGTCGACGGCGGTGGCGCTGCCCGTGCAGTCGGACCCGCTGACCCTCGCGAAGACGATCGCGACCCTCGATCACCTGTCGGGCGGACGCGTGCGCCTCGGCGTGGGCTTCGGCTGGAACCTGGACGAGTTGTCGGACCACCACGTCCCGGCGGGCCGCCGGCGCACGATGCTGCGCGAATACCTCGAGGCGATGCGCGCCCTGTGGACGCAGGACGAGGCCGAGTACCACGGCGAGTTCGTCGATTTCGGTCCCAGTTGGGCGTGGCCGAAACCGTCCCGGACCATCGGGGTGTCGGTGGGCGCGGCGGGCACCGAGAAGAACTTCACGTGGATCGCGCGCAATGCGGACGGTTGGATCACGACACCGGGCGAGACCGACATCGACGAGTCGGTGGCCCTGCTCAAGACGATCTGGGCCGACGCGGGACGCGACGGCGCACCGCAGATCGTCGCGCTCGACATGCGGCCGGACGCCGAGCGTCTGGCGCGGTGGGACCGGATCGGAGTCACCCGCGTCCTCTACGGGCTGCCGGACGAGAACGCCGACACCGCGCGCTCGTATCTGGAGAAGCTGGCGGGCAAGCTCGGACTCGGAGTCGCCGCGTAGGCTCAGCGGATCCGCCGCAGGACGCGCAGTGAACCGTGCGCGGACTGCTCGGTGAACCGGCCGGAGTCGAGGGCCTGACGGTAGATCTCGTACGGCGGCCGCCCGCCGTCGTTCGGGTCGGGGAAGACGTCGTGGATGAGGAGTGCGCCGCCGGCGCGGACCCACCCGGACCACCCGTCGTAGTCGTTCTGCGCGGCTTCCATCGAATGGCCGCCGTCGATGAACACGAAATCCACCTCGCGTCCCCAGACCCGCGCGGCGGCGGTCGAGGGCGCGAGCAACCCGAGCACAGTCGATTCCAGCCCGGCGTCGTACATCGTCCGCCGGAAGCGGGCGGCCGTGTCGAGCAGTCCGCTGTGACTGTCGACGAGTTCGGTGTCGTGGTACTCCCAGCCCGGCTGATGCTCCTCCGAACCGCGGTGGTGGTCGACGGTGACCACCAGGGCGCCGTGTGCTTCGGCGGCGGCGCCGAGGAACACCGTCGATTTTCCGCAGTAGGTGCCGATCTCGACGCCGATGCCGACCGAGTCGGGCTGCGAGAGATACGACGTCGCCGCCTCGTGCAGTGCGAGGGCCTCATCGAGCGGCATGAAGCCGGGTGCTTCGTCGGCTACGCGCAGACGCTCGTCGGACAGTCCGTTGGTGGGGGAGGTCAATGCCATCGTTCAATCGTATAGACAGGTGTCCGACGGTTACCGTGGAAGTCATGAAAGCACAGGTGATCGTCAATGAAGTGGGCCCGGAAGGCCTGGAACTGCAAGAGATTCCGGCTCCCGAGCCGCAAGCGGGTCAGTACCTGGTGGATGTGCGGTCGTGCGGAGTGTGCTTCCCCGACCTGCTGATGAGCCGCGGCGAGTATCAGCTGCGGCCGCCGCTGCCCTTCGTTCCAGGCACCGAGGTTGCCGGCGTCGTCGCCGCGGCTCCGGAGGGCGGTCGGTTCGCGGTCGGCGACCGCGTGGTCGTCGCATCGATGCTCGGCGGATTCGGTGAGCAGATCGCCGTGGCCGAACAGCAGTTGTTCCCCCTGCCCGACGAACTGAGCTTCGACGAGGGCGCCGCGCTCGGCATCAACTTCCAGACCGCGCTGTTCGCCTTGAAGATGCGGGCGAATCTGCGGACCGGCGAGACCGTCGGGGTGCTCGGTTCCGCGGGCGGCATCGGTGTGGCCTCGATCATCGTCGCCAAGGCACTCGGCGCCCGGGTCGTCGCGGTGGTGCACCGGACCGGCAACGAGGAGATGCTCCGGGCGCTGGGCGCCGACGAGGTCATCGCACTGACCGAGGGGTGGAAGGACCGGGTCCTCGAGCGCACCGGGGGAGGCGTGGACGTGCTGATCGATCCCGTCGGCGGTGAGGTCTTCGACGAGGCGCTCCGCACCGTCGCGCCCGACGGCCGTTTCGTGGTGATCGGCTTCGCCGCCGGCGGCATCCCGACGGTGAAGCTCAACCGCGTGCTCTTCCGGAACATCTCCGTCGTCGGCGCGGCCTGGGGCGAATACATCCGGACGCACCCCGAGGTGCCCGGGCTGCTGCACGAGGACATCGTCCGGTTGGTCGGGGAGGGGATGCGACCGCCGGTGAACCACGTCTACGAACTCGCCGAACTGCCGCGGGCGCTCACCGATCTGGCCGAGGGTCGCGTGCGGGGCAAGGCGGTGGTGCGGATCTCGTGACCGCGGCCTCCCGGACCGCGGCGGCGAGGTCCGCGAGCAGTGCCGGATCGGCGCGGTAGGGCGTGTTGAAGCCCAGCCGGTCCACCCACGGTCCGTACCGATCCACCAACTCGGCAGCGCCCGAGCCGATGTCGTCGACGGTGACCGCGACGGCGTCGACCAGCGCGTCGTCGACCATCTGAGCCATCGCCGTCCAGTCGCCTGCGCGTGAGAGCTCGTGCAGCCTGGGGCCGAGCTCGGCGCGGCCGACGGCTTCGAGCACCGGATGGTAGGCGGGCGTGGAGCCGTAGAACGCGACCTGCGTCCGCACGGCTTCGCGCGCCGCCGCGCGGTCGGCTGCGTCGCGCCCGGTGATCACCATCGCCGAGTGGTGGACCTCCGGGACCCGGCGCCGCGCCGACGCCGCGCCTGCGGCCAACGCGGGCAGGGTGGTCTCACGCAGGAACGCGGGCGGGCACAGCGGATGCGAGAGGAATCCGTCGGCCGTCTCGCCCGCGACCGCCGTCATCCTCGGCCCCACGCCCGCAAGCCAGATCGGCGGCGGACCGAAGCCCTCCACCTCTCGCGCGTCGGGCCGGAACAGCGGCGGCATCAGCGTGTGCTGGTAGAACTCGCCGCGGTGGTCGAGGCGGCCGCCCGTCTCCCAGCTGTCCCAGATCGCGCGGATCGCAGTGACCATGTCGCGGATCCGGTCGGCGGGGCGGCTCCACGGCATCCCATATCGCCGGGTGATGTGCGGCTTGATCTGAGTGCCGAGGCCGAGCACGAACCGCCCGCGTGAATAGGCCTGCAGGTCCCATGCGGTGGTCGCCAGCAGCATCGGGTTTCGGGCGAACGCGATCGCCACCGAGGTCCCGAGCCGTACCCGCTCGGTGCGTTCCGCGGCGAGCAGCAGCGGCAGGAACGGATCGTGGGCGCCTTCGAAGGTCCACACTCCGTCGTATCCGGCCGATTCGGCGGCGGCCGATGCCGCGCCCATCTGCTCCAATCGACAGACGATCGTCGTGTCGACATACACGGTGTCAGCCGATTCCGAAGAGCGCGGCGGCGTTGTCGTGGAACACGCCGCGCAGCCAGCGGTCGCCGAGGTCGAGCCGGGCGCAGGCGGCGAGCGCCTCGGTGTAGCTGTACGGAATGTTGGGGAAATCGCTGCCGAAGAGGATCTTCTCGCCGACGTCCCGGAGCCGGCCGAAGAGCTCGCGGGGGTACGGCGCCGACTCCTCCGAGAACGCGGTGAACGACATCGTCGTGTCGAGCCGGACGTTCTCGTACCGTTCGGCGAGTGCGAGGAAGGGCTCGTACTCGGGGGTGCCCATGTGCGCGACGATGAGCGGCAGGCTCGGGAACCGCCGCAGCAGTTCGTCGATCGGTTCCGGGCCGGTGAACTCGCCCGGTGCCGGACCCGAACCGCAGTGGATCACCACGGGGATCTGCGCGTCGTCGATCCGTTCCCACACGCCGTCGAGCAGCGGATCGATCGGCGAGTACGCGCCGACCTGGATGTGCGACTTGAAGATCCTCGCTCCGGCGTCGATCGCCTCGGAGACGTACGCCGCGGCCCCCTCCTCCGGGTAGAAGGTCGCCGTCTGCAGGCAGTCCGGGTGCGCCGACGCGAACTCCGCCGCCCAACTGTTGAGCCATCGGGCCATATCGGGTTTGTGGGGATAGATCATCGACGAGTACGCGCGCACACCGAACGCGCGCAGCGTCTCGACGCGGCGGTCCTCGTCGGCCCGGTAGGCGATCGGCCACTGCCTGCCGAGCATCGGGCCGGCGGAGTCGAAGTACGCCCAGACCTTGTCCATCACCCGGCGCGGCATGAAATGGGTGTGCACGTCGATGAGACCCGGAATGCCCAGCTCTCGCCAGATGCGCTGAACGGCTTCGGACTCCTCGGCGGAGAAGGGCTCCATGCGATGATCGTCACACATGGCCTCGACGCTACCGAACGGCCGATCGGTGGCCGGCGGACCGGTGGGAACGATCGAGCCGGGTGGGTCATTCGCCGCGGGTGACGCCTCCGGATCCGCCGGGCCCCAGTGACCGACCATTGCAGTGACCGACCATTGCAGTGACCGACCATTGCAGTGGCCGACCATTGGGTTACCGACCATGCCGGACGCGTGGGTCGCGCGACGGGCGACGAAAGGACTGCGATGGATGAAACCGGGTCCTCCGCCGCTGCAACGCCGACGGTCCGGTCGCCGGTCGCGCAGATGATCGCGCTGACCCCCGTCGGGATCGCGGTCGGCGCGCTGTGCGCGCTCGGGCTGTGGGGCGTCTCGGCGCTCGCAGAACTGGTTCAGAAACTGGTCTGGGACGATCTCAGTGCCGCGCTCGGCGTGTCCGGCGACAACGGCTGGTTCATCTTCGGGACGCTCACCGCTGTCGGTCTGCTCGCCGGACTCGTGATCCGGTACCTGCCGGGCCATGCCGGCCCCGATCCGGCGACGGAGGGACTCGTCTCCACTCCTCTCGAAATACGCGTGCTCCCCGGCCTCGTGCTCGCCACCGTTCTGACCCTGTCCGGCGGGGTGAGCCTGGGGCCGGAGAACCCGATCATGGCGATCAACGCCGCGATCATCGTCGGGCTGGGTGTCCGGATCGTGCCGAAGCTGGGGCAGAAGGAGTGGATGGGGCTGTCGACCTCGGCCACGATCGGCGCGATGTTCGGGACACCGGTCGCCGCGGCGCTGATGCTGTCCGAACTCAACAGCGGCGATCCCCGCGTCCCGCTGTGGCACCGGCTGTACGTGCCGCTCGTCGCCGCGGCGACCGGTTCGTTCGTGATGCTGCACTTCACCGATCTCGGGCTGTCGATGGGTCTGCCGGACGAGACGATCGGCGGTGTGGTCCACGTGCTCCTCGCCATCGGTGTCGCGGCGGCCGCGGCAACCGTCGGCGTGGTCGGTGCCGCGCTCTTCGACCCCCTGCACCGACTGCTGAACACCCGGTTGCCCGGTCCCGTGGTGCGGCTGACCGTGGCCGGGGCGGTCCTCGGCGGCCTCGGTGCGCTCGGCGGCACCATCACCCTGTTCAAAGGCCTCGAGCAGATGAACGAGCTGCCGGGCGAGGTGGCGACCACCACCGCCATGGGATTCTTCGTGTTCGCGGCGGTGAAGCTGTGCGCGCTGCTGGTCGCCGGGGCGTCAGGTTTCCGGGGCGGCCGGATCTTCCCCGCGGTGTTCATCGGAGCGGCCTTCGGATTCGGCGTTCACACACTCTGGACCTCGATACCGCTGACCCTGTGCGTGAGCGCGTCGGTAGTCGGGATCTCGGTGGCCGCTGCGCGCAACGGCTGGCTGAGTCTGTTCCTCGGGTTGGCGATCGTGCCGCAGATGGATCTCATGGTTCCACTGCTCTTCTCCACGCTCGCGGCGTGGCTGGTGGTGGCTAACGCACCGGAATTGAGTGCTCGGCCGGTCGAGATCCGACGAGGTTCGCAGGATACGGAGAGGAACGTCTGAGGTGGCCGTGTCAGCGATCATGCGCCGGATCCGAAACATCTCGCGGCCGAGACCAGCGGATGCCGTATCCGGTCTGGTGACCGCGTTGTTCTCCATCCCGGAGGGGATGGCGTACGCGTCGATCGGTGGATTCAATCCGGTCAGCGGTCTGTATTCGGGGATGCTCTCGACACTCGTGGGGTCGATGTTCGCCCGGACCGCGTTGATGGTCACCACCCTGACCAGCGCTATCGCACTGTCGTCGCAGAGTGTGCTGTCCTCGGCCGGCCTCGACCCGCACGACGTCGGGAACATCGCGATGCTGACGGTGGCGGTCGGTGCCGTGATGCTGGTGATGGGTCTGCTGCGCGTCGGCGCGATCATGGACTTCGTCTCGAGCGCCGTGATGACCGGATTCACGGTCGGCATCGCCGTACAGATCGTGGCGGGGGTGCTCGGCGACGTCACCGGCTACGACCCGGAACGGCACAACACCGTCGTGAAGTTCGTCGAGGTGCTCGGACACGTGCCCCAATGGTCGGGGGCGTCGGTGGCGGTGGCGCTCGGCACCGTCGCGGTGTGGGGAGTTCTGCAGTTCGTCAGACCGGTCAAGTCGTACGCCACGCTGATCGCACTCGTCGCGGTCACCGCGGTGGCCGCGGTGACCGGTGCCGACACGGAGACCGTCGGTGATATCGCGAAGGTGCCGAACAGTCTGCCGCCGTTCACGTTTCCGGATCTGAGTGCATTCCCGAACCTCGTTCTCGGAGCGTTCGCCATCGCCCTGGTCGGTCTCGCTCAGGCAGCGGGCATCTCGGCGGCGGTGCCGAACCCGGACGGATCGAAGGCGAGTGCGTCCGGGGACTTCTCGGCGCAGGGTGCGGCCAACATCGTCGGCGGCTTCTTCGGATCGTTGCCGACAGGCGGATCCCTGTCCCGCACAGGTGTCGCGGTCTCCGCGGGCGCGACGAGCCGCTGGGCGGGCGTCTTCGCCGGTGCGTGGCTGGTGGTTCTCGTGCTGATCGCCGGCGCCGCCGCGCAGATCATCCCGATGCCTGTCATCGGGGGACTGCTGTTCGTCATCGGGTTCGAGTTGATTCAGGGTCGATGGGCCGACGTCACTCTGGTTCTGCGCACGGCGCCGCTGAGCGCCGTCGCGATGGTGGCGACCTTCCTCGCGACGACCCAGATCCCCCTGCAGTACGCGATCCTCGTCGGTGCCGGAATCTCGCTGGTGCTGTACTGCGTTCAGGCGGCGCGCAGCGCCCGGCTGCTGGCGCTGGTCCGAGACGACGAGGGCTGGCGTCTGGAAGAACCGCCGAAGACGCTGCCCGCCAACGGGATCACCGTGCTGTACTACGCCGGCGTCGCGCTGTTCGCAGAAGTGCCCCGCATCTCCGAGACGTGGCCGGCGCCGCCCTCCGCACCGGGCCGGTTCGTGGTGATTCTGAACGTACGCGTCCTGCCCGACGTGCCGTCGGCGACACTGCAGAAGCTGCTGCGCGCGAAGGCCGAGGCATTGCGGAAGTCGGGCGGGCGTCTCATGCTCGCGGGCGTCAGTCCCGCGATGATCGACGCGGTGACGCGAGCGGGCCTGGTCCGAGCGCTGGGCGAGGAGAATGTCGTGCCCGCGTCCCGGCATGTCTTCGGTGGTCTCGACACCGCCTACGCCGATGCCCAGCGCTGGCTCGTGGAGACCGACGGGAACGGTCCGGACGCAGGTACGTCCTGACCTCGTCGTCAGGCGTCGTGATCTGCGGCGGTCGCTGCACGCAACTTCGCGATCTGATCCCGGGACGGGAGATTCCTCGGTGAGACCATGATTCCCTCCGCCGTCACCGTCGGACCGTCCGCGTCGCAGAGTTCGGCCCGCACGAAGACCTTCCGTCCCTCCGATCCGGTGGTGCGGGCGCGCAGATCGACGTCGCCGAGAGGTGTCGGGCGCAGGTACTTCACGGTGAGCGTGCCGGTGAAGCAGGGGGTTCCGTTGCCGACGCTGGCCGCTTCGCCGAGCATCTGATCGAGCAGCATGGCCGAGATCCCGCCGTGGACCAGGCCGGCCGGGCCCTCGTACGCGGCGCCGAGCCGTACCCGAGCGGTGGCCGTCCCGTCGTCGTGGTGGTCGACCCGCAGCGGGGGAGCGATGGCGTTGCGCACACCCACGGCCGCGTTGCCCCACGGCATGCCGGTGAAGTCGCGGGTGAACGGCACTCCGTAGCTGCCCGGCCTCTGCGCTGCGCGCAGTGAGGCGGTGACCGCGTCGATCCGCCGGCGCGCGTCGTCCAGATCGTCGTCGGGCACCTCGGTGCGGATCACCGCGTCGATCAGCGCGCGGACCGACTCGGTCAGCGGTTCCACCACGGCGAGCTGCGCAGCGATCTCGTCGGCGCTGAGGTCTACCAATCGAAAGTCCATGCCGGTCAGCCTATGGTCGTGCGCGGTCTCGACGGGCGCGGGTTCGGGCTCAGTGCTCGGACTTCCGGTGCTTGCCGGCGACCTCGCCGAACATCATCGTCATCTTGGTGCCCAGCGGCCAGCCGACGTAGTAGCAGAGGAACAGTCCGATCTCGTTCAGCTCCTCCGGCGTGAGTTCGCCGTTGCCGAGCGCCGCCGCCGCCTGGATCTCGGCGACGTCCACCTGACCGTTGGCGGCCAGCGCGCCGAGGAGTACCAGCCTGCGGTCGCGGTGGGTGAGGCCCTCGCGGCTCCACACCTCGCCGAAGACCTGATCGGCGGTGTGCGCGAAGAAGTCGCCCGGACCGTCGGACATCTCCCAGCCGTACACCTCCGACATCGTCGCCAGGCCCTTGCGGCGTTGCTCGGTCATCGGGGGCAGATCGTCTTGCGGGGTCGGGTTCACAATGCTCCTTCGGTTCGGTTCATTTCGCTGCGCGCCGGATCAGCCGTCGCGGCGTGTGTCGTGGGCGGAATGGGGCACACCGAGTCCGGCGGCCAGATCGGTGAGGGCGCGGCGGCCCAGCGGGAGGTCGACGCCGAGCCGGTCGGCCAGTGTCAGTGCCAGGGTCAGGTCCTTCTCGCCGAGATCGCGGACGTGCGTGAAGACACCGAACCAGAAGTCGTCGGGAGCGATCGGCCCGGTGGTGTCACGAAGCATGATCGCGCCCGCACCGCCGGTGATCGCATCGGTGTGCCGGACCACTCGCCCGAGTTGTGCGATGTCGATTCCGGCGGCCTCGGCGAGTCGGGACGCCTCGGCCGTGGCGGCGAAGGAGACGAAGTGCAGCAGGTTGCGGGCCAGCTTCATCCGCGTTCCGTCGCCGGCCGCCGGGCCGGCATGGACGATGAGATCGCCCGCCGGCGCGAGTGCGGCTCTGGCCCGCTCGTAGCCGGCGCGATCGCCGCCGATCATGATCGCCAGCCGGCCCTCCGCAGCCCCGGGGGCGCCGCCGGAGATCGGAGCGTCGAGCACGACGATCCCGTCCGCCGCGCACGCGGCGGCCTGCTCGGCCGCCGTCTCGGGGGCGATGGTGGAGTGGATCGCGATGAGCGAGCCCGGCGCCAGGTGCGGCCGCAGTTGCCCGATCACCTCGCGGACCTGGGCGTCGTCGCGAACGCAGATGCTGACCAGATCGCTGGCGGACGCGAGTTCGGGCAGACCGTCCGCGGTGACCGCGCCCGCATCGACCAGGGTGGCGACGGCATCCGGAGAGAGGTCGAAGACGGTGGTCGGAGCGGATCCGGCCAGGCGCGCAGCCATCGGACCGCCGATGTTGCCGAGCCCGACACAGCCCAGCCGCAGTGCCTCGCTCATGAGCGGATGACCTGTCCGCCGTCGACGTTGAAGATCTGTCCGGTGATCCAGGACGCCTCGTCGGACAGCAGGAACAGACACATGCCGACCAGATCCTGCGGCGTGCCCATCCGCCCCAGCGGGAGCTTGGCGACCATGTCGTCGACCATCGCGGCGGGAGTGGTGGAGCGGGTGGCCTCGGTGTCGATGGGGCCGGGGGCGATCGCGTTGATGCGGATGCGCTGACCGCCGAGTTCGACGGCGAGCTGCTGGGTGAGGCCGTTGACGCCCACCTTGGCCAGACCGTAGAAGCCGCTGTACAGCCAGGCCGCCGTCGACGACTGGTTCACGATCGCCCCGCCGTGCCGCATATGCGGGTAGCAGGCGCGGGTCACGTTGAGCGCACCGTCGAGGTTCACGCTCATGAACTTCTTGTAGTAGTCCCACGGCACAGTGGTCAGGAAGTCGAGTTTCATGCCGCCGTAGATCGCGGCGTTGTTGACGAGCGCGTCGATCTTCCCGCGTTCGTCAACGACGGCCGTCGCGAGCGATGCCGCGGAGTCGGGGTCGGAGACGTCGGTGTGCACGTACATGCCTCCGATCGCGTCGGCCACCGACCGTCCGGCGTCGTCGTTGACATCGGCGATCACCACGTACGCGCCCTCGTCAGCGAGTGCCCGCGCGTAGGCCTCTCCGATGCCTCCGGCGGCGCCGGTGACGATGGCGGTCTTGTCGGCGAATCTGGTCATGTTGTTCCTTCGGGGTGTTGTGGGGTGTGGTCGGGGGTGGAGTTGTGGGGGTGGAGGTTTCGACTCGCTTCGCTCGCTCAACCAGCGGGCGGGGCAGGCCAGCGGGAGAGGTGGGAGCGCGAGGGGCCGACCTCCCTATACGGGTGTGGCGACCGCCTTGATCTCGAGGTACTCCTCGAAACCGGCGCGGCCCATCTCTCGCCCGATTCCGCTCTGCTTGTAGCCGCCGAACGGGACGTCGGCGGAGTACCAGATGCCGCCGTTGACGCCCATCGTCCCGGTGCGGACGCCGTCGACCACAGCGTTCACCCGTTCCGGCGATGTGCCCCACACGGCGCCCGACAGTCCGTAGGGGGAGTCGTTGGCGAGATCGATCGCGTCGTCGTCGCCATCGTGCGGGATGATCACCAGCACCGGGCCGAAGATCTCCTCCTGTGCGACGCGAGCGGAGTTGCCGACGCCGGAGATGAGCGTCGGTTCGACGAAGAAACCGCGGTCCAGTCCGGCGGGCCGGCCACCGCCGATCTCGATCACGCCGCCCTCCTCGCGTGCCAGACGGAGGTAGTTCTCGACGCGCTCCCGCTGCCGGGCGGAGATGAGCGGTCCGCAGACCGTTCCCGGGTCCGTCGGGTCCGCCGCGGACAGGCCCTCCATCGCGTTCTTGGTGAGTTCGACGGCGGCCGCGAGCTTCTCGCGCGGCACCAGCAGACGGGTGGTGATGGCGCAGCCCTGCCCGGCGTGAGTCACGACGGAGAACGCCGCCATCGAACAGGCGGCTGCAAGGTCGGCGTCGTCGAGCACGATGAAGGCCGACTTGCCGCCGAGTTCCAGAAAGACCTTCTTGAGCGTGGGCGCGGCGGCGGCCATCACCCTGCGGCCGGTGTCGGTGGAACCGGTGAACGAGACGAGATCGACGCGGGGGTCGGTGCACAGTTGCTCACCGAGTGCGTGGTCGGTGGAGGTGACGATGTTGACCACGCCCGGAGGGAAGTCGGTCTCCTCGGCGATCACCTTCCCGACCAGCGCGGCGCACCACGGGGTGTCCGGGGCCGGCTTCAGGACCACGGTGCAGCCGGCGGCGAGCGCCGGACCGATCTTGGCGAAGTTGATCTGGTGCGGGAAGTTCCACGGTGTGATCGCGCCGACCACACCGATCGCCTCGGCGCGCAGCTCTCGCCGGTTCTTGATGCCCATCGGGCTCGCCTCGCCGAGATCGGTGATCCACGAATAGCTCTCGGCGAGGTCGGCGAAGTACCCGAGATCGGTGATCGGCCCCACCAGCTGCGGGCCGTGCGTCAGGAACGTGGGACAGCCCACTTCGGCGACCGTCAGCTCCCGCAGTTCGTCCGCGTGCGCGAGCAGTGCGTCGCGCAGTTGCCGCAGGCAGTGGGCGCGGAAGGCGTGGTCGCGCGACCAGTCGGTCCGATCGAAGGCTCGGCGGGCGGCCTCGATCGCCCGATCCATGTCGGACGCGGTGGCTTCGGCCGCCTGGCCGATCACCTCCTCCGTAGCGGGGTTGACGACGTCGAAGACGCCGCCGGAACCGGGGATCAGGGCGCCGTCGACGAGCAGGTCGGTGGCGGTGTCGGGCCTGAGTGGGAGGCTCGCTCGGGTCATTGTCAGAACTCCATCTGGACAGGTGTCTGGACTTCGGTTCAACCGTAGAGTAGCGTGCGTCACATGTCCACCCCAGTCGAGTCCGCCGGTGTCGCGGCCGAGTCCACCCGGCGGCGCCTGAGTCCGCAGCAGGCCGAGAAGATCACCAAGATGACCGAGGCGGCCGTCGAGATCCTCGCCGCGGACGGCTTCGATGCGCTCTCGGTGCGTGACGTCGCGAAGCGCGCGGGGGTGGCGCCGGCCACCGCCTACACGTATTTCAGCTCGAAGAGTCACCTGGTGGCGGAGGTGTTCTGGCGGCGTCTGGCCGCCGGAGTGCCCGAGGTGGACGCCTCCCTGCCCCGGGCCGAGCGCGTGGCGCAGGTGCTGCGCGGAGTCTCGACCGTGGTCGCCGGAGAGGGACAGCTCGGCGGAGCCGTCACCGTCGCGCTGCTGGGCAGCGACCCGGACTCCGAGCACCTGCGGTGGCGGATCGGCGGGTTCATTCACGACCGCCTCGCCGCCGCGGTCGGTGACGACCACCCCGATGCCCCTCGGGTGGTGGACGCCCTGCAGATGCTCTACGCAGGCGGACTCGTCACCGCCGGCATGGGACACCTGACCTACGAAGCGACATCCGAGCGGCTGGTCGCGGCCGCCGCACTGCTCTTCAACGATTGATGGGAATGAGACGTTGACCGTCACCGACACCGGAATGCAGGAGTCGATTCCGTTCGACCCGTACGACTACGACTTTCACGAGGACCCGTATCCGACCTACGCGCGGCTGCGCCGCGACGCGCCGGTGTACCGCAACACCGACGGCGACTTCTGGGCGCTGGCCCGGCACGACGACGTCTCCGAGGCCTTCCGCGACAACGTGCGGCTGTCGAACAGCTGGGGCGTCTCGATGGATCCGACGTCGTACAACGAGAACGCCGAGTACGCGATGAGCTTCCTGGCGATGGACGACCCGCGCCACCTGCGCCTGCGCAAGCTCGTATCGAAGGGATTCACGCCGCGCCGGGTCAGCGAGCTTGCACCTCGGATCCACGAGCTGACGAGTCGGCACTGGGCGCGCTGCGTGGAGATGGGGGAGTTCGACTTCGTCCACGACTTCGCCGGACTGTTGCCGATGGACGTGGTCTCGGAGCTGCTCGGGGTCGGGCCGTCCGACCGCGCATACCTGCGACGGCAGTCGGATCTGCTGATCCACCGGGAGGAGGGCGTCACCGATGTCCCCGAAGCCGCTGTGCGCGCTTACCTGGAGTTGCACGGCTATTACGCGGAGCTGCTCGCCGACCGCCGCAGACGCCCGGGCGACGACCTCGTCTCCGCGCTGATCGGCGCCGAACTCGTCGGAGACGGGGTGGCCGCGGCGAAGGGCGAGCGCACCACGATGACCGACCAGGAGATCATCGGCTTCATGATGCTCATGGTGGTCGCGGGCAACGAGACCACCACCAAGCTGCTGGCGAATTCCGTCTACTGGGGTCATCGCAGCGGGGGGCAGGTGGCGGGGATCCTCGATGAGGTCGGCGCGGGCGCCGATCCGGCGGCCGTCGTCGGGGACTGGGTCCAGGAGACGCTCCGGTTCGACACCTCCACGCAGATGCTGCTGCGGCGCGTGGTCGACGACGTCGAATACGGCGGCTACACCATTCCCGCGGGCGATCGGGTGCTGCTGCTGATCGGTTCGGCGAATCGAGACGAAGAGGTCTTCGGGCCGGACGCGGACCAGTACCGCATCGGCCGTGACAGCAGCCGCACCATCCTCTCGTTCGGACTCGGCACGCACTTCTGCCTGGGAGCGCACCTGGCCCGACTCGAGGCCGACCTCGGCCTCGCCGAGATCGCCCGAACCGTCAAGAGTTTCGACGTCGACCTCGACGCCGCCGAACGCGTGCACTCGGTGAACGTCCGCGGTTTCGCGTCCCTCCCGATGAAAGTGGTCCCCCGATGAGATTTCAGCCCCATCCCGAACGTCGGCCCGTGCTGGTCGCCGGTGCCTCGTCCGGCATCGGCGAGGCCACCGCCCTGGCCCTCGCCACGGCCGGCCATCCGGTCGCCCTCGGCGCACGCCGTGTGGAGAAGTGCGCCGCGACTGCCGCACGGATCGTCGCCGACGGAGGTGAAGCGGCCGCCGTCGCGCTCGACGTGACCGACGACGACTCCGTCCGGAACGCGGTCGACGCGGCGCAGGAGGCGCTGGGTCCCCTCGAAGTGGTGGTCGCCGGTGCCGGCGATCTCCAGATCGGCCGAGCCCACGAGATGCCGGTGGACGAGTGGGCGGCGCAGATCGATGTGCACCTGGTCGGCGCGTACCGGCTCTACCGCGCGGTGGCGCCCGCGATGATCGCGCGCCGCCGTGGCGACATCGTGTTCATCAGTTCCGACGTCGTCGCCCACCCGCGTCCGTGGTCGTCGGCGTACGTCGCCGCCAAATGCGGTGTCGAGGGCATGGTCGCCACCATCGACATGGAGTTGGAGGGCACCGGGGTGCGCGCCGGTCTGGTGCGGCCCGGCCAGACGATCACGGGCATGGGCATGAATCTCGATCAGAAGCAGACCGAGGCGATGCTCAACGACTGGATCGCGTTCGGCCTGGCCCGGCACGGCAACTTCCTCACACCCGAGAATCTGGCTTCGGCTGTCATGGCGATGATCTCGATGCCGCCCGGCGCGCACATGCGATCGGTCGACGTCGAAGCCGAGGGCGAGCTCGTACCGCCGGAATCGTCCACCCCCGCCCAGCCCGAACCGGTCGCGCATTCGGAAGGAGCACCGGCATGACCACGAGCGCATCTCACACTGAACCCTCTGACCGCGCAGCATCCTCCGAGCACGCAGCATCCTCCGACCCTGCAGCATCGATCCGCGTATCCGGCGGAGAGGGCGAGCACGGACACCTCGACGAGCTCGCCACCGATCCGATCGGCCTGTTCCGGCGTGTCCGGGCCGAGCACGGCGACGTCGGGATGTTCCAGCTCGCCGACCGGGAGGTGGTCCTGGTGAGCGGTGCGGCCGCGAACGAAGAGTTCTTCCGCGCGCCCGACGAGGTGCTCGATCAGGGCGCCGCGTACCCCTTCATGACTCCGATCTTCGGTGAGGGCGTCGTCTTCGACACCAGTCCCGAGCGGCGCAGCGAGATGCTGCACAATCAGGCGCTCAAGGGGGCGCACATGAAGCAGCACGCGGTCACCATCCCCGACGAGGTGGAACGGATGATCGCCGGCTGGGGCGACGCCGGCGAAATCGATCTGCTCGACTTCTTCGCCGAACTGACGCTGTACACCTCGTCGTCGTGCCTGATCGGACGCAAGTTCCGCGAAGAGCTGTCGGGCCACATCGCGCACCTCTATCACGAGCTGGAGAAGGGCACCGACCCGATCGCCTACGTCGACATGCACGCCGACATCGAGAGTTTCCGCCGACGCGACGCCGCGCGCGCCGAGTTGGTGGAGTTCATCGGCGGCGTGATGGACCGCCGTATCGCGAACCCGCCGGCCGACTCCGCCGACCGGGATCTGCTCGACGTGCTGGTGTCGCTGAAGAACGACGACGGTTCGCAGATGTTCAGTCCGGACACCGTGACCGGCATCTTCATCTCGATGATGTTCGCGGGCCACCACACCACTTCGGGGACGGCGGCGTGGACGCTGATCGAACTGCTCAAACATCCGGACCATCTCGCCGAGGTCGTCGGCGAACTCGACGGGATCTACTCGGACGGCGTCGAGTACAGCTTCGCTGCGATGCGTCAGATCCCGAAGCTGGAAGGCGCGATCAAGGAGGCGCTGCGACTGCATCCGCCGCTGATCATCCTCATGCGCCTGGTTCAGGAGGACTTCGAGGTCGGCGGGGTCACGGTTCGCGCCGGACAGTCGATCGCGGTCTCGCCTGCGGTCTCGAACCGGCTGCCGGAGGACTTTCCGGACCCGGACTCCTTCGATCCCGCTCGGTACGAGCAGCCGCGTCAGGAGGATCTGGTCAATCGCTGGACGTGGATCCCGTTCGGTGCCGGACGGCATCGCTGCGTCGGCGCGCAGTTCGCGATGATGCAGTTGAAGGCGATCTTCTCGGTGCTGCTGCGCAGCTTTGAGTTCTCCCTGGTTCAGGAGCCGGACAGCTACCGCAACGACCATTCCAAGATGGTCGTGCAGTTGCAGCAGCCGTGCCGGGTGGCCTACCGGCGGCGGGAGCGGTGATGCGCGTCGTCGTCGATCTGGATCTGTGTCAGGGACACGGGATGTGCGAGTTGGAAGCCCCCGACGTCTTCGAGGCGGGCCGTGACGCGGTGACGATCCTGAACGAGAACCCTGACGAATCGCAGCGCGCCGAAGTGGAGGCCGCTGTTCGGTTCTGCCCGACCCAAGCACTGAAGATCGTGGAGGAATGACATGGCTTTTCCCCGTGCCGAACTGGACGAGATGAAGCAGCGTTGGCTGGATGCCAACGTCGAAGCCGAGAAGGCGGGCGACTGGCGCCCGCTCGCGGATTTCTACACCGAGGACGCCACCTACGGCTGGAACTACGGTCCGGAGAAGGACTTCATGGCCGTGGGCCGCGACGAGATCCGAGAGATCGCGCTCGGCCAGGAGATGGAGGGCCTGGAGGGCTGGGAGTATCCGTACCAGGCGTGGGTGATCGACGAGCGGACCGGCGACATGATCGGGCTGTGGCGCCAGGTGTACTCCGGCGCCGGGAACCCAGTGAGCGGGCCGATTGACGTCAGCACTCGAGCCGACGGTTCCCACTACGCGGTGCACGGCATCGGCGGGAGCTGGTTCCGTTACGCGGGGAACTTCCAATTCGGCTGGCAGCGCGACTTCTTCGACTTCGGGAACGTCTCGGCACTGTTCCTGGAGATGCTGACCGATCAAGCCTGCAGTGACGGCATGCTCAAGCGCATCGAGAAGTCCGCGCCGGGGAACCTGCCCGGTTGGTATCCGCTCGGGCAGTCGCCCGTCGGCCTGTGGGACCTGCCGTGAGCCTGGCCGGACTGACCCGCGCGCAGTTGGTGGCTCTGGTCCCGGAGTCGCTGCTGTCGGGCCAGCTGATCGATCGGTCCGGGATGGCACACCTGATCGCGGCGTTCGGCCGCGAGGGCATGACTCAGGTCGCCATCGAGGAGTGGATGGCGGCCAGCCCGGTGTACACGGGGCGGATGCGGACCGCGCTCGGGATCGAGGGCGACGGGGTCGAGGACATGTTCAAATGCCTGCAGCTCGATATCGGTGCGCCGCCGCAGTTCATGGACTTCCGCTACCGGATCGTCGATCGGTACCACGGCTCGTTCGTGCTCGATCACTGCGGCGCGCTTCTCGACGTGGAGCCGATGGGCGACGAGTACGTGACGGCCATGTGCCACGACATCGAGGATCCGACATTCGATGCGACCGCCATAGCGACCAATCGGCGCGCGCGGATCCGTCCGGTGCACCGACCGCCCCGCGTGCCCGCGGGCCGGACGCCGCACTGCGAGTGGACGGTGACGATCGAGCCCGACCGCGAGGAGCTTCCGTTGCCGGAGGTCACCGAGCCGACTCTGCGAACCCGGGCGGCGTCGATCGCCCTCAGCCCGATCGACGGGTCCGCCGGCGACGGTCTCGCCGATTACCGCGGTCCGCTCGTCGAGGACCTGGCCTTCGACGAGTTCTCCAGCTCCGCACTGGTGCGGATCGCGGAGGAGACGGCCTTGCAGCACCAATTGCTCGCGATCGGATTCCTGGCATCCGTGCGACGCCGGACCGATGCTGCGCGCGCGGACGAGATCCTCGAGAAGCAGCTCATCGGCATCGCGGGGATCACCGCCGAACGATTGTCGGCCGCGCTGTTCGACGGTCGGTCCGACGCGACGGCGCTCGCCGGCGTCTTGAACGCGCACCCGGTGTTCGGCCCCGAGCAGTACACGGGGGTGGTCGCGCAGGTGCGCGAAGACGGTGACGGCGTTCGCGTGCGCATTCGAGTGGAGTCGCCTGCGGTGGAGGACGGCGCGTGGATGCGGCTGTTGGCCGCGGGCCGGCTCGGTGCGCTCGCGTCGGCGGTGCGGGCGGTCGAGCCGACGTGGGTCGTCGAAGAGAGTGCCCTGGACGGCGACGAACTCGTGGTGACCGTCGGCCGCGGCGATCCGCAGCCCGAGTGCGACGAGGTCGCCATCGTGCGCTTCTCGGCCGGGTCGTCGTTCACCTTCGCCGACCGCGGTCCGTCGAAGCCCCTGCCGCTCTCGGTGGTGTGAGGAGAGGGGCGCGCCTGTGGACGTGTGCCTCGGGTAGACGCGAGGCTCGGCGACGAAACCCCCGTCCCGGACGGGGGACTGAGTGGCGCTGCTGCGGATGGCGGATCGCGGGCTGTGGACGGCGGATGGAACCGTCTAGGGCCCGGTCGCGTCTAAAGAGATATGTGGCCTGCAGATCGATACGGACTCATCTGGCGCGGCGTCGCCCTGGATTCCGGAGTCACCGAACGCGAGATCCGGGAGGCCGTTCGCAGACACACGCTGATACCGGTGGGACGGGGCGTGTACGTGACGCGTGAGTCGCTCGGTCCGGACCCGGGGCAGGCGCTGCGGGACCGCTATCGGCTCCGGTGCGTGGCGGCCGCTGTCGGAACCGCCCGCGACTGCGGCAACGTGCTCAGCCACGAGTCTGCGGCCGCAGTCCTCGGGCTCGGGACTCTGCGCCCCGATCTCACGAGCATTCACCTCACCAACGGTCGCAGCAACGGCGGTCACCGTCGACCCCACCGCGTGATACACAGCGGGGGACTGCGCGACGACGAGGTCGTCGAGGTCAATGGGCTCGCGGTGACGTCGATCTCGCGGACCGCGGTCGACGTGGCGCTCTCGGTGCCGGACTTTCCGCGGGCCCTGTCGGTCATGGACAGCGCACTGCGGCTCGGTGCGGATCGCGGCGTACTGCTCGCGGAGCTGACACGGCCGCGGCGCGGAGTCGCCCGGGCGCGTCGGGCGCTGCGTCATGCGGACGGGCGGTCGGACAACCCCGGCGAGTCGTGGGGGCGGGCACAGATGATCGAGGCCGGACTGCCAGTTCCCGAGCTTCAGACCCGCTACCGTCTGCCGAGCGGCCGGACGGCGATCTGCGACTACGACTGGGACGGGTCCGTGGTGGCGGAGTTCGACGGTTTCGGAAAGTACCGGCGGGAGATGCGGAAGCCGGATCAGTCGGCTGACGACGTGGTGATCGCCGAGAAGCTGCGCGAGGACGAACTGCGCGCCCTCGATCTGCACGTGGTGCGGTGGACGACCGAACACTTGGCGTCCGGGCAGATGGTGCCGCTGCTGCGGCGGCAGCTGTCGCGGTTCGGGATCGTCCCCGCGGCATAGCGGACGCGAGGCTCGGCGACGAAACCCCCGTCCCGGACGGGGGATCTGTCGCTGAGTGGCGCGACGTCAGACGTCGAAGCGCGCGTCGGCCGTCGCCCGTCCGAGGAGTCGGTCGCCGTCGTACATGCGGGCGTCGAAGAGGCAGAGACGGCGCCCGAGCTTGACCGGCACGACGTCGATGCGCACGCGGCGGCCGTCGACGACGGGCGACCGGTGGAATTCGCAGGTGAAGTCGATCAGCTGGTAGCCGCCGCCGGCGCGGACATTGCGCTGGGCTCCGAACGAGCACGCCTGGGCGAGCATCGCGGCGATCACTCCGCCGTGCATGGTGCCCATGAGGTTGCGCATCCACGGCGCGGTGGTGAACTGCACGTCGACGGAGCCGTCGTCGCCGGTTCCCGTGACGCCGCCGTCGAGGATCTCTGAGATCGGGCCCATCGGGAGCGAACCGTCGATCAGCTTCGCGACCACCTCGGCACCGGAGAGGGACGGGTCGATCCGCTCGACCGCGGGTACGCCGTCGGGTGCGGGCTGTTCCGGATGCCACTGAAGGTCGCCGCTGGTGGGACGACCGACCCGGACGTTGCGAGCGGTGCCGAAGCACACCGTCTCACCCGCGGACCCGGCGATGGTGACCGACGTGGTGCCGAACGCGTCGTCGTGCATGCGGAGGTCGGCGCTCGCGCGGAGCACGTCGTGGGGCGCGGGACGCCGCACCATCGACATCGTGAGCCGTGCCTGCATCGACGACGACGCGGCGTCGAGCCGGTAGAAGGGGACGCCACCGACGTCGTCGAAGAGCACCGTGAGAGCCGGCAGTTCGATGAGGCCGCGGTGATCGGTGACGCCGCTGCCGAGCTTCTGGACCAACACCGGTGCGTCGACGTCGGTGTCCCGGCCGATGGCGAACGTGGTGAACGGGTCGGCGATCGGCGGGGCGTGACTCGTCATGGGTCCGTCCTATCAGGGGATAGCGCGCGGGGCGAAACTCGCGGACTCGGATGAGACCGGCGCCACTCGCGCGGGGGTCCAGACGAGAAACAATCATTCACGCTTGATTTGTTTGCCGATCCGTGTGACGCTGGGCGCATGGCGATCGTCGATGAACTCGTTCAGGCATTGCAGGCGGAATCGGAATCCCTCGACGGCCTCGTCGCGGAGCTCTCCGACGATCAGTGGGCCACCCCGACGCCGGCCCAGGGGTGGACGGTGGCGCACCAGATCGGTCACCTGCACTGGACCGACCGCGTGTCCCTGCTGTCTATCACCGATCCCGCGGGGTTCGGCGACCTCGTCGAGCAGGCGATGGGCGACCCGTCGGGCTTCGTGGACGCGGCAGCGGAGACCGAGGCGGCCAGGCCGCCCGCCGAACTCCTGGCCGACTGGCGCAAGACGCGCGACCGGCTCGGCGGTGCGTTGGTCGCGGTCCCGGAGGGCACCAAGCTCACGTGGTTCGGTCCGCCGATGTCCGCGGCGTCGATGGCGACCGCGCGGATGATGGAGACCTGGGCACACGGTCTCGACGTCGCCGACGCGCTCGGTGTGAAGCGTCCCGAGGGCGACCGCATCAAGAACGTGGTGCACCTCGGGGTCCGAACCCGCGATTTCGCGTACCTGGTCAACGGGCTCGACGCCCCGGCCGAACCGTTCCGCTACGAGATCACCGCGCCCTCGGGCCGGCTGTGGACGTGGGGACCGGAAGACGCGACCGACATCGTCCGCGGCCCGGCGGTGGACTTCTGCGAACTCGTGACTCAGCGACGGCACCTCGACGATCTGAACCTCGAGTTCATCGGCGACGAGGCCGCCGCGTGGTCGCGGATCGCCCAGGCCTTCGCCGGACCTCCCGGCGCCGGCCGAGCGCCCCAGAGGTCCTGAGCGCCGGCCGCACCCGCACCCCACACGCGTGAAACACCAGGAGGAATGATGTCCGACGCATCGCGCCCGGTCCGGATCGGCAACGTCTCCGGCTTCTACGGCGACCGCTTCAGCGCGGTCCGCGAGATGCTCGAAGGCGGCGATCTCGACTTCATCACCGGCGACTACCTCGCCGAACTCACCATGCTGATCCTCGGCCGTGACCGCATGAAGAACCCCGACCTCGGTTACGCGAAGACCTTCCTGCGGCAGATGGAGGAGAACCTGCACCTCGTCGCCGAGAAGGACGTCAAGGTGGTCGTCAACGCCGGCGGACTCAACCCGCACGGCCTCGCGGTGGCGCTCAGGGAACTGGTCGACCGCCTCGACGTGGATCGCCGGGTCGCCTTCGTCAACGGTGACGACATCGTCGGGCGGGCGGGTGAACTCGGGCTGGGATCACCGATCACGGCCAACGCCTACCTCGGCGGATTCGGTATCAAGACAGCGCTCGACGCGGGCGCCGACATCGTCGTCACCGGCCGTGTCACCGACGCCTCGCTGGTGGTCGGGTCGGCGGCGTCGGTCTTCGGCTGGGGCTACGAAGACCTCGATCAGCTCGCGGGTGCGGTGGTGGCCGGGCACATCATCGAGTGCAGCGCCCAGGCCACCGGCGGCAACTATTCGTTCTTCACCGAGATCCCGGACATGACGCGGCTCGGCTTCCCCATCGCCGAGGTGCACGCCGACGGCAGTTCGGTCATCACCAAACACGAGGGCACGGGCGGCGCGGTGCAGGTCGGAACGGTCACGGCGCAACTGCTCTACGAGATCGGCGGGCCGCGGTACTACAACCCCGACGCGACCGCGCGGATCGACACCGTCGAACTCGCGCAGGAGAGCACCGACCGCGTGCGGGTGAGCGGGGTGCGGGGAGAGGCGCCGCCGAAGGACCTTAAGGTCTCGCTCAATCACCTGGGCGGCATCCGCAACGAGTTCGAGGTGGTGCTCACCGGCCTCGACATCGAGGCCAAGGCCGAGCTGTTCCAGAAGCAGTTCGAGGCCGCGCTCGGGCAGCGTCCCGCCGAACTCACCTGGGAGCTGGTCCGCCTCGACCGTCCCGACGCCGACACCGAGGAGCAGGCCAGCGCGATGCTGCGCTGCGTGGCCCGCGACACCGACCCCAAGAAGGCCGGACGGCAGTTCACCGGTGCGGCAGTCGAACTCGCGCTCGCGAGCTACCCGGGTTTCACTCTCACCGCACCTCCCGGCAACGGTTCGCCCTACGGCGTCTTCGAGCCCGGCTACGTCGACGCCGCGCTGGTTCCCCACCAGGTGAACCAGCCTGACGGGGTCACCGTGCGAATCGATCCGTCGCCCCTTCGCGCGGAACCGATCGTCGACGAGAGCGTCCCGGCGGCGGCGTCGTCGACCGACTGGGGCGAGACCGTCGACCTTCCGCTCGGCACCGTGGCCGGTGCCCGATCGGGGGACAAGGGCGGCAGCGCCAACATCGGGCTCTGGGCCCGGACCGACGACGAGTACGCATGGCTCGACGAGACGCTCAGCGTCGCCAAGCTCAAGGAACTGCTGCCGGAGGTCGCGGACCTGACCGTGCATCGGTACCCGCTTCCGAATCTGCGGGCCGTCAACTTCGTGATCGAGCAGGTGCTCGGGCGCGGCGTCGCCGAGAACGTCCGCTTCGATCCGCAGGCCAAGGGGCTGGGAGAGTGGCTGCGCTCGCGCGTGGTACCGATCCCGACCCGTTTCAGCAAGACAGAAGGGAACTGATCCGTGCCCATCGCCAGTGACATCTGGGATTCACCGGAACGGCGTGAACTCCGCGCGAGTATCGCCGGTTTCGCCAAGCGGCACATTCTGCCGTATCAGGACGAGTGGGAGCGCGAGGGACTGATTCCGCGCGAGACCCACCTGGCCGCGGCCGAACTGGGAGTGTTCGGTCTCGGCGTGCCGGAGGAGATCGGCGGCAGCGGCGGCGACCTGATCGACTCGATGATCCTGGTGGAGGAACTGCACTGTCAGGGCGTCGCGGGCGGCGTCTTCGCCTCGCTGTTCACCCACGGCATCGCTCTGCCGCATCTGATCGCCGCGAACGACCCGGCCCAGATCGACAAGTGGGTCCGGCCGACCCTGGCGGGCGAGAAGATCGGCAGCCTCGCGATCACCGAACCCGGTGGCGGCAGCGACGTCGGCCACCTGCGCACCAGCGCCGTGCGCGACGGGGACCACTACGTGGTGAACGGCTCCAAGACATTCATCACCTCGGCGGTGCGTGCCGACTTCGTCGTCGCGGCGGTCCGGACCGGAGGGCCCGGCGCCGCGGGAGTCTCGCTGCTGGTGATCGAGAAGGGCACGCCGGGATTCGAGGTGGCGCGCAAGCTCGACAAGATGGGCTGGCTCAGTTCCGACACCGCGGAACTGTCGTTCACCGACGTCCGCGTGCCGGCCGCGAACCTCGTCGGTGCCGAGAACTCCGGCTTCGCGCAGATCGCGCAGGCCTTCGTCACCGAGCGCGCCTCGCTGGCGGCCCAGGCGTACGCGAGCGCGCAGCGGTGCCTGGACCTGACCCTCGACTGGGTGCGGAACCGGGAGACCTTCGGCAAGCCGCTCATCTCCCGGCAGTCCGTGCAGGACACGGTCACGGAGATGGCACGCCGGATCGACGTGGCGCGGACCTACACCCGGGCGGTCGTCGAACGGAAGGTGTCGTCGGGCGACGACCTCATCGCCGAGATCTGCTTCGCGAAGAACACCGCTGTCGAGGCGGGCGAGTGGGTGGCGAACAAGGCGGTCCAACTGCACGGCGGAATGGGTTACATGCGGGAGTCGGAGGTGGAACGCCAGTACCGCGACATGCGCATCATCGGCATCGGCGGCGGCACCAACGAGATCCTGACCGGACTGGCGGCGAAGCGATTGGGGTACCAGGCATGACGGTTCTGAGGAGCAAGATCGACACCTCGTCGGCGGAGTTCGCGGCCAACGTCGAGGCGATGAACGCCAAACTGGCCGAACTCGAATTGGAGTTCCGCAAAGTCCGCGCCGGCGGCGGCGAGAAGTACGTCGAGCGGCACCGCAAACGCGGGAAGATGACCGCGCGCGAGCGAATCGAGCTGCTGGTCGACGAGGATTCGCCTTTCCTGGAACTCTGCCCGCTCGCGGCGTACGGCTCGCAGTTCACTGTGGGCGCCTCGGTGGTGGTCGGCATCGGCGTCGTCGAAGGCACCGAATGCCTGATCGTCGCCAACGATCCGACGGTCAAGGGCGGCACCTCTAACCCGTGGACGCTGCGGAAGATCCTCCGGTGCAACGACATCGCCCGGCAGAACCGGCTCCCGGTCATCTCGCTCGTGGAGTCCGGCGGTGCCGACCTCCCGACGCAGAAAGAGGTCTTCGTCCCCGGCGGACGGATGTTCCGCGATCTGACGCAACTGTCGGCGGCGGGCATCCCGACCATCGCACTGGTCTTCGGCAACTCCACGGCGGGCGGTGCCTACGTCCCCGGAATGAGCGATCACGTCGTGATGATCGAGGACCGTTCCAAGGTCTTCCTCGGCGGCCCGCCCCTGGTCAAGATGGCCACGGGTGAGGAGAGCGACGACGAGGAACTGGGCGGCGCCAAGATGCACGCCCGCGTCTCCGGACTCGGCGACTACCTCGCGGCCGACGAGCAGGACGCGGTGCGGATCGGCAGGCGGATCGTCGCCCGCCTCAACTGGCGCAAGCAGGGACCGGAGCCGATCGCCGAGCCGGTCCGCGAACCCCGGTACAGCCCGGAGGAGCTGCTCGGCATCGTTCCTCCCGATCTGAAGATCCCCTTCGACCCGCGCGAGGTGATCGCGCGCGTCGTCGACGACTCCGACTTCGACGAGTTCAAACCCGAGTACGGCACCTCGCTGTGCACCGGCTGGGCCCGGATCCACGGCTACCCGGTCGGTATCCTCGCGAACGCGCAGGGCGTGCTGTTCTCGGCCGAATCGCAGAAGGCCACTCAGTTCATCCAACTGGCCAACCGCAGCAACACGCCGCTGCTGTTCCTGCACAACACCACCGGCTACATGGTCGGCAAGGAATACGAGCAGGGCGGCATCATCAAGCACGGCTCGATGATGATCAACGCGGTGTCGAACTCGACGGTGCCGCACATCTCGATCCTGATGGGCGCGAGTTACGGAGCGGGCCACTATGGCATGTGCGGCCGGGCGTACGACCCCCGCTTTCTGTTCGCGTGGCCCAGCGCCAAGAGTGCGGTGATGGGCGCCGCGCAGCTCGCGGGCGTCATCTCGATCGTCTCCCGTGCGGCCACCGAGGCACGCGGCGGCACCGTGGACGAGGAGGCCGACGCCGGAATGCGCGCCATGATCGAGGCGCAGATCGAGGCCGAGTCGGTGCCGATGTTCCTGTCCGGGATGCTCTACGACGACGGCGTCATCGACCCGCGCGACACCCGGACGGTGCTCGGCCAGGCGCTCTCGGCCATCGCGTCCGCCCCGGTCGAGGGCACCAGCAACTTCGGCGTCTTCCGGATGTGAGGAATCTGCACATGACTACAGCCATCTCTCAGAAGCCGATCACCAGCGTGCTCGTCGCCAACCGCGGCGAGATCGCGTGCCGGGTCTTCACCACCTGCGTCACGATGGGCCTGCGCACCGTCGCGGTGTACTCCGATCCAGACGCCGACGCCCCGCATGTGCGGGCCGCCGACGCCGCGGTCCGACTGCCGGGTTCCACCTCGGCCGAGACGTACCTGCGCGGTGAGAAGATCATCGCCGCCGCACAGGCGGCGGGCGCGGACGCGATCCATCCCGGGTACGGATTCCTCTCGGAGAACGCCGAGTTCGCGCAAGCCGTGATCGACGCCGGACTGACGTGGATCGGTCCGCCGCCCGCCGCGATCACCGCGATGGGCTCCAAGGTGAACGCGAAGGCGCTGATGGAGGGCGCCGGTGTGCCGGTGCTCAAGGACATCGATCCCGAATCGGTCACCGCCGATGATCTTCCGCTGCTGATCAAAGCCTCCGCGGGCGGCGGCGGACGCGGCATGCGGATCGTCCGCGAACTGGGCGAGTTGAGCGACGCCGTCGCCGCGGCCCGGCGCGAAGCGGAGTCGGCGTTCGGCGATCCGACCGTGTTCTGCGAGCCGTACATCGAGCGCGGCCACCACATCGAGGTCCAGGTGATGGCCGACGACCACGGCCAGATCTGGGCGGTCGGCGAGCGGGAATGCTCGATCCAGCGCCGGCATCAGAAGGTGGTCGAAGAGGCTCCGGCACCGCTCGTGGAGCGGATCGGTGCCGACATGCGCGACAAGCTCTTCGCGGCCGCGCGCAAGGCGGTCGAGTCGATCGGCTACCGAGGCGCGGGCACCGTCGAGTTCCTCGCCGACGAGACCGGCAAGTTCTTCTTCCTGGAGACCAACACGCGACTGCAGGTGGAGCATCCGGTCACCGAGCTGACCACCGGCGTCGACCTCGTGGAGTGGCAGCTGCGCGTGGCCCGGGGCGAGCCGCTGGGACAGATTCCGGCGACCGCTCCGGCGGGCGGCGTCGGCCACGCGATCGAGGTGCGGCTCTACGCCGAGGATCCCGCGCACGACTGGCAGCCGCAGTCGGGCACCGTCGCGCGCATCGACCTCCCCGCCGCCACCCGGTTCGGGCTGCTGGAGCGGCCCGGGGTCCGCGTGGACTCGGGAATCACCGACGGCAGCGAGATCTCGACCTTCTACGATCCGATGCTCGCCAAGGTGATCTCCTGGGCTCCCGACCGCGACCAGGCGGCGGCCGTGCTGGCCCGTGCCCTCTCGGACGCGCGCATCCACGGTGTCGTCACCAACCGCGACATGCTCGTGAACACCTTGCGCGAGGCCGACTTCCTCGCCGGCGCGACCGACACCGGCTACCTCAGCGACGAGCGGATCGCCGAGTTGTCGCGGCCGCTCGCCGGCGACGGCGCGGACGTGGTGGCGGCGACCGTCGCGGCGCTGGCGCAGTCGGCGCGCAACCGCGCCGACGCCCGTGCGGTCCCGGCGGCGCCGTCGGGCTGGCGCAACATCGCCTCCGACTACCAGCGCAAGACCTACCTCGCCGCCGATGGGACCGAGATCGTGGCGCGGTATCGCTTCGGGCGCGACGGGCGAGCCGAACTGCCCGATCTGGACGATGCGACCGTGGAGTCCGTCGAGCCCGCCGAGGTGGTGCTCTCGCGCGGCGGCGTGGTGCGCCGCTACGAGGTGAGCGCGGTCGGCGACCGGGTGTTCGTCGACTGGCCGGGTGCATCGGTGACACTGACCCGCACACCGCGGTTCGTCGACCCGGCGTCCGTGGAACGGCCCGGTTCGCTGCTGGCGCCGATGCCCGGTTCGGTGATCCGGGTGGCGGTGGCCGAAGGCGATCGCGTGACGGCCGGACAGCCGCTGCTGTGGCTCGAGGCGATGAAGATGGAGCACACCATCAAAGCACCCGCCGACGGCGTGGTGTCCGTCCTCGCGGTGGAGCCGGGACGGCAGCTCTCGGTGGGCGATGTGCTCGCCGTGATCACCGAAGAGGAACCTTCCGCGGAGTGAGTCCTCGCGGGACCAGACGTATCTCCAACCGAACTCCAGGAGCCCCAATGAGTTTCATCGAGACCGAAGAGCAGACAGCGCTGCGCGAGGCCGTGGCCGCGCTGGTGAAGAAGTACGGCCAGCAGTACTTCAGCGACTGCGCCCGGCAGGGACGCAAGACTGACGAACTGTGGCAGGAGGCCGGCGAACTCGGCTTCATCGGCGTCAACCTGCCGGAGCAGTACGGCGGCGGTGGCGCCGGAATGTACGAGCTCGCGATCGTGATGGAGGAACTCGCCGCCGGCGGCAGCGGGCTGCTCATGATGGTCGTCTCGCCGGCCATCTGCGGCAACATCATCGCCCGATTCGGAACCGACGACCAGAAGCAGCGGTGGATCCCGGGCCTCGCCGACGGCTCGATCACCATGGCCTTCGGCATCACCGAACCCGACGCCGGATCGAACTCGCATCAGATCACGACCACCGCTCGCCGTGACGGCGACGACTGGATCCTCAACGGCCGCAAGGTCTTCATCTCCGGCGTCGACCAAGCGCAGGCGGTGCTCATCGTGGCGCGGACCGAGGATGCCAAGACCGGCAGGCTCAAGCCCGCGCTGTTCATCGTGCCCACCGACACACCGGGCTTCGAGCATCAGATCATCGACATGGAGATGCTGAACCCGGAGAAGCAGTTCACCCTCTTCCTCGACGACGTCCGGCTCCCGTCCGACGCGCTGGTGGGATCCGAGGACGCCGCGCTGAGCCAGCTCTTCGCCGGTCTCAATCCGGAGCGGATCATGGCCTCCGCGTCGGCGATCGGCATGGGCCGCTACGCGCTCGACCGCGCCGTCGAGTACGCGAACGATCGGACCGTCTGGAAGACGCCGATCGGGGCGCACCAGGCGATCGCTCATCCTCTCGCACAGGGCAAGATCGAGCTCGAGATGGCCAAGCTGATGATGCAGAAGGCCGCCACCCTGTACGACGCGGGCGACGACTGGGGCGCCGCGGTCCCCGCCAACATGGCGAAGTACGCGGCGGGCGAGGCCACCGCCAAGATCGTCGACCAGGCCATCCAGACCCTGGGCGGCAACGGTCTCACCGTCGAATACGGTCTGGCCGCGCTGCTCCCGCTGTCGCGCCTGACGCGCATCGCTCCGGTGAGCCGCGAGATGATCCTGAACTTCGTCGCGCAGACGAGCCTGGGACTGCCGAAGTCGTACTGATCCCTTTTCGCCGCCCTTTCCAGCGGACGTCGCGGGGTTTCGACTGCGGCTCTCGCCCTTTCAGGTTCGTCGAGTAGCGAGGAACGGAGTGAGGAGCGTATCGAGACCGTTGACCTGCGCGGTCTCGATACGCCCGACTCGCTTCGTTTCGCGGACCACTCGACAACCCGGTAGTCGCGACCAGCCGAGTACGGGCCTTCCTCATCGACCTTCAGAAGGAGAACCATGACCGACGACATCCTCGTCCGCACCGCCGTAGACGCGTCCGTCCTCACCGTCACACTCGACTCACCCGCCAACCGCAATGCGCTCAGCTCGGCGCTCGTCGCGCAGCTGCAGACGGCGTTCGATGCCGCGACCGACGAGGAGATTCGGGCGGTCGTGCTGACGCACACCGGCGGGACGTTCTGTGCGGGCGCGGATCTGGGGGAGGCGCTCAAGCGCGGTCTGAGCCCCGAGGAGGCGACCGCCGAGGGCGGTCGTGCGATGGTCGGACTGATCCGCACCGTCCTCGAACTCGACAAGCCGGTGATCGTCGTCGCCGACGGACACGTCCGTGCCGGTGGACTGGGGTTGGTCGGCGCGGCCGACATCGCGCTCGCCGGACCGGCCGCCACCTTCGCTCTCACCGAGTCCAGGCTCGGCCTTGCGGCCTCGATCATCTCGATCCCGTTGCTGGCCAAGATGTCCGCCCGGGCAGCCGGCCGATACTTCCTGACCGGCGAGAAGTTCGGCGCCGACACCGCGGCCGGGATCGGCTTGGTGACCGCCGCCTGCGCCACGGACGACGACCTCGCCGCTGAACTCGACAGTGTGCTGGAAGGCATCCGCAAGGCGTCCCCGCAAGGACTGTCGGTGAGCAAGAAGCTGACCACCGCGGCGCTGCTCGACGGCTTCGACGTGCAGGCGCAGGCGCGCGCCGAGGAGTCGATGCGACTGTTCGCGTCCGACGAGGCGCGGGAGGGAATGACGGCCTTCCTCAGCAAGCGTCGACCGGAGTGGGACACTAGCCGCTGATGAACGCGCCACTCCGTGAACCGCAGCAGGACCGGTCCCGAGCCACTCGGGAGCGGCTGCTGGCGTCGACTGTCGACTTGCTCGCCACACGGGGCTGGGCCGCGACGACGGTCGCGAAGGTCGCGGAGGAGGCCGGTGTCTCACGAGGCGCGGCGCAACATCACTTTCCGACGAGGGAGGCGTTGTTCACCGCGGTCATCGAGCAGATGTACGACGACATGACCGAGGACGTCGGGCACTCACTGGAGAGCATCCCGTCGGGCCCGGGCCGGATCGCCGCGGTGGTGGCGCAGGCCGTCTCGATCTATACGGGAACGTCGTTCAAGGCCGCGCTTCAGGTGTGGGCCGCCGCGGCGTCCGATCCCGCTCTCGCCGACGTGATCCGTCCGCTGGAGGCCAAGATGGGCCGAGCGGCCCACGCCTTCGTCGTCTCCGGACTCGACCCCGACGGGACCCGCCCGCAGGCCTACCGGCTGGCGCAGATCACCCTCGACCTCGCCCGCGGCTTCGGCCTGGCCGACACGCTGACCGACGATTCGCGCAGACGCGCCGGGGTCCAGGCGGCGTGGGTGGAGCAGCTGACCGCGGCTCTGGACTGATCGCGCCGGGGCTCGGGTCAGGAGTGCGCCATCACCTGCAGGGCGATCACTGCCAGTGCCAGCGCGGCTTCGATCGTCAGCATCACCACCTGCTGCTTCCAGCTGAGGCCCACCCGATGTACGGCTCTCGCGCAGATCAGGACCAGGGCGACGGTGAGGGCGATCGTCGACGCGAGCAGCGCCGCGTTCACGTCCCAGCCGGTGATCAGGCTGACACAGAGGAACACGAAGGGCAGCGTCACCGACGACAGCGCGCCGAAACTCGTCCGCACGGCGTGCGCGAACTCGTGACGGCTCATCATCACGCCGTGGACCACCGTGTGAGCGAGGACGTCTGCGGTGAAGACGGCGAGCACCGTGCCTCCGAGCGTCACGGCGAGGGTGGCCAGCGCGGCGGGGGCGCTCACGTCCCCGTGCGCTCGGATCGCCAGCGTCACCGAGAGCGTCGCGAAGACCAGATAGATGGACTCCTTCAGAACCGCAGCCTGTTCCTCTCGGGTCGGCTGCGCGCGGGTGCCAGACATGCACAGAGCGTAGTCGGGCCCGCCGCGGCGTAGGGTCGGTCGTGGTGGCGGGTAACGGCCACGCGCGAGCAGAAGGGGCGGGCATGGACGACGGTCCGGTGCGCGGTTTCGAAGCGATGATGGCCTCGATCGACTCATCCGTCTACCTGGTGACGGCAGCCGCCGACGGTCGTCGAGCGGGTTGCCTGGTGGGTTTCGCCGCGCAGATGAGCATTGAACCGGAGCGGTTCGTGGCCGGGATCTCGCGGCAGAACCACACCTATCCCATCGCCGCGGCGGCCGGTCACCTCGGTGTGCACGTGGTCTCCCGCGAGCAACTGGATCTGGTGCGACTGTTCGGCGGAGAGACCGGCGACGAGGTCGACAAGTTCGAGCGCTGTCGATGGGTTCCGGGACCGCACGGCGTGCCGATCCTGTCCGACGCCGAGGCCTGGTTCGTCGGCCGAGTGCTGGCTCGGCACGACGTCGGCGACCACACGTGCCACGTCCTCGCTCCGGTCGCCGGCGGCGGGTCGGCCGGCGGGCGCGGCGGCTTGGCGGGACTGGCCGACGTCGACGACCTCGAACCGGGGCACCCGGCCTGACGCACGGCGGGAGGACATCCTCCTGGCGACCGGCGAATGGAAACCGCGGGCCCACCGGTGTCGATCACCGATGAGCCCGCGGAGTTCGGGGGACGAGGCCTACGACTCGTGCATGATCACGCCGCGGATGTTCTTCCCGTCGCGCAGATCCTGGTAGCCCTGATTGACGTCCTCCAGTGAGTAACGCTGGGTCACCAGCTCGTCGAGCTTCAGCTGACCGGCGTCGTACAGGCGCAGCAGCTTCACGATGTCGTACTGCGGATTCATCGAACCGAAGAGCGTGCCCATGATCGTCTTCTGGTTCAGCGTCAGATCCGCACCGGAGACCTGGACGGTGAGCTTGGCGGGGTCGGCCAGACCGGTGATGACCACCTTGCCGCCCTTGCCGATGACAGCGGTGGCCGCCTGGACCACCGGGACGTCGACGGTACCGACCAGGATGAGGGCGGCGTCGGCGCCCTTGCCCCAGGTCAGCTCGGTCACCTTCTCCTGTGCCTCCTCGGCCGTCGCGAAGGCGTGCGTGGCGCCGAACTTCAGCGCCTCGGTGCGCTTCATCTCCACCGGGTCGACGACGACCACGTACTTGCAACCCGCGCTGACCGCGCCCTGAACCGCATTGATGCCGAGGCCGCCGATGCCGTAGATGACGGCGGTGTCGCCCGCGCGCAGATTGCCCGCGTTGACCGCCGTGCCCCAACCGGAGGGGACGCCGCAGCCGACGAGGACCGCGGTCTCCAGCGGGAGCCACTCGTCGACCTTGACGACCGAGTGCTGCGAGATGGTCGCGTACTCGGAGAACGTGCCGAGCATGCACATGGCGCCGAAGTCCTGGCCGTCGCCGTGGAAGCGGAACGTGCCGTCGGGCATCGATCCCTCGAGGATCGTCGCGCCCATGTCGCACAGGTTCTGCCTGCCGGTGGAACAGTAGCGGCACGTACCGCAGTTGGGGATGAAGCTGCACACCACGTGGTCGCCGGGCTTCACCTTGGTGACGCCGGGGCCCACCTCCTCGATGATTCCGGAGCCCTCGTGACCACCGACGATGGGGTAGCGGGGCGGGAGGTCGCCGTCGGTGAGGTGGAGGTCGGAGTGGCAGAGGCCTGCGGCGGTGTACTTGATGAGGACCTCGCCCGGGCCGGGGCCGTCGAGGTCGAGTTCCATGATCTCGAAGGGCTTGCCGGGCTCGAGGAGTACGGCGGCTTTGGTCTTCATGGTGGGTTCCTTAAGGGTTGGTTGGGTGGGGTTGGTGAGTGGGTTGTTGGTTTCGACTCGCTGCGCTCGCTCAACTGGCCTGTGGGGGACTCGCTCAACTGGCGGGCGGAGGGGAGTCGCTCAACCAGCGGGTGGAGGGAGGGCCTGGGCGGGGACGCCCGCGCGAGTCAGAGGGCGATGTTGACGGACTTGGTCTGGGTGTAGAGGTCCAGGGCGGAGTCGCCCAGTTCGCGGCCCCAGCCGGACTGCTTGAAACCGCCGAAGGGGAGGGCGGTGTCGAAGCCGTTGTACTGGTTGACCCACACCGATCCGGCCTTCACCGCCGCGGCGGTGCGGTGCGCCTTCGAGATGTCCTTGGTCCAGATTCCCGCGGCGAGTCCGTAGATCGAGTCGTTGGCAGCACGGGCGACGTCGTCCTCGTCGTCGAACGGCAGGGCGGCGACGACGGGGCCGAAGATCTCCTCCTCCACGATCGAGAACTCCGGCTTCACGTCCACGAAGACGGTCGGTTCGATGAAGTAGCCCTTGTCGCCCCAGCGGCCGCCGCCGGTGAGCGCGCGTGCCCCGTCTGCCATGCCCTGCTGGATGTAGCTGTTGACCCGGTCGAACTGCTCCTGCGAGACGAGCGGTCCGAGTTCGGTGGTCGGATCGAGACCGGGGCCGATCTTGGCCTGCGACGCGGCGTCGGCGACAGCCTGCGTGAACTCGTCGAAGATGCTGCGCTGCACGAACAACCGGGTGCCCGCGACGCAGCACTGACCGTGGTTGAACATCCACGCCGCGACCGAACCGGCGACGGCCGACTCGATGTCCGCGTCGGCGAAGACGATGTTGGGGCTCTTGCCGCCGAGTTCCAGCGACACCTTCTTGAGATTGCCGGTCGCGGCCTGGACGATCTTCTTACCGACTTCGGTGGACCCGGTGAAGGCGACCTTGTCGACGTCGAGGTGCGCCGACAGCGCGGCGCCTGCGTCGCCGAATCCGGTGACGATGTTGACCACGCCGGGCGGGAAGCCGGCCTCCTCGAACACCTCGCCCAGCATCAGCGCACTCAGGGGCGTCTGCTCGGCAGGCTTGAGGACCACGGTGTTTCCGGCAGCGAGCGCCGGAGCGAGCTTCCACGTGGCCATCAGGATGGGGAAGTTCCACGGGACGATCTGGCCGCACACGCCCAGCGACTCACGTCGGGTGTAGGCGTGGAACTGGGCGTCCGGACCGGCGAACGGCATCGACGGGGTGATCGACGAGCCCTTGATCTTGGTGGCGAGCCCGGCGTTGTAACGCCACACGTCCGCCGACCAGGAGACGTCGACCGCTGTCGCGATGGTGACCGACTTGCCGTTGTCGAGCGCTTCCAGCTGCCCGAAGATCTCGGCTCGCTCGGAGAGGATGTCGCCGACCCGCCAGATCAGGCGTTCCCGTTCGTTCGGCTTCATCCGGCCCCACGGGCCCTCGTACGCGGCGCGCGCCGCGGCCACGGCGCGATCGACGTCGGCCGCCTCACCGTGCGCCACCCGGGTGATCACCTCGCCGGTGGCCGGGTCGTGGGTCGCGAAAGTGCGGCCCGACGCCGCGTCGACCCACTGGCCGCCGATCAGCAACTGGCGGTCGCGGGACACGAAATCGGCTACGGCCGGATGAAGGGCCGAATTGAGGGTGGCGGTCATGGAAGCCTCCTGACGAGATGGGCACGTCGCGCACCGTGTGATGCGCGCCACTGAATGAGTGCCCCTCATTTGTCACATGCCGCCGCGAGCCCGCCGTGTGCAGAAACTGAACAGTGCCGGTGGACACGGCCTGTACACGGACCGGGTACGCGCCGTGTCAGCGGGAGATACCCAGCGCCCGGATCCGGGCGTACAGGGTGGTGCGGGAGACGCCGAGCGCCTTGGCGGCATGCGATTTGTTGCCGTCTGCGGCGTCGAGCGCATCGATGATGGCCTGGCGTTCGGCCTGCTCCAGACCCATCAGACGGGAGGCGCGGGAACTGCCGCGGTAGCCCTCCGGGAGGTCGGCGGCGGTGAGTTGCCTGCCGCCGCGCGCCAGGGTCGTCTCGGCCGCGGCACCGAGCACCACCGACATCTCGGTCAGGTTGCCCGGCCACTCCTGGCAGGCCAGCGCGTCTGCGGCGTCCGGACCGAGTTCCAGACGGCGGTCGCAGCGCTCCAGCATCCGCTGGGCCAGGGAGACGATCTCGCTGGTGCGCTGCCGCAGCGGCGGCAGGGTGACGCGGGTGCGGCAGCAGCCCACGAGCGCGGCGAGGCCCGCGGCGCCGCCGGTGACCGGCTCGCAGACGACGACGATCGGCGGGAGATCGGGCCGATGGGCGGCTATCGCCGCCTGCAGCAGGCGGATCGAGCGATCGTCGAGGAGATCGGCGCCGTCGACGACGAGACCGTGGCCCGCGGAACGGGCTTCCCGGATCGCCGCCGCGACATCCGGCGGCGTGCCGTCGAGCAGGGCCGCGGCGACGTCGAGTCGCACCCGGCGATCGTCGGGGATCAACGACTGCGCCTCGGTGGTCCGGCCCGTGCCGGGCTCGCCGCAGATCGCGACCGACGCCGCGGCGGCGCGCGGCACCGGATCGGCGGGTGTCCGATGCCCGACGCGGGGACGCAGGCGGAATACGGCGGCGTGCCGTACGCCGTCGACTCGGTCGATCTCGATGTCGGCCTCGATGCCGGACACCAGGGTGATGGTCCGGCGCCGCTCGGAGCGGTCGTGGAGCATCGCGCGGAGCGACCCGAAGTCGGCGGAGCCGAGCAACTGGGCGGCCAGGGCGTTGGTGAGCTGCAGGTCGTCGCCGACCGCGGCGACCGCGACATCGCGGCGCGACGAGGTCTTCTCGAACGCGGCGATCACCGCACGATGGTCGGCGTGCGTGCGGTTCAGGAGCCGTTCGGCGATGTCGTCGACGAGCCCGCGCACCAACGGCACCGACAGCGGGTTGATCTGCGGGGCCACCTCGGTCATGCAGATCGCGCCTGCGACGCGGCGGGTGGCCGGGTGTACGATCGGCCGGCCGAAGCAACTCAGCGACCGGAACTGCTCCAGGTAGTGCTCGGATCCGTTGATGACCACGTCGCCGCGCACCTCGACGGTGGTGCCCAGCGCGGTGGTGCCCATCCGAGACTCGTCGCAGGCGGCGCCCTCGACGGCGCCCACCGACTCCAGATGCCGCTCCAGTGTGCTGTCGGCCGAGACGCGCGAGACCATGCGGCAGTCCTGATCCACCAGCAACAGCGCCGTGGTGGTGCCGCTGAGCATCGATGCGGCCCGCGCGAGCACCGGCCGCGCGGCGTCGAGCAACCGGTCGTCGGCGATGTCGCGGACGGCCGGCCGGAACGGCGAGTCGGGGGACAGGCCGGACTGGGTGACGCGACGCCAGGACGCGGCGATCACGTCACGCTGGGGAAGTGGGGTGGTCACGACACCACTGTGACATGGATCATGCGCGGTCGGTAGGTCCGGGCGATCGCACTCGGTCGCACTCGATCGCGCCGGGCGGTCCGCGTCGCCGTGCGCCGTCCCGGCTACGGTTGGTCGCATGCGAGTGGCGACCTGGAATGTGAACTCGGTGAGACAGCGAGTGCCCCGGCTGCTGCCGTGGCTGGACGAGCGGTCGCCCGACGTGGTGTGCCTGCAGGAGACCAAGGTCACCGACGAGGCGTTCGCGGCCGAACTGGGTGACGAACTCGCCGCACGCGGCTACGAGTTCGCCCACGCGGGGCAGGGACAGTGGAACGGCGTGGCGCTGCTGAGCAGGGTGGGGCTCGACGACGTCCGGATCGCATTCCCCGGCGCACCCGGTTTTCCCGACCCCGAGTCGGCTCCGGAAGGGCGGGCGGTCTCGGCGGTGTGCGACGGGGTGCGCGTGTACTCGGTGTACGTCCCCAACGGCCGCGAGGTCGGCTCCGACCACTACGCGTACAAACTGGCGTGGCTCGCGAAGTTGCGGGAGGCCGTCGAACCGGAGGCGGATTCGACCGTCGTCTGCGGCGACTACAACATCATCCCGACCGACGACGACTGCTTCGATCCGGCGGCCTTCGTCGGTCACACGCATGTCACCGACGCCGAGCGTGCGGCGTTCGAGGCGCTGAAAGGCGCCGGTCTGCACGACGTGATGCGGGAGCACTGGCCCAGCGAACGGATCTACACCTACTGGGACTACCGTGCCGGAATGTTCCACAAGGATCTCGGCATGCGGATCGACTTCCTGCTGGCCGGAGGCCCGGTGGCCGCGCGCGCCCAGGCCTGCTGGGTGGACCGCAAGGCCCGCAAGGGCACCAAGCCCAGCGACCACGCACCGGTGTTCCTGGATCTGGACACCGCGCCTGACGGCGACGTGGGTCCGGTGGTCCCGCCGCCTTCGCGTCCGGCACAGGTGAAGCCGGGGTCGGTGAAGCTGCCGCACTCGGTGGCCGACTGAGGGCTCTCGGGTTCTCAGCCGTAGGTGAACGAGAAGACCTCGAGGCCGGGGGACGGTGCCAGTTCGAGCCGCCCTCGCCGACTGCCGGTCCCGTCGACGATCTGATGGAGGGTCGGCGGTCCGCTGATGGGGATCGTCGAGGAGGAGCCGTCGTCGCGTCTCACGGTGATCGTCCCCGTCCCGCCGGCGACGACGTACACGTTGCGCGCACGGTAGTTCAGCGAGATCGCCGCATCGCGACGCGCGGTGGCACCCTGACGGTCGAGCGTCCACCGGCCGCGCAGGGCGAAGGAGTCGGGGGCCGGGCTCTCCGGAAAGTCGAAGTCCGCGGTGCCTGCGGAATAGGGGGTGGGACCCGCGTAGTTCCCGGCCTTGCCGATCCCGAGGTACGTCTCCGCCGTGGTCGGCTCGGTCGGCGTGGTGTCGGCGCGCTCGGTGGGCGGCGGTAGCGTGCTGTCGGGCCGGGCGTCGGCGAGCAAGTCGCGGATCATCCGCTCCGACGTCGCGTACCCGCCTTCACCGAACTCGATGTGCCGCACCACTCCGGTGGAGTCGATGAGGTACTGGGCCGGCCAGTAGCTGTTGCGGTAGCCGGTCCAGGTCGAGAACGCCGGATCGAGCGCTATCGGGTAGTCGATGCCCAGGCGTTCGGCCGCGGCGACGACGTTCGACGGCACCTTCTCGAAGGCGTACTCCGGGGTGTGGACCCCGATCACCTCCAACCCGCTGTCGCGATACGTGCGATACCAGTCCACGACGTGCGGAATGGATCGCTGGCAGTTGATGCACGAGTACGCCCAGAAGTCGATGAGGACCACTTTTCCGCGCAGTTGTGACAGCGGCAGAGCGTGGTCGCCGGGGGTGTTGAACCAGTCGGTGATACCGGTCAGCGGCGGCGCCGTACCGCAGCTCTGCAGACGATCGGCTCCGTCGGTGCAGTTCGAGAGTTCGCGATTCGCGTCGGTGACGATGCCTCCGAGATCGAGCCGGCGATTGAGATCGTCGGTGCCGCCCACCGAGTCCTGCAGGGACCCGGTGTAGTCGGGGATCGCCCGCTGGAGCGCGGCCGGGGCGTCGAAGACCAAGCCGACGGCGAGGCCGATCGTCACCAGTCCGCCGATCACGCGGATCAGCCGTTGCCTGCGCCGGAAGGCGCTCACCCGTTCGGCGATCCGCCGACCGGCCAGCGCGAACACCAGCAGCGGGAGCGTCGAACCCACCGCGAAGGACAACGTCAGCGCCACCGTGGAGAGCCCGATCGATCCCGTCGCACCGGCGACCACGATGGCCGCGAGCACCGGACCGGCGCACGGAACGTAGAGCACACCCAGTGCCAGCCCGAGCCCGAATCCGGACCGCCCGCGGGCCACCGGCCGCTGCGGCAGCCGGGCGAAGGGCTTCTCCAGGAGCCGTTCGACGGGCGGAAAGATCAAGCCGAGTCCGATCGAGACCAGCGCTGCCAACCCGATCCACCGGATGGTGTCCTGCGGCAGGTGCAGCAGCGACAGCAGGCTCGACCCGACGAGCGTCACCGCGGAGAAGCTCACGACCAGCCCGGCGATCACCAGGTACGGCCGCGCGCTCTCGGCGAACCGCCGTCTGCGGTCCGGTCGTCCCTGGGACGGCTGTTCGGTCTCCTCCGGGCCGCGGGCGTTCTGCGCGCCGGAGAGGAACAGGACCGGCAGCACCGGAAGGATGCACGGCGAGATGCCGGTGATGAGTCCGCCGACAAAACCGATCGCGATCACTGTGTTCATGACCGGTATTCGGTGGCGTCGACGGCCCGGATGGGTCGGCCCGGCGGCACCGCCGGACAACCGGCCCATCCGAAATCCGGAGGGCGCCGAATGACCCATGTCACTGATGACGACGCCGGCGCCCGTCGGCGTTCGACGAGAAGGAGCAGTCGATGAGAACCAGCAAGACCATGGGTGCCAAGGTTGCGGCGATGGGCTTCGCCCTCGCAGTCGCGGGCACCATGACCGCGTGTTCGAGCGACGACTCGACGAGTACGTCGTCGACCGCGGACGCCATGCCGACGACCGCGATGAGTTCGCAGACGATGAAGGCCGATCCGGCCGCGGATCTGGTGGGTCCCGGCTGCGCGGCCTACGCCGAGAAGGTGCCCACCGGTCCCGGGTCGGTGACCGGCATGTCCACCGAACCGGTAGCCGTCGCCGCGTCGAACAATCCGATGCTGACCACGCTCACCTCGGCGGTGTCCGGCGGCCTCAACCCGAAGGTGAACCTGGTCGACACCCTCAACGGCGGTGAGTTCACCGTGTTCGCCCCGGTCGACGACGCCTTCGCGAAGGTCGATCCGGCCACGATCGACTCGCTCAAGACCGACTCGGCGGGCCTGACCAGTCTGCTGACCTACCACGTGGTGCCGGGCCAGCTGAGTCCCGACCAGGTCGACGGCGTCCACAAGACGGTTCAGGGCGACACCGTGGACGTGACCGGCAGCGGCGACGATCTGAAGGTCGACGGCGCGAGCGTGATCTGCGGCGGAGTCCACACCGCGAACGCGACCGTGTACCTGATCGACCAGGTGCTCATGCCGCCCGCCAAGCCCTGATCCGCGCCGGCCGGTCTCAGAGCCGGTGATACCGGGCCAGCGCGACCTCCCGCTCGGCCCGGTGATCGACCATCGGCGGCGGATAGCTCGCCGGAGACGGCGACAGCGGCAGCACCGCGTCCCCGTCCCCGGCGAGCAGCCACGGCCGGTGAACGGCCCGGCCCGCGATGCCGCGGAGTTCGGGCACCCAGCGCCGGACGTAGTCGCCGTCCGGGTCGAACCGCTCACCCTGCGAAACCGGGTTGAAGATCCGGAAGAACGGCGCCGCGTCGGTGCCGCAGCCCGCGGTCCACTGCCATCCGTGCTGATTGGAGGCGAGGTCGCCGTCCACGAGGTGCTTCATGAAGTGTCGGGCACCCCGCCACCAGGGCAGATGCAGGTCTTTCGTCAGGAACGAGGCGACGATCATTCGCACCCGGTTGTGCATCCAGCCCTCGGCCAGCAGCTGACGCATACCCGCGTCGACGATCGGATACCCGGTACGGCCCGCACACCACGCGTCGAAGGCGGCGTCCGCGTCGGGCCCGCTGTGGTACTCCAGGGCATCGAACGCGGCGTGATAGTTGGCGCGCGCGGTGTCTGGGCGCCGATGCAGGACGTCGGCGTAGAAGTCGCGCCAGGCGAGCTCGCTGCGGAGCGCGACGGCTCCCGCGTCACCGCGTCCGCGCAGATCGTGCAGCAGCGTCCGCGGGTGCACGCAACCGAACTTCAGATACGGCGACAATCGGGTGGTCGCGTCGAGGTCGGGACGGTCGCGATCGTCCGAGTACCGGTCGAGGCCGCGCTCGGCGTCCTGCTGGAAGCGCCGCCAGCGCCGCAGTGCGGCCGCCTCACCCGCGGGTGGCAGGTCGACGGATGTCCGCTCGGCGAGGGCGTCGAAATCCAGACGCTCACCCAGACCGTCTGGGTCGATCCAGTCGAGCGTTCCGGCATCGGTGCGTGCCGGAGAATGCCAGCCGTGGTCGAGCCAGGCGCGGCGGTACGGGGTGAACACCCGGTACGGCCCGCCCGCCTTGGTCCGGAGTCGGCCGGGCGAGACGGCGTACGGCGAACCTGTCCGCACCAGCGGCACGGCGCCCAGCGCCGCTTCGACGGCGTCGTCGCGCATCCGGCCGTACGGCCCGAAGTCTTCGCTGATATGCACCGACGCCGCCCCGATCCGGGCGGCCAGATCGGCGATCACGGCCGCCGGCTCACCGTGGGTGAGCAGCAGGCGGCCGCCCAGGTCGGCGTCGAGGGCGCGCAGGCAATCCGCGAGGAATGCCAGACGCGGCGCACCGGAGGGTCGCCGCAGTCTGTCGTCGATCACGAAGACGGCCAGCGCCGCGTTCGCACGGTCGGCGGCGGCGAGCAGTGTGGGCAGGTCGGTGAGCCGCAGGTCGCGGCGGAACCAGACGATCGCGGGAGCGTTCACCCGACCAGTGTGCGCCGTGCCGGGCCGGGCCCGCCTCGACCCATCCGCGCGTCGGCCGACTCCGAATGCCTGGTGTGACTGACAGTGGAACCTTCGCAGCGCCGGATTTCGCCGAACCCTCCCGCATCGCCGTCGTGGGCGGCGGAGTCGCGGGACTGACCGCCGCGCTCCGGTTGTCGGAACGCCATCGGGTCACCCTCTTCGAAGCCGACGACCGGTTGGGCGGCCACGCGCACACGCATCGGATATCGGAGGCGGACGGAACGCGGGTCGCAGTCGATTCGGGATTCATCGTCCACAACGACCGCACGTACCCGACGCTCCTTCGCCTGTTCGAGGAACTCGGTGTCGCCACCCGGGACACCGACATGTCGATGTCGGTCCGCTCGCAGGCGACGGGACTGGAGTACGCCGGTGCGCTGGGCTTGGCGGGCCTGTTCCCGACGTGGCGTACCGCGCTTCGCGGACGCTACCTGCTGATGCTCCTCGAAGTGGTCCGGTTCCACCGGTCGGCGCGCCGCCTGCTGGCCACTGCCGACGACGACTGCCGGCTCGGGGAGTTCGTCGAGCGGACGAGGCTGTCGTCGTACTTCCGCGACAACCTCCTGCTGCCGCTGGTGGCGGCCGTGTGGTCGTGCGACGCGGAGACGGCCGCGGAATACCCGGCCCGCTACCTCTTCACCTTCCTCGACCACCACGGCATGCTCTCGGTGTACGGTTCGCCGGTCTGGCGCACCGTCGTCGGCGGATCGGCCGTCTATGTTCGGGCGATCGCCGATCGCGTCGAGGCGCGCGGAGGTCGCATCCGGTGCGGAGCCCCGGTCACCGCGGTCGCCGACGAGCCCGGCGGGGTCGTCGTCACCGCGAACGGGACGTCTGAGACCTTCGACGGCGCGGTGATCGCCACTCACCCGCATCAGGCGCTGGCCATGCTCCGGTCGCCGACCCGGCTGCAGACCGAGGTGCTCGGCGCCATCGGCTACAGCGCCAAGCCGGCGGTCCTGCACACCGACGAGACGCTGCTGCCGACCGCCGGGCGCGCCCGGGCGTCCTGGAACTACCAGATCCGGTCCGACGGTTCGGCGGTCGCCGTGACCTACGACCTCACCCGGCTGATGCGGTTGTCGCAGGGGCGCGGCGGGCCGCGGTATCTGGTCACCATGGGACGGACCGATCTGGTCGACCCGGCGACGATCCTCGCGGAGATGGACTACGAGCATCCCGTCTACGACGCCGGTTCGGTGGCAGCCCAGCAGCGGCTGCCCGAGATCGATTCGGGCCGAATCGCTTTCGCCGGTGCCTATCACGGTTGGGGCTTCCACGAGGACGGCGCCGCCTCGGGTGCCCGGGCCGCGGCGCACTTCAGGACGACACGGACGGCGGTGCGACGATGACGGCGCCCGCACTGGTCCACACCCGCATCAGCCACATCCGCCGCGAACCGGTGGACCATCGGTTCGCGCACCGGAGCCTGAGCTGGCTCGTGGACATCGACCGCCTGCCGCGCCTGCCATGGGGACTCCGTTGGGCCGCCCGCTTCCGGCCCGAGGACCACTTTCCGTCGCCCGCCGCGGCCGGCGAGACCCTGCGGGGGCGACTGGAGTCGTACACCGACTCCGTCGGAGCCCCGCGGGCCGACGGCGCGGTCATCGCTCTGCTCTCGCCGCGCGTGGCCGGGTACGTCTTCAATCCGCTGTCGGTGTTCTGGTGCCACGACCGCGACGGTCGCCTCCGGTACGTGATCGCCGAGGTTCACAACACATACGGCCAGAGGCACTGCTATCTGGTGCGCACCGACGGCGCGGGACGGGCCGAGGTCGACAAGGAGTTCTACGTCTCACCGTTCAACGACGTGTCCGGACGCTATCGACTCGTCCTGCCCGAGCCCGGCGTCGACGGCCGGATCCGGCTCAGCGTGGTCCTCGAGCGACCGGGCCGCGGCCGATTCACCGCGACCCTCACCGGACGCGCGGAACCGGCGACTCCGGCCGCGGTGGTGCGCGCACAGCTGCGCACCCCGCTCGCCCCGTGGGTCGTCGCGGCCCGCATCCGCCTCCACGGGATCCGGCTGTGGTGCCGCGGCCTGCGCGTGGAGCCCCGACCTCACCCCGACACGAAGGAGCGTTCACGATGACGACCGACGACAGCCGTCGCACCGACGATTCCCGGCACGCCGGCCGCCGCGACCGCATCCCGCGGATCGACCCGGTGCGCTGGCCGGATGTGTCCGCGCCGCCGCACGCCCGCATGTCCGGGCTGCGCGCCTTCGCCGCGGAACGGCTCTTCCGGCGGGCCGCGGCGAGACTGCCGATCGCCGTCGAGTTCCCCGACGGGAGCCGCATCGGCCGGCTCGACGGCCGGATGGTGCCGAGAATGATCGTCCGTGGCCCGGAGTCGTTCTTCGCCCGTCTGGGCGCTTCCGGGCTGATCGGCTTCGGCGAGGCGTTCATGGCGGGGGAGTGGACCACCGACGACCTCGTCGGGGTGCTCAGCGCGTTCGCGGCCGACGTGGCCGATCTGGTGCCCGCGCCGCTGCAGCGGCTGCGGTCCTCGGTACTGCCGCGGCATCCCGCGGACGAGGAGAACTCCCTGGCCAACACGCGGTCGAACATCGCCCGCCACTACGACCTCTCCAACGATCTCTTCGCCGCCTTCCTCGATGAGACGCTCACCTACTCGAGCGCCTTCTTCGGCACCGACCGCGACGCGGAACGCGCGCAGTGGTCCGACCTCGCGGACGCACAGCGCGCCAAGATCGACCGGCTGCTCGACGCCGCGGGCGTGGGGCCGGGAACCCGTCTGCTGGAGATCGGGACCGGGTGGGGCGAACTGTGTCTGCGAGCGGCCCGGCGCGGGGCGCTCGTCCACTCGGTGACGCTGTCGGCAGAACAGCGAGACCTGGCGCTGCGGCGCGTGGCCGAGGCGGGCGTGGCCGACCGCGTCCGCATCGACCTGCTCGACTACCGGCTCGTGCGCGGTCGGTACGACGCCGTCGTCTCGGTGGAGATGCTGGAGGCGGTGGGGCGTGAGTACTGGCCCGTCTACTTCCAGACCCTCGACCGGCTGCTGGTGCACGGCGGTCGCGCCGCCCTTCAGGTGATCACGATGCCGCACCGGCGGATGCTGGCCTCGGAGGGCACCTACACCTGGGTGCACAAGTACATCTTCCCGGGCGGGCGGCTGCCGTCGATCGAGGCCCTGCGCGAGGTCGCGACCCGCGGCACCGCCCTCCGGCCCGCCGGGGAGTTCGCGATGGGCCTGCACTACGCACGGACCCTGCATCTGTGGCGGGAGCGTTTCCGGTCCGCGGACGAGGCGGTCGGCCGGCTCGGCTTCGACGCGGTGTTCAAGCGGATGTGGACCTTCTACCTCGCCTACTCCGAAGCCGGCTTCCGGTCCGGCTACCTGGACGTGTACCAGCTCCGATTCGACAAGACGGCGCCCGCGGGGACGCGATCGTCATGATCGCGCCGCTCGCGACGGCTAGGCTGGCGTGCGATGACACACGCCGACTCGCCTGCGGTCCGCCAATGACCGCGGGCGGCGCACAACTGGAGGACCTGCTCGGCCTCGTCGCGTCCGGAGATCGCGGTGCTTTCGCCGACCTCTACGACCGCACCAGCGCGCGGGTGTACGGGATGGTGCTGCGGGTGCTGCGCGATCAGGGGTACAGCGAGGAAGTGACGCAGGAGGTGTACCTCCAGGTGTGGCGCGAGGCCCGGAATTTCCGGCCGGATCGCGGCAGCGCCGTGTCGTGGCTGCTGACCATCGCTCACCGGCGGGCCGTCGACCGGGTGCGGTCGGAGCGATCGGCGTCCGACCGCGACACCCGGTACGGCGTTCGCGAACTGGTCGAGATCACCGCGGGCGTCGAGGAGGAGGTGCTCTCCCGGGAGAACGGGCGGCGGGCGCGCGAGTGCCTCGGCGCCCTCACCGCACTGCAGGCTCAGGCGGTGAGTCTGGCGTTCTACGAGGGCTTCACCTATCGCGAGGTGGCCGAACGGCTCACGGTGCCGTTGCCGACGGTCAAGAGCCGCATCAAAGACGGACTGAAGAGGCTGAGGGGGTGTTTGGGCGGTGAGTGAAGACCCGGACTACCTGCGTGAACTCGCCGCGCTCATCGCCCTCGACGCGGTCGACGACGTGGAGCGCGCCCGGATCACGCGGATCGTGGGGAGCGCCGAGGACGGCGACCGACAGATCTTCGAGGCGGAGCTCAGGGCGGTGCGCGAAGCACTCGCCGGAATCAGCGAGGCGACGGCCACACCGCCGCCGGCCGCGTTGCGCGACCGCGTCCTCGACGGAGTCTCGGGCCAGGAGCAGACGGCGCCGGTGCATGAACCCGAGCCGACGGTCGCCGACCCCGAGCCGCCGTCGCGGCGCATCCGCTATGCGTGGGTGGCCGCCGCGGCCGCGGTGGTCCTGGGGATCGGCGGCGGCGTCGTCGGCTACACGCTCGCCGACCGGTCGCAGCCGGCCGAGCCCTCGCAGGCCGAGCAGATCTTCGCCGCACCCGACGTCCGCACCACCACCGGAACCGTCGCGGGCGGCAAGGCCTCGGTCACGTATTCGCCGTCCACCGGCGAGGGCGTGCTGGTGATGAACGACATGCCGCGCCCCGAGCCGGGCACGATCTATCAGATGTGGCTGATGGGGCCGAGCGGGCCGAAGCTCGCCGGAACGATGTCGGCCGCGGACGTCGCGCCGTCGACCACCGCGGTCATCACCGACATGCACGGTGCCACCGCGGTCGCATTCACCGTCGGCGACGCCGCGACGCCCGACAAGCTGATCAGCGCCCCGGTCGCGGAACTGCCTCTGAGCTGATCGCTCAGCCGAGCTGGTCCTCCAGGTACCGGGGACGGCAGATCACCCAGGCGCCGCACAGCATCACCACGACGGTGGCGGTGAGGAAGCCGAACGGGACGGTCCATGAATGTGTGGCGTCGTGCAGGACCCCGAACAGCATCGGCCCGGCGCATGCCAGCAGGTAGCCGACGCCCTGGCCGAATCCGGACAGCGACGACGACCCGGTGCTGGTGCGGCTGCGCAGGTTGATCAGCGTCAGCGCCATCGGGAAGGTGGTGGGCCCGATGCCGATCAGGACGGCCCACAGCCACGGCGCTGCCAGCGGCGCCCACAGCAGCCCCGCGAAGCCCGCCAGCCAGCAGGCCGCGAAGCCCAGGGCGAACGGGAACGGATTGGCGAACCGGGCACACAGGACCGGCGCCACCAGCGTGCCCGCGAACCCGATCCCGGAGAACAGCGCGACCATCGCACCACCGAGTGATTCGCTGCCCCCGGCGTCGCTGAGCACCTCGGGCAGCCAGGTGAACATCGAGTAGGTCATCAACGAGGTCATGCCGAACATCAGGGTGAGACCCCAGGCCATGCTGCTTCGCCAGACCGGCAGTCGCGCGGCCTCGTCGACCGCGGGACGCGCCTCGTCTGGCAGATCGGCCTCGGCGCGGACGGTGGCCCGTCGTTCGCGCACCACCCACATCCAGGGGAGCAGCGCGGCGAGGGGGACCAGTGCCCACATCGCGAGCGAGGTCCGCCAGCCCGCCGCGTCCGCGACCGGCACGGCCATCGCGGCGGGCAGCGCGGTGCCGATCTGCACGAAGGTGATGTACACCGTGCTGACGAGCGCGATCTTGTCGCTGAAATAGCGCTTCACCAGGGGCGGGATGAGGATGTTGCCGACTCCCATGCCGAAGAGTGCGACACCGGACAGGATGAGCAGCGCCGCGACGCCGCCGACGAAGGGACGGCTGGCGATGCCGACTCCGGTGAGGATCACCGCGGCCAGCGTGGTCTGCTCGATGCCGAAACGCCGGCCGAGGGCGGGGGCGAAGACGCCGGCCAGACCGAACATCAGCGTCGGCAGCATGCCGAGCAGACCGCTGACGGTGTGGCCGAAGCCGAGGTCGTCGGAGATCCGCGCGAGCAGCGGCGTGATCGAGGTGACGGCCGTGCGGAGGCTGAGCGAGAAGAGCACGATCGCGACCAGGACCATGACGCGGCCGCGCCAGGCCCCGATCGGGGTTCGGAATGGTGCGGCGGTTGTCGCGGAATCGGTGACCATGGCCTAAATCGTAGGATGAATGGTTGTATTGAGGCAAAGTGATTTAGACTGCAGGAGTGCAGACAGTGAAGCGTCAGAGTCTCATCGCGCAGGTGACGCAGCAACTGAGAAACGAGATCGCCGCCGGCCGCTGGCAGGTGGGTGAGCGCATTCCCACCGAGCCCGCGCTGTGTGAGATGACCGGTACCGCGCGGAACACCGTGCGCGAAGCAGTGCAGGCGTTGGTGCACGCGGGGCTGCTGGAGCGCAGGCAGGGGTCGGGGACCTACGTCATCGCCACCGATGAGCAGGAGGTGGCGCTCGGTGACTTCTTCGCCGCGGCCCGGCGGCAAGACCTCCTGGAACTGCGCGAGGCGCTGGAGGTGACCGCGGCCGGACTGGCCGCCCGCCGTCGGGACGACGATGACATCGCCGCGCTGCGTCGACTGCTGGCGCAGCGCAATGGGTTCTGGGACGGCGCCGACGCTGCAGAGTCCGTACACTCGGCAGCGGTCGAGGCCGATGCGCACCTGCACCGCGCCATCGTCGCCGCCAGCCACAACGAGGTGTATCTCGAGTTCTACGACTCGTTGCTGCCGGCGCTGCGAGAGTCGATCGCCGAACACGGTATCGGCGCGCACAGGTCGTACGAGGCGCTCCACGTCGAGGTCGTCGAGGCGGTGATCGGCGGGGATGTGGACGGCGCCCGGGCGGCCGCTCGGCAGTTGCTCACCCGCGTCGGCGAATCCGGATGATCGGCGCCGGTAGTGAACTGTTTCGGTGCGGTTCGCGCAGTGGTGTCAATCATTTTGACCGTGGTAAATCCGGGCGGTAAAGTATTTCGTCGGCGCCTTGCCAAGCTGGGTGCTGCTCACCTTCCGGCGTCCGAGCGGGCGCCGAGAGGGCGGAGTCGTGGATCGGCGTAGGGCGTGCGACACGCCCGACAACGGGTGCACGATTCGAACCTGACCTGCATAGACGTGCAGGTGGGGCGAGTTGCGGAAGTATCTGTCCACGCGTGAGCGTGGCGGACCGCTTGCCCGGAGCACCAACCGCAACGAATACGAACAAGGCCCGGCGGGAGCCGGTCCTCAAGGAGAAAGAACTCAGTGCCAACCATTAACCAGCTGGTCCGCAAGGGCCGCAAGGACAAGACGTCCGCCAAGAAGACGGCTGCCCTGAAGGGCAGCCCGCAGCGCCGCGGCGTGTGCACCCGCGTGTACACCACCACCCCGAAGAAGCCGAACTCCGCTCTGCGAAAGGTCGCCCGTGTGCGCCTGACCAGTGGCGTCGAGGTCACCGCCTACATCCCCGGTGAGGGCCACAACCTGCAGGAGCACTCGATGGTGCTCGTCCGCGGCGGTCGTGTGAAGGACCTCCCGGGTGTTCGTTACCGCATCATCCGCGGCTCGCTCGACACCCAGGGTGTCAAGGACCGCAAGCAGGCTCGCAGCCGATACGGCGCCAAGAAGGGGAACTGATCTAAATGCCACGTAAAGGACCCGCTCCCAAGCGCCCCCTGATCAGCGACCCCGTCTACGGTTCGCCGCTCGTCACCCAGCTCGTCAACAAGATCCTGCTGGACGGCAAGAAGTCGACCGCCGAGCGCATCGTGTACGAAGCCCTCGAGCAGGCCCGTGAGAAGACCGGCACCGATCCGGTCGTCACCCTCAAGCGTGCGCTCGACAACGTCAAGCCCACCCTCGAGGTCAAGAGCCGTCGCGTCGGTGGCGCCACCTACCAGGTTCCGGTCGAGGTGAAGCCGGGCCGCGCCAACACCCTCGCGTTGCGCTGGCTGGTCACCTTCAGCCGTCAGCGTCGCGAGAAGACCATGGTGGAGCGTCTGGCCAACGAGCTGCTCGACGCCTCGAACGGTCTCGGTGCATCGGTGAAGCGTCGCGAGGACACTCACAAGATGGCCGAAGCCAACCGCGCCTTCGCTCACTACCGCTGGTGAGGCTGCCGCATCGGACCGGGGGATGCGCACGCGAGCCCGGTCCGATGCGCTCGCACACTGACAGACTCAGTTCCAAAAACTTCCCGAAGGGAACCTAATGGCACAGGAAGTGCTCAACGACCTCACCAAGGTCCGCAACATCGGCATCATGGCGCACATCGATGCCGGCAAGACCACGACCACCGAGCGCATCCTCTACTACACCGGTGTGAACTACAAGATCGGTGAGACCCACGACGGCGCGTCGACCACCGACTGGATGGAGCAGGAGAAGGAGCGTGGTATCACCATCACCTCCGCCGCCGTGACCTGCTTCTGGAACAACAACCAGATCAACGTCATCGACACGCCCGGTCACGTCGACTTCACCGTCGAGGTGGAGCGCGCGCTCCGCGTCCTCGACGGCGCCGTCGCCGTCTTCGACGGCAAGGAGGGCGTCGAGCCGCAGTCCGAGCAGGTCTGGCGCCAGGCCACCAAGTACGACGTCCCCCGCATCTGCTTCGTCAACAAGATGGACAAGATGGGTGCGGACTTCTACTTCACCGTGCAGACGATCATCGATCGCCTGGGCGCGAAGCCGCTGGTCATGCAGCTCCCGATCGGTGCCGAGGATGCCTTCGACGGCGTCGTCGACCTGCTCGAGATGAAGGCCATCACCTGGCGCGGAACCGTCGAGATCGGCGCCGAGCCGACCATCGAGGAGATCCCCGCGGATCTGGCCGACAAGGCCGCCGAGTACCGCGAGAAGCTGCTCGAGACGGTCGCCGAGTCGGACGAAGCCCTCATGGAGAAGTACTTCGCCGGCGAGGAGCTCACGATCGACGAGATCAAGGGCGCCATCCGCAAGATGACGATCAACTCCGAGATCTACCCCGTGCTGTGCGGCTCGGCGTTCAAGAACAAGGGCGTGCAGCCCATGCTCGACGCCGTCATCGACTACCTCCCGAACCCGCTGGACATCGGCGAGATCGAGGGCCACGTCGTGGGCAACGAGGAAGAGATCATCTCCCGCAAGCCCAGCAAGGACGAGCCGTTCTCGGCACTGGCGTTCAAGATCGCCGCGCACCCGTTCTTCGGCAAGCTCACCTTCGTCCGCGTGTACTCGGGCCGTGTGGAGCCGGGCACCCAGGTCATGAACGCGACCAAGGGCAAGAAGGAGCGCATCGGCAAGCTCTTCCAGATGCACGCCAACAAGGAGAACCCGGTCGACGACGCGGTGGCCGGCCACATCTACGCGATGATCGGCCTCAAGGACACCACGACCGGTGACACCCTGTGCGATCCGGCGAACCCCATCGTCCTCGAGTCGATGACCTTCCCGGACCCGGTCATCAACGTCTCGATCGAGCCGAAGACCAAGTCCGACCAGGAGAAGCTGGGCACCGCGATCCAGAAGCTCGCCGAAGAGGATCCGACCTTCTCGGTGAACCTGGACGAGGAGACCGGCCAGACCGTCATCGGCGGCATGGGCGAGCTCCACCTCGACATCCTGGTCGACCGCATGAAGCGCGAGTTCAAGGTCGAGGCCAACGTCGGCAAGCCGCAGGTCGCCTACCGTGAGACGATCCGCAAGACCGTCGAGAAGCACGAGTTCACCCACAAGAAGCAGACGGGTGGCTCGGGTCAGTTCGCGAAGGTCATCATCAAGCTCGAGCCGCTGGTCGACGCCGAGGACGGCGCGACCTACGAGTTCGCGAACGCCGTCACCGGCGGTCGTGTCCCGCGCGAGTACATCCCCTCGGTGGATGCCGGTGCGCAGGACGCGATGCAGTACGGCGTTCTGGCCGGCTACCCGCTGGTCAACCTGAAGGTCACCCTCCTCGACGGTCAGTACCATGACGTCGACTCGTCGGAGATGGCCTTCAAGATCGCCGGTTCGCAGGCCCTCAAGGAGGCTGCGAAGATGGCTCAGCCCGTCATCCTGGAGCCGATCATGGCCGTCGAGGTCACGACTCCGGAGGACTACATGGGCGACGTCATCGGCGACCTGAACTCCCGCCGTGGCCAGATCCAGGCCATGGAGGAGCGCAGCGGTGCACGAGTCGTCAAGGCTCAGGTGCCGCTGTCGGAGATGTTCGGCTACATCGGAGACCTGCGGTCGAAGACTCAGGGCCGGGCTAACTACTCCATGGTTTTCGACTCGTACGCTGAAGTTCCGGCGAACGTGTCGAAGGAGATCATCGCGAAGGCAACGGGCGAGTGATCTCGCCCTCCGCCTTGGCGGAGCTCGCGCCGGGGTCGGCTATCGAATCCGCGCGCACAAACGAATAAGGTGGACGGCCAGGTCCCGGCACGACGCCGGGCCGGCCGGACACCGGTTCAGCAAGACCGCTCCTGCCGACGGCAGGAAGTAAGAAACCCACTGCTGGGAACCACCCGGCAGCAACAGTCCAGGAGGACACAAGTGGCGAAGGCGAAGTTCGAGCGGACCAAGCCGCACGTGAACATCGGCACCATCGGTCACGTCGACCACGGCAAGACCACCACCACGGCGGCCATCACCAAGGTGCTCGCCGACCAGTACCCGGACCTGAACGAGAGCTTCGCTTTCGATCAGATCGACAAGGCGCCTGAGGAGAAGGCTCGTGGTATCACGATCAACATCTCCCACGTCGAGTACCAGACGGAGAAGCGTCACTACGCTCACGTCGACGCTCCGGGTCACGCCGACTACATCAAGAACATGATCACCGGCGCCGCTCAGATGGACGGCGCGATCCTGGTCGTGGCTGCCACCGACGGCCCGATGCCGCAGACCCGCGAGCACGTGCTGCTGGCTCGCCAGGTCGGCGTCCCCTACATCCTCGTCGCACTGAACAAGGCCGACATGGTCGACGACGAGGAGATCATGGAGCTCGTCGAGATGGAGGTCCGCGAACTGCTGGCCGCCCAGGAGTTCGACGAGGACGCTCCGGTGGTCCCGATCTCGGCGCTGAAGGCGCTCGAGGGCGAGGAGAAGTGGGTCAAGTCCATCCAGGACCTGATGGCCGCTGTCGACGAGTCGATCCCGGACCCGGTCCGTGAGACCGACAAGCCGTTCCTGATGCCCGTCGAGGACGTCTTCACCATCACCGGTCGCGGCACCGTCGTCACCGGTCGCGTGGAGCGCGGCGAGGTCAACGTGAACGAGGAAGTCGAGATCGTCGGCATCCGCGAGAAGAGCACCAAGACCACCGTCACCGGTATCGAGATGTTCCACAAGCTGCTCGATTCGGCTCAGGCCGGCGACAACGCGGGTCTGCTGCTCCGCGGCCTCAAGCGTGAGGACGTCGAGCGCGGTCAGGTCATCGTCAAGCCGGGCACCACGACTCCGCACACCGAGTTCGAGGGCCAGGCGTACATCCTGTCGAAGGACGAGGGCGGCCGTCACACCCCGTTCTTCAACAACTACCGTCCGCAGTTCTATTTCCGCACCACGGACGTGACCGGCGTCGTGACCCTCCCCGAGGGCACCGAGATGGTCATGCCGGGCGACAACACCGAGATGACTGTCAAGCTCATCCAGCCGGTCGCCATGGACGAGGGCCTGCGCTTCGCTATCCGCGAGGGTGGCCGCACCGTCGGTGCCGGCCGCGTCACCAAGATCATCAAGTGATCTAGTCTGACGACTCAGGACGCCCGTCCCGCTGATGCGGGGCGGGCGTTCTGCTGTTCCGGGGGCTCCAGGCGTACGTCGAGTTCGTCGGCGAACCCGAACCGGCGTCGGCGCCGCCTCAGGCTCGGTGGAGCTCGGCGTGCAGATGGTGCGAGACGGGGACGTCGGCGTAGGCCATCCACAGGTCGTACGTGAGGGTGTCGCCGGCGAGTTCGAAACGGCGTTTCACCGCGTGCACCTGTTTCGCGTCGGGGGAGACGCCCAGAGTGTGCTGGGCGAACTCGAGAACGGCGTGGTGAGCGGGGGCGCGCTGGAGTTCCACGAAGCCGGTCGGCTGCGCCACCAACAGTTCCGCGTGCTGCTTGCCCGCCAGACGCAGGAAGCCGGTCTCGGTGTGCATCGGGCGGCCGCCGCCCGGTGCGCGCGTGCGCGATCGATAGAACAGGAAGGGCCGTCCGCTCGGCGACAGCTCGATCTCCTCGTCGTAGGTGAAGCTGTCGATCGTCGCATAGTGTCCGGCGCCGGTACCTCGCCAGAGACCGGCGAAGGCAGCGAGCGGGCCGAGGGGGTTGCGCTGTGAATCGGACATGCTGCCAGGTTAGACCCCGACCGGGGTCAGTCCGGGTGCAGTTCGCGCAGCCAGGACGACGACGGTGCGTCGGACGGCGACCGCCAGTCGCCGCGCGGCGAGAGCGATCCACCCGACCCGATCTTCGGGCCGTTCGGCATCGCGGTGCGCTTGAACTGGCTCGACATGAACCGCTTCAAGAAGACCGTCAGCCACTTGTCGATGGTGGCCTCGTCGTACTCGTTGCGTTCGTCGTCGCGCATCAGATCCGACCACGCGCCGCGGCTCCGGTCGCCCCACGCCTGCCGGGCGAGGTAGGCGATCTTGCTGGGCCGGTAGCCGAACCGCGTGAGGTAGTAGAGGAAGAAGTCGTGCAGCTCGTACGGGCCGACGTGGTCCTCGGTGCTCTGGATGTTGCCCTCGGCGTCGGCGGGCACGAGCTCCGGTGAGATCACGTCGGAGAGGATCTCCTGCAGGGTGCTGACGGTCTCGGGTCCGTAGCGGGCGGTGCTGATCTTCCAGCGGATGAGATGCTGGATCAGCGTCTTGGGGACGCTGCCGATGACGTTGTAATGCGACATCTGGTCGCCGACCCCGTAGGTGCACCAGCCTAGCGCCAGCTCCGACAGGTCGCCGGTGCCCAGCACGATCCCGCCGAGGTGGTTGGCCAGCCGGAAGAGGTGGGAGGTGCGCTCTCCTGCTTGGACGTTTTCGAAGGTGACGTCGTAGACCGGTTCCCCGTCGGCGAACGGATGCTTCAGGTCGGCGAGCATCTGCATGCATGACGGCCGGATGTCGAGTTCGTTGCCGGTGACGCCGAGCGAGTCCATGAGGACGTGGCTGCGCGCCAGGGTGGCGCCGCCGGTGGCGAAGCCGGGCATCGTGTACGCGTGGATGTTGGTGCGCGGCAATCCCATCGCGTCGAAGGCCTGGATGGCGACGAGCAACGCGAGGGTGGAGTCGAGACCGCCGGAGACGCCGATGACCACCTTGTCGATTCCGGTGGAGCGCAGCCGCGCGACGAGCCCCTGCACCTGGATGTTCAGCACGTCGTGGCACCGCTCGTCTCGGTCGGCGGCGTCGGCGGGAACGAACGGGAAACGCGCGACCGTCCTGCGCAGAGCCCCGGTGGTCTCGGGGACGTCGAGGTCGAACGAGATGCGGCGCATCGCTCGCGAGCGTTCGGCGAAATCGCCCACCTGGTCGCGCAGGGAGATCATCCGGGACCGCTCCTGCCGCAGCCGGTCGAGGTCCACATCGCTGACTATCAGCTGCGGTTCCATCGAGAAGCCCGCGGTGCGCGCCAGCAGGGTGCCGTTCTCGGCGATCAGTGCGTCGCCGTCCCAGGCCAGGTCCGTGGTCGACTCGCCGAAGCCGGCCGAGACGTAGACCTGCGCGGCGATGCAGCGCGCCGAGTGGCCGGTCACCAGCGACCGCCGGTACGCCTGCTTGCCCACCGTGACCGGGCTGCCCGAGAGGTTGACCAGTACGGTGGCCCCGGCGAACGAGGCCCAGGTGCTCGGTGGGATCGGCACCCATCCGTCCTCGCACACCTCCACGTGGATTCGCAGGCCGGGCAGGTCGTCTGCTTCGAAGATCAGGTCGGCGCCGAACGGCACGCGCTGTCCGCCGATGACGGCGGTGTCGCGGACCGCGTCGCGTGCGGCGGCGAAGTAGCGCTGCTCGTAGAACTCGCGGTAGTTGGGCAGGTACGACTTCGGTGCGACGCCGAGCACGCGGCCGCCGTGGATCACGATCGCGCAGTTGTACAGGGCGTCGTCCACCCGCAGCGGAGCGCCGACGATCACCACGGGCGTCGTCTCAGCGGTCGCGGCCACCACGGCGGCCAGCGCGGCCTCCACCTCGTCGAGCAATGCATCCTGCTGGACGAGGTCGTCGACGCTGTAGCCGCAGAGGCCCAGCTCGGGGAAGGCGACGACGGCCACCGACTCCCGATGGGCCTGCTGGATCAGTTCGACGGTGCGCGAGGCGTTCTGACGCGGGTCGGCCAGGGCGACCTGCGGGACGGCAGCGGCGAGACGGGCGAAACCGTGTGAGTAGACCGACACTCCTTCAGGCTAATGCGTCGCTGCGTGCCACGATGGAGGGGAGTCGGCGCGGGCCGCCTCGTCTGTGTCCGTAACGTCTTCAAGGTCAGGTGTTCTGCGCATGTCCAGGTTCCTCGCACGTTCTTCTGTCTTCGCGGTCCTCGCGGCCACCGCCGCTCTCCTGGTGGGGCTGGTGGCGGGCCCGGCGTCGGCGCATTCGGCGCTGGTCGGCTCCGACCCCGAGCAGGGGGCCAAGGTCGCGACGGCTCCCGAACGGGTGACGCTGACCTTCAACGAGAACCTGAAGTCCTCGTACGCGGTGCTCAAGGTGGTCGGCCCCGACGGACACTTCTGGCAGCAGGGCGAGCCCACGGTCGACGGTCGCGACATATCCGTTGCCCTGCACGGACTGGGGCCGGCCGGTGAGTACAAGGTCAACTACCGCGTGACGTCGGCCGACGGCCACCCGGTGGAGGGCCAGGTGACCTTCGAATTGACGGCTGCGGGCAACGGCACCCCCGGCGCCGTCGCCGACGACTGGCAGCCGGAGACCGATAACGGTGTGAAGGTGTGGCCGTTCATCGTCGGCGGTGTGGTCGTGGTGATCGTCGTAGCCGGTGTGCTGGCGCTGCTGCTGGCCCGTCGCCGACGCTGACCCGCATGCCCGGAGCCGAGACGGTGCGACTGCGCGCCGGATTCGCCATCGCCGCGGCGGCTCTGGCGGTGGTGGGCGTGGCGATCTGCCAGGCGCTGGCCGCACCCGAGCCGGCGGCGTGGGCCGGCGCGGTGACGATCGGTTCGCTCTCGCTGCTGCTCGGCCTCGGTGCACTGCCGCTGATCGGCGCGGAGCCCTCGGTCCGGGTGATCGTCGGCGCCGGGGCGATGTGGGGAGTCGCCAGCGTCATCGGCGGATGGCTGCAGGTGGCCGACCGCATCGGGGTCTCGCCGTTCGAGGTGGGTGTCGGTGATCTGACGACCGGCGTGCAGACCGGCTTGCCGGTGCTGGTCGGCGCCGTGGGATCGCTGGCCGTCCTGGGCTGGGGTTATGCCGCGCTCCGGGCGGAGCCGCCGGTGCTCTTGGTCTCCGTGATCGCGGGCCTCGGCGTGCTGGCGGTCTCGGTCACCGGCCACGGCGGTGAGTCGGTCTGGACCCCGGTGTTCCTCGCCGTGCATTCGATCTGTGCGGCCTGGTGGGCCGGCACGCTCGCCGCGCTGGTCGTCACGGTGCGCGGGAAAGGCGGCTGGGCCCGGACGCTTCCGGAGTTCTCCCGATGGGCGATGCCCGCGGTAGGCGCGTTGACCGTCACCGGGGTGGTCGCCGCGGCGGTGCAGCTCGGTGTGGGTCCGCAGCTGTGGGAGACCGGCTACGGCCGGATCCTCGTGGCGAAGGCGGTTCTGCTGGCGGTGGCGCTGGCGCTGGCGTGGTGGCACCGGCGGTCGTGGCTGCCGCGCGCACGACGGCACGGAGTGAGCGAGCGGGAGTCCATCGTCCGGGCCGGCACCGAAGTGCTGGTGCTGGCACTGATTCTGGGTCTGGCTGCCGGGTTGGCGACCACCGGGACCGGTTAGCGGCCGGCGTCGCCGCTTCCCGCCGCCGGCCGATCCCAGGCGGCGAGCAGGATGTCGAGCATCTCGATGCTGTGGCCGAGGCCGCTGATGTGGCTCTGGCCGGCCAGCGGATGGAGTTCGGCGTGCGGGAGCAGTTTCACCATGTGCTCGCCGTGGGCGAACGGGATGATGTTGTCGGCGTCGCCGTGCCACCAGTGCACATAGGCGTCCACGTCGGAGATCCGGAATCCCCAGTCGCGGACGAATAATTGCAGGTCGGCGAACGGAGCCTCCATGCGGCGGCTGCCGCCGTGCAGCAGGTCGTCGAGGAACATCGCCCGGAACTCCGGGCGTGAGAGCAGTTCCCGGTCGGCCTCGGGGGAGAGGCGGCCGTAGAGGCTGATCGCCGGGTCGGCGATGGGCCGCGCGAAGCCCAGGACCGTGCTCAGCACCGACCCGATCGGTCGGCCGGCCACATTGAGCAACGGAACGGCGAATTGTGCGAGGTCCACGGCGCCGCCGCGGATCCCGTCGGGTCCGTTGACCGGAGCCACACCGCCGACGATCCCGGTCGACACCACGCGGTCGGGCAGGAAGCGCGACACGGCGAGTGAGTACGGGCCGCCGCCGGAGAGTCCGATCACCGAGAAGCGGTCGACGCCGAGGGTGTTCAGGACGGTCTGGAAGTCGAGCGTGAAGTCGGCGATCGACTCGTACCGGTGAGGCGTCGACGACCCGACGCCCGGCCGGTCGAGCCCGATCAGGCGGAAGCCGCGCGTCTCGGCGTATTCGCGCGCCTCGGTCGGGATCTGCCGTCGGGCTCCGGGGGTGCCGTGCAGCCACACGACGGCCGGGCCGCCGGGGGAGCCGAACTCGGAGAAGCCGATGCGTCGGCGTCGCTTGTCGCCGACGGCGATGGAGCCCTCGAGCTTCGGGCGGTCAATCGGAATCACGTCGCGGAGTATGTCAGATGCGCGCTGCCCGCACGAGATGGATTCTCATATTTGTCTAAGAGGAGCTTGTGAGCAGGGACGACCCTCTCGGGCGGGTGTATTTTGGAGGGATGCCAGCACTGAGCAGTCGTCTCGCCACCATGCGCCGCGGCATCGGTCACGCCATGCGTCCCCATCCGGTCACCGGGGTCCCGTCGGGCCGGCGGCTCGAGCTTCCGGGACGCGGGGAGACCTTCGTCACCGACTCCGGGCGGCGCGACGGTCCGGCCGTCTTTCTGCTTCACTCGGTCAGCACCACCGGACTGCTCTGCTGGTATCCGGTGATCCCGCTCCTGGAACGCGACTTCCGCGTCATCACCATGGACCACCGTCTGCACGGTCGCGGGATCGAGTCCGACACGTTCTCACTCGACGACTGCGCGGACGACGTGGTCGCCGTCGCCGACAGCCTCGGGATCGACTCGTTCATCGCCGCGGGATTCTCCATGGGCGGAGGCATCGCACAGCTCGCCTGGCGCCGCAGCCCCGACCGGGTGGCCGGGCTCGTCCTCTGTTCGACCGGCCCGTACTTCTCCAGCATCGATCCCGCTCGGCTGGCGCTCGAGCAGCGTCTCGGCAAGGCGCTGAGCGTCGTCGAAAAGGTTCTCCCCACTCCGTCGGAACGGATCCTCGACGACCCGACCGCTCATCCGGTCAAATGGGGTCTGGCACAGGTCACCTCCACGAGACTCGGTCTGCAGGGCGTGTTCGCCGAGGCGATGGCCCGATTCGATTCGCGCGATTGGCTCGGTGAGATCGATGTGCCGACCTCGGTGGTGGTCTCGACGTTCGACAAGGTGGTGCAACCCGAACGGCAGCAACTGCTCGTCGACGGCATCCCGGGCGCTCAGCGTTTCGATGTCGCCGGTGGCCATGCGTGCTGTGTGCTGGGCGCGGAGAAGTTCATTCCGGAGTTCACGGCGGCCGTCCGTTCGGTCGAGCGCCAGTCGTTGACCGTCTGACACGAGAGGTCGTGCCGGAGCGTCGGTCGGCGGTTCGGTAGACTGCCACAAGTCGTGCACCGCACGCGACGCCCCTATAGCTCAGTTGGTAGAGCTACGGACTTTTAATCCGCAGGTCGTAGGTTCGAGCCCTACTGGGGGCACTGCCAGAGAGACCCCCGTCCGGCCCGTCAGGGCTGGCGGGGGTTTCTTTGATGCCGGTCGTGATGTACGTGAACGAAATCCCGGTCGCCTCGCAGATCTGGTCAATCAGGTCGAGGGTGAACTCCACGTGACCGGTCATGCGGCGGGAGAGTGCGCCTTGGGTCATGTCGATGCGCCGCGCTACTTCGCTGATCGAGATGCGCAGCTCGGCAAGTGCTCCACGAAGGCGACGCGCAGCAGCTTCTGATCGTGACTCGTCCCGGTGTCCGTCTACTACCTGAAATGTCGTCATGCGCAGGACATTACTCGCACAGCGAATAGTCGGCAACGGCGTTCAGCCAACTAGGGCACTCCGCGTTTGAATTACATGCTTGACAGTCATTAGCTCAGCGCGTAGTACTAGGTGCCATGCACAGCGAGTCATTAGCTCAGCGCGTAAGTGGAGCTGTTCAGCGGAACGTTCGGGCCGAGATGGCACGGAGTAAGGCCTCGCAGACCCGACTGGCGACGTCGCTCGGGTGGACTCAGGCGTCCCTGAGTCGCCGACTGAACGGGTACGTGCCCTTCACCGTCGAGGAGGTCGCTGCGATAGCGGAGTACCTCCGAGTCCCGGTAGCGGTGCTCCTCGGTGACGAAGTTCTCCGAGCTGGCGCCTGATGCAGCGGCTACGGGGTAGGCGACGTCGGGACGTTGCTGCCGCTGGTGTTCACGCAGCGGCCCAGTGCGGCCATTCGACTGTTCGCGTCGTACGCGAGGGCGTAGACCGCTTGTTCAGCCCCGATATCGCACTGCCGGTCGAGGGCGGTCGCCGCCGAGAACGTGACCGCGTCGCCGAATCCACTGCAACCGAGGGGGCCTGGCTCGATGTAGAAGTTCGCCGACCAGTCGTCGTCCTGAACCTCGCAGAACGTCGTCGAAGTGTCGGCAGTCGTAACGGCTGGCTCGATCCCTTCGCTGTTGCTGCACCCTGCGATCCCGAATGCGGTGATCGCCAAACAGATTCCAGCCAACGCGGACTTCCTGCGGTTCGTCATCGCCGGATCGTATGTCACCAAACGGACATCACGCCCTGACGGGGCGTCAGTCCAGCCCGCTTCCATTTCTCGATTCACCCATTCGGAGGACAGCTGCCATGCTCCCCATCCTGGATTCGATCACCCCGACCACGTTCGTACTGTGCCTGATCGGCCTCGTCGCCTTCGCGTACTGGATGCCGACCGAGTCGGCCGACGACGTCGCGGACCGCGTGCCGCATCACCGCGCCCGGCAGTCGGGTGACTGGTGGCCTACGCACCGCGCCAAGGCGCGCAAGCAGAAGGCCCGCGCCGCGGCTCGCCGCCGTCGGCGCGCGCAGCTCCGCCGCGCCACCGCCCGAGGCGTGGCTGCCCCTGCTGGTGGTGCGCGATGACCAAGACACGGATCACCCGTCGTTCGGTCGTCGCTTCGCTGCAGGGGCTCGTCAGCGCCGCGGCCGGCGGCGCGAACGGTGTCATCTGCCGCGCCGCTGACCTCGCCGCCCACTACGCAGCTACGGCCTCCCGCCCATCATTCGATGAAGGTGATCGGGGCGCCCGGCGTGAAGTAGATGCGATGCCAGGTATCGACTCCAGCGTCCCCGGGACCAGTGAGGGAGATCAGGGCACCAGTTCCCTGCCCGTTACTGATGGCCTCGACGAGCTCGCGCGCGGCCTCGAAGACGGCAGGTTCCACCTGTTCGTAGGTGATCCCGTTGAAAACAATCGATGCCATGAATCTTCTCCTTGTTCGGGTTGTGGCGATTCGAGCGTAGGGGAGGCCGATCGTCGGCCGCGCGGGGATGCGCGGCCGACGAAGCCGGCCACCGCTCACGGCACCGAAGGCGGTGCGCGATGACGGCGACGGTGACGGATCTGTCGGCCCGCCGCGCCGCAGTGGAGTCCGCGCAGCTCGGTGAGCTTGCGCTCGCAGCACGTCGCGTCGACGCGGCGCACCGGCTGCTGGCGCGTCGCCGCCGCAAGCTCGACGTGAGGTTCTGCGACGGCGAGGGCACCCCGCTCCCGTGCGCGCCGGCCGAATCGAGTGCTGGGCAGATCATCGTCACCGCGGCGGCATGGCCGGAGAACGGCGGGGACGTGCTGATCGGCACGGCGGGACCGCTGCCGCGGGCCGCGTTCGACTCCCCGGCCGGGACGCTCAACGCGACGTTGGCCGCGATCGGTGACCTCCTGACCCACGTGATCCTGCACCCCACCGAGACGGGGGCGGTCACGTGAGCGTCAACGCGACCAAGTGCAAGACGTGCGGCCAGCCGATCCGCTGGTGGCGCTCGAGCGTCCGTGAGGGCGGCTGGCTGTGCGTCGACTACTCGCCCGATGACGCGGGGACCGTCAAGCGCGTCCCCACCCTCGACCCGGCGACCCGCAAGCGCGTCATGTACGGCCGCGCTCTGACGGGCACCGACCTCGCTGCCGCTCTCGCGGACGGCGAGCTCCTGTTCACCCTCCACTCCCGTACCTGCCACGGAAAGAAGGCTCACAGTGCCGAGCAGTAATCAGGTCGCCCTCGACCGCATCCACCCGCACCCCGACAACCCGCGCCGCGACGCCGAGTCCGTCGAAACCCTCGCCGCGTCGATCAAGGCCCAGGGCGTCCTGCAGGCCATCACGATCGCACCGCACCCGTCCGGCGCCGACGACACGTGGATCGTGATCGACGGCCACCGCCGTTACGCGGCCGCCAAGCAGCTCGGCCTCGACGACCTGCCGTGCGTGCTCCGCGAGGACCTCACCGACCCAGCCGACCAGATCGGCGCCATGCTCGCCACCGCCCGCGAGCGCGAACCGCTCTCCGCGGCCGAGGAGGCCGCGGGCGTCCAGGCGATGCTCGACCTCGGCGAGTCCGTCGCGAACATCGCCGCCCGCACCGGCATGTCCAAGACGAAGGTCCGCCAGCGCGTGAAGGTCGCCGGCCTGCCCGAGGAACTGCGCGAGAAGATCCACACCCACGCCGTCACCCTCGCCGACGCCGAGTTCATCGCCAACCACCCCGACTACCGCGACGACCTCGAGGCGGCACTCGGTACCGCCAACTGGGAGATGGAGAAGGAGCGGGTCACCATCCGCGCGGCCAACGCCGTCCGCGTCGCGAAGCAGACCAAGGAAGCCAAGTCGCTCGGAGTCCGCCAGATCCCCAGCGTCGGCGGAGGATATCGGCAGGTCGCCGAGGAGCACGGCGTCGACGAGGTCCGCGTCCAGTTCCGGATGAACCGCACCTGGGACGCGCAAGCGTACGAGGCACTCACCGACGAGGAGCGCGAGCTCGCGTACATCCTCGTAGGCAAAGGCGCACCGAACGTGACGCTGGTCCAGTACCGAATCAATCCGGAGAAGCCGGCGGCCGAGACCTCGACCCCGACCGCTGACCACGACTCCGACGCCCCCGCGCCCGACCGGAGTCGGGACGGCGGATCGTCGGACGACGTCGACCACGAAGAGACTGTGCGGCGGCGAGAGGCTGCGGAACTCGAGCGTGAGGCCGTGTACGCCGCGACCCAGGTCCGGCGCCGCTTCGTCACGGAGGCACCCGACACGGTGCGCGAGAAGGCAGTCGGCCGGATGCTCACCTTCGGTGACCCCGACGACGGCTGGTGGATCGACTTCGGGAAGCTCGACACGTTCCAGGACATCGACTACGACGACTTCCCCGCCGCGATCGACGACTGGCTGACCAACGTGTCGCCGCTGACCTTCACCTGGACCGCCGCCATCGGCCGCGCCTTCGACAACGCCGACATCTGGTTCACCCGCGGACCGAAGGGCGCACCCGGCATCGGCCTCCTCGCCGCACGCGAAGCGGCCAGGTACGCCGACCTCCTCCGCGACATGGGGTACACGTTCTCCACCATCGAGCAGGCGATGCTCGACGCCTTCAACGTCACGATCCTCGCCGCGACCGCAGCAGGTGATGACGAATGATGCGCACCCGCCACCCCCTCGTCGGTGGCCAGACCGCAGAATCCCGCAACCGTCGCGCCCGCATGGGCGGCGACTGGACCCAGCTCGAGGACCTCGCCTGGGAGCGTCAGATCCGACTGTGGAACCGCGAATACCGCGAGGCCCGCACCCACCAGCCCGGCGCAGGCATCCATCACCTCAACCGCAGCCGCGCGTACACCGTCCGACCGGTGGTGGCCGCATGAGCGCCGACCTCTCCGCCACAATCCTGTCCGTCACGGTCGGCACCGAGGACATGCTCCGCGCGTTCGGCGCAGTCCTGCCGCACGCATCCAAGCGCGCCGAGCACGCGCACGCCTACCGCCTCCGCTGCCACCTCGACCCGGCCGCGATCACCGTCACCGCATCAGACGGCTACTCGGCCGCAGCTGCGCGGGTCGCCGTCATCGTCCCCGCCGACGAGACCTCGGACCCCCACGCCCGGCACATCGACCTGTCGCCGGCCGACGTCGCCAAGGTCCTCGCCGTGTTCAAGGTGAAGAAAAAGGACGACGTCGACACCCAGGCGCTTCTGCAGCTGCGCCTCGTCGTCGAGATGCACCCCGTCGAGAACACCGACGACACTGCAGACGGGGACCGCCCGGACTACGAACAGCTCGAACGTCCCGGCCTCACCGTGGTCGCAGAGTCCACCGCGCCCGACCCGGACGCCGAACCCGACCTCGCACCGGTCTTCTACGTCCACTTCGCCGACGTTTCCGGGATGATCCCCGGCGAGACGCTCGAACTCCCGATGCTCCCGCCGCACGATCACGCCCCGAACGTCCCGCGCATGATCTCCCGCGAACTCGCCGTCGAGGGGTCGGTCGAGTCGTTCGGAATCTCACCGGATCTCATCACCCGCTTCACCGCCGCCGCGAAGGCCTACGGCTCGAACCTCATCGCGTCGGTCGCCGACGACGAGGCCGCGATGGTCGTCGTCCGGTGCGGCGAGGACTTCATCGGCGCCGCGCACCCCGAGCGGTACTCGGACCTGTCGAAGGCTGCGCAGCGGGACTGGCTGCTGGCCTGGCGCGAACAGTTCCAGTTCGTGCCCGACGAGACGTGACCGGTCACCCGGACCCGGACCTCTGGTGGTTCTCGCTCCCGCTCGAGCGACGCATCCAGATCTGCCGGTTCCTCGGCCGCGACCAGTCGACCGCACCGCCGCCGGAGATCCCCGGCCAGGCCTCCATCTTCGACATCTCCGACACCCACACGAAAGGCTCACGCAATGAGCAACCTCATGGTCGCCCGCGACGCAGACCGGCGCCGCCCTGGCCCCGTCCGCAACGACGCTGACCCCAAACCGATGACCGGGCAGCCGACCTGGTGCCGCCGTATCACCGCAGCGCACGCGCAGTTGCCCAGCGGTCTCGACCCGGACGGCAACCGCACCATCATCCCGGCCGGCCAGCCGATCCGCCTCGTACACGCCGGGTTCGACTCGCTCGGCCGCGACGTCTGGACGATCCCCGCCGACCAGTGGTGGCCCGGCGACACGGTCATCGTCGGCCCGATCCCGAGCGGCGTCATCATCCGCCGAGAGACCCACCGCGAGGAGACAGCAGCATGATCAACCAGACCTTCGACCTCCGCTTCGTCACCCGCCGCAACGGGCAGAAGGAGCTGCTGTGCGAGTTCGATCCGGCGACGGTCACCTACCGCGTCCTCGGGCTCCCGAACTCGCGCTTCGGAATCCTCGACGTCGCCGAAGAACGCAAGGCCACCGTCGAGTGCCCGTGCCCCACGTGCGCGCAGCGCCGCTCGGCGGACCTGCGGCTCCACATCGCAGCGCAGGCGGTCATGTCGAACCCGGCCAGCCCGGCAGTCGTCACAGACGGCGTCGAGATCCGCAACGCCGAGCGCGCCAAATCAGCCGGCGCCGCCGCCGACCACATCCTCACCGCTCTGCTGTCTCGACTCCGACACCTCACCAAAGAGGTCGAGACCCTGATGGCCGCAAACAACATCACGCCCGCACACTCGGAAGGACATCACCCGCAATGAGCACCAATGAGACCCGCCAGAATCTCTACGACGGCGCCTCCGAGGCGTACACCGCCGCGGTAGTCGCCGCCGGCTGCCCGCCCCTCTCTCCCGACTCGACACCGTGGGACGAGGGAATCGCCGCCGCCGTCGACCACGTCCTTGCAGAGATTCTGCGGAAGCCCACGGCTACCGGCTTCGTGGCCGTCGAGACGGCCTGGCAGCGGTCCGCGCAGAAGGTCATCGACGCCGCGAACCAGCTGATGCTCGACCTCGTTACCGGGGACGCCGACCCGCGCATACTCGCGCAGGCACTGATCGACGGAGGCTTCGACAAAGCGGCCGTGGCGGGTGAGAACCGTGACTGAGGTGATCGAGCTGCACTGCACGACGACCGCCGCTGGAATCCCCATCGGCCTCATGGCTGACCTCGGCGAGGCAATGGCGAAGATCGACCGCGACGCGACATTCGACGCGTGCCAGGAGCACCCGTCGTGCTGGCACTTCCGAGCCGAGCGAGGTGCGCGATGACCGGCACTGACCCCGTCGCTCCGACGTGGCCGCTGGGACACTGCGGCGACCCCGGACCCTCTGACGCGCACTGCACCCTCGACGTCGGGCATCGCTACTCCTGCTACGACGGCTCCGCTGACGTGTCGTTCAACGCCCGGCAGGACTTCCGCCACGACTGCGACGATCCGCGCTGCCGCACACCGCACTTCACGAACGAAGGGGACTGACCATGCCCACTGACGAACCCCGCGACCCCGCGATCGCCGCCGCTGAGCGCTGGTGGGACGAGGAGCTGAACCATGACTGACTCCCGCTCGCACCGACCCTTCCGCCGCCAGGAGATTCCCATGATCCGCACGACCATCGCCGCACTCGCCGCACTCGCCGCACTCGCCGCCACCACCTTGGGCGCGGGACTCGCCGCCGCGGACGACCCCGACACGCAGCCGGCCGCAATCACCACCGTCAACGACGACGGATGGGCGACCCACGCCATCGCCGATGACGACGACACCGGCTACACCGCACCCGGCGTCGAGCAGTGCCCGACTCCGAACGGTGCGACGGCCGCGTTCACCTCGTACACCCCGGTCGACGTCGACGAGAACGGCGCGCCGATCTACGCCACGATCTGCCACTACGAGGACGTCAACATCACGTCCGTGCGACTGGACGGATAGCGCAACGTGAGCGAGACCATCAAGGTCCAGGTCGGCGTGTCCGATGAGGAGCTCCGCAAGTGGGCCGAATGGCACGTCGAGCACAACAATCACGGCGTCGCCGCGATCCTGTACGCCGCGCTCGGCCAGTTCGACTCGATCGGAGACACTCTTCTTCGCACGCAGGCCGAGTTGGAGAAGCTCCGCGAGGGGGACTGGGCGAAGCTGTCCAGGAACCTCCACAACGCCGAGGTCGGGCGTGACAATCTGCGCGCCACTGTCGAGCGGGTGCAGGAAGCGAACGAGCGCGTCCACGCCCACCGCTTCGATCTGGACTCGGCCGATGACGCAGCGCATGACGCATGGCTGGAATCACTCGGGGAGCGCCGCGTCGGCGGCCCTGACACCTTCTACAACGGCGTCGAGTTCGCGCACCGCCGAATCCGCCGCGCCCTCGACGGGGAGGCGTGATGGGCCGGTTGCCGTTGGTGTGGCGCGGCTGGCTGCGTGACGTGGCGTACGACGTCGCGGTCCTCGCGGTCATTTGCACCGTCGTCTGGTTTGTGTCCCGGTGAGCGACCGCGGCCGCGCGAGAGCGCCCCCTGCCTGCGAGTGTTCCGGTTTAGTCGTCAAAGAAGAGAGGCATCTGCCTGTGTGGGCACGCTATGGAGACACGTCGGCGTTTCATCCCCTGCCGATGAACGTGCTGGAGCATCCGGAGCTCGACGATCGTCTCCTCAACGAGGTGTTCGGCTTCTTTGCCCGGTGCTCGACCCAGGCTGCGGCGCACCTGACGGACTACGTCATCACTCGAGGGACCGCGGTCATGATCGCAGGACCGACCCGGGCTCAGACGATGATCGACGTCTGCGTGTTCGCCGGGCTGATGACCGAGCGCGAGTATGGCGACGGCGTCAAGGTGTACAAGCTCGTCGACGACGAGCCGGATTTCCTACACCTGCGGCTGAAGAAGGACATCGACTGGGAGCGTCAGCGCAAGGCGGACGCGAACCGACCCGCCCTCGTCGTACCGGTGCGCCTCCGAGATGGAGACGCCTGCCGGTGGTGCGGGAAGGTCGTCGATTGGCTCGACCGGAAATCCGGTCGGGCTGGCACGTACGACCATCTGGAGCCGGGAGAGCCGGCCACCGTTGACACGTACGTCGTCTGCTGCAAGACGTGCAATTCCTCGCGCCAGGACGGGTCGCTCCCGACCGGTGTCGAGGAGCTGCTCGACGCCCCGACAGAACCGCTCTACTCCACGACCACCGTCGCGTGGCTCGCCGAGAACCGCTGGCGCGCCAAGAACGGTCTACCAGTCCCGACCGCGACCCCACCGGCCGACATGGCAAAGTATCTCGTCCGTGTGCCCGGCAGCCAGCCGGACACCACCCCCGCATCCCAGGACGACCCGCAGCCCGCGGGCGACACGTCAGAGCACGCAGCCGCAGGCGCGATGCCGACGTCGGGCGCAGCAGCCACAGGCGCAGCGCCGGGGATGCCGTCTCAACCCGATCTCCACACCGGAGATCCCCAGTCCCCGGGCAAGGCAGCAGCCGCAGGCGCGCCACCGGGACCGCGAGCAGCAGCCACCGGCGCGCCCACTGAGACACAGAGGCCTGCAGCCGCAGGCGCGGCCTCACCGAGCACGGCTGCCGCAGGCGCCAGCTCCCCGGCCCCGGCCGACACAGACGGACGAGACACCCCAGGACCAGACAGAAATCAACCTGATCTGACAGATACGAAGGGTCCAGGATCTGTCGTGTCTGGTCGGGACGGGTCGGGTCGGGTCGGGACGGGTAGCGAATCTCTACCACCTCCTCACCGTGACAGTTCCTCACGTAGCCGAGGCCGCCGTGGCGGCCGTCGTGCTCGCCGATCGAAGGGTTAGTACTACCCGTGAAGAAGAAGATCACCATCCGCAAGGACCGCAGCTCAGGTCAGTGGACTGCTCGAGTGTGCCAGGTGAACTCGCTCGGCGAGCAGTACCTGGTCTCGCGAGCAGTGGGCCCGAGCTTCGTGCGGCTCGTCGAGTTCCTCGCCGCTTCGTACGAGTGCGAGGGTGGTGCCGAATGAGCACCGCACCCGCACCCGCGGTCGTCCGCCGACCCGTCGACGCCTCGATCGACTACCAGCGGCGCCTGGCGGCGAAGGCCCGCGACGCTCGCCGTGACCTCGAGTACCTCGCGGCGGCGTGGCCGTACGTCGGTGCGCTCCGCGAGCGAGGCACCCCGCGCCGGTGGGTCCAGCACGATCAGCGGCGGGCATCGCGGATGCTGCGCGTCCGCGAGATCGAGCGGCGCGGTCTGCGTGGCGTGGCGCGGCCGACGCCGGCCGACGTGTCGGTCCTCGACGTCCTGTCGCAGATCGCATCGGTCGCGGAGTGGATCGTCCGAGAGATGACGCATGTGCTCCCGCAGTACCGCCCCGAGATCTGGCTGCCGGCCAGAGCGGCGTCGGCCGACCCTCGACCGTGGCTGCGTCTGGCGATTCGACTCCTCCCGCAGGCTGACGCGGCGACCCGCTCTGACGACGAGCCGATCGTCATGTGGATCGAGGCGCGACTGCATCCGGTGATCACGACGGCCGCACGGCTGCTGGGCGATGCTCGCGACGGGCAAGAGCTGGCCGGGCTGTGCCCGTGGTGCGGTGGCCGCACCAGCAAGGGCGTCGGGTACCCGACGATGCGGATCCACTACCCGGCCGAGCTCGACCTGACGCAGCCGCTCGACCCCGACGTCTCGCCCATCGAGCGCCTCGCCGCAGGGCAGGCCGAGCCGCTCATCGTCTGCCACGGCTTGCTCTGCGACCCGCCCCGGGACGCGTGCGGCCTGGACTGGCACGGACAGCCCGCGTGGGCGATGCGTGAGTGGGACTGGCTCGCGAAGCGCCTGCACCCCGTCGCGGGCAGGGCCGACCGATGACCGCCGCCTTCTTCGCCTGGTTCTCCTGCACCTCCGCGGCCTGGTCGGCCGTGACCACCCTCATCGTCTGGAAAGGACGGAACCGATGACCACCACACCCTCCGCCACCTACGTCACCGCGATCTCAGTCGACGAGCTGTTCGCCGACCCCGAGTACCAGCGCGACCTCGACCCGAACCGCGCCAAGGCGATGTCGGTCAAGTGGGAACCGCGGCTGGTCGGCACGCTGGAGGTCTCCGACCGTGGAGAGACCAGCGAGCCGCGATACGCGGTCATCAACGGCCAGCACCGCATGGCCGCTGCACGCCTTCTCGATCCCACGATGGCGCTGCCGTGCACGGTCCACAGCGGGCTGACTGTCCAGCAGGAGGCGGCGCTGTTCTGGGACATCGACCGCACCACCAAGAAGCTGTCGAACTGGGATCGCTGGTACGCGCGGCGCGCTGCCGGAGACAAGGACGTCGCGTCGATCGAGGCAGTGTGCACCGAGTTCGGGTACCGAGTGAGCCACAGTCCAGTCGAGAACGCGCTGCAGTGCTGCAGCGCTCTCGAGTTCGTGTACCGGCGCTGCGATCTGCAGACGCTGCGCGATGTTCTGGAGTTCGTCGGCGACGTCTGGCCGGCCGATCCGGAAGCACGCAAGGCGAACATCATCAAGGGCCTCGCGTTGGTGCTGTTCGATTACCGGGGCCAGGTGCACACCGGACGGTTGGCCGATGTGCTGTCGAGCGTGACGCCGTCGCAGTTGGTCGCGCGGGCGCATGAACTCAAGGCGCGGGGATGGGACGGCAGCATCCCGAAGCTCACGCAGACGGCAGCGCTGATCGCCTACAACGGCACGTGCCGCCGCGAGCAGAAGGTGGAGCTGCCGGCATGAGCACGATCGTGGAGTTCATCGAGGCACGGCTGAAGGATGAAGCCGCGGCGGCTGAGTCGATGCCGGACCCGGCCAAGCATCGGCGGATCGTGGACGCGCTGGCCATGATGAGCGTGCCCATCGTCGAGCATCTCGAGGCGCGCAATCTCCCGCCGACCGACAACCCGCTCGCGGCCGGGCTGCTTGTGATCGCGCAGGTCTGGACCGAGCACCCCGACTTCGATGCGCAGCGCTGGTTCCCACGCATGACTGGGCAGGTGAAGTGATGGACCCGATACGCCATCTGCTGACGCCGCAGGAGAGACGCGAGCACGGCCGGTGCATGGACTGCGAGTGGCATCCGCCGACGCAGGGCCACCACGATCTGTGCCCGGCACGACCGGGAGCGAAGCCGACGCGTCGAGGTCGAAGGACGGTTGCACGGTGAGTTATCCACAGGGCATACTGAGGGCGCTGGTTCCCGCGTGCCCGCAGCAGGGCGCGCGGGATCTGTTGTCTCAGGGGTCAGCATGAGCCGCGCCCGGTTGCGGGTCTGCTCGGAGCCCGGCTGCCCGACCCTCAGCGACCGCCCCCGCTGCCCCAAGCACCAGGCACAGGTCGACAGGCATCAACGCCGCACTACCCCCACCAAGGTCAACCGCGGCCCCGACATTCAACGCCGCGCCGCCGCCGTCGCCGCCCACCGCGCCACCCGCGGCGATTGGTGCCCCGGCTTCGAACGCGCACCCCACGGCTCGGCGGACCTCACCGCCGACCACGTCCACGACCAGCAGGCAGGAGGAGCGTGGGACGGCGAGCTCGAGGTGATGTGCCGCTCCTGCAACAGCCGCAAAGGCAGGCGCGTCCAGCTCGCGCTCGCGGCCTACACCACCACCCCAGACTCGGTCAAATCGGACACTCGAACCGTTCGAACATCGTTCGAACAGGGGACACCTGGGGGGCACCCCCTGGCGAGGCCGAAGCACCGACGCCGCCGGGGAGGGCTGAAAAAGGTGCGGAGGGTTCAAGACGATCCGGGAGGTAGTGGGCGTGGCTGACCCGAAGCGCATCCAGCGCAAGCGCACCAGGGGCTGGCGGATGCCTGACGGTGCGATCTACGTGGGCAGGCCGAGCAAGTGGGGCAACCCGTACACCGCCGAACTGATGCACCGTCGCAGCGTCGCGTACCAGCTGTTGGGCGCCGACCCGCCTGTGCGGGAACTGCTCGCCGATGCCGTCGAGGCGTTCCGATGCGATCTGACCTACGGCCCCGACTCCGCGTGGTGGTGGTACGGACCGCACGTGCAGATGATCGCGATCAAGGGCGCGCTCGCTGAGTTACGTGGTCACGACCTGGCCTGCTGGTGTCCGCTCGACCAGCCGTGCCACGCAGACGTCCTGCTCGACCTCGCGAACGGAGAACACGATGAGTGACGACCTACTGATGGTCGGTGACTGCGGCGACGTCGTCGCGGCGGACCCGTACGACGACGTCTCCGAGAAGCTGTTCGCGTTGGTCGAGGAGTCGCTCGACACGTACTTCGGCTGGATGCTCGGTTACTCGCCTTCGTCGGACCGTGGTGCCGGGTGGCTGCGGCCGTTGCTCGAGGCGTACGAGCGCGCGGACCGGGAGGACTCGCAGGCGTGATGATCGCGGTTCGTCTGTTCGGGCACGAGCTCGTCGCGCTCGAGCTCTGCTGGGATGACGGCGACTCGGACGGCGTCGATGCGGCGCTATCGAGTGACACGACGCCGGTCGGCTTCGCACTGATGGGCGACGACGGATGACGGCTGGCCGTGCGTGGGCGCTGCTGGTCGCGGCCGTCTTGTGGTGGGAGCGGCAGTGCTACCGGTCGGGTCGGCCGGAGCATCTGCTGTCGAGGGGGATGGATAGGGCTCGGAACCGCAACCGCGTGATGCGGTGTGTGCTCGACGGCGCGGTGATCGCGACGGCGTTGCACCTCCTGCGGTGGATTCCTGACCGTCTCGATGTCTATCAAGCGGTGCGCTGGACGCGCCGCTGATTCACGCTGGCTCGGCGAGATGCCGGGCCGCTCAATTGATGTCGGCGAGATGCCGGCGGATAGGTGGTTTCGTCATGGCTGGACACGGAGGTGCCCGTAATCGCTCTGGACCGACGCCGTCGCCGACGTCGGCGCGGTCGGACGCCCGCGATGTGCGCGCGAAGAAGCTCACGGTGGGCGGCTACGCCGGTGACTTCCCTCCGCTGTCGAACTTTCTGCCGGACGGTACCGAGCGCGAGGGCGTGGTGTGGGCGTCGCTCTGGCGGACGCCGCAGGCGGGGCAGTGGATCAAGGAGGCGTGGCGTCACCGAGCTGTCGCGATGTACGTGCGGTGGCTGGTGCGCGCCGAGGACCCGGAGGCGACGGCCGCGACGATCACCGCGGCGCAGCGACTCGCCGATCAGATCGGCATGACACCGGCAGGGCTCCGCGAGAACGGCTGGTTGATCGTCGATGACGACGCGACGACCAACCCAGAGCAGCAGCAGAAGCAGGAGGCGGTGAGGCAGAGCCACGGCGCCGCCCGGACAAACGGTGGTGGCCGGCGGATGCGAGCGGTGCCCGATGGCGAAGGCTGAGGGCTTCATCGTCGATTTCCCGACTCTCGCCGACGTTCAGGATCCGTGGGTGCAGGCGCACTGCTCGGTCCCGGACGGGTTCGACAAGGGTCGCCCGTTCGTGATGAGTGACGACCAGTTCTACTGCACAGCGCAGCACTACCGTGTCCGCTCGTCGGCGAAGTGGCAGCCGCGCCGGCCGATGAAGGCGCAGGCCTTCATGCACCGGCGGTCGCTCATCGTCGGCCCTCAGAAGTCGGGCAAGGGGCCGTGGTCGGCGACGATCGCGGCGCTCGAGGCGGTCGGACCGTCACTGTTCGCCGGGTGGGCCGGGGCCGGTGACGGTTACGCGTGCGCTGACTGGGGCTGCAACTGCGGATTCGAGCACGAGTATCAGCCGGGTGAGCCGATGGGGATGCCTCAACCGACGCCGCTCATCCAGCTCACCGCGCCGTCTGCTGACGCGGTCGACAATGTGTATCGCCCGCTGACGTCGATGATCAAGATGGGCCCGCTCGCCGACATCATGCTGGTGCGAGAGGGCTTCATCCGACTGCCGGGCGAGGACAACCGCATCGACATCGTCACCGCGGCCGCGAACTCTCGTCTCGGTAACCCGATCTCATTCGCACTCCACGACGAGGCAGGCCTGTACACGAAGGCGAACAAGCTGCTGAAGGTCGCTGAGACGCAGCGGCGCGGCGCGGCCGGTATGGACGGCCGCACGATGGCGACGACGAATGCGTGGGACGCGTCGGAGAACTCGTACGCGCAGCAGACGTGGGAGAGCACGGCGAAGGACGTGTTCAAGTTTTGGCGGCGCCCGTCGAAGTCGCTGAGCTGGGGCAACCGTCGTGACCGCCGGAAGATCCTCGAGGAGGTCTACAGCTCGTCGCCGTGGGTCACGCTCGCGTCGATCGAGGCAGAGATCGATGACCTGATGGAGACCGACCCGGCACAGGCCGAACGATTCTTCGGCAACCGCGAGACCACGGGCATGGGCGCGTGGCTCGAGGCCGGACTGTGGGAGCGCGCGTATGCCAACGCGTCGTGAGAAGCCGATGGTGTGGCTGCCGAATCCGCCGAAGGGCACGCAGATCACGGTGGGGTTCGACGGCTCTGATTCCGATGACTGGACGGCGATCCGCTGCCAGACCCGCAGCGGCAGGAGCTTCACGCCGCGCTTCGGCCCGGACCGCCGGCCAACGATATGGAATCCCGCGGAGTTCGGCGGCGAGATCCCCCGCGATCAGGTGAATGTCGCGGTCGACGAGATCTTCCAGCGGTGGCGCGTCGCGAGAATGTACGCCGACCCGTTCGGCTACTACTCCGAGATCGGGGCGTGGTCGCAGAAGCACGGCGAGAAGCGGGTCATGGAGTGGGCGACCAACCGCGATAAGGCGATGTACGAGGCGATCAAGCGGTTCGAGACCGATCTGCGGACTGGGACCGTGACGCACGACGGCTGCCCGATCACTACGCAGCACGTCGGCAATGCCCGCAAGGTGCCGCGCCCGGCGCAGCGCTACGGGCTCGGGAAGCCGCACGGCGAGTACCACCGCAAGATCGACGCCTCGATCGCGTCGATCCTCGCGTGCGAGGCAGCAGGAGACGTCACCGCGGCGGACGCGTGGGACGAGGTCGAGCGCGCCGAAATCAGCACCGTCATGTACGGCTACAGCTAGAAGGGACCACCCCATATGCAGGACGAACTGGAGCGGCTCCACGTCGGCACCGCGGCGATCGCGGCGGCCGAGAAGGAGTGGAAGCGCCGGGAGGACAACTACCGCGGTAACCAAGCTCTGCCGTACGCGCCGGAGGGTGTGAGCGTCGAGTACCTCGAGCTCCGCAAGCAGGCGATCGCGAACTGGCTTGCGCCTGCGATGGACGTGCCGGTGCAGCGCATGGAGATGGAGTCGGTCACCGACGAGCAGGGCAAGGTCGACACCGACGCCTGGCAGTACATGACCGCGGCCAAGATGCACACCCGTCAGCGGATCCTCTACTCATCGATGATGGTGCACGGTCGCGCCGCGCTGTCGGTGTCGAAGGTTCCGGGCGGTGGCCGCATGTACGTGGAGAACGTTCGCCGGTTGCACTTCGAGCCCTCGCCCGAGGATCCGTTCTCGACGCAGTACGTCGTGAAGCGGTGGACGGAGAAGAAGCGGGCGGCGACGGGACTGTGGACGCCGCCGGGTGCTGACGTCGGGGTTCGGGAGTACGCCGTGGTGTACGACGATGTCTCCGCTGTGCGGTGGATGAAGAAGTCCGCCGGCACGCTCGGCGAGTGGACGAAGGTCAGCGAGACCGTGCACGGGCTCGGCGCACTCCCGTTCGTGCAGATCGGGTCGCGCGTCGACGCCGATAACGTCCCTCACGCCGCGATCGACGGACTGATCGACATGCAGGACGCCATCAACACGATCCGGTTCAACACGCTGCTCGCGATGCAGTTCTCGGCGTTCCGTCAGCGGGTCGCCACCGGATACGACCCGCTGCTGCGTGATGCCTCCGGCGACGTCATCTACCTCAAGGGACCGGACGGTCAGCCGATCATCGGCCCCAACGGGGAGCCGGTGCCAGCGCTGCGCAAGGGTGGGCGCGTCGGCGTCGACCGGATGCTGATCTTCCCCGGCAAGGACACCAAGGTGTTCGACCTGGACGAGTCCAACCTCGACCGCTACGTCAACGTCTACGTCCGATTCCTCACGGACCTGTTCACCAAGGGGCAAGTGCCCCCGCAGTACGCACTCGACAAGATGGCGAACCTGTCCGGCGATGCGATGGCCGGAGCGGACGCCACGCTGCAGGCCCTCGTCGGCGATCTGCAGGGCGAAGCCGCGGGCGGACTGTCCGAGGCGATGCAGCTGATGGACCGCGCGCACGGCCGTACACCGGTCCACCGTGAGATCTCGTGGGCAGACAAGGCCCCAAAGAGCTTCGGCCAGATCGTCGACGGCATCGTCAAGCTCGTCCAGGGCGCAGGATTCCCGAAGCGCGACGCCTGGGACATCCTCCCCGGAGCGACGCCGACCAAGGTCGATGCGTGGATCGAGCACGCGAAGGAGGAGGCGCGCGAGGCGATGGAGCTGGATCTGGCGGCCGCTGGCCTCGGATCGGGAGAGTAGCGCGACGTGCTCGACGCTCCGCAGGCCTCGCAGCGCTACACGCGAGAGCGGCACAGCCTCGTCCGGCCGACGCTGGCCCGCGTGCTGGCACTGTGGGGCACGACGCCGCCGCCGGGGGACTGGGACGAGTGGTTCGCTGAGCGTGGGCCGCGCATGGCCGCTGTCGTCGAGGCGGTGCAGCCTCGGCTGATCGACCTGTCGACGCAGGCGGTCCCACAGATCCTTGCAGACACCGGCAGCAGCAGCCGCGCGGAGGCGGCGGTCGACGCGAGCCAGCTGATCGGCGTCGCCGGAGACGGCCGCTCGATCACCGGTCTGCTCGGCACTGCGATCACGACTGCGCGGACGGCCAGCGACAGTGCCGCGCTGTCCGGTGCCGGCATGGAGCTCGGTGCCGCGGCGCAGGGCTGGCGCGCCGCGCGACTGGACCTGATGACGAAACTCCTGACGGTCACCTCTGACACGAGCCGCGCGGCGATGAGCTTGGAGACGGTCACTCGACCGCGGGTCGGGTACACGCGCAAGCTCGTCGGCTCGTCGTGTGCGCGGTGCGTGGTGCTCGCAGGCCGCACGTACCGCGCCGCCGACGCATTCGATCGTCACCCGCATTGCGACTGCGAGCATGTCCCGGCCGACACGCGGTTCCTCGACCTCGCGACGGTCGATGCCCGCGCGCATTTCGACGGGCTCTCGCGCGCGCAGCAGGATCGACTGTTCACGAAGGCTGGCGCGCAGGCGATCCGCGATGGCGCGGACATCAACCAGGTAGTGAACGCACGCCGGGGCGCAGGACTGTCGTTCGCGTCGGGGCGGATCACGAAGGCCGAAGCCGAGGCGATCCGGAACTCACGCGGGGGACGAGCTCGGGTGCGGTCGGTGACGACCGAGGGGACGACGCGGCGCGGTATCGCGGGCAGTCGCCTCGGTCGGGGTCCGGGAGGGAAGCATCCCGCCAAGCAGCGGCTGATGCCGGATGCGATCTACCAGGCCGCCGACGGTGATCGGGACCTGGCGCTTGAACTGCTGCACGACCACGGGTACCTGCTCGATCCGCCGACGAAGCGTCCGACGCGGGGTAGGACCGGAGGAGATGGGGGCGATGAGTGGATCAAGCGCAGTCGGTCCGACGTGCGAGCGCTGACCGGTAAGTATCGCAGGCATGTCGAGGAGTACACGGGGCCGAGCCACCGTGACATCAACAACTGGCTGCGTCGGTCTCGCGGCGATCTGGACGCTGAACTACGCCCCGATCTGCGAGCCAAGGTCAAGAGTCTCGACGCGGTCTTGCAGAAGCGTCCGACGACAGAGCCGATCGAGCTGACTCGGACGGTCGGCCTGGACGCGTTCAAGCTGACGCGTGGTGAGGACCTGGTCAAGGTCGAGGGGTCGCCTCGTCGTGAGCACGGGTACATGTCGACATCTCGGATGCCGGATGGCGGGAACACGAAGGACTACAAGAAGCCTGTCAGGCTGACCGTCAAAGTCCCCCCGGGGACCCCCGCTGCGGTGATCGAGGACGTCTCGAAGTACGCGGGGCAGGGCGAAGTCTTGCTTGGCCGCGGGCTCAAGTACATACTGGTCGGGTCCAGGTTCGATCCGCAGATCAATATGTGGCGAGCAACGATGGTGATCACGAGGGAGTGAGGGCGGGGCAATGAGTGCACTCGACGACGACACTCTCGGTTTCGAGCTCGTGACGGACCTCGACGACCTTGCTCAGATGCGTCGGTCGCTTCTCGAGGACCACGGGATACGACTGGAGCTCCAGCCTGCAGAGCGCGCCGCGGGGTTGACCGAGGCCAGCATTTGGGCGTTCGAGCGACCTGCGTCCTGAGCGCTTGCATCCTGAGTTATCCACAGGCATACTGATGTCGGTGGTTACCCCCATGCCTTGAACGGCTGGGGGTTTCGTCGTTTCTAGGCCCGACCGCGAGATGCGGTCGGGCCTTCTTTGTGTTGTCCGGGAGATCCGGACTCATCCGAGATGGAGCCTGTCATGTCGCATCGCACCCTTCCCAGCACCCTGCATTCGGTCATCACTCCGTGCGCTCCGGAGGGGCGCCATCCGCGACTGCGGTTCTTCGCGATGGGCGAAGACAACAGCGGCGGCGGCGGTGGCGGCGCAGGAGGCGCTGGCGGCGACGGCGGGCACGATGCCGGAAGCGACAACGGCGGCGACGGTGGAGACGGTGGCGATGTCTTCAAGTCGGAGCACTCGAAGAACGCTGTCCTGGCCGATCTGACGTCGGAGCGCAAGGGCCGGGCTGCTGCGGAGAAAGAGCGAGACGCTCTGGCGCAGAAGCTCGCCGAGATCGAGGACAAGAACAAGACCGACGAGCAGCGCAAGCAGGAGGCCGAGGCCAAGCGCGACGCCGAACACCGCGCCGCTCAGCTGAAGGCCGACCAGTACGAGGCCGCCGAGAAGGCGGGCCTGCCGCTGTCGTGGGCCAAGCGGATCGCGGGGGCCACCCCGGAGGAGATGCTCGCCGATGCGCAGCAGCTCAAGTCCGACATGGACGCTCAGTCCGCCGCCGGACACCGGACGGACGGCGCGGGCGTCGGTGGGGCGGGCGCCAACGACACGGCGGCGACGGCGGCACCTGGTGTCGCTCGTGCGTCTGTGTACTACCAGACCAGCAAGTAACGACCCCCGGCGGCGGCTGCCTTCGGGATCACAAGAAAGGAACAGCTCATGGCTGTCACTCTGGCCGAAGCCGCGGTTCTCTCCGAGAATCAGCTGTCGCGCGCCATTCACGAGATGTTCGTGCAGGAGTCCCCGATCCTGGACCGGCTCCCGCTGATGACGATCGAAGGCAACGCGTACGCGTACGACCAGGAGCAGACGCTGCCTGGTGTCGCGTTCCGTGGTGTCAACGAGGGCTACACCGAGTCGACCGGCACGTTCAACCAGCTCACCGAGAAGCTCGTCATCCTCGGTGGCGATTCCGACGTGGACCGCTTCATCCAGCAGACCCGGTCGAACGTGTTCAATCAGCGCGCCGAGCAGGACAAGCTCAAGGTCAAGGCCATGAGCTACAAGTTCAACGACCACTTCATCAACGGTGATGTCGTGACCGACCCGAAGGGTTTCGACGGACTGAAGAAGCGCGTCGTCGGCAACCAGGTCATCGACGCCGGCACCAACGGGATGCCGATCCTCGGCGACGGCAGCTCCGACACCCACGCATTCTTCGACAAGATGGACGAGCTGCTCGCCGCGTGCCCCGGCGCGGATGCGATCTACGCATCGCGGCAGGCGCGCTCCAAGATCATCTCCGCCGGCCGACGTATCGGCGGCGTGGAGATCGTCAAGGAGGACATGACCGGCAAGCGCGTCGCGCAGTGGCAGGGTGTCCCGATCCTGGATCTGGGTGACAACCTGTCCGGCGGTCAGGTGCTCCCGGTCAACGAGACGCTGGGTACCGCCTCGAACACCTCGAGCATGTACGCGGTCCGCTTCGGCGGCACGGACGGCGACCAGGCGACCACGGGCCTGACCAACGGCGGCGTCCAGGTTGACGACCTCGGTCAGCTGCAGGAGAAGCCCGCACTGCGCACCCGCATCGAGTTCTACTGCGGCCTCGCACTGTTCGGCGGCAAGGCCGCTGCCCGACTCCGCGGCGTCATCGCCGCCTGACCAGGAGAAGATCATGGCTGAAACCGACACCAGCGCTGACGCGGACGTCACCGCTATCGACACGGCGACCGACGCCGAGGCCGCTCCCGAGACTGTGGAGCCTGCCGCGGACGCCAAGCCCGCGGCCAAGCGCAGCGGGACGCGCAAGAGCGCGGCCAAGTCGCCGGCCAAGCGCAAGGACCGCATCGAGCGGTACGAAGCGCTCAAGGGCGACGGCACCGTCGTGACCGTCGAGCGCAACATCGACACCGGCGCAACCTCGATCGTCGAGGACTGAGACGGCGATGGCCACGCCTCCGACCCTCGTCGCCGCCACGGACGTCACGACGCTGCTGGCGGCGGACCTGCCGGGAGAGGGCACGCCGGAGCGCGCGCAGCTCGATGAGCTGTGCGAGCAGGCATCCGCCGAGATTCGGGCCCGGGTCGTCGCCGTCGACGCCCGGATCGCGGCGGGCTCGCTTTCGGCGGTGCGGGTCCGGGGCGTGGCCGTCGACATGGTCCTTGCCGCGCTGGAGAACATCGAGCTCGGCTTCCGGTCGACTGGCGAGACGTACCCGGAGATCGGGACGACTCAGGTGGCGGCGGCGAACCGGCTCACGGTCGAGATGACGGCCGCGCAGGTCGCGGCGCTGTCGCCGGTGGTCTCCGACGCGGCCAACGGCATGTACTCGGTGCAGATGTCATCGTGAGGTTTCCCGAGCAGTGGGCGATCCGACCGCCGCGCCCGACAACCGTCGACGAGGGGACGGGCAATCGCCGCCCGGGACCGGCTCCCGATCCGATACTGGTCCGTGGGTCTCTCGAGCAGCGCTTCCCTCGCACTGACGAGAAGCTGCTGCCGGGTGGCGTCGTCGCGGCCGAGGCCCTGCTGCTCCTGCACCCGTCAGCCGAGAACAAGATCCCGGGGCCGATCACGCTCGAGCATCGGGCGATCAGCCCGGACGGCGAGGTCTGGTCGATCGTGCGGATACCGAAGGCCCGCAAACGGCGTCGCGCGTCGGCGCCGACCCGCTACATCGCGCTCGTCATCCGGCGAGCGACCGACATCAAGGAGAAGTGACATGGCTGCAGCGAAGCCCACCGACGACAAGCCCGTCGACGACAAGGCGAACGAACAGAGCACCGTCGCGGCGGCGCCGGCCGCGGACACCGCACCCAAGGACAGCACGCCCGATTCCGGCCTGGTGCAGTGGAAGGACGACGACGGCAACGTCCACACCGGGTCGCGGTACGGGTCGGCCTACCGCGAGTACCTGCGGAATAAGAAGGACTAGCTCGGTGGCGGCGTCGGTGTCCCTGCGGTCGCGAGTGTTCGCGAAGGCCGCGATCGCGCAGGCGAACGCGACGTCGGTGGAGCAGCGCGCGCAGGTCGCGCACCGCGCCGCCTCTGACGCCCGCGCGGAGGCGCCGGTCTTGACCGGCGAGTACCGCGACGGAATCACCGTGATCGTGGAGGGCGAGGACGTCACCCTCTCCGACACCGATGAGACTGCGATCCACAAGGAGTACGGCACCAGCGATACGCCGGCGCACGCGACTCTGATCAATGCGGCGTCGCGGTACGGCACGTACTACGGTGCACGACCGAGAGGGCACTGATCGTCGTGATGATCACGCGCAAGACGCCGTTCGCTCCGGGAGCTGCGCGCGAGCTGCTGCGGTCGACGCCGGAGTTCATGGAGCTCGTGGGCGATGATCCGCAGCGGATCACGACCAGGGAGCTTCCGGATCCGCTCCGGGGACCGTGCGTGACGATCTACACCGGCGTCAACCGGCGGCAGAACATCGAGCTGTCGAAGCCGCGGTTGATCGTGTCGGTGTGGGTCCCTGCGGCGGAGATCCTCGTCGATGAGGGCATCGACATGGATCCGGAGGAGCTGTCGTGGGACGTCGCGGATCTTGCCGGCCGGATATTCGATCGGCACCGGCAGATGGGTCGCGGTGGCGGATTCGAGTTCCGCGGGGTCACGTGGCGCTCCGAGTGGGATGCCGGCCCGACGACGATGGTCGACCGTGAGCGTGGCGCGGAGTCGCCGCTGTACCGGTCGGTGATCGAGATTCTGATGAAGGTGGGCTCCGGCCCTCGATAGACCACCCGCCCCTGTGCCAGGCAGCCCGCTCCGCGGAGGCACGGCGAGGTTGGGTGACCGGGACCCCGGTCTGGTGCCTGCTCGGCACGCCAGGCCGGGGTCTCTCCATTTTCCAGTGACCGCTCACCTCGTGGGCGCAGTGAAGGAGCTTGCAGATGAGCACCACCCCCGACAATTCCAAGGCCTACGTCTGGCAGGACGGCGACGCCTACCGTGCGCCCGCCGGCACCGCTCTCCCGGAAGATCCGTGGGCGCACCCGCTCGTGACCGGCACCTCGCCCGGAGTCACCTGGGACGCGTTCGGCGGTATCCAGGCCGGATTCAACCTCGAGCCGAACCAGGACATCAAGAAACACACGATCTTCAACAAGCGCGACTCCACCTACGCGCTGAGCCGTGGGCCGCGTGAGGACACGACCAAGTTCCGGGCGGTCGACTACTCGAAGGCGGCGGTCCTGACCTCGCTGCTCGGTGGCGAGATCGTTCAGGTCGGCACGTCCGAGGTCTACAAGTGGGTCGGCGGAAACGCTGAGGAGTTCGCTCTGATCTGGACTCTCGCGGACCCGTCGAACGCCTCGACCGACCGCGTCGGTTTCTACACCGAGAAGGCCACGCTGAGCTCGCCGCCGCCGCGTACGTTCGCCGGCGAGGACCTCGACGGCTGGGAGTTCGAGATCCTCGCGCTCTCGCCGCTGGTCCCGATCAGCAACTGGAACCCGCTGGCGCCCTAGTGCCCCGTGGGCGGTGCCGGCCGGGGAGCGGCCCCGGTCGGCGCCGCCTCATCTCGATCCCCGACTCATCCCACAGGAGAGCTGACACACCATGCCGAGCAACAAGACCAAGAAGAGCACCGCGCCTGCCGTCGAGCCCGAGGCCATCGAGACCGAGCCCGTCGAGCGCATCGACCTCGCCAGCATCCTGGAGGTCGGCACGCCGGGCACCGAGCCGGTGCCGGTCACCATCAAAGGCGTCGATTTCTCGATCAACCGCTACTTCAGTCCCGACACCGTATGGGCCTGGTCGGACCTGCAGCGCGCGGACCCGAGCGAATTGACGCCGTCTGAGGTCGCAGAGGGCAACCGGGCGGTGCTCAAGATCCTGCTGCCCGAGGAGGATCACGACAAGATCGAGGAGCTGCTGGCGATCCTCGACACGCGGAGCATCGCCGAGTCGCGGCGGATCTTCCTGTACATCAACAACCTCGCAGGACTGGTGGACCGCCAGGGAAACGCGTTGGCGCTCTAGACTTCCTGCTTTCCATCCGGGAGAGCTGGGGCGCATACATTGGCCGCTTCCAGCGGCAGTACGGGCTCGACCTGCGGGCGGCACTGACGTCGAAGCTGTGGCAGGACGTCACCCTCTTGCTCGATGACCTGACCGAGACGTGGACTCGCACCGACGAGAACATCGCCACGTTGGTCGACATTCAGAACTGGTGGCTCGAGGCCGAGTACGTCAAGTGGACGACCGACCCCGAGGAAGCCAAGGCGGCGTCGCGGTCGGCCGATCCGACACCTCCGCTGCCAGTCCTCCGCGCCGTCGCGTACCGGCCCCCGGCCGCGCACGCGGCGGCGGTCGAGCGCTACGAGGCGCGCCGACCACAACAACCGAAGCCGAGCGGCCAGATGGACGCACGGTCCTTCGGTGCACTCTTCGGGCTCTGAGAAAGGGACTAGCTGATGACGGCAGGCGGCCGGATCGACATCGACGTCGTCCTCAACGACAAGGACGTCGCAGCGCGACTCGACTCGACCCTGACCAAGGCCACCGCCTCGGCGAAGAAGGCAGCCGGCGCACTCGGACTTGCGTTCGGCGGCGCAGCTGTCCTCGGCGGACTCAAGTCCGTCATCGACGCCGGCGTGGAGTTCGACACGGTCCTCAACCAGCTGCGCGGCGTGACCGGGGCGACTGGGGCCGAGATGGCGGCGGTGTCGGAGAAGGCACGTCAGCTCGGCAACGACATCGCGATCCCCGCGACGTCGGCATCCGATGCCGCGCAGGCGATGCTGGAGCTGAGCAAGGGCGGACTGTCGGTCCAGCAGGCGATGGACGCCGCACGGGGCAGTCTCCAGCTCGCCGCCGCCGCGCAGATCTCCGCCGCGCAGGCCTCGGAGATTCAGGCGCAGGCGATCAACACATTCTCGCTCAAGGCCTCCGACGCAGGGCACGTCGCGGACGTCCTCGCGGGCACCGCGAACGCCGCGGCGGGCGAAATCACCGACATCGCACAGGGACTGCAGCAGGCAGGCTCGGTCGCCTCCCAGTTCGGCATGACGATCGACGAAACGGCCGGTGCGCTCGGCGTCCTGGCGAACAACGGCATCAAGGGCTCTGACGCGGGCACGCTGCTCAAGAGCACACTGCTCGCGCTCCAGGACACCGGCAAGCCCGCGGCGACGGCGATGGAAGAGCTTGGCATCAGCGTCTACGACGCGCAGGGGAAGTTCCGCGGCCTCGGCCCGATCATGGACGAGCTCAAGACTGCGTCGACGAACCTCACCGAGGAGCAGTACAACCAGGCGACCGCGACACTGTTCGGGTCGGATGCGATGCGGCTTGCCGGGATCGCGGCCAAGGACGGTTCGAAGAGCTTCCGGGAGATGACCGAGCAGGTCGGTAAGGCGGGGTCCGCACAGCGTCTTGCGGAGGAGATGGCCAAGGGCTTGCCCGGTCAGCTCGAGCGGCTGCAGAACGCGGCCGACGAGACCAAGCTCGCACTGTACGACCTGCTGCGCGGGCCGCTGACGGATCTGGCGAGCTTCGGTGCCGATCAGCTCGGCAACCTCTCCGACCTGCTCAAGGGTGACACCGGCGGGATGAGCGAGGGCCTGCGGCCGCTGGTAGAGGATCTGAAGTCGATTGGCGACGGACTCCACGGGATCGCGCAGGATCTCGTGGGCCCGGGCGGCGCGCTGACGGTGATCGGGGAAGGCGCGCAGGCGACGGGCAAGCTCGCCGTCGCCGGACTGGAACCGATCACCGGCGCGGTCGGCGGCGTCCTCAACGTATTCGCGGGCCTACCGGCACCCGTCCAGACCGCTGCCCTGGCGATGGGCGCGTTCGCAATCGCCCGCAACAAGATCGCCACACCCGGGCCGCTGAAAGCACTGACGGCGTTCCGCGCGGAGATGTCCGCGCAGAACTCGCTGGCGAAACTGGCGACCCGCGAGGTCGACAAGTACGGTCGCGCGATCGAAGGCACCGGGCGGGGCCTGACGGTAGCGCAGCGTGCGCAGGCCGCGTACCGGACCTCGACTCTCGAGTCGGTGTCGGCGATGCGGGGATTCACCGACCAGGTGGGCGCAGTGCGACGCGGTGCAGCCGCAGCGGGCGAGCCGGTGGGGCTCCTGACGGCGACGATGCGCACGATGGGGGAGCGTAACGGCGCTCTCGGCCAGATCGGCGGAGCGTTCACGGCGGCATCGCAGGGCATGGGCCGATTCGGCTCGGTCGCGGGCACCGCGGCCGCGGGCGCGAAGGCGCTCAGGCTCGGTGCCGGAGGGTTGGCGTCGGCCCTCGGTGGCCCGTGGGGCATCGCGCTGGGGGCGGCGTCGCTCGGTCTGGCGATGTACTCGCAGCGGCAGCAGGAGGCCGCGCAGGCCGCCGCCGAGCACAAGCGGAACGTCGACGACCTCGTCGGGTCCATCGACGTGCAGACCGGTGCGCTGAACAAAGCGAGCACGGCACAGATGGCGGCGGACCTGCGCGGCGGAAAGTACGGCAAGGGCAACACTTTCGAGTACTCCGATCAGCTGGGGATCTCGGCCGATCGCGTCACGGCGGCGGCATCGCGGCAGAAGGGCGCGCTCGATGACCTGAATGTCACGCTCGATGCGACGACCAAGAAGTCGCTGGAATCGTCGGACTACTGGAACAAGCAGGGCTCGTCGCTTCGCGCAGCGGGTATCGACGCCGACACGATGACCGACGCTCTGCGCGGCAACGCCTCCGCGATCAAGAAGGTCGAAGGGTTCATGGTCGGGTCGGGGACCACGATCCAGGACTACCGGCGCCACCTCAACGAGTCCGGACAGAATGCCGTCCAGCTGGGGGAGAACGTCAACCTCGCAGCGCAGGCGGTCCGCGAGGCCGGGGCGGCGCAGGACCAGCAGACGCGGGCGATGGAGAAGATGGACCCGCGCGCTCGGACGCTCGCCGAGGCGATGGAGGTTCTCGGGTCCAAGACGTCCACGGCCGCGGAGAAGTCGAACGCGCTCAAGGCTGCTCTGGACGCGCTCGGCGGCGGCGCCGAGGGTTTCGACGCCGCGATGGGGCAGGCGAAGCAGGCCGTCGAGAAGCTGCCGGCGACATGGCAGGCAGCCGCCGACTCGGTCGGAGGGTACGGGGAACTCATCAACAGTGCGACGGGACGCATCGTTCTCAATAACGACGCGACGCGGGCACTGTCGAGCGAGATCTTCAACGTCAAGAACCAGATGAACAACGCCGCAACAGCGGCCTACCAGTTCGCCATTCAGAACGGGCAGGGCAGCGAGGCCGCGGCAGACGCAGCGCGCACGGCGGCATCCGAGATCTACAACAGCTTCATGAAGTCGTCGGACGGGGCGAAGGCTGCTGGCGTCGATGTCGCGGCGCTCGCGACGGCAATGGGGTTGCTGCCTCCGGAGCAGGTTGTGCAGCTGCTCGCGAAGGGCGGCGACGCCGTCTCGGCCGAGCTCTTGCTGATCAAGAGACTGGTCGAGGGCGTGCCGCCGAACAAGGCGATCGAACTGCACTCGATCTCGGACGAGGCGAAGGCCAAGCTCGAGGGAATCAAGGGTCTCGTCGTGACCGAGCTCCCGGACAACAAGGGAGTGACGGTCACTGCGACGACGACTCAGGCACAGCAGGATCTGAACGCTCTGGTCACAAAGCAGAACGAGCTGAAAGACAAGAACGTCACCTACCGGGCGACGGTCATCGTCGACGAAGCGCAAGCTCAGTCCGCCAGGTGGGGCGTCGAGACATTCGGCGTCGGGTCTCAGCCACGCGCGAAGGGCGGGCCGATCGACGGGTACGCGGTCGGTGGTGGTGTCGGAGCCGATGGCGCGATCCGTGGTCCGGGCACCGGGACGTCCGACTCGATCCTGACGCAGGTCCCGGCGGGCGGTCACGTGGTGACCGCGGCCGAGGTATCCGCGGCCGGTGGCCACGGTGCGGTGAATCGTCAGGTGTCGGCACTCGGTGCTGGTCGGCCGGGCCGCAAGACGGCGACGGCGGGACCGCTGATGCCGGTGGCACTGTCGAACGGGGAGCACTACCTCGCGCCGGACACGGTCGATGCCGCCGGCGGCCACGACGCGATCTTCGCGTGGCGCGCCGGGCTGGCGCAGGAGCGTCAGGGCCTGTACCTCGGTGGACTGGTGCGCGCCGAGCAGGTCGGTAAGGCGAACGACGGGCTGCCGTACATCACCGGTGCGCGGGACTGCTCGATGTGGGTGTCGTGGATCGTGCAGGCCGCGAAGGGGCAGGAACTCACGCGCCTGTTCACGACGTACAGCCTGCTGGACGGTCAGACTGGTGGGCTCGAGCCGGGCGCGTCACCGTCCGACTACCTAACTGTCGGTGTGTCGCAGGAGCACATGGCAGCGACGGTGCGGACCGATCACGGCCCGGTGAACACCGAGTCGGGCGGGAACTCGTCGCCGTCTCAGGTGCGGTGGGGTCGCGGCGCCGCCGGCGCGTTCGACGGCCAGTTCCCGTTCCGCTTCCACCTGCCGAAGAACTTGATCTCGCCGCCGCCAGACGAGACCAAGCCGGACGTGTCGGCCGAGGAGGCCGCGACCGAGACGATGAAGGCCGAGGACGAGACGCAGTCGCGGCAGTACATCGAGCCGCCGAAGGCACCGAAGGCCGAGGACGTCGCCGCTGAGGCCGCGCGGATCGGCGTCCGCGGACTCCTGGAGACCTTCGACATGCAGGACTCGGTATTCGCCGATCCGGACAAGTCGACGATCGGTCGGGCGCTGCAGATCGGCATCAACACGCAGAAGTACCGCGAGCAGCAGGCCGAGGTGCCGAAGTCCGAGTCCAAGAGCGGTGGTGTCAGCAAGGAGGACCAGGCTGCCTACGACCGCGACAAGCTCGCGCGCGATCAGAAGTACGAGAACGACCGCTTGGCGATCAAGAACTCGATGAAGTCGGGGCCCGAACGGGACCGCAAGCTCCTGGACCTCAAGCAGAAGCATGACCAGGACAACCTCGAGGCGAAGATCAAGCTCCGCGACAAGAAGTCTGGCACCGACAGCACGTCGGAGTCGGACCCGTCGACGGCGGGGAAGACGTCCGGGCCTGCCGATACCGACCCGTACCGGCTCGTGGACTCGGCTCCCTATGACCCGTCGCGCGGCGCGGTGCAGTGGGAGAAGGAGGCGACGGCGGCGCTGCGGATCGCGGGCATGAACTACCGGTGGAAGGACAAGATGATCGGGCAGGGCGACATCGAGTCGCACGGCGACCCGAAGGCTGTCGGCCCGGACTCGCCGGACGGTCAGCCGAAGGGCTGGATGCAGGTGAAGCCGGGGACGTTCTCGGCGTTCCGTGATCCAAAGCTCCCGGACGATCCGTTCAATGTCCTCGCGAACGGTGTCGCGGCTGCCAAGTACGCGAACAAGCAGTACAACGGTGAGCCGCCGTGGCCGACGACGAAGGGCTATTGGGCTGGCGGCATCAACGCGATGGACCCGAGCAAGGCCGCTGTGGTGGCGCCGCAGAACCGCCGGGTCATCGGCGACCGTGCCGTCGCCGACGAGTTCTTCATCCCGGACACCGACGACCCGCAGCACATCGCGCTCGGCGCGGAGTGGGCGCGGCGGCGAGGGTTCCAGCTGGTGAACATGCACGCCGATGGCGGGACGCTCGCGCGGGCTCGTGGCGGTCAGGCGGCGGTCATGGATCGGCCGGCCGGGCCGGTAATCCAGGAGGGCGACCGCCACTACAACTATTCCGGACCGGCTGATCAGGCGCTGGCTTTCTTCCGCGGCGCTCGTCAGCACGACAACATCGTCCGCCGCGGTGCGGGAGTGCAGCGGATCGGGCGGAAGGGGACTCGGCCGTGAGGCGATCGCGAGGGCTGGTCGACGACACGCTGGTGCGACTGTACGACTGGCGCGGCACCGGGCAGTTCGTGGAGCTGTCCGGGCCTCGGCAGGGTGATCACGGCGCGCAGTTGCTCGAGGGCGTGGGTGGTCTGTGGGAGGCGCAGCGGTCGCTGGTGAAGATCGAGACGGCGCGGCTGCCGGGGTCGATCCCGGTGACGGTCCGGATCGAGGAGTTGCTGATCGACCTGCCGACGATCGTGCAGGGCAGCGACTCCCTCGAGTGGCAGTGGTGGAACCGCCGGATCCACCGGATGCTCTCGTTTACGCACGATTCGCCGCTGGTGGTGCAGACGCTCCCGTGGGGACCGCGGTGGGTCTCGGTGCGGCGGCGCGCCGCGCACGAGGAGGAGATCGTCGAGGACCCGACGTTCGGGCTCTCGCAGATCTGGACCTGGCAGCTGGTCGCGCACGATCCGGACTGGCGGTCCCCGGATCTGACGGCCAAGTGGGACAACAGCTCCGGGACTGGGCGCGGCAACCTCCGCATCGCGTACCGCGGCGATCGGCCGAGCTTCCCGAAGTGGACCGGTCTCGGGCCGGACTGGAATCTGCAGGAGCCGGTGTCGGGGCTGTGGAATCCGCTGCCGCGCATGGCGGCGGGCGAGGAGTGGAAGGTCGACTCGTATCCTCTCGCCTCGCAGCTGATGTCGAACCTGGACCGCAACAAGTGGCGTCAGCTGCAGCGCGGGTTCACCGCGTCGGTCGACGAGGAGGGCGAGTACGTCCTCGGTGTCGAGTGCTCCGGTCCGGCGTCGGCGAAGGTCCAGCTGCGGCTCGAGCAGCGCTACGAGCATCCGTGGGGCTGACATGAGTGACCTCGATCGGATCTACCACGAACTGTCCGAGCGCGATGACGCGGCGCGGCGGGCTCACTTCTCGTCGACTCTGATCCAGCTGTGGGACGGGAACATGGAGTACCCGCTGCAGGTGCGGTCGGTGATCGACCACGAGGGGGAGGACCCGACGTGGTCGGTCGGTGGCGGCGTGACGCATTTTGCGTACGACTCCCCGGAGGGCCACTACTGCTATGACCTGATCCGGCCGGACGAGGATCTGCATCTGACCGTCGAGATCGTCGACCCCGACGATCCGTCGATCGGGTGGGAATCGCGGGTCGCTTTCAAGGCCGTCAACGTCGACCTGGTCGATCAGGAGGACGGCACGCAGATCGTCGAGGTGCAGTGGACGACGGCGCTGGCGCACTGGGAGCACCTGATCCTGATGGCGGTGCCGATGCTGCCGCCGCAGCTGCAGCCGATCCACTACTGGGTCGCGCTCGGCAACATCCGGACGCAGTTCCTCCTCGCGCTGCACATGGCTCTGGCGGTCACGTACTCGCCGCTGTGGCGGTTCGTCGACAATCCGTTCTCGATCGAGTCGTACCGCGATGCCGTCGACCCTCGCCGGTGGCCGCTGATGGTGTCGCCGCTGACTGCGCTGCGCGATGCGACGAAGCCGGTCCTCGCGGCGTTCCGCTTCGACATGGCGCTGCCGGCAATGATCGACCAGCTGCGCGATGCGGACTGCTGGCCGGTCGCACGGCAGTGGCTCCCCGGTGACCCGCAGCCGTTTCCGTCGCACGTGACGCTGGTGCGTCCGACGCTCATCCTCGACATCGAGCACGAGGAGCTCGTGCCCGGCATCACCGGGACGTTCGTCGATGGGTACATTCATCTGCTCGTCGGTCTCGCCGACGACCTGATCACGGAGGTTGTGCACCCGATACTGGACCCGTCGCTGCTGCCGAAGAATCCGTCGCAGCATCCGCTCGGCGACAAGCTCGGCCTGGCGCCGGCGAAGCCGTGGCCGCTCTACCGCCGCGGCGAGTACTCGGGCATCGTCGAGGGACGGATCAGTCTCCGTAAGAGCCTCGGCACCGTGTTCTGGACTGGTGGTCGCAGCCCGGAGTGGGTGAATCAGGCCATCACGCTCGCGATCTCGACGGCGCTGGACTACGTCGGTTTCACGATGGGAATCCCCGGCCTCGGCAACCTGTACCAGGGGCAGCTCGACAACACCGTGCTCGCCTTCGCCAAGACCGAGGACCGCCGCCGCGCCCGCGGCGCCGGCCGCTTCGCGTTCCGCCACGTGTGGTGCTCGGAGGCCAGCGTCGGTTTCGGTATGGCCACCGCGATCGCACTGCGCAAGGGGTGGTTCGACTCCAAGCCGCGCATGGTCCGCACTGTCGAGGTCATCGACGGGTTCCCGTACCGGATCTACCGCGACGTGAAGAAGGGCTCGGCGTGCTGCTTCGAGATGCCGGACGGATCGATCTACGTCGACCGCATCACCAACATCAAGCACCGCCTGGACCGGGAGACCGAGATGCGGTACGCGCTGGTCGTCGGCGACGACACCGGAGACGAGGACCCCATCGCCGAGCTGTGGGGCCGCTGGAATCAGATGCGCGACGTCGCGCGGAAACTCTTCTTGGAGCACTGACATGACTGATCTGCCCGCCATCTGGCGCGCCGACCCGACACCCGGCCGGCAACACCGATTCGCCGATTTCTTCCGAGACGTACCGCTGCTCCCGGACGGGCAGGCCGTGTACCTCGACAGCGACCAGCGCAACCGCCTGGCCACCCACGCCGAGGCGTGCGGCCTGCGCAAGGTTGCGCCCGCGGCCGTCAAGTACTGGCCGCCGCCGCGCGGCTCCCACATGCCCGGGAACACCGGCGTGTGGGTGCCGGTGACGATCGAGGACCCGATCGAGATGCAGCTGCCCGACCCGGCGTCGATGACACCGCACGAGCGCGAGCATCTGCGCGCCGAGCTCGCGCGGTTCGACGCCGCGGACCATCCCTCCGAATAGACCCGCTCTACCCCTTGCCTGGCGGCGCCCCAATCCTGGGGCGTCGCCTTCGTCATATCTGAAGGAGAACACGATGTCTTTCCGCACTGTCTACGGCTATTCCACCTCGGAGGCGGGGTGGCGCATGTGCAACCGCGACGAGTGCGGACTCGTCACGATCCCGGACCTGTACTACGTGGACACCGCACCCATCCGGAAGGGCGCGCCGCTGACGATCCTGGGCGCCTGGCTGTACTGGTATGACCGCAACGTCGAGGAGATCGTGTCGCCGGTGTGGGGCTGGTCGGCGACCAACGACGTCGCGAACTCCAATCACCTCTCCGGCACAGCGGTCGACGTCAACGCTCCGCGGTACCCGTGGGGATCGCGGACCATGCCGGCGTCGAAGAAGGCCAAGGTCCGCGAAGGCCTCCGACTCTTTGAGGGCCTGGTGTTCTGGGGCGCGGACTGGGACCGCGCCGACGAGATGCACTACCAGATGGGCGTCGCCGAGGGTGATCAGCGGGCGGCGGCATTCGCGGCGAAACTGCGCGGCGGGTACCTCGGCATCTACAAGTCGGCGCCGCCGGCACCGAAGCCGGTGCCGAACATGATCGATGAGTGCGCTCGCCGCCATCCCGAGATCGGAGCTCGGCTGCACACCGGTGAGAGGATCTGCAAGGACGGCGTCGGCCGCTACGCCGAGTTCGCCGGGGGCCGCATCTACTGGCACCCGCGCACCGGCGCGCACGTGATCCCGGCCGGCCCGATTGGCGAGGCCTTCGACAAGCGCGGTTACGAGTGGAACCTCGGCTACCCGGAGTGGGAGGCGAACCTCGCGCTCCGTGACGGCGGCCAGTGCCAGGCATTCGAGAAGGGCGTCCTGTACACGTACTCGGGCGGGCCGGTCGAGGGGGCACTGATCCACGGCAAGATCGGCGACCGCTGGGCGAAGGAGGGATGGGAGGGTGGCCGTCTCGGGTACCCGCTCGGCGACGAGCAGCCCACCGCTGACGGCGGCCGCCGGCAGGAGTTCGAGCACGGCGCGATGCTCTGGCATCCGTCCGAGGCCATCGAGATTCTGGCGGCACGCTGATGTGGACCGCACGATTCTGGCGTGAGGCGCTCGAGCGCGCGGCCAAGACCGCGGTGCAGTCGCTCGCGGCGATCGCGGTGTCGGCATCGACGGCCGCGACGATGTCCGGCGGCGACTGGGTGCTCGCGCTCAAGACCGCGGGGTTCGCAGCGGTGTTCTCGGTGGCGACCTCGCTCGTGTCCTCGGGTGTCGGTGACCCGAATACTCCGGCCGCGCTGCCTGCTGCGCCCTCTGGCCGACACCGAAAGGCGGATGAGTGAGCGGCGTTGCGGAGCAGATGATCCACGCCGACAGCGCTATGGACCTGTGGGCGTATTTCCTGGCCGGGCTACCGGCGACCATCGCTGCGATCACCGCGGCGGTGGTCGCTGTGCGGTCCCGCAGCCACAACCGCGCGATCAGGAGCCAGGTCGAGAACGACCACGACACGAACCTTCGGGACGACATCGACAAGGTGACCGCGATCGTGCAGACGGTCGACGAGAGGACGCGGCGTATCGGTGATGAGCAGATCCGCGAGCAGAAGGCGCGCCGTGAAGCTGACAAGCGCACCAACGACCAGATCTCCGAGTTCGTCGAGGACGTACTGACGCGCCTGGACCGGCAGGACCGCATCGCAGACAAGTACCACCCGGGCGAGCCCTGACCTCGCCTCCACCTCCTGTGCAGAAGGACTACATTTCATGGCATCTCTTGGCACCCATCTCGGCGACATCCTGCTCCGCTGCCGCGTTTTCGGGCTGGCGACCCCGCCCGGCGAGCCGCCGATGATGCAGGCTCAGCTCTCGATCACCGGCGAGGACGCAGACCTGGCGCTACCGGTACTCAAGGGAGACCCGGGCGAACCGGGGACCCCGGCGGCACCGTTCAAGTGGCAGGGCCAGGTCGCCTCGGCCGGCGAGCTCCCGACACTGTCCGACACCCCGGCGGACAAGGGCAAGGCCTACGTCGTCAGCGACGGCACCGGCACCGGTGACATCGCGTACTGGTCCGGCACCACCTGGAACTACTTCGTCGATGCGTTCGGGCCGGGCCTGCCGGGACCGGTCCCGGACATCACCACCACCGGCGAACTCGTCGACGAGGCCGATCCGTTCGAGGTCGTGGTCTCCGGCCCCGCCAGCGCCCCGAACCTCCACTTCAAGGTGCCGGCGCAGCCCGGCCCGCCCGGGCCCGGCGGGGACTGGGGCCTGTACGACAAGACTTCGCCGCGCCCGAACGGCGCGGTCCCGGTGTGGGACGCGACCGCCGGACTGTACAAGCCGGTCGGCCCGGGTGCGGCGGCGCCGGGCGTCAGCCAGTACACGCTGCCGGAGTCGGCGTGGTCGGCGTACTCGGGCAACGCGGCGACGCAGACCGTCGCGACGATGGCTCTGCCGGCGCTTCCGTACGACTATCACATCGACGTCTCCGGGCACGCCCGCATCGGGCAGGGGCTGCTGTCCTCGACGCAGGTCGCACTGCTGGTGCGACTGAATGACCCGACCTCGGGTCAGATCGTCGGGAAGGGGCTGGGTGTCCATACCGGCGTATGCGACATCGGGCCGCACTTCTCGTCGCAGGAGTCGGGCAAGCAGTCCGCGGCCGCGGCGCCCGGCACCGCGACGGGCCGCGTCTCGGCCGGCACCGCGGCGACGCTGTACGTCGTCGGCGTACGGGAGTCGGGGTCGGGGACGTGGACACTCGGTCAGGCTGACGCGCAGCTGCGCGTCCTCACGATCCCGGATCTCGGATGAGCGTCTACAGCGACTGGTACGACGATGTCCCCGTCGACCCGTCCGGCCTCGACGGCGAGCTATTCGACCCGCCGGTCTCGCCGCTGGACCGATCCCGGATCCCGTCGCGCACCGGCGGACTGCCGATCGATCCCGACCTCGCCGCGATCCTCGCAGGGGAGGACGGCCTGGCGACCAAGCCCGACGTTGTGCAGCTCCTCGACGAGGTGCGCGAGTTCGCCGTCGCGGTCATCAAGACCTTCGGCGGAGATACCGGGGCGCTCGCCGCGTGGATTGACGAGCACGCGCCGGGGTTGTCGTGGCTGCCGGACCTGACTGACTGGGTTTTCAAGCTCATCACTAACCCTGGCCGGGCGCTCTCTGAGCTGCTCTCGGGCGTCATCCCGATCGGACTGCTCGCGCCGACGACGCCGAACCTGCTCCCGAACCCGGCCTTCGATGGCGCGGTGTCGATGGTCGAGGGCGACGGCTGGGCCTACGACCCGGACGTCGGCCGGACGTCGCCGGGCTCGGCGCGCTACGACTGCACCGGTGTCGCTGGGATGCAGCTGGCGACGCCGGTGCAGGTCGCCGAGGGCCAGAAGGTCGCGGCCGAGGCGTGGGTCCGCTGGGCTGGCGTGACCGCCGGTAGCGGTACCGGGATCCGGTTGATGTACCGGTGGTACTCGGGCGAGACGCTGGTGTCGACGACGCAGATCGCGGCGGTCACCGATCCCGTCGCGGTGGGCGGCTGGTCGAAGCTCTCGGCCGCGGCGATTCCTGCGCCGGCCGGTGTCGATTCGGTGTGTCTGGCGCTCGTGGTCGATGCCGGGCTGGCTGCCGGGCAGGTGTGGTTCGATGACACGTCGCTGACGAAGCCGACCGCGTCGTTGCCTCAGCAGTGGATCTCCGGGCTGGTCGATGACCTCGGGCAGTTCTGGACGATGATCGAGCAATTCGCCTCGATCGTCGCTGGTGGCGCGGTCACCGCGATCAACGGCATCGTGCAGGATTTCAAGGACGGGTGGACGTCGACGAGCAACTGGATCCAGGACATCATCAATGCGATCCTGCGCGCGATCCGCCGCGTCCCAGTAGTCGGCGGCACCATCGCGGACATCATCGCCGAGGTCGGCGGTCTCAACGACCGCACTGACCAGGCGAACCAGTCCGTCGCGTCGGTCAGCTCCCAGGTCTCGTTCGTGGCCGATGTGATCGCGGTGCGGTCGGGCGTCGGCGTGTGGGAGTCCGGTCCCGACCCGACCGGCATCGTGTCATTCCCGTACTCGATGCTGATGCTGCACAGCCACACCACCTCGGTCACAGGGAGCACCGGGACCAGGGACGGGGCGTCCAGCTCCACCGGCTTCACCAGTGCAGGCGGCGAGAACCACAGTCACTCCGTCTACTCGACGTCGCACTCGCACGACGCGGGCAGCCTCAAAGTGTCTGTCGGGATGGGTGTGCCGACGATCAACGCGACGGCGTCGTGGGCGCCGTGGGCGTCGGTCCGGTTCCCGTCCTCGGCGGACCGGCAGGTATTCACCTTCCTGGCGTCGAAGTCGGGGTCGGTCACCTCGTTCTTCGTCGATGTATACCGCCTCAACGCCAACGGCTCGTCGTCCTACGTCGCCTCATCGACGGACCAGTCGGGCAATGTCGGCGGCGCTCTGGCGTGGCAGCAGGTCATTCTCCCGGCGATCCCCGTCGAGATCGGTGACGTGCTCGAGGTGCAGTTCCGCGTGGCCGGGTCGGGCACGGTGCAGATCGCGGGTATCAATCTGCCGTACCCGACACCGATCTCCGGCTTCCGGCCGTACGCCCCGGGGTCCGGGCGCGATCCGTCCGGCAGCGCCACGCCGGCCGAGATCGCGATCGGTGTGCGGGACTCGATGTACCAGGGGCCGGTCCCGTTTGTCTCGGTCGGCATCGACCTTGGTCAGACGGCGATCCCGCGCTACTTCTACGACGATTTCAATCGCGGGTCTCTGGGGCCGCGCTGGTCGACGTCGGGGAACATCGGCGTCACGGGCAACCGGGTACAGCATCGCGGCGGCGTGCTCGAGTCGGGGACCGCGACCGCGACGTACAGCCAGCAGCTCCTCACCGACAACGCGCGAGTCGAGTTCGATCTGTCCGCCGGGTCGGGCATTGCCGGAGTCGGCGCCTGCTGCAGCTCGACCCTCGGGTCGGGCCTCTGGTTCGTCGTCGACTCGGGATCGTGCTCGATCCAGACGGGCTCGGCGGGGAGCCGGACACAGCGGGCGTCGGGCGCGGGCGGGGACGGCCGGTACGTCGGCACCTGGACAACCTCCGACACGACCGCGCGCCTGTACCGGAATGGCGAGCTGGTGGCGTCGTGGGTCGACAGCGCGAGCGTGGTGCCGCACGGCGACGGCCGTAGGTGGTGCGCACTGATCGTGTCCAAGCCGGCGCTGCTCGACTCGGGCAGGATCGACAACTGGGTCGCAGCTGATGTGGTCCCCCAGTAGACCCGAGGCAGAGCCGCAGCAAGGATGGGTCGGCACGGACGGCCCACAGGTAGCAGATCCGGTGCAGGGCTGGATGCGTGCTCGACTCGCCGCTGCACTGGCCTCGGAGTTTTCCAGTCACGACGCGGCGGCACTGCGTGCGCATCTGACCGGCGTTGACGAGAGCCGCGCCCTCGACGCCGCTGCACTGCGTGCTCACCTGACCGGCAGCGGCGCGGCCGCGGTGGTCGACGGCGCCGCGCTCGTGGCGCATCTGACCGGCACGGGCCGCTCGCACGGTGTCGATCGCGCGGAGGCAATGATCCGCTGGCACCTCACGGGCGCCAGCCGCTCTCACAGCCGGGACCGTGCTGCTCTGCTCGCGCACCTGTCCGGGTCGCCGACAGTCGGCCATGCGTCGGACGCCGCGGTGGGTCGGTTCTCGGTGCACGCTCCGGCGATCACCGTCTACGACCAGCCCGGCGTCTTCTCCTACCCGGTACCCGGATGGTGTACGCACCTGGATTTCGTCGTGATCGGCGGCGGCGCGTCGGGACAGTCCGGGTCGGGCGTACTCGGCGGCGCGGGAAAAGGCGGCATCCCCGGCACCTGGGCTGGGAAGACCGTCGTCCGGCTGAACGAGTGGATGTCCACGAGCCGAATCCCGTTCGAGGTATCGGCGCTCTCGGTCACGGTCGGAGCAGGAGGGGCGCAGGCACCGAACTCGGACTACGGCGGGCCGAACCCCGGCACAGCAAGCGCGGTGAGCTACAGCAGCGGCACGAACGTCGTGGTATTCGCGCAAGGCGTGGGCGGGTCTGGGACCGGCGACTACCAGAATGGGCGCCCGGTCCCAGATTTCACCTACGCGGGCACCACGTACACCGGCGGCGCATCCGGCACCGGAAACGGTGGTGCCGCGAGCGCGCCCGGCGGCGCCGGCGCGGGCGGTAACGGCGGCGTATTCGGCAACCGGACCCGCGGCGGCGCCGGCGGCGCGGGCCGAGTCTGGATTATCGCCAGGCAGGTGTACTGATGCAGATCACCCTGCCCGCCAGAGTCCCGGATCGGCTGATCGTCCCGCTCGGCTCCCAGATCACCGCGACCACCGACACCGACACCGGGCTGCTCATCACCCTCGACCACATCGACTACGACTACAGCCCGTTCGCAGACCCGGCCGCGCCTGCGTTCGAGTTCCTCGCCGACGTCATCCGCATCGCCGCCGACCGCATCATCACCATCGACCGATCCGTGACCTGCATCAGCGGCCCCGGACGGATCTCACGAGAGAAGGACTACTGACATGGCAAAGACTGCCGCGCACCGCAAGCAGATCGCCGACCTCATCGCCAGTCTCGGCGCGAAGGTCACCTTCCACGAGTCCGACCCCGGCACCACCGGTGCCGGCCTCATCGCGACCACCCCGGCGTCCGGTACGACGACGTGGGCCGCGGCCACCGACAACGGCACCGAATCGCAGGTGCAGGGCTCCGCGGTCCCGCTGCTGGTGCCAGCGGGTAAGACCGTCTCCCACTACGGCATATGGAACGGCAGTACGTTCCTGCGCGGTGAGCAGCTCGACTCGTCGATCATCGTCAACGGAAGCGGACCGGTGTCGGTCGACGTCACCCCGAAGTTCACGTTCGACTGATGCGCAAGGAGCCCAACGAGGGGCAGGAGGCAGGATTGTCCTGACTGCCCGATATCCTCGCATGATCTGATTCACAGACTGGCATCAGGCGAGGAAGGCTAGAGTTGGATTATGACGATCAACGACGTTCACAGGACGATGACCCGGAGGGGCCGGGCGTTCTGGGTGGGCGTGGGGTCACTGATCGACCTGCGTGGACAGGCAACGTACGAGGCGATGCAGGACCTGTTGCCGGACCCGGAACTCAAGCCGGTGGGAGTGATTTACGCGGAGACGAATCGGCTGATGTCCCAGACTCCGACGTCAATCGAATCGCTGCACTTGTCCTTGCGCAGATAAGCCAGCACCAGCACATTCACTTGCCGGAACAGCCGCCCGACCCACAGCAGTTGGCGCTCTTGCGGGAGAAGGTTCCCGAGGTGTACGCGATGTGGGTGGACGTAGTGCAGAAGCGCAACGACCATGAGCTGTGGCAGTCGAAGAAGGCGATTCGGCAGCCGTACCTGCTGGCGAGGCTCGGCCAGGTGTTTGGGCTGGTTGCGGTGCTCGGGGTGCTTGTCCTGGGCGGTTACGCGTTGTACCTCGACCATGCGTGGATCGCGGCATTTCTCGGTGCAGTCGACGTGATCGGTCTAGCGGCCGTGTTCAACGGCAACCAGAATCAACCGCGTCGCGAACGGAACCAGCGGACCTGAGCGATGGAGTTCGCAAGGAGGCCCCCGACCTATCAAGGTCGAGGGCCTCTGCGCAGGGAACAACGTCACGTGACCCGGGTCGTGACCGGGCATCGAGCATGTCAGGCTGCCGAGGACTCCAGTGGCACGGCGACGAGTTCGGGCTGCTGCTGACGCGACCGCACGCCGCGCAGCACGTCGAGGGAGTCGATCGCATCGCGTCGGCGGGTGGTGGGGACAGCTGTGTAGATCTGGGTCGAGGCGATGCTCTTGTGTCGCATCAGCTCTTGGACGACGCGCAGGTCCGCGCCATCATCGAGCAGTGTCGTGGCGTACCAGTGGCGCAGCTGGTGGGCAGACCCGCGGACGCCGGCCCGCTTCATCGTCCGGCCTACGACGTCGGAGACACTCTTGGAGTGCACCGGCATCGAGGGGTAGCCGCGCCGAGGGAACCAGTACCCGGTCTCGGGCATCTCGCTGACGAGCTCGACCAGGATCGGATGGAGCGGGATCGACTTCGTCTTGCGACCCTTTCCTCTCACCCAAAGCAGACGGGCGCGCAGGTCGAAATCTTCGCCGCGGACCTTCGCGATCTCGTGCACGCGCAGTCCTGCCAGGAGCGCCAGCAGGATCATTGTTCGAGTCTTGGTCTGCATACGGGCCTGCAGGAGATCGATCACGGCCTGGTCGGAGATCGGCCGAGGCTCTCGCTCGGGGATGACCGGCTGCCCGAGCTTCACCATCGGGTTGTCTGCACGGCGGTCACTGACCTGCAGGTACTTGAACCACGCGCGGAGGTACGTGATGTACGTGGCGTTAGTGCTGTCCGACCAGTCGTGCTCGTGGGAGGCGAGCCACTCCATGATCGCGATGGCGTCGATGGTGGCGGGCTGGACGCCAGTTTCGGCGTGGAGCAGGCGGATGACTCTGGTTCGCTCCACGATGGTGACGCGCGAGAGGCGCCGCGCGGTCTGCCAGAGCTCGAAATCGGCGAGGCCGATCGTGTGAGCCGTTGCATCAATTTTCACATGAGCACCATTCATCACATGGGGCACAAAAACGAAATCGGCACCCAGAAACGGGGCCGCAGTCCCTGATCGGGCTGAGGCCTTATATAAGGGGAGGATCAGACCATCGACTCTTGCGTGGTCGGCCGGCTGCCGATGCTGCGCATGATCTGCGTAGTCGGTGGCCCTGGTTGGCCTACGCCGCGTCCAGTTCCATTTCTACGGACGGAGAAGGCTCAATTGACGGACTAGTAATCCGCAGGTCGTAGGTTCGAGCCCTACTGGGGGCACTGGTGGAAGCCAGGCCGGAGAACATCTCCGGCCTGGCTTCTTCGCTTCCGGTCTCCGACGGCCGCCGGCGCGGCGCTCGCCGATCACCCTCGATGTGCGTGTGAATAGCCGAAAAACGTCGCTGACCACACGATTTGCGTTCTGTCGACGAAGTGCCATAGAGTTTGTCTCGCTCCCAACGAGGAACACCGGCCCCCTTCGTCTAGCGGCCTAGGACGCCGCCCTTTCAAGGCGGTAGCGCGGGTTCGAATCCCGTAGGGGGTACGCAGTGAGAGTCTGATAAGGTTCTCAAGGCAACAAATTGAATATGGCCCTGTGGCGCAGTTGGTTAGCGCGCCGCCCTGTCACGGCGGAGGTCGCGGGTTCGAGTCCCGTCAGGGTCGCTTTTTGGTTTCGGTTTTTCACCGGCACCGTCCGGCCAGGTAGCTCAGTTGGAACGAGCGTCCGCCTGAAAAGCGGAAGGTCGTCGGTTCGATCCCGACTCTGGCCACATTCGATCAGAGGCCCACCGGCAACGGTGGGCCTCTGATCCTTTTCGTCTGAACATCTCTCGTCGTCTGAACATCTCCGGCAGGCCCACGGACGGTGCGAACCGGATCGAGTTCACTGTGTGTCCATGTCATTCGGCTGCCGCGTAACCTTAGGGTCCAGCTAGGAAGTTTCTGCCGCCCTGTGGAAGGGTTTCGGTGATAGCAGCGCGCACAAGGAGGGGCGATGGCCAACGGCGGGACGCCGCAGGAGAACGATCCGGCGTTGAACATTGTCGACAACGTCGTCGACCGCGAGTACACCGTCGAGCGGTTGGTGGAGAACCCGGTAGAGAAGGTCATCGATAAGCCGGTCACGCTCGAGCGGATCGTGGAACGGCTGGTGGTCAACACCGTCGACACCATCATCGACAAGCCGGCGACGGTCTCGCGGCTGATCGAGAAACCCGTTGTGACGGTGGTCGACGAGATCGTAGACAAGCCCGTGAGCGTCAGCCGCGCCGTGGAACGCCCGGTGGTGACGATCGAGGACGAGGTCGTCGACAAGCCCGTCAACATCCATCGCCGGGTCGAGAAGCCGGTGGTGACGGTGGTCGACAACATCATCGAGATGCCGGTCGAACTCCAGCGACTCGTGCAGCAGCCGGTGGTGACGGTGGTCGATGAGATCGCTGAGAAGCCGGTGGAGCTGTCGCGGTTGGTGGAGAAGCCGGTGGTGACGGTGGTCGATGAGATCGCTGAGAAGCCGGTGGAGTTGCCGCGGTTGGTGGAGAAGCCGGTGGTGACGGTGGTCGATGAGATCGCTGAGAAGCCGGTGGAGTTGCCGCGGTTGGTGGAGAAGCCGGTGGTGACGGTGGTCGATGAGATCGCTGAGAAGCCGGTGGAGCTGTCGCGGTTGGTGGAGAAGCCCGTCGTCACCTTCGTCGACGAGATCGTCGACACCCCCGTCGACGTGCCGCGCGTCATCGAGAAGCCGATCGTGACGGTGAAGGACGAGATCGTCGACAACGAGATCGACATCCCGCGGTTGGTGGAGAAGCCGATCGTCACGATCCTCGACGAGATCGTCGACAAACCGATCGAGATCCAGCGGCTCGTGGAGAAGCTGCTCGTGACTGTGGTGGACGAGATCGTGGAGCGGCCCACCGAGGTCTCGCGCATGGTGGAGAAGCTGCTGGTCGAGATCACCGACGACGTCGTCGAGAAGCCCATCAGCGTCGAGCGGATGGTGGAGAAGCCGATCGTCACCATCGTCGACAAGGTGGTGGAGGTCCCGGTCGAGTCGGTCGTCGAGAAGGTGATCGAGAAGCCCGTCGAGAAGATCGTCGAGGTGATCCGCGAAGTTCCCGTCGAGAAGATCGTCGAGAAGGAGATCGAGGTCCCGGTCGAGAAGATCGTCTACAAGCCCGTCGAGAAGGTCGTCGAGAAGCACGTCGACGCGACCGAGGAATCGGCGGCGGAGACGACGGTCGAGAAGGAGATCGAGGTCCCGGTCGAGAAGATCGTCTACAAGACGGTCGAGAAGGTCGTCGAGAAGGAGATCGAACTCGTCGTAGAGAAGGCGGAGATCAAGACCGTCGAGGTGCCGCGCGAGGTGATCGTGGAGCAGATCGTCGACAAGCCGATCGAGAAGCCGGTCGACCATGTGGTCGAGCGGATCGTCGAGAAGCCGAACGTGGTCGAGAAGGTGATCGAGAAGCCCGTCGACCGTGAGGTGGAACGGATCGTCGAGATCCCCAACGTCACCGAGAAACTGGTCGAGAAGCCGGTGGACCATGTGGTCGAGCGGGTGGTCGAGAAGCCGAACGTGGTCGAGAAGATCGTCGAGAACCCCGTCGAACACGCCGTGGAGCGCGTGGTCGAGAAGCCCGAACTGGTCGAGAAGATCATCGAGAAGCCCGTCGAGCACGTGGTGGAACGGGTTGTGGAAGTGCCCAACGTCGTCGAGAACGTGGTGGAGAAGCCCGTCGACCGTGTCGTCGACAAGGTGGTCGAGATCCCCAACGTCATCGAGCAGGTGGTGGAGCGGCCCGTCGACCGCGTGGTGGAGCGGGTGGTGGAGCGGCCGAATGTGGTCGAGAAGATCGTCGAGCAGCCGGTGGACCATGTGGTCGAGCGGGTGGTGGAGCGACCGAATGTGGTCGAGAAGATCGTCGAGCAGCCGGTGGACCATGTGGTCGAGCGGGTGGTGGAGCGACCGAACGTGGTCGAGAAGGTCATCGAGCAGCCGGTCGACCGCGTGGTGGAGCGCGTCGTCGAAGTGCCCAACGTGATCGACAAGGTCGTCGAGCGCCCCGTTGACCGCGTGGTGGAGCGGGTGGTGGAGCGGCCGAATGTGGTCGAGAAGGTCATCGAGCAGCCGGTGGACCGGACCGTCGAGCGCGTGGTGGAACAGCCCAACGTGGTCGAGAAGATCGTCGACAAGCCGGTGGAGCACGTAGTGGAGAAGATCGTCGAGCGGCCGGAGATCATCGAGAAGGTGGTCGAGCAGGAAGTCCGCCGCGAGTTCGACAAGAACGTGCAGACCCCCGTCCTGGTGGAGAACGTGATCGAGAAGCGGTTCGACCACGTCGTGGAGCGGATCGTCGAGAAGCCCGTCGAGCACATCGTGGAGAAGGTGGTCGAGAAGCCGGTCTACGTCGAGGTCGAGAAGGTGGTCGAGAAGCCCATCGAGCAGATCGTCGTGGTCGAGAAGCCGGTCATCGTCCGCAAGGTGGTCGAGAAGCCGGTGGAGACCTACGTCGAGGAGTCTGAGGACACCGTCCGGACCGTCACCCACGACCAGCCGGAGCCGGCGACCGGCGGCGAGACGCAGTACGTCCAGCCAGAGTCCGACACCGGCAGGCATCACTGGGTGGACGCCGGCACCGGGCAGCACCCGGACCACGGCTTCGCCGGCTCCGAATCCGAGGAGACGCGGCCGCGCGTCAAGGTGGACCCGACGTACACCGTTCGCCGGGCGCGTCACCGCAGCCCCGACTGAGATCAGTAGGCACGACGGCATCCGAGGGGAATGTTCCCTCGGATGCCGTTGTGCATCCTGATGCCGGCACGCACCCGGCCCTACAGTGGACGCATGAAAGCTGTGGTGTGTCACGAAGGTTCGCTCGACGTGCGCGAGATGGAGGTTCCCCGCCCCGGTCCGGGCCACGTATTGATCAAAGTGCTCCGCGCCGGGATCTGCGGGTCCGACCTGCATGCGCGGGTTCACGGAGACGTCGCCGCCGACATCGGGGAGAAGGTGGGCTACGACCACTTCATGCGCCCCGCCCACGAGGTGGTGATGGGCCACGAGTTCGTCGGGGAGGTGGTCTCGTACGGTCCCAAATGCCGCAAACGGTGGAAGCCGGGCACAGCGGTGGTCGCGCTGCCGATCATCCGTCACGACGGCGAGGTCGAAATGGTGGGCTCTCGGCGCAGGCGCCCGGGGCGTACGCCGAATACATGGTGGTCCAGGAAGATCTGGCGATGCCCGTCCCCGACGGTGTGGACGTGGAACTCGCGGCCTTGACCGAGCCGCTCGCGGTGGCGCATCACGCGGTCCGGCGCAGTGAGATCGGCCGGCGCGACGTGGCCGTTGTGGTCGGCTGCGGCCCCATCGGCCTCGCGGTGATCCTGATGCTGAAAGCGGCGGGAGTGCGCACGGTGGTCGCCGCCGACCTCTCCGAACTGCGCCGCGACCTCGCCCGTCAGTGCGGAGCAGACGTCGTGGTCGACCCCGCCGTCGACAGTCCGTGGGACGCGGCGCCGCAACAGAGGAAGCACTTCACCCGCGTCGGAGATCTGTTCTCGGTGGCGTTCGACGCCATGCACGCACTTCAGACCATTCCCCGGACGCCGTGGTGGTCGCTGATGAGCGTCGCCGACAAGCTGTCGCTCACGCCGCGCGGGCCCGTGGTCTTCGAATGCGTCGGCGTTCCCGGAATGATCGACGACCTCGTCGCGCACGCGCCCTTCCGCTCGCGGGTCGTGGTGGTCGGAGTGTGCATGGAGCCGGATGTCTTCCAGCCGGCGATGGCAGGCAACAAGGAGATCGACCTGCGCTTCGTCTTCGGCTACGACCCCGCCGAGTTCCGGGCCACGCTGCACATGATCGCGCGCGGGACGGTTCAGCCGAGGCCGCTGCTGACCGGGACGGTCGGGCTCGGCGGTGCCGCAGGGGCATTCGAGGCGCTCGCCTCGGCACGCAGTCACGCGAAGATCCTCATCGATCCGGCGAGCGACGTCGTGGACGTCTGAGCGTCCGGAGGTGATCCGGCGGCACTTTCCGTGATTGGCGCCACAACAGGAATTATCCGGACCACGGTCCGGTTATGCTCTGTGTGTGCGGCACACGCCGCCGCAGAACCACAGACGCCATCGAGATCGCTTCCGCAAGGAGAACCGTCATGACTGCAGCAACCGTCACCCCCGCTGACCTGACCCCCGGCACCTGGACCATCGACCCGGTCCACTCGACCATCGGCTTCTCGGTCCGCCACCTGATGGTCTCGAAGGTCCGCGGCACCTTCGACGCCTTCACCGGCGCCATCACCATCGCCGAGGACGGCACGCCGTCGGTTCAGGCCGAGATCGACGTCACCTCGATCAACACCCGCAACGAGCAGCGCGACGGCCACATCAAGTCGGCCGACTTCTTCGACGCCGAGAAGTTCCCGACCGCCACTTTCACCTCCACCTCCGTGGTGGAGAAGGGCGGGGACTACGAGCTCACCGGCGACTTCACGCTCAAGGGCGTCACCAAGCCGGTGACCCTGAAGATGGAGTACAACGGCGTCAACGCGGGAATGGGCCAGGGCCCGGTCGCGGGCTTCGAGGCCTCGACCGTGATCAACCGCAAGGATTTCGGCATCGACATCGAGATGCCGCTGGAGACCGGTGGAACCGTGGTCGGTGACAAGATCACCATCACGCTCGAGATCGAGGCGACGCACACCGCCTGATCGCTCCACCCCGACATCACCTCCCGGTCTTCGGTAATCTCAGTGAGATTCCATTGGGCCGGGAGGTGATTGCTTGTGCGTGGCGAGACTCGCACTGAGCTGCACCGTTTTGCCGAATGGGTGGACCGCAGGCTGAAACTGGCCTACTTCGGCGGGCGGCTCGTGGAAGGCGGAAGCGAACGCGTCGCCACCGAGTGGCGGGCGATGGACGTGGAGACCCGCCGCGGAATCGTCGCCCGGGCCATGGTGCTCGGAAGCGCGATTCTCGGCGGGGCCAAGATCCTGATCAGCATCGAGACCTTCATCGCGGTGTTCCTCGCGTTCAGCGGCGGCGAACTCACGCTGCACTCGGGTTCCGAGGATCCCGGCATGCTCGCGGTGCTGTTCTCGACGCTGGTCGGACTGATCGTCAGTCTCGCGATCTCGCTGCTGTTCCTGAAACCGCAGTTCGCGTGGTTCGTCAGCGGCGGTCCCGCCGACGACGACCGTCGAAGACAAGTGCAGGTGATCCCGACCCGCGTGGTGTACGCCGACCTGGTCGGCTGGCTCGCCGCGTACCTGATGTACGTGGTGCTCTCCGACGCCGAGCCGGTGTTCCTGCTCGCCATGCTCGTGGCGTTCATGCTCGCCGCCATCACCTCGGCGTGCCTGAACTACATGTTCATCGAGAGCGCGGTCCGGCCGTTGACGGTGCTCGCCTTCGGCGGGCGGTCGATGCGGTTCGCGATGCACGGCGTGCGCGAGCGCATGGCGGTGATCTGGCTGGTCTCCTCGGCGGTGCCGATGGTCGGGATGGTCACGATCATCGTAGGGCGGGTACTCGGCCTGGTCCCGCAGGTGGAGGATCGTTTCGACTGGCCGATCGCGTTCCTGGCCTTCATCGCGCTCGCCTCGGGCGGGCGCGTCGTCGGACTGGTGGGCCGTGCGATCCGCGATCCCCTCAACGAGATGAGCGATGTCATCGAATCGGCTCGCGACGGCGACCTGACCAGGCGCGTCGCCGTCTACGACTCCTCCGAGATCGGTGTGCTCCAGCACGGCATCAACGGGATGCTCGACGGCCTTCAGGAACGTGACCGGATGCGCGAGATCTTCTCCCGCCACGTCGGAGTGGGGGTCGCCGACCTGGCTCTCGAACACGGCGGAGATCTGGTCGGATCGAACACCGAGGTCGCGGTGATCTTCGTCGACATCACCGGGTCGACGTCGTTCGCGGCGCGGCGCGACCCGCGCGAGACCGCGGTGGTGCTCAACGCCTTCTTCTCCATCGTCGCCGAGGTGGTGGAACGGCATGGCGGCTTCATCAACAAGTTCGAGGGCGATGCGGCGCTCGCCGTATTCGGTGTGCCCGCGCCACTGGACAATCCCGCCGAATCGGCGTTGGTGGCCGCGCGCGAACTCGGTGTGGCGCTCGGTGAGAAGCTCCCGCTGGAGTGGGGGATGGCCGTGGCCTACGGTCCGGTGTTCGCCGGCAACATCGGAGCGCGGACCCGGTACGAGTACACCGTGATCGGGGACCCGGTGAACGAGTGCGCGCGGTTGTCCGACCGGGCCAAGGAGGGATACTCGCCCGTCTACGCCAGCGGCGCGGCCATCGACCGTGCCGGCGCCGACGAGGTGGCGAAGTGGCGCCGCGTGGATCGGGTGACCCTGCGCGGTCGGCCGGAGCCGACCGAGATCTTCGCGCCGCGCGAGTTGCTGATCCGCGCCGAGCCGCCGTCGCTCGGTAGTGTGCTGGCTGACCTGGTGAAGTTCGCCATACCGCGTGAGCGTTCGCCGCGTGCGGCCGCGAAGGAGCAGTGACATGAGCGATCGGCCGACAGCCGGATTACCCGACCAGAGCGGCCGCACCTGGGTGATCACCGGCGCGAACAGCGGGCTGGGTGCCGAGATCGCCAGGGCTGCCGCGGCGGCCGGCGCCGACGTGACCCTCGCCTGCCGCAACCTGGACAAAGCCGAACGTGTGGCGGGCCGGATCGGCGCGTCGGCGCGCGTCGCGCATCTCGATCTGGCCGATCTGGGCTCTGTGCGCGATTTCGCGGCCGGCGTCGAGCCGTTCGACGTCCTGGTCAACAACGCCGGAGTGATGGCACTGCCGCACAGGCGTACGGCCGACGGTTTCGAGATGCAGATGGGCACCAACCACCTGGGGCATTTCGCCCTCACCGGACTGCTGCTGCCCAGAGTGCGCGAGCGGATCGTCATCATGTCCTCGCTCGCGCAGAACTGGGGAAGGATCCACGCCGACGACCTCAACTGGGAGCGGCGGCGCTACAACCGATGGGCGGCGTACGGCGACTCCAAGCTGGCGAACACCGTGTTCGGACGAGAGCTGGCGCGCAGGCTCACCCAGTCGGGATCCCCCGTGCGGGCGGTCCTGGCTCATCCCGGCTACACCTCGACCGGTCTGATGGGGCAATCCGAGACGCCCGTGGACTACCTGATGAAGGCGGGCGCGATGCTTCGCGTGGGGCAGCCTGCGGCTCAGGGGGCGTTGCCCGCACTGTTCGCGGCGACGGCCGACGTCCCGAACGGCAGCTATTGGGGGCCCAACCGGGTGCTGCGCGGTACACCGTCGCGTGCACGTTATCGTGCGGCGGCCGACGATCAGCGGGTTCGCGACCGCCTCTGGTCGGCGTCCGAGGAACTGACGGGCGTCACTTTCGACGTCTGAGAGCGCGCGGGTCAACGCACCCCGGCGGGACGGAACTGGACGCTGATCCGCGGGCCGGCCCCGGGCGTCTTCGGGACCGCGTGATCCCATGTGCGCTGGCATGAGCCACCCATCACCAACAGATCGCCGGAACCGAGGATGAATTTCCGTGACGGTCCGCCGCCCCGCGGGCGCAGCAGAAGGGTGCGCGGAGCGCCCAGGGAGACGATCGCGACCAGGGTGTCGTCGATCCGTCCCCGACCGATCCGGTCACCGTGCCAGGCGACGCTGTCGGAGCCGTCCCGATACAATGCCAGACCCGCGGTGGCGAAGCCCTCGGGCAGTTCTCGTCGGTAGTGGTGCGTCAGTGCACCGCGGGCCCGTTCGAGGATCTCGTGCGGCAGCGCGCTGCGCTGATCGTAGAAGGCCAGCAGTCGCGGGACGTCGACCACCGACTCGTACATCTGCCGGCGTTCGGCTCGCCACGGCACATCGGCGCGTAGGGCGTCGAACAGGTGCATCGACCCGGTGACCCAGCCCGGGCGCACATCGACCCAGGCGCCGTCGGAGAGCGGGTGTCGTACGGTGCTCGCGCTCAGTGCGGCCAGGCCGACGTCCGCGTCAGCCGAGTCGAACAACGAGGCCTGAACTCCAGTGCCCATGGCTGGAGCCTACCAGGGTATCGAACGTATGTTCTAGTACGAACGGCGCGCGGTCATCGCAGACTGCCGAGTCGCTCGGCGGCCTCGGCGATGACCTCGTCGCGCTTGCAGAAGGCGAAGCGGACCAGGTGCCGCCACGGCTGATCGTCGTCGACGAATGCGCTGACCGGCACGGCGGCGACCCCGATCCGCGCCGGCATCTCGCGGCAGAACTCGAATCCGTCCGAATACCCGAGAGGGCGCGGATCGGCGCAGACGAAGTACCCGGCCTCGCTGCGGTGGACGTCGAACCCGGCCGTGCGCAGCGCGTTCGACAGGACGGTCCGTTTGCGCGCCAGGTCGGCGGCGTTGGCCCGCACCCAGTCCATCTCGGTGCGCAGCGCGTGCGCTACCGCGGGCTGGAACGGTCCGCTGCCGACGTAGGTGAGGAACTGCTTGGCCGCACGCGCCGCCGCCACCAGATCGGCGGGACCGGTGATCCAGCCGACCTTCCACCCCGTGCACGCGAAGGTCTTGGCGGCGCTCGAGATCCGCAGGGTGCGCTCGGCCATCCCGGGCAGCAACGCGAGCGGGTGCTGGCCGCGGCCGTCGAAGAGCAGGTGCTCGTACACCTCGTCGGTGATGGCGACGGCGTCGTACTCGATCGTCAACCGTGCGATCTGGGCGAGGTCGTCGTCGGTGAGTACCGTGCCCGTCGGATTGTGCGGCGAGTTGACCAGCACCGCAGCGGTATTCGGTCCGAACGCGGCGGCCAGCGCCGATCGGTCGAGCACGAATCCGTCGCCGTCGCGCACCAGCGGAACGGTGCGCCGGACACCGCCCGCAAGGGCGACGCAGGCCGCATAGGAGTCGTAGTACGGCTCGATCATCACCACCTCGCGGCCGGGCTCGACGAGTCCGAGCAGGGCACCGGCGATGGCCTCGGTGGCGCCGACGGTCACCAGGACCTGCGAATCAGGGTCGCGGTCGATGCCGTAGTGATCGCGCTCATGTGCGGCGATCGCGTGGCGCAGCGACGGCACACCGATCCCGGGCGGGTACTGGTTGCCGCCTGATTCGATCGCGTCGACGGCCGCCGCCAGCATCGATGCCGGCCCGTCGGAGTCGGGGAACCCCTGACCCAGGTTGATCGCGTCGTGCTTCACCGCGAGGGCCGACATCTCCGCGAAGACGGTGGACGTGAACGGGCGCATGCGGTCGACCAATGGCATGGCTCCAGGTTGGCACACACCCGACCCATGCGGTCAGCGGACGTGCGCCACTCCCGTGCACGTCGGCGCGGCCAGGGTGAGGAAGGGCCCTCGGTTCATCGCTCGCGTGGTGATCCGGACCGGTCCCGGACCCGTGGCGATCTCCGCCGAGAACCCGGCGCCCTCGGCGTCGTGGGTGAAGTGGGCATTGCTCTGGCCGCTCCGGCCGGTGCGCAGGTTTTTCCAGGTCAGGGTGCCGTCGGTGCGGTAGCCCCAGATGCTGGGATTGCCCCAGGTGACGCTGATGCGCCCATTGCCGTCGGGGTAGACGGTGACGCCGCCGTAGTAGGGATTATCGATGATGTTCGGTGACAGGCCGATGCAGTTCTGCGCGACGTACTCGCTGGTCTCGATGTCGGCGCCGGCCGCGCCGGCCCCGGCCGCGGTTCCCGCGACGACGGCTCCCGCTGCGAGAGCGACGACAGTTCCGGTGACGAGACGGTTCACGGTTCCCCCTTGGAATCGACGATGGTGTTCGAACCCCCGACAACCGGTATGTCGCACGAACAGACGACGAGTGTTACGTGCGTCTCACGGCAGCGGCGGTCCGACGATGTCGTCGGCGTCGACGATCCGGTACGCGTAGCCCTGCTCGGCGAGGAATCGCTGGCGGTGCGCGGCGTAGTCGGCGTCGAGGCTGTCGCGCGAGACGACCGAGTAGAAGTGCGCTTGACCGCCGTCGGCCTTGGGCCGCAGCAGACGGCCGAGGCGCTGGGCCTCCTCCTGGCGAGAACCGAACGTACCCGAGACCTGAACCGCCACCGAGGCCTCGGGGAGATCGATGGAGAAGTTCGCGACTTTCGAGACCACCAGGGTCTGCAACTCTCCCCGGCGGAAGGCGTCGAAGAGCTTCTCGCGTTCGGCGTTCCGGGTGGAGCCCTGGATCACCGGGGCGTCGAGTTCCCGGCCCAACTCCTCGAGCTGGTCGATGTAGGCGCCGATGACGAGGGTCTGGGAGTCCCGGTGGCGTTCGAGGATCGACCGGACCACGCGGATCTTGGAGTGGGCGGTGGAGCAGAGCTTGTACTTCTCCTCTGGTTCGGCGACGGCGTACTGCAGCCGCTCCGAATCGGTCATCGTCACCCGGACCTCGATGCACTCGGCCGGAGCGATCCAGCCCTGCGCCTCGATGTCCTTCCACGGGGCGTCGTAGCGTTTGGGGCCGATGAGGCTGAAGACGTCGCCCTCGCGTCCGTCCTCGCGGACCAGCGTGGCGGTGAGGCCGAGGCGCCGTCGCGACTGGAGGTCGGCGGTCATGCGGAACACCGGGGCCGGAAGCAGATGCACCTCGTCGTAGATGATCAGACCCCAGTCGCGCGAGTCGAACAGGTCGAGGTTCTTGTACTCGCCCTTCGACTTGCGGGTCATCACCTGGTAGGTGGCGATGGTGACGGGGCGGATCTCCTTGCGCTCGCCCGAGTACTCGCCGATCTCGTCCTCGGTCAGGGAGGTCCGGGCCACCAACTCGCGCTTCCACTGGCGGCCGGCGACCGTGTTCGTCACGAGGATCAGCGTGGTGGCGCCGGCCTTGGCCATCGCCGCGGCGCCGACCATGGTCTTTCCCGCACCGCACGGCAGGACTACGACGCCCGAACCGCCCGCCCAGAACGAGTCGGCCGCCAACTCCTGATAGTCGCGCAGATGCCAGTCGGTCTGCTCCAATTCGATCGGGTGCGCCTCGCCGTCGACGTAACCGGCGAGGTCTTCCGCGGGCCAGCCGACCTTCAGCAGGATCTGCTTGAGGCGCCCGCGCTCGGACGGGTGGACCACGACGGTGTCGTCATCGATCCGCGCGCCGAGCATGGGCGCGACCTTCTTGTTCCGCAGGATCTCCTCCAGCACGGCGCGATCCAGGCTCACGAGGGTGAGCCCGTGCGCGGGGTTCTTCATCAGCTGGAGCCGCCCGAAGCGGCCCATCGTGTCGACGATGTCGACCAGCAGCGGCTGCGGAACCGGGAAACGCGAGTGCGTGACGAGGGCGTCGACCACCTGCTCGGCGTCGTGGCCGGCGGCCCGCGCGTTCCACAGTGCCAGCGGAGTGACCCGGTAGGTGTGGACGTGCTCGGGAGCGCGCTCGAGTTCGGCGAAGGGTGCGATCGCGGCCCGCGCGGCGGCCGCCCCCGGATGGTCGACCTCCAGCAGGAGGGTCTTGTCCGATTGCACGATGAGAGGTCCGTCGGTCACCGGTCCATTGTCCAGGTTCGGGCGCGGTGCGGCCACCTGCCGTCGGGAGTCAGAGCACCTCGACCCTGGTGATCCGGTGCAGCGCGAACCGGAGGTCGGGCTCGCCGCCCTCCTCGTCGGCCACCAGTTGTCCGGCGGCCAGCGAACGGGCGTGCACCACATGCCGACTCGCCGCGCCCTGCGCGTCCACATAACCGATGCGCAGGCGCCTCCCGGTGCGCAGGGCCAGTTGGATCAGCGTGGACACGGTCTCGCCGGCGGCACCCGACGCCGAGGCCGCGGCGACCGGTCCGGCGGCGCGGTCGGCGGTCCGCATCCTGGAGACGACGGCGTGCGCCTGACCGGGACCGAGAGCGGCGCGTCGATGCGGTGGGGACGACGCCGCACCGCGGGCCGGGACGCGGACGCCTCGGCTGCGCAGGTCGATCAGCGCTCCGGAGGAGTCCTCGCCCGCGGGGCTGAACCCCGATGCGCGCAGCCGGTCGATCACATCGCGCAGCGGTGCCGCCGACACCGCGACCGTCGGGGCCAGGGCGCGCAGGGCCAGCTCGGTCGCGGCCTCGCTGCGCAGCACCTCGGTGAGCATCGCGGTGTCGTCGCAGCGGATGAACGACGCCGCCACGCCCACGCGCAGCCGGCCGTGTCTGCGGGCGACGTCGTCGATCAGATATGTCAGCGACTGCGGCACGGGCGTCCGTGAGTGCTCGTGGAGGAACGTGGCGATCTCGGCGCTGGTGCGGCCGGTGTCGAGCGTGCGCCGCACACTGTCTTCGGTGATCCGGTACATCGAGGCGGCACCGCCCGATTCGAGGTCGGCGATCAACCGGAGCCGGTCGGCCACGTCCGGGTCGAGCGGCCCGGGCACCACGACTGTCAGGTCGGCCTGCACCAGGAAGTAGTCGATGAGGTCGGGCAGGGACGCGTCCATCGCCGCGAGCACGTCGGCCGCCGACTCGGCGTCGGCGGGAACGTCGAGGAGCAGCCGCCCGGCGGTCGTGAGCGAGCCGTGCGCCACGAGTCCGAGTTCGGTCGCCTCGCGCAGGGTCTCGGAGACCACATGCACGTTGAGCCGGCGGAGACGGCGCGGATGACGCCATCCGAGTACCGCGGTCAGCGCTTCGGGGGACACCGGGTGGGCGGGCTCGGCGTCGGCGAGCGGAGCCAGCACCGCGCGGCGCGAGGCCGCGGCGGTGGCGTCGAACAGTTCGGACGACAGCGCCGCGAGGGTGTTCCCCTCGCGGTCGGTGTCGCCGATCTGCCAGGGCTGCCGCGGCAGATCGAGCCACGCCCGCGCCATGCCGAGCCATCGTCGCCCGGAACTCAGATGCGCCCAGGCGTCGACGGCGCCGGTGGGCGCGAAGACGTCGTCGGCGAGGTGGTCGCCCGCGTCGGAGTCGGGCGCACCCGCGTCGAGGAGCCGCTGCCTGGCCAGCAGCTCGACGAGCAGGCCGACGCGGCTCACGGTCAGGGCGGTGGTCTTGGCGAGGCGCCGGAGTTCGCGGATGCCCAGGCCGCCGGACCGCAGCAGGGCCGCCGGTGCGGTGCCGAGCGCCTCGATCAGATCGCCGGAGTGACGGAGCAGTTCGAGCGCCTCGCCCGCCCCCGCGGCGTCGACGGCCTTCGCGTCGAACCGCCCGGGGCCGTCCGCACCGGTGAGTGGCGGTTCCCGCAGGACCGCGGTCTCGAGCGGCGGCTGACCGCGAAGCAGTTGTCCCACCTGGGGCGGAAGCTCCACGGTCTGCTCATCGATCCGTGCGAGCAGACCGAGTGAGATGAGGGTGGGCACCGGCGCGCTCGGATCGGCATCCGGTGCGGCGTCGCGACTGCGCCCGAGAGACGACCCCTGGGCGAGTGTGGTGAGCAGTTCCCTGGGCCGCTCGGCGGCCGATTCGATGCGCTCGCGGATCTGCGCGGGAGTCGACTCCGCGATGGGGCCGAGCAGATTGTGAGCCCGCCACGGCAGGGCGGCGGGCAGATGCGCCCCGGCGATCCAGTCGGTGTGCCTGCCGCGCCGGCGGGGGCCGGTGCCCCACAGCAGTGCACGGGTGACCATCTGGTCGAGACGCGCGTCGACGTCGCCGCGCCGCGCCCGCCGACCGAGACGGGCGACGATCGCGTCCCGGCTCACCGGCCCGAGGAGTTCCTTGCGTTCGCCGATCGCACTGGACGCGTCGAGAAAGGCCTCGATCACCGCGACCGCCAGAAGGTCGAGCCCTTCGCCCGCCAGGGAGATCGACGCCGCCGACAGCGCGCGCTGGGCGAGGACACCGGTGCCGCGGGGCGGGGGAGAAGCGAGGTCGGGCCGGGCGATCAGCAACTCGACGAGCGCATCGTCGGACCGCTCGGCGAGATCGTCGGCCAACCCGCGCAGCGGCAGGTCGGGACTCATTCGGACAACTGTACCGCCGGTTCAGCGGGCATGGCACAATGAGGCCGTGGCTAAGAAGAGTGGATACGTGGACAACGGTTGGCCGACGGATATCGGTGAGCAGCACGCGGTGACGGAGTTCACCTCTCACCTGGCGGGTGCGCTCTCGCCGTTCGGCGATTACTACGAGCTGCCGCAGCCCGTCGACAGCCTGCCGTACATCCAGTCGAAGACCGTCGTCAACCGCTGACCTGACCTGAGCTCTGCCGAGACCGGCCGGACCGTGTGGTCCGGCCGGTTTTCGTGCGCCATGTGTCACGTCGGTGCGGGGGCGGTCGCGAAATGCGAGAAGACCCCCGCCGAAGCGGAGGTCTTCTCGGATGAACTTCTCGGGTGATCAGGGGAGGTTGATCAGGCCCTTGTTCTGGTTGTACAGCTTCAGCTGGTCCGGGGTGAGCTGGTAGCCGGAGTCCTTGGCGGCCTTCCAGGCGCTGCGCACCTCGGGGCTCACCTTGGAGTCGTTGACGACCTTGTCGATCTGCTGCTTGGCCTCTTCGGTGTTCTTGGCGTCGGCAGACTTGGCCAGGCCGGTCTTCGGGGCGTCCTGCTGCTTCGGTGCGAGCGGGTTGGCCGGCTTGGGGGTGGCCGGGGCGCTGCGCTGGGTGGGGCCCGAGAGGGGACCGCCGCAGGTGGGCCATGCGCCCTTGCCCTGGGTGGCGAGAACGCGCTCGCCGACGGCGATCTGCTGCTCGCGGGTGGCCTGGTCGGCGCTCGGTGCGTACTGGGTGCCGCCGTGGGCCGCCCAGGTGCTCGGGCTGAACTGCAGGCCGCCCTGGTAGCCGTTTCCGGTGTTGATGGCCCAGTTGCCGCCGGACTCGCACTGTGCGACCTGATCCCACTCGGAATCGGTCGCTGCCGAGGCGTGACCGCCGCCCATCAGGGCCGCGCCGCCGCCGATGATGGCCGACGTGAGGGCGATCTTCGCGAAAGTCTTGGTATTGGTCGTCTGCTTCGAGTGACGTCCGGACATATGTCTTCGTTTCCTCTCTCCACGCGCCTACGAGGTGAGCTGTCGGGTTCGGGCTGAGAGGTGCCCGGTCCGGCTCGCGTCACTGGGTGCGACGTCTGCCGGGCTTAACCCCAAGGCCGACCACCGAGGTGATCGACCGCTTCCCGGAGGATTGTGGGTCCCCCGTCCTCGCTCCTGAAACTGCATCAGCGGGTGTCCTGCCGGCGGAGCGAGGTTGGGCGCGACCGGCGGAACGGGCGTTCGGGTGGTCGCCTGGGTGGCGGCCGTTATGAACACTACGTCGTCGGGCCCGCGAGAACATCTGATGCGAAGAGGTGCTCTGAGGTGGCGTGAAGCGGCCGATCGGGCGTCGTGGCACGTCCGTGCTGCTCACGGCACTGATACCCGTCTCGTATCCCGTTTGTTATCGGGTTGTTATGTGACAAAGGTCACATCCTGTTTGAGAGTTCCGACACGCCGGTATGTCAGGATTGCGCGCGTCGAGCTTCGAGTGCGCGGAAGCTGCTGGCGTGGAAGACAAGTGGTTCGACGTTCGGGTCGCAGCGCAGGGCGTCGATGGTCAGAAGCACCACGAGGTGGTCGCCCGCGGGGATCTCTGAGAACACCGTGCATGCCAGGTGGGCGGCGGCGCCGGGGATGAAGACCGCGCCCGAGTCGTCGGCGATGGGGCGTACCCCGGTGAACCGGTCCTCCGGCGGCCCCGCGAGCCTGCGGCAGACGTCGCCCTGGTGCGCGGCGAAGACACTCACGCCGACGGTGCCGCCCCTCAGTGCGGGCCAGGTGGTGGAGCCGTTGCGGACGCACACCGACACCAGCGGCGGATCGAGCGAGACGGTGGTGAAGGCGCTGGCGGACATCCCGATCGGGTCGCCCCCGGGATCGTCGCCTGTGCGACACACGGCCACCACGCCGGACGGGAAGCAACTGAAAGCTCGTTTGAGTTCGGTCTCGTCGCTGACGGGCCGCAGCGGCCGGTCCGGGTCGATGCGGTTCACCGGCTGCGCCGGCCGGACAGCAGGGCGAACACGATCCCGAGCAGCAATCCCAGCGGTGCGCCCATGGCCAGAACGTAGACGGTCGTGACGACGGCCGTCCCGGTGTCCCGGACCGCCGGGAACAGCAGGGCGATGCTCGCGATCATCCCGATGCCGAACATGACGACGGCGACCCCGAGCAGGCGTGAGGACTTCTGGGTCTGCATGGCGTCAACGGTAGCCCGAACGCTAGAATCTGTTGCAGCGCGCCTCCGCTCGGACTGCCATCGGGCCAAGGCGCTTTTGTCTGTGGCAGACCAGATCAGTTGTGAAGGTGAGCACTGTGCCGACCGGCCGGGTGAAGTGGTACGACTCCGCGAAGGGCTTCGGGTTCCTGTCGCAGACCGACGGCGAGGATGTGTACGTCCGGGCCAACGCGCTGCCCTCGGACGTCTCGGAGCTGAAGGTCGGACAGAAGGTGGAGTTCGACATGGCGGCGGGACGCCGCGGCCCGCAGGCGCTGCGCGTCACGGTCCTCGAACCGGCGCCCAGTGTGGCGCGCAACACGCGCGAGGCGGCACGCCGCGAGCGGGACGCGAAGCGTCTCTCGCCCGACGAACTGCACGGGCTCATCGCCGATCTCATCACCTTGCTCGAAGGCAAGGTGCAGCCGGATCTGCGCAACGGCCGCTATCCCGACCGGAAGACCGCCCAGCGGATCTCGGAGGTCGTCCGCGGCGTCACACGCGAACTCGACCGCTGAGGCGGGCCTCCGTCCGGCCGAGCTAGCCGCGCTGGTCGGGCAGCGTCGCGGTGTTCGGAATGCGGAAGTCGACCGGCAGAGTCCGGATCGAGAAGGTGCCGCGGATCGACAGGTCGACGTCGAGCGAGTCGTTGTCCTGGCCGGGGGTCTTCTCCCGGTACGCCGAGATCGACGACACCTCCACGCCCATCAGCACCCGATCGGGTTCGCTGTGCAGAATCTGCGTGAAAGTGGTGCCCGGCAGGTGCAGCCACATCACGCGTGCGATGCCCCGTGGTGTCGCGTATTCGGCGATGAGCGTCCACGGCCCGTCTGAGATCTCCTTCGGAACGCTCAGGGTCACCCGCTCGCCGATGGCGACCGGGTGGTCGTAGGTGCGGAGCTTGAACTTGCCGTTCCGGTCGACGAGTCGGCAGTCGTCCATCTTCACCGAGCACCAGTACGACGGTTCGGCCCGGGTCAGGTGGTCGCCGGCCTGGAACGAGATGGTCGGCAGCGGCTTCTCGTGTCCCCGGACGAGCAGCGTGGTGGCGCCGGCGATGATCACCAGGGCCGCGACCACCACGGCTCCGATGATCGCGAGGGCCTTCTTGTCTCCCGGTTGCATCACGTCGAATACGTCCTTCGGTTAGGGGGCGGGGGCTGGGGGATGTGCGGGCTCGATCAGGGGCGTGTCGGCCGCGGCTCAGCGCGGTGCGCGCAGATGGTCGGGCACTTCGATCGGCATCGTCGGGGCCGCGTGATCGGGGCGGCGGCCGCCGAAGCCCGGCACCATCGTGGAACCGCGGCTGGTCAGGAAGGTCTGGACGAGACCGATTCCGACGAACACGGTGACCACGGTGAAGCCGATCCACAGCTCGGTGGGCAGGAGCACACCCAGGGTGGCGCCGAAGACCCAGCAGAGTTGGAGCACCGTCTCCGACCGGCCGAATGCGGACGCCCGGGACTCCTCCGGTAGATCGTCCTGGATGCTCGAATCCATGCAGACCTTCGCGATGGCGCTGGTCGCCGAGCCGATGAAGCCTGCGACGACGACGAAGATCAGCGAGTTGAAGATCGCGGCCAGCAGACATCCGACGAATGTGGCCGCGGTGGACCACACGACGATCGCGGTGGGATTGCGCAGCTCGATCCGCGTGCCGAGGCCGTTTCCGGCGGCGTTGCCGACGCCGGCGGCGGCACCCACCGCACCCAGCATCATCAGCTGCGCCCAGCCAGAACCCAGGTGGTCCTGCGCCTTGGCGTAGAAGGCGATGTACAGGGTGAGAAACCCGGTCAGGATGCGGATGGTTCCGTTGCCCCACAGTCCGGTCACCACCGAACGGCCCAGCGGCTGGCGCATCTTGGCCGCCAACCGCTTCGAGAGGCTCGGCTTGTGGGTCCGCTCGGTGGGGGCCTCGGCGTCCGGACTGCCGCGGTAGGTGATCGTCGTCGGGACCTCGCCCTCGGTCACCTCCACCCACGACGGGATCTTCATGCAGTAGTAGCCGCCCATCGCGGCGACCAGCACCAGCCAGATCATCGCGCCCGGAACGTGGAAGGGGAGGAACTTGCCGAGCACCATCTCGAGCGCGCCCGCGATGCCGCCGCCGACGATGGTGCCGCCGATCAGGCCGAACGTGGTGAGCCGGGAGTTGACGCGGGGCAGATCGATCGAGGGCGGCAGCACGCGCGGTGCCACGGCCGATTTGAGCACCCCGAACGATTTCGACAGGACCATGAGCCCGAGGGCGCACGGATAGAGCACCCACGGCTTGTACGTGAGCTGCCCGGATGAGGAGTCCCACGAGGAGTTCACGATGATGAGCAACCCGAGGACCGCGCGGAGGCCGAAGGTCGCGGCCATCGCGATTCGCCGCCCGTTCTGCAGCCGGTCCAGAAGCGGCCCGATCAGCGGTGCGATGAGCGCGAACGGTGCGATCGTCAAAGCCAGGTACAGGCCGACGTTGACCTTCGATTCGCCGGTGGCCGCGGCGAAGAACAGCGTGTTCGCCAGCGCGACCGCCATCGCGGCGTCGACGGCGCTGTTGGCGATCACCGGCAGCGTGAGCGCGGTGAGTCCGGACCGGTCGGCGCCGTCGGCCGTCGCCGCGCGATGCACCATGTTCACGCCGCGGGCGGTGAAGTACTTCGACCGCCGCGCGAAGACCCGGACCACCGTGACCTTCTCGGGTGGAACGTATTCGGTGCCGCGGCGACGGTCCTGCGCGCCGGCCTCCGGCTTGATCCGGGTGGTCGGCTGGTCGACGGGTTCGGTCTGCGGGTCGAGCGGGGGCAGATGCGGGTTGCGGGTGCGCGGAGGCAGATAGCCCTCGCTGGCCGGACGTTCGCGGGACTCGAACGGTCGGGTGGGCACGCGCGGTCGCGGGTCGGCCGGGTAGTTCGCCTGGCCGGGATGCGGCGCCGGCCGCCGCGGAGACCGCGGAGACTGCTGCCGGTCACCGCCGTGGGGGCGGTTGTCACCGGGTTGACGAGGATTCACGTCATCAATTGTTCCCTATGACGCGGACAAGGCTGGGAACAGGCGGCGCCCGATGCTTCGTGCGTGCCTCGCCGATCCCGCGAATCGTCTGCGAAAGGTGCCTGACGTGCATTACCCCGGGCCGCTATTGCACACTGGAAGGGTGAGTGTTGCATTCGAGAACGGCGCCCTGGTGGATGCTGTCGCCTTCGCGCGCGAAGCATTGATCGCCGACGGCGAAACGCCTGGTGAGCATCTGGGGGCGCGCTCGGAGGGCGAGTACGCCGCCACCCACTACTTCGCCGCCGAAGTCCCCGGCTACCGGGGTTGGCAGTGGTGCGTCGTCGTCGCGGGTGCGCCCGAGTCGAGGGAACTGACGGTCAGCGAGACCGTCCTGCTCCCCGGCGACGGCGCTCTGCTCGCCCCCGAATGGGTTCCCTGGGTGGATCGCGTCGCGCCGGGCGATCTCGGTCCCGGCGATCTGCTGGCCGCGCCCGCCGACGATCCGCGGCTGGTCCCCGGGCAGATCGACACCCTCGACGTCGATCCCATCGACCGGGATCAGGTGGGGCAGGTCTCGGCGGAGATCGGCCTCGGACGCAAGCGCCTGCTCTCCTTCGAGGGCCGCGCCGACGCCGCCCAGCGCTGGTACGACGGCGAATTCGGTCCCGATTCGGCGATGGCCCGCAACGCCCGGCACTCGTGCGGGACCTGTGGTTTCTACCTGCCCCTCGCCGGAGCGCTCCACGGCGCCTTCGGCGTCTGCGCCAACGAGCTGTCCGCCGACGGCCGCGCGGTCTCCGCGGAGTACGGTTGCGGCGCGCATTCGGACGTACGGCCCGCACCGGGCAATGGCAGCCCGGCCTACGACGCCTTCGACGACGGTGCCGTCGAGGTCGTGACGCTGCCGGCCGTTCCGGCGAGCGATGCCCCGGCCGGAGACTGATCCCGCGGATCCGTTCGGGACCGCGGACCTGCGCCGGAGCACCCTGCAGGGCTGGCTGTCGTCGCCCACCCGTCTGGCCGAGGACGCTGCGGCCGAGGCGGAACTTCTCGAGATCGGTTACCGCGACCGCCTCTTCACCGAGCTCGCGGCCAATGCGGCCGACGCGGCGAGCCTGGCCGGCATCGACGGCCGAGTGGCGGTGTGGGCCGACGGCGCCACCGTCCACGTCGCGAACACCGGTGCGCCGCTGACGGCCGCCGGAGTCCGGTCGCTCACGGCGCTGCGCGTGTCGCCGAAGAGCCCGCTGATCCACGGCGGGACCACCGTCGGCCGCTTCGGCATGGGTTTCCGTGCCACGTCGCTCGCCGCGCGCGTCACCCTCGCCTCACGCAGCGGATCGATCGAGTTCGACGCCGATCGGACTCGCGGACAGATCCGCGCGCTGATCGACGATCCCGATTCGGAGCTGGATCTCGATCGGGTCCCCGCGCAGCGACTGGCCTGGCCCTCGGCGGCCCAGCCCGCTGCGGGATTCGACACCGAGGTGGTGCTGGAGACGGCCGACGAGGAGGCCGCGGCCGCGATCGTGTCGGCGGCGCAGCACCAGGCGCCCGACCTCCTGCTCGAACTGGAGGCGCTCGCGCGGATCGACGTCGCCGGGCGGAGTTACGAGCGTCTGGCCGACGGCGACACCGTCGTCATCACCCGCGACGGCACCGAGCACCGGCGCTGGCTGATCGCGCGAGCCGCCACCGCCCGATGGCTGGTGCCGATCCGGGACGGACGGATACGGCCGCTGTCGGGCGACGCGCTGCGCAGCCCCAACGCCACGGATATCGAACTGACCCTTCCCGCGCGCGTGATCGCCGACCTGCCGTTGACGCCCGATCGCCGGGAACTGCATCCCGACGCCGACGTCGAGGCGGCGGCCGCGGGTTATCCCGAACTCGCGGCACTGGTTCCCGACGACCAGAAGCAAGCGGTGATTCCCCCGCCGGCGCTCGCATCGGGCCGGGTGGACGCGGTGCTCCGGGAGGCGGTCCGGGACCGGCTGCGCACTGCCCGGTGGCTGCCGTCTGCCACCGGGGAGGCGCTCTCGCCCGAACGGGCGTGGGTGCTCCCGGGCCTGACGGCCGACCTCGCGGCACTGCTCGGCGACCTTCTCGAACCGTTGGCGCATCCGGATGTCAGTGACCGGGTGACGGCGTCGCTGCTGGTGGGGTTGGGCGCTCGGCGCCTCGGCCTGGCCGATCTGGCCGAGCTGCTGTCCGGTGCCGGCGGCGAGGACACCGCATGGTGGTCGCGGCTCTACGCGGCGCTGGCGCCGATGGTCCCGGACGCACGGACCGCCGAGGAACTGGGAACGCTGCCGGTTCCGCGCGCCGACGGCCGCATGAACGTCGGGTGCCGCGGGCTCTTTCTCATCGACGGGCTGGACGGGCTCGACGATCCGCCCGTCCCGAGCTGGGTGCCGACCGTCGATCCCGCCGCCTACGACCCGCTCCTGGACCGCCTCGGACTCACGCGCATCTCGCCCGCGGCGGCTCTGGCGCTGCCCGAGCTGATCGCGGAGCTCGACGCCGGCCCCGATTCCGACGACCGCGCTGCCGACCCGGACGCCGTGACCGACGTGGTGCTCAGGATCCTCGGACTGCCCGACGCCGGTCGCGCGCCGGCCGAACTCGGCGGTCTGGAACTGCTCGGAGCCGACGGCGAGCGGTGGCCGGCGGACGAACTCCTGCTGCCCGACAGCCCGCTGGCGCAGGTGCTGGTCGACGACTCTCCGTTCGGAACCGTCGCCGATTCGGTGGTCGAGACGTACGGGCCGACGGCTCTGCGCCGACTCGGCGTCGGATGGGGATTCACGCTCGTGCGCGACGACGCGCCCGTCGCGCCGGATCACGACCTGCCCGACGAGGAGCGATGGTGGGAGGAGCACGAGGTGCCGCCCGAAGAACTGATCGCCGTTCGCGACCTGGACCTCGTCGACCCTCGGCAGTGGCCGGCCGCTCTCGCGCTGCTGGCCGACGACCCCGACACCGCGTCCGCGCTGACCGGCGGGTACACGCGGTGGTGGCTGCGCCGATACGCCGAGATCGACGGCACTGCGCTACGGGGTCTCCGATCGGTCGACGAGACGTCGCTGCGCGGGCTGTTCGACCCCGTCGAGGTGCCCGTGGCGGCCGCCGGACTCCTCGCCGCCGGTGAGCCGGACGACGCCGACGACGCGGCCGACTGGCTGGCAAGGCTCGCCGATCCGGCACGGACGGTCGCACCCGGCGTCGCAGTCCGTGCCCATGCCGCGCTGATCAGTGCCGTGCGTTCCGGGGCGTTCGCGGTCGACGACGTCGAACCGCCCCGAGGCGCCCGGACGGTCTCCGGCGAAGTCTCCGACGATCCCGTGGTGGTCGGGGCGCCGTGGTGGATGAGCGTGGTGCCCGCCGGTCGCGCCGTCCTGCCTGCGATCCCGCCCGACGCCGATTCAGCCGCTCTGCTGGCCGATCTCCTCGATGCACCTACCGCGGCCGAGGTCTACCGGGTGATCCCGGACCAGGGCGGCGAGTCCGTCGACCCCGACTCCGCCGACGCCGTCCGGCTGTCCGCGGCGGCCGGACTGCCCGCGCCCCACCGCGTGCGGCTCCACGACGATCTCCATGTCACGGTGACCGGTGAGACCGACGACCGGCGGCGCGTGCCCCTGTGGGTGGACGACGACGGGACGGTGCATCTGAGCCGATGTCGGGGGCGGGCGGACGATGAGCCAGTACCGTGAGCGGCGAGCCGCGAACGACGAGTTCCCTCCAGAGACACCAGCGAGGCAGTAGTGCAGCAGTTCCCGATCGACGAACGCATCACCGACTGGGTGGTGCACTCCCGGCACGAACCGCTGACCTCGGTTATGCAGTTCCTGACCGTCCTCGGTGACACCCTGACGGTGGTCCTGGTGGTCATCGGGGTGCTGGTGCTCGCGTGGGTGGGCAACCGCATCGACCTCTCGGCACTCATCGTGGTCGGCAGCCTGAGCGGCTACGTGCTGATGGTGCTGCTCAAGCTCTTGTTCGCCAGACCCAGACCACCGGTCACCGACCGGCTCATCGACGTCGGGGGAGCGTCGTTCCCCTCTGGGCACGCGATGCTCAGCACCGTCGTGTACGGGCTCTCCGCCGTCATCCTGTACCGGCTGTATCCGCGCGTGCGGGCGCGACCGCTGATCCTGCTGTGGATTCCCGCGCTGATCGCGGTGATCGGTCTCAGCCGGGTGTACCTCGGCGTCCACTGGACCTCCGACGTCGTCTTCGGCTGGTTGTTCGGACTGATATGGCTGCTCGTCTGTCTCGTGGCCCATGCGCAACTGGTCCGGCGACCCGCCCTGCTGCGGGTGGGAACCAAGCGGGTGACGAATTCGGTGGCCCAACAGGCCCAGCACGATCAGCAGGTGAAGAACGCCAGGGATCAGCGCACGTCGAGCCCTTCCTGAGCGCCGCGGGAACCGCGCCGCACGGCGGCCTTCTGGAGGAGTACCACGCCGGTGCCGAGCACACCGACGCCGAGCCCGACCAGGCACACCGGCAGCGCGCTGTCGGGACCAACACCGCCGAGCCACACCACCAACGTGGCCACCGTCCAGATCAGCATCCCGGCCACGATGACCGGTTCGGGTGCCCTGAGCCTGGCCGGGAGTTGCGGGATCTCGGACTCGTCTGACATGGGTTCAGACTAGCTTTCCCGCCCGTGGTGGTTCGCGCGCGGCGCATGCGCAACAATTATCCGGTCCATTGAATGCCCGACACTGAGAGGCCCGCCGATGACCGATCCGGCCGACAACGAACCGCAGGAGGCGAACGGCACCGACACGGCGAAGACGTCGCAGTCCGTGCTGGATCGGTACTTCAAGATCCGCGAGCGCGGTTCGACGGTGGCCCGGGAAGTGCGCGGCGGACTGGTCACGTTCTTCACGATGGCGTACATCGTCGTCCTGACGCCGATCATCATCGGCGGTGTCCCCGGGAAACCGATCAACGCCGACTCCCTCGGCAACGTGCTCCCGATGCTTCAGGTGGCCGCCGTGGTGGCACTGGCCGCGGGTGTGATGTCCATCGTCTTCGGCCTGGTCGCCAACTATCCGTTCGGCCTGGCGGCCGGCATCGGGATCAGCAGCCTGCTGGCGGTGACGATCGCGCCGCAGATGAGTTGGCCGGCGGCGATGGGCCTGGTGGTGATCGACGGTGTCATCATCGTGCTGCTCGGCCTCACCGGTGTCCGGACCGCCGTCTTCAACGCCGTGCCGGCCGAACTCAAATCGGCGATCGCTGCGGGCATCGGCGCGTTCATCGCCTTCATCGGTTTCATCAACGCCGGCTTCGTGACCCGGCCGGAGGCTGCCGGCGCCCCGCCGGTCCAGCTGGGGCACGACGGGTCGATCGGCACCGTGCCGACGGTCGTCTTCGTCGTCGGCGTCCTGCTGATGGCGGTCCTGGTGGTGCGGAAGGTGCCCGGCGGACTGCTGCTCGGGATCATCGTGATGACCGTGGTCTCGATCATCGTCGAGGCCGTGATGCATCTCGGACCGGCGTCCGAAGGCCACGGGGGCTGGGCGATGAACGTTCCCAAACTCCCGAGCGGCATCGGCGGACTGCCGGACCTGTCCCTCGTGGGCGATGTGGACCTGTTCGGCGCGTTCACCGGACAGTTCGACGATGTCAGCGTTCTGATCGCCTGCGTCTTCCTGTTCACCCTGCTGCTGTCGAACTTCTTCGACGCTATGGGCACGATGACCGGTCTCGGCAAGGAGGGCGGTCTCGCGGACAAGGACGGCAATCTCCCGGGCATCGGACGGGCGCTGATGATCGAGGGTACGGGCGCCATCGTCGGCGGCGCGTCGTCCGCGTCGTCGAACACCGTGCTGGTCGAGTCGTCGGCGGGCATCGCCGAGGGCGCGCGCACGGGATTCGCGAACATCGTGACCGGTGTGCTCTTCCTGGCGGCGATGTTCTTCACCCCGCTGTACAGCGTGGTGCCGATGGAAGCTGTCGCACCCGTGCTGGTGGTCGTCGGCGCGATGATGATGGGCCAGATCAGGGACATCGATTTCACCCGGTTCGAGCTCGCGCTCCCGGCCTTTCTGACCATCGTCACCATGCCGTTCACCTACTCGATCGCCAACGGCATCGGCGTCGGCTTCATCAGCTGGGTGGTGCTCGGAGCGGCGCGGGGACAGTGGCGCCGGATGCATCCGCTGCTGTACGTGGTGGCGGTCCTGTTCCTGCTCTACTTCGCGAGAGGGCCGATCTCCGATCTGATCTCGGGCTGACGCGTCAGAAGAACGTGCCCGCGAACGGCGCCTCGTCGACGGCGAACATCGCCGCCAGCTGCGCTACGACCTCCGGATCCGCGTCGATCCGTCCGGCGGCGGCCATCTCGCGGACGCCGACACCCCCGAGGTAGACGCTCGAGAGCGTGGCGATGTCGATGCCGGCCTGCGGGGCGTCGTCGGTGCGCGTCACCGTCGCACGGGCATCGGCGACCGTCAGCCGGTAGCGTCCCGCACGGTCGCCGAAACCGTCGGTCACGTCCAGGACCAGGTCGCCGTCTGCGCCGTAGGTGCGCAGTTCCAGGGCGGCGACGACGTCGAGGATCGACACCCACAGCTCGTCCGCCCGTCCCTGCACCTCGAGGGCTCGCGCGTTCACCAGCTTGTGCGGCAGCGGGTCGTCGACCGGGATGGACGCCGTCACGGCCGAGACCAGGTCCAGGCTCGACAGGACGCGCCACAGGTCGGTGTGTGCCTCCGGCGTGGCGGCGACGAAGTCCTCGACGATCGCGGTCTTGTCGCGGGCATCGATCCGGTAGGCCGCATAGCCGTCGGCGTGCAGTAGATAGTGCAGGCCGCTGGTCTGCGAGTTCCGGCGGAAGGCACGGTCGGCGATGATCGACGGCCACCAGGTCTCCGGGCGGGTGATCGCGCCGTTGCGCCCTGCGGCCCAGCGGCGATGGACCTCGGGGACGTGCCGGACCACCTGCTCGCTGTTGCCGTAGCGGACCCGGGAATCGGCCGGCGGGGAGTGCGGAACTGCGCGGACGCGGGAGTCACGCGGACGCGATGAGAGAAGATCGCGGGCCCGAAACCGAAGCGTTCGTAGATGCCGCCCTCCGACGCGGTGAGCGTGGCGAGGGGGAACTCGCGTTCGCGCCAGGTCCGGTACTGCTCGGTGATCATCCGCCGCAGCAGACCGCGGCGCCGATGGGTGGCCGACACCGAGACCCACGACAGTCCGGCCGTGGTGGCCGACTCGCCGCCGGGGACGGTGAGCGGCACGGGGAAGTACAACGAGACGGCGACGATCGGACGTCCGTCGGAGCCGGTGTCGCGGATGATGACGGTGTCGCCCTCACCCGCCCGGTTGCGGAACTCGATCATCTCGTCGGCGGGCAGCGGCTTCGGCAGGGCGAACGCACGGGCGTCGATCTCGAGGATCTCCGGCCAGTCGGTGCCCCTGGGGCGTTCGAGCGAGAGCGGATCGGCAGCGTCAGACGACGAATTGTTCACCCGTCCAGTGTGCCAAAGCTCACCGACGCCGGTGCAGAGCACCGCTGACCGGCCACGATGTGGCACCGTTGACTGGTGACCTCGACAGACGCAGTCCGGCCGACCGACCACCTCGCCGTGGACGTCATCGACATCGTCGACCCGTCCGATCCGCGGATCGACGACTTCCGGGACCTCAACTCGGTGGACCGCCGCCCGGATGTACCCGCGCTGCCCGGCGGCCGGGTGGGGAAGGGGCTTGTGATCGCGGAGGGAGTGCTGGTGGCGCAGCGGATGATCGCCTCGAGGTTTTCACCGCATGCCTTCTTCGGCGTCGACCGCCGGCTCGACGAACTGGCCTCGGACCTCGAAAACCCGGCGCTGGCCGGGGTGCCGTTCTACCGTGCGAGCGCCGAGGTGATGGCCGAGGTGATCGGCTTCCACCTCAATCGCGGCGTCCTCGCCGCAGCCCGGCGGCCCGTCGAACTCTCGGTGCCCGAGGTGATCGAGAACGCGCGCACCGTCGCCGTCCTGGAGGGCGTCAACGATCACGAGAACATCGGCAGCATCTTCCGCAACGCCGCGGGCCTCGGCGTGGACGGGGTGATCTTCGGGACCGGGTGCGCCGACCCCCTGTACCGACGGTGCGTGCGCGTGTCGATGGGGCATGCGCTTCTCGTGCCCTTCGCTCGCTCGCAGGCGTGGCCGGCCGACCTGGACCTGCTGCGGTCGGCCGGATTCACCACGGTGGCACTGACTCCCGGCGAGGGCAGCGTCCCCCTCGCCGAGGCGGTCACCGACGACAGGGTGGCCTTCCTGGTCGGGGCCGAGGGCCCCGGCCTGGCCGAACACACGATGCGACGCTGCGACGTCCGCGCGCGGATCCCGATGAGCCGGGGCACCGATTCGCTGAACGTCGCGACCGCGGCGGCGGTGGCCTTCTACGAGCGCGCCCGCTGACCTGTGCCGATGGTGTTCCCGCCCGCTGGCTGAGCGAGCCGCAGCGAGTCGAAACCCTCCCAGGCTGGTTGAGCGAGCGTAGCGAGTCGAAACCGACGTGTGTCGGTTCCCTCCCTCCCTCCCGCCAGTTGAGCGAGCGCAGCGAGTCGAAACCAAACGCACCAAACGCGTGTCGGTTCCCTCCCAGGCTGGTTGAGCGAGCGCAGCGAGTCGAAACCAAACGCGAGCCGGTTTCGACTCGCTTCGCTCGCTCAACCAGCGGCGGGGGCGGCGCTCGCTCAACCAGCGGCGGGGGCTGCGCTCGCTCAACCAGCCTGGGAGGGCCGGTATTCGCTCAACCGGCGTCGACGGCCGTCACAGACGACCGCGGAAGCCGAAATAGCGGGAGATCGGTCCGGGAGTGCGCGCGGGCGGGGAGTCCGGCTGCTGCTCCGACTGCGGCTCCGGGGTCGCGACCGGCGCGGGAATCCGCTGGATCGGCTCGGTCTCCTCGGTCGACCCCTCCGGAGCGGCGTGCGCGTGATGCGGCTCGGTCGGGGCGTCCGCGCGGAGGGGCACCGATGATTCGATCACGTTGTCGAATCCGTCGTCGGGCCCGACGCGGTAGACGGTGACGGGGATGCGCGCGGGGTCGACGGCCGACGATGTGTCGCCGTGGAAACTGAAGCCGAACCAGGCGCCGTGCGCGGCGTCCGCGAGTTCGCCGGGATGGAAGGGCAGCGCGAGCGGATCGTGTTCGGCGGCGGCCTGCGGGTGGTCACCCGCCCAGAACGGCCCTTCGAACGGATACGGCAGCCCCACGTCGGTGCGGATCACCGTCGGCGTGCCGACGAAGGCGCGCTGCAGTTCACCGTCCTGCCAGCGGGCCACACATCCGGTGTCGGTGTCGGGGTCGAGCGAGACGAGAGCCCAGGTCTGGCCGACACCGAGATCCTCGAGATAGGAGGTCAGCTCGTCGGGGTCGGTGGTGCGAAGGCTGGCGCCCGCGAGCACCGCCAGGCGGCCGAAGTGCGCGGCGAACACCCGGTTGTCGGCGCCGTCGACGGCAGCCGCGAGATCGGAGGTTCCGATGGGCGTGATCTCGGTGTCGGCGAAGGCCTTCTCGATGAAGTCCGCCGTCTTCTCCGGATCGATGTACACGCCGCCGGCCAACTCCGCCGCCGGATCGGGGCAGGCGATTAACCAGAGGGCAGATATGTTCGGCAGCACCGAGTCTCCAAGTCGCATCAGTCGTTCGGGTGGCTTCGGACGCCGAGCAGTACGTCCTCCCACGCCGGCACGGTGGGTGTCGCACGCTTGCCGCGGTGCCGCGGTGCCGTCGACTCCCTCTCCTCCTGCGGCGTCGATGCCTCCACTCGACGCTCGTCGTCGTACCGCAGATCGAGGACCTCTCCGAACGGGTCCCGTCGGTGACTCTGCCGTCCGGTGAGGTCGTCGGCATCCACCGTGACGTATTCGTGCCCGTCGGGCGCCACCTCGTGGGCCGGAGGCTTCGGTACCGCCTGCACTGTGGGCCTGCGGCTGCTGCGCGCCAGTTCTGGTTCGGTCAGCTCGACGGCCAGATCGTCCATCGGGTCGGTGGTCCCGCCGTGCGAACCGGGCACGAAGCGCCAGTGTGCGAAGAGGTCCGAGCCCGGTTCCGGCGACACCTGGACCACCCACTGACCCGACTCCGTGCGCCACGCGTCCCATTCGGCGTTCTGTGGTGAATGTCCGCGCAGCACAAGGCATTCGGCCACCATTTCGCCGAGTGTGCCTGCGACGGGACCGTCCACCCCCATCGGATGCGAGGCGCGCGCGAGTTCCGCGGCCCGGCTCCGTTCCAGGATCACCGGATGCGCGAACCGATTGATCTTCTCGACTCCGACCCCGGTGGCGGCGGCGAGTTCTTCGACGCTGGCACCGGACCGGACACGAGCCTGGATCTCCCGGGGCGTCAGCGACAACGTCGCCTGCGCATCGGTCGGCTGGTCGGCCACCGACTGAGCGGGCCCGGAGGGAGTCGACTCGGGCCGGGCGGCGTCGGTCGACGCGCACTCGCACTGGGCGGGGACATCCGCCTCAACCGATTCCGGCGGGTGGACGAGCGCGCGCAACGTGCTGTCGATCGGGATCTGAAACTCTTCGCCGGAGTCGAGGTCCATCACGACGATGAACGCACCGTCTGAGTCGGCGCGATCGGCGTGCAGTTCACGCATCGACTCCTCCTCCGGTCACCAGGTACGCGGATACCGCACTCAACACTAGTGAATTTCTGTGCCGGAGCGCGAGAGGACACGCGGCCCTTCTGTGAAGATCAGATCTTCGATCCGGGTCAGAGGCGCTCGACGATGTAGTCGATGCACTGGGTCAACTTGGTGACGTCCTCGGGGTCGATCGCCGGGAACATGCCGATGCGCAGCTGGTTGCGGCCGAGCTTGCGGTAGGGCTCGGTGTCGACGACCCCGTTGGCACGCAGCGTCTTGGCGACGGCCGCGGCGTCCACCGAGTCCGCGAAGTCGATGGTGCCGACCACCTGGCTGCGGTGCGCCTCGTCGGCGAACGGAGTCGCGAACTCGCTGGCCTCGGCCCAGCTGTAGAGCCGCGAGCTGGAGTCGGCGGTGCGGCCGGTGCAGAAGTCCAGACCGCCGTTGTCGTTCATCCACTCGATCTGGTTCTTCAGCAGCAACAGCGAACCGAGCGCGGGCGTGTTGTAGGTCTGGTTCTTGGAGCTGTTGTCGACCGCCGTCGGCAGAGACAGGAACTCGGGGCACCAGCGGCCCGACTCCTTGATCTCCTCGATGCGAGCCAGTGCGGCCGGGCTCATGATCGCGATCCAGAGCCCGCCGTCGGAGGCGAAGCTCTTCTGCGGCGCGAAGTAGTAGACGTCGGTCTGCGCGATGTCGACCGGCAGCCCGCCCGCACCCGAGGTGGCGTCGATGGCGATCAGCGCATCGCCTGCGGCGGCCGGGCGGACCACGGGAACCGCGACGCCGGTGGAGGTCTCGTTCTGCGCCCAGCCGATGAGGTCGACGCCTTCGACGTCGCCGGCGGTCAGCGCAGCCGGGTCGGGTGCGGTTCCGGGATCGGTCGAGACGACCTTCGGATCCTGAAGGAACGGGGCCTTCTTGGACACAGTGGCGAACTTGGAGGAGAACTCGCCGTAAGTGAGATTGAGGGCGCGCTCGCGGATCAGGCCGAATGCCGCGGCGTCCCAGAACGCGGTGGTGCCGCCGTTGGAGAGGACGACTTCGTAGCCCTCCGGCAGCGAGAACAGCTGTGCCAGACCCTCGCGGACCGCGCCGACGACGTTCTTGACCGGTGCCTGACGGTGGCTGGTGCCGAAGACCGAAGCGCCGGTGTCGACCAGCGATTGCAGCTGCTCGGGGCGGACCTTGGACGGGCCGCAGCCGAAACGGCCGTCTGCGGGAAGGAGTTCGGCGGGCAGCGTGATCGCGGTATCGGTCATGACGACGATTCTAAGACAGCCCAGCACGGCATTGCGCAGCAGCGGGCGCCGTGCAAGAGCAGGATGACTCTGGACACCGTTTCGCTGTTTCGTCGAAGGTGAGGAAATGGACACGTCGAAGGTGATCGATGTACGAGCTCTGCGGAAGAACTTCGGCAGATTCACCGCGCTCGACGGGCTCGACCTGAGTGTCGAGACCGGCGAGATCGCCGGATTCCTGGGGCCGAACGGCGCGGGTAAATCTACTACCATCCGCATCCTGCTCGGCATGCTCCGCCACGACGGCGGGCAGGTCCGGCTTTTCGGTGCCGACCCGCATCGCGATGCGGTGTCCGTGCACCGCCGGCTGGCCTATGTGCCCGGCGACGTCACGCTGTGGCCGCAGCTCAGCGGTGGTGAGTCGATCGACCTCCTGCTGCGGCTGCGGGGTCTGGACCCGGCAGCCACGCCTGCGCGCGACGAACTGATCGAGCGGTTCGAACTCGATCCGACGAAGAAGGCGCGGTCGTACTCGAAAGGGAACCGGCAGAAAGTGGCGCTCGTCGCGGCCTTCGCGGCCGACACCGATCTGCTGGTGTTCGACGAGCCGACGTCCGGGCTCGACCCGCTGATGGCGCGCGAGTTCATGCGCTGCGCTGCCGAGCGCGCCGCACGCGGGGCGGCCGTCCTGATGTCGTCGCACCTGCTCTCCGAGGTGGAGGAGCTCTGCAACACCGTCACGATCATCCGGGCGGGAAAGACCGTGCAGGCGGGCCGGCTCGAGGATCTGCGACATCTGCGCCGGTTGCGGGTCACGGCCACCCTCCCCGGTCCGAGCGACCTGTCCGCGGTGCCGGGGGTGCACGATCTCGACACGACGGCTTCCGGGGACGTGACCTTCACCGTCGACGACGATGCCCTCCCCGCCGTCACCGCGGCGCTGTCGGCCGCGGGGGTCGCCCGGCTGGCGATCGAACCGCCGAGCCTGGAGGAGTTGTTCCTGCAGAACTACCGCGATCAGGACGATCAGGACGCGGTCCGCGGCAGCCGGGAGCGGGCATGACTTCGCCGACTACGCGCTGGCCGCTGCTGGCGCGCATGGACGTGCGCCGTGAGCGGCTGATCATCCCGGTGACAGTGGTGCTGTTCGCGGCCATCAATCTGTCGACCGCCGCGATGATCCAGAATCTCGCCGGCGATCCCGCTCAGCAGCAGAGCCTGCGGACGGTCGCGGGGACCAATGCGGCGTTCCGGTTCCTCTTGGGAAGTGTTCCCGGAGACGACTCTCTGGCGGCGCTGGCGTCGTGGCGGGCGGGACTGTTCATGATCGCCGCGCTCGGCGTCTGTGCCGCGATGGCGGTGGTTCGGCTGACCCGCAAGGAGGAGGAAGAGGGACGCACCGAGTTGGTCCTGGCCGGGTCGGTCGGACCGGTGGCTCCCGCCGTCGCCGCGGTGAGCGTCGTCGTCGGTTTCGTGCTCGTCGTGTCCGCGGCGATGGCGGCGAGCCTGCTCACCGTCGACGGCGCGGACCCGGTGTCGCTGCTCGCGGTGTTCGCGCAATACGCCTCGACCGGTCTGGCCGCCGCCGGCCTGGCGCTGGTCGCCGCCGAGGTGTTCCCCTCGGCCCATTCGGCGAATCTCGCCGCGTCCGGCGTGGTGCTCGCCGGATACGTCCTGCGCGGCGTCGCCGACACGGTGCCCGCCGCGGCCTGGTTGAGATGGACGAACCCGGTCGGCTGGGCCGAGGCGATCGAGCCCTTCGACGGCAACAGTTTCTGGCCGGCGCTGGCCTCCGTCGCGGCGTTCGTCGCAGGTCTCGCGCTGGCTCCGGTGGTCCGCAGGCGCCGCGACCTGGGGGCGGGGCTGCTCGCCGCCAGACCCGGCCCGGCGACCGGACCGCACTTGCGGTCGCCGCTGGCTCTCGCGTGGCGGCAGAGCCGTTCGACGGCGGCGGCCTGGATCGGCGGCGTCGCGGTGTACGGCGTCACGGTCGGCGTCATCACCGATCAGGTGGATCAGTTCGCGGGTACCAACAAGGCGATCACCGACTTCCTCGAGTCGTCCGGAGCGGCGGGCACACTGAAACAGGTCTTCCTGTCGACGATGACCGGGTTCCTCGCGGTAGCGGCGGTGGGTGCGGGCGTCTCGCTGCTCACCAAATGGCGGTCGGAGGAAGTGAGCGGTCGCCTCGAGGTGCTGCTCGCCACCCCGGTGTCCCGGCGACGCTACTTCTGGACCCAGGCGGGTGTCATCGGTGTCACCGTGGTGATCGTGATGGCGGCGGCGCCGGCATCGGTCCTCCTCGGCGCCGGACTCTCCGGCGCGGGATGGGGGAGCACGGCGGAGGTCGCATTCCCGATGGCGGCGGCTTCGGTCCCGGCGGCCGCGGCGACCATGTCGCTGGCCGTGCTGCTGTACGGCGCCCGGGGACGGCTCGCCGTGGTCGGCTGGCCGATCCTCATCGCCTCGTGGCTGCTGGGCCCCTTCGGCGGGATGCTCGGCCTGCCGCAGTGGGTGCGCGACGTGTCGCCGTTCACGCACGTTCCCCAGATTCCGCTGCAATCGGTCCAGGCGCTGCCGCTCGTGATCCCGGCGCTCGCCGCAGCGGCCTTCGTGGTCGCCGCCGCGGCGCTCTGGGAGCGGCGGGATCTGGGGCAATAGCGGGTTCTGAAGAATTGGGCAGACCTGCGGCAGAGGTGTGGGCCGCGTCCGTGACGCGGGTCTCGCCGGCCACCGCGCGATCGACGCGCATCAGCCGGGCGAACAGTTGGATGAGCGGACCGACTGCCACCGCGTAGAGCACGGTGCCGACCCCGAGGGTGCCGCCGAGAGCGAACCCGACCGCCACCACTGCGACTTCCAGGACGGTTCGGACCACGCGCACCGACCATCCCGTCCGCGCAACGATCCCGGTCATCAGGCCGTCGCGCGGCCCGGGGCCGAGCCGTGCGCCGATGTACAGCGCGGTGGCGAAGCCGTTGAGGACGATGCCGCCCAGCATCATGGGGACCGCGACCGCGAGCCCGGGCCGGTCGGGCAGGTAGGGGGAGACCGCGTCGAAGGTCAGGCCGAGGACCACCACGTTCGCCACGGTGCCCACGCCGGGCCGTTGTCGGAGCGGAAGCCATGCGAGCAGGACCACCGCACCGACGATGATCGACACCGTGCCGATCGAGAGGCCCACCTGGTCGGCGATTCCCTGATGCAGGACGTCCCAGGGGATGTTGCCGAGTCCGGCGTGCAGGATCATCGCCATCGAAGCGCCGTAGAGCACGAGGCCGACGGCGAGTGCGAGGAGTCTCTTGAACATGAGACCACCGTGGCCGAAACTGGCCATTGAATCCATAGCCAGTTGCGGAATACTGGACTTGTGATCACTCCTACCGGCGCAATCGGTGCGGCCGCACTGGCACGACATCTCGGGGCCTGGCGCCCGGACGGTCCGCGGCCCGGCTATCAGGCGCTTGCGGACGCGCTGCGGATGCTGGTGCTCGACGGACGTGTTCCGGTCGGCACCGCGCTGCCGAGTGAACGCACCCTCGCGCAGGCGCTGAACGTCTCGCGCACGACGGTGGCGGCGGCCTACGCGGCGCTGCGCGACGGCGGCCATCTGCAGTCGCGGCAGGGGGCGCGCAGTGTGCTCACCCTGCCGGTGCAGGTGCCGCCGGAGCCGATCGATCTCGGGGCCGAAGCCGACATGATCAAGCTCAACATCGCCGCGCCGACCGCTCCCGAACAGATCGTTCACGACGGATTCCACCATGCACTCGAATGCGCGCCGGGCTACCTCGCCGGAACCGGGCTGTATCCCAACGGCCTGCGTGCACTCGCGGAGACGATCGCCGAGAGGTACACCGCGCGCGGTCTGCCGACCACGCCTGATCAGATCCTCGTCACCTCCGGCGCTCAGCACGCGTTGCGCCTGGTGCTCGACGTCCACGTCGCGCCGGGTGATCGCGTCCTGCTCGAGCAGCCGACTCATCACGGGACCATCCTGGCCCTCGCCCGGCATCGTGCCCGGCCGGTCACGGTGGGACTGCATCCCACCTATGGCTGGGACCTCGACCAGCTCGAATCGGTGGTCCGGCTGCAGCAACCGCGCCTGATCTTCGTCATTCCCGATTTCCACAATCCCACCGGACTGCTGCTCGACGAGGCCGGGCGCCTGCGCCTCGCCGAGATCTCCGCGCGTCACCGGGTGCCGGTGATCGTCGACGAGACGATGGTGGAGTTGGGGCTCGACGTGAGTGCGCCGCCGCCGGTGGCGGCCTTCGCTCCCTCCGCACGGGGACCGAGGCACAGGTCGCAGATCATCACACTCGGTTCGGCCAGCAAGACCGTCTGGCCGGGTCTGCGCGTCGGCTGGATCCGCGTCGACGGCAGTCCGGACGCCTACGCGCTGGCTCGCTACGAATCCGATCTCGGGGGAGCGGTGGTGGAGCAGTTCGCGGCTCAGTACGCACTCGCGAATCTCGACGCCTTCCTTCCCGCACGCCGGGCGGTGCTCCGCGCCCAACGCGCGGCCGCGTTGCGGGCGATCGGCCGGCACCTGCCCGGCGCGGTGCCGGTGCGCGGTGTGGGCGGTCTCTGCCTGTGGGTGGCGCTGCCCCGCCCGGTGGCGACCGCGACGGCCGCGGCGGCGGCCGAACTCGGCGTCCGACTGATCCCCGGCGGCTCGTTCGGCCCGCTCGGCGGCTTCGACGGCCACATCAGGATCCCGTACACGCTCGATGCCCAGACGCTCGTGCGTGGGATCGAACTGGTCGGTCGGGCCTACCGGGCGGTGTCCGGAGTCGACGCGCCGGCGCCGGTGCCGGGCGGCGACGGACTGCCGGATCGGCTGGTGGTGTGATCGGAAGTAGCATGCAGGGCGTGAAGAAGCTGGTAGACCTGCCGAGTATGCGAGTCGGATACGGGTCGGGTGCGGACGGTCCGGGTGACGGGGCGGCGGGTGCCGACGGAGTGCGAGCGAACCTCGATCCGTCATGGCTGACCGGGGACCCGCCCTGGCTATCGCTCTTCGAGACATGGCTGGCCGAAGCCATCGCCGCGCGCATCCCCGAACCCAACGCCATGGTGCTGGGAACCGTCGATGCGCAGGGCCGTCCGGCGACGCGCACCGTGCTGTGCAAGGGAGTCAGCGAAGCGGGCATCGTCTTCTTCACCGGCTACGACTCGCAGAAGGGACGGGCCATCGCTGCCAATCCCCACGCGTCGGCGACGTTTCCGTGGATCGCGCTGGAGCGCCAGGTCCACTTCCGCGGCCGCGTGGTGAAGGTGGACTCGGAGGAGACCCGCCGCTACTGGGAATCGCGGCCGCGCGGATCGCAGCTGTCGGCGTTCGCATCGGCGCAGTCGCAGCCGATCGGCTCCCGTGCGGAACTGGAGGAGGCCGCGGCGGCGGTCGCGGAACGATTCGGCGGTGCGGACGAGGGGGAGCCGGTACCGGTTCCGCCGGGCTGGGGCGGATACCGCCTGGAGCCGGACGTCGTCGAGTTCTGGCAGGGGCGCGCCAACCGGTTGCACAACCGGGCCTGCGCCGTCCGGACCGCCGACGGCTGGCGGTTGGAGCGGCTCCAGCCCTGATGGCGCGTGGAATCCTGGCCGATACCCGGCCGCTGCAGAACGTCTACTTCCGCCGGCTCTGGACCGCCAACATCATCACGGTGGTCGGTGCGCAACTGACCATCGTCGCCGTGCCCGCACAGTTGTACGCGATCACCGGAAGCTCGGCGTACGTCGGACTCAGCGGTGTCTTCGGCCTCGTCCCCCTGGTGGTCTTCGGGTTGTGGGGCGGGGCGCTCGCCGACACCTTCGACAGGCGCCGCATCCTGATGGTCACCACTGTCGGCCTGATCGTCACCTCCGCGGCCTTCTGGGCACAGGCGGCGGCCGGAGTCGGCAATGTCTGGCTCCTGCTGGTGATCTTCGCGCTCCAGCAGGCCTTCTTCGCTGTCAATCAGCCCACGCGCACAGCTGTTCTGCCTCGTATCCTGCCGCTCGAACGACTGCCCGCCGCGAACTCGCTGAACATGACCGTGATGCAGGCCGGTGCCATCGCCGGACCCCTGGTCGGCGGTGCGCTGATCCCGGTTCTGGGCTTCTCGACCCTGTACTTCGTCGACGCCGTCTGTCTGTTCGCGACCCTGTGGGCGGTGGTGAGCCTGCCCCCGCTGCCGCCGGAGCACGGCGTCCCCGACGCGGGCGACGGCGGTACGCCGCCCGCGCGGCCCACCGCCGGCTTCCGGTCGGTGGTCGACGGCCTGGTGTACCTGAAGGGCCACCCGGTGCTCCTGATGTCGTTCGTCATCGACCTGATCGCCATGATCTTCGGGATGCCGCGCGCGCTGTTCCCGCAGATCGCACATGAGAGCTTCGGCGGACCGTCCGACGGCGGCGTGGCCTTCGCGCTGCTGTTCATCGCCATCCCGCTCGGCGCGGTGGTCGGCGGCGTCCTGTCTGGCTGGGTGTCGCGGGTGCAGCGGCAGGGACGCGCGGTGGTGGTGTGCGTGCTGATCTGGGGTGTCTCGATCGCGGTGGCGGGCGGGGTGTTGGTGTTCGCCCACGGCTCCATGCTTCCCGTCCTCCCGATCGTGGTGCTGGCCCTGATGATCGGCGGTGCCGCGGACATGGCGTCGGCGGCGTTCCGCCAGACGATGCTGCAGTCGGCGGCCAGCGACGACGTTCGCGGCCGGCTGCAGGGCGTCTTCATCGTGGTGGTCGCGGGCGGCCCGCGCATCGCAGACGTGACCCACGGCGCTGCGGCAGCCGCGGCCGGGACCGCTGCGACCTTCGCCGGAGGCGGTGTGCTGGTGGTGATCTTCACGGTCGTCGCGACGCTGGCCGCGCCGGTGTTCTATCGGTACCGGGTATCGACGGGTTAGCTGTGATGTCCGGGGACGTTCAGTCGAGCGATCGCAGGAACTCGATCATCGCCGCGCTGGCCCGGTGAGCGGGAGGCGACGACTACCGACGCGGGGCCGCGTCGTTGCTCTGCCACGGCAAGTTGGCCCTGCGCGAGGCGTGCACCGGACAGTAGTGGATGGGATTGCCCCGTTCTGATTCCGGCGGAAGGTTGCGAAGCGGGCTCTCCAGCAGCGGCGCGTCGGCCGCGACACGGCCCGACAGTCGGTCGACGGCGTCCCGGCGGCGGGGATGACTCTCGTAGCGCGGCGGCAGCAGCCCCATCACCGCGTTCACCGCCTTCCCGAAGAGCCGGAACCGGCGCTCGTCGGTGGGGGTCCACGTCAACTCCATCATCTCGCGGACCGGTTCGTCGTACAGACCGGTGGTGATCCACATGAAGAACCGCCCAATGACTCGGATCTGCTTGCGCCACAACCACATAGGCATCCACGCGCGCATCCAGGGCGGAGGCGGCAGCTGCGAGATGTCCAAGACGGTGCGCACTGCGGCATGGTCGCGGAGCACATGCCGGCACATGTGGTCCCAGTACTCGAGGAATTCCTCGTAGGTGTCGGGGCACGGACGCATGCTGACGCCGTACTGGGCGTACCAGCCACGAGACTCCTCGAACAACGCTCGCTTGTCCGCCTCGGAGATCGGTGGGCCGAAGGCCTCCGCGCACCGGATGTTCCCGTACCAGAACGTCGCGTGCGCCCAGTAGAAGACGTCGGGATCGAGTGCGTGATAGCGCTCGCCGTTGTCCATGGTGCCTTTGATTGTGAGGTGGTAGTCGCGCACGCTGCGGCCCGTCTCCGGGGTCTGGTCGAAGACGACGCCGCTGATCGGGTAGAGCGAGCGCATGAGGCGTTCCCAGCGCTCGCCGAAGAAGTCGGAGTGATCCCAGACTCCGGCGGCGAGCTTGGGGTGCATGTTCTGCATCGAGCCCGACCACAGGCCCATCAGCATCCCCCGCCAGCTTCCGAAGTAGCGCCAGGTGACCGAGCCGGGTCCCGGAGCCGGAATGTCGGATGAGGATCGAGCGCCCGGGACGCGGCCGTTGTCGTCGAATCGCTCACTGCCGGACGGGGCTGCCACCTGGGTCATGAGACAAACGTTAATATCCGTCTCACCGCTAGTCAACGATACTGCTAGTCAACGATCTCGACAGCCAACGATCTCGACAGTCAGTGGCCCGGGGTGCGGGACTCATCGCAGGACGAACCGAACCTCGTCGCCCGCCGTCAGCTGCGCTGCCCGCCAGACCGACTCCGGGTTCAGGACGGCCACCACCGGGTATCCGCCGGTCACCGGGTGGTCGGCGAGGAAGATCACCGGCTGGCCGCTCGGCGGGATCTGCACACCGCCGAGCGGGACGCCCTCGCTGCGCATCTCCGGCAGGTCGGAGCGGTGTTCGAGCGGCGGGGCGGAGTGGGCTCGGTCCAGGCGGACTCCGACGCGGTTGCTCGCCGGCGCCACCCGCCAGCGTCCGGTCCCGAGAACTCCGACGTCGACGAGCCGGTCGTCGCGCGGTCCGGGGGCGGCGACCAGTTCGACGATGTCCGCGATGCTGCCGACGGGTGCGAGCGAGGTTGCGGGCCAGTCGTCCTCGCAAGTTCCGACGGTCAGCACGTCGCCGGCGCGCAGGGGGGCCGGGCCCAGTCCGGAGAGGGTGTCGGTGGATCGGGAACCGAGTTCCGCCGGTACATCGAACCCGCCGCGCACCGCGAGATAGTTCCGGCAGCCGCGAGACGGGGTGTGGATGCGGATCATGCCGCCGTCGTGGACCGCGACGACGCTGTGGCTGCCGACTTCGATGCCGTCGACGGTGAGGCTGACCGCCGGGCCGGTGACCGCGATCAGCATCCGGCCCGTCGCCCGCGCCGCCCATCCGCCGAGCGTCACCTCGATTGCCGCGGCGTCCTCGGGGTTCCCGACGAGTCTGTTCGCCTGCGCGAGGGACGGGAGGTCGGCGGCGCCGGATCGTGGTACGCCGAGATGCGCGAGGCCGGGGCGACCGAAGTCCTGAACGGTGGCGAGCGGGCCCGGAGCCTCGATGCTCAGGCGCGCCTGAGGTTGCTGTGCCGGAGTGGCCGGAGTGGGATGTGTCACGATGGCGCCTCGGTCGGCTCGAAGCGGACCGTCATTCCCGCGGTCAGCAGTGACGGCGGACGGGCCTCGCTGTCCCACATCGGCAGATCGGTGCGGCCGAGCAGGAACCAGCCGCCCGGACTGCTGCGCGGGTAGACGGCGCTGTAGCCGGCGGCGACGGCGACCGATCCCGTCGGCACGGCGGTCCGCGATTGGCCGCGGCGAGTGATTCGAGCGAGGGCGTCGGCGTCCCGAGCGCTGGTCTCGGGGCCGGGTACGAGATAGCCGAACCCGGGCGCGAACCCCATGAACTGCACGGTCCACAGCACTCTCGAATGCGTTGCGATCAGCTGTTTCTCGGTCATTCCGGCGAGTGCTGCGGCGTCGGCGAGATCGTCGCCGTCGTACACAACCGGGATCACCAGATCCGGCGGTGAAGGAGTCGGGGAGTGCTCGTCCGGGGGAGTGAAGGACCGCCGTGCGTCGTGGACCACCCGCAGTACCGACAACTCGTCCAAGCCGGAACCGGGTCGGGTCTCCACGAGGATCGTGTGTGCGCCGGGCACGATGTCGCACGGCATCAGGCGACCCTCGTCGAGGGCCTCGCGAAGGGCACGCGCGGTGTGTGCGGCTTCGGCTTCGGGGGCCCGGCCGGTGCTGAAGTCCAGGAGGACGGCGTCGCTTCCCGCTCGGAGCTCTCGCATTCCAACACGGTACCGACATGTGAGTAAGCTGAGCACGCGACAAGCGTCGCGGGCGCCGAGGTGACCCTCATGCGGCGTCTCAGTCGAACCACGACTAGGTTGTTACCCAGCAACTGCTCACCCGCGAGTCAAAGGGGTTTGTGTGTCCGTTGACAATGACGTGACCGAACAGGCGACAGGAAAGTTCACCTACCCGGGTGGCGAGATCGACCTGCCGATCCTCAAGGCCACCGAGGGCAGCGATTCCGTCGCTCTGGGCCCGTTCCTCGCCCAGACCGGGTTGACGACCTTCGACGGGGGCTTCGTCAACACCGCGTCGACGAAGTCCGCGATCACCTATATCGACGGTGATGCGGGCATCCTGCGGTACCGCGGTATCCCGATCGAGCAGCTGGCGGAGAAGTCCACCTTCATCGAGGTGAGCTACCTGCTGATCTACGGTGAGCTGCCGACTGCCGCGCAGTTGGAGGAGTTCGCCACCAAGATCCAGCGGCACACCCTCCTGCACGAGGACCTCAAGCGGTTCTTCGACGGCTTCCCGCGCAACGCGCACCCGATGCCGGTGGTCTCGAGTGCGGTCAACGCGCTGAGCGCCTACTACCAGGACTCGCTCGATCCGAAGGATCCCGAGCAGGTGGAGCTGGCCACGATCCGGCTCCTCGCCAAGCTGCCGACCATCGCGGCCTACGCGTACAAGAAGTCCCAGGGGCAGCCGTTCCTGTACCCGGACAACTCGCTGAGCCTGGTCGAGAACTTCCTCCGGATGACCTTCGGCTTCCCGGCCGAGCCCTACGAGGTCGATCCCGAGGTCGCCAAGGCCCTCGACATGCTGTTCATCCTGCACGCCGATCACGAGCAGAACTGCTCGACGTCGACGGTGCGTCTGGTGGGCTCGTCGCAGGCCAACCTCTTCACCTCCATCTCGGGCGGCATCAACGCGCTCTGGGGCCCGCTGCACGGCGGCGCCAACCAGGCGGTGCTGGAGATGCTCGACGAGATCCGCGCTTCCGGCGGCGACACCAAGGCCTTCATGACCAAGGTGAAGAACAAGGAAGACGGCGTGAAGCTCATGGGCTTCGGTCACCGCGTGTACAAGAACTACGACCCGCGTGCGGCGATCGTGAAGAAGACCGCCGATCAGATCCTCACCTCGCTGGGTGTGGAGGACGAGCTGCTCGACATCGCGAAGGGCCTGGAAGAGGTCGCGCTGCACGACGACTACTTCGTCGAGCGCAAGCTCTACCCGAACGTGGACTTCTACACCGGCGTCATCTACCGGGCGATGGGCTTCCCGACCCGCATGTTCACCGTGCTGTTCGCTCTCGGCCGGCTGCCCGGCTGGATCGCTCACTGGCGTGAGATGCACAACGATCCGACCACCAAGATCGGCCGTCCGCGTCAGCTGTACACCGGTTACACCGAACGTGATTACGTCCAGATGGGGGACCGCTGACCATGAGCAAGCCCGAAGTCGACTTTCCGGAGGGCCCGGCCCCGACGTCGCTGGAGATCACCGACCTGGTGATCGGTGACGGTCCCGAAGCGCAGCACGGCGGCACCGTCGACGTGCACTACGTCGGCGTGGAGTTCGACTCCGGCGAGGAGTTCGACTCGTCGTGGGACCGCGGGCAGTCCGCCCGATTCCCCCTCGACGCGTTGATCCCCGGTTGGCAGGAGGGCATTCCCGGAATGAAGGTCGGCGGTCGACGCCGACTGGTGGTTCCGCCGGAGCTGGCCTACGGTCCGGCGGGCGCCGGACACCGGCTCTCGGGCAAGACCCTGATCTTCGTGATCGATCTGCTCGGCGTCTGACCTCGGACATGACAGACAAGGCCGCGTCGCTTCCCTGCGACGCGGCCTTCGTCGTCCCCGGACGGACCGGTCGGCGAGGCAGGCCGGAGCGGTCCGCTGGTTTGAGCGAGTCTCGTAGTTCCGCAGAGTCGAGCGAGTCTCGTAGTCCCGCAGAGTCGAGCGAGCCTCGTAGTGCCGCAGAGTTGAGCGAGTCTCGTAGTGCCGCAGAGTTGAGCGAGCCTTGTAGTTCCGCAGAGTCGAGCGAGTCTCGTAGTCCCGCAGAGTTGAGCGAGTCTCGTAGTTCCGCTGGTTGAGCGAGCGAAGCGAGTCGAAACCCCCACACCCCACACCCAAGGAGCGAAGATGACATTCACCGCGATGGTGGCACGCGAGAGCGCTGACGGCATCAGCCTGGCCGCGGAGACGGTCGACGACACCTTCCTCCCTCCGGGCGAAGTGACCATCAAGGTCGAGCACTCGAGCATCAACTACAAGGACGCTTTGGCCGTCACGCCACGCGGAGGCGTGGTCCGCGAGTATCCGATCGTTCCGGGCATCGACATCGCCGGAGTGGTGAGTGAATCGACCTCACCGGAGTTCGCGCCGGGCGACCCGGTGGTCGCTCACGGCTACGACATCGGTACCGCCCGTCACGGGGGCTACGCCGAGTACGCGCGGGTCCCTGCCGACCAGGTGGTTCGTCTCGAATCTCTCTCGACTCGGGAGGCCGCCGCGATCGGCACTGCGGGATTCACCGCGGCGATGAGTGTGAAAGCGATCTTGGACGGCGGCTATCGTCCCTCCGACGGGCCGATCCTGGTCACTGGCGCCAGCGGCGGTGTCGGTTCGGTGAGTGTGGATCTGCTCTCGAAGTTCGGTTTCGAGGTCGTCGCATCGTCGGGCAAACCCGATGCTGTGGACCTGCTCACCCGGTTGGGAGCGTCGTCGGTGATCGGCCGGCTCCCGGAGGACGCCGAGGCGAGGATCCGTCCGCTCGACAAACAGCGGTGGTCGTCGGCCGTGGACTGTGTGGGCGGAAGGACGCTCGCCTACGTTCTCAGTACTGTCCGTTACGGCGGTACTGTCGCCGCGAGCGGTCTGACCGGCGGGGCGGACCTGCCGACCACGGTGATGCCCTTCATCCTGCGCGGGGTGACCCTGGCCGGCATCGACTCGGTCCAGCTCGGCATCACCGCCCGGCGTGCCCTGTGGCAGCGACTCGAGACCGATCTGCGCCCGCAGCATCTGGATCTGCTGACCTACGAGGTGGGGCTCGACGAGTTGCCACAGGCACTCGACCGCATTCTCGCCGGCGGAGCGACCGGTCGAGGAGTCGTCACGATCTGACAGCCGGCTCAGTTGGCCGTGAGGTCGGCCCCGAACTCGAGGAACTGAACTGATCGCGCGGGATCGGTGTTCTGCTGGTTGGCGCGCAGTGCTTCGAGTTCGGTGGCGAAGACCCGCTCCACGCGCGGGCCGCCGTCGTCGCGCACGATGGCCCATACGCCCGGCTCCGCGTCGATGATCCCGGCATCCTGTTCAGGCTCCGGCGACGTGCGCGGGCGAGTGGCAGAGGCCGCGATGTCGGCCCATGTGAGCGTGGTCCGAGGATTGTCGAGGGCTTGACGGAGCAGCTTCCGCAAGCCTTCTCCGGCTTCGCGGGCGAAGCGGTCGAAGTCGTCGGGACCGAAGTCGTTCGATGGAGCCATGCTGTCCATCGTCCCCACGATCAGGCGCCGGCGCCAGCGGTGTGTCCGGTCAGGCGGCCAGGAGTGTGTGGAGGTAGTTCTCGATCCGGGATTCGCTGGGTTCGGGCGGCGGCTGGGGTTCGTGGTCCGGGAGTAGTTCGGCGTGGTGGATCTGGTTGATCCGCCATCCGGGCGGTCTTGTCCTGCCGCGGCTGGTGTTGCCGCTGGGTCGCCAGGCGACGCGGCCAGCGTGGGGACCGTCGATCAGGATCATCGTCTGCCATTGCCCGGGGCGGGGGCCGACGGAGCGATTGTGGCGCCCGCATGCGGCGCCGAGGTGGTCGATGTCGGTGGGGCCGCCGTCGGCCCAGTCCGGGAAATGATGGGCCTGCGTCCGCGAGAACGGGGCCGCGCAGCCGGGGGCGGTACAGCCGCGGTCGCGGGCGAAAAGCATCAACCGCTGCGCCCGCGACGCCAGCCGACGACCCCGACCGAGATACAACGCCTGCCCGGTATGACCGGAGAAGACCGCCAGATGCGGAGTCGCGGCGGCGGCGACCTCGATCAACTCCGCCACCGGCACCCGAGTCCCGGTCGCGGTCAACGCCACCCCAGCCCGCTCGGCCAACTCCCGGTCGGTGACAGTGATGACCAGATCACCCGACCGCCGACCACCCCCAGCACCGCGGGAGGTGCGCAGCAGGGCTTGCAGACCGTCATGGGTGCGCTGCCCCGGCGTGCGAGTATCACGCTCCACCGCCGCCGCCAGAGCGGCCGGGTCCGCCGACTCCACGGTCCCGGATGGGGAGTCGGGGTCGTCGGGGTTGTTCATTCCCGGCGCCGCCCACGACGGCAGTGCCGCCTCCATTTCCGCCCGCAACGCCGGAGTCAGATACCCGCGGACTTTGCTCATCAACCGCAGATCCTGCGGCAGGATCGTGAAGCCGCGCAGGCGTTTGCGGTCGCGTTCGTCGGTGACGGTTCCGTCCGGATCCAGGTGCGCGAGCAGTCGGATGCCGGCGGTGCGGACACCGGCCGGACTCAGCTCGCGGGCGACCCAGGCCAGCTGTGCCTCGGCGCGTGCTCGGGTGTCGGCGTCGATGGCGGTGGGGATCTTGTCCATGACGGCGTCGATTTCGCGGACGTGGTCGGCACCGATCGCACCCTCGCCCACCGCGACCGCGGTCGCCGGTAGTACCGGCGGGCGGGTTTGTCCTTGCAGGTCGGTGAACCGTCCGATCCCGGCGGCGCTGACGCGCCGGCGTCAGGCGGCACCGTCACCGAGCCGCAACCCCTGCGCCAAATACTGATGCACCGACAGGTACCCGACCTTGCGGTAGGCGCCGCGGTCGGAGACCTCCACCAACACCGCGGCGTCCACACCGTCGAGACGACGATGAGTACGCTCCAATGTCTCGACGGTTTCCAGCAGGGTGTCTTCGGGGACCGCGGACAGTGGCAGGGACGCGAACTTGGTCGCCGCAGCTTCCAGCAGGCGCGCGAGGGCGGCCGGGTCGTCCGGGAGCAGCACTTCTGACGCGACCATCGAACCCACCCCCTTTCGACCTGCACAGTGTTCGAGAACACTTCTGCTGTGTTTCTATGTTCGAATCATACCGATCCCCTCCGACAAAACCTCCGACAGGACCTCTGGCAACCTCTGCTGCTCAAGCCGGGCGCGCAGCCTCGGCTCACTTCCGGCCCGACACCATCGCGGCCACCTCACCCCACTTGATACGACTGCCGGTGCGCAGGATCGACCGCGTGTAGATCCGCGATGCGACCCAGACGGCGAGCAGGCAGGCGGCGACCATGATGGCGAAGGTGCCGATCACCTGCCCCGGATCGGTGTCTCCGGTCGCGATGCGGATGGGCATCAGCACTGCGCTGAACGGCGGGATCCAACTGAGCGTCTGAATCAGCGTGGAATCGAGCGCCTGGATGCCGAAGGCGCCGGAGTACAGTGCGGCGAGCACGAGGATCGTCAGCGGTGCCGAACTGGAGTTCAATTCCTCCTGCCGGCTCACCATCGCGCCGGTGGCCGCATAGAGCGCGGCGAAGAAGAGGAATCCGAGCAGGAACCACGCGATCACGGCGGCGAAGACGGTGGTCGCGGTGCCGGTCAGGGTGAGGAGCCCGGTGGCGCGGCCCGCGATGAGCGCGGTCGCTCCGATCAGCACCACCTGTGCCAGAGAGATGGCGCCGATACCGAGGATCTTGCCCCAGAGCAGCTGGAGCGGACGCACGGCCGACAGCAGCAGTTCGACGATGCGCGACGACTTCTCCTCCACCACGCCCACTGCCACCATCAGCCCGCCCATCATGATCGTCATGATCAGCAGGATCGATCCGATCAGGGCGACGGTCACACGCTGCGCCTCGTCGGGCTTCTCGGCCTGCGTCCGGTCCAGCGTGAAACGAGGCTGCGGCAGCCAGGCGGCGTCGACGCCGCGGGCGGACAGCGCCTCCGACAGATCTCGCTGGGCGACGGCACCGCGCAGGACGCCCTCGATCGTCGGATCCATGCCGTTCTTGCTGACGGCGGTGTAGGCACCGGGTCCGGTGACGATGAGAGCCGCGGCCAGATCCCCGTCGCCGACGGCCGACCGCGCCGCGTCTGCGTTCGGCAGCACTTCGGTCTCGATCCGCTGTCCGGCGGCGTCTCCGCCGGACTCGATGGTCGCCGACAGTCCGGCGTCTGCGCCGACGATCCCGACCTTGTCGACGCTGTCGCCGCCGGACAGTGCGGACCAGACGATGGCGCCGATGATGATCACCGCCATCATCACGCCGGTCGAGATGATGAACGACTTCTCCCGCGCGCGGGTGTTGATCTCGCGCCCGGCGACGAGCTTGATGTTGTTCAACGTGGAATTCATTTCGTCACACCAACTCTCGGAACAGCTCGGTCAGGGAAGGGGCGGTGGTGGCGAACCGGTGCACTGGGCCGGCGGCCATCGCGGCGGTGAGAATCTGCTGGTCGTCGGTTCCGTGGTCGATGTGCAGCACGGCCGAAGCGTCGCGGTACTCCACATCGGTGACGCCCGGCAGGCCGTCGGCCCAGCGGGTCTCCGACCGTGGGCCGCGCACCTCCAAGCGAAGGCCGTCGCGGGCACGGAGGTCGTCGACGGTGCCGAGTGCCTTCATCACCCCGCCGGAGATGACGCCGACTCGGTCGCAGAGACGCTCCACCAGGTCGAGCTGGTGCGAGGAGAAGATGACCGGGATGCCCTGCGCGGCCTTGTCGGTGAGGACTTCGCTCATCACGTCGACGGCCACCGGATCGAGCCCGGAGAAGGGCTCGTCGAGCACCAGCAAGTCGGGGTCGTGCACCAGTGCGGCGGCCAGCTGCACGCGTTGTTGGTTGCCGAGTGAGAGGTCGTTGACCTGGTCGCCGAGCCGACCGTGGATGCCCAGCCTGCGAGTCCACTTCTCGGTCGCGTCGGCGGCCTCGGACTTCGACAATCCGTGCAGCCGTGCGAGGTAGGCGAGCTGATCGCCGACCTTCATCTTCGGGTAGAGACCGCGCTCCTCGGGCATGTACCCGATCCGCTTGCGGCCGTCGAAGTCGATGGGCGCGTCGCCGAGCCGCACGTCGCCGGAATCGGCGGCCAGCACGCCGAGCACGATGCGCATCGTCGTCGACTTGCCTGCCCCGTTGCTGCCGACGAATCCGAAGATCTCGCCCGGCGCCACGGAGAAGGTGACATCGTCGAGCGCCCGCACGGAGCCGTACGACTTGGCGAGGTGATTGATGTTCAGTGCTTGTGGCACGGGGATCTCCTAGATCTCGTCGCTGGAGTGTTCGGGTTCGGGGTCCTGCATCCACCAGGACATGAGGACGTCGGGAACGCAGGAGAGCGCGTACACGGACGCGATCAGCAGCCACGCGATCGACATGACGGTCTCACCGGAGACGTAGTCGCGGTAGCCGAGGACGATGAGGATGGCGTAGACGACCATCATCGGCGGCAGGAGCAGGTTGTAGCTGAGCGCGCGGGCGGCGTTGCGCTGAGTCAGCTGCAACTCGTCGAGGGTGTCGGCGGGTGCGCCCGCGATGGATTCGGTGACCACTCGCAGCATCATCAGCACCACGAGGGAGGTCACCAGGCCGATCGCGAAGGGCACGGCCGACCACAGCGGCGCCCAGAACGATGCGATCGAGGAGATCACCACCACGCAGAGCAGGATCAGCAGGACCGACGACAGCAATCGTCGGCCGCGGCGGTTGCGAAGGCCGGGCAGCCACGTACCGGTGGTTCGGACGAAGGTGTCGTGGCGTCGCGCCGCCGACCGGCTGTACCGCCGCACCCATTCGGGGATGGCGGAGTCTGGAAACACGTAGTTCGGGTCATGCATGGTCGGGTCCCCCGTACAGTTCCGTCGACATGGCGGTGAACTCGGTCCGGCTGAAGACCGCTTCGACCGGCAGGCCGAAGACGTCGCAGATCCGGAACGCCAGGTCGAGGCTCGGATAGTTGTCGCCACGCTCCAGCGCGCCGACCGACTGAACATTGATGTCGACCAGTTCGGCCAACTGCGCCCGTGACATCTTCCGCTCCGCGCGCAGAACGGCGATGCGGTTGTAGATGGGGAGCTTGGGTCCCCGCCTGATCGGACTCACAGAACACAGTGTTGGGAAAACACAACAAATTGTCAATGGTTCAGTATCAAGTCGGGCCCGGAGGGCACCGCTGAAGCGCGGTGGATAGCATGCCCGCATGATTGTGAGCAGCACCGTGGGATCCGTGACGACCATCGAACTCGCCCGCGAGGAGAAGCGGAACGCCCTCGATCAGGACATGGTCCAGGGCCTCTCGGAGGCGTTCACGGCCGCGGTCGACGGCGGCGCCCGCGCCATCGTGCTCACCGGTCGGGGCAATGTCTTCAGTGCTGGCGCCGACCTCTCCGGTCCCGTCTACGACCAGTCGTTCCTGGACCGGCTCGTCGCACTAATCGAGCAGATCGAATCGACTCCCGTCCCCGTCATCGCCGCACTGAACGGCGCCGCGCTCGGAGCCGGATTGCAGCTGGCGATGGCGGCCGATCTCCGGGTGATGGCCGATGTGGCGTTCGCGGGGATTCCGGCGGCAAAGATCGGCGTCGCCGTCGACGAGTGGACCATCAGGAGGCTCGTGTCGCTGGTGGGTGCGGGCCAGGCGCGCGGGATGCTGCTCGGCTGCGAGCCGCTCTCGTCGGACCGTGCCCTCACGCTCGGCTTCGCCAACAGGTTCGGTGATCTGGCCGTCGCCCAGAAGTGGGCCGCCGAGATCGCCGAGTACGCGCCGCTCACCCTGCGGCACTACAAGCTCGTGCTCACCGGAGACGGAGCGCGAGACGACGCGCCCGAGGAACGAGCGGCCGCCATGCGCGCGGCGTGGCTCAGCGAGGACGTTCAGGAGGCCCGTGCCGCGCGGGCGGAGAAGCGTGCCCCGGTTTTTCGGGGACGCTGAGTTTCAGGGGCGCTGATCAGTCGCCGAGGGTCTGCCGCAGATAGGGGTTCGCGAAGGTGCGGTTCGGATCGAAGTGATTCCGGACGGCGAGGAAGTCGTCGAACTCGGGATACACACTGCGGAGGTACTCCGCGTCGCGGGTGTGCATCTTGCCCCAGTGCGGCCGGCCGCCGTGCGCGACCATGATGTCCTCGACGTCGCGGAAGTAGGCCTCGGAGTCGCGCACGTCGTCGCGGTGATAGCGGTGTACCGCGATGTAACCCGATGCACGGCCGCTCGCCGTCGAGAGCATCAGGTCGTCGGCCGCGGCCGCGCGCACCTCGACCGGGAAGCTCACCTTGTGCCTGCGCCGGTTGATGGTGGCACGCAGTTCGCGCAGCGCCTCCGGTACCGCTTCGAGGGGGATCGCGTACTCCATCTCGCGGAACCGAACGTTGCGTGCGGAGATGAAGATCTTGTCGGAGCGGTCGGTGTATGTGCGCGCCGACAGCGCCCGCCCCGACACCTGATTGATCGCGGGGACCACGCGCGGTTGGGTGGCGCTGAGCGTGCACAGCACCCGGAACATCCCGTTCGAGAGCAGTTCGTCGTCGATGTAGCGGCGTATCTTGGACGGTCCGTTCGCGGGGGTGCCCGCGGGCAGCCGGGTGTTGGTCTTGGTGAGGGTGCGGGTGGTGTGCGGGAACCAGTAGAACTCGTAGTGATCCACGGAGGCGACTCGATCGAGGAAGCCGTCGATGGTCTCGTCCGCGTCGGCGGGTGCCTCCACCGCTTCGATCGCGAAGGCGTCCACCAGCTGGAGCGTGACATCGGTCAGCACGCCGAGTGCGCCGAGGCCGAGAGCTGCGGCCTTCAGGTCGGGGTCGTCCTCGCCGACGGTGCGGACCTGCCCGGTTCCGTCGACCAGCGTGACGCCGCGGATCTGCGTCGAGATGCCTCCGAACGCCCCGCCCGTGCCGTGTGTGCCGGTGGACGTGGCGCCGGAGACCGTCTGCCGGTCGATGTCGCCGAGATTGGTCATCGCCAGACCCAGCGGCTCGAGCATCGCCGGAATCTGGTGCAGATGGGTGCCGGCTCCGAGGGTGATGCGTTTGCGGTCGGCGTCGACGGCGCGAACGCCCTGGAATCCCGACATGCCGATCTGGATGCCCGGTGCGACGGCGATCTCCGAGAAACTGTGGCCTGCGCCGACCGGCTTCACCGTCTCACCGCGTTCGGCCGCGGCCCGGACGGCGGCGGCCAGTTCGTCGACGCTCTGCGGGACGACGAGCCTGCTGGGGGCGCAGTGCGCGGTCCCGCCCCAGTTCGTCCACGTACCCGATGCCGCTCGGCTCACAAGAAACACTTCCCTTCTCCACGGTAGGTCGGAACCACCTCGACGACGTCCGCACGCCCGGCGGAGTCTCGTTCGATGAGGGCCACCGACTCCGACCTCTCGCACACTTCACCCGACTTGGTGTGCCGGAACCACACCCTATCGCCGACCGTCAGCGACCGTGCGGCCGAACCGCGCAGCGGAGTCTGCACCTCGCCCGCGGCCTCGGTGCCGATGAACTGCAGGCCGGCGGGCCAGACCGGCTTGGGGAGACGGTCGGGTCCCGGGGGGCCGGAGGCGATCCATCCACCCCCGGCACATGTCACGATTTCGTCGTCGGGACGGCGCAGAACGTCGAGTCCGAAGGACAGCGCGGGCGCCGGACGGAAGTGCCTGTACGTGTCGAAGAGATGTCCGCCGAAGAAGCCGCTGCCCGCGGCGATGTCGGTGATCGCCCGGTCCTTGGCCGTCTCCTCCAGCGATCCGGTGCCGCCGGCGTTGACGAACTCCAGGTCGGCCACCTCGCGCAGCGCCGCGATCGCCTTTCCGCGGCGGCGCCGCAGTTCCAGCATCGACACCGCCTGCATGGTCTGCACCGCGGTGTTGGTCAGGAGCTTGCCCGCGACCTCGTTTCCGACCCCCGCGACCTGCGCTTCGTACGACATCGCGCCCACCAGACGGAACCCGTCGCGCGCGACGACCGTGCGCGCCAGGGAGCGTGCCTGCTCCACGGTGTGAACGGGGGAGCGGCGGACCCCGACGTGGACGTGGCCGGCGGCGGCGCGCAGGGAGGCGTCGAGGTCGATCGCGATCCGGACCTCCGGTCGCCGCCCTGCGGCGGCGACGTCGTCGACGATGTCGAGTTGAGCCGGGTCGTCGATGAGCAGGGTCACCCGCTCGCACGCCGTCTCGTCGGCCAGCAGCCGTTCCAGGGCGCCCCGTCTGACCGTCGGGTACCCGAGGAGTACGTCGGTGATCCCGGATTCGGTGGCCAGCCAGTGCGCTTCGGCGACGTCGTAGGCCAGGACGCCGGCGAATCCGTCGCGCCCGAGGACGTCGTCGATGACCGAGCGCACACGCAGCGACTTGCTGGCCACCCGGATCGGGACGCCCCCGGCGCGGGCGCGCAGATCGGCGATGTTGTGTTCGAGTGCCCCGAGATCGAGTGCGAGCACAGGGGAGTCGAGTCCGGCGCGGCGCACCGCGTCGTCGATCCCGCCCCAGTAGTCCGCGGGATCGGTGACGTACGGGCTTCGCGTGGGCGGCATGGCGCGGCACTCCTTGTGTAGAACTCCGGCGGTTTCGACAACGATTACGCTAGACAAGCGTGAGGACACTGGGAAACACCGTCGCCGAAAGCGCTTCGGCAGTACAGGCGAGACTCGCGCGGACGGCACGGATCTTGCCGCCCGTGCACGCGGTGGGCGCGAGCCGCGAACAGATCGCACCGATGACCGCGGCTTCGCGGTTCGCGACGGACGGAGTCTTCGCCAACCGCGAGGCCGCCGCTCAGGTCCAGGGCCCGGACATGTCGGTGATGATCGACATGATGCGGCGTCGGGGGAGGCCCGGCCACCGCGTCCCGGTTCTGCGTCCCGAGTTCTCCGGCGAACCCGGTGCGCTGTCGGCCACCTGGCTGGGCCATGCGAGCATGGCCGTCGAACTCGACGGCGTGCGGATCGTCACCGATCCGGTGCTGTCCGACCGTTGCTCGCCCTCGCAGAGCATCGGTCCCCGGCGCATGCACCGGGCGCCCCTGACGGCCGGCGAGCTGCCCCCGCTCGACGTCGTGCTGATCAGCCACGATCACTACGACCATCTGGACACCCCGACGGTGCTGACCATCGCGCTGACACAGCCGAACGCGATCTTCGTCGTGCCGATCGGTGTCGCGGCGCATCTGATCTCATGGGGCGTCGATGCCGCGCGCATTCGGCAGGCCGACTGGTTCGAACAGGTGGATCTGACGGTCCGCGGCACCACGATCAGCTTCCACGCGGTGCCCGCCCGGCACTTCTCGGGCCGTGGACTCTCCCGCAACCTGACCCAGTGGGTCAGCTGGGCGGCCGTGGGACCGCAGCACCGCTTCTTCTTCTCGGGCGACACCGGATTCACGGAGAGCTACGCCGACACCGGCGCGGCGCTCGGCCCGTTCGATCTCAGCCTCGTGGCCGTCGGCGCCTACGATCCCGTGTGGCCGGACGTCCACGTCGACCCGGAAGAGGCACTCGTGGTCCATCGACTGCTGAACGGCGACGAGCGCGACGCGCTCTTCGTCCCGATCCACTGGGGTACGTTCAATCTCGCGCGGCACTCGTGGGCCGACCCCGTCGGCAGACTCACGACCGAGGCGGACCGGGTGGGCGTCGACATCTGCGTGCCGCGGCCCGGCGCCACGCTGGTCGCGCACAGCCGCAGCGGCACAGCCTTTTCCGATCCGACCTGGTGGGAGCGATCCGCATGACCACATCGACGACCACCGAGCGCGATCCGGGGCTCACCGACGAGCAGGTGGCCGCACGCGTCGCGGCGGGGCAGGTCAACGTCACCTCCGACAAGTCGGGCCGCTCGGTCGCCGACATCGTCCGGGCCAACGTGTTCACCAGGATCAACGCAATCCTCGGGGTGCTGTTCCTGATCGTCGCCGCCACCGGCTCGTTCATCAACGGACTGTTCGGGCTGCTGATCGTCGCCAACAGCGGCATCGGCATCATTCAGGAGGTCCGCGCCAAGCGCACCCTCGACCGGCTGGCGATCGTCGGACAGACCAGACCGGTGGTCCGGCGCAACGGAATCGCCGCCGAGATCCCCTCGGATCAGGTGGTGCTGGGCGACGTCATCGAACTCGGTCCCGGCGATCAGGTGATCGTCGACGGCGAGACCATCGAGTCGGAGTCGCTCGACATGGACGAGTCGCTGCTCACCGGCGAGGCGGACGCCGTCGATAAGTCTCTCGGCGACGAGATCATGTCCGGCAGCTTCGTGGTGGCCGGCTCGGGTGCGTATCGCGCCACCAAGGTCGGCGCTGATTCGTACGCCAACAAGCTCGCCGCGGAGGCCTCGAAGTTCTCGCTCGTGTCGTCGGAGCTGCGTTCGGGAATCGATCAGATCCTCCGGGTGATCACCTGGCTGCTGATCCCGGCGGGCATCCTGACGATCATCAACCAGCTGTTCATCAGCCAGAACGGGCTGCGCACCGCACTGCTGGGCATGGTCGCCGCGCTGGTTCCGATGGTGCCCGAAGGCCTCGTGCTGATGACGTCGATCGCCTTCGCGGTCGGTGTGGTCCGCCTGGGGCAGCGGCAGTGCCTGGTGAACGAACTCCCGGCCATCGAAGGTCTGGCGCGCGTCGATGTGGTGTGCACCGACAAGACCGGCACGCTGACCGAGAACGGCATGCGGCTGTCGGAGGTGCGGATCGTGGCACCCGGCTCGGGTCCGGGCGCGGTGAAGCAGGGGGATGTGGAAGCGGCCCTCGCGGCGATCGCCGCGCACGATCCGCGGCCCAACGCCAGCATCGCGGCGATCCAGGAGGCGTTCCCGGACGCTCCCGAGTGGTCGACCTCCGCGGTGCTGCCGTTCAGTTCGGCCAACAAGTTCTCGGGCATGTCGTTCATCGACGCGTCCGGCGTCTCGGTGGGGAACTGGCTGATCGGCGCACCCGACGTATTGCTCGACCCCGACAGCGACACGGCCCGGCTGGCGTCCGACCTCGGATCGACCGGATTGCGGGTGCTGCTGGTCGCGACCACCGATGTTCCGGTCGATACCGAGCCGACGGCCGACACGGCGGTGCCCGGAACGCTCGTGCCCACCGCCCTGGTGGTGTTGGAGCAGCGTGTGCGACCCGACGCCCGCGACACCATCGAGTACTTCGAGTCGCAGAATGTCGCGGTCAAGATCATCTCCGGCGACAACGCCCGATCGGTGGGCGCCGTCGGGGAGTCGCTGGGACTCGGCTCGCCCGAGACCGCCGTCGACGCTCGCGAGTTGCCGACCGACGACGCCGAACTGGCCGGTGTGATCGCCGACCACGATGCCTTCGGCCGGGTGCGCCCGGACCAGAAACGCGCGATGGTCAAGGCCCTGCAGTCCAAGGACCACACCGTCGCGATGACCGGCGACGGCGTCAACGACGTGCTCGCGCTCAAGGACTCCGACATCGGCGTCGCGATGGGTTCGGGTTCGTCGGCCGCGCGTTCGGTGGCGCAGATCGTCCTGCTGGACAACAAGTTCGCGACGCTGCCCTACGTGGTCGGCGAGGGCCGCCGAGTGATCGGCAACATCGAGCGTGTGTCGAACCTGTTCCTCACCAAGACGGTGTACGCGGTGCTGCTGGCGCTGCTCATCGGCGGCGCGGGGCTGCTCGCCAAGGTGATGGGCTGGGCGTCGATCAGCTACCCGTTCCAGCCGATCCATGTCACCATCTCGGCCTGGTTCACCATCGGGGTGCCTGCCTTCATCCTCTCGCTGGCGCCGAACAACGAGCGCGCTCAGCCGGGCTTCGTCCGCCGGGTGCTGACGCAGGCGGTGCCGAACGGCATCATCGTGGGCCTGTCCACATTCGTCTGCTTCCTGCTGGTGAACCGCGACTACTCCGCGGCCCTGGGCGGGTACGTCGCGAACGCGGCGACCCGGCCCTCCGACGGGATCGCCGCCGTCGCCAACGCCACGCAGACCGTCGGCGCGGTCCAGACGCAGGCTGCCACGGCCGCGCTCGCGACCATGATCGCGGTCGCGGTGTACGTGCTCGTGGTGGTCGCGCGTCCCTACAACTGGTGGAAGATCCTGCTGCTCGCGGTCTCGGTCGGGATGTACGTGCTGATCTTCATGCCTCCGCTGAGCCAGCGGTGGTTCCACCTCGACTCGTCGAACGGTCCGATGATGGCGGTCGCGGGAGTGTGTGCGGTCGTGGGCATCGTCGCGGTGGAGGTCTCCACACGCGTGCTCGACGGCGTGCTGAATCGGCGGTCGCGCACCGCTGAACCGCTGGTGTGACTGGACCGCCGGTGTGACGCGCGCCCGACTGAGTCGACGTACCATCGGCACATGGATCTCAAAGGACTCGTGGACAAGGCCAAGGACGCGCTGAAGTCGAACCCCGATCTCATCGAGAAGGGCGGCGACCTCATCGACAAGGCCACCGGCAACAAGTACGCCTCGCAGGTCGACAAGGCTCAGGACGCCGCGCGCAAGGCGGTCGGTGCCGAGCAGTCGAAGCCCGAGGACCGCAGAGCCGAGCACGCCCCGGCCGAGCAGCCCCAGGCCGAACAGGCCGAACCGCCGAAGGGCGAAGGCCCGGCCCAGTAGGCAACTCCCGGGGGTCGGTCAGGCCCGTGGATGCCGCCGGTACGCCGACACCGACGGCTCGCCGTCGATCCAGAACCGCCACGGTCGGTCGGCGGCGAGCCGGACGCCCACGCGCGGCCCGGCGATCACGTGCCCGCCGGCGGTCGGATCCGACGCCGGGTCGGCGGGCAGCAGGTGCACGCCGACCGGATCGAGCAGATCGGTGTCGAGGTCGGCTTTGGTGATTCCGAGTGCGCGGGTGAGATTGCCCGGGCCGCGTGCGAGGAGATGATCGGCGACGCCTCCGCGGCGGTCGCGGGCCGCCTGCACTCCGTCGATCACCGCGCCGGCTCGGATCAGCACCGCCGAGCCCTGCCCCTCCGGACTGGTGACCACGTTCGCGCAGTGGTGGGTGTGGATCTGATACACGTACAGGCGGTTCGGCGGACCGTACATGATCTCCGACCGCGGCGTCCGGGTGAACGCGTGCGAAGCGGGGTCGTCGGGCCCGTTGTACGCCTCCACTTCGGTGATTCGCACCGACACGCCGTGCCCCACCAGGACACGGTTCAGGAGCGACCGCGCCGCCGCGAGGATCGTCGGCTCGGGTGCCGTCCCGGCGTGGGCCGGATCTACCTGTGACGCGCGGTGGCGGTTAGTCTCTGTACTCATGGCAAAGACCAGTGACTCCATTCATGTCGCGCTCTCCCCGGAAGACGCCTTCAAGTGTGCCGCCGATCTCGCCCGGTACGACGACTGGCTGGTCCTCCACGACGGCTGGCGCAGCCCGCTGCCCGCCCCCGACGACCTCAAGAAGGGCACCGCGGTCTCGTCGGTGGTCTCCGTCAAGGGGGCGCGCGTGCGGTTCGCGTGGGAGATCGAGAAGCTCGACCGGCCCGGCGAGGTCGTGCTCAAGGGTAACGGCAAGGGCGGAGTGAAGGCCAAGATCAACCTGCTCGTGAAGCCGGAGGGCGACGGCTCCCGGGTCACGTTCCTCATCGACCTCGGCGGTCTGCCGCTGATCGGACCGGCGGGCAAGGCCGCGGCGATGGCGGTCAAGGGCGACATCGAGAAGTCGCTCGTCAAGTTCAACGAATTGTTCGGCTGAGCCCGGCAGAGCGGAGCCGACCGATCAGTACGCCGACACGGTGATCGTTCCCGTGTAGGTGCACATCGAGGCGCCGTTCGGGTAGGCGACGGTGAGCGCCGGAGTCCAGGTGCCGGTGTTGAGAACACCGTTCAGCCCAGATCCGCCGCTGGTGAACACGGTCTTCGGCGACGCGAGCGTCTGCGGGCCGGTCGCGGTGCCCGCGACGCCGGCGGGCGCCGTCGCACTGTAGGTGACCTGCGATTTAGGAATCACTGCGCCGTTCGGGCAAGTGAAGTCCGTCGAAGACGCGCTCGCGGACCAGCCCTGTCCCTGCCACGTACTCACCGTGACGGTGGGCAGGATGCCGGTGGCGCTGGTGGCGTACGGCACGATGGTCCCGTAGGAGCCCGCCGAGACCGACAGATCCGATGCCGCCGACGGCGCGACGGCGGCGCGTCCGTGTTTCAGGTCCTCGGTGGACGGGTTCGAGGAAGTCGTCGAGGTCGCCGGGGACACCGACGACGGGGGACGGCTGGTGGCGGCCTGGGGGGTGGTCTCGGTGATGGGCTCAGTGGTCTCCGCGGTAGGCGTGACAGTCGGCTCCGCGGTCGGAACCACGGCCGTCGTGTCCGGAGCCGGCGACTCGGAGAACTGCGCATCCGCGGAATCGGCCGGCGACGTCGTCGATGTGGTCGATTCAGAGGGTGTGGCCGAGGCGGGGCAGACGCCGACAGCCAACACTCCGGCAGTCGCGAGGGCGACGGTGCCGAGCGCGGCCCTCAGTGCGCTGTTCACACGGACTCTCCCGGCCCGGACGACGATCCCCGGCGTCGTCGGAGCAGCCACGCGGCGATGCCCGCCAGTGCTGCGGCGGCGATGACGACGATCGTGACGATCAGCGCGGTGTTCGACGATCCTTCGGTCTGATCCGACTGGTCGAAGCTGATCGATGCGGTCGAGTCGTGCGTGTGCACCCCGCTCTCCAACTGCACCTCGGCCTTCCACGGGCCGTCCGGGAGCTGTGCGCTGTTCGGGACTGCGAACACGACGTCGGCCGACTCACCCGGAGCGATGGTCATGCCCTTCGACGAGACCGCCTTGGCGGAGAGCCCTCCGGGTCCCTCACTCAGCTTCAGGGTGCCGGTGACGTCGACGGCGCGCCCTCCGGTATTCGTGACGTGGGCGGTCACTTCGGCGCCGTTGTCCGCACCGCGACGTCCCTCGAGCTTCTCGATCGCGAAGTCCGACGGCGGGCCGTTGCCGGGTCCGGTGGAGAGGTACATGCGGACGCCGACACGGGATGCGAGGCCGATGCCGGTCTCCTTGTTCTGGTTCGGGACCGTGGACGCCCAGATGACGCCGTACTGCTCCATCTCCGGCGCGTCCTTGGGTACGGCGATCGTCACCGCGACTCTGGCCTTCTGTCCCGGCGCGAGGTTCAGATTCGGCTTGTCGACGCTCGTCCACGACGTCAGGAGGTTCTTCGTTCCCGGCTCGCCCGGGACGAAGCTGCCGTCGACGATGCCGGCCGGTCCCGGGTAGACGGCGATCTTCATCGCGGTGTCGGTGCCGTTCGTCACCTGGACATGGCGTGTGATCGTGGTGCCGGGGTTCAGGTTGTCGATGATGTAGAGCTGCGCCCGAGGATCGTCCTTCGACTTCGCGGGGACGTCGAGCAGTCGGATACCGATGGAACCGTCCGGCGTTCCGCGGTCGGCCGGTGCCGTCGACGATCCGGGCGCGGCACCGGCGACGGCGGGACCGGTGAGGAGGACGACACCGGTCAGGAGGGCCGCTGTCAGCGTCGCGAGAAGTGCATGGAGGGAGGAGGTGGGGCGCATGCTGGGCTTTCGAGTGCGGTGGCCGGGACACGCGCGGTGCGTGTCCCGGCCACGAGGTTCTAGCCTGTCGGGGTCAGGCGACGGAGACGGTCACGGTGCCGGAATAGCTCCCAATCGGCAGACCGCCGGTGGGGAAGTCGACCGTCAGAGCCGGACTCCAGGTGATGATCTCGAGCGGCCAGGTGAGGCCGGTCCGGGTGACGACGGTAGCGGGGGATCCGAGGCTCTTCTCTCCCTGCCCGGTGACGTCGCCGCCGCCGACCTTGCCGATGATCGCGTTCGCCTCGTATTTCACGTCGGAGGCGGGAATCGTGACGCCCTGACCGGTGAAGTCGGTGGAGGATGCCGTGGTCTCCCAGGATCGGGGAGAGCCATTGCGATTGTCGGTCACCGAGGCCGTCGGGAGGCCCCCGGTCGCCAGGGTGCCGTTCGCGTTCGGGACGATGGCGCCGAGCGGCCCAGCGGTGATCGACAGATCGCCGCCCTGGCCGGCCACGACGAAGGTCACCTGGGTGTCGGCCGATGGTGCGGCCTCGGCAGCGCCGGAGGGGACGAGGATTCCGGCGGCGGCAGCGGCGGCCACCGCCGTGACGAGTGGGAGTTTGCGCATGTTTCGGGGCTCTCTGGTGGATGTGGCCGATCGGGTGGGAGGAACCTCGGCGACCTGATCGGGTAGACGGCGAGGTGTGCCCGACAGGCGGGCGCGCCGACGGATGTCAGCGCGCGAAACATAACGCGATGTGCCGACTCTGAAGCGGGGTCGGGCCGCACTTCGTGTGATCGTCGGACAGTTCCTGTGCCGCAGTGCCGGCCGGTGGCACAAATCGGCGGTTCCGCCGCCGTGTGGAGAGCCGCCGTGCGGAGAGCCGTCGTGTGGAGCCGCCGTGTGGTGGTGCGTCCTCGGGGGCGCGGCCCGGATCGACGGTGTCAGTCCCCAGCCGGCGCGAAGCCGCCTTTATCTGCGGTCGGGGCAGTGGCGAACCAGAGGTCGGGTGTCACTGACGCATACTCGGCGTCGCCCGGCCGGTAGTACAGGCCCGCTTCGACGATCGCCTTGATCGGGTACCCGTCGGGTGCTTGCATCGGATCGTTCGGCAGCGGGCGCGACGCCCCGATCGGCAGCGGCACCTCTCCGCCCTGGGAAGGGACTCGCGCGCCCGGCCGCACGGGCACCTCGGCGGCCTTCGCCGCTGCGGCGGCCGCCTCGGCCCTCGCGATCGCGTCCGCGGCGCTCGTCTCCCGGCCGTCCGCCAAGGCCCGCAGCCGGTCCGCGCGCTCGTCGGTGACCGGAGGGAATCCCGGTCCGGTCGCCGGGGTGTAGGTCTTGTAGTTGTAGGAGTTCAGGCCGCGCAGCCACGCCAGCATCAGGCCGACGAGCGGGATCAGCAGCAGGAGCATCCACCACCAGGCGGAGATGCCGTCGTCTGAGGCTTCGGCCTCACTCGCGGCAGCATTCGTGGAGAAAAGAACGATGTGGGACCCGTTGGACGGCGTCCGAACTCTGTTCGTCTGCTCGTTCTTCGCGCCTGCATCTTCGAACACGACGTTCTGCGCCCCCGACTCCGCGGTCCACACGATGACGCCGTTCTCATACAGCTGCCGGTAACCGTCGCCTGATTGGGTCAGATCGCCCTGCTGCTCACCGAGCGAGTCCTCCGTGGTGACCGAGAGTTGGTTGATCGCCTGCCGTGCGTCGTCGCGCGTGTCGGCGTGAGCGGGGGTCGGAACCGACAGCGCGGCGGTGACCGCGACGGCCAGTCCGAGGGTGAGTGCGCGGATTCGCGACGTCATCACTGAGAGATCCTCCTGAGCTGAACAGCACTGCGGGTGCTTCGCTCACGACTCTAGACACAGCACTCTGGACACTGCGTGCTCCCGGTAGGATTCGAACCTACGACACCCGCTTTAGGAGAGCGGTGCTCTATCCCCTGAGCTACGAGAGCGGGGACCGCGGTGAGCGTCATCGGTTCGCCGCCGGCCCGGTCGGCGGCCGAGATGGGGACGCGGTCGCCGACGAGGAGAAGTCTACGTCACCGGCTCGGCTGCGACGCCGAGCGCCTCTGCTCCTCCGCACCCGCGACGCTCACTCCACATCGCCGGTGTCCGGACCGGTCGTTCGCCCCACGGCCCGCTGTCCCGGCTACCGTAGGTGCCATGACCAAATCGATCACCGGGCAGCGGACTGTGCTGGTCACCGGAGCGAGCAGCGGAATCGGGGAGGCCGTGGCGCGACAGTTCGTGGCGCTCGGACACAAGGTGTACGGCACCAGTCGCAACCCGGACTCGGTGCGCAACCCGATCCCGGGTGTCACGTACCTGCGCCTCGACAACGAGGACTACGCGTCGGCCACCGAGTGCGCCGAGGCTGTCGGCGATCTCGACATCCTCATCAACAACGCGGGAGAGAGTGCCGCGGGTGCCTTCGAGGACACGCCGATGGACGCCGTCGAGCACCTGTTCAAGGTCAACGTCTTCGGGCCGGTCGCGCTGACGAAGGCGGTGCTGCCGCGTATGCGCCATCGTCGTACCGGGACCATCGTGATGGTGGGGTCGATGCTCTCGAGCTTCCCGGTCGCGTTCCGCACCAACTACGCGGCCACCAAGTCGGCGCTCAAGGGCTACGCGATGGCGCTGCGCCGCGAGGTGGCGCCGTACGGAATCCGCGTCACCACCGTCGAACCCGGCACCATCGCGACGGGGATCGGCGAGCGGCGCACCATCCACATCAAACCCGACTCGGTGTACCGGGAGGAGTACGAGACCCTCGCGGCGGCGACGCGCCGCAATGAGGCGAAGGGGATCTCGGCGGCGTCGATGGCGCAGGAGATCGTCGAAGCCGCGCTCGCGGAGCACCCGCGACCGCTGTACGCCCGCGGCAATCGGGCGCCGATCGTCTTCGCACTGCGGCGTCTGGTTCCGCGTCAAACGGTGCTCGACCTCACCGCGCGCATCCACGGCTTGAAGAAGGTGCGGCTCTGAACGCCGTGTTGCTGCGCGTCATCGGGATCGGACCGGGGTCGCCGCGCCAGATCACACTGGAGGCGGTGGACGCTATCGGCGCCACGGACGTCTTCTTCCTGCTCGACAAGGGCTCTCGCACAAGCGAACTGACCGCCCTCCGGGAGAAGTTCCTGACCGAGTACGGTGCGCCCGGACATCGCGTGGTGGCGATCGCCGACCCGCCGCGCGATCGTCGTCCCGACGATTACGAGGCCGAGGTCCGGCGCTGGCACGCCGCGCGCGTCGACGCGGTGCGGGCCGCGGTCTCCGAGCATCTGCGTCCCGGCGAGACCGGCGGTTTCCTGGTGTGGGGCGATCCCGCTCTGTACGACTCCACACTCCGCATCCTGGACCAGCTCGCCGCGCGCGACGACGTCTCCGTCGAGGTCGAGGTGATCGCCGGTGTGACGAGCGCGTCGGCGCTGACCGCCGCGCACGGGATCGTCGCGCACGGCATCGGCGAACCGATCCTGACCACCACGGGCCGCCGGCTCTCGGCCACGCCCGCGGGTGCCGACGCCAATCAGATCGTCATGCTCGATTCCGACCTCGCCTTCCGGGAGACGGCCGCGCCCGACGACCTGGTGTACTGGGGCGCCTACCTGGGCACCGAACACGAGATCCTGGTGAGCGGCCGGGTGGCGGACGTGACCGCGGAGATCGAGGAGAAGCGGGCGCGAGCGCGTGAACGGCTCGGCTGGATCATGGACATCTACCTGCTGCAGAAGGCTCGCTGAGCGGCCCCTTCACCAGGGTGTCGCGACCGCCTCGAGAACGGCGTCGGCGATCTCCGTGCGGCAGATGACGAAGTCGGGCATGTACGGCTGCGGGTTGTTGTAGACGATCGGCCGTCCGTCGAGCCGGCTGCAATGCAGTCCCGCCGCCAGCGCGACGCCGACCGGCGCGCAGTTGTCCCACTCGTACTGGCCGCCGGAGTGCACGTAGGCGTCGACATCGCCGCGGACCACGGCCATCGCCTTGGCGCCCGCCGAACCGATGCGGATCGCGTCCATGCCGAGCCGATCGGCGACCGCCGCGGAATGATACGAGTGTCCGTACCGCGACGCCGCGAGTCGGCCCGTGAGCGGCCCGTGAGTGGCCGGTACGTCGTCGCTGCGGAACACCTCGTTCTTCGCCGGGAGCGACACCGCGGCCGCGGTCGGCGTGCCGTCCACCGTGAGCGCGACGTGCACCGCCCAGTCCGATGTACCCATCGCGAACTCGCTCGTGCCGTCGAGCGGATCGATGATCCACACCCGCTCGGCGCGCGAGCGGTCGCCGACGTCCTCGGCCTCCTCCGAGAGCACGGCGTCCCGTCCTCGGTGCCTGCGCAGGACGGTGGAGATCCACGCTTGCGCCAGTGCGTCTCCCACATCGCCGACCAGGGGACCGGTGAGCAGATCCCGGTGGCGGATGCCCAGGAGGATCTCGCCCGCGCCTTCGGCGATCGCGGCGGCGAGTTCGGCGTCGGACATCGCGGGAGGGGACGGGCGCATCCTCTAACTAGAACACACCGGCGCAGGCTGGAGCACCGGCGGATTTCCGGTCGGGTCGGTCCGGCGCACGTGAGAAAGTCCGACCCGTGGCGCACACTGGGGGCATGCCGGAGCTTCCCGAAGTGACCGCCATCGCGACGTACCTCGACTCGCGGGCCGCCGGCCTGCCGATCCGGCGGGTCGACGTCGCCTCGCTCGCCGTGCTCAAGACCGCCGATCCGCCGTACACGGCGCTGACGGGCCGCATCGTGTCGAGCGTCGACCGTATCGGGAAGTACCTGGTGATCCGGACCGCGCCCGGGCCCGCGGCCGGCGATGCCGCGGTCGACGACGAGATCGACCTGGTGATCCACCTGTCCCGTGCCGGGTGGGTGCGTTGGAGCGACTCGCTCTCGCAGACTCCGCCGAAACCGGGAGGCAAGGGCCCCATCGCGCTGCGCGTTCACTGCGGGCTGCCCGGTGAGGGCTTCGACGTCACCGAGGCCGGGACACAGAAGCGGCTGGCGGCCTGGATCGTGCGCGACACCGCAGAAGTGGAACGGATCGCCGGCCTCGGGCCCGACGTTCTGGCGCTGGACCGCGACCAGTTCGCTGCGCTCCTCGCCGGCAGCAGCGCGCGGATCAAGAACCTGCTGACCGATCAGCGGGTCGTCGCCGGGGTGGGCAACGCCTACTCGGACGAGATCCTGCACACCGCTCGGCTGTCGCCCTTCGCCACGTCGAAGAGCCTCTCGGACAAGCAGATCGACGACCTGTACCGGGCCGTCCGCTCGGTGCTGCACGATGCGATCGAACGGCTCGAAGGACAGGAGGTGGCCCGCCTCAAGTCGGAGAAGCGCACCGGGCTTCGGGTCCACGCGCGCACCGGCCTGCCCTGTCCGGTGTGCGGCGACACCGTCCGTGAGGTGTCCTTCGCCGACCGCTCGTTCCAGTACTGCCCGACGTGTCAGACGGGCGGCAAGGTGCTGGCCGACCGCCGGATGTCGCGGCTGCTGAAGTAGGGGATCGACGCGCGTGGCCGCTGCGCTCCGGTCGTCGACCGCCGCTCCTACACCCGCGTACGCACTAGGAGCACGTTGTAGTCGTCCCAGCGGCTCGCGTTGAAGTAGAGATCGGGACCGGTGCCGCGCAGGGCGGGTGAGTTCGGGAGCATCATCGGCGCGTACAGATCCAGGCTCGCCGGAGCGATCCGGCGCGGGCCGCTCCACGGGCCCTGCGGAGACGGTGCCGTGCGCATCAGCACGCCGCGCGGGCTGTCGAGCATCACGTACTTGTTCAGGAAGGGACTCCAGGCCACCGACAGTTCGGTGACCGGTCCGCGCACCACCGGTCGCGCGGCGTCGGGCGACGGCGCCCAGCCGCGCCCGGTCCAGTACTGATACCTGCCGAGGTCGAGGATGTCGGCGGGCCGGAAGCGAGCGACGTACGCGGAACCGAAGCGGCCGTTCGGGGTGCCGTACTGGTAGATCCAGCCGGCGTCGGCGCCGCGCCCCTTCACGTAGGCGCTCTGCTGGAAGTGCGCGTCACCGGCCCGGATCGACGGCGAGCCCGCTCCGGTGGGCACCGTGACTCCGGCATTGACGCGGATGGTGTTCTGCGGGGTGGACCAGGTGCGGCCGTTGTCGTTCGAGACCGCCGTCGCCGAGTAGTTCGTGTACCAGACACTGGGCGGGCCCCAGGCTCGGACCGACATGTAGTTGACGTACTGCCGGCCGCCGACCGAGATGCCGGCGGTCGGAATCGTGGTCTTCTCGATGCCGTCGAACCCGAGCGCGCCGAACATCTGGCCGGCGTAGCCGCTGCCGTCGAGGCGCAGCCCGTCGGACAGGTTCCGGTCGGACGACCGCAACAGCGCGTTGTGGCGCCACTGCTGATCGCCGGTGAGGCAGTTGCCGAAGGTGTCGCCGAAAGCGAGGAGCGTCTGCCCGCGGCCGTTGTCCCAGGCGACTCCGACATCGGTGCCGGAGACGCCGAACCGTCCGAAGGTCCTATTGGGGCTGCGGGGACCGGTGACCCACGCGACGGTCGCGGTGGTCCCGTCGTCGTAGGCGGGCATGGCCTTCTGCGGACCGGCCGGGGCGCCGCCGCGGGGCAGGAACTTGCCGATCACCGGAATCGGGACCACCGGGCCGCTGTTGCTGCAGGCGCGAGCGTCGGCGGGTGCGGTCACCGACAGTGCCGCCGCCGCGGACGCGGCCGTGATGACACAGGCGGTGAGCATCTGGAGCGTTCGGAGTCTCAGACGGCGCATGGTTCCTCATCTGTGGCTGGAGTGCTTACCGTGCCTCTCTTTGGTAACAGGCGGGTTCGGTGCTCGTACAGCGATACGGCACCGGTGTCGCCGACTCGAGGGAAATGGGCGATATCACCGTGACAGGCGAGTTCGCACCAACGCGACGTTGTAGTCGTCCCATCGGCTGCCGTGGAAGTAGAGGTCGGGGCCGGTGCCGGTGAGCGCGGGCGACTGGGGGAGCATCATCGGAGCGTAGAGGCCCAGCGTCCCGGGGACGAGCAGCCTGGGTGCGCTCCACGGTCCTTCGGGATGGTCGGCGGTCCGCATCTGGACCCCGGTGGTGGGACTGTGCAGCATCACGTACTTGTTCAGGAACGGACTCCACGCCACCGACAGTTCGGTGACCGGTGCGGGAAGGACCCTCCCGGCGGAGCCGCCGGGGATGTCGTCGATGGAGTCGGACCAGCCACTGCCGGTCCAGTAGTGATAGCGGCTCAGGTCGAGGACGTCCGACGGCCGGAATCGGGCGAGGTAGGCGCCACCGAACCGGCCGTTCGGGGTGCCGAACTGGTACACCCAGCCGTCATCGTCGCCGTGCCCCTTCACGTAGGCGGCCTGCTGGAACTTGCTGTCGTTGGCGTGAACAGACGGCCATCCCTCCGGGATGGGCAGCGAGACGCCGGCGTTCACGCGGATGGTCGCAGGCGGCGTGGTCCAGGTCTGTCCATTGTCGGAGGAGACCGCGGTCGCGGAGAAATTGGTGTCCCACTGGCCGGGGAGTCCCCACTTCCGGACCGACATGTAGTTCAGGTACAGCTTGCCGTCGATGGCGATCGCAGATGTGGGGATGGTGGTGACCTCGACGCCGCTCCAGCCGATCGCGCCGATCATCTGACGGGCGAAGGCCGGCGCGTCCGCGGCCACCGACGCGCCGGAGTGGACGTCGCCCGGAACGCCGTCCGGCACGGTGAGTCCGTTCGTCAGGTCGTCGTCGGTGGTGCGGAGCAGAACGTTGTGCCGCCACTGCCTGCCCGGTGCCGTGCAGTCACCGAATGTGTCGCCGAAGGCCAGGAGGGTCTGGCCCGCGCCGTTGTCCCAGGCGATGCCCAGATCGGTGCCCGAGATGCCGAAGCGGGTGAAGGTCCGATTCGCGCTGCGGGGTCCGGTGGTCCACGCGACGGTGCGGGTGACTCCGTTGTCGAAGTGCGGGAGTGGGCCCTGTGGTCCTTGCGCGGCACCCGAACCGGATCCCGACGAACCCAGCGAGCCAGATGAGCCCGGCGATCCCGATGAGCCCAGCGATCCGGTGTCGAAGAAGGGCAGGCTCGACCCGTTGCCCTGGGTGCCGCAGGGTGCCGCGGCGGCGTCTCCGGCTCCCGGAACCGTCACGAGGACGGCCGCAGTGATCGTCGCAGCCGTCGCAGCCGACACAGTGAGGCTGCGGAAGCGGAGGAGGCTGCGGAAGGGAAGGAGGCGGCGGAAGGGAGGCATGGGCTCACTCCTGTTACGCAAGGTGAAATTGTGATCGAAGTTACTAGAGTGACGTTGATCGTCTCATCTCGTCGGTTCGCCGCGCAACGGCGCGTCGGGCCGATCACGCCGCGGTGCCGACCCTCGTCACGGCCGGTAGATTCGGCTGCATGGTTCGCGAGAAGATCATCATCACCGGTGCGAGTTCAGGTCTCGGAGAGGGGATGGCCCGCGAGTTCGCGGCCCGCGGCCGCAGTTTGGGACTCGCGGCGCGACGGATCGATCGGCTGGAATCGCTTGCCGGGCAACTCGAATCATCCGCGCGCCGGGTGGCAGTCAGGCAACTCGACGTGACCGACGCGGATGCGGTCCCAGTGGCCTTCGAGGCGCTGTCGGAGGACCTCGGCGGTGTCGACCGGGTGATCGTGAACGCCGGGCTCGGCAAGGGTGCTCCGATCGGAACCGGACACGCCGCGGCCAACATGGAGACCGTTCAGACCAATCTCGTCGGTGCGCTCGCGCAAGCCGAAGCGGCGATGGAGATCTTCCGCAGGCAGAACGCAGGACACCTCGTCCTGGTGAGTTCGATGAGTGCGGTCCGGGGCCTGCCGAAGGCTCAGACCGCGTACTCGGCCTCGAAGGCAGGAGTCTCGGCCCTCGGACAGGGGCTCAGAGCCGAACTCGCGGGAAGCCCGATCACGGTGACAGTGCTGCTTCCGGGTTACATCGAGACGGACATCAACCGCGGAGTGAAGACCTCGATGATGACCGACACCGAGCGCGGGGTGAAGGCGATGGTCGCGGCGATCGAATCCGAACGCGCCCGCGCGGCGGTTCCGGCGTGGCCGTGGACGCCGATCTCGTGGGCGCTGCGCTACCTGCCGGAGTCGCTCTCGGCGAAGCTGATCTGAGCCACACCTCGCGAGGAACTCGTTCGACCGAATAATGTGGGGACAATGATGACGAATCTGCGTGGACGGCTCGACGGGACGGACGATTTCGACATCACATCGACTGTCTCGTGGCACGCTCTGGCTGCTCACCAGCAGCATGTGTACTCGCTGCACCTGCGTGAACTCTTCGTGATGGATCCTGATCGCGGACGTGATCTGACGGTCGACGCCGCCGATCTGCACATCGACTTCTCCAAGAACCTGATCACCCGGGAGACCGTGGAACTGCTCGCGGCACTCGCCCGTGAGGCCGGTGTGGAAGAGCAGCGCGATGCCATGTTCGCCGGGGCGCATCTGAACACCTCGGAAGACCGTGCCGCGCTGCACATCGCGTTGCGGCTCCCGCGCGACGCCGAACTCGTGGTCGACGGCCAGGACGTGGTGGCCGACGTGCACGCGGTCCTCGATGCGATGGGCGAGTTCACCGACCGGGTGCGCAACGGCGAGTGGACCGGCTACACGGGCAAGCCGATCACCGACGTGGTCAACATCGGTATCGGGGGCAGCGACCTCGGTCCGGTCATGGCGTACGAGGCGCTTCGCCACTACCGTCATCCGGGGATCACCGGGCACTTCGTCTCCAACAGCGACCCGTCCGATCTGGTGTCGGTGCTCGAGGGACTCGACCCCCAGACCACGCTGTTCGTCGTCTCGTCGAAGACCTTCACCACCCTCGAGACCATCACCAACGCGACCGCGGCGAAACGGTGGCTGCTGCGCGAGCTCGGGGTCGACGGGGCCGACTCGGACGCGGTCGCCAAGCATTTCGTCGCCGTCAGCACCAACACCGACGAGGTCGCGAAGTTCGGTATCGACACCGCCAACATGTTCGGATTTTGGAACTGGGTGGGCGGCCGCTACTCGATCGACTCGGCGATCGGGCTGTCGTTGATGATCGCCATCGGCCGTGAGCTGTTCGGCGAATTCCTCGCCGGTTTCCACGCGATGGACGAGCACTTCCGGACCGCGCCGCTGGAGCGGAACGCGCCGGCGATCCTCGCGCTGGTGGGTCTGTGGTACTCCAACTTCTGGGATGCGCAGTCGCAGGCCGTGCTGCCGTACTCCGACGACATGGCTCGGTTTCCGGCATACCTGCAGCAGCTGACGATGGAGTCGAACGGGAAGTCGGTCACCGCCGCCGGACATCACGTCACCTCGCCGACCGGCTCGATCTACTGGGGTGAGCCGGGGACCAACGGGCAGCACGCCTTCTACCAGCTCCTGCATCAGGGGACCTGGCTGATCCCGGCCGATTTCATCGGGTTCGCGCAACCGCTCGACGACCTGCCCGCGGCCGACGGACGTTCGATGCACGACATCCTGATGAGCAACTTCTTCGCACAGACGCAGGTGCTCGCCTTCGGCAAGACCGCCGACGACATCGCCGCCGAGGGGGTGCCGCCGAAGCTGGTGCCGCACAAGGTGATGCCCGGAAACCGCCCGTCGACGTCGATTCTGGCGCCCAAGCTCACGCCCTCGGTCCTCGGACAACTGATCGCACTCTACGAGCACGAGACCTTCGTGAAGGCGATGATCTGGGGGATCAACCCCTTCGACCAGTGGGGTGTGGAACTCGGGAAGAAGCAGGCCGTCGATCTGCTCGGCGTGATCAGCGACGACGCCGCGCCTGCGCCGCTGCCGGACTCGTCGACCGACGCACTGGTGCGCTGGTACCGCACCGAACGCGGCCGGCCGTCCTGAGGCCGCCGCCGGGAGGCAGGGAGGTCGCTAACGCCCCAGCGGTCCACGGCCCAGTCTCAGGAGCAGCATCGCGAGGGTGTGTCCCTCGGACCCCAGCGCGGAGAAGCGGTCGAGGACCTTCATCTCGCGGCTGTGCACCAGGCGCGGTCCACCCGTAGCCATGCGGTGCGCGCCGATCTTCTTCGATACTGCACTGCGCCGCTGAATGGCGGCGAGGATGACGGCGTCCATGCGGTCGATCTCGACCCGGAGCTCCTCGATGTCGTCGGGCAGGGCGGTGACATCGTCGCTCAGCCCCAGCGCTTCCAGATCCAGCGCGAACCGTCCGCCGCCGTCGTTTCCGTGGGCCGCGCCGTCATTGGTCTGCTGATCATCCTGGTCACTCACGTCTTCCGATTTTGCCACGCAGGGTTCGCAGGCGTGGCGGCGCGTAGTGAACAATGCAGTGATGACCACCGCCGCGATGACCACCGCGAGAACGACCGCCGCGAGAAGAGTCGGAGCACTGGCACTGGCGCTGATAATGGTGCAGCTCGTCGTGCGCGCGGTGCTGGTGATCTGGGGAAACTTCTACTGGGACGACCTCATCCTCATGGGGCGGGCGTCCACGTACCCGATTCTGTCGTGGGATTTCCTGGGTTACAGCCACGACGGCCACTTCATGCCCGCCGCGTTCCTGGTCGCCGGGCTCACCACGGCACTGGCCCCCGTGCAGTGGTGGCTGCCCGCGCTGACGCTGCTGGTCCTGCAGGTGGTCGCCTCACTGGCGGTGTGGCGGATGATCCGCATCCTCGCGCCGCGGGCGGGGGGCTGGGCGCTGGCCGCCCTGTGCTTCTATCTGTTCGTTCCGATGACCGTCAGTGCCTACGTCTGGTGGGCGGCCGGTCTGAACACCCTGCCGATGCAGGCCGCGATGGCAGTCGTGGTCGGCAACGCGGTAGCGCTGGTCCGCGACCGCCCGGACCCGGTGCGCAGCCGGCGTCTGCTGATCGGCGCGGTGGCCGCCTTCGTGGTCGGTCTGCTGTTCTTCGAGAAGTCACTGTTCATCCTGCCCGTCGCCTTCGTCGCGGCGGTTCTCGCGCTCCGCAGTCGCTCATCGGCCCGCTGGGACGATGAGGCCGACTACCGATCGTCACCGCTGAGCCAGGCCTTTCTTCGGGCTCGTCCGCTGTGGCTGATCCTCGGCGGCGTGTTCGTGGTGTGGGCCGCGGTCTTTCTCGCGACGTCGACGGCCACGGCCGGCGTCCACTCCATCGGGCAGACGGCCCATCTGGTGTGGCGCAGCATCAACAACGCGATCGTGCCCTCGTTCACCGGCGGTCCGTGGGTGTGGGAGCGGTGGACGCCGTCGCCGCCGATGGGTTTCCCGAGCGTGTGGATGATCGTCCTCGGGTGGGTGGTGCTGGCGGCGGCGATCGCGATCACCGTGCGCCGCAGACGCGGCGTGGCGCTGATCTGGTTCTTCGCACTGCTGTACGCGGTGGCGGCCCAGATTCCTGTGATGTGGAACCGGTCGAGCGGCAACACCGCGCTCGAGCTGGCGCAGACCATGCGGTACCTGCCCGACACCGCGCTGGTGCTGGCGATCGCGTTGGCCCTGATCGCCGCGGCGCCGTCGATCGGTGCCCACACCGCGGGACCCTCACAGCCCGACCGGCGGATGGCGGTCGCGGCCGCGGTGGCGGGTGTGGCCTTCCTGGTCTCGGCGGTCACGGCCACGATGTCCTTCGGGCAGTCCTGGCGTGACGATCCGACCGGCGACTATCTGCGCACCGCGCGTGCGTCGCTGGCGTCGATGGACGGCAAGACGATGTTCGATCAGCCGGTGCCGCTCGAGGTGCTGCTGCCGGTCGCTTATCCGAACAACATGATCAGCCATGTCTTCGGCCGCCTGCGCGAGCGTCCCGGCTTCGGGAAGGTCACCGATGAGTTGAAGGTCCTCAATCCGGAGGGTCGCCTGGTCGCGGGAGCGGTGTCGCCGGTGCGAACCTTCGAGCCGAGCCGGGGCAGCTGCGCCAAGCCCGGCATCGACGACCTCACCAGGCTGCCGCTGAGCGGCCCGCTGATCGACTGGCAGTGGACCGTCGGTTTCAGCTACTGCGCCGACCGAGCCGGCACCGTGGAACTCCGTCTCGAAGGAGGCGACCCCGTCGAGGTCCCGGTGCGGTCGGGACTGCACGCGGCCTACGTCCAGCTCGACGGGCACGGCACCGAACTCCGGATCCGGCCGGTGACGCCGGGGCTGCGCCTGCACACCGGGGACGGCAGGGTGGGGGCGCCGGTGATGGCCGAGGCGGCGCCGTGACCGATGGTCGGGGGACAGGCGTGACGGCGAGGACTGTCGGGGGCCGAAGGTAGCCTGAAGAGGCCATGAACTCTTCACCTGCCGCCATCGACGAGACCCAGCTGAGCGACCGGGGACGCGAACTCCTCGACGGACTGAACCCCCAGCAGCGAGATGCGGTGCTGCACACCGGGTCGCCGCTGCTGATCGTCGCGGGAGCGGGATCGGGTAAGACGGCCGTGCTGACCCGGCGCATCGCCTTCCTGCTCGCCGAACGGAACGTGACGCCGGGACAGATCCTCGCGATCACGTTCACGAACAAGGCCGCAGCCGAGATGCGCGAGCGGGTGATCGACCTGGTCGGACCGCGCGCGGCCTACATGTGGGTCTCGACCTTCCACTCCACCTGCGTTCGGATTCTGCGGGCGCAGTCGAGCCTGCTCGGTGATCGCAATTCGAACTTCTCCATCTACGACGCCGACGACTCGCGCAGACTGCTCGGCATGGTGGTCCGCGACCTCGACCTGGATCCCAAGAAGTTCAGCCCGCGCGGTGTGGGCACGTTGATCTCCAACTTCAAGAACGAACTGAAGGATCCCGACGACGCCGCGGCGGAGGCGGCGGCCGACGGCCAGAGTGATCTGGCGGCGGGCACCGTCGCCCAGATCTACGCCGAGTACCAGCGTCGGCTGGCGGCGGCGAACGCCTTCGACTTCGACGATCTGATCGGCGAGACGGTGTCGTTGCTGCAGCGGCACCCCAATGTCGCCGAGTACTACCGGCGCCGCTTCCGGCACGTGCTGATCGACGAGTACCAGGACACCAACCACGCGCAGTACGTGCTGGTGCGGGAGCTCGTCGGCGAGCAGACGACCCCGAGCGGCCTGGAGCCGTCGGAGCTGTGCGTGGTCGGCGACGCCGACCAGTCGATCTACGCCTTCCGCGGCGCGACGATCCGCAACATCGAGGAGTTCGAGCGCGACTACCCGGACGCCGAGACGATTCTGCTCGAACAGAACTATCGCTCCACCCAGACCATCCTGTCGGCGGCCAACGCCGTCATCTCACGCAACGCGGGACGCCGTGAGAAGAAGCTGTGGACCGATTCGGGCGACGGCGACCTGATCGTCGGTTACGTCGCCGACTCCGACCGCGACGAGGCCGCGTTCATCGCGAAGGAGATAGAGGAACTCGTCGATTACTCGATCGGGGGTTCGGCGAGCCACACGTACGCCGACGTCGCGGTGTTCTATCGCACCAACACCGGGTCGCGGTCGCTGGAGGAGGTCTTCGTCCGCCACGGAATCCCCTACAAGGTGGTCGGCGGCACCAAGTTCTACGAGCGCAAGGAAGTGCGCGACGTGATCGCTTACCTGCGCGTGGTGGCGAACCCCGACGACTCGGTCAGCCTGCGCCGGATCCTCAACACACCGCGGCGCGGGATCGGCGATCGTGCCGAGGCGTGCGTCGCCGTCCATGCGGAGAATCTCGGCATCAGCTTCTACCAGGCGCTGGTGGAGGCGACCGAGAACCGCGTCCCATTGCTCAATACACGCGCGGTCAAGCAGATCACCCTGTTCGTCGACCTCATCGAAGGACTGCGCAGCGACTTCCTGATGGCCTTCGGCGCCGTCGGCGGCGAATCGGTCGACGACGCCGTCGCCGACGCGACCACGGAGGGCGGCGACATCGGCGAACTGGTCGACGCGATCGTCGATCGCAGTGGCTACCGTGCCGAGTTGGAGGCGTCCAACGACCCGCAGGACGCCGCACGGATGGACAACCTCAACGAACTGATCGCCGTCGCCCGAGATTTCAGCATGGAAGCCGCGCAGCGGGCCGATGAGCCGACCGACCCCGACACGGACGCGGCCGGCGAGATCGTTGGCGACGGTGAACCCGAGCCCGGCTCGCTCGCGGCGTTCCTGGAGAAGGTGGCCCTAGTGGCCGATGCCGACCAGGTGCCCGACGAGGGAGAGGGCGTCGTCACCCTGATGACGCTGCACACCGCCAAGGGGCTGGAATTCCCTGTCGTCTTCGTCACCGGCTGGGAGGACGGGCACTTCCCGCATATGAGGGCTCTCGGCGATCCGGCCGAACTCAGCGAGGAGCGACGGCTGGCGTATGTCGGGATCACTCGAGCCCGCCAGCGTCTCTATCTGACCCGTGCGATGTCGCGCGCATCGTGGGGACAGCCGGTGTCGAATCCGGAATCGCGGTTCCTGCAAGAGGTTCCGCAGCACTTGATCGACTGGCGGCGTACCGAGCCGAAGCGTGGCATGCGAGAGTTCGGCTCTCGCGGCGGCAGCTTCGGATTCGGTTCAGCCGGCGGAGGATCGTCCAACGGTTCCGAGTCGGGTTTCGGCTCGGGGCTGCGCGGACGGTCGTCGTACTCGTCCGACCCGACCCGTGGGCGGAACAAGAACGTCCACTACGAGATCGGCGACCGGATGAACCATCCGCAGTACGGGATGGGGAAGGCCGTGGCGAAGGAGGGGAGCGGTGTCACCGAGCGCATCACGTTCGACTTCGGCGGGAAAGTGGGCCGCGTGACGTTGATGACCGTCGGCGGACTGCCGGGGGAGAAGCTGTAGGGCGGGGGTGGTGGGCAGAGCAGACGTCTCGATACGCTCGCTCACTACGTTCGCGTGCTACTCGACAAGCCTGGGGGGCTGGTGCTGCTCGGCAAGCCTGGGGGGCTGGTGCTACTCGACCGGCCTGGGGGGCTGGTGCTGCTCGGCAAGGTCGGTGGGCCGGTGCGGCTCGGCGAACCGAACCCGTCGGTGTCTGACTAGCCGGTGAGTGCGGAGAGGCGGACGCCCTTCTTGGCGAGCCAGATGGCGGGATCGATCTTCACGTAGGCGCCGCTCGGGCCCTTGATCCACACCTCGAAGTGGCAGTGCGGTCCGGTGGAGAACCCCTCGGAGCCCACCAGCGCGATGGTGTCGCCGGCGGTGACCTGCTGGCCCTTGTGGACCAGCACACCGGAGGAGGCCATATGGCCGTAGACGGTGATGGTGCCGTCCGGCGCCTTGAGCCGCACCCAGTTGCCGAACCCGGAGGCCGGTCCGGCGTCGATCACCACGCCGTCGGTGGCGGCATGGATGGGCGTACCGAGCGGTGCGGCCATGTCGATGCCGCCGTGGAAGGTGCCCCAGCGGGGCGCGAAGGCCGACGTGAGGTTGTAGACGCCCATCGGGATCGGGGAGACCACTAGGGGCTTCTGCTTCGCGGCGATGGCGGCCGCCTGCTCCTTGGCGATCTTCACGCCCTGCGAGAGCTGATCGCCGAAATCGCTCATATCGGCCTGCGAGGCGGCCGGAACGGCTCCGGGGCCGGTGTCGCTCGCGGAGGTGTTCGCCACCGGGACGACGTTCGAGCCGTCGACCGGCGCGGGGTCGGCGGGGGCCTGGGCGAGTGGGCTCGCCTGGCCGTCGGATCCGGAGCCGGTGACGGCGATCGCGGTGGCGCCCGCGGCGATGGCGAATAGGGCGGTACGAGCACGCAGGGCCGACGAGGGGGCGCGGAGGCGGTGCTTCGGCTTGCCTGTCTCGGGCTGCGCGGCCACCGCAGTGGCGGTGGTGTCGGCAGCGGTGTCGTCGACCGCTGCGCCGTCGGTGAGAAGGATCTCGGTGGTGCTGACGGTGTCCTGGTTCAGTGCGGACCCGCCGAGGCCGATGCGCAGCGAGCGCGAAGGGAGCGGGAAGTCGTGAGTGCTGGGGGTGTCGAGAGGAGTGGGGTCGGCTTGGCCGGCTGTTGCGCCGTCACGGTCGAGAAGGCTCCGTGCTGCCAAGTCGTTCACCTCAAATCCTCAGCGCTGCCGCTCGAGGCAGCGGCTCGCATGTCGTGACCTAGTTGTTACCAACCCTGACGACGGTAACGAACGGTCGGCGCTAAGTCCACCGCCTCTCTCTATGACGTCCTCATTCTGGCTGCTCAGCGGCCACAATTGCGGTGCATAAGGGGTTACTGGTCAGTAGCGCGTGAGATGCGGCACAAGGTTGGGGTCGCGTTCGAATGCGACGGCGCCGGGGGTTTAGAGTCGCCTATGGCCCGCGTTACACCGGAGCGGGCGAAACATTACTTCAGATGGTGAGCTGAATGGATCTCTTCGAATACCAGGCGAAGGAACTGTTCGCCAAGCATGGGGTACCCACCACACCAGGTCGGGTGACTGACACTGCCGCCGATGCGCGGGCGATCGCCGAGGAAATCGGCAAGCCCGTGATGATCAAGGCGCAGGTCAAGGTCGGCGGCCGCGGTAAGGCCGGTGGCGTCAAGTACGCCGCAACCCCTGATGACGCACAGACGCACGCTGAAAACATCCTCGGGCTCGATATCAAGGGCCACGTTGTCAAGAAGCTCCTCGTTGCCGAGGCCAGTGACATCGCCGAGGAGTACTACATCTCCTTCCTGCTCGATCGCGCCAACCGCACCTACCTGGCCATGTGCTCGGTCGAGGGCGGCATGGAGATCGAAGAGGTCGCCGCAACCAAGCCGGACCGGCTGGCTCGCATCGCCGTCGACGCGGTCAAGGGCGTCGACCTGGCGTTCGCGCGCGAGATCGCCGAGAAGGGCCATCTGCCCGCCGAGGTCCTCGACGCGGCCGCCGTGACCATTCAGAAGCTGTGGGAGGTCTTCGTCGCCGAAGACGCCCTGCTCGTCGAGGTCAACCCGTTGGTGCGCACGCCGGACGATCAGATCCTGGCGCTCGACGGCAAGGTGACGCTGGACGGCAACGCCGAGTTCCGGCAGCCGGGCCACGCCGAGTTCGCGGACAAGGACGCCACCGATCCGCTCGAGCTCAAGGCCAAGGAGAACGACCTCAACTACGTCAAGCTCGACGGTCAGGTCGGCGTCATCGGCAACGGTGCGGGTCTGGTCATGTCGACCCTCGACGTGGTCGCCTACGCCGGTGAGAACCACGGCGGCGTGAAGCCGGCCAACTTCCTCGACATCGGCGGCGGTGCGTCCGCCGAGGTGATGGCGGCCGGTCTGGACGTCATTCTCGGCGACGAGCAGGTCAAGAGCGTCTTCGTGAACGTCTTCGGCGGCATCACCGCCTGTGACGCGGTCGCCAACGGCATCGTCGGCGCGCTCGCCAAGCTGGGCGACGCCGCCAGCAAGCCGCTGGTGGTCCGTCTCGACGGCAACAAGGTCGAGGAGGGTCGCAAGATCCTGGCCGAGGCCAACCACCCGCTGGTGACCCTGGCGGACACCATGGACTCGGGTGCCGACAAGGCCGCTGAGCTGGCGAACCAGTAGGAGACGAAGAAGACTCATGTCGATCTACCTGAACAAGAACAACAAGGTCATCGTCCAGGGCATCACCGGCGGCGAGGGCACCAAGCACACCGCGCTGATGCTGAAGGCCGGCACCAACGTCGTCGGCGGTGTCAATGCCCGCAAGGCAGGCACCACCGTCTCGCACGTGGACGCCGACGGTAACACCGTCGAACTGCCGGTGTTCGCATCGGTCGCCGAGGCCATGGAGAAGACCGGGGCCGACACCTCGATCGCCTTCGTGCCGCCCGCCTTCTCGAAGGACGCCATCATCGAGGCCATCGATGCCGAGATCCCGCTGCTCGTGGTCATCACCGAGGGCATCCCGGTCCAGGATTCGGCCTACGCCTGGGCGTACAACGTCGACAAGGGCGCCAAGACCCGCATCATCGGCCCGAACTGCCCCGGCATCATCACGCCGGGCGAGGCGCTGGTCGGCATCACCCCGAACAACATCACCGGCAAGGGCCCGATCGGCCTCGTGTCGAAGTCGGGCACCCTGACCTACCAGATGATGTACGAGCTGCGCGACCTCGGCTTCTCGACCGCCATCGGCATCGGTGGAGACCCGGTCATCGGCACCACCCACATCGACGCGATCGAGGCCTTCGAGAAGGATCCGGAGACCAAGCTCATCGTCATGATCGGCGAGATCGGCGGCGACGCCGAGGAGCGTGCGGCCGACTACATCAAGGCCAACGTCACCAAGCCGGTCGTCGGCTACGTCGCGGGCTTCACCGCGCCGGAGGGCAAGACCATGGGCCACGCCGGCGCCATCGTCTCCGGCAGTTCCGGCACCGCGCAGGCCAAGAAGGAGGCCCTCGAGGCCGCCGGCGTCAAGGTCGGCAAGACCCCGAGCGAGACCGCCGCACTGGCGCGCGAGCTCTTCGACGCACTCTGATCGGACTCCGGTCCGGACGGATCTGAGAGTCGGACGACGAAACGTCCCGGTACGGCTGCATTGCCGCACCGGGACGTTTCGCATTCAGCCATAATCGTCGAGTGATAACCGATCTGGTCTCGGGTGCCGTGAACCGCGTGCTCGATGTTCCGCGTGCAGTGATCCGCGGCGTGCTGTCCGAGGCGATCGCATTCCTCACCGAAGAGATCGACCTGACCGAGGTGCTGCTCGCAGCCGTCGACCTCGACCGGGTGCTCGGCGAAGTGAATCTGCAGGCCGTCGTGGAACGACTGGACCTCAACGCGGTGATCGACACCATCGATCTGCAGAAGGTGCTCGACGGCATCGACCTGACGCCGATCCTCGACCGGCTCGATCTCAACCCGGTTCTGGCCAGACTCGACATCGACGCGGTGGTCGACGGAGTCGACCTCGACAAGGCGGTCCGGCGCATCGATCTCGACGCCGTCCTCGCGGGCGTCGATCTGGTCGTGGTCGGCAACCGGGTGATCAACGGCGTGGATCTCTCGTCGATCGTGCGCGACGCCAGTTCCACCGTGACGACCGAGATGATCTCCGACGTCCGGACCAGCAGCGAACGCGCCGACGACGCCGTGGAGGGCTTCGTGAACCGGGTCTTCCGCCGGAAGTCCGACGATGACTGAGCCGCGCGACGCGCGGCCGCGGACCGCGGGGATCGTGACCAGGCTGATCGCCGCCGTCATCGACGTGGTGCTGGTGGTCGCGCTTCTCGGTCTCGGTTATCTGGGGACGGCCTTCGTCCTGTTCACGATGGATATCACCAACTTCGCCTTCCCGCAGGTCGGGTGGTGGTTCACCACCAGCGGATTCCTCGGCATCGCGTTCGTCTATCTGGTCGCCGGGTGGTCGGTGACCGGCCGGACGGTGGGGAACGTGCTGATGGGACTGCGTGTGGTGCGCGTCAGCGGACGGCCGATGCACTTTGCGCAGATCCTGCTCCGGGCGTTGACCTGCGTGGTGTTCCCGGTCGGACTGTTCTGGGTTGTGCTGTCTCCGCGGCGGATGTCGTTGCAGGACGCGGTGCTGCGGACCAAGGTGATCTACACCGACGGATGAGAGAGGGGCGGACCGCCGCCGTCGACCGGGCCCGCAGTGTCGGATCCGGGTGGTTAGATACGGACATGACCAACCCGCCGCATCCGAATCAGCCGGACCCGAAGCCGGACCCGAAGCCGGACTCGCAGCAGGCCCTCGGCCAAGAGACGAATTCCTGGACTTCCGCCAACCCGATGCCCGGATACGGTCCGGGACCGAGTGCGCAGCCGGGACCGCCGCCGATGATGTACGGCGCGCCCGGTTACCCGCCGCCTCCCGTCAGGCCCCCGCTCCTCTCGCGCACTCCGACGCCGGTCCTGATGGCTGTCGGGTCCACGGCGGCCGGACTGGTCACGTTCTTCATGGGATTCCTCGGCTGGGTGACGGTCTCCGACGAGATCGACCACAAGGCCGAGGTCTGGGCCACTGGCATGAACGGAACCTTCGATGTGCCCGCTTACCTCAGCCCGTCGCTGATTCTCAGTCCCGGCTGGTTCTTTCTGCTGCTGGGGACAGTCGGTGTCGCGGCAGCGGGGCTGGCCGCACCGAGGTGGCGGCGCTACCTGCCGTTGCTGGCCTTCCTCGCGATCTTCGGCTGGCTGGGTCTGCTCGTCTGCGCACTGGGTCTTCCGCCGTTCCTGAGTCTCGGGGCCGGTGCCTATGTGGCGCTGACGGTCGGTTTCATCCAAGCGGCGTTGTTGGCGATCGCCGCGGTGATCGACGGTCGTGCTCCCGCCGACCAGGGGCCGCCGCCCCGATTCTGAGCTCGGTCGGACGCGAGCGGTGATCGTTCGGCCGAATCGTGCTGCGCCCTGGACGAGGCTCGTCGCTCGTCGTAGCGTCGAGGACAGAGCGTTCGCCGGAGGCAGTCCACAGGGGATTGGAGGCTCGCCATGATCCGCAGAATCACGCTCCTCGCCGCCGTGGCGGCGGTCGGACTCACCGTCGCCTTCGCCGGGGCACCGGCCGCGTCGGCCGCACCGACCCACGCGCCCCCTCCGCGGATGTACTGCACGGGTACGGTCTGCTTCTGATCTGCGCGGCCATCGACGCGATCTCGCCGGTCCCGCAGCGCTGGTGCTACCCGTTGTGGACGCCGAACATGAGTTGACTGCCCGAACGCCCGGCGTCAGGCATCATCGGGCATATGGGTACTGAGCGGCCGGGTAATGGGCGGCCGGGTAATGAGCGGCCAGACGCCGCGGCGATGATCGACGCCGTGCTCGACGACGGGACGTGGTGCAGCTGGGATCGGTCCACCGAGCCGGAGTCGGTCTGTACCGGCTCGGGGCGCGTCGGCGGTCGTCCCATCGCCCTGGTGGTCAGCGAATTCGGCGTATCGGGCGGGTCGATCGGCGCGACGGCCGGTGCGCGGATCGTCGAGGCGGTGCGCCGCGCCACGGCGGAGCGGCTGCCTCTCCTGGCGCTCCCGGCGTCCGGCGGAACGCGCATGCAGGAGGGCACGCCCGCGTTCCTTCAGATGGCCGCCATCACCGCTGCCGTAGCCGAGCACCGCGACGCCGGGCTGCTCTACCTGGTGTATCTGCGACATCCGACCACGGGCGGGGTCTTCGCCTCCTGGGGGTCGCTCGGCGACGTCACCTGGGCTCAACCCGGAGCGCTGACCGGATTCCTCGGACCCAAGGTGTACGCGGGCATCCACGGCCGCCAGTTCCCGGCGGGCGTGCAGACCGCCGAGAACCTGCACCGCCTGGGATTCGTCGACGACGTCGTCGACCACCGCCGCCTCGGCGCTCGGGTCGCGAGCGTCCTCGCGGCGCTCGATCCCGCTGCGGCGGCCGTCCGGCACGAGGCGGCGGGACCGCTCGCCGCGAAGGTCGACGACGCGTGGTCGGCGGTGGCCGCCACACGTGACCGGATGCGCCCCGGGCTGACCGAACTCGAGACTCACCTCGGGGCGGTGCGGCTGGCGGGCGACGGGCCGATCCGTATCGCGCTCGCGAGGTTCGGCGGCCGTCCAGTGGTGCTGGCGGGGCAGGATCGCCGAATCCAATCGGAGGGCCGGTCGATCTCGGCCGACGCCCTTCGCGTCGCTCGCCGGGGTATCGCGCTCGCCGTCCGGTGGGGACTGCCGCTGGTGACCGTCGTCGACACCAGCGGCGGCGAACTGTCGCGGGCGGCCGAGGAATCGGGCCTGGCTCGGCAGATCGCCGCGTGCACGATGGAGCTGCTGTCGGCCGCGACTCCCACGGCGTCGGTTCTGCTCGGGCAGGGCACGGGCGGCGCGGCGCTCGCGATGTTCCCGGCCGATCGGGTGATCGGTGCCGCTGACGGCTGGCTCGCACCGCTTCCGCCCGAGGGGGCGAGCGTCATCATGCACGGAGACGTCGGCCATGCGGCTGAGATGGCCCGGGCTCAGCACGTCTGGGTGCGCGAGCTGCGCCGGCTGGGAATCGTCGACGAGGTCGTGACGACACTCGACGAGACGGTGGCGGCCATCGACCGCTGGATCGCCACCGACCCCGTCGCCGATCGCTCGGGGCGGGTGCGGGTCGGGCGGTAGAGTCGGCAGCGTCATGTCTTCGCAACCCGTCCCGACGCCGCGACCGGCCACTCGCCGTGAACAGGCGAAGGCGGCGCGGCGCGTGGAGATCCTGTCGGCGGCGGCCAGGCAGATGGCCCAGCGCGGCTACAACGGAGTGCGGCTGGAGGACATCGGCGCCGAGGTCGGGATCAGCGGCCCGGCCATGTACCGGCACTTCCAGTCCAAATCCGAGTTGCTCGACACGATTCTGATCGACATCAGCGAGCGGCTGCACGACGGCGGCGTGGCCGCGGCGGCCGAGGGCGGAACACCGGTCGAGGTGCTCGAACGACTCATCGAGTTCCACATCGACGTGCTGGTGACCCGGCCGGACCTGATCAGTGTGCAGGACCGCGATCTGTGGTCGCTGTCGCCGCAGGCGCGGCACCGCGTGCGTTCGTTGCAGCGCCGTTACGTCGAGGTGTGGGTGCGAGTGCTGATGGACCACGCCATCGACCGCGGCGTCGAACTCGAAGCGGTAGAGGCGCGGGTGCGCATCCACGCCATGTTCGGTCTGCTCAACTCCTCACCGCGGCTTCCGGAGTTTCCCCGGGACCGGCTGCGCGGATTGCTGACCGGAATGGCGATGGGCGCGTTGCAGGGCTGACGGCACGCCGGCCAGGCTCCCACGAGACCGTTTCGGGTCCGTGCGAGGGCGCCTCAGCTGCACAATTCACTCATTCCGCTGTGAGACCCGGCCAGGGACTGGCGAATGTGGGCGCCGTCACCTATCCTGTATTTCAGTTAATCGAAGCTAACTGAAAGGGCGGCATGACGGCGACATCCTCTTCAGACGCGCATCACGCCAACGTGGCCGTGTTGCGGACCCGGCTGCTCGCCGCGGCGCAGGGCGGCGGCGAGAAGGCGCGAGAGCGACATCTCTCGCGCGGCAAGCTCCTCCCACGTGACCGGATCGACGCCCTGATCGATCCGGGTTCGCCGTTCCTGGAGGTGGCTCCGCTCGCGGCCTACGACATGTACGACGGCAAGGCTCCGGCGGCCGGCGTGGTGGCCGGCATCGGCCGGATCCACGGCCGCGAATGCATGATCGTCGCCAACGACGCCACGGTGTCGGGCGGCACGTACTACCCGGTGACCGTCAAGAAGCATTTGCGCGCGCAGGAGATCGCGTCGCAGAACCGGCTGCCGTGCATCTACCTGGTCGACTCCGGCGGTGCGATGCTCCTCAACCAGGACGACGTCTTCCCGGATCGGGAGCACTTCGGCCGCATCTTCTACAACCAGGCCACCATGAGCGCGGCCGGGATTCCGCAGATCTCGGCAGTCCTCGGTTCCTCGACTGCGGGCGGCGCCTACGTCCCGGCGATGAGCGACGAGAACGTCATCGTGCGGAACCAGGGCACCATCTTCCTGGCGGGCCCGCCGCTGGTGAAGGCGGCGACGGGCGAGGACGTGACCGCGGAGGAACTCGGCGGCGGAAGCATGCACTCCACCGTCTCCGGCGTCACCGATCACCTCGTCGACAACGACGAGCAGGCACTGGCCAAGGTGCGCGAGATCATCGCCACCCTCGGCCCGCGCGAGCCCGCGCAGTGGGAGACGGTGCCCACCCGCGCGCCGCAGCGCCCGCAGACCGACATCTACGACGTGGTGCCGACCGATTCGCGGATCCCGTATGACGTGCGCGAGGTCATCGAGATCCTGTCCGACGGCGGCGAGTACACCGAGTTCAAAGCCGGCTACGGCACCTCGCTGGTGACGGCGTTCGCGAAGATCCACGGTCACCCGGTCGGGTTCGTGGCCAACAACGGCGTGCTGTTCAGCGAGTCGGCGCTCAAGGGAGCGCACTTCATCGAACTGTGCGACCAGCGCCGCATCCCGCTGATCTTCCTCCAGAACATCACCGGTTTCATGGTGGGTCGCCAGTACGAGGAGGGCGGCATCGCCAAGAACGGCGCCAAGATGGTCAACGCCGTGGCCTGCGCACGCGTGCCCAAGCTGACCGTGATGATCGGCGGCTCGTTCGGCGCGGGCAACTACTCCATGTGCGGCCGCGCATACTCGCCGCGCTTCCTGTGGATGTGGCCCAACGCCCGGATCTCCGTCATGGGCGGACCGCAGGCCGCCGACACCCTGGCCACGGTCCGGCGGGGCGGTATCGAACGTTCCGGCGGCACTTGGTCGGCGGAGGAGGAAGAGGCCTTCAAGGCGCCGATCCGCGATCAGTTCGAGCGTCAATCCGACGCGTACTACTCCACGGCGAGACTGTGGGACGACGGGATCATCGATCCCGCCGATACCCGAACCGTGCTGGGGCTGGCCCTGGAGGCCTGCCGGTACGCGCCGCTCGACGATCCCGCCTACGGCGTCTTCCGGATGTGAGGGACATGCACGTGAACACCACTACTGACACTCGCAGCATTCGCAAGGTCCTCGTCGCCAACCGCGGCGAGATCGCCTGCCGTGTGATCGCCACGCTCCACGACATGGGCATCAAATCGGTGGCCGTGTACTCGGACGCGGATGCGGACGCCCCGCACGTCAAGGCCGCGGACGAGGCCGTCCGGCTCGGCCCGGCACCGGCGACGCAGAGCTATCTGCGGATCGACGCCGTCATCGAGGCGGCCCGGCTCACCGGTGCCGACGCCGTGCACCCCGGCTACGGCTTCCTGTCGGAGAACCAGCAGTTCGCCGAGGCACTGGCCGAAGCGGGCATCATCTTCATCGGACCGCCCGCATCGGCGATCGCCACGATGGGCGACAAGATCACCGCGCGCGACGCGGTCACCAAACGCAGCGTGCCCGTTGTCCCGGGCATCTCCCGTCCGGGCCTGACGGATCAGGAACTGATCGACGCCGCGGGCGGCGTCGGCTTCCCCGTACTCATCAAGCCGAGTGCGGGCGGCGGCGGCAAAGGCATGCACCGAGTGGAGGACCCGTCCGGACTTCCCGAGGCGCTGGCCACCGCGCGTCGCGAAGCGGCGTCGGCGTTCGGCGACGACACCCTGTTCCTCGAACACTTCGTGCTCACGCCGCGGCACATCGAAGTGCAGATCCTGGCCGACGAGCACGGCAACGTGATCCATCTCGGTGAGCGCGAGTGCTCCCTGCAGCGCCGCCACCAGAAGGTCATCGAGGAGGCGCCGTCGGCGCTGCTCGACGAGGCCACCCGGCAGCGGATCGGCGAGGCGGCCTGCGATGCGGCCCGCAGCGTCGGCTACACCGGGGCGGGAACCGTCGAGTTCATCGTCTCGGCCACCGCGCCCGAGGACTTCTTCTTCATGGAGATGAACACCCGGCTGCAGGTGGAGCATCCGGTGACCGAGATGGTGACCGGTGTCGACCTGGTGGAGCAGCAGGTGCGGATCGCCCGCGGCGAGAAGCTGGCCTTGACGCAGGACGACATCGTGATGACCGGTCACGCGGTGGAGGCACGCGTCTACGCCGAGGATCCGGCGCAGGGATTCCTGCCGACCGGTGGCGAGGTGACGCGGCTGTCGTGGCCGCGTGCGGCCTCGATGGAGCCGGCTCGGCTCGCCACCGGGGCTCAGCGGCCCGGTGTCCGCGTCGACAGCGGCATCGAGGAGGGGTCGGTGATCGGCAGTGATTACGACCCGATGCTGGCCAAGGTGATCGCTTACGGCACCGATCGCGCCGAGGCGCTCGACCGTCTCGACGAGGCCTTGTCGGAGACCCGGCTGCTCGGCGTCGTGACCAACATCGGCTTCTGCCGTTACGCGCTCGCGCAGCGCGATGTGCGCGACGGTGTGCTCGACACCGAACTGCTCGACCGGATCGCCGCCGACTACGCCGCCCCGATGCCCGATCCGCACGCGCTGGTCGCGGGTGCGCTCGGCGCTCTGGACCTCGGCGACCCGGACGATCTCTGGTCGTCCGCGATCGGCTTCCGCATCGGCGCACCGTCACCGGTCCTCGCGCGGCTGGCCGAGTCCGGGCACGTCTACACGGTGTCGGCGCAGATCGATCAGAACCGCACGCCGCGGCCGGGGACCCTCGACGCACACGTGACGATCTCCTTCGAGGATCTCGACCGCGAACCGTGGCAGGCCCCGGTGCGGCTGCGCCAGGTGCCCGGCGACGCCTTCGACCTGATCGTCGACGGACGTTCGCACCGCTGGGAGGTGGCGGTCGACGCCCGCGGCGGTCGCCGCTGGGTGTCGGGCCGGCCGGGAACCTGGATTCTGCACACGGTCCGCGCGCTGTCGGAGCACGATGAAGGCGATGCCGCGGGCCACATCGTCAGTCCGATGCCGGGCACCGTGGTCGCGGTGCCCGGGGTCGACGGCGAGCAGGTCGCGGCCGGCGACCCGCTGGTGGTGGTCGAGGCGATGAAGATGGAGCACACCCTTCGCGCTCCGATCGACGGAACCGCGTCCATCAAGGTCCGGGTCGGGGACAAGGTGGACGCGCAGCAACTGCTCGCGCACGTCCAGGTCGACGACTGAGCCGCTTCGACGCGAACCACGTCAACGACACACGGCTCCACAGCTAGAGACTTTCAACCCCAGACAGCGATCCCCAGACAGCGATCCCCAGACAGCGATCCCCAGACAGCGATCCCCAGACAGCGATCCACAGACAGCGCCGGACCGATGGACCCGGCCCCACATACGACGAGGAATCTCACTCCATGGAACTGACGCAGGAATACACCGACCTGGTGAACACGGTGCGCGACTTCGCACAGCAGGTGGTGGCGCCCGTCTCCGCCGAACACGATGAGAAGAAGACCTTCCCGTACGAGGTCGTCGCGCAGATGGGCGAGATGGGCCTGTTCGGCCTGCCGTTCAGCGAGGAGTTCGGCGGGATGGGCGGCGACTACTTCGCGCTCGCCCTCGCACTCGAGGAACTCGGGAAGGTCGACCAATCGGTCGCGATCACGCTCGAGGCCGGGGTCGGTCTCGGCGCGATGCCGATCTACAAGTTCGGCACCCAGGAGCAGAAGGAGACCTGGCTGCCGGATCTGCTCGCGGGCCGCCGTCTCGCGGGCTTCGGTCTCACCGAGCCCGGCGCCGGTTCGGACGCCGGCGCCACCGCGACCACGGCACGCGAGGACGGCGACGAGTGGGTGATCAACGGTGGCAAGCAGTTCATCACCAACTCCGGCACCGACATCACCTCGCTCGTGACCGTCACGGCGGTCACCGGGCAGCGCGACAACGGCAAGAAGGAGATCTCGACGATCATTGTGCCCGCCCGAACACCGGGTTTCACCGCTGAACCCGCGTACAACAAGGTCGGCTGGAACGCCTCCGACACCCACCCGCTGAGCTTCGACGACGCGCGCGTGCCACGGGAGAACCTGCTCGGCGAACGAGGCCGCGGCTATGCGAACTTCCTGTCGATCCTCGACGAGGGCCGGATCGCCATCGCCGGTCTCGCGACCGGCGTCGCCCAGGGCTGCGTCGACGAATCGGTCAAGTACGCCCGCGAGCGCAAGTCGTTCGGCAAGGCGATCGCCGAGTTCCAGTCGGTGTCGTTCGCGATCGCCCGCATGGAGGCCCGGGCGCACGTCGCGCGGATGGCGTACTACGACGCCGCCGCCAAGATGCTCGCGGGCAAGCCCTTCAAGAAGGAGGCCGCGATCGCCAAGATGATCTCCTCGGAGGCCGCGATGGACAATGCCCGGACGGCGACGCAGATCCACGGCGGCTACGGCTTCATGAACGAGTACCCGGTGGCCCGGCACTACCGCGACTCCAAGATCCTCGAGATCGGCGAGGGCACCACCGAGGTGCAGCTCATGCTGATCGCGCGATCGCTGGGACTGCCGGCATGACCGCGGCCGACGGCGGAGCCAAGCACGTCACGCAGCGTGGGCTCTGGTTCGAGGAGTTCGAGATCGGCACCGTCTACGAACACCGTCCCGGGCGCACCATCACCGAGGCGGACAACACGTTCTTCACCACGCTGACGATGAACACCCAGGCCCTGCACTTGGACGCGGCGTGGTCGGCCACGCAGCCGGGCTTCGGCGGTCAGCGGCTGGTGAACTCGATGCTCACGCTGTCGACGATCGTCGGGCTGTCGGTGGCACAGCTGACTCAGGGGACGCTGGTCGCGAATCTCGGCTTCCACGACATCGCCTTCCCGGCACCGATGTTCGCCGGCGACACCCTGTACGGCGAGACCGAGTGCACCGGCAAGCGGCTGTCCAAGTCGCGTCCGGGCGAGGGGATCGTCGACCTGACGCACATCGGCCGCAATCAGGACGGAGTGATCGTGGCCCGTGCCTCGCGCTCGACCCTCGTGCGCGTTCGACCCGAAGGGGAATGACAGTGTCCGGAGTGAGAGGGTCGGGAATGACAGGGTCCACAGCGCAATCCTGGACGCCGGCCGGACCGGCTCTGCTGTTCTGCCCGGCCGACCGCCCCGAGCGGTACGCCAAGGCGCTCGACCGCGCCGACATGGTGATCCTCGATCTCGAGGACGCCGTCGCCGAGGTCAACAAGGCCGACGCCCGGGAGGCGCTGATCGCCGATCCGATCGCGGCCGACCGGGTGATCGTGCGGATCAACCCCGCGGGCAGCGTGGAGCATCAGCGGGATCTGGACGCGGTGCAGTGCACGCCGTATCGGGTCGTGATGCAGGCGAAGGTCGAATCCGCGGCGCAGATCACCGCGCACGGACTGCCCACCATCGCGCTCATCGAGACACCTCTCGGCGCGGTTCGTGTCGAGGAGATCGCGGCGGCGCCCAACTGCGTCGGCCTGATGTGGGGTGCCGAGGATCTCGCGGCCGGGATGGGCGGCACGTCGAGCAGATTCGGTGCGGACGAGCCGGGCACCGGCGGCTACCGCGACATCGCCAGGCACGTCCGGGCACGGGTCCGGCTCGCGGCCGCGGCCTTCGGTGTGGCGGCGATCGACGCGGTCCACATCGACATCGCGGACGTGGACGGACTCGTGGCGGAGGTCCGCGACGCCGTCGCCCAGGGTTACACGGCCACCGCCTGCATCCATCCGAGTCAGGTGGAGCACATCCGCGCCGGCTACGCACCGTCGGCCGAGCGCGTCGAATGGGCCCGCAAGGTGTGCGACGGCGCCCTCGCGCACGACGGCGGCGTGTTCGCCGTCGACGGGCAGATGATCGACGGCCCGGTGATCGCCCAAGCCCGAGCGATCCTCGCCCGGGTGATGCAGCCTCCCGCCGGCTGAGCCGGCACTCGCCCCCGCATCCGACCGACCCACCCGACCCCCACGAGACACCTCAACCCTCACGGAGGACACCATGACCGGCACAGCCGCCGCCCCCTCGTACGCGATCGGGGAGACCGAGCCCCCACTTCTCACCCAGACGATCGGTGCGACCCTCGCCGCCACCGCGGGCAGCTATCCGGACTCCGACGCCCTGATCGACGCCGCCGTCGACCGGACCTGGACGTACGCCGAGTTCCGCCGCGACGTCGTGGCGTTGGCGGCCGGACTTCTCCGGCACGGGGTGGCGCCGGGCGATCGCGTGGGGCTCTGGGCCCCGAACCGGTTCGAGTGGGTGCTGACTCAGTTCGCGGCCGCCGAGATCGGCGCGATCCTGGTCGTGATCAATCCGTCGTACCGGCGCCACGAGCTCGCGTACGCACTCAAGCAGTCGGGCACCTCGCTGGTGCTGGCGGCCACGAGCTTCCGCGACTCGGAGTACGCCGTCATGCTCGAGGACGTGCGCGACCAGACGCCGGACCTGCGCGAGGTGGTGCTGTTCGAGTCGGATGCCTTCGCCGAGATGCTGACCCCGCCGTCGGCGGCGGAGGTGGCCGAGATCGCCGAGATCGCGGCCGGACTGAACCCGGACGATCCGATCAACATCCAGTACACGTCCGGTACCACCGGAGCGCCGAAGGGCGTCACGCTCACTCATCTCAACATCGGCAACAACGGTTATCTGGTCGGATCGCTGCTGGAGTACACCCAGCACGACCGCATCTGCCTGCCGGTGCCCTTCTACCATTGCTTCGGCATGGTGATGGGCAACCTCGCGGCGATCGCCTTCGGCTGCGCCATGGTGATCCCCGCCCCGGCCTTCGATCCGAAAGCCACACTCGCGGCGGTCGAGAAGTATCGGTGCACCAGCCTCTACGGCGTGCCGACGATGTTCATCGCCGAGTTGGCTCTCCTGGACTCGAGCGCCGACGAGGGCACCGCCTTCGACCTGTCCTCCCTGCGTACCGGCATCATGGCGGGCTCGCCGTGCCCGGAGCAGGTGATGCGCCGGGTGATCGACGAGATGAACATGTCGCAGGTGTCGATCTGCTACGGCATGACCGAGACCAGCCCGGTCTCGACGCAGACGCGCATGGACGACGACCTCGACCTTCGCGTGGGGACGGTCGGCCGTGTCGGGCCGCACTTGGAGATCAAGATCGCCGACCCGCTGACCGGCGAGACCCTGCCGCGCGGTGAGACCGGCGAGTTCCGCACCCGCGGGTACTCGGTGATGAAGGGCTACTGGAACGATCCGGAGAAGACCACCGAGGTGCTCGACGCCGACGGCTGGATGGCCACCGGCGACCTCGGGGTCATGGCCGACAACGGATACGTCAGAATCACCGGCCGCATCAAGGACATGGTGATCCGCGGCGGAGAGAACATCTACCCGCGTGAGATCGAGGAGTTCCTCTACACGCATCCGGACATCATCGACGCCCAGGTGATCGGTGTCCCGGACGAGAAGTACGGCGAGGAACTGATGGCCTGGATCCGGGTTCGCGAAGGCGCGGACGAACTGACCGCGGACTCGATCCGTGAGTTCGCCACCGGTCACATCTCCCGTCACAAGATTCCCAAGTACGTGCAGATCGTCGACGAGTTCCCGATGACCGTCACCGGCAAGGTGCGCAAAGTGGAGATGCGCGAACGCGCGATCGAGGTCCTGGGGCTGGGGTCGTGACCGTCTTCGATCGTTTCGCCGAGAAGTTCTCCGAACGCGCCGGAGCGCCGCTGACCTCATACGACGACGTCTGGCAACGGTCGGTGACCGATCTGCCGGGCTTCTGGCGGTGCGTGTGGGATTTCTTCGCGCTCGACGAGATCGCCCAGACGCCGCTGGGCGACGGGGACGACGCGGTGCTTGCCGACGACACCATGCCCGGTGCCGTGTGGTTCCCCGGTACGGCACTGAATTACGTCGACGTGGTGCTGAGACATGCGGATCTGCCCGGCGAGGCGATCGTCGGATTGGACGAGGACGGCAACCGCACGTCGGTCACGTGGGCCGAACTCCCGGTTCGGGTCGGCGCCGTCGCGCACGCGCTCCGCGAGGCGGGTGTCGGCCGCGGCGACGTCGTCGCGGCGTACCTGCCCGACATCCCGGAGGCCGTGATCGCGTTCCTCGCCACCGCGTCACTGGGCGCGATCTGGTCGGGCTGCGGTCAGGACTATGCGCCGGAGGGTGCGGCCGGCCGGCTCGCGCAGTTGGAGCCCACGGTGCTCGTCTCCGCCGCGAGCTACCGATACAACGGCAAGGAGGTCGACAAGCGCGCCGACTCGGTCACGCTCGCCGGACTGCTCGGCGACGAGGTCACGCACATCATGGTCGGCGACCCCGGCGCCGGTGACGTCGGCGACCCCGGCGCCGCAGTGGTGCGCTGGTCGGAGGTGATCGCGGACGAGAGTCGCCGTCCCGAGCCGGTGAAGGTCGCGTTCGATCATCCGCTGTGGGTGCTGTTCTCCTCGGGCACCACGGGCCGCCCCAAAGGCATCGTCCACGGGCACGGCGGCGTGGTGCTCGAGCACCTGAAGGCGGCGGCGATCCAGTCGGATCTGGACACCGAGTCGGTCTTCTTCTGGCAGACGGCCCTGTCGTGGATGATGTGGAACTACCAGGTCGCCGGGCTGCTGGTGGGGTCCCGGATCATCACGTACAGCGGTTCGCCGCTCTACCCGGACGCGGACCGCCTCTGGCAGATCGTGGCCGACGAACGGGTCACCTTCTTCGGCACCAGCCCGGGACAGCTGCAGGCCTCGCGCAAGGCCGGACTCCATCCCGGCGCGGACCACGACCTCTCGGCGCTGCGGCTGCTGGGCAGCACCGGTTCGACGCTCGCGGCGGATCTGTTCGGATGGATCGACGAGAACGTGAAGGCGGGTCTGCCGGTGTCCTCGATCAGCGGTGGCACCGACGTCGTGAGCGCATTCGCGGGTGGTACCACGGGAGTGGAGGTGGTCGCCGGGGAACTGTCGGCACGCTATCTCGGCGTCGGACTCGAGAGCTGGTCGCCGAGCGGTCGGCCGCTGATCGGCGAAGTGGGCGAGATGGTCGTCACCACGCCGATGCCGTCCATGCCGGTCAGATTCTGGAACGACCCCGACGGGGAGCGCTACCGGAAGGCGTACTTCGCTCACGAATGGGAGGGCGAGGGCCCGGCTAAGCCGGTGTGGCGGCACGGTGACTGGGTCACCGTCACCGAGCGCGGATCGCTGGTGATCCACGGCCGCAGCGATGCGACGCTGAACCGGCACGGCATCCGCATGGGTTCGGCCGACATCTACGAGGTGGTCGAGGGTATGCCGGAGATCGCCGAGGCCTTCGTGCTCGGCGTCGACGGACCGGACGGCAAGTACTGGATGCCGCTGTTCGTGACCCTGGTCCCCGGTGCCGAACTCACCGATGAACTGTCCGCGCGTGTCGCCGCCGAGGTGAAGACTCGGTTGTCGCCGCGGCACGTTCCCGACGAGATGATCCTCGCGCCGGGCATCCCGCACACCCGGACGGGGAAGAAGCTGGAAGTGCCGGTCACGGCGATTCTCGCCGGCCGGAGCGAGGTCAACGTGGATCCGAAGTCGGTCGACGACTACGGCCTCATCGAGTGGTACGCCGAGCAGGGAAGAGCCCATCGCTGGTGATTCGACCGATGGACGGCGTTCAGCGGACAGACAGGGACGTGTATTAGCGTGGACCAGAAGTTCGCCGGCCATCGCCCACGGTGGCCCTAGTCTCACGAGGAGTGATCGGATGACGTACCCGCAGTCGGGGTCTGGCTATGGCCAGGGCGACGCCGGATCCCAGTCGGCCTACGGTCAGCAGTACGGCCAGCAGTCCGGCTACGGTCAGCAGCAGTACGGCCAGCAGCAATACGGGCAGCAGGCCGGCTACGGCCAGCAGTACGCGGCGCAGCAGCAGTACGGCCAGCAGGGCTACGGCTACCAGCAGCCGCAGCAGCCCGCGAGTCAGGGCCTTCCCGCGAACACGACGACCATCCTCGCCGCCGTCATCGGCGCGCTCGGCGTCATCACGCTGTTCTGCGGATTCGTGGCGGGTTTCAAGGAGACCGGTCCGTACGGTGCCCAGTACAGCGCGAAGCTGTTCGAGACCGAGTTCGCGACCCCGTACGGTCTGATCGCCGTCGCGGGTGTGCTGGCTCTCGCGACCTTCCTGCTCGGTACTGAGAAGTGGGTCGCAGGCGTGGTGTTCGCGCTGTCGACCGTCGGTGCCCTCATCACGGTGTTCCAGTTCGCGACCGCTGACGCGGGCAAGGGAGCCGGCGCGATCATCCTGCTGATCACCTCCATCCTGGCCTTCCTGGCCGCGGTGGTGTGGCTGCTCATCGAGGCGGGTCAGATCAAGACGGCCGCCGCCGATGCGTCGGCCGCGGCCGCGGCTCCCGCCGCCGCCCACGCGGCGCCGGCGGCGGATCCCGCGGCGTCGTCGTACGGCTACGGCTACGGTCAGCAGGCCCAGCAGCAGGCGGCCCAGCAGCCGGCGGCCGGATACGGTCAGCAGGCGCAGGCCTCCTACCAGCCCGGTTCGAGTTACGGCCAGCCGTCGGCGACACCGTCGTACGGTCAGGCCGACACCCCGCCGGCCTCGGACGCCGGGGCGACCACCGCCTTCGTGAAGCCGGAGGATGCCGACAAGCAGTAGCACTGCTCGCTCAGTCAAGAAACTGTCGAGTTCGTACCCGTACGGGGTACGAACTCGACAGTTTTTCGTTCGGGGCAGGGGAGTGCGGCGCGTCGGCGGGGCTCGACTGCCGGACCGTGACACCCTGGTAAGCGATGTCCGCGCCTTCAACTTCGAATCTGGCGGCCCGTCTTCGGCAGGTCCGTCTGGCCCGCCGTGCCGACCAGGAGCCGAAACTGCCCGCCACCTGGGACGTGATCAAGGTCGGGCTCACCGTTCCGACCGTCGCCTGGCTGGTGTCGGCGGTGATCGTGCTGATCACCAAGGTCGCGGCGGGCGCGGGGTTCTCCAGCTTCGGGTCTGCGACCGCGGCCGGATGGCTCGCGGCCAATCAGACGGCGCTGACCGTCGGCGGCGTCACCATCGGGGTGCTTCCGCTGGTTCCGACACTCCTGATCGGATACGGAACGTACCGCGTGGTCCGTCGGGCGACGGTCGACGCGACCTCGTTCAACGAGCTCCTGCGCATCGCTGGAACGGCTGTGGTCGGGCCACTGGTCGCGACCGCGCTCGCTCTCGCGGTGGTCGCCGACGGCAGTTCGTCCGGTCCGGTGGGCAGTCCGAGTCCGCTCGTCGCGTTCGGCATGACGATCGTGGTCCACGGTGTGGCGGCGCTGGCAGGCGTGGTCCCTCGCGTGATCGGGCCGTTCCTCGATGAGTTCGCCGTCGCGGCGTCCGACCGGATCGGCGCCGAAGCCGGGGTCGCCGCCTTCTTCGCCTTGATCGCCGGGGGCGGGGTCGCCGTGTTCGCGGGCTTCCTCGCGCATCTCGGCGCGGTCTCCGATCTCGTCTCGCGAGGCAACACCTTCGACGGCTACCTCGGGCTGTCGGTGTTGTCGATCCTCTACCTGCCGAACTTCGTGGTGAACGCCGCGGCCGTCACCGCGGGCGCGAGCGCGACGCTGGGCGGCACGACGATCGATGCGCTGAGCACGCATCCGGGGACGCTGCCGCCGGTGCCGATCGCGGCGGTGGTCCCCGGCTCCGATCTCGGCGCCTGGGGGGCGTTGCTCTACGCCGTGCCCGCACTGGCCGGTGTGCTGATCGGCTGGCACACCCGCAGCGACGACCTCGTCGCCCATCTGCGGGCGATCGGCGTGGGGGCGGCGGTGGCCTCACTGCTGATGGTGGTGGCTGTGGCGTTCTCGGGCGGCACGCTCGGCGAGATGGGGGAGGCCGGCGTCAGTGTTCCGCTGGCCGGGGTCTTCACACTGACCGCGCTCGGGGTGACGGCGACGGCGACCGCCGGGATCCTCTGGCTCAACCGCAGGTTCGGCGGTCGGCGGGCGTACGGGGCTCCCGACCTGGATCTTGACGAACTGCTCGACGAGCCGGAACCGGTGGACGCGGATGCGGACTCGAACTCAGGAGCGGACGCGGATTCGGACTCGAATTCGGACCAAGACCCGGACTCGGGTGACGGGGACGGGACCGAGGCGCTCGACGACGTCGATCCGGCGGTCGCGAGTGGCGCAGACCACGGACCCCCGGCGGGGGACCGACCTCCCGGTTCAGTGCGGGAACTGGACAACTAAGCTGTAGGTCGTGACATCAGCCCAGGACGCCCGTGTGCCCGTGGTCGTCATGGCATCCGGCACCGGATCGTTGATGGCCGCAGTCCTCGACCTCGCAGCAACCGACGACGCACCCTTCCGCGTCGTCGGCGTAGTGGTCGACCGCGACTGCGGGGCCGCCGACCGCGCCGTCGACGCCGACCTGCCCGTGATCCTCTGCGAGTTGCGGGAGTACCCCGACCGTGAGGCGTGGGACGCGGCGCTCACCGCCTCGGTCGCGGAGTTGGCCCCGGAGTGGGTGGTCACCGCAGGCTTCATGAAGATCCTCGGCCCCGCATTCCTCGACCGTTTCGGCGGCCGGATCCTCAACTCGCATCCCGCGCTGCTGCCCGCGTTCCCCGGCGCGCACGGGGTCGCCGACGCCCTCGCGTACGGCGTCAAGGTCACCGGCACCACGGTGCACCTCGTCGACGACGGCGTCGACACCGGACCGATCCTCGCGCAGCGCATCGTGGAGGTGCTGCCCGACGATTCCGAAGAGACCCTTCACGAACGCATCAAAGAAGTCGAACGTGTGCTGCTGCCGGAAGTGGTGCATGCGGTCGTGACCCGTGGCGTTGTCACAGATGGACGAAAGGCACACATCAAGTGAATGCACCTGCAGACTCCGGAGCTCGCGCGGTGAAGCGCGCGCTGATCAGCGTCTATGACAAGAGCGGGCTCACCGAACTGGCGACCGCCCTCCACGGCGCGGGCGTCGAGATCGTCTCGACCGGCTCCACCGCCAAGACCATCGCCGGTGCGGGCGTTCCGGTGGTCGAGGTCAGCGAACTGACCGGCTTCCCGGAGTGCCTCGAGGGGCGGGTCAAGACCCTGCATCCGCGGGTGCACGCGGGCATCCTGGCCGACACTCGCAAGGACGATCATCTGGCGCAGCTCGACGAGCTGGGCGTGGCGCCCTTCGAGTTGGTGGTCGTGAACCTGTACCCGTTCACCGAGACCGTCGCCTCCGGTGCCGCCCCCGACGAGTGCGTCGAGCAGATCGACATCGGCGGTCCTTCGATGGTCCGTGCCGCCGCCAAGAACCACCCGTCGGTGGGCGTGGTGGTGGATCCCGCCGACTACCCGGACGCAGCCGCCGCCGTCGCCGGTGGCGGGTTCACCCTGGCACAGCGGAAGCAGCTGGCGGCCAAGGCCTTCCGTCATACAGCCGATTACGACGTCGCCGTCGCCTCGTGGATGACCTCGGTGGTCGCGCCGTCGGAGGAGACCGCAGGCGAACCGGGTGCGACCACCGGTGCGCAGTTCCCCGTGTGGGCCGGCGCCACCTGGAAGCGGTCGGCCACCCTGCGCTACGGGGAGAACCCGCATCAGGGGGCCGCGCTCTACGTCGACACCGACGCAGCACCGGGGCTGGCTCAGGCCGAGCAGCTGCACGGCAAGGAGATGTCGTTCAACAACTACACCGACGGCGACGCCGCCTGGCGTGCCGCCTACGACCACACCGAACCGGCGGTCGCGATCATCAAACACGCGAACCCCTGCGGCATCGCGGTGGGGGCCGACATCGCCGAAGCGCACCGCAAGGCGCACGCCTGCGATCCGGTCAGCGCGTACGGTGGCGTGATCGCCACCAACCGCGAGGTGTCGGTCGAGATGGCCGAGCAGGTGGCGGAGATCTTCACCGAGGTCATCATCGCGCCGAGCTACGCCGACGGCGCGGTGGACGTCCTCTCGCGGAAGAAGAACATCCGCATCCTCGTCGCGCAGGCTCCGGCCGAGAGCGGTATCGAGATGCGTCCGGTCTCGGGCGGGTTGCTCCTGCAGGAGCGCGACGTGATCGACGCCGAGGGCGACGATCCGGCCAACTGGACGCTCGCCACGGGTACCGCGGCCGACGAGCAGACGCTGCGCGATCTGGTCTTCGCCTGGCGTGCCTGCCGTGCGGTCAAATCGAACGCCATTCTGCTCGCCTCCGACGGTGCGTCGGTCGGCGTCGGAATGGGTCAGGTCAACCGCGTCGACTCCGCGCATCTGGCGGTGAACCGGGCGGGCGAGCGCGCGGCGGGCGCGGTCGGTGCGTCCGACGCCTTCTTCCCGTTCCCCGACGGTCTTCAGGTGCTGATCGACGCCGGCGTGCGCGCGGTGGTCCAGCCGGGCGGTTCGGTCCGCGACAACGAGGTGATCGAGGCCGCCAAGGCTGCGGGCGTCACGATGTACCTGACCGGGGCGCGTCACTTCGCACACTGAGTGCCGTACGGCACGTGAGGCGCGCATGAACAGCGCTCTCGCCGCATGACGGTGATCGGGCTCCTCGCACTCGTGGCCGCGGGATTCGGTGCGGGCGTGGTCGGCTACGTGACCGGGCTGGCTTCTATCGTGAGCTATCCGGCGCTGCTCGCGGCGGGCCTGACGCCCCTGTCCGCCAATGTCACCAACACGGTGGCTCTGGTCGCCGTCGGTGTGGGGAGTTTCGCGAAGTCGGGCCGGGCGCTCACTGCCGACGACGGCGGCCGGTCGCTGCTGCGCTCGTCGCTGATGGCGCTGGCCGGCGGAATCGTGGGTGCGGCGTTGCTGCTGCTGGCGCCCGCCGCGGCGTTCGGATACGTCGTTCCGTACCTGGTGGCGCTGGCGTCGGTCGCGCTGCTGGCGCAGCCCGGTCTTCGACGGTGGATCGAGCACGGCTCCGACCGTCCGGTGGCCTGGCCGGTCGCGGTGTTCGTGGTGTCGATCTACGGCGGCTATTTCGGTGCGGGAGCCGGCGTGATCTTTCTCGCGCTCGCGCTGCTCCTGACGAGTCTGCCGCTGTGGCACTCCATGCTGCTGAAATCGGCGCTTCTGGGCGTCGCCAATGCGGTCGCGGCCGTCGCCTTCATCGTCTTCGGTCCGGTGCACTGGCCGGCGGCGGTGGCGATGGGCATCGGCTGTCTGCTCGGCGGCTGGATGGGGCCGCCGCTGGTCGCTCGGCTGCCTGCCCGGCCCCTGCGGATCGCGATCGGTCTGTGCGGTCTCGGACTCGCGGTATGGCTCGGCCTCCGTCCGGCCGGCTGAGCCGTACGCGTACCTGAGCCGTACGCGTCCTACGGAATCGCTCGCCGCAGAGTCGCGTACGAGACGCCCGACAGCGCCGCCACCAGGACGAGCCCGTAACCGCCTACCGCGACCGGCGTGAGACCGGTGAACCAGCGTCCGACGGCCGGCCAGCCGCCGCCGAGACTGATGCCCAAGATCGCGAGGGCGATCGCCGCGGCCAGACCGATGCCGATGAGGACCAGTGTCAGCATGCCGAACCGCTTGTACACGGTGGCGGCGAAGAAGCCGATGGTGAACGTGAGCATCGGCGCCATGAAGTACAGCAGGCCGGCGGCCGCGGGTCCCTGGTTCCAGATCCACGGCACCGCGAAGAAGTAGCCGTCGATCCCCCAACCGTCGGTGGCCTTCTCGATCAGGCCGCCGATCACGTACAGCACGGCGAGGCCGATGGACGCGAGGAGGGCGGTGAGGGTGGTCCCGAGATAGAACTCGCGACGAGTGACGCTCATGGCCTGGGAGAACGGGAAGGTCAGCGACATCGCCTGGATGCCGATCACGGCGAAGTACCAGAGGGGTGCCTGTGATGCGCCGCCGTAGATCGGGTCGGTGAGGTCGCTGACCGAGGCGTAGATCGCGCCGTAGATGATCAGCGAGATCGCGAACGCGGCGCCGAAGATCGTCAGCGGCAGCCAGACGAAGATCTTCTTGTTGATCAGTTGCATGCGGACGACGTTCGCTGTGCGGTTCATCGCGAGGCTCCCATCGGACGAGAGGTTCGCTCACGCCGGTCGGCGCGAGTGGTGAGACGGACGATCAGTTCCTGCATCGAGACCGGAGCGGTGGCGATGCCGCGGGCGGACAGTTCGGCCAGGTCGGTGTCCTCGAGTCGTCCCAGGACGGTCACCGAGGCGACGGAGCCGAGTCGGTCGCGGTGCAGTTCTTCGCGGTCGCCGATGAAGGCGTCGACGGCGGATTCGGCGCCGACCACGGTGAACGCCATGCCGCGGAGGTCGTCGGCCGACTCGTTCAGGACGAGCCTGCCCTCGTCGACCACGAGCACCTGCTCGACGAGGTTCGAGACCTCGTCGATGAGATGGCTCGACAGCAGAATGGTGCGGGGGAAGTCGCTGTAGTCCTCGAGGAGACGGTCGTAGAACAGTTGTCGGGCGACGGCGTCGAGACCGAGGTAGGGCTCGTCGAAGAAGGTCACGTCGGCGCGGGAGGCGAGGCCGATGATGACTCCGACCGCGGACAGCTGACCCCGGGAGAGCTTCTTGATGCGCCGGCAGTCGGGAAGCCGGAACTCCTCCACGAGGCGGTCGGCGAGTTCTTGGTCCCAGTTCGGGAAGAACAACCGTGCCATCTGGAAAGCCTGGGCCGGAGTGGAGTCCTCGGGGTAGCGCTGGCTCTCGCGTACGAAGCAGATGCGCGGCAGGACGTGCGTGTTCTCGTACGGGTCTTCGCCGAAGATCCGGGGCTCACCGGACGTCGCGAAGTTCTGAGCGGTGAGGATCGACATCAGCGTGGTCTTGCCCGCGCCGTTGCGGCCGAACAGCCCGCAGACGGTGTTCGCCGGAAGGTCGAAGCTCACGTCGTCGAGGGCGTTCGTCGATCCGTATCGCTTGGTGAGGCCTCGCGCGCTGATGGCGGGTGCGCTGGTCTGGCTGGTCATGGCCGGACTCCTTCCGACGGCTGATCGATGGTGGTGGAACGTTCGTGAATGAGGGCGACGACGTCGTCGGTGGTCAGGTTCAGCCGGCGTGACTCCACCAGCAGCGGAGTCACGAACCGGTCGGCGAAGGCCTCCCGGCGACGCACGCTCAATGCGGCGCGGGCCCCGGCGGCGACGAACATTCCCACGCCGCGCTTCTTGTAGAGGACGCCTTGGTCGACGAGCAGGTTGATGCCCTTCGCTGCGGTCGCGGGATTGATGCGATAGAAGGCGGCGAGTTCGTTGGTGGAGGGCGCGCGAGTCTCCTCGGGCAGGGTGCCGTCGATGATCGAATCGGCAACGTGGTCGGCGACCTGCTGGAAGATGGCCCTCCCGTCGTCAATCATTGGACCGCCTCGGTTTCTTGGTTAATTACTCGACTAACTAACCATGCAACCAGTCGTCGGAGGTTGTCAAGGGGTGCGGTGCGATAGGTTGGCCGAATGAGCGATCGGCGATGCCCGTGCGGTTCGGGAGAGGTGCTGTCGGAGTGTTGCGGGCGCTACCTCACGGGCCTCGGTGTGGGGAGGCCGGCGCCGACGGCCGAAGCGTTGATGCGCAGCAGGTTCACGGCGTTCGCACTCGGTGACGAGGAGCACCTGCTCGCGACCTGGCATCCGGACACCAGGCCGGACGAGTGTGCACCCGACCCCGGCACGCGCTGGCTGCATCTCCATATCGACGAGGTGGTGGACGGGTCGCCCTTTCATCAGACGGGCGTCGTCGCCTTCACTGCCGTCTTCCGCGACTCCGGAGGCCGCGGTGAACTGCACGAGCGCAGCAGATTCGTCCGAGTCGGCCGTGTCTGGCTCTACGTGGACGGCGTGCACGCGGGGTGAAGCGGCCGCCACGCGCTGTGAACGGGCTGCCGCGGCGTTCTCCCGCGACAGGCGGCGGTCGTCGATGCTCAACCAAGGGGTTGACAACGCACCTCACGCGGCGTCTACTCGTAGACAACCATTTGGTTGAATAAGGAGGTCGACGGCGATGGCCGACGAGTTGTCTCTCATATTCGCGGCACTGGCGGATCCGACGCGTCGAGACATGGTCGCGCGTCTCACGTCCGCGGACGCGACCGTGGGGCAGCTCGCCGAACCCTACGACGTCAGCGTGCAGGCGATCTCCAAGCATCTGAAGGTGCTCGAAGAGGCCGGCCTGGTGACGCGCTCACGGGACGGGCAACGACGTCCGGTGCACCTGGAGACCGAGGTCTTCGACCTGATGGCCAAATGGATCGAACGGTATCGCCGCCGAGCGGAAGCGCGGTACCAGCGGCTCGACGCAGTCCTCGCAGAGATGACGGGCGCCGATGCCGCGCACTCCACCGACACCGAAGGGGCCGCATCATGAACACCGAGACCTATCCCGAAGCCGCGATCGACGCCGACCCGGCGCTGCCGATCATCCGGATCACCCGCGACTTCCGGGCCACACCGGCCCAACTCGCCAAAGCGCACCTCGACCCGGAACTGTTCATGCGGTGGGTGGGACCCGACGCCATCACCTCGCGCGTCGTGATCTGGGATGCCCGCAGCGGCGGCGAATGGCGGTACGTCTCCGAACACGAGGGGCAGGAGTTCGGGTTCCGGGGCTGCTTCCACACCGTCGGCGACGATCGCATCGTTCAGACTTTCACCTTCGAGGGCATGCCCGACGAGGTGTCGTTGGAGACCCTCCGCTTCATCGATCTGGGCGACGGGCGCACCCGATTGGAGGCGCAGTCGCTCTGCGACTCCATCGAGGTCCGTGACGCCTGGCTGCGGTCGGGTATGGAGGTCGGCGTGCGGGAGGGCTATGCGAAGCTCGACCGATTGCTCGCCGACGGCGAGGTCCGGACGTGAGCCGACTGAGCGGTCTCACGGCGTCCGATCGTCACCGCGTGGTCGCCTCCGACTTCGGTTCGCAGGCGGCCGCCACGGCCGACTGGGACGCGCCGTCGCCCGTCGACGGCTGGCGAGCACGGGACGTCGTCGCCCACCTCACCGGGTGGTTTCCGGCGTTTCTCGCCGACGGCGGCGTTCGGTTCGACGCGGCGCCGTCGGCCGACGATCCGGCCGCCGTCTGGTCGGCGCACTCGGCGCGCGTCCAGGAGCTGTTCATGCGCGACGACGTCGAGTTCTCGCACCCGAGGGTGGGCACGATGCCGCTGGCTGATGCCGTCGACCGCTTCTACACAGCCGACGTGTTCATGCACACCTGGGATCTCGCGCAGGCGAGCGGCCGTCGCCCGGACCTGGACGCGGAGTTCGCGGCGCAGTTGCTGGACGGACTGCGGGGGATGGAAGAGGTGCTGCGCTCGTCCGGTCAGTACGGTCCCGCGAAGACCGCACCGGCCGGCGCCGACCCAGTGATGCGCCTGGCGGCGTTCATCGGCCGCGACCCGCACTTCGCCGACGCCCGATAGCCGTCCCGGAGCAGGGCCCTCAGGCGGACCAGTCCGGGTCCCGGCCGGCGAATCCGAGGATGTGGTCCGTCTCGTCGCGATCCGCGCCGACCTCGACGGGGGCGCCGAAAACGCCGGGCCTGCGGGTCACCTCGTCGGGGACGTGGGCGAAGACGTCGCGGATGAACTGGACGGCTGCGGCCGGGAACCGCACGCGCGAGCCGGTGGCCGCGGCGAGGTCCCAACCGTGCAGGTACAAGTCCACCGCGGGGAAGGACAGACCCTCCCTCACCGTCCGGCGTCCGACGGGGCTGTCGACCTCGCGGTCCAGATCGGTCACCTCGGCCAGGGCCTGACGGGCCTGTGCCGCTGCGGCCGCCCACCACACCGCCGGGTCGCCCTCGACCGCCGACGAGGGCGGATCGTGTCTGTTGAACTCGCGCTCGCCTCCGCGGAGTATGCGCGCGCCGACCAGTGCCGCCTCGCCCACGTGCCCGAGGACGTCCAGTGCCGTCCATCCGTCGCAGGGAGACGGAGCGGTCCAGCGGTCGGCGGGCACGGTCTCCACCACGCCGGTGAAGAAGGTCAGCCCGTTGTCGTAGGTGTCGAGGGAATCCCAGGGAGCGGTGTTCGAGGACATGATGCGAATCCTTCCGAAGAGGTGAGTAGAGCGTATCGACGAGCACTGACAGACCACGGACGAATTCGCCGCCTTCAGCGGGCGGGCCGGATCGGGAGGTAGCGTGGATGACGTGGCTGTCACCGATATCGACACTCCTGCACCGGCTCTCACCACCGTCGGCGAACTGCGTGCCTCCGGGCACGTGGAACGTGACGTCCGGGACGAGATCCGCAACAATCTGCTGACGGCGCTGCGCGCAGGCGACGACCCGTGGGACGGCATCGTCGGATTCGACGACACCGTGATCCCGCAGCTCGAACGCGCGTTGATCGCGGGGCACGACGTGGTGATGCTCGGTGAGCGCGGACAGGGCAAGACCAGGCTGCTGCGCACGCTGGCCGGGCTGCTCGACGAATGGACGCCGGTCATCGACGGCTCCGAACTCGACGAGCATCCGTACAACCCCATCCTGCCCGCCTCGATCCGGCGGGCCGCGGAGCTCGGTGACGCGCTGCCGGTGGCATGGCGGCATCGGAGCGAACGGTACAGCGAGAAGCTCGCGACCCCGGACACCTCGGTGGCCGACCTGGTCGGCGACATCGACCCGATGAAGGTGGCCCAGGGGCGGAGTCTTGGCGATCCGGAGACCATCGCATTCGGTCTCATCCCGCGGGCTCATCGCGGCATCATCGCGATCAACGAGCTGCCCGACCTCGCCGAACGGATCCAGGTGTCGATGCTCAATGTGATGGAGGAGCGAGACATCCAGGTCCGCGGCTACAGCCTGCGACTGCCCCTCGACGTCCTCGTGACGGCCAGCGCGAATCCCGAGGACTACACCAATCGAGGGCGGATCATCACTCCGCTCAAAGACCGGTTCGGTGCCGAGATCCGCACGCACTACCCGCTCGACCTGCAGGACGAGGTGGACGTCATCGAGCAGGAGGCCGACCTCGTCGCCTCGGTGCCGTCCTATCTGATCGAGGTGCTGGCGCGATTCACCCGCTACGCCCGCGAGCATCCGTCGATCGACCAGCGCTCGGGTGTGTCCGCGCGGTTCTCGATCGCCGGTGCGGAGACGGTGGCCGCGGCCGCGCTGCATCGTTCCGTGGTGGCCGGCGAGGAGTTCCCGGTCGCGCGACCGGTCGACCTGCACGCGGTGATCGAGGTGCTGCGCGGCAAAGTGGAGTTCGAGTCCGGCGAGGAGGGGCGTGAGCTCGAGATCCTCGACTACCTGCTCCGCAAATCCGTCGCCGACACCGTCCGGGCCCACCTAGGCGGCGTCGACATGGCGCCGCTCGTCGCGGCGCTGGAGGCGGGCGAGGAGGTGCTCACCGGCGACCGCGTTCCCGCGGGCGACGTGCTCACAGCGCTCGGCGACACCGGCGCGGTGGCCGAGGTGATCGACGAGATCAGCCGGCGCCTGGACTCCACCGACGCCGCCGAGCGCGCCAGCGCCGCCGAACTGGCCCTGGAGGGGTTGTATCTCGCGCGCCGGATCGGCAAGGACACCGACGAGTACGGCCGCACCGCCTACCTGGTGGAACAGGTCGACGAGGACGACACGGCGTAGCTCATGAGCAGAAGGCGCTTCCACCGCTCGTCCTACCGGCGCTACACCGGCGGGCCCGACCCGCTGGCGCCGCCCGTCGACCTCCGCGAGGCCCTGGAGGCGATCGGTGACGACGTGATGGCGGGATCCTCGCCCGACCGTGCGCTTCGCGAGTTCCTCCGTCGCGGGAGCGAGAACATGCGCGGGCTGGACCGGCTGGCGGAGATGGCGAACCGCAGACGGCGCGAACTGCTACGGAACCGGAACCTCGACGGGACGTTCGACGAGATCCGCGAACTGCTCGATTCGGCGGTGCTCAGCGAACGCAAGCAACTCGCGCGCGACCTCGACGACGACGCCCGGCTCGCCGAGATGCAGATCGAGAGCCTTCCGGCGTCGACGGCGCAGGCGGTCCGCGAACTCGCCGACTACGACTGGCGCAGTCCGCAGGCGCGCGCCGACTACGAGAAGATCTCCGACCTGCTCGGGCGCGAAGTGCTCGACCAGCGGTTCGCCGGAATGAAGCAGGCTCTGGAGGGCGCCACCGACGACGATCGTCGGCGCATCTCGGAGATGCTCGACGATCTCAACGACCTGCTCGCCGCGCACAATCGCGGCGAGGACACGAGCGAGCAGTTCGCCGAGTTCATGGACAAGCACGGCGAGTTCTTCCCGGAGGATCCGCGCAGCACCGAGGAGCTGATCGACTCCCTGGCGCGCCGGTCCGCCGCAGCGCAGCAGTTCTTCAACTCGCTGACCCCCGAACAGCAGGCGGAGCTCGCCGAACTGTCGCAGCAGGCCTTCGGTTCGCCTGCGCTGATGTCGCAGCTCGCGCAGATGGACGACGCGCTGCGTCAGGCGCGGCCCGACCTCGACTGGAACGGCGGCCAGGAGTTCTCCGGCGATCAGCCGATGGGACTCGGCGAGGGCGCGGCGGCGCTGCGCGATATCGCCGAGCTCGAGAACCTGGCAGAGCAGCTGTCGCAGGGATACGCGGGGGCGCAGCTCGAGGACGTGGACCTCGACGCCCTCGCGCGGCAACTCGGTGACGAAGCCGCGGCCGATGCGCGGACGCTCGCCGAACTCGACCGGGCGATGCGCGAGGAGGGCTTCTTCGACCGCGCCCCGGACGGTCAGACGAGGTTGAGTCCGAAGGCGATGCGCCGACTCGGGCAGGCGATCCTGCGTGACATCGCCCAGCAGTTGTCCGCACGCGGCGGCGACCGGCAGTCCGACCTCGCCGGCCGGCTCGGGGAGCCCACCGGAAGCAGCCGTGAGTGGCAGTTCGGCGACACCCAGCCGTGGAACGTCACCCGCACCGTCACCAACGCGGTGTTGCGCACCGTCGCCGAGGACCCGTCCGCCCCCGCTCGTCTCGCATCGGGCGACGGCGTGCGCCTCGACGTCGGTGACATCGAAGTGATCGAGACCGAGGCGCGGACCCAGGCCGCCGTCGTCCTCCTCGTCGACACCTCGTTCTCCATGGTGATGGAGGGCCGTTGGACTCCGATGAAGCGGACGGCATTGGCCCTCAATCAGCTCATCAGCACCCGGTTCCGCACCGACGAACTGCACTTGATCGAGTTCGGCCGCGTGGCCCGCGACACCACCGTCGACGTATTGACCGCGCTCGAGCCGCGGATGGAGCAGGGCACCAACCTGCACCACGCGCTGTTGCTGGCGCAGCGGCACCTCCGGCGGTTCCCGAATGCCCAGCCGGTGGTGCTGATCGTCACCGACGGTGAGCCGACCGCGCATCTGGAGCCGAACGGAGAGGACTTCTTCTTCTACCCGCCGCATCCGCGCACTATCGGGCTCACGGTGTCGGAGCTGGATCATCTCTCGCGCATGGGCACCCAGATCACGTTCTTCCGGCTGGGCGAGGATCCCGGCCTGGCGCGGTTCATCGACCGCATCGCGCGCCGGATCGGCGGCCGCGTCGTGGCGCCGGACCTCGACGGTCTCGGTGCGGCCGTGGTCGGGGATTACCTCCGGTCGCGACGGGCCCGGTAGCCGGCGGTGGGGTTCACCCGAGAGGAACTGCTCGACCGGATCGGTGCGACCGTTCCGGATCTGATCGGCCCCGACTGCCGGCTGCTGATCGCGGGCATCAATCCCGGGCTGTGGACCGCGGCGACCGGGGCCCACTTCGCCCGGCCCGGCAATCGCTTCTATCCGGCACTGCACGCCGCGGGCATCACCGATCACGTGATCGACGCGTCGGCGGGGATGTCCGACGACGACGCCGCGGCGCTCACCGATGCCGGGATCGGCATCACCAATGTCGTCGCGCGGGCCACCGCGAAAGCCTCCGACCTGACTCGGGACGAGCTGCTGCGCGGCGGTCGGGAACTGGAGGCGACGGTGCTCCGGGTGCGGCCGCGCGTCCTCGCGATCCTGGGGGTCACCGCCTATCGCGCGGCGTTCGGGCGCCGCACGGCCGTGGTGGGCCGGCAGCCGGAGTCGATCGGCGGCGCCGAGCTCTGGGTCCTGCCGAACCCGAGCGGGTTGAATGCGCACGAGACCGTCGAGACCCTGGCGGCTGCGTACCGGCGGGCGGCGGACGCGGCCGGGGTACGCGATGTGCGTCGCCGGTGAGCCGGGCGATTCTTGTCTAGGCTTGGGCAGATGAGCGACATCGAGCCCCGCACCTCCCGTGCTCCGCAGCCATCCGCCGGTGATGCCGCCGCGATGCTGGTCAGCGACGCCGACCGCGAACGCACTCATTCCTATCTATCGGCCGCGATGACGATGGGCGTGCTCACTCCGGAGGAGTACAGCCGGCGCGCCGGCGATGCCTCGGTCGCGCGGACCCGGGCCGATCTGGACGCATTGACTCGGGACCTGCCCCTCGATCAGCTCCGCTCGGTGGCCGCCGACGCCGCATTCGGCCAGACCCGCGTCAGTGCCTCCGGTGCCGATCCCGTCACGTCCGCGTCCGGCTTCTTCGGCGGAACCGAAGTCGGCGGAGGCGCGGTCGTGGGTGATCGACTGAAGGCCACCGCAGTGATGGGCGGCGTGGTGCTCGACCTGCGGAACGTCGAGTACACGGCGCCTGTGCTCACGGTGAAGTGCAAGGCGATCATGGGCGGCGTCGACATCGTGGTCCCGCCGGACGTCACCGTGGAGGTGCACGGGAGGGCTGTCATGGGCGGCTTCGACGGCAGCGCCGCCGGTCCCGGCGGCGAGGGCGCCCCGCGGGTGGTGATCACCGGATTCTCGTTGATGGGCGGGGTCCGTGTGCAGAGGCGCGGCCGGGCCGACCGGCTCGGCCCCCGTCGTGCCCGCTGACGGCGGGCCGGTCAGGCCAGCGTGGCGGCGATCAGCGCGATGACGGGGATCGACAGGAGCGTGGTGATCAGGGCCGAGTCGCGGGCGAGGACCTCACCGCGCCGGTATCTGGTCGCGTAGACCAGGACGTTCTGCGCGGTCGGCAGGGCGGCGATCACGACCTGCGCGAACAACCGATGCCCGGTCATCCCGAATCCCCAGCGTGCGAGCGCGTAGGCGACGAGCGGCATCGCGACCACCTTCATCGCGGCGGCCAGCGCGACGTCTCGCCGCGGACTCTGACCCTTCTTGAAGACGGTGACGCCGGTGAGCGTGAGGCCGAAGGTGAGCAGCGCCAGCGGGACTGAGGCCTGCCCCAGCATGTCCAGTGGTTCCATCACGGCCTGCGGCGGATGCCATCCGGCCACCGAGACGATCAGGCCGATCACGCCGCCGACCAGGATCGGGTTCTTCAACGGCGTGGTCACCGTGCGCAGCGTCGAGGTCCGTCGCTCGGCCGACAGCGCGGTCAGATCGAGGGTCGCGAGGGCGACCGGGGAATAGAAGACGATCTGGAACAGCAGCAGGGGAGCGATGAACGACGCGTCGTCGAGCACGAAGATCGCGATCGGCAGACCCAGGTTCACGCTGTTGACGTACGAGGAGGACAACGCGCCGATCACGATCTCCGGTACGGCGCGGCGCAGCCAGAACCACGCGATCAGCGCGTAGACCGCGCCCACGGCGACGGCCGATGCCGAGGCGACCACGAGCGTGGACGAGAAGATCGCCGACAGATCGCTGGTGGCCAGAGAGTGGATGAGCAGTGCGGGTGTGCAGACGAAGAAGACGGTGCGCGCCAGCACCGCCGCCGCGTGTTCGCCGAGACTGCCCGTCCGGCCGAGAACGTAACCCAGGGCGACGACGATGAAGATGACGGTGAACCCCGAGATGACGCCAGACACCCGACGCATTATGCCCGCGGCGCCCGAACCCTCCGGTCACGACCTCGTCCGGGCCGCCGCGTTTTGCATCCGGGAGCCCGCGGCGGCTAACCTGGTCTGGTTGTGTGCCGCGGCCGCTGTGCCGTGGTGAGAAGACTTCAGCGGGTCTGGCGGGTCGGGAGACAGCCCGAGCCCACCCGCGCCAGGTAAGAGAAGGGCTGGAACCATGGCAGTACCCAAGCGCCGGATGTCGCGGGCCAACACCCGTAGCCGTCGTTCGCAGTGGAAGGCGGACAACGTCGCACTGCAGGAAGAGAAGATCAACGGTGTTTCGCAGCGCATCCCGCGCCGCCTGGTCAAGGCAGCGAAGCTCGGTCTGGTCGATCTCGACCGTCGCTGAGCGCGGCTGACACACAGACTTCAACGGCTGGGGCCGGCGAGAGATCGCCGGCCCCAGCCGTTTCGTCGTGGGGCCTGCGGAGGCTCCGTCTCGTCGGAGGCTACTGCGAGAGGATCTTGTTCACGCCGCGGTTGAGGACGTTGGGAATGAACTTGGCCGCGTTGCCCAGAACCGTGGTCTGCAGCCCCACCGAGTAGCTCGTGCGGCTCAGCACGCGGTCCGCGATGGTCGGATGAACCGATTCCCAGACCTTGTCGGCGACCTGTTCGGGGGTGATGCGGACACCGAGCGTCCTGGTTGATTTCGCATCGTTGTCGGCGAGCGCGGTCTTGGCCCACAGCGGCCAGATGCTCACGACGCGGATGTCGTCGGCCGCCCACTCCAACTCCAGCGCCTCGGTGAGGCCTGCGACGTAGAACTTGGTCGCGCTGTAGGTGGCGATTCCCGGCTGGCCGTAGATCGCGGATGCGGAGGCGATGTTCACCAGGTGCGATCCCGGAGTCGCCTTGAGATACCGGTGGGCCGCCTGCGCGCCCAGGGTCACTCCCAGTGCGTCGATGTCGATCTGCGCCTTGATCGCGTCGGTCGAGATCTCGGTGAGGGGGCCCGCCACCAGGATCCCGGCGTTGTTGTCGAGCACGTCGAGGCGGCCGTCGGTGTGCGAGGTGAACTCGGCCAGTGCCGTCGACCACTGCTGCGGGTCGCGGACGTCGAGGTGACCGGTGATGAAGTCGGGGTGCTCCTCGCGGACGGCGGCCAGCGCCTCGTCGCTGACGTCGTAGACGCCGACCGTCCAGCCTTCGAGGGCGAATCGCTCGGCGGTCGCGAGGCCGATGCCCGCGGCACCGCCGGAAATGAAGATCGAAGGCATGACTCTGGATTCTCCCCACTGTGACCTGCGAGGACGCCCTCGCATTGATATTACTCTCCGGTAGGAACTCTAGACTGTTTACGTCTCAGGACGCGAGTGTTACCGTGACAATGATTGTTGTTACAAGATGCGATGGAACAATGTACCGGAGGTCAACATGACGGCAGCGATCGAACGGGAGAACGCGGGCGACAACCTGATCAGCCTGCAGGACTCGGGTGCCGAGCAGGTGTCCGAACGGTTGCTGCGATCGGCCGCCCGACTCTCGCGCAATGCGATGACCGAGATCGACTGGTCGTTGCCGATGGATCCCGACAAGTACGGATGCAGCCCGGAGTGGTCGTCGCTGTACGGCACCGACTACTGGGACGAGCTCACCGACGAGCAGCGAGTCGATCTGACGCGTCACGAGTTCGCGTCGATCATGAACATCGGCATCTGGTTCGAGATGATTCTGCAGGAGATGGTTCTGCGCGATCAGTACGTCGGCGACTACCACTCCTCCGAGTTCCAGTTCGCGCTGGTGGAGATCGCCGATGAGTGCCGGCATTCGCTGATGTTCGCCAAGGCGTCGGAGAAGATGGTCGGCACTTCGTATCATCCGCACCCGAAGATCGCCCAGTTGGGCAAGTCTTTCAAGCTCCTTGCGCGCAACGAGGTCGCCTATGCGGGCATTTTCGTCGCCGAGGAGGTTCTCGACGTGTTCCAACGCGGATGCATGCGCGACGAGCGGGTGCTCCCCTTCATCCGGACCGTCAACGAGATCCACGTTCTCGAGGAATCCCGGCACATGAAGTTCGCGCGCGAACAGGTGCGTGAGTCGGTCGACGGGATCGGCTGGGCCCGCAGGCAGTTCAGCGCGCTGTCGGTGGCGGCGGGCGCGTACCTCATCGTGAGCAGTCTGATCCAGCCGAAGGCCTACGCCGATGCGGGTCTCGACGTGAAGCGTGCGCTGGCCGAGCGCCGCGACAACGGCCACTTCCACTCGATGATCCGCAGCAGCTGCGGTCACCTCATGGAGTTCCTCGACGAGGTGGGCCTGCTGACCAAGCCGGCCATGCACTACTACCGCAAGGCGCACATGATCTAGCGGCGGATCGATCGCCGGACCCGCTTCCCGACCAGCCCGGACGCGCTCGAAGTAAAGGGGCACTCGTTGTCGTTCGTCATCACCCAGTCCTGCTGCAGCGACGCCGCCTGCGTGTCGGTGTGCCCGGTGAACTGCATCCACCCGACGCCGGAGGAACGGGGTTTCGGCACCTCCGACATCCTGCACATCGACCCCGACGCGTGCATCGACTGCGGAGCATGCGCCGACGCGTGCCCGGTCAATGCGATCTTCCCGGCCGACCGGCTCGGTGAGCGCGACGAGATCTTCGCCGACATCAACGCCGCCTACTATCGCGACAACCCCGATGTCTCGTCCGGCTGGACCGATGTGGTGTACCCGGAGATCCCGCGGTTGCCGCGCGATCTGCGGGTCGCGATCGTCGGCACGGGTCCGTCGGGCGGATACGCCCTGCGGACGGTGCTGAACCGGACGGACGCGCAGGTGACGGTGTTCGACAAGCTGCCCACACCGGGCGGATTGGTCCGCGCGGGCGTCGCGCCCGACCATCCGAGCACCAAGGACGTCATGAAGACCTTCGACATCCTGTACCGGCACCCGCGGGTCACGATGGCCACCAATGTCGAGATCGGCCCCGATGTACGGGCCGGTCAGATCACGCCGGGCGAACTGGCGCACCACTTCGACGCCGTCTTCTACGCGACCGGTGCATCGCAGGCCCGCCGCCTCGGGATCGCCGGCGAGGATCTGCCGGGCAGTACGTCGGCCACCGAACTGGTGGCCTGGTACAACGCCGTGCCCGGCGCTTCGGGGCCGAACATCCCGGTCGACGGCAGCGGCCGGGCCGTGATCGTCGGGACGGGCAACGTCGCGCTCGACATCGCCCGCATCCTCGTATCGCCGCCGGAGGCGCTGGCGGTCACCGACATCGCCGACCGTGCGCTCGACCTCCTGCGCAGGCAGGACATCCATGAGGTGGTCCTGCTCGGCCGGCGAGGTCAGGACGCCGCGGCGTACACCGCGGCCGAGTACCGCGCGCTGTCGGTGCTTCCCGGCGTGGAGGTGGTGGTGCACGACGGCACGGCCTCGCTCGACCTGCTGCCCGATCTGCTGCCCGACCTCTCGGGACCCGCGTCCTCCGACCGCCGCCGGATCGTGTTCCTCTTCAACACGGTCCCCGAGGCCGCACACGGAGACGGCGCGCTGCAGTCGGTCTCGGTGAACACCGGCGGACGCTCGTACCGCATCGCCGCCGATCTGCTGGTCCGATCGATCGGTTACCGGTCCGTACCGGTCGGCGGGCTTCCGTTCGACGCCGAAGCGGGCCGGTTCCCGGTGAGCGAGGGCCGAATCGTCGACGCCGAGGGCATGCCGATTCCCGGTGCGTACGCCGTCGGCTGGGCCGCCCGCGGATCCACCGGCGGTATCGGCTCCAACAAGTTGCACGCCATCGACACGGTCGAGGCGTTCATCGAGGACGCCGCATCCGGTCTGCGTCGCGCGGGCGGTACCGCCGAGGAGTTCAGTGCACTGTTACGGCGCAGGCGACGTCAGGCGATCGGCTACCGGGGAATCGCGGCGATCGACCGGCGCGAGCGCGAGCTGGGTGCCCGTGAGGGGCGTCCCCGGGTGAAGTTCACCGAAGTGGCCGACATGCTGGCGGCGGCGGGACGGCGGCGTCGCTGAGCGCGACCGAATCGCGCCGAACGGCGTGTTCGCTCAGTCGAATCTCAGTTGTGGATATAAGACTGTAACCATGCGCATCCTGGTGGTGGACGACGATCGTGCGGTCCGCGAATCGCTCCGACGGTCGCTCAGCTTCAACGGATACTCGGTCGAGACCGCGGGCGACGGGCTGGAGGCGCTGGAGAAGGTGATCGCCGATCGCCCGGACCTGATGATTCTGGACGTGATGATGCCGCGTCTGGACGGTCTCGAGGTGTGCCGGCGACTCCGGTCGGCGGGCGACGACCTGCCGATCCTCGTGCTCACTGCCCGCGATTCGGTCTCGGAGCGGGTCAGCGGGTTGGACGCGGGCGCCGACGACTACCTGCCCAAGCCCTTCGCACTCGAGGAACTGCTGGCCCGGTTGCGGTCGCTGCTGCGCCGCACCACCCGGGACGAGGAGGAGAGCGAGGCGGTCTCCTTCGCCGACCTCACCCTCGACCCCGTGACCCGCGAGGTGACCCGAGGCGAGCGCCAGATCAGCCTCACCCGCACGGAGTTCGCGCTGTTGGAGATGCTGATGAGCAACCCGAAGCGGGTGCTGACCCGCAGTCGCATCCTCGAGGAGGTGTGGGGCTACGACTTCCCGACCTCCGGCAACGCGCTGGAGGTCTACATCGGCTACCTGCGCCGCAAGACCGAGGCCGACGGCGAGCCGCGTCTGATCCACACCGTGCGCGGCGTCGGATACGTTCTGCGCGAGGGCACCCCGTAGCCGATGCGTGGTCCGTTCCGCCTGACGCGCGCGGTCTCACTGCGACGCCGCGTCGCGCTCCTGGCCGCCGCGGTGGTCCTGCTGTCGGCGGTGCTGATGGCCGGAGCCGCGTATTTCGTGGTGTCGCGCGCGATGTACAACGACGTCGACACCCAGCTCGTCGCCCGTGCCGACGGTCTCACCGCCCTCGCCAAGCTCGGCCGGCTGAGCAACGGTCCCGAGGCGCTGGTGGCGGGCACCGTGTTCTCCACGTCCATCTCGATCGCCCTGATCGAGCAGGACGGCCGCGCCATCATGGTCGGCGACGTCCCCTTCGGGGATCCGGAGAAGGATGTGGCGAAGTCGACCAATCCGCCGGGCAAGCTCAATCAGAGTCTGCGAACCACCGCCAACCACCGGGTGCTGGCGCGCAAACTGTCCGACGGCAGCACGCTGGTGCTGGCGCAGTCGCTGGACCGGACGGACGCGGTCCTCGGCCGGCTCGGCTCGGTGCTGTTCATCGTCGGCGGAGCGGGGGTGGCCTTCGCCGCGATCGCCGGAACCGCGGTGGCCCGCACCGGACTGCGCCCGGTCACCCGTCTCACGGCCGCGGCCGAACGCGTCGCACGAACTCAGGACCTCACGCCGATCCCGGTGACCGGCAAGGACGAACTCGCGCGGCTCACCGAGAGTTTCAACACGATGCTGCGCGCGCTCGCCGAGTCGCGCGACAAGCAGGCCCGTCTCGTCGCCGACGCCGGACACGAACTCAAGACTCCGCTCACCTCGCTGCGCACCAATCTCGAACTGCTCATCGCCTCATCGGCACCGGGTGCACCGCCCGTACCCGCGGCCGACATGGTGGAACTGCGCTCGGATGTGATGGCGCAGATCGAGGAACTGTCGACCCTGGTCGGCGATCTCGTCGACCTCGCGCGCGACGACGCGCTGGAGGCCGTGCACCAGGAGGTCGCCCTCGAAGACGTCATCGACGCCGCGCTCGAGCGGGTCCGGCGCCGGCGCGCCGACATCGACTTCGACGTGGAAACCGTTCCGTGGTTCGTCTTCGGTGAGGAGCACGGCCTCGCGCGGGCGGTGCTGAACGTGCTCGACAACGCAGCGAAGTGGAGTCCGCCTGGCCGCACCGTGCACGTGCGGCTCCATCAGGTGGGACCGGCCAGTGCCGACCTGACGGTGGCCGACGCGGGGCCGGGCATCGCCCCGGAGGATCGCGAGATGGTGTTCGAACGGTTCTACCGCGCCGATGCGACTCGATCGATGCCGGGTTCGGGCCTCGGCCTGGCGATCGTGCGGCAGGTTCTCACCCGTCTCGGGGGCTCGGTGGTGGCCGAGGGATCCGACCAGGGAGGTGCGCTGATTCGCATGCGGATACCCGGTCTGCCGCACCATACTGAGCCCGATCCGATCGTCGTGAGACGCTGACGATCGTTCACAGGTACTCGGCAGGAACCTCGCAGTAACTCGGCAACGGGGACTGAGCGGCTTCACAGAATGGTGCAATAGGGTTTAATCCATGACCAACGGCGAACACCCCGGCAACGACGATTGGCGTCAGGTCCCCGGAGATCCGAATCAACCTCCGACCGGCGGACTTCCCACGAATCCCTACGGCAGTGCGGACGCTGGAAACCATTCACCGGGCTCGCCGTCGAACCCGCCCAGCGGTCAGTTCCCGTCGCCGCCTCCGGGAGCGACCGGCCCGCTCGGTCAGTACCCGCGGCCCGATCAGCCGACCGCGCCGTACTACCAGCAGCAGCCGGGCGGAACCGCACCGCTAGGGCAGATGCCGCAGGCGCCCGGATCGTCGTCGGCCGACGTTCCACCGGCACGGTCGAACGGGGGTCGCAAGCTTCTCATCGGCGCCGTGGCCGTCGCGCTCCTCGCGGGCGGCGCGGGAGGAGCGATCGGCGCCTCGGTCGCGGGCGGTTCGGACAAAGACGGATCGTCGACGTCGAACGTCGTCGCCTCCGGACCCACCAACACCGCGCAGCCCAGTGCCGCGCCGGGTTCGGTCCAGGCCACCGCGGCCCAGGTCCTCCCGTCGGTCGTCTCGATCACCGTCGAGGTCGGGAATCAGGTCGGATCGGGCTCGGGCGTCATTCTCAGCGACAACGGCGTGATCCTGACCAACAACCATGTCATCAGCGCCGGCGGCGGTAAGCCCGCGGACAAGATCCTGGTCAGCTTCTACGACGGCAGTCGAGCGATGGCGAAGGTGCTCGGCACCGATCCCACATCCGACATCGCGGTCATCCAGGCCGACAAGACCGGTCTGAGGCCGATCACCATCGGCTCGTCGGCCAACCTCTCGGTAGGCCAGGAGGTGATCGCCGTCGGGTCGCCGCTCGGACTCGAAGGGACGGTCACGACCGGCATCATCAGTTCCCTGAACCGGCCGGTGTCCACCTCCGGCGCCGACGGTTCGGTGGAATCGGTGATGGACGCCATCCAGACCGACGCGGCGATCAACCCGGGCAACTCCGGCGGTGCACTCGTCAACGCCAACGGTGCGTTGATCGGCATCAACACCGCCATCGCGACCGTGAACGGCGGCACTGAGCAGCAGTCCGGCAGCATCGGCCTGGGTTTCGCGATTCCGGTGGACCAGGCGATGCGGATCGCGAACGCGCTGCGCTCGGGCGGCCGTGTCCAGCAGGCGAGCCTCGGCGTCAACGTCCGGCCCAGCAGCGACGTGACGCAGCCGGGCGCCCAGGTGGTGAATGTCGTCGGCGGCGGTGCCGCCGATCAGGCGGGAATCCCGAAGGGCGCGGTCATCACGCAGGTCGAAGACCGCAAGATCGCTTCGTCGGACGCGCTCGTCGCCGCTATCCGTTCCTATGCTCCGGGGGATACCGTGAAGATCACGTACGTCGTCAACGGGCAGACCAAGACCGTCGACGTGAAGCTGGGCGCCAGCTGATCGGCACCGGGCGCCCGGAGGACAAGCCACACACGAGCGCCGCGACGGCGGTGCACTCGAGGAAGGTCGAATCATGATTGACGCCGCAGAAGCCGAAGCCGAAGCCGTGGTCCAGGGCATCGTGACGCCGCGGGCCCTGGTGGTGGTGATCGACGACCGCGCCGTCGGCGGGGAGGATCACGATCTGCTGGGGCCGCTGGTGGTGGAACTGCTCGAGGAGGCGGACTTCCACGTCGACGCGACCACCACGGTCTCCGGCGACGAGGTGGAGATCCGGAACGCGATCAACACCGCCGTGATCGGCGGCGTCGATCTCGTCGTCTCGGTCGGCGGTGTCGGGGTGGGGCCGCGGGACGTGACGCCCGAGGCGGCCGAGCCCCTGCTCGATCGTCGGCTGGCCGGCATCGAGGAGGCCATTCGCAGTTCGGGACTGTCCGCGGGCGCTACCGACGCGGGGCTCTCGCGCGGACTCGCCGGCATCTCGGGGCAGACGGTCGTGGTCAATCTCGCCGACTCCCGCGCGGCCGTCCGTGACGGCATGGCGACGCTGATCCCGTTGGCGCATCACGTCATCGCCGCGATCAGTGAGTTCTGAGACGTCTTCGGCCGACCGGTCGGAGGAGGAGGCGTGGCGTCGCAAGCGGCGCCTCGACGCCGTCTTCGGCGATGAATTGCCCGAGGTCAGGACCGACCCGGGCGAAGACGCGCATTCCGGGCGTGGTCGTCGTTGGTACGACGAGAACCGGCCCCCACACCATAACTAGCGGGTAAGTGACCCTTCTCACGTGAAATCCGGCAATCCTCTCCGGCGCCGAGCGGCGACTGTGCGGCTGGGTTAATCTAAGCCGCGGCTGAGAATCCATTATCTGCCGCACAGTCTTAAGCCGACCGTGGTGTCGGTCACGTTGAAGGGTGATACGTGTGAAGTTCAGTGGTGTCGGTAAGCGCCGCGCTGCAGCCCTGGCTGCAGTCGCGCTCACCGCAGTAACCGGAGCAGTAGTCGGAGCAGGTCAGGCTGACGCAGGTCGTCTGCCGGGTGGCCGCACCAAGGCTGTCGGTGTCGACGGCCAGGTGGTGGAGATCTCGCGCAGCGGCGAGAGCAGCCGGATCATGCCGTCGTTGGCCGCCAACGGTGCGGGCCGCGCGGCCGCCGTGTCGGGAACCTACAAGACGACCTTGAGCAAGGGCACCGGTGTCATGACCGTCGGTTACCTGGTCGGTTGCCAGGTGAACCTGACGGGCTTCACCGGCACGCTCAGCGGATCGTTCGACCTGTCGGGAGGCGTGTCCGGTAGCGGTTCGCTGTCCGTGCCGCTGGCTCCGGGCCAGGTCGTGTACGCCAAGACGGACAAGATCAGCCTCAAGAAGAGCAAGGGCACGATCATGGTCGACAGCTTCTCGATCGACGTGCAGCAGTGCGGCGGGTACGCCTCGGCGCGCTCGGTGGTCCAGGTGGTCGCGGCCGACGGCTACGACGCCGAGGAGAAGTCCCTGTCCGGCAACAGCGGTTACGTGCAGGCCAACCTGCTCGGCACCCCGTTCAGCCTCGGCTGACCCGAGATCACAGACTCACGAGGTAGAAGAATGAACAAGCGCGTAGTCCGCGGTCTCACCGCGTCCGCAGCACTCGCCGGCGCCGTCGCCGCCGGCGCCACGCTCGCCGCTCCGGCCAATGCCGTCGCACTGCCGAGCGTCTCGAAGACCAAGTCGCTGCCCGAGGGCAGCGTCACCATCAAGCTGTACGGCGAGTCGGCCAGGATCGGCCGCGCCGTCACCAGCACCCCGCTTTCCCGCGAGGTCTTCGTCTCCGGCAAGGTCAGCGTCAAGACCACCGGCGGCGTCAAGGGCGGCAGTGTCAATGCCGGCTACATCGTCGGTTGCCAGGTCAACTTCGGTGCCGACATGGGCGCCACCGGCAAGATCACCGGCAGCATCCCGGATCAGACGGTCACGCTAGACCCGAAGGCATTCGGGGGCACGGGCGGCATCAAGCTGTCCCCGGGCAAGGCTGTCTACACGCCGGTCATCCATTCCGTGGTCGACGACTACGAGACCAACGCGTTCACCTTCAAGAACGCTCAGGGCGGCGTCGCCTACAGCAACGAGCGCTTCGGCGTCGACGGCTGCGCGGGCTACGCCCAGGCGCGTGCCAAGGTGACCGTCCGCGTCTCCACCGACACTTACGTCGGCAACGTGACGCTCTACGGCAAGCCGTTCAGCATCGGCTGACCGAGCACCAGGCGAAAAAGGGCCGCGACCTCCGAGGAGGTCGCGGCCCTTTCCTGTGCCGGTGGCTTTCGAGCCGGGCGCCGGTCAGCGGCGGTAGTCGTCCAGCAGGCCGACCAGTTCGGCGAAGAGTTGCTGGTTGAGTCGGAAGGCCACCCGGACCTCGTCGACGATGCGCTCGCGGTCGGCGGCGCTGAGCGAATCGCCGATCGCGTCGAGCTTGGCCCGGTACGCGTCCTTGTAGGGCTTGTTCGCGGTGGCGAGCTCGAAGGAGTACATCGAGACGCCCTCGCCGCCGAGCTCGAACTCCCGGTCCAGGAGGCGGCCGATGGCCTGGCCGCCGGACAGGTCGCCGAGGTAGCGCGTGTAGTGGTGAGCCACCAGATGGCCACCCCACGACGCGGATTCGGTGATGCGCGCGGCATAGGCGTCGGCGGCCGGAGAGTCGACCGGCTCGGGAACGATGCCCCCGCGCGCGCTCCAGTGAGCCAGATCGGCGTCGATCGTCGCGACCCGCTCCAGCGCCGGGTCGTGGACCAGTGACACCTGGGGGTCGTCGGCGAGGGCACGCGATGCGCGCTCGAGCGCGTCGTACACGATGCGCAGGCGCTGCAGGTAAGCGATGTACCCAGCCTCGTTGATCCGGCCGGCCAGCAGCTCAGAGATGAACTCGGAGTTCTCGGCCTGCTCGTGCTCGGAGGACGATCCCTGCTTCATCTGCTCCGACAAGCGGAGGTCTGCCGCGAGGTCGGGAGATGCGGTGGTCGGCATAACGTCCCCTTCAGAGATCGAGTTAAAGGCAAGGCTAAGGTAACAATTTCGCGTCGTACACGCGAGTCGGAGTGCCCGAAAACGACGCACGGCACCCGCCCCGCAGCGGGTGCCGTGCGTCTCGTCGAGAATTCGGTCTCGTCGATGAGTCAGCGTGAGTGACGCGGCGCGTCACCGGGATTCTGACCCGGAGGCGGCGGGTACTGGCCCGGAGCGTACTGACCCGGGGGCAGATTGCCCGGAGGCGGGTACTCGCCCGGCGCCGGATTCGGGGTCGGAAAGCCTCCGGTCGGCGGGCCGGACGGCGGCGTGAAACCCTGGTGCCCCGGCTGCTGCTCGTGCTGCGGGTGGGCCTGCGGCGGAGCCTGCTGCGCCTGAGGCGGGATGTTCATGGTCTGCGTCCGATCGCCGTAGCCGGGTGACGGGGGAGGCGCCATCGGCGCAGGCGTCGGTGCCGGCTCGCGGTTCGCGCGATCGGCGGCAGCCATCTCCGCCTCCTTCGCGGCCTTCTCGGCTTCGTCGCGCTCCTTGGCGTCGGGGTCGAGGGCATTGCGGATCTGCGTCAGCAGGACGATCTCGGGATCCGGATCCTCCTCCTTGTCCTGGAGCTTCCGGAGTTCCTGCAGCTTGTTGTACGGAACGACGATCAGGAAGTAGACCACCGCGGCGACGATGATGAAGTTGATGACCGCGGAGATGACGGCACCGAAGTCGAGGAAGGTCGCGGGGTCGTCGGACTTGATCGAGAATCCGAACCCGCAGATCTGGGCGGGGCCACTGGCGGCGCCGTCCGCGGTGGGGCAGTCGCCGCTGGGAATCGTGGCGAGGAGGGGATTGATGATCTTCTCGGTGAATGCGGTGACAATCGCCGTGAACGCCGCACCGATGATCACCGCTGTGGCCAGTTCGACCACATTGCCCCGCATTATGAAGTCTTTGAAACCTTTGAGCACGCGCGTCCCCTCTGATCTTGGTGCTATTGCTGGTTGCTGAGTCTAAACCACATATAAAGGTTTCGTGCGGTGGAACAGGACCGTTCGGCTGTCATTCAGTGGAGTATGACGGCCAAGGCCATGTCTAATCCGGTCGATGCCACTCGGCGGGCCGCCTGCTCGTTCATCGCCAGAAGAATCGGCGTCGCCGCCGAGTTCATCGGTTTGCCCGACGGATTCGACGGTTCGCCGGCGACTATCGCGCCTCGGGCCAGAACGGTGGCCTCCGAATCGAGGACGTCCACCACGTCGCCCTGGCGGACCAGGGCGACGACCGACTCGTCGGCGGGGCGGATCGGCACCAGCCGCGCTCCCGGATCGCCGGTCAGTGCGGTGGGCAGCCGCGACGTGAGCAGCCGTGTCTCGGTGATCATCTCGCCGCGGCGCACCGGTCCGGTCAGCTTGCGGCCGATCGCGGAGCCGGTATCGGTGAGCGCACCGGGAGGGGACAGGTCGGCCGGTACGGCACGCGCGGCGAGATCCGCGGCGGTGAGGAGAGTGCCCGGTCGAAGATCGGTCGCAGCCGTCAGTACGATCGGCGAACCGACGTGCCGCCGCGATACGGCGAATGCGCCGAGCGCGGCGATGACGAGAAGTGCCGCAGCGATTCGTCGAATCCGAATTGACCGAAATCGTCCAGTGCCGAGAATGGCCTGCACCCGAGACAACGCGCTCGGTGAGAGGTGGCCGGGGCGATGCGAAATCGTCATACCTCAACAGTCCGCTGGGTGGCGCCGCCGGTCGTGGGCAATTCGCCGATTGTGGATGCGCACGCTCGCTCGACAACGATTTCCACAGATTCGGTGTCTGCAAAGATGTGTACATGAGCGATCACGGGGTCTACGGCCCATCGACGACCGACTCGGGGACCGATCAGGGATCGTCGCGGCGACAGGCGTGGAAGGGCTGGATCAGCGGTGACATCCAGGGCGGCGCGGTTCTTCTGGTCGCCGCACTGCTCGGCTTCGCCCTCGCGAACTCGCCGTGGCGCGAGGGGTATCACTCGATGCTGGAAACCGTGGTGGGGCCGGCGTCGCTTCATCTCGACCTGTCGCTGGCCGAGTGGGCGGCCGACGGTCTGCTCGCGATCTTCTTCTTCGTCGTCGGGCTCGAACTCAAGCACGAATTCGTCGCAGGCAGTCTGCGTGACCCGCGCCGCGCCGGTGTGCCCGTGGCGGCGGCGGTGGGCGGGATGGTGGTTCCCGCACTCATCTATGTGGCGATCGTCGCCACCAACGATCCCGAGGCGCTGCGCGGGTGGGCGACGCCGACCGCTACCGACATCGCCTTCGCGCTGGCGGTGTTCGCGATCTTCGGCGCAGGACTGCCCAGCGCGCTGCGCGTCTTCCTGATGACACTCGCGGTGGTCGACGACCTGCTCGGAATCATCGTGATCGCCACGGTCTACACCGAGACCATCGACTTCGTGATGCTCGCGATCGGGCTGGTCTGCGTCGTGGCCTTCGGGTTCGCGGTGAGATTGCGTCGCACGCACTGGTGGATTCTGGCGCCGCTGGGGCTGGCCGCGTGGGGATTCGTCCACGCGTCCGGTGTCCATTCCACCGTGGCCGGCGTCCTCCTCGGTTTCGCGGTCCCCGCCGCTCTGGTATTCGACGAGCGTCACCCGCGCACCGAATCGTTCGCGGAGACCGTGGCGCCGATCTCGGCGGGCATCGCCCTGCCGTTGTTCGCGTTCGCCTCTGCGGGTGTGACGGTCATCGGGGTGGGGCACATCGTGCAGCCGGTGAGCATCGGCGTGTTCTGCGGTCTCGTGGTCGGCAAAGTGCTCGGAGTGGTGGTCACCACCTTCCTGGTGACACGGCTGACGCCGCTGCGTCTCGCGGAGGGCATCTCTGTGCGCAGCCTCGTGCCCGTGGGACTGCTGACAGGTATCGGCTTCACAGTCGCACTGCTGATCGCCGAACTGTCGTTCTCCGACGCCACCGGTCTCCCCGCGGATCACCAACCCGCGGCGAAGGTGGGGATCCTGCTCGGTTCGCTGGTCGCGGCCGTCCTCGGCGGTGCGTTGCTCCGGTGGGACGTGCGGCATGCGCGCGTGAACGGCGAGGCCGCCGTCGAGCTGGACGACTAGGCCGAAAGCACTCGATCCGCACCGTCGCTGGCACTCGGAATGATTGAGTGCCAGATTCGGTTTACACTAGACAACGAGTTCTCGACCTTCGGAGGTTTCCGTGCCCACCTACAGCTACGCGTGCACTGAGTGCGACAACAAGTTCGACATCCAGCAGGCGTTCTCTGACGACTCGCTGACCGAGTGCCCGCAGTGCAGCGGCCGCTTGCGCAAGCTCTTCAATTCGGTCGGCATCGTCTTCAAGGGCAGCGGTTTCTACCGCACCGACTCTCGCTCGGGCGGATCGGTGGCGGCCAATTCCTCCTCCAGCGACTCCGGCTCGACCTCGTCGTCGTCCGACTCGTCGACGAGCGGTTCGGCCTCCGGGACGAGCGCCGCGGCGGCACCGGCGGCAGCCTCCGCCTGACACGGGCTCGCGCGGGTCGCTCCGCGCAAATGTCCGATCAGCCCGGTGACACGCGGCTGAATCCGCCGCCCGGGGTCAGCACCCAGTCCATCGGGACGTCGTTGGCCTCGTGCGGGACGCCGTCGTCGAACAACTCGGCATCGTGCACCACGGCCACCACCGGCGCCTCCACGGCGGCGAGGGTGCGGTCGTAATAGCCGGCACCCCGGCCGAGCCGCGCGCCGGTGCGGTCGGCGGCCACCGCCGGGACCAGGATGAGGGCGGCGTCGTGCAGCACATCCGGATCGAGCCGGTAGCCCTGAGGTTCGAGTAGGCGCCACCGGCCCTGAGTCAGTGAGCTCTCGCCGCGGTACTCGCCCCACTGCAGTCGTGCCGGATCGCCCTCGGGGACGATCGGAAGCAGCACCCGCAGCCCCTGATCGAGCAGCGCGTCGAGCATCGCCGTCCCGCCGGGTTCGGCGCGGGTGGCGACGTATGCTGCGACCGTGTCGCCCGCGGCGAGTTCGACGGGCAACCGATACATCCATTCGGCGAGTTCCGCATTGCACTGGGCGAGAACGAAGGGCGACATCCGGGACCTGGCATCGAGGACGCGGCGCCGCATGTCGGACTTTTCGGTGCTCATGGCTCCCTTTCAGAGACTCACGTCCGATCCTGCCAGAAACGGCCATTACGCTGAGGCACATGTCCGACACCTCCGCTCGACCGTCAGGCCGGCGCGCCGTGATGCATGCGCCGCCCATCCCGTACACCGCCGTCGTTCCCGCGGCCGGTCTCGGCACCAGGTTTCTGCCGGCCACCAAGACGGTGCCGAAGGAACTGCTGCCCATCGTCGACACCCCCGGCATCGAGTTGGTGGCCGAAGAGGCGAAGTCGGCGGGTGCCGAGCGGCTGCTGATCGTCACCTCGCCGGGTAAAGACGGTGTGGTCGCGCACTTCGTCGAAGACCTGGTCCTCGAGGGCCGCCTCGCCAAGCGCGGCAAGGAGGCGATGCTCGCCAAGGTGCGGAACGCCCCGTCGCTGCTGGAGGTGGACTCGGTAGTGCAGGACCGCCCGCTCGGCCTCGGCCACGCCGTCGGCTGCGTGGAACCGGAACTGGCTGACGACGAGGATGCGATCGCGGTGCTGCTGCCCGACGATCTGGTGCTGCCCGGCGGAGTCCTCGGCCGGATGGCGGCCGCACACGCTCGGTACGGCGGCAGCGTCCTGTGCGCGATCGAGGTGCCCGGGGAGAAGATCAGCGCGTACGGCGTATTCGACGTCGAGGAGGTCGCCGACGATCCGGAGGTCAAGCGGGTGCGCGGCATGGTCGAGAAGCCGCCCGCAGCGGAAGCTCCCTCGAATCTGGCGGCGGCGGGCCGGTACATCCTCGACCGCAAGATCTTCGACGCGTTGCGCACCATCGAGCCGGGCGCGGGCGGCGAACTCCAGCTGACGGATGCGATCGCGTTGTTGATCGAGTGGGGCGAGCCCGTCCATGTCGTGGTCCACGAGGGCAGCCGGCACGATCTCGGGAATCCCGGCGGATACCTGAAGGCCGCCGTCGACTTCGCTCTCGACCGTGACGACTACGGTCCGGAGCTGCGGGAATGGCTGGTTCGACGGCTCGCCGACGACTGACCGATCTCGCTGTGTTCAGCGCGCCTGCGGGCTCTGCGCGGAGCGGGCCGTTAGCCTCGAACTGCGCGTTGCCCGGTCGTGCGAGCGGTCGGCGCGCACCGATCTGAGACCACTCGGGGGACGTGAGGAGAACTATGCGCTCGGTCGAGGACCATTTGAGCCTCGTGACGGCTTCGGTGGTCGCACCGCGACCGGTGCAGGTGGCCATCTCCGAGGCCGAGGGCCTGCTGTGCGCGGAGGAGGTCGTCACCTCCGACCCGCTGCCCGGTTTCGATCAAGCCGCCGTCGACGGTTACGCGGTGCGCGCGGTGGATGTGGCGCCGGCCGGCGCTCCCGCCCCCGACGATGTGACCGAGCTGAACGCGGACGGGATCGAGGTGGAGGAACTCGACGACAGCGGCCGGCTCGTGGTGCATCTCCCGGTGGTCGGAGACGTGACCGCGGGTTCGCGCACCCCGACCCGGCTGCAGCCGGGACAGGCGGTCCGGGTCGAGACCGGAGCGCCGATGCCCACGCTGGCCGACGCGGTCGTGCCGGTCAGATGGACCGACGGGGGCGAATCGCGGGTGATGGTCGGGCACGCCGTCGACAGCGGCGACTACGTCCGGCGCACCGGCGACGACGTCCGTCCCGGTGACGTCGCGGTCAGCGCGGGCGCGGTGATCGGCCCCGCGCAGGTCGGTCTGCTGGCCGCGGTCGGACGGTCGCGGGTCCTGGTGCATCCGCGACCGCGGGTCTCGGTGATCGCCGTCGGCAACGAACTGGTCGACATCGATCGGAAACCCGGTGCCGGGCAGGTCTTCGACATCAACAGCTATTCCCTCGCGGCCGCCGCGCGCGACGCCGGCGCCGACGTGCACCGCGTCGGGATCGCCGAGCGCGACCCCGCCCGCCTGCGCGAAGCCGTGGAGGCCCAGCTGATCCGGTCGGAGATCGTGGTGATCTGCGGATCGATCGGCGGGGCCGCGTCGCGCGCCGTGGGCGAGGCGCTCGCCGATCTCGGCGACCTCGAGATCGGGCGTGTGGCAATGCATCCGGGATCGGTGCAGGGCTTCGGACGGCTCGGGCGGGACGAGATCCCCACCTTCCTGCTGCCCGCCAACCCGGTCAGCGCGCTCGTCACCTTCGAAGTGATGGTCCGGCCCCTCATCCGCATCGCCCTCGGCAAACGGCAGCCGATGCGGCGCATGGTGACGGCACGGACGATCGGCCCGATTCTGTCGGTGGAGGGCCGGCGCGGATTCCTGCGCGGCCAGCTGATGCGCGACGAGCGGTCCGGGGAGTATCTCGTCCAGGTGATCGGCGAGTCGGAGAGCGGCGCCTCCCATCTGCTGGCGGAGTTGGCCGAGGCCAACTGCCTGATCGTGGTGGACGAGGACGTCGAAGAACTGCGGACCGGTGATCACGTCGATGTCATGTTCTTGGCGCAGCGCGGATAGCGGGCCGGGCCGCCTGACTACAATCGCCCTGTGCTGAGGTGGTTGGTCGATTCGCCGCGGAGCCCGGGTTGGCCGGCGGAGCTGGGACCCGTCCGGGTCAAGTCCGGTGTGGTTCGCGTGCGCCCGATCCGGATGCGTGATGCGGGCGAGTGGAGTCGACTGCGGATCAAAAACCAGAACGACCTGCTTCCGTGGGAACCGACCGGCCAGGGGCCGTGGGACGCGCGCCACCAGCCGTCGTCCTGGGCGCCGCTGTTCTCGCTCCTGAAGTCCGAGGCCAAGCGCGGAACGGTGCTGCCCTTCGTGATCGAGGTGGACGGGCGATACGCCGGGCAGCTGACCATCGGCAACGTTCAGCGCGGGGCGGTGCGCAGCGCGTGGATCGGGTACTGGGTCGATTCCGACGTGGCGGGCGGTGGCGTGGCCTCGGCCGCCGTGGCGCTGGGTGTCGATCACGCCTTCGGGCCGGTCGGACTGCACCGGCTGGAAGCCACCGTGCAGCCGGAGAACGCGGCGTCGCAGGCGGTGCTGACCAAGATCGGCTTCCGTCGCGAGGGATTGTTGAAGCGGTACATGGATGTGAACGCGCGGTGGCGCGACCATCTGCTGTTCGGGCTCACCGTCGACGAGGTGTCGGGGAGCGCGGTCGACACACTGATCCGCGCCGGTCGCGCCCACGCCGTCTGAGGTGCTGATCGTTCGCTGAGAAATGGAAGTTCCCCGGCGCGCCTGAGCCGCACGCCGTCGGACGGTTCCTACCCTGTGGAGTGGATACTCGTCGCTCGACCCGGAAAGGAGCTGCCGGTCATGCCGACTTCTGTGCTGTGGGTGACCCTGATCGCAGTTTGGCTGTTCGTGCTGGTCCCCATGGTGCTGCGCGGTCGGCCTCAGGCCCGCAAGACAACCGAAGCGGCTGCGAACACCCGCCTGGTGCACCGTGGCGGCTCGAGTCGGCGGACGTCGAGCAGGACCGCGGCTCGGGCGCGCGCCGCCCAGCGCGCAGCCGCGAAGGCCGCCGAACAGGCGAAGGCCGCGCAGCGCAAGGCCGACGTCACGGCCGTTTCCGCGACGCAAGCGGCGGACGAAGCGGATGCGGCAGTCGACGATCGGGATGACGACGTCGACCGTCTGGAGGCCGATTCGGGGGTCATCGAGACCGTCGACGCGGAGCTCGTCGACGAAGCCGGAGACCAGACACCGGCGGAGACCGAGGACGACGATGTGGTCGATGTCGAACTCGACGACGCCGACCTGGATGGACTGGACGACGCCGAGATGGTCGACGCCGAAGAGTCTGCCGAGGAGCCTGAGGCGGAGTCTGAGGCGGGGCCGGATGTGGACGTCCTGTCGGCGGTCGAGATGACCGACCAGATCCCGGTGGTTGTAGCGGACGTGGTCGACCTCGACGAGGCACAGGCCGCGCGTGACGCGGATCAGATCCCGGTGGACGAGGCATACGACGAGGCGAACGACGGCGAGGTGTTCGAGGAAGACCAGTACGAGGAGCACGCCGAGGACGACCAGGACGCGTACGAGTACGACGAGTACGACGCCGAGGACGACGAGAGCGAGTACGCGCAGGACGAGTACGCGCAGGACGATGACGACGATGCAGCGGCGGCGGGCGAGTTCGGCTCCGTCCTGGACGACGACGCGGGGTCTGCTCCGACGGCGCGCGAACTGCGCGGTCGCGGCGGGCGCGGACCGGACCATGTGGCCGAACGTGAGCGGATGCAGTACCGCGAACGGCAGCGGATGGTCCTCATCCTGGCAGTGCTCACGATCGGATCTATCGTCGGCGCATTCGTCTTCCGGCCGTGGGGGATCATCGCCGCGGTCGCGATGGTCGCGGTGTTCTCGCTGTACCTGGTGTTCCTGCGCAGAACGGTGCGTGAGGAGCACGCGCGAGCTGCTCAGCGTGCGGCTCGCCGCCGACGTCAGCGGTTGGAGGACGAGCGGCTGCAGTCTCGTCGAGCCGAACCCACCTACGTGGAGCCGCCCGCACGCCTCCGCCGGCCCGGCGGAGCGATCGTCCTCGAGATCGACGACGAGGACCCGGCCTTCGACCATCTCCCGACTTACGACTTCGCCTACCAGTCCGAGTACGACGACAGCGCCGGCGATGATCACGACAGCCCGCAGTTCCGTCGAACGGCTGTGTAACGCTGCCGTGCGGCATGATTCGCCCTAGGCTGGAGACATGAGCGACGACGACCAGTGGTACTTCGATCTCTCCACGGGCAACGTGACGCAGGGAAAGATCGGCAACGTATTCAATCGGATGGGGCCCTATCCGGATGAGGCGACGGCGCGTCGTGCGCTGGAGATCGCCGCCGCGCGCAACGCGGCGGCCGATTCTCAGGACGACGAGGAGTCGTAGGAGTCTTGCGCGAGATGCACGCTGTCAGGGCTGCTCGCCGGTGCTGATCGTGTCGGGGTGGGCGACCACCCATTCCCTGCACAGTTTGGCAGCGCGGCGAAGTGCGATGAGTTCACCGAGATAGCTCGCGGCGCCGCCGACGAACGGGATCCAGCCCAGCCAGCTCAACAGGCGTGGAGAGCCCGGTCGATCGCCGAGCGACCGGGACAGGTCGTGAAGGGTGCGGCCAACGCTCCACAGCCGGGACACGAACGCCTTCTCTCGGCGGGTCGAACCGTCGTCGAAGGGTTCGGCGTCGGCAGGGGATTCGAGTCGGACATCGAGGTTCCGGCCGAACAGGATCGATGCGAGCATCGCGACTGCGGCGTCGCGTGACACCACGCCGTACTCACGGCTCACCGCACGCAGCACCAGCGCCTGGCTGGCGAATCCCAGGTAATCGGACATCGGCAGCTTCTTGGTCCAGGGACCGAAGATGCTGGGGAACGCGACGCCGCCGGTCGTCACCAGACCGATGCGGGAGACCCACCAGTCGGCGCGGTCGCGCAGTGGCAGATCGTCCCATCCGGCGGTACCCGGCCAGTCGAGGACGTTGAGAACGCCGGACGCTGCGACGGCACTGCGGTCGAGGCAGTTCCGTGGATTCTGGAAGGCGTGCGTCCGAGGCTTCAGGTCCAGCGGATCGGCGGTGATGAGCACGTCGAGCATCGGGTCGATCGTCGCGATCGCGCGGTCGAGGACCGTCGCGACCTCTGTATCACTGAGCGCCATGCCGCTGAGCTTATCGTCGTGGGCCGGGGCGTGCAGGTCCCGTCATGGCGACGGGACCTGCGGACAACCCGGGCGATTAGCTGCTCGGCTGGCTCTCCTCGGTGGGAACGCTGTAGGTGCAGTTCGCGGTGGCCGCCGGACCCTTGCTGGTCTGGGTGTTCTTCACCTGGCCGTTCACCAGGATCTCGCAGGTGATCGTCTGGCTCGCGTCGGCCTCGAAGTCGTTCGTGGCGGTGAGGCTGGCGATCTTGCCGAACCCCTGCAGGGTCACGTCCTTGGTCCAGGGCAGCTGCGCTGCGGTGTCCTGGGCCATGTTGAAGTCCTTGTCGCTGTAGGTCACCGACGCGGTACCCCCGCCGGTAACCCGGTAGGTGACGGTGGCGGTGCTGTTCGCGGCCTTGTCGATCTCATTCGCGACGCCGCCGACCATTGCTGAGCAGCCCGCGATCACGGCGATGAACAGCACCACCAGTCCGCCGACGATCCACGGCCACTTCTTTCGCTTCTTCGCCGGCGGCTGCGGGGCGTACGGGTACGGCTGACCGTAAGGATTCGGCTGCTGACCGTACGGATTCGGCTGCTGAGGCTGCGACTCGGGGTTTGTCATCTCGGACTCCTGTGAAAGGTGTTGCCTGAGGGATGAAACCCCTCAGTCGGACATCCGGGATGGTATGCGAAGGGTCGGACAAACCGGCTTAAGTCGTCTAGTCGGACGACAGAACGGCGTCGCGTGAACGGACGCGCGCGGTGGAATGGCGCGCTCAGTAACTCCGCGCGAATCCGAGGACGTTGCTGACGTACTCGGCGGAGTTGTTGTATCGCAGGACGGCGCGGCTCTGCCCGGCCGGATCGGCCAGGTCCAGGTTCTCGTCGCAGAGGTAGCGCGCCGTCGTCAGTGCCGCGTCGAAGAGGTTCTGCGGGTCGGTCTTGCCGTCGCCGTTGCCGTCGGCCGCATAGTGTTCCCACGTCGCGGGGAGGAACTGGGTCGGTCCGACGGCGCGGTCGTACTGCGCGTTGCCGTCGAGGCGTCCGCCATCGGTGTCGGCGATGACCTGGTTGCCGGCGAGCGAGCCGTCGAGGACGGGGCCGTATATCGGATGCCGCAACTGGCCGCGCGAGTCGGCGTCACCGAAGTTGGCGTGCTGCGACTCCACCCGGCCGATTCCTGCGATCAGCTTCCAATCGATATGGCATCGGGGCGTGGTCTTGGCCATCGTGGCCGCAGCCGAGCGGTAGGCCTCGAAGTTGATGCGCGGGATCACGCCGGTCGTCACCGAGGCGGGCAGCGCGGGTGCGGGAGGGGTGGCGTGCCGTGTGGCGGCGACCGGCCGGACTGGGGTCTGGGTGGTCGACGGTGCCGGACGGGGGTCGGCCTCGGCACGGATGGGCGTCGAGGCCGCGGCGTGGTCGGAGGATGCCACGCGGTCCGGGGAACTCGACGTCACGCCCATCAGGGCTCCGGTGACCGGAACCAGGCCGGCCGCGACGAGCAGGGCGGACTTCAGCGGTTTGCGATTCGGATGCATGGTCAGACCTTGGTGTCGGGGAGGGTGGCTTCCTCTCGACAGCCGGCCACGCAGGCGATTCGGGCCGCGAACGGCGGCTGTTCGAGGACTGCGGACGAACGTACATGAGTTCGTCGCGATACCGTTATTAGGTCGTTACCAAGCGCCTATGGTGCTTTGTAGTAGTTCGGTGATATTGCAGGTCAACGACGGCGCCTCGCCCAGTTTGTGAGGTGAGACACGAAACCGCAGGTAGCGTCCGATTTCCGGAGTTCGGGGTGGAGCTCACGCGCGGTGTGTCTCGCGCGGCTTGCACCTCACGCGACGTGAGGTTGCATGGTGGAGACATGGCGAACGTGTCGAAGCGGTGGAGCGCCGGTCAGGTCGCGGAGACGAGCGGACTGACGGTGCGGACCCTGCATCACTGGGACGAGATGGCTCGCCCCGCTACGGGTGCTGTCTGATCAACTCCGGCGCGTCGATGCGGAACTGATCGCTCTGGGCCGGTTGCGGGAACGACTGGCCGCAGTGGTCGCCGCCGGGGACGCCAGTGTCGAGTGCGTCGACCCTGCGGAGATGCTGCGGCTCATGCGAGCGGCTCGCACCGGCGCGGGCGAGGTGCTCGACCGCCACTTGAACGGGGAGCAACGCGAGCGCCTCGCTGCCGCAGCGGCGGAGACCGGTCCGGGCCTGGCCTACCGGACCGAGATCGAATGGCCTCATCTGTACCGACGAGTCGAGGAATTGCGCCTGTCCGGTGCGACCGCCGACGACCCGCGCGTGCAGAAGCTCGTGAGCCGGATGGAAGAACTCTCCGTACAGGTCACGGGTGATGACGCTGAGATCAGCGCCGCAGTGCGCGGCGCGTGGCGGGATGATCCTGCGGGCATGTCGGGGGGCCGCACAGGTAGCGGACCCGTGGCGTGCGTTGGCGGAGTTCGTCGATCACGCGCGGCGCGTCCACCTACCCGACGCCGCCGCCGGCGACGGCTCATGAGCTCGTGGCCCGGTGCGGGCTCGCTCCTCCCGCTGTTCGTGCCCCTGGTGATGCTGCTGATCTTGGCTGGTCTCGGCGTGATCGCGTGGGCGGTGCCGATCAGCGTGGCGGTGGCGTGCGCCGTCTTCTCATCGCTCGTCTGTTGGCGGAAGCGCTTCCGGGGATGCGGCCGTGAGAACGAGTGAGGCCAGGTCGAGGATTTCCTCTGACCTGGCCTCACTTCTGTGGAGCTAAGGGGAATCGAACCCCTGACCTACTCGATGCGAACGAGTCGCGCTACCAACTGCGCCATAGCCCCTGAGCGTCTTGCCGACGACCGGAGATCAGTCTAACAGGACGCGAACGCCGGTACGCAAAGCCCCTGCGTCGAGGGGCCGCGTACCGGCGTCCAACGGTGGCCTATCCGCCGAAACCGATGGTGATGGCGACGTGCAGGAGGTCGCCGCCGAAGACGGTGAAGTCGTTGAAGAACTGGGTCAGAGCGGGGAACATGTGTTCGCCTTTCGGTAGGAGTTGGCCGCATCGGGCGATGCCAGAAAATCGTTACACAACCGGTCGAATCGGTATCTCTATGCAGACCCGAATCACATTCACCTGCGGTGGTGGCTACGAACACAGTGCCGTTCGTGCATGAAAGAAAGTGCGTTTTACCTGCGGGTTTGCTGTGAATATCTGGTGCGCGCCGCGCTCCGCGGAGATCCGGACACCCGAAGTTAACCTGACCTCACTTCTGGTTAACGCACGGGGCGCCGGGGAAGTCTTGAGTGGCAGTCGAGACTCGCTGGTTCCGGTGTCCGAGGCGCCGTCTACTCTCGCGCATGTGGGAATGACGAGGAGGCCGCGACGGACAGCTCTGGCAGTCGCCTCCGGAGCGCTCGTCGCCGGCCTGGTGTCCGGATGCTCGCTGCCCGCGCCCGCCGCGCAGGCTCCGGCAACTCCCTCGGTGACGCGCTCGCACGTTCCCGTACCGGTGTCCCCGTCCGGGGCCGTCGAGCCGGAGACGCAGGCGCCCGCTCCCGTGGGGACGGCGCGGGCCGGGCTGGCGCGACTCGCGGTCAAGGGGCGGGCGCCGAAGACGGGGTACGCGCGCGCCGAGTTCGGTCCGGCATGGACCGACGACCAAACCGCCGCCTGGGGTCGCAACGGGCTGAGTACGCGGGAGGACATCCTCTCCCGCGATCTGACCGATGTGACGTGCAAGGTCCGCGGCACCTCGCCCCGCGTGCCGCCGTGCGTGGTGCAGTCAGGGACTCTGCACGACCCGTACACCGGCTCGGTGGTCGAATTCGTGCGCGGGAACAAGACATCGGCATTGGTGCCGATCGACCACGTCGTGAGCCTGGGCGACGGGTGGCAGAAGGGCGCACAGCAGTTGAGCCGGGCCGAGCGGATCGCCTTCTCGAACGATCCGCTGAACCTGATCGCCTCGACGCGCGCCCCCAACTCCGCCAAGTCCGACTCGGACGCGGCGTCCTGGCTCGTGCCGAACAAGAGCTTTCGCTGCGCATACGTGGCGCGGCAGGTGGCGGTCAAACTCAAGTACCGCCTGTGGGTCACCGGCGCCGAGAAGGACGCGATCTCCCGGGTTCTCGAGAAGTGCCCTGATCAGCCGCTGCCGACCGAGTCGGACGCCGTGCGCCGCACCTACGGTTGACGGCGAGGTCTTATCGCCGAGTGGGGTCGTCGACGCCGGAAAGTGGCGTGACCATTCGGACGGCCGAAATCCACTGATCTGGAACACATTCCGCGCCATCGGGTGCTACCGTGCGCCGGTCTTCGGGCGAGTTGTCCAGAACTCAGCGGCGAGTCGGAGCCGGTGCTAGTTCAAATCACATGAGTCACACCGCGGTCTTCCGTGCGGAGACGGCGGCGGGATCACCGCTCGATGTCTTTCAAGGGGATGGCATGCATTTGACGCCGCGTGAGCTCGACAAGCTGACGATTCTGAATCTCGCGATGGTGGCCGAACGTCGAAAAGCCCGCGGGCTCAAACTGAACCACCCCGAGTCAGTCGCGATCATCACCGCCGCCGCACTCGAGGGCGCTCGCGACGGCAAGACCGTCGAACAGGTCATGAGCGAGGCCGCCAACGTCCTCACCGTCGACGACGTGATGGAAGGCGTCGGCGACATGATCACCAAGGTCCGAGTGGAAGCCGTGTTCACCGACGGCACCCGTCTCGTGACGGTCCACAATCCGATTCGTTGACCACCACTCGGCGAGCTTACGAAGGGTAGCGCAGCATGGCCTCGGAGAATTCGACGAACGACGATGGGGTGCCCTCGGGAGTCCCGGTGGGCGGGTACGTCCTGCGGGACGAGCCGATCGAGCTCAACGTCGGGCGGCCCCGACAGAAGATCACCGTGCGCAACACCGGTGACCGGCCGGTCCAGGTCGGATCACACTTCCACTTCACGGAGGCGAACCGGGCACTCGAGTTCGATCGGCCCGCCACCTTCGGATGGCGCCTGGACATTCCGGCGGGCACCGCGGTGCGATTCGAGCCGGGCGACGAACAGGACGTGACGCTGGTTCCGTTCGCCGGCAAGAGCCGGGTGTACGGGTTCAACGGCATCGTCAACGGCTGGGCTCCGGTGCGCGACGTCTACCGGCCGCGCTATCAGCACGTGGTGGACCTGCTCGAGCAGCGAGGCTTCAAGTCCGCGCCACAGCCCGCACAAGCCCGTACGTCAGAAATTGAGGACAAGTGATGACCAGCATTTCTCGGAAGGATTACTCGGGACTCTTCGGTCCGGTCGCCGGCGACAAGATCCGCCTCGGCAACACCGATCTGTACGTCGAGGTGGAGAAGGACCTCCGGGTCATCGGAGACGAAGCCATCTACGGCGGAGGCAAGACGCTGCGCGACGGTATGGGCCAGGACCCGTCGTCGACGAGCGACACCGGCGCCCTCGACATCGTCATCACCAACGTCGTCATCATCGACGCCGAACTGGGCGTGGTGAAGGCCGACGTCGGTATCAAGGACGGCAAGATCGCCGGTATCGGCAAGGCGGGCAACGCGTCCACCATGCACGGAGTCACGCCGGGCCTGATCACCGGGCCGGCCACCGATGCGATCTCCGGCGAGCAGTTGATCCTCACCGCGGCGGGCCTCGACTCGCACGTCCACATGATCTCGCCGCAGCAGTCGTACACCGCACTGTCCGGCGGCATCACCACGCTGATCGGCGGCGGCGTCGGTCCCACCGACGGAACCAACGGCACCACGATCACCTCCGGCGCATGGAATCTGGAGATGATGCTCAAGGCCAACGAAGGTCTGCCGGTGAATGTCCTGCACTGCGGCAAGGGCAACTCGTCGCGGCGTCCGCCGATCGAGGAGCAGCTGCTCGCCGGGGCGGGCGGTCTCAAGATCCACGAGGACTGGGGTTCCACACCGGAGGCGATCAAGACGGCGCTGGCCGTCGCCGACGATTACGACATCCAGGTGGCGATCCACACCGACACGCTGAACGAGGCCGGCTACGTCGAGGACACCATCGCCGCATTCGACGGCCGGACGATTCACACCTATCACTCGGAGGGCGCGGGTGGCGGTCACGCGCCCGACCTGCTCCGCGTGACCGCGGAACGCAATGTGTTGCCCGCGTCCACCAACCCGACGCTGCCCTACGGGATCAACTCGCAGGCGGAGCTGTTCGACATGATCATGGTCTGCCACAACCTGAATCCGCTGGCGCCGTCCGACGTCGCCTTCGCCGAGAGCCGCGTCCGCGCCGAGACGATCGGCGCCGAGAACGTGCTGCACGACATGGGCGTCATCTCGATCGTGTCGAGCGACTCGCAGGCGATGGGCCGGATCGGCGAGAACTGGCTGCGCACCGTTCAGATGGCCGATGCGATGAAGCGGTCCCGCGGCAAGCTGCCCGAGGACGCGCCGGGCAACGACAACTTCCGCGTGCTCCGCTACGTCGCCAAGGTGACGATCAATCCGGCGATCACCTTCGGTCTGGCCCACTCGGTCGGTTCGATCGCCCCGGGCAAGATGGCCGACCTGGTGCTGTGGGAGCCGGCCTTCTTCGGCGCCAAGCCCCGCACCGTCATCAAGGGCGGAGTGATCAACTGGCATGCGATGGGTGATCCGAACGCGTCCCTGCCGACCCCGCAGCCGGTGATGTACCGCCCGATGTACGGCGCCTACGGGAAGACCCTGCAGGAGACGTCCGCGACCTTCGTCTCCAAGGCGGCGTACGAGTCGGGGATCGCCGAACGGTACGGACTCGAACGCCAGGTGATCCCCGTCCAGGACACCCGTGAGATCAGCAAGGACAACATGGTCCGCAACGACTACATACCCGACATCGAGGTGAATCCCGAGACCTTCGCGGTCACCGTCGACGGCGAGCACGCGTACGTCGAACCGGCCACCCACATCAGTCTCAACCAGCTGTACTTCTTCAGCTGAACTTCATCAGCTGACCGCACCCGCTACCGACCGTATTACGGAGGCAACTCTTCATGAAAAGTCCGGCGACCGGGCTCAACGTCGTGGAGTCGATTCTCGGCAACGAGCACGACGACGAATGGAAGGCGCGGTTGGCCGACGCCGACTGCGACTACGTCTTCCTCGACCAGTGGGAGGCGCAGAAGTCGCGGCTGCGGCGGACCACCGCCAACGGCGACGAGGTGGCCGTGTCGCTGGACCGCGGCGTGCAGCTCCGCGACGGCGACGTGCTCGAATACGACGAGGACGCAAAGACCGCGATCATCGCCCGGATCACCCTTCAGGACGTGATGGAGGTGGACCTGAGCCAGGTGGCTGGACGCGACGAGAACACCGTGATCCAGACCTGTCTGGAGCTGGGGCATGCGATCGGCAACCCGCACTGGCCCGCCGTGGTCAAGGGCGTCAAGGTGTACGTGCCGCTCACCGTCGCGCAGCCGGTGATGAACTCGGTGATGCGCACGCACGCACTCGAGGGCGTGGTGCACCGGTTCATCCCCGGCGCCGAGGTGATCCCGTACATCGCGCCGCACGAGGCTCGACGGCTGTTCGGCGGTGCGGCCCGCGAGGGCGGGGGCCACACCCACACGCATCCGCACGGCCACGCCGGTGACGACCACTGACGTGACCGAGACCGGCGCCGTCCCCGACATCACCCGCTTCATGCGGGCGATGCAGTTCTCCGACACGATGCTGCCGGTCGGCTCGTTCTCCTTCTCCAACGGCCTGGAGACGGCCGTCGCCGAAGGCCTGGTCACCGACGCCGAGAGCCTGCGGCAGTTCGTGCAGGTGTGCGTGAAGCAGGGAGCGTCCTGCGACGGCATCGCCGTGCTGCACGCGCACCGCGCCGCGCTCGCCTGCGACGACGCGGGGCTCGCGGATGCCGACTTCGCGGTGATCGAGCGCAAGCTCAACGAGGAGGGCCGCGTCATGGTGACGCGGATGGGCCGCAAGCTCGCCGAACTGGGACTCCGTCTGGCGCCGGAGTCGGCGCCGATCGCCGACTGGCTCGAGCGGATCAAATCGGGCGAGGTGCCCGGCACCTATCCCGCCACCCGGGCCCTGGTGCTCGCCGAAATCGGTGCCGGCGAACAGGAGTCGTTCGGCATCCACCAGTACGGCGTCGCCGCGACCGTGGTGGGAGCGGCGCTGCGGGTGGTTCGCGTGGACCACATGGACACCCAGCAGATCCTCTTCGATGTCGGCGCGACCGCCGACGAGGACTACCACGCGGTGAAAGACCTGAGCTTGGACGACATGTCCACGTTCGCTCCCATGCTCGACATCTTCGCGTCGATCCACGTCCGATCGCACGTACGCATGTTCATGAATTGAGGACCCAATGAAGAAGACCACTCGCATCGGCGTCGGCGGACCCGTCGGCTCGGGCAAGACGGCACTGCTGGAGGCGATCACGCCGCACTTCGTGGAGCGCGGCACCAGCGTGCTGATCATCACCAACGACGTCGTCACCACCGAGGACGCCAAGCACGTGCAGAAGGCGCTCAAAGGGGTGCTCATCGAGGAGCGGATCGTCGGCGTCGAGACCGGCGCGTGCCCGCACACCGCGGTGCGGGAGGACCCGAGCATGAACCTGGCCGCGGTCGAGGAGATGGAGGCGACCTTCCCCGACGCCGACATCGTGTTCATCGAGAGCGGCGGCGACAACCTGACGCTCACCTTCAGCCCGGCCCTCGTCGACTTCTTCATCTACGTGATCGACGTGGCCGCCGGCGACAAGATCCCGCGCAAGAACGGTCCGGGCATCGCGCAGTCGGACATCCTCGTCATCAACAAGACCGATCTGGCGCCGTACGTCGGCGCGGATCTGTCGGTGATGGAACGCGATTCGGCCGCGCAGCGCAACGGTAAGCCCTTCGTGTTCACCAACTGCAAGACCGGAGAGGGTGTCGAAGAGGTCGTCGACCTGATCGCCCACGGAGTCCTCTTCGACTCCGTCGGCGGCTGACCGAGGCCGTGGGCGCCGTGGACCTGCCCGAGCTGGCGATCTACCAGGATCAGCCCAGACAGGCCCGGGTGGGCACCCCCGGAAAGATCGGTGCGTTGCGAATGCGATTCGAACAACGGCGTGGCAGAACCGTTCTCGCCGACCTGTACCGCCAGACGCCGCTGCTGGTGCAGCAGGCCCTGTACTGGGACGAGGCCGTCCCCGACATGGCGTGCGTCTGCATCGTCTCCACCTCCGGCGGAGTGGTGCAGGGCGACCGCCTGTCGGTCGACGTCGTGGCCGAGACCGATACGCGCGTCCACATCACCACCCAGTCGGCCACCAAGGTGCAGCAGATGGACGCCAACTACGCCGTGCACGCGCAGACCTTCGTGCTCGGCGACGGGGCCTACGTCGAGTACCTCCCGGGTTCGACGATCCCGCACCGCAACTCGCGGTACGTGGTGACGAGCGACATCGAGATCGCCGAGTCGGCGACCCTGCTGTCCTCGGAGATCGTGCTGTCCGGCCGCAAGCACCACCGCGCCGACGAGGTCTTCGGGTACGACGTCTTCTCCTCGCTGATGAAGGCGCGGCGCCCCGACGGGACGCGGTTGTTCACCGAGAAGATCCTGATCGAACCGCAGCGCAGCCCCATCCGCCATCCCGGCGCCATGGGGCGCTACGACGTCTTCGGCAACGTTGTCGTGCTGACCCCGCCCGAGCACGCCGAGGCCATCCTGGTCCGAGTGCCGACCGGCCTCATCGACGGCGCCTACAGCGGCGCTAGCCGGCTCCCCGGCGACTGCGGACTCATCTTCAAGGTGCTCGGCGTGGAGCGCCAGCCCGTCACCGAACGGGTCCGGGCCTTCTGGTCGATCGTGCGCGAGGAAGTGCTCGGTGCACCGATCGGCCCCGCACAACCGTGGCGGGGCCAGCAGTGACGACGGCCGCGGCTCACCCCGCCCGCGGTTTCGCCAACCCCCTGCAGGAGGAGCCTGCAGACTCCGACAAGCCGAGGAGACGAGTGAATGTCTGAACCTTCAGCGAGCGTGCTGGCCGCCGGAGCGTCCCTGGAAGTGAGTCCAGGTGACACCGGCTGGGTGCTGATCTGCGCGGCCCTGGTGCTGTTCATGACACCGGGTCTGGCGCTGTTCTACGCGGGCATGGTCAGCAAGCGGAACGTGCTGACGATGATGCAGCAGAACATCGTGCCGATCGGAATCGTCACTCTCACGTGGGTCGTCATCGGATACACCCTGGCGTTCGGGCCGTCGAAGGGCGGGGTCACCGGCGATCTCGAACTGTTCGGGCTCTCGGATCTGGGGTCGGTGCCCACCAACCCGCGTCACGTGGTCGACGCCGCGACGCATCTGGCGATTCCGACGCTCGCCTTCGTCGCCTACCAGATGATGTTCGCGATCATCACACCCGCGCTGATCACCGGCGCGGTGGTCGGCCGGTTGAAGGCCTTCGGGTGGGTGGTGTTCCTGATCGCCTGGTCGGTGGTGGTGTACCCGCCGATCACGCACTGGCTGTGGAACCCGGGCGGCTGGCTGGTGAAACTCGGAGCGCAGGACTGGGCGGCGGAATGGTGGTGCACGCGTCGGCGGGAGCCGCCGTGGTCGCGTTGCTGCTGGTGCTCGGCCGGCGGAAGGTGTTCGGGAACCGCGCTCCGCTGCCGCACTCGATCCCGTTCGTGATCGTCGGCGCCGGAATCCTGTGGTTCGGCTGGTTCGGGTTCAACGCGGGCGACGGCCTGCGCGCCGACGGGCTCGCCGCGCAGGCCCTGCTGAACACGCACGTCGCCGGTGCGGCGGCACTGGTGGTCTGGCTGTTCATCGAATGGGTCCTGACCCGCAAGGCCACCGTGCTCGGCGCGGTGACCGGCGGCGTCGCCGGACTGGCGACGATCACTCCCGCGGCCGGATACGTCAGCACCGTCAGCGCGTTGGTCATCGGCGTGCTGGCGGGCGCCGTCTGCCACCTGGCGCTGCGGCTCAAGGACGTCTTCAAATACGACGACGCGCTCGACGTGATCGCCGTCCACTTCGTCGGCGGCGTTCTCGGCACCCTCGCCGTCGGTTTCTTCGGCAGCCGTGAGATCAACGACTCGGGCCACGACGGGCTGTTCTTCGGGGGAGGCGGGGCACTGCTCGGACACCAGGTGGTGGCACTGCTGGCGGTCATCGGCTACTCGTTCGTCCTGACGCTGATCATCGCGCTTCTCATCAAGTGGACGGTCGGGCTGCGGGTGGACCCGGCCGACGAGGACCGCATGGACGAGGTGGAACAGGGGGCCTGCGCCTACAACGACGACGAGTCGGTGACGGGTTCCACGTCGGTCCGGCCGACGGCCGGCAGCTGACCCGCAGCGTCGTCCGACAGGTCCAGCACGCATCGGCTGCGCGCTCGCACGAGCGCGCGGCTGTGGCTCACGAGTGCGACGCCGACCCCGTCGCGCGCCAGCGCGCTGATCACCTCGACGACGGCGCATGCCGAGATCGGGTCGAGCATCGCCGTCGGCTCGTCGCACAGCAGGTATCCCGGACGCTGCACGACCACTCGTGCCAGGCAGGCGCGCTGGAGCTGACTGTCGCTCACTTGTGGCGGGAACCGGTCGAGAAGATCGAGGGCGAGCCCGGCGCGTTGCGCCGCGACGGCGGCGGCGGTGTCGCGCTCGGCGCGCCTGCCGGCGATCCGCGCCGGTTCGGTGATGGTCTGGGCCAGGGTCCATCGGGGATCGGCCACCTGTCGCGGATGCTGCGCGAGCATGGCGATCGATCCCGGCCTCGGACGGACCGATCCGTCGTACGTGACCGATCCGCGAGCGGGCCGGACCAGGCCGGCGAGAGCCCGCAGCAGCGTGGTCTTGCCGCTGCCCGACCGCCCGAGGACACCGGTGATCGAGCCGGGACGGACGTCGACGTCCACGTCGCTTACCACCTCGACACCGTCGTAGCAGACGGTCAAACCCTTCGCCTCGATCACCGGACCTCCTGCAGGAACTGCGCGATGTACTCGTCGTCGGTCAGTCGCGTCGTCGCGTCCGCAGAGTACGCAGAGTACGCAGCGTCCGCCGCGTCCGACGCTGACGTGGAGGCGAGGCCGTCGAACTCACCGGCTGAGAACCGGGCGAGCAGTCGGCCCTCGCGCATCACGGCGATCGCATCGCAGACGCCGACCTGCCGGAGGGTCTCGATGTCGTGGGTGACGACGAGGACGCCCGCGCCGTCGGCCGCGGCTCCGGCGAGCAACCGCCAGGTCGCCGCGGCCAACTCGGGGTCGAGCGCCGAGGTCGGCTCGTCGGCGACGAGGACTCGCGGCCGGCCCGCGACGGCCGCGGCTATCGCCGCACGCTGCGCCATCCCGCCGGACACCTCGTGCGGATACCGGTCCAGCGCCCGCGCCGGATACGCGACCGCGTCGGCCAGTTCACGGACCGAGCGGTCCGCGCCCAGTACCGTCACCGTCTCGGACAAGTGGCTTCCGATGGTCCGCACCGGCGTGAAGCTCGTGGCCGGCGACTGCGGGACCAGGCCCACCTCTCGTCCGCGTACCCGATGCCACGCCGAGTCGCGAGGGTCCAGCGTGCGGTCGCCGATCCGCACGCGTCCGGTGGCGACCGAGCCGACGGGGAGCAGTCCGCACAGAGCCGAGGCGACCATCGACTTGCCGCAGCCGGATTTGCCGATCAGCGCCGTGACCGTGCCGGGTGCGAGTTCGAGCGAGACGTCGTCGAGCACGCGCACCGCGGTGCGCCGCCGGCCCCGGTCCGCGGACACGTCGACCGTGACGCCGGCCAGGGAGGCGACCGCGGCCGTCACCAGACGCTCCCGGCCGGCGGTCGGTGACGCCGCGCCACCAGTGTTCCCAGGCGCGTCACCGCGAGCGCGGCGGCGATCAGCGCCAGCCCCGGCACCACCAGCGTCCACCACGCACCGGTGAGCACGTCGCCGCGGGCGTCGTCGAGCAGGGTGCCCAGGCTCGCCCGATCCGGCGACAGACCCACGCCGAGGAACGACAGTGTGGTCTCGTGCCAGACCGCGTGGGGCAGAAGCACCACCATCGCGACCAGGGCCTGCCCGGTCACCGCGGGCACCATGTGCCGGGTGGCGATGAAAGTGCGGCCCGCGCCCGCGAGCCGCACCGACTCGATCCATCCCGCGGTCTGCAGACTCAGGAGTTCGGTGCGGACCACACGAGCCACCGCGGGCCAGTGGGTCAGCGCGATGGACGCGATGATCGCGAGCGGGGCGCCCCGCCACATCGCGGCGATGACCACCCCGAGCACCAGATGGGGAAGGGCGTTGACACCGTCGACCAACCGCATGGTCAACGCGTCGAACCAGCCGCCGAAAGCGGCCGCTCCCACGCCGACGGCGATGCCGATGGCGGTCGACACCAGGGCGCAGATCGCGGCGATGAGCAGGGAGATCTGCAGGCCCTGAGCGGTCCGGATCGCCAGATCGTGGCCCGAATGATCGGATCCGAGCAGGAAATCGTGTCCGGGCGCGGTCAGCGCTCGCGCGAAGTCGGGCTGCTGCGGGCCCGCGACGAGCGGCGCGATCACCACGACGGCGACGGCCGCCAGGCCCGCCGCCAGCCATCCGGTCCGGCCGGGGCGCAGCTTCACTCGCCCGATCATGCGGTGAGCCCGATCCTCGGGTCGATCCAGGCGGCGGCCGCATCCGACAGCGCCGAGCCGACGATGACCAGCACCGCCGATCCCAGGGTGAGCGCGGCGAGCAGCGGGAAGTCGAGTGCGACGGCCGAATCGACGAGTGCCTTCGCCAGTCCGGGCCAGCCGAAGACGGTCTCGACGATCGCGGCGCCCGCGATCAGTTCGGGCAGCCGGGTCCCGATCAGTGCAAGCGTAAGCAGCACCGACACCGGGAGCACGTGGCCGCGCAGCAGCCGCATCCCGCTGATCCCGCGCGCACGCGCCGCGAGGACGGCATCCGAGCCCGTCGCCTCGACCACCGAGGCCCGGGTGGTCAACAGCAGCCACGGGATCATCGACACGGTCAGCGCCACCGTCGGCAGCACGCCGTGCGCGAGCAGATCCGACGGCGAGTAGCGGCTGCCCGGGGTTCGCGCACCCGAGGACGCGAACCAGCTCAGACCGACGGCGAAGACGGTGACCAGCACCAGCGAAACCACGAACGGCGGGACGGCGGCGAGAACGGTGGCGCCCGCGGTGCAGCATCGGTCGAGCAGTCCGCCCCTCCGCATGCCCGCCACGGTCCCGACCGACAGTGAGATCACGGTCGCCAGCGTCAAGCTCACCGCGGCCATGCCGAAGGTGAAGGGCAGGCGTTCGGTGAGCGCCGTCGCGACCGGCTGGGACAGCGTCGAGGACCAGCCGAGGTCGCCGCTGAGTACATCGCGCCACCACTGCCACCACGCCGACCACCAGCTCTGATCGACGTGATAGGCGGCGACGGTGGCCTCACGCTGAGCCTGCGTCGCGCTCTGATACCTGCTGCCCAGATACGCGGTGAGGGGATCGAACGGTGATGCCGCGGCCAGCGCGAAGATGCCGAGCGAGATGAGGCCGACGGTCGGGACCCCGATGAGGGCGCGGCGCACGAGCAGTCGGCCCGCGCGGCGCGTCCGGGATCGGCCGGCGCGCGGTTCGGGCGGTTCGTCGATCGGGGCCGGTCGCCGTACGGCGGGCCGGTTCGGCGCGATGGTCATCGTCTCACCGCCGCCAGGACGGCAGGTTCCACCACGGCCCCCACACCACCCCGTGAGCATGCGGTTCCAGCACCGGGGGATCGTAGCGCCAGCCGTCGTCGCGAACGGCGTAGGTGTGATGGACGAAGGCGAGGAACACCGAGGACGGCACCTCCCGGTACAGCCGCTGGATCTCGCGGTAGCGGGCTTCGTTCGCCGGCCCCGGAGCGCTCGCGCGCGCCTGTTCGAGCAGGCGGTCCATCTCCGGAGAGCCGAAGTCGCCTGGATTGGAGAACGGCGACGCACCGGGCGTCCGGGTGTGCAGTGCGGAGTAGACCTGGGAATCGATTCTGTACAGGAACTCGCCGCCGGCCAGGAGCACCGCGTCGTCGGCGAGCCGGGATTCGGTCTCGTCCCAGCTGGCGCCGTGCGGATCCACGGAGATCCCGACGCGTTTCACCGCGGCGGCGAACGCGACCGCCAGGTCGCGACGGAGGGTGTCGTCGGCGGGGTAGAGCAGTGTGAACTCGGCCTTGTCGCCGCCGCGCCGGCGGACGCCCGACGGCCCGCGGACCCACCCGGCGCGGTCGAGGATCGTGCCCGCGCGAGCGACGTCGACCGTGAACTGGGCGGCGGGCTCGTAGTTCTCGCCGTAGACCGCCGAGATCGGGGTGGCGGCAGGGGCGCCTCGACCGCCGAGCACATCGTCGACCAGCGCACGGCGATCGACCGCGAGATTCATCGCGAGCCGGGCGGCGACGTCCGCCGTGAACGCGTTCTGCGAGGGCAGACTCACGCTGCGCCAGTCGGCGGAGTCGGCGTCGACCACCGTGACGCCGGATCGGTCCGCCAGACTGTTCGCGAGTTTGGGCGGCAGGTTCGCTCCCGACACCTCGCCGCTGACGATCCGTTGCGCCCGGGCGTTGTCGTCGGGCGTGTAGGTGTAGACCACCTTCTTCAGGGCGGGCGCCGACCCCCAGTAGTCCTCGCGCGCGACGAAGGCCGCTTGATCGGGCTGCAGGGATTCGAGTCGGTACGGGCCGGTGCCCACCGGATGCCTGCCGATGTCCCAATCCGCGGCCGGACGGTTCTCGACCTTCTCCGAGGGAACGATGCCCAGCAGCAGATACGGCGACGGATCGGCCTCGCCGGTCACGTGGACGGTCACCGCGTGCGGACCTTCGGCCGCGACTTCGGAGATAGGGCCGATCGCCGCGCTCACCGACGAGGCGACCGCGGGGTCGGTGAGCGCGCGGTAGGTGGCGACCACGTCGGCGGAGTCGAGTGCCGAGCCGTCGGAGAATCGGACGTCCTCGCGCAGCGGCAGCCGCCAGACCCCCGGGCTCACCGCGCGCGGGGGCTCACTCGCGAGCGCCGGCACCAGGTCTGGTACCCGGGAGCTGTCCGCTGCCGACGGCCGGAGGAGACCCTCGTAGAGGGGCGAGACGCCGAGTGTCCCGTAGCCGTCGAGGGGGTTGTAGCCGCCGAGCTCGACGGCGTCGGCGAGGACGATCTGGCCGGTGCCTCCGGCGTCGGACGACGTGCACCCGGCGAGGCCGAGGACGAGAGCCGGAACGAGGACGAGGGCGGGACACAGGAGGCGGCCGGTGCGCATGGAGCTGTGCCTGACGTCGAAGGAGGACGGGACATGTGTGTGAACTGACATATGTCGAATTGAACGTGTATCAGAGATTCGGCGGCGCGGCCGGATTCGCGGAAACGATCGACGGACCCGTCGCGGGCGCGGCCCCGACCGTGATGGAATGACCACACGAGTTCGAGAGGAAATGCGCATGGCGGAACGGTCTGCGCAGTCGCGGGAGCGGCTGACGCCGAGACAGATCGAGATCTGGTCGACCCGTTTCGCTCTTCTCGGTGATCCCACCCGCCTCGCGCTCCTGGTGGAGATGCATCGCGAGCCCGATCTGGCGGTGGCCGAACTCGCCGAGCGCGTGGGGATCACCGAGAACGCGGCATCGCAGTCGCTCCGTGCCCTCCGCGACAGCGGGTGGGTGCGGACCGCCCGGGCCGGGCGCCGCGTGCGCTACTCGATGATCGACGACGCCGTGGTGCACCAGATCCTGCACGACGTAGTCGGGATCGCCCACGTACACGGCCATCCGCACAGCGCGCGACATCCGGGCGCGGGCGGCGACTGACGTCGCGAGGTCCCCGACACCCGCCGGTCGCTCACAGGGTCAGGGCCAGCCCCAGCAGGCACGCGACCACCGACCCGGCGAGAGTCGACGCCTGATAGATCACCGCGCGGGGTGTCAGACCGAAGAACAGGGTCTCGTACATCGAGGTGGAGAACGTGGTGAACCCGCCGCAGAAGCCGGTGGCGATGATGACGTTCCAGTTCGAGTCGAGCGAACCGGTGGTCGCCCACCCGGCGATCAGACCGATGAGCAGTGAACCCAGGATGTTGATGATGGCGGTCGGACCGATCGCGGTGGTCAGCTTGCGTGTGCGCATCAGCGCGTCGAGGACGAAGCGGGTCACGGCGCCGAGCCCGCCGCCGACCATCATGGCGAGGACGATCACGGTGTCGCCTCCGCGGGCTGCGGGACGCACCGGCGCGCGGCGGCGACCCCCACCGCCACCGCGATCAGTCCGATGAAGACGCTCGCCGCGGCGTACCCGGCAGCCAGATACGGGAAACCGTCACGACCGAGGTCGGAGAGGTCCAGGGCGAAGGAACTGTAGGTGGTGAGGCTGCCGCAGAAGCCGGTGCCGACCCCGAGCCGGATCTTCTTGCGAAGACCCGCGTCCGGCCCCAGTCGCAGCAGCAACTGCAGCAGGAAACCGAGAATCAGTGCGCCGGCGATGTTGACGGTGAAGATGTCCCACGGCCACCGCCCCTTGCCCGACGGCAGATTCTCCTCGGCGAGCCACCGGACGAAGGTGCCGGCCATTCCGCCGAGGAACACCCAGATCACGCCGGTGCCGCGTAAGGCGTCCGGTACGTGCATGCGCTCTGACATGTCGGTCCCTCACCCCCGTAACTGTCGTGAACAAGCGAATCCTATAAGACGCGAGGCCGGTTTCGGCCGAAGCCGCCGATCGCGAATCCGGCTCGCGCGCAACGGGTGACTGACCGCCGCGCCGGGTAGCGTGGACATGTGACCCACACCTCATCTGCATCTGCACGCGGCGGTGCGTCCGGACTTCCGAGCGGCGGTTCCCCGGTGGTCTCGACCACCGCCGGGCGTGTCCGCGGAAGGATCCGCGGCGGCGTCGCCGCGTTCCTCGGAATCCCTTACGCCGCACCGCCCGTCGGGGCCGCCACCTTTCAGGAACCGCGTCCGCACGAGCCGTGGGACGGCGTCCGCGACGCCACCTCCTACGGTCCCACCGCACCGCAGGTCGGGTATCCGGCACCGATAGCCGCGATCCTCGACAACGTCGTCGAACTCGGCGACGACTATCTGAACCTGAACGTGTGGACTCCGGATCCTTCGTCCGAAGGTCGACTGCCGGTGATGGTCTGGATCCACGGCGGTGCCTTCGCCCGAGGATCGAACCGGATCGCGATCTATGCCGGCGACACGTTCGCGCGTGACGGTGTGGTGTGCGTCGGCGTCAACTACCGTCTGGGAGTTCCGGGATTCGGCGCCTTCCCGGACGCGCCGGACAACCGGGGACTGCTCGATCAGATCGCGGCGCTGGAGTGGGTGCGCGACAACATCGCCGCCTTCGGCGGCGATCCGGCGAACGTGACGATCTTCGGTGAGTCTGCGGGGGCGATGAGTGTCGCGTCGCTGCTGTCGTCACCACGGGTCACCGGCCTGTTCGGGCGGGCCGCGATGCAGAGCGGCAACGGCATCACGGTGGCCGACGTCGACGACGCCCGGAAGGTGACCGCGCGACTCGCCGAGCGGCTCGGAGTCCCCCATGCCGCAGCCGCGTTCGGCGAGATACCGACGGCGGATCTGCTGAAGGCGCAGACTCAGGCGGTCCTCGAGTTCACGATGAACCCCGACCCGGAGATCTGGGGCAAGACCGTCACCGACATCGGCATGGGCATCATGAACATTTTCCCGGTCCTCGACGGCGAGATCTTGCCCGACATTCCGCAGAATCGGATAGCCGACGGCGCGGGCGCGGGGATCGGGCTGCTCGCCGGCTGGAACGCCACCGAGTTCCGGTTCTTCTTCGCTCCGACCGGAGTGCTCGAGGCGGCGACTCCCGAGATGGCGCGGGCGATGCTCTCACGTGCCGGAATGCCGACCGCACTGCTGGACGAACGGCTCGCCGACGGGGTGAGCGCCGGGGATGCGTTATGCGAGGCGATCACGGCGATCGCCTTCGCCGACCCCACCAGAGCACTCGCCGAACTGCGTCCCGAGTCGCCGACATACCTCTACGAGTTCGCCTGGGAGAGCCCCGTGTGCGACATCCGGGCCGGACACGCCGTCGAGCTGCCCTTCGTCTTCGATCACCTGGAAGCGGCTCACGCGCTCACCGGACCGGACCCGGACCAGTCGGTCGCCGACGCGATGCACGCGGCGTGGGTGCGGTTCGCGAAGACCGGAGATCCCGGATGGGCGCGGCACACCGAAGCCGCCGATCCCCACGTATTCGGCTGAGATCCCGATGGGCCTCCATGGGCCTCGGCGGAGTCATCTTCCGGGCGTCACCAGGCTCAGCCCCTCCTCGATCCATCCGCCGACGACGTCGAGGGCGTCCTGCGCGGCGTCGATATCCGGGGCGCGTTCGATGTACGGGGGCGGACAGCGCCCGGCCACCACGGCGGCCATCGCCCGCATCGCCCCGGAACCCTCGTCGTCGAGATAGCCCGAGTGCGCGGAGCGTCCCGCTACCGGCGTGCCGTCGCTGTAGTTCCCGGTGTCGAGCCGTGTCACACCCGGCGCGGTGTCCGGATCGCCGCCGTGGACCGATGAGCCCATCTGCTGCCAGTACTGGATCGGGTCACCGGGCGGGGTGAGCGAGTACCGCTGGACGTGCGGCTCGGCGTTGTTCCAAGGCCGGTCCTCCACACCGGTGCCCGCCGACGAGGCGTACACCACGCGATCGGATCGCAGCCCCGACTGTTCCGCCGTGCCGACCACGGCTCCGCCGTACGAATGCCCGATGACGGTGGTCTTCAGGTCGAGCCCCGACGCGTCGATCTGCCGGTCGAGCGCCGCGGCGAACTCCACCAGGCCCGGCGCCATCCGGCGTGCGGGCTCGGCGTCGGAGGCGGTGCCCGCGATCGGGCTGAGATCGGCGTCGATCAATTTCTGCGGCAGCGGGCCGTCGGCGTAGACGATCACCGGTGCGCCGCTGGCGTGCGACAGGTTGGCTGCGCGCCGCCGATAGACGTCGACGCTGTGTAACCCGGTTCCGGTGCCGGGGACCAGCACCGCCGCGCCGGTGGCGTCCGCTGTCAGATCTCCGACGAGTTCGATGAACCGGCCGTCTCCCACGTCGCGGAAACCCAGAAAGGTCCGCGGAACCGACCTGCCGGGATGCAGCGGGTCGGGTGCGGGACGCAGGAGGGCGCGCAGCTGTCGGGCTTTCGCACCGTCGCGCCGGCCGGCCGCGACTTCGGCGTCGAGCGTCCGCTGAATCGAGATGGTGTTGGCCTCCGCGCGGTCGGCGAAGTCGATGCCGTTGAGGTTCCCGACAACCTCCGGCACGGAATCGATGAGATTGCGTCGCTGCGCCGGAGCGAGTGATTCCCAGTACCGTTCCACCACGTCCGGCGGCATCAGGTCCAGCAGTCGGCCCGCTTCGGTGGCCTCAGCGTATCCGCCGATCGGGAGGGGCACCACGTTCCCCGACCCGTCGAGGTGCCGCATCAGCATCGTGAGCCTGCCGCTCAGCGCGGTGTCGGCGGCGTCGGCCTCAGTGAGGAGGGCGGTGATCCGCTCGGTGAGATAGTCGGCGTCCGCGCGACGTCGAGGATCCGGGTGGGCGACGGCGCCGTCGTCGCCGATGTTGAAGCCCGAGCTCCGCGCCGTGCGGATCTGGCCGACGATGCGGTCGCGCACCGCGGACAGCCGTCCGTGTCCCTCTCGCGTGGCGTCGGAGAGGTCGACGAGCGTCCGCTCGAATCGATGCAGCGCCGTGACTTCGGCGTCGACGCGGTGCCCGGCACTGGTTCGGGTCACTCCCGACCAGGTCGGATCGAGGTCGAAGGACCGGCGGACGGCATCGGCGGTGTTGGCGACGCTCTCACCGCCGACGTCGAAAGCGGTGGCCGTGGCCAGCAGGGTCTCCGGACGCCATCGGAGAACCTGGGCGACGCCGGTCACCGCGGCCTCCGGAGGGCGGCGAGGTCGGCGGCGCAGGCCCGGTCCGACTCCACCGTCGTCGTGTTGAACTTCTCGAGCGCCGCGGCCGAGCCGGCGAGGTGCCGTGAGAGGGCTGCGGCGGCGTCGTGCACCGCTGCGGCGCACGCTCGCAGTGATTCCGCCGACCGGCTGCCCGCCAGAGACAGATCGCCGGCCGCGCAGTCGAGGCCGGCGATCTCATCGCTGGACCGTCGCCAGAGGGCGACGATGCTGTTCAGTTGATCGGGAGTGATGCCGAATCCCATGGACGCCTCCGAATGATCGAGATGAACTCTTCATTCGTTAGACGCACGCGGAGCTTGTTCGGCTCCATCGTTCATCCACAGGCCGGCGTGGCCCGTCTCCTCTCGGGTCAGGCCGGGACCGGTGCGGTTCCGGGCCGGGGGAGGGCGCCGGCCTCGGCGTCCGCGAGCAGATTCGCCACGGTTTCGCCGGAGTCGGTCTTGTTGGTGCCGATGAATCCGGTCGGGCCGCGCTTGATCCATCCGGTCACGTACAGGCCCGGAATCGCCTCGCCGTTCTCCACCACGCGGCCGGCGACGTTCGCGACCGTGCCCTTCTCGTCGTCGAAGGGCAGACCCGGAACGGGGCGACCGCGGTAACCGATGGCCGTGAGCACCAGACCCGCGTCGATCACCGACTCCTCGTCGCCGCCGGTCTTGACGAACCGGACTCCGGAGGCATGCCCGTCGCCCAGGATCTCCACCGGGGTGAGCTCGAACGACAGCCGGATGAAGGGCTCGGCGGGCTTGCTCCGCTGCGAGATCTCCCGCAGTAGATTCACCTTGGCCGCCACCGTCGGGTCGTCGATGTTCGTCGCGTCGACACCGGACAACTCGGCGGGATCGACCCACACTCGCGCGGGACCGTCGGCGAGGCCGATCAGCTCCGGGAGCGTGAACGCCGCGTGCTCGGGACCGCGGCGCGCCACCACAACCACTTCGCGCAGATTGGATGCGCGCAGTGCCGCCAAGGCGGTGGGATCGATCGTCGTCGGTGCGAGCCGATCGGTGTCGGCGGTGAAGATCCGCGCGACGTCGAGGGCCACGTTGCCGTTGCCGATAACGACCGCTCGCTCGGCCGAGAGATCCGGTGCGGCGTACGCGAAATCGGGGTGGCCGTTGTACCAGCCGACCACCGAGGTGGCGCTCTGCACGCCTTCGCGATCCACACCGGGGATCTGCAACGGCCGGTCGGTGGGTGCTCCGCCCGCCCACAGCACTGCGTGGTGAGCACTGCGGAGCTCGTCGAGCGAGACGTCGCGGCCGATCTCGGTGTTGAGCAGGATCTGGATGTTCGGATGACGCGCGATCTCGTTGAAGAGGTCGGTCACCGTCTTGGTGGACAGGTGATCGGGCGCGACGCCGAAGCGGACCAGACCGAAGGGTTCCGGCAGACGCTCGTACACCGTGACCCTGACCTGGCGATGCTTCAGAAGCTCGTCGGCGGCGTACATGGCCGACGGTCCCGAGCCGACGATCGCGATGCGCAGTTCGTCGGGTGTCGCGCCGCCCAGCGCCGCGGGCTTGACGATGGGCGCCATCGGCAGCCGCCAGTCGGTGCGGACCGGGAAGCGCGTCTCGGTCGGCGCCGGATCCGGGTAGTGACCGGCGTTCACGTCGGCGAAGCGCGCGGCCTCCTCGGGAAGTCGGTGCCCCGGGACGATCGCGCCGACCGGGCACGCGCTGACGCACGCACCGCAGTCGACACACGTCGACGGATCGATGTAGAGCATCTCCGAGATGCCGAAGTCAGGCTCGTCTGGAGTGGGATGAATGCAGTTGACCGGGCATGCGTAGACGCACGAGGCGTCGCCGCAGCAGGCCTGCGTGATGACGTGAGGCACTGTTGTCTGTTCAGCTCGCGTTGTAGGTGGGCTCGCTGCGGTAGCGAGAGGAACGGCCGTCGATGCCCATCGCGCGCCACACCTGGCGGGAGGCCGGGTTCATCAGGCCACACTGCTCGGCGAGCATGCGGACGTCGCCGAACACGCCGGACAGGAAGATCTGCGACTGCTCCGACTTCCAGAAGATGTCCTTCATGACGCTCTTCGGCACGTCGAACTCGCGCTCGAAGTCCTTCGGCGGAACCACGATCGCGCTGCACAGCACGCGCATGACGATCGGCATCGCGATCGACAGTGCGAACTTGGTGATCGGGCCCTTGCGGGGGACCGTGTTGCGCAGGTGGTTGTGCGCGAACGAGATGTGCCGGGCCTCCTCGGCCACGTGGAGTTCCATCACCGCGGACATCGCGGGGTGCAGTTCCTCGCGTGCGCGCAGGAAGTCCTTCTGGATGTGGTCGATCGGCTCTTCGCCCGCCAGGACGCCGAAGTAGAAGATCGTCGGCCAGAAGGTGGAGAACAGCGGGATGATCGGCGATGCACGGCGCAGCCACCAGCGCATTCCCTTGGTGTCCATGCCGATGCGGTTCACCAGCTCCTGGAACATGAGGGTGTGGTTGCACTCCTCCTTGGCCTCGTGAGTGGTGTAACGGAACCGCTTGTCACCGTTCGGGAGGCGGTCGGCGTACTGCATGAGGCCGCGGATCAGGATCGACTCGAACTGAAGACCGACCTTCGCGACATTGGCCTGGCGCCACATGCCGATCTTGATCTGCTTCTCCTTGGGGAGGCTCTGGTACCAGGGATGCCGGCCGATCGGGTCCACCTTGTACGAGAGGATCCACCGCGGATCGTTCGGGATCACGGCCATGTGCGGCGCGTCCCAGTCGATGTCGATGTAGGGGTCGAAGTTGCGTCGGACCGACGCGGTCGAGAGGTCCTCGAGGACCTGCTGGTAGTCGGTCCCGGTGTCCTGCTTGGCAGGCGGTGTGTACGTGGTGGGCCGGGGCTGCGTGGACGTCATTGTCTTCTCCTGACTTGCGTCGGTGGACGAAGGCCGCCGAAGTAGAACTTGTTGTCCCAAGCGTCGCACCGCAGCCCGATCTTGTCAATGTTCGATGGCACAGTCAGCGTGGACATATGGCGGTGTCGCGGGTCACACCGCCGGCAAGGGAGAATGACCGCGTGGAGATCGTGGGAATCGTCGTCGTGTGCGTGCTGGCGGTCGCCGGCGCCAACCAACTCGCCCCCCGCGTGCGGATCGCCGCGCCGTTGCTGCTGGTCGGTTTCGGGGTCGCCGTGAGCTACCTGCCGGGAGTCCCGCCTATCTGGGTGGATCCGGAGGTCGTGTTGATCGGCGTGCTTCCGCCGCTGCTGTACGCCGCGGCCGTGGCGCTGCCCGCGATGGACTTCAAGCGCGACTTCCAGGCGATCAGCGGACTGTCGATCGTGCTGGTCGTGATCAGCGCGCTCCTGCTGGGACTGCTCTTCATGCTGATACTGCCGGATGCGGATTACGCCACCGGCGTGGCCCTCGGTGCGATTCTCAGTCCCACCGACGCGGTCGCGACCACCACCGTCAAACGGGTCGGTGCGCCGCAGCGGCTCATCACGGTGCTCTCGGGGGAGAGTCTGTTCAACGACGCGAGCGCGCTGGTGGTGCTCCGCGCCGCGATCGCCGCGATGGCGGGCGGACTGTCGATGGTGGGCGTGGCCCTCTCGTTCGTCTGGGCGATCATCGGCGCCGTCATCGTCGGCGGCGCGGTGGGCTGGGTCTTCATCGTCGCCCGCGCGCGCATCTCGAACGCCGCGGTGGCGACGGCGGTCTCGTTCACCGCGCCCTACATCGCGTACGTGCCGACCGAGATCATGGGCGCCTCCGGACTGGTGGCCGCGGTGGCCGCCGGACTGGTGACGGGCCGAGGGTCGGTGCGCAGGCTCACCGCGGCGCACCGGCAGTCGGACCAGCAGACGTGGCGAACCGTCGAGTTGCTCTTGGAGGGCGGCGTCTTCCTGCTCATGGGACTCGAACTGAAGGCCCTGGTGATGGATGTGACGGCGAGCCACGAAAGCGTCATCCACGCCTTCTGGCCCGCGGCGATCGCGTTCGTGCTGTTGATGGTGATCCGGTGGGGATTCGTGATGACCCTGGTCGCGGCCATCTCCCGGCGGTCGCGCAGGGTGATCGCCCGGGAGCCGATTCTCGAGCAGATGCAGGACCGACTGGGAGATCCCGACGCGGCCGCCGACCGGCTGACGCGGCGGTTCCAGCGCCGGATCGACCGGCGGCTCGCGGACATCGAGTACTACCGGACCGAGTCGATCGGCTTCCGCGAAGGACACGTGGTGGTCTGGGCGGGGATGCGCGGTGTCGTCACGCTGGCCGCGGCGCAGACCCTCCCCGCCGACACGCCGTACCGTTCGCTGTTGGTACTCGTCGCCTTCGTCGTCGCGACCGGGTCGCTGATGATCCAGGGCAGCACGCTGGGTGCGTTCATCAAATGGATGAGGCTGCCCGACCACCGTGCCGACGCGGCGCGTGAACTGCAGCGGCTGAACCGGGAGATGGCCTCCATCAGCGTCGAAGTGCTCACCGACCCCGCTGTCTGTTCCGACAGCATGCTCGCCCGCAATGTGGAACAGGTGCGCTCGCTGGAGGCCTCCGACGACGGCGACCCCACCGGCGACGTCCTGGACCGGCGTCTGCGCAACGCGGTCGAGATGCGGCGCGTCCGACGCGTCATCATCGACCGCCAGCGTGCCGAACTCATCGATCTCCGCGACCGCGGGGCCTACAGCTCGGAGGCCCTGACCTCCGCGCTCGCGCGCCTCGACGCGGAGGAGATCAGCCTCGACGCGCAGGCGAGCCGGTGAGCGGCTGCGGCCCGGTCAGTCCACGATGACGCTGGGCAGTGCGCCGGTGAACCAGAGAAGCGAGAGCGCCAGCAGGAACCACGTCGCACCCTGCCAGATCTGCCACCGGCCGCCCGATTTCCAGTTCAGGTAGGTCCGGACCATCGCCGCCAGGGTCCCGAGGATCACGACGCTCGGGGCGGCGAGGATGAAGAACTCGTTGAGTCCGCCGCTGGTCGACATCGCCGCGATCAGCACCACGACTCCGAGTGCGAGGGTGACGCAGACATGCGTCGCCGCGTCGCGGATCTCGCGCGGGGCGGTGGTGGTCGACATCGTCAGGACACCTCGATTGCGTCGGGTTGGGGACGTTTGACCTCTATTGTACGGATCGACACACCCGGACCTAGTACCGATGCGGCGGCCGGGCTCTTGGTGAACAATGGGAGCCGAGGCTTAGTACGGAAGCCGACACAAGGGCTCCGGGCCGGTGTGAAGGAGAGCAGTCGCAAATGAGCTTGATTCTGGTCGGCGTAGACGGATCGCCCGAATCGACCAATGCGGTTCGGTGGGCAGCTGCCGCGGCTGCCCTCGAGGACCTCGATCTGAAGATCGTCGCCGCATACAGCTCCACCACCAGTGACTACGCCCCCGGCCTCGTGATCCCGCAGGACGTGATCGACGCGATCCGCAGCGAAGCAACCGGGTTCGTGCAGGAGGCCGCCGCCACCGCTCGCGAGGTGGCTCCGGACGTGAAGCTGAACGGCTCGATCGTCGAGGGAGACGCCGCTCGCGTGCTCCTCGAACTCGGCGAACACGCGCAGATCACCGTGCTCGGCACGCGCGGTCTGAGCAGTGTGAAGGGTCTGTTCCTCGGTTCGGTGAGCACCAGCGTCGCCGCGCACTCGAAGGGCCGCGTCGTGATCGTGCCCGGCGGGGCCCTCGGCGGTGACGGACCGGTCGTGGTGGGCGTCGACGACTCCAAGATCAGCGACCCGGCGGTGGCCGAGGCGTACCGCCAGGCCGATCTGCGGAAGAAGAAGCTGGTCGCCGTGCACACCTGGACTCCGCTCGATGCCGACGCCCTGCACGGTTTCGGTCTCGACGAGCAGGAGATCGACGAGATGTCGCAGCAGGCGGTCGAGGCCGTCGCCGAGCGCATGGCCGGATACGGCCAGGACTACCCGGATGTGGAGGTGGAGCGCGTGGTGGTTCCGGAGGAGCCGGCGAAGGCGATCCTCGACGCCGCGGGCGACAAGGCCTCGCTGATCGTCATGGGCAGCCGTGGCCGCGGCGGCTTCACCGGCCTGCTGCTGGGATCGCGCAGTCAGAAGGTGCTCCATCACGCGCAGGTGCCGGTGATGATCGTCCGCCGCTGACGGCAGCGTCGGTAGCGAGACAGGGTTTCGACAGGAGCCGGGCGCGGAAGCGCCCGGCTCCTGCACGTTCGCGGCGGCCGCTGACCGCCGCCGACCGGATGCGCGGGCCGGTCGCGCGCACCCGATAATCTGAGTCCACAATGAAGAACCTGCCTCGCGGACTGTGGATCCTGCTGATCGCGAACGCCGTGATCGCGCTCGGCTTCGGTCTCATCGCCCCGGCGCTGCCGATCTTCGCCAAGACCTTCGACGTGTCGTCGGCGGCGGCCGGGTTCGTGGTCTCGGCGTTCGCGCTGATGCGGCTGCTGTTCGCGCCCGCAGGCGGCCGTCTGGTGACGATCCTCGGGGAACGCAAGATCTACCTGACCGGATTGCTGATCGTCGCGCTGAGCACCGCGGCCTGCGCGTTCGCGCAGAGTTACTGGCAACTGCTGGTGTTCCGGGCGGCGGGCGGCATCGGTTCGACGATGTTCACCGTCTCGGCGATGGCATTGCTGATCCGGCTCTCGCCCCAGGAGGTTCGGGGACGGGCCTCCGGATACTTCTCGGCGGGCTTTCTCGTCGGCAACCTCACCGGACCGCTGATCGGTGCGGCGCTGGTGGACTTCGGTCTCCGTCTGCCGTTCGTGGTGTACGCGATCGCGTTGCTGGTCGCGACCGCTGTGGTGGCGACGTTCATGCCCCCTCCGCCCGAGCCGCAGCGCGCCGACGCGGCCGACGCGGTCCTGCCCGCTGCGCCGGCGTTCTTCGCGTCGCTGCGACAGCGCGAATACCGCGCGATCCTGACTTCGAACTTCGCGCAGGGCTGGGCGTCGATGGGGGTCCGCGTGGCACTGGTGCCGATCTTCGTCCAAGACGGGCTCGGTTACGGGACGGCCTGGGCGGGCATCATTCTGGCGTGCTACGCCGCGGGCAACATGATTGCGATCCTGCTGTCGGGCCGGTTGTCGGATCGATACGGGCGACGAGCGGTGATGATCCCCGGACTGATCGTGGCCGCTGCGGGGACGCTGCTGCTGGGCTATTCGCCCGACATCTGGATCGCGCTGGCTCTGACCGCCGTCGCCGGCGTAGGCTCGGGCCTGTTCGCACCCACGCACCAGGCCGCGCTCGGCGACATGCTGGCGGGCAAGCGGCGTGGCGGATCCGCGCTCGCGGCCTACGGCATGGCCTCCGACCTCGGCGCGGTGTCGGGCCCGATCCTCACCGGTCTCGTCGCCGACGTCTTCGGTTTCGGCCCGGCCTTCATCGTGACGGGCTGTGTGGTGCTGCTGGCCCTGGCGATGTGGCTGGTCACACCGCGTCAGCTCACGACCAGCTCGGCAACCAGATCTGCTGACCCCATTCGACGTTAGAGATCGGCGCGCCGGTCAGAACCGGCCAGAGCCACACGAAGTTCGCGACCACCAGCGCGATGTACAGCGAGACCACCAGGACGCTGATCAGCCGTCTCTCCGATGTGGCGCCGCGGGGTGCGGCGCGCAGGAGGTCGCCGCAGACCAGTGCCAACCCCATCACCAGGAACGGGGCCATCGCCGTGGCGTAGAAGAAGTACATCTGCCGGTCGATGTCGGCGAACCAGGGCAGGATGCCCGCGCCGTATGCGGCCAGGACCGCCGCGTAGCGCCAGTCGCGGCGGGACACGATGCGCCAGAGCGCCCACACGATCATCGGCAGCGACAGCCACCACATCGCCGGCGTACCGATCAGCATCTGCGCACGCACGCAGTCCGAACCACCGCATTGATCAGGCCCGTAGGAGATGGCGTAGAGCATCGGACGCAGACCCATGGGCCAGGTCCAGGGTTTCGACTCCCACGGATGGTGATTGCCCGCCGCGTTGGTCAGCCCGGCGTGGAACTCGAGGATGCCCGACTCGTAGTACCAGAACGACCGGACGGCCGCAGGCACCCACGAGAACGGGCCGCCGGCGCCGATCTTCTCTCCGACCACGTAACGGTAGACCGAGGTCTCGGACGAGAACCACGGTGCGAAACTCGCCACGTACATGAGGAAGGGGAGCACGCCCAGTGACGCCGCCGACGGGATCAGGTCGCGTCGCAGCACACCGACCCACGGACGCCGGACGCGGTAGGCGCGGCGTGCCGAGACGTCGAAGGCCAGTGAGAGCAGCGTGAACACGATGACGAAATAGGCGCCCGACCATTTGACGCCGCAGGCCAGCCCCAGCATCACCCCGGCGGTGAACCGGTACCAGCGGAAGCCGAAGCGCGGACCGAAGGGGGAGTCGTCCATCCGGCCCTGCAGCCACACCCGGTGCATGCGCTGGCGCATCTGATCGCGGTCGGCGATCAAGGCGGCGAAAGCGAGCACGATGAACAGGATCTGGAAGATGTCGAGCATCCCCATGCGGGACTGCACGAACAGCACGCCCTCGCAGATCGCGAAGACGCCGGCGATCGCGCCGATCAGCGTCGACCGCGCCATCCGCCGGACCGTCAGATACACCGCGAGCACGATGATCACACCCGAGACCGCCGACATGAAACGCCAGCCCATCGGGTTGTAGCCGAACATCCATTCGCCGCCCGCGAGGATCCACTTGCCCACGGGCGGGTGGACCACCAGGCCGTACGCGGGATTGTCCTCGATGAAGTTGCCGCCGGTCAGGACCTGCCATCCCTGCGGGACGTAGTGCTTCTCGTCGAAGACCGGTGTGCCCTTGTCGGTCGGGTGCTGCAGATCCCAGAACCTGGTGGCCACCGCGATGAGGACCAGGATCGCGCCGACGACGGTGCCGCGGAGCCGGTCGGTGGGCCCGAACACCGGCTCCGGGACGCGCGGACCGGGTGCCGTGCCGAGGTCTTCGGTGAGCGCGCGGTCTTCCGCGGTCGCGCGGTCGAGGATGGCGGCGGGGGTCACCTGTGCGATGGTAGCCGGATCAGTAGTCTGAGTCGGTGACCAGTAGTGACGGACAGTCGAGCGCAGCGGGGGCCGGACGGCTGGTGCTGGCCGGGACTCCGATGGGACAGCCCGGCGACGCGTCGCCCCGGCTCCGCGAGGCGCTCGGTTCGGCCGACATCGTGGCCGCCGAGGACACTCGCCGGACGCGTGCGCTGGCGGCGGCGCTCGACGTCGAGATCAACGGCCGGGTGATCAGCTACTACGACCAGGTGGAAGCGTCCAGAGCGCCGGCTCTGGTGGAGGCGATCGTCGGGGGAGCGACGGTGCTGCTGGTGACCGATGCGGGGATGCCGTCGGTGAGCGATCCCGGCTACCGGCTGGTGGTCGCGTGTGCCGACGCGGGGCTGCCGATCACGTGTCTGCCGGGTCCGTCCGCGGTGACGACCGCGCTGGCGCTGTCGGCGATGCCGTCCGAACGGTTCTGCTTCGACGGCTTCGCTCCCCGCAAACAGGGCGCGCGCCGGGACTGGCTGGCCGAACTGCGCACGCAGCCGCGCACGGTCGTGTTCTTCGAATCTCCGCACCGGCTGGCGCAGACTCTCGCCGACGCCGCCGACGTGCTGGGTCCGGACCGCCGCGCCGCGGTCTGCCGGGAACTCACCAAGACCTATGAGGAGGTGCGGCGTGGCCGGCTCGACGAGCTCGCCGAGTGGGCGGCCGATGGCGTCAAAGGCGAGATCACCGTCGTGATCGCCGGAGCGTCCGAGACGGACGAGACGGTGGGACTCGACGAGGTGGTGGAGCGGGCCCGCCGGCTCGCAGACTCGGGGCTGCGGCTGAAGGACGCGTCCGCCCGGGCCGCCGCCGGTACCGCCTACTCGCGGCGGGACGTGTACCAGGCCGTGCTGGAGAGCCGAGGGGAGTGAGCGTGGCACGGCTGCGCGGTCTCGACGACGTGGTTCGCGAGCTGAATCCCGCCTACTTCTCCCTGGTGATGGCTACCGGGATCGTGTCGATCGCGACCGAGATCGAAGGCTGGCGGCTGCTGTCGGTGATCCTGATGTGGATCACCGGTCTCGCCTTCGGCGTGCTGCTGCTGCTCAATGCGGCCCGGCTCGCCCGGCATCGCGACGCGGTGGTCTTCGACCTCCGGGTGCCGAACCGCACTTTCGGCTTCTTCACCGTCGTCGCGGCGACGAGTGTGCTCGGGACCCGGCTGATGCTCGACGGCCATCTCGTCGCGGCCCTGGTGCTGCTGGGCTTCGCCGCCTCGATGTGGCTGGTCCTGGGTTATGCGCTGCCGCCGATGGCGTTCACCGCACGCATCGGCCAGTCGCAGCTCGAGCGGGCCGACGGCACCTGGTTCCTCTGGGTGGTGGCGACGCAGTCGGTGGCCGTTTTCGCCGCCGCCGTTCAGCCCCACGTCACCAGCGGTCAGGCCGAGCTCGCGCTGCTGGCCGCGCTGTGCTGGGCGGTCGGGGTGTTCCTCTACATGGCCGTGGCTCTGTTCGTGGCCGCGCGAATATTCATGCACCATCCGAAACCGGACCAGTTGAGCGGCGCGTACTGGATCGCGATGGGGGCGACGGCGATCACCGTGGTCGCGGGCGCGAACATCGAGAGCATGGCGGACGTGCCGGTGCTGGACGTGATGCGCGGAACCGTCGAATCGGTGTCGGTCTTCTTCTGGGCGTTCGGTACCTGGCTGGTACCGCCGTTGCTGTTCGCCGGGTACTGGCGGCATATCCGCCACCGGATACCACTCCGCTACGACGCCTCGTTCTGGGCCATCGTGTTCCCGCTCGGCATGTACGGAGTCGGCAGTCACCAGATCGGCTCGGTGAACGGTACCCCGCTGATCGATCACATCGGGCACGTCGAGATCTGGATCGCCACGGCGGCCTGGTTCGTGACCTTCGCGGGGTTCGCGGCTTCGCTGGCCGGTCGGTCGCCCCGGCTGCTGCCGCTGCGGTCTATCGAGAACGCGGGCCCGGATGCGAGGTGAAGCCGACGATCGAGGCCGCCTTGTCGAGGCATTCCTGCCACTCCGCGGCCGGTGACGAGTCGATGGTGATCCCGCCGCCGACGCCGAGCGTGAGGCCGCCGTCGGGGCCGACGGCCACCGTGCGGATCGCCACGTTGAGATCGAGCAGGCCGCCCGGGCCCGCGACGCCCACCGCGCCGCAGTAGATCCCGCGCGCGTGATCCTCCCAATCCGCGAGCAACTCGGCCGCGCGGATCTTCGGGGTTCCGGTGACCGATGCGGGTGGGAAGGCGGCATCGAGCAGGGAGCGGTTGCCGACCTCCGCACGCAGGGTCGCGGCCACCGTCGACACCAGATGCCACACGCCCGGGGCGCCGACCACCGTCAGCAGATCGGGCACGGTCACCGATCCGGTGCGCGCGACGCGCCCGAGATCGTTGCGGACGAGGTCGACGATCATCACGTTCTCGGCCACGTCCTTGGTGGACGCGGCGAGTACCGCTGGGTCGGCGGCGGCCGGAGCCGTGCCTTTGATGGGCGACGACGTCACCCGGTCGCCCCGCCGGTCCAGAAACGACTCGGGGCTGAAGCTCGCGACGGATCCCCAACCCCCGGACAACCAGGCCGCCTTCGCCGGCGCCGTGGCGGCGGCGATGTCGGCGAAGAAATCGATGGGCCGGCCCTCGAGCTGCCCGTGGAACTGCGTGCAGACGCATGCCTGGTAGACCTCGCCGTCGGCGATGGCGTCGAGGCACTTCTGGACGGCGAACAGATGTCGGTCCCGGTCGGGGGAGACCCATTCGGCCGACCACCGCCTCGACTCGGGTGGAGCCGCCGCCTCCAGCGCCGCCCGGGCCCAGTCCGGCAGCGGGGCACCGGTGGCGGTGTTCCACGACCATTCGCCGTGCGACAACGTCAGCACTCCGTCGGTGACGCCCCCGACCACCGAGGGCAGCGGGGACTCCTCAGCCCGGACGGGGAATCCGAGTGCGCCGAACCAGTACCCGTCGGGCCGGTCGGGTGGCGCGAGCCCGGGGACCAGTTCGATCGACGGTGCGATCACCGCGTCGGCATCGGCCCAGTCACCGATCAGCCCGGCCGGGCCGGGCAGTCCGCGATCGGCGGCGGCCGCGTGGAATGAGCGGAGGACGTCGAGCGCGGAGGGTCCCCGCGCCGGCGCCGGATCACGAGTCATGCGTCCGCGGCGGGACTTTCCTGGCGCGGAAACACCGGGGCGGGCTTCGGCAGGGCGGTACCCGGCGTCAGCCGGTCGGTGACGGCGGTGAACCGGCGATCGGCGTCATCTGAGCCGACGGCGAGCAGATCGAGCAGGGTGGAGGCCGACTGCGGCATCACCGGCTGCACCAGCAGTGTCACGATGCGCACCACTTCGGCGCATACGTAGAGCACGGTGGCCGTGCGGTCGAGGTCGGTCTTGGCGAGCTTCCACGGCTCCTGCGCGGAGACGTACCGGTTGGCGTCGGCCAGCACCGACCACAGTGCTTCGAGCCCGAGGTGAATGGCCTGCTTGTCGAACTGTTCACGGACGCGCGGCAGCAGAGCGTCGGCGGCGTCGAGCAGGGCGCGGTCCTCGGCCGTGAACTGACCCGGCTCGGGCACCTGCGACCCGAAGTACTTGCCGATCATGCTGAGGGTGCGCTGGGCGAGGTTGCCGTACTCGTTGGCGAGATCGGAGTTGTTGCGCGAGACGATCGCCTCCGCCGAGTAGGAGCCGTCCTGCCCGTACGACACTTCGCGGAGGAAGAAGTAGCGCACCGTGTCGAGCCCGAACTTCTCGACCAGTTCGTGCGGGTCGACGACGTTGCCCACCGACTTGCTCATCTTCTGGCCGCGGTTGAACAGGAAGCCGTGCGCGAAGACCCGTTTCGGGACGTCGATACCGGCGCTCATCAGGAAGGCCGGCCAGTAGACGCAGTGGAATCGGATGATGTCCTTGCCGATGATGTGCAGGTCGGCGGGCCAGTAACGTTCCAGCGTCTGCTGGTCGTCCGGGAAACCGACTCCGGTGAGGTAGTTGGTGAGGGCGTCCACCCACACGTACATCACGTGCTCGGGCGCGCCCGGGACCTTCACGCCCCAGTCGAAGGTGGTGCGCGAGATGGAGAGGTCGTTGAGGCCGCCCGCGACGAAGCTGCGGACCTCGTTGCGCCGCACGTCCGGTCCGATGAACTCGGGATGCTCGTCGTACAACGCGAGGAGACGGTCCTGATAGTTGGAGAGGCGGAAGAAGTAGGTCTGCTCCTCGGTCCAGGTGAGGACGTGACCGTTCTCGGTCGCAACGCGGTTGCCGTCCTCGTCGAGGGTCGTCTCGTCCTCGGTGAAGAAGGCCTCGTCGCGGACGTCGTACCAGCCGGCGTAGGAGTCGAGGTAGATGTCGCCCGCCGCCTCCATCCGCTTCCAGATCTCTTCCGACGCCCGGTGGTGGTCGGAGTCGGTGGTGCGGATGAACCGGCTCAGATCGGTGCCGAGCGCGGCGTGCAGCGCCTCGAAGCGATCGGAGTTGGTCTTCGCCAGTTCCGCGGTGGAGACGCCCTCCTTCTCCGCGGTCTGCTGCATCTTCTGACCGTGCTCGTCGGTGCCGGACTGGAACCGGACGTCGAAGCCGTCCAGCGCCTTGAATCGCGCGAGGACGTCCGCGGAGATGAACTCATAGGCGTGCCCGATGTGCGGGGCGCCGTTCGGGTACGCGATGGCGGTGGTGATGTAGAAGGGCGACGACGCGCCAAAGGACTCGCTCGGCATAGTAGCCCGATTGTACGTGCTCGCGATTCGTCTACCGCGCTGAGCGCTGGTACGGCTCGCATCCGGGCGGGGCCTCGGGTGCGGTGCGCGGCCCGAGCCGTGGAATGCCGAGGGTGACCGGATCGTCGCCGAGGACGAATCGCTCACCGTGATGGGCGAGTTCGACCGTCGGACCCGACAGCAGTCGGTAGGTCGCGGTGTCGGAGTCGACGGCGACGACGATGCGCGATTCGCGGATCATCATGCGGAACGACATGTAGCTGAGCTTCGAAGGAAGGCGCGGGGCGAAGGTGACCTGACCGTCGAAGTCGCGCATCCCGCCGAATCCGGCGACGCAGTCGGTCCAGGCGCCGGCCAGTGCCGCGATGTGCAGTCCCGACGAGACGTTGTTGTGCAGGTCGTGCAGATCGGTGAATACCGATTCGCTCATCAGGTCGTAGGCGAGGTCGAGGTATCCGACCTCGGCCGCGGTGACCGCCTCGCAGCAGGCCGAGAGCGACGAGTCGCGCACGGTGATCGGGTAGTAGTAGTCGAAGTTCGCCAGTTTCTGCTCAGGGGTGAAGCGGTCGCCGAACAGGTACATGGCGAAGACGAGGTCGGCCTGCTTCACCACCTGCTTGCGGTACAGGTCGAAGTACGGGTAGTTGAGCAGCAGCGGGTACCTGCCCTTCGACCGCTCGAAGTCCCACCGGTCGAGTTTGGTGAACGACTCGCACTGCTGGTGAACGCCGAGTGCGTCGTCGTAGGGCACGGTCATATCGTCGGCGCACTGCGTCCAGAAGGCGGTCTCGTCGTGCGTCACGCCGAGCTGTCGTGCCACGACGGGCTGGCGCGAGCACGCAGCGACCGCGTCGCGCAGTGCCTGCTGTGCGGCGAGATTGGTGAAGACGTTGTTGTTGACGATCGCCGTGTACTCGTCGGGGCCGGTGATTCCGTCGATGCGGAACTTGCCCGCCGAATCGTGGTGGCCGAATCCGGCGAAGAACCTGGCGATCTCCACCAGCAGCTCGACGCCGCACTCGACCTCGAACGCCTCGTCGCCGGTGGCGCGGATGTATCGGGCGGTGGCGTTCGCGATGTCGGCGGACACGTGGACTCCCGCGGTGCCGGCCGGCCAGTAGCCGGAGCACTCGTCACCGTTGATCGACCGCCACGGGAACATGGCGCCGTGCTGTGCGAGTTCGGCGGCCCGCGACCGGGCCTTGTCCATCGTGGCGTGCCGCCAGCGGAGTTCCTCGCCCGCGGCGGCGGGAACCGTGTAGGTCAGCATCGGCAGCACGAAGCTCTCGGTGTCCCAGAACGTGTGGCCGTCGTAGCCGGGGCCGGTGAGCCCCTTGGCCGGGATGGCGCGCGATTGCCCGCGTGCACCGGCCTGCAGCACATGGAACAGGGAGAAGCGCACGGCCTGCTGGAGTTCGGGATCGCCGTCGAGTTCGATGTCGGCGTCGAGCCAGAACTCGTCGAGGTAGTCGGACTGCTCCTGTTTAAGGGCCTCCCAACCGGTCTCCTTGGCCATTGCCAGCGCGGCGTCCACCTGGGCGCGCAGCGCGGGCACCGACCGTCGGGCCGACCAGCCGTAGCCCATGTACTTGGTGAGCACCAGCTTGGTGCCCTGGGGCACGGCGGCCGCGACGGTGAGGCGTGCGAGGTCGCCGTCTGCGCGGATCGAGGTGTCCGCGGATGCGGGCAGTTCCAGTTCGTGGTCCATGCCCGCCGCCACGGCGAGTCCCGAGCGTGCGGTGTGGTGGACGAGAACCGCGGAGAAGTCTTCGCAGTCCGCGAGATCGGCGACCAGTGGGCGCTCCAGCGCCGCCGCCAACCGCGGATCCTCCTTGGCGGAGGCCGCCCCGCCCATCGGCTCGTTGGCGAGCAGATCGGACTGGAGGACCAGTTTCATGTCTTCACCGATCGGCTCCACCTCGTAGCGGATCGCGGCGATGGTGCGCTTGGTGAACGAGACCAGTCGTTCGGATCGGATGCGGACGGTGCGCCCGGTCGGCGAGGTCCACAGGGTGCTGCGCCGCAGGGTGCCGGTGCGGAAATCGAGTACACGTTCGTGCTCGACGGTGCGCCCGTACCTCAGGTCCATCGGCTCGTCCTCGACGAGCAGGCGGATGATCTTGGCGTCCGTCACATTGACGACGGTCTGTCCGGACTCGGGGTAGCCGTAGCCGCTCTCGGCGTAGGGCAGGTCGCGCAACTCGTAGAACCCGCTCAAGTAGGTGCCCGGCTTGTCGACGGGTTCGCCTTCCTCGAAGCTGCCGCGCAGTCCGATGTGACCGTTCGACAGCGCGAACAGGGTCTCGGTGCGGCCGATCATGTCGATGTCCAGTCCCCGCCAGCGCAACTGCCACGGGCTGACGTCGAATCCCTCCACCGGGTGCACGCCGTGCTGCGGGATGTTGACCGGGTCCGTGTGGCTCGACGTGTCGCCGTGCGTGGTGTGGGCCAGCTCGCTGGTGGTCGGTTCGATCACGGACGGTCCTTCTCGGGCTCGTAGCTGCTCGGTTCGGCGGCGCGGTGGGCGGTCAGTTCTCGGCGAGAAGATCGTCGAGGTCGGTGACGACGATAGAGGCACCGGCGGCTTTCATCGCATCCGACTGGCCGCTGCCCACGCGATCGATGCCCACGACGTAGCCGAAGTCACCGGCAGCGCCCGCGGCGACCCCGGACACCGCGTCCTCGAAGACCGCCGCGGCGGAGGGAGCGACACCCATCAGTTCCGCACCCCGCAGGTACGAGTCGGGCGCGGGCTTGCCCGCGAGTCGCTCGGCGACGATGGTGTTGCCGTCGACGCGCTGTTCCACGAACTGCGTCAGTCCCGCGGCTTCGAGGACCTGCTCGCCGTTGCGGGAACTGGTCACCACCGCGATGTGAAGCCCTGCCTCGCGGGCGGCGTGCAGGTAGCGGACGGAACCGGGGTAGGCGGTGACGCCGTCGCGGGCGAGCGCGGCGAGAAAGGCGTCGTTCTTTCCGTCCGCGATCGATGCGGCGGTGTCGTCGTCGACGGTGATGCTCCGCGACGCGAGGAAGGTGCGCACGCCGTCCATTCGGGGCCTCCCGTCGACGTAGTCGAAGTAGTCCTGGTCGGTGAACGGGCGGAGGCTGTCGGTCCGGCCTCCGATGTCGCCGCCGGCTCGTCGGGTCAGGAAGGTGTTGAACGCGTCCGTCCACGCGACGCGGTGCACCGATGCGGTGTCGGTGAGCACTCCGTCGAGGTCGAAGAGCGCAACCGTGATGTCATCAGGGAGTCCCAGCACGGTCACGACGCTACCCGCCGATCGGGGTCTCTACCCGTCAGACGTGTCGTGTCCCCGGCGGCTGCATCCGCACGGGCCGGCGGGTGCGGATTCGGCGGATGCAGATTCTTCGCTTGTCCGGCGTGGTGGATGGGGTTGAGTCGCCAGGGGTGATTGGTGGTGGCCGGTCGCCAGGCTATGCGTCCGGTGTGGGGTCCGTCGGTGAGGGTGGTGGTTTCCCATTGGCCGCGTTTGGTGCCGACGGCGCGGTTGTGGCGTCCGCAGGCGGCGCCGAGGGCGTCGATGTCGGTGCGTCCGGCGGGGGTGATCCAGTCCGGTGCGTGATGGGCCTGGGTTTGGGCGAAGGGTCGGTCGCGGCCGGGTGCGGTGCAGCCGCGGTCGCGGGCGAACAACGCCAACCGCTGCGCTTTGCTCGCGAACCGTGCCGCGCGGCCTTGGTAGAGGACTTCGCTGGTGTGATTGCGGAAGACGGCCAGGTGCGGGACGGCGTCGGCGGCGAGCCGGACGAGTTCGCCGATCGGGATGCGGGTGCCGGTGGCGGTCAGGGCGATTCCGGCGTGGGCGGCGAGTTCCTGGTCGGTGACGGTGATGACGAGTTCGGCTGGTATCCGGTTCGGTGCTCCGAGTCCGCCGTGGGCGAGAACGTAGTCGCACAGGGCCAGCAGTGCGTCGTGTGTGCGCTGAGCGGCGCTGCGCAGATCCCGGCCCCGCGCCGCCGCCAGAGCCTCGGCGTCGATGCCGTCGGCGTCGATGGTTCCGGTAGGTGAGTCGGGGTCGGCGGGGTTGTTCATGCCGGGTGCGGCCCAGGCGGTCAAGATCACCTCGAACTTCGCCCGCAACTCCGGAGTCATCGCGCCGCGGACTTTGCTCATGAGTTGTCGGTCTTGCGGGAGGATGGTGATTCCGCGTTGGCGTTGCCGGTCGACGTGATCGCTCTCCTGACCGTCGGGGTCCAGGTGAGCGAGCAGGCGGTCACCGACCTTGCCCAGATCATCGGGGTTCAACCCGGCCGCAGCGTGAGCGAGTTCGGCCTCCGCGCGGGCTTTGACCTCCGGCGAGATGCAGCCGGGCACTTTCGCCAAAACGGCCGAGATCACCAGAGCGTGTTCGGCGCCGACGGTCCCGGCCGCGACCGCGGCGGCGGTGGCGGGCTTGCGTGGAGGCAGGGTTTCACCTTGGAAGTTGGAGAACTCGCCGATGGTCTCGGTCATCCGGAGCCGTCGACCCGCCTCGCGGGTTCCGAGCCGCAAGCCCTGTGAGAGGTATTGGTGCGGATTCAGATAGCCGGCGGTGCGGTGCGCGTTGCGGTCGGAGACCTCCACCAGCAGCGCCGCGGAGATGCCGTCCCAGCGTCGCCGGATCCGTTCGGCGGTCTGTGTGTGGGCCAGCAGTTCCGGTTCGGTCTCCGGTGACAGGGAGGTTTCGGCGAGTTTGACCGCCGCGGCATCGATCAATGCCAACAACTCTGAAGGCCGGTCCGGCAGTGCACCGGTGGCAACGACAGTGGCGACCGAATCGGTGATCGGATCGGTCATCGCTGCCACCTCCCCCGAGTGTTTCAGCTGGTCAAACCATGTTTTCTTGGATATCTGAACACTACCAATCGGGTATGACAAAACTGATTTCATAGCCGGACGCACGTGCGCCGGCTCAACTCTGCTACGCCGTGGGGCATCGGTGACAGGCTCAATGGTTTCGGTGGAAAACCCTCGAACGGCGGCCTGGGCAGAGCATCGACTGCGAAGTGCCCCAGTTTCCGGGCGGACCCGGATTTCCGTGATGGACACGATCTCGGGCAAGGTGGGTCTGTGACCGACTCGACGGGTGAACTCACCGCCAAGGAGATCAAGAAGCGTAAGCGACGCCTGCCGCCACCGGACCCGGAACCGCTGCCCGGGCTGGTCGACGCACACACGCACCTGGCGGCCTGTGGCGGGCGGACGGAGGCCGACGTCCGAGCCATCCTCGACCACGCCGAGTCGGTCGGCGTGGAGCAGGTGGTCACCGTCGCCGACGACATGGTCGACGCCCGCTGGGCTGTCGCCGCCGCGCATTGGGACCGACGAGCGTTCGCGGCCGTCGGACTGCATCCCACTCATGCCGCCGATCTGGATGACGAGGCCCGAGCCGAGCTGGAACGGATGGTCGACGACCCCCGCGTGGTGGCCGTCGGTGAGACCGGTCTGGACTACTACTGGACGACCCGTTCGGACGACTGCGCGGACCCGACCACCCAACGCGACGCCTTCGCCTGGCACATCGATCTGGCCAAACGATCCGGCAAAGCGCTGATGATCCACAATCGCGACGCCGATCGCGACCTGCTGGACGTCCTCGCGGCCGAGGGGGCGCCGGAGACGGTGGTGATGCACTGCTTCTCCGGCGACCGTGCGATCGCCCGCGAATGTGTCGACCTCGGGTATGTGTTGAGCTTCTCCGGCACTGTGACGTTCAACAACTCCGGCGAGTTGCGTGAGGCCGCACTTCTGACTCCCGACGAGCAGTTGCTGGTGGAGACCGACGCACCGTTCCTGACCCCGCATCCCTACCGTGGCCAGCCCAATCAGTCCTATTGCGTGCCCTACACCGCTCGCGCGCTGGCCGCACTGCGCGGCGTCGACGATCACGAGTTGGCCCACACGCTTGGAGCAAATGCGCGCCGGATATACAAGTTTCCGTTGCGGTAACCCACCCCGATTCGTTACCGTACCGTGATCCGTGCTGCCGACGCGGATAGCTATACCCAACCCGGCAGGGAACTGTATGTCTGTCTTGAAGAGAATCAACACGTCCACCTCCATGCGCGCCCGAGTAGCCCTCGGAGCCGTGCTGACCACCGTCACGGCCGGAGCCGTCACCGGAGCAGTCATGCACAAGGAGGTGACGCTGGCGGTCGACGGACAGACCATGCATGTGAGCACGATGGCCTTCTCGGTCGGGAGCGTGCTGCGCGACAACGGCATCGACCCTGCCGACGGAGACAAGGTGAACGTGCCGCTCTCGAGTGCGCCGCGTGACAACCAGACCATCACGGTCGACCGACTCAAGAAAGTGCAGCTGGTGGTCGACGGCAGGCCGTTGAGCATCACCACCAACGCGTCCACCGTCGGTCAGGTTCTCGCTGAGCGCGGCATGGCGACCAGCGCGGTGACCGTACCGCTGAACGACGTGCTTCCGGTGGACGGTGCCGATCTCGACGTCACCCTGCCCAAGCGGGTCAAGCTCGACGACGGCGGCCAGAAGTCGACGCCGAGCATTGCGGCCAAGACGGTCGGCGACCTCCTCGCCCGTGCGGGCAAGCCGCTCTCGCCCACCGACAAGGTGGTGCCCGCGGCGCAGACTCCGGTCAGCAAGGACATGGACATCCGCGTCACCCGGATCAAGACCGAGGAGAAGACCCTCACCGAGGACGTCAAGCCGCCGGAGAACACCAAGGACGACGACACGCTGACCCGGGGAACCAAGAAGGTCGAGGATCCGGGTACTCCCGGCAAGGCCGATGTGAAGTACTCGATCACCACCGTCAACGGCAAGGTCGTCAAGAAGACCAAGATCAGCGAGAAGGTTCTCGTGGAGCCCAAGGCCGCCACGGTCCGCGTCGGAACCAAGCCGGGTGCGCCGGCGGTTCCGTACGGCGTCTGGGATCGTCTCGCTCAGTGCGAATCGACCGGCAACTGGGCCATCAACTCCGGCAACGGGTTCTACGGCGGCATCCAGTTCGACCAGAACACCTGGGATCGCTGGGGCGGCCAGGAGTACGCGCCGCGTCCGGATCTCGCCACTCGCGAGGAGCAGATCGCCATCGCGGAGAAGACGCAGGCCGCTCAGGGCTGGGGCGCGTGGCCGTCCTGCTCGTCGCAGATCGGCCTCCGCTGATCCTCGCCCGCGGTGCAGCCGTCCGCTGCGGCACCTCCCGACGATCATCAGTCACAATGTTCAGGTGAACATCGTCCCTGATTCGCCTCGTCTGCTCGGTCCCGCCGAGATCCGCGCACTCGCCGCAGAGCTCGATGTGCGCCCGACCAAGACGCTGGGGCAGAACTTCGTCCACGACGCCAACACCGTTCGCAGGATCGTGTCGGTGTCCGGCGTCGGTGCCGACGACGTGGTTCTGGAAGTGGGACCGGGACTCGGATCGCTGACCCTCGCGCTGCTCGCCGAGGCCGGCCGCGTGGTGGCGGTGGAGATCGACCGCACGCTCGCCGCGCGACTGCCGCGGACGATCGCCGAGTTCGCGCCCGCACAGGCGGCGAACTTCGACGTCGTCACCGCGGACGCCCTCACCGTCACCCCCGCCGACCTCCCGTACGCGCCGACCGCGCTGGTCGCGAACCTGCCGTACAACGTCGCGGTTCCGGTGCTGTTGCACCTCATGGCGCAGTTCCCGACCATCCGCACCGCGCTCGTGATGGTGCAGGCCGAAGTGGCCGACCGTCTCGCCGCCGCTCCGGGCGGCCGGATCTACGGGGTGCCGAGCGTGAAGGCCCGCTTCTTCGGGGACGTGGCCCGAGCCGGTTCCGTCGGCAAACACGTGTTCTGGCCCGAACCCAAGATCGAGTCCGGCCTGGTCCGCATCGACCGCCGCGACGTCTACGGGACCGACCCGGAGCTGCGGGCGCAGACATTCGCCGCGATCGACGCCGCATTCGCTCAGCGCCGCAAAACCCTGCGGTCGGCGCTCTCGTCGTGGGCGGGCAGCGCCCCGCGGGCCGAAGAACTCCTCCGAGCGGCGGGAATCGACCCCGGGCTCCGCGGGGAACGGTGCGACGTCGACGACTTCGTCCGGCTCGCGCGCGCCGGCCACGCAGCCGGGATCGAGACCGGAGCCGCCCGATGATGGGTGGCGCGACCGCCCGGGTCCCGGCGAAGATCAATCTGCACCTGGGCGTCGGGCCGCTCCGCGACGACGGATACCACGAACTGTCGACGCTGTACTGTGCGCTGTCGCTCTACGACGAGGTCACCGTGCGCGGCGACGACGCGCTGTCGGTGACCGTCCGCGGCGAGAACCGCCGACAGGTGCCGTCGGATGCGACGAACCTCGCCGCGCGGGCCGTGGTCGCGTTGGCGCGCCATGCCGGGATGGACCCGCACGTGGCGATCACCATCGACAAGACGATTCCGGTGGCCGGGGGCATGGCCGGCGGCTCCGCCGACGCCGCCGGGGCGCTCGTCGCTGCGGCCCGGCTCTGGCGGCTCGACATCGCCCGCGACGAACTCCTCGCCATCGCCGCGGAACTGGGCTCGGACGTCCCGTTCTCCGTGGTCGGCGGCGCAGCGCTCGGCACCGGCCGGGGAGAGCAACTGCTGCCGGTGCTGCACCGCGGCGCGTTGCACTGGGTGCTCGCGGTGTCGGGCAGCGGGCTGTCCACTCCGGACGTGTACCGGGAGATCGACCGGCTCCGGGCCCGCGACGGCGATGACCAGCCCGCCGCCGCGGGCGTCGCCCGTCCGGACGAGCTGATGCAGGCGCTCGCATCGGGCGATGTGCGCGCCGTGGCCCCTTTGCTCCACAATGATCTGCAGCCGGCCGCGCTGTCGCTGCAGCCGATGCTGCGGCGCACCCTGCGGGCGGGCCGCGAGGCCGGAGCGCTCGCCGGGATCGTCTCCGGGTCCGGGCCCACCTGCGCGTTCCTGTGCGCCGACGAAGACGCCGCCGTCCGGGTGGCCGCCGAACTGTCCGGGTCCGGTGTGGCCAAGGCCGTGCGGACCGCGTCCGGGCCGGTGGCGGGCGCCCGCCTCATCGCGGTCAACTGACCGCGCCGACCACTGACCTCGCCGACGACTGACCTCGCTGGACGACTGACTGAACGGAAAGCACGAATGCCCCCGCGTACCAATACGTCGCTGATCAACGCCGAACGCATCAGCAAGAGCTTCGGCATCAAGCCGCTTCTGGACGAGGTCAGTGTCGGCGTGCACGAGAGTGAGCGCATCGGCGTCGTCGGGCTCAACGGCGGCGGTAAGACGACCCTGCTCGAGATCCTGGCGGGCATCACCGAACCCGATTCCGGGCGCCTCTCGCGAGCGGGTGGCATCCACATCGCGACGGTCACTCAGGGCGGCGACCTCGATCCCGGCATCACCGTCGCCGACGCGGTGGTCGGCGCCGACGCCCCCGAACACGAGTGGGCCGGCGACGCCCGGATCCGCGGCATCCTCGCAGGTATCGGGGTCGACGCGATCCTCGACCGCAAGGTGGGCGAGCTCTCCGGAGGGCAACGTCGTCGGACGGCCCTCGCGGCCGCGCTGGTGACCGACTCCGACCTGCTGATCCTCGACGAACCGACCAACCATCTCGACATCGAGGGCGTTCACTGGCTCGCCGAACATCTGGTGAACCGGCGCAGCGCGCTCATCGTCGTCACTCACGACCGCTGGTTCCTGGACACCGTCGCCACCCGCACGTGGGAGGTCCACTCCGGGCGCGTAGACGAATACGAGGGCGGCTACAACGACTGGATCTTCGCGCGAGCCGAACGCGCCAGGCAGGCCGATGCCGCCGAGGAGCGCCGGCGCAACCTCGCGCGCAAGGAACTGGCGTGGCTGCGGCGCGGTGCTCCAGCGCGCACGTCCAAGCCGCGTTACCGGGTGGAGGCGGCCGAGAAGCTGATCGCGAACGTGCCCCCGCCGCGCGACACCGTCGAACTCTCCGCATTCGCCAAGCGCCGCCTCGGCCGCGTGGTCATCGAACTCGAGAACGCGCGGCTCACCGCACCGTCGTCGGACGGCGCCGAGGGTCGAGTGCTGCTCGAGGACACCACCTGGCGGCTGGCGCCGGGGGAGCGGGTCGGCCTCGTCGGGGTCAACGGTTCCGGCAAGACCACGCTCCTGCGGGCGCTCGCCGGCGAGGTGCCGGTGTCGCCGGGCCGCCGCATCGAGGGCAAGACCGTCTCGATCGGCTGGCTGCGTCAGGAACTCGACGACCTCGATCCCACCCTGCGCGTGCTCGACGCTGTCGAGGAGGTGGCCGGTCATGTGACGCTCGGCGACAAGGAGTTGTCGGCGAGTCAGCTCGCGGAACGGCTCGGGTTCTCCCCGGCGCGACAGCGCACGCCGGTCGGAGACCTGTCCGGCGGCGAACGTCGCCGCCTGCAGTTCACGCGTGTGCTGATGGCCGAACCCAATGTGCTGCTGCTCGACGAGCCGACCAACGATCTCGATATCGACACGCTCCAGCAGGTGGAGGATCTGCTCGACTCCTGGGCCGGAACGCTGGTCGTGATCAGCCACGACCGGTATCTGATCGAACGGGTCTGCGACAGCACCTGGGCGCTGTTCGGCGACGGCGCGCTGACGAACCTGCCGCGCGGAATCGACCAGTACCTGGAACGACGGGCGGCCGAGACCGATGCGGCTCCGGCCCGCCGATCCGCTCCGGCCGCCGAGCCGAAGCCCGCGTCCGGTGACGGCGGACTCTCGGCCGCCGAACACCAGGCGGCGCGCAAGGCACTCGGCCGCGCGGAGCGTCAGATGGAGAAGCTCAGTGCGCAGGAGGAGAAGCTCCACGCCGAGATGGTCGACGCCGCCGTCGATCCCGACCGGCTCGCCGATCTGGACGCCAGACTCCGGGAAGTGGTGGCGGCCAAGGAGATCGCCGAGACCGAGTGGATGGAGGCGGCCGAACTGCTCGATTCGTGACCGCGGCGCGCGTGCGCGTCCGCCGGCCCGACACGTGACGCGACCGCATCGCGTGACGGTGTCGGCCGGGGAGCCTGCGAGGGTCACAGCCAGTTGTTACGTTGTTCCAACCAAGTGTCGCCGACCTGGCGATCAGGCATGACTCCTGAGAGGTTCACGTATGACGACTCCGCCTAACGATCCGTTCAACCAGCCCGAGGGCGAGCAGCCCGATCACGGTCAGTCCCAGCCCGGTCAACCGCAGCCCGGCCAGTCCCAGCCCGGTCAGCCCGACTACGGTCAGTCCCAGGCCGGTCAATCCCAGCCCGGCCAGACGCCGTACGGTCAGCCCCAGTACGGGCAGACGTACGGCCAGCAGCCCGGAGGCTACGGCCAGCCGTCCGATTACACGCAGCAGTTCGGCGCCTACAACCAGCCGACCTACCCGGTCGATCCCGGCGCCGCTCACCAGCCGCCGCCGGAGGAGTCCGGCTCCTTCCTGTCGGCGCTCTTCGACTTCCAGTTCAGCAAGATGGTCGCCACCCGGGTGATCCCGGTGCTGTACATGATCGTCACGATCGTGTTCACCATCATCGCCGCGATCGCACTGATCGGCGGCGTGATCTCCGGCTTCGCCGAGATGGGCGACAACGTCGGCGCGGGCCTGTTGACGGTGATCGTGGCACTGATCATCGTGCCGCTGGTGTACCTCATCTATCTGATCCTCGCGCGCGTGATCTTCGAGCTGTACATCGCGATCTTCAAGATCAGCCAGAACACCGCTCGTATCGCCGAGAACACCGGCCGCGTCGCGGAGAACACCTCCCGCAGCTGATCGGATACTCGGGCGGGTCGAGCGGTCGCTCGACCCGCCCGTTCTCTTCTGCGGTACGGACGCTGCGCTACCGTGACTGAATGTCCTACATCCGCACCCAGGTGCGCGGCGGCGTCGGCGAGATCGTCCTCGACCGCCCCCGCGCGCTCAATGCCCTGGATCTGTCGATGATCACCGAGATGCACTCCGTGCTGGAGGAATGGGGCGACGACGACGCGATCGAGACCGTGCTGGTCACCTCCTCGAGTGATCGCGCCTTCTGCGCCGGCGGCGACATCCGCGTGGTGCGCGACCACGTGCTCGCCGGTGAGAGCGACGAGGTGGTCCGGTACTTCGCCGCCGAGTACCGGCTGAACCAGCTCGTCGCGGAGTACCCGAAGCCGTACGTCGCCCTCGTCGACGGTGCGGCCATGGGTGGTGGACTGGGCATCAGCGTGCACGGCGAGGTCCGGGTGGTCACCGAGAAGGCGTTGATCGCGATGCCGGAGACCGCGATCGGGTTCTTCCCCGATGTGGGGTCCACGTATTTCCTTCCGCGTCTGCCGCAGGGCGTCGGGATGTGGCTCGGGCTGACAGGCGCACGCCTGCGCGGCGCCGATGCCGTCGCCATCGGACTCGCGACTCATTTCGTGCCGTCGGAGCGGATCGACGATGTGGCGAACGCCGTCCGCCGCGGAGACCCGCTGCGGGACGCACTCGCCGACCATCGTGGGCCGGTCACCAGCGATCTCCCGCTGCGCAAGATCGCCGAGTACTTCGACGACGACAACGTCGTCGGCATCGTGGGCGGCCTGCGCGGTGCGGTCGGTGACGCGTGGGCCGAGGAGATGCTCGATCTGCTGGCGTCGGCGTCACCGACCAGCCTGTGGGTGACGGCCGGGCTGATCACCGCGGGGGCGACCTCATCGCTCGCCGAGTGTCTCGACCGTGAACTGGCCGCAGCCGGCCGCATCACCCGGCATCCCGACTTCGTCGAGGGCGTCCGCGCGGTCCTCGTCGACAAGGACCGGAATCCGGCGTTCTCGCCCGCGACCGTCGAAGAGGTGGATGCCGCGACCGTCGCCGCGATCATCGCCTAGCGCGACTGCGTCCGGACCTACTTCTCCACGGTGAACAGACCCGACAGCGCCGCCGACTCGGGTGGGGCCGCCGGGACCGTCGGATCGTCGTAGGAGACGTCGTCGTCGGGATCGAAGGGATTCGCCCGCGCAGCGAGCGCGTCGGGGCAGTCGAACCGACCTGCAGCCCTCGTCTCGGTCACGGTTGCGAGCCGCAGCGTGCACGTGGCGGATGTGAAGTACGTGCCGTCGAGCGAGACGCCGACGGTCGCGGTGATAGGCGCCCCGGGCTCCCGGGCCGATGCACCGGCCGGCCAGGGGAGGATCCCACCCGCGAGATCGACCGCCAGGAACTCCAGTTGCCCGCCCTCGCCGCGGTCTCCGGTGAAGGTGAACAGCAGCGTGTCCGGCGGCACCGCGGGGTCGGTGCGGCCGGACTTGGCGAAGGCGACGCAGCGCTGCGAGCCGGGACGCTTCACCGAGACCGTCATCGTGCCGCGCGAATAGTTCAGCCCGTAACCGCTCCGGACGATCCGGCCGGCCGCGGGTGTCGCCGAGCAGTCACCGTCGGCGAGCGTCTTGGTCGACCCGTTGTGCGGAGGCGGTGGGACCGATTCGTCGACGGTCGTCGCGTCGGTGCCGCAGGCGGTCAGGCCCAGGAGCATCAGGGGCACCGCGGCGCGGCGCAGCGGGACCATCAGTCGGCCGCGGCGACCAGCGGCTCCAGCAGCAGATCGGGGTGTTCCTTCTCGATGTACTGCAGGCGCCACTTGTCGGAGAACAGGGCGAGGATCGCGCCGTCGCTGCGGGTGAAGACCTCGACGCCGCGCTGACGGTTGAGCTCGGGTGCGCTCTGTTCGTCGGTGCGGCGGGCGAGGCTGTATCCGAGCGGTTCGATGATGGTGTCGACGTTGAACTCCGCCTTCATTCGCGCGGTGACGACCTCGAACTGCATCGGGCCGACGGCGGCCAGGACCGGCGAGGCGTCGCCGCGGACGTCGTTGCGTAGCACCTGGACCACGCCTTCGGCGTCCATCTGGTCGACGGCCTTGCGGAACTGCTTGTACTTGTCGGCGGTGGTGACGCGCAGCGACGAGAAGTGTTCGGGAGCGAACGAGGGGATCGGCGGGTACTGGACCCGGGGGTCGATGTACAGCGTGTCGCCGGGAGCCAGCGCCATCGCGTTCACCAGACCGACCACGTCGCCCGGGAACGCGGTGTCGACGGTGGAGCGGTCGCGCCCGAACACCGCCTGCGCGTACTTCGTCGCGAACGGTTTGCCGGTCTGCGCGTGCGTGACGACCATGCCGCGCTCGAACTCGCCGGACACGATCCGCATGTAGGCGAGGCGGTCGCGGTGGCTGGTGTCCATGCCGGCCTGGACCTTGAAGACGACGGCGCTGAACGGGTCGGTCACGGCGCGCTCGACGCCATCGATCGACTCGCGCCCGCGCGGCGGCGGCGCGAATTCGACGAGGGCGTCGAGCAGCTGCCGCACGCCGAAGTTCAGCATGGCCGAGGTGAAGATCATCGGCGACGTCTGGCCCGCCAGGAACATTTCCTGGTCGTGGTCCTGGCCCAGCTCGGCGAGGAGTTCGCTCTCCTCCCGGGCGGCCACCCACGCGTCGCCCTCGCGCTCGGCCGCCTGGTCGGCGGTGAGGAGTTCCTCCGGCGCGATCTTCGCTCCGCCCGCGGTGCGCTCGAAGTGGATGTAGTCGCCGGTGCGGCGGTCGAGCAGACCGCGGTAGTCGCCGGCGATGCCGACCGGAACGTACAGCGGGGTCGGGATCAGGCCGATGCGCTCGCTGATCTCGTCGATCAGCTCCAGCGGGGTTCGGCCGGGGCGGTCCCACTTGTTCACGACGGTGATGACCGGGATTCCGCGGTGGCGGCAGACCTGGAACAGTTTCAGTGTCTGCGGCTCCAGTCCCTTCGCCGCGTCGATCAGCATGACGGCCGCGTCCACCGCCGTCAGCACCCGGTAGGTGTCCTCGGAGAAATCGGAGTGACCGGGTGTGTCGACGAGATTGATGACGTTCGGTGCATCGGCGGCGTCGGCGTCGCCCGGTGAATAGCTGAACTGGAGTGCGGTGGAGCTCACGGAGATTCCGCGTGCCTTCTCCATCTCCATCCAGTCCGAGACGGTGGATCGGCGGCCGCCCTTGCCGTGCACCGCGCCTGCCTCGCTGATCATCCGGGCGTGCAGCGCCAGGGCCTCGGTCATCGTCGACTTGCCCGCGTCGGGATGGGAGATGATGGCGAAGGTTCGACGGCGCTTCACCTCGCGTGCGATGACCTCAGAACTCACTCGATTACGCTATCTGTCTGCCGACGTCAGACGCAAAATCTCCGAGTGAGCGAAGGAATCCCCGTGCCGCTGCCCGATCCAGCCGTGCTGACCCTGTTGATCGGCGGCGCGGTGGTCGCGGGCTGGATCGACGCGGTGGTCGGCGGAGGCGGACTCGTGCTGATCCCGCTGCTGCTCATCGTCTTTCCGTCGATGGCGCCGGCGACGGCACTCGGCACCAACAAGCTCACCGCGATCTGGGGGACCGCGACCGCGGCGGTGCTGTACCTGCGGCGGGTGCCGGTCGACCGCGGGCTCGCCGCGGCGAGCGTGCCCGTCGCCGCCTCGTGTGCCGCGCTCGGCGCGCTGGCCGCCGGAGCCCTCAGTTCTGACGTGATGCGGCCGGTGGTCATCGTGCTGATGGTGGCGGTCGGTCTCTTCGTGGCGCGCCGCCCGGAGTTCGGGTCGGCGAGCGCCGCCGGTTCGAGACCGATCCGGCGCGGTCGCTACGCGGCGGCGCTGGTGGCCTTCGGCGTCATCGGCTTCTACGACGGAATCTTCGGTCCGGGGACCGGCATGTTCCTGATCATCACGTTGACGGCGCTTCTCGGCCAGAGTTTCCTCACCAGTGCCACGCTGGCGAAGGTGGCGAACACTGCCACCAACGGCGGCGCGCTCGTGGTCTTCGCGGTGCAGGGCGACGTGTGGTGGACGCTGGGCGCGATCCTGGCCGCGGCCAACATCGCCGGATCGGTGCTGGGATCGACGCTGGTGCTCGGCCGTGGCACGGGCGTGGTTCGGGTGGCGCTGCTCGTGGTGGTCGTGGTGATGGCCGGCAAGCTCACCTACGACCAGTTCTGGTAATCGAAGAAATTTCGGCTCCCGCAACGGTCTCACAGAGCGCTGCGGGAGCCGAAATTCTCGGAGCTCTCACTCGAACGGTATCGGCGGCATCGTGACGACCTGAGCGGCGTAGCTGAGCCCGGCGCCGTAACCGAGCAGGAGGGCCGTGTCGCCGGGTTTGGCCTGCCCGGTGGAGAGCAGGTCCTCCATGGCGAGCGGAATCGACGCCGCCGAGGTGTTGCCGGTCTTCTCGATGTCGTTCGCCACGACAGTCGACTCGGGGAACTTCAGACTGCGCGCAAGCAACTCGTTGATCCGCGAATTGGCCTGATGCGGAACGAAGACGTCGATGTCGGCGGCGTCGACCTTGGCGACGTCGAGTGCGCGCTGAGCGGCCTTGCCCATCTCGAACGCGGCCCAGCGGAACACGGCGGTGCCCTCGAGCCGCAGGTACGGCCGCTTCTCGATGTCGCCGGCGTCCATGTAGCTGACCCAGTCGATGTCCTGCCGGATCGCGTTGAACTGCGTTCCGTCGCTTCCCCACACCACCGGGCCGAGGCCCTGCTTCTCGGTGGGGCCGACCACCACGGCGCCCGCGCCGTCGCCGAAGATGAAGCAGTTGGTGCGGTCGGTCATGTCGAGAGTCACCGACAGTTGTTCGGCACCGACCACCAGTACGTGGGTGGCGCTGCCGCCGCGCACCATGTCGGAGGCCAGCGACAGCGCGTAGCCGAATCCGGCGCAGCCGACGGTGACGTCGAACGCGGGGACTCCGTTGGCACCGAGTTCGGTGGCGATCGCGACGGCGCCGGCGGGCGTCAGCAGCAGATGGGTGTTGGTGGCGAGGATGACCGCATCGATGTCCGCGCCCGAAAGGAGGGCGTTGGCAATCGCCTTGCGGCCGGCGTTGACGCCCATCTCCACCACGGTCTCGTCCCGGCGCGCGAACCGCCGGCTCTTGATGCCGGTGCGGGTGTAGATCCATTCGTCCGAGGAGTCGATGTGCTCGCAGATCTCGTCGTTGGTGACGACGCGCTCGGGGCGGTGGGCGCCGATCCCGAGCATGCCGATCATCTGTGTGCCGACGGCTTCAGGCAATTCGGCCATATCTGGGTCTCCGATCGCTAGGCATGTGTGCCGGAGCACACCTTTGTCTTCCACGCTCTCACGGCCGCGCAGTTACCTGGAAGTAACGCGAGGCGCCGAGTGGGTCGGAAAAATATTCATCAAGCGTTGACCAGAGTGGCTCGCAGTGGTCAGATGGTCCTATGCGCGCGATGATCCTCAAGGAGTTCCGCGAACTCAGGCGAGACCCCCGCACGATGGCCATGCTGATCGTCCTGCCGCTTCTGCTGCTGGTGATCTTCGGGTACGCGGCCAACTTCTACGTCTCCTCGGTCAAGACCGCGGTGGTCGGGCCGACGGCGACACAGGTGGCGCAGTCGCTGCCCGGGTACTTCGATGTCACCGATACCTACCCCGACCGCACGGCCGCAGACGCGAAGGACCTGCTGCGCGAGAACGAGGTCGATGTCGCGGTGGTGGCCCCCGCCGGTCCCGGGGAGCAGGCGACGGCGTTCGTCGACGGGTCGAACATGTTCGCCGCCCAGTCGAGCGTCGGGGTGCTCAACAAGTTCGGCGACCGGGTCCACGTCGAGGTCCTCTTCAACCCGGATCTGAAGACGTCGTGGGTGATGGTGCCCGCGATCATCGGTCTGATCCTCACGTTCATCGGCACCATCATCACCAGCATCGGTCTGGTGCGGGAGCGGGAGGCTGGCACACTGGAACAACTCGCGGTGATGCCGATCCGGCCGAGTCAGGTGATTCTCGGAAAGATCGTGCCGTACTTCCTGCTCGCGGCGGTCGACCTGATCATCGTGACCGTCCTCGGCATGCTGTTGTTCGACGTCCCGTTCAACGGGAACGTGCTGATATTCGCGCTGGGATCGGCGCTCTTCCTGTTCGTGGTCCTCGGGTTGGGAGTCTTCATCTCGACCGTCTCCCAGACCACCGGGCAGGCGATTCAGACCGCATTCATGCTGTTGATGCCGCAGATTCTGCTCTCCGGGATGATCTTTCCGCTGGAAGCGATGGCCGCGGGCGTGCGGTGGATCGGTTATCTGCTGCCGCTGACCTATTTCACGATGATCTCCCAGGGGGTGATGCTGCGCGATGCGCCGATCTCGTCGCTGTGGCTCCCGTTGGTGGTCCTGGCGGTGATGGCCGTCGTGGTGTTCACCGGGGCGACGCTCCGCTTCCGGCGTGATCTCGCTCCCAACGCGCCGAAGGTGCACAACGCGGCGAGCGAGGCGGGCGCCGAATGATCGCCGAGATCGACGGGGTGAGCGTGCGGTTCGGTGACCGGACGGCCCTCGACGATGTGTCCGTGCGGGCGCCGGCCGGGACGGTCGTCGCACTGGTCGGCGGCGACGGCGCGGGCAAGTCGACGCTGCTGCGCACCGTGGTCGGTGAACTCGCGCCGACGACGGGCACGGTGCGTGCGCCGCGGAAGAACCACATCGGATTCCTCGCCGCGGGCCCGGGCAGCTGGGCGGCGCTGACGGTGCGGCAGAACCTGGAGTTCGTCGGCGGGATCTACGGCCTGCGCGGAACCGAGCTCGACCGGCGGTGCGACGAACTGATCGGGCGTGCCGGCCTCGCGGACGCGGCGGACCGGACCGCCTCCGCGCTATCCGGCGGTATGCGCCGCAAACTGGGAGCGGCCATGGCGATGCTGCACCGGCCCGAGCTGCTGGTCATGGACGAGCCGAGCACCGGAGTCGATCCGGTCAGCCGCATCGATCTGTGGCGGATGATCTCCGAGGCGGCGGCGGAAGGCGCCGCGGTCCTGATGTCGACGACGTACCTGGACGAGGCCGAACGCGCCGGGCACCTGGTGGTCCTCGACTCCGGACGGGTTCTGACACAGGGCTCCTATGACGACGTGCGCTCCGGATTCACCGGAGTCGTCACTCGCTCGGCACAGCCTGCGCGACCGGAGTGGTCATGGCGCCGGGGACGCGAGCGTCACGAGTACTGGCCCGACGAACGGCCCGGCGGCGAGACCCGCCCGGTGGATCTCGAACCGGTGGACCCCGATCTGGAGGACATCGTCATCTCACTGTCGCTCGCCGACCGGATGCGACGGGAGGTGACGGCATGAGTGAACCGGTGCTGCGGGCGCGGTCGGTGACCCGGCGATTCGGCGACGTCACCGCTGTCGACGATGTGTCGATGAGCGTCGAAGCAGGCGAAGTGGTCGGGCTCATCGGGGCCAACGGAGCGGGGAAGACCACGCTCATCCGCATGCTTCTGGGCCTGTTGGCGGCGTCCGAGGGCTCCGTCGAGGTCCTCGGCGGCGCGCCGGATCGGGATCGTCGTGCACGATTGGGCTACGTTCCGCAGAACCTGGGGCTCTACACCGACCTCACGGTGGAGGAGAACCTGGAGTTCAGCGCCGACGCCTACCGCGCGCAGAACGCCGAACTGCCCGGCCGGTTCTCCGACGTGCGGCGCACCCTCGTGCGGGATCTGTCCCTGGGCGCCCAGCGGCAGGCGGCGTTCGCCATCGCCCTCGCTCACCGACCGGAAGTCCTCGTTCTCGACGAACCGACGTCCGGCGTCGACGCCCTCGCCCGCGCCCGGCTGTGGGACACCATCCGTCAGCAGGCGGAGGCCGGCGTCGGGGTGCTGGTCACGACGCACTACATGGAGGAAGCGCAGCAGTGCGACCGGCTGCTTCTGATGGTCGGCGGTCGGCTGGTCGGGTCGGGCAGCGAGGACGACATCATCGGCGACACCCGCGCGATCGCCGTTCGCACCGACGACTGGGCGGCGGCCTTCGCGGCGTTGAACGACGCCGACGTGCCGGTGATCCTGGCCGGCCGCGACATCCGAGTGCCCGACACCGATCCGGCGCAGATCGACGCGGTACTCGATGCCGCGGGAGTCTCCGCCGAGTGCGAACCCGTCCGAGCCACCATCGAGGAACGGATGCTGGTTCTCGCCCGGGAACGGCCGGCGCTGTGAACGCACGCACCAGGGGGCGGCCGCCGGGCGACGACGGAGCCGGCCGGACTCGCGGTGCGATCCTCGACGCTGCCCGGGAGCTTTTCGCCGCCAAGGGATTCGACCGCACGTCGATGCGCGAGGTCGCGCGGGCCGCCGGCGTCGACGCCGCGTTGATCCACCACTACTTCGGAACCAAATCGGGCCTGCTGGTGGCGGCGCTGACTCCGGAGCGCGATCCGGCCGACATCCTGGCCGGGGTCGCGGAGTCGACGGACGTCGGCGTCGCGCTCGTTCGCCGCGCCATCGGCTTCTGGGAGGAGAATCCGGAGCAGCGGCTGCGCGCGATCGCGATGCTGCGTGTGGCGGCGACGGACGACGAGGTCGCGGGCAGAGTGCGGGAGTTCTTCCTCGGCGCGGCCGGACGCGTCCTGCACGACGTGGCGCGAGGCGATCAGAGACAGCGGAGGATCTCGCTGGTCGCGGGCCAGATGCTGGGCCTGGTGATGGCCCGCTACGTCTTCGCGCTACCCGAGATCGCGAGTGCGACGCCGGACGAGCTCGCCCGCCAGGTGGGGCCGGTGATGGATCATTATCTGACGGGCGACCTCTAGACACCTCCATGTCAGCTGTACTCCCCGGACATCTAGCGCCGCCGGGTAGTGCGTCCGCTCCGGCACTGACCGGATTACCGTGACAGGTATGTCCGTCACGACCACTCGGCTCCTGGTGCTCGGCGCGGTCGGATTGTTCGAGCCGGTGAACGGCTATCAGATCCGGCGCGAGCTGATGTCGTGGCAGGTCGACGCCTGGGCGAGCATCAATCCCGGATCGATCTACCACGCTCTGCGATCTCTGGCGGGCCAGGGGCTGCTGATCGACCACACGATCGGCGACGGCGGTCGCGACGTGGTGGTGTACGAACTCGCCGAAGCAGGCAGGGTCGTGCTGGAAGACGCGATCGTCGCCGGGGTCTCGGAGGTGAACGTCTACGACCGCCACGCTTTCCAAGCCGCGTTCGGACTGCTCCCGATGCTCGGCGACCGGCGCGCGGAAGCGGCTCTGCGCGCCCGCCGGGACGCGGTGCGCCGGGCCATCGGCGACGTCATGCCACCGGAGGACGGGCGGGCCTACGCACCGCCGCACGCGTTGCGCTCTCTGGCACTGTGGAAGCAGTTCGCGGAGGTGGAACTGCACTGGCTCGACGGGGTGCTCGCCGACATGGCCTCCGGCGCGCTCAGCTTCGAGGACACCGGCCGGTGGGCGCCGCCCGCCGACGACCCCGGCTACCAGATCGTCGAGGATCGCGAACGTTATCGCGCGGCGCTGCACCGCGCGCCGAACTGACTACACGCCGAACCGACCGCCCGCCGACCGGACCGGCCATTGACACGCCGCCTGCCGTCGTCGCACTATTGACTAGTCAAATTTGACTACCGGAAGGAACCGGGATGATTCACGCACGCGGACTCGTCGCGACTTTCGTCACCGGCAAGGGCAAGTCCAAACGCGAGGTCCGTGCGGTCGACGGCGTCGACCTGGACATCGCCGAAGGGGAGGTGGTGGGCTTCCTCGGCCCCAACGGCGCGGGCAAGACGACGACCTTGCGAATGCTGACTACGCTCCTGCGTCCGACGGCGGGCACCGCGACGGTCAACGGGTACGACGTCACCACCGAGTCGGTTCAGGTGCGGCGCAGCATCGGCTATGTCTCCCAGATGGGTGCGACGTTCTCTCAGGCGCTGGCCGGAGACGAGGTGGCCGACCACGGCCAGTTGTACGGCATGAGCAGACGTGACGCCGTGCGACGAGGTAAGGAACTGTTCGCGCAACTGCAACTCGACGGACTGTGGGATCGCATGCCCAAGAACATGTCGGGCGGTCAGCGGCGCCGACTCGACATCGCGATGGGACTGATCCACGATCCGACGCTGGTCTTCCTCGACGAGCCGACGACGGGGCTGGACCCGCAGGCGCGCGCGAACCTGTGGGAACACATCTCCAAGCTGCGCACCGAGCGCGGTGCCACGGTGTTCCTGACCACGCATTACCTGGATGAGGCGGACGCGCTCTCGGACCGGATCATGATCATCGACAACGGCCGGATCGTCGCGGCCGACACACCGGAGAACCTCAAGTCACAGGTGTCCGGCGATCTGGTGCACCTGGAGTTCGGCGCCGGTGAACCCGTCGCACGCGCGGCGGCGCAACTGGAGTCGCTCGGTGCCACTGAGATCCGCGTCGACGGCGTCGGAGTCCGGGCCCGGCTCCGCGGGTCGGCGAAGGTGGTGCCGGGGCTGTTGCGCGAACTCGAGGCGAGCGGCAACACGATCGAGTCCATCGAGATCATGCGGCCGACCCTCGACGATGTCTTCCTGACCCTGACCGGCCGCAGTCTTCGCGATGCGGAGGCCGCTGCCGACACCGAGGAGGTGTCCGATGAGATTTCTGCGTGAGTCGTACATCGTCTTCCGCCGGCAGCTGCGGATGAATCTGCGCAATCCCGCGTGGGTTCTCATCGGCATCATGCAACCGGTGATGTATCTGGTCCTCTTCGGGCCGTTGCTGAAACCGCTGGTCGCGCAGTTCCCGGGAGTCGGCGACAACGCGTACACCTTCCTCGTTCCCGGTCTGCTGGTGCAGCTCGGAATGTTCGGTGCCATGTTCGCCGGGTTCGGGCTGATCGGCGAGTGGCGTGAGGGCGTCATCGAAGCCGAGCGCGTGACACCGGCCGGCCGGACCTCGCTGCTGTTCGGCCGGCTCCTGCGCGACCTCCTGCAGCTGCTCGTCCAGGCACTGATCCTCGTGGCTCTCGGCTACGCGATGGGAATGCGGGCCTCGGTGCCGGGCATCGTTCTCGGCATCGTCATCACGCTGTTGGTCGGCGGTGCCTGCGCCGCCGCGTCGAACGCCTTGGCGCTCACCACCAAGAGCGAGGACGTGATGGCGCCGGTCCTCAACATGCTGCTGATGCCGATCCTGCTGCTGTCGGGCATCCTCCTGCCGATGACTCTCGGGCCGGCGTGGCTCGAGCGCGTGTCGGACTTCATGCCCTTCCGCTGGATCGTGGACTCGGTGCGCAGTTCGTTCCTCGGCGACGTGATGTCGTCGCAGGTGGCGTGGGGTCTGCTGGCGGCGATCGTGCTCAGCGCCCTGGGCGGATGGTGGGGCACCAGCGTCTTCCGGAAGGAGAACGCCTGAGCGCGACCGGCGTCAGTCGACCCGTCAGGGCCGGCGTCAGTCGACGATGCCGGCCAGATGCGCGGCGAGGGGTCCCGGCTCGGCCTCGTCGAGCCCGTCGAAGGACGAGACGGTCGGTGCCGGCGGAAGTGTCGCCACGCAGCCGGCGTAGCTCAGACCCGCGCCGAAGCCGAGGATGAGGGCCAACTGGCCGCCCTGGGCCTTGCCGGTCGCCAGCATCTCCTCGATGGCCAGCGGGATCGAGGCCGCCGACGTGTTCGCGGTGTTCTCGATGTCGCCCGCCATCGGCAGGTCGTCGGGCAGGCCGAGATTCTTCCGCATCAGCTCGTTGATCCGGGCGTTGGCCTGGTGCGGGACGAAGACCTCGATGTCCGAGGGCCCCGCACCCGACTCGGTGAGCAGCTTGGTCAGCGCCTTGGGCAGGGTGATGGCGGCCCAGCGGAACACCCTGGGCCCCTCCATCTTGATGATCATCCGCCCGACGGGATCGGTCTGCGGATCCTTCTCCTGGTACTCGACCGATCGTGCCATGTAGTCGACGGTGTTGATGTTCTGTGCGATGGCCTCGGCGTTCTCGCCGTCGCTGCCGGACACCACCGGGGAGATTCCGTTCACCTCGCTCGGCCCCACGACCACCGCTCCGGCCCCGTCTCCGAAGATGAATCCGGTGCTGCGGTCGGTCGGGTCGAGACCGACGGACATGGTCTCGACGCCGATGACGACGGCATAGTGTGCGCTGCCCGCGCGGAGCGCGTCGGCGGCGACGCCGAGGGCGTAACCGAAGCCGCCGCAGCCTGCCGCCACATCGAAGGCGGGGATGCCGTTGAGGCCGATGTCGGAGGCGATGATCGGGGCTCCGTGCGGGACGTTCCACGGCCAGCTGCTGGTGGCGAGAATGATCAGATCGATCTTCTCGCGATCGACACCGGAGTTGACGATCGCGCGATCGGCGGCCGCCGCTGACATGCTCCGCATCGTCTCGTCGCCGCTGATCCAGCGACGGTTGCGGATGCCGCTGCGCTCGAAGATCCAGTCGTCGGACGAGTCGAGCACCCGGCACAGCTGGTCGTTGGTGATCAGTCGCTTGGGGCGGTATGCGCCGATGCCCAGCATCGCAACGTTCGGGTGGCCCGACGGGGTAGCCAATGTCGCCAAGATTCGTCCGTTCTCATTGCTCGATTCCGGCGACCGTGGTGCGCCGGACACTCGGGCGTAATTCTACTTCCGGGCCGAACCGGCGTCGGCAGAGGATGTCGGCTCGACGACCGCGGGGGCGGAGTCGGTGTTCCGGGCGCCCAGCGTCATCAGGCCTCCGACCACGGACAACACACATGCCATCGCGAAGACCAGCCAGAATCCGCCGACCGCGGCGACCAGTCCCGCTCCCAGCATGGGCCCGACCAACTGACCCAGGGCCGCGGAGACGTTGACGATGCCGAGGTCCCGGCCGTGATCCTCCACGTGCGGCAGCAGATCGGTGGCGAAGGCGAGGCCGACGGTCATGAACGCGCCGTAGCCGACACCCATGAGAGCCGCGCCGGCCATCGTGACCGCATACGTGGGATGCGCGAGGATCACCAGTCCCGAACAGGCCTGGACCATCGCCGCGACGACGGTGAGCGTCCGGCGGTGGCCCCGACGGTCGGAGATCATCCCGAAGATCACGGAGCTGCCGACCACGAAGATCGTGTACACGACGATCAGGATCAGCAGATTGTCCTCGGCCGCGTCCTTGTCCTGGTGCAGGCCGTAGAGGAGGAAGAACAGGAACAACGATGTTCCGAGTGCGTTGCCGACGTTGGCGATGAGTCGACCGCCGAGCATCCAGCAGAAGTCGCGGTCGCGCAGCGACGCCCAGCGTGGGCGGTCGGTGATGCCGATCGCGAGTTCGCTGCGCGGCGCCGGGCGGTCGGGCAGGCCCATCGACGCCCACGTGCCGACCACGACGACGAGTGCGGCCAGCACCAGATAACCGGGCAGGACATCGAGACCGAGGACCACCACCGTGCCCACGCCCAGGACGATGCCGAGGGCCTGTGAGGAACCGATGGCCGCCGAGGCCGCGCCGCGCTGGTCGGGCGCCAGCTGATCGGGGATCATCGCGGTGAACGCCGCCGATGCCACCGCGACCGCTACCGAGACCCCGACCCAGCAGATCGCCACCAGCCAGGGACGGTGGGCGAGCCCGGTCAGCGCGAGGAAGAGCGCGATGCCCCAACTGCCGCCGAGCGCCCAGACCCGGCGTCGGCCGCCCAGCCACGACGGGAACCGGGAGCCGTCGGTGCGGTCGGACGCGGCACCCGCGAGCGGACCGGCGACCACGCCCGCCAGGGCGCCGATGCCGAGGATGAGGCCGGACACCACCACGCTGTGGATCCAGCGGTCGCCGTCGTCGGAGGTCTGCGAGTCGAGCTGCAGTGGCAACAACAGTTGCAGGGGTGTCAGTTGCGCCATCCAGATCACCAGCCAGGCGAGCGTGAACAGCGTCATCCAGCGGCGCCCGATCGGGGCGGGGCGGTTCACGCGCGGTTCCCCTCGATGACGCGGCGGTACCAGTCGTAGGAGGCCTTGGGCGTGCGCTCGGCGGTGTCGAAGTCGACGTGAACCAGGCCGAAGCGCTGGGTGAAGCCGTCGGCCCACTCGAAGTTGTCGATCAGCGACCACACCGTGTACTCCTCGACGTCGGCGCCGGCGGCGATGGCCGCTCCCACCGCGCGGATATGACCGTCCAGATACGAGATCCGGTCAGCGTCGTCGACGCGTGCGGCACGGTCCGGCTCGGGGAACGAGGCGCCGTTCTCACTGACGATCAGGGGCGGGAGGTCGCGATAGCGCTCGGTGAAGTCGACGAGCAGCGCGGTGAGCGCTTCGGGGACGATCGGCCACTCGTCGCCGAATCCGGTGACCGGTGCCCCCGGGGCGGGGACGATGTCGAAGGGGATCGGATTGTCCTCGCCCGTCGGAGCGGTCACCGTCGTCGGGTTGTAGAAGTTGACCGCGTAGAAGTCGGGCGCCTGGCCGATCGTCTCCATGTCGCCCTCGCGCACCGGCATCTCATGGCCGAACGCGGACAGGTCCGGGTACGCGCCGGTGAGAATCGGATCGGCGAAGATGCGATTGTGGAGCAAGTCGTAGGCGTCCACGGCCGAACGATCGGCGGGGGACTCGGGATTCAGCGGCCGGACGTGCGTGTGGTTGTTGGCGACGCCGACGGCGTCGGCTCCGGCCGCCCGCAGCGCTCGGGTGGCCAGACCGTGAGCCAGCAGTTGGTGATGGGCGGTCGGGAGGGCGTCGAAGAGCAGGAACTCTCCGGGCGCGAGCGCGCCGACGGCGTAGCCCTGGAGGGTGGTCATCGCGGGTTCGTTGATCGTGTACCAGTTCTTCACCCGGTCGCCGAGCCGGTCGGCGACGAGTGCCGTGTAGTCCGCGAAGCGTGCGGCGGTGTCGCGTGAGCACCAGCCGCCGGCCTCGTGAATCGGCACCGGCAGATCCCAGTGATACAGCGTGGGAAAGGGCGTGACGCCCGCCGCGAGCAGATCGTCGACCAGTCGCGAGTAATAGTCCAGGCCCGCGGGGTTCGACGGCCCGGTGCCGTCTGGCTGCACCCGGGTCCAGGAAATGGAGAACCGGTAGCGGTCGAGCCCGAGGCCGGCGGCGAGCGCGACGTCCTCGGCCCACCGGTGATAGCTGTCGGGGCCTGGTTCGGCGGTGGAACCGTCGATCACCTTGCCGGGCGTCTGCACCCACAGATCCCACACCGACCGACCGCGGCCGCCTTCGTCGCGCGCACCCTCGATCTGGAACGCTGCCGTAGCCGCCGACCAGCGGATCGGGCGGGGCAGCCCGGGGATGTCGGTTCTGGTGTCGCCTGCGGGCGCCGTCATACCGATGACCTCCTTCATGTCGCGGGATTTGATCAATTGATCAAGAGTCGACTGAGGACATCATCGCCGACGGCGAGGGGATCGGGAAGGCGGTCGCGCAAATTTGTCCCGACGGCCGCAGGCTCGTCGGGCGGGTCGGGTGACGTCGGGCCGACTACCAGGCGTGAACGACGTTCTGAGCGGCTTCGAGTCCCTGCTTCACGAGCAGTTCGGCGGCGTCGACACCGTTGGCCACCAGCAGTTCCACCTCGGCCTTCGCCGAACCGGGAAACGGTTTGAGGACGTAATCGGCCGGATCCTGACGTCCGGGCGGGCGCCCGATGCCGAGACGGACGCGCAGGTAGTCGCGGGTACCGAGGGTCTGGCTGATCGAGCGCAGGCCGTTGTGCCCGCCTTCACCGCCGCCGAGTTTGAGACGCACGGCACCGAAGTCGATGTCGAGCTCGTCGTGGAGCACGATCAGGTCGCCGGGAGCGACCGAGTAGTACGACGCCAGCGGGCCGATCTGCCTGCCCGTGACGTTCATGTACGTCCGTGACTTCGCGACCAGTACCGGTTCGCCGCCGATGCGCACAGTGGCGGTCAGCGCGCCGGAGCGCTTGTGCACGGAGAATTTCTCGCCGTACGAGGAGACCAGGCCGTCGGCGACCATCGCGCCGACGTTGTGCCTGGTCTTCTCGTAAGCGGGACCGGGATTGCCCAGTCCGACAATGAGTTTCACTCAGAGCCGTCCAGCCGGGGAGATCACTCCGCGGCGTCCTCGGCGGCTTCCTCGTCGGCCTCTTCGCCCACGGTCTCCGCGGCGGTCTTGGCGGCCTCGATGGTGACCACGAGGGTCTCGGGGTCGGTGATCAGTTCGACGCCGGCCGGCAGCTTCAGGTCGGCGGCGGTGACGTTGGTGCCCGCGGGGAGGTTGTGGACGTCCACGACGATGTTCTCCGGGATGTGCAGGGCCTCGGCCTCCACCTCGACGGCGCTGGCGTCCTGAATGGTGAGCGTGCCGCTGGCGGCGACGCCCTCGATCAGGATGGCGACCTCGACGTTGACCTTCTCGCCGCGCTTGACGATGAGCAGGTCGACGTGCTCGATGTAGTTGCGGATCGGGTGGACGTCGACCTGCTTGGTCAGCGCGAGCTGCTTCTGGCCGGCGATGTCGAGCTCCACGACGGCGTTGACACCGTTGGCGCGCAGAATGGCGGCGAGCTCACGGTCGGGGAGCAGCAGGTGCTCCGGGTCGGTGCCGTGGCCGTACAGGACGGCGGGGACCTGGCCTGCGGCGCGGGCGCGGCGCGCGGCGCCCTTGCCCTTCTCTTCACGGACGGCGGCGGCGAGCTGCGGGGCGGTAGCCATGCGATTCTCCTCGGTTCGGGATTCTTCGTGGTGGCGCCTCAGCGTCGCCGCACACGGTCGAGGAGTGGACTGACGACGCAGTCCGCAGAGCTGGTGACCGTCGCGCCGATAACGGTGACTTCGCACCCTCGCCGAGACAACAGCGGCAAGAATACCATCGGGGCATGACCTCACAGAAACCGACGGATCTCGTCCACGCCTTCTTCGCCGACCTCGCCCAGGGTCGGGTCGAGGCGGCCCTGGAATGCGTGGACGACGAGATCGTGTACACCAACGTCTCGCTGCCGACCGTACGAGGCAAGCGACGGTTCGCGAAGGTGATGCGCGGGCTCAACGGCGATCGCATCGGATTCGACGCGCAGATCCGCGCGATCAGCGCCGACGACGACGGCGTGGTGCTGACCGAGCGGATCGATGAACTGCGGGTGGGGCCGTTGCGGATCCAGTTCTGGGTATGCGGCCGCAACGAGGTACGCGAAGGCCGGATCGCCGTGTGGCGTGACTACTTCGACTTCTGGAACTGCACCCGGGGATTCGTCCGCGCGCTCGCCGCGGTGGTCGTTCCGGGTTTGCATCGGCCGCTCGAGGATCCGGTGAGTGCGTACAGCGTGAATCGTTAGCGGGGCCGAATCGTGAGCGTGGCTGAATCCTTAGCGGGCTACGGCAGGATCTCGTCGAGTCGGTCCATCGGCCGGGCGAGCCGGGTGCCTTTCTCGGTGACGACGAAGGGCCGCTCCACCAGAACCGGATGGTCGACCATCGCATCGAGCAGTTCGTCGTCCGAGGCGTCGGCGAGCCCGAGTTCCTTGTACAGCTTCTCGCGTCTGCGGACCGCCTGAGCGGGCGTCAGCCCGGCGGCGTCGAACATGGCCGTGAGCTGTTCGCGCGTCCAACCGGTGTCGAGGTACTTGACGACCTCGGGCTCGACGCCCGCCTCGCGCAGCCGGGTGAGTGCGTTACGGGAGGTGGTGCAGCGGGGGTTGTGATAGATCGTGGCGTCCACGTGGTCCAGGTTACTGGGTGCCGGCTTGCTGCGATCAGCTCTGCTGGGGCCTGATCTGCTGGGGCCTGAGCCCGTCGGCCACCAGGGCGATCGAGCCGCGGGCGTGGTCGGAGGTCTCGCTGAGAAAGGCGATGCCGGTCAGTACGCGCAGGATGTCGACCGGATCCACGTCCTCGCGGATGGTGCCCGTTCGCCGTCCTTCGCTGAGGAACCGGACGAGTGCCGCGATCAGATTGTTGCGTGTCTCGGTCCGGAAGTCGGTATCCGAGGCCAACAGCGGGCGGATCGCGTCGGGGACGGCGCGATGGGTGATCAGCATGTCGACGAACCTGGTCATCCAGCCCTGCAATGCGGCGTGGGGCGTCGGCTCGTCGGTGAGGAAGTCCTCGGTGGTGTCGCAGAGGGTGGTGATCCGGTGCCGATAGACGGCCTCGATCAGGTGCGCGCGTGTGGGGAAGCGGCGGTAGAGCGTGCCGATCCCGACGTCGGCTTCCGCCGCGATGAGGGTGAGCGGGGCGTCTGCGCCCTCACGATCGATCACCGTCGTCGCCGCTGCGACAAGACGGTTGTAGTTCGCCTGCGCGTCTGAACGCAGGCGGGTCCCGGGCTCGGGTGCGGCAGGCACGTCGGTGTCCCCCGTTCCTCGTTCTCGTCGTCGCCGGTGTTGCAGATACGACAGTAGCCGCTCTCGCATTGCTATCCGGAGGACCCTCCGGATAGTGTGTGGACACACTCCTCGCGAGCGGGCACCGACCCGCTCGCATTCGTATCGGATGAGGTCGTTCTTAGATGGTTGAACAGAAGACGGGCCCGGAGGCCCTGGAGAAAGCGCCGGCCACCGGCGCCGTCGTAGCGGTCCTGGCGTTGGCCGGCATCGTCGTCTCCTTGATGCAGACGCTGGTGATCCCGATCATTCCGCACCTGCCGGAGTACTTGAACGCGCCGGCGTCCAATACCGCGTGGGTGATCACCGCGACACTGCTGGCAGCGGCGGTCGCGACGCCGGTGATGGGACGGCTGGGTGACATGTTCGGCAAGCGGCGCATGCTGCTGGTGAGCATGGGCATCATGATCGTCGGTTCGGTGATCGGTGCGCTGAGCACGTCGGTGGTGCCGATGATCGTGGGACGAGCTCTGCAGGGTCTCGCGGCGGGTGTGATTCCGCTCGGCATCAGCGTGATGCGCGACGTGCTGCCGAAGGAGAAGTTGGCCGGCGCGGTCGCGACCATGAGTGCATCGCTGGGCGTCGGCGGCGCCTTCGGGCTTCCGCTGGCGGCACTGATCGCCGAGTACGCCGATTGGCACTGGCTCTTCTGGGTGTCGGCGATCATGGGTGTCGTAGGCGCGATCGCTGTCGTGATCGTGGTTCCGGAGTCGCCGGAGAAGTCGGGCGGCGGCTTCGACTACGTCGGCGCCGTGACGCTGTCGGGCGGTCTGCTCGCGCTGTTGCTCGCAGTCTCGAAGGGCGCCGATTGGGGCTGGTCGAGCGGCACCACCCTCGGCTGCTTCGCCGCAGCGATCGTGCTCTTCATCCTGTGGGTGAGCTGGGAACTGCGCAGCTCGCAGCCGATCGTCGATGTCCGCGTCGCCGTCCGCCCGCAGGTGCTGTTCACCAACATCGCCTCGATCGTCTTCGGTTTCGCGATGTTCGCGGCGAGCATGGTCTTCCCGCAGGTGGTCCAGATGCCGGAGGCCACCGGCTACGGTCTCGGCGGGTCGATGATGGTGGCGGGCTTGGTGATGGCGCCGTTCGGCATCATGCTCCTGCTCGCGGCACCGCTCTCGTCGTGGCTGACCAACACCTTCGGACCGAGGATCACCCTGATGGTGGGCGCCATCGTGGTGGCGTTGGGCTACCTGCTCGGCGTCTTCGCCCTGCACTCGATCTGGCAGCTCATCGTCATCGGCATCATCATCGGATTCGGAACCGGACTCGCCTACGGTGCGATGCCCGCGCTCATCATGGGAGCGGTTCCGCCGTCGCAGACCGGTGCGGCGAACAGCTTCAACACGCTCATGCGTTCGCTCGGCACGTCGTTCGCCAGTGCGCTGGCGGGTGTGATCGTCGCGCAGATGACCATGACGCTCGGTGGCGTGGCAGTGCCGTCGGAGAGCGCGTTCCGCTGGATCATGGCGCTGGCCGCCGGCGCCGCCGTGGCCGCGCTGGTGCTGGCGTTCTTCATCCCCGGACGGTCCGACGCTCCGGGTGGCGCGGCGACCGGATCGGAGGAGACCGTCGACGTCGCGATCGAGGGAATCGAACAGACCGTCTGAACGGTCTGAACGGGCGGATCACGCCGCTTAGACGAACGCGAGACGCCATGGCCGGTTTCCCGGACCATGGCGTCTCGCGTCGTGTCTTTCGCGTCGTATGCGGTACTGGTCAGGCGTTCCCGTTGAACAGGCTGGTGACCGAGCCGTTCTTGAACACCTCGAGGATGGTCTGCGCGAGCAGCGGTGCGATCGACAGGACCGTCAGGTTGTCGAAACGCTTGTCCTCGGGGATCGGCAGCGTGTCGGTCGCGATGACCTCCTTGGCGCCGCAGGTGGCGAGGCGCTCGGCGGCGGGATGCGAGAACACGCCGTGCGTGGTGGCGATGATGACGTCGCCGGCGCCGGCCTCCTTGAGAACCGACACGGCGCCCGCGATGGTGCCGCCGGTATCGATCATGTCGTCGATCAGCACGCAGGTCTTGCCCGCGACCTCACCGACGACGCGGTTCGACTTGATCTGGTTGGGGACGTCGGGGTCGCGCGTCTTGTGGACGAACGCCATCGGAGCGCCGTCGAGCGAGTCGGCCCACTTCTCACCGACCTTCACACGGCCGGCGTCCGGAGACACCACGCAGATGTTGTCGGTGCCGTACTTGTTGCGCACGTACTCGGCCAGCTGACCCTGTGCGTGCATGTGGTCGACGGGGCCGTCGAAGAAGCCCTGGATCTGGTCGGTGTGCAGATCCACCGTCACGATGCGGTCGGCGCCCGCGGTCTTGAGCAGATCGGCGATCAGGCGCGCCGAGATCGGCTCGCGGCCGCGGTGCTTCTTGTCCTGGCGTGCGTACGGATAGAACGGGATGATCGCCGTGATGCGCTTGGCCGAGCCGCGCTTGAGCGCGTCGATCATGATGAGGGTCTCCATGACCCACTGGTTCATCGGGTACGGGCAGCTCTGGAGCACGAAGGCGTCGCTGCCGCGGACCGACTCCTCGAAGCGGACGAAGATCTCGCCGTTCGCGAAGTCGCGCGCCGTCTGCGGGGTGATGTGAACGCCCAGCTCGTCCGACACGGCCTGCGCCAGTTCGGGATGTGCCCGTCCGGCGAACAGCATGAGGTTCTTCTGATTGTCGGTCGTCCAAGTCATGGGTGACTCATTCTCTCCTAGGCGGTCGGCTTCTGTACTCGGAGTGTGAGCGCCGGGGCGGTTCGTGGCCGCCGTCGGCGCAGGGTGACGCTATTCGGTCTGCTGGGTGTGATCGTGCTGGGTGTGATTCTGCTGGGTGTGATTCTGCTGGGCGGCGCGGGCGGCGTCGGCGGCAGGGGTGCCGGGGCGCTTGGCGATCACCCAATCGGCGATGTTGCGCTGGGCGCCCGCCGACACCGCGAGGGCTCCCGGCGGCACGTCGTCGCGCAGCACGGTGCCCGCGCCCGTGTAGACACCGTCGCCGATCGTGAGAGGGGCGACGAACATGTTGTCGCTGCCGGTGCGGCAGTGCGAGCCGATGACCGTCTTGTGCTTGGCCACGCCGTCGTAGTTGACGAAGACGCTCGACGCGCCGATGTTGGTCTTCTCGCCGATCTCCGCATCGCCGACGTACGTCAGGTGCGGGACCTTGGTGCCCGCGCCGATCTGGGCGTTCTTGGTCTCGACGAACGTACCGATCTTTCCGTCTGCGCCGAGGACCGTGCCGGGTCGCAGATACGCGAACGGGCCGACGGCGGCGCCGGGCCCGATCTGCGCGTCGGAACCGTGGGTGCGGATCACCGCAGCTCCCTCGCCGACGATCACGTCGGTGAGCGTCGTGTCGGGGCCGATCACCGCGTCGTCGGCGACGGAGGTCCGGCCGCGGAGCTGGGTGCCCGGTTCGATGCGCACGTCCCGGCCCAGCGTGACGTCGACGTCGATCCAGGTGGTAGCGGGGTCGACGACGGTGACGCCGGCGAGCATGTGCTTGCGGACGATCCGGCGATTCAGTTCGGCTCCGAGATCGGCCAACTGCGCGCGGTCGTTGCAGCCGGCGACCACGCTCGGATCGGAGACGGTGAGTGCGTGCACGGCCCGGCCGGCCTCGCGCGCGATGCCGACGAGATCGGTGATGTAGTACTCGCCCTGCACGTTGTCGGTGGACAGACTGGTCAGGCCGGTCCGCAGCATGTCGGCGGCGAACGCGTAGATCCCGGCGTTCACCTCGGTGATCGCGCGTTCGGTCTCGGTCGCGTCCTTGTGCTCGGTGATCGCCAGGACGTCCGACGACGCGATGTCCAGGCCGGGACCGCCCGCCCGGACGATTCGTCCGTAGCCGGTGGGGTCGTCGGCGATGAAGCTGGTCAGCGTGACGGCGGCCGGTTCGCCCGCGTCGTCGCGCAAGTGTTCGGCGACGAGCGCGGACAGGGTGGCGCCGTCGAGCAGCGGGGCGTCGGCGACCGTGACCAAGACGGTTCCGGAGAAGTCGTCGGGGAGTCCGGTCATTCCGGCGCGGGCGGCGTCGCCGGTGCCCAGCGGCTCATCCTGAACGGCGACGGTCACCGGCCTGCCGAGTTCCTCGGCGATCTCTCCGATGGCGGCGGTGACCCGCTCGCGTTCGTGACTGACGACGGCGACGAGGTGATCGGGGGCGAGTTCGGCGGCGCCGTGCAGTGCGTGGCCGAGCAGGCTGCGTCCGCCGATCTCGTGAAGGATCTTCGGGGTCTTCGACTTCATCCGGGTACCGGCACCCGCCGCCAGCACAATGACGGCGACTTCTTCGTTCGACTGGGCCGGCCGTCCGGTCATCCGAGTCCCTCCGCATCTCAAGGTCGCGAGCGTCGACGCACTCCTGCAGAGCTTTCCATCCCGCGGAGGTACGCCGGGGCAAATCCTACGCAGCCGGTGCGGTCAGGTGTTATTCGGCGAGGTGCGCAGTGGCATTCACAACACTGCCGTCAGCGACACCTCGTCCGTCGAGGGCGGGCGGCTACCGATAATGCGGATTGTTCATCACCGGGATCTGGATGCTGATCGGCAGACGCAGTTCGGACATGTACAGCAGGACGAACTGTCGGAGGAACTCATCGAACAACCAGTACGCCTTCGGCGGCGTGCCGACATCGAGCAGCCCTTCGCGGACACGAACGTACGGGCCCCACGCCGTTTCGAGCATCGGTGACCACACCGGTTCGCGGGGGATGCGCAGCCAGTCGGCGATCTGATCTCCGAGCATGAAACGGGTGATCGCACCCAGGACACCGCGGCTCAGCAACGTCAGATCGAGGTTCATCCCCAGGTCGAGCAGCATGTCGGCGAGCTTGACTCCCTCGGGTGTCGGCCCGACGACGGGATCGAGCACCTGCCTGGCCTGTGCCTCTGCGGCGGACCAGTCGGCGGGGATGTACTCGTCTCGGATGCCGAGGAAGTGCGCGGTCAGCTGCCACGTGTGAAGGAACCCCGCTGCCTCCGCGGTGTCGATCGGCACACCCCACTTCGTGAACTGGCGCATCGCGCTCGTGGGCAGGCTGTGCCATGTCACCATCATGTCGGCCTGGCTGATCGGCAATCGCTCATCCGCGGAGTGTTGCCAATACGGAGACTTGGGCAGAATGTGCCGCACTCCCGAGTGTGCGAGGCGCGTCTTGATGCAGGTGACGATGTGCTCGCCGTCGGGAGCGAAGGCGTTCGCGGTCCCGATGTCATAGCCCAGTTTCGCGGTCTTCGAGATCCGGTCCTTCATGGCCGCGCCGCCCCAGGAGTAGTAGACGGCGCGTGCCTCGTGCGGGATGACAGTGCTGAGCATGCCGCTGACGAAGCCGTAGACGACGCCGAGGTAGGTGCCGCGTTTCTCGTTGAACCGAGCGGCGGCCGCGAGCTTGCCGCGGTCGGTCCACTCGGGGAGTCTGCGCGCTTCGGCGAGGAAGTCGCGCAGATCGTCGGGTAGACCCGGCGGGAGCGGCTGGCCGTTGTGGATCCAGCCCTTGAGCAGCTTGTTCACTCGTGGGATCTCGCCGCGTTCGGCGAGCGATGCGACGAGGCGGTCGCAGTCCGGATCCCAGACGTGATGAGGATCGACGCCCGCTCCGCTTCCCGGTACGGATCTGGCGGGCGACCAGGTCCACGGTGTCGCCTGCGCCGCGGTGGCCAGCGCCCCGGCCGCGCCGAGTGTGGCACCGGCTTTGAGGACAGTACGGCGGTTCATGTCGTGCATCGTGGTCTCCCGTCGGCCAAATGAAACAGATAGGCAGTGTTTGTAACATAGTGCCGACGGCGGCCGTCCGTCTCGGGATTCGCAACATGGGGTGGTCAGCCGATGCCGTAGCGTGAAGGAGTCGGGTAGGTGCTCAGAGGAGTTGAAGGCGAGTGGTGATCCCTGCGGCCGGCCGGGTCGAGGCCACGCTTTTCGAGCGTGCGATGCAGCAGGCGGTGCAGACCGATGCCGTCGAGACCGACCGGACGCGGGCCAAATTGCTCGACGCAGCGTATGAGCAGTTCTGCGAATCGGGGATCGGGCGCACCTCGATGGAAGAGGTGGCCCGACGTGCCGGGACGGCTCGGATCACGATCTACCGCAAGTTCGCCACCAAGGACGCGCTCGTCGACGCGGTCATGGTCCGCGAGTTCCAGAACTACTTCACCGAGTTTCTCGACGTCATGGCGCAGGCGCCGACCCCGGCCGACCGTGTGGTCCAGGCCTTCGTGACGTCGTTGCGGACCATCGGCGGCAATCCGCTGATCCGAAAGCTGCTCGAGACCGAGCCGGCGATGGTTCCGGGCTTCGTCGGCGGCGGCGACGGTCGTACTCTCACCGTGGTGCGCGACTTCGTCGCGCACCAGATCCTTCGCGAACAGACCGCAGGGAACATCCCCAAGCGGGTGCGGACCATACCGGCTGCCGACCTGGTGGTCCGGATCGCGGGGTCGTTCCTCACCATCCCCAGTGACCTCATGGACTACGACGACATCGGCGAGCTCTCGGATTTCGCGCGCGAGTTCCTTCTTCCGGTGCTGGGTCTCAAGTAGCGTCGCCCGGCGCGCGCCGGGGGAGGGTCGATGTCGCGGATCGACGAATCCAGTGGTACGCAGTCCTGTCGGATGTACCATCCGATTGGGTGTATCGCTGGGTGTGCCCGGGTGCCGGAGTGCGACGAGGGGTGGTTCTCCGGCACCTGGGGAGCAGGAGATCGCCGTGGCACTCGACGAAGGGGGCGGACCAGCCGCCGGCCGCGAATACGCCAGCGGGCCCGGGCTGCGAGGGGGACGCGGCTGCCGGCATGGTCACTGCGCACGCCGTTGCTCCGCCACCAGGACTCGAACCTGGAATGCCTGAACCAAAATCAGGAGTGTTGCCATTACACCATGGCGGATTGCCGCGGAGACGATTCTGCCACAGCACTCGCAGGGCCCACCGGGCACCATGACACCGGGAGTCGTGACGGGCCTGGTACCAAGGCGGCCTGCGATTCGCCTTCTCGTACGCCTCTGTTCTCTCCGGACGTCTGTTCTCTCCCTGGACGTCGCGCGAGATCACCCAGACTATTAGGTTAGTCTTACCTAGCTATGAGGAAGATCAAGCGGGGCCGATCCGGCCGAATCCGAGTCGCCGCGATGGCGACCGCGGCCGTGACGGGGCTGGTGACAGCGGTTTTCGCGGTAGCGCCGACAGCTGTGGCGGCGCCAGTGCAGACGACGGGATCGCTCGTTGCGTTGGAACATCTGGACAAGACGCTGTGGCGGATGACCGTCCACTCGGAGTCGATGAATCGCGACATCCCGCTGCTGGTGCTCCGACCGCCGGTGAATGAGGAGCATGCGCCGACGCTGTATCTGCTCAACGGTGCCGGCGGAGGCGAGGACGGGGCCAGTTGGCTGGCGCAGACCGATGCGCTCGAGTTCTTCTCCCGCAAGCACGTCAACGTCGTGATCCCCGAGAAGGGGATCGGCAGCTACTACACGGACTGGGTGTCACGAGACCCGAAGATCGGCCGGCCGCAATGGGAGACGTTCCTGACTCGCGAGCTGCCGCCCGTCGTCGACGACGCCCTGGCCTCGGACGGCCGTCGCGCCGTGGCCGGACTGTCGATGTCGGCCACATCGGTCTTCAACCTCGCGATCGCGCGACCGGGGCTGTATCGGTCGGTCGCGTCGTACAGCGGCTGCGCACGCACGAGCACACCGGAAGGCGAAGCCGCCGTGCGCGGCATCGTGTACACCGCGGCGGGCGCCGACGCGACCAACATGTGGGGACCGGCCGGTTCGCCCGGGTGGACTCGCAACGACCCGTACGTCAACGCGGCCGGCCTGCGCGGGCTCACGCTGTATCTGTCGAGCGGCAGCGGGCTGCCGGGACGCTACGACACTCCCGAACATCAAGCACCCGGGGCGCCGCCGATCGCCGATCAGATCCTGGTGGGCGGTGCCCTCGAGGCCGCCACGTCGGCATGCACGGCCGCGATGGCGCAGCGCTTGCGGTCGCTGAACATCCCGGCGACCGTGCATCTGCGCCCCACTGGAACCCACTCCTGGAACTACTGGCAGGACGAGCTGCACCGGTCCTGGCCGACGATCGCCGCCGGGCTGGACCGATGACCTCGGCAGAGACCGCGATCCAGCCGAGGCGTGCGGAGTCGCACCTGCAGGCGGTGCGGGATGCGGCCGGCGAGACGGTGGTCGCGCAGTGGCTGGCCGTGGCCGCGGCCCGCGCGGAGGCGGTGGCGGTCCGCACCCCGGACGGCTCGATCACCTATGCCGAACTGGCGGCTCGGGCGCAGGACCGCGGCCGCGCCATCGCCGCCGCGGTACCCGACCGCGATCGCCCGGTCGCGGTCGAGACGGAGTCCGACATCGATTCGGTCGCCGCCATCCTGGCGGTGTTGTGCTCGGGCCGGCCACTGGTGCTGCTCGATCCCTTTCTGCCGGACGACCGACGAGGCCACATTCTGGAACTCTCCGGCGCGCGGGAACTCAGCCCGGCCGAGATCCGAGCGCTCCCGGCCGCGCCCGAACCGGTTCCCGAGCCCGCACCGGGCGACATCGCGGTGCTCATCTTCACGTCGGGATCGACGGGGCGGCCGAAGGGCGTCGCCCACACGCAGCGGGGCTGGACCAACCAGGCGCGCGACGGACGGGAGTTCATGGGTCTTCGCCCCGACGACCGAGCCGCAGTGCTTCTGCCGTTGAGCTTCGGGGCCGGATTCGACTGCCTGGTGATGACACTGATCAACGGTGCGACGATGCTGCTCTGGGACGTGCGGAGGCGCAGCGCCGCCGATCTGCGCGACTGGCTCGATCGCGAAGCGGCCACCACCGCGCACGCCACTCCGTCGCTGTTGCGCGCCTGGCTCGCCGGAAGCCCCGGCGCTGATGGCGCCGGCAGGACGGGCGGGCTCAACGACCTCCGGCTGTTGTCGGTGTGCGGCGAGCCGTCGCACCACAGCGACGTCGAACTCGCACGCCGCACCGTCCTGTCGAGAGGCACCTTCTGCTGTTGGTCGGGGTCGTCGGAGACCGGCGACCTCGCCTTCAACCTGTTCCCGCGCGATCGGGCGGTGGTGCCCGGGCCGCTGGCCGCAGGCACGCCGGCAGCGGGCAAGCGCATCCGGATCGTCGGCGACGACGGCGACGATGTGCCGGTGGGTCAGACCGGCGAGATCGTCGTCGAGTCCCGGTATCTGGCTGCCGGCTACCACCGCGATCGGGCGCTGACCGCCGATCGCTTCGTCCGCCTCGACGACGGTCGCACCCGCTTCTACACCGGCGACCTGGGCCGATTCGACGAGACCGGCGACCTCCTCCTTCTCGGCCGGCTCGATGACGCGATCAAAGTGCGCGGCTACCGAGTCGAGCCCGCCGAAGTGGAGTTCGCGCTGCGGCAACTGCCGTGGGCGGTGGACGCCGCGGTGGTCGCCGATCGCGACGCCGGCGAACTCACCGGCTACCTCGCCGTGGATCCGGCGACGTGGGCGCCCGCGCCGTCGGAAGTACGTGCGGCGCTGCGAGACTCGCTGCCGGAGTGGATGGCGCCGCGGCACATCGTGGTGCTCACCGAGTTCCCGCGCACCGAACGAGGCAAGGTGGACCGCGCCGCTCTGCCGCCGCCTCCCGAACGAGTGATCGAGCCCGTCCGCGGTCCCACCGAAGCCGCACTGGCCGCGCTGTGGTGCACAGTGCTCGGGCTCGACGAAGTGGGCCGGTCGGAGGACTTCACCGCGCTCGGCGGTGATTCGCTCGCCGCCGCACGCATGCTCGCCGATCTTCGCGACCGCTGGCTCGTCGACCTCTCGACGGCCGAGTTCGCCGAGACACCGACGGTCGCGGGCCTGGCGGTGCTGCTCGACGACGCGCACCGCGACCGCGCGCAGACCGCGGCGCGCGGCACGCTGAGCCGGTTGCGCGACGGCACCGGGGTGCCGCTGTTCTTCGCGGCGGGTGCGGGCAGCCCGGCGGCCGCGTTGCTTCCGGTGGTTCGCGAACTGCCCGGCGACGGTCCCGTCTACGGGCTGCAGGCACACGGTCTCGAACAACGCGGCCGCGCCGACCGTTCGATCCGCGCCGCGGCCCGCCGCGCCATCCGGGAGATCCGTGCCGTGCAGCCCGCCGGACCGTACCGGTTCGCGGGCTACTCGTACGGCGGCTTCGTCATGCTCGAGGCGGCCGCGATCCTCCACGGACGGGGTGAGCGCGCGAACGTCGTTCTCATCGACACGCTGTTCGAGCCGGAACTGCGCGCTCGTCTCGCCGCCGGCCGGGACGGTGATGCGGTCGCAGGTACTGCGGACACCGGCGACACGCTGCCGCTGCCGGATCGGCGGACCACCGGCACTGTCACTGGCGCTGCGACTGTCACTGCGTCTGCTGTGCCGCCGGCGCGCGGTACCGGGGCCCGGAGGCTCTCCGCTTGGAACCGTGCCTGGAATCGCGCCGCGATGAGATTCCTGGTCGCCACCGCCGGACTGTGGCGGCTGCCGGCGACATTGCAGTGGACGGTCTTCTGGGATCTGGGACGAGCGTTGATCCGACAGCACCGGCCCACGCCGTACCCCGGGTCGGTCACGATGATCGCCGCGGAATCGAACCCCGACGACCCCGCGACCTGGTCACTTCTGGCGACCGGGGGCGTCACCGAGGTGCGTGTGCCGGGAGATCACCATTCGATGATGCGTGCGCCCTTCGCGGCCGGCACGGCTGCGGCCGTGCATGCCGCGCTCGCCGCGAACACGGGAGCGGAGGAAGGAACCGGTGATGACGAGTATTCAGATGACGAGTGATTCACCGGTCCCCAAGACTGATCTGACCGTGGCCGCGGTCGTCACGTCCTTCGAGCCGACCGACCGACTGGTGGACGTCGTCCGGCGGGCGGTTGAGCAGGCCGAATCCGTGGTCGTGATCGACGACGGCTCCCCGTCCCTGACCGACCGTGCCGACCGTGGCGACCTTGAGGAATCCGCTGTGCGGACGATCCTGGACCGGTGCGCCGAGGCAGGCGCGCATGTGGTGTGCGCTCCGCGCAACGCCGGCATCGCCAGCGCGCTGAACATCGGTGTGCGGCGGGCACTGGACGCCGGGGCCGACGCCGTCCTGACCCTCGACCAGGACACGCTGATCGACGGCGACTACCTCAGCCGTGCCCGCGCCCATCTGCATCTGGCGGCCTCGCTCGGACTCACCGAGGTGATGGTCTCGCCCGCACTCATCAACGACGACGTCGCGCCCTTCTGGTTCGCCGAGCGAGGCTTGACGCTCGCCTTCGAACCGCTGCAGTCCGGCCTGGTCGTGACCGCGGAACTCTTCGCCGCGATCGGCCTGTTCGATGAGGACCTGTTCATCGACTGCGTCGAGACCGAGTTCTATCTGCGCGCACGGGAGCGCGGGGCACCGGCGCTCATCGTTCCCGGCGGTCGGATCGAACACAGCCTGGGCCACCGAGCCCGGTGGACGCCGCCGCGTCCGCTGCGCCCGCTCATGCGCCCGTTGATGCGGGAAGGCGCGCGCGGCGGCACAGACGGCGAGGCGATCGAGTTCTCGCAGGACGCGCCGTTCCGCCACTACTACATCGCGCGGAACCGGCTCGCCCTGTATCGCCGCTACGGCCGGCGCGAGCCGCTGTGGTGCGCGGTGTCGATCGCCAAGGACACATTCGTCCGAGGCCGCGCGATGTTGATCGGCAGCCATCGGCCGGCGCGCGCGTACCTGACCGCGGCCGGGACCCGCGCCGCGTTGCGCGGGGAGACGGGAAAGATTCCGAAGCGGACACTGCTGCGATCGATGCGGCCCGCCGACCGCGCGCGGGCGATCGGGGAGCGCCCCGCCGAACCCGACCGCGGCCTGCCCCGGCTGGTCTCGGTGGTGATCCCGGTGCGCAACGCGGCAGCGGTGATCGACGAACAGTTGGCGGCGCTCGCCGGGCAGGACTACGCCGGCGACTTCGAGGTGATCGTCGCCGACAACGGGTCCACCGACGGTCTCGCCGACCATCTCGCGGACCACCCGCTCGCCGACCGCCTGCAGTTGCGCCGGGTGGACGCCTCGGCCGGACGCGGTGCGTCGGTGGCCCGGAACATCGGGGTGGAGTCCGCGCGCGGCGACTTCATCGCCTTCTGCGACGCCGACGACCGCGCGCATCCGCAGTGGCTGACCGAGCTGACGGCGGTCGCGCGGACGCATTCGGCGGTCGGCGGCGCGGTGGAGACCGACAGCCTCAACGCCCCGCACGTGCAACGCTGGCGCGGCATGCTGCCGCCGGAGACTCCGTATGAGTTCCCCGGTTTCCTGCGGGTGTCGCCGACGTGCAACCTCGGTGTCTGGAAGGACGTCTTCGCCGCGGTGGGCGGATTCGACACCGCGTACGACCGAGGGGCCGAGGACTCGGATTTCACCATTCGGGTCCAGTTGGCGGGCGGTGTGCTGGGCCATGCGCCGCGGGCACTGGTCGCCTATCGGCTCCGCGACACGCTCAGTGGCCTGTGGAAGCAGTCGGTGATGTGCGGCGAGGGCGATGTCCGTCTGTACTCCGATTACCGCTCGTACGGGCTGCCGCGGCGGAAGTGGTACGGGACACTCGATGAGGTGGCGTACGTGGTGCTGCGGAATCCGTTGCTGCCCACCGCGATCACGGGTGTGTCGACCGGCAGGTGGCTATTCCACGCAGGAAACCTCCTCGGCCGCGTCCGCGGCAGCCTCCGCCACCGCTGCTGGTACGTGTAGCCCGCAGTCGAAATATTTTGGCTCCCGCAACGGTCTCACAGGCCGGTGCGGGAGCCAAAGTTTTCGAGAGGACGGGCGGGGTCGCCGGTGTGCAGCACGTGGGCGAGGGCGGCGGCCACACGGGCCGGATTCCGGGCACCGAAGACGTGCCTGCCGAAACTCAGGCCGGCCACCGACGACTCGGCCACCCGGGTGCCGAACTCGATCGCCGACTCGTCGTCGTGATAGGCGCCGCCGGCCACAACGATCGGCAGCGGGCAGGAGTCCGCGACCGCGTCCATGGATGCGCGATCGCCCGCGTAGTCGAGCTTGACGATGTCGGCGCCGAGATCGGTGGCGATGGCAGCCAGATGCGACAGCGTCGCGACCGACTGGGTTCCCGGAGTCTCGGCCATTCCCCGGTTGTACATCATGGCCAGGAGCGGAATGCCGAGCCGGGCGCACTCGTCGCTGACCACGCCGAGATCGTTGAGTTGCTGCGCCTCCGTGGGCGATCCGATGTTGACGTGGATGCTCACCGCGTCCGCTCCGAGAGCCATCGCCTCCTCGACCGAACCGACCAGGACTTTCGAGGTGGTGTCCACCGACAGCGAGGTGCCCGCGGACAGATGCACGATCAGACTCAGTTCGCGGAAATGAGCCGGATCGATGTGGCGCGCCCGGCCCTTGTGGACCACGAGTGCGTCGGCGCCCGCCTCGGCGAGCATCGCGGCGGTCCAGTCGGCGTGGTTCTTGCGACCCAGTGGGCCGACCGTCACCGAATGGTCGATCGGGACGATCAGCGCACGTCCGGTCGGCGCGGAGAAGATCCGGCGCAGCCGCAGCGTCTTACCGGACAGCGACGCTGTGCGCGGTGGTGCCGAGTGCCTCATCGGTGCTCCTCTCGAGAGTGAATGAGGGTAGCCTATCCTGTGTTGCATGGATCTGTGCGCGAGGGGCGGAATCGCTCGCTATCTGGACCGGATCGGCCTGGACGAGGCCGACCTGCCGAACGGGATCGAAGCGCTGGTGAGCGCGGTGGCCACGGCTCAGCACGCGCGGGTGCCGTTCGAGAACCTCGGGATCCACTCCGGGCGCGTGGTCGGTGTCGAGCCGGCGCGGATCGCGCAGCGCCTCGTGGACGACCGTCGCGGCGGCATCTGTTACGAACTCAACGGACTGCTGATGTACGCCCTGCGGGCGCTGGGCGTGCCCGCCGTTCTGCACGGTGCGCGAGTGGATTCGGGAGCGGGATTCGGTCCAACCGACGGTCACGTGGCAGTCGTGGTGCCGGGCGATCCCGCGATGCTGGTGGACGTCGGCTTCGGCGGCGACATGATCCTGCGGCCGATCGATCTCGCCGACCCGGCCGGCCGCGACGTGTCGGCCGGCGCGGCCCGCTACCGGATCGACCCTGCGGTCCGAGAGTTGGATGAGTTCGCCGGGATGGCCCGTTGGCACAGCACGTCCGGGCAGTCGAGGTTCACCGGCTCGGTGATCTGCACGCTGCCGGTCGACGCCGGCCGGCGCACGATGACCGGCCGCATCGACCCCGAGTCCGGCCGGATCGATTACCGGATGATCGAGGTCGACGGCGACTCTCGCCGGGAGTACGCGGTCGCGGCGGCGGACGTGCCCAGGCGGCTGTCGGACGTCTTCGGTATCGACGACCCGCGGCCGCCGATGCGCAGTGCGGTCGGGCGTCACCGGTAGCGCCAATCGGTCGGGAACGGAAGGCCGAGATACACCTCGCCGAGTTCGCGGCGCGCGGTCTCCGACGCCACCCAGCGCTGCAGCCGGGCGCGGCGCAGCGGCCAGTCGAATTCGTCGTCGTGTCGGTGCAGCGCGCTGGTGAGCCGCCAGGAGAACGCCTGAGTCTGCCAGATCCGCTCCAGCGCGGTGACCGAATACGCGTCGAGCAGGTCAGTGCGCCGGTCCGCGTAGTAGCCGCCCAGCGCGTTGGAGAGGACGCACGCATCCGACACCGCGAGGTTGAGGCCCTTCGCTCCGGTCGGCGGCAGGATGTGGGCGGCGTCGCCCAGGAGGAACAAGGAACCGACCCGCATCGGTTCGGTGACCGCGCTGCGCAGGCGGGTGAGGCTGCGCTCGATGATCTCCCCGGTCTCGAGCTCGTCGGCGTCGTCTGCGGCGCTCCGGTGGCGGAGCTCCTTCCAGATCCGTTCGTCCGACCAGTGGGCGAGGTCGGTGTCGTGCGGGACCTGCAGGTACTGCCTCGACAACTGCGGGCCGCGCATGCTGTGCAACGACAGGCCGTCGGGGTGCGCGCTGTACATGCCCTCCTCGGTGACCGGCGTGCTGTGCGCGAGAATGCCGAGCCAGGCGAACGGGTACACGCGCTGCACCGTCCGAACGTGCGGTTCCGCGGTGGCTCGCGCCACCCCGTGGAAGCCGTCGCAGCCGGCGACGAAGTCGGCTTCGACCACGCCCGTCGAGTGCGGAGTCCGGAAATGGACCTCGGGCCGGTCGGTGCCGATGCCTTCGACGGCGACGGCCTCGGCGTCGAAGATCACCGGCGCGGCGCGGCCGGGGAGGGCATCGATCAGATCGCCGACCACCCTCGCCTGTCCGTAGACGAAGGCGTTGCGGCCGGTGTCGGCGTGGAAGTCCAGGTGGTGTGTGGTGCGGTCGAATCGCAGGTAGAAGCCCTTGTGTCGCAATGCCTCCCGGTGGAGGTCGGCGCTGACGCCGAGCTGGTCGAAGACGTCGACGGTGGACTGCTCCAGCACGCCGGCGCGGACGCGCGAACGGACGTGTTCCTCGGAACTCCGCTCCAGCACCACGGCGTCGACACCCTGGAGCGCCAGCATGTGCGCCAGGCTCAATCCGGCGGGGCCGGCGCCGATGACGGCGACTCGGGTGCGGATGCGCTGCGGGGGAGGAGTGGACACCGTGGATCCTTCGTTAAGTTGGCTAGGCTAACCTATCTTTTCAGACGGCCGTGTCGGTGTTCATGCGGGGTCGGGTTGTTCATGCGGGGTCGGAATGACGCCGCCGGCCGCACATGACCGCACCGACCGGTTGCACCCGTGCCCGACGAAACGACAGGAGTCCGCCCATGCCCGGCAGCCCTCACGGCCCCGGAACGCCTCGCATCCTCTGGTACCTGAACGGGATGGACGGCGAGGTGCCGTGGCAGCCGGAGTATCGCTCGGAGCCCTCGCTGGAGCATCTGCGTTCGGTGGCGGCGACCCTCGACCGGCTCGGCTACTACGGGGTGCTCTGCACGGCTCGTGAACCCATCGCCCTCGTGTCGGCCACCGAGCGGCTGCGATTCCTCGTTCCGGAGTATCCGGGCGCCAAGCCGCCTGCGCTCATGGCCGAGCAGGCCCAGGTCTTCGACCACTACTCGGGTGGCCGGATGATCGTGAACCAGGTCAACGGCGCCGATCCGGTCCTTGCTCGATACGGGCGTTTCGAAGGCAAGGACGAGCGGTACCGGGTGTCGGCCGAGTACTGGGAGACCGTGCGGCGCATGTACTCCGACGATCCCTCGGCGGTCGACGGCCAGTACTTCCGCGCCGGTCCGCAGTACAAACCGTCGATTCCAGGGCCGAGGCAGGAACGGCTGCCCATCTGGGGCACCGGCGCGTCGGCGGCCGGGCTCGAGCACGCGGCGCAGGTGCTCGATGTGTACTTGAGCTTTCTGGCGCACCCCGACGCGCTGGTCCGGACCTTCGACGCGGCTCGTGCCGCGGCGCGCGAGCGCGGCCGCGAGCTGCCCTGCGGCGTGCTGGCCAGCGTGGTGGTCCGCGACACCGACGAGGCGGCCTGGGAACGTTTCGAGTGGCAGTTGGCGCAGACCGACGCCGCGGAGATGGCGCGGCTGGCCGATCGGAATCTCCGCTCGTTCGGCTTGCCCGGACTCGACGAGATCGCCTCGGACGACGCTCAGGTGCAGGCGCGGATCGACGCGCTGCGGGCCGGCCGGATCCCCGGCCGCGACGAACTGGAGTTCCTGCCGGGTCTGGCCGCAGGGCTGACGACGTGGACGTCGGGGGAGCCTCCCTTCGACATCGCCGGGAAGGGCTCGGGAAACTATCTGGTCGGCAGTCCGGAGACGGTGGCGGCCACGCTGCGCAAGCTGTCGGCCGAGCTCGGCGCGGACACCTGGATCCTGTCCGGATGGCCGCTCGCGGAGGAGGCCGAACGCTTCGCCGAACAGGTGCTTCCCCTGCTGGGCTGAGGTCGACGCGGTCGGGCCGGTTTCGGCTCGACCGCCCCCGTGCCCCCGACCGCCCCCGTACCTCAGCGCTCCTCGCAGAACTCCGTGATCGGCAGTCCGACGTGCCGCGCCTCCGGTGGCACATAACCGAGCAGCACGTCGCCGGGCTTGAGTTCGGTGACGTTGTTCACCGAACCGCCCGGACCCAGCAGCCGGACGTGCCAGTCGTCCTGCGCGATCACGTTGATGGTCCGGCCGTCGGCCGACCGCGCGTTGATCGAGATCAGCGGTCGCCGTTCGATCTTGACGCGCCCGATCAGCACCTCGCGGGCGGAGCCGTCGCTGCGGACCGCGAGAATCGGCTGTCCGGCGCGCAGTTCGCTCACGTAGCGGGTCCGGTTCTCGGGCGCCAGCACGTACGAGTGCACCGCGCCCGCATTCCATCGGAAGGGCCGGGTCGGCATGTACGGCAGCGGATGGGTCTCGCTGCACGACAGGAACATTCCGCTGGCGAACGAGCCGATCAGGCATCCCTCGTCGAGTTCCAGGAGCGAGCAGGTGTCGATGCAGGCACGCTCGCCCATCCCGATGTGCTCGACACCGGTGATCGTCAGCTCGGCCAGTTCGACGCGCGCCGCGGACGGTTCGAGGACCGCGGCCAGGGCCACGACGTCGTCCGCGTGGCGGGGAGCCAGCAGCAGTCCGTCGGAGCCGTGTTCGAGCACCAACTTCACGATCTCCGCGTCGGTGATGTCGTCGACCACGGTCACGGTGCGACCGCCGGAGTTCTCCGCCGCGGCGATCACGATCTCGAGGGGGATCTTGGTGGGGTCGGTGAAGGTCAGCAGCGTCCATCCGATGCGCCGGACCCATTCGCAGGCCTCGCTGAGCGTGTCGGAATCGCGGACGACGACGTGTACGCCGTCGGCGTGGCTCGGCAGCGTCTCGGGCGTCGCGCGCTCGACGAGGGTCAGGTCGATGCCCTCGGTTCGGGCGCCTTCGGTGCCCTCGGGGGGCACGGTATCGCCCGCGATGAGGATCTTGCGGACGGTCGGCGGCAGGGTGGCGAGGAACGCGGCGTCGTCGGTGAGGATTCCGTCGATGTTGTAGTTGAGCGCCGCGGCCACCACGGCGTCGCGCTGCTGCCCCGACAGTGCGCGCACGTCCACCCAGGCGAAGTGCTCGCCGGTCCGGGTCGCGTCGCCGACCGCGCGCAGCGGCGTCACCCGGTCGGTGACGTGGACGGGCGGCACCTCGACGGGTGCGTCGGTGGTTCCGGTCTTCTTGGGCATCGAACTCTCCTTGCGCAAATATGGCTAGGCTAACCTATTTTGAAGAGATTAACGCGTGGTCGACGCGCGACGGTAACCGGCCACTGCGGGCCCGCTGAACGCGGCGAGCAGGCCCACCGACCACGCCGCCGTCGTCAGCGCGGGGCCGAGCACCTGGCCGCCGGTCGAGATCCCGCGGATGGCCTCGACCGCGCAGCTCAGCGGCTGATACTCAACCACCGGCCGCAGCCACGCCGGGTAGGCGTCGGCGGGCACGAAGCCGGTGTTGAAGAACATCGCCAGATTGGTTCCGACGGCGATCCACTCCACCAGGCGGGACTCCGGCCGGAGCAGTGCGAGGGCGGTGACCATCACCGAGAACGACAGGCCGAATCCGAGTGCGACGGCCAGGATCCCCAGTGCGCCGGGGAGGCCGGTGTGGATCCGGAAACCGATGACGGCGCCCACAGCCAGGACGGCGGCCACGGTGATGAGAATCCGCACCGCCTCCGACAGCAGCCGGCCGATCATGGCCGACGCCCGGTGCACCGGAAGCACCCAGGTGCGCGCGAGCAGGCCGGAGGTGCGCTCCCGGCGCAGACCGAGCCCGCTGATCGACGCCCCGGACATCGCGCCGATCAGCGCGAACATCGGGACCATGCCGAAGGCGTTCGATTCGCCGGAGTGCGCGCTGACTGGGCGGTCCAGCACCACCCAGAACAGCAGAACCATCAAGGCCGGAAAGAGCAGCGACTGAAGCAGGGTCGCGGGATCGGCGGCTGCTTTGCGGAGAATCCGCTCAGCCTGGATCGCCGAACCCCGCCACAGCGCGTATCCGCTGCGCTCGGGTGCCCATGCCGCTCTCGGAGGGAAGTGGACTATGTCGGTGATATCGGTGGCGTCGGTGATATCGCTGGCGTCGGGGATCGGGCTTCGGTCGGTCACGGATACGACCGCCGTCTCTGCTGGGCGAGGTAGGCGAGCGCGGAGAAGACGACGGCCAGCGCCGCCAGCCAGATCAGCGCCGGAGCTGCGGTCTCGGCGGTGAGCGAGCCGTCGGCCAGATCGCGCATCGTCGCCGCGAAATGGGAGATCGGCTGGTTGCGTGCGAAGGGTCGCGCCCACTCCGGAAAACTCGACTCGGGTACGAAGCCGGTGGAGAGCAGACCGAGGACCAACTGCGGAAGAATAAGAAGCTGAGAGGTCGCCTCGGGGCCGCGTGCCAGGATGCCGAGCGAGTCCGCAGCCATGGCGAGAACTCCGCCCACGGCGAGCGCGAACAGTACGAAGCCGACAGCGCCCGCCGCACCGCCGGAGAAGCCGAAGCCCAGCAGAGCGCCGAACAGCAGCGCCGTCGCGATCGACACCGCCGAGCGGACCAGCGAGGTGGTCATGCGGGCGGTGAACGGAACCAGGGCTGCGACCGGCATCGACGACAGTCTGCGGTTCATTCCGCGGAGCTTGTCCAATGCCGAGCGCTGGGCCGCGGCGATGGCGGTGAACGCGACCGCCTGCAGCACGATGATCGGCATCAGGAACTGTGCGTAGTCGACGCCCTGTTCACTCATCACCACCCGGAGCGGCAGGTAGAAGCCGAGTGCGAAGACGATCGGCATCGCGATTGCGACGGCGAACTCTCCCTCGCCGTAGGCCGAACGGACGCCGCGGACGGTCATCGTCAGCCACTGCCGGACGAACCGGTGGTCGTGCGCGATCACCGTCGGGTCGCGTCGGTCGGGCCAGCGGAGCGAAGGCGATCGAGTCCCGGATCGAGTCCCGGATCGGGTCATCGGATCGGTTCCGGTGCGGCGGCCGGCGGGCCGCCGGTGAGGCGCAGGAATACGTCGTCCAGCGAGGGGCTGCGCAGTCCGATGTCACGCAGGGCGACGCCGGCGCCGGCGGCGGCCGCGATCACCTCCGCCATGGTGTCGACCCCGTTCGGCGCGTTGAGCGTGACGGCCCCCTCGGCACTGTCGGCCCCCTCGGCACTGTCGGCCCCCTCGGCACTGTCGGCACTGTCGGCGCCGGACGCGACGTGATGATCGGCGCTCAGCCGGTCCCGGAGCAGCGAGCGCAGGCGGGGTGCATCGTCGGGGTCGGCGGGGATCGCCTCGCAGAACGTGCCGCCGACGCGTTCCTTGAGTTCGGCGTCCGTGCCCTCGGCGACCACCCGACCGCGGTCGAGGACGACGATGGCGTCGCTGAGCCGATCCGCCTCCTCGAGGTACTGGGTGGTCAACAGGGTGGTGACGCCGTCCTGCTTGAGCGCCTCCACCAACGACCACACCGCCTGTCGGCTGCGCGGATCCAGACCGGTCGTCGGTTCGTCGAGGAAGACGACCGACGGTTCCACGATGAGGCCGCAGGCGATGTCGAGGCGCCGACGCATGCCGCCCGAGTACGCGAACACGGGTCGCTTGGCCGCGTAGGTGAGGTCGAATCGCTCGAGCAGGAAATCGGCGCGTTCACGTGCGGCCGCCCGCCGGAGGCCGAGCATCCGACCGAAGAAGACGAGGTTGTCGCGGCCACCGAGCGTCTCGTCGAGGGCGGCGTACTGGCCGGTCATCGAGATGGCCTCGCGGACGCCGGCGGGATCGGCGACCACATCGCGTCCGGCGACGGCGGCGGAGCCCGCATCGGGTTCGGTCAGGGTGCACAGGATGTCGACGACCGTCGTCTTGCCTGCGCCGTTGGGGCCGAGGACGCCGAGGACCGATCCGCGCGGAGCGTTGAACGTGACCCCGTCGAGGGCCCGGACGTCGCCGAACGACTTCGTCAAACCGTCGACGCGAATCGCCGCTTCGACCGCCGGTTCGTGAGGTCCGAGCATCTGATCACCTGCCTGACATCGATGGAACGTACCGGGCGCGTCATCGTCCTCGACCGGTGTTAAGGTTAGCCTCCACTAAGCAGGTTAGCCTGCGCTAAATATGGACGATCGTCCGGACCCCGGACGATACCCGACCACCGTCGGACCCGAGAAGAAGCAGATTGAACAGTGACGCTTGACGACATGCGCGCCGCGGTACGCGACGCACCCGCATCCGACGATTTGATCGTCCCGCTCTCGTCGGCGCAGCGCAGTATCTGGTTCTCCCAGCAACTCGACCCGACCACCCCGATATCGATCGCCCAGTTCGTCGACGTCACCGGCGAGCTGGACCTCGACCTGCTGACCCGGGCCGGACGGCGAGTGGTGCGAGAGTTCGGCGTCACGATGATCCGCCTCGTTCCCGCTGAGCGCCCCGGAGACGCCCCGTCGCAGCGGTGGGACGACGACGCGCCCGACGAGATGAGCCATCTCGACTTCCGCGACCGCCCGGACCCGGAAGCGGCCGCCCGTGCGTGGATGGATGCCGAGTTCCGGGCCCCCGTCGACCTGTTCTCCGACCGACTGATCGAATCGGTGACCCTCCGCGTCGGCGACCGGCGCTACTTCTGGTACATGCGGGTGCATCACATCCTGCTCGACGGCTACGGCGCAGCGGCGCTCACACAGCGCGTCGCGGAGGTGTATTCGGCGTTGGCCGCAGGCGAAGAGGCATCCCCGACACGGGCCGGAACGCTCGCCGACCTCGTCGCCGACGATGAGAAGTACCGGTCCTCCACTCGCTTCGAGCGCGACCGCGCGCATTGGGCGAAACGGCTCGACGACCTGCCCGACCCGATCCGGCTGGCCGACGCCTCCAGCGCCGCGGGCGGGATGTCCCGCGTCGCGGGCGGTGAGGTGGACGCGGCCGCCGCGGCGGCGATCTCCCGGTTCGCCGACGAGCACACGAGCACGGTCGCGGCAGTGGTCGCGGCGGCGGCCGCCGCCTATCTCGCCCAGATGGCCGGCACTGACGACGTGGTACTCAGCCTTCCGGTGTCGGCTCGTACCAACGCACTGCTGCGGCGCTCGGGCGGAATGGTCTCCAACGTGGTGCCGATCCGGGCCACGGTCGACGGCGACACCACCGTCGCCGACCTGGTTCGGGCCGTCACCGCGGAGTTCGGCGGTGCCCTCCGGCATCAGCGGTACCGCTTCGAGGACATGATGCGCGACCGCGCGCAGCAGCAGGACGAGTCCGCGGTCGGCCGCTCGTTCTTCGGACCCGCGATCAACGTGATGATGTTCCGTGACGAGGTGCGGCTGGGCGAGTGTCTCGGCCGCAGCTGGATTCTGAGCACCGGCCCCATCCAGGATCTGGCCTTCACCGTCTACGGCGACGGCGACTACCTTCGGATCGATCTGGAGGGGGCCGCCTCCGCGTATCCGGACACCGTGTTGCAGCGACATCGCCGGAGGTTCCTCCACTTGCTCGACGAGATCGTCGGTGCGGCACCCGACACCGCGGTGGCGTCCCTGCGGGCCCTGTCGGCCGACGAACGGGCGGCGCTGGTGCCCGCGCGCGGCCCGGCGGCGCCGACCGCACGGCTGCTGCCCGACATCCTGACCGCGGCGGCGCGACCCCACGCAGACGAGCCCGCGCTCCGCGCCGCCGGCGTCGAGTGGACCCACCGCGAACTCTGGCGCCGGATCAACCGGCTGGCCCGACTGCTCATCGGACGCGGAGCCGGGCCCGGCGCGGTGGTCGCGGTGCTGGGTACGCGCGGCGCCGACGCCGTCGTCGCCGAGCTCGCGGTGCTCGTCGCCGGCGGGGCGTTCGTCCCGATCGACACCGCCTTGCCCGCGGAGCGGATCGCCTACCTGCTAGACGACAGCGGTGCCGCTCTCGGGATCGCCGGGCCGGGAACGGTGGTACCCACGGCCGCCGGGCGAACCGACTGGGTTCGTCTCGACGATCCACGGGTGCTGGCGAGTCTCGACGCGATGCCCGACGAACCGGTCACCGACGCCGACCGCCCGCGTCCGCTGCGAGTGGACGACGCGGCGTACCTGATCTACACGTCGGGTTCCACCGGCAGGCCGAAGGGCGTGGTGGTGACCCACCTCGGCGGCGCCGCTTTCGTCGCCGAGCAGCGTCGACGCCACGGAGTCCGGCCGGGAGACCGGGTCCTGCAGTTCGCGTCGCTGAGCTTCGACGCGTCGATTCTGGAACTGCTGCTCGCGCTGGCCTCCGGCGCCACTGCGGTGGTGGCGCCCGGTGGGCTCTACGGCGGTCGTGAGCTCGCCGAACTGCTGCGCCGCGAACGGATCTGCCACGCCTTTCTGACTCCCGCGGCGCTCGCCTCGGTGCCCGAGGACGCACTGACCGATCTGCGGACCGTCGTCGTCGGCGGTGAGGCGTGCACCGCGGATCTGGTGGCGCGCTGGGCGCCGGGCCGGTCGATGTTCAACGCGTACGGGCCCACCGAGTCGACCATCATGGCGACCGTCGCCGGCCCGCTCGTGCCGGGCGCGGACGTACCCATCGGCACGCCGATCACCGGTACCCACGCGGTGGTGCTCGACCGCCGTCTGGCGCCGGTGCCGGTCGGAGCGACGGGCGAACTCTACGTCGGGGGCGTCGGGGTCGCCCGCGGCTACCACCGGTCACCGGCGAGAACCGCTCAACGTTTCGTCGCCGATCCGTTCGGTGCCCCGGGCGCGCGCCTGTACCGCACCGGCGATCTGGCGCGCTGGCGCGCCGACGGTGCGCTGGAGTATCGCGGGCGCGCCGATCACCAGATCAAGATCCGCGGTTTCCGCGTTGAACTCGGTGAGATCGAGGCGGCACTCGCGGCGGTGCCCGGGGTGGACGCGGCGGCGGCCGCGCTCGCGACCACGCCCTCCGGCCGCCCGGCCCTCGCCGGCTACTACGCCGGGGCCGCGGACGCCGCAGCCGTGATCGGGCATCTGCGCACGGTACTGCCCGCCCATGCCGTGCCCGCCGCCCTGATGCGTGTCGAGACCATGCCGCTCACGGCCTCGGGCAAGATCGACCGGGCGGCGCTGCCGGTCCCGGAGGTGACCCGAGCCGCTTACCGGGCGCCGCGGACCGCCTCGGAGCAGTCGGTCGCGGAGGCCTTCGCCGACTGCCTCGGCGTCGCCGCTCCCGGCGCGGACGACGACTTCTTCGCGCTCGGCGGCGATTCGCTGTCGGCGACCCGCCTCGCGGCCGACCTCGGAGTCCGCTTCGCCGCACAGGTGCCGGTCCGCTGGATCTTCGAAGCGCCCACCGTGTCGGCGCTCGCGGAGCGACTGGACGATCCCCTGAATCGGCCGGTTCCCGAACTGCGTCCGACGGTCTCCGGTGACGACCGGATCCCGGTCTCGCCGCAGCAGCGGCGCATGTGGGTGGTCAATCAGCTCGACACCGGCTCCGCGGTATTCAACATCCCGCTCACCCTCCGTCTGCGCGGCGCACTGGACGCGGCAGCGCTCGAGTCCGCCTTCGCCGATGTGGTGGAGCGTCACGAACCGCTGCGCACGTACTACCCCGACAGCCCGGCCGGGCCGATCCAGCGGGTGCTCTCCGACCCGCCGCGGCGTGCGCTCTTGCCGGAACCGGTGGACGCCGACCGTCTCGACGAGCGCATCGCGCAGGCGTGCGCGATCGGGTTCGACGTCGCGTCCCGGGTTCCGGTGGAGCCGACGCTGTTGCGCCTGGCCGACGACGACCACGTCCTGGTGTGCGTGGTTCACCACATCGTCCTGGACGGCTCGTCGACGGCTCCGCTCGCCCACGACCTGGGAGTCGCGTACCGAGCGCGCCGCCGCGGTGCGTCGCCCGACTGGCCGCCCCTGCCGGTCACGTACCGCGACTACACCGCGTGGCACCGCGGCCTGATGGGCGAGCCGGGCGACTCGGCGTCGACCGCGGCCCGTCAGCTCGACCACTGGCGCAGCAAGCTGGCAGGAGCGCCGGAACTCCTCGCACTGCCGACCGATCGGCCACGCCCGGCCGTCGCGCGCGGGCGCGGCGCTTCGCTGCGCGCCGAGCTCCCGGCGGCATCGGTGCGGCGCATCAGAGCACTCGCGGCGACCACCGGGACCACCGCCTTCATGGTCAACCACGCCGCGCTCGCGGTGCTGTTGGCGAGACTGTCGGGTACTGACGACATCGTGGTCGGCACGCCGGTGGCCGGTCGCGGACATCGCGACCTCGCGGGCCTGGTGGGCATGTTCGCGGGCACCGTGGCACTGCGTTGCCGCGTGCGTCCCGAGCAGGGCTTCGACCGTTTGCTCGCGCAGGTCCGGGAGACGGATCTAGGCGCCTTCGAGAACGCCGACCTGCCGTTCGACGTCGTCGTCGACGCGCTCGCACCGCGTCGCTCGGCGGCTTACCATCCCGTGTTCCAGGTCGGCTTCTCGTATCAGAACATGGCCGCCACCCGCGTCGACCTCGACGGACTCGACGTCGAGATCGCCGAGCCCGACACGTCCATCGCGAAATCGGATCTGCACCTGACCCTGACCGACGACGCCGCGCCCGGCCGCCCGGGCGCCATCGCGGTGCAGTGGGACTACGACGCGGATCTCTTCGATCACAGCACCGTCGCGCGATGGCATACGTTGTGGATCGCACTGCTCGACGCCGCACTCGACAGCCCGGCCACTCCGGTGGGCGATCTGGCGGTCGAGTCCGTGCCGCAACCGGCGGCCCGGGTCGCCGGGCCGACCGGGGACACCGGGACCACTGGAGACACCGGGAACACCCTCACCGGACTGCTCGACGCGGCCTGCTCGCGGTACGCCGACGAGGTCGCGCTCTGGGCCGACGGCGCCGATTCCGCCACGGCCGTCGACTATCGGACGCTCGCCGAACGTTCGCGGCGGCTGGCGCGGCGGCTCATCGCACTCGGCGTGGGGCCCGGCGACCGCGTGGCGGTCGCCGTCGACCGGTCGTACGAACTGGTCGAAGCCGTCCTGGCCGTCCTGGGTGCGGGGGCGGCGTATGTCCCGATCGACCCGAACGGGCCGTCGCACCGCGTCGAACTGATCCTCGGGTCCGCGTCGCCGTCGGCGATCCTGGTCGCGGGCGCACGGGCCGGAACCGTGCTCTCGAGGTCCGGACTCCCGGTGCTCGACGTCACGGACACCGCCGAGGCGCCCGCCGGTCCGATCCTCGACGCCGAGCGAACCCTCCCGCTGCTGCCGGACCACCCGGCCTACGTGATCTACACCTCCGGATCCACCGGGGTCCCGAAAGGCGTCTCGGTGCCGCACCGGGCGATCGCGGCGCAGCTGAGATGGAAGTCGGCGGCATTCCTCGTCGGGCCCGGCGACACCCTGCTCCTCAAGACCCCCGCCACCTTCGATCTCTCGGTGTGGGAGCTGTTCTGGCCGTTGATCAGTGGGGCACGGCTGGTCCTGGCCGCCGCCGGCGGCCACACCGATCCCCGGTACATCGCCGACCTGATCCGGCGCACCGAGCCGACGGCGGTCCACTTCGTCCCGTCGCTGCTCGAAGCCCATCTCGACGCGCTCGACGACGCACGCGAACCGTTCCACCGGCCCGAGAGCCTGCTCTGCATCGGCGAGGCACTGACCGGTTCCACCGCGCGCCGTGCGCACGAGATGCTCGGTGCGCGGATCGAGAATCTGTACGGGCCCACCGAGGCGGCGGTCGGCATCACCCGGCACACGTGGTCGCCGTCGGACGCCGCGGTCACCGTTCCGATCGGCGGCGCGGTCGACGGGTCCGAGGTGCTGGTACTCGACCGTCGTCTGCACCCGGTACACCCCGGCGTGGTCGGAGAGATCTACCTGCGCGGCATCCAGCTCGCCACGGGCTACGAGGGGCGGGCCGACCTCACCGCGGCCCGATTCGTCGCCGATCCGGCGGGCACCGGCGGCCGGCTCTACCGCACCGGCGATCTCGCGCGGCGGAGCGCCGACGGTGAACTGGAGTACGTCGGCCGCAACGACTTCCAGGTGAAGATCCGCGGACAGCGGATCGAACTGGGGGAGATAGAGCACGCCCTCGTGCTCGACGAGCGAGTGCGCGCGGCGGCCGCGGCGGTCCACGATCAGCGGATCGTCGCGTACGCGGTGCCGGAGTCCTCCGAGCGGCTCGACGTAGCCGCGGTCCTGGCCGGACTCCGCAAGCGGGTTCCGGCGTACCTGGTGCCGACCGCGATCGTGGTGCTCGACGACCTGCCGCGCAACCGCAACGGCAAGCTCGATCGCGGGGCGCTGCCGGAGCCGCCACGCGAGCGCCGCGACTACCGGGCGCCGGAGACGGCGACCGAACACGCGCTGATCGCCCTGCTCGGGGACCTGCTCGGCGAGCCGGCCGCCGACCGCCCGATCGGCGTGACCGACGACTTCTTCGACCTCGGCGGCAACTCGCTGCTCGCAGCCCGGTTGTCGGCTCGCATCGCCGACGATCTGGGAGCGGCGCTCCCCGTCCGGACCGTGTTCGACAGTCCGCGGATCGCCGATCTGGCGCGGGCGGTCGACGCCGCGGTCGCCGTCGATCGCCCGACTCTGACCACGGCTTCCCGACCCGACCCGATTCCGCTCTCGCGCGCACAGCGCCGCATGTGGCTTCTCGACCGGATCGATCCGGGTTCGGCGGCCTACAATCTCCCGTTCGCACTGCGTCTGGAGGGACCGCTCGACCTGGCGGCGCTGCACCGTGCCGTCGCCGCGGTGATCGACCGGCACGAGGCTCTGCGGACGGTGTTCCCGGACCGGGACGGTGTCGGCGTTCAGGAGATTCTGCCGACCGCGACGGCGCTCGCCGGGGCCGGGCTCGACGCCATGGAGGTCGAAACGGTGGCCGCCGACGCGCTCGACCACCGGATCGCCGCGGTCGCCTCCGCCGGATTCGCGCTGGTCGAAGAGATCCCGCTTCGGATGCGACTGTTGCGTGTCGCCGCCGGCGCCGCCGGAGAGCCTGCCGCAGGCGGGCCTCCGGTGCACGTTCTGGTGACCGTGGTCCATCACATCGCCGCGGACGGCTGGTCGCTGCGGGTGCTCGCGGCCGACCTGCTCTCCGCTTACACCGGTCGCCGGCCGGACCCGCTTCCGGTCCAGTACGCCGACTTCGCCCTGTGGCAGGCCGCGATGCTCGGGGACACCGATGGAAACGCCCGCGGCTCCGCGCCCGCCGATCGGCACCCGAGCATCGAGGCGCAGTTCCGTCAGTGGGAACGCATGCTGGCGGATCTGCCGGAACCGCTGCAACTCCCGACCGACCGCTCCCGCCCGGTCCAGCCGACTCGCGCGGGCGCCACTCACGAGCTGGTGCTCGACGCCGGACTCGCCGCAGCCGCGGGCGCGTTCGCGGCGACACGGCGAGCGAGCTTCTTCCACGTCGCCCACGCCGCACTGGCACTGGTGCTGTCGCGGGTGAGCGGTGCCGACGACGTCCTCGTCGGCACCCCGGTGGCCGGCCGGAGCTCCGCCGTTCTCGACGAGGTCGTCGGCATGTTCGTCGAGACCGCAGTGCTGCGGACCCGCATCGACGAGACGCAGCCCGCGCGCGACTTCGTCGACCTGGTCCGCGACGCGGACCTGAGCGCGCTCGCTGCGTCGGAGGTCCCGTTCGACGAGCTCGTCGACGCCTTCGAACCCGACCGCGGCGGCGCTCACCATCCGCTGTTCCAGGTCATGCTCGCCTTCGGCGACCCGGTTCCGGCGCCGATGACGACCGGCGACCTCACCGCCGTCCCCATCGAGATCGAGGTGCCGCTGGCGCGCTTCGACCTGCATGTGACGCTCGACGCGCCGCCGACGGGCGTGGGCGATCATCCGGTGCGCACCCGCTGGACCTACGCGACCGAACTGTTCGACGAGACCACCGTCGCGGCCCTCGCCGGGATGTTCGCACGAGTGCTGAGCGCACTGGTGGCCGAGCCGGACCTGCCGCTGCACCGCGTCGAGATCCTCTCACCGGAGCACCACCCGGCGCCCGCCTCGCCCGCGACAGTCGTACGGACGAACGACGCCACGCTGGCGGACCTGCTCGCGGGCGCGGGCGGCCCCGTCACCGGGCCGCTCCTGGTGGGCGGCACCGCGGCGCTGTCGGCCGGACAGTTCCGCCGCCGCGTCAACCGCACCGCACGGGAGTTGATCGCCGCGGGCGTCGGTCCGGAGCGGACGGTGGCGATCGCCGTCGACCGGTCCGTCGACATGCTGGTCGCGATCCATGCGACGGTCCTCGCCGGTGGCGCCTACCTGCCGATCGACACGGCGCAGCCGCCCGCGCGTGTGGCGGCGATGCTCGACGTCGCCGCGCCGGTCGCGGTGGTCGCCGATCCGGAGTCGGCCGCCAGGCTGCCCGCGGGCTGCCGCATACCGGTGACCGATCCGCGACTGCTGCATCTCGATCGGTCCGACGAGGAGATCACCGACGCGGACCGTAACGGTCGGCTGCGCGCTGCACATCCGGCGTACGTTCTGTTCACCTCGGGATCGACCGGCGAACCGAAGGCCGTCACGATCACGCACGCGGCGATCGTGAACCGGCTCGACTGGATGCAGGTGCGCTACCGGATCTCCGTCGGCGACACGGTCCTCCAGAAGACGCCGACCACGTTCGACGTCTCGGTGTGGGAACTGTTCTGGCCCACCGTCGCCGGGGCGCGAACCGTCCTCGCCGAGCCCGGGCTGCACCGCGAGCCGTCGGCACTGGCCGAGCTGATCGACGCCGAGCGGATCTCGGTGATCCACTTCGTGCCCGCGATGCTCGACGTCTTCCTCGCCTGCGGCACGCGGGCCCGTCTCGACTCGCTGCGGCTCGTGTTCACCAGCGGTGAGGCTCTCGGCAGCGCATCGGCCGCGGCGGTCCTGTCGCGGACCGGAGCCCGACTGCACAACCTGTACGGGCCGACCGAGGCCGCGGTCGACGTGACGGCAGCGCACGTCACGCCGGGCTCGCTGGACGGCCGGCCGGTCTCGATCGGCAACCCCACCGAGGGCAATACCGTGCACGTCCTCGACCGCCGGTTGCGACCGGTGCCGATCGGCGTCACCGGGGAGCTCTATCTCGGCGGCGTCCAGCTCGCCCGCGGCTACCACGGCCGTCCGGCGCTCACCGCCGGACGATTCGTGGCCTCACCGTTCGGTCCGGGCGAGCGGCTCTACCGCACCGGCGACCTCGTGCGCTGGCGGCGCACGGGGGCTGCTGCCGGTGCCGCGGGTGTCGAGCGGCGAGGCGGTGTGGGGCGCCAGAACGTGGAACTGGAGTTCTGCGGTCGCAGCGACTTCCAGATCAAACTGCGCGGACAGCGTGTGGAGCCGGGTGAGATCGAAGCCGCTCTCGCGGCGCATCCCGACGTCTCGGCCGTCGTCGTGGTGCCCTACGACGATCCGCGGTCCGGACCGCAGCTGGTCGCGCACGTGGTCCCCGCCGCGGGCTCCGCAGCCGATGCACGGACGCTTCGGGCACATCTCGCGGATCGGGTGCCCGAGCACATGGTGCCCGCCCACATTCTGACCACCGACGCGCTGCCGCTGTCGGCCAGCGGCAAGGTCGACAGGGCGGCGCTGCCGTTGCCCGCGACCCCCGTCCGCGGAGACCACGCAGTCAGGGAACCCGCCACCGCGACAGAGACGGTGATGCTCGGGATCTTCCGGGAACTGCTGGGCGACGGCGTCGGTGTGGACGACGACTTCTTCGAGCACGGAGGCAACTCGCTCACCGCGACTCGCGTGGTCGCGGCCGTCGGGGAACGGCTCGGCGCGCGGCTGGCGGTGCGTGAGGTCTTCGACCACCGCACCGCCGCCGCCCTCGCCGCACTCGCCGACCAGCGGGACGCTTCGCAGGCGACTGCTGAGGCCGAGCCGGGCGAGCCGGGCGATCCGATGCCGCTGGCCGCGGCGCAGCGGCAGATGTGGTTGCACAACCGCATCGATCCCGACTCCAGCGCCTATCTGATCCTGGCTCCGCTCCGCATCCCGGGCCGGATCGACGTCCCGGCGCTGACCGCCGCGATCGCCGACGTCCTCGACCGGCACGAGGTTCTCCGGACCGTCTACCCGGAGAGCGTCGACGGGCCCCGCCCGCAGGTACTGGCGCCGGGGGAGTACAGCTCGGAGGCACTGGTGACGGTCCTCGGTCCGGGCACCGACGCGGGCTCAGCCGGCGAACCGGCGGTGACCGCGGCATTGGCAGCCGCGATGGACCTGACCGTCGATCTGCCGCTGCGCGTGGTGGTCCGGCCCGACGGCGATCACACGGTGATCGTGCTCGCCGTGCATCATGTGGCCGCCGACGGGTGGTCGATGCGGATCCTCGCCGCCGACACATCCACCGCCTACCGTGCCCGAGTCCTCGGAGGCGCACCGGATTTCGACGTTCCCTCCGTCTCGTACGCCGATCATCTGCGCCATCGCGCCGCACGGAGAGGGTCGGTCGACGATCCGTCCTCCAGCGCCGCCGCGCATCTGAGGTACTGGCGCGACCGGCTCGCCGACGTCGAGGACGCCGCTCGTCCCCGGCCGGACGGAGCGCCCGAGGAGGTGGCGCGGGTGCATCGCGCGGCAGTGGACTCCGCCGCCGGGGAAGCGCTCGCCGCCCTCGCCGAGCGATCCGGCGCCACGCTGTTCAGCGTGTTGCACGCGGCTCTGGCCGTGGCGCTGGCGCGCAGCGCCGGAGGCACCGACGTCATCATCGGCACCCCGCTGTCCGGCCGCGAAGCACCCGGGGTCGCTGAGACCGTCGGCATGTTCGTCACCACCGTTCCGCTGCGCACGACCGTCGAGCCGGAGAGTTCGGTCCGCGACATCATTGAGCAGTCGCAGCAGACCGTGCTCGGCGCCCTCGACCACGGTGACCTGGACATCGAGGAGATAGTCGACCTACTCGACCTCCCACGCTACCGCGACAGCCATCCGCTGATCCATGCGACTCTCACCGTCGACGGAACGCATCCGGCCGCCCACGGCGAGGGCGCAGCGCTCGCCACGAACATGCTCCACGTCGACGTGCCCGTCGCGCGATTCGACATCGAGTTCACGGCGACTCCCGACGCATCGGGCGGTCTGCAGCTGGCCGTGGTTCATCGGGGAGAGGCGTACCGGGCCAGGACTGCTGCGACCCTGCTGAATCGCTGGGAACGCGTCATCCTGGCGATGGCCGGTGAGCAGGTCGAAGCCACCGAAGGCGCGCTGGGAGCCATCGACCTCACCACACCGGCGGAACGGGCGGCGCTGACCGAGATCACCCGCGGCGGACCGGCTCCGGCCGACCGCTACCTCGGCGACGTGCTGACAACCCCGGGCCAGCGGATGATCACCGTCGACGCCGACGGTCGGCTCCGACAGCACGAACCCGAGCAGATCGCCGCGCATACCAACCGTCTCGCCCGTCTGTTGATCGCCCGCGGGGCCGGGCCGGAGACGGCGGTGGCGCTGTGCCTGTCGCGCTCCTATCTATCGGTGATCGCCACCCGCGCGGTGGCCGCGACCGGCGCGGCATTCGTCCCGGTGGATCCGCGTCATCCCGCCGACCGGGTCGCGTTCATGCTCGAGGACTCGACTGCCGCGCTGATCGTGACCACGGTGGCCGACCGCGACCTGACCGCGGCAGGCGTTGCCGCGCTGGGCGGTGCACTCGTACTCGACGATCCCGCGATCGAGGCCGAACTCGCCCGATACGACGTCTCACCTCTCGGGCGTCACGAACTGCGCGCCGCGCCCCACCCGGACCAGACCGCGTACCTGATCTACACCTCCGGAACCTCCGGACGGCCGAAAGCCGTCGCCGTCACGCACCGGGGCATCGCATCGTTCGTGGCCGAGCAGCGCCGCTACGGTGTCGAGAAGCATTCGCGCGTCTTGCATTTCGCGTCGCCGAGCTTCGACGCCTCGGTCCTGGAACTGCTGCTCGCGGCCGATGCCGGGGCGACGGCGGTCGTCGTTCCCCGGTCGGTCTACGGTGCCGACGACCTCTCGTCGATCCTTCGCGAAGCGGCCGTGACTCACGCCTTCCTGACTCCGGCGGTTCTCGACACGATCGACGAGGAACTGCCCGAGCTGACCACCGTGATCGTCGGCGGCGACGCGTGCTCGACGGCTACCGCCGACCGCTGGATCGGTCGCGGCACGCGGTTCTTCAACGCCTACGGCCCCACGGAGACCACGGTGATGGCCACGCTCGCCGGGCCGATCCGGGCTACACGCGACGGACTTCCCATCGGCGAAGCCGTCACCGGCTCCACCGTCCGCGTACTGGGCGCCGACCTGCGGCCCGTGCTGCCCGGCGCCGCGGGCGAAGCCTACGTGAGCGGACCGGGACTCGCTCGCGGCTATCACGGCCGCCCGGGCCTCACCGCCGTCACCTTCGTCGCCGATCCCGACGGGCCGCCGGGGTCGCGGCGCTACCGGACCGGCGATCTGGTGGCGGCCGCATCCGTCGGCGAGGAGCAGTGGCAGTTGCGGCATCTCGGCCGGCTCGACGCGCAGCTCAAGATCCGCGGACACCGCGTTGAACTGGGCGAGGTCGAGTCCGCGCTCCACGGCTGCCCCGAGGTTCGCGCCGCGGTCGCTGCCGGCAGGCCGGGCCCCGACGGTCGAACCACTCTGGTCGCATACGTCGTGCCGGCCGACGGTGCCGATGTCGCCGACGCACTGCGAGACCGCCTGCGCGCCACCCTGCCGTCGTACGCGGTGCCCACCGCATTCGTCGAACTCGCCGAACTGCCGCTGACCCCGTCGGGAAAGGTCGACCACCGCCGACTGCCCGAGCCGGAGTTCGCGTCCACCGGTCCGGTGGCCGTGGCCGGAACCTCCGAAGTGATGGTGGCGGAAGCCTTCGCACAGGCGTTGGGCCGGACCGAACTCGGACGCGACGGGCACTTCTTCGACCTCGGCGGCAACTCGCTGATGGCCGCCCAGACCGTCGCACTGCTGCGGGCACGCACGGGCAGGGAACTGGCTGTAGCCGACCTCTTCGACGCGCCCACCGTCGCCGGTCTCGCCGCCCGGCTCGACGCCGGTTCTCCCGTCTCCGGTCCCGGCCCGGGCGATCTCGAACGGCCCGAGCACATTCCGCTCGCCCCGGCACAGCAGGGCATGTGGTTCCTCAACCGATTCGACCCCGACGCGCGCACCGAGAACATCCCGCTGGTGCTGCGGATGACCGGTGACCTGAACGTGCCGGCGTTCCTGGGCGCGGTCGACGCGCTTGTGCGCAGGCACGAGGTACTGCGCACCGCGTATCCCGACTCCCCGGACGGACCCCGCCAGCTGATTCGGCCGGGTCACGACCACGGGCTCGAGGTGGAACTTCGGGCGGTGCCGGAGACCCGGATCGACGAGGCCGTGCGGTCGGTGACCGGCCGTGGATTCGACGTGACCGCCCGCCCGCCCGTCCGCGCGGCGCTGCTGTCCGCGGAGGAGGGGACCGGCCGGCACACGTTCGTTCTCGTCCTGCACCACATCAGCGCCGATGGACTGTCGGTGGCGACACTGGCCGGCGAGCTGGCGGCCGAATACCGGACCCGGCTCACCGGCGATTCGGACACGGGACAGGACAACGCTGTGGATTGCACGGCGGGTTGCGCGCCGACGCCACTGCAGTTCGCGGACTTCGCCGTCTGGCAGCACTCCTGGCTCAACGAACCCGACGGGACGGCCGCCGCGGCGCTCGCGAGTTGGCACGAGCGGCTGCGCGGTGCACCCCCGGTGATCGACCTGCCCACCGACCGGCCCCGCCCGGTGCGGCCGAGCGGACGCGGGGCGCGCGTGGAGTTCGCCGTCGAGCCGGCCCTGCACGCACGGATGGTCGACTTCGCAGCGCGCAACCGCGCGACGGTGTTCATGGTGGCGCACACCGCACTCGCCGTCCTGCTCGGCCGGCTGGGGAACAACCGCGACGTCGTCATCGGCACGCCGAGCGCCGGCCGGGTGCACGCCCGGCTGCAGGGAGCCGTGGGCATGTTCGTCAACATGCTCGCACTCCGCACCGACATTCACGGGGCGGCCACCGGCGCCACGGCCCTCGCGATCAGTCGAGAGGCCGCGCTCCACGCCTTCGCGAACGCCGGAGTCCCGTTCGATACCGTGGTCGCCGGGCTCGACCTCACCCGATCCGTCGCTCACCATCCGGTGTTCCAGGTGGCGCTCTCGTACCAGAACATCGGTGGTCTGTCGGTGGAACTGCCCGGACTGGACGTGACCGTGGTCGACGACAGTCCCGACGTCGCGGAGTTCGATCTTCACCTCACCCTGGCCGAACGCGGCGAACCCGGCCTGACCGGCCAACTGGTCTTCGCCACCGACCTGTTCGACGAAGCCACCGCCGCCGAGTTCGCCGCGCGGTACGTACGGATCCTGGCCGGATTGCTCGACGACCCCGACCTCCCGGTGGGCGACCTGCCCGTGCTCGGCGACGATGAGCCCGATGCGGGCTCGGCGGCACCGCCGGACCACCCGTGCCCCGGCTCGCAGACCCGCGGTCTCGTGGACGGATTCGTGCGGTGCGCCGAGCAGCACCCGGACGCGGTCGCGGTGGTCGACGGTACCGAACAGGTCACCTACGGCGAACTGTCGGAGCGTGTCGGGCTCCTCGCTGCCGCACTGCGCGACCACGGTATCGGGGGCGGTGTCGGGAGCGAGGAGCGTGTCGCGATCACCGCGCCGCGGGGCCTGCATCAACTGGTCGCCATGTACGCGGTCGTCGCATGCGGCGCCGCCTACGTCCCAGTGGATCCGTCGGCGCCGCAGCGCGCGTCCATGATCCTCGAGGTCGCCGACCCGGTACTGGTGCTGGGTGTGGGGCCGTCGCCGGCCGGCGACCGCGCGTATCTGGATCTCGCCGACCTCGCCGACCTCGCCGGTGTCGCCGACCTCGCCGATGTCGCGTGCGGTGACGCGGCGTCCGCGTGGCGGGCGGCGGATCGTCCCGATCGGGCGCCTCATCCCGAATCGGCGGCATACGTCCTGTTCACGTCGGGGTCGTCGGGCACCCCGAAGGGAGTGAGCGTGCCGCACGCGGCCGTGAGCACCCAGCTGGCGTGGATGCAGGAGCGCTATCGACTGGGACCCGGCGACACCGTCCTGTTGCGGACCGCGGCCGGTTTCGATCTGTCGGTGTGGGAGTACTGGTGGGCCCTGCAGGCGGGTGCGCGCATCGTGATCGCCGAGCCCGGCAGTGAGCGTGACGGGACCGCGCTGCGCAGGCAGATCGCTCAGCACCGAGTCAGCGTCCTCCCGACTGTGCCCTCGTCCCTGTCCATGATCCTCGACGCGGGCGAGCTGCCCGGCTCGGTGCGCACGGTGCTGTGCATCGGCGAGGAATTGCCGCCCGAACTCGTGGCCCGGCTGCGCGGCTCCGGCAGCACCGCCGACGTGCACAACCTCTACGGGCCGACGGAATTCGCCGTCAGTGCCACCGGGCACGAGGTCGCCCCCGGAACCGAGAACGAGTGCGTGCGGATCCCGATCGGAGTAGAACAGCCGACGGTCCGCGCGCGAGTGCTCGACGCGCGTCTGCATCCGGTGCCGGTCGGAGTGGTCGGCGAACTGTACCTGGCCGGACCGCAACTCGCGCGCGGTTATCACGCCGACCCGGCGCGTACCGCCGCGTCGTTCGTCGCCGACCCGGCCGGCGGTGGCCGCATGTACCGGACCGGTGATCTCGTGCGTCGAACGCGCGGCGGACTGCTCGAATACGTGGGTCGCGCCGACTTCCAACTCCAGATCCGCGGCTTCCGAGTCGAACCCGGCGAGATCGAGGCCGTGCTGCGTCGATGCCCCGGCGTCGGTGACGCCGCTGTCACCGCGGTCGACGGTCCCGGCGGCGCGCGGCTGGTCGCCTTCGTCACCGGCGATGCGGACACCGAGGACCTGACCGGCGCGCTGGCGGACCGGCTTCCCGCCTACCTGCGACCCGACGTGCACCGGCTCGAAGCGTTGCCGTACAACGCCAACGGAAAGGTCGATCGCGCACGGCTTCCTCGCCCCGAACGACGTCGGCGCGACCACCGGCCTGCCGAGTCCGAGGTCGAACGCGCCGTCGCCGAGGTGGTCTCGGAGGTGACCGGGGCGCCGGTAGTCGGCATGTCGGACGACTTCTTCGAGCTCGGCGGCAACTCGCTGACGGCGACACGTGCCGCGGCCCGGCTGGCGGCGCTCTTGGGCCGCTCGGTGCCCGTGCGGACCGTCTTCGACGCGGCCGACCTCGGAGATCTGGCGGCGCGCATCGAGCGTGCGGCGCCGACAGAGACTCCCGAACTGGTTCGGATCGACGACGACGGGCCGATCCCGCTCGCTCCGGCGCAGCGCCGGATATGGGAGGCGGTCCGAGCCGGGCAGGGCGCCGACTGGAATGTACCGATCGCCCTGCGCTTCACCGGCGAGCTCGACCGCACGGCGCTGCACGCCGCACTTCGCGATGTCTTCGACACGCACGAGGCACTGCGCACGCGCTACCGGTCGGCGGAATCGGGTGAGGACGACGGACTGCTGCCCGTGGCGGAGGTCCTCGGCATGTCGGAGGTGGACGCCGCGCTTCGCGACGGGCTGGTACCCGTCGAGGTGGACGCAGGCCGGCTCGCCGACGCGGTCTCCGCAGCCGCCTGGGAGCCACTCCACCTCGACCGGATCCCGCTGCGCGCCAGACTGTTCACGAGCGCAGCCGACAGCGGGAACAACACTGCGGTGCTGCTCCTGGTGCTTCATCACCTCAACTTCGACGGCCGGTCCATGCCGCTGCTGGCGCGCGACGTGCTGACCGCGTTCACCGCGCGTGCGACCGGCATCGTCCCCGAACTGACTTCACCGCCGGTGCGGTACCGGGACTACGCGCGCTGGCGATCCGGCATCGTCGGCGCACCCGATGCGCGGACCGAGCACTTCCGGCGTTCGCTCGACTACTGGACGAGCAGGTTCGGGGAGAACGCGCTACCCGGGCCGCAGCTGCTGACCGACCGGCCCAGACCACAGGTGTGGGACTCCCGCGGCGACTCCGTCGGGATCAGCGTCGAACCCGAGTTGCACCGAGAGCTCGATCGTCTCGCCCGCAGTCGAGGCGGTGGCTTGTTCCCCGTGCTGCAGGCGGCATTTGCGCTGGTCCTGTCCACACGGATCGATTCGTCAGCCGGAGCCGACCGCGCGGTCCATCTGGCGACGGCCAACGCGAATCGAGTCCATGCGGCCGTCGACGGCGTGATCGGGAACTTCGCCGACGATGTTCCGATGCGGATCGACGCGTCCGATGATCGCCGGGTGGCCGACATGATCGCTGACGTGCACGGGCAACTCGTCGACGGATTCGCGCACGCGGACGTCACGGTGCCCGATTTGCTCGACCACCTCGGTGTGACCCGGGGCCCGGGCGGGGCCACCGGTCATCCGGTGTTCCCGGCGACGCTCATCCTCCAGCAGGCCGAAGTCTCGGATACTGCCTTGTCGGAACTCGATCTGGGCACGGTGACCGTGGCGCAGGAACCGATCGCGGCAGTCGTGGCCAAGCACGAACTCGAGGTCACGCTGCTCGAACTGCGCGAAGACGGCCGGCCGGCCGGGCTGCGCGGCACTCTGCTGTACCCGGTTGCGCTCCTGGACGCCGCGACCGCCGCCGCCGTCGTCGACGACCTGTTGTCGGTGCTGCGATCGATGGCGGCAGCCGACGACGGCCTGACAGCCGGACGGATACGAGCACAGATCGCGTCATCGAACCGGAAGGAGACGTCATGAGTGCCGCTATCGGCGCCTCCGTCGTCATCGCGTGCTACCGCGGGCTGCCCGACCTCGAGGTCCAGCTGCAGGCCCTTGCCGCCCAGGACTTCACGGAACCGTTCGAGGTGATCCTGAGTGACAACGAGGGCTCGGCCGACCTGGAACGGTTCGCACTGAACCACCCACTGCGTGGACGGCTCGACCTGCGCTGGGTCGACGCCTCCGGGACTGCGGGCACGTCCCACGCACGCAATGTGGGGACCCGAGCTGCTCGGTATCCGTTGATCGCGTACTGCGACCAGGACGACGCCGTCCATCCCACCTGGCTGCGTGCAATCGTCCAGGCCCTCGGTTCCGCGGACATCGTCGGCGGACCGTTGGAGCGCGAGACGCTCAACGACCCGGTGGTCGCAGCATGGCGCGCCTTGCCGGATCCGGCCGAACCCGTTGTGCTGGGGCGCTTTCTGCCGATGACGTTCGGGTGCAACCTCGGCGTCCGTCGCACAGTGTTCGACGCGGTCGGCGGATGGGACGAGAGCTATCCGACGGCCGGCAGTGACGTCGAGTTCTGCTGGCGCGTGCAGACGCGCGGCTACGAGTTCGGCTATGCGCGTGACGCTTTGGTCGCCTACCGGTACCGCACCGGAATGCGCGAATCGTGGGACCAGGTGATCGACTACGGCCGCGAGGAGGCCCGGGTGGCCCGAGACTACGGGGCTCCGGGCCGGCAGTGGTGGTGGCCGCTTCTGCACGCCGGCGTGGTGGTGGGGATGTGTCCGGTCTGGCCGTGGGCGTGGTCTCGGAGTCGACGGGGCGAGTGGGTATGGATCACCGGGAACCTCGTCGGCAGGATCGCCGGCAGTGTGAAGTACCGGACGCTCTACCTCTGAGGCATCGCCTGAGGAGCATGTCGATGACTCGACGCCAATCCGCGGCATAGCAAACCTGCGGCTCCGGTTTCGTCACTGTGACTCATGCGGATTCGATGCCCGACTGTCTGGTCGACCGGCCTCATCGTCGCGACGAGCGAGGACCGCGGGCCGCTGACCAGCCGATTTGACCTCAAGGGCGCCGATTGCGTAACTTATTGCGAGTCAGAGCGGCCCGGCCGCGATGACGTCCCCTTACTCTGATCGCCGCGATTTCGGTCGCGGTGTTCTTGTGCGGGGTCGGCCGAATCGGGTCTGAAAGCTTCGACTATTCGGTGAGTCCTGTGAGGGATCACTGATTGGTGGGTGTCTGGAGGATTGTGTTAGGCTGGTGAGGTTGCTCCGGAGACGGGGTGGCTGACAGTTAATTGCAGATGTCTGCTGGTGTTCGGCCCTTGTTTGTGGGGGTTGGTTCTGGTGGGTGTGTGTTCTTTGAGAACTCGATAGTGTGTTTTGGATTTCTTGTGCCACTGTTTTTTGTTTTGTGGCGTGGGAGATTTTTGGACAGATTGTGCTTGCCGGCCCTTTTGGGGGGGTTGGTGAGTGTTTTGGATGAATTTTTTACCATGTCAGTTTTTTGGATTTGGTCAGGTTCTGTTTTCTGGCTTTGTGTTGAAATCTTGTGGTTTCTGCATTTTTTGTTGGAGAGTTTGATCCTGGCTCAGGACGAACGCTGGCGGCGTGCTTAACACATGCAAGTCGAACGGAAAGGCCCAGCTTGCTGGGTACTCGAGTGGCGAACGGGTGAGTAACACGTGGGTGATCTGCCCTGGACTCTGGGATAAGCCTGGGAAACTGGGTCTAATACCGGATAGGACCACTGATTGCATGGTTGGTGGTGGAAAGCTTTTGCGGTTCAGGATGGGCCCGCGGCCTATCAGCTTGTTGGTGGGGTAATGGCCTACCAAGGCGACGACGGGTAGCCGACCTGAGAGGGTGATCGGCCACACTGGGACTGAGACACGGCCCAGACTCCTACGGGAGGCAGCAGTGGGGAATATTGCACAATGGGCGCAAGCCTGATGCAGCGACGCCGCGTGAGGGATGACGGCCTTCGGGTTGTAAACCTCTTTCGCTAGGGACGAAGCGTAAGTGACGGTACCTGGAGAAGAAGCACCGGCCAACTACGTGCCAGCAGCCGCGGTAATACGTAGGGTGCGAGCGTTGTCCGGAATTACTGGGCGTAAAGAGCTCGTAGGCGGTTTGTCGCGTCGTCTGTGAAATTCTGCAACTCAATTGCAGGCGTGCAGGCGATACGGGCAGACTTGAGTACTACAGGGGAGACTGGAATTCCTGGTGTAGCGGTGAAATGCGCAGATATCAGGAGGAACACCGGTGGCGAAGGCGGGTCTCTGGGTAGTAACTGACGCTGAGGAGCGAAAGCGTGGGGAGCGAACAGGATTAGATACCCTGGTAGTCCACGCCGTAAACGGTGGGTACTAGGTGTGGGGCTCATTTCACGAGTTCCGTGCCGTAGCTAACGCATTAAGTACCCCGCCTGGGGAGTACGGCCGCAAGGCTAAAACTCAAAGGAATTGACGGGGGCCCGCACAAGCGGCGGAGCATGTGGATTAATTCGATGCAACGCGAAGAACCTTACCTGGGTTTGACATACACCAGAAAGCCGTAGAGATACGGCCCCCCTTGTGGTTGGTGTACAGGTGGTGCATGGCTGTCGTCAGCTCGTGTCGTGAGATGTTGGGTTAAGTCCCGCAACGAGCGCAACCCTTGTCCTGTATTGCCAGCGGGTTATGCCGGGGACTTGCAGGAGACTGCCGGGGTCAACTCGGAGGAAGGTGGGGATGACGTCAAGTCATCATGCCCCTTATGTCCAGGGCTTCACACATGCTACAATGGCGCGTACAGAGGGCTGCGAGACCGTGAGGTGGAGCGAATCCCTTAAAGCGCGTCTCAGTTCGGATTGGGGTCTGCAACTCGACCCCATGAAGTCGGAGTCGCTAGTAATCGCAGATCAGCAACGCTGCGGTGAATACGTTCCCGGGCCTTGTACACACCGCCCGTCACGTCATGAAAGTCGGTAACACCCGAAGCCGGTGGCCTAACCCTTGTGGAGGGAGCTGTCGAAGGTGGGATCGGCGATTGGGACGAAGTCGTAACAAGGTAGCCGTACCGGAAGGTGCGGCTGGATCACCTCCTTTCTAAGGAGCAAACAACACGTCGATGCTGGTGCCGAATGTGTATCGGGTCGGTGTTTGTTCATGGGTGAAACACAAGAAACCATCATTTGTTTGTCGGTGGCCTGCGAGATGCGGGCGGGCCGGCGGGTGGTCGACCGTGAGTGATTGCGGTTGTGGACGAAGCACACTATCGGGGTTCTGAGGGAACACGCGTTCTGCGCGGGTTGTCTTGGTGCTCACTGTTTTCCGCCCCGGAGTTTGTGGGGTGTTGGGGGTGGTGGGTGTGTGTTGTTTGAGAAGTGCATAGTGGATGCGAGCATCTAGCCCGGCGAGTTCCTTGGTGTTCTTGTTGGGTTTGTGTGTTCTGCAATTTCGATTCTGGTTTGTGCGATCGCGTGTTGTGATCGTTGTTTTTGTTTGTTGTCCGCATTCGCGCCTCGCGTGGTTGTCTTCTGCTTGTGGTGGGGGATGGTGTGTGGGGTGTGTTTGTGGGTGTTGTTGTAAGTGTTTGAGGGCGTTCGGTGGATGCCTTGGTACCAGGAGCCGATGAAGGACGTGGTAGGCCGCGATAGTCCTCGGGGAGTTGTCAAACGAGCTGTGATCCGAGGGTGTCCGAATGGGGAAACCCAGCACCAGTGATGTGGTGTTACCCACTCGTGAATGTATAGCGGGTGTGGAGGGAACGTGGGGAAGTGAAACATCTCAGTACCCACAGGAAGAGAAAACAAGTGTGATTCCGTGAGTAGTGGCGAGCGAAAGCGGAGGAGGCTAAACCATGCGTATGTGATACTCGGCAGGGGTTGTGCGTGTGGGGTTGTGGGGTGATCGTTCATCGTGCTGCCGTGCGGTGGGTCAGTGATAAATCGACATGTTAGGTGAAGTGGCCTGGAATGGTCTGCCGTAGTGGGTGAGAGTCCCGTAGCTGAAAGCGTGTTGACTGGCTTCGATTGTTCCCAAGTAGCAGCGGGCTCGTGGAATCTGCTGTGAATCTGCCGGGACCACCCGGTAAGCCTAAATACTTTCTGGTGACCGATAGCGGACTAGTACCGTGAGGGAAAGGTGAAAAGTACCCCGGGAGGGGAGTGAAATAGTACCTGAAACCGGACGCTTACAATCCGTCAGAGCCTGCGCACCTTTCGGGGTGGTGGGTGATGGCGTGCCTTTTGAAGAATGAGCCTGCGAGTTAGTGCTCAGTGGCGAGGTTAACCCGTGTGGGGTAGCCGTAGCGAAAGCGAGTCTGAATAGGGCGTGTTGAGTCGCTGGGTCTAGACCCGAAGCGGAGTGATCTACCCATGGCCAGGGTGAAGCAGCTGTAAGAGGTTGTGGAGGCCCGAACCCACTTCAGTTGAAAATGGAGGGGATGAGTTGTGGGTAGGGGTGAAAGGCCAATCAAACTCCGTGATAGCTGGTTCTCCCCGAAATGCATTTAGGTGCAGCGTTGCGTGTTTCTTACTGGAGGTAGAGCTACTGGATGGCCGATGGGCCCTATCAGGTTACTGACGTCAGCCAAACTCCGAATGCCGGTAAGTGAGAGCGTGGCAGTGAGACTGCGGGGGATAAGCTTCGTAGTCGAGAGGGAAACAGCCCAGATCGCCGGCTAAGGCCCCTAAGCGTGTACTAAGTGGAAAAGGATGTGGGGTCGCTGAGACAACCAGGAGGTTGGCTTAGAAGCAGCCACCCTTGAAAGAGTGCGTAATAGCTCACTGGTCAAGTGATTCTGCGCCGACAATTTAGCGGGGCTCAAGTACACCGCCGAAGCCGCGGCACTCACACATTTCATCCATGCCTGCCTGCGGGTGGGTGTGTAGTGGTGTGGGTGGGTAGGGGAGCGTCCTGCATCCGTGGAAGCAGCGGAGTGATCCAGTTGTGGAGGGTGTGGGAGTGAGAATGCAGGCATGAGTAGCGAAAGACAAGTGAGAAACTTGTCCGCCGGATGACCAAGGGTTCCTGGGCCAGGTTAATCCGCCCAGGGTGAGTCGGGACCTAAGGCGAGGCCGACAGGCGTAGTCGATGGACAACGGGTTGATATTCCCGTACCCGTGTATCCGCGCCCAGTGATGAATCATCTGTACTAACCATCCAAAAGCTGTCGTTGATTTCTTCGGATTTCTCTGATGGTGGCTGCGTGGGACCTTGGGTGTAGTAGTCAAGCGATGGGGTGACGCAGGAAGGTAGCCGGGCCAACTGGTGGAATAGTTGGTGTAAGCCTGTAGGGTGAGACATAGGCAAATCCGTGTCTTATTGAGCCTGAGAGGTGATGCGTAGCCGTTGTGGTGAATTCGGTGATCCTATGCTGTCGAGAAAAGCCTCTAGTGAGTTGGTACACGGCCCGTACCCCAAACCGACACAGGTGGTCAGGTAGAGAATACTAAGGCGATCGAGTGAACTGTGGTTAAGGAACTCGGCAAATTGCCCCCGTAACTTCGGGAGAAGGGGGACCACGACCGGTGATCACTTTTTCGGTGTGAGCTGGTGGTGGTCGCAGAGACCAGAGAGAAGCGACTGTTTACTAAAAACACAGGTCCGTGCGAAGTCGTAAGACGATGTATACGGACTGACGCCTGCCCGGTGCTGGAAGGTTAAGAGGACCGGTTAATCATCTTTCGGGGTGGTGAAGCTGAGAATTTAAGCCCCAGTAAACGGCGGTGGTAACTATAACCATCCTAAGGTAGCGAAATTCCTTGTCGGGTAAGTTCCGACCTGCACGAATGGCGTAACGACTTCTCTGCTGTCTCAACCACAGGCTCGGCGAAATTGCAGTACGAGTAAAGATGCTCGTTACGCGCGGCAGGACGAAAAGACCCCGGGACCTTCACTATAGCTTGGTATTGGTGTTCGGTGCGGTTTGTGTAGGATAGGTGGGAGACTGTGAAGCCGGCACGCTAGTGTGGGTGGAGTCGTTGTTGAAATACCACTCTGATCGTATTGGGCTTCTAACCTCGGACCCTGATCGGGTTCAGGGACAGTGCCTGGTGGGTAGTTTAACTGGGGCGGTTGCCTCCTAAAGTGTAACGGAGGCGCCCAAAGGTTCCCTCAGCCTGGATGGCAATCAGGTGTTGAGTGTAAGTGCACAAGGGAGCTTGACTGTGAGACGTACATGTCGAGCAGGGACGAAAGTCGGGACTAGTGATCCGGCACCGGCATGTGGAAGCGGTGTCGCTCAACGGATAAAAGGTACCCCGGGGATAACAGGCTGATCTTCCCCAAGAGTCCATATCGACGGGATGGTTTGGCACCTCGATGTCGGCTCGTCGCATCCTGGGGCTGGAGTAGGTCCCAAGGGTTGGGCTGTTCGCCCATTAAAGCGGCACGCGAGCTGGGTTTAGAACGTCGTGAGACAGTTCGGTCTCTATCCGCCGCGCGCGTGTAGAAACTTGAGGAAACCTGTCCCTAGTACGAGAGGACCGGGACGGACGAACCTCTGGTGTGCCAGTTGTTCCGCCAGGAGCACTGCTGGTTAGCTACGTTCGGAAGGGATAACCGCTGAAAGCATCTAAGCGGGAAGCCTGTTCCAAGATGAGGTTTCTCACCCACCTTCGGGTGGGGTAAGGCCCCCTACAGATGATGGGGTTGATAGGCCGGAACTGTACGCACAGTAATGTGTTCAGGTGACCGGTACTAATCGGCCGAGGACTTACCAACAACACTCACCAACAATTCTTTTCGGATTCAACGAATCACGACGGATGGGTTGTGTGAGTCGGTTTCGGTGATTGTTACACGCACACAGAATGTTTGCTCGTTCATCCACTATGTACTTCTGAAACAACACACAAACCACAACTCTGGTGAGGGATTGTGGTGTGGATGGTTTCATATTGTTACGGCGGCTATAGCGGTGGGGAAACGCCCGGTCCCATTCCGAACCCGGAAGCTAAGCCCACCTGCGCCGATGGTACTGCACTGTAATGGGTGTGGGAGAGTAGGACACCGCCGAACACAACTTGTTGAGCCCCGATCAGACACCGTCTGATCGGGGCTCAACCCATTTCCCGGGACGTGCCCCCCGGCGAGTGTTGTCTGGGGTACGGCGCGCCTGACGGACCGCGAACGCGCACTCTTCAGGCTGGCTTCAGGCTGGTTGAGCGAGCGGAGCGAGTCGAAACCACCACACGACGGGCAGAGTGGTCTCGATACGGCGTGCTCGCTACGCTCACCCGCCTACTCGACAAACTTCGAGGGACCGTCTTTTCCAGGCTGGTTGAGCGCGCACCCCCTTCAGGCTTGTTGAGCGAGCGAAGCGAGTCGAAACCACCACACGACGGGCAGAGTCGTGTCGATACGGCGTGCTCGCTGCGCTCGCCCGCCTACTCGACAAACTTCGAGGGACCGTCTTCCCGCAGGCTGGTTGAGCGCGCACCCCCTTAGGCTGGTTGAGCGAGCGAAGCGAGTCGAAACCACCACACGGTGGGAGCAGAGCGGTCTCGATACGACGTGCTCGCTGCGCTCGCCCGCCTACTCGACAAACTTCGAGGGACCGTCTTCCCGCAGGCTGGTTGAGCGCGCACCTCTCTTAGGCTGGTTGAGCGAGACGCTTCTATGTTTGTCAAGCGGCGGTGGTGACTGCTCCGGGCTGGTTCAGGATCCGGTAGATGCGTCGGGCGAGGTAGCGTTTGAGGATGCGTCGGATCGCGCGGGGGCTCTTACCTTGTGTGATGCGGGCCGCGATGAATTCTTTGGTCTGTTGATCGCATCGACTGTTGGTGAGGACGATTGCGTGCAGTGCGCGGTTCAGCTGTCGGTCGCCACCTCGGTTGAGGCGTCGGTACTGTCGTTGTCCGGAGGATATTTCGATCGGGCTGACTCCGGCCAATGCCGCCCACGCGGCCTCTGACTTCACCCGTCCGCGGTAGGCCCACGCATTCAAGATCAGCCCGGCACTGATCGGTCCGACTCCGGGTAGTTCCAATAGCACCGGTGCGTGAGCGGCGACCAGTTCGCGCACGGCGGCCAGGTTCTGCGCGAGCTGGACGTGCAGTGCGACGATGCGCTGAGCTAACGTAATCACCTCGGCACGGGCGAACTGCTTTGCCCGGCTATCGCTTGGACGCTCGCGCCATCGGGCGATCTGCTTGACGATGGTCAGTGTGGGTTTGCCTCGCGCATCGATACCCAGGTCGTGCTCGCGCAGCAATGCCACCATGGCGTTGAACTGACGGGTCTTCTCCCGCGTCATCCGGTCCCGGGCCGGCAGCAGCGTCTTCAGGCATTCATGAAGGTCACCGGTGCGTGCATCGGCGAGGCCGTCGCTGGGGCGAGCGAGCATCGTCACCGCCGCCTTGTGTGCGTCGATCGCGTCGGTCTTCGAACCTCCTCGCTCCCGACGAGGCGAGGGCGCATCGACCACCCGGTACCCGGCCCGCAACAGTTCCCGCGTCAGACGGGTGCCGTACGAACTGCTGCCTTCGACGCTGATCAGCGTCTCGCGGATGCGAGTACCGGTACGACGCTCGATCCAGGCGATCGCCCGCCGCAACCCCGCCGACGAGGTCGGGAACGTGGCCTGATCGACGGTCCTGGCCGTGGCCGCCTCCACCAGGCAATACGAGTGCGTGGCGGCGTGAGTGTCGACTCCAACGACGAATCTGTAAACATCTGCAACGATTGACACTGCGGACTTCCTCCTCATCAACGGAACAGGATGGGTTCGCTGAACCGGTGGCCGCTTCTGAGGAGACCACCGCGTGGCGTCACTGTGATCGGTCACGACGCCTCCCCAGGGGGCGTACCTGGCGAGGCGTCGGACAGGCTTCTGATCAAGCCAACGCGGCGGACAGGGCGGTCACCGGTTCGCCATCGATGAACGGACACGTCTTGCTGAAGGCACCCACAACGAGGCCAGCGGAGCGATGAGTCACGAACACAACGACGAACCCATAACCACCCTGCCAGTCAGCCCCAGGCCAACCACCCCAAACACTCACAGCGGAGCGAGTCGAAACCACCACACGCGGGAGCAGGCTGGTCTCGATACGGCGTGCTCGCTGCGCTCACTCGCCTACTCGACCAACCTCGGGAGACCGGGCACAGCGTGACTCCCTCTCTCCGTGCTCGGTGGCTTTCGGAGTCTGAGGCCGGCACTACCATTGGTGGCATGGCCATCAGCAGGCCCGCGGAGAGCGGAGCAGAAGTCGTCACGAAGGCACCCCGGGCCCGGATGACCGGGGCTCAGCGTCGACTGCAGCTCATCGAGGTGGCGCGGGGGCTGTTCGCCGAACGTGGCTTCGAGGGAACGTCGATCGAGGAGATCGCGCAGCGTGCCGGTGTGTCGAAGCCCATCGTCTACGAGCATTTCGGCGGCAAGGAAGGTCTCTACGCCGTCGTCGTCGACCGCGAGATGGAGACCCTGCTGGAAATGGTCACGTCCTCGCTCACGAAGAATCGGTCGCTGTACCGGATTCAGCAGGTCGCGCTGGCGTTGCTGACCTACATGGAGGAGCGGACCGACGGGTTCCGCATCCTGGTCCGAGGAGAGTCGACCAGCGGGGGCGAGGACACTCGCTATTCGAGCCTGCTGAACGACGCGATCAGCCAGGTGGAACACATTCTCGCCGGGGACTTCGAGCGGCGCGGATTCGATCCCGCGCTGGCGCCTCTCTACGCGCAGGCGCTGGTGGGCATGGTCTCAGTGACCGCACAGTGGTGGCTCGACGTCCGGCAGCCGGAGAAGGAGGTGGTGGCCGCGCATCTGGTGAATCTGTGCTGGAACGGCCTCACGCGGCTCGATCCCGAACCGATGCTCGTCGACGCGGAGTACAAAGAGCCGACGCAGCCTACCGTGCACCCGGCGCTCGCCGACTCGGCTGCGTCGAACGACGACGATAAGTGACTGCTCCGGCAGTCCAGAGAACGGTCACCAGAACGGCGGTCGAGATCACCTGACCGCGAACCGACGGGGTCACGATTGCCAGCACCGTGATAGCGACCAGAGCTATCAGCGTGAGCCACGACAGGTACGGATACCCCCACATCTTCAGCGGCAGCGGCGTTCCGTCGCGCTCGGCGCGTCTGCGCAGCACGATCTGGGCGCAGGTGATCGCGAGCCACGTGACGAGCAGCGTCGAGCCGACCACCGATAGGAGACGGTCGAGAACCTGGTCGCCCCAGAAGTAGGTCGCGGGCACTGCGAGGAAGCCGAACACGGTGCTGGCGAGCAGCGCGGGGACGGGAACCGCACGGGAGGAGACCCGCCGCGCCGACCGTGGCGCCATCCGTCGCACCGACAGGGAGAACAGCATCCGCGACGCGCCGTAGAGGTTGACGTTCATCGACGACAGCAGCGCGACGACGATGATGGCGCCCATCGTGGCGGCGACCGCCGGAAGGCCGGTCTGCTCGAGCACGCCGACGAACGGCGATTCGCGGATGCGCGGATCGTCTGCCGGTAGGACGAGCATGATCACCGCCACCGATCCCACGTAGAAGACCAGGATGCGCCAGACGATGGTCCGGATGGCTTTCGTGACGCTCGGACCGGGATCGTCGGTCTCCGCGGCGGCGACGGCGATGATCTCGATTCCGCCGAAGGCGAACGCGATCACCAGAAGTGCGGCCGTGACACCGCCGATGCCGTGCGGGAGGAAGTCGCCGGCGTTGGCGAGTCCAGGAGACGGCTCGGACATCCAGCCGAAGAGGTAGGCCGCTCCGATCACCAGGAAAAGCACGATGAACGTCACCTTGATCAACGACAGCCAGAACTCCAGCTCGCCGAAGTTCGACACTCCGGTCAGATTGAGCACGCTGAATACGGTCATGAAGACCAGCGCCCACGCCCAGACGGGCAGCAGACCGACGAGTGCGTTGAGTCCTTCCGCCGCCGCGAGCGACTCGGCTGCGACCACGATCGTCATCTGGACCCACCACAGCCAGCCCATCATGAAGCCGGCTCCGGGTCCGAGAGCTTTGCCGACGTAGTAGGAGAACGCGCCGGGATTCGGATCGGCCGCCGCGAGTTCGCCCAGCATCCGCATCACCGAGACGATGATGACGCCGACGATGGCGTACGAGACGAGTGCCGCGGGTCCGGCGAGCGCGATGCCTTCTCCGGACCCGACGAACAGTCCCGCGCCGATGGCGGATCCGAGGCTCATCATCACGAGGTGGCGTGGCTTCAGCCCCGTCTTGAGGCGGTCGGCTCCGTGGTCCTCGACGTCCTCCTCGCGGACCTCGATAGGTTCTGACTCGTTATCGCCCACCAGTCGAGCGTAGTTGCCCGGCGGTGCGGCAAGATCAGCACATGCTGACCGTTCGCCCGGCGACGCCCGACGACTGCGAGGCCGTTGCCGACATCTACCGGTATTACGTCGAGAACTCCACTGCGACGTTCGACCTCGAGGCGCCCTCCGTCGCGCAGTGGCGGACCAGACTCGAGACGACTGTTGCCGCGGGACGCCCGTTCCTCGTGGCCGGCGCACCCGGCGAGGTGGTCGGTTACGCCTATCTCGGCGTGTATCGGGGAAAGGCGGGCTGGAGTTGGACCGCCGAGGACAGCATCTACCTTCGGCCCGAGGCGGCGGGCCGGGGTACGGGCAAGCACCTGCTGCGCGCGTTGATCAACGCGGCGGACCCGGCGGTGACGCGCACCATCATGGCCGTGGTCTCCGAGGACGTTCCGGAGTCGATCGCGCTGCACACGAAGGTCGGTTTCGTCGAAGTGGGTCGCACACCCGGTGTCGGGCGCAAGTTCGACCGCTGGATCGGCTGCGTCTACCTGCAGTACACGATCGGGCCATAGACCGCCCGAAGGCCCAGTACGGTCTACTCGCGGTGCTTCGGGCCGAAACGCTCGGGTCGCCACCCGCCCCGGGTCCGGCTCAGGCGGTAGTCGATGCGGTCGTCGACATAATCGCGCAGGGCCGGCTCGTCCGGCATCGTGCTGAAGACCTCGCCCGCGATGTGCGACGTCGCGGCCTCCAACCGCTGCGCCTGAGCGGCCCGCCGCAGTTTGTCGTGCTCGAATCGCAGACCCCGCACGGTCGCAAAGCACATCATCGCGAGGATCACGCTGAACGGCAGGGCGGTGGCCAGCGACGCGGCCTGCAGCGACCGCAGTCCGCCGGCGAGCAGGAGAGCGATCGCGACGACGCCCTCGAGCGACGCCCAGAGCACGCGGGACCACACCGGCGGATTGGGGTGGCCGCCCGAGGCGAGCATGTCGACGACCAGTGAGCCGGAATCGGAGGAGGTGATGAAGAAGACGGCCACCAGGACGATCCCGAGGATCGAGAAGACCGTGCCGAGCGGCATGTCCGACAGCACGTGGAACAGCGATCCCTCGGGCGAGACCTTGCCGTCCTCCACCAGGTCACCCTCGCCGAAGAACTGCCGGTGCAGGCCCGTACCACCGAGCACCGAGAACCAGACGAATCCGACCAGAGTCGGCACGATCAGGCATCCGGCGATGAACTCGCGCACTGTCCGCCCGCGCGAGATCCGGGCGATGAACACGCCGACGAAAGGCGCCCAGGCGATCCACCAGCCCCAATAGAAGATCGTCCAGTCGCTGAGCCAGTCCTGTGCCTCCTGGCCCTGGAAGGCTCCGACGTCGAGCGTCATGTTGAACAGGTTGGCGAAGTAGACGCCGATCGACTGCACGAAGTTGCGCAGAAGAAAGAGGGTGGGACCGATCAGCAGCATCGCGATCACCAGCAGTCCGGCGATCGACAGGTTGATGTTCGACAACCACTTGATTCCGGTGCCCAGACCGCTCACCACCGACAGGGTCGCCAGGAAGGTGATGGCGACGATGAGGATCACCAGGAGGGTGTTGTCGACGGAGTCGATGACGCCGATCGACTGCATGCCCGCCGAGATCTGCTGCACGCCGAGCCCCAGCGACGTGGCGACGCCGAAGACCGTGCCGAAGATGGCGAGAATGTCGATGAGGTCGCCTGCCCAGCCCTTCACCCGATCGCCGAGCAGCGGTTCGAGCGCCCACCGGATCGACACCGGTCGCCCGCGGCGGTGGATCGCGTATGCCAGCGCGAGCCCGATCACCGCGTACACCGCCCACGGGTGCAGACCCCAGTGAATGAATGTCTGGGCCATCGCCAGACCGGCGATGTCCTCCTGGCTGCCGCTCCAGCCGGGTTTCGGTTGCACGGTCGCATATGTGAGTGGCTCACCGACGCCGTAGAAGACCAGTCCGATGCCCATTCCGGCGGCGAACAGCATGCAGAACCAGCTCACCCTGCCGAACTCGGGAGCCTCATCGGGTCTGCCCAGCCGGATGCGGCCGAGCCTGGAGAAGCACAGCGCGACCGCGAACACCACGAAACACGCGATGATCAGCATGTAGTACCAGCCCAGGTTCGAGACGATCCAGTTCTGGACATCGGTGAAGACTTCGCTCGTCTGGTCGGGGAACGCGACGGCGAGAGCGCTCACCGCGACGATCACGATCAGTGCCGGCCAGAACACCGCCGGAGCGATTCCACCGCGGCCGAGCCGGACTCCCTGGCGCTTGAGCTTCTCGGTGATCTCCTCATCGGTGTCGTTCTCGCCGACGTGCCAGTGGTGGGGCACCGGTGCAACGCCCGGAGATACGGATGTCGCCTCTTTTGTGTACGGGTCGATCAATACTGCGCCGTCCAAGAGCACGGCGTCTGTGTCCGTCCCGTGCTCTGTGTCCGTCCCCCGTGGTTCGCTGTCAGCATTCTCCCGTTCGTCAGACATGCACTCCACGATCGGTGGCGAACGGCGATGATTCAAACCGAGGCGGCGATCGCCGAGGTCAGGCAGCGTGTCCGACAGTCGGGTCGACGACGGTCCGGTCGACGAGCGCGTCGACGACGAGCAGTCGCGCGCAAGAGCCGCGAAGGGCGGCCGACTCGGCCGGTACGACCTCCGGTAGTACCCTTGACGACGTGCTGATTCGCCCGACGCCGACCGGTGCGCAGGTCCCCGCGACCGCGCACGGGTTCCTGGCATCGGTGGTCTCGCTCATCCTGGGTGTCGCGGCCCACTCGATCGGCGGTGGGCACCTTCCCACGACGGCGCAGTCCGCGGTGCTCCTCGGCCTGGCGCTCGGGGTCGGACTGGTCCGCGCCGCTCAGGTGCGATCGGTGGAGCGAGCACGGGCTCGCGGCCGGATCGGCATCTCTGCGACCGGCGCGTTGGTCGCGCTGTCCGCGGGCCAGGCGACCGCTCACGGAGTGCTGTCGCTGATGGCAGGGCACGCGGGACACGGAGCAGGCGTGACGCCGGGGCCGTTGATGCTGTTCTGGCACGCACTCGCCGTCCCCGCCGCGGCTGCCGTGCTCTTCGTCGCCGAGCAACTGAGCCGGGCGTACGGCAACAGCGTGTCCCATGTCTGGCGGTTGGTGAGCACGCGGGTGTGTCTCGACCCCGCTTTCGTCGTCATCCGCGCCGACCGGCACGCTGCCGCGCTCCGGCCCGCGCCGATGGTCGCCTCCGCCGCGGTCCGCGGTCCTCCTTCGCTGGTCTGAACCCCATCCGACACCACCCCGGCGGTCTCATCCGATCGCGGGGTATCAGACTCTGCACGAAAGAGACATCACTCATGGCGATAAGCCGTACCCTCATCCGTTCGCTCGGCCTCACCGCCGCAGCTCTGCTGTCCTTCGTCGTCGTGGCCTGCGGCAGCGACGACTCCTCCGCACCGGCCTCCGATTCGATCACCATCTCCGACCAATGGGTCAAGGCCGCCGAATCGGGAATGACCGCCGCCTTCGGGACCATCGCCAACTCGTCCGACCACGACATCCGCATCGTGTCGGCGCACACCGACCTCGCCCGCACCACCGAGATGCACGAAGTGGTCGACAACGGCTCCGGCGGCACCACGATGCGCCAGAAGGACGGCGGCTTCCTCGTCCCGGCGAAGTCGTCGATCACGCTGTCGCCGGGCGCTGAGCACTTCATGCTCATGGATGTCACCAGGCCCATCACGACCGGACAGAACGTCGCGTTCACGATCCGTTTCGAGGACGGCTCCACCAAGACCTTCGACGCTCTCGCCCGAGACTTCGACGGCAATCAGGAGAATTACGCGCCCGGCGGGGACGCTGACCACCCGGACATGGACCACGGCACGGCCGGGCACGACATGCAGCAGTCCGAGTCGGCGCACGCCGACTCGCATCAGTGACTGAGCAGCGGACTGGTCGCGTCTCGCGCCGTACCCTCCTCGCCGGCGGAGCGGGCCTGGCGGGCATCGGCATCGGGGCGGCCGCGGTGGGCGTCGGGCGAGAGTTCTCCTCGCCTGACCCCGCCGCGGGTTCCGGCCTGACGCCGTTCTACGGCACGCATCAGTCCGGCATCGTGACCCCGGCTCAGTCGCACGCTCAATTCGTCGGCCTGGATCTCGTCGACCCGACCGACGTCGACACTTTCGCGGGGGTCCTTCGCCTGTGGACGCAGGACGCGTCGAGGCTCACCCGTGCCGAGCCGAGCCTGTCCGACACCGAGCCCGAACTCGCGGTGCTGCCGTGCAACCTGACGGTCACCGTCGGTCTCGGTGACCGGGTGTTCCGGGCGCCGGCTCTCGCGCCTCTGCGGCCGTCATGGCTCGCGCCGCTCCCGCCCTTCTCGATCGACCGGCTGGATCCGCGGTGGGGACAGACTGATCTGCTTCTGCAGATCGGCGCCGACGACCCCGTGGCCCTCGCACATGCGACGCGCATGCTGACCTCGTCGGTCCGCCGCAGTGTGCGGGTCCGGTGGGTGCAGCGGGGGTTTCGCAACAGTCCGGGAATGGCGCCGGGCACGATGCGCAACCTGTTCGGACAGGTGGACGGCACCGTCCAGCCGAGCCCCGACGACTACGGCTCCCTTCTCTGGGACGACGGGCGCGAACAGCCCTGGATGGCCGGCGGGACGAGCCTGGTGTTGCGGCGCATCGCGATGCACATGGACACCTGGGAGGCGCTTGATCGCCGGGGGCGTGAGCTCTCCACAGGTCGCACCCTCGACAACGGCGCACCGCTGACCGGGCGCTACGAGTCCGACGATCCTGATTTCGAAGCCTCACGCGGCGGCATCCCGGTGATCCCGCCGTCGTCGCACATCGCGCGGGCGCATCGTCGGGCGCCGGACGAGCAGTTCATCCGTCGCGGGTTCAATTACGACGACCCGCCCGAGGCGGGCTCGGCGGACACGTCCAACAGCGGGCTGATCTTCGCCGCGTATCAGCGGGATCCGGTCAAGCAGTACATTCCGGTTCAGCGGCGCCTGGACGAACACGACGACCTGAATGAGTGGACGACGCCCATCGGCTCCTCGGTGTACGCGATTCTGCCCGGCGCCGCTCCTTCGCGCCCGCTCGGCGCATCGCTGCTCGCGGCCGCCGGTCGGTCGGGGTGAGGGAGGGGGGAGCAGTGCCCTCCCCAGGCTCGTCGAGAGGGCCCGGCGCGCAGTGCCCTCCCCCGGCTCGTCGAGTAGCCTCGGCGCGCGGTGCCCTCCCCAGGTTCGTCGAGTAGCCTCGGCGCGCAGCGCCGCGGCGTATCGAGACCGTGTCAGGCCGGCCCGCGCGGTCTCGATGCGCCTCGTCGCTCCGCTCCTCGACTTACTCGACGAGCCTGGGGGACCGACAAGCCTGGGGGACCGACAAGCCTGCGGGACCGACAAGCCTGCGGGACCGACCAGCCTGAGCACCGAACCAGCCTGGGACCGACGAGCCGCGGTGGTCTTCTACACTTGACACAGTGTCGACCCCCTCTGCGCCGCGTCCCTCCCTGTCCGGGCTGACCTCCTTCGCGTTTCGTGATGCGGCCTTCGGTTTGCTGCGGGAACGAGTGGGCGAGACTCGCCTCGACATCACGGCACCGGACGCCGCCCGGCCGCTGGTGGTTGCGCAACTGGCCGAGATCTCCGAGAACCCCGTCCTCGTCGTGACCGCCAACGGTCGGGAGGCCGACGACCTCACGACCGAACTGTCGGAACTGCTGCGGTCGGGGCCCAACGGGACGTCGGTCGTCGCTCAATTCCCGTCGTGGGAGACGCTGCCGCACGAGCGGCTCTCGCCCAGCGCCGACACGGTCGGTGCCCGGCTCGCGGTGCTCAGTCGACTGGCCGACCCGGCGGTGTCCCCGTTGCACGTCGTGGTCGCGACCGTCCGTTCCCTTGTGCAGCCGATGGCTCCCGGGCTCGGAGCGATGCGCGCGGTCACGCTCACCGAAGGCACGGAGGCGGAGTTCGACGGTCTGATCGAGAAGCTCGTCGAGATGGCCTACGAGCGCGTCGACATGGTCGGTGCCCGCGGCGAGTTCGCGGTGCGCGGCGGCATCCTCGACATCTTCCCGACCACCGCCGACTACCCGGTGCGAGTGGAGTTCTGGGGCGACGAGGTGACCGACATCCGCGCGTTCTCCGTCGCCGACCAGCGGACGCAGCCGGAGATCGACACGTCGGTGGTCCAGATTCATCCGTGCCGAGAACTGGTGCTGACCGCGGAGGTCCGGGACCGGGCCGCCGAACTCGCGTCGACAGTCGAGGACGAGTCGCTGCGCGAGATTCTGACCAAACTGTCGGAGGGCATTCCCGTCGAGGGAATGGAAGCGCTGATCCCGGCACTCGTCGACGGCCGGATGCAGATGCTCACCGAGGTGATGCCCGACGGCACTCGGGTACTGGTCCTCGATCCGGAGAAGGTGCGCACCCGTGCCGTCGATCTGGCGAGGACCGGCGAGGAGTTCTTGGAGGCGTCGTGGAACGCCGCGGCGCTGGGGGCAGCGGCGCCCGTGGCCGCGGGCGAACCCTCCATCGACCTGTCGGCGAGTGCCTACCGCAGCGTCGGTGACGTCGAACGTGCGACCGTGGAGGCGGGCAAACCGTGGTGGACGATGAGTCCGCTCTCGGCGGGATCGGGCGAGGAGCTCGAACTCGATCTGCAGCCCGGGCCGGCGCCGCACGGCGACCCCGCCGAGCTCGACGAGTTCATGACGTCGTTGCGCGCTCAGGTCGCCTCGGGCGGTCGTGCGGCGTTGATCGCCGCCGGCCGGGGCACTGCGATGCGATTCGTCGACCGTCTCGGTGAGGCCGAGGTCCCGGCCCGGCTCGTGGAGCCGGGCGATGAGTTGCCGGCCGACGCGGTCGGCGTCTTCCACGGCACGCTGCGGCGCGGACTGGTCTGCCCGTCGGCGCGTCTGGTGATCGCCACCGAGGCGGACGTCACCGGCGCTCGCGTCGTCGGTGTGAAGGACGGGCGGCGACTGCCGGCCAAGCGGCGCAATCAGGTCGACCCGCTGGCGTTGAGCGCCGGTGACCTGGTGGTGCACGACCAACACGGCATCGGCAAGTTCGTCGAGATGATCGAACGCACGGTCTCCGGTGCCCGGCGCGAGTACCTCGTGATCGAGTACGCGCCCGGCAAGCGGGGACAGCCGGGCGACCGCCTGTACGTTCCGATGGACGCGCTCGACCAGTTGTCGCGCTACGTCGGCGGCGAGCAGCCGGGGCTCAGCAAGCTCGGCGGTTCCGACTGGGCCAATACCAAGCGCAAGGCGCGCAAGGCGGTCCGGGAGATCGCGGGCGAACTGGTGCAGCTGTACGCCGCGCGGCATGCGGCACCGGGTTTCGCGTTCAGCCCCGACACCCCGTGGCAGCGGGAGATGGAGGACGCCTTCGACTACACCGAGACCGTCGACCAGATGACGGTGATCGGCGAGGTCAAGGCCGATATGGAGAAGCCGGTCCCGATGGACCGGGTGGTGGTCGGCGACGTCGGTTACGGCAAGACCGAGATCGCAGTCCGCGCCGCGTTCAAGGCCGTTCAGGACGGGAAGCAGGTCGCGGTCCTGGTACCGACGACGATTCTCGCCGGGCAGCACCTGCAGACCTTCACCGAGCGAATGGCGGGCTTCCCGGTCGCCGTGCGCGGGTTGTCGCGGTTCACCGATCCGGCCGAGTCGAAGGAGATCATCGCGCAGATGGCCTCCGGTGAGGTCGACGTCGTCATCGGCACGCATCGGCTGCTGCAGACCGGCGTCCGATGGAAAGACCTCGGTCTGGTGATCGTGGACGAGGAGCAGCGCTTCGGTGTGGAGCACAAGGAGCACATCAAAGCGCTGCGCACCCACGTGGACGTGCTCACCATGTCGGCGACACCGATCCCGCGCACCCTCGAGATGTCGATGGCGGGTATCCGCGAGATGTCGACCATCCTCACTCCGCCCGAGGAACGGCACCCGGTCCTGACGTATGTCGGCGCATACTCCGACAAGCAGGTCGCGGCGGCCATCCGGCGCGAGCTGCTGCGCGACGGTCAGGTGTTCTACGTGCACAATCGCGTCTCGACCATCGACAAGACCGCCAAGCATCTCGCGAACATGATTCCCGAGGCCCGGGTGGTGGTCGCGCACGGGCAGATGGGCGAGGAGCAACTGGAACGAACCGTCCAGGGCTTCTGGGACCGCGAGTACGACGTCCTCGTGTGCACCACGATCATCGAGACCGGGCTCGACATCTCGAACGCCAACACCCTGATCGTCGACCGTGCGGAGAACTTCGGGCTCTCGCAGCTGCACCAGCTGCGCGGGCGCGTCGGGCGAAGCCGGGAGCGCGGATACGCGTACCTGCTGTACAGCCCGGACAAGCCGCTGACCGAGACGGCCTACGACCGGCTCGCGACCATCGCCCAGAACAACGAACTCGGTGCCGGCATGGCGGTGGCGCTCAAGGATCTCGAGCTGCGCGGTGCCGGCAACGTCCTCGGTGCCGAGCAGTCCGGGCACGTCGCGGGTGTCGGCTTCGACCTCTACGTGCGGTTGGTCGGCGAAGCGGTCGAGGCGTACCGAGCCGCGGCCGACGGCAAGGCAGTGGCGACCGAGGAGAACGTCGAGGTGCGCATCGACCTGCCGGTGGACGCGCATATCCCCGTCGAGTACGTGGAGGCGGACCGGCTCAGGCTGGAGGCATACCGCAAGCTGGCGTCGGCCACCAGTGACGATGACGTCGACGAGGTGATGAGCGAACTGACCGACCGCTACGGTGAGCCGCCCGTCGAGACGCAGCGTCTCGCTGCGATCGCGCGTCTGCGGCTCCGGTGCCGCGAACGCGGTGTCGCGGAGGTCGGTCTGGCCGGTCAATCCATCCGGATCTCACCGATGCTTCTGCTCGACAGCCAGCAGGTCCGGCTCGCGCGCATGTACTCGTCGGCGAGCTACCGTGCCGCGACCCACATGGTGACACTGCCGATCCCGCGTACCGGCGGCGTCGGTTCCCCCCGACTCCGGGACACAGAGCTCGTCGACTACCTGGTCACGTTCCTTCAGACGATCGCGCCGCTGGAGTCGTAGCGTCGTAGCGTCCGGTCGATGTCAGACCCCTCCGATAGTCTCGAATGTGAGTTCGATGAAGGGGGCGGCATGAGTAGTCGAATCGACAGTTTTCAGGGTTCGACGGTCCGGATCGACGACGATGCGATCGTCATCCGGATCGGAATCCCGGACGGCGCGAAGGGCGATCGAGCCGCGCTGTTGCGATTCGCCGCTCGATCGGACTGCTATCAGGGCGCGGTGATGTGGCACCGCTACGCCGCCGTGTACCGCCTGTATCAGGCGAAAAGGGCTGAGTTGGAGGCCGATTCGGCGGTGGACGCGTACTCGCGGCTCTACGACCCGCAATGCCAGACGGCCGCGGCCTACGCGGTCGCAGCAGGAGTACGGCCGCACACCGCTGAGATGTTCGTCGATCGCGCGATCGCGTGCGTGGAGCGGATCCCGGCGGTGGGCAGGCTGCTGCGCGACGGTCGGATCACGGTCGCGTGGTTCACGCGGGCCGTCGAGCAGACGGCCCTCGTGGACGACCTGGAGCTCCTGGAGTTCATCGACGCGGAGATCGCGCACCGTCTCTCCGAGGCGGGCGGGCTATCGGCCGCCCGCGTCGAGTCGATCGTCTCCGCGGTGGTCGCCGAGTACGATCCCGATGCGGTGACCATGACGCGCGAGCAGATCGCAGCAGGAAAGAACGTGGTCGTGTCCCCGGTGTCCGACGGCATGTCGGAGATGGTCATCACCGGTTCGTCCGAGGATGCGATGATCGCGCTCGGAACCATCGACGCCCTCGCCGACGGCGTCTGTCCCTTCGATCCCCGCACGAAGCAGGCCCGTCGGTCCGATGCCGCGACCGCGCTGCTGCATCGCGCCGAGTTCACCTGCCGATGCGATCGCGACGACTGCGCTTCGGCCCTGTCGCCGGAGCAGGTCGAATCGCGGCGCGGTCAGATCGTGGTTCACGTCGTGGTCCGCAAAGACGCCCTCGACGGGGCGTCGGAGACTCCGGCGTACGAAGACGGGGTCGGTCCGATCTCGGCCAGGCGTGCGCGTGAACTCATGGCTCGGCCCGACGCGGTCGTTCGAGAACTCGACATCGACAAGGTCATCGCCGACTGCGCCGCCCATGCGGATCGATACCGGCCGTCCGCCGCTGTAGCCACCGCGGTGCGTGCCCTGTTCGGCACGTGCACCTGGCCGGGCTGCGATCGTCCCGCGTGGAAATCCGATCTCGATCACGTCGTTGAGTTCGATCACGTGGACCCCGCCGCGGGCGGCCCGACCTGCTTGTGCAATCTGAACCCGAAATGCCGCTTCCATCACGGTCTGAAGACCTTCGGCAGCGGGTGGGTCGACGACCAGGTCGTCGATGCGGCCGGTGTTCTCTGGTCGGAGGTGACGACCCCGGACGGAGTCTCGGTGCGTCAGCAGGCGCTGAACCTCTGGTTGCTGCCGGAGCTGGGCCGCTTCCAGTGCCGTCACGGCGTGTCGATCGGTCAGTCGCGCGAACCGCCACGACACGCCGAGGGGGAGCCCGAGAGGGCACGGACCCGCACCCAGGCCAAACATCGCTATCGGATGCAGCGGCGCGCGGCTAACCGCCGACGCCGAGAGGCGATGCTGGTTGGCGACGGCGAACCGCCGTTCTGAGGGTGATAGCGCGCGTCGGCTATGCCGTCAGCAACCGATCGCCGGTCGGCTGACCGTCGGCTGCGAGGGCGGCACGGATGACGGCGACCTCAGAGGCGGTCGCCTCGAGCAGTGGCGCGCGTACGGCGGCATGGGAGATGACGCCGATCTCGCGGAGCGCGGCCTTCGCGGTCACCACACCCGGTGCTGTGCGCATCAGTGCGATCGTCAGGGGGAGGACGGCGTCATTGATCGCGCGGGCCCGCGGCAGATCGCCCGCATCGATCGCCGTGATGAGGTCCCTGTTGCGGTCTGCGCCGACCACTCCCATCACGCTGACCAGACCCGAGGCTCCGGCCGCCAGGTACGGCAGGTTCAGCTCGTCGATGCCGCAGTAGTACGCCATCCCGGTCTCGGCCATCACCGACATCACCTCGAACAGATCCCCCTTCGCATCCTTCACCGCGGCGATGCGCGGGTGGTGCGAGAGTTCGACGAGCGTCTCCCGGGTGAGAGCGAGGCCGGCGCGGCCGGGGATGTCGTAGAGCATCACCGGGAGTTCGGTGGCGTCGGCGATCGCCACCGTGTGAGCGATCACGCCGGCCTGAGACGGCTTCGAGTAGTAGGGCGTCACGACCAGCAGAGCGTCGGCACCTGCCGCGGCGACTGCTCTGGCGGTCTGGACGCTCTTTGCCGTGTGATTGGTGCCCACGCCGACGACGAGGCGGGTCGCCGAACCCGCCGCGGCGCGGACCAGTTCCAGTACGCGAAGCAATTCCACGAGTTCGAGGGTCGGAGCCTCGCCGGTGGTGCCGGCCACCACGATCCCGTCGCAGCCGGAGTCGACGAGATGCTTCGCCACCGCGCCGATGCCGACCTCGTCGAGCGAGCCGTCGGGGTTCATCGGCGTCGGCATGGCGACGAGGTTCGATCCGAAGATCGCGCGCGCGGGATGCGAGGTCGAAGTCATGTATTCATCGTCGCCACGGAAAACGTTCACCACAAGCGAGGAGTTATCGTGAGTAATCGTTAGGAGTACTTCATGATCGATGTCGGAGCATTGAGAGCTCTGCGGGCCGTCGCCGATTTGGGGACGATGGCGCGGGCCGCCGACGAGCTCGGGTTCACGCCCTCGGCCATCTCTCAGCAGATCAAGAGACTCGAGTCGCAGGTCGGGGTGCGTCTGGTGGCGCCGGCCGGGCGCCGGGTGGTGCTGACTCCGGCCGCGCATGCGCTCGTCGAGACCGCGCCTGAAGTGCTGAACGCGCTTGAGAAGTCGGTGGCGGCGGCACGGTCGGTGGACGCCGGTTCGCCGCGCGGTGTGGTGAGGATCGCAGCGTTCTCGACCGGTGTCCGCGGCATCGTCGCGCCCGCATTGAAGCGTGTGCGACGCCTCCATCCGGAGGTGCGAGTCGAGGTGACGGAACTCGATCCGGTGCCCGCCGTGTACGCGGTCGAGTCGGGCAACGCCGATCTCGCGATGGTTCACGACGCCGACGGCGTGACGGTCGCGGTGCCGGCGGGGCTGGAGCGGTCGCATCTGCACACCGACATCGGCGACCTCGCGGTGCCGTTGGGGCATCCGCTGGCTGAGGCCGACCGGCCGATCCGGCGGGCCGAGCTCCGCGACTGCGGATGGGTGACCAGTCCCGTCGGCACGGTCTGTCATCGGTGGTTCGAGCGGTTGTTCGCCGAGTCGGAGCAGCAGCCGGACGTGATCCACTCGGTGGACGACTTCGGCACGCAGATGGCGTTGGTCGAGGCGGGCGACGTGGTCGCGCTGATTCCGCGCCTCGCCCGGCCTCGCGTGCCGGAGGGGGTGGCGGTGCGCGAGTTGCAGAATGCGCCGCGGCGTGAGGTCCACACCGTGTGGAGGCACAGCGCGGAGGCCGACCCGGCATTGCGGGCAGTACTGACGGAGATCAGGGGCGTGCCGAGTGGGGACGGCAGTGAGGATGGCTCGGTGTCAGACCGCCATCCCGGCAGTAATGCGCGACACGATTCCTTCCCGCGCGTGTGACCGGAGCGAAGCCTTGTGACGCGTTAATGTCGAGGTTGACACTGATTTGCGAGGAGGAGCTTCCATGACCGTGGTCCTGCTCGACGCGTCGCGACCCGATCTCGTTCCTGCCGGTGCTGTGGCGCTGCTCGCGGAGACCGTGGCCGTCACCGAAGAGGTGCACCCGTCGCTGTTGTGGCAGTTGCCGTCGTACGAGCTCGTCGGTCTGGTCGAGGACGACGGTACCAAGACACTGGTGAGTTCTGATCGCGATCATCCGGCTGTCGTCGAGCGGTTGAAGTGGGGCGAGCCGGTCATTGAAGGCAGTAATCTCCCGGGCGGCAAGCTGCTGCGGGCTGTCGAGCTGATGGACCGGCTTCGTCGCATGGGCCCGTGGGAGCGGTTGCAGACGCACGACTCGCTGCGCAAGTACCTTCTCGAAGAGGTGTACGAGCTGCTCGACTCGATCGACCACGGTACATCCGAGGAACTCTGCTCTGAGCTCGGCGATCTCCTCCTGCAAGTGCTGTTCCACGCGCGCATCGCCGCTGATTCGGCGGTCGGGGCGTTCGACATCGACGACGTGGCGCAGAGCTTCATCGACAAAGTGTCGAATCGAACACCCGGTGTTCTGGGCGGTGAGCACGCCGATCTGCATCGTCAGATCAACGAGTGGGAGGCGGCGAAAGACGCCGAGCGCGAACGCGGCAGTGTGCTCGACGGCATCGTCACCACCCAGCCGGCGCTGGCCTTGGTGCAGAAGGTGTTCGAGCGTCTCGCCGGCGCAGGTTTCCCTGTCGCGGCCGTGAGCCCCTCGCTCTATCGAGTCGATATCCCCTTCCGCAAGCATGCCGTCGGCAGCGTCGAGGACGACCTCCGTCGTCGCGCGATGGCATTGATGAACCAGGTCCGTACCGCCGAGGGCGCCGCCGCCGAGGACGGTGTGGTGCCCCGGGACGACAACACGTGGCGCAAGTACCTGGGAATGACGTATGTCGAGGAATCGGCGGAGCCCGACGCGGACGCAGACTCCGGCGCGGACGTCGAGGAAGCCGGCATCGAGGACACCGCTGAAGACCCTGCTGACGAGGATTACGAGGAACTGGTCGTCGACGAAGACCCGATCGCCCGGAACAAGAAGGGCAAGACTCACAAGGTCAAGGATCTGAAGGTCCCGAAGGTCCCCGGCATGGTCGTGGTGGAGAAGTGGAGCGCCGAGGGGGAGTAGGCGACCCGTCGGCTGGTTGAGCCCTGCCCGCTGGTTGAGCCGCGAGGAGCGGAGCGACGAGCGTGTCGAAACCAGGCAACGACCTGCTCGAATGTCCGATGTCGCCTATAGCGTGGTGGCGTGGATCGTAGATGAGTTCGTGGAGGAGGTTCGTGTATGTCTGAACTTCCCGCGCGCAACCGGAGCATCGACCGCCCTGATGCCGGCGCGCCGGGGGACCAGGACGAATTGGTTGCTCGGCAGGGAGAGCCTAATCTTCACAGAATGATCGATCAGAAGGCTGGTTCGTTGCCTCCGGTGGACTCGCCGATGATCGTGGATCTGTTCGCCGGTCCGGGTGGGCTCGATGTGGCCGCGCACTGGCTCGATGTGCCCTCGATCGGTATCGAGTTCGACGAGAACGCGGTCGCGACGCGAGAAGCCGCCGGGCTGAGCTCAATCCTCGGCGACGTAACCCGTTGGCGGCCAGAGGATTTCACCGATTCTGTCAACGTGTTGACCGGTGGCCCTCCGTGTCAGACGTACACAGTTGCGGGAAACGGTCATGGTCGCCGCGCACTCACGCGTGTCGTCGCACTCGTAAACATGCTCGGGGCGGGAAAGACGGCTGAAGTCTCGGAGCAACTGCAGCGAATCGAAGCTGAGCCGGACTCGGACGCCCGCACCGGGCTAGTTCTTCAGCCATTGATCTGGGCGCTCGCAGCCCTGGAAGCCGGCCGACCGTACCAAGCAATCATGCTGGAGCAAGTCCCAGCGGTGAAGCCCGTGTGGGACGCGATGAAGGTCGTTCTCGAAAACAAGGGGTACGGCGTGGACGTGCGGATCCTCCGCGCGGAAGAGTACGGAGTTCCGCAGACTCGCAGGCGCGCTGTTCTCGCAGCCCGATGGAATGTGCACAGCAGTGAAGTGACGATGCCGGCTCCTACCCACCAGAGGTACGTGGGCACTGCGCTCGATGCAGAGCCGGCGCTTGATTTCTCAGCGGGTCGACCGCAGTGGATCAGCATGGCGCAAGCCCTTGGTTGGGATGAGCCGTTCACCGTCGTCTCCAATTACGGAACTGGAGGCGATCCGAAGAACCGGTGCAAGCGGCGGTACGACCGCCCAGCGTTCACTGTGACCGGAAAGGTCTCGCGGAACAGGGTTCTCATCGATGGAGCGAACGAAGTGCGCAGATTCGGGCCATCGGAGGCGGGCCGGTTGCAGACATTCCCAGGAGACTACCCCTGGGAAGGCCGTGATATCTCGCAGCAGATCGGAAACGCGATCCCCCCACGGCTCGGTGCACACGTGTTGGGTTGGTTGTTGGGGATCGACGTGAACCTCGACGATGACTTCTTCGAATGCAGAGCCGACACATGGGTCGGACCTGACGACGATCGCGCTCTCCAGATCCGGGCCACCATCGCCAGGACCGAGGTGTTCGGGGAATCGATCACGAAGGTCGTGAAGTGCCCGAAGCGAGTGAGACGATCTGAGGATGACGGAATCATGGGCGTCGTCGGAGGCAGTCCGACGATCGATGAAGTCGAATCGGAGCCGGGACACAGGGCCGGAGCTCCGGCTGAGGTCGGAGCTGCATCGTAGGGGGTTGCGCTACTTCGTCGACCGAGCGCCGATCAAAGGGGTTCGCAGGCGCGCCGACATCACCTTCCCGCGAAAGAAGATCGCAGTCTTCGTCGACGGCTGCTTCTGGCACGGTTGCCCTGAGCACTTCACTGTCGCCAAGACGAACGCCGAGTACTGGGCGGCCAAGGTGGAGGCGAATCAGACGCGGGATCGAGATACTGACCGCCTGCTGATCGATGCCGGATGGACAGTCCTGCGGGTGTGGGAGCACGAGGACGTCGAAGATGCAGCGGAACGTGTTGTGCGGGTCGTTCGGCCGCGAGGCGACCGGGACGAGTGATCCTCTGACACACGACGATTGGGCGCGTTCGTTATGTCGCGCTCGACCGAGGTGTCGGACTGAGTCGGTATAGTCGCGCACTGTGGTTTCGGGCACCGCGCTCGAGATCGGTGACTCCGCGCACGTGATTATCGATCCTCGTGGCCGTCGATGTCGTACCTCCCCGGCAGAACAGATCGGTGCGTCAGCGTGGTGCACTCGTACAGACAGGTGGTGAGCAGTGGACTTGGATTCGTCGCAGTCAGGGTCGCCGACGCGGAGCACGTGACGATGGTCGTAGCGGGTACTGCCGCGCACTCCGTCCGTACTGGTCGGGCCGGCTGATACTGCTTTGGAGGTTTCTCAGTACGCCGTGGTCGTGCGCCGCACCGGGCGGCGCATGCTGCACTCGAGCAGTCTCAAACGGGTTGGCGCAATCTGCTCGAACTACCGCTACCACTAGCAGCGACAAACTGGCAGGTGGCCCGAGGGGCTTCTGTTCGTTTGTCCGATGTCACCGGATTCCAATCGTGCTGAGCCCTGTGCGCGACATCCCACGCTCCCGTCGAAATGTCCGACCTCATCCGTATAGTCCAGATGTGCGGTCAGACAACCGTCACCGAGGCGTGGGCCGTCGGTGTGTCGACATCGGGAGGGAATCGTGGCACGGGATCTGGAGAAGCTGTATCGAGTCTTCGCGGACTGGGCAATGCTGCAGGGCGGTCCGAACGCTGCTGCGGAGACCTTCTTGAGCGGAGGCATGGCTGACGAAGAGACCGTTGACATTCTGGTAGCCCGGTTCAATTCGAATGTCGGTGCTGTGATGACGGGCGGACCTGTCATCAAGCCGAGGCATGAGGAGTCCTGGTACCAGGGGGCACTGGACTCCGATGCGTGTTGGGGTCAGTTCCGCCAGAAGCTGGAGGACAAAGGGCGTGCCGCGCTGATTCCGTCGCTGAACTCGGCGTCTGACACGATCGTTCGCCTCACTCCGAATCCCTCGGGCGAGCGCAAGTCTGCGCGTGGCCTGGTCGTCGGCTTCGTTCAGAGCGGTAAAACGACCAATTTCACTGCCGTCGCGGCGAAGCTTGCGGATCGCCGCTACCGGATGGTGATCGTTCTCGCCGGGATCCACAACGCACTCCGTCAGCAGACTCAGTTGCGATTGGACGACGACCTGGTCAGCGGCATTCCCGGTCGCTGGTTCTCGATCACCGGGAAACACAGTGATTTCGACCTGACGAAGATCGGCGACGACTCCAATAAGGGGCCTGCGAAACACGATGCGGTCACGTATTTAACGGCTGAAGGCAAGACTTCGCTCCTCGTTGTGAAGAAGAACGCGGTGATCCTCCGAAAGCTGAAGAAATGGCTCGAGAAGCCGACGGCGCAGAAGGCGCTGAAGACGGCCCAGGTGCTGGTCATAGACGATGAGGCAGACCAGGCCTCAGTGGAGTCGGGGACCATCAACCCGTTGATACGGGACATTCTCGCTCTCCTTCCCCGCGGTGCCTACATCGGTTATACGGCGACGCCGTTTGCGAATGTGTTCATCGATCCCACCGACGCGTCTGACCTCTATCCGCGTGACTTCATCTACCCGCTGCCGAAGCCCGAAGGCTACTTCGGACCCGAAATGCTGTTCGGACGTGATGTACCTGGCCTCGAGGACGAGAACATCGACGGATACGACATGATCCGCACGATTCCTGACGAGGATGAGTTCAAGCTTCGTCCGATCTCGAAGAAGGACGTCGACGGATTCACTCCGACGGTGACAGCCGAGCTTCGGGCCGCGATCCGTTGGTTCGTGATGGCGACTGCGGCGCGGCGCCGACGTCAGGACTTCGGCGACAGTTCCATGCTGATTCATACTTCGTTCCAGACACAGGTCCACGACGAGTACAAGCCGGTGATTAAGAAGGAACTGGATTCGCTGAAGTGGTCGGTCGAGCACTCACAACAAGAGGTGATCGAAGAGCTTCGCCATCAATGGATCGACGAGACTTCCCGGGTGCCTGCGGAGGATTGGGAGCGGGAGGCGGTGCCCTTCAATGCTGTTCTCGAGCGGGTGGCATCAGTCGTCGGCGAGACGCGCGTGATCGTCGATAACTACCGGAGTGAGGATCGTCTGCACTACGAGGACGGACAGACGAACACCGTCATCGCGATCGGTGGCAACACCTTGTCGCGAGGTATCACACTGGAAGGCCTCGTATCGAGCGTGTTCATTCGGCCAACGAATACATACGACACGTTGTTGCAGATGGGGCGCTGGTTCGGTTTCCGTACGGGATACGAGGAACTACCGCGGATCTGGATGACGAAGGGGTTGCAGCACGCGTTCCGTCATCTGGCGCTGGTCGAGCACGAGATGCGCCAGGACATGGAAGTCTACGAACTGCAAGGTGTGACGCCGTCCGAGGCGGCCGTCAAGATCAGAACGCATCCGACCTTGCGAGTAACCGCGAAGATGGGCGCCGCTAAACCGCAGCGGATCTCGTACGCCGGCGCTCGATTGCAGACTCGGTTCTTTCTGCGTAACGACGAAGACTGGCTGTCGACGAACTGGGCGGCCGCGGACCAACTGCTATCGCAGGCTCAGCGACGTGTGCGTGCAGTCGATCTCCACAACGGCGGCAAGCTGTTCAAGGGCGTCAGCGTGAGCATCGTGCGCAACTTCCTCGAGTCGTTCCAGATCCTGCCGGATCAATCGGACATGGACACCGGAATGATCCTGCGGTACATCGATCAGCAGAATGCACTCGACGATGCGCAGCTCACGTCGTGGAACGTCGCTCTGATGTCGGGTACCGGTAGTGCGTGTTCGATCGGCGGCATCGAACTGACCTCTGTCGTTCGTGCTCCCTACCGCGACGGAGGCGCGCTCGCCGACATCAAGACCCTCATGAGCAAGGAAGACCTCGTCGTCGACATCGAAGACATCTCGGCGGCAACTGCCAGAGACAGGACGGAGGCTCAACTCAAACTCGAGCGTATGGCCCGCCACGAGACGAGTTCGCGGGGGCTCTTGGTCCTGTACCCGATCGATCAGAACAGCGAGCCGGCGTCCGAACGCAGCAAGCAGGTTCGCGAGAAGATGAATGCTGCAGGTCCGCTCGTCGGGCTGGCACTTGTATTTCCGAAGACCACTTATTCGAAAAGTGAGAGAGATTCTGTGCAGTCGACGCACATCGCGGTTGAACTTCCGGATCATGCAGAGGAGATCGACACGCATGATGAGATGCACGGAGAGGACGTATGACAGAGATGGCGGCGCAGTATCTCGACGAGACCTGGCGGGAGATCGCGGAGGCGGGCGACGAGTTCGGTGCAGGGTGGAGGTCGAAGAGCCTTCCCGTTCGAGCAGGTGCTCGGACGCTCGTCCTTGCGGTTGACCGAAACGGCGAGCACCACCTACTGGTACCGAAGGGATCTGGCGATCTTCCGACAAACCCTCATAGTCCGCTGGCAGTGTCGGTCCGTGAGTTCCATTTCGACAACGCTCGAGGTGAGTCCGTCGACGGCAGCTATCTGGACATCCACTGTCAGGTCGAATCATTGAACGGGCAGTTCGACAAGGTTGTACTCGACGTTGTCGAGGCTATCCACGAGTCGAAGGACCCAGCAGCTGCGGCGGCTGCCGCGGTGGCCGCGTGGCGACGCCTATTCGCGAAGCTCGCAGACCTGCGTGCCTTGACCTACCAACAACGAGTGGCGGTGTTCGGTGAGCTGTCGGTTCTGCAGGAGGTTGTGGAGAACGCACCGGGATTTCAGCCGGAATGGTGGACCGGACCACATCAGGATCCGCATGATTTCGAGCTGCCGTCGGTATCGATCGAGGTCAAGTCCATCGGCGAGGACTCTGCGACGGTCACCGTTCACGGGTTCGAGCAACTCGAACGTGTGAACGGCAAGCCGTTGCTTCTGGTGGTGCGGAAAGTTGTCGAGCGGCCGTCCGGAAAGACTGTGGCAGAACTGCTGAGCGAGATATTCGCAGTCGCCGGCAGTACGTCGGAGCTCCGTGAACGTGCCGCGTCGATCGGAGTGTTCGACACCGATCCGGACCCGACTCGGTTCGAAGTCGTGGAGACGCGCACGGCGGAAGTGGGTGAGGGTTTCCCTCGTATAGCCTTCTCGGACTTGACTCCGGCCGCCCAGAGCGCGGTCTGCGGAGTCGGTTACGACCTCGATCTGGCGGTGCTCCGTGCATCGATGTCGGTTGGCGCGGTGAGCGAGATCGTGAGGGCAGGGGATGAGTGATCCGACAGTCAGATGGTGGTCGCAGCCTTTCCCGCCCGAGGGAGGGGGCACTGCGGAAGGCATCAAGAAAGCGCTCGGCCGGCCGAGCCTCCCGGAGTTCGCAGTCCTCGTCCGCGAGGCGGCACAGAATAGCTGGGACGCTCGTATCGGGAACCGGATCTCCTTTAGGATCACGCTTCGACGTTTGGGAACCCATGCTGTCGCATGGCGTGAGCTCATCGGATCGACAAGTGATTCCAGGGAGGACCGAGGTCGACTGGCCCGGTTGGACTCGAATTCCTGGGTGTTGACGGTCTCAGATAGGGGGACGAGTGGGCTCGGGGGACCGCTACGTTCAGATGAGATCCCTCGGCCTGGACAGGATTCGGACTTCGTGCAGTTCATCCGAAACTTCGGTGAGCCGCGGGATACGCCGCTCGGTGGCGGGACGTACGGGTTCGGCAAGGGCATCTTCTATCGAGTCAGCAGGGCTGGCGCGATCGTCGTTGACACGCTGAACAATGAGGATGACGGTCTGAGTCGTCGCCTCATGGGTGCGGCACTGGGCGGCACCGAAACAGACAGCGAGGGCCGGAGACTCACTGGTCGCCACTGGTGGGGCGAGATCCACGACGAGATTCCCGATCCGGTCATCGGCGAACGAGCCGCGACCATCGCGGATCGGCTAGGACTGCCGGGCTTCGCTGATGAACGAACCGGGACGGACGTCACCGTGGTGCTTCCGAATCTGGAACTCGACGACGTCGCTGGCGACCACCGCGTACTCGCCGATCGCCTTCGAGCTCACCTGTACTGGTACCTCTGGCCCAAGATGGCTCATCGCCCAGATGGTGCAGGTATCGACTTCTCGATCGATCTGGACGGCGTAGAGCTGGACTTTCCACCGTTGGCAGATCTTCCAGTATTCTCCGACTTTGAGAGTTCGCTACAAGGTGTGTGGGCGAATGACGGAACCGCTTTCACCATGACGACCCACCAACGGAAGTTCGGCTTCCTGGGTCATTTGTCGATCGAATCGACAATGCCGAGCATGTTCTCTGGGCCGCAGCCGGTGTGGGAGAGTCTGCAGCCGACAGCTCCGATCGAAGCGCCGTACCGGCATGTGGCACGGATGAGACAGACGGAACTCATCGTCGACTACTTCGCGGGTGAGCCGATGCCGAATACTGCGATCGGTTACGTTGGTGCGTTTGTCACGACGGAGTCGGTAGACGAGTTCTTCGCACAGGCCGAACCCCCGACGCACGACGCTTGGGAGACAGCCGCGCTGGTCGGGGCTGCCAAAGGGATCGTGCAGCGTTCGCGTACGTGGCTGGCGGACCAATGCCAGACTCAGGTCGCCGCGAAAAGTGGCACCACGTCGAAAGCAGTGCAGGGGCTGGGACGGCTGTCGACGTCGTTGGGAGCCATCGTCGCGAACGCGACGGGTACACGTCCGACAGGCAGAGCGAGACCTCTCGTCGGTGCGAAGTCTAAGAAGAGCGGCTCCGGCAAGATGCCGAAGTCCTTTGAGGTCGTCGAAACCTCTCGAGTCGTCGTCGATGGGGACACACCGTACATCGAGACCTCAGTCGATGTCGTCGCGGACATCGAGACGCTGGTACTGGCTGCGGAGGCATCGGTGATCCTCGCTACGGGCAGAAGGGAGAACCCTTACGATGCGCCGGCCGGTGCCGAAAGCGTCGAAGTCCTGTATTGGTATTTCGACGGCGACCCGACCGATCGCGTCGACGGGCCAGTGTTGCGTACCAACAGGACTGGCCGGTGGACCGCGCGCGCACGATTCCTCGACAACGTGGCGGTCCGACTCACAGTCGCGGAAGGGAATTGCTGATGGCGAAAGGGTTGAATCCGCCGTACCTGGTTCCAGAGCCCGAAGCGATCACCTTTCAGCCGTGGATGCTTGAGCAGAGTGGTGACACGAAACCGCTCGGAGGTTCGGTCGACGACTGGGTGACGGGAACGGACCTGAGGATCTCTCGAGGGGTGACGATCGAACTGGATTCGGTTCGTGCTCAATGCAATCTTCCAGGCGATGCGTCCTTGGGCCTCGTTGTGAGCTGGATGAGTGACAGCTCGAAGATCCGCAGACGCGTGTTCTCAACAGTGCTGGACGCGTCTCGTAAAGAGATCGCAGTGTCACTTTCGGGCGCTGAAGTCGGCGGAACCGTGAGGATCACGACGGCGGTCGTCCTCGCCGCTGACGTCGCCGAGTCCGCACCCGGAGCGCCCCACCGTCGTGGATCCGTCCTCGTCAGCGATGTCGTAACGGTTGTCCTCGAAGGCGAGGGCTCGATGTTTCCTATGGCAGTGGTGGACTTCGACATGCTCCCCTACGACCGGAGGGCTTCGTGGCATGTCGAGATGTCCACAGCACTGGATGCCAATTTCAGTTCGAAGTTCCAGGTCTTCGTGAATGAGCAAGACAAGGCGTTGATCAAAGCGATCGAGTCGGACAAGCCGACTAAGCAGCAACAGTCGTTGCTCGATCAACTCAGCTCGGGGGTCATGGAGGCAGTGCTGGAGCTCGCCTACGCGATGAAGGCGCAAGGCGACCTGACAGTCGGTGGTTTCGAAGAGGGGACTGTAGGGAGCGTGTTGTCAGGACTAGTCGAGCAGACCGGAGATCTCGACGTCGGCGACATCACCGAACCCTCACAGATCGGGCGTCGTCGATCCCTGTTCCAGGGGCTGGCGCGCGGCTTGGCGGTCGGAAGGATGTTCTGATGCGAGACGCCCTGATCTGGCCGAGACTGGACCGTTCCAAGGCCGAAGCCCTGGTTCCGCTACTAGGCGACATCGAGGGACCGCCGAAAGACCTGACCACTGACAATTACGCGTTCAGCAGCATTGGACAACGTGCAGGCAAGCGAGAGATCGAAGCGTTGCGTGACGCGATGGTCAATGCGGCAACGAACTACGGGTTCAACGTCCGACACGGATACGACCAGGATCATGACCCCGGCGACGCCGCCCGAGCACAGTTCGACGCCGATGTATTCCGGTCCATCCCGATTCTGATGCCCATGAACTGGTCGGAAGCGGGTTCGCGGGAAGTCTGGTCCTGGTGTGCCCTGGCCCTGCTACCCGACGTTACCCATTGGCGCTGGAAGTGGTCCCGCCCCCAAGGGCGGTGGAATCCGGAGCGCTGGGTCGCGTCTGATTTCACGCGCCATACATGGGCTCGCCAGTGGTGGCGAGCCGTGCAACTGTCGAGCGCACCGACAGCGATCGATGAGCTCCTGGAGTCTGACTTCAACCAGCTGACGGAGCGGGCCAACACCATTGGTTCGAATCCGCAGCTCGTGTCGAAATTCGCTGAGCAGTACCTGGCTTTGATCCCGAATGTGTCAGTCGAACGTCGAGTGCTGATCCGAGACAGCACTCAACGACTGCTCCGTGAGATGGCATTCATCGACGACTCGCTCCTCGGAGAAGACGAGCTAGAGGCTTGGGTTTCTGACTTGTTGAGCGATTCGCTGAGGGAACTGGAAGCAGCGCGGTCGCCGTCACTTGGGCTGGATCGATCTTAGCCGCGAGTTTCAACACTGCGCACCTACCGCCCCATGACACCGCAAATGTCATACGCCGGTAAGCCCGCCTGGGCCGGTTGACACCCGTTCGATTATGCGGCGAAGTCTAGGAGCCCAGGACACGGGTCAGCACGCGGCTGCGAACCAGAGCTACCCACCCTCTTGGGAGATGTCGACAGTCTCCTCCACCGCGTCGGTGTCCCCGGATTCGAGATCGGCATCGGCCTCTTCCGAGTCGGTCCCGGCAGGGGCGTCAGAAGTCCTGTCCGACTGTTCAGTCACGGGTCTCTGGCACTCGTCGGAGGTGCGCCGTGACTTTGTGACGCCGCCCTCACCCACCTCCGGTCTCCGGACCACCTCGACACCCACGGCCACGACGACCAGCGCGACTACCAGCCAGGCCATCGCGGTGAACGTCACCGGCCGCGAGGCGAACAAGGCGGCCATGCCGAGTGCGAGGGCGATCCAGTAGATCACGGCGCGGTACTTGTCGACGGCTCGGCCGAAGCCACGGGTGTCGCCGCCGGCGCGGTCCAGCGCGCCACGCAGACCGGTGAAGCCCGAGTCGAGGACCGACCGCACGGCGCGGGCGGGCCGCGCCGGGCCGGCGAACCAGCCGACCACCCCGATCAGCAGTCCGAGGAAAGTGAGGGCCCGCAGCGTCGACGCCATCATCGCGGTCACCTGGTCGAAGACCGCGTGCGCGACAGCGCTCGGCAACGGATTCGGGCTCATCGAGAAGACGAAGACATTTCCACCGATCCAGACGCCGATCGACATCAGCGCGAAGATCACGGCCGCAGCCAACGACGACGCGACCGTCGCCCGTCGCCGGCGGTTGGCTATCAGGATCCCGCCGACGAGCAGTCCGACCGCCACCCACGACAGCCAGAGTCCGCCGATCACGGCCACCCGGTACGAGACGCGCGCCAGACCCAACGAGTCCGAGTGGAGGATCGTGACTGATCGGTTCGTCACCGGGATCCGGTTCACGAAGTCGAGGCCGCGGGCGGATAGACGCTGCTTCACCGCGTCGACCAGCGGGGCGAGCTGCAGGCTCAGGGTGCCGCTGTCGGAGAGCGCCAGCGCCGCGTCGGGCTGATCCTTGAGCAGCGCCGTCGCCTGCCTGTGGGTGACGCGCAGACTCTGCGCCCAGAGATCGGCGAACTGATCGGAGGCCACCAGCCGCTGCGCCGTCGACGCGACGAGCGACTGGATGCCGGCGACGGCGGGCCCCCGGAGAGACGAGATGGCAGCAGTGGCCCGCGGCGGAAGTCCGGACTCGGAGATTCCGTCGAAGGCCTGACCGATGATCTGCTCGAAATCGACCTGCTGGTTGATCTGATCGGTGATCTGGTCGGCGACGAAGTTCTGGACCGCCGGATCGTCCGCTAGCGGGGCGAAGGTCGCGACGAACTGGTCGCTGTCGACGAGCTGCAGGCGTACCCATGTCCCGACGGAGGCGACGGGCGCGAGGATCAGGGCGACGACGATCATGAGTGCGCTGACCACGGCGCGGAGCCTGGAGGTCGATCGGCCGGCGGCGGGTGAGGTCTCGTTCACCCGTCGATCCTCGCACCCGGGACGGCCACCGATGATCGAAGTCGCCCCGGCCGGGCGAGGCGTCGATCGATCACACGACCGGCAGCTCAACCCGGCAGCTCAACCCGTCAGCCCAGCGGCGAGTCGAGCCAGCCGTAGTCGAGGCCGACCCAGCCCTGCGCCAAGTCGAGTGCCCCCGTCACCCACAGCGTCAGCAAGACGATGGCGCACGTACCGACGGCAAGCGCGAACTGCGCCAGCCGATTGCCGTCGATGTAATCGGAGTACATCGAGTTGAGTCTGGACATGATCCACTTGCGCAGGCGTGCCGCCCACTCCAGTTCCTGCGACAGAATGAGCAGTCCGAGGAAGACGATGGCCCATCCGGGCCCCGGATACGGGATCGTGATGACCCCGGCGGCGGTGACCAGAAAGCCGACCGCGATGGTGAGGTACCGCAGCACCCAGCCGAATCGAGACGTCCGACGGACGCGCGTGTACGCGGTTCCGAGTGATCTGATCCGGTCCATGGTCGTGGGCACGGCGGTGAGGTCCTTACGATTGTCCGGGGACGCTGCTACTTCTCGAACAGACGTTGTCCCCAGTATTCACCGGGACGCAGCCCCGGCGGGACGGCGAAGATCGCCGAACCGTTCGGTATCAGATATTCGGTCATCGCGTCCTTGCGTGACAACTGGTGCTGCATCGGCACGAACTGCTTGAAGCTGTCGCGGTTGAAGGCGACGAAGAAGAGTCCCGCGTCGAGATGGCCGAAACCGTCCGAGCCGTCGGTGAAGTTGTATCCGCGCCGCAGGATCTGCGCACCGTTGTTCATGTCGGGGTGAGCGAGACGGACGTGGGAGGTCAGCGGAATGATCGGCGTGCCGTATGAGGTGATCTGGAAATCGGGCTCGTCGAACTCGTCCTCGCCGCTGAGCGGCGCGCCGGACTGCTTGGTCCGGCCGATGATGTCCTCCTGCTCCTTCAGATTCGCTCGGTCCCAGGGTTCGATGTCCATCCGGATGCGCCGTGCGACGAGATAGGTGCCGCCGGTCATCCACTGTGCCGCCGGCGGGTTGTCGCCGGGAGCCACCCACACCCATTTATCGAGGGTCTCGGTGTCCTCGGCCCGGATGTTGGCGGTGCCGTCCTTGAAACCGAACATGTTGCGCGGCGTCTCCTGCGAGCGGGTCGTGGACGACGTGCGACCGAAACCGAGCTGCGACCACCGGACGGAGACGACGCCGACGCCGATACGCGCGAGGTTGCGGACGGCATGGACCGCGACCTGCGGATCGTCGGCGCACGCCTGGATGCAGATGTCGCCGAACGAGCGCGAGGGCTCGATCTTCTCCTGCGCGAACGCCGGCAGGTCGGCGAGGGCCGCGGGCTTGCGGTCGGCGATGCCGAACCGGTCCTTGCGGCCGGGGTCGGAGGCGCTCGGCCCGAACAGTCCGGGGCCGAAGCCGATGGTGAGGGTGAGGTGTGCGGGCGACAGGCCCAGTGCCTCGCCGGTGTCGGCGGGCGGGTGATACTCGCCCATGCCGGTGGCACCGCCGGGAACGGTCTCCTCACCGCGCGTCATCCGCTCGGCCGCGACAGTCCACTTCTTCAACATGTCGACCAGCGCTTCACGCGAGTCGGTGATGACGTCGAAGGCGGCGAAGTGCAGGCGGTCCTGAGCCTCGGTGACGATGCCGGCCTGCCTCTCGCCGCGGAATGCGACGACGCGGTCGGGCTCGGAGTCGCCACGACCTCCGACGGTCGCGCCGATCGCGGCTCCGCCGGCGAGACCGGCTGCGATGCCGACCCCCGCGGCACCGAGCACGGTGCGGCGGGACACACCGGGCTTGGGTGCGTCGGGTGCGGGGGTCTCGATACGCCCGTTGCTCGCTTCGCTCGCATCGGGCACTCGACCAGCCTCAGGGTCTCCGGTCGGCTGCGCTTCGCTGTCACTCACTTCGTATTCCCGCTCACTTCTGCAGAACCAGGCCGGGCACCTGCGACAGAGTCGCCGAGAGGGCGTCCACCTTGTCCGACAACTCCTTGCGCTGTGCCGGCGACACCTTGTCGTACGAGGCGTAGCCGTCGCCCTCGCGGAACTGGTCGATGAACGACCGGACGTCGGCGAACTGAGCGGTGATCTTGTCCATCAGCTTCGGATCGCGCGCCGAGATCATCGGCTGCAGTTCCGCGATCAGCGTCTCGGAGCCGTCGATGTTGGCGGCGATGTCCCACAGGTCGGTGTGGCTGTAGCGATCCTCCTCGCCGGCCACCTTGGTCTTGGCGATCTCGTCGATCAGCGCCTGCGGGCCGTGGACGAACATCTGCGTCTCGAACTCGAAACCGGGGGCGGAGACCTCGTCGCGCAGTTGTGTCACGTCGGTCAGGAGCTGATCGGCGGCCTTGTCGATGGCGGCCTTGGAATCGGCGGTCTTCGCGGCGGCGGCGTCCGCGGGCGCCACCTGACCCTCGGCTTCGCCGACCTCATCGGCCTTCGGAGGGAAGAGGAAGCGCTCGATGCGGTGGAATCCGGTGAACTCCTGCTTGCCGTCCTCGGTGTCGTCCCAGCGCATGTCGATCTTGGGGTCGAGGTCGGGGAACGACTCGGCGACCGGCTCGATGCGCTCGTAGAACGTGCGGACCAGGCCGAAGCCGTTGCGAGCCGCATCCAGATCGCCGCTCTTGACGTCGCCGGTGAAGGTCTGCACCTGTGCGACCAATCCGTTGAGCTGGCCGCGGACGTACTCGAGGTAGCGCTGCTTGGCGGCCTCGACATCGGCCGGAGCCTGGCTCTTCTGCTTGGTCTCGCCGGTCACTTCGATCTTCTGTCGGATGCCGGTTCCGACCATGCCCGGTTTGCACGCGACGGTGTAGGTCCCCGGCTCGCTGAACTCCACGCTGAGCTTGCCCTTGAGGCCCGGACCGATGTTCTCCACCTCGGCGAGGACGCGATTGTTCTTGCCGTAGACGTAGAACTCGGTGACCTTGGATCCGGCGTTGCTGATCTCGAAGTTCGCGGTGCCGGTCTGCAGATCGGTGGTCGACAGTTCGCAGCCGTCGTTGGACGAGGTCACAGTCACCGCGCCGTCGCCGGACGATTTCGCCTCGCATGCGGCCAATGCCAGCGGCGTGGCGGCCACAGCGCCGAGCACGACGACGTTCCGCAGAACGGGGGAGAGCTTGACCATGGTGTTCCTTTCACGGTGTCCACGCGGTGAGTCGGAGTCGGCGTGGTGGGGGAGGACGGGAGTGCGCCCGGGCGATGCGGCTTATGAGGCCTCTTCCAGCGTGGCGGGGGCAGCCTCGGGTCTGCGCGTCGACGACCGTCCGCGGGCGTAGAACAGCCCGCCCACGATGACGATGTATCCGGCCCAGGCGATCACCTGCAGGACGGTGGGCTCCGGGCGGAAGTTGAAGATGCCGGCCAGGATCACGCCGTACCAGGCGCTCTGGTCGTACCAGGACGAGATGTCGAAGGCGATTTCGCCGAGGCCGGGCAGCCAGCCGTACACCTGAAGCGCACCGACACCGTAGGCGAGGATGCCCGCGGCGACGACGATCAGGAAGTAGCCGGTGTAGGTGAAGAATCTGGCGAAGTCGATCGCGATGGCGCCCTTGTACAACAGCCACGTCAGCACCACCGCGACGAGCATGCCGAGCAACAGACCCACAAGGGGCCATACCCCGCCGGAGACGCTCTCGGCATACCCGACCATCAGCAGGGCGGTCTCGAAGCCCTCGCGTCCGACGGCCAGGAAGGCCAGTCCGAAGACAGCGGCGCCGCCGACCGCCAGAGCGTTGGTCAGCCCCGACTTCAGATCGCCCGATATATGTGCGGCGGCTTTGCGCATCCACAGAACCATGAACGTGACGATGGCGACGGCGACCAGGGACGCGATCCCCGCGAGCAGTTCGGCGCCCAGAGAGGAGATCGTCGACGAACCGAACTGAATGATGAGGAACGTGGCGATCATCATCGTGAGCGCCGCGGCGACGCCGAGCCAGATCCACTTGAGCGAGTCTCGGCGATCGGACTTCACCGCGAAAGCGATGAGGACCATGACGACAATCCCGGCTTCCAGGCCCTCGCGCACACCGATCAGACCGCTCCCGACCATCTGGGTCACCACCGAGGGGGCGCCCTGTGCGATGAGCATCGTCACCGTCTTTTCCTTCCGCCGTGCGCCGCCGGTCAGGTTGGCCGGACAACCCGGTAAGGATAACCCACGTTGGGTGAGCCTCTCCTAATCGGATTCGTCGTCTAGCTGCATCGACGCCGGAAATGCGTAAACCGGATCAGCGGCGGGAACTCCCGCGGCGTTTTCGGAGTTGGTCTGGTGGTGTGCGAGGCTTGTGCGCGCCGTGACCCCGGCCGTTCCGGCGAGCCGGTGCGGTGCGATCGAGTGGCAGTGACGAGAGATCCAGTGCAGTGACGAGAGATGAGGACCTGTGACCCGAGTTGTGCGATCGGCGACGACCAATCGGCGCCGGTGGTGGGTCGCTCCCATCGCGGTCGCCGTCGCGGTCTCGCTGTCGTCGTGCGGGATCCGGATGCCGTGGGACCGTCCGGACATCCCCGACGGGCTGCCGCCCGGGGTCGGAACCCAGCAGCCCTACATCGACATCAACTCGCCCGGCCGCACCGCGGACAAGATGCGTGAGTGGGCCACACCCATCTCCGATGCGACGGCCATTCCGCTGACCGCTCTGGAGGCGTACGGCAACGCCGCCGAAATCCAGCGTCAACAGCATCCCGAGTGCGGGATCGGCTGGACCACGCTTGCCGGGATCGCCGCGGTGGAGACCAAGCACGGCAGGCACGGGGGCGCCACCGTCGCACCCAACGGCGACGTCCGCCCGGAGATCCGCGGTCCCGCTCTCGACGGCACCAAGGGCAACCGGGTGATCCGTGACACCGACAAAGGGCGGCTCGACGGAGACACGACCTACGACCGCGCGATGGGACCGTTCCAGTTCATTCCCGAGACGTGGATGCGCTACGGAGTGGACGCGAATGGCGACGGCGCGGCCGACCCGGACAACATCGACGACGCGGCGCTGTCGGCGGCGCGGTATCTCTGCGTGTACGCGGGCGGCGACATGACCACGCCCGAAGGCTGGGAAGCGGCCGTGCACGCCTATAACAATCACGACGAGTACGTGTTGAAGGTGCGCAACTACGCGAACGCGTACTCCGTGAACATCCGCTACTGATCTGCGTTTATCCTGGACCTCGGAATCTGTCGGCGTCTCCGCCGACCCGACGACATCGAACATCGAATTGGGGCTGACAAGTGGCAATTATCGAGCAGGTAGGCGCGCGCGAGATCCTCGACTCCCGCGGCAACCCGACCGTCGAGGTCGAGGTCGTCCTGGACGACGGCACCTTCTCGCGGGCAGCGGTTCCCTCGGGTGCCTCGACCGGTGAGCACGAGGCCGTCGAGCTGCGCGATGGTGGCGACCGCTACCTCGGCAAGGGCGTCAAGAAGGCCGTCGAGGCAGTCCTGGGCGATATCGCCCCCGAGGTCATCGGTATCGAGGCCGACGATCAGCGTGTCCTCGACCAGACCCTCGTCGATCTGGACGGCACCCCCGACAAGTCGCGCCTCGGCGCCAACGCTCTGCTCGGCGTGTCGCTGGCGGTCGCCAAGGCCGCGGCCGAGTCGGCCGGTCTGCCGCTGTTCCGCTACGTCGGCGGGCCGAACGCTCACATCCTGCCGGTCCCGATGATGAACATCATCAACGGCGGTGCGCACGCCGACAACGGCATCGACTTCCAGGAGTTCATGATCGCGCCGACGGGTGCGGCCACGTTCGCCGAGTCGCTCCGCTGGGGTGCCGAGGTGTACCACTCGCTCAAGTCGGTCCTGCACAAGCAGGGCATGAGCACCGCGCTGGGCGACGAGGGCGGCTTCGCTCCGGATCTGCCCAACACCGAGGCCGCGATCAGCGTGATCGCCGAGGCCGTCGAGAAGGCCGGCTACAAGTTCGGCAGCGACATCGTCATCGCGCTCGACTCGGCGTCGACCGAGTTCTACCGCGACGGTGCCTACCAGTTCCAGGGCAAGGCGCAGTCCGCCGACGAGATGATCGCGTTCTACGAGAAGCTGGTCACCGACTTCCCGATCGTGTCCATCGAAGACGGCCTCGCCGAGGACGACTGGACCGGATGGGCGTCGCTCACCGAGTCCATCGGCGACAAGGTGCAGCTGGTGGGCGACGATCTGTTCGTCACCAACCCGGAGCGCCTCGAAGAGGGCATCAGCAAGGGGATCGCCAACGCACTCCTGGTGAAGGTCAACCAGATCGGCACGCTCACCGAGACTCTCGACGCGGTCGCGCTGGCGCACAACAGCGGCTACAAGACCATGATGAGCCACCGATCGGGCGAGACCGAGGACACCACCATCGCCGATCTGGCGGTCGCGTGCAGCTCGGGCCAGATCAAGACCGGTGCGCCGGCACGCAGCGAGCGCGTCGCCAAGTACAACCAGTTGCTGCGTATCGAAGAGGGCCTCGGCGACGCCGCGCGCTACGCCGGTGACCTGGCGTTCCCGCGCTTTTCGTTCGGTGCGTGATTAGCTAGTAGGTATGGCAGAAGGCGAGACCGGGAGCGGGGGGAGCGGTGGCGCCGCCCGCCGGCGCAGCAGTCGCGGGCGATCCGATCGGCCGGCGAGTTCGTCGCGTCGATCGCGTCCCGACCAGCGGCGCACCCGGTCTCGCGACTCTGCTGTTCCGCCCCGGCCGACCGCGCCCCGCGAGTCGGCCGGTGACGGCGATCCGCGTGCTGATCTCGGCGGCGCGTCGGTAGGCGCCTCCCATGCCGGCGCTCGCCGTCGTCGCACCTCGGAGCGTCCTCGCGGCAATGCGTCCGGGGACCTCCCGGCGTCGCCGTCCCGGCTCGTCCTGTTCGCGCAGCGTCGCGGCGTCAGCGTGACGACAGTCGGCATCGCAGTCGGCATGGCGATCTTCCTGATGCTGACGCTCGCCGTCCCGGTGCGGACCTACATCGCCCAGCGCAACGAGTTCAACCAGCTGCAGGAGTCGAATGCGCAGCTGCGGCGGGAGACCCAGCAGTACAAGGACAAGCTGGCGCAGCAGAGCGATCCGGCGTACATCGAGGCGCAGGCGCGGCAGCGTCTGCAGTACGTGCCGAAGGGCGAGAAGCCGATCGTCATCATCAACCCGACGCGCCAGCAGCAAGAGGCGGAGCAGGCGGCGGAGCGTCAACGCAAAGCCACGCCGTGGTACGAGAATCTGATGGATGCGGTGTCGACGCCGCCGGAGACCCGAGGGTAAGTGAGCATCACCGAAGCCGACCTGCAACTGGTCGCGAAGCAGTTGGGACGTGAGCCGCGCGGGGTGCTGGAGATCAGTTACCGCACTCCGGACGGTCAGCCCGCGGTCGTGAAGACGGCACCCCGGTTGCCCGACGGCACCCCCTTTCCGACGCTCTACTATCTGACCGACCCGCGGTTGACGGGGGCCTGCAGCCGTCTGGAGTCGGGTGGCGTGATGCGCGAGATGACCTCACGGCTGGCCGAGGACGCCGACCTCGCTGCCGGTTACCGCGCGGCGTACGAGAGCTACCTCGCCGAGCGTGACGCGATCGAATCGCTCGGCACCGACTTCGCCGGCGGCGGCATGCCCGATCGGGTGAAGTGCCTGCACGTGCTGGTGGCGCATTCACTGGCCAAGGGGCCGGGCGTCAACCCGCTGGGCGACGAGGCCGTCGCACTGCTCGCCGACATCGAAAAGCTCCGCGGCATCGCCGTGCCCGCCGACTGGCCGTTGCACGCACCGGATTCCGACGAGGCCGGCGCGTGACCCGGGTGGCCGCCGTCGACTGCGGCACCAACTCGATCCGGCTGCTGATCGCCGACGTCGACGGGAACGGAGCGCTCTCCGACGTCCGGCGCGACATGCTGGTGGTGCGGTTGGGGCAGGGCGTCGACGCGACCGGCCAGTTCGCCGACGAGGCGATCGAGCGCACCCGCGCGGCGCTGGCGGGTTACGTCGAGGCGATGGTCGCGGCCGGGGTGGAGCGAGTCCGCATGGTCGCGACGTCCGCGACGCGGGACGCGGGCAACCGCGACGAGTTCTTCGCGATGACGGCCGAACTGCTCGGCAAGGTGCAGCAGGGCGCGGTGGCCGAAGTGATCTCCGGTGACGAGGAGGCACGGCTGTCGTTCCGGGGCGCCGTCGGCGGTCTGGACCCGGCGGACGGTCCCTTCGTGGTCACCGACCTCGGCGGGGGCAGCACAGAGGTCGTCGTCGGCTCGGTGTCGCGAGGGCAGGCGGTCGTGGCCGGCGCGTACTCCGCCGACATCGGCTGCGTGCGACTCACCGAACGAGCACTCGCGTCCGATCCGCCGACCCTGGACGAGCGCGCCCGTGCCGCGGCGATCGCGGCGGAGGAACTCTCAAAGGCGTTCGCCGCGGTCGATGTCGGCCCCGCGCGCACGTGGGTGGGGGTCGCCGGAACGTTGACGACGTTCGCGGCTCTTCACGCCGGTCTCACCGAGTACGACCCCGAGGTGATCCACCACTCGCGGATCCCGCTGGCGGAACTTCACGTCCTCTGCGGACGCATCGTCGCGATGACACGCGAGGAGCGGCTGGCGCTCGGACCGATGCATCCGGGGCGTGCCGACGTCATCGGCGGCGGCGCGCTCGTGACCCGTGAGCTGGCGCGACAGTTGGCCGACCGTGCCGCCATCACCGAGATGGTGGTCTCGGAGCACGACATCCTGGACGGGATCGCGTTGGGTCTGGCCGCTCGCTGAGGGAGGCGGCCGCAAGCCCGCCTCTAGGCCCGATTGCGGCCGAAGTCGTTGCAGGCCTCGCAGACGCTGTCCGGAATGATTCCGGCGCGCTGGAGCAGTCCGAATCCGATGCAGCCGAGGCAGAGACCGAAGGCGAACTCGAGGACCGCCGCCACGATCAACAGCCCGACGACGATCTGTGCCGCGAGACCGAAACCGGCCGCAGACAGTACGAACGCGCAGCCGGAGAAGACCAGGCCGATGGTCTGGGCGAACCGCTTGGGCGGTCCGGGAACCATCTTCGTGCGTTTCCAAACGCGCGGCACGATGACATGCACGGCGAGCCTGCCGAACGGCGAGTACCGCGGGCCGCCCGCGACCCGCAGGGCGAAACCGAGGGCCAGGAGCCCGTACAGCCACGGCTTATCGACGGCGATGGCCACGATCGCGAGCGCGATGACGAGACCGGCGGTGGAGCGTGCCGCGTAGTCGTTGACCGGGTTGGGGAAGTCGAACACACCGCGGTGCCACGACGGCGTCTCCGCGACGGCGATCGACGAATCGACCTGGGTGAAGACGTCTGAGTCGGTCACGGGTACTCCAATCAAGCGATGACGCTTCACGATAAGGCCGGTGGACTTCGGATCCAAGATTTTGACTCACCGTGAGCCGAAGGCCTGCGGCGCGGTCGTGGCTCGACGACGGCGAGTGCCGGAACCGGTACGCGGCGTCATGCGTCCAAAGACACATGAGGGATTCGGGAGTTCATTCGCGGCGCGGTCTTCTCGCCGCCGGATACGACGACGCGGCCATCCGGCGGGCGGTACGCGGGGGATCGCTGGTGCGTCTGCGGGCTGGGTGGTTCGCGCTCCCGGCTCACGACGAGAGGGCGGCTGCGGCGGTCCGTGACGGTGGAGTGCTCACCTGCGTCGACGCTCTCCGCTTTCACGAGTTGTGGGTGCCGCCGGGACACGGCGGTCTGCACTTGAGAAGGAGCACGAACCTGACCGGCGTCAACGTCGCCTGTCGGCCTTTCGGTGGCTCACTGCGGACGGCGACGCGGGCTGTCGATCCGGTTCCCGTCGCGTTGGCGTACGCCGCACGCTGCCTCTCCGACGAGGAATGGATCGCGGTCGGTGACTCGTACCTGAATCTCACGGGTAAGACGCGTGCGGATCTCCGATCCGAGCTGCGCGGAGCCGGGCGGACGGTGGAACGGCGGATAGCGAAGACTGATCGGCGGGCGCAGTCCGGGACGGAGAGCATCGCCCGTGTCCGGCTGCGGTCGGCGGGGTTCGATGTGACGGTCCAGCCGTATGTGGAGGGCGTCGGGTGGGCGGATCTGCGGATCGGGAGACTGTTGATCGAGTGCGACAGCGTGTTGCACCACGCCACCCGGACTGGGTACGCGAACGACCGCCGCCGCGACCGCCGCGCTCTGGTGGACGGGTGGCTCACGCTGCGCCTGACCTACGACGACGTGCTCTACGGCTGGGACGCGGTCCTCGCCGACATCAAAGCCGTCACCGCCAGGGACCGGCACCGGGCACGCTCGGCGAAGCACCGGGCGATGCTGCAAAGATCAGTACTTATGTCGACCGGCGAGGGAACATCGCCGGAGGACGGCAGTGACGGTACTGATCTCAGCACTGCGGTCGACTGACCGCTACGCGGACTCGAAATCGACCAGGACCTCCAGGACCTGGTCGCCGTACTTCTCGAGCTTGCTCTGCCCGATACCGGAGATCGCCAGCAGCTCTTCGTGATTGGACGGTTTCGCACGTGCGAGCTCTTCGAGGGTCTTGTTTCCGAGCACCGTGTAGGCGGGCAGCCCCGCGTCCTTCGCGACGGACGAGCGCCAGCGGCGCAGTGCCTCGAAGAGTCCGCGGTCGGCGTCCGGCAGGTCCGGTGCGCTCGAGCGTGCGGCTTTCCGGGAGCGTGCCGGAGCCTTCGTGTCCTCGCGGAGCATTACCGTGGTCTCACCGCGCAGAACGGGGGCGGCCTTCTCGGTGAGGCGCAGCACTCCGTAATCGCCCTGCGGAGCGATGATTCCGAGAGCCACCAGCTGGCGGACCACGCTTCGCCATCCGCTGGCGTCGAGTTCGGTGCCGATGCCGTAGGTGGTGAGGCGATCATGGCCCTGCTGCTGGATACGAGCGTTGTCCACACCCAGCAGGATGTCGATGAGATGACCGGCGCCATAGGCCGACCGGTTGAAGTCGCGGTCGAGCCGGAAGATGGTCGACAGGAGCTTCTGCGCCGGCACCGTGCCGTCCCAGGTCTTCGGCGGGTTCAGACAGGTGTCGCAGTTGCCGCAGGGTTCGATCCGCTGGTCGAAGTACCCCAGCAACTGCTGCCTCCGGCACGTCGCCGTCTCGCAGAGTGCGAGCATCGCGTCGAGCAGCTGCGACTGCACCCGGCGCCGTGCGGCGTCGCCGTCGGACTGGTCGATCAGGCGCCGCTGGTTCATGACGTCGGCGAGCCCGTAGGCCATCCACGCCACCGACGGCAGGCCGTCGCGGCCGGCGCGTCCGGTCTCCTGGTAGTAACCCTCGATGCTCTTCGGAAGATCGACGTGCGCCACGAAGCGCACATCGGGTTTGTCGATGCCCATGCCGAAGGCGATGGTCGCGACCACCACGATCCCGTCCTCGCGCAGGAACCTGTGCAGCGTGTCCTCCCGCACCCGGCGGTCGAGTCCCGCGTGGTAGGGCAGCGCGTCGACGTCGTTCGCGCGGAGGAACTCGGCGATCTTCTCGACGCTGTTGCGGCTCAGCGCGTAGACGATGCCGGTCGCGGGCTCGCCGTCGACGACGCCTTCCGTTCGGATGAACTCCAGCAGTTGCCTGTTGGCTTGCGCCTTGGGCTCGATGCGGTAGGTGATGTTGGGCCGGTCGAAGCTGGAGACGAAGTGGCGTGCGCCCTCCAGGTGCAGCCGCGCGGTGAGCTCTTCGTGCGTGCGGCGGGTGGCGGTCGCGGTGAGCGCGATTCGCGGAACGTCCGGCCAGATGTCCGCCAGCTCTCCCAGCGCCAGATAGTCCGGCCGGAAGTCGTGGCCCCACTGCGAGACGCAGTGCGCCTCGTCGATCGCGATCAGCGACAGCGTGCCGCGCGCCAGGAACTCGCGAGTCCCCCGTTGGCTCAGCCGTTCGGGGGCGACGTAGATCAGGTCGAGTTCGCCTGCGAGGAATGCTCTTTCGACTTCCGCTCGCTCTTCGGGGAGCTGAGTGGAGTTCAGGTAGGCGGCGCGGACGCCCAGTTGGCGCAGAGCTCCCACCTGGTCGGCCATGAGCGCGATCAGCGGCGAGACGACGACGGCGCACCCCTCACGGACGAGCGCGGGCACCTGATAGCAGAGGCTCTTGCCGCCGCCGGTCGGCATGAGCACGACGGCGTCGCCTCCGGAGATCACGTGCGAGACGATCTGCTCCTGGTCGCCGCGGAACTCCGAGTAGCCGAAGACGTCCCGGAGGACTTGATACTGGTCGGGCACGATGTCGCTCAGTGGTCCTCTCGACCGGAGCCGCCGTCGTCGGCGTCCGCATCCTCGTCCGTGTCGTCGTCGTAGCCGTTCAGCGAGTCGAGTTCCTCCGGTGGGGTCTTCGGCTTCGCCTCCGGTTCGGAGTCGTTCCGTGCGGTTTTGGCCGCCTCGCGCATCTCGAACCCGTCGGTGACCAACTCGCCGATCTCTCGCGCGACGTCGGCGACGGCGGTGGTGATGATCGACGTGATGTTGCCGACCCGATGCGCGGCGCTCTCGACCACCTCCTGGATCAGATCCTTGTTCCGTTCTGCACGTCCGACCACTTCTCGTCCCTCCTGCCGGTGCCCTGCTGAAGACCAATGGTAAGCCTCACCGCCGAAGCGACTTCTCGACGAATGCCACGATCTCGCCTTCGACCTCGTCGCGGATCTCCGGCTCGTTGTGCACCTCGTGGCGGAAGCCGGTGTAGACGCGGGTGCGCACGTCGGCGTGGCCGGTCGCGACGAGCCGGTTGGCGACGTGATAGGCGCCCTCACCGTAGTCGGTGACGGGGTCCTGGTCGCCCGCGAGGATCAAGACGGGGAGGTCGCGGCGGATCTGCGGATACCACTCGTCGCTGTTCACCTGGTCGTAGAGGTCGATGAATCCCTGCAGGAACCGGACACTCATGGGCGCGCCGAAATTGTTGAACGGGTCCACCGAGTGATCGCGCACCACGTCGGGGTCGCGGGCCACCCAGTCGGTGGGACCGGCTCCGTCGCCGTAACGGGAGACGAATCCGTCGAACACGGCGCCGACGATCTCCGGGGAGGCGGCAGCGCTGCGGTCGGGCTCGGCGGCGAGCGCCCCGCGATCGACCACGGTCTCGATACCCCTGATCTGCGCGGCGATGCCGCAGAGGATCAGGGCGTCGAGATCGTCGCCGCGCTGTGCGGCCAGACCGCGGGCGATCATCGATCCCCACGAATGGCCGAACACCGCGTGCGGCAGGTCCGGATACTCGGCGCGTGCGATGTCCATGAGCGTGAGCTCGTCGGCGACGGCGGTCGCGGCCCCGTCGTCGCCGGTGTCGACCCAGAACCCCGACTCCATCGCGGTCTTGCCGTGTCCGGCGTGGTCGTCGGCGACCACTGCGAATCCGGCATCGAGGAGCCGGCCGATCAGATGCAGATACCGGCGGGAGTGCTCACCGAGACCGTGGATCAGCTGGACGACGGCCCGGGCCGGTCTGGTGGGCCGGTACATCCAGCCGTGCACGGTGTCGCGCCCGTTGTGGGAGGTGAAGGTCAATTCGGTGAGTGCCACGGGAGAGTCCTGACTGTCGGAGGACACCGGTCACGGCCGGTGGGGATGCGCCGAATGTATCCGCCGGCGACCGAAAACGTCCCGCAGACGGTGCACCGAGGGCATATTGCCCTCGGTGCACCGTCGACGGGACGATCTCAGGCGTGTCCGACCCTCAGGCGGCGTCGACGGCCTTCGAACGCTCGATGTTGACCACGATGTCGTTGTCGTCGCGGGTCATCCAGTTCGGCAGCGACAGCTTCGCGATCTTCATCCACGTGGAGCCGAGCTGCTTGCGGAGCGGACCGGTGTTGTACGGCAGACCGTACTTCTCGCAGATCGCGCGGACCTCGACCGCCATCTCCGGGTAGCGGTTGGCCGGGACGTCGGGGAACAGGTGGTGCTCGATCTGGTGGGAGAGGTTGCCGCTCATGATGTGGAAGAGCCGGCCGCCGGTGATGTTGGCCGACCCGAGCATCTGCCGCACGTACCACTGGCCCTTGGTCTCGTCGACGCATTCCTCAGCGGTGAAGGTCTGAGCGCCGGTGGGGAAGTGACCGCAGAAGATGATCGAGTACGCCCAGATGTTGCGGACCAGGTTGGCGCCGGCGTTGCCGACCAGGGTGGAGACGAAGAACGGTCCGGTGAGCGCGGGCCAGAGAATGTAGTCCTTGGCGACCTGCTTGCGTGCCTTGCGCCACATTCTGCCCAGCAGCCCCTTGACGTCGCTCCACTTGCGTTTGCCCTGGATGACGTTCTCGGCCTCGAGATCGTGGAGCATCACACCCCACTCGAACAGCACCATCAGCGCGGTGGCGTAGGCGAGGTTCCCGAGGAAGTACGGGTGCCACTTCTGGTCGCGTGCCATGCGGAGGATTCCGTAGCCGATGTCGCGGTCCTCGCCGAGCACATTGGTGAAGGTGTGGTGCAGGTAGTTGTGGCTGTGCTTCCACTGGTCACCGGGGCAGACGTTGTCCCAGTCGAATTCGCGCGAGTTGTAGGTGTCCTCCCGCATCCAGTCGTACTGGCCGTGCATCACGTTGTGGCCGATCTCCATGTTGTCCAGGATCTTCGCGATCCCGAGCGACGCGACGCCGGCGAGCCATACCGGCGGAAGGAACGGAACGAACATCGCCGCGCGGCCGGCGAACTCGAGCTTCCGCTGCGCGCGAATGATCGAGTAGATGTACTCGCGGTCGGACTCGCCGAGGTCGGCCACGATACGTGCGCGGAGTTCGTCGAGCTCCCGGCCCAACTGCTCCACCTGCTCGTAGCTGAGGTCGACTCGGGTGCCCGCCGCCGGGGCGGTCTCGGTGCGGAAGTAGTCGCTGATATTGATGGCCATTGCTGCTAAACCTCGATTTCCACGTCGCCGACGGGGGCGTTGACACAGATCTGGATGTGCTGATCGGGCTCGGAGTCGAGCTCTCCGGTCAGGATGTTTCGGGTGCACCCGGTCTTGCGGACCTTGGTGCAGGAGAAGCAGATGCCCATGCGGCATCCGTATTCGGGACGCAGCCCGGCCGCTTCGGCCTGTTCGAGCAGCGTGCGACCGTCGTTCGGTGTGGTGACGTCCGACGCGGTGTAAGTGACGTCGCCGGTGATCGGCTGGTCGGGGTCGAGCACCGGCGAGGTGTCGACGGTGAATGCTTCGGTGTGCAGTCGGTCGGCCAGGTCGCGCCGGTCCGCGTACTCGCGAACCGCGTTCATCAGGGCCGGGGGTCCGCACAGGAACACCTGTGCACCGTCGACGTCGGCGACGCCGTCCAAGTGGTCGTCGTGGAAGTGCTCGGGAGTATCCGTGCGGGTGTAGTGAAGTCGCACGTCAACGTGGTTCAGGGTGCGATCGAGCGCGTCGAGTTCCGCGCGGTAGGGAACGTCCTCCGGTGTGCGCGCATAGTGCACGAAGGTGACCGGGCGGTCGTGTCCTTCGACAATCAGTGTCCGCAGCATTGAGAGGACAGGTGTAATCCCGCTGCCGCCGCTGACGAGCACGGTCCGGTCGGGGCGGACGTCGGGGAGGACGAACTCTCCGGTGGCCGAACTCAGGGTGAGGACCGTCCCGGGGCGGGTCTGCTCGCGCAGGTAGCGGGAGATGAAGCCGCCGGAGTGCGCGGTCACGGTCAACTCGATCTCCGAGGCCTTCTGCTCGGCGTTGGCCGGGGAGAAGAACCGACGGTGGCGGACGCCGTCGACTACGACGCTGACCTCGATGTACTGCCCTGCGCGATGGCCTGACCACTGGCGGGTGGGGCGCAGGGTGAGGGTGACCGATCGGTCGGTCTGCAGGCGGACGTCGGTGACCTTGGCGCGTGTGTCGCGCCAGGTGATCATCGGATCGATCAGTTCCAGGTAACGATCGACGGGGTACGGGGTGGCGGTCGCCTCGACAATCGTCTCGACGAGGCGGGCGATCTTGCTGGCCATCGTTCCTCCTTTGAGGATCGTCGTTCACTTTCAGTGAACGTCTGTACACAAACGAGCATGACATATGACCGCGCCGGGGTGTCAAGGCATTGCCGGTGTGTCTGCCGTCACGTGCGCTCGCCCACCGCGGGACCGGGCGCCGATCCCGACCGCCTAGACTCGGGTTTGTGACTTCCTCTCCCGACTCACCAGGCACGACGCCGCGCAAGGTGCGCGCGAAGCGGTCGCGGCCGGGGTCCGGAGGCAGTCGTGCGGAGAAGAAGGAGCAGACCAGGCAGGCGCTGCTCGACACCACGATCGACTTGGTGGACGACCGTTCTTTCGGAAGCATCAGCCTGCGTGAGGTGGCGCGCGGGGCGGGCATCGTCCCCACCGCGTTCTATCGGCATTTCGCGTCGATGGAAGACCTCGGCGTGACACTCGTCGAAGACGCCATGCGGGTGCTGCGCGGCGCCTTGCGGGAGGCGAGACGGGATCTGGCCGGGCGAGGCATGCCGACCGCGCGCGAGTCGCTGTCGACCCTGCTGAAGAAGGTCCACGGCGACGAGGCGCAGTTCCGCTTCCTGGTGCGTGAACGCCACGGCGGCGTCGCCGAGGTGCGCCGGGCGATCGCGACCGAACTGCGCTTGTTCTCGCGTGAACTGGCGATCGACCTGGCCCGTGTTCCCGCGCTCGCGGATTGGGGCGTGGACGATCTCGAAGTCGCCGCCGATCTGATCGTCACGATCATGATGACCACGGTGGCCGAGCTTCTCGACGGCGACGGCAGGGAGTCCACCGAGCGCGCGCTGGTCGAACGCGCCGAGAAACAACTGGTGATGGTCTTCCTCGGCATGTCGGCGTGGAGGCCCTCTCGCTGAGATTCGGACCTTCCCGGCACGCCCTGTCGGAGGGATGAGGAAGGATAGTCCGCATGGCACAACAGGGTTCTCGGGTCGGCACGCAGTTCGGGCCCTACCGGCTCGACGCTCTTCTCGGGTACGGCGGCATGGGCGAGGTGTACCGGGCGTACGACACGGTGCGCGACCGCGAGGTGGCGGTGAAGCTGCTGCATGAGCGTTTCGCGGGCGACGAGACGTACGAGGAGCGCTTCCGGCGCGAGGCGCAGGCCGTCGCACGGCTCGGCGAGCCGCACATCATTCCGATTCACGACTACGGTGCCATCGACGGCGTCCTCTACCTGGACATGCGGCTCGTCGACGGCGAGGATCTGCGGTCGCGGCTGCGTCGGACCGGCCCGATGGCGCCCGCCGACGCGGTGGGGCTGATCTCGCAGATCGCCGAGGCGCTCGACGCCGCTCACTCGGTCGGACTGGTGCACCGTGATGTGAAGCCGGAGAACATCCTCGTCACGGCCACCGACTTCGCCTACCTCGTCGACTTCGGCATCGCGCATCAGGCGGCGGACACGCGGCTCACTCAGGCCGGGACCGCGATCGGATCGCTCGCGTACATGGCGCCGGAGCAACTCGACGGTGTTCCGTCCGGTGCGATGTCGGATGTGTACTCGCTCGCCGCGGTGCTCTTCGAGACACTCACCGGCAAGCCGCCGTTCCCGGGGGCCACGGTCAGCCAGATCGTGCGGGCCACCGTGATGAACGAGGTGCCCTCGCCCCGGCAGTCGGCGCCTTCGGTGTCGCCGCAGCTCGACGCCGTGGTGGTTCGGGGTCTGGCGAAGGATCCCGCAGCGCGATTCGGGTCGGCGGGACAGATGGCCGCGGCCGCTCGGGCCGCGCTCGAGGGGCATTGGCCGGACAGTGCGTCCGCGCCGACCACGTCCGTGCAGACGGGTCCTCGAGCCTACGATCCGACGGTCCTCGGGGCCCGCCCGCAGACGGCGCCGCTGCCGGAATCGCAGGCCTACCCGGAGGCCCAGTTCTCCCAGCCCCAGTTCTCCCAGCCCCAGTTCGCGCAGACCCAGTTCTCCCAACCCCAGCAGTACTATCCGCCGCAGCCGAACGGCGACGGTCGCGCGCTGCCCGTCGTGCTCGGGGCGCTGATCGGTCTGCTGGTGCTGGCGTTGATCGGTCTGGGTGTTTACTGGTTCGGTTTCCGTGACTCCGGCGGCGCCGGCACGACCGCGGCACCGTCGTCGACCACCATCACCACCACCGTGCCGCCGACCACTGTCGCGGCCACCCCTCCGCCGGGTACCACGAACTGCGATTCGGAGGTGGGCGTCGCCTCGAGCGTCACCAGCTGTGAGTTCGCGTTCAACGTGAAGTCGGCCTATCTCGCGGCCGGGCCGAAGGGACAGGCTCGGACAGTGGTGGCGGACAGCCCGGTGACCGGTCGCAGCTACACGATGTCGTGCAATCCAGAGGATGGAGTAGTGGTGTGCCGCGGAGGCAACAACGCAGTAGTGGTGATCTTCTGACTCGGCGGATCGCGGTGACGAGGCGGACCGCGGTACGCCGGGCGGCTGCGGTGGCGGCTGCGGTGGCGTGCCTGGTCCCGACCGCGGCGTGCGGGACGTCCGACGGCGACGGACACGCGGTGGCCACCGTCGTGGTGACCGAGACCGCGGGCTCACCGGTTGCGTCGTCCGCCCCGGTCGGCCCGGCGTCGCGCACCGAGGCGGCGACGACCGATGCGGCGTTGACCGCGAGCTTCGACGCGATGGCCAAGACGCTGGCCGCTCCCGTGGGGCTCGCTCTCGTTCCGGTCGGCGGCGGTGCGGCGATGACCTTCGGTGACCAGTCACCGCAGGTCGCGTGGTCGACGATCAAGGTGCCTCTGGCTGTTGCCGCGCAGCGGAAGAACGGGCCGAGTGACGCCGAGACGGCCGCGATCGTGGCCTCCGACAACGCCGCCGCTGAATCCCTGTGGGCGTCGCTGGGGTCGCCGGCGGAGGCCGCGGCGGCCGTGACGCGCGTACTGCGCGAAGGGGGCGACGAACACACCACGGTGCCCTCGCGCCGGTTGCGCCCGGAGTTCACGGTCTTCGGGCAGACCACGTGGCGTCTGGCGGATGCGGCGGTGTTCTCGGCGCATCTGCCGTGCCTGCCCGACACCGGGCGGATCGTCTCGTTGATGCGGAACGTCGCCGGCAACCAGCAATGGGGGCTCGAGTCCGTACCGGGCCGCCAGACCGCGGTGAAGGGCGGCTGGGGACCGAGTGTCTCCGGCGGCTACCTGGTCCGCCAGATCGGTCTGCTCACGCTGCGCGACGGCCGGCAGGTCGGGGTCGCGATGAGCACCCAGACGTCGGCGGGATCGATGGAGCCCGGAACCCAGGTGCTCGACGGTGTCGCCCAGTGGCTGTCGAAGCACCTCGGGGCGCTGCCCGGTGGACGGTGCCCCTCGTGACTTCCGCCGTCTGACACCGCCGCCCCGGTAACACGTCCGCAACGCTGCGATTGCGTCTGCGGTACGACGTTGTCGGTGGCGATTGCCCTGCACTAATGTGACTGAAGTTGTCAATGTTGCAAGAGGTGCTTGTGTTGCGAATGGTTCGATGGTGTGCGGCAGTCTGCGCGGCGGTTGCGGTGACGGCCGCGGGTAGCGGGGTGGCGCAGGCCGCACCGCCGCTGCCGTTGCCGAATGTGCTTCCGCCGTTGCCCGCGATTCCGGGGATTCCGAGTCCGCCGCCGCCGGTCGACCTGGGTAAGAGCTTCGACAAGCTCAGCAAGAGCATCGTCAAGGCGAATCCTGGGCGCGTGGGTCTCGCCGTCACCGCGACGGGAACCGGTGAGCCGCTGTTCTTCGGAACGGTGCGGACGGCGCGGGCGTGGTCGACGCTGAAGGCGCCGGTTGCGGTGGCCGCGGAACGGGCCCACGTCGCCGGCCTCGAGCCGATGGAGACCAAGTCGATCCGAGACTCGGATAACGCTTCGGCCGAGGCGATCTGGGATTCACTCGGCTCGACGCGACAGGCAATCGACGCCGTCAGTGCGGTCTTGCGCGAGGGCGGTGACTCTCGGACGCGGATCTCGTCCGAGCTGAGCCGCCCCGCGAGCTATCCCGGCGCCACCCAGTGGGCGACCACCGATCAATCGGTGTTCGCGGCGAATCTGCCCTGCCTGGCCGGATCAGATCCGGTCCTCGCCTATATGAGTTCGGTGGGACCGAATCAGCGGTGGGGGCTGGCGAACGGGAAGAAGGGCGTTCAGACGGCAGTGAAGGGCGGCTGGGGCCCGGTGTCGGACGCGACCGGCAAGTACGTCGTGCGGCAACTCGCCGTCGCGACCACGCCTCGTGGCCGGGTCGGCGTGAGCCTGGTGGCCGTCCCCGCGAGCGGACGTTTCGAGGACGGTGCCGCCATGCTGACTCGCCTGGGCGACTGGGTGCAGCGAAACCTGAAGAACATGCCGGCCGGGCAGTGCCCGCCGGCTGCGAATCCGGTGCGCTGAACCCGGCTGCGTCCCCGGCGTGTCCCCGGGCGGCTCAGCGACCGAACGAACTCAAGAGAATCGCCTCAGTGAGGGCCGTGCGACGGATCTCGCCGGGGTCGACGCTCTCGTTGGGAGCGTGGATCGCACACATCGGTTCCTCGACTCCGAGCAGCGCGATCTCTGCGCGCGGCACCGTTTCGGCGAGCACCGTGCACAGCGGAATCGATCCGCCCTGACCGGAGAACTGCACCGGCAGACCGTCGTACGCGGTCGACATCGCATCGATGAGTTGCCGGTAGCCCGGACCGGTCGGATCGGCGGAGAACGGACCCCCGAAGGCGTCCGGTTCGAAATCCACGCGCACACCCCACGGGATGTGCTTGCGCAGATGAGCGACGAGCAACTCGTACGACTCCCGCGGATCGGTGCCGGGCGGCACGCGCAGGTTGAGCATCGCCGCGGCGGTCGGCATGATCGCCGCAGCGCACTCGTCCGTGCTCGGAGCGTCGAGCCCGATCACGGTGACCGCGGGGCGGGCCCACGCCATGTCGGCAGGCGTGCCGCTGCCGAGGACCTCGGTGCCGGGCAGTGCGCCGACCGTCTCCTGGAACTGCTCGGGAGTGAATGCGAAGCCCTCCCACTTCTGGTCGCTGCGCAGACCGTCGATCGTGGTATCGCCCGCAGCGTTGCGCAGCGACGCGAGTCCGGCGACGAGCGCCGCCATCGCGTCGGGCGCGGGGCCGCCCGCAGCTCCGGAGTGGACGCCGTTCTCCAGAGCGGAGACGGTCACCTTCACGTTCACGACGCCGCGCAGGCTGGTGGTGAGGGTCGGGACACCGACCGCGATGTTCCCGGTGTCGCCGATCAGAATCAGGTCGGCGTCGAACAGGTCCGGGCGGGTGCGGACGAGTTCATCGAGTCCCTCGCCCCCGGCCTCCTCCGAGCCCTCGATGATCAACCGCACGTTGCACGCGGCCCCGTCGCCGAGGGCGCGCAGCGCGGTGAGGTGAGCCACCACGTTTCCCTTGCAATCGGCGCTGCCGCGCCCGTACCACCGTCTACCGTCCTCGACGAGTTCGAAAGGCGGTGTCCGCCACAAGGATTCATCGCCCGCGGGCTGGACGTCGTGATGGCTGTAGAGGACTACCGTGGGACTGCCTGCGGGGCCGGCGCGATGACCGACGATGGCGGGCGAGCCGTCGGAGGTCACAATGACCTCGGTGTCGAAGCCGAGCTCGGAGAAAGCCCGCGCCACCCATTCTGCGCTGGCCCGGCTCGCATCGGCGCGAGCGGGATCGATGTGGATCGAGGGGAACGCGACCAGCTGTGCCAGGTCGGCGCGAGCGCGATCCATCAGGTCGTCGACGCGGGAGGCCAGAGTTTCCGGGGTGAGGTCCACGAGGCTCATGTCCTCCAGGATGGCACGCGGGCCGTTCTCACGCCGGACGAGCCGCGTCGAAGCTCGCGTGCATCTCCCAGTACAGGATCTCGGCGTCAGTGCCCGCTTCCAGCGTGACCTCGCCGCCGTCGGTGAACCGCACGGCGTCCCCTTCGGCGATCGGGGCCCGGGGGAGCTCGCGGCTGCTCGCGGAGACCTCGCCGCGCACGACGAACAGGTGGGCGAACGGGGCGGCCGGCAGGGTGATCGCCCGTCCCGGACGCGGGCGCGCGACGTGCAGGGCGGCGTACCTGTTGGCGATCGTCAACGCGTCGGATCCGGCGTGCTGCGGTCGTCGGACGCCACGACCACCGGGTCGCCCGCGGCAAGCCGGGAGCCGAAGTCGCGGTAGCCGTGGTCGGGTTCCAGTTCATCGGCATGCGGTGGCACCCACATCTGGATCACCCGCAGGCGTCGCCCCGACGCGCGCGAGGCGGCGTTGCGCTCGGAGTGGGTGATGCCCCGCCCGGCCGTCATGGCTCCGGCCTGACCCGCTTCGAGAGTGACCGTGTGACCGTGCGAATCCCGATGGATGAGCGAGCCTTCGACCACCCAGGTCACGATCTCCATGTTCTGGTGATGATGGGCGTCGAGCCCTTCGCCGGGATCCACGACGTCGTCGTTGTGCATCGCGAGCACGCCGTGTGCGTTCGCGAAGATGTCGAAGTTGCCCGTTCCCGGGAACGACTGCCGGGAGCTGAGCCATTCGTTGGCCCAGAAATGGCGATCGGCGGCGGGGATCACGGTGACAGTCATCGGTTCTCATTTCGGTCGAGGTGGTCGGCGAGGCGGCGCATCACACCGGCGAGCGCGGCGGCGTCGTCGTCGCCGATGGCATGGAAGAACAGTTCGTCGACGTCGGCCGCGTGGACGCGGGCCGCGGCCTCGAATACCGCGGCACCGTCCTCGGTGAGGACCGCATAGCTGCCGCGACGGTCTTCGGCGGCGTTCTCCCGGCGCAGCCAGCCGCGACGGCAGAGGACGTCCACCTGATACGACAGCCGCGACGCGGAGAACACCATGCGCCGACCGAGTTCGTTCATCCGCAGTCGGCGGTCGGGAGATTCGTGCAGCAGGAGCAGCACGTGATAGTCGGCCAGACACACGCCCGCGGACGATCGCAGTCGCCGGTCGAGTTCGGTCTGCAGTCGCGCGGAGTTCTCGATGAACAGTCGCCACGCCGCCCGGGCGGCTGGATCGGTCATCGTGCGACGTGCGGCATCAGGGCGTTCGGCGGAATGAGGCCGAATCGTCCGGCCCGGTAGTCCTCCATCGCCTCGATCAGTTGCTGCCGGGTGTTCATGACGAACGGTCCGTATTGGACGACGGGTTCGCGGATGGGGCGACCGCCGAGCAGCAGGACCTCCAGAGCCGGGCGGTTCGAGTCCTGAGCGGCGTCCGCTGAGACGGCGATCCGATCGCCGGCGCCGAGCACCGCGAGTTGTCCGCCCTCGATGGGGCGTTGTTCGGCGCCGACCCGACCGCGCCCGGAGAGAACATAGACGAGCGCGTTGAAGTCGGTGCGCCAGGGCACCGACAGCCGAGCCCCGGGCTGGACGGTTGCGTGGGCGAAGGTGATCGGTGTGTGGGTGGACCCGGGACCGTGGTGGCCGTCGATCTCGCCGGCGATGATGCGCACCAGTGCGCCGCCGTCGGAGGAGGCGAGCAACTCGACTTGTCCGCCCTCGAGGTTCTGGTATTGCGGGGTCAGGAACTTGTCGGCTGCGGGCAGGTTCACCCAGAGCTGGATGCCGTGGAAGGCACCGCCGGACTCGACCAGCTCCGCCGGTGGGGTCTCGATGTGAAGGATGCCCGAGCCCGCCGTCATCCACTGGGTGGCGCCGTTCTCGATCAGCCCGCCGCCGCCGGTGGAATCCTGGTGCTGGAAACGGCCGTCGATCATGTAGGTGACCGTCTCGAATCCCCGATGCGGATGCCAGTCGGTGCCGCGCGGCTCGCCCGGCTCGTACTCCACCTCGCCCATCTGGTCCATGTGAACGAACGGGTCGAGGCGATGCGCGGGCACTCCGGCGAAGGCGCGGACCACCGGGAAGCCCTCGCCCTCGTAGCCGCGGGGGCCGGTGGTGATGCCGGTGACGGTGCGGTCGGTGCTGGTCGGTGTGGTCTCCGAGAGTCGAGGCAGGGTCGAGGTGTCTGCGGTGACGGCGGGCATGGCGTCCTCCTGATCGGATGAGTAGTTCAGATTTGAACGACTTCACTCATCTGAAACGCCATCGTGCCGAGATTTGTTCCATCTCCGCGAAGAACCCGTCATACTCGCAGTCATGGCTATCAATCCGATCGTCGACCGCCCGTCCCGCGGCGGAGATCGTCAGCGTCTGCGGAAGTTGGCTCAGGCCGCTCTCAACGCAGATCAGACGGTGGATCAGGTAGAGGGCATCCTCGGCGATGTCGGGCCGGTGCTCGGCTCGATGGGCAAGACGATCGACGGTCTGGACTCCACGATCGAGAAGCTCAACGTGACCCTCGACGAGCTCAACACCACCCTCTCGAAGGTCGACGAGACCGTCGGCCGGATGGCCGCCGTGGTGGTGCGATTGGAGAAGGTCGTCGGACGTGTCGAGACCATCGTCGCCGTGGCGGAACCGGCGTTCCGGCCGATCGAGATGATCGAGAACGCGGGGCACACGATCGAGGCGATGGGCCGGGGCATCGCATCGCGAATTGGTCTCAGCTGAAACACGATTCGTCCGATTGTGGCCGAGATCTCGTAGTGTCGCCGACAAGGGGACATCGAACGAGGAGGGCCCTATGACGGAATCCGTCTCCACTCCGGCCAAATGGCTGGCTGAACTGTTCGGAACATTCTGGCTCGTATTCGGCGGCGCGGGTACCGCGGTATTCGCCGCAAAACAGGTCGCGGACGCCACCAACGACAGCGGCGACGTGATGCAGATCCAGGTCGGCGTCGGCTTCCTCGGCGTCGCACTGGCCTTCGGTCTCACGGTCGTCACCATGGCGTACGCGGTGGGTCACATCTCCGGCGGGCACTTCAACCCCGCCGTCACTCTCGGGGCCGCAGTCGGCGGGCGACTTCCGTGGCGCGACGTCCCCGGATACTGGATCTCGCAGCTCGTCGGCGGTCTGATCGCGGGTGCCGCGATATTCGGTATCGCACAGGGCAAGCCCGGCTGGGACGCGACCGGAAACATGGCGGCGAACGGCTTCGGCGATCACTCTCCCGGCGGCTACTCTCTGGCCGCGGTCGCGATCGCGGAGGTGCTGCTCACCGCCTTCTTCATCATCGTCATCCTGGGCGCCACCGACGGTCGCGCGCCGAAGGGCTTCGGCCCGTTGGCGATCGGCCTCACGCTGACCCTGATCCACTTGATCTCGATCCCGATCTCGAATACCTCGGTGAATCCCGCGCGGTCGATGGGTGTGGCGTTCTTCAACGGCGACGGCGCGCCCGGCCAGCTGTGGGCGTTCTTCGTGTTTCCGCTGATCGGCGGCCTGATCGGCGGCGTGCTGTATCCGCTGCTGTTCGAGAACGGAAAGCTCGCGGTCGGCACTCGGCGTAACGCAGAATGATGGAGTGAGATCTCAAACGCTGTCCGTGGCAGGCGTCCACGGCGTCTCGATCGTCTACGACGTCCATCGTCCCGAGTCCGGGGCGGTGGGCGTCGTCGTCATCTCGCACGGTCTCGGGGAGCACGCCGGACGTTATCGGCACGTCGCGCAACGGCTCACCGACCTCGGCTACGTGGTCGTCGCTCCCGATCATGCGGGACACGGCAGATCGGGCGGGAGACGGCTCGGGGTGACGGACTTCCGCGACTTCACCAGCGACCTGCACACGGTCATCGAGCAGACCGACCGCGGCGACGGCCCCACCTTCCTGATCGGGCACAGCATGGGCGGCGCGATCGCACTCGACTACGTGCTCGAGCATCCCGGCGTTCTGGACGGGCTGGTGCTGTCGGGGGCCGCACTCGTGCCGGGCGACGATCTCCCCGGCTTCATGGTCAGGCTGGCCCCGGTGATCGGCAGGCTGGTGCCGCGACTGCCGGCTACCGCACTGCCCGCGTCGGCGGTCAGCCGCGATCCGAAGGTGGTCGCAGCGTATGAGGCCGATCCGCTGGTATGGCACGGGAAGATCCCGGCGGGTCTCGGGGGCGCCCTCATCTCGACGATGGCCACATTCCCGGATCGGTTGCCGAGTCTGACGACGCCGACGCTCGCGCTGCACGGCGGCGGCGACACGCTCGCGAATCCGGAGGGTACCCGAATGGTCGGGAGGTTCGCCGGCGGCGACGTCACGGTGAAGATCTACGACGGACTCGCACACGAGATCTTCAATGAGCCCGAGCACGACGCCGTTCTGCGCGATGTGACCGAGTGGATCGCAGCGCACCGTCCCGAGGGCCGGACGCCGCCCGACTGACCGACGCGGGCCGCGCGAGCCGTCAGATTCCGAGACCGGCGGTCAGCCGGCCGGCGAGCCGCGGTGACACGGCGGCCACGGCGCGCAGCACCAGGGCGTACCGGGGATAGAGTTCCGCGGGCCGGGTGTCGGCGGCGCGGATCAGCCAGGCCGCTGCCTCATCGCTGGTCAGAGCGGGGGCGTCGGCGTAGTCGGCGGTCGGTGCGATCATCGGAGTGCGGACGAGCGGGAACCCGGCATTGGTGACAGCCACTCCGGTGCCCCGGCACTCGGCGTCGAGCGACCGGCCGAAGGCGGCCAGCGCGGCCTTCGACGCGTGGTACGCGCTGAACTTGGGCATCGCGCCGGCACTGACACCCCAGGTGACGACGTTGATGATGTGTCCGCGCCCGGCGTCGACCATCGCGGGCAGCAGGCCGAGAACGAGTTGGACCGGCCCGAAGTAGTTGAGGGCCATCGTGCGCTGGTAGTCGTGGAAGCGCTCCACCGTGTCGAGGGCTGATCGGCGGATGGAGCGCCCGGCGTTGTTGATGAGGATGTCGGGGACGCCGAACCGCGCGAGGATCTCGTCGGCGAGGCGTTTGGCGTCGTCGGGATCCGAGAGGTCCGCGGTGACCGGGAAGGCCGTGCCGCCGTCGACGGTGATGGAGTCGCATACCGCGTCGAGAGCATCGGGCCGTCGTGCGACGGCGATCACCGTGGCGCCGCGCGCTGCGAACAGCCGCGCCGCGGATTCACCGATCCCGGAGGAAGCGCCGGTGATGACGACGGTGGCGCCGTGCAGGTCGCGCTGCCGCCCACCGAGCATGTGCCGGAGTTCATCGAGGGTCTGCGGCGGATTCAGCAGGGCGCTACGGACGGCGTGCAACATCGGATTCACTTGTACTGCTTGATGACTCGGAGAGCTTCCTCGGCGTCGACATTCTTGGCCACGAGCTTGCCGTTCTTGACCTTTCGGATGCTGTAACGGTCACGTTTCTTCGCGTCGGCGACGTGGAGTCCGGCCTTCTTGGCCTTCTTGTTGAGATCTTCCAGCACAGCAGGATGGTAACGCCTCAAGGTGAACGCCTTCGACCGGTCGGCGACTCGAGTCGGGCCGGGGTGCATCGCCGCAGGTCGTGGCGGGTTCCGGTGAATCGGTGACGCGCTGACTCCTCAGCAGATGTCGGTACCGACGGGCGTCACGTCATCGAGACGTCGCGTGTACGCTCCGCCGCCGAGGCGCGAGGTGGTGGCGCATGCGGCGGCCGGTGACGAACCGGGGTAGTAGACGGCGTAGACGGGGTTCCCGTTCTCTGACTGTTTGAGCGATGCGCAGGAGTGATCGGTACGCAGATAGGCGGCACCCGGGTACCGGGCGAGCGCCGCGGCGATCTCAGCCGCATATGCACCCGGCGTGACCGCGTTGTAGACGACGGTGACGGCCTGCCCGTTGCACGACGGCCGGCTGATCGGTGTCGGCAGGCCCAGATCTCCGGCGCCGAGGCCGGGGACGGGACTGACTTCGTCGACCGGCGTCGGCTCCGCGTGAGCCGATTCGGTCAGTGTGGACTCCGATCGATCGCCCGTGCCGTCGACCGTCCCCGTGCCTCCGACCGTCGCAGTCTGGGTGACCGGCGCGGGCTTGAGGGTGCTGGTCGCCGCGGCCGTATCGGGACCGCCGGTTCCAGACGAGTAGAGCCAGGCGATCGTCCCAGCGGCGAGGAGGACCACGGCGGCCACGCCGGCGGCGATGACGCCGTTTCGGGCGCGGCTCGATCGCGGTGCGGTCGTCGGTGTCGGCACCGGTTTCGGAGCGACCATTGTCGGCGCGTGCGGGGGAATGGGTGCCGCGGGAATCGGCGCCGCGGGGATCGGCGCCGCGGGGCGCTGCCCGGTCAGGGCCGCTCGGGCGGCAGCGGCGAACGCACCCGCGGACGCGATTCGGTCGGCCGGGTCTTTGGCGGTGCCCGCGGCGATGACGGCGTCGAACGGTGTGCCCGTGGGTGGCACCGGACGGCTCAGGTGGCCGGCGATGACCTGTTCGATGCTCGTCGACGGATAGGGCGTGGAACCGGTGAGGCACTCGTACAGGACACATGCCAAGGCGTACACGTCGCTGCGCGGGCTGACCGGAGTCTCGGAGCCGAACCGTTCGGGCGCCATGTATGCGAACGAACCGATCGCCATTCCCGTCGACGTGAGACGAGTCTGACCGGCGGCTTGGGCGAGTCCGAAATCGGCGAGGTACGCGAAGTCCCGGCCGTCGAGCAGGATGTTCTCGGGCTTCACGTCTCGATGCAGCAGACCGGAGGCGTGTGCGGTGTCGAGCGCCGCAGCGACCTGTTCGATCACATGGACGGCCAGGCCGGGATCGCGCAGACCGTCGTCGATCCGCGCGCGGAGGTCGCGACCGTGCACGATCCGCATGTCGAGGAAGAGCCGACCGTCGATCTCACCGAAGTCGTGGATCGGAATGATGTGCGGGTCGTTCAGCCTGGCGACGGTCTGTGATTCGCGCATGAAGCGCGCTCGGAAGGCGTCGTCGCCGGCGAGGCCGGGAGGCAGGAGTTTGAGTGCCACCGTCCGGTCCTTGACAGTGTCGATCGCCTCGTACACCTCACCCATCCCGCCGCGGCCGAGGAGTCGGACGAGCCGATACGGCCCGATGGTCGAATCGGATCGGTCAGCACTGGTCATCGGCGTCCTCAACTGTCGGGGCGGGCCGGTCCCTCCAATGCGACGCGCAGCCGCTGCTCCAATTCCGCGGCGCCGGCCGCGGGGAGGTCGATCAGCCCGTCGAGTTCCCGCCGCGCCCGAGCATAAGCCTGCTGTCGTTCCTGCGGACTCGCAGCCTCGTCGCCCGCCAGATTCAGCAGCCGCTGGGCACGGGCGAGACGTTCCTGCTCGGCCGGATTGAAATCGCCGCGCCTGCGCCTGCGCGCCTCCTTCTCGGCCACGTCGAGTGCCGTCGCGTAATCGTGGACGGCGTCGCGATAGCGTTCGACGGCCTCGGGTGAGGTGTCGTCGGGAGACGGACGCAGCAGTTCGGCGCGGCTGCGCGCGCGATGGAACTCCGCGGTCAGCGGTTCGCGCAGGTCGACGAGCATCGGGTAGTCGAGGATGGTCGCCAGATCCGTCTCGTACCCGAACCATCGATCGTCGGTGGTCTGGTGCTCGGTGACCGCGCGACGCAGATCGCGCTCGAGCGATTCGGCATCCACCCGGGCCCGGCTCTGGGCCCGGGCGAGCGCGACCTTGGCCTCCTGCCGCAGGCGGTAGCGCTCGAGCCGTCGCTCGGCGCGACGCTCGTTCCATGCCCCGAGCGCACGTACGGCACCGCCGATCGTTCCGCCGAAGACGAAGATCAACCACCAGTAGTGTCCGATCGCACCCATCACGCCACCCACGGATTCAGCGTACTGCGGACGCGGCCGAGATACCGGTCTCGAGCGGGGCGCCGACCGCACCGGGTAGCCGGTGCCCCATCAGCCGACCCACAGCCGACCCGTCAGACCGGCAGCCCCTGCTCCATCAGGTCGAGGGCTGCGAGGTATTCGTCGAGTGAGGCCAGGCCGGTGCGGGTGATGTCGGTGAGATGGAACATCACTCCAGAGACTGCGGAGACGAACACGCGGAGCCGGAAATCATCGTGCGCGACGCCGAGATAGTCGGCGAAGTAGTCGGTCGCCGCTGAGATCACGCGGTCGGACTCGAACTGGTACGTCGCCCGCAGGCTCGGCTCACTGTGCAGAATCCGGAGCCGTTCGGGATTGGCCGCCCACTCGTCCTTCTCCGCGATCCGGTACATCCGCGTGATGAGTTCGCGGACGAGACCGAAGTGGCTCAGACCGGCGGGGATCTCCTGGAGGATCGCGTCGCGCTCGTCATCCAGGTCGTCGCTGATGATGACCTGTTCCTTCGACTGGAAGTAGCGGAAGAACGTGGTGTGCGAGACATTCGCCGCCTCGGCGATCTGCGCGACGGTGGTCGCCTCGTAGCCGTTCCGGTCGAAGAGCTCGAGTGCTGCCGCCCGGATGTCGGCCCGAGTCCGGGCCTTCTGGCGTTCGCGTAAACCGGGCCGCGGCCCCGAGGAGGTCCTCGGGGCCGCGGCGGTCGGATTGTCGTTCATGTCCGTACTCTATGCCGTCCCGCTCGGGCTCGGCTCGGGGCTGTCGCCGCCCACCGCCACCGGTGTCTCGGTCGAGGGCAGGCCGCGGTCGCGGACCTTCTCGCCTTCGATGTCGAAGTTGAGGACCAGCTTGTCGAGCCAGCGGGGCAGACCCCACGCGCGGTTGCCGAGCAACGCCAGCAGGCCCGGAACGATGACCATTCGGACGAGGAAGGCGTCGAAGAAGACGGCGATCGCGAGGGCGAAGCCCATCATCTTGGCGGTCGTGTCCGGCGACAGCATGAACGCGGCGAAGACGCTGATCATGATGACTGCGGCGGACACCACCACGCGGGCGCCGTGGCGGTAGCCGGCGACGATCGCGTCCTTCGCGCTCATGCCGTGAATGAACTCTTCACGCATGCGGGTCACCAGGAACACCTGGTAGTCCATCGCGAGGCCGAAGACGACGCCGATCAGGAAGATCGGCAGGAACGACAGCAGCGGCTTGGTGTGGTCGATCAGGCCGAAGGTGCCGTCGGTGAAGATGGCCGTGGTGATGCCGAACGTCGCCAGCATCGAGAACACGAAACCGATGGTGCCGATCAGCGGAACCCAGATGGAGCGGAAGACCCCGATCATGATCAGGAAGGCCAGACCCACCACGACGACGAGGTAGGGGATCAGTGCCTTGTCGAGCTTCGCCGAGAGATCGGACATGATCGCCGTCTGGCCGCCGACATGAATCTCCGCTCCCTGTGCCTCGACCGCTCCGGAGGTGTCGCGGATGGCCTCGACCAGGTCGTGGGTCTGCGGCGAGGACGGCGAACTGAGCGGCGTGACGATGATCATCGCCGAATCCGCGCCCGCGTTCGGGTTCTGCGGGGACGGGCCATTGCCGGTCCAGGACACCATTTCCGGCGCCGCGACGCCGGGCAGCGCCTTGATCTTGGCGACGGCGGTGTTCGCCGCCGCGTCGATGGTGCCCTCGTCGGTGTGCATCACCACCACCAGCGGACCTGCGACACCGGCGCCGAAGCCCTTCGCCATCAACTCCTGTCCGGCCACCTGGTCGTCGGTGACGGTGTCCATACCGAGGGTCATGTTCTTGATCGGGATGGCCGCGACGATCAGAATCGCGAGGCCGGCGACGACGAACGGAATCGGCTTGTTGACCAGAGTCCGGCCGAACTTGACTCCGAGGGAGTCGGAGTCCTTCGATTCCTCGGCGTGCCTGATCCACGGAATCCGGGGTGTGAAGGCGAAGCGACCGAAGGCGCCCAGCAGCGCCGGAATGAAGGTCAGCGCGGCCAGGACGGCGACGAGGATGGCCACGGCCGCGCCGAGGCCCATCTGGGTGATGATCGGGATACCGATGACCATCAGGGCGGCCACCGCGATGATCACCGTCAGGCCGGCGAAGACGACCGCAGATCCGGCGGTGCCGACGGCGCGGCCCGCGGCGTCGGCTCGGTCACCGCCTCGCGCGGCTTCGGACCGGTAGCGCGAGACGATGAACAGTGCGTAGTCGATCGAGACCGCGATTCCGAGCATGGTGATGATCGCCGTGGCGGCCTGATTGATGGAGAGGACCTCGGCTGAGAGGGTCACCAGCATCATCGTGAGTCCGACGCCGACGATGCCGGTCACCAACGGGATGAAGGCCGCGATGAGCGCGCCGAAGGCGATGATCATGATGACGAAGGCGATGGCGAAGCCGATCAGCTCGGCCTTGCCCGCGGGCTCCTGCGCCGACATGACGCCGCCGGTGGCCTCGACCTTCAGGCCGTCGCCGCGATGCTTCTCCAGCACGTCGAGCAGCTGATTCTTGGTCGCGACGTCCACGTCCATCAGATTGATCTTCTGGTGAACGCTGATCAGCCCGATCTTGCCGCCGTCGCCGATGACGGCGGAGGCCATCTCCGGTTTGGCGGCCGCGACGGCGAGCGGGTCGAAGACCGTCCCGGCGTCAACCTCGTCGAGCGTCTTGAGGTCGGCGACCAGCGACTGAATCTCGTCGGCATGGCGGGCGAGACCGTCGTCCGCCGCGACGACGACGATCGTCGACGGTTCCTCCTGCTGCTTGTTCTGCGCGGGGAAGTTCTCCTGCAGCTGCTCCATCGCGACGCCGCCGTCCGTGCCCGGCAGGTCGAAGTCCTGCGCGAACTTCGGCTGCAGTGCGCCGACGGCTCCCGCGACGATCACAAGCGCGGCCACCCAGGTGGCGAGCACCCACCATTTGTGCCGGAATGAGAACCGTCCGACGCGGTAGAGAATCGATGACATGCTAACGATTGTTAGTCAGTACCACTTTCCGTGCAAGGTGAACTCGTTCACTTCTCCGTTGCCTGTGCGCCCGGCCTCACAAGTGCGGCGGCGATCGCGGTGGTGAGCGGCACGCTGCCCGCGAGAGCGATGCCGCCGACGAAGGCGCGCGCCAGTTCGATCGCGACTTCCTCGCTGGTGATCAGTGAGCTGAAGGGCTGAGCCGCCACCGAGAACAACAGGAGCAGGGGCAGGGCGCTGCCCGCATAGGCGAAGACGAGCGTGTACACCGTCGAGGCGATGTGGTCCCGCCCGACGCGCATCGCCGAGCGGAATGCGCCGAGGCGGGTCTGTCCCGGAATCGCGGCGAGCTCGAAGGTCGCCGACGCCTGGGTGATCGTCACGTCGTTGAGGACTCCGATGGTGCCGATCACGAATCCGGCCAGCAGCAGTCCGTTGAGGGAGATGGTGCCCTGGTAGAACTGCAGATTGGCGGTTGATTCGGCAGACAGTCCGGTGAGACTCATCGTCGATATCGCCAGACGGCTCAGGACGGTCGCGAGGACGAGTGAGGCCAGCGTGCCGAGCAGAGCCGAACTGGTCCGCAGATTGAAGCCGTGCGCGAGATAGAGGACGGCGAACAGGATCGCGGCCGCCGAGACCACCGCCACGCCGACCACGGAATGCCCGTCGAGGATCGATGGCAGAGTGAAGAAGCCGAGGACCACGAAGGCCACGATCAGACCGACGATCGCGCGGGCGCCGCGCCACGTCGCGACGGCGATGATCGCGAGCACGAAGGCGATGGCCCAGACGATGATGCCGGTTCCCCGCTGGTAGTCGTAGAAGCCGTAGCGGGCGCGGCCGTCCGGGCCAGGCATCGCACTGACGCGGATCGCGTCGCCCTTCTCAAGCGTGGGCTGCCCGGGCTGTGGTTCGTCTGCGGTGGCTGGGTCGGCCGCCGGCGCACCGGGGACGTCCGCAGACTGAGCGGCGTTCGTCGCGATCATCAGGACCGTGTAGCGCCCGGAGTCAGGGCCCGACGTCAGCTTGAGGATCGACGCCCGGCACGGGCCACCGGTGGTCGGGACGGTGGGGAACTCCGCGGACGCCACGCCCGTCGCCGGTGACGAGCAGTCGGCCTTGATCTGCGAGATCACCTCGGCATCGGACACCTGGATCGGACCGCCCGTGGCGGATCGGAACTGCATGGGAATCGGGCGGTCGGCGTGGCCCGGCCACAGCACGATCATCCCGATGCCGACGGCGAGTGCGGCGACGGACAGCAGTCCGATCACCACCGGTTTCGCGTAGCGAGTCAGCTGGCCCGGGAGGTCGCCGCCGCCGTGATGATGGCCGTGCGAATGGCCGGAATGCGCCGCCGCGTGCGGAACGTCGGCCTTTCGGCGTCGCTCCGCACGCGGCGGTGGGTCGTCTCTCGGCTCCGGCTCGGGCAGTCGATGGCTCACGCGCCCGAGACTAGAGCGTCGGAGGTCGGATGTCCCCTTACAGACCCATGTCCTTGGCGATGATCGAGCGCATGACCTCGCTGGTACCGCCGTAGATCCGGTTGACTCGGTTGTCGGCGTACAGGCGGGCGATCGGGTACTCGTTCATGTAGCCGTAGCCGCCGTGCAGCTGCAGGCAGCGGTCGATCACGTCGGCCGCGGCTTCGGTGCAGAACAGCTTCGCGGACGCGGCATCGGCGGCGGTCAGCTCGTTCTTGTCGTAGGCCTCGAGTGCGCGGTCGACGACCGCTTCCATCGCGTCGACCTTCGCTTTGCACGCGGCCAGCTCGAACTTGGTGTTCTGGAACGCGGCGACGGGCTTGCCGAACACCTGACGCTCCTGCGTGTACTCCTTGGCGAAGCGGATCGCCGCCGCACCCTGCGCGTACGCGCCGACGGCGATCGAGAGGCGCTCGCGCGGCAGGTGCTGTCCGAGGTAGTAGAAGCCCTGGTTCTCCTCGCCGAGGAGGTCCTCCACGGGGACCTTGACGTCGGTGAACGACAGCTCCGCGGTGTCGGAGGTGCGCAGACCCAGCTTGTCGAGCTTGCGTCCGACGGCGTAGCCCTCCGACTTGGTGTCGACGACCAGGAGGGTGATGCCGAAGCGGCGATCGGTCTCGCTCGGAGCCGAGGTGCGTGCGCAGACGATCACGCGGTCGGCGTTGACGCCGCCGGTGATGAAGGTCTTGGCGCCGTTGAGGACGTAGTGGCTGCCGTCCTCGGAGAGCTTCGCGGTGGTGCGCATACCCGCGAGGTCGGAGCCGGTGCCGGGCTCGGTCATCGCGATGGCGAACATGGTCTCGCCGGACGCCATGCCGGGCAGCCAGCGCTTCTTCTGCTCCTCGTTGGCGTGCTTGAGGAGGTAAGGGAGACACAGCGGGATGTGTGCCGCGGAGCCGCCGAGGCTGACGCCGGCGCGGGCCATCTCCTCGGTCAGGACGGCCTCGTACTTGTACGAGTCCACGCCCGCGCCGCCGTACTCCTCGGGCACCTCGATGCCGAAGACGCCGAGCTCGCCGATCTTCAGGTAGAAGTCGCGCGGCACGATGCCGTTCTCGAGCCACTCGTCGTAGACGGGCACGATCTCGGATTCGATGAACGCCCGGATCGTCTCCCGGAAAGCTTCATGGTCCTCGGTGTAGATTTCGCGGCGCATCGCGCCACCTCCTTCTTCGATGGGTCACAGCGGGTAGGGCTGCGGGTGTTTCAGGACTTGGCTCCGGCTATGCGGAGTGCGGCGTCCGCGTAGAAGTCGGCCACCTGGGTCGTCGACCAGGTGCCGCCGTCGCGGAACCAACGGGCCACGTCGACGCTGCTGCCGACGATCGCAACTGCCGCCATCCGCGGATCGGGAGTGTCGAAGACTCCCTGGTCGATGCCGCGGTGGAGGATCGCCGCGAGCACGTCTTCGATCTGCTTGCGCAGGTCGACGATCTGCGCACGGTGGTCGGGCTCGAGTGCGCGGAGCTCGTAGTTCACCACGCGGGCGCTCACGTGCCGGTCGGCGTGGTACATCGCGAACTCGCGAATGAAGCGGCGCAACTGCTCGACGGGATCGTCCGTGCCCGCCGCGGCATCGCGCACTATCCGGAGGATCGCCTCGTGGCCGGCGAGCGAGATCTCGAAGAGCAGTTCCTCTTTCGAGCTGTAGTGCACGTAGACCGCGGCGGGACTCATTCCCGCGGCAGTCGCGATGTGCCGGGTTCCCGTGCCGTGGAAACCGAGTTCGGAGAAGGACGCCATCGCGCCCTCGCGGAGACGCTTGCGCGTCTGCTCGGACTTGGTCGTCGGTTCGTCGGGGTCGACGGCCGAGTGCTTCGCCATGGTTGACCTCCGCTCCGCCGGGAAATTTCTAAGCGATCGCTTATTTCTATCGCACTGTAGCACGGGTTACCGGCCGGTCACCTAATCGCCCGGTGGCTAGCATGGACGGCATGTACGTGAAGGTGTGCGGCCTGACGTCGGAGGATGCTGTCGGTGCGGCGGTCTCGGCCGGAGCCGATGCGATCGGTGTGGTGATGAACGAGACGAGTCCCCGTGCCGTCGATCGCGACCGGGCGCGCGCGGTGGTGCGCGCTGGACGAAGCGCGGGAGGGCCCGGCCTGGACATCGTTCTCGTCGTCAACGACAAGCCCGCGGTCGATGCCGCGGCCCTGGCCGTCGACCTCGGCTTCGACGTTCTGCAACTGCACGGGCGTCGCTACGGAGAAGCGGACTTTCGTGCGGCGGCGGAAGGGATCGGCCGGATCTGGCGCGCGACATCGCTGGTGCACGAGCCGCCGTTGACGGTCGGAGCGTACGGGGAGGAGCGGCTGCTTCTCGATGCGCCGAAGCCGGGGTCGGGGGAGCGCTGGGATCTGTCGATGCTCACTGACCGCGGACTGTCGGGCCAGTGGCTGCTCGCGGGCGGACTCACTCCGGACAACGTCGCGGACGCGATCGCTCAAGCGCACCCGTGGGGTGTCGATGTGTCCAGTGGCGTCGAGTCCGCGCCGGGCGTCAAGGATCTGGCCGCGATCAGCAGGTTCGTCGAGGCGGCGAAGTCGCGAAGGTGAGTCGTGCCGGCCGTCAGTGATCTCTGTCACGCCCGGGTGATAGCTTTCAGTTAGTCAGGTAAAGACGGCTTGACCAGCTGAAACACTCGGGGGAGGTGGCAGCGATGAGCGCTTCGATCGTTACAGGTGTCACTGGTCTCGCGCTGCCGGACCGGCCTTCAGAGTTGTTGGCGTTGATCGATGCCGCGGCGGTCAAACTCGCCGAGACCTCCCTGTCGCCGGAGACCGAACCGGACCTGTTGGCGCACACGCAGATCGCCGAACGGATTCGGCGCCGCTGGGACGGCGTCTCCGCTGCGCTGCTGGTGGAGGTCTCCGATCGCAACGCGCACCGCACCGCGGGCTATCTGAATCCGCACCAGTACCTCTCGCAAGGGCTGCGGCTGGGAACCCGCGAGGCGGGCCGACGGCTGCGGATGGCCGAGGCGATCGGTGAGTTCTCCAACTTTCAAGGGCAGACTCTGCCTCCGCGGAAGCCTGCGACCGCCGCAGCGGTGGCGGCCGGGACTGTCGGCGCCGAACACGCGTTGGTGATCTCCGCGGTGCTGGCGAAAGTACCGGGCTGCATCTCGCCGGAGGTCAAAGCGCGTGCCGAGGCGGAGTTGGCCGACGCAGCGGCCGGACTGAACCCCGATGATCTGGGCAAGGTCGGTGACCGCCTGCTCGCCCATCTGGATCCGGACGGGCAGGAGAGTGATCACGTCGACCGGCAACGCCAACGCGGAATCACCATCCTCCCGCAAGACCGCCAGTTGATGAGCAGAGTCCGTGGCGCGATTACTCCGGAGTTGCGGGCGAAGTTCGAGGTGATCTTGACCGCCTGGGCCGCGCCCGGGATGAACAATCCCGCCGACCCCGACTCACCCACTGGAACCATTGACGCCGACGGCATTGACGCCGAGGCTTTGGCGGCGGCGCGGGGTCGGGATCTGCGCAGTGCCGCTCAGCGCACACACGATGCGTTGCTGGCCCTGTGTGATTACGTTCTCGCCCACGGCGGACTCGGAGCACCGAACCGGATACCAGCCGAGTTGGTCATCACCGTTACCGATCAAGAACTCGCCGCCCACGCCGGAATCGCCCTGACTGCCACCGGCACCCGCATCCCGATCGGCGAACTCGTCCGGCTCGCCGCCGACGCCGTGCCGCACCTGGCCGTCTTCCGGAATCACACCAGCGAAGTCCTCTACCAAGGCCGCGGTGCGCGGTGTGCGAGTAAGGCGCAGCGGTTGGCGTTGTTCGCCCGCGACCGCGGCTGCACCGCACCCGGCTGCGACCGCCCGTTCGCGCAAACCCAGGCCCATCACGCACCGGACTGGGTCACCCCGGCCGGGCGCACCGACATCGATGCTCTCGGCGCCGCGTGCGGGCGCCACAACCGCGCCGTCGGCACCAAACGCGGACAGTGGGAGACCATCATCCTCCCGGATGGGCCCGATGCCGGACGCATGGCCTGGCGACCAGCCACCACCGACCACCCCTGGCGCCTGAACACCATCCACCACGCCGGACAAGCTCAGAACCTGCACCCGCCGCCGCGCATGATTCCAGCACGCGCGGCAGTCTCCGTCAGGTCAGTTCGACGGTCGCGGACTTGTCGTTCATGACGACCACCGGGGTCACGGTGGCGAAGCCCGCGGCTTGGATCTTGGCCAGATCGACGTTGAGAATCGGCTGTCCGGCGCTGACCGTGTCGCCGGCCTTCACGAGTGGTTCGAACCCGTCGCCTTTGAGTTTCACGGTGTCGAGGCCGACGTGAATCAGCACCTCCGTGCCGTCCTCCAATCGGAGTCCGATGGCATGACCGGTGGGAAACACCGTCACGACGGTCGCATCTGCGGGGGCCACCACTTCGCCCGACGTGGGGACGACGGCCGCACCCGGCCCCATCATGCCGCTGGAGAAGGTCTTGTCCGGGACCTCCGAGAGGTCGACCGCGTACCCCTGGAGCGGGCGCTGCAGAGTGATGACCTTCGCTGCCGGTTTCGTCAGGACGGCGGTCGAGCCGTCGTGCGCGGCACCCTCCTCGGCCTCCGCCTCGGCGACGGCAGCCTCGGCCTCGTCCACTGCTTCCACCGCGGCTTCGACCGCCGTCGGATCCAGCTCGCCGGACATGATCTTCTCCATCGCGTCCTTGACGAACTGGACGTTGAGTCCATAGATGACCTGCACCGAATGGCCGCCGGGCTTCATGGTGCCGGCAGCTCCGGCCCGTTTGAGCGCGGAATCGTCGACCTTGCCCGTGTCGTCGATCTCCATGCGCAGACGGGTGGCGCAGTTGTCGAGTTCGAGGATGTTGGCCTTGCCGCCGAGAGCGTCGATGAACTTGGCCGCGGTGCCGATGAACCCGGCTGAGACGCCTCCCTCGTCATCGGCGTCGACGGGTTCGTCGTCCTCGCGCCCAGGCGTCTTGAGCTGAAACTTGAGGATCACCCACCGGAACACCAGGAAGTAGACGAAGAACCAACCGATGCCCAGCACGATGATGATCCAGGGATTCTCGGCCATCGGGTTCTTCCAGTTCAGCACCAAGTCGACGAAGCCGCCGGAGAAGCCGAAGCCCATTCGGACCGGAAGAAGCTGGCAGATCGCCATCGAGATGCCCATGAAGACCGCATGGATCACGAAGAGGAAGGGAGCCAGGAACATGAAGGCGAACTCGAGCGGTTCGGTGACGCCGACGAAGAACGACGAGACCGCGCCGGAGAGCAGGATGCCGTAGGCGATCTTCTTCCGCGTCGTCTTCGCGGTGGTGTACATCGCGAGCGCGGCGCCCGGAAGGCCGAACATCATGATCGGGAAGAACCCGGTCATGTACTGACCGGTCACGCCGAACGTGCCCTCACCCGAGAGGAAGTTGTTCAGGTCGTTGATCCCCGCTACGTCGAACCAGAACACCGAGTTCAGAGCGTGGTGCAGTCCGAACGGAATCAGCAACCGGTTGAAGAAGCCGTAGAGCCCGGTGCCGACGGCGCCGAGATCGACGATGTGCTCACCGAACCAGACGAGGCCGCTGTAGACGAGCGGCCAGATGAACAGCAGGATGAGCGCGACGATCAGGGAGACTCCCGCCGTCACGATGGCCACCGACCGGCGACCGGAGAAGAACGACAGCGCGTCGGGCAGCTTGACGTCCTTGAAGCGGTTGTAACAGAGCGCACCGATGATGCCGCACAGGATGCCGATGAACGCGTTCTGGAACGCTCCGGGTGCGAAGGCCTCGTTGACGTCCGGGGTCTGGATCGCCAGATGGCCGTTGTCCATGACGAGCTTCTGGCCCTCGGTGATGGTCGCGCCCTCTTTGGCGATCGACGTCGTGTACCCGCGGCCGAGGAGTGTCATCACCGACGTGGGCGCCAGCAGACTGGTGACGACCAGCCACGACACCAGACCGGCGAGCGCCGACGTGCCGTCGGACTTGCGGGCCATACCGATCGACACGCCGACCGCGAACAGCAGAGCCATGTTCGAAAGCACCGCAAGGCCCGCGGTCTGCAGGAACGAGGTGACGACGTTCGGCTTGTCGTCGTTGATACCGATGATCCAGTTGGCGATACCGACGAGGATCGCCGCCACCGGCAGGACGGCCACCGGCAGCATGATCGATTTGCCGAGGTTCTGCAGGAATTTCATCATCTCGGTGGGCTCCCATTCGGTCGTGAGACATGCGAACTGACGGGGCGTTCGGATGGACCTTAACCCGAGTGTCGCGGGTCACGGGCCTGTTCTGAGCCAACGACCGGGCCTGTTACATTAGGGAAGCCTAGCCAATAATAGGCTGACCTAATTCGACAATTCGGAAGTGCTGCTGATGTCACCTCGCCGACTGCTCGGCCTCGTTCTCGCGACCGCCCTCACCGTCTCGCTGGCGGCCTGTTCTTCCTCCGGCGACGGGGCGGGATCATCGGGTGCCGGGGGCGCAGGATTCCCGGTGACGGTGGAGCACGTGTACGGAACCACGACCATCGAGAGCAAGCCGGAGCGTGTGGCGACCGTCGCGTGGGCCAATCACGAGGTGCCGTTGGCGCTGGGCGTGGTCCCGGTAGGCATGAGCAAGGCGGCGTGGGGCGACGATAACGGCAACGGTGTGCTGCCGTGGGTGGAGGACGAACTCAAGCGACTCGGTGCACCGACGCCGGAATTGTTCGACGAAACCGACGGCATCGACTACGAGGCGGTCGCCGACACGCGGCCCGACGTCATCCTCGCCTCGTACTCGGGGCTCTCGAAGGAGGAGTACGACAAGCTCTCGAAGATCGCACCCGTGGTGGCCTACCCGAAGACCGCGTGGGGCACGTCCTGGCAGGACATGGTCCGCATGAACTCCAAAGCGATCGGGCTCCAAGCAGAGGGGGATCGGTTGATCGAGAAGCTCACCGGTCAGGTGATCGGCTCCCTCGACAAGCATCCCGAGCTCAAGGGGCGCAAGGTGATGTTCGCGTACCTCGACCCGACCGATCTGAGCAAGATCGGCTTCTACACGACGCACGACACTCGGCAGGGCTTCCTCGACAGCGTCGGAATGGCGCCGCCGGCGGAGGTGGCCGCGAAGAGCGCGGGGACCGACGAGTTCTACGTCGAGGAGAGTGCCGAGCAGGCCGAACGGTTCCGTGACGTCGATTTGGTCGTGACTTACGGCGACGACTCCACGGTCGCGCGGCTGAAGGCCGACCCGCTGCTGTCGAAGATCCCCGCGATCGCTGCCGGGCACGTCGCGATCTTGAAGGACGCGACCCCGCTGGCCGCCATGGCGAATCCGTCGCCGCTGTCGATCCCGTGGGGCATCGACGACTACTTCTCCACTCTGGCCGCGGGACTGACCGACAAGTGACCGCGGTCGCGCCCACCCGACGGGACACTGTCCCGGACCGATCGGCGGCTCGCGGCGTCGGGGTGCGAATCGGGAGTCTGATCGCGGGCGCGCTCCTCCTCGTCATCCTGTTCGGTGTCTCGGTGGCCTTCGGTGTACGCGCGGTGAGTCCAGCAGAGATCTGGGGCGCGCTCACCGGCGGATCGGACGGCATCGCCGAAGCCGCGGTGCTCAAACGGATTCCGCGCACCGTATTGGCGATGCTGGTCGGCGCGGCCCTCGCTCTCTCGGGCGCGGGTATGCAGGCCGTGACTCGCAATCCGGTGGCCGATCCCGGCATCCTCGGGATCTCCACGGGCGCCTCGCTCGCCGTCGTCACCGGCATCGTGGCCTTCGGGATGTCCGACCCCTACTGGTACATCGCCGTGGCGATCGCGGGAGCGTTCGCCACCGCGGTCTTCGTCTACGCGGTCAGTTCCATGGGCTTCGGCGGTGCGACGCCGCTGAAGCTCGCCCTCTCCGGCGCGGCCACCGCCGCCGCGCTGACCTGCCTCATCAGCGCAGTCCTGCTCCCTCGCGTCGACGTGATGCAGAAGTTCCAGCACTGGCAGGTCGGCGGCGTCGGAGGCGCGGACTGGCACCGCATCGGTGTGGTCGCGCCCTTCCTCGCGGCGGGGGCGATCGTGATGCTCGGATGCGCTCGCGGGATGAATTCTCTGTCACTCGGCGACGATGTCGCGACAGCGTTGGGGGAGAACGTGTTCCGCACTCGTCTGGTGACCGGGATCGCGGCGGTCGTGCTCGCGGGTGCGGCCACCGCCATCGCCGGTCCGATCGCATTCGTCGGCCTGCTCGTGCCTCACGCATGCCGCGCGTCAATCGGCGCCGACCACCGATGGCTGTTGCCCTTCTCCGCACTCGCCGGCGCCGGGCTGCTGGTGCTGTCGGACGTCGTCGGCCGGCTCGTGGCCCGACCGAGCGAGGTGGACGTCGGCGTGGTGACGGCGCTCATCGGAGCGCCCGTGTTCATCTGGATAGTTCGTCGTCAGCGGGTGCGTGCGCTGTGACCGCCGCGACGGAATCTCCCGCCTTCGACCTCTTCGCCGGCCGTCGTGCACGGGTTCGGCGCGCCCGGCTCGTGACCGGGGTGTTGGCTCTTACTGTGATCGGGCTGTTGTTCGTCAGTCTGATGGTCGGCAAGACCTTCTATCCGCTCGGCGACGTCCTGCGCGTGCTGAGCGGGCAGACGGTTCCGGGCGCCTCGTTCACCGTCGGCGAGCTGCGACTTCCCCGAGCGGCGACGGCGTTGCTCACCGGCGCCGCCTTCGGTCTGGCCGGGGTGACTTTTCAGTCTCTGCTGCGCAATCCGCTCGCCTCGCCCGACATCATCGGGATCTCCTGGGGTGCGTCGGCGTCGGCGGTCGGCGCGATCGTGGTCTTCGGACTCACCGGACCGGCGGTGTCGGTGGCCGCGCTGGTCGGTGCACTGCTCACCGTGGGGGCGGTGTACGGGTTGTCGATCGCCGGAGGGTTCGCCGGAACACGCCTGATCCTCATCGGCATCGGCGTGGCGGCGATGCTCAGCAGCCTCGTCTCGTACGTGCTGGCCAAGGCATCGCAGTGGGATGTGGCGGCCGCGTTGCAGTGGCTCACCGGAAGCCTCGCCGACGCCTCCTGGCCGCAACTGGTGCCGCTGGCCGCCGCGATGGCGGTGCTGCTGCCGGCACTCGTCGTCAACTCGCGGAACCTGGCGGTGCTCACCCTGGGTGACGATTCCGCCGCAGGTCTCGGCACTCGCGTCGATGCCGCGCGTCTGGTCTTCATCCTCGGAGCCGTGCTGCTGTTGGCATTCGCAACCGCGGCGGCCGGTCCGATCTCCTTCGTCGCGTTCATGTCCGGCCCCATCGCGGTCCGGCTCGTCGGCCCCGGTTCCTCACCGCTGATCCCGTCGGCGCTGGTGGGGTCCACCCTGGTACTGGCGGGCGACCTGGTCGGTCAATACGCGCTCGGCCACCGCTATCCGGTCGGTGTCGTGACCGGTGTCCTCGGTGCGCCCTTCCTCATCTACCTGCTCATCCGTGTCAACCGCGCCGGCTCGTCGATGTAGCCGACCGCACCGATTGGAGATCCATGCCTGTCGCCGAGACCACCCCGCTGCCGCCGCTGTGCGTCACGCGTGCCGCCGTCGGCGCCGTGCAGCGGCTGTCGCCGAACTTCGTCCGTATCACGTTCACCGGGGCCGGCCTCACCGGGTTCGGCAATCCCGGCGCCACATTCGACCAGCGGATGAAGTTGATCTTCCCTCCGGCCGCCGGTGAGCTCCCGGAGTTGTCCGACTCCGACACCTGGTATCAGGACTGGCTGGCGATTCCCGAGGACCGGAGGGGAGCGATGCGCACGTACTCGATCCGTGACCTCCGGATCGACGACGGCGGCGCGACGGAGTTCGACGTCGACTTCGTCCTGCACTTGGCGCCCGACAAGACCGGACCGGCCTCGTCGTGGGCGGCAGCGGCGGCGGTGGGAGACGAGTTGCTGATCGTGGGACCGCGCCGCGGGCGACTCGACGGCGGCGGAGTGGAGTACATGCCGGGCGCGGCCGAACGTGTGCTGCTGGCCGGCGACGAGACGGCCGCGCCCGCGATCGCCCGCATTCTTGAGGACGCGCCCGCTGATCTGGCGGGAGCGGCATACATCGAGATCCCCGAGCCCGACGACGCGCTGCCGATCGATGCGCCCGAGGGCGTCGCGGTGCACTGGCTCCCGCGCGAGGGAGCGGGACAGGGAGTGCGGCTGCATGCGGCTGTCCTGGGTCATCTGGGTGAGTCCGCGGGCGACCTGGACGGTGCCGTCGACGCACCCGACACGGACGCGCTGGTCTGGGAGACGCCGACCTTCTCCGGACTCGGCGAGGAGATCCATGCCGGTTCGGGCCATGACGGGACGGGCCATGACGAGACGGGTCGTGACGGGAGGGCGGCGCAGGCGTACTACTGGATCGCGGGCGAGAGTCGCGTCGTCACCACGCTGCGGCGCAGACTGGTCAAAGACCTGGGGATTCCGCGCGCGCAGGTCGCCTTCATGGGGTACTGGCGCGAGGGAGTGGCGATGAAGGGATGACGGGCGGAACTGCTCGGTCCGCCCGCGGATGGTCGGACAGACGGAACAGGCCAGCGGAACATCGGTCGAGACGGAGAGGTTGAACAGAACATGGCTGAAGACACTGGTGAGTACCGAATCGAACACGACACGATGGGCGAGGTGAAGGTCCCGGCCGATGCGCTGTGGCGTGCGCAGACGCAGCGGGCCGTCGAGAACTTCCCGATCAGCTTCCGTCCGCTGGAACGCACTCAGATCCGTGCGCTCGGACTGTTGAAGGCGGCGACCGCACAGGTCAACCGTGATCTCGGGCTGCTCGACGAGGCCAAGGCCGATGCGATCATCGCAGCGGCGCGGGAGATCGCCGACGGCCTGCACGACGACCAGTTCCCGATCGACGTCTTCCAGACGGGGTCGGGGACGTCGTCGAACATGAACGCCAACGAGGTGATCGCGTCGATCGCGGCGGCCGGCGGCGTGACCGTGCATCCGAACGACGATGTGAACATGTCGCAGAGTTCCAACGACACCTTCCCGACCGCCACGCACGTGGCCGCCACCGAGGCCGTCGTCCGCACCCTCATTCCGGCGCTGGAGCATCTGCGGGGCGCCCTCGCCGAGAAGTCGGACCAGTGGCGGTCGGTGGTCAAGTCGGGCCGCACACACCTGATGGACGCGGTCCCGGTGACGCTCGGCCAGGAGTTCGGCGGATATGCGCGGCAGGTCGAAGCCGGCGTCGAACGCCTCCGATCGACGTTGCCTCGCGTGGGTGAACTCCCGATCGGCGGCACCGCCGTCGGGACCGGGCTCAACGCGCCCGACCGGTTCGGGTCGCTCGTGGTGGCCGAACTCGTCCGACTGACGGGTGTCGAGGATCTGCGCCTCGCGCGCGACAACTTCGAGGCTCAAGCCGCGCGCGACGGGCTGGTGGAACTGTCGGGACAGCTGAAGACGATCGCCGTGTCGTTGACCAAGATCGCCAACGACGTCCGCTGGATGGGGTCGGGGCCGCTCACGGGGCTCGGCGAGATCGCGCTGCCCGACCTCCAGCCGGGGAGTTCGATCATGCCGGGCAAGGTGAACCCGGTGCTTCCCGAAGCCGTCACACAGGTGGCGGCGCAGGTGATCGGCAACGACGCCGCCGTCACCTGGGGCGGCGGCAATGGCGCCTTCGAGTTGAACGTCTACATCCCGATGATGGCGCGCAATGTCCTCGAATCGGTGACTCTGCTCGCCAACGTCTCCCGACTGTTCGCCGACCGGTGCATCAGCGGGCTGGTGGCACATGAGGACCGCCTGCGGACGCTCGCCGAATCGTCACCGTCGATCGTCACCCCGCTCAACTCCGCGATCGGGTACGAGGAGGCCGCCGCCGTCGCCAAGGAGGCGCTACGCGAAGGAAAGACGATCCGGCAGACGGTGATCGATCGCGGGCTCCTCGGCGACCGGCTGTCGGAGGAGGAACTCGATCGGCGGCTCGACGTCCTCAAGATGGCGAACCTGGAGCGGGAACGGTAGACGTTCCCCGCTCCCGGCGTCACCTGGGCGACCTACCGCTCCTTCGAGCGGATGCGCACACCGCTCAGCGGCACGCTGACCGTGCCGCCCGGATCGGTGAAGAAGTCGTTGCCCTTGTCGTCGACGACGATGAAGGCGGGGAAGTTCTCGACCTCGATCTTCCACACGGCTTCCATGCCGAGCTCGGGATACTCGATGACCTCTTGACTCTTGATGCAGTCGAGCGCGAGACGAGCGGCGGGGCCGCCGATCGATCCGAGGTAGAAGCCGCCGTGCGTATCGCACGCGGTGGTGACCTGCTTGGACCGGTTGCCCTTGGCGAGCATCACCATCGACCCGCCGGCGGCCTGGAACTGCTCGACGTAGCTGTCCATCCGGCCGGCCGTGGTGGGACCGAAAGATCCCGACGCCATGCCCTCCGGGGTCTTGGCCGGACCGGCGTAGTACACCGGGTGGTTCTTCAGGTACTCGGGCATCGGCTCGCCCGCGTCGAGTCGTTCCTTGATCTTGGCGTGCGCGATGTCGCGGGCCACCACCAGCGGACCGGTCAGCGACAGCCGTGTCTTGACCGGGTGCTTGGTGAGCTCGGCCAGGATCTGGTCCATCGGTTGGTTCAGATCGATCTCGACCACCTCGCCGCCCGCGATGTCCTCGGCGACGCCGGCGTCCGGCATGTACTGCGCGGGATCGGTCTCCAACTGCTCCAGAAAGACGCCGTCGGCGGTGATCTTGCCGAGAGCCTGACGGTCGGCGGAGCACGAGACGGCGATCGCGACGGGCAGCGACGCTCCGTGGCGCGGCAGCCGGATCACCCGGACGTCGTGGCAGAAGTACTTGCCGCCGAACTGCGCGCCGATCCCGAACGACTGGGTCAGCTTGAACACCTCCTCCTCGAGTTCCGGGTCGCGGAAGGCGTGCCCGGAGAGGTCGCCCTCGGTGGGCAGGGTGTCGAGGTAGTGCGCGGAGGCGTACTTCGCGGTCTTCAATGCGAACTCTGCGGAGGTGCCGCCGACGACCACCGCGAGGTGGTACGGCGGGCACGCCGCGGTGCCGAGCGAGCGGATCTTCTCATCGAGGTACTCCAGCAGCCGCTTGGGATTCAGGATCGCCTTGGTCTCCTGGAACAGGAACGACTTATTGGCGCTGCCGCCGCCCTTGGCCATGAAAAGGAACTTGTACTCCGGTCCCTTGGGCCCCTGCTCGGTCGCGTAGATCTCGACCTGAGCCGGGAGGTTGGTGCCGGTGTTGCGCTCCTCGTACATGGTGATCGGAGCGTTCTGCGAGTACCGCAGGTTCAGCTTGGTATACGCGTCGTAGACGCCGCGCGAGATCCACTCGCCGTCGTCGACGCCGGTCAGCACGCCTTCGGACTTCTTGCCCATCACGATGGCGGTGCCGGTGTCCTGGCACATCGGAAGCACGCCGCCGGCCGAGATGTTCACGTTCTTCAGCAGGTCGAGGGCCACGAAGCGATCGTTGCCCGAGGCCTCGGGATCGTCGATGATCTTCCGCAACTGCCGCAGGTGCGCCGGCCGCAGGTAGTGGCTGATGTCGTGCATCGCCTCGGCGGTCAGTCTCTGGAGCGCTTCGGGTGCCACCTTGAGGAAGGTCTGGCCGTCGACCTCGATGGTCGAGACGCCTTCGGTGGTGACGAGACGGTACGGGGTCTCGTCGGCACCGATCGGCAGCAGGTCGGAGTAGAGGAATTCGGGGGCTGAGGCTGATTCACTCACGACTGGCATCGTAGCCCTCGCGATGTGCGCGGCTGACCGCCGCCGGGGGTGAGGGCGCCGCCGGCGGGCCGGGCGACCGGTGTGCAGGCGCGAGGTCCGTTCAGTGCCAATGCATGTCGATGTGGTCCGCGGGAGACGCGCGGCGGCCGCCGTCGACCCGGAGAGCGTCGACGGCCGACTCGTAGCCGCGGACGATCAACTCGTCGCCGCGCGAGAAGTCCATCGGGCCGATGTCGAGTGGGCACGGCGGCGGCAGCACGATCAGCTCCGCGTCGCCGGTGTACTCCCGGATGTCCCGAATCAGCCGCTTGTGGATGAGAAGGGTCATCGTGTGGATCAGCGTTCCCGCCACACCCGTGGGAGGTTCGGTCAATGCGCACGGATACCCGCAGGGAAGGACGTAGACGGTGTCCGCCCGTGCGGAGAGCGCCTGCGAGATCGCGGTGTTGTCGGCGACGCCGCCGTCGATCAGCAGCCGGCCGTTCCACTCGACGGGTGGAAGCAGTCCTGGGATCGCGGTGCTGGCCAGGACTGCCTCGGCCACGGGGCCGTGATCGATGTTCACCTCGTCGCCGGTCAGCAGGTCGGTCGCGACCACTGTCAGCCGAATGGCCGCGTCGTCCATCTGCTCGAAGTCGAGATACCGGTCGGTCAGGTTGCGGAGTCCCTGGTCGCCGAAGAGCGCGGGCTGATGCCCGAGGAGACCGCTGACGATGTGCCGTGGACTGGGCGGGAACAGTTGCCACGTGTGCAAGCCGCGCCAGATGTCGCCGAGTTCGTCGACGACGCGTGGACCGAACCCTCGGCCCGCCACGTACGCCGCGTTCAATGCACCCACCGAGGTACCGACCAGGAAATCGGGCTGCACCTCCCGTTCGGCGAGAGCGCGGAGCATACCGATCTGCATCGCCCCGAGGTTCGCGCCGCCGGACAGTACGAAACCCGTGGTCATCTCCCCACCTCCTCGACTCCACGATAGGTCGGGGCGGCACGGGGGTGGCTGCGATCACTCGCGCGCGGGAAGCCCGACGTCGGTGCGGTGGTGTTCGAGTTCGTGCAGGACGTACATCGCGAAGGTCTCCACCGTGAACACGGTGCCGTCTCCGCGCAGTCCCTCGCGCGACCAATCGTCCTCTCGCACGAGCCGGTACATCTCGGCGAAGCCCGCCACCGCCGCGGTGAGTTGGCTGCTCACCGCGTCGGGACTCTGCGACCCGTAGGCGGCTTCCACCGCCGCGGCGTCCTGATCCCAGTCATCGAAGCAGACCGGCTGCGTGCGCAGCATCTCGTCGAGGCGTTCGGTCATCACGCTTCCGACGTCGCGGACGTGACAGGCGTACTCGAGCGCCGACCACGTGTGGTCGTCGGGCCGCACGCGCACGTCGGCACGAGCCAGAACGGTGTTCCATCCGGTGATCGACGCGGCGATCCGGTCGGCGACGTCCTCCCGCCGGACGGTGGCGGGATCGAATCCGCACGCGGGGCATCGCTGCCTCGTCACCCAGGTCCAATCCTTGCCGTCTGGCTCGAAAGTCATGAAATCAGACTAAGTCCACCGAGGCCGGAGAGGCGCGGCCTCCGACCTCCGTCCGCGTGGCGCCCGAGGCCGGCGGTTCGATCCGCGCTCACCGCGTCAGAGACCGTCGAGGATCTTCAGGCGCAGCCGATCGTGTTTCTCGCGCGAGATCCGCCCGCCGTCGAGCAGCCCGGCGAGTTCGTCGAGTCGCTGCGAAGTCGACCGGCCGTCGGCGGTCGCGGGTCGAGACGCCTCGTGCTCGGTGAGAATCGTCTGGATCTCGGAGCGGACCTCGGGATGGCTCCGGATGTCGAGCGTGGGGCCGAGTGCGACGCCGTGTCTGCTGAGCGCGTCGACGATCCGCAGCAGAGGTTCAGCCTGTCCCGTGAGGTCGTGGGTGCGACCGTCGTCCTCCGAGACGAACCGGGCCGGCACCGCACCCGTGTACAGCGCGGTGGCGTGCCAGTCGATCACGACCCGGCCGTCGGCGCCGACAGTCACGCCGACCAGCCCGCGGCCGAGCGAGCCCACCGAAGCGGTCGGTACCACGGTCTTGAGTTCGGTGGTGAACTCGTCGATCCGCGGCCCGCGGATCTCCAGTCGAAGGCCATCACTCGGTGGCCGCCGATCTCGGTGGCGGTGTCGGCGACGTGCGCGATGGTGCCGATGCCGGGGACCCCGGGCTCGTCGAGCTCTTGGACCGGAGGATGCGACCTGTGGAGCTTGAGGGCGATGAAGGTCGCGATGACGACGACGTCGACCAGCCCGATGACGCCGACGATCAGCAGCCACAGCGGCGGGCTCGGGACCACCAGGTAGACGATGATGAAGACAGGGAACACGATGCCGGCGAGGAGGGAGAAGCCGAGAACCCTCGCGAAGGTGCCCAGAAGAGTCGAACCGCGCATGTGCCAACCGTAAACGAGACGAACCGAGTCATCGCAACGGCGTGCTGGTCCGGGAAGCCGGGTTCATGGCCGGGTGTGCACTCGCGACGTAACCTCGTCTGTGTGAGCATTCGCGCAGGAATCGTCGTCACCGGCACCGAAGTCCTCAGCGGCCGAATCACCGACCGGAACGGTCCGTGGGTCTCGCAGCGACTCCTGGAGATCGGAGTCGACGTCGCGCACATCACCGTCTGCGGCGACCGCCCGCGCGATCTCGCCGCGCAACTCCGATTCCTCTCCGATGAGCGCGTCGATCTGATCGTCACCACCGGCGGGCTCGGACCCACCGCCGACGATCTCACCGTGGCCGCGGTCGCGGATTTCACCGGCCGCGACCTCGTCGCCGATCCGGTGATGCGACAGACCATCGAGTCGGTGATCCGCGGCTGGCGCAAGTACGACGACGTGCTCCCCGACGCAGTGGTGGCGGCGATCGACAAGCAGGCGCTGATCCCGGCGGGCGCGGAGGCGATTGCGCCTGTCGGCACCGCGCCGGGTGTGGCGGTGGCCGCCACCGACGACGTTCCGGCGATCCTTGTCCTGCCCGGCCCGCCGCACGAGGTGCACGGGATGTGGCCGGCAGCCCTCGCGACCTCCGCCGTCGAGGACGCGATCGCCGGGCGCGACTCGTACGACCAGCACACGATCCTCGCGTACGGGCTGTCGGAGGCGGACCTGGCGGTGTCGTTGCGACGCGCCGAGGGAGTGGTCGAAGGCTTCGACGAGCTCGAGATCACCACGTGCATGCGAGGCGGCGAACTCGAGATCGTCACCCGCTTCGAATCCAGTGCCGCGCAATCGTATCGGGATCTGGAAGAACTCATCCTGACCAGGCACGGCGACCGCGTGTTCTCGACCGACGGCGAGCCGATCAACGAGGTTCTCGCGCGGCTGCTCGGGTCACGCACCATCGGTACGGCCGAGTCGTGCACCGGCGGAATGGTGGCGGCGGCGCTCACCGACCGTGCGGGATCCTCGGCCTACATGCTCGGCGGCGTGGTCTCGTACGCGAACGACGTGAAGTCGGGCGTGCTCGGCGTCCCCGAAGACCTCATCGCCGAGCTCGGGGCGGTGAGCGAACCCGTCGCCGCCGCGATGGCCGAGGGCGCGAGGCGCGTCCTGCGCTCCGACATCGCCGTCTCCACCACCGGAATCGCCGGGCCCGGCGGAGAACGTCCCGGAAAGCCGGTCGGGACGGTGTGCTTCGGCCTGGCGATCGACGGTCGCCCGACCGTCACCGTCACGCGGAAGTTCCCAGGCGACCGCGGTGCGGTGCGGCGGCTCGCCACCTCCGCGGCGCTGCACATGGTGGCCGGCGCACTGCGCGAGTAGCGCCGACGAGACCCGCGGCCGGAACCGGCCCAGTCACGCACCCAACAGGGCGATCGCGACCAGAAGGTAGAACAGCGTGACGGCGACCAGGAAGACCCGCTCGGCCGTGCCGAAGAGTCTGCGGCGCAGGGGTGTGATGACCAACGCCGCGATCGCCGCGATCAGGGCGACGAGCGTGACGATGTGAAGGACCTGGCCGGCGACCGCCAGGCTGCCGCCGACCGCGTCGGTCATCCAGCGGGAGAAGTTCCCGGTGAGCGAGTACGCGATGGCGAACCAGGCGATCGCCAGGACGTAGTGGACGATGCCGATACGCGTGATCGTCTGGCCTTCGACGTCGGTCGGGACCAGCGGAAGCACAGTGAAGATCGCCGTGAGAATCAGCAGGAGGACGACCGTCAGACCGCGGTCGGGCCAGTCGGTCAGGCCCCACCACACCGCGCCTGCGAGAGTGAGCCAGCCCAGGGCGGTGGTCCAGGTCATCGCGGCGGAGAGTCGCTTGGTGGGACCGACGGCGTAATCGCTGACCGCGTGCTCGATCGCGTTGTAGGGGCTCGCAACCATGTGCAGCCCGGCGAACATGCCGAGGCGCGCAAGCCACAGAATCACCGAGATGACGGCCAGTACGGAACTCATCTCTGCATTCTTGCGCGTCGGAGCCGACGCCGCTCGCCGAATCTCAGACGGTCGGTTGCCACGACCGCGCGAGCGCGCGGTACCCGCGCTCGGACAACGCGTGTTCCGATGCGCGCAGATCGGCTAGCTGCGGATCGTCGTTGACCGCTCGTTCGACGACGGCGAGCTGCTGAGACAGCTCGTAGTGGAGAGCCACGCGCGCGCGATGGCCGTCGGGCTCGAAGGCCCGGCCGGCACGGTTGACGGCGTCGACGGCGTCGATGGCTCGGGCGGTTCGCCGCGACTGGGTCAGAGCGAGCTTCCTCGGGAACCGGTACGAGGTGAGCCAGGTGACGGCGAGCGCGGCGAGCGCGCCGACGATGGTGTCGAGGAAGCGGTCGGCGGACACGAGTTCGGCTCCGGCACCGGTGACCGACTTGACCATCACCAGTGCCATCGGCGTGATGAAGATGAGGGCGATCGCGTAGTTCAGCGCGAGCAGCGCGTACATGCCGGTCATGCACGCCAGAACGATCACGATCGACCACCACTCGTTCGGGTGCAGCAGCGAGAGCAGGTACGTCGCACCGACGCCGATCAGCGTCCCGACGGTGCGTTGACCGGCTCGCCGGATCGACGTCGCGCGGTGGGACCACTGGTTCAGGATGATGACGCCGGTGAGGATCGCCCAGTACGGGTGTCCGGCGCCGGTGCTGAGCGCTACCAGTCCGCCGAGGGCGGCGACGAAGCCCATTCGCCATGACGTGAACCACTCCACCGAGGTCCAGTGCAACGCGTGGGAGGCGAGGTACGCAGTGGCGGGCCTGCGTTCGACGAGCGCGGCGCGGGGGACGTCGTCGCGCGGCGTCGGGTCCTCCCCGAGACGGGTCAGCATCTGTGAGTACAACGCTGACTGCGCCTCGTACGGTGTGTCCGCGAGTTCGTGGTGCCGTGCGTTGCGGGTCGCCGGCCATGCTGATCGGAGAGTGACGAGGGCGCTGTCGCACGCCGCGAAGGCGGTGTTCCGGATCTGGCGGCGCATCTCGTCCGGGACGTCGTCGGGCAGACCGACGTACGCGGCCACCGCTGCCTTCGCTCGCGCCACCGCACGCTCCTCAGGCCCGTGCGGCTCGAACAGGAGGGGGACGGTGAGCAATGCCGCCGTGATGGTTCCGGCCAGTGCGGTGAGACCGACCAGACTCCAGCCGAGGTGCTGGTCGACACCGAAGAACGCGCCGACGATGCCCGCGTACATCGGCAGCACCGGTGACGGCCCCCGGCCGAGCATGAAGGTGTTGTACAGCATCGAGAAGACCACCACGATGAGTACCGCCGCCGGAACGAAGGCCCAGCGGTGCGGCGCGATCGCCACACCGAAGGACATGGATCCCACGATCAGCGCCGTGACCAGAAGGGTGTTGCGCACCCGGGGCCACAGCGGGCGATCGGTCTCCCAGAACGTGACGAAGGCGCCGAGCATCCCGAAGATGCCGAGTTCAGGGCCGAAGAGCGCACAGCAGATCAGGACTGTCGTCGCGGTGATCGCGGCCTTGACGAGTGCCGGCCGGATGGTGCCCGGGATGTGCTGCACCGCGAAGAGGCCCAGTAACCCGCGGGTCACGCGACGCAGTGCGGGGGAGCGTACGGGACCGTTCTCATTCACACCGTTCGACGTTAGTCGAACGCTCGAGCCGATGATGCGGCGGGAGTGTCCAAGAAATCGAACAGTCGGCAACTCTCATACGGCCCTAAATTGACGTCCATGAGAATCCGTGTAGCACTCGTCACACTGTGCGTCGCCGCCGCATCCCTCGTCGGGAGCGGAAGCGCCGCGGGGCCGTCGATGGCCGATCCGCCCCCGTCGGGCGGCGTCTCCGGGTCGAAGCCGTACAACCTGTACACGCACGGCTTCCTGAGTTCGCCGACCGTGGGCTACCGGGTCACCGACCACGGGCCGGTGCGCAAGATCGGCGGCAACCCCGTCGCGGGAATGGGCTCGTGGCCGAAGACAGCGTCGCCCGACGGCAGGCATCTGCTCGTCGCATCCGGTGTGCCCGCGGTCCTGCGCAACTACGACATCGACAACGTCGGCCGACTGCACCTGCGGCAGGAGACGCCGCTACCGGACATTCCGGTCGGTCTCGAGTTCACTCCGGACAGTAAGAACTTCTATCTCACGATGGGCGTCGCCAACGCCACGATTCAGCCGTACCGCATGACGGACGACGGCTCGGCGCGGCCGTTGGGCCGGCGGGTTCCGGTGGGGCAGCCGCTCGACGGTCTCACGACGGTGATGGTGACGCCGAACACCCGCCATCTCATCGTCGGCAGCTACCTGCGCCACGAGTTGCTCCGCTTCGACATCAAGGCGGACCGCACCCTCACCCCGGTGCGGCAGCGCGTGCCGACGCAGTCGGGCCCGATCTTCCCGGTCATCACGCCCAATGGCCGGCACGTGTACATCATGAACGAGACCGGCAACAGCGTGTCCGGCTACAACATCCTGGGTGATGGGCGACTGGTGCCGACCGGGCAAGCTCCGATGCCGACGGGTCTGTTCCCGCATGTGGCCAGCGTGACTCCCGACGGCCGATTCATGTACGTCCCGAATCTGGCGTCGACGTTCATCAGCGTGTTCGCGATCAATTCGAACGGCACACTCCGCGCGCTGCCGAATGCGCAGACCGGCACCAGCCCGCTCGGGCCGATGCCCGAGTCCTCCACGCTCTCGCCGAGCGGCAAGGTGCTGTGGACACTCGGCCAGGACATGGCGCGCGGCAACGAGTGCATCATGCAGCGGTTCTTCGTGATGCCCAACGGCACGCTGCGCCACGACCGCTCCACCTATGTGCGAACTGGAACGCTGATCTCCGACGGAAAGATGATCACAATGGCCCCCGGCCGGTAGTCACCCCCGGCCGGTGACCACGGTCGCGGTGGACCGTGGACGCGACGTCGGCGCAGGCGACAGCCTGCGCCGACGTTGTCGTTCGGTCGGCCGGAGGTGTGCGTACTGATCTCTGCAACTGCGGATGTGACCGCGAATATCGGGTGCCCCCACCGGGATTCGAACCCGGACTGAGCGGATTTTAAGTCCGATGCCTCTGCCGTTGGGCTATGGGGGCGCGTGACAAGCATGCCAGGCCGCCGGAGGCCGGGTGTCTGCCGGTCTCCGCCGAACCGGTGGAACCGGACTTCAACCATGGCGCCTGCCGCAGAAACGGAGTACGCTCATTAATGGGCGTGATCGACGATTGCGGGAGGTGGCAGGTGGTCGAGAACGAGACGGCTGCCGGCGGGCGCCGCGACCGCAATATGCGTCAGAAGCGCGACCGTATCTTCCGCGCGGCGACGGAACTGTTCGCCGAGAAGGGATACGACGCCGTCACCACGCGCGAGATCTCCGAACGTGCCGACGTCGCCGCCGGGACCCTGTTCCGGTACGCGTCGTCGAAGGTCGAACTGCTGCTGATGGTCTACAACGAGCAGTTCCGTCGATCACTGGAAACCGGCGTCGAACGTTCCGCCGAGTCGGACGACGTGGTCGACGCGCTGCTCGCGGTGGTCGCGCCCATACTCCGGAGCGCCGCCGTGCGGCCGGAGAACGCGGCCGCCTACCAGCGGGAGTTGGTCTTCGGAACCCGATCCGAACGATATCGAGCAGAGGGCGTCGGCCTGGTTCGACAGACCGAGGCGGCGCTGGCGGACGTGCTCGCCGCGGAGGCGCGCCGACGGGGCATCGTCACATCCGCGGACGCGGTGCGCGCCGCCGGCCGCTCGGTCTTCGCCGCGGTCCACCTCGACGTCGCGCGCAGCGCCGCGACACTCGACGACCCCGAGTCCGACGCCCCCTCCGACCCCGCCGATCTGCGCAGGCAACTCCGGCAGATCGTCGATGGATTCTTAGCCGATCACGATGAGAGGAACTGACAATGTCCGACATCAAGAAGGTAGTGGTACTGGGAACGGGCGTGCTGGGATCGCAGATCGCGTTCCAGTCGGCCTACAGCGGGTTCGAGGTCACCGCTTACGACATCGACGACGACGCCCTCGCCAAGGCGAAGGAGCGGTTCGCCGGACTGGTCGAGACTTACAAGAACGAGGTGCCGGGCGCCGCGGACGGGAAGGCCGAGGCCGCCCTGGCCCGGCTGGCGTACTCCTCGGATCTGGCAGAGGCCGTCGCCGACGCCGATCTGGTGATCGAAGCCGTTCCCGAGGTGCTCGACCTCAAACGCGACATCTATCAGAAGCTGTCCGCCGTGGCGCCGGAGAAGACCATCTTCGCGACCAACTCGTCGACCTTGCTGCCCAGCGACATCGTGGGGTCCACCGACCGCCCGGACCGGTTCCTGGCATTGCACTTCGCCAACCGCGTGTGGCAGTTCAACACCGCCGAGGTGATGGGCACCGCACAGACCTCGCCGACTGTCTTCGACACGATCGTCGAGTTCGCGGGCGAGATAGGCATGGTGGCCATCCCCATCCACAAGGAGAAGGCCGGCTATGTGCTCAACTCACTGCTCGTTCCCTTCCTCAACGCGGCGCTCGAACTGGCGGCGGGCGACTACGCCGAACCCAAGGACGTCGACAACACCTGGCGGATCGCAACCGGAGCACCGATCGGGCCGTTCCAGATGTACGACGTGATCGGTCTCAACACGCCGTACAACATCATGGCCAACGGTGATGAGCACGCCCAGCAGCTGGCCGCCTGGCTCAAGGAGAACTACATCGACAAGGGCAAGCTGGGGATCGCGGCGGGCGAAGGCTTCTACAAGTACCGGTGACAGGTCCGCACCGGCTCGCGTCGCTTGCCACGGTGGCATCTGCTCTACCGTGAATGTGATCGGATGTGCGCGAGCCGGTGAGGGCGGTGGGCTGTTGTTCCCGCTGATGACGTCGATTCTGGTGGCGGCAGGCGGTGGTCGCGCGATGGGCCGGCTCGTGGCACTGGTGAGTCTGGCCGACCGCGCTCGGCCCGATTCTGGGTCCGGTGATCGGCGGCGTGATCCTGCACTGGCTCGACTGGCAGTGGCTCTTCGTGGTGAACGTCCCGGTCTGTCTGGTCGCGCTGGCGCTCTCGCACCGGATCCCGGACGACCGTGCGCCCGACTCCGACCGCGCCCGTCTCGACGTGATCGGCCTGTGCCTGCTCGCACCCGGTCTGGTCGGAGTGCTCCTCGGTCTCTCGAACACCCACCGCGGTGTGATGCGAACCGACGTCCTGCTCCCGATGCTCGCCGGTGTCGTGCTCCTGGCCGTCTTCGCGTTCCGCTCCGCTCATGCCACTGGAGCCACGCTCGTCGACGTGCGGGTGCTGGCCCGGCGCGCGGTGTCGGCGTCGTCGATCGGGCTGTTCTTCTTCAGCGTGGTCTCGTTCGGTGCGATGCTCGCGCTGCCGTTGTATCTGCAGAGCGAACGTGACGAGTCGGTGCTCATGGCCGCCCTCGTCCTCATTCCGCAGGGAGTGGGTGCCCTGATGTCTCGGTCCCTCGCCGGTGCATTGACCGATCGCATCGGGGCTCGCTGGATCGCTGTTGCGGGCTGCGGCATCGTCGCCGTGGCCACCGTCCCGTTCGCGCTCGCGGACGCCTCGACGAATCTGGTGTGGCTGATGGTCGCGCTCTTCGTTCGCGGTCTGGCTGGGAACACTGCTGAGTCCGCTGATGGCGGCGGGCTTCGTGGGGGCCGACGGTTCGGAACGCAACGACATCAGTGTCGTCACGCGGTCGTTCCAGCAGGTCGGCGGCTCATTCGGGACGGCGGTGATCGCCGTCGTCCTGACCGCCGGCGCCACCATGACCATCGGGTTCCGCTACTCGTTCTGGTGGGCCACCGGCCTGGCGGTCGCGGGCGGTGTGCTGGCGCTGCTGCTCCCGGGCCGAGCCTCGGTGCCGGCGCCCACTGTCCGGCACGAAGGTGTCCGGGCCTGAGGCACGAAAGGAACATCGACGCCGGCGCTGGTGTTGGACCGAGACGACATCAATTCTTGGAGGCGCGCTCATGCAGGTCGAGATCTGGACCGACGTCAACTGTCCCTTCTGCTATCTGGGAAAGAAGCGATTCAACGACGCGTTGGCCGAGTTCGACCACGCCGAGCAGGTGCAGGTGGTGCACCGCTCGTTCGAACTGGACCCGACGGTGCCCGCGGGAACCTCGGGCGACGTAGTGCAGCATCTGGCGGAGAAGTACGGGCGCACCCTGGAGCAGGCCGCGGAAGGCGAGCGACGGCTCGGCGACGCGGCGCAGGAGGCCGGGCTGGAGTACGTCACCGACGGGCGCGACTACGGCAACTCCTTCGATATGCACCGGCTCCTTCACTGGGCGAAGGAACTGGATCGGCAGGAGGCGATGCTGGACGCGCTGTACCTGGCCAATTTCGCGGAGAGCGAGCCGTTGTTCGGCGACACCGAGCGCCTCGTCCGGGTCGCAGTCGGTGCCGGTTTCGACGAGACGAGTGTGCGAGAGGTTCTCTCCGACGAGCACCGATACGCAGACCTGGTCCGCGCCGACGAACGGCAGGCGCAGGAGTTCGGCGTCAACGGAGTGCCGTTCTACGTCTTCGACCGCAAGTACGCGGTGTCCGGGGCGCAGCCGGCGGAATTGTTCACCCAAGTCCTCAACAGGGCATGGGACGACCGTCCTGCTCCGACGGTGCTCGCCGACGGCGACGCCTGCGGTCCCGAGGGTTGTGCCGTCCCACAGGACTGATCTGGTCTGTGCCGTCGTCTACGGCGCCACATCCGTGTAGTCGGTGAATCCGTACTGATCGTGCGGACCGATGACGGAGAACTCGAACAAGCCATCGCCCCGCACGGTGCGATCCCCCTCCGACAGTTCGAAGGTCGCGAGATGGTCGGCAGGACAGAACAGCTTCATGGTCGCGTCGAGTTCGGAGACCTTCAGGTGCAGCGACTCCACCTTCTCCTCGCCCTGCCACATGCCGTGCCGCCAGTCCTGTTCCAGTCCGTAGCCCGTGCCGAATCCGATGAAGTTCGCCAGCCGTGGCGCGCAGCGCACCACGATCTCCTCGCCTCCGGGGCGGATGAACCGCAGGATGGCCGACGCCGGCTCGCGCCCGCCCGAGACGAACGTGACGTCGTGCTCCACGCGGCCGAGCCATTCCGGCTCGCGCGCCGGATCGTTCCAGATCCGTCGCGCATCGCCCAAGACCCGCTCGCCGGTGCGCAGTTCCTGCACGATCACCGTGACCGCGTAATCGTCGAACCGCATCACCGAGTAGATCCAGAAGAACGACGCGGCATCGGTCTCGGCGGCGCGTCGCCCCGGCGGCTCCGCTTCGCCGACCGGGCGCACACCCCACGACCGGTCGCGGTTGCCGCGCCAGGTGTGCGGCTCCACCGCGAAATGAGTGCCGTCCACTGTCATCGATCCGGTCCATCGGCCGGTCTGGACGAATCGCATGGTGTCGAAGGTGACGCGTTCGAGCTGTCGCTGAAAGTGGCGCGGCTCCAGAGCAGCAGGAGAGTCGGCGTCGAAGACGAGATCGAAGGAGAGGTCTCCGTGGCCCGGCGCGAGTCGCACGTGCAGCTTCTGCAGACCATCCACCACCTCGACGAGGAAGGGGCCCACGCGCAGGTCGTTGCGGTTGGCGCCCAGCGCCCGTGATCCTCGCACCACGATGTGCTCGTCGCGATACCGCACCACGGCGAAACAATCGGTGACGCCGAGATTGGGATACACGCCGAGTCCGACGATCAGCCACGGGTCGTCGGGATCGCCGTGATGGCAGTTGAAGTAGTAGCGATCGTAGAAGTTGCGGTCGGAGGTGCCGACGTGACGGATCACCTCGGCGACCTGGTGAATCGGGTAGTCGTCCATCTCCGAGAGCATCATTTCACCTGTTCCCAGTAGGTACCGGCCAGCATCGCTTCGAGAGTCGCCCGGTGCATGATCAGTTCGTCGGGATCGGTGGGTTCGGCTGCTAGACCGAAATGGATCGCGCGACATTGGATTCGGAACATCACCACCGCGTGGATCAGGGCCGCGTACGTGGTGTAGAAGTCCAGATCGGCGGGTGCGTGTCCGGTCTGCCGCCGGTATTCGGCGGCGACGTCCTCGCGTCGCAGGAAGTCGGGCAGTCCCTCGATTCCCGCCATCTCCGCGAGGTCCTGAAAGAAGCGGTGGAGAAAGATCATCCACCCGATGTCGAGTTCCCTCGGGCCGAGGGCGGCCATCTCCCAGTCGAGAACGGCCACCGGTTCGAAATCTCGGTACATGATGTTGCCGATGCGGGCGTCTCCCCAGGTGAGCACGTTCTCGGTCGGCTCCGGCCTGTTCTGCTCGACCCAGGCGAAGGCGCGTTCGATGAGTGGCGACCCCGCCCGGCCTGCGCTGGCCCAGCGGTAGAAGTCGCGAAGGCGCCGGATGTGTGCGGCGAGCGGAGACTCGCCGGCGGCGGGCTGCGCGATGAACACGTCCGGCACCGGTACGCGGTGGATCTCGGCGAGGACTCGGACCGTCGCACACATCATCGACGATCGCTGTTCGGGCGTGGCCTCGGTGACCCAGGAGCCGAAGTTGTACGGCATGACATCCGGCGGCACCTGTCCGTCCACGCGGTCCATCACGAAGAACGGTGCGCCCAGCGCCGCCGATCCCGTCTCCGACCACCAGAGCCGGGGCAGCGGAATGTCGGAATGAGTGCGGACGTGATCAATGAGCCGGTACTGCCCGTCGAGGTCGTAGGAGGGGAAGACCGGATCGCTCTCGGCTTGCGGCGCCACGCGGATCACCAGGGACCGCTCCTGACCTCCCCACGACGCTTCGGCGAGGAGCGTCTCGCTCGACATCCCGTTCGACTCCGGCACCGTCACGGCCGTGACACGTGCATCGGGACCCTCCTGCCGACGCAACCAGTGACCGAGTCGTTCGCGGAGCCAGTCCGGATCGCGCCGGGATTCGCTCGGTCGTGCCACCTGCGCGCTGCCTTCGTGATCGATCGCATCCGCCATATGTCGATTGAAACACGTTCTATTTCAAACGTGTGGTGAATCACTCGGCGGCGGCCGGGGCTTCCTCGAATGGACGCCCAGTTGCTAACTTAACGCTGATAAGTGATCGCGATCAGGGGACTCGGAGATGCTCACTGGATTGACACGACGTGTGGTCGGCGCGCCCAGACTGGTACTGGGAGTAGCGGTGGTGCTGCTCGCGCTGTGCGGCTTCTACGGGCTCGGTGCCGCGGACAAGATGCTCGCCGGCGGATACGACGACCCGCATGCGGAGTCGTCCCAGGCCCGCGACGTCCTCGATCGGGAGTTCCATCGGGGTGGTGCCGACGTGGTGGTGAAGATCGACGGGCCCGCGGGTACCGATATGGCGACGAGCGGCGCGGCCGCGGAGGTCGGCCGGAAGATCGTCGGTGAGCTCGAGGCGGCGGGCTACGTACAGAAGCCCATCCTCTCGATCTGGTCGAATCCGGGGCTGGCCGGAGAACTCCTCAGCAGGGACAAGACCTCCACGCAGATCATCGCGGGCCTCGACGGCGGTGACGAACTGGCTCCGAAGCACGCGGCCGAACTGTCCGATCGGCTCACCGGGAGAATCGACGGCTTCGAGGTGAAGGTCGGCGGCCAGGGGTTGATGTACAGCCAGGTGAATCAGCAGACGTCGAAGGATCTCGCGGTGGCGGAGGCCATCGCGATCCCGATCAGCTTCCTGCTCCTGATCGTGGTGTTCGGCGGGGCGGTGGCCGCGGCACTGCCGATTCTGGTCGGCGTGGCGGCGATCGCCGGAACGATGGCGTTACTGCGGGTCATTGCGGGATTCGCCGACGTGTCGATCTTCGCGCTCAACCTCACCACCGCGATGGGGCTGGCGCTGGCGATCGACTACACCCTGTTGATCGTCACCCGATACCGCGAGGAGGTCGATCGCGGGTTGAGCCGTCGCGACGCCGTGCTCCGAACGATGGACACCGCCGGGCGCACGGTGTTCTTCTCCGGCATCACGGTCGGACTGTCGCTCGCGGCGCTGGCGATCTTCCCGATGTACTTCCTCCGTTCGTTCGCCTATGCGGGCGTCGGTGTGGTGGTCGTGGCGGTGGCCGCGGCCCTGATCATCACGCCCGCACTGTTGGTGGTTCTCGGCGATCGTGTCGACGCGCTCGACGTCCGGGCGTGGATCCGGCGGCGGCGCGGCCGTCCCGAGCCGGAACCGAAGCCGATCGAGCAGACGGGCTGGTACCGCATGGCGACGGTGGTGCTGCGACGCGCCGTCCCCGTCGCGATCATCGTTCCCGCAGTGCTGCTGCTCCTCGGAGCACCCTTCCTCGGCATCAAGTTCGGCTTCCCCGACGACCGCGTGCTGCCGTCGACGGCCACCGCCCACTCGGTGCAGCAGGAGATCCGGGACGAGTACGACCAGGACTCGGGCGGCACGGCGACCGTGGTGGTCGAGGGGGCGGTCTCCGACCACGCGATGTCGGACTACGCGGCGGCACTGTCGAGAGTCACCGGGGTCGGCGCCGTCACAGCCCCGGTCGGCGTATTCCTGGAAGGGCGTCAGGTGGCGCCCGGCGACCCCTCGGCCGGGTCGGGCGAGTACTCGGTGGTGACGGCGTCGAGCGACGTCGATCCGCTGAGCGAGGCAGGTCAAGATCAGGTGTCGGCGCTGCGCGCGGTCCCGGCCCCGCAGGGTTCAGTGGTCCAGGTGACCGGCCTCGCCGCACTCAACCACGATGTGGTCGCGGCGTTGCTCACCTATCTGCCGTGGGTGCTCGGTGTGATCGCCGTGCTCACGTATGTCCTGCTGTTCCTGTTCAGCGGGAGCGTGGTGCTACCGCTCAAGGCCGTCGTCCTGAACGTGCTGTCGCTGTCGGCCACGTTCGGCGCGATGGTCTGGATCTTCCAGGACGGTCACCTCGGGGGCCTCGGCACCACGTCGACCGGCTACCTGGTGGCGACGATGCCCGTGCTGATGTTCTGCATCGCCTTCGGGCTCTCGATGGACTACGAGGTGTTCCTGCTCGGCAGAATCAGGGAGGAGTGGCTCAAATCCGATCGGACCAGAGCAGCCAACGACCACGCCGTCGCCGTCGGCATCGCCCGAACCGGGCGCGTGGTCACGGCAGCTGCCCTGCTGATGAGCATCGTCTTCGCCGGGATCGCCGCGTCGGAGGTGTCGTTCATGAGAATGTTCGGAGTCGGTCTCACCATCGCAGTGTTGATGGACGCGTCGTTCATCCGCATGCTTCTGGTTCCCGCGTTCATGCGGATCATGGGAGTGGGAAACTGGTGGGCGCCGGCACCGCTTCGTGCGCTGCACGATCGGTTCGGATTCAAGGAGGAGTGAACTGCGGTCATGAACGATCATGTGTCGCCCCGTCCGCGCTCACCGCGAGGATCGGGCGATCAGCTCGCCGAGGAGATCATCTCGGCCACCACCGACCTGCTCATCGAGTCGGGCAGTGAGGAGAAGGTGTCCATCCGGGCGGTCGCGGGCCGTGTCGGGGTGACGCCTCCGTCGATCTACTTGCACTTCGAGGACAAGGAAGCGCTGCTCGACGCCGTATGCGCCCGATTCTTCGAGCAGTTCGACGAGGTGATGATGCGGGCGTCGGAGGGGATCGACGACCTCTTCGACCGCGGCTTGGCGCAGGGGCTGGCCTACGTCCGGTTCGCCATCGACAGTGCCGTGATGTACCGCATCACCTTCGCCCGCGTCACCCCGCCGGGGGAGCCGACGCTCACCGACGAGGTCTTGCTCTCGTCGGCGTTCGTGCACTTCTCCGACACCGTCGAAGAGATGATGGACCAGGGACTGATTCCACGTGCGGACACCGTGCAGACGGTCCTCACGCTCTGGGCCACTGCGCACGGTCTCGCATCGCTGATGATCGCCAAGCCGGGCCTGCCGTGGGGTGAGGGATACGAGCTGGCGGAGTCGGCGCTGCGCGCTGTGTGCAACGGCCTCGGTCAAGAATAGGTAAAGTCGGAACCGAATCGGCTCGAGGATCGTTGAACCCGTGAATCAGCCAAGTCAACTGATGCGCACAACTTTCTAAAGGAGCACCAGTGCGAGAGAGCAGTAACCCGATCATGCGTGGCGTGGTCCGTGACAATAAGAAGGAGGCGGGCGGTTACGCCTCCTTCGGTCAGGGACTGGCGGGCGCCGGCCAGGCGTCGATGGCGACCGGCCAGCAGCAGTACACCGACCAGTACACCCAGGGATACGTGCCTCAGGCCGACACCCGCCCGATGACGATCGACGACGTCGTCACCAAGACCGCAATGACGCTCGGCGTCCTGATCGTCGTCGCCGCCGGCGCCTACTTCGCGATCTCGCAGCAGGCCTCGCTCGCCGCGCCGCTGATGGCTGTCGGTGCGATCGGCGGTCTGATCCTCGTCCTCATCGCGAGCTTCGGCCGCAAACAGGACAACCCCGCGATCGTCCTCACCTACTCGGCATTCGAGGGACTGTTCGTCGGTTCGATCTCGTATGTGTTCGGTAACTGGGTCATCAGCGATGACACCTCGGCCGGTGCGCTGATCGGGCAGGCGGTCCTCGGCACCCTCGGTGTGTTCGTCGGCATGCTGGTGGTCTACAAGGTGGGCGCCATCCGCGTCACCCCCCGATTCACCCGCATGCTGATGGCGGGCATGGTCGGTGTGCTCGTCCTGATGCTCGGCAACCTGGTCCTCGGACTGTTCGGCGTCGACAGCGGCCTGCGGAGCGGCGGACCGATCGCGATCATCTTCTCGCTGGTCTGCATCGCCCTCGCGGCTTTCTCGTTCCTGCTCGATTTCGACCAGGCCGACGAGCTCATCCGCGCCGGCGCGCCGTCGAAGGCGGCATGGGGTGTGGCGCTGGGGCTGACCGTCACCCTGGTCTGGCTGTACGTCGAGATCCTGCGACTGCTGAGCTACTTCAACAGTGACTAGTCAATAGACTTGGCTGGTCGGCTCAGAGCCCGGTGTGCACCGAGAGATCGGTTGCATCACCGGGCTCTTTGTTGTTCGGTGGATACAGGCGCGACGACGGGAGTCGGACATGATCGAACAAGGTCTACGGCGGCGGTTGACGCTTGCGGCGGCGGTCGCGGGCTCGGTTGTGGCGGCGACGGTGGGCGCGGGGACCGCCTCGGCGGCGCCGGTACAGCCGTTCGCGATCCAGCCGGCATCCTTCGGGAACCCGAACGGCAGTTTCGATGTGCCGCCCATCCACTGCGGGCTCGAGAGCGGCCCCGGGGCGGGCCAGGTGACCGTGACCGGAACCCTCTCCGAACGGTGGGGCTGTCTGCCGTTCGGGCGCGTGTGGTGGCTGAACACGGCGACCGGCGCGACCGGCGCCGCACGGATGTCGGCCGGGCTCAACGACCACCCGGCGCAGGCGGTGCTGCACACCGGGCGTGGCCGGATCGTCGTCACGCTGATGGCCGCGGGCGGGGTCGTCACACCGGGATTCGCGATGGTCGACGTTCGCTGAACTGCGAGCGGTCCCGCGGACGCAGAACGGGCGGGTCCGAAGGAGATCTCCGGACCCGCCCGTTCGCGGTCGTGTGAGGGCTCGCCGTCAGAGACGCTCGAGCACCATCGCCATGCCCTGGCCACCGCCGACGCACATGGTCTCGATGCCGAACTGACCGTCGTAGGTGTTGAGGTTGTTCAGCAGGGTGGTGGTGATCCGGGCGCCGGTCATGCCGAACGGGTGACCAAGGGCGATCGCGCCGCCGGAGACGTTCAGCTTGTCATGGTCGATGCCGAGCTCGGCCGCCGAACCCAGGACCTGGACGGCGAACGCCTCGTTGATCTCGAACAGATCGATGTCGGAGATCGACATGCCTGCGACGCGGAGAACCTTGCGCACGGCCTCGATCGGGCCCAGCCCCATGATCTCGGGCGACAGGCCGGTGGCCGCGGTCGCGACGATGCGGGCCAGCGGCTTGAGACCGAGCGCCTTCGCTTTGTCATCGCTCATGACGACCAGCGCGGCGGCGCCGTCGTTCAGCGGGCACGCGTTGCCCGCGGTCACCGTGCCGTCCGGACGGAAGACCGGCTTGAGCTGCGAGATCTTCTCGTAGGTGGTGCCGGCGCGCGGGCCGTCGTCGGTGGTGACCTGGGTGCCGTCGGCCAGCGTGACCGGGTCGATCTCGCGGGCGAAGAAGCCGTCGTTGATGGCCTTCTCGGCGCGGTTCTGGCTCAGGACGCCCCAGCGGTCCTGATCCTCGCGGGAGATGCCGGTGTACGAGGCGACGTTCTCGGCGGTCTCGCCCATCGCGATGTAGACGTCGGGGAGCAGCCCGTCCTCGCGGGGATCGTGCCACTTTCCCGCGCCGCCCTCGGAGGCCTTGGCCGTACGAGCGATGGCCTCGTCGAAGACCGGGTTCTTCGAGTTGGGTGCCCCGTCGGCGCCGCCGGAGACACCGAAGCTGGAGACGCTCTCGACGCCGCCGGAGATGAAGACGTCGCCCTCGCCGGCCTTGATGGCGTGGAACGCCATGCGAGTGGTCTGCAGCGACGACGAGCAGTAGCGGTTGACGGTGACGCCGGGGACGTGGTCGAGACCGAGCTCGACGGCGACCACGCGGCCGATGTTGTAGGCGCCCTGGCCACCGGGCTGGCCGATGCCCATGTGGATGTCCTCGATGTCGGCGACGTCGAGTTCGGGAACCTTGGCGAGTGCGGCGGCGACCATCTGGCGAGCGAGCTCGTCCGGACGAACGTCCTTCAGAGAGCCCTTGCCGGCGCGGCCGATCGGGGAGCGTGCGGTGGAGACGATGACAGCTTCAGACATGTGCGCCACGTTACTCCAGGGCGTCACTGCGCATTTCGGACGATCCATTGACCGCCCGATCGGGCGGGGCGTGGTCGTAGATGGGACCATGGACGGTATGCGCATCGCCAATCACGTTGTAGACCTGGTCGGGAACACTCCGCTCGTCAAGCTCAACAAGGTCGTGCAGCCGGGGTCCGGCCTGGTCGCCGCCAAAGTCGAGTACCTCAACCCGGGCGGCAGTTCCAAGGACCGCATCGCGACCCGCATGATCGACGCGGCCGAGGAATCCGGCGAGCTCAAGCCCGGTGGCACCATCGTCGAGCCGACGTCGGGCAACACCGGTGTGGGTCTCGCGTTGGTCGCGCAGCAGCGCGGTTACAAATGCGTCTTCGTCTGCCCGGACAAGGTGGCCGAGGACAAGCGCAACGTGCTGCGCGCCTACGGTGCCGAGGTGGTCGTGTGCCCGACCGCCGTCCCGCCGGAGCACCCCGACAGCTACTACAACGTCTCCGATCGCCTCACCCGGGAGATCCCGGGAGCGTGGAAGCCGAACCAGTACGCGAATCCGAACGGCCCGCTGAGTCATTACGAGACCACCGGTCCGGAGATCTGGCGCGACACCGAGGGAAAGGTGACCCATTTCGTCGCAGGCGTCGGCACCGGCGGCACCATCACCGGAACCGGCCGCTACCTCAAGGAGGTCTCCGACGGGCGCGTGAAGGTGGTCGGCGTCGACCCCGAAGGCTCGGTCTATTCGGGTGGATCGGGGCGTCCGTACCTCGTCGAGGGCGTGGGCGAGGACTTCTGGCCGGACGCCTACGACCCCACCGTCCCCGACGAGATCGTCGCGGTGTCCGACGCCGACTCGTTCGAGATGACCCGGCGGCTGGCGCGTGAAGAGGGCCTGCTGGTCGGCGGCTCGTGCGGTATGGCGGTGGTGGCCGCGCTGAAGATCGCCGAGCGTGAGGGGCCGGACGCCGTGGTCGTGGTGCTGCTTCCGGACGGCGGTCGCGGCTACATGTCGAAGATCTTCAACGACGATTGGATGAGCAGCTACGGGTTCCTGCGCACGCCGCTCGACGGCACTCCGCGCACGGAATCGCGTGTCGGCGATGTGCTCCGAGGAAAGGGCGGCACGCTGCCTGATCTGGTGCACACGCATCCCCAGGAGACGCTCCGCGACGCGATCGAGATTCTTCGCGAGTTCGGCGTCTCGCAGATGCCGGTTGTCGGCGCCGAACCGCCCATCACCGCCGGCGAGGTCGCAGGCGCGGTGTCCGAGAGGGACCTGCTCAGCGCGGTCTTCGAGGGGCGCGCCAATCTGGCCGACCCGGTGTCGGCGCACATGGGCGAGGCGTTTCCGCTCATCGGTGCGGGCGAGCCCGTCTCGGCCGCGATGGAAGCTCTCAGCACCTCCGACGCGTTGATGGTGGTGGACGACGGCAAGCCGGTCGGCGTCATCACCCGGCACGACCTGCTCGCCTTCGCGAGCACGCACCCGATCGCCATCCGTCAGCAGGAGGAGAAGTAGTGTCCGAGCAGGGATTTTCGACCAAGGCAATTCACGCGGGCTGGGATCCGGATGAGCGCACCGGTGCGGTGAACGTGCCGATCTACGCGAGCTCCACGTTCGCGCAGGACGGCGTCGGCGGGATGCGCGACGGGTTCGAGTACGCACGTACCGGCAACCCGACCCGACGGGTGCTGGAGGCCAATATCGCGGCCATCGAGGCCGGACGGTTCGGTCGCGGGTTCGCGTCGGGCATGGCGGCCACCGACGCGCTGCTGCGCGCCACGCTGCGTCCCGGCGACCACCTCGTGATCCCGAACGACGCGTACGGCGGCACCTTCCGGCTGATCGACAAGGTATTCACCGAGTGGGGTATCACCTACTCGGTGGCGCCGGTCGTCGACGTCGAGGCGATCCGTGCGGCGATCACCCCCGCGACCAAGCTCGTCTGGGTCGAGACGCCCACCAATCCGCTTCTCAACGTCGGCGACATCGCGGCTGTCGCTGAGGTCGCGCACGCGGCCGGCGCCAAGCTCGTCGTGGACAACACCTTCGCGACTCCGTACCTGCAGCAGCCGCTGACGCTCGGCGCCGATGCCGTCGTGCATTCGACCACCAAGTACCTCGGCGGACACTCGGACGTGGTCGGCGGAGCGATCGTCACCAACGACGAGCAGCTCGACTCCGACATCGCCTTCCTCCAGAACGGCGCGGGCGCAGTTCCGGGGCCCTTCGACGCCTACCTGACGATGCGAGGCATCAAGACACTCGCCGTGCGAATGGACCGGCACTGCGACAACGCCGAGAAGCTCGTCGAGTTCTTCTCGGCGCATCCGAAGATCGAGAAGGTGCTCTATCCGGGGCTGGCCGACCACCCGGGGCATGCGGTCGCGGCCAAGCAGATGCGGCGCTTCGGCGGCATGATCTCCGTTCAGCTGACCGGTGGTCGTGAGGCTGCGCTCGACTTCTGTGCGCGGACGAAGGTGTTCACCCTCGCCGAATCGCTCGGCGGCATCGAGTCGCTGATCGAGCATCCGGGAGCGATGACCCACGCGTCCACCGCAGGCTCTCTGCTTGAGGTGCCCGACAACCTCGTCCGACTGTCGGTCGGAATCGAGGACGCCGACGATCTTCGCGAAGACGTGCGCCAGGCGCTCGCGTAGCGCGGACGACGCCGTGAGCCGTGGCGAACGGCTCGCGGTGTCAGCCGTGGAAGGTCGCGAAATGCTTGACGGTGTCGGTCTTCACCGTGCCGAAGGCGCCGTTGGCGATGGGACCGGACAGGAACGGCGGCAGCCCGGTGCTGCCGAGTTCCATCGCGAACTTCCAGACAAGGCGTGAGCCGTGCTCGGTCGGCGACACCTCGGTGTATTCGCCGAACTTCCTGAGTCCGGGGATGTTCGCCCGCACGCCGTGGAAGCCGTGTTTGTACGTCGACGTCTCGGAGTCCTCGTCCCACAGGAAGAAGTACTCGTCCATCTTCACGACGCCCGGGGCGAGTGCCACCGAGCGTGTGGTGCCCACGCCGTACGGCGCGGGCGATGTGTACGTGACCGAGTTCAGTGCACGGCACCAGTCCAGGGTGTTCTGGCGCGTGAACTCGGCCCACGCGGTCTCGGGAGCGACGGGGATGTGCACATCGATGGTGTACTTCATCGGCGCGGTGTCGAAGTAGGACTCGTCGAACGGTTGCAGGTCGTAGGCCATGGGTACGCAGTGTAGCCGTGCGCCGACACGCCGGTGCTGTTCTGGCTGGTCTCTTGACCAGCGAAAACGGTTGCTGGAAAAGAATTCTCGCGCAAAGTGGAACCGATCGGGCGTTTGGTGCGTCTAATTCATGAACACGAAAACAGACTTGATGGCGAAGGGGATTCCGGAGCGGAGACCGTCTCGATTTGGGGGGTGACGGTCTCCGCTACGGAATGTCGTTCCATCGCGTCGGCGCACCGGAGGGCATAGTGAGCGAACTCGTCTACGTGCAGGAACTCTGGCGAAAACGGGCGGAGGTCGCGCAAGAGTGCGCCGATGAGTTGGGGGAGTTGGCGACGGCGCTCAACTACGTCCTGAGGGCGAACTACTTCGGCAGCGGGTGTGTCGAAGGGGATCTCCTATTCGACGCTCTGACTAGAGTCCTGCGTGGTGGCAGTAGATCACTTGCGCGTAGCTCTACCGATGCCGCGTCTCTCGCGACTGCCTCCGAGCATGCGATCGCGGAGATGGAGGCTGCTGATGCGGAGGAGAGCATTGGCGAGTGAGATACGAAGCGTACTTCCATTGGTGCCTCTGGTCTTAGCCCTACTCGCAGGATGTGCGACCCATGAAGATGGACAGCCGGTAGTTCCTTCGGCGCTTAGCAGCAAAGTAAGGCAGGTCGATGATTCAGGACGCACGTTGCCTTTCCAGACGTCCCATTCGCGGCGATGGAACGGCGCGAACGACGGAACGGTATTCGAGCCATGCACAGCGGTCGGGCTCGAAGAACTTGCGCGATTGAGCATTGATCCAACGACGGCTACCGATGCGGCCGGGACTGACGGTCAGACGCTGAGGGGTTGTCGATGGCGGTACATCACGGGCAAACACAGTGGTTGGTCGATCGCACAGTTCGTTGGCAACTCCGCGAGTCTCGCAGCGGACAAAGCCAAGTTCCGTTCGGGGGATGACATTTGGCTGGCCGACCTCTCAATCAACGGACGGGTTGTCGGACTGCATCGCTCAGCACAACTCGCTGACTGCGATACGTACGTGCAGTCAGGTCGAGCAGGCGTCCACACCGTCGCAATGTACGTCGGGCCCACCCCGCCGCCTCCCTCCGAGATCTGTGACCGTGCACTGGCCTTCACTCGCGCGACGATCTCGAAAATACCTTTGTGACAACAAATTTCGCCGCGTAGGCGCAGGTCACGGGACTCGCACACGATAGTGTGCGGACATTCTGGTGTGCAGTCGTCAGATTGGTTGTTGTGCTGTCGGCCGACCGTGGATCCCTCGAGTGGGATACCTATGCGTTCGCGTTCGGTCATCGTCTGGTGACCGTCCGGAAGGCGCGCGGCCTGTCCCAGGAAGAGCTCGCGGAGCGGTGCGGGTTGCACCGGAACGCGGTATCGAATCTGGAGCGAGCGACCAGCAACAGCGCGTCGGGGATCGCCGACCCGCTGATGTCGACGGTGTACCGCCTCGCGCGGGCGCTCGATGTTCCACCGACCTATCTGATGCCCGGCGCTGACACGCGGCCGGGGATGCGGGCGGCCGAGCAGGAGACCAACCACGCGCTCTCCGACGTCGAGGCGGAGCTACTGAGGCTACTGGCGGATGAGTTCGCGCAGTCGGATGAGACGACGCCCGACCGGCCTGATGAGCCCTGCCCAAACGACTTTCCGGGCCGGCGGTACTGACGTTCCCTCGGAGTGGGTCCAGACATGAGAAAGGGCCGATCCGCTGTGCGGATCGGCCCTTTCCGGCCTGAACTTACGGCTGGTACGGCTCTGCGCTGACCAGCGTCACGCTGATCTCGGCGCCGCTGGGGACCGTGTACGTCCGAGTCTCTCCGACCTTCGCGTCGATGAGAGCCGCGCCCAGCGGGGAGCTCGGCGAGTAGATCTCGATGTCGCCGGAACCCTCCTCGCGGGTGGCGATGAGGAAAGTCTCCTTGTCCGACTCGTCGCCGTCGTAGTAGACGGTCACGACCGAGCCGGGGAGCGCCACACCCGACTGCTTCGGGGCTTCGCCGACCTTCGCCTTGTTGAGCAGATCCTGCAGCTGGCGAATACGCGCTTCCTGCTGGCCCTGCTCCTCGCGCGCTGCGTGATAGCCGCCGTTCTCCTTGAGGTCGCCCTCTTCGCGGCGCTCGTTGATCTCGGCGGCAATGACCGGCCGATTCGCAATAAGCGAATCGAGCTCACCCTTCAAGCGCTCGTACGACTCCGGCGTCAACCAAGTCACACCCGCATCGGTCATTGTGGTCTCCTTTGCTGTCCGCTACTGGACGATCTGTCCGCTTGGACTGCTCTAAATGCAGCAACACGGCCCCTCGCGGAGCCGTGCACAGCCAATGATAGCAGCGCCTGTGTTCTAAGGCACATCCGAGGTGACTCGGCTAACATCGGCGAGCGCTTCGGCATAGCTCGGCTCGGCTCGCTTGAGGTAGCGGACCACGGCGTACGTGATCGGCATGACGACCACTTCCACCAGCGTCTTCCACACGAAACCGATGACGACGTAGTTGATGAAGTCCGACCACGTGCTGATTCCGATCGCCGTGGCGGCAATGGAACAGAACACGAGCGTGTCGAAGAACTCGCCGACCACGGTGGACCCGATCAGCCGGGCCCACAGGTGCCGCTCCCCGGCCCGCTCTTTCATCTTCACGAGCACGAAGGAATTCAGCAGCTCGCCGACGACGTAACCGGCGAGCCCGGCGGCGACGATCCGCGGAACCGTGCCGAGGACCGACTCGAACCCGGACTGGCCGTCGTAGAAGTCTGCGGCGGGCAGTTCGATCGCCACCCAGAAGCACAGGGACGCGAGGACGATCACAGCGAAACCGGAGGCGATGGTCCGGCGCATCGCGCGGAACCCGTAGACCTCGCTGATGACGTCGCCGATGACGTAGCTCAGCGGGAACAGGAAGAAGGCCCCGTCGGTCACCAGGCCGTTGACGTGAAGAGGGCCGAGGTCGAAGTGCAGCCAGTCGTCGAACAGGACGACGGCCTTGGTGGCGGCGATGTTGCTGATCAGCATGATGCCGACGAACAGCGCCGTCAGCGCCGGGTAGTACGGACTGGCGAGTTTGGCGAAGACCGCCTTCCCGGCGTGCGTCATGCGTTCGGGGAGAGGTAGGGGGGTACGTTGAGCGTGCAGCCGAACACCTCGCCGATCACCGGCGGCCGAGACGTCGCGACCTCGGTGCGGGCGCCGACCTGCACCTCGGTGCCCGCGGGGACCAGCACCTCGCGGCGGCCCACTTCGGCGCCGTCCTTGGCGCGCGCGCGGACGATGCAGACGACGGCGTCGTCCGGGCTGTTGCGGTTGACGGTGTACTGAACGGCGACGCGGTCGGACGAGAGGAGCTCGTAACCCGTCGCCTGTCCAGAGACGTCCGGATCGCCGAACTGACGGAAACCGAGGTATGCGATCCCGACACCCGCGACGACGACGAGCACGGCGAGCCCGTAGAACCAGCGGCGCTTGCTGCTCCGCGACCGATCTGCCGGATAGGTCGCTCGCGGGCCACTGCGCGGCTTCTGCTGGTCGGCGCCCCCGTCTGATGTGCTCACGCGTCAATACCTACCATGTTGGGTAGGAGCTAAGCGAAGGTGAGGAAGCGTGACCGAACGCGCGAACGGGCTGCGGCTCATGGCTGTGCACGCACATCCCGACGACGAGTCGAGCAAAGCGGCGGCGACTCTGGCCAAATACGCAGCGCAGGGGCACGAGGTGATGGTCGTCACCCTCACCGGCGGGGAGCGCGGCGACATCCTGAACCCGGCGATGGACCGCCCGGGAGTGATGGACAACATCACACAGATCCGGCGTGACGAGATGGCTGCCGCGGCCAAGGCGCTCGGCGTGCAGCACCGGTGGCTCGGCTTCGTCGACTCGGGTCTGCCCGAGGGCGACCCGCTGCCTCCGCTGCCGGAGGGATGCTTCGCGCTGGTACCGCTCGAGGAGGCCAACGAGCGCCTGGTGAAGGTGATCCGCGAGTTTCGTCCGCACGTGATCATCACCTACGACGAGAACGGCGGCTACCCGCATCCCGATCACATCAAGTGCCACGAGGTGTCGATGGCGGCGTGGGACTCGTCCGGTGATCCGGAACAGTTCCCCGAGGCCGGCGATCCGTGGACGCCGCTCAAGCTCTATTACACGCACGGTTTCATCCGCGATCGGATCCTCGCGTTCTCGGACGAGTTCGAGAAGGCCGGTCAGGAGAACCCGTTCAAGGAATGGCTCAGCAAGTGGCGCCGTAACCAAGGCGACATGATGGGCCGCGTCACCACCCAGGTGGAGTGCAGCGACTACTTCGTGCAGCGCGACGACGCACTCCGCGCACACGCGACGCAGATCGACCCCAACGGCTTCTTCTTCGCTGTCCCGCTGGAATGGCAGCAGCGACTGTGGCCGACCGAAGAATTCGAGCTGGCGCAGACCCGGGTGCACACAGACCTCCCGGAGAACGATCTCTTCGCCGGAATTGAGCAGCAATGAACGTCCTGTCCCTGTCCTCTGACGCGGTGATGCTACTGGCCGACGAGCCGGCGAAAGGCCCGGAGTTCGGCAAGGCGTCGCCGATCGGCCTGCTGATCATCATCCTGCTGCTGATCGCCGTCTTCTTGCTGATCCGGTCGATGAACAAGCAGCTCAAGAAGCTGCCCGAGAGTTTCGACGCCGACAATCCGGCACCGGACCAGGCCTTCGACGACGGCACCGACCGAGTCGACGACCCGGCCGGGCTACCCGAGTCGACGACACCGGCCGAGGCCGAGAACGGCGCCGGTGACGGACACCGGAACAACACGGGCCACGACAATGGAGGCCAGAACAGTGGAGGATCCACAGACCGCGGATAGCGCTCGTAATCGGCTCGGGGAATCGTCGAGCCCCTATCTGCGCCAGCACGCCGCCAACCCGGTTCACTGGCAGGAGTGGGGTGAGGAGGCCTTCGACGAGGCGCGCCGCCGCGACGTCCCGGTGCTGCTGTCGGTGGGGTATGCCGCGTGCCACTGGTGTCACGTGATGGCGCACGAGACCTTCGAGAACGAGACGCTGGCCGCGCAGATGAACCGGGACTTCGTCTGCATCAAGGTGGACCGAGAAGAACGTCCCGACATCGACGCGATCTACATGGCCGCGACGGTCGCGATGACCGGCCAGGGCGGGTGGCCGATGACCTGCTTCCTGACACCCGACGCCGATCCGTTCTACTGCGGCACCTACTTTCCACCCACACCCCGCAACGGGCAGCCCGGATTCTCCGAGGTGATGGACGCGATCACCCGGACCTGGGATCACCGGCGCGACGAGGTGATCGTCGCAGGAACCAAGATCGCAGAACACCTGCGCGCCAACGCGGCCTCACTGCCGACCGGGCCGCCGCCGGACGCACAACTGCTCGCCGACGCGGTCCGCGCGATCTGTTCCGACGAGGATCCGCGCTCGTCCGGATTCGGCGCTGCGCCGAAGTTCCCGCCCACCGCCCTGCTGGAAGCACTGTTGCGCGCCGATGAACTGCTGGGTCTCGGCGAAGCAGGTGCCGTGGCCACGCGCACCGCCCACGCGATGGCGCGCGGAGGCATATACGACCAGCTAGCGGGCGGTTTCGCCCGCTATGCCGTCGACGCAGACTGGGTGGTTCCGCACTTCGAGAAGATGCTCTACGACAACGCTCTGCTGTTGCGCGCGTACGCCCATCTAGCGAGGCGCGGTGACGCGCTGGCGCTGCGGGTGGCGGAGGAGACCGCCGACTTCCTCGACGAGCACCTGTGGACCGGGTCGGGATTCGCCTCGTCGCTCGATGCCGACACCGAAGGCGTCGAAGGGCTCACCTACGTCTGGCGCACCGGCGAACTCATCGACGTGCTCGGACCCGACGACGGCGCGTGGGCCGCGGCGCTGTTCACCGTGACCGATCGGGGGACGTTCGAGCAGGGGGCTTCCACGCTGCAGTTGCTCCGCGACCCGGGCGACCGGATCCGTTACGCCTCGGTGCGGTCGCGTCTGCGCGCCGCACGGGACCGGCGACCGCAGCCCGACCGGGACGACAAGGTGGTGACCGCGTGGAACGCGATGACGGTGACGGCTTTGGCGGAGGCCGGCGCCGCGCTGGCGAGACCGCGGTGGGTGGCGCGGGCCGCCGAATGCGCGCGGGTCCTCGCCGAGGTGCACTTGGTCGGGGACGAGTTGCGGCGGTCGTCGCTCGACGGGACGCCGGCGGCGCCCCTCGGCGGTCTCGACGACTACGCGGCCTTCGCGACGGCGCTGCTGACGCTGCACCAGGTGACTGGTGAGATCGGCTGGCGCACAACGGCGTCGGCGGTCATCGAGAAGATGATCGAGGTCTTCGCCGACCCGGATTCGTTCGGCGCCTGGTACGACGCCCATCCGACCGGCCTGCTGCTCCGTCCGCGCGATCCGGTGGACGGGGCCACCCCGGCGGGTGCCTCGCTGGCCGCCGAGGCGTTGCTTCTGGCGTCGACTCTCGTCCCCTCCGTCGACGATGCCGCACGCTACGGGGAACTGCTCGACGCGACCCTGAGCCGCTCGGGACTCATTCTCGCCAAGGCGCCGCGCTCGGCCGGGCATTGGCTTTCGGTGGCGATCGCGCGAGTGGCCGGGCCCGTCCAGGTGGCGGTGGCTCAGTCCGCCGACAGCGCGGGCGAACTCGCCGCGCAGATCCGGCGCGGCGTGCCGGGCGGCGTGGTGGTGGTCGCCGGCGAACGGGATTCGCTGCCGCTGTTGGAGGATCGAGGACCGGTCGGCGGGGTGGACGCCGCCTACGTGTGCCGCGGAACCGTCTGCGATCTGCCCGCCGTCGACGCGGAGACCGTGCTGGCCGCGATCCCGTGACCCCCGACCGCCGATTTGGCGGCCGGGGAAGCGGTTGTGCTAGCCTCGGTCGCGTGATGCAGTCCGCACGCTATTGGCGTTTCTTTATCAAGGCTCCGGGTGGGGCCGAGATGAAGCGATAACGCGCGCACGCATCAACCTTCCCGGAGCCTGAGCAGTGACCTGATGGTCGCTGCTCTCGTCGTTTCGGGAGTATCTCAGAGTGCCTCAGGCGTGAATCCGGAAGCGGCGGACCAGCCCGATTCGCGGATGACACCTGAAAGGCATTTCCTTGACTACCACCACCGACGCCGCAACCACCGACAGTGGGCAGAGTTCGTCCACCTCCGACCGGCGGGTGACGGCGTTCTCGTCGATCCCGTCTCCGGAGACTCTCCGCAGTGAGCTTCCGCTGACCGCGCGTCGCGCCGAAGCCGTGCAGCGCGATCGGGAGGAGATCGCGGCGATCCTCGCCGGCCACGACGATCGGATGATCGTGGTGGTGGGGCCCTGCTCGGTCCACGATCCGGTCGCCGCGCTCGACTACGCCCGTCGCCTCGCGCCGCTCGCCGAGCAGTACCGCGACGCGCTGAAGATCGTGATGCGCGTGTACTTCGAGAAGCCGCGCACCACCGTGGGATGGAAGGGACTGATCAACGATCCCGGGATGGACGGATCGTTCGACGTCGAGCGCGGACTGCGGACGGCCCGCGCACTGCTGCTCGACGTCATCGATCTTGGACTGCCGGTGGGCTGCGAATTCCTCGAGCCGACCAGCCCGCAGTACATCGCGGACACCGTCGCCTGGGGCGCGATCGGTGCCCGCACCACCGAATCGCAGGTGCATCGCCAACTGGTGTCGGGACTGTCGATGCCGGTCGGTTTCAAGAACGGGACCGACGGCAACGTCCAGGTCGCGATCGACGGTGTCAAGGCCGCGGCCGCCGAACACGTCTTCTTCGGGGTCGACGACTTCGGTCGCGGCGCCGTTGTCCACACCTCGGGCAACGAGGACTGCCACATCATCCTGCGCGGTGGCACGCCCGGCCCGAATTACGACGCGGCTTCGGTGGACTCCGCGGTTCAGACTCTCGCGGAGGCCGGTCTGTCACCGAAGGTGATGGTCGACTGCTCTCATGCGAACTCGGGCAAGGATCACGAGCGGCAGGCGGAGGTCGCGGTGGAGGTCGCGGAGATGTTCGCCGAGGCTCGTCGTGCGGGCGAGGACCAGGTGCTCTCGGGTGTGATGCTGGAGAGCTTCCTGGTGCCGGGAGCGCAGTCGCTCGGCGGCGACCTGGTGTACGGGCAGTCGGTCACCGACAAGTGCATGGGGTGGGACGCGTCGGCCGAAGTGCTCGCCCGGTTGGCGCGCGCCGCGCGGTAGGGGTGCCGAGCGGCACCCCTACCCTCAGCGGCGACTACCCGGAGCGGGGTACGGGCGCGCCATGCCTCGTCGCCTTTCGCCCGTTCCGGGTAGACGGAGAATCAGCTATGCGGCTGATTGGAGACCGCGCGTGCGGACGGCGCCGATCACTGTGTCGACCACCAGGAATGCCAGCAGTGGCCAGCCGAGCAGCGGGATGAACCAACCGATGGCCACCGCTGCCACCGCGATCGCGAGCGTGAGGGGCAACGGGAGCTCCCGCAACGCGCCACGTGCCGGGGGCGCACCGATCCGGCGGGTGCGCGACCGCCGCTGCCACCACGACCGGTAGCCGAGCACGATCGCGACGATGAGCGCGATCATCACCGCGAACAGCAGGAGCTGATTGGCCAGGCCGAACAGCAGCCCCATGTGCAGCTGGATGCCCCACGCGGACAACTTGGCGGCCAGCGGCCAGTCGGAGAAGTCGTTGACGTCGACCACGGCGTCGCGCGACGGATCGACGGCGATGGAGCTGGTCGACATCCGCCACGGGACGCGATTCTGGGCCACGACGAAGGCTGTCGAGGCGTTGTCGGGGATCGTCACCTCCACCGGCCCGCCGATGCCGTTGGCGCGCGCGATAGCGATGGCGCCGTCGATTCCCGCGACCTCGTCGGCCGAGGGCATGGCACCGGACATGGAGCCCGATCCGCTCATCTGATGATCGGCGTGCTCGCCTCCGGCGGCCTGCGGTGTGCCGGTGAGGGACGAGTCGACGGTCGGAGTGGTCCAATTCAGCGCCGACCGCAGCTCGGTGACGTGTTCGCCCGCGTAGGTCGACCAGGTGAGGCCGGTGGCCGACAGGAACAGCAGCGCCACGGCGATCCAGGTGCCGATGACGCCGTGTCTGCTGATGGTTCGGCCTCGGCCGCGCATGCGGGGAAGGCCGCGCAGCATGGAACCACTGCCGGTCGCACGGCGGCGCTTGCGGACCTGGACCGCCCACATGACCAGACCGCCGAGCGCGACGACCCACAGCCACGACGCGGCCAGCTCGGAGTACATCCTGCCCGGTTCGCCGAGGTGCAGACTGCGGTGGAGTTGGTCGATCCACGTACGGACCGGGAGCGCGCCGGACGACCCGTACGACGCGAGCTGGCCGAGCGACTCACCGGTCACCGGGTCGATGAAGACGGCGAGTCGCTCCGACTCGCCGAGCGACGGGTCGGAGAAGAGCACACGGGTGGTGGCACCGGGTTCGGTGGCCGGCTGCACCGCCGTGACCTGGAGATCGGGGCGTACGGCCTGGGCGGCGCGGACCTGCTCGGCGACCGACTTGGCCGGACCGGACGAGTCCGTGTGCAGTTGGTGCCGGTAGATCAACTGCTCGGCCGACGGGGAGACGGCGTAGAGAGCGCCGGTGACGGCGGCGATGAGCAGGAACGGAGCGATCAGCACGCCGGCGTAGAAGTGCAGTCGCTGAACGAGGCGGATGAGGGTCGCGCGGGTGGATGCGGGTCTCGGCGGCGAGTCCGGAGTTTCCGGGGTCGCCGAAGACAGAGTGGTGGACAACGGTGTGCCTTTCGGTCAAGCAGAAGTCATCGCGCGCCGTCGACGGCACGCGATGTGATGACGTGGGTTGCTAGACCGAAAAGGGCGGGCCTCGGCGTCCGACGGCGCCGAGGAAGACGAGCGCGGCCGGTGCGGCTTGCGGGGGAGCGGGAACGACGACGGCGGCGTAGCCGGTCCGGGGCCGCAGCCGCAGACTGCTCGCGCGAACGGCGAGCGCAGAGACGGCCCGCACCAGGATCTCGGCTCCGCACAGCAGCAGCAGTGCGGCTATGGTGCCCGCGGTGTGCATGACGGCCATCGGCGCGGTGAACAGGTCATGGTGATGACCCGAGGTGAGCACGAGCAGCAGGTGGACCAGTGCCTGGCCGGCCACGAGTGCGGGCAGTGCCCGAACGCTGGGCGCGGCGCGGACGCCGATGCCCACGGCCACCGCGGCCGCTCCGACCATCAGAAGTACCGACGTCTCGGGGAGCATGCCCTGCGCGGTCGCGTGGGCGAGCACGCCGGTGACGGCGGACGTTCCGCCGACCACTGCGCCACGCAGGCGCGAGAGGCGGATCGGCGTGTTCACCCGCTCAGATTAGCCCGGCGGCCTCAGCCGATCACCACCAGCCAGACGGCGATGTAGTGCAGGGTCGCTGCGATGGCGGTACAGGCGTGGAACACCTCATGATGGCCGAATACTCCGGGCCAGGGTTCGGGCCAGCGCAGGGCGTAGAGAACGCCGCCGAGGCTGTAGAACACGCCGCCGACGGCGAGCAGCACGATGACCGCGACGCCGGTGTTGTGGACCAGCATCGGCGAGACTGCGATGATCACCCACCCGAGCACGATGTAGAGCACCACTCCCAGCCAGCGCGGCGAGGCGGGCCAGATCATCTTGAGAGCCACTCCGACGACGGCGCCGGCCCACACGACGCCCAGCACCCACCAGCGTGTCGGCGAATCGAGACCCATCACGCAGAACGGGCTGTAGGTGCCGGCGATGAAGACGAAGATCATCGAATGGTCGGCGCGTTTCATGGCGATCCTCGCCCTGGGGGTCCGCCAGTCGATCCGGTGGTACACGCTGCTGGTGCCGAACAGCCCGCAGATGGTGATCACGTACACGACCACTGCCACCACCGCGGGGGCGCTCCGGTGCATCGCCGTGCCGACGATCAGCACGACGCCGACGGCCGCCGCGACGAAGGCGGCGTACGTGTGGATGACTCCGCGCAGCACGGGCTTGACCCCGGCGGCGGGGCCTGCGGGCCTGGTAGGCGTCGAGGAGTCCGTCATGAAACCTACGGTACCGTAAGTTTCGCTCCGGTAACTTACCGGCGGAGTAGGATCACGGCTGTGAAACTGCTCCCAGACCGGCTACGCGGAGGCATGCTGCGCGTCTACGAGCATCGGCTTGTACAGCTGATGGATCCCGAGCGCATTCCGCGGCACGTGGCGATCATCTGCGACGGCAACCGGCGGTGGGCGCGGGAAGCCGGCTTCGAGGACGTCAGCCACGGGCACCGGGTGGGCGCACAGCGCATCGCCGACATGCTCGGGTGGTGCTCGGAACTGGGCATCGAAGCGGTCACCATCTACCTGCTCTCGACCGAGAACCTCACGCGCGACTCGGACGAGCTCGATGCGCTCATGGAGATAGTCCCCGACATCGTGGACGAGATCTCCGACGTCGACGCCGACTGGCGCGTCCGGATCGTCGGAAACCTCGATCAGCTCCCGACCGCGGTCGCCCAACGGCTGCGCGAGGCGTCCGATCGCACCGAGGGCGCGGCCGACATGACCGTGAACGTGGCCGTCGGCTACGGCGGACGGCAGGAGATCGTCGACGCGGTACAGCAATTGCTGATCGAGGCCCTGGCGGCGGGCGCGTCCTCCGAGGAACTGGTGGACGCGGTGACCGTCGAGGGCATCGACTCCCACCTCTACACCAGTGGGACGCCCGATCCGGACCTGGTGATCCGGACTTCGGGCGAGCAGCGCCTCAGCGGATTTCTGCTCTGGCAGTCCGCGTACTCGGAGATCTGGTTCACCGACGCCTACTGGCCTGAGTTCCGGCGCGTCGACTTCCTGCGCGCCTTGCGGGACTACACGGCACGTAACCGCCGCTTCGGCAAATGAAGTCGATCGGCGGCGAGAATCCACGAGAGGGTTGAGAGCATGCGAGTCACCGTCGTCGGCGCCAGCGGGGAGTTCGGTTCGGTGCTCAGCGAGATACTGCAACGCCGCGGTGCGCAGGTGACCCGAGCGCATCGGGCGACCGGCGTGGACGCGGTCACCGGTTCGGGCCTGGCGCAGGCGTGCGAGGGCGCCGACGTCGTGGTCGACGCCACCAGCCTGCTGTCCCGAAGCGCTGACGAATCCGTGCGATTCTTCGGTGCCGTGGCCCGGAACATCTCGATCGCCGCGGAGGCTGCGGGCGCGGCAGTGGTGTTCCTGTCGATCTACGGTGCGTCCGACCCGGTCGTCAACAGGAAGATGGGGCACTACCGCGGCAAGGCGGAGCAGGAGACGGTGTACGCCGAGACCCTCGGCGGCACGGCCACCGCGGTGCTGTCGACGCAGTGGTACTCACTGGCGCAGAAGTTCCTCTCGATGCTCACCTTCGGTCCGATCGGTGCAGCACCCCGGATGCTCAGCCGTCCCGCGGCGGTCGAGGATGTGGCCGAGGTGTTCGCCGACGTCGTGCTGGACACTGCGCGACCAGCCCGTGTGACGGTGGCTGGACCGGCCGTCATGGATCTGGCCGACGCCGCCAAAGCGATAGCCGCGCAGAAGGGTTCGCCGAGATTCGTGTTCGGCGTCAACTACGGCGGACCCGGTCTGCGCTCGGGCGGACTGGTCCCGGACCACCCGGATGCGATCACCGAGACGACTTTCGATCAGTGGCTGGCGAGGCGCTGATGGCAGCGGCGACGCCGGCCATCGCGGCGCTGGAGCGCGCGGGCCTGCCCTTCGAGGTCCACCGGTACAAACACGACCGCCGACGCGGCGACTACGGCGACGAGGCGGTCGCCGTCACGGTGTCGACCCTCGGCGTCGACGCCGCGCAGATCCTCAAGACCCTGGTGGTGGACCTCGGCGGCGAACTCGGTGTGGCGATCCTGCCGGTGCCGGAGAAACTGTCGTTGAAGGCGGTGGCCAAGGCGTTCGGAGCGCCGAAGGCGGAGATGGCGCAGGCGGCGAGAGTGACCCGCTCCACCGGCTACGTCCTCGGCGGTGTGTCGCCGCTGGGCCAGAAGACCGCGCTGCGGACCGTCGTCGACGAGTCTGCGCTGCAATGGGATTCGGTGCTGTGCAGCGGGGGCCGCCGCGGCCTGGAGATCCGGCTGGCGCCCGCCGACCTGGTGACCGCGACGAACGCGGAGATCGCGCCGATCACGGCCTGAGGCCGCGCTCGTCGGCATCGGGCCGGCGTCAGAGTTTGCGCAGCCGCACCCGGTTGATCGCGTGGTTGCCGTCTTTGCGCAGCACGAGGGTGGCCCGCGGTCGCGTCGGCAGGATGTTCTCGATCAGGTTCGGGCGGTTGATGGAGGTCCAGATATCGCGCGCCGCGATCGTCGCCTGCTCGTCGGTCAGCGACGAGTAGTAGTGGAAATGCGACTCGGGGTCGGCGAACGAACCGGTGCGCATCTGCAGGAATCGGGAGATGTACCACTTCTCGATGTCGGAGGTCTTCGCGTCGACGTAGATCGAGAAGTCGAACAGATCCGAGACGGTCAGGGTGGGACCGGTCTGGAGGACGTTGAGGCCCTCGACGATCAGGATGTCGGGCTGGCGCACCGAGTGCACCACGCCGGGCACGATGTCGTAACTGACGTGGTCGTAGACCGGTGCCGTGACCTCGGGCGTGCCCGACTTCACCTCGGTCACGAAGCGCAGCAGCGCGCGGCGGTCGTACGACTCGGGAAAGCCCTTGCGGTGCATGATGCCCCGCCGCTCCAACTCCGCCGTCGGCAGTAGGAATCCGTCGGTGGTGACGAGGTCGACCTTCGGGTGGGTCTCCCACCGCGACAGCAGCGTCGCCAGGACGCGGGCGGTGGTCGACTTGCCGACGGCCACCGAACCGGCGATGCCGATCACGAAGGGCACCTGTCGATTCCGCTGACGTTCGCCGAGGAAGGTCGACGTCGCCGCGAACAGTCGCTGTCTGGCCTCCACCTGCAGGTGGATCAACCGGGACAGCGGAAGGTAGACCTCAGCGACCTCGTTGAGATCGACTTGCTCACCGAGGCCGACGAGTTTGTCGAGTTCAGACTCGTTCAGCACCATGGGCATCGACTGCCGCAGCTCACGCCACTGCTTGCGGTCGAGTTCCAGGTACAGGCCGGGGTCGCGGTCGTGGGATAGACGCGCCATGGAGGGTAAGGCTACAGGGACGCCGATGTCGCGGAGACGATAGCCGGGCGTCGCCGGTAGCGTTGGTCACATGACAGGTGGCATGTCCGCGGATCCGGTGACCGAGTACCTGCGGCTGGGGCTGGCGTTCGACCGCCTCGAAGAGGGATTCGTCGACGCCTACACCGGTGATCCCGCATTGCGCGTGGAGGTCGAGAACGCGCCCGCGCCGCACCCGGCCGAGCTGGCGGACCGCGCCCGCGCGCTGCAGCGCGAGTTGCCGGCCGGTCTGCCCGCCGAACGGGCCGAGTTCGTCGGGGCCCACTTGCGTGCACTCGAGTGCTCGGCCCGCAAGTTCGCGGGCGAGGAGGTCGGGTTCGTCGACGAGGTCCAGGCGTACTTCGACGTCCGGATCGAGCCCGGCGACGAGGCCGTCTACCGCGAGGCCCACGCCGGGATGGCCGAGGCGCTCGGGGTGCCGGGGGCGACCGGCGACCGGCTCCGCGAGGCGTACGCCGCCTACCGTCGGGCCGACGAGATCCCGGCCGCCGCGGTGGCGCAACTGATCGCGGAGTTCTCGGGCAGTCTGCGCGAGACGGTGCGCACCGCCTTCCCGCTGCCGGATGCGGAGACCGTCGAGTTCGAAGTGGTCGGCGACAAACCGTGGTCGGGCTTCAACTACTACCTGGGCGGTTACCGTTCCAAGGTCGCGGTGAACACCGACCTTCCGCAGTACATGTCCTCATTGCCGGGGCTGATCGCTCACGAGGCCTACCCGGGACACCACACCGAGCACTGCCGCAAGGAACAGGGTCTGGTCGGATCGGGACAACTCGAACACACCGTGTTCCTGGTCAACACGCCCCAGTGTCTGATGGCCGAGGGGCTCGCCGACCACGCGCTAGCGGCGGCCAAGGGCACCGGGTGGCACGAGTGGGCCGCGGAGATCTACGCCGACTTCGGGCTGCGTTTCGACCCCGAGCGGGCACGCGCGGTCGGGGCCGCGGCCGCCGGTCTGATCCGGGTGCGTCAGGACGCGGCCCTGGCGCTGCACGATCGCGGCGACGACATCGACGATGTCGCGGTCTTCCTCCAGCGCTGGCTGCTCGTGGCGCCCGACCGGGCCCGCCAGATGCTCCGGTTCCTCACCTCGCCGCTCTGGCGCGCGTACATCTCCACCTACGTCGAGGGTTACGCCTTGCTCGAGACCTGGCTCGATCGGGCCGGCACCTCGGGTCCGGAACGTCTGGCACGGTTCGGCCGACTGCTGGACGAGCCGCTGATCCCGGCGTCGCTGCGCAGGGAACTCGCCGCGTAGCGGGCCGCCGGTTCGCCCGTGAACCCGACGCGGTGGAGAGCGGAGACACGCAGGTAGAATCGGGCGCCATGAGCCTGTTTTCGCAGTCCCTTGCCGACCTGGATCCCGATGTAGCCGCCGCCATGAACGGCGAGTTGTCGCGTCAGCGCGACACCCTGGAGATGATCGCCTCGGAGAACTTCGTTCCCCGGGCCGTCCTGCAGGCGCAGGGCAGCGTGCTGACCAACAAGTACGCCGAGGGCTACCCGGGACGCCGCTACTACGGCGGCTGCGAACACGTGGACGTGATCGAGGACATCGCCCGCGACCGCGCCAAGGCTCTCTTCGGCGCCGATTTCGCCAACGTCCAGCCGCACGCGGGTGCGCAGGCGAATGCCGCGGTGCTGCAGGCTCTCATGGAACCGGGGGAGACGCTCCTCGGACTCGATCTGGCGCACGGCGGCCACCTGACCCACGGCATGCGGCTCAACTTCTCCGGCAAGCTCTACGAGAACGCCTTCTACGGCGTCAGCAAAGAGGACTTCCGCGTCGACATGGACGAGGTGCGCAAGATCGCGCTCGACACCCGTCCGAAGGTGATCGTCGCCGGATGGTCGGCGTACCCGCGCACCCTCGACTTCGCCGCGTTCCGCGAGATCGCGGATGAGGTCGGCGCACACCTCTGGGTCGACATGGCGCACTTCGCCGGTCTGGTCGCGGCCGGGCTGCACCCGAGCCCGGTGCCGCACGCCGACGTCGTCTCCACCACCGTCCACAAGACTCTCGGCGGTCCGCGCTCGGGCATGATCCTCGCCAAGCAGGAGTGGGCCAAGAAGCTCAACTCCGCGGTGTTCCCCGGCCAGCAGGGCGGACCGCTGATGCACGTCATCGCGGCCAAGGCCGTCGCGCTGAAGATCGCCGCGAGCGAGGAGTTCGCCGAGCGCCAGCGCCGCACCCTGTCGGGCGCCAAGATCCTCGCCGAGCGCCTGACGGCCGACGACGTGACCAAGGCCGGCGTCTCGGTCCTGACCGGCGGCACCGACGTCCACCTCGTGCTGGTGGATCTGCGCAACTCCGACCTCGACGGCCAGCAGGCCGAGGATCTGCTGCACGAGGTCGGCATCACGGTCAACCGCAATGCCGTGCCGTTCGACCCCCGCCCGCCGATGGTGACCTCCGGGCTGCGCATCGGCACTCCGGCGCTCGCGACCCGCGGATTCGGCGACGCCGAGTTCACCGAGGTCGCCGACATCATCGGCACCGCGCTCGCCGCGGGCAAGGGCGCCGACGTCTCGGCCCTTCGTGCACGCGTCAGCAAGCTCGCTCTCGATCTGCCTCTGTACGAGGGCCTCGAGGACTGGGGTCTGATGAGCGCGCAGGCCTGATCCGAGCCGAAATCCAGGCGACGCCGGTCCCGTAGCGGCCGGCGTCGCCTGGTTTCGGTGGGGGCCGTCCGTCGTTTAGGGTGGGTGTCGTGGCTGTACTGAGCAATGACGAGTTGATCAACGCGCTGGAGAAGGCGCTCCCGGAGATCGCGGAGGAGCACGCCGAAGGTGCCATCTCGTGGACGCCGTCGGATTGGATCCCCTGGGACCTGGGCCGCAACTTCGCCTTCCTGGGCGGTGACGACTACGTGCCGTCCGATTCCACGCTGCCCGAGACCGCCGCGGCCGGACTCCAGGCGCTGCTGCTCACCAAGGACAATCTGCCCTCGTTCCATCGCGTCCTCGCGATGCACTTCCCCGCGTTCTCCGATTGGCGACAGCTGGTCGGCGTGTGGACCGCCGAGGACAATCGTCACTCGATCGTCCTGCGCGACTACCTGGTGGTGACCCGGGCGGTGGATCCGGTGGAGGCCGAGAACCGTCGTCGCATCCATGTGGTCGCCGGCTGGCGGCAGTCGCCCGAGGCCATCGAGAACCTCGGACCGATGGACGTCCTGGCCCTGCTCGCGGTGCACGAGAACCAGTGCGTCACGTTCATCGAGAAGCTGCTGGGCTACGTCGACGACGAGAACCTGACTCAGATCCTGACCAAGATCCAGACCGACGACGCCGTGCAGGCCGCTACGTTCCAGGCCTTCCTGATGGCTGGCGTGGTAGCGGACCAGGAGTCCACCGTCCTGGCCGTCGACAAGGCGCTCGCCGGGATCGAGCACATCGGTTCCGACATCGCCGACTTCGACGCGCAGCGCGATTTCATCTCGGACTTCGAAGACGTCTCGACCGACGCCGCGATCGCGGCGAAGCTGGCCTCGGAGCTCAAGCTGGAGAGCCTTCAGGAGCTCAGCGCCGAGGCCGAGTCCGCGCGTGCCCGGATTCTCGCGAAGGCTGCCGGGCACTGACTCCCTGCAGGCCCCGGAATCGGGTCCGGGAGATCGTCGTTCCCGGCCCGAGCCGATTCACAGACACCCGCGTCCGTAAGGCGTCGCGCGGCGAACCGCCCCGCACGTCCCGGCGGCGGTCGATCCACCATTGGTGACCGGTCGACGGGTGCGACGCCCGTCGACCGCTGTCGTGGTGCTGAAGTTGCCGCTGATCGGTGGTGTGACGAGAGATCGCTCGGCGTCGTCGTTCGGTAACTCAACCTTCACCGACGCGCCGACTGCGCTTGGCCACTCGGAGATGTGACGCAGCGTACGTTGGGCCTTAACGGGCCGCGGGGAAGCGGTTCGTTCGGGAGGTTCGATTCGTGAACGACACAGGTGTCACGAGAGGGCCGGCCCCGGCTCTCGCCGACTTCGGTTGACCGCCGGCAGGTGGAGATCGAGCAGGCACGAGCCGACCGGCTGCTCAGACAAACTCGTTCCGTGCGGGGCTGCACGGGCGACTAGGAGTCCGACGTGACCGTTCGCACCTACGTCCTCGATACCTCCGTCCTGCTGTCCGACCCGTGGGCGGTGACCCGCTTCGCGGAGCATCACGTAGTGCTCCCGCTGGTCGTCATCAGCGAACTCGAGGGCAAACGCCACCACAGCGAACTCGGCTGGTTCGCGCGTCAGGCACTTCGCCTGCTCGACGACCTGCGAGTCAGACACGAACGTCTCGATCTGCCGATCTCGATCGGCGACGAGGGCGGAACCGTGCAGGTGGAGCTCAACCACACCGACCCGACGGTCCTGCCCGCCGGTTTCCGCAACGACACGAACGACTCGCGGATCCTGGCCTGCGCGCTCAATCTGCGTGCGGAGGGCCGCGACGTCACGCTGGTCTCGAAGGACACCCCGCTGCGCGTCAAGGCGGGCGCGGTCGGCCTCGCCGCCGACGAGTACCACGCCCAGGACGTGGTGGTCTCGGGATGGACCGGAATGGACGAGATCGACGTCGCCGACTCGGCGATCGACGCCCTGTTCGCCGACGGGCTGATCGATCTCGACGAGGCGCGGGAACTGCCCTGCCACACGGGCGTGCGGATGGTCGGCAACGGGCAGAGTGCGCTGGGCCGCGTCACCGAGACCAAACAGGTACAGCTCGTCCGCGGCGACCGCGAGGCGTTCGGCCTGCGCGGCCGGTCGGCGGAACAGCGCGTGGCGCTCGACCTGCTGCTCGACGAGTCCGTCGGGATCGTCTCCCTGGGCGGCAAGGCCGGCACCGGCAAGTCGGCGCTGGCCCTGTGCGCGGGTCTGGAGGCGGTGCTCGAGCGTCGCACTCAGCGCAAAGTGGTCGTCTTTCGCCCGCTGTACGCGGTCGGCGGTCAGCAACTGGGCTACCTGCCCGGAGGCGAGGCCGAGAAGATGGGGCCGTGGGCGCAGGCCGTCTTCGACACGCTGGAGGGACTGGTGTCGACCGAGGTGGTCGACGAGGTCCTGTCGAGGGGCATGCTCGAGGTTCTGCCGCTGACGCACATCCGCGGACGGTCGCTGCACGATTCCTTCGTGATCGTCGACGAAGCGCAGTCGCTCGAGCGCAACGTGCTGCTCACGGTGCTCTCGCGGCTCGGGTCGGGGTCGCGCGTGGTGCTGACGCACGATGTCGCGCAGCGCGACAACCTGCGCGTCGGCCGCCATGACGGTGTCGCCGCGGTGATCGAGAAGCTCAAGGGCCATCCGCTGTTCGCACACGTGACCCTCACCAGGAGCGAGCGGTCGCCGATCGCAGCGCTGGTGACCGACATGCTGGAGGAGTTCGCGCCGGGCGCCGGGGTGTGACTCCTGGCTCGCGCACAGCATTGACCGATTCGGCGGCTTCCGGCCGAGAAGTTCGGGCGACACGCGTGAGCGGTCAATGCTGTGCGCGCTGCGCCGGACGCATGTGAGTGCCGTTGCGGACGGCCCGGATGATCTTCGCGAGGGTTGCCGTCCATCGGAAGACGATGTCGTCGTAGGTGAAGCGGAGCGTGTGATAGCCGAGGTCGAAGGCGGTCGCGTCGCGCGTCCGGTCGGACTGGAAGTGCGGCCGGTCGCCGTGGATCTCCCAGCCGTCGATCTCGATGATCAGGTAGTCGCCGATGAGGAGGTCGACCCGGCCGACTCCGTCGATCTTCACCTGCGTTCGCACGGGGACGCGGTGAGTGCGCAGTCGTCGGCGAGCCATCGACTCCGGGCCTGACTCGGCGTTCGGATCGCACTCATCGATCAGCAGTCGGACGGACTTCGGAGCGTCGCGGAACAGGTACTCGAGCTCCTCGATGTGCATCAGTCGCAGGTTCAGCACCGAATCGCAAACGACCACAAATCCCTCCGCATCGAGGCAGCGAGCCGCGTGTCGCAGTGCGGTCGGGAGGTCGTCGACTGCGTCGGCCTCCGGAACGGGCCGCCCGAACTGCCTGCAGAACGGTCCTCGAAGGTGCTGCACCGCCCACGAGTTGCCGCGGACGTGGAGCCGGTCGTCGGCGGGAACCCAGACGCCGTGGCGTCTGAGGGCCGACATGCAACTCACTACACCGCCGCGGCGGACCGCGGCGACGTCGTCACTGCGCGCCTCACCGATTCGGTACCAGCCCCGACGGAGCTGTTCGGCGTGGCCGCGCCGGATCAGGTCGTTCAAGCGGGCGCGGCCGATCATCCGTTCGATCTCTCGGTACGGGTACACCCCGGATCTGATCGCGTTCATGCGCAGATGATGCGCACTTCGGGAACTGCGTTCCGGGTTTCCTCCGCGCGGGAGCGCGAGTGTGGATCGATTGCTCCTCGTCTACAGGCGTCAACCTCATGCGCGCCGCAGAATCGACACGGCGAAGTCGGCGTCGTCGTGCCACGGGCGGACGTCCCAGGTCGACAGCCGGAGGTCGAGCGACAGGTCGGTCTCGGTCAGGGCGGCGTCGAAGGTCTCCACCGCCAGTTTCGCCGTATGGAACCCGACGGCGACGAAGCCGTCGGGCAGCAGATGGTCGGACAAGCGCTGCAGCACGACCGCCTCGGTGTTCGGCGCCACGAAGGCCAGCACATTGCCCGCGCAGACGATTGCGTCGAACTGCTCGCGCGTTCCGTCCGGCCGGCGGAGATCGAGTTCGGCGAGATCGGCGACGCGCCAGCGGGGGCCGGGGTAGTCGGTCTGCGCTGCCTCGATGAGCTTCGGATCGACGTCGACGCCGGTGACCCGGTGACCGACGCCGTGCAGGTAGCCGCCGACCCGGCCGGGTCCGCAACCGGCGTCCAGGACCCGCGCCGAGCGGGCGACCATCGCATCGATGAGTCGACCCTCCCCGAACAGATCGTCGCCGTTCGCCGCCATCTCACGGAATCGCTGGATGTACCACTCACTGTGGCCGGGCGCGGTGTCGGTGATCCATCGGGGAGCAGGGGTCATGGCCTCCACCGTAGCCGGAGCCACAGGTCAGCGGCATGGGTGCGGGGCCGGGCCTCGGTGCGGACGCCGTCGGCGAACCCTCCGCAGGCAGCTCACAGAACAGTTGCGGAAAGGTGACGATGGTCTCCAGGTGTGGCAGCCACGAGCGAACGACTGGCACACTGGCATGGTGCTGAAGTTACTGATGAGGCGAATGTTGCAAGTGGGGTTTGCGCTTACTGCGCTCCTCGGAGCACTCGTCGTGGGTGCCGGACAGGCGTCCGCGGTCCCGCAGACCGCGCCGCAGACAGGGTCTCCGCAGACCGGATCCGACAGCATCACGACGTTGATCGACAACCTGCTCAAGGGGATGAAGGAACCGGGTACCCCCGCCGTGCCCGGTGCGCAGGAGACGAGCCAGATGATCGTCGTGACGGCGCCGGTGGCGTCGTCGCAGACCGCGACGCTGACCGCGTTCGAGAAGGATGCGGCAGGTCAGTGGAAGCCGGTCATCGGCCCGACCAAGGCCTTCCTCGGCGAGAAGGGCATGGGCAAGGCGCAGGACAACGTGCACCGGACTCCGGAGGGCACGTTCGGACTCGACCAGGCCTTCGGTCGCCAGGCGAATCCCGGGACCAAGATGCCGTACTTCCAGGCGACCACGCAGGACTGGTGGGACTCCAACGAGAAGTCGCCGACCTACAACACGCACGTCAAGTCGGCCACCAGCCCGGGCGGCGACAGCGAGAACCTGTACAACAGCGGACCGGTGTACGACTACGCGGTCAACATCAACCACAACCCGACCAACACACCGGGCGACGCGTCGGCGATCTTCCTGCACGTGACCAACGGCGAACCGACGCAGGGCTGCGTCGCGATCGACCGCGACAAGATGGTCGAGATCCTCAAGTGGCTCGACCCGGCCAAGAACCCGAAGATCACCATCGGCGTCAACGTCAACGCGCCGAAGGAGGCTCCGGCCGAGCAGAAGATGCCCGGTGCCGATCTCATCGGCGGAGTCCTGGGCAATCTCGCCACGCTGATCCCGAACCTGCTCAGCGGCGCGATGCGCTGACACGCACCCAAGCCACATCGGTTGGACCCGGGGCCGCATGCGACGACGCGTGCGGCCCCGGCGCTTGTCTCGGGGGCACCACAGGCCAGTTCAGCGGGGCCGGACCTGTTCGAAACCCGTGGCGTGCGCGGCGTCGAACCCGTCGATCGCGGCGGTGAACGACTCCACCTGATTGCGGGCCTGATCGGCCACCGGTGTCGACGGATCGAGCACCTCGAGGTACACGCGGTGGCACGACAGCGACTCGACCGCCGCCTCGACGAAGCCCGTCACGTCCACCGCGTGCGTCGGGTGCGGGCCGTTCCAGAACAATCCCGAGGGCGGGTCAGCGAGCTCGTCGTAGGCGTCGACCACCGCCGCCGCGAACTCCATGTGATCGCGCTGATTGGGGAAGCCCGGCGCCCACTCGGGGCCGCCGTACGTCGCCAGGACGACGTCGGGCGACACGCGCTCGATCGCCTCGGTGATCTTCGCGCGCAGCTCCGGAGTGTTGTGCAACTCGCTGTCCGGGAAGCCCCAGAACTCCACCTCGTCGACGCCGACCACGGCGGCCGAGGCGATCTGCTCACCTTCTCGCAGCGGCCCGGCCTCGGCCGCGGCCATCCCCTCGATGCCGACCTCTCCGCTGGTCGCCAGGCCGTAGACCACGCGTCTGCCTTCGGATGTCCAGCGCGCGACGGCCGCGGCCATCCCGTACTCCGGGTCGTCGGGATGTGCGACGAGCACGAGGGCGGTGGACCAGTCCGTGGGAAACGTGGTGAGGCTCATGCGGGTCACGGTACGCGGAACCGGCGATCCCGTCCGGCGGGTGCGCTCAGCCGATCAGTCCGCGCTGACGTGCGACGGCAACCACCTTGCTGCGGCTCGAGACGCCGAGCTTGTCGAAGATGTGCACCAGATGCGACTTGACGGTGGCCTCCGAGATGAACAGACGCTTGGCGATCTCGCGGTTGCTGAGGCCGAGGTCGAGATGCTCCACGATCTCGAGCTCTCGTGCCGTGAGGGCCGGCCTGCTGTCGGTGACGCGGGTCAGCAGTCGCGCCGCCACCGCTGGGCCGAGGACCGTCTCGCCGGCGGCAGCCGACCGGATGGCGCTGATCAGGGTCTCGGGCGCGGCGTCCTTGAGCAGGTAGCCGACGGCACCGGCACTGACCGATCGGACGATGTCGGCATCGGATTCGTAGGTGGTGAGGATCAGCACCTGAGGCGGATCGGCCAGCCGGCGGATCGATTGGGTGGCGTAGACGCCGTCCGCGTCGTGCGTCTCGGTCCCGTGCAGGCGCAGATCCATCAGGACGACGTCGAGGGAGAGTTCGCCGGCGAGGGCGATCGCCTCGTCGGCGGTACCGGCCTCGGCCACCACGTCGAGATCGGGGGAGGCGCCCAGGACGGCGCGCAGACCTGCGCGGACCACGGGGTGGTCGTCGACCAGCATGATGCGGATCACGGTTGCCCTCCGATCGGGAGCCGGGCGTGGATCACGGTACCGTCGTCGGGCTCCGATTCGACGCTGACGCTCCCGCCCGCCTCCGACACCCGATTCTGCATGGCGCGCAGGCCGAAGCCCGAGCCGTCGGACCTGCGCGGGGGTCGCCGGCCGGCCGGGAAGCCGACTCCGTCGTCGACGACGTCGAGATGCACCTCGTCGGGCAGATAGGTCAGGGTCACGGTGGCCCGGGTCGCGTGGGCGTGGCGGGCGGCGTTGGTGAGCGCCTCCTGCGCCGTTCTCAGCAGCGTGTTGCGGGTCTCCGGCCGGAGCGCGACGCTGTCGCCGTGCACTCGCAGTTCAGCCGGCAACCCGCTCTGTGAGACCCGATCCACCTCCTCGCGCAGGGCGTCGGTGAGGCCGTCCGGGCGCAGGTCCGGCCCGTCGAGCCCGCGAAGGAAGCGGCGCGACTCGGTGAGCGCCTTCTGTGCGGTGTCGAGCGCGGTGCGGACCTGGACGTCGCGCTGATCGCCCGGGGTCTCATCGTTGGTGGCCGAGCGCAGCAGCAGCACGATGCTCGCCAGGCTCTGCCCGGTGCCGTCGTGGATCTCCCCGCCCAGGCGCTCCCGCTCGGCGAGGATCCCGGCCTGACGTTCCTTGGCGGCCAAAAGTTCTCGGGTTGCGAGGAGATCGGCGACGAGCTCGTCGCGCTCGTCCACCATCGCGATGATCCGACGGAAGATCTCAGTCACGGCGACCGCGGTGGCGATGCCGAACGCCGGACCGATGATGCCGCCGACCATCAGCTCGGGACTGTGGAGCAGCGTGGAGCCGATCGACGTCGTCACGATCACCACCTCGGCGACCACCGAGACCGGCGGTTCGAGGAAGTACCAGCACAGCATGGCCAGGACGAAGGCCAGCCAGACGAACCCGGGGGAGAGCAGCACCAGTGCGACCCACAGCAGGGTGAGGATCACCACCCAGATGCCCGTGTCGAGGCCCCGGCCGCGCGTGTGCGACCACACGCCGAGCAGGTACCACCCGCCGACGACGGCGACACCGGCGATCACCGCGGCGGCCCCGCCGAACACGATGGGCGCCGAGCCGGCCAGAGCTTGAGCCATTCCGGCGAGCAGAAGCGCCAGGAACAGGATGTGGCCGCCCCATTCCGCATAGCGCTCGGCCGGTCGATCGTGCGTCATAGCCTCCAGTATCACCGCCCCGCCGCCACCGACCATGGCGTCTACAACTTTCGATGGATGCCCGCGCGCCGCCGGATGGATGCAGATCTGAGGTGCCCAGACGATGTTCCGGCGCCCGATTCCCGACAGGCTGGAAGCACGTTGGTCGAGCGGTTTCGCACCGCTGTTCACAGGAGGACGCGTGTATCTGGGATTGCGGGAGTTCCGCGCTGCAGCAGGGCGGTTCGCGCTCGTCGTCGGGGTGGTGACACTGCTCGCGTTCATGGTGGTCGCGCTGTCGGCGCTGACCGAGGGGCTCCGCCAGCAGTCGGTGTCGGCCGTGGAGAAGCTCCCCGGAGCCGCGTTGCTGGTGCAGGAGGACGGCGACAAGCCCGCGCTGCTGTCGGACAGCGAGATCACCCGCACCGCCGGTGAGGGCACCGAACTGGGGGTGGCGACGCTGCGTGCCAGCCATGACGGAGCCAACTCCACGGTCGCGGTGTTCGGCCGCGGCGACGTTCACGAGGTGGCGGTGTCGCCGGACATCGCGAAGACGCTGGGCGTGGTCCCCGGCGGCTCGATCCAGCTCGGATCCACGACGGTGCGGGTCGACCGCGTGGCCGACGTCGGTCAGTACGCCCATCAGCAGGTGATCTCCATGCCGGTCGGCGAATGGCGCGAGGTGACGCACCGCGATTCGGTGAACGCACTGATCGTCGACTCCGATAGTGCGGCTCCGGCGGGCCTGGTCCGGGTGGCGCACGCCGATCTGCCCGACCTGGTCCCGGGCTTCTCGTCCGAACACATGTCGCTGCTGTTGATCCAGGGGCTGCTCGTGGTGATCTCGGCGGTCGTCGTCTGCGGATTCTTCGCCGTGTGGACCGGTCAGCGCATCGGCTCGCTCGCGGTGGTCCGGGCGATGGGCGCGGGACGCTGGTACCTGCTGCGCGACGGCCTCGCCCAAGCCGGTTCGGTCCTGGTGGTCGGCCTGGCACTCGGCGCGGCACTGGCGGTCGGTTTCGCCTCGCTGCTGTCGGGCAAGGCGCCGGTGGTCGTCGACCCGGCGGCCGGGGCGACGGTCCTCGCAGGCATGGCCGTCCTGGGACTGGTGGGCGCGGCGCTGGCGCTGCGGCCCCTGGTGAAGGTGGACCCGCTGGTCGCCCTCAACCGCTGACACTTCTCCGATCCGACCGATGACTACTGATGGGAACTGACATGGGATCTGCAACTGACACGGGACTGACACTCACCGACATCGATCTGACCTACCCCGACGGCGACAGCGTGGTGCGCGCGGTGCGCGGGGTGAGCCTGCACGTGGAGCCGGGCACCACCGTCGCGCTCACCGGCCCCTCCGGATGCGGGAAGTCGAGCGTGCTCGCGGTGGCCGGCGCACTGATCCGGCCCGACTCGGGGACGGTGCGGATCGGCGACCGATGCCTCGACGGCCTCGACGCGGAGGCGCTGGCCCGCGTCCGTCGCGAACGGATCGGACTGATCTTCCAGAACGACAACCTGGTACCCGGACTCACCGCCGAGGAACAACTGCTGCTCGCGGCGCATGTGGCCGGTCGTCGGCCGTCGCGGCACCGCGCCCAGGCCCGCGAACTCCTGTCGGCCGTCGGGCTCGACGGAGCGTTCGGACGCCGGCCCGGACAGCTCTCGGGCGGAATGCGGCAGCGGGTCAACATCGCCCGGGCGCTGATGAACGGACCGCAGGTGCTGCTGATCGACGAACCCACCTCCGCGCTCGACTCGACACGGGGAACGCAGATCGTCAAACTGCTCACCGAACTGGCGCGAGACCGCGGCATCGCCTCCCTGCTGGTGACGCACGATCTGCAGACGGTGACCGGGGTGGACGGAGTGCTGGAGATGAAGGACGGCGCCCTGCTGGCCGGTGTCGGGGTCTGACGCCGCTGCCGTTCCCCACCGAACGCACCGATGCCCCTCGACTCATGGAGTCGAGGGGCATCGTCGCTCCTCGGTGCGAGGCCGGGGTCAGTCGATCGCGGGGATCGATCGCGGGGATCAGATGTCCAGGCGCGCGTACTCGCGCAGCTTGGACGTCTGGTGGACCGCCTCGATGGTCCGGATGGTGCCCGACTTGGAGCGCATGACCAGCGAGCGGGTGGTGGCCCCGTTGGGACGGTAGGTGACGCCGCGGAGCATGTCGCCGTTGGTGACGCCGGTCGCGCAGAAGAAGGAGTTCTCTCCGCGCACCAGGATGTCGTTGGTCAGGACCATGTCCGGGTCCAGGCCCGCGTCGACGGCCTTCTGGCGTTCGGCGTCGTCCTTGGGCCACAGCTTGCCCTGGATCTCGCCGCCCATGCACTTCATCGCGACGGCGCTGATGATGCCTTCGGGGGTGCCGCCGATGCCCATGAGCATGTCGACGGTGCTGTAATCGCCGGCGGCGGCGATGGCGCCGGCCACGTCGCCGTCGGAGATCAGCCGGATCTTGGCGCCGGCCTCACGGATCTCGTGGATCAGCTCGGCGTGGCGGGGACGGTCGAGGACGACGACGGTCAGGTCGGCGACGTCGATGCCCTTGGCCGCGGCGACCGAATTGATGTTCCACTCGGTGGACTGGTTGATGTCGATCGCGCCCTTGGCGGCCGGGCCGACGGCGATCTTGTTCATGTAGAACACCGCTGACGGGTCGTACATGGTGCCGCGTTCGGAGACCGCGATGACGGCGATCGAGTTCGGACGTCCCTCGGCCATCAGCGTGGTGCCGTCGATCGGGTCGACGGCGACGTCCACCTCGGGGCCCTCGCCGTTGCCGACGATCTCGCCGTTGTACAGCATCGGGGCCTCATCCTTCTCGCCCTCGCCGATCACGACGGTTCCGCGCATCGACACGGTGGAGAGGAGTTCGCGCATCGCGTCGACCGCGGCGCCGTCGCCGGAGTTCTTGTCGCCGCGCCCGACCCACCGACCAGCGGCCAGCGCCGCGGCCTCGGTGACACGGACCAGTTCCATGGCCAGGTTGCGGTCGGGTGCTTGCTTGGTCATGCGGACTCCACTTTCGTTGCGAACCTTGATGAGGTCTAGACCTCGATTCTTTCATGGCCGGGACCGGCGATTGGCTGGGGGCGGCGCCCGACTGCGATAATCGAAGCCATGGCCCAGAAACCCCGGATCCTGCAAGACGGACGAGACCTCGTCTGGTCGCTCATCCCGCTGCTGGTGATCGCGCTGATCGTGGCCGGGGTCAGCGGCAGTTGCTCCTGGGGCTTCGGCAACTCGGCGACCGAACAGAAGATTCCCAGTTTCAACGTCAGTGCAGGTCTGCACGCCGATGCGGAGTCGATGCCGTTCCCGATCCGGGAGCCGAAACTGCCCGCGAACTGGAAGGCCAATTCGGGTTCGACTCAGGAGATCGGCGCCACTCTCTCCAGCAACGTCGGCTGGATCACCCCCAACGGCGTCTACATCCAGCTGACGCAGACCGCCGCGACCGAGGAGCAGCTGGTTCCGAAGCTGCTCGGCGACGGCGCGAGTGGCGGTGGCGTGCGCGAGATCTCGGGCCAGCGCTGGGTCACCTACTCCGGCGACGATCACCGCAAGGCATGGATCGCCGACATGGGCGACGTGCGAGTGGGCGTGGTGAGCCGCGGCGCGGACTCCGACATGCAGACCCTCGCGAAGGCGGTCACCGAGGCCGAACCGCTGCCGTCCAAGCGTCCCTGACCCGAGCCGGTCGCCGGATCGGCCACCGGGCCTGCGGGGAAGCTAGTCCGCCAGCCCTCGTCCCTCAGTCCTCGTCGTCGGTCTCGGCGTCGTCGTTCAGTGCGGCCTCGATCCGTGATCGAGCTCCCTCGAGATGCTCGGTGCACCGCTTGGCCAGCGCCTCGCCGCGCTCCCAGAGCGCCAGTGACTCGTCGAGACCCAGTCCACCCCGCTCGAGTGCGGTGACCACCTCCGACAATTCGTCACGAGCCTGCTCGTAGTCGAGTTCGGCGACGGGCGTGAAATCGGCTCCGGGATCGGTCACTGTCGGCTCTCCTTCGTGGTCGGCGAGATCACTGCCGCGGCCGATCCGTCGGCGACGCGGATGCGCACGGCCGCTCCGGCCGGCAGGTCGTCCACCGAGCGGACCGCGTGCGGCTGGTCGGAGTCGGTGCGCTGCACCACGGCGTATCCGCGGGCGAGCGTCTGCGCTGGCCCGAGGGTCGACAGCTGCGATGCGAGACGTTCGGTGCGATGCTCCTCGACAGTCACCAGGTGCCGGACACTGCGGCGGATGTCGCGTACTGCGCCGTCGACACGGTCCTGCCGGTCGTCGACCATGCGCAGCGGGTTCGCGAGCACGGGCCGGGCCCGGAGCCCCTCGACCACCCGTTCCTCCCGGTGCACCCAGTTGCGCAGCGCGTGGGCACTGCGCCGGCGCAGCTCGGCGATTCCCCGCAGTTCGGCCGAGACGTCCGGCACCACACGCTTGGCGGCATCGGTCGGCGTCGCGGCGCGGACGTCGGCCACCAGGTCGAGCAGCGGACTGTCGGGTTCGTGGCCGATCGCGCTCACCACGGGAGTCCGGCAGGCGGAGACGGCGCGCAGCAACGTCTCGTCGGAGAAGGGGAGCAGATCCTCGACGCTGCCGCCCCCGCGCGCGATGACGATGACCTGGACGTGCGGTGCGGCGTCCAGCGCCGCGAGATGCTCGACGATCGCAGGCACCGCGGTCGGTCCCTGCACGGGCGAATCCCGGACCTCGAACCGCACCGCGTCCCACCGGGCGGTCGCGACGGCGATCACATCGCGCTGTGCGGCACTGGCGCGACCGGTGATCAGTCCGATCGTGTGGGGGAGGAACGGCAGCGGCCTCTTCCGGCGGACGTCGAAGAGCCCCTCGGCGGCGAGCAGGGCCCTGACGCGTTCGATCCGGGCGAGGAGTTCGCCGATGCCGACCGGCCGGATGTCGGTGATCCGCAGCGACAGAGTGCCCCGGCCGGTGTAGAAGTTGGGCCGGCCGTACACCACCACCCGGGCGCCCTCGGTGAGCGGCACCGGACTCCGCTGAAGCAGACCCGGGTCGCAGGTCACCGAGATCGAGATGTCGGCGGCGGGATCGCGCAACGTCAGAAAAGCGGTGCGCGTGCCGCGGCGCAGGCTCAGCTGGGTGATCTGACCTTCCACCCACACCTGCCCGAGCCGGTGGATCCAGTCCGCGATCTTGAAACTGAGCGTGCGCACCGGCCACGGATTCTCGGCGGTGTTCCCCTGCTCGGGCGTCATCGCGGAACCCCGGTGCAGAGCCGGGCCGGGCCGATCACTGCGCCGGTTGTCACTGCGCCGGTTGTCACTGCGCGGTTGCTCACTGCGCGGATTCGGCCTTCTTCTGCTGGCTGACGATGCGGTTGTCGAGCATCGTGACGAAGGGCGTGCGATTGCGGTTCGCCTTCTCGAACTCGAGGATCTCGGTGAGTTCCTCGGTGCCGAGCCCGCGGACCTTGGCACGCAGCTGGGCCAGCGTCAGCGTCGGGTAGTCGAGGGCGGCGACGGCGGCCGGGAGATGCTCCGGCGACGCTGCGGCATCCGGCGTCGTAGAGGTGGGGCCCGCGGCCACGTCGGCCGGAGCCGAGCTGTAGAGCGCGAAACGTCCGGCGTTGGCCGGTGGCGCGGCGCTGTCGGCGGCGGACTCGTCGGGGCTCGCAGCGGGGGCCTCGGCGGCGCTCGTCTCAGCGTGGTTTGTCGCGGAGTTCATCTCAGGGGCGCGGGCCGGGGCTTGCGGAACAGTGGCCGGCGCGTCGGCACGCAGCGGCCGGCTCGCCGCCTCCGCGTCGTCGTCTTCGTCGAACCGCGCCCACTCGGGCTGTTCCTGAGACTTGTCGCACAGCGGCGCGAGCAGCTCGTCGCCCTTGATGGCGAGCTCGGCGATGTTCTGCTGAAGTCGCATGCCGGCCTGCAGACTCCGGCTCACCGCACCCATCGGCAGAGTGATGACTCGCGTCGGCAGTTTGCGGGTTTCCTCGATGGTGGTGGCGACCAGACCGGCGACCACGCGGGCAGCGTATGGAGGACGACTCATGTACTAACTCTCTCACAGCCGTACCCTGGAGTTCATGGCTGATAGTAAGCGCGTCCTTCTCGCGTCGCCCCGTGGATATTGTGCAGGCGTCGACCGGGCCGTGGAGACTGTCGAGCGGACCCTCGACAAGCACGGTGCGCCGGTGTATGTCCGCAAGGAGATCGTGCACAACCGGCATGTGGTCGACACGCTGACCGAGCGTGGCGCGATCTTCGTCGACGAGACCGACGAAGTGCCCGAGGGCGCGATCGTGGTCTTCTCCGCCCACGGAGTCTCTCCCGAGGTCCACCAGAGCGCTGCGCAGCGCAGCCTCAAGACCATCGACGCGACGTGCCCGCTGGTCACCAAGGTGCATCAGGAGGCGAAGCGGTTCGCGCGCGACGATTACGACATCGTGCTGATCGGCCACGAGGGCCACGAGGAGGTCGAGGGCACCGCCGGCGAGGCCCCGCAGCACATCCAGGTGGTCGACGGACCCGACGCCGTCGACGACGTGCAGGTGCGCGACGAGTCGCGGGTGATCTGGCTGTCGCAGACCACGCTGTCGGTGGACGAGACGATGGAGACGGTGTCCCGGCTCCGGGAACGGTTCCCGCTGCTGAACGATCCGCCGTCGGACGATATCTGCTACGCCACCCAGAACCGCCAGGTAGCTGTCAAGGCGATGGCGCCGCGGTGCGAGCTGGTGATCGTGGTCGGTTCGCAGAACTCGTCCAATTCGCAGCGGCTGGTGGAGGTGGCGCTGCAGAACGGCGCCGAGGCGTCTTACCTGGTGGACTACGCCCGCGACATCGACCTGGCCTGGCTCGACGGCGTGACCACGGTCGGCGTCACCTCGGGTGCCTCGGTCCCGGAGGTCCTCGTCCGCGGGGTGGTGGATCTGCTCGCCGAGCACGGTTACGCGGACGTCGAGACCGTGACCACCGCCGAGGAGACGCTCACCTTCGCGTTGCCGCGCGAACTGCGGCCCGCCCGCAATCCCCGCTGACCGCGGCGCCCATCGCCTCGGCACCGATCATCGGCGGCGGCGCAGCAGGCGTCCGCCCACGACGGCGACAGCCGCGAAACCCGCACCCGCGAGGATGACGCCCGCACCGGAGCCCGACTCGGGCTCATCGTCGGGGAGAGCCAACGGCCGCAGACCCGGAGCGGCGCGCACCTCGGGGTCGTCGGTGAGTGCGGCGAGCGGATCGATCACCCCGCTGCCGACGGCGTCGTCCCGGCCGCCGCCGTGCGCCGTGGCGACGATGCGGTCGATCACCTCTGCGGCCGACAGGCGCGGGTACCGGGACCGGATCAGCGCCGCCAGGCCCGACACGTACGGCGCCGCGTAGCTGGTGCCGGCGAGCGGGGCCACCCCGTCGCCGGTGCGCAGGCCGCCGGCGAGCCGCGGGCCGCCCGGGCCCGGCATCACGCTGACCACATCGGTGCCCGGCGCCGCCACGCTCACCCACGGCCCGCGCAGGCTGAAGTCCGCGGGTGCGCCGTCGGCGGCCGCGACGGCGCCCACCGTCAGCACCAGTGGCGCGAATCGCGCCGGGGTGACGGCCGTGCGCAGTCGCGCCCACGCCTGCGCGACCGAGGCCGCACCCGACGGGTTCTGCTCCCGGCACGCCGTGGTCTCGGTCAGGTTCCCGGCTGCCACGACCACCACCACGTCCCGCTCACGCGCGTAGGCCAGCGCGGTCCCGACGAGACCGTCATCGAGCGGACCGGCGGCGGGTGCGCATGCCACCTCTGAGATGTTGATCACCCGTGCACCCAGGTCGACGGCCCTTACCACCGACCGCGCGAGAGTGGTGAGCGGGCCGTATCCGGCTCCCACCACGGCGTCGTCGGCTCCGCTGCCCCGGGCGCTGAACGCTCCGCTCGACTGCCGAATCGAGATGATGGTCGCCTCGGGCGCCACACCGACGAAGTCGTCGTCGGCGGAGGGCTGTGCTGCGATGATGCCCGCGACCAGCGTTCCGTGGGCGTCGCAGTCCGACAGTCCGTCGCCGGTCCCGACGTAGTCGCCGCCGGCGACGAGGCGCGGCAGCCTGGTGTGCGGGCTCACACCCGTGTCGATGACCGCCACGGACACGCCGGCGCCGCGACTGAACCGATGGGCCGCTGCCACGTCGAGCAGTCGGTGGCCCGCGGGTTCGCCTGCGGTGTCCGCGTCGGCGGTGGTCGCGCAGCGGGCGCGCTGCTCGGTCGGCTCGGGCGGGCCCAGCGGTGCGGCCGAGACCGTCGCCCGGGCGATCACCGGCGCCGGGACCGCCACGGCGGCACCCGCGCCGGAGAACCAGACGACCGCCGCGACCGCCGTGATCGCGCCGATCCGCCGGATCACAGGGTCCGGACCGCCTGATAGACGTCCAGGACCCAGAGCAGCAGCGGAATCACCGCGGTCAGCGCGGCGTATTCGGCGATCTCGACGGCGCGCACGGCGGGCGGAGAGTAGTCGCGGCCGGATGCGACCGTGCCCAGCAGCAGAGCGCCGACCGCCCAGCCGATCGTCCCCGCGAACACCCAGACCGGTTCCGGGCCGGACCCCGCGACGGCGGCGAGCGCGGCGACGACTCCGATGATCCCGGCCGCCCCGACCAGCAGAGCCGACTGCAGCCGGTCGGCGTGCGTCCGGCCGCGGGCGGCGAGTGCCACCACGATGCACGCGCAGTAGCCCAGCGCCACCGGCGATCCGCACGCCGCAGCGGCGACGGCCGCGGTCGCGACCCCGGTGACCAGGACGGCACCGGCGAGTGCGCCCGTCAGAATCGATGCGGTCACGGCGGCGCGGCGCGCGAGCGCGTCGAGGTCGCCCAGCGCGAGGTCGGCGATTGCGCCGAGCGGATCGCGGGTCGAGAGCCGGACCGCGTCCACGCCGTCGACCACCGCGGGATCGGTCCCGTCGGGTGCCGCCGGCGCAGTGTTCGGCACCGACGGCAACGGCAGACGTCCGGCGGCGATCGCGATTCGCGGCGCGCAGAGCACCAGGCCGACGCCCGCCGCCGCGACGACTGCGGCCAGATCCCGCACTGACGGCGCCCACACCGTGGCGAGCAGCCCGGTCGCCGCGGTTGCGCCGCCGACCACGGCGATCGCGGTGTGGGCCGCCGCGGCCCGGCCGGTGCCCTGGTATCCGATCACCGCACCGGCCAGGGCAGCGATGCCCGCTAACGCGAGCTGGACTCCGCCCGCCGCGCCGGGCACGACGAGCGAGGCCGCGACGGCGCCGAGGACGCAGCCCGCGATGCTGAGGACGGCGGAGGTCCGCGGGTCGCTCTCCAGGCGACGGCCGGACAGTGCCGCCCCGAGTGAGACCGCCGCACCCAGGGCCGAGACCGCGAGGACCACCGGAGCGTCGCCGGCGGCCGCCGCCCAGCGGCCGGCCGGGACGGCCCCGACCACCGCGACCAGGAAGACCAGATAGCTCACCATGCGTGAGGCGTCCGACGACCAGCCGAAGCGGTCCCGCTGCAGAGCCGCCGCCACACCGTCGGCGACGTCGTCGATCAGCACCGTCCCGGCATCGGCCGGCGCAGTGCGGATCACCAGCAGATCGCCGTCGCACACCCCGCACTGCGCGAGAGTGTGCTCGGCGGCCAAGGCGGTTCCGTCGATGCGGGCGAGTGTCCAGTTCGCGGGTTCAGCGCTGTCGTCCACCCGGACCCGCAGAGCGTCGAGAAGATCGGGCATCAGCGCCGCGATCGGCACGCCGGCCGGAAGGCCTGCGTCGAGTTGAGTGCTCCCACCCACGATCGATGTCCGGATCATGTCCGGTTCGGTCAACACGGTCATTCGGCAAACCTTCCCCCAAGGTTCCTGATACAACCTCTTCCATCGCCCGTGAGGCGAGGACGTCGTCGAGATAACCATGTCGGGAGTCGTCGCGGTCAGCGATTGGGGGAAATCGCTCAACCGGCCTCACGCGGCGGCCGAATCAGAGCTGGGGGGCTCGAATGGGCAGTGCAACAATCGGTTTCGCGCGTCGTCCGCGGATCGTCGTGGAGGCTCCGCCGGACGGGGAGATCGAGCTGACCGCGCCGCCGGAGCTGTCGCGCGCAGTGCCGCCGAATCTGCTGGTGCGGCTTCTGCCGGCGGTCATGGTGGTCGCCGTCATCGGCATGGTCGCCATGATGGTGATGACCGGAGGCGCTGGGGCACTGGCGAATCCGATGTTTCTGATGTTCCCGCTGATGATGGTGATGTCGATGGTGGGAATGCTGGCATCCGGCGGGCGCGGCGGTCCCGAGCGGGCCGCCGAGGTGAATGAGAACCGCAAGGACTATCTGCGCCATCTCGGTCAGCTTCGCGACGATGTCGCCGAAACGGCTGCAGCGCAACGAGAATCGGCGCAGTGGCGGCATCCGGATCCGGGAGCGTTGATCGGCCTGGTCGGGGGCCGCCGGATGTGGGAGCGCAGATTCACCGACGACGACTTCGGCCATGTCCGCGTCGGCCGCGGGACACACCGCCTCGCGACCGCGTTGGTGCCGCCGGAGACGCCGCCGGGCGACGACCTGGAGCCGGTGTCGGCGGTGGCGCTGAGACGTTTCGCTGCCGCGCATGCGGCCGTCGACGGACTGCCGACGGCGATCGCGCTGCGCGGATTCCCGGCGGTCAGCCTGCTCGGGGATCCGGTGCAGGTGCGCGCCCTGCTGCGGTTCATGCTGTGCTCGCTGGCCGTACTGCACGGTCCGGACCACCTGAGGATCGCGGTCGTCGCCGACGATCCGCTCGACGCCGAATGGGATTGGGTCAAGTGGCTGCCGCACATCGGCCATCCGGCTCGTCGGGACGGGCTCGGTGCCGTGCGCATGGTGTACCCGACGCTCGGCGCCCTCGGCGACGACCTCGCCGCCGATCTCGCGGCCCGCGCGGGTTTCAGCCGGACGGCCGACTCTCCGGCGACGTCCCATCTGTTGATCGTGGTCGACACCGATCGCGTCGATGTGGACGACGAATTGATCGGCGGCGTAGGCCTCGACGGCGTGACAGTGGTGAGTCTGGGCACCGCACCGAGCCCGCTGGCGGTGCGTCGCGGGCTGCAGCTGACGGTGTCCGGCGGTCGTGTCGCCGCCCGCACCGCCGCCGGACTGGAGGAGTTCGCCGTCGCCGACCGGCTGTCCGGGCCGTGCGCCGAAGCCGTCGCGCGCAGGCTCGCCCGGTACCGCCCGGCGTCGCTCGACGCCCTGCTCGATCTCGACACGCCGGTTCTCGCGAGCGATCCCGGACTGCCCGCACTGCTGGGTCTGGGAGACGCGGGCCGCGTCACCCCGGAGTCGGCCTGGCGCGGGCGCCTCGGTGCCGAACGACTGCGCGTGCCGATCGGCTACACCCCGGAGGGCGCTCCCGTGCACCTTGACCTGAAGGAGAGCGCGCACGGCGGAATGGGGCCGCACGGGCTGTGCATCGGCGCCACCGGCAGCGGCAATAAGAAAATCGGATAGTGACTGCGATTGTTGCTACGCTGGTATGTATGGCCTCTACCAGCATGGACGCCGCGATCTACACACGCATCTCGCTCGACAAGTCCGGCGAGGGCATCGGCGTCGAGCGCCAGGAGGAGGCTTGCCGTAGCCTCGCCGAGCTGCACGGCTACACCGTCGTCGGCGACGCGGCTGGCGAGATCTTCTGTGACAACTCGCTGTCGGCGTACAAGGGTGTCGAGAGGCCCCGTTTCCAAGCCCTCTGCGCGCTCATCGAGTCGGGCGGGATCGACCGTGTCTATGTGTACAGCACCGACCGGTTGGCAAGGCGCACCCGCGACCTACTCGACCTGATGGACCTGATGCGCCCTTGCGGCGTGACCGTTCACGCCGTCACCGGTGAGGGGATCGACCCGGCGAGCGCAAACGGTGCGTTGATCACGACGATCCTCGGTGCCGTCGCGGAGCAGGAGAGTGCGCACAAGGCCGAGCGTATCCGCGCCGCCTACGAGCAGCGGGCGCATTCTGGCAAGCCGAAAACCGGCGGCAGGAGGATGTTCGGCTACGAGACCGACGGCGCGACGATCCGTGACGACGAGGCTGCGATGCTGCGCGAGGCCGCTCAGCAAGTCATCGATGGGGTCAGTCTGCGCAGCATCGCAGCGGATTGGAATGACAAGGGCTTCACCTCCACCCGCGGCAACCGTGTCGACACTGTCATGATCCGGACATTGCTCAAGAACCCCTACGTCGCGGGACTCTCCACCTGGAACCCCGCCGACAGCGACGGTCGGCGCCTGATCCGTAACCGCCAGGTGGTCGGGGAGGGGAGTTGGCCAGCCATCGTCGAGCCGGCCATGTGGGAGCGTGTCCAGGCCGTCCTGTCCGATCCGGCTCGCGTCAGCAACCGCGTCGGCAACACGCCCCAGCGGCTTTTGAGTGGCCTCCTGATCTGCACCTGCGGCCACCCGATGTACCGCCGCACACGGCCCCTCAAGAGCGGCGAGGGGCGGTTCTCGTACTACTCTTGCAAGCGCGTCGTCCCCGGCCGTCACGTCCACATCGGCTCCGATGACGCCGACGCCGCGGTGGAGGCCCTGGTGATCGCTCGCCTGAAGCAGACCGACATCGCCGCGGCACTGGCCGCCGCGGCCTCGGCTGACGACGGCTCGGCCCAGCTGACCGAGCTGACCCGCGAGCGTGCAGACCTCCTGGCCCGGCGAGATGAGCTGGAGGACGCCGTCGCCGAGGGCACCGTCGCCGTCGCGGCGTTCGGACGCGCCGTAGAGCGCGTCGAGCAACGACTGGCCGAGATCGACGAGAAGATCTCCGCCTTGTCCGCGTCGTCGGACGCGCCTCCGCTGGCCGAGATCGCCGCTGCCGACAGCGTCGAGGCGTGGTGGGCAGCGGCGGACCTGCTGCGCCGACGCGCGGTCGTTGACACCCTGGTCAGGATCGCGGTCGGACCAGGGAAGGCCGGAGCTAAGGCGTTCGACCCGACCCGGCTCCGAGTCGAGTGGAAGGCGTGACCAAACAACTTGCATGTGCAAGTAAAACCAAGCCTTATATACAGAGGAGCGACCTTGACCATCACCTACGTCATCCCCGATGTCCACGGTTGCCTGCCCGAGCTGCGAGACGCTCTGACCAAGGTCGATCTGAGCGACCCGGCCACCCGACTCATCTTCCTCGGCGACTACCTCGACCGCGGGCCCGACAGTGCCGGCGTGCTCGCCGCCGTCAAAGGCTTGTTCGATGCCCACCCCGAGCAGGTGATCGCGCTCGTCGGCAATCACGAGCGCTGGATTCCTCGACTGGATCGACGCCGACGGCGGCGACCCGACCTGGCTGCTGGCCGACGCGGGCTTCGTCACCATGAGGTCGTTCCTGCCGTCGGAGATCATCGAGCAGGCGGTCGCCGAGCTGGCGGGCGGGAGCATCGAGACGGTCAACGGCGTACTCAAGCACGAGATCCGGGCCCGTCACGGCGACCTGATCGACTGGCTGCGGCGCCTGCCGCTGCGCCACGAGACCGACGCGCACCCTACGTGCACGCCGGCATCGACGAGGACGCCGGGCCGCTGTGGGAGTCGATGACGACTGACGAGGTACTCACCGAGAAGTTCCCGCCGTCACTCGGCAAGACCTCGGTAGGCAAGACCATCGTCGCCGGGCACACCGGCGTCGGACCGCTGCACGCCCGCGAGGGGCGGATGCGCTGCTGGGAGCCGTTCGTCGACGAGGGCCACGTCTACCTCGACGGCCGGGTGGAGGACACCGGGCAGCTCAACGTCATGCGCTACGACAGCCGAACGCACACGACGATGTTCCTCTGACTCCCGGCACAAGCACCCGCCGGCCGGTGGCTGGCGACTCTCTTTCTCGGGTTCCGCCGCTCACCGCCATCTGCGCGCGATCTACTGGTGGGCGTGGACGACGAGACGATGACCGAGGCGCAGATCGACGCCTTATTCGAGCGCACGCAGCCGATCGGGAACGCGCTCAACGCGCTCGCGCAGGCCGAGCTGGCCGTGGCTGCGGTGGACGAGCTGCCACCCGAGCACCAGGCTCGGCTGGACCAGGTCTTGGCCAATGTGCTTGACGAGATCCAGCGGCCCGGCTACCGACCCGGCTGAGCCTCACTCAGGTTGCACCCATGGTGCCGACCAAGGAGATCCCATGACCAGAAACAAGACCCTGCTCGTCGCCCTGGACGTCGACGGCGTCCTGCGCCCCATCGACCCCGACGAGTCTTTGCTGGCCGACGACCCCGGATGGCAGCGCTTCGAGGTCGAGATTACCCCTGAGACCTGGCCTGAGCGGCGATACCTCGTCGGGCCGCCGCCCCGCGCCGTCCAGTTGCCGCTGCTGCTGAGTCCCAGCCTGCACGGCACTGGATCACCTCGCTGATCGAGCGAGGTGTCGAGGTCGGTTGGGCGACTATCTGGGAGAGCAAGGCGAATATCCACCTTCCGCCTCTGCTCGGCATCCCGCAGCTGCCGACGGCCATCTCCCACGACCAGGGCGACGAGGGTCGCTTCAGCGAGACCGCCGACAGCTGGAAGGCCCGCTGCCTGGCATGGACCGACGACTGGTCTGGTCCCTAGAAGAAGCGGTGGCTCAGCCGACGCCGGGACGAGACCCTCGTCGTCACCCCGCACGAGAAGGTCAGTCTCACTCGCGCGCAGATGGACCGCGTGGACGAGTGGGTCTCCCGCTTCCGGTGATACCAGCGCAGCCGGCCACGTCCCGGATCCGATGGATCACCCGCGACTGGGAGGCCACCATGCAGCTCACCATCACCCTTGACGAGAACGTCGCCACCAGCCGCACGAGTTGGCACGTCCATAGCGACCAGCCGGTGTTCGACCGCGCGGCCACGGCCGACACCCTCGACCGGGCACTCGCCGACGCAACCGACTGGATACGCCAGGCCGACGCTTCGATCTGATGGCCGCAGCGAAGGACCCCGCGAGGCAGTAGCTCGCGGGGTCCTGGTTCTCGCCAACCATTGACCATCTTCGTCTAGGCTGGCGGACTTGCGTCCGCGGCTCCACGACCCGTTGGCCTAGCAGAACGGCCCCGGACGCCCTCCGGCACCGTCTACTCGGAGCTGACGGCGCAGGCGCGTCGTCCTCTCCGATGGAGTCGAAGCGTTATTCAAGAAGGTCAGTCGCTTTGGCGAGGTGAGCGGCAAACTGCTTCGTCCGGCGCTTGCGGCCGAAGGTCCGCAGGACTGCGGTGTCGAGATCTGCCTTGGCAATGCCAGGCTGTTTCGCCTTGATGAAGCGGGCAGCGTTGGCGATCTCGATAGGGCTGACGTGGATGAAGGGTCGGTCAGCATTGCTGTCGTTGGGCCTGAACTCAGTCCAGCAAGCGGGGTCGATCTCGTTCGGCCAAACGAATTTGTCAGCGTCGATGAACAGGCCGGCCTGCTTGATCTGATACCCGAGCTTCTTCTCACGACCGGCGCGCACCCGCTGGAGTCCGAACGATTGCGCAGTCTTGTCGACGAGACGGTCGAGATGAATAGGGCCTTCATAGGTGGCGATCTCGAGCGCCACAGCTCTGACCTTCTCCTTGGCGGCCTTCTTCGGTAGTTCGTCAAGGACGTCCACTGTGCCGACCTTGACGACGGTCCATGGCTCGAACTCCAAGCGGTGGGCGCCGATGACTGTGGGCTCTAGTTCGAGCACCTCAGCGCCTGGACTGATGACTTCTGGCTCGTCCGCCGGCTCTAGGTCCGTCGCTGATGCGGACGCGGCCTCATCCTCGCTGCTGGCCGACGCCGCGGACTCGGCCGCGGCCTGTTCGGTGACGCCTTCCGCGAGCGCGAGTGCGACGAGCGCTTCGTGACGAACTCGCCGAGCTTCGCCCAGGCCGTCTTCGTCGGCGAAATGCTCCAAGAGACGGACACAGAAGTCGTTCGCGCGAAACGCCTCATCGACAGTGAAACTGTGCATGTGTGCCATCTGTTTTCGGACGATGCGCAGCTCGTTGCCGAGAGTGCTGACGGTGCGCTGCTTGTCGTCGAACGGATAGCCGAAGTCTCCGAGCCTCTCGGTGATCATGCGAAGCTGGGCTTGGAGGTCGTAGGTCCAGTGCTGGTAGCTGCTTGAGTACCCCTTCTTCTCGTCGAGGATGTCGAGCACGACGGTCCACGGGTGCTCACCGAGATTGGGCGCTAGCTTTGCGGTGATGATGGGGTCCAGACGCGTCGCCAGGTGGTCGAGGCCTTCTTTCACGGACAGGTTCGGCTTGAAGGGCATCAGAATAGGCCTCCCTCGTTGGTACCGGGGATCATCCCGTCGTAGAAGGTGAACTCGGCCTGCCCTTTGGCGGTCCCGCCAGTCGGGGGCTTGCGGAGGGCGTCTGGCACGGCCGGTAACTCGTTTGCACTGACAAGTGGCCCGTTGACGATCTGCTCCAACAGGGCGATTCCTTGTGGCACACGCACCAGCGTCCCCTTGAGAGCCGCGACGATCTCGATGAGTTCAGCACTCCATTCATCCGACCACGAGGTCGGCCTGATGTGGTCAAGTGGAGAGCTGCTGGACGCGGCACGACCCGCGGCCTTAGACATGCGGTAGCCAAGCCACTTGGAGATCACCTTCATCCCGCTGACCTCGAAGTCCCAGACCCCCTCGGGAACGCCGGTCAAGACACCGTCGGCGACGCGTAAGGTCTCAGCTGCGGAGTCATACTTGATATCGGATTTCGAGTCGGGGAGGCGGGACGGCTCGGCCCTCCACGCGATTCCGCTGGTTGGAAGCTGGCCGCTGCCGAATCGCTCGCCGAAGGTCTGAAGCCAGATCAGCTTCTCACCATGCTCCGCCATGCGCGCGAAAAGTTCAGGGTCGGCAGTCAGCGGGACCCGTGGCCCAGGCGTCGCTAGTGCTTCATGAAAACGCTCGGTGTAGTCGGTCCCGGCAAGTACCCCGAAGGTGTAAGCGAAAAGGCTCTCGACAGTAGCCTCGACACCGAGGATGCCGCTGAGGACGTCAAGCGCCGCGGGGTCTGCGTTGGGCGTGCCCTTGGTGTCCCGATAGAGCGGAACTACGTCCTTGCCGCCGTAGGAGCCGCGGAAATGGTGCTTGTCCGGCACGGCCGTGGTCAGCGTCGCCGCCGGGCCGCCGCCAAGGCTCGTCGTCGTCAACGTCGTGAGGAACACTTGCTTGCTCGACAGCGACTTCCAGAGCGCTGGTCGCTCCAGTGCGATCAGCCTCGGATCCTCAAAGATCCACTGGCGGTCGAACGATCGCATCCCGAATCGGACGATTGGCTCGTGCGGCGCGTCCTCCGGCAGGTCCGCCAGTCTGGTCATCCCGGGAATCTTGGTAGTTGTGCGCCGACCCGTGCTCGGTGTGACGTAGTGGCGCGCACGTTCCTCCGGCGCATCGGTCGCTACGAACGTCGTCCAGCGCCGTTCGAGTGTGTCGCGGTCGGGCGCAGCTGGCCAAGTGCGATTGATCATCATGCCTGGCTGCTGCATCGGAAACAGGTTTGTCACCTTCGGATATTCAGCCCAATCGGCACCACCTGCAGGGGGGATGAGGGGTGCATACCAGTCTGCGCTGGCCTCCGCCGCAGTGAGTTTCACCTTACCCTCAGCTAGGTTGGTGAGCGCACTTAGCTTGTCCGCTCGAGTTCCCCTGTAGCTGGCATAACGGACCGGTGCAGGCTTAGTCCGGTCACCCTTCCCGTTGCGGATCAGTGTCACGATCGCAACGGGGGACTCGATGTCGAAGACATTCTCATCCTTGCGGGTTCCCTTATTGTCGCCGTGTAGGTTAACGACTGTGATCTCGTCTGCCGCCTCGCGCGCGAGGCGGCGCAGGCCGAGGAAGCCTGGTCCGTCCAGCCACGACGAGGCAGTGATCATCGAGACGATGGCTGGCCCAGTGTTCTCCTCGAAGACCTTCCAGATCGCCCAACGCCAGAAGTAGACGTAGAGGTTGTAGAGGCTTGCGTGGGCGCTGAAGATGACGTTCTTCTTCGCATCGTCGAAGATGTCGTCGAACAGCGAGCGCTCCCCGAGTGACTTGTTGCCTTTGGTGGCCGCGGTGATGAAGCCCCCGGTGCCTTGGCTCTCGACCCGGTCATAGGGCGGATTGCCGATGAGCACGTTATGGTGCCACTCGTACTTCACCCGGTCGGCCTGGGCTCCTTCCGCGCCGATGGGATCGTCGAGCCCAGTGATGCGAGCCACGCGCTTCTCGGACAGGGTATCGCCGAGGAAGACGGGGACCCGCGCTTGCTCCCGCAGACCCTCGGGCAGGTCGAGCGATACTTTCAGGTGGCTCACGGCGTAGGACGCAAGTGAGATCTCCAGGGCGGAGGCGTTGCCCAGCGCCGTTCTGACTCCAGCGTCGCCAGCATTGCGCTTCGCCTGCTCCAGCCACTCGACCAGGAAAGTGCCGGTGCCGTTGGCGGGGTCGAACATCGAGACGACCGAGTCCTCGGCCAGCGCGCCTTTCGGGATTGTGACATCGCTGTGGGCGTTGAGATACTCCCCCCAGGTCGTGGAGTCCGCAACGCCCAGTGGCAGCCCGAAGGACTTCAACGCGTCGTCGACCGTCCTGATGATGTAGCGTACGACCGGCTTGGGCGTATAGAACGCACCGAGATCCTTTCGCTGCCCAGGATCGTACTGAGCGAGAAATTCTTCGTAAAAGTAGACGACCGGGTCATCGCGCTGGTTGTCTGCGCCGAAGTCAGCGAGAAGCTCGTCGACATTGGTGCCCGCGAGCTGTTCCGCTAGGTCGGAGAGACCGAGTTCATCGACGTCGATGATGCCGTCCGATCCTTCACGGAATCGGGCATAGATCGCGTCCAGGAACTCGTTGTCGAACTTCATCACCGAGAGCGACTGCTCGGTCTCGAACTGCTCCGGGTGTGCAATGCGGGCGGTCAACAGACCGTAGACCATTGTCTGTGCGTAAACGTCGGCGAAGCGCTCCTGGCTGATGTCACCGAGCAACTGCTCGCGTACGTCGCGATACAGCCCGCGGATCGGTCCGGTGTTGGTCTCGACGGCGAGCAAGTCAGTGACCTCATCGCGGACGTCCTGGGCCACCTCCGCCATCCTTTGCGAGAGTTGCTTCGCGCTTCTGAGGCCTTCCCGATAGCCTGCGAGCGCACGACTGATCGCTGGGTCGACGACAAGCCGTGGAGCATTCTCAGCGGTCCACGAGAGCTCGGGGACGGCCTTGCGGACCAATAGCTCGAGACGCGCCTCCGTCGGCCTGTCGGACCAGGAGAGAACTCGGAGGACGCGTTTTCCCTCCTTCTCGCGGAAGTTCACAACGTGGATGAATCTCTGGTCGCCATTGGCGAGGCAGAAGAAGAGGAGATCGTCGAGCGCCCAAGTGGGATGCGTGCCTGCCCCGCGCCCGCGCCTATTACTAACGAGTCGGTGCACTAGACGTCGAACCGCGGTAATCGGGAGGTTGCGGCCGTCGAAGTTCAGGAAGAAGACACCGAAGCTCTGTTTCGCGGTCAGTGGCGGGAGCTGGGTGATGTCGACCAGCCTGGCGATCTTAGTGGGGTCGAGGTGCAGCTCCTCCGGACTCCAGTCGATCAGGATATCGTCCGGCTCGAGGTACGGTGCGTCGGGCAAAGGCCAGGCGAGTCCGTCACGCAGGAACTCGACGAGGGCCCGATTGTCCTTGGGTGCGTTTCGGATTAGCTTGCGGAGCTTGGCATCGGTGGCCATCACTGAACCTCGATCCAGCAGAGCGTCTTAGGCGAAGGCGCGTCGAGGGGCATCTGGGTCTCCTTGCGAAGTTTCTTGGTCTCGCCGCGCTCGAACTCGCGCAGCGCCGCGCGCAGCTTCGTGCGGTCGCTGAACGCCGAGCCTGGAGTGGTGGGTTCAGCGGCGATCGCGCCGTCGATGGTGTGAAGGCCGCTCTCGTCACCGCCCGGCGTGCGCAGCGACCACTGGATCGCGCCCGGCTCGATGCTCCACTCGGACTCCGTGTCGTCGGTTGCCTTGGTGAGCACCGGAACGCGGCGGCAGAGGAAAATGCCTTCAGGCTTGCCCGCCTTGGCAACAGAGATGCCGTCGGGGAGTCTCTCCACCAGGTCTTTGAGTCCAGGGTTGTCCTCGGCGAGGGTGAGCCATTTCAGGCGCAGTTCCTCGATCGGCGTGATGTCGCCGTTGTACTCGTCCTTGAAGGCTTGGAACACCTTTACGTCGTCGTACAGATCGGATTCGTCGATCAGCTTGCCGCCCGGAATGCCGAGGGTGCTGGAGATCATGAGGGTCTTGCCGTGGACCCGGTTGTAGAGCTTGATCAGGTCTTCGATCTCCGACGGAGGCAGGAAGTTCCGGATCTGGATGTGCCCTCGCGACTTCTTCGCTGAGGGCCTCTCCTTGATCAGTTCCTTCTCGATGGCCGGGTTCATTCGTCGGTCCACGCGACCGATGCGCTGCATCAGCCTCACCGGGTTCCAGTGGATGTCGTAATTGACGATCAGAGTGCTGTCCTGGAGGTTCACGCCTTCGCTGAGGACGTCAGTGGATACCAGCACGCGCAGAGGAGCGAGGTTCGCGCGGTCGGCGGTGGAGACCTTGTTGTAGAAGGGTGCGAAGCGCTTGATCATCGCGTAACGGCTGTTGCCGCGGGTACCGTCGATGCGGTCGACGTCGACGAGGCCGTCCTTGCGCAGACTCTCTTCGAGGTAGCGGGCGGTGTCGGCGAACTCGGTGAAGACGATGACCTGTTCGGTGCGGAACTCCGGGGTGAAGACGTCCGGGTCGAGTACCTCGCTGGACTTCTTGCCCGCTCCCTTGGTGGGCCGCCCGATGAGCAGGTCGCGCAGGCGGAGGTACTTGTCGTCGACACCTGCACCACCGAGGATCAGTTCCATGAAGCGCTGGAGCTGGTTTAGATCCTCGAACGCGGCGTCGATCATCTCCTGGAGCTTGTATTCGCCTCCGACGAGGTTGTAGTCGAGCTCGTTGAGCTCCTCCTCCGTGAGGTCTTCCTCGTGCCAGACCTCCTCCAATGTCGCGCGGTACCGATCGTGGATCGCTTCGAGCGTCGGCTCGTTCGCCGCGCGCCATGCGGTCAGACGGCTCTCTTGGGCTCGGGCGGTCTTGGTATTGACGTCTAGCCAGTGAAGCACCTTCGCCGACAGGTCGAGACATGAGCCGGCGAAGGCTGCGAGGCTGGATTCGAACCGCTTGAGGAACGTCGTCCGGATGAGCGCGACCACCTGCTTCTGCCGGTTCTCCGCCTTGGTGTCGACGTCCTTCTTGGTCGAGAACGCCAGCGGATAGTACATCGGCAGTACGAATAGAGGCGTTGATCGGCTGAACGCGTTCTGCAGCTCGGCGAAGAGCGGCGAGTAGAGGGTGCCGAACTCGTATGGAATGACCCGGGGGACCTGGGTGTCGGGGAAGATGACCTCGGCACCTCCGGTCACCTTTGAGCTTTCGACCGCGTACCTACGGCTGTTTTGGTGGATGATCGACTGGAAGAGCTTGTCCTTCGCCATCAGATCGGCGATGGCAGCGGTGTCCGGGACCGCGGCCTTGAACGGTTTCTCCAGTGCGATGAAGTACTTGCGGAGGCTGTTTATCCCGATGCTGGCGAAGTGGTCGTTGGCGTCGACGCCGGTGAACAACTCGGCTTGATGCACCAGGTCGAAGAGCGAGTTGTTGATCGGTGTCGCGGTGAGCAGGAAGACGGCCTTGCCCTGGCAGATTCGCTCCATTCGCCACCAGCGCGAGCCCCACGGGTTGTCCTCGGAGGGCACGGCGCCGTGGTTGCGGAAGTTGTGCGCCTCGTCGATGATTACGACGTCGGCGCGCTTGGCGAGGTGCTCGATCTCATCCGCGCCCGCCTTGGTGGTGAGGTCGGTGTGGGCCTTGACGATCACGTTGGAGAACTGCCCGCCGTACAGTTCGGGCAGCTTTTCCTTGATCTCCGGGTTCCACACGGCGTCCTGGCCTGTCTTCGTCGCCATGATGAGCACGTTCTTGCTGTGTCGCACGGCGTAGTACTCGGTCAGCATCAGGCCTACGAATGTCTTGCCGAGACCGACGCCGTCGGTCAGGAAGCCGCCGTTCCAGCGGCGGGACATGGCGACGAGGGAGTGGAACGCCTCCTGCTGGTAGGGCGCCAGCATCGGGTAGATGACCGATTCCGATTCCTCCCACGACTTGTCCGTGGCGTCGACGTTCGCGGTGAGCGCGTGCAGCGCCTTGGCATAGACTTCGAACGGAGTGAATTCGCGGACGTTGTGCTCCAGCACGGCGAGCAACTCCGGGTTCACCGGAGTCGCCTCGTCCCAGTGGTGCTCGTACCACTCCTGGAGGTCGGCAACCTCGGGCCCCTGGAACCTCACATTCAGCTCGACGTTCTGCGTCAGCCCCGGCCGGGTGAAGTTCGATGAGCCGACGAGGGCGGCTGAGCCCACGACCTTCAGCTTGCTATGAGTGATGTAGGCCTTGGCATGGAACTTCTTCGGCTTGTAGACGCGGATCTCGATCTTGCCGGCGCGGATTCCATCGACGACGGCGGCCGCACCGGTCAGGAAGGCGTCACCCGTCTGGCGCTCGACGACGATCGATGCGTCAAGGGCGGCAGCTATCGCGTCGGCCGTGCTGCGGCTTGTCTCGCCGCCGATCAGGAGACGGATCTTGTCGACCTTCTGCCACGCGCCGTCGAGGGCGAGGAACGCACCGATCTCGAAGTGACCTGTGGCGATATCGATTGCGGAACTGATGTCACACCACTCACGGACGTACTGGAGTGCCTTCCAGTCCTCGGCCGTGTTGTCGACGATGAACTGCTCTGATGTGGCCAAGGTTGTTCCCCCGTGTTCATTCCTGACTGGGACTTCTATCGATGAGCGGAGACCGGTTCGTGTGTTTCAGCTCGGGTGTTCGTCCTCGGGTGTTCGTCGCTGGCGTCACCTGGTTGCCTGCGGGCATGGCAGCAGCCTATCGGACCCCACCGACACCGAGTGCCTGTCCACTGATGCGACGACAATGCGCGTTGGCGGCGTCTTCAACGCATAGTGTTTCGTCATGGCCGAAGCCGCTTCCATCCCCGCCGCAGACAGGACCGGCCGCTTCGGCGCCCTCTATGTGCGAGCGCTCCTGGGGCAGGCCGGCGTGATCCACCAGGAGACCGCGGGCGGCGAGGACCACGGCGCCATCGAGATCATGGTGACGTTCCCGTCCGGGGCGTGCTTCATCCAGGTGAAGACCGGGACCAAGGCGCCCAACAAGGACGGGAGCCTCACCGTCCCGGTGACCGACGACTGGAAGGCGAAGTGGGCCAACAACGTCCTGCCCGCCTACCTCGTGTACGTCCACCTCGAGAAAGCTCCGCCTGCCGACTGGGTCGACCATGAAGACCTGCAGGCGGTGGTCCACGCCACTGCGCTATGGGGGCGCGTGAACCAGGTGAGCGGCAAAAGTGTCAGACTCCCGCGAGAGAATCGGCTCACCGCGGACACCTTCGCTCTGTGGGCCAGCGAGTTCGACGACCCGTCGGCATGGGGAAAGGCGGCAAGCGCGTGAACACGCTCGGCAACGTCACCGCCTACCTGGCCTCGACCGGCTGGCTGCCTCCGGAGCAGATCGGCGAACGTGGCGGCCTGTGGCGCGACCGGCAGTCCGAATCCTTGCTGCCGGTCCCCAACGACCTCGACCGCCACGGCGCGGACTGGATCGCCGTGACCGAGCAGATCGCCCATGCTCGGGGCATTCCAGTCGACCAGGTCATCCGGGGCATCGAGCGCCAGTCGATCGACGTCGTCGAGCTGCGCGCCGCGAACGACATAGCCATCCGCGGAAGCATCTCGTACCAGGCTGGCGCCGCCCTCGTGGAGTCGGGCTTGAGGATGCTGCGCTCGTCGGCGACCACCGCAGAGCGACAGCGTGCCCGCATCGGCAACTACAGCCGGACCGGCGACGAGCTGGTCGCGACCGCTCGCATGGCGCACACCCGCGACGGTTCGTACGTCATCCCGATCCTCCTGCCGATCTCCGATCCCGTCGCCGACGTCGACATCGAGGACGACCCGCAGGAGCCGATCGACGGCATGGGGATCAGCGAGCCCCCGGAGCCGCCCGAACGCCGCGTCATGCGCACGTTCGCCGAAGCGCTGTCCACGCTGGACGCCGTGGCCATAGCGCCCGAGCAGGAGCCGAAGGGCAGCGTCGACATCGAGCTGGTACGCGCCGGAGTGAGCAGCCAGTTCGCCAGCGCCCTGCACCGAATCCTCGTCCAGGAGACCGTCGCCGAGTTCAGCGCCGAGTTCGAATGGGCGCCGGCCGGCGGTCCCGCGCCCAGGGTGGCTTCGGCGATCGTCATACCGTCAGCGGCCAGCGAGCGGGTCGGCAACGTCGCCAATCGGCTCAAGAAGCACACCACTACCCGCGCCGAGCAGCAGTTCGTCGGGCCGATCCTTGGCGTCGTGCGCGACCACGACGCCGATACCGGCACGGTCCGTGTCGAGGTCATCCAGAACCGGCGCCCGACCAGCGTGCTCGTCAACGTATCCGCAGAGATCCTCGACCAGGCCTGGACCTGGGCCCAGGATCGCCGGACCGTCGTCGTCAACAGCAAGGTCCGTCGCACGCACAACGGGCTGCAGGCGGTCAAGAATGACGCCATCATGCCGCTGATGCTCGACGTCGATCGGTCCTGACCGCGAGTCGTGCAGCCTCACTGCTGCATGGAGCAGCACATCGAACTCAGCGTCAGCGTCTTCCTCGGCGACACAGACATCACTGCCGGCCCGGCCACCCTCTCGGTCGTCGACGACGGACCCGTCGAGTTGGTCGTCCCGGTCGACCTCGGCGCGCTGCGGCGGCGGCCACCGCGTTCACCGACAGCCGACGCTCGGCGTCCACCACCGCTACTCGCGGCACCTCCTTGCTCATCGGCGTCAGCAGCGGCCGGGCTCATCGCCCGGGATCAGGCGCTACGGCAGCGGGTCGGAGAAGTGAGCGGTAGCTGCCCCGAACTTGTCAGTCCTCAGGTGAGCTTCGACCACGTCGGCGTACTCGCCGCGAACCTCGTCCGGGACGGTTGCCGAGCGCGAATGCAGTTGGTCCAGACCGTCGGCAGCCGCGACGGCGTATTCGAAGATCGAGTGCAGGTGCTGGAGCAGATGAGTGCGGCCGTCGGCTGCCTGCACGGCGCGCTGCTCCGGAGAGAGGATCTGTCCCGCGGCGAGCGTCCCGTCGGGCGTGGGGTGTCCACCGAACTCGCAGTGGAGCGAGTAGTCCTTCCGTCTGAAGTCGTTGTCTTCGTCTGAGTACAGCCGCGACGGCTTCCATCGGGATTCGCGCTCCTCACGGCTGGACTTGAGCCAGTCAATGATTTCGCCGGGTGCAGCGCTGAACTTCCACAGCAGGTACTCGCACTCGACCACTTGCCTCAGCAGCGCTGACCACGAGTAGTGGTTTCCCTTGGCGATCATCCCCAGCACGCCGGTCGACAGGCTCGTCGCGGTCATCGCCACCCGGGCGAGACCGCTGTAGGCGAGACCGGCATCGAAGTCGCCGCCCTCGTGCAGCGATCGCGCGACCGCGTACGTCTCGTCAGCGACCCGCCCAGTGAACCGCACGATGGCGTCGGCGGCTCTCTCCCTGCTCTCGGCCATCTTCGGATCGAGTGCATAGGTGATCAACGCACTCATCGCCGACGCGTTGTCGGTCAGTTGGACCGATGGGTCCCGCTCCTTGAGTAGCCGTGGCAGCTCGCCCACGACTTTGTTCGGATGATCTCCGATCGTCTCGGCGATGAGCGCGGCCGCGTTCGCAGCGGCCTTCTGTGCGGCCATCGCCAGCAGCCCGGTGTTGCAGGTGATCTGGTCGGGAACGCCTCCCTCGATGACGACCGACAGCAGCGATTCGAGGATCGCGTACTCATCAGCGAAGTCGGGGTCGCACCGTGAGACCACCGACGCGAACGCGGCCGCACCGTTGGTACCCGACTCGATCGCGAGCTTCCGGACCAGGATGCCCGCGATATGGACTAGGGGGTCGAGCGCGGCCTCGATGGCGGACAAGTCCTGTCGCTCAATCGCGGCGTCGAGGCTCCGGTCGAGGCCTCGCATGTGCCCGTTCAGCAGGTCCACACCCTTCAGGCACAGCACCAGCTGCTTCTTGTTCATGCTCCAGCCAGTCCTCGCCCGACCGCGCTCGGAGCCGGACCCACCAGCAGGGTGCCGTCGGCCGGCCCGAACCGGCTCCCATCCCAGACCAGGAGTCCGGCGTCGAACGCACGATGGTGGTTCGGGCACATCGGCCGCGTGTTCTCCGCGCTCGCCGCGCCGCCTTCGGAATCGGCCACCAGGTGGGCCGCCTCGACGATCTGCGGGACGTCCATGCCGCAGTACGCGCAGGCGGTCCCGTGATGATCGAGGGTCATCTTGCGAAGCTCGGGCTGGTGGAGCCGCTGCTTCACGACGCCCTCGGCGTAGCGGCGCTCGATCTCGCCTCCAAGCGCGATGGCCGCCTCCCTCTCGGACTCAACCTCATTTGCGTCGAGGTCGACGGTTTCACGTGGGCAGTCGTCATCGCTGAATCCGGGGCTGTGCTTGTCGTTGTGCCACTCATTGCTGCGCCTGGCGGCCGCATATCGCTTGGCTTGCCCGACGCACTCGATACCGTCGATCGCTGCGGGCGGACCCTCGATCGGCTCCGCCACACGCTCTCCCTCGACCGCGTAGTAGCGGGGAATCCAGAGCCCGTCGATCTTCTCGGCGATCACACCCTGCTTCGCGTTTATGGGTCTCCCGGGGCTCGCGTCCTTCGCCGCCTCGTCGCGCAGTTCCAGCCAGTACACGGCGAGTGCGTCGCGGTCGTCGCTCTGCGCCTCGGGGATCGCACGCTTCCAGCTGAAGTGCCGCGCAGAGTTCCACAAGCCGTAGCGCCTTGTGAGTTCAACGGGGTCCGGGGACTCGTCGTTCATTGCCACGGTGCCTACTGTGCCACGGGCATCTGACAGCTTTCGCCCGTCCAACGACACGTGCCTCGTCTCATACGCGACGGCGCTCTACGTTGATGTGCTGGAACGTCGCCTAAGGATTGTGGTCCGGTGTCGCGGTACGTAGCGCGTCTTCGTGCAGCGGTGCATACAGAAATTGGCCTGCCTCTTCGGTGCCATCGAATCTGAGGCGGACGACGTCGGAGCGTTCCACACCCCCAATGGGCTCGATCGTCAGTTTGGATTCAGTCAGCGTTCCCACGCGTCCCGAGAGCAGGTCGACCTCCTTGCCGACCAACACGGTCACACCGTCGAGTTCGAACTCGAGCGCTCGGACGATGCTCACCATGACCTCGTCTCCGGTCATCAGTTCGAGGCCGTGATCGGACTGTAGATCGACTTCGAACTCCGACCAAGTGGCGTTGACGGCCTCTCCCGCGAGTATCCGAGCCGTCATACGGATTGCCAGCACCTCATCGCGGGTCATCCGTTGCGGGAGGAGCAGTCGGTGCGCGGTGTGATCTTGAATCACTCGTAGATCGCGTGCGGAGCGCGCGACCGCCTTCATCTCCCTATCTGGCTCTTGATCTAACTCCGAGGTCCTCATCCTTGCGTACTCCCGCGGCCCATATGCGCGAGAGAGCCCTACCGAGTTCGGCATGTGGGCCTGCGACCAGAACTCAAGAGCGTCGACCACGTCCTCCGGAGGACGGCCGGCGAAATCGCCCTCGTAGCTCACGTTGAGGTTGCCCTTGCCTTCACCCGAGACGAGTATCTCGAACCGCATCAGTTTGGCTGCGTCCTGCCACACCGTCCGGTAGCCGCCGTTGAATCCCTGCGAACGTTCGATTCGCTCGACTTGCAGTTCTGAGAGCGTCTCGCTCTCTGGCGACAGCACTCCGAGGACGAGCCTGGGGGCCGGCTGCGTGGGGTCGTCCTCTTCGATCGAGGAGATGAACAGCGTCCCGTCGGAACCGCTGAGACCGAGTCCCCCTGGTAGGGGGAGATCAACGAGAGACTGACCCTCAGGTAGGTGGAGTGGGGTCCCGTAGTCGAGGAACTTCCGGAACTCCTCAGCGAGGTCGGTTCCGGCAGCTGGCGGGTAGATCGTCAGATTCCCTTCGATGGGGCGCTCCTCCATCGCCACCAGGCTGGTAGCGAAGACGCTGATGTTGATCCATCCGGTCGACTTCGACCCGTAGCCGACGACAGCTACGAGCCCGGGCTTCTCGTTGTCGTCCTTCTCCGGCGGCCGTGCCGTCATTGAGACCTCGTAGCGATAGTGCGGGTCGTACTCGTTAATCGCTTGGTAGATGTCGGAGAGGTCGCGTCGTACGTCGACGGGTCGCAGTTCGCCACCAGACGGGCGATCGCGGCCGGAGATGATCCCCGCGAGCCGATCAGTCTGTTCCTGGAGGCGTTCCTTGCCGTCGCGCAAGTAGTAGTCGATGATCTTCGGATTCTGCGCGGCGAGGTATTCGACCTTATTGAGGCCGATCCAGTCGCATGTGAAGTCGGCAGATTCGGTGAGCTTGGTGAACCAGGCGTCGTTGGCCGGCGTCGGGTCGAGCGGCATCACCAGCGCCCACGACTCGATCGTCCACCCTTCGGACTTGGCGGACTCGAGGACCCGATCGAAGGAACCCTTGATCTTCCTCTTCTGGCTGTTCGTCAGGTTGCTCGCGTATCGCTTCACCTGAAACACCTTGCGCCGCTGCCGGGCCGGGTCAGCAGGGACGAAGATGTCGACGCCGCCGTCACCCTTTCCCGGACGGATGCGCCAGGCGTTGGGATACATCGAGCAGAGCAGCATTCCAACGACTGCCTCAATGTCCTCGCCCTGCAATCTCGTCCACTCGATCCGACCCATGCGCTCAATCTTGTCACCCGGTGCAGACAGTCCCGAACACGCGTTCGTGCCACTGGGCTACACCCTGCTCCAACATTGCGCGGTGGTGGGCCGAGCGCCAAACCGAAGTCGGTTCTCGACCGCTCGGACTCGCTCGCGCTGAGGTCTTAGACTTCTGCTGGCCGCTCGCCGCCGTCAGGCGAAGATTGCGATGGGGAGGACGACGAACGAGACGCCCTCGATGATCGCCGGGAAGTTGAGGTCGATCGGGGGCACCTCGGCAGTCTCGTCGCCGTCATCTTCGGCGCTGATCGTTGATAGAAAACTCTGGTACGACTCGTCGCGCTCAAAGTGGTCGTTGGACCCGATCTGGTCGAAGAGCCAGGCGACCCACTGCGGATTCAGTCTTCGCAGAAGCTTGTTCTTTCGCAGGACGGGAGTGTTGGTCTCCGGCGAGGTGACAACCTTGCCCAGAACCGTGAACTCTCCGTCCAGAAGGCGATCTGGATCGGCAGTCACGAAGTGCTCGTTCTCGCACACGACGATGCCGGTCAAGGCGTCGCCGATGGTGGCGTGGTACTCGATCGTGGTTCTGCGCCGAAAGTCGGTATGCAGAGCCGAGGTCACCGCACGGGCGAGGTCCGCGTTCGTGGTCGCGGACTGCTCGGCGCTTTCCCAGGATGCCCGGAGCTCATCAACATCGAAGTCGTCGCCGGTTACCTGCAGACGCTTCCTGCGCGCTACGTACCGCGCAATCTCGGCTGCAAGTTCGGGGCTCGCGATATCAAGCACAGCGCTGATCGGGTCGGGCTCTAGCCGACCTGTGAATGTAACGATGTCGCCGGTGACGAGGCCCGTGGCCGATGCCGTGTCGGCCACGGTCTTCGTCTGGTCGGCGAGCATCGATCGGAGCTGATGGAAGTGATAACTGATGTCGTACGACATGTCCAAGCGATGACGCCGGCGGTGTTCCTCCGATGTCCCGGTGGTGCGCGCACGTTTGCCACCGAGCCTCCCTGCAACGTTCGCGACGCCGGGTGCCTGAATCCCCCCGCTCGCTTGCGCGTCGAAACCGTTCTGTGATTCGTGCGAGCTGTCGGTGCCGTCGGTGAACTCAGTCTCACCCGATTGAGCGAGTCCTCCGCCCGTCACTGCTTGTATCAGTGAACCGACGAAGTCCGAGTTCTGGTACACGATCGCGACAGGCACTCTCTGCGGCTCGGTCATGACGCGATCATTTCACAGGCGGACACGCCCCCACGTCGGCTCACACGACCGTTCAGGAAACGGTCGTTGACCGAACGGCGTGAACACCCCCTGCGTTCGAGTTGCACACTGCGCCACATTGTTCAACAACTCGTTCAACAACTGGTACTGTGAAGACGGGATTGTGAACATATTTGTTGAACGAAGGGCAGTCATGGCGCTCGTGGGACTGGTGCGTGTCAGTACCGACAAGCAGGAGACGCGCCGTCAGCGCGACGCGCTCGAACCGATCTGCGTGAAGGTGTTCGAGGAGAAGGTGTCGGGCAAGCTCGGCGTCGACGATCGACCGGGTCTCAAGGCGGCGCTGGACTACCTGCGTGCTGACGACCTGCTCACCGTGCAGGAGGTCGACCGCCTCGGCCGCAATCTGTTGGAGGGCCTCATCACGCTCAACGCGCTCTTCGAGCGCGGCGTCGGCGTGAAGGTGCTCGACGGCATCGCGGCCGGCGAGCACACCGAGCGGTCCCTGGTGCTGGATCTGGCACTCGCGCTGGCCGAGGACCGGCGCCGCGACATCAGCCGCAAGACGAAGAACGGCCTGGAGGCCGCACGGCGTCGCGGCAAGGTCGGTGGCCGGCCGAGCGTGGTCGACGACGACAAGCGCGCGGCTATCTTGGCTCGTCGAGCGAAGGCCGAGTCAGTGCGCGAGATCGCCCGGGGTGTCGGCGTGTCCGTCGGAACAGTGCACAAGGTGCTCACCGACTTGACCGCGAGCGCGGTCTAGGCGCCGAGAGGCTGAGCTGTGTCATTCAGAGATCCGCTTCACCAAGGTCAGGTTGAGCTGCTCCAGTGGGTCGCCGACGGCTGTCCCGACGGAAAGTGGACCGGCCATTCGTACAAGACCACCGCGAATGCGCTCGCGGGACGGCGGCTCCTGACGGTCTCGAAGAAGGGCGGAGGCTGGAGTGCGGAGATTCTGCCCGCCGGCGCTTACTACCTCGCCCACGGCGACTACCCAGCGGACCACTGGAAGGTGCGCAAGAACGCCAAGGAGACATCGCCCGATCAGCCCGCGCCTCAGTCGCGCTCGAACCCGAAGCCGCGACCGCCACGCTCTCCCGGCGAGCCCAAGCCGACTCGCAAGCTCGTCGACGACGTGCTGGCCGCTGGGGGGCCGACTGGTGCGCGAGGTCACCGCCGACTCTCCGGGCTACTCGCACCTGGTCGGCATCGTCAACGGACGAGGGCTCCTGCCCGACGACGACAGGCTCCTGCTGTCCGAACTGGGAAACCGGGTCGAGATCCGGCTGGCCTCGGTCTCGGACTGGATCACCCAGACGCCTCGCGAGATCGCCGATCCGGACCGAAGCCGCAAGAGTCATCCCGCAGTAGCCAAGCTCCGCACCGAGAAGGCCCTGTCAAGCATCACTCCCACCACCGTGAGAGCGCGTGCGTTCCGTCTTCTCAACGCGCTCGCGCTCGAAGCCAAGGCTCGCGGAATCGATGTCTCGGCAGTCGCGATCGACCACCACGGCTATCGGCAGGCGTTCGATGGTTACCACGGTCATCTGGTCTTCGACTTCGACGAGGTTCGTTGCGTGGTGTCGATCTCCCAGCGCACCGATCACGTGCCGCATGTGCCGACTCGTGCTGAGGAGGAGCGTCAGCGCCGAGGGTATGGCTACATCCCCTCTCACGATTACGTGAAGACCGAGCGCCTGACCATTCATACCAACGACGACGGCAGATACAGCAGCCGCAAGCACTGGTCCGACACGAAGTCGCTTGCGCTCGAATACCGGCTCCACGACGTGCTGTCGTCACTCTTCGTCCGAAACGAGCGCGAGAAGGACCGGATCGAGCGCGAGCGCTTAGAAGCCATCGAGCGTCGCAAGCGCGAAGAGCGCGCGACTGCGCGAGCCACAGAGGCATATTACGAGCAACGGCGAGTCGACGCGCTACTCACCGATTTCTCCCGATACGTGCGCAGGAACGAACTCTCTGAGTTCGTTGATGAGGTGGAGCGGCGAGCCCACGACCTGGACGGGGCAGATCGCGCGGCCGCCGACGAATGGGTCGAGTGGTGCCGCGCGTACGTCTCGACCCTCGACCCGTTCTCCCGAATCGCGATGCCCGACACCAAGCCCCCGAGCTACACCGATCTCACGGAGTTCAAGAAAACGCTCGGTTATCACGGCCACTTCTGAACGGCTGGACGAGACCGGCCAAGAAGGCCGACGAGTACACCGGCGTGCTGGCTCAGCCGCTTGATCGGCGCTGGCGGCGATTTTCGCCAAGAGCAAATGCGGATCGACTCCGCATCCTGCTGCAATCGTCGTGCCGTGCAGACCCTCACGAGATTGCGACGCTTGGTGCGCGTGCGGCGGGAAGGACCGTGACCGAGCCGTCGACCTGCTGGATGACATCCACGATGACATCGTTCCCCCGGGACGCGTCAGGCACCCTGTCGCCGAGCGCACGCAGTCGGTAGGAGGTGTCAAGGAGCCGGTCGACCGATCCGGCGCGGAACGTGAAGTCACGGACTCCGCGCGGGCGATCGAGTCTGAGGGTCGACAGTCTGGTCAGGACGTCGTGCAGATCGGTGACTACGGCGTCGAGGTTCTGCGAATCGAGCTTCAGAGACGAGGTGAATGACTCGAACAGGTTCTCCGGGTCCTGCTGCGCGTGCTCTACCGCCTGCAGGACGATGACCCGGCGCTTGAGGGCGATGGCCAGTTCGGCCAGTTCGAGGTGGGCGTAGAACTCGCTGTCGGGGGATTCGACGCCCTCGATCGCGGCGTTGAGCTTCGGGAGTTCCACTGTGTCGGCGGGCAGTTCGTCGAGCGCGTCTTGCCACTTCTCGATCCGGCGCGCGGCTGCGGCCAAGGAGGTGTCGATGGTGTGCGTGGCGCTGTCGATTCCCAGGGTCGCCCCGACCTTTCCCTTGTCCAGCAGGATCGCCGTGGCCTTGTCGATCGCGCCTCGGCAGCCGTCGAGCTTGTCGCGCTCATCGTCCAGCCGGTCTAGGTGGAGTTTGTCCAGCAGTTCGGTGATCCGCTCCATCTCCTTCCGGCGCTGCTGGTCGGAGTAGGCGCTCGCCCCAGCGGCTACAGCCAGCAGGATCAGCGGAGCGGCGACGGTCAAGGCCCCCGCGCCCGCAGCGGCCGCGCCTGCCGTTGCGGCCGAGCCCCCGGCCGCACCAGCGGTCACCGGCACGAATGCGGCCTGGGCGCCAATCCCTTTTGCCCCGACGAGCGCTCCGCGCACGCCACCCGGCACGCCCTTCGCCATCATCGGCTTCAGCACGCCGCCGCTGACCTGGGCCGCGACCTTGGCGGGCACGACCATCCTGTAGAGGACCTCTCCGCTGGCTGACTTGGGTATCGAGGTCGCAGCCTGCGCCGCGACCTTGGACAGTTCCGCCGCCAGCGGGCTCGCGCTGCCCAGCCGCAGCCCTCCGGTCGTGTCGACCGAACCGGGCCTCGGATGGGCTTCCAGGGTCGCGACCGGCCGCTCGACGAGTGCAGCTAGCACCGTGCGCAGCTCGGACAAGCGCGACGGCGTCAACCTGTCCTCCAACGGGAACGGCAGAGAGTCAGGAGCTGTCGCCAGCGTCCACAGCGGTATGACCTCGCCCTTGTTCCGCTCGCTCATCGAGGCTCCAATCGTCAATCGTCGTGCGCTGAACTGGTTCGCAGTGGGCCCACCCGCGACCCGATGTGTGAACACTAGCGCCTGGCGCCGACAAAGAGACCACTGCCGGCCGGACGCCTGGGCGGCGACCGCTGGAATGGCGGACACCAGTGCCCATTGGCAAACCGCCGGCGGTTGGAGGAGGCGGTTCGACTGCCGCCTGCTCCGACTGGCCATTCGTGGTAGTCATTCGTAGTGATGAGACAGAGTGTCGACGGATGACAGCCAACGGAGCCGTGGCCGCGCTGCCCGGCGTAGGTGCCTTTGAGTTCGACGCGGCGAAGGTCAATACTGTCCACGACCAGACGGTCCGCGAGTGAGCTCGCTCCACATCGGTGCGGCAGGCGAACTGCTCGTCCAGTACCGTCTGCTGCGGCTCGGCCTAGACAGCGCCCGGCTCACCACCGACTCCGGCGTCGATCTGGTCGCGTACTCCTCGGCGGACAACGCCGCGCGGACGATCCAGGTCAAGTCCACGGACAAGCCTGTTCGGGCTGGCGGCAAGGGCGCGCTCGCACCGGGCTGGTCCTTCCCGGTTGACTTGCGTGCTGAGCTGCTCGCTGCGGTTTTGCTAAGCACCGACACAGTCTGGCTGTTCACCCGAGAGGAGGCGCGGGAGCTCGCCAGCCCACGAGCGAGGAACACAATGCTGATGAACTGGTACGTCGAGCCGACAGTCCGCGGCGGCCTGGCCCAGCACCAGGTCGAGGCACACCGGATCGAACACAAGGCCGCGGCCCTGATCGGGTGACAAGCGACACCGCGAGATGATCCCGTCCGACATGACCGGGAACCTCGTCCTACGCTTCCGGGAGCTTCCGCGCACCGCGTCGCCCGTTGACGATGGCGCTCTCCACCCCGGGGACCGTCGACGGCCGGCCGTTTTTGGGGAAGAGGCGTGCAGCGATCGCTCCCTGGGAGGGGAGGTCGTTCGCGGGATACTCCTCCGACGGAGCTCGCCCAATCTCGCCGATCGTTAGAAACTGACCAACTCCCAGGTCTTCGAAGGCACTGACGATGTGCTGCCCGATGTCTCGGCGAGCACGCGTGGATGGCCTGCTCGGTCGCCGAGACCGCGTAGTGGTGACGGATCGATCCCGGTCCGGTCGCAGTTCTCGGTCGCCGTCTGAGATCTCGTCGTGTGCGGGAGCCTCATCGGGTCGCGGCCAGATCCGAGTGGCGACACCGGCCAACATGCGAGATCGCTGCTCGATCGCGTCCGAATCCCATATGTCCGGCAAAGACCTGTTCAAGGTCAGTGCCGAGTGTTTCAGGAGACTTTCGCGTTTCGTGATCCAGGCTCCGTTGGAAATGCTCGAATTCAGCTTGCCGGTGATCAGCGTCAGGTTCCCGATCGTGTGGACGAGTTCGTCACGGCGATCTTCCTCGACATTATCGCCCGCGTCGAGCCGCCAGTGCTCATGCCACGCTTGGGGCATGAGATGTTCGACTGAGAGCTTCTTACTCGGCGGCACAGGTTCGGTTTGTTCCGTGGTCAGCTCGTTTTCCAGCGCCAGCAGTAAGCGTTGCAGGCGATCTCGCTTCAGAAGTCGGTAGAGCTGCAGCCGCGACATGTCGGCCACTATCTGGGCATCGGTCGGCCACACCCCGGAATCCGAACGCTGACCGACGAGGAACCGCTCCACAACTACGTCGGCACTCACCGACGCCGACTCCAACTTGCGAGTCAGTTCCAGGAACAGTCGGTTGTAGTTCTTCGGTGTGATCCGGCAGATGGCTCTACGGACGAGGTATGCCTCCAGCAGTGCCAGCGCTCGCTCTCTTTGTGCTCCACCAGAGTTCGCGAACAGCCACAGCAGCACCGGCATGATCGTCTGGGTGTCCACGATCTCCAGACGGTCCAGAGCGATCTTCTCCAGATCCGAGGCGATCGAGCGATCGTCGATTCCCGAGTACACATTCGCGTAGCGTGACATCTCGCGAAGGAACTCGGCAGCCGCCTCCTTGTCGCCGTCGAAGTACCCGCGGGCCTGCGGAAATAACTGATGGACTTGCACCTCACGCTGCAGGAGCACCGTCAGGAAGTACCCGACGAACACGTCGAGCCGCGGCCGCGTGAGTCGTCCTACCCGCACCTCCTTCTGCCATTGATCGGCTTCCAAAGGCTCCCAGTACCTCGTGTATAGGCCCTCGATGTCGTCGGTGCCGTCTTGCAGAGTGCGGAACAGGGCGTTCTTAATCAAGTCGGAGGCCCTCAGCGCAGTGCCGCGGGCGTTGAGAGTCTCGAATATGACCTGAGCATTGTCCTCAACATCCAGGTCGATCACTACCAATTCAAGGTGTTCCAGCGCCACTTCAGCGAGGCCGTCGAGCGCGTCCTCCACTTCTTGCGCGGATCCGCATGCCGCGACCAGATCTTCTAGCCCCGGTAGTTCACGGGGATCTGCGGATCGCTGGGTGAAAATAGACCGAAGTGCTTCCTGAACAGGGGAAACTGGGACTTGTTTAAGGTTCCTGATCCTCAAGCAGAAAGCACTCGGTAGGTGAAGCGTACTTCGTGGTCGTCTGGTCTGTCGTTCTCCGTCGAGGATGTCGGGGTGATTGCTCATGCCGGGGTCATCGCGCCGCGTCTTCTGGCTGATCGCGTCGGCCTGACCGCCGAGCTGTCGGGGGCCATGGCGCAGCGCCGATCCATCCCGATCCATGACCGTGGCAGGGTGTTGACCGATGTCGCGGTGATGCTCACAGGTGGCGGCACGTCCATCGCCGACATCCGCGTCCTGCGCCACCAATCCACTGTCCTGGGTCCGGTCGCCTCCTCTCCGACGGTGTGGCGCGCCCTGGACGAGGTCACCGCTGGTAAACGCAAAAAGATCCAGGTCGCGCGGGCCCGTACGCGGCGGCATGTGTGGTCCCAGCTGCCCGGCGGGGTGCCGGCCTCCAAGTGCGCGGGCCGGGATCTGGGGGACACGGTCGTGCTCGATGTGGACGCCACCATCGTGGTCACCCACAGCGAGAAAGAACAGAGCGCGCCGACCTACAAGCGCACCTTCGGCTACCACCCGATCGGCGTGTGGTGCGACAACACAGAAGAGTTCCTCGCTGCGAGCTTGCGGCCGGGCAACGCGGGGTCGAACACCGCGGCCGACCACATCGACGTCCTGGGGCAAGCCATCGCCCAGATTCCCGCCGCCCATCGGCGTGATGTGCTGATCCGATCCGACGGCGCCGGCGCCTCCCATGACCTGTTGGAGTGGATCTCCGAGCAGAATCGGATCCGTGGTCGGCGGGTGGAGTACTCGGTCGGCTTCTCGATCACCGCCGGAATCCGCCGGGCCATCGCGATCGCCCCCGACACCGCGTGGGGGCCAGCGGTGAATCAAGACGGCGACCTGAGGCCGGGCGCGGAGATCGCCGAGCTGACTGGACTGCTGCCGCCCAGGATGCTCGCCAAGTGGCCCGACGGGATGCGGGTCATCGTCCGCCGTGAGCGGCCCCACCCCGGCGCCCAGTTGTCGATGTTCGAGGAACTCGACGGGTGGCGCTACCAGGCGTTCGTCACCAACACCGCCACCGGTCAACTGCAGTTCCTCGAGGCCAGGCATCGGGCGCACGCCCGGGTGGAGGACCGGATCCGCCACGCCAAAGACACCGGCCTGGGCCGTCTGCCCTCGCGAGAGTTCGCTCTCAACCAGGCATGGCTGGTGGCGGTGATGATCGCCGCCGACCTCGTCGCCTGGACCCGGATGCTGGCCTGCACCGGCGCCGCCACCATCCTCGCAGCGTGCGAGCCCAAAGCGATGCGCTACCGCTTCCTCCACGTCGCCGCCCTACTGACCCGCAGCAGCCGACGTAGACGGGTCAAAATCCCCGAGACCTGGCCCTGGGCCACCGCCATCGAAGCGGTGTTCCACACGATCGCCGCGATCCCCAAACCGGCCTGACCCCACCTGCCCACCCACGACAGCACCACCCGGAGACCCGCCCACCGGCAGCGCCAGCCGGCGCCCAAACACGTCTACACGACCCGCCGGACACAACATCCGTAGAAACCCGACTCCATCACGCCCCATGAATCAGCGGGGCTTGCGGCAAGATGTGGTCTGTGTTCTACTTGTGGCGCAGGACACAGTCGTCCGTTTGGGAGTGGCAGCGCGTGGTGGGTCAGCCGAGTGGGCCTGGCTTGTTCGCTCAAACAACCTCAGCGAGAGAAGGTTGGCTATGACAGCGACTGCTATCAGGGATGGTGGTTCTCCACACACTGAATCGGCCAGCGTGTAGCAAATTTTGACATCCCCATTTGTTCCTATCAACCTCCTTGGCCGCGCGGAGCGACTGAGGAATATCGAGAAGAGACAGGAGATTTTTCTGATGAAAACACGAGGCGCGATTTGCTGGGAGCCTGGCGCGAACAAGGGTTGGTCAGTCGAAGAGATCGAACTGGGTGATCCTCGGCCTGATGAAGTACGAGTCAAACTCGCAGCGTCGGGGCTCTGTCATTCGGACGACCATATCGACTCCGGCATCTTTGTCGGCTTGGAGCCTATGGTCGGTGGACACGAAGGCGCCGGAATCGTTGAGGAAGTCGGCTCCGCAGTCAAGGGAATCGTGCCGGGCGACCACGTCGTGCTGGCGTTTATCCCCTCCTGCGGCCGTTGCTACTCCTGTGTCAGTGGACATTCGCATCTTTGCGATCTCGGAGCCCACCTCTTCGGAGGAGTGGCGCTCTCGGACGGGACCCACCGGGTCCAAGCGCGTGGCAAAGGCGTAGGGACGATGTGCTTGCTGGGAACCTTCTCCCCGTATGTTGTTGTCCACGAGGACAATGTCATCAAGATCCGTGACGATGTTCCGCTTGATCGGGCCGCGCTCGTAGGGTGTGGCGTCACGACGGGGTGGGGTTCGGCATTTCACACCGCGGGCACCCAGCCCGGAGACACGGTGGCCGTGATTGGCGTCGGCGGAATCGGCATGAACGCAGTACAAGGTGCCCGCCTCGCAGGTGCCAAGAACATCATTGCGATCGACACTGTGGCTTACAAACGAGAGCGCGCCAAGGAGTTCGGCGCAACGCATGTGGCCGCAAGCATGGAGGAAGCCCTGCCCCTTATCGCGGAGCTAACTCGGGGCACCCTGGCGCATCGGGCCATCCTGACCACCAGCGTTGCTGAGGGCGAGCTGGTGGAGCCAGCACTGAAGCTGGTCGGCAAACGGGGAGTGCTGGTTCTGACCTCGAGTGCACCGGGCGATCAAATAAAGGTCGACCTGGATCTGTTAACCCTCACCTTGTACGAGAAGGAAATTCGCGGCGGTCTGTTCGGATCATCGAATCCCCGCATTGATATCCCCCGCCTGCTCGACTGGTATATGGAGGGAGAACTCAAGCTCGACGAACTGGTCACTACTACCTACACCCTCGACCAGGTTAACCAAGGATACAAAGACATGTTGGATGGCAAAAATTTGCGCGGCATCATCACCTACGAAGAGGCTTGAGTTTCATGACCAGCACCACACACCACAGGACACTTTCCTGGGCTAAGGAAGCTGAGTACACATTCAAGTTCAGAAAGTTGGTTCTGGGAACATGACGCACTACTCACTCTTCATTGACGGCAAGTCTGTCGATACCGACGAAACCTATGACGTGGTCAGCCCGGGTGATGGCACGGTGATTGCCACGCTAGCCAAGGGAGGAACCGCGGAGGTCGACGCTGCGGTCGAAGCCGCCGCAGCGGCTTTCGCCAGCAGCGGCTGGCGCGAAACTCCGATGCATGAGCGGGCGGCGGTAATCGACCGCGCAGCGGATGCGATCGAAGCCCGCGCCGAAGAAATCAGTTTGCTCGCCTCGCGAGAGAACGGCACACCGGTCAGGCTCGCTCAAGGTCTCTCTGTCGGCTTCCCAGTCATGCATATCCGCTACTTTGCCGACCTGGCGCGACGACACGTCACCGATCAGCCGACCATGGTAAGCGGCAGCGTAGTCGGCATCATTCGTCGTGAACCGATTGGCGTCGTCGCAGGAATCGTTCCGTGGAACTTTCCACTGCTCCTCACGGTGTGGAAGTCGATCCCGGCAATCGCAGCGGGCAACTCTGTCGTGCTCAAGGCCGACGAGAAGACGCCGTCAACGGCTCTCATCTTGGCCGAGGTGCTCAAGGCTGCGGGATTGCCCGATGGCGTATTCAATGTCATCACTGGTGATGGAGCCGAAGTCGGTGGGCATCTTACCAAGCACCCAAAGGTCCGGAAGGTCTCATTCACGGGGTCCACTGCCACTGGACGGACGGTCATGGCGAACGCTGCAGAGCGTGTCAAGAAGGTCACCATGGAACTCGGCGGAAAGGGAGCAAACATCGTGCTCCCCGACGCCGACCTCGACCTGGCGGTAGACGGATCACTCTGGGCCTTCTTGGTCCACGCCGGCCAAGCATGTGAATCCGGCACCCGGTTGTTCGTCCACCGAACCATCTATCGCGAGTTCGTTGATCGCCTTGTCCAGCGCGCATCGCAGCTCACTATCGGTGATCCCACAGATATGAGCACCGACATCGGACCCTTGATGAACCGAGCTCAGCGGGAACGCGTGGAAGGGTTCATTGACAGCGGTAAGAAGGATGGGGCAACCGTCGCATTCCAGGCCGAACTTCCTGCTGACCTGAACAGGGAAGGCATGTGGGTTCCTCCGACAATCTTCACCGACGTCACACCTGACATGAAGATCACTACGGAGGAGATTTTCGGCCCTGTGGTCTCAGTGATGGCATACGACGATATCGATGCCGTCGTGGCAGAGGCCAACACCAGTGAGTACGGACTCTCGGCCGGCGTTTGGACCACCGACTATACGGTCGCAATGGACCTAGCGCATCGACTTGAGGCTGGCACCGTATGGATCAATGACTGGCACGCCCTGTCAGGCCAACTGCCGTTCGGAGGTGTGAAGCAGAGCGGATTCGGCCGTGAGATGGGCCCGAATGCCATCAACGAGTACACCAATGAGAAGTCGATTGCAATTGACTACTCGGGCCGCGATGCCCGCGCGGCGTGGGGACTTACTATCCCGTAAGAAGAATTGTTCGGAATTCTGACCCACTGAGAGTGCCTCGCAACGAAAACTTCGTTGCGAGGCACTCTCGATCCGTCTCGCCCCGGCGGACCCCTCCAGTTAACCGGCCCTTCCGGAATCAGAGTGCATTGATCCGGTCCTGAAGCTGACCGGAGTGGATCAGTGACCGCAAGATGTAGTGGTTGAGGTTTCGGAAGCCCAGGGCGATTCCGCGCAGGTGCTCGAGGCGACCGTTGATGGCCTCGACCGGGCCGTTGGAAGCCCGGGTGTCGAAGTATGCCAGGATCTCGCGGTGGCGCTTCCAGAGAGAGCGTCCGAGCTGCGCGAGCTCCGGGAGTTCCTTGGGTACGCCGGACCGGATCGAGCGCAGGAGTTTGTACATCGCAATCTTGCCCTCCCGTCTGCCCGAGGCCTCGTATGCAGTGATGAGTCGCTGGTAAACGCCATAGGTGACCTCCACCGCCGCGTGCGCATCGTGGGCGGTGAACGCCTTGAACAGGCGGACCTTCTGTTTGTCGGTCAGCAGTTCGACCCGAGTGCGCAGGGTCCGGCGGATCCCGTAAAGGGGATCGCCGGTGCGGCCGCGGTGCCCCGTGGTGGCCTGCTGGATGCGTTGGCGGCACACGGTGAGCTTGTCGGCGGCAAGCTGCACGACGTGAAATGGATCCATCACCGTCCGAGCAGCGGGCACGGTTTTGGCGGCGGCGGCGTGGTAGCCGGCGAATCCGTCCATCGTGACAACCTTGACTCGGTCACGGAACACCTGGTCGCGGGCATCGAGCCACTCGGTGAGCACCTTCGCCGAGCGCCCGGGGACCATGTCCAGCAGGCGCGACGGGCCGGTGCCGTCCACCACCGGGGTCAGGTCGACCAGGACGGTGACGAACGAAGACGAACCGTCGCCGCGGACGTGTTTCCGCTTGTGCTAATCGACCCCGAGAACGCGGACGCCGTCGAAGTGGCAGATAGGGCTAGTGGGTACGCCTAGTCCGGCGATCCGGTACTTCGATTCCGGCGACTCGGTACTCCTTAGGGCGGGCGGGGTGGTCTGCTCGGGGTGAGGCGGCGCGACTGCGCCGCTTCTTCCTATTTGAGGAGGCTGATGTGGCCGAGTACAAGGCCATCATGACGTTGGCGCTGGCCGGGCATAGCTACAGCGAGATCGTCGCCGCCGTCGGGTGTTCGCGTCGGGAGATCGCGGCGGTGAAGAAGACGATCACCGCGTACGGCATCACCGCCGGCCAAGCGTCGTCGATGAACCCGGCCGAGATCGCCGGGATGTTCCCCGACGGGCGCAAACGCGTCTCGGAGGACTACACCAAGCCCGATTTTGATCGGGTGCTGGCGTCGATGAAGTTCAACCGGCACTTCACCATCCAGCAGGCCTGGGGCAAATATCTCGCGGACCCCGTCGGGGCCGGGAAGAAGTACGGGTACTCCCAGTACTGCGCCCTGTTCGCCGACCACGCCCGCATCAAGGACGTCGTGGCCACGCTGCATCACGAACCCGGCAGGACGATGCTGGTCGACTGGGCCGGCGACACCCTCGAGGTCCTCGACGCGGTCACCGGTGAGGTCACCAAGCTGTACTTGTTCGTGGCGGTGCTGCCGTACTCCGGTGCGGTGTTCTGTCGCGGTTTTACGGATATGAAGTCCCCGTCGTGGATCGACGCTCACGTCGCAGCGTTCGACTTCTTCGGCGGGACGCCGCAGATGGTGGTGCCCGACAACCCGACCACCGCCACCCACCGGCAGGCCAAGGGCGAGGCGGCCAGGGCTGTCAACGTCCGCTACCAGCAACTGGCCGACCACTACGGCACCGCGATCGTGCCGGCGCGGGTCCGCAAACCCCGCGACAAAGCGGCCGTGGAGTCAGCAGTGGAAGTGGTCAACAAGCGCGTGATCGGCTACCTCGCCGAGGAGGTGTGGACCACCGTCGAGGCCCTGAACGCGGCGATTGATGACCGCGTCGCCGAGATCAACACCCAGATTCGCCGGGCTGACGGTACGACACGGTGGGAGCGATTCGAGTCCGATGAGGCGCCGCTGCTGGCGGTGCTGCCAGACGACGGGTTCGCCACGGTGGAGTGGAAGCAGCTCAAGGTCGGACGGAACTATCACGTCTCCTGCGATTCGCAGTACTACTCGGTGCCGTACACCTTCGCCGGTCAACTGCTGCGAGTCCGGTTGACCGCGCAGTCGGTGACGCTCTTCGACGGTGACCAGGTCGTCTGCGAGCACCCACGGCGCCACGGCCGCAAAGGCCAGTACTCGACCGTGCTCGCTCACGCCCCGAAGGAGCACCAGGGTATCGACGGTCTGTGGTCCCGGCAGTGGTTCACCGACCGTGCCCGCGGGTTCGGCCCCGCCACTGAGCAGGTGATCGCCCAGATCCTTGATCGTCACGTGATCGAGGCGCAGGGCTATCTGGACTGCCAGAACATCCTCGAAACTCTCGGCAAGCGCAGTCGCCAGCGGCTCGAGGCAGCCTGCCAGGTACTGCTCAACCAGAACAGTGCCGGTAGCTACAGCGTGCTCAAACGCGTCATGGCGAGCATCGACTCCGACCACAAGGCGCCCCGGCCCGTGGTCCCGGCGGCGGCCACACGAAAACCGCCGCCACCGGCCGGGGCCCGAGACGACGGCGCGATTCAAGTCCGCTCGGCCGATCACTATGCGCGCGGCCGCAGCGGGGAGGGCGTGTGATGTTCACCGAGATCGATCACCAGAAGTTCCGCAACCTACGCATCACGCACGTGGCGACCCGGTTCGAGGAGCTCATCAGCGATGAGGCCAATGACGAGCTCACCCCGGAGCAGATCTTCCTCACCGCCGTCGACGACGCCCTAGACCAGCGCCAAGCCCACCGGATCGACAAGCTGATCCGCGCCGCGAAGTTCCCGATCCCGCAGGCCTCGATCGCGGAGATCAACTACCAGGAAGGACGCGGGATCACCCCGGTGCGGATGAAACGCTACGCCGGGCACCACTGGCGCCAAGACCCCACCAACCTGCTGGTCCTCTCACCGACCGGCGGCGGGAAAACCTACCTGGCCTGCGCGATCGGCATCGCCGCCTGCCAGAACGGGCACACCGTCACCTACGCCCGCATGGACGAACTCGCCCGGCGGCTGGTCATCGCCCGCGGCGACGGCATCCGCCACCAAAAAATGCTCAACGACCTGTCGGACGTGGAACTGCTGATCATCGACGACTTCCTCACCGTGGGCATCGACCCCGAGGCCGCGAACGACCTGTTCGCCGTGCTGGCCAACCGGGAGCACCGGCTGCCGACGATGATCGCCTCACAATCCCGACCGGCGTACTGGCTCGAGGCCCTACCTGACCGGGTGGCCGCGGACTCCATCGTCAACCGGCTGGCCAACAACGCCCGCGAGATCAACCTCGGCGAAGTCGACATGCGACGCCAACGCGACGACCAAGCCCGGGCGACCACCGGCTACTGGGAGTAACCCCCGACGGTGCCGGCCCGCCTCACGCGCGGGCCGGTTCCGGGTCGCCGGAACAGCGGTACCAACTCGCCGGACCCGCGGTACCGACAAGCCCTATCTGCCACGAAGTGTCCGGGCTGGTCGTAGACCATGGCGCGAGTCTCGGTGACCGCCAGGTCGTTGACGAGGTCCCATCCCAGCCCGAGTGCCTTGGCGACCGCGGACACGCTGGTGCGGTCGATCGCCAGACGCTGCAGGATCCAGCGGCTGCAGCGGCGGGTGGTCTTGGCCCGCGGCTCGGCCAACGCCGGCATGCGTTGCTGGAAGATCCTCGTGCCGCAGTCATCGTTGTCGCAGACAAAGCGTGGTACCCGCACGTGCAGTCTGGTGGGATGTCCGACGATCGGTAGATCCGTGACCTTCCGCTGGACGTGGTCGCGCAGGCGCCCCGCCATCCCGCACTCGGCGCAGATCGGGTCGAGTGTGACCGGGGCGCAGAACAGGTGCGTGAGCTCGTCGGCCACGGCGGCGTCGGTGATCGTCACCCCGAGCTCGACGGTGCGGCAGATGGTGTCGGCAAGCAGGCTGGCGGTAGCGTTCAAAGCGGGTCCTGGGGTGTTCGATGCGTGGCGTGAGAACCTGCATCGTCACACGCCCCAGGACCCCTACATTTTGTGCCTCACCGCATCACCGGCGAACCCCAGCTACGCACTCCGGATCCGGAAGGGCCACTTATCGCTCGGCTACAGGACGCCGGTCGTGGTCCAAATCGTCGATGGTCAAGGTAGGCCTCTTTCCAGGAGGTAGTGCAGAGTCAGCTGCTGACCGAGCCATAGAAGTGCAGGATCGGCGGCTGGTTCTCGGTATCGAGCGACTCCGACATGTCTAGGGTGCCGTCGGTAAGCGCTGCTCCGAGGCGGTCGACGGTGTCGGCGAGATCGTGGGTTTCGATCTCGTACATTGTCAGATACCTAGTCGGCGGGGCGCCAGAAGCATCGACAAGTTGTTCTTCGGCATACCGGTAACGTTTTCCCGAGACCACACCAGCAATTCGGTCAACGACTTGCGGTATGTGGATGTCGTCATACCAGCGGTTGAACTCGTCCTCCAGATTGTCCTTGGGCTGGACGTGGGCTATCAGAATTGCGCGAACTATGTTATCGGGCATTGTTGATGTCCTTCCAGTGTGAGGTTTCGCTACTGTGGCCGTAGCGAGGCTCGTCGCAGCTTTCCAACTTCGTTGCGCGGAAGCGCATCGACGAAGGTAACGACACGCGGCGATGCATACTTGCCCACATGTTGTGCGACAAGGTCTTTGAGTTGGCGGGTTAGTTCGTCGACGTCTATTCCGGGTTGTGGAGCCACTACGACGGCTCGCACCACATCACCGCGAGCATGATCGGCGTAGGCGACCGCGGCAGCTTCTGTGATTGCGGGGTGCTTGAGAATCGCATCCTCCACCTCGACCGGACTCACGTTATGTCCAGAGGTGATGATCATGTCGTCCGCTCGTCCCTCGATCATCCATCGCCCCTCGCCGTCGATGCGGGCTCGGTCTTCGGTGACAAAGACCTCACCGTGCCAACTTTGCTGCCACTGCGCAGGGGCATTTTCGTAACCTGCGGACATCTGATGCCGCGGTCGACGAACGGCGATGAGCCCGGGCTCATCTGCAAGCGATGGCGAACCGTCTGGGCCGACTAGAAAGGGATCGAAGCCCGGAATCGGGTGGGTGAGCATTCCCGGTCGTGCTGTCGGGCCGGGCCCGAAAGCGTCCCCTAGAACCATGCCGACCTCCGAGAGACCGTATCCGTTGCGGACTATCGGCGCGCCGGTCGATTCCCAGGAACTGGCCACAGTAGCGGTGAGCGGTTCACCTGCGGCGGCGACTGTGCGCAGCGTCTGAGGCACCCCGATCTCCGAAAACACCGGAGCCAGCCGACGGATCGCCGATGGTGCCGTCGCGAGCACACTCGCCTTGGTCTCGACAGCGACCCGGTGCCATGCTTGGGGATTGAAGGGTCCTGAGTAAACCCCGGTGTTTCATGGGGATCTGCGGATCGCTGGGCGCAAATAGACCGAAGTGCTCCCTGAACAGGGGAAACTGGGACTTGTCTAGAGCTACAGTTCCTCAAGCAGAAAGCACTCGGTAGGTGAAGCGTACTTCGTGGTCGTCTGGTCTGTCGTTCTGTGTCGATGATGTCGCGGTGATTTCTCACGCCGGGACCATCGCGCCACGCCTTCTGGCGGATCGCGTCGGTCTGACCGCCGAGCTGTCGGGGGCCATGGCGCAGCGCCGATCCATCCCGATCCATGACCGTGGCAGGGTGTTGACCGATGTCGCGGTGATGCTCACGGGTGGCGGGGAGTCCATCGCCGACATCCGCGTCCTGCGCCACCAATCCACGGTCCTGGGGCCGGTCGCCTCGTCCCCGACGGTGTGGCGCACCCTGGATGAGGTCACCGCCGGTAAACGCAAGAAAATCCAGGTCGCGCGGGCTCGTGCCCGGCGGCACGTGTGGTCCCACCTGCCCGGCGGGGTGCCCGCCTCGAAGTGCGCGGGCCGGGACCTGGGATCGACGATCGTGCTCGACGTGGACGCCACCATCGTGGCCACCCACAGCGAAAAAGAGCAGGCCGCGCCAACCTATAAGCGCACGTTCGGGTATCACCCGATCGGCGTGTGGTGCGACAACACAGAAGAGTTCCTCGCCGCGAGCTTGCGGCCGGGCAACGCCGGGTCGAACACCGCTGCCGACCACATCGATGTCCTGGGCCAGGCGATTGCGCAGGTCCCCGCCGCTCACCGGCGTGATGTGCTGATCCGCTCCGACGGCGCCGGCGCCTCCCACGCCCTGCTGGAATGGATCACCGACCAGAACCGCGTCCGCGGTCGGCAGGTGGAGTACTCGGTCGGATTCGCGGTCACCAACCCGATCCGGCGGGCGATCGCGATGGCTCCCGAGGCAACGTGGGGGCCGGCGTTGAACCAGGGCGGGGACCTGCGGCCCGGGGCTGAGGTCGCCGAGCTGACCGGGTTCCTCTCCCCACGGATGCTCGCCAAGTGGCCAGACGGGATGCGGGTCATCGTCCGCCGCGAACGACCCCACCCTGGCGCCCAACTGTCGATGTTCGAGGAACTCGACGGGTGGCGCTACCAGGCATTTGTGACCAACACCGCCGTCGGTCAACTGCAGTTCCTCGAAGCGCGGCATCGGGCGCACGCCCGCGTGGAGGACCGGATCCGACACGCCAAAGACACCGGACTCGGCCGCCTTCCTTCGCGGGAATTCGCGGTCAACCAGGCCTGGCTCGTCGCGGTCATGATCGCCGCAGACCTCATCGCGTGGACGCGGCTGCTGGCCTGCATCGGCGAGGCCGCCGTTCTCGCCTTGTGCGAGCCCAAAGCGATGCGCTACCGATTCCTGCACGTCGCGGCCCTGCTGACCCGCAGCAGCCGCCGACGACGCGTGAAAATCCCCGAAACCTGGCCGTGGGCCGTCGCCATCGAGGCGGTGTTCCACACGATCGCCGCGATCCCCAAACCCGCCTGACCTCACCTGCCCGCCCACGACAGCACCACCCGGAGACCCGCCCACCGGCAGCGCTAGCCGGAGCTTCCGCACGCCTACTCGCCAATCAGGACGCGACATCCGTAGAGAACCGAATCTCCCACACCCCATGAATCAGGGGGGCTAGCCCCGGTGTTTCATGGGGATCTGCGGATCGCTGGGCGCAAATAGACCGAAGTGCTCCCTGAACAGGGGAAACTGGGACTTGTTTAAGGTTCCTGATCCTCAAGCAGAAAGCACTCGGTAGGTGAAGCGTACTTCGTGGTCGTCTGGTCTGTCGTTCTCCGTCGAGGATGTCGGGGTGATTGCTCATGCCGGGGTCATCGCGCCGCGTCTTCTGGCTGATCGCGTCGGCCTGACCGCCGAGCTGTCGGGGGCCATGGCGCAGCGCCGATCCATCCCGATCCATGACCGTGGCAGGGTGTTGACCGATGTCGCGGTGATGCTCACAGGTGGCGGCACGTCCATCGCCGACATCCGCGTCCTGCGCCACCAATCCACTGTCCTGGGTCCGGTCGCCTCCTCTCCGACGGTGTGGCGCGCCCTGGACGAGGTCACCGCTGGTAAACGCAAAAAGATCCAGGTCGCGCGGGCCCGTACGCGGCGGCATGTGTGGTCCCAGCTGCCCGGCGGGGTGCCGGCCTCCAAGTGCGCGGGCCGGGATCTGGGGGACACGGTCGTGCTCGATGTGGACGCCACCATCGTGGTCACCCACAGCGAGAAAGAACAGAGCGCGCCGACCTACAAGCGCACCTTCGGCTACCACCCGATCGGCGTGTGGTGCGACAACACAGAAGAGTTCCTCGCTGCGAGCTTGCGGCCGGGCAACGCGGGGTCGAACACCGCGGCCGACCACATCGACGTCCTGGGGCAAGCCATCGCCCAGATTCCCGCCGCCCATCGGCGTGATGTGCTGATCCGATCCGACGGCGCCGGCGCCTCCCATGACCTGTTGGAGTGGATCTCCGAGCAGAATCGGATCCGTGGTCGGCGGGTGGAGTACTCGGTCGGCTTCTCGATCACCGCCGGAATCCGCCGGGCCATCGCGATCGCCCCCGACACCGCGTGGGGGCCAGCGTTGAACCAGGGCGGGGACCTGCGGCCCGGGGCTGAGGTCGCCGAGCTGACCGGGTTCCTCTCCCCACGGATGCTCGCCAAGTGGCCAGACGGGATGCGGGTCATCGTCCGCCGCGAACGACCCCACCCCGGCGCCCAACTGTCGATGTTCGAGGAACTCGACGGGTGGCGCTACCAGGCATTTGTGACCAACACCGCCGTCGGTCAACTGCAGTTCCTCGAAGCGCGGCATCGGGCGCACGCCCGCGTGGAGGACCGGATCCGACACGCCAAAGACACCGGACTCGGCCGCCTTCCTTCGCGGGAATTCGCGGTCAACCAGGCCTGGCTCGTCGCGGTCATGATCGCCGCAGACCTCATCGCGTGGACGCGGCTGCTGGCCTGCATCGGCGAGGCCGCCGTTCTCGCCTTGTGCGAGCCCAAAGCGATGCGCTACCGATTCCTGCACGTCGCGGCCCTGCTGACCCGCAGCAGCCGCCGACGACGCGTGAAAATCCCCGAAACCTGGCCGTGGGCCGTCGCCATCGAGGCGGTGTTCCACACGATCGCCGCGATCCCCAAACCCGCCTGACCTCACCTGCCCGCCCACGACAGCACCACCCGGAGACCCGCCCACCGGCAGCGCTAGCCGGAGCTTCCGCACGCCTACTCGCCAATCAGGACGCGACATCCGTAGAGAACCGAATCTCCCACACCCCATGAATCAGGGGGGCTAAAGTGGCCACTGCAATTAAGCGGCGAGTCGTATATGTCTCTGAATCCTAGTTCAAACTCGGCTGGTGTCAAATAGCCCAGTGTGGAATGTCGTCGGGCCCTATTGTAGTACTCCTCAATCCAGGTGAATGTGCTCTTTTTGAGTGCTTTTAGAGTGGGCCACGGGCGCGTGTGAATGAGTTCCTTCTTGTAGCTCGCGAAGAATGATTCTGCGACCGCGTTGTCGAAACAAATGCCAGTGCGCCCCAATGATCGTCGGATATTGTTTTTCGTGCAGTACTTATCGAAGTCGGTGGACGTGTATTGAGTTCCGCGATCGCTGTGGAATATGACTTTTCCGGGTGGTCGACGACGAGCGATGGCCATGTCCAGTGCGTCGGTGACCAGCTCGGTTCGCATGTGGTCGGCCACGGCCCATCCGACGACCATCCGGGAGTGCAGATCGATGACGGTGGCCAGGTACGCCCAGCCGTTCCAGGTCCGTACGTAAGTAATATCGCCGCACCATTTGGTGTTCGCCTCGGCCGCCGTGAAGTCGCGGCCGATGAGGTCAGGTGCCCCAACGGGGCTGTCTCCGGCGACGGTGGTGCGTTTCCACGCCTTCGGGTGGCGGCCTTCCAGACCTGCGACCTTCATGAGCCGCCACACCCGCTTGTGCGAGACCCGGTGGCCGCCGGCGGCGAGTTCCGCACGCATGCGCCGAACGCCGGGACGGCCGTTGAGGTGCTCGTAGTGGTACTCGATCAGCGCTGTTAACTCGTCGTCTCGGAGGTCTCGAGCTGAGCGCGACTTGCCGCGCCACTTGTAGTAGCCAGAAGTCGATACGCCGAGTTGAGCACACATGAACGTGACCGTATATGAATCGGATTCAGCCCAGTCCGCGATAGCCGCGAATTTCACCGCGGGTCTTTCGCGAACCAGGTCGCTACTTTTTTTGCGAACTCCACCTCCATCCGGGCGTGCTTCACTTCTTCGCGAAGGCGCTCGAGTTCCGCCCGCTCGTCCTCATTCAACGGGCGGTCAGACTCACCGTTTCCCTCGTCTCGAGTCTTCTTCACCCATTTCCCCAACGTCATCTCGTGAACGCCGATACTGCGTGCAACTTCGGCGATCGCACGGCCATCATCGATGACCAAACTTACCGCGTTGGCCTTGTACTCGGCAGTGAAGCTCCGACGAGTAGATCCCATAATCCGCTCCCTCTATCTTGGGGGAACTCACCGCTCATCTCCGGGTGTCCACCAGAGCGGGAACGGTCCAGATAAGGTCGCCTGGCAACTGGCCATGGACGTCCCAGTTCATACGGAAGTCTGCTTCGACTTCGACGGGCCCGAAGCGGGCCCTAAGTGCAAGCTCCACCTTGCCGGTCCGGTCAGCCCAGACGATTCGCTGGCCGCCGCGCACCCCCGACGTGAAGCTCTTCCGCTCCAACCGCAGTTCGGCGACGACATCACCTGTAGCGTCTCGGACTCCAACGGTGATACTAGATGCCGGTTCCGGACCGCCCGCTTCGGCCGTGATGGCGGTGAAGTGGATCTCAGCATTGTCAATAGTGCCGCCGAGCCCGCCGGGGAGGTTGAGTTCTGCGGACGCAGCAGACGAGGGAATCGTGAGATCTGTTCCGAAATTGAGAAACTGCTCGAAGCTCTCGGCGAGTGCCGGGTCGCCGGTTACGTCGACCTGCACGGTAGTGGTTATCGGACGCTCGCTGAGGGCGGCAGCGAACTTTGCATACACCTTGATGTGAAGCCACATGGGGCCGTGTTGCTCGGCTGCGACAGCGACCAGCCAGGGCTCGTCGACTTGGTGTGGGGGGCAATCGGATGTTCCGAAGTGGTACCGGTAGTGAGGGTCATTGTTTGCTGCACGTTGCAAGATCCTGATTCGTTCGCCGACGTCGGCAGGTTGCAAACGAGTCCCGCTAGCAAGGGTCGTGTCACCGCGAATGATGGCGGTAAGTTCGGCGAGTTGATCAGCGAAACGGTCTTTGCCCCCTTTGAGGTAGTAATCGATGAGCTCCTGGTGGCGTGCTGCGAGAATATCGAGCTGAGTCAGGCCCATCCATGACCACGTCGGGATACCCAGAGATTTGATCTCCTCTTCGATGCGAGCGCGGTATCCGGGGGTTGAATCGCGGGGGATCACAAGGTGCCACTCGGTGATCGTCCATCCTTCTTGCCTTGACGTTTCTGCGACCGCCCTGAGCGACTTCCTCACTTGTCGGAACTCTGCACCGGCAAACTTCAGGGGGAAGTTCTTGACTTGAAATACCTTGCGCTGGCTGTCGCCGTCGGGAACGAAGACATCGATGCCGCCGTCCGGGCCAGGTGTGAACTTCTGCCCCAGCGGGTGGTCGGCGCACACCAGCATCGCGACGGTGTGTTCGAACTCGCCGCTGTCGAGGCGAGACCAAGGGACGCGTTCAGAGGACATGGATTCGCCAGGTACTCATCAGGACTTCATCGCGCGAGGGCACCGATCCAGTATCTCAATCGACTACGACGCAGGTTGACGAACAGCTGCTGCGCCGGGGGTGGGGAAGAGTTCGCCCGCTGCTCAGCGTCGACAGTGAGGCGGATGTCAGTCGAAGGCGCGCGACTCGCCTCCCAATCAGTCGGCCGAGAATCGATGCCGCAGGTCTTGTCGGCGCCCAAGCCTATGCTGAGTACCGAGCCATGGAGCGTCGGCTTCGGGCCCGGTGAAACGGAGTGAGTGCCACATGCAAGCTGAGGTCACTGGAGCAGGTTTTCGAGAGGATCAGCTGACCGCGATCGAAGCGGGGCTGAATGCAATGTCAGAGCCGGACGCCCGGGTTGTGATTGTTGATAACTTCGTTGACACCGTTCAGCGACTCACCCAGAACCCCGCCTATTCGGCTGGCAGGGGAGCGGGAATCGTCGCTGCAAAGACGATCCACACATCTACAGGCGAAGTTATCGTCTTTAACGCACCTGAACTGCGCAATCGAGACAATCTCCTGTTGGAGAGGCTAGCGGCCCATGAGGCCGGCCACGTCAAACTCGGCAAACGCGGCGAGGGCGTGATAGGCCGCCAGCACCTCGTTGACTCCGAGTGGCGTTGGCTGCTGATGTGCCTCGGAGCCCTGGCCATTGATGAACTTCGGATCGAGCGTGGGCTCGCTGACCTTGGGTATCCGGTCGCAATGACCGGCGACGTTGATTACATTGATGAGGCAATGTTCTGGCTGAACTGCGAACTCATGAATGCCTTGGTCGACCCGGCCAGCTCAGACGTGGAGAAGTTTCAAGGCGCCGTCATGTCAACGCAAGATTGGCTGACCAAGCACCTTGCATATGTTGCCGCATACGCTTCTAGCCCGACGCTCGATTTATCAGCTCTGTCGAGCCATTCGAGACAGAACTGGGATGATTACATCGCGGCACATTGGGGCAAACGTGTTGCCTTCTACGAAAACATCCCGGACGTCCGCACGGCACTCGACGCCTCGGAACTGGACTCAATCCTGCTTTCGGCTATCGATATTGAGGCGGATCTGCTCAGCTCACTTGGATTTCGACTTTCTGACGGTGGCCACGGTCAAGGATATGCCTTCCGTCGAGTCTCCAGCGATTCTCAATGTGCTCGTCGGCTGCAGCGCGCGCGAGAAGCGTTCGCGCTGCGAGACAGTGCCTGAGGTGGGGGAATCCGCACTGGTGGCGCACCATATTCGATGGTGAGCTATGCGGCGGACAGTCCCGCAGAGGTGAGGCTGTCATTGGTCAGTGGGATCGCACTGGAGGTGATTCCGGTAAGCAGTTCTAACACTTGATGTTCCGTTTTCGGGCCAGGATGATTTTAAGTCCGTCGACGCCACAGAGACTGTGGCGGGGTGCTTACAACGCAGCCGAAGACGACTGGAGTAGTGGTGACCGGCATGCGGTCAGGTGTCGATTCATCAGATGCAATACGCATACTTCTACTTGTCATAAGGTCTGGTTACCGGTGCTCGATGTGGGTGGCAAGGCGACACGAGTTTTCGGACACTGCTGCCCTGCGGAAACGACTGGTTCTGTGAGTGTCGCGAAATCGATCGCTAGCTAGCGGACGCGCTCGGACGGGGGTTTGACTACCTTGAGCCACCGTCGTGAGGTGGGGTCGTCACGTCCCACGCTGACTTGCGGATACGAGATGAAGGTCGCTTCGTCGATGTAGGGCGGGACCGTTGCTCTTTCTGGTGACGTCCTGCCGTGTGTCAGTTGAAGCCTCCGGACGGTGTCGTGGCCTGCTCTCTTTGCCACATGACGATGGTCAGTTCGGCGTAGAGGACGGTGTGGTCGTCCTGATCGGTCAGCCGCATTTCTATCTTCACTCGTCCGCGTGTTCCGTCGAGAGTGATCTCGGCAATTTGGGCGGTTCCGGTGAGAACGTTGCCGGGTCGGACGGGCGCCGGGAACCGTACCTTGTCGAATCCGAGCCCGGCGATCACTGCCCATTGGTTGAGCATTGTTTGTGTGAGCAGCCGTTGAGCGATGGCAATGGTGTGTACCCCGCTGGCGATGAGTCCGCGGAAGTGACCCTGGTTGGCGGCGTCCTCATCGATGTGAAACCACTGTGCGTCCCAGCGGGTGGCGAAATCGACCAGTTCGGCCTTGGAGACGGTGTGATCGCCCAGTTTGTGAATCTGGCCCGGGGTGAAGTCTTCGGCGTAGACGGACGGACTTGGGGGAGTGGCGTTCACAGCGACCTGGCTACGAGCAGCTTCATGATCTCGTTGGTGCCGCCGTAGATCCGCTGCACGCGGGAGGCGGTGTACATCTGGGCGATGGGGTACTCCATCATGTAGCCGTAGCCACCGAACAGCTGTAGGCACTTGTCCACCACGCGGCACTGCATGTCGGTGGCCCACAGCTTGATCATCGAGGCGCCGGCGGCGTCGAGGGTGCCGTCGATCTGGCGGCGGATGCCGTCGTCGATCAGCGCCTTGCCGGCGTAGACGTCGGCCTTGCACTCGGCTAGTACGAACTGGGTGTTCTGGAAGTCCAGGAGTTTCTTGCCGAACGCATCGCGCTCTTTGACGTACCGGATGGTCTCGATCACCGCGGCCTCGGCCACTGCCACGCCGGCGACTCCGATGATGAGTCGCTCCCGCGGCAACTGGGTCATGAGTTCGGCGAAGCCGGAGCCCTCCTCGCCAAGGATGTTCTCCACCGGTACCCGCATGTCGTCAAAGAAGAGTTCGCGGGTGTCCCATCCGTGCATGCCGATCTTCTCGAGGACGGCGCCGCGGGAGAAGCCCGCGACGTTATTGTCGACCTCGGCGACTAGTAGGGAGATGCCCTTGCCGCCGGCCGCTGGATCGGTCTTGGCCACGATGACAACCAAGTCGCAGTGGGTGCCGTTGGAGATGAAGGTCTTGGCGCCGTTGACCACGTAGTGGTCGCCGTCGCGGATCGCTGTGGTCTTGACGTTCTGCAGGTCTGAGCCGGTACCAGGCTCGGTCATGGCGACGGCCACCACTTTCTCGCCGGAGGCGAGCCCGGGTAGCCAGCGGCGCTTTTGCTCCTCGGTCCCGTAGGCGTTGATGTAGTGGCTGACGATCGTGGAGTGCACGGTGAAGCCGAACGCGCTGTCGTGCGCGTACGCCAGTTCCTGGGCCACTACAGCCTCGTGGCCGAAGTCGCCTCCCCCGCCGCCGTCCTTTTCGGCGATGTCGGTGAGCAGTAGGCCTGCCGCTCCGGCTCTGTTCCAGAGTTCGCGGTCGACGTGGCCCTGCCGGGCCCAGTCCGCCTGGCGGGGGGTGACTTCTCTGGCGAAGAAGGCGCGGGCGTGGTCCCGTAGCAACTCGTGGGACTCGGTTTGCCAGGTGGGGCGGTGGTCGGGGAACAGGGTGGTGGTCATGATCTTGTCCTTGTCGGGCCGGGTCAGCGGCCGGTGAAGTTCGGCGAACGCTTGGCCACGAAGGCGGCCTGGCCCTCGTGGCTGTCGTCTGAGGCGAGTGAATAGACGAAGTTGCGCTTTTCGTGCTCGAGCCCTGCGGCTATCGACCCGGTCTGCGCGGCCAGGGCGGCGTCTTTGGCCAGGGCCACGGCCAGCGGGGAATTAGCCGAGATCCGCTGCGCCAGGGCGATCGCCTGTTCGACGACCTCGTCGTCGTCGACCACCTTTCCCACCAGGCCGAGGGTGGCGGCCTCGGTCCCGGTGACCAGGTCGCCGCTGAGCAGCAGTGCCATGGCGCGAGGTTTGCCGAGCGCCCGGATGAGTCGTTGGGTGCCGCCGCCGCCGGGGATGACGCCGAGCTTGACCTCGGGTAATCCAAGGCGGGCACCCTGGCCGACGATGCTGGTGTCGCAGGCCAGGACGAGTTCGAGCCCGCCCCCCAGGGCCAGGCCCTCGACGGCTGCGATCACCGGTTTGGGGAAGTTCTCCAGGTCGGCCCATAGAGTCCCCCCGGAGGCCCGCCGCTGCCCGATCAACGGATCGGCCCGCAGGGCGTCGAACGCGGTGATGTCTGCTCCAGCGCAGAACACGCCGCTCGCGCCGGCCAAAACTATGGCGCGCACGGAGTCATCGGTCCGCAGCTCGGCTAGGTGCCTGTTCAAGGCTGCGAACACCGCGGCGTTCAGTGCATTCCGGGCCTCGGGTCGGTTGATGCGCAGGATCGCGACGGCTCCGCGTCGTTCGCTGCGCACCACATCATCGTGTCCGCTCCGGTTGTTCATTCCTCGGCTCCCCGGTAGAGATCGGCGTGGTCGGTGCGTAGCGTCTTTTTGTCCAACTTGCCGACGCTGGTGCGCGGCAGCGCGTCGGCGAAGATGACGATGTCGGGCAGTTGCCACTTGGCGAACTTGTCTTCCAACACGGCGTGGATGTCGTCGACGTCAAGATCGGCACCGTCTTCTTGGACGACGATCGCAACCGGGCGCTCTTGCCACTTGGGATGCTCGATCCCCACCACGGCGGCTTCGCGGACCTGTGGGTGGGCGACGATCGCGTTTTCCATGTCGATCGAGGAGATCCATTCGCCGCCGCTTTTGACCACGTCCTTGATGCGGTCGGTCAGCTTGAGGTAGCCGTCGGGGCGGATCGTGCCGGCATCGCCGCTGCGCCACCACCCATCGGCGAACGCGCCGCCTTTGTCTTCCATCTTGTGGTAGCGCTCGATGATCCACGGGCCGCGCATGAGCACCTCGCCCTGGGAGACACCGTCGTGGGGTAGTTCGGTTCCGTCCGGTCCGACGACCTTGATGTCGATCCCGTTGACCAGCAGACCCTGGGCCCGCTTGAGATCCCACTTCTCCTTCTCACTGAGCACGTCCCGCAGCGTGTGCTTCAGGCCTGCGTTGACGGTGACCAGCGGAGTGGTCTCCGTGGCGCCGTAGGCGTGGATGATGTCGGCGCCGGTGAGGTCATGGAAGCCGCGCATGAGCGTGAGCGACGGTTCGGTCGCCCCGGACAGCAGACGGGCGCGGCTGAAGTCCGGGCGCGTCTTGAGTGTGCGGATGTAGTCGAGCATCGGCTCGAAGATCGCGGGGGCACCGTTGGCTACGGTGACGGACTCGGAGATCATCGCGTCAACCAGCACAGAGGTGTCCTCGGCCGTATACCGTCCGGGCAGCACGACCTTGGCGGCCGAGTAGATGGCCGACTGCGGCAGTCCCCAGCCCTGGCCGTGGAACATCGGGGTGATGACCATGACGGTGTCGTCGTCGCCCATCTTCAACTGCGCTGCCTCGGCAAGAGTGTGGAGGTAGATCCCGCGATGGGAGTAGTACACGCCCTTGGGGCGGCCGGTGGTGCCGGTGGTGTAGCACGCGCTGTACGCCGAGGTTTCGTCGATCATCGGCCAGTCGAAGGTCGATTCCGCGGCCGTCAGCGCGTCTTCCCAGTGGACGACCCCGGGCAGGGTGGTGGAGATCTCCGAGAGTGGCTTGTCCGTCATGACCACCCAGGTCTTCACCCCGACGCCCTGCTCGACCAGCGCCTCGGCCACGGGCAGCAGGGACTCGTCGACCAGCACGATCGAGGCTTCGGCGTGGTCGGTGACATAGGCCAGGTCCACCGGGGCGAGCCGCAGGTTCATCTGCAGCATCACCGATGCGATACCGGGAATCGCCCAGTACAGCTCCATATGGCGTTTGGAGTTCCAATCCAGGATTCCCACCACCGTTCCGGGGCCGGCCCCCAGCCCGGTGAGCGCGTGGGCTGACTTCCCGACCCGCTCGAACATGTCTGCGTAGGTGTAGCGGTCCCAGCCCCCGTCGATGGTGCGGAATACGATCTCCTGCTCGGGGTAGGTCCGGGCGGAGTGCCGCAGCAGGGTGGTGGTGTTGAGCTGGTAACTGTCACCGTGTGTCGACGGCAGACCGGTGACGATGGGGTGGGACGTCATGTTGGTGCTCCTGAAGTGGGGTTGGGACGGTGGCTGGGACGGAGGGGGCTCGTCAGAGGCGTTCGATGATGGTGGTGTTAGCGGTGCCGTGGGCTTCGCAGATGGTCTGTAGCCCGTATCGGCTGCCGGTGCGTTCGAGTTCGGTCAGCAGGTCCGTCATCATGCGGGCGCCGGTGGATCCGAGGGGGTGGCCGACAGCCACCGAGCCGCCGTTGACGTTGAGTTTGTCGTCGGGGACGCCGAACTCTTTTTGGAACATCAGCGGTACTCCCGCGAACGCTTCGTTGACCTCGAACAGGTCGATATCGTCCACCGTGAGCCCCGACCGGTCCAGGGCCTTGCGGGTGGACTCGAGGATTGCGGTGAACTGGATGATCGGATCGGCCGCGGCGACCGCGTGGACCACGAAGCGGGCGCGGGGGGTGAGCCCGTGGGCCTCGGCGAACTCGCGGTCGGCGATGAGTAGTGCGGCGGCGCCGTCGCTGAGCTGGGAGGAGTTGGCTGCGGTGGTCTTGCCGTCTTCGGCGAACACCGCCCGCAGGGACGCCATCTTCTCTGGGTCGAGCTCGGCCCGGATCCCCTCATCCGCGGTCACGGGCTCGCTGGAGTCATCGAGCGGGTCGCGGCGCAGCGGAACCAGCTGGGTCTCGAAGCGGCCGTCGCGGGTGGCAGCCAGCGCCCGCTCGTGGCTCCGGCGGCTGAAGGCGTCGAGTTCCTCCCGGCTGAGGTCGAAGCGGGTGTTCATCAGCTCACTGGACGGGCCTTGAACCAGCAGTCCGCCGTCGTAGCGGGCCAGTTCGCGGGGGGAGTATTGCGGGCCTAGCGGGGCGCCGGGTTGTAATGAGGATGGCAGCGCCACCTGTGACATCGACTCCACGCCGCATGCGATGGCGAGGTCGTAGGACCCCGCCTCCACACCGTGGGCGGCAAATGCGACAGCTTGCTGCCCCGAGCCGCACTGTCGGTCCACGGTCACGGCCGGCACCGAATCGGGCAGGCCGGAGGAGAGCACCGCATGGCGAGCGATGTTGGAGCTCTGCTGGTCGTGCGTCATCACACAGCCAGCGATCACGTCGTCGATTTTCTCCGGCGCCACATCACTGCGGCGAACCAGTTCACTGAGGGTGGCCCCCAGCAGATCGGCGGGATGCCAGGCGGCCAGCGCCCCGCCGCGCTTGCCGACCGGGGTCCGGACGGCATCGACGATCACGGCCTCGCGGGTGGCTCGGGAACTACGGGGCTGGGGGGAGTCGGTCATGACTGGGTCCTTCCTCAAGGTGGTCAGGTGGTGGGCGCCGTGGGCGCGTGAGTGGTCTGCGCTGTGGCCGGGTGGGCATCGCGAACGGCGGTGAGCGGGATGTCGTGGCGCGCGGCCAGATCCTCCCAGTGGGCCGTGGTGTGCGCGGCGAAGGCGCGGGTGTAGGCGGCGGATGTGCCGTCGCAATCGAGTACTTCTCTGGTGCGGGCCTCGAAGTGCGGTTCGAGTGCCCCCAGGGCGATGTGGCCGTCGGCGGTGGCATAGATGTTGTAGGAGGGCAGAGCCCCGCCCAGTGGTGCTCCATTGCCAAACAGGCCGTGCCGGAGGGCAGCCGCGGAGTCGTACGCGGCCGCGTCGAGAGTGATGCGTTGATGTCCGCCGGAGTCGTGCTGTCCCCGGGCCAGCAGCAGGGCCAGGGCGGCCGAGATGGCCCGCTCCCCACCGACGGTGTCGGCGACCGGGACCAGCGGCAGGTGCGGCGGCCGGATGGTGCCGTATCTCGCCTGATATGTCAGGTCGTGGCCCGCGACCTCCTCGTCGGCGCCGTCGTAGCCCACGATCTCCACATGGCACAACCGCGGGTAGCGGTCGCTGAGATCGCCGAGGCCGAGTCGGCAGAACGCTGACGGGCGCATGGCGGTCACCAACACGTCCGCCGTATCGAGCAGCCTGGTCAGCTCCTCCAGGCCGCTACGACTTTTGAGGTCGGCCCGACGAACCTCCACTCCCTGTGTCAGTTCTGCGTACCAGGAGGGCGCGGCCACGGCCAAGGCGTCACCCACCGGCGGCTCCACTTTGATCACCGCTGCGCCGAGGTCACGAAGGCCTGCCACGGCCAGCGGACCGGGCAGGTTGGTAGCCAAAGAGACGACCTGTATGCCGGCCAGGGGTCGGAGCGATCTGGGACTCATTTCAGCGACTATACAAGTAGTCAGTAAACTTAGCCACTGTATAGCTTTAGCGATTGGCGCGTCCCCGTAGACTCGTTTGTCGACCGAAGGGAGACCGCGTGGACCGCCCCGCCCAGCACTCCGGCGACCAAGATCTCACCGCCAAAGCGCGAATCCGCAACGCCGCTCTCGAGCTTTACGCGGCCAACGGCGAGGACCGCACACCGATGCGGGCGGTCGCGGCCGCCGCCGGGGTTACCGTAGGGCTGGTGGTCCATCACTACGGGTCCAAAGACGGCCTCCGCGAGGCCGTGGAGCAGATCGTCGTGGAGCGTTTTGCGTCGGCCCTTGCTTCGGCGCCGACCGACGGGGCCGGCGAAGAAATCGCTCGCGTGCGGAACGAGGCTGTCTCGGAAATGCTGGTCAGAAACCCGGAGGTGGTCAACTATCTCCGCCGGGCGCTACTCGAACCCGGTGGTCAGCGGGGGCAACTGCTGGAGCGGCTCACCGAACTTACCCACCGGGAGGTCGTTGCGATGCGCGAGACCGGCGCGGCCTCGCGGGGTCGCGCCGACTCCGTCCAGGTGGTCGACGTGATCATCAACCAGATGGGCCGGCTGTTCCTGCAGCCGCTGGTGGATGCCGTCTGGACCCACCTCGGGACCTTTACCCACACCGAGGGGCGCAGCAAGCCCGAACTCGGCGTGAGCGTGTCCGGGGGAGGAGCTGTCGATCGTTCCCACGGGTCAGCCACCTGACTCGAGTTTCACTTTCACTGAACATCTGTACAAGCATCACGCTGGCGGTTACTGTTCCTGCTGTGTCCGGGGTCACATATCCGATCTCGGAGTCATCGACACCTCAGGAGTCACCATGGCCACTCTCGGAGGCGCCCTCGCGCTCAATGCCCGCCGGCACCCGGACAAGACCGCACTGATCTTCGGCGAGAGCACCTACTCGTACGAGCAGCTCGCGGCCCGGATCAATCAGTATGCGCACGCGTTGGCGTCGCTCGGAGTCGGCAAGGGCGACAGGGTGGCACTGCTGAGCCCGAACTCCGACGCGTACATCCTGGGCCTGTACGGAGCGTTCCGACTGGGGGCCATTGCCGTGCCTCTCAACCCTCGCGTGCCGGCCCGCGAACTTCGCTACCTGCTCGAGGACTCCGGTGCGACGGTGCTGCTGTACTCCGAGGGGCTCGCGGTGGTGGTGGCCGGCCTCGACGAACTCGATCCGCTGCCGTCCGCGCCGCAAAGTCTGGTGCTGGACGAGCCCGCCGCGCAGGGCATCGCGCGGCTCGCAGACACCATGCCGACCACCGCGCCGGAAGTGGAGGTCATCGAGGACGACGACTGCATTATCCTCTACACCTCGGGCACGACCGGGCGTCCCAAGGGAGCGGTGTTCGACCATCACCGCATGCTGTGGGTGGGGAACTCGGTTTCCGCACTCGGTATGAATATCTTCGACCGGAATCTGCACGTCGCGCCGATGTACCACTGCGCGGAGCTGGTCCTGTTCGTTATGTCAGGGTTCAGCCTGGGCACCACTCACGTGGTGCTGCCAGCGTTCGAGCCCAAGGCGGTCCTGGATGCGCTGGAGAAGCACCGCATCACCGTGTTCCTGGGCGTGCCCACCATGTACCAGATGCTGCTGCAGCACCCCGAGCTCGGCACGCGCGATCTGTCCGCGTGGCGGCTGGGCTTCTTCGGCGCCGCACCAATGCCGCCGAGCGCGGCGACCAGCTTGCTCGCCACCCTGCCGCACGTGCAGTTCTTCCAGCTGTGCGGCCAAACCGAAGGCGGCCCGACCGGCATCTTCCTCACTCCGGACGAAGTACGCGCCCGCCCAGATGCCACCGGACGGGCGTCCATCACTAACGCCGAGACGCGGATCGTCGACGACGAGGGCAACGACACCGCGGTCGGCGAGCCCGGGGAGATCATTTACCGAGGCGAGACCATCATGAAGGGCTACTGGAACAAGCCCGAGGCCACCGCCGATGCGCTCCGCGACGGCTGGCTGCACAGCGGCGACGTGGCGGTCCGGGACGCCGACGGGTTTATCACGATCGTTGATCGGATGAAGGACATGATCATCACGGGCGGGCGCAACGTGTACTCGGTGGAGGTCGAACAGGCCCTCGCCGGCCACCCGGACGTGGCCGATGTGGCGGTCGTCGGGCGGCCGGACGAGATGTTCGGGGAGAGCCTCATCGCCGTCGTCACCCCGGTCGAGGGCCGCGAGGTCACCTTGGAGTCGCTCCGCGAGTACGGATCCCAGTTCATTGCGGGTTACAAGCTTCCGCGCGAGCTCATCACCCGGCCCATTCCCCGTAACCCCTCGGGGAAGACTGGTTCTCCCGAGACAGTTCGATGTGTGTTCACAGTTAGAGAACTCAACGTGTACGATGTGTGTTCACAGTTAGAGAACTCAACGTGTACTTTTGAAGGAGTGGATGTGCCCCGTACTTTCCTAGCAAGATCGATTGGATACGCAGCTGCTGCGCTACTCGTAGCAACAGCAACAGCAACAGCGGGCGCTCCGGCCGTTGCAGAGCCTGCGGACGCCCCTGTCGAGAACGGCGGCCTGCTGCGGTCTGTTAAGACGGATCTCCTGGCAGGCGCCATCCCTACTGGGGTGAAGGCGACTTCGGTCACGTATCGAAGCTCCGATACCCGCGGCAAGCCAGTCGCTACAACGGGAATTGTTATGGTTCCGGCTTCGAAGTGGACTGGTAGAGGACCTCGCCCATTGGTCACCTATGCAGTTGGCACCCACGGCTCGGATCCGAGTTGCCGACCTTCACAGCTGCTGACTCGCGGACTGACCACCGACCGCTCTGGCGTTCCTATGATCGAGCTACAGCTGCTTGACGTGGCTTCCCTCTTGACTCGAGGGTTCGCTGTAACCATGACCGACTTTCAGGGGACGGAGGCGCCGGGGCGGCTACCTTACCTGCAGCCCATTCCCCAAGCCCACGCAGTGCTTGATGCTGCGCGCGCCGCTATATCGGTGGGGGCAGTTGATCGCCGAGCGCCTGTCGGAATCTGGGGATACTCACAGGGGGGCGGGGCAGCTGCCGCCGCTGCCGAACAGGCCAAGTCTTATGCCCCTGAACTCAATATCAGAGGGTCTGTGGTCGGTGCGCCCCCGACCAACCCGGCGCGAACAATGATGTTCAACGAAGGGAAGCTATCGGCCGGAGTTATTGGCTACTTCGTGAACGGGGTACGGGCTGAGTATCCGCAACTTGCGCCGAAGATCGATGCGAAACTAAACAGTCAGGGTAGAGATTTTCTGCGTAAGACTGCGGGTGAGTGTCTGGTGGGCAGTGTCGTCGGCCACTATTTCAGATCGACAAAGGGGATGACGGTAAGTGGGCGACCGTTAATCGAAGAGTTGGCTTCCGATCCTGAGATAAACAGCGTATTCCAGAGTTTCGTAATGGGACGAACGGCACCGAGTCATCCGGTACTCCTTATGCAGAACGTGAACGACGACGTTGTCCCCGCCGACGATGCGAATGCCACGGCAGACGCTTGGAAACGCGGGGGTACCAACGTCGCCAGGGCGAATATCAACACACCATCGCTACCGCCCATCGGAGCTCCAGGACACGCAGTCGGATTGGTTACCGGTAATATCGCAGTCAACTGGCTGGCAGGCCGACTCACCCAATAAATGGCTCACAGCGAGGACCTGCGGAAGTCAAGCGTGTCTGCCGGCTTCCGCAGGTTGGCCCCTGAAGCATGGCCGTCACCGACACAGCTCGTCTATGCATCTGGCCACCAAGTGTTTGTCCACCACAGCAGCACGTGACCGCTGGTCCAGCGCTTAGTGATCGACGCAGGTCGCAGACACATGGCGTCCAAGCGGGTCGAAACGACGCGTAGCCAGCGCGCGATCACCGCCGGGTGAACTCCAACCCCACGGGTGACGCGCGCCGGACCAAACTAGGCGTGATCGTTGCGAAAGTACTTCGCTCGAGTCTCTGTCGGCAGCACTTCTAGCCGTCCCCTGAAATGAGAGCGTGCCGCCTCGACCTTCTGCTCATGACTTCGTGTGGCGGTCGTCAGCTGACTCTTGGCTCGCTCGATCTTTTCGGGAAGCGTCTTCTTCTCGTCAGCGGCCAGCCGTGCTTGTTTGTTGATCGCTGCCGCCAGCGCGTAGGCGTTCGGACCGGCTTTTGGGTCTTTCGATGCATCAAGGGTGGCGACACCATTTACTGCAGGACCATCAACCACAACGTACGCGTTGCCGGCACCGTTGGTGGATTCGTCGGCTGCCGATGCGGTGACGCCGATGATCGACCCGCTACCTTGCCTGGTGTCGATCCATCGCTGGTAGACCGTCACTCCTCCGCCGGCGGCGACCCGCTGGCCCTTGACGCTGCTCAGTTCGCTGATGGTTCGCTCGATGCTGGCGACTTCTGTCGTCATCAGCCGCGATGCAGCCCGGAACTGCTTGCGTGCAGACCTGGCGGCTGTCACTGCGTGCTGTACCTCGACATCGAGCTTGCCGAACTCCCGCCGGCGGTATTCGAACCAGCCGACGCCGACGATCACGGCCAGCGCGATGATGACCGCTACTGCTATTCCGGTGGCATCCATGTGGTTGGTCCTTCTGCTTGGTCACAATTGTTGTCGGGAACGGCGGATTGACATGAGAGTCTGTCAATCTTTGGATGGGCCTCGAGTCCTTGACCGGGTCGATCAGGGAGCGTCTTGCGAGTAGCGCTCTCGATTTGGTGGCGCAACTCCGTGGCTATGCTCGCGGGAACATCGATGTGAGCCTTGCCGAAGAGTTCGGTCACTCGTCGGTAGGCAGTTGCTCGTTCGTTAGGAGGAGATCGATCGTCGAGCGCCACTTTGATTGCCGATTCAGCGCGTCGCAGCAGAGTTCGTTGCTCAGCCGACAGACCGCTGTCACCCGAGGCTGAAGCAGCTGCGTACGCGGCCCTCCATGCGGTTTCGGCAGCAACGGCCCGATCGGCGAAGTCACGCACGAAACCGAGTTCGTCAGGAACGGTGCCATCTACTCGCAAGGCATCGGCATGGGCGAAAGCAGTGTAGAAAGCTTGCACGAGCGGGTGTGTTCGATCGGCCAGTAGTGGGCGATGGAAGAATGCCGTTGCGTCGGTCTCGTAGGCAGCGAACTCTTCCCGCACCGTGTTCAGTCGGCGAACAGCGTCAATCCATAGCGCAGAGCGTAGTTGAGCATCGTTACCAATGCGCCCGGACGGTGGTGCCGCTGCGACGTCCGCGGCTGGCGGCTGTGGCCGGACTTCGCCACGAGTGTGCGGAGTATGAGAGGCCTGATGAAGGACTGCTCCGGGCGTGACGCACAGGACGCAGAAGCTGTTTCGCGCGCTTGTCACCGACTGAGGGGGAACCAGTTCGTTACCGGTGCTGCCTCGTATGGGACGAGTGATTACGACTGATCCGGATATGGGCCAAGCTTCATACGGTGCAGTGACAAGCATGTCAGCAGCTGCGGAGCGGAGACGACGCAGCCACTCCCGAAAGGCAGGGTCACCGTCCGCGATTATCAGTGGACCTTTGTTGTCGTCAACCCACTCAGCCACAGTGAGACCGGTTCCTGGGATCAGTAGTGTGGCGACGGCTTGACTCAGGTAGTAGCTCGTGGGGGCGTCGCGATCATTGTCGGCGTCATCGGCCGCGTGCATGGGCGAAATTCCTTGCCGGTACTGGGTCTCAGGTTTCGCTGAGTGTATCCGCCTGTCCGGAGAGCTCGTTACGCAGACTGAGGACCCGAGGAGTGGTGTCGGCGAGCATGGTCAGTTAGGTTTTTGCCGCCCGCGGGCGTCGGCAGCGTGGTGCGCTCGAGCACGACTCCAGGCTCAACTAGCCGTTGCCTGTTCCCATGTCGCCTAACAGCAGCACAGCTGCGGATGTCGTTCCGAGACAGGTGGGTGGCGTGCGCGCCGCGAGCTACTACGTACGGCTAGCGAACGGCGGTTGCAACCGGCTCAAGCAGTAGCAGGCACGACCGATCCTCGTAGCGGTCGACTTCGGCCGTTATGTCGAGGTTCGTCCCCACGCCGATCGTGTCCGGTACCGGGCCGACCCAGTGGAGGTCGTTGAGGGTGTTCTCATCACGGAACTGGAAAGCCGGTCCAGTCGCTGACGCAGCGTCGCCCGCGTTGATTAGGATGTCGTACCTAGTCTTCGCGTTCCCGTGCGGTGCCATCGCGGCGATGCTGCCGGGAAACACGATCGTTCGACCACGATGAGCCGCAGCAAACGCTGCGATGTCCGGCGAGCAGTAGTCAGTGAACGCGAGGACAGCCGCGAACTCAGGACTGTTCTCAGGCGTGAGCACCTCGCCATCACGGGTCGATGACCGTGACGCTGCTTCGCCAGTCGCTTCAGCGGACGGTTGCCCGCTCGGCGAAGCTGTCGCTTCACCCGGCGCGGGATTCGCCGGGGCAGTGTTCTTCTCGATGACTAGCCCGACGGTCACAATGATTGCCAGCACGAGCACAACCACGCCGCCACCGATGATCCAAAGCAGCCGACGAGACTTCGGCCGGGGGCGACGGAAGGTGATTTCAACCTGAACCATACCTGGCGACTGCGAGACCAACTCCCAGCCGTCGGCCTCCCACTTCTTTACAATCCGCGACTCCATGCCGCGGACCGCACGGATCGTTTTCGTCTCGTACGTGACTCCGGTGTCCGTTGCCATGCTCACAGCCCCTCAGCTTCATGCCAGGAAGGTGGCCGGCCCGTGCTGAGCCTACTGGCCATCCGAGCCCGTACCCGCCACTGGGACACCCCATATCCCTTTGTCGCCCGCGGGTGATCCTGCGGAGGGTCAGGGCCGAAGGACGGACGAGTGCGGCTAATCTTGTCGAGTTTCGTCAAGAGAGGGCACCCATACGACCACTCCACCGCCTCCCCCACCTGGGTGGTATCCAGATCCATCGGGAGGTTCAGGATCACGGTACTGGGACGGCAAGAAATGGAGGGCACAGGTGGCGCCCGCCCCGCCAGCACCCGACTTGGGTAGTGGAAAGCTAGCCCCGCTGCTGTCTGATACACGGGGTGCTGCGGGTGCTCCGATGTCAACGGCCAGTTTGATGTCCCCGCTGGTGGCCAGGTAAAAGTCCCCACCCTGTGCGGGATGTTTTAGGTGGGTGGTACCTCCGTTCGGTGTGTCATGCGGTAGGAGTCGCCGTCGGTGATGACGATGGTGGCGTGGTGTAGGAGTCGGTCGAGGATGCTGGCGGCGGTGGTGTGTTCGGGCAGGAATCGTCCCCATTGTTCGAAGGGCCAGTGGCTGGCGATCGCGAGAGATCGGCGTTCGTAGGCGCCGGCGACGAGCCGGAACAGCAGTTGGGTGCCGGTGTCGTCGAGCGGGGCGAATCCGATCTCGTCGAGGATGAGCAGATCTTGGCGCAGCAGGGTGTCGATGGTTCTGCCGACGGTGTTGTCGGCCAGCCCGCGATACAGGGTCTCCACGAGGTCGGCGGCGGTGAAGTACCGCACTTTGTGTCCGGCGTGCACTGCGGCGATCCCCAACCCGATCAGGGTGTGACTCTTACCCGTCCCGGCAGGGCCGATCAGGGCGACATTATGTTGCGCCCGAACCCATTCCAGTGAAGACAGGTATTCGAAGGTATTGGCCGGAATAGAGGATGCGGCCACGTCGAACGATTCCAAGGTTTTGGTGACCGGGAACCCGGCAGCTTTGAGTCGGTTGCGGATGTTGGAGGCATCACGAGCGGCGATCTCGGTTTCCACCAGGGTTCGCAGTACTTCTTCGGGTGTCCACCGCTGGGTTTTCGCGGTGAGCAGGACCTCGGGTGCGCTGCGGCGGATCGAGGCCAGTTTCAATCGGCGTAGCGCGTGATCGAGGTCGGCCGGTAGCGGCGGCACTGTCTGAGGTGCAACGGGTGTCGATGTTGTGGTGGTCATGACACCTCCTTGTCGCCGGCGCCCAGCTTGTAGGCATCCAGCGAGCGGGTGGGCGCGGTAGGCAGGTGACCCAACAGTGCTGTGCCGGCCGGTCGCGGGTTGGGGGTGCCGGCTCCGGCATCGAGGATCGAGCGCACATCGGCGGCCTTGAACCTCCGGAACGCCACCGCCCTGGTCAGAGCGGTGAGCACCTGTTCGCGGCCGTGGGAGGTGACGAGCCCGAGGATGTCATCGAGTTCACCGCCCAGGCGGGTGTTCCCGATGGCCGCGGCACCGACCAGGAACTGCTCAGCAACCTCACCGAGATCGCAGAACTGTTTCTCTACCGCAGTTTTGGGCCGTGGTGCACGACTGGGCGGGGTGCGTGGCCCCCCGTAGTGATCATCGTTGAGGACGACCTCACCAGGTGCGGCCAACAGATGATCGGCGACCACCTCACCGGAGGCAGGTTCGGCGATCAGGAGCCGCTCACCGTCCTGGATGAGGGTCACGGTGGTGCCGATGAGCCGGTTGGGTACCGAGTAGCGGGCCGAGGCGTACCGGATACACGAGAGGCGATCGACCTTACGGGTGACCGGCGGTGGACCGACCTGGGCCCGCAGAGACGGCAACGGGCTCAATGTGTCTCGTTCGATCGTGAGTTGGTCAGCAGGCACGCACAGTGTGTCGCTGTGACGGCGGGTGTTGACCTCGACACACCAGTCCCGCGCGGCCCGGTTCGCTGCGTGCACATCCAGCTGCACGTCGTCACGACCAGCAGCGATCTTGGCTTCGGTCCACAACGGCTGCGCCAGATCCGACTGCGCGTACCCGCAGAGGTTCTCCACGATCCCTTTCGATTCCGGATCGGCGCCGTGACAGAAGTCCGGGGAAAACCCGTAGTGGGTGGCAAACCGCACATACGTGGGGGTGGGTACGACGACGTTGGCGACGACTCCACCTTTGAGGCAGCCCATCCGATCAGCGAGTACCTTGTTGGGTACTCCACCGATCTCTTCCAACGCCTCGGCGATGAATCCGAGTGTGGTGGTCGCTGTTTCGTTGGTGGCGAACCGAACGAAACGCCACCGCGAGAACGCCACCACCGCGCAGAACATGTGTAGCCCGCCGATTACGGCCCAATCGATGACCAGGTAGTCACCCGGCGCCCACACTGCCGGGCGGCGGCCACGATGATGGTCACGGCGCCACTGTGTTTTCTCCTGGGCGACGAGACGACGGAAGTTGCGGGCCGAGCCCTCATAGCCCGCGGCACGTGCTACCGGCAGCAGTCGCTTGGCGGTGATCCGGCCGTGTGACCGCTCGACTCGCTCAGCGACCAACTCGGCGACCGCATCGTAGTTGCGGGCCCGTTCCTTGCGGTCGGGTGGTTGATCGTCGGCCTCGAACCGGTCGACCACACGCTTGACGGTCTTGTGGGTGGTGCCGCACACCTCGGCGGCGGCGCGATAGCTTCCGAGTTCTCGGTAAGCAGAAATGATGTCCATACGGTCCTTCGCAGACTTCAATGGAACTCCCAGGCGGTGATGGTGATCGGTTGGCACCTTCACCGTCATCGCCTGGGCCCTCAGTTCCGGGTCGACACGACGAACACAGGGTGGGGACTTTTATCTGGCCACCAGCGGGGACCTCGACCTGGCCACCAGTGGGGACTTTCTCATGGCCATGGACACATGGCTGATCGGATCGGGACGTTGCTGAATCGTTCGGGTGGCGAGGAGGTGCTCATCGTCAGCCGCGGGAAGGTGCGGACTCGGTTCCGTCGTCGGGATGAGTTGGGTTGGAACTTTCGGGTGGAGTCGACGGACTCGGAGAACGTCATCGAGGTAACGCCAAAGCCGAAGCCAGATCCGAAGCCGGCTCGCCGATCTTCGCATGCGCGTGGGCAGCGGGTGGCGTACGTGCGGGTGTCAGCCGCGGATCAGAACGAGGCGCGTCAGCTCGAGGCGGTGGGGGAGTGCGACCGGGTCTATATCGAGAAACAGTCGGCACGCTCGCGCGCTGATCGCGTAAAGCTCGAAGAGTGCATCAGGTATCTGCGGGACGGTGATGAGCTGGTTGTCGCGTCGATGGACCGACTCGCTCGTTCCCTGGTTGATCTCAAGCAGATCGTCGGCGAGGTCACCGCGAGGGGTGCGAGTGTGCGGTTCGTCCACGAGCGGGCCACCTACGCTGCTGGTGCCCAGGATCCTCGAGCCGACCTGATGCTCTCGCTGCTCGGGGCGTTCGCAGAGTTCGAGCGGGCCATCATTCGCGAACGCCAGGCCGAGGGTATCGCCATCGCCAAGGCGAAGGGCAAGTACAAGGGACGCAAACGCGTCCTGACTGAGGAGCAGATCGACAAGGCCCTTGCCCGTATCGAGGCGGGGGAGGGGCCGTCAGCTATCGCCCGGGATCTCGGGGTGGGTCGATCCACGCTCTACCGCGCACTCCAGCGAGTAAGGAAGTAGGCGCCGCCGACACGTCGCGTTAGCCCGCCCACTGCGCGACGAAGCTGGTGCGACACCCTTACAGGACACCGAAGTCGTAGCCCTTGCGTCGAGATGCCGCGTTCGGAGATCCCCGCTACGGCATGGACGACGAGGGTTCGAGCACGCGTCAGTGAGTCCCGGTTGGAATGAGCTCCACCGTCTCGTTCGGCGCGACCTAGTGCGCGCCCGGGTGACCACCACTCGCCAGTGAGACCGCCGCGAAACGTCCGTAGACCACCGCCACCGCCACTTACCGGCGAAAGTCACAATCACAACCCTGCATAGCCACAGGATTTCACGCCAGCCACCACACCGGGCTCCTGCCACGAGGATTGTGCAGCAGTCTCCTAGTAAGCGGGGTGGTCCAGCTCGTCGAGCACGCGCTGGGCGATGCGGTAGGCCGCGTTGGCATCGGGCACGCCGCAGTAGATCGCCGTCTGGAGCAGCAACTCTTTGATCTCGTCGTTGGTCAGCCCATTGGTACGCGCGGCCCGCACGTGCATGGCCAGCTCCTCGTGATGGCCGCGGGCCACCAGGGCGGTCAGCGTGATGAGTGAGCGGCTGCGCCGGTCAAGACCCGGACGCGTCCACACCGACCCCCAGGCGTACTGGGTGATGAAATCCTGGAAGTCGGCGGTCAGATCGGTGATCGCCGCGGTCGCGCGGTCGACATGGGCGTCGCCCAGGACCGCCCGGCGCACCGCCATGCCGGCGTCGCGCACCCCGGCGACGGTCGTGGGAGCGGCAACCGCCTGCCCCGCGTTCGCGTGATCGCGGATGAGTTGGGCGACCTCGGACGGTTGCTCGGCCGGGGGCAGGTGCGCGACGCCGTCGAGGACGACGAGCCGCCCGTTCCGGACTCCAGAGGCGATAGCCGCGAGATCGGCCGGCGGAGTGGGGACGTCGAGCAGACCCGACACCGCCAGCACTCGCGGTTCGATCTCGCCGAGGCGGTCACGGACGTCGAAGCCCGCCAGCGCCTCGCACACCAGCGCATAGCCCTCGTCGTCGGCGTCCCGCAGGTCGTGCAGCAGGGCTGCGCCGATCTCCGGCTCCCGCTCCAGGAATCCGGGTGCGAACCAGCGCTGGGCCGACCCTTCGATCATCGACGGGGTGCCCGACGCGCGCACGGACGTGGCCCGTGTCCGCCAGGCATCCGGCTCGCCGATCCGTGCGCCCGTCGACAGCAGGACAGCGGAGTCGATGCGCGCGGGTGCGTCCAGCAGCAGCTGCAGCCCGACGGCGCCTCCCACCGAGTCGCCCGCGTAGGTGAAAGTGCTGGCGAACGTGTCGCGCTGGGCCACCACGTCGTCGACCATCCCGAGGACACCGGCGGCCAGCTCGGCCATCGTGAACGGCTCGGCGGAGCCGGCGTTGGACCCGTGCCCGGGCAGGTCCCAGGCGAGAACCTCGAATCGATCGGTGAGTCCGGCGGCGCAGCGCGCCCACAGTGACTGAGCGGACGTGCCCAGCGAGGGCCCCAGCACGAGAAGGGGGAGGGCCGGCGATCCGCCGAGCCGGACGGCCGTGATGCGAGGGATGTTCACTCGTTCTCCTCCAAGAAGGTCCGGGCCCGCTCGACGGCGCCCGCGATGAGGTCCTCGGAGAATCCGAGGTACGTGGTCGGATCGGCGCTGGCGGTGGCGTCCAGCAGCCCGGCGATCGAGCGGCGTTCCGCCAGCACGCTCTCGGCCGACGTGTCGAGCGTCGTGCGCATTCGCTCGGCGTCCACGTGCAGACCCGTCAGCAGCTCGGTGGTCTGGGATGCGGCCACGACGGCGCGTCGGCCGAGCAGGTGCAGGGTCGACCACTCGACGTGCCACGCCCCGTCCGGACGTTGGTCGCCGGAGGCGGCCGACGCGACGTGCAGCGTGGCGGCAAGACCGGGGGCTCCCAGGGCCGCGCGACGCACCAACACGGATAGGACCGGGTTGTTCTTGTGCGGCATCGTCGACGAGCCGCCGCGACCCTCAGCCGTCGGCTCGGCCAGCTCGCCGATCTCCGTCCGTGCCAGGGTCGCGACATCGGTCGAGATGTGTCCCCACGCGTCCGTGCACGTCACCAACGCGTCGGACGTCCGGGTGACCGTCGCCCGCGAGGTGTGCCACGGGCGCAGCTCGCGCAGCCCGAGGGCCACGGCGGTGTCGGCGACCAGGTCAGCGCTCGTCCCCTGGGGATCGTCGTGCCCCCGCAGGCCCGCCAGCTCGGTGGCCGCCGAGAACGTCCCGACCGCCCCGCCGAGCTGCACCGGCAGGAGGGAGCGGGCGTCGAGGACCAGATCGGCGGCGTCGACCAGGCCGTCGAGCCAGCCCGCGGCGACCGCACCGAATGTCGTGGGGACGGCGTGCTGGGTCAGGGTGCGGCCGACCATCGGCGTGTCGGCGTGCTGCGCGGCGAGACGGGCGAGAGCGGTCACCTGGGCGCGCAGCTCGCCGATCAGCCGTTCGAGCGCATCGCGCAGCGCGAGCATGAGGGCGGTGTCGAGGACATCCTGGCTGGTGAGCCCGCGGTGAAGCCAGGTGGCGGCGGGCTGCGGCGCTCGCGAGCGGAGCAGCCCGACGAGCGGGACGACGGGGTTGCCGCTGCCCTCGGCTGCCGCCGCGATGTGCGGCAGATCGTCGGCGGTGACGAGCGGGGCGAGGTCGGTGGCGGCGGCGGACGGCGCGAGCCCGGAGGCCACGAGAGCGTCCAGCCACGCGGACTCCACCCTGACCATGGCGGCGAGCAACGCCTCAGCACTCATCAGGTCGCCGGCGCGCTCGTCGCCGGGCCAGAACAGGTCGGTCATGGCGTTCAGTGTGCCGCCCCGTGGCCCGGGAACGTCAGGAAGACGGTCTCGCCCTGGCCCTGCAGACGGATGTCGAACGCATGTCCCTGCGCATCGGCCTCCGCGACCAGCGTCGCGCGACGGTCCGGCTCGAGGCTGCTGAGAAGGGGGTCCGCAGCGAGGGCGGCCTCGTGTCCCGGCAGATATGCGCGTGTGAAGAGCCGATCGAGCAGGCCACGCGCGAACACCGTGAGCGCGAAGAACGGTGCGCCCCCGTCGACCCCACCCGGCGCGATCGTCGAGAACGAGTAGTGGCCGGCGTTGTCGGTCGACGACCGGCCCCAGCCCGTGAACGTCCAACCGTCGCGGCGCAACGAGCCCGGCTGCTGGACGATCGCGCCGGACGCGTCCGCCTGCCAGAGCTCGACCAGCGCGTCGGGGACCGGCGCACCAGAACCGTCGAGCACGCGGCCGTGGAACCGGATCGCACCCGGGCTGCTCGCAGGCACCAGTTCGGAGTCGCCGTCATAGGGGAGTGCGTAGTGGAAGAACGGGCCCACCGTCTGGCCGGGCGTGGGGTGCAGGCGGGGGCTCATGCGTGGTCCTTGTCGTCGTTGTTCTCGGTCCAGGTGCGGTGGGCGCCGGTGAGCACGATGTCCCACCGGTAGCCGGTCGACCACTCGGGTCGCGTCAGGTCATGGTCGTAGCGGGCGACGAGGCGGTCACGGGAGCCCTGGTCGGTGATCGACTGGTAGATCGGGTCCAGCGCGAACAGGGGATCGCCCGGGAAGTACATCTGCGTGACGATGCGCTGGGTGAACTCGGTGCCAAACAGGGAGAAGTGCACGTGGGCGGGACGCCACGCATTGCGGTGGTTCCGCCACGGGTACGGACCCGGTTTGATCGTCTGGAATGAGTAGCTACCGTCCGCACCGGTCAGGCACCGCCCGGCGCCGGTGAAGTTCGGGTCGAGCGGCGCAGGGTGCTGATCACGCTGGTGGATGTAGCGTCCTCCGGCGTTGGCCTGCCAGATCTCGACCAGCTGGCCCGCGACCGGGCGTCCGTCGCCGTCCACGACCCGGCCGGAGATCGTGATGCGCTCGCCGATCGGCTCGCCCGAGCGCTGAATCGTCAGATCGGCCTCGAGTGGATCGACGTCCCGGTGGCTGAAGCACGGAGACCACAACTCGACGCCTTCCGGATCGACCTGGTGCAGATCCTTGGTCGGATGCCGCAGGAGGCTGCTGCGGTACGGGGAGTAGTCGAGGCGGGGCCGGATAGCGGACGGGTCGGTGCCGGCGGACAGGTCGGCGATCTCGGCGCTGATCTCGGCTTGGGTCGATAGGTCAGGAGTGCTCACCAGCCCGACGGTAGGTGGCCGGGGCGTACGCTTCGAGCTATATCGTTCACTGAGTGAAAGGGGGGCGACGATGGCCGGCAACACCTCCGACCCGGGAGCCAGTGTCGCCTCGCGCCTGCTGACCGTTCTCGGCGCCTTTGACGATGAGCACCGGGCGATGACGCTGAGCCAGATTGCGCGTCGGGCGGGTCTACCGCTGCCGACCACTCACCGATTGGTGGCCGAACTGGCCACCTGGGGCGGCTTGGTGCGGCGGCCGACCGGCGAGTACGTGGTGGGTCGCCGGATCTGGGAGCTCGCACTACTGGCGCCGACCCAGACCGGCCTGCGCCAGATCGCTGAGCCGTTCCTCCACGACGTGTACGGCGCGACGCTGGCCACCGTGCACCTCGCGGTGCGCGAGGGCGCCGAGGTGTTGTACCTCGACCGGCTGTCCGGCACGGCGTCCGTCCCGATCGTCAGCACCGTCGGCTCCCGACTGCCGCTGCACTGCACGGCGGTTGGGAAGGTGCTGCTCGCGCACGCGCCCGACGACGTGCTCGCCGAGACGCTCGGCTCGTTGACCCGGATGACGCCGTTCACGGTGACCCAGCCCGGGCTCCTGCGCCAGCAGCTGGCTCGGGTGCGGCGCCATGGGTATGCGACAACGGTCGAGGAGATGTCCCTCGGGGCGTGCTCGGTGGCCGTCCCCGTGCTTCGAGACACCGCGGTCGTCGCATCCCTGGGTCTTGTGGTTCCCCGCTTGACGAGGGACAGGACCCGCCTCGTCGGAGTCCTCCAGGCCGCGGCGTTCGGTATCGGCCGGGAACTGGCGTCAGGCGGGTGATGGGAAGGAGATCTGACGCGGGCTAGAGGGAGACAGGGGCCGACGCTGATCCATCTAGACCGATGTCCGGCGAAGTCGTACTTGAGGCATGAGAATCCAAAAAATCGAACCCCACGGAATCCGGGGCACACCAATGTGCCCATCAAACCCGGGGCACACCAATGTGCCCATCAAACCCGGGGCACTTCAGAAGCGGTATTGCTCGCACCACAGCCTTGACCTGGAAGGGCAGGAATGCCAGCCATGAACTTTTTACCGCCCTGCCCACGGGTGCGTAAGCGCAGCGTGCCGGAGATGGATGCGGCATCGGATGCCCCGGTGGCAGGTCACAGCGCGTGAGACATCCGGGCCGTGGATTCGCCGCTTTGGCTGTGGCCGTACTGGTGACTGTCTTAACAAACATGCCGGTGTTTCTCCTTGGGGCGCTGGCCACGGAGATCACCGCAACAATCCGCGTCCCGGCCTACGGGATCGGCCTGGCGGTAGGGGTCTACTGGGCTGCGGCCGCCCTCACCTCCGCGTGCACCGGTGTGATTGGTCGTGTGCTCAGCGAGAAAGGCATGGGCATCGCCGCCTTGCTTCTGGCGGTCGTGAGCCTGACCGGCAGCGCGTCCTGGATCTCTGCGTGGCCGTGGCTAATTGTATGGGCATCCCTGGGGGGACTCGGGAACGGTCTGTCAAGTCCCGGGTTTGTTAGAGACCGATCATTTGTTCTGTAGTGCAGGTTCAGTCTCGGCAGCAGCGTGCTGCTGCCAGTAGAGGTCCTCGATCTCTGTCGGTGGCCGGTGATCGAGTTCGCCGTGCAGTCGGGCGGTGTTGTACCAATGGACCCATTCGGCAGTCGCGATCTCGACGGCGTTCGTCGATCGCCACGGGCCCTTCCGGTAAATCAGCTCGTGCTTGTACAGCGAGTTCAGGGCTTCGGCCATCGCGTTGTCGTAGGAGTCCCCGCGCGAGCCGACTGAGGCGACGGCGCCGGCCTCGTCGAGGGCCTGGGTGTAGCGCACCGCTCGATACTGGACTCCGCGGTCGGAATGATGAATCAGGCCAGTGATGTCCTGGCCGGTCCGACGCCGCAGCCACAAGCCCATCGCGAGGGCGTCGATCGCCAGGTCGGCGAACATGCGGGTCGAGGTCTGCCAGCCGACGATCATCCGCGAGAACACGTCCAAGACGAATGCCACGTAGACCCAGCCGGCATCGGTGCGGACGTAGGTGATGTCGGCAACCCACAGCTGATTCGGCGCTGTCGCGGCGAATGCGCGGTCAACGAGATCACCGGGGTGTTCGGTCTCGGCCGCTGGTTTCGTGGTGCGCGGGAACTTCCCGCGCACCACCCCACGGATTCCCAGGTCACCGCACAATCGTTCGACCGTGCACTTCGCGACCGTTATCCCTTTGCGGGCGAGTGCGGCGCGGATCTTGCGGCGCCCATAGATACCGCCGGAGTCTTCGTAGACGTCCATGATCTGTTCTTTGAGTTCCTCGTCGCGCAGGGCGCGGGCCGATGGACCGCGGCCTCGGGCGGCGTAGTAGGTCGATGGCGCGATCGCGCATCCGGCCTCGGTGAGGGCGGTGCAGATCGCCTCGACGGGCCATCGACGGCGGTACTGGTCGATGAAATCGACGATCAGCGGCGTGGCCGGTCGAGCTCGGCCGCGAAGAAAGCCGACGCGGTCTTCAAGATCGGCGGATTCAAGCGGTGGGCGCAAGAAGCTCTGCGAGCTTCTCTGATGGTGTCAGATAGCCCAGAGTCTTGCGCGGTCGGCTGTTGAGGCTGTCCTGGATCGCGTCCAACTCCTCGCGGGTGACGGCGCTCAGGTCGGTGCCCTTGGGCAGGTACTGACGCAACAGGCCGTTGGTGTTCTCGTTGCTCCCGCGCTGCCAGGGCGAGTGGGGATCGCAGAAGTAGATCGGGATACCCGTGGCAGTGGTGAACGCCGCGTGCTGCGACATCTCCGCGCCCTGGTCCCAGGTGATCGTTCTGGCCAACGAGGACGGTAGTTTGCTGATCGCGGCGCGCATCGCTGCCTCGACCTGCTCGGCTGTCTTGCCATCTGGGAGGTGCAACAGCAGCGTCATCCGCGTCGATCGCTCGACGAGCGTCCCGACCGCGCTGCGGCTGCCCTCGCCAAGGATGAGGTCGCCTTCCCAGTGTCCGGGCACGGCGCGGTCGTCGGCTTCTGCGGGGCGTTCGCTGAGCATCACCATGCCGGGGATCCGGCCGCGGCCGTCAGTGGTGCCGCGGGGCTTTCGGGCCGCTCTTCCGGACCGTAGACACCGCGCCAACTCGCGGCGCAACTCGCCTCGGCCCTGGACAAACAGGGACTGGTAGATCGTCTCGTGGCTCACGCGCATCTCCGGATCATCGGCGTGATCCAACCGTAGGCGCGCCGCGATCTCCTCGGGGGACCACAACTGCTCCAGCCGGCTGGAGACCTCCTCGAGCAACCGGCCTGACGCGAGCTTGAAAGACTTCGGCCGACGAGCTTGATCGCGAGCGCGTTCGTGCGCATGCCATGCCGAGTAGCCGCAGCGACCACCGCCGCGCTTCACCTCGCGGCTGATGGTCGACACCGCGCGCCCCAGGTGCTCGGCGATCGCGGTGAAGGTGTCGCCACGATTGATCCCCACCAGGATCTGCTCGCGCTCGTCAATCGTCAGGCAGCCCTGGCGTGGCTCCCAGCCGAACGGCTTGGCGTCGGCGTGCCTGCCGGTGCGGGCCATGATCCCGACCATCGGCGCGCTGCAGCCGATCTCCTTGGCGATGTCGACCAGCCGCCAACCCCTCGCATGCAGCCTGAGTGCCAGCCGCTTCTGCTCCCGACTGAGATGACCGTGCTTGCCCTGCATCCGGATCCTCCTGTGATCAGTGACTGCCTCATCTCACAGGACTCGTTGCACTGACCGCTTGAATCCGCCATCTCGTTCGCCCGCCGCAACTCCGCGTTCTCACGCTCGAGCTGACGGATCCTCTCGATATCGGAGACCGTCTCCACGCCAGGGGTTTCGGCTTGGCCCTTCTCGACGCGGCGGACCCAGTTCCGCAGAGTCTCGGGGTGGATATCGAGTTGCTTGGCGATCCGCGCCAACGCACCCGGCGCGGTCGCAGGATCGCTACGGGCATCGATGGCCATCCGCGTGGCACGGTCCCGCAACTCCTTCGAGTACTTCGATGGGCGAGGCATGAAACAAGTGTCCCTTCCGGTCAAACCTGCCTCCATCAAACCCGGGACGATTCAGTCTCGGGCACCCTTCCTCCAACCACTTGCTCGTCACGCACATCCCAGCCGCCTCGTGCGGGCTGGCCTTCGGGGTGAAACAGGCCGCGGTCCCTGTGACGGGGTTGGTCGCCGGCGTTTCGATCCCGTTGGTTGCGTTGACTCTGGGATGGTCCATGGCCTTCCTGCTGATGGCTGTACTGGGCATGCTCGTACTGGTCCCCGTGGCCCGGACCCGGACCATGCCGGTCGTTATGGGTACGACCCGGCCGGCGGGGCAATGGGATACCCAGATGCGTTCGGCGTTGGTGCTGATGGCCGCGATGACGATGTTCGCGGGCGGTGCCGTTACGTCCGCCGTGGCCTTTGCCGTGATCGGCGCGCTGGAGCGGGGGATTGCAGTCGGCCCGGCTGGTGTGATTCTGGCCGTCGGCAGCGCCTTAGGAGCCGCGACCCGTATCGTCATTGGCGGAGTCGTCGATCGAGGCGGCGTGTCAGCACTTTCTCTGATCCAGACAGCACTCATCGTCTGCGCCGTCGGGCTTTCACTCATGGCGATCCCCACCACCTGGAGCTACGTGGTAGGTGTCCTGCTAGCGGTGGGCCTGGGGTGGGGGTGGCCAGGTCTGGTGCACTTCCTCATCTCGCACATGGCGCCTGGGGCCACCGCAGCGGCCACCGGCATTGTCCAGACCGGCACGTACATCGGCAATACCATCGGCCCCGTGCTCACCGGGGTGGCCCTTAGCCCCGCTGATTCACGGGCCGGTGTGACTGCTGCTGTCGGGTGACGGCGGGATCGATTTCGTGGGTGGGCGTGCGTGTGTGCCGGCTGGCGCTGCCGGTGGGCGGGTCCCCGGGTGGTGATGTCGTGGGCGGGCATGTGAGGTCAGGCTGGTTTGGGGATCGCGGCGATCGTGTTGAACACAGCGACGATCGCGACGGCCCAGGGCCATGTTTCCGGGATCTTCACTTTTCGCCGTCGGCCGCTGCGGACCAGCCGGGCTGCCACGTGAAGGAAGCGGTAGCGCAGTGCCTTGGGCTCGCACAACGCCAGGACTGCGGCCTCGCCGGTGCAAGCGAGCATCCGCGTCCAGGCAACGAGGTCCGCTGCGATCATCACCGCGACGAGCCAGGCCTGGTTGAGCGCGAACCCCCGCGAAGGTAGCCGCCCGAGCCCGGTGTCCTTGGCGTGGCGTATCCGGTCCTCGACCCGGGCGTGAGCCCGATGCCTGGCCTCGAGGAATTGCAGCTGACCCGTGGCGGTGGTGTTGGTGACAAAAGCCTGGTAGCGCCATCCATCGATCTCCTCGAACATCGACAACTGAGCACCCGGATGGGGCCGCTCGCGGCGCACGATCACCCGCATCCCGTCTGGCCACTTGGCGAGCATCCGTTGGGAGAGGAATCCGGTCAGCTCCGCGATGTCGGCCCCGTCACGAATGTCCCCGTTGGGGTTGAGCGCTGGTCCCCACGCGGCTTCGGGGCAGGTCGCGATGGCCCGGCGAATCGGGGCAGTGATGGAGAAGCCGACCGAGTACTCCACCTGTCGACCACGGACGCGGTTCTGCTCGGTGATCCAGTCGATCAGGTCGTGGGAGGCGCCGGCACCGTCGGAGCGGATCAGCAGATCACGCCGATGACTGGCGGGGATCTGCGCGATTGCCTGGCCCAGGACGTCGATGTGGTCGGCGGCGGTGTTGGACCCGGCGTTGCCTGGGCGCAAGCTCGCGGCGAGGAACTCTTCTGTGTTGTCGCACCACACGCCGATCGGGTGGTACCCGAACGTGCGCTTATACGTCGGCGCAGCAAGCTCCTTCTCGCTGTGAGTGACCACAATGGTGGCGTCCACATCGAGCACGACCGTCGATCCCAGATCCCGCCCCGCACACGCCGATGCGGGCACTCCGCCGGGCAGGTGGGACCACACGTGCCGCCGCGTGCGAGCCCGCGCCACCTGGATCTTCTTGCGCTTGCCGGCAGTGACCTCATCGAGCGTGCGCCACACCGTCGGCGCCGACGCCACTGGGCCCAGGGCGCCGGACTGGTGGCGCAGGACGCCGATGTCGGAGATGGACTCGCCGCCATCGGCGAGCATCACCGCGGTATCGATCAACACCCGGCCGCGATCGTGGATCGGGATGAACCGGCGGCGAGCCATGGCCCCTGACAGCTCGGCGGTCAGACCGACCTGATCAGCCAGAAGTCGAGGCACGATAGCCCCGGCATGCGAGACCACCCCGACACCATCTGCAGTAACGGACAGACCGGCCGACCACGAAGTACGCTTCACCTACCGAGTGCTTTCTGCTGGAGAACATGGAACCTTAGACAAGTCCCAGTTTCCCCTGTTCAGGAAGCACTTCGGTCTATTTTCGCCCAGCGATCCGCAGATTCCCATGAATCACCCGGGTTAGCCTCGGTAACTCGACACTGACCTGGGCGATGCTCGTCACTATGGCAACCGTCGCCGTGGTCATTTCCTTCTTCTTCGGGCTCCGACTGCGGAGAATCGACTCTCTGGAATCGCCGCTGGCCTGAGGTGGTCCTGTCCACAGCACCACCGTCACCGGCCGTCGAGATCCTTAAACGAGCAAGTTCTGGATTTCTTTGGCGACTGTCTGGAGCATAGCTCCGAGTTCTGTGCGGAGTTGTTCAGTCATGCGGTGAGCGGGCACGGATACATTGATCCCGTAGTATCCTCCGCTCGGGCTGGTGATGGGAACAGCGACTGACATGACGCCGTCTTCGCTTTCTTCCTGGCTCGTTGAGTACCCGGTTTGCCGAATCGTTTCGAGGGCACGCTCCAGATCGGAACGGGAAATGATAGATCCCTTGGTGAGACCCGGGAGCTCCTCATACGGGTACAGGGCATGCAGTTGTTCCGTGGTGAGTAGGCTCAGCATTGCTTTGCCCGTTGCAGTGCAGTTGGCAGGAAGCATCGCACCTTGACGTGAGGCAACGCGGACGGCACGTTGGCTTTCGATGGCCTCCAGAAAGTGTGCGTTCGAGCCTTTGAGCTCGGCAAAGTGCACCGTCTCTCCGGTTGCCTCGAATACCCTTTCCATTGCTGGACGAATTAGCGTTCCGATGTCGACGTGGCGCCGTATGGCGAAGGCGATGGAGCTGAGTGCTTGTCCGGGTTCGTACGCTTTGGTCTGAGGGTTCTGCCGTACGAAACCTCGGTAGAGGAGCATCCCCATGAGGCGATGGGCCGTAGATGACGCCACTCCGAGGTACTTGCTGGCATCGGTGAGCCGGATGCTCGGCCGAGTCTCGAAGAGCAGCAACAATCGGAGTGCGTTGTCGACGGATTCGATGGGGTACTGCGGAGGAGGGCCGTATCTGGAGTCGTCCTCCGCCCGTGATGCGGACATGAGCTTCATGTTACTGACCGGGGGTTCAGTCTCTGTCCGGCTAGGGCGCAGGCCATCAACGAGGCTCACCAAGTCGTGCGAGTTCATGTCTCCAAGCAGTCTCTGTGTTGAATGCTCCTCCGAGGTCGGGCAGTTCGGCCATATCGGCGTCGGGCAGATCGACGAGGTGCCCACCAGCCGAAGTCACTTGCAGTGCCAACCCGGACAGGCCGTCCACGCTGATGGCCTGGAGAACTGCTTGCTCGACGGTTTCGGCCGCGCTGGTGAGGCCGTGGCCCCGCAGCACAACAACGGGCCTTGTTCCCATAGCATCGGCCATTTCGGTGGCGAGCCGACGGTCGCGGATGAGTACTCCGCGGGGATAGACGGGCACCCCGTTGGCGGCGAGGCGGGCTCCGGGAATGTCGTACGCCCCTACGATGGGGCGTACTGCAAGCCCTGCCAGGTCGGCGGCAACCACTCGCGGGGGATGGGCGTGAACGACAGCCCGGATGTCTGGGCGGCGCCGGAAGAGCTCGGTGTGCAGCGGCAGTTCGTTGGGGACCGTGTATCCGCCCGCGAGCTCGCCGTCGGCGGCGGGATTGCCGTCGAGGTCCACCATGCGGATGTCTTCGGCTTGCGTATACGCCAGTCCGCGTTCGTACGGGCCGCGACAGCGCACCAGCAATGTGCTGTCGGTAATTTTCAGGCTGATGTGACCCAAGATTCCATCTGCAAGGCCCCGATGGGCCAAGACCCGGCAGGCGAGGGCGATACGTTCCCGGCTGACGCTCTCGGTCTGGGGCAGCAAGTTTCCGGGTGTCATGACGCCCTCCTCGGCGGTGGCTCCAACTGGGGTTCGAGCTTGGCGCGCAGATCCTGCACCGTGATGCCCCTGGCCATGCCCAGACGGCAGGCAATGAGGGCTTTGGGCCAGTTCACGATGGCTGCGCCCCGGACGGTGGTGCCGTCGATGGTGTAGAGGGCGGCGAACTTGCCGTGGACCTGCGGGTGTCCGATGAGGACGTGGTCGACATTGCCTCCGACGCGTCCCACGACCTGGATCTTCCAGTCGTGCTGGTCGCTCCACACGTATTCAATGGGCGTGTAGGCGCGCGGCTGTTCCGGATGGATGATGTTGTAGGCCACGCAGGCGGCCTGTTCCACCGCGTTAGTCCAGTGCTCGGTCCTGACGTCCTCGCCGTGCTTCTGGTGGCGCCAGCGGGCTACGTCGCCGACGGCGTACACGTTCGCAGCGTCGAGGGCTTGACAGTACTCGTTGAGCACGACCCCGTTGTCCACCAGCAGGCCGGATGCGCTAAGCCAGGAGTCATTGGGGATGACGCCAATACCGATCAGCACGGTGGCCGCCTGAACGCTCTCACCGTTGGTCAGGTGGAGGGAGAAGTTGCCCTCCTCGCCTTCGATAGCTTCCACTCCGGTGCCGAACATGGTGTCGACCCCGTTGTCCTGGTGAAGGTCTGCGAACCACTGGCCGATCTCAGGGTTAAAGAGGCGGCTCATGGGCACGGGCACCGGGTCGATGACGGTGACCTCCAATCCCAGGCCGCGGGCGGTGGCTGCCGCTTCGGCGCCGATGAACCCTGCCCCGATAACGGCCAGCGCCCCACCCCGGAGAAGGTCCCCACGTAGTTCGCGGGCGTCCTCAAGGGTGCGCAGCACGTGAATCCCTGGAGACTGGCCCCAGGGAGAGGGCCGGGGTGATGCTCCGGTGGCAATGACGAGGTTGTCGTAGCGAAGGGGGTCATGCCCTTCAAGCTTCAGCAGGTTCTCGGCGACGTCCAGATCGACAGCGCGGTGCCCCAGCAAGAGTTGGATGTCCTCGGCATCGGCCTGCTCCTGTGTCAGCAGCCGGATAGAGTCCTCGTCGGCGGATCCCGCAAGAACGGATTTCGACAATGGCGGCTTATCGTAGGGAAGTTCGGTCTCTTCTCCCACGAGGATGATCTCCCCCTTATAGCCTTCCAGCCGGAGGGACTGCGCGGTGCGCACCCCGGCAATGGAGGACCCGACGACGACGACGGTGCCCGGGCTCATGCGTCCTCTACCACCAGTGCGGAGACCGGGCAGCTGCGCGCGGCTTCGGTGACGCGGGCGCGGTCGGCTTCGGGGACTTCGGTCTGGAGCAGCACGACGATCCCGTCGTCGTCCAGGTCGAAGTAGTCAGAGGCTCCGACGACGCAGTTCGCGTATCCCTGACAGGCCTGCAGATCGGCTTTTACAACGGGCATGGTCGAACTCCTTAGCTTGAGACGGTGGTGCTCTGGCGGTTGGGGTGTTTATTCGTCTTCGGCCACGAGCGGCCCGAAAGGGTGTCCGATCATGGCCGAGAACGTGGCCGGGGCCTGCCAGGTCAGGGACTCCAGTTCCAGCGGACAGAGCGTTACCCACTGGCCCGAACGAGGAGATTGAATCATCAGCCGCGAACCGTTGCGGGTCTCGATGCGGGTGACCTGGACCTCCGAGAACTCGTTAGCGATCACGATCGGCTTGCCGGTGACGTGCTCTTCGAGCCGGCGGCGTTCCTCGGTGGCCTGGATCGCCGCGAGGCGGTCTTCCTCCTCGCCTTCCCATTCCAGTTTCACAGGAAGATCGCCAGGTTCTGCATGCGGATGACCGACTCGTCGACCATGATGGTGCGACGGGCCAGCTCCCACCCGGACCCGGATGAGGTACGGCGGAGGAGATCCTCGCGTCCTGCCGAGACAGTGGAGGACTCCCCGACGTCACCACGGCTGCGGAAGAGAAGAACCGCCGAGTCCACGATGATCTCTTGCGGGTCGGGGGTGCGGAAGGTGCGCACGTTGGTGATGTAGTGGCGCAGCCGTGATGGGGGGTCTTCGGTCCACGCGTGCTCGGTGGCGAAGCGTGCCACGCGGCGACTGAGCGAGTACTTGTTCTCGTCCCAGTGCGCCATCCCCGGTGAGGTGGAGTATCCGGCGCCCAGGGCAGTGGTGACGCGGACGGGCATGAGATAGTGCACGTCATCGGCGATCCGGGAGAGCCACTCGTCGTAGTCCTGGGCGTCCAACAGGTACGCCTCATCGACCAGCCAACGATGCGCCTCCAGGTGAAGTTCATCGTTGAAAGGCAGGGTCTGCCCCGTCCGCTGAGTACGCGGGGCGTGGGCTCCCAGCGCCGATTGTTCGGACAGCGTCAAGTTCTCGTTCTCGTGTGCCGTTCCAACACTCATGATCAGACCTCCTCGTGAAGGGTTGCTGCGGGCGCGGTCTCTGCGCTGCCGCAGGCCGGGCGGGCGGGCCCCGATCCGGCGGCCGGTGGCGCTTGCACCGGGTCCGAGCCCACGTGCACCTGCGCTGCGGCTTCTACCGGACGTTCGAGGTGATCGGCCCACCGGCGCAACAACTCCCGCTGGTTGTACTCGCTGTAGCCGACACGGGTGGCGCCGGGTCCCGAGTATTCCTCGGGGGACAGGGCCTCGACGACGTTCTCGCCGTTCTCGAGCATGCCCATCCGGCTGTTGAGCAGCAGACGCCGTGCCATGGAGCCGGCGGCAGTATTGGTGAGGGACACCCAGTTCTCGACGTCGTCCTGCTCGAACATGCCGCCACTGCCGAAGCACATGAGATACGCCTTGTAGGAAAGCGCTTTGTACTCCTCCGGCGCGTTCTTGTCGACGGCGAACCACGAGAGGACTTCCGTCTCGTTCTCGCTGATCGGCTGCCACACGCGGATAGAGATGAAGGGGAGCACCTCGTCGGAGCCCTCTTCGACCCGCGGCCAGTTATGGACGAAGCTCATGTTCGGGAACAGTGAGGCCGCCGAGATCATGAACCCGTCCTTGCCGACCACGTCGAGCTGCTCCTGGGTCCACTGCTCCTTCATCCGGGCGATCATCTCGTCCGGGTAGCCCACGTAGCGCAGGCGCTCCTCCAGGCCACCTTCGGGCAGCTTGTAAGTGGTGCCGCCACCGTTGCCAGCCCAGTACGTGGTGCCGTCCTTGCGCTTCTCCGCCTTGGGCTCGCGGAAGAGGCCGATCTCCACCACCGAGGTGTGGGTCTGGGGCGTGTGGTACATGTCCCCGGCGAAGTTCTCGGCCCCGATCTTCCAGTTCGCCTTGACCCGCCAACGCTGAGGGCCACGCAGCTCGATGCCGTCCGCGCTCTGCTTCGTGTAGTAGTCCAGGTAGAACTTGAAGTCCCCCAGGAACTCCTCCAGGGGCTCGGCATCCGGGTCCATGCTGATGAAGATCAGACCGTTGTACGTGGCCAGCGAGGGAGCAGGCAACAAGGTCTGGCCCTTCTTCTTGAAGCCTTCCTCCCCGCCGTATGCCTCCTTGTGAAACGGCAGGCCAACGAGGCGCCCGTCATTGCGGTAAGACCAACCGTGGTACGGGCAACGGAAGTGGGAGGCATTGCCCATCTCCGCCCGGCACACCTGCATGCCCCGGTGGAGGCACATGTTGAACAGGGCCCGGACCTGGCCCTGTTCGTCCCGAGAGATAATGAACGAGTCCTCGAGGACCCTGCGGACCACGTAGTCACCAGCCTCGGGGACCTCCGACTCGTGGGCGACGAACAGCCAGCTGCGGCTGAAGAGACGTTCCTTCTCGAGTTCGAAGAGCTCTTTGTCGTTGTAGATATGTGCAGGGATCATGCCCCGCCGTACGTCCTCGAGGACGCCGTGATGGTCTGCCATGGGAGAGCTCCTTCTCGATCATCGATCAGTCAGTCTGTAGAGCAGAGGTCCACTCTGTCGTGAAGAGGTTTCCGCATTTTGTGATCTACGTCAACCCCTCCCACTCTTCGTGCCAGGTACGGGTGGGTGCGGCAAGGGTCAGTGGCCGTTTTCGGGGGAGTCGGAGTCGCGGGCGGCGTTCTCTCCGCGGTCCAGCCTCGCCAGGGCGGCCATTTCCTCGGCAGTCAGGGAGAAATCGAACACCGAGATGTTCTCGACCAGCCATGCGGGTTTGGCGGCCTGCGGGATCGGGACGATTCCTTGCTGGACGTGCCAGCGGAGCAGAACCTGCGCCGGACTCTTTGCTGTCCGTTGCGCGATCTGCACCACGATGGGGTGGTCACGCAGTCCCGATTCGCGACCAATAGGGCTCCAGGCCTCGGTAATGATGCCCAGGTCCTGGTGCACTGCCCGCGGGGGTAGCCGTGCGAGATCGGGGCTGAGCTGGATCTGGTTCACGTCAGGAACCACGCCGGTCGCGGCAATGACCTTCTCCAAATGGTCCGGCTTGAAATTGGAGACACCGATCGCTTTGACACGGCCTTCGTCCAAGAGCTTGACGAGGCCTCTCCATGCCTCGGTGTACTGGTCCAAGGCCGGCACGGGCCAGTGGCACATGAACATGTCCAGGTAGTCCAGGCCCAAGGCTTGGAGACTGCGGTCGTAGGCCCTCTGCACACCGTCGACGCTGTGGGACTCCTTGTTGAACTTGCTGGAGACGAACAGCTCTTCACGCGCAACGCCGGCAGTGCGGACACCGCGTCCCACCGCGTCTTCATTGCGGTACTGGAACGCGGTGTCGACGAGCCGGTAGCCGCTTTGAATGGCGTAGCGGACGGCCGTCTCGCACTCTTCCCCCACCAGTGGCCAGGTGCCCAGGCCCAGATGCGGAATGCTATGCCCGTGCCGCAGTCGGAGCCTCGGGACCGTTGCGGGGTCATCGCTCGGATGGGTTTTCGTCGTCATGGACAGCCTCTCGTCGAAACGTCTTGCTTTCTTGTCACCGGAGGCAAATAGCGCGAGCCTCGGGGTCTGTGTCGGTCAGTCGACATCTTTGTTGGATCTCCAGGTGGTTGCAGCTGGGGTGATGATGAGCAGGCCCGCGGCCAGCAGGGCCGCGGTCACCGGAACGAGGGTGACCAGCCCGGCCATGCCCAGCGGTGAGAGGAAGAGCGCCGTGGCGCGGAAAGTGCCCGTCAATGCGAGGGCGTCTCCGCGTTCTTCTGGGTGCACCTTCTCCGCTGCGATGGCCGGACCGACGGTCTGCAGGACCCCGGCACCGATGCCGGAGATGGCCAGGGCAATGGCCACCGGGGCGGTCAGACCGGCGAACGGTCCCACTGCGGCCAGTCCCAGCCCTGTAGCTATCATCCCGATGACCAGAGACGCCCTGACGCCCCGGCGCCGGACCCACCCGCTGGCGGTACTACCGACGAGAACGGTGGCGTTGGCGATGGAGAGCAGGATACCGATGACTGCAGCCGGTTGGCCTGCCAGGGACAGGGCCAAAGGGACGTAGGAGTTTAGAAGGCTTTTCCAAACCCCTGCGCCCGTGTTCATCCAGCAGGCAGCGTTGACACCGGGTCGTCGCCACAGACGGACATCCCTGCCAGTGGGTGAAGAAGGCCTGGCCGCGAACGGGGGAAACCTGATCAACAAGGCCGCGGGGACGACGGCGACGGAACCTGCGACGATCCCCATCATGAGTGGCAGTTGCACCGAGGCCTCCCAGAGGTATCCGGCCACCGTGGGGCCGAGAAGCGCACCGATCCCCGCCGCCAGATTGACGTCCCGGAGGCCACTGACCGGTGCGGCGGATGTACGAACGGCGTGGGTCTGGCTGCTGGTCCAGAAGAACGCCCGGGCTATTCCCTGGACCAACTGGGACGCGACAAAAAACACGACCGCGGGAGAAATCGCGAGCAGTGCGCACGAGATCGCGATCATCAGCCCGGATCCAGCTTCCTCTTCGAAGTTGTTTGTATCAGACATCTGGTCTTTCGAGCACGAAAGACCGACGAAGGGTTCTGCTAAAGCGAGATGAACGCACCAACCGCGGCGTTGAACTTTTCGCGCTGGTCACTGAACACGTGATGACCAGCGTTGTTGATGAGATAGAGCGAGCTATCCAGGGTGTTGGCAGCGATCAGATCGAAGAGCCCCTTACCCATCGACACCGGCGCCGATCGATCATTGACTCCCCACACAACCAGCGTCGGCACCGGGATTCCTGCGTCGGCAAGCCGTTCCTGAACCCAGCGCCTGCCCTCGCTGAGGCTAGGCAACCAGTGCTCCTCCGCATTGCGTGCATATCCGGCGACAGCGTCGCGCTGCTTTTCGCTCTCGAGCCACTTTGTGGCGATCCCGATGTAGTCCTCGGGCAGATCTCCCTCATTAACCGCCTGGGCAGCATGATAGTGACGGATCAACTCGGCCGAACCTCCGGGGGCAGTCCTTTCGACTCGCTCGTAGAAGTCCATGTCGGTTCCGACGGGCGGCGCCGGTGCCGCAGTCGCACTGCTGATGATGACCAGCTTCTTTACCATCTCAGGGTACTTCAACGCGAGAAGGACCGCCGTCATGCCGCCGCGCGAGTGACCCACCAGGGTCAGGTTCTTGAGCCCCAACTGAGTTGCAAAGTTCGCAACGTGTTCGGCGACCGCGTCGACAGTCCAGTCTTCGTCATTCAGCGGGAGACCAGTCTCGCCCTGACCGAGTTTGTCGACCGCGAGGACACGGCCGTACTCGCCGAAATCCTCTAGAACGTTGCCCCAGGATTCGATTCCGGCCGGTATGAAGAACCCGAAATGCCCCCCATGGATGAGGAGGATCGGATCCTTGTCCTGGCCGTCGTCGAAATAACGCGTCTGAACCCCTTTCACATCGACGAAATGGAACTTCTGGGTGATTGAAGAGCTTGGCACGGATAACGCCTTTCTGTGCACGATAACGATTGAACAATTCATCGCAGTTCGACCCCTACCGACGTGGTAGTTCTGGCCAGTAGAAATCTCTTCTGCGTGTGCCTGAAAGCTACGCGCCTCCGCATCGACTGTCAATAGAAAGGGCCCTTCCGGATTCAGAGTGCATTGATCCGATCCTGAAGCTGTCCGGAGTGGATCAGTGACCGCAAGATGTAGTGCTTGAGGTTGCGGAAGCCCAGGGCGATTCCGCGGAGGTGTTCGAGCCTGCCGTTGATGGCCTCGACGGGGCCGTTGGAGGCACCCACGTCGAAGTAGGCGAGGATCTCGCGGTGCCGCTTCCATAGCGACCGGCCGAGCTGGGCGAGCTCGGGCAGCTCGGTGGGCACCCCGGTCCGGATCGAGCGCAGGAGCTTGTACATCGCGATCTTGCCCTCCCGCTTGCCCGAGGCCTCGTAGGCGGCGATGAGTCGCTGGTAGACGCCGTAGGTGACCTCCACCGCCGCGTGCGCATCGTTGGCGGTGAACGCCTTGAACAAGCGCACTTTCTGTTTGTCGGTCAGCAGCCCTGCCCGGGTGTTGAGCGTCCTGCGGATGCCGTACAGCGGATCGCCGGTGCGGCCCCGGTGCCCGGTGGTGGCCTGCTGGATGCGTTGGCGGCACACGGTGAGCTTGTCGGCGGCAAGATGCACGACGTGGAACGGGTCCATCACCGTGCGTGCTGCGGGCACGGCCTTGGCTGCGGCGGAGTGGTAGCCGGCGAACCCGTCCATCGTGACCACCTTGACTCGGTCTCGAAATGCCTGGTCGCGGGCGTTGAGCCACTCGGTGAGGACCTTCGCCGAACGGCCCGGGACCATCCTTTGGCGCGGCCGAGGAACTTGTGCCCGCCGCCGTCGGGGATGCGTCCGAGCTTCTTGATGTCCACGTGCACCAGATCGCCCGGTGCGGCGTGCTCATAGCGCTGCGGGCGTCGCTTGGTGGCGCGCACCGGGGCGCCGGTGGCCGGGTCGGTGAACGCCAGGCGCACGCACCCGAAGCGGGACAGGATCTTGTGCACCGTCGAGGCTAGTCGTCCTCGGAAGTACAAATAGGCTCGCGGAATCTGCGAGTATCGAGGGTCCGACGTCTTATCCTTGTATCCACCTCGCATCACGTCGATGTACGGCGTACGATCCCGATTCGTGGGATAAAGCTTGAACTCCTCCTCAGGGCGGTCGATGAGGTCGGAGTCATTTTCCAGTGTCTTCCGCAGATGATTGAACAGCCGGGTCTTGATTCCTTCGGCGATGTAGGTGTCACGTAGCGCGGCGATCAGCAGCTGCAACGTCGTCAGCCTCTGTTGCCCGTCGATGACCTCGCGAACTTCGAGGCTGCCCAGCGCCCCACGCTTCTGTTCGAGGACGATAGCGCCGAGGAAGTGTGGCGGCGTGTCGACGTCATCACGACGATCGAACGCCGCCAAGACATCCTCCCACAGCGGAGCCCATTGCTCCTCCTCGTCCCACACGTACGGCCGCTGAAACAGTGGCACTACGAGACGTACATCGGGGCGGAACACCGACTTCAACCTGCGCGGATGGGCCTCCATGCTGAAGTTCACTCCTCTTCGTTTGCGATCCCTCACTATTACCATCAAGATCTCGGCTCCACCTTTGCTAGGTACGGCGATCTGAACAACAGAGATTGCGGCAGACGCCATCGGGCCGCCTCGACTTCAACGAGCTCGCATGACCGCTGGTCGACCGCAACGTCGAAGCCTCTGATCCCGCTGCCTCACGGAATCGGGCTCAGCCCGGCCGGTGGTCCCGCACTCGTTCACCAGTAGCGTCCCGCGCCACCAGGTGCGGGCGCTGTCCTTGTTCCGCAGGCGCAGCCCGCGTCGTAGCCTTCCTCGAACCCAGTTCGACGAGGACGGCATCAACGCAGATTCGAAACCTGATCGCGTCGCTCGAACAGCTGCGCAACCATCGCGCCGAGATCGCGGACGCCGACGACACGAACGACTGCGCAACCGCGCGCTCGCTCGAAGAGTACGCACACGACTACCTCACAGCCGTCGCCGACGGGGCCGAAGCGCTGCTCACGCCGACGACTGCGGCGAAAATGAGCTGCTGGACCGAGCGGAAGATCGCCGCGAACCGTCCCACACCCGCCACCACGCCCGATTCCCGACAAGGTCGCCACCGCCATCAGCGGCGCGGCCGCTGCGAGCATCTGGCCGGTCGCTCTGTCCGCAGCTCGCGACGAGATCGGCGAAGACCCGCCTCCGAGGTGACCGCCCTGCGCGAGGCCGAGGCAGCCACAGGGATCGAGCAGCTGCGCGCCGGGCTGGAGCGGAGCCAAGACACGCATTACCGATCTGAGAGGCCGCGGTCGCTGACGTCGAACAGGAGACCGCACAGCGCGTCGAGCAGGCCGAGCGGCGTGCCGACGAGGCCGAGTCCCGCATCACAGCCGCCGAGGAGGCCGCGGCGGTTGCTGACGCCGTTCGGGGCACTGTCACCACCGAGGCCGACCAGCGGGTCCAGCAGGCCGAGGCACGAGCCATCGCAGCTGAGAAGATCCAGGCCGGCGCGGAGGCGGTCGCTGCGACCTTGCGCGTGGTCGTAACAGGTTTCCAGCAGGCAGCGGGCTCAGGAACAACACCCGCGACGGCACAGCCGTCCACGGAAGCCTCTTCGACACAGATTCACGTCGAGGAGGCTTTTCACATGCCCGCACCCAGCGCGTCCCCAGTAACCACCACTGTAACCAGGTCTGGCTCCCGCGTCGTCGTCACACACACCGACGGCGTCCGCGACGACGCCGAGCCGATCATCAGCATCATGGCCGACGACGGCGAGATCCTGAGCTTCACCCCGACGACCGCCGCAGTCCTTGCCGGAATGCTCGCCCGTGCCGCCACGACGGAGATCGCCGTGCAGATCCGGGTGACGAATTCGTACCCGGGTGCGAATTTCGAGCACACCCTCGACGTCACCGCTCCCGCACTGCGGGATGACGAAGACGTCTACGACTGGTGCTACGACAACTTGTGGGAACACACCGGCGAGGGACCGCAGTACGCGTCAGTTCCTGCGGCGTATGAGGTCGAAATTCTCTGCGCGCCAGTGCATTTCGAGCACTTGATCGGACTCAAGGTCGACAGCTACGGGTAGGCGCCGGCGAAGCCGTCGACGGTCTCCACCTCGAACATCACAACGAGGGAGGACCATCATGACCACGCTTCTCTGTGACCCGTGGGTCGAGCGCATGATCGCCGCCGGCAGGCTGGCTCCCGGCGCCCGCGGCCTCAGCCGCGCCGAGGCCGCTGACCAGCACAACGCCGCCAACGCGCTGGACCAGACCGACCCGGACTACCTGTACTCGCCCGGCCAGGCGCAGGACGTCGCCCGCGACGCCCTGTCGATGGTCGGCATCGACCTGCCGGCCGGCACCCGCGTGGTGCTGACCGACCTCGTCGCCGGACGGTGCGGCCACACCTACCGGGCCAATCCCGGCCAGATCGAGGCGGCGGTCGACGAACACCGTCTCTGCACCGGCGAGACCATCAGCGCCGACGCCCTGATCGCGGCGCTGCCGTGGGACTGAGAGGAACCGCCATGACCATCGTCACCGCCACCACCAACACCCCCAGGGTCTGGGCGGGCTGCGAAAGCTGTTACGCCGCAGGCCGTCTCGTCGGCGTGTGGGTCGACGCGATCGATGCGGCAGAACTCACCGCAGCACAGATCCACGCCGGCTCCGGCGTGGACTGGAGCACCGAAGGCTGCGAGGAGTTCGTCTGCATGGACAACGACGGCCTGCCGGTGTCCGGCGAGCCTTCGTTGGCCGAGGCGGCCCGCTGGGGCGAGATCTACGAAGAGGTCGGCGACATCCAGTGGCCGGCACTGTGCGCCTGGGTCCGCTCCGGCAGCTACACCGCCGAAGGCGACACCGACTATCCGTCCGTCTCCGACTTCGAGGAGGCGTACGCGGGTTGCTGGGACTCGTTCGCCGACTACGCCGAGGACCTTGCCGAGGGCTGCGGCCTGCTCGCCGACGTGCCCGAGGAGCTGCGCGGGTACTTCGACCTGCGTGGTGCCTGGGCGAGGGACCTCGCTTTCGACTACAGCGTCGAGACCTGCGAGACCGGCGGTATCTACGTGTTCAGGAGTCTGTGATGACCGACCTCGACGACGCCCTCGATCTGCTGCCCGAGGCCTGGCACGACGACATCGCCGCCGACGCGGCGTCACAGGGCTGCACGCTCGGCTACACCGCCGCGTCCGGCGGCCTGCGTACCGAGACGATCGAGCGGGTGCAGCGACTCTTCGCAGCCCGCGAGGGCGACGCCGACTGGCTAGACATGTCGCTCGGTCAGCAGCTCGACGAGTGCTTCCCGGACTACAACGGCATTGGCGCGTTCGAGCTGCTCGCTGAACTGGGAGTCGCCACCGTCTACGTCCTGCCTGCCGACTGACCACCACGGGGGCTGGCCGCTGCGCGAGCCGGCCCCCGTGTGGTCGTCCACCTAAACGACGCGAGACTTTGCAGGCGAGTGTGACATGCGTCTCATTATTGACACGATCTGCTACCCTCTTATGACGAATAGATTGGCCACCGCGGGAGCGGTCTGCGCAGGTCATGGCCTATCTTCTGTCACAAACCCCTGCTACGAATGGATGCGTCGCTCACGCCGGGCGGCGCATTTTTTCTTTCTTTGCCCGAGTTCGCTTGCGGCCAAGACGGGTCATCGACCAAGCTGCGATGTAACTCTAGCGCTACCTCGCAGGGCTGGATGCAGATCTTAGGAGGGGAGTTGACATGCAGTACATGACAAGATGGGGCCGTGCCCATCGCCGACGACCGACTCACGCCGCAGCAGCGGCGAGACCGTGACGTGCGTCGGCAGGCACTCGCGGCGGTCCTGAGGGCCGCTCGCACAGAGCGGGGCTGGACCCAGGCGCAGCTGGCAGAGCGCGCTGGTCTGTCCCGTCACGCGATCCTTCGCCTGGAGGCTGGTACCGCGACGATCTCTGTCGACGCCCTCTTCCAGATCGCTGCAGCCCTCGGAACTACGCCGAGCGCCCTGCTCAGCGCGGTAGAGGCCGATCCGGCGACCGCCGAGACGCTCAAGCCGTAACCGACTCGCTCCACTCCTTACTGAAGGCGTCGACACCCTCGACGTCCGTCTTTGCCGTCCTCGGCGGACGTGAACGCACCACCTGAAACCACCACCTGAAACGCCACCGGGAATCCGAGATGACTTACCCAAGCTATCCATCGCCGCCCAAGCGCGGCCCGCTGCCATGGTTGATCGCCACGGCGGTAGTGCTCGCAATCGCGCTCGTTGTCGCGGTCGTCCTCATCGTGATGAACGACGGTTCGGACGATTCCGCGACACCGGCCGCCGCGTCGTCGACCGAGACCGCGGACGCGCCGCAGACGGCGCCCGCCGCGACCACGACCGCCGAGCCCGAACCACAAGCACCGGTGGCCGGCGCCTACGTAGGTGCGGGCGGTCCGCGGCCAGCGGGCGCCGAGCCCCTCCCGACGTACACCGGCAGCTACACCAAACTCCTCTCGGCGCATCTCATGACACCGACCGGCGGCATCGCCTGCGATTTCAACTCGCCTGACCAGGACGACCGTCAAGGTCAGTGCGGCGTGCGGAGCATGAACACCACGAACAGCCCGCTGGGCACCGAGGTCATCGGCGGAACCACGAAGGGCAAGTGGCTGTTCCAGTTTTCTGGCAACAAGGTCGGTGCGCCGGTCGGAAGCACCGGTACGACCGGATGGATGAACGCACCGGGTGAGGGGTACCAGGTCCCGCGCGTGGAGTACGGCAAGGTCTACTTCTTCGAGGACTGGGTCATCGCATCTGAGACGAACGGCCTGACCGTCTGGAACACCGAGACTGGCTCCGGTGTCTTCCTCTCGAACGAGAAGGTCGAGACCTTCAACGGTCCCGGTCAGCCCGGCCCCGCGACGACCACGGCGACCACTGACACGATCGTCCTCGGCGCTCCGCAGTCGAACGGGCGCGGATATGGCGCGGAGCAGCCGACCGAGATCCACCTGGGCGGCGCGTCTTCAACGAGCCACATGCAGAACATTGCCTGGACCGACTGGGGCTCGGACCCGGCCACCGGCACTGGCATCGGCAATTACCAGCCACCGGGCAAGAGCGGAATCTACAGAGAGAGCGGCGTTCCCGGCAGCGTAGTCGCCTTCGCGCCCGGGACGTGCGGCGGCAAACGTGCGTACACCAAGATCGTCTACTTCTTCCCGTCCAAAGGGGAGCAGTTCGACCCCGGGAACGCCATCGACATCTGCACACCGCGATAAGAACACCCGCATCCACACACCACCGGAAACCATTACGAGAGGGGTCACGACCATGAAGACCAGGATCATTACCGCCTTCACCGGGCTTTTCGTCGCCGTCGCCGCACTGGCCGGCACCGCCGCGACCGCGCCCGAGGCATCTGCCCGCGTCGCCAGCGGCTCCTACACGTACACGACGGTCTCGTTCGGCGTCCCGTCGAAGAGCCGAGCCGTCATCCGCGGAAGCTCGCTGACGGTCTACGCGCCAGCGGGAGTCCAGCGCTACCGCCTCCACCAGACACGATCCGGTGCGTTCTACGATGTCATGGGCACCCGGTATGTGCTGCGAAAGCAGCGCGGCGGCGTCTACTCGGGGCCGACCCAGTGGGGCCCGGTTGTGATCGGTCACAGCACGCTGGTCCCGCGCCGTTGACAGGCGATCGACGTTGACTGACTTCTACCGAACCCTCGGTCTGGACCCGAGCGCGCCGCCTCAGGTGCTCGCAGACCAGATCTCCGCAATCGCCCACCGCACACCGCCCGGGCCCGACCGTGCCTATCTGGAACAGGCCTGGGCCACGCTGGGCGCGCCTGACCGGAAGTCCGCGTACGACGCCTGGCTCTCCGGCAGCGGCACCGATCGTGCCGTCATGGGGCAGTTCGCCGAGTACGTCGCGCGATTCGTCGGCATCGGCGATGTCTCGCTGTCGAGTGCGGAGTCCACCGCGCTTGACCGTGCGGGCGTGACCTCGACCGGAGCCAGAACCATGCTCGCCTGGCGACGGGCGGCCCTCGTGCTCTTGCTGCCCATTCTCCTCGTGTACGTGGCGCTGAGCCTGTACAGCACGTTCGGAGGTGACGACAGCGGCCTTACCTCGCTCGGCATGATCGTCATCCGGCTCCCGTCGGTGACGATGGCACTCGCGACGATTGCCGTCGTGGTCGTCATACTCAGGTGGACCGAACAGCACTGGACCAGCCGAATGCTCTTCTGGACATGGCTGGCGGCGACCTTGGTGCCCCTGATCAGCTTCGTGTTACCGATCGACTGGTACTTCGACCTGCCCGCCTACGACCCGGCGACGGGGCTGTCGCGCGCGGACCTGATCTCGCTCGCACGACCCGTGTGGACCGTGCTCGTCGCGATCACTGTGCTACCAGTGACCGTGAGCCTGGTCAGCGGCGTCCTGCGCGGGGTCCGTCGCGTGAAAGGACTGCTGCCAGCGTCGACTCTGCCAGGCTGGTTCCTCAGCGTCATCGCCCCGTTCAGTGCCGCGATCCTGCTGGCCGTGTACTCGATCCTGGCACCTGTGCTCGACGATCGGCTCGCGATGACTGGGGCCCTGCTGCTGGTGGCCGCACCGCTGGTCTTCCTGATCTTCCGCGGGCGCTACCTCGCCCCGATGACGCACACCGACGCCTCCCGAGCCCTGCGGGTGCCATCACTGGTCGCAGCGTTATGCACGCTGGGCGGTGCCGTGCTCCTCGTGATCTACGCGGTGACCGGTGAAGCCCTCGGCAGAAGCCTCCTCGGCGATCCCGACGCGGTCGCAGCCGATCAAGCCTGGAAATCGTACGTGGAACTGCCGACGCTCGTCCTAGAGGTGTTCGTACGGTTCAGCCTCACCTCGGTGGTGATGGTCGGGGTGTTCGTCGCCGTCATCCGCGGCGACTGGCGGCTCAACGCGTCGATGGACAGTCAAGTACGGGCCGAACGGGACGCGGAGATGGTGAGCCCCGACCGCGCCGCTCGCTGACTGTATCCAACTAACGATCAGGAGACGACATGTCAGACCTCAATCTCTACGACATCCACCACCTCGACAGGAGCGCGCCGTCACCGGAACTCGCCGCGCAGCTGACCGCGCAGCTCAACGCTGCAACCGAGCAGCTCGCTCGCCAGCGCATCGATGCCGCCCGCGCGATCCTTGGAGATCCGCAGCGTCGGCAGGCCTACGACGCCCAGCTTGCCGACCCGCAGGCACCGCCCATCACCGAGGCGACCCTCGCGGTCTTAGCTGGCCGTCCCGCGCCCGCACAGGCCAAGCCGTTCGCGCAGCCGCGGGTGCTCGCCGTCATCGCCGCCGCGCTCGGTGTGCTTCTGATCGTCGTGATCTCGGCTGTGGCGTGCAGCGGAGGGAATGACGGTAGCCCGTCGAGCACCGGTACGAGTCAGACCCAGGGTTCGGCGACGACCGAGCCGACGACGGCCAAGGCCGAGAAGCTGACGCTCGACTCGGCGCAGTTCGACACCGACTACGGGACGATACCGACGGCGAGGCTCAAGGTGGTCGGGCAGGACTCGCTGGCAGGCCAGCCGGGGATGGTGTCGGACAAGGTCTATCTGACTCAGCCCGACGAGCAGACGGTCCGCGCCTACTGGAACGGCAAGACCGACAGCGACGGCGCCCACACAGAGACCTGGGTGGACCTGGCGATCGGCGACGGCGGCACGAGTCTGACGCCGAACGGACAGGTGCGCAGCGAGAAGGTCGCCCTGGGGGACAACGTCGTGGGCAAGCCCGTCAAGAGCGGTGCCCGCAAGGGCGTTCCGGACCCGACCGTGGGCCAGACGTCGGGCGTGTTCCTCTTCGCCGCGGGGGCCCCGGGCAAGGTCACGAGCGAAGCCCCGGAGGCTCAGCGGCAGGACTACCGCGAAGTGCTCTCGGCCTTCCAGAACGGCGACCACGTCTACGTCACGGTCTGGGGCTTCCCCGGCGTGCTGATCGCCGAGCTGGAGAAGGCGCAGAACTAAAATGATCTTCCAACTCCACTTCCCCGAGAGGGTGAGCGCGATGTCGAGGTGGGAGTTCTTCACGCGAGTTTGCATGAAGTCCCTCTGAACTCGCACCCGTGCACGCTCGCTCGGATTCACGCTGCGTGAATCGTCGAGGGCAAGCCTCACCGAGCAAGAAACCCCGGTACCGATTTGGTCGGTATCGGGGTTCTCTTTTTCGCCGCCGCGTTCGCAATGACGCCTTCGCCATCGTCGCGATCACGCCAGCAACCAACGATTCTGCCGAGACCAGCTCGAGTCGGTGTCTCTGACTCGACTACGTTGACTTCGTGTTCCGTCCGGAGCGAAGCGCGAAAGAGCTGCACACGCGGCCCGGTCGGGCCGTTGACAGAAATTCGCACAGCAGCACTGGATCGACGCTCCGCTCCTCGGGTGGGGCCCTCCATCGGCAGAGCTGTTGGGATGCCCCTGACGGGGCCCTGCCGAGCCCACCCGAGGCGCTTGCACACCTGGGTCCTACGGGGGTTCCCGTGCCTGCAGAATCACCGTTCTAGCGAACGGTCTCACCCCTGACGCAGCCGAGCCGATGACTGCGTCAGATCGACTCTCACACCGGCTGGCGCCGGTGCCTGCGCTGGCGCGCAGGGCTGCGTCAGGACTGTAACAGAGCACGAGAACCCCCGTAGCGACTACTGCGTCACGTCGCGTCGTTGCACGACGCTCCAGGTAAGCCCGCTACCTGCGGTTATGCCGCCCGTAGCGACATTGCTGCGCCCTGTCGCTCCGGCGCGCACCGCTCCTTCGTCGCTCTGCGAAACCGCAGGTAGTACCTTGTTCGCCCCCGACGCTCGGCTAACGCCTCGCTTGACGGGGGAAGAAAGCTGAAAGGGCATAAGGGGGCGTGACGCACTCCGGTCTCCGGTCGCTACGCTCTCTACGACCTCCGTGCGCCCGGCAGAGCCGGGACGCCTGGCCACTCCTAGCGGTCCGGGCGGCTCGCTGCGCTCGCCTTCGGACCCCTCGTTTGGGTGGCCACCGGCGCTGGCGCGCCGGCCCCTACGGGTACTCGCTGGCGCTCGCACCCGCCCCTGCCCTCGACTTCCCGTCTACCAGCCCTGCGGGCGGGTCTGACTTGACGCCCCTGACGGGGGCTGACACGGGCGCGGACGCCCGTGAGGTCGCCTTGGCGAACCGGCCCTATTCGGGCCGGCCCGCCGTCGGCTCCCATGCGGGGACCGCCGCTGCGGCGACGGTCCGTAACGAGCAGCGAGCGCCGAGGCGGTCTCTGGCGCCCACGTCGGCGCGTCCTCGGCCCTGCGGGCCGGGAAGGGCACTGCACAGACCCGGTGCTCGCTCGCTCGCACCGGGCCCATGCCGCACTCAGGAAGAGATCGCGCCAACGATGCGCGAGAGTCGGCCTCATGGTTGCTGCCGCACTGGGCCGGCTCGGTGACGCCGGCGGCTGAGTCCGCGGCGGAGTCGTAATCGTGGATCGTCACAGAGTCCCGTGATCAGCCGGGCCCAAGGCTGGATGAGCGGCGGCGGGGATCCGGTCCCAGTCGGTCACGGTCGGCGTGGTGGTGGAACGAGTCGGAAGGTGTCGACGCGTTGAGGAGGGCGACTCGGTGGGCCAGGCCATTCGGACTTTCTGAGTAGTTCCCAGACGAATGCAGCGGCCCGCCCACGGGCCACCCAGAGCCAATCTCCGGGGTTTTGCGCGGCTTACGGTCCGGGTATGAGCCCAGGTCGACGGGGCGAGCCCCGGAGACGACGAGACCCCCGCCACCATGAGGGCGACGGGGGTTGCGACGGGGCCGGTCAGCGGACTGCGGCCAGCGCCGGGCGATGATCGGGTGCGCCTGCCTCCTCAGCGGCCTTCACCCACCTTCCGACTGTGCTGTGCGAGCCAACGCCGACGCGATCGGCGATCTTGCGTAGACCCAGGCCCTCGGCGCGGAGCGCCAACGCGCGAGCAACAACGTCGACGTCCACAGTCGCACCGGTGGCGGCATGGACCCGCTCAGCAAGGTCGGTGTACACCGGATCGTCGACTGCGGGGGCTGGGTGTACATCGACCACGCTGTACGCATCGTCGACTACGTGTACTGCCCGATCATCAGAGTGGTCTATGACGTGGTTATCGACCACTGCTCCGAAAGCGTCGGTGTGAACGGCGACCGCGTCATAAACCTTGGGGTCCGCCTGGACTTTGTCAGTGGCCGACTGGTCATCGACCACCTGAACGCGCTGGTCAGGACCAATCTTTCCGGTGTGCACCGGCTCATCGGCCACGGGTGGCGAGTGGGGATCGCGCATGAAGTCCGCCCGGTCGACCAGATGGACTTCGTGGTCGATGACCGAGTCCGCACTCGGTTCGAGGTACGCCCGACCGAGCACGTTCCGGCCAGCGGCCAAGTGGTGGTCGACCACTTGACTGCTCGCGCGCTCACGATCGGCTCGGATCGTCGCGTGGACGTCCCACAGGCCGATCGTCGCCGCAACGATCGGCACGTCGATGATCAGCGGTGCCGCCCACGCCAGGACGGTCGGCAGACCGACGATCGTCGCCCATACATAGACCAAGCCCATGTACGACACGATCAGGGCGATCGATCCGACGAGGGCGGCCGACGAGATAACCACGACGCGTACCGCACCGCCGTTACGCCGGCTGGCTACCGCCACCAGTTCGGTCATCGCCACGACAGCCACCGGCACCAGGACGATTGCGGCGATCGGTATGCCGACCGGGACGCCACCGCGGTCGGTGCCCGCGGCAACATCGGTAACCCAGACGGCCCACACATGCAGCGCGTTGCCGATCATCGACAGCAGCAGGAAGAATCCTAGGATCGCGGCATAGAAGCCCCAGCGGTGCTCCTCGGGGGTGCTGTTAGTCGTCATTGGTTCGCCTCCTGCCGTTTGTGCCACGTCTCGTAGGCGCGGTGATCGAACTTCGGCGGCATCGGGAGTCCGATGACGTGTGCCGCGTGCTCGGCGAAGGCCCTCGGATTACGCGGGCGAAGATCGCGCAGGGCCTCCAGTGCGACCCCACCGAGCCTCTGGAGACCGGGCTCGCCGTTGTGGCCGAGCCGAACCAGGTGCTCTTCAACCGCTGCCAACAGCGCGTCAAGAGTCGCCACAGCGTCGATCTCGGCCTCGCTGCGGTACCCGGACAGATCGCGGGGAGGTCGAGCCCGCCAGCCGTCGATCCATGCGACCCACTGTGCAGGAGTGCGAACGCGAGTGGTCATGCCGCTGCCTCCTTCTTGACCAATTTGATGCGCTCTGGCCGAAATCCTGACCAATGCTCGTCGCCAGCCTCGATGACCGGCGCCTGCTGGTAACCGAGCACCCTGACGTGGTCGCGAGCCTCGTCGTCCTGGCTGATGTCGACGACGTCGTACTGCAGCCCAGCCTTGTCCAGGGCCCGCTGGGTCGCTCGGCACGGGCCGCAGCCGGGCTGCGTGTAGACGGTGATCACGCTGCACCCGCCATGTCCAAGAGGGCCAGCCCGTCGTGATGCCCGACGACATACGCCGACGGCGCACCGGTATGGCACCGTGCGCCGGTGAGCCCGTCGTGGTGGCCGTGGCGGTATGCCGGATCATCGACGATCTCTGCCTCCGAATCGCCGCCGAGAGCCGGGGCTACCGCCTCCCGCAGCAGCCGCTCGGCGGCGACGTGCTGGTCGAGCGTGAGCGGCCGTCGACGGCGCCGCAGGGTCACCAGCAGATGGGCGTCACGTGCCCCGAGGACACCCTCAGCCGCCAGTGCCTTGATCCGCGTCGGGGTCAAGTCCCGTTTGAGGTCGAGGCAGCCCCCGTGGTCCCGCATCGCTACGGTGACGCCAGCCACTGCGCGGAGCGTCGCCATCCGAGCCATCATCGCCGGTGCTGCTCCGAAGTGCTCGACGATGCACGTCGAGCCGATGGGGTACAACTCGGTGCCGGTGACGCGGTTGGCGACGGTGTACAGGTACATCAATCCGTCCTGGCCGCAGGCGCACCTCGAACCACTGTCCGGGTCGATGCCCGGGGGACCGGCGATGTCCCATTCGAGCTGGGCGTCGGCCCACGAGCGCGCCGCGCTCGCCGCCTTGACAGCCTCACGCAGTGCCCGTCGCGCGGGGGTCCCCGTGTTCCGTTCGTCGTCAATGATGGTGGAGTTCATGGTCTTTCCTTTGCTTGATTTGTTGTTTGCTGTTGCGGTTCACCTCGTCGTCATGCCGTCATGCCGTCATGCCGCCCCCTCAGCCAGGGAGAATGTGCCGGTCGACGCGTCGCGGACCAATGCCCCGTGCAGGATCAGTGCCTCCAGCGCATCGGTCTTCATCGACCGGTCGCGCCCGGCGATCAGGCGATTAATGGACCCCTCGGTCGCCGGTTTGCCAGCCTCGGCAAGCCGCCCGACCGCACGAAGGATGACCCCGCACACGCGGTCGAGCCTGGTGTCGTACTCGCTTCGAGCAGCGGCCTCGCGCTCCACGCCCGACCGCTCGCCCTTTTCCGCCGCCGCCTCGCGATCAGCGGTCTTGAGCGTCTCCACCACCGATGCACGCACCGCGTCGGAATGGGCCATGACCACGCCGGACAGCTCCCAGTCTTCGTCGGTCGGCTCCATCCGGCCGTCGATGACGCACAGCGCCGCCATTACCTTGAGTCGGCACAGCAACGCGTGCCCATCGAGGGCGTCGCCGTCGCCCCGCTGCCGGGCGACATGAGCGTCGAGCACCATGTCGATGGCCACGTCGGGCACCGGCATCGCGTACGGCTCGTCGGGCCAGTCGGTCGGCAGTTTCAGTGGCCCGATCGGTGCGGGGTTGAACCTGTCGCGACTGATCCGCGGATCGGTCACCGACACCCACACGAAACGCTGAGGCGTACCACCCGCGGCGTTGTCGAGCAGCGCGCCCGCTCGTTCGGGCTGCACCCCGACGATCAGGCCCAGGCGGTACGTGTGGCTGCCCGTGGTCAGCGCCTTGTCCGTAGCGGCGTACGCAAAACCGAGTTCCTCCCCGGACCATGCCGAGCGGATCTTGCTGTCCAACGTGGCAGCGTTGCGGGTGCCGAGCGCGGCCATCGAGTCGACCTCGCTGGCGTTGAACAGGACGGATCGTCGCTTCCAATACATCCCGCGGGCGTCGACCTCGTCATAGTTCATCTCGCTCTCCTTGGCGGGCCGGCAAAACTGATGCGCCAGGCCCTCCCCGCTGCCCAGTTCGACAGACGGGATGAGCGGCCCGAGCGGCACCAGGTCATCCGCCGTCGCGGAGGAGGCCCCCTTCCCGGTTCCGGACTCACCGACCATCGCGACAAAGGGGTTGAGCGACGCCCTGCCGCCCACGAGTGGGGGAAGGTGGACTGTGTACGGCACTGCGCAGATGGCCCGTGCCAGGACGGCACCGAGGACGGCTGCGGGGGCGACCATCCGGCCGTATGCCGCGTCCCTGATCCGGGCGAGGCTCGGGCGCGAATCCCAGAACGCATCATCGAGCCCACCTGCAGGAGGTGGAGGCGGGCTCGGAGGCCCGGTCGGCGGCGTCACCCCACCTCCCGCCACCTCGGCGGCTTCGGCCAACTCGTCGAAGTCCAGCGTCGGTGAGGCGGCGATGAGCGCGTGGCCCCCCCGATTCGTCACCATGCGCCCGAACTCAGCCACCGCGTCGTCCTCGGATCGCGATCCATCGACGGTCACCGCGTGGACGAAGACCGAGCCCAGCGCCCTCAGAGCGCTGCGGACTCCGGGGCGCCCCTGCTCTGCGAACCGCAGCAGTGCCATCACATGCCGCGTCGCGGTCTCATGCCGGCTACCACTGCCCGATCGGAGGTCGGTCATCGCCTGGTCCAGCCGGGCGGCCACGACCTGATCCATGTCGCCGTCGGTCATCGACTGCAGGATTGCCGCCACATCCACAGTCACGCCGGCGGTCGACGGCACCGACGCGGCGGTGAGTTCTTGCACCCAGCGGTCGGGCAGCATCGGCAGGTCGTCGACGCGGGGAATGCCCACGTCGTTACCGTCGTCATCCAGCCACCGGTACATCGTGCCGGTCGTGGGATGGATCGACGGGTGGGCGACCACGTACCGGTGATGCCGCTGAACGATCTCGACGTCGCTACGGCCGCCCATCGAGAGTTGCCCTTGCAGTCGCTTGCCCAGCGACACGCGGAGCAGCCGGATGCCGCTGACGGCGTCATCACGCGACGTCGACCGAACCGTCGGCGGCAACGGGCCCCAGGCCGCTTCGGCCGCGGCCAGCGTGGCCGCGCCGTGCTTGCCGACGTAGGCATCGACGTCGATGCCGATGACGCCGTCGGGCATGACCAGCGCGAGGTTTCCTTGCGGATGGTCCTCGCTCCACGCTTGCACGTCGGGGTACGACGGCACCGCGGCACCGTCACCGGTGTAGCCGGTAGGCGGCGGGAACTTCTTGCCGCGCGGGAGCGGCAGCACCGACCGCCAATCCTTCTCCCAATAGGCCGGAGCGGCAGCCCCGTAGCCTGTCGACGTGTCGACGACGCTAGCGCTACGGTCAGTCCCGTAGTCGTCCTCGTCGTCGTCATCGAACGCCGCGTCGAGATCGTCGAGAGCTACGCTCGACATGATTCACCCCTTTATAAATCAGTCAGAATGTTTGGGCAACGGGAGCCGGCATCCGCGCCATCGGACGCCGGCTCTCCTCGTTTGCTCCTTAGTTGGCCTTGCCCCAGCTCGGGGTCGCTGCAGCGGATGCGGACGGGGCGGGCTCGATCTTGTACTCGTAGTCCCGGTACGAGTAGCTCTCTCCCCGTTCGGTGGTGGCGTCCTTCTTGCCGTTGAATCGCACGGTGAGCACGTTTCCCGGCCGCAGAGCCTCCGAGACCTTGCTGAGGCCGGCGGCACCCACCGCCGCGCTGAGGACATTGCGATCGCGCCCCCACGTCTTGATGTAGACCGCCTTCTCGCCGTCCTCGGTGTCGAGACGCACGACGACTTCGTTCTTCGGTCGGCCGTCGGCGAAGGTCGCGGGGTTGCCGGTGGTGAAATCGCGCGACTGACGCATGTCCACCGATTTGATCGGTCCACCGACGACGGTTCCGACCGGGGTATCGGCGGTGAACGCCGTCGTCGCCGACGGCTCGAATGCCGCGTCGATCGCGTCGAGCACGTCCAGGTTGATGTTGTCCCTGCTTGCGAATGACATAGTGCTTCTCCTTCTGGATGAGGGCACGACGAACTAACGAGGTGTCGCCTCGTCGTCGTGCTGGGGGTGGGGTTGGGGTTAAGCCGCTTCGTCCGCGATCGGAATGCGGACCGCGTGGCCTGGCGCCGGCTGCATAGCCCCGGGGATCAAGCCGGCCTTCAAGCGCCGGCGGACGGTCTTGACGTTAAGGTCGTGGATTCCCGCGTACTCCGCTGGGCTGACCCACCGGATGCGCTTCGCGGGCTGGATGCGCTGTGCGTCTTGCTGTGTCATTGGCCCGCCTTTCGGGATTCGATCTCGGCGTCTTTCGCCGTGCCATCAGGTTGCCCGATGTGTACCTCTGTGTCCACCCGTGAACACGGCAAAATAGCAGGTCAGGGCCGTGTAACTAATACTTCGCAATAATGCACGACGGCGAATCTCATGGGATGATCGCCATGAAGTCGGGGCATTCATCGGCGAAAACGTCGCACCCAGCAGCGGGCCCGAATAAAACGCCCGACAATGCGATTCACTCAGCCCAACCCGCCAGAAGTGATACATATCACATTGTGGCGAGGGGTCTCAGATCGCTGGGTGCCCGCGGGCGACCAGCTGTGCCCCATGGCGCCGAGTCTTCAGCTTTCGACAGGGTGCTGAGTAGGGGCGGCAGCTACTCTGCGGCCCGGGGGAATAGCCGAGCGTCCCCGGGGGCATCTGGATCCACCTGTGAGGTTTGCACGTGTGCCCCTGACTCATGTCGCCGAGCCACCTCCGCTGGCATTGGTTGCGGTGACGCAATCAAATGAGGACATGTGGACATGTGGACATCGGCTCCGCCAAGACGTCCACACCCGGGGCCCTCGCGCATGACATAAATAGACCTTCATATGCATTTAGTCATATATATGCAGGTAGAGGTCTTCTGTGTGACCCTCACTTAGGGTGACCTCATGGTGGTTCTCTCAGGTTTCCTTCAGTCTTCGGCGGCTTTTGCCGCGCGGGCATGTCCACATGTCCACATCGAGGACTGGCATCGTCGGAGGTCTTCGACTTTGGCCTGCCGCAGGGGTGGAGCGGAGGGCTACGGGCCGTTCTGAACGCCCACCCATGCCCCCGCTCCCCAGCACGTCGACACCTCCACACTCGCTCCCACGGTCCCGGAACAGCAGAACGCCCCACCGGAGCATCCGGTGGGGCGTTCTCAGCCTCGTGTCTACGGCGCGAGCAGCGCCGCGATCGCGGCGGTGCGTTCCGGCGGGAGCACCGGAGCGTCCTCCAGTACGGCATCGAGCCACGCCCGGAGGGCGTCATCGAAATTCGTTGTAGCGGGCATAGCAGCGTTCCCTCGAAGAAGTTCTCTTCGAGCGACCGCGCCACACCACCCTGTTACCGGGTCTCTACGCCTCGCGGCGGAGATGCGGAACGTGCGGCAACCGTGCCGCTGTCCTCGTCGCGCCCGGGCACAACCCCGGTCCGCTCGGCCGTTTGCTGTCTCGGGCCGTAGCCCCACTGTAAGGAACACCCCAGCTCCCGGCGAGCACCTGCGTAAACGTCCTGCGTTTGTCGCGTGTCGGCGTTCCCGCTAGTCGCAGTCACTATCCAAGCTCTGTTAAGAGCGAACTGCTGCGCACCCTCGTCCTCGCGCTGATCGCGACGCACTCCCCGGACGAGTTGAACCTGGTCTTGGTCGACTTCAAGGGCGGGGCCACCTTTCTCGGTCTGGAGCAGGCCAAGCACACGGCCGCGGTGATCACCAACCTCGAGCAGGAACTCGCGATGGTGGACCGGATGGGCGACGCACTCTCCGGCGAACTGAACCGCCGTCAGGAACTGCTGCGCGCCGCAGGCAACTTCGCCAATGTCACCGACTACGAACAGGCCCGCCGGGCGGGGGCGCCGCTCGACCCGCTGCCCGCCCTCTTCATCGTCGTCGACGAGTTCTCCGAACTGCTCGCGCAGAAACCGGAATTCGCGGACCTGTTCGTGGCGATCGGCCGGCTGGGGCGCTCCCTGCACATCCACCTGCTGCTCGCGTCCCAGCGTCTCGAGGAGGGCAGGCTGCGCGGGCTCGACAGTCATCTCTCGTACCGGATCGGATTGAAGACCTTCTCCGCCAACGAGTCCCGGACTGTGCTGGGCGTCCCCGACGCCTATCACCTGCCGAGTGCGCCCGGCGCGGCCTACCTGAAGTGCGATTCGTCGGCGCCGACACGCTTCAACACGTGCTTCGTCTCCGGCCCCTATCGACCACCGGCGGGGCCGTCTGCCGGTTCCGCGTCGTGTGCGCAGACCCGGCCGGTCGCGTTCACCACCGCGGAGGTCCCGCTCGCCGAACCGGCCACGGAGCAGCCGGACGGCCAGGCCGACGAGGGTCCGTCCGCGACGGTGCTCGAGACGGTGGTCGCGGCACTGGCCGGGCACGGCCGCACCCCGCATCGGGTGTGGTTGCCGCCGCTGGAGCGGGCGATCACCCTCGATGCGCTGGCACGCGACACCGCACCCGGCACCTTGACCTTTCCGTACGGGGTCATCGACCTGCCGTTCGAGCAGCGGCGCGACACCGCATGGCTCGACGTCGCGGGTGCGGCCGGGCACGTCGCTGTCGTGGGCGGTCCGCAGTCGGGCAAGTCCACCACGCTGCGCACCCTGATCTGCGGAGCCGCCACGACCCACACCCCCGAACAGGTGCAGTTCTACTGTCTGGACTTCGGCGGCGGCACGCTCGCCGCACTCGATGGTCTGCCGCACGTCGGCTCGGTGGCCACCCGAGTCCAGCACGACCGGATCCGCCGCACGCTCGCCGAGATCCTGGCGGTGAAGACGAGCCGGGAGGCGTGCTTCGCCGAGCACGGCATCGAGTCGATGCGGGAGTACCGCGCGGCGCGCGCTGCGGGCCGCTTCGCCGACGACCGGTACGGCGACGTCTTCCTGGTCATCGACGGGATCGGCGTGCTCCGGGCCGACTTCGAGGCGCTGGAGGAGAAGGTCGACGCCCTCGTCTCGACGGGGCTGGCGTACGGCGTGCACGTGGTGGTCAGCGCGTCGCGGTGGGGCGAGATCCGGCCCGCCATGAAGGACCTGATGGCCGGTCGCGTGGAACTGCGGCTCGGTGACGCCCTCGATTCCGAGATGAGCCGCCGCGCCGCGGCCGGAGTGCCGGAGGGACGGCCGGGCCGCGGGCTGACCGCGCAGGAGAAGCACCTACTGGTGGCGCTGCCGCGGGTGGACGGCGTCGCCGACGCGACCGATGTGTCCGCCGGAACGGCGAAGCTGGTCGAGGCCGTCGCGCGGGAATACGGCGATCGCCGGGCTCCGGAGGTGCGGACTCTCGCACGAGTGGTGGACGGTTCCGTGCTCGCGGAGACCGTCGCCGCGCAGGGAGCCGGGACGCGGGCCGGTACGGTCGCGCTCGGGCTGTCGGAGACCGACTTGGGGCCGTGCGTCCTCGACTTCGACGCCCAGCCGCACCTGCTGGTGTTCGCCGACGTCGAATCGGGCAAGACCGAGACGCTTCGCACGCTGGTCCGCGGACTGGTGGCCGGCGGAGATCCGGACGAGGTCAAGCTCGTCCTCGTCGATTACCGTCGCGGACTGCTCGGAGAGGTGCCGGAGACGCATCTGGGCGGCTACGCCAGTTCCGAACGCACGGCGCGGCCGATGATGGCGCAACTCGCCGAGTACTTCGCCGCGCGGCTGCCCGGCGACGACGTGACACCGCAACAACTCGTCGACCGCAGCTGGTGGTCGGGGCCCACCGTCTATCTGGTGGTCGACGACTACGACCTCGTCGCCACGGCGTCCGGGAATCCATTGTCGCCATTGATCGAGTTGCTCGGGCACGGTCGCGACATCGGTTTCCGGCTGATCCTCACGCGCCGATCCGGCGGTGTCGGCCGAGCGCTGTTCGATCCGCTGATCGCCTGTCTGCGCGACCTCTCGTGCGATGTCCTCCTGATGAACGGCGACCCCGACGAGGGCTACGTGGTGGGCAGGCACCGCCTGCAGCGGCTGCCGGCCGGCCGCGGCGAACTGGTGTCGCGCAACCGGTCGCCGGAGATCGTCCAGGTCGCGCTGGGAGAACGGGCGTGAGCGGCCCGGTGATCGATCTCGCGTACGGACGTGTGACCGGTCCCGGCGGCACCGTGGACCTGACGACGCTGCTGGAGGACATCGACTGCGCCGAACGGCGGGCCCTCGCCCGGCAGGCGCTGCGCGAGGTGATGCGGCGCGCCGCCGGCGCCTCCCGGATCCTGCTGCCCACCGTATGGGGACCGGTCCGCACCGAGGCTCTGGTCGGCGAACTCGCCTCCGTGGGCGCCGCCGCCGAGCCCGTTCCACGGGCGGTGGCGATCGCCGCTTCGCACGCCGACGCGACCGTGCACCGCTGCGCCGTGGTGGAGACCCGGATGCTGCCGGCCACCGGCGGACACTGGAGCGTGCACACGGTGACTCGCACCGACGGCCGGTGGTCGCTGGGGCGGGGCGCGGTGGACCTCCCGCGCCGGATATCGGCCGAACCCGGGTGGTCGGCTCCGTTGCGCGCCGCCGACGCGGTCTTCGTCGACGGTCCCGATCCGGAATCGGTCGCCGCCGCCCAGCGGTTGCTGCTCGAAGCCTTCGGTGTCCGCGCGATGGCCGTCGACAGAACGGTTCTGACCAGGCACGGAGGTCGGCTCGGTCCGGTGAGCGCCGCCGAGCTGCTCGCCGGCCTGCCCGCGCCACCGATCGCCGCGTCGCGCCGGGGACTGCGCGCGCCGGCAGCCGTCGCCGCGGTGCTGGTGCTGGCCGCAGCCGCGACCGCCGGGTGGGCGCATTGGCCGCGGCCGGAGCGGTCCGCGCAGCAGACGGTCCAGGTGGGCCGGGCCGAACTCGCCGTTCCGGGCCAGTGGCGGCGCAGTGACGGGGACGATGCGACCGCCGGAAGCCGCACGGTGTTCGCGGCCCCCGACGACGGCAGGCGGCTGATCGTCGTCGTCTCGCGGCTGCGGGGCGGTTCCACCGTCGCGACGGTCGCGGAGAGCCTGCGGAACCGCATCGCGCAGCGCGGGGACGACGCGGTGGCCGAGTTCGCGGCCGACGTGAGCTATGCGGGCCGTCGCGTCATCGGGTATCGCGAGACGCCGGCGTCGGGTTCTCCCGTGGCCTGGTACGTGGCCGTCGAGAGCGGCACGCAGGTCAGCATCGGTTGTCAGACGGGCACGGGGGAGGAGTCGGTGGACGGTCCGTGCCGCGGGGCCGTGGGTTCGCTGCGTGTGGTGAGCGATTAGGAGACGGTGACCGACGCCTCCAGCGTCACGACCACCTCGTCGGCCACCTTCAGGGCGCCCATCATCAGCGAATACGGCTTGATCCCGAACGTCGTCTGCGTCACCGCGGACTGCCCGGAGACGGTGCTGCCGTCCACCGCCACGTCGACGGTGTGGGGCTCGGTGACTCCGCAGATCGTCAGATCGCCCGACAACCGGTAGCCGTCGCCGCTCGCCGACACGCCGCCGGCTCGGAAGACGATCTCGGGGAAGGCGGACGATTTCAGCGACTTGAGAGCGTTGGCGCGCGCGACCAGCCGTTCCGGACCGGTCATCGGAGTCAGCCCGCCCTCGCCCGAGAGCACCTGCAGGGAGTCGACGTCCACCCGCAGCGCCACGGAGACCGGAGTGTCGCCGTCGAAGGCGATGTCGGCTCGCCACGCGTCGAACCCGATCGTCAAGCTGTGGCCGGTCCGCGCCGCCCGCCCGGCGACGCCGGTGCGCAGGGTGAGGGCGCCGTCGCCGGGACCGATGCTGATCACTGAAGTCATGCTATCGACGATACGGACCCAGCCGGACGCGCGTTTTGACCCGCGTCGACGAGCCCGCGTAAGCTAGATCGCTGGTGCCCTGCGTCAACAGAGTGCCCGGGTCCCCACTGGTCGCCGGGAGCACGCTCTGCAGAAGTGCCTGACCAGCAGCAAACGAGTTCAAAAGAGGACTACTGTGCCTACCTACACCCCGAAGGCCGGTGACGTGACCCGCGAGTGGTACGTCATCGACGCCACCGACGTGGTGCTCGGCCGCCTCGCCGTCGCGAGCGCCAACCTGCTCCGCGGCAAGGGCAAGCCCACGTTCGCCCCGCACGTCGACGGCGGCGACTACGTCATCATCATCAACGCGGAGAAGGTCGCCGTCAGCGGCAACAAGCTGACCGACAAGCGTCTCTACCGCCACTCGGGTCACCCGGGCGGCCTGAAGTCCCAGAGCATCGGTGAGCTCCTGGCCACCAAGCCCGAGCGCGTCGTCGAGAGCGCCGTCAAGGGCATGCTCCCGAAGAACAAGCTGGGCAACGCCATCGCAGGCAAGCTCAAGGTCTACGCGGGCCCCAACCACCCGCACACCGCGCAGAAGCCGGTCAACTACGAGATCAAGCAGGTGGCCCAGTGACCAACGAGAACCTGAACGACGTCGACGTCGAGGTCATCGAAGAAGAGACCCTGAACGAGGACGGCAGCTACACCACGGAGTCCGTCGAGGTCGTCGAGACCGAGACCGCCACTCGCGGACCGGTCGTGCTCGACCGCCCGATCCAGACCGTGGGCCGCCGCAAGGAGGCCATCGTCCGGGTCCGCCTGGTGCCCGGCACCGGCGAGTTCACGCTCAACGGCCGCACCCTCGAGGACTACTTCCCGAACAAGGTGCACCAGCAGCTCATCAAGGCTCCGCTCGTCACCGTCGAGCGCACCGACGCCTTCGACATCCACGCTCGCCTGGTCGGCGGCGGCCCGTCGGGTCAGGCGGGCGCGCTGCGTCTGGCCATCGCGCGCGGCCTCATCGAGGTCAGCCCCGAGGATCGTCCGGCACTGAAGAAGGCCGGCTTCCTGACCCGCGACGCGCGTGCTGTGGAGCGTAAGAAGTACGGCCTGAAGAAGGCCCGCAAGGCCTCGCAGTACAGCAAGCGCTGATCGCTTCGGCTACTGTGGCTCGCCTTTTCGGCACCGACGGCGTCCGAGGCCGGGCCAACGACCAGCTCACCGCAGAGCTGGCGTTGGCCCTGGCCTCGGCCGCCGTTCGCGTTCTCGGTGCAAACGCTCGTTCCCGTCCGCGCGTCGTCGTCGGACGTGACCCCCGCGCCTCCGGCGAACTCCTGGAGGCCGCGCTGTGCGCCGGTCTGGCCGCGGCGGGCGCCGACGCCATCCGGGTGGGAGTGGTCCCCACCCCGGCCGTCGCCTTTCTGACGGCTGACTATCGGGCGGATTTCGGAGTGATGATCTCCGCCTCGCACAATCCCATGCCCGACAACGGCATCAAGTTCTTCGCCGCGGGCGGCCACAAACTCCCCGACGACGTCGAGGACGAGATCGAGGCGGCGATGCACGCCGACCAGCCCCGTCCCACCGGCGCCGGTGTGGGCCGGATCCGCGACGCCCAGGACGCCGCCGAACGCTACCTCGCTCATCTGGCCGAGTCGGTCCCGACCTCGCTCGACGGGTTGACGCTCGTGGTCGACTGCGCACACGGTGCGGCGTCCCATGTGGCTCCCCGCGCGTATGAGGCCGCCGGCGCCAAGGTCATCGCGATCCACGCCGAGCCCGACGGCCTCAACATCAACGACGGGTGCGGCTCCACGCACATGGACAAACTGCAGGCCGCCGTCCTGGAGTACGGCGCCGACCTCGGCCTGGCCCATGACGGTGACGCCGACCGGTGCCTGGCGGTCGACTCGACCGGTTCGGTGGTCGACGGCGACCGGATCATGGCGATCCTGGCGCTGGCGATGCACGAGGCGGGCCACCTGACCGACGGCGTCCTCGTGGCCACCGTCATGAGCAACCTCGGCTTGCACCTGGCGATGAAGAGCGCGGGAATCGAGCTCAAGGTGACGGGCGTGGGCGACCGCTACGTCCTCGAGGAACTGCGCTCGGGCGGTTACGCCCTCGGCGGTGAGCAGTCCGGCCACATCGTGGTCCCGGCCGTCGGAACCACCGGCGACGGAGTGCTCACCGGTCTCATGCTCGCCGCGCGGGTGGCGCAGACCGGACAGCGCTTGGCCGATCTGGCCGGGGTGATGACGGTTCTGCCGCAGGAGCTCATCAACGTCCCCGTCTCCGACAAACACGCCGTCGCAGTCGCCGAAGAGGTGCTCAGCGCGGTAGCGGCCGCCGAGTCCGAACTGGACGGATGCGGGCGCATCCTGCTGCGTCCGTCGGGAACCGAGCAACTCGTCCGGGTGATGGTGGAGGCGCAGACCCCCGAGTCGGCGCGCGGAATCGCCGAACGCGTGGCCGCTGTGGTCGCGGGCGTCTGACCAGCACCCCGCGATAGACACGCCCGACCCGGTCGGGGACGCGACATTTTCGGCGTGTCGCGGAACCGTGCGGGCGGCGCGTGCGTCCAATAGGCATGGACGCCGGAAGCAATGACTCGATCCACGTCGATCTGGACCAACTCGCGGACTTCACCGCCGCCCAGCAGCACATCGTGACGACGCTCGCGGAATGCGCCGCGGAACTCGACGGCGGCGGGATGTGCGACTGGGCCGATCACGGTCCGCCGCGTCGTGCGGCGGACGCCACGCTGGACCGGCTCCTCGATCTCGCCGCCCGGCTCCGTGGCTGCGGAGTCGCGGTGGACGCGGTGGCCGCGGATCTGGGGCGGGCCGGTGCGGCGTTCGCCGACGCGGAGTCGGCCGCGGCGTCGTGGGCGACGGGCCGGCCGGCATGACGGGCTCGTGCGCGGACGGTTTCGCGACGGTGATCGCCGCCTGCCGGGAACTGGGCCTGACCGCGGTGGACGAGGCGGCCGTACGCCGGCCTCATTCAGCGGTGGACGAGTTTCGGATGCCGGCATTCGTGGCGGATGCGCAACGGTTGAGCGACCTGGCCGACCGCCTCGCCCGCGCGGAGGGAGCAGCGGGTGCGACGGCGACAACGGTCGGGGAATGGTCCGGCAGATCCGGACACGCGGCGGGCAGCGCGGTACGGGTGGTGGCAGGCGACGTCGCCGATCTGCGGAGCCGGCTGACGCAGGGGGCGGCCGTGACCACCCACGCCGCTCGGGTCCTCGAAGAGGTGCTCGCACGCCACGCGGCGGTACTGGAGACGGTGTCCCGTCGCAGGCTGGGCGGGGTGGACCTCGACGCGGTACCTGCCGCTCTGAATGCCGGCGCGGTCACCGAAGGCGAACTGCGAGCCGAAGTGCATGCGCGTCTTGACTACGCCGACTCCGCGGGGGCGCTGGCCGCCGACGCCATCGCCGCAGCCCTCGCGGAGGTGGCCTCGGCATGGACGACCGACACCGGCTCGGCGGGCGAACTCGTACTGGCGGATCTGCGGTGACGTCTCCGGAGAACCGACTCGAGGCATTGTCCGCCGAATCCGCGAGCGGGTTCGAACAGGCCGGCCGACGCTACCGCGACCGTTTGGCAGCGGCGGCGCCCGCACCCCGCGAGGATCCGGTGCGCGTCCAGCGGCTCCGCGCCCGGCTGCGCGCCGACGCCGATGCGGCCGACGCCGTGCTCGGGCGGCTGATGCTGGCCGCAGGACTCGACGCGGCGCGGCCGCGCACGCGCGGACGGTGATCGGTCGGCACCGAGTCCCTATCCGCGATCGATGTCATAGGGTGGGAGCCGTGTTCGGGAACAACAAGGTCGTGGCGCCTCCGCCCGACAAGCTGATGAAGGAACTCGCGCGCCGCGGACCCAACAAGGTCGATCGCGGCGATCTCGGGATAGTCGGCATGTCCGGTCAGATCTTCGCACCGCGCACCGGCAGCGACCTTCCGGCAGTGGCGTTCGCGCACGGCTGGCTGGTGGGAAGTGCCCGCTACCGGGATCTGCTGTTCCACCTCGCCTCATGGGGCATCGTGGCGGCCGCGCCCGACGGCAGCCGGGGCCCGTTCCCGTCCGACATCTCCCTGGGCACCGACCTGCGCGCCGCGGCGACCGTCGCCGGCAGCGTGCAACTCGGCACCGGCCGGGTCCGCGTCGATCCGAACCGGATCGGGCTCGCCGGACACGGGTTCGGTGCCGCCGCCGCGGTCCGGGCCGCATCCGACGCCGTGCTGCTGGGCAGGCCGCCGATGAACGTCAAGGCGCTGGCGACCGTGTTCCCCGCGCCCACCACCGCCGACCTGCCTGCCGCGGCCGCGACCGTCCGGGTGCCGTCGCTGGTGCTGGCAGGCAGCGGACACCTGGCGTCGATGACCGGCAACGCACTCGACCTGGCGGAGAACGTCGCAGGCGATGTGGTGTTGCGCACACTCCCCGGAGCGGACGCGGGCGACCTCGTCGAGACGCCCTCGGTCAAGTCCCTCATCGGCATCAACGGCGCCGATCGAGCCGTCCACAAGGCGGTTCGGGCGCAGCTGACCGGCTTCTTCCTGCATCGGCTGACCGGCGACGAGAAGTACGCCGCCTTCTCCGACCCCGAGCTCACCATGGGCGACGCGCTCGCCGTCGACCTCGAGTCCGCCGACCGTCCCGAACTGGACACCGTGTCCCAGTTGCTCGGCGCTAAACCACGCTCCGCCTGACGCTATTCTTGGTACCCATGTGTGGAATCGTGGGATATGTGGGCAAGCGCGACGCGCTCGACATCGTCGTGGACGCCCTCCGCCGGATGGAGTACCGCGGCTACGATTCGGCCGGCGTGGCGATCCTGGACGGCAACGGTGCGGTGACGGTCGAGAAGAAGGCCGGCCGGCTGGAGAACCTCGACAAGCAGATCGCTGAAGTCGGCCGTGCGGCGCTCACCGGTCACACCGGTATGGGCCACACGCGCTGGGCCACGCACGGTCAACCGACCGATCGCAACGCGCACCCGCACCTCAGCACCGACCACAAGATCGCCGTCGTGCACAACGGGATCATCGAGAACTACGCGCCGCTGCGTGCCGAGCTCGAAGACTCCGGCATCGAATTCTCCTCCGACACAGACACCGAGACCGCGGTGCATCTGATGGAGCGCGAATACGCGTCGGGCCGGCACGCGGGCGATTTCGTGGCCGCCGCGTACGCCACGCTGCGGCGTCTGGAGGGCGCCTTCACCCTGGTCTTCACCCACGCCGACCACCCGGACACCATCGTCGCCGCACGCCGGTCCACCCCGCTGGTCGTCGGGGTCGGCGACGGCGAGATGTTCGTGGCCTCCGACGTGACGGCGTTCATCGAGCACACCCGCGACGCGATCGAACTCGGTCAGGACGAGGTCGTGGTCATCACCGCCGACACCTATGCGGTCACCGACTTCGACGGCAACCCGACCGGCGGCACCCCGTTCCACATCGACTGGGACCTGGCCGCCGCGGAGAAGGGCGGCTACGACTACTTCATGCTCAAAGAGATCGCCGAGCAGCCCGCGGCGCTCTCGGACACCCTGATCGGTCACCTCCGCAACGGCCGGATCGTGCTCGACGAACAGCGCCTGAGCGATCAGGACCTGCGCGACGTCGACAAGGTCTTCGTCGTCGCCTGCGGCACCGCCTACCACGCCGGACTGATCGCCAAGTACGCGATCGAGCACTGGACCCGACTGCCCGTCGAGGTGGAACTCGCCAGCGAGTTCCGCTACCGCGACCCGGTGCTCGACCGGTCGACGCTGGTGGTGGCGATCAGCCAGTCCGGCGAGACCGCCGACACCCTGGAGGCCGTACGCCACGCCAAGGACCAGAAGGCCCGCGTCCTGGCGATCTGCAACACCAACGGCGCGCAGATCCCGCGCGAATCGGACGCCGTGCTCTACACCCACGCCGGCCCCGAGATCGGGGTCGCGTCCACCAAGTGCTTCCTCGCGCAGATCGCCGCGGCCTACATGGTGGGCCTCGCACTGGCCCAGGCTGTCGGTACCAAGTACGCCGACGAGGTGACCCGCGAGTTCGAGGCACTGGAACAGATCCCGGCCGCGGTCGAGAAGGTGCTCGAGCAGATGGAGCCCGTCCGAGAGCTCGCCCGCGGCCTCGCCTCGGCCGACACGATCCTGTTCCTCGGCAGGCACGTCGGCTACCCGGTGGCGCTGGAAGGCGCGCTCAAACTCAAAGAACTCGCGTACATCCACGCCGAGGGTTTCGCGGCAGGCGAGCTGAAGCACGGCCCGATCGCCCTGATCGAAGACGGGCTGCCGGTGATCGTGGTGATGCCGTCCCCCGAGGGCCGGGCCCTGCTGCACTCCAAGATGATCAGCAACATCCGCGAGATCCAGGCGCGCGGTGCCCGTACGATCGTGATCGCCGAGGCCACGGACACCGCGGCGGCGGAGGTCGCCGACCATCTGATCCCGATCCCGCACACCGCGACCCTCCTGCAACCGCTGGTCTCGACGGTCCCGTTGCAGGTGTTCGCAGCCACCGTCGCCCAGGCGCGCGGCTACGACGTCGACAAGCCGCGGAACCTGGCCAAGTCCGTCACCGTCGAATAGCGATGAGGACCTCGTGGTGACCGGCTACTACACCGCCGCGCAGATCCGGGACGCCGAAGCCGCGACCGGCGATCTGCTCAGCGGTGGTGTGCTGATGGCCCGGGCCGCGAATGCGGTGGCGGCGCAGGTGAGCGCCGAACTGCGAGCGCGGACCGGCGGTGTCTACGGCCGGCGCGCGCTGTTGGTGGTCGGCGCGGGAAACAACGGCGGCGACGCGCTCTACGCCGGAGTTCGTCTGCGGCGGCGCGGCGTCAGAGTCGACGCACTCCTGCTCGATCCCGATCACGCGCACGGTGCGGGCCTGGCGGCGTTCCGGAGCGCCGGCGGCCGCGTGAGCGCCACCGTGCCGGACGAACTCGACATCGCCGTCGACGCCGTGGTGGGGCTCGGCGGCCGCGGCCCGCTGCGACCGCCGGCTGCGGAGGTCTTCGCGCGGATCGCGGACACGGGCGCGGCGGTGCTCTCCGTCGACCTTCCGTCTGGCGTCGATCCCGACACCGGCGTGGTGAACACACCGTCGGTGCGGGCCGACGTGTGCGTGACCTTCGGGGCGCCGAGGCTCGCCCACCTGCTCGCCGCGCCGGCCTGCGGCCGGGTGGTGGTGGCCGACATCGGCATCCCGGTACCGGCTGCACAGGTGACCAGTCCGAGCGATGCGGAGGTGGCCGCGCTGTGGCCGCTTCCCGGGCCGGGCGACGACAAATACTCGCAGGGCGTGGTCGGCGTGATCGCCGGGTCCGCGGTGTTCCCGGGGGCTGCGGTGCTCGCCACCTCGGCCGCGGTGGCCGCCACATCGGGCATGACCCGCTACGTCGGTCCGGCGGTCGACGAGGTGCTGGCGAAGTCGCCGGAGGTGGTCGCGGCGTCCACCGTCGCCGATGCCGGGCGAGTCCAGGCGTGGGCGATCGGCCCCGGAATCGGCACGGGTGAGCAAGCACACGATCTACTGGCAGATGTGCTCGGGACCGACCTTCCGACACTGGTCGACGCCGACGGGCTCACCGTGCTGGCGCGTGCGCCCGAGCTTCTGGCGGATCGGACCGCACCGACGCTGCTGACGCCGCACGCCGGGGAGTTCGCCCGGCTCGCCGGAGCCGAACCGGGGCCGGACCGGCTGAGCGCAGTGCGCGGCCTGGCCGAGAGGCTCGGGGTGACGGTGCTGCTCAAGGGCCGGATCACCCTGGTGGCCGACCCGGACGGTCGGGTCAGCGGCAACGACGCGGAGTCGTCCTGGGCCGCGACCGCCGGGGCGGGCGACGTGCTCACCGGCATCGCCGGATCGTTGTTGGCGGCGGGACTCCCCGCTCGTTCGGCCGGCGTCTGCGCGGCCCGGGTGCACGCGCGCGCCGCCGCGCTCGCGAGCGGAGGAGCGCCGATCAGCGCCGCCGCGTTGCGCGACGCGGTCGCGCCGACGCTCCGCCGTCTGCTGGATTTGCGAGAATAGGTGCGATGGACTCGCACGCTAACCTCTACGCCACTGTCGATCTCGACGCCATCGCCCACAATGTGGGCGTCCTGCGGGAGCGCTCGGGCTCCGATGTGATCGCGGTGGTCAAAGCCGATGGCTACGCGCACGGGGCGGTCGCCGTCGGCCGCACCGCGATCGGAGCGGGTGCCATCGCGCTCGGTGTGGCGCAGATCAGCGAGGCCCGCGCACTGCGCGCCGCCGGCATCGACGGGCACCTGATCGCCTGGCTGCACACCGCGGAGGCCGATTTCGCCGGGGCGATCGCCGACGGGATCGACATCGCCGTCTCCTCGCCTCGGCAACTGGAGCTGGTGCTGGCGCAGGCGCGCAGACTCGGCCGGACCGCCACGGTGACGGTGAAGCTCGACACCGGGCTCGCGCGCAGCGGCGTCAGCCCGGAGGAATGGGCGCAGACCGCCGACGCGGTGGCTGCCGCATGTGCGGAGGGCGCGATCAGCCTGCACGGTGTGATGTGTCATCTCGCCTTCGGCGACGTGCCCGACCATCCGCTCAACTCACAGCAGGCGCAGCGTGTCGACGATGCCGTCGCCGACCTGCGTGCGCGCGGCGTACGGCCGCAGCTGGTGCACATCGCGAACTCTCCGGCGGCGCTCACCCGGCCCGACCTGGCGCGCGACGCGGTCCGTCCGGGACTGTCGATCTACGGCTACTCGCCGGTCCCGGACATCGGCGACTTCGGGCTGATTCCGGCGATGACGCTGGAGACGCGGATCTCGCTGGTCAAGAGGATTCCGGCCGGGCAGGGCGTCTCCTACAACCACACGTGGGTCGCTCCCGCCGACACCGTTCTCGGCGTGGTGCCCGCGGGCTACGCGGACGGAGTTCCGCGCCTGCTGTCCGGCCGGTTCGGCGTGCACGTGAACGGCCGGATCTTCCCGAACGTCGGGCGGGTCTGCATGGATCAGCTGGTGATCGACCTCGGACCGGACGGCGGCGGCGTCGCCGAGGGCGACAGGGCCGTGCTGTTCGGACCCGCGGGCGCCGCGGGCGGCGCGCCGGTGCCGACCGCGACCGACTGGGCCGACACCATCGGCACGATCGACTACGAGATCATCTCCCGAATCGGTTCGCGCGCGGTGCGACGGTATGTCGGCGGTCCCGGGGGAGACGTCGATGCCTGACCGCGAGCGTGCGAAGCCGCGACGGAAGGCCGCATGGCGCTCGGGACTGTCGGAGGCGCGCTCGCTCGGCGCGGTGACGGCGGGCGGCGCCTTCCGCCGCCGCAAGCTCCGCAAGGCCGACGGGCGGATCGATCCGCACGCGGGCGTCGATTTCAAAGCGATCTACGCCGACGAAGCTGCGACGGTCACCGCCGACGACGGCGTGTGTCTCGCGGTCCGCACGGTGCTCACCGGCGGTCCCGACGTGCGCGGCGACCGCAAGTGGGGGCGCACCGCGACGCCCGAGCTGACCGTGGTCTTCGTGCACGGGTTCACCCTGCGGATGGCGGCCTGGCACTTCCAGCGGTTCGGTCTCGCCGAGCGCTGGGCGGGCAGGCACATCAAGATGGTCTTCTACGACCAGCGCGGCCACGGAGCGAGCGACCCGGCGTCCGCCGAGAGCTCTACGATGGCGCAGCTCGGCGACGACCTCGCCGCGGTGATCCGCACGATGGCGCCGACCGGACCGGTGGTTCTGGTGGGCCATTCGATGGGCGGGATGTCGATCATGTCGTTCGCGCGACGTCATTCGCGGATGTTCTCTCACAGCGGGCGCATCGCGGGCGTCGCACTGGTCTCCACGGCGGCCAGGGGCATCACCGAGGCCGGGCTCGGCGAAGGACTCAACAACCCGATCGTCGATGCGCTGCGCCTGTCGGTCCGCTACATCCCGGGCGCCGTGCAGGCCGGCCGGGGGATCACGCGCCGGGCGGTGGAACCGGTGCTCGTCGCGGCGAGTTTCGGCCACGACCACTACAGCCCGCGCGCCGGCCACGCCGTCGAGTCGATGATTCAGAACACGTCGATCGCGACCATGGTGAACTTCCTGCACGTCTTGGAGAGCCACGACGAGGCGACGGCGCTGCCGGTGCTCGCTCAGGTACCGACGGTGGTGATGTGCGGCGACGAGGACCGGCTGACGCCGCTGCCGAACTCACTGAGCATGTACGGACAGCTCGGTCACGACTCCCGCATGGTCATCGCGGAGGGCTGCGGGCACATGCTCCCCATGGAGGACCCGGAGCTGGTCACCGACGCCATCGACGACCTGGTCTCGCGGTCGCGCCTGGCGCTGGGCCGGCCGGTGCTGCCGTGGCGGCTCTCCGGCCGCGCGCGTTCGGACAAGCACGCACGATCGGAGCGACAGGGATGACGCCGCAGCGCACCTCCGGAACCCGCGACCTGCCCGAGGTGGCCGACACCGAAGACCTCGGCCGCGAGCTCGCCGCCGACCTCGGCCCGGGGGATCTGGTGATCCTCGACGGTCCGCTCGGTGCGGGGAAGACGGCGCTGACGCGCGGTATCGCCGCCGGGCTCGGCGTGGCCGGCCGTGTCTCGTCGCCGACCTTCATCATCGCCCGTCAGCACGCTCCCGGCGTGCCCGGCGGCACCGGCCTGGTCCACGTCGACGCCTACCGGCTGGGCGGCCTGGACGATCTGGACGCCCTCGATCTCGACACCGACCTCGACGACAGCGTGGTCGTGGTCGAATGGGGCGAAGGCGTCGTGGAGCGACTCGTCGACGAATACCTGATCGTCCGGCTGCGCCGCGACGACGACACCGAGACACGACATGCGACCTGGGAGTGGGTGAACCGATGACCGCGCAGCCGCCGATTCGGGCTCTGGCGCTGGACACCGCGACTTCCGCCGTGGTGACCGGCGTGGTGGAACTGCGCGACGAGGGGCCCGTGACGCTCGCGGAGCGGATCGTGACCGATCAGCGCCGTCACGCCGAAGTGCTCACGACCCTGATGCGGGACGTGCTCGCCGAGGCGGGTGTGGCGGGCGACGCCCTCGACGCCGTGGTCGTCGGTTGCGGTCCCGGACCGTTCACTGGGCTGCGCGTCGGAATGGCCACCGGAGCGGCGTACGCCGACGCGCTCGGCCTTCCCGCCTACGGAGTGTGCACCCTCGATGCGATCGACCGCGGCACGCCTGCGCCGGAGGCGGGGACGCGACTGGTGCTCACCGATGCCCGTCGCCGCGAGGTGTACTGGGCGCTGTACGAGGCCGGTCGGCGTGTCGCGGGACCGGCCGTCGACTCACCCGACACGCTGGTCGCGGAACTGGCGGGTCGCACGCTCTCCGACGTGGTGGGGGAGAGCAGATTCACCGAGCGCTTCGGCGCGGCGGGCGCCGACCTGGTCACACCGACCCCGGCCTCGCTGGTCGCCGTCGCCGCCGAGCGACTCACCGCTCGGGCTCCGGCCGAGCCTCTGACGCCGTTGTACCTGCGCCGCCCGGACGCCGTCGAACTCAAGGACCAGAAGCGCAAGTCGCTGCTGCCCTCGGCGACACATGAGTGAGGGCCCCGGCCCGGTCGTCGACGAACTGACTCCCTCCGACCTGGCCCGATGTGCCGAGATCGAGCGGGAACTCTTCGCCACGGATTCGCCGTGGCCGCTGACCGGCTTCGTCGCCGAACTGCGGGCGCCGCACAACACCTACTTCGCGGTGCGCACCGCCCCGGGCGTCCCGGTCTCCGGCTACGCGGGTATCAGCGTGCTGGGCCGTGCCGGCGACCACGAGTGCGAGGTGCACACCATCGCGGTCGACGCCGCCTGCCAGGGGCGCGGCTACGGGCGGGCTCTGCTCGACGCGTTGCTGCGGGTTGCCGACGCCGTCCACGCGCCGGTATTCCTGGAAGTGCGCACCGACAACGTCCCGGCGATCGCGCTGTACGAGCGCAGCGGATTCGAGGTGGCGGGAGTGCGACGCAACTACTATCAGCCGTCCGGCGCGGACGCGTACACGATGGTGCGCGCCGCGCGCCGGGCCGGCGACGAACACAGCGGCGACGAACACAGCGGCGACGAACACAGTAACGACGAACCGGGCAATCACCGGCCGGAAGGGCACGCGACCTCATGATCGTGATGGGTATCGAGAGCTCCTGCGACGAGACCGGAGTCGGTGTCGTCGAATGGGACGGCGAGACGGCGACGCTGCTGGCCGATGAAGTGGCATCGTCGGTGGACGAGCACGCGCGGTACGGCGGCGTGGTCCCGGAGGTCGCCTCGCGGGCCCACCTGCAGGCGATGGTCCCGACGATGCAGCGGGCGCGTGAGGCGGCCGGGATCGACCGGCCCGACGCCATCGCGGTGACGATCGGACCGGGGCTCGCCGGAGCCCTGCTGGTCGGCGTCGCCGCGGCCAAGGCGTACGCGCTGGCCTGGGATGTGCCGCTGTACGCGGTCAATCACCTCGGCGGACATGTCGCGGTCGACACCCTCGAGCACGGTCCGATGCCGCCCGCGGTGGCGCTGCTGGTCTCCGGCGGGCACACGCATCTGCTCGGTGTGCAGAACCTGTCACAGCCGATCGTCGAAATGGGCACCACCGTCGACGACGCCGCGGGGGAGGCCTTCGACAAGGTGGCGCGGCTGCTGGATCTCGGTTACCCGGGGGGTCCCGCACTCGATGCGGCCGCCCGTGACGGCGATCCCGCCGCGATCACGTTCCCGCGCGGCATGACCGGGCCCCGTGACGCGCCGTACGACTTCTCCTTCAGCGGTCTCAAGACGGCCGTCGCGCGATACGTGGAGGGCCGGGTCCGGTCGGGTGCCCCCGTGTCGGTGCCCGACGTCGCCGCGTCGTTCCAGGAGGCGGTCGCGGATGTGCTGACCGCCAAGGCGCTGCGCGCATGCCGTGATCGCGGCGTCGGCACCCTGGTCTTGGGCGGCGGTGCGACCGCCAATTCGCGGATCCGGTCGCTCGCGGCCGAGCGGACCGCCGCCGCGGGTATCGAACTGCGCGTGCCGAAGCCGAGGTTGTGCACCGACAACGGCGTCATGGTCGCCACCCTGGGAGCCCACGTGATCGGCGGCGGCGCCCCTCCGTCGCCTCTCACCGTGGCGACCGATCCCGGGATGAGCGTGCAGATCAGCAAGCTCTGAGCTGCCGCGACCGGCTCGGACGCCGGGGCCCTTGATGTGCTGGCACTCTCATGGGTAGAGTGCTAGTTGGCATCCGAAATGCAGCGCCGCGGCACCCGCGACGACGTGGCAAAGCGACCCGGTGCCGCGAACTTCCCATCAGTTACATGAAGGAAAAGGAACTGACATCGTGGCGAGCGTGAACATCAAGCCGCTTGAGGACAAGATCCTCGTTCAGGCCGTCGAGGCTGAGACCACCACTGCTTCCGGCCTGGTCATCCCGGATTCGGCCAAGGAGAAGCCGCAGGAGGGCAAGGTCATCGCTGTCGGCGAAGGCCGCGTCACCGATCAGGGCAACCGTATCCCGGTCGACGTCAAGGAAGGCGACGTCGTCATCTACAGCAAGTACGGCGGCACCGAGATCAAGTACGCAGGTCAGGAATACCTGATCCTGTCGGCCCGCGACATCCTCGCGGTGGTCGGCTGACGCCAGTCGGCGGACAGACACAGATCAGCCCCGGTTGAGTTCGATCTCAACCGGGGCTGATCGCTGTCTGAGGCTCGATGTCCGGGGCGTTCGGGTCTCGCACAGCGACCGCGCCCCGGGACGCTCAGCCGGCCAGGCGCCGGGGATTGCGTCGCCGCATCAGATTCCGCTCGGACTCGGTGAGGCCGCCCCAGATCCCGTACGGCTCGTCCACACGCAGGGCGTGCGCACGACACTGCTGCAGCACGGGGCAGTCGGCGCAGACCTGCTTGGCGCGCCGTTCGCGCTGCATCCGCGCCTGGCCGCGCTCACCCTCGGGGTGAAAGAAGACCGACGATTCGAGCCCTCGGCATCTGCCTTGCATCTGCCAGTCCCAGAAGTCGGAGTTGGGGCCGGGCAGTCTGTCGATTGTGGTCGTCAATCTTCGCTCCTGAATGAGAAACGCTCTTACCTACGACGCTCACGGTATGTGCGTCCGGAAAAGCGAGTCAACTCGTTCTCCGGTCTCGAATCACTGCGATTAAAAGCGAACAAGTGAACGCCCGGTGACGTGACGGGGACCACGGCGGTCTCGGCGGGCGACGGATACTCCGACTCTATGTCGCCCTTTACCTGCGATTTTGTTGATCGAGGGCGGAGGCGCCGGGCCGGTCGAACGGCGCGGCGCCTCGGTGGGAGGATGGACTGCAATCGTACGAAGGTTACGTCGGAGATAACGGGAGTTGTCGACTGCGGCAATTCTGCTTCCACGTGATCATCTTTTGTTAGTCGAAATGAAATCTTCATTCTGCGCGCAGGCGCCGGTAGTGAAAGGTGAATTGCGAATGTCGGATCAGTGGAACGACGCATTCGGCGTCGACGCGCCGCCGGAGTGTCCGCCGGGGGGCGATCGCTGGGCGCGTGCGGTTCGGCTCGGGGCGCTCGGCAGGGCCGCCGCGGCGCGTGCGCTGATCGCCGACCTGCTCGCCGATCCGGCCACCGGCGCCGGGGTCACCGCACTGGCACTGGCGACTCGCGCGTCGCTCACGCGGCAGGCCGGGGGTCACGGGTACGCGCGAGCCGATGACGGTGCGGCACTGCGCGTCGCGGTGAGCGCGGGAGCGGAGGAGAGCCGCTGGGCCGCCGTCGCTCGAGTGGACGCCCTCGTCGGGCTGGCCGCGGACGGGTTGGGGATCGGCGACTTCGCCGGCTCGGCCCGGCTCCTGGAACGCGCGGCGGCAGAATCGGCGGGCACAGTATCGACGGCGGCCCGCGGGAACTGGGTGCTCGACGGCCGTCCGGCACTGCGCCTGGCGTGGGTGCGTACCGAACTGGCCCTGTACACCGGCCGGTCCGACGCCACGGACCTCGCGGCGCGGGCGCTCGAGTTGTCCGCCGAGGCACCGTCGGTGCGCCATCGGCTCAAGACCGCACTGATCGCCGCTGCCGCCGACGCGGCCTCGGGCCGGGTCGAGGCGGCGGAGCAGACGGCGCGGAACGTCGCAGGCGACTGCGCGGCGGCCGGACTGGCGCCGCTGGAGTGGGCAGCACGCAGCATGCTTGCCTCGTTCGCCGCCGACCGGGACGAGCAGAGCCGGGCGGTGGCCGCCATCCAGGAGAAACTCATCGGCCTGGGCATGGGCTTCGCGCCCTTGGCGGGTTCGGCGCACGCGGCTCGGTACGCTTGATTGATGACTGATCTAGGCGAACCACACGGCGCACCGCGGTCAGTAGTCTCCCGAATGCGTAACACCCGGGCACCTAAGCGGCGATGAAACTTACAGGTGATGCGTTGGGCCAGGCGGTCCGTGCGGCGGCCGATGGTGACCGCGCTGCGCTGACCTCAGTGCTCGACAGTGTGCGGGAACCAGTCCTGCGCTACTGCCGAGGACGAATCGGTGCCGGAGAACGACACTTGTTCTCCGCTGACGACGTGGCTCAGGAGGTGTTGATGGCGGTGATGACGGCGTTGCCCCGGTACGAAGACCGGGGGCGTCCCTTCATGGCGTTCGTCTATGGCATCGCCTCGCACAAGGTCGCCGACGCGATGCGTTCGGCGGCCCGCGTGAAGTCAGATCCGGTAGAAGACGTCCCCGACTCGCTCGACTTCTCGAACGGGCCGGAACAGGCTGCCCTCGAATCAGATGCCTCGAGGCAGATGCGAGATCTTCTCGGCACCCTTCCCGAGAAGCAACGCGAGATTCTGGTGCTTCGGCTCGTCGTCGGTCTCTCCGCTGAGGAGACCGCGGACATGGTCGGCAGCAGCCCGGGAGCGGTGCGAGTGGCACAGCATCGGGCGCTCACCAAGCTCAAGAAACTCATGACCCCAGGAGGTGAACGTCGATGACGGAGGACGAAATGCCTACCGGTCCCATCGACGTGGGCGCGGTGCACCACGACGACGAATTCATCGACGATCTCGCGGCAGGCAGGGCCGCCCGGATCGGCGACGACGCCGAGTACCGGCTCGCCGGTCTGCTCGCGCAGTGGCGCGCGGAGTCGTTGGCCGGGCCGGTTCCGAGCACGCCGACGATCGCCGACATCGAGACGGCCATCGCTCGGGCCAACGAGCGGGAGCGTCGCGGCGGACTGGCGCGCAGGCTCCGGGTGGTCTCGGGTGCCGCCGCCATCCTGGCGGTCGCCGGTGCCGGCCTGCTCGTGCTGTCGGAGGGATCACAGCCCGGCGATCCGCTGTGGTCGGTGAAGCAGGTGGTGTTCTCCGAGCAGGCGCAGCAGACGCAGTCGCGGATGAACGCCGAGCAGAACATCGCCGAGGCCAAGAAGGCGCTCGCCGCGGGCGACACCGTCAAGGCCCGCGAATTGATCGCGAAGGCCGAGAAGGACATCGGCCCGCTCAAGGACAAGTCCGAGGCCGATCAACTGCGCAGCCTGATCGAGGACGTGCGCAGGCAGGACCCGAGTGCGCTGATTCCGCCGCTGTCGTCCCTGCCGTCGCTGCCGTTGCCGACCTCCGCCACCAGCCCCGACGTCCCGGACCCGACCGTGATGCTGAAGCCGCCGGGCTCCTCCAGCGGTTCGAGCAGCCCGAGCACCGCGCCGTCGACCACGCAGGAACCGTCCACGAGCAAGACGGACACGGACAAGCCGACGACCACCACGTCGTCGGCGACGGCGTCGGCGTCGGTGACGACCACCGCGCCGTCGGAGAGCATCCGCTGACCCGAGGGGCCGCGAGGTAGTCCGAACAGCGAGAGGGACCGTGATCGACGATCACGGTCCCTCTCGTGTGTCCGGAGTTCGTTCCCCTGCGGATCAGTAGCGTTCGTGATAGCGCAGTGAGGCGTCGGCGTACCCGCGGCAGTAATCCCAGGTGACGTAGTCGTCGGGCTCGGGATCCACCGCGGGCTCGTGCGGTCGGACCGTGCCGTCCACGAGCAATTGGCGCAGATTGGAGCGCAACATGTCCCAGTCGTGGTAGTGATCTTCGCGACAGTCCTCGCACATCACTACCAGGCCCCGCACACCGCGCGGCGCGAGGAGGCGTTCGTACACATCGAGGTCGGCGAGATCCTCTTCCACCGCGGTGCGTTCACCCTCGTCAAGAGGGATTCCCGGGTCGAGCGCGTCCAGGGCCGACGCAGGGTCGTTCGGGTCATCGGCGAAGGGGTCCGGCGGGAGTCCGGGGAACTGGTCATGCACGTCCTCCACCGTAGCCGATAACCGGGCGGACAGGCTTCCTCAATCCACAGCGGATACGATGTGCAGATGACGCAGGTTCGCACTGGTGGAGATGATCCCGACAAGGTCGCAATGCTCGGCCTCACCTTCGACGACGTACTGCTGCTCCCGGCGGCGTCGGATGTCGTCCCGAACGCCGTGGACACCTCGTCCAGGCTGACCCGGGAGATCACCCTCCGGGTCCCGCTCGTCAGTTCGGCGATGGACACCGTCACCGAGGCCCGGATGGCGATCGCGATGGCGCGCGCCGGCGGTATGGGCGTGCTGCACCGCAACCTCTCGATCGAGGCGCAGGCCGCCGCCGTCGAGACCGTGAAGCGCTCGGAAGCGGGCATGGTCACCAACCCGGTCACCTGTCTGCCGACCAACACGCTCGCCGAGGTCGACGCGATGTGTGCGCGGTACCGGATCTCGGGTCTGCCCGTCGTCGACGCGTCCGGCGATCTGGTCGGCATCATCACCAACCGCGACATGCGATTCGAGGCCGACGAGACCCGGCCGGTGTCCGAGGTGATGACTCCCGCGCCGCTGATCACCGCGTCCGAGGGCGTCTCCGCCGAGGCGGCGCTCGGTCTGCTGCGCAGGCACAAGATCGAGAAACTGCCGATCGTCGACGGCAACGGCAAGCTGACCGGACTGATCACGGTCAAGGACTTCGTGAAGACCGAGCAGCACCCCGACGCCACCAAGGACGCCGACGGCCGGCTGCTGGTGGGCGCGGCCGTCGGAGCGGGCGACGAGGCGTGGAATCGCGCGCTCGCCCTCGCCGAGGTCGGCGTCGACGTGCTCGTGGTCGACAGCGCCCATGGCCACTCGCGCGGGGTGCTCGAGATGATCGCCAAGCTCAAGGCGGAGGTCGGCGGCCGCGTCCAGTTGATCGGCGGCAACGTCGCGACTCGGTCGGGTGCGCAGGCGCTCATCGACGCGGGCGTCGACGCGGTCAAGGTCGGCGTCGGCCCCGGCTCCATCTGCACCACCCGCGTCGTCGCGGGCGTCGGCGCGCCCCAGATCACCGCGATCCTCGAGGCCGTCGCCGCGTGCAAGGCGGCCGATGTCCCGGTGATCGCCGACGGCGGTCTGCAGTACTCGGGCGATGTCGCCAAGGCGCTGGCCGCCGGTGCCTCGACCGCCATGCTCGGCTCGCTGTTGGCGGGTACCGAGGAGTCGCCGGGTGAGTTGATCCTCGTCAACGGCAAGCAGTTCAAGAGCTACCGCGGCATGGGCTCGCTGGGTGCGATGCAGGGGCGTGGCCAGGGCAAGTCGTACTCCAAGGACCGCTACTTCCAGGACGACGTGCTCGCCGAGGACAAGCTGGTCCCCGAGGGCATCGAAGGTCGGGTGCCGTTCCGCGGACCGCTGTCGCAGGTGATCCATCAGCTCACCGGCGGCCTCCGCGCGGCCATGGGCTACACGGGGTCGCAGACCATCGCCGACCTGCAGAACGCGCAGTTCGTGCAGATCACCGCAGCGGGTCTCAAGGAGTCGCACCCGCATGACATCACCCTCACCGCCGAGGCGCCCAACTACTATGCACGCTGAGCCGGTTTGCGGCGCGACCGCCGCAGCCCCGCTCGCCTGAGTTTCCACTAGAAAGGCGCAATGGTGCGTGACCTCGTCGAATTCGGCATGGGCCGGACGGCTCGCCGAACGTACGAACTAGAAGACATCTCGATCATCCCGTCCCGGCGGACGCGGTCGTCGAAGAACGTCTCGACCGCATGGCAGATCGATGCATACCGCTTCGAATCGCCGATCCTGAACCATCCGACCGATGCGCTCGGCTCGCCGGAGTCGGCCATCGCGATGGGGAAGCTCGGTGCGCTCGGCGTGCTGAACGGCGAAGGCCTCTGGGCCCGCCACGAGCACGTCGAGGACAAGATCGCCGAGCTGGTCGAGATCGCGGAGAAGAATCCGGACCCGTCCGCGGCGATCCGTCGTCTGCAGGAGCTCCATCGCGCCCCGATCAACCTCGACCTGCTGTCGCAGGCTGTCGCCCGGGTGCGGGAGGCCGGTGTCACCACGGCGGTCCGGGTGAGCCCCCAGCACGCCCCCGAACTGACACCCGCGCTGATCAAGGCGGGCGCCGAGATTCTGGTGGTGCACGGCACGATCATCTCCGCCGAGCACGTGGTGCTGGTCGACCGCGGCCACGAGGACGGACTCGTCGCCGAACCGCTCAACCTGAAGACCTTCATCTCCGACCTCGACATCCCGGTGATCGCCGGAGGCGTGCACGACCACCGCACGGCACTGCATCTGATGCGTACCGGCGCCGCGGGCGTCATCGTCGGATACGGCTCCACGGAGGGATCCACCACGACCGGTGAGGTCCTCGGCATCGGGGTCCCGATGGCGACCGCGATCGCCGACGCGGCCGCGGCCCGTCGCGACTACCTCGACGAGACCGGTGGACGCTATGTGCACGTGATCGCCGACGGCGACATCCACACTTCGGGCGACCTCGCCAAGGCGATCGCGTGCGGTGCCGACGCCGCGGTGCTGGGCACACCGCTCGCCGCCGCCGACACCGCTCCGGGCCGCGGCTGGTTCTGGCCGTCGGCTGCGGCGCACCCCGACACTCCGCGCGGTGCGTTGCTGCAGGTGGCGATCGACGAGGAGCGGCCTTCCCTCGAGACCGTGCTGAACGGACCGTCCGACGATCCGGACGGCCTGCTGAACCTGGTCGGCGGCCTCCGCCGGTCCATGGCGAAGGCGGGTTACTCCGATCTCAAGGAGTTCCAGAAGGTCGGCCTCTCGGTCCGAGCCTGACCTCGCGACGCCAGGCGTCGCCCACTCGGTGAGCCGAGACCCCGGAGTACCGGGGTCTCGGCTCTCTTGGTCTGCGACATGGTCGTGAACAGTCCTGAGTCGTTTCGGGCTGATACCGATCAGTTTCGGTGCCGGCGGCTGTCAATACTGGTGACAGCATCCGACGACAGGAGAACCGTCATGTCATTCCAGGCATACCTCGACACCATCGAGATCAAGACCGGGCACACCCCACGCGAACTCGTCGAGCAGGCAGCCGAACGCGGTTTCGGCCCGGGCACCAAGGCCGGGCCGATTCTCGAATGGCTGAAGGACGAGTACGGGCTCGGCCGTGGACACGGCATGGCGCTGGTCCACGTCATCACCAAGGGGCCGAAGATCAGCGCGAAACACGTCGGGACGTCCGGCCCGCACCGCGATGCCGGCGACACGCTGTGGCTCGACGGGGCGGCGACGAACCCGTCACGCTGACGCGGGCGGGAGGCGGAGGCCATCGTTCGTCGTTGACAATATGTGAGAACTGTCTCATAGTCGGGACATGAAGAACGATCTGTCTCCGGAGTTCACCTTGCGGTCGGGTCCGTCCTGGCGCGATCCGTTCGAGATGTACGCGCTCCTGCGCGACCGCGACCCCGTCCATCGCGTGGTGCCCGAGGGGGATCCGGCGGCGGACTACTACGTCCTCACTCGCCATGCCGACGTGATGGCCGCCGCGCGGGACTGGGAGACCTTCTCCTCGGCGCGCGGATTGACCGTGGCGTACGGCGAACTGGAGAGCATCGGCCTGCAGGACAACCCGCCGATGGTGATGCAGGATCCGCCGCGGCACACCGCCTTCCGTCGCCTCGTGGCGCGCGGCTTCACGCCGAGACAGGTGACGACGTTGGAGCCCGAGGTTCGCGAGTTCGTGATCGAGCGGCTCGACGACCTTGCCTCCCGCGGCGGCGGAGACATCGCCGCGGACCTGTTCAAACCGCTGCCGAGCATGGTCGTCGCCCACTACCTCGGCGTGCCGGAGTCCGATCGCGGACAGTTCGACGCGTGGACCGACGCGATCGTCGCGGCCAACCCGGGCGCCGACATGGCCTCGGCCGTCGAATCGGCGTCGGAGGCGGTGATGGGACTGATGGCGTACTTCGCCGACCTCATCGAATTCCGCAAGCGCAGTCCCGGCGACGACACGGTGTCGCATCTGGTGGCCGCCGGCCTGACCGACGACCCGGCGGACCAGTCGGGCGTCCTGTCGGTGCTGGCGTTCGCCTTCACGATGGTCGCCGGCGGAAACGACACGACCACCGGCATGCTGGGCGGCTCGTCGGCGCTGCTGACCATGCATCCGGATCAGCGTGCGATTCTTCGTCGAGAACCGGAACTGCTGCCGTCGGCCATCAACGAACTGCTGCGGCTGACCTCGCCGGTGCAGGGGCTGGCCCGTACGGCGACGCGCGACGTCGAGGTCGAGGGGGTGACGATCCCGGCGGGCCGCAAGGTGCTGCTCTGCTACGCGTCGGCCAACCGTGACGAACGCATGTACGGGGAGGACGCCGCCGACCTGGACGTCCGCCGCGACCCCGCGAACATCCTCGCCTTCAGCCACGGATCCCACCACTGCCTCGGCGCCGCCGCCGCACGGATGCAGGCGCGGGTGGCGCTCGAAGAACTGCTCGCGCGGTGCCCGGACTTCCACGTCGACGTCGACGGAATCGAATGGGCGTCCGGAAACTATGTGCGGCGACCGGTCTCGGTACCGTTCTCGGCATGACCGACGATCAGGATCTCCGAGTGCGCGGGGCGGATTGGATGCGCGGCACCCGGCGGCCCGCCGTACAGGACGCGATCCTCGAGATCGCGGGCGAGGTGTTCGCCACGAAGGGGGCCAACGCCTCGATGGGGGACATCGCCGCCGCGGTGGGGTGTTCCCGGGCGACCCTGTACCGCTATTTCGACGGCCGGCGCCAGTTGCAGCTGGCGTACATCGAACGGGTCGCTCGCCGTATCGGCGCCGTGGTGGCCGAGACCGTCTCCGACCGACCGGAGCCTGCGGACCGGCTGACCGAGTCGATCATCGTGGCGCTGACGGAGGTCCGCCGGGATCCCGCGCTGGCCGCCTGGTTCACCGCGGCGGGTGCGGGGGTGGCCGGTGAACTGGCGCTGTCGTCGGAGTTCATCGAGACGGTGGCGACGGCCTTCCTCGGCGCCGGCGGTGAGGACGGGGGAGAGGCGGCGCGATGGGTGGTCCGGGTGATCGTGTCGCTGCTCGCGGTGCCAGAGGGGTCGCCGGAGCGAGAGCGCGCCGTGATCGCTCGTTTCGTCACGCCGACCGTGCTCGGATTCACCGAGACCAGAAGTTAGCGTAGCCTACACTGGCTTTCGATAATGAGACAATGATCATTAGTATGGTCGGCTATGGCGCAGACTGATTTCGACGTCCTCATCATCGGTTCCGGATTCGGCGGCAGCGTCAGTGCGCTCCGCCTCATCGAGAAGGGATATCGCGTCGGCATCGTCGAAGCCGGTCGCCGCTTCGAGGACGACCAGTTCGCCAAGACGAGTTGGCGTCTCAACCGATTCGTCTGGGCGCCGAAGTTCGGTTTGATGGGCATTCAGCGCGTCCACATGCTCAAGGACGTGATGGTTCTCGCCGGCGCCGGCGTCGGCGGCGGATCGCTGAACTACGCCAACACGCTCTACAAGCCGCCCACACCGTTCTTCACCGATCCCCAGTGGAACCACATCACCGACTGGGAATCGGAGCTGACGCCCCATTACGAGCAGGCTCGCCGGATGCTCGGTGTGGTGACCAACCCGACGTTCACCAACTCGGACCGCATCATGAAAGAGGTGGCCGACGAGATGGGCGTCGGCGACACCTTCACCTCCACCCCGGTCGGCGTCTTCTTCGGAGCCAAGACCGGCGGCGAGGGCGCCCCGGGCCAGACGGTGCCCGACCCCTACTTCGGCGGCGCGGGTCCCGAACGCACCGCCTGCACGGAGTGCGGCGCGTGCATGACCGGCTGCCGCGTCGGCGCCAAGAACACGCTGATGAAGAACTACCTCGGTCTGGCCGAGCGGAACGGCGCGACGATCATCGACCGGACCACCGTCGATCGCCTGGAGCAGCGGGCCGACGGCTCATGGCTGGTGTCGGCGCACGGGTCGTCGTCCTGGGGCCCGTTCGGCGCCCGGCGGCGGCAGTTCACCGCCGACCAGGTGATCGTCGCCGCGGGCACGTTCAATACGCAGAAGATCATGCATCGCGCCAAGGGCTCGACCCTGCCGAGGCTCTCGGACGCGATGGGCGTGCTGACACGCACCAATTCCGAATCCATCCTCGGGGCGCAGGCGCGGTCGTACGATTCGAGCCGCGACTTCACCGAGGGCGTCGCGATCACCTCGTCGTTCCACCCCACGTCCAACACTCACATCGAGCCGGTGCGGTACGGCAAGGGCAGCAACGCGATGGCCTACCTGCAGACGCTGCTCACCGATGGCGGCAGCGTTCCCAACCGGCTCGGCCAGTTCCTCAAGAACGCCGTCACCAACCCGCTGATGCTGCTGCGGCTGTTCTTCGTCCGCAAGTGGAGCGAGCGGACGGTGATCGCGCTCGTGATGCAGAACAACAACAACTCGCTGACGACCTTCGTCCGCAAGCGCGGTCCGTTCAAGTACGTGACGAGCAAGCAGGGCATCGGCGAGCCGAATCCGACCTGGATTCCGGAGGGCAACGAGGCGACCCGCCGGATCGCGGCCAAGCTGCCCGGCGGACTGGCGGGCGGCACCTGGGGCGACATCTTCAACATGCCGCTCACCGCGCACTACCTCGGCGGATGCGTCATCTCCGACGACCCGACCACCGGCGTCATCGACCCCTACCACCGCGTCTGGAACTACCCGACGCTGCACATCACCGACGGCGCGGCGATCACCGCGAACCTCGGCGTGAACCCGTCGCTGTCGATCTGCGCGCAGGCCGAGCGTGCGATCTCCCTGTGGCCGAACAAGGGTGAGGCCGACCCGCGTCCCGCACAGGGCGACGTTTACCGGCGGCTGACTCCGGTGGCGCCGAAGGCGCCGGTGGTTCCGGCGGACGCGCCCGGCGCGCTGCGCTTGCCGATCACCCCGGTGGAGAAGGCCTGACCGACCTGAACGCTTATGCCGTTCTCCGTGACCCGAATCGGGTCACGGAGAACGGCATAAGCGTTTGAGCAGGAAGAATCAGATGTAGATCGCCGGGTCGGCGTACGGATCGTGCACCGGTGCGCCGGCCGCCCGTGTCGTCGCGGCGACGCCCACTGCGACGAATCCGGCCGGAACGTCATGCACCACAACGGCATTGGCGCCGATCTTCGCGTCGTCACCGAGAGTGATGGGACCGAGGACCTTGGCGCCGGCGCCGATCAGCACGCGGTCGCCGACGGTGGGATGACGTTTGCCCTTCGACATGCTGACGCCGCCGAGGGTGGATCCGTGGAACATCACGACGTCCTCGCCGACCTCGGCGGTCTCGCCGATCACCACACCCATGCCGTGGTCGATGAACATGCGGCGGCCGAGCCTCGCGCCGGGATGGATCTCGATGCCCGTGACGAACCGGCCCAACTGCGAGAGCAAGCGCGCGGGTAGACGCGCCGCCCCGCCGGAGTTCCACAGTCGGTGAGCCACCCGGTGGAACCAGAGTGCATGGACTCCCGGGTAGGCGAGTGCGACCTCGATCATCGACCGGGCCGCCGGATCCCGCTCCTGCGCGACGCGCAGATCTTCGCGCAGCAGGCGCAGTAGCGGAACCGGCTCGGACATCAGTCGACCAGCCCTTCGAAGAGCAGCGTCGACAGGTAGCGCTCGCCGAAGTCGGGGAGCACGACGACGATGGTCTTGCCCTTGAGCTCCGGACGCTTGGCGACGTCGACGGCGGCGGCCAGCGCGGCACCGGACGAGATGCCGACGAGCAGGCCCTCCTCGGTGGCCGCCCGGCGGGCCCACTTCACGGCGGTGTCGACGTCGACGTCGATGACCTCGTCGTACACGGTGGTGTCGAGGACGTCGGGGACGAAGTTGGCGCCCAGGCCCTGGATCTTGTGCGGTCCGGGCGCGCCGCCGTTGAGGATGGGCGACTCGGCGGGTTCGACGGCGTAGATCTTGATCTCGGGCTTGCGCTTCTTGATGACCTGGCCGATACCGGTGATCGTGCCGCCGGTGCCGATGCCGGCCACCACGGCGTCGACCGCGCCGTCGGTGTCGTTCCAGATCTCCTCGGCGGTGGTGCGACGGTGGATCTCGGCGTTGGCCTCGTTGGCGAACTGGCGGGCGAGGACCGAACCGCGGCGCTCGGCGGCGATCTTCTCCGCGGCGTTGACGGCGCCGGCCATGCCTTCGGCGGCCGGGGTCAGGACGAGTTCGGCGCCGAAGGCGCGGAGCAGGGCGCGGCGTTCCTTCGACATCGACTCGGGCATCGTCAGGACGACGTTGTAGCCGCGCGCCGCGCCGACCATCGCCAGTGCGATGCCGGTGTTGCCGCTGGTGGCCTCGATGATCGTGCCGCCCGCGGGCAGTTCTCCGGAGGCTTCCGCGGCGTCGACGATCGCCACGCCGATGCGGTCTTTCACGGAGTTGGTGGGGTTGTAGTACTCCAGCTTGGCCAGGATCGTGGCGTCCACGCCGTCGGTGATGCGGTTGAGGCGCACCAGCGGGGTGCGGCCCATGAGAGCGGTGACGTCGTCGAAAATGGTGGGAGACATGACTTTTCCTTTGCGAAATGGGTCCGTGAGGGGTCGGTTTGCAGGCACTGATGGCCTGGATCCGGTGCTCAGGTGCCGACCCTGAGAACGGGACGGCACGGTGCGATGAGCCCTACTGACAGTGATCGGTGAGGAAGTACACCGAGTGGGCGAAGAGGGCGCGCGACAGGTGCGGGAAGGGGTCCACCGCATCCTCCTTGAAGTCGTCAAGCCGTCTGATTGAAGGCTAACAGACCGCGGTGACCGACAGATCGGGGAAGGGCTGCTCGTCAGTCCATTCCGCGTGCGGCGAGGGTCTCGGCGAAGCCGTCGGCCGTCTGCAGGGCGGCGAGCACCGTCGGTGCCAGGAGAACGCGCGGGCCGGCGCGCAGTCCGCGGGCGCGACGCGCCTCGTCCACCTGGGCGAGCACTTCGGCGATCAGTGGGATGCTGCGGATGGTGAGCGCGAACGCCATGGCGATGAGGTCGGTCCGCACGCCGAGCCGGCGCAACGGGGAGAGTCCGGTGATGATCGCGTCGAGCATGTCGGTGGTCCGGGTGGTTAGTGTGACGACGGCGGCCAGCCCCACCGAGGTGAGCAGGACCGCGCACACCACGAAGGCTCGCGCGGCGTCGGTGATGATCCACTGGAAGACGAAGAGCGCCGCCAGTACCCAGACCACGCCCTTGATCTGCGACCAGGCGTGGCGGGGCGGAATCCAGGCGAGGGCGAACGTCGCGACGGTGCCCGCCAGGGCGATCCCGGCGGCGATCGGTGTTCGGACCACCACTGCGAGCGTGATGATCGACGCCATCAGCGCGACGATCTTGAACCCCGCCGGGAGCCGGTGCAGCAGGGAGCGGCCGGGAACGTAGACGCCGATCATCGGCTCATCAGGTCGCGGTAGAAGGCGAGTGCGGGGGCCGGTTCGTCGTCGGCCACCACCCGGCCGTCGTCGAGGACGAGCACGCGGTCGAAATCGTCGAGCATGTCGAGGTCGTGCGTCAGTACGATCAGCTGTTCTGCGAGGTCGGCGAACACTCTCCGGAGCATGAGCGCGTTGCGGAGGTCGAGCATGGTGGTGGGCTCGTCGGCCACCAGAATGGTCGGTCCGACCACCATCACTGCGGCGAGCGCGAGCAGTTGCTTCTGGCCGCCGGAGAGCTGATGCGCGGGCTGGTCGGCGTGGCCGTCGAGGCCGAAGTCGGCGAGTACCTCGCGCGCCCGGGCGCGACGCTGGGCCTTGTCGGAGACGATGCGCGAGAGCGAGAGCTCGATGTCCTCGGCCACGGTCGGCATGATGATCTGCCGGTCCGGATCGGAGAAGATGAAGCCGACGTCGCGCCGGACCCTGCGCTTGTTCTTGCGGACGTCGAGCCCGTTGACCGTGACCGTCCCGCGGTCGGGGAGGACGAGCCCGTTGATCATCCGTGCCAGCGTCGACTTGCCGCTGCCGTTGGCGCCGACGATGCCGACGCGGCGTTGCGAGATGGCCAGGTCCACTCCGCGCAGTACCACGCGGTCGCCGAAGGCGTGCTCGACGCCGTCGAAGACGATCGACGACGGGGCGGGCTCAGGCACGGCGGAGGAACGACGGCCGCAGCGGCGCGATGAGACCGGGACGGCCGCGATGCACGGGGGCCGCGACGAGAGCGGTCACGAGCGCCTTGAGCACGTCGCCGGCGACGAACGATCCGTTGGTGGCGATGGCCGCGCCCAGCGACATGTCGGTGCGCAGGAGCAGGCCCACGATGCCGCACGCGTAGATGATCAGGACGCCGCCGAAGAGGTTGATAACGATGCCCGCCACGATGTTGTACTTCGGCATCATCAGCGCGGTGAGTAGGCCGATCACGATCACCGCGGGCAGGAAGCCGACGAAGTAGCCTGCGGTCGGGGAGCCGAGCGCCACCATGCCGGTGCGTCCGCCCGCCAGGATCGGCAGCCCGGCGATGGCCAGCACCATGAAGATGACGACCGCGAGCGTGCCCTTCTTCGGTCCGAGTACCGCCCCCGCCAGCATCACGCCGAGCGTCTGCAGTGTGATCGGGACTCCGCCGGCGAGATTGATCTGTCCGGGGAGGCCGAGGACCGCGATGAGCGCGGCGAAGACGGCGGCCTGAGCCAGGTCGGCGATGGTCAGCGACCAGCGCGAGCGGCGGCCTTCGGTGTCGGAGGAAAGGTGCGTCACAGGGTCAAGGGTATTTGGCGAGTGGCACAGATACCTATTGCGGGCTGGGCGGGAGCGTGGTGCGGGAGCGAAAACGGGTGGGGTGGGCGGGTGCAGGAATATCCTCGTCGGGCGGACATTGAGGAGTTCGCGACCGAGGTGAGGTGGCGTCACGGTGCCGCTCTGACGGCCATCCCCGCTCGCGCGGGGAGCACGCCGAGGTCCAGAAGAACGACTACCTGCAGATGGGACCATCCCCGCTCGCGCGGGGAGCACACATCACCTAGTAGGACATTGTCACGGCTCGAAGGACCATCCCGCGCTCGCGCGGGGAGCACGCCTCGATGCCGATCGTGACCTGATTCGCGTTGGGACCATCCCCGCTCGCGCGGGGAGCACGGCGTCCCAACGCTCGGCCAGCGCCCGTACCCGGGACCATCCCCGCTCGCGCGGGGAGCACGGCGTGGGCAACGCGATCCAATGGGTGATCAGCGGACCATCCCCGCTCGCGCGGGGAGCACATGTCCCACTCGGCATCGGAGATGTTGCGCTTCGGACCATCCCCGCTCGCGCGGGGAGCACGTGTATGCGGCGCTGACGAAGCAAGCTGAGGCAGGACCATCCCCGCTCGCGCGGGGAGCACTGTCGTGCTCCTTGGTGGTGGTTGTAATCCCTGGGACCATCCCCGGTCGCGCGGGGAGCACGGTGTCTACCTTTCGGCGTGCTCGGCGGCATCGGGACCATCCCCGCTCGCGCGGGGAGCACGCGAGCGGTGAGCCGGAGGATGTGTATGACACGGGACCATCCCCGCTCGCGCGGGGAGCGCATCACCTTCTGAATCTCACAACTGAATAGACCCGGACCATCCCCGCTCGCGCGGGGAGCACCGCGGAGCTGTGTACACGAAGTCGACCATCCCCGCTCGCGCGGGGAGCACCCCGTATGTGATGACCTCCCCTGCGCAGGACACGGACCATCCCCGCTCGCGCGGGGAGCACTCCGGCGGATGAGGGTTACGCGGCTGCCGTCGAGGACCATCCCCGCTCGCGCGGGGAGCACGGATGTCTGGCATTGTTTGACCCTTCTGTGAGGGGACCATCCCCGCTCGCGCGGGGAGCACTTCGGCCAATCGCATTGATCTTCTGCTGAGTCAGGACCATCCCCGCTCGCGCGGGGAGCACTCGCTGGTAGCCGTGAAGCGGTCCTAGAGTTCGGGACCATCCCCGCTCGCGCGGGGAGCACTTCGCTAATCCCTAATCTTTGGGATGCGAGACGGGACCATCCCCGCTCGCGCGGGGAGCACACGCGAGAATCCGGACGGTACCGATAACAATGGGGACCATCCCCGCTCGCGCGGGGAGCACACCGTCGCCGGGCCTCTCGGTACCGGATCGACGGGACCATCCCCGCTCGCGCGGGGAGCACGCGGACAGAGCGGAGATCTTGGCGTCGTACGCCGGACCATCCCCGCTCGCGCGGGGAGCACCTGTATGAGCATTCGGACCTTGCTAACCGCATCGGACCATCCCCGCTCGCGCGGGGAGCACTCGAGGCATACGCCCGCGGCACGTTCGATGCACGGACCATCCCCGCTCGCGCGGGGAGCACTCCTGCTGAACCCGCGCTATGCCGGCCGAGCAGGGACCATCCCCGCTCGCGCGGGGAGCACCCGGACTTGTTCATAATTCCTCCTGTTTGTGAGGGACCATCCCCGCTCGCGCGGGGAGCACGCCAGCACATCGACAGTCGCGTCAGCGAGAACAGGACCATCCCCGCTCGCGCGGGGAGCACTATCGGTATTGATACTGGCAAGCGCAATAAATGGGACCATCCCCGCTCGCGCGGGGAGCACCCTCTCAGCTTTCGCACGCCGCTGCTGCTCAAGGGACCATCCCCGCTCGCGCGGGGAGCACGGAGCCTGTCCACCGGAGAAGTGAGCCGCTGCGGGACCATCCCCGCTCGCGCGGGGAGCACGTCGTATCACCCGACTGCTGCCCCGGCTTGTAGGGACCATCCCCGCTCGCGCGGGGAGCACCGCCTTGACTGCAGCCTCGTACTCCTGGGCGCGGGACCATCCCCGCTCGCGCGGGGAGCACTCCTTTGCAGTGGTTAGGCCCAGGATCACGGTGGGACCATCCCCGCTCGCGCGGGGAGCACTCCGCCGCCGACGCGACACCGCCGTCAGCGAACGGACCATCCCCGCTCGCGCGGGGAGCACTTCACCTCGAATACTGACCGCTTCTCGCCTGCCGGACCATCCCCGCTCGCGCGGGGAGCACGGCTTCCTTCATCTTGCGACGAGCACCCGGCGAGGACCATCCCCGCTCGCGCGGGGAGCACCCCCCGCACCGCTAACGGCAACAGGATGTCGCGGGACCATCCCCGCTCGCGCGGGGAGCACCCGCCAGCGACTCGACGCCGATGACATTCGGCGGGGACCATCCCCGCTCGCGCGGGGAGCACAGCCCCCGACAGTCACATGTCGGGGGCTCTTTCGGACCATCCCCGCTCGCGCGGGGAGCACTCGCACACCGCGAACCGCTCCAACGCCACCCGGGGACCATCCCCGCTCGCGCGGGGAGCACCTCGGCGGCGCCCTGTCGGGGATTGCGGACTTCGGACCATCCCCGCTCGCGCGGGGAGCACACTTCCTGAACAGCGACTACGTAACTCGAGAAGTTGTTCTGGAATCACTTTGCGCGGTCGTGCTGCGGAATGCGCGCGGAGCGTTGATGTACGTCTACCCGCGTCGACGCCGCCGCATCTGCGACGCTGTGCTCCATCCTTTGCGGACGCGGCCGCGCGTGGTCGCATTGTCGGTCGGGCGGCGGATCAGGGTGATTCCATCCAGGTCGACGGGCTCCCATTCATGGCGGTGAGTTCTGAACGCAAGCCGTTGTTCTCCATCTGAACTGTGCACCATGATGGCCTTGCCGTTGCTCACGTACTCGATGATCTGCGACCACAAGAGGTCCCTGACTCGCGCGGGCACGTGACCGACGTATACCCCCGCACTCACCTCGAGCAACCACCGCGTCAGATGACCGCGTAGCTTCGGTGGGCAACTCGTGAGCACGACGACTACCACGGCGGTTCCATATCCTCGGGCGCGAAGTTGGTGCCGCCGACGACATTCCCCTGCCGGTCATCCCACAATTCGATGACGTCGGCGTAATCCTCCCGTGCATCGCCGCGATCGTCTCCGGGAAGCAACAGGGTGTGGATGTCGCGCACACAGCGCGTGAGAATCGCTCCGGACTTCACCGCGTCGCGTACCGCCCGTCGAGTGATGCCGCCGACGTCGTCCTCCGGAAGACCCTCACGCTCGATGGTCTCGGCGACGTCGAACGCCACCGGAATCGTGATGTCAGCCTTGTAGAGGTCGGCGATGTCGTAAACGAACGAGCGGTCGTGACCGGTGTGGACGAAGCCCAGACCCGGACTGCAACCGAGAGCGACCACTACCGAGTGCACGATTCCGTAGAGACACGAGTGAGCCGCTGACAGCGCCTGGTTGATCACGTCGGAACTCGCGAAGTCGTCCGGCTTGTAATCTCGGCGATTCCACTCGACGCCGGTGCGATCGGAATGGGTCCGGTACAGACCTCGCACCCGCGCGCCTTCACGCCCCCGCAGCTGTTGCATGGAGCACTCGGACACGTCGTCGTCGGGAAATCGCATTTCGTACATCGCCCGCGCCACGGCCACCCGTGACCGTGTATTGGTCACGGCCCGCGCCTGCGCGTCCAACAGGCGGGTGGTTCGCCCGAGTGGACGTCCATGCGCGTAGTAGCGAACGCCGCGCTCACCGACCCAGACAGCAGTCGACCCACTGTCGGCGAGCAGCAGCATCGCTTGATGGGTGACGCGAGTCCCCGGCCCGAGTAGCAGCGCGCCAAGCGATGCTGCCGGGATGTGGATGACGCCGGCATCGTCGGTCGCGGTAATGGCGCTGTCGTCGCGGCCGATGGTCGCGCGCTCGACGTACACGAACGAGAGTCGATCCTGCACGCGAACGAGTTCACTCGGCCGCGACGGGCGAACGCCGGGGATATCCATGTCAGCTCGCCGGCAGCAAGGTCATGAGCCCGCAGCCGTAGCCTTTGGCGCGTCCGATGCCGTGAGTGAGTGCTCGGCGGAGCAGGTCCGCGTCGGCGACGCGCAGACGTCCTTCGAACGAGGCGGTCACCAGGGTCACCTGCCGTTGGCCGCGTCGGAAGACTGCGGTGTCGCGTTCGCTCACTACCAGCTCCTCCCGAGGGTCTTCGACGTCGTCGGCGGCGCTCGCGACGAGTTCGAAGCCGTGGCGCTCGGCGCGCTCTTTGAACCACTGCCGCTGATACGCCGAGGTGACGTGTCCGACGATCTGTTTCCGCCCGTCGTCGGCGGTCATTCGGTGAGTCGGGTTGGCGGTCAGCCTGAACACGTACTCCTCTCCTGCGGACAACGACTCCAGAAAGGTCGTGTAGTCGCGTGTGGCCCACGGTGATCCGGTGGTCCACCCCGCCTGCTCGCCGATGTGTACTAAGCAGGGTTCCGACGGACTGACGATCAGCAGGTCTACCGCGTCATCGCGCCGATCCACACGCCACAGGACGCGCCCCTCCGCCGACTCCGTGGTGGTCCCTGGCGCGAACGCGGACATCACAGCCGCGTGCATTGCGTGTCGACTGCCGAGGAGCTTCACAGCTCCACGTCGCCGATGATTGAGGGCGATTCGAGACATGTACATTCAGCTGCCTCCTAGTGCGGCCAGCCAGTCCGGATGCGACGCCGGACGCTGAGAATCGGGATTGTCGACGGGCACCAGATCATGAACCACGTCACGCCACTCGTAGCGGCGGTGCTCGGGGTCGAAGCTGACGGGGTAGTCGCGGACCGACTCCGCGACATCGTCTCCCGGACCGGCGTCGCGGACGACCGGCAGATGAACCGTTGCACCCTGAAGCCGGCGGTGGCGAGCGCTTGCCACCCACGGCGCCGTCGCAAGCGCCTCCTTCACTGAAGCCTCGACGATCCGACCGCGCAATGGCCCTGCGGGGGGAAAGGCCCTCCGGCCGAGGTAGAGCGGAAACGTCGGATGGCGCAGACTCTCCGCCAGACCGTCGAGCAATTCACGCGGACCTTCGACAGCGGCGAGGAATCGTGCGTCGGCGAGGTAGTAGCGATGCGTCAGAGGCCTCGACTTGCCGTTCCGCCAATCGATCTCGGTTTGGAAGTCGCGCTCGAGCCGGCCGGGCTGGTCGGTCCGGACTCCGAAGGTCAGGGCGGCCAGATCTTCGATGGGGTCGGTGCGGCGCCGACCGAGTGCCGCAGCGAACAGTCCGACCACCCCGCTCTTGGTCGGCTCCGGTCTCGTCTGCCGTTGTGTGAACCGGCTCGAGTCACCCCACGATTGCTGCGGCCCGGCGAGTTCCAGAAGCAGAGTGCTCACTGTCGGCTGTCCAACTGGTCGCGGACCTTGTCGCCGAGCGCGGACACCAACTCGCTGATCGACACCGCCTGCGCGAAGTCGTCGAGTCCGTCGACGTACTTGGTCGACAGGACGTACGCCGACTCGGGCGCGGCGTCGAAGGATTCGTAGACGCGCTGGGCCTCATCGACCAGCGCAGTGATCGACCGCTGTGTCAGGCTTCCCTCGAGCTTGACCGGGTCCGTTCCGGCGGCCCGCGCGGGACGATGCTGTGCCTGTACGGGCTCAACCGCTTCTTCGAATGCCGCAGCGAAATTGATCGGCTCGTCGGTGCGGACCGTTGCGAGCACGAACGACGGCAGGGTCTTATTGGCGAAAGTGTTGCGCTTGCCGGTCGGCATCGACCGGATGAAGGCACGAGCGAAGGCCTCTACTCCTCGTGCGGAAGCGTCAGCGGAGCCCAGATTCTCCTGTAGGAGCGAGACATTCACCGTGGCGTAGCGGTACAGGGTGGCCGTGTTGAACTCGACGGTGCCGATCATCCCGGCACCCGCGTTGTCTTCGGACTGCTTGTCGTCGACGGCGGTGAAGTAGTCGAATTCGGGAACGACGGTGTGGGTGCCGATGGCGTGCGCCACCTGTGCGGCGGCGTCGACGTTGACGTCGGGAGCGTCGGCCACCATACGGCCGAACAGCGCGAGGTCGATCGAGTTGCCGCGGTTGAGAACCGCCTTCGCTTCCTTCTTCTCGACCTTTCCCTCCGACCGCACGGCGAGGTCGGCGAGTGCGTCGATCTGCGGATTGCTGAGGAATAGGAGAGCGCCGGTCTTCGAGTACTCGGTCTGGTCGGGGTCCGACTTGCGGGGCTTCACTTTCTCGACCTTGATACCGCTGGCAGTGAGCACATCGACCGCGAGCTTCTCGGCGGCTTCGCCGACGATGGACGGGTCGCGGTCGGTGATGCGGGCAGCGATCTGATCGATCATTCGGAGAGTCCGTACGCCGAGTTCGGTCTGGTCGAGGTGACTGTCGAAGTCGTGTCGCATCGCACGCTTCCACGCCTGACTCGAGACGCGTGCACGTCGGGTGCCGCCGAACACAGTGGATTTGGGACTGCCGTCCTCATCGCGGTTGATGTTCGACGGCGGGACGGCCTGGATGGCATGAAAATCGATGAAGAGGGACATGGTTTCTCCTGTTATTCGAGGGACGTGTTCAAACAGATTCGGCGGTGGTTTGGGGAGTGCGGCTGAAGTCACGAGACCACTGGAGTTGCACTCTGCGCCTGGACTCGCCGGGGGCGGTGCCCTTGCGTTGCTTGCCGGCCAGGGCAGCGAGATCATCGGCGAAACGGCCGTAGTCCAGTGGGATCCCGTGGGCGCGGAGTTGGCCGACGAGACTCCGCAGATGCCATCGGGTCTCCTCCGGACTGTCTGCGGTAACCAGTGCATTGAAGCGCTTGAGCACCGGTTCGCTGGGGCCGTCGGAGGACTCGGTGTGGGCGAGCCGGCTCAGGGCGGTACCGAAGGAGGGGCCGTCGACGTGCATCGGCTCGTTCTTCGACTGCTGGTGGAGCGCATACAGCCGGAGTGCGTCGTAGACGGCTTGTTCGTCGAAGGTGGGAAACGGGAAATCGCCGTCCGGCGTCGGATACCCGAGAAAGGCGACCTGCCAGGCCGCGGGATCCTCGCCGATCTGGCTGGTCGCCGCTCGCCGGAGCTTGGCGAACGCGGCCACGGCCGGGCCGCTGTTCCTGCGGGCCCCCGCGTAGAGGTCGGCGGCGCGCTTGGCCACATGCCTGTTGATGCCGTACCGCTCTCGGGCTTCGGTGCCATCGGTCATTTCGCATCGTCCTTTCGGGCGTCGGGGAGATGTTTGAGCAGGTTGTACCGGAACCAGTTGGCCGACGTGCCGGCCGAGACCTGTCGACCGTCGACGGTTCTGACTGCGCGTGATCGCGGTGTGGCGGAATCGAGGAGTTGGTCAGCGAGATCGGAGAGTGCGTCGCGGGCCAGTCCGTACCACGCCTGCGACAGCTCTTCGCTGTCGCGATCATTGTCGACGAATCGGATCCAGTCCCGGAAGCGTTGGTCGAGGGCGGCGTACGCGGCGGACCGCGCGGCCGATGCGGCGCCGGCCGGTTCGCCGCCGTCGGCGACGGCGAGATCGCCCGCCAGTCGCGCCAACGCGCTGACCGCGTCGTCGGCGCGCTTGACGGCGTCGATGACGCAGGCGTACGCGGATCCCTCGGGGTCGGCGATCGCCGGGTAGACGACGAGACTGTCGGTGAAGATCTCCGAATAGCTCGACATCTGCGCGCCGTACTCGACGCCGACGGATACGACGTCGACGAGGCTGTTGGGGATGTCACCGATGGACACGCGCTCGCCGAGGCGTGCCACGATCGTCGACGGATGGGCCAAGACCACGCCGTTCTTGTCCTGCTGCGGCCTGGGCGACGGCAGGAGTGCGGTGAGTCCGCGCCACAGCGACCTCTCCTGGGAGTGAGCGCGCGGCATGTACAACGGGGTCTGCGATTTCTCCTTCTTCGTCTGAGGATCGCTGTAACGCCACGATGTCATCGGCTCGATCCCGTACTGGAACGCCTTCGCGATCGGATCACCGACGCAGATCAGCACTCGGGTCACGTGGTCCCCGTCCGCGAAGAGTCTGATGTGACGGATCGGCCAGGTGAACAGACCCGCGGGACCGAACGGCCCGATCGCCGATGCCGGCCGCGGCTCAGGCGTCAGCGGCTCGAGCTCCCACAATGCACGATCTCGCTGCAGATGATCATTGTCAGGCACCCAGTTGTGGAGAAGAGTCTCCCGGAGATCGCGACCCTCGAGATACAGCCCGCCCAGCCATCCGGCCCAGCCGATGCCAATGGGATAGCCGCGCCCGCCCTTGGTCCGAGGGTCGTCTGCCGCACCGGTCTTGATGCCGTCGAAATCGTAGGCCTGACAATGGACGAGCCACCGTGCGGCCTCGGCGAACGGCAACGATGCAACGTCTCGCCGCATGGTGAAGAGGCTGTCGTCGCCCGGCGAGTCGGGAATCAGAATGCCCAGCGGCTTAGTGTCGCCGGAAGTACTCCGCAACCCAGCGACCTGCATGAACGGTTGTGTCGGATGGAAGAGGTCGAAGCGGTCGTGCCACTGGTCGAGGTATTCGTCGATGCGATCCAGCGGTAGCGAACCGGAGGTCCAGACGTCATGGATCTCTTCGTCCGTGCCCAGCGTTCGGTACATCACTGCGAGCGCGATGCGCAGAATCGCGAAGTCCTGTGTCGGGAGTTCACCGGCGATGCGCCGGATTTCAGTGCAGCGGTGAAAGAGCGCTCGGAGCGAGACCGTGTCGGGCCGGCCGTCGCAGAGGCGCACGCGAATCCACGGCTCATCGACCAGATTGAAGTTCGGTTCAGTCATAGTTTCTCCAATGGGGTGACGACCAGCCCAAGGTCGTCGTCGTAGTGGAAGTGATGGTCGACGTGTTCGGCGTTTCCATCGCGGTCCAGAACTAGGGGCAGCACGCCTCGAAGCCAGCGTGAGTTCTGCCAGGTGTCGATGCAGTTGTCTTCGAGTTCAGCGATGAGTGCGTCGCCGATCCCGGCCGAGCCCAGGAATCCGGGGAGTCGGAGAGTGTTCATCGCGGCGGCGCGCGCGATGTCGTCTTCGATGACGGTTGCGAAATCAACGTCTTCGCCTGCCATCTCCGTCGCCCACTCGGGAATGATGCGGCGGCCGGCCATCCGTTGGATCACGACAACTTCGATCGTGTCCTCCGAGTCCCGGACCTGTGCCACACTGCGTTCGCCTGTGGGGTCGGATGCGAGCGCAGCTTGATCGGCCCAGCCGACGAGTGGGCGTTTGGCCGGTGCCGGGATCAAGAACGAGCGTGCGCGCTGTGCCTTCTTGGCGCGTACTTCGTCAGCAGATGCCTCGGCGTCCTCCCACTCGGTCTCCCATCCGGGCGGTGCGGTCACCGATTCGTATGCGTGCGAGACGAGACCGGAGACATGGTCCGGGCTGACGATCACGTCATGACGGGCGAAGTGCTCGTCGAGTGTGGCGATGCAGCGAAACAGCGCGGACTTGCCGTAGACGGCCCGGCAGCCGGCGTCCAATTCCGGTGCCGCGTCGTCTCTGCGTGCGATTCCGGTGATCCGAAGCCGTGGGGTCTGATGTGCCGACGGTCGGGAGGCGTCCTTGTGACCGTGACGATGCAGTCGACCGGCGCGCTGGATCAGGAGGTCGATCGGTGCGATGTCGCTGAACATGGCGTCGAAGTCGATATCCAGCGACTGCTCGATGACCTGGGTCGCGATCACGATCAACGGACCGTCGCGCCGTTCGGCGTCGGGTCCGAGCCGCTCTCGGAGACGTTGCTCCTTCCGCATCCTGTCCGGAGTGAGGAACCGCGAGTGCAAGAGGTCGATCTCAACCTCCGGTGGCACGATGTCGGTCAACAGACGATAGAGGTCCTGGGCGCGACGAACGGTGTCGCAGACGACGGCGATGTTTCCGCCGCCCATAGCCGCCGTGAGTACGGCGTCCGCGATTTCGTCTGTATCGCCTGGCAGCTCATCGATCGTCAACCGTGAGCTGCGCCCAGACGAGGGCACCGCGATCACTGTCGATCCGCTGTCTGACGTGCATGTGAGCCGTGGGTAGGTGGCATCGTTTGCGGGTTTTGGAGTCTGCCTGCCGAGCCCGTCGTTGTACGCACTGACCAGTTCGTGACGGATCGACGGTGGGAGAGTGGCCGACATAGCGATGACGGGCACTCCGTATGCGGCGAGCCAAGTAAGCATGCGGCACAGATACTGGCGCATGAAGTGGTCGGCCGCGTGGACCTCGTCGAGGACAACGACCTTTCCCGCGACTCCGAGGTGTCTGAGCACCACGTGCTTGGCGCACAGTGCCCCGAGCAGAAGCTGATCGATCGTGCCGACGACGAAGTCCGACATGGTCGCGAGCTTGTTGCGGCCGGTGAGGAACCAGTGAGCCACAGCGCGGCCGTCTCGACTGTCGTCGAACACCGAGGACATGCGCGGCACGGCCTGGAAGTCGGAGTTGAACTGTGCCTTTCCGTGGGCCAGGCCGAGAGAGACATCGTCGTCGCCTTGAATCAGATCGAGCCATTCGCGCACGGTGCCGAAGATCCCGTCGGACGTCGCTTGCGTCGGGAGCGCGAACAGGACGCCGCCGAGCCCGAACCGTGCGGCGAGGATCTCGCTTCCGCCGAGCGCGGCCTTCGTCTTCCCGTCGCCGGTCGGCGCCTCGATGATGATCAGTTCCGGACGTTCGATGGACCTGGTGAGGTCCACTAAGCGAGTCTGAAGCGGTCTCGGCGCGGAAAGTTCGAGATGGGCGGCGAAGAGTTCGTTGTCGTCCGGGAGGTCGGCTGACCACGGCGGAGGAAGCCTCAGGGCGCGCATAGCGTCGGTTGCTGCATGTGCAGGGCGAGGGCTGGTACGCAGGGGGAACGAGTCGGAATTGGAGGCGATCCAGTCCGCCATGATCGTGAGCCCGGTCGCGACGACCGCCGCTGTTTGGGGGATGAGGCGTGAACCGAGTTCAGTGAAATCCTCAGTGGTCAAGCCGGCGAGGGTCTCAGTGAATGCGACGAGTTCTCGCTGAACCGTCTCCCATTGCGTGCCGGTGCCGAGGAGTTCGACGCTGCCGCCATCGTAGTGGGGTGGCGGGGTAGCGTAGGTGCCGTGGTGGCCGAGGGAAATGGCCGCCAGTGCTGCAGCCTCCCGCTTGCCCAGACCGTGTGTGCGTGTCAGACGATCTCTCAGGATGAGGTAGCCGGCCATCGAGTGAGGCAAGGCCGACCGGTTCCGGCAGACAGACGGGTGGAACGGCAGTCCGGCGTCCTCGGCCTTCCCCCGCAGGTGTTCTACCTGTACGCAGAACGCGGGGCTCGCCTTGCCTGAATCGTGTGATGCTGCGAGCCATACGAGCATCCGACGGGCGAGGTCAGCGTCGTCGCCGAGCGCCGCTGCGACCTCCCGCTTCACTGCGTTCGGAAGGAACTCGTCCCACAGGATCCCGGCGACGGCGGCCGCGTCGGCCATGTGCTGATAGAGCGGCAGCCACTCGACGCCTTCGGTGTAGTCGGACTTGGCCCACAACGACCGCGCGGCGTCGGAGAGGCCGACGACCGCGGCGGAAATGTCCGACCCGAGTGCTTTGCTAGGCATGAGTCAGGTTTAGCAGGTGGGTGTGACGGAGGCAACTAGTCCGAAAGAAAGTACTCAATTTTAAAGTGAGTTGCGTTAGCGAGGGTTCGGCCTGCCGCGGCGTGCCGAACCCTCGCTTCCCGGACCCCGCGTTGGCGGGGATCACCTTGATCTGAGTCTGCCGAACGCAAGTACTCAAGGATCATCCCTGAAGAGGGCTTGGTTGAAGTCACGTTCAACCGAACATCAGCGTATTAGGCTTCGCTAACTTCCGCAGGGAGAAGGGGGTTCCGTGCGTGTTGCGTAGAGGATCGTCGAGCTCAGCGGCCGTTCTCCGTAACGGGACTGGCTGCGGCTTTGGGCCGGAGGTATCGGATGCATAGCGGCAGCGTCCGCTTCCGTCCCTCTCCGCTCGCGCGGGGAGAACTTGAACGTGCCGGTCGACTCGGAGTATGCCTCGCTGACACCACAGAACGCGACACCGGGCAGCGTCTGCTCCTGGTCGTACGCGTACGCGTTGCCTTCGATCGGCATCAGCGGGAGCCGGTCCAGGATCGGGGACTCCTGCGACCCCCCCCCGCCAGCCCCTGGCAGCGCGGGAGCAACGAGAACACCAACGGCCTGCTCCGGCAGTACGTCCCCAAGGGCACCGACCTGAGCGTTTACAGTCCTGCCGATCTCGAGCACGTCGCCCACGAACTCAACGGTTCCCACGCAAAACGCTCGGCTGGGATACCCCTGCCGAGCGTCTGCGTGATCTAATCACCACCAACTAACAGCAGTGTTGCGTCGACCCCTTGAAACCGCATCAAGGCATTGGGGTAACTACCGATATCCGCATGCTGTGGATAACTCAGGATGCAAGGCGACGCGCGATGTTCCGCACCACCACGACGTCCTGCTCATCGAAGTCGGCGGACAGCGCCAGCAACTGCTCCATCTCCTCAGCCGAGACGTCCGCAGCGTCCTCTGCGACGATGATCGCCGCGACTTCGAACTCGCCAGCGTCAAGGGCACCTGTGGCCATGTCTCGGGAGGCGGCGTCAAGCGCGGTGCCATGACGGCGCACCAGCGTGGTCGCGAACTCCTCGATGTCCATGCTCACGAGTCTATCCTCGCGCTGGGTATCCGGACCAGAACCGCGGTCCCGGTGGATCGGTTCTGATCATCACCCGAACCTCCACACCGTCGACTTCCCGAGTGAACTGGAGCTTGTCTCCGCACCTGGTCACGCGGTCCGGCGTGCGAACAGTCAACTCCAACGCGTCTTCGATGTCCTGATCGGACCACGACCGCGGGAAGTGCGACTTCTTCGGAACAGTCGATCCGTGCCGGTGCTTGTGCAACACCCTGCGCATATCTCCAACAGTCGGCATCGGAGCATTGCGCGGTGTGAAGGGAATCGAGGAACCATCGCCCAACGGCGGGTACTCCTCCGGCACGTCCATGCCCCCAGGGTTCCACCTGTTCGGAGGGACGCGACCGCCGCCCCCGGGTAGATCCTCCCTGAGTCACAGGTCTGCGCGCTTCCTTCGGTCGAGTGATGTCCGCGCCACCGCGAACGGTGCGAGACCTGCCTGGCCGGTCCATCAGGCGCGGGGAGCACACGCCTGTACGACGTATGGGAGGCGCCTACTCAGGACCATCCCCGCTCGCGCGGGGAGCACCGGGCGCCGGGATCGCAGTGGTCGTAGTCCCGCGGACCATCCCCGCTCGCGCGGGGAGCACGAGCTCGCCCCGGTATCCTCGCCCTTCTGCGGCGGACCATCCCCGCTCGCGCGGGGAGCACTCAGCGCGGTCTACCAAAGGTGCGCCGGTGACGGGACCATCCCCGCTCGCGCGGGGAGTACGGGATCGAGGTACCGCGGAACACCGAGACGCTGGGACCATCCCCGCTCGCGCGGGGAGCACCTCGGCCGGAGGTTCCGGCAACCCCGGATAGAGGGGACCATCCCCGCTCGCGCGGGGAGCACTACGTGCTACCTAGGTTCTGTTACGAAAGTCGTCTGAGCCAGTGATTGATGCTTGCGATTTCGATGGTGGCGGCGAAGCGGACGGTGAGTTTGTCGTAGCGGGTTGCGCGGGCTCGGTGTTGTTTTGGCTGGTTGATGCCACATTCGACGGTATGGCGGTCCTTGTGTCGCTCGGAGTCGAACGCGGGTGGGCGTCCGCCGACCGATCCTCGTCGTTTGCGGTGTCGGTGTTGGTCGGACGGTTGAGCGATCGTGGCCTTGATGTGGTGGGTTCGCAGCCAGGTCCGGTTGGCCTTCGATGAGTAGGCCTTGTCCGCGAGGACCCGGTCGGGGCGAGACCGTGGTCGGCCGGGACCGGCGCGGCAGACTCGGATTCCTTCCGGAACGGGAATCATCTCGGGGCTGTCGCCGCACTGGCCGGCGGTCAGGAGGAAGGAGAGCACTCCGCGGTGCTGATCAATCGCGACATGGGTTTTCGTCGACCAGCCGCCGCGGGATCGTCCGAGCGCGTGATTGGACGGTTCGTCGGGCACCTTCTCGAGGCTGTCGGCGCGAGCGCCTGCGGCGTGCGCATGAGCTCTGGACGTCATCGAATCAACGCTGACCTGCCACGACAGTCGATCTGAGGCGGCAGCATCGGCGCGTAGTTCGGCATCGATTCGTGCCCAGATTCCGGCGACCTGCCATTGAGTGAACAAGACGGACACCCGCCACCACGGGCCGTAACGGTCTGGAACGTCTCGCCACGGACAGCCGATGCGAGTTCGGTAGCGGACCCCGTCGATCAGCGCTCGCAGACAATACTGGCGGGGTCGACCGCGTCTGGGCGGGGTTGGAAGGTGCGGCTCGAGAACCGTCCACTGCCTGTCGGTCAGGTCATGGCGCGCTGATGCCGATACGGTGGCCATGGGAGGCCTCCCTGCGAGCGTTGATGATTAGACACCAACTGCGTTAGCGCGGAGGCCTCCCGTCATGCACGCAGACACGCCGACACCACACCAGCCACTTTCGTAACAGAACCTAGTGGAGTAGGTGATCACTGAGGACCATCCCCGCTCGCGCGGGGAGCACTCGATCGCCTTGTTCGTGTACGCCACGCCGCCGGGACCATCCCCGCTCGCGCGGGGAGCACAAGCTCCGCCGCGTCGGTGAGCGTGTCGGCGACGGACCATCCCCGCTCGCGCGGGGAGCACCTCGTGCGGCGGGCCTTGAACGTGATCTGAGCCGGACCATCCCCGCCCGCGCGGGGAGCACGCCATCACCTTCCCCGTCTGGTCGAGGAGATGGGGACCATCCCCGCTCGCGCGGGGAGCACCCGATCAGCGTAAGTCGACGGTGTCGGCGCTCGTGGACCATCCCCGCTCGCGCGGGGAGCACTGCTTCTCGCCCACGAACAGGGTCTGCGCCTTGGGACCATCCCCGCTCGCGCGGGGAGCACGGGTTCGATGACCACCGACGGCCATACTCCGACGGACCATCCCCGCTCGCGCGGGGAGCACAGGAACGGCGCGTCGGACATGCTGGGCCACTTCGGACCATCCCCGCTCGCGCGGGGAGCACCTCGACAAAGACGGTAAGCGCCAGGTTCGTACAGGACCATCCCCGCTCGCGCGGGGAGCACTGCCTGACGCGGGTATCGTCTCGTCTACGGGCCGGACCATCCCCGCTCGCGCGGGGAGCACGGTCAACCCATGTGGAAAGACGCCGCCCGCAACGGACCATCCCCGCTCGCGCGGGGAGCACCGACGATCAGATGGTCGAGTGGGTTCGGGCACGGGACCATCCCCGCTCGCGCGGGGAGCACAGAATGCCGGCTATGGACAACCCGACCGACAAGGGACCATCCCCGCTCGCGCGGGGAGCACGGTTGCGTCTGCGGGGCGGGCGCGTTGTCGCAGGGACCATCCCCGCTCGCGCGGGGAGCACACATAGAGCACCCACGGAGAGGCGTGCCACGCGGGACCATCCCCGCTCGCGCGGGGAGCACACCCTCAGTCGGATCTGTGGCCGCAGTACGCACGGACCATCCCCGCTCGCGCGGGGAGCACACGGCGATGCGCAAGGCCGGCGACAGTCTGAACGGACCATCCCCGCTCGCGCGGGGAGCACGGATGAGGATGCTGGGAACGGGAACGGGTAGGCGGACCATCCCCGCTCGCGCGGGGAGCACGTGGTTCCCCGGGATGGCGCAACCTGCGCCCAAGGACCATCCCCGCTCGCGCGGGGAGCACAATTCGACGGTCTCGGGAGCAATGGTCGTGACCGGACCATCCCCGCTCGCGCGGGGAGCACACACGTACGCGCGCTCGCGAGACTGGTTTTTCGGGACCATCCCCGCTCGCGCGGGGAGCACTTCTTCGAGTCGGTATTCAACAAGGAAATCGACGGACCATCCCCGCTCGCGCGGGGAGCACAGCCGTAACAGCAAGCGCATAACCAAGCTGAATGGACCATCCCCGCTCGCGCGGGGAGCACAATTGCTATTCCAGACATTCTAGGTAATCGGAAGGACCATCCCCGCTCGCGCGGGGAGCACAAACACTCCCGGCCAACCGTGCCGCCGATACAGGGACCATCCCCGCTCGCGCGGGGAGCACGAGCGGGTGTTCGCTCAGGCTTTGAGCGTCTACGGACTATCCCCGCTCGCGCGGGGAGCACAAACGATTGGCGCCCTGTCGGATTCTGGTACGGGGACCATCCCCGCTCGCGCGGGGAGCACGGTGCGTGGACCGCGTCGTTCGCGGCCATGTCGGGACCATCCCCGCTCGCGCGGGGAGCACCGACAGTCGCTCGTTTCCGAATTGACCACCAGGGGACCATCCCCGCTCGCGCGGGGAGCACGAATGTCGGTCTTAGGCGATTAGTTGACGAACGGGACCATCCCCGCTCGCGCGGGGAGCACAGACTGATGTCCCAGAAGCCAGGCTCGCCGTTGGGACCATCCCCGCTCGCGCGGGGAGCACCGCCATGCCCGCCTCATGCACCTGCTGACGACGGGACCATCCCCGCTCGCGCGGGGAGCACATCGACCTGATCGCGCTCGGCGACGAGGTCCTGGGACCATCCCCGCTCGCGCGGGGAGCACGCCGAGCAGACCGACGCCGGCGTCGTCGGCACGGGACCATCCCCGCTCGCGCGGGGAGCACGAGTCGCAGAAGCGGATCAGCAGCATGAAGATGGGACCATCCCCGCTCGCGCGGGGAGCACGTATCGGTGGTGGCGCTATTGTCGTCGCTCACCGGACCATCCCCGCTCGCGCGGGGAGCACTTCCGGAGACCAACCACGCCGAGGAACGTGAGAGGACCATCCCCGCTCGCGCGGGGAGCACACTACCGCCGGATAGTAGGACGTATCCGAGTACGGACCATCCCCGCTCGCGCGGGGAGCACATCGACTCCATCCGCGCATCGAGCTCGGGGACGGGACCATCCCCGCTCGCGCGGGGAGCACGAATGGCTCGACAAATCACGCGGCACGGGCCTGGGACCATCCCCGCTCGCGCGGGGAGCACGACCGCAGCTCGCTTGGTCAGGAAGTTCTCGGGGGACCATCCCCGCTCGCGCGGGGAGCACTCACGTGGCTTTACAGGATCACTAGTCTGCCGAGGACCATCCCCGCTCGCGCGGGGAGCACCATCGGATGCTCTGGACCGTGGACGACTTATTGGGACCATCCCCGCTCGCGCGGGGAGCACCCGGTACCGGCTGCGCTCAGTGCGCGCAAACCAGGACCATCCCCGCTCGCGCGGGGAGCACCTTGACAAAGACGGTAAGCGACAGGTACGAACCGGACCATCCCCGCTCGCGCGGGGAGCACATGCAATAGGTAACACTGATTGTTACAGAACCGGGACCATCCCCGCTCGCGCGGGGAGCACAGAGGATCTCGCCGCCGCGTACGTGAACACTGCGGACCATCCCCGCTCGCGCGGGGAGCACAAGGACGTCATCAACGTCGAGTTCTTCCGCGTCGGACCATCCCCGCTCGCGCGGGGAGCACTTGGTGATGTCGGTGAGCGCGGCATGGACAACGGGACCATCCCCGCTCGCGCGGGGAGCACTCAGGCTCTTATTCAGCAGGGTCGCGGGCGTGGGGACCATCCCCGCTCGCGCGGGGAGCACTACAGTCCGAGAGGCACTGGAAAGCGACCCGGCGGACCATCCCCGCTCGCGCGGGGAGCACCCCGCGACCCGGGCCATTACGTCATCGGCGGCGGGACCATCCCCGCTCGCGCGGGGAGCACTCGACGCCGAACATCGCCAGGTAGGCCGGCATGGGACCATCCCCGCTCGCGCGGGGAGCACTGCGCGGCCGAGAACTCCAGCTTGCTCGTGTAGGGACCATCCCCGCTCGCGCGGGGAGCACTGCACGCCGGTGGCGAGTCGAGCGCGCCGCATCGGACCATCCCCGCTCGCGCGGGGAGCACGATCCCCCAGCGTGTAGCGTTCACTCATTTCACGGACCATCCCCGCTCGCGCGGGGAGCACTCCACCGGTACCCCGGACCCGCTTGACGTCGTGGGACCATCCCCGCTCGCGCGGGGAGCACAATCAAGCAAGGCGAACGCGCCGACTGGCACTGGGACCATCCCCGCTCGCGCGGGGAGCACAAAGGGCTGTGGGATATTCGGGCCCGGTTGTGGGGACCATCCCCGCTCGCGCGGGGAGCACGAGTGCGTGATGTGTGGGGCGACCTGGTGCCAGGGACCATCCCCGCTCGCGCGGGGAGCACTCAAGAGTTGGTGGCAAAGCTCGGCGGATCTGCGGACCATCCCCGCTCGCGCGGGGAGCACGGATCCCACACCATGTCCTCGTAGTCTTCGAGGTGGACCATCCCCGCTCGCGCGGGGAGCACAGTCCGCAGAGAAGCTGTCGAAGGGTCAGGCGGGGACCATCCCCGCTCGCGCGGGGAGCACCGGCCTCGCGGAGGCTGCGAAGGATGCTTGGCCGGACCATCCCCGCTCGCGCGGGGAGCACCGGTTCACGTCGAACGGGAAGCCGGTCGCAACGGGACCATCCCCGCTCGCGCGGGGAGCACCGGCGTGCGACACCGATACGCTTGGCGACCCGGGGACCATCCCCGCTCGCGCGGGGAGCACGCGGTGTTCGCGGCGTAGATGTCGTCGACGACCGGACCATCCCCGCTCGCGCGGGGAGCACTCGCCGACGCTTCCGGTCACTCGACCGATCGTGGGACCATCCCCGCTCGCGCGGGGAGCACCGAGCCAGAGCATCACCCTTCGACCGCGCCGGAGGACCATCCCCGCTCGCGCGGGGAGCACGACATTCTCGCTCACCTGACACGCGTGTTCGGGGGACCATCCCCGCTCGCGCGGGGAGCACGATCTGCTCGTACAGGGACGCTCCCCACGCGGGGGACCATCCCCGCTCGCGCGGGGAGCACCGTGTTCTTCAGCATCAGACCGACACCGACGGCGGACCATCCCCGCTCGCGCGGGGAGCACCGGTAAAGGATCGTCGACACTGACACGTCATGCGGACCATCCCCGCTCGCGCGGGGAGCACCCACCACACTTCACCGATGCACCAGCACTGACGGGACCATCCCCGCTCGCGCGGGGAGCACCAACTGCGTGTACAGCGGGTCTCCCCATGCGGGGGACCATCCCCGCTCGCGCGGGGAGCACTGTCCGTCGGCGAGTGCGCACCACAAACGCCAGGGACCATCCCCGCTCGCGCGGGGAGCACACAAGCTGGTCATCGTCCCGCGCAAGCTCGCGGGGACCATCCCCGCTCGCGCGGGGAGCACCGCCGAGCGAATCCCGCTACCTCGGGAGCGCCCGGACCATCCCCGCTCGCGCGGGGAGCACTTGCGGCCGATCAGGACGTGATCGCGCGTCGCCGGACCATCCCCGCTCGCGCGGGGAGCACCGCGTGATGGGCAGTTCTCGCACATCGCGTGGCGGACCATCCCCGCTCGCGCGGGGAGCACGACACCTGGCCACCGGTTGTGAAGACCGCGACCGGACCATCCCCGCTCGCGCGGGGAGCACTTGCCCAGATGGCGAGGGGGAGCACTCGTAGCGGGACCATCCCCGCTCGCGCGGGGAGCACCTCCTCGGGTTGGCTGGTGAACGGTTCTCTGGAGGACCATCCCCGCTCGCGCGGGGAGCACGCGTACGGGCAGCTCGGCAACTGGATCGGCGTGGGACCATCCCCGCTCGCGCGGGGAGCACGGATGAGATCACCAGACTGATGCGCGGGCAACGGGACCATCCCCGCTCGCGCGGGGAGCACGGATTGCTCGCGTCTGCGTCTGTCGCCGCCAGGGGACCATCCCCGCTCGCGCGGGGAGCACATCAGACTGTGGGACGGCCTGATCAATCTGCAGGGACCATCCCCGCTCGCGCGGGGAGCACCCGGGCATCGGCGCCTGCGCATTCGCATCGACCGGACCATCCCCGCTCGCGCGGGGAGCACCGAATCCGCGGCCCTCATCGTTCCTGCGGGTGGGGACCATCCCCGCTCGCGCGGGGAGCACCGGCCCCGGGCATGTGGGCCAAGTACCCGCGGGGGACCATCCCCGCTCGCGCGGGGAGCACATGTAGTCGCCGCCGTCGTAGTCCTTCTCGGTGGGACCATCCCCGCTCGCGCGGGGAGCACACTTCCTGACCTGCATGTTCGCACGCCGGGAAGCGATTCTTCAATCACTTTAGCCGACCGCGATCGCGAATTCCCCACGGCGTCCGGCCCCATTTCGGTTTCGAATCGTTGATCGGCGTCGAGCGGAACCAGGGGAGCTAACAGAGGCATCGCAACGGCTTTCCCGAGCAGGAGGTTGGTTCACAGCGCGTCGATCCACGCATCGATCGCACTGCGGTGCGATCGATGCGACGTCGGAGCCCGTGCACCGCCACTGAGCGCGGCTGGTCCGGACCACCAGCGACGATCGTGCGCAAGATAGACTTCACGTCGTGACGGAAACATCCCCCGACCACCCGCGTCCCGTACTCGTCGTCGACTTCGGAGCCCAGTACGCGCAGCTGATCGCTCGCCGCGTTCGCGAGGCCCGCATCTACTCGGAGGTGATCGCGCACGACGCGACGCTGGAGGAGATCAAGGCCAAGAATCCGGCCGCGCTGATCCTGTCGGGCGGACCGGCGTCGGTGTACGCCGACGATGCGCCGACCATCGACGAGAAGCTCTTCGACCTCGGCGTTCCGGTATTCGGCATCTGCTACGGATTCCAGAAGATGACGGCCGCTCTCGGCGGCACCGTCGCGAACACCGGCGGACGCGAGTTCGGCCGGACAACGCTCACGGTCGCCGACGGCGGCAAACTGCACCGCGGACTGCCGGAGTCGCAGCCGGTGTGGATGAGCCACAACGACGCCGTGCAGGTGGCCCCGGAGGGCTTCACCGTCACCGCGTCCACGCCGGGCGCGCCGGTCGCCGCGTTCGAGTGCGCGGAGCGGCAGATGGCCGGCGTGCAGTACCACCCGGAGGTCCTGCACAGCCCGCACGGCCAGGAAGTGCTGACCCGCTTCCTCTACGAGATCGCGAACCTCACGCCGACGTGGACCGCGGCGAACATCGCCGAGGCGCTCATCGCCGACATCCGGGAGCAGGTCGGGGACGAGGGTCTCGCGATCTGCGGACTGTCCGGCGGCGTCGACTCGGCGGTGGCGGCAGCACTGGTGCAGCGCGCGATCGGCGACCGTCTGACCTGTGTTTTCGTCGACCACGGACTGCTGCGCGCCGGTGAACGCGAGCAGGTGCAGACCGACTTCGTCGCGGCGACGGGCGCGCGGCTGGTGACGGTGGACGCCGAGGACGTCTTCCTCGGCCACCTCGACGGCGTCTCCGATCCGGAGACCAAACGCAAGATCATCGGCCGCGAGTTCATCCGCTCCTTCGAGGGCGCGGTGTCGGAGGTGCTGGGCGACCAGGCCGCCGCGGGCAAGAAGGTCGACTTCCTCGTTCAGGGCACCCTGTACCCGGACGTCGTCGAATCCGGTGGCGGCAGCGGGACTGCGAATATCAAGAGCCACCACAACGTCGGCGGCCTGCCGGAAGACCTTGAGTTCAAGCTCGTCGAACCGCTGCGCCTGCTCTTCAAGGACGAGGTCCGTGCCGTCGGCCGTGAACTCGGCCTGCCGGAGGAGATCGTCGCACGACAGCCGTTCCCGGGCCCCGGTCTCGCGATCCGCATCGTCGGATCGGTCACCAAGGACCGGCTCGAACTGCTGCGCAAGGCGGACCTGATCGCGCGCGAGGAACTGACGTCCGCCGGCCTCGACGGCCAGATCTGGCAGTGCCCGGTGGTCCTGCTGGCCGACGTCCGCAGCGTCGGGGTGCAGGGCGACGGTCGTACGTACGGCCACCCGATCGTGCTGCGCCCGGTGTCGAGCGAAGACGCGATGACCGCCGACTGGACGCGCGTGCCGTACGAGGTCCTGGAGACGATCTCGACCCGCATCACCAACGAGGTCCCGGACGTGAACCGCGTGGTGCTCGACGTGACGAGCAAGCCGCCGGGCACGATCGAATGGGAGTGACCTCCCACTGAACCGCGCCGAGTGCCGCCCGCATCTGGATGTGGGCGGCACTCGGTGGTTTCGGGGCGGGTGGTGTGTGGCGGTGGGTGGTCTCGACTCGCTCCGTCGCTGCGCTCCGGTGCGGCTCGACGAGCCTGGGCAGACGGCGAGGGTCCTACTTTCTTCGGAATCCGCTCGCGATCAGGCCGACGCCGACCACGATTCCGATCGCGAGCGGTGCCCAGGGCAGGTAGGTCGTGTCGAGGAGGAAGGGGCCGTCGGCCAGGCACCAGGCGGCCACCAGGAGGGTCACCAGCGCCGAGAGCCCCATCACCACTGAGCGGTGGCGCTCGGGTTCGGCGGTACCGGTCTGGTCGGGAGTCTCGTCGATCATTGCTTCATCTCCACGGTTCCGAGGTTGAGGTTCGCCTTCACAGTCAGCGTCGGTGTCTTGGCGTCGGGGTTGACGATCCCGTCGGTGCACGTCTGATCACCGACCCCCGTGCTGCACTCGGTCTTGACGCGGATGTCGTCGGGCAGCCAGACCGTCATATCGCCGATGCCCTGGTGGATCTCGATGGTCCGGTCGTGGTCGAGTCCGCCGAGATCGCGGAGGTCGAGGCTGGTGGTGCCGATGGTCAGCTGGTAGGTGTCGCTGAGCTGCTCGGCGCTGCGCGGATGCCACGACCGGTCGCCGATCCCGCCGGAGGCGAAGGCCGGCCGATCGCCGGAGAACGCGGTGGCGGTGACTGCCACGACGCCGACGATGATGGCGAGCGGCACCAGTCCGGCCGCGCGCGTATTGCTCTGCCTGCGCTGCAGCGCGTCGATCGCCATGCCGACACCCAGCACCGCCAGCGCGAGTCCGGCGATCCGGCCCACGGTGAACCACTCGACGTCGTCGAGTACGCGGGCGGCGGTGCCGACGGTCGCGGCGATGAGGGCGAGACCGGCGAAGACCGACGTCAACGGAGACCGGGGAGGCTTCACCACGGGCGGCTCGGGCGGTGTCGGTTCCGGCAGATCCCAGGCGAACCTCGCGGTCCCGAGCGGATCCCACGACGGCGGTGCGTCGGGCGGGGCGGGCGCCGGCGGTTCAGCGGCCGCGAACGGGATCGTCTCGGACGCGGGCCGGACGGCGGTGTCGGCGAGAACGTCGTGCGTGACCACCTCGTCCGCGATGAGCGTCGGCGCGGGCGTCGCGGTCGTCGATCCGTCGGACGGCCTCAGCTGATCCGCGCTGGTTCCGGCGGGCGCGGTCGGGGTGCGCTGATAGAGCAGCCACCAGCCGCCCAGCATCAGCACGAGTCCGAGCAGTCCGCTGGTGCCCCAGAACGGCGACGAGCCCATGTTGCTGAAGACGATGACCGCGATGACGGCGACCACGATCCAGTACCAGGGCATGTCGTGCCGAACGCGGTGATGTGCGCGATGCGACTGATGGATCTTGCGGGGTGCCGTCTCGTCTTCGGCGGGAAGAGCGATCAGCGCGGCGATGTAGAGCAGGATTCCGCTGCCCCCGAACAACGCCGCGACGACGAATGCGACCTTCACCAGCGTCGGATCGACCCGGTAGCGCATGCCGATGCCGGTGCAGACGCCGCCGACGGACTTTCCGGTCCGGCGGCGGACCGGCCGGGTGTTCCAGATGTCGATCAGAGTCTTGGTGTCCATGCAGTCAATCTTGGACGCCTGATCAGCGAGGCAAATCGGGTTAAACCCTGAGATGCTCCCTGATGTGCACGCGGTCCGGTTCGTGCCACTATCGAATCAATGACTCACGTGACGCAGACCCCGCAAGTCGACCGTGTGCGCCGGCGCAACGGAGGCAAGGTCGTGGGCGGAGTGTGCGGCGGCATCGCCGACCACCTGGGCGTCGACGTCTTCCGCGTCCGCGTGGTCTTCGTCGTGCTCGCCGCGCTGGCGGGGGCGGGCGTGGCCGCCTACGGACTGCTGTGGTTCTTCTGTCCGACGGGCACCGACGTGGAGCGGCCCGCTCCTCGGGAGCGCCGGCAGGCGCAGGGATTGATCGTCATCGGCGTGGTGGCCTTGCTGCTCAACGGTTTCGCAGCCTCGAGCGCGCCGGCGTCCACGCTGCTGGCACTGGTGGTGGTACTCGGCGGTGCGGCGCTGGTGTGGCGCGAGGTGGACGTCACCGGCGTCTCCTCGCGCGGGGGCGTGGTGACGTGGCTCCGACTGGCCGCCGGCGCCGTCCTCGTGGTCGGAGGACTGGTGGTGCTGGTGACCGCCCCGGACACCGCGCTGGCCGGAATGAACCCGACCCTGCTCGCGGTCCTCGGGACGCTGTTCGGCGTGTTGCTGCTGACCATCCCCCTGTGGATGCGGATGTGGCGGACGCTGAACGCCGAGCGTGCCGCGCGGATCCGGAACCAGGAACGCGAGGAGATCGCCTCGCACCTGCACGACTCGGTTCTTCAGACGCTCGCGCTGATCCAGAAGCGCGCCGACCAGCCCGACGCCGTCGCACAGCTCGCCCGTCGCCAGGAGCGCGAGCTGCGGCAGTGGCTCTTCGGCGACCAGGCGCGCAGGCGCGAGTCGCTCGCCGCGGCCGTCTCGGCGGTCTCGGCGGAGGTGGAGGACGCGTACGGTGTCGAGATCGAGACGGTGACGGTCGGCGACGTGACTCCCGACGAACTGCGCGACGAGACGGTCTCCAACGGGTTGCAGACGGTGGTCGCGGCCGCTCGCGAGGCATTGGTGAACGCCGCCAAGCACTCCGGCGCCGACAAGGTGGACGTCTACTGCGAGGTGGACGACGACCACGTCGAGGTCTTCGTCCGCGACCGCGGCAAGGGGTTCGATCCCGACGCGGTGAGCCAGGACCGCCAGGGCATCGCGCGGTCGATCCGCGCGCGCATGGAGCGTGTGGGAGGGTCGGTGCGGATCACCTCGACACCGGGCCGTGGTACCAATGTGGCGCTGATGCTGCCGCGTGGCCGGCGGCACGGGCCGTCGGCGTCCATCGATTCAGAAACTCAACGGACACAGGAGCTCTCATGACCGCCGACAAGACCTACCGGGTGTTCCTGGTCGACGACCACGGGGTGTTCCGCTCGGGGGTGCGCACCGAGCTCGCCGGCGAGGCCGGACTCGAGGTGGTCGGCGACGCGGGCAACGTTCCCGAAGCGGTCGCGGGCATCGTCCAGGCGCGTCCCGACGTGGTGCTGCTCGACGTCCACATGCCGGGCGGCGGAGGTGTCGCGGTGCTCCGCGGGGTGACCGACGCGCTGGGTTCGGAGGCGCCGGTGTTCCTCGCACTGAGCGTCTCCGACGCCGCCACCGATGTCATCGCCACCATCCGCGCCGGCGCGCGGGGGTACGTCACCAAGACCATCGACGGCACCGAACTGGCCGACGCGGTCCGTCGCGTCGCCGAGGGCGACGCGGTGTTCAGTCCGCGACTGGCCGGGTTCGTCCTCGACTCCTTCACCGGGCGGTCGCCGGTGCCCGAACCGCAGCTCGATCCCGAACTCGATTCGCTGACCCGCCGCGAGATGGAGGTGCTGCGCCTGCTCGCGCGCGGCTACACCTACCGGGAGATCGCGGAGGAACTGTTCATCTCGGTGAAGACGGTGGAGACCCACGCGTCGAACGTGCTGCGCAAGACGCAGCAGTCCAACCGCAACGCCCTCACCCGCTGGGCGGTGAACCGCCAGATCGGATGAGGCGGTCGCCTGTCACATCACCAGGATGATGATGCCCGCGGCGATCGCGGTGAGCAGTGCGAATACGGCGAAGACAGCGGCCGCGAGACCGGCGTGACTGCTCGGCCCCTGCTGCTGGTAGTAGGTGGGCGGGGGCGTGTACAGGCCCGGCGCCGACGAATACTGCGTGGGAGCGTAGGGCACCGGTTCCGGCGTGGTTCGCGGCGCGTAATAGCCGGAGGCGACCTGAGTCGGGTTGTGGGGCGTCGAGCCCTGCGACGTGTCCGGGGCCGAGTGCGTCTGCGGGGCGGACGTCTGCGGAGTGGACGGTTGCGATGTGGACTGACTACTGATCGGGGGCAGTGTGGCCGACCGGTTCCGCGCCGACAGCGGTTTGGTCGCCACCAGCCCGGTGAGCACGTTGTCGGTGGTGCCGAGGGTGTCGGCAGCGTACTTGGCGAGCAGATCTCGGGCCTGGGCCATCGTCGGCCGATTGGCGGGATTCGGCTCCAGCAGCCGCAGGAGGATCGGCGAGAGCGCGCCCGCCCGAGTGATCGGATTGATCTGACCGAGCGCCACCCGGTGCAGCGTGGCGATGTAATTGTCCTCGCTGCCGAACGGGGGACGCCCCTCGATCATCGTGTACAGGGTGGACCCCAGCGAGTAGACGTCCGAGGACTCGCCCGGTTCATCGCCTCGGGCCACTTCCGGTGCGAAATACGCGGGCGTGCCGGTCACGACACCGGTCTGAGTGATGGATACGTCGTCCTTCGCGCGGGAGATGCCGAAGTCGGTGATCTTGACCAGGCCGACGTTGCGGCCGGTGTTCGCGATCAGGATGTTGGCCGGCTTGATGTCGCGGTGGACGATGCCGGAGGCGTGCGCTTCGGCGATGGCGTCGGCCACCTGCGCGCAGATCTGCGCGGCCTCGACCGGATCGATCGTCCCGTTCTCGTGCAGGACGTCGGCCACGCTGTGGCTCGGCAGGTACTCCATCACCAGCCACGGCTCGTTGCGATCGAGCGCGACGTCGTGCATCGCAACGGCGTTCCGGTGCGAGAGCCGAGCTGCCAACCGGCCCTCACGCAGCGCTCGGGCCCGGGAGGTCTCGGCGATTGATTCGTCCATCCCGCTGGTGGTCAGGACCTGTTTCACCGCCACCTCGCGGTCGAGGAGTTGATCGTGCGCCAGCCACACCGCACCCATGCCGCCGTGTCCGATCCTTCGGATCAGCCGGTAGCGTCCGGCCACCAGATACGACGGGCCGGGTGTGGCAGGAGAGGTCATGGCCCGATGATAGCCGCAGGCGGTGACGGCGATCGGGGCCGCACTCACTGTGCGCGCCGGCCCTTGACGAGTCCATCGCACGTATGTTCGGATAGGTGGCATGGCAGCGCTGACCGAACTGGTGTGCGGCGACTTCATGCGATCGACCATGATCCCGGAGGCGCCGGGCGTCCGGGTGCACGAGGTGCTGGCGCGGACCGTGCTGGAATCGGTCACCGGCGACCGGAGTCATCGGCACTCCTTCGCGGCCTCGGCTCTGCGGCGGTCGGGCGAGGCGATGCAGGTGAAGATGAACGCCCCGGCGGTGCTCCGGAGGGAGCTGCGGCGTCGGTCGTGGCGTCGCGACACCGTGGCGATCGGAGTGGCCGAGGATCCCTACCATCCGGTGGAAGAGCACTACCGGATGATGCCTCAGGTCCTGTCGGTCCTGTCGGAGTCGCAGACGCCGATCGCTCTCTACACCGCGTCGACGCTGCTGCTGCGCGATCTGCCGTTGCTGCGGTTGATCGGGCGGGCGGTGCCGGTGACGGTGTCGATCTCACTGGCCACCCTCGACCCGGGACTGTCGGCGCGGGTCGATCCTTCGGCATCGTCGCCACGGGCGCGACTGGACATGGTGGCGCGGCTGTCGGAGGCGGGACTCGCGCCGCATATTCGGATCGCGCCGCTGCCGCCGCTGCTCGCCGACGGCACGGCGCAGCTCGACGAACTCCTCGCGGCGTTGTCGGCCGCGGGTGCCGCCCGGGTGTCGGTGTCTCCGCTGCAGTTGGGCGGTGACGACGGTGCTGACTTCCTCGGCTGGCTGGGAAATGAGCACCCTGCGCTGGTGCGCAGGTACCGCTCCCTCTACGGCCGACGGAGCTTCGTGTCGGCGGAGTATGCGCTCGGTCTCCGGGCACGGATGACGCCGCTCGTGGAGAAGTACGGTCTGGGCAGTGACCCGGAGTCGGAGAGTGTGAATCCGGCCGAACCGTCGGTGCTTCCGCCGGCGGGGACGGCTCCCTCGCCAGATCTGACGTTGTTCTGATCAGGTTCGGATCGGGTCTGCGGCTGCGGTCGCTGCGTGCGGAATCGAGGTACCGCCAGGAAGCGGGCCGGGTCAGGCGTCGGAGTCGTCGATCAGGTTCTGTTCGCTGCGGTCGATGAAGAGTGCGCCGCACAGTGCGGCCAGGATCAGCAGTATCACGATCAGGCCGATGAGGATCGCTTTGCTGACGGTGACGAGCTCCTGGGCGTCACTCAATCCGAGTCCGTCGAGGAATCCGGCGAAGTACCAGGACGGCCAGATCCACACCGCTATGGGGACGAAGGCGGCGGCAGTGGATCCGACGGCGGCGACTCCGGCCAGGACTCGGCCGATGCTCTGGGCTTTCGCGGCGGGCAGCAGTGCGACGATTCCGGCGAGGGCGGCCAGCGCGCATGCGGCGACGATCAGCCAGCCGCGGCCGGCCGGTGCCACGCCGAGGTCGCTCTGGCTCACGGTGCCGATTCCGAGTCCGTTCCATGAGGCGTCCATGCCCAGTCGGCGCAGGTCGAACCACGGCAGCGCCGTGACCGCGATTCCGGTGACGGCGGCGGCGATGACGGCGAATGGAAGGGCTCGGGACTGCATGGATCCGAATGGTAGAGCATGGTGCGCCGACGGTCGCTGTTGCGACTGAAGGGACGCAGATTCTCGCGTGTGGCGGGTGTTTCCTGCTCCGTTGACGGTTGTCAGAGGGCAGGCTTAACATCGAACACAAGTTCGAACGCCGGCATCTTCCCTGCCGCTTCGGACGAGAGGTGAGAACACGGGCGCAAGCCCGGAACGACGAGGGGAAGCGCCATGAATGCAGCGGAGAAGGCCGAACTGGAACACCTGCGTCGCAAGCTGAGCCGGCTGTCCGGCCAGTCGGGCGCTCGTGCGGGAACGGCCTCGGGAGTGGTGTCGTCGGGAGTGATCGCCGTGCCGGAGTCCGTGGCGTCGTTGTTTCCGAAGCGCGGGCTCCCGCGTGGCTCGGTGGCCGCGGTGTCCGGTGCTTCGGTGGTGCCGATGTCGATCATCGCCGAGGCGAGTCGGACGGGGGCCACGGTGGCTCTGGTCGGGCTGCCGCGACTCAATCTGGCCGCGGCGGTGGAGATGGGGGCGGATCTGAGCCGGATCGCGGTGGTCGCCGAGCCGGGAGCCGATCGACTGGAGGTGGCTGGGGTGCTGCTGGACGGAATGGACCTGGTGGTGCTGGGATTCGAGGATCGACTGGGTCCGACGGGGTCGTCGGTGGCACCGGCCCGAGCCCGGGTGCTCGGGGGCCGGGCGAGGAAGCAGTCGTCCACGCTGCTGGTCCTCGGTGACTGGCCGGGGACGGCCACGCGTGTGCAGGGGCGAGTGCGGGAGTACCGGCATCTGCCGGTACGGCGAAGCGGATACGGCCGCATCGGGGGTTTTCGGGTGGAAGTTCAGGTGTCGGCGCCGGGGGCTCGCCCAGTGAGCGACGTGTTCGACCTCGTGGTGCCGGGACTGGGGGAAGAAGGAGTGATGCGGCTGGTCCGGCCGACGATGCCGAAGGCGGGGTCGGGTGCAGAACACGAGGCCCGGGTGCCGGCGGCGCTGGCGGTGGCGAATTGACCGCCGATTCTCCCGGCAGACGAGTGCTGGCACTGTGGTGTCCGGACTGGCCGACGACGGCGGCCGCCGCGGCGGCCGGGCGAGTTCCGGGCGATCCGGTGGCGGTGCTGCGGGCGGGACGAGTGGAGGCGTGTTCGCATGCGGCCCGCGTCGACGGGGTGAGACGGGGGATGCGCAAGCGGCAGGCGCAGTCGTCGTGTCCGCGGCTGACCGTGTACGACGCCGACCCGGCACGCGATGGGAGATTGTTCGAGCCGGTGGTGGCGGCGGTGACCGGCGTGGTCCCGATGACCGAGGTGCTGCGGCCGGGACTGCTGGTGGTGGCCGCAGATCGTGCGGCGCGCTTCTTCGGCGGGGAGGAGCAATTGGCCGAACGGCTCACCGATGCGGTGGCCGAGGTCGGCAGGGGCCGCGACGCAGACGGTCTCGGAAGGACGGTGGTCGGGGGAGTCACGGCCAGAGTCGGGGTGGCCGATGAGCTGTTCACCGCGGTGCTCGCCGCGAGATCGGGGCAGACCGTCCCGCCGGGGACGGATGCCGCCTATCTCTCGGCGAGGCCGGTCGCCGACCTGGTGGCAGAACCCGCGCTGAACGGCCCGGGACGTGAGGATCTGGTGAGTCTGTTGTGGCGCTTGGGGATTCGCACCCTGGGCGCCTTCGCCGCGATGGATCCCGCGGATATCGCATCACGTTTCTCCGGCGATGCGATCACCGCGCATCGGCTGGCCCGAGGTCTGCCGGGCCGGCGGCCCAGCCGGGCACCGATCCCGCCGGGTTTGGCGGTGGAGCACAGCTGTGATCCGCCGGTCGATCGGATCGACGCCGCGGCCTTCCTGGGACGGCGAATGGCGCAGGAGCTGCACGAGCGACTGTCCGCAGCCTCGCTGGCCTGTATGCGACTGACGATTCACGCGTTCACGGAGCGAGGACAACGGCACTCACGGACCTGGCGATGCGTGGAGCCGCTCACGCCGGAGGCCACTGCCGACCGTGTGCGCTGGCAGCTGGAGGGGTGGCTGACCGGCCGGGCCGGCAGCGTCGAAGCGCCTGACTCACCGGTCGTCCGACTGGTGCTGGAGCCGGTCGAGGTGGTGAATCCGGGAACGCTGCAGTCGGCGCTGACGGGCGCCGGGCTTCCGGGCGACACCGGTGGCGGTCTCGGCGATCAAGCACGTCGGGCTCTGGTCCGGGTCCAAGGGCTGCTCGGCGGCGAGTCGGTGCGGGTGCCGGTGCGCAGCGGTGGTCGGGGACCGGCCGAGCAGGTGGCGCTGGTGGCCTTCGGCGACGAACTGCGACCGCCGCGCGATCCGGCGGCCGCCTGGCCGGACCGCCTTGCCCGGCCGACGCCCTCGCTGCTGGTGCAGGCCACAGCGGAGGTCCTCGACGCCGAGGGGCGGTCGGTCGCCGTGAGTCCGCGCGGTGCGTTCAGTGCGGAGCCGGTGACCGTGCGGCTCGGGGCGCGGTCGCATCGTCTGCACTGGTGGGCGGGACCGTGGCCGTTCGGTCCGGGGAACGCTCGGGCACAGGCACTGCTGGAAGACGGCCGCGCACTGCTGCTCTGCTGCCGGGAGGAGGTGTGGGTTGTGGAAGGAGTCTATGAGTGAGGCGAACCCGTTCCGGCGATCCCGGAGGAGGACTCAGCTGTTCGCGCCACGCGCCGCGACCGGCCATGATTCGAGTTCACCGTACGGGTCCGGACCGGCGAACAGTTCGTCGACCAGGTTCACCGCGGTACAGACGTGGTTGGGTATCACCCGTACCCGGTCGCCCACCTCGGGCACGACGGCAGCCGGTGGGAACTCGGCGACGGCATGATGCTCGGACAGCGAGACGAGACGGGCGTCGAGATGATCGGCGAGCCGGCCGAAACCGGTGGTCCAGCCGGGGCGGTCCGCCCCGAGGATCTTGCTGCCGGCGTCGAGCACCACCCGGGAGCCGGATGCGCTGACCACCGTGGACACCGCGGTCAGTGCGATGTCGTCGATACCGCAGCTGCCGAGTTCCAACTGCTGGGCGTCGTTGAAGACGTAGACGCCCGGACGCAACTCGGTGACCACGCCGGGATCGGCGAGTCGTGCGGTCGGCGTCGACCCTCCGCTCACCACGGAGACGTCGATACCGTTGTCGCGCAGAGCGTTCGCAGCGACGGCCAGGGATCGGGCTTCCTGCTCCGCGGCGTCGGCTCGCGCTGTGTCGAGTCCGTAGCCGTGGCCGGGGAAGGTGAAGACCCCGGCCACGGTCAGTCCCGCGTCGCGAGCCGCGTCGGCGACCGAGACCACGCTATCGGCGGGTACACCGCTGCGGTGCATGCCCGAATCGATCTCCACGAGCACTCCGACGGGAGCGCCGCCGAGTCCTTCGGCGAGACGGCGCACGCCCTCGACGGAATCGGCACCGACGGTCAGCGTCACCCGACCGGCCAGTGCACGCAGGCGGCGGGCCTTGTCCTCCGACAACCACAGCGGATAGGCGATGAACAGATCGTCGAATCCGGCGTCGGCGAAGACCTCCGCCTCGCCGATCGTCGCGACGGTGAGTCCGACGGCACCGGCGGCGAGCTGCCGCTGCGCGACCCGAACGCACTTGTGCGTCTTGGCATGTGGTCGCAATCGCACGCCGTGCCGTTCGGCCCACCCGGCCATCGCGGCGAGATTGCGGTCGAGGCGAGCGGGATCGACGTGCAGGAACGGAGTGTCGGGCATACCTGATGGTGGCATGGACGACGGCTTTCGTCGTCAGCCGGTGCGGCCGAGCGCGGCGTCGGACTCCTCATGCAGAAGGAAGTCCTGATGGAGCAGTCGGTTGGTGAGCCGCGGTGCGGCGTGATGACCGAAATCGATGAGGTCGCCGAGTAGCGTGTTCACCCGCTTGGGGCGCTCGACGATCGCGTGCAGCACCCGGTGGGCGGCCTTGTCGACGCTCCAGATCCCCCGAGCGCTGTCGTAGGCGTTGGTCGGAACGATCATCCGCGTTCGGGTCAACGGGATGCGCACATTGCTGAACGTGACGTGATCGGAGAGGGTCTCGGCACCGGTGGCGTCGCTGAACGCCTCCAGTGCGGCCTTCGACGCGGCGTACGCGCCGAATCGCGGTGCGCGGCTTTGGACTTCGATCGAGGACACGTTGACGATGTGTCCGGACTGCCGCTCGATCATGTGCGGCAGCAGGGCGAGCGTGAGATAGACGGCGCCGAAGTAGTTGACGGCCATCATCCGGTGATAGTCGTGCGACCTGGTCACCGCGTTCGCGGTCGCCCGTCGGATGGACCGGCCTGCGTTGTTGACCAGCACGTCCACATGGCCGTGCTCGCAGATCACCGACTTCACAAGGGTCTGCACCGCGGCCTCGTCGGTGATGTCGACGGGATAGGCGTACGCGCGTCCGACGGGCAGCCCGGGTTTGGGAACCTCCGCGTCGAGTTCGGCGGCGGTCTCGATCAGCCGATCGGCGTCGCGGGCCACCAGGAAGACGTTGGCGCCGCGGCGCACGCACATGCGGGCGGTCGCGCGGCCGATTCCCGACGACGCCCCGGTGATCAAGATGTTCTTGCCGACCAGCGGGCCCCGCGAATCGTTCCGGCGGTGACGGGCCGGATCGAGATTCTCGTACCAGTACCGCCACAGTCGGGGTGCGTACTCGTCCAGGTCGGGCAGTCTCACACCGAGCGTGTCGAGTTCGGCGGCGGTCGCGTCGCTGCGGAACACCACGGGAAGGGAGGCGACGTCGAGGATCGCGGGTGGGACGCCGGTCTGTTCGGCGATCAGGTCGCGGCCGGGCCGCAGCAGTCCGCGACCGCTGGCGGCCAGCATCGGCCTCACCAGCCCCGAAGGCAGTGCGGTGAAGGCCCACGGTCCGTCGAAGGCCGGTGACAGGGCGTTGAACAGGTCGGTGATCGAGCGTGGGTCGGGGTCGGCGAGATGGAACACGAGCCCGCTCCGGCCGTCCTGCACATCGGTCAGCGCAACCATCGCCTCGGCGACGAAGTCGACGGGGACGACGTTGAGGGGCCCCGGATCGGGGATCGGCAGCGGCAGGAACGAGGGCAGCTGACTGAGCACGGCGAGGTGACCGAAGAAGTAGTAGGGGCCGTCGGCCCTGTCGACCTGTCCGGTGACGGAGTCTCCGACGACGGCCGACGGCCGATACACCCGCCAGCGCAGACCCTCGGTCTCCCGCACGACGCGTTCGGCGTCGAACACGGTGCGGTGGCATTCGGTCGGCAGGCCTTGGCCGAGGTCGAAGTCGGTCTCGGTGAAGTCGCCGCGATGGTCGCCGGCCACCGCGATCGAGGAGAGATGGTGCAGGAGCGCGCCGCGGGCGAGAGCGAACTCGGCGACCCTGCGGGTGCCGTCGACGTTGACCGCCCGCAGGTCGGCCTCCTCGGCGGTGAGGTCGTGCAGTGCGGCCAGGTGGATCACGTGGTCGACCTCGTCGACGTCGGATCCGTGCAGGCCGAGGCCTTCGTGTGTGAGGTCGCCGGCGACGGCGACGACGCGGTCGCCGCCGTCGATCCTCTCCATGGCGGCGGCGAATCGCTGCAGTGATCCGGTGCGCACGAGCGCGTACACCCGGGCCTGCTCGTCGCGGGCCAGCAGGCGCGCGACGACTCGACGGCCGATGAAGCCGCTGCCGCCGGTCACGAAATAGCTCGTCACCGGCCCAGAGTCTCACAGAGAGATACCGATGTGAATGATTGACAGCGGTAATTCGTGCGTCGGTCCGGTCTCTGGCACGCGTTTGGGGTGTGGCCGGGGCGGGCCACGGCAAGGCAGATGTCGAACATATGTTCTATCATCGGTGTGTGGGATGGAACAACGGGCCTCCGACCTGGTCGGAGATGGAGCGAGTGCTGTCGGGGCGTGCGCCTGCGCGCGGCGACCGGCTCGGTGAGACGTTTCCGCCCACGTTCAACGGCGCGGGGCCGCCGGGGGACGGCGGCGATTCGCCGGCATGGTCGCGTAAGCGGGGCCCGTACCAGGCCACCGACATCGAGTTCGGCGCATCGACGGTGCCGTACGCCGAGCTGCACGCGCACAGTGCCTACAGCTTCCTCGACGGCGCGTCGATGCCCGAGGCCATGGTCGAGGAGGCGCAGCGGCTGGGGCTGCGCGGGCTCGCGCTGACCGATCACGACGGCTTCTACGGTGTCGTCCGATTCGCCGAAGCGGCCCGCGAGTTCGGCATGCCGACGGTGTTCGGCGCCGAACTCTCGCTGCAGCGAGACAGTGCCCGCGCCGGTGCGGTGGACCCGCCGGGGGAGCACCTGTTGGTCCTCGCACGCCGCGCCGAGGGCTACCGCCGGCTCTCCCGCGTCATCGCCGACGCGCATATGAGCGGTGGCGAGAAGGGGCTGTTGCGCTACGACGCCGACGCGATCACCGAGTACGCCGCCGACGGCGACTGGCTGGTTCTGACCGGGTGCCGCAAGGGTGCGGTGCGCCGGGCGCTCGACCGCGGCGGCCGGCGGGCCGCCGACACCGCGCTCGGGACGATGATCGACCGTTTCGGGGCCGGGAACGTCGCCGTCGAGCTGAGCCCCGGTGCCGGGTCGGACGACGACGAACGCAATGCGATTCTGGCGTCACTGGCCGCATCCCATCGGGTGCCGACAGTCGCGACCACCGGCGCGCACTTCGCCGCGCCGGAGAACGGCCGACTCGCGACGGCGATGGCGGCGGTGCGCGCCCGGACCGATATCGCGACCATCGACGGCTGGATGCCCGGGGTGGGCGGGGCGCACCTGCGCAGCGGAGACGAGATGCTCCGGCTGATGCCCGCCCACCGTGAAGCCATCGACAACGCCGTCGCCTTCGCGGAGGAATGCGCCTTCTCGCTCGGGCTGATCGCCCCGAACCTGCCGCCCTTCGACGTCCCCGACGGCCACACCGAGGCCAGTTGGCTCCGCGCACTCACCGAACGGGGAGCCCGCGAGCGTTACGGCACCAGGGAGCAGCGTCCCGACGCGTACCGGCAGATCGACCACGAGCTGGCGATCATCGAGACGCTGACCTTCCCCGGCTACTTCCTCGTGGTGCACGACATCGTCTCGTTCTGCAAGGACAACGACATCCTGTGTCAGGGCCGGGGCAGCGCGGCGAACTCGGCGGTCTGCTACGCGCTCGGGATCACCAACGTCGACCCGGTCGCCAACCATCTGCTGTTCGAGCGATTCCTCTCACCCGAGCGGGACGGTCCGCCGGACATCGACGTCGACATCGAGTCCGACCGCCGTGAGGAGGCGATCCAGCACGTCTACGCCAAGCACGGGCGCAGTCACAGCGCACAGGTCGCCAATGTCATCACCTACCGCGGGCGGTCGGCCGTGCGCGATATGGCCCGGGCGCTCGGGTACGCCCCCGGACAGCAGGACGCCTGGAGCAAGATCCCCGACTCCGCGCCCGACGACGTCCGCGAGCTCGCCGCGCAGATCTCCTCGCTGCCGAGACATCTGGGGATTCACTCGGGCGGAATGGTGATCTGCGACAGGCCGATCGCCGACGTCTGCCCCACCGAATGGGCCCGGATGGAGAACCGCAGCATCCTGCAGTGGGACAAGGACGACTGCGCGGCGGTCGGCTTGGTGAAGTTCGATCTGCTGGGCCTGGGCATGCTGTCGGCACTGCACTACATGATCGATCTCGTCGCCGAGCACAAGGGCGTGCGGGTGGATCTGGCACGGCTCGACCTGACCGAGGAGGCCGTCTACGACATGCTGTGCCGCGCCGATTCGGTCGGCGTCTTCCAGGTGGAGTCACGGGCGCAGATGGCGACCCTGCCGCGGCTGAAACCGCGGAACTTCTATGACCTCGTCGTCGAGGTGGCGCTGATCCGGCCGGGGCCGATCCAGGGCGGTTCGGTGCATCCGTACATCCGCCGGCGCAACGGGCTGGAGGAGCCGCACTGCGATCATCCGTCGATGGAGGACGCACTCGGGCGCACCCTCGGCATTCCACTGTTCCAGGAGCAGCTGATGCAGGTGGCGCGCGATGTCGCGGGTTTCGGCGCCGCGGAGGCCGACCAGTTGCGTCGTGCGATGGGATCCAAACGGTCGCCGGAGAAGATGCAGCGGCTCCGCACACGGTTCTACGACGGGATGCGCGAGAGACACGGCATCACCGGCGACCTCGCCGACCGCATCTACGAGAAGATGGCCGCGTTCGCGAATTTCGGTTTCCCGGAGAGTCATTCACAGAGTTTCGCGTCGCTGGTCTTCTACTCCGCGTGGTTCAAACTCCATCATCCGGCGGCCTTCTGCGCGGCGCTGCTGCGCGCCCAGCCGATGGGCTTCTACTCGCCGCAGTCGCTGGTCGCCGATGCCCGGCGGCACGGCGTCCAGGTGCACCGACCAGATGTGAACTCCTCGCTCTCCCACGCGAGTCTGGAGAACGACGGGCTCGACGTGCGGATCGGCCTGAGTGCGGTGCGCGGACTGTCCGACGACCTCGCGACGAGGATCGTCGAGGAGCGGACCTGCGGCGGTCCGTTCGTCTCGGTGGCGGATCTGTCCCGGCGTGTGAATGCGACGACGGCGCAGCTGGAGGCTCTCGCGACCGCGGGCGCGTTCGAGAGCCTCGGTCTGGATCGCAGACAGGCGCTGTGGGAGGCCGGTGCCGCCTCGGGACTGCGCGAAGACCAGCTCGACGTGCCGCCACCGCGGGCGACCCCGACGCTGCCCGGCATGTCGGAGGTGGAACTCACGGCCGTCGACGCGCTCTCCACCGGCATCTCACCCAAGTCCTATCCCACCGAATACCTGCGGCCCCGGCTCGATGCGATGGGTGTGGTCCCGGCCGCCCGGCTGCTGTCGGTGGCCGACGGCAGCCGGGTGCTGGTCGGGGGAGCGGTGACGCATCGGCAGCGGCCGGCCACCGCTTCGGGTGTCACGTTCGTGAACCTCGAAGACGAGACCGGCATGGTGAACGTGGTGTGTTCGGTGGGGTTGTGGGCACGCTATCGGTCACTGGCGCAGACGGCGTCGGCGTTGCTGATCCGGGGCCGGGTGCAGAACGCGGAGGGAGCGGTGACCGTCGTCGCCGATCGGCTGCAGCGACTGGATCTGAAAGTGGGAACGCGGTCTCGGGACTGGTGCTGACGACTCGCCGCACCACCGGCCGAATCGGGATATCGTCGCGGTGACGACGGAGGCGCACAGAGAGCGGGGAGACGCATGGAGGTCGTGATCGTCGATCGTCCGGAGCTGGTGATGGCCGACATCATCGCCGAGGCGATCGAAGGCGGTGCATCGACGCTCGGCCTCGCGACCGGATCGTCGCCGCTGGCCACCTACACCGAGCTGATCCGCAGGCACCGTGAGAACGGGCTGTCGTTCGCGGGCGTCGACGCGGTACTGCTCGACGAGTACGTCGGGCTTCCGCCCACGCACCCGGAGTCGTACGCCCGGTTCATCCGCGACAACTTCACCGATCACATCGACATCGGCACGGTGCACTCGCCGGACGGCATGGCTCCCGATTTCAAGGCCGCCGCCGAAGCCTACGACGCGCTCATCGGCCGCCTCGGCCCGGTGGACGTGCAGATCCTCGGCATCGGCAGCAATGGGCACATCGGATTCAACGAACCGTCGTCGTCACTGACCTCACGCACCCGGATCAAGACGCTGACCGAGAAGACCAGGCAGGACAACGCCCGATTCTTCGACTCGTTCGACGAAGTGCCGATGCACGTGATCACCCAGGGGCTCGGCACCATCTGCGATGCCGAACGGCTCGCGCTGGTCGCCACCGGCGAGGGCAAGGCGGACGCGATCGCGGCGGCGGTGGAGGGACCGCTGTCGGCGTCGTGCCCGGCATCGATCCTCCAGTGGCATCGTCACGCGACGGTGGTGATCGATCCCGCGGCCGCGAGCAAGCTGGCCGACGCCGACTACTACATGTACGTCTACGCCCACAAGCCTTAGGCGTCCGCAGTGGTTCGCGAACTCGCGGTGCGGCTCGGCTCCGGTCCCACGTAGCGGGCCACCGGACGGATGATCTTGCGCTCGGCGGCCTGTTCGAGGATGTTCGCGGTCCAGCCGACGATTCGCGCGACGCCGAAGGTCGGCGTGAACATCTCCGGCGGCAGACCGACCTCGCTCATCAGCACACCGGCGTAGAACTCGACGTTCGCGTACAGCCGCCGACCGGGCTTGAGTTCGTTGATCGCGGTTTCGATCTCGGCCTCCACCGCGGCCGCCTGCCGGACCAGGGGAGAGTCGTAGCGCGTGGTGACCACCTCTTTCAGCAGTTCGGCGCGGGGGTCGTGCGTGCGGTAGACGGCATGACCGAAGCCCATGATGACCTCGCCGCCGGCCACCTTTCCCCGCACCCAGTCCCGGGTGTTCGACGGATCGCCGATCTCCTCGAGCGCCGCCAGCGCCCGTCCGGGCGCGCCGCCGTGCAGCGGGCCGAGAAACGCACCGAGCGCGCCCAGGATCGACGAGGTCATGTCCGACCCCGATGAGGCGACCACGCGCCCGGCGAACGTCGAGGCGTTGAAGCCGTGGTCGATGGTGGTCACGAGGTAGGTCTGCAGGGCGCTGACGGCGTCGTCGGCGGTGTTCCCGGTCGCCATCCGCAGGTAGTCGGCCGCGTGTCCGGCGGCGGGGTCGGCGTCGACGACGTCGAGTCCGCGCGCGAGCCGGTGCGCGGCGGCGATCACGGTGGGAGCGATGGCCGCGTAGCGCAGCGCGGCGTGGATGCGGTCGGCTTCGGGCAGGTCGAACAGCGGGCGTTCGGTGATCCCCGCCGTCGCCAGTGCCACGCGCAATGCCGCCAACGGCTCCACGTCGGGGGTGACGACGCTGCGCAGCAGATCGACGGTGGTGCCGTCGAGGACGCGGAGTTCACCGATGCGGCGCGCGAACCGCTCCGACGCCGCGGCGTCGGGAAGCTCGCCGTAGATCATCAGATGCCAGACGTCCTCGAAGCGCGCCGTGCGCGCCAGCTCCGTCGCGTCGTACTGCCGGTAGTGGTAGAAGCCCTCCTCGCCGCGGACGTCGCCGATGGCCGTGTCGGTGACGATCACATTCTTCAGTCCGCGGGGAACGGTGATGGGCGTGCTCTGAGTCATGCGGCCGAGTCTGCGCCCATTGATCAACATCTGCAATGTTGATTGAATCAACCCGTGGACCAGTGGATCACCACGTCGGAGGCGGCGGCTCGGCTCGGAGTCAAGCGCGGGACGCTGTACTCGTACGTCAGTCGCGGCGTCCTGTCCTCGCGGCGGATGCCGGGCCAGTCGGAATCGCTGTTCGACCGCACGCAGATCGACTCCCTGGCCGCCGCCAAGCACGACGGACGCCGGGCGGGCGACCGACTGCTGCGGTTCCGCGCCGTCGCCAGCGGCGTGTCCGCGATCCGCGACGACCGCCTGTACCTGCGGGGCCGTGATCTCGCCGAACTGTGCGCGGAGACCGATTTCGCGGGGGCGGCGAAGTTGGTCCTCGGAGCCTCGTCGGCCGTGACCCCGCCCGACGTCGACGGTTCCGTGGTGTCGGGCGTGCCCGTCGAGCGCCGCATCCCGTTGACGGTGGCGTTGATCGCCGCGGCCGACCCGCTGCGGGCCGATCTGTCGGACATCGGCGACCGCGTCGTGGGACTGCTTCCGCGTCTTGCCGCATCAGTGCCCGAAATCGACTTCACGCACCCGTGGATCGACCTGCTCGCGACCGTCCTGATCGACAACGGGCTCGCCGCGTCGACGACGGCGGCCCGGGTCGCGGCGTCGGCACGCGCCGGGGTGTTCGACGCGCTGCTCGCCGGATACGCGGCGCTGTCGGGTCCGCTGCACGGTGGGGCGCCGGCCACTGCCCGGGTGCTGCTCGACGCGGTGGTCGGCGGGACGGCAGTCGATCGCGCGCTGGCCGACGCGGTAGTCGGAGGCCGTGTGCCGGGGTTCGGGCACGTGATCTACACCGGGGTGGATCCGCGGGCGCGGATCGTGCTCGACCGTGTCCGGGCCGACCGGCCCGACTCGCAGGCCCTGGCTGCGGCCGAGTCGATCGCCCGCCGGGTGGGGCGGCCGATGAACATCGACTTCGCCGGTGCTGTCGTCACCCACGAGCTGGGGCTCCCGGTGCGGTCGGGGGAGGTGCTGTTTCAGTACGGGCGGACGGTCGGGATGGCCGCGCACGCGGTCGAGGAGTACGGCGAGGCGCCGCTGCGGTGGCGAGGCAGCAGGACGGGGTGACGAGTGGGACGTGCCGGACGCGACCTCGTCACCGGCGTCACACCGCGCCGTCGAACCCGTGCTGACGCCACGCCTCGTACAGCGCGACGCTGGTGGCATTCGCCAGGTTCATCGAACGCCGCCCCTCCAGCATCGGGATGCGCAGCCGGTCGGTGATCCGCGGATCGGCGAGGACCTCGTCGGGCAGTCCCGTGGGTTCCGGTCCGAACAACAGCACATCGCCGGTCTCGTAGGCGACGTCGGTGTAGAAGCGGGTGGCGTGGGCGGTGAAGGCGAACACCCGTCGGGGAGCGAGCCGTTCCCACGCGGTGTCCAGGTCCGGGTGGACGGTCACATTGGCCATCTCGTGGTAGTCGAGACCGGCACGGCGCACCTGGGCATCGGTCATGGTGAACCCGAGCGGCTCGATGAGGTGCAGTTCGCAGCCCGTGTTGGCCGCGATCCGAATCGCATTGCCGGTGTTCGGAGGGATGCAGGGCTGGTAGTAGACGATTCGGAACACACGAGGATCCTATGCTCCGGCACCTCGGAAGCCGGAGTCGAGGGACGGGCGCTTGACGCGTCTCGAATGAATGTGCGAGGATGTTGTATCCGCGATTCGCTGGCGTAGACCCTCTCACGGTCCGCCGGAAGCGATCCGCGAATCTCCCGAGGAACTCTGGGTCAAGGATCGGCGCATCGATGCAGCCGAACCACGAGAGCCTCATGAAGTCCGTGACTGGGCCGATATCGGAGCCCCCAGACCCATGACATCTCCCGCGACGGCGTGAGCCGTTGCCATCTACCCGAATGCCAGGAGGCATCACATGAACAGCACTATCGACAACAACACCACCACCATCACCTCGATCGCGGGACGGGCCGGGCTCGATCCGAAGCAGACCGTCTGGTTTCAGATCGACGACGCCACCGGCTTCTACGTGACGGTCGAGGAGTTCCTCGCCGTCGCGCGGTCGCAGCAGATGGCCGCCGCCTGACCTCTGTTCGCGGCAGGTACCGGGCGGTTCAGCACAGGCTGGGCTCGCCGATCTTGACGACCGACAGAACGGCGTCGCCCTCACCGATCGGCGTCCCGGGGGGACGGAGTCTGAGCGACGACCACCCAGTTCCGGTCGCGGATCTGGTGCCGGCCCCTGCCGGTGGCGTCGTTGCTTCGCGAGTAGAAGACACCGGCGCGCTGGATCTCGTTCTGAGCCTCTTGGAGGTTCATGCACACGACGTTCGGCATGATCGCGTTCGCGGGCGAGCTGACTGGCGCCGCAGGGTGCTGAGTATTCATCTCGGTCGTCTCCGGCGACGTCGCGCCTCCGGCGGAGACGTCGCCTGTGGAACAGCCGACGAGCAGGCCGGCTGCGACGACTGCCGCAACAACACCGGTCACAGAGCGAAACATGGGGCGCCTCTCATTCTGATGAATGGGACGATACCGACTCATATCGGCCGGCGGCGGGGAACCACCCCGCGTCCGCCGCCTCAGATTCGTCGCGACAGCACCACGCGCCCGCCTCGTGCGGGCGCGTACGCGACGCCTCGGGAGTGCCAGCGTTCGCCCTTCGCTGCGGTCGGCTGGACGGTGAACGTGCGCAGCAGTTCTCGGAGCACCACATCCATCTCCATGTGCGCGAACGCTGCTCCGATGCAGCGCCGGGTGCCGCCGCCGAAGGGCAGCCACGCCTGCCCGGGCTTCGCGTCGACGAAGCGCTGCGGGTCGAACCGTGCCGGGTCGGCGAACTGCCGGCTGTCGTCGTGCAGCAGTGAGATGGCCACCACCGCGTTGTATCCCTTGGGGATTCGGTAGTCGCCGAGTTCGAGACCGTCCTCGGCGATGACGTGTCTGCCGAACAGGTCGATCACCGGCCGGCTCCGCTGGACCTCGTGGATCGTCGCGATCCGGAGTGCGTTCTCCTCCGACCGCGCCTCGGCCGCGAGGTCGGCGAGAATCCGCGGGTGCCGGCTCAGACGCTCCATCGCCCACGCGAGCGTGGTCGCGGTGGTCTCATGACCGGCGGCGAGCAGGGTCAGCAGTTCGTCGCGGATCTCCGCGTCGGACATGACTGTGCCGTCGTCGTAGCTGCTCTGCACCATCAGCGCGAGGATGTCGTTGCGCTCGGCGAGGTGGGCGTCAGCGCGGGCCTGAGTGATCAACGGCGAGATGACTGCGTCGTACTCGGCTCGCTCGGCGTCGAATCGGTTGCGCGGGTTGGCCTTTCCTCCCAACCGCGGCAGTTCGGGAAGCGTGGCGAGCCGCGACCCGTTCGTCACCAACGAAGGCATGAGGTCGGCAAGCGCGTCGAGTCCGCTGCCCTGCGCCCCGAACACCGCGCGGAGGATGACGTTCAGCGTGATCCGCATCATCGGCTCGAGCGTCGCGAAGGGACGTCCGACCGGCCAGCGCGACGCCTCCGAGGCGAACTCCTGCGCGACGATCGCCTCGTACTCCTTGATTCGCCGCCCGTGCAGCGGCGGAGTGAGCAGACGCCGTCGGCGCCGGTACTCGTCGCCGTCGAGTGCGAACATCGAACCGCGGCCCAGAGTGCGCCCGAGGTTGGGCCGGACGTTGACGACGGTGTCCGACTTCGCCATGCACAGTTGCTTGGCCATCGCCGGATCGCTGATCAGCACGGTCTCGCCGAAGAACGGAAGGGACAGCGCGGCGGCGTCGCCGTAGCGGTGCGCGATCCAGCGCAGGGATCGACGTCGGTCGACGAGGAATCCGGCACCCTGCACCGCGCGCGGCAGTCGAGGGCCGGGTGGAAGACGGTGCGGCCCGTCGGCGCGAGTGCGTTCCGGATCGGAGACTTGGAGATCCACGACATCGTCCTTTCTCGGGAGCGGGCACCGGCGGAACGCGGCCCGCGTCCGCTCTGGTACCAGTCAGTACCAACGGTACGATGAAGTACCGAACTTGCCAAGGGGACCCGTGAGGTGGGAGATGCCGACGACAGCGCAGGAGAGCCCGACCGTCCGCGGACGGCTGCTCGACGCGATGCGCCAGTGCCTGACCGATCGCGGCTACCAAGCGACCACCATCGCCGACATCGTGCGTGTGGCACGCACGTCGAAACGTTCCTTCTACGCCGAGTTCGCAGACAAGCAGGAGTGCTACGTAGAACTGCTGGGCGCCGTCAACGTAGAACTGCTGGCGGCAATCGAGACGGCCGTCGACCCGGCGTCCGCGTGGCCGGCGCAGGTGCGACAGGCGGTGCACGCCTACATCACGGTGTGTGAATCGAATCCCGGCACCACGCGCAGCTGGATTCGGGAACTGCCGGCTCTCGGTGACGCGGCCCGTGCGGTGCAGCTCGCTTCGCTGGAGGCGTTCACGGCTCTGATGGCACGCCTGACCGGCACGGACCGGTTCCACGCCGCGGGCATCCCGCCGATGTCTCGCGAGACCGCGGTGATCGTCTGGGGAGGCATTCGGGAACTCGCGGCATCGACGATCGAACGCGGCCTTCCGCTGAGCTCGCTCGAGGAGCCGGCGGTGGCGGCGTGCGTCGCACTGGTCGGCGGCACGGCCGCTGCGCGCGCCGTCGACTAGGGGGTACGCGCGATCGGCGGGGATAGTGGAACAATAGAGACCCGTGACGGCGATTCGACTGGACGGCAAACTCACCCGCGACGAGATCTTCACCGATCTGAGCGCCCGCGTGGCGCGGCTCAACGCAGCCGGGATCACTCCCGGACTGGGAACCGTGCTCGTCGGCGACGACCCGGGTTCGCACTCGTACGTGAAGGGCAAGCACTCCGACTGCGCCAAGGTCGGCATCGCGTCGATCCGCAAGGATCTCCCGGCCGACGCGACCACCGAGCAGCTGAACGCCGCGATCGACGAACTCAACGCGGACCCCGCGTGCACCGGCTACATCGTGCAGCTGCCGCTGCCCAAGCACCTCGATGAGAACGCGGCGCTCGAGCGCATCGCACCGGAGAAGGACGCCGACGGTCTGCATCCGATCAACCTCGGCCGCCTCGTGCTCGGTAAGGAGTCGACCCTGCCGTGCACGCCGCGCGGCGTGATCCACCTGCTGCGCCGCTACGACATCCCGCTCGACGGCGCGCGCGTCACCGTGGTCGGCCGCGGCGTCACCATCGGCCGGCCGATCGGCCTGCTGCTGACCCGCCGGAGCGAGAACGCGACGGTCACGCTGTGCCACACCGGTACCCGCGACCTCGCGGCCGAGGTGAGCCGCGCCGACATCGTGGTCGCGGCAGCCGGCGTGCCGCACCTGATCACGGCCGACATGGTGAAGCCGGGTGCCGCCGTCATCGACGTCGGCGTCAGCCGCACCGAGGCGGGACTCACCGGCGACGTGCACCCCGACGTCTGGGAGGTCGCCGGCGCAGTGTCGCCCAACCCGGGCGGCGTCGGTCCGCTGACGCGCGCATTCCTGCTGGCGAACGTCGTCGAGCGCGCCGAAGCTCAGCTGGCGGACCTCGAGAGCAAGTGATGGCGGCCGAGGCGTCCGGGGGTGCCGCGCACGACGGGCCCGTCCCGGTCGACTCGGCACGGGTGGAATCGATGCGCCGTGCCCGCAAGCTGCACGGCTTCATCGCGAACGTGCCCTACTACACCGTTCTGGCGGTGATCGCCGTCGCGGCGCTGCTGGTGCTGATCGACCGTTGGCGACGCGGGGCATTCGTCTTCGGCTCGGCGATGCTCCTGGGCGCGGTGTTCCGTGCGTTCCTTCCGGCGAATCGCGTCGGCCTCCTGCAGGTGCGCAGCCGCGTCTTCGACATCTGCGCCATGGCGGCGCTCGGCGGCACCGTGCTCTGGCTCGCCACATCGATCGACTCGCTCGGAACCGCATAGCACCTCCGCCGGGTCGGCGCCGTGATGTGTCACGGTTGAGGCATGACCGAATCTGCCGACGCATGCGATCTGTATCGCCGCTGGATCGATGAATTGTGGAACGGGCCGACCGACCGTGAACGTCTCAAGGCGGTCGCCGAGGAACTGGTGAGCGAGGACTTCCTCGGGCACTGGCCGAGCGCGGAGGTCGCCGGTCCCGGCAAGCTCGCCGCACTGGTCGACGCCACGAAAGCCACCTACCGGGACCTGGTCTTCGAGGTGGAGGTCGGGCCGTTCGCCGCCGACGGCTACGTGGCCGGGCGGTGGGCAGGTCAGGGTACGACGTCCGACGGACAGATCTCGTATCTGACGGGCAACGACATCCTGAGCGTCCGCGACGGACGGTTCACCGAGTACTGGGTGACCTCGACGGAACTGTGAGAGTGAGCGCTGCGGGGTGCGGCTCAGTCCGCCGACCGCCGCAGGCGCGCGACGTCCATCGTCTTCGCGAGGAGTTCCCGGATCGGCTCGAACTCGGTGAGGAATCCGTCGTGGCCGGCGTCGGAGCGGATCACGTGCAGCCCGCCGACGCAGTCGCCGAGCTCGCGGGCGATCTCCTCGAGCTGGTACAGCGGATACAGCCGGTCGGAGTCGATGGCGCCGACGACGGTCGGCACGCTGCATCCGGCCAGGGCCGCCGCGACGCCGCCGCGGTCGCGGCCGACGTCGTGGTTGTTGAGGACGTCCGAGAGCACCACGTAGGCGCCCGGATCGAAGCGCCGCTTGAGCTTCTCGGCCTGGTGCTCCAGATAGCTGGCGATGGAGTAGCGGCCGTCGACCAGCGGGTTCTCCTCCCCCTGGGGGCGGTTCTCGAAACGCTGGTCGAGCTCGCGGTCGCTTCGGTAGCTCAGATGCGCGATCCGGCGCGCGATACCCATTCCGGTGCTGGGGGAGCGGCCGGTCCCGTAGTAGTCGCCGCCCTGCCACGCGGGATCGGACTTGATCGCCTCGATCTGGGTGGTCTGCGTGCCGATCTGATCGGCGCTGGCCCGCGCGCCCACCGCCAGCACCAGCGCGGCGCCGACCGCGTCGGGGTAGGTGACCGCCCATTCGAGGGCACGGGCACCGCCCATCGAGCCGCCCGCGACGGCGGCCAGCCGGCTGATGCCGAGTGCCTCCAGCGCGAGCGACTCCGACCGGACGAGGTCGCGAACGGTGAGCCGCGGGAAGCGTGACCCCCACGGCCTGCCGTCGGGAGCGAGGGAGCCGGGACCGGTGGAGCCGAAGCAGCCGCCGATCGCGTTCGGCGCCAACACGCACCATTCGTCGGTGTCGACCGCGCAGCCCGGCCCGATCAGTCCGTCCCACCATCCGGTCATCGAGAACTGATCGTCGGCCGGGCCGGCGACGTGCGAGTTACCGGTGAGCGCGTGCAGCGCCAACACGATGTTGTCCCGGGCCGCCGTCGGCGTGCCCCACTTCTGGAAGGCGACGGTGACGTCGGCCAGCGTGGCCCCCGAATCGAGAGTCAGATCGCCGATCGAGACACTGACCTGAGCTCCGTCCGGACGGGTGGCCCAGTCGGGGTCGCTCACCGTCGTGGCCGGGTCGATACTGACCGACACCTGGCCTCCCTTCAGTGGACGAGACAACGGCAGTGGACGAGACAACGGCTACTTGACTCGCGCTGCCGCGGCGAACCCGGTGGTGAGGTCGGCGAGGATGTCGTCGATGCCCTCGATGCCCACGGCGAGCCGGACTAGACCGGGCGTCACACCGGCGGCCAGCTGCTCCTCCGGGGAGAGCTGGCTGTGCGTGGTGGACGCGGGGTGGATCACCAGCGAGCGGACGTCGCCGATGTTGGCGACATGGCTGTGCAGGGTCAGCGCGTTCACGAAGGCCTTGCCCGCCTCGACGCCGCCCTCGATCTCGAATCCGATGACCGCGCCGGCGCCCTTCGGCAGCAGCTTCTGCGCCCGTTCGTAGTACGGCGACGACTTGAGACCGGCGTACGAGACCGAGGTGACCTGGTCGTTGGCCTCCAAGAACTCGGCCACCTTCTGTGCATTGGAGACGTGGCGCTCCACGCGCAGGCTCAGCGTCTCGATGCCCTGAGCCAGCAGGAAGGCGTTGAACGGCGAGATGGCCGCGCCCGTGTCGCGCAGTAATTGCGTCCGCGCCTTGAGCGCGTAGGCCGGAGCCCCCAGGTCGGCGAAGACGACGCCGTTGTAACTCGGGTCCGGGGTGGTGAAGCCGGGGAACAGGTCTTCACCGTCGCGCTGGACGCGCCAGTCGAAGGTGCCGCCGTCGATGATGACGCCGCCGATCGCGGTGCCGTGACCGCCGATGTACTTGGTAGCCGAGTGCACGACGATGTCGGCCCCGTGCTCGATGGGATTCAGCAGATACGGCGTCGCGACCGTGTTGTCGACGATCAGCGGGAGGCTGTGCGAGTGTGCGACGTCCGCCACTCCGGCGATGTCGAGGACCTGATTGTGCGGGTTCGCGATGGTCTCACCGAACAGTGCGCGGGTGTTGGGCCGGATCGCCGACTTCCACGACTCGAGATCGTCGGGATCGTCGACGAACGAGACCTCGATGCCGAACTTCGGCAGCGTGTAGTGGAAGAGATTGTATGTGCCGCCGTAGATGCGGGGGCTAGAGACGACGTGTCCGCCGGCCTCGACGATGTTCTGAATCGCGTAGGTGGTGGCGGCCTGGCCGGAGGCCACCAAGAGGGCCGCGACGCCGCCGCCGAGAGCCGCGAGGCGCTGCTCGACGGTGTCCTGCGTCGGATTCATGATCCGGGTGTAGATGTTGCCCGGCTCGGCGAGCGCGAACAGGTTCGCCGCGTGGTCGGTGTTGTCGAACACGTACGACGTGGTCTGGTAGATCGGCAGTGCGCGTGTCTTGGCGGTCGCGTCGACTACCTGCCCGGCGTGCACCTGGGTGGTCTCGAAGCTCCAATTCGCGGCGTCAGACATGAGACGTCATTCTCTTTCTTCGGTCGGCGGCCCGGGGCGGGCCTCGTATGTTGGGTCCGACCCTCGGACCCGCGCTTGCTGCGGCGACTTCCGTCGCAGCCAGGTCATCACCCGGAGCACCCCACCGCGGATGGAGGGTTGCCGGTCAGCAAGCCGGGGCTGTGCGCTGACACTCATGACCTGTTGCTGAGGATATATCAACTCGATGCGGCTGTTGAAACGGCTTCACCGCCCCTGGTCGTAAATCTGTCGACTCGGTGGGCGATGTGGTAGGACCGCGCAAAAGCGGCGACCGGTGCGAGCGGTCGGTCTCGGCGCGTCGGCGCTGTGTACAAGGAGAACTGCTGCCGCACAGTGCATTCGGCGCGGATCTGCGGTGGCACGGCGGTGCTTGCACGATCGCTCGGTCGCTGAGCTGCTCATGGGATATGCTGGTTAAAACAGTACGCGCGTTCTGTTTGGAGCCCGCCGCGCCGAACGACCGTCCGTATTACGTTTGAGGACGAGTGGCCGGCGGTCTACTGCTGAGGAGGGCACAGAGCCATATGGGCAAGATCAAGGTCGAGGGCACCGTCGTCGAACTCGACGGCGACGAGATGACGCGAATCATCTGGCAGTTCATCAAAGAGAAGCTGATCCACCCCTACCTCGACATCGATCTGGACTACTACGACCTCGGGATCGAGACCCGCGACGCGACCGACGATCAGGTCACCGTGGACGCCGCGCACGCGATTCAGAAGCACGGTGTCGGCGTCAAGTGCGCCACCATCACCCCCGACGAGGCCCGCGTCGAGGAATTCGGTCTCAAGAAGATGTGGCGATCGCCGAACGGCACCATTCGGAACATCCTCGGCGGCACCATCTTCCGCGCTCCGATCCTGATCTCGAACGTGCCTCGGCTGGTGCCCGGCTGGACCAAGCCGGTGGTCGTCGGGCGTCACGCCTTCGGTGACCAGTACCGCGCCACCGACTTCAAGGTGCCCTCGGCGGGAACGGTCACCATCACGTACACGCCCGACGACGGAAGCGAGCCGATCGAGCACGAGATCGTCCGAATCCCGGAGTCGGGCGGCGTCGTGATGGGCATGTACAACTTCAACAAGTCGATCGAGGACTTCGCGCGCGCGTCGTTCAACTACGGACTGCAGCGCAACTATCCGGTGTACCTGTCCACCAAGAACACCATCCTCAAGGCCTACGACGGCGCGTTCAAGGACATCTTCGCCGACGTCTTCGAGCGTGAGTTCAAGGCCGAGTTCGATGCCGCGGGGCTGCACTACGAGCACCGGCTGATCGACGACATGGTCGCCTCGTCGCTCAAGTGGGAGGGCGGCTACGTCTGGGCGTGCAAGAACTACGACGGCGACGTCCAGTCGGACACCGTGGCCCAGGGCTACGGCTCGCTCGGACTGATGACCTCGGTTCTGATGACACCCGACGGCCAGACCTGTGAGGCCGAGGCCGCGCACGGCACCGTGACCCGGCACTACCGGCAGCACCAGCAGGGCAAGCCGACGTCGACCAATCCGATCGCGTCGATCTTCGCCTGGACGCGTGGTCTGGACCACCGCGGCAAGCTCGACAACACTCCCGAGGTGCGCGAGTTCGCGGAGAAGCTCGAGGACGTCGTCATCAAGACCGTCGAGTCGGGGAAGATGACCAAGGACCTGGCACTGCTGGTCGGCGGCGACCAGGCGTACCTCACCACCGAGGAGTTCCTGGGCGCCCTCGACGACAATCTGCAGGCCGCGCTGCGGTAGTCCTCTCCTCCGGGTGTCGGAGGTCACCGCGGTCTGTGGAATGGCGCTCGGCGTGCGGGTGTTGCGCATCGGGTGGACACCGAGACTCAGGACGTGGCGGCATCGTGCGACGGCGAGCATCCGGCTCGGCGGGTGGGCTGGGTGGTCGGAGCACTCGCGCTCGGCGGATTCGGCATCGGAACCACCGAGTTCGTCGCGATGGGGCTGCTGCCGAACATCGCGTCGAGCCTCGGCGTCAGTGAGCCGACCGCCGGGCACCTGATCTCCGCCTATGCGCTGGGCGTGGTGGTGGGCGCGCCGCTGATCGCGGTGGTCGCGGCCCGGGTGTCGCGACGGACGCTGTTGATCGCACTCATGGTGGCGTTCACTCTCGGCAATGCGCTGAGTCTGGTGGCGCAGAACTATCCGACGCTGATGGCCGCACGCTTCGTCGCCGGGCTGCCGCACGGGGCGTATTTCGGCGTGGCCTCGTTGGTCGCCGCCCACCTCGCCGGCCCCGGCCGCCGTGCGCAGGCGGTGGGGCAGGTGATGATGGGACTGTCGGTGGCCAACGTCCTCGGGGTGCCGGCGGCCACCTGGCTGGGCCAGGCGCTCGGGTGGCGCGCCGCCCTCGCCCTCGTCGTGGTGATCGGTGCTGTGACGGTGCTCGCGCTGTGGCGCGTGGTGCCCGATCTGCGGTCGATGCGCACCACCGATCCCGCCACTGAACTCGGCGGACTCCGCCACGGGCAGATCTGGCTGACGCTGCTGGTCGGCGTGGTGGGATTCGGCGGCTTCTTCGCCTTCTACACGTATCTGAACACCGCGCTCACCTCGCTGGGCGGACTGTCGGAGGCCGCGGTGCCGATCGCGCTGATGCTGTTCGGCGCGGGAATGGTGAGCGGCAATTACCTCGGCGGCCGTCTCGCCGACCGCCTGGGCGACAAGGCCATCGCCATCGGCATGGCGAGCGCAGCGTCGGCGCTGGTGCTGTTCGCGCTCCTGGTGTCCACCGGGTGGCCGGCCGTGATCATGACCTTCTTCGTCGGCTGTTCCGGATCGGCCGCCATCCCCGGGCTGCAGACGCGATTGATGGACGTCGCGCACGATGCGCAGACGATCGCGGCCGCGCTCAACCATTCGGCGCTGAACGTCGCCAACGCTCTCGGCGCATGGGTCGGCGGGCTGGTGATCGCCCACGGTCTCGGTTACCGGGCACCGTCACTGGTCGGTGCGGTCCTCGCGGTGGGCGGCGTGCTGGTGCTCGCGGCGGCGGTGGCGGCTGCGCGGCGGTCCGGCGAGGAGATGCCGCAGCGGGAGGTCGCGGTTCCGGTCGGAGACGAGCCCGTGGGCGATGTCCGAAGCGGTCGCTAGGGTGGTCCCGTGACCACACCGTTCTCCATCACCACGATCAACGTCAACGGGATCCGTGCCGCTGTGAAGCAGCGCTCGGACGACAATCCGGGCATGCTCCCGTGGCTCGAGGACGCCGCACCCGACGTGGTGCTGATGCAAGAGGTGAGGGCAGGCGACGCGATCGCTCGCAAGGCGCTGCAGCCCGCGCTGGATGCCGGGTGGCACTTCGTGCACACGGAATCGTCGGTCAAGGGCCGCGCCGGCGTCGGGATCCTGTCTCGCCGCGCACCCTCGCAGGTGCGGGTCGGTTTCGGCAGCGACGAGTTCGACACGGCGGGACGCTATATCGAGGCGGACTTCGACTTCGGCGGTGAGACGGTGACCGCGGCGAGCCTGTATCTGCCGACGGGGGCGGCGCCGACCGAGCAGGAGAAAGACATCGAGAAGTACGAGGAGAAGCGCCGCTTCCTCGAAGCGTTCCGGCCCTACCTCGACAAACTGCTCGGCACCGGGGGACTGGCGGTGGTGGCGGGCGACTGGAACATCGCGCCCGACGAGCGCGACATCAAGAACTGGAAGGGCAATCTCAAGAACGCGGGTTTCCTCCCGCACGAGCGGGCATGGGTCGCCGGACTGCTGGAGGCCGGCTGGGCGGACGTGGCGCGCGAGCATCACGGCGACGTCGCTGGGCCGTACGCGTGGTGGTCGTGGCGGGGCAAGGCGTTCGACAACGACGCCGGCTGGCGTATCGACTACCACCTCGCGACGCCGGCATTGGCTGCACGAGCGCAACGGACGTGGGTTGATCGAGCCGGCGCGTACAACCTTCGGTGGTCCGATCACGCCCCGGTGACCGCGGTGTTCGGCTGAGCGGTCCGCGGCCACCCGGGGCGCATCCGGTCAGCTGGCCGATTTGCTTCCGCTGCCGATGCCGCCGATCACGCCGCCGACCAGTCCGGCCACCACCTCGCTGATGATGTCCTGGGTGGACCCGGAACTGGACAGATCGCCGCTGACGCTGCCGATCGCCTCGCCGGGAGACATCGGGCGAGTCAGGAAGCACGCGGTGAGACCGGGGAAGTCGCCTTCGACCCCGGCGGTTCCGGTGACGGCGATGCCGCCGCTGGTGACCGGGAAGCCGGGAAACTTCGACAGCGGCATGTCGTAGGTGAACGACGCCGTGACGGGATGGCTCGAGGTCACCGACCAGCCCGTGTTCGAGACCTTCCAGCCGGTCCCGGCCGCAGTCACCGGAACCGCCTCTTCTTTGAGTCCGCCGGCGAGGTGGTACGCCCTCACCTTCGCCGTCGGCTTCCCGAATCCGGCGGGCGGGGTGTCGGTGATCGAGTTGACGTACGGATTGCCGGCACCGGAGGTGCCGACGTCGATCGTGTAGGTCACCTTCGCGAGCGCACCGGCGGTCTGGGTCACCGACTTGGAGTAGTTATGCGTCACTCCCCAAGCATTCTTCGTGGTGCGGCTCGCCGACGAGCAGGTCGCGGCGTCGGCGCCACCTGCCGCGCCGACGGAGGCGGCGGTGAGTCCACCGCAGATCAGGGCGGCTGCGGTGACGAGAGAAGTCATGCGGGACAAGGGGATTCGCTTCATGCGGGACCACCGTTCAGAGAGAATCGTCAGTGACTGCGCCAAGGGCGCTTCGGTGCGATCCTGGCACGCACACAGTCGAGTAGCCGATTCGCGGCGCGGGCGATGGCACGAATCCGAGGTCGGACTTCACCCCTCTCATGTCGAGAAACCGACGACGGGCCCGCTCCCATGGAGCGGACCCGTCGCCTATGTGTCGGTGTCGTGGAGGTCAGTCGTCCTGTCCGCCGACGGCGCCGCCGATGATGGCCGGAATCATGTCGGTGAGCGAGCCGGTGCTCGAGAGCTGACCCTCCGAGGAGCCCAAGCCTGCCGAGTCCAGGCTGCCGGTGATCGCCTCGCCGGCGTTGGGTGCGCGCACCGTGGTGCAGGCGGTCAGGCCGGGCATGTCGACGTGGCCCAGCGGAGGATTCGGGGTCGCGTTGAAGGTCGCGCCGCCACTGGTGAGCTGCTTGCCGGCCCGGATGCTGCTCGGCAACTGGTAAGAGAACTCAGCGACGAATGCCTGACCCGAGAACACAGCCCAGCCGGTGTGCGCGATGCTCCAGCTGATGCCGTCCTTCTGGACATTCGCCGGGTTGATGGTGCTCTCGTTGATGAGCGGGCCGAAGGCCCCGCCGCCGCCGAGGATGCCGCCGAGCAAGGTGAATGCCTTCACCTTGACGACCGGCTTCACGTCGCGGAGAGCGGTCGGGGGAACGTCCCAGACCTTCTGAACGTACGGATTGCCGACGCTGGATGTGCTCACCGCGAGCGAGTAAGTGACAGTTCCGCCCTGAGCCACCGTCGCCGGGACCGACTTCTGGAAGGAGTAGTCGACGACCAGCGACCTCTTCTCGGTCGACTCCGACTTGCAGGTGGCGGCCGAGGCGCCGCCGACGGCACCGGTGACCGCCGGGGCAGCGGTGAGTCCGGCGCCCGCGACGGCGGCGGCAGCAGCGACGATCGCGCCGCGCTTGACGAGGGACAGCTTCATGGGGGCTCCGTTGTTCGGAAGGGATTGACCAGGAGGGAGAGGCCGGTGCGGTGACCGGTTGAAGCCTGAAGCTAACAGTGGTGGTGACCACGTGACGATCCAATGACCGGACATGTCACATATGGCGACACGATTTCGGTGTTTCGTCGGCCGATCGACCGGCGCGGAAGCCGGTCCGCGACCGTCGGAAACTCGATTGTCCGGGTCTGAAACAATTGAGGTCATGACATCGCCTGTATCGCGGCCCGCACCGCGCCGCCGCGTCCTGTCCGGAATCCAGCCGACCAGCGACTCGTTCCACCTCGGGAACTACCTCGGCGCGGTACGGCAGTGGGTGCAGTTGCAGGACGAGTTCGACGAGGCCTTCTACTTCATCCCGGACATGCATGCGATCACGGTTCCGCAGGACCCGAAGGTGCTGCGGGAGCGCACCCGACGCAGCGTCGCACAATTGTTGGCGGTCGGCGTCGACCCGAAGCGCGCGACCATCTACGTGCAGTCGCACGTTCCGGAGATCGCGCAGCTGACCTGGGTGCTGTCGTGTCTCACCGGGTTCGGCGAGGCCAGCCGGATGACGCAGTTCAAGGACAAGTCGGCGAAGTCGGGAACCGATGCTGCCGGCGTAGGCCTGTTCACCTATCCGATCCTGATGGCGGCCGACATCCTCGCCTTCCAGGTCGACAGTGTTCCGGTGGGCGAGGACCAGCGGCAGCATCTGGAACTGACGCGCGACCTCGCCCAGCGCTTCAACAAGCGATACGGCAAGACGCTGACGGTGCCGAAGCCGTACATCGTCGAAGAGTTCGCCAAGATCTACGACCTCCAGAACCCGACGGCGAAGATGAGCAAATCGGCCGACTCCGACTCGGGTCTGATCTCTCTGCTCGATGAACCGAAGCGGTCGGCCAAGAAGATCCGCTCGGCCGTCACCGACAATGACAGGGTCGTCGCCTTCGACCGCGAGAACAAACCGGGCGTCTCCAACCTCCTCACCATTCAAGCGGCGCTGACCGGGCGTGCGATGGACGAAATCGTCGCGTCGTACGAGGGCAAGGGATACGGTGAGCTGAAAGTCGATACCGCCGACATCCTCACGGAGTTCGTCACGCCGTTGCGCGGTCGCGTCGAAGAGATCCTGGCCGATCGGGCTCACCTGGACGGCATCCTCGCCGACGGAGCCGCACGCGCTCGGGAGATCGCGTCGGACACCGTCGCCGCCGTCTACGACAAGGTCGGATTCCTGCTGCCCGGCTGATCACCGGGTAGGGTCCGAGCGACGACGCCGCGGGGAGTGACGTGGCCGAGACGAAGGGGAGCATGGACCGCATCAAGGAGATCATCGCCCGGCTGAAGGCGCTGTACGACGCGTCGATCGACCGGTGGGGCCTGCTGCGCCACGTCGTCGCGACGCTCGACCGGTACAACGAGCGTCGCGGAAATGCCTACGCCGCGGCGATCAGCTTCATCGGCATCCTGGCTCTCGTCCCGATCCTGATGGTGTCGTTCGCCACCGCAGCCTTCGTGCTGGTCTGGAATCCCGCGCTGCTGACCGATATCACCGATGCGATCGTCGAACACGTGCCCGGCGAGCTCGGGGATCAGCTGAACTCGGTGATCGACTCCGCCATCGCCTCGCGCCGCACGGTCGGTGTGATCGGTCTGGTGACCGCGGCGCTGACCGGTATCGGCTGGATGACGTTGATGCGCAACGGTCTCACGGAGATGTGGGGCGGGCGCGTCAAGAACAACGCGATTCTCGGCAAACTGTACGACCTCGGCACGTTCGTGGCGCTGGGACTGCTGTTCCTCGTCACCATCGGACTGAACATCGTGTCCACCGGGCCGCTGGGCTCGCAGATCACCGACTATCTGGGTCTGCCCGACAACTGGCTCATGACTTTCCTGCTGCGCGCGGCGTCGGTGATCGTCGGGGTGGCCGCCACCTGGGTGCTGTTCATCGTGGTTCTCGCGTGGATGCCGCGCTGCACCGTGTCGGCACGTGCGATCCTGTGGCCGGCCCTCGGCACGGCGGTCGTGTTCGAGATCCTGAAATCGGTGAGCAGCCTGTATCTGCAGAAGGTGTTGGGGAGCCCGGCGGGCACCGCGTTCGGGCCGATCATCGGTGTGATGGTCTTCGCCTATCTCGCTTCCCGGATCGTGCTCTACGCGGCCGCCTGGAGCGCCGCCGACCCGAACAACGAGCGGTTCCTGATCGTCGACGAGCTCGAGCACCCGGAGGAGCCGGAAGCCGAACCCGTGGTCCTGGCGCCGGTGTATGAGGCGGAGCCGGAGAAGCAGGCGCGCCGTCTGATCGCCGCGGCCGGGATAGGCGCCGCGGCGGCGGGGCTGGCCGGCTGGCTCGGCCGTCACGACCGCTGAGTCAGCGCCGTGATCGCTTCCGCCACAGGACCGCCGCGGCGGTGAGACACACGGCGGCGAAGGCCACGAGCCCTGCCGTCCAGACCGAGGCGGGCGAGGGATCGTCGTGGCCCGGCTCGGCGGTCGTGGCAGCGGCCGATGGCGGATCGGCGACGTCGAGTGTTCCGACGGAGGTGTCGGGCGGGGCCGCGAACCCGTAGTCGAACATCCGCTCAGCCTGCTGCGAGTACATGTTGTCGGCTTCGTTGAGCCCGTACATCTGAGTCACGATCACCCTGCGGCCGTCGCGCTCGGCGGCGCCGACGAAGGTCTTCAGGGCGTCGTCGGTGTACCCGGTCTTGCCGCCGAGCATGCCGGGCCAGCCGTCGCGGAGCAGGGTGTTCGACGTGTGCATCGTCCATGCCGGATGGTCGACGTCGCCGGGAACGTCCGGCCGTTTCGGATAGCCGGGGAAGGTGAAGGTCCTCAGTGCGACGATCTGACGGAACACCGGATTCCGCATCGCCTCTCGGAAGATCACCGCCAGATCGAACGGCGAGGTCGACATCCCCGGTGCGTCCAGGCCCGACGGGCTGGCCGCACGGGTGTCGTCGGCGCCCAAGTGGGCGGCCTTCGCGTTCATCTTCGCCAGCGCCGCGTCATGCCCGCCGAGACGCCCGGCCAGCGCGGAGGCGCAGTCGTTGCCGGAGACGACCAGCAGGCCGGTGAGCAGGTCGCGCACCGTGTAGCGGCCGCCCGGGCCCATCCCGCAGGAGTCGCCCTCCATCGACCAGTCCGCGGGCGTCGGTTCCACAGACGAGTCGAGGTCGAGTTCGTCGAGGACGACGAGCGCGAGCAGGACCTTGATGGTCGACGCCGGGCGGTACCGGCCGTGCGGATCCTTCGCGGCGATCACTCGACCCGAGTCGAGGTCGGCGATCAGCCAGCCGGAGGAGTTGAGACGGTCGGGCAGCGGGCCCGCCGCGGGGTCGGCGACTACGCCGCATCCGCCGAGCGCGTCACCGCCGACTGGCCGCTGGGGCACCGGCAGCGGCGAGGGCGAGGGGACGCCGGGAGCGACCGCTTCGGATTCGTCGACCGCGGGCGGCGGATCGGTGCGATGCGGGCATGCGTCGGTGTTCGGGGTGGTCATCGGCACCGGAGGAGTGACCGCCACGGCCGGATCGGCCGACGAGGGCGGTGCGCACAGCGCCGCGACGACGCCGAACGCGGCGACCGTCGCCGCGGCGCGCTTCAAGACGGACATGCTCATGACGAGCGTCACCCTACAGGGCGGTCGTCGGGCGGTCCGCGCTCGGCGTCCGGGTGCGGGTGGTTTCGACTCGCTCCGCTCGCTCAACCAGCCTGGGGGAGCGTTAGCGTTCGACAGTCGCAGTCCTTCTGCAGGCCAGTTGAGCGAGCGAACTCCAGGCCAGTTGAGCGAGCGAAGCGAGTCGAAACAAACGCCACCCAGGCCAGTTGAGCGAGCGAAGCGAGTCGAAACAAACGCTGCCCGCAGCGCAGACGACGAGGCCCCCGGAAGTAACCGGGGGCCTCGTCGGGGCTGCAGAGAAAGGTCTGCTTCTAGCGGGCGAACATCAGGGCGCGCTTGACTTCCTGGATCGCCTGCGTCACCTGGATGCCGCGGGGGCATGCGTCGGTGCAGTTGAAGGTGGTGCGGCAGCGCCACACACCGTCGACGTCGTTGAGGATGTCGAGACGCTCGGCGGCGCCCTCGTCACGGCTGTCGAAGATGAACCGGTGAGCGTTCACGATCGCGGCCGGTCCGAAGTACGATCCCTCGTTCCAGAACACCGGGCAGCTCGTGGTGCAGCACGCACACAGGATGCACTTGGTGGTGTCGTCGAACCGGGCGCGGTCGGCCTGGCTCTGGATCCGCTCGTACGTCGGCTCGTTGCCCGAGGTGATCAGGAACGGCTTGATGGCGCGGTACGCGTCGAAGAACGGCTCCATGTCGACCACGAGGTCCTTCTCCACCGGGAGGCCCTTGATGGGCTCGATGGTGATGGTGATCTCCTTGGACGAGTCCTTCGGCAGCAGATCCTTCATGAGGAGCTTGCAGGCCAGCCGGTTGACGCCGTTGATCCGCATCGCGTCCGAACCGCAGACGCCGTGGGCGCAGCTGCGGCGGAAGGTCAGCGAGCCGTCCAGGTAACCCTTGACGTACAGGAGCAGGTTGAGCAGGCGGTCGGTCGGCAGCGCCGGGACACGGAAGCTCTCGAAGCCCTGGGCGTCCGGGTTCTCCGGGTTGAACCGGTAGATCTTCAGCGTGACCATCGTCGCCTCGGCCGGAACCGGAGGCAGCGGGGGCTCATTGGTCGCCGGGGTGGATTCGAGTGTGGCAGTCATCAGTACTTACGCTCCATCGGCTCGTAGCGGGTCTGAACGACGGGCTTGTAGTCGAGCTCGATGTCGGCGAGCAGGCCGTCGCCCTTCTTGTACGCCATGGTGTGCACCAGGTAGTTCTCGTCGTCGCGCTTCGGGAAGTCCTCGCGGGCGTGACCGCCGCGCGACTCCTTGCGGTTGAGCGCACCGGCGACGGTGACCTCGGCCAGTTCGAGCAGGAAGCCCAGCTCGACGGCCTCGAGCAGATCGCTGTTGAAGCGCTTGCCCTTGTCGTGGACGCGGATGTGGTTGTACCGCTCCTTGAGTGCGCGGACATCGGCGAGCGCCTTGTTCAGGGTCTCGTCGGTGCGGAACACGGACGCGTTGTTGTCCATGGTCTGCTGCAGTTCGGTGCGGATGTCGGCCACGCGCTCGTTGCCGTGCTCGGACAGCAGGCCGGCGAGCCAGCCGTCGACCATCGCCGTCGGGTTCTCCACCTGCTCGGTGAAGTCGGTGGAGTTGGCGTACTCGGCAGCGGCGATTCCGGCGCGGCGACCGAAGACGTTGATGTCGAGGAGCGAGTTGGTGCCCAGGCGGTTCGCGCCGTGGACCGACACGCAGGCGCACTCGCCGGCGGCGAACAGACCGTGAACGATCTGCTCGTTGTTCGCGAGCACCTGGCCGCGGACGTTGGTCGGGATGCCGCCCATCACGTAGTGGCAGGTGGGGTACACCGGGACCAACTCGGTGACCGGGTCCACGCCCAGGTAGGTGCGCGAGAACTCGGTGATGTCCGGGAGCTTCTCGTTGAGCACGTCCTCGCCCAGGTGACGCACGTCGATGTAGACGTAGTCCTTGTTGGGTCCGGCGCCGCGGCCTTCGAGCACCTCGAGCACCATCGACCGGGCGACGATGTCACGCGGGGCGAGGTCCTTGATCGTGGGTGCGTACCGCTCCATGAAGCGTTCGCCGTCGGCGTTGCGGAGGATGCCGCCCTCGCCTCGGACCGCCTCGGAGATCAGGATGCCCAGACCGGCCAGACCCGTCGGATGGAACTGGTGGAACTCCATGTCCTCCAGCGGCAGGCCCTTGCGGAAGATGATGCCCATGCCGTCGCCGGTGAGCGTGTGCGCATTGGACGTGGTCTTGTACATGCGACCCGAACCGCCGGTGGCGAAGACGATCGACTTGGCGTGGAAGACGTGGATCTCGCCGGTGGCCAACTCGTACGCGACGACACCGTTGGCGACGGGCTCGCCGTTCTCGTCGGTCGTCATGTTGACGTCCAGAGCGTAGAACTCGTTGAAGAACTCGACGTCGTGCTTGACGCAGTTCTGGTACAGGGTCTGAAGGATCATGTGACCGGTGCGGTCCGCGGCGTAGCAGGCGCGGCGGACCGGCGCCTTGCCGTGGTCGCGGGTGTGACCGCCGAAGCGGCGCTGGTCGATGCGGCCCTCGGGGGTGCGGTTGAACGGCAGACCCATCTTCTCCAGGTCGAGCACCGCGTCGATGGCCTCCTTGGCCATGATCTCAGCGGCGTCCTGGTCGACGATGTAGTCGCCGCCCTTGACCGTGTCGAAGGTGTGCCACTCCCAGTTGTCCTCTTCGACGTTGGCCAGAGCGGCGCACATGCCGCCCTGTGCCGCGCCGGTGTGCGAGCGGGTGGGGTAGAGCTTGGTCAGGACTGCGGTGCGGGCCCGCGGTGCGGCCTCGATGGCAGCGCGCATACCGGCGCCGCCGGCGCCGACGATGACCACGTCATAGCGGTGTTCCTGCATGGGTTTCTAGTTCTCCTTAGCTGGCGCTGCCGAAGGTGAGGATCGCGTAGGTGCCCAGCACGAGGATCAGGATCATCGACAGGGCGAGCAAGGTGTTCAGCCAGAAGCGGGTGGAGTCCTTGCGCGAGTAGTCGGCGATCACCGTGCGGACGCCGTTGCCGCCGTGCAGCTGCGCGAGCCAGAGCATGAAAAGATCCCAGACCTGCCAGAACGGCGACTTCCAGCGGTCTGCGACGAACGACGCGTCGATGCGGTGCACGCCGCTGTCCCACATGAGCATGATGAACATGTGGCCGAACGTCAGGACGATGAGGGCCAGGCCCGAGAAACGCATGAACAGCCACGCGTTCTTCTCGAAGTTGCCGCGGCTGCGGATGCGCGGGGCACCCGGCGCGTCCAGGCTGGCGGGGCGGTCGTAGGCGGTGCCGAGGGTCTTTGCTTCAGTCATTGTTTCTCAGCTCCCTTAAAGCGCGTGCGTGATCAGGATCTGCAGCATGCGCACGGCAGCCGCGATGAACACGATCGCGAAGACGGTGAGGATGGCCCACAGCATCTGGCGCTGGTACTTGGCGCCCTTCGACCAGAAGTCGACGAGGATGACGCGCAGACCGTTGAGGGCGTGGTAGAGCACGCAGAAGACGAGACCGATCTCCATGAGGCCGATGATCGGTGTCTTGTAGGTGTCGATGATCTCGGTGTACGTGTTCTCGTTGACCCGGATGACGGCGGTGTCGAGCACGTGCACGAAGAGGAAGAAGAAGATGGACACGCCGGTGATGCGGTGCAACACCCACGACCACATGCCTGGGTCACCTCTGTAGAGAGAGCGCTTGCGCACCGGTGCCGGTGCAACCTCTGTGGGGGTGCTCATCGCGAAACTACGCCTCCGTTGTCGTGGACTTGGGGTGGGACCGCAAGCGCACGCGTAGGTCGCTGCAAGACCCAATGCTCCTGACTTTAAACCTAAGCTGAGTGTTGTCGTAAATTGCCGGAGCAATGTGACCAAGGTCCACCGATTTAATTAGGTGTGCCTTACCTACGGTGATTTGTGTGGAGAGGGGATCAATTGACTGCGGGAATCGACTTCGATTCATTGCGAAACGCGGCGTCGACGGCGATGACCAGGGCATACGCCCCCTACTCCGGCTTTGCGGTCGGTGCGGCGGGAATCACACTCAGCGGCCAGATCATCACCGGAAGCAATGTGGAGAATGTCTCATACGGCTTAGGGCTCTGCGCCGAGGTGTCGATGGTCGCGGCGGGCATTTCTCTCGGTCGTATGGACGCCGATCGCGCCTCGCGCGAACGACTGATAGCGGTGAGCGTCTGTGACGCGCGCGGCAGCGTGCTGACCCCGTGCGGCCGCTGCCGACAGGTGCTCCTGGAGTTCGGCGGCGAGGAGCTTCTCGTCGACTCGGCCGCGGGGCCTCGGCCGCTGCGGGAACTGCTGCCGGACGCCTTCGGCCCGGGCCACCTGGAGGCGATCCGGTGACCGCATCGCTCGAGCCGGTCGACGCGATCCTGGCCAAGAAGGACGGCCGCGAACTGACCGGTGAGCAGATCCGCGGGATGATCGCCGGATTCACCGCGGGCGACGTGGCTCCGGAGCAGATGTCGGCGCTGCTGATGGCGATCGTCCTGCGCGGGATGACCCGTCGCGAGATCGGAGACTGGACCGCCGCGATGATCGACTCCGGCATCACGATGGACTTCTCGGACCTGCGGCGCGGCGGCCGGCGGGTGCCGACCGTCGACAAGCACTCCACCGGCGGCGTGGGCGACAAGATCACGCTGCCGCTCACGCCGCTGGTCGCGTCGTACGGAGTCGCGGTGCCGCAGTTGTCCGGCCGCGGGCTCGGTCAAACCGGCGGTACCCTCGACAAGCTCGAGTGCATACCGGGATGGCGGGCCGAGGTGTCCGTGGACGCGATGCGCAGTCAACTGGGCAGGGTCGGTGCGGTGATCTGCGCGGCGACCGCCGACCTCGCGCCCGCCGACCGCAAGCTGTACGCACTGCGCGACGTGACCGGGACCGTCGCGTCGATCCCGCTGATCGCCAGCAGCATCATGAGCAAGAAGATCGCGGAGGGCACGCAGTCGCTGGTGCTCGACGTCAAGGTGGGCTCCGGCGCGTTCATGAAGGACATGGCCGACGCGCGGGAGCTCGCCGAGACGATGGTGGCGCTCGGTGCGGACGCGGGCGTGCGTACCAGCGCCCTCCTGACCGACATGGCGACGCCGCTGGGCCGCACCGCGGGCAACGCCGTCGAAGTCGCCGAGTCCCTGGAAGTGCTGGCCGGCGGCGGTCCCGCGGACGTGGTGGAACTGACGGCGGCGCTGGCGTCGGAGATGCTCGACGCCTCCGGGATGCACGACGTGGATCCGCTCCGCAACCTGGCGAACGGCAAGGCGATGGACACCTGGCGCTCGATGATCGAGGCGCAGGGCGGAGATCCGGATGCCCCGTTGCCCGCGCCGCGCTGCACCCACGAGGTGATCGCCGACCGCGACGGCCGATTGGCGAGGCTCGACGCGCTGGCCGTGGGGCAGGCGGCCTGGCTGCTCGGTGCCGGGCGCAGCAGGCCCGGTCAGGCCGTGTCGGCGACCGCCGGCGTCGTGTGGCACGCCGCCATCGGCGACCAGGTGCGCCGCGGGCAGCCGCTGCTCACCCTTCACACCGACGACGAGACACGCATCGAGGGTGCGCTGGCCGCCCTCGACGGCGGGGTCGATGTGCGCGTCGAGCCCGTGTCCCGGCCCGCTTCACGCATTCTCGACCGGGTCCCGGCCGCCGGGTGAATCGACGAGCGGCGACTGGCTTTCGGCGCTACGTTGGATCGCATGGTCGACAAGCGGATTCGCATCGGATACCAGATTCCCAACTTCACCTACCCCGACCCGCTCGAGCCGGAGAACGCCGGACCGGTCGCGGACATCTTCCCGACCGTTGCGGCGCAGGCGCGGGAGGCCGAGCGCTCCGGCTTCGACACCGTCTTCGTGATGGATCACTTCTACCAACTGCCGGGACTGGGCGCGCCGAGCGAGCCGATGCTGGAGGCGTACACCACGCTCGGTGCGCTGTCGGGTGCGACATCCGAGATCAAGCTGTCGGCGCTCGTCACGGGCAACACGTATCGCAATCCGGCGATGCTGGCCAAGACCGTCACCACCCTCGACGTGGTCAGCGGCGGCCGGGCGGTGTGCGCGATCGGCGCGGGTTGGTTCCAGCTCGAGCACGATCAGATGGGTTTTGAATTCGGGACCTTCACCGATCGGTTCGAGCGGCTGTCGGAATCGCTCGAGATCCTCTCGCCGATGCTGCGCGGCGGGCGGCCGGAGCTGACCGGCAAGTGGTACTCGGCGCACGACACGCTCAACCAGCCTCGGTTGCGCGACGACCTGCCGATCATGCTCGGCGGCGGCGGGGAGAAGAAGACCTTCGGTCTGGCCGCGCGCTACGCCGACCACCTCAACGTCATCTGCAACGCCTCCGAACTGCCGCGCAAGATGGACGCGCTCGCGGCACGGTGCGAGGAGGCCGGACGCGATCGCGACACCCTGGAGACCAGCTTCCTGAGCTTCGTGATCATGGACACGGACGGCGACCGTGCCCGGAGCCTGGCGCACGACTACCTCCGCAAGACCGGCGTGGACCCGGAAGTGATCGACGACGAGACCTACGCGCGCGCCACCGACCGGATGTTCATCGGTACTCCGGACGACGTCGCCGACCAGTTGCAGCGGCGGGTACTCGACCAGGGGATCGACGGGCTGGTGATCAACATGGTCCCGAACGGGCATCTGCCCGGGAAGGTGGCCGAGGCCGGGGCGATGCTGACGGCGCTGCTGAACTGAGCGGTCGCGCTCATCGCGCGCGGCCGCCGGATCGGCGCTACCGTCGAGGCCATGGTCACTTCCGCCACGATCACCGTCGAAGAATGCCGGTTGGCGCCGAAGGTGCTGCTGCACGATCACCTGGACGGAGGCCTGCGCCCGGCCACCGTCGTCGACCTCGCTCGCAAGGGCGGCTACGACCGCTTGCCCGCCGATGACGCCGACGAGCTGGCGGAATGGTTCGCCACCGCCGCCGACAGCGGATCGCTGGAGCGCTACCTGGAGACGTTCGCGCACACCGTCGCCGTGATGCAGACCGCCGACGCCCTCGAGCGGGTGGCCCGCGAATGCGTGGAGGATCTGCACGCCGACGGTGTGGTGTACGCCGAAGTGCGGTTCGCTCCCGAGCTCCATCTGGAGCAGGGACTGTCCCTCGACGAAGTGGTGGAGGCGGTGCTGCGCGGCTTCGCGGCGGGGGAGGCCGCGGCGTCGTCGGGAGGAGGCCGGCCGATCATCGTCCGATGCCTCGTGACGGCGATGCGGCACGCGGCGCGTTCTCGCGAGATCGCCGAACTCGCGGTCCGCTTCCGTGGCCGCGGTGTGGTCGGGTTCGACATCGCGGGCGCCGAGGCCGGGAATCCGCCGAGCCGACATCTCGACGCCTTCGAGTACCTGCGCGGCGAGTGCTCGCACTTCACCATCCACGCCGGCGAGGCGTTCGGGCTACCGTCGATCCACGAGGCGGTCGCGTTCTGCGGCACCGACCGGCTCGGCCACGGGGTGCGGGTGATGGACGACGTGGTGCTCCCGCCCGGCTCCCGGCCGACCGACTCATCCTTCGACGGCGCGAAGCTGGGCCAAGTCGCCGACTACGTCCGCGACAAGCGGATTCCGCTGGAACTGTGCCCGAGCAGCAATGTGCAGACCGGTGCCGTCGCGTCGCTGGCCGATCACCCTTTCAACATCCTCGCGAAACTGCGGTTCCGGGTGACGGTGAACACCGACAACCGCCTCATGAGCAACACGTCCATGAGCCGTGAGTTCATGGTCCTGCATCGTCAGTTCGGCTACGGGTGGGCCGATTTCGAGCGGTTCACCGTCAACGCGATGAAGTCGGCGTTCCTCCCGTTCGACCAGCGTCTGCGCCTGATCGACGACGTGATCAAGCCCGGGTTCGAGGTGCTGATGGGGTGAGCGGGGTGGTGTGGGGTGGGTTTCGACTCGCTTCGCTCGCTCAACTGGCCTATTAGGAGGGGAGGCTCGCTCAACTGGCCTAGGAGGCTAGGAGGCAGGCTCGCTCAACTGGCCTAGGCGGGCGCAGAGGCGTGCTCGCGTAACTGGCCGTGGGGCGGGGCGGCGGCTAACCCCGCCGTACCAGGCGGTCCTCGAAGTCGTGGACCAGCGCGCGCCACACCTCGGCCTCGTTGTCGAACGGGCCCGACGGGGCGAGCCGCTTCGGGTCGGGATTGATGGCGTAGTCGACGAACCAGCCGAGCGGCGTGGTGGTGGCGAGCGCCTCGTTGACCGTGTCGATGCCCGCGTAGTCGGCGGCGTCGGTGAGCAGTTCGACGGCCAGATCGAGCTGGCGGCTGTCGATCCGGCGCGGGCCGTCCAGGATGTCCTCGCCGATGCCCTGGAGCGCGTAGACGTTCTCGGGGAGGACGTCGTACTCGATCTCGTTGGTGTCGGCGGCGGCCTGCACCTCATTGAAGGTCGACAGCTTCGCCAGATCGTGGTCGTCGTTGTCGGCCAGGAAGCGAGTGAGCGCCCGCTGCGATCCGAAACCGTAGATGGTGCCCTTACGGCCCAGGAACACTGGATCGTCGCCGAGGTAGCAGCGCAGGGTCAGGAACTCGCCGGCGTCGGTGTAGATGCGGATGGGATCGATCCCGACGCCGGCCCAGAAATCGTCCTCGTCGATCTCGTCTTCCTCGTCGTCGTCCTGCTCGTCATCGTCGTCGGCGTCGTCGAGGATCGCCTCTTCGGCATCGAAGTCGGGCTCGTCCTCGTCCTCGGCGGAGGCCGCCGCGGCTAACTCGTCCTCGGCGATCGTCACCGCGTCGGCGTCGACCTTCGGCACGGTGATGACCGCATCGAGAGCGTCGATCACATCGTCCCAGTGCTTGGCGATGAGACGCCCGATGCGGACCCAGAGGTCGACGCCGTCGCGGCCCTCGAAGTTGTTGGTGCCGACCGTGACGGCGCCCAGGATCGGGTTGCCCGTGAAGAACTTGGTGACCGGGGCCAGTTCGCAGACCTCGCCGATGATGCGGACGATCTCCAGCGCGTCCTCGAGCTCGCCGAGGACCTCCGGTCGCGGGTCCTCGGCGGCCAGCTCGGGGACGCCGATGAGGTCGTAGCTGTGCCGGTCGTCGGGGACCAGCTCGGCCGCCTGCACCTTCTTGATCGTCTCCCACGCGGGGTGATCGACGAGGTCGTTGTCGTCGTCTGTGCGCACGAAGGCGACGAGTTCGGCGACGCCGGGCAACGCGTACAGGTCGTCTTCCAGACCCAGGAACGCTTCCCACTCGTCATCGCCCTCGCGCCACCGCGGAGCCCACAGTGTGAAGAGGTTGCCTTCGGTCAGTCCGAGTTCGATGGGAACGATGTCACCGGCCATGGTCACTGAGCCTAATCAAGAACTCGTTCGCGTGCTGCACGGGGCCGGTCGACGTCGTGAATTCGGGTCAGTGGCCGGTCATGGCCGGACCGTTCTCGTCCGTCATCGCACCCGGCGGAGTCATCATCTCGCTGGTGGCCGGCGGCGCCATCGTCGGCGACATGGGTGCCATCTGCGAGGACATCGGCGGTGACATGGGGGTCTGGGACATCGGGGTCTGAGACATGGGTGCGGGGGACATCTGCGAGGACATGGTCGACGGGGTGGTCGGAGTCTTGTCGTTGTCGTCGCCGCACGCCGAGAGCACTGCGACCAGGGCGGCGGCGCCCGCGAGCGTGACCACGGCGGTGCGACGGGTGGAGGTGGAGATCATCGGAGTTCCTTTCGTCGACGGGGTGGCCGGCTCGGCCGCCCTCGCTGATGATTCGTCGCCGAGACGGCCGAGTATTGGTCTCGATCGAAATCGGCAGTGACACCAATCCGTGACGCATCGGGTGTCGAATGGTTGGTGTGGACTACACGAATCAGTCGGTCGTGACCGGCACGGTGTCGTTCGACGACCTCCTCGAAGCGGTCGGCGAAGGCGACCGCGACGCCTTCGACGTACTCTTCGACGAACTCGGCCCGCGCACGTTGGCGCTGGCTCGACGCGTGGTCGGCAGCAGCGCCCGCGGCGAGGAGGTGCTGCAGGACGCGTGGCTGCAGGTATGGCGCACCGCAGGCGCCTACGACCGCGGCCGCGGCAGCGCGCGGGCCTGGATCACCACGCTCGTCCACCGCCGCGCCGTCGACACCGTGCGGCACGACGTGGCCGAACACCGGCGTGACGAGCGGTTCGAGGCCGCACGCGTCCCGGACTTCGACTCGGTCAGCGACGACGTGGTGGCGCGTGACGAACGGATCCGGGTGCGGGCATGCCTGGACACGCTGACCGTCAAACAGCGCGAGGCGATCGACCGCGCCTACTTCGGCGGACTGACGTACTCGGAGGTCGCGGCGGCCCTCGCGCTGAGTCCGGCCACGGTCAAGACACGTATCCGTGACGGGCTGCAACGGCTCCGTACCTGCATGGGAGGACGGTGACCATGAGCGATCCACGATCGGGAAGCACCCGCGACCACCCGCGTGATCTGCTGCCCCTGCACGCGCTCGACGCGCTCGACGAACTAGACAGGCGTCGGGTGGAGGCGCATCTGCAGACGTGCCCCGAATGTGCGGCCGCATGGGCCGCCTGGCAGGAGACCGCGGCAGATCTGAGCACCGACGCGGACCCGGTACCGCCGCCGGTGCGGGCCGCGCTCATGCGCGCCGTGGACGGTGAGGCGTCCCCCGCGCCGTCCGCCGGCCGCTCGCGCCGCTGGGTGCGCGCGGCGGCAGCGGCGTGCATCGCGGTCGCGGCCGCGGGCGGCGTCGTCACCTGGCGTGTCGTCGCCGACCACCGGCCGTCGGCGACGTCGACCTCGGGGACCTCGATGGACGATGTGCTCGCCGCACCCGACATGGAGAAGGCCACCGGTGCCGTCGGCGACGGCACGGTCAAGGCGATGTACGCACCGTCGCAGCGCGCCACCGTGGTGAGTGTTGAGAACCTGCCGCCGACCGACCACCGGACCGGATACCAGGTGTGGATCACCGTCGACGGGCGGAAGAAGTCGGCGGGCATGGTGCACGGTGCCGACACGTCGAGCGTCATCATGACCGACATGAGCCGGCCGGCCGACGTCTCGCTGTCGGTGGAGCCGATGACCGGTTCGCCGCAGCCGACCTCACCGATGGTGGTCCAGTTCCCGATTCCCTGAGATCTGTCCCGCGATCCAATCCCCGCCGCGCTCGGCGTCGAATCAATCGTGAACGGACCGGTCGAGAGGAATGGATCCGCGATGCTGACGATGATTCTGGTGGGTTTGGCCGGAGGTCTGGTGACCGGGGTGTCGCCGTGCGTGCTGCCGATGATTCCGATCATCTTCGTGACCGGCGGCGCTCAGACCGGGAGTCGCGAGACGTCGGCGTCACCGGGCCGGGCGATCGCGATCATCGGCGGAATCGTGGTCAGCTTCAGTCTCATCACGCTGCTCGGGACTCTGGTGCTCGCCGCGCTGGGACTGCCGAGCGGACTGCTGCGATGGACCGGCATCGTCCTGCTGGTGTTGATCGGACTGGGCATGCTGATCCCGTCGGTGGCGCATGCGCTGGAGCGTCCGTTCGCGCGACTGCCCGGGTGGACGCCGAAGGGTCGAGGCGGGCGGGCCGCGCCCTTCCTTCTGGGCCTGGGACTGGGCACCCTGTACGTGCCGTGCGCCGGCCCGGTGCTCGCCGCGATCTCGGTGGCCGGCGCGACCGGCGACATCGGGTGGCGCACCGTGGTCCTGACCGTCTCGTTCGCCGTCGGCGCGGCACTGCCGCTGGCCGTGTTCGCGGTCGCGGGGGCGTCGCTGGCGAAGCGGCTGGCCGCGTACCGGCGGCGGCAGCGCACCTTCCGCGCGGTGGGAGGGGTGATCCTCATCGGGCTGGCGGTGGCACTCGTCTTCGACGCCCCGGCCCGGCTGCAGGCGGCGATTCCCTCGTACACCGCCTCGGTCGACCGTGCGCTGTCGCAGTCGGACGCGGTCAACCGCGCACTCGGACGGCAGACGGGCGGTGCCGCGGCGTGCACGGGCGGCGACGGGCTCGCCGACTGCGGCAGTGCGGCCGACTTCACCGGAGGCGGTCGCTGGTTCAACACGCCCGGGGGCGCCCCGCTGACGGTGGCCGGGCTCCGGGGCAAGGTGGTCCTCGTCGACTTCTGGACCTACTCGTGCATCAACTGCCTGCGCGACGGCCCGCACGTGCGCCAGTGGTGGGACGCGTACCGGACGTCGGGACTGGAGATCGTCGGAGTCCACACGCCGGAGTTCGCGTTCGAGAAGGACTCGGGCAATGTGGCCGCCGCGATCGGCGACGAACACATCGGCTATCCGGTGGTGCAGGACAACGACTACGCGATCTGGAACGCCTACGGCAACCGCTACTGGCCGGCGAAGTACCTGATCGACGCGCACGGCACCGTGCGTGCCGTCTCCTACGGTGAGGGCGGCTACGAGGAGATGGAACAGCGAATCCGCACCCTGCTCCACGAGGCCTCGCCCGAGCGTGCGCTGCCGGCACCGGTCAGCGGCGCCACCGTGAGTGCCGGTGACCTCGGCGGCGGACCGGCCTCCGGACCGATCTCGCCGGAGATGTACGTGTCGGCGTCGCGCTCGGAGGGCTCCTACGCGGGCGGCGCGCTGACTGTGGGACGCCGCACCTTCTCATTCGGCGCCGACTCGAAGCCCAGCACATACGCGCTAGCGGGCGAGTTCGACGTGACCGACGAATCGGTGCGCGCGGTCGACGCCGCCCGTATCCGCCTCGACAGCACCGCCTCATCGGTCAACGCGGTTCTCGGCGGCACCGGCCGCGCGGTCGTGCACACACCCGGAGCCCCGGACCGGACGATCGACGTCTCGGGCCCGCCGCGGCTGTACAACCTCGCTGACGACGGTTACCGCCACCGTGACACGACGATCGATCTGAGCGACGGACTCGAGGTCTACAGCTTCACCTTCGGCTGAATCCGGACCGACGGCCGCCCGCCTCGACCGTCATCGGGGCCGGTAGAAGCCCTCGAAGGTCTGGTCGGCGTTGGAGGTGCGCAACGGCGTCACTCCGACCGGATCGCCGCCGGTCTCCACGAGCTGGCCGTTGCCGATGTACATGGCGACGTGCCCGGACCAGACGGCGAGGTCTCCCGGCTGCAGGTCGTCCTGTGACACGGCGAACCCCGCGGTGTCCTGGTCCTGGGCGAGCCGAGGCAGCTCCACTCCCGCCTGCCGGTAGGCCCACTGGGTGAAGCCGCTGCAGTCGAAGCCGTCGGTGGTGGTTCCGCCCCAGACGTACGGGGTGCCCTGGACGCTGAGCGCAGCGCGGACCGCGGTCGCAGCGCGCTCGTTCTCGGCGTACGACACGGAGCCGTCGGGGAGGGTGATCGGGATCCGTCCGCCGCCCGACGACGGAGCACCGGCCGACGGGGCACCGGAGACGGCCCGCGCCGCGCTCGGATCGGCCGCCGCCTGCCCCTCCAGGGCGGAGGCGTCGCGCGAGAGGTCGACCTGCGCTCGCTGCACCACGTGGACCCCGCGCGCCAGATGGCTCAGCGCGAGCGGGACCAGCGCGGCCAGCCCTGCGGGCGAGGCGATCGCCGGGACCGTCGCGGCAGTCGCGACGAACGATTCGACGAGAGCATTCAGTTCGGTGTTCGCCTCCTTCACCCGCCCGGCCGCGTGCTCGATGATGGACGTGATGTCGCTGCCGGCGGTGCCGATCGAGTCGTCGACGGCCGCCAGACGGCGTGATGCGGTCCCCGCGCGGTCGCCGCCCGCGCCGCGCCAGCCCGCTGCGGTGGCGGCGACACTCCGGTCCGACAGTGTCGAGGCCTCGGCCAGTGCGGACCCGGTGTCGGAGTACACCGCCGTCGCCCCGGGCGGGAGCACTCCGGTGCCGAGTGTCGCCACCAGCGCTTTGAGTGGCGCGATCAAGAGTTCGGCACTCATGCCGGCACCCCGGCGACGGCGTCGGCGTTGGTGCCGTCGCAACACTGGTAGGCGGTGCGGGCGGTGCTCGCGCAGTCGGCGGCCGACGCGTGGCGCGAGGCGAGAGCGTCGAGTCGGTCGGCCCGCGCCGCGCCCAGCCGTTCGAGCGCGGCCAGGAACTCGACGCCGATCAGCCCGAAAGTCGGTACCAGTGTGCTCGTGCCGGATCGCTCGGCCGCCGTGCGCGCACGGACGGCCGCTGCCGCTCCCGACTGGTTGGCGGCGACGGCGTGGACCGCGGCCGGATCGACGATGACCGGTGTGCCGGATTGGACGTTCATACCTAATTGGACGCACCCGGCCGCCGAACGGTTCCGCCGCCGTCGGCCACGGCGTGTCACCGACTGCCCGACATTACGATGAGCGCATGACCGACTCCCCCTCGTCAGGCCTGCACGTCCGCATCGTCGATCACCCGCTGACCCGCGCGTGGCTGTCGGTTCTGCGCGACGAGGCCACCGACAACGCGGCCTTCCGGAACGCGCTCGCCCGACTGGCCCAGATGCTGGTCTACGAGGCCTTCGCTGATGCTCCGGAACGGCCGTTGCAGGTGCGGACTCCCGTCGGGGAGGCGTCGTGCAGCAGGCTCGCGTCCACGCCGCTGTTCGTTCCGGTCCTGCGCGCCGGTCTCGGTATGCTCGACGCCGCGCTCGCAGCGGTGCCCGAGGCCGGGATCGGTCTGGTCGGCGTGGCCCGCGACGAGACCACGGCCATGCCCACCGAGTACCTCGCATCGCTGCCGCAGGACCTCACCGGGCGTCCGGTGTGCGTGCTGGACCCGATGCTGGCGACCGGCGGCTCGCTGGTGCACACGCTGGATCTGCTCGTCGCCCGCGGCGCCACCGATCTCACGGCGATCTGCGTGGTCGGGGCACCGGAGGGGCTCGACGCGCTGCGCGCGTGGGGCGGATCGCTGCGCCTGGTGATAAGCGCGGTCGACGAACGGCTCAACGAGGCCAAGTTCATCGTTCCCGGGCTCGGCGACGCGGGCGACCGCCAGTTCGGTCCGCGCTGAGCCCCCGGATCATCCCCGGGTCGCCGGGGGCAGTCGCCGCGGCCCCGGCCCCTGTTCGCCCAGGACATCCCCCGGATTGACGTACGGACACTCGGTGAGCGACAGGCAGCCGCAGCCGATGCAGTCGGCCAGATCGTCTCGCAGGGCCACCAGACCGGCGATGCGGCGGTCGAGGTCGGCCCGCCAGTCCTGAGCCAGCCGTGCCCAGTCCTGCCTGGTCGGCGGCTTGTCATGCGGGAGTGCGTCCAGTGCGGCCTTGATGCGGGCGAGCGGAATGCCGAGTGTCTGCGAGGCGCGGATGAAGGCGACCAGCCGCAGCGTGTCCCTGCGGTACTCCCGCCTGTTCCCGGCGGTGCGGCGGCTGGTGATGAGCCCGATCTGCTCGTAGTAGTGCAGCGTCGAGACGGCGACCCCCGCACGGTCTGCGACCTGTCCCGGTTTGAGCCACGCTCCGCGCGGCGAGCTCTCGGCCATCGGCCCTTTCCTTGACATCAAGTGCACTTGATGAAGTGCACTGTAAGTCATGAGCACCGAACGGGGCGATCTGCGATGAGCATGGAATCGGTCGCATGGGACGTCATGTACAAGTCGATGCACGCCGCCGACGCGAAATCGGCGCGGGCTGACCGGCGGGCGACACTGCGCCGGATCAGCGGTTTCGCGCGCCCGCACCGGCGGCGCATCATCACCTTCCTCCTGCTGTCGGTGGTGACCGCGGTACTCACCGTCGTCACGCCGCTCCTGGCCGGCCGGGTGGTCAACCTCATCGGATCCGGAGGCTCGGCCGCCGGCCGGGAGATCGTGATGCTGGCGCTGTTGATCGCGGCGATCGCCGTCGCCGAGGCTGCGGCCTCGATCGGCACGCGGTGGCTGTCGTCGAACATCGGTGAGGGGCTGATCCTGGACCTGCGCCGAGCCGTGTTCGACCACGTCCAGCAGATGCCGGTCGCGTTCTTCACCCGAACCCGGACGGGTGCGCTCGTGAGCCGGCTCAACAACGACGTGATCGGCGCGCAGCGCGCCTTCAGTGACACCCTCTCGGGGGTGGTGTCGAATGTGGTGACCCTGCTGCTGACCCTGGGCGTGATGGTCGCGATCAGCTGGCAGATCACCGTGCTCGCCCTCGTCCTGCTCCCGGTGTTCGTGGTGCCGGCGCGACGCATGGGCAGCCGGATGGCGGGGCTCGCGCGGGAGAGCGCGGATCACAACGCGCGGATGTCGACGCAGATGACCGAGCGCTTCTCCGCTCCCGGCGCCACGCTCGTGAAGCTCTTCGGGCGCCCGGAGATCGAATCGAAGGAGTTCGGCGACCGCGCCGACGCCGTTCGCGACATCGGAGTCCGCCAGGCGATGCTGCAGAGTTACTTCTACACCGCGCTGATGCTCGTCTCGGCACTCGCTCTGGCTCTGGTCTACGGTCTCGGCGGTTGGCTGGCGGTGCATCAGCATCTGTCCGCCGGAGCGGTGGTCTCACTGGCTCTGCTGCTCACCCGCATGTATGCGCCGCTGACCGCGCTGGCCAATGCGCGCGTGGAGGTGATGAGCGCGCTCGTCAGTTTCGAGCGAGTCTTCGAGGTGCTCGATCTGCGGCCGCTGATCGTGGACCGCCCCGGGGCCGAGACCGTACCCGACGCCGCGGACGGCGTCACGGTCCGATTCGAGAACGTCTCATTCGGGTACCCGTCCGCGGACAAGGTGTCCCTGGCCTCGCTGGAGGAGGTGGCGCAACTGGACTCCCGCACCGGCGGCACGGTCCTGCACGAGGTCGACTTCGAGGTCCCCGCCGGCTCGATGGTCGCTCTCGTCGGGAGTTCGGGCGCGGGCAAGTCGACGGTCGCGTCGCTGGCCACCCGGCTCTACGATGTCGATGAGGGCGGCATCTCGCTCAACGGTGTGGACCTCCGCGACCTGCGGTCGGATGCGATCCACCGCACCGTCGGCCTGGTCACGCAGGACGGACACCTCTTCCACGACACCGTCGGCGCCAATCTGCGGCTGGCCCGGCCGGACGCCTCCGACGACGAACTCTGGGAGGCGTTGGCGCGGGCGCGTCTGGACGATCTGGTCCGCTCGCTGCCCAACGGTTTGGACACGGTGGTCGGCGAACGCGGCTACCGTCTCTCGGGCGGCGAACGCCAGCGGCTGACCATCGCGCGGCTGCTGCTCGCCCGACCGTCGGTGGTGATCCTCGACGAGGCCACCGCGCACCTGGACTCGACGTCGGAGGCCGCCGTCTCGGCGGCCCTCGCGGAGGCGCTGACGGGGCGGACGTCGCTGGTCATCGCTCACCGGCTCTCCACGGTCCGGGCGGCCGACGAGATCATCGTGCTCGAATCAGGCCGGGTGGTCGAGCGCGGCGACCACCGATCGCTGCTGGAACGCGGCGGCCGCTACGCCGAGCTCTACCGGACGCAGTTCGCGACCGGTCCGACTCCGAGCACCACGACCGCGAGCGGAGGAGCGGGCCGCTAGTCCACCCAGCTGGAGACCATCGGCTCCACGGTGAGCGTCGAGCCGTTCTCCCGGATCGTCAGCGAGCTGGGGGAGACCACGTAGTCGACGCTGCCGTTGGTCGCGACGAAGGTGTCGCCGCTGCGGGTCGGATACCCCACCTCGACCGTGTCACCGTCGGCCTCGCCCTTGTAGTAGTAGCGGCCGGTCTGTGCGCCCACCTGGCAGATGACGACGCGAGAGCGCTCGGTGTATCCGACGAACACCGCGTCGTCCTCTGAGGCGTTGCAGCGCGGCCCGGACAGGAAGCCCTGGCGGTCGGCGCCGGGGACGGTGACCGGACCGGAGCCCGGCGCGGTGGTCGGGATCGTCGGCGCGGTGGTGGTGGGCTGCGCGGTGACGGTGGGCGGCGTCGGAGTGCCGGTCGCGGTATGAGTGACGGTCGTCGGTGGACTCGACGACGAGACCGGGGCCGCGGTGTCCGACTTCTTCCCCTGTGAGTACAGGACGGCGGCGGCGATCCCGCCGATCAGCAGCACCACGCCGGCGATGATCGCGACCAGCACCGCCGGCGACGACCAGGGCGACTGGTTGCGGGGTGGCTGAGGACCGGTCGGGGGCCCGCCCTGCGAATACCCCGGATCCGGATACTGCGGATAGCTCATCGTCGGATCTCCTCCCCGCGACTACCGGCCGGAAGCTCGGCCAGGACGTCGTCCAACAGCTGCGACAGCTCGTGGTGCACGGTGCTGACGCTACCGTCCGCGACCGGCGCGCTCAGCTGTCCGTAGTACTTGAGTTTCGGTTCGGTTCCGCTCGGACGGGCGAAGACGCGCAGAGCGACGCCGTCCGGCCGCCGACCGGTCAGCTCCACACCGTCGGTTCGCAGGCCGTCGGTGCGTTCGGCGTAGTCGGCGGCCGTCACCGGGATGCCGGCGAGCGCCGCCGGCGGCGCGGTGCGCAGACCGGCCATGATCGCAGCGATCTCGGACGGATCGTCGAGCCGGAGCGACCGCGGTGCCGTCACGTGCACGCCGTTCTCAGCGTGCAGCGCGCCGAGTGCCGCGGCCAGCCCGCCGCGCCCGATCCAGGACGACGCGAGGAAGGCGGCGGCCACCGCCGCGCTGATTCCGTCCTTATCGCGGACGGCAGCCGGGTCGACGCAGTGCCCGAGCGCCTCCTCGTAGGCGTAGACGAGCGGTTCGCCCGCCCGAACGAGCCATTTGAACCCGGTGAGGGTGCGGCGGGCGTCGGCGCCGCGACGCAGCGCCGCGGCGTGCAGCAGCGTGCCTGAGACGATCGAGCTGGCGACCACCGGGCGGTCGCCGTGCGGCACCGCCGACTCGGCGACGGCGTCGAGGACCCAGGTGCCCAGCAGCGCCCCCGTCTCGTCGCCGGTGAGCATGCGCCAGCGGTCGCCGTCGCGGATGCCGACCGCGCAGCGATCGGCGTCCGGGTCGAGCGCGACCGCGAGATCGGCGTCCACGTCGTCGGCCAGTGCCAGCAGCAGATCGGTGGCGCCGGGCTCCTCGGGGTTCGGGAAAGCGACCGTGGGGAAGTCCGGATCGGGAGCGAACTGCTCGCCGACCACGTGCACGTCGGAGAATCCGCAGCGGGCGAGCGCCTCCACCGCGAGGTCGCCGCCGACGCCGTGCAACGGTGTCAACGCGATCCGCAGGGGCCGCGCGACCGCGTCCTCGAAGCGTGCGCAGATCCGCGCCAGGTAGTCGGCGCGCGCGGCGCGGGCTCGTCGGTCCGGAGCCACCGGTCTCCGGGGAATCTCCGCCGGTTCGCTCGCGGCGATCGCGGCCTCGATCTCCCGATCGGCGGGGCCCACCAACTGGGCGCCCGGGCACGGCGGATCGCCCAGGTACACCTTGTAGCCGTTGTCACGCGGCGGATTGTGCGAGGCGGTGATCATCACGCCGGCGGCGGCGCCGTGCACGCGGGTCGCGAAGGCCGTCACCGGCGTCGGCGCCGGGTCGGGCAGCGCGATCACGTCGAATCCCCTCGCGGCCAGGACCTCGCGCGTCGCCGCGGCGAACTCCTCCGAGCCGTTGCGGGCGTCGCGGCCCACGACGACGGGCGCTCCGGCGTGTCCGCGCGCGATCAGCCAGTCGGCCAGGCCCGCCGTCGCGCGGGTCACCGTGGTGACGTTCATCCCGTCGGGCCCCGGCGCCACGGGGCCCCGCAGACCGGCGGTTCCGAAGGTCAGCATCGGCTCACCGTTCGGCGAGCGCGCCGATGACCGCGCCGAGCAGCCGGCCCATCCGCTCGGCCGACTCGCGGCCCACGGCGAGGACCTCCGCGTGGTCGAGCGGCTCCCCGGTGATTCCCGCCGCGAGATTGGTGACCAGCGACAGTCCGAGGACGTCGAGGCCGGCCGCCCGGGCCGCGATCGTCTCGTGCACGGTGGACATCCCCACCAGGTCGGCCCCCATCACGCCGAGCATGCGGATCTCGGCGGGCGTCTCGTACTGGGGACCGGGCAGTCCCGCGTACACGCCTTCGCCCAGTTCGGGGTCGACGCGGCGGGCCGCCGCACGCAGCGCCGGGCTGTAGGCGTCGACCATGTTCACGAAGTGCGCGCCCTCCAACGGGGACCGGCCGGTGAGGTTGATCTGGTCGGCGATGAGCACGGGTCGGCCCACCTCGAGTCCGGGACGGATGCCGCCCGCCGCGTTCGTCAGGACGACGGTATGCGCGCCGGCGGCGGCCGCGGTCCGTACCGGGTGCACCACCCGCGCCAGGGCATGGCCCTCGTAGGCGTGGATCCGGCCGAGCAGGACGAGCACGCGGGTGTCGCCGAGCTGAATCGACTCGACGGTGCCCGCGTGTCCCCGCGCGGACGGGGTCCCGAAGCCGGGGATGTCAGCCATCGGCAGTCGCGCGACCGGCGTGCCGAGCGCCGCCGCAGCCGGAGCCCACCCGGATCCCAGGACGACGGCCACGTCGTGGCGGGGACAGTCGGTAGCGGTGGCGATGACGGCGGCCGCGGCGGCTGCCGCGGCGCCATGATCGACGGTTGGATCCATGAGGCAACCGTAGTGTCTCACCCGTGCCTGCTCCTGCCGAGGTGTGCGGCGATAAGGTTTCTGCCATGCCGTACTTGACTCTCACCGAAGACGCCGCCGAGTTGTACCTGGGTACCGAGGGCATGGAACTGGACGAGGCGAATCCGGAGAACCGCTTCGGCCGTGAGTGGATGGCCCGGGTGTCGGAGCTGACCGATGAGGCCGTCGCAGCGAAGAAGCCGCTCATCATCAGCGCCACCGGCAAGTTCTTCACCAACGGCCTCGACACCGATTACATCTTCTCCGGTGCGGAGCCGCTGCCGGCGTATCTCGATGCCGTCCACGCCCTGTACGCGAAGGTGGTGACGGCCGCGACGCCGACGATCGCGGCGATCAACGGCCACGCGTTCGGCGCCGGAGCGATGCTCGCCCTCTGCGCCGACTACCGCATCATGCGCTCCGACCGCGGGTTCTGGTCGCTGCCCGAGGCGGCGCTGAACATGCCCTTCCCGCGCGGGATGGCGGGTCTGCTGCGCACGCGTGTTCCCGATGCGACCCTCACCGAGGCGATGCTGACCTCACGCCGCTACGGTGCCGCCGACGCCGTCGCCGGCGGGATCGTCGACGAGGCGGTCGAGGCCGACCGCCTGCTCGACCGCGCCCGCGAGGTCGCCCGCGAGCGCGCGTCCTTCGCCGGCGACAACCTCGGTGCCGTCAAGCGCGCGCTGCGACTGCCGCTGTTGGAGGACCTCACCGCCCCGACCCCGGCGACACTGCTGTGAGTTCTCCCGTGATCGACGCCTGGCTCGCATCGAATCTCGGCCGCGTGGTGGCGTGGCGCCGGGAGATCCACGCCGAACCCGAGCTGTCGATGGCCGAGTTCGCGACCACGGCGAAGGTCGTGCAGATCCTGAGCGATGCGGGCCTGTCCCCGAAGATCCTGCCGAAGGGCACCGGGGTGGTCTGCGATCTGGGTCCGGCCGACAAGCCGCGCATCGGGCTCCGCGCCGACCTGGACGGGCTGCCGATCCCGGAGCAGACCGGACTTCCGTTCACCTCGCGGGTGGAGGGTGTCTCCCATTCCTGCGGGCACGACGCGCACGCGGCCATTCTGCTCGGCACCGGGCTGCTGCTGTCCGAGTTCGCCGAGACCGGCGGCGAACTGCCGTTCGGGGTCCGGCTCCTGTTCCAGGCGGCCGAGGAGGTGATGCCCGGCGGTGCGCTCGACGCGATCGACGCGGGAGTCACCGACGGGCTCACCAGGATCTTCGCGCTGCACTGCGATCCGCACCTGGCGGCCGGAACGGTCGGTCTGCGCGCGGGTGCGCTGACCTCCGCGGCCGATCGTGTGGAAGTGCATCTGCGCGGGCCCGGCGGGCACACCTCGCGTCCGCATCTGACCGCCGACCTCGTGTACGCGATGGGCACCGTCATCACCGGGCTCCCCGGACTGCTGTCGCGCCGGGTGGACCCGCGCTCGGGCACCGTGATGGCATGGGGTGCCGCGCATTCCGGTGACGCCCCCAACGCGATCCCGCAGGAGGGGCGTTTGCGCGGAACGGTCCGGACCGGCGACCGCGACGTGTGGCAGGACCTCGAGCCGCTGGTGCGGAGCATCATCGGCGAACTGGTGTCGCCGCTGGGAGTCACCTACGACTTGACCTATGTGCGCGGTGTGCCGCCGGTGGTCAACGACCCGCACAGTGTCGCGATGCTGCGCCGCAGCGTGGAGGCCATCGGTCCGGCGGCAGCGGTCGACACGCCGCAGTCGCCCGGCGGCGAGGACTTCGCGTGGTACCTGGAGTCGGTGCCCGGCGCCATGGCCAGGCTCGGAGTGTGGACCGGCGTCGGCCAGCAGTGTGATCTGCACCAGCCGAACTTCGACATCGATGAGCGCGCGCTCGGCGTGGGCGTCGCGACGCTCGCGGGAGTCGTGCTCTCCGGAGAACTGGACTGAGCGGCCAAAATATTTTGGCTCCCGCAACGGCCTCTCAGACCGCTCCGGGAGCCAAAATTTTCCCGACCGCGGTCAGCCTTCGTTGTCCATCGGCTCCGCGGGCCCGGGACCCACGTTGCGCGCCTCGTGCAGGCGCAGCCGCTCGACGTAGTCCGCGGGCGCGCCGGCGATCTCGGCCGCATCGGCCATCACGCCGAGATACCGCGCGGACGGCAGGCCTCCCTCGTAGCCGTCGATGACGTACAGCCACGCCAGTACCGGTCCGTCGGCGGTGTCGACTCGCGCGCGGATCTTGCGGTGCACGCCGAGCTCGGTGCCCTCCCAGCGGTCGAGGTTCTTCTCGTCCTCAGCGGTGACGTCGTAGAGCACCACGAATACACGCGCGTCGGGATTGTCGCGGTCCTCGGTCACGGTGGCGAGCGAACCCTCCCAACCGATGTCGTCGCCCGCGAAGGTCAGCCGCCAGCCGTTGAGCCATCCGGTCGAGGCCATCGGCGAGTGCGGAGCCCGCTCCAGCATCTGGGCAGGGTCCATGTTCGACGCGTAGGCGGCATAGATCGGCACGTCGCCAGCCTATTCGGTCGGTGGCCGATGAGGGAACACCGGCCGGTCCGGGCGGCGCGCGCAGCAGCCAGGGGATAAGTTTGTTCACGGAGTCCAGAGTCGTGTCTAAGGAGTGTGCACAGTGGCGAAGATCGTGATCATCGGTGGTGGGCCGGCCGGCTACGAGGCGGCCCTGACCGGTGCGGCCTACGGCGCGGAGATCACGGTCATCGATTCGGACGGGATCGGCGGCGCGTGCGTGCTGTGGGACTGCGTTCCGTCGAAGACGTTCATCGCGTCCACCGGAATCCGCACCGAGGTGCGCCGTGCCGTGGACCTCGGCATCAACATCGCCACCGACCAGGCGATGGTGACCCTGCCGCAGATCCACCAGCGGGTGAAGGATCTGGCCTTCGCGCAGTCGGCCGACATCCGTTCGCGTCTCATCAGCGAGGGCGTGACGATCGTCAATGGAACCGCACGGCTCGGTCGGACGGGAACCGGAATCGGAGCGCACGAAGTGGTGGCGACGCTCGCCGACGGCAGCACCGAGACCTACGAGAGCGACGTGGTGCTCATCGCCACCGGGGCGTCGCCGCGGATCCTGCCGACGGCGCAGCCGGACGGGGAGCGGATTCTCAACTGGCGCCAGCTCTACGACCTGGCCGAGCTGCCCGAGCATCTGGTGATCGTCGGATCGGGTGTCACCGGCGCCGAGTTCGCCCACGCGTACACCGAGCTGGGGGTGAAGGTGACGCTGGTGTCGAGCCGGGACCGCGTGCTTCCGCACGAGGACGAGGATGCCGCGCGCGTCCTGGAGGAGGCCTTCTCCGAGCGCGGAGTGACCCTCATCAAGTACGCGCGCGCCGACCGGGTGACGCGCGATGAGGACTCCGCCACCGTGCACCTCGCGGACGGCAAGGAGGTGACGGGCACCCACGTGCTGATGACGGTCGGTTCGGTCCCCAACACCGGTTCGCTGAACCTGGAGGAGGCGGGCGTGGTGACCGATCGGGGCGGGTACATCACCGTCGACCGGGTCTCCCGCACATCGGCGCCCGGCGTGTACGCCGCCGGCGACTGCACGGGGGTGCTGCCGCTCGCCTCGGTGGCCGCCATGCAGGGACGCATCGCCATGTACCACGCGCTCGGCGAGGGCGTGAGCCCGATCCGGCTCAAGACGGTGGCGTCGGCCATCTTCACCCGGCCCGAGATCGCCAACGTCGGTGTCTCGCAGAAGGCCATCGACGCGGGGGAGTACCCGGCGCGCACCGTGATGCTGCCGCTGTCGACCAATCCGCGCGCCAAGATGAGCGGTCTGCGCCGCGGCTTCGTGAAGATCTTCTGCCGCCCGGCGACCGGCGTGGTGATCGGCGGTGTGGTGGTCGCGCCCAACGCTTCGGAGCTGATTCTGCCGATCGCGATCGCCGTGGAGAACAAGTTGCAGGTCTCGGAGATCGCACAGACGTTCTCGGTGTACCCGTCCCTGTCGGGATCGATCACCGAGGCCGCCCGCCAGCTCGTCCGGCACGACGATCTGGATTGAGCACCTGGCGGGAACTGCTGGGGCGCGACAACCGCGCGCCGATGGTGGTGATGGCGGGCGGCGTGGCGCTGTTCGCGATCAACGTCTACCTGACCACCTCGCTGCTGCCCAGTGCGGTCGCCGACATCGGCGGTCAGGACCTGTACGCCTGGACGATGACCGTCTTCCTGGTGGTCTCGGTGATCTCGTCGATGCTGGTGAGCCGCTGGCTGGCCGGGTTCGGGGCCAGGCGGTCGTACGTGTGGGCCTTCGCGCTGTTCGCTGCGGGCACGGTGGTCGCCGGCGCGTCGCCGACCATGACCGTGATGCTGGTGGGCCGGGCCCTGCAGGGATTCGGGGCCGGTCTCCTCGGCGGCCTGGGCTTCGCGGTGGTGCGGTTGGTGCTGGCTCCTCATCTGTGGCAGCGGTCCATCGCCCTGATGTCGGCGATGTGGGGAGTCGGCAACTTCGTCGGACCCGTGGTCGGCGGGTTCTTCGCCCAGATCCACTTCTGGCGTGGGGCATTCGGCCTGCTCACCCTCCTGGCGCTGGCGCTGGCGCTGATCGCGATGACGCTTCGGGCGCTTCCCGTACGGCGCACATCCGGTGAACCGGCCGCCGCGGTTCCGTGGATGTCGCTGGCATTGCTGACGACGGCGGTCGGAGCGATCAGCGTGGCCTCGCTGGTGCACGGGATCGCGACGTCGACGCTGCTGGCATTCGCCGTGCTGGCGGGTCTGGGATTCGTGGGCTGGGAGCGGCGGGCGAGTTCCCGAGTGCTGCCGGAGACTACCTATCGGGGCCGGTCGCCGCTGCGATGGATCTACCTGGCGATCCTGGTTCTCGCCGCGGTGTCGACGGTGGAGACCTTCCTGCCGCTGTTCGGGCAGCGGATCGGCGGGCTCGGGCCGCTCGCCGCCGGTTTCCTCGGAGCGGCACTGTCCTGGGGATGGACGGTCGCCTCGATCTCCGCGAGCGGAATCGAGAGCGAGCGCGGGCGGCGAGCGGTCCGGATCTGCGGTCCGCTCCTGCTGGGGTCGGGGCTGATCCTGTACGGCCTGCTGCAGATGCGCGACCCCGCGCCCGGTGTGATCGTTGCATGGTACGCGGCGCTGTTCGTCGGCGGCTGCGGCATCGGCATGGCGATGGCGCACTGGTTCACCGCGGGTCTGCGGGTCACCGATGACGAAGCGGAGGCCGCCCAGGCGTCGGCGGGACTGAACACCAGCCAGCTGATCGCGAACGCCTGCGGCTCGGCGCTGGCGGGTCTGCTGGTGGCTCTGGGCGGCCCCGACATCGTGGGATCGGCAAGGGTCCTCAGCTTCGGTTTCGCCGCGTTGGCCTTCTGCGGCATCGCGGTCGCGCTGCGGGAGTTCGCCGTCGACCGCCGCATGCGCGAGCCCGATTCGCCTACGCGGCGAGGAGGTCGTCGATCTGGTTGATCGCCGCCGAGGCTCCCTCGATGATGCCCATCTCCAAGACCTTCTGGAGGTTCTCGGCGCTCTCGTAGGTGGAGGTGAAGACGGCGCGCGTGCCGCTGTCGGTGGCCTCGAAGACGTAGCGGTTCTGCGACACCGGCATGCCGGCGAGCGGCTTGAGTTCGGCATCGGCGAAACCGTCCTCGAAGGTGAACGACGACATCGGGTCGATCGTCTCGAAGCGCCACCAGCCCCCGAACTTCTCACCTTCGGGACTCGTCATGTAGTAGGTGGCGCGTCCGCCGGGAGTGAAGTCGTGCTCGACGAAGGTCGCCGGGTACTCGGGCGGTCCCCACACCTTCTCGAGTCGGCGTGGGTTCTCGTACACCTCCCAGACGCGCTCCACAGGTGCGGCGAATTCGGCGGTGATGGTCAGGGTGAGAGCGTCCGTGTCGGTCTGGACGTCGATGACAGGCATGGCTGGTCCTCAGGGTCGATGGTCTCGTGGGATGTCAGAGGGATCGGTGGTGTCGGTCGTCGGGGCCGGGGATGCGGCGAGCAAGTCGTCGACGCGGGCGATGCGGCCCCGCCAGATCTGTTCGATGTCGGAGAGCATCGCCGACACCGAGCGCACAGCGTTCACGTCGCCGGACGCCATCTGCTGGCGGCCCGCACGGCGTTTCACCAGCAGACCGGCCCGTTCGAGGACGGCGACGTGCTTCTGTACCGCGGCGAAGCTCATGTCGTACTTCTCCGCCAACGCGGTGACCGAGTGCTCGCCGGCCAGCACCCGCCGGACGATGTCCCGCCGTGTGCGGTCGGAGAGGGCGTGGAACAGCGCGTCAGCGCGGTCCTCGTCGTCCTCGGTCACCTCTCAAACATACAACTAATCGGTTGTGCGTCAATGGCTCATGCCAGATCGAAACTGTGCGTCACCGCGCGGTTCCATCCCTCGAAAAGCCGTGTGCGGTCGGACTCCGACATCCGCGGTTCCCACCGCCCGCCGCGCGCCCAGTTGTCGCGGATCTCATCGGTGCTCGACCAATAGCCGACGGCGAGGCCGGCCGCGTATGCGGCGCCCAGCGCGGTGGTCTCGTTCACCACCGGCCGCACCACGGGGACATCCAGGATGTCCGACTGGAACTGCATCAACAGCTCGTTGACGACCATGCCGCCGTCCACCTTCAGCGTCTGCAGGTGCACGCCCGAGTCGGCCTGCATCGCCTCGATCACCTCGCGCGTCTGGTACGCGGAGGCCTCCAGGACGGCGCGTGCGATGTGCGTGCGGTCGGCGAACCGTGTGAGCCCGACGATCACTCCGCGCGCATCCGGTCGCCAGCGGGGCGCGAACAGTCCGGAGAACGCCGGGACGAAGTAGACGCCCCCGTTGTCGTCGGCCCGGCGGGCCAACTCCTCCACCTGGGCGGCCGTGTCGATGATCCCGAGGTTGTCGCGCAGCCATTGGACCAGGGAGCCGGTGACCGCGATCGATCCCTCCAGCGCATAGCGTGCCGGCTCATCGCCCAGTCGATAGCAGACGGTGCTCAGCAGGCCGTGTTTGCTGAGCACTGCCTCGGTGCCGGTGTTGAGCAGCAGGAAGTTGCCGGTGCCGTAGGTGTTCTTCGCCTCGCCGGGTTCAAGGCAGGCCTGGCCGAACATCGCGGCCTGCTGGTCGCCCAGGATGCCGCCCAGCGGCACATCTGGGAGGGAGCCCGAGGTCCGCAGGCTCCCGATCACACCGGAGCTCGACCGGATCTCGGGAAGCATCGACATCGGGATGCGCAGGTCCGCGCAGATCTCCGGATCCCATTGCAGCGTATGCAGATCCATCAGCATGGTGCGGGACGCATTCGTCACGTCGGTGACGTGCAGCCCGCCGTCGACGCCGCCGGTCATGTTCCACGCCAGCCAGCTGTCCATCGTTCCGAACAGTAGGTCGCCGGCCTCGGCGCGATCGCGGGCGCCCTCGACGTTGTCGAGGATCCACGCGACCTTCGGCCCGGCGAAGTACGTCGACAGCGGCAGCCCGGTCCGTTCGCGATAGCGGTCGACGCCGTGCTCGCCCGCGAGTTCCTCGCACAGCGCATCGGTGCGGGTGTCCTGCCAGACGATCGCGTTGTGGATCGGAGTGCCGGTGTGCCGATCCCAGACGACGGTGGTCTCCCGCTGATTTGTGATCCCGCATGCCGCGATGTTCCCCGAATGCAGCTGCGCCGCCGCCAGCGCGGCGGCGGCCACGCGACGGGTGTTGCGCCAGATCTCCATCGGGTCGTGCTCCACCCAGCCGGCGCGGGGAAAGATCTGTCTGTGCTCCACCTGCTCGCTCATCACCACAGACCCCTTGCGGTCGAAGATCATCGCCCGGGTGGAGGTGGTTCCCTGATCGATTGCGGCGACGTACTGAGCATCCGATTTCACGCCGTCAAGTCTGGCATGACGGCCGGTTACCCTCGGGTAGTCTTGCGAAATATGGAGAGCGAGTTCAATCCGGATCGGCCCGCCGACCTCAGCCCCGCCTATCGCGACGAGGCCTGGCGCAGACTGGGCTCTGAACAGTTCGACATCGTGGTCGTCGGCGGCGGAGTGGTCGGCGTCGGCGCGGCGCTCGACGCGGCCACTCGCGGTCTTCGCGTGGCGCTCGTGGAGGCCCGCGACATCGCGTCCGGCACCTCGAGCCGCTCGTCGAAGATGTTCCACGGCGGGCTCCGCTACCTGGAGCAGTTCGAGTTCGGTCTGGTCCGGGAGGCGCTGCGTGAACGCGAGCTGTCGCTGCGTCTGCTCGCTCCGCACCTGGTGAAGCCGCTGCCCTTCCTCGCTCCGCTCACGCGCCGCTTCTGGGAGCGCCCGTACATGGCCGCCGGCCTGTTCCTCTACGACCGGATGGGCGGCGCCAAATCGGTTCCGGGACAACGGCACGTGTCGCGGTCGGGTGCGCTGCGCGTGGCGCCGAGCCTCAAGCGCGATTCGCTGATCGGCGGCATCCGGTACTACGACACCGTCGTCGACGACGCCCGCCACAGTCTCACCCTCGCCCGCACCGCGTCGCAGTACGGTGCGGTGATCCGGACCTCGACGCAGGCCGTCGGCTTCCTCACAGAGTCCGACCGGGTGATGGGCGTGAAGGTCCGCGATTCGGAGACGGGGGAGACCACCGAGGTGCGCGGACACTGCGTCATCAACGCGGCCGGCGTGTGGACCGACGAGGTGCAGGCACTCTCGAAGCAGCGCGGTCACTTCAAGGTGCGTGCGTCCAAGGGAGTGCACATCGTGGTCCCGCGCGACCGGATCGTCTCGGAGACCGCGATCATCCTGCGGACGGCCAGTTCGGTGCTCTTCGTGATCCCCTGGGAGACGCACTGGATCATCGGCACCACCGACACCGACTGGAACCTCGACCTCGCGCATCCCGCCGCCACGCGCAAAGACATCGACTACCTCCTCGACCGGGTGAACCAGGAACTGGTGACCCCGCTGACGCACGACGACATCGAAGGCGTGTACGCCGGGCTGCGGCCGCTGCTCGCCGGTGAGGACGACGAGACCTCCAAACTCTCCCGCGAGCATGCGGTGGCCGTCGTCGCACCCGGCCTGGTGTCGATCGCGGGCGGCAAGTACACCACCTACCGGGTGATGGGGGCCGACGCCGTGGACGCCTGCAACGATTACATCCCCACCCGTGTCGCACCGTCGATCACCGAGCGGGTGCCGCTGGTGGGGGCCGACGGCTACTTCGCACTGATCAACCAGTGCGAGCACCTGGGGCAGCGGTTCGGCCTGCATCCCTACCGGATCCGGCGGCTGCTGAACCGCTACGGCTCACTGCTCGACGACGTGCTGTACTACGCCGACGCCGACGAGTCGCTGCTGCAGCCGCTGCAGGCGGCACCGCAGTACCTGCGGGTCGAGATCGTCTACGCGGTGTGGGCCGAGGGCGCACTCCACCTGGAGGACGTGCTCGCCCGTCGCACGCGGATCGCGATCGAGTACAGCCACCGCGGGGTCGACTGCGCGCAGGAGGTGGCCGAGTTGATCGCCCCGGTCCTGGGATGGGACGAGACGAGGGTCGCCACCGAGGTCGCGACGTACAAGGCGCGGGTGGACGCCGAGATCGCCTCGCAGCGCCAGCCCGACGACGCCTCCGCCGATGCGCTGCGCGCCGCGGCACCGGAGGCGCGCCGCGAGATCCTCGAACCGGTTCCCGTTCCGGACTAGCGGCGAATCCGACTCACGTCGCCCGGCTCACAGACCAAGTGCCCTGTACAGCCCGGGCGGTCTGGGCCAGACTGGGGCCATGAGTACGCAGCCGGTGGAGAACCTGAGCAACGAACAGTCGTGGGAACTGCTGGAGGGCAGCGTCCTCGGCAGGCTGGCGGTCTGCGTCGACGGGCAGCCGGACGTCTTCCCGGTGAACATCTACGTGTCGAACGGCAAGATCCTGTTCCGGACCGCGGAGGGCACGAAGCTGGCCGAGCTCGCCGTCAACGACCGAGCAGTGATCGAGGTGGACGCCTTCACCAGCCGGATCGGCTGGAGCGTGGTGGCCAAGGGGCGCGCCCGCATCCTCCGAGACTCCGCGGAGATCGAAGCGGCCGACCAGACCCCGCTCAACCCCTGGATTCCCACGGTGCGGACGACGTACGTGGAGATCGCCGTGGAGGAGATCACCGGCAGGCGGTTCGTCTTCGGGCCCGAGCCCGACCACGAGATCCGCTGATCCGGTTCACCCGGCCGACTCTGCGGCGAAGGCGCCCTCGGTGATGATCGCCCCGGCGTCGAGTGGGCGTGTCACCGACCAGGTCTCGGTGAAGACGCACTTCGACATCTTCCATTCGCCGTTCTCGACGACGTACTCGTCGTCGTATTCGCCGGTGGCGATCGTCTCGGTACGGTCCGACAGGTTGAGCTGTCGGAATCGCAGCGTCCACCGGCCGATCGCAGACGACTCACCGGTGAGCCGGATCTCCGGGTGCATCCCGTGGTGCATGTCGAGGATGGCGTGGCGACCGTCCACCTTGTGCAGTGCCACCTGAGTGAAGATCCGCGCCATCGGCTCGACGTCGTCGAACGCGCCGAGGCGGCCGTAATCGATCCGGGCGCCGGAGGCGATGAAGGCGTCACGGAATCCGCGGGGATCCTTGGCGTCGCAGGCGCGCCAATAGCGGTACTTGAGTTCCTTGATCGCTTCGATCTTCTCGAGTGCGGCCACGCGCTGTTCGATGTCCATTCGTCCTCCTGACGTCGCGGTGCGGGTCGACGCCTGGGGCCGACCGGTCTTGCGCCCGACCCTAGGGGTTCGGCGCATCCGCGTCACCGTGTCTGACATCGCGGACACACATAGATGCTGCGCTCGGCCGGCGGCTCGCCCAGCATCCCGCGTTCGACGGCGGTACCGCATCTGCGGCACGGGCGGCGGTCGCGGCCGTACACCCACAGTTCCCGGCCGCGGCCGGTGGCGCCCGTGGTGACGCGGGCGACGCGCAGCCGGTTGGCCGTCAACAACCGGTGCGCGAGGTCCACCAGTGGCGGCAGGTCGACCGCGGCCGTCGGTGTGGCCGGGTGCACGCGCCGCATGAAGCAGAGTTCGCTGCGATACACGTTGCCGACACCCGCCAGATTGCGCTGGTCTAGGAGAGCGATGCCGATCGGGGTATCGGGGGCGGCGGCCAGATTCTCGACGGCGCGAGCCGCATCCCAATCGTCGCCGAGCAGGTCCGGGCCGAGATGGGCGACCGCGGGGCCGGGATCGGCGAGCAGTTCCAGGACGCCGAGATCGAAGCCGACGGCCTCGATGTCTCCGGCACGCAGCACCACTCGTGCGGTGTGCCACGGCCTGCGCCACTTCGCACCGATGGCGTGCACGTCCCACAGGCCCTCCATCATCAGATGCGAGTGGATCGAGACCGGGGTGCCCGAGGGACGCCGCAGATCGATGAACAAGTGCTTTCCCGCCGACCGCACGGACTCGACGCGCGCACCGGACAGGTCGGTGGTGGCGTAGCGAGGTACTCGGAAGTCGCTGTCGCTCAGGGTTTTTCCGACGAGCGCGGTGCGGAGGCGGTGCGCCGCACGGAACACGGTGTCGCCTTCGGGCACCGCTACCGGCTCCTCGGGTCGTAGTTCATCCGCAGCCCCCGGGGCGTGGTCGCGAAGCCGGAGGCGACCAGTCGGTCACCCAGCGGTGTGCGGCGTACCGGCTCGCCGTCGACCTGATCGATGTGGATGCGCGGCACCGCCCCGGTGGTGACCGCGTGCGACAGCGCCGCCGCGGCCGCCTCGAGGATCTCGGTCTCGGCGGTGAAGGTGAGCACCGTCTTTCCGCCGCGCTCGATGAACACCGCGGCGCGTCCGCCCACCAGGATCACGACCGCTCCCGGCTTCCGGCCGGGCCGATGCCCCGATTCGACGGCTCGCTCGGGCCAGTCGAGGGCCGCACCGTACGGATTCGCCGGATCGGTGGCCGCGAGCACCACCGCCGCGCACCGTTCCTGGCGTGCGACGACAGCCGACTCGCGCAGGATGTCGACGGTGTGACCGGCGGCGAACTGCGCGCCTCCCAGCCCGTCGATGTAGTACCCGCGCCGCACCTGGCCGTTGTCCTCGAAGACGCCGAGCGCCTTGTAGATTCGCGCGAACCCGCCCTCGGTCGATTCGGCGGTCACGGCTCCCTTCGTCACCACGCCGTAGCGGTCGAGAAGCACCTCGCAGGTGGCAGCGGCAGCGGTGGTCGGATCGACGGCGATGCGACGGATCACCGACCACCGCCCCCCGACCGTGGGCGGCGTGGCTGCCGCACCCGCAGCACCCGCCAGATACTGCGACGACAGCCGCGCGGCGCGCAGACGCGGCGGCCGACCGCGAGTCCGGTGGGCGGAGGTGGCCGACGATCGTGCGCTGCGCGGCGGGTTCAGCGCGGCGCGGACCACCGAGAACGAGTCGTTCGTGATGAGCCCGGCCCAGACGAGATCCCACAGCAGCTCCGGCAGTTCACCGTCGGGGATCGCGTGCTCTGCGTTGTTCAGCGCGTCGGACAGCTCGCGGAAGCGCAGGGCCCCGCCCCGGTCGAGAGCGGTCCGGACCGCGTCCTGCGCGGGAGTCAGTTCGGTGTCCTCGGCGGGCCGGAGGGTGAGTGCGGCGGCGTCGGCCAGATGCAGGGCCACCCAGCCGTCGGCCCCGCCGATGCCCCCGTGTCCGGACCAGATCACCTCGCCGGAGGCGGTCAGCTCATCGAGCATCGACGGCCGGTAGTCCTCCACCCGGGCCGGCAGCACCAGCGTCTCCCACGCCGACGCCGGTATCGGCTGTCCGGCGAGTTGCTCGACGACGGCCGCGACGCCGGCGGCGCCGCGCAGCCGTGACTTCCCGGTGACGTGCTGCCAGCCGAGCAGGAATCGGTTGTACGCCTCGGCGCTGACCGGCTCCACTTCGGCGCGCCCGGCCGCCAGCGATCCGCGGCGGAGCTGGGTGAGGACGTCGGAATGGCACCACTGGCTCGGGGTGCGCCCGGTCTGCGGTTCGGGCGGGAGCGGAATGAACTCGCCCTCGATCACCGTTCGTCGCGCCGCGAGCTCTTCAAGGGTCCGGGTCACCACCGCGGGCGCCATGCCGAGAGCTTCCGCGACATCGGCGGTGGTGAACGGTCCGTGGGTGCGGGCGTAACGGTGCACCAGGTCGGCCAGGGGATCGGCGACAGGCTGGAGGTAGGCGGCGGGGACGCCCAGCGGGAGCGGTATGCCGAGGCCGTCGCGGAGGCGCGCTGCGTCGTCGACCGAGGCCAGAGCGGTCGCGCCGCGGAAGGGCACCTCGATCAGGCGGCCGTCGGCGACGAGTCGCTCGAGCACCTCGTCGAGCGGAACGGCGAGTGGGTCGTCGCCCCGGTAGCGTTCGGCGATCTGTCCGGGTGTGCACGGTCCCAGCCATCGCAGCAGGTCCACCACATCTTGATCGTCGCGCGCCCGCCGTTCCGGAGCCGTCCGCTGGAGCCGTGCGACGACCTCCGTGATCACTGCGGGATCGAGCAACTCACGCAGGTCGACGCGGCCGAGGAGCTGGGCGAGCAACGCGGTGTCGAGGGACAGCGCGGTCGCCCGGCGTTCGGCGAGCGGGGCGTCGTCGTCATAGATGAACGAGCCGACGTAGCCGAGCAGCATCGAGGCCGCGAAGGGCGACGGCGTGGACGTCTCGACCTCGGTGATCCGGATCTTGCGCTGCATGATGCGGGTGAGGACGTCCACCAGCGAGGGCAGGTCGTAGACGTCGGAGAGGCATTCGCGGACCGTCTCGAGAATGATCGGGAAATCGCTGAAGCGCGACGCCACCGCCAGCAGCTGGGCGCTGCGCTGCCGCTGCTGCCACAGCGGGGCACGCTTTCCGGGATCACGGCGCGGAAGCAGCAGCGCCCGCCCGGCGCACTCGCGGAACCGCGACGCGAACAGTGACGAATCGGCCAGCGCGCGTGTGACGTCCGCTTCGATGTGCTCGGGGTCGAGGAGGAAGACGTCGGCCCCCGGCGGATCGTCATCGGTGTCGGGGAGGCGCACGATGATGCCGTCGTCGGTGGCAGTGGTGGCCCCGTCGATGCCGAGACGTGCCGAGAGCTGCGCGGCCACGGCACCGGCCCACGGTGCGTGGACCCGCAGGCCGTAGGGGGAGTGCAGCACCAGCCGCCAGTCGCCGAGCTCGTCGCGGAAGCGTTCCAGTACGAGGGTGCGGTCGGTCGGGAGCACGCCGGTGGCATCGCGCTGCTGGGCGATCAGCGCGGACAGGTTGCGCTCTGCATTGGCACTGAGCCCGAGTTCGGCGGCGAGTGCGGCGAGCTTCTCCTCATGGCCCGCGATCCCGATGAACTCACCGATCGCCGCACCGAGCTCGGCCGGACGACCGACGGCGTCGCCGATCCAGAACGGCAGCCTCCCCGGCATGCCGAACGCGGGCGAGACCAGCACCCGATCGTGTGTGATCTCCTCGATTCGCCAGCTCGACGCGCCGAGGGCGAACACGTCGCCGACCCGTGACTCGTAGACCATCTCCTCGTCGAGCTCTCCGACCCGGCGGGGTTGGCCGCTTTCTGCGCGGTCGGTCCCGCCCACGAGGAAGACGCCGAACAGCCCGCGGTCGGGGATGGTCCCGCCGGAGGTGACCGCCAGACGCAGGGTGCCGCGCCGGGCGGTGAGCCGCCCGGCTGCGCGGTCGTAGTCCACCCTCGGGCGCAGTTCGGCGAATTCGTCGGACGGATACCGGCCGGATATCAGATCGAGGACGGCGTCGTACACGTCGCGGGTGAGGGTCCGATACGGCATCGCGCGCCGGACGGTCGCGTACCAGTCGTCGACGTCGAGATCGTCGACGGCGGTCGCCGCGATGGTCTGCTGGGCGAGGATGTCGAGCGGGTTGGCCGGTACCGAGAGCGCCTCGATGCGGCCGGCGAGCATTCGCTGCGCCACCACCGTGCAGTGGATCAGGTCGGTGCGGTGCTTCGGAAACAGCACGCCGCGACTCACCTCGCCGACCCGGTGTCCGGCGCGGCCGATGCGCTGCAGCCCGGCCGCGACGGACGGCGGGGCCTCCACCTGGATCACGAGGTCGACGGCACCCATGTCGATGCCGAGTTCCAGTGAGCTCGTTGCGACCACGCACCGGAGCCTGCCGGATTTCAGATCGTCCTCGATCTGTGCACGCTGCTCTTTGCTCACCGAGCCGTGGTGGGCGCGGGCGAGGACGGCGGGCGCGCCCGCCGTGTCTCCACTGGCCGAGACGTAGGCGGGCATCCCGCCGGGCACTGTCGGGTTCGGTCGGTCCGGGTCGAACTCGATGCCCGCGCGTTCGGCGGCGATCTCGTTCAGCCGGGCGGTCAGACGTTCGGCGAGACGACGAGAGTTCGCGAAGACGATCGTCGAGCGATTCTCCTCGATGCGGTCGACGATCGCCGACTCCACGTGGGGCCAGAGGGAACCGGCGGTCGGGGAGAAGGCGTCGTCGAGATCGTCCGTCCCGGTGTCCGGCGGCGGGATGGCGGTCATGTCCTCCACCGGCACGTCCACGGAGAGGTCGAAGGTCTTCGCCGCAGGCGGCTTCACGACGGTGCAGTCGCCCTCGCCCGCCAGGAACTCGCCGACGAGTTCCTCGGGCCGCACGGTCGCTGACAGCCCGATGCGCTGCGCGGGCCGCTCGAGCAGCGCATCGAGCCGTTCGAGCGAGAGCGCCAGGTGCGTGCCCCGCTTGGTCGCTGCGACGGCGTGCACCTCGTCGACGATCACCGTCGTCACCGTGGCGAGGGTCTCGCGCACCGAGGAGGTCAGCATCAGGTAGAGCGATTCGGGCGTGGTGATCAGGATGTCGGGCGGATGGGTCTGCAGCCGTCGGCGGTCGGCCGCCGAGGTGTCCCCGGACCGGACTCCGACCGTGATCGACGGTGCGTCGAGTCCCATGATCTGCGCCGCGTGCGCGATGCCCACCAGTGGTGCCGACAGGTTCCGCTCCACGTCGACGGCGAGTGCCTTGAGCGGTGAGATGTAGAGGATCCGGACACCCGGAGCGGTGCCCGCACTGCCGCCGGTCGCGGCGTCGATCCGCTCGCGGTACAGCGAGTCGATGGCCCACAGGAAGGCTGCGAGGGTCTTGCCCGACCCGGTCGGAGCCACGACGAGGGTGTTCTCGCCGCGGGCGATCGCCGTCCACGCACCGGATTGGGCTCGGGTCGGCGCGCCGAACGCGTCGCTGAACCACCGCTGCGTGGCCGGATGCATGCTCCGAAGGATCTGACTGCCCGATGCCACACTCCCATTCAAGCGCACACCTGTGACACTCAGCGGATTGCGGCCGGCGGTACACTCAGCGGGCCGATGCGGTTAACCCGGTGCGAATCCGGGGCGGTCGCGCCACTGTGAGCGGTCCGCCGACGACGCCGTCGGACTGCGAGCCAGACAGTCGCATCGGTGTGAACAATGCCGACCCCGGGCGCGTGATCCGGGAGAACAGGACGTCGACGATGACCGCATCCACCGCAACGCAGGGCGTACGTTCCCTCGCCGTGCCGAACCTCTCCGCCGCGAGCGCGGCCCTCTGGCTCACCGCCACCGTGGCACTCGCGGCGCTCGCCTACTACTTCCTGGGATACGACCAGGGCGCGGTGTCGGTGTTCGGCAGCGACACCCATGTCCACGAGTTCGTGCACGACGCACGGCACTTCCTCGGCTTCCCCTGCCACTGAGCCGGGGAGACAACAGAACAATGGAGCGCAGATTCACCGGCGCAGGCGTGCTCGCAGGCCTGATCGCCGGACTGGTGTCGTTCGTCTATGCGCGGATCTTCATCGAACCGCAGGTGCGGCTGGCCATCGACTACGAGGAGGAGCGGTCGCACGCCGAGTCGATGCTGTCCGGCGAGCATGCACACGAGCACGAGATCTACAGCCGAACCGTCCAGGAGAACATCGGTGCGGGAGTCGGCACGGTCGTCTTCGCCGTCGCGATGGGCGCCCTGTTCGCCGTCGCGTTCACAGTTCTGTGGGCCTACGTGGGACGTCGGTGGCCGGCCGCGGACCCTCGGGCGGTCGCAGCGGGGCTGGGTGCCGTGGCCTTCGTGGCCGTGATCGGCGTCCCCTACTTCGTCTACCCGCCCAACCCGCCCGCGGTCGGCGAGGAGGACACCATCGGAGCGCGGTCGGGCGCCTACCTGACGCTGACGCTGGTGTCGGTGGCGCTGATGGTCGTCGCGGTGATCCTCGGCTGCCGGCTCGCGGACCGGATCGGCGGACTGTGGTCGGGTGTCACCTCCGCGGTGGTGTACCTGGTCGGTGTGACCATCACGGCCGCGCTTCTTCCCGAGTTCAAGGAGATCCCCGGTCCGGTGATGGACGGCGACCGGATCGTCGGCGCCGGATTCCCCGGACAGGTGGTGGCCGACTTCCGGGTGTACGCGATCGCGAACCAAGTACTTCTGTGGACGGTCCTGACCGTGGCGTTCGTCGCGCTGCTCGGCGTGATGATGCGCCGGTCCAAGACTTCCGACCGCACGCTCGCGGAGGTCGGCGCCTGACGTCGGTGCATCTGGTGGTCGCCGCGCGGACCGCACCCAACAGAGCGGTCCGGTTCGGCGGCGAGCACGACGATCTCGACTCGCGTGGCCGCCGGGATGCGGCGGCGCTCGCATCGCGGCTGCCCCGGGCCGGACGGGTGATCGCCGGACCCGAGAGATCGGTGACGCAGACCGCACGCCTGGCGTGCGGTCTGTTCGGCGTCGACCCGCGACTGGCGTCGCTCGACGTCGGCCGCTGGCGGTCGACCGCGCCGGAGTCGGTCGACCCGGCGCAGTTGGGCGCCTGGTTCGGCGATCCCCTGTGGTCGGGCCACGGCGGTGAGTCGGTCGGCGCGTTCGTGGGTCGGATTCGCGGCGTTCTCGCCGCGCTCGCCGCGGGTGGGCCGGCGACGCTCGTGGTCGCGGGCCCGGTCGCACAGGCCGTGCTCTGCGAGGACGCCGCGAGCTTCTTTGCGGCCGACGTGTGCCCGGGCGGGCTGTACACGGTCACGCTCTGACGTCGCGGAGCAGGTGCGACGTCGATGTCAGAGGGCCGTGCGACCATCGGCCGCATGGACGAGAGTTGGAGCGGCGACGGCGCGGACGCGCACCTGGTGATTCCGGCGGACTGCATCGCCTGGTGCCGGAACCAGCCCTACGCCGAGACGGTTCTCGAGGATGTCGTCGAAGTGGATCTCGACTGGTGGAACGAGCGCCTGGCTCAGTGCGAGATCCCGGCGCAGGTCAGCGGGCGCGATGCGGACGGAACGCAGGTGTGGAAGGGCACCGCGTACCTGCGTCGGGGCGATCTCGAGCCGGGTGTGCACGGAATGGGCCTCGGTGACGAACCGGAACTCGATCGCCTGTACATGTGTGCCGCCTGGCTGGCCGAGCACCCGCTGCGCGGCGGTGTCCGCCGATTCGTCGACGTCCGGTCCGGGCGGGATGCGGGCACGCCGTTCGCCGCGGTCGAGCGTGCGCTCGTCGCCTGCCGGCGCGCTCCGGCACTGATCGACGCCGCGGCGTATCGGGACTGGTCGGGATGGCCGGTCGCTCCTGGTGTGGGCCACGTCCTGATGTCCCTGTACTGCTGGGCGATCCACTCCGGGGCACCCGACCGTCCGCAACTGCTGGATGCTGCCAGCGCCGGCAGTCTCACGTGGAACGGCTGGCTTGTCGCGTCGTCGGTGTCGCACTACTCCGTCCGCAGATACGTGCGGTACAACTCCCTGCTTCACCGCTGGGCCGCGCAGGCGGGCGTGGCGCCGGAACTGGTCGAGATGTGGCTCAATCGGCAGTGGCACAGTCGCCTGGCCGAGGCCGCCGTACGGGACGGATCGGCGCTGTGACGAGCCGGTCGACTGAGGGCGTCGACCTACCGGGTCGGTGACACGATGCGCTACCGTCAGACCTAAGTGAAACGTGTTCCAGTTTGGAGGCTTGATGTTCGAGTGGTCTGAGGAAGATGTGATGGTCCGCGACGCTGTGCGCGGCTTCATCGACAAGGAGGTCCGGCCCAATCTGGAGGGTCTGGAGTCGGGGTCGCTCCCGCCGTACGACATCCTCCGCAAGATGCTGGCGACCTTCGGGATGGACTCGATGAACGCCGAGAGCCTGGAGAAGGAGCTCGCAGCCGAGGAGGCGGGCGAGCCGCGATCCTCGGGCGGCGGATCGAACAGTCTCGCCAACTCGATGTTCCTGATCCTCAACATGGAGATGGCGGGGGTCAGCCTGGGCCTCATCGCGTCGATGGGCGTCTCACTGGGCCTGACGGTCTCGACGATCCGCAGCCGCGGCACCCTGGCGCAGAAGCGTCGCTGGCTTCCGGAGCTGGTGACGATGGAGAAGGTGGGGGCGTGGGCCATCACCGAGCCCGACAGCGGCTCGGACGCGCTCGGCGGGATGAAGACGACGGTGCGCCGCGACGGCGACGACTACATCCTCAACGGCAACAAGACCTTCATCACCAACGGCCCGTACGCCGACACCATGGTGGTCTTCGCCAAGCTCGACGAGGGCGACGGCACGCCGATGCGCGATCGCAAGGTGCTCACCTTCGTCCTCGACAAGGGCATGGAAGGACTCACCCAGGGCAAGCCGTTCAAGAAGATGGGCATGATGAGTTCGCCGACCGGTGAGCTGTTCTTCGACAACGTCCGGGTGGGCCGGGATCGTTTGCTCGGAGAGACCGAGGAGACCGGATCGGACAAGCGGGGCGGCGACAGCGCGAAGGCCGGATTCACCGCCGAGCGGATCGGCATCGCCGCGCTGTCCCTGGGCATCATCAACGAATGCCAGCGGCTCTCCATCGACTACGCCAAGACGCGCACCCTGTGGGGACAGGAGATCGGAAAGTTCCAGCTAATTCAGCTCAAGCTCGCGGAGATGGAGATCGCGCGGCTCAACGTGCAGAACATGCTCTTCGTCGCGATGGAGGCGGCCAAGGCCGGCAAGCCGCCGACACTGGCCCAGGCGTCCGCGATGAAGCTGTACTCCTCCCGGGCGGCGACCGAGGTCGCGATGGAGGCGGTGCAGCTCTTCGGCGGCAACGGCTACATGGCCGAGTACCGCGTGGAGCAGCTGGCGCGCGATGCGAAGTCGCTGATGATCTACGCCGGGTCGAACGAGATCCAGGTGACCCACGTGGCGAAGGGACTGCTGGCGCAGTAGGGCGCGCGACCGAACCACATCGACTCCGACCGATGCCCGCAGGGGAACCTGCGGGCATCGTCGTGTCCGGCGGGCGGTGCGCCGCCCTCCACTTCGTGCCGGCCGTCCTACGAACGGCCGATATGTCGCAGTTTTTGTGCTGGCAGCACGCAATTCGGGACGTATCGACAGCTCGATGAAGCGTTCGCCCTCGTCGGATCCATACATTTATCGGACGCTGTCGCGGCGCCCTCCCACCTGATCCCGCGCCGCGAATCGAGGAGGCTGTGTTGAAAACCAAGATCGTGCTGCGACGACTCGCAGCGGCAGGGGCGATCGCTGCGCTGGGCGCGGTCGGCGTGATGTCCGGATCGGGTGCGGCGGACGCCGACACCGTCGGTCCGGCGAAGGGCAGCAGCAGTGCCGTGAACTTCTCCCGCGAGATCAGCGGACTCAAACTGGTCGACGGCAAGGTGCCCAACGGAGAGGTCATCACCGTCACCAACCGGCTCGACCGCAAACTCGCATGGCTCATCTACTGGGTCAAGGACACGCACCCGACGTGCATGGAGGCCGTGCCCAACACCTCGGTGTGGAAGGTGAGCGGCAAGACCTACACGAACAATCCGAACGTCTCCGGCGCCATGAAGCCCGACGAGTTCTCCTCCGGTCCGGGATGGGCGAAGATCGACGCGCCCGCGGCCAACTCCTGGGAGAGCATCGCCTGGTCGCAGGACTACCTGCTCAAGTGCGACGTCGGGGTGCTGAACACCGGCGGACTGCAGTACTCGACCACCTGGGTGGGCGACAACGGCGACCATCCGAACGTCGGCCCGAACATCGAGGTGACGCGCGGCGTTCCCGGGATCTCGGTGAACCCGAAGGATGCGATGGCCGACAACGACGTCGAGATCACCGTCAAGAACCCCGACGGCCGCCCCGGCGACAAGGTGGTCCTCACCGCCGACGGCAAGTCGCTCGACGGTTGCGGCAACCTCGAGCTCGACGGTGACCGCCGCGTCAGCTGCACCTGGGTGCCGAAGAAGGCCGGGACCTACCCGCTGCGCGCCGTCATCTCCAGCGCAGAGCCGGTCACCGTGACCGAGAGCGTCTACGTCTCGGCCAGCCCGGCGAGCGGCAGTCTCGGTGGAAGCCTCGGCAGCGGAAGCGCCGGAATGGACACCGGAAGCATCTACACGGGCAGCCTCGGATGAGCGCGCATACCAACACCTCGAGAAAGCAGACGAACATGTCGACAATCAGACGGACAGTGGCGGTCGTGGGCAGTTGCGCGGCGGCTGCCGCGCTGGCGGGAATCGGCACCGGTGCGGCGGCCGCCGACACCGTCGGCCCCGTCAGCGGTGAGAACGACACCGTGAGTTTCCAACGATCGGTCGAGGGCGCCACCCTCGTCGACGGCAAGGTGAAGGTCGGTGACACGGTCACCATCACGAATCGGATCGACCGGAAGATGTTGTGGCTGGTGTACAGCGTGCGCGACAATCATCCGTCGTGCTTGCAGGCGGTGCCGAACACCTCCGTGTGGACGGTCTCGGGCGGGACCTACACGAACAATCCGGACGGTCCCGGGACCAAGAAGCCCAACGAGGTGACCTCCGGCGACGGCTGGGTGATGATCGATGCGACCGGTGGCGGTTCGTGGGAGGCCAAGCCGCTGATCTGGACGCAGGACTACGTGGTCACCTGCGCTCCTGGCACCCTGAACACGGGTGGTCTGCAATGGTCGACGACCAACGCGTTCGAGAAGAACAACAACAAGCCCGATGTCGGTCCGACCATCACGGTGGTCCCGGCGTCGTCGCCCGGTGGCGGGGACGGTTCCGGTGGAGACACCGGCAGCGGCGGCACGGGTTCCGGCGGTGACGGCTCGGGCGGCGAGGGCACGGGCGGTGCCGGCGGCAGTTCGGGGTCGGGTAGCTCCGGGTCCGGAAGCCTCGGGTCCGGCAGTCTCTCGAACCTCTTCGGATGATCAGGAGCAATCAGATGAGCAGACTCAACAGACCTGCGCTCGTCGCCCTGCTGTCGACGTCCGCGGCGATCATCGCAGGGACCACGGCGGCCGGGGCCGCGGGCGCGGAGACGATGACGCCGGTGACCGGCGGCAACGACACCGTCAGCTTCTCGCGGACGGTCGGGAGCGCGGCCTTGGTCGACGGCAAGGTGAAGGTCGGTGACACGGTCACCATCACGAATCGGATCGACCGCAAGTTGGGGTGGCTGGTGTACAGCGTGCGCGACAATCATCCGTCGTGCATGAAAGCGGTGCCGAACACCTCCGTGTGGACGGTCTCGGGCGGGACCTACACGAACAATCCGGACGGTCCCGGGACCAAGAAGCCGAACGAGGTGACCTCCGGCGACGGCTGGGTGATGATCGATGCGACCGGTGGCGGTTCGTGGGAGGCCAAGCCGCTGATCTGGACGCAGGACTACACGGTGGAGTGTGCGCCGGGCACGCTGAACACCGGCGGCCTGCAGTGGTCCACCACCAACGTGTTCGAGAAGAACAACAACCAGTCGAACGTGGGCCCGACCATCACCGTGGAAACACCCGCCCCCAAGACCGCGTCGGCCACGGCCGTGTCGGTGACGCCGGCGCCCAAGGCCGGTGAGACCTCGACTGTGAAGGCGACGGTCACGGCCGGCGGCAGCGGCGCCACCGGCGGCACGGTCGAATTCTTCAACAACGGCGCCTCGATCGGAACCGGGACCGTCGCCGCGGGAGTCGCGACGACGAACTGGAAGCCCGCCGCGGGTGGCGCCTACTCGCTGAAGGCGGTCTATTCGGGAACCGCGACCATCGAGGCGTCCAACGCGACGATCACGGGCACCGTCGCGGCAGCCGACCCCGAACCCGAACCCGGTGCGCCGGTGATCGCGGTCAACGGATCGCCCAAGGTCGGCACCGCAACCCCGGTCGTGGTGACGTCCGACGCATCCGAGGGCAGTGCGGTCACACTCACCGCGAACGGTGCCGCGATCTGCTCCGGGCTCGTCCTCGCGAACGGCAAAGCCACCTGTCAGTGGACTCCCACGACCGCCGGTGCCGTGGAGTTGAAGGCCGTGGTGGGCGCGAAGTCGTCGATAAGGAACCTGGTCGTCGAGGCCGCCGGCGGCGGCGACCCCGGTGACGGCGGAGGCGATCCGGGCGGTCCCGGTGACGGTGGCGACCCCGATCCCGGCACCGGCGGCGACGGCGGCAGCACGGGCAGCCTGGGCGGCGGCAGCCTCGGTGGCCTGTTCGGCGGGAGCCTCGGCGGGCTGTTCGGCGGCATCACCGACGCGGTCGGCAGCAGCAACTGAGCGACGCCGACCACCGATAGACACGAGTGCCCCGGACCATGAGGTCCGGGGCACCCGTACTCGAAGGGGAAGCCTCAGGCGTCGACGGTGGCGGCGACCTTCCGGTAGTCCAGGAAGGCGTCGTCGACCTCGCCCTTGCGAAGCTGCTTGACGTCGGCGGAGACCGCCATGGTCATGGTCCACGGGCTCTGTGTGCCCTGCTTCGGCAGACGGTCGAGGGCCCGCTTGACGTATCCGGCGCCGAAATCGAGCAGCGGCCGGGTCTCCATGCCGGGATCGGCCACCGGCCGCACCGAGCTGTAGCCGCCCTGGTCCATGTGGGTCAGCATGCGGCAGAAGTACTCGCACAGCAGGCCGATCTTCAGCGTCCACGACGAGTTCGTGTAGCCGATCGCCAGCACCCAGTTGGGCACGCCGGACAGCATCACGCCACGGTAGGCGACGGTCTCGGACAGGTCGATCGGCTCGCCGTCGCGGCTGAGCTCCATCCCGCCGAACAACTGCAGGTTGAGACCGGTGGCCGTGACGATGATGTCGGCCTCGAGCACCTGACCGGACTCGAGTTCGATGCCGTCGGCGACGAACCGCTTGATCCGGCCGGTCTCGATGGACGCGGTGCCCTTCTTGATCGCCTTGAACAGGTCGCCGTCCGGGACCACGCACAGCCGCTGGTCCCACGGGTTGTACGGCGGGTTGAAGTGGGTGTCCAGGTCGTAGTCGCGGGGGAGGAGCGCCGCATTGGAGGCGCGGATGACCCTGCGCGCGACGCTCGGGTAGCGCTGGCAGAACTGGTACACCAGCTTCTGCTGGAAGATGTTCTTCTGACGGCTCAGCCGGTAGCCGCGCTCGGCGCCGAGCGTCTTCTTGAGCGCGTTGGAGATGGCGTCCTCGCGGGGAAGCGGGATCACGTAGGTCGGCGTGCGCTGGAGCATCGTGACGTGGGCGGCATCGCCCGCCATCGAGGGGACCAGGGTGACGGCGGTGGCGCCGGACCCGATGACGACGACCTTCTTGCCCCGGTAGTCGAGATCCTCGGGCCAGTGCTGCGGATGGACGATCTGCCCCGCGAAGTCGTCGCTGCCTGCGAACTCCGGAGTGAAGCCCTCGTCGTAGTTGTAGTAGCCGGTGCCCGCGAACACCCAGCGGGTCTTGACCTCGGAGGTCTCGCCCGTGTCGTTGTGCTTGACGGTCAGGGTCCACAACTGCTCGGCCTCGGACCAGTCGGCCGACACCGCGCGGCGGTTGAACGCGATCTTCGACTCCAGGCGGTCCTCGGCGACGGCCTCACGCAGGTAGTCGAGGATGCGGGGTGCGTCGGCGATGGCCTGGGGATCGCGCCACGGCTTGAACTCGTACCCGAATGTGTTGAGATCGGAGTCGGAGCGGATACCGGGGTACCGGAACAGATCCCAGGTACCGCCGATGGAGTCGCGTGATTCGAGGATCACGAAGCTCTTTCCGGGATGCTCGGTGGTGAGGTAGTGCGCGGCGCCGATTCCGGAGATGCCTGCGCCGAGGACGACGACGTCGAGCGGCTGCTCGCTCAAAATCGAGTCGGCGGTGGCCGATGTGCCCGTCGATTCGGTGGTCATGGTGTTCCTTCTCGTCAGGAGGGCTGAACCTTCGATACCAATGATCGTTGTAACCGTCGATGAAAAGCAAGGATGAATCGCACCAGCATGGCCGCAGTCGGAGTGCATAATCAACCATATGGCGTCTGACGAGGCAGAACTGGCCGAGCCCAGTCGCGAGGTGGCCGACCTCATCCGGGCCGGGGTGGAGACGGTTCTGAACGCTCCGCCCGAATGGATCGCCGATATGAACCACGCCGCGATGCACCCCGCCGGGATGGAGCGCGTCCTCGTGGATGCGGATCTGCGAGAGGTCGCCCTGCGGATCAACGAGGGCAATCTCAACCACTGGGCTCGAAGCAACCTGGCCGATCCCGGCGCACGGGTGAGCGTCAACCTCAACGAGGAGACGATCGGCTTCGTCCGCGATCTGGTCAGGCGCGGATTCGACGCCGGTGCGCTCGACTCGTTCCGCACCGCGCAGAACACCGCCTGGCGGCTCTGGATGCAGATCTGCTTCGGTCTGACCTCGGACGCGAGACTGCTGCGGGAGCTTCTCGAGGTGACCTCGGTCTCGATCGCCACCTTCATCGACGACACGGTGGCCGAACTGACGCACCAGATCGACGTCGCCCGCGCCGAACTCGCGGGCGACAACCACGCCCAGCGGCGTGCTGCGGTCGCGCTGATCCTGGAGGGTGCGCCGATCGCACCGGCCCGCGCCGACCTCGCTCTCCGATATTCGATCGAAGGACCGCAGTCGGCGATGGTGATCTCCGGGGACGCCGGGCTGGCACCCGACGATCTGGAGGCCGCCTGCGAGGCGATCATGGTCGCCTCCGGCGTCGGTCGCCGTCTCACCGTCCTGGCCGGGGCCTCGGAACTGTGGGTGTGGCTGCCGACCGATCGGCTGGTGATGGACGCGGCCCTCGCGGCGCACCCGCATGTACGGGTGACGGCCGGCTCGCCCGGCGCGGGTCGAGAGGGGTTCCGCCGCAGCCACTTCGAAGCACTCGAAGGACAGCAACTGCTGACCAGGCTCGGCTCGACGGCGCGGTTCGCCGCATACGACGATCTCGCGTTGCTGGCGGCGATGACGCGCGATCTGACACGGCTGGACGCCTTCGTCGCGCACACCCTCGGCGATCTGGCGTCCGCCGACCGCGGTCTCCACGAATCGGTTCGGATGTGGTTCGCCTGTCAGTGCAACGCGAGCGCGGCCGCCGCACGCCTGTACACGCATCGCAATACCGTGGTCCGGCATGTGGCGCGTGCCCAGGAGTTGCTGCCGCGGCCGCTGGAGACGAACGCCGTCGCCGTGGCGGCGGCGCTCGAAGCGCTGCGGTGGCGCGAGTAGGGGCGCGGCGGGTCAGACGTCGGCGAGGACGTCGTCCGTCTGATGAGTGAACGGCTCCTTGGACCGGCTCAGCTCCACCGCGCGGGTGAACTCGGCATCGATCTCCGGGTCCGCGCGGAAGGTCAGCAGGCTGACGACCACGGTGACGATCAGGCTGGCGGCGAAGCCCGGGATGATCTCGTAGAGGTCCTCGCTCAGCGAGGTCTGACCCCACACGTAGGCGACGACCGCGCCCGCGACGATGCCCGACAGGACTCCGACGGTGCTGACCCGACGCCAGTACAGGCAGAGGATCACCGCCGGGCCGAAGGCCGACCCGAAGCCCGCCCAGGCGAAGGCGACCAGATCCAGGATGCTGTTCGACGGCGAGATCGCCAGCAGCGCGGCGATCACCGCGATCGTCAGAACGCCGAGACGGCCGAGCATGACGTAGGTCTTGTCGGTGAGTTCACGGCCCCTGCCGGTCTTCTCGGCGACCAGCTTGTACAGATCCTCCACCAGAGCCGACGAGCAGACGACGAGCTGGGACGAGATGGTGGACATGATGGCCGCGAGCACGGCGGCCAGCACCAGGCCCGCGATGAAGGGGTGGAACAGCAGCTGCGACAGCGACAGGAACACGGTCTCGGCGTCTTTCGGGGCCTGCGCGGTGTGCTCGGCGAAGTAGGCGATGCCGACCAGTGCGGTGCCGACGGCGCCGAGCGCGCACAGCAGCATCCAGCCGATGCCGATTCGGCGGGCGACACCGGCCTCGGACGGGGACCGCAGCGCCATGAAACGCACGATGATGTGCGGCTGCCCGAAGTAGCCCAGGCCCCACGCGGCCGCCGAGATGATGCCGATGACGGTGGTCCCGGCGAAGAAGCTCAGACCGTTGTCCATGGCGGCGTTCACTCCGTCGATGGTGGCGCCGACGCCGCCCAGGTCGATGATGCCGATGATCGGAACCGCCAGAAGCGCGACCACCACCAGCAGCCCCTGCGCCACGTCGGTGAGCGACGCGCCGAGGAACCCGCCGAACAGCGTGTACAGCATGGTGATGCCGGCGACGATCAGCATGCCCGCGGTGTAGTCGACCCCGAAGGAACTGTCGAAGAACTTGCCGGAGGCGACCATGCCGCTGGAGACGTAGAACGTGAAGAACACCAGGATGATGACGCCGCAGGTGATCCGGAGGATGCGCGAGTCGTCGTGCAATCGCGATTCGAAGAAGCTCGGAATCGTGATCGAGTCACCTGCCACCTGCGTGTATGCGCGCAGTCGCGGCGCGACCAGCTTCCAGTTGGTCCACGCGCCGATCAGCAGTCCGATCATGATCCAGGACGCCGAGAGGCCGGAGAGATACATCGCGCCCGGCAGGCCCATCAGCAGCCAACCCGACATGTCCGACGCACCCGCGCTGAGTGCGGCGACCCACGGCTTGAGGCCGCGGCCGGCGAGCATGTAATCGTCCAGACTGTTCCGCGTGCGGCGGTACGCGTACCAGCCGATGCCGAGCATGGCTGCGAAGTACAGCGCGACCGCGACCAGCTGGATGGTCTTCTCGTCGGGCGCGACGGTCATAGGTCATCTCCTAGAGGTGGGTTCAGCCGGAAGCAACACACGCGTCAAATGTGACACAGGTCTCCCGCTCACGACGATTCTTCCCGGTGACCGGCCCGGCAAAGCATGTGGGGACGTACAAGATGTACGTCCCCACATTGTGGCGATCTATGAAGACTTGAGGTCTTCGGCCAATTCGACGAAGGCGCGGTCGAGGTTCCCGAATCGATGCAGGGTCATCGAGACCGACTGCTCGGCGAGCCAGTACCGCAGTTCGACGCGTCCGGACGCGGTGACGGTGTCGTCGAGCACCGCGAGTTCGGGCCGTCCGAGGGTGAGATCGCGCAGTGCCGGTGTCGCCGGAGAATCCAGGCGGACACGGGCGATGCCGGCCCGTCCGATCCGGTCGACGAAGGCCCGGTCGTCGCGGGCGGGATCGACCGGCACGCCCAGCGCCGCCGCGGCGTCGAGCACCGCGCGCAGATCGTCGCCGATGTCCGGCGCCGGTGCCGCCACCACGCGCGCACCGCTCCGGTGCGCGGCCGCCAGCAGTCGTGCCACCTTGGCGGGCGTCGACTCCGCCGTCACCCGCAGCGCCACCGCAGCGGGGCGATAGCGGAAGATGTTCGCCTCGCCGGCCAGGCCCGTCTCGTCGCGCGGCGTCCCGAACTCGGCGGCCCACGCGGTGTCGTCGTCGCTCACCGCCGCTCGCAGCCATGCCGTCTCGCCGGCGGTGAGCACCGGCGAGACCGAGTCGACGAAGGCGCCGACCTCGGCGAGCGCGGCCGGTGCGGCGTCGGGCAGGCAGTCGCGGTCGGTCCACGATCCCATGAGCATCAGGTAATTGGGACCGCCCGCCTTGGAACCCAGACCCACCGACGACCGCTTCCACCCGCCGAAGGGCTGCCTGCGGACGATCGCGCCGGTGATGCCGCGGTTGACGTAGACGTTTCCCGCCTCGACGCGGTCGATCCACGAGCGGACCTCGCGCGGCTCGAGGGAGTGCAGACCCGCGGTGAGTCCGAAGTCGGTGGCATTCTGCAACTCGATGGCCTCGTCGAGCGTCTCGGCGCGCATCAGTCCGAGAACCGGTCCGAAGCACTCGGTGCGGTGGAAGAACGATCCGGGCGCCACACCGTCCTTGATTCCCGGTGACCACAGTCGGTCGTCGATCCGCCGCGGCTTCAGGAGCCAGCGTTCGCCCGGCTCGAGGGTGGTCAGGGCCCGCAGCAGCTTATCGCTCGGATCCTCGGTGAGCGGTCCGACGGTGGCCGAGAGGTTGGTGGGCCAGTCGACGACGAGTGAGGCGGCCGCGTCCACCAACTGACGGCGGAACCGCTCCGAGGAGTACGTGCTGCCGACGAGGATCGCCAGCGACGCCGCCGAGCACTTCTGGCCCGCGTGGCCGAAAGCGCTGTGGACCAGATCGGCGATGGCGAGGTCGCGATCGGCGGACGGGGTGATGATCAGCGCGTTCTTACCGGAGGTCTCGGCGTTGATCCGTAGGTCCGGACGCCAGGACGCGAACAGGGCCGCGGTCTCGGAGGCACCGGTGAGCACGACGCGGTCGACGTCGGGATGACTGATCAGTCGTCGCCCGGCCGGGCCCTCGTCGGGAAACACTCCCTGGCACGCCTCGCGCGGAACACCTGCCTCCCAGAGGGCTTCGAGAATGGCCATCGAGCAGTGCGGTGTCGGCTTCGACGGCTTGTGGATCACCGCTGCGCCGGCGGCCAGGGCGGCGAAGGTGCCGCCCGCGGGGATCGCGATCGGGAAGTTCCACGGCGGTGTCACCACGATCACCCGGTCCGGAGTGAAGGCGGCCGCGGCGACCTCGTCCAGTTCCAGTGCTCGATGCGCGTAGTAGCGGGCGAAGTCGATGGCTTCGGAGATCTCGGGATCGGACTGGGCGACGGTCTTGCCCGCCTCGGCCGCGGCCAGTGAGACGAGGTGTCCGCGCCGGCGGGAGAGGATGTCCGCGGTGCGGTAGAGGATCGCTGCGCGGTCGGCGGCCGGGCGTGCGCTCCACTGTGCGGCAGCCGACCGGGCGCGCTCGACCAGCGCGTCCACCTCGTCCTCGGCGATCGCGTCGGGAACGGGCTGGGAGGCGAGCCACTGCGGTGTCGCGGTGGCGAGCGCGTCGCGCGCCCATCGCTGATTGGCGGGCAGGGCGGCGTTGGTGTCCGGTTCGTTCGCGAAGGCCGGAAGCGGCAGTGCCGGATCGAGGGCCGTCTCAGCGGACTGGTCGAGTGTCCGGTCCTGCCGGTCGTTCGGCAGGGGAGGCGCGTAGCCGTCGGTGGTGAGGATGCGGCCGAGTTCGGCGAGCGCATCGCGGAACCGCCCCGACTCCCGGTGATAGATCGCACTTCCGGGCGCGAGGTCGAAGATGCCCGACATGAAGTTCTCGGGCGCGGCGTTCTCCTCGAGACGCCGTACCAGGTACGAGATCGCGACGTCGAATTCCTTCGGTTTCACCGTCGGCACGTACAGCAGCAGCCGGCCGACGTCGGCGCTGAGGACGTCGGCCTGCTCGGTCGCCATGCCCTGCAGCATCTCGAACTCGACGCGGTCGGACACGCCGCGGCGATCGGCCAGCAGATGGGCGAAGGCGATGTCGAACAGATTGTGCCCGGCCACACCGACGCGCAGGCCCCGCATGTGATCCCTGTTGAGCAGCCAGTGCAGCACGAGTTTGTAGTTGGCATCGGTCGCGGTCTTCGACGAGCAGGTCACCTGGGGCCATCCGGCCACCTCGGCGTGCACCGACTCCATGGCGAGGTTGGCGCCCTTCACCAGCCGGACCTTGATCCCCGCGCCGCCGGCCGCCACCCGGGCGGCGGCGAAGTCCGACAGACGCTGCATCGCGCCGAGTGCGTCCGGCAGGTAGGCCTGCAGCACGATCCCCGCTTCGAAGTGCTTGAGTTCGGGGAGGCTCAGGAGCCGGGTGAACACCTCGATGGTGAGTTCCAGATCGCGGTATTCCTCCATGTCGAGGTTGATGAACTTGGTGCCCGCGGGCGCGGCGGCGGCCTGGAGATACATCGGCGTCAGTCGGTCGATGATGTACTGCGCCGTCTCCTCGAACGCCCACATCGAGATCTGGGAGGCGACGGAGGAGACCTTGATCGAGACGTAGTCGACGTCATCGCGCCGCAGCAATGCCCGCGCGTCCGCGAGATGGTTGTCGGCCTCGGCGTCACCGAGCACGGCCTCGCCCAGCGGGTTGATGTTGAGCCGATGGCCGCTCTCGCGGAGCTTGGCGACCGCCCGGCGGAAGGGCCGCTCACGGGCGTCGACGATCATGTGCCCGACCATCGAACGCATCCGTGCGCGCGCGGCGGGGATGACCACCCCGGGCAGCCTCTCGGCCAGGACGCCGCCGGCCTTGATCTGCAAGCGGTCCCAAGCGCCCAGCGTGGCCGGGGTGCTCGCCGCGAGTTCGGCGAGCGCCTGTGCGGCCGCCTTCTGGTCCTCGGTGCCGATCACCCGGTCGACGAAACCGACGGTGAAGTCGAGCCCGCGCGGATCAGACAGGACCGAGGCGAGACGGCGAGCGGACGCATGCGGCTCGGTCTGCGCCGCCGCGGCGGCGCGCAGCCAGTCGGTGACGAGTTTCTCGGAGGAGTCGGCGAGCTCGTTCAGTTCGGTGAACACTTCGGTGGGCGCCGGAATCGGGTCGGCGGCGTGTGCGGTGGTCATGATGCCAGTACACGTCGGCGCGCCGCGGCGGTCGTCGGACAATACTACGAACGATCACGTGGTTTCTTGTACGATTCTCCAGCTGACCTGACAGACTCTACTGCCATGACCACTGGTGACGAGGATTCCGGAGTGACGAGCGACGAGGTGTCGGCGACGCATCCGTCGGTGCTCCTCCGAGACGTCGTCTCGGCCCTCGACACCGCCGTGGCACACGTCCTCGCCGACGCCGATCCGGAACGGCGGATCACCTCGGTGTCGATGATCGATGCCGACGATCTGGCCGGCGGTCTCGATGCGCCGACGGACGCGGTGCTTCTGGTGGGACTCGGCACCGGCGCGGTCCTCGAGTGGATGCGGGGGCGCCACACGGAGGGGAGGCCCGCCGAGGGGCCGCGTGTGGTCTTCACCAAGGCGAATCCGTCCGGGTTGGCAGAGGTCGCCGCGCGGGCGGGGGTGGCCGTGGTGGTGGTCGATGCCCGGGCGCGGTGGGACCGGGTGCTCACGACGGTGCAGGGATGTCTGGACCGGGTCCGGGACGATGACCCCGCGGCCCTGACGCCGCCCGTCGACGTCGATCTCTTCGGTCTGGTGGCGCTGGTCGCGAACGGTACCGGGGGACTGGTGTCCATCGAGGACGCGACCAGTGCGCGGGTCCTCGCGTACTCGCCGTCAAAGGGCGAGGCCGACGACTTGCGGGTGCAGACGATCCTCGGCCGGGCCGGGCCGCCCGCGTACTTGGATCTGCTTCGTCGCTGGGGTGTGTTCGACGCGATTCGCCGCGGCGGCGAGGTGGTCGACGTGCCCGAGCATCCGGAGCAGGCCATGCGCCGCCGCCTCGTCGTCGGCGTCCACGCCCGATCCGGCAGGCATCTCGGCTCCATCTGGGTGCAGGAGGGCGCCCGACCGCTGGCCGACGACTCCGCCGACGTGATGCGCGGGGCCGCCGCCATCGCCGCGCGCATCCTGACCCGCGAGATGCGTGCGCCGTCCACGGAGGGCCAGTTGGTGCAGCGTCTGTTCGGTGCGCACGGGGGCATCGACGTCTCGTCGGCGGGCGCGTACCTGCGGTGGCCGGTGGACGAGGCCGTCGCGGTGATCGGGATCGCGCCCACCGGCGGCGACCAGGCCGTCTACGAGGACGCGATGGCCGCAGTCGGCGGTGCGCTCCGGCTGCACGCCAGCGCCTTCGCCGCCGCGGCCGTCACCACGGTGCTCGACGGTCGCGCGTACCTGCTGCTGCCGGCGGTCAACACGGCCGCGATCATGCGTTGGGTCGGCGGACTCGTCACGAAGTTCGACGGGGACGCGGCGCTGGCGGGCGCGGTGCTGCACGCCGCGGTGGTCAGCCCGCTCGCCGGGCTGGCCGACGTTCCTGCCGGGCGGGCCGAAGTGGACCGGGTGCTCACGGCCACCGCATCGGCTCCGGGTGCAGCGCGGGTGACGAGTCTGGCCGAATCACGGACCGCGGTGCTGCTCGGCGAGATCCTCGACGTGGTCGCCGCGCGCGAGGACCTCCTGGACCCGCGGGTGGCCGCGCTGGCGGACTACGACCGCAAGCACTCCGCCGACCTGGTGGCGACCGTTCAGGCCTATCTCGACGCGCACGGCAACGTGCGCGATGCGGCCGCCGCGGTGGGCGTGCACGCGAACACCCTGCGCTATCGGATCGAGCGGGCCCAGCAGCTCTCGGGCCTGCGCCTGGAGGACCGGGACGACCGGCTCCTCACCACCATCCAGCTCGCGCTGCTCCGCACCGCCGTCCGCCGCTGATCCGCTCTCAGGCGAACGACAGGAACAGCTTCTCCATCTTGGCCTGATCGACGCTGTCCGGGCCCTCGGTGCTGATGCAGTGGATCAGGCCCGTGGAGACCAGGGCGTAGCCGCTGCGCGCCAGCGCCTTGTCGACCGCGGCGAGCTGGGTCAGGGCATCCTCGCATTCGGCACCCTCTTCGAGCATGCGGATCACGGTCGCCAGATGGCCATGGGCGCGTCGCAGCCGCGTGAGCACCGGTTTGAGCTTCTCGTCGGGTAGTTGCATGTCGACTCCTCTCGTCGCATCGATTATTGCATAACCCCCTGGGGGGATGTACGGTCTCCCACTAACCCCCAGGGGGATACGGAGGAGGACGAATGACATGAGAAGTGAAGAACTGGAACCGACGCGGGCGTCCGCCGCGTCCGTGGGCGCGGTGGAGCCGCGGCCCGGGCCGCTCGGTCGGCTCGGCGTCTGGGTGAGTGCCCACGGCCGCTTGGTCGCGGCGGCGTGGATCCTGATCGTCATCGGGCTCGGCGTCTTCGCACCGTCGGTGGAGAAGAGTCTCTCCGGCGCCGGCTGGCAGGCACAGGGGTCCGACTCGGTCGCGGCCCGCGATCTGGCGGTCGCGCACTTCGGCGGGAACGCGTCGTCGGCCATCCAGGTGGTCGTGACGGGCCAGCGGTCCCTCACCGAGGGTGATGGGCCGGAGGTGATCGCCGCTGTCGGCGACATCCTGCGCGCCGACGGACGGATCAGCCAGGTGATCGAGCCGACGCCGGGGGCCACCCTCTCCGCCGACGGCCGGACGGCGATCGTGATCGGCGGTGCGGGCGCGGACACCAACGAGATGGTGCGCGCGGCGACCGATCTGTCGCCCCCACTCGAGGCCCTCTCACGCGACGGCGTTCAGGTGGCGCCCACGGGTGCGTCGGTGATGTGGTCGGATTTCAACAAGGCCAACCTCGAGGCGATGCTGACCTCCGAGATGATCTCATTCCCGGTGACGCTCTTCATCCTGGTGGTGGCGTTCGGTGCGCTCGTCGCCGCCGGGCTGCCGTTGCTGCTGACGATCGCCGGTCTCGTCGCGTCGGCGGGAATTCTGGTGCTGGTGAACGCCGTTGTCCCGGTGTCGATCTGGGCGATGAACTTCGCGATGATGTTCTCCCTCGCCCTGGGCATCGACTACGCGCTGTTCCTCGTCGTCCGGTTCCGGGCGGCACGGATGGGACAGCGACTGCCGATGCGGGCCGCGATCGCTCAGACCATGGATACGGCGGGCAAGGCGGTCCTGCTCTCGGGCGCGACCGTGCTGGTGTCGCTGTCCGCCGTGATGCTGGTGCCGTCACCGTCGTTCCGGTCGATGGCGGGCGGGATCATGATCTCGGTCGTGTTCATCCTCGCGGCCACCCTCACCCTGTTGCCACTGGTGCTCTCGAAGCTCGATCACCGCATCGACAAACTGCCGCTGCCGTGGGTCAAGGCGGGCGAACACCGTTCGCCGCGGTTCGAGGCGTGGGCGCAACGACTGTGGCGGCACCCGCTGCGGTGGGGAGCGGCGGCCCTGGCGATCCTGGTGGTCCTGGCGATCCCGCTGGTGGGCCTGACCACCGCCATGCCGTCGATCAAGGTGCTCCCGGAAGACGCCAGTGCCCGCGTCGGCTACCACCGCGTGCAGGAGGCTTTCGGTCCGGGAGCGCCGGGCATGCTGACCGTCATCGCACCCGCGGCGGTCGCCGACGAGGCGCGCACGGTGCTGGCGGACGATCCGGGAATCGCGGCCGCGACCCCGCCGGCCGCACCGTCCGACGGCGTCGACTACCGGATGATCCAGGCCGTGCCGACCGTCGATCCGTCGGACCCGGAACTGGCGCAGACCGTCGACCGGTTGCGCGCCGGCCTGCCCGCCGGGGTGCTCGTGGGCGGTGCCGCAGTAGAGAATCTGGACCTGAAGGCGCAACTCGACCGGAGCACTCCGGTGGTGATCGCGGTGGTCTTGGCGCTCGGATTCCTGCTACTGCTGTTCGCGCTGGCGGCGCCGCTCATCTCCTTCCTCGGAACGCTGGTCAGTCTCCTCTCGACCGCGGCGGCGTTCGGCGTGGCGCGGTTGGTGTTCCAGGACGGACTCGGTGCCGGACTGTTCGGCTTCGAGTCGCAGGGCTTCCTGGACGCCTGGGCGCCGGTGTTCTTCTTCGCGATGATCTTCGCCATCGCGATGGACTACACGGTGTTCCTGCTCGCCTCCGCCAAGGAGCACTGGGAACGTGACGGCGATGCGAGGTCGGCGATGGTGGGCGCGGTGGCGCACTCGGGGCGGGTGATCTTCGCCGCGGGCGGAGTCATGGTGGCGGTGTTCTTCACCTTCGCCCTGTCCGGACCGCTGCCTCCGAAGGAGATGGGAGTGATCCTCGGCGTCGCGGTGCTGCTGGACGCCTTCCTGATCCGGCTGGTGCTGCTGCCGGTGCTGCTGCGGCTGACCGGACGGGCGGCCTGGTGGACGCCGGCCTGGCTGCGGAAGGTGCTCCCGACCGTGAGTTTCGCTCACGACTGATCGACTCCACCGACATCGGTCGATCCGCACGGCTGCGGTCCCGTACCGCCCCGGTTCACTCCGACCGGCGGTACGGGATCGAGTCGCTGATCCGTTCGTCGATGTGGATGCCGCGGCCCAGCATCGGGAAGGCGCGCTGCGAGCAGTCCGGCCGCGGACACACCTTGCAGCCGGCGCCGATCGGTACCATCGTGCGGTCCTCAGTGAGGTCGACTCCGGTCGAATAGATCAGTTCGTCGGCGTGCGCGAGATCGCAGCCCAGGCCGATCGCGAAGTCGGACGGCGTCGCGAGGTGGCCGCCCGAATGCGAGTCGATGGTCCGCGCCAGCCAGAAGTAGCTGCGGCCGTCCGGCATCTGCGACACCTGGGTCCGCACCCGGCCGGGCGTGGCGAAGGCGTCGTGGACCACCCACAGCGGACAGCTGCCGCCCACCCGGGAGAAGTGGAACGCGGTCGCCGACTGACGCTTGGAGATGTTCCCGGCCTTGTCGACACGGACGAAGATGAACGGAACTCCGCGGTCGCCGGGGCGTTGCAGGGTGGACAGGCGGTGGCAGACGGTCTCGAAGCCGACCTCGAACCGCCGACTCAAGAGGTCGACGTCGTAGCGGAGTTCACGTGCGGCAGCGGCGAATTCGCCGTAGGGGAGAACCAGCGCACCTGCGAAGTAGTTCGCGAGGCCCACGCGCGCCACGGGTATCGAGGCGTCGTCGAGGCTGTCCGCGGAGGCCACCAGCCGATCGATCTGCGGGCGTTGCGAGAGCAGTGCGAGCTGCGTGGCGAGTTGGAAGGCGCGCTGGCCCGCCGACAGTCGCCGCGCGAGCGTCACCGTCGCCGACTCCTCGTCGAATACGCGCTTGGGTCCGGTGCCGCGCTCGGCGGGCGCGATCGTGACGCGGACGCCGAACCGGTGTTCCAACAGGTCGGCCAGCTGCAGATCCAGCCCGCCGACGGACAGGCCGGCGTCGGCGAAGAGTCGCTCGGCGGCCAGGTCGAGCTCGGCGATGTAGTTGCGGCGGTCGTAGAAATAGTCGCGGACCTGCTCGAACGGGGTGATGTGGGGTTCGGTGGAGCCGTCACCGGTCCGCGCTCGGAGCGTCTCCAGCTCGGCGGTCGCCGCCGCCAGCCGACGGTGCATGCCGACCAGGGCGCGGCCGATCTGCGGCATGCGCGCCACCATCTCAGCCACCTCGGTCCGGCTCACCTTCTCTCCCTGCTCGAGGATCGCGTCGGCCAGGTCGGCGGCGAGGCGGGCGTCGCCGGACGCGGAGAAGAAGTCCGGCGCGAGGTCGAACGCGGAGGTGATGGTGAGCAGCACCGGGACGGTGATCGGGCGTTGGTCGTTCTCGAGCTGATTGACGTACGTGGTGGACAGGTCCAGCCGCCGGGCGAGCGCCGCCTGCGACAGCCCGAGCTCCTCGCGCAGCCGGCGGAGCCGGCCGCCCACATAGGTCTTGGCCATGCGCCAACTGTATCCGGCACGGTATCCGCAAGATTCGCAACATAGTCCTGAAAGATCCGCAGAAATACGCATTTGCCAGGCCTTTCGCGAGACGAGAGCGCCTGCGTACGGTGCGAACATGATCAATCACGAAGTCCGCACCCGCCGCAGCGCCGAAGAGTTTCCGTTGAGCGAGCATCTCGCGTACAAGATCGCTCAGGTGGCCGCCGACCCCGTCGGTGTGCCCGACGAGACCGCCGAGATGATCGTCAACCGCATCATCGACAACGCGGCCGTGAGCGCCGCGTCGGTGGTGCGGCGACCGGTCGTGAGCGCGCGCAGGCAGGCGCAGACCAGGCCGGTCGCCGGCGGCTCCACGGTCTTCGGCGTCGACGGCTCGTACGCACCGGAGTGGGCGGCCTGGGCCAACGGCGTCGCGGTGCGTGAGCTGGACTTCCACGACACCTTCCTGGCCGCCGAGTACTCGCACCCCGGCGACAACATCCCCGCCCTGGTGGCGGTGGGGCAGCGAGTGGGCGCCGACGGCGCCGATCTGATCCGCGGACTGGCCACCGCGTACGAGATCCAGATCGATCTCGTGAAGGGCATGTGCCTGCACGAGCACAAGATCGACCACGTCGCGCACCTCGGTCCGTCGGTCGCGGCCGGTCTCGGCACCATGCTGCGGCTCGATGTGCCGACGATCTACCAGGCCGTCGGCCAGGCCCTGCACCTGACCACCGCCACGCGGCAGTCCCGCAAGGGACTCATCTCCAGTTGGAAGGCGTACGCCCCGGCCCATGCGGGCAAGATCGCGGTCGAGGCAGTCGACCGGGCGATGCGCGGCGAGGGGGCGCCGTCGCCGATCTGGGAGGGCGAAGACGGTGTGATCGCCTGGATGCTCGGTGGGCCCGAGGCGCGCTACACGGTGCCCCTGCCTGCGCCGGGTGAGGCCAAGCGGGCCATCCTCGACAGCTACACCAAGGAGCACTCGGCCGAGTACCAGAGCCAGGCGCCGATCGACCTGGCCCGGCGGATGCGCGACCGGGTCGGCGACCCCTCGCAGATCGCGTCGATCGTGCTGCACACCAGCCACCACACCCACTACGTGATCGGCACCGGGTCGAACGACCCGCAGAAGTTCGACCCGACCGCGAGCCGTGAGACGCTCGATCACTCGGTCATGTACATCTTCGCCGTCGCGCTCCAGGACGGTGAATGGGACCACGAACGCTCGTACGCGCCCGAGCGCGCCGCCCGCCCGGACACGGTGGAACTGTGGCGCAAGATCTCCACCGTCGAGGACCCGGAGTGGACGCGCCGCTACCACTCCACCGACCCGAACGAGAAGGCCTTCGGCGCCCGCGCCGTCATCACCCTCGCGAGCGGCGAGGTGATCGAGGACGAACTGGCCGTCGCCGACGCCCACCCGCTCGGCGCCCGTCCATTCGCCCGCGACCAGTATCTGGCGAAGTTCGCGCGCATGGCCGAGGGCGTGATCGACCCCGCCGAGCAGGAACGCTTCGTCGCGGCGGCGACCGGCCTCGCGGACCTGCCCGCCGGCGGTCTCGACGCCCTCAACGTCCGCGTCCTGCCGGACGTGCTGGCGTCCGCGCCGGAGACCGGGAAGGGAATCCTCTGAGATGACCGCCACTTCCGGAAGCGTCTTCTCCTCCGGCCGCAGCGACGCCGACAAGCGGCGCGGCCTGCGCGACGCCCTGAACTCCGGCGAACTCCAGCGCTGGCCGGGCGCGTTCTCACCGTTGGTGGCCAAGATGGTGGCCGACGCCGGATTCGAGGGCGTGTACGTCTCGGGCGCCGCGCTGGCCGCCGACCTGGGGCTGCCCGACATCGGCCTCACCACCCTCACCGAGGTCGCCGCGCGCGGCGGAGCGACCGCGCGAGCCACCGACCTGCCGACGCTCATCGACGCCGACACCGGGTTCGGCGAGCCGATGAGTGCGGCCCGGACCGTCGCGACGCTCGAGGACGCCGGGCTGTCCGGCTGCCACCTCGAGGACCAGGTGAACCCCAAACGCTGCGGACACCTCGACGGCAAGGAGGTGGTCCCGGTCGACGACATGCTGCGCAGGCTGGGAGCCGCGGTCGGAGCCCGCCGCGACGAGAACTTCATCGTGTGCGCCCGCACCGACGCCCGCGGCGTCGAGGGCCTCGATGCGGCGATCGACCGAGCGAAGGCGTACGTCGACGCCGGAGCCGACCTCATCTTCACCGAGGCCCTGGCCACCGCCGCCGAGTTCGAGCGTTTCCGCGCGGCGGTCGACGCGCCGCTGCTGGCGAACATGACCGAGTTCGGCAAGTCGGAACTGCTCACCGCACAGCAACTCCGGGATCTCGGCTACAACGCGGTGATCTATCCGGTCACCACTCTCCGGATCGCGATGGGTGCCGTCGAGGCCGGTCTCGGCGAACTCTCCTCGACCGGCACGCAGCGGGGGCTCCTCGACGGCATGCAGCACCGCGCCCGCCTCTACGAGTTCCTCCGATACGCCGACTACAACGCCTTCGACAACCAGCTGTTCACCTACACCCGACCGGGGGTTCAGAAATGACCGACACGCCCACCGCGCAGTCCGCGGCCGCACGGACGAGCGGGACCGACGCCATATACACCGACGCCATATACAAGGGATTGGCCGGTGTCGTCGTGGACACCACCGCGATCTCGAAAGTGGTCCCGGAGACCAACTCGCTCACCTATCGCGGCTATCCGGTGCAGGAACTCGCGGAGAAGTGCTCGATGGAGCAGGTCGCGTACCTGCTCTGGTACGGCGAGCTGCCGGGGGATCATCAGCTGCAACAGTTCACCCAGCGCGAGCGCGCCGCCCGGCGTCTGGACCGATCGGCACAGGCGGTGCTCGCCCGCACTCCCGAGACCTGCCACCCGATGGACGTGGTCCGGACGATGATCAGCTATCTCGGCACCGAGGACCCCGACGAGGACGTCGCCGCACCCGCGTCACTGCTCGACAAGGCTCAGCGGATGTTCGCGGTGCTGCCCACCATCGTCGCCGCCGACCTGCGACGCAGGAGGGGACTGGACCCGATCGCCCCGCACCACGGGCTCGGCTACGCGGAGAACTTCCTGAACATGTGCTTCGGAGAGGTGCCCGATCCGGTGGTCGTCCGGGCCTTCGAGAAGTCGATGGTGCTCTACGCCGAACACAGCTTCAACGCCTCCACCTTCGCTGCCCGCGTCGTGACCTCGACCGGATCGGACATCTACAGCGCGGTGACCGCGGCGATCGGCGCGTTGAAGGGACCGCTGCACGGCGGCGCCAACGAGGCCGTGATGCACGACATGATCGAGATCGACCGCCCCGAGCGGGCGCGCGCCTGGCTCGACGCGAAGCTGTCCGCCGGAGAGAAGGTGATGGGTTTCGGCCATCGCGTCTACAAGCGGGGAGACTCCCGGGTGCCCACCATGTACCGCGCGCTGCGGGAGGTCTCCGAACACCTCGGTCAATCCAGATGGCTCGCCATCTACGCCGAGCTCGAAGAGGAGATGGTCTCGCGGACCGGGATCCGGCCGAACCTCGACTTTCCGACCGGACCGGCGTACTTCCTCATGGGTTTCGACATCCCGATGTTCACGCCGCTGTTCGTGATGAGCCGCATCACCGGGTGGACGGCCCACATCATCGAGCAGACCGAGTCGAACGCCCTGATCCGTCCGCTGTCCGCGTACTCGGGCCCGCAGCAGAGGTCCGTTCCGGCGTGAGCATCTCGAAGATCCTGGTCGCCAACCGAGGCGAGATCGCGGTCCGGGCCTTCCGTGCGGCCCGCGACCTCGGCCTCGGAACGGTGGCCGTGTTCCCGCACGAGGACCGCGGCGGCATCCACCGATTCAAGGCCGACGAGTCGTATCAGATCGGCACGCCCGGCCACCCGGTCAAGGCCTATCTGTCAGTCGACGAGGTGATCGGTGCGGCGCTGAGATCGGGGGCCGACGCGGTGTACCCGGGCTACGGCTTCCTCTCGGAGAACGCCGGACTGGCCCGCGCGTGCGACGAGAACGGACTCGTCTTCGTCGGACCGTCGGCCGCGGTGCTCGACCTCACCGGCGACAAGAAGCGCTCGGTTCAGGCCGCCCGCGAGGCGGGCCTGGCCGTGCTCGCCGGGTCGGCGCCGTCATCCGACCCCGACGAGCTGGTAGCGGCGGCGGCCGAGCTGACGTTCCCGGTATTCGTCAAGGCGGTGGCCGGCGGCGGGGGCCGCGGGATGCGAAGGGTGGAACGGATCGAGGATCTCGCCGATGCGGTGACGGCGGCGGGCCGGGAAGCCCATGCGGCATTCGGCGATCCCACGGTGTTCCTGGAGCAGGCGGTGGTGCGACCGCGACACATCGAGGTGCAGATCCTGGCCGACGCCGGCGGTGACGTGGTGCACCTGTACGAGCGGGACTGCAGCCTGCAGCGGCGGCATCAGAAGGTCATCGAGATCGCGCCCGCCGTGGGCCTGGACCCCCAGGTGCGCAACCGCATCTGCCGCGACGCCGTCGCCTTCGCCCGGCATATCGGGTACACCTGTGCGGGCACCGTCGAGTTCCTGCTCGACGTACGCGGCCGGCACTACTTCATCGAGATGAACCCGCGGATTCAGGTGGAGCACACGATCACCGAAGAGGTGGTCGAGGTGGATCTGGTGTCGGCCCAGCTGCAGATCGCCGGCGGTGCCTCGCTCGCCGGGATGGGGCTGCACCAGGACGCGATCACCGTCCGCGGTGCGGCGCTGCAATGCCGCATCACCACCGAGGATCCCGCCGACGGCTTCCGGCCGCAGACCGGCCGCGTCCGCGACTACCGCGCGCCCGGCGGGGCGGGGGTCCGGCTCGACGGCGCCGCCGCTCTGGGCAGCGAGGTGACCGGCCACTTCGACTCGATGCTCGTCAAACTCACCTGCCGGGGCCGCGATTTCGCGACCGCGGCCGCGCGGGCCCGGCGGGCGCTGGCCGAGTTCTCGATCCGCGGCGTCACCACCAACATCGGGTTCCTCCGCGCGGTCCTGGAGAACGACGACTTCCTCGCGGGCGGGACCACCACCTCGTTCATCGACGACCACCCGGAACTGCTCACCGGGCACGCACCGGGCGACGACGTCGGCAAGCTGCTGGCGTATCTGGCCGACGTGACGGTGAACCGGCCGCACGGTGAGGCGCCGTCGACCGTCCGTCCCACCTCCAAACTGCCCGCCGTCCCGGCGAGCCTGCTGGCGCGGCCGCCCGCGGGCTCACGGCAGCGTCTGCTGAGTCTGGGGCCGGACCGGTTCGCCGAGTCGCTGCGGACTCAGTCCGCCGTCGCGATCACCGACACCACCTTCCGCGACGCCCATCAGTCGCTGCTCGCCACCCGGCTGCGCACCAGCGCCCTCGACGCCGTCGCACCGTACGTGGCGGCACTGACCCCGCAGCTGTGGTCGGTGGAGTGCTGGGGCGGTGCCACCTACGACGTAGCGCTCCGCTTCCTGAAGGAAGATCCCTGGGAGCGGCTCGAACGACTCCGGGAGGGGTTGCCGAACGTCTGCTTGCAGATGCTGCTCCGCGGTGCCAACACCGTGGGCTACACCCGGCATCCGGACGACGTGTGCCGCGGCTTCGTCGCGGAGGCGGCGGCCACGGGAATCGACGTGTTCCGGATCTTCGATGCGCTCAACAGCGTCGAGGCGATGCGGCCCGCCATCGACGCGGTACGCGAGACGGGGACGGCGGTGGCCGAGGTGGCGTTGAGCTACAGCGGCGACCTGTCGGATCCGCGTGAAGACCTGTACACCCTCGACTACTACGTGCGTCTGGCCGAGCAGGTGGTCGACGCCGGCGCCCACGTGCTCGCGATCAAGGACATGGCCGGTCTGCTTCGTCCGCGTGCCGCGACCGCCCTGGTCGGCGCGTTGCGCCGGGAGTTCGACATCCCGATCCACGTCCACACCCACGACACCGCGGGCGGTCAGGTCGCCACCTATCTCGCGGCGATCGCCGCGGGAGCAGACGCGGTCGACGCAGCCAGCGCTCCGCTGTCGGGCACCACCAGTCAGCCATCGCTCTCCGCGGTGGTGGCGGCGCTGGAGAACGGCGAACACGACACCGGGCTGGATCTTCGCAGCGTGTGTTCCCTCGAGCCCTACTGGGAGGCCGTGCGCCGCGTGTACGCGCCGTTCGAGTCCGGGGTGGGAGCCGCGACCGGACGCGTCTACGAACACGAGATCCCCGGGGGACAGCTGTCGAATCTGCGGCAGCAGGCCATCTCCCTCGGCGTCGGCCACCGCTTCGAGGAGGTGGAACGGGCCTACGCCGACGCCGACGCACTGTTGCGGCGGCCGATCAAGGTGACGCCGTCGTCGAAGGTGGTCGGCGATCTCGCCCTGTCGCTGGTGGCGCAGCAGATCACCGCTGCCGAGTTCGCCGCCGACCCCGCATCGCACGATGTCCCCGACTCGGTGATCGGCTTCCTCGCCGGCGATCTCGGAGAGCCCGCCGGCGGTTGGCCGGAACCGTTGCGCACGCAGGTCCTCGCGGGCCGGACCCACACGCCGCCGACCGCCGCCCTCGCGGCCGACGATCGCGAGGCGCTCACCCGATCCGGGCCGCGCAGGCGGCGGGTTCTGGACCGGCTGCTGTTCCCCGGCCCGGCGGCCGAGTTCGGCGACCATCGGGCGACGTTCGGCGACACCTCGCGGCTGTCGGCGACGGAGTTCTTCTACGGTCTGCGGCCCGGCGAGGAGCATCGCGTCCGGCTGGGTCCCGGCACCGAGATGCTCGTCGGTCTCGAAGCGGTCGGCGAACCCGACGACCTCGGCCGCCGCACCGTGTTGTTCACGGTGAACGGGACACTGCGGCCGGTGCCGGCCCAGGACCGGTCGGTGGAGCCGTCGGCAGCTGTCGCCGAACGCGCCGACCGCAGTGATCCGCGCCAGATCGGTGCGCCTTTCGCCGGCGTCGTCACCGTCACCGTGGCCGAGGGCGACAGCGTGACCGCGGGATCGACCGTGGCGACGATCGAGGCGATGAAGATGGAGGCCTCCATCACCGCGCCCGTCGGCGGGGTGGTCGAGCGGGTCGCCGTCGACGCGGTCGCCGAGGTGGCGCCCGGCGACCTGCTCGTGGTGATCGGTTAGCCGCCCTCGGGACGCCGCACCGGGTAGAGATGAAGGCATGGAGATCACGCGGCAACTGGCACGGGAGCGAATCGGGAGCTGGGCCCGCCGGACCATCGACGACCCGGCGGGCAGGCTCCGGCACTCGGCGGTCGCCATCACCGTCGTCCGTCACGGCGGGGAGTACGGGATCTGGATCGCCCGGCGGCCGTCGTCCCTGCGCAACCACTCCAATCAGTTCGCGCTCCCGGGCGGACGCCTCGATCCCGGCGAGACGCCGACCCGGGCCGCGTTGCGCGAACTGCACGAGGAGATCGGGATCGAACTCGGTGAGGAGACGGTGCTCGGCCTTCTCGACGACTACGAGACGCGGTCGGGCTATCTGATGACACCGGTGGTGTGCTGGGTGGACGACGACCCGCCCGTCCATCCGAGTCCGGCCGAGGTGGACAAGCTCTTCTTCGTGTCCTTCGACGAATTGCGCCGGCCGGCGGTGTTCAGTCGGATACCGGAGTCGCCGCGCACCCTGGTCGCGCTGAACATCGCGGGCGCCCGGATCCACGCGCCGACGGCCGCGGTCGTGTATCAGTTCGCCGAGGTGGTGCTGGCGGGCCGGGACACCCGCGTTCACGATCTCGAACAGCCGGTGTTCGCCTGGCGCTGAGAGCGCCGCGAGCGGGCCTACACCGCGAGCGGATGCCGGGTGCTGCCGTGGCTCGGCGGCCGGTGTGACGGATCGGGTTCGTGCGCACTCGTGAGGACGAAGGACTCCGCACTCGCGTACTCCCAGTCCTCGCGCCACGACTCCGGCGGGCGGGTCAGCAGTTCGCCCGGCGCGAGCCACTCGTAGATCTCCGCGTACGACTTCGATCTGTTCGGCCCCACCGTCCGCATCAGCATCGACGGGTGGAGATCGTCGAAGCTCGTCAGCCCCATCGACGCGACGAACTGCTTGGCGTTGTCGACGACGTGGCGCTGCAGATTGTAGACCCGTTCGGTCTTGTCGGGCACGTCGAGTGCGCGGGCTCGCTTCGGATCCTGGGTGGCGACGCCGACCGGGCACTTGTTGGTGTGGCACTGCTGCGCCTGAATGCATCCGACGGCCATCATCATCGCCCTCGCCGCGAGGGTGAAATCGGCGCCCTGGATCACGCGCTTGACGATGTCGATGCCGTTGGTGATCTTGCCCGACGCGCCGATCCGGATCTGGTCGCGCAGACCGGTGCCGACCAGTGCGTTGTGCACCGTCATCAGGCCTTCGGTCAGCGGGGTCCCGACGTTGTCCTCGAATTCCACCGGCGCGGCCCCGGTGCCGCCCTCGGCCCCGTCGACGATGATGAAATCGGGTGCGATCCCGGTCTGGCGGATGGCCTTGCAGATGCCGAGGAGCTCACTGCGCGAACCGACGCACAGTTTGAAGCCGACCGGCTTGCCGCCCGACAGGTCGCGCAGACGGCCGATGAACTCGCACAGTCCGACGGGGGTGTGGAAAGCGTTGTGCGAGGGCGGTGAGACGACGGACCGCCCGGCGGGGACACCCCGCATCTGCGCGATCTCGGCCGTCACCTTGGGGCCGGGCATCACTCCGCCGAGACCGGGTTTGGCCCCCTGGGACAGCTTGATCGAAATGCACTTGATCTGCGGGTTCGATGCCTTGGCGCGGAACTGCTGGGGATCGAAGTGCCCGTCGGGGGTGCGGCAGCCGAAATAACCCGTGCCGATCTCCCAGATCAGATCGCCCCCGGGCCGCAGATGGTAGGAGCTGAGCCCGCCCTCACCGGTGTCGTGTGCGAAGCCGCCTTTGGCGGCACCGCCGTTGAGTGCCAGGATCGCATTCGCCGACAGCGCGCCGAAGCTCATCGCGGACACGTTGTACATCGCCATGTCGTACGGCTGAGTGCACGCCGGCCCGCCGATCCGCACGGTGGGGGTCTCGTCGGTGGCGGAGTGCGCGACGATCGAGTGCCGCACGTACTCGTATCCGATCACCGTCGGATCGCGCTGGGTGCCGAACGGGTCGACGTCCTTGACGTCCTTGGCGCGTTCGTAGATCGTGGTGCGCGTCTCCCGGTCGAACGGGGTCCCGTCGGTGTCGCGTTCGATGAAGTACTGCTGGATCTCCGGCCGGATGCTCTCCATGAGGAAGCGGAAATGCCCGAGCACCGGATAGTTCCGCAGAATGCTGTGGCGGGCCTGCACCAGGTCGTACGTGCCGACCAGTGCGATGAAGGCGAGGACGCCGGTGACGAATAGCCACCACGGGGAGACCAGGACGAGCGTCGAGGACACCGCGGCGAGAACCCACGTCGCGGCAACAGCCAACCATCTGAGCATCGTCTCCACCTCTTGTCGCGGGCACCGCCGGTCGGGGAATCGGGCGGCTCCCACTGTAGTTCGGACGCGGCGGTACCGGAGGCAGGACGGGCGCACCGGATCCATCGGTCACCGGTGAGCGGTGTCGGATGGATCCGGTCGCGATCAGGTGGCGGGCACCGTGGCCCGATCGGCGGCGATCTCCTCGCGGACCCGGCGGGCGGCGTCGACCATGTTCCGCAGCGCGGCGGTGACCTCGTCGGTGCGGCGGGTCTTGAGCCCGCAGTCGGGATTGACCCACAGCCGGTCGGCGCGCACCGCGTCGAGCGCTTCACGCAGCGACGCGGCCATCTCATCGGCGGCCGGCACGCGCGGCGAATGGATGTCGTAGACGCCCGGACCCACCTGGGCGGCGAAGCCTGCCGCGTCGAGGTCGTCGAGGACCTCCATATGGGAGCGCGCCGCCTCGATGGAGGTGACGTCCGCGTCGAGCGCGGCGATCGCACCGATCACCTCGCCGAACTCCGAGTAGCACAGATGCGTGTGGATCGCGGTGGCGTCGCCGACCCCGCCGGTGGCGATACGGAAGGCGGTCACCGCCCAGTCGAGGTACGCCGCGCGGTCGGCGGTCCGCAGCGGCAGCAGTTCGCGCAGTGCCGGTTCGTCGACCTGGATGATCGGTACCCCCGCTCGCTCGAGATCGGTGGTCTCGTCCCGGATCGCGAGAGCCACCTGACGCGCGGTCTCGGCGAGCGGCTGGTCGTCGCGGACGAACGACCACGCGAGGATCGTCACCGGGCCGGTGAGCATGCCCTTGACCGGCTTCTCGGTCAGGGACTGCGCGTAGGTGATCCAGCCGACCGTCATCGGCGACGACCGCCGGACGTCGCCGAAGAGGATCGGCGGCCGGACGCAGCGTGACCCGTACGATTGGACCCAGCCGGCGGTCGTCGCGAAGAAGCCGTCGAGTTGTTCGGCGAAGTACTGGACCATGTCGTTCCGCTCGGGTTCCCCGTGGACGAGGACGTCCAGACCCACCTGCTCCTGCAGGGCGATCACCGCGGCGATCTCCTGCTCCATCCGGGACCGGTAGGCCGCCGAGTCGATGGTTCCGTTGCGCAGCGCGAGGCGCGCCTTGCGGATCTCGACCGTCTGCGGGTACGAGCCGATGGTCGTGGTCGGCAGGACGGGCAGGCCGAGCGCGGCGTCCTGCGCCTCACGGCGGTCGGGCGCGGGCGATCGGGTCCAGTCGGCCGGAGTGAGCCCGGCGAGGCGTTCGCGGACCGCGGCGACGTGTACGCGCGGGTCCGCTGCCCGGGACGCCAGTGCCGCGCGCGCCGCCTCGAACCGGCACGCCTGGTCGTCCCGGCCGTGCGCCAGGGCCCGAGCGAGCGCGGCCACCTCGCCGAACTTCTCTTCGGCGAAGGCCAGCCATCCGTGCAGCACCGGGTCGAGTTCGAACTCGCCGCGCACGGTGTACGGGACGTGCAGTGTGGAACACGAGGTCGAGACCGCGAGGGCACCGGCGTGCGCGCGCAGCGACTCGAGTGCGGCCAGCGCCGCGTCGAGGTCGGTGCGCCAGACGTTGCGGCCGTCCACCACGCCGGCGACTACCAGTTTTCCGGTCAGATCGGCCGTGCGGACGGTGTCCGGAGAGCCGGTCACCAGGTCCACTCCGACGCCCTCCACCGCGGTCCGCGCCAGCGCCGCGAGACGGTCGCCCGCATCGCCGAAGTACGTCTGCACCAGGATCCGCGGGCGCGTCCGGACAGCCGACAGCACACCGTAGACGCGTTCGGCGAGGTCGGTGAGACCGTCGGCCTGATCGGTCACCAGCGTGGGTTCGTCGATCTGGACCCAGTCGACACCGGTCTGGGCCAGGCGGCCGAGGAGCTCGGTGTAGAGCGGCAGGAGATCGTCGATGCGGGTCAGCGGTGCCGGGCCGCCGTCGACCGCCTTGGCGAGCGCGAGGAAGGTGATCGGTCCGATCACCACGGGACGGGCGGGCACGCCCTGAGCCTGCGCTTGAGCGATCTCATCGAGGACTGCGCCCGGGTCGAGGGTGAACTCGGTGTCCGGACCGATCTCCGGAACCAGGTAGTGGTAGTTGGTGTCGAACCACTTGGTCATCTCCAGCGGTGCGATGTCGGGGCCCGGGCCGCCGGCGGTGCCGCGGGCGGCGGCGAAGTAGCGGTCCAGCGGATCGTCGATCGCCGCCACTCGCGGTGGCAGCGCGCCGAGCATAACAGCGGTGTCGAGCACCTGGTCGTAGTACGAGAACGTGTTGACGGGCACCGAGTCGAAACCGGCGTCGATCAGCCTGCTCCAGCTGTCGCGGCGGATGCCCGTTGCGACCCGGGTGAGCGCGGCGGCGTCGATCCGGCCCGCCCAGTAGGCTTCGACCGCGCGCTTGAGCTCCCGGTTGGCGCCGATCCGGGCGACGCCGGGGACGGTGGCCGTGAAGCCCGCAGAGTGGGTGGTGCTGGTGTCGGTGGTGATAGTCGTGTCATCGGACATGACGTGTTCTTCTCCTGCATGAGTAGTTCGAGCCGTCGCCATACCGGGCGCTGCGAACCGCAGTTCGTCAGTCGCCCGTTTCCTCGAGGCGGACAGCCATCGGGCGCGGATGCGCTCGATACATCCGGCAGGTCTTCGGGCTCGTCGGCGCGCGGGCCAGGAATGGAGCCCGCTTCTACTGGCCGTCGCTTCCCAGGCGCCGCCGCCGGTGAGCCGTGGCTCGGGCGGGGCGGTCCCAGTGCGTGTGACGGCGGTCGTTCCGACATACCGCTGCGGGTCAGCTCCGGAGTCTCACCGGATTCCCTCTTCGCGGGCGGTCGCTGCCGTCGGCAGCGAACTCGCGTCGACGCCCGGCGGGAAGCAGGGGCTCCATAGTGATCCCGGCCGGGCGAACCAGTTGCAGTTATCGATGGTAAAGGACCGGGTACCATTGGGCAGCATGGGATCCGGCGGTGATTTTAACTCCGGCGGACCGGCTCATCCGGTCGCTGGGATCATCCTCGTAGCCCGTGGAGACGAGCGGAATCCCGCAGGTGACGGCGATGTTCCGACAGAACAGCGACTGATGGCCTGCGTGTCAAGTCTGGGCGCCGGCGGCTGCAAGGACATCTATGTGGCGCTCGGCGCCCGCGTGGTTCCGGCGCCCGACACCTCGTCGACGACGCTCTATCTCCCCGAGTGGTACGACAGTCTCGACGCCTGCTCGAGTGCGGCGCTGAAGTTCGTCGATCAGCATCCGAGTCTGACGGGGGCGGTGATCCAGACCCTCGACAGCCCGGATGCCGGTTCGATCGCTGTCGCACGCGTCATCGAGGCCGCCGCCGACTGCCCGACGAGTCTGTGCCGCGCGGCGTTCGGCGGCCGTCCCGCCCAACCCTTCTACCTGGGAGCCGAACGCGTTCGCGAGGCCATCGCGGAGCTGGGGGCGGGACTGCCTGCCGTGCGGTATCTCGTCGCGCACCGCGACGACATGGTGCTGGTCGACTGCACCGATCTCGGGAACCCCGCCGACTCGCCCCTCTGAGCGCCTGCCTGGATGCGCGGCGACCTGGATGCGCGGCGTCCGGGTCAGCGGCCCGGCAGTCCGGAGCGCAGAGCCGCCGCTTCGACGTCGAGCAGTGCGCTCGCGCAACGGGTGGCGGGATCGACCGCGGCCGTGAGCGCGGCGTCGTAGCCGTCGCGGGCGAGGCCGGCCACCGACCCGGCGGCGTCGACGCCGATCAGCGCCGCGAGTTCTCCGGTGGTGGGGACGCACACCGCCCACGTGAGACGCGACTCGTCGGCCCACGCGGCGTCGGCGGCTCGGATGTACTCGACCGGATCGCCGACGCCGAGGAGCTCGAGCGCGGGCACATCGGACAACCGCTCGTCGTGCCGCAGGGCGCGAAGATACCACGCACCGGCGTTGATCTCGACAGCTTCCATGACGGGTCCTTCTCGTTCGCTCACGAATCGGCCGGATCCGGGCGCGTGCACGGCTCCGAAAACGGGCTGTGCCGTTCCTCCTGACTCGACATCGGTCAGGCGGAACGGCACAGCCGGAGGTGTATCCGGTTCTACTTGATCTCGAGCAGCACCGTGCCCTGGGTGACCGCGGCACCGGCCTCGGCGGACAGGCTGGTGATGGTGCCGGCCTTGTGCGCAGTGACCGGGTTCTCCATCTTCATGGCCTCCAGGACCACGACCAGGTCGCCCTCGGCGACCTCGTCGCCCTCACCGACGGCCACCTTGACGACGGTGCCCTGCATCGGCGCGGTCACGGCGTCGCCGGAGGCAGCGGCGCCGCCGCCCTTCTTGCGCGTGCGCGACTTCGGCTTGCGGCGGATGGCGCCGTTGGTGCCGCCACCGCCGCCCAGGTTGAGATCGCCGGGCAGCGAGACCTCGACGCGGCGGCCGTCGACCTCGACGATGACCTTCTGGCGCTGGGTGTCGTCCTCGTCGTCGAGCGGCTCACCGCCGGTGAAGGGCTTGATCGGGTTGTCCCAATCGGTCTCGATCCACTTGGTGTAGACCTCGAAGCCCTCGACGCCGTTCTCGTCGGTGCTGCCGATGAAGGCGGGGTTGGACACGATGTGGCGGTGGAACGGGATCACGGTGGCGAGGCCGTCGACCTCGAACTCGGCCAGTGCGCGGCGGGCGCGCTCGAGTGCCTGGGTCCGGTTCTCGCCGGTGACGATCAGCTTGGCCAGCATCGAGTCGAACTGACCGCCGATGACGTCGCCCTGGCGGACGCCGGAGTCGACGCGGACGCCGGGGCCGGAGGGCTCGCGGTAGACGGTGATCGGGCCGGGCGCGGGCAGGAAGCCTCGCCCGGCGTCCTCACCGTTGATCCGGAACTCGAAGGAGTGACCACGCGGGGTCGGATCCTCGGTGATCTCCAGGGGCTTGCCCTCGGCGATGCGGAACTGCTGGCGCACCAGATCGATGCCCGAGGTCTCCTCGGTGACCGGGTGCTCCACCTGGAGTCGGGTGTTGACCTCGAGGAACGAGACGGTGTCACCCTGGACCAGGTACTCCACGGTGCCCGCGCCGTAGTAGCCGGCCTCGCGGCAGATGGCCTTCGCGGAGGAGTGGATGCGCGCCCGCTGCTCGTCGGTCAGGAAGGGAGCGGGGGCCTCCTCCACCAGCTTCTGGAACCGGCGCTGCAGCGAGCAGTCACGGGTTCCGGCGACGACGACGTTGCCGTGCTGGTCGGCGATGACCTGGGCCTCGACGTGTCGCGCCTTGTCGAGGTACTGCTCCACGAAGCACTCGCCGCGACCGAATGCCGCGACGGCCTCGCGGGTGGCCGACTCGAACAGCTCGGGGATCTCCTCGACGGTGTGCGCGACCTTCATGCCGCGGCCGCCGCCGCCGAAGGCGGCCTTGATCGCGACCGGGACGCCGTACTGCTTGGCGAACTCGACCACCTCGTCGGCGCCGGCGACGGGATCCTTGGTGCCGGCGGCCATCGGCGCCTTCGCGCGCTCGGCGATGTGGCGTGCGGTCACCTTGTCGCCGAGGTCACGGATGGCCGACGGGGGCGGGCCGATCCAGGTGAGACCGGCGTCGATCACGGCCTGTGCGAAGTCCGCATTCTCCGAGAGGAAGCCGTATCCGGGGTGGACTGCGTCAGCGCCGGACTTGGCGGCGGCGTCGAGGACCTTGTCGAACACCAGGTACGACTCGGCCGACGTCTGGCCGCCGAGTGCGAACGCCTCGTCCGCCAGCTGCACGAACAGTGCGTCGGCGTCCGGTTCGGCGTACACGGCGACACTGGCGATGCCTGCGTCCTTCGCGGCGCGAATCACGCGAACGGCGATCTCACCGCGGTTGGCGATGAGGACCTTCTTGATGGTCGTCTGACTGATCTCAGCGGAACTGGTCACTGGCACTCCTGTGGCACCACCGGTCAGGCGGTGCCGTTGTCGGGGACGGCTCTCACCATCCGGGGTCGACGGGCTGCGTCTCGCGCGGGATTCTCCCGCTCGTGGCGTCCTACACGTGGCTCGCATCAGACGGGCAACGTGATTTCCGCGACTCAGATTAACGCACCGATCAATTGCTCGGTACGACGCATCTCACGCAGGTCAAGAAAATTGTCTACCCGGCTTCGGCTGTACGCGCGAGTAGGTCCGCGAAACGGTCGAGGAAGACGGGAACATCACCTGCGGTTTCGGCGGGATAGCGAGCGTGCATCCGCAGGCCGCCGGGCGTCCGGTTGACCCACACGTAGACCTCGTCGTCGGCATAAGAATGGCTGCGCAGGACCCGTGCGGCACCGTCGTCGGCGGCCTGGGCACGCGGTGCCCCGCGCGTGTCCATGTACGAGACCACCGTATGCGGCGAGCCGGTGACGCCGATGAGATCCGCCACACGAAGGAACGGAAGCTCGCTTCCGTGCCGCGAAGCGCTCAGTTCCGCGGTGCTCCGCCGCGACGCCTCGGCGGGCGTGGGATCGTCGGAGACGTCGATCACCAGGGGCGCCAGACCGACGAACCAGCCCAGCGAGTGCAGCCACGAGCGGTCGGTCCGCGTATGCCGGGGCATGATCACGGCGAAGTCGTCGGCGCCGCTGGTCTCGCGGAAGGCCACCGCCATCGCTCCCAGGATCCCGCCCACCGGGGACGCGCCCGAGGCGGCGCAGAAGGCCTCGAAGCGCGTCGCGCCGGCGTCGTCGAGGAGCAACCGGGTGCGCGCGAGCTGGACCGGCCCGGTGCCCTCCTCGGCGGGCCCCGCCCGACCGGGGGTCAGCAGGGGGTTCGGTGGCAGTCGGCCGCCGAACCGGGCGACGAACTCGGCCCATGTGCGCACTGCGCGGTGCTCGGGGTCGGCGACGTCGGCGGCGCGGCGCTGGGCGTCGCTGAAGTCGAGGTAGCTGCCCGTGGGCTCGAGAGCCGGTGGACGACCCTCGCGGGCCGCCCGGTACAGCTCCGACAACTCGTGATGCGCATTGACCAGGGAGTAGCCGTCCACCAGCGAGTGGTCGGCGGCGAAGAACAGGGTGAAACTGTCCGGTCGCGCCACGGTCGCGAACCGGTACGCCGGCCAGTGCAGAGGGGCGGTCGCGCGGTCGAACGATCCCGCGATCTGCTCGAGGAGCAGCGGCGTCTCGGTGTACCAGCCGATGCGTGCCATCTTGACCCGGACGGTGTCGGGCTCGGTGGTGTAGCGCTCCGTGCGGTAGCGGGCGTCGCGGTCGGCCTTGAGCACCACGTGCGTCCGCAGCACCTCGTGGCGATTGATGTACGCCACCAGCGCGGAGCGGACCGAGGGCACCGACATCGGTTCGTCGAACTCGATCGCGAGCCCGAGCCACGATTCGCGGCCGCCCTCGCGATGCGTCAGCGCCCGGTACTCGAACGCCGACCGCAGATGCTCCTCGTGGTTGTGCGAGGTCTCGCGTACGTCTCGGCTCCAGCTGCCCAGACCGCCCGGCACAGCCGGAATCCACTCGACCAGGCCGCCGGGCTGAATCGGGGCGTCGAGGATCTGCAGAAAGTCCATTGCGCTGCGACGGCGTTCAGCGGGAGGTCTGCTCGCGCACCTGACGCTTGATCCGCGTCAGCATGCCCGCCATCCCGTTGAGACGCAGCGGACTGATCACCGACGACAGACCCAGCTCGTGGAAGAAGTCGTCGGGCACCGCGGTGATCTCCGAAGCACTGGCGCCGTCGAGCCCCTCGTGCAGGATGGAGGCGAAACCCCGGGTGGTGGGTGCCTCGGGCGGAGCGCTGAAGTACAGGCGCACGGCCTCGGCGTCCGAGGCGTCCACGGACAGGAAGATCGGCGACTGGCACTCGGGAACCGGCTCCATCGACTCGGGCTTCAGCGACTCGGGCAGCTCGGGGAGCTCGCGGGAGAACTCGAGCAGCAGAGTGACCTTGTCCGAATCCGCCAGATCGGCGAAATCCGAGACGATCTCGGCGAGAGGGGCGGGCAGCGTCATGGAACTGTTTCCGGCGTCAGTCGGCGACGCCCGTGCCCGGCTCGTCGCCGACGGCGATCGGAACCCGGACGCGGTTGCCCCATTCGGTCCAGGAGCCGTCGTAGTTGCGGACGTTCTCGAAGCCGAGAAGATGGGTCAGCACGAACCAGGTGTGGCTCGACCGCTCGCCGATCCGGCAGTACGCGATGGTCGGGGTGGCCGGGTCGAGACCGGCGTACACGTCTTCCAATTCGGCCCGGCTGCGGAACCGGCTGTCGGGGGCGGCGGCCTTGGCCCACGGGATCGAGACGGCGGTGGGGATGTGACCGCCGCGCAGCGCACCCTCCTGCGGGTAATCGGGCATGTGCGTGCGTTCGCCCGTGTATTCCTGCGGCGAGCGCACGTCGATCAGCGGAGTCGAACCGATCTCGGACAGCACGTCCTCGGCGAAGGCGCGGATCTTGGAGTCGTCGCGCTCCACGACCGGATAGTCGGTCGGGCGGTAGACCGGGACGTCGAAGGAGGTCTCGCGCTGTTCGTCCATCCACGCGTCGCGGCCGCCGTCGAGGAGCCGGACGTCCTCATGGCCGAAGAGCGTGAAGACCCAGAGGGCGTACGCGGCCCACCAGTTGCTCTTGTCTCCGTAGATCACGACCGTGTCGTCGCGGGAGATCCCCTTCTCGCTCATCAGCTTCGCGAACTGCTCGCCGTTGATGTAGTCGCGGGTGACCGGATCGTTGAGGTGAAGGTGCCAGTCCACCTTCTGGGCGGTGGGAATGTGGCCGATGTCGTAGAGGAGCACGTCCTCGTCCGACTCGATGATCTTCAATCCGGGCGCGCCGAGGTGCGCGGACAACCACTCGGTCGTCACCAAGCGCTCCGGATGTGCGTATGCGGAGAAAGCCGGATTCGGATCGAATTCCACAGTCACTGAGGGTCTCCCGCCTCTGCTGATGTCGGAGGCGACCGGAACCGGCCGCGGATACAAGCATACGGACGGCCGCGCCGAGGCGTTTCGCCGGACCGGTCTCAAGTTCGTTCCGATCCGCGGTCCGGCCTGCGCAATCGTCCGAATGACGTCGGGCACGTCGCCGGGGGCGACGGTGTTAGCGTTCCCGTCATGCCGAGAAGGGGATCGGGGCGCGGGCTCCGGACAGTGGTGGGTACGGCCCTGGCGGTCGTGGCCGCGCTGACGATGAGCGCATGCGGGGTGGACGGAACGGCGCATCGCGCGGCGCCCACGCCACCCGCGCACTGTTCGGCCGCTCGGTGTCCGGAACTGGCCGCCGTCTCGGCTGAGCGGCTGGCGGCCTCCGGGGTCGACGAGTCGAATCAGTCGACCGCGGTCCCGGCGTACATGTCGGCGGTGCTCGACGACTTGGACTCGGTGTGGCAGGACTGGTTCGCCCAGTTGGCGATCGAGGGGTCGACGGCGGGCCGGGTGCTGATCGCCCCGGGCGATGCCTTCCGCAGCGCGTGCCTGGACTCGGGTGAACTGCCCGACGGAATCCCGAGCGATTTCCCGAACGCCTTCTTCTGCCCGCTCGACCGCCGGCCGGACGGCGGCGGCACCGACAGGCAGGGGTCGGTGATCCTGCCCGTGCAGACCTTCGCCGACATCTGGAACGGCAAGCTCATGGGCTCGTCCGGCATCATGCTCGGTGACTTCACCGCGGCCACCATCATGGCCCACGAATACGGCCACAACGTCGTGTACCGCCTCGCGAAGGCGTACGGCATGGGCGACGCGGCCGGGCCGCCCGGAGACGACCGCGAGTTGATCGCCGACTGTTTCGCAGGCAACTGGGCGGCCACCGTCTTCGAGCGCAAAGACCTGTCGTTCACGTCGATGCTGCAGGCCGCAGCGCTGATCGTCAGTGTCGGCGACGCCGCGCCCGGGCAGGGCCACGGAACCTCCGTCGCGCGGGCGCGGGCCCTCTGGCGCGGATTCACCGACAACCTCAGACGGCAGGGACAGCCCGGCGACTGCCTCAAGGCGTACTGGCCCGCCGTACTCCGGCAGTGAGGTCTCAGCGCTCGGCGGACCACAGGTCGGCGACGTCGACGCCGACCTGCGTCAGCAGGCGCCGGACCAGCGGCAGGCTGATGCCGATCACCGACGACGGGTCGCCGTCGATGCCGTCGATCAGCCAGCCGCCGATCCCGTCGAGGGTGAACGCGCCCGCGACCTCGAGCGGCTCGCCGGTCGCCGCGTAGCGTTCGATGACCTCGTCGGAGACGTCGGAGAAGAAGATCGCCGTCGACTGACTGTGACTGGCGGACGCGACGACCTCGCCGTCACGCACGCGCCGCACGCAGTGTCCGGTGATGAGATGACCGGTGGTCCCGCGCATCCGTCTCCACCGCTCGGCGGCGGCCGCCGCGGTGTGCGGTTTGCCCGCGAGCGACCCGCCGGTGAGAAGCATCGAATCGCAGGTCACGACCACGCCGTCGGTCGCCGCACCCGCCGCCCGCGGTGCGCCGTCACCGAGGACGGCGGCGACCACCGCGTCGGCCTTCGCCTCGGCCAGCCGGGTGACGATCTGCGCGGGCGGGGCGCCCGCCAGCTCGTCGAGCAGGGCGTCCTCGTCCACGTCTGACACGACGACCGCCGGCCGCAGTCCGGCGTCTCGCAGCACGCGCAGGCGTGCGGGCGAGGCCGAACCGAGGACGACGGTCGTCGCGGTGGAACGGTGTGCGGGGCTCACCAGCCGCCGCGGTTGGTGAAGCTGCCGGGCTGGCCCCAGTTCTCCCGGAACATGTCGACCGGGCGGCCCCAGTCGTTCCGGATCTGCGGTCCGGTGTCGGCGGTGCCGCCGCTCGCCGCGGCGAAGACACCGACCAGGGCGGCCAGTTCCGCGTCGGTCGGCTTGCCGTCGACGATGGTCAGGAACGGGCGGGCGGGCTGCTCTTGGCTGCCCGCCGAGGTGACGTCGTCACTCATGTCCTCGCCTTTCTGGATCGGGGAACGGACTACAGCGGGATGTTGCCGTGCTTCTTCGGCGGCAGCTGCACCATCTTGCGCTCCAGCAGCTTCAGGGCATTCGCGATCTGGCCCCGGGTGTGGCTCGGCGGGATCACCGCGTCGACATAGCCGCGCTCAGCCGCGACGTACGGGTTCACCAGGGTGTCCTCGTACTCCTGCTGCAGTTCCAGGCGCAGTGCGTCGACGTCCTCACCGTTCGCCTGCGCCTCCTTGAGACGGCTGCGGTAGACGAAGCCCACCGCGCCCGAGGCGCCCATGACCGCGATCTGAGCGGTCGGCCAGGCCAGGTTCACGTCGGCGCCCATGTGCTTGGAGCCCATGACGTCGTACGCGCCGCCGTAGGCCTTGCGGGTGATGACGGTGATCTTGCCGACCGTGGCCTCGCCGTAGGCGTAGAGCAACTTGGCGCCGCGGCGGATGATGCCGTTGTACTCCTGCTCGGTGCCGGGCAGGAAGCCGGGGACGTCGACCAGGGTGACGATCGGAACGTTGAAGGCGTCGCAGGTGCGCACGAAGCGCGCCGCCTTCTCCGAGGCGTCGATGTCGAGACAGCCGGCGAACTGGGTCGGCTGGTTCGCGACGATGCCGACGCTGCGGCCGTCCACCCGTCCGAAGCCGACGATGACGTTCATCGCACGCTCGGCCTGCACCTCCAGGAACTCCTCGTCGTCGAGGATGTTCCGGATGACGTTGTGCATGTCGTACGGCTGGTTGGGCGAGTCGGGGATGATCGTGTCGAGCGCGAGATCGTCCTCGGTGAGATTGTCCTCGATGGCGCCGACGCGCTCCGGCGCGGGCAGGCGCGGGGCCTCGGCGCGGCAGTTGCTCGGCAGGTAACCCAGCAGTTCCTTGACGTAGTCGAGGGCGTCTTCCTCGTCCTGGCCGACGTAATGGGCGACGCCCGACTTGGTCATGTGCGTGTGTGCGCCGCCCAGGTCCTCCTGAGTGACGTCCTCACCGGTGACGGTCTTGATGACGTCGGGACCGGTCACGAACATCTGGCTGGTCTGGTCGACCATGACCACGAAGTCGGTGAGAGCGGGGGAATACACGTGGCCACCGGCGTTCGGGCCCATGATCAGCGAGATCTGGGGGATGACGCCGGAGGCGCGGACGTTGCGACCGAAGATCTCGCCGTACAGGGCGAGGGAGACCACGCCCTCCTGGATGCGGGCGCCCGCACCCTCGTTGATGCCGATCAGGGGGCGGCCGGTCTTGATCGCCAGGTCCATGACCTTGACGATCTTCTCGCCGTACACCTCGCCCAGGCTGCCGCCGAAGACCGCGGCGTCCTGGCTGAACACGCACACCTCGCGGCCGTCGACGGTGCCGTAGCCGGTGACGACACCGTCGCCCATCGGGCGCCGCTCGGCGAGCCCGAAGTTGGTGGACCGGTGACGCGCCAGCGCGTCGAGTTCGACGAACGAACCCTCGTCGAGGAGGTGGGTGATGCGCTCGCGTGCGGTGAGTTTGCCCTTGGCGTGAACCTTCTCCGCAGCGGCTTCGCCGACCGGGAACTCGGCCTCGGCGAGGCGGTTGCGCAGATCGGCGAGCTTGCCCGCCGTGGTGTGGATGTCCGGCGCAGCGCCGTCGTCGCGTGAAGCAGTCGTCATGGGATCCGATGCTAACGACCGACACCTATGCGAGGTCAACCGCGCCGATAATGTGAGAATATCCTCACATTCGAGATCACTGCGGAAGCGGTGCTGTGAGTGTATTCACTCGCGGGCCCGTAAAGTGCTCGTACATGAGCAACGACGTGCCCGATCAGGAAATCCTCGCCGAACAGCTGTCGGACACGCGGTGGCGCGCCGTGGAGGTGATCGCCGAGACCGGCTCGACCAATGCCGATCTGATTGCGCGAATCGATGCCGGGGAAGACGTCGACGGCATTGTTTTGATCGCCGCGCGGCAGACCTCGGGCCGCGGCAGGCATGCGCGGGTATGGGAGACACCGCCCGGACAGCTCGCCGTCTCGGCTGCCATCGCGGTCGACGCCGATGCGATTCGCAGCCTCGGCTGGTTGTCGTTGCTCACCGGCCTCGCCGTCCACGACGCCGTCTCCGCACTCACCGGAACCGGTCTCGAGCTCAAGTGGCCCAACGATGTCCTCGCACCCGGTGGCGGCAAGCTGTCGGGCATCCTTTCGGAGTTCCGGCTCACCGGCGACGGCGGGGGCGTGGCGGTGATCGGCACCGGACTGAACCTGGATCTGCCCGCCGGGTCGGCGCCCGACACGGCGGCCTCGATCAGCGGCCTCGCCGACGCGCCGGTGGACCAGACCCGGGTCGCGGCCGCGTATCTGCGGGCGTTGTCCGAGCGGCTCGCGGACTGGCCCGACCGCATCGATGTCCTCGCCGGGAACTATCGCAGCGTCAGCGCCACCCTGGGGTCACGGGTCCGGCTGATCCTGCCCGGCGACGTCGAGGTGGTCGGTATCGCCACCGACATCGACGACGAGGGGCGGGTGATCGTCGACGGTCCGGACGGTCCGGTCACGGCGTCGGCGGGCGACGTCACGCACCTGCGGCCCGCCGACTAGCGCCGGACACCTCTAGCTGCGTTTGCGGTCGCTGCTGGCGCGGCCCATCGTCGGGATCAGCGTCAGCACCGGCAAGCCGATGATCAGGTGCAGCACCGCGGTGCCGATGCCGGACGAGATCTGCTCCGACAGCAGCAGCGGAAGGATCACCGCGGCGGCGATCAGCAGCCCGACGATCCATCGGTAGAACTGATTGGGCGCAGGCGTACCCACCTGCAGCAGGTACCACAGGGCGCCGGCGACGATCGCGGCGACGAACCCGGTGACGGCGAACCACACCTCGTCCTGTGCGAGCGGATTCCAGATGCCGAACCGGCCCGACTCGTTGATCTTCTGGGTGACGGCGCGGATCACCCAGGCGGCGAGCCAAGCGGCCAGCCCCGTGACCACTCCGGTCATCAGAACGCCTCCGCAGAACATCAGCGGGTCGATGTCCGGGCCGCGGCGGCGGGGTGTGGCGGGCGGCTGACTGTACTGGGCGTCGTACCCGGTCTGGCCGTAGTCGCCGGCCTCGGTGTACTGCCCGTAATCGTTCGGCCGGCTGTAGGCACGCGTCGCCGGCGGCTGAGGCGGACGGTGGTTCGGGTCGCGCGGATCGTTGTACGTCATGGTCCTTGCCTGTTGTTGCTGCTCGGTATCGCTGCGGTCGTGAGGCCAGATCCGCCCCAGTGTAGCGCCGATATCAGGCCCTCCTAAGAATCCGGCACTAAGGTGAAACGCCATGGGTTACCCGCGCGAGAACCTTGCGCCCGGCGAGGTGGTGGTCATACACCGGCATCCGCACTGGAAGAGCCTGCTGGTGCCGGTGCTGATCTTCTGGGCGGTGACCGCTGCCGCGGGAGTCGCGGTCGGTTACGCCCAGACGTCCGCAATGGCCGACCGCGCCGCGTTGTGGGTCACCGCCGTCGTCGTCGCGATCTGGGCGGCGGCCGTGGCGTGGTTCCTCATCCGGCCGCTGATCTCGTGGAAGACCACTCATTTCGTCGTCACCGACCGTCGGGTCATCTACCGCAGCGGCGTCCTGACCAGGTCCGGCATCGACATTCCGATCCGCAGGATCAACACCGTCGAGTTCCGGCACGGGGTGATCGACCGGATCCTCCGCACCGGCACTCTGGTGATCGAATCGGCATCCGACGAGCCGCTCGCCTTCCATGACATCCCGCAGGTGGAGGCGGTGCACGCTCAGCTCTACCAGGAGCTGCTCGACGAGGACGACGACGCGCTGACGGGCCGCGTCGACGAGTGGCGCCGATGATGAGGTCGCGAGCGGTGCTCCTGGCCGAGGACGACGCGGCCATCGCCGAGCCGCTGGCCCGAGCGCTGAGCCGGGAGGGCAACGACTGCGAGATCGCGGCCACCGGTCCCGAGGCGCTGGAGAAGGTGCGCAGCGGCGACTACGGACTGCTCATCCTCGATCTCGGCCTGCCCGGGATGGACGGTCTGGAGGTGTGCCGCCGGATCCGCTCCGAACTGCCGCAACTGCCCGTGCTGATGCTGACCGCTCGCACGGACGAGGTGGACTTCGTCGTCGGTCTCGATGCGGGCGCCGACGACTACGTCGGCAAGCCCTTCCGCCTGGCCGAGTTGCTCGCGCGCGTGCGCGCGCTGATGCGGCGCAGCGTCACGGCCGTGGAGGGGGAGGAGATCCTCGACAGCGGCGACATCCAGCTCGACCCGCGCGCTCGGCGCGTGGTGGTGGACGGCGAGGATCTGACGCTGGCGAACCGGGAGTTCGATCTGCTCCGCTTCCTGATGGAGCGGTCGGGCGAAGTGGTGTCGCGCGACGAGATCATGGACGCGGTGTGGGGGTCGACGGATCTGCGGTCGTCGAAGACGCTCGACATGCACATCTCCTGGATCCGGCGGAAGATCGGCGACGACCGTCCCAAGAATCGCAGACACATCGTGACCGTGCGCGGTGTCGGCTTCCGGTTCGACCCGTAGGAGCCGTGTGCGTCGTCGAATCCTGAAGATGATGATCGCGTCCCTCGTGGCGATGGGCGTGATGTTCGGCGTGCCGATGACCATCATCACCTGGGACTGGTTCTCCACCTCCGCTCACCAGGACCTCTCCGAGCGGCTCAAACGCATGAGCGAGCACGTGCTCGCGGAGGAGGCCGCCGGCCGCGCCGTATCCCCGCACGATCTGGATCTCGAACAGTTCCGTCTGCTGGTGCCGCCGAACGGTCGCCTCACGCTCACCTATCGCGTTCGCGATCGGGACGCGCCCGGCGGCTACCAGCGCGGGATCCGCCAGATCGGCCATGTCTTCGACGGCGCGGCGGTTTCGGAGTCGGTCAATCTCGGCCGCGACGTGGACCTGACGCTCGCGATACCGCAGGAGGACGTCCGTCCGACCCAGTTGCTGGCGGTGCTGACCCTGCTGCTGGCGATCCTGGTCGCCGTCGTCGGCGGTGCGGTGGTGGCCGTCCTCACGGCGCGGCGGCTGTCGGAGCCGCTGTCGGACGTCGCGCGCCGCGCCGCCGCCATGGGTCGGGGCGACTTCTCCTCCGACTGGCCTGCATACGGCATCGATGAGCTCGATCGGGTCTCGGCGGCGCTGGCTGACGCCAATGACGAGATCGTCCTGCGGCTCGAGCGCGAGGGCGAGATCATCGGGGACGTCTCCCACCAGCTGCGCAGCCGGCTCACCGCGATCGGGCTGCGGCTCGACGAGTTGACCCTGCACCGCGATCCGGCAGTGGTCGCCGAGGCCGAGGCGGGACTGGCGCAGGTGGAACGGCTCGCCGACGAACTGGACGAGATGATCGCGGCCTCGCGTGCGGATCCCAAGGCGCGGGTCGCGATCGACGTCACGTCGGTCGTTCAAACCCTGGTGCGCGATTTCGAGCCCGCGTATCGAGCGGCCGGGCGGTCGGTGCGGATGGTGGTCGACGAACCGGTCCCGCACACCTACGGTCGTCCGGGCCGCCTCCGCGAGGCGCTGAGCGTGCTCGTCGACAACGCACTGGTCCACGGGGGCGGGGAGTGCGTCGTCCGGGTCGGGGTGCTGACATCGCGCGAGATGGTCCGCGTCACGGTGTCGGACGCCGGCGCCGGCGTGCCCGACGAGGTGGTACCGGAGATGTTCCGCCGGGGTGTGTCGGGCGGGGGACGGAACGGGCTGGGTCTGTCACTGGCCCGCGCCCTGGTGGAGGCCGACGGCGGTCGGCTCGATCTGGTGTCGCGGCGGCCCGCGGTGTTCGCGGTGGTGGCGCCGCTGCATCCGGCGAGCGGTGCGTCCTACGGCGAGGAGTCAGACGCCGGCGGCGGTGCCGGTGCGGACGGCGGTGGGGCAGACGGCGACGGGACAGACGGCGGCGGGTCGACGCTCACGCATGTCCGAGTTCCTCATCGCTGAGTTCCTCGGACGTGGGGTTGACGTCGGTGGATCCGCCTTCGCCGCCGCGCGGCTGCTCGTCGGGGAAGGCGAACCGCCGCAGCGCCCAGAACCGGAAGACCATCTGGAGCAGGTTGCCGATCACGAAGGCGAGCAGGAAGTCGAAGATCGCGAGTTCGAGGCCGACCAGGTTCTCGCGCATGTTGAAGACATTGTTCGCGATCCAGATCGGCGCGGCGGAGATCAGGACGGCGATGCCGCTGATGGCGAAGAACAGGAGCGCCTCGTGGTGCTTCTCGCGTCCGCCGCGGTTCTTGAACGCCCACTCGCGGTTGAGGACATAGCTCAGGATCGTGGCGACCACGCCGGAGATCACCTTGGCCACCGTCGGCTTCGATTCGAGAACACTGAGGGCGAGTGCGTAGTAGACCGCCATGTCGACCACGAATGTGGTGCCGCCGACGATCGCGAACTTGATCAGTTCGCTGTGCTTGAGCACCAGCCGTCGCACGGGCTCCGGCAGTCGCTTCACTGCCCCGTCAATTGTCGGCACAAGGTTCGAGTGTACGTAATCTGGCCCGCCGAATTGTCACCGACCGGCCGGGGTGCGCGTGCCCGCGGCCGGGCATGACAACATTGAACGGTGACTTCCAGCCCAGACCGACGTTCCAGCGGCATGCCCACCGTGACCATGATCGGCGGTGGTCAGTTGGCCCGAATGACCCATCAGTCGGCCATCGCCCTCGGTCAGTGCCTGCGGGTTCTGGCGGGCAGCGCCGACGAGCCGGCCGCGCAGGTGAGCGCGAACGTGGTGCTCGGCTCGCACGACGATCTCGACGCCCTCCGCGCCGCCGCCGAAGGAGCGGTCGCGCTCACCTTCGATCACGAGGGAGTTCCGCTCGCTCACCTCGAAGCGCTCGAGGCCGAGGGCGTCGCGGTGCGCCCGCCGTCGAAGGCGCTGCACTTCGCACAGGACAAGCTGGCCATGCGGACCAAACTGTCGGAACTGGGCCTCCCGGTTCCCGACTTCGTCGACCTGTCGGGCGAGGTCGGCGCGGCGCGCTCCGCGCTGATCGCCTTCGGCGAGTCCCACGACTGGCAGGTGGTTCTGAAGGCGGTCCGAGGCGGTTACGACGGTCGCGGAGTGTGGCTCACCGACAACCGCGACGAAGCGTTGCGCGTCTTCGACGACACCTCCTCGGGCGACACCGTGCTCATGGCGGAGCAGAAGGTGGCGATGGTGCGCGAGCTGTCGGCGATGGTGGCACGGTCGCCGTACGGACAGGGCGCCGCGTGGCCGGTCGTCGAAACCGTCCAGCGCAACGGCCAGTGCGCCGTCGTTCTGGCTCCGGCTCCGGGCCTGGACGCCGATGTCGCTCAGCAGGCGCAGCAGATGTCGCTCACGCTGGCCGAGGAACTGGGCGTGGTGGGCGCCATGGCGATGGAGCTGTTCGAGACGACGGACGGCGAACTGGTGGTCAACGAGCTCGCGATGCGCCCGCACAACAGCGGTCACTGGACCATGGACGGCGCCGTCACCTCGCAGTTCGAACAGCATCTGCGCGCGGTTCTCGACTATCCGCTCGGCGATACCGCGGCGCGCGCCGACGTGATCGTGATGGCCAACATCCTGGGGGCGCCGGAGGCTCCGCAGATGTCGATGGACGAGCGCCTGCATCATCTGTTCGCCCGGATGCCCGAGGCCAAGGTCCATCTGTACGGGAAGGGCGAGCGGCCCGATCGCAAGATCGGACACGTCAATGTCGTAGGACGTCCGGGTGAGGGCGTCGACGACGTCCGCGAACGGGCCGAGCGCGCCGCCCAGTGGATGAGCGCGGCCGTGTGGACCGACGGCTGGGATCCGCACGCGGGCTAGTCGGACGTGGTGACACCATCGTGACGCTGCGGTCTCGGTGCGTGAACGAGGGCGTGAAGCCGCCACGGGGTTGAATTGACACCATCGTGGTGTCATGATTGATGTCATGGACCTCGATCAGTACGTCGACGACCTTCAGCGCCGGTTCGGAGCCGCGGCGGAACGTGACCTCTCCGACGCCGCTGACAACGGGGTCGACGACGTCCGCGCCGCCGCGGAGCGTCTCGCGAACAGTATGGACGCCACCATCCGACTCGCCCTGCTCGATGTCCTGTCCGCGGCGGCCGGCGAGATCACTCGTGACCTGGTTCCCGGGTCGGTCGACCTCCGCCTGCGCGGGCGCGAGGTGGACTTCGTAGTCGCAACGCCGCGCACCACCGACGATGCCGACTCGGAGTCCGCGATCGGCGTCGACTTCGACGACACCACCACCTCACGCACCACACTGCGACTCCCGGATGTCCTCAAGGCGCAGGTGGACGAAGCCGCGGCCGCCGAGGGCGTCTCGGTCAACACCTGGCTGGTGCGCGCCGTCGCCTCAGCCCTGAATCCGCGGCGGCGACGATCCGTGCAGCGCGCGTTGCGCACCGGCGGCGACTTCGCCGGCTGGGCGCGCTGACCACTCTCCACACCTTCGCGAACGATCCCATCACCCCGTCTCGACCACGGGGTCGGTCGACTGCACTCTCCGGAAGGCTCTCCCATGCCCACCTACCGCACCCCAGAACCCGTCGATCTCGCCGTGAACCTGCCGCTCGGCCACATCGACGTCATCGCGAGCGACCGCACCGACGCCGTCGTGACCGTATCGCCCAGTAACCCGGACAAACCCGCCGATCAGCGCGGTGCGGCAGCGACCACCGTCGAGTTCGACGGCCGCCGAATCACCGTCCTCGGACCGCGTCCCAGGTTCCGCTTCCTCGGCCCCTCCGAGTCGGTGGACATCACGGTCGAACTCCCGGAGGGCTCGCGATTCACCGCCGAATGCTCCACGGGAGGTGTCCGCGCCACCGGCAGGCTGGCCGCGACCCGGGTGAAGGCGTCCGTCGGTGCCGTCGACCTCGACGCCACCGGCGACCTGTGGCTGCACGCCGCGTACGGCAACGCCACCGTCGGCACGGTCGACGGGTCGGCCGAGGTCGTCGCGGGGCACGGGCAGATCCGGATCGGCACCGTCGCCGGCGACGCCGCACTGAAGTCGTCGTACGGCAGCGTCCACCTCGGCACGGCGCACGCCGCCGTCGAAGCCACTCTCTCGTACGGCGACCTGCACATCGACGGTTCGGCGTCGTCGGTCACCGCGCGCACCGCGTACGGAAGCGTCACCGTCGGTGAGGCGCGCGGCGGCGCTCTCGACCTGGAGAGCAGCTTCGGGACGATCGTCGTCGGCGTCGCCGACGGGGTTCCCGCCTGGCTCGACCTCTCGTCCACTCAAGGACAGCTGCGCAACCGTCTCGACGGTTCCACCGTCCCGTCGACCGGTGAGCATGTGTCCATTCGCGCGCGAACGTTGTACGGCGACATCGAGATTCGGCGCGCCCACTCGGTTTCAGACAGCGCTCGCTCAGTCGAAGACGAAGGAACACGGTCATGACCACGACCATCGCTCCGCCCGCGATCAGGATCCGCGGAATCGAGAAGTCCTATGACGGCCGTTCTGTGCTGCGCGGGGTCGACCTCGACGTCGAGGCGGGCAGCGTCGTCGCACTCCTGGGCGCTAACGGTGCAGGCAAGACGACGCTCGTCCGCATCCTCTCGACGTTGACGCGGCCCGACGCAGGCACCGCCGTCGTCGGCGGCCACGACCTCGCGACCGAGCCCCTCGAGGTTCGCCGGTCGATCAGCCTGACGGGTCAGTTCGCCGCCGTCGACGAGGTACTGACCGGCCGCGAGAACCTGATGCTCATCGCCCGCCTGCGCCACGAGCACGGCCCCGGCGCCGTCGCGGACGGCCTGCTCGAGCGCTTCCGGCTCACCGACGCCGGCGGACGCGCCGTCGCCACGTACTCGGGCGGCATGAGGCGTCGTCTCGACATCGCCATGAGCCTGATCGGTGATCCGTCCGTCATCTTCCTGGACGAACCGACCACCGGACTGGACCCCGAAGCCCGCATCGACGTGTGGGACACCGTCCGCGAACTCGCCGGCCGCGGCACCGCGATCCTCCTGACCACCCAGTATCTCGAGGAGGCCGAACAACACGCCGACCGCACCGCCGTGCTGCACGACGGCCGGATCATCGCGAACGGCACACTCGCCGAACTGAAGCGACTGCTTCCGCCGACCAAGGTCGAATACGTCGAGAAGCAGCCCACCCTCGAGGAGATCTTCCTCGCGCTCACCAGACACCGCACCGAGAACGAAGGCCGGTCATGACCACACACGTCCTCAGCGACACCGGCGCCCTCCTGGGTCGCTCGCTCAAGCACGTCACGCGCAGTGTCGACACCATCGTCACCACCGCGCTCACCCCGATCGCCATGATGCTCCTGTTCGTCTACGTCTTCGGCGGAGCCATCAAGGCGAGCACCGGAACTGCGAGTTACGTCGACTACCTGCTTCCCGGAATCCTGCTGATGGCCATCGCCTCGGGCGTCGCGTACACGGCACTGCGCCTGTTCAACGACCTTCAGAGCGGGCTGTTCGAGCGCTTCGGATCGATGCCGATCGCTCGCGCCGCCGTCCTCTGGGCCCACGTCCTCACCTCGATGGCGGCGAACGCGGTCACGGTGGTCATCATCATCGCGGTCGGACTGGCGATGGGTTTCCGATCGTCCGCGGGACCGCTCGCCTGGCTCGCAGTCGCCGGCATCCTCGCCCTCTTCACGCTGTCGTTGACGTGGATCGCGGTCGTCGCGGGACTGGCCGCCAAGACCGTCGACGGTGCGACCGGGTTCTCGTACCCGCTCATCTTCCTGCCCTTCGTCAGCTCCGCGTTCGTCCCGACCGACACCATGCCCACCCCGGTGCGGGTCTTCGCCGAGCACCAGCCGGTGACCTCCATCGTCGACACCGTCTCCGCGCTGCTCGGCGAGCAGCCCGTCGCCACCGCCGACCTCGTGGCCGCGCTCGCGTGGTGCATCGGGATCGGCGCCATCGCCTACGCGGCGGCGATTCGCCTCTACCGCCGCAAGATCCGGTGACCGCGGAGACGCCGGCCGCCCGCTTCGAGCCGCATTCACACCGCGTCGGGGACGACAGCCGGCGTCACCGCGCACGGTTGCCTCGCCTACGCTGTTGAGAATCAGCCCCGAGAACCTTGGAGACGTCGATGACCGCACCCGCCACCGTGCCCGCACCCCGCGTCGGCCTCATCATGGGCAGTGACTCCGACTGGCCGACGATGCAGGCCGCGGCGGAGGCGCTCGCCGAGTTCGGCATACCGTTCGAGGTCGGCGTGGTCTCGGCGCACCGCACCCCCCAGCGGATGCTCGACTACGCGAAGAACGCCGCGGGACGCGGTATCTCGGTGATCATCGCCGGTGCCGGTGGCGCCGCTCATCTGCCGGGCATGGTCGCGGCGGCCACACCGCTGCCGGTGATCGGGGTGCCCGTTCCCCTGAAGTACCTCGACGGGATGGACTCACTGCTGTCGATCGTGCAGATGCCGGCCGGCGTGCCGGTCGCGACGGTGTCGATCGGCGGCGCCCGGAACGCGGGTCTGCTGGCCGCACGCATCCTCGGAGCCTCCGATCCGGCCGTTCAGAGTGCGATGGCGAAGTTCCAAGCCGGACTGGAGGAGATGGTCCTCGAGAAGGACGAGAAGCTGCGCAGGACCCTGCTCGACGGCTGACCGAGCGCTACGGGCTCAATGCGGCCACCACGTCGGCCGCCGGGACCGCCTGAGCAGCCCGGAAGCCGGTCCCGGCCCAGAGATTGATGACGTCCGGGTCGGTGGAACCGGCCCGGCGTATACCGCCGGTGAGAGTGTTGACCTGGGGATACACCGGCGGTGCCGCATCACTGTAGGCGGCGATGAACTCGTTCACCAGGCCACGCGCCAAGCGGCCCGAGTACGCCCGGGTGGTGACGGTCTCGGTGAAGCGCGGGTCGGCGAGGGCGTCCCGGTGCGCCTGTTTGGTGCCGGCCTCGGGGCAGCGGAGCAGTAGCGTCCCCACCTGCACGGCGGCGGCGCCCGCCTCGAGCAGTGCGATCACGTCGTCGCGGGAGGCGACGCCGCCCGCAGCGATCACCGGCAGGCCCGCCGCGTCCGCAACACCGGTGAGGAGGGGCAGCGTGTCGATGCCCGGGTCGGCGTCGAGGATGCCGAACGTGCCGCGGTGTCCGCCCGCCGACACGCCCTGGGCGCAGAGCGAGTCCACTCCGGACTCTCGCGCGATCAGCGCCTCGTCGACACAGGTGACGGTCCCGACCACGAAGACCTCCGCGGCGTGCAGTCGTGCCACCGTGGCGGCGTCGGGACAACCGAAGGTGAACGAGGCGACGGGCACGCGCTCGTCGATCAGCACCTGGACCTTGGCGTCGAAGTGGTCGTCGGTGAACGGAACGTGCTCGGGCAGCGGTGCGCCCAGCCGCTCGGCGAGCGGGGCGAGCCGGTCGCGGTACTCGGCGAAGGCCGCTTCGTCGAACGGGATCTCCTCGGGCACGAACAGATTGACGCCGAACGGCGCATCGGTCAGCGCGGCGATCGCGCGGATGTCCTCACGGAGTCGTTCGGGCGTGAGATAGGCGCCACCGTAGAAGCCGAGACCACCCGCGCCGGAGACGGCTGCGGTGAGTTCGGGCGTCGACGTGCCTCCGGCCATCGGAGCGCCCGCGATCGGAACGCCGAGCAGACCGAGATCGAACATCATTCACTCTCCTTCCGGAACCCGGACGATCTCCAGGCTCACCTCGCTGCGCAGGACGAATCCCATCGCCTCGTACAGGCTGCGCGCCGGATTCTCCGCCGTCGTGTGCAGAAAGGGCAGGTCGCCGTCGTCGACGATGACCTGAGCCACCGCGGCGACGAGTCTGCGTGCCAGTCCGCGTCCGCGTGCCTCCGGATGGGTGCACACCGCGCTGATCTCCACCCAGCCGGGAAGCCGCAGCCGCTGACCCGCCATGGCGAGCAGCCGGCCGTCGCCGTCCCGGTAGCCGAGGTAGACGCCCATCTCGACGGTGCGCGGGAGAAAGGGCCCGGGCTTGGTCAGTGTCACCAGCTCGGTCATCTCGGCCACGTCCGGCGGGCCGAGCCGGACGAGTTCCGGGTCGGGGCGCCGTTCGGTGTCCTCACCGGAGTACTGCACCAGATCGAAGGTCTCGACGTGCCGCCAACCCGGGGGCGCCGGGGTCCGGCAGTCGCGTAGGCCGACGGTGTTCCCGGGTCCGGCCAGCGCCGCCATGTCGACCCAGTCGGCGTCGGTCATCTCGCGCGGATGACCGAAGAACACCGAGACCTCCGGCTCGAACGCATTGATGCGGCCGCGCCGCCGGGCGAACCGCTCCTGCCGCCCGGTCAGTGCGCAGGTGAACGGATCGTCGAGCGGCGTCAGATCGACGGTGCCCGTCATTCGACCTCCAGCTTCCGGCGGAAGAACGCGATGACCGCCTCGAGCGTGTCGTGCGTCGGCTGTCCGGGTTGGTCGATCAGGTGCTCGGTGAGCACCGAGTGCGGCGGAATCAACGCGTCCGGGGCAGCGGCGTCGTCGGGCAGGTCGACACCGATGAAGGCGTCGCCGAGCTGTTCTCGCAGAAAATCGAAGCGGCTGCCCGGGACCAGCCGGTCGCCCTCGAACCGGGCACCCATCACCTGCAGTCCCCGCGCGCAGCGGACCTTCACGGTCTCCAGATCGCCGGGCGAGATGTCGATGGTCCTGCGCCGTGCGGGCGTGAGGCCCACCGGCAGCGAGGGCTGCGACAGCACGGGCGCCAGCATGGTGTCGTCGACCGCCATCGCGAGTGCGAAGCCGCCGGTGACGCACATGCCGACGGCGCCCACGCCGGGGCCGCCGCACTCGGCGTGGGCCCGTCGCGCGAGGGCACGCAGCCAGGACACCACCGGCGACGACCGCCCCGTGGCGAAGACGGTGAACTCCCGGCTGACGCATACCCGGCCGAGCGCTCGGGCCATCAGCGCACCGGTCCGGGCCGGTCCGGTCACACCGCCGGGGAACGGATCGGCACCGTCGACGCCGAACAGCGAGGGGACGTACACCGTGCAGCCCGCGTCGCTGACCCGGCGGGCGAAGGCGGCGACCTTCGGTGTGATGCCGGGGATCTCGGGGATCACGATCACCGCCGGGCCCGATCCGCGGCGGTAGTACCGGTGGGTGACGCCGTCGTCGGTGAACTCTGCGCGGTCGAAGCCGTCGAGTGCGTCGGTCATGCTTCGACGAGGCGGCCGTAGAGCACTGATTCGGACAGCTTGGCCGGAATCCGAGCGGACTTCACGACGTCGGGGGAGTCGGACGGGATCACCCGCACGCCGGCCACCTTCAGCTCCCTACCGCTGCGGACGAGCGTGAACTCGCCGGCGGCGAGCACGTTCTTGACCCAGTCGGAGTCGGCGCCGTAGTTCAGTGCGATGCTGATGCGGCCGGCGTCGACGAAGGCCAGGACCGGCGTGCGGTAGCGGCGGTTCGACTTGCGCCCGACGTGTTCGACGATCGCCCACGGTGCGATCCGTCCCGCCCACAGTCCTTGGATCGGATTGGTCACGTACTTGTTGACGAGCGCCACGGCATGCGGAACCTTCATGTTCTCCAGCTTGCCGTATCGACGAGCGGTCGGCGAGGCCGAGGCATGAGGCGAGGGGATCTGCGCGATAATGTCGGCATGGCGACGACCGACCAGGTGCACACCGATCCCGCGGAGTTCGCCGCGCACGTGGTGGCGGAATCGATCCGCCTGTTCTCCGAACGCGGCTACGAAGCCACACCGGTCGACGAGGTCGCCGCCGCCGCCGGCGTGTCGCGCCGGACCCTGTTCCGGCAGTTCCGGTCCAAAGAGGACCTCATCTTCGCCGACCACGAGTCCCTGCTCGAACAGGTCACCGACTTGCTGCGAGGCGAGGAAGAGGCGGGCACCGATCCCTGGTGGGCGGTGTGTGCCGCGGCCGAGCTCGTCTTCGCGCACTTCGCGACGCTCCGCGATCTCGCGGTCCGGCGCTATCAGGTGGTGGCGCGGGTGCCTGCCTTGCGCGACCGGGAGCTGGTCACCACCTACCGCTATCAGCGCAAGTTCGAGGAGTTCCTCCGCCGCGCTCTGCCGGATGTGCCGCGGGTGCGGATCGTGGCCTTCGCCGCCGCCGTGACCGGCGCCCACAACTATCTGTTGCGGTCGATGGTCCGCGGCGACGAGAACGCCACCGCCGAGACCCTGCGGCGGGAGTTGCTCGCGATCTACGGCGTGGTCGGTGAGTACGCCGATCCGTCGTCGGCCTCCGCTCCCGAGGTCGCGGTGGTCAGCTTTCCGGCCGGGACCACGCCCGATGAGGTCGCGGAGGCGGTGCGGAGGCGATTGACGCGGCACCCAGTGCCGTGATGCACTTATCGAGAAGACGATCACGGCACTGAGTGACAGGGCTCGTAGCGCCGGTTTAAGGAGAAACGATGGGCAAGTTCGGGAACCCCGATTTCGACCTCTTCCAGCTCCCGGAGGAGCACCAGGCGCTGCGCGAGGCCATCCGCGCGCTCGCCGAGAAGGAGATCGCACCGCACGCCAAGGACGTCGACGAGAAGGCTCGCTTCCCGGAGGAGGCGCGCGCCGCACTCGTGGCCAGCGGCTTCAACGCGGTGCACGTTCCCGAGCAGTTCGACGGGCAGGGTGCGGACTCGGTCGCGGCCTGCATCGTGATCGAAGAGGTTGCGCGCGTGGACGTCTCGGCGTCGCTGATCCCCGCGGTCAACAAGCTCGGCACCATGGGCCTGATCCTGTCGGGCTCGGACGAGCTCAAGGCCAAGGTGCTGCCGTCGATCGCCTCGGGTGAGGCCATGGCGTCGTACGCACTGTCGGAGCGCGAGGCCGGATCGGACGCCGCCTCGATGAAGACGCGCGCCCGCAAGGACGGCGACAGCTGGGTGCTCAACGGCTCCAAGTGCTGGATCACCAACGGCGGCAAGTCCACCTGGTACACCGTCATGGCGGTCACCGACCCGGAGAAGGGCGCCAACGGCATCTCCGCGTTCATGGTCCACAAGGACGACCCCGGCTTCACGGTGGGCCCGCTGGAGCACAAGCTCGGAATCAAGGGCAGCCCCACCGCGGAGCTGTACTTCGAGAACTGCACCATCCCCTCCGACCGGATCATCGGCGACGAGGGCACCGGCTTCAAGACCGCTCTGGCCACCCTGGATCACACCCGTCCCACCATCGGCGCGCAGGCCGTCGGCGTGGCGCAGGGCGCCCTCGACGCGGCCATCGCGTACGTCAAGGACCGCAAGCAGTTCGGCAAGACCATCAGCCAGTTCCAGGGCGTCGAGTTCATGCTCGCCGACATGGCGATGAAGGTGGAGGCCGCGCGCCTGATGGTCTACACCGCCGCCGCTCGTGCCGAGCGCGGCGAGGGCAACCTCGGCTTCATCAGCTCGGCGTCCAAGTGCCTGGCGTCGGATGTCGCGATGGAGGTCACGACCGACGCCGTTCAGCTCTTCGGCGGTGCGGGATACACCACCGACTTCCCGGTCGAGCGCATGATGCGCGATGCCAAGATCACCCAGATCTACGAGGGCACCAACCAGATCCAGCGCGTCGTCATGAGCCGCGCGCTGCTGCGCGGCTGAACCCGGCCGGACCGTCGAATGCGCGGGCCGGCCGCCGTCCCGACCGAGAGGTCAGCGGGTGGCGGTCGGCCCGCGCATTCGTCTCGGTCAGGTCCGGACGACGGTCGCCTTCTCGGTCTCGGCGATCGCCCGCAGACGGGAGTCCTCGACGCCCCCCGCGACGACGACGAGAGACGCCCCGGACAACAGCGGAGCGGCGAGGTTCGCGACGACGTCGGTCACAGTGCGCCATCCGCGGGTGCTGAGCAGTCGGTCGGCCGGATCGAGCCCGCCGTCGGCGGCCGAGAGCACCTGCGCCACCGTCACCTCGTCGACGGCGTCCCGCCCGGAACCCGCCGGGACGAACTGGTCACCGTGCGCGCGCACCGACTCGCCGAAGTCCTCGACGCCGACCGGGAGGTCGCGCACGCCCATGGCGAACGGATCCAGGGGAACCGCGATCACCTCGTCGGTGTCGTGCTCGTCGACCCGCTCCCGCGAGGTGAAGGTCGCGCGGTCGTCGGCCGCGTCGTCGCTCAGGTCGACGGCGACGCCCGCCCACCACGCACCGAGCAGAACGGCCGCGGTCTGCCAGTGTTCCGGCAGATCCACCCGCACGCGGTCGCCGGGCGCCAGGCCCAGCCCGTCCCGCAGGTAGTTCGCGATCTTGGCGGCCCAGTTGCCCAGCGTCGCACCGGAGAGCTCGGTGCGCTCGCCGGTCGACTCGTTGTAGTAGGTCAGCATCGGCCGCGCATGGTCGGGCACGGCCGCGAAGATCGCGCCCGTGACGGTGTCGTGGCTCATCGAGTGTCCTCGCTTATCGTGTCCGGCTCCGGCGACCGCCGGAGCTAGTTGACGCAGACCGGTCCGTCGCCGTCGGCCTTGATGACCGGGGACGGGCGCTTGGACGACGGCGCCGACGACGACCCCGAGTCCGAACCGCTGTCGCCGCCGGTGTCGGAGACCGCACCGAGACCGTAGTTGTAGGTGTTCGTCAGCACCAGCCGGAGCTTGTCCTCGGGGAGCGACGAGTCCTCGCGGATCTCGATGGGGCCCGCCTTGAGGTCCTTCACCAGTTGCTTGGCGCCCTCGTTGTCCTTCGAATCGGCGAAGATCAGCGAATCGAATTCGTTCATCGGTTTGCTCGACGTGGCGCCCTGCTGGTAGCCGAGGCCGCTCAGCAGCCGCATCACGTTGGACGCCAGACCGTCCACGGTGCCCGCGTTCACCACGTCGACGGTGTAGTCCGAGCGGGGATTCTCCGATCCGGCCTTCGATGTGCGGCCGAGCTGCCGGTCGACGAAGGCGTGGACCGCCTGCGGGTCGACCTTCAACACGCTCTGCGTCCCGTCATCGCTCCAGGCCTGATCGTCTTCGATCGGGATCGTCGTGAACTTCACGTTGCCGCCGGTGAGGTCCTTCAGATTCTCTGCGAACGAGAGGACGTCCCAGCCGTCGTCGATCATCACCGAGCGCGACACGGCATCCTGCAACTCCTGGAGTTTGCCCGCGTTGGTCAGTGTCTGCGTCGAGAGGATCTTCTGCGCCAGCGAAGCCATGTACACCTGCTGTCGCGTGATCCGGTCCAAGTCGCCGCGAGGGAGATCGTGGCGCTGCCGGACGAAGCTGAGCGCCTTCGGACCGTTCAGCGTCTGCCGGCCGGCGCGGAACTTGGCGCCCGAGAAGGGCTCGTCGACCGCATTCTTGAGACACACGTCCACTCCGCCGACGGCATCGGTGAGCAGCGCGAATCCCAGCAGTCCCACCTCCGCGTAGTGGTCGACGGTGATGCCGGTCAGATTCGCGACGGAATCGATCAGGGCCTTGCGCCCGGCCTTGGTCCCGTCCTTCTCTGCCTGCTCCTCGCTGGTGCCCTGCTCCACCTCGCGCTCGCGGACGCCCTCCTTGGTGGCGCCGTAGGCGGCGTTGATCTTGCTCATGCCGATCCCGGGGACGTCGACGTACGCATCGCGGGGGATCGAGATGGCGGTGGCCTTGGACCCGTCGGTCGGGATGCGCACCAGGACGATGGTGTCGGTGCTGGTGCTGACGTCGCCGCCCACCCGCAGCCATTTGAGCTCCTGCTCCGAGAGCGGGTTGCCCTTCGCATCCACTCGGGAGTCGGTGCCGACGAGGAGGATGTCGATGGCGCCGTCGTCACCGCCGCCGAGGCCGAGGTCTCCCAGCAGCGTGACGGCCCCGTTGAGGCTGCGCACTTTCGCCCAGCCCAGCCCCGTGACGACCAGTGTCATCACGGTGACGAGGGCGATCAGTGCCCGGCCGATGTTCTTCGGTGCGATCCCGGCGATCGGGCGGGTCGTCCAGAGTTTGAGGGCGGCGCGGAAGCTGCCCGGCGGTGGACCGGAGGGCCGCGTGCGCGTCCGGGCGCCGTGGCGCGCGGCCCGGTCCGTCTTGCTGCGGGGGTCGGTGCTGCGGGGGCGTCGGCGGGGCCGCGTGTGGATCTCCTCGGAGGTCCGGCGGGACCGGGTGCCCGCACCCGTGCGCGTCGGCACGGACCGCCGCGTCGAGGGCTCCCCGGCACGGCCGCCGGAAACGGCGCCGGCGTCGGTGTCCTCGGGCTCTGCCGAGCCGTCGCGTCGTGACTCCACCTGTCGCGATGTCCCTTCCGGTCGTCTCGGCTGCTGGTCTTCCGCAAGAATACTGATCGGGAGAGCCGTTGCCGGGGAGGCGCAGCCGGTGCCGGGCCCGGTGATCTGCAGCACTGCCCGCGACCGTGAGCTCCCGGCGGAGGTCCGGATGCACCAGGATGGTCACTCATGGGTTCGAATCGGGTGTACATCGTCGGCGCCTCCGGGCAGGTGGGATCGGCGCTCGCGTCGACGCGCGGCGGCCGGGAAGCGGTCATGCTGACCTCGTCCGATGTCGATGTGCGCGACGAGCGATCGGTTCGCGACGCGTTCGGTGGCCTTGCGCGAGGCGATGTGGTGATCAACACCGCGGCGTACACCGCCGTGGACGCCGCCGAGACCGACTGCGAGGCGGCGCACGCGGTGAATGCACTCGGTCCGGCCCATCTGGCGGCCGTCACCGGCGCGTCGGGGGCGCGACTCATCCATCTGTCCACCGACTACGTCTTCGCCCGCGACGACGCGGGCTCCGGCGACGCACCGCGACCCTTCGAACCCGGTGACGTCTCCGGTGAGCCGCCGACGGTGTACGGCGCCACCAAGCTCGCCGGCGAACGCGCCGCGCGCGAGGCCGATCCGCGGACGATCGTCGTGCGCACCGCGTGGGTGTTCACCGGCGGGTCCGCGGACAGCGACTTCGTCGCGACGATGGCCCGACTGGAGGCCGAGCGCGACACTTTGCGGGTGGTAGACGATCAAGTGGGATCGCCCACCTACGCGCGCGATCTCGCGGCCGGCCTGTGGGAACTCGCCGAACGGTGCGACGGGCCGAATCTGCGCGACGGCGCGACTCTGCACGCCACCAACGCCGGAACGGCCAGTTGGTGCGATCTGGCCCGCGCCGTGTTCGTCGAGCTCGGTGCCGACCCGGCCCGGGTCCAGGCGTGCACCACCGCAGAGTTCCCGCGCCCCGCGCCGCGGCCCGCGTACTCGGCGCTCTCCGGCGCGAGTTGGGCTGCCGCGGGTCTCACACCGCTGCGGAAGTGGACGCTCGCCCTGCACGATGCGATCGCGGTCCGCACCCGGACGCTCGGTTAGTCTGAGCGCGTGACTGCCAGCTTCGCCGTCGTGACCGTGACCTATTCCTCGGGCGACTACCTCCACAACTTCCTTCGCACGCTGACGCGCGCATCGCGTGAGACGCCCGAAGTGATCATCGCCGACAACGGGTCCACCGACGGCGCACCGGAACAGGCGGCGGCCGACCACGACAACGTCACCCTGGTGCACACCGGCGGAAACATCGGCTACGGCGGCGCCGTGAACCGGGGAGTCGCGCAGATAGACGAGGACGTCGAGTTCGTGGTGGTGGCCAACCCCGATGTCGAATGGTCGGAGGGCGCGATCGACGGACTGCTCGAGGCGGCGCGCCGCTGGCCGCGGGCCGCGAGTCTGGGGCCGCTGATCACCGAGCCCGACGGCACCGTGTACCCGTCCGCGCGCCGCGTACCCGATCTGATCTCGGGCACCGGCCACGCGGTGCTCGGCGCGGTCTGGAAGTCGAACCCCTGGACGGCTGCGTACCGCAACGACGACGCCGACCTCACCGAACGGCCGGTCGGCTGGCTCTCGGGCTCGTGTCTGCTCCTGCGGCGCACGGCCTTCGACGCCATCGGCGGCTTCGACTCGCGCTACTTCATGTTCATGGAGGACGTCGACCTCGGCGACCGGCTGGGCCGGTCGGGGTGGCTGAACGTCTTCGTGCCGTCGGTGTCGGTGATGCACGCGAAGAGCCATTCGGTCAGCAGACATCCGGAGAAGATGATTCCGGCTCACCATGCGAGCGCCTATCGTTTCACCGCCGACCGGAATCCCGGCCCGTTGCGCGCGCCGATCCGCCTGGCGTTGCGGGCCGGGCTGGCGGTGCGGTCGAAGATCGCGGTCGCCGCGGCCCTGCGTGAACAGCGCCGTACGGGAGGGCCCGCGTGAACAGCCGCGACACGAGTGTGGACAAGGAAGGAAACTCTGTGACCTCATCAGTTCAGGCACTGATCCTCGTCGGAGGAAAGGGCACGCGGCTGCGGCCGCTGACCCTGTCGGCGCCCAAGCCGATGCTCCCGACTGCGGGGACCCCGTTTCTGACTCACCTGCTGTCGCGGATCCGGGAGGCGGGGATCACCGACGTGGTCCTCGGCACCTCCTACCAGGCGCACGTCTTCTCCGACCACTACGGCGACGGTTCCGATCTGGGCCTGAATCTGACCTACGTCACGGAGCGCGAACCGCTGGGCACCGGCGGCGGCATCCGCAACGTCTACGACGAGCTGACCGCCGACACGGTGCTCGTGTTCAACGGCGACGTCCTCGGCGGCACCGACATCCGCGACGTGCTGTCGACGCACGAGCGCTCGGGTGCCGAAGTGACCCTGCACCTGGTCCGGGTCGGTGATCCGCGCGCCTTCGGCTGCGTGCCGACCGACGCCGACGGGCGGGTCACGGCGTTCCTGGAGAAGACTCAGGATCCGCCGACCAATCAGATCAACGCGGGCACCTACGTCTTCGACCGCAAGGTGATCGGCGAGATCCCGGCCGGTCGGCCGGTGTCGGTGGAGCGCGAGGTGTTCCCGTCGCTGCTCGCGCAGGGACGGCACATTCAGGCGCACGTCGACGACGCCTACTGGCGCGACATGGGGACTCCCGAGGACTTCGTCCGCGGTTCGGCGGACCTGGTCCGCGGCATCGCGCCGTCGCCCGCGCTGGCGAAGCCCTGCGGGGAGTCGCTCTCGCTCGACGGCGCCGACGTGGCGTCCGACGCCGTGCTGATCGGCGGCACCGTCGTCGGCCGCGGTGCGCGGGTCGGGTCGGGGGCGCGGCTGGACGGCGCGGTGATCTTCGACGGCGCGTCGGTGGAGGCGGGCGCGGTGGTCGAGCGCAGCATCGTCGGGTTCGGCGCCACCGTCGGCGCGCATGCGCTGGTGCGCGACACCGTCATCGGCGACGGTGCACAGGTCGGCGCCCGATGCGAGCTGCTGCGCGGCGCGCGCGTATGGCCGGGAGTGCAGATCCCCGAGAGCGGAATCCGGTTCTCGACCGACGTGTGATCCCGAGCGCGATCGGCCGGCCGCTCAGGCCTTGGCGGCAGCGAGCAGACCCGTTCCCACCGGAATCACAGCGGGCAGCAGCCGGTCGTCCTCGGCGATGATCGACGCCGCCTCGCGCGCGGCCAGGGTCCGCGGATCGTCGGCCTCACGGTCGGCGATCGTGCCGTCGGCCGAGGCGTTGTTCACGACGACCAGTCCGCCCGGCCGGAGAATGCGGATCGCCTCGGTGACGAACAGGGGATAGCTCAGCGGTGCTCCGTCGACGAAGACGAGATCGTATGTCTCGTCGGCGAGCCGGGTGAGCACGTCGGTCGGCGCGCCGTTGATGAGCCGGGTGCGGCCGGGACCGATGTGCGCGTCGGCGAAGGTCTCGCGGGCGGCCCGGTGATGCTCGGGCTCGGGATCGATCGTGGTCAGGACACCGTTCTCGGGCATGCCCGCCAGCAGCCAGAGCCCGCTGACACCGACTCCGGTGCCGATCTCGACCACGTGCGTCGACCCGGCGACCCGGGCCAGCAGCGACAGCAGCGCTCCGGTGGCGGGGGAGATCGCCGTGGCGCCGAGCTCCTCGGCGCGCATGCGGGCTTCGATCAGGGCCTCGTCCTCGATGATCGCGGCTTCGGCGTACTCGCTCAGGCTTGCGGCCGCGGCCGCTGTGTCACTCATGACATCGAGGGTGCCATACGGTCGTTGACCTGCGGTTGCGGGCACGCCGTCTGCGGGCCCGGTCTTCCTTATCAAACCCTCAGGACAGTTATAGGGGCACCACATTCAGGTGCGACAGGGTAGAGCGCAATGGTCCGGAATATCGATCGCGCCGGGCGCGTTGATCGGGGAGAATAGCCCTGACAGGCCCGGAGCGAGGAAAGGAACTGGCACCTACACGATGACCGTCCCGATGATCGGCAAGGCAGACCCCGACACCACCACCGGAGCGTTCCGCGGAACCGCGGGCTTCGACGCGACCGGCGATCGAGATCTGATGCCCTCGTGGGACGAGTTGGTGTCAGAGCACGCGGACCGGGTGTACCGGCTGGCGTACCGCCTCTCCGGAAATCAGCACGACGCCGAGGACCTCACCCAGGAGACCTTCATCCGGGTGTTCCGGTCGCTGACCAACTACAAGCCCGGCACCTTCGAGGGCTGGCTGCACCGCATCACGACGAATCTGTTCCTCGACATGGTCCGACGCCGCGCCAAGATCCGTATGGAGGCGCTGGAGCAGGACTACGACCGGATCCCCACCGACACCCCGGACCCGCAGCAGGCCTTCGCCGACGCCAACCTCGATCCCGATCTGCAGGCGGCCCTCGACTCGCTGGCGCCGGAGTTCCGCGCCGCCGTGGTCCTCTGCGACATCGAGGGACTCTCGTACGAGGAGGTCGGCGCCACGCTCGGGGTCAAGATGGGCACCGTCCGCAGCCGGATCCACCGCGGACGCCAGGGCATCCGCCAGTACCTGGCGGCTCGCGGCCACACCGACAGCCGCTCGGTCGCGGCCGCAGAGTGACCTCCGCGACCCTCTCCGGTTCTGTCGGCTACGCTGGACCGTGGCTCTGAATCGAGTTCGAGTGCATCTGAGGAGAGGGGTGACGCCGGTGGGTCTGGGCCAGACAGGACGTTCACGCGGGAGTCGGTGGTCGCCGTTTCCGACGTCGATCGCACCGAACCCCGAATACCGGCGCCCGACCGGATTCGCGTCCACCGAGCATCTGAATCCCGAGGCGGTCGTCGCCTACGTCGACGACGAACTCACGCGTCAGGCGTCGGCGCGTGCCGACGCTCATCTGGCGCTCTGCCCCGACTGCTCGCGCGAGGTCGCCGCGCAGGCGCGTGCGCGGTCGATGCTGCAGACCTGCCAGACCGACCTCAGCGTGCCCGACTCGCTCCGCGCGCAGCTCAGCCAGATCCCGACTCAGGAGATCGACTTCCGCAGGGATCGGCGCACCAACCGCTGGGGCCGCTGACTCGTGACCGACAGCTCTGCTTCGTCCGACGACCGGCCGACCGATCCGGTGCTGCCCGCGAACGAACCGGCGTCAGACCTCGCCGCCACCTTCGGCAGGCCGGAGGGTGTCGACGGCTCGTTCGCTCCCGAGGCATCACCGGCGGAGCGCCCACAGCCCACGATCGCACCGCCCGATCCGGTCCTCGCGGAGGCCTTCGGCCGGCCCGAGGGCGAGACCCAGACACTGCAGCGCGACCCGTACGCCCAGCCCGCCACGGACGACGTGCCGGAACCGGATCCGTGGCGCGATCCCGACAGCGCCGCGCACCTGTCCGCACCGGCTGTCGGCGTCGACCCGGAGTCGTCGCCGAGGGAGAAGGGGCCGCTACTGGGGATACGCGACCTGCTGTTCGGCGGCCGGGTGCACTGGTGGGCTCTGGCGACTCTCGGACTGCTCGCACTCCTCGTCGGACTCTTCGGCGGGCTCGTCGGACGATGGACCGCAGAGGTCGTCACGCCGCTGCACGCCGACACCGTTCACCTCGAGGGCGACAGCCCCGACTCCGCGACCGGCGGCACCGATGTGGAGCGGGTCGCCAAGGCCGTTCAGCGATCGGTGGTCACCATCGAGGTCCGCACCGCGGTCGACGGCGGCTCGGGTTCGGGATTCATCGTCGACAAGGCCGGGTACATCGTCACGAACAACCACGTGATCTCCAAGGCCGCCAATGACTCCAAAGCCAAGCTCGAAGTCGTCTTCTCCGATCGTCAGCGCGTGCCCGCGCGGCTCGTCGGACGTGACGTGAAGACCGATCTGGCCGTCATCAAAGTGGACGACGTCGCGAATCTGACGGTCTCCAAGCTCGGCGACTCCGCCGACCTTCAGATCGGTCAGGAGGTGATCGCCTTCGGTTCGCCGCTCGGGCTGGACAAGACGGTCACCAGCGGCATCATCAGCGCACTCGATCGGCCGGTGCCGCTGAGGCCGGACGCCGACTCCGATACCGACGCTGTGATCAACGCCATCCAGACCGATGCGGCCATCAACCCGGGCAACTCGGGCGGGCCGCTGCTCAACGACGACGGCCAGGTGATCGGCGTCAACACGGCCGGCGCGATGACCGGCGGCGGGTCCATCGGTCTCGGCTTCGCGATTCCGATCAACGAGGTCATCCCGATCGCGAACACCCTGATCGCGGACGGAAAGGTGAAGCACCCGTCGGTCGGCATCACCGCCGCCACCGTCCGTAACGACCGCATCTTCGGTGCGCAGATCAAGGACGTCGCCGGGGGCAGTCCGGCGGCCCAGGCCGGTCTGCGCGAGGGCGACGTGATCACCAAGTTCAACGGGCGCCCGATCGAGAGCGCGGACGAGTTGACCGTCGCGGTGCGGACGTCGAAAATCGGTGAGCAGGTGAAGTTCACGTATTGGCGCGACGGTCGATACTTCGACGGCGAGCTCACCCCGGTCAGCGATTAGCGCCGGAAGCGTCGGACCAGTCCAGAGAGCGGCGAGGAATCATGTTCAGCAGTGTCGGTTGGGGTGAACTCCTCATTCTGTTGGCCGCAGCGCTCATCATCCTCGGCCCCGAACGTCTGCCGGGCGCGGTCAGCTGGGCGATGGGCGCGGTACGCAAGGTGCGCGACTATGCGACGGGGGCGAGTTCGCAGCTGCGCGACGAACTCGGGCCCGATTTCGATCAACTCCGTGAGCCGCTCACTCAGCTCAACGAACTCCGCCAGGTGAGCCCGAAGAGCATCGTCACCAAGCACATCTTCGACGGTGACTCGTCGACGATCGACGATCTGGGCAAGTCGGTGCGTGAGACCCTCGACGTGAGTCGGCCGCCGGCGAAGCCGGATGGGGAGCGGCAGGTGCCGCGCGAATCGCCGCAGCCGCCCGCACCTCCGGCCCGCAAGTACGACGTGACCGACTGGGACGCGACCTAGCCGGACCGGTCGGGCCCGGCGGGTCAGTGCCGGGTGGTGTCGATTCCGAGGCTCATGCCGGCGAGCCCGCGCCGGCGGACGGCCAGCTTGTCGGCGATGGCGCGCAGCGCCGAGCCGGAGGCGGATTCGGGTGCCGAGAGCACCACGGGAGTGCCCACGTCGCCGCCTTCGCGGAGTTCCTGTTCCAGCGGGACCTGCCCGAGCAGTTCGACGGGAGATCCCACGGCACGGGTGAGCCGCTGCGCCACCAACTCGCCGCCGCCCGAGCCGAAGGGCTCCATCCGCGTGCCGTCCGGGAGCTGCATCCAGGACATGTTCTCGACCACGCCGAGGATCTTCTGCCGAGTCTGCAGGGCGATCGCGCCCGCGCGTTCGGCGACCTCTGCGGCGGCCTGCTGCGGGGTGGTCACCACCAGGATCTCCGCACCCGGAATGAGCTGGGCGATCGAGATCGCGACATCGCCCGTGCCCGGCGGCAGATCCAGGAGCAGAACGTCCAGATCGCCCCAGTAGACGTCGGCGAGGAACTGCTGCAGCGCCCGGTGGAGCATGGGGCCGCGCCACGTGACCGGCGTGTTGCCGTCGGTGAACTGGCCGATCGAGATGAACTTCACGCCGTGGCTCTGCGGCGGCATGATCATCGACTCCACCTGGGTGGGCTTCGCGTCGCTGCCGAGCATGCGCGGAACACTGTGACCGTAGATGTCGGCGTCCAGGACGCCGACGGACAGACCGCGGTCGGCGAGTGCGGTCGCCAGGTTCACGGTGACACTCGACTTGCCTACACCGCCCTTGCCGGAGGCGATCGCGTACACCCTGGTGAGATTGCCCGGCTTGGCGAACGGGATCTCCGGCTCGGCACGGTCGCCGCGCAGCTTCTTGCGGAGTTCGGTGCGCTGTTCGTCGTCCATCACGTCCAGTTCGACGCGCACGGCGCCCACACCGGGCACATCGGCGACGGCCGTCTCGACGTTGTCGGAGATCTTGGTGCGCATCGGGCAGCCCGCCGTGGTCAGGTACACCCCGACGTCGACACTGCCGTCGGCGGCGACCGCGACGGACTTGACCATGCCGAGGTCGGTGATCGGCTTGCCGATCTCCGGGTCCATCACTTTGCTCAGTGCGGAACGGACGGCGGACTCAGTGGGTGTGGCGGGGGTGGTCACACCTCAACCATATCGCTGCCGAGACGGACTCGGCTTCTCGCCTCAGCGGTCGGCGGTCTTCGCCGGGCCGGCGGGAGCCGGCGCCGGCTTCTTGGGCGAGGGCTTGGGGGCGGGCGCCGGGGCCGGACCGATGCCGGGCGGCAGGCAGATGATGCCGAGGCAGGCCTGCGGAGGCTTGCTCGGTGACGGCTTAGTCGGCGGCGTGGACGATTTCGGGGTGGACGGCCGGGTGGACTCGCCGGGCTTCTTGTCGCGGTCCCCGTTCTTCTTGTCGCGGTCCTTGTCCTTCTTGTCTTTGTCCTTGTCGTCCGGAGTCGCCGACATCTCCGGGATGGGCGTGGTCGGCATCACGCCGGTCGAGTACGCGGCCGCCCATGCGAGCACGTTGTTCACATAGGCCATCGAGTGGTTGTAGCGCAGGACCGCGTTCACCTTGTTCTGGCCGGCCATGATGTCGGTGAAACCGGCGCACAGGTAGCGTCCGGCCGAATAGGTGGCGTCGAAGATGTTGTCCGGGTCGGCCTTGCCGTCGCCGTTGGCGTCGGCGCCCCAGGCCGCCCACGTGCTCGGGATGAACTGCATCGGACCCATCGCGCGGTCGTGCCCGCCGTCGCCGTCGAGCCTGCCGCCGTCGGAGTCGTGGATGACGGCGTTTCCGGCGAGCGAGCCGTCGAGTACCGGGCCGCGGATCTTGGTCAGGGTGTTGCCGTACGCGTCGACGTTCCCGTTGCCCGCGTGGCCGGACTCGATGCGTCCGATGCCGGCGAGGAGGAACCAGGGCAGCTTGCACTGCGGCGACTCGGCGGCCACCCGGGTGGCGGCGAGCTTGTACGCCTTGAGGACCATCCCGGGAATGCCGAGGGGACCTGCGGGAAGGTCGGCGGCGAGCCGGAACTGCGGGTCGCCGCCGCCGGCGGCCGTGGGGTCGGCCGGGGGAGCGAATCCGACGAGTTGGCTGCTGCCGGAGGGCACGGTCTCCGCGACCGCGCGGGCGGCCACCGCGCTCTGGGCGCCCGCGAGATCGATCGAGGGTCCCGGCTGGACCGAGGACACCGGATCGGCCGCGACACTCGACACCGTTCCGCCGAGCACCAGCGCGCCGAGTGCGGCGGCGGTGGTCCCGACCGCCAGGCCGCGGCGCGGCACGTGAATCCGGTTCGGGCGGCTGCGCCAGAAAGTCATCCCATTGGTCCTCATCGACTCTCACTGCATTCGGCGTGTCGTTCACGTCGAATCAGGGGGAGTCTGCGATCATCCCCCCGACGACTGTGAGCCAGCATACATGCAGCGTTTCCTCCGGTCATGTCGGATCCGGTTCTTCACCCTTGCCCGCGCGTGCCGAAATTCGTTCCACCAGTTCGTCGACCAGATCGTCGAGTTCGCGGCGCAGATAGTCGCGGGTGACGGTATCGCCGACCGCGAGCCGCACGGCGGCGAGTTCACGGGCCAGGAACTCGGTGTCGTCCTTGGTCTGGGCGGCGCGGGCGCGGTCCTCTTCGAGCGAGACACGGTCCCGGTTCTCCTGGCGGTTCTGTGCCAGCAGGATCAGCGGCGCGGCGTACGCGGCCTGAGTGGAGAAGGCCAGATTGAGGAGGATGAACGGGTACGGATCCCATTCGAAGGCGAACAGGCCCACGTTGAGAAGCACCCAGATCACCACGATCACGGTCTGGATCAGCAGGTACCGGCCGGTGCCGAGGAAGCGGGCGATCCGCTCGGAGTACACGCCCACCACGTCGGAGTCGAGATTGACGTTGAACCGGCTGCGACGAGGGCTCGGAGTGTCGAGATGGCGTCCGGAAGGACTCATGGAGCGGTCCCTTCGGGGTCGGTCTCGCGCCAGTCGCGCGGGAGCAGGGCATCGAGGAGGTCGTCGACGACGACGGCGCCGAGGAGGTGATCGGCTTCGTCGATCACCGGTGCGCAGACCAGATTGTAGGTGGCGAAGAACCGGGTCATCTTCTCCAGCGAGTCGTCGGGGAGCAGTCGCGGCATCTCCTTGTCGAGGATGCCGCCCACCAGATTGGCCGGCGGCTCTCGGAGCAGTGCCTGCGTGTGCACCGCGCCGAGGAACTTCCCGGTGGGGGTGTTGGTCGGCGGGCGGACGACGAAGACCATGCTCGCGGCCGCCGAGTTCACGTCCGGGTCGCGCACCCGGGCCAGCGCCTCGGACACCGTCGCGTTCGCGGTGACGATCAGGGGTTCCGGCGTCATGACGCCGCCGGCGGTGTCGGGGGAGTGTAGCAGCAGCCGCCGGACGGATTCGGAGTCCTCCGGGTCCATCCGGGACAGGAACGCCTCGGCCTCGGCCTGGGGCAGTTCACCCATCAGGTCGGCGACGTCGTCGGGGTCCATCGCTTCGAGGACGTCGGCGGCGCGGTCGGGCTCCATGCTGCCGAGGATCGCGGTCTGATCGTCGGTGGGCATCTCCTGCAGCACGTCCGCGAGACGCTCGTTGTCGAGCGCCGCGGCGATCTCGTCGCGCCGCTTCACCGGCAGTTCGCGAAGCGCGTTGGCGACGTCGGGCGCACGCATGTCCTCGAACTGCGCCAGGGCCATCTCCACGCCCTGTCCCGGGCGAGAGAGTTCCAGACGGTTCATGCCGCGGACGTGGCGCCACTGCACGACGATCGTCTCGCCGCGCCTGCGCAGGCCCTTGCGGGTGGTGCGCAGCGCCACGCGGCTGACCATCCAGTCGCGGCTGCGGTTCTGCTCGATCGCCAGATCCACCACCGTCAGGTCCACATCGTGCAGTTCGGGGTAGTCCGGATCGTCGGTGCGGACCCGGGTGTCGAGGATCTGACCCACCGCCAACGCCTCGTTCGGGCGCACCCGCAAGCGTCGCAGATTCACGTGTCCGGTGGTCAGGGTGACGGCGTCGGGCTCGATGCTCGTCACACGCAGCATCGGCACGAAAATGCGTCTGCGCGTAGTGAGTTCGACGGCGAGCCCGAGCGCGCGCGGCTGTTTGCCCGGCATGTGCATGGAGATCACGACGTCCCGGACCCGACCGATTGATTCACCATCAGGGCCGAGAACGGCGAGGCCGACTAGTCTGGCGACGAAGACCTTGAGGGCGGGCGTCATACGTCAAGCCTAAAGTGAGCCGAGCTCAGGAGCCGAAGTGACGAACCCAATGCGACCGATGCCGGGACTGCCGACGCCGCCGAAGGGCTGGCCGGTAGGGTCCTACGACACCTACGCGCAGGCCCAGCGTGCGGTGGACTACTTGTCCGACAACGAATTCCAGGTCGATAATCTGACGATCGTCGGCGTCGACCTGATGCAGGTCGAGAAGGTCCTCGGACGACTCACCTGGGGCAAGGTGATCGCGGGAGGCATCGGGTCCGGCGCCTGGCTGGGCCTGTTCTTCGGCGCACTCGTCTCACTGGTGGTCGGGACGTCGTGGACGCCGATCCTCTTCGGCGTGCTCGCCGGCATGGTATTCGGGCTGATCAGCGCCGCCATCCCGTACGCGGCCACCCGCGGCCAGCGTGACTTCACCTCCACCATGCAGCTGGTCGCCGGACGGTACGACGTGCTGTGCGATCCGCGCACCGCGGAACAAGCGCGCGACATGCTCGCCAAACTGGCTCTCTGACCGCTCCTCCGCCGTCTCGGGCGCGCCGATGTGCCATCGTGTGCGCTATGTCACCTGTCGTGGGATAACCTAAGGCCCGCATCAGCTTTCACAGCTGATTCTTAGACGAGGCCGACAGGCAGGAGGCTGGCAGCGAGATGAGCAAGGGTAGATCCGCGCCGAGGGGACGATCTCTGGCCAGGCGGCTGTCGGCAGTGGCGGTGGCGGCGGCGGTCGCCGCGCCGATGCTGGCCGGTTGCTCCACGGGCTACGAGCAGGGTGTTCTGAACATCTATGCGCCGGCCGACGGCTTCGATTACATCAAGCAGTTCGCGCAGACCTGTACCGAGGAGTCGGGCGGGCGGTACAAGCTGCAGGCCAACGTCCTGCCCAAGAGCGCCGACGATCAGCGACTGCAGTTGGCCAGGCGGCTGGCCGGAAACGACCACACCCTGGATCTGATGGGCATGGACGTCGTGTGGACCGCGGAGTTCGCGAACGCCGGCTGGCTCGTGCCGGTCCCGGACGACACCGCGGCCGAGATCGAGAAGACCAATCTCGGCGGCCCGGTGGCCACAGCGATGTGGCAGCGGCCCGACGACGCGGCCAAACGCATGTACGCGATGCCGATCTGGACCAACACCCAGTTGCTCTGGTACCGGCCCGACCTGATGAAGGACACGCTCGGCAGCCGGCGGGCGCCGGCGACCTGGGATGAGATGCTCAGCGATACGCAGGCCATCAAGAAGGCCGGCGGACCGAGCTGGATCATGGTCCAGGCCAAGCAGTACGAGGGCCTGATGGTCTGGTTCAACTCGCTGCTCGCCAGCGCCGGTGGTTCGGTGCTCGATCCGAACGACGCGTCCAAGGTGACCCTCAGCGACACCCCGGAGCACCGGGCGGCGACGCTGAAGGCGCTCGAGGTGATGAAGGCGGTGGCCACGGCGCCGGGGCACGACCCGTCGATCACCCAGTCCGACGAGGGCACCGCCCGGCTCGGGATGGAGACGGGCAAGGCGGCGTTCGAGATCAACTGGCCGTTCGTGTGGGCTTCGGCGCGCACCAACGGTGCGACCGGCGACGTCGCCTTCCTCCAGGACGTTCTCTCGCCGTACAAGACTCTGCTCACCGACGAGGACAATCCGCCGACAGACGCGCAGCTCGCTCCGATCAACGCCAAGATGCGTAAGCACTTCGACTTCGCGCTCTACCCGGGTGTCTTCCCCGGCAAGACCGCGAAGTCGACGCCCGGCGGGCTGAACCTGGCCGTTGCGTCCACTTCCCGGCAGCCGGAGCTCGCCTTCGAGGCGGCGAAGTGCATGACCAGCGAGAAGGCGCAGAAGGTGTACGCGATATCGGGTGGAACGCCGCCGACCATCGCGTCGATCTACGACGACAAGGACTTCAAGCTCGCGTATCCGATGGGCGACGTGATCCGCACACAGCTCGAATCCGAGCACTCGGCGCCGCGGCCGGCGTCGCCGCAGTATCAGGCGATCTCGACGCTCGTGACCGCCACCCTCGCGCCGGTGGGCGCCTGGGATCCCGCACAGATGGTCGACAAGCTCACCGAGCAGGTCCAGAAGGCCATCGACGGCGAGGGGATCATCCCGTGAGCGACGACAAGCACGACGACCAGCGGTCGCCGGAACCCCGTGACGGGGACGGCGTCTCGGGGGACGGGCACGGTCAGCACTCCCGCGACGGCGCCGAGCCGGTGCACTCCGACGTATGGGTGCCGCCGGAGGCCGCCGCACCCCGACCCGATGAACCCGCCCCGCCACCGCCGCCCCCACCGATGCCGCAGGCCGTGCCCGAGACCGCGATGGCCGCGGCTGCCGCCGGAGCGACTCCCGCCGGGCCTGGAATGAACGGAGGTTCGATGTCTGAGATCCTCGACACCGGTCCCACTCCGGCGCAGCCGGCGCCCCTGGCGCCGAAGGCGACTGGACGCAAGTCGTCGGAGCGACGTCTGGCGTACTGGCTCATCGCACCCGCCGCGATCGTCATGGCGCTGGTGACCGGTTACCCGATCGTCTACGCCTTCTGGCTCTCGCTCAACAAGGCGACGCTGACCGCGCCGGACGAGCAGAAGTTCATCGGCCTGTCGAACTACGGCACCGTCCTCTCGGACGGCTACTGGTGGTCGGCGCTGGGCGTGACCGTGTTCATCACCCTGGTGTCGGTGCTGATCGAACTGGTGCTGGGCATGGCGATCGCCCTCGTCATGCACCGGACCCTGTTCGGCCGGGGCGTGGTCCGCACCGTGGTCCTCATCCCGTACGGCATCGTGACGGTCGCCGCGGCGTTCTCCTGGTACTACGCGTGGACGCCGGGCACCGGCTACCTGGCCAACCTGCTCCCGGACGGCTCCGCGCCGCTCACCCAGCAGTGGCCGTCGCTGTTCATCATCATCCTGGCCGAGGTGTGGAAGACGACGCCGTTCATGGCGCTGTTGCTGCTCGCCGGGCTGGCGTTGGTGCCGGACGACCTCCTCAAGGCCGCCCAACTCGACGGCGCGGGCGCGTGGACCCGGCTCTTCCGCATCATCCTGCCGCTGATGAAGCCGGCGATCCTCGTCGCGCTGCTCTTCCGCACGCTGGACGCGTTCCGCATCTTCGACAACATCTACGTCCTGACGGCCGGCTCCAACGGCACAGGGTCGGTGTCGATGCTCGGCTACGACAACCTCTTCAAGGCCTTCAATCTCGGTGTCGGCTCGGCGATCAGCATCCTGATCTTCCTGTGCGTCGCCATCATCGCTTTCGTGTTCATCAAGGGGTTCGGCACCGCCGCCCCCGGCTCCGACGACGAGGGGAGGTGACCACCGATGGATGCGAGCATTCGCCGTAAAGTCGGCTGGACCGTCGCCAATGTTCTGGTGGTCCTCTACGCGATCATCCCGCTGTGGTGGATCATCAGCCTGTCGTTCAAGCCGACCGGCAGTGTGACCGACGGCAGCTTCATCCCGAAGCAGTGGACCTTCGACAACTACAAGGGAATCTTCGACACCAGCCTGTTCACGTCGGCGCTGATCAACTCGATCGGCATCGGCCTGATCACCACGGTGATCGCCGTGCTGCTGGGAACCATGGCCGCCTACGCGGTCGCGCGGCTCGAGTTCCGCGGGAAGAAGCTGCTCATCGGAGCGGCCCTGCTGATCGCGATGTTCCCGCAGATCTCACTGGTGACGCCGCTGTTCAACATCGAACGCCGGCTCGGCCTGTTCGACACGTGGCTCGGTCTGATCCTGCCCTACGTGGCCTTCGCGCTGCCGCTGGCGATCTACACTCTCTCGGCGTTCTTCCGGGAGATCCCATGGGACCTGGAGAAGGCCGCGCAGATGGACGGAGCCACGCCGGCTCAGGCGTTCCGCCGCGTGATCGTCCCGCTGGCGGCGCCGGGCGTGGTGACCGCCGCGATCCTGGTCTTCATCTTCGCGTGGAACGACCTGCTTCTGGCGTTGTCGCTGACCTCCACCGAGAATGCGGAGACGGCGCCCGTCGCGATCTCGCAGTTCACGGGCAGCAGTCAGTTCGAGGAGCCCACCGGGGCCATCGCCGCAGCGGCCGTCGTCATCACCATTCCGATCATCATCTTCGTGCTCTTCTTCCAACGTCGTATCGTCGCCGGCCTCACCTCCGGCGCGGTGAAGGGATAACCCATGGCCGACATCGTTCTGGAGAACGTCTCCAAGCAGTACCCGGACGGCTCGATCGCCGTGCACGGGGTGAACCTGAACATCGCCGAAGGCGAGTTCGTCATCCTGGTGGGACCGTCGGGCTGCGGCAAGTCGACGACGCTGAACATGATCGCCGGTCTCGAGGACATCACGTCCGGTGAGTTGCGCATCGGCGGCAAGCGGATGAACGAGGTGGCTCCGAAGGACCGGGACATCGCGATGGTCTTCCAGAGCTACGCGCTGTACCCGCATATGTCGGTGCGTCAGAACATCGCCTTCCCGCTCAGCCTCGCGAAGATGGACAAGGCCGAGATCGCCCGCCGCGTCGACGAGGCCGCCGCGATGCTCGACCTCACCGAGTACCTCGACCGCAAGCCCGCCAACCTGTCGGGCGGTCAGCGTCAGCGCGTCGCGATGGGTCGGGCCATCGTCCGCACGCCCAATGCGTTCCTGATGGACGAGCCGCTGTCGAACCTCGACGCGAAGCTGCGTGTCCAGATGCGTACCGAGATCGCCTCGCTGCAGGCCCGGTTGGGGACGACGACCGTGTACGTGACCCACGACCAGACCGAGGCCATGACGCTCGGCGACCGCGTCGTGGTGATGCGCGCGGGCTACGTCCAGCAGGTCGGCGCGCCGCAGGAGCTCTACGACCGCCCGGCCAACCTGTTCGTGGCCGGATTCATCGGCTCGCCGGCCATGAACTTCCTCCCGGGCAGGCTGACCGCGACCGGCGCGGACACCGCCATCGGCCACATCGAGTTCCCCGACTACAACGAGATCGCCGGCCGTGCGCGCCAGGCCGACAGCAACGGCGAGGTGCTGCTGGGCATCCGGCCGGAGCACCTGGTGGACGCGGCGCTGACGCACGAGGCCGAGTTGGCCGGCTTCCTCAGCTTTCCGATCACGGTCGACCTCGTGGAGTCGATGGGGTCGGACAAGTACGTGTACTTCGGCTGGCAGGCGCCCGACTCGGCGACGCAGGTGCTCTCGAAGCTGGCCGAGGACCTCGGTTCCACCACCGCGGGCGGGCAGAAGGTGGCCCGGCTGTCGCCCTACACCCAGGCCCGCAGGGGCGAGACGCTCACCCTGGCGCTGAACCCGGCACGGATGCACGTCTTCGACACCGCGAGCGGCGTCAGCCTGCGCTGAGGCCGTGCGCCGGGCACGGCCCCGCACCGATCCGACTCACCCCACCGGTGTTTAACTGGTGGGGTGAGTTCTGTCAGCGATCGGGTGATCGCCCACGTGTCCGCCGCCGTCGGCAGCGAGCCGCAGCGGGCGTCGGTCACCTTTCTCGGCGTCGAACCGATCGACGTGCTGCGGTTCGCCGACGGCGACCGAGTGGTCTACGTGACGGTGGGGTGCGCACGCCACCCGATGCACGATCCGGCCGACTTCGCTCCCGACCCGGTCCGCGGACCGCGAGCCGAGGTGACGGTGACCCTGCGCGCGAGCATGCCGCTGCAAGGACTGCACAAGTCGCTGGCCATGCTCGCCGCGGCGCCCGCCGTCGAAGGGCTGATCCTGGCGGAGGACTCGCTGATCGACCTGCAGGAGCCGCTGTGGGCCGGGGCGATCTGCTCGGCCTTCCTCCTCACCGGCGACGACCGGTTCGCCGATCTGCCGCTCGACGACCCCGCCGATCCGGTGCGTTTCCTGCGTGCGGTGCCGATCACCGCGAACGAAGCGGCATGGGTGCGGGTCAAGGGCGCCGATGAGCTGCGCGCGGCGTGGGCTGAGGCCGGCACGGATGTGACCGACCCCGGCCGGGCCGCGGTGTCGCCGTAGCGGCGCTCACAGCCAGTGGGAGCGGTGAAAGATCCGCCACAGGGTGAAGCACACCGCGAACAGAGTGAGCAGCAGCAGCGGGTAGCTGTACCGGTAGTGGAGTTCGGGCATGAAGTCGAAGTTCATCCCGTAGATCCCCGCCGCCGCGGTGGGGACCGCGGCGATGGCGGCCCACGCCGAGATCTTCCGCATGTCGGTGTTCATCTGGGTGCTGACCTTGGTCGCGGCGGCGTTCAGCAGTGCCGTCAGACGCTCGTCGTACTCGACGACCAGGTCGTTCGCCGTGGTCAGATGGTCTGCGACGTCGCGGAAGTGCCGTTGGATCTCGGTGTCGTGCGGGGTGAGCGCCGCCGATTCGAGTGTGCCGGAGCTGCCCGACAGCAGTGAGAGCGGCACCGCCAGCGGCTGCACCGCGCGGCGCAGCTCCAGCACCTCGCGTTTGAACAGGTAGACCACGTCGATGTCGAGATCCCGTGACGACGCCGCGAAGACGCGCTCTTCGAGCCCGTCGACGTCCGCCTCCATCTCGCGCACGACCCTCAGATAGGAGTCGACCACCCGGTCGGCGATCGCGTGGACGACAGTCGCGGGGCCGAGCCGCAGATGCTCGGGTGTCTGCTCGAGGCGCGCGCGTACGCCCGCGAGATGTGTGTGTTCCCCGTGGCGGACGGTGATGACGAAGTCCCGTCCGGCGAGCACCATGATCTCGCCGGTCTCGACGATGTCGTTGGCGACCTCGTCGTCGTCGTGGTCGATGTACTTGACGGTCCGCAGAACGAGGAACAGGGTGTCGTCGTAGGTCTCGAGCTTGGGACGCTGGTGGGCGTGGACGGCGTCCTCGACCATCAGCGGGTGCAGCCCGAAGGTCTCGGCGACGTCGTTCATCTGCCGCTCGTCCGGTGCGTGCAGACCGAGCCACACGAAGCCGCTTCCGGTGGTCCGCACGAATGCGAGAGCCGAGCGGATGTCGGGCGGGGTGGGCTGCCGGATGCCGTCGACGTAGACGCCGCAGTCGACGATCGCGCGAGCCACGGGGACCGGGGGCGTTGCGACCTCGGGGTTCTTACCCGGCCCGCGGTTACCCGGCTGCAGCATTCTCGGCATGGACGGCACACGTCGACCTTAGCGAGCCGCCGGGCCGCCCGCTTACACTCAGTCCGTGCCATTCGACGTCTCCGTGTACACGACGACCGCGATCACCCTGCTCGTCATCATGGACCCGCCCGGGCAGGTTCCGGTGTTCCTGTCCCTGGTCGGCCGGCGCTCAGCCGAGTACCGGCGTAAGGCCGCCTGGCAGGCACCGCTGGTGTCGCTGCTCGTCATCAGCCTGTTCGCGGTCGGCGGCCGCGCCATCCTGGCCTACCTGCACATCGGCATACCGGCGCTGCAGGGCGCGGGTGGACTGCTGCTGTTGTTGGTCGCGCTGCAACTGCTCATGGGACTCGGCGGTTCGACCGCCGCACAGGTGTCCGACGACGTCAACGTGGCGCTGGTACCGCTCGGCACACCGATGCTCGCCGGCCCCGGAGCCATCGCCGCGGTGATCGTCGCCGTCAGCCAGGTACACGGAGACGTGCCCGGGTACACGGCGATCGCCGCGGCCATTCTCACCGTCCATGCCGTGGTGGCGCTGGCGCTGTTCTTCTCGACCGGCATCATCAGGGTGCTGCGGGTCAGCGGCATCACGCTGCTCGCCAAGATCGCCGGTCTGCTTCTGGCGGCCATCGCGGTCCAGTTGATCGCGACGTCGGTGATCGGTTTCGCGGCCACGGCGTGAGCGTCGATTAGTCTGGTCGGCGATGTCTACTCGACGATTCTCCCACCGCGCCGCCGCTCTCGCGGCCGCGATCGGCGCGGCTGCGACCCTGATCACGGCGTGCGGATCCGATGTACCGGCACCTCTGCGCGTCGGTACCGACGGCACCCCCGAGATGCAGGTGGCAGCGCAGATCTACGCGGGAGCGCTCGCGCGCACCGGGGTCCGAGTCGACGTCGGCGGCCGGGCATCGGCCGACAGACGGCTCCTCGACGAGGCGGCGCAGGGCGATGTGGACCTGTTCCCGGCGTTCACCGGCGAACTGCTGACCGCGTTGATGCCCGGGCCCGACGCCGTGTCGAGTGAAGACGTGGAGGAGGCGGTGAACCGCGCTCTGCCGCAGGGCGTGACGATCGGCGATCCGGCAGCGGTGAACGACCGCAGGCAGTTGATCCTCGCCCAGACCGTCTCCGACGCCGATCACCTCACCGACCTGGCGCAATGCGGGGCGGTGCCGCCCGGACTGCCGTTGGTGAGCACCGGCGAGCTGACCGCGGAGGAGAAGCAGGCGTTCAGCGTCTGCCGGTTCGGTGCGATCACGGAGCGCCTGACGCCGCAGCAGGTGGCCGACCGCGTCCGCGGCGGGCAGGCGCTCGGAACGCTGACCGGGCTGGAGGCGGCGACGGCGCTGGCCGGCCGCGACGACGTGACGGCCCTGCGGTCGGCCGAATCCGGGCCGATGGCGCAGGATCTCGTGCCCGTATTCCGCGCATCCCTGATCGGCAAGCCGCAGATGAAGGCGCTCAGCCGTGTCGCCGGTGAGTTGACCACCGCGGATCTGGCCGAGCTCGCCGCGCGCGTGGAGCGGGGCGCCGACCCCGCGGCCGTCGCGAACGAATGGATCGGCACGCACGGCGTCTGATCCGCCGGGCTCGTACACCGAGACGGGGCCGCCGCGACGATCGTCTCGTCGCGGCGGCCCCGGCCGTGGTCCGGGAGGCTACTTGGTGCGCTTGAGCGCCCAACCGGTGACGCGGGCGCCGATGCCCTGGTAGCCGGAGGCCACCAGACGGACGCACACATCGAGAACCTTCGCGTCCGCGCCGACGAGGACGCGTGCGCGGTCGCGCTCGACCGCCTTGATGATGATGTCGGCGGCCTTCTCCGAGCTGGTGTTCGCCAGGTACTTGTCGAACAGCTCCGCGGTCTTCGCCTGGTCGTGATCGCCCGACGTGGTCGCATTGCGGGCGATCGCCGTCTTGATTCCGCCCGGATGCACGCAGGTCACCTTGACCGGGTGCTTCGCGATGATCATCTCCTGATTCAGCGCCTCGGTGAAGCCGCGGACGGCGAACTTGGCGGAGTTGTATGCGGCCTGACCCGGTTCGGCCAGCAGGCCGAACAGCGACGAGGTGTTGACGACGTGGCCGTCGCCCGACGCGATCAGGTACGGCAGGAACGCCTTGGTGCCGTTGACGACGCCCCAGTAGTCGATGTCCATGACACGCTCGATGTCTTTGAACTCCATGGTCTCGACCTCACCGTGGTGCGCGATGCCGGCGTTGTTGAAGATCGCGTTGACGGTGCCGAAGTGGCCGGCCACGGTGTCGGCGTACGCGAGGACGGCCTCTCGCTCGGCGACGTTGAGCAACTGGCTGTGCACTTGCGCACCGGTCGCTGCGACCAGCCGCTCGGTCTCCGCGAGACCGTCCGGGTTCACATCGGAGATGGCGATCTTGGCACCGCGCTTGGCGAGCTTGACCGCCAGGTCGCGGCCCATCCCGGAACCGGCGCCGGTGATGACGATGACCTTGTTGTTGAAATCCTTCATAGTTCTCTCCTGAAGTCGGGAAGTTGCGGTGTCGGGAAGTCGGGTGCCGGTCGGGTCAGGCGTCGGTGCCGACGGGTTCGGCCGGGGCCTCGTCAGCGGTCTGCACGGACTCTGCGACGACGGCGGGCCGGTCCGCGGTGCGCACGTCGTACGCGTCGAGGTCGAACGAACGCGTCTGATTGCGGAAGTTGAAGGTGAACCCCGGCCACAGGACGGTGATATCGCCGTTGTGATCCTTGTACCAGGAGGCGCACCCGCCGTTCACCCAGACACTGGACCGCAGCGTGCGCTGGATCCCCGCGTTGAAACGGTCCTGCGCGTCCTTGCGCACGTCCACTCTGGTGATGCCGCGGGCGCGTGTCTTGCGCACGTAGTCCACCAGGTAGTTCAGCTGTGACTCGATCATGTACACCATCGACGTGTGGCCCAGGCCGGTCGACGGTCCGATCAGCAGCATCAGGTTCGGGAAACCGTGGACGAACGAGCCCTTGTAGGCCTGCATGCCCTCGCGCTCCCAGACCTGTGCCAGGCTCTCGCCGTTCGCTCCGACGATGGTGTCGAAGACAGGGGAGTCGGTGACGTGGAATCCGGTCGCGACGACGATCACGTCGACGTCGCGGGCGGTGCCGTCCGCGGTGACGATGCCGGTCTCGGTGATGCGGTCGATGCCGTCGGTCACCAGTTCCACGTTGTCCTGGTCGAGGGTCGGGTACCACTCATTGGACTTCAGGATGCGCTTGCAGCCCACCGCGAACCGCGGGGTCACCGCCTTGCGGAGCTCGGGATCGCGGATACCGCGGAAGATGTTGGCTCGGCTGAGCGCCTCGACGGGCTTGAGCGCCTTCGGGGCGTAGGTCATCCCGGCCGCGACCACCTCGTTGAACGAGTAGATGCCGCCGCGGATGGCCGCCTGCAGACCGGGGACGTTCTTGAACGCCCAGTTCTCCACGCTCAGGTACGGGCGCTCGTTGCGCGGGATGATCCACGGCGCGGTGCGCTGGTACACGTCCATGTGTCCGACCACCTTGCCCAGCTGCGGCACGATCTGGATCGCCGAGGCGCCGGTGCCGATGACGGCCACGCGCTTGCCGGTGAAGTCGTAGTCGGTGTCCCAGCGGGCCGAGTGCACGATCTTGCCCCGGTAGTCGCCGAAGCCCTCGATATCGGGGAGGTTCGGCTCGCACAGCGGTCCGACGCCGCCGATGAGGGTGCGCGCGGTGAGGGTGTGGCTCTCGCCGTCCCGCTCGTAGTCCAGCTTCCAGCGTCCGGCGGTCTCGTCCCACTCCGCACGGCGCACATCGGAGCCGAACAGAGCGTGCTCGCCGATGCGGTGCTCGTCGGCGACGGCGTTGATGTAGCGGTGGATCTCGGGCTGATGAGAGTACGACCGGGACCAGTCCGGGTTGAGCGCGAACGAGTAGGAGTACAGGTGCGACGGGACGTCGCACGCGGCACCCGGGTACACGTTGTCGCGCCAGGTGCCGCCGAAGTCCTGGCCGCGGTCGAGCAGGACGTAATCGTCCACACCCTCCTGGCTGAGCTTGATGGCTGCACCGAGTCCGGAGAACCCGGCTCCGATGATCGCGATCTCTACATCATGCGTTGTCATGGTGCCTACGATAAGCGCGTGTTGACCGCGAGTCAATAGGCAATTGAATTCAGGTCAATAAGCGCTTACGGTTGGTGCATGACCACCGCCAGAACCCGTTTGAGCCCCGCTGCACGCCGTCGTCAGCTCATCGATCTGGGCGTGCAGATGGCACGCGACCGTCCCCTGGAGTCGGTCACGATGGAAGCGGTCGCCGAAGCGGCGGGAGTGTCGAAGGCACTGATCTTCCACTACTTCGAGTCCAAGGCCGATTTCCATCTGAGCGTCATCACCGAGCAGGCGGAGGAGATGCTCGCCCGCACGGAGCCGCAGGCCGAGCTCGGCGATCCGATCGCGATGCTCCAGGCCTCGATGACCGCCTACGTCGACTACGTCGCCGACAACGGGCGCGGGTTCGTGGGCGTCATCCGCGGCGCGGCGAGTGCGGACGACGCGATCAGAGCGGTCGCCGACCGGACGCGCGCGGCGATGACCGAGCGGATTCTGACGCACGCGCCCGCCATCGGGATCGAACGGAGCCCGGCGATCGAACTGTCGGTGGCGGGCTGGATCGCCTTCGTGGAGGAGACGCTCGTCCGCTGGCTCGACGACCCGGTGATCACCCGGGAACAGCTCGTACAGATCTTCGTCGCCGCTCTGCCCACCCTCGCCGGGCTGGTCGGGAACGTGACTCAGACATGAGCCGGCGCCGGCGACGCCGGCCGCGGACACACGAGAGGGGCCGCCTCGCCGAAGCGGGGCGGCCCCTCTCGTGTGTCGTGTCAGAGTCGCATCAGATCAGCGGAAGGCCTGATCGATGATCTCCTGCTGCTCCACCGCGTGGACCTTGCTGGAGCCCGACGACGGTGCGGACATCGGCCGGCGCGAGATCCGGCGGAGGCCGCCGAGCAACTCGGGGAGCATCTCCGGCAGCCAGAGACCGAGGAACGGCCACGGACCCTGGTTCGCCGGCTCCTCCTGAACCCAGACGAAGTCCTTCGCGTTCGGGTACTGCTCCAGCGTGCGCGCGAGCCTGCGGTAGGGCACCGGGTACAGCTGCTCGACGCGGATGATCGCGACGTCGTCGCGACCGTCCTTCGCCTGCCGTGCGGCCAGCTCGTAGTAGAGCTTGCCGCTGACCAGCTGCACACGCTGCACCTTGTCGCGGTCGCCGCCCTGCTTGGCGAAACGGGGATCGTCGATCACGGAGAGGAACTTGCCCTCGGTGAAATCCTCCACCGGCGAGACGGCCGCCTTGTTGCGCAGCATCGACTTCGGGGTGAAGACCACCAGCGGCCGGCTGATGCCATCGTGCACGTGGCGCCGCAGCAGGTGGAAGTAACTCGCCGGAGTCGAGGGCAGCGCGACGGTCATCGAACCCTCGGCGCACAACTGCAGGAAGCGCTCGATGCGGCCCGAGGTGTGGTCGGGACCCTGGCCCTCGTGACCGTGCGGCAGCAGCAGCACGACGTCGCTGCGCTGACCCCACTTGGCCTCGCCGGAGCTGATGAACTCGTCGATGATCGACTGCGCACCGTTGACGAAGTCGCCGAACTGCGCCTCCCACAGGACGAGTGCGTCGGGGTCGGCGAGGGCGTAGCCGTACTCGAAGCCGAGCACGCCGTACTCGCTCAGCGGCGAGTCGTAGACCAGGAAGCGGCCGGTCGCGTCGGGCAGGTGGTTCAGCGGTGTGTACTCCGAGCCGTTCTCGCGGTCGATCAGCACCGAGTGACGCTGAGTGAACGTTCCGCGGCGGGAGTCCTGACCGGACAGCCGCACCGTGCGGCCTTCCTGAACCAGGGTGCCGAAGGCGAGGATCTCGGCGAACGACCAGTCGATGTCGCCCTTGACCGGCATCTCGTGGCGCCGCTTGATGACCGGCTTGACGCGCGGATGGGCGTTGAATCCCTCGGGCAGATTGCCGAAGGCGTCGCCGATCTCCGCGAGCTTCTCCTGCGGCACCGCGGTCACCAGCTTGGTGAGCAGCGTCTGCTCGCCCTCCACCGACGGCGACGCCTCGGGTGTGAACCGTTCGAGTTCCTTGACTTCGACGAAGACGCGCTCGAGTTGTCCCTGGTAATCGCGCAGTGCGTCCTCGGCCTCCTTGGTGGAGATGTCACCACGGCCGATCAGCGCTTCGGTGTAGCTCTTGCGGACGCTGCGGATGTTGTTGATGACGTCGTACATCGCCGGCTGGGTCATCGACGGATCGTCGCCCTCGTTGTGGCCCAGGCGGCGGTAGCAGACGAGGTCGATCACGACGTCGCGGTGGAACGCCTCGCGGTAGTCGACGGCGAGCTTGGCGGCCCAGACGCAGGCCTCCGGGTCGTCGCCGTTCACGTGGAAGACCGGTGCGCCGATCATCTTCGCGATGTCGGTGCAGTACTGCGTGGAGCGCGAGTGCTCGGGTGCGGTGGTGAAACCGACCTGGTTGTTCACCACGATGTGGACGGTGCCGCCGGTGCGGTAGCCGTTCAGCATCGACATGTTCAGCACCTCGGCGACGATGCCCTGACCGGCGAAGGCGGCGTCACCGTGGAGCATCAGCGGCAGCACGTCGAACTCGCGGTCCTCCGACATGCCGTCCTGCTTGGCGCGGACGATGCCCTCGAGGACCGGGTCGACGGCCTCCAGATGGCTGGGGTTGGCGGTGAGCGAGACCGTGATCTCGTTGTCGCCGAACATCTGGTAGTACTTGCCCTCGGCGCCGAGGTGGTACTTCACGTCGCCGGAGCCGTGCGCGTCAGCGGGCCCGAGATTGCCCTCGAACTCGGTGAAGATCTTCGAGTACGGCTTGCCGACGATGTTGGCCAGGACGTTCAGCCGGCCGCGGTGCGGCATGCCGATGACGACCTCTTCGAGCTGGTGTTCGGCGCTCTGATCGAGAACCGCGTCCATCATCGGGATGACGGCTTCGGCGCCCTCGAGCGAGAAGCGCTTCTGGCCGACGTACTTGGTCGCGAGGAAGGTCTCGAACGCCTCGGCGGCGTTCAGCTTGCTCAGGATGTACTTCTGCTCGGCGACCGACGGCTTGGCGTGCTTGATCTCCACCCGCTCCTGGAGCCAGCGCTGCTGCTCCGGGTCGAGGATGTGCGTGTACTCGACGCCGACGTGGCGGCAGTAGGCGTCGCGCAGGATCGACAGCACGTCGCGCAGCTTCATGTTCCGCTGTCCGTGGAAGCCGCCGACGTTGAAGGTGCGGTCCAGATCCCAGAGGGTCAGGCCGTAGGTCAGCACGTCGAGGTCCGGATGCGAGGCCTTGGCGGCCGCGTTCATCATCAGCGGGTCGGTGTCGGCCATCAGATGACCGCGGCTGCGGTACGCGGCGATGAGCTCGAGGACGCGCGTGTTCTTGTCGACGAGTCCGGCGGGGACGTCGCGACGCCAGCGGACGGGCTCGTACGGGATCTGCAGCGAGGTGAACAGCTCGTCCCAGAAGGAGTCGTCGAGCAGCAGCGTGTGGACCTTGCGGAGGAAGTCGCCCGATTCGGCGCCCTGAATGATCCGGTGGTCGTAGGTGGACGTCAGCGTCATCAGCTTGCCGACGCCCATCTCGGCGATCTGCTCATCGCTCGCGCCCTGGAACTCGGCCGGGTACTCCATGGCTCCGGCGCCGATGATGGCGCCCTGGCCCTGCATCAGCCGCGGCACCGAGTGGACGGTGCCGATGGTGCCGGGGTTGGTCAGCGAAATGGTGACGCCGGCGAAGTCCTCGGCGCCGAGCTTGCCGTCGCGGGCCCGGCGGACGATGTCCTCGTACGCCGCGACGAACTCGGAGAAGTTCTTGGTCTCGCAGCCCTTGATCGCGGCGACGACCAGCGTGCGGTTCCCGTTCTTTCCCGGCAGGTCGATCGCGAGACCGAGATTGGTATGGGCGGGCGTGACGACGTTCGGCTTACCGTCCACGACGGCGAAGTGGCGGTTCATGTTCGGGAACGCCTTGATCGCCTGGACGATCGCATAGCCGAGGATGTGCGTGAAGCTCACCTTGCCGCCGCGGGTGCGGGCGAGGTGGTTGTTGATCACGACGCGGTTGTCGATCATCAGCTTCGCGGGAACCGCGCGGACGCTGGTCGCGGTCGGGACCTCGAGCGAGGCCGACATGTTGCGCACGATGGTAGCGGCGGGGCCGCGGAGCACCTTATTCGTGTCGGTCCCGGCATCGGCGGCAGGCTTGGCGGCGGACGCCGCCAGGCTGGTGCCGGATGCGGCCTTGGTCGCGGCCGACTCCCGTGCCGGTGCGGGGGCGCGGGTGGGCGCCGGTGCGGCCTTGGTCGGTTCGGTGTCGAGCGTGACCGCCTGCTTCGGAGCCACCCGGGTCGCCTGGGCCGCACCGTTCGAGGACGGGGCGGTCGCCGTCGAACCCGGGCGATAGTTCTTGAGAAGCTCGTGCCAGCTCGGATCGACTGATTCGGGGTTGGTCTGGAATCGCTGGTACATCTCCTCGACCAGCCATTCGTTTTGTCCGAAGTCGGATTCGGAAATCGAACTGCTCACAGCGCTGTCTCGCCTCAATTCACCCAGGTGTTCTTCGATCGCGTGGCGGGTGAACCGCTGGTCTCGTGAACCGCGGCCGACCTGCCATCAATCGATGGTACGCGGACCGCTCGCGGCTCGGGCGCTGTGTGCCGCACAGACGGTGACACGCCGCGGTAAGTGGTCAATCTCACGTGCTGACCACCGTGTGACAGCGGGGATCGTCTCGGTCAGCGGAACGCCGAGCGGCTCAGCCGACGCTGGAGCGGTTGGCCGGGCGCGGCCCGGCAGCCGGCGCCTCGCAGTCGTCGGGGGAGACGCCGGCGTCCCACAGACGCCGGTACTCGCCGTGTGCCGCCAGCAGTCGGTGGTGCGTGCCCCTCTCCACGATCCGGCCGCCCTCGACCACCGCGATCACATCCGCTCGTGCGGCGGTGGCGAGGCGGTGCGCGACGATCACGCTCGTGCGGCGCCGGGAGAGTGCCTCGCCGGCCGCGAGCACCTGCGCCTCGGTGGCCTGATCGAGAGTCGCGGTGGCCTCGTCGAGCAGGATCAGATCCGGCTCCACCAGTTCGGCGCGGGCCAGCGCGATCAACTGGCGTTGCCCGGAGGAGAGTCCCCGCCCGCGTTCGGACACGCCGAACTCCATGCCTCCGGGGAGACCGGCGATCATCTGCGCCGCGCCCACTCGTCGCGCGGCTTCGGCGATCCTCTCGCGCGAGGCACCGGGCCTGCCGTAGGCGATGTTGTCGGCAACGGTCCCCGCGAACAGGTGGGGTTCCTGTGGGACCACGCCCAGGCGGCTGCGATAGCGGTGCAGATCGATGGTCCGCAGATCGATACCGTCCATCCGCACGCTGCCGGCCGTCGGGTCGTAGAAGCGCGCAAGCAGTTTGACGATGGTCGACTTGCCCGCGCCCGTGGTGCCGACCAGCGCCAGCGAGGTGCCCGCCGGGATGTGCATGTCGATCCCGCTCAACGCGTCGCGGTCGGCCCCGGCGTAACGGAAGTCCACGCGGTCGAGCCGAACGTCGCCGTCGAACGCGGGCGCCGCCAGTTCGGCGGGCGAGGCCTCCGAATCGGCCTGCGGTGCGTCCACCAGGGAACTCGGGGTCAGCAGCAGATCGCGGATGCGACGCAGACCGACCGCCGCCTGCTGATACGAATCGAAGACCGTCGTGAGCTGCTGCACGGGCCCGAACAACATCGCGAGGTAGAGCACGAACGCGATCAGGGTGCCCGAGGACATCGCGCCGGAGGCCACCTGATGGGCGCCGAACCCGAGGACGACGGCGGTGGCCGCGTCGGAGCAGAACGTGATGAAGGGGAAGTACACCGAGATGGCGCGCTGGGAGTCCATCCGCGCGTCGACCCACTCGTCGCTGCGCCGGCCGAACTCGGCCCGTGCCACCGGGATGTGCCGGTACACGCGTGTGGTCGCCAGACCCGCGATGTTCTCCTGGAAGTCCGCGTTCACCGCAGACACCAGTTCGCGGGTGCGGGTGTAGGCGCGCGAGCTGATCCGGCGGAACACGACGGTCGCGATCAGCAGGACTGGGAACACCGGAGCGATCACCAGACCGAGCTCCCAGTCGGTCGCGATCAGGGCACCGAAGACACCGACCAGGGTCAGCACCGCGACCACGGCCGACGACAGCCCGTTCTGGACGAATCCGGAGAGGGCATCGACGTCCGTGGTCATCCGCGTCATGATGCGGCCCGAGAGTTCGCGCTCGTAGTAGTCGAGGCCGAGTCGTTGCAGGTGGGCGTAGCTGCGGATGCGGAGGCCGTACAGGACGCGTTCTCCCGCGCGGGCCGCCGCCACCACGTTCACCGCCCCCGCGATCCAGGCGGCGGCGACGAGCGCGAAGCCGGTGAGCGCGGCGACCCCGATCACGTCGGCATCCGAACGCGAGGCGGCGTCCAGAACCGTGCGCGCCAGCGACGGGAAGGCCAGTCCGATCAGCGTGTCCGCAGCGATCGTCGCCAGCACGACGGCGAGCAGACCGGCCACCGGACGCAGAATCTGTTTGAGACTGAAGTCGGTGCGTTCGGCGCGGGCGGCCTCGACGTCCACCTTCGGATCGTCGTCGGCGGGCGGCAGTGCGGCCACCGCGGCACGGATCTCGTCGGTGGCGGGCATGGCGCCGAGCACTCCGGCCCGACCGCCGCCGCCGGGACCGATGCGCATCGGGGGCGCGGCCTCACGGCGGGCTTTCGGAGCCGGCGCGTCGACGCCGCCGGGCCACAGCTCCTCGATGCCGATGTCGTTCTGCGCGCGCACGCTCGCGGAGGCCGCCGCCCGCTGTTCCGCGGTGTCGGTCGGCGACATCAGCGCGCGGAAACGCGCACTGCGTTCGGTGAGTTCGGCGACCGTTCCGACGTCGCTGACCACGCCGTCGTCGAGGACCGCGACCCGATCGGCGATCGCCAGCGTGGAATCGCGGTGCGCCAACACCAGCATCGTGGTCCCGAGAGCGCGGAAATGAGCGAAGATCCGCGCCTCGGTCGCGGCATCGACCGCCGACGTCGCGTCGTCGAGGACCAGTACCCGGCTGCCCTGATACAGGGCTCGGGCGAGGGCGACTCGCTGTCTCTGTCCTCCGGACAGAGTGAGGCCTCGCTCGCCCACCTCAGTGGCGTATCCGTCCGGCAGTTCCGCGGCGAAGTCGGCGGCCGCCGCGCGTGCGGCGGCCCGGATGGAATCGTCGACCCCGTCCGGCGGCACCGGTTGCGGGCCGAGGCCGATGTTCGCGGCGATCGTCGTCGAATACAGGAACGGGTCGTCGAAGGCGAACGCCACTGCTCGGTACAGTTCGTCCGGCGCCAGCTCTGTGACGTCCAGACCGCTTCCCTCGGCGCCGATGAGCGCGACCGTCCCCGACTCGGCCCGATAGGCGCCGGTCACGAGTTCGGCGAGGGTCGACTTGCCGGATCCGGGCGCGCCGACCACGGCGACGCATTCCCCCGGCGCCACGCGCAGGTCGACGCCGCGGAGAACCCGGCGTCCGCCGAGCGTGAGTCCGACGCCGTCGAAGCTCAGGCCGAGCGGGCCGTCGGGAACGGTCGTCGTGTTCTCGAAGGCGCGATCGCGCGGGTGGTCGGCCACCTCGTACACGCGAGTCACCGCCGATGCGGCGAGCTGCGCGTTCACGACCAGGTTGGTGAGGATGCGCGCGAGGCCGGTCATGGTGGCGAGATAGGTGGAGAAGGCGAGGAACGTGCCCGCGGTGATGTCGCCGGCATAAACGAGGTATCCGCCGAGACCGATGACGGCGACCATCCCGAGTTGCGGAATCGATGCCATGGTCGGCGTGAAGCGCGCGCTCAGGTTTGCGGCGCGCAGTTTGAAGCGGTACAGCCGCTCGCCCAGGGCGGCGAGTTCGTCGGTGGCCCTGCGTTCCTGGCCGAAACCCTTCACCACACGCACGCCGGTCACCGTCTCCTCGACGTGGCCGGCCACCTCGGCTGAGGCCTGCTGCGCCGACCAGGTGGCGGCGAACAGCCGTTTGCGGCTGCGGTACACGATCACCGCGATGAGCGGGACGATGGCGATCGCGACCAGCGTCAGCAGCGGCGACAGCCAGGCCATCACACCCAGCGACAGCACCACCTGGACCGCGCCGCCGAGCGAGAGCGGTGCCATGGCCAGCAGTGACTGGACCACCTGGAGGTCGGAGATGGAGCGGGACACCACTTGGCCGGTGCGAATCGTGTCGCGCGCCGGTCCGTCGACGTGATGGAGGGTGTCCAGCAGCCGGCGGCGCAGACCGTCTTGGACCGTGACCGACATGCGACCGGCGGTCATCCGTCGGCCGAACTGACACGCGTAGCGCAGTGCCGCGGCCACCAGCAGGGCACCGATGAGGACGGGAAATCCCACACGGGCCGCCTGCTGACCGGTGGCCGAATCGATGGCGGCCTTGGTGATGAGTGGAGTGACCAGATCGACGGCAACGGCGCCGAGGGTGACGGCGACCAGCACCACGGCGAGGCGGCGGTGTCGTCCGCACTCGCCGACCAGGCGGCGAATCCAGCCCTGCGCGGCCGGCGCCGCGCGGCCGGTCAACCGGCCTCGATCGTGCGCTGGTGCGCGAGAACCTCCCCGTCGACGTCCCAGAAGCGGGGCGGGGGACCGAAGGCTTCGCGCGCATTGCGGACCACGAGCGACCCCAGCGCCCGGTTGCCGACGCCGCCGACCACCGCGCCGATGCCGCCCGGAATGAGCTTGCCCATCACGACGGGTGCCTTGCCGATCGTGAACTTCTTGATGAACCGGTTGCCGAGCGTCTTATTGAGCGTCGAGAGGTTGACCCCGGGCATCCCGGGCACGCCGAGCTTGGCGATCGCGTCACCGCCTCGCGCTCCGAGCGCTTTCCCGACGACAGACGTGCCCTCTTCGCCGAGCGCGACGGCGAGCACCAGCGTCTTGCGGCGTTCGGTGTCCGCAGGCGAGATGCCGTGGACTTCGGCGACCGCCAGGGCCAGCAGGGCGGACGCCTCGATGAACACGGCGCTCTCCGCGGTGATCGCGCCGAGGGCGGTGAGGGTGCCCACGCCGGGAATCGCCGCGGCCGCGCCGACCGCGCCTCCCGATGCGGTGACCGAGCGCAGGTAGTGCTTCTCCAGCCGTCGGATCACCTGCTCGGGACCCTCGTCGGGATGCTTGCGGCGCACGCGGCGCACGTACTTCGCCACCGCCGGTTGTTGAAGTCGCTGGGCCTTGTCGACGAGCACGGTCAAGATCGCCAGCGACGACTTGCCCGCGTTCTGGGCGGCCCGGCCGTCGACGTAGGTCACCGGAGCGGGCGCGCCACTGCGGCGGTTGTCGTCGCTGTGCGCGACGGATTTCGACTTGCGCATGTGTCGATCCTCCCTGTCGGCCGGGCTGTCGGCGCGGACGTGTACTCCGATTCCGCGCGAGGATTCCGCGCGACCGGTGCGCGACGCGATGGCCGGGCGACGACTCCACAATATGCGCGACCACTGACATCGGTGGTGCGCCGAGCGTCCGCCAGAGAGCCCGGCGGCGTCCGGAACAGGTCGGTGAGCGGTGTTAACCTGATGCCCTCGCTCGGCCTCGCGCCGATGTCCGGATCCGAAAGGACGCGCACGTGACCACAACCCTGCAGACTCCGGTGTTCAAATCGGTCACCGATCGGCCGTGGGCGGCGTTGATGGCGCTGTGCGTCGGCTTCTTCATGATCCTCGTCGACATGACGATCGTCGCGGTCGCCCAGCCGCAGATCATGGAGGCGCTCGACGCCGATGTGAACGGGATCGTCTGGGTGACCAGCGCCTATCTGCTCACCTACGCGGTGCCGCTGTTGGTCGCCGGCCGTCTCGGCGACAAGATCGGGCCGAAGCGGGTGTACCAGGCCGGCCTGTTCCTGTTCACCGCTGCGAGCGTGTGGTGCGGACTGTCGGGAAGCATCGGCGAACTCATCGCGGCCCGCAGCGTGCAGGGACTCGGCGCGGCGCTGATCACACCGCAGACCATGGCGCTCATCACCCGCATCTTCCCGCCCGAGCGGCGCGGTGCGGCGATGGGCGTCTGGGGCACGGTCGCCGGTGTCGCCACACTGGTCGGTCCGCTTCTCGGCGGCGTCCTCACCGACTCGCTGGGGTGGGAGTGGATCTTCTTCGTCAATCTCCCCGTCGGGCTGGTCGGACTGGTGCTCGCCCAGATGCTGGTGCCCAGGGTGGAGACCCACGACCACAAGTTCGACTGGGTCGGCGTCGCGCTGTCCGCGGTGGGTCTGACGGCGCTGGTCTTCGGCATCCAGGAGGGAGAGTCGTACCACTGGGCGGCATGGATCTGGGTGCTCATCGGCGCCGGAGTCGCGGTGATGGGGGTGTTCGTCTTCTGGGAGAGCCGCACGCGGGGGGAGCCGCTGGTGCCCCTGTCGCTGTTCCGCGACCGCAACTTCAGTGTGTCGAACGTGGGTATCGCCACGATGGGATTCGCCGTCTCCGGTTCGATGATCCCGATCATGTTCTTCCTCCAGCTGGTCGGCGGGATGTCGCCGCTGCGGTCGGCGATCGTCCTGGTGCCGATGGCCGTGCTGACCGGCATCTTCGCGCCGATCGTCGGGCGCGTGCTCGACCGGGTCCATCCGCGAAACGTGGTCGCGCTCGGACTGTGCGTCTATGCGGTGGCGTCCTTCTGGGCCGGAGCCGTGTTCCGGCCGGAGAGCCCGGTGTGGCTCCTGGTCGCGCCCACGCTCCTGATGGGTCTGGCGAGCGCCGGGATCTGGGCGCCGCTGGCGGCGACCGCGACGCGGAATCTGCCCTGGCATCAGGCGGGGGCGGGCGCCGGCGTGTACAACACCACGCGGGTCATCGGCTCGGTGATCGGTTCGGCGGGAATCGGTGCGCTGATGATGTCACGGCTCTCGGCGCACCTGCCGGGAGTCGACACCGCCGGCCACAGCGGCGAGGTTCATCAGCTGCCGGAGTTCTTGCGCGACGGATTCGCGAGAGCGATGGGCGAGTCGATCTATCTCGGCGCCGCCGTCCTGCTGGTGGGTGCCGTCGCCACGCTCTTCCTCGTACGGACCTGAGTCGGTTCGGCGGACTGAGCCGCGGCCGCGTCTGACCCGGATTGTCGGAGGTGCCTCGTACCATCGTCACGACGGGCCGACTCCGGTCCGACAGACGATCTGGAGGGAGCGGGAGCATGTCACGGCCGGCCTACGACGATTCGGTGCTCGACGGCGCGTCGTGCGTGACGGAACCGCTGTTCGACCTCGAACCGCTGGCATTGTTCTCCGTCCCCGCCGACGCTGCGGAATCGGCGCCCGAGCCCGCCGCGGCACGGAGCGTCACCTTCCTGCACACGGCCGACTGGCAACTCGGCATGACCCGGCACTTCCTGTCCGGGGACGCGCAGTCGACGTACAGTGCGGCCCGCGATGACGCAGTGGTGCGCATCGGCGATCTCGCACGCGCCACCGGAGCGGAGTTCGTCGTGGTCTGCGGAGACGTCTTCGACGACCCCCGGGTGTCGACCCGGATCATCCGCCGCACGCTCGCTGCGCTGGGTGAGTATCCGGTCCCGGTGTACCTGCTGCCCGGCAATCACGATCCGCTCGATGCCACCAGCGTGTACCGCTCGCGCGAGTTCGTCGCCGCCTGCCCGGACAACGTCATCGTCCTCGACGAGCCCGGGGTGGTGGCGGTGCGCGACGGTGTCGCATTGGTGGCGGCCCCGTGGACCACGAAACGGCCGTTGACCGACCTGGTGAGCGATCAACTGTCCCAGCTGACCGAGTCCGACGACATTCGGATCGTGGTCGGACACGGCGGGGTCGATTCGCTCAGTCCCAACGACGACCCGTCGATCGTCGGCAGCGCCGCCCTGGATGTCGCGGTGGCCGCGGAGCTCGTCGACTACGTCGCTCTGGGGGATCGTCATTCGCTCACTTCGGTCGGCGACTCGGGGCGCGTGTGGTACTCCGGTGCGCCGGAGGTGACCGCGTTCGATCATGTCGAGTCCGCGCCGGGGCACGTTCTGGAGGTGACCCTGAGCCGGGGCGGCGAGTCCTCGATCGAGGTGACCCCGCACCGCGTGGGGCAGTGGTCGTTTCGCACGATCCGCGAGCACATGAACGGTGCTGACGACATCGCGCGGCTGCGCGGACTGTTCTCCGAGATCCCGGACAAGTCGCGCACAGTGGTGCAATTGGCGTTGACCGGGACCATCAGCGTGACCGACGAAGTCGCACTGGCCGACCTGCTCGACGAGTTCGGCGACCGGTTCGCGGCGTTGAAGATCTGGGAGCGGCACCACGACTTGACCGTCGCGTCCGATCCTTCCGATGTCGCCCAGCTCGATCTCCAAGGCTATGCGGCGCTCGCCGCGGCCGAGCTGGCCGAGCGGGCGGCGTCGGATTCCGACGCCGCGGACGCCGCCGACGCGCGCGCGGCCCTCGCCCTGCTGTACCGGCTGGCGGGGGCGGGCCGATGAGACTGCACCGACTCCGAGTGGCGAACTTTCGCGGAGTGGCCGCCCGCGAGGTGGAGTTCGCCGACACGGGCGTCACCGTCATCGAGGGCGACAACGAGGCGGGCAAGTCGTCGATGATGGAGGCCTTCGACCTGTTGCTGACCGCTCAGGCGAGCAGCAAGGCGAGGAACGTCCGTGCCGTCCAGCCCGCGGGGCGCGACGTCGGTACCGAGGTTTGGGCCGATATCTCTTGCGGCTCTTGGCGTTTCGAGTACTTCAAACGTTTCAATCGGCAGCCGGAGACCACCTTGACGATCACGCGGCCGGTGCGTGAGCAACTCACCGGGCGCGAGGCGCACGAGCGTGTGGACCAGATTCTCGCGGAGGCGCTCGACAAGACGTTGTTCGGGGCGCTCCGGTTGCTGCAGTCGGCCGACCCGCGGTTGGGCGACCTCGCGAACAGTTCGGCGCTCTCGCAGGCGCTCGACCGTGCGGCGGGACAGTCCGAGTCGGACGGCGGCGAGACGCCGCAGACCCAGGAACTGGTCGCGGCGGTGGCCGCGGAGTACAAGAAGTACTTCACCCTCGCCCAAGGACGGCCGACCGGTGAACTCGCCGCGGCCGCCGATGCGGCCGATCGGGCAGCCGCCGCGGTCGCCGAGCGCGAGGAGATCCTGGCGCGGGTTCAGGACGCCGCTGATCGGCTTCCCCGCGTGGCCGAGACCATCCGGCAGTTGGTGGCGCAAGAGCAGTCGGGCAACGTCGAGGTCTCCACCGCCGCCGCGGCGCTGGCGGAGGCCGAAGCGGTGAGCGAGCAGGTCAAGGCGGCTCTGGCCACAGTCGAGAGCAGGAAGCTGTCGCACCGGGTCGCGGCCGACGCGCTGCGAAGCCGTCGGCGCGACCGGGAACGAGCCGCGGCGCTGCGCGAGTCCCTCGCGGAGAATCGCCGAGCCGTGAGTCAGGCGCGCGCGAAGGCCGAGGCCGCCGCCGGCGAGGCGGCCGAGCTGGCGTCGGCGCTCGCGGAATCGCAGAAGCGGCGAGACGACCTCGGCGCGGAACTCCGGGCGGCCGAGAGGGCGGCGGTGGTCGCATCGGATCGGGCCCGTCTGGCCCGCCTGGACAACTCACTCGACGAGGTCCGGCGGCTGCGATCGGAATTGGCGTCGGCGCGTGCCGAAGCCGCGGCCGTCCCGGTGAGCGAGGACGACGTCCGGCTCGCCGCCGCACTCGAGCGCGATCTCGCCGCCACCGCGGCTCGGCTCGACGCGGCCGCACCCACGGTCACGATCACTCGCCTGGGCGCGGACGAGGTCCTCCTCGACGGTGAGACGGCGGCGGACGGTGCGCAGGTCTCGGCGGCGCGGCCCACAGTCGTGGAGGTGCCGGGATCGGTGCGCGTCGAGGTCCGGCCGGGCGCCGATTCCGCCGAGCCGGCCGCAGAACTGGAGACGCTCCGCGAGCGGGCCGCAGAGCTTCGTCGCCGGTGCGGAGTAGCCGAACTGTCGCTCGTCGCATCGGCGGCCGCGCGACGAGCGGAGATCCTTCGGCGGATTCAGGACACCGAGCGTGCCCTGGCGCGTGAGCTCGGCGGAGCCGAGGCGGAGGACCTCGAACGGCAGCGCCTGGACCTGCTGTCTCGCCTCACTCAGCAGGCGGGAGCAGACGCAGGCAACGGGCACGAGGGAGAGCGCGCTCACGCCGACCTCGCCGAGCTCCGGCGGATCGAGCGTGACGCGTCCGATCTCGCCGCGGAAGCCGACCGAGCACGGCAGGCGCGGCTGGCAGCGGTGCGTGAGTACGAGTCGCGGGCATCGGCGCTGGAGGAGACCGGCGTCCGCATCGCCGAAGAGTCGGCCGCGCTGGAGTCCGAGCTCAGCGACTCCGCCGCCGCGGCGTCCGACGAAACGCTCGCGGAGCGGGTCCGTGAGCACGCGGCCGAGGTCGACGACGCGGAGGCGGATCTGGCTCGGCTGACGCAGCGCCTCGAGCAGCTGGATCTGAACGGTTTGCGCGAGAAGCTCGCGCAGGCCGAGGCCGCGCAGGACCGGCTGCGCAGGCAGGTGTCGGAGCAGAAGCGAATCCAGACCGAGCTGTCGACCAGACTCGAGGTGTGCCGAAGCGACGGACGTCTCGATGAACTGTCGGAGGCGGTCGCGGCGAACGACGCCGCGCAGGCGCACCTGCAACGCGTCCGAGAGCGCGCCGCAGGAGCGCGTGTGCTGCACGAGACGCTGCAGCGCAAGCGCAACGAGAGCCGCGCGCGGTACGTGGATCCATTCGCCGAGCGTCTGGAGGAGCTGGCTGCCCCGGTCTTCGGCTCCGGCGTGTCGTTCCACATCGACGACGACTTCGTCATCGCCACCCGCACCCTCGACGGCGTCACGGTCGACGTCGACTCGCTCTCGGGCGGTGCCAAGGAGCAGCTCGGTCTGCTCGCCCGGCTCGCCTGCGCCACTCTGGTCGACAAGGCCGACGGGGTGCCGTTGATCCTCGACGATGCGCTCGGCTACACCGATCCGACGCGCCTGGCCTCGATGGCCCATGTGCTCGGCACCGCGGGTGGCGATGCGCAGATCATCGTCCTGACCTGCACGCCCGACCGGTACCGGGAAGTGGCCGGAGCCAAGCTGATCGCCGTCTGACGCGCTGCGGTGACCCCGGTGTTGGGCGGTGAGGTCCCTGTGCGCTAATGTTGCTTTCGCCCGATGAGCCCCCCTAGCTCAGGGGATAGAGCGTCTGCCTCCGGAGCAGAAGGTCGTAGGTTCGAATCCTACGGGGGGCACCAGATCTGTCAGCGCTGATCATTCTCAGCGGTCTTCCCAGACCTCGCCCGGCCTGCTGAATCCCTGCCGAACGTCGCAGTGTGTCAGTAGCCTACCGACCATGCCGACACAGCTCGATCCGCGCCCGAACGGTGTCCTCTCGTCCGTGACGGAGACCGACTGGGATGCGATCGCGGCGTGGACCGACGACAAGTACATGTCGTTCGACGTCCGGCCGTCTGGCCGTTCGACGTCGCCCTGCTCGTCGATGTTCTCGATCGACGTCGGTGAGATCACCATGACTCACTTCCGGTACGGCACCGAGGTGGCACTGCGGGACTTCGACGCCGAAGCGGGCAACGTGCTGGTTCTGACCACGCTGCGCGGACGGACGCGGCACCGGGTGGGGCGCGCCGAGGGGACCGAACTCGGGGCCGGGCAGACGTTCGTCGCGGACTGCAGCCGCACCGACTTCCGGCTCGCCGCCGACGACGACCATCTGCAGCTCAATCTCACGGTGCCGCACCGACTGCTCGCCGACCTCTCGCTGCAGTGGTGGGGCCACGTCCCCGACGACGCCCTGTGGTCCCGCGGCGCCGTGATCGGCGGATCGGGGAGCCCGTGGTGGAATCTGCTCGGGTATGCGACGAGTACGGCGGCCATCTCGCCCGAGGCAGTCGCCTCGGGCAGAATCGGGCTCCATCTGCAGGAGCTCATCGCCGCGCAACTCCTGCACGATTGGGCGCTGCGGGCCGCCGTCGACCTCGAACGTCGGCCCGCCGTGGCGGCACCGGGCTATGTCCGCACCGCGGCGCACTTCATCGACGCCCACGCCCGCGACCTGCCGACGGTGGCCGAGATCGCGGCCGCGGCGGGCGTGAGCGTGCGGTCGCTGAGCGGTGGATTCGCTCGCTATCTGGGAACGTCGGTGCGCTCCTATCTCGTCGAGCAGCGCCTCCAAGGCGTCTACCGCGAACTGCGCTCCGGCGTCGAGTCGGTGACGGCGACCGCCCACGCCTGGGGCTATGTGAACCTCGGCGTCTTCGCGGCCTCCTATCGACGCAGGTTCGGCGAGAACCCCTCCGAGACGCTCGCTCGCGCGCGGTCGTGACCCGCCGCCGGTAAGGACGAGTCTCCGCTACGAGAAGGTCGCCGCTCAGAGACGGTGCCTGCCGTTCGCAGACGTACCCGGCCGTGAACACCGGCCAGGATCACTGGTGTCATCAACTGCTGCACAGGAGATCCCGATGCCCGACCTCACTCGCCTCGACGACATTCTGAACCGAGCCGCCTCCGCCGACGACGCCCAGCGCGTGCCCGGCGTCGTCGCGACCGTCACCCGCAGCGGCGGCGACGCCTACCTCGGCACCGCGGGCGTCCGGTCCGTGGACGACGGTCGGCCGATGACCGCCGACACGGTATTCGCGATCTTCTCGTGCACCAAGGCGCTCACGTCCACCGCCGTGCTGCAATGCGTGGAGGAGGCGCTGGTCGACCTCGACGCCCCGGCTGCGGACTATGTACCGGACATCAGCCGGCTGCAGGTGCTCGAGGGCTTCGCCCCGGACGGCTCACCGCGACTGCGGGCACCGTCGACGCAGATCACCACCCGGATGCTGCTGCTCCACACGGCGGGCCTGTCGTACTCCTTCTTCTCACCGGAGTACGCCCGCCTGCTCGAGTCGACGGGACAGCCGGACATTCTCACCGCATCCCGCGAATGCCTCACCTCGCCACTGCTCTTCGACCCCGGGACTCGGTGGGGATACGGAACCAACATCGACTGGGCCGGGCTGGTGGTGGAAGCCGTTCGGAGACAACGGCTGTCGCAGGTGATGCGGGAGCGGATGTTCGAGCCCCTCGGCATGGACGATTCGGCCTTCGTCATGAGCCGGTCGATGGCGGATCGTCGCGCGGAGGTCCACCAGCGCGTCGACGACGGGTCATTGGTCGCCACCGGCCTGGTGCTTCCGCAGGACCCGGAGGTCGACATGGGCGGACAGGGGGTGTACGCCACGATCCCGGACTACACCCGCTTCCTGCGGATGTGGTTGCGGGACGGCGAGGGCGAGCGCGGTCGGGTGCTCGCGCCCGAGACCGTGCGGGCGGCATCCCGGAACGGGCTGGGCGAGCTGAAGGTCGGAAAGCTCGTCGGGTCGGCGCCGGCCCTGACTCACGACGCGGAGTTCTTCCCCGGGCAGTCCAAGTCGTGGGCCTACTCGTTCATGGTCAACGACGAGCCCGCACCGACGGGCCGGTCGGCAGGCTCGCTCGCGTGGGCCGGACTGGCCAACCTCTACTACTGGATCGACAGGGAGGCGGACGTCGCCGGGATGTGGGGCTCGCAAGTGCTGCCGTTCGCCGATCCCGCGTCGGTCGCCGCCTTCCTGGACTTCGAGACCGCGGTGTACCGCTCGATCCGCTGAGGCGCGGTCACCGTCCCTCGCCGCGGCGGCGGAGACGCAACCGGTCCCATTCGGCGATGCGCTCGCGGACGGAGGCTTCGAAACCGTTGGCCGTCGGCCGGTACAGCGGTTCGTGCTCCAGGCCTTCGGGGAAGTAGTCGGCCCCGGAGAATCCGTCCTCGGTGTCCGGGTCGTAGCGGTAGCCGGCACCGTAGCCGAGCTCGCGCATCAATCCGGTGGGCGCATTCAGAATGTGCTTCGGCGGCATGAGCGATCCGGTGCGCCGGGCGAGGGCCCGGGCCGCCCCGAACCCCCGGTAGACGGCGACCGACTTCGGCGCGGTGGCCAAGTACACCACCGCCTGTGCGATGGCGAGCTCACCTTCGGGTGAGCCGAGCCGCTCGTATGTGTCCCACGCGGCCAGCGCCTGCGCGAGCGCCCGGGGATCGGCCATGCCCACGTCCTCGGCGGCGAAGCGCACGATGCGCCGGGCGATGTAGAGCGGATCCTCTCCGCCGTCGAGCATCCGGGCCAGCCAGTACAAGCCGGCATCGGCGTCGGAGCCGCGCATCGACTTGTGCAGGGCCGAGATCAGGTTGTAGTGCCCTTCCTGCGACTTGTCGTACAGGGGAGCCCGCTGCTGCACCAGCCGGACCAACTCGTCGACGCCGATCGGCGTGCTGATGTGGCCGAGTTGCTCGACGAGGTTGAGCAGATAGCGTCCGTCGCCGTCGGCCATCGCGATCAGCGCCTGCCGGGCCTCGCCGTCGAGGGGCAGCTCCCGTCCCGTCAGAGTCTCGGCTCGTTCGACCAACTCGACGAGCGCGGCCTCCTCGAGTCGTTTGAGAACGAAGACTCGGCAGCGGGAGAGCAGGGCGGCGTTGAGCTCGAAGCTGGGGTTCTCGGTGGTCGCGCCCACCAGGACGACGGTGCCGTCTTCGACGTAGGGAAGGAAGGAGTCCTGCTGCGCGCGGTTGAACCGATGCACCTCGTCGACGAACAGCAGGGTGCCGCGGCCGAGCTCGCGGCGCTTCTCCGCCGCGCGGAACACCTTCCGCAGATCGGCGACTCCCGCGAATGTCGCCGACAGCGGTTCGAAGACGAGGTCGGTCTGTTCGGCGAGAAGCCGCGCGATCGTCGTCTTGCCGCAGCCCGGGGGACCCCACACGATCATCGACGCCAGCCGCTTCTCGGCGACCATCTGGCCGATCGCTCCGTCCGGGCCGAGGAGGTGGTCCTGCCCGACCACCTCCGTGATCGACCGAGGCCGCATTCGGTCGGCGAGCGGACGGCCGGTGTCGTCGGGCTCGAAGAGTGACGGCTGTTGCACGCTGTGCTCCTCGTCGCGCGGATGCTGCCCCGATTGTAGGTGCGCCCTCCGACATCCGGCCGTCTGCGCCGGTGGCCGTCAGCTCGTCACACGGTCGGCCGTGGGTTGGGATTCGAGGTAGCGCTCCCGGGAGTCGTCGAGCTCGTCGATCCAGCGGGTGTGGTGAACGGCGGCCATCGTTCCCGTCATCACCGACGGGTACACCTGATCCCGGTAGGTGAGGATGTTCCGCTTCTTGTCGGCCTTCCATTCGAGGAAGATCCGCACCACCTCGTCGAGGTCGAACATCGGGTAGTCCGTCTGCTCGATCAGATCGCGGATGTAGTCGGCCTGGAAACGCACCGCGGCGGCGTCGTCCTCGACGCCGCGGTAACGATCGGCCCACTGACGCATGTGCGCGGCACGCTCATCGGCGGACGGGAGCTGGGCTCGACCGAGGATGAGGTCCCGTACATACCAGGCCTGCGCGTCGAACATGTTGAACGTGAACCACTGATCCTGCGCGCCGAGGTAGTGCAGGTGCGGGTTCGCCTGCCACGTCACGCCCCGGTAGAGACCGCCGGGGTAGAGGTTGTTGGGCGAACGCAGATGCAGATGCTCCGGGAGGAACGGGTAGTGGTGCAGGTACCCGGTGCAGAGGATGATCGCGTCGAACTCTCCGGATGAGCCGTCGATGAAGGTGGCGACACCGCCGTCGATCCGGTCGATCTGCGGTCTCTCGTCGACACCGTCGGGCCACGCGAATCCCTGCGGCCGCGACCGGTAGCTCATCGTCACGTGCCGGGCCCCCATCTTGTGAGATTGGATGCCGATGTCCTCGGCGGAGTACGACCCCCCGACGAGCAGCAGGCGCTGACCGGCGAATCGCTCGGCGCCGCGGAACTCGTGCGCGTGGATCACCTCGCCGGGAAAGGTTTCGATTCCCGCGATGTCGGGGACATTGGGAAATGAGAAATGACCCGTCGAGACGATGACTTCGTCGAAGACCTCGGTGGAGGTCACATGCTCGCGCAGATCGTCGACGGTGACGGTGAACTGTTCGGTCTCATCGTCGAATTCCACCCGACGCACCACGTGAGCGAATCGGACGAGTTCTTTCACACCCGACTGGACGGCACGGCCGTTGATGTAATCCCAGAGGACTTCGCGAGGAGGATAAGAGGAGATCGGACGGTTGAAATGCTCGTCGAATGTGTACTCGGCGAACTCGAGCGCCTCTTTGGGGCCGTTGGACCACAGATTCCGGTACATGCTCGAATGCACGGGTTCGCCGTACCCGTCGGTTCCGGTGCGCCAGGTGAAGTTCCACTGTCCACCCCAGTCGTCCTGCTTCTCGTAACAGACCACTTCGGGGATCTCGGAGCCGGACTTCTCCGCCGATTTGAAAGCGCGCAGGGCTGCCATTCCACTGGGCCCCGCGCCGATGATCGCAACTCTTTTCACACTATTCAACATTTTACCTTTCACGCCAGACTGGACTGAGGGATGTCGTTGGAATCCGCCGGTCCCGGGCCGTGTACCGGCCCATCTGTGGTCAAACGATCGATGGTCGTCCCAAGGGTCACGATGGTGAATTGTCCGACCGATGTCAAACTCGTCGGGAGTGATTTCAGCGGCGTGATAGAATTGCATGTTTCGCATTCTTCAGAGCGAATCGGTCGCCGGCTCGGTGGCTCGTGGCACCGGCTGCCCGCTACGGTCGGTCCATGACCGCCCCGCATTCCCGCGCTCTCAACCGAAACACCGTGCTGTGCGTCTCGCTGGCGGCGCGGCCGTCCGACATCGGGACCCGCTTCCACAACTATCTCTACAACCGGTTGGGCCTGAACTTCGTCTACAAGGCCTTCGCGCCGACCGACATCGCCTCGGCGGTGACCGGGATCCGTGGCCTCCCGATCCGCGGTGCCGGGGTGTCGATGCCGTACAAGGAGGCGGTGATCGACCTGATCGACGTTATGGAGGAGTCGGCCGCGGCCATCGACTCGGTGAACACGATCGTGAACGACGACGGCGTGCTCCACGCGTACAACACCGACTATCAGGCGGTCGCCGACCTGCTGGCCGCCTCGCGCTTCGATCGCACCGCGCCGGTGGCCGTCGCCGGAAGCGGCGGAATGGCGAAGGCGGTGGTCGCGGCGCTGCGTGCGACCGGCTTCACCGATGTGACCGTGGTCGCGCGCAACCGGGCCGCCGGTGCCGTGCTCGCCGCGCGATACGGCTACCGGCATGCGGTCAACGCAGCGGGACTCGCCCCCGCGACTCTCGTCAACGCGACGCCGATCGGCATGGCCGGGGGACCGGACGCCGACGCGCTGCCGTTCGACGAGGCTCTCGTCGACGCGGCGACCGGTTGTCTCGACGTGGTGGCGATGCCGCCCGACACGCCGATGGTGCGGGCGATGCGGGCCCGCGGACTCGAGACGATCAGCGGAGACGCGGTGATCGCCGGACAGGCCGCGGCACAGTTCGCGCTCTACACCGGAGTGACGCCGACGCCGGAACAGATCCGGGAGGCGTCCGAGTACTCACGTGCCGGCGATGCGACACTGACCGGGTGACTTCGACTACCGGCGCGCCCTCGGTGAAAGTGATCGCCTTCGACACCTTCGGGACGGTGGCCGACTGGCATACCGGGGTCAGTCGTGTTCTGGCTCAGATCTTTCCGGAGATCGACGCCTCGGCGCTGGCGCGTTCCTGGCGACGAACCTACGCGCCGGCACTGGCCGAGGTGGAACAGGGGAGCCGGGACTGGACGCTGCTCGACGATCTGCATCGCGAAGCACTCGACCGGCTGCTGCGCGAAGAGCACGGAATCCGGGCCGGTGCCGATAAGCTGGACGCCGCGGTGCACGCGTGGCACGTCCTCCCGGCGTGGCCGGATTCGCCCGAGGGACTCCGGCGCCTCAAGGAGAGGTACACGATCTGCGCCCTGAGCAACGGCAACGTGGCACTCCTGACCGAGATGGCCAAGTCCGCGGGTCTGCCCTGGGACTTCATCGGCGGCTCGGACCTCTGGCACCACTACAAACCGTCCGGTGAGGTGTACCTCGGGCTCGCGCGGCTGATGCGGGTGGATCCCGGTGAGGTCCTGATGGTCGCGACGCACGTGACCGATCTCGCCGCGGCGCGTGGATTCGGCCTGCAGACGGCGTATGTGGAGCGGCCCGCGGAATGGGGTCCGGAGCCCAAGCCGGAGGCGCACTGCCCCGACGATCGCTTCCACGTTCGCGGCATCGACGAACTCGCGACCCTGCTCGGCTGCTGAACCGCGCTACCGCCACTACGCTCGCGTCATGACGCAGATCCGTCCGTTCCTCATGTTCCAGGGGGCCGTCGCCGCCGACGCGATCGACCTGTACCTCTCCGCATTCCCCGGCGGACGCGTGGTCACGTCCACGCCGCACGCCGACCCGGCCCAGGGCATCATGCTCGCCGAACTCGATCTCGCCGGCCTGCGGGTGCTGGTCAGCGACAGCGCCGTCGGCCACGCCTTCGATTTCACCCCGTCGAGTTCGCTGTTCGTCGACGTCGACGATCGCGCCGAGCTCGAGCGTCTCGCCGCACTTCTCGGCGAAGGCGGAGGGGTCTTGATGCCGATCGGCGACTACGGCTTCTCGCAGGCCTTCGCCTGGGTCAACGACCGATTCGGAGTGTCCTGGCAGCTGAACCTGCCCTGAGCACTTCGCCCGGCGGGTGGGGCCTCGGACAGCGCCGATTCCCGGCACCGAGGTCCGATTGTCGTGAACCGCACCTGGGACAATAAGATAGGTTCCCGTGACTCCCACCGAACTCGCTGCTCTGCTTCGCGCTGCGACGCAGAAGGTCTTCCACGCTCATGACCTCGATACGTCGTTGATTCCGGAGACCGTGGTCGTGGAGCGTCCGCGCAGCCCGGAGCACGGCGATTACGCCACCAACATCGCCCTGCAACTGGGCAAGCGCGCGGGAGCCAATCCGCGCGAACTGGCGACGTGGCTGGCCGACGAGTTCGCGACCGACCCCGGCATCGACTCCGCGGAGGTCGCCGGACCCGGATTCGTCAATCTGCGCTTGGCCGCGGCCGCACAGAATCAGACGGTCGCCGCCGTCCTCGCACAGCGGGATGCGTACGGCCGCGGTGACGAGCTCTCGGCGCTGAACGTGAACCTGGAGTTCGTGTCCGCCAATCCCACCGGCCCCATCCACCTCGGAGGCACACGCTGGGCCGCGGTGGGCGACGCGCTCGGGCGCGTGCTCACCGCACGCGGCGCGAAGGTGACGCGCGAGTACTACTTCAACGACCACGGCGAGCAGATCAACCGGTTCGCGAACTCGCTGCTGGCCGCGGCCAAGGGCGAGCCGACCCCCGACGACGGGTACGCCGGCGAGTACATCGACGAGATCGCCGCGACCGTCGTCGAGAAGTCGCCCGGAGTCCTCGAGCTGCCGGTCGCGGAGGCGCGGGAGGTCTTCCGTGCCGAGGGCGTGGAGCTCATGTTCGCGCACATCAAGCGGACGCTGCACGAGTTCGGCACCGATTTCGACGTCTACACGCACGAGAACTCGATGTTCGATCGAGGCCTCGTCGAGCAGGCGATCGACGAGCTCAAGGCCAACGGGAATCTGTACGAGGCCGAAGGCGCCTGGTGGCTGCGGTCGACGAATTACGGCGACGACAAGGACCGCGTCGTCATCAAGAGTGACGGGAACGCCGCCTACATCGCCGGCGACATCGCCTACCTCAAGGACAAGCACGACCGCGGCGCCAATCACCTCATCTACATGCTCGGCGCCGACCATCACGGCTACGTGGTTCGGCTGAAGGCCGCGGCCGCCGCGCTGGGATACGACCCCGAAGCCGTCGAGGTCCTCATCGGGCAGATGGTGAATCTGGTGAGGGACGGACAGCCGGTCCGGATGTCCAAGCGCGCGGGAACCGTCATCACCCTCGACGACCTCGTCGAGGCGGTCGGAGTCGACGCCGCCCGCTACGCGCTCATCCGCTCGTCGATCGACGTCAACATCGACATCGACCTCGATCTGCTGCGCAAGCAGTCCTCCGACAACCCGGTCTACTACGTGCAGTACGCGCATGCCCGGCTGTCGGCGCTGGCCCGTCACGCGGCCGAGCTCGGGTTGTCGGCGAGCACCGCGCGTCTGGAGCTTCTCGACGACGAGTCCGAGGGCGATCTGATCCGCACCATCGGCGACTTCTCCGAGGTGGTCGCCACCGCCGCCGCACTGCGCGAACCGCATCGGGTCTCCCGCTACCTGGAGTCGCTGGCCGGTGCCTATCACCGGTTCTACGCGCGCTGCCGCGTCCTCCCGCAGGGCGACGAGGAGGCGGGCGATGTGCACGCCGCCCGGCTCGCGCTCTGCGAAGCCACCCGCCAAGTCCTCGCCAACGGCCTCGAGCTGGTCGGCGTCAGCGCTCCGGAGAGAATGTGATGGCACACCCCGCCGGCCCCCGCCACGCCGAGATCCTCGCCGCTCCGCATCTCGCGGAGCGCCCCAACCGCCCCGAAGAGCTCTCCCGTATCCCGGAGAACGTCTACCCGCGCGGGACCGTCCGCGACGAGGACGGCGTCGTGACGATCGGCGGAGTCCGGGTCGACCGGCTCGCCGAGCAGTACGGCACCCCGCTGTTCGTGTACGACGAAGCGGACTTCCGGTCGCGCTGCGCCGACATGCAGCGGGCGTTCGGGCCGTACGGCCGCGTGCACTACGCGTCGAAGGCGTTTCTCTCCTCGCAGGTCGCGAAGTGGATCGAGTCCGAGGGCCTCTCGCTCGACGTCTGCTCCGGAGGCGAACTGGCGGTAGCGCTGCACGCGGGATTCCCCGCCGAGCGCATCGCGCTGCACGGCAACAACAAGGCCGAGGACGAACTGGCGGCGGCACTCGACGCCGGTGTCGGGGACATCGTCCTGGACTCGATGATCGAGATCGAGCGTCTGGACCGTCTCGCCGGTGAACGGGGAGTGGTCGCCGACGTGCTGGTCCGGGTGACTCCGGGCGTCGAGGCGCACACTCACGAGTTCATCTCGACGGCGCACGAGGACCAGAAGTTCGGTTTCGCACTCGCCGGCGGTGTGGCGCTCGACGCGGTTCGCGCGGTCTTCGCCGCCGACAACCTGCGTCTGGTGGGGCTGCACAGCCACATCGGCTCGCAGATCTTCGAGATCGACGGATTCGAGCTCGCCGCACGCCGGGTGATCGGCCTGCTCGCCGACATCGTCGCCGAGTTCGGGGTCGAGAAGACCTCGCAGCTCAAGGTGCTCGACCTCGGCGGCGGTCTCGGCATCTCATACCTGGAGAGCGACGACCCGCCGCCGGTCAGTGTGCTGGCCGAGGCGCTGGCGGAGATCGTCCGCCGCGAGTCGGCCGCGCTGAACCTGCCGATGCCGACCATCGCGGTCGAACCCGGTCGCGGGATCGCGGGGCCGGCGGGCGTGACGCTGTACCGGGTGGGAACCGTCAAGGACGTCGCACTCGACGGGAACACCGTGCGCCGGTACGTCTCGGTCGACGGCGGCATGAGCGACAACATCCGCACGGTGCTCTACGACGCCGAGTACGACGTCCGGCTCGCCTCGCGGGTCTCGGACGCGAAGGCCGTCGTCTGCCGGGTGGTGGGCAAGCACTGTGAGAGCGGCGATATCGTTATCCGCGACTGCTGGCTGCCGGACGACCTGGCCCCGGGCGATCTGCTCGTGGTGGGCGCCACCGGCGCCTACTGCTATTCCATGTCGAGCCGCTACAACATGGTGCCGCGTGCGGCGGTCGCGACAGTCAATGACGGCCGGTCCCGGCTCATGCTGAGGCGGGAGACGGTGGAGGACTTCTTGAGCCTGGAGGTGGACCCGGAATGAGCGAATCATCCCGTCCGATCGGCGTGGCCGTGTTGGGCATGGGCAATGTCGGCACCGAGGTCGTTCGGATTCTGACCGAGAACGCCGCCGACCTGCGGGCTCGGATCGGCGCGCCGCTCGTGCTCCGGGGCGTCGCGGTGCGCGATGCCTCCCGAGCGCGCGAGGGCGTCGATCCGGCGTTGCTGACCGACGATCCGCACAGCCTCGTCGCCCGCGACGACGTCGACATGGTGGTCGAGCTGATCGGCGGCATCGAGCCGGCCCGCGCGCTCATCAAGACCGCCCTGGAGTCGGGCAAGTCCGTCGTCACCGCCAACAAGGCGCTGATCGCCGCGCACTCGGGCGAACTGGCCAAGGCGGCCGAGGACAACCGGGTCGACCTGTACTTCGAAGCGGCGGTCGCGGGCGCGATCCCGGTGATCCGCCCGCTGACCCAGTCGCTCGCGGGCGACTCGGTGAATCGGGTGGCCGGAATCGTCAACGGCACCACCAACTACATCCTCTCGGAGATGGACGAGACCGGCGCGGGCTACGGCAAGGTACTCGCCGAGGCCGGCCGGCTGGGCTACGCCGAGGCCGATCCCACCGCGGACGTCGAAGGATACGACGCGGCTTCGAAGGCCGCGATTCTCGCCTCGATCGCCTTCCATTCCCGGGTCACCGCGTCGGACGTCTACCGCGAGGGGATCACCAAGATCACCTCGAAGGATCTCGAGGCGGCGAAGAAGTTCGACTGCACGGTGAAGCTCCTGGCCATCTGCGAGCGCATCCAGACCGCCGACGGGGAGAAGATCTCCGCCCGCGTCTACCCGGCGCTGGTTCCGTTGGAGCACCCGCTCGCCACCGTCAACGGCGCGTTCAACGCCGTCGCCGTGGAGGCGGAGAATGCCGGCCGCCTGATGTTCTACGGTCAGGGCGCCGGCGGCGCACCCACCGCATCGGCGGTGCTCGGTGATCTGGTGATGGCCGCCCGGAACCGGGTGTACCACGGGCGCGGTCCGCTGGAATCCACGTATGCCTCGCTGCCGATCGCGTCGATCGACGAGGTCCCGACGCGCTACTACGTCTCGATGAAGGTCGCCGACAAGCCCGGAGTCCTTCAGCAGGTGGCGGGCGAGTTCGCGGCGCGCGACGTCAGCATCGCCGCGGTACGCCAGGAGGGCGCGGGCACCGACGCCCGGCTGATCGTCGTCACACATCGCGCCTCCGACCGCGCACAGTCGGAAACCGTTGCCGCACTTGAACAGATGGACTCCGTAATCAAGGTGTCCAGCGTGCTCCGTCTGGAGGGAACCAATGACTAACGCCGAGTACCAGCCCGTCCACCGCGGATGGCCGGGCCTGATCGAGGCCTACCGCGACCGCATGCCGGTGCGCGACGACTGGAAGATCGTCACCCTCCTGGAGGGCGCGACGCCGCTGGTGGCGGCTCCGGTGCTCTCGGAGATCACCGGCTGCGAGGTCTACCTCAAGGTGGAGGGGCTCAACCCCACCGGGTCGTTCAAGGACCGCGGTATGACGATGGCCGTCACCAATGCCGTCAACAACGGCAAGAAGGCGGTCCTCTGCGCCTCGACCGGCAACACGTCGGCGTCGGCTGCGGCGTATGCGACGCGCGCGGGAATCACCTGTGCGGTGCTGATCCCCGAGGGCAAGATCGCGATGGGCAAGCTCGCTCAGGCCGTCATGCACGGCGCGAAGGTGATCCAGGTGCAGGGCAACTTCGACGACTGTCTGGAGCTCGCGCGCAAGGTGACCGCCGACTACCCGGAGATCGAGCTGGTCAACTCGGTGAACCCGGCCCGCATCGAGGGCCAGAAGACGGCGTCGTTCGAGATCGTCGACGTCCTCGGCAAGGCCCCCGACGTGCACGCACTCCCGGTCGGTAACGCGGGAAACATCACCGCGTACTGGAAGGGTTACCGCGAGTACCACTCCGACGGGATCATCGACTCCCTGCCGCGCATGCTCGGCGTCCAGGCCGCCGGTGCCGCGCCGCTGGTCAACGGAGCCCCGGTGAGCGACCCGGAGACCATCGCGACCGCGATCCGCATCGGCTCGCCGGCCAGCTGGAACCAGGCCGTCGCCGCCAAGGACGAGTCGGGCGGCATGTTCCGGGCGGCCACCGACGAGAAGATCCTCGAGGCGTACAAGCTGGTCGCCGGACGCGAAGGCGTCTTCGTGGAGCCGGCCTCGGCCGCCAGCGTCGCCGGCCTGCTCGCGAGCCGCGAGGAGGGCTGGGTGAAGCCGGGGGAGACCGTGGTGTGCACCGTGACCGGCAACGGTTTGAAGGACCCGGACACGGCGCTGCTCGGCATGCCGAAGGTGGATGCGATCCAGGTCGATCCCGTCGCCGTGGCGACTGCGCTGGGTGTGAACTGACGACGTGGAAACGGCGATGACCAACGACGCGCTGATCGGGCATCCCGACGCGGAATGCATTCTGCCCGAGGGGCTTTCGGTCCGAGTGAAGGTCCCGGCGTCGAGTGCGAATCTGGGTCCGGGGTTCGATTGCCTCGGCATGGCCCTCGCGATCTACGACGAGGTCGCGGTCACCGTCACCGGAACCGGCATCACCGTCGCGGTGACCGGCGAAGCCGCCGACCAGGTTCCGCTCGACGAGCGCCACTTGGTGGCGCGCGCGGTGGTCCGGGGGTTCGAGAGCGCCGGCGTCGCAGTCGGCGGTTTCCACCTCGAATGCCGCAACGCGATCCCGCACTCGCGCGGGCTGGGGTCGTCGGCCGCGGCAGCGGTGGGCGGACTCGCGGCGGCGTCGGCGCTGGTGGCCCTCGACGGTCGGCGCCCGGCCCTCGACGACGCTGCGCTGGTGCAGCTCTCCAGTGAGTTCGAAGGCCATCCCGACAATGCGGCGGCGTCCGTGCTGGGCTCGGCGGTGGTGACGTGGTCGCACGGTCAGGAGTCGTTCTACGCCCGCCGGTTGGAGTTGCATCCGGCGGTGGTGGCCACGGTATTCGTGCCGCAGACCGAGTCGTCCACCGAGACCACGCGCGGCCTGCTTCCCGACGCGGTGCCGCGAGCGGACGCGGTCTTCAACGTCAGCCGCGCGGCACTGGGAGTCGTGGCACTGACCACCGATCCCGCCTGGCTGATCGACGCCACCGAGGACCGTCTGCACCAGGGCTATCGCGAACAGGCGCTTCCAGAGACGACTCGCCTGGTGCATTCATTGCGCGAACGCGGACACGCCGCTACCGTATCGGGTGCTGGGCCTTCGGTTCTGGTGCTGGGAACGAGTCCCCTCGGAACGCACGAGGCAGACCTCGCCGCCGATCTGGGTTTCGCGATGATCCCCGTCGCGGTGGCGGACGGCGTCGAGGTGGTCTCCTGACGCAGCGGCTACCCGGTGGTACGCTGAGAGTGCTTCACCGGGACCCAGGGCGTGTCTGATCTCCACCCGATTGTCCGGCGAACCAACAATTTTTGCTCCTCCACCCGTGTTCTGGGTGGGGCCCCCGGCATCTGAAGCCGGGGAACGAAAGGAATTCCGTGACCGAAACGGATGTGCAGGCACCCAAGCGGGCCCGTACCGGACTTTCCGCCATGCTGCTGCCCGAACTCCGCAGTCTGGCTGCTGAGCTGGGCATCAAGGGCACGTCGGGAATGCGCAAGGGCGATCTGATCGACGTGATCAGGGCTCATCAGCACGGCGGAGCAGGCTCCGCCGAGGGCGCAGAGAAGGCCGCAGCGGACAAGCGTGCAGAGAAGCCCGCAGAGAAGTCCGACGCAGAGAAGTCCGACGCAGAGAAGTCCGACGCAGCGAAGTCTGCGCCGGAGAAGCCGCAGGCCGGCGAGCATGCCGCGAACGATCAGCAGCCCGGGGGACGGCGCAACGCCCGGCGCGGCGCCGATGCTGCGGGCGATGATGGATCGTCGCGGGCCGCGAAGGCTCCGGAGACTGACAGCTCTGACCACAAGAGCGCTGACCAGAAGAGCTCCGACCAGAAGGGCTCCGAGCAGCGCAACACCGAGCAGGGCCGCGACGAGAAGCCCGCCCAGCAGCGCGGCGAGCAGGACGGCGACGGCAACCGGCGCAACCGCAACCGGAACCGCGGGGGAGAGCGGAACCAGGGCGACAAGAGCCAGGACGGCGGCGATAAGTCGGGTCAGGGCAATCAGAACCAGGGCGGGAACCAGAACCAGGGTCAGAAGAACCAGGGCGGCAACCAGGGCCAGGGCGGCAACCAGGGCGGCGGTCAGAACCAGAACCGCAACAACAACGATGACGACGACGGCGAGGGCGGTGGTCGTCGCCGCGGACGCCGGTTCCGCGAGCGTCGTCGCGGACGCGACCGCGACGGCGGCAACGCGGGGGAGCCCCAGGTCAACGAGGGCGACGTCCTCGCGCCGGTGGCGGGCATCCTCGACGTGCTCGACAACTACGCGTTCGTGCGGACGTCCGGCTACCTGGCCGGACCCAACGACGTCTACGTATCGATGAACATGGTCCGCCGCAACGGACTGCGCCGCGGTGACGCGATCACCGGTGCCGTGAAGGTGCCGCGCGAGGGCGAGAACCCCAACAACCAGCGGCAGAAGTTCAATCCGCTGGTGCGGCTGGACACCGTCAACGGCACCGACGTCGACTCGGCGCGCAAGCGTCCCGACTTCACCAAGCTGACTCCGCTCTACCCGAATCAGCGACTGCGGCTCGAGACCACGCCCGAACGGATCTCCACCCGCGTCATCGACCTGATCATGCCGATCGGCAAGGGGCAGCGTGCGCTGATCGTCTCCCCGCCGAAGGCCGGTAAGACGACGATCCTGCAGGACATCGCGAACGCGATCACCACCAACAATCCGGAATGCCACCTGATGGTGGTGCTGGTGGACGAGCGTCCCGAAGAAGTCACCGATATGCAGCGGAGTGTGAAGGGCGAGGTCATCGCGTCGACCTTCGACCGCCCGCCGTCGGATCACACCAGCGTCGCGGAGCTCGCGATCGAGCGTGCCAAGCGGCTGGTGGAGAACGGTATGGACGTCGTCGTGCTGCTCGACTCGATCACCCGTCTCGGCCGCGCGTACAACAACGCATCGCCCGCCTCGGGCCGCATCCTCTCCGGTGGTGTCGACTCCCAGGCGCTGTATCCGCCGAAGCGATTCCTCGGTGCCGCGCGCAACATCGAGAACGGCGGATCGCTGACGATCATCGCTTCGGCGCTGGTCGAGACCGGGTCGACGGGCGACACGGTGATCTTCGAGGAGTTCAAGGGCACGGGCAACGCCGAACTGAAGCTCGACCGTAAGATCGCCGAGCGGCGCGTCTTCCCCGCGGTCGACGTCAACCTGTCGAGCACGCGCAAGGACGAGCTCCTGCTGTCGCCGGATGAGTTCGCCATCGTCCACAAACTGCGCCGTCTGCTCTCCGGACTGGACTCGCAGGCCGCGATCGACCTGCTCGTCGCGCAGCTCAAGAAGACGCGGAGCAATGTCGAGTTCCTGATGCAGGTGAGCAAGAACGCGCCCAGCGTCGTCGACAACGACTGAGGCCTCCACCGCGGAGTGGTGCACTGTGCCGTATTCCGTGACCCGAATCGGGTCACGGGGTACGGCACAGGGGCGTTTCGGGAGAGTGCGGCGTCAGTAGACGTCGCGGCGGTACTGACCCGACTCGCGCAGCCGCTGGAGTTCGGCGCGTGCTCCCTCATCGTCGAAGCCGCCGTACTCGCGAATGATCGCCACCAGGGTCTCCTCCACGTCGCGTGCCATCTTGGTGGCGTCGCCGCAGACGTAGAGGACCGCGCCGTCGCGGATCCAGCTGTACAGTTCTTCGCCCCGTCCTCCCATGAGGTGCGAGACGTAGACCTTCTCGTCCTGCTCGCGGGAGAAGGCGACGTCGAGCCGGAGGGTCCCGTCGGCTTCCATCGCCCACATCTCGTCGCGGTACAGGAAGTCCTGGTCGCGATGTCGAGCACCGTGGAACAGCCAGTTGCGTCCTCGGCCGTTGTCCTGGCGGCGCTCGTGCAGAAAGGCACGGAACGGGGCGATGCCCGTGCCCGGGCCCACCATGATGATGTCGGTGTCCGGCTCGGGCAGCCGGAACGACTTGTTGGCCGTCACGTAGATCCCCACGGTGTCGCCGGGTTCCACGCGGTCGGCGAGATAGGTGGACGCGGCGCCGCCGCGGTCGCGGCCATCGCCCCAGAACTCGGTCGCGAAATGTCGCACGGTGGCGGGCGTCAGGTGCAGGGTTCCCTCGTGGACGGCAGGCGACGACGAGATCGAGTACGTGCGGGCGGCGAGGGGGCGCAGTTCGCCGAGGAAGGCCTCGGGCGTCGGAAACCAGGTGGGGTCCAGGTTGAGCAGGTCCAGGACGTCCCTGCCGCGCGACCATTCTTCGAGTGCGGCACGGTCGCCGGCCAGCAGGTCGGCCACCTCTCCGACGCCGCGGGCGTTCGCGAGGTGATCGAGCAGGTACGGCGAGACCGAGGTGATCTCGAAACCGTGTGTGAGTGCATTGGTGAGCGTCCGCTCACCCTTGCGGTCGGTGATCACCGTGTCGCCCGGAACGCCGAGCCGGTCGACGATCGCGGCGACCAGCGCCGGCTCGTTGGCGGGGGTGACGTTGACGGCATCGCCCGGCAGGTACTCCAGCCCGGAGCCGGAGATGTCGAGTACGAGGTGGCGCACCTCCTTGTCGCTGTCGGGTGCCGTCAGGAGGCTGTTGCGCACCACGGTCGCAGGGTACGGATTCCGGCGGGACCAGCGAGGCCGTTTCGAGGCGCGGGCGGTTGCGGCATCACTCGTCGGATTCGCGGTCGTCATGTGTACTCGGTGCTCCCGGAGGCTCGCAGGGACGTGGTGCGGGGTGGACGGCGTCCTCGACCGGGCCGGTCCGAGTACGAGGGTAGACCGTCCGGCGGTCGGCTCCGGTTCGGCCCGACAGGAAGAGAGACCGGTCTCACTGCGATCGGACTGCTGTCGCGCCGGAGGACCGCCAGGCCTCGCACCTGCGCGATTGGCCGGGGTGACCGGGGTTGTGGAATAATTCTTCGGTCAGTCCGGTTCCGGTTCACACCACTGAAAAATCAGAGGTGACCCGGCGACCATGATGAAGGGACATCAATGAAGCAGGGAATCCATCCCGACTACGAGGTGACCACCGTCAACTGCGGTTGCGGCAATGAGTTCACCACGCGCAGCACCGCCAAGGGCGGCCACATCACCGTGGAAGTCTGCTCCAACTGCCACCCGTTCTACACCGGCAAGCAGAAGATCCTCGATACCGGCGGTCGTGTGGCTCGCTTCGAGAAGCGTTACGGCAAGCGCGTCAAGTAGCTTGCATCCGGCGCCCGGCGAGAGATCCCAGCGGATCTCGAGTCGGGCGTCTGTCGTTTAATGCCCACCGTCGTTTAACGCCCACCGTCGGTTAACGCCCGCTGTCGTTCGACGCCGCCGTCTGCCGCGGCGCGCCGCGCCGGAGTGTCTGGGTGGAGCCTCCTAGGACGAAAGAGAATCATCAGGTGAGTACGCAGGAACCGTCCGCGATCGACGACATCCTCGCCGAGCACGCCGGACTCCAGGCTCAGTTGTCCGACCCGTCGTTGCACGACGATCCGGCCAACGCGCGCCGCGTGGGCAAACGGTTCGCCGAACTCGCACCCGTGATGACCACCTACACCAAGCTCACGGCCGCGCGCGACGACCTCGAGGCGGCCAGGGAACTCGCCGAGGCAGATCCGGGATTCGCCGAGGAGATCCCGGCGCTCGAGTCGACCGTCGCCGAGTTAGACGCCGCGCTGACCGACCTGCTGGCGCCCCGCGATCCACACGATTCCGACGACGTCGTGCTCGAGGTCAAGTCGGGAGCGGGTGGCGAGGAGTCGGCGCTGTTCGCCTCCGACCTCGTCCGCATGTACCTGAAGTACTGCGAGAAGCGCGGCTGGAAGGCGACGGTCCTGGGCGTCACCGAGTCCGATCTCGGCGGCTACAAGGAGGCCACCGTGTCGATCAAGGCGCGGGAGACGCTCCGCGACGGTGTGTGGTCGCGGCTGAAGTTCGAGGGCGGTGTCCACCGGGTTCAGCGGGTTCCGGTCACCGAGTCCCAGGGCCGGATCCACACATCGGCCGCCGGGGTGCTGATCTACCCGGAGCCCGACGAGGTGCAGGAGATCCACATCGACGAGTCCGACCTCCGGATCGACGTCTACCGCAGTTCCGGGAAGGGCGGTCAGGGCGTCAACACCACCGACTCGGCGGTCCGCATCACGCACCTGCCGACGAACATCGTCGTGACCTGTCAGAACGAGCGCTCGCAGTTGCAGAACAAGGCCCGTGCCATGCAGGTGCTCGCGGCGCGGCTCAAGGCCCTGGCGGAGGAGGAGGCCGAGGCCGAGGCCGCCGCCGGCCGGCAGGCGCAGATCCGGACCGTGGACCGTTCGGAGCGGATCCGCACGTACAACTTCCCGGAGAACCGCATCACCGACCACCGGATCGGCTACAAGGCCAACAACCTCGACTCGGTGCTCGACGGTGAGATGGACGCGCTGCTCGACGCGCTCGTCGACGCCGACAAGCAGGCACGCCTGCAGCAGTGACGGCACCCGAAGGCGGTTCGGCCAACGCTCTGCGCCGGTGGGCGGCGGTGCGGCTGGCCGAGGCCGGGATCGACTCGGCCGGTGCCGAGGCCGCCGAACTGGTGGCGCAGATGCTCGGGGTGGATCCCGGACGGCTGCTTCTCGTCGATGAGGTGCCTGCCGAGCTGCGCAGTCGCGTCGTTGCCGCCGTGGAGCAACGCTGCTCGCGGGTTCCTTTGCAGCACATCACTTCTCGCGCATTCTTCGCGGGCCTGGAGTTGACGGTGGGACCGGGAGTCTTCATTCCGCGGCCGGAGACCGAGTTGCTAGCGGAGTGGGCGCTGGCCCGCATCGCCGAACTCCGCGAGAGTGCGGGCGACCCGATCCGCGTGGTCGACCTGTGCTCCGGGAGCGGCGCGCTGGCCCTGGCGATCTCCGCCGGCGCACCCGACGCGACGGTGACGGCCGTCGAGCGCTCGGAGCGGGCGCTGTCGTATCTGCGACGCAACCTCGAGGCGACCGGACTCACGGAACGGGTCGCCGTGGTGCGGGCCGACGTCACCGATGTCGCGGCGGTCGCGCCCCTGCTGGCTTCGGCGCACGTCGTCGTGAGCAACCCGCCGTACGTTCCGTCCGGCGCCGAGGTCTCACCGGAGGTGGCGCATGATCCGCCCGAGGCGGTCTTCTCCGGCGACTGCGGAATGGACCTGATCGATCAACTGGCGCCGATCCTCGCCTCGGCTCTGCGAGTGGGCGCATTTGTGGCCGTCGAGCACGACGACACGACCGCCGATCTGGTGCGCGACGCGCTGACGGCGACCGGCGGGTTCGCCGCCGTCCGCACCCATGACGACCTCGCCGGGCGACCCCGGTTCGTGACCGCTGTACGAGCAGCCGTCGGTGACCCTGCGCGATCGGGGGCCGACGGCGTGGAAGGATGGAATACGTGAGCGCGGTGTTCGATTGCAGTGATCCAGACGAGCGGGAAGCCGGAATCCGGGCGGCGGTGGGAGCCGTGCGCGCCGGGCGGCTCATCGTGATGCCGACCGACACGGTCTACGGACTCGGGTGCGACGCATTCGACAGCGAAGCGGTCGCGTCGCTGCTGGCGGCGAAGGGCCGCGGGCGGGACATGCCGGTACCGGTCCTGGTGGGCTCGTGGCATACCGTGGACGGTCTAGTCAGGTCGGTGTCGCCGCAGGCCCGTGAGCTGGTGCAGGCCTTCTGGCCGGGCGGTTTGAGCCTGGTGGTGGAGCAGGCCCCGTCTCTCGCCTGGGATCTCGGCGACACCTCGGGCAGCGTGATGATCCGCATGCCCCTGCATCCGGTCGCGATCGAATTGCTGCGGGAGATCGGGCCGATGGCCGTCTCCAGCGCCAATATCTCCGGCCATCCGCCCGCGGTGCAGGTGCACCAGGCCCGCGAGCAGCTGCAGGAGAAGGTGTCGGTCTATCTCGACGGCGGTCCGGCCGACCATGCCGTCGCCTCGACGATCGTCGACCTCACCGGCCCGGACCCTCGTATTCTGCGTGAGGGCGCGATCACCGCCGAGGACATCGCCGAAGTGCTCGACGTGGACGCGGATGAGCTCCGGGGACGGCCGTGACCGATCCGCTGGCGAGTGATCCGGAGATCGCCGAACTGCTTCGGCGCGAGGAGACGCGCCGGCGCGGCAGCCTGCAGATGGTGGCCGCGGAGTCGACGGCCACCCCCGCGGTGCGGGCCGCGGTCGGATCGATTCTGGCGGACAAGTACGCCGAGGGCTATCCCGGCCACCGGTACCACGGCGGAGCGGAGGTGGTCGACGAGGTCGAGCAGCTCGCGATCAGCCGCGCGCACACGCTGTTCGGCGCCGATTACGTCAACGTCCAGCCGCTGTCGTGGGCGCTCGCGAACTTCGCGGTGTACGCCGCGTTCTCGCAGCCGGGCGATCAGGTGCTCTCCCTGAACCTCAAGCACGGCGGCCACCAGTCACACGGCTCGCGCGCGAACCTGTCGGGACGCTGGTTCAGTGTCCTGAACTACGAGGTCCGCCGCGACAACGAGCGGATCGACTACGACCAGATCCGGGATCTGGCCCTCATTCACCGGCCGCGGATTCTCGTCGCGGGCGGTACGTCCTACTCCCGGTCGTGGGACTTCGCGGCGATGCGCACCATCGCCGACGAGGCCGACTGCATCCTCTGGGTCGACGCGGCGCATCTGGCCGGTCTCGCCGTCGGCGGGGTGCTCGACTCGCCCGTGCCGTACGCCGACGTGGTGACGGTCGCCACCAACAAGGTGATGCGCGGACCGCGCGGCGGACTGCTGCTCGCCAGGTCCGAACACGAGGACTCGCTCTCGCGGGCGGTGTACCCGTTCATGCAGGGCGCTCCGGCGATGCACTCGATCGCGGCCAAGGCGGTGGCGTTCGGCGAGTGCCTGCGCCCGGAGTACGCGGCCTATGCCCGCGACGTGGCGGACGACGCCGCCACCCTGGCCACCGAACTGGGCGCGCGCGGGCTGCGCACCGTCTCGGGCGGCACCGACACGCATCTGGCGGTGATCGAGGTCTCGTCGCTCGGCATCACCGGACGGGAAGCGGCCAAGCGGCTGGCGGCCTGCCGGATCATCGTCGACAAGGCGGTCACCCCGTTCGACGAGGCGCCGGTCTCCGAGGGCTCGGCCATCCGCTTCGGCACGGCCGTACTTGCCGCCGACGGACTGCGGCCCGCGGACATGCCGCAGATCGCCGACCTCATGCTCGAGGCGATGCGGACCGATCCATCCGACGAGGCCCGCCGCGCGGCGATCACCGCCGCCGTGGCGGCCGTGGGGGAGGGGTGACGGTGCTCGGATACGCGCTGGAGTCGTCCGGCGGCGGTGCCGGCGTGCCCTTGCGCGAACTCGCGCTCGTCGGCCTCACCGCCGCGGGGATCACGTACTTCCTGACCTCGCTGGTGCGGGTCTGTGCGGTCCGCTTCGGCGCCGTCGCCGTGCCCCGGCAGCGTGACGTCCATGTGATCCCGACGCCGCGGCTCGGCGGTGTCGGAATGTACATCGGCATCGTCTGCGCGATCGGCCTGGCCGCACAGTTGCCCGCTTTGAACCGCGGATTCTCGTACACCCACGACATGCTGGCCGTCATCACCGCGGGACTGGTGATCGTGCTCGTCGGCGTGATCGACGACCGCTGGGGCCTGGATGCGCTGACCAAATTCGTCGGACAGCTCACCGCCGCCGGCGTCCTGGTCATCATGGGCGTCAGCTGGTACCTGCTCTACGTGCCGTTCGCCGACATCGGCACGGTGGTCCTCGATCCGCTCCAGGCCGGCCTGCTCACCGTCGCCATCACGGTCACCACGATCAACGCGATCAATTTCGTCGACGGACTCGACGGCCTCGCGGCCGGACTCGGGCTCATCGCCGCCAGTGCGATCTGCCTGTTCTCCCTCGGACTCCTCCACGACCAGGGCGGCGACGTGAGTTACTACCCGCCGGCCCTGATCACCGTGGCTCTCGCCGGCGCGTGCCTGGGCTTTCTGCCGCACAACTTCTCGCCGGCGCGGATCTTCATGGGCGACTCGGGCGCCATGCTGATCGGACTCATGCTCGCCGCCGCGTCGACGAGCGCCTCGGGCCGCGTCGCCCGCAGCGCATACGGCCCCGCGGATATGTTCACCCTGCTCTCGCCGCTGATCCTGGTGGCGGCGGTGATGTTCATTCCGATGCTCGACATGATCATGGCGGTGATCCGGCGGACTCGCGCCGGAGTGGGGTTCTACACGCCGGACAAGATGCACCTTCACCACCGGTTGCTCGAACTCGGTCATTCGCAGCGACGCGTGGCGCTGCTGATCTACCTGTGGGTCGGCGTGCTGGCATTCTCCGTGGCGGCGGGCAGCCTGCTGCCTCTCGAGGTGGTGATGCCGCTGTTCTTCGGTGGTCTGGTCATCGCGCTGGCGGCGACCTTCGCTCCGCGGTTGAGCCGCCGGTTCGCCCGATAGCGGGGCGGCTGGCTAACCTGGTCTCTCGTGTCGACCAATGACGAGAACCAATCACCCGAACCGGCCGCGAGCGGCATCGACTCGGGGGCGCTGGACGAGGCCACCGATCCCACCGCGCCGCTGCGGGCCGGCCTCAAGTACGGCCTCTACGGACTCGGGGCGCTGCTCGTCGCGGGCCTGCTGATCTGGTGGCCCTGGAAGGGTCTCCCCGGACTGTGGGGCGTGCTGGTGGGCGCAGCGATCGGCGGTGGCTTCATCCTCATCACGGTGTTGACCATCCTGCTCACCGCGAAGGCCTCACCGAGCGTGGTGATGGGGGCCCTCATGGGTGGATACCTCGTCAAGGTGGTGATCGTGATCGCTGTGACCGCGCTTCTGAAGGATATGACCTTCTACAGCAAAGGCGCGCTGGTCAGCATGCTGATCGGCGCGATCGTTCTGGTTCTGGGCAGCGAACTGTGGGGAGTGTTGACCACACGGCAGACCTATGTGGGTCCGGACGCCGACTCGGAGGTCTGATTGTGACGAGTATCACGAAGGGTCGCCTGACCAGCTACTACGACTGATAGTAGAACGATTGCATCGGGACGATATGCAGATATTGTCGCCCCGGATTGGTCGCTGACCATCCTGACTTGCTAGTCTGCTCACCGCGGGTCGATGCGGCAATGTGCAGTTCAATGCACTGCGGCACCTCGCACACTGAACGATGGAACCCGCCGGCTGAGAAGTTGTGCGGGCCCGAGAACGGGAGAGAACGCTGAGCGCCACCCTCGCAGCCGAGTTCCACGCACCGTCCCTGGATGACTTCTACCCCCCGATGCTGTTCGGAGAAGACACCTGGTGGGGAATGGACCGGCTCATGCTGATCCGAGTCGTCGTGGCGGTGCTCGTCGCGGCGTTTTTCGCGCTCGCTCTGCGCAGCCCCAAGATCGTCCCGAGTGGTCTTCAGAACGTCGGTGAGAGCTTCATCGACTGGGTGCGCATCAACATCGCCGAGGAGATCCTCGGCAAGCAGAACGGCCGCAAGTTCCTGCCGATAATCGCCTCGATCTTCTTCGCGACGATCTTCCTGAACTTGACCTCGATCATCCCGTTCCTGAACATCTCCACCAACGCACGCATCGGCATGCCGCTGGTGATGGCGGCGGTCGCCTACATCACCTACTGCTGGGTGGGCATCGCCAAGTTCGGCTTCTTCGGCTTCATCCGATCCTCGATCGTGCTCCCCGGTGTGCCGCTGCCGATCCACTTCCTGCTGGTTCCGATCGAGTTCGTCTCGACCTTCATTCTGCGGCCGTTCACGCTGACCGTCCGACTCATGGCCAACATGCTGTCCGGCCACATCATGCTCGCGCTGTTCTTCGCCGCGACGCAGTTCTTCATCATCGACAAGAGCGGCATCTGGAGCGTCGCCGGACTGGGCTCGCTCGTCGCCGCCGTCGGCTTCACCTTCTTCGAACTTCTGGTCATCGCGCTGCAGGCGTACATCTTCGCTCTGCTGACCGCGGTCTACATCGACCAGTCGATCCACGCAGACGCGCACTGACACGACTCGTCCTGACCAACTGAATACTTCGGGCCGGCACGAGCGCCGGACCGAAACAGACTGACTCGCTCGCCCGACCGGGTGGGGAGCCACCAAGAAAGGGAATCGCAAAGATGAGCTACATCGCCCAGACTCTGGCCGACGAAACCATCACGGGTAAGGGCTTCGGCGCGATCGGCTACGGCCTCGCTGCCATCGGCCCCGGTATCGGCGTCGGCATCGTGGCCGGCAAGGCCATCGAGGGTATCGCCCGTCAGCCCGAGCTGGCCGGTCAGATCCGCACCACCATGTTCCTCGGTATCGCACTCTCTGAGGCTCTGGCGCTGATCGGTATCGTCGCCGGCTTCATCTTCTGATACGAGACCACGACATGATCAACACCAGTCTGATTCTCGCCGAAGAGAGCGAGAGCCATAACCCGCTCCTTCCCGAGTGGTACGACATCACCTGGTCGCTGGTCGCCTTCGCCGTCGTCCTCTTCGTCTTCTGGAAGTTCGTCATCCCGCGGTACCGCAAGGTGCTCGACGAGCGTCACGACACGATCGAGGGCGGTATCGCCCGCGCCGAGGCGGCTCAGGCCGAAGCGGCTCAGCAGCTGGCGGCGTACCGCGAGCAGCTCGCAGGAGCTCGTGAAGAGGCTGCGGCGATCCGCGACGAGGCACGCACCCAGGGTGCGCAGATCGTCTCGGACATGAAGGCTCAGGCAACCACCGAGAGCGAGCGGATCATCGCCAACGGCGCGGCTCAGCTCGACGCCCAGCGTCAGCAGGTCGTCTCCGAACTGCGCGGTGACCTCGGCAAGCTGTCGGTCGATCTGGCCGAGAAGCTGGTCGGTGCGTCCCTGTCGGACGACGTCAAGCAGGCCGGAACCGTCGACCGGTTCCTCGCCGAGCTGGACGGCGTGTCGAACGAGACCGCCAAGTAATCCGATGGATACACCGATGGTGCGGGTCGGCGAGGGGGTCGGAGAGATCTCCGTCCCTCGCTCCGCCGCATCCGAGGCAAGCCGACACCCAGGCGGGGTCCGCCTAGACAAGGAATGTAGCTAGATGTACGCAGCGTCAAGCCGCGAAGCCCTCGAAGGGGCCCGCGTTGAGCTGGAAACCGTCCTTCGTGGAACCTCCGCATCGTCCGACACCGATGCGGTGACTGTCGGCGAGGAACTGCTGTCGGTGTCCGACGCCGTCAGTGGTGACCGCTCGCTGCGCATCGCGCTGGCCGACTCGAGCACTGCGCCCGACACCCGGGCGGCAGTGGCCGACAAGGTCCTGACCGGCAAGGTCTCTGACGCCACCCGTTCCATCGTCTCCTCGACGGCGGCGCGGGCGTGGTCGAGCGATGCCGACCTCGTCGAAGGCCTCCGCCGGCTGGGCCGAGAGGCTCTGCTGCTGGCTGCCAAGGACGCGGGCAAGTCCGATGCCGTCGAAGACGAGCTGTTCCGCCTCGCACGCGTGATCAAGGGCGACACGGCTCTGGAGCAGGCACTGTCCGATCGTGCACGCAGCACCGCCGATCGCACCGCGTTGCTGCGCAAGCTGATCGACGGCAAGGTGGACACCATCACCGAGCGGCTGGCGGTGAACGCGGTCGCGACCACCGAGGAGCTCCCCGGCGACGCGGTCGACGAACTGTCGCAGCTCGCCGCGGCGAGCAACGGCCGCAAGGTCGCCTACGTCACCAGCGCGGGCGAGCTGTCGAGCGATCAGCGCAACGCGCTCGCGGCCAAGCTCACCGAGATCTACTCGGCACCCGTCACCCTGCACGTCGACATCGATCCCGAGCTTCTCGGCGGCGTCGTGGTGCGTGTCGGTGACGAACGCATCGACGGCAGCATCTCGGGCAAGATCGCGACGCTGCGTCGCGGCCTGCGGTAACACCATCGCACGTCACCACAATCGATTCCCAAGACCAAGAACCAGAAAGCCAGGAAGAGCAGGAACATGGCGGAGTTGACCATCTCCTCCGATGAAATTCGGAGCGCGATCGCAAGTTACACCGAAGACGTGGGCAACCAGGCCTCGCGAGAAGAGATCGGCACCGTCACCGACACCGGCGACGGCATCGCTCACGTCAGCGGCCTTCCGGGTGCCATGGCCAACGAGCTGCTGGAGTTTCCCGGCGGCATCCGCGGCGTCGCACTGAACCTCGACCTGGACGAGGTCGGCGCCGTCATCCTCGGTGACTCGGAGAACATCGAAGAGGGCCAGGAAGTCAAGCGCACCGGCAACGTCCTGTCGGTCCCGGTCGGCGACAAGTTCCTCGGCCGAGTCATCGACCCGCTGGGCTCGCCGATCGACGGACTGGGCGCCATCGAGTCCGAGGGCGACCGCGTCCTCGAACTGCAGGCAGCCACCGTCCTCGAGCGTCAGCCGGTCGAGGAGTCCCTCGCCACCGGTATCAAGGCCGTCGACGCGATGACCGCGATCGGCCGCGGCCAGCGTCAGCTGGTCATCGGCGACCGCAAGACCGGCAAGACCGCGCTCTGCATCGACGCCATCCTGAACCAGAAGGCCAACTGGGCCACCGGTGATCCGGAGAAGCAGGTTCGCTGCATCTACGTCGCCATCGGTCAGAAGGGCTCGACCATCGCGGGCGTCAAGACCGCCCTCGAAGAGGCGGGCGCGATGGAGTACACCACCATCGTCGCCGCTCCGGCGTCCGACTCGGCCGGCTTCAAGTGGCTCGCACCGTACACCGGCTCGGCCCTCGGCCAGCACTGGATGTACCAGGGCAAGCACGTCCTGATCGTGTTCGACGACCTGTCGAAGCAGGCTGAGGCCTACCGTGCGATCTCGCTGCTGCTGCGCCGCCCGCCGGGCCGCGAGGCGTACCCCGGTGACGTGTTCTACCTGCACTCCCGCCTGCTGGAGCGTTGCGCCAAGCTGTCCGACGAGCTCGGCGGCGGATCGATGACCGGCCTGCCGATCATCGAGACCAAGGCCAACGACGTCTCGGCGTTCATTCCGACCAACGTCATCTCGATCACCGACGGTCAGGTCTTCCTCGAGTCGGACCTGTTCAACAAGGGCGTCCGCCCGGCGATCAACGTCGGTATCTCGGTCTCCCGTGTCGGTGGCGCCGCGCAGACCAAGGGCCTGAAGGACGTCTCCGGCTCGCTGCGTCTGGAACTCGCGCAGTTCCGTGAGCTGGAGGCCTTCTCGGCCTTCGCCTCGGACCTGGACGCCGCGTCGAAGGCACAGCTCGAGCGCGGTGCCCGCTGGGTGGAACTGCTCAAGCAGGATCAGTACAGCCCGGTCGCCGTCGAGGACCAGATCGTCTCGCTGTACCTCTGCGGCGAGGGCTTCATGGACTCGGTGCCGGTGGCCGACATCCGTCGCTTCGAGGCCGAGCTCCTCGGCGATCTGCGGCACACCGCCTCCGGCGTGTACAGCAACATCGCCGGCGGCAAGAAGCTCACCGACGAGGACAAGGCCGCGCTCGCGACCGCCACGAACAACTTCAAGGCCGGCTTCATCGCCTCTGACGGCAGCCGTGTCGTCGAGGTCGAGGCCGACCCGCTGGCGTCCGAGGACGTCGAGTCCGAGACGATCCGAGTGACGAAGAAGCTGAAGTAACATGGCAACCATTCGGGAGCTGCGCTCACGGATCAAGTCGATTCAATCGACGAAGAAGATCACGAAGGCGCAGGAGCTGATCGCGACCTCGCGGATCACCAAGGCTCAGGCACGGGTGGCTGCCGCCCGTCCCTACGCCCAGGAGATCACCCGGGTCGTCACGACGCTGGCGAACGCCTCCACGTCCCTGGACAGCCCGCTGCTGGTCGATCGGGAGAACCCGCGCCGCGCCGCGGTCCTGGTCGTCACCAGCGACAGCGGTCAGTGCGGCGGGTACAACTCGAACGTGCTGAAGGAGACCGAGGAACTCCTCTCGTTGCTCCGCAGCGAGGGCAAGGAACCGGTCGTGTACGTGATGGGCCGCAAGGGCATCGGGTACTACACCTTCCGTGACCGTCCGGTGGCCGCCGGCTGGTCCGGGTTCTCCCAGCAGCCGAAGTTCTCCGACAGCGCCGACGCGGTCCACCATCTCGTGGACTCCTTCCTGGCCGGATCCGGTGAGTCGGTGGCGCTGCCCGAGGGCGGCGAGATCGAGGGCGTCGACGAACTGCACATCGTCTACACGCGTTTCGTGTCGATGCTGACGCAGAAGCCGGTGGTGCGCCGGATGGCGCCGATCGACGTCGAGTTCGAGATCGAGCAGTTGAACATGGGGGAGGACATCCTCGAGGACTCCGCCAACGCCGAGGTGAGCGCCGAGGTGGAGTTCGAGCCCGAGGCCAAGGAACTGCTCGACGCGCTGTTGCCGAAGTACGTGGCATCGCGGATCTTCGCTGCGCTGCTCGAGTCGGCGGCATCGGAGAATGCGGCACGTCGCACCGCCATGAAGGCGGCGACCGACAACGCGACCGAGCTCGAGAGGAACCTGTCCCGTCAGGCCAACGCGGCCCGTCAGGCGCAGATCACCCAGGAAATCAGCGAGATCGTCGGCGGCGTCGAAGCGCTGGCGAACTGATCGCGACACAAGACACACCTGAAGGAAAGTGAAGAACAATGACTGCAGCAGTCACTGATACGCCGGGGGCCGCGTCCGCGACAGCCGGTCGTGTCGCCCGGGTGATCGGCCCCGTCGTCGATGTCGAGTTCCCGCGCGGCGCCATTCCCGCCCTGTTCAACGCCCTGCACGCGGAGGTCACCCTTCCGGCGGTCGCGAAGACCCTGACGCTCGAGGTCGCTCAGCACCTCGGCGACAACGTCGTCCGCACCGTCTCGATGCAGCCCACCGACGGCCTCGTCCGCGGTGCGGCCGTCGTCGACACCGGCAAGCCGATCTCGGTTCCCGTCGGTGACGTCGTCAAGGGCCACGTCTTCAACGCGCTGGGCGACTGCCTGGATGCGCCGGGCACCGGTCGCGACGGCGAGCAGTGGGGTATCCACCGCAAGCCGCCGGCCTTCGATCAGCTCGAGGGCAAGACCGAGATCCTCGAGACCGGCATCAAGGTCATCGACCTGCTGACCCCGTACGTCAAGGGCGGCAAGATCGGTCTGTTCGGTGGCGCCGGTGTCGGCAAGACCGTTCTGATCCAGGAGATGATCACCCGTATCGCTCGCGAGTTCTCGGGCACCTCGGTGTTCGCGGGCGTCGGCGAGCGTACGCGTGAGGGCACCGACCTCCACCTCGAGATGGAGGAGATGGGCGTTCTTCAGGACACCGCGCTGGTGTTCGGCCAGATGGACGAGCCGCCGGGCACGCGTATGCGCGTCGCTCTCTCGGCCCTGACCATGGCCGAGTACTTCCGCGACGTGCAGCACCAGGACGTGCTGCTGTTCATCGACAACATCTTCCGTTTCACCCAGGCCGGTTCCGAGGTCTCGACCCTGCTCGGCCGTATGCCTTCGGCTGTGGGTTACCAGCCCACGCTGGCCGACGAGATGGGCGAGCTGCAGGAGCGCATCACCTCGACCAAGGGCCGTTCGATCACCTCGCTGCAGGCGATCTACGTCCCCGCGGACGACTACACCGACCCCGCGCCGGCGACCACGTTCGCGCACCTCGACGCCACCACCGAGCTCTCGCGCCCGATCTCGCAGCTGGGTATCTACCCGGCCGTGGATCCGCTGACCTCGACCTCGCGAATCCTCGAGGCCTCGATCGTGGGCGACGAGCACTTCCGCGTCGCCAACGAGGTCAAGCGCATCCTGCAGAAGTACAAGGAGCTGCAGGACATCATCGCGATCCTCGGTATGGACGAGCTCTCGGAAGAGGACAAGGTCACGGTCGCGCGCGCCCGTCGCCTGCAGAAGTTCCTCGGCCAGAACTTCCTGGTCGCCGAGAAGTTCACCGGCCAGAAGGGTTCGGTCGTCCCGCTGTCGGACACCATCGAGGCCTTCGACCGCGTGTGCAAGGGCGAGTTCGATCACCTGCCCGAGCAGGCCTTCAACAGCTGCGGCGGGCTCGACGACGTCGAGGCTGCAGCCAAGAAGATCGCCGGAAAGTAGTCGCTGCTCATGGCTGACAAGACTTTCCGACTCGAGGTCGTCTCGCCGGACTCGGAACTGTACTCCGGCGACGCGACGTTCCTCGTGGCTCAGACCACCGTCGGCGAACTCGGCATTCTCGCGAGCCACGCTCCGATGCTGGCTGAGCTCGCTCCCGGCGGCTGCGTCGTCGTGACCGAGTCCGGTGGAAACCGGACCGCGTTCGCGGTGCAGGGCGGATTCCTGTCGGTGACCGGCGAGTCGGTCACCGTGCTCGCCGAGCACGCGCAGTTCGCCTCCGACATCGATGTCGCCGCCGAGCGCTCGGTGCTGGAGTCGGCCGACGAGGGCAGCGCGGAGTTCCTCCGGGCCAAGTCCCGGGTCCGCGCCGCGGAAGCCGTGGGCTGACCGGGAGACTGCGACATTGCGCGCAGCAGATGTGATTTAGACGACGACAGCCGTCCTGCTCTGCAGGGCGGCTGTCGTCGTCTCAGGAAGGGCTCATCCGCGGTCGTGTATACCTGCATGTGAGGAGGTTGATGCGGTGCCGATGTGGGTATGGGTGATCGTCGGCGTCGTCGTGGCCGGCCTGTTCGTGGCCGCAGGCGTCGTCTACCGGCTGATCGAGGTCCGGCGCGCCGGGACTCCGGTGCTGCTGCGGTCGCTGCCCGCCGACGCCGATCAGGGCTGGCGGCACGGGTCGGTGCAGTACGGCGACGACGCCCTCGCGTACTACCGCCTCAGTTCCCTGCGTCCGGGCCCCACCGTCAGCCTCTCGCGCCGCCGGATCGAGATCGTGGGACGCCGAGCCCCGGTCGGCACCGAACTGGAGATCATGGACGCCGACTTCGCCATCGTCGAGCTGTCGATAGGGCGCTCCGGTGCCGGTGGCCGCTACGAAATCGGCATGAGCCCGGCGGTCTCCACGGCCTTCCAGTCGTGGATCGAGGCGCGTGCCCCGAAGCGGTCCAAGCGGCGTCGTCCGGCCGCCTGATACCGGGCGCGCCCCGCTCCTCACCGCTTCCGGTCGCCTCCCGGAACCCACTTGACGTCGCCGACCCCGGCGCGCACGTTGCTGACCCGTGCCAGGATGAAGAGCAGGTCGGAGAGCCGGTTGAGGTACTTGGCCGGAAGCACGGACGAATCGTCGGGATGTTCGGCGATCGCCGCCCAGGCGGAGCGCTCGGCTCGCCTGGTCACCACCCGCGCCTGGTGCAGAAGCGCCGACAGCCCGGTACCGCCGGGGAGGATGAACGAGTCCAGGGGAGCGAGCTCGGCGCCGAAGGAGTCGCACCAGGCTTCGAGCGCGTCGATGTACTCCGGTTCGATCCGCAGCGGCGGATACTTCGGATCGTCGACGACCGGGGTGGAGAGATCGGCCCCGGCGTCGAAGAGGTCGTTCTGGACCGTGGTCAGGACCTCCGCGATATCGGGCGGGACGTCCGCGGCGAGCGTGAGAGCGGCTCCGATGGCCGCGTTGGCCTCATCGCAGTCGGCGTACGCGACCACTCGGGAGTCGGTCTTCGGGACTCGTGAGAAGTCGGAGAGACCGGTGGTCCCGTCGTCGCCGGTGCGGGTGTAGATGCGCGTGAGATGGACTGCCATGTCTGTCAACCTACGCGTCCGGCGATAAGCTGTGTGCGTGAGTGATCGCTACTTGGTTACTGGTGGGGCACGGCTGGCGGGAGAGGTGACGGTTGGGGGAGCCAAGAACAGCGTTCTGAAGCTCATGGCGGCGGCACTGCTCGCGGAGGGCCGCACAGTTCTGACCAATGCGCCCGAGATCGCCGACGTCCCGCTGATGGCGGACGTGCTGCGCGGACTCGGCGCCGAGGTGATGATCGACGGCGACGTGGTGGTGATCGACGTGCCCGCCGAGCCCGAGTACCACGCGGACTTCGACGCGGTGAAGCAGTTCCGCGCCTCGGTCTGTGTGCTGGGCCCGCTGATGGCCCGGCGACGCCGGGCGGTGGTGGCCCTGCCGGGCGGTGACGCCATCGGTTCCCGGCCGCTCGACATGCACCAGGCCGGACTGCGCGCGCTGGGGGCACAGAGTGCGATCGAGCACGGCTGCGTGGTCGCCGAGGCCGAGGAACTCACCGGTGCGGCGGTCGCGCTGGAGTTCCCCTCGGTGGGAGCCACCGAGAACATCCTGATGGCGGCCGTGCTCGCCGAGGGCGTCACGACCATCGACAACGCCGCTCGCGAACCGGAGATCGTCGACCTCTGTGAGATGTTGATCCAGATGGGCGCCCGAATCGACGGCGTCGGCTCGCCCACGCTCACTGTCACCGGCGTGCGGTCGCTGAGCCCGACCCGCCACCACGTGGTCGGCGACCGGATCGTCGCCGGAACCTGGGGAGTGGCTGCGGCGATGACCCGCGGCGACATCCGGGTGCGCGGCGTGGACCCTGATCATCTCCGACTCGTGTTGAAGAAGCTCGAAGACGCGGGGTCCACGGTGGAGCGGTTCGACGACGGTTTCCGCGTGGTGCAGGCAGGCCGGCCGGTGGCGGTGAACACCGCGACGCTGCCGTATCCGGGCTACCCGACCGACATGCAGCCGATGGCGATCGGGCTGGCGGCCGTCTCCGAGGGCATGTCGATGATCACCGAGAACGTCTTCGAGGCGCGCTTCCGGTTCGTCGAGGAGATGGTGCGGCTCGGCGCCGACGCCCGCACCGACGGGCACCACGCGGTGATCCGCGGTGTCGAGACGCTTTCGAGCGCGCCGGTGTGGTCGTCCGACATCCGTGCCGGCGTCGGTCTGGTGCTGGCGGGTCTGGTCGCCGACGGCGTCACCGAGGTGCACGACGTGGAGCACATCGACCGCGGGTACCCGAACTTCGAAGAGCAGCTGAGCGCGCTCGGCGGCAAGATCGAGCGCGTCTCCGGCTGAACGCCCTTCGTCGTTCGCCCTCCTTCAACGCAGAACCTGTCCGAACGGCCAGGTGCGTCTCCCATCCGCTCGGGCTGATCCTCTCGGCGCCGGGTCAGGGCCCCTTGTCGCCATGATGTGACGGGGAACACGCTGGTGGGGACCGTTTCGGCAACGGGGTGCACCGCATCCCCGACAGAAGGAGTTGACCAGCCCATGGCAATCGAGCTGAATCAGATCTGGGACTTCCCGATCAAGGAGTTCCACCCGTTCCCGAAGGCGAAGCTCGGCGTCGGCGCGCACGACATGCTCGGTGTCGAAGCCAAGGAACTCGGCATGACCCGCGTGCTGTTGATGACGACCGGCCTGCGCGGTTCCGGGATCATCGAGGAGCTGACCGGGAAGATCGAGTACCAGGGCGTCGACGTGGTCCTGTTCGACGAGGTGCAGTCGAACCCGAAGGACACCAACGCGATGGACGCCGCGGCTCGCTACCAGTCGGAGAAGTGCGACGGGATCATCTCGGTCGGCGGCGGCTCGAGCCACGATGCGGCGAAGGGCGCGCGAATGGTGATCGCGCACGACGGCCGCAACATCAACGAGTTCGAAGGCTTCTCCAAGGCCACCAATAAGGAGAACCCGAAGCACATCGCGGTCTCGACCACCGCGGGCACGGGTTCGGAGACGTCGTGGGCGTACGTCATCACCGACACCTCCGACATGGACAAGCCGCACAAGTGGGTGGCCTTCGACGACACCTGCCTGGTGGATCTGGCGATGGACGATCCGTTGCTCTACTACTCGTGCCCGCAGGAGTTCACCGCGTACTGCGGTTTCGACGTCCTCGCACACGCCAGTGAGCCGTACGTCTCGCGACTGGACTTCGCGCCCTCGCTGGGGAACGCCAAGTACTCGATCGAGCTGATCGCGAAACACCTGCCCACCGCCGTCTACGACCCCCACAACCTGGAGGCACGGACCGGCATGATGCACGCCCAGTACATCGCGGCCCAGGCGTTCAACTCGGGCGGTCTCGGCCAGATCCACTCGATGTCGCATGCGGTCAGCGCGTACTTCGACCTGCATCACGGACTGAACAACGCGATCGCGTTGCCGCGCGTGTGGGAGTACAACCTGCCGGCGCGGTACGAGCGATTCGCCGAGATCGCTCCGCTGATGGGCGTCGACACCCGCAACATGACGACGGTGCAGGCGGCCGACGCCGCGGTCGAGGCCGCGATCCGGCTGTCGAAGGACCTCGGCATTCCCGACAACTTCGGCTCGGTGCACCCCGACACCTACCAGAAGAACCGGATGAACACGGGCAAGTACGAAGGCCGCGGCTCGTCGATCGACACCTCCGACGAGATGATCCGCACCATCTCCGAGCACATGATGGAGGACTGGTGCACGCCGGCCAATCCGCGCGAATGCACGGTCGAGTCGCAGATTCCGATGATCCGCCACGCGATGACCGGAAGCTACTGATCGCGACGGTCGAGCAGGACGAGGAGATACGTGCCGTGATGGAGACGACGAAGACGAGGAAGCCTGTGCCTGCCGAACCGCGGGACGGCGAACCGATCGCGCAGTTCGAGACGGTCGACGACCTGACCGCGTCGCTGGAGGCGCAGGGTTATCTGATCGAGCCGGACCTCGCGGTGGTGCTGCACCTCGCGACCCTGCTCGACCGTCCGTTGCTGCTGGAGGGCCCGGCCGGCGTCGGGAAGACGGAGCTGGCGAAGGCCCTCGCCGCGGCGTCGGGCCGGGAACTCATCAGGCTCCAGTGCTACGAGGGCCTCGACGACGCGCGGGCGCTGTACGAGTGGGACTACGCACGCCAACTGCTGCACGTGCAGATGCTCCGTGACCGCATCAGCGACGAACTGGCGGCCCACGAGACGCTCTCGGCCGCGTCGTCGGCGCTCGCGCGAACCGACGTCGGCGTGTACACCGAGGACTTCCTGGTGCCGCGTCCGCTCCTCGCGGCCATCATGTCCACGGCGCCGACGGTGCTCTTGGTCGACGAGATCGACCGCACGGACGAGGCGATGGAGGCGGTGATGCTGGAGGTGCTCGCCGAACGCCAGGTGACCGTTCCCGAACTCGGCACCTTCGTCGCGCGGTCGGCGCCGTGGGTGATCCTCACCTCCAACGACACCCGGGAGCTCTCGCCCGCGCTCAAGCGGCGGTGTCTGCACTTCCAGGTGTCGTACCCGACGGCCGAGCGGGAGCAGCGCATCGTGGCGGTGCGGGCGCCCGGGGTGCCCGAGGCGGTGGTCGCCGACGTCGTCGATCTGGCGCGCCGGCTCCGCGAACTCCCGCTCCGCAAGAGTCCGTCGATCGCCGAGGTGATCGACGCGGCGCGGGCCGCGGCACTCCTGGGTGATCGGCGAGCCGGTGACGGCGACCCGGCGTTGATGTCGTTGCTGGTGAAGTTCGGCACCGACCTCGACCAGGTGCGACGGCTCCTCGCGTCCGATCTCGGATCGGGTGCGAAGGCCGGATCGGGGACGGCGGGTTCGGGCGTGACGGGTTCGGGGACCGCCACCGCCTTCGGTGCCGGCCGGGCCCGGTCCGGTGCCGGAGCGCGGCGATGACCGTGCTCGACGGTCTCGCCGTGGCCTTCGGCCACACGCTGCGAGCCCACGGCCTCCCGGCGTCGCCCGCGGAGGTGATCGAGATCCGGCGTGTGATGGACATCGTCGGAGCGGCCGATCTCGATCGCCTCCGGACGGGGCTCCGGTGCGCCAGCGTGAAGTACTCGCACGAGCAGCCGATGTTCGAGCGTGCGTTCGCGACCTACTTCGGTCTCGGCCGGCCCGAGGAGACGGCCGCCGATCGGCCGAAGGTGCGGACCGTCGTCAACGATCTGCCCGACGACGTCGCCTGGGACGAGGACTTCACCGGCGCCGGACGGATGATCGGTGCCGACGAGCACACCGAGGAGATCGGCGATCTGATGATCGACGATCCCGATGCCGCCGAACGGACGGGCGAGAGCTCGCACCGCGAGGACGACGATTTCTCCGTCTCGTCCGGCACCGAGGAACTGCAGGTCGCGACCGAATCGGACAACGTGAGCAGCGGTGCGACGTACACGATCGATGTCGACCACGCCGCTGCCGCGGACGTCGGAGAACTGGTCGCGAGCACCGCGCGCGTCCAGGGCGGCGCGCTGTCGCTGGCCGACGCGGCCAGTCTGCTGCGCGCGCTCGGCGCGGGTGACGGCCGGACGGCGTACGAGCAGGACGGTCCGTGCGACCAGGTCGCCGGGCTCGGCGCCGAACGGCGCGAGGCGCTGGAGGAAGCCCTCGCGCGGTTCGTCGACGCACTGTCGGAGCGGATCGAGACGGTGGCGGCCGATCCGGCCGGGACTGCCGTCGAACACCGCGACCAGGCCGATCTCGATCGGGCCTGTCATCGGCTGGTCCAGCGGATGCGAGGAGCTCCGAGACGGGTTCCCCGACTCGCCGACACCGGCCGTCTGGACATGCGAGCCACCATGCGCGCGGCGATCGCGACCGACGGGATTCCCGTCGACCTGTGGCGACGCCGGACCGTGCCCGGGCCGGTGCGACTGTTGGTGATCGTGGACGTCTCCCTATCGGTGCGCCCGGTCGCCGGCTTCATCCTGCGGCTCGCTCAGACCCTGCACCGCTTCGGCGATCGATGCGAGGTGATGGCCTTCGTCGACGATCCGGTGCTTGTGACGCCGGCTCTGCGGGCCGCCGACACCGACGACGCTCTGGCGGCAGTCCTGGCCGCCGACGGTCTCGACCTCGCCGCGACGAGCGACTACGGACGCACCTGGGCCGCCGTGCTCGACCGCTTCGGCGACCTGCTCTCCCGGCGGACCAGCGTGCTGGTGGTCGGGGACGGACGGAGCAACGCCTTCGATCCCCGGGTGGACCTCTTCGCCGAGATCGCGCGCCGCGCTTACCGAGTGGCCTGGCTGACGCCGGAACCCTCCCGATACTGGAACCAAACCGGTTGTGCGCTAGGCGATTACGCCGAACACTGTGCCGGTGTCGTGAGCGCGCGCGACGGTGAAGAGATCCTCACCCGGTGCGATGAACTCGGCGCGGCGCTGCGCTGAGCGGGGTAGCGTCACCGGCGAACAGGAGGTGATCGGTGAACGGTGACCGGGCGCCGCGGCGCGCCACCACCAGCGTCGCGAAGTTTCACACGCCGGAGATCGTGCTCGGCCCCGGATCGTTCCCGGAGGCCGCCGTGGCCGTCGCCGGGCTCGGGGTCCGCCGACCGCTGGTGGTCTCCGACCGCCGCCTGGAGGCCGCGCCCTGGTACGGCGCACTGCTCGACGACCTCCGTGCCCAGGGTCTGAGTCCGGCGTCGTATCTGGACGTGACGCCGAACCCTCGGGCGGGCGAGGTGGCCGACGGCTTCGCCGCGTATCGCGCACACGGTGCCGACGGCCTCATCGCCCTCGGAGGGGGATCGGTGATCGACACGGCCAAGGGCGTCGCCGTGCTCGCGTCGAACGGCGGGGTGATCCTCGAGTACGAGGGCATCGACCGTGCGGTGCGGCCGCTGCCGCCGCTGGTCGCAGTGCCGACCACAGCCGGCAGCGGGGCCGACGTCTCTCAGTTCTGCATCATCAACGATCCCGAGCGGCGGACCAAGGTCACCATCATCGGGCGCACGTTGGTGCCGAATGTGACGGTGATCGATCCGACGCTGCTCACCACCGCACCGCCGGAAGTGACCGCGCAGGCGGGGATGGACACGCTCACCCATTGCGTCGAGGCGTACGTGTCCCTGGCTCACGGTAGGCTCACGGACTCGCTCGCGCTCGAGTCGCTCAGCGGAGTGTGGAATAACCTGGAACGGCTGGTCGACGACCCGCGCGACGCCGGAGCCGGCGAGGAGATGGCGCTGGCGTCGCTGCGGGCCGGTATGGCGTTCACCAACGCGATCCTCGGCGCCGCCCACGCTATGAGCCACCCGGTCGGCGGATACTGCGACGCCCCGCACGGCACCATCAATTCCGTCCTGTTGCCGCACGTCATCCGCTACAACGCCGTGGTGTGCGCGGACGACTTCGTGCAACTCGCCGACGCCGTCGGGCTGGCGACGTCGGGAGACCCGCGGGCCGTGGCCGACCGGCTGGCCGACGCCGTCGCACGGCTCGCGGCGCGGGTCGGCATGCCCGACACGTTGTCGCCCCTCGGCGTGCGGTCCGGTGACCTGGATCTGCTCACCTCGCACGCTCTGGCGGATTCGTGCATGATCACCAACCCGCGGCGGCCGGAGGAGGCCGCGATCCTCGACCTGTACCGGCAGGCGATGTGACCGTGCCCGAGAAGGAACCGGACCTCGCCAGCCTCGTCGGCCTGCGCACCGTCAAAGGCGGGCACTACGCGCAGTTCCGGGGCACGGCGGCGCGCCTGAGCCGGGTGATGACCGCGTTGGAGGGGATCTCGAAGGCGCTGGTGCAGACCGCCGAGGGGCCCGAGGCACTGGTGGTCGCGGTGGTGGAGACGGTACGAGACCATCTCGGCGCCGACTGGGTGCTGTTCGCGCTGGCCGACGGTCAGTTGGGCAAGACCACCCCGCGGCACCTGATCGCGTCGGGGGACGGGCGGATCATGGCCTTCGAGGGCGTCCGGATCGCGACCGAGCCGACGGATCTGCCCGATCAGGTGCTCAACAGGCTCAACGACGTCCTGCGCGGCGAACGCGATGTCCTTCACGGCCCGATCGTCTCCGAGCACCACATCCATGTGCCGGTCGAATTGGACGGGCGAGTGGTGGGCGGACTGTCGGCGTGGACGCCCGCCGACCGCGACGTCGACCCGGCCGATCTCATGGTTCTACGCATCCTCGCCGGTCAGGCAACTGTGGCGATGGTGAATGCCGCGCTGTTCGCGGAGACCGACCGTCGGGCTGAGGAACTCGCGGAGCGGAACTCGGAACTGCTCCGGACCCAGCGCGAGCTGTCCGCGGCCCAGCGCACCGCACTCTTGGGCGGCGAGCGGGCGCGCATCGCGCGCGAGCTGCACGACTCGGTCGGTCAGTCGGTTCTCTCGGCCGGGCTGCAGATGGAACTGTGCCGCCCGTCGGTGTCGGGTCCGGCAGCCGACCACGTCGACAAGGCGGTCCGGCTCACTCGCGACGCGATGGAGCAGTTGCGGAACGCGATCTACACGCTCGCCGATGCGCGGACACCGGCGCCCAGCATCGCCGAGACCCTCGATGAATTGTGCGCCCTGCACATGCCTGCCGACACACAGACGTCAGTGACCGTCCGTGGGCGGCCGCGCGAGCTCTCCGGCGACCTCCAGCACGCCGTGCTGCGGATCGCGGGGGAGTCCTTGTTCAATGCCGCCGTGCACTCCGAGGCCGAACGGGTGAACGTCACCTTCGGCTACACCGATGAGCGGGTGACGCTGTGGGTGGACGACGACGGGGCCGGAGATCCCGACGACCTGCGTTCGGTTCTGCGGGCAGCACTGGCCGGAGACCGCGCGGCCGGCCGTCATCGGGGATTGGCGAACATGGCGTCTCGGGCCGAAGAACTCGGCGGGACTCTGCGTATCCGCAGGTCGCGGCTCGGTGGCGTGCGGATCGCCGCCGTGTTGCCGCTCGTTCCGCCGGGTTCCGGCGACTCGGTGGAGGAGGAGATCTGATGGGTGCACCGATACGTACGGTCCTGATCGATGATCACGCGTTGCTGCGCGAAGGCCTGCGGTCGTTGCTGGAGCGGGACGACGACGTGGTGGTGGTCGGCGAGGCCGGAACCTTCGACGCCGCGCTGGCCGAGATCGCCCACTGTGCGCCCGATGTGGTCGTGGTGGATCTCAAGCTCACGGCGGGTACCGAATACGAGGGTCTGCGCCTGATCCGGGAGATAGCCAAGCGGAATCCCGGGGTCGCGACTCTGGTGCTCACCACGTTCCTCGACGACGATCTGGTGGTGCGGGCCGTCCGCGCCGGCGCCAAGGGGTACGTGGTCAAGGACGTCGACACCACCGAACTGATCCGCGCCATCCGCACCGTCTCGACGGGCGGAAGCGCCTTCGACCCGCGGAGTGCCGCGATCGTGCTCCGCACCGTGTCCGGTGAGCACGAGGCGCCGGCGGATCTCACCGACCGCGAACGCGAAGTACTCAAGCTGCTGGCGGACGGAAAATCGAATGCCGAGATCGGCAGAACGCTGTTCATCTCGGAATCGACGGTGAAGTTCCACATCCGCAATGTGATCCGGAAGCTCGGGGTCTCGAAGCGCACGGACGCGGTGTACGTCGCGAGCAAGCGCGGACTGATCTGATCGCGACCCCGGCGGTGAATGACGGCCGTCTTCGTCTACAGGTCGATGACGAGCCAGCCACCGTGGTCGGCGAAGATCGTCGTGCGGTGCTCACCGACCGCCTGCGCCCACTGCCGGAGGTCGGCCTCGCGGAGCAGCTCGAGGTGGCCGAAGTGGGGACACACTTCATCCTCGTACGGCACCGCGACCACCACGCGACTCCGCGCGACCCGGCAACATTCGGCGATCGCGGTGCAGACATCGTCTGCGGGGAGGTGCTCCAGAAGATGCAGTATCGTCACTGTGTCGAAACTGTCATCAGTGAAAGGCAGGCGGCGAACATCGCCCGGGACGGTCGTCACCGGGAGATTCAGGCTCGACGAGGCGCGGCCGAGGAGGTCCAGGGCGCCCTGGCAGATGTCGGTGGCCGTCACCGCGAATCCGTCGCCGGCGCACTGCAGGGCGAAGAAGCCGAAGCACGAGCCCACCTCGAGGACGGATTCGCCGACGAGAAGGCCGCGAGCGCGGCGATGGATCGGACTGAACGGCACTGAGCCATCACGGAGTTCCCGGACTGAGTTGCGATAGAAGGCGACCCAGGCCTCGTCCGAATCGGCGGTGCACCCGGTGATGAGTTCGACCGCCGCAGCCTCGAACTCCTCCTGGCCGGCGATCGCGCCGGCCGACACCAGCGCGGTGAGTTCGCCGACAACCACCGAATCGCTGATGTCGCGTGGACCGTAGGGGTGCGCCAGCTCGAGCAGATCGCCGGATCGTCGCCACCTCAGCCGACCGGATCCTCGGAAACCGGCGAGTGCCGAGCGGCCGGACACGGTCTCGACGACCAAGCCACGTGTCGGCGCAGATAGAGCGGCTGGGAGTGCGGTGGCGGTGCTCATTCTCCGACGCTAAGACGGTGGCGCCCTCGGGGTAACTGACCCAACGGTCGTGGGAGCTGACCGAAAGTACAGGTCTGCGACCGTCGACCTGCGGAAACCGCCGAATGTTCACTCTCGCGACCTGGCGATTTGACCTTCCGGGCCGCGCTGCGTAACTTATTGCAGGTCAGCGCGTCGGTGCTGGCGAGCGAAATGTCCTTCCGGTCGGTGAGTTGATCTTGCCGGGGTGGTGGGGGTAGAGTAGCGGTCCTGCGTCTGGCGGACTTCCCGTTCTTCTTCGGAGTTCGAGAATGTCGCGGTTGCAGGGAGGATTCCGGTCTGGTAGGCTGGGAAGGTCGCCTCGGAGACGGGGTGGCTGACAGTTAATTGCAGATGTCTGCTGGTGTTCGGCCCTTGTTTGTGGGGGTTGGTTCTGGTGGGTGTGTGTTCTTTGAGAACTCGATAGTGTGTTTTGGATTTCTTGTGCCACTATTTTTTTGTTTTGTGGCGTGGGAGATTTTTGGACAGATTGTGCTTGCCGGCCCTTTTGGGGGGTTGGTGAGTGTTTTGGATGAATTTTTTACCATGTCAGTTTTTTGGATTTGGTCAGGTTCTGTTTTCTGGCTTTGTGTTGAAATCTTGTGGTTTCTGCATTTTTTGTTGGAGAGTTTGATCCTGGCTCAGGACGAACGCTGGCGGCGTGCTTAACACATGCAAGTCGAACGGAAAGGCCCAGCTTGCTGGGTACTCGAGTGGCGAACGGGTGAGTAACACGTGGGTGATCTGCCCTGGACTCTGGGATAAGCCTGGGAAACTGGGTCTAATACCGGATAGGACCACTGATTGCATGGTTGGTGGTGGAAAGCTTTTGCGGTTCAGGATGGGCCCGCGGCCTATCAGCTTGTTGGTGGGGTAATGGCCTACCAAGGCGACGACGGGTAGCCGACCTGAGAGGGTGATCGGCCACACTGGGACTGAGACACGGCCCAGACTCCTACGGGAGGCAGCAGTGGGGAATATTGCACAATGGGCGCAAGCCTGATGCAGCGACGCCGCGTGAGGGATGACGGCCTTCGGGTTGTAAACCTCTTTCGCTAGGGACGAAGCGTAAGTGACGGTACCTGGAGAAGAAGCACCGGCCAACTACGTGCCAGCAGCCGCGGTAATACGTAGGGTGCGAGCGTTGTCCGGAATTACTGGGCGTAAAGAGCTCGTAGGCGGTTTGTCGCGTCGTCTGTGAAATTCTGCAACTCAATTGCAGGCGTGCAGGCGATACGGGCAGACTTGAGTACTACAGGGGAGACTGGAATTCCTGGTGTAGCGGTGAAATGCGCAGATATCAGGAGGAACACCGGTGGCGAAGGCGGGTCTCTGGGTAGTAACTGACGCTGAGGAGCGAAAGCGTGGGGAGCGAACAGGATTAGATACCCTGGTAGTCCACGCCGTAAACGGTGGGTACTAGGTGTGGGGCTCATTTCACGAGTTCCGTGCCGTAGCTAACGCATTAAGTACCCCGCCTGGGGAGTACGGCCGCAAGGCTAAAACTCAAAGGAATTGACGGGGGCCCGCACAAGCGGCGGAGCATGTGGATTAATTCGATGCAACGCGAAGAACCTTACCTGGGTTTGACATACACCAGAAAGCCGTAGAGATACGGCCCCCCTTGTGGTTGGTGTACAGGTGGTGCATGGCTGTCGTCAGCTCGTGTCGTGAGATGTTGGGTTAAGTCCCGCAACGAGCGCAACCCTTGTCCTGTATTGCCAGCGGGTTATGCCGGGGACTTGCAGGAGACTGCCGGGGTCAACTCGGAGGAAGGTGGGGATGACGTCAAGTCATCATGCCCCTTATGTCCAGGGCTTCACACATGCTACAATGGCGCGTACAGAGGGCTGCGAGACCGTGAGGTGGAGCGAATCCCTTAAAGCGCGTCTCAGTTCGGATTGGGGTCTGCAACTCGACCCCATGAAGTCGGAGTCGCTAGTAATCGCAGATCAGCAACGCTGCGGTGAATACGTTCCCGGGCCTTGTACACACCGCCCGTCACGTCATGAAAGTCGGTAACACCCGAAGCCGGTGGCCTAACCCTTGTGGAGGGAGCTGTCGAAGGTGGGATCGGCGATTGGGACGAAGTCGTAACAAGGTAGCCGTACCGGAAGGTGCGGCTGGATCACCTCCTTTCTAAGGAGCAAACAACACGTCGATGCTGGTGCCGAATGTGTATCGGGTCGGTGTTTGTTCATGGGTGAAACACAAGAAACCATCATTTGTTTGTCGGTGGCCTGCGAGATGCGGGCGGGCCGGCGGGTGGTCGACCGTGAGTGATTGCGGTTGTGGACGAAGCACACTATCGGGGTTCTGAGGGAACACGCGTTCTGCGCGGGTTGTCTTGGTGCTCACTGTTTTCCGCCCCGGAGTTTGTGGGGTGTTGGGGGTGGTGGGTGTGTGTTGTTTGAGAAGTGCATAGTGGATGCGAGCATCTAGCCCGGCGAGTTCCTTGGTGTTCTTGTTGGGTTGTGTGTTCTGCAATTTCGATTCTGGTTTGTGCGATCGCGTGTTGTGATCGTTGTTTTTGTTTGTTGTCCGCATTCGCGTCTCGGGCACTGTTTGGTGTGTGGGGTGTGTTTGTGGGTGTTGTTGTAAGTGTTTGAGGGCGTTCGGTGGATGCCTTGGTACCAGGAGCCGATGAAGGACGTGGTAGGCCGCGATAGTCCTCGGGGAGTTGTCAAACGAGCTGTGATCCGAGGGTGTCCGAATGGGGAAACCCAGCACCAGTGATGTGGTGTTACCCACTCGTGAATGTATAGCGGGTGTGGAGGGAACGTGGGGAAGTGAAACATCTCAGTACCCACAGGAAGAGAAAACAAGTGTGATTCCGTGAGTAGTGGCGAGCGAAAGCGGAGGAGGCTAAACCATGCGTATGTGATACTCGGCAGGGGTTGTGCGTGTGGGGTTGTGGGGTGATCGTTCATCGTGCTGCCGTGCGGTGGGTCAGTGATAAATCGACATGTTAGGTGAAGTGGCCTGGAATGGTCTGCCGTAGTGGGTGAGAGTCCCGTAGCTGAAAGCGTGTTGACTGGCTTCGATTGTTCCCAAGTAGCAGCGGGCTCGTGGAATCTGCTGTGAATCTGCCGGGACCACCCGGTAAGCCTAAATACTTTCTGGTGACCGATAGCGGACTAGTACCGTGAGGGAAAGGTGAAAAGTACCCCGGGAGGGGAGTGAAATAGTACCTGAAACCGGACGCTTACAATCCGTCAGAGCCTGCGCACCCTTTTGGGGTGGTGGGTGATGGCGTGCCTTTTGAAGAATGAGCCTGCGAGTTAGTGCTCAGTGGCGAGGTTAACCCGTGTGGGGTAGCCGTAGCGAAAGCGAGTCTGAATAGGGCGTGTTGAGTCGCTGGGTCTAGACCCGAAGCGGAGTGATCTACCCATGGCCAGGGTGAAGCAGCTGTAAGAGGTTGTGGAGGCCCGAACCCACTTCAGTTGAAAATGGAGGGGATGAGTTGTGGGTAGGGGTGAAAGGCCAATCAAACTCCGTGATAGCTGGTTCTCCCCGAAATGCATTTAGGTGCAGCGTTGCGTGTTTCTTACTGGAGGTAGAGCTACTGGATGGCCGATGGGCCCTATCAGGTTACTGACGTCAGCCAAACTCCGAATGCCGGTAAGTGAGAGCGTGGCAGTGAGACTGCGGGGGATAAGCTTCGTAGTCGAGAGGGAAACAGCCCAGATCGCCGGCTAAGGCCCCTAAGCGTGTACTAAGTGGAAAAGGATGTGGGGTCGCTGAGACAACCAGGAGGTTGGCTTAGAAGCAGCCACCCTTGAAAGAGTGCGTAATAGCTCACTGGTCAAGTGATTCTGCGCCGACAATTTAGCGGGGCTCAAGTACACCGCCGAAGCCGCGGCACTCACACATTTCATCCATGCCTGCCTGCGGGTGGGTGTGTAGTGGTGTGGGTGGGTAGGGGAGCGTCCTGCATCCGTGGAAGCAGCGGAGTGATCCAGTTGTGGAGGGTGTGGGAGTGAGAATGCAGGCATGAGTAGCGAAAGACAAGTGAGAAACTTGTCCGCCGGATGACCAAGGGTTCCTGGGCCAGGTTAATCCGCCCAGGGTGAGTCGGGACCTAAGGCGAGGCCGACAGGCGTAGTCGATGGACAACGGGTTGATATTCCCGTACCCGTGTATCCGCGCCCAGTGATGAATCATCTGTACTAACCATCCAAAAGCTGTCGTTGATTTCTTCGGATTTCTCTGATGGTGGCTGCGTGGGACCTTGGGTGTAGTAGTCAAGCGATGGGGTGACGCAGGAAGGTAGCCGGGCCAACTGGTGGAATAGTTGGTGTAAGCCTGTAGGGTGAGACATAGGCAAATCCGTGTCTTATTGAGCCTGAGAGGTGATGCGTAGCCGTTGTGGTGAATTCGGTGATCCTATGCTGTCGAGAAAAGCCTCTAGTGAGTTGGTACACGGCCCGTACCCCAAACCGACACAGGTGGTCAGGTAGAGAATACTAAGGCGATCGAGTGAACTGTGGTTAAGGAACTCGGCAAATTGCCCCCGTAACTTCGGGAGAAGGGGGACCACGACCGGTGATGGGTCTTGCACTCTGAGCTGGTGGTGGTCGCAGAGACCAGAGAGAAGCGACTGTTTACTAAAAACACAGGTCCGTGCGAAGTCGTAAGACGATGTATACGGACTGACGCCTGCCCGGTGCTGGAAGGTTAAGAGGACCGGTTAATCATCTTTCGGGGTGGTGAAGCTGAGAATTTAAGCCCCAGTAAACGGCGGTGGTAACTATAACCATCCTAAGGTAGCGAAATTCCTTGTCGGGTAAGTTCCGACCTGCACGAATGGCGTAACGACTTCTCTGCTGTCTCAACCACAGGCTCGGCGAAATTGCAGTACGAGTAAAGATGCTCGTTACGCGCGGCAGGACGAAAAGACCCCGGGACCTTCACTATAGCTTGGTATTGGTGTTCGGTGCGGTTTGTGTAGGATAGGTGGGAGACTGTGAAGCCGGCACGCTAGTGTGGGTGGAGTCGTTGTTGAAATACCACTCTGATCGTATTGGGCTTCTAACCTCGGACCCTGATCGGGTTCAGGGACAGTGCCTGGTGGGTAGTTTAACTGGGGCGGTTGCCTCCTAAAGTGTAACGGAGGCGCCCAAAGGTTCCCTCAGCCTGGATGGCAATCAGGTGTTGAGTGTAAGTGCACAAGGGAGCTTGACTGTGAGACGTACATGTCGAGCAGGGACGAAAGTCGGGACTAGTGATCCGGCACCGGCATGTGGAAGCGGTGTCGCTCAACGGATAAAAGGTACCCCGGGGATAACAGGCTGATCTTCCCCAAGAGTCCATATCGACGGGATGGTTTGGCACCTCGATGTCGGCTCGTCGCATCCTGGGGCTGGAGTAGGTCCCAAGGGTTGGGCTGTTCGCCCATTAAAGCGGCACGCGAGCTGGGTTTAGAACGTCGTGAGACAGTTCGGTCTCTATCCGCCGCGCGCGTGTAGAAACTTGAGGAAACCTGTCCCTAGTACGAGAGGACCGGGACGGACGAACCTCTGGTGTGCCAGTTGTTCCGCCAGGAGCACTGCTGGTTAGCTACGTTCGGAAGGGATAACCGCTGAAAGCATCTAAGCGGGAAGCCTGTTCCAAGATGAGGTTTCTCACCCACCTTCGGGTGGGGTAAGGCCCCCTACAGATGATGGGGTTGATAGGCCGGAACTGTACGCACAGTAATGTGTTCAGGTGACCGGTACTAATCGGCCGAGGACTTACCAACAACACTCACCAACAATTTGTTTTTTCGGATTCAACGAATCACGAGGTTGTGTGAGTCGGTTTCGGTGATTGTTACACGCACACAGAATGTTTGCTCGTTCATCCACTATGTACTTCTGAAACAACACACAAACCATGATTCCCCTGGGTGGGGGTTGTGGTGTGGATAGTTTCATATTGTTACGGCGGCTATAGCGGTGGGGAAACGCCCGGTCCCATTCCGAACCCGGAAGCTAAGCCCACCTGCGCCGATGGTACTGCACTGTAATGGGTGTGGGAGAGTAGGACACCGCCGAACACAACTTGTTGAGCCCCGATCAGACCCCGTCTGATCGGGGCTCAACCCATTTCCCGGGACGTGACCCCCGGCCGGCGAGTGGTGTCTGGGGTACGGCGCGCCTGACGGACCGCGAACGCGCACTCTTCAGGCTGGTTGAGCGAGCGAAGCGAGTCGAAACCACCACACGACGGGAGACTGGTCTCGATACGCCGTGCTCGCTACGCTCACCCACCTACTCGACAAACCTCGAGGGAGCCGGCGATTCCACGCCGGTCGAGCGCGCACCCTCTTAGGCTGGTTGAGCGAGCGAAGCGAGTCGAAACCACCGCACGACGGGCAGAGTGGTCTCGATACGGCGTGCTCGCTACGCTCACCCGCCTACTCGACAAACCTCGAGGAGTCGGAGAGCACTTCCCGCAGGCCGGTTGAGGGAGCACCCCCTTCAGGCTGGTTGAGCGAGCGAAGCGAGTCGAAACGTTCGTGACTCGGATACGGCTCGGCAAGGCTGTTCGGGCGCGTCGGGGGTCTCCACTACACTCGCTGAGGTGCGTCTTGTGATTGCCGATTGCCAGGTCGACTACGTCGGTCGGCTCACCGCCCATCTGCCGATGTCGAAGCGGCTGATCTTGATCAAGTCCGACGGTTCGGTCAGCATTCACGCCGACGACCGAGCCTACAAGCCGTTGAACTGGATGAGCCCGCCGTGCTGGCTCGTCGAGGAGCCGGCGGCAGACGGAGCCGACGGTATCGACTCGGTCTGGGTGGTCGAGAACAAGGCGGGGGAGCAGCTGCGGATCAGCATCGCGGCATTCCATCACGACAGCAGCCACGAACTCGGGCTCGACCCGGGACTGGTGAAGGACGGTGTGGAGGCACACCTCCAGGAACTGCTGGCCGAGCACATCGAGACGCTCGGTGCCGGCTACACGCTCATCCGCCGCGAGTACATGACCGCGATCGGGCCGGTGGACATCCTCTGCCGAGACGCGGATGGCCACACCGTCGCTGTGGAGATCAAGCGACGCGGCGAGATCGACGGTGTGGAGCAGCTGACGCGGTATCTGGATCTGCTCAACCGCGATGCGACGATCGCACCGGTCAGCGGAGTGTTCGCGGCACAGGCGATCAAGCCTCAGGCCAAGACTCTGGCCAACGATCGGGGGATCCGGTGCGTGACGCTCGACTACGACAAGCTGCGCGGCACCGAGGACAACGAGTTCAAGCTGTTCTGACGGTCAGGCCGTGACCTGATCGCCCTTCGGTGAGTCCTCCTTACGCGCCGGACCGCCGTAGCGCTCGTCACCGTGATCGTCGTCGTATTCCGCGTCGACGGCGTCGAGCACATCGGTCTTCTCGGCCGGCGTGGTGGAGGCGTCGTCCTGCGGGGTGAATCGATCCCTCCCGAGCAGCGTGCGGTTGAGGAGTTCGAGGTCGTCGGTCTCGGTGAGAGAGACCAGATCCCGCTCCTCGTCCGACAGTTCGAGGGCGCCGGGGAGGTTGGTGATGTGCTCGCGGAGAGCGTCGAGGTGGTCGAGGATCTGCTTGTGTGCATCGTGGGCCGATTCCGCCAGCTCACGGGAGCGTGCGAGGCGGTTCATCGCGACGTTGTGCGCGGCCCCGCGCAGGCGCGCGGCGTCCTCCTCGGCGGCGGCGATGATCTCCCGGGCCCGTTCCCGTGCGGCCTCGAGATCCCGCTTGGACTGTGCTTCGCGTTCCCGCGCGGCCTCGTCGATCTCGGCGGCTCGCTCCTCGGCTTCGGTGATCTTCGCGTCGGCGTGCTCCTGCGCGAGTTCCTTGGTCCGGGTGGCGGCCGCTGCCGCGGACGCACGGATGTCCTCGGCCTCCTGGCGGGCGACGGACAGCGTCTCGTCGGCCTCGTCCTTGGCGTTGGCACGGACTTCGCTGGCCTCGTCGGTGGCCAACTGCAGCATGCGGGAGACGCGCTCGGTCATCCCCGCGACCGTCGTCGGCGGGACGGAGAGAGTGTTCACCTCGTCCTGGAGCTCACGGATGCGGTGTCGGGCGTCGTCGAGATGCGCCTGGAGTTCGTCCGCGCTGGCATGAGCGGAGTCACGATCGGCGGCCATCATGCGCAATTCGGCTTCGAGCCGCCGAAGGTGATCGGTGACCTGGTCGCGGTCGTATCCGCGCATCACGATGGGGAAGGGGCTCTGACGATGTCCAGGGGCTGACATGATGCCAGTCTAGGTCCGATCGGCGTCCGAATTCAGTATCGAATGCGGGGTGTTGCGAGCGAGCTTGCACAGCGCGGGCGGCCGGCACGGGGCCGACCGCCCGCTCGGCGACGAGAATGCGGTCGTGATCAGTGACCGACGGCCGGTTCCACCAGCTCGAGGAGAACCCCGCCCGCGTCCTTCGGATGGACGAAGTTGATGCGCGAGTCGGCGGTTCCGCGCTTGGGCTGCGGGTAGAGCAGTCGCACTCCCGCCGAGGTCAGACGCTTGGCGACCTCGTCCAGGTCGGTGACGCGGACGGCCATCTGCTGCATTCCCGGTCCGTTGCGGTCGATGAACTTGGCGATGGTCGACTCCTCGTTGAGCGGCATGAGGAGCTGGATCAAGGTGTCGCCGTTCTCGGGGCCGATCATCGCTTCGCGGACGCCCTGCTCTTCGTTCACCTCCTCGTGCTGATTCGCGAAGCCGAAGTTGTCGAGCCACCAGGCGGCTGCGGCGTCGAGATCCGGGACCGCGAGGCCGACATGGTCGATCGCTGTCACGAGATCGCCGATCGAGGTCAGAGGGCCTCCGTTGGTGGTGTTTGTCACGTCGTTCGATGGGGAGTTGGTCATGCCATAACGGTAGCGTTGTTTGCAGACGGGGTCGCCATCGCGGCTGCCCCGAGCAGTACCGCAGCGACGGCGTGTGCCGCCGTGACGACCGCTGCCCCCACCGCCAAGGAGCTGATACATGTCCGACAACACCACAGTGATCGTTTCCGGCGCGCGCACCGCTCAGGGACGCCTGCAGGGATCGCTGAAGAACTTCTCCGCCGTCGATCTCGGCGCGGTCGCGGTCAAGGGCGCGCTCGAGCGCGGCAACGTGGACCCGTCGCATGTCCAGTACGTGATCATGGGACAGGTCCTCACCGCCGGAGCCGGCCAGATGCCGGCCCGGCAGACCGCAGTCAAGGCGGGCATCGGCTGGGACGTCCCGGCGCTCTCGATCAACAAGATGTGCCTGTCGGGAATCGACGCCATCGCGCTCGCCGATCAGCTGATCCGCGCGGGCGAGTTCGACTGCGTGGTCGCCGGCGGCCAGGAGTCGATGACCCAGGCCCCGCATGTGCTGCCCGGCAGCCGCTCGGGATTCAAGTACGGCAACACCGAACTGGTCGACCACATGGCGTTCGACGGACTGCACGACGTCTTCACCGATCAGCCGATGGGTGCGCTGACCGAGCAGGGCAACGACACCGACGGCTTCAGCCGTGAGGAGCAGGACGCCTTCGCCGCGCGCAGCCATCGGCTGGCCGCTGAGGCGATCGCCAAGGGCGTCTTCGCCGACGAGATCGTTCCGGTCGAGATCCCGCAGCGCAAGGGTGACCCTATCCTGTTCAACGAGGACGAGGGTGTGCGCGCCGACACCACCGTGGAGACCCTCGCGGGTCTGCGTCCGGCGTTCCGCAAGGGTGGCACGATCACGGCGGGCAACTCCTCGCAGATCTCCGACGGAGCCGCGGCCGTGGTCGTGATGAGCAAGGCGAAGGCCGAGGAGCTCGGACTCGAATGGATCGCCGAGATCGGCGCCCACGGTGTGGTCGCCGGCCCGGACTCGTCGCTGCAGCAGCAGCCCGCCAACGCGATCGTCAAGGCCTGCGAGCGCGAGGGCATCACCCCCGCCGATCTCGACCTGATCGAGATCAACGAGGCCTTCGCGGCCGTCGGCCTGGCGTCGACCCGCGCGCTGGGCGTCGACCCGGAGAAGGTCAACGTCAACGGCGGCGGAATCGCGCTCGGTCACCCGATCGGTACCTCGGGCGCACGTATCACGCTTCACCTGGCTCTCGAGCTCGCCCGTCGCGGCGGCGGGGTCGGCGTGGCGGCGCTGTGCGGCGCCGGCGGCCAGGGCGATGCGCTCATCGTCCGAGTCCCGAAGGCGTGAGTGGGATGGGCAACGTGTTCGACGTCTCGACCCCGGCCAAGCGTTTCCGGCTGATCGCCGTCATCGAGGCGATCACCTGGGGCCTGCTCTTGATCAGCATGGGGGTCAAGTACGGAGCCGGAATCGATGCGGCGACGATGGTCCCCGGCGCGCTCCATGGTGTGGCGTTCGTCGTCTACCTGATCATCACCGTGCTCACCGCGCGGTCGTTGAAGTGGAACCTCAAGGTTCTGGCGCTGGCACTCGTCGCCTCGATCCCGCCGTTCTTCACGGTGTGGTTCGAGCAGTGGGCCAGTAAGAACGGTCATCTGGGCGAACTGTCCGACTCGACGTTCAGTGAGTCCGCCGATCGTGACACACTGAAGGTGTGACCAGACCTTCTCGACGCAATGAACCGGCGAACGCCGCCATCGCGATGGCGGGTGCCGTAGATCTGTCAGTTCTCAAGGAGCGGGCCGAGGCGCAGCGGGCAGCTGCGTCCCGGCCCGCTTCTGACTCTCGCCCCGGCGCCGTCGTCCTCGATGTGACCGAACTCGACTTCGAGACGGAGATCGTCGAACGCTCCACCCGGCAGCTGGTGGTGGTGGACCTGTGGGCCTCGTGGTCGGAACTGAGCACGCAGCTGTCCCCGGTGCTGGCGCGCCTGGCCGAGGCAGCCGGCGGCCGGTGGGCACTCGCGCGGGTCGATGTCGACACGAACCCGCGGATCGCACAGGCCTTCGGTGCTCAGTCGGTGCCGACGGTGATCGCACTGATCGGCGGTCGGCCGGTCGCGATGTTCGAGGGGCCGCAGCCGGAGGAGCAGATCCGCGGATGGATCGACGAGATCTTCGCGAAGGCCGGACATCTGCTTCCGGAGACCGCGGCGACGGCATCCGACGACGAGCCCGAGCAGGATCCGCGCATGGCGGCCGCCGAGGAGTTGATGAACTCCGGCGACCTCGACGGGGCGCTGGCCGCCTATCGCGCGATCGCCGAACTCGAGCCGGACAACGTCGAGGCGAAGTCCGTGGTCCGCAACCTCGAGTTCGTCACCCGAGCGCAGGCCCACGAACCCGAGATCGTCAACACCGCCGCGCCCGGAGACGTGGACGCTCAGCTCGCCGCAGCCGACGTGCTGCTGCTCGGTCAGCGGCCGGAGGCCGCGTTCGATCGGATCATCGAGCTGGTGAAGGTGACGCGCGACGACGACCGCACCCGGGCGCGCGCCCGGCTCCTCGAGCTGTTCGAGCTCTTCGACCCCGCCGAGCCCTTCGTCACGGCAGCGCGCCGGAAGCTGGCGACAGCGCTGTACTGACACAGCGCTGTACTGACGCCTCCGACCGTCCGCCGGCCACCGGCAGGGTCAGCGGCCCGGTGTGAAGAAGACCGCGGCGGAAGCGGGGAGGGTGATGGCCGCGCTGTAGGGACGGCCGTGGCTCGGCTCGTCGACCGCGACGATCCGGCCCAGGTTGCCCACCCCGTGACCGCCGTACTCCCGCGCGGCGGTGTTGAGGATCTCGCGCCACGGCCCGGCGAGCGGGAAGCCCAGCCGGTAGCCGTGGAGATCGCGGTCGGAGAAGTTGAAGACGCAGGCGACGATGCGGCCCCCGGTGGCCGCCCCGTCGTCGGCCAGCCGCAGGAAGCCGATGACGGTGTTGGCGGTGTCGCGGGCGTCGAGCCAGGCGAAGCCGCGGGCGTCGCAGTCCATTCGGTGCAGCGCCGGCAGTTCGGCGTGCAGGTGGGCCAGGTCGCGGGCCGCGAGCGCGATGCCGCGGTGGACCGAGGCGTTCGACCCGTCCGGATCGAGCAGGTTCCAGTCGAGCCCGCGGTCGTCGGCCCACTCTCGGGTCTGCCCGAACTCCTGCCCCATGAACAGCAGCTTCTTGCCGGGATGGGCCCATTGGAAGGCCAGGGCGAGCCGCACCCCCGCCGCAGCGTCGGCTGAGACTGGCATTCTCGTGACGAGGGTGCCCTTGCCGTGGACCACCTCGTCATGACTGATCGGCAGGACGTAGCGCTCGGCGGTGGCGTGCGTGAGGCCGAACGCGACACGTTCGTGCAGCTCCGCACGCCGCCGCGGCGGGAGCGAGAGGAACGACAGCAGATCGTTCATCCAGCCGAGATTCCACTTGAAGTCGAAGCCCAGCCCGCCGCGGTCGGTGGAGACTGTCACCCCCGGCCACGCCGTCGACTCCTCGGCGATCATCACGGCGCCCGGACACGCCTCGTGGACGGCGTCATTGAGGCGCCGCAGGAAGTCGACGGCCTCGTCGTTCTCGTGTGTCCCGCGCGCATTCGGCCGCCATTGGCCCGGGCCGCGCGAGTAGTCGAGGTACAGCATGGACGCGACCGCGTCGACGCGCAGCCCGTCGAGATGGAACTCCGAGCACCAGTAGACGGCGCTCGCGATCAGGAAGTCGCGGACCTCGGGCCGACCGAGGTTGAACGCGTACGTGCCCCAGTCCGGCTGGTCCCGCCGCAGCGGATCGGCGTGCTCGTAGAGGGGAGTGCCGTCGAACTCGCCGAGCGCGAAGGCGTCCTTGGGGAAGTGCGCCGGGACCCAGTCGAGGAGTACCGCGATCCCTTTCGAGTGCAGGTGGTCGACGAAGAAGCGGAAGTCGTCGGCGGTGCCCCACCGGCTGGAGCAGGCGAAGTACGAGCCGACCTGATAGCCCCACGATCCCCCGTAGGGATGCTCGGTGATCGGCATCAGCTGTACGTGCGTGAAGCCGCGGTCGGCGGCGTACTCAGCCAGCTGGACGGCGGCCTCGCGATAACTCAGGCCCGAGCGCCACGACCCCAGGTGGACCTCGTAGATCGACATCGGCTCGCGCTCGGGGCGCCGGTCGGCGCGCGCGGCCATCCACGTCTCGTCGTTCCAGACGAACGACGACGGACCGGCGATCACCGACGCCGTCTCGGGTGGTCGCTGAGTCGCACGGGCGAGCGGATCGGCCTTGTCGCGTGTCAGTCCGTCGGCTCCGACCACGCGGTACTTGTACGCCATTCCCGGCCGCGCGCCGTCGACCGTGGCGGTCCAGACGCCGTGCGGTCCGCGCTCCATCGGGTGGTCGGTGCCCGCCCATCGGTCGAAGTCGCCGAAGACGGTGACCGATCGCGCATTGGGCGCCCACACGGCGAATTCGGTGTCCGCGACGCGGGGCCGGGCGCCGAGCCGCTGCCACAGCGGGTCCGTCACGATCGCCCCGTCACTTCTTCGCGGCGCCCGTCGTCAAGCGGGTGAGCGCGGCTCGGACGGCATCGCGGTCGGTGGTCCGCCAGAACGGTGGAAGCCCGGCCAGGAGGTAGCCCGCATACCGCGCCGTCGCCAGACGTGAGTCGAGCACGGCGACCACGCCGCGGTCGTCGGTGGCGCGGAGGAGCCGGCCCGCGCCCTGGGCGAGGAGCAGTGCCGCGTGGTTCGCCGAGACGGTCAGGAAGCCGTTGCCGCCGCGCGCGTCCACATCGCGCTGGCGCGCCGACAGGAGCGGGTCGTCGGGCCTGGGGAAGGGGATCCGATCGATCATCACCAACCGCAACGAGGGACCCGGGACGTCGACGCCCTGCCACAGCGACAGAGTGCCGAACAGACAGGTGGCCTCGTCGGCGGCGAATCTCTCGATCAGTGCCGACGTCGCATCGTCGCCCTGGCACAGGATCGGGAACCCGACTCGGTCGCGGAGCTTCTCCGCGGCCTCCTTGGCGGCCCGCATCGACGAGAACAGGCCGAGGGTACGACCGCCCGCAGCGTTCATCAGATCGACCATCTCGTCCAGCGTCGACTCCGCGATGCCGTCACGGCCGGGCGCCCGCAGGTGCTTGCCGACGTAGAGAATCGCGGCGCGCTGGTAGTCGAAGGGGCTGCCGGCGTCCATGCCGCGCCATCCCGCGGCCTCCACGTCCTTGCCACCGTGGGCGGGCAGCCCCCAGGTGCGTGCGAGGGCGTCGAAGTTGCCGCCGATGGTCAGGGTCGCGGACGTGAGGATCACAGTCGAGTCGGTGAACAGCGAGGTACGCAGCAGCCCGGCCACCGACAACGGCGCTATCCGCAGCGTCGGGCGGACGTTTCCGCGGATCCGGTCGGCGGACAGCCAGACGACGTCGTGCCTCTTGGTGATGTCGGTCTCGGCGAAGACCGTCAGCACTCGCACCACCGAATCGTGCAGCGAGTCGGTGGCCGACAGCGCCATCTGCCTGGCGGCCGCAGCCTCCGGATCGGTGCCTGCCGACGGCGCCGGACCGACCGCGTTCCGCGCGTTCCAGAGGCGGTCGCGCAGCGATGCGAGGACCTCGGGTGCGCCGCTCGGGAGTCGGGTCCACTCGCCCTGGGGTGAGTCCTCCAGCAGCAACTCCAGCTGTTCGCCCGCGCCGACCAGCGCGTCGGCGCTCTCGTCGTCGATCAACTTGCCGAGCCGGCGGGCGACCTGCGAGACGCTCGCGGCCGAGATCTCCTCGGTGGTGACGGAGGTGATCCGGTCCACCAGTTCGTGGGCCTCGTCGATGACCACCACGCGGTGCTCGGGAAGGATGGTCGCCGGACTCATCGCGTCGATGGCGAGCATCGCGTGGTTGGTGACCACGACGTCGGAGGCGCCGGCCTTCTTCCGTGCCAGTTCGGCGAAGCAGTCCTCGCTGTAGGGGCAGTTCGACGCCCCGAGACATTCGCGCGAGGAGACGCTCACCTGGCGCCACGACTGGTCGCTGACGCCGGGGGAGAGATCGTCGCGGTCTCCGGTCTCGGTGTCGGAGGTCCACTCGCGCAACCGCGTCACCTCGCGGCCCATGCGGGACAGGTCGAAGGCGTCGAACAGCTCGGCGTTCGGATCCTCGTCGGCCACTCCCGAGTGGATCTTGTTGAGGCACAGGTAGTTGGCGCGACCCTTCAGGATCGCGAACGACGGTTCGCGGCCCAGCGGCTTCGCGAGCGCGCCCGCGAGACGCGGTAGGTCACGTTCGGTCAGCTGGCGCTGGAGGGCGATGGTGGCCGTCGAGACGACGACGGTCTCGTCGGTGTCGACGGCGTGCCGGAGCGCGGGGACCAGGTAGGCCAGCGACTTTCCGGTGCCGGTACCGGCTTGGACCGCGAGGTGATGGTCGTTCTCGATCGCCTCGCCGACGGCCTCGGCCATCGCCAGCTGACCGTCGCGCCGGGCTCCGCCGAGGGATTCGACGGCGGTGGCCAGGAGGTCGGCGACATCGGGGACGCTCACTCGGCCGCGTCGTCTTCGTGAGGGGCACCGGTGTGCACGAGGGTGCCCACCAGCTCGACTCCCGCGTCGCGCATGACGTCGAACGCGGTCGCGGTGGTGGTCTCGGCGACGGCCGCGGTGAAGTCCAGCAGCACACGTGTGGCGAAGCCGGCCGCGGCGGCGTCGACCGCGGTCGCGCGAACACAATGGTCGGTGGCGATGCCGACGACGTCCACCTCGGAGACGTCGCGCGCGGTGAGCCAGTCGGCCAGGCCGTTTCCGTGTTCGTCGCGGCCCTCGAAGCCCGAGTACGCGGCGTCGAACTCGCCCTTGGAGAAGACCGCCTGCACGGGGCCGGTGCGGAAGGCCGGATGGAACTCGGCGCCGGGCGTGCCCACCACGCAGTGCGGTGGCCACGAGTCGACGAAGTCGGGGGTCTCGGAGAAGTGCCCCCCGGGGTCGACGTGGTAGTCGCGGGTGGCCGCCACCACCGGATACGAGCCGGTGATCGCGTTGATCGCGGCGGCGACCGCACCGCCGCCGGCCACCGCGAGGGAGCCGCCCTCGCAGAAGTCGTTCTGGACGTCGACGACGATCAGCGCACGATTCCGCGGTGGGGTCTCCTCGGTCATCGACTCTCCGGTTCGGTCAGGTAGCGGGTGGGGACTGCGGGGTCGCCGTGGCTGAGCCCGAGACCCTCCCACGGGAGGGTGACGAGCCCGTGCGCGAGATGCCCGCGGGACTGCTCCAGTGTAGGCAGCCCGGAAACTCGGTCGCCGCCGCGGACCAGTGGAATCTGGAGTTCGGCCACGTCCAGGCCTCCGGTGCCCGGGATCGCCTGATCCGCGGGCGCGTCGGCACGCAACAGGATCTCTTCGACGATGGTTCCGGACGCGCGGGCTGCGCGAACGGCGCGCTTGCGTCCGCCGTGGCTCTCCTTGTGGCTCGACCGCTTCGCGACCGGGACGCCGTCCACCTCGACCAGTTTGTAGACCATGCCCGCAGTCGGTGAACCGCTGCCGGTCACCAGCGAGGTTCCGACGCCGTAGATGTCGACGGGTTCGGCGCGCAGCGAGGCGATGGCGTACTCGTCGAGATCGCCGGAGACGACGATCTTGGTGCCGGTGGCGCCGAGCTCGTCGAGCTGCCTGCGTACCTGGCGGGCGAGGACGCCCAGATCCCCCGAGTCGATCCGGACCGCTCCGAGCGAGGTGCCTGCGACCTCGATCGCGTTCTTGACACCGGTGGTGATGTCGTAGGTGTCCACGAGCAGGGTGGTCCCGACGCCGAGCGCCTCGACCTGCGCGGCGAAGGCGGCCCGCTCGTCGCTGCCGTCGGGATGCGCGAACGAGAGCGTGAACGCGTGCGCCGCGGTTCCCGCACTCGGCACGCGGTAGGTGCGAGCGGCCTCGAGATTGCTGGTCGCGTCGACTCCCGCGAGATATGCGGCGCGCGCTGAGGCGACCGCCGCGCGCTCGTGCGTGCGGCGTCCGCCCATCTCGATGATCGGGCGGCCCGCGGCAGCGCTCACCATACGCGCCGCCGCGGAGGCGATCGCGCTGTCGTGATTGAGGATCGAGAGGATCAGCGTCTCCAGCACCACAGCTTCGGCGAAGCCGCCGCGCACGGTCAGGATGGGCGAGCCGGGGAAGTAGAGCTCGCCCTCGCGGTACCCGTCGATCTCTCCGCGGAAGCGGTAGTCGGAGAGCCATGCCAGGGTGTCCTGGTCGACCACGGTCCGGAGCGAGTCGATCTCCTCCGGACCGAATCGGAAGCGTTCGAGGGCGTCGAGCAGACGTCCGGTGCCCGCGACGACTCCGTAGCGTCGGCCGTCGGGGAGGCGGCGGGCGAAGACCTCGAACACGCAGCTGCGCTGCGCCGTCCCGGCCCTCAGGGCGGCCGAAAGCATGGTCAGCTCGTATTGATCGGTCAGCAGCGCGGTACTGGTCACCTTCGCTACCCTATTACTCATGGCGCGCGATGAGGCGACACCAGGTACGAGCACCGGTACCGCGGTGGCAGAACCAGAGGTGACTCACGACCGCCCCTGGGTGACGCTGGTGTGGGACGACCCGGTCAATCTCATGAACTACGTCGCCTATGTCTTTCAGCGGATCTTCGGTTATTCGGAGGAGAAGGCCAAGGCGCTGATGATGCAGGTGCACACCGAGGGGAAGGCCGTGGTCTCCAGCGGCGACCGCGTGAAGGTGGAGGCCGACGTCCGCAAACTGCATGCGGCCGGCCTGTGGGCGACCATGCAGCACGACTCCTGATGCGGACCTGGCGCAGAACCGGTGCGGGCGAGGACGTCCGCATCTGCTCCAACCTCGAGAACTACGAATGCCAACTGCTGGCGTCGATGGTCGAGTCCATCACCGATCTGCTCAACGAGCGTGCCGAGTCGGCTCCGCGCGACGAACTGTCGGAGCTGACGGGGATCCAGACGGGGCACACCCGCGCACCGGACGATGTCACGCTGGGACGGCTGCTGCCCGATTTCCATCGACCCGACCAGGAGCCGGAACTCGCGGCCGGACCGATCGCCGCGGACCTCAACGGGGGACTGCGCAGCGTCAACGAACCGCAGATCATCGACGCGAAACTCGCCGCGGCACGCACCGTTCTCGAAACACTGCCGAGCGGGGGCGGGGACGTCTCGCTGACCGAGTCCCAGGCCGACCGCTGGCTGACGGCGCTCACCGACATCCGACTGGCCCTGGGCGCGATGCTCGGGATCACCGACGAGCCCTCGAAGCTGCCGCCCGACCATCCGCACGCCGCACACCAGGACGTCTACGACTGGCTGTCGGTGGTGCAGGGGCTGCTGGTCGAAGCACTGATGTCGGCGGAGTGGACGCAGCCGGAGGACCCGTCGCAAGGGGAGTGGGGGCACGACGGATGGTGACCGAGCCGAAGTCGTCTGTGTCGCGCCCCGGCAACCGGATCACGGATGTCGCCGGAATCGCGGTGGGCCATCACCACCGACTCGACGACGAGGTGGTGCTCGCGAGTGTCGCTGAACCCGGCAGCGGGTGGGCGACCGGGACCACGGTGATCACCCTGCCGCGCGGGTGCGCGACGGCGGTGGACGTGCGCGGCGGCGGTCCTGGGACGCGCGAGACCGACCTGCTCGATCCGGTCAACACGGTCCGCGGCGCCGACGCGATCGTGCTCTCCGGTGGCAGTGCCTATGGTCTTGCCGCGGCCGACGGAGTGATGCGGGGACTCGAGGAGGCCGGCGTCGGACTGCCGATGGACGGTCAGGGGCACGTGGTGCCCATCGTGCCGGCCGCGGTCATCTTCGACCTCCCGGTCGGCCGGTGGGAGAACCGTCCGACCGCCGAGTTCGGTGCGCGGGCGCTCGCCGACGCCAGGACCGATTTCGCGATCGGATCGGTCGGGGCCGGGACCGGGGCGCGCGCCGGCGCACTCAAGGGCGGCGTGGGCACCGCGTCGATCACGTTCTCCGACGGTCCGGCTCGCGGATTGACGATCGGCGCTCTCGTCGTGGCCAATCCGGTCGGCGGTGTCGTCGATCCGTCGACAGGGCTGCCGTGGGGTGCGGACGACCTCGAACTGCACCGTCTGCGCGCGCCGAAGCAACTCGAGATCAAGAGGCTCGCCGAGCTCACCGCAAAGGGCACGGTACTGAACACGACGATCGGGGTGGTCGCGACGGATGCCACGCTGTCGGTGGCGAGCACCCGGCGTCTGGCGATGTCCGGGCACGACGGCCTCGCGCGGGCGGTCCGTCCCGCGCATTCACCGCTCGACGGCGACACCCTGTTCGCCGTCGCCACCGGCGAGAAGGCCGCCGATCCGGACACCGCGGTCGACGTTCCGCCGGGGATGGACCCGGACACCGCGATCGTCGCGGCACTGGCCGACGCATCGGCGACGGTGGTGCAGCGGGCGATCGTCTCGGCGGTGGTCGCCGCGACCGGCGTCGCCGGGATTCCGGCATACCGCGACGTGCTGTTCTCCGCCTTCGGCGACGCATGAGCGGCGGGATCGCGTCGCCGTCCGACCCTCGTCTTCCGAAGCCGCGTCGGTCGCCGATGCCCAAGTGGGAGCGGTCGGGCATCACGATGGGCGTCATCGCCGTCGTGCTGCTGGTGGTCGAGGCGATCGACATGGCGACCGGTGGGGACCTCGACGAGTACGGCATCGTGCCGCGACGGCTGTCCGGACTCGACGGGATCATCTGGGCGCCGCTGCTGCACTCGGACTTCGCTCACCTGATCGGCAACCTGATCCCGGGCGTGGTGCTCGGCTTCCTGCTGCTGATGTCGGGACGCTTCCTGTGGGTGACGGCGATCGTATGGGTCATCAGCGGTCTGGGAGTGTGGCTCACCGCCCCGACCGGCTCGGTGACGATCGGCGCATCGGGGATCGTCTTCGGGTGGCTGGCGTATCTGCTGGTCCGCGGTCTATTCAACCGCGACGTGTGGCAGGTGCTGGGCGGGGTGGTCCTATTGGCGGTCTACGGTGGGATCCTGTGGGGCGTGCTGCCGCACGGAGGTGGAGTGTCGTGGCAGGGACACCTGTTCGGCGCCGTCGGCGGCGTGCTGGCGGCGTGGATGCTCAGCGACCGACGCGATCCGGGCAGCTCTGAGCCCCGACGACCAGAACTCAAGGGAGGCCCCCGATAACCGAGCTGCAAACCGGTCCCATCGGCATCTTCGACTCGGGCGTCGGCGGGCTCACCGTCGCGCGCGCGATCATCGATCAGCTGCCCGATGAGGATGTCATCTACATCGGCGACACCGCGAACGGGCCGTACGGGCCGTTGACCATTCCGGAGATCCGCAGGCATGCGCTGGCCATCGGTGACGAATTGGTGCACCGTGGGGTCAAGGCGATCGTCATCGCCTGCAACACCGCGTCGGCGGCCTGTCTGCGCGATGCGCGTGAACGCTATGCCCCCATTCCCGTCATCGAGGTGATCCTGCCCGCCGTGCGTCGCGCGGTGGTCGCGACCAAGACCGGTCGGATCGGCGTCATCGGCACGGAGGCGACCATCGCGTCGCGCGCGTATCAGGACTCGTTCGCCGCGGCACGCGATGTGGAGATCACGGCCGTCGCCTGCCCGAGGTTCGTCGACTTCGTGGAGCGGGGGATCACCAGCGGACGCCAGATCCTGGGTCTTGCCGAGGGCTACCTCGAGCCGCTGCAGGAGGCCGGCGTCGACACTCTGGTCCTGGGGTGCACCCACTATCCGCTGCTGTCGGGTGTGGTGCAGTTGGTGATGGGCGATCAGGTGACGCTCGTGTCGAGCGCCGAGGAGACGGCGAAGGACACTGTCCGCGTCCTGACCGAGCGCGACGCCCTGCATCCGCACTCGAATCGCGTGGCCCGGCGTCATTTCTCCGCGACCGGCGATCCGGACTCGTTCCGCAAGCTCTCGACCCGGTTCTTGGGACCTTCGGTGGGCCACGTAGAGCATTTCTGACCACTCCCGTGTGGCGTTCGGCACGGTCGATGCAGTGCCAACTCACCGGTCACAGGAGGGCGGATTGATGCCGGATTTCCGGAGCGGCATGGCAGAGTGTGTCCCATGCGTTTGACGGTGCTCGGGTGTTCAGGGAGTGTGAACGGCCCTGGTGCACCGTGCTCCGGATACCTGGTTCAGGCCGACGGACACCCGCCGGTCTTGATCGATTGCGGACACGGTGTCTTCGGTGAACTGCAGCAACACGCGGATCCGAACCAGGTCGCCGTCCTGCTCAGTCATCTGCACGCAGACCACTGCATGGATCTGCCCGCAATGCTGGTGTGGCGTCGGTGGGCGCCGACTCCGGCCACCGAACGTTCGCTCCTGTACGGGCCGGAGGGCACGGCGCTGCGCGTCGGTGCCGGGGCGTCGGAGTACCCGGGTGAGGTGGACGACCTGTCGGACACCTACGACGTGCGCGAGTGGGTCGACCGCGAAGCCGTCGAGATCCACGGCCTCCACATCGAGCCGTACAAGGTGAACCATCCGCCGAGCACCTTCGGGTTGCGGATCGTCGGCCCCGACGGCGAGGTGCTCGCCTACAGCGGCGACACCGGCGTGTGCGAGGAGGTGGTCGATCTCGCGCGCGACGCCGACCTGTTCCTGTGCGAGGCGTCGTGGACGCACGAGCCCGGCGTCCGGCCCGAGGGGCTGCATCTCTCCGGGGTCGAAGCCGGACAGGTGGCCGCCCGCGCATCGGTCCGCTCGCTCGCCCTGACTCACGTGGTCCCGTGGGCCGACTCCGCCGCCATCCTCGACGAGGCGTCGGGCGAGTATGCGGGACCGCTGCAACTCGTCCACCAGGGTCAGGTCATCGAGGTCCGTAAGCCGGTCGCATAGATCGCCTCGCTGGTTGAGCCGCGACGGTCGCTTCCGGTCTGCCCGTTCTTCTATCCGCGCAGTTCGACGACGGACGCGCGCTCCCAGCCCGCGCGTTCGTCGCGGAGTTGCGCGGATGTGCTGGATTCGCTGGTTGAGCCCCGACGAACGTGGTGAGGAGGGTGTCGAAACCCTTCGCAGTCGGGCTGGGACTGTCGTTGCGCGGACTAGTCCGGCGCACCGCCCTGCGCAGTCTTCAGCAGATCAGGGAGCGACACTTCGAGCGCCTCACTGAGCGCAAACAGGGTGCTGAGCCGAGGGTTGGCAGGTACTGCTTCTGGCGGTCGGAGAGCCCGGACTCAAGCAGTTGCAGGTGGTTGGTGCTGATTCCGATTTCCGCGGCGAGAGTCTCTTGACTCAGCTCCTTCTCGGTCCGCATTCGCGCGACAAGGACTCCCAGCTGCTTTGACAGCAGTGAGGTGCGGAGCACGGACACCGGTCGCATCGCGCTGTGGATGATCGACACCGACTACGACGGCGAATCGTTCTTCGTTCGGCACTGCTACTTCACCGGAGGGAACGATCCGTACAAGAAGTTGAAGACTTCGTTGAAGGCCGATATCGACGCCGATGCGTGGGCGTCGTTGTACCGCACCGAATCTCGTCCATTCAGCCGACCGTCAACTGGACGCGTCGCAGTCAAAGTGATCAATGACTACGGTGACGAGGTGACCAAGGTGTTCGATGTTCAACCGGCGTGACAGGGTCGCGGAGGGCGACATCTCGACAGTTGCCCTTCGCAAGCTGGTGCAGAAGCTGGATGCGCGACAGCCACTCACGGACGAGTACGAGGCTCGGACGGCGGCCGCGGGCCGAAACTCAAACGGCAACCAGAAGGCGCACCTGGACGGGTGGCTCGGTGAGTACGGCTCGCCGGGATATTACGGGCGGAAGAGTCCGTCGAACAGCGGCAAGGCTTTCTACAATCACTTCCGGTGTGCGCCTGGATTGATGTGGCTGGCTGAAGGGCTCGGCGAGGACCCTGTGGTACTCCGGCAGGCGATCGCGCGAGTAGACGGTGCCTTCGGCAACCCATCCAGCGAGGCCGCTGCGTTTCGAGCGGTTGTTCCGTGGAGTCGGATCGTGGAGTTGGTCGAGGCATCCAAGAGCCGGTGATCCGACTCCAGCGTGGCGACGGTGGTTTCGACACGTTCCTCACTACGTTCGTCGCGGCTCAACCAGCGGGCGGTCGGGTTGACGCACCGCGCGCTGCCCGGCACCTCCTCGTCGGCGGATATGTCGGCCTGTCCAGTAAGGTCGGGGCGTGACTTCACGAGCAGACGGCCGGGCAGACGACGAACTCCGGCCCATCAAGTTCACCCGCGGTTTCACCTCTCATCCGGCCGGTTCGGTGCTGGTCGAATTCGGCAACACCCGCGTCATGTGCACCGCCAGCGTCACCGAGGGCGTGCCGTCGTGGCGGCGCGGATCGGGGCTCGGCTGGCTCACCGCCGAATACTCGATGCTTCCCGCCGCGACCCACGAGCGCTCGAAGCGTGAGTCGGTGCGCGGCAAGATCGGCGGACGCACGCACGAGATCAGCCGCTTGATCGGACGTTCGCTCCGCGCGTGCATCGATCTGGCGGCGCTGGGTGAGAACACGATCGCCATCGACTGCGACGTCCTGCAGGCCGACGGCGGAACGCGGACGGCCGCCATCACCGGCGCCTACGTCGCGCTCGCGGACGCCGTCACCTACCTCGGCGCGGCGGGCAAGCTGGCCGACCCGCAGCCGCTGTCTTGCATCATCGCGGCGGTGAGCGTCGGTGTGGTGGACGGCCGCGTCCGCCTCGACCTGCCGTACGACGAGGACTCGCGTGCCGAGGTCGACATGAATGTGGTCGCCACCGACGCGGGCACCCTCGTGGAAGTGCAGGGGACAGGCGAGGGCGCGACCTTTGCGCGCGGAACGCTCGACAAGATGCTCGACGTGGCCTGCGCCGGCATCGAGAACATCGTCGCCGCGCAGCGCGAAGTGCTGTCGCAGCCGTACCCCGGATCGCTCCCGGGCAGCGGGCAGTGACCGGGACGGTCCTGCTGGCGTCGAACAACGCCAAGAAGCTGGCCGAGCTGCGACGCGTCGTCGAAGCGGCGGGCATCACCGGGCTCGAGGTGCTCGGGCTGGGTGATGTCACGTGCTATCCGGAACCGGTGGAAGACGGTGCGACGTTCGAGGACAATGCGCTGCTCAAGGCTCGCGCGGCCGTCGCCGCAACCGGACTGCCATCGCTGGCCGACGATTCCGGCCTCGCCGTCGACGCGCTCAACGGCATGCCGGGAGTCCTGTCGGCACGGTGGAGCGGTGGCGCCGGCGACGCCGCCAACAATCGCCTGCTGCTGGCCCAGCTCGCCGACGTACCGGACGAGCGACGCGGTGCGGCGTTCGTCTCGGTGTGTGCGCTGGTGCTGCCGACGGGCGCCGAGACCGTGGTCCGCGGAGAGTGGCGCGGCACCATCCTGCGTGACGAGCGCGGCGCGAACGGCTTCGGTTACGACCCGTTGTTCATTCCCGATGACGAGGTGGCCGCCGGGCGCACCTCCGCGGAGCTGCCGCCCGCGGAGAAGGACGCGCTGAGCCACCGTGGCAAGGCGCTGGCGCAGTTGGTCCCGGCACTCCGGGCCCTCGCCGGCGCGGGCGGAGGAGACCGATGACCGTATTCGAGGACGCGGTCGTGACCGCTGTGCTCCGGCATATGAACGACGACCATGCGACCGACAATCTCGTCATCGTGCGGGCGTTCGCCGAACCCGACGCCACCGCCGCGGTGATGACGGGCTTCGACTCGGTCGCGGGGGAGTGGACGGCGACCGTCGACGGAGCGGACCGTCCCGTCCGCGTGCCGTGGCCGACCGAGCTCACCGACCGAGCGTCCATCCGTCGCGAGGTGGTCGCCCTCTACAAGGCCGGTGCCGAGCGCCTGGGGATCGAGCTAGACGATCACTGATCGAGCTTGAACTGCTCCTTCACATCGCGAGTGCGAATGTGCTCGAACCAGAAGGACAGGAACGGGATGGTGCCCGCGATCGCGGTCGCCACCAGCTTCGGCAGCGGCCACCGGACCTTGATCGACAGGTCGACGGTGCAGATCAGGTAGATGAAGTAAATCCAGCCGTGAGCGACGCCGACCCAGCCGAAGCCCTCGACTCCGAAGCCGAACTTTGCGATCATCTCGGCGCACAGGGCGAGCAGCCACACGCCGGTGACCCAGGCCAGAACGCGGTAGCGCAGCAGCGCACTGCGGATCTGGGGGATGGTCGCAGTCACAGTCCCGTCCGGGGCGTCGTCGGCGGTCTTGGCGGATTCGGTCACGTCGTGGTCCTTCATCGGTCGCGCGGAGATTTCAGCTGATGCGTCAGTCGTGCGTCGGGTGTCTGTCGAGTTCGGCGAGGTATCTGTTGTACTCGGCCAGGTCGTCGTCCGGTGCGGCGTCGAGGATGGCCGCGACCGACGGGTCGTGTCGCGTGGGCCGCTCGGGAAGGACCCCCTCGGGTATCTCGGTCGGCTCGGCGCGGTCGCGGTGTTCAGCGTCCGGATCGGCTTCCATCACGACGAAGCGGCGATAGGCGTACACGACGGCCACCGCGAAGGCCGGCCACTGCAGGGCGTATCCCAGGTTCTGGCCGGTGCCCGTCGACGATTCGTAGCGGCCCCACTGCCACCAGGCGAGCGCCAGGCAAGCGCATGCCGCGACCGCCACCAGCGCGATCAGTGCGGGGCGGTGACGTCGTTTGGCGGGCGACGGCAGAGAGGACTTCACAGTATCGAAGGTACCTGGTCGGCTGCCGTGCATCGGGCCCGGTGCGGCCGCCCTCACTGTGCGTTCTGCCACCAGTCTGCTACTAATTAGCCAAGCCTAATCTTAGGTTCGAGTGGTTGACGATGGGGTGGACATGGGCAAGGGCTTCCAGGGAGCGGTGCTTCGCGCTCTCGGAGCGAAGAATCATCCGGCGACGGTCACCGGTGTGCGGTGGGTGACCGAACACGTCGTTCGCATCGAGTTCCAGTGCGGCGAGATCCTGCATGCGGGCGGCGAGAAGCCGGCCGCCTGGATCCGTGCTTGGTTCCCGGATGTGAACAACGCGGCCAAGTTCCATCAACGCGGATACACGCTGCTGGATCCGGACCCGGCGGCGGGGACGTTCGCGATCTGCTTCCTCGTCCACGATCCGGCCGGACCCGCGTCCACCTGGGCGCGCAATGCCGTCGTGGGCGATGAACTGCTGATGACACGGCTCGGCGGCGACGGCTACGACATCGCCGCGGACGGCGAGCGTCCGCGCGGATACCTGCTGATGGGAGACGTGGCGGCATGGCCGGCCATCGTGCGGCTGATCGAGGAGATCGGCGACGACATCCCGATCCGGGCGGTCATCGAGCACGAGAACGACGACGACCGCGACCTGCCGCTGCCCGAGCATCCGGGCCTCACCGTCGACTGGGTGCCCACCAGTCCGGACCGCCGGGCGCTGACCGAGGCGATCGGCGAGGACGACTATCGCGGATGGCACACGTGGGTCACGGCCGAGAGCAAGGCGACGCGACTGGCCAAGGGCGCGCTCGCCCTGAACCACGAGCAGAACAAGGCCACCATGCACACCCAGGCCTACTGGATGGCCGGACGTGCGATGGGAAAACAGGTCGACACGGCGACTGAGGACACCGCCGTGTCGACCGCCTCCGAGACGGCGACGGACGATGTCGCGGAGGCCGCTCTGACCCCGCCCCGCGCCCCGAAGGCCGCAGCGCCCGCCGAGCCCGTCCTCAAACCCGCCCTTCCCGCGCTGATCGTCGCCGGTCTGTTCGCGCTCGTGCTCGCGGTGCTCGCGGTGGTTCCTCTGGTGCTCTTCGCGGAGCTGGCGCGCTTGCTGGTGGAGGGGGCCGGCCGCCACGAGCTGATCGACGTCGCGGTCACGGCACTGATCGTTCTGGTGGCGGGCGCCGCCGGCAGCGCGGTGCTGATCACCGTGCTGCACTTCTACGACCAGGTGTATGCCGCGGCGCTGCGGCGGCGAGTGCTCCACAAACTCACCCGACTGCCGCTCGGATGGTTCCTCGGCCGCCGCAGCGCGGAGGTCAAGAAGCTAGTCGCCGACGACATCTCGTCGCTGCACTATCTGGTGACCCACGCGGTGCCCGATCTCGTGACGGCGATCGTCACGCCGCTGGCGATCCTCGGGTACCTCTTCTCGGTGAACTGGGTACTCGCTTTGGTGCTGCTGGTGCCGGTACTCGGGTACATCGTCGCAATGGCACGCCTGGCGACTGCCGACAGAGCCCGCCTGGAACAGAAGATGCGATGGGACGCGACCCTGCCGGGCGACGCCGAACGCTACATCGGCACGCAGCAGGTCAGCCGCGTGTTCGGCGACGGCGCGATCACCGACCTGCCCGCCCGACTGCGGCGTCTCACCGAGTTCCTGAAGGACTGGCAGCGCGCCACGATCGATGCGAAGTCGGTGATTCTGCAGCTCAACCGGCCGACGACGTCGATGGTGGTGGTCGCGCTGGCGGGCACGGCACTGATCACCGCCGACCAGATGGACGCGGCCGCGATCCTGCCCTTCCTGATCCTCGGCACCTCGTTCGGCGACCGGCTGCTCGCCGCGTCGTACGCCGTCGGCGGACTGCGCGAGGGGATGAACGGCAAGACCTCGCTCGATCTGTTGCTGTCGAGCGGTGAGCTCGAACAGGCGGAGAACGGCAGCACCGGGCCGGAGCCGAGCGGCCCGGCGCGAGTGGAACTGCGCGGCGTCACCTTCGGGTACACGCCCGGTCGGCCAGTGGTGCGGGACCTGCACCTGGACCTGCCCGCGGGCGGGACGACGGCCCTCGTCGGACCGTCGGGTGCGGGCAAGTCCACCGTGGCGGCTCTGGTCGCTCGCCTGTGGGACCCGGATGCCGGCGCGGTACTGCTCGACGGCGTCGACCTGCGCGACATTCCCGAGGTGCAGCTGCGGCAGCGGATCGCCGTGGTGTTGCAGGACGTCCAACTCATCCGCGGCACCATCGCCGACAACATCGCGCTCGGCATGCCCGACGCGGATCGTGCGGCGATCGCGGAGGCGGCCCGGGCGGCTCACATCGCCGACGTCATCGAATCAATGCCCGACGGATACGACACGGTGGTCGATCGCGACAGCCTCTCCGGAGGCCAGCGGCAGCGGGTCGCGATCGCCCGGGCGCTGCTCGGAGACCCGCGGTTCGTGGTCCTCGACGAGGCGACCGCCGCCGCCGACCCCGACTCGGAGTGGGAGGTGCGGCAAGGCCTGTCGAGGCTGTTGGCGGGGCGCACGGTGCTCATAGTGGCGCACCGACTGCACACCGTCGCCGACGCCGATCGGATCGTCGTCTTCGACGGCGGACAGATCGTGGAGCAGGGGACCGGCCCGGAACTGATCGCGGCCGGTGGACGATACGCGGCGATGACCGCGCAGGCGCAGGAGGCCCTCCGATGAGTTCAGACTCGACCCGAATCCTGCCGACCGTCTTCGCCGACGTCCGCGTCATCACCGGCGCCGCAGGGCGGCCGCACCGTCTCGCCTTCTACGCGCTCACGACGCTGTCCACGGCGCTGCAGGCGGCGGCCGTGCTGCTGTCGATCCCGCTGTTGCGCGCGTTGTTCGGCGACACCCCGTCGGACGCGTGGGTCTGGGTGGCGGCGATGGTCGCGGTGCTCGCGGTCGGCTGGACCGCGGACATCCTCGCGACCCGCGCCGGACTCCGCGTCGGATTCGGCTTGATCGACGCCGCCGAAAGCGCCGGTGTGTCGGCCATCGGCCGGCTCGATCCGGCCGAACTCCACGGCGATCGTGCGTCCCGGCTGCGCGACCTGGTCACCAAGTCCGGCCCGGAGTCGGTCTCGGCGATCGTCCTGCTCTTCTCGCCGCTGATCCATGCGGCCCTGCTGGTGCCGATGCTGGCCGTCGGCCTGCTGTTCGTGTCGTGGCAGCTCGCGGTGGTCGCTCTCGTCGGCGGCATCGTCCTGCTGGGCGCCTTCTACGGCGGACGCCGGGCCGTCGCGAAGTCGGAGGATCGGTTCGCCGAGGCAGGCCGCGCGCTGGACGACCGCATGCTCGAATTCGGCTGGGCACAGCCCACGCTGCGCGCCGCGGGGGTCGGCACCGGGACCGTCGACGAGGTGCTCGCGGATTCGCGGCGGCGCGGTTTCCGGCTCCTCGCCTGGCAGATCCCCGGCGACCTGCTCTTCACCGTCGCCGGTCAGCTCGTTCTACTGGCCTTCGGCGTCACCACCGGAGCGCTCTACCTCGACGGCACCCTCTCCGGAGTCACCGCGGCGGCGATGGTCGTCGTCCTGCTGCGAGTGGTGGAGACCACCGGTTCGCTCTCGCTGCTGGCCACCCCGATCGCCGGAGTGGAGCGATTGCTGGCACAGCTGCGCGACCTGGTCGTCGAGGATCTGGCTGCCGAACAGAACACAGTGCGGCGATCGACGTCGAACGACGCGCTCCGCGAAGCCTACGGTGCTCCCGTGCCGGTCCGTCTGAGCGAGGTCGGCTACACCTACCCGGACGGGACGCGGGCCCTCGACGGGGTGGAGCTGACCATCCCTGCCGGGGAGATCACGGTGCTGGTCGGAGCGTCCGGCTCGGGCAAGTCGACGTTGCTCGACGTCATCTCCGGGCTCCGCGAACCCAGCACCGGACGAGTCGACTTCGGCGGCGACGAGACGACTGCCGCCGGTCGGCTGCAGAACGCGTCGATGGTCTTCCAGACCACCTCGCTGCGGCCGGGGACGGTGCGCGAGAACGTGGTCACCAGCGCCGAGCCCGATCTCGTCGAGATCGCTGATCTCGCTCGACTCGACGCCGTGCTGGACTCGCTCCCCGAGGGCTGGGACTCGCGGATCGGCGACGGCAGCAATACCTTGTCGGGGGGCGAACGCCAGCGGGTCGGGCTCGCCCGCGCGCTGGCGAAGCCCGCCGGACTGCTGCTGGTCGACGAAGCGACGTCGTCACTCGACGTGATCACCGAACGCGCCGTGGTCGATTCGCTGCGGCGGATCCGCGGGACGCGGACGGTTGTGGTGGTGACGCACCGACCCGCGCTGGTGGCGCTCGCCGACTCGGTGATCGTCCTGGACCACGGCCGGGTGGTGGACTCGGGTGCGGTGGACGACCTGCTCGCGCGCGGCGGGGTGTTCGCCGACCTGTGGCAGCGGTGGCGAGAAGCGGAGGGCTGGCAGGTCTAGGGGTGCGCCCGGGGTGGTCTCACCGCACAGCCGCTCGCGACCGTTGCCAGTCCCGCACGTCGTGCTCGGTGTGAGCGCGTGCCGGCCGCGCGTTCCACGCCGGGATCAGCAGATCGACGACCGCCGCGACGGCGACCGCGAGGAGCGCTCCGCCGATGACGTCCGACGGTCGGTGCCATTGCTGGCTGACGACGGTGAACGAGACCACTCCGAGACCTGCCGTCGCGGCGATCGCCGCGAGCGGCCGCGCACGGCGGGGCGTGACCGCGCACAGGGCGATCCCCGCCGCGGCGAACGCGGCGACCGTGTTGGACGGGAACGAGTTGAGCGCGTTGCCGACGTCCAGCGGCGGTCGTTGCAGCTCGGATTTCAGGACGACCGCGAGCACCACGACGGCGCCGATCAGCAGGCTCGCGTGCAGGGCGAGCCGCCAGGATCGTCGCGCGAGACAGATCGCGCCGATCAGCAGGCCGCAGCCGGCGAGCACGGGGACTTGTATCTCGGCGAGCAGACCGCCCGTCGGAGCGTCGTTCCCGGTGCGCGCGCCCATCAGTTCCATCACGTCCTGATCGACCATCTGGCCCGCGTACGAGACGACGAGGAGCTCGTACGTCGCGGCGATGCCGAGCGACGCGAGGATCGCGGCCGCGAGGGCGGCGATCGGTGAAGTGCGATGCGTCATCCTTCGATGGTGCCTCGTGCGGTTGGCAGAACGCTCGTCCCGTACCCCGGGAGTGTCGTAGACCGGGACGCTGCTGACATCAGGCGTGGCAAGGCGCGCCGAGGGCGATATGCCCTCGGTACGCCCTGTAGCTACTGATCTTGACGGGGCAAACGACCGGGGCCGCTGGTGCGCGAGAAGGGACTTGAACCCTCACACCACTAGTGGGTACTGGAACCTAAATCCAGCGCGTCTGCCAATTCCGCCACTCGCGCGTGCAGTGCAACTGTACCGGTACGCTCGTGCGGTGATTCGCTACCCTCTGGACGCTCCGGACATCGTCGACGCCCTCGGGGCGGACCTGCGCGCCGCCGGTTACACCTCCGACGGAATCGCCGACCTCCTCGGCGAGGAGGCCGGCCAAGCGCTGGTGAGCGGTGTGTGGTGGCCCGCTCTGCGTCAGACGCGGCGAGCGGCCCCCGACCGCGCGCCGCTCGCGACTCTGATCCGGCTGTTCCTGCTCGGCGCCACGGAACCGGCCGACGACGTCGCCGCCGCACTGCCCGGCGTCGGACCGGAGGCCCTCGTCGACCAGCAGGTGATCGAGCCCGCGGACGGCGGTGTTCGCGCCGTCCTCGACATCCGGCCGCACGGCAGCGACGACGCCGACCGGCTCGTCGTCGCCGATCAGGACGCGTCGATGCGTCCCGGCGCCGTGGCCCACGACCACGTGCTCGGCATCGGCGGGGCGTCGATGTCATTGGCGCAGGCGGTGATCCGCACGCCGTTCGCGCGGGCGCTCGATCTCGGAACCGGATGCGGCGTACAGGCGCTGCACATGTCGTCTCACTGCGAGACGATCGTCGCCACCGACACCAACGCGCGGGCGCTGGCACTGGCGGCGGCGACGGCGCGGCTGAACGGACTGGACTGGGACCTGCGGGAGGGCAGCCTGTTCGAGCCGGTGGCGGGCGAGAGATTCGACCTGATCGTGTCCAATCCGCCGTTCGTGGTCGGCAGCGGTGCGCAGGACTACATCTACCGCGACTCCGGGATGGCCGGAGACGGCATCAGCCGAAGCCTCATCGAGCGGATCGGCGAACATCTGAATCCGGGCGGCATCGCGCAGATCCTGGCGAACTGGGAGGTGCGCGACCTCGACGCATGGGACGACCGGGTCCGGGAGTGGGTGCAGGCGAGCGGTCTGGACGCCTGGGTGGTCCAGCGGGAACTGGCCGATCCCATCAGCTACGTCTCGCTCTGGGTCTCGGATGCGGGGGAGTCGGTGGTCGACGCGGCCGAGCGGGGTGCGCGGTGGCTCGACTGGTTCGAGTCCGAGGGGATCGTCGCCGTCGGCATGGGTTCGATCACCTTCCGCCGACCCGTCGAGGATCGTCCGGCCGATGTGGTGATCGAAGAGATCACCGCCGCCGGCCAGGAGGTCACCGGCTTCGAAGCGCAGGCCTTCTGGGCGCGGCGCGACTTCCTGCGTGAGAACTCCGACGCCGACCTGCTGGCCTCCCGGCTCAGCACCTCACCGGTGTTTCTGGAGACCCAGGCGCTCCCCGGCGACGACGGCTGGCAGCAGGTGAGCGCCTCGGTGACCCGCCCCGGCGGTCCGGGAGCGGTGCTTCCGGTGGACGAGGTGCTGACGTCGCTTCTCGCCGGCTGTCGCGGCCAGGTGCCGCTGGCCGCGCTGATCTCACTGCTGGCCGACTTCCACGGCGTGGACGCCGACGCGCTCGCCGCGGCGGCGATGCCGGCGATCCGCGAAGCCATCGGGCGCGGGATCCTCTACCGGGCCGACTGAACGTCGGGCTGGTAGCGGAACGACGCCCCGGCTACTCCGTCGCCAGCCTCAGCCCGAAACCGACGAGCGCGAGACTGGCCACCAGATCGATGCGGCGCCGAATGCGGGGCGCACGCATCCAGGCGCCGATCCGGTCGGCGGCGACGATGAGCACGGCGAAGTAGACGCCGGTGAGCGCCAGATAGACCAGACCGAAGCCGAGCGTCGTCCATGCGACGGGCGCACCGTCCGGAACGAAGCCCGGCAGCAGCGTGATGAACATGATGCCGATCTTCGGATTGAGGATGTCGGTCGTGAATCCGGTGAGGAAGCCCGCCCGGCGCGACGACGGCGCCTCATCGACCGACGGCCCGCCGCGCAGGGACCGGATCGAGCGCAGTGTCTGGACGCCGAGCAGCACCAGGTAGCAGCCGCCGACGATCTTGAGCACCTCGTAACCGATCTCACTCATCTGCAGAATCGCCGAGAGACCGAGGACGGCGGCGAGGATCCAGACCAGCAGTCCGGTCATCACGCCCAGCGACGTCCGGACCCCGCCGGCCCGGCCGCCGCGGGCCAATCCGCGCATCACCACGAGGGAGTCGGGGCCGGGCAGCAGTACCAGGAGCGTCGACGCGAGAGTGAACGACGCGAGAGACGACAGCATCCGTCAATGGTAGGGCCGCGCGTACTCGTCGACGCAGGCGACGGAGCCGAGTGCGGCGATCACGGCCATGACGGCGTCGGTGGCGCCGCGGACGTCGTGTGAGGCGCCGAGCAACTCATCGGCCGGCATCGGGTCGCCGATGCGGATGCGCACCGGTCCGCGACCGATCCGCCGGGTGCCGGGCGGATTCACCTCGCGTGTTCCCGAGAGCCGAACGGGGACGATGACGGTGCCCGGGACTCGCGCCGCGACTCGCATCATCCCGGTGTGTCCGCGGTGCAAACGCCCGTCGGGCGAGCGCGTGCCCTCCGGGTAGATGCCCCACGCGCCGCCCCGGGCGAGCAACTGCGCCGCAGCCTCGAGCGCGGCGTCGTCGCCCGACCGGTCGACCGGGATCTGACCGGTTCCGCGGAAGAACGCACGACTGACCGCGCCGCGGACTCCGGAACCCCGGAAGTACTCCGCCTTGGCGAAGAACGAGAGTCGGCGGGGTATGGCCAGCGGGAGGACCAGGGAGTCGATCTCCGCCAGGTGGTTGGCCGCCACGATGACCGGGCCACTGGTGGGAACGCGGTCGGCGCCGTCGACGGTGATCGGCACCCAGAGCCGGAGTGCGGGGCCGATCAGAACGTGTTTGCAGAGCGGATACAGCACGGGAGGCCTTTCGTAGACAGTGTCTACTGGACAGTGTGGGGGCGACCGTAGACACTGTCAACGTGGTTGACGATCCGAGTACGCGCGCACGGCTGGTCGCCGCGGGGGTCGACCTCGTCGACACCGCGGGATTCGGTGCGGTGGGCGTGCGTTCGGTGGCCGCCCGGGCAGGCGTCTCGCACGGCGCTCCGCGCCGATACTTCCCGACGCTCGAGAGTCTGCTGGCGGCGATCGCCGCCGAAGGCGTGGCCGATCTCAACGCCGCTCTCGCACCCGCCATCGCGAACGGCATCGGCGACGGCGCCGTCGCCTATTGGCGGTTCGCGCGCGCCCGGCCGGGCATGTTCACGCTGATCTTCCGGCACGACCTGCTCGACTCGGCCGGCGGCCGCCTCCGCGAGACCACGGGCGGCTGGTTCTCGGCCCTGGTCGAGGCGACCGGCGACGAACTGCGCGCCGTGTCGTGCTGGGCCGCCGTGCACGGTCTGTGCGTGCTGGCCGCGACCCGCGCACCAGAGACCTTCGGGTTCGAGATCGACGAGAGCGTGGTGCGGCGAGTGGCCGAGGACCGGGCGCGAGGTTAGCCCGCGGCCGAGTCGAGGGCGGCCGCGAGGTCGGCCTTCAGATCGTCAACGTCCTCGAGGCCGACCGAGAATCGCAGGTGCCCGTACTCGCGGAAGCCCTCCGGGTAGGCGGCGACGCGCGGTCCGCTGGTGCCCACGTGCACGATCAGCGACTCGTCGTGGCCGACGGAGACCGCCGACGTCACGACCTTCAGGTCGTTCACGAAGCGATTCTGCAGGTCCGGATCGCCTTTCAGTGCGAACGACATGATGCCGCCGAAACCGCCGATGCCGCGATCGCCCGCGCCGAACTGACGCTTGGCCAGCTCGTGCTGCGGGTGGCTCTCCAGACCGGGATAGGCCACGTAGGCGATGCGCTCGTCGGCCTCCAGGAACCGGGCGAGCTCCAGCGCCGACTCCTGATGCTGCCGCAGGCGCAGCGGCAGTGTCACCGAGCCGCGCATGATGAGCCAGGCGTTGAAGGGCGAGATCACGCCGCCGACGTCCACCATCGCCTCCGACCGGATCGGTTCCACGAGATCGGCACGCCCGATCACCGCGCCGCCCATCGCGTCGCCGTGGCCGTTGATGTACTTGGTGAGCGAATGCACCACCAGGCCGGCGCCGTCGTCGAGCGGGCGGTACAGCGGCGGGGGAGTGAACGTGGAGTCGACCATCAGGATGATGCCGCGGGCGTCCGCGATCTCCGCCAGCGCGGCGATGTCGGCGACCTTGGTGGTGGGGTTCGCGATCACCTCCGTGGCGATGAGTTTGGTCTCGGGACGGATCGCTGCGATCACGGCGTCGTGGTCGGTGATGTCGACGAACGTGGCCTCGATCCCGTACTTGCGAGGCAGCAGCGACGTCCAGAGCTTGTAGGTCGCCTCGTAGGTGGTGTCGGAGACGACGACGTGATCGCCCGCGTTGACATGCCCGAAGAACACCGCGTGCAGTCCGGCGACGCCGGAGGCGAGGACGACGGCGTCCTCACCGTGCTCGAGCGCGCAGAGCTTGTCCTGCAGCGCGATCTGATTGATCCCGGTGTTGCGGGTGTAGGTGAGGTGCTCGGGGTTCGACCAGTCCATGGTCGACGGATCGGGCGGCAGGTTGTAGGAGTTCGCCATGATGATCGGCACGCGAATCGCCGCGCCGTCGCCGTCGGTGCCCGTGCCGGAGGCGTGATTGCCGCCGTGAACGCTCAGCGTCTGTTCACCGAGTGACCCGGGGACGCACTTATCGGGCCTGTTCATCTCGTCGTACTCCGTTCCGGGCACCTGCCCACTCGCGGCCGCAGCGCTGCGGCACCGCCAGCGTAAGACCGGGCGAAGCGCGCAGTCCGCGCAGGTCCCCGCGATGAACGGCGGCGCACCGGAATCGATGCCGGTGCGCCGCCGCGGGAGTCGACGTCGAGACGTGCCGCTCAGCTGTACAGGTCGGCGATCGCCTCCTGGTACGACTGGTGGATCACGTTCCGCTTCAGCTTGAGCGTGGGCGTGAGCTCACCGGTCTCGATCGTGAAGTCGGTCTCGAGGATCTCGTACTTCTTGATGGCCTCGGCCTTGGACACGGTCTTGTTCGCGCCGGCGATCGCCGCGTCGATCTCGGCGCGCAGCTCCGGATTCCGGATCAGCTCCGACAACGGCGTCGACGCGGGCAGCCCCTTGCGCTCGAGCCATCCGGGGACCGCTTCGGGATCGAGGGTCACGAGTGCGGCGATGAACGGCTTCTGATCGCCCACGACGAGGCACTGGCTCACCAGCGGGTGCGCCCGGATGGTGTCCTCCAGCTGGGCGGGCGAGACGTTCTTGCCGCCTGCCGTGACGATCAGTTCCTTCTTGCGCCCGGTGATGAACAGGTAGCCGTCCTCGAGGCGGCCGATGTCGCCGGTGTGGAACCAACCGTCGCGGATCGCGTCGGCCGTCGCCTGCTCGTTGCGCCAGTAGCCGGAGAAGACCATCGGCCCCTTGAGCAGGATCTCGCCGTCGTCGGCGATCTTCACCGTGACGCCGGGCACCGGACGCCCCACCGAACCGATGCGGCTGTGCTCCTCGTTGTTGGCGGTGACCGCGGCGGTGGTCTCGGAGAGGCCGTAGCCCTCGTACACGGGCACCCCGGCGCCGCGGAAGAAATGGCCCAGCCGCTCACCGAGCGGGGCGCCGCCGGAGATGGCGCCCTCGCAGTTGCCGCCGAGCGCGGCGCGCAGCTTTCCGTACACCAGCTTGTCGAAGACCGCGTGCTTCACCTTGAGCAGGACGCCCGCGTCGCCGGATTCGACCGCCCGGCTGTACTCGATCGCCGTGTCGACGGCCTTCGCGAAGATCTTGCCCTTGCCTCCGTCGATCGCCTTCTGCTCGGCGGTGTTGTACACCTTCTCGAAGACGCGCGGGACCGACAGCACGTAGTTCGGCTTGAATACGGCCAGGTCGGCGATCAGGTTCGGAATGTCGTTGGTGTGGCCCAGTACCACGGCGTTCTCCACGCAGCCCACGGCGACGACCCGTGCGAAGACGTGTGCGAGAGGCAGGAACAGCAGCGTCGACTTCCCCTCCTCGAGGCCGGTGCCGACGGCCTCGGCGGTCGCCGCGCACTCGGCGAGGAAGTTCTCGTGCGTCAAGACGACGCCCTTCGGCCGGCCCGTGGTTCCGGAGGTGTAGATCAACGTGGCGGCGTCGGAGGCCCGGGCCTGCGATTCCCGCTCGTCGAGCACCGAGTCGGGGAGGTCGGCGCCGCGCTTGCGGAGCGCGTTGATCGCGCCGTCGTCGATGACGAAGGTCTCGCGAAGCTCGGGCGCCTTCGCGATCACCTCCTGGTGGGTCGACCGGTTGGCCGCGGTCTCCACGATCAGTATCGATGCGCCCGAATCGGTGAGGATCCACTCCACCTGGTCGGGGGACGAGGTCTCGTAGATCGCGACGGTGGTGGCACCCGCGCGCCAGATCGCGTAGTCGATCAGGCTCCACTCGAACCGAGTGGACGACAGCAGCGCGACGCGGTCGCCACGGCTCACGCCGGCGGCGATCAGGCCCTTCGCGACGGCGTCGACGTCGTCGGCGAAAGCGCCGGCGGTGACGGTGATCCACTGCCCGGAGTCCGCGCGCCTGCGGAACAGCGGCAGAGTCGGGCGGTCCTTCCGGTAGCGCTGCAGAGCAGTGATCGTGGTGGCGTTCTCATCAACGGTCGTGATGGATGGAGCAGTGAACTCCTGCATGGTGACGTCCCCTTGTGATACGAATTGCTTGATCTGTCTAACGCGATCCAAGTGATGGAACCGTACCGCACATCTCAGTGAGGGGCGTCACAGGGTGTCGGCGGGGTATTATCTACACCCGATGACTACGAATGTTCGCCGATGAGCGAATCCGAGAACACCAGCTCTACCGCGCCCGCGGCCGAGAAGTCCACCGGCTTCGGTGACCTCGGCATCGACCCCGGCGTGCTCAAGGCGCTCGACGACGTCGGCTACGAGACGCCGTCGCCGATCCAGGCGGCGACCATCCCTCCGTTGATGGAGGGACGCGACGTCGTCGGACTGGCGCAGACCGGCACCGGCAAGACCGCTGCCTTCGCACTGCCGATCCTCACCCGACTCGACACCTCGGCCCGCAAGCCGCAGGCCCTCGTGCTCGCGCCCACGCGCGAACTGGCGCTGCAGGTGGCCGAGGCCTTCGGCAGCTATTCGACGTACCTTCCCGAGGTCAAGGTGCTGCCGATCTATGGCGGCCAGAGCTACGGGATCCAGCTGTCCGGCCTGCGCCGCGGAGCCCAGGTGATCGTCGGCACGCCGGGCCGCGTGATCGATCATCTCGACAAGGGCACCCTCGACCTGTCGCAGCTCGAGTTCCTCGTGCTCGACGAGGCCGACGAGATGCTGACGATGGGCTTCGCCGAGGACGTCGAGCGAATCCTCGCCGACACCCCGGATCAGAAGCAGGTCGCGCTGTTCTCCGCGACCATGCCGGCCGCCATCGGCCGCCTGGCGCGCAAGTACCTGAACAACCCGCAGGAAGTCACCGTCAAGAACAAGACGGCGACCGCGCAGAACATCACGCAGAAGTACCTGCAGGTGTCGCACCAGCGCAAGCTCGACGCCCTCACGCGGGTGCTCGAAGTGGAGCCGTTCGACGGCATGATCGTCTTCGTCCGGACCAAGTCGGCCACCGAGGAGCTCGCCGAGAAGCTGCGAGCTCGCGGCCTGAGCGCGATGGCGATCAACGGCGACATGGTCCAGGCCCAGCGTGAGCGCACCATCAATCAGCTCAAGGACGGTTCGCTCGACATCCTCGTGGCCACCGACGTGGCCGCTCGAGGACTGGACGTCGACCGCATCTCGCATGTGGTGAACTACGACATCCCGCACGACGTCGAGTCGTACGTGCACCGCATCGGGCGTACCGGCCGGGCCGGGCGGTCGGGCACCGCGCTGCTGTTCGTCTCGCCTCGCGAACGTCATCTGCTGCGGTCGATCGAGCGCCACACGCGGCAGGATCTCGAAGAGATCGATCTGCCGAGCGTCGACGATGTGAACGCCCAGCGCGTCGCCAAGTTCGCCGATTCGATCACCGAGAACCTCGCCTCCGACAATCTGGATCTGTTCCGCGGGCTGGTGGAGAACTACGCCCGCGAGAACGATGTCGCGATGGCCGACATCGCCGCGGCGCTGGCCCTGGAGACCCGAGACGGCGGCTTCCTGATGGCTCCCGATCCGCCCAAGGGCGAGCGGGGCGATCGCGGGGACCGGCGTGACCGTGCACCGCGCGGCGGCGGTCATTTCGCCACGTACCGCATCGCCGTCGGCCGCAAGCACAAGGTGTCGCCGGGCGCGATCGTCGGCGCGATCGCCAACGAGGGCGGCCTCACTCGCGGTGACTTCGGCAACATCAGCATCCGCGACGACTTCAGCCTCGTGGAACTCCCCAACGATCTCGACGCCGAGACGCTCGGGATGCTCAAGCACACCAAGATCGGCAAGCATCCGATCGACCTGCGCCCGGACATGGGTCCGCCGCGCGGTCGGGGAGGCGCTCGCGGATCGGCGCGCGGATACGAAGACCGCGGCCGCAAGGGCGGTTACCGCAAGGGCGGCGACAAGTTCGGCAAGCGACCGGCCCGCGTGGCCGGCCGCGGTCGCGACAGTCGCTAGGCTCAGCGCGCACTGCCGCATGAGATTGACCGCTCACGGCCCAGGATGCCTGTTCTCGCAGCTGTGGGCCGTGAGCGGTCAATCTTGTGCGGCTGCTCTGTCCCATGGGGCTTTGCGAGTAGCCTTCCCCCTCAGACGCTCGAGCAGAAGCAGCCCGGCTGGTTCGCGGGAATGGGTCTGGTCGCGCCGCTGCTGATGATCGTCGGCTGAGGTTCTCGGGTTGGCGGGTTGGTTTCGACTCGCTCCGCTCGCTCAACCAGCGGGATGTCGCTGGGGACGCTCAATCAGCGGGGTGTTGCTCCGCTCGCTCAACCAGCGGGGTCGGGGAATCGCTCAACGAGGCGACACCCGACGCCGTCAGAGGATCAGCGGCAGCGTCGCGGCGGCGGTCGTCGGAAGGTACAGGGTCGCCAGAGGGGTGAGCGCGGACGGTTCGGGATTCACCTCGATGATCGGCGTGCCCGCCTCCGCGGCGAGCATCGGCAGTCCCGCGGCGGGGTGGACCACACCGCTGGTACCGACGATGATCAGCAGATCGCAGGCCACGACCGTCTGCGACGCTGTCAGCCAGTCGAGGTTCGGAAGCGATTCGCCGAACCACACGACGCCGGGGCGCAGACTCGCGCCGCACTCGGGGCATCGGGGGCGCACCGACTCGAGTGCGACGTCCGGATCCGCGCGATGCGGGCAGGCCTCGCAGCGCGGAGCCTTGAGACTGCCGTGCAGATGAGCGTCGACCGTCGACCCAGCTCGCTCGTGGAGATCGTCGACATTCTGCGTGATGACGCTGACACGACCGCCCGCGGACTCCTTCTTCCGGCCGAGCTCGGCCACCGCGTGGTGCCCGGCGTTCGGCTCCACCTCGCGAAGACGCGCCGCGCGGTCCCGATACCAGCCCCACACGAGGTCGGAGTCGCGCCGCCACGCCTCGGGCGTGGCGAGATCGGCGGGATCGTAGTTCTCCCACAGTCCGGTCAGGGCGTCGCGGAAGGTCGGAATCCCGCTCTCGGCCGACATCCCCGCGCCGGAGAAGACGCAGACATGGTCCGCGGCGGCGATCAGTGCGGCTGCCTGCGCCAGCGATTCGGGAGTGACAGTCCAGGTCACGACTGCGACTCCAGCGCCGATCGCAACACTGCGGCGGTCGACTCCAAGTCGCCGGCACGACGCGTCAGGAACCCCTTAGCGAAGGTCAGCTTGTCGCCCGTATGCCTGGGCACCACGTGCAGGTGCGAGTGGAAGACGGTCTGGGATGCGGCACGGCCGTCGTTCATCGCGAGATTCACTCCGTCGGCGCCGATCGCGCTCGACCGCATCGCACCGGCGATCCGCTGACCCGCGCCGAACATCTTTCCGCCGATCTCCGGATCGAGATCGGCGAGACCGGACGAGTGCTTTCGCGGGACCACCAGGGTGTGTCCCCGCGTGATCGGTGAGAGGTCGAGGAAGGCGATCACGTCGTCGTCGGAGTACACGACGTGGGCGGGGGAGACGCCGGAGACGATGCCGCAGAAGACGCAGTCGGTCATGGCACCCGAGCGTAACCGCCCGCAACGACACGAGCGCCGGGACCTCCGATGAGGGTGTCCCGGCGCTCGCGCTTGCTTCGGCTACTGGTGTCCCGAGGTGCAGGCCCAGTCGTGGATGTATCCGCCGCCCGAGTAGTACAGGGCATTCGACTCCGCGGTGTAGAGGTCAGCGCCCCAGGCGTAACCCCAGTACGAACTGCTTCTGGAGATCGCGCCGCAGGCATTGCGCATCTGCACCACCACCTGGCAGTCGCTGTAGCCGCACCACGACAGGGCCGCGTTGGACGCGCTCGACCAGTCGGGATAGTCGATGGCGCGACCGGTGGCTCCCGTGCTGGGTGAGAGCGCGATGGCGCCGTAGTAGTTGGCCGCGTGGGCCGGGGCCGGCGTGATCGCGGCGGGAACGGTGAGCGCCGCACCGACACCGGCGGTCACGAGTGCCGCGGTGGCCAGGCGCTTGCGCAGGCTGATCGGACGAGTCTTCATGGTCTTCTCTTCTCTGGATCGGCGGCGATCAGCCGACCGGGCTGCGGGTCGGTTCACCGGACTTCGGTGCGTGAGACGGCTTGGCACTCGGCGACTTGACGTCGGCCGGCTTCGTGACGGTGACGGTCTTGCCCCAGTCGCTCAGGGTGACGGTCATCGAGGCACCCTTGGCGGGTTCGGAGGCGACGCGCACGACGTTGTTCTTGCCGTCCTTGGTGACCCAGACTGTCACCGGGATGTCGCCGTCGAGGCCCTTGGCCTGAGGTGAGGTTCCCGTCAGGCCCGCGAGATCCTTGGCCGGGAGGGTTCCGGTGATCTTGGTGGCCTCGACACCGTCGACGGTCTCGCTGCCCTCCTCCTTCGCTCCCTGAATGCTGCGCAGGACGTGCGGCACGCCCTCGTTGACGTCGAGGATCTTGGAGACGTCGTAGATCGACCGGCCGCTGCCGTAGTCGATGTACCCCTTGTCGTCGACGTCGGCGTACATGTGGTCGTCGACGTATACGAACGGCGCCTCGACGGACTTGCCGCCCATGTCGAGTGTCGCGGTGCCTTCGCCGACCATCTTCGGCTTGGTTCCGATGGACGCCTCGACCTCGGAGGCGTTGAGGCCCTGCAGCGAGCCCTCCACCTCGATGTCGACCTTCGCACCGGTCAGGGCGGCGGCGGTGTCGGCGGCCGCATCGAGTGAGGTGGTGGCGGCCGAGTCGGACGTGGTCGTCGAGTCGGTGTCGCCGCTGTCGCTGCTGGAGCATCCCGTCAGCGCGACGGCGGCGGTGACGACGGCTGCCGCCGAGGCAAGCGCGAATCGCTTCGAACGTTTCATGAAGTGGGATCCTCCTGATTTTCTCCCCGCAGCAGGCCCCTCCAGCGGATCTGGACGGCTGTCGCGAATTTCCCTGCAACGGAACTTACAGCGATGAGTGACCTGCGCGAAGAATGAGTCGATCATCGGGATGACACGCGGAGCCCGGACCCGAATGTGATAACGGTCACGAAAATTCCTTCGACGCTGGCCGAGGCGGTTACCCGCCGGTCTACCAGCGGGTATACCTGTCGGTCGCCAACAAACATGAGGGATGCCTCATGTTTCTGTGCGACGATTGGCCACGTTCCAGCGACGGGCCATGTCCGACGTGACGCATCGACAGGAGAGCTTGTGACCCTCGACCAGCACCGCACCGGCCAGCACACCGACAGAATCGATTCCGGAAGTCTGCTCGACCGTCTCGCCGCAGGCGAGAGCTATGCGATCTGCTTCGGAGGACAGGGCGGCGCGTGGCTGCCGACGCTCACCGAACTGGTGAACGACGCCGATCTCGGCGAGACGATCGCCGGAATCGCCGACGACGCGCGCGAGGTCCTCGAGCCGGTCGCCGACGAGCTCGCCGCCGCCGGCGCCGACCGCTTCGAGCCCCTCTCCTGGATCCGCGCGCACGACGAGGAACTGCCGGTTCCCAGTGAGACCGAACTGGCCGACGCGCTCGTCTCGCTGCCCGGGATCCTGCTCACCCAGCTCGCGGCCGTGTCGAACCTCGGCAAGCAGGGGCTGGACACCACGGTTCTTCCGCCGAGCGCCGTCATCGGCCACTCGCAGGGGATCCTCGCCACCGAGGCCGTGGCCGCCGACGGCCAGCTGCCGGCAGTCGCGGAGTCGGACCTGCTGGCGATCGCTCAGCTGATCGGCGCGGCGGCCACAGTCGTGTCCCGCCGGACGGGTCTGCTCGGCACCCACGAGGCCGCCCCCATGATCTCCGTCGCCGGCGTGAGCCCCGCGCAGATCGACGAACTGCTCGCCGAGTACGTCGCGGGACAGCCCGCCGACGCCACGGGGCTGCCGACCGTCGCGATCGTGAACTCCCGGCGCACCGTGGTGCTGACGGGCTCGCCGCGCCATCTCGCGGCGTTCAGTGCGCTCGCCGAGCTCCGCGCGGCCGCCGAGGCCGACGAACGCAAGCGCAAGGTCACCGGCGGCACGCCCTTCTCGCCGGTCATCGAGGACCTCAACGTCACCGTCCCCTTCCATCACCCTGATCTCGCACCGGCGGTGGAACTGGCCGTCGACTGGGCTCAGCGTTGCGGTCTGGACACCGAGCTGGTCCGCAGGCACGCCGCGGCCGTGCTCGTCGACCCGGTGAACTGGGTGGAGCTGGTGGGCGACACCGTCGACTCCGGCGCTCGCTGGGTGATCGACTTCGGACCCGCCGATCTCGCGTCGCGGCTGTCGGCGCCGAACCTGCGCGGGCAGGGCGTCGGCGTGATCGCCGCGGCCACCCGCGGCGGTCAGCGCAACCTCTTCGTCCCCGGCTCGGCTCCGGAGGTCTCGCGGCCGTGGTCGGTGTTCGCGCCGCGCCTGGTGAACCTGCCCGACGGTCGCACCGTGGTCGACACCGCGTTCACCCGTCTCACCGGCCGCTCGCCGATGCTGCTCGCGGGCATGACCCCGACCACCGTCGACCCCGCCATCGTGGCCGCGGCCGCCAACGCCGGCCACTGGGCCGAGCTCGCGGGCGGCGGTCAGGTGACCGAGGAGATCTTCGAGGGCAACCTCGCGCGGCTGCAGGAATTGCTCGAACCCGGCCGCCAGGTCCAGTTCAACTCGTTGTTCCTCGATCCGTACCTGTGGAAGCTGCAGCTGGGCGGCAACAAGCTGGTCCAGAAGGCACGTGCCAAGGGAGCGCCGTTCGACGGCGTGATCGTCACCGCGGGCATCCCCGAACTGGATGAGGCCGTCGACCTGGTCCACGAGTTCACCGAGGCCGGCCTGCACTACGTCGCGTTCAAGCCCGGCACCGTCGACCAGATCCGTCAGGTGGTCCGCATCGCCTTGCAGGTGCCGCACTTCCCGGTGATCGTCCAGGTGGAAGGCGGACGCGCCGGCGGTCACCACTCCTGGGAGGACCTCGACGACCTGCTGCTGGCGACCTACGCCGAACTGCGCGACCGTCCCAACATCGTGCTCTGCGTCGGCGGTGGCATCGGCACACCCGAGCGTGCCAGCGAGTACCTGACCGGCGCGTGGGCCACAGCGCACGGCTACCCGGCGATGCCGCTCGACGGCATCCTGGTCGGCACCGCGGCGATGGCGACCCTCGAGGCCACCACCGCACCCGAGGTGAAGCAGCTCCTCGTCGAGACCCAGGGCTGCGACACCTGGATCGGTGCCGGTCACGCGGAGGCGGGCATGGCCTCGGGCCGCAGCCAGCTGGGCGCCGACATCCACGAGATCGACAACTCCGCCTCGCGCACCGGCCGCCTGCTCGACGAGGTGGCCGGCGACGCCGACGCCGTCGCGGAACGCCGCGACGAGATCATCGAGGCCCTCGCCGCGACCGCGAAGCCGTACTTCGGCGACGTCGCGACGATGACGTACCACGAGTGGCTCGACCGCTACGCCGAACTCGCCGTGGGCAGCGCGCAGGCACCCCTCGAGTGGGCCGACATCACCTGGGAGCAGCGTTTCTCCGACATGCTGCGGCGCACCGAGGCGCGCATGAACGAGCTCGATTCGGGTGAGTTCGTCTCCGCCTTCGCCGGCGATGTCCCGAACCCGCACGAGGCGATCGCCGAGCTGGCCGAGCTGTACCCGGCCATCGAGTCCGACATCCTCCACCCGGCCGACGTCGCGTTCTTCCTCGAGCTGTGCCGTACGCCCGGCAAGCCCGTGAACTTCGTTCCGGTGATCGACAAGGACGTCCGTCGCTGGTACCGCAGCGACTCGCTGTGGCAGGCGCACGACGCCCGCTACTCGGCCGACCAGGTCTGCATCATCCCGGGCACCGTCGCCGTCGCGGGCATCACCCGCGTCGACGAGCCGGTCGGCGAACTGCTGAACCGCTTCGAGGCGCAGGTCACCGCCGACCTGCGGGCCGCCGGTGAGCAGGCACGGGTGGTCGCGGCCCGCCGTCACCGCGACATCGTCCCGGAGTCGGGACCGCTCAGCGTTCTCATCGAAGCGGAGGACGTGCTGTGGGCCGGCCGACAGGTCCGCAACCCGATCGCTCTGCTCGGCGACCGCGACGCCTGGAAGCTCTACGACGGCGAGTACGCCGAACACCCCAGCGGCGCGATGGTCGCCTTCGTCCCCGATGCCGAGACGGCCGACGACGAGATCCGGCTCGACCTGGTGGTCCCGGTGTCGGGCTCGATTCTGCGCATCCCGTTCACCGGCGACCTCCGGGCGACCGACGGCGGCAGCCCTCGGATCACCACGGCCGGCGCGGCGGACGCGATGACCGAACTCCTGACCGTCGCGGCCGGCGGCTCGCTGCTCGACTCGGTCGACGGCGTCGTCACGTCGACGGTCGCCTGGAAGGCCGACTCGGTCGCCGACCACAGCGGAGCGACCGCGTCGAGCCTGCCCGGCCCGCTGACCCCGACCACGCCGGTGGCCCCGAACGGTTTCGCCGTGCCCGACACCCTCGTCGTCGCCTGCTGGCCCAGCGTCTTCAGCGTCATCGGCGCCGCCCGGACCGACGCGGGCCATCCCGTGGTCGAGGGTCTGCTGGACTTGGTCCACCTCGACCACGCGGTCGAACTCACCGGTGAGATCCCCGCGGTCGACACCGAACTGACGGTGACCGCCCGCCTCATCGGCGTCTCCGACACCGGCGTCGGCCGAGTGGTCGAGGTGCATGTCGAGGTCGCCGCCGCCGACGACTCTCCGATCGCGGTGCTGCGTGAGCGCTTCGCCATCCGCGGCCGGATCGGTTCGGCCGCGCTGCCCGACCCGGTCCGCGCGGGCGGCGCTGCCGCCGGTGAGCAGCCGGGAACGCGGAAATTCCTCCGCTCGGCCTCGCTGACCGCACCGGCCCGCATGAACGGATTCGCCGTGGTCTCCGGCGACCGCAACCCCATCCACACCGACGCGCTGGCGGCCCGGCTGGCCGGCTTGGGCGATCCGATCGTCCACGGTATGTGGCTCTCGGCCGCGGCCCAGCAGGTGCTGGCGGCGGGCGACCGGGAGAACCCGGTTCCCGCTCCGCGCGCCATCCGTGGCTGGACCGCCCGCTACCTCGGCATGGTCCGGCTCGGCGACACCGTCGACATTCGCATCGACCGCGTCGGCATGGATGCCGGTCGGGAGACCGTCGAACTGACCGCCAAGGTCGACGGCGAACTGGTGATGGCGGCGACCGCGCTGCTGGACGCCCCGCGCACGGTGTACGCCTTCCCGGGCCAGGGCATTCAGCACAAGGGCATGGGCCTGGAGGCACGCTCGCGCTCGGCGGCCGCCCGCGAGGTCTGGGACCGCGCGGACAAGCACACCCGCGAGGCGCTCGGCTTCTCGATCCTCGCAGTGGTGCGCGACAACCCGACCACTCTGGTGGCGAAGGGCACCACGTACCACCACCCCGACGGCGTGCTCTTCCTGACGCAGTTCACCCAGGTCGCGATGGCGACGCTCGGTGTCGCGCAGATCGCCGAGCTCCGTGAAGCCGGGGCCTTCGTCGAGGGATCCATCACCTGCGGTCACTCGGTGGGCGAGTACAACGCGCTCGCCGCCTGCGCCGGCGTGCTTCCGCTCGAGGCGGTGCTCGAGGTGGTGTTCCAGCGCGGTTCCGCGATGCACCACCTGGTTCCGCGCGACGAGCAGGGCCGTTCCGACTACCGCATGGCCGCCATCCGGCCCAGCCAGTTCGGTCTCAAGGACGCCGACGTTGAGGAGTTCGTCGCGTCCGTCGGCCGCGAGGTGGACGAGTACCTCGAGGTGGTGAACCTCAACCTGCTCGGTTCGCAGTACGCGATCGCCGGTACCGTCCGCGGACTGGAGCGGCTGGAGGCGGAGATCGTCCGCCGCGTCGAGGAGTTCGGAGGCAAGCGCGCCTTCATCCTGGTGCCCGGCATCGACGTGCCGTTCCACTCGACGGTGCTCCGTGCCGGTGTGCCCGAGTTCCGCGGCAAGCTCGAGGAACTCCTGCCCGCCGACATCGATCCCGACATCCTCGTCGGCCGCTACATTCCGAACCTGGTGCCTCGGCTGTTCAACCTGAGCCGCGAGTTCGTCACCGAGATCGCCGGACTGGTGCCGTCCGATCCGCTCGACGCGGTGCTCGCCGAGTGGGACTCGTGGGCCGCACGGCCCTCCGAGCTGACGCGCGTCATCCTGATCGAGCTGTTGGCCTGGCAGTTCGCCAGCCCGGTCCGCTGGATCGAGACGCAGGATCTGCTGTTCACACCGGCTGCCGACGGCGGCCTGGGCATCGACCGGTTCGTCGAAGTGGGCGTCAAGAACGCCCCGACGCTCTCCGGCCTGGCCCGCAACACCCTGAAGCTGCCCGACTACGCGGCGGCCGCCGCCGAGGTGCTCAACGCCGAGTCCGACGCAGCGGTGCTGCGCGCGGAGGACTCCGCACCCGAGCCGGTCGAGGACGACGTGGTGCAGGAGGCGCCGGCGGAGACTGCTGCCGCCGCGGCTCCGGCACCGTCGGCTCCCGCTCCGGCTCCGGCGGCTGCCGCCGGGCCCCGACCGGACGACATCGCGTTCGGCCCGGCCGACGCGGTGCGCGCGGTGATCGCCCTGTGGACCAAGATGACGCCGGCGCAGATCGGCCCGGCCGACACCATCGAATCGCTGTGCGACGGCGTGTCGTCCCGGCGCAACCAGCTGCTGCTCGACATCGGCACCGAGCTCGGACTCGGAGCCATCGACGGTGCGGCCGAGGCCGACATGGGGGCGCTCGCGTCCACGGTCAGCACCCTGGCCCGCGGTTACAAGCCGCTCGGCGACGTGCTCACCGACGCCGTCGGCGACCAGATCCGCAAGATCGCCGGTCCCATCGGCAAGCGCGCCTCGTACATCACCGATCGCGTGACCAACGCCTGGCAGCTGGGGGAGGGCTGGGGTCGGCACACGCTGGTGGCCGTGGCCCTCGGCTCCCGCGAGGGCGTCAGCGTCCGGGGCGGCGACTTGGGCGATCTGCTCGACGGCGCGGTCGGCTCGGCCGCCGACTTCGACGCGCTGATCGACCGCGCGGTCCGCAGCGTCGGCCAGGCCCGCGGCATCGCCGTGGAACTGCCCGCCGCGGCATCGGCGTCCGGCGGGACGGTCGACGCGGCGGCGCTCGGCGAATTCACCGAGCAGATCACCGGCCCGAGCGGCGTCCTGGCACGCACTGCGCACACGATCCTCGATCAGCTGGGGCTGACCGATGTGGTCGACGCCTCGCAGGCCGAGACCGACCCCACCGCTGAGCTGGCCGACCTGGTCAGCAGCGAGCTCGGCTCCGACTGGCAGCGGACCGTCGCCCCGGCGTTCGACGCCGAGCGCGCGGTGCTGCTCGACGACCGCTGGGCCACCGCCCGCGAGGATCTCGCCCGCCTGTGGCTGGACTCCGAGGAGGACGTCCACGGACGTCATCACGAGCTGGCCGAGGCGATGACCGGTGCGGGCGACCAGGTCGCCGAGCACGCCACCTGGTGGCAGGGCAAGGCCCTGGCCCTCGGATACAGCGAGCACGCCGATGTGTACGGTGCCATCGCCCACGCGGCCCAGCTGCCCGAGCCCGGCCGGTTCGCCGACGACATCGCCGTCGTCACCGGTGCGTCGAAGGGATCGATCGCCGCGGCCGTGGTCGGCGAGCTGCTCGCCGGCGGCGCGACGGTGGTCGCGACCACCTCGCGCCTCAACAGCGACCGGATGGACTTCTACAAGGAGCTCTACCGCACCCACGCACGGCACGACGCCGCGCTGTGGGTGGTGCCGGCCAACCTCGCGTCGTACGGCGATGTGGACGGACTGATCGAGTGGCTCGGCTCCGAACAGACCGAGAACCTCGGTGCCAGCACTGCCGTCGTCAAGCCGGTGATGCGCCCGACGCTGCTGTTCCCGTTCGCCGCGCCGCGGGTGGCGGGCGATCTCACCGACGCCGGTTCGCGCGCCGAACTGGAGATGAAGGTGCTGCTGTGGTCGGTGGAACGGCTGATCGCCGGTCTGTCGGCCATCGGAGCCGACCACGACATCGACGCCCGCCTGCACGTGGTGCTGCCGGGATCGCCGAACCGCGGCATGTTCGGCGGGGACGGCGCCTACGGCGAGGCCAAGGCCGCGCTCGACGCGCTCGTCACCCGGTGGGGCGCCGAGGAGTCCTGGAACAAGCGGACCACCCTCGCGCACGCCCTCATCGGCTGGGTGCGCGGCACCGGACTGATGGGCCACAACGACGGACTCGTCGAGGCCGTCGAAGCCGCGGGCGTCAAGACCTGGAGCACGCCCGAGATGGCCGCGGCCCTCGTCGAACTGTGCTCGGAGCAGGCGCGTGAGAGCGCGGTCGCCGAGCCGCTGATCGCCGATCTGACGGCCGGGCTCGACCCGGAGAAGATCGATCTGCGGGCCCTGGCGGCTGCTGCCGCCGAGGCACAGACCGAGGACGGCCCTGAGGAGAACGGCGCTGCGAGCACCGCGGGCGTCACGGTGGCGGCGCTTCCCGCGCCGGCCCGCGCCGACGTCCCGATCGAGCACGCGTGGCCCGAACTCGATTCGCGCCCCGAGGATCTGGTGGTCATCGTCGGCGCAGGCGAGGTCGGCCCCTACGGCTCGGCACGCACCCGATTCGAGATGGAGGTGGACGAGAAGCTCTCGGCCGCAGGCGTCCTCGAACTCGCGTGGACCACGGGTCTGGTGACGTGGGAGGAGACCCCGAAGGCCGGCTGGTACGACGTCGAGTCCGGTGAGCCGGTCGCCGAGTCGGAGATCGCCGAGCGCTATCACGACGCCGTCGTCGAACGGTGCGGCATCCGCCGCTACGCCGACGAGGGGGCGATGGTCGACAACACCTCGCCGCTGCTGGAGTCGGTGTTCCTCGACCAGGATCTGACCTTCACCGTCCCGAACGAGGCCGCGGCCCGCGAGTTCGTCTCGGCCGACCCCGAACGCACCCGGATCGCACCCAACGCCGAGACCGGCGACTGGACGGTCACCCGCCTGGCGGGCACCGAGATCCGCGTCCCGCGCCGTGCGAGCCTGTCGCGCACCGTCGGCGGCCAGATCCCGACCGGTTTCGATCCGGTCCGCTGGGGCGTCTCTCCGGACATGGCCGAGTCGGTCGACCGCGTCGCCCTGTGGAACCTGGTCGCGACCGTCGACGCCTTCGTCACCGCCGGCTTCTCGCCGTCGGAACTGATGCGCTGGGTGCACCCGGGTCTGGTCGCCAACACTCAGGGCACGGGCATGGGCGGCATGACGTCGATGCGGTCGCTGTACGTCGACACCCTGCTCGGGGAGTCGAAGGCCAACGACATCCTGCAGGAGGCGTTGCCCAACGTGGTCGCCGCGCACGTCGTGCAGTCGTACATCGGCAGCTACGGCGCGATGATCCACCCGGTCGCCGCGTGCGCCACCGCCGCCGTCTCGGTGGAGGAGGGTGTCGACAAGATCCGCCTCGGGAAGGCACTCTTCTCGGTCGCCGGCGGATTCGACGACCTCGGCATCGAGGGCATCGTCGGATTCGGTGACATGTCGGCGACCGCCGACTCGGCCAAGATGACCGCCAAGGGCATCGACGACCGACGGTTCTCCCGAGCCAATGACCGCAGGCGCGGCGGCTTCGTCGAGTCGGCCGGCGGCGGCACGGTGCTGCTGGCGCGCGGCGATGTGGCAGCTCAGCTGGGACTGCCGGTCCTCGGCGTGGTGGCCTGGGCGCAGAGCTTCGGCGACGGCGTCCACACGTCCATCCCGGCGCCGGGACTGGGGGCGCTGGGCGCGGCCCGCGGCGAGAAGGCCTCGCCGTTGGCGTCCGCGCTGTCAGCCCTGGGGGTGAGCCCGGACGACGTGGCCGTGGTGTCCAAGCACGACACCTCCACCCGTGCCAACGATCCGAACGAGTCCGAACTCCATGAGCGTCTGGCCGAGGCGATCGGCCGCAACTCCGGTGCGCCGCTGTTCGTCGTCTCGCAGAAGTCGCTGACCGGTCACGCGAAGGGCGGTGCGGCCGCCTTCCAGCTGATCGGCCTGTGCCAGGTGCTCCGCGACGGCGTCATCCCCCCGAACCGCAGCCTGGACTGCGTCGACGAGAAGATGCGCGAGTACCCGCACCTGGTGTGGCCGCGCGAGACCCTCCGCATGGGCGGACGCTTCCCGCTCAAGGCCGGACTGCTGACCTCGCTGGGCTTCGGTCACGTCTCGGGCCTCATCGCGGTGGTGCATCCGGAGGCGTTCGTCGCCACTCTCGACGAGTCCGAGCGGGCGACGTACCGCGAGCAGAGCGCCCGGCGTCTGCGCGACGGCCGTCAGCGTCTGCTGCAGGCGATGTGCGGCGGCGATGCGATGTACCAGCGTCCCGCCGACCGCCGCCTCGGCGACGGTGACGAGCACGAGACCGAAGCCGGGCTCCTGCTCGATCCGGAGGTCCGCCTCGGTGACGAGGGCGCTTACGCCGTGGACGGTCTCGCCCGGTGAGCATCGTCGGGGTCGGCATCGACATGGTGTCGGTGCCGGAGTTCGCCGAGCAACTCCGCACTCCGGGCTCCTCGTTCGGCGCTCACTTCAGCGTGGGGGAGCGGCGGGATGCGGCCGAGCGCACCGGCGACGAGGCGCGTCACCTCGCGGCCCGCTGGGCTGCGAGGGAGGCGGTCGTGAAGGCGTGGTCGTCGAGCCGGTTCGGCTTGGCGCCGCTCCTTCCGGAGTCCGCGGTCAACGACGTCGAGGTGCAGTCGGACGCTCACGGACGCCCGCGGATCCGGCTGCACGGCGACATCGCCCAGGCACTCGCGGGACTGTCGATCCACGTATCGCTCACCCACGACGGCGACATGGCCGCCGCCGTGGCGATCCTCGAGGATCGGGGCGAGAGCTAGCTCCGGCCGGAGACCTCTTCGAGCATGAGATAGCCGCCGAGCATCCGCTTGAGTTCGTACACGGTCATCTCATGATCGTGACCGTCCTGGACCGAGAAGCTCAGCAGCGAGTACGCGGTGTGGACCAGCACCTGGGCCATCATCGCCCGACGGTCGCGCTGATCCGGCGTCAACGGCGCCAGGATCCGCGCGACCTGGTCGGCGAGGATCCCTTCGTTGATCGAGGCCGTCGCGCGCGTCGCGGGGGTCGACTGCACGGCCAGCCACACCGCGCGGCGCGAGGGATCGGTGCGCCACAGTTCGGCGAGGTGGTCGAGGAACTTCTCCAGCAGCTCCGGCCACTTGAGTGACGGGATCTCCGAGGCGAACGAGGTGAGTTCGTCGCGCACCGCACTCGAATCGTTGCGGTCCAGTTCGCAGACCACCACGTACTTGTTCGCGAAATACTGGTAGATGGTGCCGATCGGCAGTTCGGCGCGTGCGGCGATCTGCTCGCATGTCAGCGATTCGAAGCCGACGTCGATGAGCACCTCGCGGGCCGCGGTGAGGATCGACTCGAAAGTGCGCCTGCTCCGTTCCTGGGTGGGCCGCTTGCGGGGGACGAGCGGTTCCGGGGAACTGATGTCGGACGTCGAATGCTCGGACATGAAGTGATGCCGGGGTCGATCAGATCGACAGGTCGCGGCGCAGCTTCGCGACATGGCCGGTCGCGCGCACGTTGTACTGCGCGGCACCGATGGTTCCGTCCTCGTTCACCAGGAAGGTGGAGCGGATGACACCGTTGACGATCTTCCCGTACAGCTTCTTCTCACCGAAGGCGCCCCACGCGGCGAGGACCTCCTTCTCCGGGTCCGACAGCAGCGGGAACGTGAGCTGATCCCGCTCGACGAACTCGGCCAGCTTCTCCGGCTTGTCGGGCGAGACACCGATGACGTCGATGCCCTCGTCGTTCAGTTCGGCCAGGTTGTCGCGGAAGTCGCAGGCCTGTTTGGTGCATCCGGGCGTCATCGCGGCCGGGTAGAAGTACACGATCACCTTGCGGCCGGCGTAGTCCGAGAGCGAGACCGGCTTGCCCGTCGAGTCGGGAAGAGTGAACGCAGGGGCCTTGTCTCCGACCGAAAGTCGTCCATTGGCAGACATACGGCCAGGCTATCGGATTCGGATCGACGTCTGACTCTGTAGGCTCAGAACCGTTGTGTACTCGCGCAGCGTACAGCCGTCTATACGTCCCGACAGATCACGGAGGATCGCAGTGGCCGACGAAACCGCACGCATCGAGCAGGAGATCACGAAGGCCCGCGAGGAACTCGCCGGCACGCTCGACCAGCTCGTGGAGCGAGCTAATCCGCAGCGGCTGGCCGACGAAGCCAAGACCAAGGCCGTCGCCATCGTGAGCCGTCCGCCGGTCAAGTACGGACTCATCGCCGTCGGAGCGCTCGTCGCGGTCGTGGTGGTGCGCAAGATCCTCCGCTGAGCCGCGCGTGCTGCAACCGCGGAAGATGACGCGAAACTGCATCTGACCAGCCGATTTTTAATCTCGGCAACCATGGTGTTAATGTTTTCTCCGCAAGGCCGCAGCGGCGCAGACCGCCACGGCGATGCAGCAAGGCCAAGCGCCATTAGCTCAATTGGCAGAGCAGCTGACTCTTAATCAGCGGGTTCGGGGTTCGAGTCCCTGATGGCGCACCACGGAGCCCCCGTCTGGACCATTCGGTCCGGCGGGGGTTTCTTGTACTCCAAGCACCCATCCCGCAGGGATGCGCGTCAGCATCTCGATTCGGCGGGCGATCGCGACAATGTCGCGGGGCTTCGCACGGTCAGTTTCCCATGCTGCGATTGACCCTGACTTAACTCCGATCGCTTCCGCGAACGCACGCTGGTCCAGGCCTGAGATCGACCGTGCCTTGCGCACCTTGTCTCCGAACGTCCACTCCGGGTAGACGTATGCATCGCCCGCGTCAACAGTCATGCCCAAACTATGGCATACATGCGCAAACTTGCGCAAGCACCGAAGTATGACGATGGATTGCCCGAAGGGGCCTTGACGCTCTAGAAACAAGCATGCTTAACTCTGCCGTATGCAAAGTGAGCATGCTGAAGAAGAAACAGACTGGCTGAGTGTAGGTCAGGCAGCCGCATTTCTCGGCGTCTCCTCGGACACTATTCGCCGCTGGGAGGGCGCAGGGAAGCTCACTGCGTTCAGGACGCCGACAGGGCACCGACGGTTTGATCGGTCCAAACTCGCGGAGATCCGGTCCGGCGGTGAGGCATGAGTCCGCAGGGGCGCGTGCGCCGTACCTCGCGAGGCGTTCCTGTAGAGACCGCCCGAACGGCGACGGTACTTCTTGGCGCGCAGCGCGTCCGACTTGCGGCCGACTGTCGCCGAGTGCAGATGACACTCGACGACGGCCGCACCGTTTGGCTACATCCGCCGCGATTCGATGACGAACGTGCCGATGTCGCCGGTTTCGGGGCCCCTGGGTCCACCCTGGCTCTCCCACGTCAGCGTGAGCTGCTGTGGGTCGTGCTGATCAGGACGAGCGAAGTGCTGCAGCAAATGGCAGGGGCTGCCGCTGACGCCGCTCGCGCCGCCGCCGGACCTGAGCGGATACTCCACCCCGCGTTCGTCGCGAACTCGGAACTGAACGAACTCAGGGGAATCAAAGGAGCGGCCAACGGCTTCGATGGCATGCAGGGTGACCTCTGCGGGCAGAACGGTGATGCTCACGAGCAGGTGGCGACTTCTACCGACTACAAACTCGAAGCGGTCAGGAACGGCGAGCGCCCTGATTTCGACGAGTTCCGGCATCTGAAGTTCATCCATCTCAATTCTCCTTGCGTTGCGCGGGTTGCAGCCCGCTTGCTCGCCGTCGCGATCCTTGCCGCGGCGGTCTGCTTGCAGCGTAAGGCGCGGCGCCGACGGCAATCACCCGCCGTCGGTGCCGCCTCCCAGTCCGGAGGTCGGCGATGACCTTCAGCCTCCTCGCCGTCGCGTTCCTGGCGCTGACTGCCGTCATCGGCATCTGTATCGCACTCACCCCGCCGCCACCACGCCCCTGAGCCCCCTGGCCCCGCCGGGGAAGCGGGGCCAGGGCCTTCCTCCATCCCATCCACTACCTCCCGAGAGGACTTCACCCGCAATGAGCGATGATCTGACCTTCTTCCTCCTCCTGGCCGCCGCATCAGTCCTGGCCGGTATTGCGTACGCGCTGACGATGTGGCTGCTGCGCGCGATCGCCGACGACCGGCGCGATGACGGGCCGGCCGACTGGCATCCGATGCTCGTTCACGACGGCGACCTCCGCGAGTCCAAGGAGGTGTTCTGATGGATTGGGCGCTACTGGGGCTCGCGACCGTGATCAATCTCTGCTCGTTCGGGCTGCTCGCGTACTCGCGCCGGATCCGCCGCGAGACGCGATCGATGGAATCGGACGCCGTCAAGGAGCGCCTCGTTCAGGAACTGAAGGCGATGCTGCCGTCGGAGCTGCGGAAGATGGCCGCCGACGCGCCGTACGCCGGAGCCATCATCACCGTCGGCCCCGATCCCGACGGCGCCCCGGGGTCGGTCAACTCGCATGTCCTCTGCGATCCGTCGGTCATGGAGCCGCACGAGCTCGCCGAGGCGCTGCGGGACATCTCGCTCAAGCTCGATGGGCAGTTGTCATGAGCAGCGCTGACCGCTACGGCGAAATCGCCGACAACATCCGCGTCGCAACGTCGACCGACTATCGCAACCGCGACGAGCGCGAAGGCCGGCTGCTGCGCGCACTGCGGGCGCACGTCTCCAACGACGGCGTCGACGTTCAGCTCGCCTACTACGACGCCGGTGCCGACAGCTGCGCCATCCGAGTCACCAAACTCGGCGCCGAACCGGGTAGCGACCGCATCTTCCTCGAGGAGAGCGATGACCCGGTCGAGATGCTGGACCGGGCGCTCGACCGGATCTCACGCGAGGACTGGTCATGACTCTCGGCAACGTGGACGAGCCCGTCGTTCGCACCTGCCCCGTCTGCTGGCGGCTGATCTATGTTCGCAAGACCGTCTACACACACCTCGACACCGCGGGTCGACGCTGCCCGATGTCGAACCGGCGCCCGGTCGAGGGTGTGCCTGTGGGCCGCCGTGCTGAGGCGGTATTCGGATGAGCGACTTCCACCGGGTCTTCGTACCGTCGCCGAAGCAGATCACACGGTGCCGCGGCTGCCGTCGTCCGATCTTCTTCGCGATCACACCGGACGATCGGCGGATTCCGATCGACGAGAAGCCCACCAGCGACGGGAACCTCTACCTCGCAGGCGTCAGCAGTCCGACCGCGATCGTCGTCCGTCCAGGTCAGGCGGCGGGTATGCGCGAGGCGGGGATTCCGACCTACCGCGCTCATTTCGCGACGTGTCCCAACGCCGACGACTTCCGCAAGAAGGCGAGGGCACGCCGATGAGTAAAGAGCCGATCAGAGTGGGTGAAAACGGGTTTCGAACGGCCAGAATTATGACCGAGGTGCGCAAGCAGAGGCGCGTCACCTTGCGTCAACTGGCTCTGAAGTTGGAAGCGGCCGGTCACCCAATCCACTATTCCTCGCTGAGTCAGATGGCAACCGGTAGGCGCCGAATCGACGTCGACGACCTGGTCGCACTCGCTGATGTCCTCGACGTCGCGCCATCGGATCTCCTCGAGAGTTCCGACTCGGTCACCACCTGCGTAGCCGACGTGACGACCGTCCGCTACCGCGACTTCTCCCCCAGGCTGCAGGACCCCGCGCCGAAACAGATCGAGGGCGAGGTCCTGCTCGACGACCCGATCTATCTGCGCGTCGAGACGGCCGACGACACCTACCTGATTCCACACGTGAACGTCATCTCGATCCGCACCCACCACGAACCCGAAGAGAGCGAGCAGTGAGCAGATTCCAGGCCCCGATGAAGCGACGGAACACCGGCAAGGGGCACTACTACGTCGATGCAAACGGTGACCGGATACCGGGCGTCACGACGATCCTCGGCGACGGTCTGCCGAAGAAGGCGCTGATCAACTGGGCCGCCAACGCCACCGCCGAGTACGCGATCGACCACTGGGACGAGCTAGGCGACATGAAGGCCTCCGAGCGACTCAAGAAGATGCAGGGCGGCCGCTACGGCATCACCGACAAGGCCAAGAAGCGCGGCACCGAGGTCCACGGCTACGCCGATCGTCTGATCCAGGGGGAGAAGGTCGAGGGGGTGCCTGACCTGCTGAGGGGTCACGTTGAGGCCTACGCGCGATTCCTGGACCAGTTCGACGTCCAGCCCGTCGTCGTCGAGGCCTCGGTCGTCAACTACACGGTCGGCTACGCCGGAACGCTGGACATGATCGCCGACATTCTCGACCCGAGGACCCGCGAACACGTTCGGATCCTCGCCGACATCAAGACCAACGAGAAGGGCATCTACGGCGAGACTGCCCTACAGCTCGCCGCCTACCGGTATGCCGAGTTCCTGTCCGAGGGCGACGGCGGCGAAGAGAGGCCGATGATCGAGGTCTCGCATTGCGCCGCCATCCACGTCACCAGTGACTCGGCCGAGCTGATCCCGGTGACGGCCGAGCGGCAGCAGTTTCTCGACTTCCGCTACGCCCGAGAGATCCGCCGCTTCGACGCCGAGTCCCGCGACCTCGTCGGCGCCCCGATGGACCCGCCCCGCGAGACGACGATCGCGTCGATCGAGTGGAAGGAGGCGAAGTGATGGCAGATCAGCCCGCCACTGCCAGCAATACCCAGTCCAACGACATGAAGGCCCTCGATCCCGAACAGCGCGCCCGGGTCGCCGCTCTACGCGCCGCCAACGGCGTCCTCGCCGCCACCGGATTCGCACGCCGCGAAGCCGTCGACCCCATCGACCTCGTATCCGTCGCTCAGTACATCGTCACCGGCGACGACCCGTGGCCCTCGACGGCCGACGTAACCGCCACCCGTATCACCGAAGGAGACCACCAGTGAGCAATGAGATCGCCCAGTACGGCGGAAACGCGCCGAGCCCCTTCCAGCCCAATCAGACAGTCGTTCGCGCGTCGCAGCAGCCGGATCAGATGGCACGCCTGCGCGAGTGGGCCGAGCTGTACATCCAGATCGGCGAAGCCGCCAAGTACCTCGCCGCAACCGACTTCGTCCCGGCGGGCCTGCAGGGCAAGCCCGAAGCCGTCGCCGCTGCGATGATGAAGGGCTCCGAGTTAGGCATCGATCCACTGGATGCGCTGCAGAACATCCACGTCGTCAAGGGCAAGGTCGGTTTCGCCGCCGAATTCATGCGGCGACGGATCATCGAGGCCGGCCACGAGATCCGGATCAAGGAATCGACCGATACCCGCTGTGTCATCGAGGGGCGTCGCAAGGACTCCGAGGAGTGGCAGCGCGTCACGTTCACCGCGGACAACGCCAAGACCGCGGGCATCGACATCAAGGCCTATCCCGCAGACAAGCTCGTCGCTCGCGCGAGCTCGCGCCTGTGCCGCCGCGTGTTCCCCGACGTCCTCGGCGGATCGCTGATCATCGAGGACGTCATCGACGGCGAGATCGTCGCCGACCCGACCTCGACGGAGGATGGCGTGCAGCGCGCCGTCGAGTCCGCTCCGATCCAGCGCAAGACGAGCCCCCGCAAGGCCGCGGCGAAGAAGACTGCCGCCGCGCCGAAGAAGGCGACGGCTGCGCCGGTCAACGATCCCGGCGACCAGCCGCCGCTCCCGGGTGACGACCCGGAGCCCGCAACGACTGCCGCAAGTTCGGCAACGGAATCGGTAACCGAGGTGGGGCAGAACTCGCAGGGCGAGGAGGCGATCACCAAGCCGCAGCTGGCGAAGCTGCACGCGATGATGACGAAGTTCGACCTCGGCGACCGCGCCGCAGGCCTGACGTGGCTGTCGGAGAACCTGAAGCGGGAGATCACCACCAGCAAGGACATCTCGAAGGCCGAGGCGCACTCACTCATCGAGCAGTTCGAGCGATGGGAAGCCGAGGACGCGGCGAAGGGGCAGCAGTAATGGCCGCCCGGCAGCCCAAGGATCGGGGCCTCTGATGGGCTACCGCACCCCGCCGTGGCGTCCGGGCCGCGAACTCGTCGGTCCGGTCGTCTACTTCCGCAACCAGTACGCGGTCCCGGTCGATCGCACGCCACCCCGCGACACCGTCGACGGCGACCGCTGGGCGCAGTGCACCGACCACCACCTCGCGTGCGACTGCCGCGAGGCCGAGCTCGGCGAGCAGCTGCGCGAGCTGCGCTCGGAGCTGGACCTGATCAAGCACAGGCTGACGGCCGCGACCGAGGGGCATCCGACGTTCGTCGAGGAGCGATACGGCAGCCAGCGTCGCCGCGACCTCGAATGCCAGTGCACGGGCTGCTCCGTCACACGAGCCCTCGCACACACCGCGGCAGTCCGCCTCTACGACAACACGATCCAGATCTGAAAGGCCTCTCACGATGACGAAGTACGACGGCAACGACGTCCCGATCGAATACCACCAGCCGCCCGACGACATCCCGAAGGCCAACGCGCCGATCTTCGAGGAGGAGCCGTCGACCGCGAAGGTGAAGATCATCGGCGGCATGAGCGAGCACGCGTTGCAGAACCCGCCGCGGATCGGCGAGAAGCGCATCTACTGGGTTGAGGCGTTCTGCAAGAAGCACGAACTCGATCACGTTGACGGTGAGACGCGCCTGGTGTGCGTGATGGAGCACTCCTCGATCTACGAGAAGGGCAAGGTCCCGATCGTCGACGAGAAGAAGGGCGAGCCAGGTCTGTTCGACGACCACGACGAGATGGAGACCGTCGACAACTCCGTCACCACTCCGGCCGCTGACGAGGAGGACGAACGGGGCGCTGAACTGTCGGCCGTGCCGCCACTCGAGTTCTCGGAGGAATCATGACCGCCACCGAGGAACGGGCCGAGGCCCGCCTGAAGGTACTGCTGACGGTGAACACCGCTCTCGCAGCGATTGCGACTGCCGGGTTCTACTCACTCTTGGTTCTCGCTCACGGACATTCGCTGTTCATGTTGTGGGTCTACATCCTCGTGCTCGTGGCGCTCTCGTGCGCACGAATCGCCTTCGTCCGGGCGCATCTGCCGAAGCGAGAGGCCCACTGATGAGCATCTCGAATACGGCTACCTGCCAGTGCCCGAAGCGCCCGCGGTTCGCGATTCTGCGACCACGTGATTGGCAGTGCCCGACGTGCGGCCAGTCGTGGTTCTCGGTGTGGCACTGGAACGGGCGCACCTGGGGCTGGGAATGGCTCCCGGCAGGAAAGGCGGGGCAGGCATGAGCGAGCACACTTCACACGACGCCGAGTTCTGGGCGGCCCGGCCGCGATCGATCGACACCTACACGGTCAGGGAGTGCGTTGAGACAGAGCGCGGCGACTACCAGATATCGACGACGAACGGCATCGGCTTCATCCGGTCGAAGGCAGACGTCGGCGCACCTCTTGCGCCCGGTGCCGAGTTCGATCTCGAGACGGTGAACATCTCGATCATCACCGGCTTCCGAGTCGATGGTCGGTGGCGATTCCGGCTCACGAACCAGGACTTGGCTCGTGAGGCCCGTGAGCGCACCGAAGCGTTCCGGCGGAAGCAGGTCGAGCAGCTCGAGGCGAACAAGGCGAAGTGGTGGGCGGTTGAGCAGTCCTTACCGGGATGGATTCGCGCGCGCATCAATCGGTTCCGCGAGGCTGCCGGCGAGAAGTTCCTCCTCGAGGGGTGGGGGTACGAACTCGCGATCGCCCAGCTCGCCGTGGCCTATGCCGCCGACGATCACGCCGAGGTCGACCGCCTCGCCCGTGAGCTCGGCACGTCCGGCAATCAGCACGACTTCGCGAAGTCGCTCGCCGCGGCGCACGAGGCCGGGGACGACGAGGCCATCGCGCAGTCGGTTGCCGGGCTGGCTCCGATTACCGGATCGGCGGACTACTCATGACCACCACCGAAGACCTGTACCAGCAGGCGATTGACAAGTACCGGGAAATCCGCGACGAGCATTACGAATGGAGGCCATTAACCGACCCGAGGCACCTGGACGCCGGGGTCCGCGCTGTTGTTGACCTCGTACTACTCGCCACCCGTGACGAGCCGACCGCTGATGGCGAGGCCCTGGCGCAACTGGTCCGCGACGTCCGAGATGGACGGTCACATGTGACGATCGACGGCGTGCTGATCGCGCCGTGTGATGATCGCGGGCTGGTGGAGGCTCGCCACGCGCAGGAGCCGCAGCCGTGGGAGGTGCTGCGGCAGGCCGCGCAGGTCGGCTATGACTTTGTAGGTCCGAGGCCCTGGCACGAGGCCGCGACCAGTCTCGCTGACCGACTCGAAGCCGAGCACCGTGCTGAGCAGGAGAAGAAGGCTGCTGCGGAGGCTGAGCGGGAGAAGCTAATCAAGGAGGCCGCTCGCACTATGGCGGCTGAGCACAACCCTGACACCGAGTGGGATGTTCTTACTGAGCGCACGAAGGAATCGTTTATCGCCTCTGCTCGCGCCCTCTGGGACGCCAATTTCCTGTCTGCGCCGGAGTCGGACGGCGGTGCAGCAGCATGATTACGCTCGACGTGCATCTCATTCAGCATGAACGGGATGCAGACGGCGACTGTGTTTGCGGTGCGACCATGTTCAGCACGGAGGAACATGCCGAGCATGTAGCCGACACCTGGCGTGAGGCTCGCACGGTACAGACCGTTGAAGAACTCGATGCGCTACCGGTCGGGACGATCCTTCGGTGCGGGTATGGGCGCGTGTGGGAGAAGCTCGCCGGTCATCGGCGATTCTCCGGCATGGAGGTCGGCAAGGACCTCGGCGTGCCCGCTCTCGTCGTGTGGACGCCCGAGGACGGTGCGGCATGAGCGGGCAGAACGCGCGGGACGTGATCGCCGAAGCGCTGTACGTGCGCGCCAATCACCCAGTGCCCGAAAACGAGGCGAGGACGGCTTGGCGAGACTACGCCCCAGACAACCTGACCCGGCTCCGGTACCTCCACATGGCGGACGCGGCACTCGACGGACTCACCGCCGCAGACTTCACAGTCGTGGAGCTGCCCGAGCCGAGTCGCACGTACGGCAACCGAGAGGCGAAGTGGACCGACCGGAGTTCGTTCTCGGAGCCGGGATACCTCAAGTGGTCAGTCGGCGTCACGGAAGGCGGTATCCCGTTCGCGTCCGCCCGATCCTTCGCCGACGCGATCAATGTCGCTGACGCGCTCGCGCGAACTGGGACGGTGCACCTGCGCAAGAAGAAGCCTCAAGCAGCCGAGGGGATGATGACCGTCACCCGCACCGAGGAGGGCGTCGAGCCGCCGCTGAACCCCGACTGGTCGCCGCTGGCAAAGCTCCGATGGAAGGCGGCCCTGGTCGCCCTGGACACCGGGCTGAGCGTTCGCGTGCACCACGCGAACGTCACGAATGGTGGTGCCCCGATTCCGGGGTTGTACGGCTTTCTGGTCGGGCAGACCATCTCCGTGTCTGCGTTCAGGTTCGAGGACGCGTGGGCTTTTCTGAACGGCGTCAGTGCCGGGGCACGAGCAGCGAGGCGCCGCGCAGCCGCGCAGCGAGGCCGGCCATGAGACACACGTTCACCTGCCGTCACTGTGGCAAGCCGATCACCGCCCGCATGGGAGTCGGCCGGACGACCGTTTGGGTCCACATCCCGGCTCGCGGCGGCGCGTACTACCAGCGCTGCGAGGGCACCACCACCGCCGAGCCGAAGGAGGGCTGATCAATGGATCTTAAGCACTACCCCGCTGGCGACGGGCCGTTCACCTTCGACCGGTCACGGACGTACGACCCGACGCGACGCTACGACAAGCCGGACGGGCTCTGGGTCTCAGTCAAGGGCGACGACGACTGGCAGCAGTGGACTCAGCGCGAAGAGTTCTCCGTCGACTCGACGGTCGACGAGAACGAGCACACCGTCACCCTCGCCGACACTGCCCAGCTGCTGACCGTCGGAACGGTCGCCCACATCGACGCATTCACGGCTGAGTACGGGCTCCCGGGCCTCGCGTACGACATCCCTGACGGGTGGCGCATCGACTGGCCACGCCTGGCCCGCGAGTACGACGGCATCATCATCGCGCCCTACCAGTGGCGGCGGCGCAACAACCTGTCCACTTTCTGGTACGCGGGCTGGGACTGCGCATCGGGCTGCATCTGGAACCTCGACGCGATCGCTGCCGTCGTCACGCCTGAGCAGGTGGCAGCATGAAGCCGCTCACCGCCGACGAGGCCGCCGCGATCTGGTGGGGAATCAGCGGCCAAGCGCTCGCTGCTCTGGTTGCAGCGCCTGACTCAACGATCGAGCAGATCAAGAACACTCATGTCAGCGGCGGCGATATCTTCGGCGGCTACCAGGTCACCAGGACGCATCTCGTCTACACGTGGCACTCGGTCGTCACCCACCGAACATCAGGAGACAACTGCACTGCCCGATGCACCACCGGCGTGAACAGCAGGTGGCCGCGCCTGGCGATCTGCAACCCCGACGACAAGCAGACCGGTCACCACGACCACTGGGAGCGCGTCGGCACCCACCGCACCGCGTCGATCAGCTTCACCCGACTCACCGCATGGGCCAGCGGCCTTCCCGACGACGTCGTCGCGCCGATCAAGGCGACGACGCACGAGCAACGGGTGCAGATATGCGTCGGAGACGACCACTGGCTGCGCGTCAGGCTCCTCGGGCCGCCGGAGTATCCGGTCTCGCCGATCGTGCGCCGCAACGATGCGGCCGCCGTCGGTGACCAGTACGTGCTCTTCGGGGGTGCGGCATGACCGAGTCGGTACGCGCCAAGGCCCGCCGCCAGATCCGCGTCGGTGAGCTCGCCGCAGCGGGGCTGCCTGCCGCCGCGATCGCGGCCACCATGCATGTGCCGTTCGAGGTCGTCATGAAGGACCTCGTCGACATGGAAATCATCGCCGGACCGCCGACTGGCCGGCCACGGAAGGAGGGATAGGCCATGGCACGCGACTACGCACAGATCCGGCTCGACATCTGGGGTGATGACGAGTGGCGCAAGCTCACGCCGGGCGCCCAACACCTCTACTTCGCCCTACTGACGTCGCCGACGATGACCTATTGCGGCGTCGTCGACTGGCGTCCAGGACGAATCGCAGCGGGCGCCGCGGGATGGAGCGCTATGGCTGTGCGCGCCGCCGCGGCTGAGCTGATCGACGGGCTGTTCATTGTTGTCGACGAGGACACCGAGGAGGCACTGATCCGGTCGTTCGTGAAGCACGACGGCCTCCTGCGCAACCCGAAGGTGAGTGTCTCGATGGCCAACGCATTTGCCGCCGTGGCGTCCTCGACCCTGCGCGGGGTGATCGTCCATCAGCTCCACCGACTCCGCGACGCACAGCCTGATCTGAAGGCGTGGGGAGTCGAGAAGGTCACCGAAATCCTCGACCGCGAGAGCATCGATCCGTCATCGCTTCTGGACGAGTTGGGGGAAGGCTTCGGGGTCGAAGATGGGGACGCTTACCCCGAGGGTCAAGGGGACCATTTGGGGGAACGTTACCCCCTAGGTTTGGGGGAAGGTTTACCCCACCATTTACCCCAAGGTTTAGGGGAAGGTTTGGGGGTCACTCAGGGTGAAACCGACCCCCAAGGTTTAGGGGTCGACTCCCTACCAGCTCCTGCTCCAGCTCCTACAGCCAGCTCCATAGTGGGTGGTTACGTAACTGGGGAACGGCACTTGGAATCGGACACCGACCGCGACGACCCCCCACCCCGAAATTGCCCCGATCATCTCGGTGACCCGAACCCGCCGAACTGCCGCGCTTGCGGCGAGGCCCGGCAGCGGCTCGAGGCATGGCAGGCCCGGCGGGCGGAACTGGCCAACGAAGCCCGCAAGGCCGATCTCCAGCGCCAGGCCGAGGTCGAGCGCGCTGCGATCGATCGGTGCGATCTCTGCAACGACGACGGCTACCGCGGTGGTCGGGTCTGCGACCACGACCCCGAGGCCGACGAGCGCAACGCTCGTGGCATCGCCGCGGCCCGCGAAGCGCTCGCCGCCCGCAAGCGGAGCGATCGCAGTGCCTGATCGCAAGACCACCGCCGAGCGGCGCCGCGAGGCCGCCGCCGCCCGCCGCCGCGAGATCGCCGCCTGCGGCCGATGCGACCCGAATGGCTGGCTGATCATCGCCGGTCGCGCCCATCGCTGCACTCACCGAGAGGACCAGAGCCATGCCTGACCGCGACTTCCTCGATCATCTCGACGATTTCCTCGACGAGACCGACGAGCCCGAGCCTGCGGTGTCGGATCGCTGCCCGCACTGTCACCGCGATTGGCACGGCCTGGCGATCACCGAGCGGATGGATCAGATGCGCCGCGAGTACGGCCGGATGGCGTCCGAGCGTGAGCGCCAGGGCGGCGAGATCGAGTACGCCACCAGCGCGATCCTCGGCGATTACCGCTACGACGAGGACGATTCGGCGGTGCTCTGCCCGGGCTCGACGTTCATCGGGCCGCGCGCACCCCGACCAGGTGAGAACAGGCGGAGTCAGACACCCTGGGAGGGTTGGCCGACCGCGCGGGATTACCTGGCCGCACGCTACGGCGACGACGGCGGCCCGCTCCGAGCCGGAGCGACGCCGGTCTCGTCCGCGCAGTGGTGGCGCTGCGAGAACCCGAACAACGAGCTCGAGTGGGAGGTCACCAGAGAATCCGGCCGTGAACGCGACTGGCTCGGCTACACCGTCGGACCGACACACTTCACGGCGACGCTGATCGTGCGACGCAGCGCGGACGCTCCACCGATCTGCCTCATCGATCTGCGTACCGACCCGGGCAACGGAAACTACATTCGCATCGAACGACCCGATCTCGAGTCGGCACCGACGGCCGTGGAGATCTATGCGACGTCGCCGCCGCCGGAGATCACCGGCACCTGGCTGGACCGCGACGGGAACCCGCCGCCGCCATGGCAGGTCGCTCACCGCTTCGAGGTCGGCCAGACCGTCGCGTTCGAGGGACCTCGCGGCCAGATCTACACCGGCGTCATCACGGGAGAGGAACCACGCAACGACGATTACCGAGAGCTGACCGTCCAGATGCACCCCCACAGCGAGCGCTGGCGCCGCGAACTCGGCGCGTTGTTCGGCCTGGGCATCGGTAGTCAGACGCAGGAGGGCGGCCAGTGAGCGCCGTCGTCGGACTCGACCCGAGCCTGGTCTCGGCCGGTATCGCGATACTCGGCGCAGACGGATCAGCGCGCACCTGGTCGGTCGGCCACACCGGAACTGACGGCGCGAGTTGGGCCGACCGTTCGGACCGGATCGTCGCGCAGACGCGCCTGGTGCTGCGCCAGATCCCCGTCGACGCCGCGCTCGTCGTCATCGAGGACATGCCGTCGCACATGCGACCCCAGCCCGGCCTGGGCGACCGCTGGGCACTCTGGTGGGGCCTGTACTCGGCGATCCGAGCCCGTCAGACGCCGATCGCCGTCGTGAATCCGAAGACGCGCGCCAAGTGGGCGACCGGCAACGGCAACAGCGACAAGCGCGCCGTGCTCGCCGCGGTCCGGGCTGATTGGTCCCAGGTGCGGATCCCGAACGACGACTGCGCGGACGCGCTGACCATGGCCGCAATGGGAGCGCTCCACCTCGGCCGAGAGCTTCCGTTCGAAGTCCGACGTCGGCATCACGCGGGAATCGAGAACATCACCTGGCCCGAGGGGGCGACGCCCCGATGACCCGCGGCGAACACGCCGACTACGCCCGCGCGTATCGGATCATCACCGGGAGGACGACCCAGATCACCGTGCCGCCGGCGCTGATCGGCCACCTGTGGCAGGCGGGTGGCGATACCGTCCGGGCGCTCCTGTCGGTCGCCGTCGATCCGCAGGCACTAGAGGCATGCAGGCGCATCGTCACCGATGGAATCGCCGTCGGCCAAGGCTCTGGTCGACCACTGACGCCGAACAGGGAGGCTGATCGATGAACCCGTCACCGTGCCAGCACTGTGGGGCTCGCACTGAGATGTGGATCTGCAACTCGTGCACCGCGACGCTGCGTCAGACCGTCGAGCAACTGCCGTGGCTGGCCAACCAGCTCGCGCTCACGTTCGCGCGCCAGAGCCGCCTCACGCCTGCGCCGAGTGCGGCTCGTCGGCGTCCAGTGAGCGAGGACGACGAGGAGTCGCCGCTGCCGTTCGTTCCCGCCGCACGTGACCGATACGACGAGATCCGGACAGTGCTGGTGCGGTGGGTGCGCGACCTGTGCGAGCAGATCGGGATCGAGTTCACCGGCAGCGAACCGGCGACGATCGCCGACCTGTCGGCGTGGCTGCTCGCTCACCTGGACCGCCTGATCACCAGCGAGGACGCGGGCCTGGCGCTCGGCGAGCTCGTCGACGTTGCCGAGCGCGGCATCGCCGCGATCAACCGGCCGGTCCCACCGGTCTACCGCGGTCCGTGCCCGGCGGTCGTCGGTACCGACCAGCGCGGTCGGCCGATCACCTGCGGGGTCCCGCTCTACGCTCAGCGCACCGAAACCGAGGGCGGCGTGACCGTCGGCGCCGACATGGTCACGTGCGTGCGGTGCGGCACCACGCACGACGGGCGCGCGCTCGAGCAGAAGCTGCTGGCCAAGATGAGTGGCTACCTGATGCCGGCCGACGAGATCCTGCGCGTCATGCGCGAGCTCGGCGAACCAGTCGCCAAGAGCACCTGGCACAACTGGCGAGCCAAAGGCAAGATCCAGCCGCGCGCGTGGCGGCACCGCGGACGGATCGTGAACTATTGGCTCACGTCCGAGGACGAGAAGCTCTACAGGCTCGACGACGTGCGGGCACTGCGAGAAGCGGGCATGGCCGCCACTACGGCCCGTATGTGACCGCAGTCAGCTCGCCTTCATGTGCGCTTCCAGAATTCGGCGCACGAGCTTCGAGGTACCGATGCCGGCGGCCTTCGCCTCGGCATCAAGAGCGTCCTTCACCGATGCGGGAACGCGGACGTTCAGCACGGGGGAGTGGGCCTTGCCGCCGCTGAGGGACTTGCCGCCGGGCACCAGGTTCGATGCTCGCCGCCGAGCCGCGCCCTCGGCCCATGCGGCGTCGTCCTCGGCGTCGGCCTCGGTGTAGCGCTCGCCGTTGACCCGGACCTCCTCGGCGTCGAGGTCAACATTCTCGATGGTCGAGCCCTTGCGCTCAACCCGATCCTTGTCGTTCATGACTGCTCCTTGCGGTAGTGGGTGGGCATGCAGTGGAAGATGATGGCCAGGTCAGCCGGGTCTTCGATCGACGGGCGGATGCCGATCTCCAACTCGACGCCGCGATCGTCAGTCGCGATGATCAGCTGCGCGCCGTTGTCGCGCTGCTCGACAACGGTGGCCGTCTCGCTCTGCAGCGCGGCGATGATGTGCGCGTTGCCGATCCGGTGGCGGCGGGCTGATCGGGAGACTTTGTATCGCATGCATCTAGTATGTCATACATACCCGAGAATTGCAACGAGTATGTATGACATACTAGGGATGGTACGGGGCGCGGGCACGCGACGGAAGAGCCTGTTTGAAACCCCAGGTCAGGGGGGTTAGACTCTGAATCGCAGTACAACAGTGCTGCCCAAAAGGCTCGTGCTCCCGCACGGGCCTTCGTCGTTTCGCCGATCGTCGCGCCCCGTCAACTGGGATCTGATCCGATCTGCTCACTCAGCAAGCGCCGCCACCGCCCGCCGAAGCGCACCGCGCATCGCAACCTCGGTGGCACATACCCATGACGCCCGCCTCTCGTTACAGGGCCGAGGTGGTTGCTGCGGGGCGCGACGCCGGCGGGGCCTAGCCTGTCGAGGGGAGCGTGTCGTGAACGCCATGCGCGCTTGGTCCATAGTGGTCGGCGGCGTCACCGGCTACGAACTGTGGTGCGTGGCAACCGGTAACGACGAACAGTTGCTCTCGCGCGGCATCGAGCGCGCTCGGGCATCGAGCCCGGCGGCCAACGCCGCCATCCTGTTCGCCATCGGCGCGACCGCGCTACACCTGGCTGGACTCGTACCACGTCGACTCGACGTGTACGTACTCGCTCGCTCATGACCAAGAAGCCATCGGCACACCGTCGAGGCCTCGGATACCAACACCGCAAGAACCGCGACAGCCTGCTCAGTAGGCACGTCGACGGCTCGCCGTGCTGGTGGTGCGGACAGCCCATGTGGCGCGACCCGACACGAAACTTCGACGCCGCGCCGCTCGAGGCCGATCACTCACAGTCCCGGAAAGCTCAGCGCGCCGCCGGCATCGCGGTGTCGGCCTTGCGCAAGGCTGACCGGCTACTGCACCACACGTGTAACCGGCAGCGTGGGGACGGGTCTAGGGACGCGCTGCGTCCCGCTGTGACCGGGGCGTGGCCGGGGGAGGAGCCCGCCGACCCACTCGGCGTCCGGGCCATGCCCTGGCCCGCCCTCGGCGCCGGGGCCGGAAATATTCCGGCACCCCCCTCAGCGAGACTCCGCCGGTAGTCTCGCTTTTCTCTCTCCCCGGCCTGGGAAAACAGGCCGGGGAGCCGCGTAATGCGCGCCTACCGACCTCGTGCAGCCTTGTCGGGTCGCCGGTCGCCGCGATGCGCGCGTCTAGTCCAGGAGTCCGGATGAGCGACGGCATCCTCGCCGGTACCGAGTCCGTGAATGCCGTTGATCGCGCCGCGCTCGAGGCATTCGCGGGGCAGGCCGAGCGGATGCGCCAGGCCCGCGAGCAGATCGACAAAGACGGCCTGTTCATCACCCGCAACGGCGTGAGCGTGCCCCACCCGGCTCTGGAGATCGAACGGGCGGCCTCGCGCGAGATGCGCGGCTGGGAGGCCGCCCGCCCCGACCTGTTCGCCTGGCGGATGGCGATGAGATCCACAGACGGAGGTGGTGACGATGACGGCGACGCTGACACCTCCCTCGACGACGAGCTCGCCCAAGCGCGGGCTGCTCGGACAGCGCACTCCTAGGGTCTTCCACCGTCCGGCCGGCGCGACCGACTACAGCCGCGGCGAGAAGGCCCTCGACATCGCGTTCATGGCCGATGCGACGCTGCTCGGCTGGCAAGAGGACGTGGTCCGCGAAGGAATGGCGCGCGACGCGTCGGGCCGGTGGGCCGCCGCCGAGGTTGGCATCGAGGTCTCACGCCAGAACGGCAAGACGGCCTCGATCGAGGTCGTCGAGCTCGCCTGGATGATCACCGAGCCGGGCGTGCACATCCTGCATACCGCGCACGAGTTCCAGACGGCCATGGAGTCGATGGACCGCCTGCACAACCTGATTCTGTCGCACCCGTCGCTGGAGAATCAGGTGCTGTCGGTCAAGACGTCGAACGGCAAGGAGCGGATCAAGCTCAAGAACGGCAGCGAGATCCGTTACCGCACTCGAACGAAATCCGGCGGACGCGGATTCTCGGTCGACCGCCTGGTGATTGATGAGGCGATGATCTGGTCGAAGGCGAGCCAGGCTGCGATCCGTCCACTGTTGACGACCGCGAAAGATCCGCAGATCTGGTACCTCGGGAGCGCAGCGGATGCGAACGTGCACGAGCACTGCGGAAAGTGGGCGAGCCTGCGCCGCGCAGCGATGTCGGAGAAGCCTCCGGCGCGGCTGCTGTGGATGGAATGGTCGGCACCCGAGCCTCCGGAGCCGACCGGCGACGAGCTGGCCGACGCACTAGCCCGCACGCAGTGGCGCGAGGACCGCGAGAACTGGGCGATCGCGAACCCGAGCATGGGTCGCGAGGTCGCGCCGGGGCACGTCCTGGTGACCGAGGAGTACATCGAAGAGGAGCTCGAAGGGTTCCGCAATGCGCTCGACGAGTGGGAGATCGAGCGCCTGGCAGTCGGCCGCTGGCCGGCCGATGTCTCGGCGCACGAGCCCATCATCAACGCCGATAGCTGGTCGGACATGACGAACCTGCAACCTACCCTGGTCGGACCGGTCGTGATCGGTCTGGCGTTGTCGCCGGATCGCCGTCGGTGGGCCATCGCCGCGGCGCAGGGAACCGCCGAGCACCGTACCCATGTCGAGATCGGGGCCTTCCAGCCCGCGACACACGACGAGCTCGTCGAGCTGGTCATCTTGATCGTCGAGGCATGGGACCCAGCCGCCGTCGTGATCGACTCGCGGTCGCCGGCGGCAGTCATTGAGTCGAAGCTGATCAATGCCGGGATTGAACCCGAGATGGCCACGACGCCGCAGATTGCGCGCTGGTCGGGCGGGTTCCTCGACGACGCATTGGCCGGACTGCTCTCGCACACCGGCCAGCAACCGCTGACTGACGCGGTTGCCACCGTCGCGATGAAGGTTCTGCCGCAGGGTGACTTCACCTGGGTCCGGGCCATGGACGGCTCGACCGCCCCGATCGAGGCCACCACGCTCGCGCACGGCGGTCTCGTCGAGTTCGGCGGACGCGCGCAGGTCGACCGACCCCTGCCGTCGAGTGGTCCCAAGTACACCGTTCGAGGGCTCCCGCGCCGCAGCGGCGAGCTCGACGTACTGACCACGGCGTTCTGACGAGAGGAGGCACTGACGCATGACCGAGATGTCGACCCGGCCCAAGGCCGCGCTGCGTGAGCGCGGCTACGTGACCGACACTGCGGGCCTGACGGACTTCTCGCAGTGGGAGCACTTCGAACGCGTCCCCGACCTGCAGTGGCCGGCGTCGATCCAGACCTACTCGCGGATGGAGCGCGAGGACTCTCGCGTCTCGTCGTTGATCGCCGCAATCTGCCTCCCGATCAGGCGCACGCCGTGGCGAATCGAGTCCAATGGTGCGCGCGACGAAGTCACCGAGGCCGTCGCTCGCAATCTGCGTCTACCGATTGCGGGCGGCGACGATCTGGACCTACCGGGCCGCTCCAAAGGTCGGTTCTCATGGCAGAACCATCTGCAACAAGCGCTGACCATGCTCGTCTACGGGCACTCGGTCTTCGAGCAGATCTACCGGATCGACGATGACGGCCGGGCATGGCTGCGCAAGCTCGCCCCCCGTCCTCAGCGGACGATATCGGCGTGGAACGTCGCACTCGACGGAGGCCTGACCTCGATCGAGCAGATGGCACCAGCCTCGACGGCGAAGGTCATGTACGGGCCGAAGCCGCTCACGATCCCGATTGATCGCCTCGTGGTCTACAGCCGGGACATGGAGCCAGGCATGTGGATCGGCAAGTCGCTCCTGCGCCCGAGCTACAAGCACTGGATCCTGAAGGACGAACTGATCAGGTATCAGGCCGTCGCGATCCGCCGCAACGGCATGGGTGTGCCGATCGGAACTGCACCGGAGAATGCGACCCAGGAAGAGGTCGACGAGCTCGCACAGATCGCACAGTCCTACCGCGGCGGCGACAATGCGGGTGCGGCCCTGCCCGCGGGGTCGAAGCTGGAGCTACTGGGAGTGCAGGGCAACCTGCCCGACATCCAGCAGGCGATCGCCTACCACGACAACATGATCGCGATCGCCGGACTCGCACATTTCCTCAACCTCAGCGGCGGCGGCTCGTATGCCCTTGCCAGCGTGCAGGCCGACACCTTCGTCCAGTCCGTGCAGACCTTCGCCGAATCGGTCCGAGACATTGCCACCGCGCACATCGTCGAGGATCTGGTCGACGTGAACTGGGGGCCGGACGAGCAGGCTCCCCGGATCGTGTTCGACGAGATCGGCTCCCGCCAGGATGCGACGGCAGCGGCGCTGAAGATGCTCGTCGACGCCGGGCTGCTGTCGCCGGACGTGCTGGTTGAGCAGACCGTGCGTCAGCGGATGGGATTCCCCGCCAAGCCGCCGGCTAAGGAGGCAGAACCGACCGTGCCTGCGGCACCGACGCCCATGTCCGGCGGCGCTGTCGGACCAGTCGAACAGGGTCAGCTGTGGTAGAGATTCCGGACGCGCCGATCCTGGCGACGATTCCGCGCGTCGAACTCGGTTCGGTCGGAACCTGGGACATCAGCAACATCGCGGGCTGGCACCCGACCGCCGACGACTTTGCTTCCGCCGTCGCTGCACTCGATTGCCCTGCGGTGCGCCGCCCTGTCCTGAAGTTGGGGCACTCCGATGGTCCCGGCGATCCGGCGATCGGCGTCATCGACAACCTCGCGGTCACTGACGAGGGCCAGACGCTCGTCGGCGACTTCGTCGGAGTCCCGAGCTGGCTCGCCGCCGCAGATGACGAGGGGCGATCGGTCATCGCCTCGGCCTACCCCGACCGCTCCGGCGAGTGGGAACACAACTACGTCTGCCAGCTCGGCCACACACACCCGTTCGTGCTTCATGCGATGGCGCTGCTCGGCGTCGTGCGACCGGGAATCGGAACCCTCGAATCGCTCTACGACCTCTACGCGAAAGCGCCACAACCAGAGGAGAAGCCCATGACATCGGCAGTGATGACGTCGGTGACCATCGACCAAGTCCGGTCTGCGTACTACAACGGTCCGGCCGCGGCGAACTACGCGCTCTGGATCCGCGAAATGCTGGTCGACCCGCCTGTGCTGATCGTCCAGAACGACCAGAACGACAGCCTGCTCAAGGTGCCCTACAGCGTCGTCAACGACGAGGTCACCTTCGGCGAGGCGGTACCGGTGAAGGTCGAGTACATCGACGAATCCGCGCCTGACCTCGAGCCTGCCGCCGACGACGACGCGACTGTCGCCGCCTCGGCACCCCGAGCTGCTCGATTCGCTTCGCGGACCGAGTCTCGTCCTGGCCGACCGGCCGGGACGCCACCCCGGCCCGCCGCGCAAGCGGATGAGGCGACCACAGAAGGAGGTTCGAGCGTGGAGATCACGAACGAACAGCTGGCGGCTCTCCGCACGGCCCTCGGGCTCGCGGACGACGTCGACCTCGACGGCATCATCACCGCCGTCCAGGAACTCGCGAAGAAGTCCGAAGACGCCGAGTCCGACGGCGGAACCCCCGCCGCCGCATCGACCGCGCCACTGCCCGACGGTGTCGTCGCAGTCGATGCCGGACGCCTCGCGACCCTCGAGGCGAACAGCGCCCGGTTTGCCGAGCACCTGGAGGACGAGCGCAAGCGCCACATCGAAGCCAAGCTCGATGCCGCAATCGCCGAGGGTCGGATCACCCCGGCCAATCGCGAGACCTGGCGCAAGACGTTCGAAGCCAACGCCGACCAGGCCGCCGAGCTCCTCGCTTCGATGGCACCGAACTCGGCGGTCCCGGTCGGTGAACTGGGGCACTCCACCGAGCCTGCCGACACCACCGACGTCCGCGAGGACGACAAGTTCAAGAATTGGAGCCTCTGATGAGCGGCATCGCACAGGTCACCAAGGGTGGCCCGAAGACCTTCACCCCGGCCGAGGGGGAGGTGATCACCGGTGGACAGGTCGTGGAAGCCCGCGACGGCGGCCGGATCGGCGTCGCCGGCGCCGGGAGTGTCACCGTCCTCGGTGTCGCGCTGACTGACGCGCTCTCGCCCGAGGGGTTCCCCGGAGAGAACAGTACGGACGCGCTCGGCCGACCGGTTGTGTCCGCGGTGGCCGTGCCGACCAACGTGGCCGTCGCCTACGGCGCGACTGAGGTCAAGGTCACCTACGCCGAAGCCGCCAAGTTCGGCGACAAGCTCGTCGCCGCGGCCAACGGCGCCGTAACTCCGGCAGCCTACGAGGGCGGCGTCGATGCCCGCGCGATTGTCGGCACCTGCACCGAACCCGGCGGGGTGGCCTCCGGCTCTGTCGGCCTGATCCGTCTCGCCTGAGACCCACCAAACACCGAAAGGACATCAGATGCCCACCAACATCGTGAGCGTCAGCGACGGGTCTCGCCTGACCGTCTCGGACCTCGTCAAGAACCCGCTGTTCATCCCGACGAAGCTGAAGGAACTGATCGAGAATCAGTTCATCAGCGAGGCTCTGCTGCGCAATGGCGGCAAGAACGACGCCGGCGTCGTCGCGTTCCGCGAAGGTGACCCGACGTTCCTCGACGACGACGTCCAGGACGTCGCCGAGTTCGGCGAGATCCCGGTCAGCACGGGCAAGCTCGGCCTGCCGCGCACCGCATTCGCCACCAAGAAGGCGCTCGGCGTCCGCGTCTCCAAGGAGATGAAGGACGAGAACAACATCGACGCCGTCAATAAGCAGATGATCGGCCTGCGCAACACCTTCGTCCGCGCCAACGATCGCGGCGCCAAGGCGCTGCTGCAGTCGTCGAGCGTCCCGACCATGCCGGTCAGCGCAGCCTGGGACGCTGCCGGCGGCAAGCCTCGCACAGACCTGGCTCGGGCCATCGAGGCGATCTCCACTGCCGCGCCCGATGAGGCCTCCGAGGACGAGTACTACGGCTTCGAGCCGGACACGCTCGTCGTCCACCCAGGCCTGCTCGCAACCCTGATGGACAACGAGCAGATCCTCAAGGTCTACCAGGGCAACGTTGCCAACGAGTCGATCGCGTACACGGGCGCAATCCCGGGAACGATCCTGGGACTCAACGTGATCAAGTCGCGCACGTTCCCTGCCGACAGGGCACTGATTCTGGAGCGAGGCACTGTCGGCTTCTACAGCGACACTCGGCCGTTGCAGTTCACCGCGCTCTACCCCGAGGGCAACGGCCCGAACGGTGGTCCGACGGAGACCTGGCGCAGCGACGCCTCGCACAAGCGGGCCATGGGCCTCGATCAGCCGAAGGCTGCGCTCTGGCTGACCGGACTGGTGACGCCGTGACCCAGTACCGACTGGCCGCGCTCGAGTGGTGGGAGGTTCTCGACGATCCGACCTGCCCCGAGTGCGGCCAGGAGCGCCCCGATCGAACGGTCAGGCGGGTCCGACATCGGCGGGGCGACATCGTCGAAGTCACTGGCTCCGAGGAAGCTCGCCTCCTGGCGGCTGGCGCACTGACGTCACTCGATGACGACACCAGCGCCGAGGAGCCCAGCGGATCCCCACAGACGCCGCCGGCCGATCCGACCGTCGTGCAGCCCGAAGCCCCCGCCGCAAGCGCTCCGGATAAGCCGAAGCACACCGCGACGCGGGCCGCGTGGGCCGAGTACGCGCTCTCGCGCGGGCTCGACCCGGCCGACGTCGAGGACATGACCCGAGCCGAGCTCATCGAGGCTGTCGGATGACCACCGGAGAGGGGGCGCCACCGTTCGTCTCCATCGAAGAGTTCGCCGAACTGTGGCGCCCGCTCTCCGGTGCCGAGAAGGAGTACGGAGCGATCCTGCTGCTCGCCGCGTCGAACTGGATTCGCGAGCACAAGCCCGGCATCCGCGATGACGACCCGGCAGCAAAGACCGTCGTCGTCGAGGTCGTCAAAGCGGTCCTGCTGCCTGGCCAGTGGTCGGGGTACTCGTCGTGGTCGAAGACTGTCGGGCAGCGGACCACGACGGCGACGCTGGCGAACCCGGCTGCCGCGCTGGACTTCACGCCGTGGCTGTCCCTGCTCGGGATCTCCGGCCGCGCGAGACCGGTCGGCAACTTCCCGCGAAACGACTACTGATGATGGACGAGTTCTACGGTCAGCGCGTCTCGATCCTGCGCCCGGCGAAGATCAGCGGGCGCTACGGCGGCGACGAACGACTCAGCTACGACCTCGACGACGGCGCGACGCTGACCGAGGTTCCGTTCGGCGTCGACATGCAGCCGCGCACCGAGCTCGAACTCGGCGCGGACGAGGGCCGCGTCAGTATTCAGATCGGCTACGAACTGCACACCCCGCCTGGCCACGACCTGGACCTGACCGCGACCGACCGAATCGTCTATGCCGGCCGCCACCTCGACGTCGACGGCGACGTCCACCGGTGGCCGTCGGTCGAATACCCCGGCGGCGTCGACCATGTCGAAGTCGCCCTCACCTTCTACGCCGGATAGGAGCCTGCCATGCGTAGTTCGGCCTCCACTCACGAGCCGCGCCAATTCTCCGCCTGGTCCGTGTGTCCGGGCTGCGGCGCGGTCGACGCCCACGGCTGGGAACTGCCTCCCGAGGTCGACACCTCGATCCCCGCTGGTCAGGCATCGCACTTCGAGGACACTGCCGATGTTCAGGTATGGGCTGGCCAGATCGCGCGCGTCAATCCGATCGACCTGCGCTACCGCGTCGACCAGTCGACCTGCGAAGTCGTGCGCTGCTGCCGTCAGTGCGGCGAGATGTGGCCGGAGGGCTGAGATGCACCACGACCCCGTCGAGCTCATCCTCGACTACGCGCGTGACGCGATCGTCTTCGACGGCGACGACCTGCCGTTCCCGCTCTCGCAGATCCAGATCAAGGTCATCCAGGAGAACGACCGCGCGGTCGCCGTCCTCACGCTCGAAGTCGACGCAATGCGGATCATCCCGCCACCCGAACCCGAGCCCGTCGAGCCGGAATCTGTGCCGACGCCGGTCGAAGCGTTCGAAGAGAAGCTCGCAAGGATCGCGCGCCGTGGCCAGTAGTGACAAGGTCATCGTCGACCTGGACCTCGACGAGCTGTTCAAGCAGATGAACGAGACCAGCCAGGTCAACGCAGGACTGCTCAAGCGCGCCACCACGATCGCTGCTCGTGCACGCCGCCTCGACGCCTCCGAGGGCAAAGGAACGGCCAAGATCGAGATCACCGAGCACTGGATGCGCAACGGACGCCTCGTCTACCACGTCACCTCAGACGACGTCGAAGGCGAGTACGGCACCAGCCGGGCCGCACGGCGGCGCACACTGCGACGGGCGGCCGGCCGGTGAGCAACGACCCCCTTGCCGACGTCATCGCCTACGTCGAGCCGCGCCTGCCGGACTGCTACGTCGCCGACGAAGCGCCACCCGAGACAGCCTTCGAGAAGCGTCTGCCGGTCGTGCTCATCCGCGACCTGCCCGGCGGCGTCGACGACATGCCCTGGCAGTCGGCGTTCGGAGCCCTCACCGAGGTCTTCGCATTCGACGTCGACGTGTACGCGGCACGGCGCGAGGACTGCCGCGCGATCTCGCGCAAACTCCGCCGAATCCTGGCCGCGATGATCCTCGATCCCAACGTCGCCGCACGCTCGGTGACCGAGGTTGTCGGGTTCGCCCGTCGCCCTGACCACAACAAGTACATCGTCCGCGATGGCGCCGAGTACGAGCTACGCCGACCATATGTGACCTAGCGGCGAAACCGTTTCACGCGGTTGTCACACCCGAACCCCCAAGGACGCCTTGGGGGTTCGCTGCATTCCACGGGCCTGCCAGCACCGTTCCGCAGCTCTCCCTTGGGGGCTGCTCCCTCGCATCACCAGGAGGACGTGATGGCAGCACCCACCATTGACGGGTTCAAGGCCGAGGCCGCGCGCGTCGGCGTCACCGGCCGTATCGATATCGCGGAGGTCGGCGCGGACGCGCCCCGCGACATGAGCGCGCTCGATTCCCAGATATTCACCAACCTCGGGTACATCTCCGACGACGGCGTGACCGAGAACCGCGATGAGGACAACGAGGAGTTCACTCCCTGGCAGGAGAACTCGCCGATCCGCATCGAGATCACCAAGTCCACGGTGAGCTTCGAGTTCGTGCTCTGGCAGTCGACCGCGGCGACCGCCGGGTTCTACTTCGGTGTCTCCAAGGCCGACATGCGCAAGAACCCCGACGGCTCGGTCTACTTCGAAGAGGGCGGCAAGCCGGACCTCAAGCGCAACCAGCTCGTCCTCACTGTCGTCGACGGCGAGCACGCGCGACGCGTCGTCCTGGCCAACGCTCAGGTCACTGAGCGCCAGGAGATCTCGTACAAGTCCGACGAGATGATCGGCTACGGCGTCACCGTCACCGGCTACCCCGGCCCGGACGGCTGGTCCGCCCGCCGAATCTTCGCCGAGAACTGGGATGACGTTGGCGAGATCGAGGACGCGACGCCGGAAGAGCCGACCAATCCGGAGGTCCCTTGACCGCCGTGCCGGGGCCGGACCTCTTCCCCGGCGCGGCGCTGTTCCCCGGAGGTGACGCCTGATGGCCGGCTACACGCCCAAGGAATGGAAAGACGGCAAGGACGGCGGCACGCCGATCGACGCCGCCGAACTCAACCGCATCGAGGGCGGAATAGACGCCGCGACCACCAGCGTCGACGGTCTGCGCTCCGACAGTGACGCGCTCACGGGCCGCGTCACAGCGCTGGAGGCGCAGAACGCCGCTCTCGAAGCCCGCGTAGCCGCTCTGGAGTCACCGAGCGGCGAATAGACGGTCAGTCCGTAGGGGCTGACTACGCGATCGGGCCGGGAATTTTGATGCTGGCAGGCTCGCCCGGCCCGATCGCACCCCCATGTCGAAACTCGCCTGCCAGCGATCATCGAAAAGAAGGAGCCTGCCATGGCCGATATCGACCTCGATCAGATCCTCGAGAAGCGCGCAGAAGCGCGCGGCGACGAGGGCAATACGTTCACGTTCACATTCAAGGGCCAGGAATTCACGGCTCGGGACCCGCAAATGCTCTCCGACGAAGAGAAGGAAGAGCTTGACGAGCTCGGAGACAATGACATCGACGTCGCCGAATGGTTCCTGTGTGGACCGGAGAAATACGACGCATTCCTCGCCGTCGGCGGTAGCTCGTCGATCTTCTTCCGGGCCATGAAGGCCTACACCGACAAGGTCACGGACGAGCTCGAGGGAAAACCTACACGGCCGAATCGGTCGCAGCGGCGTTCGGCGGCCTCGAAGAAGCGGAAGGCGCGCTAGAGCAGATCTACGGCCGGGACGTGATCGCGGAGTACTACCGCGGTGAGATCACTCTGCGACGATTCCGCGTCCTGGCCGAATGGGCACTCCAGCAGGTCGCTGACGGCAAGCCCTACACGATGACCGACCGCCTCCTGTGGCTCCTCGTCCGGCGCATAGAGGAGAACACGGTCGTCGTCGGTAAGGCGCTCGGCAACAAGAAGCTCCGGCTCCCCAAGAAACACCCGGATTACCCGTGGTCTGAGAGCGAGGACGACTCGCGAATCCAAATCGGCGGCCGGGGCGAGCACTCATCCGACGAAGTCATGGACTTCCTCGATTCCAAATAGCAGAAGGAGACAGCGTGGCTGGTTCGGTCATTTACGTGCCCGTAGCAGGCTCCTTCAAGGGAATGGGTGCGCAATTCGCCAAGGAAATCTCCGGCGCGGCGAAGCGCGGTATGGGCGTTGCGTCCTCGGAGATGGAATCGCAGGGCCGCGATGCCGGCCGCAAGGCGGGTGCGGCAACCGCGGCCGGCCTCGCGTCTCAGCAGAAGCAGATCGAGCGGGTCTCGAAGCAACTCGCGACCGCTCGATCTGCCGAAGCTGACGCGGCCAGCGCGGTCCGCATCGCTGAGCAAAAGCTCCAGGAGGTTCGCAGTAACTCCGGTGCGAAGAGCAGTCAGGTCGTTCGGGCCGAAGAACAACTCGCCGCGGCGCAGCGTCGTCAGATCGCCGCGAGTGCCGAGGCGGTGTCGGCGTCCGGCCAACTCGACAGAGTTCGCTCCGGCGAGGTCGCTACCGCATCGAGCGTGATTCGAGCCGAGTCGCAGCTCTCGCAGGCCCGCGTGCGATCCGAGGACGCGATCGGCAAGGTCCGGATCGCTGAGACGCGGTTGACCGAATTGCAGGACTCAGGTAAGGCGACCAAGTCGCAGTTGATGACCGCCGAGGAGGCGGTCACTCGCGCGCGCCGGGGAGCGGCCAGCGCGGCCGATCAGGTTCGTTCCAGCGAAGCACTACTGAAGGCCGCGCAGGACGACGCCGCGAACTCTGCCCGGCGTGCGGCCGCCGGCGCCGACGAGTCGGCCTCCGCGAATAGGCGCGCCGCCGGTTCGGCCGGCGAGGTCGGGCGAGCGTACGGATCGGCGCACCCGTCGGTGCAGAGCTTCGGCACTTCGATCATGAGCGCAGCCAAGCGCGCTCTCGGCGCCGCGGGCGCATTCGCCGGCCTCGCTGGTGCGGGATCAGTACTCAAGTCGGGATTCGACCGCCTGATGAACATTCAGCGCGCCGAGATCCAGTTCAAGAACGTCGGCCTGACGTCCGAGCAGACGAAGAAGCAGATGGCCACGCTCACCGAGCAGGTCACTGGCACTTCGGTCTCGCTGGCCGACGCCGCCAAGTACAGCGCGATGTTCGCCCAGTCCGGCGTCCAGATGGGCAAGCCCATGGACGACGCGATCAAGGCGTTCACCAACCTCTCGGCCGCCGCACAGGGCACCGGGATCGACGTCGGCCGCATCCTCCAGCAGGTCTCGGCCTCCGGAAAGATGGACGCGGGCGTCCTCAATCAGCTCTCAGACGCGGGCGTCAACGCCGCGGAGTATCTGTCGAAGTCCACCGGTAAGTCCGTAGCCGAGGTCCGCAAGATGACCTCCGAAGGCAAGATCAGCTTCGAGCAGCTCGTCGGTGCCATCAACTCCGGCATGGGCACCTACGCCCAGGAAATGGGGCAGACCCTTCCGGCCAAGCTCGCGAACATGAAGACGGCGCTGGCCAGTGCCGCCGCCACAGCGCTCGAGCCGATCATTCCGCTCGTCACCCGACTTGCCGACGCCCTGACAACTGGATTCAAGAAGGCAACCCCGGCCATCAAGCTCGTGCAGAATGCCCTCGCTGAGTTCGGCGGGTGGGTGAAGCGCAATCAGGAGTGGATCACGCCGCTGGCCGCCGCGATCGGCGCCGCCGCTACCGCCTGGGGAGTGTGGACCGGAGCGATCAAGCTCTGGAATCTCGTCACCAAGGGGGCGATGGCCGTCCAGGCCGCGTTCAACGCGGTCATGGCCGCAAACCCGGTGATGCTCGTCGTGATGGCGATCGCGGCCCTCGTCGCTGGACTCGTCGTTGCGTACAAGAGGTCCGCGGCTTTCCGGAACGTCGTGCAGGGCGCATGGAACGGCATCAAGAACGCTGCGCTCGCCGCGTGGAACAACGTCCTCAAGCCTGCGATCGATGGACTCGTCGCCGGGTTCAAGTGGGTCTGGCAGGCCGTCCAGCCGGTGATCAACTTCGTGAAGCGTTTCTGGCAGGTGCTGCTGTTCGGCCTCGGTCCGATCGGCGCGATCATCGGCATCATCGTCCAGTTGGTTAAGCACTGGGACACCGTCAAGACCGTCTTCTCCACCGTGTGGGGCGTCATCAAGCCGATCCTGAGCGGATTCCTGACTGTCGTGAAGTACATCGGCGCGATCGTCGCGACGGTCATCATCGGCACCGTTCTGGTCGCCTGGAACCTCCTGAAGGCAGCGGTGCAGCTCGCCTGGGTCGTGATCCAGCCGATCCTCAACCTCTTCATGGCCGGCCTGCGGCTGCTCGGCTCAGTTGCGACCTGGCTGTGGCAGACGGTCATGATGCCCGTCTGGAACGGCATCAAGGCTGTCATCGGGTTCTTCTGGGCTGGCGTGCAGGTCGTCTTCAACGCCTTCATGGCGGTGATGCGCGTGGTCGCGACGGTCGCCAACTGGCTCTGGCAAACAGTCATGGTCCCGGTCTGGAACGGCATCAAGGCCGCGGCGCAGTTCATGTGGCTCGGCATCTCGACCATCTTCGGGTGGTTCCGCGCAGGCGTCACCGCCCTCGGAAGCGTCGTCCAGTCGATCGCGAACGCCGTCATCATCCCGGTCTGGAACGCGCTGAAAGCCGCCGCGGGGTTCATGTGGAACGGCATCAGAGTCATCTTCGACGCGATGAAGAAGGGCTGGGACCTGCTCGGTAAGGGCATCCGGATGGTCGTCGACAATGTCGTCAAGCCCGCCTTCGAGGGATTCAAGCGCGCACTGGCTGTGGTCGGCGACTTCTTCGGCTCGGTCGTACGCGGCATCGGCAATGCGTGGGACAAGATCAAGTCGTTCGTGGCCAAGCCGATCAACTTCGTCATCGGCACCGTCTGGAACAACGGTCTGCTCAAGGCGTGGAACAAGGTCGCGAGCTTCCTGCCGGGCCTCAAGGAGATGTCACCTCTGCCCGAGGTCGCGTTCCGCCACGGCGGCCCGGTCCCGATGTCTCAGGGCGCAACCCGCGGCAAGGACTCGGTTCATGCGCTGATGATGCCCGGCGAGCACGTCTGGGACGTCATGGACGTCGTCCGCGCCGGCGGGCACGAGGTGATGTACGCGATGCGCGCCATGATCGAACGGGGCATCCCGTTCACCTGGGGCGCGGCCCGCGGACTGGAGGCGCACCCGAAGGTTGCCGGGGCGATCGCGCAAGCCCCGTCTGCCGCTCCAATCGGCGGATTCCTGCACGCGGCCGAGATTCCCGGATTCAAGGACGGCGGCGCGGTCGCGGAAGCGCCGGCCGCGTGGGAAGGCCAACTCGCCCGCGGGCACGCGTGGGCTAAGGCGCAGAACGGCAAGCCATACCTGGCCGGCAACCAATTCCCAGCCGGTGCGGACTGCTCGGGTTACATGTCGGCCCTGGCCTCGGTGATCATTTCAGGCAACGACAAGGGCCACTGGGCGACTCCGGCGTTCCCGGCCGGTCAGGGCGACCGCGTCAGTGCCGCGGGGCAGCCATGGGTCAAGGGCCTCTCGCGCGGATTCTCGATCGGCATCAAGGGTGGTCCGGACTCGGGCGGTCAGAACGGCCACACCGCGGGCACCCTGTCGGCAGTCAAGGGCTTCTCGGCAGTCAATGTCGAGTCGGGCGGCAGTCACGGCAACATCGCATACGGCGGCCCCGCAGTCGGTGCCGATCATCCGCAGTTCCCTGGCCGGTACCACCTATCGATCGGCTCCGACGGAGCCTTCGAGGCCGGCGGCAGTGGCCCTTCGCCCGAAGAGCAGATGGGGATCATCAAGAAGAAGATCTCCGAGTTGCTCGACAAGGCCCTCAACCCGATCAAGAGCGGCATGGGCCGCATGATCGGCACCCCACCTCCGGAGTGGCTGGGCATCCCGCCACGCATGCTCGACTGGTCGAAGAAGCAGGTCCTCGACGAGTTCTTCAAGATCGTCGGTGGTCTCGGCGACAAGCTCCGCTCGGTCTACGAGGGCGCGAAGAAGGTCAAGAACGTCGTCACCGGCGCGGTCAAGAGTGTCTACGACAACACCCTCGGCAAGATCCTGCCGTTTGCCGATGGCGGAGCTGTCGAGCCGGGGCTGTGGCGTGACAAGGGCGGCTACATTCCGCCCGGAAAGTCTGTGGTCACCAACGAGACGGGCAAGCCCGAAGCAGTCCTGAATTGGGACCAGGTCGAGCTGCTGAAGAAGCTCCTCGAGCTGGCGCAGCAGACCGGAAAGGACGCGCTCAAGGAGACCGTTGGCGGCGTCGCGGACTTCTTCGGATTCAAGACGATCTCGGACAAGTTGTACGACGCCGTCGAGTCTCGGATGAACCAGGGCGCGGACGCCACCGACTCGACCTCGCAGTCCGACGATGCCGTCGCCTCAACCCGGCAGAGCGACGACGCTCTCGAAGCAACCGAGCAGAGCCAGGACGCGATCGATTCGACCGAGCAGTCCGGAACCGCGTACACCGACCCGACCTACGGCGATCCGAACGCGACGTACCAGACGCACGAAGAGAAGTCGACGACGCCAATGCCCGACATGGGCACCTCGCACACTTACCAGCCTGGCGCCGGCGCCGAGCAGTGGCGCCCGATGGCCATCGAGGCGATCAAGCGTGTCGGGCTGTCGACGGCCAAGCCGCAGGTCGACGCGATGATCAGCCAGATCCAGTCTGAATCGGGCGGCGACCCGAACATCGCGCAGCAGATCTCGGATGTCAACGGCACCGGCGAGGGGGCGGGAGTCGGCCTGCTGCAGATCATCCCCTCGACCTTCGCTGCACACCGTGACCCGTCCCTGCCCGACGATCGTCGCAATCCGATGTCGAACATGGTCGCGGCGCTGCGCTACTACAAGTCGCGCTACGGCGACGACCTCACCGCGCAGTGGGGCCACGGACACGGCTACGACTCGGGCGGCTGGCTGAAGCCCGGTCTGACCATGGCCGTCAACAAGACCCGCAAGCCCGAAGCGGTTCTGACCGCGGGCCAGTGGGGCCGGATCGACGCCATGCTCGAGGCACTCCCGTCGGCCGCCGAGTTCAAGGCCGCAGCCGCTGTGACCGCCGCACAGCCGATGCGCGCTTCCGACGCCGACATGGACGACGTTCCCGTCGATCCGCGCAGCCGCGGGCAACTGCATCAGCACTTCCACACCGAGGACGTCTCCGATGCGGTGCGCAAGGCGACCCGCGAGCAACGCCGCCTGTCCCGGTCTGATGCCCTCGTCGGAGGTCTGTAAATGGCTGCCACCCTCACCGATCACACGATTGTCGAGCTCATCTCGCCGCACGGCGAACGTGTCCGGCTCTCTGGCGCCAAGGGCGGCGATGAACTCGGTGCGTGGCTCGATGTGTCAGGCCCCGACGGACTCGGTCACGTCGACATCGATGACATCTTCGACGCCGCTGCGAGGCAGTGGGGCGAGACCAAGGTCGGCGAGACGATGAATCACGCCGAGCTCGACCTCCCGCTGTTCATCCTCGGGTCGAGTCCCGACGACTTCCGTCGTCGCCGTGAGCACTTCAAGACGATCGTCCGCCGGCACGAGCTCGGCTGGCTCGTCACTTACAGCAATGCCGTCGGCTGGCGTTGGGTCGGGGTCAAACTCGGCGAGCTCAAGCCGCTCGTGCCGTTCGATCCGAGAATCACCCGCGGTGCGAAGTTCGAGATGACCCTGATCGTCGAGGCCCCACTAGCGCGCGAGGCCGACTACGCCGACTCGTGGGACAACGAGACCGGAACCGGAAAGGGCTCCCTCTCGTTGTACCCCGGCCCGGAGTGGGACGCCTGGCCGCAGTTCGTGATCCAAGGCCCCGGGGAAGTGACGCTGTCGTACGCGGGCAACAAGATCATCCATCCGGCCGCCAACGCCGGTGAGCAGATCCTGGTCAACACCGACGAGGCACGCCCGACCGTGCGGTCCTCGACGGGCCGCAACCTCTGGCCGCTGATGAAGGGCCAGAAGTACCGCAAGCCCATACCGGCCGGGAAGGTCACGACCGTCCAGATCGAGGTCAAGGGCGGCTCGCGCGAGACCCAGGTCTACGCCCGCTGCGCCTGGCGTCATGAGGGACTGCTGTGACCGCGGTGCGGGACGCGTACGCCAGCCTCACCCAGGCCGAGGCGGACGAGCGTGACGAGTACCTGAACCCGTCGGCGTACGTCGAGTTCAAGACCAAGGACATGAAGACCTGGGGCATCTGCGGTGACTACCGTGAGCTCAAGTTCACCGACCAGAAGAACAAGTCGGGCTCGCTCAACATCACCGTCCCGGACGACGACCACTGGCATGCATACTTCGACGGCCAGCCCAAGCGCACTGTCCGGCCGATCGTGGTGCGATTGCCGCACTACACGACGCTGTGGATCATCACCGACTTCACCCGCGTTCGGAAAGGGTTCAAGCGCTACTACGAGGTCTCCGCGGTTGGCGCGCTCGAGTACCTGAACTGGATGCGGATCTGGCCGTGCCCGTGGTTCCCTCCTGAATTCCAGCCGATCAAGTTCTGGTTCGGACTCGGCCCCGCGGCCTCGGTCATGTCCGGGGCGTTCGCGGCAAACGCCGTGCGCCTGCAGGCTTCTCTGTGGTCGATTCCAACCGGCAACCTGCTCGATCTGAAGTCGTGGAACATCCTCAAGACCGCCATGCACCCGCTGATGGTGAACCCGCGGCACAAGCTCTTGGGAGACACCACGCCGTGGATCGCCTCCAGCTGGCGCATGGACAAGATGATGGACGCCTTCACCGAGGTGTGCGACGCCGAGAACATGCAGATCACGGCGACATTCGTCGATCCGGACGTCGATCCGCAACCGTTCCCTGAGTACGCGACCATCACCGAACCCAAGCTGATCTTCGACTTCGTAGAGAAGGGCGCACCGGTCGGATGGACCGGCACCATCGTCGACGGATTCTTCCGAACTGGACTGCAGATGGCCGACGACGCCATGAAGTGGATCCTCTATCCGATCCTCGGCGAAGAGAACTACGACGACTACCTGCAGAAGGCAGCCGGCGCCATCGCCGACAAGCCGATCGCGGTCTACACCACCGGCGACTACAGCCCTGTCGACGAGTTCGAACAGACCACCCACACCGGGCTGGCCACTCGTATCACCGCGGGAGGCAAGAGCCCCGACTGGCTGAACAACACCGTGGTGTCGGGCATGAACTTGATACTTGGCGCGCTCGGCTCAGCATTCGGCCTCGCCGGCTTGTCGCTGGGCATCTTCGATGGCCTGGTCAAAGACACGATCATGGCATTCCACTCGGACGAAGACCTGCGGGCAGCGAACGAGGCAGGGCCGTGGCGGTTCCGGGAGGACTTCGCCGAGTCGGCGTCGACGGGCCTGACGCTGAACACGTTCGCCGGGATGAAAAACCAGCACTTCAAGAACCGGGCGTACGTCTCGCACGCGATCACCGCCAGTAACGGCAGCCCGTACTACATCGGGAAGGACCTGCAGCTCGGTGACCTGATCGGCGTCGAGATGGCCGACGGCAAGGTCGAGGTCGACTACCTCGAGGAGATCACCTACGAGGACAGCCGCTCGGTGCGCGGCCGGTACACGCTGCAGATCGGCCGCCCCGACGCCGAGCGTGAGCCCGGCTCGATCGCGCTCGGCAAGATCCGGTCGCTCGGCACCTGGATCACCCGACTGGCACTCAGCGAATAGGAGACGGCGCATGGCTGAGAACATCCTCAACTACGACCACGGCATCACGCCGCAGGAGCAGTATTGGGACTGCGGACCCGCGTCCACGCAAGTCATCCTGTCGGGCCGCGGGAAAGTCGTCGACGAGAACACCCTGATCCGCGAGATCGGAACCACCGTCAGGGGCACCAACGACGTCAACGACGTCCGCCCAGTCCTGCAGCGCCGCACCGGCGTCGACTGGATCACCCGCCATGCCGACGGCGATCCGATGTCGCAGCGCATGAAGGACCAGCTGTGGACTGACGTGCGACGCTCGATCGCCGCCGGGTTCGGCGTCCTCGTGAACTGGGTGGCGCCGCCGTCGAACTACCCGCGCGGCGTCAAGGGCAGTATCAGCCCGGCGTATTCGGGTGGCACGGTGCGGCACTACGTCGCGGTAATGGGGATCGACGAGGCCGCGCGTGCCGTCTGGGTCGCCGACCCCGGCTTCTCGCCGTTCGCGTACTGGCTGAGCTTCGATCAGCTGGCGACGCTGATCCCGCCGAAAGGCTGGTGCGTCGTCGCCGAGTCGGTCACCGCGACACCAGCGCCGCCGCCGGCGCCGCGGCAGGGCATGACCGCGGAGACCCTCGCGGAGGCGATGGGCTGCAGCCCCGCACGCGCTCGCGAGATGCTGTCGGGGATGGTCGGCGCTATGCAGGCGGCGCAGATCACGACACCGCTGCGCGCGGCGCACTGGTGCGCGCAGATCGGCCACGAGTCCGGCGGGCTGGTCTACATGGAGGAGATCGCCGACGGCAGCGCATACGAGGGTCGCGCAGACCTCGGCAACGTGTACCCGGGCGATGGGATGCGCTTCAAGGGATCGGGGCCGATTCAACTCACCGGGCGCGCGAACTTCTCCCGGTTCTCCGAGTGGTGCTTCGCGAAGCGGTACACCACCAACCCTCGCGAGTTCGTTGACCATCCGGAGCGGGTACGCCGCGAACCGAAGTGGGGATTCCTCGCGGCGTCTTGGTATTGGACGGTCGCGCGGCCGCAACTCAACCCGCTCGCCGATCGGGATGACCTGATCGGCGTGACTCGCGCGATCAACGGCGGCACGAACGGTCTCGACGATCGCCGCGACCGACTCGCCCGGTGTAAGCGCCTCGGCGACAAGCTACTTCCACCCTCACCAGGAGGTCTCACAATGGACGCATCATCCGAGTTGACGAAGCGGTTCCCGTCCCGGTCGAAGTACCGCGCATCGGACGGACTCGTGGACACGATGGCGGGGTTCATCCTCAACATCGACGCCCGCATCCACGAAGAGTTCGTCGAGCGGAACGCACTGCTCGGTGATCCGGCGTGCGTGGCGCTGGTCAAGCGCGAAGCCGCCAAGGGTGACCCTGCGGCGCGCGGCATCCTCGCCAAGATCGGGGGCCAGGCATGAGCGCACGGCACCCCGGCACCGAGCACCTGCTGTCCCTGTTCACCTACGAGCATCTGCCGCCGTACCTCCAGCTCGTGTCGCGGCAGTTCGCTGACCTCGCCGACACGCTCGTCACCAACCTCGGTGACGGCCCGGAGCTATCGACGGCGCTCCGCAAGCTCGTCGAGGCGAAGGACTGCGCGGTCAGACAGGCGGTCATCGACTTCAGGAGCGCCGAATGAGCGCGCCGGTGATCCTGTCGAGCGTCCTCGACGCCGCGATCAAGGACCAGCCCTGGTACCGCCGGTACAGCAACACGATCACCGCCGCCGCAGCCGGGGTCGTCGCGCTCGGCACGTGGGTGACGATGACCTGGACCGACCTACCACCGGTCGTCGCGACCATCATCGGCGGCGTCGTCATGGTCGCCGGCGTCCTCGCGCAACGCTCCACGAAGAACGGATTGACCCCGCGGGGCACGCGGGAGACTCTCGACGTGATCGCCCCGACGATCGAGGGTGTCGTCGCCGACGCGGCGGCCGGCGCACGCCAGACCGCGGGCGATGTGCTCGATGCGCACCGCGCGGACACGCTCGATCTCGCGCGGTCTCGGGGCTGGTCTGAGCACGACCCGCGGTTCCTCGGCCTCCCTCCTGAGCAGTCGGCTCAACGATTCCTCGATGCACTCGACACCAGCCCCGGCGGACGGCACGTGCTGTGAACTGGTGGCAGCAGTTCATCCGCGGCGATCCCGCAGCCATCCACCGGACGTTCAACTCGATCATGATGACCACGTACTGGCTGGCGGGGTGGTCCATGCTCGTCGGTCACGTGCCCTCGGCAGTACTCGACACCATGGGGACGAGCTGGCACCACATCTGGCTGGTTCTCCTGCTCGTCGGCCCACCCCTGTCCGTCGTGGGCACCCGCCTGCCGAATCGCTGGCTCGGCTTGTGGGTCCGGGTCGCCGGGAACACCTCCGTGTACGGGGCCCTCATCGCGCTCATCACCGCGGTATCGATCGCCAACGGTGCGTTGACGTGGACCGCATGGACCGGAATCGGACTGTCGGCGTGCACCTTGCTCCTGATCGTGGTCGACCTGTTCACGCTGCACCGCGCAGCGAAGGAGGCGTCCAATGGACGTTCCTAGTTTGGTCGTTGCCATCGGCGGCAGCTCGGTCCTCGCGGCACTCATAACCGGCCTGGTAACCGGACTGTTTGGGCGCGGGAAGAACCGCGCCGACGCCGCGAAGCAGCTGACCGAGATCGCGACCGGGATGACCAAGACGATCAACGAACAATTCACCGATCTCGGCACGAAGGTCGACCACCTCGCCGATGCCGTCGTCGAGCTCACCGACAGCGTCGACACCGCCGTCCCACTGCTGAGGGATCAACACCCCGACGTCGCACAGTCACTACGCGATCGAAACCGCGAGACCAGACAAGCACTCAGGAGAATCCGATGACCGACCAGAAGGCCTACGCCGTCGACGACCCGACAGTGATCCGCCTCGGCCGCTTCCTGCGCAACGCACCCCTGAAGAACGGCACGCCGGCCCAGGTGCCGGCCGGCATTTCCGAGCTGCTGGCGCAGGCGGTGTGCAACTACACCCAGAACCTCGTCTGGGACCACGAAGGCCAGCGCTACGTCGAGCTGCAGAAGTGGGAGTCGCTGCCCGACCTGGAGGACGTGGCGGTCGAGACCATCGGCGACAACGAAGCCGTCCGGATGATCCACCGCGGCACCGGCCTGAGTGTGCTCGGCGAGGACTACGACGACGCGTGGAAGCAACTGCGAGAGAAGGTGGCCGCACATGCCTGACGACCCGATCGAGAAGCTGTCGGTCGAGCTGGAAATCTACGGCATCCCGCAGCCGCCGGACGCGCCGCCGATGACCGACACCTACCTCCATGTCCGCCGTCGTCAGGACGGTGCGGGCGAGCGCGCAGTGATGGGTCTGCCTGCTTATCAGGGCGAGCAAGGGCCGCCCGGTCGACCCGGGGCGATACACCAGGGAGAGCGGACGACCGCCGAACTCGAAGCGCTCAAGACCGCCCTGGGCACCGAGCACACCAACTGGGCCTACCGAAACACCGACACCAACGACCAGTACGTGTGGACCGGATCGATGTTCGTCATCTACCACGGCGTCTACGCAACGCCAGGACCCGTCGGCCCAGCGCCGACGATGCGGCCCGGCGACCTGACCATCAACGGGCAGAAGGTCGACGACGGGTTCGGCGTCCGGATCGGCGGCGGGTCAGCGGGCTCCTACAGCATCGGCCTCGACCTGCCGCCCATGCCGAAGGGGGACAAGGGCGACGCGGGCCCGTCAGGGTCGATCTACGACAGCGTCGACGTCGACCAGGACATCCCGCCGACCAACGGCGACGTCCTGGCCTACAACGCTGAAACCGAGTTGCTGGAGTGGTCGCCCGGCGGCTACTGGATCGAGGAGTATGTCGTCCCGCCGTCGGGATTCCCGGACGTGTCCAAGTCTCGCACCGACACCCGCGCCGAACTCGTAGTCGTGACGATTCCGGCCAAGACGTTCCCGTACCGACTCGACTTCACCGGTGGCGTCGACATCAACGCGTACTCGGGACACCAGGTCGACATCGAAATCCGCCGCGACAACGCCACCACGGGAACACTGGTCGGCATCGGTATCGGCTCCGACGGCGGCGGCTGGTCGAATGTGGCGATCCGCGCGTTCTCCGATGTCGCGATCGACCCGAGCAACCGCGTGGCCGTCATCGAACCTGGAACGCCGATCACGCTGTACGTCGCCGCGGTGAAACGCGCCGGCACGCTCCGCGATTGGAGTGTCCGCAGCAACTACGCGCAGCTGCGGGTTCGGCTGCTGAGGGTCCGCTGACATGGGTGTCGGGCGCGACAGGTTCTACTTCCCGCCGCCGTCGACGTCCACCGACTACGACTCGATGGTCGACAAAGTCGAGGGCATCAGCGAGGGGATCGCCTCAGCGGAGGAAACACGCCAGATCCGCGACAGCGTCGGGAAGCTCCAAGAGGGCCAGGAGGCGCTGAACAACCGCACGGATCTGTTGTCGCCCCTGCTCGACTACGGATCGGCCTACGCGTCGACAGCGAACGGGATAACCAACACGGGGCAGTTCTCCTACAGCAACCAGATCGGCCCCATGCAGGCGTGCCACATCGCGAATGGCCGCTTGATCCTCGAGGAGAAGGGCCTGTGGAATCTGAGTGCCCGCATCTATATCGACTACACCGTCTCGCCGATCGGACTCGATGTCGCCTGGGAGGTTCGCGTCCTCGCTCCCGACGGGTCCATCTTCTCAACCACCGAAGACGTCTACACCGGCGGTAGCGCACAGACTCGCGAGATCAACACGTCAGTCGTGGTTCCCGACGCGGGATACCAGGTGCAGGTCTATGTGCGAACACTGCTTGTCGGCCGCTGGATCCGCGGCGGCGACCACCGTTCCCGCCTGACGGTCCAGCACATCAGCAGGTCCACTGAATCTCCCATCTAAAAGGAGCCATCCCCATGGCCGACGAGTACACCTACGTCCACATCACCGGATCCTGGGCGCACCTGATCGACGACGGCGTTCTCGACGACGACGCGCTGCCCGACGAGGTCCTGCCCACCGGCAAAGTCGTGTTCACGCCGAACCTCGGCTCGTACGGCTCGCTACCGACCGGACTGCCCTCGCGCTCAGTATCCGCCTCGCCGATCACCGGGCTGATCGTCGACGGCCGCCTGCGGGATCTGCAGCGCCGCGACGGCGTCGAGCTCGTCGGAGCCATCGGCGACTACCCGGTGTGGTGGACCGCGACTGCCGAGCTGTGGTGGAACAACAAGAAGCTCCCGGGCCGCACGGTCCAGTTCGCCGCCAACGGCAATCGAGAGTTGCACCTGAACGATCTGATCGACGCCGGTGACCTGCCGCGCGACTACTGGCCGGCCTACCTCGACGCCGCGGCGTCAGCGGCGCGCGCCGAGGTTGCCGCCGACTCGGCAAAGGCCAATGCCGACCGCGCGGAGTTCGTCGCTGAGACGATCTCCGACATCGGCGAGCAGGTCGACCAGGTCAACGCGTACCTCGGCGAGACACGAACGGCCCGCGATGAGGCTCAGGCCGCCGCGGCATCGACCGCCGATGACCGTGCGCACATTGACCAGGTCGTCGCCGACGGTGCCGCCGCGATCCGCGACCACGTTCAAGCCGACGCCGACCGCGCGCAGAATCAGGCGAGCATCGCTGGTGCGCGCGCTGCCGACGCTGCGGCGGCCGCGACCGCCGCCGCCACGTCGGAAGCCGCGGCAGCCGCCTCGGCGACAACTGCTGGACAGAAGGCCACCACCGCAACACAGAAGGCGGCTGCCGCCGAAACATCAGCGAACCAGGCCGGAGCGTCGGCGGGATCGGCGCAGACCTTCCGGAACCAGGCGGAATCGTTCGCTGGCGCAGCACAGTCCGCCGCCGACACGGCCGCGCAGGAAGCGGCCGACGAGACCGTCGAGATCTTGACCCAAGCCGTCGCTGCCGACCGCGCCGCGGCCGCCGCGGCGGCGACTGCAGCCGGAACCTCGGCCGGCAACGCCAAGGACTCGGAGGACAACGCCGCAGCATCCGAATCGTCGGCGATGGCCGCCGCTGCTGCCGCGGCGGCCTCGGAGTCGAACTCCGCCGCTTCGGCGACGTCGGCATCCGGGTCGGCTGATGACGCGCAGTACTGGGCATCGCAGGCCTCCGAGGTCGTCGGGTCCGGCGTCCCGTCGGCGACCAAGACCGTGAAGGGAGCGGTCATGCTCCCCGGTGAGGCGCCCGGCGAGCTCGGCGGCACCTTCGACCATCCGACGGTCACCGGGTGGTCGAGCAAGGCCGACCTCGTGGGCGGGAAGATCCCGGTCTCACAGATTCCGGCTCAGGCGACGCACGAGTCAGTAGTGGTGGCCAGTACGGCTGAGCGTCTCGCGTTGACCACCGCGCAGGTACAGCCCGGTGACGTCGCGATCCAGACCGGCAACCCCGGCCGAGGTACGTACATCCTGCAGGCCGAGGACCCGTCGGCTGAGGGCTCGTGGGTACTCCAGGTCGCACCGACCGACGCCGTCTCGTCGGTGAACGGCTACCAGGGCATCGTCGTCCTCGGCAAGGGTGACGTCGGGTTGAGCCTCGTCGACAACACCAGCGACCTCAGCAAGCCTGTCAGCGGTCCACAGCAGGACGCGCTCGACACGAAGGTCGACAAGACGATCAGGGTTCAGCCCGGCCTTGGCCTCACCGGTGGTGGCGACCTGTCGACTGATCGCACCCTGTCGGTGCAGTTCGGCACCGACGCCGGAACCGCGGCTCAGGGCAACGACGGGCGGATTGTCGGTGCCGTCCAGGGCTCGCGAACGATCGCGACCTCCGGCGGACTGCAGGGTGGCGGAACGCTCGGCCAGAACCGAACGCTGTCGATCGCCGACGGCGGTGTCACGTTCGCGAAGCTCGCCGCCGGGCTGCTCCCATCCGATCTGTCGCTCATCGTGTTCGGCAAGGACAGCCCCCGCGCGACCGGGGTCGGTGACAATCCGTTCGGTCACAAGTGCCAGCGAGCCATCACGATCAAGGGGTTCGACGTGCAGTGCCTGACCGCCGACGCGAGCGGGAGCCTCACTGTGGAACTGCGGAAGAACGGCGCCCCGATCGTTGGGACGTCGCATTCGGTGGCCGCGGCGGACCAGGGTGCAGGAAGCCGCAAGACGGGCTTGAACGTTCAACTCGCCGCCGGAGATGTTCTCACCGCTGCCGTCACCGGCGTCGGCGGGACGCCCGGGAACGGTCTTGCGGTCCACGTGGAGGCGGTGGTCGCGTGATCATCATGTCGACCCCGCCGCCCGCCGGCGGCGTTCCGGAGTACGTGGACTCGGTGGCCAAGGGCGGATCGTTCCCGCCAAACTATGCCGACGCGATCCAGGTCGGTCCGCGCGGCGCCGTCCTGATCGGAGTCCACACCAACAACGACACCTACATCGACACCGTCGTGGTGAAGGTCGGGGGTATCGCCGCGACGCTCATCGACGCGGCGCAGCGATGGAAGCTGTTCGTCGTATCCGGGCTGTCTGCGGGGACCTCGACTGTGGAAGTGATCTGGTCGTCGCCCGGTGGCAACTTCTCCGCGAACTACGCCGCCATGTCGTTCGCTAACGTGCAAACGGTCGGTATCCCGCAGGTCACCACGACGACGCCGATCACGCTCACCAACTCCGCGAGGCTGGCCGTCGGGTTCTGGACTGCAGGCGGCATTCGGACCGCCACTGAGGGCGACATACTGCGGATCGTGTCGCCGCGCCTGAACGACGGCGTCGCGATCCACGGCACGACGTCGGACGACGCCATCATGGGGCTCACCCAACCTCAACGCGGGGCGTGTCTGTGGCTCAACGCACCGCAACTACCGAATGAGCCAGTCGCGTCGGCCACCAACGGCACGACAGGATCGGCCACGGTCGAGATCATACTGCCGGCCGCCGCGACGGTATTCGTGGCGGTTGCGGGAGTCGGCGGGGGCCCGCCCGCGGCATCGACCGTGACCTGCGGCGACATCACCGGAACGCAGGTGTACACGCACGCCGGAACCAATATCCGGCTGACGGTGGCACGCTTCGACTTACCCGCCGGGACGCACCTGATCACGAGCGACTCGGACCGCGCCATCGTTGCGGCCGCATACCGCGGTACAGCCACGCTCGGAACCCCTGTATGGGCGAGCGGCACAACGTCCGCAACGGCGCCCACCGGAGCGACGAAAGTGGCGATCTTCACGAGCGGCAATCAGGTGAGTGCGGCCAGCGCGGGCACGCTTCGGTCGACTGCCTACAAGGGCGGCGGATGGTCGTGCTCGGTGTCGATCGTGGAAGGCGCGCAGTCGTCGGTCTCCGGCGCCGAGGGGTCGGTCACGCTCCCGCTGACATAAGCGTGCGACCTGTGCTGGGGCATACTCCTGGGCATGCTCGTCACCCTTCACGGCGGACCGCACGACGGCCGCATCATCGACGTAGACGCCGTTCCGCTGCGGTTGCCGGTCCTGATGCCGGGCGCAGGCGGCGGAGCGCCCGATCTCGGCGAGATCGCCGAGTATGCACCCGACAACGACGAGGTGTGGCGGTGTACACGCGCTGACGCCCGCCACCTGTTGTCCGACCAGCGCGCTATCGTGCAATGTGCGCGTGGGGAAGACACGCGCAACGGAAGACCCCCAGGTCCGCTACCGGCGGTTCCTGGGGGCCTTTTCGCCGTCTCGACCGTTGGGTCACTGCGCGCCGAACACCCCGCCGATGCAATTCCTCCCGCCTACCCCGTTGCTCGGCTGTAGAGCTCAGCGACGGTCGCCGTGCCGAGCGGCCTGCCGTCCACGTCGACGACATCGACATCAGTCACCCGCCGGCGAAGCCAAGTTCCCTCGTCGTCGTTGAATGCGACGACAGTGCCGTAGAAGTAGGCCGGATTGTCGAACGGCTGAACCTCCATCAGTGCCCAGTACTCAGCACCGGCTCGCGCCGGGTCGAGCGTAATGCGCACTCGACCGTCGCGAAACGCAATGTCGCTGACCGCCTTCGCCATGAGGACCCCCGCGGCCGACCGCTGACCGATGTAGACGGCGAACGCCTCAATGACCTCGGCGTCAGTGGGTGGCGCTTGCATCAGCACGGCCCGTACTCGTCGGGGAACCGCTCGCACAACGGCGGCAGCTTCTGGTTCGGTCCGTAGCCGTCCCCGCTGTCCGGGTCGAAGGTCGCTGGCGGCGCATCGGCCGACTCCTCGGTGGGCGCCGGCTCTGGCGCGGGTGTTTCAGTCGTGGCTGGCACTTCGGCGGCGGCCGGGGTGTCCGGTTCAGCGGACTCGGCCGGCGCCGCTTTCACCGTCGTCAAATCCCCGTGCCATCCAGCTTCGGCCAGCCCGATTCCGATAGTGACCGTCGCAGGGTTGAGCTTCGCCTTGTCGACCTCGTAACCGAACTCAACCGATCGCGCTGTGCCTGCCGGGATGATGCCCGAGACCGGCTCGGTGATCGCGTAGTCGACCGCAGCCTCCTTCCCGTCCTGCCCGTAGGTCAGCACGGGCGTCAGGATGTTGTAGCCCTCGAGATTGGTCCTGCCCGCGGTGAACTTGACGCCGAGCACGGTCGACGCACCACGCTGGGTGACGGTCTGAAGTTCCACCGTCGCGCCCGACTGGCCGCGAATGATCGAGCCGACGGGCTGGATAGAGCCTTCGTCGGTGCTCGACGTCGGCGCCACGCTGCTCTGCGTCGGCGTCGTCTCGTCGGAGGAACCGCATGCGCCGACGAGCGCCGCGGCGCAGATGCCTGCCGCCGCGATCGCTGCGCGGCCCATCAGTCGTACGCTCATTTGCTCATATGCCTTCTCTAGGTGATCCGTGAATGGCTAACGCTAGTCCGGTTATGTCGCTTTACGCCGCATCTCGGATGTGATTGAACCCTGCGGCAGCCGCCGATGCCGCCGAACGGCGGGCGCGATCCGGAACCGCGGTGTACATCTGCGTCGTCCGTACACTCTTGTGCCCGAGCAACTCCTGTACGGCGCGGATATCGCGCTCGTGTGCGTATGCGGCGCTGGCGAAACGGTGCCGCAACGAGTGCGCCGTCCATCCTTCCGGCATAACCCGCGACACGAGCTTTCCCACATGCGCTGGTGACAGATGGCCGTCGATCTGGCCAGGGAAGGTCCATCCTGGGCCTCGCGCAGTGATCTGCTCGGCGATGCCTTCATCGAGGGGAACGACCCGCACGTGCCCGCCCTTGCCTGTGACACGAAGGACGGGGCCGTCGAGGTCCTCTCCAACCGCATCGCCGCGAGTCGTCGCGATCTCGCCGCGACGGAGACCGACGAACGCGCCGAGGCTGACCATGAGGCGGGTGCGCGGACTCGAAGCGATGAGCGCGGAGCGCAGGATCTTCTCAGGAGTCGGCCGCGGCGAGCCAGTCGGGACGCTGACGGTCGGCAGGAGGGCTGCTGGGTTGTCGGGCCGCCGACCCGATGAGTGCATCCACGTCATGAACTTGACGATGCTGGCGCGGTTTCCGCGACGCGTTTCGGGCGCCCATTCCTGGGCTGCGAAGTACTCGACCAAATCGTCGAGCTCGAGCTTGTCCGGGGGGAGGTGCACAGCTTCCGCGAGCCGGCGGACGTGATAGCAGCGGATTCTCTGCGAACTGGGCGCCATGCCCGCAGCGATCAGCCACGCGGCGAAGTCGGAGAGTGCGAGGGACCATTCGGGGGAGAGGTGAGCGTATATCACGCCAATTCTGTCGATTGGCATAACCGATGCGTTTCGGGCGTGTCGCGTGTACATTCTCACGTCCTCCGTTTGGACGAATCTGCCTCGAAAAGTGCTGGTCAGTGGTATTTCTGAGCAGCTGTGCTCGGTGGCGCGGAGCCCGACTGGCAGCTGGGTGGCTTCACAGCCGGGGGAGTGGAGTCGGAATCACGCCGCGTCCGCCTTCATCGGACAGTTCGGGCCCTGGATTCCGGTCGGACGGAGCGGCGTCTCGCGTGCCGGAGTCGTCCTGCGCATCGGAACTACCGTTGATGCGACGCCGCGACCTGGGCCGGCCGTAAACCAGCGGGTTCGGGGTTCGAGTCCCTGATGGCGCACCACGGAGCCCCCGTCTGGACCATTCGGTCCGGCGGGGGTTTCTTGTACTCCAAGCACCCATCCCGCAGGGATGCGCGTCAGCATCTCGATTCGGCGGGCGATCGCGACAATGTCGCGGGGCTTCGCACGGTCAGTTTCCCATGCTGCGATTGACCCTGACTTAACTCCGATCGCTTCCGCGAACGCACGCTGGTCCAGGCCTGAGATCGACCGTGCCTTGCGCACCTTGTCTCCGAACGTCCACTCCGGGTAGACGTATGCATCGCCCGCGTCAACAGTCATGCCCAAACTATGGCATACATGCGCAAACTTGCGCAAGCACCGAAGTATGACGATGGATTGCCCGAAGGGGCCTTGACGCTCTAGAAACAAGCATGCTTAACTCTGCCGTATGCAAAGTGAGCATGCTGAAGAAGAAACAGACTGGCTGAGTGTAGGTCAGGCAGCCGCATTTCTCGGCGTCTCCTCGGACACTATTCGCCGCTGGGAGGGCGCAGGGAAGCTCACTGCGTTCAGGACGCCGACAGGGCACCGACGGTTTGATCGGTCCAAACTCGCGGAGATCCGGTCCGGCGGTGAGGCATGAGTCCGCAGGGGCGCGTGCGCCGTACCTCGCGAGGCGTTCCTGTAGAGACCGCCCGAACGGCGACGGTACTTCTTGGCGCGCAGCGCGTCCGACTTGCGGCCGACTGTCGCCGAGTGCAGATGACACTCGACGACGGCCGCACCGTTTGGCTACATCCGCCGCGATTCGATGACGAACGTGCCGATGTCGCCGGTTTCGGGGCCCCTGGGTCCACCCTGGCTCTCCCACGTCAGCGTGAGCTGCTGTGGGTCGTGCTGATCAGGACGAGCGAAGTGCTGCAGCAAATGGCAGGGGCTGCCGCTGACGCCGCTCGCGCCGCCGCCGGACCTGAGCGGATACTCCACCCCGCGTTCGTCGCGAACTCGGAACTGAACGAACTCAGGGGAATCAAAGGAGCGGCCAACGGCTTCGATGGCATGCAGGGTGACCTCTGCGGGCAGAACGGTGATGCTCACGAGCAGGTGGCGACTTCTACCGACTACAAACTCGAAGCGGTCAGGAACGGCGAGCGCCCTGATTTCGACGAGTTCCGGCATCTGAAGTTCATCCATCTCAATTCTCCTTGCGTTGCGCGGGTTGCAGCCCGCTTGCTCGCCGTCGCGATCCTTGCCGCGGCGGTCTGCTTGCAGCGTAAGGCGCGGCGCCGACGGCAATCACCCGCCGTCGGTGCCGCCTCCCAGTCCGGAGGTCGGCGATGACCTTCAGCCTCCTCGCCGTCGCGTTCCTGGCGCTGACTGCCGTCATCGGCATCTGTATCGCACTCACCCCGCCGCCACCACGCCCCTGAGCCCCCTGGCCCCGCCGGGGAAGCGGGGCCAGGGCCTTCCTCCATCCCATCCACTACCTCCCGAGAGGACTTCACCCGCAATGAGCGATGATCTGACCTTCTTCCTCCTCCTGGCCGCCGCATCAGTCCTGGCCGGTATTGCGTACGCGCTGACGATGTGGCTGCTGCGCGCGATCGCCGACGACCGGCGCGATGACGGGCCGGCCGACTGGCATCCGATGCTCGTTCACGACGGCGACCTCCGCGAGTCCAAGGAGGTGTTCTGATGGATTGGGCGCTACTGGGGCTCGCGACCGTGATCAATCTCTGCTCGTTCGGGCTGCTCGCGTACTCGCGCCGGATCCGCCGCGAGACGCGATCGATGGAATCGGACGCCGTCAAGGAGCGCCTCGTTCAGGAACTGAAGGCGATGCTGCCGTCGGAGCTGCGGAAGATGGCCGCCGACGCGCCGTACGCCGGAGCCATCATCACCGTCGGCCCCGATCCCGACGGCGCCCCGGGGTCGGTCAACTCGCATGTCCTCTGCGATCCGTCGGTCATGGAGCCGCACGAGCTCGCCGAGGCGCTGCGGGACATCTCGCTCAAGCTCGATGGGCAGTTGTCATGAGCAGCGCTGACCGCTACGGCGAAATCGCCGACAACATCCGCGTCGCAACGTCGACCGACTATCGCAACCGCGACGAGCGCGAAGGCCGGCTGCTGCGCGCACTGCGGGCGCACGTCTCCAACGACGGCGTCGACGTTCAGCTCGCCTACTACGACGCCGGTGCCGACAGCTGCGCCATCCGAGTCACCAAACTCGGCGCCGAACCGGGTAGCGACCGCATCTTCCTCGAGGAGAGCGATGACCCGGTCGAGATGCTGGACCGGGCGCTCGACCGGATCTCACGCGAGGACTGGTCATGACTCTCGGCAACGTGGACGAGCCCGTCGTTCGCACCTGCCCCGTCTGCTGGCGGCTGATCTATGTTCGCAAGACCGTCTACACACACCTCGACACCGCGGGTCGACGCTGCCCGATGTCGAACCGGCGCCCGGTCGAGGGTGTGCCTGTGGGCCGCCGTGCTGAGGCGGTATTCGGATGAGCGACTTCCACCGGGTCTTCGTACCGTCGCCGAAGCAGATCACACGGTGCCGCGGCTGCCGTCGTCCGATCTTCTTCGCGATCACACCGGACGATCGGCGGATTCCGATCGACGAGAAGCCCACCAGCGACGGGAACCTCTACCTCGCAGGCGTCAGCAGTCCGACCGCGATCGTCGTCCGTCCAGGTCAGGCGGCGGGTATGCGCGAGGCGGGGATTCCGACCTACCGCGCTCATTTCGCGACGTGTCCCAACGCCGACGACTTCCGCAAGAAGGCGAGGGCACGCCGATGAGTAAAGAGCCGATCAGAGTGGGTGAAAACGGGTTTCGAACGGCCAGAATTATGACCGAGGTGCGCAAGCAGAGGCGCGTCACCTTGCGTCAACTGGCTCTGAAGTTGGAAGCGGCCGGTCACCCAATCCACTATTCCTCGCTGAGTCAGATGGCAACCGGTAGGCGCCGAATCGACGTCGACGACCTGGTCGCACTCGCTGATGTCCTCGACGTCGCGCCATCGGATCTCCTCGAGAGTTCCGACTCGGTCACCACCTGCGTAGCCGACGTGACGACCGTCCGCTACCGCGACTTCTCCCCCAGGCTGCAGGACCCCGCGCCGAAACAGATCGAGGGCGAGGTCCTGCTCGACGACCCGATCTATCTGCGCGTCGAGACGGCCGACGACACCTACCTGATTCCACACGTGAACGTCATCTCGATCCGCACCCACCACGAACCCGAAGAGAGCGAGCAGTGAGCAGATTCCAGGCCCCGATGAAGCGACGGAACACCGGCAAGGGGCACTACTACGTCGATGCAAACGGTGACCGGATACCGGGCGTCACGACGATCCTCGGCGACGGTCTGCCGAAGAAGGCGCTGATCAACTGGGCCGCCAACGCCACCGCCGAGTACGCGATCGACCACTGGGACGAGCTAGGCGACATGAAGGCCTCCGAGCGACTCAAGAAGATGCAGGGCGGCCGCTACGGCATCACCGACAAGGCCAAGAAGCGCGGCACCGAGGTCCACGGCTACGCCGATCGTCTGATCCAGGGGGAGAAGGTCGAGGGGGTGCCTGACCTGCTGAGGGGTCACGTTGAGGCCTACGCGCGATTCCTGGACCAGTTCGACGTCCAGCCCGTCGTCGTCGAGGCCTCGGTCGTCAACTACACGGTCGGCTACGCCGGAACGCTGGACATGATCGCCGACATTCTCGACCCGAGGACCCGCGAACACGTTCGGATCCTCGCCGACATCAAGACCAACGAGAAGGGCATCTACGGCGAGACTGCCCTACAGCTCGCCGCCTACCGGTATGCCGAGTTCCTGTCCGAGGGCGACGGCGGCGAAGAGAGGCCGATGATCGAGGTCTCGCATTGCGCCGCCATCCACGTCACCAGTGACTCGGCCGAGCTGATCCCGGTGACGGCCGAGCGGCAGCAGTTTCTCGACTTCCGCTACGCCCGAGAGATCCGCCGCTTCGACGCCGAGTCCCGCGACCTCGTCGGCGCCCCGATGGACCCGCCCCGCGAGACGACGATCGCGTCGATCGAGTGGAAGGAGGCGAAGTGATGGCAGATCAGCCCGCCACTGCCAGCAATACCCAGTCCAACGACATGAAGGCCCTCGATCCCGAACAGCGCGCCCGGGTCGCCGCTCTACGCGCCGCCAACGGCGTCCTCGCCGCCACCGGATTCGCACGCCGCGAAGCCGTCGACCCCATCGACCTCGTATCCGTCGCTCAGTACATCGTCACCGGCGACGACCCGTGGCCCTCGACGGCCGACGTAACCGCCACCCGTATCACCGAAGGAGACCACCAGTGAGCAATGAGATCGCCCAGTACGGCGGAAACGCGCCGAGCCCCTTCCAGCCCAATCAGACAGTCGTTCGCGCGTCGCAGCAGCCGGATCAGATGGCACGCCTGCGCGAGTGGGCCGAGCTGTACATCCAGATCGGCGAAGCCGCCAAGTACCTCGCCGCAACCGACTTCGTCCCGGCGGGCCTGCAGGGCAAGCCCGAAGCCGTCGCCGCTGCGATGATGAAGGGCTCCGAGTTAGGCATCGATCCACTGGATGCGCTGCAGAACATCCACGTCGTCAAGGGCAAGGTCGGTTTCGCCGCCGAATTCATGCGGCGACGGATCATCGAGGCCGGCCACGAGATCCGGATCAAGGAATCGACCGATACCCGCTGTGTCATCGAGGGGCGTCGCAAGGACTCCGAGGAGTGGCAGCGCGTCACGTTCACCGCGGACAACGCCAAGACCGCGGGCATCGACATCAAGGCCTATCCCGCAGACAAGCTCGTCGCTCGCGCGAGCTCGCGCCTGTGCCGCCGCGTGTTCCCCGACGTCCTCGGCGGATCGCTGATCATCGAGGACGTCATCGACGGCGAGATCGTCGCCGACCCGACCTCGACGGAGGATGGCGTGCAGCGCGCCGTCGAGTCCGCTCCGATCCAGCGCAAGACGAGCCCCCGCAAGGCCGCGGCGAAGAAGACTGCCGCCGCGCCGAAGAAGGCGACGGCTGCGCCGGTCAACGATCCCGGCGACCAGCCGCCGCTCCCGGGTGACGACCCGGAGCCCGCAACGACTGCCGCAAGTTCGGCAACGGAATCGGTAACCGAGGTGGGGCAGAACTCGCAGGGCGAGGAGGCGATCACCAAGCCGCAGCTGGCGAAGCTGCACGCGATGATGACGAAGTTCGACCTCGGCGACCGCGCCGCAGGCCTGACGTGGCTGTCGGAGAACCTGAAGCGGGAGATCACCACCAGCAAGGACATCTCGAAGGCCGAGGCGCACTCACTCATCGAGCAGTTCGAGCGATGGGAAGCCGAGGACGCGGCGAAGGGGCAGCAGTAATGGCCGCCCGGCAGCCCAAGGATCGGGGCCTCTGATGGGCTACCGCACCCCGCCGTGGCGTCCGGGCCGCGAACTCGTCGGTCCGGTCGTCTACTTCCGCAACCAGTACGCGGTCCCGGTCGATCGCACGCCACCCCGCGACACCGTCGACGGCGACCGCTGGGCGCAGTGCACCGACCACCACCTCGCGTGCGACTGCCGCGAGGCCGAGCTCGGCGAGCAGCTGCGCGAGCTGCGCTCGGAGCTGGACCTGATCAAGCACAGGCTGACGGCCGCGACCGAGGGGCATCCGACGTTCGTCGAGGAGCGATACGGCAGCCAGCGTCGCCGCGACCTCGAATGCCAGTGCACGGGCTGCTCCGTCACACGAGCCCTCGCACACACCGCGGCAGTCCGCCTCTACGACAACACGATCCAGATCTGAAAGGCCTCTCACGATGACGAAGTACGACGGCAACGACGTCCCGATCGAATACCACCAGCCGCCCGACGACATCCCGAAGGCCAACGCGCCGATCTTCGAGGAGGAGCCGTCGACCGCGAAGGTGAAGATCATCGGCGGCATGAGCGAGCACGCGTTGCAGAACCCGCCGCGGATCGGCGAGAAGCGCATCTACTGGGTTGAGGCGTTCTGCAAGAAGCACGAACTCGATCACGTTGACGGTGAGACGCGCCTGGTGTGCGTGATGGAGCACTCCTCGATCTACGAGAAGGGCAAGGTCCCGATCGTCGACGAGAAGAAGGGCGAGCCAGGTCTGTTCGACGACCACGACGAGATGGAGACCGTCGACAACTCCGTCACCACTCCGGCCGCTGACGAGGAGGACGAACGGGGCGCTGAACTGTCGGCCGTGCCGCCACTCGAGTTCTCGGAGGAATCATGACCGCCACCGAGGAACGGGCCGAGGCCCGCCTGAAGGTACTGCTGACGGTGAACACCGCTCTCGCAGCGATTGCGACTGCCGGGTTCTACTCACTCTTGGTTCTCGCTCACGGACATTCGCTGTTCATGTTGTGGGTCTACATCCTCGTGCTCGTGGCGCTCTCGTGCGCACGAATCGCCTTCGTCCGGGCGCATCTGCCGAAGCGAGAGGCCCACTGATGAGCATCTCGAATACGGCTACCTGCCAGTGCCCGAAGCGCCCGCGGTTCGCGATTCTGCGACCACGTGATTGGCAGTGCCCGACGTGCGGCCAGTCGTGGTTCTCGGTGTGGCACTGGAACGGGCGCACCTGGGGCTGGGAATGGCTCCCGGCAGGAAAGGCGGGGCAGGCATGAGCGAGCACACTTCACACGACGCCGAGTTCTGGGCGGCCCGGCCGCGATCGATCGACACCTACACGGTCAGGGAGTGCGTTGAGACAGAGCGCGGCGACTACCAGATATCGACGACGAACGGCATCGGCTTCATCCGGTCGAAGGCAGACGTCGGCGCACCTCTTGCGCCCGGTGCCGAGTTCGATCTCGAGACGGTGAACATCTCGATCATCACCGGCTTCCGAGTCGATGGTCGGTGGCGATTCCGGCTCACGAACCAGGACTTGGCTCGTGAGGCCCGTGAGCGCACCGAAGCGTTCCGGCGGAAGCAGGTCGAGCAGCTCGAGGCGAACAAGGCGAAGTGGTGGGCGGTTGAGCAGTCCTTACCGGGATGGATTCGCGCGCGCATCAATCGGTTCCGCGAGGCTGCCGGCGAGAAGTTCCTCCTCGAGGGGTGGGGGTACGAACTCGCGATCGCCCAGCTCGCCGTGGCCTATGCCGCCGACGATCACGCCGAGGTCGACCGCCTCGCCCGTGAGCTCGGCACGTCCGGCAATCAGCACGACTTCGCGAAGTCGCTCGCCGCGGCGCACGAGGCCGGGGACGACGAGGCCATCGCGCAGTCGGTTGCCGGGCTGGCTCCGATTACCGGATCGGCGGACTACTCATGACCACCACCGAAGACCTGTACCAGCAGGCGATTGACAAGTACCGGGAAATCCGCGACGAGCATTACGAATGGAGGCCATTAACCGACCCGAGGCACCTGGACGCCGGGGTCCGCGCTGTTGTTGACCTCGTACTACTCGCCACCCGTGACGAGCCGACCGCTGATGGCGAGGCCCTGGCGCAACTGGTCCGCGACGTCCGAGATGGACGGTCACATGTGACGATCGACGGCGTGCTGATCGCGCCGTGTGATGATCGCGGGCTGGTGGAGGCTCGCCACGCGCAGGAGCCGCAGCCGTGGGAGGTGCTGCGGCAGGCCGCGCAGGTCGGCTATGACTTTGTAGGTCCGAGGCCCTGGCACGAGGCCGCGACCAGTCTCGCTGACCGACTCGAAGCCGAGCACCGTGCTGAGCAGGAGAAGAAGGCTGCTGCGGAGGCTGAGCGGGAGAAGCTAATCAAGGAGGCCGCTCGCACTATGGCGGCTGAGCACAACCCTGACACCGAGTGGGATGTTCTTACTGAGCGCACGAAGGAATCGTTTATCGCCTCTGCTCGCGCCCTCTGGGACGCCAATTTCCTGTCTGCGCCGGAGTCGGACGGCGGTGCAGCAGCATGATTACGCTCGACGTGCATCTCATTCAGCATGAACGGGATGCAGACGGCGACTGTGTTTGCGGTGCGACCATGTTCAGCACGGAGGAACATGCCGAGCATGTAGCCGACACCTGGCGTGAGGCTCGCACGGTACAGACCGTTGAAGAACTCGATGCGCTACCGGTCGGGACGATCCTTCGGTGCGGGTATGGGCGCGTGTGGGAGAAGCTCGCCGGTCATCGGCGATTCTCCGGCATGGAGGTCGGCAAGGACCTCGGCGTGCCCGCTCTCGTCGTGTGGACGCCCGAGGACGGTGCGGCATGAGCGGGCAGAACGCGCGGGACGTGATCGCCGAAGCGCTGTACGTGCGCGCCAATCACCCAGTGCCCGAAAACGAGGCGAGGACGGCTTGGCGAGACTACGCCCCAGACAACCTGACCCGGCTCCGGTACCTCCACATGGCGGACGCGGCACTCGACGGACTCACCGCCGCAGACTTCACAGTCGTGGAGCTGCCCGAGCCGAGTCGCACGTACGGCAACCGAGAGGCGAAGTGGACCGACCGGAGTTCGTTCTCGGAGCCGGGATACCTCAAGTGGTCAGTCGGCGTCACGGAAGGCGGTATCCCGTTCGCGTCCGCCCGATCCTTCGCCGACGCGATCAATGTCGCTGACGCGCTCGCGCGAACTGGGACGGTGCACCTGCGCAAGAAGAAGCCTCAAGCAGCCGAGGGGATGATGACCGTCACCCGCACCGAGGAGGGCGTCGAGCCGCCGCTGAACCCCGACTGGTCGCCGCTGGCAAAGCTCCGATGGAAGGCGGCCCTGGTCGCCCTGGACACCGGGCTGAGCGTTCGCGTGCACCACGCGAACGTCACGAATGGTGGTGCCCCGATTCCGGGGTTGTACGGCTTTCTGGTCGGGCAGACCATCTCCGTGTCTGCGTTCAGGTTCGAGGACGCGTGGGCTTTTCTGAACGGCGTCAGTGCCGGGGCACGAGCAGCGAGGCGCCGCGCAGCCGCGCAGCGAGGCCGGCCATGAGACACACGTTCACCTGCCGTCACTGTGGCAAGCCGATCACCGCCCGCATGGGAGTCGGCCGGACGACCGTTTGGGTCCACATCCCGGCTCGCGGCGGCGCGTACTACCAGCGCTGCGAGGGCACCACCACCGCCGAGCCGAAGGAGGGCTGATCAATGGATCTTAAGCACTACCCCGCTGGCGACGGGCCGTTCACCTTCGACCGGTCACGGACGTACGACCCGACGCGACGCTACGACAAGCCGGACGGGCTCTGGGTCTCAGTCAAGGGCGACGACGACTGGCAGCAGTGGACTCAGCGCGAAGAGTTCTCCGTCGACTCGACGGTCGACGAGAACGAGCACACCGTCACCCTCGCCGACACTGCCCAGCTGCTGACCGTCGGAACGGTCGCCCACATCGACGCATTCACGGCTGAGTACGGGCTCCCGGGCCTCGCGTACGACATCCCTGACGGGTGGCGCATCGACTGGCCACGCCTGGCCCGCGAGTACGACGGCATCATCATCGCGCCCTACCAGTGGCGGCGGCGCAACAACCTGTCCACTTTCTGGTACGCGGGCTGGGACTGCGCATCGGGCTGCATCTGGAACCTCGACGCGATCGCTGCCGTCGTCACGCCTGAGCAGGTGGCAGCATGAAGCCGCTCACCGCCGACGAGGCCGCCGCGATCTGGTGGGGAATCAGCGGCCAAGCGCTCGCTGCTCTGGTTGCAGCGCCTGACTCAACGATCGAGCAGATCAAGAACACTCATGTCAGCGGCGGCGATATCTTCGGCGGCTACCAGGTCACCAGGACGCATCTCGTCTACACGTGGCACTCGGTCGTCACCCACCGAACATCAGGAGACAACTGCACTGCCCGATGCACCACCGGCGTGAACAGCAGGTGGCCGCGCCTGGCGATCTGCAACCCCGACGACAAGCAGACCGGTCACCACGACCACTGGGAGCGCGTCGGCACCCACCGCACCGCGTCGATCAGCTTCACCCGACTCACCGCATGGGCCAGCGGCCTTCCCGACGACGTCGTCGCGCCGATCAAGGCGACGACGCACGAGCAACGGGTGCAGATATGCGTCGGAGACGACCACTGGCTGCGCGTCAGGCTCCTCGGGCCGCCGGAGTATCCGGTCTCGCCGATCGTGCGCCGCAACGATGCGGCCGCCGTCGGTGACCAGTACGTGCTCTTCGGGGGTGCGGCATGACCGAGTCGGTACGCGCCAAGGCCCGCCGCCAGATCCGCGTCGGTGAGCTCGCCGCAGCGGGGCTGCCTGCCGCCGCGATCGCGGCCACCATGCATGTGCCGTTCGAGGTCGTCATGAAGGACCTCGTCGACATGGAAATCATCGCCGGACCGCCGACTGGCCGGCCACGGAAGGAGGGATAGGCCATGGCACGCGACTACGCACAGATCCGGCTCGACATCTGGGGTGATGACGAGTGGCGCAAGCTCACGCCGGGCGCCCAACACCTCTACTTCGCCCTACTGACGTCGCCGACGATGACCTATTGCGGCGTCGTCGACTGGCGTCCAGGACGAATCGCAGCGGGCGCCGCGGGATGGAGCGCTATGGCTGTGCGCGCCGCCGCGGCTGAGCTGATCGACGGGCTGTTCATTGTTGTCGACGAGGACACCGAGGAGGCACTGATCCGGTCGTTCGTGAAGCACGACGGCCTCCTGCGCAACCCGAAGGTGAGTGTCTCGATGGCCAACGCATTTGCCGCCGTGGCGTCCTCGACCCTGCGCGGGGTGATCGTCCATCAGCTCCACCGACTCCGCGACGCACAGCCTGATCTGAAGGCGTGGGGAGTCGAGAAGGTCACCGAAATCCTCGACCGCGAGAGCATCGATCCGTCATCGCTTCTGGACGAGTTGGGGGAAGGCTTCGGGGTCGAAGATGGGGACGCTTACCCCGAGGGTCAAGGGGACCATTTGGGGGAACGTTACCCCCTAGGTTTGGGGGAAGGTTTACCCCACCATTTACCCCAAGGTTTAGGGGAAGGTTTGGGGGTCACTCAGGGTGAAACCGACCCCCAAGGTTTAGGGGTCGACTCCCTACCAGCTCCTGCTCCAGCTCCTACAGCCAGCTCCATAGTGGGTGGTTACGTAACTGGGGAACGGCACTTGGAATCGGACACCGACCGCGACGACCCCCCACCCCGAAATTGCCCCGATCATCTCGGTGACCCGAACCCGCCGAACTGCCGCGCTTGCGGCGAGGCCCGGCAGCGGCTCGAGGCATGGCAGGCCCGGCGGGCGGAACTGGCCAACGAAGCCCGCAAGGCCGATCTCCAGCGCCAGGCCGAGGTCGAGCGCGCTGCGATCGATCGGTGCGATCTCTGCAACGACGACGGCTACCGCGGTGGTCGGGTCTGCGACCACGACCCCGAGGCCGACGAGCGCAACGCTCGTGGCATCGCCGCGGCCCGCGAAGCGCTCGCCGCCCGCAAGCGGAGCGATCGCAGTGCCTGATCGCAAGACCACCGCCGAGCGGCGCCGCGAGGCCGCCGCCGCCCGCCGCCGCGAGATCGCCGCCTGCGGCCGATGCGACCCGAATGGCTGGCTGATCATCGCCGGTCGCGCCCATCGCTGCACTCACCGAGAGGACCAGAGCCATGCCTGACCGCGACTTCCTCGATCATCTCGACGATTTCCTCGACGAGACCGACGAGCCCGAGCCTGCGGTGTCGGATCGCTGCCCGCACTGTCACCGCGATTGGCACGGCCTGGCGATCACCGAGCGGATGGATCAGATGCGCCGCGAGTACGGCCGGATGGCGTCCGAGCGTGAGCGCCAGGGCGGCGAGATCGAGTACGCCACCAGCGCGATCCTCGGCGATTACCGCTACGACGAGGACGATTCGGCGGTGCTCTGCCCGGGCTCGACGTTCATCGGGCCGCGCGCACCCCGACCAGGTGAGAACAGGCGGAGTCAGACACCCTGGGAGGGTTGGCCGACCGCGCGGGATTACCTGGCCGCACGCTACGGCGACGACGGCGGCCCGCTCCGAGCCGGAGCGACGCCGGTCTCGTCCGCGCAGTGGTGGCGCTGCGAGAACCCGAACAACGAGCTCGAGTGGGAGGTCACCAGAGAATCCGGCCGTGAACGCGACTGGCTCGGCTACACCGTCGGACCGACACACTTCACGGCGACGCTGATCGTGCGACGCAGCGCGGACGCTCCACCGATCTGCCTCATCGATCTGCGTACCGACCCGGGCAACGGAAACTACATTCGCATCGAACGACCCGATCTCGAGTCGGCACCGACGGCCGTGGAGATCTATGCGACGTCGCCGCCGCCGGAGATCACCGGCACCTGGCTGGACCGCGACGGGAACCCGCCGCCGCCATGGCAGGTCGCTCACCGCTTCGAGGTCGGCCAGACCGTCGCGTTCGAGGGACCTCGCGGCCAGATCTACACCGGCGTCATCACGGGAGAGGAACCACGCAACGACGATTACCGAGAGCTGACCGTCCAGATGCACCCCCACAGCGAGCGCTGGCGCCGCGAACTCGGCGCGTTGTTCGGCCTGGGCATCGGTAGTCAGACGCAGGAGGGCGGCCAGTGAGCGCCGTCGTCGGACTCGACCCGAGCCTGGTCTCGGCCGGTATCGCGATACTCGGCGCAGACGGATCAGCGCGCACCTGGTCGGTCGGCCACACCGGAACTGACGGCGCGAGTTGGGCCGACCGTTCGGACCGGATCGTCGCGCAGACGCGCCTGGTGCTGCGCCAGATCCCCGTCGACGCCGCGCTCGTCGTCATCGAGGACATGCCGTCGCACATGCGACCCCAGCCCGGCCTGGGCGACCGCTGGGCACTCTGGTGGGGCCTGTACTCGGCGATCCGAGCCCGTCAGACGCCGATCGCCGTCGTGAATCCGAAGACGCGCGCCAAGTGGGCGACCGGCAACGGCAACAGCGACAAGCGCGCCGTGCTCGCCGCGGTCCGGGCTGATTGGTCCCAGGTGCGGATCCCGAACGACGACTGCGCGGACGCGCTGACCATGGCCGCAATGGGAGCGCTCCACCTCGGCCGAGAGCTTCCGTTCGAAGTCCGACGTCGGCATCACGCGGGAATCGAGAACATCACCTGGCCCGAGGGGGCGACGCCCCGATGACCCGCGGCGAACACGCCGACTACGCCCGCGCGTATCGGATCATCACCGGGAGGACGACCCAGATCACCGTGCCGCCGGCGCTGATCGGCCACCTGTGGCAGGCGGGTGGCGATACCGTCCGGGCGCTCCTGTCGGTCGCCGTCGATCCGCAGGCACTAGAGGCATGCAGGCGCATCGTCACCGATGGAATCGCCGTCGGCCAAGGCTCTGGTCGACCACTGACGCCGAACAGGGAGGCTGATCGATGAACCCGTCACCGTGCCAGCACTGTGGGGCTCGCACTGAGATGTGGATCTGCAACTCGTGCACCGCGACGCTGCGTCAGACCGTCGAGCAACTGCCGTGGCTGGCCAACCAGCTCGCGCTCACGTTCGCGCGCCAGAGCCGCCTCACGCCTGCGCCGAGTGCGGCTCGTCGGCGTCCAGTGAGCGAGGACGACGAGGAGTCGCCGCTGCCGTTCGTTCCCGCCGCACGTGACCGATACGACGAGATCCGGACAGTGCTGGTGCGGTGGGTGCGCGACCTGTGCGAGCAGATCGGGATCGAGTTCACCGGCAGCGAACCGGCGACGATCGCCGACCTGTCGGCGTGGCTGCTCGCTCACCTGGACCGCCTGATCACCAGCGAGGACGCGGGCCTGGCGCTCGGCGAGCTCGTCGACGTTGCCGAGCGCGGCATCGCCGCGATCAACCGGCCGGTCCCACCGGTCTACCGCGGTCCGTGCCCGGCGGTCGTCGGTACCGACCAGCGCGGTCGGCCGATCACCTGCGGGGTCCCGCTCTACGCTCAGCGCACCGAAACCGAGGGCGGCGTGACCGTCGGCGCCGACATGGTCACGTGCGTGCGGTGCGGCACCACGCACGACGGGCGCGCGCTCGAGCAGAAGCTGCTGGCCAAGATGAGTGGCTACCTGATGCCGGCCGACGAGATCCTGCGCGTCATGCGCGAGCTCGGCGAACCAGTCGCCAAGAGCACCTGGCACAACTGGCGAGCCAAAGGCAAGATCCAGCCGCGCGCGTGGCGGCACCGCGGACGGATCGTGAACTATTGGCTCACGTCCGAGGACGAGAAGCTCTACAGGCTCGACGACGTGCGGGCACTGCGAGAAGCGGGCATGGCCGCCACTACGGCCCGTATGTGACCGCAGTCAGCTCGCCTTCATGTGCGCTTCCAGAATTCGGCGCACGAGCTTCGAGGTACCGATGCCGGCGGCCTTCGCCTCGGCATCAAGAGCGTCCTTCACCGATGCGGGAACGCGGACGTTCAGCACGGGGGAGTGGGCCTTGCCGCCGCTGAGGGACTTGCCGCCGGGCACCAGGTTCGATGCTCGCCGCCGAGCCGCGCCCTCGGCCCATGCGGCGTCGTCCTCGGCGTCGGCCTCGGTGTAGCGCTCGCCGTTGACCCGGACCTCCTCGGCGTCGAGGTCAACATTCTCGATGGTCGAGCCCTTGCGCTCAACCCGATCCTTGTCGTTCATGACTGCTCCTTGCGGTAGTGGGTGGGCATGCAGTGGAAGATGATGGCCAGGTCAGCCGGGTCTTCGATCGACGGGCGGATGCCGATCTCCAACTCGACGCCGCGATCGTCAGTCGCGATGATCAGCTGCGCGCCGTTGTCGCGCTGCTCGACAACGGTGGCCGTCTCGCTCTGCAGCGCGGCGATGATGTGCGCGTTGCCGATCCGGTGGCGGCGGGCTGATCGGGAGACTTTGTATCGCATGCATCTAGTATGTCATACATACCCGAGAATTGCAACGAGTATGTATGACATACTAGGGATGGTACGGGGCGCGGGCACGCGACGGAAGAGCCTGTTTGAAACCCCAGGTCAGGGGGGTTAGACTCTGAATCGCAGTACAACAGTGCTGCCCAAAAGGCTCGTGCTCCCGCACGGGCCTTCGTCGTTTCGCCGATCGTCGCGCCCCGTCAACTGGGATCTGATCCGATCTGCTCACTCAGCAAGCGCCGCCACCGCCCGCCGAAGCGCACCGCGCATCGCAACCTCGGTGGCACATACCCATGACGCCCGCCTCTCGTTACAGGGCCGAGGTGGTTGCTGCGGGGCGCGACGCCGGCGGGGCCTAGCCTGTCGAGGGGAGCGTGTCGTGAACGCCATGCGCGCTTGGTCCATAGTGGTCGGCGGCGTCACCGGCTACGAACTGTGGTGCGTGGCAACCGGTAACGACGAACAGTTGCTCTCGCGCGGCATCGAGCGCGCTCGGGCATCGAGCCCGGCGGCCAACGCCGCCATCCTGTTCGCCATCGGCGCGACCGCGCTACACCTGGCTGGACTCGTACCACGTCGACTCGACGTGTACGTACTCGCTCGCTCATGACCAAGAAGCCATCGGCACACCGTCGAGGCCTCGGATACCAACACCGCAAGAACCGCGACAGCCTGCTCAGTAGGCACGTCGACGGCTCGCCGTGCTGGTGGTGCGGACAGTGTCTCGCTTTTCTCTCTCCCCGGCCTGGGAAAACAGGCCGGGGAGCCGCGTAATGCGCGCCTACCGACCTCGTGCAGCCTTGTCGGGTCGCCGGTCGCCGCGATGCGCGCGTCTAGTCCAGGAGTCCGGATGAGCGACGGCATCCTCGCCGGTACCGAGTCCGTGAATGCCGTTGATCGCGCCGCGCTCGAGGCATTCGCGGGGCAGGCCGAGCGGATGCGCCAGGCCCGCGAGCAGATCGACAAAGACGGCCTGTTCATCACCCGCAACGGCGTGAGCGTGCCCCACCCGGCTCTGGAGATCGAACGGGCGGCCTCGCGCGAGATGCGCGGCTGGGAGGCCGCCCGCCCCGACCTGTTCGCCTGGCGGATGGCGATGAGATCCACAGACGGAGGTGGTGACGATGACGGCGACGCTGACACCTCCCTCGACGACGAGCTCGCCCAAGCGCGGGCTGCTCGGACAGCGCACTCCTAGGGTCTTCCACCGTCCGGCCGGCGCGACCGACTACAGCCGCGGCGAGAAGGCCCTCGACATCGCGTTCATGGCCGATGCGACGCTGCTCGGCTGGCAAGAGGACGTGGTCCGCGAAGGAATGGCGCGCGACGCGTCGGGCCGGTGGGCCGCCGCCGAGGTTGGCATCGAGGTCTCACGCCAGAACGGCAAGACGGCCTCGATCGAGGTCGTCGAGCTCGCCTGGATGATCACCGAGCCGGGCGTGCACATCCTGCATACCGCGCACGAGTTCCAGACGGCCATGGAGTCGATGGACCGCCTGCACAACCTGATTCTGTCGCACCCGTCGCTGGAGAATCAGGTGCTGTCGGTCAAGACGTCGAACGGCAAGGAGCGGATCAAGCTCAAGAACGGCAGCGAGATCCGTTACCGCACTCGAACGAAATCCGGCGGACGCGGATTCTCGGTCGACCGCCTGGTGATTGATGAGGCGATGATCTGGTCGAAGGCGAGCCAGGCTGCGATCCGTCCACTGTTGACGACCGCGAAAGATCCGCAGATCTGGTACCTCGGGAGCGCAGCGGATGCGAACGTGCACGAGCACTGCGGAAAGTGGGCGAGCCTGCGCCGCGCAGCGATGTCGGAGAAGCCTCCGGCGCGGCTGCTGTGGATGGAATGGTCGGCACCCGAGCCTCCGGAGCCGACCGGCGACGAGCTGGCCGACGCACTAGCCCGCACGCAGTGGCGCGAGGACCGCGAGAACTGGGCGATCGCGAACCCGAGCATGGGTCGCGAGGTCGCGCCGGGGCACGTCCTGGTGACCGAGGAGTACATCGAAGAGGAGCTCGAAGGGTTCCGCAATGCGCTCGACGAGTGGGAGATCGAGCGCCTGGCAGTCGGCCGCTGGCCGGCCGATGTCTCGGCGCACGAGCCCATCATCAACGCCGATAGCTGGTCGGACATGACGAACCTGCAACCTACCCTGGTCGGACCGGTCGTGATCGGTCTGGCGTTGTCGCCGGATCGCCGTCGGTGGGCCATCGCCGCGGCGCAGGGAACCGCCGAGCACCGTACCCATGTCGAGATCGGGGCCTTCCAGCCCGCGACACACGACGAGCTCGTCGAGCTGGTCATCTTGATCGTCGAGGCATGGGACCCAGCCGCCGTCGTGATCGACTCGCGGTCGCCGGCGGCAGTCATTGAGTCGAAGCTGATCAATGCCGGGATTGAACCCGAGATGGCCACGACGCCGCAGATTGCGCGCTGGTCGGGCGGGTTCCTCGACGACGCATTGGCCGGACTGCTCTCGCACACCGGCCAGCAACCGCTGACTGACGCGGTTGCCACCGTCGCGATGAAGGTTCTGCCGCAGGGTGACTTCACCTGGGTCCGGGCCATGGACGGCTCGACCGCCCCGATCGAGGCCACCACGCTCGCGCACGGCGGTCTCGTCGAGTTCGGCGGACGCGCGCAGGTCGACCGACCCCTGCCGTCGAGTGGTCCCAAGTACACCGTTCGAGGGCTCCCGCGCCGCAGCGGCGAGCTCGACGTACTGACCACGGCGTTCTGACGAGAGGAGGCACTGACGCATGACCGAGATGTCGACCCGGCCCAAGGCCGCGCTGCGTGAGCGCGGCTACGTGACCGACACTGCGGGCCTGACGGACTTCTCGCAGTGGGAGCACTTCGAACGCGTCCCCGACCTGCAGTGGCCGGCGTCGATCCAGACCTACTCGCGGATGGAGCGCGAGGACTCTCGCGTCTCGTCGTTGATCGCCGCAATCTGCCTCCCGATCAGGCGCACGCCGTGGCGAATCGAGTCCAATGGTGCGCGCGACGAAGTCACCGAGGCCGTCGCTCGCAATCTGCGTCTACCGATTGCGGGCGGCGACGATCTGGACCTACCGGGCCGCTCCAAAGGTCGGTTCTCATGGCAGAACCATCTGCAACAAGCGCTGACCATGCTCGTCTACGGGCACTCGGTCTTCGAGCAGATCTACCGGATCGACGATGACGGCCGGGCATGGCTGCGCAAGCTCGCCCCCCGTCCTCAGCGGACGATATCGGCGTGGAACGTCGCACTCGACGGAGGCCTGACCTCGATCGAGCAGATGGCACCAGCCTCGACGGCGAAGGTCATGTACGGGCCGAAGCCGCTCACGATCCCGATTGATCGCCTCGTGGTCTACAGCCGGGACATGGAGCCAGGCATGTGGATCGGCAAGTCGCTCCTGCGCCCGAGCTACAAGCACTGGATCCTGAAGGACGAACTGATCAGGTATCAGGCCGTCGCGATCCGCCGCAACGGCATGGGTGTGCCGATCGGAACTGCACCGGAGAATGCGACCCAGGAAGAGGTCGACGAGCTCGCACAGATCGCACAGTCCTACCGCGGCGGCGACAATGCGGGTGCGGCCCTGCCCGCGGGGTCGAAGCTGGAGCTACTGGGAGTGCAGGGCAACCTGCCCGACATCCAGCAGGCGATCGCCTACCACGACAACATGATCGCGATCGCCGGACTCGCACATTTCCTCAACCTCAGCGGCGGCGGCTCGTATGCCCTTGCCAGCGTGCAGGCCGACACCTTCGTCCAGTCCGTGCAGACCTTCGCCGAATCGGTCCGAGACATTGCCACCGCGCACATCGTCGAGGATCTGGTCGACGTGAACTGGGGGCCGGACGAGCAGGCTCCCCGGATCGTGTTCGACGAGATCGGCTCCCGCCAGGATGCGACGGCAGCGGCGCTGAAGATGCTCGTCGACGCCGGGCTGCTGTCGCCGGACGTGCTGGTTGAGCAGACCGTGCGTCAGCGGATGGGATTCCCCGCCAAGCCGCCGGCTAAGGAGGCAGAACCGACCGTGCCTGCGGCACCGACGCCCATGTCCGGCGGCGCTGTCGGACCAGTCGAACAGGGTCAGCTGTGGTAGAGATTCCGGACGCGCCGATCCTGGCGACGATTCCGCGCGTCGAACTCGGTTCGGTCGGAACCTGGGACATCAGCAACATCGCGGGCTGGCACCCGACCGCCGACGACTTTGCTTCCGCCGTCGCTGCACTCGATTGCCCTGCGGTGCGCCGCCCTGTCCTGAAGTTGGGGCACTCCGATGGTCCCGGCGATCCGGCGATCGGCGTCATCGACAACCTCGCGGTCACTGACGAGGGCCAGACGCTCGTCGGCGACTTCGTCGGAGTCCCGAGCTGGCTCGCCGCCGCAGATGACGAGGGGCGATCGGTCATCGCCTCGGCCTACCCCGACCGCTCCGGCGAGTGGGAACACAACTACGTCTGCCAGCTCGGCCACACACACCCGTTCGTGCTTCATGCGATGGCGCTGCTCGGCGTCGTGCGACCGGGAATCGGAACCCTCGAATCGCTCTACGACCTCTACGCGAAAGCGCCACAACCAGAGGAGAAGCCCATGACATCGGCAGTGATGACGTCGGTGACCATCGACCAAGTCCGGTCTGCGTACTACAACGGTCCGGCCGCGGCGAACTACGCGCTCTGGATCCGCGAAATGCTGGTCGACCCGCCTGTGCTGATCGTCCAGAACGACCAGAACGACAGCCTGCTCAAGGTGCCCTACAGCGTCGTCAACGACGAGGTCACCTTCGGCGAGGCGGTACCGGTGAAGGTCGAGTACATCGACGAATCCGCGCCTGACCTCGAGCCTGCCGCCGACGACGACGCGACTGTCGCCGCCTCGGCACCCCGAGCTGCTCGATTCGCTTCGCGGACCGAGTCTCGTCCTGGCCGACCGGCCGGGACGCCACCCCGGCCCGCCGCGCAAGCGGATGAGGCGACCACAGAAGGAGGTTCGAGCGTGGAGATCACGAACGAACAGCTGGCGGCTCTCCGCACGGCCCTCGGGCTCGCGGACGACGTCGACCTCGACGGCATCATCACCGCCGTCCAGGAACTCGCGAAGAAGTCCGAAGACGCCGAGTCCGACGGCGGAACCCCCGCCGCCGCATCGACCGCGCCACTGCCCGACGGTGTCGTCGCAGTCGATGCCGGACGCCTCGCGACCCTCGAGGCGAACAGCGCCCGGTTTGCCGAGCACCTGGAGGACGAGCGCAAGCGCCACATCGAAGCCAAGCTCGATGCCGCAATCGCCGAGGGTCGGATCACCCCGGCCAATCGCGAGACCTGGCGCAAGACGTTCGAAGCCAACGCCGACCAGGCCGCCGAGCTCCTCGCTTCGATGGCACCGAACTCGGCGGTCCCGGTCGGTGAACTGGGGCACTCCACCGAGCCTGCCGACACCACCGACGTCCGCGAGGACGACAAGTTCAAGAATTGGAGCCTCTGATGAGCGGCATCGCACAGGTCACCAAGGGTGGCCCGAAGACCTTCACCCCGGCCGAGGGGGAGGTGATCACCGGTGGACAGGTCGTGGAAGCCCGCGACGGCGGCCGGATCGGCGTCGCCGGCGCCGGGAGTGTCACCGTCCTCGGTGTCGCGCTGACTGACGCGCTCTCGCCCGAGGGGTTCCCCGGAGAGAACAGTACGGACGCGCTCGGCCGACCGGTTGTGTCCGCGGTGGCCGTGCCGACCAACGTGGCCGTCGCCTACGGCGCGACTGAGGTCAAGGTCACCTACGCCGAAGCCGCCAAGTTCGGCGACAAGCTCGTCGCCGCGGCCAACGGCGCCGTAACTCCGGCAGCCTACGAGGGCGGCGTCGATGCCCGCGCGATTGTCGGCACCTGCACCGAACCCGGCGGGGTGGCCTCCGGCTCTGTCGGCCTGATCCGTCTCGCCTGAGACCCACCAAACACCGAAAGGACATCAGATGCCCACCAACATCGTGAGCGTCAGCGACGGGTCTCGCCTGACCGTCTCGGACCTCGTCAAGAACCCGCTGTTCATCCCGACGAAGCTGAAGGAACTGATCGAGAATCAGTTCATCAGCGAGGCTCTGCTGCGCAATGGCGGCAAGAACGACGCCGGCGTCGTCGCGTTCCGCGAAGGTGACCCGACGTTCCTCGACGACGACGTCCAGGACGTCGCCGAGTTCGGCGAGATCCCGGTCAGCACGGGCAAGCTCGGCCTGCCGCGCACCGCATTCGCCACCAAGAAGGCGCTCGGCGTCCGCGTCTCCAAGGAGATGAAGGACGAGAACAACATCGACGCCGTCAATAAGCAGATGATCGGCCTGCGCAACACCTTCGTCCGCGCCAACGATCGCGGCGCCAAGGCGCTGCTGCAGTCGTCGAGCGTCCCGACCATGCCGGTCAGCGCAGCCTGGGACGCTGCCGGCGGCAAGCCTCGCACAGACCTGGCTCGGGCCATCGAGGCGATCTCCACTGCCGCGCCCGATGAGGCCTCCGAGGACGAGTACTACGGCTTCGAGCCGGACACGCTCGTCGTCCACCCAGGCCTGCTCGCAACCCTGATGGACAACGAGCAGATCCTCAAGGTCTACCAGGGCAACGTTGCCAACGAGTCGATCGCGTACACGGGCGCAATCCCGGGAACGATCCTGGGACTCAACGTGATCAAGTCGCGCACGTTCCCTGCCGACAGGGCACTGATTCTGGAGCGAGGCACTGTCGGCTTCTACAGCGACACTCGGCCGTTGCAGTTCACCGCGCTCTACCCCGAGGGCAACGGCCCGAACGGTGGTCCGACGGAGACCTGGCGCAGCGACGCCTCGCACAAGCGGGCCATGGGCCTCGATCAGCCGAAGGCTGCGCTCTGGCTGACCGGACTGGTGACGCCGTGACCCAGTACCGACTGGCCGCGCTCGAGTGGTGGGAGGTTCTCGACGATCCGACCTGCCCCGAGTGCGGCCAGGAGCGCCCCGATCGAACGGTCAGGCGGGTCCGACATCGGCGGGGCGACATCGTCGAAGTCACTGGCTCCGAGGAAGCTCGCCTCCTGGCGGCTGGCGCACTGACGTCACTCGATGACGACACCAGCGCCGAGGAGCCCAGCGGATCCCCACAGACGCCGCCGGCCGATCCGACCGTCGTGCAGCCCGAAGCCCCCGCCGCAAGCGCTCCGGATAAGCCGAAGCACACCGCGACGCGGGCCGCGTGGGCCGAGTACGCGCTCTCGCGCGGGCTCGACCCGGCCGACGTCGAGGACATGACCCGAGCCGAGCTCATCGAGGCTGTCGGATGACCACCGGAGAGGGGGCGCCACCGTTCGTCTCCATCGAAGAGTTCGCCGAACTGTGGCGCCCGCTCTCCGGTGCCGAGAAGGAGTACGGAGCGATCCTGCTGCTCGCCGCGTCGAACTGGATTCGCGAGCACAAGCCCGGCATCCGCGATGACGACCCGGCAGCAAAGACCGTCGTCGTCGAGGTCGTCAAAGCGGTCCTGCTGCCTGGCCAGTGGTCGGGGTACTCGTCGTGGTCGAAGACTGTCGGGCAGCGGACCACGACGGCGACGCTGGCGAACCCGGCTGCCGCGCTGGACTTCACGCCGTGGCTGTCCCTGCTCGGGATCTCCGGCCGCGCGAGACCGGTCGGCAACTTCCCGCGAAACGACTACTGATGATGGACGAGTTCTACGGTCAGCGCGTCTCGATCCTGCGCCCGGCGAAGATCAGCGGGCGCTACGGCGGCGACGAACGACTCAGCTACGACCTCGACGACGGCGCGACGCTGACCGAGGTTCCGTTCGGCGTCGACATGCAGCCGCGCACCGAGCTCGAACTCGGCGCGGACGAGGGCCGCGTCAGTATTCAGATCGGCTACGAACTGCACACCCCGCCTGGCCACGACCTGGACCTGACCGCGACCGACCGAATCGTCTATGCCGGCCGCCACCTCGACGTCGACGGCGACGTCCACCGGTGGCCGTCGGTCGAATACCCCGGCGGCGTCGACCATGTCGAAGTCGCCCTCACCTTCTACGCCGGATAGGAGCCTGCCATGCGTAGTTCGGCCTCCACTCACGAGCCGCGCCAATTCTCCGCCTGGTCCGTGTGTCCGGGCTGCGGCGCGGTCGACGCCCACGGCTGGGAACTGCCTCCCGAGGTCGACACCTCGATCCCCGCTGGTCAGGCATCGCACTTCGAGGACACTGCCGATGTTCAGGTATGGGCTGGCCAGATCGCGCGCGTCAATCCGATCGACCTGCGCTACCGCGTCGACCAGTCGACCTGCGAAGTCGTGCGCTGCTGCCGTCAGTGCGGCGAGATGTGGCCGGAGGGCTGAGATGCACCACGACCCCGTCGAGCTCATCCTCGACTACGCGCGTGACGCGATCGTCTTCGACGGCGACGACCTGCCGTTCCCGCTCTCGCAGATCCAGATCAAGGTCATCCAGGAGAACGACCGCGCGGTCGCCGTCCTCACGCTCGAAGTCGACGCAATGCGGATCATCCCGCCACCCGAACCCGAGCCCGTCGAGCCGGAATCTGTGCCGACGCCGGTCGAAGCGTTCGAAGAGAAGCTCGCAAGGATCGCGCGCCGTGGCCAGTAGTGACAAGGTCATCGTCGACCTGGACCTCGACGAGCTGTTCAAGCAGATGAACGAGACCAGCCAGGTCAACGCAGGACTGCTCAAGCGCGCCACCACGATCGCTGCTCGTGCACGCCGCCTCGACGCCTCCGAGGGCAAAGGAACGGCCAAGATCGAGATCACCGAGCACTGGATGCGCAACGGACGCCTCGTCTACCACGTCACCTCAGACGACGTCGAAGGCGAGTACGGCACCAGCCGGGCCGCACGGCGGCGCACACTGCGACGGGCGGCCGGCCGGTGAGCAACGACCCCCTTGCCGACGTCATCGCCTACGTCGAGCCGCGCCTGCCGGACTGCTACGTCGCCGACGAAGCGCCACCCGAGACAGCCTTCGAGAAGCGTCTGCCGGTCGTGCTCATCCGCGACCTGCCCGGCGGCGTCGACGACATGCCCTGGCAGTCGGCGTTCGGAGCCCTCACCGAGGTCTTCGCATTCGACGTCGACGTGTACGCGGCACGGCGCGAGGACTGCCGCGCGATCTCGCGCAAACTCCGCCGAATCCTGGCCGCGATGATCCTCGATCCCAACGTCGCCGCACGCTCGGTGACCGAGGTTGTCGGGTTCGCCCGTCGCCCTGACCACAACAAGTACATCGTCCGCGATGGCGCCGAGTACGAGCTACGCCGACCATATGTGACCTAGCGGCGAAACCGTTTCACGCGGTTGTCACACCCGAACCCCCAAGGACGCCTTGGGGGTTCGCTGCATTCCACGGGCCTGCCAGCACCGTTCCGCAGCTCTCCCTTGGGGGCTGCTCCCTCGCATCACCAGGAGGACGTGATGGCAGCACCCACCATTGACGGGTTCAAGGCCGAGGCCGCGCGCGTCGGCGTCACCGGCCGTATCGATATCGCGGAGGTCGGCGCGGACGCGCCCCGCGACATGAGCGCGCTCGATTCCCAGATATTCACCAACCTCGGGTACATCTCCGACGACGGCGTGACCGAGAACCGCGATGAGGACAACGAGGAGTTCACTCCCTGGCAGGAGAACTCGCCGATCCGCATCGAGATCACCAAGTCCACGGTGAGCTTCGAGTTCGTGCTCTGGCAGTCGACCGCGGCGACCGCCGGGTTCTACTTCGGTGTCTCCAAGGCCGACATGCGCAAGAACCCCGACGGCTCGGTCTACTTCGAAGAGGGCGGCAAGCCGGACCTCAAGCGCAACCAGCTCGTCCTCACTGTCGTCGACGGCGAGCACGCGCGACGCGTCGTCCTGGCCAACGCTCAGGTCACTGAGCGCCAGGAGATCTCGTACAAGTCCGACGAGATGATCGGCTACGGCGTCACCGTCACCGGCTACCCCGGCCCGGACGGCTGGTCCGCCCGCCGAATCTTCGCCGAGAACTGGGATGACGTTGGCGAGATCGAGGACGCGACGCCGGAAGAGCCGACCAATCCGGAGGTCCCTTGACCGCCGTGCCGGGGCCGGACCTCTTCCCCGGCGCGGCGCTGTTCCCCGGAGGTGACGCCTGATGGCCGGCTACACGCCCAAGGAATGGAAAGACGGCAAGGACGGCGGCACGCCGATCGACGCCGCCGAACTCAACCGCATCGAGGGCGGAATAGACGCCGCGACCACCAGCGTCGACGGTCTGCGCTCCGACAGTGACGCGCTCACGGGCCGCGTCACAGCGCTGGAGGCGCAGAACGCCGCTCTCGAAGCCCGCGTAGCCGCTCTGGAGTCACCGAGCGGCGAATAGACGGTCAGTCCGTAGGGGCTGACTACGCGATCGGGCCGGGAATTTTGATGCTGGCAGGCTCGCCCGGCCCGATCGCACCCCCATGTCGAAACTCGCCTGCCAGCGATCATCGAAAAGAAGGAGCCTGCCATGGCCGATATCGACCTCGATCAGATCCTCGAGAAGCGCGCAGAAGCGCGCGGCGACGAGGGCAATACGTTCACGTTCACATTCAAGGGCCAGGAATTCACGGCTCGGGACCCGCAAATGCTCTCCGACGAAGAGAAGGAAGAGCTTGACGAGCTCGGAGACAATGACATCGACGTCGCCGAATGGTTCCTGTGTGGACCGGAGAAATACGACGCATTCCTCGCCGTCGGCGGTAGCTCGTCGATCTTCTTCCGGGCCATGAAGGCCTACACCGACAAGGTCACGGACGAGCTCGAGGGAAAACCTACACGGCCGAATCGGTCGCAGCGGCGTTCGGCGGCCTCGAAGAAGCGGAAGGCGCGCTAGAGCAGATCTACGGCCGGGACGTGATCGCGGAGTACTACCGCGGTGAGATCACTCTGCGACGATTCCGCGTCCTGGCCGAATGGGCACTCCAGCAGGTCGCTGACGGCAAGCCCTACACGATGACCGACCGCCTCCTGTGGCTCCTCGTCCGGCGCATAGAGGAGAACACGGTCGTCGTCGGTAAGGCGCTCGGCAACAAGAAGCTCCGGCTCCCCAAGAAACACCCGGATTACCCGTGGTCTGAGAGCGAGGACGACTCGCGAATCCAAATCGGCGGCCGGGGCGAGCACTCATCCGACGAAGTCATGGACTTCCTCGATTCCAAATAGCAGAAGGAGACAGCGTGGCTGGTTCGGTCATTTACGTGCCCGTAGCAGGCTCCTTCAAGGGAATGGGTGCGCAATTCGCCAAGGAAATCTCCGGCGCGGCGAAGCGCGGTATGGGCGTTGCGTCCTCGGAGATGGAATCGCAGGGCCGCGATGCCGGCCGCAAGGCGGGTGCGGCAACCGCGGCCGGCCTCGCGTCTCAGCAGAAGCAGATCGAGCGGGTCTCGAAGCAACTCGCGACCGCTCGATCTGCCGAAGCTGACGCGGCCAGCGCGGTCCGCATCGCTGAGCAAAAGCTCCAGGAGGTTCGCAGTAACTCCGGTGCGAAGAGCAGTCAGGTCGTTCGGGCCGAAGAACAACTCGCCGCGGCGCAGCGTCGTCAGATCGCCGCGAGTGCCGAGGCGGTGTCGGCGTCCGGCCAACTCGACAGAGTTCGCTCCGGCGAGGTCGCTACCGCATCGAGCGTGATTCGAGCCGAGTCGCAGCTCTCGCAGGCCCGCGTGCGATCCGAGGACGCGATCGGCAAGGTCCGGATCGCTGAGACGCGGTTGACCGAATTGCAGGACTCAGGTAAGGCGACCAAGTCGCAGTTGATGACCGCCGAGGAGGCGGTCACTCGCGCGCGCCGGGGAGCGGCCAGCGCGGCCGATCAGGTTCGTTCCAGCGAAGCACTACTGAAGGCCGCGCAGGACGACGCCGCGAACTCTGCCCGGCGTGCGGCCGCCGGCGCCGACGAGTCGGCCTCCGCGAATAGGCGCGCCGCCGGTTCGGCCGGCGAGGTCGGGCGAGCGTACGGATCGGCGCACCCGTCGGTGCAGAGCTTCGGCACTTCGATCATGAGCGCAGCCAAGCGCGCTCTCGGCGCCGCGGGCGCATTCGCCGGCCTCGCTGGTGCGGGATCAGTACTCAAGTCGGGATTCGACCGCCTGATGAACATTCAGCGCGCCGAGATCCAGTTCAAGAACGTCGGCCTGACGTCCGAGCAGACGAAGAAGCAGATGGCCACGCTCACCGAGCAGGTCACTGGCACTTCGGTCTCGCTGGCCGACGCCGCCAAGTACAGCGCGATGTTCGCCCAGTCCGGCGTCCAGATGGGCAAGCCCATGGACGACGCGATCAAGGCGTTCACCAACCTCTCGGCCGCCGCACAGGGCACCGGGATCGACGTCGGCCGCATCCTCCAGCAGGTCTCGGCCTCCGGAAAGATGGACGCGGGCGTCCTCAATCAGCTCTCAGACGCGGGCGTCAACGCCGCGGAGTATCTGTCGAAGTCCACCGGTAAGTCCGTAGCCGAGGTCCGCAAGATGACCTCCGAAGGCAAGATCAGCTTCGAGCAGCTCGTCGGTGCCATCAACTCCGGCATGGGCACCTACGCCCAGGAAATGGGGCAGACCCTTCCGGCCAAGCTCGCGAACATGAAGACGGCGCTGGCCAGTGCCGCCGCCACAGCGCTCGAGCCGATCATTCCGCTCGTCACCCGACTTGCCGACGCCCTGACAACTGGATTCAAGAAGGCAACCCCGGCCATCAAGCTCGTGCAGAATGCCCTCGCTGAGTTCGGCGGGTGGGTGAAGCGCAATCAGGAGTGGATCACGCCGCTGGCCGCCGCGATCGGCGCCGCCGCTACCGCCTGGGGAGTGTGGACCGGAGCGATCAAGCTCTGGAATCTCGTCACCAAGGGGGCGATGGCCGTCCAGGCCGCGTTCAACGCGGTCATGGCCGCAAACCCGGTGATGCTCGTCGTGATGGCGATCGCGGCCCTCGTCGCTGGACTCGTCGTTGCGTACAAGAGGTCCGCGGCTTTCCGGAACGTCGTGCAGGGCGCATGGAACGGCATCAAGAACGCTGCGCTCGCCGCGTGGAACAACGTCCTCAAGCCTGCGATCGATGGACTCGTCGCCGGGTTCAAGTGGGTCTGGCAGGCCGTCCAGCCGGTGATCAACTTCGTGAAGCGTTTCTGGCAGGTGCTGCTGTTCGGCCTCGGTCCGATCGGCGCGATCATCGGCATCATCGTCCAGTTGGTTAAGCACTGGGACACCGTCAAGACCGTCTTCTCCACCGTGTGGGGCGTCATCAAGCCGATCCTGAGCGGATTCCTGACTGTCGTGAAGTACATCGGCGCGATCGTCGCGACGGTCATCATCGGCACCGTTCTGGTCGCCTGGAACCTCCTGAAGGCAGCGGTGCAGCTCGCCTGGGTCGTGATCCAGCCGATCCTCAACCTCTTCATGGCCGGCCTGCGGCTGCTCGGCTCAGTTGCGACCTGGCTGTGGCAGACGGTCATGATGCCCGTCTGGAACGGCATCAAGGCTGTCATCGGGTTCTTCTGGGCTGGCGTGCAGGTCGTCTTCAACGCCTTCATGGCGGTGATGCGCGTGGTCGCGACGGTCGCCAACTGGCTCTGGCAAACAGTCATGGTCCCGGTCTGGAACGGCATCAAGGCCGCGGCGCAGTTCATGTGGCTCGGCATCTCGACCATCTTCGGGTGGTTCCGCGCAGGCGTCACCGCCCTCGGAAGCGTCGTCCAGTCGATCGCGAACGCCGTCATCATCCCGGTCTGGAACGCGCTGAAAGCCGCCGCGGGGTTCATGTGGAACGGCATCAGAGTCATCTTCGACGCGATGAAGAAGGGCTGGGACCTGCTCGGTAAGGGCATCCGGATGGTCGTCGACAATGTCGTCAAGCCCGCCTTCGAGGGATTCAAGCGCGCACTGGCTGTGGTCGGCGACTTCTTCGGCTCGGTCGTACGCGGCATCGGCAATGCGTGGGACAAGATCAAGTCGTTCGTGGCCAAGCCGATCAACTTCGTCATCGGCACCGTCTGGAACAACGGTCTGCTCAAGGCGTGGAACAAGGTCGCGAGCTTCCTGCCGGGCCTCAAGGAGATGTCACCTCTGCCCGAGGTCGCGTTCCGCCACGGCGGCCCGGTCCCGATGTCTCAGGGCGCAACCCGCGGCAAGGACTCGGTTCATGCGCTGATGATGCCCGGCGAGCACGTCTGGGACGTCATGGACGTCGTCCGCGCCGGCGGGCACGAGGTGATGTACGCGATGCGCGCCATGATCGAACGGGGCATCCCGTTCACCTGGGGCGCGGCCCGCGGACTGGAGGCGCACCCGAAGGTTGCCGGGGCGATCGCGCAAGCCCCGTCTGCCGCTCCAATCGGCGGATTCCTGCACGCGGCCGAGATTCCCGGATTCAAGGACGGCGGCGCGGTCGCGGAAGCGCCGGCCGCGTGGGAAGGCCAACTCGCCCGCGGGCACGCGTGGGCTAAGGCGCAGAACGGCAAGCCATACCTGGCCGGCAACCAATTCCCAGCCGGTGCGGACTGCTCGGGTTACATGTCGGCCCTGGCCTCGGTGATCATTTCAGGCAACGACAAGGGCCACTGGGCGACTCCGGCGTTCCCGGCCGGTCAGGGCGACCGCGTCAGTGCCGCGGGGCAGCCATGGGTCAAGGGCCTCTCGCGCGGATTCTCGATCGGCATCAAGGGTGGTCCGGACTCGGGCGGTCAGAACGGCCACACCGCGGGCACCCTGTCGGCAGTCAAGGGCTTCTCGGCAGTCAATGTCGAGTCGGGCGGCAGTCACGGCAACATCGCATACGGCGGCCCCGCAGTCGGTGCCGATCATCCGCAGTTCCCTGGCCGGTACCACCTATCGATCGGCTCCGACGGAGCCTTCGAGGCCGGCGGCAGTGGCCCTTCGCCCGAAGAGCAGATGGGGATCATCAAGAAGAAGATCTCCGAGTTGCTCGACAAGGCCCTCAACCCGATCAAGAGCGGCATGGGCCGCATGATCGGCACCCCACCTCCGGAGTGGCTGGGCATCCCGCCACGCATGCTCGACTGGTCGAAGAAGCAGGTCCTCGACGAGTTCTTCAAGATCGTCGGTGGTCTCGGCGACAAGCTCCGCTCGGTCTACGAGGGCGCGAAGAAGGTCAAGAACGTCGTCACCGGCGCGGTCAAGAGTGTCTACGACAACACCCTCGGCAAGATCCTGCCGTTTGCCGATGGCGGAGCTGTCGAGCCGGGGCTGTGGCGTGACAAGGGCGGCTACATTCCGCCCGGAAAGTCTGTGGTCACCAACGAGACGGGCAAGCCCGAAGCAGTCCTGAATTGGGACCAGGTCGAGCTGCTGAAGAAGCTCCTCGAGCTGGCGCAGCAGACCGGAAAGGACGCGCTCAAGGAGACCGTTGGCGGCGTCGCGGACTTCTTCGGATTCAAGACGATCTCGGACAAGTTGTACGACGCCGTCGAGTCTCGGATGAACCAGGGCGCGGACGCCACCGACTCGACCTCGCAGTCCGACGATGCCGTCGCCTCAACCCGGCAGAGCGACGACGCTCTCGAAGCAACCGAGCAGAGCCAGGACGCGATCGATTCGACCGAGCAGTCCGGAACCGCGTACACCGACCCGACCTACGGCGATCCGAACGCGACGTACCAGACGCACGAAGAGAAGTCGACGACGCCAATGCCCGACATGGGCACCTCGCACACTTACCAGCCTGGCGCCGGCGCCGAGCAGTGGCGCCCGATGGCCATCGAGGCGATCAAGCGTGTCGGGCTGTCGACGGCCAAGCCGCAGGTCGACGCGATGATCAGCCAGATCCAGTCTGAATCGGGCGGCGACCCGAACATCGCGCAGCAGATCTCGGATGTCAACGGCACCGGCGAGGGGGCGGGAGTCGGCCTGCTGCAGATCATCCCCTCGACCTTCGCTGCACACCGTGACCCGTCCCTGCCCGACGATCGTCGCAATCCGATGTCGAACATGGTCGCGGCGCTGCGCTACTACAAGTCGCGCTACGGCGACGACCTCACCGCGCAGTGGGGCCACGGACACGGCTACGACTCGGGCGGCTGGCTGAAGCCCGGTCTGACCATGGCCGTCAACAAGACCCGCAAGCCCGAAGCGGTTCTGACCGCGGGCCAGTGGGGCCGGATCGACGCCATGCTCGAGGCACTCCCGTCGGCCGCCGAGTTCAAGGCCGCAGCCGCTGTGACCGCCGCACAGCCGATGCGCGCTTCCGACGCCGACATGGACGACGTTCCCGTCGATCCGCGCAGCCGCGGGCAACTGCATCAGCACTTCCACACCGAGGACGTCTCCGATGCGGTGCGCAAGGCGACCCGCGAGCAACGCCGCCTGTCCCGGTCTGATGCCCTCGTCGGAGGTCTGTAAATGGCTGCCACCCTCACCGATCACACGATTGTCGAGCTCATCTCGCCGCACGGCGAACGTGTCCGGCTCTCTGGCGCCAAGGGCGGCGATGAACTCGGTGCGTGGCTCGATGTGTCAGGCCCCGACGGACTCGGTCACGTCGACATCGATGACATCTTCGACGCCGCTGCGAGGCAGTGGGGCGAGACCAAGGTCGGCGAGACGATGAATCACGCCGAGCTCGACCTCCCGCTGTTCATCCTCGGGTCGAGTCCCGACGACTTCCGTCGTCGCCGTGAGCACTTCAAGACGATCGTCCGCCGGCACGAGCTCGGCTGGCTCGTCACTTACAGCAATGCCGTCGGCTGGCGTTGGGTCGGGGTCAAACTCGGCGAGCTCAAGCCGCTCGTGCCGTTCGATCCGAGAATCACCCGCGGTGCGAAGTTCGAGATGACCCTGATCGTCGAGGCCCCACTAGCGCGCGAGGCCGACTACGCCGACTCGTGGGACAACGAGACCGGAACCGGAAAGGGCTCCCTCTCGTTGTACCCCGGCCCGGAGTGGGACGCCTGGCCGCAGTTCGTGATCCAAGGCCCCGGGGAAGTGACGCTGTCGTACGCGGGCAACAAGATCATCCATCCGGCCGCCAACGCCGGTGAGCAGATCCTGGTCAACACCGACGAGGCACGCCCGACCGTGCGGTCCTCGACGGGCCGCAACCTCTGGCCGCTGATGAAGGGCCAGAAGTACCGCAAGCCCATACCGGCCGGGAAGGTCACGACCGTCCAGATCGAGGTCAAGGGCGGCTCGCGCGAGACCCAGGTCTACGCCCGCTGCGCCTGGCGTCATGAGGGACTGCTGTGACCGCGGTGCGGGACGCGTACGCCAGCCTCACCCAGGCCGAGGCGGACGAGCGTGACGAGTACCTGAACCCGTCGGCGTACGTCGAGTTCAAGACCAAGGACATGAAGACCTGGGGCATCTGCGGTGACTACCGTGAGCTCAAGTTCACCGACCAGAAGAACAAGTCGGGCTCGCTCAACATCACCGTCCCGGACGACGACCACTGGCATGCATACTTCGACGGCCAGCCCAAGCGCACTGTCCGGCCGATCGTGGTGCGATTGCCGCACTACACGACGCTGTGGATCATCACCGACTTCACCCGCGTTCGGAAAGGGTTCAAGCGCTACTACGAGGTCTCCGCGGTTGGCGCGCTCGAGTACCTGAACTGGATGCGGATCTGGCCGTGCCCGTGGTTCCCTCCTGAATTCCAGCCGATCAAGTTCTGGTTCGGACTCGGCCCCGCGGCCTCGGTCATGTCCGGGGCGTTCGCGGCAAACGCCGTGCGCCTGCAGGCTTCTCTGTGGTCGATTCCAACCGGCAACCTGCTCGATCTGAAGTCGTGGAACATCCTCAAGACCGCCATGCACCCGCTGATGGTGAACCCGCGGCACAAGCTCTTGGGAGACACCACGCCGTGGATCGCCTCCAGCTGGCGCATGGACAAGATGATGGACGCCTTCACCGAGGTGTGCGACGCCGAGAACATGCAGATCACGGCGACATTCGTCGATCCGGACGTCGATCCGCAACCGTTCCCTGAGTACGCGACCATCACCGAACCCAAGCTGATCTTCGACTTCGTAGAGAAGGGCGCACCGGTCGGATGGACCGGCACCATCGTCGACGGATTCTTCCGAACTGGACTGCAGATGGCCGACGACGCCATGAAGTGGATCCTCTATCCGATCCTCGGCGAAGAGAACTACGACGACTACCTGCAGAAGGCAGCCGGCGCCATCGCCGACAAGCCGATCGCGGTCTACACCACCGGCGACTACAGCCCTGTCGACGAGTTCGAACAGACCACCCACACCGGGCTGGCCACTCGTATCACCGCGGGAGGCAAGAGCCCCGACTGGCTGAACAACACCGTGGTGTCGGGCATGAACTTGATACTTGGCGCGCTCGGCTCAGCATTCGGCCTCGCCGGCTTGTCGCTGGGCATCTTCGATGGCCTGGTCAAAGACACGATCATGGCATTCCACTCGGACGAAGACCTGCGGGCAGCGAACGAGGCAGGGCCGTGGCGGTTCCGGGAGGACTTCGCCGAGTCGGCGTCGACGGGCCTGACGCTGAACACGTTCGCCGGGATGAAAAACCAGCACTTCAAGAACCGGGCGTACGTCTCGCACGCGATCACCGCCAGTAACGGCAGCCCGTACTACATCGGGAAGGACCTGCAGCTCGGTGACCTGATCGGCGTCGAGATGGCCGACGGCAAGGTCGAGGTCGACTACCTCGAGGAGATCACCTACGAGGACAGCCGCTCGGTGCGCGGCCGGTACACGCTGCAGATCGGCCGCCCCGACGCCGAGCGTGAGCCCGGCTCGATCGCGCTCGGCAAGATCCGGTCGCTCGGCACCTGGATCACCCGACTGGCACTCAGCGAATAGGAGACGGCGCATGGCTGAGAACATCCTCAACTACGACCACGGCATCACGCCGCAGGAGCAGTATTGGGACTGCGGACCCGCGTCCACGCAAGTCATCCTGTCGGGCCGCGGGAAAGTCGTCGACGAGAACACCCTGATCCGCGAGATCGGAACCACCGTCAGGGGCACCAACGACGTCAACGACGTCCGCCCAGTCCTGCAGCGCCGCACCGGCGTCGACTGGATCACCCGCCATGCCGACGGCGATCCGATGTCGCAGCGCATGAAGGACCAGCTGTGGACTGACGTGCGACGCTCGATCGCCGCCGGGTTCGGCGTCCTCGTGAACTGGGTGGCGCCGCCGTCGAACTACCCGCGCGGCGTCAAGGGCAGTATCAGCCCGGCGTATTCGGGTGGCACGGTGCGGCACTACGTCGCGGTAATGGGGATCGACGAGGCCGCGCGTGCCGTCTGGGTCGCCGACCCCGGCTTCTCGCCGTTCGCGTACTGGCTGAGCTTCGATCAGCTGGCGACGCTGATCCCGCCGAAAGGCTGGTGCGTCGTCGCCGAGTCGGTCACCGCGACACCAGCGCCGCCGCCGGCGCCGCGGCAGGGCATGACCGCGGAGACCCTCGCGGAGGCGATGGGCTGCAGCCCCGCACGCGCTCGCGAGATGCTGTCGGGGATGGTCGGCGCTATGCAGGCGGCGCAGATCACGACACCGCTGCGCGCGGCGCACTGGTGCGCGCAGATCGGCCACGAGTCCGGCGGGCTGGTCTACATGGAGGAGATCGCCGACGGCAGCGCATACGAGGGTCGCGCAGACCTCGGCAACGTGTACCCGGGCGATGGGATGCGCTTCAAGGGATCGGGGCCGATTCAACTCACCGGGCGCGCGAACTTCTCCCGGTTCTCCGAGTGGTGCTTCGCGAAGCGGTACACCACCAACCCTCGCGAGTTCGTTGACCATCCGGAGCGGGTACGCCGCGAACCGAAGTGGGGATTCCTCGCGGCGTCTTGGTATTGGACGGTCGCGCGGCCGCAACTCAACCCGCTCGCCGATCGGGATGACCTGATCGGCGTGACTCGCGCGATCAACGGCGGCACGAACGGTCTCGACGATCGCCGCGACCGACTCGCCCGGTGTAAGCGCCTCGGCGACAAGCTACTTCCACCCTCACCAGGAGGTCTCACAATGGACGCATCATCCGAGTTGACGAAGCGGTTCCCGTCCCGGTCGAAGTACCGCGCATCGGACGGACTCGTGGACACGATGGCGGGGTTCATCCTCAACATCGACGCCCGCATCCACGAAGAGTTCGTCGAGCGGAACGCACTGCTCGGTGATCCGGCGTGCGTGGCGCTGGTCAAGCGCGAAGCCGCCAAGGGTGACCCTGCGGCGCGCGGCATCCTCGCCAAGATCGGGGGCCAGGCATGAGCGCACGGCACCCCGGCACCGAGCACCTGCTGTCCCTGTTCACCTACGAGCATCTGCCGCCGTACCTCCAGCTCGTGTCGCGGCAGTTCGCTGACCTCGCCGACACGCTCGTCACCAACCTCGGTGACGGCCCGGAGCTATCGACGGCGCTCCGCAAGCTCGTCGAGGCGAAGGACTGCGCGGTCAGACAGGCGGTCATCGACTTCAGGAGCGCCGAATGAGCGCGCCGGTGATCCTGTCGAGCGTCCTCGACGCCGCGATCAAGGACCAGCCCTGGTACCGCCGGTACAGCAACACGATCACCGCCGCCGCAGCCGGGGTCGTCGCGCTCGGCACGTGGGTGACGATGACCTGGACCGACCTACCACCGGTCGTCGCGACCATCATCGGCGGCGTCGTCATGGTCGCCGGCGTCCTCGCGCAACGCTCCACGAAGAACGGATTGACCCCGCGGGGCACGCGGGAGACTCTCGACGTGATCGCCCCGACGATCGAGGGTGTCGTCGCCGACGCGGCGGCCGGCGCACGCCAGACCGCGGGCGATGTGCTCGATGCGCACCGCGCGGACACGCTCGATCTCGCGCGGTCTCGGGGCTGGTCTGAGCACGACCCGCGGTTCCTCGGCCTCCCTCCTGAGCAGTCGGCTCAACGATTCCTCGATGCACTCGACACCAGCCCCGGCGGACGGCACGTGCTGTGAACTGGTGGCAGCAGTTCATCCGCGGCGATCCCGCAGCCATCCACCGGACGTTCAACTCGATCATGATGACCACGTACTGGCTGGCGGGGTGGTCCATGCTCGTCGGTCACGTGCCCTCGGCAGTACTCGACACCATGGGGACGAGCTGGCACCACATCTGGCTGGTTCTCCTGCTCGTCGGCCCACCCCTGTCCGTCGTGGGCACCCGCCTGCCGAATCGCTGGCTCGGCTTGTGGGTCCGGGTCGCCGGGAACACCTCCGTGTACGGGGCCCTCATCGCGCTCATCACCGCGGTATCGATCGCCAACGGTGCGTTGACGTGGACCGCATGGACCGGAATCGGACTGTCGGCGTGCACCTTGCTCCTGATCGTGGTCGACCTGTTCACGCTGCACCGCGCAGCGAAGGAGGCGTCCAATGGACGTTCCTAGTTTGGTCGTTGCCATCGGCGGCAGCTCGGTCCTCGCGGCACTCATAACCGGCCTGGTAACCGGACTGTTTGGGCGCGGGAAGAACCGCGCCGACGCCGCGAAGCAGCTGACCGAGATCGCGACCGGGATGACCAAGACGATCAACGAACAATTCACCGATCTCGGCACGAAGGTCGACCACCTCGCCGATGCCGTCGTCGAGCTCACCGACAGCGTCGACACCGCCGTCCCACTGCTGAGGGATCAACACCCCGACGTCGCACAGTCACTACGCGATCGAAACCGCGAGACCAGACAAGCACTCAGGAGAATCCGATGACCGACCAGAAGGCCTACGCCGTCGACGACCCGACAGTGATCCGCCTCGGCCGCTTCCTGCGCAACGCACCCCTGAAGAACGGCACGCCGGCCCAGGTGCCGGCCGGCATTTCCGAGCTGCTGGCGCAGGCGGTGTGCAACTACACCCAGAACCTCGTCTGGGACCACGAAGGCCAGCGCTACGTCGAGCTGCAGAAGTGGGAGTCGCTGCCCGACCTGGAGGACGTGGCGGTCGAGACCATCGGCGACAACGAAGCCGTCCGGATGATCCACCGCGGCACCGGCCTGAGTGTGCTCGGCGAGGACTACGACGACGCGTGGAAGCAACTGCGAGAGAAGGTGGCCGCACATGCCTGACGACCCGATCGAGAAGCTGTCGGTCGAGCTGGAAATCTACGGCATCCCGCAGCCGCCGGACGCGCCGCCGATGACCGACACCTACCTCCATGTCCGCCGTCGTCAGGACGGTGCGGGCGAGCGCGCAGTGATGGGTCTGCCTGCTTATCAGGGCGAGCAAGGGCCGCCCGGTCGACCCGGGGCGATACACCAGGGAGAGCGGACGACCGCCGAACTCGAAGCGCTCAAGACCGCCCTGGGCACCGAGCACACCAACTGGGCCTACCGAAACACCGACACCAACGACCAGTACGTGTGGACCGGATCGATGTTCGTCATCTACCACGGCGTCTACGCAACGCCAGGACCCGTCGGCCCAGCGCCGACGATGCGGCCCGGCGACCTGACCATCAACGGGCAGAAGGTCGACGACGGGTTCGGCGTCCGGATCGGCGGCGGGTCAGCGGGCTCCTACAGCATCGGCCTCGACCTGCCGCCCATGCCGAAGGGGGACAAGGGCGACGCGGGCCCGTCAGGGTCGATCTACGACAGCGTCGACGTCGACCAGGACATCCCGCCGACCAACGGCGACGTCCTGGCCTACAACGCTGAAACCGAGTTGCTGGAGTGGTCGCCCGGCGGCTACTGGATCGAGGAGTATGTCGTCCCGCCGTCGGGATTCCCGGACGTGTCCAAGTCTCGCACCGACACCCGCGCCGAACTCGTAGTCGTGACGATTCCGGCCAAGACGTTCCCGTACCGACTCGACTTCACCGGTGGCGTCGACATCAACGCGTACTCGGGACACCAGGTCGACATCGAAATCCGCCGCGACAACGCCACCACGGGAACACTGGTCGGCATCGGTATCGGCTCCGACGGCGGCGGCTGGTCGAATGTGGCGATCCGCGCGTTCTCCGATGTCGCGATCGACCCGAGCAACCGCGTGGCCGTCATCGAACCTGGAACGCCGATCACGCTGTACGTCGCCGCGGTGAAACGCGCCGGCACGCTCCGCGATTGGAGTGTCCGCAGCAACTACGCGCAGCTGCGGGTTCGGCTGCTGAGGGTCCGCTGACATGGGTGTCGGGCGCGACAGGTTCTACTTCCCGCCGCCGTCGACGTCCACCGACTACGACTCGATGGTCGACAAAGTCGAGGGCATCAGCGAGGGGATCGCCTCAGCGGAGGAAACACGCCAGATCCGCGACAGCGTCGGGAAGCTCCAAGAGGGCCAGGAGGCGCTGAACAACCGCACGGATCTGTTGTCGCCCCTGCTCGACTACGGATCGGCCTACGCGTCGACAGCGAACGGGATAACCAACACGGGGCAGTTCTCCTACAGCAACCAGATCGGCCCCATGCAGGCGTGCCACATCGCGAATGGCCGCTTGATCCTCGAGGAGAAGGGCCTGTGGAATCTGAGTGCCCGCATCTATATCGACTACACCGTCTCGCCGATCGGACTCGATGTCGCCTGGGAGGTTCGCGTCCTCGCTCCCGACGGGTCCATCTTCTCAACCACCGAAGACGTCTACACCGGCGGTAGCGCACAGACTCGCGAGATCAACACGTCAGTCGTGGTTCCCGACGCGGGATACCAGGTGCAGGTCTATGTGCGAACACTGCTTGTCGGCCGCTGGATCCGCGGCGGCGACCACCGTTCCCGCCTGACGGTCCAGCACATCAGCAGGTCCACTGAATCTCCCATCTAAAAGGAGCCATCCCCATGGCCGACGAGTACACCTACGTCCACATCACCGGATCCTGGGCGCACCTGATCGACGACGGCGTTCTCGACGACGACGCGCTGCCCGACGAGGTCCTGCCCACCGGCAAAGTCGTGTTCACGCCGAACCTCGGCTCGTACGGCTCGCTACCGACCGGACTGCCCTCGCGCTCAGTATCCGCCTCGCCGATCACCGGGCTGATCGTCGACGGCCGCCTGCGGGATCTGCAGCGCCGCGACGGCGTCGAGCTCGTCGGAGCCATCGGCGACTACCCGGTGTGGTGGACCGCGACTGCCGAGCTGTGGTGGAACAACAAGAAGCTCCCGGGCCGCACGGTCCAGTTCGCCGCCAACGGCAATCGAGAGTTGCACCTGAACGATCTGATCGACGCCGGTGACCTGCCGCGCGACTACTGGCCGGCCTACCTCGACGCCGCGGCGTCAGCGGCGCGCGCCGAGGTTGCCGCCGACTCGGCAAAGGCCAATGCCGACCGCGCGGAGTTCGTCGCTGAGACGATCTCCGACATCGGCGAGCAGGTCGACCAGGTCAACGCGTACCTCGGCGAGACACGAACGGCCCGCGATGAGGCTCAGGCCGCCGCGGCATCGACCGCCGATGACCGTGCGCACATTGACCAGGTCGTCGCCGACGGTGCCGCCGCGATCCGCGACCACGTTCAAGCCGACGCCGACCGCGCGCAGAATCAGGCGAGCATCGCTGGTGCGCGCGCTGCCGACGCTGCGGCGGCCGCGACCGCCGCCGCCACGTCGGAAGCCGCGGCAGCCGCCTCGGCGACAACTGCTGGACAGAAGGCCACCACCGCAACACAGAAGGCGGCTGCCGCCGAAACATCAGCGAACCAGGCCGGAGCGTCGGCGGGATCGGCGCAGACCTTCCGGAACCAGGCGGAATCGTTCGCTGGCGCAGCACAGTCCGCCGCCGACACGGCCGCGCAGGAAGCGGCCGACGAGACCGTCGAGATCTTGACCCAAGCCGTCGCTGCCGACCGCGCCGCGGCCGCCGCGGCGGCGACTGCAGCCGGAACCTCGGCCGGCAACGCCAAGGACTCGGAGGACAACGCCGCAGCATCCGAATCGTCGGCGATGGCCGCCGCTGCTGCCGCGGCGGCCTCGGAGTCGAACTCCGCCGCTTCGGCGACGTCGGCATCCGGGTCGGCTGATGACGCGCAGTACTGGGCATCGCAGGCCTCCGAGGTCGTCGGGTCCGGCGTCCCGTCGGCGACCAAGACCGTGAAGGGAGCGGTCATGCTCCCCGGTGAGGCGCCCGGCGAGCTCGGCGGCACCTTCGACCATCCGACGGTCACCGGGTGGTCGAGCAAGGCCGACCTCGTGGGCGGGAAGATCCCGGTCTCACAGATTCCGGCTCAGGCGACGCACGAGTCAGTAGTGGTGGCCAGTACGGCTGAGCGTCTCGCGTTGACCACCGCGCAGGTACAGCCCGGTGACGTCGCGATCCAGACCGGCAACCCCGGCCGAGGTACGTACATCCTGCAGGCCGAGGACCCGTCGGCTGAGGGCTCGTGGGTACTCCAGGTCGCACCGACCGACGCCGTCTCGTCGGTGAACGGCTACCAGGGCATCGTCGTCCTCGGCAAGGGTGACGTCGGGTTGAGCCTCGTCGACAACACCAGCGACCTCAGCAAGCCTGTCAGCGGTCCACAGCAGGACGCGCTCGACACGAAGGTCGACAAGACGATCAGGGTTCAGCCCGGCCTTGGCCTCACCGGTGGTGGCGACCTGTCGACTGATCGCACCCTGTCGGTGCAGTTCGGCACCGACGCCGGAACCGCGGCTCAGGGCAACGACGGGCGGATTGTCGGTGCCGTCCAGGGCTCGCGAACGATCGCGACCTCCGGCGGACTGCAGGGTGGCGGAACGCTCGGCCAGAACCGAACGCTGTCGATCGCCGACGGCGGTGTCACGTTCGCGAAGCTCGCCGCCGGGCTGCTCCCATCCGATCTGTCGCTCATCGTGTTCGGCAAGGACAGCCCCCGCGCGACCGGGGTCGGTGACAATCCGTTCGGTCACAAGTGCCAGCGAGCCATCACGATCAAGGGGTTCGACGTGCAGTGCCTGACCGCCGACGCGAGCGGGAGCCTCACTGTGGAACTGCGGAAGAACGGCGCCCCGATCGTTGGGACGTCGCATTCGGTGGCCGCGGCGGACCAGGGTGCAGGAAGCCGCAAGACGGGCTTGAACGTTCAACTCGCCGCCGGAGATGTTCTCACCGCTGCCGTCACCGGCGTCGGCGGGACGCCCGGGAACGGTCTTGCGGTCCACGTGGAGGCGGTGGTCGCGTGATCATCATGTCGACCCCGCCGCCCGCCGGCGGCGTTCCGGAGTACGTGGACTCGGTGGCCAAGGGCGGATCGTTCCCGCCAAACTATGCCGACGCGATCCAGGTCGGTCCGCGCGGCGCCGTCCTGATCGGAGTCCACACCAACAACGACACCTACATCGACACCGTCGTGGTGAAGGTCGGGGGTATCGCCGCGACGCTCATCGACGCGGCGCAGCGATGGAAGCTGTTCGTCGTATCCGGGCTGTCTGCGGGGACCTCGACTGTGGAAGTGATCTGGTCGTCGCCCGGTGGCAACTTCTCCGCGAACTACGCCGCCATGTCGTTCGCTAACGTGCAAACGGTCGGTATCCCGCAGGTCACCACGACGACGCCGATCACGCTCACCAACTCCGCGAGGCTGGCCGTCGGGTTCTGGACTGCAGGCGGCATTCGGACCGCCACTGAGGGCGACATACTGCGGATCGTGTCGCCGCGCCTGAACGACGGCGTCGCGATCCACGGCACGACGTCGGACGACGCCATCATGGGGCTCACCCAACCTCAACGCGGGGCGTGTCTGTGGCTCAACGCACCGCAACTACCGAATGAGCCAGTCGCGTCGGCCACCAACGGCACGACAGGATCGGCCACGGTCGAGATCATACTGCCGGCCGCCGCGACGGTATTCGTGGCGGTTGCGGGAGTCGGCGGGGGCCCGCCCGCGGCATCGACCGTGACCTGCGGCGACATCACCGGAACGCAGGTGTACACGCACGCCGGAACCAATATCCGGCTGACGGTGGCACGCTTCGACTTACCCGCCGGGACGCACCTGATCACGAGCGACTCGGACCGCGCCATCGTTGCGGCCGCATACCGCGGTACAGCCACGCTCGGAACCCCTGTATGGGCGAGCGGCACAACGTCCGCAACGGCGCCCACCGGAGCGACGAAAGTGGCGATCTTCACGAGCGGCAATCAGGTGAGTGCGGCCAGCGCGGGCACGCTTCGGTCGACTGCCTACAAGGGCGGCGGATGGTCGTGCTCGGTGTCGATCGTGGAAGGCGCGCAGTCGTCGGTCTCCGGCGCCGAGGGGTCGGTCACGCTCCCGCTGACATAAGCGTGCGACCTGTGCTGGGGCATACTCCTGGGCATGCTCGTCACCCTTCACGGCGGACCGCACGACGGCCGCATCATCGACGTAGACGCCGTTCCGCTGCGGTTGCCGGTCCTGATGCCGGGCGCAGGCGGCGGAGCGCCCGATCTCGGCGAGATCGCCGAGTATGCACCCGACAACGACGAGGTGTGGCGGTGTACACGCGCTGACGCCCGCCACCTGTTGTCCGACCAGCGCGCTATCGTGCAATGTGCGCGTGGGGAAGACACGCGCAACGGAAGACCCCCAGGTCCGCTACCGGCGGTTCCTGGGGGCCTTTTCGCCGTCTCGACCGTTGGGTCACTGCGCGCCGAACACCCCGCCGATGCAATTCCTCCCGCCTACCCCGTTGCTCGGCTGTAGAGCTCAGCGACGGTCGCCGTGCCGAGCGGCCTGCCGTCCACGTCGACGACATCGACATCAGTCACCCGCCGGCGAAGCCAAGTTCCCTCGTCGTCGTTGAATGCGACGACAGTGCCGTAGAAGTAGGCCGGATTGTCGAACGGCTGAACCTCCATCAGTGCCCAGTACTCAGCACCGGCTCGCGCCGGGTCGAGCGTAATGCGCACTCGACCGTCGCGAAACGCAATGTCGCTGACCGCCTTCGCCATGAGGACCCCCGCGGCCGACCGCTGACCGATGTAGACGGCGAACGCCTCAATGACCTCGGCGTCAGTGGGTGGCGCTTGCATCAGCACGGCCCGTACTCGTCGGGGAACCGCTCGCACAACGGCGGCAGCTTCTGGTTCGGTCCGTAGCCGTCCCCGCTGTCCGGGTCGAAGGTCGCTGGCGGCGCATCGGCCGACTCCTCGGTGGGCGCCGGCTCTGGCGCGGGTGTTTCAGTCGTGGCTGGCACTTCGGCGGCGGCCGGGGTGTCCGGTTCAGCGGACTCGGCCGGCGCCGCTTTCACCGTCGTCAAATCCCCGTGCCATCCAGCTTCGGCCAGCCCGATTCCGATAGTGACCGTCGCAGGGTTGAGCTTCGCCTTGTCGACCTCGTAACCGAACTCAACCGATCGCGCTGTGCCTGCCGGGATGATGCCCGAGACCGGCTCGGTGATCGCGTAGTCGACCGCAGCCTCCTTCCCGTCCTGCCCGTAGGTCAGCACGGGCGTCAGGATGTTGTAGCCCTCGAGATTGGTCCTGCCCGCGGTGAACTTGACGCCGAGCACGGTCGACGCACCACGCTGGGTGACGGTCTGAAGTTCCACCGTCGCGCCCGACTGGCCGCGAATGATCGAGCCGACGGGCTGGATAGAGCCTTCGTCGGTGCTCGACGTCGGCGCCACGCTGCTCTGCGTCGGCGTCGTCTCGTCGGAGGAACCGCATGCGCCGACGAGCGCCGCGGCGCAGATGCCTGCCGCCGCGATCGCTGCGCGGCCCATCAGTCGTACGCTCATTTGCTCATATGCCTTCTCTAGGTGATCCGTGAATGGCTAACGCTAGTCCGGTTATGTCGCTTTACGCCGCATCTCGGATGTGATTGAACCCTGCGGCAGCCGCCGATGCCGCCGAACGGCGGGCGCGATCCGGAACCGCGGTGTACATCTGCGTCGTCCGTACACTCTTGTGCCCGAGCAACTCCTGTACGGCGCGGATATCGCGCTCGTGTGCGTATGCGGCGCTGGCGAAACGGTGCCGCAACGAGTGCGCCGTCCATCCTTCCGGCATAACCCGCGACACGAGCTTTCCCACATGCGCTGGTGACAGATGGCCGTCGATCTGGCCAGGGAAGGTCCATCCTGGGCCTCGCGCAGTGATCTGCTCGGCGATGCCTTCATCGAGGGGAACGACCCGCACGTGCCCGCCCTTGCCTGTGACACGAAGGACGGGGCCGTCGAGGTCCTCTCCAACCGCATCGCCGCGAGTCGTCGCGATCTCGCCGCGACGGAGACCGACGAACGCGCCGAGGCTGACCATGAGGCGGGTGCGCGGACTCGAAGCGATGAGCGCGGAGCGCAGGATCTTCTCAGGAGTCGGCCGCGGCGAGCCAGTCGGGACGCTGACGGTCGGCAGGAGGGCTGCTGGGTTGTCGGGCCGCCGACCCGATGAGTGCATCCACGTCATGAACTTGACGATGCTGGCGCGGTTTCCGCGACGCGTTTCGGGCGCCCATTCCTGGGCTGCGAAGTACTCGACCAAATCGTCGAGCTCGAGCTTGTCCGGGGGGAGGTGCACAGCTTCCGCGAGCCGGCGGACGTGATAGCAGCGGATTCTCTGCGAACTGGGCGCCATGCCCGCAGCGATCAGCCACGCGGCGAAGTCGGAGAGTGCGAGGGACCATTCGGGGGAGAGGTGAGCGTATATCACGCCAATTCTGTCGATTGGCATAACCGATGCGTTTCGGGCGTGTCGCGTGTACATTCTCACGTCCTCCGTTTGGACGAATCTGCCTCGAAAAGTGCTGGTCAGTGGTATTTCTGAGCAGCTGTGCTCGGTGGCGCGGAGCCCGACTGGCAGCTGGGTGGCTTCACAGCCGGGGGAGTGGAGTCGGAATCACGCCGCGTCCGCCTTCATCGGACAGTTCGGGCCCTGGATTCCGGTCGGACGGAGCGGCGTCTCGCGTGCCGGAGTCGTCCTGCGCATCGGAACTACCGTTGATGCGACGCCGCGACCTGGGCCGGCCGTAAACCAGCGGGTTCGGGGTTCGAGTCCCTGATGGCGCACAGCAGAAGCCCTCGTTTGAACCACTCGGTTCGACGGGGGCTCTTCTCGTTCCCAGGGCGGACTCCGGGTTAAAGGCCAGAATGTGTGTACGGTTCGGGCGTGGCGTCGGGTGGTTTACCGGTTTCGGCCTCCCCATCCGTGTTGGATGCCGTTGCCGTCTTCCCAGTTGAAGCCTGTGTCGTAGGCGGCGGGCCCGATCTGCTCGTCCTCGACGGGCGTTTCCTTCGGTCGCTGCGGTGGTGGGTTGTGGTGCTCTTCGCGGACCAGGCTCCACGGATCGTGTGGGTGGGCGGTGAGGCTGTTGAGCTTCCATTCGGCGGCTCGGCGGGCGTGCTCGGTCAGAAGTCCTCGGTGAGCGCGGAACAGGTCTTTGAGACCTTTGTTGGGGCCGCCTTCGAGCGGTGAGGTGGTCCGCGGCAGGGGGTGCTCTTCATCGGTCAGGCGGGGGTCGATCCAGGTGAACAGGTGCTCTTCTGAGATCAGCCGCCGGAACAGTCCTCGGGTCTTGCGTAGGTCGCGGTGGGTGTACCACCAGGTGCTGGTCTCGGCGACGCCCTTCGGGCGCACAGCGTGCGGGCGGGCGTAGGTCCGGTGCCGGAGGAATCGGTCGTGCTTGATTTCCCAGTCGTTGTAGGCCTGAAGCCAGAGCACGGCCTGCTCGGAATTGCGGATGTTCATCAAAGCGGTTGTCAGAGTGACAATTTCACGGGCAGCATCGAGTCGGGGTTTGAAGGTGTGGTGGCGGCGCACGGTCTGGAAGATGTGGAAGTAGCAGCGCTGGACTCGAGTGGTGGGCCAATCGTCAGCGATCGCGGCGAGCAGGCCGCGGCCACCGTCGATGACCGCGACGTGCGGGGCGGGTTGGCGTTGCAGGATTTGCTGCCAGGCGATCTTCTTCTCGCGGTCGCACCATTGCCAGTCGACGACGTGGGTGCCGTCGAAGGCGATCAGCAGGCACCAGGATTGGAAGTAGGTGCCATCGAGCATCAATACCTGGGCCGGCTCAGTCGGGGGTGCAGGTGGTGGGACTTCGATGTTCCAGCACCAGGAGCGTGATCGGCGGAACGTGCGGGCGCTGATGTGGTCGGGTTGTCGGCCGTGCAGGAGCCAGGTGAGGAACGCGGTGAGTTCGGCTTTGCGGGTGATGTCGGGGCGTTTCTGGGTGCTGGAGGCGCCGCAGTCTTTGCAGCGCCAGCGGGTGCGGCCGGCGCTGGTGGTTCCGTTCTTGACGAGCTTGCGGCCGCATACACCACATGAGGGGGAATTCCGAGAACCTGACACCGAACATGCTTTCAAAGCATGTCCGGCGCACTGTCAGTCGAGGTCAGACACCGGAAACCAGCGTATCTGTACACACATTTTGGCCTTTAACCCCGGACTCCCCGGTCAGCCGCGCCGATACCCTCCCGAGAGTTCGGTGAGCAGGTCGGCGACCAGTGGGTTCGGTGCGGCGTCGGTGCGCAGCGCCGCCGAGACCGTCAGCGTGAACGCCGGATTGTGCCTGCAGATGATGCCGGGCTGTTTGAGATCCTCGTACAGCAGCGTCCACGACTCCGGCCGGTTGATGAGATCGAAGGTCACCGGGTGTCCGTCGCGGATCTCGGGACCGAGCAGGGTGGCGACTCCGGCCTTGGCGAAGACTCGCTCGACGAGACGGTGCAGGAGAACCTGCTTCTCGATCGGCGGGAGCAGCAGCGGGTACTCGGCGAGTTCTTCGGGCCGGGGCGGCCTTCCGAGCTTGGCGAGACGGTGACGCGGACTGAATGCGACGACGGGTTGCTCGATCCACAGCGGATCGAGGTAGAGACCCTCGTGGTCGAGGCTGCCGCGGATCAGTGCGATGTCGGCGTCGCCGGCGGCGACGGCCTCGATCCGTTGGGCGAAGGGTTTGATGAGGAAGTCGATCTCTGCGTCCGGATGGCGGTCGCGGATCGCCGACACGGCCGCCAGCGCCGAACCGGCGAACGACATGTTCGCCGCGATCCGGATCCGGTTGGGCTGTGGGCTCACGGCGGCGATCGCGGCATCGCGCAAGCCCAGCAGTTCCCGCGCGCGTGGCAGCAGGGTCTCGCCGGCCTCGGTCAGTCGGACCCGGCGGGTGGAGCGGTCGAAGAGCTCGGTTCCGAGCTCGCGCTCGAGCGCGGCGATCTGGTGACTGATCGCCGACTGCGAGACGAAACACCGTTCGGCGGCCTTGGAGAAGCCGCCGGTGTCGGCGACCGCGGTCAGGTACTCGAGCTGCCGGAACTCCATTCCCTCACTGTATGAGTAGAACAGATAAATGTCATCGGTAAACGAGTGGTCAATCGGGTTGAGGGGCAACGCAGCTATCCGGCACTGTGATCAGTGAAAGCAATTGGCGGACAACGCACAGGAGATGAGGCACATGCGCAGCACCGAGGTCGTGATCATCGGCTCGGGATTCGGCGGATTGGCGGCAGCCAAGCAGCTGGCGAAGTCGAAGGTCGAGACGGTGCTGATCTCCGCGACGCCGGAGCATCTGTTCCAGCCGCTGCTGTACCAGGTCGCCACCGGCGTCCTCCCGGCGCAGGAGATCGCGCCGTCGATCGCCGACGTTCTCGCGGACAAGAAGTCGCTCGACGTCGTGGAAGGCTACGTCACCGCGCTCGACGCCGAGCGCAAGGTGATCACCTACAGCACCGACGACGGCAGCGAGCAGATCGCCTACGAGTTCCTGATCGTCGCCGCCGGCGCGAGCCAGGGATACTTCGGCCACGACGAGTGGGCTGAGAGCACCTTCTCGCTCAAGACGCGCGACGACGCGATCGATCTGCGGGCGCACCTGCTGGACTGCTTCGAGGCTCCGCTCGCCGACGAGACCGCGCACACCTTCGTCGTCGTCGGCGCCGGCGCCACGGGTGTCGAGATCGCGGGCCAGATCCAAGAGCTGGGCCTGCGCTATTTCACCGACGCGCCGGCCACCGTCCACCTCGTGGAGGGGGCGGGCGACGTCCTTCCCGTGTACGGGGGCAAGTTGTCGGACTTCGCGCGCAAGACGCTGGAGAAGTCGGGAATCGACGTGATGACCGAGACCGTCGTGACCGATATCGACGGCGACGCGGTGACCGTCCGGGCCGCCGACGGAACCGAGCGGGTTCTGCGGGCGCGGACGGTGGTGTGGTCGGCTGGAGTGAAGGCCACGCCACTCGCGCAGGTGGTGGCCGAGGCGACCGGATGCGAGACCGACCGCGCCGGGCGACTGCTCATCAACCCCGACCTCACGGTCGGCGGCCGCGCCGACGTCTTCGCGATCGGCGACATGACGAGCCTCGACAGGCTGCCCGGCCAGAGTCCGGTCGCGATGCAGCAGGGCCGTCACGCCGCCGACATGATCCGCGGTGCCACGGTCCGCGGCACCCGGTTCCGTTACCTCGACAAGGGCAGCATGGCGGTGATCAACCGCCATAACGCCGTCGTCGACGCGCCGTTCGGCATCAAGCTCACCGGCTTCCTCGGCTGGCTCACGTGGCTCGGGGTGCACCTGTTCTACCTGGTGGGATTCCGGAACAGGGTCGGCGCCGTGCTGTCCTGGTTCCGCTCCTTCGCGGGCTCGGCTCGGCCGGGATTCGCGCAGGTGGACCGCTCGGCCGGGCGCGGCGCCGACGCCGGCGGCCCCGACGGGACCGGCGACCGCCGCCCGCTCGCGGAGTCGGCGGCCTGAGCCGTCCGGGACGACCGCTCGACGCCGGGAACGTGCGCAGGTCGTTCGCGTGAATGATGTGTGGCGCTCCACACGCGTCCGAGGTGCAGGCGGTCTGGCGCCTCTCGTACAATGGGCAGCCGGAACAGGCTCCGTCTCTGCGGAGCCCGCTGAATTCTTCTTGGGAGCACAATGCGTTTTCGTCGGATGCGCGGCCGTCGGTTCGGGGCCAAGGTCACTGCCGTTTTTGCCATGCTTGCCGCCATCGCGCTGATCTCGTCCTGCAGCAGCTATGACGGTCAGGTCCACGCGAACGGTGAGTTCGGGGACATGATCAAGCCTGCACTCGCGTTCACCGACGAGTCGGGCAAGCCTCTGCAGAAGGGTGAGGTGGGCGTCCAGCCGGGTGCGCCGATCGTCGTGACCGCGACCGAGGGCACCATCCGCAATGTCAACATCCCGAAGTCGGACGGCACGCCGATCAAGGGCGTGCTGAGCGAGGACGGCACCAAGTGGACCAGTGCCGAGCCGTTCGGATACGACAGGTCGTACACGGTCACCGCGGACGCGATCGGGGTCGGCGGCACCACGACCAGCAAGAGCACCTTCACCACCCGCGCTCCGAACAACGTGACGCAGGCGTACATCAGCCCGCCCGACGGTGAGACCGTCGGTATCGCGCAGACCATCGGTGTGCGTTTCGACGAGGCGATCCCGGACCGCAAGGCGGCCCAGGCCGCCATCAAGATCACCTCGACCCCGAAGGTGGAGGGCGCCTTCTACTGGATCAGCGACCAGGAGGTCCGCTGGCGTCCCGAGCACTTCTGGAAGCCGGGCACCAAGGTGAGCGTGAAGGTCAACACCTTCGGAATCGATCTGGGCGACGGGCTCTTCGGCCAGGAGAACGTCTCGTCGTCGTTCAAGGTCGGCCGCCAGATGGAGTTGTTCGCGGACGACAACACCAAGATGGTCACCGTCAAGCGCGACGGCAAGGTCATCCGGACCATGCCGACTTCGATGGGCAAGGAGAGCGCCCCCACCGACAACGGCATCTACATCATCGGTGACCGTCTCGATCACATCATCATGGACTCCTCGACCTACGGCGTCCCGACGAACTCCGCCGACGGCTACCGCACCCCCGTGGACTACGCGACCCAGATGTCGTACAGCGGTATCTACCTGCACTCGGCTCCGTGGTCGGTGTGGGCGCAGGGCAACACGAACACCAGCCACGGGTGCCTGAACCTCAGCCCGGACGACGCCCTCTGGGTGGTCCGGAACACGTTGCGCGGCGACCCGGTGACGGTGAAGAACACGATCGGGCCCGAACTGCCCGGCACCGACGGTCTCGGCGACTGGAACATCCCCTGGTCGACGTGGTCTAAGGGCAACGCCTGACCTGCATCTCTCGTCCCCGTAAACGCCCGGAACCGCCTGGTTCCGGGCGTTTACGGTTGTGCGCGGGGTGGCCGGAGCGGCGGTCGGCGCCGCCCCGGACGCGACGTTGACATCGAGCGATGTTAAGCTCGCGAGGCACTCAAAATACGGTACGACTGTATAGTCGCCGGTAGGGCTGGGCGGCACGCTCAGCGTCGAACACCGCACTCGAGATAGGTAGCTCAACTCATGGCACGACGTCCTTCGTGGGAGACCGAGGAACTCACCGCGCTGCGCGACATGGCGCGCGCGTTCTGCGAGAAGGAGCTCGCTCCGAACACCGAACGCTTCATCGAGCAGCACCACGTCGACCGCGATCTGTGGCTCAAAGCGGGCGAGGTGGGCCTGCTCTGCATGTCGATCCCGGAGGAGTACGGGGGCGGCGGCGGCACGTTCGCCCACGAGGCGGTCCTGATCGAGGAGCAGGCGCGGGCCGTCGACTCGTCATGGGGCCAGAGCCTGCACAACGGGATCGTCGCGCACTACCTGCTCGCGTACGGCTCCGAGGAGCAGAAGCAGCACTGGTTGCCGAAGATGGCCTCGGGAGAGGTGGTCGGTGCGATCGCCATGACCGAGCCGGGAACGGGATCGGACCTGCAGAACGTCAAGACCAAGGCGATCAAGGACGGTGACGATTACGTCATCGACGGTTCCAAGACCTTCATCACCAACGGCGGCCAGGCCGATCTGGTGATCGTCGTCGCCAAGACCGACACCAACGAGGGCGCCAAGGGCATCTCGCTAATCCTGGTCGAGACCGACCGCGAGGGCTTCAGCCGCGGCCGGATCCTCGACAAGGTCGGCATGCGCGGCCAGGACACGGCCGAGCTGAACTTCTCGGGTGTGCGTGTGCCGCAGTCGAATCTGCTCGGCGACCAGGAGGGGCTGGGCTTCATCCAGCTGATGACGCAGCTTCCGCAGGAGCGCCTGATCATCGGTGTCGCGTCCGTCGCAGGCATGGAGGTCGCCCTGGAGAAGACGCTCGAGTACACCAAGGAGCGCACCGCCTTCGGCCGTCCGATCTACGGCTTCCAGAACACCAAGTTCAAGCTCGCCGAGGTCGCGACCGAAGCACACGTCGCCCGGGTGTTCATCGACGACTGCATCGAGCAGCACCTGCGCGGAGAACTCGACATCCCGACCGTGGCGATGTCGAAGTGGTGGACCACCGAGAAGGCCATGCAGGTCGCCGACACCTGCCTGCAGCTCTTCGGCGGCTACGGCTACATGAACGAGTACCCGATCGCCCGCATGTGGGCCGACAACCGCGTCCAGATGATCTACGGCGGCACCAACGAGATCATGAAGGAGATCATCTCGCGCGCACTGTAGTGCCCGTCCCGGCCGGCGGCGGATTGGTGAAGGCGGCGAGGAACTCGATGAGCATCTTCGCCGTCACCGGTCGGGGGAGGAGGTCGATGGCGGCGATCACGGCGCCGATGTCGAGCGCCTCCTCCGACCGCGCCGGGTCGGAGTGCGGGTCGATCCCCGCTCCGATCAGCACGGCCTCGGTGGCCGCCGAGTCCAGCCCGACGGCGTCCTCGACCGTGACGGCTCCCGACTCGAACGCCGCGGCCAGCTCGCGGAGCGGGCCCGGTGCGTCGATCGGCGGAAGTGCACGAGCCGCGGTCGCGGCGTCGACCATTGCGGCCGACAGCTCGGCGGCCACCGTCCGGGTCACCGGAGTGATCGTCAGGTGGGTGCTCGCGGCGAGTTCGGAGCCGTCGGACTGCCGGTAGCGGGGCTGCGCCTGCAGGGTGAATCCACGCGCGTGGACCTCGTCGGCCCACCGGTGGGGGTCGATCGGCCGCGCCGACGCGTGGTCGGCGGCCACCGCGAAGACCGGACCGAAGGGGTCGCCGACCACCCGGAGCCCGTCGATGGCGCAGATCTGTTCGAGGAGCGCCGTGCGCGCGGCGGCGACGTCGCCGACGAGTCCGGCGAACCCCTCGGGGCCGAGGAACTGGGTGATCGCCCACGCTGCGGCGGTGCCGGTGGCCGATCGCGACCCGAGCAGCGTCGGGTTGACCACCGGATAGCCCGGCCAGTCCGCGGTGGCGAAGTAGCCGGCGCGGTGCCGATCCCGATCGGTGTGCAGCAGGATGGACGCGCCCTTCGGGGCGTAGCCGTATTTGTGGAAGTCGGCGGACAGGCTGGTGACACCGGGCACGGACAGGTCCCACGGATCGGACGGTTCGGGCCACCAGGCGAGTGCGAAGCCGCCGAGACAGGCATCCACGTGCAGCGGCAGCCCGCGTTCGAGCGCCAGCGCGCCGAACTCGGCGATCGGGTCCATCGTTCCGGTCGGATAGTTCGGAGCGGACGCGACCAGCAGGAAGGTCTCGTCGTCGACGTGCGCGGCGACGTCGGCGGCGGACGGTCGAGTGGAGTCGGGATCCACCGGAACTCGTCGTAGATCGACGCCGAGCAGTTCGGCGGCCTTGTCGAAGGCGGCGTGCGCCGTCGACGGTGCGACCACATTTCCGTGCCCGCGCGGGAGCCCGGAGGTCCGGCGGGCCGCGGCGACGGCGAGGAGGCAGCTCTCGGTGCCGCCGGAGGTGACCGTCCCGACGGCGTCGGGGGAGCCGAACGCGCTCCGGGAGAACTCGATCAGATCGCGTTCCATCGCGGCGACCGATCCGAAGACCGTGGGATCGAGTCCGTTCACCGGACGGACGAGCTCGGCTGCGTCCGCGGCCAGCCGGTCGAGGACGCCCAGCCCGCTGTCGTACACGTAGGAGAGGATCCGGCCGCCGTGGGTCGGCGCGTCGGATTCGCGCAGTCGGCGCAGTCTGGCCAGTACCTCGTCCGGGTCGCGGCTCGTCACGGGTGTCTCCTCTCGTAGCGGGTCAGCAGCACCAGACTCAGCGTCACCAGGACTGCGGGCAGCACCGAGAATCCCGCGGTGATGCCGATGATCGCGCTGCGCGGCTGATCGGCGACCGTGTCGGCCGTCGACGAGACGAACCCGGTGGCCGCGAGCACCAGCAGGTACAGACCCGGTCCCACGGCCATGCCCAGCGTTTCGCCCGCGGTCCAGAGGCCGGACAGGGCGCCGCCCTGCTCGCGGCCGGTGCGCGCGGAGTATTCGTCGATCACGTCGGGAAGCATCGCGAGCGGAAAGGTCTGCATGCCGGCGTAGCCGACGCCGGTGATCGCCAGGACTCCGAAGACCCACGCCCCCGGCGCCGCGATCGCGAAAGCGAGGATCACGTCCGCGAGCAGGAACAACGCCGACGCCGCGTACAGACCGCGCAGCTTCCCGAAACGTCGTCCCACACGGACCCACAGCGGCATCACCAGCAGCGCCGGTGCCACGAGCGCGACGAACAGCGGGGTCAGCGCGGCGGAGCTGTCGAGGACGTAGGTCGCCAGATACTGCGCTCCGGCGAGCATCACCGCGCTCGCGAGCGCCTGAATCACGAAGACCGACAACAGGACCCGATAGTGGTGATGATCGCGGACGGCCCGGAACGCCGCGGCTCCGCCCACCGCGTGCGTCGCGGTCCGCGCCCGGATCGGCGCCCGACGGCCCGCGGCGCCGGCGACCGCTGTCGAGACGGCCATGCCTCCCGCGATCACGGCCACGGACACCGCAGCCATCACCGCGTAACCGGCGGCGCCGCCCCCGAGCGCATCGCGGACCGCGGGAGCGCCCGCGCCGATCAACAGGATCGCCAGCGCGAGAACCGCGATCCGCGCCGAGATCAGACGTGTGCGCGCGTGATAGTCGGGCGTCAGATCGGTGGGCAGCGCGATGTACGGGACCTGAAAGCAGGCGTAGGCCACGGCAGCGGTGGTGAAGAAGACGAGCACCCACAGTGCGGCCACCGCGGGCGGCGCGGCCGTCGGTGCGGCGAAGGTGAGGATGAACGTCGGCACGATCGCGAGGGTGCCGATCCACATCAACCGCGTGCGGGATCCGGTGGCGGCGAACGCGGTGTCGTTGCGAGCGCCGATCAGCGGGTTCACCAGGACGTCGACGATCTTGGGGATCACCACGATCGCCGAGGCGAGCAGGGCGCCGACCGCGAGAGTGTCCGTGAGGTAGTACGCCAGCACCAGTCCGGGCAGCACGCCGAAGCCACCGGTTCCCAGACTGCCGGCCGCGAAGCCCGCGGTGACCCGGCGTGACACCGGCGGCGCGGAGGTCGAAACACTCACACGATCGAGTAGATCAGACGATCAAGACCGGCGGGAGTGTTTGGTGCCGGCTCGACCGGAATACCGAACGGCATCGAATACCGCCCCGGACCGATCCGCGATCGGCGACAATTCAGTTCCCGCCGGAACTCAGCCGTGTCCGGGGGCAGATCGTCGGACGAGGAGATTCGGTGAGCGCGATCGTACTGGCGCAGGTGCGGACCGGAGTGGAGCAGGAGATCCTCGACGAGTGGGCGGCGAAGCATCATCCGGGTGTCGGCGTGGTCAGGCTCGAGGACGTCGACGTGGCCGCTCTCGATCCGGACACCACCCTGATTCCGGCGCGCGTGGTGTGGTTGCCGCCGGTGCGTCGCGGTGAACGCAAGGTCGCGTTGGCCGACGCGATCGTGCTCTCGAATCCGCGGCGCCCACCGGCCTTCCGGCAGGCGGCCATCCGCAGGCACGGACCGGATCGGGTCCGCGTGGTGCAGGGCGTCCCCGCCACAGTGGCCGAACTCGGCGCTCGCTACGACGAGCGGCAGGCCGAGGGGACGTCGTTCGCAGGCTTCGTCGGCATGCAGGCCGCGATCTCGGCCGAGCGCGCGGAACTCGAACTCGTCGGAACCCGGTACAAGGTGCCGCGACTGGTGGCCGAGCAGATCAGCTCGTCGGCCAGATTCCAGGCCGCGGCCGCCGAACTCGCGGCCGAACTCGGGCGGTCCGCCGCATCCGTGGCGCAGGAGGCCACCGACAAGATGAGCGCCTTCGTCGCAACCCAGAGCAGACTGGTCCGCGACGTCTTCACCTCCACTTTCAGCGGACTTTACGAGCGCGCATGGTCGGTGTCGGCGGATCTGGACACCCTCGGACGTCTGCGCTCGGTCAACAAGTCGAGTTCGCTGGTGTTCCTGCCCTCGCACCGGTCGTACGTCGACTCGCTGATCCTGGCCAGTGTGCTGCATCAGCACGACTTTCCGCCGAACCTCGTGCTCGGGGGTGAGAACCTGGCGTTCTGGCCGATGGGACCGATCGCCCGCCGCGCGGGCACCGTGTTCATCCGGCGCAAGTTCGGCGCCGACCCGGTCTACAAGCTGGCGATGCGCTCGTACCTCTCCTTCATCGTCGAGAAGCGCTTCAATCTGGAGTGGTACATCGAGGGCGGCCGAAGCCGGACCGGCAAGCTGCGGCCGCCGATGCTCGGTCTGCTCGCCTACGTCGCGGACGCTGTGGAGGCGCTCGACGCCGCGGACGTGGTGGTGGTGCCGACCTCGATCGTCTACGACCAGCTTCCGGAGATCGCCGCCATGGCGAAGGAGTCGGCCGGGGGCACCAAGAGTCCCGAGGACCTCAAGTGGCTGCTCAAGTACGCTCGCGCCCAGCGGACGTATCGCGGCGAGGCCCGCGTCCGGTTCGGTGAACCGTTCTCGCTCCGCGAAGCGCTGGCCGAGGCGGGGACCGGGCGGGCACGCCTGGAGAAGGTCGCGTTCAAGGTCATGGACGAGATCAACGCCGCGACTCCGATCTCGGCGACGTCTCTGGCCGGGTTCGCATTGCTCGGCGCCGCGGACCGGGCGTACACGGCGCGGGAGATCGAGGTGATTCTGGCGCCGTTGCTGACCTACATCGACACCCGCGGCCTGCCCGGCCCCGACCCGTCGCTGTGCCGCGGGCTCGGGCTGCTCACCACGCTCCGCGAACTCACCGACGCCGGTGTCCTCGAGACCTTCGACGGCGGCCCGGAGCAGGTGTGGTCCATCGCCCCCGACAATCATGCGGTCGCCGCCTACTACCGCAACGGCGCGCTGCACCACTTCGTCGGCCGGGCGATCGTCGAACTGGGGATGCTCGCCGTGTCGGCGGGCGACGTGGTGGAGGGAGGCCCGGCGCCCGACGCGCAGGCCGGCGCCGACGAGGGGCTGCTCGCTCCCGCGCAGCAGGAGGTGCTCCGCATCCGCGATCTGCTCAAGTTCGAGTTCTTCTTCCCCGCCAAGCAGGAGTTCCTCCATCGGCTCGGAGCCGAGATGGATCTGCTCGCTCCCGGTTGGCGGACCGACCGGCGGACCAAGGAATGGGTGCATGCGGCGCTGCTGGCGAGCGCGGGGCAACTGTTCGCCCGCCGCACGCTGCAGACCTTCTTCGACGCGCAGCTGGTGGTGGCGACCCGGCTGGTCGCCCTCGGATCCGAGGAACTCGACAAGGAGGAGGTGTTGACCGAGTGTCTCGGCCTGGGCCGCCAGTTGTCGTTGCAGGGCGTGGTGCACAGCAAGGACTCGGTGTCCCGGGAACTGTACGACGGCGCGTACCGGCTGGCCGACAACCGCGGCGCGGTGCACGGTGATTCGGCGAGCGAGGTGGCCTCCCGCCGCAGAGCCTGGCTCGACGAGGTGGAGGAGATGCGGTGCAGGCTCGCCCGGATCGCCGAGATCGAAGCGGCGCAGGCCGCAGCGCGGGAGGCGGACGCATGAGTGCGCTGGCGGAGCGGCTGCGGGCGATCCGGTCCGCGCCCGAGGGCGGGCGGGTCTGTGCCTTCTTCGACTACGACGGAACGCTGATCGAGGGGTTCTCGGCCACGGCGATCCTGCGGGCGCGTCTGCGCAGCCTCGAGTTCACGCCCGGCGAACTCCTCGACGGACTGATGATCGCCCTGCGCGGCTGCTCGTCGGAGCAGGACTTCGCCGAGGTGCTCGAAGCCACGCGGCCGGCGTTCGCAGGCAAGACCTACGCCGAGTTGCTGGCGATGGGCGAGCGGCTGTTCAAAGAGGACACGGCCTCCAAGCTGCGGCCGCAGATGTGGCAGATCATTCGCGCGCACCGGTCCAAGGGACACCGCATCGTGATCGCGTCCTCGGCCACGCGCTTTCAGATCGAGCCCATCGCCCGGCAGATCGATGCCGACGACGCGCTCGCGACCGACGTCGAGGTGATCGATGGGATCGCGACCGGCAAGATCCTCGGCAGACCGCTGTGGGGCCCCGGCAAGGCCGCCGCGGTGCGGCGTCTGGCCGCCGAGCACGATCTGGACCTGGCGTCGTCGTTCGCCTACAGCGACGGAAACGAGGATGTGCCCTATCTGGAGGCGGTAGGACATCCGGCGGCGGTGTCGCCCCAGCGGGGGCTGCGGGCGGTCGCCGAATCGCGTGGCTGGCCGATCCTGGAACTGCGGAATCCGTCGCACAACAGGCTCGGCATGCTCGCCCGCACCAGTGCCTTCTACGGCTCGTTTCTCGGAGGCGCCGCCGTCGGATTCGCCAGGGGAGTGCTCAGCGACGACGGCACGCAGGTGATGCAGAAGGCTGTCTCGTCGGGGATCGACACCGGTTTCGCACTCGCCGGGGTCCGGGTGGACGTCCTCGACGGAGGCGGCTATCTGCAGTCGGCTCGACCGTGCGTCTTCGTGTTCAACCACCAGTCCAAGCTCGATCTCCCGGTGATGATCCATCTCATCCGCGGCCAGGCCACGGGGGTGGCGAAGAAGGAGATCCGCGACCTGCCGCTGTTCGGCAGAATCCTGGAGGTCGGGGGTGTGGCGTTCATCGACCGCGCCGACGCCGGCCGGGCGATCGAACAGTTGGAACCGGTGGTCCGGAAGGTGGTCGACGAGGGGTTCTCGCTCGTCGTGGCCCCGGAGGGGACGAGGTCGGCGACGCCGCGGATCGGTGAGTTCAAGAAGGGACCGTTCCACATCGCCATGCAGGCCGGCGTGCCGGTGGTGCCGGTGGTCTTGCGCAACGCGGGCGAGCTGATGTGGCGCGGAGCGCAGTTGATCAAACCCGGCACGGTCGAGGTCCGAGTGCTGCCGCCGGTGGACACCTCCTCGTGGGTGCCCGAGAAGGTCGGCGAGTACGCGAGCCAGGTGCGACAGCAGTTCCTGGACGCGCTGGCCGACTGGCCGGTCACCGCGTTCGACGACGGCCGGATGACCAGGACGATGGGAGTCTTCGAGTGGCAGGAGTCCGAAGGTGACGAGTGATTCCGGCGCACCGCGCGAGCCGGTGGTGGACCGGCCTCTTGCATGGGGCACCGAACCGGAGATGAGTGCGGTCGACACGGTCATGTGGCGCGGCGACGCCGACCGCCGGTTGCGGTCGACGATCTCGATGCTCGAGGTCTACGACTGTGAACCGGATTGGGATCGGCTCGTGGCGGCGCACGACTGGGGAAGCCGGATGGCGCCGCGGTTCCGTCAGCGAGTGATCGAATCGCCGCTGCGCACCGGCACCCCGAGTTGGGAGGTGGACCCCGACTTCGACTTGCACTACCACCTGCGGCGCGTCCGGGTGGCCGGCGACGGATCGATGCGCGAGGTCCTCACCCTCTGCGAACAGCTCGCGATGACACCGCTCGACTCGGCTCGACCGCCGTGGGAGGGCTACCTCATCGACGGGCTGGCCGACGGCAAGACCGCGTACTTCTTCAAGGCGCATCATGCTCTCACCGACGGACTCGGTGCGATTCTCGTTCTCGCGCAACTGCATTCCACCAGCCGCGAGCCGATACCGGGCAAGCCGCAGCCGCCCGCCCCCGCACCCGGGGATCTGTCGTCTCTCGACGTGCTGAGCCGCCAGATCGGGGAGGAGATCCGCCGGCTGCCGAAACTGGCCGGACTCGCCGTCGCCGGAGTCCGGGCGATCGGTGATCCCAAGCGGACCCTGCGCCGCGTGCTTCGGTACGGCCGATCGGTTCCGCGAGTCGCCGGAATGATCAGTCCGCCCGGATCACCGCTGCTGGCGGCTCGCAGCCTCTCGTGGCGGTTCAGTGCGTTCGAGGTGGACTTCGCCGCGCTGCGCGCCGTGAGTTCGGCGACCGGCGCGTCGATCAACGACGTCTACCTCGGCGGCCTGATCGGCGGCTTCCGGCGGTACCACGAGAGGATGGGGACAGTGGTCGACACGATTCCCGTCGCGATCCCCATCTCGGTCCGTGAACCCGGCGATCCCGATGGCGGAAACCGGATCGCTGTCGGGCGGCTCGCGGGACCGATCGGGATCGACGACCCGTTCGAGCGTGTGCTGACCATCCGGGAGCAGGTCCGCGCGGCGCGCGCCGAGCCCGCGGTCGACATCCTCAACACCATCGGGCCGGTGGCGGCTTGGCTGCCCGGCCCGCTGCTGGCGCAGTTCAGCGGCACCACGTCGCAGAACGATCTGCAGGCCAGCAATGTGCCGGGGATTCCGTGGGAGACGTTCGTCGCCGGCGCCCGTGTGGAGCGGATGTTCCCCTTCGGCCCGCTGCCCGGCTGCGCGGTGATGGCCACGATGATCACGCACAACGGCACGGCGTGCCTCGGCCTGAACTTCGACGCCGCCGCCGTCACCGAGCCGGAATTGTTCGCCGAGTGCCTCGTCGACGGCTTCAACGAGGTGCTGGACCTGGGCGATGACCCGGGTGACCGCCTGAAGCGTGTGGTGTAGGCGGTTAGGCCAGATCCACCGAGGCTCCATTCGAGAACATCGAATCGTGCAGTTCCACGGCTGCGGGAACAGCGCCCTTCGGCATATCGAATACGAGCTTGACGTCGACTGCGTTGCCCGGGTTGATGTTGTCCCAGACGGTGATGTCCGACCCGCCGAGCGCGATCTGCGCTGTCGTGTCGGGCTCGAATGTCCGGTCTTCGGAGTCGGTCAGCTTCTGGGCGGTCGGAGAGAAGGACTGGGGCTTCTTCCCGATGTTCTTCACTGTGACCGACAGGATGACGAACTGCCCTTGAGCCTGCTCGGTGAGGTAGGGATTGTCACCCACAGAGGGCACGCCCTTCTCGACACCGGTGACAGTGAACTCGAACTTGCCATCCCGGACGGGAGTGTTGAGCCCCGCGTCCTTCGGCTTCTTGTCAGACTTCTCGTACGTTTCATCGTCTGGGACAGCGGTCGCTGTGTCGGCTCGCTGGGAAACGGTCGCCGCGCTCTTCGCAGTCTTGTCAGTGGACTTGTCGTCGTCGCCGCCGCTCATCGCCGCCGCGATGATCACCACTACGACGACGATGCCGACGATCCATGGCCACTTCTTGCGCTGCTTGGCCGGCGGCACGGGCGGTTGCATCCCTTGGCCGACGGGTGGATGGCCATACTGTGGATGGCCATACTGCGGGTAGGGGCCATTCGGTGGAAGGGGTGGCTGATTGGTCATCGTGCTCCTGAATGTGCGTGTGCGCAATGCGCGGAAACCGTACGAATCTTAGGAGTCGGCAATGTCTTGTTCGGGGATATCAGCGAGCCCGGTGGACGATTAGACCGATCAGCCGACAAGCGTTTGGAAGTTCGCTGTGCCACAACGCACTTCGCCGGCGAGGTGGTGCCTCGCCGGCGAAGTCGTTTTCCGTTGTCTGACCAGGTGATGGGATCAGACGTCTCCGCGGCGCAGCATCCGGCCGCGGGGGTTCTCGAAGTCGACTTTCTGACCGCGAAGCCAGGTGCCCGTGACGACGCCGGCCAGGGCGCGGCCGTCGTACGGACTGATCGGGTTCTTGTGATGCAGGTTGCGGACGTCGACCACCTGCGCCGAATCGGGCTCGAAGATCGCGAAGTCGGCGTCGCAGCCGAGGGCGATGCGGCCCTTGTTGGTCAGCCCGGCCAGAGCCGCGGGCTTGGCCGACATCCATTCCATCACCTGCGGCAGGCCGATGCCGCGGCGCTTGGCCTCGGTCCAGATCAGCGACAGTCCCAGTTGCAGTGATGCGACGCCGCCCCAGGCGACGCCGAAGTCGCCGCCCTCGACGTCTTTGAGGTCGACCGTCGACGGCGAGTGGTCGGACACGATGCAGTCGATGGTGCCGTCGAGCAGCCCCTGCCAGAGCAGTTCTCGGTTCGACGCCTCGCGGATCGGCGGACAGCATTTGTACGCGGTGGCGCCGTTGGGGATCTCCTCGGCGAGCAGCGTCAGGTAGTGCGGACACGTCTCGACGGTGAGCTTGACGCCGTCGCGGCGCGCCGAGGCGATCATCGGCAGTGCGTCCGAGGACGACAGGTGCAGGATGTGCGCGCGGGCGCCGGTCCAGCGGGCGCGCTCGATCACCTCGGCGACCGCCACGTTCTCTGCGCCGCGCGGGCGGGAGGCCAGGAAGTTCGCATACTGGTTGCCCTCCGCGGTGGGCGCGTGGTCGATCGCCCGCGAGTCCTCGGCGTGAACGATCATCAGGGAGTCGTACTTCGCCAGCTCCGCCATATCCGCTTCCATCTCGTCGGCGGTGAGATGCGGGAACTCGTCGACGCCGGAGTGCAGCAGGAAGCACTTGAAGCCGAAGACGCCCTCGTCGTGCAGCCCGCGGAGGTCGCCCTCGTTGCCGGGAATGGCGCCGCCCCAGAAGCCGACGTCGATGTAGGTCTTGCCCGCGGCTGCCCGCCGCTTGATGTTGAGCGCCTCGACCGTGACGGTGGACGGAATCGAGTTCAGCGGCATGTCGATCAGCGTGGTGACGCCGCCTGCGGCCGCCGCCTTGGTGGCGGACTCGAAGCCCTCCCATTCGGTGCGACCCGGCTCGTTCACGTGCACGTGGGTGTCGACCAGCCCCGGAATCATCACTTGATTCGACGCGAGTTCGATGACCTCGGCACCCTGCAGGCCGCTGCCGAGCGGCTCGATCGCGGTGACGCGGCCGTCGCGGATGCCGATCTCGCGGGCCACGATCCCCGCCGTCGTCAACATCTGCTCGCCGCGCAGGACCAGATCGAACGCGGTCGCGGGCTCGGCGGACACGGACTGCGCCGTCTCGTTGCTCTCCGGGCTGGTACTCATGTGCGGCTGCTCCTCCACGTGGTCGCCGGACAGATCTGTCGAGGAGAGAATACCGCAGAGTAATTCCTCATGGTGGAATCACATCGTCGTTTTTTGGAACGGTGCCCAGCGGGCGTGCGACGTGCTCGGGGGTTGACATCTGACCGAGCGGTAGGCGTAAATATTCAAAACCACGGAATCTTAATTCCACACAGTGGAATCAGCGGTTGGCGGCAAGGTCCTCCGCGACGAGTGAAAGTCCTGCCATGAGCACCGAATCATCCGGAGTGATCGAGGACGCCGGCCCCGCCTGCCGCACTGAGTCCGCGGTGTCGTTCGACGACGTCGCCGTGCGGACCGAGCAGGGACTGCCGGAATGCGTGAGTCCCGCCCTCTACAACGCCGATCTGGCTCCGACCAAGCGGGCCGGACGACGATGGAGCGCGTACAACATCTTCACGCTGTGGGCCAACGACGTGCACAGCCTCGGCAACTACGCGTTCGCGATCGGCCTGTTCGCGCTCGGCCTGGGCGGATGGCAGATCCTGCTGGCCCTCGGCCTCGGCGGACTGTTCCTGTTCCTGCTCCTGAATCTCTCGGGATTCATGGGCGAGAAGACCGGCGTCCCGTTCCCGGTGATGAGCCGGATCTCGTTCGGCATCCGTGGTGCGCAGATCCCCGCCCTCATCCGCGGCGCCGTCGCCATCGCCTGGTTCGGCATCCAGACCTTCCTCGCGTCGGTGGTGCTGCGCATCCTGATCGTCGCGCTGATCCCGTCGGCCCAGAACCTCGATGCGAACAGGTTCCTCGGACTCTCCACCCTCGGCTGGATCTCGTTCGTCTCGCTGTGGGTGATCCAGCTGGTGATCGTCAGCTACGGCATGGAGATGATTCGCCGGTACGAGGCCTTCGCCGGACCCGTCATTCTCATCACCATGATCGCGCTGGCCGTCTGGATGCTCGGCCAGGCCGACTGGGCCATCGCGTGGACGACGCCGGACTCGCTCACCGGCGGTGAGATGTGGGCCAAGATCGTCGGCGGCGCCAGCCTCTGGGTGGCGATCTACGGCACGTTCGTCCTCAACTTCTGCGACTTCACCCGCAACGCGAAGTCGAAGGGCTCCATCGTGCGGGGCAACTTCTTCGGCATTCCGCTGAACATGCTGCTCTTCGGCGGCATCGTCATCACCCTCGCCGGCGCGCAGTTCCGGATCGACGGCCGGGTCATCGAATCGCCGGCCGACATCGTCCAGGCCGTGCCGAACACGTTCCTGCTGGTGCTCGCCTGCCTCGCGCTGCTGATCCTGACGGTCGCGGTCAACATGATGGCGAACTTCGTCGCACCGATCTACGCGCTGAGCAATCTGTTCCCCAAGACGCTGAACTTTCAGCGCGCGGCGCTGGTCTCCGCGGTCATCGGTCTGGTGATCCTGCCGTGGAACCTCTACAACTCGCCCGCGGTCATCAATTACTTCCTCGGCGGACTCGGTGCCCTGCTCGGCCCGCTGTTCGGCATCGTGATGGCCGACTACTGGCTGGTCCGGCGATCGCGGGTCAATGTTCCCGAGTTGTTCACGGAGGACCCCGACGGCGCCTACCACTACCGGGGCGGCGTCAACCCCCGCGCGGTGATCGCACTGATCCCGACGGCGGCGTTCGCTCTCGTCCTGGCTTTCGTGCCGGCCTTCGAAGTGGTCTCGGAGTACTCGTGGTTCATCGGGGCCGCCGTCGGTGCGATCCTCTATCTGCTCGTCGCCGATCGCAAGGGACCGTTCGCCGACGTCTCCGGCGAGGCCATCGCCGTCGCCAGCACGCACTGACGTCCGGCACGCCCCATTCCCGTCCATTCCCCCGAAGGAGCGAATCCGTGCGGATCCTCGTCGCCAACGTCAACACCACGCAGTCCATGACCGACGCGATCGCGGAGTCGGCCCGGGCCGTCGCCGCGCCCGGGACCGAGATCGTCGGCGTCACTCCGCGCTTCGGCGCGGACTCCTGCGAGGGCAACTTCGAGTCGTACCTCGCCGCTATCGCCGTCATGGATGCGATCACGTCCTATCCCGAGCCCTTCGACGCCGTCGTCCAGGCCGGCTACGGCGAACACGGCCGAGAGGGACTCCAGGAATTGCTCGACGTGCCCGTCGTCGACATCACCGAGGCGGCCGCCTCGACGGCCATGTACCTCGGTCACAAGTACTCGGTCGTCACGACGCTCGACCGCACCGTTCCGCTGATCGAGGACCGACTGCGCCTCGCCGGTCTCGCGACGCGCTGCGCGTCGGTGCGGGCGTCCGGCCTCGGCGTCCTCGAATTGGAGTCCGACCCGGAGCGTGCCGTGGAGGCGATCGTCGCGCAGGCGCGCGAAGCGGTCGAGCGCGATCACGCCGAGGTGATCTGCCTCGGCTGCGGCGGAATGGCCGAGCTCGAGGAGAAGGTCAGGGCCGCGACCGGCGTTCCCATCGTCGACGGCGTGCGTTCGGCGGTCACCGTCGCCGAGGGGCTCGTTCGCATGGGGCTGTCGACCTCCAAGGTGCGCACGTACGCACCGCCGCGTGAGAAGAAGGTCGTGGGCTGGCCGTTCCAGATCTGATCCGCCGACCACCGAAGCATGGAACCGCCCGGCACGCGGTGGGGGAGCACGCGTACCGGGCGGAGTGCGGGGAGACGATCTGCCTGAAGTCAGAGCAGGATCTGTCGGTTGACGTCCTTGTAGAGCAGATACCGGAAGTTCGACGGCCCACCGGCGTAGCAGGCCTGCGGGCAGAACGCGCGCAGGGAGAGGTAGTCGCCCTCCTGCACCTCCACCCAGTCGCCGTTGAGGTGGTAGACCGCCTTGCCTTCCAGCATCAGGAGTCCGTGCTCCATGACGTGCGTCTCGGCGAAGGGGATCGTGGCGCCGGGCTCGAAGGTCACGACGTTGACATGCATGTCGTAGGCGAGGTCCTGCGGATCGAGCATGCGGGTGGTGCGCCATTTGCCGTCGGTGCCGGGCATCGCGGACGGTTCGATGTCCCGCTCGTTCCCGAAGCGGACCGACGGCGCATGGCCGTCGACGGGCTGATAACGCTTGCGGATCCAGACGAAGGTCGCGTCGGCGTCGGCGTCGTTGCGTGCCGACCACGCCGTGCCCGCGGGGAGGTAGGCGAACCCGCCCTCGGTGAGCGTCTGCGCATGTCCGCCGGCGACCACCGACAGCGCGCCGGAGGTGACGAACAGGAAACCCTCCACCTCGGGCTGCGGCTCGGGCCGGTCGGCGCCTCCACCGGGCTGGACCTCCATGATGGCCTGGAAGAACGTGGTGGAACCGCCGGCGACCGGCCGATTCAGGATCCAGCCGCGCGTGCGGGTCCACTCGGGGAAGACCGACGTGACGATGTCGGAGAGGACACCGCGGGGGATCACCGTGTACGCCTCGGTGACCACGGCCCGATCCGTGAGCAGCGCGGTCTGCGGCGGCAGGCCGCCGCGGGGAGTGTAGTACGACGCTTTCTGCGGTGGGGTCACGACGTCTCCTCTGTGGGGTGTGAGTTCGGTTCAGGCGAGCGGAGTGGTGATGCGACCGAGGGCGACGGCCCGGACCGTCTCCATCGGGAGGTCGGTGGCGGCTTCCACATCGTCGGCGGGGAGTGCGCCGCAGACGGCGCCGCGGTCGATGAAACCGGCGAGTGCGCGGGCCGTGGCCGGCTCGTCGAGAATCCCGGAGTCGATGCGGTGCATGTAGTTCCGCAGACGCGCGGCGGCGGGAGCGAAGCCGTCGCGGTAGAAGGCGTAGGTGGCCAGGAAACGGGTCACGAGCTGGTTCGGGTGCAGATCCCACCCCTGGTAGATGCCGCGCTCCAGGTGGCGGCGGACGAGTCGGGCGTGCAGCCGCCAGGCCGCCGCCCGCTCCCGGTCGTCGCCGACGGGCAGGACGTTGGTGGAACCGTCGGACAGGTGAACGCCGGTGCCGGCGACGGCCAGCTGCATGACGTTCTTGGCGTGGTCGGCCGCCGGGTGCTCCATCGATTGGTACGCCGCCGCGATGCCGAGCGACGCCGAGTAGTCGTAGGTGCCGTAGTGCAGTGAGCTGACCCGTCCGTCGCCCGCATGGATCAGCCTCGCCACCGGAGCCGTGCCGTCGGGGCCCAGGACGGCCTGCGGCGTCTCCACCTGGACCTCGAACCGGATGCGCCGGGACGGGAGGCCGTGCGCCTGTTCCAGCGCTGCCGCGACCTGGACCATCGCCTCCACCTGGTCCACCGAGGTGACCTTCGGAAGCGTGAGGGTGAGGCCGTCGGGCAGCGGCCCTCCGGCCGCCAAGGCGCCGATGAAGGCGTCGAGCGTGCGCAGCCCGCGGCGCCGGACGGGAGCCTCGAAGCATTTGAAGCGGATGCCGATGAACGGCGGGAGCGCGTCGGAGTCGATCGCGGAGCGCACCGCTGCGGCGGCGGATGCGACGTCGGCGTCCTCGGCGGCGTCACCGCGGTCGCCGTATCCGTCCTCGAAGTCGAGACGGAGGTCCTCGATGGGTTCGGACCTCAGTTTGGCCGCGACGAGATCGGCGAGCCGTTCCGGCGTGGACTCGGGCGCGGCGCCGAGTCCGATCATCGCCGCGACCGCGTCGAGGCCGCCGGCCGCGCGCGCGGCGTCCAGTGCGGCGGCGCCCCACTGTCGCGGGAGTTCGGGTGTGTAGCGGTCGGCGGGAACGTACACGGTGTGGACCGGCTGGCGTCGACCGTCGTCGCCGGGGTAGCGGCGTGCCAGGTCCTCGTCCGCCTCCGACAATCGGCTGTCGACGTCGGCCAGAAAGGAATCGCTGAGATAGCCGCTGCTCATTCACCCTCCCTTTCAGTCGAATACGGAATTGCAATTCCGCATTGTGGAGTCTAGTGCGAATTGTGCACTTCACACAAGCGGACACGGATTGTGGAGACGCTTTGTGTTCCGCATGGTGGAAGATAGAGTTCTGGTGTCCCAGACCTGAGGAGCGAGACGGTGGCCGCAGCGGCAAGCGAGAGCAAGACGGGCGGCGTGCAGTCCGTCGAGCGCGCATTCGAATTGATGGAGTTGATCGGCCGAGCCGGCGGCGAGTGCTCGCTCAGCCACCTCTCCGGCGAGTCGCCGCTGCCTCCGCCGACCATCCACCGGCTGCTTCGCACGCTCGTCGGCATCGGATACGTCCGGCAGCTGCCGAACAAGCGGTACGCGCTCGGACCTCGACTGATCCGCTTGGGCGAGGTCGCCAACCGGCAGCTCGGCGCGGTCGCGGATCCGGTACTGGAGGCGCTGGTGGCCGAGCTGTCGGAGACCGCGAGCCTCGCGGTCCTCGACGGAGACATGGTCATCTACACCGCCCAGGTGCCGTCGCCGCACACCATGCGCACCAACAACGAGGTCGGACGACGGGTCAACTTGCACAATTCCGGGGTCGGCAAGGCGATTCTGGCAGAGCTCGACGACGCCCGGATCCTCAAGCTCGTGTCGCAGGCGGGCATGCCCGCGACCACGAAATACAGCGTCACCTCCCTCTCCGGCGTCTTCGCGGAGGTGGAACGGGTGCGCTCGAACGGCTACTCGGTGGACGAACAGGAGCAGGAACTCGGCGTCCGCTGCGTCGCGATGGCGGTTCCCGGGGCGCCGACCCCGATGGCCGTCGGGATCTCCGGTCCGACGTCGCGGATGGACGATGAACTGCAGGAGCGGGCGATCCTCGCGCTCCGGCGGGCCACCGGCGTGATCTCGGAGGCGTTGATCGGCGCCAGGGAGGCCTGAGCGACGCGACCGGCCGCGGTCAGCCCGGCCAGTACATACTGTCCGGAGTCGCCCGTGCGCCGAAGATCGCCTGGCCCACCCGGACACAGGTGGAGCCCTCTTCGACGGCGAGCTCGTAATCGCCCGACATGCCCATCGAGAGTCCGCCGTCGCCGAGGAGATCCGGGTCGGCGTCGCGGGTCCGGTCGCGGAGGTCGCGCAGCAGCCGGAAGCACGAGCGCACGCGAGCGGTGTCGTCGGAGAAGACCGCGAGCGTCATCAGCCCTCGAACGCGCAGGGCGGAGTAGTTCGGCAGCTGCCTGAGCAGCGCAGGCAGCTCGTCGGGCGCGAGCCCGTACTTGCTGTCCTCGCCCGAGGTGTTCACCTGCACGTACACGTCGAGGCCGCGGCCCGCGGCCTGCAGCCTGCGGTCGAGCGCCTCGGCCACGCGGAGGCTGTCGAGCGCCTGGAATTCGTCGGCGAAAGCGGCCACGTCCTTGGCCTTGTTGGTCTGCAGGTGCCCGATCACCGACCAGGAGACGTCGAGGTCGGCGAGGGCGCCGTGCTTTCGCTTGGCCTCCTGCACCTTGTTCTCGCCGAGGCGACGACAGCCGGCGGCGACGGCGTTGACGATCCGCTCCTCGGGCACCGTCTTCGACACCGGAAGGAGCTGCACCTGAGCCGGATCACGTCCGGCCCGACGCGCGGCGGCGTCGATCCGTGCCTGCACGGCGGCGATGTTGCGCCGGAAGTCCTCGACGGCGACGGCGGTGGTGTACTGACGGCTCTGCTCGGCGGATTCGGTCATGGCACCGATTATCCCGGGCCGGCATGCCACGGCGCGCCGGGCCTGCGCCAGGTGTCAGATCTCCACCATCCGGTGCTCGCGAGCCGGGCGCCGCTGGCCGCGGATCGCGATCAGTTCGCGGGCGTGTCGGTCGAGGGCGACGTCGCCGGGAAGCCTCGGCGTCCACGTCGGTGCCGGCGCGGCGTCACCGTCCGCGTCGAGCGCTGCCAGCACCGTCAGACCGTGGGCCGCGAGGCGGCGCGTCTGCCGCCCGTCGCGCGGCCAGTGGGCGTGGACGTGCACCGAGACATGCATGGTCTGGCGGCCGGTGTGGATCAGACGCGCGCTGACCTCGACCACCTGTCCGATGCGGATCGGCTCGTAGAAGCGGACGCCGCCCATGTAGACGGTCACCGCTTCGCCGCCGCACCACCGCACCCCGCAGAGGTACGCGGCGTCGTCGATCCAGCCCATCACCCGGCCGCCGTGGGTGTTGCCGCCCCAGTTGACGTCGGTGGGGGCGGCGAGGAATCGGGTGGAGGCCTCGGGTGCGGTCGACGGCGCGCCGTAGTCGGCCCCGGCCATCGCCGCGGTGATCCGATTGCGGACCTCGATGCGTTCGGCGGCGTACGCGGCGCGGTCGAGGTCGTCGGGCAGGACGGGCCGCCATTGACGGACCGGTGTCGGCGTGCCGTCGTCGCCGACGGCGACGAACACCAGGATGCAGCGACTCGCCTCGGTGAACTCGCCGAGCCGCGGATCGGCTGAGGCCACCCGGCATTCGATGTGCATGCTCGATCGGCCGGTGAGGATGAGAGTGGCCGTCACCTCGACGATGTCGCCGGAATCGATGTCCCGCCCGAAGCTGATGTTCCCGACGTAGGCGGTCACGCTGTAGCCGCCGGACCAGGCCGCCGCGCACGCGTAGGCCGCCTTGTCGACCCATTCGAGGATCCGACCGCCGCGGACACCGCCGCCGAGGGTCGCGACATCGGTCGGGGCCGCCATGAAACGCAGGGTGATCTGCCGGTCGCTGAGGTGCATCGCCTTCTCCTGTTCGGGGATTCGGCAATGCTGGACCACGTGCCGAACGCACCGGCGAGCGGGGTGCGGATGCGAGAACTCCGTGATCCGCGGGTAACGCGGGCGACATCGGCCGGTAGCCCTCAGACGCGCTGGATGATCGCTGCGAGCCCCTGACCTCCGCCGATGCACATGGTGGCCAGACCGTACAGGGCGTCGCGGCGGCGCAGCTCGCGGGCGAGCGTGCCGAGCATCCGGGTCCCGGTGGCGCCGACGGGATGCCCCAGCGAGATGCCCGAACCGTGGACGTTGATCCGAGCGGCATCGTCGGCTCCCAGACCCAGCTCGCGAGTGCAGGCGAGAGCCTGGGCGGCGAAGGCCTCGTTCAGTTCGATCAGATCCATATCGGCGAGGGACAGACCCGCGCGGGCGAGGGCGGCGCCGGTCGCGGGAACCGGTCCGATGCCCATGTAGGCCGGGTCCACTCCGGCGACGGACCACGAGACCAGGCGTGCGATCGGCTCGAGACCCAGCTCCTGCGCCCGCTCGGGGTGCGTCACCAGACAGACCGCCGCCGCGTCGTTCTGCCCGCTGGCATTGCCCGCGGTGACCGTCGCGTCGGGGTCGGAGGCGGCCAGGATGGGCCGGAGCCGCCCGAGGGTCTCCATCGTCGTATCGGCACGGGGATGTTCGTCGGAGTCGACGACGATGTCGCCCTCCTTCGAGGGAACCGTGACGGGCACGATCTCCTCGGCGAACACGCCGGACCGCTGTGCCTCCACCGCTCGCCGATGCGATTCGACGGCGAGGGCGTCCTGGTCGGTGCGGGAGATCCCGTACCGCTCGCGGAGATTCTCAGCGGTCTCGAGCATGCCGCCGGGGACCGGGTGATGGCGCCCGCCCGCGGTCACACGCCCGCGCGCCAAGCCGTCGTGCAGCATCACACCAGGCCCGCGCACGCCCCAGCGCATGTCGGTGCTGTAGAAGGGGACGTTGCTCATCGACTCGGTTCCGCCGGCGACGGCCAGGCCGCACGCGCCGGTGGCCACCTGCATGGCGGCCATGATCACCGAGTACAGACCGGAACCGCAGCGGCGGTCCACCTGCGCGCCGGGCACCGTCACGGGCAGTCCGGCGTCGAGTGCGACCACGCGTCCGATGGCGGGTGCCTCGCTGGTGGGGTACACGTTGCCGAGCACCACGTCGTCGACGGCTTCCGGGTCCAGACCCGTGCGCTCGATCAGTCCGCGGAGCGCGATCTCGCCCAGCTGGGCCGCCGACAGCGATCTCAGCGCACCGCCGTACCTGCCGATCGGAGTGCGGAGGGGTTCACAGATGACGACATCACGCATATCGGCCAGCCTGTCACGCGGTCGCCTTGACAGAACGCCGAACTCCCCAAAAGATCGGGGTTTCCGGCGAAGGAGTGCAGTGATGAACGACGTCAGGGTGGAGCGCGGCGGCGACGTGACGGTGGTGATCATGGCCCGGCCGGAACGGCACAACGCGGTCGACGCCGGCATGGCGCGCGAACTCGCGGCCGCCTTCCGCGAATTCGAGGCCTCCGAGGCCCGGGTGGCGGTGCTGGCGGGCGACGGTCCGTCGTTCTGCGCCGGTGCCGATCTCAAGGCCGTCGGCACCGAGCGCACCAATGTGCTGACGCCGGACGGAGACGGCCCGATGGGACCGACCAGGATGGACCTCGACAAGCCGGTCGTCGCCGCGATCAACGGGCACGCGGTGGCCGGCGGGCTGGAACTGGCACTGTGGTGCGATCTCCGGGTCGCCGACGAGGACGCCACGTTCGGCGTGTTCTGCCGCCGGTGGGGCGTACCGCTGATCGACGGCGGAACGGTCCGCCTGCCGCGCCTGATCGGACACAGCCGTGCGATGGACCTCATCCTGACCGGCCGTCCCGTCGACGCCGCGGAGGCGCTGACGTTCGGTCTGGTGAACCGCGTGGTCCCGGCGGGGACCGCACGCGAGGCGGCGGTTGCGCTCGCCCACGACATCGCGCGCATGCCCGCCACCTGCATGCGCGGCGACCGTCGCTCGGCCCGCGCACAATGGGCGGACTCCGAGGAGGCCGCGCTGCGCCGGGAGTTCGCGATCGGCATGACCTCGCTGCGTGCGGACGGTGTCGGCGGCGCGCAGCGTTTCGCGGCGGGCAGGGGACGCGGCGGGTCGTTCGACGACATCTGACCCGGACACCCTGAGTCGGGCATCCGGCACTCCCGCGCCGGGCCGCGTCGCAGTAGGGTCTCAGACATGGGTGACGCTACGACTCCGGAGACCTTCGCAGCGCCGAGGCTCCGGGCGCTGGAACGGGCCGATCTGCAGTTCGTCCACGGCCTTTTCAACGATCCCGAGGTGATGCGCTACTGGTTCGAGCCGGCGCACGTGACCATCACCGACCTCGAGGAGACATTCGTCCGGCAGCAGCGGTGCGGAGACCGTGAGCGCCGCTTCATCGTCGACGCCGCCGGACGCCGGGTGGGGCTGGTCGAGTTGGTGTACATCGACCAGGTGCACCGCAACTGCGAATTCCAGATCATCATCGCGCCCGGCGAGCAGGGACGCGGATACGCCGGCGCGGCGACGCGCGCGGCGCTCGACTTCGCATTCCGCTCGCTCAACCTGCACAAGGTGTACCTGCTGGTGGACACCGAAAACGCCGCGGCCATCCACGTGTACGAGAAGGCGGGGTTCGTCGTCGAGGGGGTGCTGCGCCGAGAGTTCTTCGCCGACGGCGCCTACCGGGACGCCACGCGGATGGGCATCTTCCAAGACGACTACCTGGCCGCCGCGAGGAGTTGAGACGGTGGCGGCGCGGCTTTCACTGGTGATTCTCCTCGTCGCGCTGGCCTGTGTCCCCGGAACCGCGACCGCGGCTCCGGCCCGGCTGCCGGTCCCGTACGACTTCCTCGCCGGAATCCGCGCCGAGCTGGCGAACCCCGGCGGCTCGCTGCCGGGCACCAACGACTTCTCGTGCCGACCGACGCCGCGTCACCCGCACCCGGTGGTGCTGCTGCACGGCAGCGGCGGCGGCCGCCAGACCAATTGGGCCACACTGGCTCCGGTACTCAAGAACGACGGCTACTGCGTCTTCGCCCCGACCTACGGTGCGCTCGCGCGAGTCTGGCCGGTCTCCGCGCTCGGGGGCCTCGGTCCCAAGCTCGACAGTGCTTGGGACGTCAAGCGATTCATCGACCGCGTGCGGGCCGCCACCGGCGCGGACCAGGTGGATCTGGTCGGGCACTCGCTTGGCACCGAGATCCCCACGTACTGGATGAAGTACCTCGGCGGCCGGGGAGAGGTGGCGCACTACGTCTCCCTGGCGCCGTACTGGCGGCAGGGCCCCGACGACGACGATGCGCGCGGTGAGGCGATCGCGTCGTTCCGCCGGAGCCTCGGCATCGCCGAACCCGTCCGGCCGGCCTGCCCGGAGTGTTCGTCGCCGCCGAAGGATCTCGATTTCAACAGAGCCGTCCGCGAGCCGACGCCGTATCTGCCCGGCGTCGCCTACACCAACATCGTGACCCGCGACGATGAGATCGTGACGCCGTACACCGCCGGGCTGCTCGACGGTCCGCCCGGCACCCGGGTGCGCAACATCGTCGTACAGGACGGTTGCTCCCGCGACCGTTCCGACCACATGTCGATCACGTCGAACAGACGCAGCGCGGCGCTGGTACTCAACGCCCTGGATCCGGCGCATCCGCGTCCGGTGCCCTGCGTCGACGTGTCACCGGTGACAGGAGGATGAATCATGACGCAGAAACCGGAGCCCGTGACCCGGGCGGAGGCGCTCGCCCAGACCCCCGATGCCTGGACCGTCGACGACGGGATGCTCGTGGCCGAGTACCGGCCGGGCAACATGGTCCGCGGTCTGGAGATGGTGACCGCCGTGGTGGCGGCGGCCGAGGAGGCCGGTCATCACCCCGACGTCGACCTGCGGTATCCGGCGGTGGCCTTCCGGCTGGTGACGCACAGCGTCGGTCAGCTGACCTCCTTCGACGTCGCGCTGGCGCAGCGGATCGACGCGATCGCCGCGGAGAAGGGAATCGAGCCCGCGTAGCCTGACGCTCATGCCGACCCCCGAGTACGTCCTGAAGCTGCGCGAGCACATCGGTCATGACCCGCTGGTGCTGATCGGTGTGACCGCCGTGATCCTGCGGGAGGACGCGAACGAAGTACGGGTTCTGCTGGGACGTCGGTCGGACAACGGCGCGCTGGCGCCCATCACCGGGATCGTCGATCCCGGTGAGGAACCCGCGACGGCCGCGCGGCGGGAGGCGTTGGAGGAGGCGGGAGTCGACATCGAGGTGGAGCGGCTGGCGTGGGTGCACCAGTTGCCCCGGCGCACGCACGTGAACGGCGACCAGGTGGACTACCTCGATCTGACGTTCCGCTGCCGCTGGCGGTCGGGCGACCCAGTACCGTCCGACGGCGAACTGACCGAGGTGATGTGGCGACGTCTCGACGACCTCGACGATCTCGGCTCCGACGACCTGAGGAAGCGGATCGAGCTCGCAGTCAGTGGCACCGGTGCGACGGCCTTCGGCGGCGCTGAGTCAGCCTCGGTAGAAGGCGGCGGCGGAGGTCGCGAGGTCGAGTAGCCACTGGGGGAACAGACCCAGCACGAGGGTCAGCGCCGCCGACAGCGCGATCGGCACCGAGGTCAGCAGACTCGGAGTGACCACCTCGGGAGCATCCTGCGGGGGATCGGAGAAGAACATCGCGACGATGACCCGGATGTAGAAGTACGCGGCGACGGCGCTGCAGAGGACGCCGACGATGACCAGCGGCCAGGCGCCGTCGTCGCCGGCCGCGCTGAAGACCGCGAACTTGGCGATGAATCCGCTGGTGAGCGGGATGCCGGCGAATGAGAGCAGAAACAGCGACATCATCGCCCCGACCAGGGGTCGCCTGCGGCCGAGCCCGGCCCACGCGGCGATCTCGGTGCTCTCGCGCCCGGCGCCGTCGCGGACCACCGACAGCAGCGCGAAAGCACCGAATGCAGACAACGCGTAGGCGCAGACGTAGAACAGCGTGGCGGCCACGCCGTCCTTCGACATCGTGATCGCCCCGACCAGTGCAAAACCGACGTGGCTCACCGAGGAGTAGGCGAGCATGCGCTTCAGGTCGCCCTGGGTGACGGCCATGAGCGTCGCGACCACCATCGTGAGAATCGCGACCGCCCACAGGGCGGGCCGCCACTGCGGCTCCAGCGCGCCGAACGATACGTGCAGCACCCGCAGCAGTGCGCCGAACGCCGCCACTTTGGTCGCGGAGGCCATCAGCGCGGTGACCGGAGTCGGAGCGCCCTGGTAGACGTCGGGTACCCACGAGCCGAACGGCACCGCGCCGACCTTGAAGAGCAGTCCGACGGCGAGCAGGGTCACCGCGAGCACCGCGAGCGTGCGGTCGGCGGCCGGTTCGAGCTCACCGCCCGCGACGGCGTCGCCGATGGCCGACAGCGACAGCGATCCCGTCGCGCCGTAGGCGAACGAGGCGCCGAACAGGAAGATCGCCGACGAGAACGCACCCAGCAGGAAGTACTTGAGCGATGCCTCCTGCGACAGCAGCCGGCGTCGCCGTGCGAGTCCGCACAGCAGGTACAGCGGGAGCGACAGCACCTCGAGCGCGATGAACATGGTGAGCAGATCGCCGCACGCACCGAACAGCATCATTCCGCCGACGGCGAGCAGTGCGAGCGGGTAGACCTCTGTGGTGATCGCCCCCGCGCGCCCGGCGACGAGTTCGTCGGGGGAGCCGGGAACGGTGGCGCCGGAGGGAGTGAAGGCGTCGGCGGGGAGATCGGCGTCGGCGGCGTCGCCGCTCGACCCGCCGACCGCGATGCGCTCGCCCGCCGCGGTGCGCACCTCCAGCGGCGCCCACACCCGGTCGAGCCGGCGCTCGCCCATCACCGCGATCGAGCCCAGCGAGACCACCAGCACCGCACCTTGCAGCAGCAGCGCCGGACCGTCGATCACCACGGCACCGGACATCGCCACCGAGGCGCCGTCCGCCATGAAGGACGCGGTGACGAACATCAGCGCCACGAAGGCCGCCACCAGGGCGCCTCCGGCCATCCACAGCTGGGCACGGTAGCGCCGCTGCTTCGGAGCGAAGGCCTCCACCAGGACCGCGATCACTCCGGCGCCGAAGACGATCAGCATGGGGGAGAGCCGGAAGTAGTCGATGCTGTGAGCGTCGAGAGCACTCGCGAGGGTCATCGATGACCTCCTTCACCGGCACTGACGGCCGGGGTGCTGATCGGGGCCGGGGACACCGCCGGATCGATGTAGTCCAGCACCAGCCGCGGGAAGAAACCGAGCACCAGCAGTCCGACGATCAACGGCGCGACGACCGCCTTCTGCCGCAGATCGAGATCCCGTATCGGCACCTGCGCTCCGGCGTCGACCGTGGCGCTGAGCCGTTCGGGTCCGCCCATCATGCGCTGATACGTCCACAGGATGTAGACCGCCGACAGCACCAGGGCCGACGCGGCGACGATCGCGGCGACGGGATACCGCGTGAAGGTGCCGATGAGGACCAGGAACTCACTCACGAACGGCGCCAGTCCAGGAAGGGAGAGAGTCGCCAGACCGGCCACCAGGAACGTGCCTGCCAGCATCGGGGCGAGCTTCTGCACCCCGCCGTAATCGGCGATCAGCGAGCTGCCCCGCTGGCTCACCAGGAATCCCGCCACCAGGAACAGCGCGGCCGTCGAGAGACCGTGGTTGACCATGTACAGCGCCGAGCCGGACTGTCCCTGCCCGGTGAGGGCGAAGACGCCGAGGACGATGAACCCGAAGTGTGAGATGGAGGTGTACGAGATCAGGCGCATCACGTCGCGCTGCCCGATGGCGCACAGCGCTCCGTAGACGATGCTGACGACGGCGAGCGCGGAGATCCACGGTGCGAACCGGGCCGACGCGTCGGGGAAGAGACCGATGCAGAACCGCAGCATCGCGAAGGTGCCGACCTTGTCCATGACGGCCATCATCATCACCGCGGCCGCGGGCGTGGTCGACACCGCCGCGTCCGGCAACCAGGTGTGCACGGGCCACAGCGGTGCCTTGACCGCGAAGGCGAAGAAGAATCCGAGGAAGAGCAGGTCGAGCGTCGCCTGGGAGGCGTCGAGGCCACCGGCGGACGCGGCCGCGGCGAGGTCGGAGAAGCTGAATGTCCCGGCCCCGTCCGGACCGAGACCCGACCGGGAGCTCACCACGTACAGCCCGATCACCGCCGCCAGCATGATCAACCCGCCGAAGAGGTTGTAGAGCAGGAACTCGACGGCCGCCCGCGACCGGCGTCCCTCGTCAGCGGCGCCGAAACCGCCGATGAGGAAGTACATCGGCACCAGCATCGCCTCGAAGAAGATGTAGAACAGCAGTACATCGGTCGCGACGAAGCTCATCAGCACCATCGACTCGACCGCGAGCATCAGCGCCACGTAGATGTGCACCCGGCGATTGCCGGCATCGCTCACGTCGCGCCATCCGGCGAGCAGCAGGATCGGTGTCAGCACCGCCGTCAACAGGATCAGCGCCAGCCCGACCCCGTCCAGCGCGAGGCTGTAGCGGGCGCCGAACGCCGGGATCCAGCTGACGTCCTCGGTGAGTTGGTAGCCGCCGGTGCCGGACGAGAATCGGGTGGCGACGACGACCGCCCAGCCGAGGGTGAGCAGCGACGCCCCGAGCGAGACCCGGCGGGCGTCGGCGGCCCGGCCGGCGGGCAGGAGCATCACCACGAGCGAGGCCACCGCGGGCAGCAGCCACAGCACGGTGAGCCACGGAACGGTTCCGGAGTTCGTCACAGCGCGCTCACCACCAGGGTCAGGGCGGCCACCGCGACGGTGCCCGCGAGTATCGAAAGGGCATACGACCGGACGAAGCCGTTCTGTCCGCGCCTGGCCAGGACCGACAGTCCGGTGACGCCGGCTCCGACCCCCGCGGGCACCGCGCCGAGACCACGGTCCTCCGCCCGTACCAGCCCGGCGGTGAGCCGGGCACCGGGGATCGCGAAGACCCGTTCGTTGAAGGCGTCGCCGTACAGGTCGGCGCGCGCCGCGACGGTGAGACCCGAGACGTCGGCCGGTGCCGTCTCCGGGACATCACCCCGCCCGTACTGACGCCAGGCGATCGCCGCGCCGACCACCACTACGGCCAGCACGATCACGGTCACGGACCAGGCGGGCAGCGGACCGCTCTCCTCGGGGACGGCGCCGACCACCGGCGCGAGGAAGTCGGCGAGCGAGCCGCCGATCGCGAGCAGACCGCCCGAGAGCAGGGAGCCGGCCGCCAGCACGATCATCGGCCCGGTCATCGACCGCGGCGCCTCATGCGGCTTGGCGTCGGGTGCCCACCGCTTCTCGCCGAGGAAGGTCAGAACCATCACGCGCGTCATGTAGAAGGCGGTGACTCCCGCGCCGACGACGGCCACCCCGCCCAGCAGCCATCCGCGAACACCGCCGTCACCGAAAGCGGCCTCGATGATGTGGTCTTTGGAGTAGAAGCCCGCGAACGGCGGGACGCCGATGATCGCGAGGTAGCCGAACCCGAACGTGACGAACGTGATCGGCATGGCGGCCCGGAGCCCTCCGAAGCGCCGCATGTCGGTCTCGTCGTTCATCGCGTGCATCACCGAGCCGGACCCGAGGAACAGTCCGGCCTTGAAGAATCCGTGGGTGAGCAGATGCAGGATCGCGAAGGCGTACCCGGCGGGCCCGAGTCCGGCGGCGAGGACCATGTAGCCGATCTGACTCATGGTGGAGGCGGCGAGCGCCTTCTTGATGTCGTCCTTGGCGCAGCCGATGATCGCGCCGAAGAGAAGGGTCACCGCGCCGACGACCACGACGGCGGTCTGCGCGTGCGGAGCCAGATCGAACAGCGGCGCCGACCGGGTGATCAGGTAGACGCCCGCGGTCACCATGGTCGCCGCGTGGATCAGCGCCGAGACCGGGGTGGGGCCCTCCATCGCGTCGCCGAGCCAGGCCTGCAGCGGCACCTGCGCCGACTTCGCGCACGCGCCGAGCAGCAGCATGAAGCAGATCGCCGTCAGCGTCGCCTCACTCGCGGTGGCCGCCGAGCCGAAGACACCGTCGAAGCTCACCGAGCCGAAGGTCGCGAACATGACGGCCAGCGCGATCACCATGCCGATGTCGCCCACCCGATTCATCACGAAGGCCTTCTTGGCCGCCGTCGCGGCACTCGGCTTGTGCTGCCAGAAGCCGATCAGCAGGTACGACGCCAGACCGACGCCCTCCCAGCCCAGATACAGCCCGAGGTAGCTGTCGGCGAGCACGAGGATCAGCATCGCCGCGACGAACAGGTTGAGGTATGCGAAGAACCGGCGGCGGTCGGGGTCGTGACTCATGTAGCCGATCGAGTAGACGTGGATCAGCGCGCCGACGACGGTGATCAGCAGCACGAAGCACATCGACAGCTGGTCCAGGCGCAGCGCGGCGTCGACGCTGAAATCACCGGCGGTGATCCACCGGTAGCTTCCGCTGGTCACTGTGCGGGCCCCGCCGTCGCGCCCGATCATGCCGATCCACATCGCGATTCCGAGCACCGCCGACACCGTCACCAGCGCGGTGGCGGCGAGGTGGCCCCAGCGGTCGGTGCGGCGGCCGGCGATCAGCAGGACGGCCGCGCCGAGGGCGGGCAGTCCGGGGATCAGCCAGAGCAGGGCGCTGGTGAGATCGTGGCTCATCGGTTCACCGCCTCAACAGGTCGGCGTCGTCGACCGAGGCCGACCTGCGGGTACGGAAGATCATCATGATGATCGCCAGTCCCACCACCACCTCGGCGGCGGCGACGACCATCGTGAAGAAGGCGATCACCTGACCGTCGAGGCTGCCGTGCATGCGGGCGAAGGTGACGAACGAGAGGTTGCCCGCATTGAGCATCAACTCGATGCACATGAACACCACGATCGCGTTGCGTCGAAGCAGGACGCCCGAGGCGCCGATCGCGAACAGCAGCGCCGAGAGATACAGGTAGTTGGCCGGGTTCATCGGCGTTCCTCCAACGTCATCGGTCCTCCAGCGCCGGATCGGACTCCGCCTCCCGCGCGGCGTCGATCTCCCGCGCGGTGATCGTCGCGTTCACCGACAGCTTCGACGGCGATCCGTCCGGCTCGCGCGCCGGAACGTCGACGGCGTTGTGCCGCGCGTACACGCCGGGCGGAGGCAGCGGTGTGACGTGACCGCCGTTCTTGAAGCGCTCCACCGACCGCTCGCGCTGCCCGCGGCGCGGACCGAAGCGCTCGCGGTGCGCCAGGACCATCGCTCCGAGGGTGGCGGTGATCAGGAGTGCGCCGGTGAGCTCGAAGGCCCACAGATAGCGGCCGAAGATCAGTTCGGCGAGCGCGCGGATGTTCTCGTTGCCGCCGCCGGGCGCGGCGGAGTGGCTGTGATCGGGGGCGCCGGCGAAGGTCGCCAGCGAGGCGGTGCCGATCGCGGCGATCAGCAGAACGGCGAAGCCCAGGCCGAGCCCCGCGGCCGCGAATCGCTGGCCCCGGATGGTCTCCACCAGCGACTCCGAGGAGTCGATTCCGATCAGCATCAGCACGAACAGGAACAGCATCATCACCGCGCCGGTGTAGACCACCACCTGCACCACACCGAGGAAGAGAGCGCCCTGCATCACGTAGAAGACCGCCAGCACGATCATGGTCATCGCGAGGAAGACGGCCGAATAGACGGCTTTGGGACTCAGCACCACCCCGAGCGCCCCGATCACCACCACCGCGCCGAGCACCCAGAAGGTGACGGCCTCGGTGCCGGAGGTACGGACGAGTTCCTCGGCCAGCATCGACGTCATGCGTCGGGCCCCACGTCGCCGCGATAGTAGTTCTCCGCGCGGGTTCCCTCGGCCATCGGGTGCGGCGTGGGCCTCATCCCCGGTTCCATCGGAGCCAGCAGCTGGTCCTTCTCGTAGATCATTCCGGCGCGCGTCGGCGCGGCCATCTCGTACTCGTTGGTCATGGTCAGCGCGCGGGTGGGGCAGGCCTCGATGCACAGTCCGCATCCGATGCAGCGCAGGTAGTTGATCTGGTACACGCGCCCGTAGCGCTCACCGGGAGAGTAACGCTCGTCGTCGGTGTTGTCGGCGCCCTCGACGTAGATCGCGTCGGCGGGACACGCCCACGCGCAGAGTTCACAGCCGATGCACTTCTCCAGTCCGTCGGCGTACCGGTTGAGCTGGTGTCTGCCGTGGTAGCGCCGGGCGGTCGGTTCCTTCTGCTCCGGATACTGTTCGGTGATCGTCTTGCGGAACATGCCGGAGAAGGTGACGCCGAAGCCGGCGAGAGCGTCGGGGAGTCTGGAATCAGACATGAGGGGCCTCCTTGGACGTCGAGCGCGGAAGCATGGGATCGGGCAGCACCTGGCCCGGCAGCGGCGGGACGGGGAACCCGCCCGCCATCGGATCGAACGGGGCGGCGGGATCCGGACGGTCGGGCGCGGGCCCGGGACGCCGGCCGACCACCCGCGCGATCGTGAACAGCAGCGCCGCCGCGACGACCAGACCGGCGGCCGCCAGGATCACCCCCGCCGTCCACTCGGACGAGTCACGGGTGGCCTCCCGGATCACGGCGACCACCATCACCCAGGCCAGGGCGAACGGGATCAGGACCTTCCATCCCAGACCCATGAACTGGTCGTACCGCAGTCGGGGAAGCGTGGTGCGGAGCCAGAAGAAGACGAACAGGAAGGCCCACATCTTGCCCACGAACCAGAGCAGCGGCCACCATCCCGAGTTGGCGCCGTCCCAGATCGACAGGGGCCACGGCGCCTGCCAGCCGCCCAGGAATAGCGTTGTCGCGAGCGCCGACACGGTGGCCATGTTGATGTACTCGGCGAGCATGAACATCGCGAACTTCAGCGACGAGTACTCGGTGTGGAATCCGCCGACGAGCTCGCCCTCCGCTTCGGGGAGGTCGAACGGTGCGCGATTGGTCTCACCGACCATCGAGATCGCGTAGATGACGAACGACGGCAGCACCAGCAGCACGTACCAGTGGTGGACCTGGCCCGCGACGATCTCCGAGGTCGACATCGTGCGCGAGAGCAGGAAGACCGCCGCGAACGACAGGCCCATCGCGATCTCGTAGGAGATCACCTGCGCGGTGGAACGGAGTCCCCCCAGCAGCGGATAGGTCGATCCCGACGACCAGCCGGCGAGGACGATCCCGTACACGCCGATCGACGCCATCGCCAGCACGTACAGGACCCCGACCGGCAGGTCGGTGAGCTGCAGCGGTGTGTGATGACCGAACACCGACACCTCGGGTCCCATCGGGATCACGGCGAACGCCATGATGGCCGGGACCACCGAGATGATCGGCGCCAGGAGGTAGAGCACCTTGTCCACGCCGAACGGGGTGAGGCCTTCCTTGAGTGCCAGCTTCACACCGTCGGCCAGGGATTGCAGCGCCCCGTGCCAGCCGACCCGGTTGGGGCCGATCCGATACTGCATCCGCGCCATGATCTTGCGTTCGGCGAGGATGGCGACGAGCACGGTCAGAACCAGGAAGACGAAGATGAGGACCGACTTGCCCAGCATCAGCCACCAGGCGTCGTGTCCGAAGCTCGACAGGTCAGGCATGATCGTCCCTCCCGATCGTGACGATCGCGCCCGGCTCCGCCTCGAGTATCGGGCAGACCCGCGAACCGGGGGAGTTCATCGGCAGCCACACCACGCGGTCGGGCAGATCCGTGACCGTCAGGGGAAGGGCGATCGCCCCGTGATCGGTCGAGACGACGACGCGCTCGCCGTCGGCGGCGCCGATCTCCGCGGCGGTGGCGGCCGAGAGCCGCACGGTGGCCGGCCGTGCCGTGCCCGCCAGATGCGGCTCTCCGTCCTGCATGCGGCCGAAGTCCAGGAGCATCCGCCACGACGCGAGCACGGCCTGGCCCGCCTCCGGCGCCGGCGGCTCGCCGCGCTCGGCGGCCGGTCCGGGCGCCGGCCGATGCCGTTCGCCGGTCCAGCCGCCGATCTCCGCGAACTCGCGGTGAATGGTGCCCGGGTCGTCGCACCGCAGGTCGAAACCCATCTCCCGCCCGAGCGCGTGGAGCACGCGGTGATCCGAGAGCGGCAGCGCGGCTCCGTTCGACTGCGCCGGCGGCAGGGCCACGTCGAAGGGACGCGGGCGCCCCTCCCAGTCGACGAACGTGCCCGGCTTCTCGGCCACGGCGGCCACCGGGAGCACCACGTCGGCGTGTGCGGTGACCGAACTGCGGCGAAGTTCCAGACTGACCACGAAACCGGCGGCCGCGAGTGCCGCATCGCCCGCCGACGGACTCGGCAGATCCCCGAGTTCCACGCCGCCGACGAGCGCGGCCGACAGGTCTCCGGTGGTGAGCGCACTCAAGATGTGCGCGGTGTCGCGGCCGGGTGCTGCCTGCGGTTGAACACCCCAGATCGCTGCGACGTCGCGCCGGGCCCGTTCGGAGGAGAGCGGCCGGCCGGCCGGAAGCAGGTTGGGCGCCGCACCGACGTCGAGGGCGCCGCGTTCGCCCGCCCTTCTCGGCACCCAGGCCAGTCTGGCGCCGGTGGCGGCGGCCACCTCGGCTGCGGCGGTCAGCGCACCGGGACACCCGGCGAGGCGCTCCCCGATCAGGAGCGCCGCGCCGGGTGCGGAGAGCAGTTCGTGCACGCGGGGGCCGCGCAGCACCGCGGCCTCTCGCCCCGGCACGCACTGCAGGACGGAGCCGCCGAGCTTGGCGGCACCGGGGCTGGTCCACGGTGCGACGGTGTGCACCGCCTGACCGTGACGCCGGACCGCTTTGCGCAGGCGGAGGAAGAGGATCGGGCATTCCTCTTCCGGTTCGAGTCCGGCGAGGACCACCGTCGACGCCTGCTCGAGCTCGGCGTAGGTCAGTCCGATCCCGCTGCCCGCCACATGTGCCGAGAGGAAGTCATCCTCCTCCGCCGAGTGGGTGCGGATCCGGAAGTCGACGTCGTTGGTGCCGAGCGCCACGCGGGCGAACTTGCCGTAGGCGTAGGCGTCCTCCACGGTGGCGCGGCCGCCGACGAGCACTCCGGTCCGACTGCCCGCGGCACTCAGGCCGCGCGCCGCGGCGGCGAGCGCGTACGACCACGGAGCCGGGTGCAGCTCACCGTCGTCGCCGCGCACCAGCGGTGTGGTGATGCGATCGGGCCGGGAGGTGTAGGTGAACGCCCAGCGGCCTTTGTCGCAGTTCCACTCCTCGTTCACCTCGGGGTCGTCGCCGGCCAGCCGTCGCAGCACTTCGCCGCGCCGGTGGTCGGTGCGCTGGGCGCAGCCGGCCGCGCAGTGCTCGCACACGCTGGGCGAGGAGATCAGGTCGAAGGGCCGCGAGCGGAACCGATACGCGGTGCCCGTCAACGCTCCCACCGGACAGATCTGCACGGTGTTGCCGGAGAAGTACGATTCGAAGGGTTCGTCGGCGTACGCGCTGACCTGCTGCAACGCGCCGCGTTCGGCGAGCTCGATCAGCGGATCGCCCGCGATCTCGTTGGAGAAGCGGGTGCACCGGGCGCACAGTACGCACCGTTCGCGGTCGAGCAACACCTCGCTCGACAACGGAACCGGTTTGGTGAACGTCCGTTTGACGCCGCCGTAGCGCGACTGCGGCCGTCCGGCCGACATCGCCTGGTTCTGCAGGGGACACTCGCCGCCCTTGTCGCACGTGGGGCAGTCGAGCGGGTGGTTGATGAGCAGCAGCTCCATCACGCCCTCCTGGGCGCGGCGGGCGTCGGCCGAGGTGAGCTGGGTGCGGACCACCATCCCCTCGGTGGCGACGATGGTGCACGAGGCCATCGGCTTGCGCTGGCCCTCCACGTCGACGAGGCATTGCCGGCAGGCACCGGCGGGCGCCAGCAACGGGTGGTCGCAGAAGCGCGGAATCGCCACGCCGATCAGTTCCGCGGCGCGGATCACGAGGGTGCCCTTCGGGACCGAGACCTCGACGTCGTCGATCGTCAGGGTGATCAGGTCGGTCGCCGCGGCGGTCATCGCGCGCCTCCCTCGGACTCGGGCGACACGGACGCGAAGACCGTCGACTTCTCGGGGTCGAACGGGCAGCCGCCCGGATGCCCGTCGTGCGGGAAGTGCGCCAGGTACTCGTCGCGGAAGTGGGTCAGCGAGCTCATGATCGGGGCACCGGCGGCGTCGCCCAGAGCGCAGAACGACTTGCCGACCACACTGTCGGTGACGTCGGTGAGCGTGGTGAGGTCGGCTTCGGTGGCGTCGCCGGCCTCCAGGCGACGCATCAGCTGCACCAGCCAGTAGGTGCCCTCGCGGCAGGGGGTGCACTTCCCGCAGGATTCGTGCGCGTAGAACTCCGTCCACCGCAGGACGGCGCGGACCACGCACACCGTCTCGTCGAAGATCTGCAGCGCCTTGGTTCCGAGCATGGAGCCCGCGGCCCCCACTCCTTCGTAATCGAGCGGGATGTCGAGGTGCTCGGCGGTGAACATCGGAGTCGACGACCCGCCGGGCGTCCAGAACTTCAGCTCGTGACCGGCGCGCACGCCGCCGGCCCGCGCCAGCAGCTCGCGCAGGGTGATCCCGAGCGGTGCCTCGTACTGGCCCGGCCGGGCGACGTGGCCGGAGAGGGAGTACATGGTGAAGCCCGGCGACTTCTCGGTTCCGAACTCGCGGAACCAGTCCGGTCCGTTGCGCATGATCGACGGCACGCTGGCGATCGATTCCACGTTGTTCACGACGGTCGGACTGGCGTACAGCCCGGCGACGGCGGGGAACGGCGGCCGCAGTCGCGGCTGTCCGCGACGGCCCTCCAGTGAGTCGAGGAGCGCGGTCTCCTCACCGCAGATGTAGGCGCCCGCGCCGGCGTGCACCACCAGGTCGAGCGCGAAGCCCGACCCGAGGACGTCGCGGCCCAGCAGCCCGGCGTCGTAGGCCTCCTCGACGGCGGTGCGCAGGCGGCGGACCACGCCGGCCACCTCGCCGCGCACGTAGATGAAGGCATGGTGGGCACGGATCGCGTAGGCCGCGATGATCACCCCCTCCACCAGCGTGTGCGGCGAGGCCAGGAGCAGCGGCATGTCCTTGCAGGTGCCCGGCTCCGACTCGTCGGCGTTGACCACGAGGTAGTGCGGTGTCCCGTCGCCGCCGGGTGCCGGGCCCTGCGGGATGAACGACCATTTGGTGCCGACCGGGAAGCCCGCGCCGCCGCGGCCCCGGAGCCCGGACGCCTTGACCTGCTCGATCACCTCGTCGGGCGACAGTCGCAGCGCGGCCTTGAGCCCCTGATACCCGTTCTGGCCCATGTAGCTGCGCAGCGTCCACGACTCCGGCTCGTCCCAGTGTCTGCTGAGTATCGGAACGCGGGCCGGTTCCGGGGTGGACGAGGGCAGGCTCACGGCGATCATTTCGGCGCCTCCTCCACGCCGGCCAGCAGGCGTGCCGTCTGGCGGAACGTGCACAGTGTGTCCGATCCGCGCGTCGGCGATCGCGGCACGCCGGCGCGCAGATCGTCGAGGAGCTGTTGCACCGATTCGGGAGTCTGGTCGTCGAAGAACTCCCAGTTGACCATCACCACCGGCGCGTGGTCGCAGGCCGCATTGCACTCGACGTGCTCGACGGTGACCCGCCCGTCGGCGGTGGTCTCGCCGGGGCGGACGCCGAGCTCATCGGTGATCCGGGAGGCGATCGCATCGCCGCCCATCACCGCGCACAGCGTGTTGGTGCAGATCCCGACCAGGTAGTCGCCGGTGGGTGCGCGGCGGTACATCGAGTAGAAGGTCGCCACCGACGCCACCTGCGCCGCGGTCAGGTCGAGCTGCTCCGCGCAGAAGGCGATCCCGGCTCGGGTGAGGTAGCCGTCGTGACTCTGGACCAGATGCAGCAGCGGAAGCAGCGCCGAGCGCGACTGCGGGTAGCGGCCGATGATCGTGGCCGCGTCGTCGGCCAGTGCCGCGGTGTCCTCGGCCGAATAGTGCTCGGGACCGGCGAACTCCACCGGCGGATGCGGGACTCCGGTCGAGTAGACCGGCGGACCGGCCGACAACTCCAGGCGGACGGGTTCATTCATCGGTCGACGCCTCCCATCACCGGATCGATGCTGGCGACCGCGGTGATCACGTCGGCCACCAGGCCGCCCTCGCACATCGCGGCCACGGCCTGCAGATTGGTGAACGACGGATCGCGGAAGTGGACGCGGTAGGGCCGGGTGCCGCCGTCGGAGACCATGTGGACACCGAGCTCGCCGCGTGGCGACTCGATCGCGACGTAGCACTGACCGGACGGCACGCGCATCCCCTCGGTCACGAGCTTGAAGTGATGGATCAGCGCTTCCATCGACATCCCCATGATCTCGGCGATGTGCTCGGGAGAGTTGCCCAGACCGTCGGGGCCGACGGCGAGGTCGGCGGGCCAGGCCAGCTTGCGGTCGGCCACCATCACCGGTCCCGGCTCTAGGGCGTCCAGGCACTGCCGGGCGATCCGGACGGACTGCTTCATCTCCTCCACGCGGATGAGGTAGCGGCCGTAGGCGTCGCAGCCGGTATCGGTGACGACGTCGAACTCGTAGTTCTCGTAGCCACAGTACGGATCCGATCTACGCAGGTCGTACGGTAGTCCGGCGGCGCGGAGGACCGGGCCGGTGACGCCGAGCGCCATGGCGCCGGTGAGGTCGAGGTAGCCGACGCCCTGGGTCCGGGCCTTCCAGATGTAGTTGTCGGTGAGCAGTGACTCCACCTCGCCGATCTGGGCGCCGAGCGCGTCGAGGACGGCGGCGATCTTCGCCTCGGCGCCGTCGGGCAGGTCCTGCGACACTCCGCCGGGACGGATGAACGCGTGGTTCATCCGCAGTCCGGTGATGTCCTCGAAGAGGTCGAGGATCGTCTCGCGGGCGCCGAAGCCGAGGAACATCGGCGTCACGGCGCCCAATTCCATGCCGCCGGTCGCGAGAGCCACCAGATGCGAGGCGATGCGATTGAGCTCCATGAGCAGCACCCGGATCACGCTCGCGCGCGCGGGGATGTCGTCGGTGATGCCGAGCAGCTTCTCCACCGCCAGGCAGTAGGCGGTCTCGTTGAAGAACGGCGAGAGATAGTCCATCCGGGTCACGAACGTGACCCCCTGCGTCCAGGTCCGGTACTCGAGGTTCTTCTCGATTCCCGTGTGCAGGTAACCCACTCCGCACCGCGCCTCGGTGACGGTCTCGCCGTCGATCTCCAGGATCAGGCGAAGAACCCCGTGCGTCGACGGGTGCTGCGGGCCCATGTTGACGACGATCCGCTCGTCGTCGGGGGCGGCGGCCGCGCGTTCGCGGACCGCGCTGACGACCTCCTGCCAGTCGCGGCCGGAGACGGTGAACGTGGATTCTCCGGTCATCAGTTGTACCGCCTCCGCTGATCGGGCGGCGCGATCGTCGCACCCTTGTACTCGACCGGGATGCCGCCGAGCGGATAGTCCTTGCGTTGCGGGTGGCCCTCCCAGTCGTCCGGCATCTCGATGCGGGTCAGCGACGGGTGTCCGTCGAAGACGATGCCGAAGAAGTCGTACGTCTCCCGCTCGTGCCAGTCGTTGGTCGGATACACCGGCAGCAGGGAGACCACGTGCGGGTCGGCGTCGGGTATCGCGACCTCCAGCCGGACACGGCGGTTGTGGGTGATCGACCGCAGCGGGTACACGGCGTGGAGTTCGCGTCCGGCCTCGTCGGGGTAGTGCACCCCGCTGACACCGAGGCACAGTTCGAAGCGGAGGGCGGGCTCGTCGCGCAGCGCGGCCGCGACCGGCAGCAGGTGCTCCCGGGTCACGAAGATCGTCATCTCGCCGCGGTCGACGACGGTCTTCTCCACGGCGTCGTCGAACGGGACGCCGCGGCGGTCCAGCGCGGTCTCCAACTCGTCGAGGATCTCGTCGAAGTAGCCGCCGAAGGGGCGGGTCGTGTTGCCCGGCAGCGTGATCGGTGCGACGAGGCGACCGTATCCCGATGTGTCGCCGGTCCCGGTGACGCCGAACAGGCCGTGTCGTGCTCCGATCACCTCGTGCTCGGGCCGCGGCCGCGACACCTCGCCGTTCATCGCAGCAGTCCCTTCATCTCGATGGTCGCCGGGGCGGAGAGTGCGGCGGCCTCGGCGGCGCGGATCGCCTCCTCCCGGTGGACGCCGAGCGGCATCTGCTGAATCTGCTCGTGGAGCATCAGGATCGCGTTGAGCAGCATCTCCGGCCGCGGCGGGCAGCCGGGGAGGTAGATGTCGACCGGCACCACGTGGTCGACGCCCTGGACGATCGCGTAGTTGTTGAACATCCCGCCGGAGGACGCGCAGACGCCCATCGCGAGGACCCACTTCGGCTCGGCCATCTGGTCGTAGATCTGGCGGAGAACCGGTGCCATCTTCTGGCTGACGCGTCCGGCCACGATCATCAGATCGGCCTGCCGGGGAGAGGCTCGGAAGGCCTCCATGCCGAAGCGAGCGAGGTCGTAACGGCCGGCTGTGGTGGCCATCATCTCGATCGCGCAGCAGGCCAGCCCGAAGGTCGCGGGCCACAGGGACCCCTTGCGCATGTAGCCCGCCAGCTTCTCGACTGTGCTCAGCAGGAACCCGCCGGGGAGTTGCTCTTCGAGTCCCATTGCCCGCCTCCTTCGGTCGTGCTCGTTCGCAGTGCTCTCAGTCCCAGCGGAGTCCTCCGCGACGCCATTCGTAGGCGTAGGCGACTGAGACGTTGACGAGGAAGAGGGCGACGGCGATGAGCCCGAACCACCCGAGACTCTCGGAGGCCACCGCCCAGGGGTAGAGGAAGACGATCTCGATGTCGAAGATGATGAACAGCATCGCGGTGAGGTAGTACTTCACCGGGAATCGCTGGACGACGCCGGCGGTCGGGGGCAGCGGTTCGATACCGCATTCGTAGGCCTCGAGTTTGGCGCGGTTGCGGCGGCGAGGGCCGATCACGGAGGCGATGACCACGGAGACGAGTGCGAACGCCAGCGCGATGGCACCCAGTACGAGGATCGGTCCGTAAGCGTTCATGCCGGCGTAGCCTCCACTTCCGCAGTGCTGGTCGAGACGGCCATCACGTGCCAGATGATCTGTGACTCAACCCACACCCTACTCACGTAATTGCGTGTGCTGTGGGACTTCTCGGTGAAGTCGCGAGTCGGCGAGGGCTACCGCAACAGCGCGACGACGGTCCGCGGCAGCTCCAGCGGATCCACCGGGAGATCGGCGGTGGCGTCGGCCCGCGACCAGTCGGCGAGCCAGCGGTCGGCCCGGCGAGCGATGAGCACGAGCAGCGGGGGGCACGGGTCGTATTCGTCGCGGATCTGCTTGGCCAGACCGAGCCCGCCGGTGGGCGCGGACTCGCCGTCGAGCACCGCGAGATCGACCGTCCCCTCGTCGAGGTGAGCGAGCACCATCGGCGCGGTGGCCACCTCGATGTACTCCAGATCGGGAAGGTCGGGGTGGAGGCGTTCGCCGAGTGCGCTGAGGACCTGGCGGCGGGTGCCGGAGTCGTCGGAGTAGACGAGGACCCGCGCAGTGACGCGATCGTCGGCCGGAGAACTGTTCGAGCGGCTCACGGTGTCGACCCTAGTGCGACGCGGTCGCCGTCTGGGTGCTTTCGCCGAGCGGGTGCTCGGTCACCGGTGTTCGATCGCGTACCGGACGCGAGCCGCCGCGGCGGCGACCGCGGCGTGAACGTCGTCGCCGGTGAGGAGGCGGGTCACCAGTGCGGCGGTGAAGGTGTCGCCGAGTCCCTTCGCCCAGGTCGCGATCTCCGGGCCCGACACGGTCCGCTGCTCGTCGGCGGTCACGATGAGGTTGTCGATCACGCCCGCGTCGGTGTGCACGCCCGTCACGATCACGGTGCAGTGATCGGAGGGCGCGCGGCCGGCGGGGAGGAGGAGTCTGCGTGCCAGGCCGGTGATGCCGGAGTCGGCCTCATCCGAGGCTTCGCCGGCGGGGTGTTCGGGGCCGACGAGGTGCTCGAGTTCGAATCGGTTCGGCGTGAGTACCGCCGCCAGCGGCACCAGCGCGTCGCGGAGTGCCGGGGCGACGGCGGGGTCGGTGTAGAAGCCGACGTCCGAGTCGCCGAAGGTCGGATCGAGGATCAGCGGCGGACGCTCGCGCTCGTCGAGTGAGCGGTACCACGCGGCGATGGCGTGCGCCTGTCCCGGCGACGCCAGATAGCCGACGGCTATCGCCTCCACCGCGCGCAGGGCGCCCGTGGCGCCGAGGTCGCGCAGGGCGGCGTCGATCCATTCCGGCGTGACCTCGACGGTCTGCACCGACGGGTAATGGGGGAGATTGCTCAGGACGAGTGTGGGAACGGCCGCACAACGGACACCGGCCTCTTCGTAGACGGGCATGGCCGCGTTGAGACCGACGGAGCCGAAGACCAGTTGCGACCCGAAGGCGACCACTCGTGCCGGGCGCGGATCGAGTTCGAAGTCGCGGGCGTCGTCGGTGGTGTACATGGCGCTCGACACCTTACCGGTACGACACACATGATCGACGCCACTGGGACCTCACACTCGGCGTCGCCAGAACGTCTGCTCTATGAATGGAAAGCGAGGTGAGTGCGATGACGAGACGACACGCGGTGGTGGACACCGAACTGGGCCGGTTGACCATGGTCGCCGACGGCTCGGCACTGACAGCCGTCTACTTCCCCCACCACTGGCATCTGCCGCCCGAAACGGAGTACGGGGAGCCGACCGCCGCCGACGACCCGGTGTTCGTCCAGGCGGCCCGGGAACTCGACGAGTACGTCGCCGGCGACCGGCGTGAGTTCGACGTCGAGATCGCGACCTCCGGAGACGATTTCTCCGAACGGGTGTGGGCGATGCTGAGAGAGATCCCGTACGGGGAGACGACGACGTACGGTGAGCTCGCGCGCAGGCTCGGCAACCCGCGCCTGGCACAGCGCGTCGGTCAGTGCGTGGGCCGCAACCCGATCAGCGTGATCATTCCGTGCCACCGCGTGATCGGCGCGGACGGCTCGCTCACCGGGTACGCCGGCGGGCTGGATCGCAAACGTCGGCTGCTGGAGATCGAAGAACCGCCGGAGGTGTCCGATGCCCGCCTGTTCTGACGATCCACGATGAGGGAGCCCTTCGACCGGATCGTCGCGCAGCACGGAGCCGTTGTGCTGCGCGTGTGCCGCGGTGTGCTCGGTGCCGGCCCGGATGCGGACGACGCGTGGTCGGAGACCTTTCTGGCGGCGCTGCGAGCGTGGCCGGATCTGGAGGAGGGCACCGACGTCGAAGCCTGGCTGGTCCGGGTGGCGCAACGGAAGGCGATCGACGTCATCCGGGCGCGTGCGCGGAACGCGGTGCCGATCGACGAGGTGCCCGAACGGGAGTCGCAATACGGGCTGCCGGGAACCGGGGACGCGGACGTGTGGGACGCGGTCGCCGACCTCCCGCCCCGGCAGCGTCTGGCGGTCGGCTACCACTACCTCGCTCGGCTCAGTCACGTCGAGACGGCCGAGATCATCGGCGGAACGCCCGCGGCGGTCCGGCGCGCCGCCGCCGACGGCATCAGATCCCTGCGCAAGACCTACGGCACCACCGGCACCTGCTCGGAGAAGGGAGGCCCGCGATGACGGACCTGTTCCCGGTCGCACCGGACGACCTCGGCCGGCTGCACGCCCGGCTCACGACAGCCGCTGACGAGAACGCGCTGCTGGACGTGGCGTATCGGACGGTCGAGACCCCGATCGGGCCGCTGCTCCTGGCCGCCACCGAGGCCGGATTGGTCCGCATCGCGTTCGAGAGCGAGGACTTCGACGCGGTGCTGGACGTTCTGGCCGCGAAGGTGAGTTCCCGGATACTTCGCGCGCCGCGTCGGCTCGACGTCGTCGCAGCACAGTTGGACGAGTACTTCCGCGGCCGGCGCCGGCAATTCGACGTGGCGCTGGACTTCCGGCTGTCGTCCGGCTTCCGGCAGACGGTGCAGCGGTATCTGCCGCACATCGGGTACGGGCACACGCAGTCGTACCGGGAGGTCGCCGAGTCGGTGGGTAACCCGGGGGCCGTGCGCGCGGTCGGCACCGCATGCGCCACCAACCCGTTGCCCGTCGTCGTCCCATGCCATCGGGTGCTGCGCGCCGACGGGAGCCTCGGCGGCTATCTGGGGGGCGTCGAAGCGAAGACGGCACTGCTGACGCTGGAGCGTGTCGCGTGAACGGGAGCCCGAACTCGCTCTTCGGCGACGACGATCCGGGGCGGCCGCCGCCCGAGCTCCCGGACGGCGCGGCGCTGGTCCGCGGGTGGCTCACGCCGCACCAGCAGCGGTGGTTGGTCGCGCAGTACCGCCGGTGGGCGGCCGGACCGGTGCCGCCGCATTCGGCGCGCATCGGGGAGCATCGGATGAGCGTGCGGACCGTCTGCCTCGGCTGGCATTGGCGTCCGTACCGGTACTCGCGCGACGCCGTCGACGTCAACGGGCGCCGGGTGCTCGGCTTCCCGGACTGGATGGTGCGGCTGGGGCGCCAGGCGCTGACGGCGGCCGGCGATCCGAGCGCCGAGCGGTACACGCCCGACACGGCGCTTGTGAACTACTACGACGCCGGCGCGAGGATGGGGATGCATCAGGACCGGGACGAGGTGTCGCGCGAGCCGGTGGTCTCGCTGTCGATCGGCGATACGGCGCGTTTCCGGTTCGGCAACACCGAGAACCGGAGTCGACCGTACCGGGACTTCGACCTGGAGTCGGGGGACCTGTTCGTCTTCGGCGGACCGTTGCGGCTGGCGTATCACGGCGTGCAGCGCATCCATCCGGGCACCGCGCCGGACGACTGCGGTCTCGCGGCGGGCCGGATCAACATCACCATGCGGGTCACCGGGCTGTCGGAGTGATGGCGAGCCGAAGCCGGTGACGGGCGAGTGAGGATTTCAGGAAGGACACCATGACTGCAGAACCCGAGGACGTCACCGGCTCCGGCCTGGTGGTCGGCGACGACGGCCTCGCGCGCCCGGTGTGGGCGAGCACCGATCCGCTCCTTCGCGAGTACTACGACACCGAGTGGGGTGTGCCCGTGCGTGATGAGCAGGGCCTCTACGAACGACTCAGTCTCGAGGCCTTCCAGTCGGGGCTGTCGTGGGCGACGATTCTGCGCAAACGCCCCGCGTTCCGCCGGGCCTTCGACGGCTTCGATCCGGAACGCGTGGCCCGCTACGGCGAGGCCGACGTCGCCCGACTGATGAACGACGCCGGGATCGTGCGCAACCGAGCGAAGATCCTCGCCGCGATCACCAACGCCGGGGCCACCCTGTCGCTGCGCGAGAAGGGCGGTCTGGCCGAGTTCATCTGGAGCTTCCGGCCCGACGAGACGCCGCGTCCGCGCACGCACGCGGACGTGCCCACCCAGTCGCCCGAGTCGAAGGCGCTGGCGAAAGCGCTGAGACGCGAAGGCTTCTCCTTCGTCGGACCGACCACGATGTACGCGCTGATGGAGGCGGTCGGAATCGTCGACACCCATCTGCTGGGCTCTCATCGCCGGGGGACGTCGGGGGTATGGCCGGACTGACGCCGGCGCCGTGTGGGCGAGGGTTTGTGCCGCTTACTACAGCTAGCGACGCAGGTCAGCGGAATCAGAAGTGTGTGCAACGTCTCGCATTCGCGAGTCGAGTCGTTTTGAATCACCGGCAGCGGGACAATGGATGCGACTAAATATCAGAGAGTTCCACAAGAACGACGATCAGATAAGAGGTTTCCACCTATGGCCTCCACGGACCAGACGATCATCTACACCCTCACCGACGAGGCACCGCGACTCGCGACCTCCGCGTTCCTGCCGATCATCCGCACGTTCGCAGAACCCGCCGGCATCGACGTCCAGACCAGTGACATCTCGGTAGCAGCGCGCATCCTCGCCGCGTTCCCGGACTATCTGACCGACGAGCAGAAGGTGCCCGATAATCTCGCCGAGCTCGGTCGGCTGACGCAGAAGCCCGACACCAACATCATCAAGCTCCCCAACATCAGCGCATCGGTTCCGCAGCTGAACGCGGCCATCCACGAGCTGCAGGCCAAGGGTTACGCGGTCCCGGACTACCCCCAGGATCCGAAGACCCCGGAGGAGGAGGAGATCCGCAACCGCTACTCGGCATGTCTGGGCAGTGCGGTCAATCCCGTTCTCCGCGAAGGTAACTCCGACCGGCGCGCGCCGAAGGCCGTCAAGGAGTACGCGCGCAAGAACCCGCACAGCATGGGTAAGTGGTCGATGGCCTCGCAGTCGCACGTGGCGCACATGACGCACGGCGACTTCTACGCGGGCGAGAAGTCGATGATCATGGACCACGCGTGCGAGGCGCGCATGGAGGTGGTGACCGCCGACGGCGAGACGCACGTGATGAAGACGGTGCCGCTGGACGAGGGCGACGTCATCGACAGCATGTTCATGAGCAAGAAGGCGCTGCTCGAGTTCTACGAGGAGCAGCTCAACGACGCCAAGGAGACCGGCGTCATGTTCTCGCTCCACGTCAAGGCCACCATGATGAAGGTCTCGCACCCGATCGTCTTCGGCCACTGCGTCAAGGTGTTCTACAAGGACGCCTTCGCCAAGCACGGCGCTCTCTTCGACGAACTCGGCGTCAACGTCAACAACGGCCTCGTGGACCTCTACGAGAAGATCGACACACTGCCCGCGTCCAAGCGCGAGGAGATCATCGAGGATCTGCACCGCTGCCACGAGCATCGCCCGGAGTTGGCGATGGTCGACTCGGCGCGCGGCATCTCGAACTTCCACTCGCCCAGCGATGTGATCGTCGACGCGTCGATGCCTGCCATGATCCGCATCGGCGGCAAGATGTACGGCGCCGACGGCCGCAAGAAGGACACCAAGGCGGTGATGCCGGAGTCGACCTTCGCGCGGATCTACCAGGAGATCATCAACTTCTGCAAGACCAACGGCGCGTTCGACCCCACCACCATGGGCACGGTGCCGAACGTCGGACTGATGGCGCAGAAGGCCGAGGAGTACGGCTCGCACGACAAGACCTTCGAGATCCCGCAGGACGGCGTCGCCAACATCGTCGACGCGGGCACCGGCGAGGTGCTTCTGTCGCAGAACGTCGAGGCCGGCGACATCTGGCGCATGTGCATCGTCAAGGACGCGCCGATCCAGGACTGGGTCAAGCTGGCCGTCACGCGTTCGCGCGCCTCGGGGATGCCCGCGGTGTTCTGGCTCGACCCGTACCGTCCGCACGAGAACAACCTGATCACGCTGGTCAAGAAGTACCTGAAGGACCACGACACCGAGGGCCTGGACATCCAGATCATGTCCCAGGTGCGCGCCATGCGCTACACCCTCGAGCGCGCCTGGCGCGGTCTCGACACCATCTCGGTGACCGGCAACATCCTGCGCGACTACCTGACCGACCTGTTCCCGATCCTGGAGCTGGGCACCAGCGCCAAGATGCTCTCGATCGTGCCGCTGATGGCCGGCGGCGGACTCTACGAGACCGGTGCGGGCGGCTCCGCGCCCAAGCACGTCAAGCAGTTGGTCGAGGAGAATCACCTCCGCTGGGATTCGCTGGGCGAGTTCCTGGCGCTGGCCGCAAGCCTGGAGGACATGGGCCGCAAGTACGACAACGAGAAGGCCGCGGTCCTCGCCACCACGCTCGACGCGGCGACCAGCAAGCTGCTCGACAACCGGAAGTCGCCGTCGCGCAAGACCGGCGAGCTCGACAACCGCGGCAGCCAGTTCTACCTGGCGATGTACTGGGCACAGGAGCTGGCGGCGCAGACGCAGGACGCGGAACTGGCCGCGCACTTCGCTCCGCTGGCCGAGAAGCTGGCCGCCGACGAGCAGCGCATCGTCGACGAGATCGCCGCGGTCCAGGGCCACTCGGTCGATCTCGGCGGCTACTACCTCGCCGACTCCGCGAAGCTGGAGAAGGTGATGTGCCCGAGCGAGACGCTCAACACGGCACTGGAGCAGGCGCGCGGCTGAGGTACGCGCCCACCCCGGTGACGACCGACGGACGGCCGATGGTCATCGACCATCGGCCGTCCGTCGTCTGCCGGTCATGACGGCGCGCCGGAACCCTCGCGCGGGATGAGGGCGTCCGCGGTCGACAGCGGAACCGGAGTGAACATCGCGGGCTCGTCCTCGGGATCCAGGGCCGTGGCGCGTGACTCGCCGTCCAGGTGCCAGAGCTCACCCCAGGCCCGGGACGTGGTCAGTGCCCGGCGGCAGTGCTCCAGACGGACCGCGTTGTACCCGGCGAGCGCGGCGTCCCAGTCGACGCCGCCGTCGGCGCGCCGGTGCCGGGCGCAGTGCGATACGGCCGTGCACCCAGTCGTCGAGCGGTTCCCGGTCGAACATGCGCCACCACTTGTCGCGCCACATGTGGGCCACTTCGTCGCGGACGAAGTCGACGGTGTGCTCGAAGGCCGCGTCCAGCTCATCGGGGGTGCCCCAGTCCTCTTCGCCGGCGAGGGCCTTCGGCGACTCGAAGACGTACACCTGGTTGAGCATCGCTCCGCCACGCAGGCCGTAGTGCACGAAGTGGCCCCGAGGCCCTACGTAGACGTCCACTTCCGACAGATCGACGCCCGCGGCGCGCGGGGTCTCGGCGGGGACGGTCCCGCGATCACCACCTCGGCGCGCTCCACGGTGCCGTCGGCGAGGTCGACGTGCGCGCACGTCTCCGCGGTGCGGTAACCCACCGCGTCTCGCAGACGCCGATCGACCGAGAGCGCTGGAAGAACTGGGCCTCGAATGGCTACGGCGGCGAGGTGGTGATCGGCCAGGACCTGCAGCGGGTATCGATCACCTGACCGCTGGGCATCTGTGCTCGATACGGGCGCGGTGAGCCACGGCACTGCGAAGTTCGCAGATCTGTGAGATGCTCTATGAAGCGGGTGGGCAGATTTTGCCCCCTGCAATCTGAAGAAAGCAGTAACACAGCATGGCACAAGGAACCGTCAAGTGGTTCAATGGCGAAAAGGGCTTCGGCTTCATCGCTCCCGACAGCGGTAGTGAAGACGTCTTCGTCCACTACTCGGCTATCTCCGGCGGAGGATTCCGCAACCTGGAGGAAGCACAGCGGGTCGAGTTCGACCTGGAGCAGGGCGCCAAGGGCCCCCAGGCGACGAACGTGACAGCAGTCTAAAGACTTAGACACACGGAACGCCCCGGATCTCTCGCGAGATCCGGGGCGTTCTGCATGCCGGGATGTTCTTGCCCGTGGGGGGGTTAAAGGCCAGAATGTGTGTACGGTTCGGGCGTGGCGTCGGGTGGTTTACCGGTTTCGGCCTCCCCATCCGTGTTGGATGCCGTTGCCGTCTTCCCAGTTGAAGCCTGTGTCGTAGGCGGCGGGCCCGATCTGCTCGTCCTCGACGGGCGTTTCCTTCGGTCGCTGCGGTGGTGGGTTGTGGTGCTCTTCGCGGACCAGGCTCCACGGATCGTGTGGGTGGGCGGTGAGGCTGTTGAGCTTCCATTCGGCGGCTCGGCGGGCGTGCTCGGTCAGAAGTCCTCGGTGAGCGCGGAACAGGTCTTTGAGACCTTTGTTGGGGCCGCCTTCGAGCGGTGAGGTGGTCCGCGGCAGGGGGTGCTCTTCATCGGTCAGGCGGGGGTCGATCCAGGTGAACAGGTGCTCTTCTGAGATCAGCCGCCGGAACAGTCCTCGGGTCTTGCGTAGGTCGCGGTGGGTGTACCACCAGGTGCTGGTCTCGGCGACGCCCTTCGGGCGCACAGCGTGCGGGCGGGCGTAGGTCCGGTGCCGGAGGAATCGGTCGTGCTTGATTTCCCAGTCGTTGTAGGCCTGAAGCCAGAGCACGGCCTGCTCGGAATTGCGGATGTTCATCAAAGCGGTTGTCAGAGTGACAATTTCACGGGCAGCATCGAGTCGGGGTTTGAAGGTGTGGTGGCGGCGCACGGTCTGGAAGATGTGGAAGTAGCAGCGCTGGACTCGAGTGGTGGGCCAATCGTCAGCGATCGCGGCGAGCAGGCCGCGGCCACCGTCGATGACCGCGACGTGCGGGGCGGGTTGGCGTTGCAGGATTTGCTGCCAGGCGATCTTCTTCTCGCGGTCGCACCATTGCCAGTCGACGACGTGGGTGCCGTCGAAGGCGATCAGCAGGCACCAGGATTGGAAGTAGGTGCCATCGAGCATCAATACCTGGGCCGGCTCAGTCGGGGGTGCAGGTGGTGGGACTTCGATGTTCCAGCACCAGGAGCGTGATCGGCGGAACGTGCGTGCGCTGATGTGGTCGGGTTGTCGGCCGTGCAGGAGCCAGGTGAGGAACGCGGTGAGTTCGGCTTTGCGGGTGATGTCGGGGCGTTTCTGGGTGCTGGAGGCGCCGCAGTCTTTGCAGCGCCAGCGGGTGCGGCCGGCGCTGGTGGTTCCGTTCTTGACGAGCTTGCGGCCGCATACACCACATGAGGGGGAATTCCGAGAACCTGACACCGAACATGCTTTCAAAGCATGTCCGGCGCACTGTCAGTCGAGGTCAGACACCGGAAACCAGCGTATCTGTACACACATTTTGGCCTTTAACCCCCGTGGGGTGAGGAGTCCGTGCGATATGCGACGAGGGCCCGGTCGGCGTTCTCGCCGTCCGGGCCCTCGTCGTTCTTCGGGGTGAGTGACGGGACTCGAACCCGCGACAGCCAGGATCACAACCTGGTGCTCTACCAACTGAACTACACTCACCATCGGCGCAGCTGCACAGCGTTCACACGTTGTTTGCCGAGCCAGGCTCATACTCTAGCCGGTTTTCACCCAGAAACTCCAATCGGTTCCTGACCAGCGTGTTTACGCGGGGCCAAGCCGTTCGACGACCTCTTCGAGGGTCTTCGCGTCGGGGCCGGGGGCGGGAACGAAGGCGGTCTCGCGGTAGTAGCGCAGTTCCCGGATCGATTCGCGGATGTCGGCGAGTGCGCGATGGGCGAGCCCCTTCTGCGGCTGACCGAAGTAGATCGGCGGGTACCAGCGACGGCACAGCTCCTTGATCGAGCTGACGTCCACCATCCGATAGTGCAGGTAGGCGTTCAGCTCGGGCATGTCCCGGGCGATGAAGCCGCGATCGGTGCCGATGGAGTTGCCCGCGAGCGGGGCCGCGCCGGCCGTGGTGATGTGCTCGCGCAGGTAGTCCAGAACCGCCTTCTCCGCTTCGGCGAGCGTGACGGTGGAGGCGCGCACCTCTTCGGTGAGCCCGGAGTCGGCATGCATCTTGGCGACCACCTCGGGCATGCCCGCGAGGGCCTCGTCGTCGGCGTGGATGACGAGGTCGACCCCCTCGCCGATGATGTTCAAGTCGCTGTCGGTGACGAGAGCGGCGATTTCGATGAGCTTGTCCGAGCCGATATCCAGTCCGGTCATCTCACAGTCGATCCACACGAGTTTGTCTTGCACTCGATCAACTGTAATCGGGACGGCGTGCCGCCGTCTGTCCGCGTGCGCGGTACGAGCTACTCGCCTTCGCCGAGCTTGCTGTAGAACTTGCCGACGATCGGCGCGACCACGGCACGCGGCGAATAGCCGCCGGCCACGGACATCGCCTTGCTCAGTGTCCCCGGAACCACGCGCATCTTGTTGCGGCTCAACGCATCCAGGCTCATCTCCGCTACCTTCTGGGAATCGTGCCAGAGGAAGCCCGGGACCAGCTTGTCGACGATCGACGCCTCCTCGGCGGTGGGGGTGTGCGTGCGGACCGGTCCCGGAGCCAGCAGTGTGACGTGCACCCCGGTGTCTTTGAGTTCCCCGCGCAGCGACTCGCTGAAGGTGTTGACGAAGGCCTTCGTCGCCGCATACGTCGCATTGTTGGGAATCGGCATATTGCCTGCGGCGGAGCCGACCATCAGGATGCCGCCGGAGCCGCGTTCGACCATCTGCGGAAGAACCGCGAGAGTGAGATCGTGCACGGCGTTCGCGTTGAGCCGGACCTGGGCGCGCTCGTATGCGGAGTCGAGGCCGGCGAGCGGCCCGAAGGTCGCGATCCCCGCGTTATTGCAGAGGATGGAGATCTCGCGACTCGACAGTTCGTCGCACAGTGCGTCGACCGCGTCGAGATCGGAGAGGTCCGCCGCCCGCACGTCCGCGTCCACCTGGAATCGCGACCGCAGTTCGATGGCGAGCTCATGAAGTACGTTCTCCCGCCGCGCCACCAGGATCACCGAGTGGCCGCGAGCGGCGAGCGTCCGCGCCAACGCCATTCCGATGCCGGAGGACGCTCCGGTGACCACGGCGCGGGCAGACGAACGAGGCGGCATCAACATGGGCCACATCGTATCGACGGCCTCGGACATCGGCCGAAAGGTGTCGGCTACTTGCCCGCGACGAGACCGTGGATCGCTCGCACGCGGGATTCGAGTGCGGCGTGCAGGTCCGCGGGGAGCGTGCCGAGTACGTCGATCTCCACCCCGCCCCCGAGCTGAGCCAGCCGCGGAAGGACCTCGGCCACATTGCCGACGTGTTCGACCACCGCCGCCGCGTCTCGGTAGCGCTCCAGCACCACGCATCGGCTGCGGTCGTCGTCCATGAACCAGTCGTACTGCAGGTTGCCCTTCTCCGTCCGCACCGCGTCGAGGGACTCGGCGACGGCCGCCGTGAACGCGGCGACGTTCTCCTCCGGGATGTTCGGGAAGGTGGCGATCATGACGATCTCGTTCTCGTTCATTCGGGCTCTTCTCTTCTGGTTGCGGGCGCCGTCGTTCCGATGCGGGTACCGAGTCATCGTAGAGAGCAGCACCTCACGGCAAGCCCGCGGCGACCTCCGTGCCCTGCCGGATGGCGCGCTTGGCGTCGAGTTCGGACGCGAGGTCGGCACCGCCGATGACGTGGGTGATCACACCGGCCGCGGTCAGCGGGTCGACCAAGTCGCGCACCGATTCCTGACCGGCGCAGACGACGACGTTGTCCACCTCGAGCAGGCGCTTGCCGACCTCGTTGCCCTCCTTGTCGTGCAGCGTGATGTGCAGGCCGGCGTCGTCGATCCTGTCGTAGGTGGCGCCGGAGATCTGTTCGACGCCCTTCATCTTGACCGCGGCACGATGCACCCAGCCGGTGGTCTTGCCGAGCGACTTGCCCTGCTTGCCCGGCTTGCGCTGCACCATGTACACCTCGCGCACGGCGGGCATCGGCCTCGGCTCGGTCAGGAAGCCGGGAGTGTCGAGGTCGTCGGTGACGCCCCACTCCTGCTCCCATTCCTTGAGGTTCAGTGTCGGCGACTCATCGGTGGTGAGGAATTCGGTGACGTCGAATCCGATGCCGCCCGCACCGATGACGGCCACGCGCTTGCCGACCTCGCGGTGGCCGAGGACCGCGTCGGCGTACGACATGACCATCGGGTGGTCGATGCCGTCGATCGCAGGCACGCGCGGGACCACGCCGGTCGCGACGATCACCTGGTCGTACCCGCCGTCGATGAGCTCCTGTGCGCCCACCCGGGTGTCGAGGTGAACGGCGACGTGGTTGATCTCGAGCTGGCGGGTGAAGTACCGGATGGTCTCGTTGAACTCCTCCTTGCCGGGGATGCGGGCGGCGATGGAGAACTGCCCGCCGATGGCCGGCCCGGCCTCGTAGAGGTCGACGCGGTGGCCGCGCTGCGCGGCGGAGACGGCCGCCGACAGCCCGGCGGGACCGGCTCCGACGACGGCCACCCGCTTGGCCGTGCGGGTGGCCCCCAGGGTGAGGACCGTCTCGCGGCCGGCGCGCGGGTTCAGCAGGCACGAGACCTTCTGACCGACGAAGGCGTGATCCAGGCACGCCTGATTGCAGCCGATGCACGTGTTGATCTCGTCGGCGCGGCCGGTGCGCGCCTTGTCGACGAACTCCGGGTCGGCCAGCAGCGGGCGGGCCATCGACACCGCGTCCACCTTGCCGCGCTCGAGGATCTCCTCGGCGAAGTCCGGGGTGTTGATGCGGTTGGACGCGATCAGCGGGATGTCCACCACATCGCGCAGCCGCTCGGTGAACTTGACGAACGCGCCCCGCGGTACCGACGTCACGATCGTCGGTACCTGGGCCTCGTGCCAGCCGATGTCGGTGTTGATGGCGTCGACGCCGTGTTCCTCGGCCCGCTTGGCGAGCAGTGCGATCTCGTCGAAGGTCTGTCCGTTCTTCACGAAGTCGGCGACGCTCTGGCGCAGGATGACCGGGAATTCGCGCGGCACCTTCCTGCGCACGTCCTTGATGATCTCGACGAGGAAGCGCTGACGGTTCTCGGTGCTGCCGCCCCACTTGTCGGTGCGGTCGTTGGTGTGCGGGCAGAGGAACTGGTTGATCAGGTATCCCTCGCCGCCCATCAGCTCGATCGCGTCGTAGCCGGCTCGGTGCGCGAGCTGCGCCGCGGTGCCGAATGAGCGGATCACATGCCAGATGATCTGCTCGGTCATCTTGAGGTGTTTGAACGGGTGAATCGGGCTCGGCTCGCTGCCGGCGGCAACCTTGAAGGGCGTATACCCGTAGCGCCCCGCGTGAATGATCTGCAGGGCGATCTTTCCGCCCTCGGCATGGACGGCCTTGGTGAACTCGCGGTGCCGGAGCACATCGGCGCGGTTCGTCATCTTGCCCGCGAAGGGCAGCAGCTGGCCGGTGCGCGACGGTGCGAAACCGCCCGTGATGATGAGCCCGACGCCGCCGCGGGCGCGTTCGGCGTAGTAGGCGGCGAGTTTGGGCGTGTCCCACAACCGGTCCTCCAGGCCGGTGTGCATCGATCCCATGACGACGCGGTTGTCGAGCGTGATCCCGCCGATCCGAAGCGGTTCGAACAGTCTGGGGAAGTGGGCGTTGGGCGCCGTCTGGGCTGTCATTGGGCGACCTTTCTCGTTGTGGGTCTCGGTGGGATGCAGTGGTTTCTGTGGAATTCAGTGCTGCGGGGCGGCGACGGCGGCAGAGCGCTCGAGTTCGCGCTGGAAGCGGTCGAGCACCTCGTCGCACCAGTCGACGGTCTGCTCGCTCATCCGGACTCCGCCGCGGAGCACCAGGTACTGGTTCAGCTTGCGTCCGGAGAGGGCATCGGGATCGGGGTAGTACTGCTCCACCCATCCCCGATACACCTCGAGCATCGCGGCGGCCTCGTCGCGGTGGGCGCGGAGTTCGGCCATCACCGTCGGCAGGTCGCCGAGATCGGCGGCGCGCAGCTTGACTCCGAGATCGCTGCGCAGCGGCGGGAGCGGCGTCGGGCTGTTCACCCACTCGGCGAGCATGTCGCGTCCCGCCTGCGAGAGCGTGTACACCTTCTTGTCCGGGCGGCCGTCCTGTGCCACGGACTCGAAGCTCACCAGCCCGTCGGAGTGCAGCTTCTTGAGCGTCCGATAGATCTGCTGGTGCGTAGCCGACCAGAAGTATCCGATCGACCGCGAGAACTGTTGCCCGATCTCGTACCCGGTCCCGGGCCGCTCGGAGAGCGAGACGAGGATCGCGTGCTCGAGTGCCATGCGTGACACCGTAACAATGCACCTTAGTTCTATGCAATAGGGTTCATATGAACTCCGATGCATATAAAGCGGCGGGTCGGACACACCGCCGCCGATTTGCTGCTAAGACTTGGCCGTGACCTCGTTTCGCCGCATCGCCCTTCCCGGAACCGCACCCGAGGACGTGATCTGCCTGCCCGACGGGCGGGTCGTGACCGGACTCGACGACGGTCGTCTGCTGTCGGTGGAGCCGTCGACGGGGGAGATCAGCGTGCTGGCCGACACCGCCGGACGGCTCCTCGGCCTCGACTACGGTGCCGACGGTTCGATCTACATCTGCGACCACGATCGCGGGCTGCTCGTCCTGGATCCGGATCGCTCGCGCGCACGAGTGCTCGTCGACACGGTGGACGGCAGGCCGCTGCGGTTCGCCAGCAACGTCGCCCACGCCTCCGACGGAACGCTGTACTTCTCGTCGTCGTCTCAGAACTTCATGTTCGACCGCTGGCGGGCGGACATCATCGAGCACTCCGGGACCGGCAGGCTCATGCGACTGTCGCCGAGCGGTGAGGTCCAGGTGCTGCGCGACGATCTGCAGTTCGCGAACGGCGTGGTCCTGGGCCCCGGTGAGGACTACGTGCTGGTCGCGGAGACGGGGGCCTCCCGGATCTCGCGGTACTGGCTCACCGGACCGGCGGCGGGCACCTCCGAGGTCTTCCTCGACGGTCTGGGCGGTTATCCGGACAACATGTCGATCGGCAGCGACGGGCGACTGTGGGTGGCGCTCGCCTCACCGCGGAATGCTGTGCTGGAGGGCATCTTCCGGCTTCCGCTGCGGGCCCGGAAGGTGCTCGCGCGGGCCCCGCAGGGTGTCGGACCGACGCCGGAGGAGGTGGTCTGGGTACAGGCCTTCGACTTCGACGGCACGATGGCCCGCGAGGTGCGGATCGACGACCTCGATTTCGGTTTCGTCACCGCCGTCGCGGAGCGCGACGGGGTCCTGTATCTCGGCACCATCCTCGGCAACGCGCTCGGCGTGCTCGACCTGCGCAGCTGACACCCGGCGGATTCGCCCGTCCTCGAGTCGCACCACCTCGTCGGCGATCGCGGTCAGCCGCGAATCGTGGGTGATGAGCAGGGTGGTGCGTCCGCGGGCCAGTCGGCGCAGCGGCCCGATCACTCCGGCGACCGACTCGTCGTCGAGCGCGGCCGTCGGCTCGTCGAGGATCAGGACGGGCGTGTTCCGGAGCATCGCCCGCGCGATGGTGATCCGTCGGCGCTGTCCGCCGGACAGTTCCAAGCCGTCGCCGGCGAGCACGGTGTCGTATCCGTCCGGCAGCGCGGCGATGAACCGATGGGCGCCGGCGTCGCGCGCCGCCTCGATGATCTCCTCCCGGCCTGCCGTCGGACGGCCGAACGCGATGTTGTCGGCCACCGTCCCCGGCCGGATGTGGGCCGTCTGCGGCAGCAGCGTGACCTGTTCGCGGACCGACGCGCCGGTCACCTCGGACACGTCGTGGCCGCCGACGGTGACGGTGCCGGACTCCGCATCCTCCAGCGCGCAGATCAGCGATGCGAGCGTCGACTTGCCGGTGCCGCTGGGGCCGATGAGAGCCGTGATGACACCCGGCCGCAACTCCAGGTCGACGCCTCGGAGGATCTGCCTGCCCTCGTACGCGAAGCAGACGCCGTCGAGCCGCACCGGCACGGGGGCGCCACTCGGGACCGGTGGCAGCGGCCGCGCGTCGCCGAGTTCGGCACGGTGCACCGGTTCGTCGAGGATCTCCGCGATCCGCTCGGCGCTCACGCATGCCTCGGCCACCGCGAGCCGCACGTCGGCGATCTGCTGGAGCTTGGGATACAGCATCGCCAGGTAGCCCGACAGTGCCAGCAGCTGGCCGACGCTGAGTGCGCCCTCACGCACCTGCCAGACGCCGACGAGGGTGACGGTGAGCGACAGACACACCTGCGCGAAGCCGAGCACTCCGCCGAAGCCGGCTTCGATGCGCGTCTGCGACACCCGGGTGCGCGCCCATCGGCGGCCGTGACGCTCCAGCTCGTCGGCCTCGTCGCGCTCGCGGTTGTACGCGACGGTGGTCTCGTGGCCGGCCAGCGCGGAGTAGACGGCGTCGGCGATGTCACTGTTCGCGGCGCGCTCGGCGTGCGTCGTCCGGCTCTGGCGCCTCCCGAAGAACGACGAGACCGCCCACAGGGCCGGGCATGCGGCCAGTGCGACCCCCGCGACGACCGGGCTCATGACGAACGCGGCAACGATCAGACCCAGCGCGTTGGCGGCCGCCACCGCCAGGGACATCATCCCGGTGCCGATCAAGTGCTCGACGGCTTCCAGGTCGCTCGAATGCCGCACGACGAGGTCGCCGAGCCCGCGGCGCCGATGCGTGATCGGTGCCAACCGCTGGACGTGTGCGAACAGAGCGGTGCGGAGCCGGAGCACCACACCTTCGGAGGCCACCGTCGACAGGAGGGTGCCGACGTAGTCGGCACCGACGCTGACCGCGGTCACGGCGAGCCACAGTGCGGCGAGACGCGCGAACGACTGCCAGTCGGAGGAACCGAGGGCACCGTCGACGACGTCGGATAGGAAGAACACGCCGACGGCGTCGCATGCGGCTGCGACCAGTAGAAAGAATGCGGCACCGCTCAGTGCGACGCGATGTCCGGAGGCGAAATGGGAGAATCGGCGCATCGCGGTGAGAAATGTCATTTGGGTGATCTCCTGTAATCGATGAAACGGACCGATTCTCTTCAAAAGAAATGCCGATGCGCCGGTCCCGGAATACATTTCCGGGACCGGCGCATCCGAGGGTGTGGAACCCGATCAGTTCACACCTGGTCAGCGGACCCAGATCCAGTACCAGCGGTGATTGCGGGCATCCCACCGACGCTCACGACGCCGACGCGGAGCGGGGTGCGCGAATCCGAAGTTCTGACGGTTGTTCTGCTCGGGGCGGCGGTTGTTGTCGAATGCCATGTCATTCTCCTTATCCGGTCGGCTCGGCGGCTATTTCCGCTCGCGTATCTCGCGTCCGACACAGATGAATTTATGGACCCCGTCTGTGGAGGATCTGGCGCGCGACTGGCAGCATTCTGGGAACATCTCGGAACCGTCGGAACTGCGGCATTCCGCCGTGTTTCAGGCTGCTCACACGGCTCCCCGCATGTCGGTGAGGGCTTCATTACGCGCCCGTGATCGCCGCGGCGACCGCCCGCAACACCGCCTGCCTAGCGTCGATCGCGACCCGGTCGAATGCCCGGGAGGACGAAGGAGGCACCGCGTGCGGATGGGACCAGCTCACACCCGACCCCGAGAACGACGAGCAGTATTCGCGTCGAGGACGATCACCGACTGGGATCCGGAGGACACCGCGGCATGGGAGGCGGGCGGATCGGCGATCGCGCGGCGCAACCTGATCTGGTCGGTGGTCGCCGAGCACGTCGGATTCTCCGTCTGGACGCTGTGGTCGGTGATGGTGCTGTTCATGCCGTCGGACGTCTACGGCATCTCGGCGGGGGACAAGTTCCTCATCGGAGCCGTGGCCACCCTCACCGGGTCTCTGCTGCGTTTCCCGTACACCCTGGCGACATCGCGATTCGGCGGCCGCAACTGGACGGTCTTCTCGGCCGTCGTGCTGACCGTGCCGGTGATGGCGACGATCGTCCTTCTCGCGAATCCGGGTCAGCCGCTGTGGTTGTATCTGGTGTGCGCCGCACTCGCCGGGCTCGGCGGCGGCAACTTCGCGTCGTCGATGACGAACATCAACGCTTTCTATCCGCAGCGCCTCAAGGGCTGGGCCCTCGGTCTGAACGCGGGCGGCGGCAACCTCGGGGTGCCCGCGGTGCAGTTGGTGGGACTGCTGGTGATCGCGTGGGCCGGGGTCGGCGAACCGTACTGGGTGTGCGCCGTCTACCTCGTGCTGCTCGCGGTGGCCGGGCTCGGCGCCGCGCTCTTCATGGACAACCTCGAGGGGCCGGGCGTGGACCTGTCCGCGATGCGGTCGGCGATCACCGACCGCGACACGTGGCTGATCTCGCTGCTCTACATCGGGACTTTCGGCTCGTTCATCGGGTTCTCCTTCGCCTTCTCGCAGGTACTGGCGCTGAATTTCCTCGATCGCGGCGACACCGCGGCGCAGGCCTCACTGCACGCCGCGCAGATCGCCTTCATCGGCCCGCTCCTCGGGTCGGTGGCACGGGTGTGCGGCGGCAGGCTCGCCGACCGGATCGGCGGCAGCCGAGTGACGCTCGGGGTGTTCGCCGGCATGGTCGGCGCCGCGGCCGTCCTCCTGGTGGGCTCGTCCCTCGAGGTTCAGGTGGTGGGCTTCGTGGCGCTCTTCGTGCTCTCCGGGATTGGGAACGGCTCGGTGTACAAGATCATCCCGTCGGTGTTCGACGCGAAGTCCCGCGCGCTGCCGCTCGACGAGGACGGGCGGGCGGCGTACTCGCGAGCCATGTCTGGAGCGGTGATCGGGATCGCGGGCGCGGTCGGCGGACTCGGCGGCGTCGGGATCAACATGGTGCTGCGACAGTCGTACCTGAGCTCCGGGTCGGCGACCGTCGCGGTGGTGGTCTTCGCCGCCTTCTACCTGGTCGCCGCGGCCGTCACCTGGCGGGCGTACGTCGGAGTGCCGCGCGCGGCGGCCGATGCGCCCGGCGCACCGCAGTCTGCGAAGCTGTCTTCATGAGTTCTGCCACCACCGGCGACCGGTCGGCCCCGCCCTCGCTGGCGGGGTTCACCGTCGCCGTCACCGCAGCGCGCCGAGCTGAGGAGCTCGGCGCGCTGCTCATGCGACGAGGCGCACGAGTGGTCGCCGCACCGGCGATCGAGATGGTGCCGCTGGCCGACGACCCGGCGTTGCGCGCGGGCACCGATGCGGTGATCGCGGAGCCGCCGGATCTGCTGATCCCGACGACCGGAATCGGCTTCCGCGGGTGGATCGAGGCTGCGGACGAATGGGGGCTGGCCGACGAGTTGATGGGCGCCTTCGCCGGCGCGCGCATCCTTTCGCGCGGGCCGAAGGTGACCGGGGCGTTGCGTGCGGCGGGATTGCGCGAGGAATGGTCGCCCGAATCGGAGTCGTCGGCCGAAGTGCTGGCGCACCTGAGCCCCGACGACGTCGCCGGTCGGCGAGTGGCGGTTCAGCTGCACGGTGCGATCGACGGTTGGGACCCGAACCGCGACTTCGTCGACGGTCTCATCGCGATGGGAGCCGATGTCGTCTCCGTGCCGGTCTACAGCTGGCGCCGGCCCGCCGATCTCGGCGACTTCGATGCGCTGATCTACGACGTCGCCGCCCGCCGGTTGGACGCGGTGACCTTCACCTCCGGTCCGGCCGCCGTGTCGATGCTGACGCGATCGACTCAGCTGGGCGTGCGCGAGCCGTTCGTCTCCGCACTCCGGGAGGCGGTCGCCGTCTACTGCGTGGGCCCGGTGACCGCCGCGCCGCTCGAGCTGGCGGGGGTCGCCGCGCGCTGGCCGGACCGGATGCGGCTCGGCGCGCTGGCGCGGCTCGTGGCCGAGGATCTGCCGGTCCGGGAGTCCGAACTCGCGGTGGCCGGGCACCGCCTCGGCGTGCATGCCTCGGCGGTAGTGGTCGACGGAGAGGTCCGTGACGTGCCCGCGTCGGCGCTGCGTCTGCTCAAGGCCCTCGCTCAGCGGCCGGGCACGGTGGTGTCGCGCACCGATCTACTCGCGGTGATCGGCGCGGGTGACGAACATGCGGTGGAGGTGGCGATCGGCAGGCTCCGGACTGCGCTGGGATGCCGCGAGATGATCGCGACGGTCGTCAAACGCGGCTACCGGCTGGCACTGGACGAGCAGTGAACTCGCCGGCCGAGTCGAGCCGGCCGCAGGCCGCGTCGACGACCGGTGCCGCGAGACCGAGGGGGCGGGCGACGACGTCGGCCCCCGAGTCGTCCAGGCGCTGCTGAAACAGCCCGTCGGCGAGCAGGTACGACGCCACCGCGATCCGGCGTCCGGGTGTGTCCGCACGGAGGGCGGCAACGGTGTCCGGGACCGATGCGTGAGGCGAGTCCGCGCGGGTGCTCGCGAATGCGATGCGGACCGGCGTTGCCAGCCGCGCGGACAGCAGGCGCGCGGTGGTCTCGATGTCCCGCTGCGCCACCGGATCCGCGGAGCCGGCCGCGGCCAGGACGACGGCGTCGTCGCTCGTCGCCCCGGCCTCGGCCAGGCGGATCGTGAGCGCACGGGTCAGCAGCTGAGACGGTCCCAGTGCCGGGGCCAGCCGTACCGGCCGGCGGGCCGCGGCCAGGTGCGCGGCGATGTCGACCCGCACGTGGTGGCCGCGCGCCAGGAACGCGGGCAGCACCGTGACCGGGCCGTCGGGCAGATCGGGGAGCAGGTCGCTCGGCGAGGGCCCGACGACGTCGACGAAGCTCACCGCCACCGGCCCGTCCCGGCGGCGTCCGATCTCGTCGGCGAGCCGATAGATCAGTTCCACGCCCCGTGGGTCGCGGGTGCCGTGCGCGACGAGCAGGACGGTCATCGCGGGCTCGCCGCCGAACTCGTGGCGGGCTTGAAGCCCTCGGGCCGGAAGCCGAACCGGATGTCGGGGGAGTTCGCCACGAATACGGTCCCGTCGAGCCCGATGCGCGTGCCGTACACCGGGATCCGCACTCCGGGGGAATCGAGGCAGCGTCCGTCGATGAGGCTGAACGCCTCCTTCTTCAAGGGCGAGGCGACCACCGGGAAACCGTTCCGGTCGCCGACGATGCCGCGCGACATCACCGCGGCGCGAGCGATCGGATCGATGTTGCCCACCGCGCGGAGCGTGTCGTCGGCGAGCCGGAACAGCGCCACCTGCGCGCCGTCCGGCAGCAGCACGGCCACGCCGCGCAGGCGGTCGAGCCGGTCGATGTGGCACGCGGCGGTCCAGTCGCGGGTCCAACGGTGGAGGTCGAAGGCGAGGGTCATGACAGACCTTTCAGGTGTGTTCGGGGGCGGGCGGAACGAGCCGGTTCACGACTGCGGCAGCGCGGGCGAACCGAGCAGGACCGGAACTCGGCGCCCGTGGCTCTCGCCGAAGGCGACCGTCGGGTCGGGAACGCCGGGCGCGTTGACGAAGGAGACGAACCGCCGGAGCTTGTCCGGGTCGTCGAGGACGCCCTTCCATTCGCATTCGTAGGCGTCGACGTGGCGGGCCATGTCGGCTTCGAAGTCGTCGGCCAGACCCAGCACGTCGTCGATCACGACGGCCTTGAGCCGCTCGATGCCGCCGTCGAGTCCGTCGAGCCAGGCGGCGGTGCGCTGAAGTCGTTCGGCCGTGCGGATGTAGTACATGAGGAAACGGTCGATGTAGGCGACGAGGGTGGCATCGTCCAGGTCGCCGGCCAGGAGCTGCGCGTGCCGGGGAGTCATGCCGCCGTTGCCGCCGACGTACAGATTCCAGCCCTTCTCGGTGGCGATGACGCCGACGTCCTTCCCGCGGGCCTCGGCGCACTCGCGGGCACAGCCCGAGACGCCCATCTTGATCTTGTGCGGCGACCGCAGCCCGCGGTACCGCAGTTCCAGATCGATCGCCATCCGAACGGAGTCCTGCTGACCGTACCGGCACCAGTCGGAGCCGACGCAGCTCTTCACGGTCCGCAGCGACTTTCCGTAGGCGTGGCCCGACTCCATCCCGGCGTCCACCAGGCGCCGCCAGATCAGCGGCAGCTGGTCGACGGTGGCACCGAACATGTCGATGCGCTGACCGCCGGTGATCTTGGTGTACAGACCGAAGTCGCGGGCGATCTCGCCGATCAGAATCAGCTGTTCGGGCGTGACGTCGCCGCCCGGCATCCGCGGGACCACCGAATAGGTGCCGTTGCGCTGGATGTTCGCCAGGAAGTGATCGTTCGAATCCTGCAGCGAGGCCTGCTCGCCGTCGAGGATGTGGCCCGAGCCGATCGACGCCAGAATGGACGCGACCGTCGGCTTGCAGATGTCGCAGCCGGTGCCGGTGCCGAACCGTTCGACGATGCCGGAGAAGGTCCGGATGTCGCAGGCCCTGATCGTCTCGAACAGCTCGGCGCGCGACTGCGCGAAGTGCTCGCACAGGGCGGTCGACTGCTCGACTCCCTCCTCGGCCAGGATCTGCGACAGCAGCGGAACGCACGAGCCGCACGACGTGCCCGCGCCGGTGCAGCCCTTGAGGGCCGCCACATCGCATGCGCCGTCGGCGATCGCGGCGCACAGCGTGCCCTTGCTGACGTCGTTGCACGAACAGATCTGCGCGTCGTCGCCGAGCGCGCCCACCCCGAGGGCCGGTGCGTCGCCGGCCGGGCTGATCAGACTCACCGGGTCTCCCGGCAGGCTCGATCCCACCAGCGGGCGCAGGAGGCCGTATGCGCTCGCGTCGCCGACGAGCACGCCGCCGAGCAGGGTGGACGCGTCGTCGGACAGCACGAGCTTGGCGTAGACGCCGCCGATCGGGTCCGAGACCACCACGTCGAGCGCTCCGGGAGTGGCGCTCAGCGCGTCGCCGAAGCTGGCGACGTCGACGCCGAGCAGTTTGAGCTTGGTGGACATGTCGGCGCCGGGGAACACCGCAGAGCCGCCCAGCAGCCGGTCGGCGACCACCTCGGCGGTGGCGTAGCCGGGGGCCACGAGGCCGTAGCAACGACCGTCGATCGCCGCGACCTCGCCGATCGCGTAGATCGACGGGTCGCTGGTGGCACAGCGCTCGTCGGTGAGGATCCCGCCCCGTTCGGCAACCGCGAGACCGCAGTCGCGGGCGAGTTCGTCGCGGGGACGGACCCCGGCGGCGAACACCAGGAGTGCGGCGTCGACCACCGTGCCGTCGGCGAGTGTGACACGCACGCCGGCGTCGCCGGGCTCGATGGACTCGGTGCCCGACGAGAGGGACACCTCGATCCCGAGTTCGCCGATCATCCGGGCCAGGTGCTCGCCGCCCCCGGCGTCCACCTGCTGAGGCATCAGCCTCGGGTTGATCTCCACCACGTGAGGCGCCAGACCCATCAATCGAAGAGCGTTGGCGGCTTCGAGTCCGAGGAGCCCGCCGCCGACCACCATGCCGACCGGCGCGGTGCGGGCATCGCGCGCGAGGGCCCGCTCCGCGTCGGCGCGGATGGCGTCCAGATCGTCGAGGGTCCGGTAGACGTGGCAGCCCGGCGTCTCGTGTCCCGGGACCGGCGGCACGAAGGCTCGCGATCCGGTCGCCATCACCAGCGCGTCGTAGGCGATCTCGGCGCCCGAAGCGGTTCGCACCACGCGACGGTCGCGGTCGATCGCGACGACGGCGTCCCCGACCCGCAACTCCACGGCGTCGTCGCCGTCGTAGCGGTTGCCCGCCAGCGCCAGCTCGGCCCGCTCCCAGGAGCCGACGTATCCCGAGAGCCCCACGCGGTCGTACGCGGGGTCGGTCTCCTCGCCGAGCACCACCACTCGCCATCCGCCGTCGACGTCCCGGGCGCGAAGTGCCTCGACGAAGCGGTGCCCGACCATTCCGTGTCCGATGACCACCACGGTTTCGCTCATCGACTCCAGGTCCTTCCACTCGAGTTCGCAGCCGATCCGTTCGGCTCGGAAGCGACGTTACGAACGGGGTGTTGCGATGCCGCTCGGGTCGCGTTGCGGTCAGATGACGAGTCCCGCACCGGGTTTCGAGCATGTTTCGAGTCGGGGGGGCGACGGGGGTGCGGCTTCAGTACACGTCGCGGACGTACCGGCCTTCGGCGGAGAGCGCCCGCAGATAGTTCTCGGCGCCGGACGGCGCGAGACGCCCGTGTTCGGCCACGATCTGCTTGAGGGTGTCGTCCACGTCGCGCGCCATGTGCTTGGCGTCGCCGCAGACGTAGACGTGCGCGCCGCGCCGCAGCCACTCCCAGATCTCCGGGGCGCGCTCGCGCATCAGATGCTGGACGTACACCTTCTCCGGCTGGTCGCGCGAGAAGGCGGTGTCCAGTCGCGTGAGGACCCCGGCCTCCCGGAACCCGGCGAGCTCGTCTTCGTAGTAGAACTCGGTGGCGCGGTGGCGTTCACCGAAGAAGATCCAGTTGTCGCCGGCGGCCCCGGACGCGGCCCGCTCGTGCAGGAAGGCCCGGAACGGAGCGATTCCGGTTCCGGGACCGATCATGATCGCCGGAGCCTCCGGGTCGACGGGCGGGCCGAACTTCTTGTTGGGCGTGATGAAGATGCGCGCGAGGTCGGCGGGGCCGCGATCGGCCAGGAATCCCGAGCACACGCCCCGGCGCGGCGCGGACTCGTCGCCGAACCGCACCACCGAGACGGTGGCCTCCACCCGTTCCGGGTGCGCGGACGGACTGGAGGAGATGGAGTAGAGGCGGGGGCGCAGCCGTCGGCACACCGAGAGCCACTGCGCCGCGGTGGCCGAGACCGGATGAGTGGCCAGTAGGTCCACCGACTGGCGGTTCCACGCCCAGTCGGCGAAGCCGGCCGGATCGTCGAGGAGGGCGCGCAGTTCGGAGTCGCCCGTCCGCTCGGCGACGAAGGCGACCAGATCGCGGGAGCAGTCGGCGATCTCGTAGTCCTCGGTGAGCGCCTGCCGGAGCGGGACGGGGGCGCCGTCGACGGTCACCGCCTCCGCGCCGTCGAGCCCCGTGCGCGCGAGCCATTCGTCGACCAGCGTCTCGCTGTTGCGCGGCCACACGCCGAGGGCGTCTCCGGCGGTGTACTCGAGGGAGCCCGGCGGCAGATGAAACGCGATGCGGCGCACCTCCTTCGCTGTACCCGTCGTCAAGACTGCGTTCTCCAGCACGCGCGCGGTGAACGGGTTCTTCCGTGAATAGCCCGGAGCCGGAGGGGATTCGGCGCAGGTCCGGGAGTCGGCAGCGGTGTCGGGGTCGTCCGGCGAGGCCGGTGAGTCCAGCACGGCGACCACCCCGGCGAGCCATGCGGCGGCCGCGGTGTCGTAGTCGGGCTCGCAGTATCCGGCGGGCGCGATCCGCTGCGCGTCCAGCGTCGCCAGCCGTGCGTCCAGTTTGCGGGCGAAACCGCAGAAATCCGCATACGACGAGTCGCCGAACCCGAGAACTGAGAAGCGCAGTCCGTCCACGTCTTGCGCGCACGCGCCGGCGAGCGCGTCCCACAGTCCGACGGCGGCATCCGGTGCGTCGCCGTCACCGGTGGTCGAGACGATGAACAGGACGTCGCCGACCAGGTCGCCGAGTCCGGTGCGTTCGGCGCTCGCATCGATCACGTCGAAGCCGGCGTCGCGCAATGCGCCGGCGCATTGCGCCGCGTACTCCTCCGCGGTGCCGGTCTGCGACGCCCATACGAGCCGGATTCTGCGCGCCGGTGAATCGACGACGGACGCGGATCCGGGTCCCGTCATCGGAACCCGGGAGAAGTATCCGGCCAGCACTCCGTCGACCCAGATCCGGGCCGGCTCCGAGAGCGGCGCCTGTGACGGGACCGTCGGAACCGCGTCGCGGGGCGGATTGGCGGTCAGGCCGCGCAGCAGACCCGCCAGATAGCCGCGCTCGGTCTCGGTCAGCACGGGCTCGCCGGCGTCGACGCGCAGGGCGACGGCCAGCGACGACGATTCGGTCGCGGTCGGATCGGCGGCGGTCGGATCGGCGGTGGTCATGGGCGGCTCCTGGTTATCGGGCACCGGTCCGGAGAGCCGGGTGAGCGCCACGGCGCACGCCTTGAACTCCGGTTGCAGCGAATCGGGGTCGACGGCATCGGTGGTCACGGCGTTCACCGCGAGCATCTCGCCGAAGGCGTCGGACCAGTGCATGGGGACGAAGCAGACGCCGGCGCTCACCGCGTCGTCGACGCGCGCGGGTACCCGTACCGCGCCGCGGCGGGATCGCACCTCCACCATGTCTCCGTCGCCGATACCCGCCGGGCGTGCGTCGTCGGGATGGATCTGCACGAAGGAGCCGGGGTCGAGCCGGCAGAGTTTCGCGACCCGGCCGGTCTTCGTCATGGTGTGCCACTGGTGCGCCAGCCGACCGGTGGTCAGGACCATCGGATAGTCGTCGTCGGGGAGTTCGGCGGGCGGCATGTGCGGGCGGGCGAGGAACCGCGCGCGCCGGTCCGGGGTGGGGAAGAGGGGACCGGGCTCGGCCGGGTCGTCGCTGAGGTAGCGGATCGGATTGCGCGCCGGTCCGCCCGGCGCCGCCGGCCACTGAACGGGTCCTTCGCGCAGCCTCGCGTAGTCGACGCCGCGGAGGTCCCAGCCGGTCCGCGGATTGTGGAAGCCGCGGATCTCGTCGAACACGGCCGCCGCGTCGGCGTGCGAGAACCCGTCGCGGAAGCCCATGCCGCGGGCGATCTGGGAGATCAGCTCCCAGTCGGCCCGCGCCTGGCCCGGCGGCGCTACGGCGGGGGAGGTGAGACTGATGCTGCGTTCGGAGTTCACCATCGTCCCCTGCGCTTCGGTCCACAGTGCGGCGGGCAGCACGATGTCGGCGTATTCGCAGGTCTCGGTTCCGGTGAAGGCCTCCTGGACCACGACGAAGTCCGCGCGCCGGAGGGCCTGCACGACGGTCGAGCGGTTCGCCACCGAGGCCACCGGATTGGTGCAGATGATCCACGCGGCGCGGATGCGGCCATCGGCCATCGCCTCGAACATGTCGACGGTGCCGCCGCCCGGATCGGTGCTCAGCGTCCCCGGTTCGAGACCCCAGGCTGCCTCCACGTCGGCGCGGTCGCCGGCATCGAGCGCGCTGCGCTGCCCGGGCAGGCCCGGACCCATGTAGCCCATCTCGCGACCGCCCATCGCATTGGGCTGCCCGGTCAGCGAGAACGGGCCGGATCCCGTCCGGCAGATGGTTCCGGTGGCGAGATGGAGGTTGCAGACGGCATTGGTGTTCCACGTCCCGTGCGTCGACTGATTGAGCCCCATCGTCCACAGGGTCATCCAGTTCTCGGCGCCGGCGAGGATGCGGGCCGTCTCCCGCAGGGCGTCCTCGTCGACGCCGGTGAGTTCGGCGACTCGTTCGGGCGGGTAGTCGTCGAGCATCGCGGCGAGCGCGTCCCACCCCCGCGTGTGCGCGGCCACGAACTCCTCGTCCAGCCCGCCTTCGTCGACGATGAGCCGCAGCAGGCCGTTGAGCAGTGCGAGATCGGTGCCCGGCCGGACCGGGAGATGGATGTGCGCTTTGGTGGCTGTGGCGGTCCGCCGCGGATCGACCACGATCAGCCGGGCGCCCGCGGCCACCCGGTCGAGGAGGCGCAGGAACAGGATCGGGTGGCAGTCGGCCATATTGGAACCGATCACCAGGAAGGCGTCGGCGTGGTCGATGTCGTCGTAGCTGCCGGGCGGTCCGTCGGCACCGAGCGACTGCTTGTAGCCGGTCCCCGCACTCGCCATGCACAGCCGGGAGTTCGATTCGATCTGGTTGGTGCCGAGGAAGCCTTTGACCAGCTTGTTCGCCAGATACTGTGCTTCGAGTGACATCTGGCCGGAGACGTACACCGCGATGGATTCGGGGCCGTGGCGGTCACGGATCCGTGTCAGTCGGCGGGCGGTCTCGGCGATCGCGTCGTCCACGTCGGCGGGTCGGGCGTCACCGTCGCGCCGCTCCCGGATCAGAGCGGTGGTGAGTCGTCCGGGGGCGCGCAGCATGTCGACGGTGGTGGCGCCCTTGGTGCACAGCCTGCCCCGATTGGCCGGATGGCTCTTGGTGCCCCGCGCCCCCGTGACGGCCCCGTCCGCGACGTCGAGGGTCAGTCCGCATCCCACGCCGCAGTAACCGCACACGGTGTCGACGGCAGTGGGAGCCAGCGGTTCCAGGGACATGCCAGTCACGGTTCCGTGGAACTGTTTCGGCGCGTGCAGAGCGGCGTTACAGCCAGGTCAACTATCGGGACACCTCCTTCCCAACCGAGCGCTTGTTAGGGTATGAAGGACGGCATGCGAGATGCAGTGATTGTCGATGCCGTCCGTACTCCGATCGGTAAGCGGAACGGCGGCCTGTCCGAGATCCATCCCGGCGACCTGAGCGCGCACGTGCTGTCGGCGCTGGCCGACCGCGTGGGTTTCGATCCCGCCGGCGTGGACGACGTGATCTGGGGGTGCGTCAGCCAGGTCGGCGACCAGGCGGGCAGCATCGGTCGGGTCGGCGTGCTGGCCGCGGGCTGGCCCGAGTCCGTTCCGGCGACCGTCGTCGACCGTCGGTGCGGCTCGAGTCAGCAGTCGGTGCATTTCGCCGCCGCCGGCGTGATCGCCGGACAGTACGACATCGCCGTCGCCGGTGGCGTGGAGTCCATGTCGCGCGTACCGATGGGTGCCGCACGCGGTGACGGTGCTCCCTATCCGGCGTCCGTGCTCGACCGATACGGCGTGGATGGCTTCAACCAGGGCCTCGGCGCCGAGATGATGGCCAAGCGCTGGAACTTCAGCAGGCAGCAGCTCGACGAGTACTCGGCCCGCTCGCACGAGCGCACCGCCGCCGCGCAGGACGCAGGCGCCTTCGATGCGCAGATCGCTCCGATCCCGGGCGGCCTCGCCGTCGACGAGGGGTTGCGCCGCGGCACCACGGCGGAGAAGCTCGGCGGGCTCAAGACCCCGTTCGACCCCGAAGGCGTCATCACCGCGGGCAACGCCTCGCAGATCTCCGACGGTGCCGGCGCCCTGCTGGTGACGACCAGCGAGATCGCCGCGGCCAACGGCTGGCGACCGATGGCGCGGGTGCACACCGCGACCCTCGCCGGCGACGACCCGGTCATCATGCTCACCGGACCGATCGCCGCCACCGCCAAGGCGCTGGACCGCTCGGGACTGGCGGTGTCCGACATCGGCGCCTATGAGGTGAACGAGGCCTTCGCGCCGGTCCCGATGGCCTGGCAGGCCGAGATCGGTGCCTCCGACGACGTCCTCAATCCAGTCGGCGGTGCCATCTCGGTGGGCCACCCGCTCGGCGGGTCGGGCGCGATCCTGATGACCCGGCTCGTCCACCACATGCGCGACAACGGGATCCAGTACGGTCTGCAGACCATGTGCGAAGCTGGAGGTATGGCGAACGCAACGATTCTGGAACTTCTGTGAGCGGCGACGTGCTGCTGGTCGAGCGCGACGGCGACGTCGTGACCTGGACCGTCAATCGACCCGAGACTCGCAATGCCATCTCCGAGGACGATGCCATCGACGCACTCGTCGACGCCGCGACGGCGGTGAACCGGGACCAGTCGGTCCGGGCGGTGATCCTCACCGGCGCCGGTTCGGCCTTCTCGGCCGGCGGCAACGTCAAAGACATGGCGGCCGCGGCGGGTCTGTTCGGCGGGGCTCCGCACCAGCAGCGCGTCGGTTATCGCGAGGGCATCCAGCGGATACCGCGCGCGATGTACGCGCTCGAGGTGCCGGTGATCGCGGCCGTCAACGGCCCCGCGGTGGGCGCCGGGTGCGATCTGGCGCTGATGTGCGACATCCGGATCGCCTCGAACACGGCCTTCTTCGCCGAGAGCTTCGTGAAGCTCGGGCTGATCCCCGGCGACGGCGGCGCGTGGCTGCTGCCCCGGGCGATCGGGCCGGCGCGGGCCGCAGAAATGGCACTGACCGGCGATCGCGTCGACGCCGCGACGGCGCTCAAGTGGGGCATCGTCTCGCGCGTCGTCGAACCGGCCGATCTGTTGCCGACCGCTCGTGAGATCGCGTCGCGGATCGCCGCGAACCCACCGGTGGCGGTGCGCATGACCAAGAAGCTCCTGCGGGAGTCCTCGCAGCAGACCCTCGACCAGCTGCTCGAGCTCTCGGCGACCATGCAGGCGGTGGCGCACCACACCGAGGACCATCGGGAGGCCGTCGCCGCGTTCCTCGAGAAGCGGCCCGGACGGTTTACCGGGGCGTAGTCGCCGTGCGGGTGGTCGTCGTGGGTGCGGGCATCGCCGGGTTGACCGCTGCCGCGGCCCTGGTCCGCGACGGCCATGACGTGGTCGTTCTCGAATCTCGACGGCAGTCGACCGGCGGCGCGGGCATCAGTCTCTGGCCGAACGCGCTGGCAGCACTGGACTGGATCGGCCTCGGCGACGCGGTCCGGTCGCAGTCGGCACGCGTGGGCGGCGGAGCACTGAGGTGGCGAGACGGAACGTGGATCCGGAAGCCTCCGCCGGGCGCGCTCGCCGCGGCGGCCGGCGAGGAACTCGCCGTCATTCTGCGGGGAACGCTGCACGAGGTGCTCGCCAGTGCGCTGCCCACCGACTCGGTGCGCACCGGTGTCGCCGTGCAGACCGTGCGCACCGTGGGCCGCGAGGCAGTCGTGACCCTGGCCGGCGGTGCTCAGATGCGAGCCGATCTCGTCGTCGGCGCGGACGGAACGCATTCCCGTATCGCCCGCGGTTTCAACGACCGTCTGTCGAGCAGGTACGCCGGGTACACCGCGTGGCGTGGCGTGGCCGACATCTCGATCGACCCCGATCTCGCAGGCGAGATGATCGGCCCGCGGTCGCAGTTCGGCGCGGTGCCGCTTCCGGCCGGGCGGACGTACTGGTTCGCCACGGCACAGGCCCCGGAGGCCGCGGTCTTCGACGACGAGCGCGCCGAGGTCGCTCGCGTCGGCAGAGGCTGGCCGGAGCCGGTCGACGCGGTGATCGCAGCGACGCCGTCTTCGGCGCTGATGCGACACGACCTGTACGACCGGCCCGTCGCACGCCGGTGGCACGACGGTCGTGCGGTGATCATCGGCGACGCTGCTCACCCGATGCGTCCGCATCTGGGGCAGGGCGGATGTCAGGCGATCGAAGACTCCGTCGTACTGGCGGCCGCTCTCCGCACGAGTGCGGGTCCGGAGGATGCACTGCAGCTCTTCCATGACGTGAGGCGTCGCCGAGTGCGGCGGGTGGTCCGTGAATCACAGATGATCGGCCGCATTGTGAATGCGCCGCAAACCCTGTTCTGGGGCCGCGTCATTCGGGTAAGTCGAATTCTTCCGGATCGCATCCTCCTGCGCCATTTGTGCGATATCGCGGGCCGTGACGCATTCACGAGGCAATTGGCGCCAGTGCGTTCTGCTCGATGACTCGACGGCCGCCTGAACTCCGCCTCACCCGATCATGACGTCGCCGTGGAACATGTTCGGAGTCGCGCCCGGCGCGCAACCGTGGAACGACGAGGTCGCCATCGGACCCATCACCCCGACTTCGTTCATCATCCCGCTGCCCTTGCGGACGGAGATCTTCACCGCGTACGCGCCGCTGAGCTGGGCGGGGACGATGTTGGGGGAGGTCTCGGTGATCGGGTAGACGAGCGAGGCGGTGTCGCCGTGTGTCCAGATGCACGTCACCGGGCCCTTCACCTGGAACGGAGTCTTGTGCATACCGTCCATGATCGTCGCGACGTAGGTCCCGTGGGTCTTGCCGTCCATGTCGCGTGCACCTTGCGCCTCGATGTTCAGCAGGTGGACGCCGGGGGCGATCATCAAGTCGCCGTCGATCGCGAGTTTCGCCGGATCGGTCATGTGCGGTGCGGCAGCGGCCATGCCGGGCGCCGCGGCGGCGCCGAGCAGGGAGAGGGCGCCGATTCCGGCCACCGTCGCCGTCCGAACGATTCGATTGTTCATGTCGGTATCTCCTTTGACTGCATGCATCTGACGACGAATACGACGCTACGCCGAAGTCGTCGTTGTGAGAACAGCTGAATGCTGTCGCAAACGAAAGGAAGTCACCGAATTTCGCGGTGGCACCGGATTCGTCGGAAATGCGCGTGAATCTCGGGTGTGAGTGACTGTTCTCGAGCGGAGGGGCGAGCGTCGACGAGAGTCTAAGAATATCGAATTACACTATTGCCATATGAGATTCAATCACATAATATGGGTACATACGTTCGATATGTGTTGCAGGGGAGGCGGACATGACGAACCCGAGCATCGACGCTGCGGGGGTGGGTGGCGTCGACACGTCTGACGCTGCCGCACAGGATCTCGCCGACATCACCGCGGTCGCGGAGATCGCCCGTCAGGAGTCCCACCTTGCGTGGTTGCGGCTCGGGCACCTGTATGCGATGCAGCGGCGTCGTGCCGCGGGCTCGGCCGGTGACGTCGAGTCCGCACGACTGCTGGCCGATGCCACCGCCATCGTGGGCGCTGAGGCCGCTATCGTGCAGGCGGTCTCGAAGGACACCGGTATCCGACAGGTCACCCTCGCCGTCGAAGCCTCCGAACGTCTGCCGCAGACCGCACGCCTGCTCCGCGACGGAGTCATCAGCGCACGTGCATTCGGCGCCATCGTCCTGCAGTGCGGCGCGGTCACCGACGCCGCGCTGATGGCAGCCATCGACGCCGAGATCGCTCAGGACCTCCGCGGGCACGGCGCTGTGTCGATGAGTGTGGCCGAGCAGACCGCGCGCCGGTTCGTCGCCGAGTACGACGCCGACGGGGTGCGCGACAAACGCCGCGCCAACACGCCCGGCGTCACCATCGCCCACGACGTCGACCAGTCCGCCCTCACCGTCGCCACCCGCGCGGAGGACGTGACTCTGATGGACAAGGCCACCAGGGCGCGCGCCGCCCGGGTGTGCGAGGCGGACTCCCGCACCGTCGGCCAGCGGCGCGCCGATGTGGTCGTCGCCGCCGTACTCGGCACCCGGTTCGGCTGCGACTGCGGCCGCGATGACTGCCCGGCACGTGCGGCCGAGGAAGAGGTCCGGGCGCAGTTCGCCAAGATCGTCGTGCACGTCGTCGTCGACGCGTCCACATTGTCCGGCGGCGGGGACAAGGCCGCCTATCTCGACGGTTTCGGCGTGATCGACGCACATCACGCGAGGGAGATCGCCGCTCGCGCGGATGCGACGGTGCGGCCGCTCGACATCGCAGGCTTGGCCGAGCAGACCGCGCAGGCAGGCAACCCGTACCGCCCGACCGCTGCCTGCGACGCCGCCGTCCGCGCCGTGCACGGCACCTGCTCGGTGCCCGGCTGCAACCGGTCAGCGTGGGCGTGCGATCTCGATCATGTCTGCGAGTACAACCATGCCCAGCCGGCAGCTGGCGGGCAGACCTGCCCGTGCAACTTGAATCCGAAGTGTCGTTTCCATCATCTGATCAAGACCTACGCCGACGGCTGGCTGGATGATCAAGTCGTCGATGCGAATGGCGTGATCTGGACCGAGACCACCACGCCGTCGGGCTACACCGTCCGGGCCCGCGCCAGGAACCACTGGCTCCTGCCCGACCTCGGTTCGGTGCCGTGCCTGCACGGCGCACCCGTCGCGCCCGGATTCGTCGACACGACGACGCAGCCGGGACGGTCACGGACCCGTACTCAGGCCAAACACGCGTACCGAATGCGGCTCCGGTCGCAGCGCCGCTGCGGTGAGAGTCCTGTCCTCGACAGTCCGGGCGAACCGCCCTTCTGAGTCGGTCCCGGACTCACCGTCGCCACCGGTGAGATTCCGGCCACGTCCCTCTCGTCGGGACGAGGCTCCACCTCGTCGTGCGGCGAACCAGCGTCTCTGCAGGTCAAAGCGCCCCCAGCAGGACTCGAACCTGCGACCTAGAGATTAGAAGGCTCTTGCTCTATCCATCTGAGCTATGGAGGCTTGCCGGCCCTCGACAGGTGCCGGCGAAGGACTACTATATCCCGTCCTACAGTGGACACCATGACAGTGACGTCCGCCGGGCCGGCGGAGCAACCAGTGCGCGATCGGCTGACCGACCCGTCGGGGGTGCGGTCGGTCCTCATCGCGCTGCTGGCAGTCGTCGGATCGATCGCCGCGGTCATCGTGACCGCGGCGTCGGCGGCGACGGCGTTGCAACTGACCGGTGTGCCCGATCCGGGGTGGCTCACCACCTACGGGATGCCGGTGATGACGGTGATCGGCCAGCTCAGCGCCGCCATCGGTCTCGGCTGCGTGGTGTTCGCCGCCTTCTTCGTGCCCTCGCAGGACAACGGGGCGCTCGACGTCGGCGGCTTCCGCGCCATGCGCTGGGCGGCCACGTCGATGACTGTCTGGGCGGTGTGCGCCTTGGCGATGATCCCGCTGTCGATCTCCGACGTCAGTGGCTCACCGCTCTCCGAGACCCTCGTCCCGAAGAACCTGATGACCGCCTACGGGGTGGTCGCCGACGGCCGCTACTGGCTGTGGACCGCGATCTTCGCCGTGCTTGCGGCGGTGGTGGCGCGGGTGGCGATGCGCTGGGGATGGACGTTCCTCGCGATGGCGCTGGCGCTGCTGTCGCTCATGCCGTCGGCGCTGCTGGGGCATTCGTCGGCCGGCGGTGCGCACGATCTCGCGACCAACAGCTTGATCCTGCACATCGTGGCGGCCGCCCTATGGATGGGTGGGCTGATGGCCGTCCTGGCGTATGCGTTCGGTGACGGCCGGTGGCGGACGCTCGCCGTGGCCCGTTACTCGCGGGTGGCGTTCTGGTGTCTGCTGGTGGTGGCGCTCAGCGGCATCATCAACGCGCTGGTCCGCATGTCCCTGGGGGATCTGCTCACGACCACCTACGGTCTGGTGGCCGTCGGAAAGTTCGTCGCGGTGGTCCTCGCCGGACTACTCGGCGGCCTGCACCGCAAGGTCACGATCGACGAACTCGCAGCCACCGACGAGCCGCGCAAGTCGCTGTTCGTGCGGTTCGCCGTCGTCGAACTGGTGGTGTTCGCGGTCGCCTTCGGCCTCGGCGCCGGGCTGTCGCGCACGCCGCCGCCGGTGTTGGGGACGGCGAACGTCTCGCCGATGGAGTTGAAGATCGGATACGACCTCGACGGTCCGCCGACCTTCACGAAACTGTTCGTCGACTGGCGCTTCGACCTCATCTTCGGCACCTTCGCGATCGTCGCGGCCATCGTCTACCTGCGGGGCGTGTACCGGCTGCACAAACGCGGAGACAAGTGGCCGGTGGGCCGGACGGTGTCGTGGCTGCTCGGCTGCGCGGCGCTGTTGATCGCGACCTCATCGGGTTTCGGCCGGTACGCGCCGGCGATGTTCAGCATCCACATGATGAGCCACATGATGCTGTCGATGCTGGTCCCCGTACTGCTGGTCCTCGGCGGCCCGGTGACGTTGGCGCTGCGCGCGATCCCGCCCGCCGGACGCGGCAACCCGCCCGGGCCGCGTGAATGGATCCTCACCGCGATCCACAGCCCGTACTCGCGCTTCATCACCAATCCGTTCATCGTGGTCACACTCTTCGTCGGCAGCTTCTACGTGCTGTATCTGGGCGGACTGTTCGACGCGGTGGTCGAGAACCACTCCGCGCACCTGCTGATGAATCTGCACTTCCTGGTCAGCGGGTATCTGTTCTACTGGCTCGTGATCGGGATCGATCCCGCACCGCGGCAGATCAGTCCGGTGGCCAAGCTCGGCGTCGTGTGGGGATCGCTGCCGTTCCACGCCTTCTTCGGCGTCGCGCTGATGATGACCGGCTCGATCATCGCTGAAACCTACTACCGCTCGCTGCAGCACCCGTGGAATTTCGACATGGCGGCCGATCAGCGGATGGGCGGTGGCATCGCATGGGCGACCGGTGAGTTCCCGCTGGTGGTGGTGATGCTGGCACTGCTGATCCAGTGGCACCGGCAGGACGATCGCGCGGCCCGCAGGTTCGACCGCAAGGAGGAGCGGGACGACGACGCCGAGTTGGAGAGCTACAACCAGATGCTGCGGCGGATGAACGCCCCGGCACCCGTGTCCGCCGAGGCCGAGACGGGAGCCGAGGATCTCGCAGCGCAGGGCGACGGCGAGAGATAACCGCCGCGGCCGGGCCCGCCCGGCGGGCGGCTATGCGATCGCGAGTTGGAGTTGGCCGAGCTGAAGCGCACGCTGATGCTCGATCCAGCTGCGGAAATACACCAGGCCCGAGTGGTAGTCGAGGTGTCCGGCGGTCCACGTGCGCGCGGCGTGTGCCACGTCGGCGGTCATCTCGCCCGCCTTGTGGAGCAGTCTGCGCATGAACGAGGTCACGCGGTGCGCCCATTCGAACTCGGTGGACAGGACGCCGAGGCCGAGGAAGAAGGTCACCCAGCCGGGGCCCGGGATCGGCAAGGGGATCATCACCAGGCCGGCGAGCACCAGAAGTGTGCCGACGAAGCCGACGCCGATGCGGTAGAAGCGGTTGAGGACCGGTTGCTGACGGATCGCATAGCGTCGTCGCCGGTGCCAGATCTTCAACCGGAGTCGCATCGTGGACAGATCCCCTCGTCGTCGTAGCGGTTACCCACAGGTAACGGGTGGCCCCGCAGGGCGGTTCCCAGTGTGACACACCACACTGTGGATCGTCAGGTGCGCAGCCGTGTGTCACGTATTCGACCCACGGCCCGGGGCACGCATCGCCGCGGCGGCCGGGTACCGCGGCCGTCCGGAATCGGCCCGCGCCGGGACCGATAGGATGGACCACAGAACCATGCGCCGGCGCAGAGGCGTTCGGCCAGCATGTCCGAAGAGCAGTCATTTTCAGAGCAATCATTTCGTCGCAGCGAAGGCTGCAGGCAGGAGCTGTAACCGGTGGCCGGTGAGTTCATTTACACGATGAAGAAGGTGCGCAAGGCGCACGGCGACAAGGTGATCCTCGACGACGTCACCATGAGCTTCTACCCCGGAGCCAAGATCGGTGTCGTCGGTCCCAACGGCGCGGGCAAGTCGTCGATCCTGAAGATCATGGCCGGGCTCGACCAGCCCAGCAACGGCGAGGCCTTCCTCGATCCGGAGGCCACCGTCGGCATCCTCCTGCAGGAGCCGCCTCTCAACGAGGAGAAGACGGTCAAGGAGAACGTCGAGGAGGGCATGGGCGAGATCAAGGTGAAGCTCGACCGCTTCAACGAGATCGCCGAGCTCCTGGCCACCGATTACTCCGACGAGCTGATGGAGGAGATGGGCAAGCTCCAGGAGGAGCTCGACAACGCCGACGCCTGGGACCTCGACTCGCAGCTGGAGCAGGCGATGGACGCCCTGCGGTGCCCGCCGCCGGACTCTCCGGTCACGAACCTCTCGGGCGGTGAACGCCGACGGGTGGCGCTCTGCAAGCTCCTGCTCCAGAAGCCCGACCTGCTGCTCCTCGACGAGCCGACCAACCACCTCGACGCAGAGAGCGTGCTGTGGCTGGAGCAGTTCCTGGCGAACTACCCGGGCGCCGTGCTCGCCGTGACGCACGACCGCTACTTCCTCGACCACGTCGCTCAGTGGATCTGCGAGGTGGACCGCGGCAAGCTGCACGGCTACGAGGGCAACTACTCGGCCTACCTGGAGAAGAAGGCCGAGCGCCTCGAGGTCCAGGGCAAGAAGGACCAGAAGCTGCAGAAGCGCCTCAAAGAGGAGCTCGCGTGGGTCCGCTCGGGCGCCAAGGCCCGCCAGACCAAGAACAAGGCCCGCCTGGCCCGCTACGAGGAGATGGCGGCCGAAGCCGAGAAGCACCGCAAGCTCGACTTCGAGGAGATCCAGATCCCGACCCCGCCGCGGCTGGGCAACGTGGTGGTCGAGGTGAGTCACCTGGACAAGGGCTTCGACGGTCGCGTGCTGATCAAGGACCTCTCGTTCACTCTGCCCCGCAACGGCATCGTCGGCGTGATCGGCCCCAACGGCGTCGGCAAGACGACCCTGTTCAAGACGATCGTCGGGCTGGAGCAGCCGGACTCGGGCGAGGTGAAGGTCGGCGAGACCGTCAAGCTCAGCTACGTCGATCAGGGTCGCTCGAACATCGATCCGAAGAAGACGGTGTGGGAGGTGGTCTCCGACGGTCTCGACTACATCGAGGTGGGCCAGAACGAGATGCCTTCGCGCGCCTACGTCAGCGCCTTCGGCTTCAAGGGCGCCGATCAGCAGAAGCCGTCCGAGGTCCTCTCGGGCGGTGAGCGCAACCGGCTGAACCTGGCGCTGACCCTGAAAGAGGGCGGCAACCTGATCCTGCTGGACGAGCCGACCAACGACCTCGACGTCGAGACTCTCAGCTCGCTGGAGAACGCGCTGCAGGAGTTCCCCGGCTGCGCCGTCGTGATCTCCCACGACCGCTGGTTCCTGGACCGGACCTGTACCCACATCCTGGCGTGGGAGGGCAACGTCTCCGAGGGCCAGTGGTTCTGGTTCGAGGGCAACTTCGAAGCCTACGAGGCCAACAAGGTGGAGCGTCTCGGTGCCGACGCGGCCCGCCCGCATCGCGTGACGCACCGTCGCCTCACTCGCGACTGAACGGTCCGCCGCCGAACCGCGGCACCGAACCCGAACAGAGCCGATCCGGAACGTCCGGATCGGCTCTGTCGCTCTCGCGCGGGATCCGAACACGCGGCGCCACGGCGCGGTAACGTACGAGCCGTACGACGCTAGCAAGGTGGATCCCCGGCCGCCGGTCGGCTCGTGTTGCGCTCTGCCTTGGTCCACTAGGGAGGCAGATCAGAGTGACCGTCCCATTCGCTACGGAGTTCGCGGCCTACTATTTTCCCGATTTCTCCGACGGCGCCGCCGTCGCGTCGTCGGCCTGGGACCGCCTCGAGCGTCATCTGCGCCTCGGCGAGGTCCGTGAGCCGGGGGAGACCGCGGTCGCGACCACCGATCTGCCGGACGGATCGATCCAGATTCAGATCGTCGCCGACGACGCCCCGCTGCTCGTCGAATCGACGCTGGCGGTGCTGGACAGCCGTGGTCTGACGATCGTCGCGAACGACCATCCGGTGCTCGCCGTCCGCCGCGATGACCAGGGGCGGATCGTCGGCCTCGACGATGTGGTCGTGGTCGGCGGCGACGAGGCGGGAGCCGAGTCGTGGATCAGCGTCACCACAGCCCCCGCGTCCGGCGTCGACGGTGACGAACTGTGCGCCGACGTCGGCGCGGCACTCACCCGGGCACAGGCGGTGCACGCCGACGCCGCCCAGATCCATCGACGGCTGCTGAGCTTCGCGGACGCGTTGAGCGCGGACGACGAGGACGCGGACCTGCTGAGCTGGTTCGCCACCCGCGACAACTTCCTGCCCGTGGGCGCCCGCACCGCCGGCGGGCACGCGGAGAACGGCCTCGGGGTGTGGCGCGATCCGGACACCGACCGGCCGGAGCCGGTGGCGGGCGAGGAGCCGGTCGGCGTCGACCAGGTGTATCTGCCGACCGGTCTGCTCCGCAGCCGCTTTCCGATCATGGTGCGCGTCCGACTGGACGGCGTCGAGCACCAGGTGGTCGGCACCATCACCTCGATCGGCCTGTACCAGTCGGTGCGGTCGGTGCCCGGAGTCCGCGGCCGGGTGGCCGATGTCCTGCGTGGACTGGGTCTGAGCGAGGACTCCTACAGCGGACTGGCGGCGCTGGAACTGCTGCAGACGTATCCGCTCGCGGACCTGATGGCCGGCGACAGTGCCGAGCTCACCCGCCGGATCGGCGAACTCCTCGAGGCCCAGACCTCGCGTAATCCGCGGTTCTACGCCAGGACCGGTCCCGCTCGCGGTTTCGCGAGTGTGCTCATCTTCATTCCCCGCGAGACCTACTCGACCGCGGTGCGGTCGAGGGTTGTCACGTTGCTCGAGGAGGACCTCGGCGGCAGCCGTACTGAGTTCCTGACCCGCCTCTCGCACTCGCCGCTGGCCCAGCTGCAGGTGCTGATGCGCACCGATCCCGAGGCGCGGCACCGGGTCGACGACCGCCTGCTCGACCGGTTGAACGAGGCGGTCCGCTCGTGGCCGGACCGGGTGCGCGCGGTGCGGGAGGCCGACCCGGAGGTCGCCCGGCTGCTCGGCACCGTCAGCGAACGCTACCGGGACGAGCGGGATCCGCAGGATGCGGCCGTCGACCTGCCGATCGCGGCGGGCCTGGCCCCCGGCGGACTGCACGTCAGACTCGACCGGACCGATCCGGAGGCCTGGCGGTTCGTCCTCTACCTCGCCGACCAGCGTGCCGCGTTGACGCAGATCCTCCCGATGCTCCAGAGCCTGGGCCTGACCGTCCTCGACGAGCATCCGCACGTGGTGGACCGCCCGGACGGGGTGCAGGTGGCCGTCTACGACTTCACGGTCCGGCCCGCGCCGCACGTCGACGTCGCCGAGGCCGGCGACGTGGACGCGCGGATCGCCGAGGCGTTCTCCGACATGTGGCTCGGCGTCACGGAGGTGGATGCGCTCGGCGAGTTGGTGCTGCGCGCGGGGCTGACGTCCCGGACGGTGGCGATGATCCGCGCGTATGCCCGCTACCTCAATCAGTGCGGCGTCGGATTCGCGATGACCCACGTGGCCGCGGTCCTCGGCAACCATCGCGGTGTCACCAACGGGCTCGTGGAGTTGTTCGAGGCCAGTTTCGATCCGGACGGCGCGGAACCCGGACGGCGCGACCGTGCGCTCGAGGATCTGCGCGCGCGCATCGCGGAGATCCTGAGCTTGGACGCGGACCGAGTGGTGAGCGCGCTCGCATCGGCGGTCGAGGCCACCCTGCGGACCAACTTCTACGCAGACTCCGGCGACCCGGCGGCCGGCATCGGACCGACGATCGCGATGAAGCTCGACACCGGCGCGATCCCGCAGGCCCCGCAGCCGAGGCCGAAGTTCGAGATCTACGTGTACTCACCCAGGGTGGAGGGGGTGCATCTGCGGTTCGGCGATGTGGCGCGCGGGGGACTCCGCTGGTCGGACCGTCGTGAGGACTTCCGCACCGAGATCCTGGGGCTGGTGAAGGCGCAGGCGGTCAAGAACGCGGTGATCGTGCCGGTCGGCGCCAAGGGCGGTTTCGTCCTCCGTCACCCCCCGGTGGCGACCGGCGACGCGGCCGTCGATCAATCGGCTCTGCGGGAGGAGGGAATCGCGTGCTACCGGGCGTTCATCGCGGCCCTGCTGCAGATCACCGACAACCTCGATCCGGCCACCGGCCGGGTGCGGCCGCCGGCGCGCGTCCTCCGGCGCGACGCCGACGATCCGTACCTGGTGGTCGCCGCAGACAAGGGCACGGCCAGCTTCTCCGACATCGCGAACGAGGTCGCCGACCACTACGGTTTTTGGCTCGCCGACGCGTTCGCCTCGGGCGGCTCGGTCGGCTACGACCACAAGGCCATGGGCATCACGGCCCGTGGAGCGTGGGAGTCGGTCAAGAGACACTTCCGCGAAATGGGAGTCGACACGCAGACCCAGGACTTCACCGTGGTCGGCATCGGCGACATGAGCGGTGACGTCTTCGGCAACGGCATGCTGCTCTCGCGGCACATCCGGCTGGTGGCGGCCTTCGACCACCGGCACATCTTCATCGACCCGGATCCCGTGGCCGCGACCTCCTACGCCGAGCGGGCCAGACTCTTCGCACTGCCGCGGTCGACCTGGGACGACTACGACCGCAGCCTGATCTCCGCAGGCGGCGGCGTGTGGTCACGCGAACAGAAGTCGATCGACGTCACACCGCAGATGCGGGACGCCCTCGGGCTCGACGACGCCGTGGAGAGGATGTCGCCGCCCGACCTGATCCGCGCAGTGCTCCTCGCGCCGGTCGACCTGCTGTTCAACGGCGGCATCGGGACGTACGTGAAGGCGTCGGACGAGGCCGACGCGGAAGTGGGAGACAAGGCCAACGACCCGATCCGGGTCACCGGCGGGCAGCTCCGGGTCCGGGTGGTCGGCGAGGGAGGCAATCTCGGCGTCACCCAGCGCGGCCGGATCGAGGCCGATCTGGCGGGAGTGCGCATCAACAGCGACGCCCTGGACAACTCGGCGGGTGTCGACTGCTCCGACCGCGAGGTCAACATCAAGGTGCTGTTGGGCTCGCAGATCTCGGCGGGCGTGCTGGACGCCGACGACCGCAACGACCTGCTGTTGTCGATGACCGACGATGTCGCCGAACTGGTCCTCGCGGACAACATCGACCAGAACGCCGAACTCGGTCTCGCGCGCGACACCGCGGGAGAGGACGTGGAACTGCACGCGCGGATGCTCGCCCACCTCGCGTCGACCGGCGTCGATCTGGAACTCGAGGCCCTCCCGACTCCGGAGCAACTGCGCAGACGCCGCGCGGGCGATCTCCAGCGCGGACTCACCAGCCCCGAGCTGGCGACGATGATGGCCCATGTGAAGCTCGACGCCAAGAGCAGGCTGCTGGAGTCGGGTCTGCCGGACAACGACATGTTCGACGCGCTGGCGTCGGGCTACTTCCCCGAACCCCTGCGCGCCAGGTTCGCCGCGGGAATCCGGACTCACCGTCTCCGGCGGGAGATCGTCACCACGGTGCTGGTCAACAGGATCGTCGCCGACGGAGGCATGACACACCTGTACGCGCTGGGGGAGACCTCCGGAACCGAAGTCGAGGATGCGACGCGTGCGACGGTGGTGGCGATGCGGGTGTTCGGTGCCGCCGCGCTGCTGGAGGAACTGCGGACCGAGCAGGTCTCCGCCACGACGGTCGACGACGCGACCCGCCGGATCCGCAACCTGCTCGCGGCGGGGTCGCGCTGGTTTCTCGCGCACCGTCCGCAACCGCTCGCGATCGCCGCCGAGACCACCCGGTACGCGCAGGTCGCGGATCTGGGAGGACGCCTGGACGAATGGCTCACCGGTACGGCCGAGCGCTCGGTGCGGGAACGGGCCGCGGCCCTCGCCGACAGCGGCGTCCGGCCCGCACTGGCGCAGGCGGTGGCGATCAGTCCCTACCGGCTGCAACTGCTCGACGTGCTCGACATCGCCGAGATCTCCGACCGCTCGCCCGACGAGGTGGGCGAGCTGCTGTTCGCGGTGGTCGAGCGGTTCGGGATCGACGAGCTGGTCTCCCAGATCGCCGAACTCGGGCACGCCGACCGGTGGACCCAGCTGGCACGGTTGTCGTTGCGCGACGAGGTGTTCGCGGTGCTGCGCTCGCTGACGCGTGCGATCCTGACGATGTCCGAGCCCGAGGAGCCGGCCGCCCAGAAGATCTCGGACTGGTCGCAGGCGAGGTCGGCGATGATCGCGCGGACCGAGTCGACACTCGCCGATCTGGCCGCCACCGGCCGGTGGGACCTCGCCACCCTGTCGGTGGCGGTGCGCTCGTTGCGTAGTGTGGTCGGCTAGGAGGCACACAGCGCATGGCAGATCAAGAATCCCTCGCCGTAGACGAGAACGTCGACAAGCGAAGGCTTTTCGCGGATAACGGTTGTCGGACCGACCGGGGGTACGAGGTGTCGGTCCCGGTGCGGTGGTCGGATATGGACGTATTCGCGCACATCAACCACGCGCGCATGGTGACCCTGCTCGAGGAGGCGCGGATCCCCTGGCTCTTCTACGATGACAAGCCCACCGCGCTGATGCGCAAGGGCTGTCTCGTCGCCGACCTGCACGTCAAGTACCAGGGACAGATCCGCCACGACGAGTCGCCGATCCGCGTCACCATGTTCGTGGAGCGACTGCGCGCGGTCGACTTCACGGTGGGCTACGAGGTCCGGCCGTACGGAGCCGATCACGAGTCCCGGCCGTCGGTCGTCGCCACCACTCAGCTGGTCTCCTTCGACATCGACACGCAGCGGCCCCGGCGCATGACCGCCGACGAGAAGGCGTACCTGCAGAGCTTCCTCCGCGAGCCGGTGAACAGGTGACCGACGCGGCGGCGGGGGAGCGGGTGCTGGTCCCGCACGGGCCGGCCGACCGAACCGATCTGGCGGCATTCCTGGAACGGGCTCGCCGGGTGGACGACTCCGGCGTGCTGCGGGCTCAGCAGCGGCCGGACGGGCGCGTCGGGTTGTGGGTGCGCACCGGCTTCGACATCCTCGCGACCCGCTCGGTGTTCGGTTCGGTGACTCCGGCCGACGTGGTCGCCGACGTCGGCGCGATGTCGGCGGCGGTGGGCGGCGACGGTCCGCTCCCGCTCGGCTTCGCACTCCCCGGAGCCTGGCAGGGCGCGCTGCCCCCGTCAGACGGCTTCGATCACCTCGACGACGTCCCGGCGCGCGAGCTGGTGTCACTCGCCCGCAGGGGCGCCGACGTGGCCCGCACGGAATCCGGCGCGCTCGGCCCGGCGTCGTCGTTGCTGGATCAGACGGTGATCGAGGTGAGCGGGCCGAACGGATCGGGCGCTCGGGCGAAGGTGTCGATGCGTGCGATCTTCGCCCTCACCGCGATGGGCTTCGTCCGCGACGCCGCCGGCCGCGAGATCACTGCCGACTCACCGATCGACGCGATCGCGCCGGACGAGCCGGTGCGGGTCCGTCTCTCGTCCAGCTGGGTGCGGGTGGACGCGCGCTTCGGCTCGGTCTACCAACGGCGCTCGGTGCTGAATCTGGCCGTGCGCAGCTAGGCGGACACGCCGCTGCCCACGTTTCCGGCCGACATCGATTCCTGCCGGTGGTCGGTGCCGAGAAGAATGTCGGTGGTGTGGCTGATATGCCGCGCCAACGCCTCGACCGCGGCATCGGCATCTCGCGCGAGTGCGAGTTCCATGAGTTCACGGTGTTCTGCGATCACGTCACGGTCCGGGTGCCTGAAGTGCTGCTGGGACCACGATCGGTAGAGCTCTGCGGAATCACGCAACGATGTCGCGATCCCCAGCAGTCTGGAGTTTCGGCAGCCGGCCAACAGCGCATGATGGAAATCGGCGTGCGCCCGCGACCACGCGTCGCCCACGCGTTCTGGATCGTCCCGGTCGTACTGCGGAGTCCTCTCGAGTGTGTGGTGCTTCGCGACCAGATCCGACTCCCACGGAGTGTCGCCTTCAGCCAGTGACATGCGGAACACCAGGCACTCGATCGCCACGCGCGCGGTTGTGAGTTCGATCAGGTCCTCTGCGGACAGCGGGGTCACCTGAAACCCTTGGTGCGGTTGAGACCGGACGAGGTCCTGTTCGACCAAGCGGGTCAGAGCTTCGCGAAGCACCCCTACGCCGACGCCGTATCTGGTGCTCAGTTCCGGGAACTTCAGCTTCTCGCCGGGTGTCAACCTGCCGGCCAGAATGTCGGCTCTCATCGTCGCGAACGTGTCGTCCGCGCGGGTCCCATACGTGGATCGCGCCATGCTTCGACCCTAGCAGGAAAGGAACTTCCGTATAACTTTCTACTTTCTCTTGACGGATGGAAAGTTGTGGCGCATGCTGAAACGCACACCACAGAGTGGCGCCCGTCACTCTGGAAGAGGAGGATGACGATGAAGCTGGCGAATCTTGCAGGACGAGCGGTACTGGTGACCGAAGACGGGGCGGCCGACATCGCCCGCGACAGCGAAGGGCGTTTCGGGCCGGATCCGGAGTCTGTGCTCGCACGCTGGGATGAGTTCCGCGAGTGGGCGCGGACAGCTGCATTGACGCCGCAGAGTTTCGACGAGACGTTGCTCGGACCGCCGGTGTCGAGGCCGCGGCAGATCTTCGCCATTGCGCTCAACTATCGGGAACACGCCGCCGAGTCAGGATTCGAAATCCCGGCCAGGGCGTCGGTGTTCACCAAATTCGCCTCATCCCTGACCGGACCCTTCGGGGACATCGCCCTCGTCGACGGGAACGTCGACTGGGAAGCGGAGCTGGTGGTGGTGATCGGTCGGGAAGCACGCGGAGTGCATGTGGAGAACGCGTGGGACCACGTCGCGGGACTGACCAACGGCCAGGACATCTCGGAGCGATCCCGTCAGCTCGCCGGACCCGCACCGCAGTTCAGTCTCGCCAAATCGCATCCCGGCTTCGGCCCGATCGGGCCCTGGGTGGTGACTCCGGACGAACTGGAGAATCCGGACGATCTGGAGATCGCTTGCGCGATCGACGGAGAAGAGGTCCAGAAGAGCTCGACCTCCGACCTGATCTTCTCCGTACCCGAACTGATCGCACAGCTCTCCGAGGTCGTCACGCTCTACCCGGGCGACCTGATCTTCACCGGGACCCCGGCCGGAGTCGGCCTCGCCGCGGATCCGCAACGCTACCTCGCCGCCGGCGAGGTGCTGACTACCAGCATCGAGGGGCTGGGTCAGATGAGCCATCGCCTCGTCGCACCCCGCGACTGACGAGAAGGAGATAAGCCATGAGAGTCGTCGAGACCGATGTGCTCGTCGTGGGTGCCGGGCCCTCCGGACTGACAGCTGCGGCGTTCCTGGCGATGCACGGCGTCGATGCCGTCACGGTCACCAAGTACCCGCGTACCGCCAACACGCCGAGGGCACACATCACGAACCAGCGCACCATGGAGGTCATGCGCGACCTCGGGATCGAGGATCAGGTGCGCAGCGTCTCCGTCCCCAACGAGTTGATGGCCGACAACGTGTGGGCCACCAGCATGGCGGGCAAGGAGATCGCCCGGGTGAAGACCTGGGGGACGAAGGTCGACCGTAAAGCGGATTACGAGGCGGGAAGCCCGTCGGCCATGTGCAACATGCCCCAGCACCTGTTCGAGCCCTTGATCTTGCAGGGTGCGCTCGACCGCGGGGCCGACATCCGGTTCTCCACGGAACTGACCGAGATCTCGCAGGACGCCGACGGGGTCACCGCGACCGTTCGATACAGCCACACCGGTGAGACCTATCAGGTGCGGGCGAAGTACGCGATCGGCGCCGACGGCGGTCGCTCGACGGTCGCCGAGCAGTTGGGATTCTCACTCGAGGGAGAAACAGGGCTCGGCTACGCGGTCAACATCTGGCTCGAAGCCGATCTGTCCAAGTACCGCGCTCACCGGCCGGGCGTGCTGTTCTGGACCGCACAGCCCGGCAAGGACTTCTGGCTCGGCTCCGGAGTCTTCATCACCGTGCGGCCGTGGAACGAGTGGGTGCTGGTGTTCATGTACGACCCGGACACCGAAGAGATCGACACCAGCGAGGAAGCCATGCTGCCTCGCATCTACAAGGCCATCGGTGACGACAGCATTCCGGTCACGATCAAGAACGTCTCGACCTGGCAGGTCAATCACGTACTCGCCTCCGAGTACCAGCGGGGGCGGGTGTTTCTGGCCGGCGACGCCGCACACCGCCACCCACCGGCGAACGGGTTGGGGTCCAACACCTCCATCCAAGACGCGTACAACCTCGCTTGGAAGCTCGCCGCGGTCGTCAAGGAGCAGGCCGGACCATCTCTGCTCGAGAGCTACCACCAGGAGCGCCATCCGGTAGGCAGGCAGGTGGTGGACCGCGCCTTGAAGAGTGCAGACATCGTCGGGCGGGTCCCGTCGATCCTCGGCATCCGGCCGGGCCAGACCGACGAGGAAGGGTGGGCGGCGATCGACGAATTCTTCGCCGACACCGATGACGGACGCAAGCGGCGCAAGGCGCTTGAAGACTGCATCGACGAAAACGCCTACCATTTCCACGCGCACGGTGTCGAACTCGGCCATCGGTACACCTCGACGGCGGTGGTCGGCGACGGGACCCCGTTCCCGGCTCACACTCGCGATCCCGAGCTCTACTATCAACCGACCACTCATCCAGGCGCATATCTGCCGCATGTCTGGATCGAGCGGAACGGCGAACAGATCTCGACACTCGATGCCGTCGGTCACGGCAGATTCACAGTGATCACCGGAATCGGCGGCGAGGCGTGGGTCGCGGCTGCCGAGAAGATCGGTGCGGAGGTGGGCGTCGAGATCGCGAGTGCCCCCATCGGTTACCGTCTCGCCTTCGACGACGTATACGGCGACTGGGCGCGAGCCCGCGAGATCTCCGACGGCGGCTGCCTGCTGGTCCGGCCCGACCGTCACATCGCCTGGCGGAGCCACGGCATGGCAGACGACCCGCTCAGCGCGCTGCGTGAAGCGATCGACGCCGTCCTGTCCCGAGTCTGACTCCGCTCCATTTGATGAAGGAGGCTTCCAATGACCATCACGACCGGCACCATGACCGACGAACAGCGTAAGTCAGTCGCTCTGGAGTTCCTCAAACGCGTCGATACCGGTGGCGACGTCATCGAACTCTTCGCCGACGACGCTCTGTTCTGCTTCCCCAAGTACGGCATGGTTCGAGGCGTCGAGAAGATCGAGGAGTTCCTCGGCGAACTCGGCGGAATCATCTCGTCGATCGAACACCACTCCGCCTACTTCAACTACATCGTCGAAGGCGACAGGGTCGTGGTCGAAGGCACCAGCCACGGCACCACTGCGACCGGCGTCGAGTGGCGAGCGGGGCTGACCTACGCCGGGCCCTGGTGCGACGTGTTCGAAATCCGCGACTTCAAGATCCACCGTCTCTTCGTATATCTCGACCCGGATTACGCCGACGCCGACTCCGCCCGCTACCCGTGGCTCACCAGATAACCGCTCCCGATCTACTGTAAGGACCCTCACTCATGACGACCATGCGCCCGGACGCAGAACTGTCCCGCGACGAGATCATCGCCCGTAACCTCGCGGTGGTCCAAGAGCACTTCCACAATGAGAACCCCGACGACGTCGACAAGGCGATCGCCCTCTACGCGTCCGATATCTCCTGGGAAGCCCCGAACCGCGGCCTCGTTTACACCGATGCCGCCGAGGTGCGCAGCGCCTACATGAAGATCTTTCGCACGCTGCAATTCCATTCGCTCACCACGTTGCGACGCTTCGGCACGGAGCAGTTCGTGTTCGATGACGCGATTGCCGACGTGACCGTGATCGGTGACGAGATGCCCAACCTGCCGTTCCCCATCGGCACTCGGATCAGCCTGCGGCTGGTGCACTGTTTCGAACTCCGAGACGGTGAGATCACCAAGGAGATCGCATACGAGATGTGGCGTGACGCCGCCGGTCCGCTGGTCAACGACGCCGTCCCGCCGGGGTCGTCGGTGGAGTACTTTCCCGAACCGGACGACGCCGAAGGCTGACGGGCACGATGAACACTGCAACTCTGCTGGCAGCGAGCTCGCTTCGGGTGCCGACACGGGACGCTTGGCGCTACGGCGACCGATCGGCGAGCTACGCGGTCGCCAGCGATCGGATCGCACGGATGGCCGGCGGCCTCAGGGCGTCCGGGCTCCGTAGCGGCGATCGGGTGGTCCTCGTCCTGCCGAATGGGCCCGAACTCTTCGAATTCCTGTGGGCGACGCTCTGGGCCGGGCTGGTGGTGGTACCCCTCAACCGTCACCTGCACCCCCGAGAAGTGTCGTACGTTCTCGACCACTGTGCGGCGAAACTCGTGGTCATCGCGCCTGAGACGGACGGCGCAGTGAGCTGCGGCACGTCCGAAGCCACTGTGCTGCGGACCGACTCGGCAGCATACGAGGCGCTCCGCGTCGGGCAACCGGTCCCTGTCGCCGACGTCCGCCCCGAGGACCCAGCGTGGATCTTCTACACTTCGGGGACCACCGGGCGTCCCAAAGGTGCCACTCTCACGCACCGGAATCTGCTGAGCATGACGCTCAATTACTACGCCGACATCGACCCGGTCGGTGACGACGCCGTCTATCTGCACGCCGCTCCGCTCACCCACGGCAGCGGGCTCTACCTGCTCCCCGCGGTGGGCCACGGAGCAGTCAACGTGATCTCGTCGGCCGGCAGCTTCGATCCAGCCGACTATCTCGCCCTCGCCCAGTCCGACCGGGTCACCCACGGAGCGTTCCTCGCGCCTACCATGCTGCGTCGTCTCACCGACGAGGTCCGAGGGGGTTCGGCACCGGCGGTTCCGCACCTGCGCAGCCTGGTCATCGGCGGAGCCGCGCTGTATCAAGAAGATCTGCAGGACGCGCTCGATACGTTCGGTCCCATCATCACCCAGATGTACGGACAGGGCGAGTGCCCCATGACGATAGCCGTGATGAAACCGGACGAGGTTCCCCACGACAGCGCCGATCCTCGGCGCAGATCCTGCGGCCAGCCGTTCACCGGCGTCGAGGTGCGGGTGGTGAACGACGACGGTGCCGACTCGCCTGCAGGTACAACCGGAGAGATCCAAGTCCGCGGCGATGTCGTCATGGCGGGGTACTGGTCAGATCCGAACGCGACCGCGGCCGCCATCAGCGACGGGTGGCTGCGCACCGGAGATGTCGGGCACTTCGACGAGAACGGGTTCCTCTACCTCACCGACCGGTCCAAAGACGTCATCATCAGCGGTGGCTCCAATATCTATCCCCGCGAAGTGGAAGAGGTCCTGCTCGCTCATCCGGCTGTCCACGAGGCCGCAGTCGTCGGCGTCCCCGACCCCGAATGGGGCGAGAACGTATGCGCGTTCGTCGTGACCGGCCCGGGCGCCGACGTCACCGAACCGCAGCTCATCGCTCACACCCGTGCGCACTTGGCGTCCTTCAAGAAGCCCAAGTCCGTCACATTTCTCGACGAGCTTCCCAAGAATGCCAACGGAAAGGTCGTCAAACGGGCCCTGCGGAACCTCCGAACCGGAGCGAACGGCTGACCGTGATCCCCGGCCCGGACCTCACACCAGCCAGGCGGCGGCGCCGGGGAGCAGCAGACCGCCCTCCAGCGGGGTACTGACCAGGAGGATCTGTCCGGGCGGAAGCGGTACCGGGCGATCGGAGGCGTTGAGCGCACAGATGAGGCCGCCGGGCCGGCGGAAGGCGAGGCAGCCCTCGGGGGCGCCGTACCACTGCACGGTGTCACCGGAGAACTCCGGACGTGCGTAGCGCAGTTCGATCGCCTGCCGGTACAGAGACAGCATCGAGTAGATGTCCTCGAGCTGAGACTCCACGGTCAGTGCCGCCCAGTCGGCGGGGATCGGCAGCCAGGTGTCCGACCGGCTGCTGAATCCGAAGGGCGGCTCGGTGCCCTCCCACGGCAGCGGAACCCGACAGCCGTCGCGGCCGCGGTCGGTGTGACCGGAGTTCTCCCAGACCGGGTCGACGAGTGCGTCGTCGGGCAGATCGACGTTGGGCAGACCGAGTTCGGCACCGTTGTAGATGAAGACGGTGCCCGGCAGCGCCAGCTCCACCATGATCATCGCCCGCGCTCGGATGGTGCCGATGGCGAGGAGGTCGTCGGGCGTGCGCCCGTCGGCCGCCTCACCGGTGGGCTGGTAGCGCGTCACCTCGCGCGGCACATCATGGTTCGAGAGGGTCCACGTCGGCACCGCGCCGACCGAGGCGGTGGCGGCCAGCGACTCGGTGATCGCCTCCTTGATCTCATCGGCGTCGAATCCGGCGGTCGCCAGCCGGAAGTTGAAGCCCAGATGCAGTTCGTCCGGCCGGACGTACCGTGAGAAGGCTTCGTTGGAGCGGACCCACACCTCGCCGACGTTGAAGGTTCCGGGGTATTCGTCCATCACCGACCGGATCGCGCGGTGGATGTCGTGGACGGCCTCGTTGTTGAACCGCGGATCGTCGTCGGAGTGCAGCAGCACCTCGGCCGGGTGCTCCAGGTCGGGCAGGCCGTCGGGCTTGGCCATGCCGTGCGCGACGTCGATGCGGAAGCCGTCGATGCCGCGGTCGAGCCAGAAGCGCATGGTCGTCTGCAGGTCGGCGAGGACCTCCGGGTTGTTCCAGTTCAGATCGGGCTGCTCGGGAGCGAACAGGTGCAGATACCACTGGCCGGGGCGGCCGTCGGGCTCCACGATCCGCGTCCACGCCGGACCTCCGAAGACGCTGGTCCAGTTGTTCGGCGGCAGCTCGCCGTCATCGCCGCGGCCGTCGGCGAAGATGTAGCGCTCGCGCTCAGGGCTGCCCGGGGCCGCTCCCAGCGCGCCGGAGAACCACGGATGCTGGTCGCTGGTGTGGTTGGGGACGAGATCCATCGTCACCCGGATGTCGCGGTCGTGGGCCTGGCGAATGAGCTCGTCGAAGGTGTCCAGGTCACCGAAGAGGGGATCGATCGCGCGGGGATCGGAGACGTCGTACCCGTGGTCGGCCATCGGTGAGCGCATGATCGGCGAGAGCCAGATCGCGTCCACGCCGAGCAGTTCGAGATATCCCAATTTGTCGATCAGCCCGGCGAGGTCGCCGACGCCGTCGCCGCTGAGATCCGAGAACGATCGGGGATACACCTGGTAGACGACGGCCGACCGCCACCATTGGGCGTCGTCGGTCGCGGGGACGTTCGCCATGCTCTGCTCACTCACCGTCTTCTGTTCCCTCTCCTGCCTTCACTGAATCGTTCATACCCGCGCGGTGGGTCAGAACGGGCTGTTGACGAGCGTGTCGGCCGCCATGGTGACGTAGTCGGTCAGAGCCCGGCGATGCTCATCGTCCAGAACGTCCGATTCGATCGACTCGATGGCGATGTTCATGCACCGTAACCACGCGTCCCGTTCGATGGGGCCGATCTTGTAGGGGACGTGACGCATTCGCAATCGCGGGTGGCCGCGCTCCTCGCTGTAGGTGTGCGGCCCGCCCCAGTACTGCTCCAAGAACATTCGCAGACGTCGCTCGGCCGGGCCGAGGTCCTCCTCCGGGTACATCGGCCGGAGGATCTCATCGGCCGCGACCTCCTCATAGAAGCGTGCGGTGATCCGGCGGAACGTCTCGTGACCGCCGGCTTCCTCGTAGAACGTGCTCACGCTCACCATTGTCCACTATCGCCCCCGTGGCATCTACGACACTGTGTAGGCCCTCCGGCGACAGCGCCGCACGCGGTGCGATAAATTGAACCAGACGATCTGCACACGGCAGGTCTCCGCGCTTAGCTCCGAGCGCTAGTCGAAAGGGTGGGGTGTGGATCAACTTCTTGTCCCCGTCGGAATGACCGTCGTGGTGCTGTGTGTGATCGCAGTGGCGCTGTGTGTGGTCTCGATGGTGTTCTCTTTTGGAATGAAGCGGCCGAAGGTCACCGAGTACACGCTCGATCAGCCGTGGGAGAACGGTCCCACTCTGTTCAGCGCGACCGACATCGAGCCGATGGCCCTGAGCCGGCACTTCGAGCCGGGTGATGTCGAGGGAGGTTCGGCAAGTGGCAAGTGGTGATGTGACTCAGCAGAGCACGGCGGTCGCGCCGTCGAACGGTCTTCCGCTCGGCACCGTCGTCACCAGCAGCGGCCGCATCTCGGCCGCGCTGTTCCCCGGCGACGGCTTCGGCACCCCGCCCTTCACCCGCGACGAGCTGATCATGCTCGACGACGCTCTCAGCCAGGCCAGCGAGGTCGCCCTCGTGCGCTTCTCGGTCTACATCGGCGAGTTGGGATCCGACCCGGTCGCCGGCGCCCGCGAGATCCTCGCTCAGGCGCCCGAGCCCGCCCACGGCGCGCTCATCGCGGTGTCGCCGAACTCGAAGGACGTCGCCGTCGTGTCCGGTGCGCTGGTCGCGGGCCGGGTCAACGACCGCGTCGCGGAGCTCGGCGTCTCGGCCGCGCTGTCGTCGTTCAAGCGGGGCGACCTCATCGACGGACTGGTCTCCGCGCTGCGCGTGATGGCCACGGCTGTCGACCGTCCCTGAATCCGACTCACCGAGACAGGCCCCGCCGAACGGTGGGGCCTGTCTCGTTTCGCTGGGCTGATGCCCGCGGGCGCGCTACTCGGACGAGCGGCGGTCGCGGTCCCGGGCGCGCAGTGCGCGGGCGGTGGAGTCCCGGCCTTCGGCGATCAGACGCGCCAGGGCGGGCGGATGGTCACCGGCCAGGAAGGCGTCGGCCTTCTGCAGCGCCGCGTCGGTGATGTCCCAGGACGGGTAGAGACCGATCACGACCGTCTGCGCGACCTCGCTCGTGCGCCGGTCCCACAGCGCCGCGACATCGTCGAAGTAGCGCTGCGTGTAGTCGGACAGCAATGCCGACTGGCCGGGACGCACCAGACCCTCGACGATCGACCGCACGGTGACGTTGGCGATGCCGTCGTCGTCGAAGGCACGCGTCCACGCGGTCGCCTTGGCCTCGGCGTCGGGTCGCGCCGCGCGCGCCGCCTCGGCGTGCCGTGCACCGGCCGCGGTGTTGTCCCTGCGGGCCTCCGCGTCGATCACGTCGTCGCCCACGGTGCCGTGGGTCGCGAGGGCTTTCACCAGCTTCCAGCGGAGTTCGTCGTCGACGACGAGGCCCGGCAGTCCGTGATCGGCCGGCTCGTCGCCGTCGAGGAGCGCGCGGAGCAGCGGCTGCTGGTCGTCGCGGGTGACGCCGCCCAGCAGCGCGTTGACGAAGGCGAGCTGATGGTCGGAGCCGCTCTCGGCGTTCTGTGCCAGAGTCAGCAGGCGCCCGGCGAACGTGGGCCATCCGGTCTGCGCGGCCCAGGCGGGGTCGGCGTACGACTCCAGTGCGGTGACCGCCTGCAGTAGGACCCGCTGGACCACGCCGACTTCGGATTCGGCTCCGATGCCTTCGCCGACGAGCGTCAGGAAGTCGCGTGCGCTCATCTCGGCCTGCCTGGTCATCTCCCACGCGGCCGACCAGATGAGCGTCCGGGGCATCGGGTCGGCGATGTCGGCGATCCGAGCCGTCGCGGTGGCCAGCGAGTCGGCGTCGAGCCGTACCGACGCATAGGTGAGGTCGTCGTCGTTGAGCAGTACCAGTCGGCCCCGCTCGACGCCGATCAGGTCGGGAACGTCGGTGCGCGGACCCTCCACGTCGAGTTCGACGACGTGGCTGCGGACGAGCTTGCCGCCCTCGTCGGCGTACACGCCGATCCGCATGCGGTGCACGCGCGTCTCGCCGGCACCCGGCGCCGCGCCCTCCTGGAGCACCGCGAAGGAGGTGAAGCGACCGTTCGCGTCGGTCTCGAATTCGGGGCGCATGACGTTGATGCCCGTGGTCTTGAGCCACTGCGCACCCCAGTCCGACAGGTCACGGCCCGACGCCCGTTCGAGCGAGCCGAGCAGGTCGGCGAAAGTGGCGTTCGCGAAGCGGTGCTCGGCGAAGTACTCCCGCAGGCCGGTGAGGAAGGGTTCAAGCCCCACGTAGGCGACGAGCTGCTTGAGCACCGACGCGCCCTTGGCGTAGGTGATGCCGTCGAAGTTGACCTCCACCGCGGCGATGTCGGGGATGTCGGCGGCGATCGGATGGGTGGACGGCAGTTGGTCCTGCCGGTATGCCCACGATTTCTCGACGTTGGCGAAGGTGGTCCACGCGTTGGTGTACTCGGTGGCCTCGACCTGGGAGAGGACCGAGGCGAAGGTCGCGAACGACTCGTTGAGCCAGAGGTCGTCCCACCACTGCATCGTGACCAGGTCGCCGAACCACATGTGGGCCATCTCGTGGAGCACCGTCTCGGCGCGCCGCTCGTACAGGTAACGGGTCACCCGCGACCGGAACACGTAGTCCTCGAGGAAGGTGACGGCGCCGGCGTTCTCCATGGCGCCGGCGTTGAACTCGGGGACGAACAGTTGGTCGTACTTGCCGAAGGCGTACGGAACCCCGAAGACCCGGTGGTAGAAGCCGAATCCCTGCTTGGTCTCGGCGAAGAGGCGCTCGGCGTCCATGTGCTCGGCGAGTGATGCTCGGCAGTAGAGGCCCAGGGGGATCGTCCCGTGCTCGTCGGAGTACTCGTCGTTCCAGACCGCGTACGGTCCGGCGATGAGGGCGACGAGGTAGGTGCTGAACCGTTCCGTGGTCGCGAACCGGTGCACCAGCGCGCCGTCGGCCGCGGTGCCGGGCTCACCGGTGGGGGCGCCGTTGGAGATCACCTGCCAGTTCCCCGGTGCGGTGACCGTCACCGAGTAGGAGGCCTTGAGGTCGGGCTGGTCGAAGCATGCGAACATCCGCTTGGCGTCGGCGGTCTCGAACTGCGAGTAGAGGTAGACGTTGCCGTCGGCCGGGTCGACGAAACGGTGCAGCCCCTCGCCGGTGTTCGAGTACGCGCATTCGGCGACCACCTCGAGAGTGTTCTCCGCGGCCAGCCCGGGGAGCTCGAGGCCGGTGGACTCGTCGAAGGCACTCACGTCCAGTTCTTCGCCGTTGAGCGTCGCGGACACCAGCTTGGGCGCCACGAGGTCGATGAAGGTGGTGGCGCCTGCAGTCGCGCTGAAGGTCACGGTCGTGGTGGAGCCGAATCGCTCGGTGCCGGGGGCGCCGGCGCCGTCGGTGAGGTCGAGTTCGATCCGGTAGTTCTGGACCGAGAGGATGGCGGCGCGCTGCCGCGCCTGGTCACGTGTCAGATTTGGTGCGCTCACGGTGTCAACAGTAGTGGCGGGTGGCCTCCGACGCCGCCGGCCGCCGCCTCGGCGGTGGTTGAATGGGTGCATGGCTGAGAACGCTTCCTCCACCGACCGCGTCGACTTCTGGTTCGATCCGCTCTGCCCGTGGTGCTGGATCACCTCCCGCTGGATCCTCGAAGCCGAGAAGGTCCGCCCGATCGACGTGAACTTCCACATCATGAGCCTGGCGGTTCTCAACGAGAACCGGGACGTGCCCGAGAGCTACCGCGCAATGCTCGATACGGCATGGACGCCGGTTCGGGTGCTCGCCGCGGCCGCCGCGCGCCACGGGGAGCAGGTGCTGCCGCGCCTGTACACCGAGATGGGCACCCGGTTCCACAATGAGGGCGTCAAGGATTACGACATCGTGATCCCGGCTGCGCTGCAGGCCGCGGGTCTGGAGGCCGACCTCGCCGGTGCCGCCGATTCCACCGAGTTCGACGGCGCGATCCGGGTCAGTCACCACGCGGGCATGGACAAGGTCGGCGACGACGTCGGGACTCCCACCATCCATGTCAACGGCGTCGCCTTCTTCGGCCCGGTGTTGTCGCGGATTCCGCGCGGCGAGGACGCCGGCCGAGTCTGGGACGGCACGGTGGCGTTGGCCTCGTACCCGCACTTCTTCGAGCTCAAGCGCACCCGCACCGAGGATCCCGAGTTCGGCTGATCGGTTCGCGCGCCTCAGTAGGTGCGGGTCTGTTCGAGCTGGTTGGGCAGGCTGCCGGGAGCGGTCGAGGCCGGTGGCGCCGGCGGCGGCACGGGCACCACGTTGCCGCTGCCCGAACCGCGCACGAACTGCCTGGGCCGCAGCAGAATCGCACCGGCGCGTGTCCGGTCGCGCAGTGCCGCCGCACGCCAGGTGAGGACCGGATGCGACGCCACCGCGTTCGCGAGCGTGACGAAGAAGCCCTTCTCGTGGACCGCGCGGTCGGCGAACTGATCGAAGTCGACGGCACTGAGCAGGTACTTGCCGCCCGCCAGGAGGCCGATCGCCGCGTGCGCGCCGTCGGGCCGGGTGTAGTAGCCGTAGTTGTCCGCCGTGTACTCCTGCGAACGTGAGAGAAGCGATCCCAGTAGGGGGAGCCCCATGATGAGACTGCTGAAGAGCTGTCGCCAGTAGGAGACGTGACCGGCGGCGATGTGTCCCACCTCGTGCCCGATCACGAACTCGAGGGCCTCGGGGCTGCGTGCCCGGCCGCCGACTTCGAACAGGTCCGAGTACACCACCACGTAGCGGCGGAACCCATGCCCCGAGGCGAAGGCGTTGATGGCGCCGTTGCCGTTGACGACGTATCCGTCGGGCACGTACTCCATTCCGTAGCGGGCGGCTGCCTCCACCAGCATGCGATAGCCGTCGGGGAACTGCGTCGGGCTCAGCTGCACCGCGTTGACCCGCATGTTCGCGTAATTCAGACCGCGTCCGAGGAACACGAGCAGCGGAAGCGCGAGCGCGAGCAGCAGCCATTCGGAGACCGCGCCCACGGCGACCAGCACGACCACCACCGCGTACGCCGCTACCGCCATGAGCACGCCCACCACCAGCACCGGAATCTCCCACGGGTGACGCCGCGGCGCGCCCGCGTAGGCGGCGGGCGGTCGCCACACGGCACCGGGGCCGGGCAGATCGACGGGCGGTTCGACGATCAGCGGATCGTCGACGCCGGGGACTGAGGGAATGGGCCCGTGGGTATCCACGACCACCAATCTACTGGCCTCCCCGTGCCGGTCCGCCGCCGCGCAGGCCCTAGACTGACGCCATGCGGATTTATCTCGGTGCCGACCACGCGGGCTTCGAACTCAAGAACCAGATCTCCGAATATCTCACCGCGGGCGGCCACGATGTCGTCGACTGCGGTGCGCACGAGTACGACGCCCTCGACGACTACCCGGCGTTCTGCATCGCGGCCGCGCAGCGCACGGTCGCCGATCCCGGCAGCCTCGGAATCGTCTTGGGCGGCAGCGGGAACGGTGAGCAGATCGCCGCGAACAAGGTCCCCGGCGCGCGCTGTGCGCTCGCGTGGAGCGTCGAGACCGCGCAGTTGGCGCGCCAGCACAACAACGCGCAGCTCATCGGCATCGGCGGACGCATGCACTCCAAGGAGGAGGCGCTGGCGATCGTCGATGCGTTCATCTCCACCGCGTGGTCGGAGGAACCGCGTCACCAGCGTCGTATCGACATCCTCGCCGAGTACGAGCGCACCGGCGAGGCACCCGCGCTTCCCGGCGAGTAGCAGGCGGTGCCCGAAGGGCATGCGCTGCACCGGCTGGCCCGGCGGCAGCAACGTCTCCTGGGCGGGCAGCGACTATCCGTCTCCAGTCCCCAGGGCCGCTTCGCTCACGAAGCGGCCCTTCTGGACGGCATGGTCTTCCGCCGCGCCGAGGCGTGGGGCAAACACCTGATCCACCGCTACGACGACGGTCGCCGCGGCACCGCAGCCACCCGCCGGATCGTCCATATCCACCTCGGCATCTACGGCACCTTCCGCGAAGAAGCGCTGCCGATGCCGGAGCCGACGGGACAAGTCCGGATGCGGCTGATCGGCGACGTCCTCGGAATCGACCTGCGCGGGCCCAATGCGTGTGAGCTGTACACGCCTGACGATCTCGACGCCCTCGTCGCCCGGCTGGGACCGGACCCGCTGCGCCCGGACGCCGATCCGGAGATCGCGTGGCGCGCCGTATCCCGGTCGCGCCGGGCCATCGGTTCGCTGCTCATGGACCAGCGGGTGATCGCGGGCATCGGCAACATCTACCGCGCCGAGGTCCTGTTCCGCGCCGGTGTCGACCCGCATCGCCCAGGTGTCGCGGTGACCCGCGACGAGTTCGACGAGATGTGGGCCGATCTCCTCCATCTGATGCCGATCGGGGTGCGGCGCGGCCACATCCACGTGGTACGGCCGTCCGACGATCACGGCGCCCCCGCGTATGCGCCCGACCGCCCGCGGACCTACCTGTACCGCAGGGCGGGGGAGCCGTGCCGGTTGTGCGGTACCACCGTCGCATCCGAGCAGATGGAGGGCCGGAACCTCTTCTGGTGCCCGAACTGTCAGCGGTGAGTACCCACCTCGGGTGAGCCGGTCGAAGTCCTCAGCGTTTCCTCATCCTCCACCGGATGCGACTCAAAGACTCATGGCGCATGCTCGAAGACATGGGTGCGACACTGAAATTCACGGTTCTGGTCGTGGGTGGCACGGGGGAGTCGTTCGACGGCGACACGCGGACCGAGGTCACCGGACTCCTGCGGGCGGTCACCGACCGCCTCGACGCCCGCTTCGAATCCCGGTGGGTGGGCTACCCGGCCAGCTATGGTCCGGCACCCGCGCACGACGGCGTCAGCTACGTCGAGAGCGTGTCGGCCGGCGTGACCAACCTGGCGCGGGCCATCGCCGCGGCGGAGCGGCCCGTGATGCTGATCGGCTACTCGCAGGGAGCCGCGGTGATCAGGACGCTGCTCGCCCACCCGGCGAGTCTGCGCTTCGCGGGCGCGATCGCGGCGGTCGGTTTCGTCGCGGATCCGAATCAGCCGCCCGGCGTGATCGACGGCTGCAACGGCTGGGGTGTCGCCGGCCCCGGCGCGGATCTGCCCGACGATCTCCCCGCGTACTGGGTGGGAGCGCCGTCGGACATGATCTGCAATGCCAGTGACGATTCGTTGATCCGGGACATCGCCGACCTCACCGATTCGTTGTCGCTGACCGCGCTGCGGCAGTGGGTGGTCGACGCGACGGCTCGGGTGATGAGCCGGCGCATGCAGAACGCGGATGCCACCCGCTTCTCGCCGGCTCAGTGGCGCCGGGATGTGGTGCGGCTGCGCGCCGCGGCCCGCGAGATCCGCGGATACCTGCCGCCGACCGTCGAACTCGGCCGCTGGCGGGTGCGCAATCCGCTGGGGGGACGTCACGTCTCGTACGCGAGCGAACCGTACCGTCGCGCCCCGATGACGGCGCCCGACACCACCGGATGCGAGACGCTGGCCCACTGGCTGCAGTTGCAGGCGACCATGGGAGAGCTGAGCCGCGCCGGGTGACGCGCACACGAAGCCGGGCCTCCCCGATCTGATCGGGGAGGCCCGGCTTCTGATGTGTCTCTGACAGTAATCGTCAGTGCACGCCGACTAGTCGCCGGTGTACTGACCGCCGACGGTGCCGCGGACGACGATCGGGGTGCCCTGACCGATGTTGTCGTACACCCACTTACCGTTCTCGGTGCTCACGTTGATGCAGCCGTGGCTGGCGTTCGAGACGCCCTGCTGAGCGACCGACCAGGGAGCGGCGTGGATGAAGATACCGTCCCACGACATGCGCGTGGCGTACTCGACGTAGGTGCGGTAGCCCTCGGGCGAGTCGACCGGCACTCCATACGTGGAGCTGTCCATGTACATGTCCCGGTACTTCTCCTTGGTGTGGTACACGCCATTGGGAGTCGGGTGCTTGTCGGTGCCCATCGAGATCGGCATCTGCTTGACGAACTCGTGGTTCTTCCACCAGTAGATCTGGTGGTCGCCGTCGACTGCGAGCGCGACCCAGCCGGTCGGGCTCTTGACGTTCGGCTCGGCAGGCACGGCCGGCTTCTCCGGCGTCGTGGTCTGCGGCTGAGGCTTGGGCTTCGGCTTCGGCGCGGGCGCCTGCGGCAGCCCGGGCACGGTCGGCAGATCGGGGACCTGGACCGGCGGAAGGCCGGGAACGACGGTGACCGGCGTTGCCTCGGCCACTGCGGGCGCCCCCATCGCCAGCGCAGCCGCACCGGCTGCCACAGCAACGACTCGAGCGGTCCGGCTCACCCGGCGGCTCGAAGACTTGGTGGAAAACACGTGGTCTCTACCTTCATTTCGTGGTCGTGAACTAGCGCCACCCCCGTGGGCGCTCGAAGAGTATCGTTACACAACCGTTGTACCCGCGCCAACACATTCCGGGTGAACTTCACCTGTGAATCGGGCGAATCGGCAGGTCAGTGGGGTGTCATCGGTCACAGGTGGTGGAGTGGGTGGTGATCACGACGACCGCCTCGGCCGGACCGTCCGGCGCGGCGAATACGTGTTCCCGGTCGCTGGTCCACGCGTGGCATTCTCCTGCGTGCACCGTCGCGGGACGGTCGGCGACGCCGACGATCAGCGTCCCCGAGACCACCGACAGCTGTTCGCGCACCCCTTCGCCGTGCGACGGCGAGACATGGCGCGCCCCTGCGGGGAACTCGAGGCGGAACACCTCGATGGTCGCGCCGTCGAGATGTCGCGTCGACAACAGCACCGTCACCATGCCGCCGGCCGCGGTGCCGTGTGCGCCGGGAGTCTCGCCCAGCATGCCGGTGAGAGGGACGTCGAGCGGCTCGCACAGGGCGTAGAGGGTTTCGATGTTGGGATTGCGGCGGCCGCTCTCGATCTCCGACAGCGTGGCCTTGCCGATGTCCGCACGGCGCGCCAGCTCCGACAGGCTGAACCCGCGCGCGAGCCGAAGCTCGCGCAGCCGGTCGGCGATTCCGAGGTCGTTCACGTCTGCCGATGGTACGGCGGGAACACCCTCAGGACCGTTCGGTTTACAGAACGTTCGGTTTATGGAACGGTAGTCCCATGACTGAGACCACGCGGGACGCCGGGGTGCGCGGGCGCGAGCGGGTATCGATCGCGGTACCCGTCGGAGCAGGGGTGGTCTGCGCGCTCGTCGGCTTCACCTCGTCCTTCGCGGTGGTCCTGGCCGGGTTGCGGGCCGTCGGGGCCGATGCCGCGCAGGCCGCGTCCGGTCTGTTCGCGGTGTCGGTGGCGATGGGTGCCGCGACGGTCCTGCTGTCGTGGCGGTTCCGGATACCGGTCACCTCGGCGTGGTCGACGCCGGGGGCGGCGCTGCTGGCGACCACCGGGGCGGTCGCCGGCGGGTGGTCGGCAGCGGTCGGGGCATTTCTGTCGTGCGGTGTGCTTCTCGTCGTCACCGGGTGGTGGCCCGGACTCGCGAAGTTGGTGCGGCGGATTCCGGTGTCGATCGCGCAGGCGATGCTGGCGGGCGTGCTGCTGCCGCTGTGCGTGGAACCCCTCCGCGGGCTGGCGACGAACCCGGCGGCGGTCGGACCCGTGCTGGCGGTGTGGCTGGTGCTGCTGAAGGTGCGACCGCGGTGGGCGGTGCCCGGGGCGTTCGGGGCCGCGCTCGTGGTGATCGGAATAGCTCTCGCGCGTGACGGCGGAGGTCCGGGATTGGCGGACTTCATTCCGCAGTTGAGTGTGACCTCGCCGTCGTGGACCGTCGGCGCGTCGATCGGGGCGGCGGTGCCGCTGTATCTGGTGACGATGGCCGCGCAGAACATACCGGGCGTCGCGGTGATGGCCGGCTTCGGCTACGACGTTCCCTGGCGTCCGGCGATGACGGTCACCGGCGTGGGATCGATGCTGGCCGCGCCGTTCGGCGGACACGCGATCAACCTCGCCGCGATCAGCGCGGCCCTCGCCGCGGCGCCCGACGCCGATCCCGATCGGGAACGACGGTGGGTCGCCGGGCTGAGCGCCGGCGTCACGTACCTCGTCCTCGGACTCACGTCGACCGGGCTCGTGGCGGTGGTGCTCGCGGCGCCCGACGGGGTCGTTCAGGCGGTCGCCGGCGTCGCACTCCTCGGAGCCTTCGCGAGTGCCTGCGCGGCAGCGATGTCGCAGGTCGACGATCGGCTGCCGGCCGCGGTCACGTTCGTGGTCGCGGCATCGGGGATCGCGGTGGTCGGGGTCGGTTCGGCCTTCTGGGCGTTGCTCGCCGGGATCGTGCTCCGCGGGCTGGGTGTCGGCAGGCCGTGAGCGGCCCGTCGTTCTCGGCTAGCGTGAACGGCGATATGAGCATCGACCTGCAGTTCCTTCGGGCGTTTGGCGACGAGGCTCCGCTCGTCACCAGTCTCTGGCGCGTCGGGCCGGGACGTCGCGGTGTCTCGTCGGCCATGCTCGGCGGCGGTATCGGAGCAGTGGAGTGGGTGCTCAACGTGCAGGTCCCCGGCGACTATCGGCGGATGGACCCGGTGGCGCATCTCCGGGAGGTCGCCGCGGGCAGCGGACTGCGCGGACGCGGAGTGGGCATGCTGACCGCGGCGGCGGTGGATCGGACCGTGACATGCGCCGACGGTGCTGTCACCGCGTCGGCGACCGTCGGGCTGAGGGTGCCGACCTGGGCGGCGGCGCCCGTCGATGCCGCGGATCCGGAACTGGCGCCGTTGCTTCCGTCCGACCGGCCGGTGCCCGGGACCGTTGTGCCGGGGACCGTCAACATCACCGTCGACGTTCCGGTGGCCCTCACCGACGCGGCATTGGTGAACGCCGTCATCACCGTGACGGAAGCCAAGACCCAGGCGTTGCTCGAGGCCGGGTACCCGGCGACCGGAACCGCATCGGACGCCGTCGTGGTGGTCTGCGATCACGGCGGAGAACCCGAGCCCTTCGCGGGGCCGCGGTCGCACTGGGGCGGGGCGCTCGCGCGGGCCGTCCACGCCGCGGTGCGCCACGGCGCTCAGGACTACTCCCGGCGTCTCCGCGACGGCGGGCTCTGACCCCGCCTTTAACCCCGGACCGGACGGGACGAGACGCTCACGATGCTTCAGGGCCGGCCTCCTGTGTCGGAGACCGGCCCTGAAGCGTTGTCTGGAGCGGGTGACGGGAATCGAACCCGCGTAGCTAGTTTGGAAGACTAGGGCTCTACCATTGAGCTACACCCGCGTGCGGCTGACGTGCCGGGAGTCCCGGCCGCGCTGCGCGCTTGCAGAACTCTACCGAGCCTCGCGCCGATTCACAAAACGGGAGGCGGGTTCGTCGTGGCGGCGCTTCGGCCCGTACTATGTTCCTTTGGTCCCGCCGGTGTTCGGCGTGGCCCGACGGGATGTGGCGCAGCTTGGTAGCGCATCCGCTTTGGGAGCGGAGGGTCGCAGGTTCAAATCCTGTCATCCCGACGAAGATGTCGCAGGCCCGACGGCACCGCCGGAGAACGGCCCGACAGTACGAACTGCCAGCACGAACCGACAAGGAGTACCAACACCGTGAAGAGCACCGTCGAGCAGCTGAGCCCGACCCGAGTCAAGCTGAATGTCGAGGTTCCGTTCGAGGAACTCTCCGGTGACTTCGACCGCGCGTACAAGTCGCTCGCCCAGCAGATCCGCATCCCCGGCTTCCGCCCGGGCAAGGCTCCGGCCAAGCTGATCGAGGCGCGTGTCGGCCGGCAGGCGATCCTGGAGCAGGTCGTGAACGACGCCGTTCCGGCGAAGTACTCGCAGGCCGTCACCGAGGCCGAGATCAAGGCCATCAGTCAGCCCGAGATCGATCTGGCCGAGCTCGTCTACGGCGAGCCGGTGAAGTTCACCGCCGAGGTCGACGTCCGCCCGGAGATCGAACTGCCGGAGTTCTCGTCCATCGCCGTCGAGGTCGACCCGATCGAGATCGCCGACGCCGACGTGGAAGAGGAGCTCGACAACCTGCGGGGCCGGTTCGGCACCCTCGTCGGAGTCGACCGCGGCGTCACCGGCGGCGACTTCGTGTCACTGGACCTGTCGGCGACCGTCGGCGGCGAGACCGTCGAAGACGCCTCCACCGAGGGTCTCTCGCACGAGGTCGGCAGCGACACCCTGATCGAGGGCCTGGACGAGGCGCTCGAGGGCGTCAAGGCCGGCGACTCGGCCACTTTCACCTCCAAGCTGGTCGCCGGTGACCATGCCGGCGAGGACGCCGAGATCACGGCCAAGGTGAACTCGGTGAAGGTCCGTGAACTGCCGGAGCTGGACGATGAGTTCGCTCAGATGGCCTCGGAGTTCGACACCGTCGACGAACTGCGTGACAGCGTTCGCGATCGGGTCGCCGACTCGAAGAAGTACGAGCAGGCGGGCGCCATCCGTGACGCCGTCCTGGAGCAGCTGCTCGACACCGTCGACTTCCCGCTGCCCGAGTCCGTCGTCGCCGACGAGGTCGAGGCCGTTCAGCACCAGCTGGTCCACGCCCTCGGACACGACGACGCACAGGTCGACCGCTTCCTCGAAGCGCAGGGCAAGACCCGCGAGGAGTGGGACGCCGAGAGCAAGGCCGACGCGGAGAAGTCGGTGCGCACTCAGCTGCTGCTCGACGCCATCGCCGACGCGACGGAGGTGGAGGTCGCTCAGGACGAGCTGACCCAGCAGATCCTGATGCAGTCGCAGCGCTACGGCATCGCGCCGCAGGAGTTCATCCAGCAGCTGCAGAACGCCAACCAGATCGGCGCGCTGTACGCCGACGTGCGCCGCAACAAGGCGCTCGCCGAGGTCATCGGCGAGGTCAAGGTCACCGACACCAACGGCGAGACCATCGACACCAAGGCCTTCTTCGGATCGGCGGACGACACCGAGAGCGATGAGGCCGAGACCGACGAGGCCGAGGACGCCTGACCGCCGGCCTCCGACACCACCGCGACAGCCGGGACGAGTGATCGTCCCGGCTGTCGCGCTGTCAGAGGGCCTTCGACCGGGGATCGAACATCCGCCGAGCCGTTCCGCTGTAAGCGAATAAGGGGTGTCGGAGGAACAACCCCGGGGGTGGAATTGATTAATCTCGGTGACAGCTTCTCCGAAGGACGGGCGCGATGCGTCCGATGGACTCGGTCGACGAGACCTTCCGGGGAGATCCGCACCGTTAGACAGATGGGACATCTCAGTGAGCAATCTGTACACGCCCTCGATGAGCTCGGGCGCAGTCGGCCTGAACCTGACCGACTCGGTCTTCGAGCGTCTGCTTCGCGAGCGCATCATCTTCCTGGGCACCCAGGTCGACGACGACATCGCGAACCGCCTCTGCGCGCAGATCCTGCTGCTCGCGGCCGAGGATCCGACCAAGGACATCAACCTCTACATCAACTCGCCGGGCGGCAGTGTGACCGCGGGGATGGCCATCTTCGACACGATGCAGCTCGCGTCGTGCGATGTCGCCACGTACGCGATGGGCATGGCCGCCTCGATGGGACAGTTCCTCCTGGCCGCCGGCGCCAAGGGCAAGCGTCACGCGCTGCCGCACGCGCGGATCATGATGCACCAGCCGTCGGCGGGCATCGGTGGCACGGCCGCGGACATCGCCATCCAGGCCGAGCAGTTCGCCGCCACCAAGCGTGAGATGAACCGGCTCAACGCCGAGTTCACCGGCCAGCCGCTGGAGAAGATCGAGGCGGACGCCGACCGCGATAACTGGTTCACCGCCGAGGAGGCCAAGGCCTACGGCTTCGTCGACCACGTCGTGACCAGCGCGGGCGCGGTCGCCTGATCCCGTCGCCACCCACGTTCACCTCACTTCACCGGTTACGGAGAGAACATGACTAACCTGCTTCCCGCCGACGTCCGCGCGGGCATCCCGGATGCGGCCCTGGCGCTCAAGAGCATCGAGGCTCGGTACATCCTGCCGTCGTTCATCGAGAACACCCCCAACGGCCAGCGCCAGTACGACCCGTACGCCAAGCTGTTCGAAGAGCGGATCGTCTTCGTGGGAACGCCCATCGATCAGACGGTCGCCAACGACGTGATGGCCCAGCTGCTGGTCCTGGAGAGCCAGGACCCCGACCGCGACATCACCATGTACATCAACTCGCCCGGCGGCAGCGTGCCCGACATGCTCGCCATCTACGACACCATGCAGTACGTGCACTGCGACGTGATGACCGTCTGCCTCGGCGAGGCGGCCTCGGCCGCGGCGATCCTGCTGGCCGGCGGCACGCCGGGCAAGCGTGCGGCGCTGCCGAACGCGACGGTGCTGATCCATCAGCCGCGCACCGGCGGTGCCTACCAGGGCCAGGTGTCGGATCTGGAGATCCAGGCGGCGGAGATCGAGCGTATCCGCAGGCGGCTGGACGAGATCCTCGCCTCGCACACCGGCCAGGACCCGGAGAAGATCCGCAAGGACACCGACCGCGACAACATCCTCACGGCCGACCAGGCCAAGGAGTACGGAATCGTCGACGAGGTGTTCGACTACCGCAAGAAGTCGGCGCGGAGCTGAGCGAGCGTCGAATCTCAGCGACTGCCGCATTTCGGCTCGTCGAAGGCATCGTGCGCGGGTACCGTCGAGGTTGTCCGCAGATAGGGAAGTAGGTGGGGCGTAGTGGCGCGAATGGGAGACGGTGGTGACCTCCTGAAGTGCTCTTTCTGCGGCAAGAGCCAGAAACAGGTCAAGAAGCTCATCGCAGGTCCGGGGGTGTACATCTGTGACGAGTGCATCGACCTCTGCAACGAGATCATCGAGGAGGAACTCGCCGAGACCAGCGATGTGAAGCTCGACGAGTTGCCCAAGCCCGCGGAGATCCGGGACTTCCTGGACAACTATGTGGTGGGCCAGGATTCGGCCAAGCGCACCCTCGCGGTGGCCGTCTACAACCACTACAAGCGCATCCAGGCGGGTGAGAAGAAGTCCGGCGACAAGCGCTCGTCCGCGGTGGAGCCCGTGGAACTGGCGAAGTCGAACATCCTCATGCTCGGCCCCACGGGCTGCGGCAAGACGTACCTGGCGCAGACCCTCGCGAAGATGCTCAACGTCCCGTTCGCGATCGCGGACGCCACCGCGCTGACCGAGGCCGGCTACGTGGGCGAGGACGTCGAGAACATCCTGCTGAAGCTGATCCAGGCCGCCGACTACGACGTCAAGCGGGCCGAGACCGGCATCATCTACATCGACGAGGTCGACAAGATCGCCCGCAAGAGCGAGAACCCGTCGATCACCCGCGACGTGTCGGGCGAGGGCGTGCAGCAGGCGCTGCTGAAGATCCTGGAGGGAACGCAGGCCAGCGTGCCGCCGCAGGGCGGCCGCAAGCATCCCCATCAGGAGTTCATCCAGATCGACACGACCAATGTGCTCTTCATCGTCGCGGGTGCGTTCGCCGGCCTCGAGAAGGTGGTCGACGAGCGGATCGGCAAGCGTGGCATCGGCTTCGGCAACGACGTCCCGAGTAAGGACAAGGTCGACACGACCGACCACTTCGCCGAGGTGATGCCGGAGGATCTGATCAAGTTCGGTCTGATCCCCGAGTTCATCGGGCGCCTGCCGGTGGTCGCATCGGTCGCGAACCTCGACAAGGAAGCGCTGGTCTCGATTCTGTCGGAGCCCAAGAACGCGCTCGTCAAGCAGTACGTGCGCCTGTTCGAGATGGACAACGTCGAACTCGAGTTCAGTCAGGACGCGCTCGAAGCAGTGGCCGACCAGGCGATCCACCGGGGAACCGGAGCGCGTGGTCTGCGGGCCATCATGGAAGAGGTACTGCTGCCGGTGATGTACGACATTCCGAGCCGCGACGATGTGGCCAAGGTGGTCGTCACGGGGGAGACGGTGCGCGACAACGTGCTGCCGACCATCGTGCCGCGCAGCGAAGACGAGGGGCCGCGCGAGAAGTCGGCCTGACCGAGAATCACGACACGGCCGGTGTCCCGTCGAGACGGGGACGCCGGCCGTCGTCGTGCCCGGCTCCCGTGCGATGCAGCCCGCGGCCGACCGTTTGAACCAAGACGGACCCGGTTCCGCGGAGTCTTTGGGACACTGGGCAGATGACGCGCACGGGCGAAGACAGACTGGCCGGAATCATCCTCGCGGGCGGGCGTTCTCGCCGCATGGGGCAGGACAAGGCGGCGATGGAGTGGGACGGCGCGCCGATGCTCAGCCGGATCGCATGGGCGATCAGCGCCCGGTGCGAACCGGTGCTGGTCGCGGCGCCGCGGACATCGCAGGCGTACCTCGAGCTGAGCGACGAGACGGACCTCGACTGGGTCACCACGGAGAAGGCGGGCAGCGGCCCCCTCGGTGGACTGGTGGCGGCGTTGCAGGCGGCGGCGGACGCCGGTGCCGAGGCGGCCTTCGTCTGCGCCACCGACATGCCGCTCGTGGACACCGGGCTGATCGACGAACTCCTGGACGGGCTGACCGAATCGACCGACGTCGTCGTCGCGCACGAGGGTGGGCGCGATCACCCGATGGCCGGCGTCTACCGCACTCGCTCCGCGCAGCAACTCGCCGACCTCGTGGAGAAGGGCGAGCTCCGGATGGGTGCGGCCCTCGATGCGCTCGTCACACGCCGCATCGGGGTCTCGGACCCGGACTGGCTCACCAACGTCGACGCACCCGAGGACCTGCATCGATTGCGCAGTTCGCGCGCATCGTGAGGGCCGGTCAGCCGAAGACCATATCGGCTATGGCGAGTGCGGTACCCGCTAGCGCGATGACGACCACCACGCCAACGGTCGCGACCATCGTCGGCCAGACCGAACCGGTCCCGGCGACGCGGTCCGGCCCCTTCGGAAAGTGCCGGACTGCGACGTGGCACAGGACGACACCGGCGACGAACGTGCAGAGGGCCGCCGCCGGGAATCCGTGACGCAGGGCGGCGAAGCCGGCGGCCGCGCAGGCGAGCAGGACGGAGAGGCCGGTCCGCTGCCAGGCCAATGCGGTGCGCTGCGGTTGGAGGCCCGGGTCGATGCTCACGAGAGACGCAGAATCGACACGACGCCGAAGCCGACGAGCCCGGCGGCGACGACCGCGATGCCCACGACGAGCCAGGGCAGCGGCAGCGGGGGCGGCAAGGGCAGGCCGAGTCGCAGGGCCCGCTCGTTGCGCCGCCACGAGAGCAGTGCGACGATAGCGAGCGCGCCGCCGGCGACGCATGCCACCAGAGACAGCAGGTGGACGACCATCGGAGACGAGGTCAGGCCGGCGACGGTCGTCAGCGTGATACCGCCGGCGATCAGGGCGAGAGCGGTGCGGACCCAGGCCAGTGCCGTGCGTTCGTTCGCGAGGGAGAAGCGGACGTCCGGCTCCTCACCGACGGAGTAGACGGCGGCGGGTCGGCGTTGCGGGAGGGTATTGCTCATTGATCTCAATCGTCGTGGCCGGTGCCGGGGTACCGGCGCGGAGGCGTGTCGACATGAACAGCGTCGACGTAAATAGTTCTGTAGCAGACAGAAGTAGATTAACATGACTGAAACCGAGCCCGGTGTGGACCGGGTCACAGAAGACGACGGCGCGTGGGAGTTGACCGCTGTGATCACGCAGCTGCGCCGGTCGCTGCGGTCGAGCGTGCGCGAGGACTTCGCGTGGGAGTCGCTGCCGATGGCGCAGGTCGAGTTCCTGCAGCGCCTCGCGCGGGAGCCGGGACTGCGGATCGGCGAGCTGGCCCGCAAACACCGGATGGCGACCAACACGGTCAGCACTCTGGTGAATCAGATGGTGAAGAACGGGCTGATCGTCCGAGAACCGGTCCCTGACGACCGCCGCGCTGTCCAGGTACGGCTCACCGAGGTCGGGCGCACCCGGCTGGACGAGTGGACGCGGGCGAACGAGCGGCGGATCTCGGAGGCGCTGGCCGGGCTGGACGGCGACCAGCGCGCGGCGATCAGGGTCGCGGTGCCCGCGCTCGCAGCGCTCGCGGCGCGACTCGACGACCTCGGCTGACACCGGGACCGGGGCTCGGGGAGTGAGCCAGGCCGCTTACGGCGACATGGCGGCGACGGCGGTGCGCGGTGTTCTCTAGAATCACCCAGGTGACCAGTGCGCAATCCCGTGACCCAGAGACCACCGCCGAAGCCCTGCCGAAGAGCTGGGACCCGAGTGCGGTAGAGGCAGACCTCTACCAGGGCTGGGTGGACGCCGGGTACTTCACGGCCGACGCCTCGAGTGCCAAGCCGGGCTACTCGATCGTCCTGCCGCCGCCGAACGTGACCGGCTCGCTCCACATGGGCCACGCTCTCGATCACACCCTGATGGACACGCTGACGCGCCGCAAGCGCATGCAGGGCTACGAGGTGCTGTGGCTGCCGGGCATGGATCACGCGGGAATCGCGACGCAGACGATCGTCGAGAAGCAGCTCGCGGCGGAGGGCACCAGCCGCGAGGAACTCGGCCGTGAAGCCTTCATCGAGCGCGTGTGGCAGTGGAAGGCCGAGTCCGGCGGCACCATCGCCGGCCAGATGCGCAGGCTCGGCGACGGCGTCGACTGGAGCCGCGACCGCTTCACCATGGACGAGGGGCTCTCCCGCGCGGTCCAGACGATCTTCAAGCGGATGTACGACGACGGGCTGATCTACCGGGCCGAGCGCCTCGTGAACTGGTCGCCCGCCCAGCAGACCGCCATCTCCGACATCGAGGTCAAGTACGAGGACGTCGAGGGAGAGCTCGTCTCGTTCCGGTACGGATCGCTCGACGACGCCGAGCCGCACATCGTCGTCGCGACCACCCGCATGGAGACGATGCTCGGCGACACCGCCATCGCGGTCCATCCCGACGACGAGCGCTACCGCGATCTGATCGGCGTCGAGCTCGATCACCCGTTCCTGGATCGGAAGATCCCGGTCATCGCCGACGACTACGTCGACCCGGAGTTCGGATCCGGCGCGGTCAAGATCACTCCCGCCCACGATCCGAACGACTTCGCCATCGGGCAGCGGCACCATCTCCCGATGATCACGATCATGGACGAGACCGCCAGGATCGAGGGGACCGGGACGCGGTTCGACGGACTCGACCGCTTCGAGGCCAGGGTCGCGGTTCGCGAGGCCCTGGCCGAACAGGGGCGCATCGTCAAGGAGGTGCGGCCGTACCTGCACAGCGTCGGGCACTCCGAGCGCGCGGGCGAGCCGATCGAGCCGCGGCTGTCGATGCAGTGGTGGGTCAGCGTCGAAGCCCTCGCCAAGGCCGCGGGCGACGCCGTCCGCGATTCGGAGACGGTGATCCATCCGGCGAGCCAGGAACCGCGCTGGTTCGCATGGGTCGACGACATGCACGACTGGACCATCTCCCGGCAGCTGTGGTGGGGGCATCGGATCCCGATCTGGTACGGCCCGAACGGCGAGGTGGAGTGCTTCGGTCCGGACGACACCGTGCCCGAGGGCTGGGAGCAGGACCCGGACGTCCTCGACACCTGGTTCTCGTCGGGATTGTGGCCCTTCTCCACCATGGGATGGCCGGACAAGACCGCTGAGCTGGACAAGTTCTATCCCACCTCGGTGCTGGTGACCGGTTACGACATCCTGTTCTTCTGGGTGGCCCGGATGATGATGTTCGGCACCTACGTCGGCAAGCTCGACGCGAGCGGATTCTCCGGCCGAGACGCACGGGTGCCGTTCCACGACGTCTTCCTGCACGGTCTGGTCCGTGACGAGCACGGGCGCAAGATGAGCAAGTCGAAGGGCAACGGCATCGACCCGCTCGACTGGGTCGACCGATTCGGCGCCGACGCACTGCGCTTCACGCTCGCACGCGGCGCCAATCCGGGCAGCGACATCTCGGTGGGCGAGTCCCATGCGCAGAGCTCGCGCAACTTCGCCACCAAACTGTTCAACGCCACCAAGTTCGCCCTGATGAACGGTGCGCGCGTGGGCGAACTCCCCGCCGGCGAACAGCTGACGGTCGCCGACCGCTGGATCCTGTCCCGGCTCGACGAGGTGCTCGCGGAGGTCGACGAGGGCTTCGAGAGCTACGAGTTCTCGAAGGCGTGCGAGGCGCTCTACCACTTCGCGTGGGACGAGGTCTGCGACTGGTACCTCGAGCTGTCGAAGGTCCAGGTGGCCGAGGGCGGTGAGCGGGCCGAGCGGACCGCGCTGGTCCTGGGCACCGTTCTCGACAAGTTGCTGCGGGCGCTGCATCCGGTGATGCCGTTCGTGACCGAGGTTCTGTGGAAGACGCTCACCGGGTCGGAGTCGGTGGTCGTGGCGCAGTGGCCGACGCCGTCGGGCGCGCCCGCCGACGTCGACGCCGCCCGCCGCGTGGAGGACCTGCAGAAGCTGATCACGGAGGTCCGTCGGTTCCGCAGCGACCAGGGTCTCAAGCCGGGGCAGCGGGTCGCCGCGACCGTCGACGGACTCGACGCCGCGGGGCTGGCCGAACTGCGCCCGCAACTCGATTCGCTGGCCCGGCTCGAGGGCGCGGGCGACGGCTTCGCGGCCACCGCGACCGTGGAGGTCCGCCTCTCCACCGGCACCGCGACCGTCGCGATCGACACCTCCGGGACGGTCGACGTCGAAGCCGAGCGCAAGCGCGCCGCCAAGGATCTGGCCGCCGCGGAGAAGGAGCTCGCGGGCACGTCCGCCAAACTCGGCAACGAGCAGTTCCTGTCGAAGGCGCCCGACGCGGTCGTCGAGAAGATCAAGGCGCGCCGGGATCTCGCCGAGGCCGAGGTGGCGCGGCTGAAGGCCAAACTCGAGGGGCTGGCCGGCCGGTGACGCGCTCACGCGATTCCGCCGACGATCTCGCCGAACTCCACGCGCTCGAAGCCGAACTCGACACGCGTTGGCCCGAGACCGGGATCGAGCCGTCGCTGACCCGGATCAACGCGCTGATGGAACTGCTGGGCAACCCGCAGCACGCGTACCCGTCGATCCACGTGGCGGGAACCAACGGCAAGACCTCGGTGACCCGGATGATCGATTCGCTGCTCCGCGCCTTCCATCGGCGTACGGGCCGGATCACCAGCCCGCATCTGCAGTCGGTGACCGAACGGATCGCCATCGACGGCGCGCCGATACCGGCGCGCACCTACATCGACACCTATCGCGACATCGAGCCGTACGTGACGATGGTCGACGACTCGTCGACGGCCGGCGGCGGACCTCGGATGAGCAAGTTCGAGGTGCTGACCGCCATCGCGTACGCGGCCTTCGCGGAGGCCCCGATCGAGGTGGCCGTCGTCGAGACCGGCATGGGCGGGCGCTGGGACGCCACCAATGTGATCGACTCGCAGGTCGCGGTGATCACCCCGATCGCAATGGACCACGCCGACTATCTGGGCGATACCCTGGCCGCCATCGCGGGCGAGAAGGCCGGGATCATCAAACCGGGGCCGTCGGACGCGGTGATCGCGATGGATCCGGTCACGGTGATCGCACCTCAGCAGCCCGAGGTGACCGATGTGCTGCTGCGGGCCTCGGTGGAGGCAGGCACCATCGTCGCCCGGCAGGACTCGGAGTTCACCGTCCTCGAGTCCACCACCGCCGTCGGCGGACAACTGCTCACGATCCGCGGTCTCGGCGGCGTCTACGACGAGATCTTCCTGCCCCTGCACGGTGCGCATCAGGCGCAGAACGCGGCACTCGCACTCGCCGCGGTCGAGGCCTTCTTCGGTGCGGGCGCCGACCGCAGGCTCGACGTCGACTCGGTGCGAGCCGGTTTCGCCGATGTCGCCAGTCCCGGCCGTCTCGAGCGGGTGCGCAGCGCCCCGAGCGTCTTCGTCGACGCCGCGCACAATCCGCACGGCGCCCGCGCGCTCGCCCGAGCGCTGGTCTCGGAGTTCGACTTCCGCAGGCTCGTCGGGGTGGTCGGCGTCCTCGGCGACAAGGACGCGCGCGGTGTGCTCACCGAACTCGAGCCGGTGCTCGACGTCGTCGTCCTGACCAACAACGGCTCGCCCCGAGCGCTCGACACCGACGCGCTCGCCGACATCGCGAACGACGTGTTCGGAGCCGAACGCGTGGTGGTGGAACCGTTCCTTCCGGACGCGGTCGAGGCCGCCGTCTCGCTCGCCGAGGAGGGCGAGGGGGGAGCGGTCTCCGGAGCCGGTGTGATCATCACCGGATCCGTCGTCACCGCGGGCGCGGGCCGTACACTCTTCGGCAAGGAGCCGTCATGACCGAGAAATCGATTCCGGAGAACGCCGCGCAGTTCACCCCGCCCGCCGCCGACCCGTGGAAGGGCTTCCGAGGGGTCATGGCGGGGACGTTGATCCTCGAGGTGATCGTGGTCGCGCTGGCGTTCCCGGTGGTGGCGAAGCTGGCCGGCGGCGTCACCTGGGCGTCCGGACTCTACCTCGGCATCGTGACGCTGATCCTGCTGCTGTTGTCCGGCCGTCAGGGCAGGCCCCGCGCGCTGGAGGTCAACCTGGTGATGCAGGTGTTCGTGATCGCGGGAGGATTCTTCCACTGGTCCATCGCGATCGTCGGCGTCATCTTCCTGATCGTGTGGATCTACATCGCGTACATCAAGCGCGACGTCGAGAAGCGGATCGAGCAGGGGCGGCTGCCGGGCCAGCACCCGATCTGATCGGCCCGGACGCGCTCGGCTCCCGCGGAATCGTCGATTTCTGCGACCGTCGGTTACACTCACTCACCACTGTGTCGTACGACACGGCAGCAATCGAATCGATGGAGGCAGTGGATGGGGAGGACCGACAGGGTGACGAGTCGCGCAGGCCGGGTGGGGATCGTAGCCGGGGCCGTCGCTGCGGCGACGGTGCTGGCGGCGCCGATCGCGAGCGCGGAGCCCTCGTCGCAGCCGTCACAGCCGTCGCAGACACCGGAAGCGAGCATTCCGATGCCGGTGCGCGAGGGGGCGCTCGGCTATCTCGCGACGCGGTCCTCGACCCTGTGGCTCGCCGACCGCGGCGTCGACCAGGTGATCGCCAACCTGCCCGCGCCGCCCGCGTACTCCAGCGCCAACCGGCAGATGGCCAAGACGCTCAAGCAGGAGCTCGATGCGGCCGTCGACACGCCGGGCGCGTGCCTGCAGATCATCGTCGACGGTCCCGGCCAGGCGGGCGGGGTGTTCAACTACGGGTTCTTCGCCGTCGAGAAGCAGTACTGCCCGAAGTGACTCGGGCGCGGTGAGTCAGGCACGGTGAACCCGCCCGCGGGGGTGGGACGGTGCGGGCGGTGTCGTGCATCGCTACAGTGTCCTGCGTGACTGAACAGACTCTCGTCCTCATCAAGCCCGACGGCGTCCAGCGCGGACTGGTCGGCGAAGTGATCGCCCGCATCGAGCGCAAGGGACTGCGCCTGGCTGCCCTGGAACTGCGTGACGTGACCGTCGAGGTCGCGAGCGAGCACTACGCCGAGCACGCCGAGCGGCCGTTCTACGGCTCGCTGCTCGAGTTCATCACCTCGGGTCCGGTCGTCGCGGCCGTCGTCGAAGGTCCGCGGGCCATCTCCGCATTCCGCCAGCTCGCCGGCGGCACCGATCCCGTCGAGAAGGCCACGCCGGGCACCATCCGGGGTGACTTCGCGCTGGAAACGCAGTTCAACCTCGTGCACGGATCGGATTCGCCCGAATCCGCGGCGCGTGAGATCGCTCTCTGGTTCCCCTCTCTGAACTCCTGATTCGACGACGCCGACACGGCGCGCGGGAGCCTTTTCGTCACTCGTGTGCGGGTTACGGCCCGTGATGTGGGATACTTGCCTAGTCGTCGGAGTCACGCTTTGGCACCGACGATCGACGCACAGCCGTTTTGAGTACCCGGTTCCGTCCGACCCCAGCCTGGGGTCCGGCTTCGGTCCCAGGCCTGCGTCACGCAAGGCGTCTTGACGACGCGAAGACCACATAACACCCGGCCGTAGAGGCCGGCACACATTGGAAAGGCCCTCGCGTGGCCGCGTTGTCGAGTTCATCTGTGCGACGCGCCCGGGGGTCTTGAGGAGACCACGTGACAGATAACGGGTCGTCGGCTGATGCCACTTCGGCAGATCAGCCAGCGGAAAAATTCCCCCTTCGACTCCGCGTGCATGCGCTCGCCCGCACGCTCGGACTGACCAGCAAGCAGGTGCTCGCGCACCTGCAGGAGATGGGGGTGACGGCGCGCACCGCGCAGTCGTCGATCTCTCGAGCCGACGCCGAAGCCGTCGAGCTCCGTATCAGTGGTGCCGTCGAGGATGCGGCAGATGAGGCCGGAGAGCCGGGGGCGCCGTCGCTGTTCTCGGCGGTCGAGACGCCGCAGCCGGTGTCGACGGCGAAGGCCGAGGCGACCGCGCCGCTGTTCCTGGCGGCGGACGCCGATGAGACCGCTCCGGACGGTGAGAAGACGGCCGAAGCCAAGAAGGCCGGCGGCAAGAAGGCCGAAGGCAAGAAGTCGGACGGCAAGAAAGCCGACAGCAAGAAGTCGGACGGCAAGAAAGCTGACGGTAAGAAGACCGAGGGCAAGAAGGCCGAGACCACGGACGTCCCGGAATCGGATGGGTCCGAGAAGCAGGCCGACAAGAAGCCGGGCAAGAAGAAGGCGTCGGCGAAGAAGCCCAAGAAGTCCGAGGTCGACGAGGCAGGCACCGGTGACGAGACGCCGGCCGCTCCGGAGACCGCCACAGCGCCCGTCGAGCCCGAGTCGGAGGTTCCGGCAGCCGGCGGGGAGGATGACGAACAGACGTCCGGCGAGAGCGAGAGCCGGTCCCGCAGGCGCAGGCGCGGGCGTCGCGGGCGCGGTCGCGGTCGCGGCGATCAGGGCCCCGAGGGATCCGACAGTGAGTCGGACGACGCTCAGGACGGCGTGGAGTCGGACCAGAACACCGCCGAGACGAGCGGTCCCGAGAAGAACGGGCCGGACGACGACACGGCCGATGCGGACCAGACACAGGCCGATGCGACCGGATCGGAGTCGGACGAAGAGACCGAGGCGGACTCCGAGGCAGCGGTCCCGTCGAGCAAGCGGCGTCGCCGCCGGCGCCGCCGCCGTGGCGGGTCCGACTCGGATGAGACGGTCTCGGCGGACGATCCGCCCAACACCGTGGTCCACGAGCGTGAGCCGCGCGCCAAGAAGGTGCGTGACGAGGTGCAGGGCATCTCGGGTTCCACGCGGCTGGAGGCGAAGCGGCAGCGCAGGCGAGACGGTCGTGACGCCGGGCGGCGTCGTCCGCCGATCCTGACCGAGTCGGAGTTCCTGGCGCGCCGGGAATCGGTGGAGCGCGTGATGGTGGTGCGTGAGCGCGCCGCCTCCGGTGCGGGCGACGGCCACGATCAGCATGCGGCGCCGGTGGAGGACTACACGCAGATCGCCGTCCTGGAGGACGGCGTGCTGGTGGAGCACTTCGTCACCACCGAGACCTCGCAGTCGATGGTCGGCAACATCTACCTGGGGCGCGTGCAGAACGTGCTTCCGGGCATGGAAGCCGCCTTCGTCGACATCGGCCGCGGACGCAACGGCGTCCTCTACGCCGGCGAGGTCAACTGGGAGGCCGCCGGCCTCGACGGCGGTTCGCGCAAGATCGAACAGGCTCTCAAGCCGGGCGACCACGTTCTGGTCCAGGTCAGCAAGGACCCGATCGGGCACAAGGGCGCACGGCTGACGACGCAGATCTCCCTCGCCGGCCGGTACCTGGTGTACGTGCCGGGAGGGACGTCGACGGGTATCAGCCGCAAGCTCCCCGACACCGAGCGCAAGCGTCTCAAGCAGATCCTGGCCAAGCTCGTCCCGGACGAGGCCGGCGTCATCATCCGGACCGCGTCCGAGGGCGTCAGCGCCGAGGAACTCGGCGCGGACATCGAGCGCCTCGAAGCACAGTGGAAGAGCATCGAGGCGGCGGCCGACGAGCACCGGTCGAAGGCACCGGGCACTCCGAAGGCGCTGTACGAAGAGCCGGATCTGCTGGTTCGAGTGGTCCGTGACCTGTTCAACGAGGACTTCCGCAAGCTGGTCGTCGAGGGCGAACGCGCATGGTCGCAGGTATCGGGGTACGTCAACGACGTCGCTCCCGACCTCGCCGAGCGGCTCGAACGCTTCACCAAGGCGCATGCCGACGCGCCCGACTCGTTCACCGTGCACCGCATCGACGAGCAGCTGGCCAAGGCGCTCGACCGCAAGGTGTGGCTGCCGTCCGGCGGCACGCTGATCATCGAGCACACCGAGGCGATGACGGTGGTCGACGTGAACACCGGCAAGTTCACCGGCTCGGGCGGCAACCTCGAGGAGACCGTCACGCGCAACAATCTCGAAGCCGCCGAGGAGATCGTGCGGCAGATGCGCTTGCGCGACATCGGCGGCATGATCATCGTCGACTTCATCGACATGGTTCTCGAATCGAACCGCGACCTCGTTCTGCGACGGCTCACCGAGGCCCTGGCCAGGGACCGGACGCGGCACCAGGTCTCCGAGGTCACCTCGCTGGGACTGGTGCAGATGACCCGCAAGCGGCTCGGCACCGGTCTCCTCGAGGCGTTCTCGACCACCTGTACCGCGTGCTCCGGTCGCGGGGTGATCGTGCACGCCAATCCGGTTGAGGTACGCCCGGCTGACGACGGAAGCCGCAACGGCGGCGACGGAGGTTCACGCAAGTCGCGCCGCTCGCGTCGGCGCGGGGGAGACCAGCAGCCTCAGCAGGAGGCGGCGCCGGCCAAGCCCGCACCGCACAAGCCGGCCGCCGAGCATCCGCTGTTCCGCGCCATGGCTCATCCGGACGACCACGACGAGCACGACGCGGCGGCCGAGCCGGCCGCCGATACCTCGGTGCCCGAGGTGAAGGCGCCCGAGGTCGAGAATGCCGAGGTCGAAATCGCTGAGGTGGCCGTGGCCGAGGTCGCTGCCACAGACGGTGCAGTGAGCGAAGTCGCGGCGGAGGTCGTCGTCGAGACGATGACGCAGACACCGGAGCCGCCGGTGGCGGTGGTGACGCGTCGACGTCGTCGCGCAGTACGCCGTGCGGCCGCACCGACGACGGCCGTCGAGTCGGTGGACGAGGTCGTGGAGCATGAGCCGGTGACGACGGTGGCCGAACAGTCCGCCGAGCCGGTGGTCGCGGTCACGCGCTCGCCCCGGCGGCGCAGTGGTCGCCGCGCCGCGGGGCCGCCGCCCGCGCAGCAGTGACCTTCCTCTCGGCGCGCGGCCCGCGCGCCGAGAGTTTGACCTGGACAGGCCCGGTACCGTAGCCTTGACAGGTCGCCTCCCGCAGGCGCGTAGACAGTTGCGCGCATCGGCGGGAGAGGTTCGAGGGCCTTGAGGCCGCGGACCGCACACACCAGATTATGTCGGACACGCAGGATCGGCCTGCGCACTCCGGCCCGATGAGACGAGTTAAGAGGACAGCGGGAATGGCAACGTACGCGATCGTCAAGACCGGCGGTAAGCAGTACAAGGTCGCCGAGGGCGACATTGTGAAGGTCGAGAAGATCGACGGAGAGCCTGGCAGCACTGTGCAGCTGCCGGTTGCGCTGGTCGTCGATGGTGCGAATCTGACCACCGACGCCGACAAGCTCGCCGCTGTCTCGGTCACCGGTGAGGTCGTCGAGCACACCAAGGGCCCGAAGATCCGGATCCACAAGTTCAAGAACAAGACCGGCTACCACAAGCGCCAGGGCCACCGTCAGCAGCTGACGGTCCTCAAGGTCACCGGTATCAAGTAGAACTCGCTCTTCAGCATTTCAGGAGGACAGTCAGATGGCACATAAGAAGGGTGCATCGAGCTCGCGCAACGGTCGCGATTCGAATGCTCAGCGACTCGGTGTGAAGCGTTTCGGCGGCCAGGTCGTCAGCGCCGGCGAGATCCTGGTCCGTCAGCGCGGCACCAAGTTCCACCCGGGTGTGGGCGTCGGCCGCGGTAAGGACGACACGCTGTTCGCTCTCGCGGCCGGTGCGGTCAAGTTCGATGTGAAGCGCGGTCGCAAGACGGTGAACATCGTCCCGGAGCCGGTCGCAGTCTGACCTGGCATCCGAACTCATAGCTCTTTTCGACAGGGCGGGCAGGGTCTCTAGACACCCTGACCCGCCCTGTCGGCTTATCTGGACCCATTCGAGGAAGGCTGGAACATGTCACGCTTCGTCGACCGCGTGAAGATCGAGGTCGTGGCGGGCAACGGCGGCCACGGCTGCACGTCCGTGCATCGCGAGAAGTTCAAGCCGCTGGGCGGCCCCGACGGGGGCAACGGCGGCCGGGGCGGCGACGTCCGGCTGGTCGTCGACCCGCAGGTGCACACCCTCCTCGACTTCCACTTCCGGCCGCATGCGCGGGCGACCAACGGGAAGCCCGGCATGGGCGGCAACCGGAACGGCGGCGCCGGTGAGGACCTGATCCTCAAGGTGCCCGACGGGACGGTGGTGATCGACGAGGACGGCGAGATCGTCGCCGACCTGGTCGGTGCCGGTACCGAGTTCATCGCCGCGCAGGGCGGCCGGGGTGGTCTGGGCAACGCGGCGCTGGCCTCGCGGGCGCGCCGGGCGCCGGGATTCGCGCTGCTCGGCGAGCCCGGAGACGAGCGGGAACTGACCCTCGAGCTCAAGTCGGTCGCCGACGTCGGGCTCGTCGGCTTCCCGTCGGCGGGCAAGTCGTCGTTGGTGTCGGTGCTCTCCGCGGCGAAGCCGAAGATCGCCGACTACCCGTTCACCACGTTGGCTCCCAACCTGGGCGTCGTGACCGCCGGTGCCGAGGTATTCACCGTCGCCGACGTGCCCGGCCTGATCCCCGGAGCGTCGCAGGGTCGCGGACTGGGACTGGACTTCCTCCGGCACCTGGAGCGCTGCGCCGTCCTGGCGCACGTCGTGGACTGCGCGACCCTCGAACCGGGACGCGACCCGGTGTCGGACATCGACGCGCTCGAGGCCGAACTCGCGGCGTACCAGCCGGCGCTGGACGCCGACCACTCGCTGGGCGACCTCGCCACGAGGCCGCGCGTGGTCATCCTGAACAAGATCGACATTCCCGAGGCGGCTGAGCTGGCGGATCTGGTGGAAGCCGACATCGCCGAGCGAGGCTGGCCGGTGTTCCGCATCTCCGCTGTGGCCCACCAGGGACTGTCGGAGCTGACCTTCGCGCTCGCGGAGATGGTGGCGCGGTACCGGGCCGAGCACGCCGAGCCCGTGGCCCGCCGCGCCGTCATCCGGCCCAAGGCAGTCGACGAGTCGGAGTTCACCGTGGTCGCCGATCCCGATGTCGAGGGCGGGTTCATCGTGCGCGGGGCCCGTCCGGAGCGGTGGGTGCGTCAGACGCAGTTCGACAACGATGAGGCCGTCGGCTATCTCGCGGATCGGCTGAACCGCCTCGGCGTCGAGGACGCGCTGGTGAAGCGCGGTGCCAAGCCGGGCGCGCCGGTGACGATCGGCGAGATGACCTTCGACTGGGAGCCGACGACTCCGATGGGCGAGGCCGTGCCGATCACCGGCCGCGGCACCGACATCCGTCTGGAGCGCAACGACCGAGTGGGTGCCGCAGAGCGCAAGCTCGCGCGCAAGATGCGCCGCCAGGCCTCCGATGAGAACGAGCTGGGTTGGGGCGCAGGGGATCTCGGGCAGGAGGAGTCGGACGTCGATGACGAGTGATGTTCGGCAGTTCCTCGCGACGGCCCGCAGCATCGTCGTGAAGATCGGTTCGTCCGCCGTCACCGACATGGTGACCGGCATCGACCACGCCAGGCTCGACGCGCTGGTCGACGCACTCGAAGCACGGATGCGCGCCGGATCGGACGTCATCGTCGTGTCGTCGGGGGCCGTCGGCGCGGGAATCGCGCCGCTGGGCCTCAAGAAGCGGCCCCGCGATCTCGCGACCAAGCAGGCGGCGGCGAGCGTCGGCCAACTCCGCCTGGCGCACGCCTGGGGGACGTCGTTCGCTCGTTACGACCGTACCGTCGGCCAGGTGCTGCTGACCGCCGACGACGTGTCGAACAGGTCACACCACGCGAATGCGCAGCGAACGCTCGACCGGCTTCGCGCGCTGCATGCGGTGGCGGTCGTCAACGAGAACGACACGGTCGCCACCAACGAGATCCGCTTCGGCGACAACGACCGGCTGGCCGCCCTCGTCGCGCACCTGGTGCACGCGGACGCGCTCGTGCTGCTGTCGGACGTCGACGGGCTGTACAACGGCGATCCCCGCAAACCCGGCCCTGACGGCCAACCGGCGCGGCTGATCGAACAGGTCGACGGACCCGACGACCTGGACGGAGTGATCGCAGGCAACGGCGGTGCGCTGGGAACGGGCGGCATGGCATCGAAGCTGGCGGCGGCGCGGCTGGCGGCCGACTCGGGTGTCCCGGTGCTGTTGGCCGCGGCCTCGGCCGCCGGTGAGGCGCTGTCGAACGCTTCGGTCGGCACCGTCTTCAAAGCCCGGCCGACCCGGATGTCGGCCAGACGGTTCTGGGTGCGCCACGCAGCCGAGGCGCGCGGCACGCTGACGCTCGACGACGGTGCTGTCGCCGCGGTCTGCGGTCGGCGACGGTCGCTGTTGGCCGCGGGTGTCACCGCGACGGTCGGCGACTACTCCGACGGCGACGTGGTGGAGCTGGTTGACGCGGCCGGAACAGTTCGCGCCCGAGGCGTCACATCGTATGACGCCGACGACGTCGCGCAGATGATCGGCCGTTCGACGTCCGAGCTGCCCGCCGATCTGCGCCGTCCGATCATCCACGCCGACGACCTGGTCCCGGCCTGACTCCGGTTTCGTCGGAGGAGAGTGTCGAGGCAGGGGTGTCTCGATACGCTCGCTCACTTCGTTCGCGTGCGACTCGACTGGCCTGGGGGAGCGGCTTGTCGATTGGACTGTGGGGGACGGCCCGGCAGGGTTGTCGAGTAGGCCCGGAGCGCAGCGGAGGGGCGTATCGAGACCGGGCGGAGGGGAACCGAAAGCGCCCACCCGACCAGCGATCGGGTGGGCGCTTTCGCTGCGGGAAACAGTCAGTCGGCTCGGTGCTTGCCCTCGCCGGCGGGGACCGTGACGAGCGGGTAGACGCCGTTCTCGTCGTGGACCTCGGTGCCGACCACCGGCGGGTTGAAGACGCACAGCATCCGCATCTGCTCGTCGACGGTCACGGTGTGACGCTCGTGGCCGTCCAGCAGGTACATGCTGCCCGCGCGGAGCGGGTAGATCTTCCCGGTCTCCCGGTCGAGCAGGGTGCCCTTGCCCTCGACCAGCCAGACGGCCTCGACGTGGTTCGCGTAGTGGAACTCGTTGATCGAGCCGGCCGCGATCGTGGTCTCGTGGAACGAGAATCCGACCCCGTCGCCACCGAGCACGATCCGCTTGGAGACCCAGTTGCCCTTCGGGTCGGCCACCTCGCGGTCGGTTCCGGTGATCTCTTCGGTGGTGCGGACGATCATGCTTCGGCCTCCTCGGGGGCGGTGTCGGCAGCGAAGGCCTCGTCGACCGATTCGCTCAGGATCTGCAGACCGTGGGCGAGATCCTCGCTGCTCATGGTGAGCGGGGGAAGGAGTTTGACGACCTCGGAGTCAGGACCCGACGTCTCGGCGAGCAGGCCCTTGGAGAACGCGATCTCGCACGTCCGGCCGGCCAGCTCGGGCTTGTCGAAGGCGAGGCCCTGGACCATGCCGCGGCCGCGGTGCGACAATCCGTCGTGGCGCTGGCACAGGTCCTCGAAGGACTGCGCGATCTCCATGCCCTTCGCCTTCACCTGGACCGAGAGCGCATCGTCGGACCAGTACTTGTTGATGGCGGCGGTCGCGGTCACGAACGCGGGGTTGTTGCCGCGGAACGTGCCGTTGTGCTCGCCGGGCTCCCAGACGTCCAGCTCCGGACGGAGCAGGGTCAGTGCGAGCGGCAGTCCGTAGCCGCCGATCGACTTCGACAGCGTCACGATGTCCGGCACGATGCCGGCCTCCTCGAACGAGAAGAACTCGCCGGTGCGGCCGCAGCCCATCTGCACGTCGTCGACGATCAGCAGGATGTCCTTGCGCTTGCAGAGGTCGGCCAGGCCGCGCAGCCACTCGGGACGCGCCACGTTGACGCCGCCCTCGCCCTGAACGGTCTCGACGATGACGCCGGCAGGCCGGTTAAAGCCCGAGCCGGAGTCCTCGAGAACACGCTCGAACCAGGCGAAGTCCTCGACGCTGCCGTCGAAGTAGTTGTCGAAGGGCATCGGCGTGGTGTGCACCAGCGGCACGCCGGCGCCGTTGCGCTTCATGGCGTTGCCGGTCACCGCCAGCGAGCCGAGCGTCATGCCGTGGAAGGCGTTGGTGAAGTTGATGACCGCTTCGCGGCCGGTCACCTTGCGGGCCAGCTTGAGCGCTGCCTCGACCGCGTTGGTCCCGGTGGGGCCGGGGAACTGGACCTTGTAGTCCAGGCCGCGGGGCTCCAGGATCTTGGCGGCGAAGGTCTCGAGGAATTCGCCCTTCGCGCGGGTCGACATGTCGAGTCCGTGAGTGATTCCGTCACGGACGATGTAGTCGACGAGCGCATCCTTCAGAACAGGATTGTTGTGGCCGTAATTGAGAGCGCCTGCGCCTGCGAAGAAGTCAAGATAGCGATTCCCGTCGACGTCTGTCAGCCAACTGCCCTGAGCAGTGTCGAAGACGGCGGGCCAATCACGGCAGTAGGAGCGGACTTCGGATTCGTGCTTGGTGAAAGTTCGGTCGTCCAGTGCAGTTTCGATTGTCATTTTCGAGAGTTTCCTCGTTTGAGTTCTGCCGGTTCCGCTATTGAGCGGAGCCCGGCGTCAGCAGATACAGGTCCTCGGGCTCATGGGAGTCGATGAACAGTTCCGCGCTGAAGAACGGTTCGCGTGTCAATTGCAAACCGAGGGCTCGGGCAGCGCCTGCGAACAGTCGCTGGGACGCCTGATTGTCGGGGCTTATCGTGGTGTTGATGGCGACGACACCGGCTTGAGCGCAGTGCCGGAACAACTCGCAGACCATCCGCTTGGCGATCTGCTTCCCGCGTTGCGTCTCGTCGACGGCCACCTGCCACACCATGAGGGTGTCGGGTGCCGCTGGTCGACGGTATCCGGTAGCGAAACCGACGACGTCTCCGTCGAATTCAGCCACGATCGACGTCTCGGAAAAATCCTGTGACCAGAGAACGTAGGCATAGGGCGAATTAACGTCCAGCACGCGCGAATCGCGAGCGATCTCCCATATTCTCTTTCCGTCACGGGCCCGCGGTCGCCGGAAGGTGACCGTGTTTCCGTTGTCTGTCTCCGGTGAAGGATCATTCGGGTTCATGACGTGACCGAGGCTATCGGCCGTTCATAGGAAAGTCACCGCAGATCGAATATTGGCTGCGCGGAACCCCGCCTTTGTGCAGTTCAAGCAAACAATGTGGTGTACGTCACAGTAACGTTGAACGTGCGGCAGCGATGCGGTCTGCGACCGCGGGAAGAATGACCTCGCACCGGTGGTCGATCTTGAGGGTCGCCAGGTCGTCGCCGCGCGTTCGGCCGCGGTTCACGATCGCTACCGGCTTGCCCGCGGCCACCGCTCTGCGGACGAATCTCAGTCCGGACATCACGGTCAGCGACGACCCGGCGACGAGCAGCAGGTCGGCGTCGTCGACCAGGGAGAACGCCTGAGCCACCACATCCGGGCCCACCGTCTCCCCGAAGTAGACGATGTCGGGCTTCAATACTCCGCCGCACCTCTCGCAGTCGAGCATCACGAAGTCGCCGATGTCCTCGAGCGCGGCGTCGGCGTCGGGGGCCACCCCGATCGCGCCTCGGGAGGCCACCCGATCGGCGTAGCCGGGGTTCGCCGACTCCAGAGCCTCGGCGAGCCGGTGGCGGGAGAGCTGTTCGCCGCAGCCCAGGCAGCGGACGCGACCGTAGGAGCCGTGCAGATCGACCACCGGGCGCGACCCGGCCTTCATGTGGAGCATGTCGACGTTCTGTGTGATCACCCCGGAGAGGACTCCCGCGTCCTGCAGGGTGCGCAGTGCCCGATGGGCGGCGTTCGGCGCGGCGGCGTCCATATGCCGCCATCCCAGATGGTTGCGGGCCCAATACCGGCGCCGGCTCTCTGGGGAGGAGAGGAAGGCCTCGATCGTCATGGGACGCCGCACGGGGGAGTCGGGGCTCCGGTAGTCGGGGATTCCGGAGGGTGTCGACAGTCCGGCGCCCGTCAGCGCCACCGCGCGGCGGCCGTCCATGAGTTCGGCGAGTTGCTCGGCACGGCCGTCCGGGTCCGGATCGGCCACCGTGGGCGCTGCCGGGGTCCGGGCCGTCGTGCGGATGCGCATGCCGACAACGCTACTGCGGGCGGGTTCGCGGCCGCGACCATCCACTACCATGGGCCTCGATATGACCAGAATCATCGCCGGTGACTTCCGCGGCCGTCGGCTCGCCGTTCCGGCCGACACCACCCGGCCGACCTCCGACCGCGTTCGCGAGGCACTCTTCTCCATGCTCGGCTCCCGGATGGACCTGTCCGGAGTCCGCGTGCTCGACCTCTATGCCGGCACGGGCGCGCTCGGACTCGAGGCGGTGTCCCGGGGAGCGGCGTCGGCGGTGCTCGTCGAGTCCGACCGCCGGGCTGCCGGGGTGCTGCGGGACAACGTCGCCGTCTGCGGCGCAGCGTCGCGGGTCCGGATCGTCAACCGCCCGGTGGAGTCGTTTCTGGCGGCGCCGTCCGGAACGTTCGATCTGATCCTCCTCGATCCGCCTTACGAGGTGCCTTCCGAAGAGGTCGACCGAATGATCTCGGCATGCGAACCGGTTCTGGCGTCCGACGGCTGGGTGGTGGTGGAGCGCGGCCGTCGCAGCGCCGCGGTCACCTGGCCCGACGGACTGGAGGAAGTGACGTCGAAGCAGTACGGCGACACGGTGGTCGTGCTGGGCGGTCGCTGACCGCGGCCGTCGCCGCGGCGCCGGAGACGGCGTCGCGTAGATTCAGCAGACATGAGTGCTGCAGTCTGTCCCGGGTCGTACGATCCGTTCACTCTCGGCCACCGCTTCGTCGTCGAACGCACGGCTGCCCGGTTCGATCGGGTGGTCGTGGCCGTCGTGGTGAACCCGAACAAGCAGGGGATGTTCACCGTCGAAGAGCGCATCGCGCTCATCGAGCGGGAGTGTGCCGACCTGGAGAACGTCGAGGTGCGCAGCTGGACCGGTCTGGTGGTGGATCTGCTGGTGGCAGAGGGCGCCGACACGATGGTCAAGGGGCTGCGTTCGGAGAGCGACTTCGCCTACGAGATCCCCATGGCGCAGATGAACCGGGAGCTGACCGGGTGTGAGACGTACTTCATGCTCACGGATCCGCGGTACGCGCACGTCTCCAGTTCGCTGGTGAAAGAGGTCGCCAAGCTCGGCGGCGACGTGACGCCCTATCTCTCCGAGCACATTCACCAGGCGCTGGCCGACCGTTTGTCGCAGACGCGCAGTGTCTGACGGATACGCCCACTGATAGTCCGGGGCCTGACGGGGCGACACGCCCGATGCGGCCCTCCGGCGTCACAGTCGCAACATTCGGCACAATGGCCTCAGTGATATCAAAGGCCGCCGAACCTACGGCTGTGCCGGATCGGAGATTGAATCGTGTACCGCGTATTTGAAGCGCTTGACGAGCTGGTCGCGATCGTCGAAGAGGCGCGCACCGTGCCGATGACCGCGGGGTGTGTGGTTCCCCGGGGCGATGTGCTGGAACTTCTCGACGATCTGCGCGATGCGCTGCCCGGCGAGCTCGACGACGCGCAGGACGTGCTCGACGAACGCGACACCCTCGTGTCGAACGCGCGTGAGCAGTCCGATCGCCTCATCACCGGTGCCGAACGCGACTCCGAGGCGATGCTCGCTCATGCGCGGGCCGAAGCCGATCGGATCCTCGCCGAGGCGAAGGCTCGAGCCGACCGGATGCTCGACGAGGCGAACGGCAACGCGCAGGCCGTCATCGCCGACGCGAACGACGAGGCCCAGCGGCTCGAGCACAGCGCCGCACGCGAGTACGAGGCCGTGACCGGCCGAGCCCGCGCCGAGGCCGGACGCGTCGTCGAGGCGGGCAACGCCAGCTACAACAAGTCCGTCGCCGACGGCATCGCCGAGCAGCAGCGGCTGGTGTCCGAGTCCGAGGTGGTCTCGGCCGCCAAGCAGGAGGCCGAGCGGATCATCGATGCGGCGCACGCCGAATCAGACCGGCTGCGCGGTGACTGCGACATCTACGTCGACGACAAACTCGCCGACTTCGAGGAGATCCTCACCGGCACGCTGCGGTCGGTGAACCGCGGACGCCAGCAGTTGCGGACGGGCGCGGGCATGCACGATTACGTCGAGTATCCGCACGGCATGGACGAGGGACCGCAGCCGGGTCCGGCGCAGATGGCGGGCTGAGGTCGCGCTCGATCCGGGACGCGGCCACTGAACTTCGTTCGAGCAGGGACTACTGAGTAACATCGTTCGGGTGACTGATTCTGGATTCGTGATCGATGTCCGGTCGGTGCCCCGCCGGGCCGGTTCGATGATCGAGAAGGCGTGGACCCTCGAAACCCCCGACCGCATCGGTGCGGAGATGATCGGCATTCCCGCCGGCGGCGAGGTGGCTTTCGACCTGCGCCTCGAGTCGGTGATCGAGGGTGTCCTCGTGACCGGTACGGTCACGGCCGTCGCCGAGGGCCAGTGCGGCCGCTGCCTGGACCCGCTGACCCAGGACGTCTCCGTGTACCTGACGGAACTGTTCGCGTACCCCGACAGCGAGACCGACCGCACAGCGGAGGACGAGGAAGAACTCGAGCGCATCGTCGACGAGCGGATCGATCTCGAGCAGGTGGTGATCGACGCGATCGCGACGGAGCTGCCGCTGTCGCCGCTGTGCACGCAGGACTGTCCGGGACTGTGCCCGATCTGCGGAGTGAAGCTGGCCGACGCCGAGGAGGGCCACGGCCACGACATCATCGACCCCCGATGGGCGAAGCTGGCCGACCGGCTGACCGAGACGGACGGGGACGCCGGCGAGGACGGTGACCGGTGAGCAAACGGCCCGACCCGTCGCTGCTCACCGATGTGCTCGGCGTCACGATCAGGAACGATCTGCTGAACCTGGCGCTGACCCACCGCTCGTACGCGTACGAGAACGGCGGGCTGCCGACCAATGAGCGCCTCGAGTTCCTCGGCGACGCCGTCCTAGGCGTGGTCGTCACCGAACGGCTGTACGTCGGCTTCCCGGACCGTCCCGAGGGCGAGCTGGCGAAGATCCGGGCGAGCGTGGTCAACATGCACGCCCTCGCGGACGTCGCCCGCGGCTTGGGCGACGGCGGGCTCGGCGCACATCTGCATCTCGGCCGCGGTGAGGAACTGACCGGCGGCCGCGACAAGGCGTCGATCCTCGCCGACGGCCTGGAATCGCTGTTCGGGGCGATCTTCCTCGACCACGGCATCGAGGTCGCGAAAACGGTCATCATGAAGCTGTTCGAGCCGATCATCGAACGATCGGGCCGGCTCGGTGCCGGACTGGACTGGAAGACCTCGCTGCAGGAGCTCTCGGCCGAGCGGAGCCTCGGCCAGCCGCAGTACCAGGTCACGTCGACCGGACCGGACCACAACAAGGAGTTCACCGCGATCGCCGTGGTCGGCGGCACTCAACTGGGCACCGGTACCGGCAGGACCAAGAAGGAAGCCGAACAGAACGCGGCCGAACTGGCGTGGAAGGCACTCGAGGAACAGCCGCGTTGATCGGACCGTCCGGTGCCTGAACTTCCCGAGGTCGAGACCATCCGTCTCGGCCTGTCGACCCATCTCTCCGGTCGGACGGCGCGAGAGGTCGAGGTGCTGCATCCGCGCGCGGCCAGACGCCACGTCGGCGGACCCGTCGATCTCTCGAGTCGATTGCGCGGCAAGACCTTCGAGGCCGTCGAGCGGCGCGGTAAGTACATGTGGCTGCTGGCCGCGGACCGCGCGGACGAGGTGGCCGTCGTGGTCCATCTCGGCATGAGCGGGCAGATGCTCCTCGCCGAGCAGGGCGCCGCCGATCCGGTGCACCTGCGCATCCGCGTGCCCCTCGACGACGGGAACGAACTGCGTTTCGTCGACCAGCGGACCTTCGGCGGCTGGCATCTGGACGAACTCGTCGACGCCGGGCCGCGCCGCGTACCCGAGTCGGTGGCGCACATCGCACCGGATCCCTTCGAGCCGGCCTTCGACCGCGACGGCGTGGTCACCGCGCTGCGGCGTCGGGACACGGAGATCAAGCGCGCGATCCTCGACCAGACCGTGATCTCCGGTGTCGGAAACATCTACGCCGACGAGTCGCTCTGGCGCGCCGGCCTGCACGGCCGGCGACGCACGCGCGGCATTCCGCGCGCCCGGCTGGGAGAACTCGTCGATCACGCAACCCAGGTGATGCGGGAGGCGGTCAAGGTCGGCGGCACGTCGTTCGACGACCTGTACGTGAACGTGAACGGGCAGTCGGGTTATTTCGAACGATCGTTGAACGCCTATGGGTGCGAAGGACTTCCGTGCCGTCGCTGCGAGACGCCGATGGTGCGCGAAGCATTCATGAACCGGAGCTCGTTCTTCTGCCCGACGTGTCAGCGGGTGCCGCGGCGCCGGAGGGTTGCCTGACCGACTACTCGCAATGTATTGGTGCCTGCTGTCGGTGTACGTCGCCTTCTATCGGGCGGTCCGTTCAGAATCCTTCCTTGGAACCTGCCGCGCTCGTGTGCGTCACTCGACGTCGGTACCGGCCGATAGGGTGTAGCCATCGAGTAGAGGCCAGCAATCGCGGGCCGACAGGAGGGAGCAACTGATGAAGTCGAGGCAACCGTGTGAAGGCCCACGGTGAGGTCTTCACGCCGCGCCACATGGTTGAGCGGATGCTTGACCTCGTGCGCGAGGACCTGGAGACCGGCACTGACTTTGTCGACAGGACTTTCCTCGAGCCTGCAGCCGGCGATGGCAATATCTTGGTTGCGAATCGACAGACAGCGGTGAGGTCAGGGTAGATACGAGCGTCATCTGCCTCGTCGGCATGAACGACTCCAGCAGGTCGCCACCAGCGAAACCAAAGCCTCGTGGAACACCTTCCTCGCCGACCTGGTCGCCCGCGGCCTCGGCGGAGTCCGCCTGGTGACCTCTGACGCCCATGCCGGGATTGGTCGAGGCGATCGCCGCGACCCTGCCCGGCGCCGCTTGGGAGCGCTGCCGCACCCACTACGCCGCAAATCTGATGGCGGTGTGCCCGAAATCGATGTGGCCGGCTGTGAAAGCGATGCTGCACAGCGTCTACGACCAACCCACACCAGAGGCGGTGAACGCCCAGTTCGACCGGCTGCTCGAATACACCGAAGACCGGCTACCCGACGTCGCCGAACACCTCGGCGACGCCCGTGAAGACTTGCTGGCGTTCACCGCGTTTCCGGAAGATGTGTGGCGCCAGATCTGGTCCAACAACCCCACCGAACGGCTCAACCGCGAGATCCGCCGCCGCACCGACGTCGTCGGCATCTTCCCCAACCGCGACGCCATCATCCGGCTCATCGGAGCAGTGCTCGCCGAGCAGACAGATGAATGGGCCGAAGGCCGCCGCTACCTCGGCCTCGAGGTGCTCAGCCGTTGCCGCCTGACCGTCACCGACCACACGCCGGAGGTGAACACCGACCCACTGATCCAACTACCCGCCTGACCACCTACGAAGGACCACAACCAGTTACACCACTACCCGGGACTTGACCGATCAGCGGTGTGGCCGGTCGAGCTCGGCCGCGAAGAAAGCCGACGCGGTCTTCAAGATCGGCGGATTCAAGCGGTGGGCGCAAGAAGCTCTGCGAGCTTCTCTGATGGTGTCAGATAGCCCAGAGTCTTGCGCGGTCTGTCAAGTCCCGGGTTTGTTAGAGACCGATCATTTGTTCTGTAGTGCAGGTTCAGTCTCGGCAGCAGCGTGCTGCTGCCAGTAGAGGTCCTCGATCTCTGTCGGTGGCCGGTGATCGAGTTCGCCGTGCAGTCGGGCGGTGTTGTACCAATGGACCCATTCGGCAGTCGCGATCTCGACGGCGTTCGTCGATCGCCACGGGCCCTTCCGGTAAATCAGCTCGTGCTTGTACAGCGAGTTCAGGGCTTCGGCCATCGCGTTGTCGTAGGAGTCCCCGCGCGAGCCGACTGAGGCGACGGCGCCGGCCTCGTCGAGGGCCTGGGTGTAGCGCACCGCTCGATACTGGACTCCGCGGTCGGAATGATGAATCAGGCCAGTGATGTCCTGGCCGGTCCGACGCCGCAGCCACAAGCCCATCGCGAGGGCGTCGATCGCCAGGTCGGCGAACATGCGGGTCGAGGTCTGCCAGCCGACGATCATCCGCGAGAACACGTCCAAGACGAATGCCACGTAGACCCAGCCGGCATCGGTGCGGACGTAGGTGATGTCGGCAACCCACAGCTGATTCGGCGCTGTCGCGGCGAATGCGCGGTCAACGAGATCACCGGGGTGTTCGGTCTCGGCCGCTGGTTTCGTGGTGCGCGGGAACTTCCCGCGCACCACCCCACGGATTCCCAGGTCACCGCACAATCGTTCGACCGTGCACTTCGCGACCGTTATCCCTTTGCGGGCGAGTGCGGCGCGGATCTTGCGGCGCCCATAGATACCGCCGGAGTCTTCGTAGACGTCCATGATCTGTTCTTTGAGTTCCTCGTCGCGCAGGGCGCGGGCCGATGGACCGCGGCCTCGGGCGGCGTAGTAGGTCGATGGCGCGATCGCGCATCCGGCCTCGGTGAGGGCGGTGCAGATCGCCTCGACGGGCCATCGACGGCGGTACTGGTCGATGAAATCGACGATCAGCGGCGTGGCCGGTCGAGCTCGGCCGCGAAGAAAGCCGACGCGGTCTTCAAGATCGGCGGATTCAAGCGGTCAGTGCAACGAGTCCTGTGAGATGAGGCAGTCACTGATCACAGGAGGATCCGGATGCAGGGCAAGCACGGTCATCTCAGTCGGGAGCAGAAGCGGCTGGCACTCAGGCTGCATGCGAGGGGTTGGCGGCTGGTCGACATCGCCAAGGAGATCGGCTGCAGCGCGCCGATGGTCGGGATCATGGCCCGCACCGGCAGGCACGCCGACGCCAAGCCGTTCGGCTGGGAGCCACGCCAGGGCTGCCTGACGATTGACGAGCGCGAGCAGATCCTGGTGGGGATCAATCGTGGCGACACCTTCACCGCGATCGCCGAGCACCTGGGGCGCGCGGTGTCGACCATCAGCCGCGAGGTGAAGCGCGGCGGTGGTCGCTGCGGCTACTCGGCATGGCATGCGCACGAACGCGCTCGCGATCAAGCTCGTCGGCCGAAGTCTTTCAAGCTCGCGTCAGGCCGGTTGCTCGAGGAGGTCTCCAGCCGGCTGGAGCAGTTGTGGTCCCCCGAGGAGATCGCGGCGCGCCTACGGTTGGATCACGCCGATGATCCGGAGATGCGCGTGAGCCACGAGACGATCTACCAGTCCCTGTTTGTCCAGGGCCGAGGCGAGTTGCGCCGCGAGTTGGCGCGGTGTCTACGGTCCGGAAGAGCGGCCCGAAAGCCCCGCGGCACCACTGACGGCCGCGGCCGGATCCCCGGCATGGTGATGCTCAGCGAACGCCCCGCAGAAGCCGACGACCGCGCCGTGCCCGGACACTGGGAAGGCGACCTCATCCTTGGCGAGGGCAGCCGCAGCGCGGTCGGGACGCTCGTCGAGCGATCGACGCGGATGACGCTGCTGTTGCACCTCCCAGATGGCAAGACAGCCGAGCAGGTCGAGGCAGCGATGCGCGCCGCGATCAGCAAACTACCGTCCTCGTTGGCCAGAACGATCACCTGGGACCAGGGCGCGGAGATGTCGCAGCACGCGGCGTTCACCACTGCCACGGGTATCCCGATCTACTTCTGCGATCCCCACTCGCCCTGGCAGCGCGGGAGCAACGAGAACACCAACGGCCTGTTGCGTCAGTACCTGCCCAAGGGCACCGACCTGAGCGCCGTCACCCGCGAGGAGTTGGACGCGATCCAGGACAGCCTCAACAGCCGACCGCGCAAGACTCTGGGCTATCTGACACCATCAGAGAAGCTCGCAGAGCTTCTTGCGCCCACCGCTTGAATCCGCCATCTCGTTCGCCCGCCGCAACTCCGCGTTCTCACGCTCGAGCTGACGGATCCTCTCGATATCGGAGACCGTCTCCACGCCAGGGGTTTCGGCTTGGCCCTTCTCGACGCGGCGGACCCAGTTCCGCAGAGTCTCGGGGTGGATATCGAGTTGCTTGGCGATCCGCGCCAACGCACCCGGCGCGGTCGCAGGATCGCTACGGGCATCGATGGCCATCCGCGTGGCACGGTCCCGCAACTCCTTCGAGTACTTCGATGGGCGAGGCATGAAACAAGTGTCCCTTCCGGTCAAACCTGCCTCCATCAAACCCGGGACGATTCAATCGTCACTGACCTCATGCAACTGTTGCTGACCGAGGTGCTGCGTCTGCATCTGGACACGGCTCCCGCGGCCGGTCACGGCTGGTTGAGTCTGTGGCGATCGACCGGCTCCGCCGATGCCGCTGGACTCAGAACGGCGGCTCGCCGTCGGTGACCGTCGCGATTTCCCGCTGTCGGCGGTTGGCGGCGCGCCTCTGGGTGCGGTAGCGGTGCTTGGCCTGAGTGCGGGTCAGTCGCCGTTCCGGTTCATTCTCGGCGTGTCGGTTCTCCGGGCGCGTCGCGGGCGAGTCCGACATGCCGAACGACACGCCGTGCCGGCACTGAATGTGCCCGAGCTCGGGCAGCAGCCACAGGTTCATCGCCTGTCGGCGGACGGTCATCCCGTCCGGCGTGGTGACTTCGGTCCAGATGACGCCGTTGGCGTCGACGATCTGATCATCGACCCACCCTTCGGCGTGGGTTTTCACGCCATGATGGAAACGGCACTTCGGATTCAGATTGCACACGCACGTCGGCCCGCCGTTGCCCGGATCGCGGTGGTCGAATTCGACGACGTGATCGAGGTCGGACTTCCACGCCGGGCGGTCGCAGCCGGCGACGGTGCAGGTGCCGAACAGGGCGCGGACGGCTGTGTCGACCGCCGCCGAGGGGCGGTACCGACCGGCGTGTCGCATGCAGTCGGCGATCACCGTGTCCAGATCCAACTCGCGAATCACCGCGTCGGGACGACGCACCAACTCCCGGGCGTGGCGGGCGGAGATCGGACCGACGCCATCCTCGTACGCCGGTAGCTGCGACACGCCGTCGAGCGCCTCCTTGCGCACCACGACGTGAACCATCACCTGGGCGCGCCGCGCGTCGATCTGCGCGGGCGCCAACTCCGAGACGCAGTCGTCCCGCTCGCACAGGCAGGTGAACTGGCTCTGCTGCAGCAGTGCGGTAGCGGCGTCGGACCGGCGGGCCTGCTTGGTTCGCGGGTCGAACGGGCACACGCCGTCGGCGAGCGCGTTGATCGCCCCGAGGGAGATCGCCGCGTCCTCGGTGGAGCCGACGATCACCATCTCCGACACGCCGTCGGCGACCGGCGTCACCGACACCTTCTTGCTCGACGCGACCTGCTCACGAGTCAGGGTCGCGGCGTCCGGGTCGTGCTCGGCCACGATCGCGGCGACGGTCGACTCCACCCGGTTCGCCGACAGTCCACCCATTCCGGCCAGACGATGTGCGATCTCCGCATCAATGAAGGCGAGCAGGTCGCCGTCGTCGACCAACGCGGTCTGCTCCACGGCTCGAACGAACCACCCCGGAGTGAGAACCCCGTCGCGCATCAGTCGGCCGATCGACGGAATCCGCTCGAAACACGCGATCGCCCGATCGACGAACAACTCACCCGCGTACTGCCGGACCCCGGCCGCTGTCGCATACGAGGCCGCCATCTGGCACTGCGGATCAAACAACCGCGTGTACGCATCGACCGACGCGTCGGCCTCTAATTCCGCTTGCTTCGCCCGATACAGCGAGTACACCGCCTGATAGCGATGCCACATCACCAACCCCTGATAGCAGTCAGCCCGCGCTGCGAAGGTCAACAACGCGGCACGATCAGCCCGCGACACCGCAGCCGCATCCGAACCGGACCCGTCGGTCGAACCTGCCGGACATCCGATCCGGATCACGATCGACCCGTCGTCGACCACCACCGACGAGCCGGAATGCTCCCTCACCTGCATGTTCACGCCTCCCCTTCGAGTGCCTCGAACTTACATTCGATGATATCGGCAGGGTCTGACAAATCACTCGAACGGAACGAGGCGGATTCAGCGCACCGTTCTCGGCGACGCGCTCTCGTCGACGTCCTCAAGCCGATCCGCAGGGCGAGCCGGCCACCCGGTAGGTTGAACAGTCTTGGAACGCCGACGGCCGGGAAGGTCTGCGAGGCCGGCGGCGTTCGACCGGGGGAGGCGTGAACACCGAGACGTGAACACCGAGACGTGAACACCTCCACGAACGGCAGATGAAAGGCACGACGACATGACTGAACTGTGGGTCCAGCGGACCGGAACCCGGAGGTACACCGGGCAGAGCTCGCGCGGGGCGCAGGTCCTCATCGGCTCGGAGGACGTCGAGGGCGTCTTCACCCCGGGCGAACTCATGAAGATCGCACTCGCCGCGTGCACCGGGATGTCGTCGGACCGGCCGCTCTCGCGCCGACTGGGCGACGACTACGACGCCACCGTGCGGGTCTCGGGCGACGCCGACCGGGAGAACGAGCAGTACCCGCAGCTGGACGAGGTCCTGGAAGTGGACCTCTCCGAACTCGACCCGGAGGCCGCCGAGCGCCTGCTCGTGGTCGTCGAGCGCGCCATCGACAAGGTCTGCACGGTCGGCCGCACCCTGAAGGCGGGAACTCAGGTCTCGCTCACCATGGAGACCGAGTGATGCAGCGCCTCACCGCGTGGGTGCACGGGCGAGTCCAAGGCGTCGGATTCCGCTGGTGGACCCGGTCGCGAGCGCTGGAACTCGGTCTGGTGGGATACGCCTCGAACCAGCCCGACGGTCGGGTGCTCGTGGTCGCCGAAGGTCCGCATGAATCGCTGACGGCACTGCTGGCCGCGCTGCGCTCGTCCGACACCCCCGGCCGAGTCGATCTGGTGGTGGAGTCCTTCGAGGCGGCACGCGGTGGTTTGACGGGCTTCGTCGAGCGCTGATCCGGGTAGGCTGTCAGGTCGTGCACTTGAAGAGCCTCACCCTGAAAGGGTTCAAATCGTTCGCGTCGTCGACGACGCTGCGGTTCGAGCCCGGCATCACGTGTGTGGTGGGGCCCAACGGGTCGGGCAAGTCGAATGTCGTCGACGCCCTGACCTGGGTGATGGGGGAGCAGGGGGCCAAGGCCCTGCGCGGCGGAAAGATGGCCGACGTCATTTTCGCCGGGACCTCCGGTCGCGCCCCGCTGGGCCGCGCGGAAGTGACCCTGACCATCGACAACTCGGACGGCGCGCTGCCGATCGAGTACTCCGAGGTGTCGGTGACGCGGCGCATGTTCCGCGACGGCGCGGGCGAGTACGAGATCAACGGCAATTCGTGCCGCCTGATGGACGTTCAGGAACTGCTGTCCGATTCGGGCATCGGCCGCGAGATGCACGTCATCCTGGGGCAGGGCCGGCTGGCGGCGATCCTGGAGGCCCGGCCGGAGGAACGGCGCGCGTTCATCGAGGAGGCCGCCGGGGTCCTCAAGCATCGTCGCCGCAAGGAGAAGGCGGTCCGCAAACTCGACGCGATGGCCGCCAACCTGGACCGTCTCACCGATCTGACGACGGAACTCCGCCGCCAGCTCAAGCCGCTCGGCCGGCAGGCCGAGGTGGCGCGGCGCGCGGCGACCGTCCAGGCCGACCTGCGCGACGCCCGCTTGCGGCTGGCCGCCGACGACCTCGTGAAGCGACGCGAGGAGATGGCGCAGCACAGCGCCGTGGAGGCCGACGTCCGGCGACAGCAGGACGAGGTGGCGGCCGCGCTGGACGCCGCCACGGAGGCGCTGTCGGCAGCACAGGAGCATCTGGCGCAGGTGGCGCCCGCGGCGAGTGAGGCCGGACGCGTCTTCTACCAACTCGGCGCACTGTCGGAGCGGGTCGGCGGCACGTTGCGGCTCGCCGGTGAACGCGCGGCGAACCTGGCCTCGCCGAGCGTCGCCAACTCCGGTCCCGATCCCGAGGAACTGGAACGGCAGGCCGAACGCGCTGCGATGACCGAGGCCGAGCACACCGAGGCGGTCGAGGAGGCCGCCGAGCGGCTGGAGTACGCGACCGCCGCGCTGCAGGCCGCCGAGCAGGTGGCCAACGAGGCCGAGCGCGCGCACCTGGCCGCGGTGCAGGCCGTCGCCGACCGCCGCGAGGGTCTGGCGCGGTTGGAGGGCGAGGCCGCGAACCTGCGAACCAAGGTGGAGTCGGTGGACGCCGAGACCGCCCGGCTGACGGCGTCGATCGAGGCGGCCGCCGAGCGGGCCGACACCGCGCAGGCGGCCCTCGATCAGGAGGTGGCGCGGGTCAGGATCCTCGAGGACGCCGAACGCGGCCTCGATGAGCACCACGAACGATGTGCGGCGGCGCTGGCCGAGGCCACTGCGACCGTCGAACGGCTCCGCCAGAGTGAGCGCGAGACCGCCAGATCGATCGCGTCGCTCAGCGCGCGGATCGAAGCGCTCTCGGTCGGTCTGGAACGCGGTGACGGCGGGGCCTGGCTGATCGAACGCGGAACCGAGGGCGTCCTCGTGCCGCTGTCGGAGCTGCTGACGGTGAAGCCGGGCTACGAAGCCGCCATGGCGGGAGCGCTGGGGCCGGCCGCCGATGCGATCACGACGGTCGACGCGCTCGCCGCGGTGCGGGCCCTGCGCGAACTGCGCAGCGGCGACGGCGGGCGAGCGGCCCTCATCGTCGGGGGACTGCCCGGCGTCGACCCCGACCGTCGGCCGTCGCTGCCCGACGGTGCGGTGTGGGCCCGTGACCTGGTCACCGCACCCGACGAGGTGGCGGGCGCGCTCGACGTGCTGCTCGCCGAGACGATCGTCGTCGACGATCCCGAGACCGGGCTGGACCTGGCCCGTGAGCTCGGAGTGGTCGGCGTCACGCGCGACGGCGACCGCATCTCCTCGGCCAGCGTGGAGGGCGGATCCGCACGACGTCCGTCGACCATCGAGGTGCAGTCCGCGATCGATACCGCGACACACGACCTCGCGGCCGCCGAGGAGACGGCACTGCGTCTGGAATCGGAGCTGGCCGCGGCCATCGCCGAACAGGAACGGGCGCGTGAGGACGCCGAGGGGGCGCTCGCTGCCCTCCACGAGTCCGACGCGAACCTCGGGGCGGCCTACGAGTCGCTCGGGCGTCTCGGTTCGGACATCCGTGCTGCACGGGATGAGGCCGACCGGCTCGTGCGGCAACGCAACTTCGTCGAACAGGGCCGCGCGGAGAATCTCGAGAAGCTCACCGAGGTGGAGGAGCGCCTGGCCCGCGCCGTCGACGGTGCAGCCGAAGAGCCGGTCGCCGACGGCGACAGAGCGATGCGCGATGCCGCCGCGGCGGAAGTCGCGTCCGCTCGGTCCGCCGAGGTCGAGACGCGTCTGACACTGCGGACCGCCGAGGAACGCCTGGCGTCGGTGCGCGGCAAGGCCGAGAGTCTGCGTCGCGCGGCGGCCAACGAGCGGGCCAATCGGGAGCGCCAGCGGCGCCAGGACGCTCTCCGCAAGTACGCGGCCGGCGTGGCGAGTGCGGTGGCCGACACCGGAGAACGACTCGCGGACGCGGTGGCCGCGGCCGTGACCGACGCGGCGCAGGCTCGCGACGAACTCGAAGCCATCCGTTCCCAGCGCACGGCCGAGGTGGACGCCCTGCGGGCGCAGGTGGACCAGCTCAGCACGGTGATGAACAAACTGCGCGACGCCGTGCACCGCGACGAACTCGCCAGAGCGCAGGCCGCCTTGCGCATCGAACAGCTCGAGGAACAGGTGCTCGAACAGTTCGCGATCGCGCCGGACGACCTGGTGGCCGAGTACGGACCGGATGTCCCGATGCCGCCGTCGGATCTGGAGATGCGCGAGTACGAGGACGCCAAGGCTCGCGGCGAACAAGTGGTGGCCCCCGCGCCGATGCCCTTCGACCGCGCCACCCAGGAGATGCGTGCGCGCAAGGCGGAGAAGGACCTCAAGACACTCGGCCGCGTGAACCCGCTCGCCCTGGAGGAGTTCGCGGCCCTCGAGGAACGCTACAACTTCCTGTCGGCGCAGCTGGAGGACGTGAAGGCTGCGCGCAAAGACCTGATGGACGTCATCGACGACGTCGACGCCCGGATCCTCCAAGTCTTCACCGATGCGTACGCCGACGTGGAGCGAGAGTTCGTCCAGGTCTTCGCGACGCTGTTCCCCGGGGGCGAGGGCCGGCTGGTCCTGACCGATCCGGACGACATGCTCACCACCGGGGTGGACGTGGAGGCGCGGCCGCCGGGCAAGAAGGTGAAGCGACTGTCGTTGCTCTCCGGCGGCGAGAAGTCGTTGACCGCCGTCGCCATGCTCGTCGCGATCTTCCGGGCGCGGCCCTCGCCCTTCTACGTGATGGACGAGGTGGAGGCCGCCCTCGACGACGCGAATCTGCGCAGGCTCATCTCCCTGTTCGAACAGCTGCGGGAGAAGTCCCAGCTGATCGTCATCACCCACCAGAAACCGACCATGGAGATCGCGGACGCGCTCTACGGCGTGAGCATGCGGGGCGACGGGATCACCCAGGTGATCTCCCAACGACTGCGCGGGGTGGACGTGACCCCGGCCGCCGCCGCACCCGATCCTTCGACTTCACCAACCGACTCCGCTCCCACGAGCTGAAGGGACAACTTCTCCAGTGGACACCCAACTCATCGTCGTCATCGTCATCGCGATCGTCGTCATCCTCGCCCTGGTCGCCGGCGCCGGCTACGCGTTGAATCGCCGCCGCCGGATCTCGCTCCGGGACGAGCCCGCCGCCGGGACCGATCAGGTCACCGACGGATCGCAACGGCAAGTCGATCGTTCCGGGGGCTACAAGGCCGGTTCCGGATTCTCCTTCAGCCAGGGCGGGGCGGGATCGGCGACCCTCGACCGTCCGGAGCCGCCGACGCCGCCCACACCGGAGCCCGTCGCCGAGCCCGAGCCTGCCGCTCAGGTCGAGCCGGAGACCGACGAAACCACCGTCGTACAACCGCCGGCGGCCGAACCGGAACCGGTCGTCGAGCCCGAGCAGGTCGTCGAGCCCGAGCCGGTCGCAGAACCCGAGCCCGTGGCCGAACCCGCACCTGTCGCCGAACCGGCACCCGTCGACACCGCTCCAGCGCTCGACGAGATCGCGCCGACCGCGGGACGGCTTTCCCGCCTGCGCGGGCGCCTGTCGCGGTCGCAGGGTGCGATCGGCGCGAGCGTGCTCGGGCTGCTCGGCGCGGGCGATCTGGACGAGGACAGCTGGGAGGAGATCGAGGACACGCTGGTGATGGCCGATCTCGGCACCGCCGCCACGTCGACGGTCACCGAACGGCTCCGTGAGGAACTGGCGACGGGCAAGGTCCGCTCGGCCGAGGACGCGCGCGCCGCCCTCAAGCGGGTCCTCGTGGAGCAGTTGCATCCCGAACTCGATCGCTCCGTTCGGGCCCTTCCCCATGCGGACCGACCGGCGGTCGTGCTGGTGGCCGGGGTCAACGGCGTCGGCAAGACCACCACCACCGGCAAGCTCGCGCGCGTGCTGGTGGCCGACGGCCGCCGCGTGCTGCTGGGCGCCGCCGACACCTTCCGTGCCGCCGCGGCCGACCAACTGCAGACCTGGGGTGAGCGCGTCGGCGCAGGAATCGTCCGCGGCAAGGAGGGTGCCGACCCGGCCTCGGTCGCCTTCGACGCCGTCAGCACCGGAATCACCGAAGGCGTGGACGTGGTGCTGATCGACACCGCGGGCCGTCTGCACACCAAGGCGGGCCTGATGGACGAGCTCGGCAAGGTCAAGCGAGTGGTCGAGAAGAAGGCCGTGGTGGACGAGGTGCTGCTGGTCCTGGACGCCACGGTCGGCCAGAACGGTCTGATGCAGGCCAAGGTGTTCGCCGAAGTGGTCTCGCTGACCGGCGTGGTGCTCACCAAACTCGACGGCACCGCCAAGGGCGGCATCGTGTTCCGCATCCAGGAGGAGCTCGGCGTCCCCGTGAAGCTGGTCGGGCTCGGCGAAGGCGCCGACGACCTCGCTCCGTTCGAGCCGGAGGCATTCGTCGACGCGCTGCTGTAGCGCGCTGCTTTTTCGAACCGACGTCTGTACCGAACCGGCGTCTGTACCGAACTGACGTCTGTACCGAACTGAGTCGCCAGGATCGTCCCTGTGACGGACGGTCGAGGACACATCGCCCTCGCCGGTCCGTCGCAGGGACGATCTTGTTCTCCGACCCCCTTGTGACTTCGGTTGAATCGTGATTCAATTCTTCTAACAGTTGAATCGCGATTCAAAGTTTGAGCCCGGGCTGAGAGGTGACGATGGCGTACCGACCGACCGCGGCCACCCGACGGAGTGCGGAGGCCAAACGTGCCTCGATCCTCGCGACGGCGCGCCGGATCGTGGCCGACTCCGGTTTCTCCGGCGCTACCGTCGCGGCGATCGCCGAGGGGAGCGGAGTCAGCGTCGGATCGGTGTACTCGTACTTCGACAACCGTGAGGCGCTCCTGGCCGAGGTCTTCCGGGACGCCGCCGGCTACGAGTTCGACCAGGTGCGTCGCGCGGTCGAGGCGGTCGGCGGCGATCCCGGCCGGGAGCTGGGCACGCTCATCGACGTCTTCGCCGACCGCGCTCTTCGCGGCCGCCGCCTGGCGTGGTCGCTGCTCTTCGAGCCGGTGATACCGACGGTGGAGGCCGAACGTCTGCATCTCCGGCAGTCGTACCGCGAGCTCGGCGAGCGGATCATCGCCGACGGCGTCGCCGCCGGAGTGTTCGTCGACCAGGACGCGCCGGTCGTGGCGTCGGCCGTGATGGGAGCGATCTCCGAAGCGCTCGTCGGAGCGCTCGACCCGGACACGGCACCGCTTCCGCACTCCGACCCGGCCGAGCTGGTGGCGACCATCCGCCGATTCTGCTTTCTGGCGCTGGGTGCCACCGCGCCGGTCTGAACCGAACCGACAGACCCCGATCGATCAACCGAAGGAGCCCGCCGCCATGCCCGCCACACACGAGGTCTTCAATCAGGCGCCCGCCCGCGTCGACGTCAACGAGTTCACCAGCCACACAGCGCTGGTGGAGGCGGTGAACGTCTACGGCGCCGGATGGGCCGCCGATGCGCTCACCGAGGCAGGCGCCCTGGTGGGCCGGGCCGATTTCCAGCGCGACGCCGAACTCGCCAACACGATCACCCCCGAACTGCACACCCACGATCGCTGGGGCAACCGGATCGACGACATCGACTTCCACCCGGCCTATCACCGCATCATCGGCGACGCGATCGCCCACGGCGCCCACACCAGCTGCTGGTCGGACCCGCGCGCGGGTGCGCACGTGGCGCGGGCCGCGATGTTCATGCAGTTCGGGCAGATCGAGCCGGGCCACGCCTGCCCGGTGAGCATGACGCATGCCGTCGTCCCGTCGCTGCGAGTGGACGAGAAGCTCGCCGAGCAGTGGCTTCCGCGTGTCTTCTCGCGCGAGTACCGGCACGACCTCGGTTCCGGACAGAAGACCTCGGCGATCTTCGGCATGGCGATGACCGAGAAGCAGGGTGGCTCCGACGTCCGCGCCAACACCACCCGCGCGGTGGAGTTGTCGGACGGCATGTACTCGATCACCGGCCACAAGTGGTTCTGCTCGGCACCGCAGTCGGACGCCTTCCTGGTGCTCGCCCAGACCGCTCCGGGCGTCACCTGCTTCGTGGTGCCGCGCGTGCTGCCCGACGGCACCCGCAACGTCTTCAACGTCCAGCGGCTCAAGAACAAGCTCGGCAACAAGTCGAACGCCTCGAGCGAGGTGGAGTTCGACGGCACCGTCGGCTGGCGCCTCGGCGACGAGGGCGCGGGCGTACGGACCATCATCGAGATGGTCAACCAGACCCGGCTCGACTGCGTGATCGGCAGCGCCGCGGGCATGCGCCAGTCAGTGGCCGAGGCGGCGTGGCATGTGCGCCACCGCTCGGCCTTCGGCGCGAGGCTCGTCGACCAGCCGGCGATGACCGCCGTCGTCGCCGACCTGCAGGTGGAGGCCGAGGCCGCGATCTGGACCGCGATGCGACTGGCCGCCGCCTATGACGACGACGCCGACGAGTCCGCGGCCTTCCGCAGGCTCGCGACCGCCGTCGGCAAGTACTGGGTCTGCAAACGCGGTCCCAACCACGCCTACGAGGCGCTCGAATGTCTCGGCGGCAACGGCTACTGCGAGAACGGTTTCCCGCTCTCGCGCCGGTACCGGGAACAGCCGGTCATGGCGGTCTGGGAGGGGTCGGGCAATGTCATCGCACTCGACGTCCTGCGTGCCATGATGCGTGACCCGATGTCCGTGGAGGCGGTCGACAACGAGTTCGAGCGCGCACTCGGGGTGTATCGCGAGTACGACCTCCACGTCGAGAAGACCCGCAAACTCGTCGCGCAGGCGTCCGCCGACCCCGCGGGCGCTCCCGCAGTGGCCCGCCGGCTCACCGAATCGATGGCGATCGCGCTGCAGGGCTCGATCCTCATCCGGCAGGCGCCCGAGTCGGTGACCGACGCATTCGTCGCCGGACGGATCGCCGATCCGGGCCACATGTACGGCGTCCTCGACTCGGCACTCGACCTCGCGGGAATCGTCGCCCGCGCCTGAATCCGGCGCGACCGGCCCACGGTCCACACCACCGCACCCTCCCTCCCCGGCCTCCCGAGGCCGTCGTCTTTCGAAAGAGCGTCTCGATGCATCTGACCGCCACTCTGGAGCGCAGCGCGCGCCTGAATCCGACCAAAGCCGCCGTCGTCCACGGCGAGGAGGAGATCACGTACAGCGAGCTCCTCGACCGGGCGCGACGTGCGGCGTCGGTGCTCATCGGCGCCGGTGTCGGGCCGGGCGACCGGGTGGCGGTCATGACGTACAACACGCCGGGGTTCGTCGTGGCGGCGTTCGGCGCCTGGTTCGCGGGTGCCGCGCTGGTTCCGGTCAACCACAAGTTCGCCGCGCCGGAGGTGGCCTACGCGCTCGAGCACAGCGGCGCGGTCGTCGGCGTCGTCTCCGGATCCCTCGCCGAGACCGCGGCGGCCGGCGCGCCGGGGTTCCGGTGGTTCACCACCGAGAGCGCTCACGACGGCCTGCCCGACTTCGACGAGTCGGTCCGCGCCGCCGCTCCTGTCCCGGGCGCCGTCGACTCGGGCCTCGACGCGGTGGCGCAGGTGCTCTACACGTCGGGGACCACCAGTTCGCCCAAAGGCTGCCTGCACACGCATCGCACCCTGTCCGGCCTGGCGCCGGCGCTCGCGGCCACCCTGGGGTTCACGCAGGACGAGCGGTTCCTGCTCGCGATGCCCATCTGGCACGCCGCGCCGCTCAACGACTGGCTGCTGACGATGATCGCCCTCGGTGCGACGACTGTTCTGATGCGTGAGTTCCATCCGGCCGAACTGCTGCCCGCCGTCGAGCGCTACCGGATCACCGCCTTCTTCGGCTCGCCGATCGCATACCTCCTGCCGGTGCAACTGGCCGACGCCGGCGCGCTCGACTTCGCCGACCACGACCTGTCGACCGTGTCGAAGTGGCTGTACGGCGGCGCGTCGCTCGGCGAGGCCACGGCCCGCAGGCTGGTGGCGGCCTACCGCAGCGACCGCTTCTTCCAGGTGTACGGCATGAGCGAGATGGGGCCGGCGGGCACGGCCCTGTATCCCCACGAGCAACTGGCGAAGGCCGGCTCGATCGGCCGAGGTCCGATGGTCGGCGTCGACCTGCGCTTGGTCGACGCCGACGGACGCGACGTCGGTCCCGGCGACACGGGCGAGATCTGGCTGCGCGGCGACACCCGGATGATCGGCTACCTGAACAACGAGACCGCCACAGCCGACTGCTTCGTCGGCGACTGGTTCCGCACCGGCGACGTCGCACGGATGGACCGGGACGGCTACCTCTACATCGTCGACAGACTGAAGGACGTGATCATCGTCGGGGGCGAGAACGTCCACTCGCAGGAGGTGGAGGAGGTGCTGCGCGCGCATCCCCGCCTGGCGGACGTCGCGGTGATCGGCCGTCCGCACCCCGAATGGGGCGAGACGGTCGTCGCGATGTGCGTCACCGTCGACGGGACCGAACTGACGCTCGACGAGGTGCGCGAGTTCCTCGCCGACAAGCTCGCTCGCTACAAACTGCCGCGCGAGGTGGTGACGGTCGAGACACTGCCGCGCAATCCCAGCGGAAAGATCCTCAAGCACGTACTGCGCGGACAAGTGTGACCCGGCCGCCGCGCAACACCCGCGAAACATTTCCGCGGATTCCTTGACGGCCCCGAAACTTCTGCGCGACGCGGCACGCAACACCAGCGTTGCACTCTTATCGCGAGACGTCGATCGGCGACGTCTCGCGAGGAGGTGCGAGGAGTGCAGACTGCATTGCCGGACAACGTGTTCGGAACCGTTGATGCGGGTAATACCGCTTGGGTGATCGTGAGCGCATCGCTCGTGCTGTTGATGACACCCGCGCTGGCGTTCTTCTACGGAGGGCTCTCGCGTGCCAAGTCCGTGCTGAACATGATGATGATGTCGTTCGCGGCGCTCGGCACGGTCACGGTGATCTACGTGCTGTGGGGATTCTCGATGTCCTTCGGGAACTCCTTGACCGGCACCGGCGACATCGGGGGACTGTTCGCCAATCCGTTCTCACTGTTCGGGTCGGACCAACTGATGCAGACCAGGTCGGTCGGCGATGCGACGCAGTTCGTGGTGTGGGGGAGCACCCAGATTCCGGCGACCGTCTTCATGGCGTTCCAACTGACCTTCGCCGTGATCACAGTCGCGCTCATCAGCGGTGCGATCGCCGAACGCGTCAAGTTCGCCACCTGGGTGGCGTTCACCGTGCTGTTCGCGACCATCGTCTACTTCCCGCTCGCCCACATGGTGTGGGGCGGCGGACTGATGTCGAACGCGAAGGACTCGATCGCCTCCTGGCTGTTCGGCGTCGCCGACGGAGTGGCGAAGGTCGCGCCCATCGACTTCGCCGGAGGCACCGTCGTCCACATCAACGCCGGCATGGCCGGCCTGGTGCTGGCGCTGGTGGTCGGCAAACGCCGCGGGTTCGGCCGCACCTCGTACCGTCCGCACAACATTCCCTTCGTGATGCTCGGCGCGGCCCTGCTGTGGTTCGGCTGGTTCGGCTTCAACGCCGGCTCCGAGCTCGCCGCCGACGCCACCGCCGGCCTCGTGTGGATCAACACCGCCGCGGCGACGGCCGCCGCGATGATCGGGTGGCTGGCCGTGGAATGGATCCGAGACCGCCACCCGACGAGCGTCGGTGCGGCCTCCGGCGTCGTCGCCGGACTGGTGGCAGTCACGCCCGCCTGCGGCGCCCTCACCCCGGTCGGCTCGTTGTTCCTCGGTGTGGTCGCCGGTGCGCTCGCGGCCGTCGCGATCGGGCTGAAGTACCGGCTCGGCTTCGACGACTCGCTGGACGTGGTGGGCGTGCACCTCGTCGCCGGTCTGTGGGGCACGATCGCGATCGGTCTCCTCTCCAAGGACTCGGGTCTGTTCTACGGCCATGACTACAAACAGCTGGTGGTGCAGGCGGCGATCGCCCTGTTCGCGCTCGTGTTCACCGGAATCCTGACCTTCGCGATCGCGATGGTGCTCAAGCCGCTCGGCTGGCGTGTGGACCGGGAGGCGGAGTTCACCGGCATCGACAGCGCCGAGCACGCCGAGAGTGCGTACGAGCCGGCATGAGTTCAGCAGACACTAGTCTCGATCGGGAGAGAAGGGTTTATCCATGAAACTGATCACCGCAATCGTCAAGCCGTTCACCCTCGAGGACGTCAAAGCCGGTCTGGAGCACATCGGGATCGTCGGGATGACCGTCAGCGAGGTACAGGGCTACGGGCGGCAGAAGGGGCACACCGAGGTGTACCGCGGCGCCGAGTACGCCGTCGACTTCGTCCCGAAGGTCCGGGTGGAGGTCGTCGTCGACGATGAGGCAGTGGACCAGGTGGCCGAGGTGATCGTCGAGTCGGCCCGCACCGGGAAGATCGGTGACGGGAAGGTCTGGGTGACACCGGTGGAGTCGATCATCCGGGTGCGGACCGGTGAACGCGGACCAGAGGCCATCTGAGGCCGGGCGGGCGCCGGGGTCCACCTCCGGCGCCACGCTCGGTGCGGCGAGATCGGTGCTGCTGCAGGACGATTCCCTGGTCGGAGCGCGTCAGCGCGAGGCGATCGGCGCACTGTTCGAGGACTGGCTCGTGGAACGGGCACGGTCGCTCGGGATCGTCGAGCGCAGCGGATTCGCCGTTGTCGCGGTCGGCAGCCTGGGTCGCCGGGAGATGGTCGGCTACTCCGACCTCGACCTGATCCTGGTGCACGACGACCGGTACCCCGAACGACTGTCGGAGGTGGCGGACGGACTCTGGTACCCGCTGTGGGACGCGGGAATCTCCCTCGACCACAGTGTGCGATCGGTGCCGGAGGCCATGCGGGTGACGCGCGAGGACGCCACGGCCGCGCTCGGGCTCCTCGACTCCCGGTTCATCGCCGGCGACGAGGACCTCGCCCGGTTGATGACCGTCTCGGTGCGCAACCTCTGGCGGTCGGAGGCGCGGATGCGGTTGCCGCAGGTGATCGAAGCCGCGGAAGACCGCTGGCGGCGCACCGGCGACATCGCCCACCGCGCCGAGCCGGATCTGAAGAACGGCCGCGGGGGACTGCGCGACATCCAGTTGCTGAATGCGCTCGCGCTCGCGCAGTTGACCGACGGGCTCGCCCGTCTCGATCCCGGCACCGAGGGTTCGCCGCTGCCGCGTGCCTACGACTTCCTGCTCGCCGCGCGCGGCGAGGCGCATCGGATCGCCGGCCGGGCACGTGACCAGATCCGCGCCCAGGATGCCGACGACATCGCCGCGGCACTCGGTGTCGCCGATCGCTTCGAGCTCTCCCGGCGGATCAGCGATGCCGGACGGACCACCTCGTACGCTGTCGACGCCGGTTTGCGCACCGCCCAGAACGCCGTGAGCCGACGCGGGTTCTCTCGGTTGCGCCGCGCCGCGGCATTGCGGCGCCCGCTCGACGAAGGGGTGGTCGAACAGGGCGGCGAGGTGGTACTCGCACGCTCGGCCATTCCCAGCCAGGATCCGGGTCTGGTGCTGCGGGTGGCCGCCGCGGCCGCCCGGAACCGGCTGCCGATCAACGGCCCGGCGCTCGAGCGCCTGGCCACCTACGGTGCGCCGATGCCGGAGCCGTGGTCGTCGGAGGCCCTCGCCGATCTGCTGGTGCTGCTGGCGTCGGGGCACGACATGGCCGGCCCGATCGAGGCCCTCGACCGGGCCGGACTGTGGGGCGCACTGTTCCCCGAATGGGATCGGGTCCGCGACCTGCCGCCCCGCGACGGCATTCACACCTGGACCGTCGACCGGCATCTCATCGAGACGGTCGCCGCGGCGGCGGAACTGACCACCAGCGTCTCGCGTCCCGATCTGCTGCTGCTCGGCGCGTTGCTGCACGACATCGGCAAGGGGCGCGGCGGCGACCACTGCGCCGTCGGCGCCGAACTCGCCGAACACATCGGGCGGCGTCTGGGCCTGTGGGAGCCGGATCGGCGCCTGCTCGCCGAACTCGTCCGCCACCATCTGCTGCTCCACCGGGTGGTGACGCGTCGCGACCCGGCCGATCCGGAGGTCGTGGCGCACGTGGCCGACGTGCTCGGCGGGAGCGCGGTCCTGGCCGAACTCCTGGGAGCCCTCTCGGACGCCGACTCCCGCGCCACCGGCCCGGGGGTGTGGGGGGAGTGGAAGGCCACCCTGATCTCCGGGTTGGTCGAACGCGTCGTCGCGCACATCGGCGGAGCGCCGGTGCCCGCACCCGACCCGATCCCGCCGGACCTGCGTGAGCTGGCCGACCGCGGCGGTCTCCACGTGAGCCTGCGTCCCGGGGACGGTCCGAACATGACGATCGTCACCATGATCGCGCCCGACCGGCCGGGACTGCTGTCGAAGATGGCCGGTGTGCTCGCACTGTCGGGCCTGCACGCGCACTCGGCGACGGTCGCCGGTCATGCCGGGCACGCCGTCGACTCGTTCGTGGTGATGCCGACCTTCGGCGGTCCGCCCGATGCGCCGCTGCTGCGGCAACGTCTGGCCGCGGTGCTCGACGGCGATCGGGACCCGGTGGCCGAGCTGGCGGCGCGGGCGGCAGCCCGCCTGCCCGAGGCGGGGGTCTCCGGCCGACCCGCGGTCCCGGTGAGCCGCACCGCGGCGCCGCCGCGGGCACGCTGGCTCGCGGGCCCGCACGGGCGTCCGCTGCTGGAACTGCGCGCGGCCGACGACGAAGGCCTTCTCGCGCGCGTCGCCGCCGAGCTGGAGAAGGCGCGTGCCGACGTCGCCTGGGCGAAGGTCTCCACCCTGGGTGCGACGGCCGTCGACACCTTCTGCCTCAGCCTCCCGGACGACGGACCGGCGGCGCGCCACGCGGTGGCGGCGGCGGTCCTGGCGGTCTGCGCGCCCACGCGGTGAGGCCCGGCCCGGAGCCGATCACGATCCGCGCGACATCGCCGTGCCCGGACGTGGAAGGATGGAGGAATGTTCGAATCCCTCTCTGACCGGTTGACCGGTGCTCTGAAGGACCTGCGCGGCAAGGGACGGCTGACCGACGCGGACATCGACGCGACCGCGCGCGAGATCCGCCTCGCACTGCTCGAGGCCGACGTCTCGCTGCCCGTGGTCCGCGCCTTCATCAGCCGCATCAAGGAACGCGCGAAGGGCGCCGAGGTCTCCGGCGCCCTGAATCCGGCTCAACAGATCGTCAAGATCGTCAACGAGGAACTGGTCGGCATCCTGGGCGGCGAGACGCGGCGCATCCGCCTCGCAAAGAACCCGCCGACGGTCATCATGCTCGCCGGTCTGCAGGGCGCCGGTAAGACGACCCTCGCGGGCAAGCTGTCGGCGTGGCTGGTCAAGCAGGGTCACACGCCGCTGCTCGTGGCCTGTGACCTACAGCGCCCCGGCGCCGTGCAGCAGCTCCAGATCGTCGGTGAGCGGGCCGGAGTGCCGGTCTTCGCGCCGCATCCGGGCACCTCGGTCGGCGGCGAGGGCGAACTCGGCGTCGACGGCTCGGCCGATCCGGTCGCCGTCGCACGGGCCGGCGTGCAGGAGGCCCGCGACAAGCAGCACGATGTGGTCATCATCGACACCGCGGGCCGTCTGGGCATCGACGCGGAACTGATGCGGCAGGCCTCCGACATCCGGGACGCGACCGACCCGGACGAGGTGCTGTTCGTCCTCGACGCCATGATCGGCCAGGACGCGGTCACCACCGCCCAGGCCTTCGCCGACGGCGTCGACTTCACCGGCGTGGTCCTCACCAAGCTCGACGGCGACGCCCGGGGCGGCGCCGCGCTCTCGGTCCGCGAGATCACCGGACGGCCGATCATGTTCGCCTCGACCGGTGAGAAACTCGACGACTTCGACGTCTTCCATCCGGACCGCATGGCCAGCCGCATCCTGGGGATGGGCGACGTCCTCTCGCTCATCGAGCAGGCCGAGCAGCACTTCGACCAGGCCGAGGCGGAGAAGACCGCTGCCAAGATCAGCCAGGGCGAGCTGACGCTGGAGGACTTCCTGCAGCAGATGCTGATGATCCGCAAGATGGGACCGATCGGGAACCTGTTGGGCATGCTTCCCGGCGCAGGCGACATGAAGGACGCGCTCTCGCAGGTCGACGACAAGCAGCTCGACAAGATCCAGGCGATCATCCGGGGCATGACGCCCGCCGAGCGCGACAACCCGAAGATCATCAACGCCTCCCGACGGATCCGCATAGCGAACGGCTCCGGCGTCACGGTGACCGACGTGAACCAGCTCGTCGACCGGTTCTTCGCCGCACGCAAGATGATGTCGCAGATGTCGGGCCGGATGGGCATGGGCGGCGGCCGCAAGAACGCGCGCAAGGGCAAGAAGGGCAAGAAGGGGAAGGGCAAGGGTCGCGGACCCACGCCGCCCAAGGCGATGCGCGGCGGATTCCCGGGCATGCCCGGCATGCCGCCGGGCATGGGACTGCCGCCCGGTCTGGATCTGAGCAACATGCCTCCCGGCCTCGACGAACTGCCGCCCGGTCTGGAGGGCATCGACCTCAACGACCTGAAGTTCCCCAAGAAGTAGGTTTCCCGAGAAGTCAGCGGTCGCCGGCCGTCGCCGAATCGCGAACGGCTCGGCCGCGAAAGGCCCTGTGATGACTCAAGCGCTCGAATTCACCGGTACCGATCCGTTCACCGGCGAGGCCCTGACCCTCTGGGTCGTCGACGGAGCCGTCTCGACCGAGCCGGTCGCCGGCGCTGAGAAGGCCGGGGGCGGATGGATCGTCCCGGGTCTGGTGGACGCGCACAACCACGTCGGCATCGCACCCGGGCTCGGGGTCACCATCGACCGGGCGCGCGAGTACGCGAGGGCCGACGCCCGGGCCGGTGCGCTGCTGATCCGCGAGGTGGGATCGCCGCTCGACACCCATCCGCTCGACGCCGACCCGACCGGGCCCCGTTTCATCCGGTCGGGCAAGCACATCGCCCGGCCCAAGCGCTACCTGCGCGACTACGGTGTGGAACTCGAGAACCCGGACGATCTGGCGGACGAGGTGGCACGTCAGGCCCGCGACGGAGACGGATGGGTCAAGCTGGTCGGCGACTGGATCGACCGCGAGGTGGGCGATCTGGCTCCGCTGTGGACCCGCGATCAGCTCGACGCGGCCGTCGCCGCCGCGCACGAGAACGGTGCCCGGATCACCGCCCACGTCTTCGGAGCGGACGGGCTCGACGACATCATCGGGGCGGGGTTCGACTCGATCGAGCACGGCACCGGTCTGAGCGAGGACCTGATCGACGAGATGGTGCGCAAGGACATCGCGTTGGTGCCGACCCTGATTCAGCTGGAGAACTTCCCGGAGATCGCCGACGGTGCGGACCGATTCCCGAGGTACCAGGCCAACATGCGGGCGCTGTACGCCGGTCGAGGCGAGGTCTTCGCCCGGGCCCGCGAGGCGGGGGTGCGGATCTACGCGGGCACCGATGCGGGCGGGTTCATCGGGCACGGCCGGATCGTCGACGAGATCGAGGCCCTCGTCGGTGTCGGTTTCAGCCCGCTCGACGCGCTGGCCGCGGCCTCGACCGCCCCGCGCGAGTGGCTGGGAGCGTCCGGGCTCGAGCACGGTGCACGCGCCGACTTCATGGTCCTCGACGCCGATCCGGCTGCCGACCTGACGACGTTGCGGCGACCGCTCCACGTGGTCTGCGGCGGCGAGAAGATCGCATAGCCCACGGCGTGAGCCGCGCCGGTCAGCCGAGGATCTGCAGCACGCCGATCACGATCAGCAGCACCGTGACGAACCAGCCCGCATAGCGGATCACCACTTCGCGGTTGCGCCGGCCGTAGGCGAACACCCGACCGATCCACCAGTGTGGGCGGGCACGCACCACCACCAGCGCCAGGCCGGCGAGCAGGGGCAGGCTCAGGGCCACCGTGGCGTACAGGACCACACCGAGATACCGCTCGGTGAGCGGGATGTCGGTCGCCGACAGGACCGCCAGGCCCGCGTAGAACGGCACGGACGTGGCCGACTGGACCACGCCGAGCACGAATCCGACCAGCAGGGTCAGGGGGGACGGCGCCCGCAGCGGCGTGAGGATCTTGTCGACGAGGTCCGACGAGTCACCGCCGCGCCAGGTGAGGAATGCGGTGAGCAGACCGGTCAGGATCAGCAGGATCCCGAACAGCGGTGAGGAGATCACGGCGTCGACCACCGATTGGAGGCCGTCGAACACCAGCATCACGGCGATCGCCAGAACGAGAACGCCGAGCCAGTCGCCGATCAGCACCAGCGGTGCGATCCGCCGGTACTGGCCGGGACCCAGTATGAGCGCCAGCGTGACGAGAACCCCGATCAGGAGCACGTTCACCGAGTCGACGAATGCGAGCGACAGGGCGTGCAGCATGGATTCTCAGGTCTCCGGGGCGTCGTGCGGCGGCCGGTGCGGCCGCCGATGTCCGATGTCACGCTACCGGCTGCACGCGCCGGGACCGATTTCCGGTGGTCGGGACCCAGTGAGCCGGCGCTCCGGTTTGGGTGGCGGCTCGTACCTCTGGCAGAATGAGTCGCTGGTTCGCCGGAGCCGGCCACGGCCGACCGGCGGTCACCCCGATAGAGAACGCAAAACCGGGCTCGTCGCCGATCGACGGGTCGCTGAATTGCGCTGTGACACAAGGAGACGCCCACATGGCTGTCAAGATCAAGCTCACCCGGCTCGGCAAGATCCGCAACCCGCAGTACCGCATCGTCGTCGCCGACGCCCGCACTCGCCGCGACGGCCGCGTCATCGAGACCATCGGCAAGTACCACCCGAAGGAAGAGCCGTCGCTGATCGAGGTCGACTCGGAGCGCGCTCAGTACTGGCTGGGCGTCGGCGCGCAGCCGACCGAGCCGGTCGCCGCCATCCTGAAGATCACCGGTGACTGGCAGAAGTTCAAGGGCCTGCCGGGCGCCGAGGGCACCCTGAAGGTCGCCGAGCCGAAGACCTCCAAGCAGGATCTGTTCAACGCCGCCCTCGCCGCTGCCGAGAACGAGCCGGCCGCCGCCGCGACCACCGCCAAGAAGAAGGCGAAGAAGGCTGACGAGAAGGCCGACGACGCCGCTGCCGAGGCTCCCGCCGAGGAGGCCGGTGACGCCAAGGCGGACGCGTGAGCGCCGTCGTCGCCGACGCCGTCGAACACCTCGTTCGCGGCATCGTCGCCAACCCGGACGACGTCCGGGTCGACCTCATCACCGGCCGTCGCGGCCGGATGGTCGAGGTTCATGTCAACCCCGACGATCTCGGCAAGGTGATCGGCCGCAACGGCCGCACCGCCACCGCGCTGCGCACCCTGGTCTCCGGCATCGGCGGCCGCGGTGTGCGCGTGGACATCGTCGACACCGATCGCTGATCGAAAGCAGGACTCGGATCTGATGGATCTGGTGATCGGTCGTGTCGTCAAGACGCACGGAGTCCGTGGTGAAGTCGTCGTCGACATCCGCACGGACGATCCCGCCGGACGTTTCGCGGTCGGCACGCGCCTGCGCGGCCGTGCCCCGCGGACTGCCGGCGGCGGGGAGACCGAGTACGAAGTGACAGCCGCCCGGATGCATGCCGGGCGGCTGTTGCTGTCGCTTGCCGGCGTAGGCGGTCGCGACGAGGCGGACCGGCTGCGCGGCACCCTGTTCGTCATCGACGCCGCCGACGTCGACTCCGGCGACGACCCGGACGAGTTCTACGACCACGAGCTCGAGGGACTGCCCGTCGCGACGGTCGGCGGTGAGAGCGTCGGCACGGTCAGAGAGGTGCTGCACCTGCCCGGTGGCGAACTGCTGTCGGTGACCACCGGTGACGGTCGCGAGGTGCTCGTGCCGTTCGTGCGCGAGATCGTCCCCACCGTGACCCGCGAGGGCATCGAGATCGATCCGCCCGACGGTCTGATCGACCCCGTCGAGGACTGACATGCGCATTGATGTCGTGACGATCTTCCCGGAGTACCTCGAACCGATGCGGGCGGCACTCCTCGGAAAGGCGATCGACGCCGGACTGATCGAGGTCGGCGTCCACGATCTGCGGCAGTGGACGTACGACGTCCACCACAGCGTCGACGACGCGCCCTACGGCGGCGGTCCAGGGATGGTGATGAAGCCACAGGTGTGGGGCGAGGCGCTCGACGCCGTCTGCCCGGACGACGCGCTGCTGGTGGTGCCGACGCCGGCGGGCGTGCCCTTCACACAGGCCACGGCCCAGCGCTGGAGTTCCGAGCGGCATCTGGTCTTCGCGTGCGGCCGTTACGAGGGGATCGATCAGCGGGTCTTCGACGACGCCGCCCGCCGGGTGCGTGTGGAGGAGGTCTCGCTCGGCGACTTCGTGCTGATCGGCGGCGAGGTGGCCGTCCTCGCCATGGTCGAGGCCACCACCCGTCTGATGCCGGGTGTGCTCGGCAATCCGCAGTCGCACCAGGAGGATTCGTTCTCCGACGGGTTGCTCGAAGGTCCGAGTTACACCCGTCCCAGAGTGTGGCGCGGACTGGAGGTGCCCGCGGTGCTCCTGTCCGGAGACCACGGCCGAGTCGCGCAGTGGCGGCGAGAGCAGTCGCGCGAACGCACGCGTGAGCGGCGCCCGGACCTGCTGCAGGACTGATCCGGGCGGGCGGACGCCGTGTGCTGCGGCGTGTCGCGGAACCGGTGCGGCCGCCGCTGCGTCCAACGAGTATGAGCACCACGTGGACGGTGGCCGCCGAGGAACTCCTCGCCCGGCTCGATTCGATGGATCCCGGCGCGGCCGCGGCCGACGCCGCGGAGATCGCCCGCATCGTCGACGCCGCGCGGGCGATCGGGGAGCGGATGGCCGCCGTGTTCGGCACCGGTTCGCTCGTCGGTGCGGCCGCGGACGGCGGGGCGAGGGCCGGTGTCGATCTCGCGGAGCGGATCACTTCCACCTCGGATCGTCTCGCGAGCGGCCGTAGCTCGCTGGCCTCCGCCTCGGGCGTGCTGGCCGGAGCGGTGGCGTATCGGCCCAGGGTCGTCGCACTGAGCGTCGTCGGCACCACCCAGCCCGCAGTGCTGTCGGCGCTGCTCGGCGTCGGTACCGAACTGGCCGGGGTGTACAACGCTCCGATGGACTCCTCGGCCCGCGGCCTCCTCTCCGGCGGTCCGGACGCGTCGCCTGCCTCGCACGGAGCGCCCGCGGCCGCCGACACGGCCGACCGAGCGGCAGTTCCGGCAGTGGCCGGACCGATGGCCGTGGACGTCCCGTCCGGCGACGGACCGCCGGTCGGGGACGGTCCGGTCGCCGCCGCACCCGATCAGGGCGCCGGCGCCGCGCCCGCGGCCGGCCCTCCGCGACCCGGTGTCGCCGCGGATGCGGGCCCGAAGCAGTCGTCGGCGGGTCCCGGACCCTCACCGGGAGCGGCTCCGGCCGCTGCGAGAGGCCCGACCGGCCCCGCCGCGGGCGACGACGGTATCGGCCCGCCGGGCAGAACGGCCCGCCCTGGCCCGTCTCGTCACACGTCTTCGGCTCGGTCGGCGGAGCTCTCAGCCGCGCCTGGCGTCCTCGACGCCGTCCCGCCGCCGGTGCGGGCCGCCCCGTCGGTGCCGGCCGCGCCGAGGTCGGTCGTGTCTGAGACGACCGCGCAGACGACCTCGTCCGCGTCGCGAGCGGCGTCGGTGCCGGCAGGGCGCACGGCGACGGCAGGCAATGCCTCCGCCTCCCGGCCGGGCGGCGGGCCGTACGGAGCCGCACCGTCGGCGCGACGCTCCGAGGACGAGGACGGCCACAGGCCCGCCGACTATCTGCGCTCGGCGACGGAGGGAATCCTCGTGCTGGGCCCGCAGCCGCTCGTCGCGCCGGCGGTCATCGGCGATCTCGAGGAAGGCGTCCCCGAGGCCGGGCCCGGCACCGACGTGCAACCGCCCGGCGACGATGACGACCAGGAACTCGACCTGACGCTGTGATCGCGGATTTCCCTCATGCCGGGTGGAGGTGGCACAATGTTTCAGGTTGCCTGCCGGAGACCTCGCGTCGACCGCTGCAGCGCACGGACCCCATGCCACGGGCATGAACCGGTCGAACCCCGCCGAATTCGCGTCGGGGCCGCCAGGTTCCTCTGTCCCCGCCCAGATTGGACGAGAAATGAACACCCTGGACCTCATCGACAAGCAGTCCCTTCGCGACGACATCCCCGAGTTCGGCCCCGGCGACACCCTCGACGTGCACGTCAAGGTCATCGAGGGCTCGAAGGAGCGCGTGCAGGTCTTCAAGGGCGTCGTGATCCGCCGCCAGGGCGGCGGCATCCGCGAGACCTTCACGGTCCGCAAGGTCTCGTTCGGTGTCGGTGTGGAGCGCACCTTCCCCGTGCACAGCCCGAACATCGCCAAGATCGACGTCCTGACCCGCGGTGACGTCCGTCGCGCGAAGCTGTACTACCTGCGCGATCTGCGCGGCAAGGCTGCGAAGATCAAGGAGAAGCGCTGAGCTTCTGCTCGCCCCGGCGAGAAACGAACATCCAGACCCCGTCCCGCACGGCGCCGACCACCTCGGCCCGCGGGGCGGGGTCTGTTCGTGTCGGCCCGGCGGCGCGTCGAAAGTGAACCGGGTGGTCGGGAGCGGTGACGGACATCAGTACCCTGTTCTACGTGGACGACAACACCCGCGGGGACGACCCGTCGCAGGCGAACGACGAGCGCGGCAGCAGTGGGGGCGCCGAGTCCGATTCCGGCTTCACCTTCCGGGACGACGCCCCCGAGGACGAGCAGAAGGGCAAGAGCCGCTGGCTCCGCGAACTGCTGATCATCGTCGGCATCGTACTGGTGCTCATGTTCGTGTTCACCCAGTTCTTCTTTCGGCAGTACGTGGTGCCGTCGGAGTCCATGGAACCGACCCTGCACGGCTGCTACGGGTGCACCAACGACCACATCGTGGTCGACAAGATGGTGTACCGGTTCAGTGACCCGAAGCCCGGTGACGTGGTGGTCTTCAAGGCCCCGACCAGTTCGTGGGACGAAGGATGGTCGTCGCCTCGCTCGTCGAACCCGGTGGTGCACAAGATCCAGGACGTGCTGTCGCTGTTCGCTCTCGCGCCGCCGGACGAGAACAACCTCGTCAAGCGGGTGATCGCGGTCGGCGGGCAGACCGTCCAGTGCCGCGAGGCCGACGGCAAGGGTGTCACGGTGGACGGCAAGCCCCTCCACGAGCCGTACATCGACAAGCAGTTGCAGGCGCAGACCTACCAGCAGTCGGGCGGGGTGCTCGGTCAGGGCTCGTGCTACGGCAGCGACTTCGGCCCGATCAAGGTGCCCGAGGGCAATCTCTGGGTGATGGGCGACAACCGCAGCAACTCCGCCGACTCACGGGCCCACATCGACGACGAGTTCCACGGCACGGTGCCGGTCTCCGACGTCCGCGGCAAGGTCCGGTTCATCATCTACCCGTTCTCCCGGATCGGGGGCGTGGGCTCGGTCGACCCGCAGAGCTGATGCCCGGATCGACTCGATGGCCCCCGCGGTCGCCGGTTCGGAAGGCAGCGGGATTGCGGACACTGGAGTTCACCCTGGCCCGCCAGGGGCTCGGCCCGGTGGCCGGCGTCGACGAGGCGGGCCGGGGTGCGTGCGCCGGCCCGCTCGTGGTGGCGGCATGCGTGCTGAGCACTTCGCAACTGAAGTCTCTCGCTGCGCTGGACGACTCGAAGAAGCTCTCGGAGCCGGTGCGCGAGAAGCTCTACTCGGCGGTCGTGCGGCATGCGGTCAGCTGGAAGGTGGTGGCGATCCCGGCGGCCGAGGTGGACCGCCTCGGGGTCCACGTCGCCAACATCGAAGGCATGCGGCGCGCGGTGGCCGGACTGTCGGTGCGGCCCGGGTACGTCCTGTCCGACGGATTCCACGTGCCGGGGCTGCCCGCGCCGTCGCTCCCGGTGATCGGGGGCGACGCGAACGCGGCGTGCATCGCCGCCGCCTCGATCCTCGCGAAAGTGACCCGCGACCGGATGATGGTGGCACTCGACGACGAGGTGCCGGGCTATCAGTTCGCGGTGCACAAGGGCTACAGCACGGCGCTGCACATGGAGTGTCTGGACGCGCGCGGTCCCTCGGCGGAGCACCGTATGTCGTACCGGAACGTCCGCGATAGGCTGGCCTGATGAGCGCTGAGGATCTCGAGAAGTACGAAGCCGAGATGGAGCTGTCCCTGTACAAGGAGTACAAGGACATCGTCGGTCAGTTCACCTACGTCGTGGAGACCGAGCGCCGCTTCTACCTCGCGAACGGTGTGAATCTGGTTCCGCGCAATGCGGACGGCGAAGTCTATTTCGAGATTCACATGACCGATGCGTGGGTGTGGGACATGTACCGGCCCGCTCGCTTCGTCAAGCAGGTTCGCGTGGTGACGTTCAAGGACGTCAACATCGAGGAACTGGAGAAGCCGGAACTGCGGCTGCCCGACGAGCCCTGAGCCCCGGGCGGGTGGTCGCGGACTGTGCAGAACATCCGCGGTATGCACACTCGCCGAGGAACGGGCGATCGGGACCTGTCACGGGTCGCCGCATTGGCGCATCCTGTCCCGCATGGGGGAACAACAGGAGCAGCGAAAGCGGGAGAAGCGGGGCGTGGACCGCCGCGGTCTGATCGGGCGGGTCGGCGAGGATCTGGCCGCGGCGCGCGTGGCGGATCTCGGCTGGCGGATCCTCGACCGGAACTGGCGGACGAGGTACGGCGAGCTCGACATCGTCGCCGCCGACGGTCGGACTCTGGTGATCGTGGAAGTGAAGACGCGGGCCAGCCGGACGTTCACCGATCCGCTCGGTGCGGTGACCCCCGACAAGCTGCGCCGAATGCGGCGGCTGGCACAGCAGTGGCTGGCTCAGCAGGACGCGTTCTGGGAGGTCGTCCGTTTCGACGTGGTCTCGGTGCAGTTGGACATGACCGATCCGGAGGACCTCGAGCGCGCGATGTGGTGGCACCACGTCGGTGTGTGCGAGTAGCGCCCGATGTCCGGACTGGGGAGAGTACATTCGGTGGGGCTCAACGCCTTCGCCGCTGATGTGATCGAGATTCAGGCCAACATCAGCGCGGGGCTGCCCGGGCTGACCATCAGCGGGAGTGTGGACACCTCGCTGCGTGAGGCGAAGGAGCGCGTGCGGGCCGCGATCGCGAACAGCGCGATACAGTTCCCGACCACCAAGGTCACGATCGCGCTGGCACCGGCCCGACTGCCCAAGAGCGGGCCGGGCTTCGATCTGCCGATGGCGGTCAGTGTGCTGATCGCGGCGCAGAAGGTGCCCACCACGAGGCTGCCGGGGACGGTGATGCTCGGCGAACTGGCGCTCGACGGCCGGGTGCGTCCGGTGCGCGGGGTGCTGCCACTGCTGCTGGCAGCGCGGGAGGCCGGGTTCGAGCGGGCGGTGGTGCCGGCCGAGAACGTCGCCGAGGCGGCTCTGGTGTCGGGGCTCGACATCGGCGGGGCGCGGTCGCTGTCGGACGTGCTGTCGTGGTTGAGCGGAGATCGCGCGCTCGACACCGTCGACGGCGAGACCGCGGAGCCGGCGCCGCCGGCGATCCCCGACATGGCCGACGTGGCCGGCCAGGCGACGGCACGGCGCGCGCTCGAGATCGCCGCGGCCGGATCGCATCACCTGCTGATGACCGGTCCGCCCGGCATCGGCAAGACGATGCTGGCGTGCCGGTTGCCGGGTATTCTGCCGAGCCTCACCGAGGAGGAGTCGCTCGAGGTGACCGCGATCCATTCGATCGCGGGAACGCTGCCCGAGCATCGGCCGTTGATCACCCTGCCGCCGTTCGTGGCACCGCACCACAGCACGAGCATCACCGCGCTGCTGGGCGGCGGGACCGGGATCGCGCGGCCGGGATCGGTGTCGCGGGCGCACCGCGGAATCCTCTTCCTCGACGAATGCGCGGAGATGGGACCGAAAGTCCTCGATTCGCTGAGGCAGCCGCTGGAGGAGGGGGAGGTCCGGATCTCGCGTCGCGACGGGACCGCCCGCTATCCGGCGCGCTTCCAGTTGATCCTCGCGGCCAACCCGTGTCCGTGCGCGCCCGCGAAGGACGTCGACTGCATCTGCACGTCCATCCAGCGCCGCCGCTACCTGGGCCGGCTGTCGGGCCCGCTGATGGACCGGATCGACATCCGCGTGGCCATGGACCCGCCCGGCGACGTCACACTGCTGACCGAACGCGGTGAGCCGAGCGCGGCGATCGCCGAGCGGGTGCTGCGGGCGCGCGAGGCGGCGCGGGAGAGGTGGTCCGAATTCGGCTGGCGCACCAACGCGGAGGTGCCGGGCAGCGCGCTGCGGCACCGATTCCGGCCGGGGCCGCAGGTGCGCCGGCCGCTGGAGGCGGCGTTGCGCACCGGACGGATCACGGCGCGCGGAGCCGATCGGGCGCTGCGTCTGGCCTGGACGTTGACCGATCTGCGGGGCGGCGACGCGCCGGGGGAGGACGACATCGTGTCGGCGCTGCTGTACCGCGACCGGGGAGGGCGACCGTGACCGACGACAAGGCGGCCCGCGCGTGGGCATACCTCGCGGCGGTGGCCGAGCCGCCGTGTGCGGCACTGATCGCGTTGGTGGCCGAACTCGGCCCGCTGGGCGCCGCCGCGGCGGTTCGTTCGCGGAAGGTTCCCGCCGCGCACCGCGGCGTTCTGGCACCCACCCAGGCGCGCGCCGCGACCGACACCGCGGCGGAGGACCTGGCCAGGTGTGAGCGCATCGGTGCGCGCCTGCTCACCAGAGACGATCCGGACTGGCCCGGATGGCAGCTGCTGGCGCTCGATCAGGCGGACAGTGCCGCGCGGGGCGGAGCTCCGCTCGCACTCTGGGTGCGGGGGCCGGCCTCGTGCGGTGACGCGGTGGGCAGGTCGATGGCGCTGGTCGGTTCGCGCGCCTCATCGTCGTACGGCGATCACGTCGCCGGAGCGATGGCGGCCGCGCTGGCGGACGAGGGCTGGTCGGTGGTGTCGGGTGGGGCGTACGGGATCGACGGGGCAGCGCATCGCGGAGCGCTCGGTGCGGGAGGCACCACCGTGGCCGTCCTCGCGTGCGGCATCGACCGCACGTATCCGTCCGGGCACGCGCAGTTGCTGCACCGGATCGCCGAGACCGGGCTCGTCGTCAGCGAGTATCCGCCGGGCACATCCGCGGCCAAACATCGATTCCTCACCCGGAATCGTCTGGTCGCGGCGTTCTCGTCCGCGGTGATCGTGGTGGAGGCCGGACGGCGGTCGGGCGCGGCCAACACCGCGGCGTGGGCCAAACGGCTGGGCCGGCCGCTCGGGGCGGTGCCCGGGTCGGTCACCAGCGCCACCTCGGTGGGTGCCAACGCCATGATCGCCGACGGCGACGCCGTGCTGGTCGCCGATTCGGGCGCCGCGATCTCGCTCGCGAGCCCGGACGGATGCGACACGCGGGAGGCGGCACCGCGCCGCCGCACCGACGATCTGCGTCCGGATCAGCTGCGCGTGGTGGAGGCGCTGCCCGCGCGCGGCGGTCTGACCGTCGACGAGATCGCGTTCGCCGCGGGGCTGCCGATCGACGACGTCCTTCGGGCCCTCGCGGCGCTCGATCTGTCCGGTCATGTCGCCGGCTCCGACGGCACGTGGCGGTTAGGAGCTCGATGAGTGGGACACCGCCGGTGGTGGGAACGTCGGGGGACGCCTACGATGGAGCGAGCATCTTAGGATGCCCTAATCTTGTTGTGCCGAAAGAGGAGACCAGATGGCGAAGCCGGTGACCACGTTGACGGTCCTGCGGACAGAGCGGCTGACCCCGCACATGGTGCGCGTGTGGCTGGGCGGTGACGAGTTCGCCGCCTTCCGCCCCGCGGGCGGACAGGACGGTCACCACGACACCGACATGTACGTGAAGATCGTCTTCGCACCCGAGGGCGTCGATTACCCGCGGCCGGTCGACATGGACGCGATCCGGGACACGTATCCCGCCGAACAGCAGCCGATCCTGCGCACGTACACGGTCCGTCACTACCGGCCGGACGCCGCGGAATTGGCGATCGACTTCGTGGTCCACGGTGACGAGGGCGTCGCCGGACCGTGGGCCGCAGGCGTGCGGCCGGGCGAATCGGTGACCCTCCTGGGACCGGGCAGCGGCTACCGGCCCATGGCCGACGCGCCCTGGCACCTGCTGGTGTCGGACGAAGCCGGCCTGCCCGCGCTGGCCGCGGCGCTCGAAGCGATGCCGCAGGACGCGGTGGCCAAGGTGTTCATCGAGGTCGCCGGCCCCGAGGACGAGGTGGAGCTGACCGCTCCCGCCGGTGCCGAGATCACCTGGGTGCATCGCGGGGCGCCGTCCAACGAGGCCCCCGACGACCGGTCGGGCGACAACGCGCCGGTCATCGCCGCGGTGCGCGCCGCGCAGTGGCTCGACGGTGAACCGCAGGTGTTCATCCACGGCGAGGCACAGGCGGTGATGAAGAATCTGCGCGGCTACGTGCGGAAGGAACGTGGCGTGAGCGCCAAGCGCGCGGCGTCGATCTCCGGCTACTGGCGCCGAGGCCGCACCGAAGAGGGCTTCCGCCAGTGGAAGGCCGAACTGCGCAAGGCCGAATCGCACGTGTGACGGGCGGGCGGCTCAGACGACGCGTTCGTCGCGGAGCCGGCTCGCGGGCACGCCCAGCGCGGCGACAGTCGCCAGGACACACGTGACGAGCGCGACGATCGACGCCCACACATAGGCGTCCGTGGAGGGTACGGCGACGGCCCCGCCGGTCGTCGAGACGGTCTCGACGGACGCGGCCAGGATCATGCCGATCACGGCCGTCGCAGTGGACGTGCCGACCGATCGCATCAGTGCGTTGACGCCGTTGGCCTCCCCGGTCTGCGTCACCGGGACCCAGTCCATGATGAGGGCGGGCATCGCCGAATACGCGACGCCCAGGCCGGCACCGACGAAGCAGTTCACGATGACCATGAATCCCCACGTCGGATGCCAGGGTCCCGCGATCATCAGCAGGAAGCCCAGGTAACCGACGCCGATCACCACGCCGCCGGAGGCCAGTGAGACCCGTGCGCCGAAGCGCCGCGTCATCCACGCGCTGACGTAGGAGAACGCGAACATCACCAGCCCGGAGGGCATCAGCACGAGGCTGGCCTCCACGATGGTCAGTCCGACGCCGGTCTGGGTGGAGGTCGGGGCCTCGAGCACCTGGATCGGCATGATCTGCATGGCGTAGAACGCGAAACCGGTGGCGACGGAGGCGATGTTGGTCAGCAGGATGGGACGTCGAATGCTGGTGGCGAGGTCGATCAGCGGATTGTCCACGCGCTTCTCCCATCGCCACCACAGCGCCGAGGAGACGACGAACGCGGCGAACAGGCCGAGCACGGCCGGGCTCGACCAGCCCCAGGCGTCGCCCTTGGAGAGAGCGAGCAGAATGCAGCTCAGCAGGACGGTGAGCCCGATCGCGCCCACCAGGTCGAAGCGCCCGCCCGTGGCGATCGAACTGCGCGGGACGGCCGACGCGGCGATCACGCCGACCGCCGCGCTCACCCAGAACAGTGCGTGCCAGCTCACCTGCTGGGCGATCACCGCGGCGAACGGGAGGCCGAGTGATCCGCCGACGCCGAGCGAGGCCGACATCGCGCCGATGGACGAGCCGAGGCGCGCCGGGGGCACGATGTCGCGCATCAGGCTGATGCCGACCGCGATGGTGCCGATGCCCAGACCCTGAACTCCGCGTCCGATGAGGAACAGTGCCAGCCCCGACGAGAGCGCGCAGACGACCGATCCCGCCGCTACCGCGCCGAGACTGGCGATGAGGACCAGCCGCTTGCCGATCATGTCGCCGAGGCGGCCCGAGATGGGCGTCACCACCGCACCGACGAGCAGCGTGATCGTCAGCGCCCAGGACGCATTGGTCGGTGAGGTGCCGAGGATGGCCGGCAGGTCGGGGATCAGCGGCACGATGATCGTCTGCATCAGCGCCACCACGATTCCGGCGGCGCAGAGGATTGCGACGGCCAGGCGCGGGTGTTCGGCCGTGTCGTGGTGGTCGGCGGAGGTACTGGGGGATGTCACGGGGCGGTGGAGCTTTCGAAAGAAGGATGACGCCAGGCCGGGGAACGCGAGGCATCAGGAAACTTAGCGCGAAATAGGTAACCGAGGTTAAGTACTTTTCGCACGAGTGGGGGATACCACACCGGCATCCGCTGCTAGCTTCCTTTACGAACCGCTTTGTCTCGTCGACGGTCGCCCAGTCAACGCATGTTCTGAATAGTCAACGCATGTTCTCAGCGAATAGTGGAGTGTTCATGATTTCCGCGCCCGCGCGGCGGGGAGCCGTCCTGGCGACGGCCTTCGCCTTCCTGGTCACGATGATGGGGACCACCCTTCCCACCCCGCTGTACTCGCTCTATTCGCAGCGGCTCGACTTCACCGAGTTCACGGTGACGATCCTGTTCGCCGTCTACGCCTTCGGCGTGATGTTCGCGCTCATCGTCTTCGGACGGCTGTCCGATCAGATCGGCCGCCGCCCGATCCTGCTGACCGCCCTGGTCCTCGCCGTGATCAGTGCGGTCATGTTCTTGCTGCCGCTGTCGCTTCCGCTGCTGATCGCGGCCCGGATCGTGTCGGGACTGAGTGCCGGACTGATGAGCGGCACCGGCACGGCCGCGGTGATCGATCTGTTCGGTCCCGCAGACAAGGCGCGCGCAGGAATGCTCGCGATCGCCGTCAACACCGGCGGCCTCGGTGTCGGCACCCTCTTCGCCGGGGTCGTCGCCGATCTCTCGTCGGCTCCGCTGACGCTGCCGTACGCGGTGCACCTGGGGCTGTCGGTACTGGCGTTCGTCACACTCCGTGCGTTCACGCCGGCCCCGGCCGACCCCGCGCCGCTGCGACTGCAGGCGCCGCGACTGACCGTTCCCGCACCGATCCGCGGAGCGTTCGTCCGGGGCGTCCTCGCCGCGGGCGCGGGGTTCGCCGTGTGCGGTGTCCTCACCGCGGTGTCGGCCCTGTTCCTGGTGCGCTACCTCGGCATCGGTTCGCACACTGTGGCGGGGCTGGTGGTCTTCCTCGCATTCGCGTTCATGGTCGTCGGTCAGTTCGTCGCGCGCCGGATCTCGTCGCGCGCAGCCATGCAGGCCGGATGCGGCGGACTGGTGGTCGCGGCCGCCGTTCTCGCGGTGGCGCTCTCCGCCGAATCGCTCGCCGCGCTGCTGATCGCGCCGATCGTCCTCGGCGTATCCGCCGGTCTGTGCGTCAACGCCGGGCTCGCGGCGACCGTGGAGCGCGTCGATCCCGCCCAGCGCGGTGCGGTGTCCTCGGCCTTCTTCGCGGGCCTGTACCTCATGCTCGCCGTGCCGGCCATCGGTGTCGGCGCACTGTCGCTCGCCATCGGACTGCGGGAATCGGGCCTGGTGTTCGCGGGACTCGTCGCGCTCCTGGCCGCGGCGGTGGGAGTCGCGGACATCGCCGCGCGGGGCTCCGCCGCACGGGCGACCCCGCTGCCGTGATCCGCCCGCTGATGCTGCTGAGGTCTATGTGGTGCATGTGGTGAGACTTTAGGATCGAGTCATGGCCGACCTCCTCGATCGCTTCGCAGCGCACCTGCGATACGAGTCCGGGCGCAGTGAGCACACCGTTCGTGCCTATCTCGCCGACATCCGCGGCCTCACGGCGTTCGCCGGTGCGCGCGGAGTTCGGCTCACCGACGTCGATCTCGACCTGCTCCGCGCCTGGCTGGCGGAGATCTCGCGCCGCGGCGCCGCGCGGACCACCGTCGCGCGCCGGGTGTCGTCGGTCAAGACGTTCTGCGAATGGGCCACGCGCGAAGGCGAGATGTCCGTCGACCCCGCGGTGCGCCTCCAGGCGCCCAAGGCGCGCCGGGTGCTGCCGGCGGTGCTTGCTCCCGAGGAAGCCGCGGACGCGATCGAGGCGACGGTGCGACGGGTCGACTCCGCCGCGCCGGACGGACCCTCGTCCGACGACCCGGTATCGCTGCGCGACCGTGCGGTTCTCGAACTGCTCTACGGCTGCGGCATCCGTGTCGGAGAACTGTGCGGGCTCGACGTCGGCGATGTCGACGACGATCGCCGCGCGATCCGGGTGATCGGCAAGGGCGACAAGCAGCGGGTGGTGCCGTACGGTGCGCCTGCCGCATCGGCGCTGGACGCCTGGCGCCGCCGTGGGCGCCCGGCGCTCGCGACCGCCGCCTCGGGGGAGGCCCTGTTCGTCGGCGTCAGGGGAGGACGGCTCGATCAGCGGATGGCGCGCACGGTGGTGCATCGGGCCACCGAGGCTGCGGGACGGTCGGTGGGCCCGCACGCACTGCGTCACAGTGCGGCCACCCACTTGCTGGAGGGAGGCGCCGATCTGCGGGTGGTGCAGGAACTGCTGGGGCACTCGTCGTTGTCGACCACGCAGCTGTACACGCACGTCAGCGTGGAACGACTGCGCGCGGTCCACAAACAGGCGCACCCGCGGTCGTGAATGAGACCGGCTGCATCACCGACCCGGCAGCGTCAGCGGGGTGGTTTGAGCCGCACGGTCGACAACCCGAGCAGGCTCAGCGGGTTGAGGTAGCGGACGCTCCGCCCGCTGCCGCGACGAGCGCCCCAATGAAGGCAGGCCGTCGCGGAGCACCCCTCGTGACCGGTTTGCAGCACACCGACCAGCTGACCGGTTCGGATGTGCTCGCCGCGACGCACGCGGGGCACCACCGGCTCATACGTGGTGCTGATCCCGTCGGGGTGCAGCACCGTGACGGTGGAACGGCCGGCGACGGGTCCGGCGAAGGTGACCGTTCCGGCGCGGGCCGCGACCACCGCGGACTCGGCGGGTGCTCCCAGGTCGACGCCGCGGTGCCCGGCGAGCCAGCGCTCAGCCGGCGGATCGAATCCGCGGACCACGGGCGGGCGCGGGGCCAGCGGACAGTGATACGCACGCTGCGCGGACGCCGCGCCGGGGCCGGCAGGCAGCGCGCTCGCGCACACCAGCGCGATGGCGGTGGCGCGACGCCGGGTGTCGAGACTCCTCATAGGACCTCCTCATAGGACTTAGACGCACGGCGCGGAGGTTCGGCTCCATCGGCGTGTCGCGCGGCCGTCGTCGCCCGAGACGCTGATTTGGCTGGTGATCGCGCATCGGAGTAGTCTGGCGACGCACCCAGGCATGTCTTGGGTGACTTCGCGCGCCCGCGAGAAGCTACATCGGAACACGCGGTCCCGGATACCTCCGGGTGTGTTCGCCGATGGCGGGCGCCAGGACCGGAGCTCGACCCGAGCGCCGGTGACAACTGCGAGAGAGGACATATTCATGGCTGTCGTGACCATGAAGCAGCTGCTTGACAGCGGCGCACACTTCGGGCATCAGACCCGCCGTTGGAACCCGAAGATGAAGCGTTTCATCTTCACCGACCGCAACGGCATCTACATCATCGACCTGCAGCAGACGCTGTCGTACATCGACCGCGCCTACGAGTTCGTCAAGGAGACCGTCGCCCACGGCGGCACCATCCTGTTCGTCGGCACCAAGAAGCAGGCTCAGGAGTCGATCGCCGCCGAGGCCACCCGCGTCGGCATGCCGTACGTGAACCAGCGTTGGCTCGGTGGCATGCTCACCAACTTCAACACCGTGCACAAGCGTCTCCAGCGGATGAAGGAGCTGGAGACCATGGAGCAGACCGGTGGCTTCGAGGGTCGCACCAAGAAGGAAATCCTCATGCTCACGCGTGAGAAGAACAAGCTGGAGCGCACGCTCGGCGGTATCCGCGACATGGCCAAGGTTCCCTCGGCCGTGTGGATCGTCGACACCAACAAGGAGCACATCGCCGTCGGTGAGGCTCGCAAGCTGAACATCCCGGTCATCGCGATCCTGGACACCAACTGCGATCCGGACGTCGTCGACTACCCGATCCCGGCGAACGACGATGCGATCCGCAGCGCCGCTCTGCTGACCCGCGTGATCGCCTCGGCCGTCGCCGAGGGCGTTCAGGCGCGTGCCGGCCAGACCGCGGGCGACGCCAAGCCGGAGGCCGGCGAGGGCGAGCCGCTGGCGGAGTGGGAGCAGGAACTCCTGGCTGAGGCGACCGCTCCGGCGGCCGCACCGGCCACCGATGGCGCCACCGAGGCTCCGGCCGCAGAATAAGAACTGCCGAGAAGCAGGAAACGGGCCCCGAGCACGATGAGCCGGGCCCCTTCTCCGGCGGGGTGATCACCCCGCCGGAGAATCTTGTCTCTCGATCACAAATCGACAAAGGAGGGTCGCCACCTATGGCGAACTACACCGCGGCGGACGTCAAGCGTCTGCGCGAAATGACCGGTTCGGGCATGCTCGACTGCAAGAACGCCCTCGCGAACAACGACGGCGACTTCGACAAGGCGGTCGAAGAGCTGCGCATCAAGGGCGCCAAGGACGTCGGCAAGCGTGCCGAGCGCTCCACCGCCGAGGGTCTGGTCGCCGCCCGTGACGGCGTCATGATCGAGCTCAACAGCGAGACCGACTTCGTCGCCAAGAACGACGAGTTCCAGAAGCTCGCCGACGACATCCTGGGTGCGGCCATCGAGCTGCGCAGCAACGACGTCGACGCTCTGCTCGCCGCGAAGCTCGGCGACGGCACCGTCGCCGACGCCGTCGAGGCGCTCTCGGCCAAGATCGGCGAGAAGCTGGTCCTGCGCCGCGTCGCGTCGTACGACGGCCCGGTGGCCGTCTACCTGCACAAGCGTGCCTCGGACCTGCCGCCCGCCGTCGGCGTCCTGGTCTCCTACACCGGCGAGGGCGACACCGCCGCGGAGGCCGCTCGCGGCGCCGCCATGCAGGTCGCCGCGCTGCGCGCCAAGTACGCCAGCCGCGAGGAGGTCCCCGCGGACGTCGTCGAGAACGAGCGTCGTATCGCCGAGGAGACCGCCAAGGCCGAGGGCAAGCCCGAGCAGGCGCTCCCGAAGATCGTCGAGGGCCGCGTCAACGGCTTCTACAAGGACGTCGTCCTGGTCGACCAGCCGTCGGTCACCGACTCGAAGAAGACCGTGAAGGCGATCCTGGACGAGGCCGGCGCCACCGTCGTCGCGTTCACCCGCTTCGAGGTCGGCCAGTCCTAGTCCGCTAGGCCGCATGCGTCTCCGGCCCCGGAATCGACCCGCGAGGGCGACTCCGGGGCCGGAGTGCGTATGCGGGACGATCGACGCCCTAAGATGGAGAGAGTTTGTGCCGACACTCGAGCGAAGGAAGAGATGAGCGAATCGCAGTCGACCGCCGAAGAGGGCAGAGCAGGTTTCTCCCGGGTGCTTCTGAAGCTCGGCGGTGAGATGTTCGGTGGCGGTTCCGTGGGGCTCGACCCGGACGTCGTGGGCACCGTGGCCGACCAGATCGCCGAGGTGGTCTCCTCGGGCGTCCAGATCGGCATCGTGATCGGCGGCGGTAACTTCTTCCGCGGCGCCGAACTGCAGCAGCGCGGTCTGGACCGTTCGCGCTCGGACTACATGGGGATGCTCGGCACCGTCATGAACTGCCTTGCGTTGCAGGACTTCTTGGAGAAGCGGGGGATCACCACCCGCGTGCAGACCGCCATCACCATGGGTCAGGTCGCCGAGCCGTACCTGCCGCTGCGCGCCGTACGTCACCTCGAGAAGGGCCGCGTGGTGATCTTCGGTGCGGGTATGGGCATGCCCTACTTCTCCACCGACACCACCGCTGCGCAGCGCGCGCTCGAGATCAAGGCCGAGGCGGTGCTGATGGCCAAGGCCGTCGACGGCGTGTACTCCGACGACCCGCGCAGCAACCCGGACGCGGAACTGTATCGCGAGATCAGCCACCGCGAGGCGATCGAGAAGCAGCTCAAGGTCGCCGACGCGACCGCGTTCAGCCTGTGCATGGACAACAACATGCCGATCCTGGTGTTCAATCTCCTCGAGCGCGGCAACATCGCCCGCGCGGTCGCGGGTGAACCGATCGGCACGCTGGTGCGCACCCCGCAGGCCTCCTGACCACTGCCGATCCCAGACTTCCACCGCGACGAAAAGAAGGAACGAGACTCATCATGATCGACGAAGCGCTGCTCGACGCCGAGGAGAAGATGGAGAAGGCCGTCGCCCACCTGCGCGACGACATGGCCTCCATCCGCACCGGGCGTGCCAACCCGGCGATGTTCAACAAAGTCGTCATCGACTATTACGGCGCTCCCACTCCGATCACCCAGGTGGCGGGCATCAACACCCCGGAGCCGCGGCTCGTCGTCATCAAGCCGTACGAGCAGTCGACGATGAACGACATCGAGACCGCCATCCGGAACTCCGACCTGGGCGTCAACCCGACCAACGACGGCACGGTGATCCGCGTCGCGATCCCGCAGCTCACCGAGGAGCGCCGCAAGCAGCTCGGCAAGCAGGCGCGCGGCAAGGGCGAGGACGCCAAGGTCGCGATCCGCAACGTGCGACGCAAGGCCGTCGACGAGCTCAAGCGGATCCAGAAGGACGGCGACGCGGGCGAGGACGAGGTGACGCGCGCCGAGAAGGAACTCGACAAGACCACGCACACCTACACCGATGCGGTCGACGAGCTCGTGAAGAACAAAGAAGCTGAGCTGCTCGAGGTATGACGAGTACACCGGAGCAGGCTGAGAAACCCTCCGGGGGGAGTTCCCGGGCCGGCCGGAACCTCCCGGCAGCCATCGGCGTCGGCTGCATCCTGGGCGGTCTGCTCATCGCCGTGCTGCTGCTGGCCCCGGACGGCTGGTACGGCGTCGTCGCTGTCGCACTGGCGATCGCGACCTGGGAGGTCGTCAAGCGGCTGCGGGACGGCGGTTTCGCGGTCCCGGTGATCCCGCTGCTGGCCGGTGGACAGGCGATGATCTGGCTGTCGTGGCCGTTCGGACTGGCCGGGACCTTCGTCGCGATGGCGGCGACGATCCTGGTGATGATGGTCTGGAAGCTGTTCGCACAGGGTCTGTCGAACGCTCCGGTGAACTACATGCGCGATCTGTCGGTCGCGATCCTGGTGCTGGCGTGGCTGCCGATGCTCGCGACCTTCGGCACCTACCTGGTACGCCAGGAGGACGGTGCGCTCCGCGTCTTCACCCTGATGATCGTGGTGGTCTGCTCCGACGTCGGCGGCTATGTGGCGGGCGTGCTGTTCGGCAAGCATCCGATGGCGCCCGCGATCAGTCCCAAGAAGTCGTGGGAGGGACTGGCCGGATCGGTTGTCGTCGGCACCCTCGGCGCACTCGCCTGCGTCGTGTGGATCCTCGACACCTCGCACTGGTGGATCGGTTTCGTGCTCGGTCCGCTGCTGGTGGTGGTCGCCACCACCGGCGACCTCGTCGAGTCCCAGATCAAGCGCGACCTCGGCATCAAAGACATGGGCACGCTGCTGCCCGGTCACGGCGGCATCATGGACCGTCTGGACTCGCTGCTGCCCTCGGCGTTCATCACCTGGGCAGTGCTGGCCTGGCTGCTGTGAGGAGCGGGGCGGCGAGCGCTACCCGTGCTTGCGCGCCTTCTTCAGCGCCCGGTTGAGCTGGAAGATCCTCGCGCCGCCGAGCAGTGCGGTGATCAGGGCGCCCGCGATGGCGGCGATCAGCAGGCTCACGCCGAGTGGCAGGTCGGCCTTGAAGAAGATCAGGTCGATCTCCACCGAGTCGGGGTTCATGACGATGAACACGATCAACAGGATCGTGACCAGCACCCCGAGCACCCATCCGACGTACGTCGCCTGAGTACGTGTGCCGGATGCGGCGGAGGCCGCAGCGGCCACCCGTCGGCGTTCGGCTTTCACCGGATCGACGGTGCCGTACTGCTGCGACCCCTCGACCGGAGCGACCTCGTGTGGCTCCGCGCCGCCGGACGTCTCGTCGAATCGGTCCCCGTGCTTCGGATCAGGTGTGGTCATGCCTCTATCGTCGCATGAGACAATGGTCGGTGTGAGCTCTCTGCCCCTCGTTTTCGACGCACCCAAGCGCGGCCTGCCGCCGAAGCATTTCGCCGACCTCGACGAGCAGGGCCGCATCGAGGCGGCCGCCGAGCTCGGGCTGCCCAAGTTCCGGGCGAATCAGCTGGCCAAACACTATTACGGCCGGCTCACCGCCGACGTTCAGGAGATGACCGACCTGCCCGCGGGCGCACGCGAGGACGTCGCGCGCACGCTCTTCCCGACGCTCATGACACCCGTCCGGCACATCTCTTGCGACGACGACAGCACACGCAAGACGCTGTGGCGCCTGCACGACGGCACGCTGCTGGAATCGGTCCTGATGCGCTATCCCGAGCGGAATACTCTGTGCATCTCCTCACAGGCCGGGTGCGGCATGGCGTGCCCGTTCTGCGCGACCGGTCAGGGCGGACTCGACCGGAACCTGTCGACCGCGGAGATCGTCGACCAGGTCCGGGCCGCCGCCCGAGCACTGCGCGACGGTGAGGTCGGAGAGCCGGGCCGGCTGTCGAACATCGTCTTCATGGGCATGGGGGAGCCGCTCGCGAACTACCGGCGCGTGGTGGACGCGGTCCGCAAGATCACGTCCCCGGCGCCCGACGGCTTCGGCATCTCGGCGCGGTCGGTGACCGTGTCGACGGTGGGTCTCGCGCCGGCGATCCGCCGCCTGGCCGACGAGGGGCTGTCGGTGACCCTCGCGGTGTCGCTGCACACCCCCGACGACGAACTGCGCGACACCCTGGTGCCGGTCAACAACCGGTGGTCGGTCGCCGAGGTGCTCGAGGCCGCGCGCTACTACGCGGACACGACCGGCCGGCGCGTGTCGATCGAGTACGCGCTCATCCGGGATGTGAACGATCAGCCGTGGCGCGCCGACCTGCTGGGACGCAAGCTCCGGTCCGCGCTCGGTTCGCTCGTCCATGTGAATCTCATTCCGCTGAATCCGACGCCCGGATCCGAGTGGGACGCCAGCCCCAAACCGGTGGAGGCCGAGTTCGTCCGCCGGGTGCGCGAACACGGGGTGTCGTGCACGGTCCGCGACACCCGCGGGCAGGAGATCGCCGCGGCGTGCGGTCAGCTCGCCGCCGAAGAGAAGTAGGCGCGTCATACACGGACAGAGACGAGAAAGACCCGGACGACGTGGCGTCCGGGTCTTTCAGGTATTCCGGTGACTGTGCCTGCGCAGCCGGGTCAGCGCTTCCAGACGCCCTTGCGCGGAATCATCTCGTAGACGGTGTAACCGATCAGTGCCACGGCGATGACGATGAGGAAGATGTCCTCGATGTGGCCGACGTGATTACCCTTGAGCATGCCGAGCAGGATGATCGCGGTGACGAAGGAAGCGATCGCGATCGAGCGGCGGGCCACACCGTGCCAGCCGAAACGAGCCGACGGGGCGTCGGCGGGCTCGTGAACCCATCCGGTATCGATGGTTTCGACCTCAGTGCTTGCCACGTTCACTCCTTATGACGACCGGTAGTAGTCCGGCCTACAGCATAACCCGACCCGCGTGCGCGACAATGTCGGGTGTGACGACGCGTGTTTTGATTCTCGGATCCACGGGATCCATTGGCACCCAGGCCCTCGAAGTGGTCGCCGAGCACCCGGACCGGTTCCAGGTGGTCGGCCTCGGGGCGGGCGGGGGAAGCCTGGAACTGCTCCAGCGGCAGGTCGCCGAAACGGGGCTGGCGCCGCAGCGGGTGGCCGTCGCCGACGCCGACGCCGCCGCCGTGCTCGGCGACCGGCTGGGCGGCCCGGTGCTCGGCGGACCCGACGCCATGGTCCGCCTGATCGAGTCGGTGGAGGCCGACGTGATCCTCAACGGAGTGGTCGGGGCGATCGGTCTGCGCCCGAGCCTGGCCGCCCTGGAGTCGGGGGCGCGGCTCGCACTGGCGAACAAGGAGTCGCTGGTGGCCGGCGGCGCCCTGGTGCTCGACGCCGCGGCGCCGGGTCAGATCGTGCCGGTCGACTCCGAGCACTCGGCGATCGCGCAGTGCCTGCGCGGCGGCACCGCGGACGAGGTGGAGCGACTCGTCCTGACGGCGTCCGGGGGGCCGTTCCGCGGGTGGACCGCCGAGCAGGTGCGCGGTGTGACGCCCGAGCAGGCGGGCAGGCATCCCACCTGGTCGATGGGTCCGATGATCACCCTCAACTCGGCGACGCTGGTCAACAAGGCCCTCGAAGTCATCGAGGCGCACCTGCTGTTCGGCGTCGACTACGACCGCATCGACGTCACCGTTCACCCGCAGTCGATCGTGCACTCGATGGTGACCTTCGTCGACGGAGCCACCATCGCGAAGGCGTCGCCGCCGTCGATGAAGCTGCCGATCGCACTGGCTCTCGGCTGGCCCCACCGCGTCCCCGGCTCGTCGTCGGCGTGCGACTGGACCACCGCGTCCACGTGGACCTTCGAGCCGGTGGACGACGAGGTGTTCCCGGCGATCCGTCTCGCACGCAGCGCCGGAAAGGCAGGCGGCAGCCTCACGGCGGTGTACAACGCCGCCAACGAGGTGGCGGCAGAGGGATTCTTCGCCGGCGCCATCGACTTCCCGCGGATCGTCGGCGTCATCGCGGACGTGCTGGCCGACGCCGATCAGTGGTCATCGCGGCCGGGTACCCTGGACGAGGTGCTGGCCGCCGACCAGTGGGCGCGGCGGCGTGCCGCGGAGCACGTCGCGGCGCGCTCGTAGTCGGGAAGAACACACTCGGCACGGACGCGGCCGGCACGAACACAGTCAAGCGGGGCTCGGTGCTCCCACGGGTCTGAGGGAGACGATCAGTGAGTCTGGTGCTCGGCGTCGCGCTCTTCGCGCTGGCACTGCTGATCTCGATCGCCTGGCACGAGCTCGGTCACATGTGGGCCGCGCAGGCGACGGGAATGAAGGTGCGCCGCTATTTCGTCGGCTTCGGTCCCACCGTGTGGTCCACCCGGCGCGGGGAGACCGAGTACGGCGTGAAAGCGGTGCCCCTCGGCGGCTTCTGCGACATCGCGGGCATGACGCCCCACGAGGATCTGACCGACGAGGAACGCGAACGCGCGATGTACGCGCAGCCGACCTGGAAACGGCTCGTGGTTCTCGCCGCCGGACCCGTCCAGAACTTCATCCTCGGCTTCGCGCTCGTCGTGGTGCTGGGTCTGGGGTGGGGCCTGCCGATCATCGGCGATCAACCGGTGTACGTGAAGTCGCTGGAGTGCGTGGCCACCACCACCGATGCGCAGGGAGTGCCCGTGGCGTGCACGGGAACGGCCCCGGCTGCGGTAGCCGGACTGCAGGTCGGCGATCAGGTGCTCGCGGTGGACGGCCACACCGTCACCGACCGGTCCGACATGATCCAACGCGTCCAGCAGTCCGCCGGCACCGTCGCCCTCACGGTGGAGCGCGACGGCCACCGGATGGATCTGACGGTGCCGGTGACCCCGGTCCAGCGGATGGTGGAAGGCGACGGCGGCGCGCTGCGCCCCGCACAGGTCGGAGCCATCGGCGTGGGCCTGGACACCGCCTACGTCGAGCACTACGGCGCGGGCAGCATCTGGGGCGGCGCGCTGCGTTTCACCGGCGACATCTTCAGCGAGACCTTCAAGGCGCTGATCTCGCTGCCGTCCAAGGTCACCGGCCTGTGGCACGCGGTCACCGGCGGCGAGCGCGCCGTCGACAGTCCGGTCAGCGTGGTCGGCGCGTCGGTCCTCGGCGGACAGGCCGTGGAACACGGTTACTGGGACATGTTCTTCGGGCTGCTGCTCAGCGTGAACTTCTTCCTGGGCGCCTTCAACCTGATCCCGTTGCTCCCGCTGGACGGCGGACACATGGCGATCGCCCTCTACGAGAAGATCCGCAACACCGTGCGCCGCCGCTTCGGCAAGATCGCGGCGGGTCCGGTCGACTACTACCGGCTGCTGCCGATCACCTACGCGGTGGTTGCCGTGATGGGCGGGTTCATGATCCTCACCGTGACAGCCGACATCGTCAACCCGATCAAGGTGTTCTGACGCCGTCACCGCCAGGCGCCCCGAGCGCGTCCGGGCCGGGGCGCCCGCCCTCACGCCGAGGGACGGATGGTGAAGGCGGTGTCGCCGTCGGTGAACACCAGGCCGGTGTCGGCGGAGGTGCCGGACTTCGCCAGACGGCCGCCGGACAGTCGGCGGTAGGCGCTCACGTGCGAGGTGAGGCCGGTCAGCGAGGCGACGTCGATGACGTAGAGCCACTTCTGGTCCTGGCTGAGGACCACTCGGGCCGGCGGGCTGGTGAGTCCGGTCGGCGTCGACGCGACCGTGTTGAGCGTCCCGTTCCGGCCGATCCGGAACGAGGCCACATTCATGCCCATCGTCATCGACGCGTAGGCGTACCTGCTGTCGGAGGTCACCGCCATGCCGTGCGGCACGAGCCCGACGAACGGGGCGCCGATGGGCGTCAGCGTGCCGTTCCGGTTGATGCGCCAGCCGTTGATGTTGTGCGACTGCTCGTTGCCGATGTACAGGTATTTGCCGTCGGGCGTGACCTGGCCGAGTGCGGGCATCAGCCCCGCGGCCTGAGTGGTCCCGATGTGGGTGAGCTTGCCCGAGTCGCTGAACGAGTACGCGTCCATGGTGCAGGCCACGAAGCTCGGCACGTAGACGTGCTTGCCGTCCGGTGTGAAGAGCGGATGGCCCAGGGCGCTGACGGGGTTCGGCTGATCGGTCCGGCTGACGGGCGTCAACCCGCCGGTGCTCGAGACCCGGTAGGTCACCAGGGTGGTGCGCACCGAGCCAACGGTCGCGACCAGGTAGCGGCCGTCGGGACTGAAGCCGAGGCCGGTGACGGGACCGCCGGCGTCGGTGATGCCGCCGCCCGCCAACGGGACCAGCCGGCCTGCGGAGGTGAGGTGCCACGCCTGGATGTTCGACGAGGCCACCCCGGCGCTGTAGACCCACTTCCCGTTGGGATGCGGCCGGAGGGAGAGGGAGAACGAGGTCTTCGTCGGAGCGGTGCTCACCTTCGTCAGCCGCGGCCCCTGGGCCTTCAGGACGGTGACGCCGGACGTGCCGCTCGCGCCGACGACCAGATACTCCGGACTGCCCGACGACGCGGGATCGGCACCCGCTGCCGGCGTCGTCGCCGACTGGGCGGTCATCGCCAGTGCGAGGGCGCCGGCGACGAGCGCCGCCTGTCGGCCGGCGTTCTTCGCGGAGGTGCGGTGCGGGGGCGTCGGGATGGTGATTCTCGGGGTGGTGGTCGTCATGGGCGGTTCCGTTCGGCAGAGGTGGCGGACAGGGACGGGTGATTCGGACGTGCGGACAGGGGCGCAGACAGTGATCTGCAGCACTGATGCTGCCGCGTCCGCAGGCCGCTGAACTGTCCAAATCCCTGGACATCGGCCCGGTCGACGCGGTGCGCACGGTGGCGCCGGGGTCGGTAGACTCGAGGGGTGACCGCGCCGGCGCGCCCGCCGATCACGGTGCCAAGGAGAGGAAACATGACTCAATCGATCGGTCTCGGGATTCCCGCCGGACCGCCGCCGGTGCTCGCTCCCAGACGCAAGACGCGGCAGATCCACGTCGGCGACGTCGGCGTCGGCAGCGACTTCCCGATCTCCGTGCAGTCCATGTGCACCACCAAGACACACGATGTGAACGCCACGCTGCAGCAGATCGCGCAGCTCACCGCCTCCGGATGCGACATGGTCCGGGTGGCGTGCCCCCGCCAGGAGGACGCGGACGCGTTGCCGGTGATCGCGCGCAAGTCGCAGATCCCGGTGATCGCCGACATCCATTTCCAGCCGAAGTACATCTTCGCCGCGATCGACGCCGGCTGCGCCGCCGTGCGCGTCAATCCGGGGAACATCAAGGAGTTCGACGGCCGCGTCAAGGAGGTCGCCAAGGCGGCAGGCGACGCGGGCATCCCGATCCGGATCGGCGTCAACGCCGGATCCCTCGACAAGCGACTGCTGGAGAAGTACGGGAAGGCGACGCCGGAGGCTCTGGTGGAGTCGGCCCTGTGGGAGGCGAGCCTGTTCGAGGAGCACGGTTTCGGCGACATCAAGATCTCTGTGAAGCACAACGACCCGGTGGTGATGGTCGAGGCCTACCGTCAGCTGGCCGCGCAGTGCGACTACCCGCTGCACCTCGGCGTCACCGAGGCCGGACCGGCGTTCCAGGGCACCATCAAGTCGGCCGTGGCCTTCGGTGCGCTGCTGAGCGAGGGCATCGGCGACACGATCCGCGTCTCACTGTCGGCGCCTCCGGCCGAGGAGATCAAGGTCGGCGACGCGATCCTGCAGTCGCTGAACCTGCGCCCGCGGAAGCTGGAGATCGTCTCGTGCCCGTCGTGTGGCCGCGCGCAGGTCGACGTCTACAAACTGGCCGACGAGGTCAGCGCCGGACTGGAGGGCATGGAGATCCCGCTCCGCGTGGCCGTGATGGGCTGCGTGGTGAACGGGCCGGGCGAGGCCCGCGAAGCCGATCTCGGCGTCGCGTCGGGTAACGGCAAGGGCCAGATCTTCGTCAAGGGCGAGGTCATCAAGACCGTTCCCGAGGCACAGATCGTCGAGACTCTGATCACCGAAGCGCTGCGTATCGCCGAGGAGTCGGGGGAGACTGGAAGCGGCGCCCCGGTCGTGACCGTGACGTAGCGATCCGCTGTCACGTCGGGATGCTGCTGAACTGAAGTGAGCAGGGAGGTGGGCCGTGCTGGGGATCCTCGGTGACCGGCCGCTCGGCGCCAAAGACGCCGACGCGGTGGCCCGCGCACTCGACCTCGACCCGGTGGCGTCGTGCATGGTCGCGGCACGGGTGGAGGCGTACGGGCTCTCGCCCCGCTTCCTCGGAGGCGAGATGTGGACCGCCTCGCAGCCGAGCGAGTCACTCGCCTTCTCGGGTGCGAATCTGATGCCGCTGATCGGCGGCGCGACCGATCTCGACGTCTTCGCCGACCGCGCACTGGCGTCGCCGCGTCTGTGCTCGTCGGTGGTGGGATCGGCCGACCTGGTGCTCGGACTGTGGGACCGCGTCGCGGCGGCATGGGGTCCCCCGCGGGAGATCCGCGACGACCAGCCGCTGCTCGCGCTCACGGGCTACCCCGAGATCGCGCCCGATCCGCAGGTCCGCCTGGTGACGATGGCCGATCTGGACGCCTACTTCCCGGCGGCCGTCGAGATGTTCATCGGCGAGGTCGGCGTCGATCCGCGGGCCGGGGACGAGGGCAGGTCGTACCGGAGGCGGCTCGCGGCGCTGATCTCGGCGCGGCGCGTATTCGCCCGATTCGACGGAGACCGCGTGGTGTTCAAGGCCGAGATCGGTTCCATGTCCCGCAAGGTGGGCCAGATCCAGGGCGTCTGGGTGGATCCTGACTGGCGCGGCAGGGGATACGGCGTGGTGGGCACCGCGGCGGTGGCCGCGGCGATCGCCCGCCAGGGCCGGATCGCGAGCCTGTATGTGAACAGCTTCAACGCCGCCGCCCGGCACACCTACGAACGGGTCGGATTCCAGCAGGTCGGCACCTTCGCGACCGTCCTGGTCGACTGACGGCCACGGCCCGCTCGTCCTCTATGATCGGGCCGATGCCCAGTACACTCCGAGCGCGCGTGCGTCGCCCTCATCGCAGCCGGTCGACGGTGCCGTGCCTCGTCGTGGTGCTGGCGCTGCTGGCGACTCTGACGGCGTGTGCGACGCAGGACGACGGTCCCCGGTCGGCTGTTCAGACCTTCCTCGACCGGTTCGCCGACCGCGACTTCTCCGGCGCGGGGGCGGTCACCACCGATCCGGACCGGGCTCGCGACCAACTCGCGCAGACGTGGACCGGACTGGCGGCGGACTCGATGTCGGCGACCGCCGGGCGGGTACGGATCGATCAGGACGTCGCGGACGTGCCCGTCACCTACACCTGGACCCTGGCCGGCGGCAGATCGTGGGAGTACTCGGCGAACATCGCGCTCGGCCGCGGCGACACCGGCTGGTCGGTGCGGTGGAAGTCGTCGGCGATCCATCCCAAGCTCGGCGCCGACCAGCGGCTGGCGATGTCGCAGACCAGTCCGCCGCGGGCGGCCGTCAACGAGTCCGACGGTTCGGAGGTGATGGTCGACGGCACCGTGGTCGGGGTGTCGTTCGACGCCGCGAAGGCCGCGGCCGGGGGAAGCGTCAGCGATTCGGCGCACCGTCTGGTGGACGTCCTGGGTCCCCTGATCCCCGGACTCGACCCGCAGGCGATCGCCGAGAAGTCGACGGCGCGGAGCGATCCGCTGCCGATCGGCCGGATCCAGACCGCGGACTTCGACCGGCTGCGCGACCGGCTGGCCGTGCCCGGAATCGTGACCGAGGACCAGGCCGTTCTGGTTCCGCGGGACCCCGGATTCGCACCGTCGGTGCTCGCGAAGGTCAAGGACGAGGTCTCCGGCGGCCTCACCGGGTCCAGCGGGTGGCGGGTCTCGGTGCTCAACCCCAACGGACTGGTTGCCGACGTGGTCGCCGACGAGTCGGGCACGCCCGCGCCCGCGGTCCTGCTGACCCTGTCGCGGTCGGTGCAGGACGCGGCGCAGCGCGCGGTGAACGCCGTCCAGGGGAAGCAGGCGATGCTCGTGGCGTTGCAGGCGTCGACCGGCAAGATCCTCGCGATCGCCCAGAACCGCGACGCCGATCGTGACGGCCTCATCGCCACCTCCGGTCTGTACCCGCCGGGTTCGACCTTCAAGATGGTCACCTCCGCGGCGGCCTTCCACGACAAGATGACCGATCCCGACGCGATCGTGCCGTGTCCCGGCGAGATCCACATCGGTGAGCGTTCCATCCCGAACTACGACGGCTTCTCGCTCGGGGCGGTGCCGCTGCGCTCCGCCTTCGCCCACTCCTGCAACACCACCTTCGCCGACCTGGCCAGCCGGATGGGGCCCACCGATCTCACCCACGCGGCCGCCGCGATGGGGCTGGGAGAGGTGTACCGGGTGCCCGGTCTGGACGTGAAGTCCGGCTCGGTGCCCGTCGAACCCGAGCTGGTGGCCCGCAGCGAAGACGGTTTCGGACAGGGCCGGGTGCTGGCGAGCCCGCTCGGCATGGCGCTCGTGGCCGCGGCCGCGGCCACCGGCAGGGCTCAGGTCCCGCAGCTCATCGACGGACGCGAGACGACGGTGACCGGCCCGCAGGCCGCGCTGTCGGACGAGGTGTACCAGCGGCTGCGGCCGATGATGCGCGCGGTGGTCACCGAGGGAACGGCGACCTCGATCGCCGGATCGGGCGAGGTGTACGGCAAGACGGGCGAGGCGGAGGTCGCGGGCGGATCGCACGCGTGGTTCGCGGGCTATCGCGGCGACATCGCGTTCGCGACTCTCATCGTGCTCGGCGGCGACTCCACCAATTCGGTGAATGTGACGCGCGACTTCCTCGACGCGATCCCCGCGGGCTACCGGCCGTAGCCTGCGGTTCACCGCGCGGGTGTGATGATCCGTTCGCCGGTGTCGGGGTGGTCCCAGATCAGGACCGGATGATCGTAGGTCTCCGACAGCAGGTCGGCGGTCATCACCTCGTCGACGGCGCCGGTCGCGAGCAGCCGTCCGGCCTTCATCACGGCGACGCGGTCAGCGTAGGCGGCCGCGAGCGTCAGATCGTGCACCACGAGGATCACCGTGGCGCCCGCCGCCGCACGGCGCGACAGGATCGTCAGGACCTGTTCGGTGTGCCCGATGTCGAGTGCGGCGGTGGGCTCGTCGAGCAGCAGGACCGGTGTGTCCTGCGCCAGCGCACGGGCCAGCGAGACCCGTGCCTGCTGCCCGCCGGAGAGCTGCGGGAACGGCCGGTTCAGTAGATCTTCCAGCCCGCATTCGGCGATCGCGGCGTCGATCAGTTCCTCCGACTGCACCGCCTGCGGGGTGCGGGTCCACGGGAATCGGCCCATCTCGACCACTTCGCGCACCGTGAACGGTGTGTCGGCTCGGTTCTGCTGCGTCACGAGCGCGCGGGCGCGGGCGAGAGTGAGCGAGTCGGCCCGGTGGACGTCGATGTCGCCGATGCGCACGGTCCCGGACTCCGGTGCGCGGACTCCGGAGACCGCGGACAGCAGGGTGGACTTCCCGCATCCGTTCGGGCCCACGAGGGCCAGGATCTCGCCGGGGTGCGCGGCCAGGTCGACGCCGTGGACGATCTCCCGGCGGCCGATCCGGACGGTGACGTCCTCGGCGACGACTCCGCCGTGCACGGCGGTCTGCCCGGTCACCATCGTGCCGCCGCATTCCGCCGGCGCAGCAGGAGGAAGAACACCGGGCCGCCGATCAGCGAGGTGAGCATGCCGAGCGGCAGTTCGCCGCCGGTGAGTGTGCGCGCGGCGAGGTCGGCGGCGGCGATCACCAGTGCGCCGCCCAGTGCGCTCGCCGGAAGCAGCAGCGCGTGCCGCGGGCCCACCAGCAGGCGCATCACGTGCGGGACGATCAGGCCGACGAACATGATGATTCCGGTGAACGCGACGCCCGCCGCGGTGAGCATCGCGACCAGGACGATCACCTGGCGTCGCACGGCCTCCACGTTGACGCCGAGGGCGGCGGCCTGCACTTCGCCGAGGGCGAGCAGGTCGAGCTTCTTGACCAGCACCATTCCGCCCGCGAGGCCGGCGAGGGCGAGCGGTGCGACGATCTTCACCTGCGTCCACGAGACGTTGCCCGCCAGCGAACCGAGTTGCCAGAAGACGATCTGCTCGCGGGCTGCGGTGGAGGCGACGTAGGTCAGATAGGCGATGATCCCGAGCGCGAAGGCATTGACGGCGATACCCGTCAGGACCAGCATGATCGTCGACGACGCACCGTCACGGATGCTCAAGACGTAGACGCCGGCCGTGGTGAGGAGCCCGAAGAGCGCGGCGGCGCCGGCGACGGCCCAGCCGTTGGTTCCGGTGCCGCCGATCACGATCATCAGGCAGGCGCCGACCGCGGCTCCGGACGAGACGCCGATGATGCCCGGCTCGGCGAGGGGATTGGCGAGCACTCCCTGCAGCAGGCAGCCCGCCGTGCCGAGAGCGAGCCCGACCAGCAGCCCGAGCAGGATCCGCGGGAACCTCGAGACCCACAGCGCGTTCTCGCCCTGCGGATGCGTGGGCAGGGGACCGATGTCGAGGTGCCAGTGGTGCGCGATGGAGCCGAGCACCTCCAGAGGCGGAATGTGTACCTGTCCGGTGCCCGCGGAGACGACGACCACCACGCCGAGCAGGACGAGCGTCGCCGCCATCACCCACAGTGCGCGGCCGCGGAAGACCGACAGCGCGGCCGTCAGCCGATACCGCAACCCGGGAGCGCTGCCGGACCGCGGGTCCCGTGGTGCAGTGTTCCCGTGTCCGGTGTCACTGTGCCGCGGCTCGGCGCGGTCGGCGAGATCAGACATAGATCGCCTTCGCCAGCGCGCTGAGGACCAGACCGGTGTCGGGACCGAACATGAGGATCTGCGTCTCGTCCATCTCGACGATGCGCCGGTTGCGCCCGGCGGAGGTGTCGGCCACGGCCGGCAGCTGAAGGACCTTGTCGAGGCCGCCGACCGAGTCGGCGCCCTGGGTCATCACGAGCAGTACGTCGGGATCGGCCCGGATCATCGATTCGGCGCTGACTTGCGTGAACGGCGCGGTCAGGCCTGCCTTGGTGCCGGCGTCGCGACCGCCGAGCGCTTCGATGAGATCGTCCGCACCGGAACCCGGACCCGCGAGCAGGATCAGATGTTCGCCGCGGATGTACAGAAAGCCGATGGTCGGATCGCCGGTCGGGCGAGGGAGGAGGGCGCGGGCGTCGGCGATCTGCTTCTCGGTGCGCGCCACCAGTTTCTCGCCCTGCGCGGGTACGCCGAGCGCGGCGGCCACATCGCGGATGAGCGCGGGGCTGCCGGCCACCGACCGCTGGCCGGTGAAGACCGACACCGGGATGCCCGCGGCACGGATCTGGTCGACCGCACCCGCGGGGGTGGCGTCGTCGGTGACCAGGACGATGGACGGATTCTGCGCGAGGACGCGTTCGGGGTTGATCGCGTGGCCGGTCTCGGTCACGTACGGCAGCCGCGAGGCCGACGGAAAGGTGGTGGAACGGTCGCGGCCCACGACGTGCGTGCCCAGGCCGAGCGAGAAGACGATGTCGCCCAGCGTGCCGTTCCGATCGAGCGCGATGATCCGGTCGGCGCGGGGGCCCGGCACCACGGCGGAGTCGACCGGGACGACGTCGGCGTCCGGGAGCGCCGCGGTGGCGGGGCCGGAGCGCAGTGTCGCGCTGGTCGCGGTGGCGGTCGCGCCGGTGTCGATGGGCTCGGTGGTGCATCCGGATACGAACAGTCCGACGACCAGCAGCAGGGCCCAGACAGGGGCGATCGACATCACGGACCGGGTAGGAGTCGTCACCTGAATCCGCCTTGTCATGCTCACAGTTCTGTTAGGCACACCTTACTGGTTGGTACCTCCTCGACGCACATCGGTGCGATTCCGGCCGAGCGGTGTCCGCGGCGGAGGCGTCCGTAGAATTTCCGTCATGACAGTTCGCGCACCACTGGTTCCCGGCGTCGTGGCTCCGACGCTGCCCGTCCCCGACTCGATCGAACGTCCCGAGTACGCGTGGAAGGACTCGGTGAACGAGGGCCACGAACCGTGGGTGCAGACCCCGGAGACGATCGAGAAGATGCGCGTGGCGGGCAGGATCGCGGCCAACGCCCTGGCCGAGGCGGGTCGGGCCGTCGCTCCGGGAGTCACGACAGCCGAACTCGACCGGATCGCCCACGAGTACATGATCGATCACGGCGCCTACCCGTCGACGCTGGGCTACAAGGGATTCCCGAAGTCCTGCTGCACCTCGCTGAACGAGGTGATCTGTCACGGCATCCCCGATTCGACGGTGATCGAGGACGGCGACATCGTCAACATCGATGTGACGGCCTACATCGACGGTGTGCACGGTGACACGAATGCGACGTTCCTCGCCGGCGACGTCTCACCGGAGGCGCGGGATCTGGTGGAGCGGACCAGGATCGCGACCGAGCGCGCGATCAAGGCCGTCAAACCCGGTCGCGCGCTCAACGTGGTGGGCCGGGTGATCGAGGCGTACGCGAACCGCTTCGGGTACTCGGTGGTGCGCGACTTCACCGGCCACGGGATCGGTGAGACCTTTCACAACGGTCTGGTGGTGCTGCACTACGACCAGCCGAGCGTCGACACCGTCCTGGAACCGGGAATGGTCTTCACCATCGAGCCGATGATCAATCTGGGCGGCCTCGACTGGGAGATGTGGGACGACGGCTGGACCGTGGTGACCGCCGACCGCAGGTGGACCGCGCAGTTCGAGCACACCCTCGTCGTCACCGACACCGGTGCCGAGATCCTGACGCTGCCCGACGAGAGCTGACTTCGGGGGTGAGCGGCGCACTTCTGGTCGGTGGCACGAGCAGCGACGCGGGCAAGAGCCTGATCGTCGCCGGACTGTGCCGGGCGCTGGCGCGTGACGGGATCACGGTGGCGCCGTTCAAAGCGCAGAACATGTCGAACAATTCCGCCGTCACCCTCGACGGCGGTGAGATCGGCCGGGCACAGGCGCTTCAGGCGCAGGCCTGCGGGCTGGAACCGGACACGCGATTCAACCCGGTGCTGCTGAAGCCCGGCGGTGACCGGCGCTCGCACGTGGTGGTGCGCGGACGCACGGTCGGCGAGGTCGGGGCCGCCGACTATCAGCTCTGGCGCACCCGGCTGGCGGGTGTGGTCGCCGACGAACTCGCGTCGTTGCGACGGGACTTCGACGTGGTGATCTGCGAGGGCGCGGGCTCGGTCGCGGAGATCAACCTCCGCGCCACCGACATCGCGAACATGGGATTGGCCCGGGCGGCGAACATGCCGGTGGTGCTGGTCACCGACATCGACCGCGGCGGATCGCTGGCCCATCTGTTCGGCACCACGGCGGTCCTCGACGCGGACGACCAGGCGCTCGTCGCCGGATACATCGTGAACAAGTTCCGCGGCGATCCGGCGATCCTCGCTCCCGGACTGGAGATGGTGCGCGAGCGCACCGGGCGACCGACCTTCGGCGTGATCCCGTTCGCCGACGGTCTCCGGCTCGATGCCGAGGATTCGCTGGCCGCATCGGTCGGCGCCCGCGTGGGCGGACCTCGCGGCGTGGGCGGCGCCGGACGGGAGCGGATGTCGGTGGCCGCGATCCGGTTGCCCCGCATCTCCAACAGCACCGATGTCCTGGCTCTGGCGTGCGAACCCGACGTCGACGTGACGTGGGTCGACGACCCGTCGGCGGTCCGGGCCGCGGATCTGGCGGTGCTGCCCGGAACCCGCGCGACCCTCAGCGACCTCGCGTGGCTGCGGACCACCGGTCTGGCCGATGCGCTGATCGAACGTGCGCAGCGCGGCCGGCCGGTGCTCGGGGTCTGCGGCGGCTTCCAGATGCTGTGCCGGAGCATCGTCGACACGGTGGAGTCCGTCGGCACAGCGACGTCGGGTGTCGCCCGGCCCGTCGAGGGGCTGGGGCTGCTCGACGTCGACATCGAGTTCGCCGAAGACAAGACCCTGCGGACCTTCGACGGTCACGCGGCCGGTGAGCCGGTGCGCGGATACGAGATCCATCACGGGGTCGTGGTGCGCAGCGAGGAGCAGCCCTGGCTCGACTCCGCGGCGACCGGCCCCGAGGGCGCCCGCAGGGGAGCGGTCTACGGCACCCACTGCCACGGCGCGCTGGAGAGCGACGGCTTCCGCCGCGTCTTCCTGGCCGAGATCGCGCGGCGGGCGGGCCGGACGGGCTTCACCGCCGATCCGCGGCTGTGCGTCGCGCAGGTGCGCCGGTCGCAACTGGATCTGATGGCCGATCTGGTGTGCGAGCACCTCGACATGCCGAGTATCCACGGGTTGATCGAGGGCGGCCCGCCCGCGGTGCCCACCGTCCTATCCTGGCTTGGTGAACACCGCGCACCTGACCGTAGAGCATGACGGACTGACCTTCGACGTCGAGGAGAGCGGGCCCGCTCGAGGACCGTGGGTGGTGCTCCTGCACGGGTTCCCGGTGAACTCGCGGTGCTACGACGACGTGGTTCCGCGCGTGCACGAGGCCGGGCTCCGCACCCTGCGCATCGATCAGCGGGGCTACAGTCCCGGCGCCCGGCCCGAGGAGGTCGACGCCTACCGTCTCGACACGCTCGTCGGCGACGTCATCGGGATCCTCAACCACCTCAACATCTCGTACTCGATGGTCGTCGGCCACGATTGGGGCGGGATCGTCGCCTGGCATCTGGCGGCCAAGCATCCCGACCGCTTCACCGGCCTGGTGGCCGTCAGCACCGGACACCCGTCCGCGATGCGCGATGCACTCGCGGCGGGCGGCGATCAGCGTGAGCGGTCGGCCTACATCAAGGATTTCATCGCCGACGGCGCGGAGGAGAGGCTGAGCGCCCGAGACGGCGTCCTGCTCCGGCGTGCCGGCGTGACCGGCGAGGAACTCGCGCCGATCCTCGAGCCGGGTGCGCTGACCGGTCCGCTGAACTGGTATCGCGCCAGTTTCACCGGCGACGTCGCGGCCACCCTGGCCTGCCCGCCGGTCGAGATCCCGACCACCATGGTGTGGAGCGACGGCGACGCGGCTCTGGGACGCGAACAGGCCGAGTTCAGCGGCCGATACGTCTACTCCGACTTCCGCTTCTCCGAACTCCACGGCGTCGACCACTGGATTCCCGAGAATGCGGCGGCCGCTCTGGCGAGCGAGATCTCCCTGCGGTCCTCGCGCTTCTGAGAACCCGCTCGGGCCGCCGCCGCCCTCACTCCAGGTCCAGGCCGAGGAGTGCGTTCTCGAGCACCTCCGGCATGGCGGGATGGATCCAGTACTGGCCGCGGGCCATGTCCGGCACCCGGAGACCGAAGCTCATCGCCTGGATGACGGGCTGGATCACGGTGGACGCCTGCGGACCCATCAGATGCGCGCCGAGCAGTTCACCGCTGCGACGATCGGCGATGAGCTTGCAGAATCCGGTCGTGTCCTCCATCGCCCAGCCGTAGGCGACGTCGCCGTACTCCTGCACCTTGACGGCGATGTCGCGCCCGGTCTCGCGGGCCTGCGCCTCGGTGAGTCCGACGGTGGCGATCTGCGGATGGGTGAAGACCGCGGCCGGCACGTACCGGTGGTCGAACGAGGCCAGCTCGTCGGCGTGCCAGCCGAGCAGCAGATTCTCCTGGACCACACGCTGTTCGTGGTTGGCGACGTGCTTGAGCTGGAACGGTGAACTGACATCGCCGAGCGCCCACACCTCGGGAGCCGGTGTGCGGCCGTGTGCGTCCACCGGCACGCGGCCGTCGGCGAGCAGCTCCACACCGATCGTGTCGAGGCCGAGGCGGTCGCCGTTGGGTGTCCGGCCGGTCGCGACGAGCAGGGCGTCGGCATCGACGTGCCGGCCGTCGGTGAACGAGAGCCGGACGCCGTCGTCGCCGAGGTCGATCGCACCCGCGAGCGTGCTGTCGAGCCGGACGTCCCACTGCCGGCGGGCCACCGCGGTGAATCGCTCGCTGACGTCGTCGTCGAGCCGGCGCAGCAGCCGTCCGCTGCGGGCGACGACGGTGACGTCCACGCCGAGAGCGGAGAAGACGTGGGCGAACTCGGCGGCGATGTATCCGCTGCCGAGGATCGCCATCCGCTTCGGCAGGGCGGGCAGGCGCATCACGTCGCTGTTGGTGTAGTGATGAACGCCCGAATCGGCGATCACCTCAGGAATCTCCGACCGCGAGCCCGCGGCGACGACGACCTTGCGGGCCAGCACCAGGTCGCCGTCGTCGGTCACCAGGCGGTATCGGGCCGACTCGTCGTCGCGGCCGTCGAAGCGGACGTGGCTGGAGTAGACGGTGACGTTGTCGCAACGCTCCACCCGGTACTCCTTGCCGCCGGCCGAGATCGGGTCGATGCGGCCGAAGACCCGGTCGACGATGGCGGGCCAGTCGACCGATTCGACGCTCGCCTCGACGCCGTACCGGGCCGCCGACCGGACGGTGTCGGCCACGTCCGCGGCGTAGACGAACATCTTCGTCGGAATGCACCCGACGTTGAGGCAGGTGCCGCCGTAGACGCCCTCCTCGAAGATCGCGATGCTCATCGCGTCGAAGCGTTCGTCCGGGATGGAGTTGCCGCTTCCCGAACCGATGATCGCCAGATCGACCTGCTGAGCGCTCATCGCCGCGCCCCCTCGCCGAAGATCGTGTGCAGCCAGTTCTGCACTTCGTCGTAGGCGATGCGCCGGGGCGTCTCCAGAGAAAGGAAGACGTCGTGGCGGGCGTCGGGGACGGCCACCGCCCACACGCGACGGCCGATCACGCCGGACCACTGCGCGATCTGCTTCACGTCGAGCACGCAGTCAGCGGTGTCGACCGCAGGCTCGTAGGCCCCGGTGAAGCGGGTCTTGTCCGATCGCAGGACCAGGGCGGGCACGCCGATGTCGAGCCCCCGGTGCAGGCGATGCTGTCCCGCGCGGACGGCGGCCAGCCAGCCGAAGGTCACCGGGAAACCGCCGAGCGGCTTGCGCCGCAGATCGTAGGTCCACTCGCCGTGGGCGTCGGCGGACAGGCTCTCGCCGTACGCTGCCGAGAGTTTCTGCGGCAGCACGGCTTTGGCCCGAACTCGGCCGACTCCGCGGATCAGCAGATTGACGGCGTCGGTGCGCAGCAGGGGATCGCCCTGCAAGTCCAGCCAGGGGCTGTTGAGGACCAGCCCCTTGATGCGGCGGTGCCGGTCCGGATCGGTGCGCCGGAGTCGGTCGAGCCAGAGCGGCGTGATCAGTCCTCCGGTGGAGTGGGCGACCACGATCACCCGAGCCGGCTCGTCGCCGGACCCGGATTCCTCGGTCACGACATCGAGTGCCGCGTTCAGCTCCTGGTCGTAGAACTCGAGGTCGGTGGTGAAGTGCGGTTGCTGCCCGTCCAGGAGCGACCGCCCGCACTTGCGCAGATCGAGCGCGTAGAAACCGTAGCCCCGATCGTGGAAGAACTCGGCCAGCTCCTCCTGGAAGAAGTAGTCGGTGAAGCCGTGGACGTACAGGACCGTCCCGGCGGTGGCCGGTTCCGCTCCGGCCTGGCGGATCAGGGTGGCCTCCACGGCGCCCTCGCCGTCCGGGTCGTCGCCGAGGGGGATGGTCAGCACTTCGTATCGGTCGAGGAGTTCGTCGGGACGCCATTGCCGGCTTTTCACGCTGCTCACGCCGACCAGCTTAGGCCGCACCCGTCGGTGCGCGGATCGGGCGTCGGCGTGGCACCCGGTGTCGCACACCCCACACTTGCGCGCACCGATGCTGCCTCAGACAACGCGATGGTGAACAATGATCCGCGATACAGGTCGTGAATGCCCTATGGGTGGAGGAGTTCAGCAGCGTGGCCAAGGTGATTAAGACAGACGTGGCGCTCGTCGGTGCCGGAATCATGAGCGCCACGCTCGGCGCGCTGCTGCGCCGACTGGAGCCCAGCTGGTCGATCAGCCTGTTCGAGCGCCTGGAGGCGGCCGCCGCCGAGAGCAGCGACCCGTGGAACAACGCCGGCACCGGCCACTCGGCGCTCTGCGAGCTCAACTACACGCCGGCCGACGCCAACGGCGACATCGACATCACCAAGGCGCTGAACATCAACGAGCAGTTCCAGGTCTCGCGGCAGTTCTGGGCCTACGGCGTCGACAACGGCCTGCTCGGTGCGCCCGACGAGTTCATCAACCCGATCCCGCACGTGAGCTTCTGCCACGGCGCCGACGGCGTCGAGTACCTGCGCAAGCGCCATGCGGCGCTCTCGAGCCACACCCTGTTCGAGGGCATGGAGTTCATCGACGACGACGCCGAGTTCGCGGCGCGGCTGCCGCTGATGGGCGCCGGCCGGGACTACTCCGATCCGGTGGCCCTGAACTGGTACACCCAGGGAACCGACGTCGATTTCGGCGCGCTCACCCAGCAGCTGCTGAACTTCGTCGGCCGTGACGCCGACCTCTACTTCGGGCACGAGGTCCGCAACCTCACCAAGCAGTCGGACGGCAGCTGGGTGATGAAGATCCGCAACAACCGCACGGGCGAGAAGGTTCGCGTCGAAGCGAAGTTCGTCTTCGTCGGCGCAGGCGGCGGCGCACTGCACCTGCTGCAGAAGTCGGGCATCTCCGAGGCCAAGGGCTTCGGCGGCTTCCCGGTCAGCGGCGAGTTCTTCCGCTGCACCAACCCCGACGTGATCGCACAGCATTCGGCGAAGGTGTACGGCCAGGCCGCGGTGGGCGCCCCGCCGATGTCGGTGCCGCACCTGGACACGCGCGTCATCAACCACGACAAGGGCCTGCTCTTCGGCCCGTACGCGGGCTGGTCGCCGAAGTTCCTCAAGACCGGCGGCGTCATGGACCTGCCGAAGTCGGTGAAGCCGGGCAACCTGCTGCCGATGATGTCGATCGCCCCGCAGGAGTTCGGTCTGCTCAAGTACCTGATCTCCGAGCTCGCCGCGAGCCCCGCCGACCGCGTCAAGACGCTGCAGGACTTCGCGCCGCGCGCCGTCGGCGAGGACTGGGAGCTGATCACCGCCGGTCAGCGCGTCCAGGTGATCCGCAAGACCGGTGTCGGCGGCAGCCTCGAGTTCGGCACCGCGGTGGTCGCGGAGGGCGACGGCACGCTCGCCGGTCTCCTCGGAGCGTCGCCGGGCGCTTCGACCGCGGTTCCCGCGATGATCTCGGTGCTTCAGCAGTGCTTCAGCGGTCGTTTCGAGGGCTGGAAGAGCACCCTGACCGAGATGATCCCGTCGTTCGGCCAGAAGCTCGACGAGAACCCCGCCCTGTACCGCGAGTTGTGGGACTGGACCAACCGCAGCCTCCGACTCACCGCGCGGCCCGACGCCTGATTCGATGAGTGACGCCGGCGTTCGCTTCCCGTTCAGCGCGGTGGTCGGACAGGATCGCCTCAAGCTCGCACTGATCCTGTCCGCCGTCTCGCCGGGGATCGGCGGTGTCCTGATCCGCGGTGAGAAGGGGACCGCGAAGTCGACGATCGTCCGCGGGCTCGCCCCGCTGCTCGGCGAGGATTCGCGCGTGGTCGACCTGCCGATCGGCGCCACCGAGGACCGGGTGATCGGGTCGCTCGACCTGACTCGGGTGCTGCGCGACGGTGAAGCCCGGTTCACGCCGGGTCTGCTGGCGCAGGCCGACGGCGGCGTCCTGTACATCGACGAGGTCAACCTCCTGTCGGACCATCTCGTCGACGTCCTGCTCGATGCGGCCGCGAGCGGACTAGTCACCGTTGAGCGTGACGGCGTCTCGCACACCCAGGCGGCGGCATTCGTGCTGGTCGGGACGATGAACCCGGAAGAGGGCGAACTGCGTCCGCAGTTGCTCGACCGGTTCGGGCTGGTGGTAGACGTCGCCGGTGCCCGTGACGTCGACGAGCGCGTCGAGATCGTCACCTCACGGCTGGCCTTCGACGCCGATCCGCAGGGCTATGCGGAGCGGTTCGCCGACGCCGAGGCCGATCTCGCGCAACGGATCGCCGCGGCCCGCGACCGCGTCGCGACCGTCCGGATCCCGCAGCGGGAGCTCCGCCGGATCGCCGGCGTCTGCTCTCACCTCGACGTCGACGGTCTGCGCGGCGACATCGTCGTGGCCCGGACCGCCGCCGCACACGCCGCATGGCGCGGCGCCGACGAGATCGACGCCGACGACGTGCGGGTGGCCGTGGAACTGGCACTGCCGCATCGACGGCGCCGCAATCCCTTCGACGAGTCGAGCATGACCGACCAGCAGCTCGACGACGCCCTGGACGCCGGTGAGCAGGCCGCGGGCCCGCGGGACGAGTCCGAGTCCGGGCCGCAGCAGCCGGACGGACCCGACGACAGCGGCCCGGACTCAGACGGCCCAGACTCAGGCGGCCCAGACTCAGGCGGCCCGGAACCGGACGACGATCCGGACGGACCCGACACGGATCCTCCCGACACCGATCCGCCCGGCGGTTCAGGAGCGCCGACCGGCCCGGACTTCGGTTCCGCACCCGGTGGTGCCCGCATCCGCACCTTCCGCGCCGAGGGCGTCGGGGACGGTGATGTGGGCCGCCGTTCGCGGGCCCGGACCAGCCGCGGCATGACCACCCGGGCCGTCGACTTCGGTCCGCGGACCGGGGTGCACCTGTTCGGCACCGTGCTCGCCGCCGCCCACCGCAGCAGCGGCGACGGGCTCCCCGCGCTCATCGCCGACGATCTCCGCGGAGCCGAGCGCATCGGCACCGAAGCCAATCTCGTGGTCTTCGTCGTCGACCTCTCCGGATCGATGACCGCCCGCGCCCGGCTCACCGCGGTGCGCAACGCCTGCGTCGACCTCCTGCGCGACTCGTACACCCGGCGTGATCGGGTGGCGGTGGTCGTGGCCTGCGGAAGGGATGCCTACGTCGCGGTTCCGCCGACCCGGTCGGTGGACCTGGCGGTGGCGCGCCTGGCACAGGTGCGCACCGGCGGACGCACGCCGCTGGCCGAGGGACTGCACCGGGCGCTCGAGGTGATCGAGCGGGCCCGCCGCACCGACCCGGAGCGCAGGCCCCTGCTGGTGGCGCTCACCGACGGCCGAGCCACGGCCGGTGCCGACGCGCCGCGCCGCGCGGACGCCGCCGCGGACGAGGTCGCGCGCAGGGGAGTCTGCGCCGTTGTGGTGGACTGTGAGCAGGGCCTGGTCCGTCTCGGTCTGGCCGCCGACCTGGCGCGCCGGCTGGGCGCGCAGTACGCGACGATGGATTCGCTGACCTCGTCCGGACTGGCCGAGCACGTCCGCGGCGTCGCGTGACGCCGGTGGCTGAACTGGAGGATGCACTGTGCCCAAGGGCGTACCCGAGACCGTTCCCGACGACGGACTGACCACCCGGCAGCGACGCCGGCTGCCGGTGCTCGCCGTACACACCGGGGCAGGCAAGGGGAAGTCGACAGCCGCGTTCGGCATGGCGATGCGCGCCTGGAACGCCGGTCTGGACGTCGCCGTCTTCCAGTTCGTCAAGAGCGCGAAGTGGAAGGTCGGTGAGGAGAACTCCATGCTCGCCCTCGGCGGCCTGAATCGGGACACCGGCGCCGGCGGCCCTGTGCAGTGGCACAAGATGGGGCAGGGATGGTCGTGGATTCAGCGCGGTGACGACGCCGTCGAGGACCACGCCGAATCGGCGCGGGCCGGATGGGCGGAGATCACGCGGCGCCTCGCCGCGCAGGAGCACGACTTCTACGTCCTCGACGAGTTCACCTACCCGCTGCACTGGGGCTGGATCGACACCGACGAAGTGGTCGAGACCCTCCGCAACCGCCCCGGGACGCAGCACGTCGTCATCACCGGACGGTATGCGCCCCAGGCGCTGATCGAGGCCGCCGATCTGGTCACCGAGATGACGAAGATCAAGCATCCGATGGATGCGGGCCGCAAAGGCCAGAAGGGCATCGAGTGGTAGTCCCGGCGGTCGTGATCGCCGCGCCGGCGTCCGGCAGCGGAAAGACGACGATCACCACCGGCCTGATCGGCGCGCTCGTCGCCGCCGGGCACCGGGTCGCGCCCTTCAAGGTGGGCCCGGACTACATCGATCCCGGATACCACGCCGTCGCGGCGGGCCGGGTCGGCCGGAACCTCGACCCCAACCTGGTCGGCGCCGACGTCATCGCACCACTGCTGGCCGCGGGCTCCGCCGACGCGGACATCGCCGTGGTGGAGGGCGTGATGGGCCTGTTCGACGGCCGCATCACCGACGATCCCGATCCGCTCGGCGTCGGCTCCACCGCGCACGTCGCCACCCTCATCGGCGCACCGGTGATCCTGGTGGTCGACGCCGGCGGGCACAGCCAGTCGCTCGCCGCACTGCTCCACGGCTTCCTCGGGTACGACGCCCGGGTCCGCGTGGCGGGCGTGATCCTCAACCGCGTCGGCTCACCGCGGCACGAACAGGTCCTCCGACAGGCCTGCGACCGCGTCGGACTGCCGGTGCTAGGCGCGGTGCGGCGCGACGCCGACCTGACCGTGCCGTCGCGGCACCTAGGACTCATCCCGGCCGCCGAGCGCCGGCGGGACGCGCTGGACTCGGTGGCCGCGATAGTCGCCAAGGTGGGGGCGGCGCTCGACCTTCCGGCGATCGTCCAGATCGCACGCCGGGCCCGACCGCCCGCGGCGATCGCCTGGTCGGCGGCCGACGCGATCGCCGCCGCGGACCCGAGCGCGGTGACGGGCCCACACCGGCGGCCGGTGGTGGCCGTCGCGGAGGGCGCCGCCTTCACCTTCGGGTACGCCGAGCACGCCGAACTCCTGCGCGCGGCGGGAGCCGAGGTGGCCGGCTTCGACCCGCTGCACGACCCGCTTCCGGAGCACGCCGCGGCGGTGGTGATCGGCGGCGGCTTCCCCGAGGCCCACGCGGACGAGCTCGCCGCCAACCACTCCCTCCGTGCCGGACTGCGCGATCACGTGGCCGCGGGCCGGCCGGTGCAGGCCGAGTGCGCGGGCCTGCTGTACCTGCTGTCCGCGCTCGACGGCGTCCCGATGGTCGGCGCACTGCCGGGCACCGGGGCCTTCGGGCCGCGGCTCACGCTCGGCTACCGCGACGCCGTCGCCGTGGCCGATTCGGTTCTCTATCGCACCGGTGAACGGGTGACCGGCCACGAATTCCACCGCAGCAGCGTCGATCTCGCCACTGACGTGGTGCCCGCCTGGGGGTGGCCCGGTGGCGACGGACCAGCGACCGACGGCGTGATCCACCGCGGGGTGCACGCGTCGTATCTGCACGTTCACCCGGTGGGACAGCCGGCCGCCGTGGCACGATTCGTGTCGGCGGCCGCGGCCGCCGACATTCCGAGCCCTTCGCCGGAGGAGGCGGTCCGATGACTCGCAGGCGCGATCTGGCGGAGGTCCACGCGGCACTCGACGCGCTCGCCCACGCCAGCGTCGAGGACCCGACCGCGCTCCGCGACCTGCTCGAAGCGGTCCTGCTGGTGGGTCGCGGTCTCGAACTCGACCAGGCGCTGCAGCGGATCGTCGAGGTGGCGGCCGACGTCCTCGACGCCCGGTACTGTGCGCTCGGGGTCCGCGGGCCCGAGCTCGGTCTCCAGGCGTTCGTGTACACGGGCATCGAACCGGAGGTCCGCGCTCGGATGGGGCCGCTGCCGGTGGGCCGCGGCGTCCTCGGCGAACTGCTGCACCGCCCCGAGGTGCTGCGCATACCGAAGCTGTCCGATCATCCGGCCTCGGTGGGTTTCCCGCCCAACCATCCGCCGATGGACACCTTCCTGGGCGCGCCGATCATCGTCCGCGACGAGTTGTTCGGCAGCATCTACCTGACTGAGAAGCAGGGTGCCCCCGAGTTCACGCCGCTCGATGAGAAGATCGTCGCGGTCCTCGCGGTGGCCGCGGGCATCGCCGTCGACAACGCGCGCGCCTTCGAGCGGGCCCAGGCCCGGCTGCGCTGGATGCAGGTGATCGCCGACCGCGGATCCGAACCGCTGGCGGGCACGGCGCTCGAAGACACCCTCGACGGACTGTGCCGCGACGTCTCCGCGCTCACCGGGGCGGTGGACGTGTTCATCGTGACCGGCAGCGTCCTCACCGGACACACCGGTACCGCGCCCTGCACCGAGGACCTGTTCGAGGTCGTCGACCCGGACAACGAGCGCGCCGACGGCAAGCTCCTGGTCCGCGAGGTGCGAACACACACGGTGCCGTGGCTGCGGCACGGAGCGCGGTGGGTCTCGATGCAGCCCCTGCAGCCGACCAACGGCCGGAGCGCGATCGTCCTCACCCACCCCGAGCGACGAGTCTGGACCGGGGAGGAGGTCGCGGGCCTGCAGGGTGTCGCGCGCGTGGCCTCGCTGGCCCTGGCCTACGCCGACCAGCAGGAACTGGCGCGCGATCTGCAGTTGCTCGAAGACCGCCACCGGATCGCCCGCGACCTGCACGATCTGGTGATTCAGCGGCTCTTCGCGATCGGGATGTCGCTGCAGACCATGCAGGCCGGGTCCGCCTCGGCCGACGACGCCCGGATGGAGCAGGTCATCACCGACCTCGACGCCACCATCGCGCAGATCCGCACCTCGATCTTCGATCTGCAGGGCCTTCCCGGTCACGGCGAGGCGGCGACGCTGCGCAGGCGCGCGCTCGACGTGGTCGCCGAGTTGGCGACCCATGCGCCGATCGTGCCGAGCGTCGCGTTCATGGGGCCGGTCGACACGCTCGTCCCCGACGCCCTGGCGCCGCACATCGAGGCAGTGCTGCGGGAGGGCATCTCCAACGCGCTCCGGCATTCGGGCGCCGAGCACATCCGGGTGCGCATCGCGGCCGACGACGTCGTGACCGTCGAGATCTCCGACGACGGATGCGGTATTCCGCCGACCGCCCGGCAGTCGGGACTGGCGAATCTGACCCGCCGCGCCGACGACTGCGACGGCAGCTTCACGATCACCTCGAGCGCGGCGTCGGGCACCACGTTGACGTGGACCGCGCCGTTGCGCTGACGCCGACGACTACCGTTCGCGTTCGCGCAGTTCGGTGGCCAGCACCGCCACCTGAGTGCGGCGCTGCATGTCGAGCTTCGAGAGGATGCGCGAGACGTAGTTCTTGATCGTCTTCTCCGCCAAGAACATCCGGTCGGCGATCTGCCGGTTGGTCATACCCTGGCCGATCAGGGTGAAGACCTCGCGCTCCTGGCCGGTGAGCCGGGCCAGGGGATCGGACGGTTCACCGTCGCGCAGGCGAGCCAGCAGCGCGGCGGTGCTGCGGTCGTCGAGCAGCGATCCGCCGGCGCCGACCGTCCGCACAGCGGCGATCAGATTGTGGCCGAGGATCTGCTTGAGTACGAAGCCGGAGGCCCCGGCCAGGACGGCGGCGAGCAGGGCGTCGTCGTCGGCGTAGCTCGTCAGCATCAGGCAGTGCACCGACGGCTGCGCGCTCCGCACGCTTCGGCACAGTTCCACGCCGTTGCCGTCGGGCAGCCGCACGTCGAGCACCGCGACGTCGGGTTTCGTCGCAGCGATACCGACTCCGGCTTCGGCGACGGTGGCCGCCTCGCCGACGACCTCGAGATCGTCGGCGGTGCTGAGCAGATCGCGAAGGCCACGGCGGACGAGCTCGTGGTCGTCGACGAGGAACACGCGGTACTTACGAGGCGACTCGACCATGCCTCAACGCTACAACAGGGCGGCGGGCGACTCGGGGCCTAACCGCCACGGGACCTTCGCCCCCTGAAATCGCTGGTCGTGAGCGAGATCGTAGGAATATGACCAGTTTGATCGGCAAGCCCATGAGCGGCTCGGACCTGCTTCGCGAACTCCTGCCCGTCTGCGAGACGGAGGTGGAGCGCCACATGAAGATGACGAGGGACTGGAACCCGCACGACTACGTGCCGTGGGACGACGGCCGGAACTTCGCGGCGCTCGGCGGCGTCGACTGGGATCCGGAGCAGTCGCAGCTGTCGGAGACCGCCAAGGCGGCGATGATCACGAACCTGCTGACCGAGGACAATCTGCCGTCGTACCACCGGGTGATCGCCGAGAACTTCAGCCTCGACGACGCCTGGGGCTTCTGGGTGGGGCGCTGGACGGCCGAGGAGATGCGGCACTCGATCGTGATGCGCGACTACCTCGTCGTGACGCGGGGCGTCGATCCGGTGGAACTCGAGCAGACCCGGATGACGCACATGATCGGCGGGTTCAACCCGCTGCCGGACGACGACGGACAGCGCGACCACAGCTACGACATGCTCTTCGCGGTGGCCTACGTCTCGTTCCAGGAGCTCGCGACGCGCGTCAGCCACCGCAACACCGGCAAGGCCTGCGGCGACCCGATCGCCGACCGGATGCTCCAGCGAGTCGCTGCCGACGAGAACCTGCACATGCTCTTCTACCGGAACGTCGTCGCCGGGGCGCTCGATCTGGTGCCCGACGAGGCGATGGTGGCGATCTACACGATCGTCTCGAACTTCCAGATGCCCGGTGCGACGATGCCGAACTTCCGCAGGAACGCGGTCCTGATCGCCAAGGGCGGCATCTACGACCTGCCGCAGCACATGGCCGATGTCGTGATGCCCGTGCTGCGCAAGTGGCGGATCTTCGATCGCGACGACTTCGGCCCGGTCGGCCAGATGTACCGCGACAAGCTCGCGGCCTTCCTCGCCGAGATGGACATCAAGGTCGCCAAGTTCGAGGACGCCCGCGAGCGCGCGATCGAGCGGGAGCGCAGGCGCGGACTGCACGTCTAGCCGCCGGTACGGTCCCGGTAGGCTGATCGCTCATGCAAGCGCATTACCTCGCGGGGCTGGATCTGCACGGACGCAAGGTCGTCGTCATCGGCGGCGGGAGCGTCGCGCAACGGCGCCTGCCGAACCTGATCGCCGCCGGCGCCGACGTCCACGTCGTCGCGCTCGACCCCACGCCGGCCGTCGAGTCGGAGGTCGCGATCACCGTGCATCGGCGTGCGTACGCCGACGGCGACCTCGAGGGAGCCTGGTATGCGATGGCCTGCACCGACGATCCCGACGTCAACGCGGCGGTGGTGGCGGAGGCCGAGCGCAGGCGGGTGTTCTGCGTGCGCGCCGACGACGCCCGCCGCGGAACCGCCGTCACCCCGGCGTCCGGAGTCCACCGCGATCTGCAGTTCGGGGTGCTGGCGGCCGGCGATCATCGTCGCTCCGCGGCCGTGCGCGCCGCGATCACCGAGGCTCTCGCGGACGGCACCTCGCTGCGCATCGACGACGACCGCAGGCACGCCGCGGGCGTGGCCCTGGTGGGCGGAGGTCCCGGCGACGCCGATCTCATCACGGTGCGCGGCCGCAAACTGCTCGCCGAGGCGGACGTGGTGGTGGCCGACCGGCTCGCGCCCATCGCACTCCTCGACGAGCTCGGTCCGCAGGTGGAGATCATCGACGCGGCCAAGGTGCCCTACGGCCGCGCGATGCGTCAGGAACAGATCAACGATCTCCTCGTCGACCGCGCGCGGGCGGGCAAGTTCGTGGTCCGCCTCAAAGGCGGCGACCCATACGTGTACGGCCGCGGATTCGAAGAACTCCAGGCCTGCGTGGCGGCGGGTGTGCCGGTCACCGTGGTCCCCGGCATCAGCAGCCCGATCGCGGCTCCCGGCCTGGCCGGAATCCCGGTGACTCACCGCGGCGTGACGCACGAGGTGGTCATCGTGTCGGGACACGTGGCTCCGGGGCACCCCGACTCGCTCACCGATTGGGCGGCGCTCGCGCGGCTGCGGGGCACCATCGTGCTGATGATGGCGGTCAAGCGCATCGACGAGTTCGCGACGGCCCTGCTCGAGGGCGGGCGACCGGCTGACACCCCGGTGGCGTTCATCGAGAACGCGTCGCGGCCGGATCAGCGGCTCCTGCGCACCGACCTCGCGCACGCCGCGCAGACCGCTGTCGACGAGAAGCTGATCGCCCCGGCGATCGCGGTGATCGGTCCGGTCGCCGGTTTCACCGACGCCGACCGGGCTCTGCGGTTCTGAGCGGGTGGTCGAGATGAACGCACGCACAGCCGCAGGACTCTCCGGACTGATCCTGCTCGTCGCGGCCGTCGCCTCCTGGTTCGTGCCCCCGTCGGTCACGGCGATTCTCGTCGCGCTGGCCGTCGTCGTCATGTCGGCCTGGCAGATCCATCGCCGCCGCGCGGGCATCGCGCCCACACCGCCGAGCACCATGACCACCTTCGTCATCCCGCTCACGTTCGGAGCGCTGGCGGTCGTCGCGCTCAACGGCTGGATCTACCGGATCTCGGCGGAGGCAGGCGATTCCGGCGAGCTGCAGACGATCGGCCTGGTCACCGGCGTCATCGGCATGGCCGCCGCGTACGGATACGGCCGCCTCCGGGCACAGAAGGCACAGCTCGACGAGGTGGTCGAAGTGAATCCGGCCGACGACACTCCGGAGACCGACGACGACCAGTGGTTCTTCCCTCAGGCCAAGTGACCGGCTCTCGCGCCGTGCGAGTCGCGATGCGGACCGCCGATCAGGGTTCGGATCAGCCGGTGACGACCGTGATCTGCGACTCAGAGGTGATCTCGACGCGCTGGCCGGCGTCGGACAGGACGGCGGCGAGCGCGTTCACATCCCGGACGTTCCGCCGGGTCCGGACCAGTTCGCGCGCCACCAGTCCCTTGAAGTGCTTGTTGAAATGGCTCACGACCTTCCGCGAGCCGTCCGCGGCCTCGGTCACCACGGTCGCGGTCACCGCACCGTCGACGGGACCGAGTTTCTGGTAGACGCCCGAGCGCAGATCGACGACGAAGTCGTCGATGCGGTCGAGAGCGGGGGACAGCACCGGCTTCCACAGTGCGCCGAGGGTGCCGAAACCGGGCAGCCGGGACCCGCCGGAGAGCCGGTAGGCCGGGATGCGGTCGTCGGCCCGGACCACGCCGAACAGCGCCGAGCCGATCATCAGTCGGTCGCCGGCCTTGGTCTTGGCCGCGCGGGTCATGCCCGGATAGTCGAGGGCGTCGTACAGGACGCCGGTGTACCGGGTGATCGCGGTGCGCGTCGGCGACTCCCAGAGATCGGCGTTGCGCTCGATCTCGGCGACGGCCGTCGCGCCCAGACCCAGCGCCGTGCGGGATGCGTCGAGATCGGCGGAGAGGTCGACGATCGCCTCGGCGAGCTTGCGTCGGACCGGATTGAGCTCCGGCAGAACCAGCGAGTCGAGATCGAGCGGAGCGGCCTCGCCGCCGTCCGACTTGGTCTCCGAGGGAGGCAGGATGACGAGCACGCGACCACCCTAACGAACACGCCGGTGATCCCATTAAGCTGGTACATCGTGATCACACGGATGTCGAACCTGTTCCTGCGCACCCTCCGCGACGACCCGGCCGATGCCGAGGTGCCGAGCCACAAGCTGCTCGTGCGCGCGGGCTACATCCGGCGTGCCGCCCCCGGCGTCTACGAGTGGCTGCCCTTGGGGCTCAAGGTGTTCCGCGCGGTCGAGAACCTCGTTCGCGAGGAGATGGACGCGATGGGCGCGCAGGAGATCCTGTTGCCCGCGCTGCTGCCGCGCGACCCGTACGAGACCACCGGGCGCTGGACCGAGTACGGGCCGGCGTTGTTCCGCGTCAAGGACCGCAAGGGCGCGGACATGATGCTCGGGCCCACGCACGAGGAGATCTTCACGCAGCTGGTCAAGGGCGAGTACAGCTCGTACAAGGATCTGCCGGTCACCCTGTACCAGATCCAGACCAAGTACCGCGATGAGGAGCGCCCGCGGGCCGGGCTGTTGCGTGGGCGCGAGTTCGTGATGAAGGACTCGTACTCGTTCGACCTCGACGAGCGGGGTCTGCAGGCCTCGTACGACGCTCATCGTGCCGCGTACCAGCGCATCTTCGACCGTCTCGGCATCAAGTACGTCATCGTCGCGGCGACCTCCGGCGCCATGGGCGGCAGCGCCTCGGAGGAGTTCCTGGCCGAATGCGAGGTCGGCGAGGACACCTTCGTCCGCAGCACCGAGTCGGGCTACGCGGCCAACGTCGAGGCCGTGGTGACCCCGGTTCCCGAGGCGATCCCGCTCGACGGGCTCCCCGAGGCGGTGGTCCACGACACCGGCGACACCCCGACCATCGAGACCCTGGTCGACTGGGCCAACCGCGAGCTCGACGGTGACTACACCGCCGCCGACACCCTCAAGAACGTGATGGTCAAGATCCGCAGGCCGGGAGGTGAGTGGGAGATCACCGCGGTGGCGGTGCCGGGCGATCGGGAGGTCGACTTCAAGAGGCTGGAGGCCTCGGTGGAGCCGGCGGAGGTGGAACTGCTCACCGACGCGGACTTCGCGGCCAATCCGCAGCTCGTCAAGGGGTACATCGGACCGAAGGCCGTCCAGGCGGCGGGCTTGGCGTACCTGGTCGACCCGCGTGTGGTCAGCGGCACCGCGTGGATCACCGGGGCCGATGCGCCCGGTAAGCACTACGTCGATCTGGTGTGCGGCCGCGACTTCACTCCCGACGGCGTCATCGAGGCCGCCGAGGTGCGCGCCGGTGATCCGTCCCCGGACGGCAGAGGTGTGCTCGAGGCCGCCAAGGGCATCGAGATCGGTCACATCTTCCAGCTCGGCCGCAAGTACACCGACGCCTTCGAGTTCGACGTGCTCGGCGAGAACGGCAAGCCGGTGCGCCCCACGATGGGCTCGTACGGTCTCGGCGTCTCGCGGATGGTCGCGGTGCTCGCCGAGCAGTGGCACGACGAGAAGGGCCTGCGCTGGCCGCGCGAGGTGGCGCCGTTCGACGTCCACCTGGTGATCGCGAACAAGGACGAGGCCGCGGTGGCCGGTGCGCAACAGCTGGCCGCCGATCTCGACGCCGCCGGACTGTCCGTGCTCTTCGACGACCGCAAGGCTTCGCCCGGCGTCAAGTTCAAGGACGCCGAGCTGCTCGGTATGCCGGTCGTGGTGGTCGTCGGCCGCGGCTGGGCCGACGGCACCGTCGAGATCCGCGACCGGCTCACCGGAGAGACCTCCGCGGCGCCGGTCGACGGAGCCGTCGACGCGGTGGTCACGGCCGCGCGCGGCTGACCGCCGGCGCTAGAACGGCGCGCGGTCGAGGCAGACGCAGAACGGATGCCCGGCGGGGTCGAAGAGAACTCGGCACAGGTCCGGCGCGGCCTGCTGTGGCGACAGCCGTGCGCCGAGGCGGACCGCCTCGGCCGCACCCTCGTCGAGATCGGCGACCACCAGGTCGAGATGGATCTGCTTCGGCACCGCACCGCCGGGCCATTCCGGAGGCCGGTGGTCGGGCACCCGAAGCGCGGTGATCACGATGGAGCCGGCCCGCACACAGGCATATCTCGTGGACGTGTGCGTCACGGTCCCGTCGAGCATCGCCGACCAGAAGCGGGCGAGCTCGACGGGATCGTCGCAGTCGAGGGTGATCGAACCGATGCGCGCTGTCGCCATGGTGACGACCCTAGGCGGGTGACGCGGGCCAGGCGCCCTCTCCGGTCCTACTGACCGGGGAAGGCCACCGTCAGCGGTTTCTCGCCCGCGATCGAGCGCCAGTACGAGGATCGCAGGGCGCAGTCGGTGAGCCCGTCGACGGCGGTCCGGCGCACCGCCTGCGAATCGGCCTGCTCCAACAGCGCCCGGTAGGCCTTCGCGCAGTCGTTCTCGGCGGTCAGCGCGGCCTTCGCGGCGGTGGCCTGGTCCGTCACGTCGACGGGCAGCAGGTATCCGGCCGCCGGGGTGCGCTCGGGCTGCCCGGCGGCGAGCAGTGCCTCGTTCAGCTGGTCGCGTCGCACCCGGTGCGCGGCGATGTACTCCGCGACGGTGTCGCGCACCCCTCCGGTGGTGAAGGCGGTGAGCACGCCGTAGGTGAAGACGGCGGTGTTCTCCGCGTCCGCGGCGGTGTCGAGAGCGGCGTTCTGGCTCATGCGAGTTGCACTTTCGAGAGGGTCTGGCAGGAGGCGCTGATCGAGCCGAGGAGTCCGGCGCTGAAGCCGGACAGACCCACGCACGCATCCGCCGCGCTGGTGGCCGACCGTTCGATCGAGACGCCGAGGGCCGCCACCGACGCCGTGGGCGCGGCCGGTGGCGAGTCGATCCGGTCGGCAGTCGAGGAGTGCAGCCGGTTGATCTCGTCGCGCAGCGCCTTCAGGTGCGCGCCGCGCTGATCGGCGACGGTCCGCAGGGCCTCGGTGTACGCGGTGTTCCGCGGCGCGAGCGCGGTGGCCGCCCGCTGCTGCCGCAGCGCCGCCTGGGCGTGCGGGAGCAGCGTCTCGGCGTCGAGCTGTCGCTGCGTCGGCCCGGTATCGCATGCGGTCAGCGACCATCCCGCGACTGCGGCGGCACCGGCGAGGACGCCGCCGCGGAGCACACTGCGGCGCGGCACCCCCGTGGCGGGGCGACCGGCTTGCGGAGGCTCGGGGGCGGGGGGATCCTGGATCGGCACTCGTGTCACGGTGGACGATTCTGCCAGTCGGACGAGTCGACTACACTCGAAGCCCGGCCCGGCGGCCGACGGGAACCGCGGCAGCGGTTCCCGATACCGAAACCCAGGAGGACGCGCACGATGACTGCGGAGGCTCTGACCGGCGGCATCAGCGACCTGGTGGCTTCGACCCTCGATCGGCTCGGATTCGATCTGGAGGAGGTCGCGGTGCTGACCCCGCCGGGACGCCGCGAGATCCGGATCGTCGTCGATCGTGACGGCGGAGTGCCGCTCGACGCGGTCGCCGAGCTCAGCCGGAGCCTGGAGGCGGTGTTCGACGAGTCCGACCTGCTCGGCGAGTCCCCGTACGACCTCGAAGTCACGACGCCCGGGATCGGCCGGCCGCTGACGCTGCCGCGCCACTGGCGCCGCAATCAGGGACGCAAGGTCCGTGTCGAGTACACCGACGAGGGTGTGGACCGCACCGTCGAGGCCCGGGTGGGCCCCAGCGACGAGGGCCGCGTCACCCTGGTGACGGTCGACAAGAGCCGGATCCGCTCCTTCGAGGTCGAGCTGGCCGATATCGCGCGCGCGGTGGTCGAGGTCGACTTCGGCAGGCCCGGCGAAGCCGCCCTGCGTGCCTGCGGCCTGGACGACGACGAGATCGCTCGTCGTCGCGAATCGTGACGCCCGCCAACGACATTCACTTCACCCGCCGACAACTCAATCCGAAAAGCGAATAGGAGTCGCCACCATGCACATAGACATCAGCGCGCTGCGTTTGATCGAGGCCGACAAGGGCGTGCCGACCGAGACCGTGCTCTCGGCGATCGAGACAGCTCTGCTCACCGCCTACCGGCACACCGACGGGTTCGCACCGAACGCCCGCATCGACATCGACCGCAAATCGGGTCAGGTCCGCGTGATGGCCCAGGAACTCGACGAGAACCGCACCGTGGTCCACGAGTGGGACGACACGCCGGAGGGATTCGGCCGCATCGCCGCGACCACTGCGCGCCAGGTGATCCTGCAGCGTCTGCGCGACGCCGAGAACGAGAAGACGTACGGCGAACTGGTCGCCCACGAGGGCGAAGTGGTCGGCGGCATCGTGCAGGCCGACGCCAAGGCGAATGCGCGAGGCATGGTGATCGTGCAGATCGGCACCGACTCCAACGCCACCGAGGGCGTGATCCCGCCCGCGGAGCAGGTGCCCGGTGAGAGCTACAAGCACGGCGAGCGGATCAAGTGCTACGTCGTGGGGGTGGCGCGCGGGGCCCGCGGACCTCAGATCACGCTCTCGCGCACGCATCCAAACCTGGTCCGCAAGCTGTTCTCGCTCGAGGTACCCGAGATCGCGGACGGGTCGGTCGAGATCGTCGCCGTGGCCCGCGAGGCCGGTCACCGTTCCAAGATCGCGGTCCACACCGGCGTGGCCGGACTGAACGCCAAGGGCGCGTGCATCGGTCCGATGGGACAGCGGGTGCGCAACGTGATGAGCGAACTGTCCGGCGAGAAGATCGACATCATCGATTACGCCGCGGATCCGGCGGTCTTCGTCGGCAACGCGCTGTCGCCGGCCAAGGTGGTCTCGGTCACCGTGATCGACAAGGAGACCAAGGCCGCGCGCGTCATCGTGCCCGACTACCAGTTGTCGCTGGCGATCGGCAAGGAGGGGCAGAACGCCCGGCTGGCGGCCCGGCTCACCGGGTGGCGGATCGACATCCGGTCGGATGCGGGCGACGGCGGTCCCCGCGACGCCGACGGTGGCGCCGTCGAGTCCTCCGATACGCTAGACTGACCTGTGGCCCTTCGAACGTCGACATCTCCGGTGCGTACCTGTATCGGCTGTCGCCGGCGTGATCAAGCTTCACACCTGGTCAGGCTGGTGGCTGTGCGAGGCGCGGACAGCGCATCGCAGGTGGCGATCGACGAACGGGGGAGACTGCCGGGACGAGGCGCCTGGCTGCACCGCGATGAGAGATGTCTCTCGCTTGCGGTGCGGCGCAACGCCTTCGGCACGGCGCTACGGGATCGCGGCGTCGCCGTGAGACCAGAGGATCTGGCCGAGCACATCGGCGGGATCATCAACAGTGAGGGCTCCGCAGGGAGTCAGGACAGGCAGCAGAAGACATGAGCACACCGTGAAGTCTCCACGATGAGCACGTTTACTGAATAAACCGAGGTCGATGCGGGCAGCCCGCTCGACCTCCAAGTGAGGAGAGCAGTGGCAGGCAAGGCCCGCGTTCACGAACTGGCCAAGGAATTGGGCGTACCCAGCAAAGCAGTGCTGGAGCGGCTCAAGGAGCAGGGCGAGTTCGTCAAATCCGCATCGTCGACTGTCGAGGCCCCGGTGGCCCGTCGACTGCGTGAGTCTTTCGAATCCGGCTCCGGTTCCGCTTCGGCGAAGCCGGCGGCCAAGGCATCCGGCGCCAAGCCGGGTCCCAAGCCCGGTCCGGCACCCAAGCCGGCAGCGGCGAACTCCGCTCCGGCCGCCGAGGCGGCCCCGGCGGCACGAGCATCCGCCCCGGCTCAGCCGGCGGCGGGCGGCCCCAAGCCGGGCCCCAAGCCCGCACCGAAGGCGGCTCCGGCACCGCAGGCTCCGGCCGCACCGGCGGCCGAGTCCGCCGAGCCGGCCGGCAAGCCCTCGGCACCGGCGGCGCAGTCGGGTCAGGCACCGGCGACGCCGGGTCCCCGTCCGGGTCCGCGCCCCGGTCCCCGGCAGCCCCGAGTGGGCAACAATCCGTATTCCTCGGCCCCGGCGCCCGCGCCGCGTCCGATGGGTCCGCGTCCGGGTGCGGCGGGTCCGCGTCCGGGCGGTCGTCCCGGTCAGGGCGGTCCGCGTCCCGGCGCCGGTCAGGGCGGTCCCCGTCCGGGTGGCGGTCAGGGCGCACGTCCGGGTGCTGGCGGCCCTCGTCCCGGCGGTCAGGGCGGCGCACGCCCCACGCCGGGCAACATGCCTTCGCGTCCCAGCCCGGGAGCGATGCCGCAGCGTGCGGCGCGTCCCGACGCTCGGCCCGGTGGCCGCGGTGGCCCAGGCGGCCGCAGCGGCGGTCCCGGCGGCGGCGGTGGCTTCCGTAACGGCGGCGGTGGCGGTGCGGCTCCGGGCGGCGGCTTCCGCGGTCGTCCCGGCGGCGGTGGCGGCGGCGGTCGTGGCCGCGGCGGAACCGCGGGAGCGTTCGGTCGCCCCGGCGGCGCACCCCGCAAGGGACGCAAGTCGAAGCGTCAGAAGCGGCAAGAGTACGACTCGATGCGCGCACCCGAGGTCGGCGGCGTCCGGTTGCCTCACGGCAACGGCGAGGTCATCCGCCTCGCTCGCGGCGCCTCGCTCTCGGACTTCGCGGACAAGATCAACGCCAACCCGGCTTCGCTGGTCCAGGCGCTGTTCAACCTCGGCGAGATGGTCACCGCGACCGAGTCGGTCAACGACGAGACGCTGGAGCTGCTCGGCGGCGAGATGAACTACGTCGTCCAGGTCGTGAGCCCGGAGGACGAGGATCGTGAGCTCCTGGAGAGCTTCGACCTGACCTACGGCGAAGACGAGGGCGGCGAAGAGGACCTCGCGCAGCGTCCGCCGGTGGTCACCGTCATGGGTCACGTCGACCACGGCAAGACCCGACTGCTCGACACCATCCGCAAGGAGAACGTTGGCGCGGGCGAGGCCGGCGGCATCACGCAGCACATCGGCGCGTACCAGGTGAACACTCACCTGAACGACGAGGACCGTTTGATCACCTTCATCGACACCCCGGGTCACGAGGCGTTCACCGCCATGCGTGCCCGCGGTGCGAAGGCCACCGACATCGCGATCCTCGTGGTGGCGGCCGACGACGGCGTCATGCCGCAGACGGTGGAAGCCGTCAACCACGCGCAGGCGGCCGACGTGCCGATCGTCGTGGCGGTCAACAAGATCGACAAGGAGGGCGCGGACCCGGCCAAGATCCGCGGCCAGCTGACCGAGTACGGCCTGGTTCCCGAGGAGTACGGCGGCGACACCATGTTCGTCGACATCTCGGCCAAGCAGGGCCTGAACATCGACCAGCTGCTGGAGGCGGTCCTGCTGACCGCCGACGCCTCGCTCGATCTGCGGGCGAACCCGGACATGGACGCTCAGGGTGTCGCCATCGAGGCGCACCTCGACCGTGGCCGCGGCCCGGTCGCGACCGTCCTCATCCAGCGCGGCACCCTGCGCGTCGGTGACTCGATCGTCGCCGGCGACGCATACGGCCGCGTCCGTCGGATGGTCGACGAGCACGGCGACGACGTCGAAGAGGCGCTGCCGTCGCGTCCGGTGCAGGTGATCGGCTTCACCTCGGTTCCGGGTGCGGGCGACAACCTCCTGGTGGTCGAAGAAGACCGCATCGCCCGGCAGATCGCCGACCGCCGCAATGCGCGCAAGCGCAATGCGCTGGCGGCACGCAGCCGCAAGCGGATCAGCCTCGAGGATCTGGATTCGGCGCTCAAGGAGACCAGTCAGCTCAACCTGATCCTGAAGGGCGACAACTCGGGTACCGTCGAGGCGCTCGAAGAGGCGCTCCTTCAGATCGAGATCGACGACGAGGTCTCGCTGCGGGTCATCGACCGCGGTGTCGGTGGCATCACCGAGACCAACGTCAACCTGGCCGCGGCGTCGGATGCGATCATCATCGGATTCAATGTCCGCGCGGAGGGCAAGGCCACCGAGTTGGCCAACCGCGAGGGCGTGGAGATCCGGTACTACTCGGTCATCTACAAGGCGATCGAGGAGATCGAGGCCGCGCTCAAGGGCATGCTCAAGCCGATCTACGAGGAGTCCGAACTGGGCCGGGCGGAGATCCGTGCGATCTTCAAGTCGTCCAAGGTCGGCAACATCGCCGGTTGCCTCGTGCAGTCGGGCATCATGCGGCGCAATGCCAAGGCACGCCTGCTGCGCGACAACGCGGTGGTCGCCGACAACCTCACGATCAGCTCGCTCAAGCGTGAGAAGGACGACGCGACCGAGGTCCGCGAAGGCTACGAGTGCGGTCTGACGCTGACCTACGGCGACATCAAGGTCGGCGACGTCATCGAGGCCTTCGAGATGGTCGAGAAGGCACGGGACTAGGTCATGGCAGATCCTGCACGGGCCGCTCGGCTCGCCAAACGGATCACCACCATCGTCGCCTCGGCGATCGGTGGGGAGATCAAGGACCCGCGCCTGGCTCATGTGACGATCACCGATTGCCGGGTCACCGGCGATCTGCACGACGCCACCGTGTTCTACACGGTGCTGGGCGACTCGGTGGATGCCGAGCCGAACGTGGCGGAAGCGGCGGCCGGTCTGGCCGCCGCGACCGGCGTGCTCCGGTCGAAGGTCGGTGCCGGGACCGGAGTCCGGTTCACCCCTACTCTGCGGTTCGAACTCGACACGGTGCCGGACGCGACGCGTGCGATGGACGAGCTCCTCGCCCGCGCCCGCGCCCGGGACGAGTCGGTGGCCCGCGCCGCGCGCAATGCGCGGCCGGCGGGCGAGGTCGACCCGTATCGGCACGACGAGGAAGAGTCCGCGTCGGACGAATCCGGGGGCGCGCTCGGGTGAATCCCGCTTCGAGCGACTCCGTGGCTGCCACGCTGCTCGGCGCCGATTCGGTGTCGATCATCAGCCACGTCCGTCCGGACGCCGACACCATCGGCAGTGCACTGGGACTCGGGCTGGCGCTCACGGGGCTGGGGAAACGCGTGCACTGCGCGTTCTCCGGTCCCGAGGCGCTGCCCGGTCCGCTGCGGGAACTGCCGGGAGTAGACCTGCTCGTGGACGAGGCGGGGCTGCCCGTCGCCGATGTGACGGTGGCGGTCGACGCGGCCACCGTCGAACGTCTCGGCGGGCTGGAGCAGGTCTTCACCTCGGGAAGCACCACCGTCTGCATCGACCACCACGTCTCCAATCCGGGATTCGCGGATCTGGATCTGGTGGACCCGCAGTCCGATTGCACGGCGTCGATCGTGCTCCGGGTGATCGACCGGCTCGGCGCGAGTCTCACCGCGGACATCGCGACCTGCCTGTACGCGGGCCTGGTGACTGATACGGGCTCGTTCAAATGGGCGCGGCCCGCGTCGTTCGGTGTGGCGGCACGACTGCTCGAGGCCGGTGTCGACGGTCCGCGGTGGAGCCGTCTCCTCCTCGACGCCCACCCGTACTCGTGGCTGCAGATGCTCTCGGAGGTGCTCGCCGATTCCGTGCTCGATGAAGGCGCACTGGACGGGCGCGGACTGGTGTACGCGGTCGTGAACGCCGATCAGATGTCGGATATGAACTGGGACGAGTCGGAGAGCGTCATCGACGTCGTGCGCACTGCGCGGGAGGCCGAGGTGGCCGCCGTCTTCAAAGAGGTGCGGGCGGGCGAATGGACCGTGTCGCTGCGGAGCAAGACCGACGTCGACGTGGTGCCGATCGCGAGGTCGCTCGGCGGTGGCGGCCACGTGCGTGCGGCCGGGTACAGCGACACCGGAGACGCGGCAGAGGTCGTCGGGCATCTGCTCGCCGCCCTGCGCAGGTGATCGGCGGCGTCGAGAGTGCTGAGACTCGCCGGGTCGGCACTGGTGGTGCTCATCGCGCCGCCGCTGTACCTGATGCTCGATCTGGCCGTGGTCGGCCGCCTCGGCGCGACCGAACTCGCGGCCCTGACCGTGGCGACGCTGGTCCTGTCGGTCATCAGCACTCAGCTGACCTTCCTCTCCTATGGAACCACCGCGCGGTCGGCGCGCGCCTTCGGTGCGGGTGATCGACGCCGGGCCGTCGACGAGGGAGTGCAGGCGAGCTGGATCGCGGTGGGCGTGGGGGCGGCGATCGTCGTCGTCGCGTGGCTCCTGGCGCCCGCGGTCACCGGCGCGCTGGTGCCCGACCACCAGGTCGCGGCCGAAGCGGCGTCCTGGTTGCGCATCGCCGTGTTCGGCGTGCCGCTGATCCTTCTGGCGATGGCCGGCAACGGTTGGATGCGCGGAGTGCAGGACACCCGGCGGCCGGTGTACTTCGTGGTCGCGGGACTGGCCGTGGCCGCCGTGCTCTGCGTCGGTCTGGTGCACGGGGTCGGCGGACTCCCGCGACTCGGCCTGCAGGGCAGCGCCTGGGCGAATCTGGTGGGGCAGTCGCTGACGGGGATCGCCTTCGCGGTCCGGCTGATCGGCGAGAGTCGTGGCCGGCTGCGCCCCGACTGGCCGGTGATCCGCGCCCAGCTGACGATGGCCCGCGATCTGGTGCTGCGGAGCCTGTCGTTTCAGGTGTGCTTCATCTCCGCGGCGGCTGTGGCCGCGCGCTTCGGCGTCGCGCAGGTGGCCGCGCATCAGGTGGTACTGCAGCTGTGGGAGTTCACCTCGCTGCTGCTCGACTCGCTGGCGATCGCGGCTCAGCAACTCGTGGGCGCGGCGCTGGGCGCGGGTGCGTTCCGGGTGGCCCGGCGTGCGGCGACGCGGGCCACCGCCGTGTCGGTGGGGATCTCGGTTCTTCTCGCCGCCGTGCTGGCGGCCGGGGTCGCGGTGATTCCGCGGATCTTCACCGACGATGCGGCGATCCTTGACGCGATGCGCACGCCGTGGTGGTTCTTCGTCGCGATGCTGCCGATCGCCGGCGCGGTGTTCGCGCTCGACGGTGTGCTGCTGGGCAGCGGCGACGCCGCATTCCTCCGGACGGCGACTCTCGCGGGCGCGCTCGGCGCGTTCCTGCCGCTGATCTGGCTGTCGTGGGCCTTCGACTGGGGGCTGGCGGGAATCTGGAGCGGACTGCTCGCGTTCATGTGCACTCGACTCGCCGCGGTGGTGTGGCGGGTGCGCAGCGGCGCGTGGGTGAAGTAGTCGTGTCGGTGGAACCGAGGAGCGTGCCGCTGCGTCCAATAGGACATGGGGGACTCGGGCGCGCTGGCCGCGTTGATCGCTGAACAGGATGGACTCATCACCTCGGCGCAGGCACTCCGGGCCGGTCTCTCCCGCAAGGAGATCCGCGGCCGACTGGACCGGCGGGAGTGGTGCGCGCTCGTTCGCGGAATCTATCGATCGAGTTCGCATCCGCTGACTGAGAGCCTGTTGGTCCGCGCAGCGGTGGCCGCGCACCATGGCGTGGCTGACCGCACCACGGCGGCATGGTGGCATGGAATGCTCGATTCCCTGGCGTATCCGTTGACCGTCGCGACAGCCAACACGACCACCGCCGACCGGTGGTCGCTCGGCCCGCTGGGCCTCACTCGTCGGCACTACGACGATGCGGACCTGACCACGGTCCGCGGGCTCCGCGTGACCACGCCGCCGGCGACGGTGGTGTTCGGCGCGGCAGCGATGCCGGACGGTGGTCGATTCCTCGACCGGGCGCTGCAGCGCGGTGTCGTCACAGTCACCGAACTCGAGGCCGTCGTCGAGCGCTACGCGGGCAGTCGCGGGATAGGTGAGGCACGCCGGCTCGTGCGCATCGCCTCGCAGGACTCAGAGTCAGCGGCCGAACGGCTCTTCGTACGTCTGCTTCGAGAGGCGGGCATCACCGGATGGGTGCAGCAGCTCCGATTCGGACGGTGGCGTCTCGACTTCGGCTGGCCCGATCTCCGCGTCGCGATCGAGATCGACGGACTGGCCTTCCACTACCAGCATGACCGGTTCCAGGCGGACCGGGCGAAATACAACGCGCTCGACGCCGCCGGGTGGCGCAAGAAGGTGTACACCTGGCACGACCTGACGGATCGGCCGGGAGAGGTCGTGGACGAAGTGCTCGAGATGCTCAACGCACGGGTATGACCTCACCGCGATGAATCTGCGCCCGCACCGGGCGCAGATTCATCGCAGCCGGATCACTGCTCGGCGACGACCGGCTGATACTGCGGGAAACGCTCGAGGAACGACTGCACGTACGTGCACACCGGGACGATCTTCGTGCCCTGCGCGGAGAGTTCGTCGAGCACCGAGGCGACGAGCAACCGAGCGAAGCCCGCCCGGCCGCACTTCTCGGTGACGACGGTGTGGAGCAGGACGAGGGTGTGCTCGTCGCGGCGTTCGTAGCCCTCCACTCCGACGAGTTCATCACCCGACCAGAGCTCGTAGCGGTCCCGATCGGGAAAGTTGCGCAGTGTCGGCGCCGGAGTGAGCTCGACCGTCGGCGGCGGAACGGGGACTGATGCGGTCATGTCGTCGACGCTACTACCGGATCGGTGCAGGTCGACGCCGCCACGCCCCAAGCGTGCCACTCCCCGTGACCGCTCAGCGGTGATCACGGAGACGAACTGCGGCGCCGTGAAATCGGCGATCACCGCGCCCACCTTCTCGCCGAGGACGTCGTCGCCGGTGTGGAGCCGAAGCCGGGTTCGTCGCCGAGCGGGCTCGTGGCACCATGGTCCCCATGCCAACGCTCTGGGCGGTCAGCGACCTGCACGTCTCACACCGCGGCAACGAGGCGATCCTCGATCGGATCAGGCCGGCCGAACCGGGGGACTGGCTGATCGTCGCGGGCGACGTCGCCGAGCGCACCGACGACATCATCGACACCCTCCGCCGGCTCAAGAACAGATTCCGCACGGTGGTGTGGGTGCCCGGGAACCATGAGCTGTACACCACGGCCAAGGACCCGCTCCAGGTGTTCGGCGTCGCACGGTACGACTACCTCGTGCAGGCCTGCCGTGATCTCGGCGTAGTGACTCCCGAGGACCGGTATCCGCTGTTCGATCCCGGGGACGGGACACCGCCGGTCCGGGTGGTGCCGATGTTCCTGCTCTACGACTACACGTTCCGGCCGGAGGGCACCTCGACGGCGCTGCAGGCGCTCGCCGTCGCACGCGAGGCGAACGTCGTCGCCACAGACGAATTCCTCCTCTCGCCCGAACCGTTCGGCACGCGCGACGCCTGGGGGCGCGCCCGGATCGAGGCCACGCGGTCGCGACTGGAGGCGCTCGACCCCGCCGAGAAGACCGTGCTGATCAACCATTGGCCGCTGCGGCGGGAACCGTGCGATGCGCTGATGTATCCCGAGTTCGCGCTCTGGTGCGGCTCGGAGCTCACCGCGGACTGGCACACCCGATTCAACGCGGCCTGCTGCGTATACGGGCATCTGCACATCCCGAGGACCACGTGGTACGACGACGTGCGCTTCGAGGAGGTGTCGGTGGGATATCCGCGTGAGTGGAGCAGACGCGGGTTGCCGTCGCCGCTGCTGCGGAAGATCGCACCGGACGAGGGACTGCATCCGGCCGATCTCAACGAGTTCGGCGCCCGGTTCGACCTGCCGCCGGACTACCGGGAGCGTGCCGCCGAGTTCCGGGCGCGAGTGGAGCGCACCCGCGCGCGCCGTGCTGAAGCAGAGAAGGACAGGGCCGAGAAGAACAGGAAGGACGGTCGATGATCGACGACCTCATGCCCGCGGGAGTCGGGACCGCCGAGTCGTTCGGCGACCCCGACGGGCTCACCGTGCTTCCCGCCGAGGAGGCGTTGATCGCCAAGGCCGTGGAGAAGCGCCGCCGGGAGTTCACCACCGCCCGGCACTGCGCACGGCAGGCGCTGGGGCAGTTGGGAGTCGCGCCGGTGCCGATCCTGCGCGGTGAACGCGGGATGCCGCTGTGGCCCCGTCAGGTGGTCGGCAGCCTGACGCACTGCGACGGCTACCGTGCGGCCGTCGCGGCATATTCGATGCAGGTTCGCTCGCTGGGTATCGATGCCGAACCGCATCAGGCCCTGCCCGACGGCGTCCTCGACCACACCAGCATCGAGGCCGAACGCGAGGTCCTCGCCGACCGGGACCACGACCTGCACTGGGACCGGCTCCTGTTCTGCGCCAAGGAAGCCACCTACAAGGCCTGGTTTCCGCTCACCGAGCGGTGGCTGGGTTTCGAGGACGCGCACATCACGTTCGAGCGAGACGACTCGATTGGCACCGCGGGCGCGCCTGCGGGTACTTTCACCTCGACCATCCTGATCGACGGAGCGGTGATCGACGGCGGACCGCCGCTGCTGACGCTGCCCGGCCGCTGGCAGATCTCCCGCGGTTTGATCCTCACCACGATTGCACTCACCTGACATGGCAGACGCCTCCATCGAGAACGCCGGACTCCTCGTCGTAGACAAGGCCGCCGGCATCACCAGCCACGACGTGGTGGCCAAGTGCCGCAAGGCGTTCAACACCCGTCGCGTCGGACACGCGGGCACCCTCGACCCGATGGCGACCGGGGTTCTCGTCATCGGCATCGAACGCGCGACCAAGCTGCTCGGGCTGCTCTCGCTCACCACCAAGTCGTACGCTGCGACCATCCGGCTGGGGCAGTCGACGTCGACCGACGACGCCGAGGGCGAGGTCATCGAATCGCGGGACGCCTCGGGGGTCCGCGACGAGGAGATCGCGGCGGTCGTCGCGTCGCTCACCGGCGACATCGAGCAGGTGCCCGCCAAGGTCAGCGCGATCAAGGTCGACGGTCGTCGCGCCCACGCGCTCGTCCGCACCGGGGCCGAGTTCGAACTGCAGGCGCGGCCGGTCACCGTCGACCGTTTCGACGTGCTCGATACTCGCCGGGACGGCGAGTTCATCGACCTCGACGTCGAGGTCGACTGCTCGTCGGGCACTTATATCCGTTCTCTGGCAAGGGATCTCGGTGCCGCGCTCGGCGTCGGCGGGCACCTGACGGCGCTGCGACGCACCGCCGTCGGGCCGTTCACCCTGGAGCACTCGCGAACGATGGCCGATGTCGACGAGAATCCCGGTTTGAGTCTCGGCATCGACGACGCGGCCAAGTTGTGCTTCCCGCATCGCGCGATCTCCGACGACGAGGCCGAGTCGATCAGCCAGGGCCGCTGGCTGGAGCCGGTGGGCATGAAGGGTATCTACACGGTGGTCGATCCGCGCGGGCAGGCCATCGCTCTCGTGCAGGAGAAGGGCAAGCGGGCGAGTTCGGTGATGGTCGTGCGACCGGCGACGCTGCGCTGAGGGCGGCCGAAGGTCTGGTCAGGTCCGCCAGAGGGGGCAGGCAGGCTCATCGAGTAGCGAGCGCATCGAGACTCGAGTCTGAACGTGGTGCGGGTCTCGATAGGCCGCGGCGCTGCGCGCCGGGGCTACTCGAGGAGCCTGTCGGGAGGGTGGTTTCAGGCAGGCTCATCGAGTAGCGAGCGCATCGAGACTCGAGTGTGAACGTGGTGCGGGTCTCGATAGGCCGCGGCGCTGCGCGCCGGGGCTACTCGAGGAGCCTGTCGGGAGGAAGTTTCAGGCAGGCTCATCGAGTAGCCGGCGAACGTAGTGAGCGAGCGTATCGAGATTCGAGTGTGAACGTGGTGCGGGTCTCGATAGGCCGCGGCGCTGCGCGCCGGCATCTCAGCCGTCGACGAAAATCGCGCGGGCGGCGATGTCACCGAGATGGATCGGGTCCGAATCGTCGACGCAGACGGTGATGGTGCCGGCGAACGAGCGCTTCTCGGTGACCCGCACCCGGCAGTCGAGATTGACGCCGATCTCCTCGAAGTACCGCAGCATCTCCGGATCCGAGTCGGAGATGCGGGTGATGACCCCGGTCTGGTCCACGTCGAGGTCGGCCAGCTGCACGGCGCCGGCCTCGGGCACGGTGCCGTCGGACGCCGGGATCGGGTCGCCGTGCGGGTCGCGCTTCGGGTGGCCCAGCTTGGCGTCGATGTGCGCCAGCAACTGCTCCGAGACCGCGTGTTCGAGGATCTCGGCCTCGGCGTGCACCTCGTCCCAGCGATAGCCGAGCTCTCGGACGAGGAAGGTCTCGAGCAGGCGGTGCCGCCGGACCATGCCGACGGCGGCCACCCGCCCCGTCTCGGTCAGGGTCACCGCGCCGTAGGGCGCATGGTCCACGAGACCTTGATCGGCCAGTTTCCGAATGCCCTCCGACGCGGTGGACGGTGAGACGCCGAGCTTCTCGGCCAGCAACTTCGTGGTGACCTTCGTGTCCGACCACTCCTGCGAGGTCCAAATCACTTTCAGATAGTCCTGGGTTACCGAGGTGAGTTCGTTCACCGGGCGAGAGTCGGGCATGCGTACGACCTTACCCACCGAACGCGCAGCGGCTGCTGGCGAGTCGTAGGCTTAGCGTGTGTTGCGTTGGCGAGGTTTGGACGACATCCCTGCGGGCTGGGGCCGATGCGTGGTCACGATCGGCGTGTTCGACGGAATCCATCGCGGGCACGCGCAGTTGGTCGCCGCCGCCACGAAGGCGGCGGCCGAGCGCGGTGTGCCCTCGGTGCTGATGACCTTCGACCCGCACCCGTCGTCGGTGGTGCGGTCGGGTGCTTACCCGCCGCAGTTGTCGACGCTGCGGCGGCGTGCCGATCTCGCCGAGGAGATGGGGATCGACGTGTTCTGCGTGATCCCGTTCTCCGCGACCCTCGCGGCCCAGTCGCCGGAGGATTTCGTGCACTCGGTCCTCGTCGAGGAACTGCACGCGGCCGAGGTGGTGGTCGGCGACAACTTCACCTTCGGCCACAAGGCGCTCGGCGACGTGCCCAAACTGCGTGAACTGGGGGAGCGGTTCGGCTTCGAGGTCACCGCGATCTCCCTGTTCGGTGAGCATGCCGTGACCTTCTCGTCCACCTACATCCGGTCGTGCATCGCGGCGGGCGACGTGGAACTGGCCGCCGAGGCGCTCGGCCGGCCGCATCGTGTGGAAGGCGTCGTGGTGCACGGCGAACGCCGGGGCCGCGACCTGGGTTTCCCGACCGCCAACGTCGCGCCGCCCGAGCACACCGCGATCCCCGGCGACGGCGTGTACGCGGCATGGTTCACCGTGCTCGACAGCGCCACGCAGCCCGACGGGGTCACCATCGGCCGGCGGTACCCGGCCGCGGTCTCGGTGGGCACCAACCCGACCTTCTCCGGCAGAGTCCGCACGGTGGAGGCCTACGTGCTGGATGTGGAGGCCGACCTCTACGGTCAGCATGTGGCGGTCGACTTCGTCGCACGGCTGCGCGGCATGGAGCCCTTCGACAGCGTCGACGCACTGATCGCGGAGATGAACAACGACGTCGAGCGCACGCGCACCCTGCTGCGGGCGGAGTGACCCGCCCGAGCGCTCCATGCGCCGGCGCTGATTTCCGGTCGGGGGTCGAGCGCTGGTAGTCTTGGCCGCCGGTGTCAGCTGCGGTCCGTGGCGGCGCACCCCCTGCTGGTTGCAGGGCCTGGAGCACGGAACTGAAAATCAAGGAGATCTCTCATGGCTCTGACCGCCGAAGAGAAGAAGGCCATCCTCAGCGAGTACGGTCTGCACGAGACCGACACCGGTTCGCCGGAGGCGCAGGTCGCACTGCTGACCAAGCGCATCACGGATCTGACCGAGCACCTCAAGTTCCACAAGCACGACCACCACAGCCGTCGTGGTCTGCTGCTGCTCGTCGGTCGCCGTCGCCGCCTGCTCAAGTACGTCGCGAGCGTCGACATCAACCGCTACCGCTCGCTGATCGAGCGCCTGGGTCTGCGTCGCTGACGCCCCCTGATTGCTTCTGTGGCCGTCGTTCCCACGCGGAACGGCGGCCACAGCTGTCTGTCGGGCACGGCGGCATCGGGATTCGTCGGCGAGGACGCCGCGGACACGCCCGACGGTCGCCGCAGACGACAGCCGCCGTCCCAGCAGGGAGAATGTTAGGCTGGTAGCGGACGAAGGCCGCTTGGCGGCAGTTCGGTAGTGATCGTCGGATCGGTCCTCGGTAGTGGCCGCCGGAATCCCCAAGCGATTCCGGCCGCTTCGATCGAAGGCCGTCTGCTCACGGCGCAGGTGCGCCGTCCACTTCCGGCGCGAGACTCGCGCCCATCGTCTGTCGGTTCGCCGCGCCTTGCGCGAACCGACCGCTGAATACAGGCCGCAGGCGCCGTCGTGGTGTCGTCGCGGCCGCCACGAAAGGTAAACACTCTTGACTGACGTCAACGCCGACTTCGATGATTCGATCACCGAAGTCTCCGCCGTCATCGACAACGGATCGTTCGGCAAGCGCACGATCCGCTTCGAGACCGGCCGCCTGGCTCTGCAGGCCGCGGGTTCGGTGACCGCGTACCTCGACGAGGGCACGATGATCCTCTCGACGACCACCGCGTCCAAGTCGCCGAAGGAGCACTTCGACTTCTTCCCGCTCACGGTCGACGTCGAGGAGCGCATGTACGCCGCGGGTCGCATCCCCGGCTCGTTCTTCCGCCGCGAGGGCCGCCCGTCGACCGACGCGATCCTCACCTGCCGCCTCATCGACCGTCCGCTGCGTCCGTCGTTCGTCGACGGCCTGCGCAACGAGATCCAGATCGTCGAGACCGTCCTGTCGCTCGACCCCAAGGACCTCTACGACGTGGTCGCGATCAACGCGGCGTCCGCATCCACGCAGATCTCGGGTCTGCCGTTCTCCGGTCCGGTGGGCGCCGTGCGCGTCGCGCTGATCCCGACCGAGCAGAACAAGGCCGGCCAGTGGGTCGCCTTCCCCACCGTCGAGCAGCTCGAGGGCGCGGTCTTCGACATGGTCGTCGCGGGACGCCTGATCGACGGCGGCGACGTCGCGATCATGATGGTCGAGGCCGAGGCCACCGACAACGTCCTCGCGCTGATCGCCGACGGCGCCCAGGCGCCGAGTGAGGCCGTCGTCGCCGAGGGCCTCGAGGCCGCCAAGCCGTTCATCGCCACCCTGTGCGAGGCGCAGAAGCAGCTCGCCGCGGCCGCCGCGAAGGAGACCCGCGAGTTCCCGCTGTTCCCGGCCTACCAGGACGACGCCTACGAGGCGGTCGCCGAGTTCGCCACCACCCGCCTCGGCGAGGCGATGGCGATCGCCGACAAGCAGGAGCGCGACAACGCGACAGACGCACTCAAGGGCGACGTGCTCGAGGCGCTCGGCGAGCGCTTCGAGGGCCGCGAGAGCGAGCTCGGCGCAGCCTACCGGTCGCTGACCAAGAAGCTCGTGCGTCAGCGCATCCTCACCGATCACTTCCGCATCGACGGTCGCGGCATCACCGACATCCGTGCGTTGTCCGCCGAGATCGGCGTCGTTCCGCGCGCACACGGCAGCGCGCTGTTCGAGCGTGGCGAGACCCAGATCATGGGCATCACGACCCTGGACATGGTCAAGATGGCCCAGCAGATCGATTCGCTCGGCCCCGAGACCAGCAAGCGGTACATGCACCACTACAACTTCCCGCCGTACTCGACCGGTGAGACCGGCCGCGTGGGTTCGCCCAAGCGCCGCGAGATCGGTCACGGTGCGCTCGCCGAGCGTGCCCTGGTGCCGGTGCTCCCGAGCGTGGAGGAGTTCCCGTACGCGATCCGTCAGGTCTCCGAGGCCCTCGGCTCCAACGGCTCCACCTCGATGGGCTCGGTGTGTGCGTCGACCATCTCGCTGCTGAACGCGGGCGTTCCGCTGAAGGCGCCGGTCGCAGGCATCGCGATGGGCCTCGTCTCCGACGAGGTCACCATCGACGGCAAGACCGAGACCCGCTACGTCGCCCTGACCGACATCCTCGGAGCCGAGGACGCGTTCGGCGACATGGACTTCAAGGTCGCGGGCACCAAGGACTTCGTGACGGCTCTGCAGCTCGACACGAAGCTCGACGGCATCCCCTCCAAGGTCCTGGCCGGTGCGCTGAGCCAGGCCAAGCAGGCCCGTCTCACCATTCTCGACGTGCTGGCCGAGGCCATCGACGAGCCGGACGAGATGAGCCCGTACGCGCCGCGCATCACCACCATCAAGATCCCGATGGACAAGATCGGTGAGCTGATCGGCCCGAAGGGCAAGACGATCAACGGCATCACCGAGGAGACCGGCGCCAACATCTCGATCGAGGACGACGGCACCGTGTTCATCGGCGCCGCAGACGGCCCGTCCGCGCAGGCGGCGATCGACAAGGTCAACGCCATCGCCAACCCGCAGCTGCCGAAGGTCGGCGAGCGCTTCCTGGGCACCGTCGTCAAGACGGCCGCCTTCGGCGCCTTCGTCTCCCTGCTCCCCGGCCGCGACGGACTGGTCCACATCAGCAAGCTGGGCAACGGCAAGCGGATCGGCAAGGTCGAGGACGTGGTCAAGGTCGGCGACAAGCTGCAGGTCGAGATCGCCGACATCGACGAGCGCGGCAAGATCAGCCTCGTTCCGGTGCGCGACAGCGCCGATGCGGCCGAAGGCGCGAAGGACGAGGTCGCGGTCGACGCCTGACGGCGACCGCACCTGTTCGATCTAGACGAGCTCGGCCCGGGACGTGTCATGCGTCCCGGGCCGAGCTCGTCGCGGTAGGCATCCGGTCCGCGCCGGAGTGGGGGTAGTGCGGGCACTACCCCGAAGACTCGCGGCCGCTCCCGTGCCCTGGACCGACGGCGATCGATAGCGTTCTTGCCATGACATCAGACGACGCCTATCGGCTCTCACCCTGGCGAATGCTCTCGGGATCGCCGCTGCGCTTCCTCTTCTCCTCCTACCCGTGGCGCGCGGTGGCGTACACGATCATCTCGCTGGCACTGGGCTGGACGGTGTTCATGGCGTACGTGGTGATCGTGCTGCTCCCGTTCGCTCCCGCCTGGTCGATCCTCTTGGGCCGCATCGAGCGGCAGCGGGTCCGGATGCTCCGGATGGCGGCCATCGCCGACCCGCATCCGGCGGTGACCGGATCGTTCGGCGCCCGCGCGCGAGCCCGACTCGCCGAGCCGGTCACCTGGCGTGAGGTGGTGTACTCGCTGGCGCTGGCGGCCTTCGCTCCGTTGGCGACGCTCGGTCTGCTGATCGCCTGCGTGCTGACCGGCGGATTCGCTGCGGCGCCGCTGGTCGTCGCGGCCGGCGGTCAGATGTCGATCGGGCCGTGGCAGCTGGAGACGCCGCAGGAGGCCTGGCGCGTGGTTCCGGTCGCGCTGCCGTTGTTCATCCTCACCCTGTATCTGTTCGGCGCGGCGGCCGCGATCGTGGCGTCCATCGCGGCCGGGCTGCTCGGTCCGCGAGAAGAGGAACTGGCGGCGCAGGTGGCCGACCTGCGGTCGTCGCGAGGAACGCTCGTCGGATCGTTCGAGGCCGAGCGCCGACGGATCGAGCGCGATCTGCACGACGGTCCGCAGCAGCACCTCGTCGGTGCGGTGATGCACCTCGGCGAGATCGCGCAGGACAGTGACGATCCGGCCACGCGGGCCCATATCGAGACCGCTCAGGCGCGTGTGGAGCGGGCGCTGGCCGAACTGCGCGACACGGTGCGCGGCGTCAATCCACGGGTGCTCGACGACCACGGAGTGGAGGCGGCCTGCGCCGAACTCGGCGGACCGGTCCTGGTCCGGGTGATCCGGGGTCCGGGATGGATACCCGGCCGGCGGCTCCCGGGAGAGACCGAGCGCGCACTGTTCTACACCGCCAGCGAAGCGGTGACGAACGCGGCCAAGCACGGCGGCGCGTCGACGGTGACGATCGAGTTCGCCGAGGCGGCGGGCGTCGTCAGCATGACCGTGACCGACGACGGCTGCGGGGGAGCGGTGCCCGCAGCCGGACGCGGGCTGGCGGGCCTGGTGGAACGGGCGGCGACGATCGGGGCGAGTCTCACCGTCGTCAGCCCGGTCGGCGGGCCGACCGTCCTTCGCTGGTCCGGGTCGGTCCGCGGGTGACCCCGTCGGCGTGCCCGGCGGGCCGTCGGCCACACTGACAGGCGTGAGCGTGCGAATCGTGGTGGCGGAGGACTCGGTGCTGCTGACCGAAGGTCTCGTGCGGATTCTCGAGGGCGCCGGGCACCAGGTGGTCGGCACCGTCGCCGATGCCCCGGCGCTGCGCGAGATCGACGTGGATTCGATCGACCTGCTGATCACGGACGTACGGATGCCGCCCGGTGACGGGGACGACGGCCTGCGGGCGGCGCTCGATCTGCGTCGCCGCCGGCCCGACCTGCCGGTGCTGGTCCTGTCCCAGTACGTGGCGGCGGCCTATGCGCGGCGACTGCTCGGAACCGAAGGCGGGGGTCGGGTCGGCTACCTGCTCAAGGAGCGTGTGGGGCGGATCGCCGACTTCCTCCGGGCGGTCGAGACGGTGTGCGCGGGCGGCGTGGTGGTCGACCCGGAGGTCGTCTCGGCGCTGTTCGCCACCGCCGCGCTCGACCGGCTCTCCCCGCGGGAGTCCCAGGTGCTGGCACTGATGGCGCGGGGTGCGAGCAACTCGGAGATCGCGGCCGCCCTGGTGGTCTCGGACGCCGCGGTCGCCAAACACGTCGCCAACATCTTCCTCAAACTCGACCTGCCCCCGGAGACCGACAACCGCCGGGTGCGCGCGATCCTGCTGTATCTCGCTCAGAGCTGACTTCGCCCGCGAGCCGACGGATCCGCGTGCTGTCTCAGCCGACTTTGATGCGGCCGGTCGCGCCGCTGATCGGGCGGAGCGCTCCCGATGCGCTCTTCACATCGCCGTAGTACCGCACCCGGTAGTCGCCCTCCGCGCCCCGCGGCACACGCCACGTGACGGTCACCTTCGACGCCGACGGGCTGCCGCCGGGACGTTCCCACGTCATCTCGGTGGTCTCATGATCGTCGTCGTAGGCGACGGTCCAGCCGCGGGCGGTGAGCTTCTCGACGGCGAAGTACCCGGTGGTCGATCCGCCACGACGGATCCGGTTGCTCGGGTAGGCGCCGCAGAAGGCCACCCGGAGCGTGGTGCCGGGCTTCGCCGCGGCGGGCACCTTCGAGATCACCTGGCCGAACCGGCGGCCGGGTATCGGGGTGTCGGCGGGCTGTGAGCCCAGTAGATCCGGCTGCAGGCCCGAGGTGTCGGCCGGACGGCGCCCGGCGGCCAGCCGGGTTCCGCGGGCCATCGCCCGCGCCATGGCGTCGAACTCCTGCATGTAGGCGCACAGCGTCCATCGGCCGAACATCGTCTCGCCGCCCTCGTACTGCTGGGCCACGTACTCCTCCGGCGTCACGGTGTACTGGCTGTAGCCGTTCGAGTAGCCCTGCAGCAGGACGTTCTCCAGCGGGACCTTGAGGGCGTCGGCGACGATCCGGCGGATTCGGAGGCCGGCGACGATCGTCGACTCGCTCGGCAATGCGGCGAGCACGAGGTCGCCGATCCGGATCAACTGCACCGGAAGAGTCTGTTCGATCCACGGCCGCGGCGGGAGGATGCCGAGCGGGAACAGAATCGCCTTCGGCGCCTGGTTGTCGACGATCCACGGATCGGGCGTCGGGGCCGTACCGGCGCCGAGCGCCATCGCGAACTCGTTCCGCACGCCCTCGTTGAGGAATCCCAGTTGGCTGCGGGTGTTGTCCTCCTGGCTGGTGGCCGCCGCAGCGGCGCCCATCATGGCGGGTGAGGTGCGAGCCGCCTTGCCGTGCGGTGTGTAGCGGCCGTCGATCGAGACGTTCGCCATGTCGACGTACCGGGTGGCGGAGTCGACACCGCCGGCGGTCATCGGGCGCGCCGCACGGAAGGCCGCCTGCGCGGCCTGATCCTGGCGGCGCCCGATGATGATGCGATTGGCCCGGTGATCGGCGGTCGGACCGCCCGGATGCATCTTGCGCAGCCACAGGTTGGGGCTCATGTCGCCCGCGTTGGTCTGCGCGTGGGCGCTCACGACGTTCGGGTCGCGCTGTTCGGCCAGGTATGCGGCATAGCCCTTGTTGTCGGCACTGATCAGGAAGTTCGCGTCGGTGAGCGAGGTGCCGTGCGTGGCGAACCAGGTGATCTCGCCGATGACGGCTCCGCCGCGGCGCAGGCGGATGGCCGTCACCTGCGGGTCGATGGCGTCGGGGAAGTGCTTGCGGTCGGCGGCGGGATTGAGCTCGAACGCCGGCATCGACCGGTTCGCGCTCGCGTCGTGGAGTTCGGCGTGCCCGAGTTCGACGGTCCCCGGCCCCAGCGAGGCGTGCGCGGCCGCGACGGCGTCGAGCAGCCCGTCGATCTCGGCACGGAAAGAATTGTGCCGATGGCCCTTGGCGGCGAGGACGTAGGCGTAATCCCATGCGGTGCCGCCGCAGGAGTTGTGGTTGTGCGTCGCGTTGATGTTGACGTTCTGCGCGGTGTACGTGGTGCCGTACCGCTTCGCGAGTTCGGCGAGCAAAGTCTGATGGTGCGAGACGAAGACGCACGCGATGTCGGCGGTGATGAACAGGACGCGCTTGCCGGTGGCCGCGTCGGCGATGATGTACGCCCGCGCCCAGGTGCGCTGCAGCAGTCCCTTCGCCACCTGTTCCATGTCGGAGTAGCCCATCATGCCCTGACCGGCGATCGCTCCCGTCATGTCGCCCTTGCCCGCGCCGACGAGATAACCCGACGCGGCCGAGGCGGGTCCCGTCTCGCCGAACGATGCGGCGCCGAGCGCCGTCGCCGCGGTGGCCCCTACGGCCGCGGCTTGCAGGAAGGTTCGGCGTGAGACGGAACTCATGGGACTCCTCGTGTGACGGGTGCTTCAGCGCAGATCGGGTGTGACCCTAGCCCGCTGTTGATCGAACGATCAACAGATGGCTCGGGATTGGCGCACGTTCCGGCTCGAGCGGCCGGAGCGGTGCGTTCGGGCGCCTTCTAGACTGGGGTGGATTCACGAGACGAAAGGGTCCCTCATGGGCAACGGCATCCGCGTGGGTGTGCTGGGCAGTAACGGCAAGGTCGGCAAGGCGATCGTCGAAGGCGTCGAGGCGTCGGCGGAGACCGTGTTCACCGTGGGTGTCGACAAGGGCGATCCGCTCTCGGCTTTCGTCGACTCGCAGACCCGCGTCGTCGTCGATTTCACGCACCCGGACGTCGTGATGGACAACCTCGAGTTCCTCATCGAGAACGGCATCCACGCCGTCGTCGGCACCACCGGCTTCACCGCCGAGCGGCTCGACACCGTCCGCGGCTGGGTGGAGCAGAACCCCGGCGTCGGCGTGCTCATCGCTCCGAACTTCGCGATCGGCGCGGTGCTCTCGATGCACTTCGCGCAGCAGGCCGCGCGGTTCTTCGAGTCGGCGGAGGTGATCGAACTGCACCACCCGCACAAGGCCGACGCGCCGTCCGGCACCGCCGGGCGCACCGCGCAGCTCATCGCGGCGGCGCGCGCGGAAGCCGGGCTCGGCGCGAGTCCGGACGCGACGTCGACCGGACTCGAGGGTGCCCGCGGCGCCGACGTCGACGGGGTCCGCGTGCATTCGGTGCGTCTGGCCGGTCTGGTCGCGCACCAGGAGGTGCTCTTCGGCACCCAGGGTGAGACCCTCACCATCCGTCACGACTCCATCGACCGGAACTCCTTCGTTCCCGGGGTGCTGCTGGGTGTCCGCGAGATCGTCGACCGTCCCGGGCTCACGGTGGGGCTCGAGACCTTCATGGATCTGTAGTCGTCGGTGGCTGCGAAGAAGAAGGCCGACGCCCGGCCGATCGTCGCGCTCATCGCCTTCCTGGTGGTCGCGCTCTGCGTGTACTTCGTCCTGCTGAGCCGGACCGCGATCGGCCTGATCTCCGACGGCGGTGTCGTCGGCATCGGGCTCGGCGTCGGTGTGATCGTGCTGCCGCTGCTCGGCGTCTGGATGGTGGTGTCGACGCTGCGGTCGGGGATCGAGCATCAGCGGATGGTGGCGGCCGCGCAGGATCTGGGGCGCGACCTCGACGTGGACGACTTGCCCCGGCGGCCCTCGGGGCGGATCGAGAAGGACGCCGCCCTGGAACTTTTCGAGCAGGTCAAGGTGGAATGGGAGGCCGACCCGTCCGACTGGGTGAGCACCTATCGCATCGCTCGCGCCTACGACTACGCGGGCGACCGCTCGCGGGCGCGCGAGATGATGCGGCGCGCCGCGGAGCAGTATCGGGCGGCGAAGGCCGAGCAGCGGTCGTGATCGCGCGATCGGGGGCATGATGGCGTCATGGCTCGATTGCTGATCGTTCACCACACGCCCTCGCCGCACTGCCAGGCGATGTTCGAGGCGGTGATCGCCGGCGCCACCGATCCCGAGATCGAGGGGGTCGAGGTGGTGCGCCGCGCGGCGCTGTCGGTGTCCACGAGCGACTTCCTCGACGCGGACGGGTACGTGCTCGGCAGTCCGGCGAATCTCGGCTCCATTTCAGGGGCCCTCAAACACGCCTTCGATTGTTCGTACTACCAGATCCTCGACTCGACGCGGGGCCGCCCGTTCGGGCTGTACCTGCACGGCAACGAGGGGACCGAAGGCGCGGAGAACATGATCGACCGCATCACCGCCGGACTCGGCTGGGAGAAGTCCGCCGAGTACGTCATCGCCGCGAACAAGCCGGACAAGGCGGTGCTGGAGGCGTGCTGGGAGCTGGGGGCGACGGTCGCCGCGCAGCTGATTCCGTGACCGCCGCGAGAACACCTGCGAGACTCGTTCGCGGAGGCCGCCGACGCCCGGGGAGGATGAGCTGCGACCGGGACCGGCGAACGCTCGCTAGACTCGACGGCGTGAGCGCGTCGATCCCGACCCCGTACGAGGACCTGCTGAGACTGGTGCTGGAGACCGGAACCCCGAAGGCCGATCGCACCGGGACCGGAACACGCAGCGTGTTCGGCCACCAGATGCGCTTCGACCTCTCGCAGGGCTTTCCTCTGATCACCACCAAGAAGGTGCATCTCAAGTCGATCATCTACGAACTCCTGTGGTTCCTGCGCGGCGACTCGAACGTCCGGTGGCTGCAGGAGCACGGGGTGAGCATCTGGGACGAGTGGGCGTCGCCGAACGGGGAGCTCGGCCCGGTCTACGGCGTGCAGTGGCGCAACTGGCCCACGCCGTCGGGTGAGCACGTCGACCAGATCGCCCTGGCGCTGGAGACGCTGACCACCGACCCCGACTCGCGGCGCAACATCGTCTCCGCGTGGAACGTCGGAGAGATTCCGCAGATGGCGCTGCCGCCGTGCCACGCGTTCTTCCAGTTCTACGTCGCCGACGGGCGGCTGAGCTGCCAGCTGTACCAGCGCAGCGCCGACCTGTTCCTCGGCGTTCCGTTCAACATCGCGTCCTACGCCCTGCTCACGCACATGATGGCGCAGCAGGCCGAGCTGGAGGTCGGCGAGTTCGTGTGGACCGGCGGCGACTGCCACATCTACGACAACCACGTCGACCAGGTGCGCGAGCAGCTCTCGCGCGAACCGCTGCCGTATCCGACGCTCAAGTTGCGCAGGGCCGACTCGATCTTCGACTACCAGTACGACGACTTCGAGGTCGTGGGATACCGGTCGCATCCGGCGATCAAAGCGCCGGTCGCGGTCTGAGCCGGTGACACCCTCCTCGGGAACGGAGCGGACATGACAATCACCCTGGTGTGGGCGCAGGACCGCGCGGGAGCCATCGGCCGCGCCGGCGCGATCCCGTGGCGCGTCCCGGAGGACATGCGGCGCTTCAAGGAGATCACCGGCGGCTCGACGGTGATCATGGGCCGCAAGACCTGGGAGTCGTTGCCGGCCGCGGTGCGTCCGCTGCCCGGGCGGCGCAACATCGTGATCACGCGGGCGCGCGACTACCGCGCCGACGGTGCCGAGATCGTCGCCGGCCTCGAGGCGGCGCTCGACGCGGCGGGCGAGGCGGCCGCGGTGATCGGCGGCGGGGAGATCTACGCCGCGGCCATCGACCGGGCCACACACCTGCGGGTCACCGAGATCGACGTGCTGGTGGACGGCGCCGACGCCTTCGCACCCGTCGTGGATCCCGACCGATGGGAGTCGGTGACCGTCGGCGAGTGGCTGTACTCGTCGACCGGCACGCTGTACCGGTTCATCGACTACCGGCGACGGTGAGCTGGTTCAGCGCGGGCGGTGGCGACTACGCCCGCTATCGGCCGACGTATCCGGCCGCACTGGTCGACGCCCTCGCATCGGCGGCGCCGGACACTCGCCGCGCGGTCGACGTCGGCTGCGGAACCGGCCAGCTCACCGCGCTGCTGGCCGAGCGCTTCACCGGCGTCGTCGGACTCGATCCGGCGGGCGAGCAGATAGCTCACGCGGTGACCGCGGGCAACATCGACTACCGCGTCTGTGCGGCCGAGCACCTCGCAGTCGAAGACCACACCGCGGACCTGGTCACGGCCGCGCAGGCCGCGCACTGGTTCGATCTGAGCGCGTTCTACGGCGAGGTGCGCCGGATCGCGGTCGACGACGCAGTGCTGGCCTTGATCACATACGGGGTCCTCGTGCTCGACGACGATCTGGCGGACCGGTTCGGGACGTTCTACCGCGAGGAGATCGGACCCTACTGGCCGTCCGAGCGCCGGCACGTCGACAACGGCTACGCCGAGCTGGAGTTCCCGTTCGAGCGTCTCGACACACCGGCGGTCACCATCGAACGATCGTGGACGCTCGAGGAGTTCGTCGGCTACCTCGGCACCTGGTCCGCGGTCCGCCGCGCCGGCGAGGCCGATGCCGGCGGGCTCGTCGACGCACTCGCCGCCGACCTCGCGCCGCGCTGGGGCGACGACCGCCGCGTCGTGCGATGGCCGGTGACGGTCATCGCCGGGAGGGTGCGCTGACATGCCCGGTCCGTCCACCCCGCAGTCTCCGGAGACGCTCGCCCACCTCCGTCGCGCTCGGGACCTGATGGATCGCGAATACGCCGAACCCCTCGACGTGCCGACGATGGCGCGCCGGGCGCTGATGTCCACGGCGCATTTCAGCCGGGAGTTCAAGATCGCGTACGGCGAGACCCCGTACGGCTACCTGGTCACGAGGCGGGTGGAACGGGCGATGGCGCTGCTCCGGTCCGGCATGAGTGTCACCGATGCGTGCGTCGAGGTCGGGTTCACCTCGCTCGGCTCGTTCAGTTCCACGTTCCGGCGCCTGACGGGGGAGACGCCCAGCGCCTACCGGGCGCGCTCGCACGAGCCTCTCGAGGGGCTGCCGTCGTGTATGACCAAGATCCTCGCGCGTCCGATGCCGTTCGGCTGACGCCCCGAGGAGCACGGCCGTGGGAACCGAGCAGTTTTCGAGAAGCACGGCGACGGCGGGACCTCTAGCGTTGTCCGCATGACGAACATCGAACTGACCTACTGTCCCATCACCGTCGACGACATCGACGCCGCACTCGGCTTCTACCGCGACGCCCTCGGTCTGGAGGTGACGCGCGACGTCGCCAACGGCGACCACCACTGGGTCACCCTGCGCCTGCCCGATCAGCCGTCGGTCGAGGTGGTGCTGTCGCAGCCCGGAGGCGGCCGCTCGCCCGAGGACGCCGAGGCGATCCACCGTCTCGTCGCCAAGGGCATGATGCCGCCGATCGTGTTCCGCTCCGACGACCTCGATGCGATCTTCGAGAAGGTCTCCGCGTCCGGAGCCGAAGTGCTCCAGGAGCCGATCGATCAGCCGTGGGGGCCGCGGGACTGTGCGTTCCGCGACCCCGCCGGGAACATGGTCCGCATCAACGCCGCCGGCTGACGCGCGGGCGCGGCGCGGTTAGGCTCGTCGAGATGAACACGTTTCAGCGAGTCGCGCACGGTGTCAACAGGCTGGTGGCCCCGATTCTGAGGGCGCCCGTGGTCGGCGGGATGCTGTCGAGATCGATGACCGAGATCACCTACACCGGCCGGCGGAGTGGGAAGCAGTTCTCGCTGCCGGTCGCATACCGCCGCCGCGGCGCCGACGAGGTGATCGTCGGCGTCGCGATGCCGGACAAGAAGAACTGGTGGCGCAACTTCGATCCCGGACCGGCGCCGATCGGGATCCGGCTCGAGGGCGTCGACCGCACCGGCACGGCTGTCGCGAAGTCCACGGACGAGGGCACCGCGGTGTACATCACCCTCGACGCCGTGCACTGATGACGGCGATGCGCACCGAACTCTCGGTGGCGCAGGCCCGCCGCATCGCCCTTGCGGCGCAGGGATTCGCGGATCCGCCGCCGGCGGGCGAGCCGACCCGTAGACATCTGCGACGAGTGCTGAGCCGCACACGGCTGCTTCAGCTCGACTCGGTGAACGTCCTCGCGCGAGCGCACTACCTCCCCGCGTTCAGCCGGCTCGGAGCGTATCGTGACGGGCTTCTCGACGGCGCGGCCTGGCGCCCGCAGGCGCGGAGCCCGCGGCTGCTCGCCGAGTACTGGGCACACGAGGCGGCACTGGTTCCGGTCGACGACTGGCCGCTGTTCGGCTGGCGGATGGACGAGTATCGCGACGGCCGCTACCGCCATACGCGAGAGGTGCTGCAGCGCAACAGGTCCCGTGCGGCCGACGTGCTCGCCGTGATCACCGATCAAGGTGCGATGACCCCGCGCGAGATCGAGGACGCGCTCGGCATCACGCGGGCTCCGGCCGAGCGCGGCTCCTGGTGGATGCGCGGTGAGGTGAAGCATCTGTGCGAGGCGATGTTCGCCGCCGGCTCGCTGTCGGCCGTGCGGAGCCCGCACTTCCACCGGCACTACGACCTCGCCGAGCGCATCGCCGGCGCCGAGCGCGTCGGTGTCACGGTCGGCCGGCGAGATGCGCACGGCGAGCTGGTGTCCCGCGCCGCGGCCGCGCACGGGGTCGCGACGGCGGCCGACCTGGCCGACTACTACCGCTTGCGGACCGCCGAGGTCCGCGACGTGCTGGGCGACCTCGTCGACGCCGGAGTGGTGACGCCGGTGCGGGTCGACGGCTGGAGCGAGCCCGCCTATCTGCACCGCGACGCGCGGCTGCCGCGCCGAGTACCGCATTCGACGCTGCTGTCGCCCTTCGATCCGCTGGTGTTCTACCGCCCGCGCACCGAGCGGCTCTTCGGCTTCCGCTACCGGATCGAGATCTACGTACCCGAGCACAAACGGGTGCACGGTTACTACGTGCTGCCGTATCTGATGGACGAGGAACTGACGGCTCGCGTCGACCTCAAAGCCGACCGCGCCGCGGGCGTCCTCCGGGTGCTCTCGGCACACGCGGAGCCGGGCGCCGACACCGCGCGGGTCGCGCGGTCGCTGGCCGTCGACCTGGCGGCGCTGGCCGACTGGCGCGGCCTCGACCGGGTGGAGGTCACCGGACGCGGCGACCTCGGTCCCGCCTTGCGCTCCGAAGCCGCCCGCGGCTAATAGGCTGGCAGGCGTGAACTCTCCACAACACCAGCGGAGGCTGCCGCTCGACGGGGTCCGGGTGCTCGAGCTCGGCAACTACATCGCGGCGCCGACCGCCGGGCGCATGCTGGCCGACTTCGGCGCCGAGGTCATCAAGATCGAACGTGAGACCGGCGACGAACTCCGCAACTGGCGGCTGTACGACGGCGAGACGTCGATGCTGTTCCGGACGATCAACCGGAACAAGAAGTCCGTGGTGCTCGACCTCAAGACCGAACAGGGGCGCGAGGACGTCAAAAGCCTTGCCGCGCACTGCGACGTGGTTCTCGAGAACTTCCGTCCCGGAACTCTGGAGCGCTGGGGGCTGGGCCCCGAGGCGCTCAGCGAGGCGAACCCGGACCTGATCTTCGTCCGCATCTCCGCGTTCGGTCAGACCGGCCCCTATTCGGAAAGGCCGGGCTTCGCGGCGGTCGCCGAAGCCTACGGCGGGTTCCGCGAACTGGTCGGCGACCCCGACCGGCCGCCGGTGCGCGTCGGGGTCTCGATAGGGGATTCGATCGCCGGACTCTACGGAGCCTTCGGCGCCGTGATGGCGCTCTACGAGCGTCTGCGCAGGCGCGACGAGAACCGCGGCGGCGACGGTGAGCCCGGCCTGCCGTTGGCCGATCGGATCGTCGACGTCGCCCTGAACGAGGCGATCTTCTCGATGATGGAGTCGCTGGTGCCCGACCTCGGGGCGTACGGGGTGAAGCGAGAACGGACCGGCGGACGCATGGAGGGCATCGCACCGTCGAACGGCTATCTCTGCCGGGACGGCAGTTCCGTCGTCATCTCGGGCAACGCGGATGCGATCTTCCCCCGCTATATGAGGGCGATCGGCCGCGACGATCTCGCCGACGACCCCGATCTGGCCACCAACGACGGCCGGTGGCGGCGGCGCGACGAGATCGACGCGGCGATCGGGGAGTGGACCGGCGCGAGGTCGCGCGACGAGGTGCTCGCCGTGCTCGACGACGCGGCCGTCCCCGCGGGTCCGATCTACACCGCCGCCGACATCGTCGCGGACGAGCAGTACCGCGCGCGGAACATGATTCAGGAGTTCGACGTCGACGCCGGCGGCCCCGAGCCGCGCCGGGTCGCGTTCCCGGGCATCGTCCCGGTACTCGGCGAGACCTCGCTGCCGATCCGCTCGGTCGGCCCCGACCTGGGTGAGCACACCGACGAGATCCGCGCGCGTTTTCTGGGAGGACGGCGATGAGCGCGCAGTCGGCCTCCGGAGCCACGGACTATTCGCAGGTCGCACTCCGGGACGTGACCCTGCGTGACGGACTGCAGCTCACCGGCAAGGTGCTCGACGTCGAAGTCCGCGTGGCACTGGCACGCACCCTGTTGGCGGCGGGTGTGCCCGAACTCGAGATCGGTTCGATGGCGCGGCCCGATCTGGTTCCGCCGATGGCGGGCACCCTCGACATCGTCGCGCAACTGACGCCGGACGAACTCGACCGCTGCTGGGTGTGGGTCGCCACCCCGAGACACGTCGAGAAGGCCGCCGCGGCGGGCGTCCGGAACTTTCAGTACTGCCTGTCGGTGTCGGACGCGCACAACAAGGCGAACATCGGCCGGTCCGCCGAGGACAGCGTCGCCGCCATGCCGCGAGCCGTCGCGGCGGCCAAGGAGGCGGGCGGCCGCATCCAACTCTGTCTGGCCACCGCGTTCACCTGCCCGTTCGACGGTCCGGTGGACCCGGATCGTGTCCGCGGCATCGTCGCCGACCCGCGCACGGCGGACGCCGACGACGTGGTGCTCGCCGACACGCTCGGCCAGGCCCACCCCGATCAGGTGCGCGACCTGTTCGCGACCGTCTGCGCGGGCGAACGCAGGCTCGTCTTCCACGGACACGACACCTGGGGGATGGGCGTCGCGAACTCGCTGGCCGCCGCCGACGGCGGCGCCCGACTGGTGGACGGTGCGCTCGGCGGACTCGGCGGCTGCCCGTTCGCTCCCGGCGCCAGCGGCAACACCGCGAGTGAGGACCTCCTCTTCGCCACTCGCCCCGGATTCCTGACGCCGGCCGTGCTCGCGGACCTCGTCCGTGCGGGGGAACGGCTGCTCGCCGAACTCGGTGAACAGTCGCGGTCGAAGGCCGCGCAGGGAGCGCGGTCCAAGGCGCAGGCCTTCGACTGGGTCATCGCCGGGGACTGACCCGCACCGGCCCGGGACCGGCGCCCGGCTACACTTCTGCGCGCACACTTAACGGAAGGGTGGACACGTGTCCGTCACGCACAACGGCAAGACCTACCGACTCGTCATGTTCGATCTCGACGACACCCTGGCGCCGTCGAAGACCGCGATGAGCGACGAGATGGTCGGGCTGTTCCGGGAACTGCTCGCCGGAAGCATGGGCTGCATCATCTCCGGCGGTCAGTACGGGCAGTTCCAGTCGCAGGTGCTCGACCGGCTCGGCGACTTCGCGGACCGCGGCAACCTGCACCTGATGCCCACCAACGGCACCCGCTACGTCCGGTGGTCCGGCCGGGATTGGGAGACGGTGTACGCCGAGGACCTCTCCGACCACCAGAAGGCCGAGGCCATGCGGGTGGTGGAGGCCGGCGCACGTGAGCTCGGGCTCTGGGAGGAGAAGACCTGGGGCCCGATCCTGGAGGACCGCGGCAGTCAGGTCACCTTCTCCGCGCTCGGCCAGTCCGCGCCGGTCGACGCGAAGGCGGCGTGGGATCCGGACGGGCGCAAGAAGGAGTCGCTGCGTGCGTACGCCGCCGAGCGGCTGCCCGACCTCGAGGTCCGCAGCGGCGGATCGACGTCGGTCGACATCACGGCGAAGGGGATCGACAAGGCCTACGGGGCGCGCCGTCTGATGGAGATCCTCGGCCTGGGCACCGACGACATCCTGTTCTTCGGCGACCGTCTCGACGAGGGCGGCAACGACCGTCCGGTGGCTGAACTCGGCATCGACGCGGTCGCCGTCCACGGCTGGCAGGACACCTACGCGAAGCTGGGCGCCATCGTCCGCGGCTGACGCGCCGCGCCGGCCACCGGGGCCTCAGCTCAGCAGGCTGCTCCGGAGCGAGTCGACGTCCTCATCCGTCAGGCGCAGCCCCTTGCGGAGGTAGCCGTCCATCGAGCCGTAAACGCGATCAGCGGCCGCGAAGGCCGAGTTCAGCATCGAGATGTCCACGCCGTTGATCGGGTCGGTGGCCGATGCACGCCGATAGTGGTTGGAGGCGAGATAGTCCGCCTCGATCGTCGCGCGGTCGACACCGAGGACGGTCAGCAGGACGGCCGCCACCCAGCCGGTGCGGTCCTTGCCCGCCGAACAGTGGAAAAGCGTGGTCCGGCCGGTCTTCGCCGTCTTCGCGATCTCGAGGACGGCCGTGCGGAGCTGAGCGCGCGCGTTGGCGTCGGTGACGAATTCCGGATACGCCGACGCGACGTCGATCAGACTCAGCGGCGACACCTGTCCGAGGACGTCCGCACTCACCTGGCGCGTGCCGGGCACGCGACGGTCGGGTTGGACTGCCCGCTCGATACCGGTCCGCAGATCGATCACCGTCGCCAGACCGCGGGCGCGCAGCGCTGAGATGTCGGATGCGGTGAGCCGCGAGAGATTGTCGCTCCGCAGCACGAGTCCGTTGACATGCCGACCGTCGGCGGCGCGATAGCCCTCGAGCGTCCTGGTGTTGATCGTCCCCTCCAGCCCGATCTCCCGTCCGGGCGTGATCGCCGAGTTCGTGACGGCGGCCGTGGCCACCGGTGATGCGGCGGCAGGTGCGGCCAGGGCCGGAGAGGAGGCCGTGGGAACGACCACGGTGACGGACAGGGCGGTGGCGGACAGGGCGGCGGACAGGGCGAGGGCCGCGAGGCGACGGCGGCGGATCGAAGAGCTCACCGGACCGATGATGCACCACCGGCCCGGATGCCGCAGGACGAACCGGATGCGAGACAATCGAGGCTCGAGGCTGTCCGGGTGCCATGACCCGCAGAGCCCGTCATGAGCCGCTGCAGTGCCGAGGAGTTGCGACGTGTCCGAATTAGTGCCGCTGAAGGTCCAGCTGGTCGCGGCAACGCAGTTCATGCCGCCGGAGGTGGACTGGGATACCGACGCCGACGGTGGCGAGGCCCTCATCGAGTTCGCCGGTCGCGCCTGCTACGAGAGCTGGCACAAGCCGAATCCGCGCACCGCCACCAACGCCGGCTATCTGCGCCACGTCCTGGAGGTGGGCCACACGTCGTTGTTCGAACACGCCACGTGCACCTTCTACATCACCGGGATCTCCCGGTCGTGCACGCACGAGCTGATCCGTCATCGCCACTTCTCCTACTCGCAGCTCTCGCAGCGCTTCGTCCCCGAACACGATTCCAACGTGGTCGCGCCGCCGGCGATCCGCGGTGACGAGCGCCTCGAGGAGTTGTTCGTCGAAGCGACCGACGCGGCGCGGCGCGCCTATGCCGACCTCCTGGCCGAGCTCGAGGCCAAGTTCGCCGACGTCCCGAATGCGATCCTGCGGCACAAGCAGGCCCGACAGGCGGCCCGCTCGGTGCTGCCGAATGCGACGGAGACGCGGATCGTCGTGACCGGCAACTACCGGGCCTGGCGCCACTTCATCGGAATGCGGGCGACCGAGCACGCGGACGTCGAGATCCGCCAGCTGGCCGTGGAATGCCTGCGCCGGCTCCGCGAGGTGGCACCGACGGCGTTCGGGGACTTCGAAATCGGCGAACTCGCCGACGGAACCGAAGTCGCGACCTCGCCCTTCGTATTCGAGGGCTGAGCGCGGCGATCGGCCCGTCAGACGGTAGCCTGAGCGGCATGAACTCGGCTGACGCAGGAATTGCGGAACACCCGTTCGGGACGGTTTCGGTGGCAATGGTGACCCCCTTCACTCGGGAGGGGAAGGTCGATCTCGACAAAGCCGCGGAGCTGGCCGCTCACCTGGTCGACGGGGGCTGTGACGCCATCGTCGTGAACGGCACCACCGGTGAGTCGCCGACCACCACGGTGCAGGAGAAGAACGACCTTCTGCGGGTCGCGCTCGACGCGGTCGGCGACCGCGCGAAGGTCGTCCACGGGGCCGGCAGCTACGACACCGCCGAGTCGGCGCGGCGCGTCCGCGAAGCGGAGGAGATCGGCGCGGACGGCGTGCTGATCGTCACCCCGTATTACAGCAAGCCGCCCCAGTCGGGTGTCCTAGCACACTTCCGCACCATCGCCGACGCGTCGAGTCTGCCGGTGATGCTGTACGACATCCCGCCGCGGTCGGTGATCCCGATCGAGACCGAGACCATCCTGCGCCTCGCCGAGCACCCCAACATCAAAGCCGTCAAAGACGCCAAGGGCGATCTGCATGCGGCGTCGAAGATCCTGGCGGCCACCGACCTGGAGTACCTGTCCGGGGAGGACGCACTGAACCTGCCGTGGCTGTCGATCGGCGCCACCGGTTTCGTCAGCGTCATCGGCCATCTCGTGCCGGGCCGGCTCCGCGATCTGCGGGCCGCCGTGCTCGCCGGCGACCTCGCGCAGGCGCGCCGGCTCGCCGACTCGATGGCACCGCTGGTCGACGCGATGGGTCGGCTCGGCGGAGTGTGCATGGTCAAGACGGCCCTGCGCATCACCGGTCTGGAAGTGGGGGATCCGCGGTTGCCGCAGGTCGCGGCCGAACCCGCCCAGATCGAAGCACTCATCACGGATCTGCGCGCAGCCGAGGTGATCTCCTGATGGCCGACAACAGCAACAACACCGCCGGCGACAACAGCGGTAACGGCAACGCCGACGGGGGCGGCCGCAAGGGCGGCGGTCGTCGGCGGGCCTCACGCAAGGCGGGCCCGCCCGCCGACCACCCGAACAAGGCGCGGGCGGCCGATTCAGGTGCCGCGAAACTGCCTCCGCAGGTGGCCGCGGCCACCGGATCGAGCGTCACGGGCGACGTCATCGACCGGCTGCCCGCCCCGCCGAAGCTGCCCAAGGGCGGACTCCGCGTCGTCGCGCTCGGCGGCATCGGTGAGATCGGCCGCAACATGACCGTCTTCGAGTACGACGGCAAGTTGCTCGTCGTGGACTGCGGCGTGCTCTTCCCCGAGGACCAGCAGCCCGGCGTCGACCTGATCCTGCCCGACTTCGGCTACATCGAAGACCGCGTCGAGGACATCGAAGCGGTGGTCCTGACGCACGGCCACGAAGACCACATCGGCGCAGTGCCCTTCCTGCTCAAGCTCCGCGGCGACATCCCGATCGTCGGTTCCCGGTTCACGCTCGCACTGGTCGCGGCCAAGTGCCGCGAACACCGCCTGCGGCCGAAGCTGGTCCAGGTGGCCGAGGGCGATCGCCTCTCGCACGGCGGATTCGACTGCGAGTACTTCGCGGTGAACCACTCGATCCCCGACGCGCTCGCCGTCGCGATCCGTACGCCGGCCGGTCTGGTCCTGCACACGGGCGACATCAAGCTCGATCAGCTGCCGCTGGACAACCGTCTCACCGACCTGGCCGGCTTCAGCAGACTCGGCGACGAGGGCGTCGACCTGTTCCTGGTGGACTCGACCAACGCCGAGGTCCCCGGTTTCGTCACCCCCGAGCGTGAGATCGGCGGCGTCCTCGACACCGTCATCGGCAAGGCCCGCCAGCGCGTGATCGTCGCCTCGTTCGCGAGCCACGTCCACCGGATCCAGCAGATCGTCGACGTGGCACACCGGCACGGTCGGCGCGTGACCTTCGTCGGCCGGTCGATGGTCCGGAACATGCAGATCGCGCAAGACCTCGGTTACCTCACCGTGCCGGACGGCGTGGTGGTGGACATGGACACCGCGGCCACCCTGCCCGACCACCGGCTGGTGCTCATCTCCACCGGCTCGCAGGGAGAGCCGCTCTCGGCCCTCTCGCGCATGGCCCGCGGTGAGCACCGCCAGATCAACATCCGCGCCGACGACCTCGTGGTCCTCGCGTCGTCGCTGATCCCGGGCAACGAGAACTCCGTGTTCGCCGTGGTGAACGGTCTCGCCAAGCGCGGCGCCACCGTGGTGACCCAGGCCAGCGCCAAGGTCCACGTCTCCGGCCATGCCTCCGCGGGCGAGTTGCTGTACCTCTACAACGCGGTGCGCCCGTCGAATGCCATGCCCGTGCACGGTGAATGGCGCCACCTGCGCGCCAATGCCGCGCTCGCCGAGGCCACAGGGGTTCCCGCCGACCGGATCGTCCTCGCCGAGGACGGAGTGGTCGTCGACCTGGTGGACGGACGCGCCAGGATCACCGGCCGCGTGCCGGTCGGATACGTCTACGTCGACGGACTCTCGGTCGGCGACGTCGGGGAATCGACGCTCTCGGACCGCCTCGTGCTCGGCGAAGGCGGCTTCATCTCCATCTCGGTGGCGGTGGACGCGTCGACGGGTGCCGCGGTGAGCAAGCCGACGGTGTCCGGCCGCGGCTTCTCCGACGATCCCGGCGCCCTGAACGACGCCGCCGAACTGGTGAACAAGGCGCTCGTCGAACTGGCCAACGAAGGGGTCACCGACACCCACCGGATCGCTCAGGGCGTGCGGCGCGCGGTGGGTCGATGGGTGGCTGAGAAGTACCGGCGCCGGCCGATGATCGTCCCGACCGTCATCGCGGTGGGGGAGCGGCGGTGAATCTCGCCCGATCCGAGCGGGCGGCGCTCGTCGAGACGATGCGCCGGACGGGGCCCGACGCCCCCACGCTGTGTGCGGGCTGGGACAACCGTGATCTCGCGATCCACCTGATCCTGCGGGAACGCAGGCTCGATGCGACAGCGGGCATCTTCATCGGCCCGCTGGCCGGACACACCGCTGCCGTCGCCGACAGCTACGCCGACAAGCCCTGGGACGAGCTGCTGGCCATGTTGTCCGACGGGCCGCCCTGGTACTCGCCGTTCCGGGTGGCCGACCGCTTCCTCAACCTCGCCGAGATGTTCGTTCATCACGAGGACGTGCTGCGCGGGGGCGCCGATCCGGCCGGTCCGTTCCTGCCGCGGCAGGTGTCGCCGGATCTCGAGCGGGCTCTAGAGCTTCCGCTGCGGACGGTGGGACGCCGGATCATGGCGGGCTCTCCCGTGCGGGCCACCCTGCGCACCGGGGACGGTCGGGAGGTGATGAGCGTGGGCCGCGGCCAGCCGGTGGGAGTGTCCGGCTCGGTCGGGGAACTGCTGCTCTTCGCGTTCGGCCGTGCACCGGTCGACGTGGAGTTCTCCGGTTCTCCGGCAGCGATAGCGAGCCTGCGCAGTGCCCACCGGACGTTGTGAACCGGTCACGAAATCGACACGACCGTGATCTCTGCGGTGTTGCCAGTGTGACTGATGTGATTGGCGGGCATTAGGCTGGAGGCCATGGCTTCCAATGCATCAACGCGCAGCCGCTCATCCGAGACTTCGGGGAAGCCGAAGTCGTCGGCCGGCGGCCGGTCGCGCAGCGGCGCCTCACGTGGGGGGACTCGGGCCACGGCGACGGCACGGCCCAAGTCCGGACAGGGCGGCCGCGGCGGTGCGCGCAAGCCGCCCGCAGACCGGGCCGGAACCGCGCGCCGCCCGGCGCACTCGCAGGATCTCAAGCGCCGGCCGGCGGAACGGTCGTCGGTGGCGCGGGGGATGGGCCGGGCCGCAGCGGCGACCTGGAACCTCGCCGCACGCGGTCTGGGCGGCGTCGCACGCATCGGTGCTCACCGGGACGAGGCGCCGTCGCAGGGACGCGACAGCGCGGGTCTGGCTCTCACACTCGCCGCAGCGCTGGTCGCGCTCGGCGTCTGGTTCACCGCACTGGGGCCGGTCGGGGCATTCGTCGACACGCTCGTCCGGGCCGGTTTCGGCGCGCTCGCCTACGGCGTCCCCGTGTTCCTGGTCGCCGTCGCGGTGCTGGTGATGAGGTTTCCGGCCAACCCGGAGCGTCGTCTGCGCAATGTCGCCGGGACGTTGCTGATCGCCGTTCCGGTGCTCGCCCTCACCCACCTGATGCACGGCGCACCGACCGGCTACGACGCTCGCGCCCGATCGGCGGGCTTCGTCGGCTACGTACTGGGTTCGCCGCTGACGAACGCGGTCACGGTCTGGGTCACCGTCCCCCTGTTCCTGCTTCTGGCCGCCTTCGGCGTGCTCGCCCTCAGCGGACGGACACTGGGCGAGGTGGTCGCCGCCACGTCGGACTACCTGGGCCTGGGGGCGGAGTACGACTACGAGTACGACGACTACGGGCCCGACGACTACGGGCCCGACGACGAGTACGACGAGTACGGACCGGACGACTACGGCGACGAGCCGAAGCCGGATGCGGCGGACGAGCGCCGTGCCGATCCGGACGCGGCGATCGACTACGGCGACCCGTACCGGAACTACCCGCCCGATACGCGGCGCCGTCCCCGCTCCGGCGGTGCGTCGCCGCGCAGGCGCAGGACCGCCGGGCAGGACCGCGACTCGCACATGGCCGATCTGCTGACCGAGCCGTTGATCGACGCGCCGCTGCCGGCGTCCGCACGCCGGCCCGGGGCGGGGGAGCCTTCCTTCGACGTTCCCGTCGACGACAATCCGACCGCGCCGCTGGGCGACCTCAGCGATGTCCTCGGCGACGACGGTCTGGACGGCGGCGCTCTCGACTCCGGTGCTCTCGACAGCGATGCCTTCGAGGCCGACGACCACGAGTCGGACGAGCCGACTCCCGCGGCGCGCCCGCGCCGCCGGCCGGCGCCCGCTCCCGCACCGGCGGCCGCTCGCAAGCCGGTCACGACCGCTCCTCCCGCAGCGCCGTCGGGCGGTTCGTTCCTCGATCAGGACCCCGAATCGGGATATCTCCTGCCGCCGGCCGACCTGCTGGTGCAGGGCGAGCCCGCCAAGCTGGGGACCTCTGCCAACGACGAGATGATCGACCGCATCAACAGTGTGCTCGAGCAGTTCAAGGTCGACGCCGCGGTCACCGGATACACCCGGGGTCCGACGGTGACGCGGTACGAGGTGGAGCTGGGTCCGGCCGTCAAGGTCGAGAAGATCACCCAGTTGCAGCGCAATATCGCCTACGCCGTCGCCACCGACAACGTGCGTCTGCTGGCGCCGATCCCGGGCAAGTCGGCGGTCGGCATCGAGGTGCCGAACTCCGACCGTGAGATGGTGCGCCTCTCGGACGTCCTCGCGGCGCCGACGACGCGCAAGGAGAATCATCCGCTCGTCATCGGTCTCGGCAAAGACATCGAGGGCGACTTCGTGAGCGCCAACCTCGCGAAGATGCCGCATCTGCTGGTGGCGGGTTCCACCGGTTCGGGCAAGTCGAGCTTCGTGAACTCGATGCTCGTGTCGCTGCTGACCCGCGCCACACCCGAAGAGGTGCGGATGATCCTCATCGATCCGAAGATGGTGGAACTCACGCCGTACGAGGGCATTCCGCATCTGATCACACCGATCATCACCGAGCCGAAGAAGGCGGCGGCCGCGCTCGCCTGGCTGGTGGAGGAGATGGAGCAGCGCTACCAGGACATGAAGGCGTCCCGGGTGCGGCACATCAATGACTTCAACGCCAAGGTCCGATCGGGTGAGATCACCACTCCGCTCGGATCGGAGCGGGTGTACAAGCCGTACCCGTACATCGTCGCGATCGTCGACGAGCTCGCCGATCTGATGATGACGGCGCCGCGTGACGTGGAGGAGGCGATCGTCCGCATCACGCAGAAGGCGCGTGCCGCGGGCATCCACCTGGTCCTCGCCACGCAGCGACCGTCGGTGGACGTGGTCACCGGCCTGATCAAGACGAACGTCCCGAGCCGACTGGCCTTCGCCACCAGTTCGCTGACCGATTCCCGGGTGATCCTCGACCAACCGGGGGCGGAGAAGCTGATCGGCATGGGCGACGGTCTGTTCCTCCCGATGGGTGCGAACAAGCCGATCCGCATGCAGGGCGCGTTCATCACCGACGAGGAGATCTCGGCCGTCGTCGAGTTCACCCGCGAGCAGTCCGAACCGGACTACACCGAAGGCGTCACGACGGCCAAGGCCGGCGAGAAGAAGGACATCGACGCCGACATCGGCAACGATCTCGACGATCTGCTGCAGGCCATCGAGCTCGTGGTGTCGAGCCAGTTCGGTTCGACGTCGATGCTCCAGCGGAAGCTGCGCGTCGGATTCGCCAAGGCAGGCCGGTTGATGGACCTGATGGAGACGCGCGGCATCGTCGGCCCCAGCGAGGGATCGAAGGCCCGCGAGGTCCTGGTCAAGCCCGAGGACCTCGCCGGTGTCATCGCCTCGATCACCGGGGGAGGCGGCGAGGACGCCGATCCGTTAAACTGACGGAGATCTTGGAGGGGAGTATCCCCGCTTCGCAGGCGTTCCCGTCAGTACGGAACGGTGGTGCGGCATCCGCGGATCGGATGCCGTGCACCGCTCCCGGGGCCGCCGCCGGCGCCGCCGGTGGGAGAGACCTCCAGCATCGTCGCTTCGTGCTACGTGTTGGAGGAATACATGAATGTCACTGTCGTGACCTGGTTGGTCACCGGGGCGGTGATCCTGGGCCTGTTCGTCTTCGACTTCTTCGCCCACGTCCGTACCCCGCATGAGCCCACGCTCCGCGAGTCCGGATTCTGGTCGGCGGTCTACATCGGCATCGCCGTCCTGTTCGGCGGATTCGTCTGGTGGAAATGGGGCGGAACCTACGGCGGCGAGTACTTCGCCGGTTACGTCACCGAGAAGGCGCTCTCGGTCGACAACCTGTTCGTGTTCGTGGTCATCATGACGTCGTTCGCCGTGCCGCGCGTCTACCAGCAGAAGGTGCTGCTCCTCGGCATCGTGATGGCGCTCGTCATGCGCGGCGCCTTCATCGCAGTCGGCGCCGCCGCCATCAACGCCTACAGCTGGGTGTTCTATCTGTTCGGGCTCATCCTGCTCGTGACGGCGGTGAAGCTGCTCAAGGAGAGCGACGAGCCCGCCGTGCACGAACGCGAGCGCGAGAGCCGGCTCGAACGGTTCGTCAAGAAGTGGTTCCGCGCCACCGACGTCTACGACGGTGACCGTCTCACCACCAAGATCGACGGCAAGCGCTACATCACACCGCTGCTGGTGGTGCTGATCATCATCGGTTTCACCGACGTGCTGTTCGCCCTCGACTCCATTCCGGCGATCTACGGACTCACCCAGGAGCCGTACCTGGTGTTCACCGCCAACGCCTTCGCGCTGATGGGTCTGCGGCAGCTCTACTTCCTGCTCGGGGGCATGCTCGACAGGCTGATCTACCTCTCGTACGGTCTGTCGCTGATCCTGGCCTTCATCGGCGTGAAGCTGGTCCTGCACGCGCTCCACGAGAACACGCTGCCGTTCATCAACGGCGGCGAGTCCGTTCCGGTGCCGGAGATCGGCACTCCTCTGTCGCTGGGCATCATCGGCGGCACCCTGCTGGTGACCACGGTGGCCAGCCTGGTGGTCAGCCGCAAGCGCAGTCGCGACGCGGCCGACGTCGGACCCTCGCGTCAGTAGGGGCCGAAGACCTGCGTCAGCTCTTTGACGGAGACGGCGGCGACGGCCGACTCGCGCGCGAACGGGTCCTGCGCAAGCAGGTCGCGCGCGGCGTCGGCGTCGTCGGCCGTGATCATCAGGAGCGCGCCGCTGCCGTCGGAGTACGGACCAACGAACTGGAGACGGCCGGCCTCGTGCTGTGCACCCAGCCAGGTCCGGTGTTCGGGGCGGAACCGGTCCCGCACCGCCGCGGCCTCCGGGGCGTAGGTGTATTCGACGGCGAAGAAGCCGGCCATGTCCGATGTCCTTCCGTGGCGGTCACAGATGCGCGAGCATCCGGGTGTTTCCGAGGGTGTTGGGTTTGACGAAGCTGAGATCGAGGAACTCGGCGACACCTGTGTCGTACGACCGGCACATCTCCTCGAAGACCTCGCGGGAGACCGGGGTGCCGTCGATCTCCACGAAGCCGTGCCGCGAGAAGAACTGCGTCTCGAAGGTGAGGACGAAGACCCGCTCCAATTCGAGTTCGCGGGCCACATCCATCAACCGGTCGACGATCTTGTGCCCGATGCCGCGACCGGCGTGCGCGGTGTCGACGGCGACGGTGCGGACCTCGCCGAGGTCCGACCACATCACGTGCAGGGCGCCGCAACCGACCACCTCTCCGCCGTCTTCGGCGACCCAGAACTCCTGGACCGACTCGTAGAGGGTGACCAGGTTCTTGTCGAGCAGGATCTTGCCGGCGTAGATGTCGATCAGTTCCTTGATGCGGGGAACATCCGATGTCCGGGCACGGCGGACGAGGACCGATGAGGGCTCGCCGGTGCGGGAATCGGGTTGTTCGCTCAGCATGCCATCGAGAGTAGCCGCAGGTCCGAGCGCGCCCTTCGGGAGTCTGAGAAAAGCGTGACGTTAGGCTTGATCACGTGACTGAGCCTGTACGCCGTGTGTTCGGCGAGGATGCGGCCCCGGTGCCCGTGGTGAACATCGCCAACGCACTCACGGTGTTCCGCATCGTCCTGGTCCCGGTGTTCGTGGTCCTGCTCTTCGTCGACGACGGGGAATCGGTGAGCTGGCGGATCGCGGCCTTCGTGGTCTTCGCGGTCGCCGCGTTCACCGACCAGCTCGACGGCCGCCTGGCGCGCGGCATGAACCTGGTGACCGACTTCGGGAAGATGGCCGATCCGATCGCGGACAAGGCGCTCATCGGCGCGGCGCTGATCGGCCTGTCGATCCTGGCGGAGTTGCCCTGGTGGGTCACCGGCGTGATTCTGGCGCGGGAGATCGGAGTGACGCTGCTGCGCTTCTGGGTGCTGCGCCACGGAGTGATCCCGGCCAGCCGGGGCGGCAAGCTCAAGACCCTGCTTCAGTCGGTGGCGATCGGACTGTTCGTGCTGCCGCTCTCGGGAGCGTGGCACACCGCCGCGTGGGCGATCATGGCAGCCGCGCTGGTCGCGACGGTGGTCACCGGACTCGACTACGTCTGGCGGGCCGTCGTGCTGCGGCGCGGCGCGGAATAGGCCAGGGGCCCACGGCGTTGAGATCCGAGTGTGCCGGGCGTGCGCGGGAGCGCCGCGGCGTGCGGTATGTCGGCGGCGGCCGGTCGGGAATTCGGCTAGGGTCGACGGCACAGGCTATTGATGGAATCGACGGCCCGACCCCCGGGCTCCTGGAGAATCGTGAGGAGGTCCGCGCGTGACTCTGCTCTTGCGTGAGGCGATCGGCGATGAGCTGCGCCGTGTTCGGAACGGTCAGGGACGCACATTGCGTGAAGTCTCGACCGACGCGAGGGTGTCGCTCGGTTACCTCTCCGAGGTCGAACGCGGGCAGAAGGAGGCCTCCAGCGAGCTGCTGGCGTCGATCTGCGAGGCGCTCGACGTGCCGATCGGCGAGGTGCTCTTCCAGGTCGCGGGCCTGATGCAGCCGGCGGGCCGGCCCGTCGGAGCGTCCGATAGCCTTGTCGAAGTCATTGCCCCCCAGGAAGATTCGGTGGACGACGCGGGTGTGCCCGCGGCACTTGCCGCCGCGTGATCGATCGAACGACGACGCGACCCGCGCAACGAGGAGTTTGGAAGACCGATGGCCAATCCGTTTGTGAAGTTCTGGAACTACATGATGGCGCTGGGCAATTCTAAGATCGACGAGCACGCCGATCCGAAGGTGCAGATCCAGCAGGCGATCGAGGACGCGCAGCGGCAGCACCAGGCGCTCTCCCAGCAGGCAGCGGCGGTCATCGGCAACCAGCGGCAGCTCGAGATGCGGCTCAACCGCCAGCTCGAGGAGATCGAGAAGCTGCAGGGCAATGCGCGCCAGGCGCTCACGCTCGCCGACCAGGCCGCGGCCGCCGGTGACAGTGCGAAGGCGGGCGAGTACACCAACGCCGCCGAGGCCTTCGCGGCGCAGCTGGTGACGGCAGAGCAGAACGTCGAAGACCTCAAGGTGCTGCACGATCAGTCCCTGCAGGCCGCAGCGCAGGCCAAGCAGGCCGTCGAGCGCAACGCCATGGCTCTGCAGCAGAAGCTCGCCGAACGCTCCAAGCTCCTGAGCCAGCTCGAACAGGCGAAGATGCAGGAGCAGGTCAGTGCTTCGCTGAACCAGATGAGCGAGCTCTCGGCTCCCGGCAACACGCCGAACCTCGAGCAGGTGCGCGACAAGATCGAGCGTCGCTACGCCAATGCCCTGGGGTCGGCCGAGCTCGCCAAGGGCACCGTCGCCGGACGCATGCAGGAGGTGGAGGCCGCGGGCGTCCAGCTCGCCGGCCACGCCCGGCTCGAGCAGATCCGGGCCAGCATGAACGGTGGATCGCTCGCGCCGGGGCAGACCGCCGGCGCACAGGGCGCCCCGGCGGGCCAGGTGGAGCAGGACGGCGCTGCGCCCGCCCCGCAGACCCCGGAACAGAGCTGAGCACCCTCGACAGCTCCGGCAGCCGTGACGACGGGTCCGAGACGGGCCCGTTGCGCATCGCGATCGTGGCCGGGTCCGACGCCGGACACGCATTTCCGGCGCTGGGCCTGGCCACATCGCTGCGTACGGCAGGCGACCGCGTGGTCGTCTACACCGGTGAGCGGTGGACCGCGGCGGCAGCGCGCCGGGGCCTCGAGGTGCGTCCGCTGCCGGGACTGGCGGCTCTGCCCGATGAGGACGATGACGATGCCGGAGCCAAACTGAGCGTACGGGCCGCGCGGATGGCGACGGCCCTGGCTCCGGAACTGGCGACCGGCGGATTCGACCTCGTCGTCAGCGACGTCATCACGGTGGCCGGGGCCTGGGCGGCCGAGCTGGTCGGTCTGCCCTGGATCGAGCTCTCGCCGCATCCGCTCTACGAGCAGTCGGCCGGCCTGCCGCCGATCGGCGCGGGACTGGCCGCCGGCGAGGGAATCGGCGGGCGGCTGCGCGACGCGCTCCTGCGTGCGAGCGCCGCACCCGCTGTGGCCAAGGGCCGTCGACAGCGCCGCGGCGCCCGACGGAGCATCGGCCTCCCGGATGAGTCGACGCCCCTCGCACGATTCGTCGCGACCCTGCCGGGACTGGAGGTTCCGCGCCCGGACTGGCCTGAGCGCACCCACCTGATCGGACCGTTGCTGTTCGAACCGACCGACGACTGTTTCGTTCGGCCCGAGGGCGACGGCCCGCTCGTGGTGGTCGCGCCGTCCACAGCGGCCACGGGGGCGGGCGATCTCGGCGCCGCGGCACTGGCCGCGCTCGCCGACCTGCAGTCCACGCGACCGCTGCGGGTGGTGTACTCCGCCCTGCAGCCACCGCATGCCGAGGTGCTGCCCGACCGGCTGGTCGCGGCGACGGGCCGTCAGGACGAACTCCTCCCGGACGCCGACCTGGTGATCTGTGGAGGCGGTCACGGCCTGCTCGCGAAGTCGCTGCTCGCGGGAGTGCCCGTGGTTACCGTGCCCGGCGGCGGTGATCAGTGGGAGCTCGCCAACCGGGTCGCGCGGATCGGCTGCGGACGGCTGGTGCGCCCGGCCACCACCGCCGCACTGGCGGAGGCGATCGCCGGAGTGCTGGACGATCGGCGTCACGCCGACGCCGCCCGGCGGGTCGCCGCCACCGTCTCGGGCGTCGTCGATCCGGTGCGGGTCGCGCACGCCGCGTATCGGCGATGGACCGGGCCGAGGTGAACACCTGCACGTCCGGACCGTCGGTGGCGGCGGTCCGGCGATCGTGGAGAATGGAACCATGCGTCTGACGGAGTTCGCCGAACTCACCGAGGCAGAGTTCGGCAGAAAGCGGGCCGACGGTCTGCTGACCGATCTGGTGCTGATGGAACTGGGCGGCCGCACGGGCCGGGAGGCCATCGAGCAGGGAGTGGATCCGAAGCTGGTGTGGCGGGCACTCTGCCGCGAATTCGACGTACCGCCGGAACGCTGGTGATCGCCGGATCCGGCGTGTCGGATTGCCGTCGAACATCTGTTCGCTATCCTGTAATGGAACCGGAGCGCGCTCTGGTGCGTCCAATTTAATGACCGTACGAACGGGCCCGGGCGGAAATGTCACACCCGTCTCCTACCGTGTGGTCACGAAAGCGGAAGACGTTCGTATCCACAGCAACGTTCCAATACAGCAGAGCACCCGGAGGAGAGACCGATGGCACCCGTGACTGATCGGCAGAAGGCACTGGATCTGGCGCTGGCTCAGATCGACAAGAATTTCGGCAAGGGCTCGGTGATGCGTCTGGGTGAGGACGCCCGCCCGCCGATGGAGGTCATCCCGACCGGCTCGGTGGCCCTCGACATCGCACTCGGCATCGGCGGCCTCCCGCGCGGCCGGATCGTGGAGGTCTACGGCCCGGAGTCCTCGGGTAAGACCACCGTCGCCCTGCACGCCGTCGCGAACGCTCAGGCCGCAGGCGGCATCGCCGCGTTCATCGACGCCGAACATGCACTCGATCCCGAGTATGCGGCGAAGCTGGGTGTCGACATCGACGCGCTGCTGGTCTCGCAGCCGGACACCGGAGAACAGGCACTGGAGATCGCGGATATGCTCATCCGCTCGGGTGCGCTCGACATCCTGGTGATCGACTCGGTGGCGGCGCTCGTGCCCAAGGCGGAGATCGAGGGCGAGATGGGCGACAGCCACGTCGGACTGCAGGCACGGCTCATGAGCCAGGCCCTGCGCAAGATGACCTCCGGTCTCAACAACTCCAACACCACCGCGATCTTCATCAACCAGTTGCGCGAGAAGATCGGTGTGATGTTCGGTTCGCCGGAGACCACGACCGGCGGCAAGGCCCTCAAGTTCTACTCGTCTGTGCGACTGGACGTCCGGCGGATCGAGACGCTCAAGGACGGCACGGACGCGGTCGGCAACCGGACGCGCGTCAAGGTCGTCAAGAACAAGGTGGCGCCGCCGTTCAAGCAGGCGGAGTTCGACATCCTGTACGGGCACGGCATCAGCCGCGAGGGTTCGCTGATCGATCTCGGCGTGGCCGAGGGCTTCATCCGCAAGTCGGGTTCGTGGTTCACCTACGAGGGCGATCAGCTGGGGCAGGGCAAGGAGAACGCCCGTAAGTTCCTCATCGCCAATCCCGATGTCGCGAACGAGATCGAGAGCAAGATCAAGGACAAGCTCGGCATCGGTCGTCCCGCCGCGGACGCCGACGAGATCGCCCCCGAGCCCGTCGACTTCTGATCCACCTATGTCCGACGATACGGCGGCCCGGTCCGGCCCGTCGCCCTGGGATGCTGCGCTGCGGCTCCTGGGGACCCGGGCCCGGAGCCGGGCGGAGATGCGTGACCGTCTGAACGCACGCGGCTTCACCCCGGACGAGGTGGAGCAGACTTTGCGCCGGCTCGACGAGTGGAAGCTGCTCGACGACGCCGACTTCGCCGCCGAATGGGTTCGATCGCGGCATGCGCACTCCGGTCGCGGGCGGCTGGCTCTCAAACGCGAACTGCGGACCAAGGGGATCGACGATGAGACCGCGGCGCAGGCACTGGACCAGATCGATCCCGAGGACGAGCGGGAGATCGCCGTCCGGCTCGCGGAGAAGAAGCTGAACGTCTCCGGCGAACAACTCGGTGACCGCGAGATCCGGGCCAAGGCGTATCGGCGGCTCGCAGGGGCCCTGGGTCGCCGCGGCTATCCGCCGGAGATGGTCGGATCGGTGGTCAAGGAAGTCCTCGACCGCGCTCGACACTCCGCCTGACTCCCGGCTTCACCGGCCGATACCGGTGAAGCCGGGGATGTTCTCCATCGCTTCCAGATCGGCGACATCCGGATCGGGAGCCGCGGTCCGGCGCCGGCCGCTGCGCAGACGGCGTTCGAGGTAGTTCGCCAGGCCCGTCAGACAGAAGTTGATCGCGATCATGATCACCGCCACCACGAGCAGTGACGGCAGGTAGTTGCCCCAGTACGACGCCGAGACGATGCCCGACCGCACCACCTCGATGTATCCGAAGGCGTAGCCCAGAGCGCTGTCCTTCAGCGCGATCACCATCTGCGAGATCAACGCGGGCAGCATCGCGGTCACCGCCTGCGGCAGCAGGATCATCCGCATCATCTGCGACTTGCGCATGCCGATCGACAGGGCGGCTTCGGACTGTCCTTTGGGAACCGACTGGATTCCCGCCCGCAGGATCTCCGCGATCACCGAGCCGTTGTACAGGGTGAGACCGAAGACCACGGCGGCGAACGAGAGCTGTGACGACGGCACGACCGCGTACTTGGCGAACAGGTAGTACGCGAAGAACATCAGGATCAGGACCGGGATCGCACGGAAGACCTCGACGATCAGACCGCAGACGGCACGCACCGCCCGGTGGTCCGACAATCGTCCGATGCCGAGCAGCGTACCGACCACCAGCGCCAGGATGATCGAGGCGAACGCCGCCTTGATCGTTCCCCACAGACCCGGCAGCAGCCAGGTGGTCCAGGTCCCGGCGACGGTGAACGGTCGCCACATGTCCGATTCGAACTGGCCGTTGTCGGCCAGCACTTTGATGATGTACGCGGCGATCGCGATCAGGATCACGACGAAGACGACCGCGGTGATCAGGTTGCGGCGCCGGGCGTGCGGCCCGGGCGCGTCGTAGAGGACGGTCGACTGATCGCTCATCGCTTGACCGCCCATCGCTTGGCGGCCCATCCGAAGACCGCACCCTCCGCGAGGGTGATGATCATGAATCCGATGGCGATGATGGCGAAGATCAGCAGGATCTGGTCGCCGTGGGTCTCGAGTTCGGACTTCATGAGCAGTGAGGCCTCCGCGACGCCGATCACCGAGGCGATCGTGGTGTTCTTGGTGAGCGCGATCAGCACCGATCCGAGCGGCGCGATGACGGTGCGCAGCGCCTGCGGCAGGATGATCAGTCCGAAGACCTGGGTGAAGGTGAGCCCGAGCGATCGAGCGGCTTCGGCCTGTCCGAGCGGAATGGTGTTGAACCCGGCGCGGAGGGTCTCACAGACGAACGTCGCCGTGTACAGGACGAACGCGAGCACCGCGAGCCGGAAGTTGTTGGTGGCGATGAATTTCGAGCTCTCCGTCGCCAGCGTGAGACCGAGGTTCTGATACAGGCCGATGGAGCAGAAGAGCACGATCAGGGTGAGCGGGGTGTTGCGCACGACGTTCACGTACACGGTCGCGAAGCCGCGCATCACCGGAACCGGCGAGACCTTCATGGCGGCCAGCAGGACACCCCAGATCAGTGCGCCGATCGCCGAATAGACAGTGAGTTTGATGGTGATCCAGAACGCGGGCCAGATCTGCGGACCCATGCTCTGCCATAGGTCGGACATCTACGCATCTCCTTCGCAGGGCGTCGACGGGGAGGTGAGGAAGTCGAGATTCCCGACGTCCGGGAAGAGCTTGTACTGCGATCCCGGCGCGTCGGCGCGGGCGATCCACGAATCGATCGTCTCGTTGCCGAGCGCGTCGCGGAGATCCCGGCTCCAGACGGACTGGTCGGAGCCGGGCAGCGGGGCGAGCATCGCTTCGAGCGCCTCGTTGACCTTCGCGACCGAGTCGGGATAGTTCTTCGCCATGCCGATGCCGTAGCGCTCGGTCGAGAACGGCTGGCCCTTCTTCTTCAGCTTCCCGCCGACGCAGGCGTCCTTGGGATAGGTCATCGACACGAGCTTGAACTCGCCGGGGTAGCGGTTGGCGTACCCGGCCAGAATCGTCTCGTCGGTGGTGAGCGCGTCGACCTTGTCACGGCGCAGCGCCTCCACGCACGAGGAGTAGGAGTCGTACTCCTGGAGCTGGACGCCCGGCAGCTGAGCCTTCACGTTCTGCGCCGGTGTCGAACCGCTCACCGAGCACAGTTTCTTGCCGTTGTTGAGGTCCATCAGCGAGTTCAGGGACGAGTCATTCTTGCGGACCAGGAGCCCCTGGTAGGTCACGAGGTAGGGGCCCGCGAAGGCCACCTTCTTCGCGCGCGCCTCGTTGATCGAGTACGTCGCGGCGATCATGTCGACCTCACCGTTGCCGATGAGGGTCTCGCGCTGAGCGGAGGGTGTCTCGCGCCAGGTGATCTCCGGATGCGGTACGCCGAGCCGGTCGGCGATGTGGTCGACGACGTACTCGGAGACCGACGGATCGAAACCGACCACCGAACCGTCCGGCTGCTGCACACCGAGCCCGGGCTGGTCGTACTTGGTGCCCAGGACGACCTTGCCGGACTTGATCGACTCGACGAGGTCGCGCGGTTCGGTGCTGCCGCACGCGGCCACGGCGGGCAGTGCCAGGGCGATCGCGAGGATCAGCGCCGGCAGTGCGCGGCGTCGGCGTGACGGGCGTCTGCGGGAAGTGGTCGCCATGTCAGCCTCCCAGGATCTTCGACAGGAAGTCCTTCGCACGGTCGGACTTCGGCGCGGTGAAAAACGTCTCGGGATCGGTGTCCTCGACGATCTGACCGTCGGCCATGAAGATCACGCGGTCGGCGGCCTTGCGGGCAAAGCCCATCTCGTGCGTCACGACCACCATCGTCATGCCCTCCTTGGCGAGGGCGACCATCACGTCGAGGACCTCGCTGACCATCTCCGGGTCCAGGGCCGAGGTCGGCTCGTCGAACAGGATCACCTTCGGATCCATCGCCAACGAGCGGGCGATGGCGACGCGCTGCTGTTGACCGCCCGAGAGCTGAGCCGGGTACTTGTCCTTCTGAGCGGCGATGCCGACGCGGTCGAGCAGTTCCTCCGCACGTTTGCGGGCATCCGCCTTCGAGGCCTTGCGCACCTTGATCGGTCCGAGCGTCACGTTGTCGAGGATCGTCTTGTGCGAGAAGAGGTTGAACGACTGAAAGACCATGCCCACGTCGGCGCGGAGCCGGGCCAGGTCGCGGCCCTCCGCGGGCAGCAGTTCGCCCTCCACCCGGATCTCGCCGCTGTCGATCGGCTCGAGTCGATTGATGGTCCGGCAGAGGGTGGACTTGCCCGAGCCGGAGGGGCCGAGGACGACCACCACCTGACCGCGGGGCACTTCCAGGTCGATGTCGCGGAGCACATGGAGGTCGCCGAAGTGCTTCTGCACGTTCTTCATCGAGATCATCGGTGTGACGTTCGTGTCGGGCATGACTAACAAACTAGTTGTGACGCGCGTCGCCGCACGGGTTCTTTCGCATGTTCCCGCGTGTCGCCGCGCGGAACCGGACATGCCGGCGATGCGGTACGTGTGACGCGGACGGATTTGCCCCGCCACGTAACCTTGAGATGTGAGTGTTGAGGCCCTGGGAGAGACGACGACCGAGGATGCGGCGACGGCGCCGCGCTCCTATTCGGTCCGTACCTACGGATGTCAGATGAACGTGCACGACTCCGAACGGATCGCGGGCCTCCTCGAAGACGCGGGCTATGTGGCCGCCGACGACGGCGACGACGCCGATCTGGTGGTCTTCAACACCTGTGCGGTGCGTGAGAACGCGGACAACAAGCTCTACGGCAATCTGTCGCATTTGGCGCCGGTGAAGGCGCGGCGACCCGGGATGCAGATCGCCGTCGGCGGGTGTCTGGCGCAGAAGGACAAGGACACCGTCCGCAGCCGCGCACCCTGGGTGGACGTCGTTTTCGGAACCCACAACATCGGCTCGCTGCCGGTGCTGCTCGAACGGGCCCGCCACAACGACGAGGCGCAGGTCGAGATCCTGGATTCGCTCGAACGATTCCCGTCCACCCTGCCCGCGCGCCGTGATTCGGCGTATTCGGGTTGGGTGTCGGTCTCGGTCGGCTGCAACAACACGTGCACCTTCTGCATCGTGCCGTCGCTGCGCGGCAAGGAGGTGGACCGGCGTCCGGGCGACGTTCTCGCCGAGGTGCAGGCACTGGTGGACCAGGGCGTGCTCGAAGTGACCCTGCTGGGCCAGAACGTCAACGCCTACGGGATGTCGTTCGCGGATCCGGACATCCCGCGCAACCGCGGGGCGTTCGCCGATCTGTTGCGCGCGTGCGGCGGCATCGAGGGACTGGAGCGGGTGCGCTTCACCTCGCCGCATCCGGCGGAGTTCACCGACGACGTCATCGCGGCGATGGCCGAGACCCCCAACATCTGCCCGCAGCTGCACATGCCGCTGCAGTCCGGCTCGGACCGAGTCCTCAAGGCCATGCGACGCAGCTACCGCAGAACCAAGTTCCTCGGCATCCTGGACCGCGTCCGCGACGCGATGCCGCACGCCGCCATCACCACCGACATCATCGTCGGTTTCCCCGGCGAGACCGAAGCTGACTTCGCGGAGACGCTCGACGTGGTGGAGCGGGCGCGCTTCTCGAGCGCGTTCACCTTCCAGTACTCGCCGCGACCGGGCACCCCGGCCGCCACCATGCCCGATCAGGTTCCGCCGGAGGTGGTGACCGAGCGGTACCAGCGGCTGATCGCGCTCCAGGAGCGGATCTGTCTGGAGGGCAACACGGCGCTGGTCGGGACCGAGGCGGAACTGCTCGTCGTCGCCGACGAGGGACGCAAGAGCTCCTCGACCGGGCGGATGACCGGACGCGCCCGCGACGGACGTCTGGTGCACTTCCTATCGACCGGCGATGCGGACGGTCGGACCGGCGGCATCCGTCCGGGTGATGTCGTGACCACCGTGATCACCGACGCCGCCCCCCATCATCTGATCGCCGACGCCGGGGTGCTCTCGCACCGTCGTACCCGCGCCGGCGATGCGCACGAGGCGGGCACCCTGCCCACCACACCACCCGTCGGCGTCGGGCTCGGGATGCCGTCGATCGGAGTGCAGTCCGTTCCTGAGCCGACGAGCGCATGCGGAACTGGAGGCTGTTCATGAGTAAGAACGATCTGGATACTTTCACTCGATACGAGCGCGAGCTCCGAAAGACCGAGAAGAAGGTCGCGGGGGAGATCGACCCCGGTGCCCGGGCCGTGGTGGTCGCCGTATGCGTGCTGCTCGCAATGGTCTCGCTGGTTCTGCCGCATGCCGGCGACGCCACGGGTCTCGACGTGCTGATGATGACCGACAAGGCCACCGCCGAGCACATCAAGCTGCCGTCGGAGATCTTCGTCTACATGCTGGCGATCTTCGGCATCGGCTTCTCGACGCTCGCGTTGATCACCCGTCGCTGGGTGCTCGCCTGGATCGCGCTGGCCGGAACCGCGGTCGACGCGGTGGCGGGCATGCTCGCGATCTGGACCCGGAACACCGTCGGAGTCGACGAGACGGCGTCGCCGTCGGGTGCCGGCGCGGGTCTGCTGCTGGGTTGGGCCGTCGCGATCGTTCTGGTGTTCCACTGGGCCCGAGTGGTGTGGAATCGCAACTCCTACCACCTCGCGCTGGAGCAGGAACGTCGCGCCGAGGCCGCCAACCGCGAAGCCTTCGGACTGTCGCTCCAGCGACCGGTGGCGCCCAGCGCGAAGGCCGCGAGAGCCGACGAAGCGGATTCTGCGGAAGCGGACTCGGCGGAGAATGCCCACACGCAGGGCGACCAGACTCGGGGCGACCAGACTCCTGAGGGGACCGCGTCGGACGACTGAGTTCCGGGCCCGGGCTCGGTGCGAACGCACCGCGCCCGGGCCGTCGGGACCTGGTGGGCGTCAGCGATCGGTGAGCGCCGAGTGGGCCGCGCTGGCCCACTCGCGCCACTGCGCGGCCTGTTGCCGCAGCTCCGCGGCCTCACGGTCGCGTCCCGCGGCGGCGGCCTTCTCGGCCTGCTCGTCGAGCTTGTCGGCGCGCTCGGTGAACTGCGCGGCGCGCGCCTGCGCCTCCGGGTCGGTGCGTGCCCAGTCGGCGTCCTCGGCGTCGCGCAGCCGCTTCTCGAGCGCCCGCGCACGGCTCTCGAGTCTGTGCATCTGTTCGCGCGGGACCTTGCCGATCTCGTCCCACTTCTCGCGGAAGGTACGGAACTCGCGCCGCGCGGTCTCCAGATCGGCCGCCGGATCGATCTTCGCCTCGGCCTCGTCGAGCAGTGCGGTCTTGGCCTTCGCGTTCTCCGCGAACTCGGCGTCACGCTCGGAGTTCACCGCGTTGCGGGCCTGGAAGAAGACATCCTGTGCGGCCTTGAACCGGAGCCAGAGCGCCTCGTCGGTGTCGCGCGGTGCGCGACCGGCGGCCTTCCATTCGGCCAGGAGTTCGCGGAACTTGGCCGCCGTGGGGCCCCAGTCGGTGGAGTCCGACAGCGCCTCGGCTTCGGCGATCAGTTCCTCCTTGCGCGCCTTGGCTCCCGCCCGTTCGCGGTCGAGTTCGGCGAAGTGCGCACCGCGACGCCGGTTGAACGCGTCCCGCGCTTTCGAGTAACGCCGCCACAGCGCATCGTCGGTCTTGCGGTCGATGCCCTTGATCGTCTTCCACTCGTCCAGGATCGCCCGGAGCCGGTCGCCGCCCGCCTTCCACGAGGTGCTCTCGCTCCCGATGTGCTCGGCTTCGGCCGCCAGCGCCTCCTTGCGTTCGATCGCCGAGACACGGGCCGACTCGCGCAGGTCCTTGACCTCCTGCGCCACATCGTCGGCGCCGGAGACGATCACCTCCAGACGGGCCGCCAGGCTGTCGACGTCACCGATGACCTGTGCGTCGGGGAGTTCGGCGAGCAGATGCGCCGCCGACGCCTGAGTCTTCCTGGGGTCGCCGGAACGGGCGGTGAGACGCTCCTCGAGGATCTCCACTTCAGTGGCCAGGTCGGCGAACTTCCGGGAGAAGTGCGCGAGGCCCTCTTCGACGGTCCCGGCCTGCCACGAGCCGATCTGGCGCTCGCCGCTCGCAGTCTTGAGCCACACCGCACCGCTCGAATCGATCCGGCCGAACTCGTTCGGATCACCCACCGGCACCGGATGGACCGGTACCGCCGGGGTCGGGCCGCCGACTGCGGGCCGGGGGACCGGACGCGGCCGAGGGCCAGGCTTCGGTCCCGGCTTCGGGCCGGGCTTGGGGGCCGACGGGCCGTTCGAGGCCGGGTTGCTCGAGTCGGGCGAGTTGATCATGCGTGTACCTCTTGAATCGTCTTCGCCGCGCGTCACGGCTGCCAGATCACTGCGTGGTTCATTCACGTGGTTCATTCACTACGAGGTTCATTCAAGCAGGCACGGCGACGGTTGTGGGCGCGGCCTGCAACATTGCCTCCCACATCGAGGCCGGGACGCCGCCGGTGCCGGGCCCGAACCGATGTTCCGCGCGCGCACCGGTAGCGTCGAGACCGTGCTAGCCCTGGTTGCGATAGTCCCGAGCGCTCCGCTGCTCGTCCCCGAACTGGCCGGTCCGGCCGCCACCGACACCGAACCCGTACGCGCGGCCGTGCGTGCGGTGGCGAAGCGGCTCGGCAGCGCGGCCGATCGGTGGATCGCACTCGGCGCAGCCGATCGCGCCGGCTCCGCCGGTGCCACGGACTACCGCAGCTGCGGCGACTTCGGCGGATACGGTGTGCCGCACCCGGTACGACTCGGCGGTCCGCCGACCGAGGGCGCGCCGCTGCCCCTGTCGATGCTGATCGCGGGGTGGGTCCGCGGTGAGGCCGACGGCGGCGGAGAGCGGACCACGGTGACGCCGTGGGTGGTGGATCCGGAGTGGTCGCCGGACCAGTGCGCGGCAGCCGGACTGGAACTCGCGCGCGCCCTGTCCGACGGCGGCGATCCCGACAGCGACGATCCCGACAGCGGCGATCCCGACAGCGGCGACCGGGTGGGACTTCTGGTGGTGGCCGACGGCTGCACCGCGTTGTCGCCGGGCGCTCCGGGCGGCGGCGAGCGGCCCTCGGCGATCGCGCTTCAGCGGCGGATCGACGACGCGCTCGCCCGCGCGGACACCGGCGCACTGGCCGCCCTCGACGCGGACGCGTGCGCCGCGGAGGGAGTCGGAGGCAGGGCCGCATGGCAGGTCCTGGCGGCCGCCTGCGGCGGTCCCGCGGCCGATGTCGCTGTGTCTGATGTCGCAGCGGCAGAGGTGTTGTATCGCGATGCCCCGTTCGGGGTCGGTTACACCGTCGCCGTCTGGTCGCCGGGGGCGCCGCGGTGACCCTCGCACCCATCGCCGTCATCGGCCCGACGGCCAGCGGCAAATCAGAACTCGCCCTCGATCTCGCCGAACACTTCGGCGGCGAGATCGTCAACGTCGACGCGATGCAGCAGTACCGCGGGATGGACATCGGCACCGCCAAGCTTCCCGTCGCCGAACGGCGGGGGATACCGCACCACCAGATCGATGTCCTCGACGTCACCGAGACCGCCACCGTCGCCCGCTACAAGTCCGCGGCGACGGCAGACGTCGAAGCGCTTCTCGCATCGGGCCGGCTGCCGGTCATCGTCGGCGGGTCGATGATGTACATCCAGGGCCTGCTCGACGATTGGGAGTTCCCGTCGACCGATCCCGCGGTGCGGGCGAAGTACGAGGCGCTGCTCACCGAGATCGGGCCGTTGGCTCTCCACCGCAGGCTGGCCGAGGTCGACCCGGCCGCCGCGGCCACCATCCTGGACTCGGACGGCAGGCGCATCGTGCGCGCCCTCGAGGTGGTCGAGATCACCGGGGAGCCGTTCGCGGCGTCGGCGCCGTCGATCGGTGAACCGCGGTGGGGGACCCGCATCCTGACCCTCGACCGAGAGAAGGAGGCCCTCGACGAGCGGATCCGGTTGCGCACCGCGGCGATGTTCGACGCCGGCCTGGTCGACGAGGTGCGAGCACTGTGCGAGACCGGCCTGCGGGAGGGGCGGACGGCCTCGCGGGCGATCGGCTATGCACAGGTCATCGAGTATCTCGACGGCGTCTACGACCTCGATCAGGCGCAGGAGCGCACCTTCTTCGGCACGCGACGGTACGTGCGCCGGCAGCGGTCGTGGTTCCGGCGCGACCCGCGCGCGGTGTGGCTCGACGCCGCCGATCCCGCCCTGCTGGAGAATGCGCTCCGCGCGCTCCGCGTAGCCTGATGGGCGTGAAGAACTCTCCGGCGCTGACCTTCGTCAAAGGGCATGGCACCCAGAACGACTTCGTGATCCTGCCCGATCCTCAGGCCCAGATCGAACTGACCGAGGACCTCGTCGTCGCTCTCTGCGACCGCCGGCGGGGACTCGGTGCCGACGGCGTTCTGCGCGTCGCGACCGCCGGATCGCTGGTGGCCGAACAGGTGCTGGAACGGCTACCCGAAGGCGTTTCGGGCGTGGACTGGTTCATGGACTATCGCAACGCCGACGGTTCCATCGCGGAGATGTGCGGCAACGGTGTGCGCGTGTTCGCGCACTACTGCCGGACCGAAGGGCTCGTCGACACCGATGCGTTCACCGTCGGTTCGCGCGCCGGGGCCCGTCCGGTCACCGTGCACTCGGCCGACGACGCCGACGCCGACGTGAGTGTCTCGATGGGACCGGTGGCGCTGCGCGGTCCGAGCGAGGTCCGCATCGCGGGTACGACGCTGACGGGCGAGGCCGTCGACGTCGGCAACCCTCACCTGGCCTGCGTGGTCGACGGCCTGACGCCCGAACGGCTCGCGACACTGGATCTCACCACCGGCGCCGAGCTGGACTCGGCGCTGTTTCCGGACGGGGCGAACGTCGAGATCCTCACCCCGCTGACCCCGGGCGGCCCGACCCCGGCCGACGAGGCCGACTTCCATGCGCACATGCGAGTGTTCGAGCGGGGCGTCGGGGAGACCCGATCGTGCGGTACCGGCCTGGTGGCCGCCGCAGCGGCTGCGCTGTCGGGGGCCGGCAGAGACTCGGGGTCGGTCGCGGTCACAGTGCCGGGCGGCGACGTGCTGGTCACTGTCGGCGACGGCTCGGCCGTCCTGCGCGGCCCGTCTCGGCTGGTGGCCCGCGGCCGGCTCGTCGCGGGCTGGGCCGACTGAGCGGGCACCCGCGGGAAATCCGGATGCGTTCCGGTGCCGGTCGGGGGCACAATGGATGTACATATGACTGAACTGACCAAAGAATCTGCATTGGACGAATCCGCCGACGACCGGTCCGCCGAGGAGGTCCCGGGGCTCTCGGAGCGTGGACGCCCGGGCGAACCCACGGTGGGCGAACTCCAGCTCGACGAGCGTGCCTCGCTGCAACGCGTCGTCGGCCTGTCGACCGAACTCGAGGACGTCACCGAGGTCGAGTACCGCCGCCTCCGGCTGGAGCAGGTCGTCCTCGTGGGCGTCTGGACCACGGGGAGCGTCGCCGCGGCCCGCGCCAGCATGGCCGAACTCGCCGCGCTCGCCGAGACTGCCGGATCGCAGGTGCTCGACGCCCTGATCCAGCGCCGTGGCAAACCTGATCCGGCCACCTATCTCGGCTCCGGCAAGGCCGAGGAACTCCGCGAAGTGGTGGTCGCCAGCGGAGCCGACACCGTGATCTGCGACGGTGAGCTGACTCCCGCCCAGCTGACGGCGCTGGAGAAGGTCGTCAAGGTGAAGGTGATCGACCGCACCGCGCTCATCCTCGACATCTTCGCCCAGCACGCCACCTCGCGTGAGGGCAAGGCGCAGGTGGCGCTGGCGCAGATGGAGTACATGCTTCCCCGGCTGCGCGGCTGGGGCGAGTCGATGTCGCGCCAGGCAGGTGGCCGCGCCGGCAGCAACGGCGGCGTGGGCCTGCGTGGCCCCGGTGAGACGAAGATCGAAACCGACCGCAGGCGGATCCGCGAGCGAATGGCCAAGCTGCGCAAGGAGATTCGCGGGATGAAGACGGCTCGGACGGTGAAGCGCGCGGCGCGCCGCCGGGGCGGTGTACCGGCCCTGACGGTGGTCGGCTACACCAATGCCGGCAAGTCGAGCCTGGTGAACGCGATGACCGGCTCGGGAGTCCTCGTGCAGGACGCACTGTTCGCGACGCTCGATCCGACCACCCGCCGCGCGCAGCTCGCCGACGGGCACGAGGTGGTCTTCACCGACACCGTCGGCTTCGTCCGGCATCTGCCCACCCAGCTGGTCGAGGCGTTCCGGTCGACACTGGAGGAGGCCGTCGACGCCGATCTGCTCGTCCACGTGGTGGACGGGTCAGACCCGTTCCCGGCCAACCAGATCTCGGCCGTCCGCCAGGTGTTGGGGGAGGTGCTCGCCGAAGAGGACCGCCCCGCGCCGCCGGAGATGCTGGTCGTCAACAAGATCGACGCCGTCGACGGCGTGACCATGACGGCGCTGCGGGCCGAGTATCCGGATGCGCAGTTCGTCTCGGCCCGGACCGGTGAGGGGCTCGACGGGCTCTTCGCCGCGATCACCGACTTCCTGCAGCGAGACGATGTGGACGCCGTCCTGCAGGTGCCGTTCGCCCGCGGAGAGGTGATCTCCCGGCTCCACCAGCACGCGCACGTGCTCGACACGGAGCACAACGCCGAAGGCACCCGCCTGCATGTGCGGATGCCTTCTGCGCTCGCGGCCGAGTACAGCGATCTGACCGTCGCCTGACGGTCTCGCCCGGCTACTCGGCGTCGAGATCCTTGGCGACCAGTGCCGCGATCTGATCGACCGCGGCCTGGTCGTCGCTTTCGACGGTGACCGAGGCGCCCTTCTCCGCGCCGAGGGTCATGATCATCAGCGCGCTGCCCGCGTCGACCGGATCACCGCCGGCGGCGAGCGTCACCGGGACGCCGAGAGCGGTGGCCGCGTCGGCGATGATGGCGGCGGGACGAGCGTGCAGACCGACGGCCGATCCGACGGTGACGGTGGTGCTGGGCATGGACGTGCCTTTCTTTCGGTGTGACGGCCCGAGCTGCGTGCTCGGGCCCGGGTGTTTCAGGCGGCCTCGGCGGGGATCGGCGTGCGCTCCCGGCTGGGCTGGTACTGCTTGGCGGCGAGGACGGCGACGGCGGAGACGATCACGCCCGCCACGATAGCGATCAGGAACTTCCACCACGTGCCGTTCATCGCGAAGAGGACGAACACGCCCCCGTGGGGTGCCCGGCACTGGACGCTCAACGCCATCGACAGCGCTCCGGTGACCGCACCGCCCAGCATCATGGACGGGATCACGCGGAACGGATCGGCGGCGGCGAACGGGATCGCGCCCTCGGAGATGAACGACGCGCCCAGCAGCCAGGCGGCCTTGCCGTTCTCGCGCTCCGGTTCGGTGAACGTCGACGGTCGGAGGGTGGTCGCCAGCGCCATCGCCAGCGGCGGAACCATGCCTGCGGCCATCACCGCGGCCATGATCTCCCACTGTGCGACGCCCGCGCCGGCGAGTCCGAGGCCGGCGACGCCGAAGGCGTACGCCGCCTTGTTGACCGGTCCGCCCAGATCGAAGCACATCATCAGGCCGATCACGATGCCGAGGATCACCTTGGAACTGCCGGACATCGAGTTGAGCCAGTCCTCGAGCGAGGTGTTGATCCACGACAGCGGACGGGCCAGCAGAGCGAACATGATGAAGCCGGTGACGAGCGTGCCCACCAGCGGAATGATGACGACCGGTTGCAGTCCGCGCGCCCACTGGGGCAGCGGCAGCCGGGAGAGCCAGAGGGCGACGACGCCGGCCAGCAGACCACCGACGAGACCGCCGATGAAGCCGGCGTTCACGGCGACGGCGATCAGACCCGCGGTGAATCCGGGAGCGAGACCGGGCCGGTCGGCGATCGCGTAGGCGATGTAGCCGGCCAGGACCGCCACCATGAGCCCGATCGCCAGATTGCCGATCGCGAAACTCACTCCGCCGAGATACTGCATGAGCCCGCCCGGCGGCAGATCCCAGAGACTGTAGTGCAGTGCGTAGTACAGTCCGTCCGAGGTGCCCTCCTGCACCGTCGAACTGCCGATCTCGTAGCCGGCCAGCAGGAAGCCGAGCGCCATCAGCAGACCGCCCGCGGCGACGAACGGGATCATGTAGCTGACACCGGTCAGCAGAGCCTGCTTGAGCTGACCTCCGATGCCCACACGGGAGGCCGCGGGCGCCTGCGCGCCGGCGTTCGCATCCCCGGCGACGGTGGCGGCCCGGGGATCTCGCGCCGTGCGGACCGCCTCGGCGATCATCGCATCGGGTTCGTTGATCGCGCGTTTGACGCCGGAGGCGACCACCGGCTTGCCGACGAACCGGTCGCGGCCCTTGACGCCCACATCCGTCGCGAAGACCACCACGTCCGCGGCGGCGATCACATCGGGGGCGAAGGGCGTCGAACCGGTCGACCCCTGGGTCTCCACCGCGAACTCCACGCCGGCGCGTTCGGCGGCGAGCTTGAGGGCGTCGGCGGCCATGTAGGTGTGCGCGATCCCGGTGGGGCACGCGGTGACGGCGACGATCCGAGTGGTCCCGGGCTCGGCCGCTGGGGATTCGGTGGTCGGGGTCTCAGTTGCCGGGGTCTCAGTTGCCGGGGTCGCTGCGGGGGTCGCTGCGGCCGGGGCAGGGGCCGGCTTGCCCTCGACGGCCTCGTTGACCAGATCGACGACGGCGGCGGCGTCGGGCGCCGCGCGCAGGGCGGCGACGAAGTCGGGCCGCACGAGGGCGCGCGCCAGCGAACTGAGCACCTTCATGTGCTCGCCGGCGGCTCCCTCCGGTGCCGCGATCAGGAAGACGATGTCGGCGGGCCCGTCCGGAGCACCGAATTCTGCCTTTCGCGTCAGGCGTGCCATGGCGAGGGTGGCGGTGGTGACGGAGGCGACGCGTGCGTGCGGGATCGCGATGCCTCCGGGAAGCCCGGTCGCGGATTTGCGTTCGCGTGCCATAGCGGCCTCGGCGAGCTCGGCCGGGTCGGTGCAGCGGCCGGCGTTTGCGACCAGACCGGCGAGCGCGGCGATGATACTGTCCGCATCAGCGCCGGCGTCACCGTCGAGCAGGACCAGCTCCGGCGTGATGATCTGTTGGGACATGATGGCTCCCTCGGTGATTCTGGGGGGGTCGGGATTCTGGGGGTCGGGGATTCGGGGACTCGGAGATTCTGGGTGTCGGGGTTCTTCGCGGACGGATCAGGACAGCCGGGAGACGGACACACCCGCTTCGTCGAGCAGATCCGGAGTGGGCGGCGTGGTGCCCGGCAGTGCTGCGGCCGCCGAGCCGTGAGCGACGGCACTGCGCAGGAGCCCGGCCTCGTCGGCACCGCGCAGGTGCGCGATCAGATAACCGGCGAGTGAGGCGTCGCCCGCGCCGACGGTGCTGCGGACCGCGACAGCCGGCGCGGTGGCGAACCATATGCCGTCCGGGGTGGTCAGGAGAGCGCCGGCCGCGCCCAGCGTGGTCAGCACCGTCCCGCCGGTCCGGTCGGCGAGTGTTCGGGAGGCGGCCGCTGCGACGCTGGGATCACCCTGCGCCGCAGACCTCTCCATGCCGGCCGGATCGTCGCCGGTGAGTTCGGCGAGCTCATCGGAGTTCGGCTTCAGCAGTGCCGGACGGGCGGCGGCCACCGCGGCCAGGGGTGCACCGGACGTGTCGACGGCCACCCGACAGTGCAGCGACGCCGTCGCGGCGAGTACCTGCGCGTACCAGTCGTCGGGGAGGCCGGGCGGCAGCGAGCCGCACAGAGCGAGCCAGTCCGCTCCCTCGGCACGGGCCAGGATCGTGGTGCGCAGCGCGGCCGCGGCCTCGGCGGAGACGGCCGTTCCGGCGTCGTTGATCTTGGTGGTGGTGCCGTCCGGTTCGGCGACGGTCAGGTTGGTCCGGACCGTCCCGTCCGCCGACACCGCCTGGTGCGGAAGGGCCACGGCGCGCAGGCTGTCGATGAACGGGTCGTCGGCGCGGGCGGGCAGGACGGCCAGTGTGGGAAGGCCGGCGGCCCGCACCACCCGTGCGACGTTGATTCCCTTGCCGCCCGGTTGGTCGACGACGCGGGCCGCACGGTGCACCTCGCCCCTCCGGAGCGGTCCGGCGAGCTCGATCGTACGGTCGGTGCTCGGATTGGCGGTGACGGTGACGATCATGCGATCACCACCTCGATCTCGTGGGCGCGCAGTTCGTCGGCGAAGGCCGAGTCGATCCCGGCGTCGGTCACGAGGACATCGACGTCCTCCAGGGTTCCGAAGCTCATCAGTTCCTCCCGGTTGATCTTGGACGAGTCGGCGAGGACCACCGTCGTCGTGCAGGCCGCGATCATGGCGCGTTTGGTGGCGGCCTCGTCGGCGTCGGGTGTCGACAGACCGTGCTCGAGCGACAGACCGTTGGTGCCGAGGAAGCCGACCGACGCACGGATGCGCGAGAGTCGCTCGATCGCGTCGGCGCCGACGGAGGCACCGGTCTTGGGCCGGAGTCTGCCGCCGGTCAGCAGCACCCCGGAGCCGGGCAACTCCGCCACCACCTCGGCGATCTGCACGCTGTTGGTGACGCAGGTCAAGCGGGCGTCGGCGGGGATGGACAGAGCCAACTGCAGAGTGGTGGTCCCGGCGTCGATCACGATGGAACCGCCGTCGGCGGGCAGGAATGCCAGCGCAGCGGCACCGATGGCGCTCTTCTCGCCTCGGTGGGTCTCCTCCCGAACCACCAGATCAGGTTCGTCGACCACTGCGGCGACGTCGAGGCGTACGGCTCCGCCGTGGACGCGCACCAGATGGCCGCTGCGAGCGAGAATAGCCAGGTCGCGGCGCACGGTCTCGCCGGTCACGGAGAAGCGCGCGGCGAGATCGGCTACGGAGACGCGGCCGCGCAGGCGGACCTCGTTCGCGATCGCCGACTGGCGTTCCTCCGCGTACATCTGCTCTCCCGACTGTCCGATCTCATGCAACGATGGGGATCGTGCAAAGATGTGGATCTGTGTTGATTTGGTTGGTTACACATCTTTGTTTACATGGGTACGTGTTGACACGTCAAGGACTTTCTGTAATCTTTCTCACATGACCGAGGTGACTTCTCCCGTGCCTGCCGAGAACCCGTTCCGCGCCGACGTCATCGTCTCCGGTACTCCGGTGGTCGGTGGCCTCGCGTACGGACCGATCATCAGACCCGCACCGCGACCCGGCTTCGACGCCATCGACGACTCTCCCGTTCCGGAGGAGCTCCGCGACGCAGAGATGGAGCGTTTCACCGCCGCCGCCGGAGTGGTGGCCGACCGGCTGGCCGACCGGGCCTCCCACAGCACCGGCGTCGCGGCCGAGGTCCTGACTGCCACGGCCGGTCTCGCGCGCGATCGCGGGTGGGCGACGGCCGCGGGCAAGTCGATTGCGCAGGGCGTTCGAGCGCCGCTCGCCGCGATCGCGGCCACCGAGCAGTTCGTGGAGATGTTCACCAAGCTCGGCGGCCTCATGGCTGAACGGGTCACCGATCTGTTGGACGTCCGAGACCGCGTCGTCGCCGAACTCCTCGGGCTCTCGGAGCCGGGCATCCCCGTGCCGGACGTACCGTCGATTCTGCTCGCCGACGACCTCGCGCCCGCCGACACCGCGGGTCTGGACCCGGCACGCGTCATCGGGCTGGGCATGCGGCTCGGCGGCCCCAGCAGCCACACGGCGATCATTGCTCGCCAACTCGGTATTCCGTGCGTGGTCGCCGCCGCTGAACTCGATGAGATCCCCTCCGGAGCCATGGGCTACGTGGACGGGGACGCGGGAACGGTGGGGGCCGCCCCGGACGCCGGACTCATCTCGGACGCCGTGACGGCCGCGGCGACGCGGGCGGCCGAGACGGCGGCCTGGCGCGGGCCGGGCCGCACGGCGGACGGGCACGCGGTCGCGATCCTGGCCAACGTGGCCGACGGCGTGTCCGCTCGGTCGGCGGCGCAGGCGCCGGTGGAGGGCGTCGGACTGTTCCGAACCGAACTGGCCTTCCTGGACCGCGCGGCCGAGCCCACCGTCGCCCAGCAGGTAGAGCTCTACCGGGAGGTGATCGACGCCTTTCCCGGGCGCAAGGTGGTGATCCGCACCCTCGACGCGGGCTCGGACAAGCCACTGAAGTTCGTCGCCCACTCCGACGAGCCGAATCCGGCGATGGGAGTCCGCGGCAACCGCATCGTGCAGACGTATCCGGACATCCGCAACAACCAGCTCGATGCGCTGGCGGAGGCGGCGCGCGACGACGGCCGTGCGACGCCGTGGGTGATGGCACCGATGATCGCCACGGTCGACGAGGCGCGCGAATTCGCCGCGCGGGTTCGGGAACGCGGTCTGGTGCCGGGGGTGATGATCGAGGTGCCGTCGGCGGCGATCCTCGCCGACGCGATCCTCGCCGAAGTGGACTTCGTCTCGATCGGCACCAACGACCTGACCCAGTACACGATGGCGGCGGACCGGATGTCGCCGGAGCTGGCGGCGCTCACCGACCCGTGGCAGCCGGCGGTACTCGCGCTGATACAGCGGGTCGGGGACGCCGGTCGGGACCAGGGCAAGCCCGTGGGCGTATGCGGCGAGGCGGCTGCCGATCCGTTGCTGGCATGTGTGCTGGTCGGGATGGGTGTGACGTCGTTGTCGTCCGCGCCTGCGGCGTCGGCCGCGGTGGGACTGAAGCTGGGTACCGTCACCATGGATCAGTGCCGCGATGCGGCGTCCGCCGCGATCGCCGCGACGAGTCCGTCACAGGCGCGCGAGGCGGTTCGCGCGGTTCTGGCCGGCGAGGTGTGATGTCCCGCTGAGGCCGGCCGGGCGCCTCAGATACGGCGCATCACCGTGACGACCTTGCCGAGGATGGCGGCGTCGTCGCCGGGGATGGGCTCGAAATGCTCGTTGTGCGGCATGAGCCAGACGTGACCGTCGGTGCGCTTGAAGGTCTTCACGGTGGCTTCGCCGTCGATCATCGCGGCGACGATGTCACCGTTCTCCGCCACGTTCTGCTGGCGCACGACCACCCAGTCGCCGTCGCAGATCGCCGCGTCGATCATCGATTCGCCGACCACGCGAAGCATGAACAGGGAACCGTCGCCGACCAGTTCGCGCGGCATCGGGAAGACCTCCTCCACGGCCTGTTCGGCGAGAATCGGTCCGCCGGCGGCGATCCGGCCGAGCACCGGAACGAAGGTCGGCGTGGGGAGTGACTCTCCGTCGGCCTCGGCACCGCCCGAGGGCGGTGTCCGCTGATCGTCCCGAACGTTCACCGCACGCGGACGGTGCGGATCGCGCTTGAGAAGGCCGCGGCGCTCGAGCGTGCGGAGCTGATGGGCCACCGACGACGTGGAGGTGAGTCCGACGGCCTCGCCGATCTCACGGATGCTCGGCGGGTAGCCGCGCTCGCGGACCGACTGACGGATGACCTCGAGCACCTCGCGCTGACGCTGGGTCAATGAGGCCTCGAGCGTCGCGGTGGAGAGCATCGGATCGGGCGTGTCGGTCACGGTCGGGCCTTTCGTCAGCTGTGTTCGATCGATGGTCCAAAGGCTAGTTGAGTAGGTCACAAAACTCAAACAATTGTTCGACGCGTGTCGGCGTTTGTCGGACCCCTCGTGTTAACTATCGAACAAGAGTGCTTCGAACACGCGATCGATTGGAGACGAGTCATGAGCACGAGGACGGCACCCGCCCCGACCGGACGCGCCACCGCTGTGCGCTCCACCGCTGCGCACTCCACCGCTGCGCACTCCACTGCTGCGCACTCCACCGCGTCGGCGATGACCTGCGACATCCCGCTGGTCCGTGGCTCGCTGGTCCGTGATCGGGGAGTACGCGGAGCGGGGCGAGGCGACTCGAGCGGAACGTGCTTCCCGACCGGCCGCCCCGAGCGGCGTCGCCCGGTCGCGGACCGGCGAGTGATGTTCGATGCGCCGCCGGCCGGCCGGACCGCGCTGTCGCCCGCGGTGTACCGCAGGCGCCGGTGGGCCGGGGCCGCGGTGGTCGGCGGCACCCTCGCCGGCATGGTGTGGCTGCTCGCCCTCGTCGGAGCGGGCTACCAGGATGCGGCGACGCCGGAGTCGCCGGCGGCGACGCACGTGGTGTACGTCCGGTCGGGGGAGTCGCTCACCGCGCTCGCTGAGCGGATCGCTCCGGAGTTGCCGTCCGCCGGCGTCATCGCCCAGCTGCGCGACCTGAACGGCCTCGAGACATCGGGACTGCATGTCGGACAAGCGCTTATCGCCCCGCAGTACGGCTGAGGCGGGCGGGTATTGTCATGGCATGCGCTGCCCGTTCTGCAAGAACGACGACACCCGTGTCGTCGACTCCCGAGTCGCCGACGACGGCCAGGTGATCCGTCGCCGCAGGTCGTGCAATGAATGCGGGCGGCGGTTCAGCACGGTCGAGACGGCTGTGCTGTCCGTGGTGAAGCGCAACGGCATCTCCGAGCCCTTCAGTCGCGAGAAGGTGATGCAGGGCGTGCGCCGCGCCTGCCAGGGCCGTCAGGTGGACGAGGACGCACTGGCGAAGCTAGCGGTGCAGGTGGAGGACACCGTGCGCTCGTCGGGTTCGGCCGAGATACCGAGCAATGAGGTCGGTCTCGCGATCCTCGGTCCGCTGCGCGACCTCGACGAGGTGGCCTATCTGCGGTTCGCCTCGGTCTACCGGTCGTTCGAGTCGGCCGACGACTTCCAGCGCGAGATCGATTCGCTGCGCCGCGACCGTCACTGACACTCACGGCACCGGCGCCGCCGGTCCGAGCAGTCAGCCACCGCCCCGAGCAGTCAGCTGAACTTGTCGATCGCCTTGATTATCCGCTGCTCGGAGACTGGACCGTTGGTGCCGAGCTGCTGAGCGAACAGGCTCACGCGGAGTTCCTCCAGGCGCCACTGCACCAACTCGTTCAGCGCCTCGTGGCGTGCGGCCGGAAGCTGGGCGAGGCGCCTATTCCAGACTGCCACCACCCTGTCGATGGCGCCCATCGCCTCGTTGTCCCGGCCGGCGGCGGTGTTGAGGGACTCGAGGCGCAGCCGTGCGGCGGTGAGATAGCGCGGCAGCGAGCGCAGATGCTCCAATGCCGTCGCGCCGACGAAGCCGTCGAAGATCAGATCGTTGACCTGATCGGAGACGTCGTCGGCGGCGAGAGTCCCGGACCGGGCGTCGACGGCCCGGCGCACCGGGGAGTATTCGGCGAGCGCCGCGACGGCGGCGTCGAAGTACTCGGGTGCGCGCGACCGGATCACCGGCCCCAGCCGCGCCGAGAGCGCGCCGAAGTCACCGGGACTGCGCAGCGCGGCCAACTCCGGCTCCCGTGCCAGGGTGTCGGTGACCGCCCGTGCCGTGCAGTCGGCCAGCAACGCGTCCACGTCCGGATACGGGCTCTGGCTCAGCGCGAGCTTGGCCGGCGGCGGCAGAGTCGACGCCAGCTTGCGGCTGGGCGGCGCGATCGCGAGGCGCAGGAGTTCTCCGGCGGCGGCGGCGATGCCGGCGTCGCGCTCGGTGGAGGTGGCGGCCTTCGCGATGCGTACGCCCTGTCCCGGCACGGTCGCGAGCGTGGGATAGCGGGTGATCGTCTGTCCCGCAACGGTCGCCGTCTCGGAGTCGGCGAGGGTGCCCAGACCGTCGGCGGTCCATTCGCGGTGCAGGGGCGCACGGCGGTCGCGGTCGGCGTCGGCAGACAGGTCGGTGCGAAGCGCGGCGAGCCGGTCGCCGCGGGCGATGATCGCGCCGTCTGTGCCGGTGACTGCGAAGTGCATCCGCAGATGCGGGGGGAGTGCCGACGGATTGAAATCGCGCGGAGCCAGGGTGACCCCGCTGATCGACGACAGCTCGCGAGCCAGGCCGGTGAGCAGTGGCTCGCTGCGCACCGAGAGTCGGCTGAGAGCGAGTTCGGCGTACCGGGACGCCGGGGACATGGACTTGCGCAGACCCTTGGGCAACGACTTGATCAGCTGCGTCGCGAGTTCGGCGCGCATCCCGGGTACGAGCCAGTCGAATCCGGTGTCTCGCACATGTGCCAGGAGCGGCTCGGGGATGATCGCGGTCACGCCGTCATCGGGTGCGCCGGGCTCGAAGTGGTAGCGGAGCTCCAGGCGGGTCTCGCCCTGCTGCCAGGCGGCCGGATAGTCGGCGGCCGTGGGGACGTCGTCTCCGAGCAAGTCCTCGGGCCGGAGGTTGAGCAGCGCCGGATCGGTGCGGCCCGCCTTCTTCCACCACGAGTCGAAATGCCGTGTCGACACCACGGTGGACGGTATGCGCGCCGCGTAGAACTCGAAGAGCTCGTCGTCGGAGATGCGCAGGTCCCTACGCCGCGCGCGATGTTCGGTCTCGGACGCGTCGCGGAGCAACTCGGCGTTGTGGGCGAAGAACGCATGACGGTTACGCCAGCGTCCGGCGACCAGTGCCTCCTGGATGAAGATCTCGCGCGAGGTCTTCGGGTCGATCGACCCGTAGTTCACGCGGCGCTGTGCCACCAGGGGAACTCCGTACAGGCTGACCTTCTCGTACGCCATCACCGCGCCGCGGCGGGTGGACCAGTGCGGCTCGGAGTAGGTGCGCGTCACCAGGTCGCCGGCCAACTCCTCGACCCAGGCCGGATCGATCGAGGCCACGGTGTGTGCGAACAGGCGCGAGGTCTCGACGAGTTCGGCGGCCACGACGAAGGCGGGCGGTTTGTTCGCGAGGAAGGATCCGGGGAAGATCGCGAACTTCGTGCCTCGGGTGCCCAGATAGTCGCGTGAGTCGCCTTGCCGCGCACCGATGTTGGTCAGCAGGCCGGAGAGCACGCTGCGATGAACGGCTGCCGGGTCCACCTCGGTGTCCGGGATCTGCCACTTGAGGTCGCTGACGGTGCGCCGCAGCTGCCGGTTCAGATCGATCCATTCGCGGATCCGCAGGAAGTGCAGGAACTCTCGCTCGCACATCTTGCGGAACTGGCTGCTTGAGAGTTCCGCGCGCCTGGCCGTCAGATACTCCCAGAGCTTGAGGTGCCCGAGGAACTCCGACCCAGGCACCGCGTGCCGGCGATGGGCGGCGGTGGCGGCCTCCCGCTTGTCGCTGGGGAACTCCCGAACGTCGGGCAGGGCCAGCGCCGCAGTGATGACGAGCAGGTGATCGAGGCAGCCGTTGTCGTGTCCGGCAACCAGCATCCGGCCCAACCTCGGGTCGACGGGCAGCCGCGCGAGCTGCTTGCCGATCTTGGTCAGCCGCGCGGACGCGGAATCGGTGCCGGTGACCGCTCCCAGTTCGGACAGCTGTGCCATGCCGTCGCGGACCGCTCGCGGGTCGGGCGCCTGCACGAACGGGAAATCGTTGATGTCGCCCAGCCGCAGCGACAGCATCGACAGGATGACGGCGGCGAGATTGCTCCGCAGGATCTCCGGGTCGGTGTACTCCGGACGAGCGTCGAAATCGTCCTCCGAGTACAGGCGGATGCAGATGCCCGGCGCCACCCGGCCGCAGCGACCCGCGCGCTGACGGGCGCTGGCCTGTGAGACCCGTTCCACGGGAAGACGAGTCACCTTGGTGCGGGTCGAATAGCGGGAGATGCGCGCCGTACCCGCATCGATCACGTACCGGATGCCGGGAACGGTCAATGACGTCTCGGCGACATTCGTGGCCAGCACGATCCGCCGACCGTTGGACGGGGCGAACACCCGTTGCTGCTCACCGACCGACAGCCGGGCGAACAGCGGAACGATCTCGGCCTCGCTGCGTCGGCGGAGGGCATCGGCCGTGTCCCGGATGTCGCGCTCGGTCGGCAGGAACACCAGGATGTCGCCCGGGGCGTGCGACCACAGCTCGCCGACCGCCGCGTCGATCGCCGCGATCTGATCGAGGTCGTCATGGTCGGAGTCGTCGCTCTCGCGCGGCCGATACCGGATCTCGACCGGGTACGTCCGCCCCGAGACCTCCAAGATCGGCACCGTGTCCGCGGTGGTGGCGAAATGCCGGGCGAAGCGGTCGGGCTCGATGGTCGCCGAGGTGATGATGAGCTTGAGATCCGGTCTGGTCGGCAGCAACTGCTTGAGATAGCCGAGCAGGAAGTCGATGTTGAGGCTGCGCTCGTGCGCCTCGTCGATGATGATCGTGTCGTAACCGGACAGCCGCGGATCCCGGCCGATCTCGCGCAGCAGGATGCCGTCGGTCATCACCTTGATGCGGGTGTCTTTGCCGACCTTGTCGGAGAAGCGCACCTGATACCCGACGGTCCCGCCGATCTCGGTGCCCAACTCGTCGGCGATCCGCCGGGCCACCGACGTCGCCGCGATCCGCCGAGGCTGCGTATGACCGATCGAGGTGCGGCCGAGTTCGAGGCAGATCTTCGGCAACTGGGTCGTCTTGCCCGAACCGGTCTCGCCCGCGATCACGACCACCTGGTGTGCGGAGACCGCCTCGGCGATCTCGTCGCGGCAGGCGCTGACCGGGAGTTCCGGCGGATAGGAGATCGTCAGGGCGGACAGGTCCGGAGACGGGATCGCGGAAGGCATGATGACATCGATTCTACGGTGGGCCACAATGCGGTGATGACACCCGGAACAGAGTCCTCCGCACGCGTCGTCTCCGCCGAGCGGATCGTCGCCGCACCGCGCAGCCGGATCTTCGAGCTCATCGCGGACCCCGCCCGTCAGCCCGAGTGGGACGGCAACGACAACCTCACCGCGGCCGAGCCAGGCCGGCGGGTGCGCCGCGTCGGCGACGTCTTCACCATGCGGCTCACCAAACCCGGTGCGGTGCGCGCGAATCACGTCGTCGAATTCGACGAGGGACGTCTCATCGCGTGGCTGCCGTCGGAGGTGGGGAAGAATCCGCCCGGCCACCTCTGGCGTTGGGAACTCTTCGAGCACGCCGACGGAACCCGTGTGGTGCACACGTACGACTGGACGGAACTGCACGACCCCAAGCGCGAAGCCCGCGCCAGGGCGACGACGAGCGAACGGCTGGCGTCGTCGATCGACCGTCTCGCCCGGCTCGCGGAGTCCGGCTGAGAGGTGAGCGCAACCCGGGGTGAAGTGCCATATTCAAGGCATGGGTTCTCTCTGGCACGGCTTTGCAGACATGGGTGCGGTGACCGCGGACGGACCGTTCATCGTGACGCGCGGACGCGGGACGCGTGTCTACGACGACAGCGGCAGGGAATACATCGACGCCACCGCGGGTCTGTGGTTCGCCAACATCGGTCACGGTCGCACCGAGGTGGCCGACGCGGTGGCGCGGCAGCTGTCGACGCTCGCGCACTACTCGAACTTCGGCGACGTGGCGTCGGAGATCACCGTCGAACTCGCCGAGCGCATCGCCGCGATCGCGCCGGTACCGGGTTCGAAGGTGCTGTTCACCTCTGGCGGCAGTGATTCGGTCGAGTCGGCGGTCAAACTGGCGCGCCGGTACTGGGTCGAGCAGGGCGCGCCCGACAAGACGATCGTCGTCGGACGCAGCCGGGCGTATCACGGGATGCACGTCGCGGGCACTTCGCTCGCGGGCATAGACGCCAACGGCGAGGGCTACGGCGAGTTGATGTCCGACACCGAGACCGTCGCGTGGGATGACGCGAAGAGTCTCCTGGGGCTGATCGAGCGGATCGGAGCCGAGCGCATCGCGGCCTTCATCGCCGAGCCGATCCTGGGCGCGGGCGGAGTGTATCCGCCGCCGGAGGGCTACCTGCGCGAAGTCCGCGAGATCTGCCGCGACCACGACGTGCTGTTCATCGCCGACGAGGTGGTCACCGGGTTCGGCCGTATCGGGGCCCGGGAGTGGTTCGCCTCCTCCCGATTCGGTCTCGATCCCGACATGATGACCACGGCCAAGGGACTCACCAGCGGGTATGTGCCGATGGGCGCATTGGTGGTGGCGCCGCGGGTGGCGGCGCCGTTCTTCGCCGGCGGCACGTGGTGGCGCCACGGATACACCTACGGCGGCCACGCCGCAGCGGCAGCGGCCGCACTGGTGAACCTCGACATCATCGAGCGCGAGGGACTGCTCGAGACGGCGAGCCGTCTCGAGTCCGACCTCGCCGCGGCGTTCGCGCCGCTCGCGGAGCTGTCTCAGGTCGGCGAGGTCCGCACCGGTCTGGGAGCGGTGACGGCGGTACAGCTCGCCGACCCGTCGAAGGGAGCGGCCGCCGTGACGAAGCTGCGCGAGCACGGTGTCAGCGGCCGGGTGGCCGGTCAGGGCGCACTGCAGATCTCGCCGGCGTTCATCATGACCGCGGACGAGGTGGGGGAGCTCGCCGATCGGGTGGCGAAAGCCGTGCGGGAGCTGTAGCCACCGATATCGACGGCCACCACATCGATACCCCGAAGTCGCCTCGGAAAACCCGTTGCGGCCGCTCCGGGCATCGGCGTAGCGTTCTGCTCGTCAACAGGGAAGGAGGTGGTCCGGGAAATGGTGAATTTCAGGACTGAGGAGGTGGCCGCCGCCTGACCGACTGACTGACGTCAGACGGCGGTTGCCCACCTGAAATGACGGCAGGCCCCGAGCACGTGAAGTTCACGCGCTCGGGGCCTGCCCGCATGTGGCCCGCAGTGGTGCGGGCGGCAGTCCGTCAGACTCCCGCGGCGGCGAGTGCCTCGGCGGAGGTGATCGCCTGGCCGACGCCGGCCACGATCGACGCGGCCTTGAGGGCCTCGAACACGACCTCGCGGTCCTGCCCGCCCTCACGGACGACGTTCTCGTGCGCGCCGACGCAGTGCTCGCAGCCGTTGATCGCCGACACCGCCAGCGACCAGAGCTCGAAGTTCACCTTGTCCACGCCCGGGTTGCCGATGATGTTCATCCGCAGACCGAGACGCAAGTCGTCGTACTTGCCGTCGAGGAAGCCGCGGCCGCGGTAGAACACGTTGTTCATGCCCATGATCGAGGCGGCGCCGAGGGCGGCGTTGTACGCCTCCGCCGACAGGTTGTCGGCGGCTTCGTCGGCGATCTCACGCAGCACGGTGGCGTTGCGGGTCGCCGCGGCGGTGGCCAGCAGCGTGCCCCACAGCTGCTCCTCGTTCAGCACCGTGGTGCGGCTGATCGAGGAGAGGTTCAGCTTGAGATCCTTGGCGTACTCGGGGAGTGCGTTCTTCAGGTTGTCGATGCTCATATCGCTCGATCCCTTCGAGTGTGAGGTGGCGTGGGAGATCCGGGAACGGCCGGAATCAGACGCCCGCGCTCATGAGCTCGCCCGCGTTGATGGTCGGGTCGCCCTTGCGCCAGTTGCAGGCGCACAGCTCGTCGGACTGCAGGGCGTCGAGCACGCGCAGGACCTCGTCGACGTTGCGGCCGACCGAGCCCGCGGTGACCGACACGAACTGGATCTCGTTGTTCGGGTCGATGATGAAGGTGGCGCGATCGGCGACGCCGTCGGCGTTGAGGACGCCGGTGGCCTCGACCAGCTCGCGCTTGAGGTCCGAGAGCATCGGGAAGGGGAGGGTCTTGAGGTCCTCGTGCTGGGCGCGCCACTGGAAGTGGACGAACTCCGAGTCGATCGAGGCGCCGAGCACCTGGGTGTCGCGGTCGGCGAACTCGTCGTTCAGCTTGCCGAAGGCGGCGATCTCGGTGGGGCAGACGAAGGTGAAGTCCTTCGGCCAGAAGAAGACGACGCGCCACTTGCCCGCGTGGTCGTCGCTGGTGACCGTGGTGAAGTAGTCGTCCGGCTGCTGCGCGTCGACCTTCGAGAGGTCGCCGCCGATGACGGCGGTGAGGTTGTAGGCCGGGAACTGGTCGCCGATGGTGAGCAGAGCCATGTGTGTACTCCTTCAATTCGGATTCATGTTGCGGGAGAGAAGATTCCGGCGGAGAAACGGTCGGTTTCCCGCCTGGAGTCCATTCTGCCCGAAACCCAGTGAAAAGCAAATGCGATAGTAGTCACTATATTGATAGGCATGACCGATCAAAGTTATCAGCCGCCCATCACCGCACTGAGGGCGTTCGTGTCCGTGGCGAAGCACTTGCACTTCGGCTCCGCCGCAGCCGAACTCGGGGTCAGTCAGCCCTCGCTGTCACAGGCGCTGGCCGGACTGGAGGCGGGGCTCGGACTCCGGCTCGTCGAACGGACCACCCGGCGGGTGATGCTGACGGCGGAGGGCCGCCGGCTGCTCGGGTCGGCGATCGCGGTGTGCGACGCCGTCGACGACTTCCTGCTCGATGCCGCCGGCGACCTCGACCCGCTGTCGGGGACTCTCCGGTTGGGATTGATCCCGACGATCGCGCCCTACATCCTGCCCCGGGTGTTGCAGGGGCTCGCCGAACGCCGACCGGCGCTCGATCTGCTGGTGGTGGAGGATCAGACCGACCGTCTGCTCGGACAATTGCGCGACGGAGCCCTCGATGCGGCGGTCCTCGCCCTGCCCGCCGGCGCACCGGGGATCGGCGAGATCCCGATGTACGCCGAGGACTTCGTCCTCGCGCTGCCGCAAGGACATCCGCTCGCCGGACGGAAGCGGCTGTCGCCGAAGATGCTGGAGGATCTTCCGCTGCTGCTGCTCGACGAAGGACACTGCCTGCGCGATCAGGCTCTCGAGGTGTGTCAGCTCGCCGGCGTCTCGCCCGATCTGCGTCAGACGCGGGCCGCGTCGCTCACGACCGCGGTGCAGTGTGTCGAAGGCGGGCTGGGAGTGACGCTGATCCCGCAGACCGCGGTGGCCGTCGAGACCGCGGCGGGTGGACTCGCCACGGCCGAGTTCGCGCGTCCGCGGCCCGGCCGCACGATCGGCCTCGTGTACCGGGAGTCGTCGGGCCGGGGTGAGGCCTACCGCGCGCTGGCCGCCGACATCGCCGAACTGGTGGCCGACGGAGGCGCGGTGACCCCGGTGGGCACGCGGTCCGGCGGCACCGACGACACCGCCGTCGGCCTCACGCCTGAGCGGTGAGCTGCTCCCACTCGTCGATGAGGCTGGAGTCGACGTCGCGGATCAGATCGCCAAGTTCGTCGGTGATGTCCTCGATCTCGTCGGTGACCGCCGACATCGGCAACCCGCTGTTCAGTGCGCGGTAGCAGTCGGTCAGGTACCGCAGGACGACGCCTTCGCTGCGCGCGAGCCCGAGGTCGGAGATGAGCTCGGTGAAGGTCATCGACCGCTCCCGCATGTACCGCAGGACGGATTTGGGCGACGGGGGAGTGTTCGCCAGCCAGGGATGGCCCCGGCGATAGGTCTCGTATGCGAAACCGATCTCCTCGGCGAGCGGCTGCGGCCACGTGATCTGCTCGAGTCGCTCCATGCGCTCCTCGTACTCGATCCCGTCGGCCTTCATCTCGGCGACGGCGGCGTCGCGCGCCTGCTTGCGCTGCGCGACGAGCACGGGGCGCGGATCGTCGAGGGTGCATTCGAGTATCGAGATCACATCGAGCGCGTAGGTGTCCGAATCGGTGTCGAGGAGTTCGAACGCGGCGACCGCGAACGCCGAGAGCGGATTGGTGAGGGCGAAGTTCTCCGGCAGGTCGATGGAGAGTTCCACGTGCTTCCCGTCCGCCGCGGGCCGGTCGAGCTTCGTCACGATCCCGGTCTCGCACAGGTCGCGGTACAGCGCGATGGTGTGCTTGATGTGGCGCAGTTGCCGCGAGCGCGGTTCGTGGTTGGTCTCGAGCAGATGCCGCAGCGCCGCGAAGCAGTCGCCGGGCCGTTCGAGCACTTCCATCAGCATCGCGGTGGTCATCCGGAAATGCGACTTCAACTCTTCGTCGGGAGCGTCGATCAGCGTTTCGAAGGTCTTCTCGCCCCAGCTGACGAACCCCTCGGGGGCTTTGCGGCGCACCACCTTCCGCAGCTTCTTGGGGTCGTCGCCCGCCTTCGCCACGGCGCGCGCGTTCTCGACGTCGTGTTCGGGTGCCTGGGCCACCACGTAGCCGACGGTGTCGAAACCCGCCCGGCCGGCACGGCCGGCGATCTGGTGGAACTCCCGCGCTCGCAGCCGGCGCACCCGGTGGCCGTCGTACTTGGTCAGGCCCGCGAACAGCACGGTGCGGATCGGCACGTTGATGCCCACGCCGAGGGTGTCGGTTCCGGCGACCACCTTCAGCAGGCCGGCCTGCGCCAGCCGTTCGACGAGCCGCCGGTAGCGGGGGAGCATGCCCGCGTGATGCACGCCGATGCCCGACCGCAGGAGTTTCGACAGGGTGCCTCCGAAGCCGGTCTGGAACCGGAAGTCGCCGATCGCCTCGGCGATGGCCGCCTTCTCCTCCTTGTCACAGATCTTCACCGACAGCAGCGCCTGGGCGCGTTCGACGGCCTGCTGCTGCGTGAAATGAACCACGTAGACCGGCGCCCGGCCGGCGTCGATCAGCTCGGCGATCGTCTCGTGGATCGGGGTGATCGCGTATCGGTACTGCAGCGGCACGGGCCGCTGCGCACCGGTCACCGGCACGGTGGTGCGACCGGTGCGGCGAGTGAGGTCGTCGACGAAGAAGTCCATGCTGCCCAGCGTCGCCGACATCAGCAGGAACTGCGGCTGCCGGTCGACAGCGGTCTCGGGCGACGGATCCGGCAGTTCGATCAGAGGGACCTGCCAGGCCCAGCCGCGGTCGGACTCGCCGTAATAGTGGAATTCGTCGGCCACCAGGACGCCGACGTCGGATCCGGCGCCGTCGCGCAGGGCGATGTTGGCGACGATCTCGGCGGTCGCGCACACGATCGGCGCGTCGGCGTTGACCGACGCGTCGCCGGTGAGCAGACCTACATTGGCGGCACCGAACTGATCGCACAGATCGAAGAACTTCTCGCTGACCAGGGCTTTGATCGGCGCTGTGTAATACGCGCGCCGCCCGCGGCAGAGCGCGAAATAGATGGCGCCGGAGGCGACGAGCGACTTGCCCGATCCGGTCGGCGTCGCCAGGATCACGTTGCTGCCCGAGACGAGCTCGAGGAGCGCCTCCTCCTGATGCGGGTACAGGTCGAGCCCGCGAGACGCCCACCACGTCGTGAACCTCTCGAATGCGAGATCTTCGTCAGTGGTGGGCGTCAGCGGAACGGTGTCGCTCGGTTCCGTGGCCGGCGTCGTCAGCTCGGATCACGTCCTTGTGTGTCGTCGGGCCCGGTGTCGCTCTCGTCGTCCGGCTCCGGGAAGGCGCCATCGCCGAGTCCGTCGAACTCCGCGGCGTGTTCGGCCAGGAACCGCTCGAACTCCGCACCCAGTTCGTCGCCCGAGGGGACATCCTGGTCGGCGGCCAGCAGCGAGGCCTGCTCGTTCTTCGCGCGCATGTAGGCGTCGTACTGGTTCTCCAGCGACGTGACGACGGCCGCGACCTCCGCATTGGACGCCACCTCGCCGTCGATCTGCTCGCGCATCTGCTCCGCGGCGTTCTCGAGCGCCGCGACCGGCAGTTCGAGACCGGCGACCTTTCCGATCGCCTGGATCAGTGCGGCGGACGCGCCGGGGTAGTTGGCCTGCGCCAGGTAGTGCGGAACGTGCGCGGACAGGCCCGCGGTGCGGTAGCCGGCCTGGCCGAGCCGCAGTTCGAGGAGCATCGACGCGCTGGCGGGCAGCTTCATCGGGTTGCCCCAGCGGTTCAGGTCGCCGAGAGCGTCCGAATCGTTGCCGTGCGCGGTGATCGAGGCAGGCCGCGTGTGCGGAACCGCCATCGGGATCGAGTTCAGACCGACCACTCGCGAGACGCCGAACCGCTCGGCGAGTGCGGTGATCGCGGTGGTGAACTGCTCCCAGCGCAGGTCGGGCTCGGGTCCGTCCAACAGCAGGAACGGAACCCCGGCGTTGTCGCGCACCGCGTGGACGGTGAGCTTGTGCATGTCGATCCCGTCGAACTCCACACCGCTGAAGGAGATCATCGGCCGCCGCGACCGGTAGTCGATCAACTCGTCGGTGTTGAACGTCGCGACCAGTTCGGAGTCGAGGGCCTCGCGCAGGTGCGTCGCGGCCAGCGCGACGGCGTGTCCGGCGTCGGCGTAGCCCTCGAGGGCGTGGATCAGCACCGGTCCGTCGCCGTCGGCGCCGTACACGGCGGGAGCCGGGAACTCGAGATCGTAGAGCTTGCGGGGGTCGTCCTGCCGCTCATCCATGGTCTCTCCCTTCGAATGTGACATCTCATTGTCCCGTACGGGACTCATCGCGTTCAACACGGCTCTGCGGCGGGTCATTCCCGTGTCGCGGCCGCGCGGATGGCACAGTGGTGGTGTGCGACTTGTTGCTGGAGTGAAGTCTGTGGCTGCCGTGTTGATGGTGGCCGGGGCGGCGTCGGCGTGCGCCGTGACGGGAGAGGCAGTCCCGTCACTGGATCTCTCGTCGAAGTCGGTACCGAGTTCGGCGTTCCCCTACGGCCCCGGGCAGCAGGTCCCGTCCGCCCAGGTCCCGGGCATCCTGGCGGACATCACGTTCCGTCCGCTCCGCGGTGAGAACACCCCGGCCGACTGCACTCCGGCGCCGGTGGATGCGCCGACGGCGAGGGTGCTCGTGGGGCCGGGAGGGCCCGCGCAGGGGACGCTGACCACGATGGTGGTGCGCGCCACCGACAGCTTCGACGACTTCGTCGCGCGGGCTCGCCGGTGCGGGGAGTTCGCTCTCGGCGGAACGGTCGGCACGTCGGTGGCGACCGAGGTCACTCCCGTCGACGGCGGTGTTCCCGGAGTCCGGCTCGAGCGCCGCATCCGAATGGGACCGGCCGATCAGCCCGCGCCGCCACCGACGAGTTCGGTGACCGAGTTCGTGGCGCAGCAGGGGGACATCCGCGTCTACGTGCAGAATCGGCGTCCGGGCGGCGACGATCTCGGCGCCGAGGAACTGGGCGCCACTCGCACGCTGTTCGACGCCGCACGGACACGCGCGTTCGGCGGCTGACGCACCACCGACGGGCAAACGCCCAGGTCGATCTGTGCATCGACGCCTTGTCGGTCAACATCGGCCGGCGGGGTCTTCCCGGCCGGCCGCGTCGAGGCCAGCGTGGGTGCATGACCAATTCACTCAGCATTCCCGCAGGCGGCCACACCGACGGTCGCTCCGATCCCGACAAGTTGCTCGCCGCGGTCCCGGGACTGCTCGGCTTCGTGCCCGAACAGTCGATCGTGCTGCTGGTGTTCGGTGCCGACCGCACTGTCGTGGCGACCATGCGGCACGATCTGTGCCTGACCAAGAACGGTTCGCCGTCCGCCGGCATGCGGCAGCTGTTCATCCGGTTGGGGACGCTCGCGGCCTCCTACGGGGCCATCGGCACCGTCGCGGTGATCGTCGACGACCGCTACCCGCCCGACGACGACCGCTACCGCGCCGTCGCGGCGGCTGCGAACAAGGGCTTCGGCCCCGCGGGCGGACTGTCCGCGGCGTTCGCGATGGCACAGGCCGCCTCGGGCAGCCGGTGGCACACCGTGTGGCGACCGGCCGGGGGCCGAGCGGCGCCCTATCCGTTCACCGCGGCGGTACCGGCCACCGGAGTGCTGTCGGACCCCAACGCCTCGCCGACCGCGCTGGAGCGCGCGGTCCACTCCGGCAGACGGATTCTGGCGCGGCGGTCGGAGATGCTTGCGCTGCTGTCGCCGGAACCGCACTGCGCCCGGGCGGGCTGCCGCGGCGTGTCACCGGTTCCAGTGCGGCACGAACCCGGCCGCGTCGACGCGCAGGGGCTCGCATTCGCGCTGGGAACGCTGGCCCGTTTCAGCGCCGGCGACACCGATCTGACGTGCGCGGACGTGAACACCCTCGCCGAAGCGCTGGTGTCGGTGCATGTGCGCGACGCGCTGCTCGGACTCTCGCTCACCGAACAGCGCGGCGCGGCGGAGGATCTGTGGCGCACCCTGACCAGACGGCTCGACGGCCATGCCCGCGCGGCGGCGGCCACACTGCTCGGGCATCTGCACTACATGGCCGGGGAGGGCGCGTACGCGGGCGTGGCGTTCGGCGTGGCGCACGACGCCGACCCCGACTACCATCTCGCGAACCTGCTCGACACTGCACTGATCAACGGCATGCGACCGAGGGAACTGCGCGGACTCGCCGAACTCGCATACGAGATCGCCGAGAGCCTCGGCGGCCCTCTGCCCGCCCCGGTGCACGAGCCGGCCGGCTGACCGTGCGGTGATCAGGTCTTGTTGACGAAGATCGCGTGCGAGATCTCCGAGGACAGCGTCAGCCCCTCGTGTCCGGGAGTGTTGATGATGACCGCACGGGGTGTCACGTTCACCGACACGCGTGCGTTCGGCACCACGCCGGCCTGCCGCAGCTCGGAGATCAACTCCGGGTCGGCCTGCGCGTGCTCGGACATACGCGTGATCACGACGGTGCTCTCGCCCTGGGGGAGGTCGACGAGCCGCACCGAGGTGTCCTCGCGCGCACTGGCCTCGACCCCGAGCTGCTCCAGCCCGGGAATCGGATTGCCGTACGGCGACGTCGTCGGGTTGTCGAGGACCTCGACGATGCGCCGCTCGACGTTCTCGCTCATCACGTGTTCCCAGCGGCAGGCCTCGTCGTGCACCTCGTCCCACGGCAGACCGATCACGTCCACCAGCAGCCGCTCGGCCAATCGGTGCTTGCGCATCACTGAGATGGCCAGATTGCGGCCCTTGTCCGTGAGTTCGAGATGCCGATCGCCCGCGACGCGCAGGAGCCCGTCGCGCTCCATGCGGGCCACCGTCTGCGAGACCGTCGGTCCACTCTGTTCCAGGCGCTCGGCGATGCGAGCGCGCAGCGGGATGATCCCCTCCTCCTCAAGGTCGTAGATCGTCCGCAGATACATCTCTGTGGTATCGACAAGATCGTTCACGAAGCCTCAGTCCTTTCGCCTCAGTTCAGGTTACCTGTAAGGCAGGGCGTCAGGGGCACCTGATGCAGTCCCCGAGTGGCGTGAAACCGTTAGCGTGACAGGGTGATGCGAAAAGAGGCGAGGCGATGAGTGCGGCGATCATCTGGAGCGAGCACTTCATGGAGTACAAGTGGGCCTACACCCACCCGATGAGTCCGGTGCGCCTCGCCCTCACGATGTCGCTGGCGCGCAGCCTCGGTGTGCTCGACGACGTGGACACGATCGAGCCGCTGCCGGTGGACGACGGGCTCCTGACCACCGTCCACACGCAGGGTTACGTCGACGCGGTCCGGGCCGTCAGCTACGGCACCGCCTCGCTCAACGGCCCGGTCCTCGAGCGTCTCTTCGGCCTCGGCAGCGCGGACAACCCGATCTTCGAGGGCATGCACGATGCGGGAGCGATGCTGGTCGGCGGCTCGGTGGCCGCGGCCGCGGCGATCGCGTCCGGAAGTGTGCGCCGAGCGGTCAACATCGGCGGCGGCATGCATCACGCGATGAAGGGCCACGCCGCCGGCTTCTGCATCTACAACGACTGTTCGATCGCGATCCGCTGGCTGCTCGAGCACGGCTACGACCGGATCGCCTACATCGACGTCGACGCGCACCACGGAGACGGCGTGCAGGCCGAGTTCATCGGCGACCCGCGGGTGATGACGGTGTCGCTGCATCAGCACCCCGCGACGCTGTGGCCCGGCACCGGCTGGGCCACCGAAGTGGGCGAGGGACCGGCCACGGGCACCGCGGTGAACGTCGGACTGATGCCCGGGCTGCCGGACTCGTTGTGGCTGCGCGCCTTTCACGCCGTCGTTCCGTCGATGGTGGAGGCGTTCAAGCCGCAGATCCTGGTGACGCAGATCGGTGTCGACAGCCACCGTGACGACCCGCTCACCGACCTGGCACTGACCGTCGACGGCCACGCCGCCGCGGTCCGGGCGTTGCGCGAACTCGCCGACCGGTACTGCGAGGGACGCTGGCTGGCCGTCGGCGGCGGGGGATACGGCGTGATCAACGTGGTCCCGCGCAGCTGGACGCATCTGATCGGCGCGGCGCTCGATCGCGACGTGCCCGCGCAGACCCGCATCGGGGACGACTGGCTCGCCGGCGCGCAGGATCTGGCGAAGACGGTTCACCCCGACTACGCGCGGCCGCCGGAGGCCACGATGGGAGACGGCGGCGTCACCGACTTCGTCCGCTGGGACGGCGACGGCAGCGCAGAACCACCCGACGGCGTCTCGGAGACCGCCCAGCGGCAGACCGACAAAGCCATCATCGCCACCCGCCGAGCGGTGTTCCCGCTGCACGGCCTGGACCCGGAGGATCCTCGTGACTGACACGCCCGACACCGGATCGACGGACACCGCGAGCGATACGGAGGACACGCCGACGACCGAGGACGCGCTCCCGCGCGAGTACCCGCGGCAGTGGAGCGCCGACGTCCTCGCCTCGGACGGAGGCGTGGTTCACATCCGGCCCATCATGCCCGCCGACGCCGACCTGCTCGTCGAGTTCCACAACGGTCTCAGCGAACGCACCCGCTACATGCGGTACTTCGGTCCGACGCCGACGCTCCCGCCGCGTGAAGTGGTGCGCATGACGACGGTGGACTACCGCAACCGCGTCGCCCTGCTGGCCTTCCTCGGCGACCGGGTGATCGCGATGGGGCTGTACGAGGGGCTCGCGGCGGACGGTAAACCGACGTCCGCCGAGGTGGCCTTCGTGGTCGCCGACGATCACCAGGGCCGTGGGTTGGGTCCGATCCTGCTCGAGCACCTGGCGGGTGCGGCGGCGGAGAACGGCTTCACCCGGTTCGAGGCGGAGGTGCTGTCGGAGAACCCCAACATGGTGGCTGTATTCCGTGATGCGGGATATCAGATCAGCCGGGCCTTCGACGGCAGCACCGTGCACGTCGAGTTCCTGATCGATCCCACCGAGGCGCTGACGGCGGTGCGCAACGCCCGCGAGCGTGCCTCGGAGGCACGCAGCATCGCGAATCTGCTGCGTCCTTCGTCGGTGGCCGTGATCGGTGCCTCCGCCGACCCCAAGAAGGTCGGCAACGTGTTGCTGGCGAATGTGCTCGCGGCCGGCTTCACCGGGCCGGTGTTCCCGGTGAACGGTTCGGCGGTGGCGTCCGAACCGGACGACGCCCAGCCGCGCCGCGGTCCCGGACGACCGCCGCGCACCGCACCGCCGTCGGTGCGCGGGATCCGCTCCTATTCGACTGTGCGCGACATCCCCGACCCGGTGGATCTGGCCGTCATCGCGGTGCCTGCCGCGCGCATAGACCAAGTGCTCGACGACTGTCTCGCCAAAGGCGTGCGGACCCTGGTGGTGGTGTCGGCCGGCTTCGGTGAGAAAGGCGAGGCCGGGCTGGAGAACGAGAAGCGGCTCGCCGAACAGGTCCGCGCCCACGGAATGCGCCTGGTGGGGCCCAACGCGCTCGGCGTGGTCAACAACCATCCCGACATCGCGCTGAACGCGTCACTGGCTCCCCGCATTCCGGGGGCGGGCCGTGTCGGATTCTTCTGCCAGTCCGGTGCGCTCGGCATCGCGATCCTCGACACCGCTGCCCACCGCCGGCTCGGCCTGTCGACGTTCGTCTCCGCGGGCAACCGCGCCGATGTGTCCGGGAACGACGTGCTCCAGTACTGGGACACCGACGACGACACAGACGTGGTGCTGCTGTACCTGGAGAGCTTCGGCAATCCGCGCAAGTTCGGGCGGATCGCCCGCCGGGTGGCGTCCAAGAAGCCGATCGTCGCGATCAAGTCGGGCAGCGGGGCGATGTCGCCGGTACACGCCCAGCGCACCGGTCCGGTGCGCGACGACCGCGTGGCGCAGATGGTGCTGGAACAGGCCGGGGTGATCCAGGTCGAGACGATCGCGGAGCTCTTCGACTCCGCTACCGTGCTGGCCTACCAGCCGCTGCCCGAGGGTCCCCGGACGGCCATCCTCGGAAACTCGTCGGTCATCGCGTCCCTGGCTGCCAACACCGCCCGCAGCTCGGGCCTCGAAGTGGTCTCGATCGTGGATCTGGGGCCGGCCGTGACACACGACGCACTGTCGGCCGCCGTCGCCGAGGCGATGAACGACGACGCGATCGACGCGGTGATCGTGGTGTTCGTCCCGCCGGTGGCCGTCGACTCGTCCGACTACGCGTTGGGCCTGCTGGAAGCGACCCGCCCGGCCGACGGAGGCGATGTTCCGACCAAACCGGTCGTGACGACCTTCCTCGCGGTGGAGGGTGTTCCGCCCGGTCTGTCGCGCACCGGACCGGACGGGCTGCCTGTGCGCGGGTCGATCCCGTCGTACCCGACGCCCGAGCGCGCTGCGAGCGCGCTGGCGCAGGCGTGGCGCTACTCCCGGTGGCGGTCGCGGCCGGCCGCCGCGCCCGCACCCATCCCGGATTCGCGGCCGGAGGACGCGCGCAGCTTCGTGCGAGAGGCGATGGCCGACGGCCCGCGCTCGCTCACTCCGCGCGAGGGGTCGTACGTGCTCGGGCACTTCGGCATCGAAGTGGTTCCGTTCCGGGACGTCCGGACGATGCACGAGGCGTCTGCGGCGGCGCGTGAGCTGGGATTCCCGGTCGTGGTGAAGTCCACCTCGCCGGCCTGGGTCGGTCGGGTGGACCGGGAGGGCGCCCGGCTGGACCTGTCCGACGCGACCGCGGTCATCACCGCGTTCAACGAACTGCAGACCCTCACCGGCGACTCGTCGCTCCAGGTGCAGCGGATGGCGCCGAAAGGCGTCGGGATGTACCTCCGCGTCTCCGACAGTCCGTCGTTCGGTCCGCTGATGTCGTTCGGCCTCTCCGGACGACTGTTCGAGGCGCTCGGTGACCGGAGCTTCCGGTCGATCCCGCTGACTGAGCACGATGCCAGGGAACTGGTCGACGAGCCGAGTGTCCGGACGCTGCTGGCCGAGGACCACACCGATCCGGACGCGCTGGTGGAGTTGCTGCAGCGGGTGTCGGCGCTGATCGACGACGTCCCCGAGATCCGCGAGCTGACGCTCGACCCGATCCTCGCCTCGCCCGACGGGATCTCGGTCCTGGGGTCGCACATAGATGTCGGCCCGGTGCCCACACTCGCGGACACCGGGCCGAGGCGGCTGGGTTGACTCGGGGGATCATCGACCGCGCCGCCGGTCTGGGGCGGGACCGCGGCGCGGTCCCTCATCGGATCAGCTCGCGTAAGCGCGGAGCTTCTCGGCGCGGTCGCCCTGACGCAGCTTGGTCATGACCTCGCGCTCGATCTGGCGGACACGCTCGCGCGAGAGCCCGAAGGCGCGGCCGATCTGGTCGAGCGTGCGCGGCTGACCGTCTTCGAGGCCGTACCGCATCGTGATGACCTGCATCTCCCGCTCGTCGAGCGTCGAGAGCACCGAGCGGATGTCGGAGTGCAGGAGGTTCGCGATGACGACGGTCTCGGCCGAGGTGGCCTCGGCGTCCTCGATGAAGTCGCCGAGCGGCGCCTCCTCGTCGTTGCCGACGGGCATGTCCAGGCTCACCGGATCGCGGCTGTGGTCCATCAGATCGGCGATCTTCTCAGCCGGGATGCCCGATTCCAGGGCCAGTTCCTCGTCGGTGGCCTCCCGGCCGAGCTGCTGGTGCAGTTCGCGGCGGATACGGGCCAGCTTGTTGACCTGCTCCACGAGGTGGACGGGCAGGCGGATGGTGCGGCTCTGATCAGCCATGCCGCGGCTGATCGCCTGGCGGATCCACCAGGTCGCGTAGGTCGAGAACTTGTAGCCCTTCGCGTAGTCGAACTTCTCGACGGCGCGGATCAGACCGAGGTTGCCCTCCTGGATGAGGTCGAGCAGCGGCATGCCCCGGCCGGTGTAGCGCTTGGCCAGGGAGACCACCAGGCGCAGGTTCGCCTCAAGCAGATGTGCGCGAGCCTGTTCGCCCTCGCGGACCAGAATGGCGTAATCGCGCTTCTTGGCCGGGCTCAGGCGCTTCTTGGTGGCCAGGAGATGCTTCGCATACAGCCCGGCCTCGATGGCCTTGGACAGGTCGACCTCCTGCTCAGCGGTCAGCAGAGCGGTGCGGCCGATGCCGTTGAGATAGACGCGGACGAGGTCGGCCGAGGGTGACTGCGCATCCAGATCCTGCTCGGTGAGAGCCGGGCGAGTACGAGTGGAACGAGCTTCGGACGGGCGGGCAATCGTCGAGTGAGCCATGCGACCTCCTGGAGATGCGATTCATCAGTGCGTTCACCAGGTCCAACGTCGCGGGTGCCGGAAAGGTTCCCCGTGGTTGCTGAGAAGTTGCTTAGTCTACCGCTGCGCGGTGGAATCGGCTCATTGGACCAGGTCAGGAAAGTAACGACCGATCGCATCCCGAAGTTCCCGCGCATCGCGCACCGTGCCGGAGAAGTAGGCGAGAGCCGTGACGCCCTCGCAGAACACCATCAGATCCTCGGCCAGATCGTCCGCACCCCGCTCGCGAGAGATACGGGAACGGGCGGCGAAGAGCGCGATGGCTGCGGACCGGGAGAAGAGGCACTCGCTCAGCGCCGTCGCCGTGCCGGCTTCGGCGGCGTCCGGGGCGAGGGCGTAACGGGCACGCACATCGCGCATCCGCACGCCGGTCAGATGGTGAAGATAGTCGGCGATGACCGTGCCCGGTGACGTGCCCGACGACTCGGCGGTCGCCGACACGCGGTGGAAGGCGGCGCGCGAGGTCCGGGTCAGATGCGCGATCGCGCCGCCGAGGAGTGCTGCACGGGTGCGGAAGTAGTAGGACGTCGATCCCTTGGGCAGGTCGAGAGCCCGGTCGACGGCAGAGTGGGTCACCGCGCGGTTGCCGCCGGCGGCGGCGAGGTCGAGCGCAGCCTCGCAGATCGCCTCACGTCGATCGGTCCTGGGAGTGAGATCGGGCACGTCACTCATTGAATCACCCTCTACGAACATAGAGTGTTCGTTATGTGGAAGTGGCGAGAGCAGCGAGCGATGCGTGCGGACCGGGAGCGCCGCGCCGCGGTCCGTGCGGCAGTGCATCAGCGCGCGGCACGGGAAGGACTGCGTCTCACCGATGGACAACTCGCCGTGCTGCGGTTGCTGTCCGGTGAGGAGAACGTCTACCTCCACGGTCCGCCTGGCCGCGGTAAGAGTTGGCTCGTCGACGCCGTGGTCGCGGCACTCGGTGCGCGCCGATGGCATCTGCACGAGTTCTTCCGGGATCTGCACGACGGTATCGGTGCGACCGGCGGGCTCGCCCCGAGCGTGTCCGCACTGGTCGGTTCGGCGCGGGCGGTCTGCCTGGACGAGTTCACCGTCCACGACCCGGCCGACGGAGTGCTGCTCGACCGAGTGCTGCGTGAGTTGCACCGCCGCCGGATCCGTATCATCGTGACCTCGAATCGCGCGCCCGCCGAGCTGATGCCGAACCCGTTGTTCCACTCTGCATTCGAGCCGACCATCGCGACGATCGAAGACATCTTCACCGTCGCGACCCTGGACGACGGCCGCGATCTGCGGGAGGCGGGTGCGGCGGTCGTCCTCGCCGCCGGCGGCTTCCGTCGGGGGCGTTGGACGATCTGCGGTGCGGGATCCGTGCGACGCGCCGGGGGCGGCCGCCCGGTCCCCTCCGGCGAAGAGATGGACGAAGAGGGGACGGTGGAGTTCGGGTTCGGCGAGTTGTGCGAGGTCCCCGCCCATGTATCGGACTACCTGTCGCTGGCCGAGCGCTTTCCGCGCTGGCGGGTGACGATGCCCGACGAGTGCGTCGCCGGCCCCGACGCGCTCGCCCGGTGGGCGGCACTGCTCGACGTCGCCCACGATCGCGACGTGGAGTTGACCGTCGTCGCGAGCTTCGGGCCCGGCGAACTCGCGGACCTGCTGCGTTCTCGGCTGCCCGACGCCGCTCGCGCCGTCAGCCGAATGTCGGCGTGGACGGTCGAGACTGGAGCGACGGTGGAGACTGCAGACACTGTGGAGACTGCAGACACTGTGGACACGGCGGCTGTCAGCGAGCGGTGAGGACGGTCGGTCCGTCCTCGGTGATCGCCACGGTGTGCTCGGAGTGCGCGGTGTTGCTCCCGTCGGCCGAGCGGATCGTCCAGCCGTCGGCGTCGTAGACGATCTCATCGGTTCCCGCAGCCCACCACGGTTCGAGAGCCAGTACCATTCCGGGCTTCAATCGGAGGCCGCGGCCGGCGCGTCCGACGTTCGGGACATGTGGATCCTCGTGCATGGTGCGGCCGAGACCGTGGCCGCCGAAGTCGGTGTTCACGCGGTAGCCGTCGGCGGCGGCGACGGCGCCGATGGCGGCGGAGATGTCGCCGAGTCGGCCTCCGGGAAGGGCGGCCGCGATGCCGGCCTCGAGAGCACGGCGAGTGGAGTCGATCAGTCGTGCGTCGGGATCGTCGGTGCGGGAAGCGACGTCGTCGTCGAAGCCGACTTGAACGGTGATCGCCGAATCTGCAGTCCAGCCATCGATCGAGACGGCGAAATCCATGGTCAGGAGATCGCCGCGTGCGAGGACGTGCGGGACGGGCAGGCCGTGCAGCACGGCGTCGTTCACGGACAGGCAGACGACGTTGCGGAACGGTCCTCGGCCGAAGGAGGGGGAGTAGTCCCAATAGCAACTGACCGCGCCGCGATCGGCGATCAGCCGTCGTGCGTGATGTTCCAGATCCATCACGTCGACGCCCGGGCGCGCGAGACGTGAGAGGTCGGTGAGGACCTCGGCGACGAACGCGCCGGTGACCGCCATCTTCCCGATCTCATCCGGCGTTTTGAGCTCCATCATCGTCATCTCCCAGCGTTGGTATTTAAATACCGACACTGTAGCAGCCCCGCGGTATTCGAATACCGCTAAGCTGCGGGTATGGTTCGTCTCCCGTTGACTCCCGAGCAACTCGCCGCAGGCAGACGCCTCGGAGTCCTCTTCCGCTCCGCACGGGCCGACCGCGATCCCGTGCGGGTGGCGGCCGCAGCCGGGATCTCGCCGGAGACATTGCGCAAGCTCGAGTCCGGCCGGATGCCGAGCCCGAGTTTCGGGACCGTCGTCGGGCTGTGCGCGGCGCTGGAGATGCCGGTCGACGATGCGGTCGCGACCTGGCTGGCCGACGGCGTGGACGGCGACCGAGTGGACGGCGACCGTATCGGCGGCGGACGCGACGAACGCGCGGTGGGCTGAGCCCTACTCGCGTTCCGGGCGCTCGGGATCGGGACGTCCCTCCACCTCGGATTCGATGATCCGGTGCGACCGGTCGTCGTAGCGATCGCGATGCGGCTCGGGCGCGATCTCCGGCTGCACGGTGCGGGTGCTGCCGTAGTGATACATCGGCACCTCGCCGTGCTTGCGGGGTTCCCGGTCGTTGGCCTTGAGGACGGCGATCCACGGAATCGGGATGGACGCGACGATGATCGCCAGTGCGATCCAGCCGTTCTGCGTGACGCCGTACACGATCGACGCGATGATCAGTGCGGGGATGCGGATCGACATCATCAGGAAATAGCGGCGCTTGCGGGCGCGGAAGACGGCGTCGCGGTCGGGTTCAGCGCTGGTGATCAGGAAGCTGTCGCCGTCACCATCGCGTCCTCGTCGTTCCGCCATACCTCCATGGTTGCACAGTGGTCCACAATGGAGTCATGGCTACTCAGACGATCGAACGCCCGGACATCGATGAACGCACTGAGGAGGACGATGACACTCCGAAAGTCTTCCACTATGTGAAGAAGGACAAGATCGCCGAGAGCGCGGTCATGGGTACTCACGTGGTCGCCCTGTGCGGTGAGGTCTTCCCGGTCACCAAGTCCGCGAAACCCGGCTCGCCGGTCTGCGAGAAGTGCAAGAAGATCTACCAGAAGATGAAGAAGTAACCGATTCTCAGCGGGCGGTCGGGGCGGGTCCGTCGGGATCGTCCCCGTCCCGGCCGTCGTCCCTGTCCCGGCCGTCGCCCGACCCGCGGCCGTTCAGTGCGCGATTGCGCAGTGTGTCGGTCAGTTCGGTGGTCTGGCTGGTGACCCAGCTGCGCACCACCCCGCCGCCGCGCGGCGCCGGCCACAGTTCCTCGATCGAGGCGTTCAACTCGGCTCCTACGACGATCGCGAAGCCGAGGAAGAAGGTGAACAGGAGGAACGCGATCGGCGTCGCGAGGGCGCCGTAGGTGTAGCCGGCGCGGGTGAGCGCGGTCAGGTAGAAGCGCAGGACGTACGTCGCGACCCAGAAGAAGACACCCGCGAACAGGGCGCCCGGCAGCAGCCGGTGCCAGGGCGCCGGATGCGGCAGCGCGAACCGGTACAGCGTCACCAGCGCGCCGATCAACAGCACCCCCACGAACGGGAAGTAGCCCCAGTCGACCAGATCGGAGATCGCCGGATCCCACGCGTCGGGCAGGATCTGGTGCAGATACGTCGGCCCCAGTGCCACCAGCGGCAGCACCAGGACGCCGGAGACCAGGAAGACCATGTAGATGAGCAGCGCGAAGATGCGCTGCCACACCGGGTGGCGGATCTCGTGCTGTCCGTGTGCGTGCACGATCGAGGAGACGAAGCACGACATCGCCGACGATCCCGCCCACAGAGACATCACGAAGCTCACCGACATGATCGCCACTCGGCCCCGCCCGAGGACGTTCTCGACGGTCGGAGCGATGAGGTCGTCGACCACGTTCGGTGTGAAGGCGTGTTCGGAGAACGAGATGATGCGCTCCGTGATGATCTGCACGGTGTCGGGGCCGAACCAGTCGGCGATGTATCCGAGGCTGCCCAGTACGCCGAGCAACAGCGGGGGGAGCGACAGAGCCTGCCAGAACGCCGCCTGCGCGGCCCAGCCGATGATCGAGTCGTCCCAGGACTTGACCGTCGTCCGCCACGCCAGACGAGGGATTCCACGTATCACTTCGGGCAGGCTCGCCCGGCTCTGCCGGTCGTCCTGACTCGCGTTCTCCTCGCCGTCGGTGGGCGCGTGGTGCTCGGTGTCGATGCCTACCAGCATGGCGGATGGGCGCCACGCCCGGAACGAGCGCCCCGCCGGCGGGCGTGGCGCGCAGGCGTGCGGCGGCGACCGCGAGGATGTCCGGCGGCCGGGATAGACTCGTGAAGGTTTTCTCGCGAGGAGGGTGCAGGAGCAGGGTGACCAGCACGGAGACAGAAGTCGGGTCCGGGACGACAATCGGTGACGGGGTGGACGAGGTCGACGGTGAGGCTGCTCGGCGCGTGGGATCGGGCGCGCCGCTGCGTGCCTGGCAGCGGCGGGCGCTGACGAAATACCTGACCAGACGGCCGAAGGACTTCCTCGCCGTCGCGACGCCGGGTGCCGGAAAGACGACCTTCGGGCTGCGCGTGGCCTCGGAACTGCTGGCCGACCGGACCGTGGAACGGATCACCGTCGTGGCGCCGACCGAGCATCTCAAGCACCAGTGGGCACAGTCGGCCGCGCGCGTCGGCATCGCACTGGACTCGAACTTCTCCAACTCGACGGGGTCGACCAGCTCGGACTTCGACGGTGTGGTCCTGACGTACGCACAGGTGGCGGCGCACCCGTCCCGCCACCGCGTCCGCACCGAGCAGTACCGGACGCTGGTGATTCTCGACGAGATCCACCACGGCGGCGACGCGAAATCGTGGGGCGACGGGATCCGGGAGGCGTTCAGCGATGCGGAACGACGGCTGTCGCTGACCGGAACACCCTTCCGCTCGGACGATTCCCCGATCCCGTTCGTGACCTACGAACCGGAGCCGGGCGGTGGGCAGCGCTCGAAGGCCGATCACTCCTACGGCTACGCCGACGCCCTGCGCGACGGCGTGGTCCGGCCGGTGGTCTTCCTCGCATACTCCGGTCAGGCGAGCTGGCGGACCAGCGCGGGTGAGGAGTTCACCGCCCGGCTCGGTGAGCCGCTCTCGGCCGAGCAGACCTCGCGCGCCTGGCGCACCGCGCTCGACCCCCACGGCGACTGGATCCCCGCGGTCCTCTCGGCAGCCCACCGCCGGCTGATGAAGCTGCGGGACTCGGGTGTGCCGGACGCGGGCGGACTGGTGATCGCGACCGACCAGCAGACCGCGCGCGACTACGCCGAGCTCCTGCTGTCGATGACCGGCAAGAAGCCCGCGCTGATCCTGTCCGACGATCCGAAGTCGTCCTCCCGGATCGCCGAGTTCTCGGCGAGTCAGGACGAGTGGATGGTCGCGGTGCGCATGGTGTCCGAAGGCGTCGACGTGCCGCGGCTGGCGGTCGGGGTGTACGCGACCAATGCGTCGACTCCGCTGTACTTCGCGCAGGCGATCGGCCGATTCGTGCGGTCGCGGCGCCCGGGGGAGACGGCGAGCGTCTTCCTGCCCTCCGTGCCGGTGCTGCTCGACCTGGCGAGCAAGCTCGAGGCGCAGCGCGATCACGTGCTGGGCAAGCCGCATCGTGAGTCGGACGGACTCGAGGACGGGCTCCTGGCTCAGGCCAACAAGCGCGAGGACGAGCCGGGCGAGGACGAGAAGACCTTCGAATCGCTGCACGCCGACGCCGAACTGGATCAGGTGATCTACGACGGTTCCTCGTTCGGCACCACGACACTCGTCGGTTCCGACGAGGAGTCGGACTATCTGGGACTTCCCGGACTGCTGGACGCCGACCAGGTGCGAACGCTGCTGCAGCAGCGGCAGGCCGACCAGGTGACACGACGGTCGGCCGCGGCCAAGGCGCGTCCCGCCGACGACGCTCAGGCGCAGGCCGCTCCGAACGCCGCTGAACGGCAGACGGGGGAGAACCTGCACGCCCTGCGCAAGGAGTTGAACACCCTCGTCGCGCTCCATCACCACCGGACGGGCAAGCCGCACGGCCAGGTCCACAACGAGCTGCGCACTCGCCTGGGCGGTCCGCCGACGGCGATGGCGACCGCCGAACAGTTGCGCGAAAGGATCAAAGCCCTGCGAACCTGGTAGGTTCGCAGGGCTTCGAGCCTGGAGTCAGCCGGCCGTGACCGGCGCGGCGGTCAGTCGACCACCGCCCCGATCTCGACGAGGCGGGCCTCGTGATCGTTGTAGTGGTGGAGGCAGAAGAGCAGCTCTCCACCGGTCGGCAGGGTGGCGCGCACCTTGGCAGCGGCGCTGCAGCGATCGCAGCGGTCTGCGGCAGTCAGCGGCGTCCTCGCGGGTGCGGTCGTGGCGATGTCGCTCATGTCGTCCTCCGTCCCATAGCCGGCGAACCGCGAATCGGTTCGTCGTCCTTCACTCTGTCAGACGAATACCGGCCCCTGAATGTTCCCGGTTGGCCTCGGTGTGTCGCAAATCAATTCATTCGGACTACGGATCGGGCCGATCGGCGCGCACCGGAGCGGCGCCGACCACGCGGAGGGCGATGCCCGCGTAGAAGTCGCCGAGCCGGCTCGGGTCGAGCGGGCCGGACTCGGAGTACCAGCGAGCGATGTCGATCCCCATCGACAGGAGCGAGTTCGTGGTCGTGTGGGGATCGTCGACGTCGAACGCGCCCGAGGCGATCCCGGCGTCGACGATCGCCCGCACGCGCCGAGTGATGTCGCGGCGGAGTTCGACGATCTCGCGGCGGTGTTCGGGAGTCAGACTCGTGAGTTCGTAGTTCACTATCCGTGCGCTGGTGTGTCCCCTCGCGTGCCACTCGGCGAATGCGCGTATCACCGAGGCGAGCCGCTCTGCCGGGTCCGCACCGGGGTCGTCGGCCTGCTCGACGGTCGCGAGGGTGGCCTGGTGGCCGGTGTGCGAGAGCTCGAAGAGCAAGTCTTCCTTGCTGCGGTAGTGGACGTACACCGCCGCCGGACTCATGCCGGCGGCCGACGCGATGTCGCGCGTCGTGGTGCCGTGGAAGCCGCGTTCGGCGAAGGCCTCCAATGCGGCGTCGAGCAGACGCCGCCGGGTGAGCTCGGATCGGGACGGAATGCTCTCGTCGTTCACGCTCGCCTCCTGTGTGCCGGGTCGGTGCCGCACGGTCTCGGATATGAGCCGGGCCGCATCCGGCGAGACCGGTTGACGGATGTCTCACCGTGGTGCAAGGTGGATCGTAACAGCTAAGCAAGCGCTTAGTCAGAGTTCACCGCAGTTCATGACAAGGAGACTCCGTGGCACAGATCGATCCTCAGCGCTTCAAGGGCCAGACGGCCATCGTGACGGGCGCCAGCCGCGGCATCGGGTTCGCGATCGCCGAGCGGCTGATCGCCGAAGGCGCCAAGGTCACGATCACCGCTCGCAAGAAGGAGGCCCTCGACGACGCCGCCGAACGGCTCGGCGGTGCGGACGTGGCACTCGCGGTACCCGGTCGCGGCGACGACCCCGACCATCAGGCCGATGCGGTGGCGAAGACCGTCGAGCGCTTCGGCAGTGCGGATCTGCTCGTCAACAACACCGGTATCAACCCGGTCTACGGACCGCTGATGGACATCGATCCCGAGGCCGCACGCAAGATCATGGACGTCAACGTCATCTCGGCGCTGCGCTGGGCGCAGGCGGTCAACCGGGCCTGGCAGGGCGAGCACGGCGGTGCGATCGTCAACGTCGCCTCCATCGCGGGTCTGCGCCCCGCACCGGGCATCGCCTTCTACGGGGTGTCGAAGGCCGCGGTCATCCATCTCACCGAAGAGCTCGCGTGGGAGCTCGGACCGAACATCAGGGTCAACGCGGTGGCTCCGGCGGTGGTGAAGACGCGGTTCGCCACCGCCCTCTACGAGGGTCGCGAGGAGCAGGTCGCCTCGGCGTACCCGCTCAAGCGATTGGGGGAGCCGGACGACATCGGTTCGGTGGTGGCCTTCCTGCTGTCGGCCGACGCGGGCTGGATGACCGGACAGACGCTCGTCGTGGACGGCGGCGTGCTCCTCGGCGGCGGCGCCTGATGAGCGGCGCGGACCCGGCGGCCTTCGATCCGGCCGGTAAGACGGTCGTCGTCACCGGAGCGGGCAACGGCATCGGCGCCGGGCTCGCCGTCGCAATGGGTGCGCGGGGCGCTCGGGTGGTGGTGGCCGATCTCGATGCGCAGGGCGCCGAACGCACGGTGGCGTCGATCGCGGGCGCGGGCGGAACCGCGGTGGCCGCACCGGGCGACGCCGCGTCGCAGGACGGCGTGGACGCCCTGATCGCGACGGCCCGCGAAGCCTACGGTCCGATCGACGCGTGGTTCGCCAACGCGGGAGTCGACCGAGGGCGCGGGCTCGAGGCCGACGACGCCGACTGGGAGCTCTCGTGGAATGTCAACGTGCTCGCGCACGTGCACGCGGCGCGCCGGCTCGTCCCGGAGTGGATCGAGCGCGGCGGCGGACGGTTCGTCGTCACCGCTTCGGCGGCCGGGCTGCTGACCATGCTCGGCGCTCCCGCGTATTCGGTGACCAAACACGGCGCCGTCGCCTTCGCCGAATGGCTGTCGGCGACCTATCGGCATCGAGGCGTCGTGGTGCAGGCGATCTGTCCGCAGGGCGTGCGCACCCGGATGCTCGATCAGTCCGGGCCCCTCGAAGAACTGCTCAGCCATGACGTCGCACTCTCCGTGGACGACGTGGCGGCGGCGGTCGAGGCGGCCCTCGACGGCGACGACTTCCTGATCCTGCCGCACCCCGAGGTGTCCGGCTACTACCGGGCGAGGGCCGGCGACACCGACCGCTGGCTCGCGGGCATGAACAAACTGCAGCGCAGGCTCGACTCGGCCCGGTCCGAGGGAGAGCCGCGATGAAGGCGTGGCGGGTGCAACGGCTCGGCGAGCCCTCTGAGGTGCTGCACCTCGCCGACGTCGACCTCCCGGAGCCGGGACCTGGGCAGCTGGTGGTGCGGGTGCTCGCCTCCGCGGCGAACTTCCCGGACGTCCTCATGTGCCGCGGGCTCTATCAGGTGCGGCCGGAACTGCCGTTCACCCCGGGAGTGGAACTGTGCGGCGAGGTGACCGCGCTCGGTGAGGGCGTCGCCGGGCTGTCGGTCGGCGACCGGGTGCTCGGCGGCGCGGTGCTGCCGTACGGCGGTTTCGGCGAGTACGCGGTGATGGCCGCCGCCGAGACCTTCCCGGCGCCGGAGTCCCTGGACGATGCGCAGGCCTCGTCGCTGTTCATCGGGTACCAGACCGGCTGGTTCGGACTGCACCGTCGAGCCCGGCTCCAACCGGGGGAGACCCTGCTGGTGCACGCCGCGGCCGGCGGGGTCGGCAGTGCCGCGATTCAACTGGGCAAGGCCGCCGGCGCGAAGGTGATCGGCGTGGTCGGCGGATCGGCCAAGGCCGGGGTCGCTCGCGCGCTCGGCGCCGATGTCGTGGTGGACCGGCACGCGGAAGACTTCGTCGAGGTCGTCAAGTCCGAAACCGGCGGTCGCGGCGCCGACGTGATCTACGATCCCGTCGGCGGCGACACCTACCTGCGGTCCACCAAGTGCATCGCATTCGAGGGGCGGATCCTGGTGATCGGCTTCGCCGGCGGCACCATCACCGAGACGGCGCTGAACCACGCGCTCATCAAGAACTACTCGGTGGTCGGTCTGCACTGGGGTCTGTACAACAGGTACGCGCCCGACCTCGTCCGCGAATGCCACGCCGAGCTCACCGCGCTCGCCGACTCCGGAGCCATCGCGCCCCTCGTCAGTGAGCGGCTGCCACTGGAGGAAATCCCCGACGGCCTGCAACGGCTCGCCGACGGCAATACCGTCGGACGCGTGGCGTATCAGGCCACGCCGAGCGGACTCACCGGCCGCTCCGCCCGATCCCGCACACCCGAATCCCGCACATCCGAATCAAGTACGTCCTCGAAGGAGAGAACTCTATGACCACCCAGCGCATTGCGATCGTGACCGGCGCCGCTCGAGGCATCGGTGCCCAGGTGGCGCGCCGTCTGGCCGACGACGGTCACGCCGTGGCCGTTTTCGATCTCGACGAAGCGGCCTGCCAGAGCGTCGCCGACGAGATCACCGCCGCCGGCGGCAGAGCGATCGGTGTGGGCGTCGACGTCTCGGACGAAGTCAAGGTGGAGGCCGGCGTCAGCCGGGTCGCGGCCGAACTCGGGCCGCCGACGATCCTGGTCAACAATGCGGGCATCATCCGCGACAACCTGCTGTTCAAGATGAGCGTCTCCGACTGGGACTCGGTGATGGCGGTGCACCTGCGCGGTGCCTTCCTGATGTCGCGCGAGGTGCAGCAGTACCAGACCAAGGAGGGCTGGGGGCGCATCGTGAACCTGTCGAGCACCTCGGCGCTCGGCAACCGCGGCCAGGCCAACTACTCGGCGGCCAAGGCGGGGATGCAGGGCTTCACCAAGACCCTGGCGCTGGAGCTGGGCCGCTTCGGCGTCACCGCCAACGCGATCGCTCCGGGATTCATCGCGACCGATATGACCGCAGCGACCGCCGAGCGCATCGGCGTCTCCTTCGACGACTTCAAGACCGCCGCGGCCAAGGAGATCCCGGTCCAGCGCGTGGGCGAGCCCGCCGACATCGCGCACACCGTGAGCTTCTTCGCGAGCGAAGGCGCCGGCTTCGTCTCCGGTCAGGTCATCTACGTCGCCGGCGGACCGAAGGCCTGACGATGATCGAGATCAACAGTGCCGAAGACCTCGTCGCCGCCGTCGGAACGCATCTGGGCTACTCCGACTGGTACGAGGTGACTCAGGAGAAGGTGAACCTGTTCGCCGACGCCACCGGTGACCACCAGTGGATCCACGTCGACCAGGAGAGGGCCGCGAAGGGACCCTTCGGCACCACCATCGCACACGGCTATCTGACCCTGTCGTTGATTCCGGTGCTGCGCCAGAGCGCCTGGCGTGCGGTCGGAACCACGATGGGCGTCAACTACGGCACCGACAAGGTGCGGTTCCCCGCGCCCGTCCCGGTCGGATCGAAGGTACGGGCCGGCTTCGAACTCGTCGAGGTGAAGGCGAGTTCGGCCGGTCAGCAGGTGGTCGAGAAGGTCACCATCGAGATCGACGGCGGCGAGAAGCCGGTGTGCATCGCCGAGACCGTCTCGGTGCTGGTGTTCTGATGGCGGCCACCGGTTCACGCGAATTGCCCGGTCTCGATCTGGCCCGGCTGACTCCGTGGTTCATCGAGAACGTCGGCCCGATCGACGGCGCGCTCGACGCGGAGCTGATCGCCGGCGGCAAGTCGAACCTCACCTACCGCCTCACGGACGGAGACAACCGCTGGATACTGCGCCGCCCGCCCGTCGGCAAGCTGCTGGCGACGGCGCACGACATGGGACGCGAGTATACGATGATGTCGGCGCTGGCGCCGACGGAGGTGCCCGTGCCGCGGATGTACGCGATCTGCGACGACACCGACCTGCTCGGCGCGCGGTTCTATGTCATGGAGGCCGTCGACGGGACTCCTTACCGTAAGGCCGCCGAACTGGCCGAGCTGGGCAGCAGCCGCACCCGTGCGATCTCCGAGCGGCTCGTCGACACGCTGGCCGCTCTGCACCGCGTGGATCCGGCCGAGGTGGGACTGGGCGACTTCGGCCGTCCCGAAGGGTTTCTGGCCCGGCAGGTCGCGCGGTGGCGCAAACAGTTCGACGCCGCGCACACCCGCGACCTCCCGGACATGCAGCGACTGCACGGGCTGCTGGCCGAGCGGGTACCCGCCGACGCCGCCCCGGGCATCGTCCACGGCGACTACCGCCTCGACAACGTGCTCGTCGACGACGCCGATCAGGCCCGGGCGGTGCTCGACTGGGAACTGTCGACGATCGGGGACTCGCTCACCGATCTGGCGCTGATGTGCGTCTACCACCGTCTCGGTGCTGCGGGCGGCGGCGTCACCGACGTCTCGCTGGCGCCCGGCTTCCTCACCGAGGACGAGGTCCTCGCGCGCTATTCCGCCGAGTCCGGCCGTGACCTCTCGGACTTCGGGTTCTACCTCGCGTTCGGCTGCTTCAAGCTGGCCGGGATCGTCGAGGGCATTCACTACCGCTACGTCAACGGTCAGACGGTCGGCGAAGGATTCGCCGACGCCGGACAGGCCGTGGGTCCGCTGCTGAACGCGGGCCTGGACGCTCTGAAGGAGAGCTGAGATGGATTTCGAGTTCGACGCGAAGACCGAGGAACTGCGGGAGAACCTCCTGGAGTTCATGGATCAGTTCGTGTACCCGGCCGAGCCGGTGTTCGCCGAGCAGCTGGCCGCGCTCGAGGACCCGTGGGATTGGGACGGCGTGCCGGTCCTCGCCGAACTGCGGGCCGAGGCCCGCAGGCGCGGACTGTGGAATCTGTTCCTGCCGGGCGAACACGGGGCGGGACTGACCAATCTGCAGTACGCGCCGCTGGCGGAGATCACCGGCCGCAGCCCCGGGCTGGCCCCCGCCGCACTCAACTGTGCCGCGCCCGACACCGGCAACATGGAGGTCCTGGCCCAGTACGCGAACGCCGAGCAGCAGCGCAAATGGCTGACCCCGCTGCTCAACGGCGAGATCCGCTCGGCGTTCGCGATGACCGAGCCGGATGTCGCCAGCTCGGACGCGACCAACATCGAACTGTCGATCGTCCGCGACGGTGACGAGTACGTCATCAACGGGCGCAAATGGTGGATCACCGGTGCCATGAGCCCCAACGCGAAGATCTTCATCGTGATGGGGAAGACCGATCCGTCCGCGGAGCGGCACGCGCAGCAGTCGATGATCCTCGTCGAGCGCGACACCCCGGGCTTCGAGGTGGTGCGCGGGATGCACGTGCTCGGCTACGACGACCACGATCACGGCGGCCACGCCGAACTGCGGTTCACCGACGTGCGCGTCCCGGCGGCGAACCTGATCGGGGCGGAGGGCGACGGATTCGCCATCGCTCAGGGCCGGCTCGGACCGGGCCGCATCCACCACTGCATGCGGTCGATCGGCATGGCCGAGCGTGCGCTGGAGATGATGTGCCGGCGAGCCGCGAGCCGCGTCGCCTTCGGCAAACCGCTCGCCGAACAAGGTGTGATCCGCAACTGGATCGCCGAATCGCGGGTCAAGATCGAGCAGTTGCGGCTGTTGGTCCTGAAGACCGCGTGGCTGATGGACACCGTCGGCAACCGCGGCGCCCACACCGAGATCCAGGCCATCAAGATCGCCACCCCGTCGACGGTCGAGTGGATCCTGGACAAGGCGATTCAGACGCACGGCGCCGGCGGACTCTCCCAGGACTTCCCGCTCGCCAACTACATCGCGGGCATCCGGACGCTGCGGTTCGCCGACGGTCCGGACGAGGTGCACAAGAATTCCCTCGCGCGCGCCGAACTCCGCAGGCAAGGGACTCGCTGATGACGGAGGCGACCGCGGCCGATCTCGCGCGGACGGTGGCGGACTTCCTGGCCGCGCACGATCCCGCGACCACCGATCCGCTGGAGTTCCTCCGAGCCCGGTACGACGCGGGTCTGGCCTGGGTGGCGTACCCGGTGGGCCGCGGCGGACTGGGGCTGTCGCGGTCGCTTCAGCCCGAGGTGGACCGACTCTTCGCGGAGGCCGGCGCACCCGGAAACCGGAGCGAGGTCAACGGCATCGGCCTGGGCATGGCCGCGCCGACGATCCTGCGCTACGGCACGCCCGAGCAGCTCGACCGCTACCTGCGCCCGCTCTGGACCGGCGAGGAGGTGTGGTGCCAGCTGTTCAGCGAACCCGGGGCCGGCTCCGACCTGGCGGCCGTGGCCACCCGAGCCGTCCGCGACGGCGACGAGTGGGTGGTGAACGGGCAGAAGGTGTGGACCTCGGGCGCGCACAACGCCCGAATGGCGATCCTCGTCGCCCGCACCGACGGCGATGTGCCCAAGCACCGCGGACTGACGTACTTCCTGTGCGATATGACCGACCCCGGCGTCGACGTCCGGCCGCTGCGCCAGATCACCGGCGAGGCGGAGTTCAACGAGGTCTTCCTCACCGACGTGCGCATCCCGGACAGCCAGCGGCTGGGGGACATCGGTCAGGGCTGGGAAGTCGCCAATGCGACCCTGAACAACGAACGGGTGGCGATCGGGGGCCGGGCCGCCCGGCGTGAGGACGGGATGATCGGCGTGGTCGCGCGGACCTGGCGCGACCGCCCCGACCTGCGTACCCCGGAACTGCACGGCGAACTGCTGAAGCTCTGGGTCGATTCCGAGGTGGCTCGTCTCACCGGCGTCCGGCTCGGCCAGAAGCTCGCCTCCGGGCAGCCCGGTCCGGAGGGAGCGGCGATGAAACTCTCGTTCGCACGCATCAACCAGGAACTGTCCGGGCTGGAACTGGAGATCCTCGGCGCCGAGGGACTGCGCTACTCGGATTGGACGATGGTCCGGCCGCAGCGCGTCGACTTCTTCGGCCGCGACGCGGGCTACCGGTACCTGCGAGCCAAGGGCAACTCGATCGAGGGCGGGACATCGGAGATCCTGCGCAACATCGTGGCCGAACGCATCCTCGGACTGCCGCCCGAACACCGAGTCGACAAGGACATTCCATGGAAGGACGTGCCGAGATGAGCGTCGCGGCGGACTACGTGCCGCACCTGGTGACCGACGAGGCGGAGGAGGATCTGCGGGCCGCCGTGCGCGATCTGCTGTCCCGGCGAGTCAGCACGGACGCCCTCATCGCCGCCTACGACGGCGCCGCGCCGCCCGACCTCTGGCGGGAGATGGCCGGACTGGGGCTCGCGGGCCTGTTGATCGGTGAGCAGCACGGCGGTGCCGGAGCCACCCCGGCGGTGGCGGCGGTGGTCCTCGAGGAACTCGGTGCGATACCGGCGCACACCCCGATGCTCACCAGCGCCGTGATCGCGACCACCGTGCTCGAGGAGGCGGGCGACACCGAACTGCTCCCGGGGCTGGCCGACGGATCCGTCGTCGCCGCGCTCGCCGTCCCGTTCTCCGCCGATCCGTATTCGGTCATCGCGACGGTGGCGGCGGCCGACGCGCGCCTGTCCGGGCGGGTGCAGAGCGTGGCCGGCGCCGAGGACGCCCATGTCTTCCTGGTTCCCGGTTCGGACGGCGCCCTGTACGCGGTGCCGTCGGAGTCGGTCGTGGTCACGCCGGTCAAGTCGCTCGACATGACCCGACCGGTCAGCGACCTCGAGTTCGACGGGGCCGAGGGGAGGCGTGTGTCGGACGACGGCGCGGCGGCGATCCGCTCCGGTCTCGCGATGGGCGCGGCCCTGCTGGCGTCCGAACAAGCGGGCATCGCGCGGTGGTGTGTCACCGAAACCGTGGCTTACCTGCGGCAGCGACGCCAGTTCGGGCGCGTCGTCGGTGGCTTCCAGGCGATCAAGCACCGGCTGGCGGACCTGTACGCGGACACCGAACAGGCCTCGGCGGCGGCGCGCGCGGCTGCGGTCGTCTCGACCGATCTCGGAGTGGACTCTGACGAGTCGGCGCTGACGACGGCGGTCGCGGCGGCCTACTGCGGCGACCACGCCGTCCGGGCCGCCGAGGAAGCCGTCCAGTTGCACGGCGGCATCGGAATGACCTGGGAGCATCCCGCGCACCTCTACCTCAAGCGGGCGAAGGCCGATCAGATCGCTCTCGGTACTCCCGGACGGCATCGGGCGGCGCTGGCGATCCTCGCCGATCTGCCCGCCTGACCTCGGCGAACCGGAGGCGACGAGACGCGCCGTCGGCGGACGTGACCACGTCCGCCGACGGCGCGTTTTAGCTGTGCACGACGGTCGTCTCCTCGGACGCTCCCGCTGGGCCTTCAGTCATTGACGTTGACGTCAATGTAAAGCATGATGAGTGTCACGCATCACACTTCGAGACCGAGGAGGGTCATGAGAAATCCAACTGGTGCGGTGGCAGCGCAGGGGACCGAGGAACTGTCCGCGCACCGCAAACTGCTGGCCGCCGGTCTGTTCGGAAGCTCCATCGAGTGGTACGACTTCTTCGTCTACGGCACCGCAGCGGCGCTCGTCTTTCCGAAGATCTTCTTCCCGGACGCCTCGGCGCTGGTCGGCACCCTGCTCGCGTTCAGCACCTTCGCGGTCGGATTCATCGCCCGCCCGCTGGGCGGCATCCTCGCCGGCCACTTCGGCGACAGGATCGGCCGCAAGCCGATGGTCCTGGCCTGCCTGATCTCGATGGGACTGGCGACCTTCCTGATCGGATGCCTGCCGTCGGCGGCCGCGATCGGCTCGGCCGCGCCGATCCTCCTCGTGACCCTGCGATTCATCCAGGGGCTCGCGTGCGGCGGCCAGTGGGGCGGCATCGTCCTGCTGCTCACCGAATCGGCAGGCCCCAAGCGCCGCGGATTCGCCGGGACGTTCGGTCAGATGGGAGTGCCGCTGGGTCTGGTGATGGGCAACCTGGCGATGATCATCGTCAACGCCTCGACGTCGGATGCGGCCTTCCTGAGCTGGGGCTGGCGGATCCCGTTCTGGGCCAGTGCCGCCCTCATCCCGCTGGTGCTGTACATCCACTTCAAGGTCGAGGACTCACCGGAGTTCCGTCGACTGCAGGAGACCGCCGCGGCCAGGCGTGATACCGAGCAGATCGCCCAGGCGCCACTGTCGGAGGCCATCCGCTTCCACTGGCGCAAGATCCTGCTCGGCGCGGGTCTGCTGGCCGCGACCAACTCGGCCTTCTATGTGGCGATCGCCGGATTCCTGGCCTACGGCACCAAGTCCGCGGCGGACAACGGCCTCGGCATGGACCGGACCACCGTCCTCGCCGCCATCATGGTGGTCTCCGTCCTGATGCCCGTGGTGATCGCGTGGGCGGGTAAGGCGTCCGATTCGATCGGCCGCCGACCGTTGATCCTGCTCGGCGGCGGCGTGCTGCTCCTGTGGGCGTTCCCGTTCTTCTGGCTCGCGAACTCCGCATCGGGCGTTCTCCTCTTCTTCGCGATGATGATCAGCAGCATCGGGCAGGCGTTGACGTACGGACCGCTCGCCGCCTTCATGGCCGAACTGTTCGAGCCCCGGCTGCGCTACTCCGGCGCCTCACTCGGCTACCAGATCGCCGCCGTCGCCGTCTCCGGCGTCGCCCCGCTCGTCATGACCTGGATCATCGCCGAGACGGCGTCGACCACCGGAGTGTCGATCTATCTGGCGGCGATGGCACTGGTCACCGTGGTCTGCGCCTGGCGGCTGCCGGAGACCAACGGTGCGGCCGTCCGCACCGATCCGGAGGCGGTGCCGGGCGTGCCGGCCGCCGCTTGACGGCGCTCCGGCGTCCTTGAAAGGCCGACCGTGTCACAGCAGACTGTCACAGTGAGCACCACTCAAGAGCGTGCCCGTGCCAGCCGCAAGGACGCCGGAGCAGCCCGCCGCAACCAACTCCTCGCCGCCGCCGCCGAGTGCTTCGACGAGTTCGGCTACTCCGCGGTCACCGTCGAGATGATCGCGAACCGCGCGCACACCTCGCGCCCCACGTTCTACGCCTACTTCCGATCGAAGGACGAGGTCTTCCTGGCCCTGGTGGAGAAGCTGGCAGACGAGCTGAACGTGACGCAGAGCCTCACCGGGCTGGAGGACGCCGGTGCACGCGAGATCCTCGCCGCGACTACTCGCGCGTACCTGGACGCCATCTTCTCGATGGGCGGCATCGTCGGGCTGATCGACGTCACCGCGTCGGTGCGGCCGGAGGTCGCCGAGATCTGGACCTCGGGAGCCGACCGCCGGATCCGCGGTTACGCGCGATTCCTCCGGAACCTTCCCGGCGGAACCCTCGATCCGGCGATCGAGCCGGAACGACTGGTGCAGATCATCGGCGACGCCATCCACCACGGCGCCAAGCGGCTCGCCGGGGCGGATGAGGAGGCCAAGGAGCGGTTCGTCCTCGACATCATCGCGGTCACCGAGCGTCTGCTCGGACTGACCGACGACCACCCGGCCCCGTAGCGGGCCACCCCGAACAGGAGCAGTTCCACCCATGTCCCCACAGAGCACGCCGGCTGACGTCCGGGCCACCGACAGCACACAGACGCCACCGGCAGCGGTTCTCGAGGCGGCGGCCGCGGAGCTCGCGGCCCGGCAGCTGGCGAATTGGCCTGCCGCTGTGCCCCGAGAATTCGAGTACCCGGCCGGACGTCCGACGATGGTCGACCACCTGCGGCATTGGGCCGCACTCCGTCCCGACGCGCCGGCGATCACCTTCTACGACCGCGACGTCTCCTATGCGGAGTACGACGAGTTCTCGGACCGGTTCGCGGGTTGGCTCGAGTCGGTGGGCGTTCGGGCGGGGGACCGGGTCGGAATCCACCTCGCCAACTGCCCGCAGTTCCACATCGCGATGCTCGGCGTGCTCAAGCTCGGCGCTGTCCATGTTCCGGTGAACCCGCTGTTCAAAGGCTTCGAACTCGAGCACGAGCTCACGGATGCGAACGTGACGGTGCTGCTCACCTCACCCGAGCAGCGCGACCTCGTCGAGTCGGTGCGTGCCCGCACCCCGGTGCGACTGGTCGCGACGACGGCACTGGACGACATGCGCGCACATCCGTCGTCGACCGCGTCGGACTGGGCCGAGATCATGCGCGCCCCGCGCGCGCAGGTGCGCCCGGCCGATCCGGACGTGCTCGCGGCGTTGAACTACACGGGCGGCACCACCGGTATGCCGAAGGGGTGCGAACACACGCAGCGGCACATGGCGTACACGGCCGCCACGGCCACCCTCGCCGGCGGAACCGGCCTGGGCGATGCGGACGCGGTCTCGATGAACTTCCTGCCCGTCTTCTGGATCGCCGGCGAGGACTTCGGCATCATCAAGCCGCTGATCAACGGCCAAAGGGTGGTGCTGCTGACCCGGTGGGACGCCGCAACGGTCGTCGACCAGGTGGCCGCCTACGGTGTCACCGACCTCGTGGCCACCGTCGACAGTTACCTGGAGATCCTCGACCTGCCCGGCCTGGACCCGGCTGCGCTGCGCTCATTGAGGTCCACTCTCGCCGTGTCGTTCGTGACCCGGCTCGATCCGCCGATCCGGGCCCGATGGCGGGCCGCGGTCGGATCGGTCCTGCGCGAGGCCTCTTACGGCATGACCGAGACGCACACCGCCGACACGTTCACCCTCGGCTTCCAGGACGGCGACCGCGATCTGCTCGCCGATCCGGTGTTCTGCGGTCTGCCGGTTCCCGGAACCGACATCCTGGTCGTCGACGACGACGGCCGTCCGCTGCCGGTCGGCGAGGTCGGCCAGATCATCGTCCGGAGTCCGTCGATCCTGAGCGGTTACCTCGACAATCCCCGGGCCACCGCCGACGCGCTCCGCGACGGGTGGCTGTACACGGGCGACCTCGGCCGCTTCGACGAGTGGGGTGCGCTGCATTACCTGGCGCGGACCAAGGAGATGATCAAGATCAACGGCATGAGTGTGTTCCCGTCGGAGGTCGAGGCACTGATGCGCCGCCACGAGGGGATCGAGGCGATCTCGGTGGTTCCTCGGCCGGACCCCGACAGGGGGCAGGTCCCGGTCGCCTTCGTCGTGGTCACCGAGAAAGGCCCGGACGAGCGGTCGTTGGTGGCCTGGGCGAGGGAGAACCTCGCGACCTACAAGGTGCCGGAGGTGATCGTCGTCGACGCGCTGCCGATGACGGCCACCGGCAAGGTCCGCAAGGGCGAACTCCTCGAGCGCGCCGCGGCGACGACCGGGGGCGCGGCATGAAGCTGCTGATCGCCAATCGGGGCGAGATCGCCCTGCGCATCATCCGCACCGCCCGCGAGATGGGCGTGTACACCGTCGCGGTGTACGCACCGGACGACGCCGCCACACCGCACGTCGCCGCCGCCGACGAGGCCGTCGGACTGCCCGGTGAGGGCCCGGCCGCGTATCTCGACATCGACGCGGTGTGCAGCGCCGCGATCCGGACGGGTGCCGACACCGTGCATCCGGGTTACGGCTTCCTGTCGGAGAACGCCGACTTCGCGCAGGCGTGCGCGGACGCGGGCATCACGTTCGCGGGCCCGGCACCCGAGGTACTGCGGCGTTTCGGCGACAAGCAAGCCGCGCGCGCGGCCGCCGTCGAATGCGGGCTCGATGTGCTCGCCGCGACCGACGGCGCCGCCGATCTCGCGCGGATCAGGGAGTTCGCGGGACGATGCCCCGGCGGTGTGATGCTCAAGGCGCTCGCCGGCGGCGGAGGGCGCGGGATGCGTCCCGTTACCGGCGACGCAGATCTGGACGCCGCGTTCCGGTCCGCGGTCGCCGAGGCCGAACTCGGATTCGGCGACGGGCGGGTGTTCGCCGAGGAACTCCTCACCGGCGGTCGGCACATCGAGGTGCAGGTGGTCGGCGACGGCGCGGAGGCGGTGGCGGTCGGCGACCGCGACTGCAGCGTCCAGCGCCGTCGACAGAAACTCATCGAGGTGGCGCCCGCACCGGGACTGGGCGACGGCTTGCGCACTCGGTTGCACGACGACGCCGCGCGACTGGTCGCGGCGGCCGGGTACCGCGGGCTCGCGACGGTCGAGTTCCTGGTGCAGGGGTCGCGCGCGGTGTTCCTCGAAGTGAATCCCCGCATCCAGGTGGAACACACGGTCACCGAGGAGGTCACCGGTCTGGATCTGGTGGCGATCGGACTGACCCTGGCCGGCGGGGGCCGGCTCGCCGATTGCGGTCTGGCCACGATCCCGCCCACGACTGCCTGCGCGGTGCAGACGCGCGTCAACCTCGAGACGATGAGCGCCGACGGTTCGGCGATGCCGACAGCGGGCAGGCTCGACGCCTTCACGCCGCCGACCGGACCCGGCGTCCGCGTCGACACCTTCGGCGCGCCCGGACTGGAGACCTCGTTGCGGTACGACTCCCTGCTCGCCAAGGTCGTCGTCCGCGCGCCGACTCTCTCGTCGGCCTACGCGAAAGCCGACCGCGCGCTGTCGGAGTTCGTCATCGACGGGCCGCAGACCAACATCGGGCTGCTGCGGGCGATCCTCGCGGACGCCGAGTTCGCTCAGGGGCCGGTCGACACCGGCTTCCTCGACCGCAGGCTCGCCGACCTGCTGCCCGCGTGCGACGACGACGGCGCGCGGCAGACCGTCGACGCCGACCTCGACGAGGACGAACAGGCGGTGGCCGCGCCGCTGACCGCCACCGTCATCCACGTCGCGGAACCGGGCCGCGTGGTCGCCGCCGGCGAGCCCCTCGCGGTACTCGAAGCGATGAAGATGCAGCACGAGGTGATCGCCGAGACCTCGGTGCGGGTGATGCGGGTGCTCGCGGCCGAAGGCGCGACGGTGCTCGCGGGCACCCCTCTGGTGGTCTACCGCCCGGACGCTGCGGCGAGCGTCGCAGCCGACACCGCGGCCGACGACCTCGACCGGAACCGCGCCGACCTCGACGAGGTGAACGCACGGCATCGTCTCACCCGGGACGAGGCCCGCCCCGATGCGATCGCCCGTCGCCATCGGATCGGCAGGCGCTCCGCACGGGAGAACATCGCCGACCTGGTCGATCCCGGCAGCTTCGTCGAGTACGGCGGGCTCGTCATCGCCGCGCAGAAGGCGCGGCGGTCGGAGGACGATCTGATCGCCAACACCCCGGCCGACGGGTTGGTGGGCGGAATCGCGACCATCGCCGCCGACGCCTTCGGTGCCGACCGTGCCGCCGCGGTGGTCATGTCCTACGACTACACCGTCCTCGCGGGCACCCAGGGTTGGCGCAACCACGCCAAGACCGATCGCATGCTCGACATCGCGCTCAAGCGGGAGATCCCCGTCGTCTTCTTCACCGAGGGCGGCGGCGGCCGTCCGGGCGACACCGACCTCGACATCGTCGCGGGCCTGGATGTGTCGACCTTCCGGTCGATGGCCCGCGTGCGCGATCGCGCACCGTCGATCGCCGTGGTGTCCGGCCGGTGTTTCGCGGGCAACGCGGCTCTGGCGGGCGCCTGCGACATCCTCATCGCCACCCCCGACGCGAACATCGGCATGGGCGGTCCGGCGATGATCTCCGGCGGCGGGCTCGGCGAGTACCCGCCCGAGGCGATCGGCCCGATCGACGTGCAGCGCCGCAACGGCGTGGTCGACCTCGTCGCCGACGACGAGGCGCACGCCGTCCGGCTCGCTCGGCAGGTGCTGGGGTACTTCCGGGGCGCGGTGGACGAGTGGACCGCCCCCGACGGGCGTCAGGCGCGCCACGCGGTACCGGAGAACCGGCTGCGGGCATACGACGTGCACGCCGCGGTGAGGGCGGTCGCGGACGTCGATTCGGTTCTGGAACTGCGCCCGGATCACGCACCCGGAATCGTCACCGGTTTCCTGCGCGTGGAGGGCCGGCCGTTCGGATTCGTCGCCAACAGCAGCCTTCATCTCGGCGGCGCGATCGACGCCGCCGGAGCCGACAAACTCGCCGAGTTCCTGGAACTGTGTCAGCTGCGCGGACTCCCCGTGGTCTCGTTCTGCGACACCCCGGGTTTCATGGTCGGGCCGGAATCGGAGGAGCAGGCCACCGTGCGCCGCTTCTCCCGCCTCTTCTCGGTCGGCGCCCGACTGACCGTGCCGTTCGGTGCGGTGATCCTGCGCAAGGGCTACGGACTCGGCGCGATGGCGATGGTGGGCGGGAGCTTCCGGGCGCCGCAGTTCACAGTGGCCTGGCCGACCGGTGAGATCGGCGGCATGGGTCTGGAGGGCGCCGTGCGGCTCGGCTTCTCGAAGGAACTCGCCGCGGCCCCGGACGACGGGGCGCGGACCGAACTGTACGACCGACTGGTCGCGACGATGTACGCGCGCGGACGCGCCCTGAGCGCGGCGGCGACCTTCGAACTCGACGACGTGATCGACCCGGCCGACACCAGATCGTGGATCCGCACGCTGTAGGGGAGCCCGACGCAGAACGCCGGCGAGTCGACGCCGCCCGGGACGGGTGGGGGTCGACTCGCCGGCGTTCGTCGATCTGCCGGGCGGGGCCTGCTGCTCAGTCCAGGTAGTCGCGGAGCACCTGGGAGCGGCTCGGATGCCGGAGCTTGCTCATCGTCTTCGACTCGATCTGGCGGATGCGCTCGCGGGTGACTCCGTACACCTGGCCGATCTCGTCGAGGGTGCGGGGCTGACCGTCGGTGAGACCGAAGCGCAGCCGGACGACGCCCGCTTCACGCTCGGACAAGGTGTCGAGCACGTCCTGCAACTGGTCCTGCAGAAGGGTGAAGCTGACCGCGTCGACCGCGACCACCGCTTCGGAGTCCTCGATGAAGTCACCGAGTTGGCTGTCGCCCTCGTCGCCGATGGTCTGGTCCAGCGAGATCGGTTCACGCGCGTACTGCTGGATCTCCAGCACCTTCTCCGGCGTGATGTCCATTTCCTTGGCGAGTTCCTCCGGCGTCGGCTCACGGCCGAGATCCTGAAGGAGTTCGCGCTGGATGCGGCCCAGCTTGTTGATGACCTCGACCATGTGCACCGGGATGCGGATGGTGCGGGCCTGGTCGGCCATGGCGCGGGTGATGGCCTGCCGGATCCACCAGGTGGCGTACGTGGAGAACTTGTAGCCCTTGGTGTAGTCGAACTTCTCGACGGCGCGGATCAGGCCGAGGTTGCCCTCCTGGATCAGATCGAGGAAGGCCATCCCGCGACCGGTGTACCGCTTGGCGAGGGAGACCACGAGCCGCAGGTTGGCCTCGAGGAGGTGGTTCTTGGCACGGTTTCCGTCACGCGAGATCCACGACAGGTCGCGCCGCTGCGCCACCGACAGCTTCTCGCCCGACTCCATCACCCGGCGCAGCCGCTCGGTGGCGAACAGTCCCGCCTCGATGCGCTTGGCGAGCTCGACCTCTTCCTCCGCGTTCAGCAGGGCGACTTTGCCGATCTGCTTGAGGTAGGCGCGAACCGAGTCGGCCGAGGCGGTGAGTTCGGCGTCCTTGCGAGCCTGCCGCAGCGCCTCGGACTCGTCCTCGTCCCAGACGAAGTCCGGCTTGGGCTCGTCGTCCTTCTTCGCGCGGCCGCGGCCCTTCGCGGCCTTGGCCGGCTTCGCGTCGTCGGCCTCGTCGTCATCGTCGACGATCAGTTCGGCATCGGCGAGATCGATCTGCGAGTCGTCGACGTCGTCGAGGCCCTCGCCGCCGTCGAGTTCGGTCTCGTCCACCTCGACGGTGGGATCGGCGGCTTTGCTGCCCGCGGTCTTCTTCGCCGTCTTCTTGGCGGCGGTCTTCTTCGCAGTCTTCTTGGCTGCAGTCTTCTTCGCGGCGGCCTTCTTGGCGGGCGCCTTCTTCGCGGCGGCCTTCTTGGCCGGTGCCTTCTTGGCGGGCGCCTTCTTGGCTACCGGGGCGTCTTCTGCTCCGGTGGCTTCGGCTGCTGCGTCGGTGGACTTGGTGGTTGCCACGTACAACCTTTCGACATAACTCACGGGCGGCACGGCTGCGCGCGTCCCGAACAGGACGTGACGCCGTGGGCGAAGGGGCTTGAGGGCTCGGTGCGAGACCGACGTGTTCCATTGTAACGACATCGCAGTGACGAGCACATGCGCATGCCGGTCTCACGCCCCCGACAAGCGGCCGACGATCAGAACGAAAGACCTTCGTCGACGGCGATCGCAGCGCCGACGATTCCCGCGGTGTTGCGCAGCTCAGCAGCGACGACGGGGGTCTGGTTGGTCAGCAGCGGAATCCACTGATCGGCTTTGCGGCTGATCCCGCCGCCCGCGATGAACAGGGTGGGGGAGAAGATCGCCTCGTAGTGCCGCAGCACTTTGGAGACCTTCTTGCTCCACTTCTCCAGCGACCACCCGTGGTCCTCGCGCACCTTCGCCGACGCGCGGTGCTCGGCCTCCTTGCCGTCGATCTCGAGATGGCCGAGCTCGGTGTTCGGTACGAGCGTTCCGTTGTACAGGAGCGCCGAACCGATGCCGGTGCCGAAGGTCAGGAGGATCACCGTGCCCTCGGCGTCGCCGACACCGCTGCCGAACCGGTACTCGGCGATTCCGGCGGCGTCGGCGTCGTTGAGCACCGTGACGCGGCGCCCGCCCAGCCGGTCGCTGAACAACGCATACAGGTCGGTGCCCTTCCACGACTCGTCGATGTTGGCGGCGCTGCGCATGATCTGCTGCCGGACCACGCCGGGGACGGTCAGCCCGACCGGGCCGGTCCAGCCGAAGTGCTCGACGATCTCGGCGACCGTGTCGGCGACCGCGGCCGGGGTGGCGGGCTGCGGGGTGGCGATGCGGTGGCGTTCTCCCACGAACTGTCCGGTTCGCAGGTCGACGATCGCCCCCTTGACTCCCGAGCCGCCGATGTCGATGCCGAAGCCGAGGTCGGATGACGGACTCGGCGAACGGTCGGAGGCAAGCACGGTGAATCGCGCGTCGGTCATCGGTACGGTCCGCCCTTCTTGGCAGGTCGAGGCTCGATCGGTGGACGATGGCGGCGGGAGACGGCCTGCGCCGTGCTCCCGTCGGACACTCTAGACTCGCAACTCTAGACTCTAGGTGTGACGTCTCCCGGCTTCTCCACCCCGTCCGATCCCATCGATACGCCCACGGCCGCGCCGGCCGAACTCGCCGAGATCGCCCGGCGGGTGGCCGAACGGGCCGCCGAGCACGTCCGGACGCGGCGGGTGGAACTGTTCGCGCCGACGGGCACGAGGGTCGCCGACGGCTCGGTCGAGTCGAAGTCGACCCCGACGGATCCGGTCACGGTCGCCGACCGGGAGTCCGAGGCACTGATCCGGAACCTGCTGCGCGCCGAGCGGCCCGACGACGAGGTCCTCGGCGAAGAGGACGGCGGGTCTGTCGATGTCCCCACCGGGGTCCGCTGGGTGGTCGACCCGATCGACGGCACGGTGAACTTCCTGTACGGGATACCGGCGTTCGCCGTGTCGGTGGCGGCACAGATCGACGGACGCTCGGTGGCCGGCGCGGTGGTCGACGTCGCCCGCGGGGTGACGTATTGGGCGAGCGCCGGCGGGGGAGCGTGGGCGACGGGACTCGGGCCGGAAGCGATCCGACTGTCGTGCAACCCGATCACCGACGTCGGGCTGGCTCTCGTGGCCACCGGATTCGGGTACTCGCGCGAGCGTCGCGTGCGCCAGGGCGCGCTGATCGCGCAACTGCTGCCCGAAGTGCGCGACATCCGGCGAGTCGGCGCCGCGGCGCTGGACCTGTGCATGGTGGCATCGGGTGCTGCCGATGCCCACATCGAGCACGGACTGAGCCCGTGGGACTGGGCGGCGGGCGGACTGATCGCAGCGGAGGCCGGGGCGACGGTCCTCCTGCCGCCCGCGGACTCGCGATCGAGCGACGGCCACGTGACGGTCGCCGCAGCCGGCGGCATCGCCGACGAGTTCGTCGACGTCCTCGAGCGGATCGGAGCGCTGCGCGCGTTGCCCGACTGAGCCCGCGTACCGCCGGCCGGCCCGTCATTCGTCGGTTGCGGCTCCGGGCGCCAGCACCACGTCGAACCGCACTCGTGACCACGGTCCGTCGATCACTCGGCCGTCCGGAGTCGGTGTGCCCGCCGGCTGCTCGATGAAATCCTTGACCAGCGAATCCTTGACTCCGAACACGCTGTCGCGGTCCAGCAGCTCGTCGCCGCGGACGAAGATGTGCGTCACCAGGCGCCGGCAGCCCGGCGCGGTGACCATGAAGTGCAGGTGCGAGGCGCGGTAGGGCGATCGGCCCACGGCCTGCAGCATCTTGCCTACCGGGCCGTCGTAGGGGATCGGATACGGCGTCGGCTTGATCCCCCAGAACCGGTACCCGCCGTCGTCGTCGGTGAACAGGTGGGCGCGCGCCGCGACGCGCCCGTCGTCGTGCTGAACGTCGTAGAGACCCTCATCGTCGGCCTCCCACACCTCGATCCTGGCGTTGCGGACCGGATCGCCGTCGACGTCGCGGACGGTGCCCTCCACCCAGCACGGCTGTCCCGCAGCGCCGAACGCCATGTCGCCGCCGAGTTCGATGCGGGGGGCTCCGTCGACGAAGAACGGGCCGAAGACGGTCGCCTCGGTCGCATCTCCGTAGGCCTCGTTGTTGATGGCGATGGTCTGCATCGACGCGCCCAGCGTGTCCGAGAGCAGCACGAACTCCTGTCGCTTGTCATCGGTGATGTGACCGGCGTCGGTGAGGAAGTCGATGGCGACCTGCCACTCGTCCTCGGTCAGCCGCACATCGCGGAGAAGGGCGTGCAGATGTTCGACGAGCGAGACCATCACCCGTCGCAGACGCGGATCGGCGCAGTCGTCGAAGGAGTGGACGACGCGCTGTACGACGTCCTCTTCGACCGCCCGTTGGCGTTCGGAGATCGGGTGGTTCGAGTGGTCGGGGATGGTGGTCATCGGGGTTCGTCTCCTTCCCACGCCGCGCGGAGCAACGCGGTGAGGTCGTCGGTGCTGACGGGTTTCGGGTTGTTCGTCGGGATGGCTGCCAGAATGGGCGGGACCGCTGCGGCGATACCTTCTTCGGGCATGCCGTAGTCCTTGAGCGCGCGGGGCGCCGACACGGCGCGGCGCAGGGCGGCCAGACCGGCGACCGCGGTCTGGCTGCCGAACGCGCGAGAGATGCGTGCGGCGGCCTCCGGTGCGCCGGGCGCGTTGAAGGCCAGCACGTGAGGCAGGACCACCGCGTGCGTCTGCGCGTGGGGCAGGTCGTACATCCCGCCCAGGACATGACAGATCTTGTGATGCATGCCCGAACCCGCCGAGGCGAACGACACCGCCGCGAGGTACGCACCGTAGAGCGTCTGCTCGATGGCGTCGAGGCCTCCGGCGCCGTCGACCAGCCCGATCATCCCGGCTCGCAGTCCGCGGATCCCCTCCTCGGCCAGCGCTCGGTCGATCGGATCCGCGCGCGGGCCCCACATCGAGTCGACGCAGTGGGCGAGCGCGTTGAGCCCGCTGGCGACGGAGAGATCGGCGGGCAGGGACTGCAGGAGGGTCGCGTCGTACACGATCGACGTGGGCAGGACGCGCCGGTCGGTTCCAGTGGTCTTGACTCCGTTCTCGGTCATCCCCCAGACGTTCGTGGCTTCGCTGCCCGCGTAGGTCGTCGGCACGGCGACGATCGGCACACCGCTGCGCAGGGCCACGGCTTTGGCCAGGCCGGTGGCCGAGCCGCCGCCCACGCTGACGAGGACGTCGACGTCACCGGTGCGGGCAGCGGCCCGGGCGCGCTCGGCGACCTCGATCGGCACGTGCATGGCGACGTCGTCGTGCCGCACCGCGAGCGGGAGCCGCGCGGCGACGGCCTCCACCTGTTCGGCGCTCGGACCGGAGTGGATCAGCATGGCCCGAGTGCCGCCGACCGCCGCGACCTCCGCGGCCACGGCTCCCGGCGCGTCGCCCCGCGCGAACACCACGCGCTGCGGCAGCGTCTCGTGAATGAAGTCGAAGCTCATCGTCAGCGCCCCAAGACCGTTCGCATCGCCGTCGACAGTTCGCGGGTCGGGTCGTCGGGCAGCTGGTTCGAGCGCCAGGCGATGTGCTTGTCGGGCCGCACGAGGAGCGCCCCGGACTCCGAGACCTCGCGGAGCTTCGCCCAGTCGTAGTACAGATCGGTCACGTCGCGGCCGGGACCGATCACGACTGCTTCCAGAGGTACTCCGAGCTCGCGGGCGACGGCGTCGGCCGCCTGCGTCCACGGACTGCCCGCGACGCCGGTGACGAGGGTCCAGCGATCGTACGGCGCCAGGTCGAGCATCGCTTTGCGCGAGACGTTGTCGCCGACCCAGGCGTGGGGCAGATGTGCACCCGGCGACGTGGACGGGACGTAGTACAGATCGCGATCCTCACGCCCGGCCGGCGGCTGCGGCTCGGTGCCGTCGGAGACGATCGCAGCCGAACGGTAGAACTGGCCGAGTTCCACCCCGTGCGCGTTGAACTCGTAGTTCTTGGTGTTCATGGCTTTGACGAGGGCAGCCCGTTTCGCCTCACCGGCCGGCGAGTCGGCTTTCCGCTCGGCGATCGCGGCGGCCATCTCGTCGCCCTCCAGACCGACGACGCCGAGTGCGGTGAACATGTCGGAGAACTCTCGCGCCGACTTGTTCGCCCGGGTGACGATCTGTTCGGCGACGGGGGCGCGTTCGGCGGTGTAGGAATCGAGCAGCGACGGTGCCGCCTGCCCGCGCAGAACCGCGGCGATCTTCCAGGCCAGATTGTACGAGTCCTGCACCGAGGTGTTGGACCCCAGACCGTTCGACGGCGGGTGCCGATGAATGGCGTCGCCGACGCAGAACACCCGGCCCTTCTGCAGGTCGGTGGCGTACATCTCGTTCACGCCCCACAGGCTGTAGCCGGTGATCTCCGGCTCGAGATCCGGCACCCCCAGCAGGTCGCGAATGATGCCGGTGGCCATCTCGTCGTCCAGATCCGGCGGCGGCTGGTTGATGTCGTAGCCCCATACGATGAGCCACTCGTCCCACGGGCGCACCATGCGCACCAGTCCGGTTCCGATGCCGCCGACATTCGATCCGGGCTGGATCACCCAGTAGAGAACACTCGGTCGATGGTCAACCAGGGAGGCGATGTCGGCTTTGAGATGTTCATCGATCCGGCGATGTCCATCGCGCCTTCGAACGTCAGACCGATGTCCTCGGCCACGCGTGAGCGGGCGCCGTCGGCCCCGATCAGGTACTTCGCGCGGATCCGGTACTCCTGGCCGGTGAGACGGTCCCGCACGTCGACGGTGACGCCGTTCTCGTCCTGCGAGTGGCCGAGATACTCGGTGGAGAAGCGGGTCTGCGTTCCGCGGACGGTCGCGTTGCGGACCAGGATGGGCTCGAGGTAGGTCTGCGGGATGTCCACCGTGAGGCACGGCGAGGCGAGCCGGTAGTCGCCTCGCGGTCGGGGCGGGTGCCCCAGGTTCGGATCCGGCCGATCTCCTCGCCTGCGATCGACGTGCAGAAGACGGTGTCGCCGATCAACTCGTGGGGAGTGGCCTCGGCGAGGACCTGATCCTCGATGCCCATGTCCCGGAAGACCTCCATCGAGCGTTGGTTGGTGATGTGCGCTCGGGGCGTGTTCGCGGTCCAGCGGTACTTGGTGATCACGATGTTCGGGATGCCCAGCGTCGACAGGAACAGCGCTGCCGACGCGCCTCCGGGTCCGGAACCGACGATCAGGACATCGGTCTCGACGATGTCCCCCTCGGGCACCTCGGTTGCGGCGATGCCGTCGTTGAAAACAGCCATGATCTGGCCTTCCTGTGAGATTTGATGCCTGTGCGATGTGCTGCGGTCGTGCGCCGGCGGGCGGTTCAGCGGGGCTCGCCGAGACCGAAATGCATGAGGTCTTCTCCCACCACCAGGTGGCCGGAGAACCCCTGCTGCGCCTGCTGCCACTTCTCGACCGGCGTATTGCCCGGCACCAGGTGTGTGAGGACCAGGGTGTCGACGCCCGCGGCCTCGGCTTGAGCGCCGACCTCCTCGATCGCGGTGTGCGCAGCGAGCATGTGCTGCATGAGGTTGGGGTCGGGTCTGGCGGAGTTCGGCCCGAGCAGGGAGTCCACCCAGTCCATGTCGATGCACTCGTGGAGGAGGATGTCCGCGCCGTCCGCGATCGTCACCAGATTGCTGCACACGCCGGTGTCGCCCGAGACGACGATCGAGTCGTCCGGGGTGTCGAAGCGGAAGGCGAAGGCCGGGAAGATCGGCCGGTGGTCGACGAGGATGGCGGTCACCCGGACGTTCTCGTCCGCATAGACCTCGAACGGTTCCATCGCCGGACTCGGGTCGCCGTTGGGGTCGTCGCCGGTCGTTCCCGGGAGCACGATGTCGTGGAACTCGAAGATCTCGCGCAGATCCTGCTTGGCGTTGTCGCGCATCCGGTCGTTGATGTCGAGGGCGTACGCCTGGAGCAGCCTGGCCGTCGACTCCTCGAGACCGGGTGTCGGCGACTCCGGATTGAAGACCTCGGGGATCGGATCCCGATTGGTCTCGTCGAAGATCGGCGGCAGGACGCGACGATCGCCGGGGCCGTAGACCTGCACCGGCTGCCGGAGACCGTCGGAACCGTTGTGCCAGGCGAGGAGCAACAGGTTCGGATAGTCGACCATGTGGTCGGAGTGGTGATGGGTGATGAACACGCCGCGGAGGTCGTCGAGACCCTTCTGGAATCCGGCCGGGCCGAGACCGGCCTTGCGGTACCGGGGACCCCACCCCTCACCGCAGTCGATCAGGTACACCGAGTCGTTCACCGTGATCGCGGTCGAAATGCCGGCGCGGTCCGATCCGTCCCACCACGGCGGTCCGCCGGAGGTGCCGAGCAGGGTGACCCGGGTGCGATAGGCGGTGGCCTGGGCGTTGTCGAGAGGCTGATGAGTTGTCATGGCGGCGTTCTCCTAGAGGGCTTTCTCCTGCTGGCGTTTCGGGTGGTCAGGCGATGCTCGCGTGCGACTGCGCGGCCTGGATGAGCTCGAAGACCTCGGTGCGGTACTTCGCGTACGCGGGCAGCGTCTTGGTCTCGAGTTGGTCCCGTGGCTGCGGTAGATCGACGTCGATGTTCCGCGTCACTCGGGTCGGAGCACCGGAGAGGACGATGACTCGATCACCGAGGTACACGGCCTCGTCGATGTCGTGGGTGACGAAGACGATGGTGGTGTCGAAGTCCTTCCGCACACGCAGCACCAGGTCCTCGAGTTCGATGCGGGTCTGCGCGTCGACGGCGGCGAACGGCTCGTCCATCAGCAGCACATCCGGCTGATATGCGAGACCCCGGGCGATCGCCGCGCGCTGCTGCATGCCGCCCGACATCTGCCAGGGGTACAGGTCGTGCTTGCCCGCCAGGCCCACCGCTGTGAGAACCGAATCGATCCGGACCGCGCGCTCGGCCTTGCGGACCGTGCGGCGCAGCGGAAGTTCGATGTTGTCGGCGACGCTCAGCCACGGGAACAGGGAGCGACTGTAGTCCTGGAAGACGACGGCCAGCTTCGCGGGCGGTCCGGTCACCGTGTCACCCTCGAACAGGCAGGCGCCGTCGGTGGGTGCGAGCAGGCCGGCCATGCACCGCAGCAGGGTGGTCTTGCCCGAGCCCGAGGGGCCGACCACGCAGACGAACTCGCCGCGGCGCACGGTGAAGTCGATTCCGGCCAGGATCTGGACATCGCCGTAGGATTTGCGCAGGTCGCGCAGTTCCATGAGCGTCGTCGGTGCGGTGACATCGGTTTCGGTGGCGTCGACAGACATGATCATCCTTTTGCGTTCAGGGCCCGCATGCCGTACTGCCAGCGCAGCACGTACTTCTCGATGCGGACGAAGACGAGATTGGCGAGGTATCCGAGCAGGCCGAGCAGAACGGTGCCCGCCCAGGTCTCCGGGACCGCGAAGGTCTGCTGGGAGTTCAGGAGGTAGAAGCCGATGCCGTTGGTCGACGCCACCATCTCGGAGACGACGATCAGGATGATCGAGATCTGCAGAGTGGTGCGCAGGCCGGCGAAGATGGCGGGGCCGGCATGCGGGAGCAGAACGTACCGGATGTATTGCGGGAGCGTCAGTCGGTACGACCGCGACATGTCCTTGACGAGCGGGTCGAGGGATCGAACTCCGTCGATGGTGTTGAGCAGGGTCGGCCAGACCGCACCCACGACGATGATCGAGATGTTCATCGCCGGACCGATGCCGAAGACCAGCAGGCCGATCGGCAGCAGAACGGGAGGCGGCAGCGAGCGCAGGAACTGGATGATCGGCTCGCACGCGGCACGCAGGACCGGCGACAGCCCGATCAGCAGTCCGAAGACTATCCCCAGTGCGCCGGCGATGAGGAACTTCTCCACGCTGGGGACCACGTCGGTCCGCATGCCGTGGACGATCAGGTCGTCCCACATCGTGGTGAGGATGGTCTTCAGGGAGGGAAAGTACAGCGATTCACTCGTCGCCGAGGCGAACCACCAGGTCAGAACCAATGCGGCGGGCAGCCAGGCGCGAAGGAGGATCGCCCGCCAGAGACGACCGGTCTTCATCACTTCGCCTCCTCTCGGTGACTCGGGTGCCAGAACAGCAGCGGCTTCTCGGCTGCCTTGAACACGGTGTTGACCAGGAGCCCGAGCAGGCCCGCGGCGAAGATCAGGGCGTACATCTCCTTGATCGCGCCTGCCGACTGAGCGACCACGATGTCCTGGCCCAGACCTGCGGCGCCGCCGATCATCTCGGTGACGATGGAGATGATGAGTGCGATGGCGGCCGCGATCCGCAAGCCGGTCATCGCGAACGGCGTCATCGACGGAATGACGATTCGGCTCGTGGTGAGCCACCAACCGAGGTGGTAGCTGCGCGCCATGTCGAGACTGGTGGCGTTCACCTCACGGACGCCGTAGACCAGCTGGGTCAGCAGCGGCCAGATCGCGCCGAACACGATCAGGACCATCTTCATTCCCGGCGTCGGGCCCCACAGCAGCAGACCGAGCGGGATCAGGGCCACCGGCGGGATGGGTTTGAGGAACTCCACGACGAGCCAGGTCGATTCCTCGGCGAATCGCGACAGGCCGAGGAGGATGGACAGCGGCGCGGCGATGACGATGATGACCACGAGACCGAGGATCACGATCGACACCGTCGAACAGACGGACGCCCAGAAGGCTCCCGATCCGAGCAGGTCGAGGAAGGCGCCGAGCATCTGGCCTGCGGAGGGCAGTGCGGTGGCCGGCAGGACGCCGAGTGACCAGAGCACCTGCCACACGGCGAAGACGAGGGCGACGGCGCCGGCACCGTAGAGGAATCGTCCGAGACGGGACTCGGCAGATGCGTTGATCGTCCGCACCCATCGCCGGATCGGCCGGTGCATGGTCGTGGCCGAGGTGGAGTCGGTCACGGTGACGAGCTGACTCACGGCCAGATCATCTCCTTCGTATCGACGGGCTTCGAGGTGAAGCCGAGGTGGTTCATGAGGTCCGCGGTGCCCTGGAGAGCGTCGGCGCTGATCTGGTCCGTGTAGACGGGGAGACGCATCTTGGCGAAGACCTGTGGCGGCAGCTTTCCGTACTTCTCCAGCACGGCGCCCACCGCTGCGGGATCCTTCGCTGCGACGAGATCGGCGCGGTTGACCGCCCGGACGAACGCTTTCACCAGCTCCGGGTTGGTTTCGGCGAACGGGCCCGCGCTCCGGACGTGTCGGTCGAACTCTCCGATCCCGACCCGGCCGGAGTCCTCGGCATCGTGGCGGAGGGTCGGGCGGACGTCGGATTCGTCGCCACCGCGGACGTCTCCCGCCTGGCCTCCGCATTCCCCGGACTCCACGTCCGATTCCTGGTGGATCTGCCCCTGGTCCTGGTGGTCTCAAGCGGTCGGCATGTCGCCGGCCTGCGTGATCTGGAGTCGGAGACGTGGATCGTGCCCGCGGCGATTCAGGGATTCCCCGGGCTCGACGAGCTGACCGATCAGTTCTGGCGACGGAACGACGTGACCCCCGCCCGTATCCAGCAGGTGTCGACTCTCCAGACGGCGCTGCCGCTCATCGCCGCGGACATGGCCGTGGGGCTGCTGCCGCGTGACGGATTCGAGGTGGTCGGCGGGCAGGTCGCGGCGATCGATCTGGCCCTCGACATCCCGCCGTTGCGCGCCGCGATGGTCTGGTCCGCCGAGATGCAGCCCGCACCCAGTCTCGATCTGTTGTTCCAGGTGATCGATCAGGCGGTCGCCGACGCCGCCATCTGACCGCGGCGGCGCCGTGACCGCTAGCAGGCCTGGTTGTGCACCGCTTCGATGAGTGATCGATCGATCGCCGTCTTCGGGTTCTTCGGGTCCACCGACCGCAGGGCCTCGAGTGCGGCCTGCGAATCCTGAGTCGGACGTCCCTGCGTGTAGTACTCGCCCAGTGCGAGGTCGACGTCGGTACCGGTGCGGCCGTCGTCGACCAACTGAGCGCACGGCGCGGCGAGCCACACCGCCGCCGCGCCCGCCTGACCGGCCTGACCGAATCGGATCTGAGCGACGCAATGCAGATTCTGGTCGGGGTAGACGGTGTCGTCGGCGTACGCGGGATCGCCGGGGGTGAACCCCTCGGCCACGAGATCGTCGCTCACCGAACGCGCCGAACCGCGGGGCGCGGCGGAGTTGAAGACGCGCACCTTGAACGTCGACAGACCCGCCGGCGCGACGCTGAGCATCTCGGTGGAGCTGACCGGCTTCAGATTCGGCGGGGGCGTCGCCGGTGCCCCGGAGCGGTCCGACGGCGACGCGGCCTCGGGCATGTTGCAGTCCGTGGGGCGCGCCTCGTCACCGCCGCCGGTCAGCGCGACCGACCAGGCGGTGATGGCCGCCACGGCGAGGACCGCGACGACGATGAGGGCGGGCATCAGGTGGCGGCGCCGGAACGGACGGCCCTTCACATCGGTGGTGTAGCCGGTGGCGATCTTCGAGACCAAGACGCTCTAGCACCTTCTTCCGGAATCAGGGGTCGCCGACCACTGTAGAGGGCTCCGCGACGACGGTGCGGGAAGGTGTCCGGCGCGCCCTCATAAGTCGAGTTCGGTGCCTCTGACCGGCGCATTCGACGAGTGGTTGACTTCCGGGGTGGGTGCACCTAGAATTCGGGCGCCCAACATCATCGCGCGACGATGTGGGGGCCGGGGGAACGAGGCCACAAGTGTGTTCTCCCACAGCAATCCGCATCCACACCTACAGAACCCAGGTTAGGCACACTATGGCAACCGATTACGACGCTCCGCGCCGCAGCAACGACGACGACATCGCGGAGGACTCGCTGGAGGAGCTGAAGGCTCGCCGCAATGAAGCGAAGTCCGCCGACGTCGATGTCGACGAGGGCGACACCGCCGAATCGTTCGAACTGCCGGGCGCGGACCTGTCGGGCGAGGAGTTGTCGGTGCGCGTGGTCCCGAAGCAGGACGACGAGTTCACATGCTCGAGCTGCTTCCTCGTGTACCACCGCAACCGTCTCGCCGAACAGCACGGCAACGAGATGATCTGCGTCGACTGCGCCTGATGCACCCCTGTGCCGCGAACCGACCGCGGCTCCGGTGATCCCGGACCGCGGTCGGTGAATCGCGACCCCCGTGCGCCGCGTAGGGCTCAGCCCTGCGCGGCGTCGTCCTTTCCGTGACCCTCATCTCCGGACTCCTCATCTCCGGACTCCCGGTCTGCGGGTTCCTGACCGGGGACGCGGCCCGCGTCACCCATGCCCAGGGCGGCCAGCACCCGATCGGGATGGCGGGTCGAGATGAGCCAGTAGGGCGTCGGGTCGTCGGGGTCGTCCAACACCACGAGCACCATCGTCTTGACCCAGGTGCGATGGAGTACGAACGCTGCCGGATCGAGCTGCCTGCCCATGGCCGCGCTGCGCTGTGCCGCCGAGACCGTGGCGCCGCGGGCGATCACCTCGCTGGGCAGCATGGCCTTCCCCGCGTGCAGCGAGCCGTTCGCGTCCACGCGAACAGGCGTCCGCCCCATCGAATACAGTCCCCAGCCGATGAGGGCCGCGATGACGGGATAGGCGACGACGCTCCACGGCTCCCGGTAGGCGGCGAGTTGGACCTCGTAGCCGAAGATCGCGGTGATGGCGAGGCCGGCGAGCCACCACCACCACGGGACGATGAGGCGCTCGCTGTAGCGGTCCTGCTGCGGGGCGGGTGTCGAGGCTGCTTGCGTCACGCGGACAAGCCTAATGCGGTAGCGCCCTAGTAGTCTGCGGGGGTGACCACGCCAGTGACGCCCGATACGTATCCGCCGTTGCGAATCCGCCGACTCGATCCCGACCTCCCGCTTCCCGTGCGCGCCCATCCGGGCGATGCGGGCATCGATCTGTACGCCGCCACCGACCTCGTGCTGGCGCCGGGACGTCGTCAGCTCGTCGGGACCGGTATCGCGATCGGGCTGCCGTACGGCACCGTCGGACTGATCCATCCGCGCTCCGGTCTGGCGGCGCGCGCGGGACTGTCGATCGTCAACGCGCCGGGAACGATCGACGCGGGCTACCGCGGCGAGATCAAGGTGTGCCTGATCAACCTGGATCCGGAGGCTCCGATCACCATCACGCGCGGCGACCGGATCGCCCAGCTGATCGTGCAGCGTGTCGAGTTGCCAGACGTGGTCGAAGTCGATGAACTCGACGACACCGAGCGCGGCGCCGGAGGCTACGGCTCCAGTGGCGGCCACGCGATTCTGACGGAGGGATGACGATGGCACAGCGTGCGACCGGCGCCGCGGGCGACAAGTACTCGATCGGCGACACCGCGGGACCCTACGACATCGCGGATCTGGCGACGCCCCTCGCCGAACTCGCGAACTCCCATCTGGATCTGGGCTCCCTGCTGATGCCGGTGGTGGAGGGCGGGCAGGTGACCGTCGAGATGTCCGCGACGCATGAGCCCGAGGCCGTCTACCTCGTGACGCCGGTCGGCCGCATCGGACTGCACGCCTTCGCCGCCCCGCGCAGCGGGGGACTGTGGCGCGAAGTGGTGCGCGAACTGGCCGAGTCGCTCCGCAGCGACGGAGCGCAGACCTCGATCGAGGACGGTCACTGGGGCCGCGAAGTGGTGGCCCGGGTGCCCGGCGGCAGTCACCGGTTCATCGGTGTCGACGGTCCTCGCTGGATGGTGCGCTGCGTCGCGAGCGGCCCCGAGGAGTCCGAGGTGCAGCTGGCCCAGCTCGCCCGCGCCGTCCTCGCCGAGACGGTGGTGCGTCGAGGCAGTGAACCGTGCCCGCCGCGGGAGTTGCTGCCGATCGTGTTGCCGCCGGTCCTCGCCGAACAGGTCGCGGCCGCCCAGCAGCAACTGGCCGAGCAGGCGGCCGAGCAGGCCGGGGTGGACGCCGAGACCGGAGCCTTCCCCTCGCAGCCGCTGCCCGCACAGCCGTCCGGTGACGACTCCGGAGTGCCGGAGGTGATTCCCGGCGGCGCCGTGGAGCAGAGCGCCTCGGCCACCGTCTACTCCGATCAACCGGACGCGGATGCGCCGTCGGCGACAGCGGAGGAGACGTCGGCTCCGCCCGCAGTGGAGCCGGAGGAGGCACCCACCGCGCCGCCGTCGCGCGGTTCGGCGATGTCACGCTTCCGCCGGCGCCGCCGCTGACGCGTCCCTCCAGGCGGCGGCACAGGCGTCGCCGAGCCGATGCGGTGCCGGCCCGAACTCGGTGAGCGGCACGGCGCGCACCGCCGCCCGCGGTGCATACGCGGCCCAGGCCCGTCCCACCTCGACGGGATGCAGCGGGTCGTCGGGGGCGGCGGCGACGCCCAGCGGCACCGTCAGTGCGGACAGTTCGCTCTCGGCGGGCGCGGCGTGCGCGGCCGCGGCACGCAACTGCTCGACCAGTCCGTGGTCGGCGAGCGAGCGCCACGACCGTGACAGCTCCGCCCCGAGCCATGCGGGGCTGGTCCGGACCATCTGCGCCACCGCGGCCGCCAGACCGTCGCGTTCGATCGCGTCGGCGGTCAGCCGCGCCGACAGCGCGGCGAGTGAGTCCGCGGCCGGGCCCGACCACGGCGGCAGGGCGGCAAGCACTCCGCGGCAGTGCTGCGCGAGCGGTGATCGCAGTGCCCATTCGACGGCGATCGCCGCACCTATCGAGATGCCGCCGACGAGTAGGTCATCGCCTTCGGCGGCGACCTGGTCCAGGCGCGTAGAATAGCTGTTGACCAGGTCAGATTCTGGTTCGAGTGACACCAGTCGAGCGCCGATCGAGGCGGCGGCGGGGCCGAAGACCCGTGCGGCGTAATCGGCGTCCGACCCGGTGCCCGGCATCACGATCAGCGTGGTCATACTTCAATCATGCACGGGTAGTATGGTGAGTTTGCAAGTGAGTTCGATTGCGACACCCCGCGGAGGATGGGATGGCTAATTCGGGTCTGCTCAAGCGGCTCGGACGGATGCTGACCGAAGATCTCGACGAGATCGAAGAGGGTCGCATCCAGCGCGAGTGCCAGGCACATGGTGCGCAGCGCGCGGTCGACTGCGCCCGCGGCGACGAGGCGACGATGGTCGGCGAGCTCCGCGCGGTCGAGACGTGTTCGCGCAACACCAAGACCGGTGTGGTCGCGGAGTTCTTCGACGGCACCGACACGGTGATCCTCAAGTGGATGGGCCGGAACCGGATCCCGGGCATCGAACCCGGTCGACGGGTGACGATCCGCGGCCGGGTGGCGAACTCGGACGGCATGAAGGTGATCTACAACCCCTATTACGAACTGCACGCCACCGACGAGTGAGCGCCTGACCGAGTGAGCGCATGACCGAGTGAGCATGACGACGCCGGCCTCCGTGGAGACCGGCGTCGCGTCGTGCAGTACTTCAGATGCTCAGCAGCAGCGAGGTCCCGAGCGTGATCAGCGCCGCGACCTTGATCAGATCGAATCCGACATACCAGTAGTGCGCCGTGCTGCGGTGTTCGGGAACCGACTCCGGGTGGGCCAGGACCAGATCGGTGCGCTTGGAGAGCACCGGCCTGATCGCCGCCACCTGAACGATCAGCGCCGCGGCCGCCACACCGAGTCCGATCAACGTACCCGTCGACCAGTCGTCGCCGACGGCGACCGCGACGATCAGTGCGATCGCCCAGAGCGCCTCGACCGCGTTCAGCGCGCGGAACACGAGGCGGCCGATACCCAGGCCGAGCGGGATGGTGATCCCGGGGGCCTGGAACTTGAGCGGCGCCTCGATGAACGAGATGCCGAACACCATGCCGAGCCAGATGAAGGAGCCGGCTGTCGCCAGGGCCTGGGTCACGGTCATCGGATCACGCTCACTTCATCACGCTGAAGGACTCGTAGTGGATGCGGTCCTCGGGCACGTCCCGCTCCAGCAGGGCGTCGCGGATCGCGCCGAGGAAGCCGGACGGTCCGCACAGGAGCGCGGTGGTGTCGGGTGCGATGTCGACGCCCTCGAGATCCATATACCCGATCCGCGTCGCCTCGTCGGTCGCCAGTCCGTGCTCGTACCACTGCAGCAGTTCGGCCTGGGGGAGGCGATCGACGAGCTGTGCGAGGTCGCCTCGGTGCGGCTGCCTGCTGCGCGAGCGGTCGGCGTGCAGGACCGTGACCGGACGGGTGTCGCCGGTGGAGACCAGGTGGTTCAGCAGACCGATCACCGGGGTGCAGCCGATCCCCGCCGAGGCCAGCAGCAGCGGATCGTCTCCCTCGGGGAGGGTGAGGTCGCCGAAGGGCGTGCTCACGGTCATGAGATCGCCCTCGAAGACGTGCTCGTGCAGATGGCTGGACACCTCGCCGTCGAGCTTGACGCTGATGTGCCACGCGGGATCGGAGGTCGACCCGGTGAGGCTGTACTGCCGGATCTGCCGCGCGCCGTCGTCCATCGTCGCCTGGACCGAGATGTACTGACCGGGGACGAATGCGCCGAGCGGCTCGCCGTCGAGGCTCTCGAGCGTGAAGGCCACGGCGTCGGGGGCCACCTGCTCGCGTTCGACGACGCGCGCCGACTTCCACACATCGCCGGGTTCGACGCCGGCAGCCCGGTACAGCTCGGTCTCCCGGCCGATCAGGACGTGTGCCATCTCCCAGTACAGCTCGTCCCATGCGGCCGCGACCTCCGGGGTGACGGCCTCACCGAGGACGTCGACGATCGCGGCGAACAGGTGCTCGTGGACGATCGGGTACTGGTCGGCGACGATGCCGAGGGAGGCGTGCTTATGGGCGATCCGGTCGATGATGAAGCGCATCCGGCCGGCATCGGGCTCGAGCTGCAGTCGGGCGAAGGCCGCGACCGCACCCGCCAGCACCTGCGGCTGACCGCCGGTGGCCTGGTTGGTCCGATTGAACAGATCGCGGAGCAGTTCGGGCCGCGCGGTGAACATCCGGTCGTAGAACCGCGGCGTGATCTCCGGCAACGCGGCTTCGACGACGGGGACAGTGGCTTCGAGCACCAGTTTCGTATCCGACGAGATCATCGATTTATCCTCACTTCGCTGCGATTGAATCGGGAGCCGCCGCATCCACGGTGGTCGTGGTCGGCGGGGTATCGGTGGACCGGAGAGTCGGCAGCAGCGTCAGCAGCTGGGCTCCGGTCGGATCGGCGATCAGGTCTTCGACGCTGAGCCGATCGAGGCTGGTGTAGAACGCCTCCTGGGCGGTCGCGAGTGCGCGGCGCAGACGGCAGGCGTTGCGCAGGGGACACGGTGCGGGGCCTTCGCAGTCGACGACTTCGGCATCGCCCTCGAGATGACGGGCGAGCCAGCCGACGCCTGCTCGCCTGCCGAGCTCGGTGATGCCCAGGCCGCCGGAGCGGCCGCGGCGCGAGTGCACCACGCCGAGTTCGGCCAGTCGACTGACCACCTTGGCCACGTGCGTGTAGCTCAGCTGCAGATCGGCCGCGATCTGCTTGGAGGTGTGGCTGGCATCCGGGTCGGCGGTCAGCGCCATGACGACCCGCAGGCCGATGTCGGTGAACCGTGTCAGCTGCATGAATCGATCAGAACATAATTGGAACCCGGGACTCCAATTAATGTGTCGGACCTCTCATGACCTGCGGAAACAGGTATTTTCGGCCTTCGAGCCGGGGACGAAAGTCCCTACCGCTACTACAGCGTGTAGGAGTTAAATGGGTGACTTGATCGTCCGGTGGAGCTCTTCTTCGGCTTCCTCCGGTGCGATGAACACCAGCTCGTCGCCGCCCTCGAGAGAGTCGTCCGACTCGGGCACGATCACTCGCCGGCCGCGGATGATCGCCACCAGCGCGACGTCGTGCGGGAGCTGCAGGCGGCGCACCGCCTTCCCCGCGAGCGGGGTGTCGTTCGGCAGGGTCAGCTCGACGAGGTTGGCCTGGCCCTGGCGGAAGGTCATCACTCGCACCAGATCGCCGACGGTCACCGCCTCTTCGACCAGCGAGGCCAGCATCCGCGGTGTGGAGACGGCGACGTCGACGCCCCAGTCCTCATTGAAGAGCCACTCATTGCGCGGATCGTTGACGCGGGCGACCACCCGGTTCACGGCGAACTCCGTCGTCGCGAGCAGGCTCACCACCAGATTCGCCTTGTCATCTCCCGTGGCCGCGATCATCACGTCGTACGTCTGCAGCTGCGCCAGCTCCAGGTCCGACAGTTCGCACGCGTCGGCGTGCACCCAGTCGGCCCCGGGTACCGCGACCGGATCGATGTGCGTGCGGTTCCGTTCGAACAGCGTCACGTCGTGATCGTTCACGAGCAGTTCGCGGGCGATGGCCCGGCCGACGGCCCCGGCTCCGGCGATGGCGACTTTCACAGTTACTCCCGGGGCATCTCGGCGCCGGCGACGGCGCGCGCGTTGTCGACATTGGAGGCGAGGGTCGCGACGTAGAGCACGTCGTCGTCCTGAATCACGGTCCGCGGATCGGGCAGCACGGTGTTGCCCATCCGCGACAGGAACGCGACCCGCGCACCGGTCAGTTCCTGGAACTTGCCCGCGTCGGTGCCGACCCACGATTCGTGGAAGTCCAGAACGGCCATCACCACCGAGCCCGACGGATCGGTCCAGACCGGCGTGCTGGAGGTCTCGCCGAGGGCGGCGACGAATCGCTGGGTGGTCCACGGGACGGTCGCGACCGTCGGGATGCCGAGACGCTCGTACACCGCCGCGCGCTTCGCATCGTAGATGCGGGCGACGACGCGGTCGACGTCGAAGGTCTCCCGCGCGACCCGCGCGGCGATGATGTTGGAGTTGTCGCCCGAGGACACCGCGGCGAAGGCGTCGCAGTCCTCGATGCCTGCGTCCTTGAGGACGTCCCGGTCGAATCCGACGCCGCAGACTCTCCGGCCCCGGAAGTCCTCGCCGAGACGACGGAAGGCCGTCTCGTCTCGGTCGATGACGACGACGTCGTGGCCGAGTCCGGACATCGCCCCTGCCAGGGCGGATCCCACTCGGCCGCAACCCATGATGATTACGCGCACGGTGATCGAGGTTACTGTGCCGCGATTGAATTCGCACCCTGGTGTTGCGAGGGCGACCTCGGGCCTTAATGTTGCGGAGTGTCCACGATGTCAAAGGTGTCGGTAGCCACCAAGAGGCTGGTCCTCGGGCGTCCGTTTCGCAGTGATCGGCTCGGTCACACGCTGCTGCCGAAACGGATCGCGCTGCCGGTGTTCGCCTCTGACGCGATGTCGTCGGTGGCCTACGCCCCGCAGGAGATCTTCCTGGTCCTGTCGATCGCCGGTATCAGCGCGTACACCCTCGCTCCGTGGGTGGCGGTGGCCGTGGCGGCCGTCATGGTGGTGGTGGTCGCCAGCTACCGGCAGAATGTCCACGCCTATCCTTCGGGCGGCGGCGACTACGAGGTGGCCACCGTCAACCTGGGCTCCAACGCCGGTCTGACGGTCGCGTCCGCCCTCCTGGTGGACTATGTGCTGACCGTCGCCGTGTCGGTGACTTCGGCCGCGGAGAACATCGGTTCGGCGGTACCGCTGGTGCACGAGCACAAGGTGTGGTTCTGCGTCCTCGGCATCGCGCTGCTGGCCGCGGTGAACCTGCGCGGTATCAAGGAATCCGGTGCGGTCCTCGCGATTCCGACGTATGCGTTCATCGTCGGCGTGCTGTTGATGCTCGGGTGGGGAGCGGTGAAGATCTTCGTCCTCGGCGACACCGTCGAGGCCGAGACCTCGGGATTCGGGATCGTCGCCGAACAACCGCACCTGATGGGGCTGGCGATGGCCTTCCTCGTCGCGCGGTCGTTCTCGTCCGGCTGCGCCGCGCTGACCGGTGTGGAGGCGATCAGCAACGGTGTGCCCGCGTTCCGGAAGCCGAAGTCGAGGAACGCCGCGACCACCCTGCTGCTGCTCGGCTCCTTCTCGATCGCACTGCTGCTGGGCATCGTGATGCTCGCTCAGAAGATCGGCGCGAAGTACGTCCTCGATCCGGCGAAGGATCTGAGCGGTCTGCCCGACGGCTACCAGCAGAAGTCGATCCTCGCGCAGCTCGCCGAGGCCGTCTTCCGTGGTTTCCCGCCGGGCTTCTACTTCATCGCCGTCGTCACCGCCCTGATCCTGTTGCTCGCGGCCAACACCGCGTTCAACGGTTTCCCGGTGCTCGGCTCGGTGCTCGCGCAGGACCGGTACCTCCCGCGTCAGCTGCACACCCGCGGCGACCGCCTGGCGTTCTCGAACGGCATCGTCTTCCTGGCACTGGCCGCGATCGCCTTCGTCGTCGCCTTCGGGGCCGAGGTCACGTCGCTGATCCAGCTGTACATCGTCGGCGTCTTCGTCTCCTTCACCCTCAGTCAGACCGGCATGGTCCGGCACTGGACCCGCCACCTCAAGACCGAGAGCGATCCCGATGCGCGCTCGCGGATGCGGCGCTCGCGCGTCATCAACGCGATCGGCATGGTGATGACCGGGACGGTGCTGGTGGTGGTGCTGCTGACCAAGTTCACCGCCGGCGCGTGGATGGCGATTCTGGCGATGGTGGTGCTGTTCTGCCTGATGAAGCTGATCCATCGCCACTACTCGGGGATCGTCGACGAGCTCGAGGCCACCGACCAGTCCGACGAGGTGCTGCCGAGCCGCAGCCACGCCGTGATCCTGGTGTCCACGCTGCACCTGCCGACGCGGCGCGCGCTGCGCTACGCCCGGGCGACGCGCCCCGACACCATCGAGGCGGTGACCGTCAACGTCGACGACCGTGACACTCGCACTCTCGTCAGCGAGTGGGAGGAGAGCGACATCACGGTGCCGCTCAAGGTGCTGGCGTCGCCCTACCGCGAGATCACGCGTCCGATCATCAACTACGTGCGGCGCGTGCGACGCGAGTCGCCGCGCGACGTCATCACCGTCTTCATCCCCGAATACGTGGTCGGCCACTGGTGGGAGCAGATCCTGCACAACCAGTCCGCACTGCGCCTCAAGAGCCGCCTGCTGTTCGAGCCCGGGGTGATGGTGACCTCCGTTCCGTGGCAGCTGAACTCCTCGGAGAACCGGGCCCGGCGGGCGGAGCACAATTACCACGCACCGGGCGACGCCCGCCGGGGGTTCTCGGCCAACGAGCAACCGCGGCCCGGATCCGGTTCCCCCTCGGACGGCGGAACCCGATGAGCCGCCCCGGCGGCCCGCTCACCCTCGAGGTCACCGCGTACGCCAACGGCGGTGCCGGTATCGCGCGGTCGGACGGTCGCGTGGTCTTCGTCGACGGCGCCCTGCCCGGCGAGCGGGTACGCGCCCGCATCACCGACGACTCGCGCAGCAGCTACGCCAAGGCGGCGGTGGAGGAAGTCCTCACCCCGTCCGAGCATCGCGTGGCCCCTCGCTGTCCGGCCGCGGTGGCCGGCGCCGGCTGCTGCGATCTCGCCTTCGTCGAGCCGGCGTACGCGAGGAGGCTGGGCGCGGACGCCCTCGCCGACGTCCTTCGCCGGATCGGCCGATTCGACCTCGACGAACTGCCGCCCCCGGACGTGGAGCCGCTCGGCGGAGCGTCCACCGGCTGGCGGATCCGGACGCGGCTCGCGGTGGGCCGAGACGGGCGGGCGGGCCTGCGTGGACGCCGGTCGGCCGAGATCGTCACCGAGCCGTGCGTCGCACCCGTCGCGGGACTGCTCGAGCAGGTGGACGGCCTCGGTGCCCGGCCGGGGACCGAGATCGTGCTGATGGCGGGCACCGACGGCGTGCGGCATGCGGGTGAGCTCGCCGCGCCCCGGGAAGGCGATGTGCGCGGACGCCGTCGCGGCGACGCCGCCCGACGCCGGGCCCAGCGATCGCGCGGGGCCCGCAGTGCGCCCCGAGAGCTGCGCATGCTGGTCGGTGACGGTTCGGTGACCCACCGCGTCGGCGACCGGAGTTGGCGGATACCGGTGACCGGCTTCTGGCAGGCACATCGCAACGCTCCCGAGGTGTACTCGGCCGCCGTGGTCGATCTGCTCGCCGAGGCGGGCGTCGCGGGGACAGTTCACGCGTGGGACCTGTACGGCGGGGCGGGCGTCTTCAGCGCGGCGCTGATCGACGCTGGGCCGAGCCGCGGACTCGACGTCGCATCCGTCGACCTGGTCGACACCGATCCGAGCGCGCTCGCCGCCGCAGATGCGGTCTTCGGCGCCGATCCGGTGACCACTCATCGAGGCGGCGTCGCCGAGACCCTCGCCGGCCTGCGGTCACCGCAGGTGGTGGTCAGCGACCCGCCGCGTGCCGGGGCCGGACTCTCGGTGGTGGACGGCGTCGCCGCCGCGGGTCCGGAGGCGGTGGTGCACGTGGGATGCGACGCGGCCTCCTTCGCGCGCGACCTGGGCCGGTACGCGGTCCACGGATACCGGGTGCGCGGCTGGCGGGCCTTCGACGCCTTCCCGCTGACCCATCACATCGAGGCGGTCGCCGTTCTCACGCGGTGAGGGGCTCGGTGACCCTGCGGCGTCCTGTGATCCCGGGCTCAGACCCCGAGTCCGTAGACTGGGTCTGATGCGACGCCGCTCGGGCGGTCGCGGCTGCGAAGGAGGACTACGGATGGGCGTGCTGGATCGGGTGGACTCACCGGCAGACGTACGTGCGTGCTCGCCAGAGGAACTGGCGGAGCTGGCCGACGACATCCGGCAGTTCCTGATTCAGAAGGTCGCGGCCACCGGGGGACACCTGGGCCCCAACCTCGGCGTGGTGGAACTGACCCTCGCGATCCACCGGGTCTTCGACTCGCCGACCGACCCGATCCTGTTCGACACCGGGCACCAGTGCTACGTCCACAAGATCGTCACCGGGCGCAAGGATCGATTCGACACCCTGCGGGAGCAGGGCGGGCTCACCGGGTACCAGGACCGCACCGAGAGCCCGCACGACTGGATCGAGTCCTCGCACGCCTCGGCGGCGCTGTCGAACGCCGACGGTCTCAGCAAGGCCTTCGCCCTGCGCGGCGAGGACCGCACCGTGGTCGCGGTGGTCGGTGACGGCGCGCTCACGGGCGGCATGTGCTGGGAGGCGCTGAACAACATCGCCGACAGCGACCGCTCGGTGGTGATCGTCGTCAACGACAACGGGCGGTCGTACGCGCCCACGATCGGCGGATTGGCACGCAATCTCTCGGCGCTGCGGCTGCAGCCCGGTTACGAGCGCTTCCTGGAGACGGGCCGGCGCACCCTCAAGAGCGTCCCGATGGTCGGCGACGCCGCGTACGCGGTGCTGCACGGGATGAAGAGCGGGGTCAAGGACCTGGTCTCGCCGCAGGCGATGTTCGCCGACCTCGGGATCAAGTACGTCGGCCCGGTCGACGGGCACGACCTGGCCGAGATGGAGGCCGCGCTGCGGCGGGCCAAGGCCTTCGGCGGTCCGGTGATCGTTCACGCCGTGACCCGGAAGGGAAACGGCTACGCCCCGGCCGAGAACGACGAGGCCGAGCAGATGCACTCCACCGGAAAGATCGACCCGCTCACCGGCCGGGCGCTCGCCGAATCGCCGGTCGACTGGACCTCGGTGTTCTCGGAGACGCTCGTGCGCGAGGCCGCCCGCCGACCCGAGGTGGTGGCGATCACCGCCGCGATGCCCGGTCCCACCGGGCTCGCCGCGTTCGGTGAGCGGTACCCGGAGCGGATGTTCGACGTCGGGATCGCCGAACAGCACGGCATGACGTCGGCGGCCGGGTTGGCGCTCGGCGGCATGCATCCGGTCCTCGCCATCTACTCGACCTTTCTGAACCGTGCCTTCGATCAACTGCTGATGGACGTCGCGCTGCTCAATCTGCCGGTCACGGTGGTGCTCGACAGGTCCGGCATCACCGGTCCGGACGGACCGAGCCACCACGGGATGTGGGACCTGTCGCTGCTGGCGATCGTTCCGGGGATGCGCGTGGCAGCTCCGCGCGACGCCGTCCGGCTGCGCGAGGAACTCGCCGAGGCCCTCGATATCGGCGACGGTCCCTCGGCGGTGCGCTTCGGCAAGGGCCGCGTGCCCGACGACATTCCGGCGGTACGGCGGCTCGGCGACGGCGTCGACGTTCTCGTGGAGGCCGCCGAGCCGGGCGGGGTCCTCATCGTCGCCGTCGGCGGAATGGCGGAGATCGGCATCGGGGCGGCGGAACTCCTGGCCGCCCGCGGTATTCCCGCCACCGTGGTCGACCCGCGCTGGGCGCTGCCCGTCCCCGCATCGATCGCCGACCTGGCCCGCACGCACACCTCGGTGGTGACCATCGAGGACGGCGGCGTGCGCGGCGGTGTCGGAAGTGCGGTGGAGTCGGCGCTGGAGCAGGCGGGCGTCGACGTTCCCGTCCATCGTCGGGGAGTGCCTCAGGAGTTCATCGCACACGCTTCGCGCGAGGCGATCCTCGCCGACTGCGGGCTCACTCCCGCAGGGATCGCCGACTCGGTGATCGCCGACTCGATCGCGACCGGATCCGGGTACGTGTCCCTGGTGGGACCGGAGGAGCCGGTGGAACTGAACGCGCCCGTCACCACCGCGAGCGGGTAGACGCAGAGCCGGCTCAGGGCCGGATCGCGTCCAGGGCCGCGTCGATCGGTGCGGCCACCAGGGCCCGCTGCCACGGTCGGGCACCGCGCTCGGCGAGCCACTCGTCGGCGCCGGCGCTCGGGCCCAGACCCTCCCAGCAGAGGTTGCGCAGCAGGTCGGGGGAGATCAGGTTCTCCTGCGGAACGCCGACCTCCTCGGCGATCGCCCGGACCACCGGACGCACGGCGCCGGCGCGGGCCGCGGCCTCCGGATTGCGCTGCTCCCACCGGTTGTAGGGAGGCGGTCCCACCTGCGGAGTCTTCTTGGCAGGCAGGTCCGACTCGGGCAGTTGCTGGGCCTTCCGGATGGCGCGCATCCAGCGGTCGGCCTGACGCCGCTGGCGCGGTCCGCCGAACACCGGGAGGCTGGTCAGGGCCGCGGTATCGGTCGGATTCGCCGTGGCCGCGGTGACGATGGCCGAGTCGGGAAGCACCCGGCCCGGCGCGATGTCGCGGCGCTGCGCGATCTCCTCCCGCGCCGTCCAGAGTTCGCGCACCACCGCGAGTTGACGCTGAGTGCGCAGGTTGTGGATGTTCGACGTCCGCCGCCAGCGGTCGGTGCGCGGCGGCGCGGGCGGGCGCCGGAGGACGTGGGCGAACTCCTGAGCCGCCCACTCGCCGCGGCCGCGTTCGTCCAGCGCGCCGGCGACGGCGTTGCGCAGTTCGATGAGGACCTCGACGTCCAGGGCGGCGTAATTGAGCCAGTCCGCCGGCAGCGGTCGGCGCGACCAGTCGGCCGCGCCGTGACCTTTCGCGAGACCGAGGTGCAGGAATTCGGCGACCATCGCCGCAAGATTGACCTTCGGGAAGTCGAGGAGCCGACCCGCCAGCTCCGTGTCGAACAACGACTCGGTCCGGAAGCCGAGCTCGCGCAGGCAGGGCAGGTCCTGGTCGGCGGCGTGCAGGATCCACTCGGGCCCGTCGAGGGCGTCGATGATCGGCTCCAGTGCGTCCGGGTGCGCGATCGGATCGATCAGAAAGCTGCCCGATCCGGCGCGTCTGAGCTGGATCAGATAAGCGCGCTGCGAATAGCGGTAGCCGCTGGCGCGCTCGGTGTCGACCGCGATGGGGCCCGAGCCGTCGCGCAGCCGGCGTGCGGCTTCGGCGAACTCGTCCGCGGTGGCGAGCACCGGCGGGACTCCCTCGCGCGGCGAAGTGAGTGGCATGACGTCGGGCGCGACGGCTGGCTCGGGCTGGGCCCGCGGTTCCACCCGCGGCTGTTCGCCGGTCGAACCGGTTGAGGCTTCGGTCACGAGGACTGGACCGGGCCGAGCGCGGTCACCCCGGCCGGCGGCAGCCCCGCAGCCGAGGCGAGGACCTCGCAGAACGCCTCGAGATGCGCGGCGAGCCGGGGACTGGTGGCCGTCCACGACGCGCGGAGTTCGAGCTGGTGCGCCTGCGGGGGGCCGGCGATGTCGCCGTATCGCACAGATGTGGTGGCGGTGACCGTGCCGCCGAGGGCCCGAACCATCGGTACGTCGGACCCGAGCGGGGGATCGGATTCGGTGGCGCCGTCGGGGACGCCGAGCGCCTCCGACAGCCACGTCCACGCCACCTGCGGCAGCAGCGGATCGGCTGCGAGGGCGGCCTCCACCTCGGCCTGAATGAAGGCGACGAGCCGGAAGGTTCCGTTCCACGCCTCCTGGCCTGCGGGGTCGTACAGCAAGACGAGTCTGCCGAAGGCGCTGCCGGAGGAATCGTCGGCGACCAGCGCGGGATCGCCGGACTCGGGCGGGCTGACCTCGACGCCGAGGGCGTAGCTGTACGGCGCCAGGCGCTGCGGCGGGCGGATCGAGCCGATCTCGATCTCGCGGCGCACGGCGGCGTCGTGGAGCGAAGCCACCGCATCACGGAATTCGGCGGGCTCGCTCGGGGCTCCAGAAGTGGTCACGGCGTCAGGTTAGGCCCCCGCTCCTGCCAGTTGGCGGAGGCGCGCCGCAAGCTGAAACGACGATAAGTGAGCGGCCTCACGCGCCGGCGCCGGTACGGGTGCGGCATATCACCCGGACGGAGCACAGGGAGGCCGCGGGCGGTGCGCGGATGGTGGCGGGCGCGGGCAATGATGGCAGAGTTGTCCGTATGACTTCGATTCGAGGCCGACGTTCGCCGGGCCGGATGCCGTTGATCGCTGCCGCCACGGGCGGCACCCCTTCTCGCCGACCCGTGTGGTTCATGCGCCAGGCGGGCCGTTCACTGCCGGAGTATCGCGAGATCCGTGCCGGGCGCGGGATGCTCGAATCCTGCTTCGATCCGGAACTGGTGGCCGAGATCACCATGCAGCCGGTGCGCAGGCACGACACCGACGCGGCGATCCTGTTCTCCGACATCGTGGTCCCGCTGCGCGCTGCGGGGATCGACCTGGACATCGTGGCCGGGACGGGCCCGGTCATCGCCTCGCCGATCCGGACCGCGCGTGATGTGGCGTCGATCCCACGCCTGGACCCCGCTTCGGTCGGCGCCGTGACCGCGGCCATCGGCATGATCCTCGGTGAACTGGCCGACGAGAAGTCCCTGATCGGCTTCGCGGGTGCACCGTTCACCCTCGCCTCGTATCTGATCGAGGGCGGACCCAGCCGCACCTACGAGCACACCAAGGCGATGATGTTGGCTGAGCCGGAGCTGTGGCATTCGCTGATGGGGCGGCTCACCGACATCACCATCGCGTTCCTGCGCGCCCAGCTCGACGCCGGCGTCGACGCCGTTCAGCTGTTCGACTCCTGGGCGGGAACGCTGTCGAAGGCAGCGTACGAGGAGTTCGTAGCGCCGCACTCGTCTCGAGTGATGGCGGAGGTCGCCGAGTACGGGGTGCCGCGCATCCACTTCGGTGTCGGCACCGGAGAGATCCTCGGCTCGATGACCGACGTGGGCGCCGACGTCATCGGCGTCGACTGGCGCATCCCGCTCGACGAGGCCGCGGCCCGCGTCGGGCACCGCGTCGCGGTCCAGGGCAACCTCGATCCGACGGTTCTGCTGGCCGGCGACGACGCGGTCCTCGAGCGCGAGATCGATCGAGTGGTGGCGGCCGGACGGCGAGCCGTCGACGCGGGCGCCCCGGGACACATCTTCAATCTCGGGCACGGCGTCTTGCCGAACACCGACGCCGGCGTGGTGACGCGCGCGGTCGAGCTCATTCACTCGCTGTGACCGGCGGGCGGTCGGGGGACCGGAACCGGGTCGCGGTGATCGGGGCCGGTGTATCCGGTCTGACCGCCGCCCACCGCCTGCGGCGCGAGCTCGGAGCACAGGCGCGGATCGACGTCTACGACGCGGCTGACCGGCCGGGCGGCCTGCTGTGCACCCGCACCGTCGGCGGTACCGCGGTGGACGTCGGCGCCGAGGCGTTCATCGTGCGCCGTCCCGAAGCACTGGCGCTGGTGACCGAACTCGGTCTGGCCGACCGCGTGGTGGCCCCGGGACCGATGCGGCCGGCGATCTGGTCCGGGGGAGCGCTGCACGACCTCCCGGCCCCGGCTCTGATGGGCATCCCGGCGGGTCCGGCACCGTTCGCGGATCTCGCGGCCGCCGACGACCTGGAGAGGATGGCGGCCGAGGAGCGGACCCCGCTGGAGTGGACTCCCGGAGCCGATCCGTCGGTGGGGGAGCTGGTGGGTGAGCGGTACGGACGGTCGGTGGTGGCGCGCGGGGTGGACCCGATGCTCGGCGGCGTGTACTCGGCGCTCGCCGATCAGCTCGGACTGCGCGAAGCCGTGCCCGCACTGGCTCGCGCCCTCGACGCGGGCGCTGCGTCGCTGAGCGCCGCCGTTCGGACCGTGCTCGACGCCGGCGCTGGGGGAACGGGCCCGGTGTTCGGCGCGCTCGCCGGCGGATATCGGGAACTGGTGTCCGCGCTCGTCGAGGCCGCGGGCGCCGACCTGAGACTCGGTACCGAGGTGGTCGGGCTGCGGCCGATCGCCGACGGCGCCGCGGTGCTGGTCGCCGGTTCGGGTGAGCCCCGGGCGGTGGAGTACGACGCGGTGATCGTCGCCGTTCCGATCTGGACGGCCGCCCGCCTCCTGTCGGAGGCGGCTCCGGCCGCGGCCGCGGTGTTCGGCGAGGTCGCACCCGCGGGCTCGGCCGTCGTGGCTCTCGCGGTGCCCGCCGCGACCCCGCTGCCCGAGCATTCCGGCGTGCTGGTCGCGACCGACGCCGGCCTCCGGCTAAAGGCGATCACGCTGAGCAGCCAGAAGTGGCCGCATCTGCGACACGGTGACGTGCGGACGCTGCGGACCTCGTTCGGACGGCTCGGCGACCCGGTGACGGCGAGCGACACCGAACTCGTCGACGCCGCGGTCGCCGACCTCGGCACGGTCTTCGCCGCTGCCGGACTGCCCGCGCCCCAGGTCGCCGACGCGGCGGTGCAGCGCTGGCCGCACGGACTGCCGCACTACGCACCGGGGCATCTCGCCCGAGTGCGCGAGGCGGTGGCCGGACTGCCCTCCCGGATCGGGGTCGCCGGGTCCGGTTACGCCGGAGTCGGAGTGCCCGCCTGCATCGGCACCGCGGATGCGGCCGTGGGAGAAATCACCGCCGACCTGCGGACCTGACGTTCCGCCCGAGTCGGGCCGGTGGCACGATGGAGGCATGAGTCGCCTGGATTACGCCGAACTGAATGCAACCATCCGATACCTGATGTTCTCGGTCTTCAAAGTCCGGGCGGGCGAGCTGCCGGCGGACCGTGACGAGGTCGCCGCCGATCTCGAGCGTTTCCTCGCCGAGGTCGCCGACAAGGGCGTGGTGGTGCGCGGCATCTACGACATCGCCGGTATGCGCGGCGACGCCGACTTCATGTTCTGGTGGCACGCGGAGACCATCGAGCAGTTGCAGGACGCCTACTCGACCTTCCGCCGGAGCACCGTCCTGGGCCGGGCGTCCGACCCGTTCTGGAGCGGCTCGGCGCTGCACCGTCCGGCGGAGTTCAACAAGAGCCACATCCCGGCGTTCCTCGCGGGCGAGGAGCCCGGTGCGTACATCTGCGTGTACCCCTTCGTGCGGTCGTACGACTGGTACCTGCTGCCCGACGCCGACCGGCGCAAGATGCTCGCCGATCACGGCAAGGAGGCGCGCGACTACAAGGACGTGCGGGCCAACACGGTCCCGGCGTTCGCGCTCGGCGACTACGAGTGGATCCTGGCCTTCGAGGCGCCGGAACTGCATCGGATCGTCGACCTGATGCGCGACCTGCGCGCCACCGAGGCGCGCCGCCACGTGCGCGTGGAGATCCCGTTCTTCACCGGACCGCGCGTGGACGCCGCCAAGCTGGCCCGCTCGCTGCCCTGATCGGGCCCGCGCGCCGGGCAGGGTTCACTCGGCCTCGAAGGTGAGGCTGATGGAGTTGATGCAATAGCGCAGATCGGTCGGGGTGTCGTAGCCCTCGCCGGCGAAGACGTGACCGAGGTGGCTGTGGCAGTTGGCGCACAGCACCTCGGTCCGCGTCATTCCCAGCGAGTCGTCGACGCGCTCGATGATCCGGTCGCCGGCGAGCGGGGAGAAGAACGACGGCCATCCGCAGTGCGACTCGAACTTCGTCGTACTCCGGAACAGTTCGGCGCCGCAGGCGCGGCAACGGTAGACGCCGACATCGGTCTTGTCGGTGTACTCACCGACGAAGGGCCGTTCGGTGCCGGCTTCGCGCAGCACGTGGAACTCCTGCGGAGTGAGGCGTTCACGCCACTGCTCGTCGGTGAGCTGGGACAGGTCGGCAGGCTGGTCGGTCATGCCGTCCAGGGTAGCGCTCAGGCGGCGGGGACGGGCCCGTCGTGGACCGAGCCGCCGTCGCTCGAGCCCCCGTCGACGGAGCCGCCGGTCGCATCCGCTTCACGCAGGTCGAGGTAGCGGAACAGCAGCACGCAGAACACCGAGATCATCAGCAGCGACCAGCCGAGCGGAACCTTGTTGTATTCGAGGTACCGGCCGAACGGTTCCCATTTCTTCGAGTCGAAGACGTCGAAGGTCATGCAGCCGTACACGCCCAGCCAGGCCGGCCAGTTCCGCATGGTCGAGCCGGTCTGGAAGACGGTCATCAGCAGCGGGAACAGCAGCATCGAGTAGTAGCCCTGGCCCAGCGATCCCACGAGGAACGTGGTGCCGAGCAGAACGCCCGACGAGGTCGCGAGCCAGAGCAACTCGTCGCTCCGGCGGTAGTAGCGGTAGAGGAACCACAGCGAGAAGACGGCCATCACCACGAACGCGATCCGCAGCAGCCACGCCAGCCAGGAGTCGACGCCGAAGTAGGCGGCGTTGCCGGTGATGGAGCTGTTGTAGTAGTCGCGCGACTCGCCGAGGTACGGGACGGTGCGGTGGACGAAGTCCATCGGGTCCTTCGACAACGGCCACGCCAGCACGTTCAGCACCAGCGGCACACCGATCGCGGTGACCAGGATCTTCCACTGGCGGTTCAGCAGCACCAGCAGGAGCAGCGGCGCGAGTACCGGCTTGACGGCGAGCGTGAGACCGATCGCGACGCCGGCCCACAGGTCGTGTCTGCGCATCATCAGCATCATGAACGCCAGCATCCCGAGCAGGACGAAACCGTTGAAGTTGGTGAAGATCAGCGTGTGCGCCACGGTCTCGGTGCTGAAGAAGAAGAGCAGGAGCGCCGGGAACACCCAGGAGTCGTAGGAGTAGCCGAACATCCTGGTCAACAGGTAGGCGCAGAGAATGAGCACCACCACGCTCGCCGCGATGAACAGCCAACGGGAGTATTCCGGGTTCAGAACCGCGAGCGGCGCCATCAGCATGGTGCCCGACGGCGGGTACAGGTAGTGCGGATCGACCGTGCTGTAGTTCTCGTTGTAGACCGGCAGCCGGTTGAGGAAGTTGAACGCGGCGTTGTAGACGGGCGTGAAGTCGTCGGTCCGGTGTCCGTTGACTCCGAGGATCAGCGACCGCTGAATGATCATCATCACCGAGATCGGCCACAGAATCAGCGAGATGATCCGCTGCGACTCCACGCGCGGATACAGGTAGCGCTCTACAACGTTCACCCGCGCACCGTACTACACCACGGTGTCAGGCCGGACAGGCGCGCTCGCTCGGCGCGCCCAGCGGAGCCGGGCCGAGATATTCGCCGATCAGGTCGCCCGCGCACGTGGAATTGGCGGCCACCGAGTAGCCGAGACCGTCCCACGAGACGGTGGTCTGAGCCGTGTCGGCCGCCAGCATCAGCGGCGTCAGATCGTCGGCCGCGGCGGCGCCGTTGATCGGATCGTTCTGGCCGACGAGCACCAGCGGGTCGACCGCGAAGCGCTCCGGCGCGGCGGGCGAGTCGGCGACGCCCCAGCCGTCGCACCGGACGAGATCGAGTGCCGTGGTGCCGGCGGTCAGCGGATTCTGCGCGTTCCAATCGCGCGCGAGAGCGGGGATCTCGTCGGTGCCCGGACGCCCGCGCATGTCGTTGCAGCGGGCCACGATCTGGCCGTCGGCCAGGCGGAGCGAGCGAGCCCGGTCCGCGAGCTTGCGCAGGGCACCCGTGTCGCCGCGGTCGGCGGCGGTGAGCGCCGTACTCAGTTCGCGCAGTCCGTCCGGGGAGGTGTCGCCGACCGCGAGCGCGGTGGTGAGTGCGTCGAGGACCTGTGTGTCCGACAGCGCGCCCACCTGTCCGCCCGCGCCCGACGACATCAGCCGTCCGAGGACCGCCGCCCCGCCCGCGCCGAGCGAACAGCCCGCCCCGGCGCAGCGCTGCGTGAACGCGGTGAGGGTGGCCTGCAGGCCGCGGGCGCGGCTCTGGGCGGCGGCCTTCGCGGACACGTTGTAGCCGACCGGGGAGTCGAGGATCAGCCGGCCGACGTGGTCCGGGTGCGCGGCGGCGAACGCGAGGGCCACCGATGATCCGGTTCCGACCGACAGGATCGCGAGCCGGTCGACGTCCCAGCGCTGGCGCAGTTGCTCGAGGTCTTCGCCCGCCGCCGCGGCCGAGTAGTCGAGCTGGTCCGGTGTCAGCGTGTCGTTGCACTGGTCGGCGGCCGCGCGCGCCGCCTCCGACAGTTTCTCGGCGCGTGCCGCGACATCGCGTCCGTCACCCGCACCGTTGTCGTCGTAGACGCTGCGCTGCGTGGTGGTCATGCAGTCGATCAGACCGGACGTGCCGATCCCGCGATGGTCGACGGCGATCACCGGACGGCGATCCAGGATGCCGTGGTCGGCGCCCGTCGCGAACGACAGCAGGGTCCGCGAACTCGGCATGTCCTCTCCGCTCGTCAACACGAGCGGCACGGCGCCGGCCGGCGTGGCGTCGGTGCGGGCGCGGACGACGCCGACCTTGATCGTGGTGCCCGACTGCTGCGCCGGGTCCACCGGGACGTCCAGCCGCGCGCAGTCGAGCTTCACACCGTCGGGAACGGTGACGCCGTACCTCTGTGCGATCGACCCCGCGCACTGGCGCCAGTTCAAGTCCTTCTTCGGCGCCTGCAGGGCGGGCTGCTCCGGTGCGCCGGTCGCCTGCCCGCCCTCGTCGTCCCCGCGCACGATGTCGGGACCGGTGTCCGGACCGACCGCGCAGCCGCCGACGAACGCGGCCAGGACGAGCGCGGTCAGGACCGCGGCGAACCGGGAGACCGCCGATGCTCCTGCGGTCCGCGGGCGTCCGGGTGAATGCATGACCGCGAGCCTAGTCGGCGCGCTCCCATAGTTGATACAGATACCCTTCGGCGTCGCCGAGCATGTGCCGCAGACGCATCGGCCCGGGAAGGGAACCGGCCGTCCGAGCGGGGACCGCGGTGCCGTGCGCGATGCGGGGTGCGTCGCCGCCGACCAGCGCGGGGCTGACCGTCAACGCCAGTTCGTCGAGCAGACCGGCAGCCGCGAGATCGGCGAGGAACCGGGGACCGCCCTCGCACAGCACATGCCGCAACCCACGCCGGGCGAGCTCGTCGATCACCGCCCGCGGCTGCACCGACGACTCACCGCAGTCGACCACGGTGGCGCCGGCGTCGAGCAGTCGGCGCCGCGCGTCTCGCGGGGCGTCGCTGCACGTGGCGATGAGGACGTCGGGGTGCCGCGCCGTGGTGAAGTCGGCGGGCAGGTTCAGGGATCGCGACGCGAGGACCAGCAGCGGCACGGCCGACTGGCCGCGGGCGGCGCGGCCCGGTGCGTGACGGGGCTCGACGACCGGTGGTCCGTACCCCTCCGTGACCGCGGTCTGCGCACCCACGACGATCGCGTCGGCCAGTGCGCGCTGCAGGTGGAAGACGGTGTGGTCGCCGTCGGATCCCAACGCGCCCGACCGACCCTGCGCGGTGGCGGCGCCGTCGATGCTGGCGATCATGTTGGCGCGGACCACCGGTCCGCCGGACGGCGGAAAAGAATAGACCTGCGCCAGTCCGTCTGCTGTGACATCAGTCGCTTTCTGCAGGATGAACATCAGTCCATCATGGTGCCGGTCGTTACCCTTGCCTAATGCTGGCACGACTTAGCGATCGGAATCCGGTCCTGGCTCCCGACCAACTCATCGGCGAGATGGTTCCGCCGACGATGTTCGACGAGGTGAGCTTCGACTCGTACATCCCCGACCCCGATGAGCCCAGCCAGACCGCGGCGGTGAACGCCGCCCGCGACTTCGTCGCCCGCGCATCCAAGGTCCGCAGCGGCGGAAAGAAGAGCTTCTTCCGCAAGTCCGCCGCACCCCAGGGGATCGGTCTCTATCTCGACGGCGGCTTCGGCGTCGGCAAGACGCACCTGCTGGCGTCGATCTACCACGCGATGCCGGGGCCCAAGGCGTTCGCGACGTTCGGCGAGGTCACCAACGTGGTCGGCGCCCTCGGTTACATCGACGCACTGGAACGGCTGTCGGGGCACAGCGTCCTCTGCATCGACGAGTTCGAGCTCGACGATCCGGGCGACACGATGGTGGTCTCGCGGCTGCTCACCGAGCTCACTGCCCGCGGCGTCTCCATCGTCGCCACGTCCAACACGCTGCCCGGACAGCTCGGCGAAGGCCGGTTCGCCGCGAGCGATTTCCTGCGCGAGATCCAGAAGCTGTCGTCGATCTTCGAGACCATCCGCGTCGACGGTCCCGACTACCGGCACCGCGACCTTCCGCCCGCACCGGAGCCGATGTCCGACGAGGAGCTCGAGCGTCAGGCCGAGAACACCGTCGGGGCCACCCTCGACACCTTCGACGACCTGATCGCGCATCTGGCGAAGCTGCACCCGTCGAAGTACAAGTCGCTGGTCGACGGCGTGTCGCTGGTATGCATCTCCGACGTGCGTCCCGCGCCGGACCAGGCGGTGGCACTGCGCCTGGTGGCGCTGGCCGACCGGTTGTACGACGCCGAGATCCCGGTGAGCATCTCCGGGGTCAAGCTCGACGAACTGTTCACCCCGGAGATGCTGGCCGGCGGCTACCGCAAGAAGTATCTGCGCGCCACCTCGCGGCTGCTGGCCCTCTCCCGATTCGCGGAGGCGAATGACTGAGGCGCCGATGACTGACGTGCGAGGCCCACTGATCCTGCTGTCCCTCGGGGCGGGCGCTCTGTTGGAGTACCTGCCGCCGGTCGCCGGCGCGGCGCACGACGCCACCGAACCGCGTCGTCTGCGGATCGGCTACATCGACGAGGCTCAGCGTCATCTGCTCGACGCGCCGTTCACCGGACCCGAACGCGAGCGGCTCGTCCGGTTCGGGTACGACGTCGTCGATGTCGACCTCCGCAAGAGCGGCTTCGAGGAGGCTCTGGCCTGTGTCGACGCCTTCTACGTCTCGGGAGGCGACACCTTCGCGCTGATGTCCGGGCTGCGCCGCAGCGGCGCCGACAAGGTGATCGCCGAACGAGTCCGCGCCGGGACTCCCTACGTCGGCCTCAGTGCGGGAGCGGTGGCGGCCGGGCCGGACGTGGAGCCCGCAGCGTTGATGGACGACCCGGGTCTGGGTCTCGACCTGGCCGATTTCCGGGGACTCGGACTCACCGACACCGTCGTGATCCCGCATGCGGACGGACAGTTGCCGCCGTATCCCACCGAACTGATCGACCGGACGCTGAATGAGTACGGCGACCGGTTCACACTGCTGCCGCTGTACGACGATCAAGCGTTGATCGTCGACGCCGCCGGATCGCGCGTGGTGCCGTCGGCCGAACCCGCCGTGTGAGGGTTCAGCTCTCGCGGGCCAGCACGAAGTCGTGCTCGATGGCGCCGTTCATGTTGAAGCTCTTGGTGCCGATCTGGCGGAAGCCCATCTTCGCGTAATACCTCTTCGCGCGTTCGTTGCCCGAGTGCACGCCGAGCCACACCAGGGTCGCACCGCGGTCGCGGGCGGCGTCGAGAGCCGCGTTCATCAGGGCGTGAGACGGCCGGAGCTCGCTGTGGACGGCATGATGCTCGGGCAGCACGTACATCTTGGAGATCTCGGTGACCGTCCCGTTCGCGACGGCGGCGGCACCGGCCGGGAACGCGTCGACCGCCGCGCGCACGTCGGGGTCGGCCGGGAGATCGTGGACCAGCAGCGCGTAGCCGACGATGGGGCCGCCGGCACCGGTCCGCGCGACGAGTACCTGCTTGCGCGGGTCCGCAAGGTACTCGGCGAACCGTGCGGCGGAGAGCACCTGCTCGATGTGCGCGGCGATGTTCTCCGGTGTCGAGTGCGGCGGGCAGGCGAGCGGGAAGGTCGCGGCGGCGACGTCGGCGATCGCGGGAGCGAGGCCGGGATCGGTGACCGTCTCGATCAACAGACCGGCGTCGCCGGCGGCCGATTGCGCTGAAGTCGCAGATTGCGTCACATACCGATTGTGCCTTGTTCCGGTGCGGCGGCACGACACGGTACCCCGCGTCCTGGTGCAATGGAGGCTGTATGGAGCTGTATGGAGGTTGTACCGCCAACGACCGTGAGGACGCCCGTGGATCCACTGTTCGTCACCCTGTGCCAGACTCGGATCGATCCCGGCCTGACGGCTGCGAGACTGCTCGAGCAGATCCGTGCCGACTGGGTCGAGTTGCTCGACTCCGAGTTCGACTCGGTTGTCGTCGAGACCCAACGAGGCGAGGGACCGGAGTCCGCGCCGGTGTTCGTGATCTCCTTCGACGAGGTCCGGGTGCTCGTGGCGGGCGTCGACGCGCCGCACGGACTCGACGTCGCCGACGCGGCCCAGAGCAGTCCGCTGTGGAGTGCGGAGGCCGAGCTGCCCGACCCGGACGGGCCCTCCCTCGTCGTCGCGGCGTCCTCGGAGGCGGTGCTCGCCGGCCCGGTCTTCGACGACGCGGTTCTCGGTGACGCGGTTCTCGGTGACGACCGTGACCTCATCGAGGAGGCGACGCTGATCTCGCGGGTGGTGACCTCACTGCTGGCCTGCACCGACTCGGTGCGGGCAGTGTACATGCACACCTCCGAGCAGATCGCCGAGCCCTCGGCGTACCGGCGCGCGGCGCTGGAGGTCTCGCCCGACCTGCCGCTGATGCTGTGGGTCGATTTCATGGTCGCCGACGAGGCCGGACTGGTGTCGGCGGAGACGATCGGCATGTCGGAGCTGGGGTTGCTCGACATCGAGGTCACCGACAGCACACTGCCGGCCGAGCAGGTGGTGAAGGTCGTCGTCGACACCGCCGTGCTGATGTACGACGACGGTCCGGTCATCGGTGACGGTGACGTTCTCGGGACCGACAGCGGCGACTTCACCGCGCGGATCGCCCCGTCGAAGTACGACGCCGACCACATCGTCCTGCACCTCGTGCCGCCGACGGCGACCGCCAACCGTGCCGAGCGTCGCGCCGCGGCGCGGAAGAAGAAGCGTCGCTGACCTCAGTCGTTCTCGAAGCCGGACGCTTCGAAGCCGAGGGTCGTCGCGTTCTCCGACACGGTGCGGCGCACCGAATCGGAGAATCCGTCGGGATCGACGGCGCTGATCTCGATGCGGATCTCCACCCGTCCGGCGGCCGAGGAGAGGTGCTTGAGCACTTCCTGCTGGATGGTGCTGAAGTCGCGCGCCGGAAAGTCCGAGTCGAGTTGCGCTGAGCCGAAGTAGCGGCGCTTGAGTGCGCTCTGAGTGGTGGACTGCGTCTCCGCCGAGCCCGCTCCGGCGGTGGACGCGTCCGATGATCCGCCGTCCGCCGAGGACTGCTCGCCGTCGCGCTCCCGCTGCTGGCGCACCTCCTCGTCGCGCTGAGCGTCCGCCGGTCCCGGCTTCACGATCAGCGTGCTGTCGGAGATGTGCACGGTGGCGTCGTCGCCGGGCAGATGCAGCCCGAGATAGCGCTTCTGGGTCTCGTCGTATCCGTCGGCGAACGCGAATCCCTGCTGGCGCCAACTGATCTGGTCGTCGAGGACCGAGTACAGCCCGTCGATCAGCACCTCCCGGTCGCGCAGCCGCGGCAGGTATGGGTAGGTCGCGTAGTACCGGTGCAGCGTGCCCACGTCGAGGTGTCCGGAATCCCATGCCGCCGACAACCGGCCCGTCAGATCCAGATAGATCAGCGACGACGATCGGGCCAGCGCGATGTGTTCCAGGCTGAGCTTGGCGCCGGTGCGCGCGTAGACGTCGTCCTTGCTGCCCGAGACGTTGACCACGTCGATGGAGTAGGTCGCCTCGCCCGTCTGCTGCTCGGGGCAGAGCGCCCAGCAGAAGGTCTCGTTGAGCCGGTTGCGCACGATGTCGTCGTTCGTCGCGCGCCGTTCCGTCGCCTGCCTGGTCTGCTGACCGCCGAGCCCGTAGTCGTCGGCGTTCTCCGCGACGTGCTTCCACGCCAGGTAGTTGCGCACCGCCTCGTCCAGTTCGCGGGCCCGGTTGGTGTCGGCGGCGAGGAAGATCAGCGAGTTCTTGAACGAACGGATCGCGTTGCCGCGGTGTTCGAGGACGTTCGCGGCCCACGACTTGGCCGTCGGGGCCGAGGACCGCGCGGCGTAGGTGTGCTGCATGGGCACCACGACCAGACGCGTGTCGGTCTCGTCCGGCACGTCGGCGGACGATTCGGGGAACACGTGGATCCCGGCGAACGACTTGTCTGCGGAGATCTTGCGCAGTTCGGTGAGCCGTCGTTCCACCTCGGCCCAGACGTCCGCGGGCGCCAGCCCGGCCGCGTGGTCGCGCGCGGTGCGGCTGATGTTGGCCTGGGTGTCGTACCAGTAGCGCGACGACTCGGTGTACAGGTACGTCGACTGACCGGTGAGGGCGTCGAGCGCCGAGTGGAAGTTGCCCGGTACGTCGCCCGGGAGAGCGGTGCCGAGGAAGATGCGGTGCTTCTCCGCGCCCTTGTGCGCCGAGTGCAGACCCGGAGTCGCGGCCATGAACACCGAACGGGCCAGCCGCTGTGCCACCTTGCGCTTGCCGAAGTGCTCGTTGTTCTTGTCGACCAGCGCCGGGACCGATTCGGGGCCGGCGACGTCGGTGTGGATCACCGGTTTGAACTGGTCCTCGAGGTACTTGGTCACCTCGGAGACCACGTCGGCGTCGTCGAGTGGCACGGTTCCCGGCATGATCAGCGCCGACGAGTTGTCCGACCGCCAGAGGGTCCCGACCACCCGGTTCATCATCTGCAGGACGCCGCGAGTCCGCTGGAACCGGTCGAGGGTCGACCAGTCCTGGTACAGCCGGTCGAACAGTTCCGGATGAATCGGGTAGCAGCGCTTGATCCGGTCCTCGTACTGGGAGTCGCGGACCTCCGATGGGAACTCGGCGTGGTACTTGCGGTAGAACTCGACGACATTCTTGGCGATGTTGGCGATCTTCGCCGACGCCTCGGCGTCCGGTGTGGAGAAGATGCGCCGCCGCACGATCTCGAAGCTCTCCTCGGCGTTGGCCGGCTGCCACTGGTCGGCGGTCCGGCCGATCACGTTCTTCAGTGCGTGGAGCGCTTCGCGACCGTACTCGCCGCCTACCTCCTCGTCGTTCACCTCGTCGCCGCCGTCTCCGTTGGACGACGCGGGGATCGAGATGACCACCTGAATGCCCTTGACCGCACGGGCGGCTTCGGTGAGGGCCTGGGCGAAGGTGAACTGGGTGTCGAAGTCGCCGGCTGGAAGCGGTTCCGGGGGGTTCACGAGCTGTCTGGCGTACGCCACCCATTCGTCGATCAGGATCACCGCGGGGGAGTACAGCGTGAAGAGCTCGCGGAGGTCGGCACCCGGGTTGGTCGAGGTGCGGTCGGCATGGGCGACGATGTCGTAGGCTTCCTGCCCGCCCAGCTGCCAGGCCAGTTCGCCCCACATGGTGCGGATGTTCGGCCGGCCGTCGTCGGTGTTCTCCCGTGACGGGACCATCTGGTTGCCGACCAGAGCGACGCGTCCGACGCGTCCTCGCACCGCGTCGAGCGGTTTGGCGAGCGGAGCGACGTCGTCACCGAAGACGTGGCTCTCCGCGCCCGATGCCAGATGCCAGAGCGCGAGCATCGAGTGCGTCTTGCCGCCGCCGAAGTTGGTCTGCAGGTTGATGACCGGTGACGCGTTCTCATCGCCGGTCAGTCGCGCGACGTTCCGGGTGATCAGATCGCGCAACCCCTCGGTGAGATAGGTACGGCCGAAGAACTCGGCGGGGTCGGTGTACTCGGACTTGTGGCCGCCGCTGCGCATCGCGACGGTGTACAGGTCGGCGGCGAACTCCGCGGCGTTGAACTGGTCGCTCTGGATGTCGGGATGGGGTGCCAGGACGTCCCGCCACGCCGGCAGATTGTCGGAGCCCACCTGCAGTGCGGGCACGTTGCGCGCGGCCCGTTCGGTGGCCTGCCGGGTGCCGATGGCGCGGACGTCGTCGCGCAGCTTCGCGACGTCGGCGGCCTCCTTCGGAGCGTCGATGGCGAGCAGGAATCGGTGACAGATGTCGAGGTCGAACTGCGCGTCGTCGTTCGTGAAGTTCTCGTGATGCGCGAGCCGGTTCCGGGCGTCAACCAGCGGCGTCGCCAGGGATACCTGCGCGCGGCTGAGCCGCTTGCCGATCGGGTCCCAGCCGCGCCGGAACTTGTACGGAATGTTGTCGGTGAACATCCGAAGGCTGTCCGACGGGTCGAGCGGGTTGTACTTCTTGTCGGGGTGCGCGCTGGGTGCCTTGACCGTGCGCAGCACGTCGATCCAACCGCTCGCCCCCGCCGGCAGATCGGGGCCGATCGTCTCGGTCAGGAAACGATCGACCGCCGGTCCGAGCAGCTCGAACGCCTGATGGATCCGATCCCGATTACTCGGCGCCACGGAGGGCTCCTTTCACTATTCACACAGATGTGTGTATTCGCGACGAAGGTTATCGCAGCGGTCGGACAATCAGGACGTCGAGGTCACGTCCCGCCGCCGGTGTGACGGATGCCCGCCTACGACAGCGGCCGGGGCCTCCCGCCCCGCATAGGGCTTGCACGGCGTGTCGGCCGCTCCGGGCGTGTCGAGTCACGTGACTCGGCGGCGAACGCGCCGATCACAGCAGCATCTCCTGGTGCACCGCACCCCGCGCACCGCGGGCGATGTCGCTCCATGCGGCGCCGAGGCCGTTGAAGCTGACCGCGAGGGCCGTCGATTTGCGATCCTCGGCGAGTTTGAAGAGCAGGCTCGCGAGTTCGCGGCACAGATCGGTGTCGACCGCATCCGGCACCAGGCTCAGCAGGGTCGACGCCGCCGGGATGCCCTCCGAGTCGAGGACCCGCACCAGGTGCATCACCACCTCCCACTGGCTGATCGACGAGTCGGTGGACGGGTCGTAGTCGGCAGGCATGTCCGTGGGCGCGATCAGCGCGACCCGGCCACCGCCCTTGGTGAGAATGCCCGAGCGCTCCATGCCGTCGAGCGAGATGCTGCGGGCGTTCGCGAGCGACTCGGCGTCGCCGAACTTGCCGCTGTCGAAGCCGTTCTGTCGGAACCAGGTCAGCGCGAAGCGGGTGGGTGCGTCGAAGTCGTTCTCGAGTTCGCCGAGCACCTCGTCGAGGATCGCATTGATGCGCTGCAGCGCGGTCCGGACCGTCATCTTCGACCCGTCGTCCTCCAGCACCGCGTTGTACTCGGAGAAGATCGCCATGCCCGGCCCGATCGCCGCCTGCGGCAGATCGACCGGCGCGATGGCGCCCTGCTGCAATTCGCGCAGGCTCGCCGGAAGCTCATTGCGCAGCCGCGCCAGGAACGCACGGCGGTCGACGCGCGGCGCGTCCTCCGGGCGCGGTCGGAGAGCGAGAACGATGGAGGAGGCGAGGGCGTTGGTTCCCTGGCTCAGCATGCGGTTACCGAGCTCCGATCGCATCGGCCACGTCGCGGTGATCTGCCAGCCGGAGCGGATCATGCCCTCCAGCAAGGTCTCCCAGCCGGTCGACGCCTGGCCGTCCTTCGACGAATCCTGCTGTTTGAACGCGTAGTAGACGGTGATGGGGAAGTCCTCGTAAGCGTGCTCACGGGCGCGACGGAAGACCTCCCGGAATCCGTCTTCGAAGAATTTGTGCGCGCCCTCCTTGCCGTTATGCCGGTAAGGGTTGGCCACGAGTTCCTCGGTCTTCGGCACGAGCATGGTCGACAAGATCGACGGATGGATGTCCTTGAGCGACCGGCGAAGCCAGACATAGAAGAAGTCAGAAAGATCGGAGTAGCCGATGTTGTCGTAGTAGGGAGGGTCGGTGGAGATGAGCGCGTGCTGTGCGACCGCGTCAGCGGCTCCGGCGGACCCTACGGTCCCATGTGCGCTCGCTGGCGTGCGATTTGCGGCTTTCGCAGTCCAGTCAAGCTGACCGTCGAAACCTCCGGATGAGAAAGAGAACGGGTCGCATTCTGTGTAGTCCCATACCATCGGTATCGCTTGCCTGCCGAACGTGTTGCGCATCTTCTCTCCAGTGTTGTGCCAACTGCACAGGCCCGACCAATAGTCGGCACACCGGCTCGTTACGAGGCCTAAATACGTGGCGACTGCGTCTGCGTAGGCAAACGCACCGACGCCCGAGTTATCGAGAGGCCTACCCTCCGTCATTCCCGCGGCGAGCGCGTCCCGCAAGACGAGCTCGCGTGCTTCTCCGACCAGATCGCTGAATGTGGTCAGCGCGGTGAGTTGGCGTGGAGTGAAAAGCGAGGCGAAGGTGTCGAGGCCGTATGGCGGCGTCCACACGTCCTTCGGATGGAATCCCAGTCGCTGGTTCGGTACGTCGAGCGGTGGCTCCACCTCAGCGGCCCGGCGATGTACGTCCGACGGCGGTAGATAGATTCGACGGCGAGTGCCTTCGGCGACCGTGGCTATGAGATCTGCGCCCATTCGCCTTTCGGTTCCCTGAGCTTTGATGTAGTCGGTGCTGACGGCGGTACCGCAGCGGATACAGACGCCGCCACGTTTGCCAGACATCGTCCCGTCGGTCTCCTTCGTCGGCGCCTGAGCCGGATCGTGACCGATCTCGTACCGCACGGTCTTGCCTTCGATCACGGGGACCACGTACGCCTCCTTGCCCTTCTTCTTGCCGAGCCACCACGACCTGACGAGGGGCATCGCTATCCGGCACTCGGGATTCGGGCACGTCACGGTCCGCGCCCAGATCCACGCGATCACGGTTGCCTCGGTACCGTCGGGCAGGGGTGCCTTCGGATACAGATGGCCGATGCGCTTCTGGGCTTCGTCGCGCATCCACTGTCCGTAGCGGCGGACGTCTTCGGCGAGACCTGTGGCGCGGGGCCAGTCCTGGATGGTCTCGTCGGCGGCTCCGGGCCACACGGGCGGCTGTCCGGCGAACTTCGGCGGAATCTCGATCAGCGCCTTGTTGATGAGCACGGCGACGGGGTTCAGGTCTGACGCGTGAGCTTCGAGTCCGAGTCGTTGCGCTTCAAGGGGAATGGTTCCGCCGCCGGCGAACGGGTCGAGGATCGGTGGGGGATTGCCGTCGGTCGACTCCATGATCTTGCGATGAGCTTCGGCGAGCAGTTGCTCGTCGTTCGAGTTCTCCCACACCACGAGTCGCTCGATCAACTCGAAGAGTCGCTTTCGCTCCGCGATCTGCTCCGCCTCGGTGGGGTACAGGTCTGGGCGCGACGCGGGGTCGTCCACCAGTTGAGAGAACAGCACAGCGCGTGCCGCGGCCAGTGGCCGGCGCGCCCACCACAGATGCAGTGTCGACGGATGTCCGTGGCGGATCGACTTCTCGCGAGCGGACTCCTCGTTGATCTTCTGCAGCGGGATGCTGACCTCGATCAACTTGCGTCGCTGAACATTACTGTGTGCATCGCTGGACACGTGTACCCCTTGGTGAAGCGCATGGCGGACGAGAACGTTTCAACATAGCGCACACGACAGTGTGTATCGCAATCGGTGTGACTCGCCTGAGAATGTCGGACCTCTCGAGTATCATCGAACGTAAGTTCGACGATCAGGGGGTTGGAGATGAAAGTGCAGGTGAGAGAGCGTAGGGCTTCGTCTGTGACGGTGGCCGACGACGCGATCGTCATCCGGATCGAACGTCCGGACGTCGAGAACTCGCCCACCGTTGCATCCGAGGTGTCGGGATCGCGAAGCGATCGAGCGGCACTGCTCGGGTTCGCGGCGCGCGCGGACTGCTACCAGGGGCTGGTGCTGTGGCATCGATACGAGGCGCTGTACTCGCTGCTCATGGCGAAGCAATCCGAGTTGGAGTCCGATCCGTCGGCGGACGCCTACACCCGGCTCTACGACCCACTGTGCCAAGTCGCGGCGTCGTATGCGGTCGCCGCGGGTGTGCAGCACTACACGGCAGAGCGGTTCGTCGAATCCGCCGTGGCCTGCATGGAGCGGATCCCGGCCCTCGGACGGATGTTGCGCGACGGACTGATCAACTCGGCGAGTTTCCGGCGCGCGGTGGAGCAGACGGCCCTCGTCGACGATGCGGACGTCCTGGCCTTCATCGACGCGGAAGCGGCCGCGAGACTGCGCGAAGTGGGCGGTCTTTCGGCGGCGCGCGTGGAGACGATGCTCGGGGCGATCGTCGCCGAGCACGATCCCGACGCGGTGACCTTGACCCGGGAGGAGGTGCGGGCAGCCAAGCGCGTGCAGGTGAACCCGCTGACCGACACCGCCTCGGAACTCATCGTCACCGCGTCGGCCGAGGACGTGGCGATCGCCAAGGATGTACTCGATGCGGTGATCGCCGGCGTCTGCCCCAACGACCCACGCTCCAAGGGCGCCCGGCGCAGTGATGCGGCGATGGCGCGCATCAACGGCACGGACTTCGTATGCGAGTGCGGTCGAGAGGACTGCACTGCTCGACTCGCGCCGGCCGACATCGCGTCGCGGTGCGCGCGGATCGTCCTGCACGTGGTGGTTCGCAAAGAAGTGCTCGAGGGGACGTCGCAGACTGCGGCGCATCTGGACGGCCACGGACCGATCTCGGCGACACACATTCGTGAGATGGCGTCACGGCCCGACGCTGTGCGTCGCGAGCTGAACCTCGACGAGGTCATCGCGCAGGCGAGTCGGCCCGACAGCGGATACCGTCCGTCCGCGGCGCTGGATACTGCCGTCCGCGGGCTGTTCGGCACCTGCTCGTGGCCGGGTTGCGCCCGGCCCGCGTGGAAGTGCGACCTCGACCACGTATGCGAGTACGACCACGCGGATCCGTCGGCGGGCGGCGTCACCTGCATCTGCAATCTCAATGCGAAATGCCGATTCCATCACGGGTTGAAGACCCACGCGAACGGGTGGGTCGACGATCAGATCGTGGACGCCGCCGGCGTCGTCTGGACCGAAGTCACCTCACCGGAGGGGATCACCGTCCGGCAGCAGGCACTGAACATGTGGCTCCTTCCCGAACTGGGCCACCTTCAGTGCGGACACGGCTCTCCGACACGCCGAGAAGCACGACACGCCGGTGACGAACCCGAACGCTCGCTGACACGGTTGCAGGCCAAGCACCGGTACCGCATGCAGAAGCGAGCGGCGAACCGCCGGGCTCGCGAAGCCATCGCCCACGACGCCGGCGCCCCGCCGTTCTGACACCGCGAGCCGTCAATGCGGCGGGAGTGCCTTCTTCCAGGCCTTGTGCCAGTTGAGTTCGACTCCGCTCACGTCGGTGTTAGCGAGGTCGACGTCGCGGAAGTAGTCGGTGAGGTAGCGGACCTCGTCGTGATCGGGGCCGTCGGGGCTCACCGAGACCATCGCGAGCCGGTGGTTCTCACCGGTGTTCTTGCCCTGGAGCACCTGGTTGTAGGAGACGAAGAAGGTGTCGGCGCCGGCGATCCGGCCCTTGACCTCGATGTACACCGATGGTGCACGACCGCCGTCCGCAGCCGGAGCCGGAACGGAGAGGACGTCGTATCCGGGGTTGTTGTGCGGCATCTCCTCGGGCATGCGGGCCAGGGCGCACTCGGCACGCAGCACCGCGTCGACGGCCCGCCGGTCGGTGGCCGTGGTGTCGGCGGCGTGTCGGCCCACCGACTCGCCGAGCATCCCGGCGGGGACCACGAGAACCGCGGTCTCCAGCCTCGGCGGGCGTGCGGTGAGGACACGCTCGTCGGCGAGCTCGCGCAGGCGGCGCCCGAGCCTGGCCTCCAACTCGCGCGCCCGCCGCTCGAGCCGTTCCGGGCTGAGGCGCCGCCCGCGCGTGGTCTTGCCGGCCGCCGATTCTTCACGCCGGCGTGCGACTTCGGAGTCCAGGTAGTTGATCTGCTCGATCAGCCGTGTGCGCACCGCTCTCTCGGTCCGCTCGACGTCGGGGACCACGCGGTCGCGGACCTCGCTCAGGTGACGGGGCACCGCGGTGGACGCGGCCCACGACAATGCCTGGTCCGTCAGTGAACGGCCGACGAACGAGTCTAGCCCGCGGATCGGCGCGCCCTCCGGGATCGGCTGCAGGTCGAGATGCGGCGCCGGACCGGCATCGGCGACGGACCCGTCGGCGTCGATCGAGACGAACGCGAATCTCTTGCTGACCACGGTCCCGGAGCCGTCGACGATCTCGGAGGTCAGGGCGAAGATCGCGCGCGGGGCGGTGCCGGGATCGGTCGGGTCGAGCAGTGTGGCGCCCGCGGCGAGGACGTCGGCACTCCCGTCCAGGACGGAGTCGATCACGGCGTCGAGCAGCGGGTGCCCGGGTGCCAGGAGGTCGGCGCGCACGGCGCCCGACGACACCGCTGACGGCTCGAACGTGACGCGCTCGTACGCCCTCGTCACCGGCCGCCCCGCGTGCTCCCGGCGGATGTCTCGATGACGCAGCGGCGCCGGAACATTCGAGATCTGGAACCGGTGGCGCTCCCGCTTCGACAGCCGACCGCCGAGCGCGGTGAACGCATCGGTGAAGAACTGCGCGATGTAGTGCGGCTGCAACCTGCGCGCGGTCGCCTCGTCCATCTCGCGGCGCAGACGCGCCATCTCGAGCGGATCGAGCGTCTCGCGGGCGAGTGCGCGCTCGGTGACTAGCGTGTCGCAGCCGGAAGCCACCTCGGCGTCGACAATGCGCTCGATCTCGTCGATCCGCGCGGGATCGTCGCCGTAGAGCACCGCATCCCACAGCAGGTCGCGCAGCGGCCGGCCGGCGAACGCTTCGTCGCCGAGAACGTCGAACAGCTTGCCGCCGTAGGCTGAACGCTGCTGCTCCATCTTCTCGAGCAGACGCGTGTAGACCTGACCTTCGCGAGTCTGGGCGGCCACGATGTTCCACAGGCGGCACACGTTCTTCTGCCCGATGCGGTGAATGCGGCCGAAGCGCTGCTCGAGCCGGTTCGGATTCCACGGGAGGTCGTAGTTGACCATCAGGTGCGCGGCCTGCAGATTGAGCCCCTCGCCGGCGGCGTCGGTGGCCACCAGCACCAGCCGCGACGGCTCGTTGGTGAACTGCTCCCGGATCGCGACGCGCTCGCCGCGCCGCGTGCCGCCGTGAATCGTCAGCACCGCGTCGTCGGAACCGAGCACATTGCGGATCTGCGCGGTGAGGTAGTCGAGCGTGTCCTTGTGCTCGGTGAACACGATCAGCTTGCGCGGACGACCGTCCTTGCCGCGCAACAGTTCTCGATCGGTCAGCAGTGAACGCAGCTCCGACCACTTCCGGTCGATGCCGCGGTCGCGCACACGGGTCGCCAGCGCCACGAGGTCTTCCAGGATCGCGATCTCGGTGTCGAGTTCGGCGACGGTGCGTGCGGCGGTCGCCGCGTCGACCACTTCCTCCTCGATGCGCTCGTACTCCTCGGCGCTGTATTCGTCGGGATCGTCGAAGGCGTCGGCGGGCGGCAGCGGCATCCGATCGTCGACGGGGATCCGGCCGGCGATCAGGTCGGCACGACGCGAGGCGAGCCGATCGCGGCGACGCTGCAGACTTCGCAGCACCGCGTGGGTGCTCGACGCGAGCCGGCGCTGGAGGACGGTGAGCGCGAACCCGACGGTGCGGCGTTTGGGGGAGTCGGGCGAACTCTCCGCACGGTTCATCTCCACGCGCACGTACTGCGTGACGGCCTCGTACAGCTCCGCCTCCCCGTCGGAGAGCTCGTAGGGAACGGTTTCGGCGATCCGTTCGGGGAACAGCGGCCTGCCCTCGAAGGTGAGCAGTTCCTCCTTGACCATCCGTCGCATGAGGCCGGAGGTGTCGGCGACCGCGTCCGACTGCGGGCGGCCGGCGAATCGGTCCTCGTCGAGAAGGGAGAGGAACAGTTGGAAGTTGTCGTCGTTGCCGGCGTGCGGCGTCGCCGTCATCAGAAGCAGGTTGCGTGCCACGCCGCCGAGGACGCGGCCGAGCTTGAACCGCTCGGTCTCCCGGACCTCGCCGTCCCAGCCCTGCCATGACGCGGACATGCGATGCGCCTCGTCGACCACCACCAGATCCCACTCGCTCGCCTCGAGGTGACCGATCAGGTCGGGGTCGCGGGCGAGCTGATCCATGCGGGCGATCATGAACGGGTGGGCCGGGAACGGGTCGCCGCTGGGGCTGGCGTTGATCAGATCCCGGGTCAGGAGAGTGGCTGTGAGGCCGAACTTCTCCGACAGTTCGTCCTGCCACTGTTCCACCAGCCCGCCCGGCGCGACGATCAGCAGCCGCGCGAGATCGCCCCGGAGCAGCAGTTCCTTGGCGTACAGCCCCGCCATCACCGTCTTGCCCGCGCCGGGATCGTCGGCCAGCAGGAAGCGCAGGGGAGTGCGCGGCAGCAGTTCCCCGTACACCGCGCGGATCTGGTGCGGCAGGGGAGAGATGTCGCTGGTTCCGACCGCCGCCATCGGGTCGTGGGCGCCGGTCATCGCGATGCGCAGCGCCTCCGTCGCGAGGCGGAACGTCCGCGGGTCGGCGTCGAAGGTCCACGAGCGCTCGACATCGTCCTCGACGACGATGTCAGCGATGTCGTCGGCGAACAGCATCTCCTCGCGGACGCCCAGTCGGTCGTCGCGGACGACCACCGTGGCCGCCGAATCTCCGCTCGGGATCACCGCGACGAGGTGGACCGGCTCGCGCCAGCGGCCCGACAAGCGCTGCCCGGGACGCAGATCGGTGAGGGATCGCAGATTCATGTGCACACCATAGTGGGCGCATCGGACAGTTCCCGCGTCGCGGTGGTGCTACTTGCGGTGGTGTTACTTGCGGTGGTGCTACTTACGTCCGAACCAGCGCCGCTTCCTCGGCTGCGCCGGCTCGTCGGCGAGTTCGGGTTCCGGGAAGTCCTCTCCGACGAACTCCAGCGACAGGACGGTCTTGTCCGCGTCGACCTGCGACGGCGCGTGGTGCGCGACGATCTCGGCGGCCTCCGTGGCGCCCAGCGTGTCGCCGTCGCCGATCACCGGGCCGTTCTCGAGAAGGTAGATCGCGGTGTTGACGATGCGGCCGAAGGTGTCCTCGGCGGACTCGTGCGACTGCACGATCTCGACGTCGGGCAGCCCGAGCATGTCGAGTCCGCGCGTATGTCCGGTCATGATGCCGTCGGGTCGCGGCGCGACGTTCAGGGCCACCCACGCCGGGAGCATCGGATCGGGGAGCGTCTCGATCGCCAGGTCGCGGAACAGCGGAGGCAGGATCACGTGATTCGCGCTGCCGAAGTACACGGCGACGATCGACTCCGACAGCGCCACCGCGGCAGCGATGACCTTCGACAGCAGGACCGCATCGGCGATCGCCTCGACATGGTTCGTCTCATGCCCCGGCCGGACGACGGTGACGATGGTGTGCGCCGAGTAGTCGGCGGGCGCCGGAGTGTGATCGGGCCACAGCCGGCTGTACTGGGCGATCTCGGCGAGGTCGTCGCCCACCGGTGCCGCGATCCCCATCAGGAAGATCTGCCGGTCGCCGTACGACAACGCCAGGGGCGAGTCGGCGTCGTCGGCCGCCCCCGACCCGGCAGCAGCGTCGCCGACGCTCAGCAGATCGGCGTCCAGGTCCGGGAAGTCGTTGAGCATCTGTGCGGCGAGGCGCTCGGCGGAGAGTGCGGGATCGAGTCGGCTCTGGAACAGCATCGCGAGGCTGGGCACTGGAGTCCGGTCCTTTGCAGTGGGGTTCGAGGGGCGGTCCGGCCGAAGCGGAACGCCGTCAATCCTGCCAGAACCGGGAACGACGAAGCCCGCCGGGATCCGGCGGGCTTCGTCTGCGTGGTGCGCGATACAAGGATTGAACTTGTGACCTCTTCCGTGTCAGGGAAGCGCTCTCCCACTGAGCTAATCGCGCGGGTCTTATTGAGTTGGTGCCGTTACTCGAACTCGGTACCGGTGTTCGGTGGAGGTGGCGACGGGAATCGAACCCGTGTGCACGGCTTTGCAGGCCGTTGCCTCACCACTCGGCCACGCCACCAGGTGATCTTTCCGAGCGGATGACGGGATTCGAACCCGCGACCCTCACCTTGGCAAGGTGATGCGCTACCAGCTGCGCTACATCCGCATGCCGGTGAACTCGTCTTGTGGACGCTGTCGCTCACCGGCGAGAACAAACACTAGCGGTACGGCGGCGACATTTGCAAACCGGGGTCCCCGTCGGACCGTGGACTCCGCCAGATCAGCCGCTCCGCCTCGGACGCTCCGAGGTCGCTCGCGGCGAATGCGGTGACGTCGGCGGCTCGCTGACGGAGATGGTCGGCGACGCTCCGGTCGAATGCGGCGTCGACCCGGGACTCGAAGTCGTCGATCGGGGCAGTGGCATCGAGCCAGGCACGTCGGTCGAGCTGTTCTCTGGCGCGGTCGGCGCCCTCGGCGTACGTCAGGAACGCCAGGACTCGATCCGTGAGGGCGTCGGCGCGCTGGTCCAGGCCGCTCGACTTGTCGATGTAGGCGTTGACGATCTCCGGATCGGATGCGCGGGGGCCGAGGGGCTGCGAACCGAGGATTCGGCGCGCCCTGCGAATCGCGGCGGCGGACTCGGCGACCGTCCGAACCTCGGCGTCGAGGTCGATGCGGGCCTGGTATCGATCCAGCAGATCGTCGTGCCATGCCGGGTTCTGGTGCAGCCGCGCCGCCACTACGGCGGCCAGCACCGCCAGCCGGCCGTTCTCGTCCGCCTGCATCAGCCGTAGCGCGGCCTGCTCTTCGGAGTCCGGTCGGTAGCGCCGGCGCAGTCGCATGTCGGCGATCTCAGCGGTCTCCACGTGCTCGGGCGGTTCGACGAAAGGGAGCCAACTCAAGCCGACCGCTCGGGCGCGCAGGGTGAAGTCACGACCTCTCCAGGTGTCCAGCGCCAGCGCCAGGTGGCCGGACACCGTTCCGTCGCGGGCTGTCTCGCCGAACACCGTCTCGCCGCACGGGTCCGGGCCGCCCGCATCCGCGGCGGCCCGGGCGGCGTCGTCGTACTGCTGCTTGCGGATTCGGCGCGACTCGCGGAGACGCTCGGTGTGCGTCGTGAGTCGCCGAGCCAGTGCGTCTCGAACGGGCCGTGGGCGGCGAAGCGGGCGTCGGTCGTCGCCGTCGGAGCGTCGGGCATCGCGCGGGCGGTAATCGGAACTGCCGGACGCGGGCTGCCGGACAAGGATCGCCACGGCGACCACGACGAGTGCGGCGGCGACGAGCATCAGTGTCATGGACACAGCACAGCATGAGGGTCGGACAACGAGACGAGGCCCGGCGGTCGCCGGGCCTCGCTGTCGGATCTGGTGCGCGATACAAGGATTGAACTTGTGACCTCTTCCGTGTCAGGGAAGCGCTCTCCCACTGAGCTAATCGCGCGGGTCTTATTGAGTTGGTGCCGTTACTCGAACTCGGTACCGGTGTTCGGTGGAGGTGGCGACGGGAATCGAACCCGTGTGCACGGCTTTGCAGGCCGTTGCCTCACCACTCGGCCACGCCACCAGGTGATCTTTCCGAGCGGATGACGGGATTCGAACCCGCGACCCTCACCTTGGCAAGGTGATGCGCTACCAGCTGCGCTACATCCGCATACCGGTGAGCTTCCTTGTGGGCGTTGCTCACCAGCGAGAAGAACACTAGCGGCACGTATGTCGTCAAGACAAATCGTGAGGTCAGCGACTTACATGGATGTGATTCCGCAGATGGGAGCGTTCTTGGCGCCCCGGAGACGGGCTCGCGGCCGTTCCTCGCGAGTGTTCCCGGCTTTCGAGCGGGGGATTTGGTGCCGTCGGCCGCGATGTGTAATCTGTTTTCTCGTGCGACCGGCGCAGGTCGTTCATAACTCGATACGGTCCCGTGGCTCAGTGGAAGAGCGTCCCGTTCACACCGGGGAGGTCGCTGGTTCGATCCCAGCCGGGACCACAAGAAGAAGACCCGCAGGTTACTGCGGGTCTTCTTGCTGTTCGACGCGCGACTTGCCACTCGACGCGCGAGCGCGATCGGGACTCGACGACGTTCCGCCTCTCATCCTGCTGTTTCGCAGATCTCGGTCCAGTGAGTGCCTCCTTCTCTCTACTTTCGCCCCGCTCGGGGGCTTGTCATGACCCTGCATCGACCCTATTCTGAACGGACTTCATTAATAGGTATGGCAAACCTAAGATGCATGCGTGAGGAGCGATATGACGACGCTGGAAGCGCCACCGGTGCAGACCGCAGACGACCCGCCGACCGATCCGAAGGTTCAGCAGCGCGAGGACTCCCGCGCGCTCCGCGAACTGATGCGCCCGGTGGCCCCGCAACTGGCCCTCGGTCGTGGACTCGCGGTGATCTCGGGTGTGCTCGCAGTGGTCCCGTACGTCGCGCTGGTGCACATCGGCGAGGTCCTGCTCGATGCGGCCCGTGCGGAGGCACCCGTCGACGGCAATGATGTGAACCATTGGATCGAGATCCTGATCGTCACCTTCACCCTGCGGCTCGCCGTCTATTTCGTGGCGCTGGGCGTCACCCACTTCGCGGACATCCGACTGGGGCATACGATCCGCCTGCGGATGGTGGAACGGTTCTCGCGTGTGCCGCTCACATGGTTCACGTCGACGAACTCCGGCCGCGTGCGGAAATCGCTGCAAGACGATATCGGAACCATCCACCACCTCATCGCCCACCAGCCCGTCGACGGCACCCAGGCCGTGGTCATGCCCCTGGCGTTGACGGCCTACGCGTTCGTCATCGATTGGCGGCTGGGACTGCTGGCCATAGCGACGGTTCCCCTGTACGCCGCCGCGATGGCGTTGGGAATGCGCGGCATGGCGGAGAAGACCGTTGAGATGGACGCCAAGCTCAGCGTGGTCTCGGCACGGATGGTCGAGTTCGTCAAGGGTATCACGGTGGTGAAGGCATTCGGACGGGTGGGCCGCGCGCACAGCGCCTATCAGGAGGCCGCCGGCGATTTCCAGGCCTTCTACTACGCCTGGGTGAAGCCGCTTCTTCGAGTCAGTTCGCTGGGTACCTCCCTGCTCGCGGTCCCATTGGTACTGCTGATCAACATCGGCGGCGGCGCCTGGCTGGTGCACCGCGGCGAGGTCACCACGGCCGACGTGCTCGCCACCTCGCTCATCGCATTGTTGGTCCCGTACGGCATCGAGGTGCTGATGAACTCCATGTGGTCATCGCAGATGGCGGGCGCGTCCGCGCGGCGGCTCACCGACCTGCTCGAAACCCCGACCCTCGACGACGACGGTGTTCGCGCCCAGCCCGAAGGACACGACGTGGAATTCGACCACGTCAGCTACTCGTACGGCGGGCCGGGAGCGGACCTGGCACTCGACGACGTCTCGTTCACCCTCCGCGAGGGCACGATCACCGCGCTGATCGGCCCTTCGGGCTCGGGCAAGTCGACCATCGCGACTCTGCTGGCGCGCTTCGACGATCCCTGCGCGGGGCAGATCCGCCTCGGCGGCGTACCGATCGCCGAGATCGACCACCTCTACCGGCACGTGAGCTTCGTGTTGCAGGAACCGCAACTGCCGTCGATCTCGCTCCGCGACAATATCGCCCTCGGCCGGCCGGACGCGACCGACGAACAGATCCGCGCAGCCGCCCGTGCCGCCCGGATCCTCGACGACATCGAAAGTCTCCCGGACGGCTTCGACACCGTCTACGGCTCGGCGAGCGGGCTCTCCGGCGGTCAGGCGCAGCGCATCGCCATCGCGCGTGCCGTACTGGTCGACGCCCCCGTCCTCATCCTGGACGAGGCCACCGCGCTCACCGATCCGGAGTCCACGCACCAGATCCAGCAGGCGCTCAGTGATCTGGCCCGCGACAAGACAGTGCTTCTGGTGGCGCACCGACCCGAGGTGGTCGAGGGCGTCGATCAGATCGTGCTCGTGGACAGAGGGCGCGTGCTCGCAACCGGCACGCACGACGACCTCCTCGGCGAGCCCGGCTACGCCCGCCTGTGGGAGTCGGTCGAGGAAGGCGAGAAATGATGAACCTGCCACTGATCGACATCATCCCGCGGATGAAGCGGATGGTCTCCGCGCCCGAGGCGCTGGCCCCGGCGTTGCTGGCCGCAGTGCTGGCCGGTCTGGTCGAAGGTCTGGCCCTGGTCGCGTTGCTCCCAGCCATCAGCTCGCTTGCATCCGGCGAACGGGTGTGGGGATCGGGAACCGCAGGATGGCTGATCGTCTTCGCAGTGCTCGCGGCGGCGGCCTTCGCGCTCATCTACATTCAGGAGCGGCGCACGTACGCGGTCGCTCTGGACTTCCTCCACAGCATTCACCGGCTGGTGGGCGACCAGGTGTCGAGACAGCCGCTGGGCTGGTTCGCACGCCCGCTCTCCGGCCGATTGTCGCGGATGGTCTCGTCGGAGTTGATGATGGCGGGCGAGATCTTCGCCCACATGATCGGCCCGCTGGTCTCGCGGATGACTGCGGCGATCGTGATCGTGGTGGCGTCGTGGTTCTGGAATCCGTGGCTCGGTCTGATTCTGACGATCGCCGCACCGGTGTTCGTGATCATCACCCTGGCGTCGACTGCGTTGATGCGCAGTGGCGAGCGGATTCACGAGCCGGAAGAGGTGAACCTGGCGAACCGCATCGTCGAGTACGCGCAGTGCCAGGGCGCACTGCGATCGTGCGGTCGGGGCCGCTCGTTCGCACCATTGGACGCCGCGTTCGGTGACACCCTCCGCGCCCGAAGAAGAGCACAGTGGATCGAGACCGCCGGTCTGTTGCTCTCCGGCATGGCGACCCAGGGAGTGATCGTCGCGCTGATCTCCATCACCGGAGCGCTGGCCGTCTCGGGGGCGCTCGAACCGATTCCGGCGCTGGCGTTCGTCGGTTTCGCACTGCGCTTCACTTCCACCCTCTCCACCATCACCGAGAGCGCGATGAGCCTTGAATCTCGGCGGCCGCTGCTCGACGCCATCGACGAGGTGCTCACCGCCGAACCGCTGCCTGAGCCGCCGTCTCCGGCCGAGTTGACCGCTCCCGGCACGATCGAACTCGACCGGGTGAGTTTCGCCTACCACACCGATCAGGATCCGGTCCTGCGCGACGTTTCGCTCCGGGTGCCCGCCGGTGCGATGGTGGCCCTGGTCGGTCCCTCCGGCAGCGGCAAGACCACGCTGATCAGACTGGTGAGCCGCTTCCATGACGTCGACGCCGGCACGGTGAAGGTCGGCGGCGTGCCGGTGACCGAGCAGACCACCGAGCAACTGATGGGGCAGTTGTCGCTGGTATTCCAGGACGTCTATCTGTTCGACGACACCCTTGAGGCCAATGTCGCAGTCGGCCGGAGCGGCGCGTCGCGGGATGAGATCCGCGCGGCGGCGGACCTGGCCGGCGTCACCGAGATCGCCGAGCGGCTCCCGGACGGCTGGGATTCGCGGGTGGGGGAAGGTGGGCGAGCACTCTCCGGAGGCGAACGGCAACGAGTCGCCATCGCACGGGCATTGCTGAAACGGTCACCGATCGTGCTGCTCGACGAGGCCACCTCGGCGCTCGATGTGGAGAACGAGGCGAACATCGTCGCTGCCGTCGAACGATTGCGCACGCAGGCCACCGTGCTGATCATCGCGCATCGTCTGGAGACGATCGCCGCGGCCGACCAGATCGTGGCGCTCACCGACGACGGGCGAGTGGAGGCGCAAGGCACGCACGAGCAACTCCTGGCCCAGGACGGCACGTACTCGCACTTCTGGAACCGGCTGCACAGTGCGCAGGGGTGGCGGATCGTCGCCGACTAATCTGGACCGGTGCAGGGTTCAAGCTCACCGGACAACCGGCCCGTCCGCGGCGGACGGAAGGTGGGGCGCAAGCCCGCCTTCACCGCCGACGACGTGGTCGCCGCGGCGATCGCCGAGGGCATCGACCGGTTCACGCTCTCGGCGGTCGCCGAACGGCTCGGCGTCGTGACGGCTGCCATCTATCGGCTGTTCCCCTCGCGCGACGACTTGGTGATCGCCTGCCTCGACGCGGCAGGGGCGACCATCGCGCTGCCGGAGCCGGGCAGCCGATGGCGCGACGTACTGCGGTTGTGGGCCGACGAGTGCTGGCGAGTCTGCGACGACTTCCCCGGCCTCGCGTTGCTCGTATACGCCTTCGCACCGGCGCCGTCACGGATCGAGCACGTCTTCGCCGCCTACGTCGCGGCCCTGGCGGCGGAGGGGAAGACCCGCGGCCAGGCGATGTTCGCCCTGGACTTCCTGGGCGACTCGGTATTCGCCTCGCACCTGTCGGTGGAGTCGATGCGCGCGGTAGACGAGCGCGGCGACTCCGGACTGGACCGGATCCGCCGGGCGCTCGGTGCGGGCGACACCGCTCTGCGTCCGGACGACTCGTGGATCGACCGCGGGGCGGTCGACACCAAGATCGACTTCATCCTCGCCGGCCTGGAACACCACTGGCCGGAGATCTGAGCCGCGCCCGGCGTCAGGCGCCGATACCGCGGGCGATCTGCGGCCAGGACTTGTGCAGCTGGTCCTGCCAGTACTTCCAGGAGTGCGAACCGGCCGGAACACGGTCGACCGTCGCCGGAATGCGGAGACGGCCCAGTTTCGCGGCCAGGTCCTCGGTGCACTGACGGGTCGCCGCCTCGATCGCGCCGCCGACGACGATCTGGTCGGTGAGCGTCGCCGAGTCCGGGACGTACTGCGGGGTGTCGTACTTGCCGGGCAGACCGGTCGCGGCGCTCAGGTACAGCGAGACGCCGCGCAGCCCGGCGGCGTTCACGACCGGATCGTTCTGACGCCACAGGGGACCGTTGTACGGCCCCCACATGTTCCGGGCGTCGCCGCCGCCGCGGGTCTCGACCACCAGCCGCACATACGTCTGGCCGGGCTGGGTGGAGGTGGCCGCGCAGCCGCTGTAGGCGGCGACGGTGCGATACAGACCCTTGTGGGCGATCGCCAGGTTCAGCACCGAGGTGGCCGACGAGGAGATGCCGGCGATGGCGTTCCGGCCGTTGGTGGAGTAGGTGCTGTCGATGACTGCGGGCAGTTCCTCGCCGAGGAAGGTCGACCACTTGTTGACGCCGAGCTTCTCGTCGGGCTTGAGCCAGTCCGTGTAGTAGCTGAACGCGCCCTTCATCGGAATCACCACGTAGGCGTTCTTCTGTGCGAAGAAGTTCACGACGTCGGTCTTGCCCTGCCAGGTCGCGGAGTCCTCGCCGCCACCGGCCCCGTTGAGGAGATAGAGCACGCCGGCGGGCCGAGACCGGTCCTTCGGCAGAAGGACGGTCAGCGGTATGTCGCGGTTCATCGCCGCCGAGTGCACCACGATGTCGGTGCTGGTGGGACCGGTGGCGCTGGACGACACCAGCGCGGAGGCCGGCGCGGCCGAGACGGGCGCGGCCGGCAGGCTCGCGCCTCCGACGATGAGGGCGGCCGCCGTGGCGGCGAGGGCGATTCGGGAGGGTCTGCGGATCACGGTTCGGAGTTCCTGTCGTCGGGGCGGGGGAGCGGAGCCTTTCGCGGAGCCCTGTCAGGCGAGCGGAGCCCAATCAGGCAATGAGGCTGGTCACATACTTGCACATTCCGTGTCCGCTATCGGCCCTTGTCGAACATCAGGTCGGGCCGCGCCCGTAGATTCGGGCGAACTCACCGCCCGCAGCCAGCAGCTCCGAGGCCGAACCGTGCTCGATGATCCTGCCGTCGGCGAGCACTGCGATCGTGTCGGCGGTCGCGAGCGTGGAGTACCGGTGGGTGACGATGAGCGTGGTGGTGCGGTTCCGCAGTGCCTCCAGACCACGGCCGATGATGAGTTCGGTGCGCGGGTCCGCGGCGCTGGTGGCCTCGTCGAGGATGAGGATGTCGGGGTCGGCGGCGAGCGCTCGCGCGACCGTGATGAGCTGTTTCTCGCCCGCGCTGAGTAGGGTGCTGTCGCCGGAGACCGGCGTCTCGGGTCCGCTCGGCAGCCCTGCCAGCAGCGAGTCGACCATCGCTTCGTCGACCGCCCGGCCATCGGTGGGGCGTCCGTAGTCGACATTCTCGCCCGCCGTCCCGCTGAACAACCACGGATCCTGCGTCACCACCGCCATCATCGACCGCACCTTCGAGCGCGACATCCCCGCGATGTCCTCGCCGTCGATCAGGATCCGTCCGGCGGTCGGGTCGGCGAACCGCTGCAGCAGCCCGGTGAGTGTGGTCTTGCCCGACCCGGTGGCGCCGACCAGCGCGGTGGTGCGTCCGGCGGGCAGCGTCAGGTCGATTCCGCGCAGGACGGGGCTGCCGTCGGCATAGGAGTAGTGCACGCGCTCGAAGGCGACCGTCGGCGGAAGCGTGTGCCGTCCGTGAGCGGCGACCGGCTCATCGTCGACCGCGGGCTCGGGCTCCTCGTCGGCGCCCAGGAACGTGCGCACGCGACCGAATGAGATGAAGCCCGACTGCAGGGTCGGCAGCGTGCTCGACAACTCCGTCATCGGGGCCGAGAGCTGCTGGGTGTACATCACGACGGCCTGCAGGGTCCCGAGCGTGACGGCGCCGTCGAGCATCTTGAGCGCACCGAGGACCGCGATGATCACGAACACCAGGGCGTTGCAGAAGGTGAGGACCGGGGTGATGGAACCGCTCCACGCCTGCCCGCTGCGCGCCGCGCGTTCCAGCCGGCGGTTGAGCTCGTCGAACTCCCGCGAAGTCTGCGGATGTCCGTCATACGCGGCGATCATGTCGTGGGCACCGTAGACGTCTTCGATATGTGCGCTGATCGACGAGGTGGTCCGCCACTGCGCCTGCATGTGCGGGCGGGCGAACCGGACCACCGTGAACGCCAGGGCCGCGGTGACCGGGATCGTGGCGAAGGCGATGAGGGCGAAGAAGGTGGAGAGCAGGATCAGCGCGACCGCCACCGCCACCACGGTGAGCATCAGCACCGGCAGTTGGACGAAGAGCGGGCCGATCACCGTCGACATGTTGTCGACGTCGACGGTCATCGCGTTGAGCACCTCGCCGCGCCGACCGCCCTCGAGTCGGGAGACCGGCAGACGGTGGATCTTGCGCTCCACCCGTTCGCGGATGGTGCGGATCGCGTCCTGAACCGCGCTGTTCACGAGCAGGCCGCTGCCGATGCGGGTGATCGTGACCAGGGCGATGGCGATCAACGCGACTGCGGCGGCGGCCCACAGCCGGTCCCAGTCGATCCCGGCGCCCGGTACCGCGCCGGTGGTCTCGACCACGTTGGCGAGATCGCCCTGCCCGCTTCTGCGGAGTTGCTCGACGGCCTGCTCCCGAGTGTCGCCCGCGGGCAGCCTGGTGCTCACGGCGCCGGAGAAGATGATGTTGGTGAGGCGGGCCAGGAGCACCGGCACGGTGACCGTCGACAGGGCGGCGACCACCGACAGGACCAGCGCGAAGCTCAGCCTGCGGTCGGAGCCGAGGAAACGCCGGAACTCGCGCAGCGCGCGGACGATCCTCATCGTGAGACCCCCGTCGCCACAGTCGGCCCCTCAGGAGCAGGAGCAGGAGCGGCCTGTGCCTGGGCGAACTCGCGGTACACGGCGCATCGGGTGAGCAGGTCCTCGTGGCGTCCAGTCGCGACGATCCGGCCGGCGTCGAGCACGGCGATCAGGTCTGCGGAGCGGACGTTGTCCACCTGCTGGTCGGCCAGCAGAATCGTCGCCTCGGGCAGAGTGGCCCGGATTCCCGAGAGCACCGATTCGGCGGTACTGCGGTCCATCGCCGAGAACGCCGAGTCCAGGCACAGGATCCGCGGTCGCCTCACCAGCGCGCGTGCCACCGCGAGCCGCTGCCGCTGTCCGCCGGAGAAGTTGGATCCGCCCTGCGCCACCTCGGTGGAGAGTCCGCCGCGGTCGACGACGGTCGTCGCCATCTGAGCCGCCTCGAGGGCGCGCCAGAGACGGTCGTCGTCGGCCTCGGCGTCGCCGAGGCGGAGATTCGATTCGACCGTGCCCGCCACCAGTGACTGACCCTGGCCCACGTGGGCGACGGCCGCGCGCAGGTCGGGCAGGTGCCACGCCCCGAGTCGGACGCCGCCGGCCTCCACGGTCCCGGATGCGGGGTCGAGCAGTCTCGGCACCAGCGCGAGCAGCGACGACTTGCCGCTGGAGGTGCCGCCGATCACGGCGGTCACCGTCCCCGGCAGGCACGTCAGCGAGACCGCGTCGACGGCCGGGTGATCTGCACCTTCATACCGCACGGTCGCCGACCGGAAGGTCAGCGGCAACGGACCGTCGACGACGGCGGTCCCGTCGTCGTCCAGGCCCGCGGGACGGTTGATCACGGCCGCCAGGCGGGTGGCGCTGGCGCGGGCGCGGGGGAGCATTCCGGCCAGTGCGATGAACACCGTGATACCCGCGACGATCTGCATCAGGTACCCGGTGAACGCCGTGAGGCCACCGATCGTCAGATGCGAGTCCTCGATCAGACGGGCGCCGAACAGGCTGGTGGCGACGCTCGCCAGATTCGCGATCAACAGGACCCCGGGCAGCAGCATCAACTGCAGTGCCGCGACCCTGCGGACCAGAGCCGTCAGATCGCGATTGACCTCGGAGAACCGGGTGCTGGCGGCCCGCTCGCGGCGGAACGCGCGGATGATCCGGGTACCGCCGAGTTGTTCGCGCAGCACCCGGTTGACGCGGTCGACCGCACCCTGGACGCGCGTGGCCAGGGGCGTGACATAGACGACGAAGATCCCGATGCCGATGCTCAGCACGATGGCGGTGACGACGATGACGGGTGCCAGGCGCACCGACTCCCGCAGCGACATGGCGATCGCACCCACGGTCACCAGCGGTGCCGCCACCGCGACGCTGGTGGTCAGGAACACCGCCTGTCCGACCACCGAGGTGTCGAGGGAGGTCCGAGTCAGGAGCGTGGGCGTTCCGAGTTCGTGATAGGTGGCTGTGGAGAAGTCGGCGACGTGCCGGTACACCGATCGACGCAGGTCGGCTGACGTGCCCGCCGAGAGCGCCGCGCCGAGCGCGATGGCGGCGAGCGAGGCGACCAGTCCGCCGATCGCGACCGCCAGCATGATCGCGCCCATCCGTTCGATGTACGGAACATCGCCCGCCACCACTCCGTTGTCGATGATGAGCGCGTTGAAGGTGGGCTGGGCCAGGCTCGCGGCCATCGCCAGGATCTGGGCGAGGATCACTCCGGCGACGATCGCGCGGCGGTTGCGCATCGACGATGCGGCGAGCCGGACGAGATCGGCGCCCGGCCGGGCCGCGTGTGCTCCACTCACCTGGAACGGCTCCCTTCCCGAGCGACGGCCCCGTGCGGGCGCGTGCTCGTGTCTCATGCGTGCCGGACGCCGGCACCGGATGCCAGTATGGCCAGCGTCGCCGGGCGGAGGGGGCGGACGGGTCGAACTCCACAAAGAACCCTGGTCCGCCACCCCTGTGCGCCGTACCGCCTCGGCGGACGGACCGGACGTATTATCGCCGAGTGAAAATCAGCGGGGCGGATACACGTCCGGTGACATGGTCGATGGTGGCACTGGCCGCTGTCGGTGCGGCGTTGATCATCGCCTGGAACATCTGGGTGGCGCCGTTCGACCACCCGGTGTTCGGACTCTTCAACATGGGCATCGACACGCGCGTCTACCGCGGAGGGGCCGCGGCGGTGTGGGACGGACGCCCGCTCTACGACCTCCCTGTGTACAAGGTGTGGCAATTCACCTACACCCCGTTCGCCGCGATCATCCTGGTGCCGCTGGCCTGGATCCCCGAGCACTCCGCCCAGTTCCTGTGGAACGTCGGCAACGTCGTGTGCCTGCTGGGTCTGGTCGCGGTCTCGCTGCGCTCGCTGCGGTTCCGGATCGACGGGCGATTCGTCGCCTTCGTCGTTCTGTTCGCGGTGTCGGTGATCGGTCTCGAACCGGTCCACACCACGTTCTGGAACGGTCAGATCAACCTGGTGCTGGCGCTGATCGTGATCGCGGATCAGGTGCGGCGAAGCGAGCGGATGCGCGGAATCGGCGTCGGGCTCGCCGCCGGTATCAAACTGACCCCGATCTTCTTCACCGCGTACCTGCTGATCACCAGGCAATGGCGCGCCGCGGTGACGGCGGTCGTCACCTTCGGCGTCACCATCGCCATCGGTCTGGCCATCCTCGGTTCGGAGGCGTGGGGGTTCTGGACCGACAGCCTCTCGCAGACCGGGCGGATCGGGCCGATGGACCACCCGGCCAATCAGTCGCTCAACGGCTTCTTCGCCCGACTGGTGCCCATGGGACTCGGGCACACGCCGAGCTGGCTGTGGATTCCGGTGGGTGTGGTCGTCGGACTGCTCGGTCTGTGGGCGGCGTACGCGGCCCACCGCGCCGGCCAGGAACTGCTCGCGTTGAGCATCACCGGCATGACCTCGTGCGCGGTCTCGCCCTTCTCCTGGGGACATCACTGGGTGTGGGTGGTGCCCTTGCTGATGGTGGCGGTGGTGCACTGCTTCGACGCGGCCGACCGGCGCCGCCCGGTCACGTGGCTGTGGTGGCTGGCACCGGCCACGGTGGTGGCGCTGACGTTCACCTGGTGGCATCGGGTCACCGTCGTCGGCCCCCACGGGCACGAGGACATCAAACTCTCGTTCGGTGTGTTCCGGTTCCTCCGGGCCCCGATCGGCCCGGCGTGGGAACTGCCGTTCCGTTTGGCGGGCAGCGGGGCGTATGTCCTGTTGCTCCTGATCACGATCGCGGTCACTCTGTGGATGTGCGACGGGATGCGCGCGATACGATTCAACGCGACCGTGCCGCGTGTCCGTGACCGACATGCGGCAGCCGCCCCTCTCGACACCGAATAGAGGAATCACGACCGTGCCCGACAACGTCGCTGCCGAAAGAGCCCGCCTGCCCGAGACCGTCCGGGTTCCGGCGGGCACTACCGCCGGCGCCGCCATGCGGGACGCGGATCTGCCCGACGGTGTCGAACTGCCCAACAAGGGACCGCAGGCGGTGGTCGTCGTCCGCGAGGCCGACGGCACGCTGCGCGACCTGTCGTGGGCGCCGGAGACCGACACGCTGGTCGAGCCCGTCACCGCGGACTCGGAGGACGGACGCGCGGTGATCCGCCACTCGTGCGCGCACGTGCTGGCGCAGGCCGTCCAGGAGCTGAACCCGAAGGCGCATCTGGGCATCGGGCCGCCGATCACCGACGGCTTCTACTACGACTTCCAGGTGGACGATCCCTTCACCCCCGAGGACCTCAAGGCTCTCGAGAAGCAGATGAAGAAGATCATCAAGTCCGGTCAGCGGTTCTCCCGCCGCGTCTACGAGTCGAAGGAGCAGGCACGGGCCGAGCTCGCGGACGAGCCGTTCAAGCTCGAACTGATCGACGACAAGGGCGCGGCCGACGACGCCGAGGTGATGGAGGTCGGCGGCGGCGAGCTCACCGCCTACGACAACCTCAATCCGCGGACCGGGGAGAAGATCTGGGGCGACCTGTGCCGCGGCCCGCACGTGCCGACCACCAAGTACATCGCCGCCTTCAAGCTGACGCGCAGCTCGGCCGCCTACTGGCGCGGCGATCAGTCGCTCGCCGACCTCCAGCGCGTGTACGGCACCGCCTGGGAGTCCACCGAGGCGATGGACGCCTACCTGGACCGTCTCGCCGAGGCCGAGAAGCGCGACCATCGCCGGCTCGGCGCCGAACTGGACCTGTTCAGCTTCCCCGACGAACTCGGTTCGGGTCTGCCCGTCTTCCACCCCAAGGGCGGCATCATCCGCAAGGAGATGGAGGACTACTCGCGCGAGCAGCACGCTGCCGCCGACTACGAGTTCGTCAACACGCCGCATCTGACCAAGGGGCATCTGTTCGAGGTGTCGAAGCACCTCGACTGGTACGCCGACGGCATGTTCCCGCCGATGCACCTCGACGCCGAGTACAACGACGACGGCACCGTCCGCAAGCCCGGCCAGGACTATTACGTCAAGCCGATGAACTGCCCGATGCACAACCTGATCTACCGGTCGCGCGGGCGGTCGTACCGTGAACTCCCGCTGCGGCTGTTCGAGTTCGGTTCGGTGTACCGGTACGAGAAGTCCGGCGTGGTGCACGGTCTCACCCGGGCCCGCGGCTTCACGCAGGACGACGCGCACATCTACTGCACGCAGGAGCAGGTGGTCGAGGAGCTGACCACCACGCTGAACTTCGTGCTGCAACTGCTCAAGGACTACGGTCTCGACGACTTCTACCTGGAGCTCTCCACCAAGGATCCGGAGAAGTACGTCGGATCGGACGAGGTCTGGGACGAGGCGACACAGACGCTGCGTCAGGTCGGCGAGGCCTCCGGTCTGGAGCTGGTTCCCGATCCGGGCGGCGCCGCGTTCTACGGGCCCAAGATCTCCGTGCAGGTCAAGGACGCGCTGGGCCGCACATGGCAGATGTCCACCCTGCAGCTCGACTTCTTCGAGCCGGAGCTCTTCGAACTCGAGTACACCGCCTCCGACGGCACCAAGAAGCGACCGGTGATGATCCACCGCGCGCTGTTCGGCTCCATCGAGCGGTTCTTCGGCGTCCTCACCGAGCACTACGCGGGCGCGTTCCCGGTGTGGCTGTCGCCGGTGCAGGTGGTCGGCATCCCGGTCGCCGACGCCTTCGCCGACCACCTGCAGGGCGTCGTCCGGCGCCTCAAGGGCCGACGGGTGCGCGCCGAAGTGGACTTCTCCGACGACCGGATGCAGAAGAAGATCCGCAACCACACCACCGCCAAGGTGCCGTTCATGCTGCTCGCCGGCGAGCGGGACGTGGAGGCGAACGCCGTGAGCTTCCGGTTCCGCGACGGAACCCAGCTCAACGGGGTGCCCGTCGACGACGCGATCGTGGCGATCGACGAGTGGGAGGAGTCGCGCCGCAACGATTCGCCGACCGCCGCCACCATGCAGGACTTCCTCGATGCCGCACGCAAGCGTCGATGAGGGAGCAGCGTCGATGACCGATCCGGATCACCTGCAGCGGTTGTGGACGCCGCACCGCATGAGCTACATCACCGCGGCCGCGCCCAGGCGGGCGGTCGACGGCGGTGAACTCACCGGGCACCCGTTCCTCGACATCCCGCGGATGTCGGACGAGGACGGGCTGATCGTCGCGCGCGGGGAGTCGGTGTACGTGGTGCTGAACCTGTACCCGTACAACCCCGGCCACGCCATGGTGGTCCCGTACCGTCAGGTGGCCGACCTCGAGGATCTCACTCCCGAGGAGAGCCTCGAGTTGATGGCGTTCACGCAGCGGCTGATCCGGGTCATCAAGTCGGTCTCGAATCCGGATGCGTTCAACGTCGGACTCAACCTGGGGGCGCCGGCCGGCGGCTCGCTGTCGGAACACCTGCACCAGCACGTCGTCCCGCGATGGACGGGCGACTCGAACTTCATCACCGTCGTGGGGGACACGAAGGTGCTTCCGCAACTCCTCCAGCAGACGCGCGCGCTGCTGGCACAGGCGTGGAACGAACTTTCTTAAGGACGGAAATGCTCAGCATCCTCGGACGGGCCTCGGTCTCCAAGGTCACCTTGCCGATCGGCCGTGCGCTCATCCGCACCGGGCTGACCCCGGACGCGATGACTCTCGTCGGCACCGTCATCACGGTCGGGGCCTCGATCGCCCTCTTCTCGCAGGGTTACCTCTTCGCGGGCGCCCTCGTCACGTGGGCGTTCGTGATGTTCGACATGCTCGACGGCGCGATGGCCCGCGCCCGCGGCGGAGGCACCAGATTCGGCTCGGTGCTCGACGCCACCTGCGACCGGATCGCCGACGGCGCGATATTCGGAGCGCTCGCCTGGTGGGCGGCCTTCACCGCGCCGCACCGTCCGCTGTTGATCGCGACGCTGATCTGCCTGGTGACCTCGCAGGTCATCTCCTACGCCAAGGCGCGTGCCGAGGCCGCCGGGCTGTACGGCGACGGCGGCCTCATCGAGCGGCCCGACCGGCTCATCATCGTCCTGGTCGGCGCCGGCTTCACCGATTTCCCCGGCCTGCACTGGTGGTGGGCGATCCACGTCGCGATGTGGGCGCTCGCGGTGCTGTCGGTGATCACCGTGGGTCAGCGGATGTGGTCCATCTACTGCTCGCCGGGCGCCCGCGATCTGATCCCCATCGCCGTTCCGGACGAGGCCGGCACGGATGACGGCCCGGACGAGTCCGGCCGCACCGGCGACGGGGAGGCGTGATCGTGCTCGACAAGCTCGCCGAGTACGCTTCCGACTTCGGTTATCGCGCCGGGTGGGCGGCCGTCCGCTGGGCGCCGGAGTCGGTGGCCCGCAGTGTCTTCGACGCCGTCGGGACCGTCGCCGGCCGGCGCGGCGGGGGGCCGGAGCAGTTGCGCAAAAATCTTGCGCGGGTGGTCGGCACGACGCCGGAGCAGGTGCCCGACGCACTCGTCGAACAGGCGATGCGCTCGTATGCGCGGTACTGGCGAGAGGCCTTCCGGCTGCCGACCACCGATCCCGCCGACATCGTGGCCAGTGTGCGGATGTCCGACCACGACCGCCGCGTGGTCGACGAGGTCTGCACGTCCGGTAAGGGCGTGGTGATGGCGCTGCCGCACTCGGGCAACTGGGACATCTGCGGGGTGTGGCTGGTCGCGCACTACGGACAGTTCGCCACCGTCGCCGAACGGCTCAAGCCGGAGTCGCTGTTCGACCAGTTCGTCGCCTACCGGGAGTCGCTCGGCTTCGAGGTCTTCCCGCTCACCGGCGGCGAGCAGCCGCCCTTCCGGCTCCTCGCCGATCGGCTGCGCGCGGGTGGCATCGTCTGCCTGATGAGCGACCGCGACCTTTCGCACAGCGGGGTGCCCGTCGAACTCTTCGGGGAGCGGACGCGGATGCCCGCGGGGCCGGCGAAACTCGCCATCGAGACCGGCGCGACCCTTCTCGCCGTGCACCACAGCTACCCGGACGCCGACACGTCCCTGATCCGCTGCGGCACCGTCATCGACACCTCCGGTGGCGTGGCCGCCGCCACCCAGGCCCTGGCCGACGCATTCGCCGAAGGCATCGCGAGTGCGCCCGCCGACTGGCACATGCTGCAGCCGCTGTGGGAGAGCGACTGGTCGCAGGCGCGCCGCGACCGGCTCGGGGTGGACGGGGAGTAGCGCGGTGAAGATCGGCATGATCTGCCCCTACTCGTTCGACGTGCCCGGCGGCGTTCAGGCGCACGTGATCGAACTGGCGGAGGTCTTCATCGGGCGCGGGCACGAGGTGCGGGTCCTCGCGCCGGCCGGGCCGGACGTCCAGGTGCCGGACTACTTCGACTCCGCCGGCCCGGCGCTCGGGATCCCCTACAACGGGTCGGTCTCGCGTGTGACCTTCTCGCCGAAGGCCTACCACCGACTGCGGCGGTGGATCGAGGTGAACGAGTTCGACGTCCTGCACGTCCACGAACCCAACGCGCCCAGCCTGTCGATGCTGTCGCTGATGGTCGCGACCGGACCGATCGTCACCACCTTCCACACGGCGACCACGAAGTCGCTGTGGCTCACGGCGTTCGACTCGATGCTTCGCCAGTACCGCGAGCGGATCTCGGGCAAGATCGCCGTGTCCGAACTCGCGCGCCGCTGGCAGATGGAGTCGCTGGGCAACGACGCGGTGGAGATCCCCAACGGCATCGACGTCGCGTCGTTCGCCGAGGCGACACCGCTCGAGGGCTTCCCGGCGCCGGGCCGGACCGTGATGTTCCTCGGCCGCTACGACGAGCCACGCAAGGGCATCGACATCCTCATGCGCGCCCTGCCGCACATCGTCGAACGCTTTCCGGACGTGACCGTGCTGGTGGTCGGGGGCGGAGACGAGAAGGCGCTGCGACGGCGCGCCCGGGACCTGTCCGGACATCTGCAGTTCCTCGGCATGGTCGACGACGAGACGAAGGCGCGGGCCCTGGCGAGCGCCGACGTATACGTGGCGCCCAACCTCGGCGGCGAGAGCTTCGGCATCGTCCTGGTGGAGGCGATGGCGGCCGGGACGGCGGTGGTGGCCAGCGATCTGGTCGCATTCCAACGAGTGCTCGACGGCGGTGACGCCGGCCGGGTGGTGGAGACCGGCTCGCCGATCGCGCTCGCCGAGGCGGTCGTCGGCCTGCTCAGCGACGAGCAGGCACGGCAGGAACTCATCGCTCGCGGGCGGGCGCGGGCGCAGCGGTACGACTGGAGCCATGTGGCCGACGAGATCCAACGGGTGTACGACACCGTCACGCTGGGCGCCGGTCCCGTCGTGGTGTCGGACTAGGGCCGCGCCGGAAGCCGATCGGAGACGACTGTGACGAATGTGACGATCGTGTGGATCGTCGTCGGCGCGATCGCGGGAGCGGCGCTGCTCTGGCTCGCGATCCTGGCGGCCACGCGCGCGACCCGGCTCGACCGGCTCAACGTGCGCGTCGACCTCGCCTACGAGGCGCTCGTCGCGGCGCTGGAGCGCCGCGCCGTCGTCGCACGGGCCATCGCGTCCACGGCCCCGGACGGCGAGGGCGCCCGTGACCTCGCCGCCGCCGCGACCGACGCCGAAGCCGCATCGCGTCAGGAGCGGGAAGCCGCCGAGAACCGGCTGTCGGTGGCACTGGCCGGGGTGGCCGACACCGACCGGCCACCGGTTCTCGTCGCCGAACTCGCGGATGCCCAGACGCGGGTGACGATGGCGCGGCGCTTCTACAACGACGCGGTCCGCGATGCGCGAGCCCTGGGCGGTCGGCGAATGGTGCGCTGGCTCCGGCTGGGCGGACATTCCCGGCTCCCGGAGTACTTCGAGATCACCGAACGCGTCAGCGGTTCCCGCTGACTCCCTTCCCGCCGGACCCGGCGTTGGTCGGCACCGAGCCGATCGGGTTTACTTGGAGGGACATCCGACACCACTGAACAGGGAGATCAATCAGTGTCCACTGAGGCTCAGAACGCACCGGCGACCGGCACGGCTCGCGTCAAGCGCGGTATGGCCGAAATGCTCAAGGGCGGCGTCATCATGGACGTGGTCACCCCCGAGCAGGCCAAGATCGCCGAGGATGCGGGCGCCGTCGCGGTCATGGCTCTCGAGCGCGTTCCCGCCGACATCCGCGCTCAGGGCGGCGTGTCGCGGATGAGCGACCCGGACATGATCGACGGGATCATCGAGGCCGTGTCGATTCCGGTGATGGCCAAGGCCCGCATCGGTCACTTCGTCGAGGCGCAGATCCTGCAGAGCCTCGGCGTCGACTACATCGACGAGTCCGAGGTGCTGACCCCGGCCGACTACGAGAACCACATCGACAAGTTCGCCTTCACCGTGCCCTTCGTCTGCGGTGCCACCAACCTCGGCGAGGCGCTGCGCCGCATCAACGAGGGCGCCGCGATGATCCGGTCGAAGGGCGAGGCCGGGACCGGCGACGTCTCGAACGCCACCACCCACATGCGTCGGATCCGCCAGGAGATCCGCCGCCTCACCTCGCTGCCCGAGGACGAGCTGTACGTGGCGGCCAAGGAACTGCAGGCCCCGTACGAGCTGGTGGTCGAGGTCGCCAAGGCCGGCAAGCTTCCCGTCACGCTGTTCACCGCGGGCGGCATCGCCACCCCGGCGGACGCGGCGATGATGATGCAATTGGGCGCCGAGGGCGTCTTCGTCGGCTCGGGCATCTTCAAGTCGGGCAATCCGGAGCAGCGTGCCGCCGCGATCGTCAAGGCCACCACCTTCTACGACGACCCGGATCAGCTGGCGAAGGTCTCGCGAGGCCTCGGCGAGGCGATGGTCGGCATCAACGTCGACGACATCCCGCAGCCGCACCGGCTCGCCGAGCGCGGCTGGTGATCCGCCGATAAGACGCAGCATCGAACGAGGTTCCGCGGCGAGTATCGCCGGGAACCTCGTTCGCGTCTCGAGAGCGAGCCGAAGGTCTCGCTCCGGGGTATCGCGGCGTTGACGCTGTGGTAGAAGTACACTCGCGTGGGCGACGTAACCTGCTGCAGCTGTCGCCGGCGCCACGATCGCAGGACTACAGATCGCAGGGGAGACGATGGACGAACCGAGGATTCTGCGCGACGACGCGCTCACCGGCCGGGACGAGGTCGGAGACGTGGTCGTCGACTGGGCGGTCGTCTGCCATGTCGGTCGGGTTCGCGAAGCCAACGAAGACGCCGCGCTGGCCGTTCCCGGACGGTACATCGTCGCCGACGGCATGGGCGGCCATGACAGCGGCGAGCTGGCGAGCGAGGCGGCGCTGCTGACTCTGGCACAGGCACCGGTGGGGGAGAGTTCCGCCGACACGCGGCGGGACATCGCCGAGTTGCTGGAGAAGGCGCAGGAGCGGATCGGTGAGTTCGGCACTGAGACCGGCCGGCGCGCGGGCACCACAGCCACCGGCGTCGTTCTGGCGATCGAGGACGGTGTTCCGAACTGGGTCGCGTTCAACATCGGTGATTCGCGCACCTATCTGTACTCGGCGGGCGAGCTGCGCCAGGTGAGCGTCGATCACTCCCAAGTGCAGGAACTCGTCGCCGCCGGATATCTGACGTCCGAACAGGCCCGTGTCGACCCGCGCCGGAATGTCATCACTCGTGCGCTCGGTGCGGGCATGACCGTTCCCGTCGCCGATTACTTCGCCTTCGCCGCAGCCGACGGCGACGTGGTGCTGCTGTGCTCGGACGGGCTCGACGGCGAGTTGAGCGACGACGAGATCGCCGTGATCCTGGAGGCCTCGCCCGACAACGAGGTCGCCGCCGCGGCTCTGGTCGAGGCCGCCCTGGAGTCGGGGGCGCACGACAATGTCACGGTGGTGGTCCTGTCGGCGACACTGCCGTCCGCCGCCGCCGAACCGGACCCGAACGCGACTGCGAGCCAGTGACGGTGCGACCGGAAGCGAGCACCACCTTCGTCGAGTACTGCGGCGAGCGGATGCCCGTGCTTCCCGGAGCACCGTTCTACATCGGCCGTGAGGCCACGCTGACCGTCGACGACAACCCCTATCTGCACCGCCGGTTCCTCGTGCTGCACGACGAGAACGGCATGTGGTGGCTGACGAATCTCGGGACGCATCTGTCCGCGACGGTGACCGCCGCCGACCTCGGCTTCACCGCGACGCTCGGTCCGGGCGCGCGGATGCCGCTCGTGTTCGGTCGCACCAGCATCGTCTTCACCGCCGGCCCGACCACCTACGAGGTACAGGTGCAGGCGGGCTCGCCCGACGTCTCCGCACCCACCGTGGAGACCCTGGTGGGCGGTGACACCACGCGCGGGGTGCCGAATCTCACCGAGAGCCAGCGGCTGGCGATCCTGGTGCTGGCCGAGGCGATCCTGAAGCGCGACGGTACCGGTGCCAGCGCCATCCCGAGTTCGGCGCAGGCCGCGGCACGCTTGGGTTGGCCGCTGACGAAGTTCAACCGCAAGCTCGACAACGTGTGCGACAAGCTCGACATGATCGGTGTGAGCGGCATGCGGGCGGGCGGGGGCAAGCTGGCGACCAACCGCAGGTTGCGGCTCGTCGAGTACGCTCTCTCGACCCGGGTCATCAGTCGTGAGGATCTCCCGCTCCTCGACGCGGAGTACGCGCGCAATCAGGCCTCTGACCAGCAGTGATGGCATGGGGAGTTCTCCCCATCGACGGATCTGGCCGAGCCCCATAGCGTTCTCTTCAACAGCCGCGGAACAGTGAGTTCCAGCGCCGAGAAAGGGAATTCGAGATGACCGTCACCGCAATCGCCGCCGCTCCTGCCGCCGCCCCCGCCGCCCGCGAGGCCGCACGCACCCGCCACTCACGCGGACCGGGTTCGGCGAGCAGCGGCGCCGCGTCGGCCGTCGACCGTCGTCGCCGGGAGGCGCTCGCCCGGCTCAGCGCCCGGGTGATGCCGTTGCCCGGCCGCCCGCTGTACGCCGCGCCCGCTCCCGCCGCTGCGGGCCGGCAGGCCGACGCGGCGGTTCCGGCGGCGCGGCTGCCGCAGCCGACGCTCACCGATCGGGAGGTGGAGGTGCTGCGCACCTGGCTGATGCTCGATTCGAAGCCTGCGGTCGCCGAGGCGCTGTACATCTCGCTCGGCACGGTCAACACCCATCTGACCCGCATCCGGGCCAAGTACGCCGAACTCGGCCGTCCGGCCTCCACCAAGGCCGCGCTCGTCGCCCGTGCGATTCAGGACGACATCGTCGACATCGACGAGCTCTGAGGCCCGGCCAGTCGCCGGTGAACCTGCCGGTCCTACCGGTGCCGCAGCATCGGCACGTCGAGACCGACCGGCGGCACGCCGAAGGCGTCGACGAGCGTCTGAGCGTGCGGCCGCAGGTCGGCGCAGAGTTCGTTGACGCCGCGACGGACGGCCTTGGCGCGTTCCACGCTGATGTGCCGGTGCATGAGGAACCACGACAGGTCCTCTTCGAGGACCGAGTAGACGAACAGGTCGCGGACCCGCTTGAGCAACCGGCGGGTCTCGCGGTCCTGGACTCGTCCGATCACCTCGACGAAGGTCTCGAGAACGATCCGCTCGATGTGCGCCTGCCCGACCTTGATCAGGTGATCCTGGGTGTCGGTGAAGACCGCTACCGGATCGGCGTCGTCCTCGCGGGCGCGTCCCAGCCGTCCCGCGACCGTCCGGGTGAGGTGATCCTCCCGGTTGCGGAGCAGCCTGAGCTGAGTTCCGGGGTGTGTGAGGGCGCTGTTCTCGGGGTCTCCGTCGGAGCCGTCGAGCAGGGTCTGCACCACCTGCCGCGCCGCGGTCTTCTCCAGCGCGACGCTGCCTGCCATGTTGGCGACGAACCTCACCCATCCCACGGGGTCGAGGTCGCGGATGTCGTCCGCGTACGAGGTGAGCTGCTGCTTGGCGACGAGTTGCGTGAGTACCAGGTTGTCGCCCTCGAAGGTGGTGAAGACGTCGATGTCGCCGCGGAGCAGGGGCAGCAGATTCTCCGACAGGTACCCGGCGCCACCGCAGGCTTCGCGCGCCTCGGAGATCGCGCGCTGGGCCAGCGCCGTGTGACCGGCTTTGATGGCGGCGGCCTTGGTCTCCAGACGGCGCATGTCGGCCGGGTCGACGGTGTCCGGGTCCGCGGTCTGCAAGTCGTGGAGTTCGGCGGTGACCTCGTTCTGTGCGAGTGCGAAGGCGTATGCGCGCGCCACCAGGGGGAGAAGCCGTCGCTGGTGTGTGCGGTAGTCCATCAGCAGTAGTTCGCCGTCGCCGCCGGGCGCCTGAAACTGTCGGCGGACCAGGGCGTAGTTCACCGCGAGGGCCAGGCCGAAGCGTCCCGCGGCACCGGCCGAGGCGCCTACGGTGACGCGGCCGCGGACCAGGGTGCCGAGCATGGTGAAGAACCGGCGGTTGTCGGACTCGATGGGGCTGGAGTACGTGCCGTCGGCGGCCACGTCGCCGTACCGGTTGAGCAGGTTGGCGCGCGGGACACGGACGTGGTCGAAGGAGATCCGGCCGTTGTCCACTCCGGGGAGACCGCCCTTGTAGCCGCAGTCGGAGGTGGTGACGCCGGGGAGGTCGGCGCCGTCGGCGTCCCGGATCGGCACCACGAAGCAGTGGACGCCGCGGCCGACCGGTTCCTCGCCCGGCCCGCCGGTGACGAGCTGTGCGAAGACCGCGGCGTAGCGGGCGTGGGCGGCGGCCCCGCCGATGTAGTCCTTGCGCGAGTTCGGCGTCGGCGAATGGATTTCGAACTCTTCGGTGTCGGGTCGATAGGTGGCGGTGGTCTCCAAGTGCTGGACGTTGGATCCGTGGCCGGTCTCCGTCATCGCGAAACAGCCGAGTACGTCGAGGTCGATGAGGCCGCGGACGTATTCGTCGTGGTGGCGTGCGGTGCCGAGGTTCTCGATGGCTCCGCCGAACAGGCCCCATTGGACGCCGGCCTTGACCATCAGTGAGAGGTCGCCGTAGCCGATGGTCTCGATGGCGGTGACGGCTGCGCCCACGTCACCGGTGCCGCCGTGCTCGGCCCGGAAGCCGGCAGCGGGGAAACCGAGGGCGACCATCTCCTTCATCTGGCCGAGCACGCGGGCGCGATAGTCGTCGAGGGACAGTCCGGACTGAGGGAGCAGTGCGTGAGTCTGGATGTGGTCGCGCACGGTGTCGCGGGTGGCGGCCCACCGCCCGTCGAGGACGGTGCGCAACCGGGCGGCCAGATCCGCTCCGGTGTCGTCGGTGCCTGCGTCTGCAGAACTCGTCTCGGGGCTCATGCCCTGACCCTACCGAGGGGTTGCCGACGCCGGGAGCGGAGCGGAGTGCGTGGAGCGGTGTGCGCGGGTCTCGGCAGCTGGTGCGATAATCGCCGGGTGGCGAGCATTGAAGAGATTCTGGCCGTGGAGCGGATCGACAACGACATCTATCGCGGCGGTTCCTTCCCGAGCCAACTGCGCAGGACGTTCGGCGGTCAGGTGGCCGGGCAGGCCCTGGTGGCCGCGACCCGGACAGTGGACCGGGAGTTCGCCGTCCACTCGCTGCACGGCTATTTCCTCCGGCCGGGAAGGCCGGACGAGCCCGCGGTGTTCATGGTCGACCGCATCCGCGACGGGCGTTCGTTCGTGACCCGGCGGGTGACCGGCGTGCAGGACGGCGAGGCGATCTTCTCGATGTCGGCGTCGTTCCATGTGACCCACGACGAGGGCATCGAGCACCAGGATCGGATGCCCGAGGTGCCGGACCCGGAGTCGCTGCCGGGCCGCGAGTCGGCGGACGACAGTCAGAGGGCGCTGCTGGAGGAGTGGGCGAACTTCGACATCCGGATCGTCGGTCAGGCGGAGACCTCCAGGTATCCGGGGCTGGCCGCACAACAGCGGGTCTGGTTCAAGTACCGGCTCCCGTTGCCGGACGACCATCTGCTGCACGTGTGCACTCTGGCGTACATGAGTGACATGACGCTGCTGGGGTCGTCGATGACGGTGCACCCGGGGGCGAAGGCGCAGACGGCCTCGCTCGATCACGCGATGTGGTTCCTCCGGCCGTTCCGGGCCGACGACTGGCTGCTGTACGACCAGACCTCGCCGTCGGCGGGCGGCGGGCGGGCCCTGACCCAGGGCCGGATCTTCGACCGCTCCGGCCGGATGGTGGCCGCGGTGACCCAGGAGGGACTGACCAGGTCGGTCGCTACCGACTCGGCCGCGTCGATCATGAGGCAGGACCGGTGAGCGTGCGGATCGGTGTGCTCGCTCTGCAGGGCGATGTCCGCGAGCACGTGGCGGCGCTGGCCGCGTGCGGTGCCGAGGCGGTGCCGGTGCGCCGGGAATCGGAGCTCGACGCGGTGGACGGCCTGGTGATCCCCGGCGGCGAATCGACGGCGATGAGCCGGCTGCTCGGTGTGTTCGAGCTCTACGACCCGCTGGTGAAGCGGTTGCGCGACGGGCTGCCCGCGTACGGCTCATGCGCGGGGATGATCATGCTGGCGTCGAAGATCCTCGACACCCGGCCGGACGCCCGGCATCTCGACGCACTGGATGTGACGGTGCGGCGCAATGCGTTCGGGCGTCAGGTGGAATCGTTCGAGACCGATCTGAGCTTCGCCGGCATCACCGACCGACCGGGGGCGCGTCCGGTGCGCGCGGTGTTCATCCGGGCGCCGTGGGTGGAGGAGACCGGGCCGGGAGTGCAGGTCCTGGCGACGGTGGACCGCGGGCCCGCGGCGGGGCGTGTCGTCGCCGTACGGCAGGGAAATGTGCTGGCCACGTCGTTTCATCCGGAGGTCACCGGCGACGTGCGCGTGCACGAGTTCTTCGTCGATATGGTTGCCACAGCGTAGAATCTGCCCGTGCCCTGACAGGCATCGCTGACTTTTCACGAAGGGAACACCACAATGAGCGGCCACTCCAAATGGGCCACCACCAAGCACAAGAAGGCTGTCATCGACGCCAAGCGCGGCAAGATGTTCGCCAAGCTGATCAAGAACATCGAGGTGGCGGCTCGTACGGGTGGTAGTGATCCGGCAGGCAATCCGACGCTGTACGACGCGATTCAGAAGGCGAAGAAGTCGTCGGTCCCGAACGACAACATCGAGCGAGCACGCAAGCGCGGCGGCGGTGAAGAGGGCGGCGGCGCCGACTGGCAGAACATCACCTACGAGGGCTACGGCCCCAACGGCGTCGCCATCCTGATCGAGTGCCTGACCGACAACCGCAACCGTGCCGCGACCGAGGTCCGGGTGGCGATGACCCGCAACGGCGGCAACATGGCCGACCCGGGCTCGGTGTCGTACCTGTTCACCCGCAAGGGCGTGGTGACGTTGGAGAAGGGCGATCAGACCGAGGACGACGTGCTGATGGCCGTGCTGGACGCGGGTGCCGAGGAGGTCACCGATCTGGGTGATTCCTTCGAGATCGTCAGCGAACCCGGTGATCTGGTCGCCGTGCGCACGGCGCTCCAGGAGGCGGGAATCGACTACGACTCGGCCGAGCCGGACTTCCGCGCGTCGGTCGAGGTGGCCGTCGACGCCGAGGGTGCGCGCAAGGTGATGAAGCTGATCGATGCGCTGGAGGACTCCGACGACGTTCAGAACGTCTACAGCAATGTCGACATCAGCGACGAGGTGCTCGCCGAGCTCGAGAACGACTGATAGAGTCTCGAACAAGTGTTCTTACCGCTGCGAGGCAGCGGAGGATGCCGTCGTCGTGCCGATCGGGTGCGACGACGGCCTTGATCGGGAAGTGAGGCGCGAGTGCGAGTCATGGGCGTCGACCCCGGCCTCACCCGATGCGGAATCGCGTTGGTGGAGGCGGGAACCGGCCGCAGAGTCACCGCGCTCGACGTCGACGTGGTCCGCACCCCGGCCGACATGGAGCTGGCCGAACGGCTGCTTGCGATCCACGTGGGCGCCGTCCACTGGATCGACACGCACGGACCCGACGTCGTGGCGATCGAGCGGGTCTTCGCGCAACGCCAGGTGAGCACGGCGATGGGTACGGCACAGGCGGCGGGCGTGATCGCGCTGGCCGCGGCGCAACGCGGAATCCCGGTGCGGTTCCACACGCCGAGCGAGGTGAAGGCCGCTGTCACCGGCTCCGGCCGGGCGGACAAGGCGCAGGTGACGGCGATGGTCACGCGGATTCTCGGAATGCAGACGCCGCCGAAGCCGGCCGACGCGGCCGACGCGCTCGCGCTGGCCATCTGTCACTGCTGGCGCGGTCCGGTCAACGATCGCATGGAAGAGGCCGCCAAGCGGGCGCGCGAGGCGCAGAACCGTCATCGCGCCCGTCTCAAGGCGGCACAGGAGGAGGCCCGCGCTGTGCTGGGTGGAGAGGCGGCGTCGTGATCGCGTCCGTGTCCGGCGAGGTCATCGACATCGCGCTCGATCACGCTGTGATCGAATGCGCCGGAGTCGGTTATCGCGTCTTGGCGACTCCTCCGACTCTCGGGTCGCTCAAGCGGGGGACCACAGTGCGGCTCCTCACCGCCATGATGGTGCGCGAGGACTCGATGACGCTGTACGGCTTCACCGATCCCGAGGCGCGCGACCTGTTCGGGTTGCTGCAGACGGTGACCGGCGTCGGTCCGCGTCTGGCGATGGCGACGCTGGCGGTCCTCGAGCCGGACACCCTGCGGCGTGCGCTGGCCGATTCGGATGCGAAGGCGCTCACGGCGGTTCCGGGGATCGGCAAGCGGGTGGCTGAACGGCTGGTGGTGGAGCTGCGCGACAAGGTGACCGCCGGACCGGCGTCGTCGCAGGCGGGAGTCTCGGTGCCTGCCGGAGCCGGCGCCCAGGTCACCGAGGCTCTCGTCGGCCTCGGCTTTACCGAGGGCGCCGCGCAGAAGGCCGTCGCCGCGGTACTCGCCGACAACGCCGACGCCGACTCGTCGGCTCTCCTTCGCGCCGCGCTCACCGCCCTCGGGCCGCGTCGATGAATCCGGAGGAAGACTTCCTGGCGGCCGGTCCCATCGCGGGCGACGGTGACCTCGACGCGAGTCTGCGGCCGTCGAGCCTGACCGACTTCATCGGGCAGCCGCGCGTCCGCGAACAGCTCGAACTGGTGCTGCACGCGGCGCGGGCGCGGGGCCGCACGCCCGATCACATCCTGCTGTCGGGGCCTCCCGGGCTGGGCAAGACGTCGCTGGCGATGATCATCGCCGGCGAGATGGGGGCGGCGATCCGCATCACCTCGGGCCCCGCGCTGGAGCGGGCGGGCGATCTGGCGGCGATGCTGTCGAATCTCGTCGAGGGCGATGTGCTGTTCATCGACGAGATCCATCGCATCGCCCGGCCCGCCGAGGAGATGCTGTACCTGGCGATGGAGGACTTCCGCGTCGACGTCGTCGTGGGCAAGGGCCCGGGCGCCACGTCCATCCCGCTGGAGGTGGCGCCGTTCACCCTGGTGGGCGCCACCACGCGATCCGGCGCACTGACCGGCCCGCTGCGCGACCGGTTCGGATTCACCGCGCACATGGAGTTCTACGAGACCGGCGAGCTGGTCCGGGTGCTGCAGCGGTCGGCGGCGATCCTCGGGATCGCCATCGAACCGGAGGCCGCGGCCGAGGTCGCCGGACGCTCGCGCGGAACACCCCGGATCGCGAATCGGCTCCTGCGGAGAGTGCGGGACTACGCGGAGGTGCGCGGCGACGGCCGCGTCGACCTGTCGGCCGCGCGCGCGGCGCTGGCGGTGTACGACGTGGACGAACTGGGACTGGATCGGCTCGATCGCGCGGTCCTCGGCGCTCTCGTGCGCGGCTTCGGCGGGGGGCCGGTGGGCGTCTCGACCCTCGCCGTGGCCGTCGGCGAGGAACCGGCCACGGTGGAAGAGGTGTGCGAGCCGTTCCTGGTGCGCGCCGGAATGATCGCGCGGACTCCGCGAGGCCGTGTCGCCACCGCGGCGGCCTGGCATCACCTGGGTCTTCAGCCGCCGGCGGGTGCGATGGACCGAGTGCTCGGGGTCCGCGTGCGCGAGGACGGCACCGGAACCCTCTTCGACTGACGCACGTCACGCCGTCGGACGGGCGGTCGTGCGACGCGATCGGTCGGAGGGTGAATCAGAATCGCGACGCGAGCGCCACCTGTGAGTCTCGCGCCCGGCGGGCCTGGCACACTGGTCCCCATGGAATCGTTGATCCTCCCGTTGATGCTGGTCTTGATGGCCGGCTTCATGTTCTTCAGCATCCGCAACCAGAAGAAGCGTGCGGCCGCTATGAACGAGATGCAGAACTCCCTCGAGGCCGGTGCGCGCGTGCAGCTGCATTCGGGTCTCTTCGCCACCGTGGTCGACACCGGCGACGGTGACAGCGACGTCGTGAAGCTCGAGCTCGCTCCCGGTGTGGTGACCGAGTGGAACCGGCTGGCCATCCGCGAGGTCGTGACGCCGGAGAGCGAGGCCACCGATGAGGCCCCCGAGGTGGAGACCACAGCGCTTGAGACCACCGCGATCGAGACATCAGAGATCGTTCCGGACGCGCCGGCGGCCGACGAATCGCGCGACGAGAAGAACGAAGCGAAGCCCGAAGAGAAGTAGACGACCCACGTGACTAAACCCAATCGACGCGCCGCCGGCACCAAGCTGCGGCCCGAGGTTGCACCGTGGAAGCCGCTCACGGTGTTCTTCGTCGTCCTCGGCATCATCTATGCGCTGGTGTTCTTCACGGGCGGCGGAAGCCCGAAGCCCAAACTCGGCATCGACCTGCAGGGCGGCACCCGGGTGGTGCTGACCGCTCGCACCGACGACGGCAAGGCGCCCTCGGCCGAACAGCTCGACCAGGCGCGCCAGATCATCGACCAGCGCGTCAACGGCCTCGGCGTCGGCGGCTCGGAGGTCGTCGTCAACGGCAGCACCATCGTCATCACCGTGCCGGGTGACGACGGCAAACAGGCTCGTGCGCTCGGTCAGACCGCGCGGCTTTACATTCGTCCGGTCGTCGAGCAGCAGCCGGCGACCAAGCAGAAACCGGATCCGACGGCCAAGAAGGTCGCCGATATGACGCCGGAGGAGCAGACCGCGGCCATCGACGAGCAGCGCAGCCTGCGGCAGGCCCCGGCGAACGCCGACAAGGCCGCCCTCGACAAGCTCCGACAGGAGATGGGCAAGCTCGACTGCTCGGCGTCGGCCAACGACCCGCTGGTGGGCCACGACCGGCCGAACGAGTACCTCGTCACCTGCGGTGACAAGGACGGGATGGTGTACCTGCTCGAGCCGATGCTGATCGACGGCCGCGATATCGCGAGCGCGAAGGCCGGGCAGAACCAGACGGGCGCGTGGACGGTCAACGTCGATTTCAAGGGCGACGGCAAGAAGACGTGGGCCGACTACACGGGCAAGCACGTCGGAACCCAGACCGCGGTCACGCTCGACACCCGGGTGCTGAGTGCGCCGTCGATCAACCAGCAGATTCTCGGCACCACCGAGATCAGCGGCTCCTTCACCCAGGACGAGGCGAACCAGCTGGCCAACGCACTGAAATACGGTTCGCTGCCGCTGTCGTTCGCGATGTCGGACGCACAGACGGTCTCGGCGACCCTCGGACTGCACTCGCTGCAGGCCGGCCTGATCGCCGGCCTGGTCGGCCTGATCCTGGTCCTGATCTACTCGCTGATCTACTACCGCGCGATGGGCTTCCTGTCGGTGCTGTCGCTGATCCTGGCCGGTGCGATGGTGTACGGCATCATCGTGCTGCTGGGCCGCTGGATCGACTTCACGCTCGACCTCGCGGGCATCGCCGGTCTGATCATCGGCATCGGCATGACCGCCGACTCGTTCGTGGTCTACTTCGAGCGCATCAAGGACGAGATGCGTGAGGGCCGGACGGTGCGGTCGGCGGTGTCCCGCGGCTGGCAGAGCGCGCGGCGCACGGTCTGGACCGGCAACGCGGTCAGCTTCATCTGCGCGGCGATCATCTACCTGCTCGCCGTGGGGGCGGTGCGCGGATTCGCGTTCACCCTGGGCTTGACCACGCTGATCGACATCGTCATCGTGTTCCTCGTGACGCACCCGCTGGTGGTGCTCGCGAGCCGGAACGAGTTCCTTTCCCGACCGGCCGTCAACGGCCTCGGCGCGGTATCGGAGGTGGCGCGGGCTCGTCGCAAGGCGAGCGCAGCGGCACGCACCTCCGGCTCCGCCGCTGATCGATCAGAGGGGGAGTCGCAGTGAGCGACAAGACGACCTCAGACACGTCGCGCTCCGGCACGGCGCCCGCGGACTGGGCCGACGCCGACTACGTCGCGGCCAAGGACCAGTCCTTCCTCTCCCGCCTGTACTCCGGCACCGGCGCCTTCGACGTCGTCGGGCGGCGCCGCCGGATGTGGTACGTCATCTCCGGCGTGATGATGCTGATCTGCATCCTGTCGATCGCGATCCGCGGGTTCACCTTCGGCATCGACTTCGAGGGCGGAACCCAGGTGTCGGTGCCCGCACGCGCCGGCGTCACCACGAGCGAGGTGTCGAAGGTATTCAGCGACACCCTCGGCAAGGACCCGCAGTCGGTTCAGCAGGCGGGCAGCGGCAACTCCGCGACCATCCAGCTGCGCACCGAGACGCTCACGACCGAGGAGACCGGCAAGCTCCTGCACGCGCTCGGCACGGCCTTCGAGCCGGAGGTGACCCAGGCCGATGTGAGTTCCTCCGACGTCAGCTCGACGTGGGGTAAGGAGATCACGCGAAAGATGCTGATCGCGCTCGCGGTGTTCCTGGTGGTGGCGTTCATCTACATCGCGATCAGATTCGACAAGGAGATGTCGATCGCGGCGATGGCCTCGCTGATCTTCGACCTCGTCGTCACCGCCGGCATCTATTCGCTCGTCGGTTGGGAGATGACGCCCGCGACGGTGATCGGCCTGCTGACGATTCTCGGCTTCTCCGTCTACGACACGGTGGTGGTCTTCGACAAGGTCGAGGAGAACACCAGATCGGTGCTCGCGACCACGCGTCGCACATACGCCGAGCAGACCAACCTCGCAGTGAACCAGACGCTGATGCGCTCGATCAACACCACGGTGATCTCGATCCTGCCGATCATCGCGCTGATGGTGGTCGCCGTGTGGATGCTCGGTGTCGGCACGCTGAAGGATCTGGCGCTGATCCAGCTCGTCGGCGTGGTCGTCGGCACCTTCTCCTCGGTCTTCCTCGCCTCGCCGCTGCTGGTGACGATGAAGGAACGATCGACCGACATCAAGCGGCACACGGCCAAGGTCCTCGCCCGCCGAGAGAAGGTCTCAGCATGATTCACCCGCGGCTGCGCCGTGCCGCAGCTCTGCTCGCGGTCGGTGCGGCCGCGGGTGGAGCACTCGTCGCGTGCGGCGGCGAGAAGCGGTCGGACGTGGACTACCTCATCGACGCACGGGTGTCGTCGTACAACGTCAACACCGTCGACGCGCATGCCGACGGTGCCCTGATGGCGCTGACCCGCGTGCTCCCGGGCTTCTCCATCGTCGGCCCGGAGGGCCAGATCCTCGCCGATCGGGACGTGGGCACCGTCTCGCAGGAACAGGGCGAGGCCCTGACTCTGCGCTACGACTTCACACCCGCCGCGGTCTACTCCGACGGCACCGCGCTCAGCTGCGACGATCTGTTCCTGGCGGCGACCGCGATGGGCGGCTCGGTACCGGGTTTCGACGCCGCCACCAACGCGGGCTACCGCGACATCGCGCGTGTGGAATGCACACCGGGCGCCCGGACCGCCACCGTGGTCTTCAAACGCGGCAGCGCCTACGGCCAGTGGAACGAGCTCTTCGGTTCCGGAACGCTGCTGCCCGCGCACGTCGTGGCGCGGCTGGCGGGCGTGCCCAACGTGGTCGACCCGATCCGTTCGGGCGACCGGACCGCGATCGCCAAGATCGCGAAGGCGTGGAACACCGGTTTCGACCTTCGGCCGGGAGCCGCGGTCGAGGCCGACCGGTTCCCGTCCGCCGGTCCGTATCGCATCGACTCGTACACCGTCGACGGCGGTCTCAAGCTGGTCGCGAACGACAAGTGGTGGGGCGCGCGCCCGGCGGCGCAGACCATCACCGTCTGGCCGCGGGGCACCGACGGCGAAGCCGCCCTCGACGGTTCCCGGTCCACCGTCATCGACACCGCCGACCTCGCGCTCGGCGATCGGGTGTCCGGACGCGCCGCGCCCACCACCCCCGTCGACCGATCGACGTTGCGCGAACCGGCTCCGCTGTCGGTGACGCAGCTGGTGTTCGCCGGCAAGGGGGCCGCGGCCGATCCGCTGGTACGCAAGGCACTGGCGTCGTGCATGCCGCGCGACGCTCTCGCCCGCCGCTTCGGCACCAACGGCGTGGTGTGGAATCTGCGCACCGCCTCACCCGCGGATCCTCTGGGACCGTCGCTGAACGTCCAGTACGGCCGCCGGTACCCGCGGTCGGACGTGCCGCGAGCCAAGGAACTGCTGGCCCAGCGTGTGATCGGAGAGAACGGGGCGCGCGCGAAACCCCGGATCCGGATCGGATACCTCGCGAAGTCGCAGGAGAACGCCGACGCGGTCCGGATGATCGCCGACGCCTGCACTCCCGCGGGTTTCACCGTGGAGGACGTCGCCTCGCCCGATCTGTCGGTGACCGCGCTCGGCAAGGACGTCGACGCGCTGCTGCTCTCGGACGGGAGCTTCGCCGCGTCGAGCACCGCATCGGGCTTCCCCGAGGCGTACGCACTCTTCGGCGGCGACCCGCTGAACCTGTCGGGTTTCCGTAACAAGCAGGTCAGCGACGCGATCACCGAGCTGGCGGCGACGCGCAGCGACAGCGCCCGGCTACCGCTGCTGCGGACGATCGAGACGGCGGCGTGGGACGAGCTGCCGACGGTTCCGCTGTTCGGCACCGTCCGCGCACGGGAATCGTCGTCGGTCACGCATGTGGTCCCCGGGCTCGGCGTGTCGGGCACCGGCTGGAACATGGACCGCTGGGGCGTGTCGGGGTGAGCCTCACCGAACGCTCGTCCGACCTGCGGGGCCTGGCGCAGGCCGCGATCGAGCAGCATGCCCGGCTCGTCGCCGACTTCCCTTCGCCCGGTGTCGAATTCAAAGATCTGACGCCCGTTCTCGCCGATGCGGCGGCGTTCGCCGCGGTGACCGGCGCACTCGCCCAGGCCTGCGCGGGGGCCGACCTCATCGCGGGCATCGACGCGCGAGGCTTCCTCGTCGGCGGTGCCGTGGCCCGCGAACTGGGCACAGGTCTCGTCGCGGTCCGTAAGGCGGGCAAGCTGCCGCCGCCGGTCATCGGCGTCGACTACCAGCTCGAATACGGCACGTCGCGGCTCGAGGTGCCGGCCGAGGGGATCGACTTCACGGGGCGCCGTGTCGCCGTGGTCGACGACGTCCTGGCGACCGGGGGCACGGTCGTGGCCGCCACCCGGCTGCTCGAATCCGCCGGCGCGCGGGTCGAGGCGATCGCGGTGATCATGGAACTCGCGGATCTGCCCGGCCGGGCCACGATCGCGGCGGACCTCGGACCCGCTGTTCGAGTGCATAACCTCTGCCGCGGCTGAGTACCATCGCGTTATGAGCGATCCCGACACCAAGCGCCCGGACGACGGTTCACCGCTGAGTTCGCGCCGCGTGCGAGCGCGTTTGGCACGGCGGATGACGGCGCCGCCGCGCAGCGGGGTCGCGCCGGTCCTGGAACCGCTCGTGAGTCTGCACCGCGAGGTGTATCCGAAAGCCGACGTCGCCGTCCTGCAGCAGGCCTATGCGGTGGCGGAGGAGGCCCACTCGGGCCAGTTCCGCAAGTCCGGTGATCCGTACATCACGCATCCACTGGCGGTCGCCACCATCCTCGCCGACCTGGGCATGGACACCACCACGCTGGTGGCGGCGCTGCTGCACGACACGGTCGAGGACACCAGCTACTCCTTGGAGAAGCTCGAGGCGGACTTCGGCGCCGAAGTGGCGCATCTGGTCGACGGCGTCACCAAACTCGACAAGGTGGCGCTCGGCAGTGCGGCGGAGGCCGAGACCATTCGCAAGATGATCATCGCGATGGCGCGTGACCCGCGGGTGCTGGTCATCAAAGTCGCCGACCGTCTCCACAACATGCGCACCATGCGGTTCCTCCCGCCCGAGAAGCAGGCCCGCAAGGCGCGCGAGACCCTCGAGGTGATCGCACCGCTCGCGCACCGGCTGGGCATGGCGACCGTGAAGTGGGAACTGGAGGATCTCGCCTTCGCGATTCTGCATCCGAAGAAGTACGAGGAGATCGTCCGGCTCGTCGCCGACCGCGCACCCAGCCGGGACACCTATCTCGCGCGCGTGCGCTCCGACCTCAACACCGCGCTCGGCGCCTCGCGCATCACCGCCACCGTCGAAGGCCGGCCGAAGCACTACTGGTCGATCTATCAGAAGATGATCGTCAAGGGCAAGGACTTCGACGACATCCACGATCTCGTCGGCATGCGCATCCTGTGCGACGAGGTCCGCGACTGCTACGCCGCGATCGGCGTGGTCCACTCGCTCTGGCAGCCGATGGCCGGTCGCTTCAAGGACTACATCGCGCAACCCAGCTTCGGCGTGTATCAGTCGCTGCACACCACGGTGATCGGCCCCGAGGGCAAGCCGCTCGAGGTGCAGATCCGCACCTTCGAGATGCACCGGACCGCGGAGTTCGGCATCGCCGCGCACTGGCGCTACAAGGAGGGCCGGAAGGGCAAGGGGCGCAAGGCGACCGACATCGCCGAGGTCGACGACATGGCGTGGATGCGGCAGTTGCTCGACTGGCAGCGGGAGGCGGCCGACCCGGGGGAGTTCCTCGAGTCCCTGCGCTACGACCTCGCGGTGAAGGAGATCTTCGTCTTCACCCCGAAGGGCGACGTGATCACGCTCCCCGCGGGGTCGACGCCCATCGACTTCGCGTACGCGGTCCACACCGAGGTCGGCCACCGGTGCATCGGAGCCCGCGTGAACGGGCGACTGGTGGCGCTGGAGCGGGCGCTGGAGAACGGCGAAGTGGTGGAGGTGTTCACGTCCAAGGCCGAGAACGCCGGACCCAGCAAGGACTGGCAGAACTTCGTCGTCTCGCCCCGCGCCAAGGCCAAGATCCGCCAATGGTTCGCCAAGGAGCGCCGCGAGGAGGCACTCGAAGCCGGCAAGGACGCGATCGTCAAGGAGGTCCGCCGCGGCGGTCTGCCCGTGCACCGGCTGGTCTCGGGCGAGTCGATCAACGCGCTGGCCAAGGAGTTCGGCTTCAACGACGTCGATGCGCTGTACACGGCGGTCGGAGAGGGTCATGTGCCCGCGGGACGGGTGGTGCATCGGCTGGTGGCGATGCTCGGCGGCGTCGACGCGGCCGAAGAGGAGATCGCCAATCGGGCCACTCCGTCGTCGCCGACCCGCAGCAGGCAGAGCGGTGACAGCGGCGTCGTGGTCGAGGGCGTCGACAACGTGCTGGTCAAGCTCGCCAAATGCTGCACCCCGGTGCCGGGCGACGAGATCCTGGGCTTCGTGACCCGGGGCGGCGGCGTCAGCGTGCACCGCTCCGACTGCACCAATGCCGACGACCTGCGGTCGCAGCCCGAACGCCTGGTCCCGGTGAGTTGGGCGCCCAACCCGTCCTCGGTGTTCCTGGTCGCGATCCAGGTGGAGGCTCTCGATCGGCACCGGCTGCTCTCCGACGTGACCCGCGTCCTCGCCGACGAGCGCGTCAACATCCTCTCCGCCTCGCTCACCACCAACCGTGATCGTGTCGCGGTCAGCAAGTTCACATTCGAGATGGGCGACCCCAAGCATCTCGGCCACGTGCTGAACGTGGTCCGCAACGTCGAGGGCGTCTACGACGTCTACCGCGTGACGTCCGCCGCCTGACCCGCGCCCCTTGAGGGTTCGGAGGGCGCGACGGGCCTGGTTCAGGGCTATCTGCCTCTTCAGGGTCATCGAGTAGCGGAGGAGCGGAGCGACGGAGCGTATCGAGATTGCGTGCGTGTGTCTCGATGCGCCGTGTCGCTTCGCTCTCTTGGCTTTCTCGACGGGCCTGGATAACAGGGTTATCGAGTAGCGGAGGAGCGCAGCGACGGAGCGTATCGAGATTGCGTGCGTGTGTCTCGATGCGCCGTGTCGCTTCGCTCTCTTGGCTTTCTCGACCGGCCTGGATAACAGGGTCATCGAGTAGCGGAGGAGCGCAGCGACGGAGCGTATCGAGATTGCGTGCGTGTGTCTCGATGCGCCGTGTCGCTTCGCTCTCTTGGCTTTCTCGACTGGCCTGGGTAGCAGCGGAGCGACGGAGCGTATCGAGGTTGTGCGTGTGTCTCGATGCGCCGTGTCGCTTCGCTCTCTTGGCTTTCTCGACTGGCCTGGGTAGCAGGGCAGCGACGGAGCGTGTCGAGATTGCGTGTGTGTCTCGATGCGCCGTGTCGCTTCGCTCTCTTGGCTTTCTCGACCGGCCTGGGGCGCAGCGGAGCGACGGAGCGTGTCGAGATTGCGGGTGGGTCTCGATGTGCCCGTGTCGCTTTGCTTCCCTCGGCTTTCTCGACGGGCCTGGATAACAGGGTTTTCGAGTAGCGGAGGAGCGCAGCGACGGAGCGTATCGAGATCGCGCGGGTGTGTCTCGATGCGCCGTGCCGCTTCGCTCCCTGGCTCGACGAGCCGGGGAGCAGGGGCACTCTGCTCGGGCTACTCGGTGATCGAGGTCGACTTGATCTGCAGCGGGGTCTTCGGGAAACCGTTGGTGTCGGTGCCGATTGGACCCGGATCGATGCCGCCCGCGACCACCTTGTCGATGATCTTCATGCCGGCGTCGTCGACCTTGCCGACCACGGCGAGGGTCGGGGTGAGCTGGGTGTCCTTGGTCACGATGAAGAACTGGGCGCTGCCGGTGTTGGCGACGCCGTTCTGTTCGTCGTTCCGGTTCGCGATCGCGACGGTGCCGCGCGGGTAGACCACCGGGGGAGTCATGCCCATCTGCAACATCTGCGGGCTGATCTCGCCCTCTTTGAGGTTCGTGGGGTTCTCGTCGGGACTGCTCCAGCCGGGGGCGCCGGCGCCGGTGCGCGTCGGGTCGCCGCACTGCAGGATGTGGAGCTGATCGCTCTGCGCGAGCCGGTGGCAGTCGGTGCCGTCGTAGTAGTGGTTGTCGGAGAGCGAGACGATCGCGTTCACATTGCACGGCGCCTCGGAGCGGTCCAGGGTGATCGGCACCTGTCCGAGGTTGGTGTCCAGCGTCCATCCGACGGTGCCGGTGTTGAGTGTCCGGCTCTCCGGCATCGGGGAGGTGCGCAGCTTGCCTGCACCCTCGCGCATGAATGCGATGTACTGCTCGCCCTTGGCCTTCTGATCGGCCGGCGCGGTCTTGAGCTGCTCTTCGAGCGACTTGAGCTGCTGGTCCAGATCGTTGGGCGTCTTGGTGTACGTGCATTCGGTGTGCCGCTGGTCGTCCCAATGCCGGTAGTAGAAGTAGCCGCCGACGGCGACCGCGGCCAGCACCACCACGCTGCACACTGAGATGATCGTGATCCGCCGCTGCCGTGCGGCACGGCGCTCGCTCTCGAGCCGCTCTTCCAGCTTGCGGCGGGCAGCGTCGCGACGCTCTTCGTTGGACGACACGCTGGTGGAACCTCCTGTGCGGCATGTGGGACTGAGCACTGTCACGGCAGCGCGCCCCATGCTATCGCAGCGGTCTTCGGGGCCGATGAGACAATGGACTCCGACGTGTCGCCCTGCAGATCGCCGGGCGTTGACGAGGAGGTGTGCCACCGTGCTGATCGCCGGATTCCCCGCGGGCATGTTCCAGACCAACTGCTATCTGGTCGCCGAGGACCGGGGAAGCGACGCGGTCATCATCGATCCGGGCCAGGACGCAGCGCCCCAGGTTCGCGCGGCGCTCGCCGAATACGACCTGACGCCGGTGGCCGTCTTCCTGACCCACGGTCATCTCGACCACACCTGGAATGCCGCCGAACTCGCCGACGAGTATTCGATCCCGGTGTACATCCACGCCGACGACCGCCCGATGCTGACCGATCCCGGCATGGGCCTGGGCAGCGCGCTGTCGTCGATGATCGGCGACATGACCTTCGTCGAACCGGAGAAGGTCATCGAGTTCGTCGACGGCGAGGACGTGGACGCGGCGGGAATCCGATGGTCGGTGGACCACGCGCCCGGGCACTCGCTGGGCAGTGTGCTGCTGACGCCGGACTCGGGTGAGGTCTGCTTCTCCGGCGACGTACTGTTCAATGGGTCGATCGGCCGGACCGACCTGCCCGGCGGCAGCCACCGCACGCTGCTCGAGTCGATCGCGGACAAGCTGATGGTGCGCGGCGACGACGTCGTGATCCTCCCGGGTCACGGACCTCAGACCACGATCGGAGCCGAGCGGGCCTCCAACCCGTTCCTGCTCGATCTTCCCGATGCGAACAAGAAAGGACGTTTCGGACTGTGAGTGGAGAATTTGCGGCGCCGAAAGGCATCCCCGACTACTTCCCGCCGGCCTCGGCGGACTTCCTCGCGGTACGGAACGCACTGACCGGCGCGGCGCACCGCGCGGGCTACGGGCACATCGAACTGCCGATCTTCGAGGACACCGCGCTCTTCGCCCGCGGCGTCGGCGAGTCGACCGACGTCGTCAGCAAGGAGATGTACACCTTCGCCGATCGCGGCGGCCGCTCGGTGACGCTGCGTCCGGAGGGCACGGCGGGCGTCATGCGCGCGGTGATCCAGCACGGTCTCGATCGCGGCCAGCTCCCGGTCAAGCTCTGCTACGCGGGCCCCTTCTTCCGGTATGAGCGGCCGCAGGCCGGCCGCTACCGCCAGCTCCAGCAGGTCGGGATCGAGGCCATCGGCGTCGACGACCCCGCGCTCGACGCCGAGGTGATCGCGGTGGCCGACGAGGGATACAAGCGTCTCGGTCTGTCCGGCTACCGACTCGAACTCACTTCGCTGGGCGACGACACCTGCCGCCCGCAGTACCGGGAAGCGTTGCAGCAGTTCCTGTTCGGTCTCGACCTCGACGAGGCGACGCGCGCGAGAGCGGAGATCAATCCGTTGCGCGTGCTCGACGACAAGCGGCCGGAGATCAAGGAGGCGACCGCGAGCGCACCGCTGATGCTCGACCACCTGAGCGACTCGGCACGCGATCACTTCGAGCAGGTCCGGGGTCACCTCGACCGGCTGGGCGTCGAGTACGTGATCAATCCGCGCCTGGTGCGCGGGCTGGACTACTACACCAAGACCACCTTCGAGTTCGTCCACGACGGTCTCGGCGCGCAGTCGGGGATCGGCGGCGGTGGGCGCTACGACGGTCTGATGCGTCAGGTGGGAGGCAAGCAGGATCTCTCGGGCATCGGTTTCGGGATCGGCGTGGACCGGACGGTGCTGGCGCTGGAGGCCGAAGGCGTCTCGGTGGCCGGCGAAGGCCGGGTTCAGGTATTCGGCGTTCCCCTCGGAACCGCGGCCAAGAGTGAGCTGGTCTCGCTCGCAGCGCAGTTGCGTGCCGCGGGCGTCAGCGTCGACCTCGCCTACGGTGATCGCGGACTGAAGGGCGCGATGAAGGCGGCCGACCGCTCGGGTGCCCGCCTCGCCCTGGTTCTCGGGGATCGCGAACTCGAGGAGCGCACGATCGAGCTCAAGGATCTGTCGAACGGCGAACAGCGCCGGATCGGCCTGGACGACGCGGTCGCGTCGGTGGTCGCCGCGCTGGCCTGAGCCGGCGCGATCAGAGGTCGTTGGTCGCGAAGGTGTCGCACCGGCGGGCGTCGCCGCCGTCGTAGCCGATCTTGAACCAGCGGACGCGCTGCGCCGCCGAACCGTGCGTCCAGCTCTCCGGGTTGGAGCGCGAGCCCTGGATGGTGTCGTCGCCGATGGCCTTGGCGCTCTGGATCACGGTCTGGATCTGCTCGTCGGACAGCGGTTCCAGCATCGCGTCGGGACCCTTGTCGGCATGATGGGCCCACACGCCCGCGAGGCAGTCGGCCTGGAGTTCGATGCGCACCGAGCCGGCGTTGCCCATGCGCTGCCCCTTCGCCAGCACGCCGGTCAGGTTCTCGACGTGATGGCCGAACTCGTGCGCGACGACGTACTCCTGGGCCAGCGGACCGTCGGACCCGCCCATCCTCTTGAGGTCGGCGAAGAACGACGGATCGAAGTAGGCGGTCTCGTCGCCCGGACAGTAGAACGGCCCCATCGCCGACGACGCGGCGCCGCACGCCGTGTTCACGCTGCCGCTGAAGACCACCGTCTTGGGCTGGGTGTAGCCCCGCATCAGGTTCGACCACACCTTGTCGAGGCTGATCGTCGTGGCTTTGATGCGGCACGCGTCGTCGGTGTTGGCCATCTCGACGGTGCAACTGTCGAGATGGCGCTGCATCTCGGCGTTGTTCGAACCGGCGCCCGAACCGGCGACCTGCTGGTTCGACGACGAGTCCGAGCCTCCGCCGAGAATGTCCCCGGGGTTGATACCGAACAGCAGCGCCACGATCGCCACGACGATGCCGGCCGCGCCCCCGACGACCATGCGCCCGCCGCCTCCTCCCGAGCCGCCGGCGCTCACATTCCCGCCCTCGAGCGGGCCGCTCCCTCGAAACGTCATGGGCTTACAGTAGCCGCGACATCGGCGGCCGGCCGTGACGTCGATGCGACTGTCGCTTTGTCGGTGGGGGTCCGTAGAATCGGCTGGAACAGCGTGAACCCTGGCAGCTCTGTGCTGCGCAGAAGGAAGGAACCCAGTGCTCCGCACTCATTTCGCCGGATCGTTGCGTCGTGAGGACGCCTCGCAGACCGTCACCGTCGTCGGATGGGTGGCGCGCCGGCGCGACCACGGTGGAGTCGTCTTCATCGATCTGCGTGACTCGTCCGGTCTGGTGCAGGTGGTCTTCCGCGACGAACAGGTCGCCGAAGCGGCTCATCGGCTGCGTGCCGAGTACTGCGTCCAGGTCACCGGCGAGGTGGAGGTCCGGCCGGAAGGCAGCGAGAACGCCTCGCTCGCCTCCGGTGCGATCGAGATCAACGCCCGCGAACTCGTGGTCCTCAACGAGTCGGCTCCGCTCCCGTTCCAGCTCGACGAGCAGCCCGGCGAGGAGGCGCGACTGCGCCATCGCTACCTCGATCTGCGCCGCGAGGGACCGGCGAAGGCCATCCGGCTGCGCTCGCAGGTGAGTGCGGCGGCGCGGTCGGTGCTGGGTGCGCACGACTTCGTCGAGATCGAGACGCCGACGCTGACCCGGTCGACACCCGAGGGCGCCCGCGACTTCCTCGTGCCCGCGCGACTGCAGCCGGGATCGTTCTACGCACTGCCGCAGAGCCCGCAGCTGTTCAAGCAGTTGCTGATGGTCGCGGGCATGGAGCGGTACTACCAGATCGCACGCTGCTACCGGGACGAGGACTTCCGCGCCGACCGGCAGCCGGAGTTCACCCAGCTCGACATCGAGATGAGCTTCGTCGACGAGGACGACGTGATCGCCCTCGCCGAGGAGATCCTCGCGGCGCTGTGGAAGCTGATCGGCGTCGAGATCACCACGCCGATCCCGCGGATGACGTACGCGGACGCCATGCGGCGCTTCGGCAGCGACAAGCCCGATCTGCGCTTCGACATCGAACTCGTCGAGTGCACCGAGTTCTTCGCCGACACCCCGTTCCGCGTCTTCCAGGCGCCGTACGTCGGCGCCGTGGTGATGCCCGGCGGCGCGTCGCAGCCGCGCAGGCAGCTCGACGCCTGGCAGGAGTGGGCCAAGCAGCGCGGCGCCCGCGGCCTGGCGTACGTGCTGGTCCAGGAGGACGGCAGCCTCACGGGGCCGGTCTCGAAGAACATCTCCGACGCCGAGCGCGAAGGTCTGGCGGCTCACGTCGGAGCCCAGCCGGGCGACTGCGTCTTCTTCGCGGCCGGTGCGGTCAAGAGCTCGCGGGCGCTGCTGGGCGCGGCCCGCGGTGAGATCGCCGAGAAGCTCGGACTCATCAAGGACGGCGACTGGGCGTTCACCTGGGTCGTCGACGCCCCGCTGTTCGAGCCGGCCGACGACGCCACGGCCGCCGGCGACGTCGCGGTGGGGACGGGCGCGTGGACGGCCGTCCACCACGCCTTCACCTCGCCGAAGCCCGAGTCGATGGATCTGCTCGAATCGAACCCCGGCGAGGCGCTGGCCTACGCCTACGACATCGTCTGCAACGGCAACGAGATCGGCGGCGGTTCGATCCGCATCCATCGTCGCGATGTGCAGGAGCGTGTCTTCAAGATCATGGGCATCAGCGAGGAGGACGCGCAGGAGAAGTTCGGCTTCCTGCTCGACGCCTTCTCGTACGGTGCGCCGCCGCACGGCGGCATCGCCTTCGGCTGGGACCGGATCACCGCACTGCTCGCCGGCGAGCCGTCGATCCGCGAGGTGATCGCCTTCCCGAAGTCGGGAGGCGGCATCGACCCGCTGACCGACGCTCCGGCGCCGATCACTCCCGAGCAGCGCAAGGAGACCGGCATCGACGCGAAGCCGCAGAAGCCGGAGAACAACTCGGACAAGAAGAAGGTGGACGAGGCCGGTGCCGCCGCCGGAACGAAGGCGTCCGAAGCCTGAGGAAGCCATGACTGTAATCGCTGACGAACGGATCACGTCAGTTCTGGAGGCCGCCGAAGGCGTCCTCGCCAAGCGCGCGGGCACCGCGGTGCGGCTCGACGGACCCGAGGACCTCGGCGGGACCGGGCGGTCCACCGTCATCCGGGCCCGCGTGCTCGACAACCCGGTGTCGCTGGACCGAACCGTCGTCGTCAAGGCCTTCGACCAGCAGACTCCCGCGTCGCAGGTGCTCCGCGAGATCGCGTCCTACCGTTACGCCACGGCGCTGCCCACCCGTTCGCGGCCCGGGCCCCAGCTCCTCGCCTCCGAACTGGAGGCGCGCATTCTGGTGCTCACCGACCTCGGCCACGGCCGGCCGATGGTGGAACTGCTCGGCTCCAACGACGCCGACGAGGTGGAACGGGGTGTGAGCGCGTGGGGGCAGGCGCTCGGCCGGATGCACGCCGCCACTCTCGGGGGCGAAGAGGACTTCCGCACCCTGATGCACATCAGCGGCAAGGACCGCGGCGGCACCGCCTCGCGCATCTTCGCCTCCGACGGCGGCATCGTCGACGAGGCCGCGGCCTCGGTGGACGCGTATGAGCAGATTCTCGAACGCATCGACGTCGAGTTGCCGGCAGGCGCCCGCGAGACGCTCGAGAACAGCCTGCGGCTGTTCGACGAAGGGGACTTCCGGGCGTTCAGCCCGGCCGACGTCGGCCCGGAGAACATTCTCATCAACGGTGACGGCGTCCAGTTCATGGATTACGAGTGGGGCGAGTTCCGCGATGCGGCACTCGATGTGGCGTACGCACTCGCGACCTTCCCGGCCCGGCTCGCCGTCGATGTGGTGCCCGAGCGGCTCGAGTTGGAGAAGTCCCTCGCCGACGCCTGGCGCGGCGAGGTGAAGCCGCTGTGGCCGTCGATCAGCGATCGCGGCCTCGCCGAACGGATCTTCCACGCGCGTGCGCTGTGGGTGTGGCTGTCCACCTACTGGCTCATCCGCGGCGACTCCAGCGGACACGACTGGGCGCTGCACACCACGGACGCGCGCGTGGTGCTGTCCCGGTGGGCCGACCTCGCCGATTCGGGGGACTCGTACGATGTCGGCGGCGAGTTCATCGACGCCGCGGACCGGATGCAAGAGGCCCTGCGGATCTACTGGTTCGGGTGATCGGGAGCTGTGGACGACGGTCTGTTCGGGACACCGGACGATTCCGGTGACGCGGTCGAGTCCGGTGCGGCCGGTCGGCCCGCGCCGCCGCTCGCCGTCCGGATGCGTCCGGCGTCGCTCGATGAGATCGTCGGCCAGGAACATCTGCTCGGCGGGCGTTCGCCGCTGCGGCGGCTGATCGCCGGTTCGGGTGCCGCGTCGGTACTGCTCTACGGTCCGCCCGGCACCGGCAAGACCACGATGGCCTCGCTCATCAGCCAGGCCACCGGCGGTCGTTTCGAGGCGCTCTCGGCACTCTCGTCGGGCGTCAAGGAAGTCCGTGCCGTCATAGACATGGCCCGGCGACGGCTGGCGCACGGACAGCAGACGGTGCTGTTCATCGACGAGGTCCACCGGTTCTCGAAGACTCAGCAGGACGCGCTCCTGGACGCCGTGGAGAACCGGATCGTGCTGCTGGTGGCGGCGACCACGGAGAATCCGTCGTTCTCGGTGGTCGCGCCGCTGCTGTCGCGGTCGCTGGTGCTCCAGTTGCGATCGCTGACCGACAACGACGTCAAGACCGTGCTGCGCCGGGCCGTCGCCGATCCGCGCGGCCTCGACGGCTCGGTGGAACTGTCTGACGAGGCGCTCGACCACCTGGTCGCGGTGGCGGGCGGTGACGCGCGGCGCGCGCTGACCGCACTGGAGGCGAGCGCGGACGCGGCCGAGGCCGGCGATGTGATCGAGGTCGCCGACGTGGAAGCCGCCATCGACCGGGCCGCGGTCCGCTACGACCGTGACGGCGATCAGCACTACGACGTCACGAGTGCCTTCATCAAGTCGATCCGCGGATCGGATGTCGACGCCGCGCTGCACTATCTGGCGAGGATGATCACCGCGGGGGAGGATCCCCGGTTCATCGCGCGGCGATTGATGATCCACGCCAGTGAGGACATCGGCATGGCCGACCCGACGGCGCTGCAGGCGGCGGTCGCCGCCGCGCAGGTGGTGCAGATGGTCGGGATGCCCGAGGCGCAGCTCGCGTTGGCCCAGGCCACCGTCCATCTGGCGACCGCGCCGAAGTCCGGTGCGGTGACGTCGGCGCTGGGGAAGGCGATGACCGATGTGGCGGCGGGCAAGGCCGGCGCCGTCCCGCCGCATCTGCGCGACGGTCATTACGCGGGAGCCAAGAAGTTGGGCAACGCGATCGGATACCGGTTCCCGCACGACGACCCCGACGGGGTGCTGGCGCAGCAGTACGCACCGGACGCGCTCGTCGGCGTCGACTACTACGAGCCGACCGACCACGGATTCGAACGGGAACTCGCCCCGCGCGTGGGTCGTCTGCGCTCCATCGTGCGCGGGCTCACTTCCCGGGGGCGCTCCCGCAGGTGACGCGCCGGTGGGGCGTAAACTCGGCTGTTGATTCTCTGCCCGACTTCTACGAAGGACACCGCCGCAGTGCAGACGCATGAAATCCGGAAGCGATTCCTGGATCACTTCATCCGCGCCGGACACACCGAGGTGCCGAGCGCCTCGCTGATTCTGGACGATCCGAACCTTCTGTTCGTCAACGCCGGCATGGTGCCTTTCAAGCCCTTCTTCCTCGGCGACCAGACACCGCCGTACACCCGCGCGACGAGCGTGCAGAAGTGCGTGCGCACCCTCGACATCGAAGAGGTCGGGATCACCACCCGCCACAACACCTTCTTCCAGATGGCGGGCAACTTCTCCTTCGGCGACTACTTCAAGCGCGAGGCGATCCGGTTCGCGTGGGAACTGCTGACCAATTCGGTCGAGGACGGCGGATACGGCATCGACCCGACGCGGCTGTGGCCGACGGTGTACCTCGACGACGACGAGGCCGAGAGCATCTGGCGTGACGAGATCGGCGTGCCGTCCGAACGGATTCAGCGGCGCGGCATGGCCGACAACTACTGGTCGATGGGCGTGCCCGGACCGTGCGGTCCGTGTTCGGAGATCTTCTACGACCGCGGTCCCGAGTACGGCGTCGAAGGCGGTCCCGAGGCCGACGAGGACCGGTACATCGAGATCTGGAATCTCGTCTTCATGCAGAACGAACGCGGTGAGGGCACCAGCAAGGACGACTACGAGATCCTCGGTCCGCTGCCGAAGAAGAACATCGACACCGGCATGGGCATCGAGCGGGTCGCCTGCCTGCTGCAGGGCGTCGACAACGTTTACGAGACCGACCTGCTCAAGCCGATCATCGACCTCGCGTCCCGCCGCACCGGCCGCGAGTACGGAGCGGGCAAGCACGAGGACGACGTCCGCTTCCGCGTGGTCGCCGACCACGCCCGCACCGCGGCGATGCTGATCGGCGACGGTGTGGTTCCCGCGAACGACGGTCGCGGGTACGTGCTGCGCCGACTGCTGCGTCGCATCGTGCGGTCCATGCGGCTGCTGGGGTCGGGCACCACCGGCGGCGGCGAGGCCACGATGGAGCGGATCATCGCCGAAGTGATCGATGTGATGAGCCCGTCGTACCCCGAATTGGAGCAGCAGCGGGCCCACATCCTGTCGGTCGCGGTGGCCGAGGAGACCACCTTCGCCCGGACGCTGGCAGCGGGCTCCAAGCTGTTCTCGGAGGCGGCCGACGCCACCAAGAGGGCCGGAAGCACCTCGATCAGCGGCAGCGACGCCTTCACCCTCCACGACACCTACGGCTTCCCGATCGACCTGACCCTGGAGATGGCGGCCGAAGCGGGTCTGGAGGTGGACCGCGAGGGCTTCTCCGAGCTGATGGGCGAGCAGCGCCGCCGCGCGAAGGCCGATGCGAGTGCGCGCAAGTCGTCGCACGCCGACCAGTCGGTGTACCGCGAGTTCCTCGACCGCGGACCCACCGAGTTCACCGGTTTCGACGAACTGGTGTCGGAGGCTCGCGTACTGGGCCTGGTGGCCGACGGTCAGCGTGTCCGGTCCGCCGCCCCCGGCACCGAACTGGAACTGATCCTCGACCGCAGCCCCCTCTACGCCGAGTCGGGCGGCCAGATGGCCGACCGGGGAACGATCACCACCGGAGACGGTGTGCGGCTGGCCGTCCGAGACGTCCAGAAGGTCGGCAAGAAGGTGTGGCTGCACCGGGTGGTGGTCGACGAGGGCGAGATCGTCGAGGGCGACGAGGTGCTCGCCGCGGTGGACGCGGGCTGGCGTCACGGCGCCACTCAGGGGCATTCGGGGACGCACATGGTGCACGCCGCACTGCGGGAGGTCCTCGGTCCCACCGCCACCCAGGCCGGTTCGCTGAACCGTCCGGGTTACCTGCGTTTCGACTTCCATGCAGGCAGTGGGCTCACGGACGCTCAGCGCGAGGAGATCGAGCGGATCGCCAACCAGGCGGTGGAAGCCAACTACGCGGTGAACACCTTCGAGACCGATCTGGCGAAGGCCAAGGCGATGGGGGCCATGGCGCTGTTCGGCGAGAACTACGGTGACCGCGTCCGGGTGGTCGAGATCGGCGGACCGTTCTCGATGGAACTCTGCGGCGGCACCCATGTGGCGAGCTCGGCGCAGATCGGTCCGATCACGGTGATCGGCGAGTCGTCGGTCGGGTCGGGCACGCGCCGCGTCGAGGCATACGTCGGCATGGACTCCTTCCGCTACCTCTCGCGGGAGCGTGCCCTGATGGCCGGCCTGGCCGCGTCCCTCAAGGTGCCCTCCGAGGAGGTGCCCGATCGGGTCGAGCAGTTGGTCCTGAAGCTCAAGGAGGCCGAGAAGACCGTCGCGGCACTGCGGGCGGAGCAGTCCCGGGCAGCGGTCGCGGGCCTGATCGACGAGGCCGTCACCGTCGGTGACACGCTGCTCGTGGCGGCCCGCGTCGCGGACGGTGTGGACGCGAACGGCCTGCGCGGACTGGTGACCGACCTCCGTGGCCGCGTCGCCGACCGCAATGCGGTTGTCGCACTCTTCTCGTCGGCCGACGGCAAGGTCCCGTTCGCGATCGGCACCACCGACGCCGCGCGCGCGGCCGGTGTCAAGGCGGGCGACCTCGTGAAGGAACTGGCACCGCTGGTGTCGGGCCGGGGCGGCGGCAAGCCGGACCTGGCACAGGGCTCGGGCACCGACGCCGCGGGCATCGACGCCGCTCTGGCGCGGCTGCGCGAGGTCGTCGGCGGCCGGTGATCTCACCTCGCGGACGCCGCATCGCCATCGACGTGGGAAGCGTGCGCGTCGGGGTCGCGGTGTGCGACCCCGACGGAATCCTGGCGACCCCGGTCGAGACGGTCCGGCGCGCCAAGGACGGTTCCGACGTGGCGCGGATCGTGGAGATCATCGCCGAGTACGAGGCGATCGGCGTGGTGATCGGCCTGCCGCGGACACTGCGCGGCGAAGAGGGACCGGCGGTCCGTGCCGCGCGGTATTTCGGACGTCAACTGGCGGCCGAAGCCGACGGAGTCGCGATCGAGTTCTACGACGAGAGGCTCACCACAGTCACTGCGACTGCTGCGCTGCGTGCGTCGGGAGTGAAAGCGAAAGACGCGCGTGCCGTCGTGGATCAGGCTGCGGCTGTCGCTATCCTTCAGGGATGGCTCGACGCGCAACGATGAGCCGCCAGCCGACGAGGAGGAATCTCTCAAGTGTCTGACCAGGACGACCCGCGCAGCGAAGGATCCGGCGGACGATTGCCGTCTGACGGAGACCGGCGCCGCTACTTCGCGGAGTCGATGGGCGCCGGACAGTCGGGCAACCGGCATCGCCGCCGGCGTGCGCCCGGTGATCCGACGACGACGGGCAGCATTCCGATCGTCCGGGTGGGGGATTCACTGCCGGATCCGACGATCGAGTACCGGACCCCGGAGCCGCCTGCCGGCGAGCCGTCGCCGTACTTCCAGGTCCAGTACCGCCCGACCGAGGTGGAGGGGCTGAGCTTCACCGAACCGCGGACCTCGCCGCACTCGACGGAACCGCCGACGATCGTGAACCCGCCGGCACGTCACGCGCAGGAGCAGCAGACTCAGGTCCCGCAGACTCAGGTGCCCCAGACCGAGGTCCCACAGACTCAGGTCCCACAGGCTCAGCCGGTGCAACAACCCGAGCCGACCGGTCTCTTCGACATCCTGGATGTCACGCAGGACGACGTCACCCCGGGCGAGACCACCGGATCGCACGCCCGGTACGACGCGCCGCCGGCGGAGTACGCCGCCACCGACTATGCGCCGACCGACTATTCATCGGCTGAGTATGCGCCGGCCGACCATGCACCTGCCGAGTACGCGTCCGCGGACCCTCGAGCCGCGGGCACCGTGGGCCAGGACGTCGCGGCGGCGGGCTATGCGCCGGCCGGCGCCGCCGATGAGGACGCCGATCTCGTCGATCGTCCGATGCCCGCCCGCAAGCGCAACCGCAAGGTGGTCGTCGCCGTTCTGGCGATCCTCCTCGTGGTCATCCTGGTCCTGGCGGGCATCGCGCTGAAGGCGCTCGGCGTCTTCGACTCCAGCACCGACTACGACAGCAGCACCGGGCACGGCTCGGCGCTGGTGGAGATCCAGAGCGATGCGACGGTGCGTGACATCGGCGACACTCTCACCGACGCCGGCGTTGTCGGCAGCCGCAAGGCCTTCGTCAACGCCACCGGCAACGACACCGTCGCCGCGGGCTTCTACAAACTGCCCAAGGGCATCTCGGCCGAGGCGGCGGTGCAGAAGATGCAGGGCAGCGACAATCGCGTCGGTTTCATGGTGGTGCCCGAAGGTCTGCAGCTCGATACCAAGAAGGGCGTCGACGGCAAGACGACGCCGGGCATCTTCCAGCGGATCGCCGACGCGACGACGGTGAAGACCGACGATCAGACCTACGGGGTCACCGTCGATCAGCTGATGGAGGCCGCCGCGACCGCCAGCGCCACCGAACTCGGCATCCCGTCGTGGGCGCTCGAGGCGTTCAACCGGCTCGGCAACGACCATCGCCGGATCGAGGGGCTCATCGCCTCGGGTGCGTGGGAGGATCTCGACCCGCGGATGTCCGCCGTGGAGATACTGCACACCCTGATCACCAACTCCGACAAGCGCTTCACGGCATGGGGCCTGCAGTCCGACAACAACACCGGACTCACGCCCTACCAGAACCTGGTGACGGCGTCGATCGTCGAACGCGAGGCGAACAAGGACGAGGACTTCCCCAAGGTCGCCCGCGTGATCTTGAACCGGCTCAAGGCCGGACAGCGGCTGGAGATGGATTCGACGATCAACTACACCGCGGCCGTCACGGACGTCGATGTGCGCGGTGACGTCTACAAGGACGAGAACGCCTGGAACACCTACCAGCACGAGGGCTTGCCGATCACACCGATCGGTGCGGTCGGTGAGCGTGCGCTCCACGCCACGCTGAATCCCGCCAGCGGCGACTGGCTGTACTTCGTCACCGTCGACAAGCAGGGCACCACGCTGTTCTCGAAGACCTTCGACCAGCACAAGAAGAACCGTCAGGTGGCGTGCAAGAACAAGCTCCTGACCACCGGCTGCGAATGACGGGCGAGAATCCCGTGGACCCCGTACCACGCAAGGCCGCGGTGCTCGGCTCGCCGGTGGCGCACTCCAAGTCCCCGGCGCTGCACCGTGCGGCCTACCGGGCGCTGGGTCTGCGAGGCTGGACGTACGAGGCCATCGACACCACGGCGGAGCAGCTTCCCGACCGTGTCTCCCGCGCGGGTGCCGAATGGATCGGTTTCTCGGTGACCATGCCCGGCAAGCTCGCGGCGCTGGCCTTCGCCGACGAGCGGACGCGCCGAGCCGAATTGATCGGATCGGCCAACACCCTGGTGCGCACCGACGCCGGGTGGCGGGCCGACTGCACCGACGTGGACGGGATGACCGGCGCGCTGGCAGCGGCCGGACTCCCGGCCGGGGCATCGCGAGCCGTGGTGATAGGCGCGGGCGGAACCGCTCTGCCGACGCTAGCGGCGCTGGCCGACGCCGGCGTCTCAGCGGTGTCGATCGTCGCACGCAGTGCCCAGCGGGCGCGCGGCGCGTGCGACCTCGCCGAGCAACTCGGCCTGTCGGTGGAGGTGGTGCCCTTCGACGGCGGCGCGACGGTGCGTCAGGCGTGCGCGGCCGCCGACGTCACCGTGTCGACAGTGCCGGCGCCGGCCGCCGAGGCGCTGATTCCGGCGGTGACCGCCACGCCGCGCCTGATCGACGTGATCTACGACCCGTGGCCGACGCCGCTCGCCGCCGCGACGGCCGCCGCCGGCGGCACCGTGGTCGGGGGACTGGTGATGTTGTTGAACCAGGCCTACAGCCAGGTGGAGCAGTTCACCGGCAGACCTGCCCCGAAGGCCGCCATGGCTGCGGCGGTCGGTCTGGCGCTCTGAGTCGACCCCGGTCGGGTGTCGGGGCCTGTGGATCGGGTGATTGTCGCGGTCCACAGGGGACGAGGACGCTCGAGCGATGGTCCCCGAACTTCTGGCAGCCGCCTGGCTTCTGCTCGTCGCCGCGATCGACCGCCGGACCGGGCGCATCCCGAACTCCGTGGTCGTTCCGGCGATGGTGGGCACCGCCGCCGTGGCGGTGTGTCTGCCCGTCGTCGGAGCGTCGGCGGCGGTCGCCGTCGTGCCGTATGTGCTGGGCTTCGCGCGCGGACACTGCGGTGGCGGCGACGTCAAGCTCGCCGTGCCGTGCGGCGCGTTGGTCGGTGAACCGATCGTGAGCGGCCTCGTCGTGGTGGCGGCGGCGGTGATCTCCCTCGTGACCTGCGGTGTCGCCAGAAAGACCAGCCTGCCGCACGGGCCCGCACTCGCGGCGTCGACCATCCTGTTCCTGCTGCTGACATGACCGGTGCGCGACGGCGGAACCGTCCGGAGTGCCTGCCTGTGCCGCCGGTGGACCCTTCTGGAACAATTGACCATTGTGTTGCGCTGGATAACTGCCGGAGAATCCCATGGCCCGGCCCTGGTGGCCCTCGTCGAGGGGATGGTCGCCGGAGTGGAGATCACCTCGTCCGACATCGCCGAACAACTGGCCCGCCGCCGGCTGGGCTACGGCCGCGGCGCCCGTATGAAGTTCGAGGCCGACAAGGTCACGATGATCGGCGGAGTCCGCCACGGGCTGACGATGGGCGGCCCGGTGGCCGTCGAGATCGGCAACACCGAGTGGCCCAAGTGGGAACAGGTGATGTCGGCCGATCCGGTCGACGCCGAGGAACTCGAGGGCAGCGCGCGCAATGCGGCGCTGACCCGCCCGCGACCCGGGCACGCCGACTACTCCGGCATGCTGAAATACGGCTTCGACGACGCCCGTCCGGTGCTGGAGCGGGCGAGCGCACGGGAGACGGCGGCGCGCGTCACCGCGGGCACGGTGGCCCGGAACTTCCTGCGGCAGGTCTTCGGCATCGAGATCGTCTCGCACGTCGTCTCGATCGGTGCGAGTACGCCGTACGACGGTCCCGCGCCGACCGCCGCCGATCTGTCGGCGATCGACGAGAGCCCGGTCCGCGCCTTCGGCAAGGACGCCGAGCAGTCGATGATCGACGAGATCGAGGCCGCCAAGCGCGACGGCGACACGCTCGGCGGCGTCGTCGAGGTGATCGCCACTGGTGTCCCGATCGGACTCGGCTCGCACGTCAGCGGCGAGACAAGGCTCGATGCTCGGCTGGCCGCGGCCCTGATGGGCATCCAGGCCATCAAGGGCGTCGAGGTCGGTGACGGCTTCGAGACGGCGCGGCGTCGCGGCAGCCAGGCCCACGACGAGATGGTCCCCGGAGCCGATGGGGTGCTTCGCTCCACCAATCGTGCGGGCGGGCTGGAAGGCGGGATGACCAACGGCGAGTCGGTCCGTGTCCGGGCCGCGATGAAGCCGATCTCGACGGTCCCTCGGGCGCTGTCGACCGTCGACATGACCACGGGCGAGCCCGCCACCGCCATCCACCAGCGCAGCGACGTGTGCGCCGTGCCCGCCGCGGGTGTGGTCGCCGAGGCGATGGTCGCGCTGGTGCTGGCACAGGCGGCGCTGGAGAAGTTCGGCGGCGACTCGGTCTCCGAGACCGCCGCCAACCTGCGCAGCTACCTCGACGTGATCGAGAGCCGTCCGCCGCACCCGCAGTCGTGACGGCACAGGCCACCGGCCGTCCGGCCGCGGTTCTCGTCGGCCCGATGGGAGCGGGCAAGTCGACCGTCGGCCGCGCACTGGCCCACGCTCTCGGCGTCGCCTTCTGCGACACCGACGACGAACTCGAACGCCGCTCCGGCAGAAGCATCCCGGACATCTTCGCCGCCGACGGCGAACCGGCCTTCCGCCGGCTGGAGTCCGAGGTCGTCACCGACGTTCTGGGCCGGTTCGACGGTGTGGTCTCGCTGGGCGGAGGAGCGGTGATGACCGACACGATCCGCGAGGCGCTCGCCGGCCACGCCGTGGTGTATCTCAGGGTCGGCCCCGACACCGGGTTCGCGCGCGTCGCGGCGTCCGACCGACCGTTGCTCGCCGACCCCGACCCACGTCGGCGCTATGCGGACCTGCTGTCGCGCCGAGAACCGACCTATCGCGCCGTCGCGGCCGTCGAGGTGGACGCGGCCCGGAACCCGCAGACTGTCGTCGACGACATCCGGGCCCGACTGCAGGCGGTGCGGGCCGACCAATGAACGCCGACCAATGAACATGGGAGATCAGGCATGACCGAACCGGTGAAGGTCGCCGTCCGCGCGGCGAGTCCCTACGACGTGACGATCGGCCGGGGTCTGCTCTCCGACGTCGCCGAAGCGGCGCAGGGCGCCGATCGCGTGACGATCGTCTATCAGCCGACCCTCAAGGCCACCGCTGAGCAGATCCGCGAGTATCTGGCCGAACAGGGCTTCGATGCGCATCGCGTCGAGATCCCGGACGCCGAGGAGGGCAAGGACCTCTCCGTCGCCTCCTTCTGCTGGGAGGTCTTCGGACGCATCGGCATGATGCGCAACGACAAGGTCATCAGCCTGGGCGGCGGTGCCGCCACCGACCTCGCCGGTTTCGTGGCCGCGACGTGGATGCGGGGCATCGGCGTCATCCACGTGCCGACCACGCTGCTGGCGATGGTCGACGCCGCGGTGGGCGGCAAGACCGGCATCAACACCGATGCCGGAAAGAACCTCGTCGGGTCGTTCCACGAGCCCGACGCCGTGCTCATCGATCTCGCGACGCTGGAGACGGTCCCGCACAACGAGGTCGTCGCCGGGCTCGCCGAGGTCATCAAGACCGGATTCATCGCCGATCCGGTGATCCTCGACATGATCGAGGCCGACCCCGGTGCCGCCCTCGACCCGAAGGGGACGGTGCTGCCGGAGCTGATCCGCCGGTCGGTCCAGGTGAAGGCAGACGTCGTGTCCGCGGATCTGAAGGAGTCCTCACTGCGGGAGATCCTCAACTACGGTCACACGCTCGGTCACGCGATCGAACGCCGTGAACGCTACAAGTGGCGCCACGGTGCCGCGATCTCCGTCGGCATGGTCTTCGCCGCCGAACTCGGGCGGCTCGCGGGCCGGCTCGACGACGAGACCGCCGACCGCCATCGCCGGATCCTCGAACTCGTGGGTCTGCCCACGACCTACGACGAGGACGCGCTCGGCGAACTCCTCAAGACGATGGCCGGCGACAAGAAGAACCGGTCGGGCATGCTCCGATTCGTGGTGCTCGACGGTCTGGCGAAGCCCGGCCGTCTGGAGGCTCCGGACCCGTCGCTGATCGCGGCCGCCTACTCGGCCGTCGCCTCCGGCGGAGCCTCGGGCCCCGCCCCGATCATGCTGTGAGCGGTTCGAGGGTGGGATGATTTCGACTCGCTCCGCTCGCTCAACCACCCTGGATGTGAAGTGCCCACCGGCAGGCCGGCTGAGCGGGCCGCCCCTCAGGCTGGCTGAGCGGGCTGCCCGGCAGGCTGGCTGAGCGGGCTGCTCCTTAGGCTTGTTGAGCGAGCGAAGCGAGTCGAAACCCCCTCACAGCACAAACAACAGCGGGCCGGGAACCTCGGAGGTTCCCGGCCCGCCGTCGTGGAGACGATGCTCAGGCAGTGGTGGCCAGCTGAGCGGTCTGCGCTTCTGCTGCTTCCTGCGCCTTCAACTCGGCCTTCCGCTGGTCGCGGCGGACGAAGAAGCGCCCGAGGCTGACGCCGAAGAACGCGGGCAGGTAGACGATGAGGGTGATGAACGAGACGCCGGCGGTCATCTCGATCCAGAAGGAGGCCTGGCCGATACCGTTCAGCCAGAAGGTTCCGAGGATCCAGCACACGAGGCACGACACGACGGCGGCCACGAGGCCGACCTTGAGCCAGCGCATCGTGAGATCCTCGTAGTCGTCGGGGTCGCTGTGCGCGCGGGCGTCCCTGATGCCGTCGTATCCGCCCCAGATCACCGCGATCAGCACCACGGCGATCACCGCGAGCCAGCGTCCGAGTGGCGAGGACAGAGGTGCCGTGATGACGACGACACCGAGAATGATTCGGGCGGCGATGTGCACAATCGACATCACGGCGCCACGCAGTAGCCACGAACTCATGGATGCACCATACCGGGGAGGAACATGTTCAACAACGCTGACATGCGGAAAGAACCGGCGCACGCCGAGGCCGGCGCGACGATCGCGGCCAGGCGCGCTCGATTGTCCCGGGCATTGGGAGACGACGCGGCGGGGGACCAGGTGGACGCGATCGTCGTGTCGAACCTGGTCAACGTGCGTTACCTCACAGGTTTCACCGGCAGCAACGCGGCGGTCCTCGTCTGGGCCGAGCGGCCGGAGCGGCCCGAGGACACGATCTCGACGGACGGCAGATATGTGTCGCAGGTGGCCGCACAGGTACCCGACCTGCCGGCGCTGATCGCCCGCGACTGCCCGCGCGCCCTCGTCGAGCACGCCGCCGGCCTGCGCCCGCGCGTTCGGATCGGCATCGAGGCGGACGCGATGTCGGTGGCGGCGTTCACCGACCTGTCGCAGCACGCCGGCGCGGAACTGGTCCCGCTGCGCGGAACTGTGGAAGCGCTGCGCGCGGTCAAGGACGCCGGTGAAGTGGAATTGATCACGTCAGCGTGCCGGATCGGCGACGAGGCCCTCGCCGCTCTGATCGAACGCGACGCGATCGTCCCGGGCCGCACCGAGCGCGCCGTGGCGCGCGACCTCGAGTGGGAGATGTACGTGCGCGGCGCCGACGCCATCGCCTTCGAGACGATCGTCGCCGCCGGGCCGAACTCGGCGATCCCGCACCATCGCCCCACCGATGCGGTGCTCGCCGACGGCGACCTGGTCAAGATGGATTTCGGCGCGGTCGCCGGCGGCTATCACTCGGACATGACCCGCACGTATGTGCTGGGGGCCGCGGCGGCGTGGCAACGCGAGATCTACGAGATCGTCGAGGCCGCGCAGCTCGCCGGCCGCGAGGCCCTCGTTCCCGGCGCCGACCTGGCGGGGGTCGACGCCGTCGCCCGCGAGGTGATCGCGGACGCGGGGTACGGCGAGTACTACGTGCACGGTCTGGGGCACGGGGTGGGGTTGGAGATCCACGAAGGTCCGGGAATCGGGGCCGCCGCGAGCGGTACACTGCCTGTCGGCGCAACGGTCACCGTTGAACCCGGGATCTACCTGCCCGGGCGCGGCGGCGTGCGGATCGAAGACACCCTGGTGGTCACCGATGCCGGACCGCGATTGCTGACGACCACCCCGAGGGCGCTCCGCGCCCTGTGACTTTCCGAGGAGACAACACATATGGCGTCGACCGCCGACTTCAAGAACGGCCTCGTCCTCAAGATGGAGGGCGACCAGCTCTGGCAGATTCTGGAGTTCCAGCACGTGAAGCCGGGCAAGGGCCCCGCGTTCGTGCGCACCAAGATCAAGAACGTCCTGTCGGGCAAGATCGTCGACAAGACCTTCAACGCCGGAGTCAAGGTGGAGACGGCGACCGTCGACCGTCGCGACATGACCTACCTGTACAACGACGGCACCGACTACGTCTTCATGGACGGCGAGACCTTCGACCAGATCACCATCGCCCCCGAGGTCATCGGCGACGGTGCGCGCTTCCTGCTGGAGAACATGACCGTCCAGGTCTCGACCCACGAGGGCGCGCCGCTGTCGGTGGAGCTCCCGGTCACCGTCGAACTCGAGGTCCAGCACACCGACCCGGGTCTGCAGGGCGATCGATCCACCGGCGGCTCCAAGCCCGCCACGCTGGAGACCGGCGCCGAGGTCCAGGTGCCGCTGTTCATCAACACCGGCGACAAGCTGAAGATCGATTCCCGCGACGGCAGCTACCTCGGCCGCGTCAACAGCTGACACACCGCACCACCGACGTTCCCCGAGCAAGACAGGCACTGCGACTCACGTGAAGAAACCCGGTACCCGCCACAAGGCGCGCAAGCGCGCGGTGGACCTTCTGTTCGAGGCGGAAGCCAAGGGCGTGAAGGCCACCCAGCTGATCGCTGAGCGGCGCGAGATCTACCCCACCGACGACAGCGTCGGAACGATGTACGAGTACACCGTGCGCGTCGTCGAGGGTGTCACCACGGACGCCTCCCAGGTGGACGCCGTGATCGAGTCGCATCTGGAGAACTGGAAGCTGCACCGGCTCCCGGCGGTCGACCGCGCCATTCTGCGGCTGGCCGTCTGGGAGCTGCTGTACGCGACCGACGTCGACATCGACGTCGTGCTCGACGAGGCCGTCGAGCTCGCCAAGGAGCTCTCGACGGACGATTCCCCGTCGTTCGTCAACGGCGTCCTCGGCAAGGTCGCCGAACTGGCCCCTCAGGTCAGGGCGGCGGCCTCGGCGGAGTAGACTGGCTGCTCGAGAGCAAGTTCTGGCTCGACAAGAGAATTTCCTTTAACGACCCGTCCAGTGAGGCGGAGAAGGAGGTCGACTTGGCTCCGCCGGTCGATCGTGCGCGCCCTCAGCGTGTGTTACTCGACGCTTCTGACGTCGGGCGCACGGTGGCACGCATGGCACATCAAGTGATCGAGAAGACCGCTCTGGACGCTCCCGACGCCCGTCGGGTCCTGCTCATCGGTATCCCCACGCGGGGCACCTCGCTGGCAGTGCGGCTGGCCGAGCGGATCGCCGAGTTCTCCGGCGTCCGGGTGCCGACCGGCTACCTCGACATCACGCTCTACCGCGACGACCTTCGCGACAAGCCCCATCGCCCGCTCGAACGGACGCTCGTCCCCGAGGGCGGCGTCGACGGCGCGCTGGTGATCCTCGTCGACGACGTCCTCTTCTCCGGCCGCACCGTGCGCGCCGCGCTCGACGCGCTGCGCGATCTCGGCCGTCCGTCCGCGGTGCAACTCGCGGTGCTGGTCGATCGCGGCCACCGGGAGTTGCCCCTGCGCGCCGACTACGTCGGCAAGAACGTCCCGACCTCCCGGGACGAGGACGTCGAAGTCCACCTGGTGGAGCACGACGGGATCGACGAGGTGGTGCTCCGATGAAGCACCTGCTCTCCGCCGCCGACCTGTCCCGCGGCGACGCGCTCGACATCCTCGACGAGGCCCAGCGGTTCGAGCAGGCGCTCGCCGGCCGTGAGGTCCGCAAACTCCCCACCCTCCGCGGCCGGACGGTGATGACCGTCTTCTACGAGAACTCGACGCGCACCCGCGTCTCGTTCGAGGTCGCCGCCAAGTGGATGAGCGCCGATGCGATCAACGTCAGCGCATCGAGTTCGTCGGTCAACAAGGGCGAGTCGCTGCGCGACACCGCCAAGACGCTGCGCGCCCTCGGCGCGGACGCCCTGGTGGTGCGGCACCCGGCATCCGGCGCGGCCGCCCAGGTGGCGCGGTGGACCAACGACGGCAGCGATGTCACCGGCCTGCCGACCACCGGCCCGTCGGTCATCAACGCCGGCGATGGCACGCATGAACACCCCACGCAGGCGCTCCTCGACGCCTACACGATTCGCCAGCGTCTGGGCGGTTTCGAAGGTCGCCGCGTGGCGATCGTCGGCGACATCCTGCACTCGCGCGTGGCGCGGTCGAACGCCCGGCTGCTCGCGACCCTCGGTGCCGAGGTGGTCCTCGTGGCACCGCCGACCCTGCTGCCGACGGGCGTCGAGACGTGGCCGGTCCGGGTCGCCACAGATCTGGACGCCGAGCTTCCGGCCGCGGACGCGGTGATGATGCTCCGGGTCCAGGCCGAACGCATGAACGGCGGATTCTTCCCGAGCGCGCGCGAGTACGCGGTGCGCTACGGGCTCTCGGACACCCGCATGGCGATGCTGCGCGACGACGCCGTGGTGCTGCATCCAGGCCCGATGCTGCGCGGCATGGAGATCGGCTTCAACGTCGCCGACACCCCGCAGGCCACCGTCCTCGAACAGGTCCGCAACGGCGTCCACGTCCGCATGGCGGTGCTGTTCCGCCTCATCGCGGGAGCCGAGGAGTCCATCGGCGGACCCGACAGCAGAACACCCGACAGCAGCGCCCCCGACGATTCCCGAGGAGTGAAGTAGTGTCCGTCACCGGTTCGGTCCTGATCACCAACGTCCGGCCCTACGGTGACGGCGACCCGGTGGATGTCGCCGTCGTCGACGGCGAGATCACCGCGATCGGCGCCGGCCTGCCGGCTCCCGAGGGGGCGGACACGATCGACGGCGGAGGCGGCGTACTGCTTCCCGGCTTCGTCGATCTGCACACGCATCTGCGCCAGCCCGGCCGCGAGGACACCGAGACCGTCGAATCGGGCTCGCGAGCGGCGGCGCGCGGCGGCTACACGGCGGTCTTCGCGATGGCGAACACGGACCCGGTGACCGACAACGCCTCGATCACCGATCACGTGTGGCGCCTCGGCCGGGAGATCGGTCTGGTGGACGTGCACCCGGTGGGTGCGGTCACCGTCGGACTCGCCGGCGAGCAACTCGCCGAGATGGGCATGATGGCCGACGGCGACGCTGCGGTGAAGCTGTTCAGCGACGACGGGAAGTGCGTGCACGATCCGGTCATCATGAAGAGGGCGCTCGAGTACTCGAAGGGGCTCGGAGTGTTGATCTCGCAGCACTCCGAGGATCCGCGGCTGACTGTGGGAGCCGTCGCGCACGACGGTCCGACCGCCGCGCGGCTGGGTCTGACCGGCTGGCCGCGTGCCGCCGAGGAGTCGATCGTCGCGCGCGACGCGCTGCTGGCGCGCGATGCCGGGGCCCGGGTGCACATCGCGCACGCGTCCACGGCGGGCACGGTCGAGCTGATCCGCTGGGCCCGCGGCCAGGGGATCGAGATCACCGCGGAGGTCACTCCGCACCACCTGCTGCTGGACGACTCGCGGCTGGAGACCTACGACGGCGTCAACCGCGTCAACCCGCCGCTGCGCGAGGAGACCGACAAGACGGCGTTGCGGGCGGCACTCGCCGACGGGATCATCGACTGCGTCGCCACCGACCACGCACCGCATGCGGCGCAGGAGAAGTGCTGCGAGTTCTCGCAGGCGCGACCGGGGATGCTGGGTCTGGAGACGGCGCTGTCGATCGTGGTGGAGACGATGGTCCGGCCCGGACTGCTCGACTGGCGCGGCGTCGCGCGAGTGATGAGCGAACGGCCGGCGCAGATCGTCGGCCTCGACGACCAGGGGCGGCCGATCGCCGTCGGTGAGCCGGCGAATCTGACGATCATCGATCCGGACGGTTCGTGGGAGGTCCGCGGCCAGACACTGGCCAGCAAGTCCGGCAACACCCCCTACGAGTCGATGCGGCTGCCGGGCGTCGTGCAGGCGACGGTCCTGCGCGGTCGGGTCACGGCGGCGCGGGGACCCGCGGCGCTCGACGACACGGTCTTTGACCCGGCGTTCGGCGAGACGGCGGGTGAGTGGCGGTGAACGAGGTCCTGTACTACGTGGTGGTCACCGTCGTCGCCCTCGCGGTGTGGCTGACGCTGGTGGCGATGGTGGTGCGCGGCTGGCGCAACCGGGGCCGCAGGCAGGCGGAGAGCGTCGGAGAACTGCCGGTGGCGCCCGCCGACCCGGGAGAGCTCATCCGCGGCCCGCACACCGGCCTGTACCTCGGCAGCACGATGGCGCCGAGCTGGCAGAACCGCATCGCGGTCGGCGACTTCGGAGACCGCGCCAACGCTCAGCTGTCGGCGTTCCCGGCCGGATTGCTCATCGAGCGCTCGGGCGCCTCGCAGATCTGGATCCCCGAGGAGTCGATCGTGGCGGTCCGCACCGAACGCGGGCTCGCGGGCAAGGCGATGAGCCGCGACGGTGTGCTGGTGATCCGCTGGGCGCTGCCGACGGGGATCCAGGTGGACTCCGGGCTGCGCGCCGACGACAAGTCGGTCTATCCGGAGTGGGTGGCGGCCTACGAGGAGATCACCGAGAAGGCTTTCCGCGAGCTCGAACTCACGGACGAACATGAATCTGGCACCAAGAAGACGAAGAAGAGAGACAAGTGATGAACAAAGCGGTGATGGTGCTGGAGAACGGCCAGGTTTTCACCGGTCAGGCGTTCGGCGCCACGGGACGCACTCTGGGCGAAGCGGTCTTCTGCACCGCGATGACCGGATACCAGGAGACGTTGACCGACCCGAGTTACCACCGGCAGATCGTCGTCGCGACGGCGCCGCAGATCGGTAACACCGGCTGGAACACCGAGGACAGTGAGAGCCTGCTCGGCAAGCGTTCGTCGGTCCGGTGGTCGGCGGACTTCATCGACCACCAGGATCCGGGGAAGATCTGGGTTGCCGGATACGCGGTCCGCAACCCCACGCGACGCGTCTCCAACTGGCGAGCCGGCTCGTCGCTCGAAGACGAGCTGATCGGTCAGGGAGTGGTCGGCATCGCGGGCATCGACACCCGCGCACTGGTGCGCGTGCTCCGGGACAGCGGATCGATGCGCGCCGGGATCTTCTCCGGCGATGCGATCGGCAGCACCGAGGAGATGCTCGACGCGGTCCGCGCCCAGCCGTCGATGGCCGGTGCCGATCTCGCGGCGCAGGTCAGCACGTCCGAGCCGTACATCGTCGAGGCGGCCGGCGGGGAGGCGAAGTTCACCGTCGCCGCGCTCGACATGGGCATCAAGGCCAACACCCCGCGCATGCTGGCCGCCCGCGGAGTGGAGGTGCACGTGCTCCCGTCAGACGCCACCTACGCCGACATCCGCGCTCTGAACCCGGACGGTTTCTTCCTGTCGAACGGGCCGGGCGACCCGGCGACCGCCGACGCGGCCGTCGCGCTGACCAGCGAGGTGATCGACGCGGGACTGCCGACGTTCGGCATCTGCTTCGGCAACCAGATCCTGGGACGGGCCTTCGGCCGCAGTACCTACAAACTCAAGTTCGGTCACCGGGGCATCAACATCCCGGTCCTCGACACCACCACCGGCCGGGTCGCCATCACTTCGCAGAACCACGGCTTCGCCCTCGAGGGCGAAGCGGGCGAGGAGTTCGACACCGACCTCGGCCGTGCCCGCGTCTCCCACGTCTGCGCCAACGACGGCGTCGTGGAGGGTGTGGAGCTGCTGTCCGGCCAGGCGTTCTCCGTGCAGTACCACCCGGAGGCCGCGTCCGGACCGCACGACGCCGCCAACCTCTTCGACAAGTTCGTCAACGTGATGGAGAACTCCGCCATGAAAGGAACCCGCGCGTAATGCCTCGCCGTACAGACATCTCCCACGTTCTGGTGATCGGGTCCGGCCCGATCGTCATCGGCCAGGCCTGCGAGTTCGACTACTCGGGCACCCAGGCCTGCCGGGTGCTCAAGGCCGAGGGCCTGCGCGTGTCGCTGGTCAACTCCAATCCGGCCACGATCATGACCGATCCCGAGTTCGCCGACGCCACGTACGTGGAGCCGATCACTCCGGAGTACATCGAGAAGGTCATCGAGACCGAGGCCGCCGGCGGCCACCCGATCGACGCCGTGCTCGCGACCCTGGGCGGTCAGACCGCGCTCAACGCGGCGGTCGGCCTGCATGAGAAGGGCATTCTCGCCAAGCACGACATCGAGCTGATCGGCGCCGACTTCGACGCCATCCAGCGCGGCGAGGACCGCCAGATGTTCAAGGACATCGTCACCGAGATCGGTGGCGAGAGCGCCCGCTCGCGGGTCTGCCACACCATGGAGGAGGTGCACGCGACCGTCGAGGAGCTCGGCTACCCGGTGGTGGTGCGGCCGTCGTTCACCATGGGCGGACTCGGCTCCGGCATGGCCTACGACGAAGCCGATCTGGACCGGATCGCCGGCGGCGGCCTGGCGGCCTCGCCCACGGCGAATGTCCTGATCGAGGAGTCCATCCTCGGCTGGAAGGAGTACGAGCTCGAGCTGATGCGCGACAACAAGGACAACGTCGTCGTGATCTGCTCGATCGAGAACGTCGATCCGGTCGGTGTGCACACCGGCGACTCGATCACCGTCGCACCCGCGATGACGCTGACCGACCGCGAGTACCAGATCATGCGCGATCAGTCGATCGCCATCCTCCGCAAGGTGGGCGTCGACACCGGCGGTTGCAACATCCAGTTCGCCCAGAACCCGCGCGACGGCCGCCTGGTGGTCATCGAGATGAACCCGCGAGTGTCGCGCTCGTCGGCGCTGGCGTCGAAGGCGACCGGTTACCCGATCGCCAAGATGGCGGCCAAGCTGGCCATCGGCTATTCGCTCGACGAGATCATGAACGACATCACCCGGGTCACGCCCGCGTGCTTCGAGCCGGCGCTCGACTACGTGGTCGTCAAGGCTCCGCGTTTCGCGTTCGAGAAGTTCCCGGGCGCCGACGACACACTCACCACCACGATGAAGTCGGTGGGCGAGGCGATGAGCCTGGGCCGCAGTTTCGCCGAGGCTTTTGGCAAGGTGATGCGATCACTGGAGACCAAGGCGGCGGGCTTCTGGACCGAGGCCGACCGGCCCGACCCGGCGACCATCGACACCGAGGCGCTGCTGTCGGAGGTGTCGGTCGGCAGGGACGGCCGCATGTACAAGATCATGCTGCTGCTGGAGGCGGGCGTCGGCATCGACCGGATCTACGAGGCGACCTCGATCGACCCGTGGTTCCTGGCCGAGATCGACGGCATCCGACAGATCGGTCACGAGGTCCGCGACGCCGAGAGCCTCGACGAGTTCACCCTGCGGGTCGCCAAGAGCAACGGACTCTCGGACCGCCAGATCGCAGTCCTCCGCGGTACCGACGAGGACGCGATCCGCGAACTGCGGACGGGCATGGGCGTGCGCCCGGTCTACAAGACGGTCGACACCTGCGCCGCCGAGTTCGAAGCGAAGACCCCGTACCACTACAGCTCCTACGAACTCGATCCGGCGGCGACCACCGAGATCGCCGCGCAGACCGAGCGGCCCAAGGTGCTGATCCTGGGCTCGGGACCCAACCGAATCGGCCAGGGCATCGAGTTCGACTACTCCTGCGTCCACGCCGCGCTCACGCTGTCGGAGGCCGGCTACGAGACGGTCATGGTGAACTGCAACCCGGAGACGGTCTCCACCGACTACGACACCGCCGACCGCCTGTACTTCGAGCCGCTGACCTTCGAGGACGTCCTGGAGGTGTACCACGCCGAATCGCAGTCGGGCACCGTCGCGGGCGTCATCGTCCAACTCGGCGGGCAGACTCCGCTGGGGCTCGCCGCACGGCTCGAGGCCGCGGGCGTGCCGATCGTCGGCACCAGCCCGGCCGCGATCGATCTGGCGGAGGACCGCGGCGAGTTCGGCAAGGTACTCGTCGAGGCGGGCCTGCCCGCACCGCAGTTCGGGACCGCCACCACCTTCGAGGGCGCCAAGGACATCGCGGCCGGAATCGGCTACCCGGTGCTGGTCCGCCCGTCGTACGTGCTCGGCGGCCGCGGCATGCAGATCGTCTACGACGAGCAGGGGCTGGCCGACTACATCGCGAACGCCACCGAGATCTCCGACGACCGCCCGGTGCTGGTCGACCGGTTCCTGGAGGGCGCCGTCGAGATCGACGTCGACGCGCTGTGCGACGGCGACGAGGTCTACATCGGCGGCATCATGGAGCACATCGAGGAGGCGGGCATCCACTCCGGCGACTCGGCGTGCGCGCTGCCCCCGATCACGCTCGGCGCCGATGTGGTGGAGCGGGTGCGGACCTCGACCGCGGCGCTGGCCAGGGGTCTGGGCGTGCGCGGCCTGATGAACGTTCAGTACGCGCTCGCCGGCGACGTGCTGTACGTGCTCGAGGCCAACCCGCGGGCGAGCCGCACGGTGCCCTTCGTCTCGAAGGCCACCGCGGTGCCGCTGGCGAAGGCGTGCGCGCGAGTCATGCTGGGCATGTCGATCGCCGAACTGCGCACCCAGGGCATCCTGCCCGCGGAGGGCGACGGTTCGGTCACCCCGGCGAACGCCCCGGTGGCGGTCAAGGAGGCCGTGCTGCCGTTCAACCGCTTCCGGCGGGAGGACGGGACCGGCGTCGACTCGCTGCTGAGTCCCGAGATGAAGTCGACCGGTGAGGTCATGGGACTCGACGACGATTTCGGCCGCGCCTTCGCCAAGTCGCAGGAGGCGGCCGGGGGAGCGCTCCCTCGCTCGGGCACGGTCTTCGTGTCGGTGGCCGATCGCGACAAGGCCTCGATCATCTCCCCGATGAAGCGCCTCGCCGACCTGGGCTTCACCGTTCTCGCCACCGGCGGTACCGCGGACGTGCTGCGCCGCAACGGTATCCAGGTGGAGACCGTGCGCAAGTACTTCGAGGCCAAGGAGGGTGAGCGGACCGTCATCGACGCCATCAGAGAGCGCAAGGTGGACCTCATCATCAACACGCCGTTCGGCACCGCCGGACCGCGCGTCGACGGGTACGAGATCCGTGCCGCCGCGATCGCCGCGACGGTGCCGTTCATCACCACCGTGCAGGGTGCGGGCGCCGCGGTGCTCGGCATTGAGGCGACGCTGAACGCCACGATGAGCGTGCGATCACTGCAGCGCCGCCACGCGGAGATGCAGGCGGGCAAGTGATGGAAGCTGTCAAGTGATAGAGGCGACGGCACGATCGTCCGGTTTCGCGGCGCGATACCGGGCGGTCGTCGCCGAGCGCGGACGGCTGTGCGCGGGAATCGACCCGCACGGGGCGCTGCTCGAGCAGTGGGGTCTGCCGGTGACCGTCGACGGGCTGCGCGCCTTCGCCGACGCCTGCGTCGAGGGCCTCGGTCCCACCGCCGCCGTCATCAAACCGCAGGTCGCCTTCTTCGAGGTCTTCGGCGCCGCGGGCTTCGCGGTCCTGGAGGATGTGATCGCCGGCTGCCGAGAGGCGGGGGCGGTGGTCCTCGCTGACGCCAAGCGCGGCGACATCGGCTCCACCATGGCGGCGTACACCGCGGCATGGCTCGACGACGCGTCGCCCCTGTGCTCCGATGCGGTGACCCTCTCGCCGTACCTGGGTTTCGGATCGCTCGAACCGGCTGTTCACAAGGCGCGGACCACCGCGCGCGGCGTCTTCGCCCTCGCCCGCACCTCCAATCCCGAGGGCGGCTCGGTGCAGACGGCCGACGCCGGCGGTCGGACCGTCGGACAGTCGATCGTCGACGCCGCCGCGGAGGTGAACGCCGATGGCTCCGGAACGGTCGGCGTGGTGGTCGGCGCGACACGCGAACACGGATTGGATCTGAGCCGCCTGGCCGGTCCCGTGCTGTCGCCGGGATTGGGCGCTCAGGGCGCCACCGCGGCCGATCTGGCCCGGATCTTCGACGGTTCGGATCCGTCGTGGCTGCTGCCGGCGGCCAGCCGCAGCATCCTGCGCGCGGGACCCGATCCGGCGGCCCTCGCGACTGCGGCGTCCGCGACCCGAGACGAGGTCGAGGCGGCGCTGCGGTAGCCGCTCACCACTGACGCGACACTCGACTACGGAACCCCCGTCCCGGACGGGGGTTCCGTCGTCGAACATCGCGGCTGTGCGGGGTCTGCGGGTTTCGCGGATGGCGCGGAGCCTCGGGGCCGTTCAGTAGCGGCCGATCTCCTCGCGGAAAGCGGCGATCGCGGGCCAGGTCTCCTGTTCGGCGATGGCCCCGGTCAGCAGTCCGAGGTGGCTGGTCTCGACGGTGTGGAACTCGGCGTGGACGGAGTCGGTGAACAGGCTCAGTCCGTGCTCGGCCGCCGCGTGGCTGACGATCGCGTCACGGTGCGAGCCGGCCATGAAGACCGGCGCCGTGATGGACGTGAGATCGACGGTGACCGATCCGAAGTGCAGTTCGCCGCGTGCGATCTCATCGCGCAGGATGAGATTCACCAGCATCTGCTCGCTGACCTTTCCCGGGTAGCCGGGCAGCGAGTTCTGGAAGCGGTCGATCACCTGCATGCGGACCAGCGCGTCGGTGTCTCGGAGGTTCGCCAGGATGTACTGAGGCTTGCGCAGTTCGCGATCCCACGAGCTCGCTCGGTAGGCGAGTTGTACGGCGATCGACGGGATGCCGCCCAGCGCGCGGAGCAGATAGGTGACCGGCTTGCCCTGCGTGGGTCCGAGCAACCTCCGGAGCAGGGGATAGGGCTCGATCTTCTGGTAGTTGAGCGGTGTGCCGACGGTGATGACCGACCGGATCGGCAGGTCGCGCTGTGCGGCCGCGGTCATAAGCGACAGGGTGCCGCCGAGGCTCCAGCCCATGAGGTCGACCGCGTCCGGCCCGGCCCGGAAATCGTCGATCACCTCGCCGATCGCGCGGGGGATGAAGGTGCCGAAGTAGTCCTCGAAACCGAGCCGGCGGTCGGCGTAGCCCACGTCGCCGAAGTCGATGACGTACGGAACGGTACCGGTGCCGAGCAGGAACTCGACCACCGAGTTGCCCGGCTGGGCGCCGGGTGCCAGGTCGTAGCAATGGGCGGGCACCGCCAGCGGCGGGACCAGCAGCACCGGGACCTGCCCGGACTCCCGCGCCGCCCGGAGCCGGTCGGCGGAACCGTAGCGGACGAGCCTCGCGTGCGGGCGCTCCGAGAGCACCACCGACTCGCTGGCGCTGGACGGGGCGAGGTCGTCGGTCAGGACACGAGCAAGGGTTCGAAGGTCACTGAGCATGGAGGGCACGGTACCTTGTGCCGCATCCGCCGTCGCACGCCGTGTTGTTCCCGGACGATCGATGTGGTTCCGAGGTGATCGGCGCTCTCCTGCGACACCGAGTGCGGGCGCGCCCGGTGCGCTTCACCGGAAACGGCGGCGGAGCGGGTACCGTTTGTGCTGGTCCGATTGCATGGGACTCCGATTGCATGGGACAAGGCGTCGAGCGTTAGGCTGGATCCGATTCGCTCGTAGGGGCCGCACGGCCCCGAAGCGGAAAAACACGAGATGTTCGTATAGCGTCGCGTGGACAAACCGAACTGTAGACACGAAAGACGGAGGAACCGTGGCTCTTCCCCAGTTGACCGATGAGCAGCGCGCTGCAGCGCTCGAGAAGGCGGCTGCCGCTCGCCGGGTGCGCGCGGAGCTCAAGAACCGCCTGAAGAGCGGCGGCACCAACCTGCAGCAGGTGCTGGCCGACGCAGAGAACGACGAGATCCTCGGCAAGATGAAGGTCTCGGCCCTTCTCGAGGCCCTGCCGAAGGTGGGCAAGGTGAAGGCGCAGGAGATCATGACCGAGCTGGAGATCGCTCCGACTCGCCGTGTCCGCGGTCTCGGTGACCGCCAGCGCAAGGCGCTTCTCGAGAAGTTCAGCTCCTGAGCGTGACCCGGGAGCACACCCGACGGAGGGGCCGACTGGTTGTACTGGTCGGCCCCTCGGCTGTCGGAAAGTCGACCGTCGTCGCACGGCTGCGCGAGCTCGTTCCCGATCTGTGGTTCAGCGTGTCGGCGACGACCCGCGATCCGCGGCCGGGTGAGGTGGACGGTCACGACTACCACTTCGTGAGCCGAGAGAAGTTCGACTCGATGATCGAGAACGGCGAACTCCTCGAATGGGCCGACATCCACGGAGGACTGCAACGTTCGGGAACACCCGCGGCTCCGGTGCGCGAGGCCCTCGAATCCGGCTCGCCCGTGCTGCTGGAGGTCGACCTGGTGGGATGCCGCAACGTGGTGACGGCGATGCCGGAGGCGACGACGGTGTTCCTGGCGCCGCCGAGCTGGGAGACTCTGGTGGAGCGGCTGACCGGCCGCGGCACTGAATCCCAGGAGGTGATCGACCGTCGACTGGATACGGCGCGGTCGGAGATGGCCGCCCGCGAGGAGTTCCAACACGTCGTGGTGAACGACGATGTCGACGCGGCCGCCGAACAATTGGTAAACTTGCTGGTTGGGCCGCCGTTAGAGGAGCAGGCCCAAGCAGAGACTTCGCAGGAGAATTGAGTGAGCACTCAGACCGAGACCGAATCAACCGTGGTTGTGGACGAGCCCGTCTACGACGCCCCGCTGGGTATCACCAATCCGCCGATCGACGAACTGCTCGAGCGCACCTCGTCGAAGTACGCCCTGGTGATCTACGCGGCCAAGCGCGCCCGGCAGATCAACGACTACTACAACCAGCTCGCCGAGGGCATCCTCGAGTACGTCGGCCCCCTCGTGGAGCCGGGCGTCCAGGAGAAGCCGCTCTCGATCGCGATGCGTGAGATCCACTCGGACCTGCTCGAGCACACCGAGGGCGAGTAGGCCCCACAGGTGTCCAAAGCGCACATCCTGATCGGTGTGGGCGGCGGTATCGCCGCATACAAGGTGTGTTCGGTCATCCGGCACTACACCGAGGCGGGGCACGACGTCCGAGTGATGCCGACCAGGGCCGCCCTCAACTTCGTCGGGGCCGCCACCTTCGAGGCGCTGTCGGGCAACCCGGTCAGCACCGAGGTCTTCGACGACGTCGACGAGGTGGCGCATGTGGCGCTGGGACGCCGCGCCGACCTGGTGATCGTCGCGCCGGCGACGGCGGACCTGATGGCCCGCGCGGTCGCGGGTCGCGCCGACGACCTGCTGACCGCATCGCTGCTCACGGTGAGCTGTCCGGTGCTGTTCGTTCCGGCGATGCACACCGAGATGTGGGAGCATCCGGCTACCGTCGCCAATGTCGCGACCCTCCGGAGTCGCGGCGTGACGGTCATGACTCCGGCCGTGGGGCGTCTCACCGGCACCGACAGCGGTGCCGGGCGCATGCCCGAGCCCGCCGAGATCGCGGCGCTGGGGGATCTCCTGCTGACCCGCGCCGACGCTCTGCCCTACGACCTGTCGGGTGTGCGCATGGTGATCAGCGCCGGCGGCACCCGCGAGGCTCTCGACCCGGTGCGATACCTGGGCAACCACAGTTCCGGCAAACAGGGGTACGCCCTGGCCCGGGCGGCCTCGCAGCGCGGAGCCCGGGTGACGCTGGTCTCCGGCGCCACCTCGGATCCGGGTGAGCCGGCATCGGTCGAGATCGTTCACGTGGACTCCGCACGCGAGATGCAGTCGGAGATGACCACGCGGGCCGCGGATGCCGACGTGGTGATCATGGCGGCCGCCGTCGCCGACTTCCGGCCCACGGCGGTGGCCGGCGCCAAGATCAAGAAGGGCGACGACGGACCCTCTCCCATCCACTTGGACACCAACCCCGATATTCTCGCCGGCCTGGTCGCCGACCGTGCGCAGGGCCGGATTCCCCGGAGTACCGTGATCGTCGGATTCGCCGCAGAGACCGGTGACGCCGACGGCGGAGTCCTCGACCACGGCCGCGCCAAGCTCCGCAGAAAGGGCTGCGACCTGCTGGTCGTCAACGCCGTCGGCGGCGGCAAGGCGTTCGGCACCGAGGACAACACCGGCTGGCTGCTGACCGCGGACGGCCGCGAGACCGGACTGCCATTCGGCTCAAAAACTTTGATGGCGAGCAGAATCCTTGACGAAGTGGCCGCTCTCGTGCCAGATGGACAGGTGCCCTCGCGCGCCGGCACCGGCGAACGAGACGGCAACGAACTGACACACAACCCCGAGAGGAACCGATGAGCGCCTCAGCGTCCCGTCTATTCACGAGCGAATCCGTCACCGAGGGTCATCCGGACAAGATCTGTGACGCGATCAGCGACTCGATCCTGGACGCGATGCTCGCGAAGGATCCGAAGGCCAAGGTGGCCGTGGAGACCCTGGTCACCACCGGTCAGGTGCATGTCGCGGGCGAGGTCAGCACCACCGCCTACGTCGACATCCCGACCATCGTGCGCGAGAAGATCCTCGAGATCGGCTACGACTCGTCCACCAAGGGCTTCGACGGCACGTCGTGCGGCGTCAACATCGCGATCGGCGCGCAGTCGCCGGAGATCGCCCAGGGCCTGACCCACTCGCACGAGAAGCGCACCGGCACCCACGACGACGACATCGACCAGCAGGGTGCAGGCGACCAGGGCCTGATGTTCGGTTACGCCACCGACGAGACGCCCGAGCTGATGCCGCTGCCGATCGCGCTGGCCCACCGGCTCTCGCGCCGGCTGACCCAGGTCCGCAAGGACGGCGTCCTGCCGTACCTGCGTCCCGACGGCAAGACTCAGGTCACCATCGAGTACGCGGGCGACACCCCGGTCCGTCTCGACACCGTGGTGGTCTCCACGCAGCACGCCGCCGACATCGACATCGAGGGCATGCTCGCCCCCGACATCCGCAAGCACGTCCTCGAGCCGGTCTTCGCCGAACGCGACCTCCCGGTGAAGCTCGACACCTCCGACCCGCGTCTGCTGGTGAACCCCACCGGCAGCTTCGTGCTCGGCGGACCGATGGGCGACGCCGGTCTCACCGGCCGCAAGATCATCGTCGACACCTACGGCGGCATGGCGCGTCACGGCGGCGGTGCGTTCTCGGGCAAGGACCCGTCGAAGGTCGACCGCAGCGCCGCCTACGCGATGCGCTGGGTGGCGAAGAACGCCGTTGCGGCGGGCCTGGCCAGCCGCATCGAGGTCCAGGTGGCCTACGCCATCGGCAAGGCCGCGCCCGTCGGTCTGTTCGTCGAGACCTTCGACACCGAGAAGGTGGACCCCGGCACCATTCAGAAGGCGATCTCGCAGGTCTTCGACCTTCGTCCCGGGGCCATCATCCGCGATCTGGACCTGCTGCGGCCGATCTACGCACCGACCGCCGCGTACGGACACTTCGGCCGGACCGATGTGGATCTGCCGTGGGAGCGCACCGACCGCGTCGCCGCACTCCGCGAGGCCGCAGGCCTGTAAGAGTGCGCGAGGCTGCAGGTCGGGGAGCGGTCCGCCGCGGCGCGGTCTCAGGCGATCGCTAATCTCGACGTGTGACAGCCGAGACCGAGCGCGTGGCCGCGAAGCCTCCGCGCAATCAGCGGGTCGCCGCACCGCAGCGACCGGTGGCCCGTGTGCTGCCGATGCTCGGGCTGGCTCACCTGGACCGGCCCTTCGATTACCTCGTGGACGCCAAGACGGACGCGGACGCCCAGCCGGGCGTCCGCGTCCGTGTGCGTTTCGCCGGCCGGTTGGTGGACGGCTACCTCTTGGAACGGCTCGACCGCAGCGAACACGAGGGCGCGCTGTCGTGGCTCGATCGCGTCGTCTCGCCCGAACCCGTCCTCACCCCCGAACTGGCCGCGCTGTGCCGTGCGGTCGCCGACCGGTACGCGGGCACGATGGCCGACGTCCTGCGGCTGGCGATCCCGCCGCGGCACGCACGGGTGGAGAAGGAGGCGGCCAGTCACGACGTGGCGCGGCCGATCGCCGAGCCGGCCGCAGCCGGCTGGGACGTCTACGACTCGGGGCGGTCGTTCATCGAACAGGCGGTCGCCGGAGGGCATCCGCACGCCTGCTGGCAGGCGCTGCCCGGCGAGGACGTGGCCGCCCGGCTGGCCGAACTCGCGGCGTCGGTCGCGGCATCCGGGCGCGGGGTGGTGATCGTGGTGCCCGACCAGCGGGATCTCGATCGTCTCGAAGCGGCGTGCGAACCGCTGCTCGGCGACGCCTGCGTGACTCTCGCCGCGGGCCTCGGTCCCACCGCGAGGTACCGGCGCTGGCTGTCGGCGCTGCGCGGACGGGCACGGGTGGTGATCGGCACGCGCAGCGCCGTCTTCGCACCCGTCGTCGATCTCGGCCTGGTGGTGGTCTTCGACGACGGGGACGACAGTCTCGACGAGCCGCGGTCGCCCTATCCGCACCCGCGCGAGGTGGCCGTTCTCCGCGCCCACGGCAGCGGGGCGGCGCTGCTGATCGGCGGACACTCCCGCACCACCGACGCGCAGGCATTGGTGGAGTCGGGCTGGGCGTTCGACGTCGTCGCCCCGCGGGCCGCGGTCCGGGAGGCGATGCCGCGCGTCGACGGACTCTCCGACGAGGATCGCCGCGTGGCGGGCGATCCGATGGCGCGGACCGCGCGGATACCGGCGATCGCCTTCGACGCGGCCCGGCGAGCCCTCGCCGCCGACCAGGCGGTGCTGTTCAGCGTGCCTCGGCGCGGTTACCTGCCGTCGGTGGCGTGCGCCCGGTGCCGCGCGCACGCCCGGTGCCGAGCCTGCAACGGTCCGCTGCAGATGAGCGAACGCGGCGACCTCGCCTGCCGGTGGTGCGGACGACCGGAGAACCGCTTCGTCTGTCCGGTGTGCGCGGGCACCGCGGTGCGCGCGTTGATGATCGGGGATCGGCGCACCGCCGAAGAACTCGGACGCGCCTTCCGCGGCGTCCCGATCGTCACCTCCTCCGGCGACAAGATCGTCGACGAGGTGCCGGCCGGGCCGCGGGTGGTGATCGCCACGCCGGGCGCGGCGCCGCGCGCGCCGGGCGGCTACGGGGCCGCGGTGCTGCTCGACACCTGGGCGCAGCTGGCCCGGGAGGATCTGCGTGCCGCCGAGGAGGCGGTCCGCGCCTGGATGGCGGTGGCGACGCTGGTGCGGCCCCGTGCCGAGGGCGGCCGCGTGGTGGTGGTTGCCGACGCGGCCGCGTCGCCGGTACAGGCGCTCATCCGGTGGGATCCGGTGGGATTCGCCACCGCCGAGCTGCGGCAACGGCTGGAGTTGAAGTTCCCGCCCGCGGTGACGATGGCGTCGGTGGACGGACCGCCCGCGGCCGTGTCGGCGTTCCTCGACCTGCTCACCATGCCGCCGGAGGCCGAGACGCTGGGGCCGGTGCCGCTGCCCGCGGGGGTGCGCCGTCCCGCCGGCCTGGACGAGTCGGGGCCGGTGGATCGCATGCTGTTGCGCACACCGCGCAGCGCCGGGCGGTCACTGGCCGAGGCACTGCGTAACGCCCAGGCGCTCCGGAACGCCCGGCACGACGACACCGCGGGCATCAGGGTCCAAGTCGATCCCCCTACGATTGGTTGACATGAGGCTGGTGTTCGCCGGCACGCCCGAGGTGGCGGTGCCGACCCTGCAGGAACTGCTCGATTCGCCCGACCACGAGGTGGTCGGCGTCATCACCAGACCGGACACCACGGCCGGCCGCGGACGCCGGATGATCCGGTCGGAGGTCGGGACGCTCGCCGACAGCTACGGGATCGAGGTCCTGACGCCCCGCCGGATGTCCGATCCGGAGGTGTCCCAGGCGCTGGTCCGGTGGAACGCCGACCTCGGGGTCGTCGTCGCATACGGCGGACTGATCCCGCAGAGCGTCCTGGACATGCTGCCTCGCGGCTGGGTGAACCTGCACTTCTCGGTACTGCCCGCGTGGCGGGGAGCCGCTCCGGTGCAGGCGGCCATCGCCGCGGGCGACGAGTTCACCGGGGCGAGCGTCTTCGCTCTCGAAGCCGGACTCGACACCGGACCCGTCTACGGCACGCTCACCGAGCGGATCCGCGACACCGACACCGCGGGCGATCTCCTCGAGCGGCTCTCGGTGTCGGGCTCGGGCCTGCTCCGCGCCGTCGTGGACGGGATCGCGGCGGGCGAACTGGCTCCGGTGCCCCAGGACGCCGAAGGCGTCTCGCACGCCGGGAAGATCACGACCGACGATGCGCGCGTGCGCTGGGACCTGCCGTCGCACATCATCGGGCGCACGGTGCGCGCCCACACCCCGGCACCGGGCGCGTGGACGATGCTCGGCGACGCACGTATCAAACTCGGCCCGGTGATCCCGGTCGACGGCGACGCCGATGTCCCGGGAGCTCTGGAGTGCGGAGCGCTCGCGGTCACCAAGAAGGCGGTCTTCGTCGGCACGGCGTCCGGTGCGGTGCGGCTGACGACGGTGCAGGCGCCGGGAAAGAAATCGATGAACGCCGCCGACTGGGCACGTGGCAGCCGGCTCGACGGAACGGAGCACTTCGGATGAGCCCTGCGGAGCATCGGAGCGGCGATCGGCGCCCGGAGCGCAAGTATCGCGAGAAGGATCTCGACCCGGCACGCATCGTGGCGCGCGATGTGCTGCGGGCGGTGCGCGAACGCGACGCGTACGCGAATCTACTGCTGCCCAGACTGCTTCGCGAGCGGAGGATCACCGGCCGGGACGCCGCGCTGGCCACGGAGCTGACCTATGGTTCGGCTCGGTCTCTCGGCCTGCTCGACGCCGTGATCGCCGCCGCGGCGGGCCGCCCCGTCGACGAGATCGACGGAAGCCTGCTCGACGTACTGCGGCTGGGGACCTATCAGCTGTTGCGTACGCGGATCGGGTCGCACGCGGCGGTGTCGACCTCCGTCGACATCGCGCGCAGCGAGAACGGGATGGGACCGTCCGGATTCGTCAACGCGGTCCTGCGCAAGGTGAGTCAGCGCGACGAGCAGCTCTGGATCGACGAACTCGCGCCGTCGATGATGGACGATCGCATCGGCAACCTGTCGTTCACGTATGCGCATCCGCGGTGGATCGGCGAGATATTCCACCGGGCGCTCGGCGGGTCGACGGGTGAGCTGCAGGCGGCGCTCGCCGCCGACGACGAGCGGCCGATCGTGCATCTCGTCGCACGGCCGGGACAGATCACCGCCGAGGAACTCGCGTTGATCAGCGGCGGCGACGAGGGACGCTATTCGCCGTACTGCGTGTACCTGCCCGAGGGCGGAGATCCGGGCGAGCTCGACGCGGTGCGGGAGGGCTTCGCCGGAGTCCAGGACGAGGGGAGCCAACTGGTCGCGGTCGCGCTGGCACGTGCCGACGTCGGCGACGACGGCGGCCGGTGGCTCGACCTCTGCGCCGGTCCGGGCGGCAAGGCCGCGCTGCTGGGGTCGCTCGCCGAGGTGTCGGGCGCTCATCTGGACGCCGTCGAGATCTCCGCGCATCGTGCCGAGCTGATCGAGAAGGTGGTCGACTCGCTGCCGGTGACCGTGCACGTCGCCGACGGCCGGTCATCAGGACTGGAGCCGGGCTTCGACCGGATTCTGGTGGACGCTCCCTGTTCGGGACTGGGGTCGCTGCGACGGCGCCCGGAGGCCCGCTGGCGTCGGAGGCCCGAAGACCTCCCGGAGCTGGTGACCCTGCAGAGGGAGTTGCTCGCCGAAGCCCTGCATCTGGTGAAGCCGGGCGGTGTGGTCGTGTACTCGACGTGCTCGCCGCATCCGGCCGAGACCGTCGAGGTGGTCGACACGGTGCTCACGGAGGTGGCCGGGGTGAGCCGCCTCGACGCTCGCCCGCTGGTCGCGGGCGATGTCTTCGATCCGGAGTCGCTGGGAGACGGGCCGTACGTTCAGCTCTGGCCGCACCGCCACGACACCGACGCCATGTTCCTGGCCGCACTGCGGAAGGACTGACGCGCTGCCGCGAGAGCGCCGGCCGCGTTCTCGTAGAATCAGCGCCATGTGCAACCCCGGCCGCCCGGCACCGATGATCGCCCCGTCCATCCTGTCCGCCGACTTCGCCAATCTCGCCGCGGAGATCGCGGCGGTCGGCCCGTCCGACGTCGATCCCGGCGTCGACTGGGTTCACGTCGACGTGATGGACAACCATTTCGTGCCGAATCTGACGCTCGGCCTGCCGGTGGTCGAGAGCCTGCTCAAGGCCACCGACATTCCGCTCGACTGCCACCTGATGATCGAGGACCCGGGCCGCTGGGCGCCGCCGTACGCGGAGGCCGGCGCCTACAACGTGACCTTCCACGCCGAGGCCGCCGACGATCCGTCGGCCGTGGCCCGCGACATCCGCGCGGCCGGAGGCAAGGCCGGCCTGGCCATCAAGCCCGGCACGCCGCTGGAGCCGTACCTGGAGATCCTGCGGGACTTCGACACGCTGTTGGTGATGAGCGTGGAGCCGGGCTTCGGTGGGCAGAAGTTCATGCCCGAGGTGCTCGACAAAGTCCGCACCATCCGGAGCCGGGTCGACAGCGGCGACCTGCGCCTGCTGATCGAGATCGACGGCGGGATCAGCGATTCCACCATCGAGCAGGCCGCCGAGGCCGGGGTGGACTGCTTCGTCGCGGGGTCGGCCGTGTACGGCGGCGACGATCCCGCCGCCCGCGTGGCGCAGTTGCGCCGCAAAGCCACCCTCGTCCGCGACGGCCGGTAGCGCGGTGGTCGGTGCGGCCACCGTCGCCGCCGCGATGCGGCGTGCGATCGCCGAGTCCGCGGACTCGCAGGGACTCAGCTCACCGAATCCGCCCGTCGGCGCGGTGATCCTCGACGAGCTCGGCGAGGTGGTGGGAGTGGGCCGGACCCAGCCGCCGGGCGGGCCGCACGCCGAAGTGATGGCCCTGCGCGAGGCGGGGGACCGGGCGCGGGGCGGCACGGCCGTCGTGACCCTCGAACCCTGCGATCACACCGGTCGCACCGGCCCGTGCTCGCAGGCGCTGCTCGCCGCCGGCGTCTCGGCGGTGCACTTCGCCGTAGGCGATCCCAATCCGGCGGCGGCCGGCGGCGCCGCCACGCTACGGGCCGCGGGCGTCGACGTCCATGAGTCGGTGCTCGAGCACGAGGCTCGCCGAGGTCCGCTGCGGCAGTGGCTCTTCCAGCGTGAGCGGGGGCGTCCGTTCGTCACGGCGAAGATCGCGGCGACTCTCGACGGCCGCGTCGCGGCACCCGACGGCACCAGCCAGTGGATCACCGGCGCCGCCGCACGCGAGCATGCGCATGCGCAGCGCGCGCGGATCGACGCCATCGTGGTCGGGACCGGAACGGTGATCGCCGACGATCCGGCGCTCACCGCCCGGCGGCCGGACGGGACGCTGTACAGCCACCAGCCCACCCGCGTCGTCCTCGGGCTGCGCGACGTGCCCCCGACGGCACGGGTGCGCAGTGGACCGTCCCCGCTGCTGCACGTCGCGAGCCGTGACCCGCACGAGGTGGTGGCCGCGCTGCCGGACGCACTGCACGTCCTGGTGGAGGGGGGCCCGGCCATCATCGGAGCGTTCCTCGCAGCAGGTCTCGTCGACGAACTGCACTGCTACCTGGCACCCACGGTGCTGGGAGCGGGCCGCGCAGCGGTGGACGACGGCACGGTCGGAACACTCGCGGATGCGCACCGATTCATCCGGACCGGCACGCGCGGACTCGGCGACGACCTGCTGGTCACCCTCGAGCGCCGCGACTGAGCACAGGCCGGCGTTTCGCGCACTGCGCGCTTAACGGTGCGAGGCCCTCTGACGTGCCCGGACCCGGTGTACGGGAGAGCGGGTACGCGGCTGGGCCCGGCTGCGTGCTAATTTCAATATTGAGTTCTCGGGGCGGGGTGAAATTCCCCACCGGCGGTGATGCCCTCCAAGGGATGAGCCCGCGAGCGCCCTCGCGACAGCGAGGGGACGAGCAGACTCCGGTGCGATTCCGGGGCCGACGGTCAGAGTCCGGATACGAGAGAATGGCAGTGCGGCGCCGTGCCGCGATCTGTCTCTCCCGAGCACACCTGGCAAAGGAGAGACGGTGTTCACGGGAATCGTGGAGGAACGCGGCGAAATCACCGCTCGCGACGACCTCACTGAGGCCGCGCGTTTTCGTATTCGTGGGCCGCTGGTCACCAGCGATGCCTCATTCGGAGATTCGATCGCCGTCAACGGCGTCTGTCTCACAGTCACCGAGCTGACCGACGACGAGTTCACCGTCGACGTTATGGCCGAGACGCTGCGGCGCAGTTCACTCGACCGCCTGGGTCCGGGCGCGCGCGTCAACCTCGAACGCGCGATGGCCGCGGGCGGCCGTTTCGGCGGGCACATCGTTCAGGGACACGTCGACGGGGTCGGCGTCATCGTCTCGGTGTCGCCGAGCGAGAACTGGACCGTGGTACGGATCGGCATTCCCGAGCAGCTCGCACGCTACATCGTCGAGAAGGGGTCGATCACCGTCGACGGCATCTCGTTGACGGTCTCGTCCGTCGGCGTCGACCGGGAATACGGGGACTGGTTCGAGGTGTCGTTGATTCCGACGACTCTGAGCGAGACGAACCTCTCCGGCGCCCGAGCCGGGGTGCGCGTGAACTTGGAAGTCGATGTCATCGCGAAGTACGTCGAGCGTCTGACCGGCGCCGGCCGGCTCGCGACCAGTGGTGTGGAAGGCAGTGAGCCGAATGAGTGAGATCGGGACCGGCGGGGTGCGCGAGAGCGCCGAGGGCAGCGGGTCGACAGTCGGCGGTGAGACGGGACGCGTGGTCCTCGACAGCGTGGAGCGCGCCATCGCCGACATCGCCGCGGGCAAGGCCGTCGTGGTCGTGGACGACGAGGACCGCGAGAACGAGGGCGACCTCATCTTCGCCGCCGAGAAGGCGACTCCGGAGCTGGTGGCGTTCATGGTGCGCTATACGTCGGGCTACCTGTGCGTGCCCCTGGCGGGCGACGACTGCGACCGGCTCGGGCTGCCGCCGATGTACTCGGTGAACCAGGACAAGCACGGCACCGCGTACACCGTCACCGTCGACGCCCGCGAAGGCATCGGGACCGGCATCAGCGCGGCCGATCGGGCGACCACCATGCGCAAGCTGGCCGACCCGACGTCGGACGCCCACGACTTCACCCGTCCCGGGCACGTGGTGCCGTTGCGCGCCAAAGAGGGCGGCGTGCTCCGCCGCCCGGGCCACACCGAGGCGGCCGTCGATCTGGCCACCGCCGCGGGTCTGGCGCCCGCGGGCGTGATCTGCGAGATCGTCAGCCAGAAGGATCCGGGACATATGGCCCGCACCGACGAGCTCCGGGTCTTCGCCGATGAGCACGAACTGGCCCTGATCTCGATCGCCGACCTGATCTCGTGGCGCAGGCATCACGAGAAGCACGTCGAGAAGGTCGCCGACGCGCGCATTCCCACCGAGTACGGGACCTTCCGCGCCGTCGGGTACCAGAGCCCCTACGACGACGCCGAGCACATCGCGCTGGTGATGGGCGACATCGCCGAGAACGGCGAGGACGTCCTGGTGCGCGTGCACTCCGAGTGCCTCACCGGCGACGTCTTCGGCTCACTGCGGTGCGACTGCGGGCCGCAGCTGCAGGCGGCCATGGAGATGGTGGGCCGCGAGGGCCGCGGCGTGGTGCTGTACATGCGCGGGCACGAGGGCCGCGGCATCGGTCTGATGCACAAGCTGCAGGCGTACCAGCTGCAGGACAGCGGTGCCGACACCGTCGATGCGAATCTGGAACTCGGTCTGCCCGCCGACGCCCGCGACTACGGTCTCGGCGCGCAGATTCTGGTAGACCTGGGCGTGCGATCGATGCGCCTGCTGACCAACAACCCGGCCAAGCGCGTCGGCCTCGACGGGTACGGGCTGGAGATCGTGGACCGCGTGCCGATGCCGGTGCGCGCGAACGCCGAGAACCTGCGCTACCTGCGTACCAAGCGCGACCGCATGGGCCATGTGCTCGACGGTCTGGACGACATCCTGCCCGAGGCGGCAGAGGGAACTGGAGAAGGTGCATGAGCGGCGTCGGTGAACCCACCCTCGATCTCGCGGACGCGAGCGGACTGAAGGTCGCGATCGTCGCCTCGCAGTGGCATGAGACGATCTGCACCGCGCTGCTGGAAGGCGCCGTGCGCGCCGCGGCGGCCAACGGAGTCACCGAGCCGACGGTGGTGCAGGTCGCCGGTGCCATCGAGCTGCCGGTGATCGTTCAGGCGCTCGCGCGCACCCACGACGCGGTCGTCGCGCTCGGCGTCGTCATCAAGGGCGAGACCCCGCACTTCGAGTACGTCTGCGATGCGGTCACCGCAGGCCTCACGCGTGTCTCGCTCGACGAGTCGACACCGGTGGGCAACGGTGTCCTGACCACTTTGAACGAGGCGCAGGCCCTCAATCGCGCGGGCCTGCCGGATTCGGCCGAGGACAAAGGTGCGCAGGCGATGACCGCGGCCCTGGCCTCCGCGCTCATCCTCCGGGGACTGGAATGACCGACGCCGCGACCGACGACACGTGGGAGTACGTCTACCGGCCACGGTGGATGCGGATCGCCGCGTGGGTGGCGGTCGCGGTGGTGATGATCATCCACCTGACCTTCGGGCTGCTCCTGGACATCTCATACACGGGCGTCAACGTCGGATGGTCGGACAAGGTGGCGTTGATCGGCGTCGGCGTCGTGATCAGCGGCGCGATCCTCTTCCTGACCCGCGCGCGACTGCGGCTCGGACCCGAGGGCGTCGGAGTCCTCAACCTCGTCTCCGAGCGGGTCTTCCCGTGGGATCAGGTGCTCGGCCTGGAGTACCCGGAGAAGGGGTTCTGTGCGCGGTTGCTGTTCCCCGGCGACGAGCACATCCCGGTGATGGCCGTGCAGGCGCGCGACGGCGACCTCGCGGTGGACGCGATGGAGCGCTATCGCGAGTTCCAGACTCGATACGGGGTGGCACAGAACGCCGAGTGAGCCGGAAGCCGGAGCGCGCGGCCGTCCGACATCGTCGTCGCCTCATGCGGCGACCGCGATCTGCGCGGGCAGACCGATCTCGGCGGCTCGCGCCCGTATCGATTCCACGACCGTGTCCGGCGTGGTCCGGGACACCGTGAGATAGACCGCCGCCGCGGGTTCGGGCCGCTGCGAGGTGGCCCGGCAGTGCACGGGGGAGGTGCCGGCCGGCAGCAGTGCGAGCAGGTCCCGGTACCGCCCGAGATCGGCCGGCGCGTCTCCGGCGTCCCACTGCAACACGCAGTCCGAACCGGTCACCGAGAGTTCGCGAATGCCCCCGGAATCGTCGGCGATGAACCGGTCGAGGCTCTCCGCCAGCGGGTACGCGTCCCGCGACGACTCGGCGGCGATCGCCGTGCGCCAGGCGCGCACCGCAGTGACCCCGGGGTTCGACGCGGTGAACTGCCGGGTCCGCCGGACCCAGTCCAGATACCTCGCCGGATCGCCGAGGCGCGGGTTGTCGGAACCGGGTACCAGGTAGATCTCGGCCGCGACGGGTCCGCCGGAGGAGTCGCGTGCCGAGAACTCGACGCGGATGCGGTGCTCGTCGATGACGGCGCCGCCGCGGTGGGCGGCGAGCTCACGCGCCGCGCGCGCGACGTCCTCGTCCGGCAGCCCGGCGCGCAGTGAGACGAGGGTGTCCACCGAACCGCGGCTCAGGACCGCATTGTCGGGGTGCACGCGAAACGAGGTCACGTCGGACCGGCCGCGCAGATAGGCGGTGTAGTCCTCGGCGAAGGAGTCGGCGGAGTCGGTGGCGCAGGCCCCGAGAGCCACCGCGCTCATCAGCGCGCCGGCGAGCGCGAACGCCGCCGGCCGCCGGTGTCTGCGGTGCCGACCGGTCATGCGACAAGGCTAGGCGCGGCGGGCGTCTCGCCGCAGCGGTACCACCGCGCGGTGTCGTGACCGCGTCCGGGCCGAACCCGTGTCACCGGCGGCGACTAACCTGGGGGCGTGGCTGATCCATCGACTTACCGACCGGCGCCGGGCACCATCCCGACCGATCCCGGCGTCTACAAGTTCCGCGATCAGCACGGCCGGGTCATCTACGTCGGCAAGGCCAAGAATCTGCGGCAACGGCTCACGTCGTACTTCGCCGACATCACCGGCCTGCATCCGCGCACCCGGCAGATGGTCACCACCGCCGCCTCAGTGGAGTGGACCGTCGTCACCACCGAGGTGGAGGCGCTGCAGCTCGAATACAACTGGATCAAGGAGTTCGACCCGCGGTTCAACGTCCGCTACCGCGACGACAAGAGCTACCCGATGCTCGCGGTCACCCTCAACGAGGAGTATCCGCGCGTCTTCGTCTATCGCGGGGCGCGCCGGCCCGGCGTCCGGTACTTCGGCCCGTACTCGCACGCCTGGGCCATTCGCGAGACGGTCGATCTGCTGACCCGCGTCTTCGGCGTCCGGACGTGCTCCAAAGGGGTATTCCGCCGCAGCGAGCAGATGGGTCGGCCGTGCCTGCTCGGCTACATCGACAAGTGCTCGGCACCCTGCGTCGGCCGTGTGTCGGCCGCCGAGCACCGGGAGATCGTCGAGGACTTCTGCGACTTCCTCGGCGGGCGCACGGACAGTCTGATCCGGAACCTCGAACGCGAGATGAACAGCGCGGCGGAGGAACTCGACTTCGAGCGGGCGGCCCGGCTGCGCGACGACGTCTCCGCGCTGCGGCGCGCGATGGAGAAGCAGGCCGTGGTGCTGGGGTCGGGGACCGATGCCGACGTGATCGCTCTGGTCGGCGACGAACTCGAGTCGTCCGTGCAGGTCTTCCACGTCCGGGACGGACGGGTGCGCGGTCAGCGCGGATGGGTGGTCGAGGTCCAGGAGAACGCCTCGCTCGCCGATCAGGTCGGCACCTTCCTGACCCAGTTCTACGGCGCCGAGACGGACATGAGTTCGGGCATCCCGCGCGAGGTGCTGGTTCCCGCACTGCCCGACGACGCCGCGGATGTCGAGAAGTGGCTCGCCGAGCGACGCGGGGCGCACGTGAGTCTGCGCGTTCCGCAGCGCGGCGACAAGCGCACGCTGATGACGACGGTGGAACGCAACGCCACCGAGGCCCTCGCGCGGCACAAGCTGCAGCGTGCGGGGGATCTGACCACTCGGTCGGCGGCGCTGACCGAGCTGCAGGAGGCACTGGGGCTCGACACGGCGCCGCTGCGGATCGAGTGCATCGACATCTCGCACGTCCAGGGCACGGACGTCGTGGCCTCGCTCGTCGTCTTCGAGGACGGTCTGGCACGGAAGTCGGACTACCGGCATTACTCGATCAAGGAGGCGGCCGGCGACGGGCGCTCCGACGACGTCGCGTCGATCGCCGAGGTCACCCGGCGCCGCTTCGCCCGACACCGCGACGGGGCCATCACCCCGCCGCCGGAAGAGTCCGCCTCGGATCAGGCGGGCGCATCGGGGCAGACGGCGGCCGACGACGAGGCCACTTCGCGCCGACCGAGGAAATTCGCATATCCGCCGAATCTGTTCGTCGTCGACGGCGGCGCGCCCCAGGCGCACGCCGCCGCCTCGGTCCTCGACGAGCTCGGCGTCACCGACGTGGCCGTCGTGGGTCTGGCCAAACGACTGGAAGAGGTGTGGATTCCGGGTGATGATGAGCCGGTGATCCTGCCCCGCAACAGCGAAGCCCTGTTCCTGTTGCAGCGCGTGCGCGACGAGGCGCACCGGTTCGCCATCACCTTCCACCGCAGCAAGCGCAGCAAACGGATGACCGCCTCGGCGCTCGACGGGATCGCCGGCCTGGGTGCGGGGCGGCGGACGGCGCTGGTGACTCATTTCGGTTCCGTGGCCAATCTGAAGAAGGCGACCGTGGCGGAGATCGGCGAAGTGAAGGGCATCGGCCCGGCCACCGCGCAGGCCGTCCACGACGCGCTCCACGACTCCGACCGCGAAAGCCCCGAGACGACCGTCCCCGACATGGAGGAATCGCAGAGTTGACTGAAACGGATAGCCGTACGACGGTGCTGTTCGTCACCGGCATGTCCGGTGCCGGCCGCACGTCGGTGGCCAACGTCCTCGAGGACGACGGCTGGTATGTCAGCGACAACGTGCCGATCTCGTTGATCTCGCAGCTCGTGCAGATGGTGCGGAGCAGCGAGGTGGGTGCGCAGCGGATCGCGATGGTGGTCCGGGGCGGCGATCCCTCCTTCGCGGCCGAGATGGCGGCGCTGCGCCGCGATCTGGAGGACGGCGGCGCCACCACGTCGATGATCTTCGTCGACGCCTCCGACGAGGTGCTGGTCCGCCGGTTCGAGCAGGTCCGCAGGCGGCACCCGTTGCAGGGCAACGGCACTCTGGGAGAGGGGATCGCCGCCGAACGTGCGGTCATGGCACCGCTCGCGGCCGGGGCCGACACCGTGATCGACACCTCCAACCTGAGTTCCACCCGACTGCGGTCGATCGTGGAGAACGTCTTCCCCAACGTCGCGGGCCGCCGGCTCGCCATCGCGGTGCAGTCGTTCGGGTTCAAGTACGGACTGCCGATCGACTGCGATCTCGTCGCCGACGTGCGGTTCCTGCCGAACCCGTTCTGGATCCCGGAACTGCGCGAGCACAACGGCCGCGAACCGCAGGTCCGCGACTATGTGCTGGGACAGGAGGACGCCGCGGAGTTCCTCGACCGGTACGTCGACATCGTGGGCATCGTCGGCCGCGGCTACCTGCGCGAGGGCAAGGGATACATGACCCTCGGCATCGGCTGCACGGGCGGGAAGCACCGCAGCGTCGCGATGTCCGAGGATCTGGCGCGACGACTGTCGGAGGTGGTCGACGCCGACGGCCACCGGCTCTACGACGTCGAAGTGACCCACCGCGACCTGGGCAACGAATGAGCGCCGGCGAAGGCGCACCCGAGATCGCCGTACCCGACCTGATCGAGGGGCTCAAGGTGGTGGCGCTCGGCGGCGGCCACGGTCTGTTCAACACGCTCACCGCGCTGCGCTACCTCACCGCCGACGTCACGGCCGTCGTGACGGTCGCCGACGACGGAGGATCGTCGGGCCGCCTGCGCGCCGAACTCGGCCTGATTCCGCCGGGCGATCTGCGCATGGCGCTGGCGGCGCTGATGGCGGCCCCGGCCGCGCTCGAGGCGCGACGGCGCGTGGACCCGGCCTCCGCGGACCGGCACCAGCGCTGGGCGCGCGTGCTGCAGCACCGCTTCGGCGGCTACGGCGCGCTCGCCGGCCACCCGATCGGCAACCTGCTCCTCAGCGGGCTCAACGAGGTGACCGGCGACGTGGTGAAAGCGTTGGACGACCTCACCGACCTCTTCGACGTCGACGGCCGGGTGCTGCCGATGGCCGACGTCCCCCTGGTGATCGAGGCCGACGTGTCCGGACTGGAGAAGGACCCCCGGGTGAGTCGCGTGATCCGCGGCCAGGTGGCGGTCGCGACCACACCGGGAAAGCCGCGGCGGGTGCGGCTGATCCCCGACGCTCCGGCCGGTTGTGCGCAGGCCGCGGCGGCGATCCGGGAGGCCGACGTGGTGACCCTCGGTCCGGGATCGTGGTTCTCCAGCGTGATTCCGCATGTGCTGGTGCCCGATCAGCTCGATGCGCTGAGCGAGACGTCGGCGCGCAAGATCCTGTTCGTCAATCTCGCAGCCGAGGCGGGGGAGACCACCGGATACTCGGTGGAGCGGCACCTGCATGTGCTGCACGCGCACGCTCCCACCCTTCGGGTGGACGACGTCGTCGTCGATTCCGCGTCGGTGCCGGAGGGCGCCGAACGCGAGTATCTCGAACGCGCGGCGGGCCGGTTCGGGGCCCGTCTGCGGGTGGCGGATCTCGCGGTTCCGGGAACCGCGGTGCACGATCCGGCGAAAACCGCCGCGACGGTGGTCGGGCTGATCGACTGAAATGATCGCCGGTAAGGTTGGACCAGCACATCTGGCATGCTTCCGGGACTCGAGACGCTCGGCGCGGCTGTCGGGCAACGGGGGATATCAGGGGACAGGAGGCTTTGAACCGTGGCTATGACTGGGGCGGTCAAGGACGAGCTGAGCCGGTTGTCGGTGACGCAGATCAGCTGCCGCAAGGCAGAGGTGTCGGCGCTGCTGCGATTCGCCGGGGGGATTCACATCGTGGGCGGCCGCGTCGTGGTGGAGGCCGAGGTGGACCTCGGCAACGTGGCGCGGCGGCTGCGGCACGAGATCCACGGTCTGTTCGGCTACAACGCCGACGTCCACGTGCTCCGCTCGGGCGGAATGCGGAAGGGCGCACGCTACATCGTGCGCGTCACGAAGGACGGCGAGGCCCTGGCGCGCCAGACCGGACTGCTCGACATGCGCGGTCGGCCGGTGCGCGGCCTGCCCGCGCAGGTGGTCGGCGGGAGTGTCGGCGACGCCGAAGCCGCCTGGCGCGGAGCGTTTCTGGCGCACGGCTCGTTGACCGAGCCGGGCCGGTCGTCGTCCCTGGAGGTCAGTTGCCCCGGCCCGGAGGCCGCTCTGGCGCTCGTCGGCGCGGCGCGGCGGCTCGGCATCTCGGCCAAGGCCCGCGAGGTCCGCGGCAGCGATCGGGTCGTCATCCGTGACGGCGAGGCGATCGGCGCGCTGCTCACCCGGATGGGCGCGCACGACACCCGCCTGGTGTGGGAGGAACGCCGGATGCGGCGCGAGGTGCGCGCCACCGCGAACCGTCTGGCCAACTTCGACGACGCGAACCTGCGCCGCTCGGCGCGGGCCGCCGTGGCCGCGGCCGCCCGCGTGGAACGTGCGCTCGAGATCCTGGGCGACGACGTGCCCGACCATCTGCTGGCCGCCGGCCGGCTGCGCGTGGAACACCGCCAGGCCTCGCTGGAGGAACTCGGACAACTGGCGGATCCGCCGATGACCAAGGACGCGGTGGCCGGCCGCATCCGTCGCCTGCTGTCGATGGCCGACAAGCGGGCCCGGACCGACGGCATCCCGGACACCGAGTCGGCGGTCACCGCCGAACTCCTCGACGAGGCGTAGGGGCGCCCGCCCGGCGTGGTGACGAACACCCCATCGCTCACAAGTGACCTTCCGGTGACCTCGCGAGCGGCGGCTATTAGGCTGGTGGGAGCGGGCCGGTAACGAACCGCCGGCTCAACACCACCGCTTAAGGAGCAACTTGTGACTGTTCGGGTAGGCGTCAACGGCTTCGGCCGCATCGGCCGCAACTTCTTCCGTGCCGTCGAGGCGCAGAAGGCGCTCGGAACCACCGACATCGAGATCGTCGCCGTCAACGACCTGACGGACAACGCCACACTGGCTCACCTGCTGAAGTTCGACAGCATCCTCGGCCGTCTGCCCCAGGACGTCCGCCTGGAGGGCGACGACACCATCGTCGTCGGCGACATGAAGATCAAGGCCCTCGAGGTCAAGGAGGGCCCCGCAGCCCTTCCGTGGGGCGATCTGGGCGTCGACGTCGTCGTCGAGTCGACGGGCATCTTCACCGCGCGCGCGAAGGCCCAGGGTCACCTGGACGCCGGCGCCAAGAAGGTCATCATCTCCGCGCCGGCCTCGGACGAGGACATCACCATCGTGATGGGCGTCAACGACGACAAGTACGACGGCAGCCAGAACATCATCTCGAACGCCTCGTGCACCACCAACTGCCTCGGCCCGATGGCCAAGGTGCTGAACGACGAGTTCGGCATCGAGCAGGGTCTGATGACCACCATTCACGCCTACACGCAGGACCAGAACCTGCAGGACGGCCCGCACAAGGATCTGCGCCGTGCGCGTGCCGCCGCGATCAACATCGTTCCGACCGGCACCGGTGCGGCCAAGGCCATCGGCCTGGTCCTGCCCGAACTGCAGGGCAAGCTCGACGGCTACGCGCTGCGCGTGCCGATCCCGACCGGCTCGGTCACCGACCTCACCGCGGAGCTGAAGAAGACCGCCAGCGCCGAGGACATCAACGCCGCCATGAAGGCCGCCGCCGAGGGCCCGCTGAAGGGCATCCTCAAGTACTACGACGCGCCGATCGTCTCGAGCGACATCGTCACCGATCCGCACTCGTCGCTGTTCGACTCGGGTCTGACCAAGGTCATCGGCAACCAGGCCAAGACCGTCTCCTGGTACGACAACGAGTGGGGCTACTCCAACCGCCTCGTCGACCTCATCGGTCTCGTCGGGAAGTCGCTGTAGTCACCATGGCAGTCCGAACTCTGGAAGACCTGCTGGCCGAAGGAGTCGAGGGCCGCGGCGTGCTGGTGCGCTCGGATCTGAACGTGCCGCTCGACGGCGGCGCGATCACCGATCCGGGGCGCATCGTCGCGTCGGCTCCGACCATCGCCAAACTCGTCGAGGCGGGTGCCAAGGTCATCGTGACCGCGCACCTGGGCCGCCCCAAGGGGGAGCCGGATCCCGCGCTGTCGCTGGCGCCGGTGGCCGCCCGGCTGTCGGAGGAACTGGGCCGCAACGTCCAGCTCGCCGGCGACGTGGTGGGCTCGGATGCGCTCGCGCGCGCCGAAGGACTCACCGACGGTGACGTCCTCCTGCTGGAGAACATCCGCTTCGATCCGCGCGAGACCAGCAAGGACGATGCCGAGCGCAACAAGCTCGCGAAGGCGCTCGTCGAGCTCGTCGGCGACGACGGCGCGTTCGTCTCCGACGGATTCGGCGTGGTCCACCGCAAGCAGGCGTCGGTGTACGACGTCGCCCGGCTGCTCCCGGCGTACGCCGGCGACCTCGTGGCCACCGAGGTGGAGGTGCTGCGCAAGCTCACCTCCGACGTCGAGCGTCCCTACGCCGTCGTCCTCGGCGGTTCGAAGGTGTCGGACAAGCTGGGCGTGATCGAGGCGCTCGCGCCCAAGGTCGACACCCTGGTGATCGGCGGCGGCATGGCCTTCACGTTCATCAAGGCGCAGGGCAGCCCGGTCGGCGACTCGCTGATGCAGGAAGACATGATCGACACCTGCAAGGACCTGCTCGAGAAGTACGGCGACGTGATCCACCTGCCGCACGACATCGTCGTCGCGGACAAGTTCGCCGCCGACGCGGACACCAGCATCGCGATGACGGCGGACGGCTTCGAGCAGGGCATGGGCCTGGACATCGGTCCGGGGACTGTCGAGCGATTCGCCGCGGTGCTGCGCGGTGCCAAGACGATCTTCTGGAACGGCCCGTCGGGCGTGTTCGAGTTCGAGAAGTTCGCCGAGGGCACCCGCGGGGTGGCCGAAGCGATCGTCGAGGCCACCCGCGACGGCGCGTACAGCGTCGTCGGCGGCGGCGACTCCGCCGCGGCAGTGCGCGCGCTCGGCATTCCGGACGAGGCGTTCTCGCACATCTCGACCGGCGGCGGCGCCTCCCTGGAGTATCTCGAGGGCAAGGAACTGCCGGGCCTGGCCGTGCTGGGAGTGGAGCAGTGAGCGGGGCGGGCGCGCGCAAGCCGCTCATCGCCGGAAACTGGAAGTGCAACCTCAACCACTACGAGGCCATCGCACTCGTCCAGAAGATCTCCTTCGCTCTTCCCGAGAAGTACTTCGAGAAGGTCGACGTGACGGTGATCCCGCCGTTCACCGACATCCGCAGCGTGCAGACCATCGTCGACGGCGACAAGCTGCTGCTGACCTACGGTGCGCAGGATCTGTCCGAGCACGACTCGGGTGCGTACACCGGTGAGATCAGTGGCGCGTTCCTGGCGAAGCTCGGCTGCACGTTCGTCGTCGTCGGACATTCGGAACGTCGCACCCTGCACTCGGAGACCGACGAGGTGGTGCTGGCCAAGACCAAGGCCGCGCTGCGCCACGGGCTCACGCCGATCGTCTGCATCGGCGAAGGACTCGAGGTTCGCGAGGCCGGTGATCACGTCGCGTACAACGTGGCGCAGATCAAGGCGTCGCTGGCCGGGCTGTCGGCCGCCGACATCGCGAAGGTCGTCGTCGCCTACGAGCCGGTGTGGGCCATCGGCACCGGCCGGGTCGCGAGTGCGGCCGACGCTCAGGAGGTCTGCGGTGCGGTGCGCGGCGCGCTCGCCGAGATCGCCGACCAGGCCACCGCCGATTCGGTCCGCGTTCTCTACGGTGGTTCGGTCAACGCCAAGAACGTCGGAGAGATCGTCGCGCAGTCCGACGTCGACGGTGCTCTGGTGGGCGGCGCCTCGCTCAAGGCCGACGAGTTCGCGCAGTTGTCGGCCATCGCCGCGGGCGGTCCATTGCTGTGACGCGCTGCAGGTGGTTTCACTAGTCACGACCACCATCGCGTAGACTGTGGCAGGTTGCATCCGAGAAGGACGCGACCTGCCACAGGCGTTTTCGCAAGATTCGACGAACAGGACCACCGACCCGTGACTATCGCGCTCGACATCGGCTTGATCATCACCAGCGTGCTGCTGATCGTTCTGGTTCTGCTGCATCGCGCCAAGGGTGGTGGCCTGTCCTCGCTGTTCGGCGGCGGCGTGCAGTCCAGTCTGTCCGGCTCGTCGGTGGTCGAGAAGAATCTCGACCGGCTCACCGTCTTCGTCGGTCTCGTCTGGGTCATCCTGATCATCGGCGTCGGCCTCGACATCAAGTTCTCGTAGTCCGCTCGCTCGGTGAGCCGTGAGGCGACGCAGCGCGTAGTTTTGTGCGCATGGCCTCCGATTCGCTGACTCCCGAGACCCTCGCCCGCGCCATCGCCACTCCGATGGTCGATCGCATCAGCGTCGACGACACCGGGCGCGCCCTCACCGAACCGCTGCGCGAGGACATCCGCTTCCTCGGTGGACTGCTGGGCGAGGTGATCCGCTCCCACGCGGGAGAGGCGACCTTCGAGCTCGTCGAGAGTTCCCGCCGCGACGCCTTCGGCATCCGCTACGCCGAGGTGACGCGTGATCAGCTGGCCGGACGGTACGACGGACGAGCGGTCGCCGATCTGATGCCCGTCATCCGGGCGTTCACCAATTTCGCCCTGCTCGCCAATCTCGCCGAGGACCTTCACCGCGAACGCCGACGGCGCATCCACCAGCGCGCGGGCGACCCGCCTCCGCCGTCGTCGTTGGCGGCCACATTCGGCAAGCTCGCCGACGCAGGTCGCACGGACGCCGACGTCGCCGCCGCGCTGCGGTCGGCGGAGGTGGTCCCGGTGATCACCGCGCACCCGACGGAGACCCGGCGGCGCAGCGTCTTCGACGCGCAGAACCGGATCACCGAACTGATGCGCGTGCGGGCGCGGACCGAGCTGACTCCGGAGGAGGACGCCCGGTTGACGGAGGACATCCGCAGGCAGATCCTGGTGCTGTGGCAGACCGCCCTGATCCGGTTGCGCAGGCTGACCATCTCCGACGAGATCACCACCGGGCTCCGCTACTACGGGGCGTCCTTCTTCGACGTGGTGCCCGCCCTGAACAAGGACGTCCGCGCGGCCCTGGTCGAGGCCTATCCCGACGCCGGTCTCGACGGCCTGTCGATGATCAGCATGGGTTCGTGGATCGGCGGCGACCGTGACGGCAATCCGTTCGTCTCGGCAGAGGTGGTCGATGAGGCGGCCACGAGTGCCGCACGCACCGCGATGCGCCATCACCTGGACGAGCTCGCTGCGCTGCATCAGGAGTTGAGCCTGTCCGCACGGCTGTTCTCGCCGGTCTCACCCGCACTGTCGGCACTCGGCTCCGGGTTCGCCCCGCCCGACGAACCGGGGGACACCGACGACGAACCCTTCCGTTCGGCGGTCTCAGCAGTGCGTTCGCGCGTTCTCGCCCGTGCGCTGCACACGCTCGGCGAGGATGCCGTCGACCCGGCGGAACTGGACACCGCGCGTGCGGCGGCACCCTACGGCGACGCCGACGAATTCCTCGCCGACCTCGACGTGATCGACCGGGCGCTGCGCGCCGCTCATGACGACTCGATCGCCGACGACCGCCTCGCGACGCTCCGGGAAGCGGTGCGCACCTTCGGTTTTCACTTGTCCGGACTCGACATGCGGCAGAACTCCGAGACACATGAGCAGGTGGTAGCCGAACTCCTCTCGTGGGCCGGGGTGTGCGCCGACTACCCGGCGCTGCCGGAGGCGGACCGGATCGGCCTGCTGACGGCGGAGCTGGCCTCGCGCCGCCCGCTCACGACTCCCGACGCCGAACTGAGCGAGCTCGCGATGAAGGAGCTGGGGGTGGTGCACGCCGCGGCGGGTGCGATCGAGCGGTTCGGCCCCCGCGCCGTCCCGAACTACGTCATCAGCATGTGCTCGTCCGTATCGGATCTGCTGGAGGTGCTGATCCTGTTGAAGGAGGCGGGGATCTACCATGCCGCCGGACCGGGCGACGCCGGGCCGTCGTGCTCGGTGCGCGTGGTGCCGCTGTTCGAGACGATCGAGGATCTGCGCGGCGGCGCGGCCACACTGACCGCGGCGCTGAACCTGGGCTTCTACCGGGCATTGGTCCGCGCGCAGGGCGACATCCAGGAGGTGATGCTGGGCTACTCGGACTCCAACAAGGACGGCGGCTACCTGGCGGCCAACTGGGCGCTGTATCGCGCCGAACTCGACCTGGTGTCCGCGTCCCGCGCGGCGGAGGTGCGGCTGCGACTGTTCCACGGCCGCGGAGGGACCGTCGGACGCGGCGGCGGACCCAGTTACGACGCGATCCTGGCTCAGCCGCCCGGTGCCGTCACCGGCTCGCTGCGCCTCACGGAACAGGGCGAGATCATCGCGGCGAAGTACGCCGAGCCCGTCAGCGCGCGGCGGAATCTGGAGTCGTTGCTCGCCGCCACCATCGAGTCGTCGCTACTCGACGTGGAAGGCCTCGACGATCCCGAGCGAGCGTACGCCGACTTCGACGCACTAGCCGAGTCCGCGCGGCGGGCGTACAGCGCGCTGGTGCACGAGACTCCCGGCTTCGTGGAGTACTTCACCGCGTCGACGCCGCTGTCGGAGATCGGGGCGCTGAACATCGGCAGCCGGCCGACCTCACGCAAGCAGACGACCGCCATCTCCGATCTCCGCGCCATCCCGTGGGTGCTCTCGTGGACGCAGTGCCGCGTCATGCTCCCGGGCTGGTACGGAGTCGGCAGCGCGTTCGCGCAGTGGACCCGCGGGGACGACGCGCGGATCGCCGACTTGCGGCGATACTACGAGAACTGGCCGTTCTTCCGCTCTGTGATGTCGAATATGGCGCAGGTGCTGGCGAAGTCGGACATGGGTCTGGCGTCCCGGTACGCCGAACTCGTGCCGGATGAGGAACTGCGCCGCCGCGTCTTCTCGATGATCGTCGAAGAGCACGAGCGGACTCTCGAGATGTACACCGCGATCACCGGCACCACGGATCTGCTGGCCGACAACGACGCGCTGAAACGGTCGGTCTACAACCGGTTCCCGTATCTGGAGCCGCTCAACCTGCTGCAGGTGGAGTTGCTGCAGCGGTTCCGGTCGGGCGAGGACTCGCCGCTCATTCGCCGCGGTATTCAGCTGACGATGAACGGTCTGGCGACGGCGTTGCGCAACAGCGGGTAGGACGTCAGCGGATCGCCTTGAGGAACTCTCGTGTGCGTTCCTCCCGCGGGTCGCCGAAGATCTGCTCGGGCGGACCCTCCTCGGCGATTCTGCCGTCGTCGAACATCATCACGCGGTCGGAGACCTCGCGGGCGAAACGCATCTCGTGCGTCACGATCAGCATCGTGATGTCGGTGGTGACCGCGATGTCGCGCAGCACCGACAGGACGCCGTCGACGAGTTCGGGGTCGAGTGCGGAGGTCACCTCGTCCAGCAGCATCACCGACGGACTCATCGCGAGGCAGCGGGCGATGGCGACGCGCTGCTGCTGACCGCCCGACAACTGCGTGGGATGCGCCGACTCCTTGTCGCTGAGTCCGACGGTGTCGAGCAGGCTCCGCGCATGCTCGACCGCCTCGTCTCGACTCCGGCCGAGGACGTGGATCGGAGCCTCGGTGATGTTCTGCAGCACAGTCATGTTGGGGAAGAGGTTGAATTGCTGGAAGACCATCCCGATGTTCTTGCGGACCTCGCGAAGGTACTTCTCCTTCGCGGGGACCAGCCGGTCCCCGCGCAGCTGATGGCTCAGCGGTCGGCCGCCCACCCAGATGACGCCGTCGGTGACCTTCTCCAGGGTCATGAGCAGCCGGAGAATCGTCGTCTTCCCCGAGCCGCTGGGGCCGATCAGGGTGACCTTCTCGCCGCGGTCGACGGTGAAGTCGAGATGGTCGAGAACCAGGTGGTCGCCGAAGCGTTTCACGACGCCGTCGAAGCGGATCATGGCATCCGCGGATTCGGCTGCGTCGGGGGCGTTCGGAGGGTTCCGGTCGTCAGCGGGCAAGGCGTTTCTCCAGTCGTCGGATCAGGACCGAGGTCGGGTAGCTCGCCACCAGGAAGAAGGCGCCGGCGAGGGTGAACGCCTCGAGGTAGGCGAAGTGGGCGGCGCCGTAGGTCTGTGCGGCGGTGACCAGTTCGACCACCGAGATCGTGAACAGGTAGGGGGTGTCTTTGAACATCGACACGGCGTTGTTGCCGAGTGCGGGCAGCGAGTTCCGCAGTACCTGGGGCAGGATCACCGCTCGCCAGGTCCGGCCGGCCGGCAGCGACAGCGCACGGGCCGCCTCCCACTGTCCGATGGGAACCTCCTCGATGCCGGCCCGGTACACCTCCGCCATGTAGCTCGAGTAGTGCACTCCGAGGACCGTGACACCGATGGACAGCGGCGTGAACTGCGGGAACAGGGCGAATACGAAGAGCAGTTGCACCACGATCGGGGTGAGACGGATGAACTCGGCCACCGCGTACACCGGCGCGGACAGCCAACGCGGCGCCGACCGTCTGATGACGGCGATCACGAGCCCCAGCGCAGCGGCGATGAAGAAGCCGATCACCGTGGCGAGCAGGGTGATCTGGAATCCGTCCCACAGCACCGGGAGCGCGTCCTGTGCGCGTTGCCAACTCCACTCGATCACAGCGCACCCCCGGGAGCGTCCTGGGACTGCGGACGGAGGCTGAGGATCTCCCGAAGCGTGGGACCGCGGCCGAGACGGTGCTTGGCCCGCGCCTCGGCCAGGTTGATGAACAACGTGACCACGTAGGCGAGCACGAGATAGATGACCAGCCCGACTCCGAAGGAGAACAGCGTGTCGCCGGTGGTCTTCTGCAGGTCGACGATGCCGGCCGTGAGGTCCTGCAGGGTGATGAAGGACGCGAACGCGGTGCCTTTGAGCAGATGGATCAGCAGGTTGCCCAGCGACGGGATCATCATCGCCCAGGCCTGGGGGAAGACCACTCGGGTGAGGCGCTGCCGGGCGGTGAAGTTCAACGCGACGGCGGCCTCCACCTGGGCCGGTGGTACCGCGTTGAGGGCACCGCGGACCACTTCGGCCCCGTAGGCGCCGTAGTTGAGTCCCAGTGCGAGGACGCCGCAGAACACCGGATCGAGTTGATAGCCGAGCAGGGGGAGCACGTAGAACAGCCAGAACAGCTGCACGACGAGGGATGTCCCGCGGAAGAACTCGATGAGGACGCGGGCCACGAACCGGATGGGAAGCGACCTCACCCGTACGAGCGTGCCGAGAGTGAGTGCGAGTGCGAAGGCGAGCAGACCGCCGCCGGCCGTCAGTTCCAGCGTGACGACGATGCCGCGCCCGAGGGCGGGCAGGGCGTCGACGAGCGCGTCGAGATCGTGGCTCATCTCGATCCGAACCCGGTCACTCGCCGCGGCACAACCGGTCGGTGGTGAGTGACGGATCGGGGATGTTCTCCTCGGTGAAGCCGAACGGGCCGAGGATCTTCATGTACTCGGTGCGGTCGGCGAGGATCTTCTTCACCTCGGCGTTGTACGCGTCGCGCAGGGAGGTGTCCTCCTTCCGGAACACCGTCGCACCCGCCGGATTCTGGGGTTTGCCGTCGATGAACGCGATGAACGGCTGCGTGACTTCGACGTTGAGGCCGGGCGTGTGCGTCTTGGCGTAGTTCAGGGATACCGCCGTCAGAGCGAAGGCGTCCACCCGGCCGGAGTTCACGGCATCGATCCCGGACTGCTGGTCCTTGACGAGCATCGGATCGGGGATGTCCAGTTCGGAGGCGTAGTCGGCCTCGATGGCACCGGTCATGGCCGCCATCTTCGCGCCGGAGCGTTTGATCGAATCCATGTCCGTGAGGTGCTTCGGATTGCCCGGCTGCACCATCAGCGCGGTGGTGTAGTTGATCTCGGGAACGCTGAACGCGGCTTGGCCGCACCGCTCCGGCGTGATCGACATTCCGGCGCTGACCAGGTCGTATCGTTTGGCGTTGAGTCCGGGGATGAGGCCGCCCCAGTCGGTCTTCACGCCCTTGAGTTCGTTGACGCCGAGCCGCCGGAACACTTCGCGGTGGAGTGCGATGGTGCCGCCGGTGAGCTGCCCGTCGGCGTCGAACGAATACGGCGCTTCATTGGCGTAGGCCACGGTGACGGTTCCGGCCTTCCGCAGATCGTCGAGTGTGGTCTCGCTGCCGGTGTCGGTCTTGGTGCACGCGGTCAGCGCTGTCGCGGTCACGATCATCGTGGCCGCCACGGCCGCCGCCGTGCGGAACACATGTCGTCGGTCGCCGGCGATCCGTCGCTTGGTCGTGTGTGTCTGCTTGATCTTCTTTGCCACTGTGTTCTCCCGCCGGGCCCGGTCCGGACGGAGCCGATGGCGGAGGAGCTCTCAACGGCGAGTGACGTACGGCGGCCCTTGGTTTCGTATGATCGCACTCTTGACTATCGGGTGAATCGACCGTAGCAAGGTGGATCACTTCTGATGAGCGCTTTGAGAAGCCCATCGCATCATCGTCGGCGGGCGCGGGAGTGCGGACCGGAGGTCAGGACAGTTGCGAGGCCGCGGCGCGATCGAGGAACCACACCGTGTTCTCGACCCCGTGAGCGCCGGCGCACGGCCAGTCCTCGCGCGCGGCGCCGGACGCCGCCGCGGCGACCGCCTCCGCCTTCTCGGCGCCCGAGACGAGGAACCAGACCTCGCGGGAGGCGTTGATGACCGGGAAGGTCAGTGTGATGCGGCGAGGCGGCGCCTTGGGGGAGTCGGTGACCGCGACGACCGGACGCGAGTCCTCCGCGGTCGCCGCGCTATGCGGGAACAGGGAGTTGACGTGCCCCTCACCGCCCATGCCGAGCAGATGGATGTCGAAGACGGTCCCGGAACCCAGGCGGCGAGCGTAGTCGGCGGCCGCGGCGTCGATGTCGTCGCCGAACTCGCCGTCGGAGGGCGCCGCCACGTGGACCCGCGCGCCCTCGACCGGCACGTGGTCGAGCAGTGCCTCACGCGCCTGCAGCGAGTTCCGCTCCGGATCCTCGGCGGGGACGAAACGTTCGTCACCCCAGTACAGTTCGATGCGGGACCAGTCGAGGGCGCGGGGGTGGCGGGCGAGCTCGCGCAGCAGTGCGATTCCGTTGCTGCCGCCGGTGAGCGCGACCGTCGCGACCCCGCGGGCGTCCTGCGCCGCGGTCACCGTCGCGATGAACCGTGCGGCGGCCGTCGCCACGAGTTCGGCCGACGAATCGAAGACCAGGTGCTCCACCGGGGCGCTCATCGGGCCGGCTCCGCCGTCGTGCCACCCGCTGTCGCCCGGTCCTCATGGGTGACGCCGGACAGTCCCTGCAGCGCCAGCTCGTACACCTCGTCGGCGTCCAGGCTGCGGAGTTCCTCGGCCAGGCATTCGGCGGTGGTCCGGCGAGCGAAGGCCGACCGTCCGTCCGGGTGGCCGGAGCTGCGGATGATGCTTCCGTCCGGTCCCTGACTCATCGACAGTTCTCCTCCGGTGTGGACCAGGGTCACCGACATGTCGCCGACGGCGCGCACCACCGGGACGCCGAGTTCGGCGGCGAGCCACCCGGCGAACAGATCGAGTCCCGTGACATCGTGCGGTCCCACCACTCGGGCACGGAGGATCTCGTTGTGCGGGGGACGGTCCAGTGCGGACACGAGCATCGCCCGCCACTGGGTGATGGCCGACCACGCGAGATCGGTGTCGCCCGGTGAGTAGCCGATCCGGCGAGCGCCCAGAAATGCGCCGGGGTCGTCGGTGAGGCGGCCGTCGGTGATCCGCCGCGAGGCGAGCCGTCCCAGCTTGTCGTCGGCGGGCCGCGCGGGAGCCCGGCTCGGCCACCAGGTCACGACGGGGGTGTCGGGAAGCAGGAAGGGGGTCACGGTGGCGTGCGGATGATCGGCGAGCGAACCGTGGAGGTGGAGCACCACCACCTCCGACGCTCCGGCGTCGCCGCCGACGCGGATCTGCGCATCCAGCCGCGTCGGTCCCGAGCGGTCGTGGCGCACCACCATGATGACGCGGCACGGATGCTCGCGGCTGGCGCGGTTCGACGCCTCGACGGCGTCCTCCGCATCGTCGTCGGCGTCGAGGTCGATGACGAGCGTCAGGACGCGACCGAGCGTCACAGCGCCCCCGGTGCGCCGCATCTGGACGAGCTTCTTGCTGGTCTCGAGGGTCGAGGTGTCGGGGAGATCGACGATCACGGGCGCCTCCAGGCTCGTCCGGTGCGGTTCATCATCTCGTCGGCCGAGGCCGGCCCCCAGGTGCCCGACTCGTATTCGTCGGGTGTACCGGACCGGGCCCAGTCCTCGAGTACGGGGTCGAGGATCTGCCAGCTGAGCTCCACCTCTTGCGCCACCGGGAACAGGGACGGTTCGCCGAGCAGCACGTCGAGCAGGAGCCGTTCGTAGGCCTCCGGCGACGACACGGTGAACGCGCCGCCGTACGAGAAGTCCATGTTGACGTCGCGGACCTCCATGCTCGTGCCCGGCACCTTGGACCCGAATCGCAGGGTGACGCCTTCGTCGGGCTGCACTCGGATCACCAGGGCGTTCTGGCCGAGTTCGGCGGTCATCGTGTCGTCGAAGGGCAGGTGCGGCGCTCTCTTGAAGACGATCGCGATCTCGGTGACCCGCCTTCCCAGCCGCTTGCCGGTGCGGAGGTAGAAGGGCACGCCGGCCCAGCGCCGCGTGTCGACCTCCAACGCGATCGCGGCGAAGGTCTCGGTGGTGGAGTCGGGGGAGAAACCCTCCTCGTCCTTCAGCCCGACCACGGGTTCGGAGCCCTGCCATCCCGGACCGTACTGTCCCCGCGCCGAGTTCTCGTCGATCGGGGTGATGTTGCGCGTCGCCGAGAGGACCTTGATCTTCTCCGACTGCAGATGCTGCGGCGAGAACGACACCGGCTCCTCCATGGCGACCAGCGCCAACAGTTGCAGGAGGTGGTTCTGGATCACATCGCGGGCCGCGCCGATGCCGTCGTAGTAGCCGGCCCGGCCGCCGAGTCCGATGTCCTCGGCCATCGTGATCTGCACGTGGTCCACGTAGTGCGAGCTCCACAGCGGGTCGAACAGCTGGTTGGCGAATCGCAGGGCCAGGATGTTCTGAACGGTCTCCTTGCCGAGGTAGTGGTCGATGCGGAACACCGACTCCTCGGGGAAGACGCTGCCCACGAGGGCGTTCAGTTCCCGGGCGCTGTCGAGGTCGTGGCCGAAGGGCTTCTCGATGACGACTCTCCGCCAGCTGTCGCCGTCCTGGTCGGCCATCCCCGTGCGCCGCAGTTGGCTCAGGACCACAGGGAACGCCTTCGGCGGGATCGACAGATAGTAGGCGTGGTTGCCGTCGGTCCCGCGTTCCCGGTCCAGATCGGCGAGCGTCTGCTGCAGAGCGGCGAAGGCGTCGTCGTCCTCGAAGGTGCCCGCGACGAAACGGATGCCCTCGGCGAGCCGATCCCACACCTCCTGTCGGAAGCCGGTGCGGCTGCCCGCCTCCACCGCCTCCCGAACCACGTCGGCGAAGTCTTCGTGCTCCCAGTCGCGCCTCGCGAAGCCGACGAGCGCGAAGCTCGGCGGAAGCAGACCCCGATTGGCGAGATCGTAGATCGCCGGCATGAGCTTGCGGCGCGCGAGGTCGCCGGTCACGCCGAAGATCACCAGGGCGGACGGCCCGGCGATCCTCGGCAGCCGCGTGTCATGCGGATCGCGAAGCGGGTTCTTCCACGGCTTGTCGACCGCACGTCCCATATCGCTCTGGCCTCTCGTATCGTCCGGGCGTCGTGTCGGCTAGCGCTGCGCGGCGTCGAGCTGCGTCCGGGTGGCCTCGAGGAGGTCGTTCCAGGCGTCCTCGAACTTGCTGACCCCCTCGGCCTCCAATACTGCGAAGACGTCGGGCAGATCGACTCCCACGCGAGTGAGTGAGTCGAACACCTCCTGGGACGCCTCGGCCCGGCCGAGGATCGAGTCGGTGTCGACCCACCCGTGGTCGGCGAAGGCGTTCAGAGTCTTCACCGGAACCGTGTTGACCGTGTTCGGCGCCACCAGTTCGCTCACGTACAGGGTGTCCGGGTACTGGGCGTTCTTGGTCCCGGTGGACGCCCACAGCGGGCGCTGGGGCAGCGCCCCGTGCGCTTGGAGATCGGGGAAGCGGATCCCGGTCTCGAACACTTCGCGGTAGGCGGCGTAGGCAAGGCGGGCGTTCGCGAGACCGGCCTTGCCTCGCAACTCGAGCGCTTCGGGCGTTCCGATGGCGTCGAGGCGCTTGTCGATCTCCGAGTCGACGCGGGAGACGAAGAACGAGGCGACCGACTCGATCTTGGCGGCGTCGTGGCCGTTGCGGAGTGCGGCGTCGAGCCCGTCGAGGTACGCGTCCATCACTGCGCGGTAGCGGTCCACCGAGAAGATCAGGGTCACGTTGACGCTGATGCCCTCGGCGATCACCCGGGTGATCGCCGGCAGCCCGGCCTCGGTGGCCGGGATCTTGATGAACAGATTCGGGCGGTCGACGATCTTCCACAGCTCGATCGCCTGCGCCACGGTCTCGTCGGTCTTGTTCGCCAGTCGCGGATCCACCTCGATGGAGACGCGGCCGTCGTGGCCGTCGGTGTCGACGAAGACCTGCTGCAGGACGTCACACGCCGCACGGACGTCGTCGGTGGTGATGGCGGTGACGGCCGCATCGACGTCGGCGCCCACCGACGCGAGATCCTTGACCTGAGCCGCGTAGCTCTCGGATTTGGAGATCGAGTTCTGGAAGATCGCGGGATTGGTGGTGACGCCGACGATCGAGTGAGTGTCGATCTCATCCTGAAGAGCGCCCGAGGCGATCAGGTCGCGGGACAGGTCGTCGAGCCAGACGGACACGCCGGCCTCCGAGAGAGCGGCGAGGTTCTTGTTCTGAGACATGGGGATGACTCCTGTTCTCCGGATCGGGTCGGATGTCGTGTTGCGGTGGTTTCGACGCGCTGCGCTCGCTCGACCGCAGGAGGTCAGCGGTTGAGCACGCGGCGGGCGGCGGCCGCGACGGCGTCGGCGGTGATGCCGAACTCGTCGTACAGCTTCTGGTACGGAGCCGAAGCGCCGAAGTGCTCCAGCGAGACGATCTCGCCGCCCGCGACGATCGCATGCCACGGCATGGCGATGCCGGCTTCCACGGCGACGCGCGGAATGCCGGTCGGCAGCACCGACTCGCGGTAATCGTCGTCCTGCTCGGCGAACCACTCCAGCGACGGCATCGAGACCACGCGTGCGCCGATGCCCTCGGCGGCGAGCGTCTGCGCCGCCTGCACCGCCAGCGACACCTCCGAGCCGGTGCCGATCAGCACCACCTCGAAGGTCCCGTCGGCGTCGGACAGGACGTAGCCGCCGCGGGCGACTCCTTCGAAGCTGGTGCCTTCCAGGACCGGCACGTTCTGGCGGGTCAGGGCCAGCCCGACCGGCCGGTGACGGCGCGTCAGCAGATGCCGCCACGCGTGAGCGGTCTCATTGGCGTCGGCGGGACGGACCACGTCCAGGTGGGGAATCGCGCGCAGCGCGGCGAGATGTTCCACCGGCTGGTGGGTGGGACCGTCCTCGCCGAGGCCGATCGAGTCGTGGGTCCACACGTAGATCGGGTCGATCTCCATCAGCGCGGCCAGACGCACCGCGGGCCGCATGTAGTCGGAGAACTGCAGGAAGGTTCCGCCGTACGCGCGCGTCGGGCCGTGCAGGACGATGCCTGACAGGATCGATCCCATCGCGTGCTCGCGGATGCCGAAGTGCAGGGTCCGGCCGTACGGATCGGCTTTCCAGGTCCCGGTGCTGATGGTTTCGGGACCGAACGAGACGGCACCGTCCATCGTGGTGTTGTTGGAGCCTGCGAGGTCGGCCGATCCGCCCCACAGCTCGGGCAGGACGGGCGCGAGCGCCGAGAGGACCTTGCCCGAGGCCGAGCGGGTCGCCACATCCTTGTCGCCGACCTCCCAGGACGGCAGCACGTCGGTCCAGCCCTCGGGCAGCGCATGCGCGGCCAGCCGGTCGAACAGCTCCTTGCGCTGGGGGTTCTCGGCGGCCCAGACGTCGAAGCCCTCCTGCCACGCGGCTCGCTCGGCGGCGGCCCGAGCCTGCAGCGACCGGGTGTGCCCGAGCACGGCCGGGTCGACGTCGAAGCTCTTGGCCGGGTCGAATCCGAGGATCTCCTTGGTCGCGGCGACCTCGTCGGCGCCCAGGGCCGAGCCGTGCGAGGCGCCGGTGTTCATCTTGTTGGGGGCCGGCCAGGCGATGATGGTGCGCAGGCAGATGATCGACGGCTTGTCGGTGACGGCCTTCGCGTTCTCGATCGCCTCTTCGATCGCGACGATGTTCTCGCCGCCCTCGACGATCTGGACGTGCCAGCCGTACGCCTCGTAACGCTTGGCGGTGTCCTCCGAGAGCGCGATGCTGGTGTCGTCCTCGATCGAGATGTGGTTCTGGTCGTAGAAGACGATGAGGTTCCCGAGTTCCTGCGTACCCGCGAGGGAACTGGCCTCGGAGGTGACGCCCTCTTCGATGTCGCCGTCCGAGGCGATCACGTACACGTGATGATCGAACGGGCTCTGGCCCGCCGGTGCGTCGGGATCGAACAGGCCGCGCTCGCGCCGGGCCGCCATGGCCATGCCGACCGCCGACGCGAGCCCCTGTCCGAGCGGGCCGGTGGTGATCTCCACACCCTTGGTGTGGCGGAACTCGGGGTGGCCGGGCGTCAGCGAGCCCCAGGTGCGCAGCGCCTCCAGATCGCCCAGTTCGAGGCCGAAACCACCGAGATACAGCTGGATGTACTGGGTGAGGCTCGAGTGGCCGCACGAGAGGACGAACCGGTCGCGTCCCACCCAGGCCGGATCGGACGGATCGTGGCGCATCACGCGCTGATACAGGGTGTACGCCAGCGGTGCCAGACTCATCGCCGTGCCGGGGTGGCCGCTGCCGCACTTCTGTACCGCGTCCGCGGCCAGAATGCGAGCCGTGTCCACGGCCTTGGTGTCCAGGTCGCTCCAGTCGGCGGGGTGAACCTGCTGGGTGAGCTCGCGGATCTCGTCGGTAATCGCCACGGTGGTGGAGTCTCCTGTGCCTTGTCGTGGGTGCTCGGACGCAATGGTGATTTCCAGCCTAGCGGTCCGCCGCACGCTCGCGCGCGACTGGCTGGGGACTTTCCGGTGTGATGGACCACCTTCGGCGGGCGCGGTCGCCAGGATTGAGTGCAAGTGTGATCTGGGCAGTGCGGATTCTGTTATGAGAGACCTCCGGGTCTACCATCGGTTGTAGTAGCCCGTCGGTGTGCCCAGTGTCGCGTACAGACCGTCGCCCGGATCCGTCGTGGACGGATCGTGCGGCGCGATGACGCCGGGTCTTATGTGAGGAGCATCTGTGAGTATTGGGGAAAGCGCGGACACCGACGCCTCCTCGACCTCGATGTCTACCGAGAACCCGGCCGGGAACGCCGGCCTCGGTGCGCGTGCGTGGGGCATGGTCCTGGCGTACATCGCGCTGACCAAGCCGCGTGTCATCGAGTTGCTTCTGGTCTCGACCATTCCGGTGATGCTCCAGGCGGAGCGCGGAACGGTCGACATCGGCCTGATCCTGATCACAGTGGTCGGCGGGTGGCTCGGTGCCGCGAGCGCCAACAGCCTGAACATGGTGGCCGACGCCGACATCGATCAGAAGATGAAGCGGACGCAGCGTCGGCCGCTGGCCCGTCACGCGGTGCCGGTGCGCAATGCGCTGATCTTCGGCATCGTCCTGGCGGTCGTGTCGTTCGTCGTGCTCTACTTCGGTACCGCGAACGACGCGGGGGAGCGGTCGTTCCTGCCGTCGATCCTGGTTTTGATCACCATCGGCTTCTACGTCTTCGTCTACACGCTGGTGCTCAAGCGCCGCACGTGGCAGAACGTGATCTGGGGCGGCGCCGCCGGCTGCATGCCCGCACTCGTCGGATGGGCGGCGGTGACGCATTCGCTCAGCTGGCAGCCCTTCGTGCTGTTCCTGGTGGTGTTCTTCTGGACCCCTCCGCACACCTGGGCGCTCGCCATGCGCTATCGCGAGGACTACCGCGCCGCGGGCGTGCCGATGTTCCCGGTCATCGCCAGTGACGAGCGCGTCACCACGCACATGGTGGTGTACACCTGGCTGACCGTCATCACGTCCTTCGTGCTCATCCCGGTCGCGTCGTGGATCTACCTCGTCGTCGCGGTCGCCTCCGGCGTGTGGTTCATCTACATGGTCACCAAGCTCTACGTCGAGACCCGCAAGGGCGTCGAGGTGAAGCCGCTCAAGATCTTCCTGACGTCCAACGAGTACCTGGCGCTGCTGTTCTGCGGCCTCGCTGTCGACGCGGTCATCAACCTGCCGACCGTCGCCAGCTACTTCTGACCGACACTCGCAGTCTCAAGGCGCCCGCAGGTGAAAGAGTGAGGACTGCACGCGGCGTGAAGCAGCCGGGCCCGGCCGTCACGAGGACAGCGCTCGCGGCGTTCGTGGCGACACTGTGCCTGCTGGTCGCGGTCGTCGTCGATCTTCCCGTCACCTCGGTTCTGTTCGCGGTCGCCGGCGCCGGTGTCGCCATCGGGCTGATCGGCTCGCTCCGTCGATACGGCCAGAAGTCCGCCCTGCGCGGTGCCGCGGTGGTCGTGGCGACGGTTCTGCTCGTCGGTCTGCCCACCGTGGCGATGCTGGCCGATCCCGAGACGGCGAGCGATTCGCATGCCGCCGACGGTGACGCGGTGCTCGAGGGCGGCGGCGATCCCTCGGCGGCGCTGGCGCGCGCTCTGGACCGCGCTGACCGCCTCGTTCCCGGCGGCTCGTCCTCGATCAGGCAGATCAGGATCGACGACGATCGGGAGACGGTGCGCGTGCTCGATCCGCGGACCGGGCGGGAGATCGCCTCGAATCGATCGGGAGCATCGTGGACCGATTCGGCCCCGACGCGCACCGGCGGGCGCACCGTGTTCACCCGCGCCGACGTCGCCCACTTGGACCTGAACGCCGCGGCCGCCCGGGTGCGCCGCGCGCCAGAAGATCGGCTATCCGGAGCCGACCTCCAGCGGCGGCATCGAGATCGGCCCGCGCTCGGTCGACGACAAGGTGGTGGCCCGATTCGGCCAGTCCGGCGGGGAGAGCATCGAGACGGATCTGCACGGGCGGGTCGCCGACACCGTCGGCGCCGCGTCCCTGAGTGAGTTCCTCTCGGTTGCCGAGCGTGTGCTGAAGGACGAGGGCATCGATCCCGATGGGGCCGTGCTCCGTTCGATCGCGTACAAGGCCGTCGATGAGGCCGCGCCGTGGATCGGCGTGGCGCACCCCGGTGTCGAGCTGGAACTGGACGGCGGCGGCATCTACCGGATCTGGGTGCAGCCCGGTCGGTTCCCGGAACTGTCCGAGACCGACTCGGCGTCCGACCCCGATGGTTTCTCGCTGACCGGACTGACCGGAGCGACGATGGTGCGGATCCGCGACGACCTGGTGCGCAGACATCGGGTGGCGGCCTACGACCGCGATGCCGTCGGACTCAAGATCGGCGTCGCGCCCGGCGACGACGATCCGGCGGCGGATCGGCTGCCGGTCACGGTGCAGATGCAGGTCGGTCCCGACGCGGTCGGGGCGACGGGCGTCTACTCGCCGAACGGGAAGTTTCTGCGCGAGGGACGCCGCTAGCGAGGGACGCCGCCGCAGAGGCCGGCCCGCACGGGCTCACGCCTCGATCGCGCGCCGGAGCTGCGCGGTCAGCCCGGCCCGGACGCGCTCGGTCTGGGGAACCACACCCCGTTCGGTGAGACGATCGACGGTGGTCAGCACCTGCTGCAGATAGGCCGCGCGTTCCTGGCTCCGGGCCCCGTCCGCGTGGGCGAGCAGCTTCAGCGCGCGTCGGCAGTCGCGGGCGTCGGCGGGGTCGAGGTCGTCGGTCCCGGTACTCCGCGCGAAGCGGTCGGCCGCGGCCCAGGTGCTGCGCAGGTCGGTCACGGCGGCGATGTAGCGCTCACCGGCGGCGTCCCCGGGGAAGCGGTCGGTGCGGAGCTCACCGGCCGTGGCCAGACTGTCGTGGAATGCGATGATCGCGGGCGCCGACAGGTCCCAGAGCCCCGGATACCGCAGGAGCATGGCCGGATCGAGTTCGAAGGAACCGTACGCGCTGAGAACCTCGTCGTGGTGGGCCGCGCTGCGCCGCCAGCGCTCCTCCACCGAGACCGGCGAGGGTGCAGCCGGACGCGCGGTGGCGGCGATCCGGGACGGCATCGGCACCGAGACCGCCAGCAGACCCACGGCCAGTGCGACGGCGAGGGCCACCATCAGTGCCACCGGACCGAAGGGCCGAGACGCCGCCAGCAGAGCGATCGCGGCGACGGCGACCACGGCCCAGCGCAGACCGGCGGCCGGCCCGCCGGCGCTCTTCGCTGCCGGCTCAGTCATCGTCGGCGACAGCGAGCATCGTCGACCCGACCGTGCTTCGGGATTCGAGTGCGCGGTGGGCCTCGGCGGCCTGCTCCAGCGGGAACGACTGTCCGACGGTCACGGTCAGCTCACCGCTAGCGACGGCGTCGAAGAACTGACCGGAACGCCACGCGAACTCGGCGGGGTCGGCGATGAAGTGGGTCAGCGTGGGCCGGGTCACCGACAGCGATCCGGCCGGATTGAGTCGTTGCAGGTCGAACGGGGGCACCGGTCCGCTGGCGGCGCCGAAGAGCACGATGGTGCCGCGGACGGCGGTCGCGGCCAGGGATTGCTCGAAGGTCGCCGCTCCGACGCCGTCGTACACCACCCGCGCCCCGCGCCCGTCGGTGAGATCGCGGACCCGTGCGGCCACGTCGTCGCCGTAGCTCAGGACCTCGGCGGCACCGGCCGCGCGCGAGAGCTGTTCCTTCTCGTCGGAGGAGACCGTGGTGATCACCCGGATGCCCCGCGCGCTCGCCCACTGGGTCAGCAGCAGCCCGATGCCGCCGGCCCCGGCATGCAACAGCACGGTGTCGCCCGCCTCGGGATGTGCGCTGCCGTCGAGCAGATAGTGGACGGTGTTGCCGCGCAGCATCGACGATCCCGCGGCGGCGAGGGAGACGCCGTCGGGTACCGGAAGTGCCCGATCGGCGCGGATACGGACGTACTCGGCGTAGCCGGCCGAGGCGTCGCACCAGGCGACCCGGTCGCCGACGGCACGGTGCTCGACGCCGTCGCCGACGGCGACGATCCGGCCCGCGCCTTCGCTGCCCGGCACGAACGGGGTGGGCGACGGGTACATTCCGGTGCGCAGGTACGTGTCTATGAAGTTCACCCCGGCCGCGGAGACGGCGACCACCACCTCGCCGGGCGCCGGTTCGGGATCGGGGAGATCGACGAGTCGAAGGACTTCCGGACCGCCGTGAGCGGACACTTGGATCGCACGCATGGGTCCATTTTCGCACGCCGCTATACTCGGCAGTCATGAGCGATGACACCGCTGCGTCCACAGCCACTGCTTCCGAATCCGTCGCGGCCGCGCCGAGCGCCGTAGTCTCCGCGATCGGAAAGTTCGTCGCCGCCGAGGGCGGTTCGGCCAAGGCCGTGGTCCAGCCTGCGGGTGCCGCGGGAGTGCGGATCACCCTGGTGGGCGAGGCCGGCGGGATTCTGGGCGATCAGGTGGTCGACAGCGTGCGGACCGCGGACGCGGTCATCGAAGCGGTCGACGGACTCGAGCGCGCGGAGTGGGACCGGGATCTGACCTCGGTCACCGAGGTGAAGCCGTCGCACTGGCGCCAGATGGCCGGTTGGGTGGCCCACCAGTCGCGGTTTCCCAAGGCGCGCAACCGCAAGATCCTCGACTGACGACGTACGCGCACTGCGACACGTGCGCACAGCGCAGAACCCGGCGACCGTACGCGGTCGCCGGGTTCTCGTGTCAGATCCGGCGGATCAGCGGCGCGTCGTCGCGAGCACGAGCTGCGTCGCGCCGATCATGAGCAGAGCGCTGCCGAACATGTGGAGGATGACGAGCACCTCGGGAAGACCGGCCGCGTACTGCACGTAGCCGATGATCCCCTGTACCACGATCACGCCGCCGAAGATCAGTGCGGCGCGGCGCAGCGACGGCACCGCAGCCACCGCCAGGAGGATGAGCGCGGCCGTCAGTCCCACGAGTGTCCAGACGGCGTCCACGTGGAGCTGAGTGGCCTGCGTCGGCTCCAGACCGTTGCGGTGCGCCTTGATGTCGCCCGCGTGCGGTCCGGAACCGGTGACCACCGTGCCGAGATAGATGGTGACCCACGTCAGTGCGTACAGAGCCCAGGCGAGCAGGACTCCGAACCGTCGGAGAACCGCGGATTCGGCATCGGTCGCCCCCGGCTCGCCGGCGTCCGGTCCACGGGCGGCCGACCCGGTGTGCACCACCATCCAGGTGGCCAGCGAGATGATCACCATCGTCGCGAGGAAGTGGAAGGCCACGATCCACGGGTTCAGGTTGGTCAGCACCGTGATGCCGCCGACGATCGCCTGCAGCGGAACACCCATCGCGACCCCGGTGGCCAGCCGCCGCGACAGTCGGTCGACCGGGACGCGCCGCATCGCGGCCACCCAGGTGGCGATCGCGATGACCACGAGCACCCAGGTGAGCATCCGGTTGCCGAACTCGATCAGCCCGTGGATGCCCATCGCGGCGTGCGGTGTCACCGAGCCCGAGGTGCACTGGGGCCACGTGGGACAGCCGAGGCCCGAGTCGGTGACCCGCACCGCGCCGCCGGTCACCACCAGCAGCACGTTGGCGGCGAGGTTGGCGATCGCCCAGTAATAGAGGTATGTCGCGGTCGGCCTCTTGAAGCCGAACCAGGAGTCGATCATTGGAAGCGGAACCACCTAACTGCCAGCGCGCCGCCGATCGCGGCCCACACGATCAGGACACAGAAGCCGAAGACGTCGAACGACGAGTCGAGGGCCCGGGTGAGCGCCTCGGTGAGAGCACCGGAGGGGGAGAGGCGGGCGACAGTCCGCGCCGCGTCGGGCACATGCTGATCGAAGACGACGAGCCCGGCCAGACCGAGCAGGACGAACCAGATCAGGTTGCCGAGGGCGAGTACCACCTCCGCTTTGAGCGTGCCGCCGAGGAGCAGTCCCAGGCTGGCGAACGCGACCGTGCCGACCGCGATCGCCACCGCGCCGAGCAGCAGACCCGCGATGCTCGGCCGCCAGCCGAAGGCCATGCCGATGCCACCGATGATGATCGACTGCAGGACCACCACGATGAGTACCGCGAGTGACTTGCCGGCGATGATGCCCCACCGCGGTATCGGGGTGGCGCCCAGTCGCTTGAGCGCACCGTAGCGGCGGTCGAAGCCGACCGCGATCGCCTGCCCGGTGAAGGCGGTCGACATGATCGCGACCGCCAGGATCGCGGGCACGAAAGTGGCGGCGCGCGCGGCGGGCGTGTCGCCGGCCTCGGTGTCGAGGGGGAGCAGGCTCAGACCGATCAGCATGGTGATCGGGATGAACATCGTCAGCAGCAGCTGTTCGCCGTTGCGGAGCAGCAGAACCAGCTCCATGCGAGTCTGAGCCGCCAGCATCCGGGTGAGCGGAGCGGGCCGCGGACCCGGAGTGAACGTTCCGCTCGGAAAGCGATTGGCCGCGGGTACCTCGGTGCTCATGCGCGCACCTCCCGTCCGGTGAGGCTGAGGAAGACGTCCTGCAGGCTGTTGCTGGCCACGTTGAGCGAGTCGATCAGGATTCCGCGGTCGGCGCAGAACTGTGCGATCGCCGAGACCACGGCGGGCGTGATGTCGCCGGTCACCACATGCTCACCGGTCGGCGAGAGCGTGCAGCGGTAGCCGGCGGGGAGTGCATCCTGGAGCCCGTCCCGGAGTTCGGCCGCGTCGACCCCCGAGACGCTGAGCCGCAGCCGGCGCTCGGCATCGCGCCGGACGAGGTCGGACGGTGTACCCGCGGCGACGGCGCGCCCGCGGTCGATGATGACGATCTGGTCGGCGAGTTCCTCGGCCTCATCGAGCAGATGCGTGGTCAGCAGAATCGACACCCCGTCGGCGCGGAGTCGGGAGATCAACTCCCACACCATGATTCGCGCGTGTGCGTCGAGGCCGGCGGTGGGCTCGTCGAGGAAGACCAGTTCCGGCCGGCCGACCAGCGCGCACGCCAGCGAGAGTCGCTGCTGCTGGCCGCCGGAGAGGCGGCGGAATCCCGTGTTCGCGACCTCCGTGAGGCCGAGGGCGTCCATCAACCACTCGGGATCGAGGGGATCGGCGCTGTACGCGGCGCAGAGGCGAAGCATCTCCTTGGCCTTCGCCCCCGGATACGCTCCGCCGCCCTGCAGCATCACGCCGATCCGGGTTCGCAGCGCGTCGTTGTCGGCGATGGGATCGAGGCCGAGCACTCGGACCTCGCCCGCGTCCGGCCGGGTGAATCCCTCGCAGATCTCGACGGTGGTGGTCTTACCGGCGCCGTTCGGGCCGAGCAGCGCGAGCAGTTCGCCGCGTGGCAGCCTCAGATCGAGCCCGTCGACGGCGGTCTTGTCCCCGAACTTCTTCACCAGACCCCGGACCAGGAGCGCCGCGTCGCCCGAAGCCGGTCGGTGATCCGGCCCGGTACCGGGCGAAAGAGCTTCATGCACGCCCAACAGCCTAGGCGAGCGACGCAGGTCACCGGGCTGCGGGGCGGTGCCGGCCGAACGGTGCGCATCGCGCCGACTGATCCGGCCGCACACGGTCCTTACTGGCGATTCCGGTCGTGACGCTGCCTGACCCACATGCGGATCGGGCTGTCGATGAAGAAGACCATCGCCGTGATTGCGACCATGATCACACCGGTGGCCAGGCCCTGGGCCACCACGAGGGGGCTGGTGTCCGAACTCGTCGGCATTACGACGATCGCGATGATTCCGGAGATGACGACGGTGCCGACGCGGAACCAGCGGGTGGTGGCCCATGCGGCCAGCGGGATCACGGCCCACAGCAGGTACCACGCCTGCACGAAGGGGAAGAAGATCACCACGCTCGCCATCGCGATTCCGAGGCCGCCGATCGGATGGATGCGGCCCGCGAGGCATGCCAGCAGCCAGCGGACCACGAGGACCGCCGCCACGAGCTGCCCGATGGGCCGGGCGATGTCCAGGATCGCCTGGGTCTGCTCGCCGAGGCCGAGCCACAGTCCGACGCGGCCGGCGACCACCGAGAGCAGGGTCGGCATCGACATCCACGAGCGGACGATGCCGCCGGTGCTGAGAGTGTGGGTCCATCCGAAGCCCAGGCCGGTTCCAAGGCAGGTCACCACGACCACCGCGCCGGCGACCACGCCCATCACTCCCGCGCTCGCCGCCAGGGCGGCGAGCGAACGCCGCGACCGTCGCCACCATTGACTCACCGGCGCGTGGCGCAGAGCCGGAAGCGTGGCACCCCAGCGCCGGGCCAGCGCCACGCCGACGAAGCCGAGGGCGAGCATCGACGTCACCTTGATCATCGCCGACGCCGCGATGACGACGACACCGGCGAGCAGGATCCGTCCCGCCCGTGACGGCAGCGGACGGTCGGGTCCGCGGAGACGCTGCGTGCCGTAGATGGCGCGGAACGACCATTCGAGGCCGACGAGCATCATGCCGATCATCAGGGACTCGTTGTGGATGCCGCCGACGAGGTGGAGGATGAGCAGCGGGTTGAGCGCGCCGAGCCACAGCGCTGCCACGGCCGAGACGCCGCACCGCCGTGCCAGCCGGGGCAGCGCCCAGACGATCATCAGGACGCCCGCGATCGCCACCAGCCGGTGCAGCAGCACGGCGACGGTGATGTTCTCGCCGGTGATGGCGGTGATCTGCTCGCCGATCCACAGGAACAGCGGCCCGTACGGTGCCGGCGTGTCCTTCCACAGGTTCGGCACCGACAGGGTGAGCGCGTGGTCGACGCCCAGACCGCGCATCGGACTGTAGGTGTACGGGTCCATGCCCTTGTACGCGATCGCGCTCTGTGCCAGATAGGAATAGACGTCCTTGCTGAGCAGCGGCGGCGCGATGATCAGCGGCGCCACCCACATGAGCAGGGTGCGGTCGGTCTGGCCGCGCGTCATGCGGCGTGCCGGGCTGCGGCCCTCGGCGACCTCCACCCGGTACCGCCCGACGGCGTATCTGCCGAGCATCACCCATGCGACGACCAGCATGATCGCGCCGCCGATGGAGATGGTCAGAGCGGTGGAGTACATCCGGGAGGGCAGCGACAGGACTCGGGTGCCGACGATCGGATTCTGCAGCACCGGAAGCATGCCGGTGCCGAGCGAACCGATCAGGATCAGAATCGATCCGGTGGTGCCGAACAGCCTGATACGACGCATCCGCAGCGTCTCCAGGCGGTTGAGCGGACCCACCTCGCGTTCGTCGTCGTGCATCCGCGCGACGGTGGTGCCGAAGTCGCCGATGCGGTCGGCGTCGTGCTCGACCGCCGGCTTGCCGAGGCCCACGTAATCGAGCGTCCGGCGCATGAGGGGGAGTTCTGGCACATCGAAGACTCTAACGGGTGGGGTCCGCCGCCCCGTCGGGCCGGAGATTTAGGCGACCCTTGCTAGCCCGGTGGAAGTATTTAGGTAACAATATTGTTGTGAAAAGCATGAGCGGTGACGAGCGGCAGCTGCGCGAGCAGCATGCGGAGGCGGGCGGCCACGACGGCCAGACCCGCGCCGCCGTCGTGTCGCTGCTGGTGGACGAGGGGCCGATGACCGCCGGCGACATCGCCGAGCGGTTGGGGATCTCGCCCGCGGGCGTCCGCCGTCATCTCGAGATCCTGTCGGCCGACGGGGACATCGAGGTGGCGCCGTCCGGCTTCTCCAAGGCCGGTCCCGGCAAGGGTACGCGGGGCCGCCCGGCCAAGTGGTTCCAGCTCACGCCGGCCGGCCGGGGCAAGCTCCGGCACGCCTACGACGATCTGGCCGGTGCCGTGCTGCGGAAGCTGCGCGACGTCGCCGGTCAGCAGGCGGTCGACGAGTTCGCTCATGAGCGGATCTCGGATCTCGTCTCCGGCGTCGAGCCGGCGCGCGAGTCCGGTTCGGTGATCGCGACGGTTCAGCAGATCGCCGACGCTCTCACCGCGGGCGGCTACTCGGCCGACACGCGCGAAGTCGGCGCGGGCGTCCAGATCTGCCAGCACCACTGCCCGGTCGCCCATGTGGCGTCCGAGTTCCCGGAGCTGTGTGAGGCCGAGACGGCCATGTTCACCGAGCTCCTCGGTACGCACGTGCAGCGGTTGGCGACCATCGCCAACGGCGACTGCGTGTGCACCACGCACGTTCCCGTGCATCTCACGACTCCGGAGGCCGCTCAGCCCGCAGCCTCCGACACCCCCGATGGAAAGGTTCTCCGATGACGGTCACCGATCCCGCCGCCACCCAGTTGACGCAGGAAGAGACCATTGCTTCCTTCGATCGCTACGGTTACGGCTGGTCCGACAGCGATGAGGCAGGTGCGTCCGCCAAGCGCGGTCTGTCCGAGGCCGTCGTCCGCGACATCTCGGACAAGAAGAACGAGCCCGAGTGGATGCTCGACCAACGGCTCAAGGCGCTCCGCATCTTCGACCGCAAGCCGATGCCCAGCTGGGGCGGCGACCTCGACGGCATCGACTTCGACAACATCAAGTACTTCGTGCGCTCGACCGAGAAGCAGGCCGAGTCGTGGGAGGACCTGCCCGAGGACATCAAGAACACTTACGACCGCCTCGGCATCCCGGAGGCCGAGAAGCAGCGTCTGGTCGCCGGCGTCGCCGCGCAGTACGAGTCGGAGGTCGTGTACCACCAGATCCGCGAGGACCTGGAGGAGAAGGGCGTGATCTTCCTCGACACGGACACCGGCCTGCGTGAGCACCCCGAGATCTTCCAGGAGTACTTCGGCAGCGTCATCCCCGCAGGCGACAACAAGTTCTCCGCGCTGAACACCGCGGTGTGGTCGGGCGGCTCGTTCATCTACGTTCCGCCGGGTGTCCACGTGGACATCCCGCTGCAGGCCTACTTCCGCATCAATACCGAGAACATGGGGCAGTTCGAGCGGACGTTGATCATCGTCGACGAGGACGCCTACGTCCATTACGTCGAGGGCTGCACGGCCCCGATCTACAAGTCCGACTCGCTTCATTCGGCCGTGGTCGAGATCGTCGTGAAGAAGGGCGGCCGCTGCCGCTACACGACCATCCAGAACTGGTCGAACAACGTCTACAACCTGGTCACCAAGCGTGCGAAGGCCGAAGAGGGCGCGACCATGGAGTGGATCGACGGCAACATCGGTTCCAAGGTCACCATGAAGTACCCGGCCGTGTGGCTGACCGGTGAGCACGCCAAGGGCGAGGTCCTGTCGGTGGCGTTCGCCGGCGAGGGCCAGCACCAGGACACCGGATCCAAGATGGTCCACCTGGCGCCCAACACCTCGAGCAACATCGTCAGCAAGTCCGTCGCTCGCGGCGGCGGACGGTCGTCGTACCGCGGCCTGATCAAGATCAACCCCGGCGCCCACGGCAGCCGGTCCACCGTGCAGTGCGACGCCCTGCTCGTCGATCAGATCAGCCGCAGCGACACCTACCCGTACGTCGACATCCGCGAGGACGACGTGACGATGGGACACGAGGCCACCGTCTCGAAGGTCAGCGACGATCAGCTCTTCTACCTGATGAGCCGCGGACTGACCGAGCAGGAGGCCATGGCGATGGTGGTCCGCGGATTCGTGGAGCCGATCGCCAAGGAACTCCCGATGGAATACGCACTCGAGCTCAACCGGCTCATCGAACTGCAGATGGAAGGATCGGTCGGCTGATGGCGGACGCTTCCCAGACCACCGCCTCGCCCGTGGTGGTCAACAAGGGTGAACTCTTCACCTCCTATGACGTCGACGCCTTCGAGGTGCCGTCGCAGCGCGAAGAGGCGTGGCGCTTCACGCCGTTCCGCCGGCTGCACGGTCTGCACGACGGCACGGCGCTCGCCACCGGCACCACCTCGGTGCAGGTCAGCGGCGACGCCGAGGGCGTCACCGTCGAGACCGTCGGCCGCGAGGATCCCCGTCTCGGTGAGGCCGGGGTGCCCTTCGACAGGGTCTCCGCCCAGGCTTACTCGTCCTTCGAGAAGGCCACCGTGCTCACGATCGGCCGCGAGGCGCAGATCGCCGATCCGGTGTTCGTCACCGTCGACGGTCCGGGAGCCGACGAGGTCGCCTACTCGCACATCCAGATCCGCGCCGAGGCCTTCTCGAAGGCGGTCGTGGTTCTCGATCAGCGCGGCAGCGGCGTGATCGGCGAGAACGTCGAGATCCTCGCCGCCGACAGCGCGCATCTGACCGTCGTGAACGTCCACGAGTGGGAGGACGACGCGACCCACGTCGCCACCCACCACCTGTCGCTGGGACGTGACGCGGTCGTCAAGCACTTCGCGGTCAGCCTCGGCGGACACACCGTGCGGCTCTCGCCGCACGTGCAGTACACCGCGCCCGGCGGCGACGTCGAGCTGTGGGGACTGTACTTCGCCGACGGCGGGCAGCACCTGGAGCAGCGTCTCCTGGTGGACCACTCGCAGCCCAACTGCCGCTCGCACGTCACCTACAAGGGCGCTCTCCAGGGCGATCCGTCGGGCGACAAGCGCAAGGAGGCCCACACCGTCTGGATCGGCGACGTGCTGATCCGGCCGGCCGCCGAGGGCACCGACACCTACGAACTCAACCGGAACCTGGTGCTCACCGACAACGCCCGTGCCGACTCGGTCCCCAACCTGGAGATCGAGACCGGTGAGATCGTCGGCGCCGGTCACGCCAGCGCCACCGGCCGGTTCGACGACGAGCAGTTGTTCTACCTCCAGGCGCGCGGCATCCCCGAAGATCAGGCGCGGCGCCTCGTGGTCCGGGGCTTCTTCGGCGAGGTCCTCGCCAAGATCGCCGTCCCGGAACTGCGCGAGCGGCTCGAATCCGCGATCGAGGCCGAACTCGAGTCGGCCGGCGCCTGACCATCCACACATACTTCGACAAGGAATCACCACAGATGACGACCCTGGAAATCCGCGACCTGCACGTCGACGTCGCGCAGTCCGACGCCGACGCCGAGCCGATCCACATCCTCAAGGGTGTGAACCTCACGGTGCGCTCGGGCGAGACCCACGCGATCATGGGCCCCAACGGGTCCGGCAAGTCGACCCTCTCGTACGCCATCGCCGGTCACCCCAAGTACGAGGTCACCTCGGGATCGATGACCCTGGACGGGGAGGACGTCCTGGAGATGAGCGTCGACGAGCGTGCCCGCGCCGGACTGTTCCTGGCGATGCAGTATCCGGTGGAGGTGCCCGGCGTCTCGATGTCGAACTTCCTGCGCAGCGCGGCAACCGCCGTGCGCGGCGAGGCCCCGAAGCTGCGGCACTGGGTCAAGGAGACCAAGCAGGCGATGGCCGAACTCGAGATCGACCCCGCGTTCGGCGAGCGCAGCGTCAACGAGGGCTTCTCCGGCGGTGAGAAGAAGCGTCACGAGATCCTGCAGCTCGGGCTGCTCAAGCCGAAGATCGCGATTCTCGACGAGACCGACTCGGGTCTGGACGTGGACGCGCTGCGCATCGTCTCCGAAGGCGTGAACGCCTACAAGGAACGCGAGAACGGCGGGATCCTGCTCATTACGCACTACACGCGGATTCTGCGGTACATCAAGCCCGATTACGTCCACGTCTTCGTCGACGGCCGCGTGGTCGAGTCCGCCGGACCCGAGTTGGCCGACGAGCTCGAAGAGAACGGCTACGTGCGGTTCACCGCGGCCGCCGCGAAGTGACGGCCGCCATCTCGATCAACGCGACGAAGGGGGAGTGACATGACCACCGCAGCCGCACTCGACGTCACGGCACTGCGGGCGGACTTCCCGATCCTGTCCCGCACCGTCCGCGACGACAGGCCGCTCGTGTACCTCGACTCCGGGGCCACGTCGCAGCGGCCACTGCAGGTGCTCGACGCCGAGCGGGACTTCCTGCTGAACCGCAACGCCGCGGTTCATCGCGGTGCGCACCAGCTGGCCGAAGAGGCGACCGACGCGTACGAGCACGCGCGCGCGGCGATCGCCGGCTTCGTCGGCGTCGCCGTCGACGAGGTGGTCTTCACCAAGAACGCCACCGAGGCGCTCAACCTGGTGGCGTACACCCTGGGCGATGACCGTTCGGCGCCGGTCTTCGGCGGCAGGGCCCTCGGCCCCGGTGACACGATCGTGGTGACCGAACTGGAGCATCACGCGAATCTGGTGCCGTGGCAGGAGCTGTGCCGCCGCACCGGAGCCACCCTGCGCTGGTACGGAGTGACGGCCGACGGCCGCATCGACATGGACTCGCTGGTACTCGACGAGTCGGTGAAGGTGGTCGCGTTCACTCATCAGTCGAATGTCACCGGCGCCGTCGCCGACGTCGCCGAACTGGTGCGCCGCGCTCACGAGGTGGATGCGCTGGCGGTGCTCGACGCCTGCCAGTCGGTGCCGCACATGCCCGTCGACTTCGCGGCTCTCGGGGTCGACTTCGCGGCCTTCTCCGGGCACAAGATGCTGGGTCCGTCGGGTGTCGGCGTGCTGTACGGCCGCGCTTCGCTGCTGGCTCAGCTGCCGCCCTTCCTCACCGGCGGTTCGATGATCGAGACGGTCACCATGGAGGTGTCCACGTATGCCGCGCCGCCGCAGCGTTTCGAGGCGGGCGTCCCGATGACCTCTCAGGTCGTCGGTCTGGGCGCGGCCGTGGAATACCTCGAGAAGATCGGCATGGACAACGTCGCCGCGCACGAGCACGAGCTCACCGCGCACGCGCTGGAGCGGCTGACGGCGATCGACGGTCTGCGCATCGTCGGTCCCACCGCCGCCGAGCGGCGCGGTGGCGCGGTCTCGTTCGACGTCGAGGGCATCCACGCCCACGACCTCGGCCAGATCCTCGACGACGAGGGGGTCGCGATCCGCGTCGGACACCACTGCGCCTGGCCTCTACACCGGGCCTTCGGCGTTCAGGCCAGTGCGCGCGCATCGTTCGCCGTGTACAACACGCTCGACGAGGTGGACGCGCTCGCCGACGCGATCGGCGTCGCCCAGCGGTTCTTCGGGGGTCGCTGATGCGGATGGAGCAGATGTACCAGGAGGTGATCCTGGACCACTACAAGCATCCGCACGGCCGTGGTCTGCGGGATCCGTACGACGCCGAGGTGCACCACGTGAACCCGACGTGCGGTGACGAGGTGACCCTGCGGGTGTCGGTGGTCGACGACGCGGTCGCCGACATCTCATACGACGGCCAGGGCTGCTCGATCTCCCAGGCCTCGACCTCGGTGCTCTACGACCAGGTGGTCGGGCTGTCCGTCGACGAGGCGCTCGCCACCGTCGATTCGTTCAACGCCATGATGACCTCGCGCGGGACCGATCCCGGCGATGAGGAGGTCATCGGCGACGGCATCGCGCTCGCCGGTGTCAGCAAGTATCCGGCGCGCGTCAAGTGTGCTCTGCTCGGGTGGATGGCGTTCAAGGACGCGCTCTCGCAGAGCCTCGCCACTGAAGTCCCCGATCCCGCCTAGGAGCGACCAATGACCGAGACCAACACCGAAACCACTGCGCCGGCCGAGCCGGTCGCCACCTCGCTCCCGTCGATCGACGACGTCGAGGAGGCGATGCGCGACGTCGTCGACCCGGAGCTGGGCATCAACGTCGTCGACCTCGGGCTCGTGTACGACGTCGCGATCGACCAGGACGCGGCGGTGAAGCTCGATATGACCCTCACCTCGCCGGCGTGCCCGCTCACCGACGTCATCGAGGACCAGACGCGCAATGTGCTGGTGACCTCCGGTCTGTGCACCGAGGTCGACATCAACTGGGTGTGGATCCCGGCGTGGGGGCCCGACAAGATCACCGACGACGGACGCGAGCAGCTGCGCGCCCTCGGCTTCACGGTCTGACCGGAGGCCGCTCGAGCGCCGTGACCGCGGCGCTCCCGAACGGCGACGATCACCGGCACGCGTTCCGCGTGCTGGTGGGTCTGGTCGTCCCCACTGTCGCACTTCTCGTCGCCGGGCGTCCGGAGCTGTTGGTCTACGCCGTCTTCGGTGCCTTCGCAGGCATGTACGGCCGGGGAGAGGGCGGCCGGCGCAGAATCACGCATCAGCTGCAGGCGGCCGGTCTCCTGACGGCGGGCAGCGCGATCGGCGTCGGTCTCTCCGCAGTCTCCGCGCCCGTCTGGGCACTCGTGGTGGCCGAGACGGCATTCGCGGTCGTGGGCTCGCTGCTCGCCGACGCGGTGCGGCTGCGTCCGGCTGGCCCGTTCCTCTTCATCTTCGCGCTGGGAGCCACCGCGACTGTCCCGGCGGGGCTGGTGGCTCCCGGGGCGGCCGTGGCGATCTGCGCAGGCACGGCGCTGCTCGCCGTGGCGATCGGCACGGTCGGTACCCCGGCGCCGTTGCGGGGCAGGCACGGGTGGTTCGCCGGAGTCCGCTCGGTGGTGCGCCGTCCGCCTGCCGGGGTGCGCCTGCACGCGGTCCGGTACGGCGTGGCCGTGGGGACGGCCGGGTCCATCGGGTTGGCGATGGGCTTCGAGCACGCGAATTGGGCGATGGCCGCCGCGGCCGTTCCGCTCGCTGTGATCGACACCGGCCGCCCGGGCGATGCGGAGGTACGCCGAGTCCTCACCCGCGCCGCGCATCGGACAGTCGGCACGATGGCCGGACTCCTGCTGGCGGCGGCGCTCCTGGCACTGGATCTGGGTGCCGGTGCGGTGGCGGTGATCGCGGTCCTTCTGCTCTGGCCGACAGAGTTGTTCATGACGCGCCACTATGCGGTCGCCATCGGGTTCTTCACGCCGCTCATCATGCTGATGACCGAGCTCACCGCTCCGTCGCCGCCGCTGCGGATGCTCACCTTCCGCGCCGTGGACACGTTGATCGGCGTGGCCGTCGGCGTGCTCGTCGCCCTGGTGATCCGCCTGCCCGATCGACGTAGCAGACTGCCCGCCTTCGACGTCCCCCTCGATCCCGTCGGGCTCGATCGGCCGGAGCGAGACGATTACTCGGGAAGGTGAGCGCGTTCGCCGTCCCGGTCGAAGATCGTCAGAATCTCGGCGGTGGTCCCGTGGGCGACGAAGGCATGCGGCGTCATCGTCGAGAACTCGGCCGCCTCGCCGGCCTGGACGTAGATGATCCGCTCACCGAGAGCCAGCCGCACGCTGCCGGAGAGCACGGTGAACCACTCATGACCGGGATGCACGCGAGGTGTGGGCCACTGCGCCGGCGGTTGGAGCCGCATCTTGGCGACGACGACGCCGGCATCGGCGCGATCGCGCGAGAGGAGCCACGTGATCGCGTCTCCGGAGGAGTGGGCTTCCGGCCGGATGACCACGTCTTCATCGGAGACGGGTTCGACGAGCTGGTCGAGAGACACCCCGAGCGCACGGGCGATCGGCACCAGTTGGTCGAGGGCTACGCGGCGCCCGCCGGTCTCGATCCGGGAGAGCGTCGACGCGCTCATGTCGCATCGGCGGGCGAGTGAGTCGAGGGTCCATCCGCGGGCGAGCCGAAGACTCCGAATCCGGCTCCGAACCAGGGCGTCCAGGTCGGGATCGGAACGGCGATCGAGTTCTTGCGTCATGCGCAAGAGTGTATGCGTTATCTGCAATACCGCGCATACGGTCGATCCATGACGAATTCACGGGAGGCCGGCCCGAACCGGCAGTACGACGTGCTCATCGCGGGCGGGGGACCGGCGGGACTCGGCGCCGCGGTGACCCTGGGCCGCTCACTGCGGACCGTCCTCGTGGTGGACGCGGGTGAACAGCGCAATCGGCCCGCCGAGGCTGCGCACAACGTGCTGGGCCGCGAGGGTACGGCACCCACCGATCTGCTGGCGGCCGGTCGAGCCGAGGCGGCCGGGTACGGCGCCGAGATATTCGAGGGAACCGTGCTCAGTGCCGAGCGCATCTCCGGCGGGTTCACGCTGAGCCTCTCGTCCGGGGAGACGGTCGGTGCGTGCCGGGTGCTCCTGGCGACCGGAGCGGTGGACGAACTACCCGCGATCGAGGGACTGGCCGCTGGTTGGGGGCGGACAGTGCTGCACTGTCCGTACTGCCACGGTTGGGAGGTTCGCGGACGGCGTATCGGCGTGGTCGCGACGAGCCCGATGGCTGAACACCAGGCGCTGCTGTTCCGGCAACTCAGCGAGCATGTGACGGTCTTCGATCACGAGTCCGTCCTCGGTGCGCAAGCGCGTGAACGCTTGACGGGGATGGACGTCCCGATCGTCGACGGCCGCGTCGACCGGGTGCTGACCGACGGCGACCGAGTCCGGTCCGTCCGCGTCGCGGGTGCGGCGCACGAGGTGGACGCCGTCGCGGTGGCGACCCGCGTACACGCGCGGGGAGAGCTGTTCCAGACCCTGGGCGGCCGCGTGTCGGACCACCCGTTCGGAACGTACATCGAGACCGATGCGACGGGCCGGACGGCAGTCGACGGAGTGTGGGCGGCGGGCAACGCGCGCGACCCGATGGCGATGGTGGGCGCGGCCGCCGCGTCCGGGGTGGCGGCGGGTGCGGCGATCAACGCCGACCTCGTGGACGAGGCGGTCCGGCGGGCCGTCGGCGCGGAACCCCGCGTGGAGAAGTGCCGCGTGCAGGAATAGCACGGCGGCGGATCCGGTTAGATACAGACATGGCAACAATTGATCTGACCGGTGACGACTTCGAGCAGACGATCGTCGACAACGACATCGTCCTCGTGGACTTCTGGGCGAGCTGGTGCGGCCCGTGCCGGCAGTTCGCACCCACGTACAAGGCGGCCTCCGAAAAGCACGACGACATCGTCTTCGGCAAGGTCGACACCGAGGCCGAGCAGCAGTTGGCGGCGGCCGCGAGCATCCGCTCCATCCCGACCATCATGGCGTTCAAGCAGGGTCGGTTGGTCTTCAACGAGGCCGGTGCGCTGCCTCCCCAGGCGCTCGACAGCCTGATCGACCAGGTGAAGGCGCTCGACGTCGAGCAGGCCCTCAAGGAGAGCGGCCAGGAGTGACCCGTCGGGTCTGACACGGGTGCCACGCCCGGCGAGTGACGGTGTCATTCGCCGGGCGTAGTGCTGTTCGTGGGTCCGGGCCGGGCCCTTTAGGATCTGCCTATGCAGTGGAAACGAGCGGCCGCGGCCGCCGGAGCAGTCGTCAGCCTCTCGGCGGTCACCGCGTGCACCGTGGACGGCACCGCGACGCGCGGACCGATCCAGCTCGATACGGGGAAGTACGCGACCAGTCTGCAGCCTGCTGCGGGGACCGCTGATACGGAGTCGGAGATGAACCGGCTGCGGGCCATGCGGCTGGGCGAAGACATCGCGTTCCGTGACGAGGTCGATCCGGTGCTGACCAAGTTCAGCATGCCGACCTACCCGATCTCCGGCGCGAGCGGACTGCGGGGCGTCTTCTCCGATGCGGCCGGCCTGCCGGTCTCGCAGAAGCTGCGTTACGGCTTCACCATGGCCGGCGGGGCGCCGGACGACAGCGACGGTAAGAACCTGCATCAGGGGCTCAATCATGCCGTGCTGGTGTATCCCGATGCGGAGACGGCCGGCGAGGCCGTGTCGGCGATGTCCGGCCAGATGCTCAAGAAGACCTACGGTTCACCGATGCGGCGCACCGACGTCCCGGGGATGCCCGCCGAGACGGTGGCGCTCACGGGGAAGTCGAGCGGCGGCGGTCAGATCACCGTGGCGTTCACCCCGGTGGCAGAGAAGGTGGTCTACACCTGGGCCGACGCCGACGACGGCGGATGGACTCTCGCCGCGGTGCGGTCTGCCTTCACGAAGCAGAAAGCCCTGCTCGATGCGATGAAACCGATCAGCGACGACAAGCGGATCGACCCGAACGGCCTGTTGCGCGCCGTGCTGCCGACGGAGTCGAACGGCGGTTCCGCCTTCTCCGGCTCGGTCGCCGGACCGCGGGCCATCTCGCAGCTGGCGAGCAAGTCGACCGCCACCTTCGCCGACTTGCAGAAGACCGGCGTCACCGAGGCCGCGGTCGGGGGCTCCCTGGTCTTCCGCGCCGGCGGCGACGACCAGGCCGCAGAACTGCTCAAAACCCTCTCCGACGACTCCGACGATCCGACCGCCAAGAAGGCCGACAGCCCGCAGGATCTGCCGTCGGCGGTGTGTCAGACCAGCAAGTCCTCGTTCGGCGACGATCAAGCGACCTGCTTCGTCGCCTACGGCAGCTACGCGGCCCAGGCGGACGGCTCCGATCTGCATGAGGCGCAGCAGAAGATCTCGGCGCAGTACCTGCTGCTGAAACAGCTCTAGCCCTCCTCAGCCGACCCCGACGCGCCGACGACCATGAGGCGGACCACTTCGACGGCGGCGCGGGCCGAGGCGACGGCGACGCGGGCCTTCAGCCGCGGCGGGGACCGCCGGAACACCGCCGCCATCGCGCGCAGCACGCCGGGGGCGTCGGCGTGCGACGACACATAGGCGCGCTGCAGCGGAACCGGGACGCCGAAGAAGGCGTCGAAGAAGCCGACGAGTTCGGCCGGTCTGAGCCGGATGAGGACCAGCAGTCCCAGCAGTCGGAGCGTGAACGCGATACGAGCGGCGCGAGGCCACAACGCGGCGCGTGGATCCCGACGGCCGGCGACAGCCTCGACGACCAGATCGGCGGCGCGCAGAGACTGCGCGACGCTGTATCCGGTCGCCGGATTCATCAGACCGCCGACCGCGCCGATCGCCAGGGCGCCGTCGCCACGCCACGGTCGTGCGTTCGGGTACATCGGAAAATCGACGATCTCGTCCATCCCGCCGAGCTGAACCTCCTCGTCGCCGGTCGGCGCGGACAGACGCAGGCGCAGGCGCGCTCGACGGGCCAGTTCGGCGATGCCCAGGGGCGGGCGGGCGGCCAGGCAGGTCTCCTCGACGAGGCGTCCGCGAGCGGTGTCGATCCGGTAGCTGAACGAGGCCGGGTCCGATGAGGTGAGTTTCGACGAGGTGAGGTTCGATGAGACGGCGTTCGGCCCGGTATCGGCGGGCCGCCAGTCCATCAGCACGGTGGTGTCGGGGTCGTCGCCGCCGTCCGTCGCCCCGACCCGGCCCGCGAGGATTCCGACGGCGGTCTGGCGCGGTGTGTCGGCTCGGCGGTGCCCGGCGGTGCCGCGGGCGTCGACCACATGTCGGCCGGCGAGTACGGAGCCGTCGGCGAGCGTGACCGACGTCGCGGTGAGAGCGGTCGCCGACGAGGCCACGACCGTCACCTCCGACAGCGACAGGGACTGCTGGAACCGCTCCGAGTGGAGCACCAGGTACCCGCGGTCCACCACCCGCCGCTGCGGGGTGAAGACGCAGAACTCGGCGCTGCGGGCGGCCACCGCCCCGGGGTCGAGCCAGGCCGGTGCGTCGTCGGCGTACATGCCGAAGGTCTGCCGCCACACTCGGTGCGGCGCAGGGTCGACGAGCGTCGCGCGCAGCCCCGCCGCGGCCGCGCGGTACGCGAGCGAGCGCCCCGCGGGCCCGGCGCCCACGACGATGACGTCGGCGGCGGGCCCCTCGACGGGCGCGGTCACATCCCGCCGGTGGCCAGCTTGCCGCCGTCGACGCGGATCGTCTCACCGGTGATCCACGACGCCGCGTCGCTCACCAGGAAGGCCACCGTGGCCGCGATGTCCTCGGGAGTGCCCACCCGGTTCATCGGATAGGTCTGCCCCACGACGTCCTCACCGGCCGCGAGAAGGACGTCGGCGAACTTGGTCTTCACCACGCCGGGGGCGACGGCGTTCACCCGGATCGACGGACCGAGCTGCCACGCGAGCTCCTCGGTGAGGTGGATCAGCGCGGCCTTGGACGCGCCGTAGGCCGCGATCAACCCGGTCGGCCGCAGGCCCGCGATCGACGCGATGTTGACGACGGCACCGCCCGAGTCCTTCATTCCCGCTCGGTACGCCTCCTGGACATAGCCGAGAGCCGCGACGACGTTGGTGTCGAAGGTCTTGCGCACCGCACCGAGATCGGCGTCCATGAGCGGACCCGCGGTCGGATTGATCCCCGTGTTGTTGACGAGGATGTCGATACCGCCGTTCGCCACGGCCGCCGCGACCGCGTCCGCGCGGTGCTCGGGATCGCCGGTGTTGCCCGCGACCGCGGTGACCACCGAACCGGGGACCGAGTCGCGCAGCGCTGCCGCAGCCTCGTCCAGGGGCTCGGGTTTGCGGCCGGTGACGACCACCGCGGCACCTCGGCGCGCGAGTTCGAGGGCGATGGCGTACCCGATGCCTCGGCTGCCGCCGGTGACGAGCGCGGAACGGCCGGTGAGATCGGTGGAGGCTGTATCAGTCATGGCTCAACGGTAGTCCGGGCGCGGGTCCGAGTCCGCGGCCGTCCATGCGCCGAGAACCGATTCGGGGACCGGGCCCGTCATCGGTAGACTGGATCGACGTGATCACCGCGACCGACCTGGAAGTACGAGCGGGCGCGAGGACTCTTCTTTCGGCGCCCGGAGACCACCTGCGCATTCAGCCGGGCGACCGCATCGGGCTGGTCGGCCGGAACGGCGCGGGCAAGACCACCTCGCTGCGCATCCTCGCCGGCGAGACGCAGCCGTACGCCGGAACCGTCCGCACCTCCGGCCCGGTCGGTTACCTGCCGCAGGATCCCAAGGAGGGCGACCTCGACGTCCTCGCGAAGGACCGCGTGCTGTCCGCGCGCGGACTGGACGAGATCCTCGCCTCGATGGGCAAGCAGCAGGCGCTGATGGAGGAGGCCGCGGACGACAGGGTCCGCGACCGTGCGATCGCCAAGTACGCCCGTCTCGAGGAGAGGTTCTCGGCGCTCGGCGGTTACGAGGCCGAAAGCGACGCCGCCCGCATCTGCAACAGCCTCGGTCTGCCCGACCGTGTGCTCGGGCAACCGCTGCGTACCCTCTCCGGCGGTCAGCGTCGCCGGATCGAGTTGGCGCGCATCCTGTTCGCGGCGTCGGACGGCTCGGGCAAGTCGGATACCACGCTGCTCCTCGACGAGCCGACCAACCACCTCGACGCCGACTCGATCGCCTGGCTGCGGACGTTCCTGCAGAACCACGAGGGCGGCCTCGTCGTCATCAGCCACGACGTCGACCTGCTGGCCGACGTGGTGAACCGTGTGTGGTTCCTCGATGCGGTCCGCGGTGAGGCCGACGTCTACAACATGGGCTGGAAGCGGTACCTGGACGCCCGCGCGACCGACGAGCAGCGCCGCAAGCGCGAGCGGGCCAACGCCGAGAAGAAGGCCGGGGCGCTGCGCGTGCAGGCGGCCAAGCTGGGGGCGAAGGCGACCAAGGCCACCGCGGCGCAGCAGATGCTCAAACGTGCCGAGCGCATGATGGACGAGCTCGACGAGGTGCGGGTGGCCGACAAGACCGCGCACATCCGGTTCCCGGAGCCGGCGGCGTGCGGCAAGACGCCGCTGATGGCGTCGAATCTGACCAAGGTGTACGGCTCGCTGGAGATCTTCACCGGCGTCGACCTCGCGATCGACAAGGGGAGCCGGGTGGTGATCCTCGGCCTCAACGGCGCGGGCAAGACCACGCTGCTCAAGTTGCTCGCCGGTGTGGAGAAACCCGACCTCGGTGAACTGGAGCCGGGTCGCGGCCTCAAGATCGGGTACTTCGCACAGGAGCACGACACCCTCGACGACGACGCGACGGTCTGGGAGAACATCCGGCACGCGGCGCCCGACGCCGGTGAACAGGATCTGCGGGGGCTGCTCGGAGCGTTCATGTTCACCGGTCCGCAGCTGGACCAGCCGGCCGGGACGCTCTCGGGCGGTGAGAAGACCCGTCTGGCGCTCGCCGGGCTGGTGTCCTCGGCCGCCAACGTCCTGCTGCTCGACGAGCCGACGAACAACCTCGATCCGGTCTCCCGAGAGCAGGTGCTGGAGGCACTGCGCAGTTACACCGGGGCCGTGGTTCTGGTGACACACGACCCCGGTGCCGCGGAGGCTCTGGAGCCTCAGCGGGTGATCCTCCTGCCCGACGGCACCGAGGACCACTGGTCCGACGAATACCAGGAGCTCATCGAGCTCGCCTGAGCGGACGCGCCCCCGGGTGCGCCGGGTTCAGTCGATGCGGCCCGAGGGGACCGACCGCAGGGGCACCCGGTCGGCGGGGTTCCGCGGTGCCACATAGTCGACGGGGATGTCGTACACGGTGAGGTCGGTCTCCTCGCCCTTCTTGATCCACACCCGGTGCGGTGTCAGGTCGAGCTGGTATCCCGCGGGGGCCGCGTCCTCGAGGAGGTCGTAGCAGCCGGGATCCAGACCGCGGAACGCTGTTCCCTGATCGCCGGAGGTGAGTGCCGCGACATAGTTACCGCTGCACGTGACGACCCGGAACTTCGCTCCCTGCAACGGTTCCCCGGTGACGCGGTCGCGCTTGGTGACCCCGAGGACACCGTTGGTCGGTTCCTGCTGGTCCTTGGCGACGCGGATCCGGCGCTCCAGATTGCGACCGGCGACGATCACGCCGTCGAAGTCGTCGGCGGGCTCGAGCAGATGGTAGCCGGCCGGTGGCGCCACGACGGTGAACCGGTAGTAGCCCTCGGGCAGAGTCACCTGCGCGGGGGTGGTGACGGTGCCGGGATGGTGCCGCGGGGCGTCGAACCGGATGACGGCGCCCGGGACCATCAGTCCGGCCTGCACGTCGTCGGCCCAGACCACCAGCACCCCGGTCTTCTTCTCGGGCCGGGTGGTCGGGGGCGCGGTGCTCGTCTCACTGGGCGGCGTCCCGGTGTCGGACGAGGGCGGCGTCGTACTCTCGGTCGGGCTGCCGGTGGGGGTCGCGGTCTCCGTGGGGCTCGACGTCACCTCGGTCGGAGCGGCCGTCTCGGCAGTGGTCTGCGCCGTGGTGGGCGCGGACTCCGTGGCGGGAACGTCCGCCCAGGCGGCGGCGGGGGTGAGAGCCGCGCACATCACGGCGGCGGCGAGGATCGCGGGTACTCCGCGGCGGTTGATCTTCATGGTGGTCTCCTGATGAGTGTGTGAATGGTCGGTAGCGGTCCGCGTCACGCGGGTGCGGCGAAGACGACGACGTTGTCGCGGTAACCGAGGGGCGGGCCGATGAACGGGCCGCCGCAGGTGATGAGTGCGAGAGTCTCCGGGCCGGTCCGTCGATTGAGTTCGTCCACCGGCAGTCCGTCGCGGCCGGTGGACTCCTTGTCGGCGAGCACCGACCGGGTGACGTGGTAGACGTGCCGGTGTCCGTCCGCGGTGGTGACGTCGACGGCGTCACCGGTTTTGAGGCCGGAGAACCGTGCGGCGAAGCCCTTTCCCTGCTTCACGTCGTCGACGTGCCCGGTCATCACCACGGTCCCGGAGCCGGACCCGGGCAGCGACGAGTCGACCCACCAGCCGAGACGGTGGACATCCTGGGGAGGCAGGAGAACCCCTGCCGTGTCGGTGGCCACCGCGTCGGTCGGCGCCGTCGCACCGTCGACGGTGACCCGGATCGGCGACGACGGTTCGTCCGAGCGGGCGGACACCGGAGCGGGCAGATTGGCCTGAGCACTGCCGGAGGTGGGTGCCTGCCGGTCGGAGGTCGCCGAGCATCCGGACGAGAGGGCGAGCGCGGCGGCGACCGCGACTGCGGCCGCCGCCCGATGGATCTTCATGTGGGCTCCTCGCTGTGCGCGTGGCCGCACCTGCTGTGCGGCCGCTGTGCGTGCCCCGACACTGGTGAGATCGGGTCCGCGCACGCGGCGTTAACGAGGATCAGACGTCAGTCGTTCAGCTGAATGACTCCAGTACCCGCTTCCGGAGTTCGCCCTTGACCAGCTTGCCGGTCGGGGTCCGCGGCAGGTCGTCCACGAAGCGGATCTCCTTGGGGACCTTGAACGACGCGAGTTCGGCCTTCGCGAAGTCGACGAGTTCGGCGGCGAGGCGATCGGAGGCCTCGGCGCCGTCGACCAGTTGGACGAAGCCCACCGGTCGCTCTCCGAGATCGTCGTCGGGCAGGCCGATCACGCCGACGTCGTATACCGCCGGGTGGTTGATGAGGACGTTCTCCGACTCCTGCGGGTAGATGTTGACGCCGCCGGAGATGATCGTGAAGGCCTGGCGGTCGGTGAGGTAGAGGAAGCCCTCGTCGTCCACGTAACCGAGGTCGCCGGTGGTCGCCCAGTTCGCATGCCCCGGGTGCTGCGCCTGCGCCGTCTTCGCCGGATCGTTGTGATAGACGAAGGGCATCTCGTCGCGCTCGAAATAGACGGTCCCGACCTCTCCGGCGGGCAGCGGTTCACCGTCGGGACCACAGATGTGCACCACTCCGAGGACGGCTCTGCCGACCGAGCCGGGGTGGGTCGACGAGTCCGCCGATCCGATCAGCGTGACGCCCGCGGCTTCGGTGGCCGCGTAGTACTCGTTGATCACCGGTCCCCACCAGTCGATCATTCTGCGCTTCACCTCCGCCGGACACGGAGCGGCGGCGTGAATGGCGACCTTCATGCTCGAGACGTCGTACCGGTCGCGGACCTCGTCCGGCAGCTTCAGCATCCGGACGAACATGGTGGGCACCCACTGACTGTGCGTCACGGAGTATTCGTCGATGTACCGCAGGGCCGTCTCCGGCTCGAAGTGGTCCATCACGATCACCGTCCCGCCCAGAGCGTTCGTCATCGCGCAGTACCGAAGGGGAGCGGCGTGGTACAGCGGCGCCGGCGACAGGTAGACGGTGTCGGGGCCGAATCCGTACACCGGGCCGAACACCTGCGATATGAGGTCGGGGGCCTCGTCGACCTGGACGCCGGGCAGCGACGGCTTGATTCCCTTGGGCCGCCCGGTGGTTCCCGAGGAGTAAAGCATGTCGGCGCCGCGGGGCTGGTCGGTCAGCGGGGCGTCCGACGCAGCGGCCAGCACCTCCGGGTAGTCGAGGAAACCGTCGACCGGCCCGCCCCAGGCCACCCGCCGGGAATCGTCGGACAGGGCCTCGATGCGGTGGGCCTCGGAGACGGCGCCCGCCACCGCGGCCGAGGTGAAGACCGCGCGCGCATCGCAGTCGTCGAGGATGTAGTTCACCTCCGCCGGGGTGAGGTGGTGGTTCACGGCGGTGACGTACATGCCGGAGCGGACCGCGGCCCAGTACACGTCGAAGACGCGCAGATCGTTGTCGGAGACGATCGCTATGGTGTCGCCCCGACCGATTCCCAGGTCGTGCAGGTGATTGGCGATTCTGGTGGAGTTGTCCGTGAGCTCTCGATAGGTGACGCGCTCACCCGTCGACGGGCGGATCAGCGCAGGCTTGTCCGGTGTGGTCGCGGCGAAGGTTCCTGGGTACACGGGCACTCCTGAAGTGAGGGACGTCTCACCGACGACCGTACCGAGTAATCGCTCGCTCAGGAGTGCTTTGCCGTCACGCCGCTTCCACGCGGTAGGAGACCGCCTGCAGCAGGATCGCGCCCACATCCTTGGGTTCGCGTGCGATGAACGAGCTGCCGCCGGTGGCCTCGGCGATCTGCTTGAGCGCACCGGCGTCGGCGTCCTCCGAGATGCCGACCGCGATGATCGGGATGCGCCGCGCGGGGTTCTTCATGATGTTCAGCTCCGACACCAGATGCCCCAGCGTGATGCTGTCGCGATCCTCGTTGCGGCCGTCGGTCATGATGATCACGCTGTTGGAGTACGCGGGGTCGTATGAGTCGTACACGGTCTTGAACGCCGCGAGCGCGGTGTCGTAGAGACCGGTGCCGCCGCCGACGTGCCCCAGCGTGTCGCGGATGGAGTCGGCGAGGCGGTCGCGGTTGGTACGGCCTCCCTCGATCTCGGAGATCGGCGCGATCGGCATCACCTCCCGATAGTCCTGGCCGGGGCCGCCGCGGTCGATGCTGAACTCCCAGTAGCCCAGCGCGGTGTTCTTGGGGAACCGGCCCAGTCCGAACAGCGAGGCCTCCCGGAGGAAGGCCGCGCGCGAACGGCCTCCGGCGTCGAGCGCCATCGAGCCGGACACGTCCTGCACCACGAGCGCCCGGATCGGCTGGGTGAGTGCGGTCCACTTCCGCAGGATGTTGTCGACGAGTTCCCTGGCCGGCTGCTTGATCACGGTGACGTCCTGGACGCCGGTTCCGTCGGCCGGCGGCTCGCCGTCCGGAGAGCGGATGCCCATCTCCTCCCGGATCCGGCGACCACTGTCGGTCTGCAGGGTGGCCACCAGCGCGTCGATCGCGTCGCCGGCCAGCGCTTGATCGTCGGGTTGCGCGACATTGGCGGCCCGATAGTCCAGGGCCACCGTGCCGGACCGCGGCACGGCCACCTCGAGATCGGACGCGGGATGGGCGCGCTTGAACTCGGTGTAGGCGCGTTCGGTGGTGAGGGTGGCCGTCGGCGCGGGAGCGGCGGCGGTCTGCGCGAGATCGGGGGAGGCGTCGTTGTCGTTCATCATCAGGGCCCGCTTGGTCAGGAACTCCACCAGCTCCCGGTGCGTCAGCGAGCCCGACGACACCTCGGAGAGCGCTCCGATCACCGCGGCGTTGCTGACGTCGCTGCGGGCCGGCGGAGCCACTCGCAGTCCGGGCGAGGTGAGCACGTCGGTCCACGCGGGCATCGCCGGGAGTTCACGGCCGGCCACCACCACCGGGGAGACGCCGAGCGACGGTCCGACGTCGGCCCACGTCCGGCCGAGTGCGGCGCGCACCTGCCGGACGCGCGCCTGCGACTCAGCGATCCAGATCTGCGGTGCGTTCCGGTCGGTGAGGCGTTCGGAGGTGTGGCTCGGCGGCACGGCCTGCACGGTGAAGTCGAAACAGCTGTCCGCCTCGGTCTGCTTCGACAGGGCGGTGACGTAGTCGGCGACGTCCTGGTCGGCGATGACCGACACCGGTCGCACCTGAGAACAGCCGCCGTGCCCGCCCCGCCAGACCGCGTACACTCCGCCCGCCAGCAGCGCGGCCAGCACCAGGGAGAGCCCGACCCGCGCGCGGGTGCCGGGGCGCCGTCGCCGGCGGCTCCCGGCGGACTCCCGCGGTGGATCGGAAGCGGGACGCGCGGCGTTTCGGTGTTGGCCCATGTCGGGTCGACCCCTCCTTGTGAATTCCTCGAGAGTGCGAGAGAAGGCTAGCCCATGCGTGAGATGGGACACGTCGGGGGTGCCGAGTACCGCCGATTACGCCCGTCGGCGCGACGGGCACGGACGTCATGAGCACCACGGCCGCGCACAGCAACGGGCCCGGACCTTCGGCGGTCGAAGGTCCGGGCCCGTTGCGCCGGTCACTCGCCCGCGGGTACGCGGACCGAGGCCTCGACGAGGTCGAGGACGGCATGCAGATCGTCGGTCGACTGACCCGAGGCCAACCGTGTGACCAGGCCGTCGAGGATGACGTCCAGGTAGGTGACGAGCACCTCCGGGGGGACGTCCTTGCGGAGACTGCCCGCACGGCGCTTGCGCTCCAGGCGGGCGAGGGTGGCGGCCTCGCGGTCGGCGCTCTGCGCCTCCCAGGCCTCACGGAAGCCGGGATCGGTGCGGATCTTCCGCACGATCTCCAGCCGCGTGCTCAGCCAGTCGAAGTCCTTCGGCCGCGCGAGGATGTCGCGCATCACCTGGACCAGACCCTCGTGCGAGGCGACCTCGGCCATCCGCTCCGCGTCTTCGCGTGCCAGCGCCAAGAACAGGGCTTCCTTGTCCTTGAAGTGGTGGAAGATCGCACCGCGGGAGAGGCCGGTCGCCTCTTCGAGACGTTTGACCGTCGCTCCGTCGTAACCGTATTCGGCGAAACAATGCCGCGCGCCGTCGAGGATCTCTCGACGACGCGCGGCAAGACGGTCATCGCTGACCCGTGGCATGAATCAGCTCTTGATCATGTTCCGCAGGACGTACTGCAGGATGCCGCCGTTGCGGTAGTAGTCGGCCTCACCGGGCGTGTCGATGCGCACCACGGCGTCGAAGACGACCTTGTCGCCGTTCTCCTTGGTCGCGGTGACCTTCAGCGTCTTCGGGGTCACGCCCTCGTTGAGCGCAGTGATGCCCTCGATGTCGAAGACCTCGGTGCCGTCCAGTCCCAGCGTCTTGGCGCTCTCGCCCTCCGGGAACTGCAGCGGGACCACGCCCATGCCGATGAGGTTGGAGCGGTGGATGCGCTCGAACGACTCGGTGATGACGGCCTTGACGCCCAGCAGCACCGTGCCCTTCGCCGCCCAGTCGCGCGAGCTGCCGGAGCCGTACTCCTTGCCGCCGAGGACGACCAGCGGGATGCCGGCCTTCTTGTAGTTGACCGAGGCGTCGTAGATGAACGACTGCGGGCCGCCCTCCTGGGTGAAGTCACGGGTGTAACCGCCCGAGACGCCGTCCAGCAGCTGGTTCTGCAGACGGATGTTCGCGAAGGTGCCGCGGATCATCACCTCGTGGTTGCCGCGACGGCTGCCCAGCGAGTTGTAGTCCTTGCGGGCCACACCGTTGGCGTCGAGGTACTGCGCGGCGGGGGTGCCGGGCTTGATGGGTCCGGCCGGGCTGATGTGGTCGGTGGTGACCGAGTCGCCCAGCAGCGCCAGGACGCGGGCGCCCTTGATGTCCTCGACCGGCGCCGGCTCGGGGGTCATGCCGTCGAAGTACGGTGCCTTGCGAACGTAGGTGGACTTCTCGTCCCACGCGAAGGTGTCACCCTCCGGGGTGCTCAGTCCGCGCCACCGCTCGTCGCCCGCGAAGACGTCGGCGTAGGACTTGCGGAACATGTCCTGGCTGATGGCGGTCTTGATGGTGTCGTCGATCTCCTGGGCCGACGGCCAGATGTCCTTCAGGAAGACGTCGTTGCCGTCGGTGTCCTGGCCGAGCGGCTGGGTCTCGAAGTCGAAGTCCATGGTGCCCGCGAGCGCGTAGGCGATGACCAGCGGCGGCGACGCCAGGTAGTTCATCTTCACGTCGGGGGAGATGCGTCCCTCGAAGTTGCGGTTGCCCGAGAGGACCGCGGTGACGGTCAGATCGTTGTCGTTGACCGCCTTGCTGATCTCCTCCGGCAGCGGACCGGTGTTGCCGATGCACGTGGTGCAGCCGTAACCGCCGAGGTAGAAGCCGAGCTTCTCGAGGTACGGCCACAGGCCGGCCTTCTCGTAGTAGTCGGTGACGACCTGCGAACCGGGGGCCATGTTGGTCTTGACCCACGGCTTGCTGGTGAGACCCTTCTCGACCGCGTTGCGGGCGAGGAGGCCGGCGCCGATCATGACCGACGGGTTCGAGGTGTTGGTGCACGAGGTGATGCCCGCGACGGCGACGGCGCCGTGATCGAGGACGAACTCGCCGCGCTCCTCGCTGACGATCTTGATCGGCTTGCTCGGGCGTCCCTCGGCGCCGTTGGCCGCCGACTGGACCTTCACCGCTCCGTCGTCGGCGAAGGACAGCGCGGCCGGATCGGACGCCGGGAACGACTCCTCGACGGCCTCGTCGAGCTGCGTGTGCGCGGCGGGATGCTGCTCTTCGACGTAGTTGTGGATGTCCTTGCGGAAGGCCACCTTCGACTCCGACAGCAGGATGCGGTCCTGCGGACGCTTCGGGCCGGCGATCGACGGGACCACGGTGCCCAGGTCCAGCTCCAGGTACTCGGAGTAGGCCGGCTCGTGGTCCGGGTCGTGCCACATGCCCTGTTCCTTGGCGTAGGCCTCGACCAGCGCGAGCTGGTCGTCGTCGCGGCCGGTCAGGCGCAGGTAGTTGATGGTCTCGGAGTCGATCGGGAAGATCGCGCAGGTGGAACCGAACTCGGGGCTCATGTTGCCCAGGGTGGCGCGGTTGGCGAGGGGGACCTCGGCGACGCCCTTGCCGTAGAACTCGACGAACTTGCCGACCACACCGTGCTGACGGAGCATGTCGGTCACGGTGAGCACCACGTCGGTGGCGGTGACACCCGGCTTGATCTCGCCGGTCAGCTTGAAGCCGACGACGCGCGGGATCAGCATGGAGACCGGCTGGCCGAGCATCGCGGCCTCGGCCTCGATGCCGCCGACGCCCCAGCCCAGGACGCCCAGGCCGTTCTCCATCGTGGTGTGCGAGTCGGTGCCGACGCAGGTGTCGGGGTACGCCTGGCCGTTCCGGACCATGATCGAGCGGGCGAGGTACTCGATGTTGACCTGGTGCACGATGCCGGTGCCCGGGGGCACCACCTTGAAGTCGTCGAAGGCGCCCTGGCCCCAGCGGAGGAACTGGTAACGCTCGCCGTTGCGCTCGTACTCGAGTTCCACGTTGCGCTCGAAGGCGTCGGCGCGGCCGAAGACGTCGAGGATCACCGAGTGGTCGATGACCATCTCGGCGGGGGAGAGCGGGTTCACCTTGTTGGGGTCGCCGCCGAGGGCGGTGATGGCCTCGCGCATGGTGGCGAGGTCGACCACGCAGGGCACACCGGTGAAGTCCTGCATCAGGACGCGGGCCGGGGTGAACTGGATCTCGATGCTCGGGTCGGCCGACGGATCCCAGTTCGCGAGGGCGTTGATGTGATCTTCGGTGATGTTGGCGCCGTCTTCGGTGCGCAGGAGGTTCTCGGCGAGGACCTTCAGCGCGTACGGCAGCTTCTCGGTGCCGGGCACTGCCGACAGGCGGAAGATCTCGTAGGAGTTCTCACCGACCTGCAGGGTGCCGCGGGAGTCAAAGGAATTGATGCTCACGTGTGCTCCACTCGTTTCGTGCAAGTTCCGCCGACGGGCTGCGCCGACGGGAGTTCGTCAGAAGCGTCGCAGCATGCGGCGGGCTGCGGCCGCGGTGCTACCTCTCCAGCATAGCAGTACGCGCGTACTGGTTGGGCGGTACGGGTCGCTCGGCCGTATCGGCGTGCGGCTGTCGTATCCTGGGCGCCGAGTGCCACCCGTCGCCAGCGGCCAGCCGGCTTCTGCGCGCACCCCGCCATGTCGAGTCAGCAACCGTTCAGGGAGCCACATCTGATGAATCCGGGCCCATCCGCGTTCGTTCTCGCCGAGCCCGCGTCCCAGCCGCCGGCCGACGTGTGGTCGAACCTCGACATGGCTGCGATCACCGACGCGCTCACCGGCTCCGGAGTGTGGGCCCCCGCCGACCAGCAGCCCGCGCTCAAGCAGCTGGTGAAGCAGGCGGCGGCCGACGGGCACAGCCTGCACGTGGTGGTACTGGACCAGTCGTACCCGAAGTTCACCGCCTACCGGGACATCGCGACCCACCTGCAGTCGGAGGTCGGCGGGACGGTGCTGGTCTTCGGCCCGTCCGGCAGCGGCACCGCGTCCGACGAGTTCAGCCGAGTTCAGCTCGAAGACGCCTCGAACGACGTCTCCAAGGGGGCCACGGCCTCCCAGGCCGCCGCGCAGATGTACCACAAGGCCGTCGATCCCAACGTGAACTGGAACGGCGTCACCATCGGCCTCATCGTCCTCGTGGTGATCGGCGCGGTGATCGCCCGCTGGCGGATGAAGCGCCGGCGGACGACGGCCGAGCCGGCCGCGGTCGGGCAGAACGGCGACGCCTCCGGCCCGGCGACTGCGGAGGGCGACGAGGATCCTGACGGCCGCCGTCCGGCCGGGACCGACTGACCCCTCGGGGTCCCGCCGTCCGGCGTCCGCGCTCGTCGCGGACGCCGCTTTCTTCTGACGCGTCACGATTCGTGCGTTATCCAACTGTGACAGGACTCTAAGGTTCCGTCTTTGCGCTGCTGACGCGTGTTTCCGCAGGTAATCACCTATTTGTAATTCAGGGCTTCAGGTTCTCACAGAGACTGATGTGACGTACGGTGCAGAAGACACTTTATGGTGCACGGGGGATAGATGTTGCGAGGGAGTTCTCGACTTGAAGCCAGCTAAGAACGGCGCACGTTGGGCGGCGCGAGGTACCACCGTGAGTGCCGTGATGCTCGTGAGCGTTCTCGGAGCCGGTCCGGCCCTCGGTGACCCCAACAACGCCAATCCCGTGGCATCGCTGATCAACCAGATCGCCGACGTCGATCAGAATCTGTCCGACCTCGCGAGCGCGGTCGCGGCGAAGCAGGAGAACGTCAACCGCACGCTGGTGGACTTCCAGAACGCGCTCGCGGCTCAGCAGGTCGCAGCCGCGGCCAGCCGAAGCGCCAAGGACTCGCTCGGCGAGGTGAGCGCGAAGGTCGAGGCAGCGCAGAAGGACTTCGACGCCTTCGTCCGGTCGGTGTACCGACAGGGCAACAATCGCGGGGCGATGACCAAGTACGTCGCGTCCGACGATCCGGAGAAGGTCCTGGACCAGATGTCTGCCGTCGACCAGGTCACGCGACAGCAGCAGGCGACCATTCGCAAACTCCAGGTGGCACGCAACCAGCAGGCCAACCGGGTGGCGGCCACCGAGGCCACCCGCCAGCAGACGGCGATGGCCGCCAAGGACGCGTCGGCCCGGCGCGATGAGGCGATCGCCGCGGTCAAGGCCGCCCAGGACGCGGTCCGCACTCAGCAGACCAAACGCAACGAATTGGTCTCCCAGCGCACGTCGCTGGCGTCGAAGCTCGAGAAACTGCGCAAGTCGGCCCCCAAGAGCGAGGTGGACGCCCAGGCCTCGCCGGGCACCGTCGCCGACGTGGCGGGCAAGGTGCTCGACCGCATTCCGGCCAAGCCCGTGGAGGGCGATGATCTGGTGGCCCAGGCCGCCCAGGCGGCCGCGAAGCTCGCGATGGAGACCGGTCAGGCGCTGTTGGCCGGCGCCATCGGCAAACTCCAGATTCCGCATTCGGAACTGTTCGACCTGCTCGGCATCGGCGGGTCGTATCCGTTCGGTGAGGGCCAGGACAGCACCTACGGCCGACTCCAGAACGGCTCGCTCGGTCCGCTGCTGACCAATCCCGAGTCCGGGGTCCCCGGCGGTGGCGGAGGGCCCTCGCAGCCCGGGCTGCGCGGCCCGGCGGCCGTCGAACTCGTGGTCAACCGGATGAAGTCGCAGCTGGGCGTCACGTACGCCTGGGGCGGCGGCGACGCGAACGGCCCCACCCTCGGCATCCGCGACGGCGGCGTCGCCGACAGCTACGGCGATTACCGCAAGGTCGGCTTCGACTGCTCGGGTCTGATGATCTATGGCTTCGCGGGAGTGGGCATCGACCTTCCGCACTACACCGGCTACCAGTACACCTCGGGACCGCAGGTGCCGCTGTCGCAGATGCGGCGCGGCGACATGATCTTCTACGGGCCCAACGCCAGCCAGCACGTGGCGCTCATCCTCGGTGACGGGACCATGATCGAGGCGCCGCAGTCCGGCGACGTCGTGAAGATCTCGCCGGTGCGGACCGCGGGCGCCATGCCGTACGTGGTCCGGCTCCTCTGACACGTGCGCGGTCCCGATACTCCCCGCCCGCTAGTGTGGGGGTCGGTACATCGCAGGCCTCGACCGGTAGGAGCATCGGCTTGACTTCAACAGGCAGCAGCGGACAGGACCGCAGCGGCGCGGCGACGGAGGGATCCGCCGCCGGGACACTGTCTTTCACCCCGGAAGACGCGAAACTGATCGAACGCGCTCTGTTCGAGGTCAAGCGGGTGATCGTCGGCCAGGACAAGCTGGTCGAGCGCATCCTCACCGGTCTGCTGGCCCGCGGCCACATCCTGCTCGAGGGGGTGCCCGGCGTCGCGAAGACGCTGGCGGTCGAGACCTTCGCCACGGTGATCGGCGGCAGCTTCTCCCGCGTGCAGTTCACTCCCGACCTGGTGCCCTCCGACCTGATCGGTACCCGCATCTACCGGCAGGGACGCGAGGAATTCGACACCGAGCTCGGCCCGGTGGACGCCAACTTCGTCTTGGCCGACGAGATCAACCGCGCCCCGGCCAAGGTGCAGTCGGCGCTGCTCGAGGTGATGGCCGAGCGGCACGTGTCGATCGGCGGCTCCACCTACCCCATGCCCGATCCGTTCCTGGTGATGGCGACGCAGAACCCCATCGAGAACGAGGGCGTCTATCCGCTGCCGGAGGCGCAGCGCGACCGCTTCCTGTTCAAGGTCCTCGTCGACTACCCGTCGGTGGAGGAGGAGCGCGAGATCGTCTATCGGATGGGCAACGTCCCGCCGACGGCGTCGCAGATCCTCGACCCGGCGGCGACCATCCGACTGCAGCAGCTCGCGGCCAACGTCTTCGTTCATCATGCGCTCGTCGACTACGTGGTCCGGGTCATCAACGCCACCCGGCGGCCCGCGGAGGTCGGGCTCGGCGAGGTCGACCAGTGGCTGGCCTACGGTGCGTCCCCGCGCGCGACGCTCGGCATCGTCGCCGCCGCTCGCGCCCTCGCGCTGATCCACGGGCGCGACTACGTGATCCCGCAGGATGTCGTCGAGGTGATTCCCGACGTCCTGCGGCATCGCCTCGTGCTGTCGTACGACGCGCTGGCGGACGAGGTGACGCCCGATCACATCATCACTCGGGTGCTGCAGACCATCGGTCTCCCGCAGGTCTCCGCGGCGCCGGCCCAGCCGGTCCAGAGCCCGCCGGTCCAGCAGCCGCATGCGGCGCAGCAGCCCGTGCAGCAGGCGCACGTCCAGCAGCAGTCGGGCCAGCAGCAGTCGGGTCCGCAGGCTCCCGCGGCGCAGGCCCCGGCCGCCCAGCAGTCGCCGACGGTTCAGCCGGGCAATGCCGGCCACTGACGGGCTGCCGTCGTTCGCGGCGGGAACACTGACCGACCCCGAGTTGACGGCTTCGCTGAAGTCTCTCGAGCTCACCGTCCGGCGCAAGCTCGACGGTGTGCTGCAGGGCGAGCATCTGGGCCTGATCCCCGGACCGGGATCCGAACCGGGCGAGGCGCGCGAGTATCAGCCCGGCGACGACATCCGGCGGATGGAGTGGTCGGTGACAGCCCGCACCGGTACTCCGCATGTACGGCAGATGATCGCCGACCGGGAGTTGGAGACGTGGTTCGTGGTCGACGCCTCGGCCAGCCTCGACTTCGGGACCGTCGGGCGGGCCAAACGCGACATCGCGATCGCCGCGGCGGCCGCGATCGTGCATCTGACGGCGGGTGGCGGTAATCGGCACGGCGCGATCATCGTGACGGGCGACGACGTGGTGCGGATACCGGCTCGTGCCGGCCGCGCTCACGACCAGGCCCTGCTGAAGGCGATCGCGACCACTCGGCGGAGCGCTCCGGGAGTGCGCGGCGATCTGAACACCGGACTGGAGGCGTTGCGCCGCCCGTTGCGCAGGCGCGGACTGGCGGTGGTCGTGAGCGACTTCCTCGGCGAGATCGACTGGGCCCGCTCGCTGCGCGCGATCGGCGCGCATCACGACCTGCTGGGCGTGGAGGTGCTCGACCCGCGTGATGTGGAGTTGCCGCCGGTGGGACCGGTGACGCTCCGGGACGCCGAATCCGGTGAGGTGGTCGACGTCGACGTCACCGCGCAGGTGCGGGCCGACTACGCGCGGGCCGCCGCCGAACACCGGGCCGAGGTGCTGCGGACCTTCCGCAGCGCGGGCGGCCCGGTGCTGTCCCTGCGCAGCGACCGTGACTGGATCGCCGACACCGTCCGCTTCGTCGGCATGCGCCGCCGGACGATGGCGGCGGGGGTGCGTTGATGAGCGATCTGTTCGCCCACCCCTGGTGGCTGTTCTCCACGCTGCTGGTGGTCGCGTTGATCGTCGCCTATGTCTACGTGATGCGACGGCGGCGGGCGCGGGCGCTCGCCTTCGCGAACCTCGACCTCCTGCGGTCGGTGACTCCGAAGAACCAGGACCGCTTCCGCCATGTGCCGGTCGCGGTGCTGCTGACCGGTCTGGTGCTGCTGACGATCGCGATGGCCGGACCGATGGCCGAGCGCGACGTGCCGCGCAACCGTGCGACGGTCATGCTCGTCGTCGACGTGTCGAATTCGATGAAGTCCACCGATGTGGCGCCGTCGCGGCTCAAAGCGGCTCAGGCCGCAGGTAAACGGTTCGCCGACGAACTCACCGACGGAGTCAATCTCGGGCTCATCTCGTTCGCGGGCACGGCGTCGACCCTCGTCTCGCCGACACCCGACCACGCCGCGACCAAGAACGCGCTGGACCGGCTCAAACTCGCTGACAAGACGGCGACCGGAGAAGGCATCTTCGCGGCGCTGCAGCAGATCCAGACACTGAACGCGGTGCTGGGCGGGCCCGAGGGTGCTCCACCGGCACGGATCGTCCTCCTCTCCGACGGCAAGCAGACCGTCCCCGAGAGCCCGGACGACCCCCGGGGCGGCTTCACCGCCGCGCGCAAGGCCAAGGAGGAGGGCATTCCGGTGTCGACCATCTCCTTCGGAACCCTGACCGGCACCGTCGATCTCGAAACTCCCGGCGGAGGCGTGGAGCGGGTGCCGGTCCCGGTCGACGACGAATCGCTGCGGAAGATCGCGAACCTCTCCGGCGGCGAGTTCTTCACCGCCTCGAGCCTCGACGAACTGAACAAGGTGTACTCCACGCTGCAGAAACAGATCGGTTACGAGCGTGAACGCGGCGACAATTCGAGGCCCTGGCTGATCGCGGGCACGCTGCTGGCGGTCGCAGGCACATTCGCCGCCCTGCTCCTGAACCGGCGCCTCCCCTGAGATAGGTTGATCAACCATGGCAGAGCATTCATCGATTCCCGCCCAGACCCCGCGCTCGGTGCTCGTCACCGGCGGCAACCGCGGCATCGGCCTGGCCGTCGCGCAGCGTCTGGCCGCCGACGGGCACAAGGTGGCGGTGACCCACCGCGGCTCGGGGGCGCCCGAGGGCCTGTTCGGCGTGCAGTGCGATGTGACCGACACCGAGTCGGTGGAGCGGGCCTTCGCCGAGGTCGCTGAGCATCAGGGGCCGGTGGAGGTGCTGGTCGCGAATGCGGGCATCACCGACAACATGCTGCTCATGCGGCTCAGCGAAGAGAGCTTCGAGAAGGTCATCGACGCCAATCTGACCGGTGCCTTCCGCTGCGCGAAGGTCGCGACCAAGGGGATGCAGCGCGCGCGGTTCGGTCGCATGATCTTCCTCGGCTCGGTGGTGGCCACCTCCGGCATCCCGGGACAGGCCAACTATGCGGCGTCGAAGGCCGGCCTGATCGGCCTGGCTCGCTCCATCGCGCGCGAACTCGGGTCGCGGAACATCACCGCGAACGTCGTCGCTCCCGGATTCATCGAGACCGACATGACCGCCGCGATGGAGGACCGGTACATCGAGATGGCCAAGCAGGCCATTCCGCTGGGCCGGACCGGCAAGCCCGAGGATGTCGCGGCGGCCATCAGCTTCCTGGCGTCCGATCAGGGCGGATACATCACCGGTGCGGTCATCCCGGTCGACGGCGGCATGGGCATGGGCCACTGACGAGCCGGTACCGGCGCCGCCTTCCACACTTCTTCACTCACCCCCCACAGGAGCTTTTCGTGAGCGGAATCCTCGCAGGCAAGACCATTCTGGTGACCGGCATCATCACCGATGCATCGATCGCCTTCCACACCGCCAAGGTCGCCCAGGAGCAGGGTGCCACCGTGATCATCACGGGCATCCCCGAGCGGCTGCGCCTCATCGACCGGATCGCCAAGCGGCTGCCGCAGGAGGTGCCGCCGGCCATCCCGCTCGACGTCACCGACGAGGAGAGCCTCGGGGCCCTCGCCGACAAGGTGCGCGAGCTCGCGCCCCAGGGGATCGACGGTCTCGTGCACTCGATCGCGTTCGCGCCCAAGACGCTCATGGGCCCGGATGCGCTGCCCTTCCTCGAGGGGCCGGGCCCGGACGTCGCGAAGTCGTTCGAGATCTCCGCGTGGAGCTATGCCTCGCTCGCCCGCGCCGCGCTGCCGGTGATGAACGAGGGCGGCTCGATCGTCGGCATGGACTTCGATCCGCGCACGGCACTGCCCGATTACAACTGGATGGGCGTTGCGAAGGCCGCCCTCGAATCGGTGAACCGCTACGTGGCGCGCGAGGTGGGGGAGGCCAAGCGCATCCGCTCCAACCTCGTGGCGGCCGGACCGATCAAGACGCTGGCGGCCAAGGCCATCTCCGGCACCGCGACCGACGATGCGCGCAAGCTCAACATGCTCAACGAGTACTGGGACGGAGCCTCGCCGATCGGCTGGAACGTCGACGACCCGGGCGTGGTGGGCACCAGTGTGTGCGCCGTGCTGTCGGACTTCCTCCCGGGCACCACGGGATCGATCATCTACGTCGACGGCGGAGCCAGCCACAACACCTGGTTCCCCGAGAACTTCCTCGGCTGAGATGCACGGATCGGAGGACGGCGGCGCATTCGATGCGCTGCTGTTCCTGTCGTTCGGCGGGCCGGAGAAGCCGGCGGATGTGCGGCCCTTCCTCGAGAACGTCACGCGCGGCCGCGGCGTGCCGCGCGAACGCCTCGACGAGGTGGTGGAGCACTACCTGCACTTCGGCGGGGTCTCGCCGATCAACCGTCTCAACCTCGACATGATCGAGGCGCTGCGCGCCGAGCTGGGGCGACGTGGCCGGGACCTGCCGATCTACTTCGGCAACCGCAACTGGCATCCGCTCGTCGCCGACACCACCCGCCGGATGTACGACGACGGGCACCGGCGGGTACTCGTGTTCCCCACCTCGGCGTGGGGCGGGTATTCGGGCTGCCGGCAGTACCACGAGGACATCGCGGGAGCGCTGTCGGCGACGGGGCTGGACGACGCCGGGCTGGTGCTGCGGAAGCTGCCGCAGTTCAGCGCCGAGCCGAAGTTCATCGAGGCCTCGGCGAATGCGCTGCGCACGGCCCTGGGTTCCTTCGGCACGGCGCCACGCGTGGTGTTCACCGCGCATTCGATTCCTGCGGCCGCCGACCGGAACGCCGGGCCCGCGGCCGAGGGCGGACACCTGTACTCGCTGCAGGTGAAGGCCGCCGCCGCGGCGGTGGCGCACTCGGTGGGCCTGCAGGAGTACGACGTGGTGTGGCAGTCGCGATCCGGTCCGCCGCAGGTGCCGTGGCTGGAGCCGGACATCTGCGATCACCTGCGAGAGCTGCGCGAGAGCGGCGTCACCGATGTGGCGGTGATGCCGATCGGCTTCGTCTCCGATCACCTCGAGGTGATCTGGGATCTGGACTCCGAGGCCAGGGAACTGGCAGCCGAGCTCGGCATGGGATACGTGCGCGTACCGACGGTCGGCACCGACCCCGTCTTCCTCTCGATGATCGTCGACCTGATCGAGCGGTATGCGGACGGCGGGGGAGACGTCACCGCGATGGGCTGTGGCGACAACGGTGCGCTGTGCCGGCCCGACTGCTGTGTTCCCGCGCGGCGGCCGAGCAGCCGGCCGTGATGTCCGGCTAGCTCGGATCCACCGTCACGAAGTCGATCAGCTCTTCCACGCTGCGCAGCAGCGGGACTTCCAGATCCCGGAAACTCGACACGCCCGCCAGAACGCGCCGCCAACCGTCTTGCGGTGTGCCCCAGCCGAGTTCGGAACAGATGCCGGTCTTCCAGTCCGTGCCCATCGGGATCACCGGCCAGGCGTCGATGCCGACGGACGCGGGCTTCACGGCCTGCCAGACATCCACGTAGGGGTGGCCGCAGACGAGGACGTGCGGACCCACCTCGGCGGTCAGCTTGGCCTCCTTCGTGCCGGCGACCAGATGGTCGACCAGCACACCGGCCCTTCGATGCGGTGCGGGCTCGAAGTCGGCCAGCGCGTCGTCGAGGTTGTCGAGGCCGTCGAGACTGATGACGACGACGCCCTCGCCCCGGAGGTCGTCGCCCCAGACCCGTTCCAGGAGCGTGGCGTCGTGCACGCCCTCCACGAAGATGCGGCTGGCGCGCGCTGTGCGGGCCCGTTGCTTGGGCGCCGCGCGCGAGCCGGAGGCGGTCCGCGTGGGCTGGACCGGGCCGCGCCCGCGAGGCCGGACCAGAGTCACCGGCTTGCCGTCGATGAGGAATGCGGCCGGATACATGTGAAACACGCGGGTCCGCCCGCGGCGATCCTCGAGCCGGACCATGTCGCCGGCGTAACTCTTCTCCAGACCCACCACGGCGCCGCAGAATCCGGTCGCCGCGTCTTCGACCACCAGATCGCGCTCGGCGGCCACTTCGGGGGCCTTCGGCTTGGTCTTGCGGGGCGAGGACAGCACGTCGCGGCCGTATCGATCATCGAACACGGATTCCAAGGGTAGGGGCCGGCGTCGGGATCGGCGCGCGCGACGCTCCGGTGACCGCCTCGTCGCCGAGTATTCTGGCTTGGATGACCAGTTCCTCCCTGATGCTGCGGTCGTGGCCGGCGAGCGCGTTGGCGGTGTGGGCGGCCGCGCGTGAGGCCGGCCGCTGCTCGGCCGACGACGTCCTGCACACCCTTCACGACTACGCGCAGGTGCACGAGCTCGACCCCGGAGGCGACATCCTCGACCTGCTCGGCGCGGTGTCGGGCGCCAACGCGATGTGCGTGCGACTGCCCGCGCCCGGAGATGCCCAGGGACTGCCGCCGGGACGCCCCACCGATGCCGCGATGGCGGCGGGTGAGGTGATTCTGATCGACGACCGCGAACCCGAAGGTCCCAGTACGCCCGCCGCCGGAGCGATGCGTGCGCTCGCGCTCGTCCCGATCGGCACGGCCGAGCGCTGCCGATGGCAGTCGATGCGCTACGACCGTGACGTGGCGGTCCGGGCGTTGCTCTCCGACAGCCCGCTGGGGGAGGTCGAGTACGAACTGCGCAGCGCGGTCGCCGAGGCCGCGACCTCGATCGCCGCACTCGGCGGCAGGCGTGGTTCGCCGGCCGACCTGCGCGATGCGCTGGCCGCTCGGGTCTCGGCGTCGACCATCGATCTGCCGCCGCACGACAATCCCCGTGTCGACCGGGTGCTGGCGAGCGCCGCGCAGATCGACGCGATCGTGTCGTTGACGGGAACGGGGGAGCTGGGCGACTCCGGGTCGCAGTTGGCGACCGCCGACGAGCGGTTGCGCGGTCTGGCGGCGCTGGCACGCCGAGCGCGGTCGGCGGCGGTGAACACACTGATCGCCGATTATCGGTTCCGCGCCGGCTGACCGCTCAGACGCCCGCCAGCCAGCCGATTCCCGCGAACGCCGCCGCCCACAGCACAGAGGCGAACGTGCCGAGAATGAACTGTTCGCTGGCACGCGGAGCGCGAAGTTCGGAGAACCGGGCCAGGCTCTTCACCGCGAGGGTGATCCCGATGCCGGCGGGCCACGCGAGAAGCAGCGACGCCGCCACCGCCGTGCGTTCGAGCATGCCGATGATCCGGCCGCCGCGCAGCGGTGCCTCGGGTTCGTCGTCGTGGTTGTCGGCCCGGGTCGGGATCCCGCCGAGCACCAGCACGACGCGGACCGCGCTCGATCCGGTGGTCGCCGCGGCGATCACCGCCACGACGTGGACGGCGACCAGCCCGGCGCCGGACGACGGCGCGCCGACCGCGGCGACGACGGCAGCCGCGGCGATGAGCGCCGCGCTCGCCGCCGCCGCGATCACATCGGTCGCCAGCACGGCGGAGTCGGACCGTTCGGGGTCGTCGACGAGGCGGCGCCGAACCAGCGAGGTGCCCGCGGACACTGCGATCGCGAGCAGTAGCAGGACGATGATCGCGATCATTCACTCACCTCCGGCAGCGGGCTGACGCCGTCTGCGGTCTGAAGCAGTCGGCGGAACAACTCCTCCGCCGGACGCTGCACATCCCAGCGCGCATGCCGCAGTCGCAGCGACATGGCCTGCGGCGAAATGCCCAGGGCATCCGCCGCCGCGGACTGGCTCGACCCGGCGGCGACGAGGGACACCGCCTCGCGACCGGCCTCGGAGCGGTCGAGCAGGACGTCGAGCAGGAGCCACGCGGCGGTCTGGGCATGATCGCACCACGGCGAGACCCCGCGAACGCACAGATGCCAGCGGTTCTTCTTCGCCGCCTCCACGGCGTCACGCGCGTCGAGGAAGGCCTGCCCGCGCCCCGCGCGTGTCTGCGGCGGCAGCGGAGCCTCCAGGGTGCCCACCCCGATGCCGACGCTCCAGTCGCCCGAGGCGGCGAGGTCGACGGCGAGCACAGCCAAGTGGTCGGGGGAGTCGAACACCGCTTGCACTTCATCGCCCGCGGTCCGCTCGAACGGTCGGATCATGCCCGGGCCGGAGCGGGCGAGCACGTCGGGCACCCGATCGCGTCCGGTACGGCTGCCCCGTTGATCTGCGGTCAGAACGAACACGGTCACCTCCTGAGTGAGTCCGCTTGGCGTGGGCGCGCGACGAATCCATCAAGCATAAAGGCTTGAAACTGGGATAATCAAGTGTTTTTGCTTGATTGCGACCCGTTGACGGGCATGCGGGTGTCGACGATCAACCCGATGACACCGATGGAGAACAGCACCGCGGAGAAGACCAGGCTGATCGGGCTGCCTTCCCCGGTCAGTGCATTGCCGAGGAAGATCAGCGCCGCGTTGCCCGGAGTCATCCCGATCACGGTCGCGGCCGTGTAGGGGAGGAGTCGGATGCTCGACAGCCCCGAGAGGTAGTTGAGCAGTGAGAAGGGACACACCGCGATCAGGCGCAGAGACCCGACCGCCAGCCAGCCGCGGCGCTCGAGGCGATACTCCACGGTGGCGATCACCGGATGGCGCAGGTACGGGCGGACCCGTTCCCGTCCCAGCCGCCGCGCGAGCAGGAAGGCGGCGACGGCGGCGATCGTCGACGACACCGTCGCTCCGGCGAAGGCGAGAGCCGGCGCGAACAGCACACCCGCCGTGACGGTGAACGCCGTCCGGGGAACCGGACCGATCGGGACCACCGCGTAGGCGAGGAAGAACAGCGCCGGAAACCACGGCCCGAGCGATTCGGACCAGGCGCGCGCGGTCGCTATCGACGGCAGTGGGATGAAGTACGCGGCGACCAGTATCGCCACCACCGCGGCCATCACGATCCCGCCGCGGATCAGCGCTGTCCGGGTGACATCCGTCCGCCTGCGGGCCGGCCGGTCCCGGCGCGCCTCGGCGGTCGTGCCATCGAGGGACACCGGCTGTTCGACCGGAGCGGCGGACCGCGGTGAATTAATGCGCACGAGGGAGTAGTTTACGGGTCAGATCACATCCCCCAGGTTCGCCCGAGCGTTTGATCGGTTATCGTTCCCTACGACGAAACTTCAGATGGTCGAGCTTTGGAGGTAGGCGAGCCGATGACGGCAAGTGACGACCCCGCGGCGCCGCGCGGCGCCGACGCGCTGCGGCAGGCGTACGACGAATGGTCCGAAGCGGCCGCCGGTGTGCTGGCGAAGGCACGCAAGGTCTCGGCGGATGAACTCCCCGACACCGCGGAGGCCCTGCTGTCCACCACGACGGGCGACGGCACCGTGGTCCGCCCGCTCTACACCCGGAAGGACGAGGTCGCCGAGTCGGGACTGCCCGGACAGTTCCCGTTCGTGCGCGGCGCCGATCCGGTGCGCGACGTCAACGTCGGCTGGCGGGTGACCGAGCGTTTCGGCGACGAGGGCGGCAGCGCCGCGGAAGTCAACGAGCAGATTCTCGACGCCGCGGGCAATGGGACCAGCGGGCTGTGGCTCAAGGTGGACGGCGGCATCGGCGCCGACGGGATCGCCACGGCACTGCGCGGCGTGTACCTCGACCTGATGCCGGTGACCCTGGACGCCGGCGCCGAGGGGATCGAGGCGGCTCGGGCGTATCTGGAAGCTCGCGTCGCGGCACCCGTGGCGCCGCAGGCCGCGCCCTCCACGATCGCGAACGTGCAGAGCCTGGGGCTGTCGCCGTACACGGCGCAGTTCTCCGAACGGGCCACCGTCGACGTCGACGCCGCGACCGCGCTGGCCGCCGACGCTCCGGAAGGAGTACGCGCCTTCCGGGTCGACGGCACCGACTTCAGTCAGGCGGGAGCGAACAACCCGCAGGAACTCGGGCTCTCGGTGGCCGCGGCCGTGGCACATGTCCGCGACCTTGTCGCGGCCGGCCGCAGCCGGGCCGAGGCGCTCGGACAGATCAGCTTCGGGGTCTCGGTCGACGACGACCAGTTCGCCGGCATCGCCAAGTTGCGGGCACTGCGCACCGTGTGGGCTCGGGTGGCCGACGTGCTCGGCGAACCGGACGCCGGTGCCGCCGTGACCCACGCGGTGACCGACCTGGCGATGCTGACGCAGCGCGACCCGTGGGTCAACATGCTGCGATCCACCGTCGCGGCGTTCGGTGCCGGCGTCGGCGGCGCCGACCAGGTGACCGTCCTCGGCTACGACGCCGCGCTTCCGGCGGGCGAACGGTCCTCCAGCGCGTCCTTCTCCCACCGGATCGCCCGCAACACCCAGCTGCTTCTGCTCGAGGAGTCGAACCTCGGCCGTGTTCTCGATCCGGCGGGTGGCTCGTGGTACGTCGAGTCGCTCACCGCCGATCTCGCCGCGGCGGCATGGGACGTCTTCACGGAGGTCGAACGCCGGGGCGGGTACCAGACGGCCCTGTCCGACGGGTGGATCGGCGAGCAGATCGCCGAGTCCCTCGCAGCACGCGACCTGCGAGTCGCGCACCGCGCAGCGCCGCTCACCGGTGTCAGCGAGTTTCCGAACCTGGACGAGGCCGCCCGCCCGGCGGGCACGGCGCAGACCGTCGACCTCGCGACGGCGACGCCGAAGCTCGCTCGCTTGGCGCGACAGTTCGAGGCGCTCCGCGACCGGGCCGACGCGGAGCGGACGCGCCCGAGCGTCCTGCTGCTTCCGCTCGGAAGTGTCGCCGAGCACAACGGCCGCACCACTTTCGTCGCGAATCTGCTTGCAGCGGGCGGGATCTCGGCAGTCAATCCGGGTCCGATCGAACCCGACCAGATCGCCGGCCTCGCTGCGGAGAACGCCGCCACGGTCGCCGTTCTGTGCGGCACGGCCAAGCGATACGCGAGCGACGGTCCCGCGGCTCTGGCCGCGGCGCGTGCGGCGGGAATCGACCGCGTGCTGTTGGCCGGACCCGATCGTGAGTGGCCGGAGGCCGCCGACCGGTGTGACGGCTCGCTGCGCGTGGGCATCGACGCGGTCGCGACCCTCACCGAACTTCTCGACCACCTGACCGACGGCGGGAGCGTATCCGCATGAGCAACACAGTTCCGAACTTCGCCGATGTCGCGCTGACCGGCGACCGCGCCGTTGAGCCCGCGGGTTCGGGTGCGGCGCAGACCGAGGCGCTCGCCCGTGCCAACGGCTACACGGCCGATCAGGTCACCTGGAGCACGCCCGAGCAGATCGACGTGCAGCCGGTGTTCACCCGCGCGGACCGCGACGCGGCCGCCGAGGACGGCGGCTACCCGCTCGATTCGATCCCGGGTGCGGCGCCCTTCATCCGCGGCCCGTACCCGACGATGTACGTCAACCAGCCGTGGACCATCCGCCAGTACGCGGGATTCTCGACCGCCGCCGAGTCGAACGCCTTCTACCGGCGCAATCTCGCCGCCGGCCAGAAGGGTCTGTCGGTGGCCTTCGACCTGGCGACCCACCGCGGATACGATTCGGACCACCCCCGGGTGGCCGGTGACGTCGGCATGGCCGGCGTGGCGATCGACTCCATTCTCGACATGCGCCAGCTCTTCGACGGCATCGACCTCGGCAATGTGTCGGTGTCGATGACGATGAACGGCGCCGTGCTGCCGATCCTCGCGCTGTACGTGGTGGCCGCCGAAGAGCAGGGCGTGCCGCCGGAGAAGCTGGCCGGAACCATTCAGAACGACATTCTGAAAGAGTTCATGGTCCGCAACACCTACATCTATCCGCCGACGCCCTCGATGCGGATCATCTCGGACATCTTCGCGTACACCAGCGCCAAGATGCCGAAGTTCAACTCCATCTCCATCTCCGGCTATCACATCCAGGAGGCCGGCGCGACCGCCGACCTGGAGCTCGCGTACACCCTCGCCGACGGTGTGGAGTACATCCGGGCGGGACTGGAAGCGGGCCTGGACATCGACAAGTTCGCTCCGCGGCTGTCGTTCTTCTGGGGCATCGGGATGAACTTCTTCATGGAGGTCGCCAAGCTCCGCGCCGCCCGCCTGCTCTGGAGTGAGCTGGTGGCGAAGTTCGAGCCGCGCAACGCCAAGAGCCTGTCTCTGCGTACCCACTCGCAGACCTCCGGCTGGTCGCTGACCGCGCAGGACGTGTTCAACAACGTCGCACGCACCTGTGTCGAGGCGATGGCGGCGACTCAGGGACACACCCAGTCGCTGCACACCAACGCGCTCGACGAGGCCATCGCGTTGCCGACCGACTTCTCGGCACGGATCGCCCGCAACACCCAGCTGCTGCTTCAGCAGGAGTCGGGCACCACGCGGCCCATCGACCCGTGGGCCGGCTCCAACTACGTCGAGTGGCTCACGCACCAGCTGGCGGAGAAGGCGCGCGCACACATCGCCGAGGTGGAAGAGGCCGGCGGTATGACGCAGGCCATCAACGAGGGTCTGCCGAAGCTGCGCATCGAGGAGGCCGCCGCACGCACGCAGGCGCGCATCGACTCCGGGCAGCAGCCCCTCGTCGGCGTCAACAAGTACCGCGTCGACGAGGACGAGGAGATCGAGGTCCTCAAGGTCGACAACTCCAAGGTACGGGCCGAACAGCTCGCCAAGCTCGAGAAGCTGCGCGCCGAGCGGGACTCGTCGGCCGTGGAGGCGGCGCTGGCGAACCTGACGCGCGCGGCCGCCGAGCCCGGCGGCAGCGACCTCGACAACAACCTGATGGCGCTGGCCATCGACGCCGCTCGCCACGGGGCCACCGGCGGCGAGATCTCCGATGCGATGGAGAAGGTCTTCGGCCGTCACCAGGCGGAGATCCGGACCATCAGCGGCGTGTACCGCAACGAGGCAGGTGAATCCGTGAGCAACATCGATGAGGCGATGGCCGTCGTCGACGCCTTCGCCGAGGCCGAGGGCCGACGCCCCCGCGTGCTGGTCGCGAAGATGGGCCAGGACGGCCACGATCGCGGACAGAAGGTGATCGCCACCGCCTTCGCCGACCTCGGCTTCGACGTCGACGTGGGCCCGCTGTTCGCCACTCCGGAGGAGGTCGCCGCCCAGGCCGCGGACAACGACGTGCACGTCGTCGGTGTCTCGTCCCTGGCGGCCGGCCACCTCACGCTGGTGCCTGCGCTGAAGAAGGCACTGGCCGACGTCGGCCGTGACGACATCATGATCGTCGTCGGCGGCGTCATTCCCCCGGGCGATTTCGACGAGCTGTACCGGGCCGGGGCCGCGGCGATCTTCCCGCCGGGAACGGTCATCGCCGACAGCGCGGTGGATCTGATCCGGAAGCTGGCCGATCAGCTGGGCCTGGAACTGGCTGCAGCAGCGGAATGAGCGACGCGCAGTCCCGCCGGGCCGACCGCCCGGCGGGCCGCCGGATCGACGTCGACGCGCTGACCGAGGGCGTCCTGTCGGGAAACCGAGCCCAATTGGCGCGCGCCATCACGCTCGTCGAATCGGCCCGGCCGGATCACCGGGCGGCGGCACAGCAACTCCTGCTGAACCTGGGGCCGCACGCGGGCAAGTCGTTCCGCGTGGGAATCACGGGCGTGCCCGGTGTCGGCAAGTCGACGACCATCGAGGCCCTCGGCATGCATCTCATCGAGTTGGGGCATCGGGTCGCCGTGCTGGCGGTAGACCCCTCGTCCACCCGCACCGGCGGTTCGATCCTCGGTGACAAGACCCGGATGGGCCGGCTGTCCGCGGCGGAGGAGGCCTACATCCGCCCGTCCCCGAGTTCGGGGACCCTCGGCGGCGTGACGAAGGCGACGCGCGAGACGATCGTGCTCGTCGAGGCGGCGGGCTATGACGTCGTGCTCGTCGAGACGGTCGGGGTGGGGCAGTCGGAGGTGAGCGTCGCGAACATGGTCGACGTGTTCACCTTCCTCACTCTGGCGCGAACGGGCGATTCGCTGCAGGGCATCAAGAAGGGTGTCCTCGAACTCGCCGAGATCGTGGTCGTCAACAAGGCCGACGGCAAACACATCAACGAGGCGCGGGGCGCCGCCCGCGAACTGCGCAATGCGCTGGGGCTGATCTATCCCCACGACGTGTTGTGGCATCCGCCGGTGCTGACGATGAGCGCGCTGGAGAACACCGGCGTTCACGAGTACTGGGAGGCGATCCTGCGGCACCGCGAGACGCTTTCGGCCGCCGGACAGTTCGAGAGGCGCCGAGCGCAACAGCAGGTGGACTGGATGTGGAGCATGGTGCGCGAGGCGATGCTCAATCGCCTCGAGGAGGACCCGGCGGTCCGTGCGGTACGGCGTGAAGTGGAGGCCGGAGTGCTCTCGGGCACGCTGACTCCGACTCTCGGAGCCGAGCGGATCGCGGGGGCCGCGGGTTTCTGACCCGCGCCGCGCGTCGGTCGCACCCTGTTCTCGGGGTTGACTCCCTCATTGTTAGACCGCCCTCATCGCTGTTCAAGCCTGAATGCTTGATCTCTGGCAACTTAAGTCTCTGAGCTTGCGCTGAGACGACGGCGGGCGCCGAGATGTCACGTGCGTCCGAATCGCCCGATCACGCAAGCCTTTGTTGCGGATCTCACATGCGCTGAACTTTTTGAACAGACCTCTTCCGGGTCTAGTCTGGCTGAGTATTACTTAACTGCAGTCAACTATCTAAATGTCGGAGCGTGCGAACAGTGACGGACAACGGCGCGGACCGTGAGGACGGTGAGCACCGGATCGCCGACGGTGCGCTGATGTCGCTCTCGGTGATCCGCTTGACCCGCGCCGTGCGGCGCGGTGTCGGTCAGCAACAGCTGACCTCGTCGCAGGCGGCCACCCTGTGGGCCATCGCCGAGCTCGCCCCGGTGCGGCCCACCGATCTCGCGGAGCGGGAGAAGGTGACCACGGCGTCGATGTCGAAGAGCATCGCCTCGCTGGAGAGCGCGGGCCTGGTGTCGCGTACACCCGATCCGCACGACGGTCGAGTCAGCATGCTCGATCTGACGCCGGCCGGGCAGGCATACGTCCGGGACGCCAACTCGGAGCGGATCTCGTTGTACGAGACCGCCCTGAATCGGCTGCCGGAGTGCGAACGGGAATCGGTGGTCCGGTCGATCGCACTGTTCGCCGACACGATGTGTGAGCTGGTCACAGCCGGTGCGGCCCAGCCGTCCGCGCACCCGGCCAGTCGTTGAATGCCTGAGAAACGAGGGAGGAACTCTGTGCGGAATGCAGTCGATGGACATTCTCGGCTGATTCGCGGCGTCGTCCGAGACGAGCGCGGCGGATCCGTCCCGGATGCCACCGTCACGGTGATCGACCAGCAGGGGAGTCAGGTCGCTGTCGCGTCAGCGCGGCACGACGGGTCGTTCACCGCCCACGTCGCGGCCGACGGCCAGTACGTGCTCGCCGCGTCGGCGACCGGGCACGAACCGGCGGCGGTGACGGCGATGATGGCCGGTGCCCCGATCCAGACGCAGATCGTGCTGTCCGCCCATTCCGCGCTCGGCGGTCTCGTCCGCGACGCCGACGGCGCACCGATCGCCGGCGCGGTGGTGACCGCGACCGCCCCGTCCGGGCACGTGGTCGCGACGGCGGTCGCCGGCGCCGACGGCCGATGGGAACTGCGCGGCGTGGCCGAGGGCGGATACACGCTGGTGGTGAACGCGCCAGGGTTCGAGGCGACCGCCAGAACCGTCGCTCACACCGCGGGTTCCTCGCAGCCGGTGGTCGTCGAGATGCGCTCCGCCGTCGCTCTGTCCGGTCTGGTCACCGACGCGCACGGGGGAGTGATCGGCCACAGCCAAGTGTCGCTGCTGGCCGCCGACGGCTCAATGGCGGCCAGTGTGTTCAGCGACGAGGACGGGCGCTACAGCTTCACCGATCTCACCCCCGGCGACTACACGGTGCTGGCCAACGGTTACGCGCCGGTGGCCGCGACCGTCGACGTCCGGGCCGGACGATTCGTCAATCACGAGTTCGTCCTCGGCGTGCAGGGGCGGTGACCATGACCGCACAGCTCACAGCACGCGTGGCGACTCCGGCGGGCCGCGGCATCGACACCGCCGTGGTGACCGTCATGTCGCAGGAGGGACAGCAGGCGGCGATCGTCAGGTCCGACGGCGACGGACACATTCGCGTCGACGACCTGGCCGCGGGGATGTACACCGTGGTCGCCGCCGCGGACGGCTTCCAGCCGGCCGCTCGCACCGCCGTCGTGTCCGGTCCCGGCGCGGTCGGTCTGGGCGAGGTCACTCTCGCCCGGGTCGGCGGATCGCCGACCCCCGAGGCCGGCCGCTGGGAGATCGACGGCTCGCATTCGACCATCGACATCAGCGTCCGTCACCTCGGGATCGCGACCGTCCGCGGCCGTTTCACCGAGTTCACGGGCACCATCGTCGTCGGCGACGATCCGGAGCAGTCGTCGGTGACGGCGGAGATCTCGACCGCCAGCATCGACACCGACAACCGGATGCGCGACGAGGTGCTGCGATCGAGTGCGTTCTTCGACGCCGAGCGCTACCCGACGACCCTCTTCCACGCCGAGCGGGTGCGCCCGGCGTCCGACGAGACCTGGACGCTCGAGGGAACGCTGACCCTGCGTGACACCGCCGTCCCGGTCTCGCTCGAGCTGATCTTCCTCGGGCAGACCGAGGACCCGTGGGGCGGCGTCCGCGCCGGCTTCCAAGCCACGGCGACCCTTCGGCGCCGTGACTTCGGGATCAGCTTCGACGACAAGCTCGTCAGCGGAGCCGCGCAGATCGGCAACACCGCTCGCGTCCGGCTCGACATCCAGGCCGTCCGCTCGCCGGAGACGTGATCGACGCCTCCGCGGCGCACGGCCCACCCGATCTTCGGCGTAACCGTCGCAAGCACTGATTCACCGCAAGCACTGATTCACCGCATTAGTCCTGAAAGGTTCGCATGTCGACCAAAACAGTTGCAGACACCGCCGGCGGCACAGGCCCGGCCGGCGGTGCCCGCCAGCAGACCCTCGAAGAACTCGGTCCCCACTACAAGTGGATCGCGCTCTCCAACACCACCCTGGGCATGTTGATCGCCACGATCAACAGTTCCATCGTGCTGATCGCCCTGCCCGACATCTTCAAGGGCATCAACCTCAATCCCCTCGAACCCCAGAACACCAGCTACCTGCTGTGGATGATGATGGGCTTCCTCGTCGTCACCGCGGTCCTGGTGGTGAGCTTCGGCCGGCTCGGCGACATGTTCGGCCGAGCGCGCATGTACAACATGGGCTTCGCGGTGTTCACCGTCTCGTCCATCTTCCTGGCGATCACCTGGTTCGACGGGTCGCAGGCCGCCATCTGGCTGATCTTCTGGCGCGTCATCCAGGGTGTCGGCGGCGCCTTCCTGATGGCCAACTCATCGGCCATCCTCACCGACGCCTTCCCGGCCAACCAGCGCGGTCTGGCGATGGGCATCAACGGTGTCGCGGCGATCGCCGGCTCGTTCCTCGGCCTCCTGATCGGCGGCGTGCTGGCCCCGATCCAGTGGCACTACATCTTCCTCGTCTCCGTTCCGTTCGGCGTCGTGGGCACCATCTGGGCCTACCTGAAGCTGCGGGACACCGGCGAGCGCCGCAAGGCCAAGATGGACTGGTGGGGCAACCTCACCTTCGCCGTCGGCTTGATCGCGATCCTCGTCGGCATCACCTACGGCATCCAGCCGTACGGCTCATCGGACATGGGCTGGAGCAACCCCTGGGTGCTCGCCGCACTGGTCGGCGGTGCCTTCGTCCTCGCGGTCTTCGTGTTCATCGAGATGCACGTCGACAGCCCGCTGTTCGAACTGTCGCTGTTCCGCAACCGGTCGTTCACCTTCGGCAACATCGCGAACCTGATGGCGTCCATCGGGCGCGGCGGTCTGCAGTTCATCCTCATCATCTGGCTGCAGGGCATCTGGCTGCCGCAGCACGGCTACGACTACTCGCAGACACCGCTGTGGGCGGGCATCTACATGGTTCCGATGACCGTGGGCTTCCTGGTCTCCGCGCCGGTGTCGGGCGCGCTCTCGGACAAGCTGGGCACCAAGTGGTTCACCACCCTCGGTCTGCTGATCACCGCGGGCACCTTCGCTGCCCTCATCGCCATCCCCGTCGACTTCGACTACTGGGTGTTCGCCGTGATCCTCGTGGTCAACGGCATCGGCATGGGCCTGTTCGCCTCCCCGAACCGTGCCGAAGTGATGAACAGCCTGCCGGTCACCTCGCGTGGCTCCGGTGCCGGGATGATGACGACCTTCCAGAACGCGGCGATGGTCCTGTCGATCGGTCTGTTCTTCTCGCTGATGATCGCGGGTCTCTCGAGCACGCTGCCGTCGGCGATGTTCGACGGTCTCACCGCCAACGGCATGCCCGCGCAACCCGCGCAGGCCATCGCCGGTCTGCCGACCGTGGGCATCTTGTTCGCCGCGTTCCTCGGCTACAACCCGATCCAGCAGGTCGGCGGCCAGGCGCTGAACGGACTGCCGCAGGCCAGCGTCGAGCATCTGACCGGACTGGACTTCTTCCCGCACTTGATCAGCGATCCGTTCGCGGACGGTCTCACCGCCGCGTTCACCTTCGCCCTGATCTGCTGCGTGCTCGGTGCGATCGCGTCGGTGTTCACCGGCGCCCGGAAGCCGCTGACGGCGAGCCATGAGACGGTCGGCGCCGAGATCGCCGCGGTCGCCGGAGACGCCGGTGTCGGATCGCCGGTCGCCCTCGTCGCCGAGACGCCGTCGGAGAGCTTCGCTTCCCCGTCGGGCGCTCAGCTGTCCGGAACCGTGACCGGTCCGGACGGTGCGCCGCTCGCCGGGGCGGCCATCACGGTCACCGACAGCGAAGGACGGCAGGCCGGCGGCGCGACCGTCGCCGAGGACGGTTCGTACCGAGTCGGCGGACTGGAGAGCGGGGCGTACACGGTGATCGCCACCGCGCCGGGACGCGGCCCCAAGGCCGTCGGTGTGTCGACTGTCGGGGACGTGGGACTGCGCCGGGACTTCTCGCTCTCGGGCGCAGCCGTGCTGACCGGGCGCGTCCGCGACGCCCAGCGCCCGCTGCCCGCACGGCTGGTCGTGACCGATCAGACCGGTTCGGTGCTGGCCACCGCGCAGGCCGGCTCGGACGGCGAGTTCTCGATCGGCGGCCTCACCGACGGCGACACCGTGGCGGTGACCGCCTCGGCGCCCGGCTACCAGGCGAGCAGCGAGTTGGTGACCGCCGGAGACGCCGTGGCGATCGACATCGTGCTCGACGCCATCGGCGGCGTCCAGGGGTACGTGCGCGCCGCGGACGGCACTCCGCTTGCCGGAGCGACCGTGTCGGCGATCGGCTCGGATCGGACCATCGTCGCCACGGCCCGGACCGACGCCGACGGGCGCTACCGGATCGAGGGTCTCACCGACGACAGGTTCACCGTCGTCGCGAGCATGTACGAGCCGCGCGCGGTGCAGACCACGGTGACCGCCGACGGCGACAACACGCTCGACATCACGCTCGGAACCGGGGTCGGCAGCAGACAGGGCTGACCGCGGCAGACCCGGCACGCGGCGCGGGCGTCACCGATCTTCGGTGGCGTCCGCGCCGCTGTCAGTCGTGCGGGCGTACGGCGACGCCCGAGACGCCGATGTCGCGCAGGTATCGTTCGCGCAGTGCGTCGTAGACCGGCTTCGACCCGGCCAGCGAGGCGGTCGCGACACCGGCGGTCACCGCCACCGCCATGGGCACCGTCAGTGCCGTCACCGCGGTCATCTCCATCACCAGGACGATCGCGGTGAGGGGTACGCGGACCACCGCCGCGAACAAGGTGCTCATTCCGACCACCACCAGCGCAGGCGTCAGATCGCCGAAGGGCGCGTACAGCGCTTCGAGGATCCGGCCGAAGCCGGCTCCCGTCAGCGCTCCCAGTGCGAGCATCGGGGCGAAGAGACCGCCGGGCGCTCCGGTGCCGTAGGAGACCGGTCCGGTCACGAACCGCATGGCGATGATCGCGAGGATCATCCAGAATGCCGTCCGCTGGGCGTCGAGCAGCCGTTGGGCGAGGTCGTCGCCGCCGCCGACCGCCGAGGGCACGGTGATCGCCAGGATGCCGATGCCCGCGCCGACGAGGGCGCCGAGAACCACCGCTGGCACTCTGATGCGCGCGGCGAGATCCACGAACAGGAGCAGCAGCCGACTGTAGACCACTCCGAGGGCGCCGACGACGACACCGAAGACGAGGAAGACCCACAGACGGTCCGGCGACGGATTGTCGATCCCGCCCGCCCGGAAGTCGGGAGCGTCGCCGAGGATCAGCCGGCTGCAGGCGACGGCAGCCGCCACCGCGGTGAGCGTCCACACCGCGTAGCGCAGCCGGATCTTCTTGGCGACCTCCTCGAAGGCGAAGAGTGCACCGCCGATCGGGGCGTTGAAGGCCACGGCGAGTCCGGCGCCGGCGGTGGCGGTCTGCATCACCCGGATCTCGTCCGACGTCGCACGGATCAGGCGTGCGGCGGCCGCGCCGATCGCCGCGCCCATGTGCACGGTGGGGCCCTCGCGGCCCAGCACCATTCCCGCGAAGCCCATGCTGAGCACGCCGCCGGCGAACCGGGCGGGGATCACCGACCACGGCGCGGCGGGCGCTTCATCGTCCTCGACGGCCTCCACCTGCTGGATGCCGCTGCCCGCGGCGAGGGGGATCCGTCGCACGATCGCCACCGCCGCGGCCGCGGAGGCCGCGGCTACGGCGATGACGATCAGCGTGCCGCCGAGTCCGTGATCACCGGCCCAGTCGACCAGATCGGCGCGACGCTCCTCGGCCCACGAGAGAGTCCAGCGGAAGGCTCCGCCGACCAGCCCGGTCAGCGCGCCGGCGACGAGGGCGACACACGTGAGAAGCACCAGAACGCGGGTGCCGGGAAAATCGGAGTCTTCCGTCTTGCTCGCCGGGTCCCTGTCCACGCACATGACTGTATCGTCGTCCGGCCGCTCGCGGTCGGGCCGAACCGCAGCGGGCGCGACCACCGTCGAAGTCGAAAACGACGGCGGCGACATCGTGTGTAAACGATGTCGCGACTCATCACAAGTGTGTCCGAGGGGTGTGTGAGACTGCGACATCGTTTACACGTCTCATCGGGGGTTTTCCGCGCACATCGTTGACACCTGCGGCGCGACATCGTTGACGTTTTGGCCGCGGACATCGTTGACACCTGCAGCGCGACATCGTTGACAGTGACCTCGACGGTGAGCCGATGCCACGATCGGGCATGACAACCGAAGACAAACGACTGGTGATCGTCCGCGCGGTCCGCGACCAACACCTCACACCGACACAGGCTGCCGCGCGTTACCGAGTGTCCCGGCAGTGGGTGTACGAACTCCTCAAGCGATACGACCGCGAAGGACCCGCAGGTCTGGTGCCGCGCTCACGAGCTCCCCGTCATCGCCCCGGAACGACCCCGGCAGTGATCACCGACCGAATCATCGCACTGCGCCGACAACTGACCGCCGAAGGCAAAGACGCCGGACCAGAGACCATCGGATGGCACCTGCACAGGGAAGGACTGCAGGTGCCTGCGGCCTCGACGATCCGCCGCATCCTGCACGCCGCGGGCCTGATCACCCCAGAACCCCGCAAACGGCCCCGCAGTTCCTACATCCGCTTCGAAGCCGACCTGCCCAACGAATGCTGGCAAGCCGACATCACTCACTGGTACCTCGCCCACGGAGACCGGGTAGAGATCCTCGACTTTCTCGATGATCACTCTCGATTCCTGCTCCACATCAGCACGCAGAACGCATACACCGGAACAGATGTCGTCACCGTCATGAACGCACTGATCAACCAGTACGGGGCACCGTCATCGACCCTGACCGACAACGGGATGGTGTTCACCACCCGACTCACCGCACGCAACGCCGGCCGTAACGGCTTCGAGAAACTCCTCGAAGCCCACCACATCACCCAGAAGAACGGCTCACCCGGACACCCGCAGACACAAGGCAAGATCGAACGCTTCCACCAAACCCTCAAACGGTGGCTCCGCGCCCGCCCCCGACCCACCACCATCGAGGACCTACAAGCACATCTCAACGACTTCCGCACCTGGTACAACACCGACCGTCCGCACCGTTCGCTAGGCCGCCGCACACCCTGCCAGGCCTACACCGCGCTGGCGAAGGCACATCCGCAGACCACCACTGAACCAGAGTGGCGTACCCGGACCGACCGGATCGACAACCACGGCAAAGTCAGCCTCCGCTACGCCGGCCGCCTACGACACCTCGGAATGGGCCGAGCCAACATCGGCCAGCCAGTACTCATGCTGATCCACGACCACGACGTCATCACCACCCACGCAGAGACCGGCACAATCATCGCCACCCACCACATCGACGACACCCGCGACTACCAGCCGCCAGACAAGAACACACCGACAACCCGCGAACCCCCGGAAAAGCAATGAGTCGCGACATCGTGTGTAAACGATGTCGCGACTCATCACAAGTGTGTCCGAGGGGGGACTTGAACCCCCACGTCCGTTAATAGGACACTAGCACCTCAAGCTAGCGCGTCTGCCATTCCGCCACTCGGACTTGTTCTGTTGTTCGTGCGCTCCGCACCGCTTTGCGCGGGATAACAATAACCACGGTTGCCCCCGTATCCCAAATCGCCTACGAATGAAGAGGTGACAGGCTTGCGAGCGACCGATGAAGTTGTCGATCTGGTGAGTGCGCTGATCCGATTCGACACGTCGAACACCGGACAGCCGGAGACCACCAAGGGGGAGGCGGAGTGCGCCAGATGGGTGGCGGCGCGGCTCGAGGAGGTCGGCTACGCCACCGAATACGTGGAGTCGGGCATGCCCGGACGCGGGAACGTGTTCGCGCGGTTGCCGGGCGCCGATCCGGACCGCGGTGCGCTGCTGATCCACGTGCATCTCGACGTGGTGCCCGCGGAGGCGGAGGACTGGAGCGTCCACCCGTTCTCCGGCGCCGTCCGCGACGGCTACGTCTGGGGCCGAGGCGCGGTCGACATGAAGGACATGGCCGGCATGGCGCTCGCACTGGCGCGCCAGTTCAAACGTGAGGGCACCGTTCCGCCGCGCGACATCGTCTTCGCCTTCCTGGCCGACGAGGAGGCCGGTGGCACGTGGGGATCGCACTGGCTGGTGCAGAACCGCCCCGATCTCTTCGAGGGCATCACCGAGGCCGTCGGGGAGGTCGGCGGGTTCTCCCTCACCGTCGACCGCCCGGACGGAGGTGTGCGGCGTCTGTATCTCGTGGAGACGGCCGAGAAGGGACTGTCGTGGATGCGGCTCACCTGCGACGCGCAGGCAGGCCACGGTTCGTTCCTCGCCGCCGAGAACGCGGTCACGGAGATCGCGACCGCGGTGGCCCGCATCGGCGCGCACCGCTTCCCGCTGGTGATGACCGAGTCGGTCCGGGAGTTCCTGGAGGCACTGTCGGAGGAGACCGGCCTCGATTTCAGTCCCGAGACGCCGGATCTGGAGTCCGCCCTGTTCAAGATCGGGAACATCGCCCGCATCATCGGCGCCACCCTCCGGGACACCGCGAACCCGACGATGCTGTCGGCCGGCTACAAGGCGAACGTCATTCCCCAGCACGCCGAGGCCGTCGTGGACTGCCGCGTGCTGCCCGGCAGGCAGGCCGAGTTCGAGCGCACGATCGACGAGTTGATCGGCCCCAAGGTGAAGCGCGAGTGGATCACCCACCTGGATCCCTACGAGACGCGGTTCGACGGCGATCTCGTCGACGCGATGAACGATGCGATCCTCGCGCACGACGAGGACGGCCGGACGGTGCCGTACATGCTCTCGGGCGGCACCGACGCGAAGGCCTTCGCGAAGCTCGGGATCCGGTGCTTCGGCTTCGCTCCGCTTCGGCTGCCTCCCGAACTCGATTTCGCCGCGCTCTTTCACGGCGTCGACGAACGCGTGCCCGTAGACTCGATCGTGTTCGGTACCAAGGTTTTCGAGCATTTTCTCCGCAACTGCTGACGACAACGGCCGGGTGCGGACAGTCGAAAGGATGCGATAGTGACGACATACGACCCGTATGACGCGTTACCCCAGTTGCCGGCGATCACGGTGACATCGAGCGACTTCGCCGAGGGCCAGACCCTCCCGACGCCGCAGGTCTCGGGGATCTTCGGCGCGGGCGGAGACGACGTCTCCCCGCAGCTGAGCTGGTCGGGTTTCCCCGCCGAGACCAAGAGCTTCGTCGTGACGTGTTTCGATCCGGACGCTCCCACGGCTTCCGGCTTCTGGCACTGGGCCGTCGCCGACATCCCGGCGTCGGTGACCTCGCTGCCGACGGGCGCCGGGTCGCCGGGGTCGGCGGATCTGCCCGCCGGTGCCGTGACGCTCAACAACGATGCGAGCCTCAAGCAGTTCATCGGTGCCGGTCCGCCTCCCGGTCACGGTCCGCACCGCTACATGTTCGCCGTGCACGCCGTCGACACCGAATCGTTGGAACTGCCCGCCGAGGCGACTCCGGCCTTCCTCGGCTTCAACCTCTACTCGCGCGCGATCGCGCGCGGGATCCTCACCGGCGTCTTCGAACAGCCCGCCGAGTAGGGCGCGCCGCCGGGCGGCTCACTGCGCCGCGGAGCCGACGGCTTCGCGGATCGAGGAGTAGCCGCCCGCGCGCAGCCGCGCAGCGATGCCCTCGTGCAGTTCCCGGAGACGGACCGGTCCGCCGTAGATGAATCCGGTGTACATCTGAAGCAGGTCGGCGCCGGCGCAGATGCGTTCCCACGCCTGGTCGACGGTCTCGATCCCGCCGACGCTGACCAGCGCCACCCGGCCGCCCACTCGTCGGTACAGGCGGCGCAACACCTCCAGCGACCGGTCGGCGACCGGCGGTCCGGAGAGTCCGCCCGCGCCGCAGGCCTCGACCTCGGCCCGCGGAGTCACAAGGGAATCGCGCCGGATGGTCGTGTTGGTGGCGACGATGCCGGCGACGCCCAGCTCGACGGCGAGGTCGGCGACGGCGTCGACGTCCTCGTCCGACAGATCGGGTGCGATCTTCACCAGCACCGGCTTGTCGACCACGTCCAGGACCGTCGCGAGGATCGGCCGCAGCGAGTCGACGGCCTGCAGGTCGCGCAGTCCAGGAGTGTTCGGCGAGCTGACGTTCACGACCACGAAGTCCGCCAGGGGCCCGAGTGTCCGGGCGCTGTGCCGGTAGTCGTCGACGGCATCCTCGACCGGAACCACTTTGGTCTTGCCGATGTTCGCGCCGATCGGGACCCGGACCGGTCCGGGCCGGGGCTGAGCCAGCGCGCGGGCCGCGGTGTCCGCACCGGGATTGTTGAAGCCCATCCGGTTGATCAGCGCCCGATCGGCGGGCAGCCGGAACAGACGGGGAGCGGGGTTGCCCGGCTGCGCCTGACCGGTGATGGTGCCGATCTCGGCGAATCCGAAGCCCATCTGCCCCCACGCGTTGACGCTCGACGCGTTCTTGTCGAAGCCGGCGGCCAGTCCGATCGGTGCGGGGAACGAGACCCCGAAGACCTCGTTGCGGAGAATCGGGTCATCGGTGGCGAAGAGCTTCGCCATCAGCGATCGCACTCCCGGCGCGTAGCCGCAGCGGCGGATCACCTGAGCGGTGATCGCGTGGATCCGCTCGGGGTCGAGCAGGAACATGACCTTCAAGACCAGCGGGTAGAGGATCCGGTTCAGTGTGCTGAGCATCGTGAGAGCCTTCGTCGTGAGTGCGAGGTCGGGTACGGGGCGGTCACCGGACCGCATCGGCCGCGATCACCTGGAGTGAGCCGTCGCGGCCCGAGGCCGCCAGAAGTGAACCACTGACCGGGTCGACGTCCATCGAGGTGACCTGCGGGACGCTCGCGAACCGGTGCTTCTCGATGACCTCTCCGGTGGAGACGTCATAGGCGGCGATCTCATTGGTGGCAGTGCTGGAGACCCACAGCAGGTTGCGACGGTTGTCGAAGGCCAGCGCGTACGGGCTGTCGGCGACCGGAGCCCGCATGCGCATCACGATCGGCTGCCCGTAGAACGCGTACACCTCGTTGTTGCGGGTACCGGCCACCAGCACCCGGCCGTATCGATCGACGATGGAGGTGGTCGCCCCGTCGCCGGCGCGCAGCGCCGCCTTGAGTTCCCCCGAGTCGATGTCGACCGGGGTGACCGCCGACTGCGCCCGATCGAGGACCACGACCTGCCCGGCACGATCGCCGGCGGTCGCAGGTGCCACGGTGATGTCGTCGACGCGGACGAACCCGCCGATGTCGCGCTGTTGTTGTCCGTCGCGGTCGAGCACCAGCACGTGGCCGCGGTCGGTGCCGACCAGCGTCCGGCCGTCCTCGGTGGTCGCCACCGACAGTGCGCCGGGCAGATCCGCCTTCGTCACAGTCACCGAGCCGGCGGGATCGATGCGGACGATCCCGCTCTCTCCGGCACCGACGAAACCGTCGCCGGAGGCGGTGAGCGCGGCGAGACCGGGCACCGGAACCGAGGTCGGCGCGGGCGCACCCGGGGCGCCCGGATCGGTGAAGATCTGCACGGTTCGGCCGTCGTTCGACAGCAGCGCGACCCGCGACTGCTGACCGTGCCCGGCCACCACGGCGCGTGCGGCGTCCGCGGCGACGACCGCGCCCGCCGGGCGGGCGGCGTCGGCCGGGGATTCGGCAGGTGTCGCGGGTGTGACAGTCGGCACATTCTGTGCGGAGCCGTCGTCGGACTGACCGCAGGCGGTGAGGGCGGAGGCCGTGGCCACGGCCACGAGCAGGGCGGTGAGTCGGGTTCGCGCGCGCATGACACCATCTTGCGCGATGCCGATGTGTGACCCGTTCGATGGGTAGCATCAGCCCCCGTGACTGAGACCATGACATGGCTCCAGGCGATCGTCCTCGGAGCGGTCCAGGGCCTGACGGAGTTCCTGCCGATCTCGTCCTCGGCCCACCTGCGCATCATCTCGGAGATCTGGTTCGGTGACGACGCCGGTGCCTCGTTCACCGCGGTCACCCAGCTCGGCACCGAACTCGCGGTTCTCATCTTCTTCGCCAAGGACATCTGGCGGATCGTCGGTGCGTGGTTCGCGGGACTGCGGGATCGGACGAGGCGCGGTCTGGACTACCGGCTGGGCTGGTACGTGATTCTCGCCACCATCCCGATCGGCGTGCTCGGATTCGTCTTCAAGGACCAGATCCGCACCGCAGGCCGGAACCTCTGGCTGGTGGCGATCATGCTGATCCTGTTCTCCTTCGTCTTCCTCGCCGCCGAGTACGTCGGAACGCGCGAGCGGCCCCTCGAGAAGATCACCCGGCGCGACGCCCTCGTGATGGGCGCGGCGCAGTGTCTGGCGCTGATCCCCGGAGTCTCGCGGTCGGGTGCGACGGCGAGCGCGGGTCTGTTCGTCGGCCTCGAACGCGAGGCGGCGTTCCGATTCTCCTTCCTGATCGCGATTCCGGCGGTTCTCGCCTCCGGACTGTTCAGCCTCAAGGACGTGTTCGAACCCGCGGGGGAGGGCCTGGCCGCGAGCGGCTCGCAGATCGCGGTGGCCACTCTCATCGCCTTCGTGCTCGGTTACGTCTCGATCGCGTGGCTGCTCAAGTTCGTCTCGCACCATTCGATGGTCTGGTTCGCGACCTACCGCGTGGCGCTCGGCCTGCTCGTCATCGTCCTGCTGCAGGTGGGCGCGATCGGGGCGTGACCGCGTCGACGGGCCCGATTCACGTGCGGCAGTAACCTGTGTGACATGACGGTGATCCTGGTCCGGCACGGACGCTCCACGGCCAACACGTCGGGACTTCTCGCGGGTCGGACGCCGGGTGTGGGGCTCGACGGTCACGGACGCACGCAGGCCGGTGAACTCCCGGTCAGGCTCGGCAGCGTCCTCGGCGACCTCACCGCCGTCGTCCGCTCGCCGTTGCAGCGATGCGCGGAGACGGTCGCACCGCTCGTGGCGGCGCGCCCGGAGCTGCCGCACCTGACCGACCCGAATCTGGAAGAGGTCGATTACGGCGACTGGAGCAATCGCAAGATCTCCGAACTGCTCGGCGAGCCGCTGTGGAAGGTGGTGCAGCAGCAGCCGTCGGCGGTGGTGTTCCCGGGCGGCGAGGGCCTGCTCGACGTGTCGCGCCGCGCGACCAGGGCGATCCGGGAACTCGACCGGGTACACGGCGGTCCCGACGGGAAGGGCGTGTGGGTGGCCTGCTCGCACGGCGACGTGATCAAAGCGGTGCTCGCCGATGCACTCGGCATGCATCTGGACCAGTTCCAGCGGATCGTGGTGGATCCGGGTTCGATCAGCGTGATCCATTACTCGGCTGCCCGGCCCTACGTGCAGACCGTCAACAACAACGGGGTGCTCGAGCTCCCGCGGCCGCCGATGGCCGCCGGCGCCACGGTGGGCGGGTCCACCGGGGCATAGTCGGGAGCACGGCTCGCCGTCCGGGTACCGTTGAGTCATGGCTCGTACGATCCACGAATTCCGGAGTCCGCGGCGTTTCGTCGCGGGCACCGTCGGTCAGCCGGGGGATCGCACCTTCTACATTCAGGTGTCGCAGGACTCTCGGTTGATGAGCGTCGAACTGGAGAAGCAGCAGGTGCTGATCCTGGCCGACCGCCTCAGCTATCTGCTCGACGAGGTGCGCCGGCGCTTCGGCACGCCGATTCCACCGGAGGCCGAGGACGTCGGCGACGTCTCGCCGCTCGAGAGCCCGATCGATTCCGAGTTCCGGGTCGGTTCGATGGGTCTGGGCTGGGACGCCGATGCGGCCGCGGTGGTGATCGAACTGCTCGCGGTCACCGAACAGCCGTTGGACGAGTCGGTGATCCTCGACGACACCGAGGAGGGACCGGACACCGTCCGCGTCTTCCTGACCGCCGACGAGGCGCGCGAGTTCAGTGCCCGCTCTATGCGCGTGATCGCGGCCGGCCGCCCGCTGTGTCCCCTGTGCGACCAGCCGCTGGATCCGTCGGGGCACATCTGCGCACGCAGCAACGGCTACAAACGCGACGCCGAGTTCAGCCGGTCAATCGAGTTCGTCGACCCGGAGGTGCTCGCGAGTCTGAGTCGGCTGGTGCCCGGATTCGACTCGTCGTTCACCGTCGAGGACGAGGACGCCGTACTGGACGACGACACTGATGACGACAGCGACGACGACGGCACCGACGAGCGTGGTGACGGCGCGGACGACGGCGACTGGGGCGGGGACGACACGCACCGGTGAACGCCGACTGCCTGGAGCTGCTGGCCACCGGCGAGCTCACCGTTTTGGGCCGCATCGCCTCGGCCAGCAACCTCACGGTGGCCTGCGCCGTGTCGGACGGACGGACGGCCATGCGCTGCGTGTACAAGCCCGTACGCGGTGAGGAACCGCTGTGGGACTTCCCGGACGGGACCCTCGCCGGCCGCGAAGTGGCGTCCTATCTCATCAGCGACGCACTCGGATGGGATCTGATACCCGAGACCGTGCTGCGCGAGGACGGTCCGACCGACATCGATCTGGGTGCGGGCATGGTCCAGCGGTGGATCGAGCAGCCGCCGTCGGACGACGGCCGTCTCGACCCGGTGGATCTGGTGCCCGCCGGCGAGGTGCCGGAGGGGTATCGCGGGGTCCTCAACGCCTACGACCACCGAGGCGATGAAGTGATCCTCGTTCATTCGGTGGAGGACAGGCTGCGCCGCCTCGCGGTGCTCGACGCCGTCCTCAACAACGCCGATCGCAAGGGCGGGCACATCCTGACCGACGGCGACGGCCGGCTGTACGGCATCGATCACGGGATCTGCCTGCACAGCGAGAACAAGCTTCGGACCATCCTGTGGGGATGGGCGGGCACCCCGGTGCCGCCCGGCGAGCGTGCCGACCTGGCGCGTCTGAGCGGCGTGCTCGAGGACGTGGACAGCGTGCTGCATGTGCGTCTGTCGACGCTGATCACCCCGGAGGAGATCGCCGCGCTGCTGCGGCGTGCGAAGTCGCTCGCCGATGTGGGCGTGATGCCGCTGCCGCCCCACAGCCGCGCGATCCCGTGGCCGCCCTTCTGACCGGGTACCCGGACTGCCGGGCACCGGCCGCGGGCACATACAGTTGACGGCATGCATTCGTGGCCGTCGCCCAAGATTCCGTCCGTGCCGGGGCCCGCTGTCCCGCTGCGTCTCTACGACACCTCCGACGCCCAGGTGAAGCCGGTCAGCCCGGGTGAGGTCGCGACGATGTACGTCTGCGGCATCACCCCGTACGACGCCACTCATCTCGGCCACGCCGCCACCTACGTGACCTTCGACCTGATCAACCGGATTCTCCGGGACGGCGGGCACGACGTGCACTACGTGCAGAACATCACCGACGTCGACGACCCGCTGTTCGAGCGCGCCGAACGCGACGGTGTGGACTGGCGCGACCTCGGCTCGCGTGAGATCGATCTGTTCCGCGCCGACATGGAGGCGCTGCGAGTCCTGGCGCCGCGCGACTACGTCGGCGCCGTGGAGTCGATCGGCGAGGTGGTCGACGCCGTCGGCGAGCTGCTGGCGCGGGGCGCGGCCTACGTGGTGGACGACGAGGAGTTCCCGGACGTCTATTTCAGCGTCGACGCGACACCGCAGTTCGGGTACGAGTCCGGATACGACGCGCAGACGATGGCGACGTTCTTCGCCGAGCGCGGCGGCGACCCCGACCGTCCGGGCAAGCGCAATCGGCTCGATGCGCTGCTGTGGCGCGCCGCGCGCGACGGCGAGCCGTCGTGGGAGTCGCCGATGGGCCCGGGCCGTCCCGGCTGGCATATCGAGTGTTCGGCCATCGCGCTGCGACGGCTGGGCATGGGTTTCGACATCCAGGGCGGCGGCAGCGATCTGATCTTCCCGCATCACGAGTTCTCGGCGGCCCACGCCGAAGCGCTCACCGGTGAGCGTCGCTTCGCCCGTCACTACGTCCACACCGGGATGATCGGACTCGACGGCGAGAAGATGTCCAAGAGCCTGGGGAACCTCGTGCTCGTGTCGAAGCTGCGGGCCGCGGGCGTCGATCCGGGAGCCGTCCGACTCGGTCTGATCTCGCAGCACTACCGTGCCGACCGCATGTGGACCGACGACATCCTCGCCGACGGTGAGCGCCGACTGGCGACGTGGCGCCGGGCGGCCAAGCTCGCGACCGCGCCCGACGCCGCCGACACCGTCGCACGACTGCGTCAGCATCTGGCCGACGATCTCGACACCCCGAAGGCGCTGGCCGCCGTGGACGCGTGGGCGGCCGACGCGATCCTGGGAATCGGTGCGTCGACCACGGCGCCGCGGCTGGTCGCCGACGCCGTCGATGCGCTGCTGGGTGTCGACATCGCACCGGTCGGCTAAGGTTCGCTCGTGGCTCGTGCTCAGCAGATCCCGATCGACGGTCCCGAGGGTGTGTGGACGGTCGTCACGCGTACCTCCACCTACGTCATCGATTTCGGGGAGATGACCCTCCTGCGCGCACCCGGCGTCGGGCGCACCGACGATCACCGGTGGGAGGTCAGTGAACTCCGGCGCGATTCGGAGGACATCCCGCTGCTGGACGTCAAGATCTGCCGCGTCGGGGAGCCCGCCCAGTTCTGGGTGCGCGCCGCCGACGACCCGGAGGTGCGCACCTGGCGGGTGACGACGCCCGTCGTCGAGATCGAGCGCATCGGCTGATCACTCTCGCCGTGGGGGAGCCGGTCAGTCCTCGTCGTCCCGCCGACGAAGGTACTTCTCGAACTCCGCCGCCAGCTGTTCACCGTCGATCCGGAGCATGGTGTCGTCCAGATCCTCGTCGGAGGCCTGCTCGAGTTCATGGACGTACGCGGCCATGTCCTCGTCGTCCGAGGTCATCTCGCTGATCGACTGCTCCCATTCCTCGGCCCGGTGCGGCAGCGTGCCCAGCGGGATCGGGAGACCGGTCACCGACGCGACGTTCGTCAGGAGCGCGAGTGTGGCCTTGGGGTTGGTGGTGTGCGCCACGTAGTGGGGGACGGCCGCCCACAGGGAGACCGACGGGATGCCCGCTTGGACGAAGGCGTCCGACAGTACGCCGGTGATTCCGGTGGGTCCCTCGTATCGGCTGAGCTCCAGACCCAGCCGCTTGGCGGCGTCGCTGGTCTCGGCGGTCCCCGAGACCGGCACCGGACGAGTGTGCGGGGTGTCGGCCAGCAGGGCACCGAGCATCACGGTCATCTCGACCTCCAGTGCCTCGGCGAGTTCGACGATGCGGGCGCAGAACGACCGCCAGCGGTAGTTCGGCTCGGGACCGAGGACGAGGACCACGTCGCGGTCGTGCGCGGACAGGACGCACACCGACATGCTCGTCACCGGCCACTCGATGTGCCGGGTGACGCCGCCGCGCTGCCGAATCGTGGGACGTGTGGACTGGTAGTCGTAGAAGTCGTCGGGTTCGATCTCCCAGATGGAGGTGGCGTCCCACTCCAGCGCCAGGTGTTCGACCGCCGCGGTGGCGGCGTCGGCGCCGTCGTTCCACCCGGAGAACGCCGCAATTAAAATCGGCGTGCGTAAAATGGGCAGTCCCGCGCGGTCGGCCGAATCGTCCTGCTCAGCTGCGTTTCCGTCCGGTGTGGAGTTCATTCCACCGAGCCTACGACGGCCGTCGATTCGCCGCGAACTAACCTGCTAGGTATGGCATCGCACTCCACCGCACATGATAACTACGACTCGACTTTCCTCCAGGCGATGTCGCGTCGGGTGCTGATCGGTGACGGGGCGATGGGAACGATGCTCCAGGCCGCCGATCTGACGCTCGACGATTTCCGGCAGCTCGAGGGCTGCAACGAGATCCTCAACGACACTCGTCCCGACGTGCTGGCAGGTATCCACCGCGCCTACTTCGAGGCGGGCGCCGACGCCGTCGAGACCAACACCTTCGGCTGCAACCTGTCGAACCTGGGCGACTACGACATCGCCGACCGGATCCGGGAACTCGCTTACAAAGGGGTGTCGATCGCCCGCGGGGTGGCCGACGAGTTCGGGCCGTCGGCCGACGGGACCGACCGGTTCGTGCTCGGCTCGATCGGTCCGGGCACCAAGCTTCCCAGCCTCGGGCACACCACCTTCGGCGCCATCCGCGACGCGTACGTCGAATGCGTGCTCGGCATGTTGGAGGGCGGTGCCGACGCCATCCTCGTCGAGACCAGCCAGGATCTGCTGCAGCTCAAGGCCGCCGTCGTCGCGGCACGCCGCGCGATGGAGCAGTTCGGCCGCCACCTGCCGATCATCACCCACGTGACCGTCGAGACCACCGGCACCATGCTGATCGGCTCGGAGATCGGTGCAGCGCTGGCGGCGATCGAGCCGCTCGGCGTCGACGTCGTCGGACTCAACTGCGCCACCGGTCCGACCGAGATGAGCGAACATCTGCGGTACCTGTCCAAGCACGCGCGGATCCCGGTCTCGGTGATGCCGAACGCCGGCCTGCCCGTTCTCGGCAAGAACGGCGCCGAGTATCCGCTGACCCCGGAGGACATGGCGTCCGCGCTGTCGGGATTCGTCGCCGACTACGGTCTGCAGTTCGTCGGTGGGTGCTGCGGCAGCACTCCCGAGCACATCCGCCAGGTGGCCGAGGCGGTCAAGGACGTCACCCCGGCCTCCCGCCACCCCCAGCACGAGTCGGAGACCTCGTCGCTGTACACCGCGGTGCCGTTCCACCAGGACGCGAGCTTCCTGGTGATCGCCGAACGGACCAACTCGAACGGCTCGAAGGCCTTCCGCGAGGCGATGATCAGCGGCGACTATGAGAAGTGTCTCGAGATCGCCAAGGACCAGACCCGCGACGGCGCCCACATGCTCGACCTCAACGTCGACTACGTCGGCCGCGACGGGGCGGCCGACATGACCGAGCTCGCCTCCCGGTTCGCGACCGCGTCGACGCTGCCGATCATGATCGACTCCACCGAACCCGACGTGATCCGCGCCGGCCTCGAGCACCTCGGCGGCCGTTGCGCGGTCAACTCGGTGAACTACGAGGACGGCGACGGGCCCGACTCGCGGTTCACCCGAATCATGTCGCACGTCGTGGAGCACGGCGCCGCCGTGGTCGCGCTGACGATCGACGAGCAGGGGCAGGCACGCACCGCGGATCACAAGGTGGCCATCGCCGAGCGGCTGATCACCGACCTCACCCAGAACTGGGGTCTCGAAGAGGAGGACATCATCATCGATGCGCTCACCTTCCCGATCTCGACCGGTCAGGAGGAGGTGCGCCGCGACGGCATCGAGACCATCGAAGCCATCCGGCGCATCAAGGAGGCCCATCCGCAGGTCCACTTCACGCTCGGCATCTCGAACATCTCGTTCGGTCTCAACCCCGCCGCGCGTCAAGTGCTGAACTCGGTGTTCCTGCACGAGTGCGTGAAGGCGGGATTGGACACGGCGATCGTGCACGCGTCGAAGATCCTGCCGATGGCGCGGATCCCGGACGAGCAGCGACAGACGGCCCTCGACCTCGTCTACAACAACCGCACCGACGATTACGATCCGCTGCAGAAGCTGATGGAGTTGTTCGAGGGCGTGTCGGCGGCGTCGGCGCGCGAGTCGCGGGCCGCCGAACTCGCGGCGCTGCCGCTGTTCGAGCGGTTGGAGCGGCGGATCGTCGACGGCGACAAGAACGGCCTGATCGAGGATCTCGACGAAGCGCGACAGACCGTTCCGCCGCTGTCGATCATCAACGACACTCTGCTGTCGGGCATGAAGACCGTCGGCGAACTGTTCGGGTCGGGCCAGATGCAGCTGCCCTTCGTGCTCCAGTCCGCCGAGGTGATGAAGTCGTCGGTGGCGCATCTCGAGCAGTTCATGGAGGCGACCGACGAGGACGGCAAGGGCAAGATCGTGCTCGCCACCGTCAAGGGCGACGTCCACGACATCGGCAAGAACCTCGTCGACATCATCTTGAGCAACAACGGGTACGACGTCGTCAACATCGGCATCAAGCAGCCCATCGCGACCATCCTGTCGGCGGCCGAGGAGAATCGGGCCGACGTCATCGGCATGTCCGGACTGCTGGTCAAGTCGACGGTGGTGATGAAGGAGAACCTGGAGGAGATGAACTCCCAGGGCAAGGCCGACTACCCGGTGCTGCTGGGCGGGGCGGCACTGACCCGCACGTACGTCGAGGGCGATCTCGCCGACGTCTACGAGGGTGATGTCCGGTACGCGCGCGACGCCTTCGAGGGGCTGTCGCTGATGGACGAGATCATGGCCATCAAACGCGGAGAGGGTCCCGATCCCGACAGCGAGGAGGCCAAGGCCGCCGCGGCCAAGGTCGCTGAGCGCAAGGCCCGTCGCGAACGGTCCAAGCGGATCGCGGAGAAGCGCAAGGCCGCCGAACCGCCGGTCGAGGTCCCGGCGCGGTCGGATGTGGCCGCCGACAACGAGGTGCCGACACCGCCGTTCTGGGGGACGCGGATCGTCAAGGGCATTCCGGTCGCCGATTACCTGGCGATGCTCGACGAACGCGCGCTGTTCCTCGGACAGTGGGGACTGCGCGGCACCCGCGGCGAAGAGGGACCCGACTACGAGGAACTCGTCGAGACCGAGGGGCGGCCGCGCCTGCGCGAGTGGATCGACCGTCTGGCGACCGAGGGGATCCTGCAGCACGCCGCCGTCGTCTACGGCTTCTTCCCGGCCGTCAGCGAGGGCGACACGGTGCACGTGCTGGAGTCGCCCGACCCCTCCGCGCCCGTCCGGCACAGCTTCGAGTTCCCGAGGCAGCAGCGCCCCCGCTTCCTGTGCATCGCCGATTTCATCCGTTCCAGGGAGCAGGCGCTCGCCGACGGGAAGGTCGACGTCCTGCCCTTCCAGTTGGTCACGATGGGCACCCCGATCGCCGACTTCGCGAACAAGCTGTTCGCCGAGAACGCATACCGCGACTATCTGGAGGTGCACGGCATCGGCGTGCAGCTCACCGAGGCGCTCGCCGAGTACTGGCATCAGCGGGTGCGCAGCGAGCTGACCTTCGCCGACGGGGTGATGGCCGACGAGGACCCCGACCGCCCGCAGGGCTTCTTCGACCTGGAGTACCGCGGTGCGCGCTACAGCTTCGGCTACGGTGCCTGCCCGAACCTCGAAGACCGCGCCAAGATGATCGATCTGCTGGAACCGGGCCGCATCGGCGTCGAGCTGTCGGAGGAACTGCAGCTGCATCCGGAGCAGTCCACCGACGCCTTCGTGCTGCACCACCCGGAGGCCAAGTACTTCAACACGTAGTCCGAGGGCCGCGCCAGGGGAGTCCCCGCTGACGGCGGGGCCGCCCCGGGCGTGCGGTCCGCGACCGGCTCGGCGCTCCGATAACGTCACAGCATGGCCAAACGGGATGTGCGCGGGATGACGCGCTTCATCGTCGGACTCGCGGCGGGACTGGTGATCGCCGCGGTGGTCTGGCCGGCGACCGGACTGTGGCAGCTCGCGCCGATGCTGATGGTGACGGTCACGTCGGCGGTGTATCTGGTGTGGTCGGTGGCGATGCTGTGGCCGATGGACGCGCCGACCACCCGCGCCCACGCGGAGGCCGCCGACGTCCGCGACGAACTCGGCGATGCGGCGCTGATCGCAACGCTCGCGGTGAGTCTGTCCGCGATCGGTGTGCTGCTGCTGGCCGCCCGGGACCGCAACGGCAGTTGGTACGCGATGCTGGCGGTGGTGGCGGTGCTCGCGGCGTGGGGGATGCTGCACACGCTGTTCGCGTCGCGGTACGCCCGGATCTACTACGCCGGCGAGCCGGGCGGGATCGACTTCAACACGAGCGATCCGCCCTGCTACGCGGACTTCTTCTACTTCGCCTTCAACCTCGGCATGACCTATCAGGTCTCGGACACCGCCGTCGGACCCACTGTCATCCGGCGCGAGGTGCTCAAGCACTGCCTGCTCAGCTACGTCTACGGAACGGTCATCATCGCCACGACCATCAACCTGGTGATGAACCTGGTCAGTTGAGGGGTGCGGCGATCCGCCCGCGCCGACGACCGCTGGCCTACGCTGGTGCCCGATGGCCGTGGCCCGTCGCCGGCCGATCGGGAACCGACGTCGAAAGGCAAGAGGCAGTGACAGACGACCGTGTGCTTCCGCGCGCCGTGCTCTGGGACATGGATGGAACGCTCCTCGACACCGAGCCGCTGTGGGGCCGGGCGATGGAGGAGTTCGCCCGCGGCATCGGCGCCGAGATGACTCCGGAGCTGCGCAACGCCACCATGGGCAACAGTTCGGTGGACGCGCTGACCAAGGTGTACGACGCGGCACGGGTGCCGGAGTCCGGGCGCGACTTCGAGGCCGACGAGGACGCGATGGTCGCTCGGGTCCTCGAACTGTTCGCCACCGATCTGCGGTGGCGGCCCGGCGCACTCTCCGCGCTCGACCTCGTGGCGGGTGCGGAGATCCCGATGGTGCTGGTCACCAACACGGTCCGCGAGGTCACCGATGTGATGCTCGAGACGCTGGGGCGCGACCGGTTCGTCGCCACCGTCTGCGGCGACGAGGTGGAGGCGGGCAAGCCCGAGCCGCACATCTATCGCCGGGCCGCCGAACTGGTCGGATTCTGCGCGTCCGAGTGTCTGGCCTTCGAGGACTCGCCGGTCGGCGCCGCCGCGACGCACGCCGCCGGCGTGCCCGCGATCGTGATCCCGTCGGCGATCCCGGTGCCGCCCAAGCCGACGTACACCTACCGAGAGACGCTCGAGGGTCTCACCCTCGACGATCTCGCGGAGGTCTTCGCCGCACGCTGACCGGACCCCGTCGCGCGCCCCGGGAGGGCACCGCGCCCCGGCCAGGGACCGATCGACTCGACGTGCAAAAATAGTCGGTGTGAAAACCTTCGACGAACTCTTCTCTGAGCTGGCCGACAAGGCCCAGACCCGCCCCGAGGGCAGCGGTACCGTCGCCGCTCTGGACGCGGGCGTCCATACGCTCGGGAAGAAGATCATCGAGGAGGCGGGCGAGGTCTGGCTGGCCGCCGAGCATGAGTCGGACGAGTCGCTCTCGGAGGAGATCTCCCAGCTCGTGTACTGGTTGCAGGTGATGATGGTCAAGCGCGGGCTCACCCCCGCGGACATCTACCGCTACCTCTGACCGCCGGCCTCCGGTCACCGACACCTCCCGCCGACCACATCCTCTAGGAGTCACCGCAATGTTGCGCGTCGCCGTCCCCAACAAGGGCGCCCTGTCCGAAGCCGCCGCCGGAATCCTCTCCGAAGCCGGGTACCGCAAGCGCTCGGACCCCAAGGACCTCAACGTCATCGACGTCAACAACGACGTCGAGTTCTACTTCCTGCGTCCCAAGGACGTCGCGATCTACGTGGGTGCGGGCACCCTCGATCTCGGCATCACCGGGCGCGACCTGGCCGCCGACTCCGGCGCCGAGGTGATCGAGGAGGTGGCGCTCGGTTTCGGTTCCTCGGTGTTCCGCTACGCCGCTCCGGCCGACCAGGAATGGACCGTCGCCGACCTCGCGGGCAAGCGGATCGCGACGTCGTATCCCAACCTGGTCCGCCGCGACCTCGCCGCCCGGGGGATCGACGCGGAGATCATCCGCCTCGACGGTGCCGTGGAGATCTCGATTCAGCTCGGCGTGGCCGACGCGATCGCCGACGTCGTGGGAACCGGACGCACGCTGCGGCTGCACGGTCTGGCGGCGTTCGGCGACTCCCTCTGCGATTCGGAGGCGGTGCTGATCCGCAATCCGGAGTCAGCGGAGGCCTCCCGGGCCGCGAAGCAGTTCATCGCCCGCGTACAGGGCGTGGTCTTCGGTCAGCAGTACGTGATGATCGACTACGACTGCCCCAAGGCACTGCTCGATCAGGCGGTCGCGATGACGCCCGGCCTGGAATCGCCGACCGTGTCGCCGATGCTCGACCCGGAATGGCTCGCGGTCCGCGCGATGGTTCCGCGTAAGACGCATCAGCCGCTGATGGACGACCTGTCGGAACTGGGCGTCCGCGCCATCCTCGCCTCGGACATCCGCTCCTGCCGCTTCTAGGACACGCTCGCCTTCCTCAGGCCGGTTGAGCGAGCGCTTTCCCCAGGCTGGTTGAGCGAGCGTAGCGAGTCGAAGCCAACTGCCACCCAGGCTGGTTGAGTGAGCGCTTTCCCCAGGTTGGTTGAGCGAGCGTAGCGAGTCGAAGCCAACTATCACCCGGGCTGGTTGAGTGAGCGCTTTCCCCAGGTTGGTTGAGCGAGCGTAGCGAGTCGAAGCCAACTGCCACCCGGGCTGGTTGAGCAAGCGCTTTCCTCAGGCTGGTTGAGCGAGCGTAGCGAGTCGAAGCCAACTGCCACCCGGTCTGGCTGAGTGAGCGCTTTCCTCAGGCTGGTTGAGCGAGCGCAGCGAGTCGAAGCCAACTGTCACCCGGGCTGGGAGCTCGATCGCTCGGTTCCCAGCTTCACTCGCGGCGGTTTCGACTCGCTACGCTCGCTCAACCAGCCTGTTAGGCGCTCAACCAGCCTGTTAGGCGCTCAACCAGCCTGTTAGGCGCCCAACCAGCCGGTGAGGTGTCCAACCAGCCTAGAAGTAGCTCCAGCCGCTATCCCTGCTCGGCGATCAGATCGGTCTGCGCCGAGCGGCCGAGGAAGCCTGAGACGTCGTAGAGGTCGGCGAAGCTCGCGCCGTAGCCGCGCGCGCCGACGGCGAGATCGGAGTCCACACCGAGCCACGGTGAGGTCGGCTGGGTGATCAGATGGACCGTCGTGTCCATGTTCATCCACGACCACTGCGTCGGGTCCAGACGCGTCCCGACGCCGTTGGCGACGTCGAGCACGGTGAACACCGACTCGAGGTGCGACATCTCCTCGCCGGCCACCAGCGGGATCGCGGGCCGGATCCAGATCGCCGGCGTCTTGCCGTTGCGGCCGGGCTGACGGGCGGTGACAGTGGTGCCGATGAACCCGACCTTTCCCCACGCGACCGCGTCCGTGTCCTGTGTCGGGAATCCGACCGTCTGCGGAAGCTCGTCCGGCGAGGCGGGCAGCGGATCGAGGGGAGCGTCGGCGACGGCCGTCGAGTCGGACCCGAGCAGACGCCACGCCACCGACCGGGCCACCGTCCGGTAGGTGCCGTCGGGCCCCTGCGCCTCGAGGTCGGCCTGAACCATCGAGATGCGGCGGCCCGGCCGCGGGATGCTGGTGCGGATCCGGTTCACGCCCAGCCCCACGGGTCCGATGATCTCGGTGGTGATGCGGCTGAACTCCTGACCGTCGTCCGGCACGGCTCGCATCATCGCGCGCATCAGCAGGCCGGCGGGCGGACCGCCGTGCTGCATGTCCTGCGACCACACGCTCGCCGTGGCCGGTGTCGGCTGGAAGTACTCGTAGCCCGGATCGTCACCGCCGGGGACGGGGATGGGCTCGTAGTAGCAGCTGTAGGGCACCTCGCTCATGTCCATACCGGCACTCTATGACAAGGTTGTCTGAGCGATTCCCGGGCCTCTCCACTCCTCGCGAAGGCCCCGAATCGGCCCTGCCGACCGACTTGAAGGACACCAGCACGATGGCGACAACCGGCCCGTTCGCCGTAGGCGATCGCGTACAGCTCACCGACGCGAAGGGACGCAAGTTCACCGTCGTCCTGGAGGAGGGCAAGCAGTTCCACACGCATCGCGGCGGCATCCTGCACGACGATCTGATCGGCAGCCCCGAGGGCTGCGTCGTCGAGGCGACCTCGGGCACCCAGTACCTGGCGCTGCGACCGCTGCTGACCGACTACGTGGTCTCCATGCCCCGCGGGGCGCAGGTGATCTACCCGAAGGACTCCGCGCAGATCGTCGCCGAGGGCGACATCTTCCCCGGGGCCCGAGTCCTGGAGGCCGGCGCGGGATCGGGAGCGCTGACGCTGTCGCTGCTGCGCGCCGTCGGCACCGAGGGCTCGGTGCTGTCGTACGAGGTGCGAGAGGATCACGCCGAGCACGCCGTCCGCAACGTCGAGACCTTCCTGGGCGGGCGCCCCGACAACTGGACCCTGCGCGTCGGAGATCTCGTCGATCACGACCCCGCCGAGCAGTTCGACCGCATCATCCTCGACATGCTCGCGCCGTGGGAGTGCCTGGACGTGGTGTCGAAGACGATCCGCCCCGGCGGCGTGCTGACCGTGTACGTGGCCACGGTGACGCAGCTGTCGAAGGTGATGGAGGGCCTGCGCGAACAGCAGTGCTGGACCGAGCCGCGCGCATGGGAGTCGCTGGTCCGCGAGTGGAGTGCGGTGGGTCTCGCGGTCCGCCCCGAGCACCGGATGCAGGGCCACACCGCCTTCCTGATCACCGCGCGCCGACTCGCCGACGGTACGGAAACGCTTCGGGTACAACGGCGTCCCACACGCGGGTAGCGTGGAGTACGTACCGCCGGCAAAGGAGAGACGATGACCGAGTCCGACCGTTCGCCCAGCAGCAGCGTCGAATTCTCGACCATGCAGCAGCGCGTCGAGAGTCTCACCGTGCGCAACAGCAAGCTCACCGAGATGCTCAAAGAGGCGAGGCAGCAGCTCATCGCCCTGCGCGAGGAAGTCGACAACCTGGGTCAGCCGCCCAGCGGATACGGCGTGCTCCTGCAGGTCTTCGACGACGACACCGTCGACGTGTTCACCTCCGGTCGCAAGATGCGGCTGACGCTGTCACCCAACATCGACGCCTCCACTCTCCGGCGGGGCCAGTCGCTCCGCCTCAATGAGGCATTGACCGTCGTCGAGTCGCTCGACTACGACACGGTCGGCGAGATCAGCACCCTGCGCGAGGTCCTCGCGGACGGACGGCGAGCCCTCGTCGTCGGCCACAGCGACGAGGAGCGGATCGTCCAACTCGCGGGCTCGCTGATCCACACCGACGAAGGCGGCGAGTCGACCCGCAAGCTCCGGCCCGGCGATTCGCTGATGATCGACGGCAAGGCCGGCTTCGCCCTCGAGCGCATCCCGAAGGCCGAAGTGGAGGATCTCGTCCTCGAAGAGGTTCCGGACGTCGATTACGAGGACATCGGCGGGCTCCGCCGTCAGATCGAGCAGATCCGCGACGCCGTCGAACTCCCGTTCCTGCACAAGGACCTGTTCCGCGAGTACTCGCTGCGCCCGCCGAAGGGCGTGCTTCTGTACGGACCTCCCGGATGCGGCAAGACGCTCATCGCGAAGGCCGTCGCCAATTCACTGGCGAGGAAGATCGCCGAGGCGCGCGGAGACAACGCGCACGAGGCCAAGTCGTACTTCCTCAACATCAAGGGCCCGGAGCTGCTGAACAAGTTCGTCGGCGAGACCGAGCGACACATCCGGCTGATCTTCCAGCGCGCCCGTGAGAAGGCGTCGGAGGGCACTCCGGTGATCGTCTTCTTCGACGAGATGGACTCGATCTTCCGTACCCGCGGCTCCGGCGTGTCCTCGGATGTCGAGACGACGGTGGTGCCCCAGCTGCTGAGCGAGATCGACGGCGTCGAGGGCCTGGAGAACGTGATCGTGATCGGCGCCTCCAACCGCGAGGACATGATCGATCCGGCGATTCTCCGGCCGGGCCGTCTGGACGTCAAGATCAAGATCGAGCGGCCGGACGCGGAGTCGGCGATCGACATCTTCTCGAAGTACCTGACGCCCGATCTACCGGTGCACCCGGAGGATCTGGCGGAGTTCGACGGCGATCGCCGGCGGTGCATCGACGCGATGATCCAGCGCGTGGTGGAGCGGATGTACGCCGAGTCCGACGACAACCGGTTCCTGGAGGTCACCTACGCCAACGGCGACAAGGAGATCATGTACTTCAAGGACTTCAACTCGGGAGCGATGATTCAGAACGTCGTCGACCGAGCGAAGAAGTACGCGATCAAGGCGCATCTCGACACCGGTCAGAGCGGACTGCGGATCAGCCATCTCCTCGACTCGATTCTGGATGAGTTCTCGGAGAACGAGGATCTGCCGAACACGACCAACCCGGACGACTGGGCGCGCATCTCGGGGAAGAAGGGCGAGCGCATCGTCTACATCCGGACGCTGGTCACGGGTAAGACCGGCGGTGCCAGCCGGGCCATCGACACCGAGTCGAACACCGGCCAGTATCTCTGATCCCGGGCTCTGGTCCGCGGCCCGCCCGACCGCGTTCGCCGGAGCCCGGATCCGGCTTAGTCATTCCGTCGGTCTAGGCCGGGCGCCGGGACTCGCTAGAGTTACCGGCGATGAACACGACAGCAATCACCCCGCTGCAGGTCCGGGTCGCACAGGCTCGCCCGCATGTGGTGCGGACCTCACCGGCGACGCTCGGGCGCACTCCCGACAACGACGTCGTGGTGAATCACCCGCTCGTGTCCCGCGTGCACCTGGCGTTCGAGTGGTCGGACGGCTGGAGCGTGGTCGATCGCGGAAGCACGAACGGCTTCTTCGTGGCAGGCGTCCGGCAGTCCGCGGCCCGGATCGACCGGCCGGTCCAGATCCGCCTCGGTGATGCGGCGACCGGACCCGTGGTCGAGTTGGCTCCGCAGGGAGCCGCGGCTCCGACGGTGGTGCCGCCCTCGCGTCCGGTCCCGGGCCGGCAACCGCCCGTGCCGCAGCCTCCGGCGCCGCAGTCTCGCCCGCTGCGATCCGCAGCCGGACCGCAGGCGCCGACGCCGTACCCGTCCGGGCCGCAGCGGCCGGACCGGCCACCCGTGCGCCCGGCGAACCGTCCGGCCACCGCACCGCTCTCGGCTCAGCGTCCGCCCGGCGGATACCGGCAGGCGCCCCCGCGATTCGGCGCGCTTCCCGACGCCCCGCACCTGGCGGCACTGCATCAGAACGCGTCGGCCGTCTACGAAGTGCCCGGCGACCTGCGCGGGCGCGAGACCATCTCGCTCACCGGCGTGCAGACCATCGGCCGCACGCCCGACAACGACATCGTCGTCAGCGACGTCCTGGCCTCCCGGCACCATGCGCGGATGACGAGTACCCCGCAGGGGTTGCTCCTGGAAGACCTCGGGAGCGTGAACGGCACCTTCGTCAACGGCCGTCGCGTGATGGCGCATCGCCTCAGCGAGAACGACGTCGTCACGATCGGCAACTCCGACTTCGTGCTGACCGACGGCCGCCTGGTGCGCGGGCGGCCACAGGCGCAGGTGGCCGGTGGCCTCGAGGTATCCGGGATCGGCTTGACGATCGACGGCAAGGCACTGCTCAACGACGTCTCCTTCTCCGCGGCCCCCGGCACGCTCACCGCGATCATCGGCCCGTCCGGAGCGGGCAAGTCGACGGTCTCGAAGATCGTCGCGGGCCTGAACAACCCGACAGTCGGAGTCGTGACCTTCGAGGGGCGCGGAGTTCACAGCGAGTACGAGGCGCTGCGCTCCCGTATCGGGATGGTGCCGCAGGACGACGTGCTGCACCAGAAGCTCACCCTCCGACAGGCGCTGCGCTATGCGGCCGAACTGCGGCTGCCCGCCGATCTGTCGACCGCCGACCGCGACGTCGTGATCGACGGCGTGCTCTCCGAACTCCAGCTCACCGAGCACGTCGACACCCGCGTCGACAAACTCTCCGGCGGCCAGCGCAAACGCGCTTCGGTGGCGATGGAGCTGCTCACCGGGCCGTCGCTGCTCATCCTCGACGAGCCGACCTCGGGTCTGGATCCGGCTCTCGACCAGCAGGTGATGAAGACGCTGCGCCGGCTCGCCGACGCGGGTCGCGTGGTGCTGGTGGTGACCCACTCGCTCACCTACCTGAGTCTGTGCGACCAAGTGCTGCTGCTGGCGCCCGGCGGCAAGACGTCGTTCTGCGGCGCCCCCGGGGATGTGGCCGGCGAGATGGGCACCGCCGACTGGGCGGAGATCTTCAGCTACGTCGCCGAACAGCCCGACCAGGCCTGGGCCCAGTACCGCGGGCGCCATCCGCATCAGCCGCCACCGCAGGCGCCCGCGCCCGGGGCACCCGTCACACCGGTCAAGATGGGCCTGATGCGGCAGACCAGCACGGTGGCCCGACGGCAGTTCCGCCTGGTGTGGGCCGACAAGGGGTACCTGGTGGTGCTGCTGGTGATGCCGATCGTCCTGGGACTGCTCACCCTCGTGATCCCGGGTGACAAGGGATTCAGCCGGGCGGTGCTGCCGCCGACGAACGACTACGTCCCGCCGAAGGATCCGGGGGAGGCTCTGCAGATCCTCACCGTGCTAGTGATCGGCGCCGCCTTCATGGGCACCGCGCTCGCCGTCCGCGATCTGGTCGGCGAGCGAGGGATCTTCGAGCGCGAGCGCGCGGTGGGACTGCGTCCGGGCGCATACCTGACCGCCAAGATCCTGGTGTTCTCGCTGATGAGCGTGGTCCAGGTGGCGATCATGATCGGCATCGCCTATGGGCTTCGGGCGATGCCGAAGGCCGCCGACATCGTCAAGACCGGCGGCGCCGAACCCGCGATCCCGCCCGCGGTGACGCTGTTCATCGCGGTCGCCACACTGGCGTGCGTGAGCGTGCTCGTCGGCCTCGCGATCTCGGCGGCCGTGCGATCGACCGAACAGACGATGCCGCCGCTGGTGATCGTGGTGATGGTCCAGTTGGTCCTCTCAGGCGGGTTGTTCGCGATCGGGTCGGCCTTCGTCAAGCCGATCACCTGGCTGTTCCCGACCTACTGGGGGTACACCAATGCGGCGCAGTCGGTGAACATCCCGTGGATCGCCGATCAGGTTCCCCAGGTGAAGATCGACGAGCCCGGTGGCGAGATGATGTATCCGCTCTGGGAACCCTCCCTCGCGCACGCGCTCATCAGCTATGCGGCGCTGGTGGCCATCGCGCTGGTACTCACGCTGTTCATCTTCTCCCGCCTGCGGTTGCGCAGACGCTGACCGGCGCCGCGCCGGGCGCAGATCGCCACGGTTAGGCTGGGTTCCATGCAGCGCATCATCGGAACCGAAGTCGAGTACGGCATCTCCGCGCCCGGCGATCCGTCCGCGAACCCGATCATGACGTCAACCCAGGCCGTCCTGGCGTACGCCGCCGCGGCGAACGTGCCGCGCCGTGACCGCCGGACCCGCTGGGACTACGAGGTCGAGTCACCGATGCGCGATGCGCGCGGATTCGACCTCGGCCGGAGCGGCGGTCCGGCGCCCATCATCGACGCCGACGAGATCGGCGCCGCCAACATGATCCTCACCAACGGTGCCCGGCTGTACGTCGATCACGCGCATCCGGAGTATTCGGCACCCGAGGTGACCGACCCGCTCGACGCGGTGATCTGGGACAAGGCGGGGGAGCGGGTGATGGAGCAGGCGGCTCGGCATGTCGCGAGCGTTCCCGGCGCCCCTCGGCTGCAGTTGTACAAGAACAACATCGACGGCAAGGGCGCCTCGTACGGCACTCACGAGAACTACCTGATGCGCCGCGACACGCCGTTCGACTCGATCATCACCGGATTGATGCCCTTCTTCGCGTCGCGTCAGGTGATCTGCGGTTCGGGCCGGGTGGGCATCGGCCAGCGCGGCGAGGACTCCGGTTACCAGCTGTCGCAGCGTGCCGACTACATCGAGGTCGAGGTCGGTCTCGAGACCACACTGAAGCGGGGGATCATCAACACCCGCGACGAACCGCACGCCGATCCCGAGAAGTACCGCCGCCTGCACGTCATCATCGGTGACGCGAATCTCGCCGAGACGGCGACCTACCTCAAGGTGGGCACCACGGCACTCGTGCTGGACCTGATCGAGGCCGGGGTGGACCTGTCCGATCTCGCGCTGGCCTGGCCCGTCGAGGCGGTTCACGCGATCAGCCACGACCCGACGCTGCGCACGGCCGTGGCGCTCGAGAACGGCCGTGAGATGACCGGGCTGGCCCTGCAACGCGAGTACCTCGACCGAGCGCAGAAGTTCCACGACGCCCACCACTCCGACGACGAGCGCGCCGCGCACGTGCTGGCCACGTGGGCCGATGTCCTCGACAAGCTCGAACGCGATCCCATGGAGTGCGCCGATCTGCTGGACTGGCCGGCCAAACTGCGGCTGCTGGAGGGGTTCCGCAACCGCGAGGGACTCACCTGGTCGGCATCGCGTCTGCAGCTCATCGACCTGCAGTACTCGGACGTCCGTCTCGACAAGGGTCTCTACAACCGTCTGGTGGCACGCGGGTCCATGAAACGAATGACCACCGAGGACGAGGTGATGCGCGCGGTCGAGACGCCGCCGGAGAGCACACGGGCCTTCTTCCGCGGCGAAGCCGTCCGCCGGTTCGGCGCCGACGTCGCCGCCGCCAGCTGGGACTCGGTGATCTTCGACCTCGGCCGCGACTCGCTGGTCCGGATTCCCATGCTCGAACCGCTTCGCGGCACCGCTGCTCACGTCGGTGAGCTGCTCGACGCCGCCGACTCGGCCGCCGATCTGGTCGACCGCCTGACCGCGTCGTGAGCGGCCGGAACCCCACCGGCGCAAGACGATCGCCGACCGGACCGACGCGTCGGCGACGCTGGGACCGCGCCCACCGGTAGGGTTGAAGTCACAACATTCTCTTCTCAGGAGGCGAACATGGCGCAGGAGCAGACCAAACGAGGCGGCGGCAGCGACGATGACGACGCGATCGGTGGTGGTGCGGCCGGCCAGGAGCGGAGAGAGAAGCTCACCGGCGAGACCGACGATCTACTCGACGAGATCGACGACGTGCTGGAGGAGAATGCGGAGGACTTCGTCCGCGCCTACGTCCAGAAGGGCGGGCAGTGATCTCGGTACCGGGCGAGGCTGGAGCCGGCGGGATCTCGTCGTTCACCGAGTACCTGCGCGTTCATGCGCCTGATCGATTGCCGCACAACATGATCGACGGTGGCGGCCGGGCCGGCGTGGAGCAGATCCCGCACGGCACCACGATCGTCGCGGTCAGCTACCCCGGTGGCGTGGTGCTGGCCGGCGACCGCCGGTCGACGATGGGCAACCTCATCGCCACCCGTGATGTGCAGAAGGTGTACGTCACCGACGAATACTCCGCGGCGGGTATCGCGGGCACCGCGGGCATCGCGATCGAGATGGTCCGGCTGTTCGCCGTCGAATTGGAGCACTACGAGAAGATCGAAGGGGTGCCGCTGACCCTCGACGGCAAGGTGGCACGCCTGGCGACGATGGTCCGCAGCAACCTGGGCGCTGCGCTGCAGGGGCTCGCCGCGATCCCCCTGCTCGTCGGTTTCGACGCCGAAGCCGACGCGGGCGCACGGGGCCGGATCTTCTCGTTCGACGTCGCCGGCTCCCGTCACGAGGAGACCGGCGGCTACGACGCGATCGGCTCGGGATCGGTCTTCGCGAAATCGTCTCTGAAGAAGCTGTACCGTTCGGACCTGTCCGCCGACGAGGCGCTGGCGGTCGCGGTCGAGGCGCTCTACGATGCGGCCGACGACGACTCCGCGACCGGTGGCCCGGACCTTGTGCGGCGGATCTTCCCGACCGCCGCCCGGGTGAGCGCCGAGGGCGCCGACCTGGTGGCGGAAGCGGAGATCGAGAGTGCGGCCGAGGCGGTGGTCGCCCGCCGCAGGAGCGCGGCGGCGTCGGGTACGGCACCGTCCGAGCCGGCCGGCCAGACAGGGGAGCGCGCATGACTTTTCCGTACTATGCGAGCGCCGAGCAGATCATGCGAGACCGCTCGGAGCTGGCGCGCAAGGGCATCGCCCGGGGCCGCAGCGTGGTGGCGCTCACCTACGCCGACGGCGTCCTGTTCGTGGCGCACAATCCGTCGAACACGCTGCGCAAGGTCAGTGAGATCTACGACCGCATCGGTTTCGCGGCCGTCGGCAAGTACAACGAGTTCGAGGGCCTGCGGAAGGCCGGCATCCAGATGGCCGACCTGCGCGGCTACAGCTACGACCGCGCTGACGTGACCGGACTGTCGCTGGCCAGTGCTTACGCGAACACCCTCGGCGCGGTGTTCACCGAGCAGGCCAAGCCCTTCGAGGTGGAACTCTGCGTCGGCGAGGTGGCCCGGGCCGGACGCGCCACCCCGTCGCAGCTCTACCGGATCGGCTACGACGGATCGATCGTCGACGAGACCTCGTTCATCGTGATGGGCGGCAGCACCGAACCCATCAACGCGGCGATGAAAGACGCATACGAGCCGAACCTTCCGTTGCCGCGCGCCCTGCAGATCGCCGTGCGCGCACTGTCCACACCGGCCGAGTCGGCCAACGGCGACACCGCCGCCGCACCGACACTCACCGCCGCCGACGTCGAGGTGGCGATCCTGGATCGCAACCGACCGCGGCGCGCGTTCAAGCGGCTGCGCCGCACCGACATCGCCGGCTACCTCGAGGAGTGAGCGCCGTGGAACGACGGATCATGGGCATCGAGACCGAATTCGGTGTCACCTGCACGTTCAAGGGACAGCGTCGACTCAGCCCGGACGAGGTCGCGCGCTACCTGTTCCGGCGCGTCGTCGCGTGGGGCCGGTCGTCGAACGTCTTCCTCACCAACGGTGCGCGGCTGTACCTCGACGTCGGCTCTCACCCCGAGTACGCCACCGCCGAATGCGACTCGGTGGCGCAGCTGATCACGCACGACCGCGCGGGCGAGCGGATCCTGGAGGAACTGCTCGTCGACGCCGAGGAACGCTTGGTGGCCGAGGGCATCGGCGGCGACATCTACCTGTTCAAGAACAACACCGACTCCGCGGGCAACTCCTACGGATGCCACGAGAACTACCTGGTCAGCCGGGTGGGGGAGTTCGGCAGGGTCTCCGATGTGCTGCTGCCCTTCCTCGTGACGCGCCAGCTGATCTGCGGGGCGGGCAAGGTGCTCTCGGTGGGCCACGAGGCGCGCTACTGCCTGTCGCAGCGCGCCGACCACATCTGGGAGGGCGTCTCGTCCGCGACCACCCGGTCGCGGCCGATCATCAACACACGCGACGAGCCCCACGCCGACGCCGAGAAGTACCGTCGGCTGCACGTGATCGTCGGCGACTCCAACATGTCCGAGACCACCACCATGCTCAAGGTCGGTTCCGCACTGCTGGTGCTGGAGATGATCGAGTCGGGGATCTCGTTCCACGACTTCGCGCTCGACAACCCGATCCGCGCGATCCGGGACATCAGCCACGATCCGACCGGCCGGCGCGAGATCCGGCTCGCGGGCGGACGGACGGCGACGGCGCTGGCGATCCAGCGCGAGTACCACGCGCGGGCCGTCAAGCACCTGCAGACGCGCACGCCCGACCCGACGCTCGATCGCGTGGTGGACCTGTGGGGCCGTGTCCTCGATGCCGTGGAGCGCGACGACTTCAGCGGTGTCGACACCGAGATCGACTGGGTGATCAAGCGCAAGCTGATGCAGCGCTACCAGGACAAGTACTCGATGGAGCTGACCGATCCGAAGATCGCGCAACTCGACCTGGCCTACCACGACATCCGCCGGGGCCGCGGCGTCTTCGACCTGCTGTCCCGCAAGGGGCTCGCGGCACGGGTCACCACCGACGAGGCGATCGACGAGGCCACCTCGACGCCGCCGCAGACCACCCGGGCCAAGCTCCGCGGCGACTTCATCACCGCGGCCCAGAAGGCGGGACGAGACTTCACCGTCGACTGGGTGCATCTGAAGATCAACGATCAGGCGCAGCGGAACGTGCTCTGCAAGGACCCGTTCCGGAACGTCGATGAGCGCGTCGATCGGCTGATCGCGTCGATGTGACGCCTAAAGTGGACGCGTGACTGCGAAGAACGAGAGACTCGTCAACCTCGTCGTCTGCTTGATGTCGGCGCGGACGTACGTCCCCGCAACCTATGTGCGTGCGAACGTGCAGGGATACATGGAGTCGGACCGGAGCGACGACTCGTTCAAGCGGATGCTCGAGCGCGACAAGGCGCTGCTGCGCGAGATGGGCATTCCCGTCGAGACCGGCCGCAACCCGCAGGGCGAGGAGGGCTACCGGATCGATCCGGACCAGTACGCGCTGCCCGACATCACCCTCGATCGTGCCGAGGCGGCCGCCGTCGCCGCGGCCTCGGCGCTCTGGCGCGATCCCTCGGTGGCGGCCGTCTTCCAGACCGCGGTCCTCAAGCTCCGCGCGGCGGGGATCGAAGTGGTTCCCGACGACGAATCGGTGGTGACCCTCGGCGGCGCCACCAGATCACTGGGCGACGAACGCACGATCACCGATCTGCTCTCGGCGATCGACGCCGGCCGCCCGGTCACCTTCACTCACCGCTCGTCGAAAGGCCGCAAGACGCGGACCCTCGAACCGTGGGGGATCGCCGGCGGCGGCGGACGCTGGTACGTCACCGGACACGACCGCGACCGCGGGGCTGTGCGGACCTTCCGGATCTCCCGGATCTCCGATGTCGAAGCCTTCGGTGACCCGGGGTCGGTGGTGGTGCCGGCGACGGTCGACATCCAGGCGATCGTGAACGAGGCGGTCGACGTGGCGACAGCGGACGGCGGCGCCACCGCGGAGATCTGGGTCGCCGCCGGTCGGGCGCACGGCCTGCGGCGGATGGCGACGTCGACGGTCCCGCAGCGGTTCGGAGACGAGGACGGAGATCTGCTGACCGTGGAGATCCATTCGCGGTCGGGGCTGCGCAGGGTGATCCTGGCCGCCGGACCCGACGCGGTGGTGCTCGCACCGGACGATCTGCGCGCGGAGGTGGTCGCCGACCTGGACCGCCTGATCGCGGCGGAGGTGAGCGCATGAGCGACGCCAATCCGAGCCGGCTGTCGCGTCTGCTGGCGATGGTGCCGTACTTCCTGGCCCGTCCGGGAATCAAGGTGTCGACCGCGGCCGACGACCTCGGCGTCAGCGAGCACCAACTGCAGACCGATCTCGAGCAGCTGTACGTGTGCGGTCTCCCGGGCTACGGTCCCGAACACCTCATCGACATCCAGTTCTGGGACGGATACGTCAGTGTGGTCTTCACCGCCGGAATGGACCGGCCGCTGCGGCTGACCGGCCCCGAGGCCAACGTGCTGCTGATGGCGCTCAACATGCTCTCTGAGACACGGGGAGCGGTCGACGCCGATGCCGTGCGCAGCGCGATCGCGAAGATCGAGGAGGCGATGGGTACCACGCGGCGCGCGGTGAGCGCCGACCTGCCCGCCGCTCCGGCACCGCCCGTCGACGGCGTCATCCGCCAGGCCCTGGAGGACGGCCAGTCGCTGAGGATCACGTACTACACGGCCAGTCGCGACGAGGTGACCGAGCGGACCGTCGACCCGATCCGCATCCGGGCGGTGGACGGCAACAGCTATCTGGAGGCCTGGTGCCGGTCGTCGGAGGGCGTGCGCCTGTTCCGATTCGACCGGATCGAGTCGGCGCACGGCACCGGCGAGGTCTCGCAGCCTCCGGTCGAGGCCCTCCACCGGACGGACCCGACCGATCTGGGCGCGCTCACCGGGGAACTGCCCACGGCGCACATCGAGATCGATCCCGAGGCGGTCTGGCTGCTCGAGTACTTCGCGGCGGAGCCCGACGACGAACTCTCCGAGGAGCCGACCGAGCCGATCACCGCGACCATCCGCTACGGCTCGCCGCAGTGGCTCGCGCGATTCGTGCTCGGATTCGGCGGGCGCGTGCGGGTTCGTAGCGACGTCGACGGCGTGACGTCGCTGATCGCGAGCACCGCGAAGGCTGCGCGGAGCCGGTACGGTTCCTGACCGCAGTACCGGCCGACGAATCTGGGCGCGCCGATGACGCCGCTGTTCGGTAGACTCGAACACGTCTGAGACTGTTTACTCTCGAAGGGTTGAATTATGGGTGCGATGTCGCCGTGGCACTGGGCGGTCGTTCTGCTCGTGCTCGTGCTGCTGTTCGGCTCGGCCAAGCTCCCCGGAGCGGCTCGCGGCCTCGGCCGGTCGCTGCGCATCTTCAAATCGGAGATCCAGGAGATGCAGAGCGACGGCAAGCCGTCCGCCGAGACCACTGAGACCGCGCGCGAACTCCCGACCGCACCTCAGCCGAGTCCGGATCCCGCCGACCAGGCGACGCGATCCGACAAGAAGACGGCCTAGCCGCGCACCACCGGAGTGCGCAAGCGATTCTCACTCGCCCGTCTCGACCCCCGGCAGCGACGGAGCCGAGTCAACCCCGACGGCTCGATGCCGCTGGCCGAGCACCTCTACGAGCTGAGGACCCGGCTCGTCATCTCGATGGTGGCGATCGCGGTCACCACCGTCATCGGTTTCGTCTGGTACAGCCACGGCGTGTGGCGGATCGAGTCACTGGGTGAGCTCCTCCGCGGTCCGTACTGCGACCTCCCGGCGTCCACCCGCGCCTCGCTGACCCCCGACGGCGAATGCCGGCTGCTGGCCACCGGGCCGTTCGACCAGTTCATGCTGCGCCTGCAGGTCGCCCTGACCGCGGGCGTGGTACTCGCATGCCCGATCTGGCTGCTGCAGATCTGGCGTTTCATCACACCGGGGCTGCACAAGAACGAGCGTCGATACGGCATCAGCTTCGTCGCAGCTGCGAGCGTCCTCTTCGTCGCCGGCGCAGTGCTGGCCTACCTGGTGGTGTCGAAGGCGTTCCACTTCCTGCTGACGGTGGGCAACGACGTTCAGGTCACTGCGCTCGCGGGCGACCAGTACTTCAGCTTCATGCTGCACCTGCTGATCCTCTTCGGCATCAGCTTCGAGCTTCCACTGCTGATCGTGGCGCTGAACCTGGTCGGAGTGCTCACCTACGAACGACTCAAGCGGTGGCGCCGCGGGCTCATCTTCGCGATGTTCGTCTTCGCCGCGGTCGTCACACCCGGCCAGGACCCGTTCACCATGTTGGCGCTGGCGGCGGCGCTCACCGTGCTCCTCGAGATGGCCATTCAGATCGCCCGTTTCCACGACCGCCGCAAGGCCCGCCGCGATCCCGACTGGATGAGCGTGCCCGACGATCAGGCCTCGCCGCTCGAACACGACGGCTCCGCCCCGGTGACCGACGACGTCGGCCGTCCGGCACCCATCGAGCCCGCAGGACCGATCGGCGCGTCGAGCGAGCGTCGATCCGTTCGGACTCCGGGCGCATTCGATGACATCCTGTAGGGGATGACCACCGACGACTTCTCCGGCCCCCGCCCGCAACTAGCGACGTTCACCGCTCGACTCGGCTTTCGGCTCGACCCCTTCCAAAGGGAGGCGTGCGCCGCTCTGGAGGCGGGGCAGGGCGTGCTCGTGTGCGCACCCACGGGCGCGGGCAAGACGATCGTCGGTGAGTTCGCCGTGCATCTCGCGCTGGCGCAGGGGACGAAGTGCTTCTACACCACTCCGATCAAAGCGCTGAGCAACCAGAAGTACCACGACCTCGTCGACGTGCACGGTGCGGCGAATGTGGGACTGCTGACCGGCGACAACTCGGTCAACTCGGGGGCACCGGTGGTCGTGATGACGACCGAGGTGCTCCGCAACATGCTGTACGCGGAGTCGTCGTCGTTGCAGGGCCTCTCGCACGTGGTGATGGACGAGGTGCATTTCCTCGCCGACCGTTTCCGGGGCGCCGTGTGGGAGGAGGTGATCCTGGGGCTCGATCCGTCGGTGCGCGTGGCGAGCCTGTCGGCGACGGTGAGCAACGCGGAGGAGTTCGGCGACTGGATCACCACGGTCCGGGGCGACACCGCGGTGATCGTCGACGAGCACCGGCCGGTACCGCTGCACCAGCACATGCTGGTCGGAAACAGGATGTTCGAGCTCTTCGACCGCAAGCATCCGAAGCAGGTGAACCCCGAGCTCAACCGCTTCATCAAGCACCGCCTGCTGTCCGACGACGCTGTCGGCGGTTACCGCGAACGTCTGGCGCGCGAACGCCGGCGCGGCGGGACCGGAGTCTCGCGGCCCAGACTGATCCGGCTCCTCGAGGAGAACGGGCTGCTGCCCGCGATCACCTTCATCTTCTCCCGCAAGGGCTGCGACGGCGCGCTCGCGCAGTGTCTGCGCTCGGACCTCAACCTGCTCGAGCCGCACCAGGTCTCCGCCGTCGACGCGATCGTCGACCGCCATCTCTCGGCGCTGGCCCCCGGTGATGCTGACGTTCTCGGGGTCGACGAGTGGCGCGACGGCCTGCGCCGCGGCTTCGCCGCCCATCACGCAGGACTCCTGCCGACCTTTCGGCAGGCCGTCGAAGAGCTGTTCGTCGAGGGACTCGTGCAGGTGGTGTTCGCGACCGAGACCTTGGCGCTGGGCATCAACATGCCCGCGCGCAGCGTGGTCCTCGAACGCCTGGTGAAGTACAACGGCGAAGCGCACGTCGACTTGACGCCGGGGGAGTTCACCCAGCTCACCGGCCGCGCCGGACGACGCGGAATCGACGTCGAAGGACATGCGGTGGTCGTCTGGACTCCCGAAGTGGCCCCTGACCGGGTGGCCGGCCTGGCGGGAGCACGGACCTTTCCCCTGCGCAGCTCGTTCGCCCCCGAATACAACATGGCGATGAATCTGATCGATCGGCTCGGGGTGGACGGATCGCGCGATCTGCTCCGACGGTCGTTCGCGCAGTTCCAGACCGACAGATCGGTGGTGGGTCAGGCGCGGCAACTCGACCGCGCCCGCATGACGCTCCGCAAGGTGGACGCCGAGCTCGAGCACTCGGCCGAACGGAAGGGGCTGGCCCCCGAGTCGTTCCTCGAGTACGTCTCGCTTCGCGAGGACATCCGCAGGCACGAACGCGCGGCCAAGTTCGTCCGTCGGATGGAGGCGTCCGAGGCGGTGTCCGAGGATCTGCTGTCGTTGAAGCCCGGCAACGTGATCGGCCTGAACAACGGCAGGCACCGCGGACTGGCACTGGTGCTCGAGCGCGCGGCCATGGATGTGGACCCGAAACCACTGGTGCTGAGCGAGGACGGCTGGACCGGCAGGGTCGGTGTGCGCGACTTCGTCAATCCGCCCGAGGTGCTGGGACACCTGCGGATACCGAAGTCGGCGAATCGGCGCAGCGCACAGGGCCGACGCGAACTGGTCAAGCTGATCCGCTCCAGCGGAATCGCGCGGCCACGGGGACGCAACAAGAAGAAGCGGGAGCTGTCGGAGCACGATCTGCGGCTCACCGAACTGCGCAACCGGCTCCGCAAGCACCCGGTCCACAAGCTCAACGGCATCGACGATCTGCACCGGCTGTCCGAACGTCGTCACCGGCTGCTTCGCGACATCGACAGTCTCGAACGAGCGGTGGACGAACGGACCGCGGCACTCGAGACCGAGTTCGACGCGATCACCGGTGTGCTGACCGAACTGTCGTATCTCGAGACCGATGACTCCGGGGAGCTGGTCGTGACGCCGACCGGCGCGGTTCTGCGACGGATCTACTCCGAGAGCGACCTGCTCGTCGCCGAGTGCATTCGTGCGGGGATCTGGGACCGGCTCTCACCGCAGGATCTGGCCGCCGTGGTGTCGTCGATGGTGTACGAGTCGCGGCGCGACTCCTACAGCGGCGGTGTCGACTCGATGCCCGGCGACCGGGCGCTGCGGGAGGCCCTCCTCGCGACGGTCGACGTGTGGCAGGCGACCAACGACGTGCAGGAGCGACACGGAGTCGTTCAGACGCGTGAACCCGACACCGGATTCTGTGTCGCCATCGGTGCCTGGGCCTCGGGCCGGTCGCTGCGGGAAGCCTTGCTGGCGGCGTCGGAACGGGGACAGTTGCTCTCACCTGGCGACTTCGTTCGGTGGAACCGCCAGGTCATCGATCTGCTGGAGCAGATCCGAGGCAGCGTGGATCCGGACACCGGTCTCGCGGTGGCTGCGGCACGGGCGGTCAAGGGTGTCAAACGCGGGGTCGTCGCCTCCGAATTGGATTGAGTCGCTGCGGTAACGTGACACCAGCCACGGCCGCAGGTGGCATCTGCTGAGGAGGAAGGCGCGACATGACGAACGGAAACGAGCCCACCGCTCCGGGTCAGCCGGGGGACGAGGAGACCACGGTGGTGCGACGTCCGGACGCGGCGGGACAGCAGCAGAGCCCGTGGCAGCGAGATCAGCAGTCATTCGCGGGCCCCACCGAGCAGATCGGTCAGCCGCAGCCGGGTCAGCCGCAGCCGGGGCACGGGCAGCCGGGGCAGGAACAGGCGGGGCAGACGCAGACCGGCTGGCAGCCGGGCCAGTACGGCGCTCCGTCCGGTGCTCCGCAGGGGGGTCCGGCGTACGGCCAGCAGCCGTACGCGCAGCAGGGGTATCAGCAGGGATATCAGCAGCAGTACGGGCAACCCCAGTTCGGTCAGTCCCAGTTCGATCAGTCCCAGTATGGTCAGCAGCAGCCGTATGCGCAGGCCCCGTTCGGTCAGCAGCAGCCGCCGGCTCCGCCGCTCGGCGGCGATCCCACTCTCAACCCGTACGCTCCCGCGCAGCCCGCGCCGAAGAAGGCGACCGGGAAGCTGATCGGCGTCATCGTCGGCGTGCTGGTCCTCATCGCGGCCGTGGTGGCGCTCACTGCGTTCGTCTGGCCGGGATGGGTCACGAAGACGTTCAATCAGTCCGCGGTGCAGGACGGCGTCATGAAGGTGCTGACTGCGAAGAACCAGGACGACGGATACGGTCTGTCGGACGTGAAGGACGTCCAGTGCCCGAGTGGTCAGGAAGTGAAGGCGGGAACCGTGTTCACCTGCTCGGTGAAGGTGAAGGGCGAGAACAAGCACGTCACCGTCACGGTCAAGGACGACAAGGGCACCTACGAGGTCTCGCGTCCGACCAACTGACGCGCGGGACCGACCGCCCGCCGGCCGTGCTGCGGGCTCCCGATCACCATTCGAGCGCCTTCGCCAGCCGCGTGATCGAAGCGTCGATCCCGAGCTCGGCGACGAGGGCGTCGAGTCCGTTCCGGTTCGCGGGCGCCGCGGGTAGCGCATCGGTCTCGGTGCTGTCGACGGTGTCGGCGTCGGTCCGTACGGCGACCACTGTGCGGGCCGCAGCCAGGTAGTCCCTCGAATCGCGGATCGAGTTCCGAGCCCGTGTCGGTACGGCGGTCCGGTCGTCGTAGGCCGCTGCCTCCAGCGCGTCGAGGCTGCCGAACTGGGTGAGCAGTTTCGCGGCGGTCTTCTCGCCGATCCCGGGAACGCCGGGAAGCCCGTCCGACGGGTCGCCCCGGAGGATCGACATCTCGGCGTAGGCGACGCCCGCGCGCTCTGGCGGAACTCCGTACTTGGCGGCGACCTCCTCCGGGCCCATCAGTTCGGCCTTGGCCAGTCCTCTGCCCACGTACAGCACGCGGACCGGGACCGGATCGTCGGCGACCACCTGCAGCAGGTCGCGGTCGCCGCTGACGACCAGCACCTCGTCGTCGGCCTCGTGGAAGGCGAGCGTGCCGATGACATCGTCGGCTTCGCAGCCGGCAGCGCCCGAAGTCGCGATGCCCGCACACCGCAGCACGTCGAGGATCATGTCGACCTGCGGGGTGAGGGTCTCCGGAACCTCTTCGGCGCCGTCGCCGCCGTCGGAGACCCGGTGCGCCTTGTACGACGGGATCAGATCGGTTCGGAACGATGGTCGCCATTCGAGGTCGAGGCACACCACCAGCCGTGTGGGGCGATGTGCGGTGACCAGCGCCGCGATCGTGTCGACGAACCCCCGGACCGCGTTGACCGGGCGTCCGTCGGGTGCGGTCATCTTCTCCGGCAGCGCGTAGAACGAACGAAACCACAGGCTCGCTCCGTCGAGGAGCATCAATGATCCGGTCATGGTCATCACCTTGTCACACCGCCGGTGAAATACCCTGAACGCATGGCGACCAGATTCGACTCCGAGGTGTATGCCCGCCGTCTGCGACGGGCAGCCGATCTCACCCGCGATGCGGGCTACGACGCGATCATTGTCGGGACCGGACCCGACTTCCGGTATCTGACGGGATCGACGGCCGAGACCTTCGAGCGGCTGACAGCTCTGGTGATTCCGGCGAGCGGGCAGGCGCGGGTGGTGACCGCGAGGCTCGAACTGGCGGCTCTTCGCGAGTCGGCGATCGGCGAACTGGGCCTGCGCATAGCCGACTGGGTGGACGGTGATGACCCGTACGCGCTGGCCCTCGACGGACTCGGTGAGTCGGCGCGTCTGGCGGTGTCCGACAGTCTGCCCGCGCTGCATCTCATCCCGTTCGCGCGCCGGACCTCGGTGGCCCCGGATCTGGCGACGCCGGTGCTGCGCGAGTTGCGGATGATCAAGGACGACGCCGAACTGGAAGCACTGCGGAGGGCGGGAGAGGCCATCGACCGCGTTCACGCGCGTATGGCCGAGTTTCTGAAGCCGGGCCGTACGGAGGCGGAGGTGGCGGCTGATATCGATACGGCGATTCGCACCGAGGGCCACACTCATGCGGAGTTCATCATCGTGGGGTCCGGGCCCAACGGCGCCGATCCGCATCACGAGCATTCCGATCGCGTGATCGCCGAAGACGACGTGGTGGTGATCGACATCGGCGGACCGGTGGAGCCCGGCTACAACTCCGATTCCACTCGCACGTACTGCTTCGGCCCGCCGCGCGCCGACGTCGCCGAGGCCTATGCGGTCCTGGAACGGGCGCAGGCGGCCGCGGTCGCTGCGGTCCGGCCCGGCGTCTCCGCGGAGAGCGTCGACGCCGCGGCCCGCGACATCCTCGTGGACGCGGGACTCGGCGACCGGTTCATTCATCGGACCGGCCACGGGATCGGGCTGTCGGTGCATGAGGAGCCTTACATCGTCGCGGGCAATGCGGACGTTCTGCGGGAGGGCATGGCCTTCAGCGTGGAGCCTGGCGTGTACTTCGACGGCGACTGGGGCGCACGTATCGAAGACATCGTCATCGTGACAGCCGACGGCTGTGAACCGGTCAACTCGCGGCCGCACGGCCTGGTGGTCCTGCCGAACTGATCGGGCGGGGCAGCCCCCGCGATCGCGGCTCGCGCGGGTGAAGCGATTGTGCTTGTCCGGCATGGTGGATGGGGTTCAGGCGCCAGGGGTGATCGGTGGTGGCTGGTCGCCAGGCCATGCGTCCGGCGTGGGGTCCGTCGGTGAGGGTGGTGGTCTCCCATTGGCCGCGGTTGGTTCCGACGGCGCGGTTGTGGCGTCCGCAGGCTGCGCCGAGGGCGTCGATGTCGGTGCGCCCGGCCCGGGTGATCCAGTCCGGTGCGTGATGGGCCTGAGTCTGCGCGAAGGGGCGGTCGCAGCCGGGAGCGGTGCAGCCGCGGTCGCGGGCGAACAACGCCAACCGCTGCGCTCTACTCGCGAACCGTGCACCGCGGCCCTGGTAGAGCACTTCGCTGGTGTGATTGCGGAAGACGGCCAGGTGCGGGACGGCGTCGGCGGCGAGCCGGACGAGTTCGCCGATCGGAACACGGGTGCCGGTGGCGGTCAATGCGATGCCGGCGTGGGCGGCGAGTTCTTGGTCGGTGACGGTGATGACCAACTCCGCCGGTATCCGGTTCGGTGCTCCGAGTCCGCCGTGGGCGAGAACGTAATCACACAACGCCAGCAGCGCGTCGTGTGTGCGCTGAGCGGCGCTGCGCAGATCCCGGCCCCGCGCCGCCGCCAAAGCCTCGGCGTCAATGCCGTCGGCGTCGATGGTTCCGGTGGGTGAGTCGGGGTCGGCGGGATTGTTCATCCCGGGTGCGGCCCAGGCGGTCAAGATCACCTCGAACTTCGCCCGCAACTCCGGAGTCATCGCGCCGCGGACTCTGCTCATCAACTGCCGATCCTGCGGGAGGATGGTGATTCCGCGTTGGCGTTGCCAGTCGACGTGATCGCTCTCCTGCCCGTCCGGATCCAGATGGGCGAGCAGCCGGTCACCGACCTTGCCCAGATCATCCGGATTCAACCCGACGGCAGCCTCGGCCAACTCCGCCTCCGCGCGGGCTTTGACTTCCGGTGAGATGCAGCCGGGCACTTTCGCCAGCACCGCGGAGATCACCAGTGCGTGTTCTGCGCCGACGGTCCCGGCCGCCACTGCCGCGGCGGTGGCGGGCTTCCGTGGCGGCAGCGTTTCACCTTGGAAGTTGGAGAACTCGCCGATGGTCTCGGCCATCCGCAGCCGTCGGCCGGCCTCGCGGGTTCCCAGCCGCAAGCCTTGTGACAGGTATTGGTGTGGCTTCAGGTAGCCGGCGGTGCGGTGCGCGTTGCGGTCGGAGACCTCCACCAACAATCTGGACGAAACGCCGTCCCAGCGTCGCCGAATGCGTTCGGCGGTCTGTGTGTGCGCCAACAGGTCCGGTTCGGTCTCCGGCGACAGGGAGGTCTCGGCGAGTTTGACCGCCGCGGCATCGATCAGGGCGAGTAGTTCGGCGGGCCGCGCCGGCAGCGCGCCGGTGGCGACGACAGTGGCGATCGAATCGGTGATCGGATCGGTCATCGCTGTCACCTCCCCCGAGTGTTTCAGCTGTTCACACCATGTTTTCTTGACCTACCAGAACTCTACCAACGGGGTATGACATTGATGATGGTTGGTAGTTCCACGACGGTCGTGACTCCGGGTACGACTGACCCCCTGCTGGGTTGTCCACGAATTGGTCTGTCCGGTCGGTGTGGGGCGTCGAATGTTCACGAGCGGCGGTGGCCATGACCTGATCAGGAGCTTGGCCGGTTGCCTAACCGATGTCTTGTCTGACCGCCGCCGCCCGCCGAGCGCCGTCGCAGTCATCACCTCGGTCGGCGGCGAGCCGGCCGAGGCGAGAGTTCCCGGCGACCTCGGCCGGGTACCGGGCGATGACTTCGTGCCTCGATGGTCACGACGTCAGTGCCGTCGGGGTGGAATGCACCAGCAGCTACGGGCGGGGAATCACCAGCGTGCTCCAGGCGGCAGGGCTGTCGGTGGCCGAAGTGTACGGCGGCGGCAAGGACAAGAAACGAATCAAGGGGCAAGTCCGACCCGCTTGATGCTGTCGCCGCGGCCCGCGCGGTCCTGGCCGGCGACGGTATCGCGATCCCGAAGGACGAACGCACCAACATGGTCCGCGCCCTGCATCTGACGCAGCGCGGCGCCGGTCCCCGCATCTTCGGGGAAGACCTCGCGTCATCGAGGTCTCCGTGACCTCGGCCCGCGACTCATCCGGCAGCAGCAGTGCCGAACATTCCGGCCGACCCGAGCACGCGCGCGATGTCCATCTCAATCACGACGCGGCGGGGATTCGGCTTCGGAGTCCGGTAGCGAGCCGCGTACCGTGCCTCGGCGTCGGCCACGGAGACCGGATCGCGGCGGACGGTCACCGGACCCTCGAGGGTCAGCCACCGTGGGCCGTCCACGTGCGTCAGCGCCGCGTATCCGCCCCGATCGGCGTTGCGCACCTTCTGCGAGCCCTCGAAGGTGATCACCCGTGCCTTCTGCGCGTCGCCGTCGAAGGTGAAGCCGACTGCCACCACATGCGGCGTTCCGTCGGCTCGGGTGGTCGCCAGCGTCGCGAGGTGGTACTCGGACAGCATCTGGGCGGCTTCGGCGGACAGTTCGGCGACGGTTCGGCTCATGGTCCCCACGGTATCGGCGACGTCGCGCCGTCATCGACCCGGCCGCGTCGCGGTCCGGCAGCACCGGCGATACTGGTCCGGTGGGAACGATCGTGGTCTTCGGTGGACGCAGCGAGATAGGGGTGGCGACGGCGGCGCGCCTGGCCGAGGGAAATCGCGTGGTCCTCGCCGCGCGCCGACCCGACGACCTGGCCGGTGAGACGCAGACATTGCTGTCGGCGGGCGCGACCGCGGTCGACACCGTGGCGTTCGACGCCGACGACATCGCCTCGCATACCGCACTCGTCGAATCGCTGTTCCGCGACGGTGCCCGGGTGGACGTCGCGATCGTGGCGTTCGGGATTCTCGGCGACGCGGCCCGGTCGGAGACCGATGTGGCCCACGCCTTGCAGATCGCCCACACCGACTACTACGCGCAGATAAGCGTGATGACTCCTCTCGCGGTGGCCCTGCGACGCCAGGGGTCGGGCACGATCATCGTGTTCTCGTCGGTCGCCGGTGTCCGCGTGCGCCGCGCGAACTACGTGTACGGCTCCACCAAGGCCGGGCTCGACGGCTTCGCGAGCGGGCTGGCCGACGCGCTGCACGGTTCCGGCGTCCGCCTCCTCCTCGCGCGGCCAGGATTCGTGGTCGGTGCGATGACACGCGAGCTGATGGCCTCCGGAGTCGAGCCCGCTCCCTTCGCCAGGACCGCGGACCAGGTCGCCGACGCCGTCGCCAAGGCCTATCGCAAGGGAAGAGGCGAGGTGTGGATCCCCGGTGTGCTCCGGCCCATCTTCTTCGGCATGCGCCTGCTTCCCCGCCCCGTCTGGCGGAGGCTGCCGCGATGACGGGAGAGTCCGGGCCGAAGCAGCCCGCCCGCTTCGTCGTGGTGGGAATCGGAGCCGACGGATGGAGCGGACTGAGCGCCCGCGCCCGAGCAGCGCTGGACGAGGCGACGACGGTGTACGGTTCGGCGCGCCAACTCGACCTGGTCGCCGAACACCTGACCGCGGATACTGTGCCGTGGCGTTCGCCGATGTCCGAGCACCTGCGCGAAGTGCTGCGCGACAGCTCGGCACATGGCACGATTCACGTGCTGGCCAGCGGTGATCCGATGTTCCACGGCATCGGCTCCACCATCGTCCGACAGGTCGGTCGCGACCGCGTCACCATCGTCCCGGCACCGTCGAGCGTCTCGCTCGCGGCCGCCGAACTGGGCTGGGACCTGGCATCCACCACCATCGTCAGCACAGTCACCGCACCCGCCTCGGCGGTGGTTCCCGAACTCGGCGACGGCATCCGCCTTCTGGTCCTGTCCAGAGACGGCTCCACACCGGCCGAAATCGCGGAGCTGTGCCGGGCGCACGGGTACGGCTGGACCACGATGAGTGTGCTCGAGAATCTCGGAGCCGCGACGCAGGCCGTCCGGACCGGACTGGCTCGCTCATGGGACGACCGCCCGTGCGCGCCACTGAACATCACCGCGCTCGACTGTGTGGGCCCGAGTTCGTCGCACTGCCCGGGACTGCCCGACGAGGCGTACGAGCACGACGGCCAGCTGACGAAACAGACCGTGCGGGCACTCTCTGTCTCGGCCCTGGCTCCCGCCGCCGGACAACTGCTGTGGGACGTCGGCGCGGGCGCCGGAAGCATCGGTATCGAGTGGCTGCGGTGCACGCGCGACGGCCGGGCCGTCGCCTTCGAGGCCGACCGGCTCCGGGCCGCCGCCCTGCGACGCAATGCCGAGAAGCTCGGCGTCGGTCACCGGCTCACGCTGGCCGGCGCGGTGCCCGAGGCGCTGGCCGGAGCCGCCGACCCCGACGCGGTCTTCCTCGGGGGCGGCGTCGACCGCGACGTCCTCGACACCGCCTGGGATGCGCTGATGCCTGGCGGACGCATCGTCGGAAACGCGGTCGCGATCGAGACCCAGCACTTGTTCATCGACGCGCAGGAGCGGTACGGGGGGAGCCTCACCCGCCTGTCCGTGGAACGTGCCGCACCACTGGGCCGCCTCACGGCGTGGCGACCCGCTCTGCCGATCGTCCAATGGGTCGCGGTGAAAGACGACGCCGCGCGGGAGGACACATGACCGTCTACTTCATCGGCGCCGGCCCGGGGGCAGCCGACCTCATCACGGTTCGCGGCGCCGAGATCCTCAGTCGATGCACGGTGTGCCTGTACGCGGGATCGCTGGTGCCAGACGAACTCCTCGGTCGTCTGCCCGACGGTGCCGAGATCGTGAACACCGCGCGAATGCCGCTGACGGAGATCCTGAGCAGACTCGCACGCGCCGACGCCGCCGGTCACGACGTGGCCCGACTCCACTCCGGCGATCTCGCCCTGTACTCGGCGTTGACCGAGCAGCAGCGCGGTCTGCGCGAACTGGGCATCGCCTACGAACTGATTCCCGGGGTGCCCGCGTTCGCGGCGGCGGCGGCCGCCCTCGACACCGAGCTGACCGTCCCGGGAGTGGGGCAGAGTCTGATGGTGACGCGCGTCTCGACGCTCTCGACCGATATGCCGCCGGGGGAGGACCTCGGTTCCCTGGCTCGCAGCGGCGTCACTCTCGCCCTCCACCTCGCCGCACACCGCACCGAGCAGATCGTCGCCGAACTGGCGCCGCACTACGGCGCCGACTGCCCGACGGCGACGGTCGCGTACGCCTCGCGCCCCGATCAGCGGATCGTGCGCTGCCGGCTCGACGAACTGCCCGCGGAACTGTCGGCGGCGCGCATCACCAAGACCGCCGTGATCTTCGTCGGGCGCGTCTTGGACGCCCGGACGCATCCCGACGTCACCGACAGCTATCTCTACTCGCATGCCCGGATGACGAAGCTGCGTGAGGACCGCCATGCCTGAGCCGTCCGTGCTGATCCTGGGCGGAACCGGCGAGGCGCGCGAACTCGCACGCCTGCTCGATGAGTCCGGTGTTCCGGTCGTCACCTCCCTCGCGGGCAGAGTCGCCGATCCGCGTCTGCCGGTCGGCCGGGTGCGCGTCGGCGGCTTCGGCGGCGTCGACGGTCTCGCCGCGTGGATCGGCGAGGCCGGAATAACCGCGATCGTCGACGCGACGCACCCGTTCGCCGCCAGAATCACGCCGAACGCCGTCGCGGCGGCGGAACTGACCGGGGTCGGATATCTACGCCTCGCCCGACCTCCGTGGTCACCCGGGGCCGGCGAGCGCTGGACGCGCGTGCCCGACATCGCCGCCGCCGCGACCGCGGTCGCCGAGAGGGGCGGGAGCCGGGTATTCCTCACCACCGGAAGACAGGACGTGTCCGAGTTCGCGGAGATCGACGAAGCGTGGTTCCTGATTCGGGTGGTGGATCCGCCCGAGGGGCCGCTTCCGCCGCATCACCGGGTTCTCCGCTCCCGCGGCCCGTACCGTCTCGCCGATGAGACGGCGCTGCTGCGCGAGCACCGCATCGACGTGCTGGTCACGAAGAACAGCGGGGGAGAGATGACCGTCGCCAAACTCCGCGCCGCCGCGCGGCTCGGTGTCGAGGTGATCGTCGTCGACCGTCCCGCGGAACCCGACGGGATCGCGCGCGTCGACACCCCGAGCGAGGCCCTCGACTGGCTGTCCGGGCCGGCCGGCCGAGGAGAGATCCGCTAGGCGTAGTGCCGCGGGGTGTACACGAGGTCGCCGCCCGGCCTGCGGGCGAGGGTGGTCATCGACGAGCCGATGATCAACAGCGTGCGCATGTCGACTGTCGCCGGATCGAAGTCCGCGGCCGTGGTCACCGTCAGGCGCTGTCCCGGGCCGCCCACGTCACGGCCCGCGATCACCACGCGGTCGGCCGGAACCAGTTCGGTCAGGAGTTCCTTGAGACGTTTGATCTGCTCCACGCGTTTCGGCGACGCCGGATTGTAGATCGCGATCACCAGGTCGGCGGCGATCGCGTGCCGGAGCCGCTCCTCGATGACCGATCCGGGCTTGAGCAGGTTCGACAGGGAGATCACGGCGAAGTCGTGGCCGATCGGCGCACCGACAGCGGCCGCCACCGCGTGCGCGGCGCTCACCCCCGGCGTCACTCGCACGGGCACATGCGCCCACCGTTCCTCCGCAGCAGCCTCCGCCACCGCAGTCGCCATGGCGAACACCCCCGGATCGCCCGACGACACGACGGCCACCCTGGCGCCGCGCGAGGCCAGGTCGAGGGCGAACTCCGCGCGTTCGGCCTCGACTCGATTGTCACTGGCGTGGACGCGCTGTCCGGGGCGCGCCACCACCCGGTCGAGGTAGGTCTTGTATCCGACGAAATCGGTCGCCGCTGCCAACTCCGCGGCCACCTGCGGCGTCGTCTGGTCCACCGGTCCGGGACCGAGGCCGACCACCACCACTTCACCGCGCGAACGGTCGCCTCCCGCGGCGAGCGGATTGTTGCGTCGCCCGGGTACCACGATCAGGGAGAAATAGGGCACCGACGACGGGTCGACGTCGGCCACGCGCTCCACGCGCTGGCGGTCGGTGGACGCCCTTTCGACGTACCAGGCCTCGTCGAGACGCCCGGCGGCGGCCAGAGCGTCGCGCACCTTCACGAAGGTGCGGCCGAGTTTCATGATCGCCAAGGCCTCGCCGGACCGGAAATGCGCGATCAGCTCGCCGGCCTCGGCGGTTCCTGGCAGGACCGTCAGCGTCTCCTCGCCTTCGACGAGCGGGATGCCGAGCGCCGCGGACGCCGCATTCACCGACGTCACCCCGGGAATGATCTGCGCCTCGAACCGGTCGACGAGCCGCTTGTGCATGTGCATGTACGAGCTGAAGAACAGCGGGTCGCCCTCGGCGAGCAGCGCCACATCGCGTCCGGCGGCCAGGTGCCCGGCGAGGAGTTCGGCACTCTCGGCGTAGAAGTCGGCCATCGCGCCCGCGTAGCCGCCGGGATGATCGGTGGTCTCCACGGTGAGCGGGTACATCAGCCGTTCTTCGATCTGGCCTTTGCGCAGATACGGTTCCGCGACCGAGCGGGCAATCGAATTACCGTGCCGTGCACAGTGATACGCGATCACGTCGGCCTCGCCGATGATCCGCGCAGCCTTAACCGTCACCAGTTCGGAGTCGCCCGGCCCCAGGCCGACACCCCACAGTTTTCCGTTCACAGCGGAGTCCGCTCCCGTCGTCGACATCACCGGACCGCTCATTCCGCCGTGCTCGCGAGAGCGTTGACCGCGGCCGCGGTGATCGCCGAGCCGCCGCGTCGGCCGGTGACGGTGATGAACTCCAGATCAGTGCGGTCGGCGAGCGCCGCACATGATTCGGCGGCGCCGACGAAGCCCACCGGTGCGCCGACGATCGCGGCCGGACGAGGCCAGCCCTGGTCGATCAGGTCGAGGAGCGCGAACAACGCGGTGGGAGCGTTGCCGATCGCGACCACGGCGCGGTCGAGGTCGTCGCGCCAGTACTGCAGCGCCGCGGCGGTCCGAGTGTTGCTGATCCGCTCGGCGAGATCGGCGATCCCCGGCTCCTTGAGGTGACAGCGGACCGCATTGTCGGCGGGAAGCCGCAGCCGCGTGATACCCGACGCGACCATGTTGGTGTCGCAGAGGATCGGCCCGCCCGCTGCCAAGGCGGCGCGAGCGGCCGTCACCACTCCCGGGGTCGCCACCACGTCGTCGGTGAGGTCGGTCTGTCCGGACGCGTGGATCATCCGGACCACCACCGGCTCGAGGTCGGCGGGAAAGCCCGTCAGATCGGATTCGGCGCGGATCATGGCAAACGACTGACGGTAGATCTCGGCTCCGTCGCGGACATACTCGGTCATGGTGTGCCCAAGATTACGCACCCGAGGCGGCGGCGGTGGACCCGGTACGGCCCCGCGCCGTGCCGGTGGGAATCAGCCGCCCGGGACGCGACGGTCGGTGCGGTAGCCGTCGCCCGTGGCGATCCGCCGGACGTGCGGACCGTTCGGGGATCCGCACCCGCGGTCGCAGCCCAGCCAATGCTCGCGTTCGCGACCGGGCGCCGCATCCGGGGCACCGAGGTGCGCGAGCAGGTCGCCGCGGACGTCGGCGTGCGACCGGCCGCATCCGGGCGAGCCGGTGCAAGCGCTGAATCTCGTCCACGGACTGGCCGAATCGAAGATGAACCCGAGCGGGGCGAGCACGCGCACCACGGTCTCGGCCACGGCCTCGGTGAGGTCGGGAATCAGGATCTCGCGCTCGGGCGTGATGAGGATCGGCGTGCCGATGGCGCCGGCGAACTGCGCCTGCCGTGCCGAGAGCCGGCCGAACTCGGTGACGGCACCGAGCAGCACCCGTCCGTCCGATTGCTCGAACCATCCGACGATGGGCTCTCGGACGTCCGGCCGGCCGCCATTCGCGGAGGCCGCGGCTTCGGTCGGTGCCAGACGCCCGAAGCCCGCCACGGCGCCCGAGACCGCAGCGCGGGCCCGACCGTCGAGTTCCCGGATCCGCCACTCGTCGGCACGGTGCTCGTGGAACGACGCCGCGGCGGCGACCATCGCGGCGGGCAGTTCCGTCAGCGGCACCACCCGGCCGGTCGGGACGCCCCCGAGATGGATCGCCGCCTCGTCGGGACTCACGGCCGCGCCGAGCACGTCGACGTCGCGGCCCCTGACGTCACCGCGGCCGTCGTCGAAGCCGAACCAGAACCGGCCCGAGAGGTCGCGGGTCCACTGATGCCGATGCAGTTCGGCCTCCAGTTCGCGAGCAGCGGGCCGGACATCGGCCAGACCGCCGATCCGACCGCTCAGCGGCGACACCACGATGTTCCGGACGCGGTCGTGAGCCCGGTCGGTGGCGAGTCCGGCCGCCAGGATGCGGTCGGCGAAGGCGTCCACGCGGTCGTCGGCGATCCCGCGCACCTGCAGGTTCGCGCGGACGGTGATCTCGATGTGGCCGTCGCCGAACTCCTCGGCGGCCAGTGCCAGCGCCTCCAGCGCGGCCGGTTCCACCTGCCCGCCCGACAACCGGATCCGGGCCAGCCGGCCGTCGTCGGCCGGATGGGTGCGGAAGACGCCGGGACAGCGGTCGGCGGGTTTGTTCACCCCTCCAGGATATGGCCTACAGTGAAGCCCAGCCTGCCCGCGCGGAAGCCGGTTCGAGTCCGGCACGGTCGCGCCACTGTGTGGGACACCGCCCGCCACTGCCGGCGTGTCCCGAGTCAGACCCGCAGCGTCAGGCGACCTTCGGTCCACCGGGCCGATGTGACCGTACGACGCCGGGCGCGCACTCCCGGCGAGGAGTATCACCGTGATCACCCTGTTCTCCACTTCCGACACCGACCTGCGCACGGCCGCCACCTGCGGTGCCGACTTCCGGGTCGCGAATCCGGCCCGCACGCTGATCGACGATCTGCCCGGGCTGCTCGACGGCGCCGACCTGGTGGTCGTCCGGCTGCTCGGCGGAAAGCAGGTGTGGGAGGACGGGCTGGCAGCGGTCCTCGCCGGCCGGGCGCCGGTGGTCGTGCTGTCGGGGGAGCACAATCCGGATCCGGATCTGATGGCACTGTCGACGGTGCCGGCCGGCGTCGCCGCGCAGGCGCACGCGTACTTCGTGGCCGGCGGCCGCGAGAACCTCCTCGCGGTGCACAACTTCCTCTCCGACACCGTGCTGCTCACCGGGCTCGGCTTCGACAGCCCGACGCAGACACCGGACTGGGGGGTACTCGAGCGGCCGGCGGCCGCCGTCCCGGACGACGCGCCCGCGGTGGCGGTGCTGTACTACCGCGCCCAGCATCTCGCGGGCAACACCGACTACGTCGCCGCCCTCTGCGATGCGATCGAGGCCCACGGGGCCCGCGCCACCGGAGTCTTCTGCGCCTCCCTGCGCAGCGCACCCGATGAACTGATCGAGCATTTCGCCGAATACGACGCGCTCGTGGTGACGGTGCTGGCCGCGGGCGGGTCGACGCCGGCGCTCGCCTCGGCCGGCGGCGACGACGAATCCTGGAACGTCGAGCGCCTCGCCGCGCTCGACATCCCGATCCTGCAGGGGCTCTGCTCCACCAGTTCCCGGTCCGACTGGGCAGCCAACGACGACGGTCTGACCCCACTCGACGTCGCCAGCCAGGTGGCCGTGCCCGAGTTCGACGGCCGCATCATCACCGCACCCTTCTCCTTCAAGGAATTCGACGACAACGGGCTCCCGTTCTACGCACCCGACCCCGAACGATGCGCGCGCGTCGCCGGCATCGCCGTCGCCCATGCGCGGCTGCGGCACGTGACACCGGCGGAGAAGAAGGTGGCCCTGCTGCTGTCGGCGTACCCCACCAAGCACGCCCGCATCGGCAACGCGGTCGGTCTCGACACGCCGCGCAGCCTGGTCGGAGTGCTGCGCGCCCTCCGGGATGCGGGCTACGATATCGGTCCGGCCGGCGGCGACGCGGCCGTCCCTGGCTTGGGATCACGGCCCGACGACGACGATCCGGACGCCCTGATGCACGCGCTGATCGACGCCGGCGGGCAGGACGCCGACTGGCTCACCGAGGAGGCGCTCGCGGCGAACCCGATCCGCGTCGGCGCCGCCGACTACTCGCGGTGGTTCCAGACGCTGCCGGAGCAGTTGCGCTCCGACGTCGTCGAGCACTGGGGTCCGCCTCCGGGCGAACTGTTCGTGGACCGCTCTCACGACCCCGACGGCGAGATCGTGATCGCTGCGATGGTCTTCGGGAACATCGTGCTGCTGGTGCAGCCGCCCCGCGGGTTCGGTGAGAACCCGGTCGCGATCTACCACGATCCGGATCTTCCGCCCTCGCACCACTATCTCGCCAGCTACCGGTGGCTCGCGTCGCGACCCGATCGGGACGGCTGGGGCTTCGGAGCCGACGCCGTGGTGCACATCGGAAAACACGGCAATCTGGAGTGGCTGCCCGGCAAGATGGTGGCGCTCTCGGCCGATTGCGGCACCGACGCGGCACTGGGCGATCTGCCGCTGATCTACCCGTTCCTCGTCAACGACCCCGGCGAGGGAACGCAGGCCAAGCGGCGCGCGCACGCGGTCCTGGTGGATCACCTCATCCCGCCGATGGCGCGAGCCGAGACGTACGGCGACATCAACCGTCTCGAGCAGCTGCTCGACGAGCACGCCAACATCTCGGCGCTCGACCCGGCCAAACTCCCCGCCATCCGGCAACAGATCTGGACACTGCTGACCGCGGCCAAGATGGACCAGGACCTCGGGCTCTCCGAGCGGCCCGACGAGGACGTCTTCGACGACATGCTGCTGCACGTGGACGGATGGCTCTGCGAGATCAAGGACGCCGCGATCCGCGACGGCCTGCACGTCCTCGGGCAGGCGCCCGACGGCGAGATGGAGATCGACCTCGTGCTCGCGATGCTGCGCGCCCGCCAGCTCTGGGGCGGCTCGCAGACGCTGCCCGGACTGCGCGAGGCCCTCGGACTCACCGAGAACGCCTCGGCGCGCGGGGAGGTCGACCGAGTGGAGGCGATCGCCAGGCGATTGGTCAGCACCTGCGCCGAGGGGGGCTGGACCCCCGAGGCCGTCGCGGCCGCGGCCGACGGCCACCCCGACGACGTGCACCGGATCCTGGCCTTCGCCGGGGACGAGGTGATCCCGCGACTGCGCCAGACCACGTGCGAGACGGACCGGGTCCTGCATGCGCTCGCCGGCGGGTTCATCCCGGCCGGCCCGAGCGGATCGCCGTTGCGCGGCCTGATCAACGTGCTCCCCACGGGTCGCAACTTCTACTCCGTCGACCCGAAGGCCGTCCCGTCGCAGCTGGCCGCCGAGACCGGTCGGGCGATGGCTGATTCGCTTCTCGAGCGCTATCTCGCCGACCACGGCGAGTACCCGGAGTCCGTCGGGCTCTCGGTGTGGGGGACCAGCGCCATGCGTACCTCCGGCGACGACATCGGGGAGGTCCTGGCGCTGCTGGGCGTCACGCCGGTGTGGGACGAGGGCTCGCGCCGCGTGGTCGATCTGGAGCTCGTGCCGCTCGCCGAACTCGGCCGCCCGCGGATCGACGTGACGGTGCGGATCTCCGGCTTCTTCCGCGACGCGTTCTCCCACGTCGTGGCGATGATGGACGATGCCGTGCAGCTCGCGGCCGACGCCGACGAGCCGGACGAGCAGAATTACGTCGCCGCGCACGCTCGGGCGGCGATCGCCGAACACGGGGACGCCCGCCGCGCCACCACGCGCGTCTTCGGCTCGCGGCCCGGCACGTACGGCGCCGGCCTGTTGCAGCTCATCGACTCCAAGCAGTGGCGCACCGACGAGGACTTGGCCGCGGTCTACACCGAGTGGGGCGGCTACGCCTACGGCCGCGGTCTCGACGGAGTCGCCGCCGTCGAAGACATGCGGGCCGCGTACCGCCGCATCGCGGTGGCGGCGAAGAACACCGACACCCGCGAACACGACATCGCCGATTCGGACGACTACTTCCAGTACCACGGCGGGATGGTCGCCACCGTGCGGGCGCTCACCGGCACCGCACCGGAGGCCTACATCGGCGATTCCACGCGCCCGGACTCGGTACGCACCCGCACCCTGCACGAAGAGACCTCCCGCGTGTTCCGCGCGCGGGTGGTCAACCCGCGCTGGCTCGCGGCAATGCGCAGGCACGGATACAAGGGGGCCTTCGAGATGGCTGCCACCGTCGACTACCTCTTCGGATACGACGCCACCACCGATGTGGTGGCCGACTGGATGTACGAGCAGCTCACCGAGCAGTACGTGCTCGACGAGACCAACCGCGAGTTCCTCGATGCGGCCAACCCCTGGGCCCTGCACGGCATCACCGAAAGGCTTCTCGAGGCGGTGGAGCGGAAGATGTGGCACGAGCCACCCGCCGACATGCTGACCGAACTCCGCCGCGTGTACCTCGAAGCCGAGGGCGACATCGAGGCGCGCTCGGAACAGGAGTGAGCCGCCTGCGCCGAGGTCGCTGAGCAGCGGGGGAGCAAAACCGGGTCCTCGTTCGTTGAACTCTGTGTGAGCGCCGGTGACTGCACCGGCGCAGAGAGGACCTGACATGCGATACCTGTTCGTCGGCTATGTGATCGCCGAGATCGCGGCCTTCTGGGCGATGGCGCACTTCCTCGGATTCGCCTGGGCATTCCTCATCACCGTGCTCGCCGCCGGCGTGGGGTTCGCGGTGCTCGGGCGCCGAGCCCGCACCTTGGGCACCGACATGCGCAAGGCGATGCGGAACGAGATCGGCGCGGGCCGCCCGATCACCGACTCCGCTCTGTTCGCGGTCACCGCCACGCTCATGATCCTTCCCGGGATCGTGTCGACGATCGTCGGACTGTTGCTGATGACTCCGCCGGCGCGCCGCCTGCTGCGACCGGTGGTCGCCGCCACCGCTGCCCGCAGAGCCACGGCGATGGCCGGCCGGATGACGGTGATCGACCTCGGGGGCCGGCCCGCCGGCGGCCGAGGCTTCGGGTTCGGCGGGCACGGTTACGTCGACGGGACGGTCGAAGGCGTGGTCGTGGACACCACGGTGCGCAACCCGGACGGCTCGGTTCACGCCGACGCACCGTCGCTGCCGCCGACCCGCCGCGACTGAGTAGTCCGTCACCTTGGCGAACCGCGACCGGCGCGGCAGAAGACCCGTCTGGGAGAATGACGGCGTGACGACGCAGCTGCTCCTCGGAGGCATGGTCTACTCCTCGCCGGCGGTACCCGACGCCACCGCGATGGCGGTGACCGACGGGACGGTCGTATGGGTCGGGACCGACGACGTCGGCCGGGCCCTGCACCCGGACGCGCACGTGATCGATCTGCAGGGACGGTTCGTCAGCCCCGCGTTCGTCGACTGCCATGTTCATCTCACCGACACCGGCATCGCGCTCGGCGGCCTCAACCTGTCCGGAGCCGGCAGCCGCTCGGAATGCCTGCGGATGCTGGCCGAGTACCTCTCCGAGCACGATGAGGACCTCGTCTGGGGGCTCGGCTGGGACGCATCGGCGTGGTCGAGTGACGAGCCGGGCCAGGACTCGCCGCCGACCACGTCCGACATCGACGCCGTCGCCGGCGGCCGCGCCGTGTACCTCGCCCGGATCGATGAGCATTCGGCCGCGGCGTCGTCGGGGCTGCGCCGCCTGGTTCCGGGACTCGAGTCCGAGCACGGGTACTCGCCCGAACAGCCGCTCGTCGCGGACGCGCACCACCGGGTCCGCACCACAGCGCGCAATCTGATCGGTGCCACCGCGCGCAGGCGCGCCCAGTTGCGGGCCCTCGACCACGCGGCCGCCCGCGGTGTGGTCGCCGTCCATGAGAACGGCGGCCCCGACATCAGCGGGCTCGACGACTTCCGGTCGCTCGCCGACCTCGACCACGGGGTCGGCGTGCGGCGGTACTGGGGCGAGGCGGCGTCGTCCGTCGACGAGGTGCGGCACATCCTCGACCGCACCGGGGCCGATGCCATCGGCGGCGACCTGTTCGTCGACGGCGCGCTCGGCTCCCACACCGCCTGGCTGTGCGAGCCCTACAGCGACTGGTCGAGCACCAGCGGTGTCAGCTACCTCTCCGAGCAGGTGATCCTCGATCACCTGCGCGCCACCACCGAGGCCCGCGTGCAGGCCGGCTTCCACATGATCGGTGACGCCGCCGCGGCCGCCGTCGCTCATGCGATGGAGGTGTTGGCGGCCGAACTCGGCACGCCGGCCCTGGCGCGGTGCGTTCACCGTCTCGAACACGCGGAGATGGTCACCCGCGCCCAGGCCGAGATCTTCGCCCGGTGCGGCGCCGTCGCGAGCATGCAGCCGCTGTTCGACGCCGCATGGGGAGGCACCGAGGATCTGTACGCCACGCGCCTCGGCGATCGGGGTACCGGGTTGAACGATTTCGCGATGCTCGCGAAGGCCGGAGTGTCCCTCGCCTTCTCCAGCGACTCCCCGGTGTGCGACATCGACCCGTGGTCCACCGTCCGGGCCGCGGCGCACCATCGCACGGCCTCGAGTTCGATCTCGCCGCGCGCCGCCTTCGCGGCGTGCACCCGCGGCGGCTGGCGCGCCGGCGGGGTCAACGACGGCCTCACCGGAACGCTGGTCCCCGGTGCGCCCGCGCACTACGCCGTGTGGGAGGTGGACGAACTCGTGGTCGCAGCGGCCACCGAGAACGTGCAGCGGTGGTCCACCGATCCGCGCTCGCGGGTGCCGGCCCTGCCGGATGTGGCACCGGGAGCTCGACTGCCCGAGTGCGTCGAGACCGTCGCCGGAGGCCGGACCATCTTCCGTCGCGCGTGACCGCCGTCCGTTGGTGGCAGCGGGTCCCGGTCGCCGCGGCGGCCGGCGGCCTGATGTACGCGTCGTTTCCGCCTCTGCACCATGTGTGGTGGCTGGCGCCCGTCTCACTGGGGCTGCTGTACGCCGTCATGACCATCGGCCGCCCGTCGGTGAAGAGCTGCGCCGGGTCCGGCTTCGTCTTCGGCCTCGCCTTCTTCGTCCCGCTGCTGCCGTGGATAGGGGAGTACGTTGGACCACTGCCGTGGCTCGCGCTCGCCGCCGTGATGGCCGGCTATCTCGCGCTCTTCGGCGCTCTTGCGGCGGTCACCATGCGGCTGCGCGCGCGGCCGCTGTGGTTCGCACTCAGCTGGGTCACCGTCGAAGCCGTCCGCTCCGCCTTCCCCTTCGGGGGCTTTCCCTGGGGGCGTACCGCCTTCAGCCAGGTGGACGGCTGGTACCTGCCGCTCACGTCGGTGATCGGCGTTCCCGGCGTCGCCTTCGTGATCGCGCTCACCGGGGCCTCCGCGGTGGAGGTCATCGGCAGGCTCCTGCATCGACCGACCAGGACCGCCCGATCGGCGGGTGCCGCTCTGGCGATCGGGGTGGTGGTCGTGCCCCTAGCCGCCGGTGCGGCGCTGTCGCGCATCGGAAGCCCGCTGACGTCGTCGGCCGGCACCAGCGACATCGCCGCCGTGCAGGGAAACGTGCCGAGACTGGGCCTCGATTTCGACACCCAGCGCCGCGCCGTCCTCGACAATCACGTCCGGGAGACGCTCGGGCTCGCCGCCGAGATCGACTCCGGCCGGCGCAGCAGGCCCGACCTGGTGCTGTGGCCGGAGAACGCGGCCGACGCGCCTCCGACGGTGTACCGGGACTCCGCCGAGAGCATCCGGGCGGCCGTCACGGCCGTCGGCGCCCCGGTGGCCTTCGGCACCTGGATTCCCCTCGACGGCGGCGGCACCACCAATACCGTGCTGCTCTGGGGCGAACACGGCGGATTCGCCGACGACCAGCCCTCGGGACGGTACGACAAGCACATCGTCCAGCCCTTCGGCGAATACCTCCCGTGGCGCAGCTTCTTCCGGATCTTCTCGTCGTACGCCGATCGAGCCGGCGACTTCCGGCCGGGCACGGGACCCGCGGTCCTCACCGCGCACACCCGTCACGGAGACGTGGTGATGGGCGTGTCGACCTGCTGGGAGGTGGCTTTCGACCGCGCACCCGCGCAATCGGTTCGCGAAGGCGCACAGATCCTGTTCGTGCCGACCAACAATGCGACCTTCGGCAAGACCGACATGACCTACCAGCAGCTGGCGATGTCGCAGGTCCGTGCCGTGGAGACGGGTCGCAGCGTCGTCGTGGCGGCCACCAGCGGAGTCAGCGCGCTCATCGCGCCGGACGGTTCGCTGATCGCCGAGAGCGAGATCTTCACACCCGACGTCCTGCAGGCCCGCATGGAGTTGCGGTCCGGGCAGACCCTCGCCGTCAGGCTCGGCCCCTGGCCGCAGCGGCTCGCGATCCTCGCCACGGTGGTGGCATTTTTGTACGCGCTGCGCGGACGCATTAGCCTCGATGTGTTCGCCGGTCGGAGGGGACCGGCCACGAAGAAGGAGCACGATGGCCAGCAGGCAACCTGAATCGCGCATCGTCGGGGCGAACGGCGAGGGCGCCCTCGTGGTGATCCCGACCTTCAACGAGCGCGAGAACCTGCCACACATCGTCGGTCGCCTGTTGACCGCTCAGCAGGGCATTCACGTGCTGGTGGTCGACGACTCCAGCCCGGACGGCACGGGCGAGGTCGCCGACCGGCTCGCAGCGGACGACCCGGCGGCCCGCATTCACGTCATGCATCGCACCGTCAAGGACGGTCTGGGCAAGGCCTATCTGGCCGGATTCGCGTGGGGTCTGGAGCGTGACTACGCGGTCATCGTCGAGATGGACGCCGACGGCAGTCACGCTCCCGAGCAGTTGTTCCGGCTGCTGGAGGGCATCAATGAGGGCGCCGACCTGGTGATCGGTTCGCGATACGTTCCCGGCGGCGAGCTGGTGAACTGGCCCAAGCGCCGCGAGCTCCTCTCCAAGGGCGCCAACACGTATGCGCGGCTGGCGCTCGGCGCCAAGGTCAAAGACATCACCGCCGGTTACCGCGCTTTCCGCCGAGAGGTGCTGGAGAAGATCGGTCTCGATCAGGTGGAGTCGGCGGGCTACTGCTTCCAGATCGACCTCGCGTGGCGCTCGCTGCAGAACGGCTTCACGATCCGTGAGGTGCCGATCACCTTCACCGAACGCGAGATCGGCGAGTCGAAGATGGACGGCGGCGTGATCGCGGAATCGTTCCTCAACGTCGCCCGGTGGGGAATCCGCGGCCGCCTCGACAGGCTCCGCGGACGCTAGTATTCGGCACGGGCTCGCACCCGGAAACGAATCAGCCCCCGGAGAATCGATTTCTCCGGGGGCTGACGTCGTATTGCGTCGCGGTTATGCCGAACCGCCGCGCCGGCGCTGCTTGAGCAGGTCCAGACGCTCGGCCAGCAGCACCTCGAGTTCCTCTTCGGAGCGGCGCTCCAGGAGCATGTCCCAGTGCGTGCGCGGCGGCTTGCCCTTCTTCTCCTCGGGCACGCCGCCTTCGAGGAGCTTGCCCTCCATGCCGTTCTTGCACGGCCACGTCGCGGGGATCTCCGCATCGTCGGCGAACGGGATGTCGAAGATCTCACCGTTGTCGGTGCGGTACTGGACGAGCCGACGCGGCGCGAGGTCGTGATCACGGTCGGTCTCGTAGCTCACCGCCCCGAGCCGGCTACCACGCAGGACTCGATCAGCCATGAAGTCTTCCTCTCAAACGGTCGGGTGACGGTGTCCATTCTACGCGGTCCACGACGTGGACGGCGTTCCACGGTACCGTCGTGATGTGTCCGAATCCCCGGCTCCCGAAAGCCCTGCGAACGAACCGCAGTCTCGTCGCCGCCCGTACGCATGCGCCTGGTGCGGTCGTCAGATGGTGGATTCGGAGCGGGGGCGCAGACGCAAGTACTGCAAGCGGTCGTGCCGGCAGCGCGCCTACGAACAGAGAACGCTCCTCGAGGGCACCTCTATTCCCGAGGATGCGATCATCCTCAGCCACGCGGAGGCCGAAGACCTCGGAGACCGGATGTTCGCGCTCCGCTGCGCTGCGGAGGACTTGTCGACCGCACTCGGGGAGAAGGCCGATCGTCAGACGCTGACCGACCTGGCCGCCGAGGTCCTGCGGCTGGCGAGTGAGGCCGAACGCTTGCGTTGACCGCCGGCTGCCGAGCCGGGAGAGGCAGGTCACGGACTTCCGGAGCCGGCGGCGCGCGCGAACGCCGTTAAGATCGTCAGGGTGAACGACGAACGGCGCGACGACTCGGCTCCCGACGTCGTCTCCGTGCGTCCTCTTCACCGGGCGGGGGAACTGCTCGCGCGCACCGATGAGAGCCAGGCGGCTGTTCGGGCCGCTCAGATCGCGCGCAGGCTCGCGCCGGTGGACGGCAGACTCCCGTCCGGCGACCGCACCTCCGACCGGGTCGCCCGCCTCCTCAACGACGTGCGGCCCGACCGTCCCAGCGCGATCCGGGAACTCGGTCTGGCCTCGGTGGCCGTCTGGCAGTCGCTCATCGAACGCAGACGCCCCGACCCGGCCGGTCCGATCCCGGCCACGATTCTCTTCACCGACCTCGTCGGCTTCTCGTCCTGGGCGCTGCGCGCCGGAGACGACCAGGTGCTGGAGTTGTTGACCGCCGTCAACGCTGCGTGCGAGGAGGTGATCAGGGCGCGCGGCGGCCAGGTGGTGAAAACGCTCGGCGACGGCACGATGGCGGTCTTCCTCGATCCGGGGGAGGCTATCGCCGCAGCTCACGAGGCGGTGGGTGCGGTGAGCGCGATCGTAGTCGGCGGCTTCCGGCCGGCTCTGCGCGCCGGGCTGCACACCGGCACCCCGCGAGCGGTCGGTTCGGATTTCCTCGGTGTGGACGTGAACATCGCGGCGCGGGTCTGCGATGCGGCGGGCGGTGGCGAGGTGTATGCGAGCGAGTCCGCCCTCGACCAGCTCGATCCCGATGACTATGTCCTCCGCCGCAAGCGGTTCAAGGCCAAGGGCGTACCGCGCGAACTCCAGGTGTTCCGCGTCGTTCCGCGGTACTGACGATGCCCTTCGACGACGACGAGCTGGAAGAGTTCTACCGGCGCATCGAATCGCGGACCGCGGCGGCGAATGCGCGTCCGCGCAAGCGCAGGCGCCAGGTGCCCCGCGTGCAGTTCGCCTGTCCGACGCCGGAGAAGATCGCCTATCCGTCGCAGGCGGCGGTGACCGGCGCGATCCTGGCGGTGGCTCGCAACTCTCGAGGTCGCCCCAGCCTTCGGTCATACGAATGTGCGTGCGGCGCATGGCATCTCACGAGTGCCATACCCCGCTCGCCGGGCAGCCGGTGATCCGGGTGCCCGGCGACGGCGTCACTGCCCGCGGAAGTTCGGCGGACGCTTCTCGAAGACGGCGGTGACCGCCTCGGTGAGATCGTCGCTCGGCAGGAAGGCCGCGTTCCACGCCGCGACGTAGCGGAGGCTGTCGTCGACGCGCGCGCTCCGGCTGTGATCGAGGACATCCTTGACGCCCTGCACTACGAGGGGAGCGTTGGCCGCGATCTCGGCCGCGATCCCCCGCGCGGCGGCAAGGGCGGCGTCCTTGTCGTCGTACACGTCGCTGACGAGACCGATCTTCTCTGCGCGAGCGGCATCGATGTCCTTGCCGGTCAGCGCGAGTTCACGGGTGTGACCTTCGCCGATGATCAGCGGCAGCCGGGCGAGCGAGCCCATGTCCGCGACGATGGCGACCTTGACTTCGCGCACGCTGAACTTCGCGTCGGCGCTGGCCACCCGGATGTCGGCGGCGCTGATCAGGTCGACGGCACCGCCGATGCACCAGCCCGAGATCGCGGCGACGACCGGCTTGCGGCAGTCGGCGACGGCGTCGATGGCCCGCTGCATGCGCTTGATGGTGTGGTGGAACTCAGTGCGCGGACCGGCCTTCGCATCCGGGGCCAGCACCTTGCCGAAGTCGCCCATCATCGCTGGCAGGTCGAGGCCGAACGAGAAGTGCTTGCCCGATCCGGAGAGTACCACTGCGCGCACATCCGGGTCCGCGTCGATCGCCTCGAACAGCGGGGCGGACTCGGCCCAGAAGTCGGGGCCCTGAGCGTTGCCCTTGCTGGGGCCGATGAGCGTCACCTCGGCGACGTGATCGGCGACGGTCACCTCGAACGCCTTGTAGGGATGCGTCCGGTATGCGGGGGAGTCCGTGAGAGTCTTGTCCTGAGTCACGGACCCGATGCTACCCACCCGGGGTTACTCATGAGTAACCCCGGGTGGATCCGGCAGTCGTCAGTCGCGATGCAGCCGCGGCAGCAGTTCGGCGGTCTTCTGATCGGTCCACCCTTCGGGGGTGAGGATCGCTGCCCACGTCGTCGGGATCTCTCGCAGATAGTTGTGACCGTGTCCGTCGGGGACGTCGACGGCCACCGCCATATCGGCGGCGACCTGCAGGAAGGTGACGAACGGGATCCAGTTCACCGCTGAGAGCACGTCGGAGCCACGGGGCTCCTTGAGCCAGTCGGGCTTGTTGAGCACGAGATCCGGATTCCACCACGAGATGGGATCGGACGCGTGCTGTAGGTAGACGATGCGACCGCGGTCCCATTCCACACCGGCCGGGCGCTCGAGGTCCTTGGCCGTGTTGATGAATCGGACCTGCTCACCGTCATTGAAGATCGGCAGCACTTCCGGGGTACCGGCGTCACGGTCGGCGGTGGTGTCCACCCACGTCTGGTTGCTGAACGTGGGGCCGGTCAGCAGGGCGCCGTCGGTCCGGGCGCTCATCGTCGCGACAGAGCCGAACGGGGCCTCGGCGCCGAACGATCCGAGGCTCTCGCCGAAGACCACGACCTTGGGCCGTTGCGCCTCGGGGATACGCCGCACCAGCCGGTCGACCGCCTCGAACAGCGCGCGTCCGGCCTGGCGCGCGCGCTCCTGGTCGACGAGGAACGAGAGCCAGCTCGGCAGCATCGAATACTGCATGGACACCATCGCGGTGTCGCCGTTGTACATGTACTCCAGGGAGTCGAGGTTGGCCTGATTGACCCAGCCGGTGCCCGTCGACCCAGCGATGCCGATCAGTTTGCGCTGCAGACCGCCCGTCCGGACCAGTTCCTGGGCCGCCAGTCCAGCGCTGTCTTGGATCGAGTCCGCCGAATCGAGCCCGGCGTAGACCCGGATGGGTTCTTTCGCCGGCGCCTTGTTGAACGCCTCGAGTTCGGCGACCGTCGGGCCGGTCGAGACGAAGGTGCGACCCATGCGGCCCAGGCTCGCCCAGCTGACCACCGACTCCGGTCCGCCGGAACGCAGTGTGGAGGTCGGGGGAGCCGAATCGGGATTGGTCTCATTGTTCAGCGCCGCGAAGGAGTTGTTCAACGCCGACATGCCGTAGTCGGCGACCGCGCCGTTGAGGATCAGGACGCTCACGACGACCATCACCGTCGCCGCGGTGATCCCGGCGATCCGGGGTGGGATGCGCCGGCTCATGCGGCGCGCGAGCATCCGCAGCAGCGCACCCCACGCCTGCCCGACGCCGAGCAGGACCCCGAAGACCACCACCGCCACCACCACGATGATCGGGTACGCGGTCCAGTTGAGGTGTTCCACGCCCATCAGGTCACGCAGTTCCTCCTGCCAGCGGTGATACCAGTAGAGCATGAAGACGGTGCCTGCGAGGAAGACGATCGTGAGTCCCACCCACCACCATCCGCGCGGACGCGGCCAGGGTTCTCGACGGGACACCAGGTATCGAGCCAGCCATGTGAAGAAGGCTCCGATCGCGTAGCCGATCACGGCGGCAGCGGCGCTGACGAGGCCTTGGAACAGGGGTCCGCGCGGCAGCAGCGACGGTGTCACCGACAGCCACAGCAGGACCGTCGCGACGACCAGACCGCCATACGACAATCGTCTGGAGTACCGCGACCACAGACGCACCACGGCGTTCGGAGACGAGGCGTCCGATTCCGCATCGCCGGCGTGCGCGGCGTCGGCGCGGGTCTCTTCGACGGCGTCGGCTTCGGTCGCAGGCGGCGCGTCGGTCGGTTCTTCAGCGGCCATGAGCCTGCCTTCCATGTGCCTGATGTGACCCCTCACTTTAGAAGCAGGAGTGCCGAGATCGCGTGTGCCACGATGGTTTCGTGAACTCGATCCCTGATCCGCTGTCCATCGCCGACGTCCACGTGAGCCTGCCGGTGGCCGATCTCGACGCCGCGTCGCGGATGTACGACCTTCTCCTGGGTGAATCCGAGGGGCTGCGCTGGGCGGCGTCGAATGCGACGGTCGCACTCCGGGACGGGCGGACCGACGCCGACGCGCACGCCGTCGAACCGACGGTCGACTTGACTGTCGCCGATTACGACGGTGCCGCAGCGCTCCTGCGTCGGCGGGGCCTGACCCTGGACGATACGGACGGCGCTGCGGCGATCGTCGGCGCCTCGCCGCTGCGCATCACCGCCGGCCCGCAGGTCCGGCCCACCGGCCGGATGCTCGACCACATCGTCCTCACCGCGCCCGATGCCGACCGGGCCGTCGCGCTCCTCGGCGGCCGGCTCGGGATCAACCTGCGCCTCGTCCGCGAGCTCGGCGACGGGATGTGCCAGCTCTTCTTCCGGACACGCACCGTCGTGATCGAGGTCGTCGCCGGAGCCCCGGACGCCGGCGACCGCCTCGGACTCATGGGACTGGCCTGGCGCACCGACGACATCGTCGCCGAACGGCATCGCCTGGCGGGCGCCGGCCTCGAAGTCAGCGATGTCCGCACCGGCCGCAAGGGAGGCACTCGCGTATGCACCGTCCGGGAACCGGCACTGGGCACGGCCACCCTGCTCATCGAGCAGTAGGCATCGCGCAGTAGTCAGCCAGCAGCAGCGACTTCCGCGCCGAAGGCTCAGTCCGCTTCGAGCGCGGACACGCGGTGCCACCGGCTCCGGTAGAAGACCAGCGGATCGACAGTCGGGTCACCGGAATGTCGATCGACGGCGAGCACCGCGATCACATGGTCGCCCGCGGTGACGATCTGCCGCGGCCGGGTGACGAACACTGCGGCGGCTCCGTCGAGCAGAACGGCGCCGCCGGCCTCACGGCGCCAACCAAGACCGTCGAATCTGCGCGGAGCCGCTCGACGGAAGGCGTCGGCCACCGGCGGCTGGTCCGCGGCGAGCACGCTCACTCCCCACTGCGGCACAGCCGAGAGCCGCGGGAGCGTGGTCGACGTCGCAGCGATGTTGACCGACACCAACGGCGGGTCCAGTGACACCGAGGTGAACGAACTCGCGATCAGGCCGAACGGTCCGTCCGCATCGACGGCGGCCACGGTGACCAACCCGGTGGGGTAGCGGGCCATGGTTGCCCGCAACGTCGGCTCGGTTTCGAACGCGGTGGTCATCACCAGAGTCCTCCCCGCGGCGTCAGTGTGCGGCCGTCAGAAAAGGCGCGGCAGCGACGCGTCCGGGACTGTTTCCCGGCACCGCGAACAGACCGCGCAGCACCAACTGCGGTATCACGCCTTCCCCGAACCAGTACAGCTCTTCCAAGTGCGGGTAACCCGACAGGACGAACTCATCGATGCCCAGCGCGGCGTACTCGGCGATGCGGTCGGCCACCTCGGCATGACTGCCCACTAGCGCGGTGCCCGCGCCTCCGCGCACCAAACCGACACCCGCCCATAGGTTCTCGGCCACTTCCAGAGCCCGCGGATCGCGCCACGATCCGTCACCGCGGTGGGCGGCGTGCAGATCGCGCATCGCCGCCTGTCCCGCCGACTCGCTGCGTGCCAGGCCCTCCTGGGCGGCGCGAACGGTGTCCTCGTCGAGCGCTGCGAGCAGGCCGGCTGCCGCGGTCCACGCCTCGTCCGCGGTGTCCCGGGAGATGACGTGCAGCCGAATGCCGAATCGCACCGTTCGGCCCCGCTGCGCGGCGAGGCCGCGGATCCAGTCGATCTTCGCCGCCACCGCCGCTGGCGGCTCGCCCCAGGTCAGGTAGACGTCACTGTGCCGCGCGGCGACGGGACCGGCCTCGGGAGAGGATCCGCCGAAGTAGAGCGGGATCTCCTCTGCGGGCAGCCGATGCAGCGCTGCGTCGTCGACCTGCAGGTGCCTGCCGCGGTGCGTCACCCGTTCGCCGCGCCACAGTCCGCGGACCACGGTCAGGAACTCGTCGGTGCGGGCGTAGCGCGAGGGTTTGTCGAGGAAGTCGCCGAACGCCCGCTGTTCATGGGGCTCGCCGCCGGTGACCACGTTCAGCAGGAGCCTGCCGGGCGCGTGCCTGCTGAAGGTCGCAGCCATCTGTGCGGCAAGAGTCGGGCTCACCAGCCCCGGACGGAGGGCGACCAGGAATCCCAGGCGCTCCGACTCTCGCGCGATCATCGCCGTCGTGAGCCAGGCGTCCTCGCACCAGGCACCGGTGGGCGTGAGTGCCGCGGTGAATCCGAAGTCCTCCGCCGCGCGCGCGATCGAACTCAGGTAGCCGATCGAGGCGGGCCGATCGCCGCGGGCGGCCCCGGCCGGAAGCCCGTGTCCGCCGCCGACGATGAACCGGGAATCGCCGTAGGTCGGCAGAAACCAGTGGAGCTTCAGTGCGGGGCGCTCGGTGTTCGACTGCTCTGACGGACTCGCGACCGGAGCTGTCGGGATCGCGGACCGGTTGGCCGTCACGGTGGTCGAGGAGGGGGTCTGTGCCATGTCTTCTTCCTGTGGAGGATCAGATGTTGCCGTGGGCGGGGGGCCGGGTGCCCGCGAGCGCCCATCGGCCGAGATGAGCGAGCTTCCATCGCTCGGGATCGTGAAGGGTGTGGGTTCGCGCGTCGCGCCAGTACCGCGAGAGGTTCGACGCCGCCGCGGCCGCCCTGGTGCCGCCGAAGTCGAACAGCGCCTCGCCCGCATGCCGGGCCGCACGCCCGGCGGCGACCTTGGCCGCGGCCGTGGCCAGCGACGCCTCTGCGACGAGTTCGGGCGGCTCGCCTGCGACTTCGGCCGTCTCGATGGCCCGGACCGCGGCGTCGAGCAGAGCCCGCGCCGCGCGGACCGTGAGTTCGAGTTCGCCGGCCGAGGCCAGCAGGAGGGGATCGTCGACCGCGCGCTCCACGCCGGCCTCGAACCAGGGACGAGCGCGTTGCGCGGCCTCGGCTCCGGCCGCCAGCGCACCGGAGGCCAGACCGGCGTCGACGGCGGCGTGCAGCAGCTGCGCGCGAGCGCCATACGTGCTCGGTCTCTCGAACAGCTCGTCGAAAGCCACCACCTGCTCCGGCTCGACAGGAACATCGTCGAACTCGACCGTCCCCGATGCGGTGGTCCGCTGGCCGACCGCGTCCCAATCGTCGAGGATCGACACGCCTTCGGTCTCGGCCGGCAGATAGACCAGAACGCGACCGCCGTCGGGGCCGAGGGCGCGCACCGCCAGCAGATCGGCGAGGACCGCACCGGTGCAGTAGAACTTCTTGCCCGACAGGCGCAGTCCGCGCGCTGTCCGAACCACGCTCGTAGCGTCGTCCACGGCTGTCGCGCCGCCGCGCTCGCTCTGGGCGTTGGCCAGGCGCGCACCGCCGGCGACCCGTCCGAAGACCTCCTCGGCGAGTCCGGGCGGCGCGAGCCGCGCGAGGGCGTCGAGGAAGGTGAAGTGGCTCTGGGGGATCTGCGCCAGGCTCGGGTCGACGGCGGCCAGTGCGGCGATGAGCCCCGCCGCCGACCCGATGCCCAGACCGTGTCCGCCGTACTCCACCGGAACGGTGACCGCCAGCAATCCCGCCCCCGCCAGGAGATCGAGCTCCGCGCGGGGAAGTACGCGGTCGCGGTCGCGGTCCGAGGCGGTGCGCGCGATCTCCGGCAGCAGGCCCGGCAGAACGGTGGCGATTGGATCGGCTGTGACGGCGGTGGTCTCTGCGGCTCGACTCGAGACGGGACTCATGGTGGAGAGGACCTCTGGGTTCGACGGCGGACGGTGGTCGGTTCAGCTGTACAGCGTGAACTGCGGGGCGCGGCGGTTCAGCGTCCAATCGCCGACCTCGCGGGCCTTGTATGCGACCGGATCGTGCACCGTGTGCGTTCGCAGGTTGCGCCAGTGCCGATCGAAGCCGTAGGAGGTCGTCGTCGCGCGAGCTCCCTGGATCTCGAACAGCCGCGAAGCCACGTCGAGGGACACCTTGGTCGTGACGTACTTGGCCTCGGCGATCGCGATCGCGGCTTCGGCACGCTGGTCGGGCGTGAGGTCCGGGCCGATGTCGAGTGCGCTCTGCAGCGCCTCACCCGCGTGGTCGGCGAGCAGCGCCGCGGCGGTGACCTCGGCGCGCAGCGCGCCGACCAGCTCGAGGATGTACGGATCGTCGGTCGCGCTCTCCAGACCGGAGGTCTCCCACGGTGAGGCGTGCAGGCGAGTCCAGTCCAGTGCCTCCTCGAGTGCACCTTCGGCGGTGCCGATGTAGAAGTTGACGAAGGCCAGCTGCCAGTGCGGGGTCACGAGAGTCTGATATGCGCTCGGCACGCGTCCGGTCAGCGGATCCTCGCCGAGGATCTCGCTGCGCTCGATGCGCACACCGTCGAAGACCACTCCGCCGGAGTCGGTCAGTCTCTGGCCGATGTTGTCCCAGTCGTTCAGCGGTGTGAACCCTTCGCGCCGGGCCGGGATGGACAGGAACACCAGGTCGCCGTCGAGTTCGGCGGTCACCGACAGCTGGTCGGCGACACCGGCTCCCGAGGCGAAGGTGCGCCGGCCGTCGAGCCGGAAACCGGACCCGTCACGGGTGAGCGTCAGACCGGATGCGCCGCGCGGATTCTGCACGCCGCCCCAGAAGGGCTTGAACTGTGCGTTGCGGCGCGAGAGTTCGTCGGCCTGATCGGCGGTCCCGAACAGGTGCGGTATGCGCTGCTGTGCGTAGTGGTAACCGAGCAGGTGCGCGATCGAGGTGTCGCCGCGGGCGACGTGTCGGGTCAGTTGCTGCGACTGCGAATAGTCCAGTCCCGAGCCTCCGTACTCCACCGGCTCACCGACCTGCAGCAGGTCGGCTTCGCGAAGCAGTTCGATCTCGGCCAGCGGCGGCTTGTTCGCGCGGTCACGCTCGGCGGCGGTGGCCCGCAATTGCGCCGCGACGAGGTCGGCGCGGCGCAGCGCGGCGTCGAACCGGGCCAGGTCGTCGGACGCGGGCGGTGCGGTGTGGTCGGTGACGGTCATGGGTTGCCTTCTTTCGATCCGGATGGAATGAGGAGGTGGGAGCTCACCGGGCGGCGAGGACGCCGTGACGGGCGAGCTCGGATTCGAGGCGGCCGCTGACGGCGAGGTCGTTCTCGAGATCGCGAACGATCGGCAGGATCTTCTCGCCGAAGTAGACGACGTCCTCGTGGTAGTGTAGAAAGCCCAGGAGCAGCAGATTCACGCCGCGGGTCTTGTAGGCGACGATGCGCTCGGCGATCTGTTCGGGTGTGCCGATCAGTCCGGTGCGGAAACCGTCGTTGTACTGGACGAGGTCGGCGAACTCCGAGTCCTGCCACATGCCCTTGCCGTCCGAGGTGGACGAGCCGGCCTGCTTGACCGCGGATCCGAATCCCTCTACCGCCTCGCGGTCCGCCTTGTCGACGATCTCTCGGAGCACGTCGCGGGCCTCGCTCTCCGTGTCGCGTCCGATGAGGAAGCCGTTGAGGCCGAACTTGACCGTGCGGTCGTGCAGTGCCGCTTCGGTGAGCACGTCGCTGACCTGCTCGCTGATACCGTCGAAGTCTCTACCGTTGCTGAAGTACCAGTCCGAGACCCGACCGGCCATCGCTCGAGCCGCGGTCGAGTTGCCGCCTTGGAAGATCTCCGGATGCGGGCGTCCGGGCAGGTCGAGCGGCTTCGGCTTCAGATCGAAATCATGGAGACGATAGAAGTCGCCCGCGAGGTCGGCGTGGTCGTCGGTCCAGATCCGCCGTAGGTAGGTGATGAACTCCTCGGCGCGGCGGTAGCGTTCGTCGTGCTCGAGCCACGGCTCGCCGAGCTTGGTGAACTCGTCCTTGAACCAGCCGCTCACGACGTTGACCGCGGCGCGGCCCCCGGACAGATGGTCGGCGGTGGCGAGGAACTTGGCGAGGACGCCCGGGTGCCAGAGCCCGGGATGGACCGCGGCGATGACTTTGAGCCGCTCGGTGGCGAGCAGCAGAGCGAGCGAGAAACTGGTCGACTCGTGCTGGTACGCGGCACCGTACGAGGCCGTGTAGCGGACCTGGCTCAGTGCGTAATCGAAGCCGTTGTTCTCGGCGAGCCGGGCGAGAGTGCGGTTGTAGTCGTACCCCCAGTCGGTGCGCTGTTCGATACGGGAGACGACCAGACCGCCGCTGACGTTCGGCACCCAGTACGCGAACTGGAGCGGCTGATACGCGGTCTCGAGACGACGGTCGGAACTGTTGGTGGACATGACGAATAGACCTCCGGTGAGGTTGGTGACGAGAGTTCGGTGAAGCAGGACTGGGCCGGCGATCGGCGCCGCCGGATCGGGCGGAGCGGATCAGGCGGGACCGATCAGCGACATCGGCGGGGTGAGTACATCGGCGCGAGCACGTTGACAGTGTGCTGTTCGCACGGGAAGGCCGACAACCATTCGAATCAGGGTGGGTCTGACCGACCGCGGGTAGGGTGATCGGCGTGAGGGAGATGCCGATGTTTCCGCTGGGCGCTGTGCTCCTGCCAGGGGAGCAGCTGCCTCTCCGGATCTTCGAACCCCGTTATGCGGCAATGCTTCCCGTGGTGGAGAAGAACGGCGGCGAGTTCGGTGTCGTGTTGATCGAGCGCGGCTCGGAAGTCGGCGGCGGCGACGTGCGTTCGATGGTGGGCACCGTGGCGAGGATCGACCGCCTCACCGACGCGGGACCGGGCCGCTACTCCTTGCTCTGCAGCGGAACCTCGCGCATCCGGGTGACCGAGTGGCTGCCCGACGATCCGTATCCGCGTGCTCTGGTCGAGGATCTCCCCGAGCCGGACACCGGCCCCGTCGAGTGGTCGGACGTCCTGGAGAAGCGGGCTCAGCTGCAACTGCTCTGCGGGCAGGGCGGCCGGAAGGATCCGCAGTTGCGGTGGATCGCCTCGCAACTCGCCGCGCCGGTCGACTACGGCGACGGCGACCCGGTCACGGAGACGTTTCGCGCCGCCTCGGATCTTCCACTCGGACCGGCCGACCGGCAGAGCGTGCTGGAGAGCCCCGATCCGGGATCGCGGATCGATGTGATCGACGCCGCGCTCGACGACCTGATCGCAGCGCTCAGATTCAGATTGAGGGGTTGATCGATGAGCAACATGGAGGCACAGCCCGCCGAGGTGGAGTGCGGTGCGACGCCCGCGGCCGGTGTGGAAGTGATCGAACCTCGCCTGGTGCCGCTCGGCGGCATCCGGGCGATGAAGGTGAACCGGACGTTGCCGACACGTGATCGATCGATGATCGGCGCCTGGTGCTTCGCCGACCATTACGGTCCCGAACCGGTCTCGCAGTCGGGCGGGATGCGGGTGCTGCCGCATCCGCACACCGGACTGCAGACCGTGAGCTGGCTGTTCGAAGGAGAGATCGAGCACCGCGACAGCGCGGGGGTGCACGCGATGGTGCTGCCGGGGGAGATGAACCTGATGTCCGCCGGCCGCGGGATCAGTCACTCCGAGGTTTCCACACGCCGGGTGGAGACGCTGCACGGGGTGCAGCTGTGGGTCGCGCTGCCTGACGGCGCCCGCCACGGGGAGAACGGCTTTCAGCACTATCGTGCACCCTCGGTGGACCTGACCGATGCGTCGGGAGCCGTGGTCGGCAGCATGAAGGTATTCGTGGGCGACTCGGGCGGATCGTCGGCGGAGATCGTCACGGCAACACCGCTGCTCGGCGCGGAACTGTCGATCGACCCGGGCGCGTGTGCGGTCTTGGAGGTCGACGAGTCCTTCGAGCACGGTGTTCTGCTCGACACGGCCGCCGCGGAGGTCGGCGGAGTCCGGATCGGGCGCGCTTCGCTCGCCTATGTGGGCCCGGGGTCCAGCCGGCTCGAAGTGCACAATCCCACGGACCGACCGGCACGCGCGGTGCTGCTCGGCGGCGAGCCCTTCGCCGAGGACATCGTCATGTGGTGGAACTTCGTCGGCCGCGACCACGACGAGATCGCCGAGTACCGCGAGGAATGGCAGCGGCGGTCGGAACGTTTCGGAACAGTGGGCGGCTGGGGAGCCGACGAATGGATCCCAGCGCCGCCGCTGCCGAACACTCGGCTGAAGCCGCGCAGGCGGACTCGACCATGACGAGAGGGGACGGGCGATGACCGACGCAGGACACACCGACGCAGAACGCACGGAGGTGGTCCGGAACGACGCGCTGGGCCGTTACGAGATCCTGGTGAACGGTGAGACCGCCGGATTCACCCGATTCATCGACCGTGGAGACCAGCGGATCTTTCCACACACCGAACTCGACGACCGGTTCTCCGGTCGCGGTCTCAGCTCCGTCCTGGTCCGTGAGGCGCTCGACGACACCCGGGCCGCGGGCCGGCGGGTGGTGGCCGTCTGTCCGCTCGTGGCCAAGTATGTGAGCAAGCATGAGGAGGTGGCCGATCTCGTCGATCCGGTGACCCCGGACATCCTGCAGTTCCTGCGGGGCGAATAGACCACCGGGCCGGGGCAGCGCTGCCCCGGCCCGGTGGCCCGTCAGTGATCCACCGTCAGTGATCCTGGGGAGGCTCCGCCGGCGCGGCGCGCCCGCTTCCGTCGGTATCACTGGTCCCGAGGTCGGACAGCATCTGCGCGACGTCGATACCGGTGGCGCCGCGGATCAGCTCCATGGTGCTCACCAGGCTCGATCCCGCGCCCTTGGCGACCGGGCTCACCGAGTCGCCGACCAGTGTGATGTTCGCATCGGCCAGCGGTGCCGAGGCCGCGCGGACGATGTCGGGGAGCTTGCTCAGCACCAGTTCCAGCTGGCCGACCTCGTCGAGCTTGCCGAGCGCCTCGGCGCGCTTCTCCAGGGCGTCGGCCTCGGCCTCGCCGGTGATCCGGATACCCTCGGCCTTGGCCGCCGCCTCGGCGATGATCTCGGCTTTACGGGCCTCGGCCCGCTGTTGCGCCGCATACAGCTCGGCTTCGGCGGGGCGGCGCACCTCGGCGTCGAGCTGTGTGTCGCGCAGTCGGGCGGTCTGCTCGGCGACCTCGTTGTCCTTCTCCACCTGAATGCGCCGGCGTTCGGCCTCGACCAGCGGGCGGACCGCGTCGGCCTCGGCCGCCGCACGGTCGGTGGCCTGGCGGGCGGCTTCCCGCTCGATGTCGAGCTCGCGCTGCTGCTCGATGATCGCCTGCTCGTTCTCGATGCGGCTCTGTTCGGCCACGCGGTGGGCCACGGCGCGCGACCGTGCTGCGATCGCGGCCTGATCCGATCGCTCCTTGGCGGCGAGGTCGGAGAAGTACTGGCCGTCCGAGTCCTGGACGTCGTTGATCGAGAAGCTGTCGAGGATCAATCCCTGGTTGCCGAGGATCTCCTTGATCGAGCGCGCGACCTGGTCGACGAGTTGCTGCCGATCGACGAGGATGCTCTTGGCGGTCATTGTGCCGACGATCGACCGCAGCTCACCGGAGAGCTGCTCGGTGACGAGGGCCTTGACCCGGTTGAGGTCGTCGCCGAAACGCGGACCCGCCTTGAGGATGGCTTCCGGCGTGTCGCCGACCTTGACGACCGCGACGCCTCGAACCTTCAGCTCGATGCCGTCGTTGGCCGGGGTCGAGGTGTCCAGATCGGCCTTGACCGATGACAACTGCACCCGGGTCGCGCGCTGCACCACCGGAAGCACGAATGTTCCGGTTCCGCGATACACCTTGCCCTCGTGCCCCTTGCCGGTGCCGGTGACGATGAACGCCTCTTCCGCTCCCGGCACGCGGTAGCGCGACAGCACGAGCAGGACGATGAGGACGAGTAGCACCACGATGGCCACTACGGCGCCGATGACGGCTCCCATCTTGCGGGTTCCTTTCGTTGCCCCGGTTCCGCAGGGAACCGGGTGGGGATCAGTCGGTGAGGGAGATGCGGGCGACGACGTAGTTGTCGCCGCCGTCGATGCGGTCCACGATCACGGCCTCATCGTTGTGTTCGAGCGGGGCGTCGGAGGTGACCGTCACCTGGCGGGTGCCGAGCGGCGTCCGTACCTCACCGATCCCGAAGCGGCCGGGAGTGACGGGTTCCACGATGCGTACCGCCGAACCGATGAGGTCGACGTTCGGCAGTTCGGCTTCGGCGCCGACGAGGTACCCCAGAACGACGACGGCCGCGACCGAGAGCACCACGCCGGCGAGCGCACCGACCAGCAGTGCCGGCCAGGTCGCCGTCTCGGTGAACGTCAGGAGCCCGCCCGCGAGCAGGCCGAACCCAGTGGCGAACGGGGTGACAATGGACAGCAGTCCGGCGCCGGAGTCGCCGAGGTGAACGTCCACGCCGCCGGCATCCACACCGAGGACGGACAGCAACGTCAACACCAGACCGACGCCGCCGACGATCAACAGCACGATTCCCAGCACGCATACCCCCGTCTGCAGTCACCTGTGCCCCCAGTGTGACACACCGTTCAGAGCCGACCATTCGGACGGGCGACCGGCGCGTGTGGCCGGAACCGCGGGACGCCGGCCTCAGGAGGAGAGCACGAAGTCGTCCCAGTTCGTCGACAGGTACTCGAGAAACGCCGGACCGACGGACTCGGCGCGCATGTGATCGGCAGACACGGGCTGCGGCGTCGACGTGAACGCGGGGTCGGCGACCACTCTGGCTGCGAAATCGTGGTGCAGGATCCCGGCGGTCCCGATCAAGACGAAGTCGGCGCCGGCGTCGAGGCTCTCGCGCACTTGAGCACCGGTCAGGATCTTCCCGGCGACGCCGAGACGGGTGCCCCCGCGCGGCAGATCGGTGAAGTGTTCGAGCAGAGTGCGGTCGCGGTGCTCCTCCTCGGCCGGGTGTTTGAACGCGTCCCACATCGACATGTCGAGGTAGTCGAGCCGTCCCGAGGCGAGAACCTGAGCCGCCAGCTCGCGCGACTCGGCGAGCGGAACGCCGTAACGCTCGGGCGAGAGTCGCAGGCCCAGCTGAAAATCCGGTCCGGTGGCGCGACGGACCGCATCGACCACCTCGTGGATGATGCGGAATCGGTTGTCGGCGCTGCCGCCGTACTTGTCGGCGCGGTGATTACTGCGCGCGTCGAGGAACTGGCAGAGCAGGTAGCCGTGGGCCCCGTGGATCTCGGCCCCGTCGAAACCGGCCTCGGAGGCGAGGACTGCGGCTTCGGCGAACTCCTCCACGATCGCCTCCACCTCGGCGGTGCTCAGTTCCACCGCCTGCTTGGCGGCATCGTTCCACGGCGCCACCCGGACGGGGTCGAACTGTCCGTCGCCGCGTCGCCCTCCGTGCTGCAACTGGATCGATGAGACCGCTCCCGCCGCGCGCAGCCCGTGCGCCAGCCGGGTCAGTCCGTCGAGGTGCTCGGGGCCGGCGACGCCGAGCTGTCCGGAGAACGAGTGCCCCCGGCCGGACACCCATGCCGCGCATGTCATCACCATGCCGAAGCCGCCCTCGGCTCTCCTCACGAGCCAGTGGTACTCGTCGTCCGAGAGAGTGCCGTCGGCATTGCTCTGCAGATTCGTCAGCGGAGCCAGGGCGATGCGGTTGGCCCAGGCGGGGCCGCGTGCGAAATCCAAGGGAGAGGCAGGTGTGATCACCGTCCCAGGCTACCGGGGTGCCTTCGACTGTCCCGATTCAGTTGCGGATCACCCGCATCGGCCCGGGAGTCCAGAGACCGGTGTGGTCCTCGTGGGTGACGGTGAGTTCGGCGTCGTGCTGCGGCAGGAGCGGGGTGAACCGCTGCAGTGAACCCCAGTCACGGCCCCAGTCGTTCTCGAGGTAGGCCGGGACCTCCGTCTGTCGCAGCTCGTTCTCGGTGATGCCCAGCGAGCCGCCGTAGTCGCCGGCCATCCACTGCGCCGAGTTCACCCGTTCACCGACCGCATCGGGGGTGATGCGCCACTTCGGCGTCTCGAGGATGCCGTGCACCACGCCGGCCGGGCGCTGGCAGGGGAACGCGAACGCGACTTCCCAGTCGAGCAGTACCGGATCATCGCTGCCGACGAGCGAATTGAGCGTCTGCAGTCGTGTGGCACGCGGTGGCGTGACGGCCAGCCAGGCATCGTAGCCCGGCGAGGTGTCCTCGGCGACGATCCGGACGACGGACGCGCCGGGAGGAATCTCGGCCATCGGGAACCGCAGGTTGCGCCACTGCGGTGCGCCGCCTGCGTCGTACGGTGTCAGGGACGCGACGGTTGCAACGGTGCCGTCCGGCTGCACCCGTCCGGCTTCGAGCCGCAGTTGCTGGCCCGGATGCCGGACCGCCAGTTCGTCGATCGACTCCACCGCACCCGCGGCCGACAGGGTGATCAGAGGCCGATCGTCGGAGCGTTCGGGCAGCTGGTACCAGTCCGAGGTCAGGCGGCCGGTCCCGGCGGGCGCACCGAAGCTCCCGAGCACCGGCACCCGCTGCGGGTCGAGACCGAAGGGCAGCTTCACCGACGAACCGTTGACACCACGGCTGACCGTGGTGCCGCCACTGGTGTCGGAGGTGGTGTCGGCGGTCGTCGAATCACCGGTGGTCGACTGCCCGGTCTGATCCTGGTCGACCGCTTGGGCGGGATGAGCGTCGGTGTCACTGCTGGACGTGTCGCTGTCGTCGGTCTCCAAGTGCGTCGGCACGCCGTCGGATGAGAACCCGGCCGGGGGCGTCGCTCCGCCCGCGAGGGCCTGGCCGGCGCTCGCGGGCCGCTGGCCGGCCAACTGCGCCGGCGCGAGAAGACCCGTGTTCGGATCGGCCTCCACCAGCACGGCGTCGGCGAGTGCGCACGGGCGCCCCTGCAGGGACGCGATGTTGGAACTCGCCCAGGTCCACGAATCCGATTGCGTCCTGGCCGCTTTGCCGAACGAGATCATGTTGAAGGCCAGGATCACCGCGGAGACGATCACGAGGGAGTACATCGGCAGGTCGGCCATACGGCTCGGCTCCGGGCGCCGGAAGGGTTCCGCGGCGTCGGCGAACTGTGCTCGGCCGTCGTCCCGGTAGTACTGCCACAGTCCGACGGCCGTCAGCAGTACGGCGACGGCGAAGATCGGCCAGAAGAAACCGATGCCGGCGATATGCGGCGTGTCGTCCGACCACGGGATGCCGTAGCTGCCCACATACCACCACTGGTTGCGGCCGGCGAAGGCCACCGCGAGCGCGTACGCCGACGCCGCGGCGAAGAACGTCCGGTTGCATGGGCGCCGAAGCACACTCGGTTTCAGGAAGGCGGTCGCGGCCGCGGCCAGCGGCCCGGCCAGGCAGGCGAAGATGCCCATCTGGTGGGTCGCCTTGGTCGGGACGAAGGCCAGCACCGCCACGGCGCCGCCGGTGACGGCCACGAGCCGCCACAGGGCCGCGGTCGCCACACCCGGCACGCTGTGCTTGCGGACGAGGACGAGGACGACGAGCAGCACCGACAGGATCGTCACGAAGATCCCGACCCGGCGCGCGATGGAGCCGTCGGGTGTCGGATTGAGCAGGATGTAGTACCGCATCGCCTCGGTCCACCAGTGATTGGTCGGACCCACGATGCCCTGAGCCTGCACGCCCTCGACGATCGTGGCGAGCGGCTGGTCGGCGAAGATCTCGTACAGGACGGCCAGACCCGCCGCCACAAGGGGCACCAGCATCGGCGCCAGCCCGTCGCGACGCCGCCGGTACAGCACCCGCTTGAGCATCGGCCGGAGCCCGGCCAGCAGCGCGACCGCCGCGACCGCGCCCACCGGGTGGATGGTCAGGGTGAAGGCGGCCGAAACGATCGCGAGACCGAAGGGGAGCAGTCGGCCGGTGGCGATCGCGCGTTCGACGAGCACCCAGGTCAGCAGGATGCCGACGGTGATCACCGGTTCCACGCGCAGGCCGTTGTTGAACGGCAGCCACACGGCGAGGAAGGCCAGGGCCGCGGCCCAGCGTGCGACACCGGAACCGGCGATCGTCCGACCCAGTCGCGGGATCGCCACGCGGCTGATCAGGAACCATCCGACGATCGCGAACAGGAACGGCAGCAGGCGCAGCCACGGGATCGCGGTGCTGACCTCCATCCATTTGGCCAGGTACTGGTAATGCCAGCCGAACGGGTCCTGGGGGACACCGAAGTACCGGTAATAGTTGTCGAGGTAACCCGCGCCGGGCGCCACGCGCCCGACCGTCACCTGATAGCCGTCGTCGGCGGTGTTGCCGCCGATCATCAGCCAGATCAGCAGCACCGCGGTGACGAATCCGTCGAGCACGGTCGGTCGCCACCAGCGCCGAGGCAGCAGTCGGCGCAGGCGTCGCCCGTCCCGGGCATCGAGCACGGCGAGTGCGATGAGAGACAGGATCGTCGCGACCACGCCGACGATCAGCAGGGTGCGTTTGAGCGGGGTGGGGCTGGTGCTGAACCGGGTGTCGACGGTGGAGCGGAAGCTCAGCCCGGCGGTGGGGGCGGTGGCCGGCAGGTCGGTGTACACGCCGATGATCTGCGGCCGCGCGTTCGGATCGCGGATGTCGAAGGCCGAGTCGGGGACCGTCAGTCCCTCGACGTCGCCGCGGGTGCCGGCGGTGTCGGCGTGCACGACGATGCGGCATTCAGGAGTGCGCTGCGCCTGCTCGCGCGGGATCGTCATCAGCACGGCGTTGCGCTGGGTGACCAGGAGGTTGTCGTGGGTGGCGCTGATGAACAGGCCCACCTTGCGCGCGTCGACACCGGATTTCGGCACGGTCGAGAGCAGCACGCCGCCGTCGGCCGGCAACAGCGATGCCAGCGAGCAGGGCACGGTCGCATCCATCGACACGGGGTTGTACGAGACGTTGGGCGCCGCGATGTTCGCCACGGTCGGCGCCGACGTCGACGACGTGGCTTGCGGCCAGGTGATCTCGGTCTTGGCGTACGTGACCGGCAGGAACGGCGACGCGAGGGCGAGCAGGATGCCGATGGCGCCGGCCACGACGGCGACGATCCGTGCGATGCGGACCGTCCGGGGGCTCGGTGTCCGATCACTCATCGGTACCTCCAGCCACGATTGTGCTCGGATTGCGCCAGCCGGCCTGCCGGACTGTCGCGGTGGTCAACGCAGCGGCCGGTGCATCCGGCACGAGCGGTTCGAGTCTCACGAGGTTGCCCCAGTCTCGGTACCAGTCGTTCTCCAGGTAGGTGGCCATCGTCGACGGCCTGGTCAGCGACTCCGACACCGACAGGATTCCGCCGGAGGACGCGGCCTGCCAGCTCTTCGACGTCGAATAGGTCGTGGTCCGGTCGGGTGTGATGCGCCATCGGGGAACGTCGTACACCCCGTCGCGCGCGGTCACCGGCTGCTGGCAGGGGAACTGACTGCCGACCGACAGGTCCAACAGCACCGGTTCCCGGCTGCCGACGACGTTCTGCAGGGTCTGCAGCCGCGGGGCACGCGGCGGGGTGATCGCCAGCCACTCGTCGGGACTCAGGTTCGAGTCGACGGCGACGATCCGCATCGCGGTCGCCGACGGCGGGATCGCGGCCATCGGGATCCGCAGGTTGCGCCACGGCCGGTTGGGGTGGTCGGGACCCGGATCGATGGGAACGAACGGCGCACCCACCGGGGTGAACTCCCCGTCGGTGTCGACGCCGAACTCGACATGCAGATCGCGGCCGGCGGTCACGGCCCCGTCCTGTCCCACGGAGAAGACCGAACCCGCCGTGGTGATGACGATCAGCGGAGACGTAGTCCGGTCGGGGAGCCGGTACCAGTCGGTGGTCAGTTCCGCCCGGCCGTTGTCGAAGCCGTAGCTGCCGAGCACCGGAGTGGTGGCCGGATCGAGACCGAAGGGCAGTGCCACGGTGCCGCCGTTCGCGGTCTCCGGACCGGTACCCCCGGTGGTACCCGCTGGAGCGCCGTCGCCGGAGTACGAGTGGCCGGGCGTCGCGGTGCGGAGGGTGCCGGCGCCGAGCCGGACCGGATCGGGTGTCAGATCGTCGGCGACGCCGTCGGGGGAGAACCCCGTCGACTCCCCGGCGAGCGCCCGCGACGCGTCGACGGCCCCGACCGGCTGCAGCATCCCGACGTTCGGATCCTTCTCGACGAGCACGCGGTCGGCCATCCCGCAGGCGCTCCCGGTCAGGGCGCGCGCGTTGGCGCTGAACGCCGTATAGGTGTCCGAGCGGCTCAGCGCAGCCTTGCCGAAGAGTGCGAACTCGGCGAGCACCAGCGCTGCGGCGATCAGCAGGACCGGCACCGCCGATACGATGCGGCGCCGGCGGACCGCTGCGGCCGACGGGGGACGTGCGGTGTGCGGCCGCACGCTGACCCAGACCAGCATGAGGAACGAGAGCGCGGTCAGCACGAGGAACAGCGTCGACACCGGTCGTCCGGCGAGGACGGGAGCCTTGTCGAACCACGGGATGCCGTAGTCGTACGACCATCCCCAGGCGTTGTCGCCGGCCGTCGCGACGGCACACGCGCCGACCAGCACGGTGACGTACGTCCAGAGGGTGCGCGGCGCATGCGCCGACACCCGGATCATCGCCGCGGTGGCGACGGCGGCACAGGCGGCGGCCAACCCGGCGAAGATCCCGAACTGGACGGTCCACTTCATGGGCACGAACGAGAGCAGACCCATCGTGAGGAGGACGCTGCCGATCAGTCGCCACACCGGGCCGCGTGCGAAGCCCGGCAGGCGGCCGCGCCGCATCATGACCGCGGTCGTCAACCCCAGTGTGGCGAGCAGGAGCAGCACCGGTACACGACGGGCGAGGGCACCGTCCGGGGTCCCCAGCGTGAGGAAGTAGTACCGCATCAACTCCTGGTACCAGGACAGCGTCGGGCCGACGACGTACCGGACCCGGATCGCCTCGACGACCGCGCCCAAGGTCTGGGTGCGGAAGACCAGGAAGCAGATGAGGGAGACGGCCGCGGCGACGGGCGCGAACAGCGGCAGCAGACCGTACTGCCCGCGCAGTGTCCGGACCACTCGCAGCATCGGCCGGGAGCCGACGATCAGAACGGCGACGGCGATGACGCCCTGCGGTCCGGTGGCGAGTGTCAGCAACGCGACGAACGTCGCGAGCGCCGCGGGCAGCAGCCTGCGTGTCGCGATCGACGTCTCGACCAGCCACCAGGTCGCGAGCGATCCTGCGACGATGATCGGCTCCGGCCGCAGGCCGCTGCAGAAGGCGATCCAGAACGCGACGAACACCGCGGCGGCGCTGAACACCGCCCACCGTGAGGATCGGATGGCGGCGCCCAGACGGGGTAGCAGGACGCGGCTGAGGATGAACCACGACACCAGCCCGGCCACCAGGCCCGGCAGACGCATCCAGACGCCCGCGGAACTCACCGTGGCCCAGTGGGAGAGGAAGGAGTAGTACCAGTCGAACGGCGCCTCGGGGACACCGAAGTAGCGATAGTAGTCGGACAGATACCCGGCGTCGGTCGCGTTGCGGCCCATCACCATCACGTAGCCGTCGTCGGCGGTGCCCGCTCCGAGGACGTGCCAGATCAGCAGGGCGGCGGTGACGGTGAGATCGGTGACGCTCGGTGCGACGAGCCTGCGGAGCGGTCGGCGCCCGGCGGTCGGCGCCCGGAAGCGCGACACGGCGTCGAGGCGGCTCAACGCGAACAGCGCCACCAGGGCGGCCAGAACACCGATGACGATGACCGCGGTCTTGAGCGCGGTTCGGGCGACGTCGAAGGCGTTGTCGACGTCGACGTGCACGGTCAGGCCCTGCTGTGCCCGTCGCACGGCGTCCCCGGACAGATCGGTGAAGACTCCGGCGACCGCCGGCCGGGTGGCGGGATCACCGTGCACCGGTGCGCCGGCGCCGACGAACTGAGCTCCCAAGGAGTCCTCCGACGCCCAGAAGCGCAGCTGCGAACAGTTGTTCAGGCCCGCGCGGTCGATGCTCGTCAACGCCGATCCGCGCACGTTGACCGTCGCACCGGAAGGACCGGACGTGACCACGAGGGCGGTGTCGCGGATGTCGCGCGGCGCCGAGGCGGGAACCGTCGACACGACGACCGCGGTGGAGCCCTCCGCCCCCGCCTCCCGGAGCACCCGGCAATTCACCGTGACGTCGAGCCGCCGGGCGGTCTGCGTCGCCAGGGGCGCCGTGACCGACGCATTGTCGGCGGAGATGCTCTGGCCCCGCGGCCAGTCGAACGACGATGTCCGCTCGGTGACCGGCAGGAACGGTGTGGCGATGGCAGCTACGAGGGCGACCAGACCCGCGACGGCGGCGATGACCGCGTACCCGCGCGCGGTCACCCTGTGTGAAGTACTCATCGGGAGTGAGGATAGGCGCTGTCTCTTAACCTTCACCAAGAGCCGCGCGGGGCAAGCCGCACCGGCGGTGCGGCCGAAGGCACTGTCGCGGGACGCGATCCCGCTCAGTGGGCGCACGGACTCGCCGCGACTGATAGATGTGGTGTGTCCTCTGGACAGACGAGTTTCGATCGACGATCCGGACGCACGTCCGGCGGCAAGGAGACGGCATGGACGACTTCAGCAATCGCGTGGCATTGGTGACCGGAGCCGCACGCGGTCAGGGACGTGCGCACGCGATCGCGTTCGCCGAACGGGGCGCGGACGTCGTCGTCTGCGATCGGTGTGCGGACAGCCCCGCGATCGCCTACCCGATGGGCACCGAGGAGGATCTCGCCGAGACGGTCCGACTGGTGGAGGCCACCGGGCGGCGATGCATCGCGGTGAAGGCGGACACCGCCGATCGCGCGGCGATGGAGGCGCTGGTCGCACGCGCCGAGAACGAGCTGGGCCGCGTCGACGTCGCAGTCGCCAACGCAGGCGTCTCCGGCACGTCGCCGATCACCGAGGCGTCCGCGGCCGTCTGGGAGGAGGTCATCGGCAGCAACCTGACCGGTGTGTACAACACGCTCGCCGCGGTAGCGCCCGGAATGATCGCGCGCGGCTACGGGCGCATCATCACCATCTCCTCGATGCTCGGTCGGAGCGCGGCACAGGGTCAGGCCGCGTACGGCGCGTCCAAATGGGGCGTCATCGGCATGACCAAGAGCGTGGCGCTCGATCTCGCCGCTCACGGGATCACGGTGAACGCCATTGCGCCGGGCAATATCTCGACGCCGATGGTGCACAACGACGCGCTGTACTCGGTGGTGCGGCCAGACCTGGACGCACCCACGCGCGCGGATGTGGAGCCGGTGATGGCGATGCTGCACGCGCAGCCGATCGCCTTCCTCGAACCCGAGGAGGTCACTCGCGCGGTCCTGTTCTTCGCCGCGGAGGCCAGCGCCCACATCACCGGCACCGTGCTTCCCGTCGACGCGGGCGCCGCCGCCCGGGTCTCGAGCTGACGTGCGGGAATCATTCGGTCCACGGTGATCGTTGACCCAACCGTGAACCACATCGAATTCGGCCTGGACACCTTCGGCGGAGTGACCCGCGACGCACACGGACAGCCGGTGCCCCACCCGCAGGTGATCCGTGATCTGGTGGACGATGCGGTGGTCGCCGATGCAGCGGGCCTGGACTTCTTCGGCGTCGGTGAACATCACCGGCCCGACTTCGCGGTGTCGAGTCCGGAGATGGTCCTGGCCGCCATCGCTTCGCGGACCGAACGGATCCGGCTGGGTTCGGCCGTGACGGTGCTGAGCTCCGACGATCCGGTCCGCGTCTTCGAGCGGTTCGCGACGCTCGACGCGGTCTCGAACGGCCGAGCCGAGATCGTCGCCGGCCGCGGGTCCTTCACCGAGTCGTTCCCGCTCTTCGGGTACGACCTCCGCGATTACGAGGTGCTGTTCGAGGAGAAGCTCGCCCTGCTCTCGGCGCTCTTGACCGAGGAGCCGGTGACCTGGTCGGGCAGCACCCGCGCCTCGCTGTCGGACCAGCGCGTTTACCCGGCCACCGCCCACGGCATCACCGCGTGGGTGGGCGTCGGCGGCAGTCCCGAATCGGTGGTCCGGACCGCACGATACGGCTTCGGGCTGTTCCTGGCGATCATCGGCGGACCCGCCGACCGCTTCGCCGGTTACGTCGACCTGTTCGAGCGCGCGCAGGATCAGTTCGGCGTTCCGCGCAGGCCGGTGGCGGTCCACTCGCCGGGGCTGATCGCCGATACGGACGAAGCGGCCCGGAATCTGGTGCGCGACGGCTGGTTCGAGATGCGGGAACGGATGGGGCGTGAGCGGGGATGGCCGCCGCCGGCCGCGGGCGACTTCGAGCGCGAGATCGAGACCGGATCGCTGTACGTCGGCTCCCCCGAGACGGTCGCAGAGAAGATCGCGGCGACTGTTCACACGTTGAAGGTCGACCGCTTCGACCTCAAATACGACCAACCGGTCACCCACGACGACCAGCAGGAGTCCATCCGGCTGTACGGCGAGAAGGTGGTGCCCGCGGTGCGTAGGATTCTGGCTGACCTTGCCTGAGATTGCACGATAGCGACGACGAATCGAGCGACCCGATGTCAGTGCCCGCAGCCGAACCCGTCACCGAACCCGATCCCCGCCGCTGGAAGGCCCTGGTCTTCATCTGTCTCGCACAGTTGATGGTGGTTCTCGACGGCACGGTGGTCAACATCGCCCTGCCCGATGCCAAGCGGGATCTCGGAATCAGCACCGCGAACCAGCAGTGGGTGATCACCGCGTACGCCCTCGCCTTCGGCGGACTGCTGTTGTTCGGCGGCCGCGTGGCGGACATGTGGGGCCGCCGCCGGGCGCTGATGATCGGCCTGGTCGGATTCGCCTGCGCATCCGCGGTCGGCGGCGCGGCGGTCAATGAGGCGATGCTCTTCGCCGCGCGAGCCGTGCAGGGGGCCTTCGGAGCCCTGCTGGCGCCCGCGGCGCTCTCCCTCCTGACCGTGATGTTCACGCAACCGAAGGAACGTGCACGCGCGTTCGGCGTCTTCGGCGCGATCGCCGGCGGCGGCGCCGCCGTCGGCCTGCTCCTCGGCGGCCTGCTGACGCAGGTGCTCGACTGGCGCTGGACGATGTACATCAACGTCGCGATCGCGGCCGTCGCGCTGCTCGGCGCGGTCTTCGAAATCAAGGAGCCGCCGAGGAGCACCGACCACGTCGTCAAGCTCGACGTGCTCGGCGTGGTGCTGGGCGGCTCCGGGCTGGCGCTGGTGGTGTACGGCTTCAGCCGGGCCGCGGAGAAGGGCTGGGCCGACGGCGGGACGCTGACCTGTCTGGTGGCGGCGGTGGTGCTGCTCGCTCTGTTCGTAGGCTGGCAGTGGAGGTACTCGTATCCGCTGCTTCCGCTGCGCGTGGTCGCAGACCGTTCGCGCGGCGGCGCGTACCTGACCGTCGCGCTGTCCGTGATCGCGATGTTCGGATCGTTCCTGTTCCTGACCCTCTACATGCAGACTGTGCATCACTACACTCCGCTGAGTGCCGGGTTCGCGTTCCTGCCCATGGTGTTCGGCATGCTCATCGGGTCCACGCAGGTGGCGGCCCGCTTGATCACCCGCGTCCCGCCGCGGTATCTGCTGGTGCCCGGCGCCTTGCTCGGGTCGTGCGCCATGCTGATCCTCGCGCAGGTCTCGGCCGACGCCACCCGATACTGGAGCGTGATCTTCCCCGGTCTGATCATTCTCGGCTTCGGCATGGGAACGGTGTTCATGACGTCGATGAACCTGGCGACCTTCGGAGTCGCACCGTACGACGCGGGTGTCGCTTCGGCGATGGTGAACACCTCGCAGCAGGTCGGCGGCGCCGTCGGGACTGCGTTGCTGAACACGATCGCCGCGAACGCGGCCGCGCGCTACATCACCGATCACCGGGACTCGGTCCGCGGCCCCGCGGACATTCCTCATTTCCAGGCTCTCGCCATGGTGCACGGCGACAGTGTCGGTTTCTATGTCGCGGCCGCCATCCTCGCGTTCGTGGCAGTCGTGGCGGGATTGCTGATCAACGTCCGACACCCGCTCGGGCTGAACACCGCGAGTCCGGAACCGGCCGCCGCACCGGTCTGAGCGGGCCGCAGGGCCGCAGCCGACTTGGAATCGATTCCACCGTTGGAAGTCGATAGGGTGGGTCCGTGACTCCCAGTGGCGTACGGAAGCAGTCGGCGTCGAAGCCGGGGGACGGGCAGGCGCCGATGACGCGTACCCAGCGGCGCGCCGCGGCGACGCGTCAGGCGATCGTCGACGCCGCGCGCGAACTCGTCGCCACCCGCGGCACCGATGCGCTGACGCTCGATGCGGTCTCCGAAAGCGCGGACGTCGCAGTCCAGACCATCTACAACAGGGTCGGCGGGCGGTCGGCGTTGCTCACGGCGGTGGCTGAGCAGGCGATGAGGGAGAGCCGGGTCTACATGGACGCCGCCTACGACGCGGAGGGGACCGCAGAGGAACGCCTCCTGCTGGCGGCCGCCGCCTACGCCAAGTTCGCCAGGGAACGGCCGCACGAGTTTCGCATCCTTGTGGAGCCGCCCGACGAGCCGGACGCCGTCGCCCACATCGCGGAGCTGACGGGGGAGCAGAACGCCAAGCTCGCGGCGACCATCCGCGCGGGCATGGCCGACGGCAGCGCCCGCTCCGATCTCGATCCGGACGATCTGGCGACAGCCTTCTGGGCCACCCTCAACGGACTGCTGGCACTGGCCTGGCGCCCCGGGGCGCTGCGTGCCGACCACGATCGGCTCGACCGATTGCTCGCGACGTACATCGCCACCGTCGCCGACGGGCTTCGCTCGCGCTGAGCGACCGGCGCGGCGTACGCTGATAGGCCCGAGCAGCCAGGAGACGACGATGTCGATGCGCCCCAGCCCCACTGTCGTTCGGACCGCTGTCGTTCGGACCGCCGCGATCGCGGCGGGGATCGGAGCCATGGCGCTCTTCGGCTCCGCCGGCCAGGCGGCCGCGGACGTCGCTCCGGGCTCCTACACGTCAACGACCTCGTCGTCCGGGATCGTCCTTCTGCAACGTGATGCCCGCGTCGAGGGCGATCAACTGGTACTCATCGGGCGGTACCCGATTCATCGGACTGCCACCGGCGGCTATGTCGACCTCTTCCCGGGACATCGCGTCATTCTCAACAGCGACGGTCACGGCGGCTACCGGGGCCCGGCCTATTTCGGCGGCACCGTCATCGGCGCGATCACTCTCACGCCCCACCGCTGACCGGACACAACCAGGGGGTTCGTCGAGATTCCTACTCTGAGGCGATGAACTCGGCGATCTTCGCCTCCACCTTCTCCTGGATCCGCTCCGCCCGCGTCTCCGCCGACTTGAGCGGATCGATGGTCTTCGTAGCCTCCGCTACGAGTTCGCCGATCAGCTCACTCTGCTTCACCGAGACGAGGTGAAACTTGCGGTGCTTCTTGAACTTCTTGGTGACGTTGCCGGAGAGGCCGTGTTCCACTTCGAGGTGGTCGACCAGGTTCAGCTTCCACTCACCCGAACCCTCACTGAAGTCGAGCTCCGCCAGATCGACCCAGACGGTGTTCGGCCGCGTGGTCGATTCGAAGACATAGCGGAGATTGGTCAGATCGATCACCACCTGCCAGAGGGTGGTGGAGGCGTCCGGCTTCCCCGGCTCGGGGTTCCGGAAGGGTTGCGCACAGTTCCGGATGATGCTGCCCATCGCGGCGACGGCTTCCAGCCGCGAGGACGGCCGCGGCTGATTCCGCACGTAGTACAGGGCACGTGCGAAGCGGTCCTCGGCGCGGCAGGTACCGGGGATCGGATCCTCACCGCCGAGTCCCTCGTACTTCTCGACGAGCTCGAGTTGCCGGTCGTACGACGGCGAGTTCGTCATCACCCAGTAATCCCTGCTGTGGAAGACGTTCAGCTTCCCGTCGATGTACTCGAAGATCACCGAGTCGCCGTCGGCGTCGTCGAGCGCGAGGTGGATCGCGGGCTTGCTGCCTCCGGTCGGGTCGGCCATCGGAACCACCTGGGGGTCGTTGGCCCGGGTCCACTCGACGGCCTCGGCCACGGTGGCGAAGTTGTCCAGGTAGTACTGCATCCACACGGACATGGCGAGCTGCGGGCGCGCCGGATCGGGCGTGCCGTAATCCGACTCCGCCAGCCACAGGACGTGTCCGGCCAGACCCTTCTCGTTGACCCCGTCGGCGGAGATGATGTCGTACACTCCGGCGACCACGCTGCCGTACTTCGCGGTCCACGAGAGGCCTCCGCCGACCCGGTCGTCGCGCTTCACACCGCGGGGGAGCTTCCAGAGGTTGGTGTGCAGATCGCGCGCGAAGTCCATGTTGCGTCCGACGACCACCGAACCACCCGCGTCCGGCCACATAACACGTGTACACATACGTCAATCGCTTTCGTCGCAGTTCAGGCGCGGTGAGCAGTGGGCTCAGGCGTCACTGTCAGCCTAAGGTGCCCCCGCGGGGTCCGCGTCGCGCAAGGCCGTGGCGGCACGGATCAGTCCGGTTTCTGCACGGAGCGGAGCCCCTGCGCCGAAGTCGGCGATCGATCGGGTCTCAGACGCCGTTCGGATCGAACGGCGTCTCCTGGTAGACGCAGTAGTTGAGCCAGTTGGTGTACAGGAGGTGACCGTGTCCGCGCCAGCGGTTGAGCGGGAGCGCGGTCGGGTCGTCGCCCGGGAAGTAATGTGCGGGCACCGCGACGTCGCTCTGCTGGTCACTGTCGCGCCGATACTCGCGGGCCAGCGTGTCCGCGTCGTACTCGGGATGCCCGGTGACGAAGACCTCGCGGCCGTCGGGAGTGGCCGCCAGGAAGACGCCTGCCTCGTCGCTCACGGCCAGCACCTCGACCGCACCGGTCGCCTCGATGTCACGGGCGTGGACATCGGTGTGCCGGGAATGCGGGGCCAGGAACTCCTCGTCGAAACCTGTGACGAGCGGCGACTTCGCGCCGGTGAGGCGATGGGTGAACACGCCGGAGATCTTCTGGCGCACTTCGTACTTGCCGACCCCGTAGTGCCGGTAGAGCGCAGCCTGCGCGCCCCAGCAGATGTGCAGCGTCGACTGCACGTTGCTGCGTGTCCAATCCAGGATTCTGGTCATCTCGGGCCAGTAGTCGACGTCCTCGAAGTCGAGCCTCTCGATCGGGGCCCCGGTGACGATCAATCCGTCGAAGTGCTTGTCTGCCACATCGTCGAAGGTCGAATAGAACGACTCGAGATGACCGGGCGGCGTGTTCCGCGAGACGTGGCTGGACATGTGCAGCAAGGTGATCTCGACCTGCAGCGGGCTGTTGCTCAGCAGTCTCAGCAACTGTGTCTCGGTCGCGACCTTCATCGGCATCAGATTCAAGATCGCGATCCGCATCGGGCGGATGTCCTGATGCCCCGCGCGCTCGTCGGACATGACGAAGACCTTCTCCGCCTCCAGGACGGCCCGGGCGGGGAGATCGTGCGGCACTGTGACGGGCATAGCCGATAAGTCTAGTCTGGATGCCCGTGGCGCGCCCCGGACCGGTGCGGGAGCCGACCGCGCCGGCCCCGACGGTCATCGCGACATCGACGGGCTCGCGAGCTCGATGACCGTGTCGGCGAATCGAATCTCGTCGCGATCATGCGACGCCACGACCACCGTCTTACCGGCGTCCGCGTGTTCCCGCAGCAGGGTGCAGAGGAGCTCTCGCGTCCCGGCGTCCAGCGCCGTCGAGGGCTCGTCGAGGAGATAGAGATCAGCCGGCTGAACCAGCGTCTGCGCGATCAACACCCGCTGGCGCTGCCCACCCGAGAGGTCGCGCATCCGGGACTCCCGCAACGGCGTCATGCCGACTCGTTCGATCATCTCCTCTGCCGCGCGCCGCTCACGCCGTGCCGTCGGGCGCCAGCACGGAACCTGTCCGAAGGTCCCGATTCGCACGCAGTCCCGGACGGTCAACGGCAGGCCGTCGATGTGCTCGCTGCGCTGTGTCAGCAGAGCGGGGCGTCGCGGTCGGGGCGTGATCTCGCCGGCGTCCGGTGTGCGCACTCCGGCGATCAGCTCCAGCAGCGTGCTCTTGCCCGTGCCGTTGGCGCCGACGAGGGCGGTGACCGCCCCCGGCTGCAGAGTCGTCGTCAGATTCTCGAGGACCGTCGTCGCGCCATATCTGAAGCTCAGCCCACGCACGGTGTAGCCGGTGGCAGTCAATCGGGACCCCTTCGAGTTAATGACATTGATAACCGTTACTGTTAACGCGTGATCCCAACGATACTGGAGCCGTTCTCGGTCGCGTTCATGGCGCGCGCGCTGTGGGCCGGCGTGGTGCTGTCGGCGCTGTGCGCACTCGTCGGGGTGTGGGTGATCGCCCGCGGCATGACCTTCCTCGGCGAGGCGATGGGACACGCCATGCTTCCCGGGGTCGCGGTCGCGGCGCTGACGGGGGTCGACCTGATCGTCGGCGCGGCGGCGAGCGCGGTGGTGATGGTGCTCGGGGTCGAGTCCATGCGCACCCACCGCGACTTCGGCCGGGACACGAGCATCGGCTTGCTGTTCGTCGGACTGCTGGCGGTCGGGGTCATCATCGTCTCGCACTCCTCGTCGTTCGCGACCGACCTGACCGGCTTCCTATTCGGTGACGTGCTGGCCGTCGACGACGGCGACCTCGTGCGGCTGTGCGTACTCGTCGCGGCGGTCCTGGCGGTGACAACGCTGTCCTACCGGGGATTCCTCGCGGTGACCTTCGATGTCCGCAAGGCGCGCACGCTCGGTCTGCGGCCGACCGCGACCAATCTGCTGATGGTCCTGACACTCGCCGTCGCGATGGCGGGCGCCTTCAGCGTGGTCGGCACCCTGCTGGCCTTCGGCATGCTGGTGGCGCCGTCGGCGTCCGCACTGCTGATCGTGCGCCGGGTTCCCGCGGCCATGCTCGTGGCGTTCGGATTCGGCGCCCTCGCCACTTTCGTCGGGCTGCTCGTCTCCTGGCATCGGGCCACGGCGGCCGGTGCCACCATCGCCGCGACCGCGGTCGTCCTGTTCTTCCTCACCCTCGCACTCCGCACCATCGGACGCGCGGTGCTGCGGCGTGCCCGTGGCATCGCCGACCCGACGACATGAAAGGCGAACACTTTTGCCCAATCGAACGCGAACAGTCCGAACAGCGATGACGGCGCTCGCGACGTCGACTGTCATCCTGGCCGCCGGCTGCGGCGCCGACGAACCGGCTCCGCAGAACGGGTCAGCCGGCAGCGACCGCCCGCACGGCTACGTCGAAGGAGCCAAAGAGAAGTCCGAACCCCAGATCGCGCTCGCCGTCGCCGCCCGGAACGGGAAGAAGCTGAGCTTCCTCGACCCGGCGGAGGAGAGCACCGTGACGGTGGACCTGACCACGGAGGCGCAGCGCCTGGACGAGGACGGCCGTTTCGTCTACGTGATCGACGGCGACACCCTGGAAGTGGTGGACAGCGGCGGCTGGACCGTCGATCACGGCGATCACGTTCACTACTACCGGGCGACGACCGAGCCGCTCGGCACGCTGACCGTGCCCGCGGCCGTCACGACCGTGTCGGGAGCGGACGAGATCACCGCGGTGGGCGCGCGCGGAGGCTCGGTGACCGTGCTGGACCGGCGGGGTCTGGAGAACGGTTCGGCCCCGCGCCCGATCTCGACCATCGACACCCGCAGCAGTGCGGGTTTCGCCGTGCCCTACGCAGATGGCCTGGTGCTGGGCTTGGGCGACGGTCCGGACCGCCCCGCCTCAAGAGTCGTCTTCACCGATCGGGACGGAAATCCCCGCCGACCGGCCCAGCCCTGCGTCGACCCGCAGGGCCCGGCGCTGCTGCGCAACGCGGTCGCGGTGTCCTGCGCCGAGGCGATCATCCTCTTCACCGACAGGGGCGGCGAGGTCGCCGCACAGGTACTCGACTACGGACGCAGGGGACCGCGGGCGGGTGCGTTCGGCGTTCGGCCACGCAGCAACCGGGCCGTCGCGGCCACCGCGGCCGGCTCGTGGCTGCTCGACTCCTCGGCAGGGTCGCTTCGGTGGGTGCCCTCGGCCGACCGGCTGTCCGCCGCTCTGGCCCCGGGGCGCGACGAGACGCTGATCGTGCTCACCGACGACGGTGAACTGCGCACCCTGGCCGTCGACCCCGCAACCGGCGCCGGGCGGCCGGTCGCGACGGCCGGTGCGTCTGCGGGCATGGCCGGGAAGGTGCTGACCGCCGACACCGGCCGGGCGTACCTCTCCGAGCCCACGGCCCGAGCCGTTCACGAGTTCGACTACGGCGACTCCCTGCGCAGGACACGCACCCTCCCGGTCGACGTCGAGCCCGAGCTCATGGTCGAGGTCGGTCGATGACGCCGCCGCGTCGCCTCGTGGCGACACTGCTCGCAGCGGTGATCGGGACCCTGCTCGGGACAGTGGCGCTCACCGGCTGCGGCATCGCGCACGACGACCAGCCGCAGGTGGTGGCGACCACCAACATTCTGGGTGACGTCGTCGGTCGGCTGGTGGGTGATCAGGCGACGGTGATGACCCTGATGAAGCCGAACGCGGACCCGCATTCGTTCGCCGTCTCGGCCCGCGAGGCGGGCGCCATGCGCAATGCGGACCTGATCGTCTACAACGGGCTGGGCCTGGAAGAAGGCATCGAGCATCATGTGCGCGCCGCGCACGGCGACGGGGTCCCGATCGTCGAAGCCGGCGGGGCCGCCCGACCGATCACGTTCCGCACCGGTGAGACCTCCGGAGCCGCGGACCCGCACTTCTGGACCGACCCGACCCGGATGCGCGACGCGGTCCGTGCCGTCTCGCACCGGCTCGCGGAGATCGATGGCGTCGACCGGGCCCGGCTGAGCGCGAACACCGAGGCGTATCTCTCGGAGCTGAACGATCTGGACGAGTGGATGCGCGGGCTCTTCGCGGCGATTCCCCAGGATCGCCGCAAGCTGGTGACGAATCACCACGTATTCGGCTATCTCGCTGATCGCTACGGCTTCGAGGTGATCGGCGCCGTCGTGCCGAGCGGTACCACCCTCGCGTCGCCGAGCAGCTCCGACCTGGCATCGCTCGCGACGGCCATCCGGACCACCGCGGTGTCGGCGATCTTCGTCGACACGTCCCAGCCCGACCGCCTCGCGAAGGCCCTCGCAGCCGAGACCCGGACGGCGGTCGCCATCGTTCCGCTGTACTCGGAGTCTCTCGACGAGCGGGGCACCGAGGCAGACAGCTACATCGCCATGATGCGAACCAACGCTTCTCGTATCAGTTCAGGTCTGTCGCGTTGACCCGTCCCGGGCCTCGACGGACACCCATGTGAATGAAAGGTGACAGTGAATGATGCTCAGCAACCGAGAGTGGGTGCGGCACAGCAGGGTAGTGCTCACGCTGGCGGCCGCGGCCGCCCTCACGATGACCGCGTGCTCGTCGGCCGATGACGAGTCGGCGTCGTCGAGCACGCCTCCCGACGGAACCGAAGTCGCCGAACCGATCGCCGTCACCTACGACGGAGGCATCGCGCTCCTCGACGGCACCAGCCTCGACGTGGTGAGCAAGGTTCCGATGGACGGATTCACTCGCGTCAATCCGGCGGGAGACGACGACCATCTCATCGTCTCCGACGAGAAGGGGTTCACGGTGATGGACGCCTCCCATGCCGAATTGACCGATCTCGTCTATCCCGGGGAGAAGCCGGGTCACGTCGTGCTGCACGGCGGTAAGACCGTGCTGTTCACCGACTCCACGGGGTCGGCGCTCTCGTTCGATCCGCACGAACTGTCGGACGGCGCACCGACCACACGCGAATACACGAGTGCGAGTCCGCATCACGGCGTCGCCGTGGAACTCACCGACGGGACTATCGTCGCCTCGGTGGGCGACGAGGAGAACCGGCGCGGAGCGCGGGCCGTCGACGCGCAGGGCAGACAGATCGCTCACAGTGATCAGTGCCCGGGAGTCCACGGCGAGGCGGTGGCGTCCGGGGAGGTGGTCGGGCTCGGCTGCAAGGACGGGGTCCTCCTGTTCAAGAACGGCGCGTTCGTGAAGGTGCCCTCCGTCGATCCGGAGTACGGCGCCACGTCCACTCAGGTCGGCAGCGACGCGTCGCCGGTGCTCGTCGGCGACTACAAGACCGACCCGGATGCCGAGCGCGAATTCCCCACGCAGTTCGCTCTGATCGATACCGCTGCCCAGAAGCAGCGGTTGGTCCAGATGCCGGGCGGCGCCAGTTACAGCTTCCGCTCGCTCGGCCGTGGACCCGGCGGCGAAGCTCTGATCCTGGGCACCGACGGACATCTGCATGTCTTCGACGTCGTCTCCGGCGCGAACGTCAAGTCGATTCCGGTCGTCGGCAAGTGGCAGGAACCGATGGACTGGCAGGAGCCGCGGCCGTCCCTGTTCGTCCGTGACGACACCGCCTATGTGACCGATCCCGCGACGAAGACGATCAAGCGGGTGTCGTTGTCCACCGGCACGGTGAGTGCCGAGGCGTCGCTCGACGTGACACCGAACGAGATCAGCGGAACCCTCCACAAGCACTGACCGTGGTGTGAGGCTCGGCGCCCCGGCTGTTCCGGTCTCGGAACAGCCGGGGCCTCAAGCGTTTTCGGCTTCGTCTCCGTCCCCGGGAGCGTCGGCGGCGAACCGTCTGCGCAGTGCGAGAGACACGTACACGAGCGCGACGAGGACCGGGACCTCGATCAGCGGGCCGACGACGCCCGCAAGAGCTTGGCCCGATGTGGCGCCGTACGTGCCGATGGCCACCGCGATGGCGAGCTCGAAATTGTTGCCTGCCGCGGTGAAGGCCAGAGTGGTGGTCCGCGCGTACCCCAGTCGCATGGCCGCGCCGAGAAGGTAGCCGCCGCCCCACATGATCGCGAAGTAGGCCAGCAGCGGCAGGGCGATCCGAGCGACGTCCCACGGCTTGGAGGTGATCTGGTCGCCTTGGAGGGCGAAGAGGATCACGATCGTGAACAGCAGACCGTAGAGAGCCCACGGTCCGGCCTTCGGGAGAAAGGACTCCTCGTACCACTGACGACCTCGTCGGCGTTCGCCGATCCGGCGAGAGAGGTAGCCGGCCACCAGCGGGATGCCGAGGAATACCAGAACCGATTGAGCGATCTGCCACGGCGAGCTGTCGATTCGCGTCTGCGGCAGTCCGAGCCAGCCGGGTAGGACCGACAGATAGAACCAACCGAGCACAGCGAACATGACCACTTGGAACACCGAGTTGATCGCGACCAGGACCGCGGCGGCTTCGCGGTCGCCGCACGCGAGGTCGTTCCAGATGATCACCATGGCGATGCAGCGCGCCAGGCCGACGATGATCAGGCCGGTGCGGTATTCGGGGAGGTCGGGCAGCATCAGCCACGCGAGGGCGAACATCAACGCCGGCCCGGCCACCCAGTTGAGGAGCAGCGAGGCGACGAGGAGCTTGCGATCGCCGGTCACGGTGTCGAGCCGGTCGTAGCGGACCTTGGCCAGCACCGGATACATCATGATCAGCAGTCCGACAGCGATCGGCAGGGACACGCCGTCGATCTGTATCTTCTCGATAACCGTGCCGAGCCCCGGGACCGCGCGGCCGAGCAACAACCCCGCGGCCATGGCCGCCCCGATCCAGATCGGCAGAAAGCGATCGAGTCCGGAGAGCCGTGCGGCCACCGGTTCCGTAGAGGTGCCGGTCATGACGCGCACGGGGTGCCGGTGGGCTGGTCCACCGGAGAGAGGACCGCGGTAAGCGTCGCCAGCGCTTCGGGGACGACGCGGTAGTACACCCAGGAGGCGCGGCGCTCGGATGCCACGAGGCCGGCCGCCTTGAGCACCTTGAGGTGATGCGAGATCGTCGGCTGCGCGACATCGACGGCGGGGGAGATGTCACAGACGCACGCTTCGCCGCCGGCGTGGCTGGCGATCAAGCTGAAGAGGCGCAACCGTATCGGGTCGGCGAGCGCCTTGAACACCGACGACACCTCGCCGGCGTCCTCGACGCAAAGCGGCTCGCGGACGAGAGGGGAGCACCGCTGCATCGTTCCGGTCCCGACGGCGGCCGTTGACTGATTCGACATACTTCGATATTGACGTCCATCGATACTGTGGGCAAGTCGGGTGAGCGCTCCCCGGAAGCTCCGGCCGGGCCGACCGATCAACCACGCAGACCGAGCTCAGCGAGAATCAACTCGGCGCGCTCGGCGACGCCCACTTTCGGCAGGACGGTGACGCTGTAACCGAGTTCGTCGTACCTGCGCAGTAGACGGCCGTATTCACTGACTGCCTCGTCGAGCCCCAACTGCCGTTCGTCGTCCGCTGCGTACAGCTCTGGCCATGGCGGTGTCATGAACACCCGCGCGTGATAGCTCTGCAACTCCTCGATCGAACACGCTGATCGGCCCGCGTAGTGACGCAACGCGGTGTCGGCGTCGACCAGCCCGCGATCGAAGAAGGTCCACCGGTCGGCGACGACGTCCTCGCGATCCCAGCGCGCGAGGTCGATGCACGCTCGCGCGAACCGGTCTGCGTCCTCCCACGGCAAGGCGTGCCCGCCGGTGCGGAGTTCTTGCCGGACGATTCGGCGACCGGGCTCGTCGACTGTGCGGTATCCGTGAGCCGCCAGATGCTCGAGCACGGTGGATTTGCCTCCACCCGAGCACCCCGACAGAACCACTGCGCGCGATTGACGGCCGTACATGTCTTCTCCTCTGCTCTGAATTCGCTTGGACTTCGTCTCGGCACGGAACGGAGTCCGCCATGGCACTGAAGGGTCTGACACCACCGATAGAGTCAGTTCACACCCCGTGCTGCTCGGCACAAGGAGTCCCGGTGCTGTCCCCGATGCGTTCGCTCGCCGACGATCCTCGATGGTCCTGGATGCGCGAAACCGTACGCGTTCGTCCGGCGGAATTCCCCGTGGGACATGCGATCCGGTCCGGAGCGGCGGTCGGCGTGCCGTTCATCGTCGGAGCGCTCACCGACCACATCGTCACCGGGATGTGGATCGGTCTGGCCTGTCTGCTTCTCGCAGCGGGCGAGCGCGAAGGAACCTACCGGCTGAACTTCACGATCATCGCGGTATCGACACCGATCGCGGCGGCCGGATACATCCTCGGATACTCGCAGGACATGCCACTCGTCGCGCTCGCCGTCCTCATGGCGATGCTCGCACTCCTGATGGGTCTGCTGGCAGGACTCGGGCCTGCTTTCTCGGTGGGCGGAATGCAGTTCTTGCTCACCTCTTCGATCGCGATCGGTGTCGACGGGATTCACAATTGGTGGGTGCCGCTGGGGCTGTACTGCGCCGGCGCAGCGCTCTATGCCGTACTGCTCGGGCTGGAGGCGCTGATCGTCCCAGACCGACCGCAGCGCAAAGGGCTACAACCGCTCTTGGAAGCTCTGGCGGAACTCGCCCGGGCTCGGCACGGCGATCTGCTGGTCGGGGGCGCGCAGACCACGGATGCACGTATCCGCACCGACGCCGCCTACTATGCCGCGCGTGACCGACTTGCGGAACTCCCGCTGCGCCGGCGCACGAGGTGGTGGTCGCTCACTGACGACGTCCTCGACGCAGCGGAGGGGGTTCAGGCTCTTCTGGTCGGCGAAGAGGACCCGGACGTCGCGGAGGCCGCTGCGCGACGCCTCGAAGCGTTTGCCGACGGCATCACCCGCCACGAGTCGATCTCGACACCGGTGCCGGTGCGCACCGACGGCGCGTCGGCGCTCACGCTGCGCATCGACCGGTTGCAGGACGCGCTGACCGCACCGCAGCGCACAGAGGCGCGTCGCCCGGTCACGCCGGTCTCGGCGACGATCGATTCCGAGGTGATCCGCGCTGCGGTCAGGCTGGCACTGTGCTTCGGTATCGCCGTCGGGGCCAAGTGGTACTTCCCGTTCAGTCACTGGTTCTGGGTGCCGCTGACGGTCTGTCTCGTGATGAAACCGGACTTCGGTTCGGTGTTCTCGCGCGCGATCCTGCGTATCATCGGGACTCTCATCGGTGCCGGCGTTGCCACCGTGATCATCGTGCTGGTACCGAAGGGCGTCGGCTTCGGCATCGCCATCCTGCTGATCTCCGTGTTCATTCCGTGGCTGATGATGCGCTCGTACTCTCTACAGGCAGTCGCCATCACGCCGGTGGTGATTCTTCTCGTCGCCGCGATCACTCCCGCAGAACAGGACAACTACTCTGCACAACGCATCGCGGCGACCGCCATCGGCGGAGCTGTTGTCATCGTCTTCGGCTACCTTCTCTGGCCGCACTCCAGGAGAGTGTGGGTGCACCAGGTCTTCGCCGAAGCGATGGGATCCATCGCGACCGAACTGACCTATGCCGGAACTCCGATTCCGCGTGACGATGCGGGTCCTGTCGGACGACGGCACGACGGCGTTGTCCGTGCTCGACGTGCGGCCGCCGCCTCGCTCACCGAGCTGAGCGCTCGGCTCCACCGAGCGCTGGCTGAGCCACCGCCGAGCGACGCCGTGGCCGCGGCCTGGTTGCCGGCCGTCGATGCGGCGCAGCAGTTGGCCGACGAGGTCGCCCGGTACGCCGCCGACAGGCTCTCCAACCGTGCGCCGGCGAATCCCGACGGTGCACGCGATGTCGCCGACGCCGTCCGAGCCGCCGGGCGGATCCCAGAACAGGGGAGCGACCCCCGCGCCAGTGCTGTCGATCAGCAGAATCTGCGTACAGGCGACGGTCTGGGTGCGATTGTCGACAGACTCGCTGAAGTCATGGGGCTGGTTCCGCACGGACGCTGACCCGGTCGCTGTCCGTCATGAGACGTTCGTCTAAGTCGCACGATGCTCGGTCATCGAGAGACACCCGTGCAATCGGGAACGCGATCGCGGCGATCACGAGCAGTCCTGAACACGCTCGGGGCGACAGTCTCGTGTGCCACAACATCATTCCGAGTAGCAGGAGTGCGAGCGGGAACGTCGGTCCCGCCAGTAGGAACATCACCGTACCAGCCGCCGGGTAGCCGTCGAATGCCGCGAGAGCGGATGCGTCGTCGACTCCGAACACGTCCTCGAAGAACCCCTGCAACCCGAACGCGACTGTCCCGAACATGCCGATCAGCACCAGCAGGAGCCACAGTCCGGCCGCCAGAGGAAGTCGCGAGCGTACCCGGTCGTACTGGCCGATGAGTCCGAACACCCACGGCACCGTCGACACTGCGATCAGCATGCCGCCCACCGCGCCGTAGTGTCCGTCCTTCCAGAATGCCGGCGACAGTGCGAACAGTGCCGGCCCGATAACCAGCCCGAGGTCGTTCAATCGGGACACCCGCATGCGGCCAGCGTAGCCGCCATGGGCGTTGTGCAAGCGGGCATCGCGTGGCTTGATGGACCAGCCGTCGTACGACCTCCCGAAAGAAGATGGGCAGGAGGGTATTAGAGGTCCACTCGGCTTCGAAGTCCGACCCGTAAGTGCCAAGCCGGATGTTGACTCGTGTCGTATGGGCTGCCGGATTCTACTGGATACCCTGCGTATCACTTCGATGCGTATTGCTGTGGTTGGTGCGCTCGAAATTGCGCGTATCCGGCGATGTTAGGCGTTGCTGCGGCGTTCGATGAGGACGACGTCTCGCCAGTGGCCGTTGTGTTGGCCGATGCGTTCTCGTGTTCCGACGGTGCGGAATCCGTGGGCGTGGTGCAGTGCGAGGCTGGCGTGGTTCTCGGGGAAGATTCCTGTTTCGATGGTCCACACTCCTGCGGTTTCGGTGGAGTCGATGAGCGCTTGTAGGAGTGCGGTGCCGACGCCCTTGCCGGAGTGGTTGGGGTCGACGTACACACTGTGTTCGATGACGCCGGTGTAGACGCACAGGCTCGATGCCGGTGATGCGGCGATCCATCCGGTGACGTTGCCGTTGGGGTCGAGGGCAACGAATCGGTGGTCGGGTAGGTGATCGCGGTCGAAGTCGGGCCAGGTTGGGGCGGCGGTCGCGAAGGTTGCGTTGCCGGTGTCGATGCCGGCTTGGTAGATCGCGAGGACTTGGGGTCCGTGTTCGGGCGCCATTGAAGCGCCCTGGGTTCCGTTCCGAGTCTCAGCAAGGAGAATCGGAGTATGCCCAAGAAGTTCAGTCCAGAGCTGCGTGAGCGTGCCGTGCGCATGGTCTACGACCGCCAAGCCCGCGAGGGCGGCCCTCGCGCAGCATCGATCCGTGCCGTCGCGCCGCAGCTCGGTGTCGGCACAGAGACGCTGCGGATCTGGTGCAATCGCTACGGCGCCACCGAGCCGGTCGGACCGGGAGAGCCGCTCGAGGAGGAGAATCGCCGTCTCCGGCGGGAGCTCGCCGAGGCGCGACGTGCGAACGAGATCCTGAAGGCCGCCTCAGCGTTTTTCGCAGCGGAACTCGACCGCCCCACGACGAAATGATCGCGTTCGTCGACATGCATCGCGAGAAGTTCGGGGTCGAGGCCATCTGCCGCATCCTCAGTGCGACAGAATGTGGGTTCATCACCTCCCGCGGATACCGCGCTGCCAAGAACAGGCCGGCCTCCGCTCGCAGCGTTCGGGACGAGATGCTGGCGGAGGAGGTGCAGCGGATTCATCAGGCGAACTACAGCGTCTATGGGGTCCGGAAGATGTGGCACGCAATGCGCCACGCAGGATGGAACGTCGGTCGCGACCAGGTCGCGAGGCTGATGAAGATCGCCGGCCTGCAGGGCGTTCGCCGAGGTCGAAAGCCCGTCACCACCTGCTCCGCAGACGGAGATGACCAGCGCCCGGACCTCGTTGAACGGCGGTTCGTCGCGGATCGACCGCAGCAGCTTTGGGTCGCCGACATCACCTACGTCCGGATGCTCTCCGGGTTCTGCTACGTCGCATTCGTTACCGATGTCTTCAGTCGCAGAATTGTCGGCTGGGCGGTCGCGCCCACGCTCCACACGGAGTCTCTGCCATTGCTCGCACTGGAGCATGCACTGCAGTCCACCGGGGTGAGCAGGAACGAAAGCGGATTGATCCACCATTCCGACAGGGGTAGTCAATACGTTTCGCTCGCCTATTCGGACGCTCTGCTCGCCGCGGGAGTTACGGCTTCAGTAGGTACCGTCGGCGATAGCTACGATAACGCGCTGGCCGAGACAGTGAACGGCCTATACAAGGCGGAGTTGATCTACTCCAAGCGGATCTGGGAGTCAGTCAGCGAGGTTGAGCTCGCCACGATGGGCTGGGTCCACTGGTGGAACACCTCCCGGCTCCACGAAGCTCTCGGCTACCGCACCCCGGCGAACGTCGAAGCGACCTACACTCACACCACGACGACCGCGCCCGCGACCGTGTAACCACGGAACGAAACCCAGGGCGCTTCACATTGGTGCGATGACCGCGCGTGTTGTGTGGGGCTCGGAGGGGTTGCTGCTGGTGGTCACTGGTTTGGGTTCAGTTCGCTGCGCTGGGCGTGCAGGCGGTGTTCGTGTACCCAGTTGTGGGCGGCGATTTGGACGGCGTCCCATGGTGATCCCAGGGGTGGGGTGTAGGACAGGTCGAGTTCGCTGAGCGCTTCGACGGTCATGCCGTGGTGCAGGGCTGTGGCGTAGGTGTCGATCCGTTTGGCGATTTCGGCGGTGCGGTGGCCGATGAGTTGGGCTCCGAGCAGTGTGCCGGTCTTGTGGTCTGCGGTGATGCGGATGTTGATGGGGGTGGCGCCTGGGTAGTAGGCCTTGTGGTCGTCGGGTGTCGAGGTGGTCGATACTGGTGTCCAGCCGCGGTCGGCTGTGAGGGCTTCGGCTTCTTTGAGGCCGGTGCGGGCGGCGACGAGGTCGAAGATTTTGACGACTTGGGTTCCGAGGGAGCCGGTGTAGCGGGCGGTGCCGCCGAGGGCGTTTTCGCCCGCGACGCGGCCCTGCTTGTGTGCGGTTGTTCCGAGTGGGAGCCAGGTGATGCCGAGTTGGCGGTGGTGGGTGTGGACGGCGTCGCCGGCGGCGAAGACGTCCGGCAGGTTGGTGCGCATCTGTTCGTCGACTGCGATGGTGTTCTTGATTCCGAGGTTGGCGCCGGCGGCGGCGGCGAGGTCGGTGTCGGGGCGCACGCCGACCACGACGAGCACGAGGTCGGCGGTGAGGTGGTCGGTGTGGCCGTCATTCGCGGTGGTGACGGTCAGGTCGCCGTTGTCGGCGCGGTCGATGGCGGTGACCAGGGTGTTGGTGCGTACGTCGACTCGGTTGCGGACCAGTTCGTTGTGGACGAGGGTGCCGAGTTCTGGTTCGACGGTGGGGAGGACTTCGGGGAGGGCTTCGATCTGGGTGACGGCTAGGCCTCGGGTGGTGAGCCCTTCGGCCATCTCCAGGCCTATGTAGCCGGCGCCGATGATGATCGCGGTCTTCGGGTCGGTGGTGGTCAGGGTGTTCATGACGGCGAAGGTGTCGCCCATCGAGTGCAGGAGGTGAACGCCGTCGTCAGGGCCTAGTTGGTCGAGGCCGGTGATCGGTGGCCGCACTGAGACCGCGCCGGTCCCGACGATGAGAGCGTCATAGTCGAGGTCTCGTGAGACGCCGTCGGGCCCGGTGACGGTGAGGCGGTGCCCGGCGGTGTCGATCGCGGTGGCCCGGGTGTCGGTATGAACGGTCATGCCGGTGGCGGCGAGGTCGGCGGCGGTGCGGTGGGCGAGGTTGCTCCAGTGCGTGACTTCGCCGGAGACGTAGTACGGGATGCCGCAGATGGAGAAGTTCGGGTAGGCGTCGGCGACGACGACGGTGACCTCGCTGGTTGGGTCGAGCTCGCGAGCCCGCAGTGCGGCGGAGATTCCGGCGTCTGATCCGCCGATTGCGATGATCTTGCGTGCAGGCATGGGTGTCGGTTCCTTCCGAAGGGACACGGGTATGTGAGGTAGAGCAGGGCGCCGCGCTGTTGGGAGAAGTCGCGGGAGCGTGCGGGCAGGCCGATCAGCGGCGGTCAGGTAGTGGCAGGTAGGAGCTCGGCGAGGAGGTTGCGGACGCGGTAGTTGAGGTCGTCGCGGATCAGACGAACGGTCTCGATGGGGTGGTTGTCGGGGTCGGCGACTTGCCAGTCCAGGTACCGCTTGCCCGGGTAGATCGGGCAGGCGTCGCCGCAGCCCATGGAGATCACGACGTCCGCGGCCGCGACCACATCGTCGGTGAGCGGCTTGGGGAACTTGGCGGCGAGATCAAGGCCGATCTCTGTCATGGCTAGCTCGACGATCGGGTTGATGTCCGCCGCGGGTAGAGACCCGGCTGAACGTACGTGCACTCGTCCTGCCGCGTGGTGGGTCAGGAGCGCGGCGGCCATCTGTGAGCGGCCAGCGTTGTGGACGCAGATGAACAGCACTTCGGGCACGGTCGTGGTGGTTGCGCCGGTGGACTGCGCTAGGGCGGCGAGGCGTTCTGCGGCGAACCTGCCTGTCAGGGTCACCAGGTGAGTGTGGATGCGGGAGGTGCGCCGCAGCGCGGTGTAGGACTCGAATACGACCCGTTCGACGGTCTGTTCGGACACGATCCCTCGGTACTGGGCGGCGAGCCTCTCCGCGGTTCGCGATAGCAGGGCTTGGGGCATCAGCAGATCTGGTGTCCCGGCTGATTCGGTCGTGGCGTCGGCGTTCATCAGGCTTCACCCCGGTTCGTAGATACCGACCCAGCTCCGGCGTTAGCGCGCGGTGAGTTCGGCTGCCAGCGCGGTGACGCGGGCAGCGATGTCGTCGCGGACCAGGCGCATCCGTTCGATCCCGTCGATTCCGCGCTCGGACGGTTCGTCAGTGTCCCAGTTGATCAACCTGACCCCGGCGGGGGCATCGACCACGGCTTCTCGGCCGAGAGTGACCACCAGGTCGACGCGGGCGAGCAACTCGGGATCGATGGGCTTGGGAGTCTCGCCGGTGATGTCGATGCCGACCTCGGCCAGGCTCTCGGCAGACAGCCCGTTGACCGCGGTGCCGGGTTTGGTTCCGGCCGAGTGCACCTCGACGGCCTCGCCGACCGCCTTGCCCATCAGGCCGGCGGCCATCTGAGACTTGCCGCCGTTCTTCACACACACGAACAGCACACTCGGCGTGGCCGCGTTCTCGGTGATCGTCAGGTCGTCGGGCATCAGTTCATGCTCCTAGAAGAGTCCGCGGAAGCGGAGGTAGAGGACGGGGTGAGGGGGAAGCGTTTGCGTAGGGCAAGGGAGACATAGACCAGGCCGACCAGCACAGCGACCTCGATCAACGGACCGACCACGCCGGCGAGGGCTTGGCCGGAGGTCGCGCCGTAGGTGGCGATCGCGACGGCGATGGCGAGTTCGAAGTTGTTGCCTGCCGCGGTGAACGCAAGCGTGGTGGTGCGTTCGTAGCCCAGGCCCATAACCGCACCCAGGAGGTAGCCGCCGCCCCACATCACTGCGAAGTAGACCAACAGTGGCACGGCGATGCGGACGACGTCCCAGGGACGGGAGGTGATCTGTTCGCCCTGCAGGGCGAAGAGGATGACGATCGTGAACAGCAGTCCGTAGAGTGCCCACGGCCCGACCTTGGGCAGGAACTTCGCTTCGTACCAGTCGCGGCCCTTGGTCTTCTCGCCGATCCGGCGTGACAGGTATCCGGCGAGCAGCGGGATGCCGAGGAAGATCAGCACCGACTTGGCGATCTGCCACGGAGAGGTGCTGATGGTCGTCTGTTCCAGGCCCAGCCAGCCCGGCAGGATTGAGAGGTAGAACCAGCCCAGGACGGCGAACATCACCACCTGGAACACCGAGTTGAGCGCCACGAGGACGGCTGCTGCCTCACGATCGCCGCAGGCGAGGTCGTTCCAGATGATGACCATGGCGATGCACCGTGCGAGGCCGACGATGATCAGGCCGGTCCGGTACTCGGGTAGGTCGGGCAGGAAGATCCAGGCGAGGGCGAACATGAGCGCTGGGCCGAGCACCCAGTTCAGTAGCAGCGATCCCAGCAGTAGTTTGCGATCGCCGGTGACGGTGTCGAGGCGGTCGTAGCGCACCTTGGCCAGGACCGGGTACATCATTATCAACAGGCCCAAGGCGATAGGCAGTGAAACGCCGTCGACCTGGATCTTCTCCAACGCGGTGTTCAGTCCGGGGATCATCCGGCCCAGCAGCAGACCGGCGACCATGGCGACGCCGATCCACACCGGCAGGAACCGGTCCAGAGTCGAGAGCTTGCCGACGACCGGCTGATGCCCGGCCGTCGGGGTGGGGCTGGTCACGAGTGAACCTCCATCGGGCTGGCGAGCTCGCCGGACTGCAGGATCCCGGCGAGCGAGGACAGAACATCGGGGATAACGCGGTAGTACACCCACGACGCGCGGCGCTCAGACTCGAGCAAACCGGCGTTCTTGAGGACCTTCAGGTGATGGGAGATCGTCGGTTGCGAAACGTCGACGGCCGGGGAGATGTCACACACGCACGCCTCACCGCCCTCGTGGCTGGCGATCAAGCTGAACAGTCGCAACCGGATCGGGTCGGCGAGTGCTTTGAACACCACAGCAAGATCAACCGACTGCCGCTCCGAGAGGGGCTCACGCACCAACGGTGAGCACCGCACAGTGACATCGGTCAACGGAATCGAGTTCGACATGTATCGATATTGACAGATATCGATACTGGTTGCAAGGGTGCATGCAGTCCACGTTCGAAACGGGACTGGTCGCCACCCCGGCATCGGGTGGCGACCAGCCTGGCAGCCCTAAGAGAAGGTCGCGTTCAGCAGCAGTTCGCCGCGGGAGTGCAGCATGCCGCGGGCGTAGATTCGCCGGCGGGGGCCGCGGCGGCGACCGGTTCGCCGTTGAAGGTCTCAGCGTCGGCCAACACGGTGTAGACCTCCCACCGCTCGGCGTCGGGAGCGGTGACCCACACCTTGTCCTGAGTGGCAAAGCAGCAGGTTGCTCCGATCTCCTCTTCGGTGAACAGCTTCTCTTCGGTGAATCGGGCGATCTCGGCGTGCACCTTCTCACTGGAATCGACCTCAACGCCGAGGTGATTGATGCTGCCGCCCTGGCCGGGATTCTCCAGCAGCACCAACTTCAGTGCGGGCTCAGTGACGGCGAAGTTGGCGTAGCCCGGCTTGACCTTCGCCGGGCCGACGCCGAACAGCTTGGTGTAGAAGGCGATCGACTGGTCGAGATCGTCGACGTTGAGGGCGAGTTGCACGCGTGACATGAGATCCTCCAAGGATTCGACATACATCAAAAGTGTTGCGACTCAAGTTCTAGACCAGAGTTTGACATATGTCAACGGATGGGTAGGTTGGGGTCATGCCCAAGACGCTCCCTGTGGTCGACATCAGTGCTCCGATCTGCTGTGCACCGATCTCCGCAGGTCCAATGGAAGCGGATGCGGCCCTAGAGCTGGCTCTCCGGCTCAAGGCGCTGGCCGATCCGGCGCGAATTCAGCTGGTCTCCATCCTCATGGGCGCCCGACCAGGTGCGATCAGCACCAGTGATCTCGCCGAGGCGCTCGCACTCTCGGCGGGTACGGTGAGCCACCACCTCGGTCAACTCAAAAAGGCGGGCCTAGTCAGCTCCGAGCGTCGAGGCGTGAACGTCCTGCATCGCGCCGAACCGGACTCGCTGGAAGCACTCAGAGGAGTGCTCGACACCTGCTGTTAGCCGGGGTGATCGGCATCGCGCCGCACGGCGTTAGCTGCGTAAGTCCGATACTGGCGTTCGACGGTGTAGTCGGGGAGCGACTCGGCGATGAGGTCGGCCAGTGTATCGCCTTCGTGAAGCCAGCCGGCGACGTCGAATCCGCGACGCCACGTGTGCTGGTCGTCGCTCGGTGCGTCGGCGAAGTTCGCCGTCCACGCGTCGAGCCACGTACGCAGCCGGACGACGACGGAGTCGGGAAACCCGAAGTTCGCGGGTGTCAGCAGTTCGGATCTCTCTTTTCTGGGCGAGTCGGGGAAACTCGAGCTATGCAAGTTGAGGTCCTGTATGTCGATGGATGCAAGTCCGTCGCCGTCAGTACTACGAGCGCACCGGACGTGAACTCTCCGACGAGAACGTCTGGGTCCACGAACGACTCCGCGAGATCGCCTCGCTCGATGCCATCATCGCCCGACTCGCTGCCGAAGGTGACCAGGCATCGGCCGATCGCGAGTCGGCGGTGGCCGGGGCCGGCACCTCTGATCGGCGACCGCTGCTGCAGATCCAGACTCGAGGGCTGCACGAGATCGCACTCGGGAAAGCCGAGAACCCAGGTGATGGGGCATGACGCCACCGACTGATCAGGCGATCGCCGCGCTCAACGCCCACGCACGGCAGCGCTCCGCCGACGTCCGGACTCGGATTGAGAAGGCCCTCACCGCGATGCGGAGATCGGGGGCCACAATCAACATCAACGCCGTCGCTGTACGTGCCGGCGTCACCCGCAAGACGATTTACAACCATCCGGACCTACGGGAGAAGATCCGCGCCCACACCACCATCGCCCCGCCACCCGAGGCTGCAGCCACCGACAGCTCCATCGTGTCGGCGCTTCGGGCTCAGTTGACGGCCAACGATGCCGAACTCCATCGTCTCCGCGCAGAACTTCGCGCCAAGGATGTGCTGATCGCCACACTCTACGGCCGGCTAGACACGGCGGACGAGTGACGACAGACCGCCGACGATTCTCGGGTAACCGGCGCACGTCCCGTCCCACGGTTCGAGAACGTCATTGCGCACATCGCGCCCAACCGTAGGGCCATCGGCTGATCCGTCTGTTCGCCAGCCTAGTCAGCAGGATCGAGGAGGTCGTCGATGACGGCATCCAGTCGTCGCCGAATGTGCTGGGGCGGTCCCACCACGGAGTCGACGAGGATCTCGGCTTGAGCAACGGCATAGATTCGACTGCCGATCCGCCAGGTGGCCGCAAACGCGGCGTCAGTGTCCACCTAGCCACCCACCAGAGTAACGGCGGCCGCGATGAGCGTGCCTCGGAAGCGGCAGGGATCGTCGGCGATGACCTGCGCCGGTGCTCGATCATCCAGGCGCGGATTGCGTCCCTGAAACCAGGCTTGGATCAACGATGGGGTAGCGCCGAGCTGGTGTTGCAGGGCCGCCACCGTGTAGGCCACCTTCAAACGGGCTCGGACGTGGTCCGGGACTGCGGCCGCGCGTGTGATGTAGTCGCTGACCGCAGCGGTGCTGGGCGCCGGCCAGATACGCAACCAAACGCGCACCGAGCAGCGTGCGCAGTTGGTCGACCAGTGTCGCGTCGTCGAAGGCGTCCAGATGCGCTGTCACACGATCGTGGACGGCGGCAACCGAGAGTCGGACCGATTCCATGGATGCCATCGTCGCCACACACAAGCCGCCTGATTCGCCGCCGTTTTCGGAGGCTCCGCTGGTCAGTGCCCGATCTAGTCAAACGCAAACTGACCAAGCCGCCCACCTGGCAGCTCCCACCAGACCCCCAGACTGCGATGCGTGGCGGCACCCCTTGCATCACAGCCGATGGCAGGTATATGTTCATCAGAACATCATACCCCCATGGGGTATCAACTGGAGAGGTGGAAAGACATGTCGTCGAGCGAGTATCAGGTAGCAGGCATGACGTGCGGGCATTGCGAGGCCTCGGTGCGCAAGGAAGTCGCAGCCGTAGAGGGTGTTCAGGACGCTCAGGTGAGCGCGCAGACCGGCAGGCTCGTGGTCACCTCCGTCGGCCTCGTCGACGAGGCCGCGGTGGTCGACGCAGTCACAGCGGCCGGCTATTCGGCAGTGCGGATTTGATGGACGCCAGCTCGCTTCCTGCTGTCGGCGTGACGTTCGCGGTTTAGCGAACTTTTACACCTTCAGCTCTGTGCGGCCGCCGAGCAAATCGCTATCGGCCGACAACGGAGAGAACGGCGATGCACCACACCGGTGCGTCGCGTTCGGTGAGATCAGAGTGGATAGGAGACCACATGCGCAAGCCTCTCATGACGGCCGTCTCGGCGGGAATACTCGTCGGAGCACTGGTTCTGGCCGGTTGCAGTGCCGGCGAAAGCCAGGACCACCAAGGCTATGACGGTGGCAGCACGGCCAGCAGTGTCGGCGCAATGAGCGATTCGCCGATGGACCACCCGATGGACGGCGGGCCGGCACCTGCCGGCATCAAGGCGGCCTCGGCACCCAAGTTTCCGGTCGGCAGCCAGGTCATGCTGACCGCAGACCACATGGCAGGCATGTACGGTGCGCGGGCCACAATCGTCGGCGCCTTCGACACCTACACCTACTCGGTGAACTTCACCCCGACCACCGGCGGCCAGCCGGTCAAGGATCACAAGTGGGTAGTCCAACAGGAGATCAAAAACGCAGGAGATCGACGTCTGGCCGATGGCACCGAAGTCACCCTTGAGGCCGATCACATGACGGGCATGAAGGGGGCGAAGGCAACAATCGCCAGCTCCACCGACCAGACCGTCTACATGGTCGATTACGAGGCGGACGGCATGACGATGACCAACCATAAGTGGGTCGTCGAGAGCGAAATTCAACCGACGTCTTGAGCCGGGGGGTGGTGACGACTTCAACAGTCACCAACCCAGCTGGGGAATGACGATGAGGAAGGCAGCAGGATGACTGACCCCCACGCGCACCACCACCACCGAGACGTCGGCGGCGCCCCCATACACGGCGTCGACCGCCATGACGCGGCAGTGCCTGAGAGCCACAATGCTGTCGCAGACCCACCGCACAGCGGGCACAACGAACACGGCGAGCACGGTCGAGATCACAACGACCACGCCGACCATCACGGAGAGCATGGCACCCCCGGCGGGCGTAGCGGGCACCTGGACCACGACAGTGGACACGGAGACCACAGTGGGCACCGGGACCACCACGGTGCGCACGGGGGGCATGGTGGGCACGGTGACCACGTCGGGGAGTTTCGCCGACTGTTCTGGATCAACCTCATCATCGCGGTTCCGGTAATCGCCTTCTCGCCGATGTTCGCGATGTTGGTCGGCTACTCGGTCCCCGGCTGGGCCGAATGGATCGCGCCCGCGCTCGGCACCGTGATGTACCTCTGGGGCGGCTGGCCGTTCCTGGCCGGCGCTCTGAGCGAGCTGCGGACGCGGAAACCCGGGATGATGCTTCTGATCGCACTGGCGATCACGGTGGCGTTCTTCGCGTCCTGGGCGGCGACGCTGGGACTTGTCAGTCATCAACTGGAGTTCTGGTGGGAATTGGCGCTGCTGATCGTCATCATGCTGCTGGGCCACTGGATCGAGATGCGGTCGCTGGCCCAGACCACCTCGGCCCTGGACTCCCTGGCCGCGCTTCTGCCCGACCAAGCAGAACGTGTCCGAGACGGGCAAATCGAGGCCGTGGCCCCCGCCGATCTGGAGGTCGGCGACACCGTCGTCATTCGCCCCGGCGGGGGCATCCCAGCCGACGGCCGGATCGTCGAGGGGCGTGCGGCGATGGACGAATCGATGGTCACCGGTGAGTCCCAGACGGTCACCCGCAGTGTTGGCGACACCGTGACCGCGGGGACGGTCGCTTCCGATTCAGGACTACGAATCGTGATCACGGCCACCGGCGACGAGACGACTCTCGCCGGGATCCAACGGCTTGTCACCGATGCTCAGAACTCGTCGTCTCGTGCTCAACGACTCGCCGACACCGCGGCCGGATGGCTGTTCTGGTTTGCCCTCGGAGCCGCGGCGATCACCGCGATTGTGTGGACGGCGATCGGCTTGCCCGATGATGCGGTGGTTCGCACGATCACCGTCTTGGTGATCGCGTGCCCGCACGCTCTGGGCCTAGCGATTCCGCTCGTCGTCTCGATTGCGACCGAGCGTGCGGCCCGGGGCGGCGTACTCGTCAAAGACCGACTTGCGTTGGAGAGCATGCGGACGGTCGACAGCGTCCTATTCGACAAGACCGGCACGCTCACCCGGGGCGAACCCACTGTCACGGATGTCTTTGCCGTCGACGACGTCGACGAGGATCAGTTGCTGGCGTTGGCGGCGGCCGCTGAGTCCGACAGCGAGCATCCCCTCGCACGCGCGATCGTCGGCGCCGCCGATCGCCACAGCCTCAGAGTCCCGACCAGCAGCGATTTCTCCTCATCGCCCGCAGTGGGGGTCACCGCGACGATCGAGGGAACGACAGTGCGGGTCGGGGGCCCGCACCTGCTCGCCGAAGAACACCTCAACGAACTGCCTGTCGCTGATCGCTGGCGTGCGGACGGGGCGATCATCTTGCATGTCATTCAAGACCGGCGGCTGATCGGCGCATTGAAACTCGCCGACGAGATCCGCCGCGAGTCACGCGAGGCTGTCGATGCGCTCCATGCGCAGGGCGTCGAGGTCGTGATGATCACCGGTGACGCTGAAGCTGTCGCGAATGCCGTTGCTCATGAACTCGGCATCGACCGTGTCTTCGCCGGTGTCCGTCCCGAAGACAAGGCCGCCAAGGTGCAGGAACTGCAGACCGAAGGTCGCAGGGTGGCGATGGTCGGAGACGGGGTGAACGATGCTCCCGCGCTCGCCCAGGCCGACATCGGTCTGGCGATCGGCGCAGGTACTGATGTCGCTATCGCCTCGGCCGGTGTCATCCTGGCCAGCGACGATCCCCGCTCCGTGCTCTCGGTGATCGAACTGTCGCGAGCGGCGTACCGCAAGATGAAACAGAACCTGTGGTGGGCGGCCGGTTACAATCTGATCTCCGTCCCGCTCGCGGCCGGAGTGCTTGCACCCATCGGATTTGTCATGCCGATGTCGGTGGGCGCGATCCTCATGTCGTTGTCGACCATCGTCGTGGCCCTGAACGCACAACTGCTGCGCAGACTCGACCTGCATCCAGGATCAACGACGCGCGCAGTCTTGGACCGCTAGCCGGGTTAGTCCGCCGCCGGCCACCGTCAGCACCCGGGCATCGATCACTCTCACCATTTACTAAGCAAGTTAGTACTACTCTCCTTAGTAGATGGAGGTGGTTGTGTGGCACCCGGACACATTTCCGAGGACAGGTACCGGATCGACGAGAGGATGCCGGACTGCGCGCGTGGCCGTCGGCGACGCGCGCAGGCGCTCGTCGGCGCGATGCTCATCGGTGCCACGGTGCTGACCGCGTGCGGTACCGGCACTGATGCCGTGTCTGCGGTGCGCGCCAATCAGTTCGTCTCCCCTGACGGTCAGACGGTCATCGACTACGCGCCCGCCATGCGGCGTGCGATCGGCGCGGTCGAGGGTGAGGACTTGTTCGACCGGGGAGCTGTCCGGCTCGCCGATTACCGCGGTGACGTTGTTGTGGTGAACGTGTGGGCTTCGTGGTGCCCACCGTGCCGTACCGAGTTTCAGGCACTGGAGAACGTCTACCGCGACACCCGCGCCCGTGGGGTGCAGTTCGTGGGGATCAACTTTCGTGATTCGCGCTCGACCGCACAGGATTTCACCACCGACCGCAAGGTGCCCTATCGGTCGATCTTCGACTACGGCGGCGCCACCCTTGCCGCACTCGGAGTCCCCGTGGGTGTTGTCCCGACCACTCTGATCCTCGACCGCCAGCACCGCCCAGCGAAGCTGTTCCTTCGAGCGATCACCGAGGCCGAATTGCGTGCTGCCGTTGTGACGGTGGCCGAGGAGAAGGCGGCGCCGCAGTGAATCAGTGGTTTCTGGCGGATCTGGGAACGACGTTCGCGGCCACGGTCACCAGTGGTCCGCTGCTGCTGGGCCTGGGTGTCGCGGCGCTGGTCGGGATCATCTCTTTCGCCTCGCCGTGCGTGGTGCCTCTGGTGCCGGGCTACCTGTCGTATCTGGCGGGGCTGGTCGGTGCCGAAGCTCCCGCCGTCCAGGTCGGTGAGGGCCCCAAGTCCGGCCGGTGGCGGGTGGTTGCCGCGGCAGGGCTGTTCGTCCTGGGCTTCACGCTCGTCTACGTCCTGGCCACGGTGGCGCTGTTCGGTGTGACCTCGGTCTTCCTCGATCAGGCCCGCCTGGCAGTGATGCAACGCGTCGGCGGGGTCGTGACCATCGTGATGGGCTTGGTATTCGTCGGCGTGGTTCCGTTCTTCCGGCGAGAACGCCGCATGACGCCTCACCGCCGCACCGGTATGGTCGGCGCGCCGCTGCTGGGGGCCGTGTTCGCCATCGGGTGGATACCGTGCAGCAGTGCCACCCTCGGTGCCGTCATCGGGCTAGCGATCAGCACGAACGGCGACGCGCCGTTCCGCGGCGCGCTGATGGTCGTCGCGTACTGCTTCGGCCTCGGTGTCCCGTTCGTGGTCCTGGCGTTCTCATCGGCATGGGCCGTCCGCAGCCTTGGCTTCCTCCGCCGCCACGCCCGCACCATTCAGATCGTCGGGGGCGTCCTGCTGGTCGGTGTCGGCGTGATGTTGGTGACGGGCTTGTGGAATGTGTTCGTGGACTGGGTCCGAAAGGCGCTGATCAACGACGTCGTCCTGCCCGTGTGACCGGGCGCCCAACGAGCCTGGCCCCGGCCTGACGGTGCGCGTCGGCGTGCGGACTCTCGATCACGATCGATGCGACGGGCCGGGCGAGCACCGGCCGGTTCCCAGGAGGGTCAGGCGGGGCAGGCAGCCAGGAAGACGGTGGCCAGACCGGCGAGGAATAGCAGAATGGGGAACATCGCGGCCGCTGTCGGGGCAGCGTAGGACGAACTACGCGACGGTCGCGTGCCGGGAGCGGCGGAACGGCCCAATCGATGCAACCGCAGATCGACGCAGTCACGAGCGATCCCCAGAGCGCCCGCCGGCGCGGTCGGGTGAACGTGCGTGATCGCGCGGACGACGGCAGCGTCGCCGTGCTCATGCGCGGCGTGTGCGTCGGCGTCGAACTCGACCAGGGCGCGCACGATGGGACTCGCCTGCCGAGTCAGTGGTAGCCAGGGCACCGCGTGCGAGAGACAGTCGGCGACGCGGACGAACAGATGATGGTGACCATGGACGTGCGCCTGTTCGTGAGCCATCACCGCCGACAACGCCGCCGGGTCCAGTCGCTGCCGCAGCCCTTCGCTGGCCACGATCAGGCCCTCGGTCCGTCCGGGCGTGCTGTAGGCCATGGGTGTGCTCGTCGGCAGCCACAGTGGCGACCGGGCGCCCGTCGGGTTCAGCAACCGCGCGAGCAGTGCGTGGTGCGCCCCGATCTCGAGGTCACGGCGACGGGCGGTCCGCCAGAACGCCGCAGCCCGCCACCCGGACACGGCCAGGACGAGGGCGAACACGCCTGGCCCGGCGACCAACTCGAGGGTGCGGCTGACCGCACTGTCGAGTCCGTTCAGGCAGGTCTGCAACACCCCACCCACGACGCTCGCGTGGCCGGGAATGGCGACGATGGCCACCGAGCTCGCAGCGGCGACGAACACGCCAGCGGTCAGCGCCGCCCACACCCGCAGCAGGGTCCTGGCCGTGAGTCGATCACGCGCGATCAGGACGTCGAGGACCCGGTCACCGATCAGAGTCGCAGCCAGCGCACTCACGCCCAACAATGCTGCCGTGACCACCGCGTCAGTCCCGTTCCCGCAGGCCCTGAGCGATTGCTGCGCTTTCCTGGTCGGAGGCGTGCCGCACGAAATGCAGCAGCGCCCCAGACGGGTCGCCGGCGTCGGCCAGCACCGCACGCAAGGCATCGCTGACGGTCTGCTCACGCGACTTGAGCGAGTGATACCAGTACGCCCGGCCGCGCCGGTCGCGTCCCAGCCACCCCTTCTGGTACAGGTTGTCCATCACCGTCATCACCGTCGTGTACGCGGGTTCGCGCTCCGCGTCCAGCCCTTCGAGCACGTCGCGGACGCGTTTGTCCGCGTCATCGCGCCAGAAGACCTCCATGATGCGTGCCTCCAGCTCGCCCAGACCGTGCATCGCACACCTTTCCCTCACGCCACCGCACTGACTGCGGCAAACCGCGCAGTCAGCCCGCGACCGCGCATCGCCGTTCGCCCTGCAGCCGTCGCTGAAGGGCCCAACCCAACAATGCCACGGACACCACAGCCAGGATCGGCTGCAACGGCGCCCAGACGGTCAAGGCTCCACTGACACCGACGACCGCGACCACCACCTTGTTGCACACCGGGCATCCGACAGCCAACGCCGAACCGACCGTCGCCCAGAGTTTCTTCTCCATCCGCGGCGCCGTCCGGGCTTGAATGTAGGTGGCCGCGATCAGGCCGCCCAACACCGCGGTCGCCAGCCAAATCGGGTAGTTCCACCACAGGGTCGGCGTCATGCGTGAATACCACGGCGTGTCGATCAGTCCGGACGGAATACCGACGGCCAATCCGATCGCGATGGCCGTGACTGCTGCCACCACCCAGCGCACCAGGGACCACTCACGCAGCATGGCCACTCCTTCTTGTCTTGGTCAGCATCTGTGTCTCGGCCCGTCGAGTCGAGTCGGTCTCGTCCGCCGGGTCGGCAGTCGTCGAATCACGGCGAACGTGCGCGGTGAATACCAGTCGCCGCAGCAGCGCTCGCGCGGCGAGCGCCACGATCGCCGCTACTATTGCCGCCCACACCCAATGCCAGGTCGGCGGCCAGCCGAGGCGGTGCGCATGCGGGCGCCCTCGCAAGTCAACGGTCTCGGCATAGACCATGATCATTGCACCGCTGAGGACTGCTGCGAGAATGCCGACCGCCACGGCGAGTTGATGACTGACCCTTGTTCGCGTCACTGCCAACCTCTCTCCATCTACTAAGAGACATAGTAGGTCAGGGTCGGCGGTCGCGCACCTGCCCCCGAGCCAGCACCGACACGTCCGGAGGCGTCGCAGTCGGCGGCGGCGATGCCTCGGTGGCGATGGTGACGCCGCGGGCCTGCAGCCACGGCAGCGGATCGATCGCCGTCCCGGCGGGGTCGGCGACCTCGAAGTGCACGTGCGGCCCGCTCGACACCCCGCGGCTGCCGACAGTGCCGATCTGCTGACTCATACGCACACGGTCGCCGACGTTGACCGAATTCTGATCGTTGTGACCGTAGGTCGTGACAGCACCGTCCGCGTGACGGATACGGATCCACAGGCCGAACCCCTCCGCAGGCCCTGAGTTGATGACCTCGCCGTCCTCGACCGCCAGGATGGGCGCTCCCAGGCGGTTGCCGATGTCGATGCCCTGATGACCGCGACCGTCACCGAACGTGGAGGTCAGGACACCGCCGGGGGTGGGGGTGGCCGCAGTCTGCCCGGGAGCGGGGCGGGCGCCGTCCGGGGCGAGGTGATCGGAGGATCCCCCGTGCGAAATCGACGGGTCGTGCGGCGCGACCGCGGCAGCGAGTGTCGCCAGTAGGCGCCCCACAGGGACCGCGTCGAGGATCAATGGCGCCTGCCCACCGAAGGCAGTCCCGGCGGCCGCGAAGCACCCCAGAGCTCCGACCCGATCGCCTGCGGCGGGGTCGGTCTCGGCAGAGACGGTCAGACATGAGGTCACGGTGGCCATCGGGGCCAGCAGCTTCACCAGTCCGTCAGGTCCGGCCACGGCCCGCACGCTGTCTTTAACGATGGCCGCCAGCTCGACCACGACGTGACCGTCAACACCGTTGGCGGTCTCAGCCACGGCGGGCGCTGGACTCAGCGTCCCCGCCGCAACCGCCGCGGCCAGACCAAGAGCGACAGGGGCGGTGCCCACCCAGTGCCGCACCCGAGGTGCGAGCGTTGCCGATGATGGCGAGGAGGTGAGTCCGACGAGGGGATCTCTAGTCATGGACGCCACTATGACACTTGCGCACCACTGGCACCACCAGCACCAAACCGGACATTCGACGGAATGGGCAATGCGTGTGCGGGCCGCCTTCAATCGCAGAACATGGAGGTCAGCGCGGTCGACAGGTCGATGTCAGCGCGGGCTGCAACGCCGTCGATGTCACCGCAACGATCTACTAAGCGCCTTAGTAGATCGTTGCGGGAGTGAGATCTATTCGTGATCGTCTCGCAGGAGTTCTGATCAGGCCAGCGCACTGCCTGCTCGCCATTGCTCCCAGGGCACGCCCCAGTCGCCGTTCTGCCAGAGCTCCAGCGGCGCCCCGCCGGTGTTGCGGACCTCGACGACGTCGCCCGGGATCGAGAACTGGTAGAACCAGCGGGCGTTGGCGCCGTTGAGGTTGAGGCAGCCATGCGAGAGATTCGTGTTTCCTTGCGCCCAGACGGTCTCGTCCAGTTGATGCAGATAGACACCGTCGGTGCTGATCCTCGTGGCGTAGGCGATGGTTTGCTTGTAGCCGAGCCTGGAGTTGATCGGCAGACCGTAGGTGGACGAGTCCATGACGACCGGATTCGCCTTATCCAGCACCGTATAGATGCCACGCTGAGTCCAGAAGCTGATCTCGGTGCCCCCGATGACCTCAGTGCCACCCATCCCCATCGAGGTCGGCATCGTGCGGACGAGGTTGCCGTTCTCGTACACCTTGACCTGCTTGGTGCGATCGTCGGCGATCGCTACGTGCGAGTCACCGATCGTGAAAGTCGCCTCGGCATCTTCTTGACCGTAGAGGCCGCCGCCGAGGTCGGCGCCGTAGATCCGCGCCTCAACGGTGACCTCGGTGCCAGGACGGTAGTACTCGCGCGGCCGCCAGTGAGCGTTCTGGTCGTCGAGCCAGTACCAGGAGCCCTCGACTCCGGGCGTGGTGCGGACCGACAGTCGCCGCTCGGCTGCGGCGCGGTCACCAATCGGCTCGTCGAAGTGAGCAACGATGACGATTCCGACGCCGTAGGTCCCTCCGGTCGACAGTGGCGTGCCGCCGGTCGTCTGCAGGGTGACGCCGGCCTGATTGTCGGGGGTGAGCGTGGTGAACGACCCGGTGCGCGAGGCGCGCTGTCCGCCGCCGCGAGCCGTGGCGGTCACGGTGTACGTCCGGCCATAACCGAGCGGTTCACCGACCTTCCAGGAGGAGCGGTCCGGTGTCATGATGCCGACGACAGGCCGCCCCCCATCGTTGACGAGCGTCACGTTCTCCAGGGTGCCGCCGCGCACAGTGGCCACGACCGGGGCAAGGGGATCGACTCCGCTCGCCCCGTCGTCGGGGGTGAGCTCGATCGACGGCGCGGCCGACGCAACCGACGGATCGGCCACCAGATCCCGGGATGGCTGCGAACACCCTGCGATGATCAGGACGGCAGCAAGAAGGAAGGCGGCAGTACCGCCTCTAGGGAATTTGACCATGGGATACGACCTCTCGTGTGCACAGAACGCGACCGCGAGGGGCGAAACCACCCCATCTACTAAGCAGCTTAGTAGATGGGGTGGTCGAGGTGTCGCAGTCGGCCCGCGATGTACCGGTCTAGGTGCCGCAGGGCTGGTGCGTCTACGCGTATCGGAGCGTGGTCATCATGCCGGTCTCCATGTGATAGATGTTGTGGCAGTGCAGAGCCCAGGCGCCGGGGTTGTCGGCGTCGAGGTCGACGTTGACGCGGCCCATCGGACGGATCAGCACCGTATCCTTGCGCAAACCCGATCGGTCGGGCAGCGACCAGGTGTGGCCGTGGATGTGCATCGGATGGACCATCATCGTCGAGTTCGTGATCTGCATTCGCAGCCGCTGGCCGGGCCGGACAGTCAGCGGTGTGTCCTGGCCGTACTTCTTGCCGTTGATCCCCCAGGCATACGGCGACATCTGCCCGTTCAAAGTGACTTTGAGTGTGGTGTCGGGATCGCGGTCGGGCAATCGTGCCGATTCCGCCGCGGCCAGGTCATCGGCGCCAAGAAGTACTGGGCCCTCGAGTTCGCGCGGGCGGATGGTGCTCGGCGGGGCCTGTCCCGAAGCTGTCCGCAGGAGCGCCAAGGCTTGGCCACTCTTGCCTTCGGCCGCCGCGACAAGCGGGAACACGCCATCTCCGGCGGTGATGGTCACGTCGTAGCGCTCGCCCATCGCGACGTACAGGGCTCCGGTCTGCTTGTCGTTGACCCGATGGCCGTCACTGTGCGTCACCGTCATCGTGTGGTCGGCGAGTGCGACCTTGAAGACCGTGTCCGATGCCGCGTTGATCAGTCGCACCCGGACTCGTTGACCCGGTCGGCAGCGGAACTCGGTCGGCGCCTCCGGAACCCTGCCGTTGATGAGATAGTGCGGGTAGGCGACGTCTCCGGCGTCACCCAGCGACGAGTTGCCGTGGTTCATTCCCGGCATCGACGAGTGATCCATCCCGCCCATGCCCGACTTCAACGGTCCGGACTCGGCCTGAAAGTCGGCCAGAATCTGATCGGGGCTCTTCCCGACCCCGTCCGTCCAGTCGTCGAGGACGACGATCCATTCCGCGTCGTAGTCGCCCGCATCGGCCGGATCATCGATGATGATCGGCGCGTACAGACCTCGATCGAGCTGTGCCCCGACGTGGGGGTGGAAGAAGTGCGTCCCAGCATCGGGGGCCGTGAAGGCGTACACGAACCGGTTTCCGGGTGCGATCGCCTGCTGCGTGACGTCTGGGACTCCGTCGGCTTCGTTGCGAAGTCGGATGCCGTGCCAGTGAACGGTCGTCGGCGCAGGAAGTTGGTTGTCGACGTTGACTCGCAGGAAGTCGCCCGCAGTGGCGCGAACCACTCGCCCGGGAACCTCGTCGCCGTAGGCCCAGGTGTTCGCGATAATGCCCGCACCGAGGTCGACAGCCACCGGTCGGGCCGTCAAAGACGCCTCCACCACCTTCTGCCCCGGCTTCGGCGACGCCTGCAACGGTGGTCCCGGCAACGGCGACGACTCAGGGCGTTGAGGGCGGTCCGGGCTGCACGCGCCGAGTACGCCGACCCCCAGCGCCGCCAACCCTCCGATGAGCACCGATCGCCTCGAAACCTCAACCATCCTGATCAGCCTTTCTGGTCCGCGCTGAATCCGCGAGCATGTATCGCGGACGTCCACTCCCAGAGTCGTCTCCGACGCGCCGGGTAGCGACCCTCGCGGACGATCTTGAGGAAACCTTGAACCGATGCTGACGATACGAATGTGGCCCCTCACCGTCGCCAGCATTGGAGCACGCACAACGGCATGTCCTGGCTCACTGTTCAACGGGAACTATCACCAGCCCCACAGGCCTGACCACTGCGCCGACTGGTCGGCTCTCACCAGTTTGGAGGCCCCTGGGGGTCGTCGCGAATCAGCCGAACCATCCGCGTGTAGTCCACGTCAGAGATCTCCCCGCACGCCAAACGCTGGCCGAGGACAGACTCGGGGTCCAGCTTTGAAGAGGCGCGTATCGACGAACGGATCGCCAGAGTGATTCCGACGGCGATCAACGCCCAGACTGCGATCAGTACGAGCAGCATCCAACCGTGTCCGAAACTGCCCATGTGGCCGCCGTTAGAGAACATCATCGCTACACCTCACTCACCGTCGATCCAACAGTACGCCGCCGACCGTGGCAGACCGAGTCTCGCCTGCACCGACCGGGGCACAGGCCGACAACTTCAGGCATTCGGCCATCACGGCCCAACGATGCCTTCCCCATGTCACACCGCCCTGGACTGAACAGCATTGGATAGAGCCCCGTGGGGTGGTGGACTTCGGATCGGGCGTGGGGCCCACGCGTTCTGATCAACGAGTCGTTGTGAACGCTATGCGAGCTGGGCTTGCTCGTCCAGTAGTGCGGCGGCTTTCGCCTTCTCGGCGAGGACCGCGCGGAGCTCGTCCATGGACACCTCGGACATGTAGCGGCGGGTGACTTGCCATTCGTCGTGGGCGTCGATCACCACCGCTGTCGCCAGCCGGAGGAACGCGTCCGGGTTAGGAAAGATCTCCACGACGTCGGCGCGGCGTTTGATCTCCTTGTTCAGCCGCTCGATCGGATTGTTCGACCAAATCTTCTGCCAATGGGATTTCGGGAACGGCAAGAACGCGAGCACGTCGGTTTGGCTTCTCGCATCATCGCCGCCACCTTCGGCATCGGTGCCTGGAAACTGTCAGCGACCTGATCCCATTGCGCCGCAACGTCTTCGCGGTCAGTGTGCGCGAAGATCGTCCGTACCCCGGCAGTCACGACCGGCTGCTGCTTGGCCGGCACCACCCCATGCAGATTCCGCATGAAATGCACCCGGCACCGCTGCCACGCCGCGCCCACGAACTGTTGTGCCACAGCAGCTTTCAAACCTGAATGGGCGTCAGAGATCACCAGGTGCACCCCGTGCAGACCACGGGCTTTCAGACTCGTGAGGAAGTCCTTCCAGAACTCGAAGGACTCACTCTCGCCGACCGCGGTACCGAGCACCTCGCGAGTCCCGGTCGCCGACACCCCGGTCGCCACCACCAACGCTTGGGAGACCACGTGGGCGCCGACGCGGACCTTGCAGAACGTGGCATCACAGAACACATACGGAAACTCGGCATGAGTCAGCGAACGGCCGCGGAATTCGGCGATCTCGGCGTCTAGACCTGCACAGATCGCCGGACACCTCGCTTTTCCAGACGCCGGAGTCCACGCCCATGGCGCGCACCAGATCGTCGACGCTGCGGGTGGAGATGCCCTGAACGTAGGCCTCCATGATCACCGCGTACAAGGCTTTGTCGATCCGGCGTCGTCGCTCCAACAGGACCGGGAAGAACGACCCGGCGCGCAGTTTGGGGATCTTCACCTGCACATCACCGGCGGGGGTCGAGATCGTCTTGGGTCGGTGGCCGTTGCGGACGGTGGTGCGGTCTGCGGAGCGCTCGTAGCGGCCGGCGCCGATCTTGGTGGTCGCCTCGGCCTCGATCAGGGCCTGCAGGCCGGCCCGCAGGATCTCCGGGAGCACCCCGACCAGGGCGAGTTCATCAGAGCGCAGTGAGGCGATTTCGGTCAGTTGGTCGAGCAGGGCAGAATGGTCGTGGGTCATCGCGTGAATGCCTTTCAGTTGAGTCACTTGCCGGTAACTCACTGATCATCACGCGATGGCCCGCCCAACCGGCGACACCGACCCCGTGCGGCGTGTCCACCACCGTCACCGAGCCACCAAACCCCACCACTCCAGGGGACTCACCCCAGCATTGATGCTGTTGTCCGCGACGAGTTTCCTTCAGCGACGTCGCCTACCTGAAGCTGCGGGCGAGCCGGACCGCACAGAGACGCGGTCAGGCGCACTCAGGCAACGGCGCCATCGAAAAGCCGCTACCGGACACCGGACTTGCGTGCGACGAGCAACCAATAGGGAAAGTCGACACCGCCGGCGCGGATCCGTTCCTCGACATGCAGGCCGGCTCGCTGGAGTTCGTCGACAATCGCATCGAATTCCCGGACCTGAAACCCGTACTGGGTGAACGGCATCGCTCACAAAGCATCCGGATCTGCGATGCCGAGAACGGCGCAGCCGTTGCCGGCGAGAATCCGATGGAGCTCACTGAATGCGGCGAATCGATGAAGTAAATCGTATTCGTGCTGATCAACGCGTCAATCGAAGCGTCCGGAACAGGTAGGGACTCCATCGGCGCGGCAGTCAGTGACAGTCTCCGCGTTTGGATCTCGCGACGAAAGCGTCTCTGTGCGCCGTCGATCATCGTTGTGGAGATCTCGAATCCGTGCACCATGCCCGATTGCCCTACACGATCAAGCAACAACCCTAATCCGACAGACACCACCGTCGAACCCGACATCGGCGACTACTCGACCCGTCCGGATTCCGGCAGCCTCCACCGCGGCAGCAATAGGTTCACGATTGCGTCGATTCAGTACCCGGCCGACGATTCGACCGCGAATCCCGGCAGGTCGCCCAAGTTGCCGAGAAATACTCGCCACGACCTGCTCGCCGACATCCATACCTCGATTGCAGCATCCTAGACCCGGCAACCGCATCAGGGGACTCCCGGAGAGTTCGCCCGGGTGTGACATCGGAAGCGACTCACCGGATGAATCACGGTACCTATCCTCCGCCGGCCCCGACTGCCAATCTCAAACGACTCCACGCCAGTCCTCGACGCCCCGTAAGCCCTATCGACGGGTACACCCGACTGGAGGGGTGTCACCCACGATCTAAACCGTTATGTGATTCACAGTCGGATACGCTGTGGCCAAGTTACAGATAAAGCACTCGGACTGCTTCGGCTAGTGCTTGCTCCCAGTCGACGACGTGGTGGAGCATGATGAACGAGACGACCATGTCGAACTGGCCGTCGGCGAATGGTAAAGCAGTTGCGTCTGCAACCCGGGTGTGCGCGCGGTCACCGAAGGCGCGGAGGCGGTCTTGAGCGGCTGTGACCATTCGGGGGTCGAAGTCGGTGACGGTAATGGTTGTCGTCTGCGGTTCTGGGCTTGCCGCCAGAATGTGGGCCGCCATAGCGCCACCGCCGCCGCCAATCTCGAGGAGGGCGCCGTTGGGCTGGACTCCTTGTAGAGCCCAAGGGAGCACCCACCGACTGGTCGCGGTCTCCCATGGTGCGCTTCGGCAGAACAGTGCTTCGACTTGTGACATCGACGGCATCGCGGATTGCTCCTTCGGGGTGCGGGTGAGGTGGGAGCTTCGATTCCACCGTGCCTGGACGCTATCATCGTCGTATGACGATGAATAGATGTTCGGTGATGGTGGGGACGGAGCTCGATCCTGCGGTCGCGTTGTTTCGGAGTTTGTCTGACGGGACCCGGCTAGCGATCGCGGCTCGATTGGCCCGCAGTGGTGAGGCTCGAGTGGCTGATCTGATGGCTGAGTTGGGTCTTGCTCAGTCGACAGTGTCCGCGCATGTTGCGTGCCTGCGGGACTGCGGATTGGTGGTGGGTCGGCCAGAGGGCAGGCAGGTGTTCTACCGTCTGGCGCGGCCGGAGCTTCTCGACCTGCTGGCGGCGGCTGAGACGGTGCTTGCTGCGACGGGCAGTGCCGTAGTGCTGTGTCCCAACTATGGGTTGGACAGTGCCTGCGATGGTGAGGCCACTGCCGGCGCGGTCGTTGAGGAGATCCGCGGTGTGGGGGGTGATCGACGATGAGTGATGCATGTGGATGTGGGCACGACGAGATCGGGGAGGATGAGCAGGCGCCTGGACATTGGTGGAACGTCCGAGAACTTCAGGCAGCTGCGGTTGCCGGATTGTTGTTGGTGGCCGCCTATCTCACTGGCTGGGCAGATGGTCCGAGGACGATCAGTACGACCCTGGAGTGGGGTGCTCTGCTAGTAGGCGCGGCGACGTTTGTCCCGTCGACACTGCGGCGGCTGGCATCGGGGAAGATCGGCGTTGGAACGCTGATGACGATCGCTGCGGTGGGTGCGGTGATTCTCGGTGAGGTCGGGGAAGCGGCGATGCTCGCGGTGTTGTTCTCGATTAGCGAGGGCCTTGAGGAGTACGCCGTTGGTCGTACTCGTCGGGGCCTGCGGGCGTTGTTGGATCTGGTCCCAGATTCGGCGATGGTGTTGAGGGCGGGCGTCCCGACAGCGGTGTCGCCGTCAGTTCTTCGTGTCGGGGATCAGATCCTGATCAAGCCGGGTGAGCGTATCGCCACTGATGGGCGCATAAGCGAGGGGCGATCGTCGCTGGATGTATCGGCGATTACTGGCGAATCGGTGCCGATTGAAGCGAATCCTGGGGACGTCGTGTTCGCGGGATCGATCAACGGCACTGGTGTGTTGGCCGTTGATGTCAGCGCTACTGCGGAGAACAATTCGCTGGCGAAGATTGTGCAGATTGTCGAGGCGGAGCAGTCTCGAAAAGGCGATGCGCAGCGGTTAGCTGACCGGATTGCTAAGCCGCTGGTTCCGGCAATCATGCTCATGGCCGCTGTGATCGCGGGTATCGGCGCAGTGTTTGGCGACCCGGCGACGTGGGTGGAACGAGCTCTTGTGGTGCTGGTGGCAGCCTCACCCTGTGCGCTGGCAATCTCGGTTCCGGTGACAGTGGTTGCTGCTATCGGCGCCGCCAGCAAGATTGGTGTGCTGGTCAAAGGTGGTGCGGCGTTGGAGTCTCTCGGCCGGGTCCGGATCGTGGCTGTTGACAAGACGGGAACGCTCACCGCGAACAAGCCGGTTGTTGTCGGTGTTGCTGTTGGCGGTCAGGCGAACGAGGTCGCGGGAGAACCCGGTGTGACCGGCGACGTTGGGCATTCGATTGAGCAGGCGCGAGTGCTCGCGGTTGCCGCGGCGCTGGAAGCTCACAGTGAACATCCTCTGGCTCGTGCGATCCTTGCAGCTGACGGTGGGGTGAGTAGGGCTGCGACTGATGTACAGGCGGTGCCAGGAGCGGGTCTGACCGGTCTGGTCGAGGGTCGCCCCGCTCGGCTTGGGCGGCCGGGTTGGATCGATGCGGGTGCTCTGGCCGACCGGGTCGCGGCCTTTCAAGCTGATGGTGCAACCGCGGTTCTCGTCGAGGAAGACCAACGTCTCCTCGGAGTCGTCGCGGTACGTGATGAGCTTCGCCCCGAAGCACGGGAGGTCATCACGCACATGCACGATTCTGGAAATGCCGTGGTGATGCTCACCGGTGACAATGCCGCGACGGCGACTGCTCTTGCACAGATCGCCGGGATCGACGATGTCCATGCGGATCTGCGTCCAGAAGACAAGGCACGAATCGTGTCCACGCTGCGCGGCGACGGATTCATCGCAATGGTCGGTGACGGGGTCAACGATGCTCCCGCACTGGCCACAGCTGACTTGGGAATCGCCATGGGCGCGATGGGTTCTGATGTCGCGATTGAAACCGCGGACGTGGCACTGATGGGCGAGGACCTGCGGGTGCTGCCTCAAGCGCTCGATCATGCTCGTCGGGCGCGGACCATCATGCTGCAAAATGTGGGGCTGTCCCTTGGTCTGATCGCCGTTCTCATCCCGCTCGCACTGTTCGGGTTGCTCGGGTTGGCCGCGGTGGTCGCTGTCCACGAACTCGGTGAGATCGTCGTCATCGCCAACGGCGTCCGTGCTGGGCGGGTCAAGAACCGCCTGACGATGGCCGATACCGCTGGAGCATCGGTAGCAGTCGGGGCGAACCGATGACCCCGTCTGGTCCGGCGGTGTCAGGCGGTAGGTCGGGATATGCCCGCCGCCTGGGGATGCTGCTGCTGGCCCTGACCTTCGTCATCGTTGACGTGGCCGTCAAGGCATGGGCAGTCGATGCACTTGACGGCACCCGAATAGAGGCCGGGCCGGTGGACCTGCAGTTAGCGTTCAATTCGGGCGCGGCCTTCTCCTTTGCCGCCACCGCTCCGGGGTGGGTACTGCTGGTCATTCCCGCCGCGGTCACGTGTGGAGTCGCGGTCCTCGGTTGGCGTACCGCAGACTCCCACGGACTGCTCTGGCGCGTCGCGATTGCCGCCGTCCTGGGCGGAGCGATCGCTAACATCATCGACCGCATACCGGACGGAAAAGTCACAGACTACCTACACACCGGCTGGTGGCCCACGTTCAATCTCGCCGACACGTTCATCGTCCTAGGCGCCCTCACCCTCGTCGTGTGCATCATTGTCGACCCACACGAATCACCATCGCAGAACGAGGGGCAGGTACCGGCTGAGGACCAGTGAGCTGGTGCGATGTTGTGCTGTCTCCGGACCGTGATGGTCCGGCCGACGTCACCGCAGTCGTCGACCGGCATACCGAGCCCACGTTTCGCCGGAGCGTTCAGCGTGAAGGAACGCAACCTGATGGCTGTAGCCCAATGCGTCGGCGACGACGGACGGAGGGCACTCGAGCACGAGGTCGTCGAGTGCGCTGTTGCGGGCACCGAGGTTGCTCATGCCGATCAGGCGCAGGCGATGCATGATCGTGTCGGGATGGAGATGATCTCCGGCATGCGTGCCGGGAAACAACCAGGGATTGCCGTGTCCACTGGTGCGTAGATTCGTGCGATGGGCGAGCACGTCGCGGACGAGTTGAGCGAACGGTTTGGGCACGTCGACGGGGTGCTTGCCGAAAGTGATCGCCATCGGATTGCCGTCGATGATCGATGATGTCTGCAGTCGGACAATGCTTTTCAGCGGCTGCGCATACAGCAGAATCAGGACCCCAGCGACTCTGTAAGGGAGAGTCTCACTGTCACCAGTGAGCAGTTCGCTGATCCAGGCGATCCGCTGGGCTTGAGTCAAGGATGGTGTCGTCTTCGGAGCCCGGTGGCCGAGCTGCACGGCGGTATTGAGTCTGTCTTGTTTGCAGATGACCAGGAACGTTCGGATCGTGTATCGCGTTGTCGGACCTGTTGCGATCCACTGGTCGACGTGAAGCGCCCTGGGTTTCGTTCCGTGGTTACACGGTCGCGGGCGCGGTCGTCGTGGTGTGAGTGTAGGTCGCTCCGACGTTCGCCGGGGTGCGGTAGCCGAGAGCTTCGTGGAGCCGGGAGGTGTTCCACCAGTGGACCCAGCCCATCGTGGCGAGCTCAACCTCGCTGACTGACTCCCAGATCCGCTTGGAGTAGATCAACTCCGCCTTGTATAGGCCGTTCACTGTCTCGGCCAGCGCGTTATCGTAGCTATCGCCGACGGTACCTACTGAAGCCGTAACTCCCGCGGCGAGCAGAGCGTCCGAATAGGCGAGCGAAACGTATTGACTACCCCTGTCGGAATGGTGGATCAATCCGCTTTCGTTCCTGCTCACCCCGGTGGACTGCAGTGCATGCTCCAGTGCGAGCAATGGCAGAGACTCCGTGTGGAGCGTGGGCGCGACCGCCCAGCCGACAATTCTGCGACTGAAGACATCGGTAACGAATGCGACGTAGCAGAACCCGGAGAGCATCCGGACGTAGGTGATGTCGGCGACCCAAAGCTGCTGCGGTCGATCCGCGACGAACCGCCGTTCAACGAGCTCCGGGCGCTGGTCATCTCCGTCTGCGGAGCAGGTGGTGACGGGCTTTCGACCTCGGCGAACGCCCTGCAGGCCGGCGATCTTCATCAGCCTCGCGACCTGGTCGCGACCGACGTTCCATCCTGCGTGGCGCATTGCGTGCCACATCTTCCGGACCCCATAGACGCTGTAGTTCGCCTGATGAATCCGCTGCACCTCCTCCGCCAGCATCTCGTCCCGAACGCTGCGAGCGGAGGCCGGCCTGTTCTTGGCAGCGCGGTATCCGCGGGAGGTGATGAACCCACATTCTGTCGCACTGAGGATGCGGCAGATGGCCTCGACCCCGAACTTCTCGCGATGCATGTCGACGAACGCGATCATTTCGTCGTGGGGCGGTCGAGTTCCGCTGCGAAAAACGCTGAGGCGGCCTTCAGGATCTCGTTCGCACGTCGCGCCTCGGCGAGCTCCCGCCGGAGACGGCGATTCTCCTCCTCGAGCGGCTCTCCCGGTCCGACCGGCTCGGTGGCGCCGTAGCGATTGCACCAGATCCGCAGCGTCTCTGTGCCGACACCGAGCTGCGGCGCGACGGCACGGATCGATGCTGCGCGAGGGCCGCCCTCGCGGGCTTGGCGGTCGTAGACCATGCGCACGGCACGCTCACGCAGCTCTGGACTGAACTTCTTGGGCATACTCCGATTCTCCTTGCTGAGACTCGGAACGGAACCCAGGGCGCTTCAACGTCGTGTTGCGTGCAGGTCTCGATCGTGCGTCCGTAGGTGGACCTCAGCCAGCTCAGGAACTTGACGGTCTCGGTGATCTCTTGTTTGGCCGATCGCACCGATGGCTGGGTATCGCCGCCGGCATCGGCGATTGCGCGAATCCGCCGCAGATGGTGCCACGTCGCGAAGTGGCGAGCGGGCCGGGCGACCTCGGTCGGCAGGTCGATCAGCTTGTCATCGATCCATTGTTCGAAGCGTGGCAGCCACCGGTCTCGGGGAGGCAGTAGGCCGTGGTATTCCATCAATGTCCGCAGATGTTCTGCTGCCCGACTGGGTAGGGTGTCTAAGCCTTCGTGCGTGGCGGCGATGGCGCCGGTTCCTAGCCCCTTGAGCAGTTCCTGGACTTTCGGTGACCGCTTCCAGATCATCGTCGACTCGGGTCGCTTAGCGACGCATAGCGCGTCGACGAGGCCGCTGAGGATTGGGTCGGACGGCGGCCCGCCCATGATCTCGTGTAGGTCGTCCCGGACGGCGCAGCGAGCGCATATCGTCCCGCGGTGGTGACCGGACTCCTCGCCGCAGCGGCTGCATCGAAAGTCGTCGACGATACCTGCGCACGGCCCGCACACCGGGGTGCCGTCGGGCAGGGGTGGTCCAGGTAGAAGTCGTTCGACGCCGCATACCGGGCATGTTCCGTGAGTGTGGATCGCGGTGAACCAGCAGGTGAAGCAGATTCGGCCTTCGGGCCAGTGTGCCTGCGTCCGGGTGGTCGATCTGCCGCACCGGTCGCAGACCCACGCTCCACTCGCCTGTCGCGGTCGGCCGCGTACTGGCCGATAGGGGACTAGGCCGTCAGGTTCCATCCTGTCTTCACCTCATTGCGTGGTGCTACTCGTCGAGGATGTTCGCGCGCCGCGGACGCACAGCGCGGTCCAGCCGCATGACGTTCGGGCCGGCATTGGCTGCTCGGTGGTGCTCGCGAGCATTGACGGCGGTGACTGTGAGAAGCGCGTCGGGGCCGCACCCGAAGATGTCACACAACGCCGACATCAACTGCAGCGACACCCGCTCAGGTCGCTGGTTGACCAGCCGATACACCTGGGGACGGGACAACGAGATGTCCCGTTCTGCGAGCAAGGGGATCAAGTCCGTGGTCGTGTTCATTCCGCGCGCAGCCATCAACTCCGCCAGCCGCCACGTGTAATCGACCTTGCGTTTCATTCGGCAGTTCCCTTCGTCGTGCTGTCCAACGCTTCTCTCACGGTCCGGTCCAACACCGATCTCAATGTCGACCGACGAAATTCGTCAGATGTGAACTGATAGATTCCCGTCGTCGAGGCGTGTTCGTGCCCCATCTGGTCCTGCACGAACCTGGGATCCCAGCCATCCTCGAGTAAATGCGTGGCGTACGACCGCCGAAACGAATGCAGATCGACGCCGTCGGGGATACCCAGATCAACACAGTAGCGGCGTACACGACGAAGAAGAGTCGACCCCACCACCAGCCCACCTCGTTCGCTGGAGAACAGATCAAGACTGTCGGGATCACCTCGGCCGTTGGCGATCCAGTCCTCGATGATCGGAGGCGTCCACCGCCACACCGTCAACACCGAACGGGGTTTCGGAGGTGACCCGCGGAACGCCTTCCCGTACCGGACCTTGCACACGCCGAACTTCCCGAACTCGCGAGCGTGGGGATTGCGGGCGAAGTCCACCAATTGCAGGTGCGTGAGCTCGTTAAACCGCAAGCCGTAGGCGTAGGCGACCTTCATCATCGCGGCGTCCCGGTAGGCCGCCTGCCAGCCCTTCCTGCTGGTCGTACCGATCCGAGCTACCTCATCGTCGGCGTACTCGAACAAGGCTTGAAGCTCGTCCTTGGTGTACGGGCGCTTGCTCGCCCGCCCGTCGTACTCCTGGACGTGGCTCGCGGTGTTCCAGGCGGAAAAAACCTGGGCCGGGTACGCGTCGAACAGCTGCTCACAGACGCGGTCCCACCCGTAGTCAGGGTTGCTGATGTAGGAACAGAATGCCCGCAGTGTGCCGTGGTAGCCGCGCAACGTCGAGTGCATCACATGACGAACCGACCGAAGATCGGCGGAAAACTCCTCAACCATCGCCGGTGTCCAGTTCCACGGCTCCTCGTTCGAATGCTCGATGAACCTCTGCACGCAGCGCACTCGCCGATCGATTGTCGAGAACTGCAAGTTCCTGGACAGCTGCTGGTTCCGCCACCCGTCGAGCATCAGCTCGACGACACGCTCCTCCGGCCGCAGAAGCGGCACAGATTCAACCAGATGTACTCGGCCAACCTCATCGATTCGCATCGGAACCTCCACCAGAAACGGTTTCATCTGATGATTCAATGATGCATCCAATGAGACGGCAGGTCAATACCCGCAGGTCAAAATGACAACGAAATCGATCAAGACCGGGCAACTGCCCACGCGACTCATGGGGTCTCGCCGGAAGGCGGCTGGCCTAACCGGTACGTATCCGCTGGTCCCGACGCCATAGAATGAACGAAGCGCCCGGGCATGGGGGAGCCGCAGTGATTCATCTGTTGCAATACGCAGGGTTCAACTTGACATAATGTATCTTATCGGCTCGGGTTCCATGTCCATATATGAAACTCGCCAGTCGACGACAGTTCAGCGCGTTTTGCACACAACTGGCAATTGTTGAGAAGTACTTAACCGATTGAGCTGGGTCTGCTTGTTGGAAACCTCAGCTTTCGGCAATCCTGGCTGGCCAGTTCGATCAAAGCGGTTGGTCAAAGCATGGTTCGCGGATCCCATAGTTTATCGTCACTGTGACGATGACCAGACGCGCGGCCGCCGCACCTGGGCCGCTGCGCCGTCCTCGTGACCCGACCGCTCGTAGGTCTCAGGCTACCCGATACACACCGAACTCGCCCCGAACGCTTGCACGCCAGTTGCTGATTATTCCGTTGATGCTATATAGCTCTCCCGGTATACTCGGAGGGTGGGAATCGAGCGGGGATCGACGTGGCAGATTGAGCTGAGTGAAGAGGTGCGCAGTTGGCTCGACGGGCTCACAGTGAAGGGACGGGCACAGGCGTTCCGGGCACTCGACCTCCTGGCCGTCGAAGGTGCCATGCTCCGAATGCCGCACAGCCGCAAGCTCAACGAGAATCTCTGGGAACTCCGGTTTCGCTGTGATCAAGTCAACCAGCGAATCGCCTACACCATCCAGCCTGAGCGCCGCGTGATCACGTTGACGACGTTCCGCAAGCAGCGCAACAACGAGCGCAAAGAAGTCCAGCGAGCCCGCAATGTGCTGCGCCGCCGGGATCAGGAGAAGGAAGGGAAATCATGACCAACTACACCGAGTACAAGCAGGCGGCGCTCGCCGACCTCACCGCCGCCGAGCGTGAGGTCTACGACCAGGCATACGAAACCGCCGGAGTCGTGATGGAGCTAGCAGGAATCGCCTACCAGGCTCGAATCGACGCCGGACTCACCCAAGCCCAGCTCGCAGAACGGATGGGCACCACTCAAAGCTCCGTCGCCGCCGTCGAGAACGGTTCCCGCACTCCCACCGTCAACTTTCTCGAGCGCCTCGCCCGCGCCTGCGGCGCCCGCCTCACCGTCAGCATCGACGCCGCCTGACCTCGCCCCCGGTCATGCATCAGCAAGTGCTCGCCGCCTGGGGCCGCTTGGTGGATCATCCCTCTCGCACTTGCGGTCTATGCCAGTCGGACGGGTGTCGTCGCCACGATCGACTCCGTAAAGTGCTCGCCGCGTGCAGTTCAGCTCGAACCCAGCCTCCATCCTCGCCGACCAGGAAGTCGCCGATGGTGGTTGCGGCGATAGTTGGCCCCGCTGGTACTCGGGTCCCGAACCAACTCGCAGGTTCGATCTCTACCGGGTAATTCACAGCTTGCGACTTGAGGCCGGGAGACGCACCTTCGGAAGGCCACAACTCGATGGCGTGCTTCGAATCTTCTACAATTAGATTTCCGTCGAGAACGAATGATCGCTCTTGTATTCCCATAGAACGGTCAGGCGAACCACACGCGGATATCGCCCGAACTGGGGAGTCGACGTTGGCGGATGCCACCTTCGCTTGCGCACTGAGACCGAGAACTCGAACGAGTCGAGGTAGACGTACACCGAGTCCATCCAGACGGCAATGTTCTCATCTCTGTAGGGCGTGAGCCCGATCTGGGCGTCGTAGGGCTTCACGTTATCCGGGCATCTGGCCATTGGTTGCATCATTCGCGTTGTCGAGGAGAGCGCGGAGGTTTTCCGCCTCGTCTCTGATCTTTTCTCGCTCGAACCGGGTAAATCTACGCAACTGCATCGCCAGTACCGCGTCAGTTCCGACCTCGTCGGTTCCCAGCAGCCCCGCGACGGCCATCCGTGCATCGTCGACCACTTTTGACGATGCGATGGCGGCGAGTACCTCCGTACGGCGGTCGAGAGCCAACGTGATCGCTTCCAGAATCGCCGAACGATCGATCGTCCGCTGTCTATCGGAGATCACTTCCTCCACGGGCGGATTGCCCGGCCACGGCCAGGCGAATGCGCCATCGTCCACCGGACCGCTCGACAGGCTCGTCACGGTGAGCGCGAAGCCTCGCCCCGAGGACAGTCCGACAATCAAACCCGACCGGTCGTCGATCGTGATCGTGAGCCGCTCTCGCTCCGTGGCACCGGGTCGGCCTAGCAGGGTCGACCACGCCGGCCGCCCATCGCAGCGGACGGGCACCGGCGTGGTGAGTGCGACGACGTCTCGCGTCATCTGGTGGAGGACTCCGGATTGCCCCACGAGGTCGATCGGGCTTATGTGAGTCGTCAGCCACGGCATTCGGATACCGCGGCCGCTGAGTTCCACTGCCGCGCCGTTGCTGTCACGGTAGAACGTGCGGCGGCCATCGCTGATGTACTGGACCTCGCCGTCTCGCTCCACACGCCAACGTCCGGCTCCACCGGACCAGAAATCGAGGACGTCGGTGTCGTTCGGTGTCGTACTCGTCATGCGCCCGGCGACTGGCACCATCGCAGCCCCGATGTTCCGTCCGACGAGTTCGGGCCACGATGGTGTCATCACAGCACCTTAACTCCGACCCTCGGTTCTGTCGGGCTCGTCTGCGGCGACGGCCGGAACGGTCTCGGTGCCAACGCCGCGTCATTCGAACCTGACGCCCGTCATCTCTTCGGACACGGTCCAGAGTCGTGCCGCGTCGTCGGTGCGCAACGTCTTCCACAGATTCTGTCAGCCCGGCGGACCGCCGAGTCGGCCGGGCCACTGAGGACCGTACAAGCGGCCGCCGACCGCGTCGGGTGCGGTCGCCGCCATAAGCGCCGGAAGCTTGGCGCTCTCCACAGTGCCGACGATCAGGCTATGTGCCGAGAGCCAGCGAATCATGCGCACCGCACGCGTATCCCGCCGGCGTCCGAGTTCCGGTCTGGCCGCGAGCAAGGCAGTGGGAGCGACACCGGGATGGGACACGTTGCTCGTGATACCCCATGACGCCGCGGAACTACGTCTATCGAGTTCGAGGCCGAACAGCGCACACGCGATCTTCGACTGACGGTAGGCACGCATTCCGTCGTACCCACGCTCCCAGTTCAGATCGGCCCAGTTGATGGTGCCCCTGCGAGCTGCGACGCTCGACTGCGTCGTCACGCGGGCGGACCCCGCGCGCAGCAGCGGCAACAGACGTCCGACGAGTGCGAAGTGGCCCAGATGATTAGTTCCGAATTGCAGTTCGTTGCCGTCGGCGGTCACTTGCCGAGACGGCGGCGTCATGACTCCCGCATTGTTGATCAGCACATGAATCGGCTCGCCCTCCTCCATCAAGGCCGCGCCGAGCGCCGCGACGGAGTCGAGCGATGACAGTTCGAGCTCCCGCAGAGACACAGCCGCCGCCGGTACACGGGATCGAATCGTCGCTAAGGCGGCCGCACCTTTTCGCGGGTTGCGGACCGGCATGATCACTTCGGCGCCCGCGCCCGCCAATTCAGTGGCGATTCCGAGGCCCATTCCGTCACTCGCCCCGGTGACGACGGCTCGTCGCCCCGAGAGATCACCGATAGCGATGTCGTAACGTTCGCGATCCATGCCGATGACTCCTATTCAACCGCCGAGTGAGGCCAACACCCTCTGATTCGAGTCTGGCCGGCGGGAAGCCCGTTATCCACGGCATGACGATCCGTGGATAACCACGGCACGTCCGCGCCACAATGAAACACATGACCGATCGCGACGCACTCGGCGAGTTCCTGCGCACGCGCCGGGAAGCCCTCGCGCCCGAGGACGTCGGCCTGCCGCGCGGACGTCGCCGGCGCACCGCGGGCCTCCGGCGCGAGGAAGTTGCCGTTCTGTGCCACATGTCGGCCGACTACTACTCACGGCTCGAGCGCGCGCAGGGCCCGCAGCCGTCGGAGCAGGTGACCGCGTCGATCGCGCTGGGCCTGCATCTCACCCGGGCGGAGCACGATCACCTGTTCCGGCTCGCCGGACATCAACCGCCGCCGCGGGGCTCTTCCACCGATCACATCAGTCCCGGGATGCTGCGAATCTTCGATCGCCTGGCCGACACGCCGGCGGAGATCGTCGGAGAACTCGGTGAGACGCTGCGGCAGACTCCGCTGAGCGCGGCACTCGTCGGAGACCTCAGTGGACGTACCGGTCTCTCACGCAGCGCAGCATACCGATGGTTCACCGAGCCGGTGTCCCGGGAGCTCTATCCTCCCGACGACCACGACTTCTACTCGCGGATGTACGTCTCCAACCTGCGCGGCGTGGTGGCGGTTCGGGGACCGGAGTCACGAGCCGCACAGGTCTCCGACGAACTCCAGGCCCGCTACGAGGAGTTCCGAAGGCTCTGGGAGCGTCACGAAATCGGCGTCGCACCGCACGAGGTGAAACGCCTCCTGCATCCGGAAGTCGGATTGCTCGAACTCAATTGCCAGATTCTCCACGATCCCGTGCAGACACACTCACTTCTCGTCTACACCGCATCGCCGGGCAGCGAAAGCTACGACAAACTGGCCCTGCTGGCCGTCATCGACCGGCACGATCGCGTCCCTCAAGCCGCCAGTCCCTCGCCCGGCACGGGCTGAGACTCCATCCCTCGGGAACGATGAGGACCGGGCAGTTGCCGCGATTCGTCAGTCCCTTGAACACCGCCCCGCTCAGACTGTGGTCGAGCATCGCTCCCAGTCCATGATGAGGTCGTCCGACGACGATCATCGTCGCCCCGCACGACTGCGCCTCATTGGTGAGAACCTGGGCGGTCTCTCCGCGTGCGGTTGTGTAAGTCCAGTCGTCGGCGTCACGACCCAGGAGTTCGGCGACCACCCGCCGGTGCTCCTCGAGGTGCTGATCGGTTTCGACCTCGTAGTCGGGCTCGTCGGGATCGAACGGCAGGTCGCCGAAATCCACTACATGGACGACGCGGATCTGCGAATGCAGAGCACGTGCCAGCCGCGCCCCGAACACGACCGCCGCCTTGCTGTTCGCGTGGGCGTCGTAGCCAATGACAATGTTCACCTGTCGCTCCCCTCCTCGGTGGAGTCCCAGGGTCCATCAGCCGGGTCGGCGGTTCAGGCGGACGCTCTGGGCGTCGCCTCGGCAGGATCCATTGCCGCTACCACCATTCTACCCCGCTGATCTGGATCCAGCGGGTCCTGGACGTCTCCGCTCGTCGGACGACCGCGACAACCTCGATTTTCTACGAAGGGAACGGATCGCCCTGAACCCAGGCACTTCGAGTAAGCCAAGGGAGCGAAGCGACACGGCGCATGGAGGGAACCCGTCGACGCGCCGGCGATCGTACGAAACCACTGACGGCGTAGTGCGCCGCCGTACCTGTCACCCGCGAGCCCAGAGGATCCGACTCGGGCTCGTCGCCTCGGTCGTCCGGCCCGTGTAGGTCCCGATCAGCTCGGCGGCGGACAGATCCTCCACGTCGTGGAAACGCAGATCGCGCAGCAGCGCGCCGAGGTCGTCACGGTCGTAGAAGTTGAACCACGGCTCGCCCACGGCGGCCACCCGCTCCGCCCGTGCCTGCATCCGTGCGCGTTGTGCGTCGTCGGTCGCCGGCTCGAGATAGTCGAGAATGACTTCCGCCGACGATGTCTGGCCGGCGACGTACTCCAGCGTCGATCGCGCGGCCTCCGGTGTCAGGTAGTAGACCACTCCGAGCCAGACGAACACCGCCGCCGCGTCTCGCCGGAACCCGGCCGACGCCAGCGACTCCGCGAGATCGTCGGTTTCGAAGTCGACCGGAACGAGCGTCGTCGTCGCCGGCACGTCGATCGCCGCTTCAGCGAGCCGTTCCCGCTTCCATTCCTGTGTGGCCGGGTGATCGACCTCGAAGACGCGCAGGCCGGGATCGGTGCTGCGATAACCGAAGGTGTCCAGTCCCGCCCCCAGCACGACGACTTGACCGACACCCCGGGCTGCCGCGGCCGCGACCCGGTCCTCCGCGAACCGGGCGCGGGCCGCGAAGAACAATCGTCGCCGCCGATCGGTGGCCGCGACGGGCAGTCGCCCGTCCTCAGCCGCGCGGCTCAGTGCCTCGCCGGAGCTTCCGATCAGACGCACGGCGAAGGGATCGTCGAGGATCCGCGGGCTGTCGGCCACCTGGTGATAGGCGCGGGCGTATGCGGTCGCGAGTGCGGTTCTACTCGGTTCCTTCATCATGTTCCTCCGGTCTGCCGATCGCGTGGCCACGCGGTCACGTGACATCGGGCAGGCGGATCGGTGCCAACTCGGCGAACCTGTCCCCCGGCCCGGGATTGCGACGATCACACCGCCCACCGAGGTGGTGCATCACGCCCCACACGGCGTTGAGCGCGGTCTGCACCGCGCCCTCCGCCCATCCCGCCGTCCACGCGACGTCGTCGCCGGCGAGGAAGACACCGCGATGACCGGGCGCGAACCCCTCCTGGACGAAGTGCGTGAACAGCCGTTCCTGATAACGGTAGTGACCGGGCAGATTCGCGCGGAACGCACCCATGAAGTTCCGCTCCACCTCCCAGGAGATCGTGAGCGGTGGCGCGATCACATGACTGCGGATGTCGAGATCGGGATAGATCGACGACAACGAGTCGAGCATGAGATCCATCCGCTCGGAGGCGTCGAGCGGGATCAGCTTCAGCGAGTCGTCGGCCCACGTGTACGACAGGCAGATCACCGCGGGACCGTCGGAGGACTCCGGCTCCCCGCTCCCGGCGAGCGGACCGTCGAACAGGTACACGCCTCGGGGCATGCGATCGGTGAGCGTCATGCTCATCCGCGGATAGCCGGTCGACGGATCCAGCTCACGCCAGAAGGGCCGGTCCACCAGAACGAACACTTTGCTGGAACCCATGTAGTGAGTCCGCTCGATGGCACTCCAATGCTCGGCGGCGAACAGTGACTCGTCGCATTTGACGGTGCTCAGCAGCAGCCACAGTGGCGCCGTGTACACCACCGCCGGATAGTCGGCGATGCCGCCGCCGGCATCGGTGACCGTGATCCGGTGGGGATGCGTGCGCCGCATCTCGACCGCGGCCGGACGCGGGCGACCGCCGTTCAACGACGCCGGCGACGTGCCCGCCGGCCAGTGCGCGGCACCGGGAACCGCCGCCGACCACAACCGGACGGGCAACTGCTGCGCCCCGCCGACCACGCCCCGATGGTCCTCGTCGGCCGCCGTCGCGACCACCCACAGCACCTCGAGGATCGAATTGGAGAAGTCGGTGTCCCACCCGCCGGTTCCGAAACCCACTTGACCGAACAACTCTCGGTCCGCGAACGACCGCAGTTGTGCGGAGTCGACGAGGAAACGGTAGAAGGTGGTGTCGTCGTAGCGCTCCACGAGCGGGTGCCACAGCGCCGCCACGGCCGCGGCGTCCCGTGCCCGGATCGCCGACCGCAGCGCACCGAGCCCGGCGCCCGCCTCGAGTGCGGCCTCCCAGCCGCGGGCGACACGGCCGAACACCGGCGGCAGATCGTCCAGCGACCGCCCGTGAACGGTGACGCCCTTGAGGTCGATGACCGTGTCCGGTGTACACGGCGCCAACGGATTCGGGAACGGCACAGTGCCCACGCCTGCTTCGTCGAAATAGCCGAACAGCGTGGTGGAGGACGGTGGAAACCGCATGGCGCCCAGCTCAGCGATCGCTCCGGGATGACCGTCGAACGACGCCGACCGCATACGGCCGCCGATCCGGTCGGGCTCGTACAGCACCGGCCGCAGGCCCATCCGAGTGAGCTCACGCGCCACGATGACGCCCGACAGCCCGCCTCCGATCACGGCGACCTGCGTCCCGAGGGCTTCTGCGGGAACCGCACCGATCCCGGCGGGGTGCGCACGGAAGAGGTCGTACGGGAAGGGGAAGTCGGGTCCGATCATCGACAGCGGGGTTCCGCCCTCCGGTGCGACCGGGATGCTCACCGCGATCGCCTCCCGGCGTCGTGCGGATCGGGACGCCGACGCGGATCGCTCGCCCCGTACAGGTCGGCGCGACGATCGCGCAGGTAGCGATTATGGCGGCGCGAACGCTCCAGACGCTCCGGCTCCAGATCCACCAGCAGCAGTTCGGCGCCCTCGCCGGCACGGGCCAGCTCGACGCCGTCCGGTGCGATCGCGCACGACCGACCGCAGTACCGGACGGCCGCACCGGCACCCTCGGCGTCCGAGACCGGGCCCACCCGGTTCACGTAGGTGAGGAACATCTGATTCTCGATCGCCCGTGCCGGAACGAGCGTGGTGGCCACGTGATCGTCGGGCTGCGCGAGCGCTGTCGGCACCAGAAGCCAGTCGGTACCCGCGAGGGCGTGCGCACGCGCGGCCTCCGGGAACTCGACGTCGTAGCAGACGAGGATTCCGCAGGTCAGCCCGCCGAAGGCGAACTGCTCCACCAGCCGATCGCCTGCGGTGAACGGAGTGTCGTCGGGCGCGGAGCCGACCGGCGTCCCGACAGCGGGCCGGTACAGGTGCGTCTTTCGGTAGTGCGCGCGCAGGGTGCCGTCGCGACCCACCACCGCCGCCGAGTCGAACACCTCGCCGCCGCGTCCGCGCTCGGCGTACCCGTAGGCGATCGCCAGGTCGCATGCGTGAGCGGTTTCGGTCATCAGCCGGCCGATCGGTCCGCGCCCGGTTCCCTCGGGCCGCGGCTCGGGCGCCAGGGGACTCCGGTATGCGGTGAGCGTCAGCTCGGAACAGACGAGGATGCTCGCGCCGGCCTCCTGCGCGGCGACGGCCACCGCGGCGACCTCCGACGACGCGGCCGGCAAGCCGGTCGACGCCGGACCCTGAAACAGTGCCGCTCGCATCGTGCGCCTCCCCCGCCGCCGCGTGAATGAGGACAGGTGGTGAACCGGCCGCCGCCGTGGCGGGGCTACTCGGCGGAGTCCGCGGGCTCCGCGGTCCGGCAGCACGTACGGCGAGTGCGCATCCCGCCCGACAGCGCCGCGTCGATGAGCAGACTGGTGCCGATCCCCAGCATCCACGAATCCTTCGCGACCGGTATCCCCTGCTGTGTCGGTCGCAGCGACCCGTCCTCGTGCATCGCGGGCGTCCGCACGTACATCGTCAGCAAGCCGGAACTGAACGCGGTGAGCGCCGCGCCCGCCACCGCGGTCGGCACCCACGGCGCCAGCAGCGCCGATCCGACGCCGATCTCGGCGACGGCGAGCGCTTTGCCGAACAGTCCCGGCCGCACCTGCCGGACCGCCGGGAACGCGTTGGCCGCCATGCCTTGGAGACCGGCGGCTGCTTCGTCGTCGAGGGAGAGCTTCCCGATTCCCGAGTTGAGGATGAAGGCGCCGGTCGCGAGCCGCAACGGCAGTCGGCGCAGTCGGTCGGTGACGGTGGGTGCGGTGCTGGACGTGTCGTTCACTGGTGGCTCCTCGCTGCTGTTCGACGGCGGTCTCTCTGTGGACGAGGCCACCTTCCATCTCACCAGAATCGGGAGGCGGGACGCGGCGCTTCCGGTGATCGGGTCGCGATGCCGAGCACACAGAGGACAATCAGGGCTGGACGATCAGGACTGGACAGTCGCGACGGGAGGTGGACGCGATGTCGGATTCAGCGAGTTCGCGTCCGAAGCACTCGGAGGCCGGAGAGCCGATCGGTCCGGTGGATTCGACGGTGATTCCGAGATTCGCCGGACCGACGACCTTCGCCAGACTCCCCCGACTCGATCAGGTGCCGCCGGAGGCCAGACGCGACGGCATCGCGATTCTCGGAGCGCCCTTCGACGCGGGGACGTCGTACCGGCCGGGCGCGCGGTTCGGGCCGGCGCACATCCGTGCCTCCTCGAAGCTGCTCCGGCCATTCCACCCGGGACTGGGCGTATCGCCCTTCGACACCCTGCAGGTGGTGGACGCCGGCGACGCCACGCTGAATCCGTTCGACATCGCCTCAGCGCTCACCGAGCTCGACGCCGCGGTGTCGGAACTGCGCGCGCAAGACCTGCGGGTGATCACTCTCGGCGGCGACCACACCGTCGCGCTCCCGATTCTGCGGGCGGTGGCGCGCGACGTCGGCCCCGTGGCGGTGGTGCACTTCGACGCTCATCTGGACACGTGGGACACCTACTTCGGCGAGGCCTACACGCACGGCACACCGTTCCGCCGCGCGAGCGAGGAGGGCCTGATCGATGTGGACCGCTCCGTGCACATCGGGACCCGCGGCCCGCTGTACTCGCCACGAGATCTCGACGAGGACGCACGGCTCGGATTTCGGGTGATCGCCGCCGACGAGTACGAAGCCGGCGGCGTCGCCGCAGTGTCCGGTCTCCTGCTCGACCGCATCGGCGCGGGTCCGGTGTACGTCTCCGTGGACATCGACGTCCTCGATCCCGCGCACGCGCCGGGCACCGGAACGCCCGAAGCGGGTGGACTCACCTCGCGGGAACTGCTGTCCACCCTGCGTTCGCTCGCCGGTCTGGACGTGCTCGGTGCCGACGTCGTGGAGGTCGCGCCGGCCTACGACCACGCCGAGATCACCGGAATCGCCGCCGCGCACATCGTGTACGAACTGCTCGCCGTGATGGCCGCACGCGGCGCGTGACCCCGGCGCTCGGGTCCACTCGACGGGCACTACCCTGTCGGTGGTCCGAAGCCCGATCTCTTCCTCGAGGTGTTGACTCTGTCCGGAATGGCTGTCCCCGTCCTGATCGCGCTCGCAGTCATCGGATTCGTCGGCGGAGTGGGGATCACGGCGCTCGGACCGGGCGGAGTACTCCCGACCATCGGGCTCTTCGCGCTCACCGGTCTGGCGGCACCGACCGTCGCGGGGACCGCCATCGTCACACACGTGGCGACGGGTGTGGCGGGCACGGCGGCCTACCGGCGTTCGGGCGAGCTCCGCAGACCCGCGACGCGTCGCACCGCACTCGCGCTCGGCGGTACCGCGTTGATCGGCACGCCGATCGGAGTGTGGGTCAATTCCCTTGTGTCCCAACGGGTATTCGGTATCGTTCTAGCCGTCCTGGTGGCTGTGGCCGCGGTGTCGATCTGGGTGCGCGAGTATCTCGGGGCCGACGCCGCGAGCGACCGCCATCCGCACGTCGCCGTGGTGGCACTGCTCGGATTCACCGTCGCGGTGTTCAGCGGCATCGTCGGGATCGGCGGTCCGATGCTCACCGTGCCGCTGCTGATCGCCTGCGGCGTCCGAGTGCTGGAGTCACTCGCGGCCGCCCAGGTCCAGTCGATCGTCATCGCGGTCGTCGGGTCGGTCGGATACGCGGCGCAAGGGGCGATCGATTGGCCGCTCGCGGCCCTGATCGGCGTTCCCGAACTCGCGGGAGTGCTGGTGGGATGGCGCGTCGCGCAGGCCCTGCCGACGCGCGTGCTGAAGATGGCCCTGACGGCGGCCCTCCTCGCCCTCGCGCCCTACCTGGCACTGACCGCCTGATGCCGACAGGGCCAGTAATTGCATAATCAACTAATTCGGTAAGGTCGACGTATGAACTCTCCACGATGGCTCTCCGACGAGGAACAGGCGGCATGGCGCGCCTACCTCGACGCGACCCGGCTGTTGATGAATACGCTCGACCATCAGCTCGTCCGGGACGCACAGCTGTCGCTGACCGACTTCTCACTGCTCGTCGCCCTCTCCGAAGCGCCCGGCCGCCAACTGCGGATGAGCGGTGTCGCAGACGCTGTCGCCACGTCGCGAAGCACCGTCACCCGAGCGATGAACCGCCTGGTCGACAAGGGGTGGGTGGAGCGAATCCCGTGCGTCGACGACCGCCGCGGAGCCTGGGCGCATCTGACCCCCGCGGGTCTGGCCAAGCTGGTCGACGCCGCACCGGCGCACGTCGACGAAGTCCGCGAGACGATGATCGACGTGCTCAGTCCCGCCGAGTTGAACGTCCTGGCGACGAGTTTCCAGAAGATTCGCGACCGATTGAGCTGAGCCTCACCCGCGACTACCGTGCCGCCCGGGCACCCACGATCCGTAGCGCGACCTCCGCGTAGTCGTCGGCGAGATCGTCCGCGTCGGCGTGATTCCTGACGGGAAACCATCGGCTCACGTCGATCCCGAGGGACGTCAGGGCGAGTGTCACGGTCGAGACGTCACCGAAGGAGAACTCGCCCGAGGCGGCGCCGGCTTCGGCGATCTCGGTGAACACTCTCGTGGTCGCGCGTCGCAGACCGGCGATCAGTTCGAAGTGATCGTCGGTCAGCGCCCGCAGTTCGTACTGGATGACGCGAGCGATCGCCCGGTTCTCCGCATGCCACCTCACGAACGACGCGATGGCGGCCCGGAGCCGTTCGGTCGGCGACCGCGCCGGATCGTCCGCGGCGAGCAGCGCGTCCAGAACCGCCCGATGGCCTTCCATCGCTATCGCGAAGAGCAGCGACTCCTTGGTCTTGTAGTGGGGATACACCGCGCCGGGACTCATGCCGAGACTCGCAGCGATCTCACGGGTGGTGGCCAGGCCGTAGCCCTTCGCCGCGAACACCTCGCAGGCCGCCCGCCGGATCCGTGCGGCGGCTTTCGAACCCGGTACGCCGTCGGCCGGACCGGGTGCGGTGGCGGTCATCGAACTCTCCTGTCTCCGGTCGGGATTGACACGGCGCACACAGTCCTGAAATATGCATATGCATAGTTTCTATGCGTTTGCATAGTACATGACGCCGGCCGGAGTGACAGGGCCCCGAGTCGTACGTCGCCCGGCCCCCGACCGATCGGAACCCTCCCATGACGCACGCTCTCTCTCGCCGCGACCTCGACTTCCTACTCTACGAGTGGCTCGACGTCGAATCCCTGACCTCCCGCGAACGGTTCGCCGATCATTCCCGAGAGACTTTCGACGGCGTCCTCGACCTCACGGCCGACCTCGCCGACAAGTACTTCATCCCCCACAACCGGCTCGCCGACGCCTCCGAGCCGACGATGCGTCCGGACGGCACGGTCGAGATGATCCCGGACGTCCAGCGCGCACTGGCGGCGTACGCCGAATCCGGGCTGATCGCCGGACCGTTCGACCACGAGGTCGGCGGCATGCAGTTGCCGACCACCCTCGCGCGGGCCTCGATGGCCTGGCTGCAGGCCGCCAACGCCGGAACCTCGTCGTACGCGCTGCTCACCGCGGCCAACGCGGCACTTCTGGCCGAGTACGGCACGCCTCAACAGATCGACACCTTCGTCCGGCCCATGCTCGAAGGACGATGGTTCGGCACCATGTGCCTGTCCGAACCCCAGGCCGGATCCTCGCTGGCCGACATCACCACCCGCGCCGAACGCAGGCCGGACGGCACCTACCGGGTCGTCGGATCGAAGATGTGGATCTCTGGAGGCGATCACGAACTGTCGGAGAACATCGTCCACCTGGTGTTGGCCAAGATGCCGGGCGGCAAGCCCGGTGTGCACAGCATCTCGCTGTTCATCGTGCCGAAGTACCTGCCCGGCGACGACGGCGGCCGCGGCGAGCGCAACGATGTCACGCTCACCGGGCTGAACCACAAGATGGGCAATCGCGGCACCGTCAACACGGCGTTGGCCCTCGGTGACGGCACCCATCGACCGGGCGGCGAGGCCGGCGCGGTCGGCTATCTCGTCGGTGAGGAGCACCGCGGGCTCTCGTACATGTTCCACATGATGAACGAGGCGCGGATCGGCGTCGGCTTCCTGGCGACCGCACTCGGGTACGTGGGATATCTCAAGGCCGTCGACTACGCGGCCGGGCGCACTCAGGGCCGCCCGATCGGCGCCAAAGATCCGGCCGCGCCGCCGGTCCCGATCATCGAGCACCCGGACGTCCGCCGCATGCTGCTGGCACAGAAGGCCTACGTCGAAGGCGGTCTGGCACTGGGCCTGTACTGCGCGAAACTCGTCGACGACTTGGACACCGCCGCCGACGCGGAGACCGCAGCCGACCTGGAGTTGCTGCTCGACGTCCTGACACCGATAGCCAAGAGCTGGCCGTCGCAGTGGTGTCTGAAGGCCAACGATCTGGCGATCCAGGTGCACGGCGGTTACGGCTACACCCGCGACTACGACGTCGAACAGCACTACCGCGACAACCGCCTCAATCCGATCCACGAAGGCACGCACGGCGTTCAGGGGCTCGACCTGCTCGGCCGCAAAGTGATCATGCGGGACGGCAGGGGGCTGAGCCTGCTCGGCGCGCGTATCTCCGCGACCATCGACGCCGCCCGCGGTCGCGGCGGCACCGCGTCGGCGTTCGCCGACGGTCTCGACGACGCCTGGCGGCGGGTGGTCGAAGTGACGGGGACCCTGTGGGCGGACGGTGATCCCGCTACGGCACTGGCGAACTCCTCGGTGTACCTGGAGGCCTTCGGTCACGTGGTGGTCGCCTGGCTCTGGCTCGACCAGTATCTCGCGTGCGAAGACCGGTCCGGCGACTTCTACGACGGCAAGAGGATGGCCACGCGCTACTTCTTCGCCCACGAACTCCCGCAGACCGGACCGTGGACGGCCCTGCTCGCGTCTCTCGACGACACCACCGCGGTCATGGAACCGAACTGGTTCTGAATCGGTCCGTCCGTCGCCTCGGTCACCGTCCGGGGCGGGTCCGCACTTTGTGCGAGCCGTCGCACATCGGGGCGATGGTAGACCGGCCGCATCGGCAGAATGCGACCGTGCGCCGGCGGGGCGAATAGGCGGTACCATCGGGCTTGATCACCGAAATCGGCCCGCGTACCAATAGCGGCCCTGAAGGACATGGAATGACGGTGACGTCATCGTCCCGATGGTCGCCGCCCTGATCGTTGGAGGTCATTTGTCCTCAATTCCTGGGAACGTGCGGAATTCATCGCTCAGCGCGAGCCTACTCACCTCGGACGACGGCGCCAACGGTTCGCAGCCGCGCATGCCGATGCCCGCGCCCCGCGGCCCGGTGAGCGCGGCACTGGCCGAACTGCTGCTCGATCTCGACGGTCCGGCCGAGCCCCTCTCGGCCGCGGTCGCCGCACATCGCAGTCCCGTGCTGGACGACGAAGACGCCCAGCTCACCCTGACGATGCTGTATGAACTGCACCTGCGCGGCATCCGCGGCGTCGACGATCGGGCGGAGTGGGACCTGCGACTGCTCGAGGTGCGCGGCGAACTCGAACAACGTCTGGAATCGGAACTGAACGCGTTGGTCGGCCCGATCGAGGACCCCGACGACGTCGTGGAAGCGTTGTTCCAGGCGAGCGCGGACGACGACGGTCCGCCGCTGGCGGCATTTCTCGCGCGGTCGGGAACCGTCGATCAATTCCGGGAACTCGTGATTCACCGATCGCTGAACCAGCTGCGGGAAGCCGATGTTCACACGCTGGGCATTCCGCGCCTGGGCGGCGCACCCAAGGCTGCGCTGATCGAAGTGCAGTGCGATGAATACGGCGGCGGCCGACTCGATTACATGCATGCCACTCTGTGGGCCGATCTGATGCGGGGAATGGATCTGGATTCCGGATACGCCGCATATATCGACAGCATTCCGGCTCCCACCCTGGCGGCCGTCAACACACTCTCCTATTTCGGCCTCCACCGCGGAAGGGTCCGCGAACTCGTCGGACATCTGTGCATGGTGGAGACCACGTCGTCACTGCCGAGCCGGCAGTACAGCCGTGGCCTGCGCCGCCTCGGATTCGGGCGCCCGGTTCGGCTGTTCTTCGACGAACACGTCGAGGCGGATGCGGTGCACGAACAGCTCGTCGTCCGCGAGGTCGCCGGAGCGCTCGGCGACACACCCGACGGCCGCATCGGCCTCCTGCGCGGCGCACTGACCTGTCTGGCGGTGGAACGGCTGGCCGCACAGCACATCTGGGCCGCGTGGGAGGCGGGCCGGTCGTCGCTGCGCGTGGGGTCCGCCCGGTGATCGGCCGATGGGCGGTCGGCGAGGCCACCGCCGGCCGGATCCTCGGGACCCTGCCCCTGCCCCAGCCCACCGTGACCGCGCCGACGGGCGTGTACCGGCCGTCGGTCGACTCGGCGATGCTGTGCCGTCGAATGGTGAACCACATGCAGACCCACCCGAAGGGCGTGACCTCGGTGATCGAGCTGTGCGCTGGGAGTGGAATCGCGTCGGTCTACGCCGCTCTGGCCGGCGCCCGCGTGACGGCGGTCGACGACACCCGGGAATCGGTCGAGGCGGTCGCGGTCAACGCGGCGTCGAACGATGTGACCGTCGACGTCGTCCGCTCCGATGTCCGCGCACTCCCTCGGCTCGATCCCGCCGACCTGGTGGTCGCCAACCCGCCGTATGTCCCGGCGCCCGCGCACATGCCCGACGGACACGCCTGGAACGCCGGACCGAACGGCAGGAGCGTGGTCGACTCGATCATCGGCGTGCTGCCCGAGCTCGTTCGGCCCGCGGGTGCGGCACTGCTGGTCCAGTCGGACGTCTGCGGTGTGACGCCCACCCTCTCCGGACTGGCGGACCGGGGCTTCGACGCGGCAGTCACCGACGAAGTCGTTGTCGACTTCGGTCCGGTGATGCACGAGCGCGCGCTCTGGCTGGAATCGCAGGGCTTCATCGAACCGGGCGAACGCACCGAGCGCGTGGTGGTGATACGAGCCGTGCGGTCGACGTCGGCCGTGCCGCGGGGAGCGTCGCGATGACCGGGGCGTGGTCGGTGCGCCCGGAGGGCGACGGCGACGCGCAGGCGGTTCATGCGGTCAACGCAGCCGCGTTCCCGACGCCGGCCGAGGCGGATCTGGTCGACGAACTGCGTCGCGACCCGGCGGCGTGGATCGACGGGCTGTCGTATGTCGCGGAACAGGACGGCGAGATCATCGGGCACGCCCTGCTCACCCGGGCGACCGTCGGAGGAACGCCGGTATTGGCCCTCGCACCGTGTGCGGTGGTTCCGGCACAGCAAGGCACCGGCGTCGGAACGGCGGTGATCTCAGCACTGCTCGACGCTGCCCGCCGGATCGGCGACGAGACCGTCGTCGTCCTCGGCCATGCCGACTACTACCCGCGGTTCGGCTTCGTTCCCGCGTCCCGATTCGGTATCTCGGCGCCGGTCACGGTACCCGACGACAGCTTCCTCGCACTGCCGCTGACCGCAGCGGCGCGCGTCCCCTCCGGAGTCATCGCCTATCCGGCGGCCTTCGGCCTCTGACCACGATCGGAGTCTCCGGACGATCACCGGCCGGCGTGCAGCCGATACCATTGGCCCGGAGATCCGACGAGAGGCAGACGATGACCACCGCGCCCGAAGCCGAGGGCAGTTTCGGCGAGCAGTTCATCGAAGAGTTCGACCGACTCCTCCGCTGGCGCCGCGACGTGCGACGCTTCCGGACCGACCCGGTCGAGCCGCGACTGATTCAGGAGATCGTGGCCGCCGCCGAACTGGCGCCGTCCGTGGGCAACAGCCAGCCCTGGCGATGGGTCGAGGTCCGGTCGCCGGAGCTGCGGGCAGTGGTGAAATCCACCTTCGCCCGGTGCAATGCGGAAGCACTGGAGGGATACCGCGGCGAGCGTGCCCAGCAGTACGCCTCGCTCAAACTCGCCGGGCTCGATCAGGCACCTGTCCATCTCGCGGTCTTCAGTGAGGACCACCCGCAGCAGGGACACGGCCTCGGTCGTCGAACCATGCCCGAGACCCTCGCCTACTCCGTGGTCACGGCGATCAGCAGTCTCTGGCTCGCCGCCCGCGCCCGCGGCATCGGCGTCGGCTGGATCTCGATCGTCGAACCCGACGAGGTGCATCGGGCCCTCGGCGTTCCGCCCGGGTGGCGATTCGTCGCCTACCTCTGCATCGGCTATCCGGAAGAGGTGAACTCGGTGCCCGAACTCGAACGCGCGGGCTGGCAGGCCCGGACCGACCCGGAGACGCGCTACTTCATCCGCTGACTCGCCTAATCGGTACCGATCACTCGTTCGGTCGTCATACGATCGCCAGGGCCGCGCATTTCGGCGGCCGGACGACGTGCTGCGAGAGGAATTCCCCATGACCGACCGAATCACCGCGCTCGATCTGCCCGCCGGAGAACTGAGCGCCGACACGCTCAAGTACTTCGACGTCTGCCGCGAGAAGCTCGGGATGGTCCCGAACGTCCTGCAGGCGTACACCTTCGACGAGACCAAGCTTCGCGCCTTCACCGCGATGTACAACGACCTGATGCTGGCCGACTCGGGACTGTCGAAGCTGGAACGCGAGATGATCGCCGTCGTCGTCTCGTCGATCAACAAGTGCTATTACTGCCTCACGGCGCACGGAGCCGCCGTGCGCCAACTGTCGGGCGATCCCGAACTGGGCGAACTGCTCGTCATGAATTTCCGGGCCGCCGATCTGTCCGATCGTCACCGTGCGATGCTGCTCTTCGCCGAGAAGATGACCGAGCAGCCCTCGAAACTCGACGCCGCCGATCGAGAGGCGTTGCGCGCGGTGGGCTTCACCGATCGCGACATCTTCGACATCTCGTCGACCGCGGCGTTCTTCAACATGACGAACCGGGTGGCGAGCGGCATCGACATGCGTCCCAACCCGGAGTACTCGGCTCAAGCGCGATGACGTCCCGGCATCACCCGATCTGCAGCGACGCATGGGCGGCCGTGACGGCGCGCTGCAGTTCGGCGGCGACCAGCCGGGTCGTCTGCGCCGGAGTGGCCGCAGCGACCGCATCGAGTGCGATCGGGTCGCTGAAGACCACCACCGGGCGGTCCTGGTCCGGATAGGCGATGCCCGCGCACACCAACCACGGCCGACTCCCCTTCTTCAGTGCCCCGCTCGCGATGTGGCCGACTCCGCTGCTGACCTTCTGAAGCAGCCGGGGATCCTCCTCGTTGCACGTGCCCTCGGGGAAGATCGCGATCGAGTCTCCCCGACCCATCCGCTCGATGCAGACGTCCATCATCTGCTTGCCCGCGGTGGCCGCGGCGCGGAGACCGTGGTCCTTCTGACGGAAGACCGGAATGCCGCCGAGGTCGTCGATCTTGCGGCGACGGTCCGGATCGTCGAAGAGTTCGTCTTTGGCCAACACACGCATCCGCCCGATCCGCGGGCGCAGCGGCGACAAGAAGCCGGATGCGGCAAGGATGAACGGATCGGTCTGGCGCACGTGATTGGCGGCGATCACCAGCGGCACCTCGCTTCGCCGGACAACAGCGCGCAGACGGTCGTGCGCGTCGTCTTCGAAGCGAACACGCGGACGGTGTCGAGCCGCCAGTACGCCGTACATGGCGAGCGCCTTCATCCGGCTCTGACGGTGGTCGCTGTAATACCGGTACACCTCGTCGGCGTTCTCGAGCGTTACGTCCATGCGAGCTACGGTACCGTAACTTACGGTTCCGTAACCACGGGGAACAGCGTCGAGTCAGACTTTGACGAAGCCGTTCTCGACCAGCCAGTCGCGCGCGACGTCGGCCGGCTCGCGTCCGTCCACGTCCACCTGACGATTCAGCTCGCTGATCTGCTCCGACGTCAGCTTCGCCATCACCGGCGCCATCACCTTCGCGATAGACGGGAACTGTTCGTTGACATCGGAACGCATGGTGACCGCCGCGTTGTAGTGCGGGAAGAACTGCTTGTCGTCCTCCAGCACGTTGAGGTTCAGTGCCTTGATCCGGCCGTCGGTGGTGAAGACCTCTCCGAACACGCAATTCCCGTTGGCGACCGCCTGGTAGATGATGCCGGTCTGCAGGATCTGCATCTGCACCTGCGCCGGATCGAACCCGTACTTGGCGGCCATACCCGGGAAGCCGTCCTGCCGGCTGCGGAACTCGGTCTCGACGCAGGTGGTCGCCGCCGCGGGATCCTTCTTCACCAGCGCGGCGTAGTCGGAGATCGTCTTGACACCGGTCTTCGCGGCGTTCTCTTGATTCACCGCGAGGGCATAGGTGTTGTCCATCGGCGCCGGGTCGATCCAGACGATGCCGTTCTTCGCCAGATCCGCGTCACGGACGGCCTCGAACTGCTTGGTGGAGTCCGGGATCGGCTGTTCGTTGCCGAGATAGTTGATCCAGCCGGTACCGGTGTATTCGATCGTCACGTCCACCTGTCCCGCGGCCATCGCGTCGCGTGCGCTGTTGGATCCCTGAATGTTGGTCAGATCGCGGACGTTGGCGCCTGCGGCGGCGAGGGAGAAGCCGAGGATGTACCCCAGGATCACCTGCTCGGTGAAGTCCTTGGAGCCGACCGTGATGGTCTGTCCCTCGAGATCGGGCTGCACGGTGATCGAACCCGGCTTCACCGGCAGCGGAAGCGCACCGCCCGACTGCAGACCGCAGGCCGCGGCACCGAAGACGAGGGCGGCCACCGCGATCAGCGCGACGAGCGAGCGCAGTGGGCGGCGTGCGGCCGCGGGCAGGTGCGGTGTCATCGCAGCCCCTTGGGTCCGAGGTACCGTTCGGCGAGCGCGCCGAACCAGTCGACGACGAGCGCCAGCGCGACGGCCAGCACGGCTCCGACGACCAGTGTCACGTTGTCGCGCAACTTGTAACCGGTGTCGATCAGGATGCCCAGTCCCCCGGCGTCGACCAGGAAGCACAGGGTCGCCGTGCCGACCGCGAGCACCAGCGATGTCCGCAGGCCGGCGAGGATGAAGGGCACCGCCAGCGGCAGCTCCACCTGGGCCAGCACTCGCGGCTCCGACATCCCCTGTCCCTTGGCGGCGTCGATTGTCGCCGCATCGACCTCCTGCAGGCCGAGCATGCTGTTGCGCAGCACCGGGAGCAGCGAATAGAACGCGATCGGCAGCACGCCGATCCAGAAGCCCGTCGTGGCGGTCCAGAGGAAGAAGAGCACCAGCAGACCGATCGCCGGCGCCGCCTGCCCGATGTTGGCCACGCCGATGAAGAACGGTGCCAGCCAGCGGAATCGACGTCGTGTGACCAGCACGGCGAGCGGTACCGCCACCACGACGACGATCGCGGCGATCGCGACGGTCAAGGCCAGATGCTCACCGACGAGCTGCCCGATGTACGACGGATTGATGGTCGCCTTCTGGGTGGCGGTCAGGTCCCGGGAGAAGGCCCAACCGAGCACGCCCGCCGCGAGCAGCACCGCGATCGTCGGCTGAATCCACAGCTGAAGATTGCTGGCCCTCCCGGCACCGGTCTCCTTGGACACCGCCTCCGCGCTGGTCATCAGCTGGTGCCTTCCGGCGAGGCGTCCGCGGTCAGGTCCGCAGCTGGGTCATCGGCGTGCGGGTCGACGATCGCGGGACTGCCCTCGTGCTCCTCGCGCAGCGCGCGAATCGAGTCGATCAGCGTCTCGATGGTGACCACACCGACGTAGCGGCCGCGGGCACCGGTGACCACGGCGGACGCGTTACGTTCGGCGAGGATCGCTTCGAGCGCGTCCTGGAGGGTCGAGCTCGTGGCGACCGTCTCACCGAGCGGGATACCGACGCCGCGAATCGACGATGCGCCGACCAGGTGCCGCCCGTCAGTCCACCGGATCGGCCGGTCACGGCTGTCGAGGATGATTCCCCAGTCACTGCCGATCCGTGCAGCGAAGTCGGCGGCCGAATCTCCTTCGTGGGCCGTCGGCCGCTGCTCGATGTCCACGTCTCGCACGCGCAGCAGGTTGAGCTGCTGCAGCGACGCACCGGAGCCCACGAAGCCCTCGACGGTCTCGTTGGCGGGGTTGGCCAGAATCGCCTCCGGCGAGTCGTACTGCAGCACCTTCGAGCGCGCGCCGAGCACCGCGATCTTGTCGCCGAGTTTGACGGCCTCACTGAAGTCGTGGGTCACGAAGACGATGGTCTTGCGGAGTTCCGCCTGCAACTGCATCAACTGGTCCTGCAGGACGCCTCGGGTGATCGGGTCCACCGCGCCGAAGGGCTCGTCCATGAGCAGGACCGGAGGATCGGCGGCCAGGGCTCGCGCGACGCCGACGCGCTGCTGCTGTCCACCCGAGAGCTGGCGCGGATACCGACCGCCGAATTCGTCGGCGTCGAGGCCGACCATGTCGAGCAGTTCGTCGACTCGGTCGGCGATCCGCTTCTTATCCCATCTCAGCAGCTTGGGCACCACGGCGATGTTCTGTGCGACCGTCATGTGCGGGAAGAGGCCACCTTGCTGAATGGCGTACCCGATGCTCTGTCGCAGTTTGTTCGCGTCGATCGAGAGTGCGTCCCGGCCGCCGATGGTGATTCGGCCGCTCGTCGGCTCGATCAACCGATTGATCATGCGCATCGTCGTGGTCTTACCGCTGCCGGACGGCCCGACGAAGACCACGACCTCGCCTGCCGGAATGGTCAGAGAAACGTCTTCGACAGCAGGTTCGCGCTGGCCGGGATAGATCTTCGAGACATGCTCGAGAACGATCTCGACTCCGGAGATCTCATTCTCTGCGTCATCTTTGCTGTGGGTCAACGGATCCCTTTCGACGTTGTCAATCGGCCGATCAGGACATAGATCCCGTCGAGGATCAAAGCCAGGATGACGATCAACACGGTGCCCGTCAGCGCCTGCGGAATAGCCGTGGGGCTACCGACGCGCGACAGACCGGAGAAGATGAGATTGCCCAGGCCGGGGCCCTTCGCGTAGGCCGCGATCGCCAGGATTCCCATCGCCATCTGCGTCGCGACACGCATGCCGGTGAGGATCGACGGCCATGCCAGCGGCAACTCGACCCGCGTCAGCACGCGGAGACGACTCATTCCGATGCCGCGTGCGGCATCGGTGACCGCGGGGTCGACCGCGCCGAGACCGACGATGGTGTTACGCACGATCGGCAGAAGCGAGTACATCGTCAGCGCAATGACGGTCGGCGGAACACCGAGGCCCACTATCGGAATGAGCAGACCGAGAAGTGCGAACGACGGAATGGTCAGAATGGTGCTCGAGAGCGCCGTTGCGATAGCCGAGCCTCCGGGGCTGCGATATACCGCGATTCCGACGCCCACTCCGATGATCGTCGCCAGGAGTAGACACTGAATCACTGCGCTGACGTGCAAGTAGGAATCGACCACAAGTTGCGACTTGCGGCTCGATATGAAATCCCAGATCCCGTTCAGAACAATTCCCCTCTATTAGCGTTTTCACCGTAGCGCATATCGGCGGACGGTTCGCGCGGTCACGGTGTAATCGCAGGTCAGAACCTAGCGTCGCGCACCGATTCCGACAGAGCGCAAAGGAGCGACGTTCACACTTCGGCGGCGGCTGCGGGCGTGGAGACCCCGCCGGTGGCCGCATACGCGACCCGAGCCCTCCGGGAGCCTCCGACTACCATGCGTGGGAACGGTTCATCGGAGGAGGCAGCAGGTGTCGGACAACGAGGAGCAGCTCGTCGACGTGCGTTCGCTGCACCACCGGCTCGTGCGGATCAATCGAGTGCTGCGGGTGGCCGGTTCCGGTTCCGGTCTCAGCGCTGGAACCGCCGCGGCCCTGTGGTCGATCACCCAGCACGCACCCCTTCGGCTGTCCCGGCTGGCCGAGATCGAATCGGTCTCCACCCCCGCCATCTCGCGGATCGTCACCGGCCTGGAGGATATGGGCTACGTGGAGCGGCGACCCGATCCACTCGATGCGCGGGCCCGACTGCTCTATCCCACCGAATCGGGGTGCGAAGTGGTCTCGACGACGCGGAACGCCCGGGTGCGGCGGATCGCCGAGGCTCTCGAGACGCTCGAACCGGCCGACCGGCAACTCGTCGAGCGCGCCTTCGAACTCCTCAGCGACGCCTTGGCGGCGAGTGAAGTCTGAGCCGCCGCCGGATCAAATGAGTGCCGAGATCCGGTCCGCCGCCTCGACGAGCGCGGTCACGAGCCTGCGACGCTCGCGACCGTCCACCGCCGATTTGAGCACCCCCAGCTGCAACTCGAACTCGGCCTGGTCGCCGACGAAGACCGGTGCTGCGAGATAGCTGATCGGCTGCGCGTCAGCGCCGTCGAGTTCGTCGTCGGAATACGCACGCGACGACAATTGCGCGAGCCGACGGGTCGCCGTGTGGCGGAGCGCGGGGTCGATGAGAAGCGGACCCACCGCGCCGAGCAACTCGGCGAGCACCTCGACGAGCATCGCGTCCGACGACTCCGGGCGGTACGCCGCGAAACCGCGCCGACGTACCGATTCGAGCAGGAGCCTCCGTCTCGGACGGTCTCGCTCGCCCAGCCAGGCCTCCTGGTCGGCCTCCCGCCAGGCCATCGCCGCGGCCCCGACGGGAAAGACGATCGCCAACGACTGGCCGAGCCCCAGTCCGGGAACCGGCCGCACCTCGCTGTGCCGTTTGGCGACGACGGTCATCGCGCCGGGCGCCATCCGCGCGAGCGTCACTCCGCAGTCGGTGGCCGCGACGAGTTCGTCGAGAACCTGCGCCACGTCCGGATTCGGCAGGTGAAGCGCCGGAGGCGAGACTCCGCCGAGTGCCATCGCCGCCGGGCCCAGCCGATAGGCACGAGAGGCGTCGCGCTCAGCCCACCCCGCGTCGTCGAGCTCGGCCAGGATCGCCGACATCGTGGCGCGGGCCACTCCCAGCTCGTCGGCGATCTCCGCGATGGTCTGCGGGCGCTCGACGCGGGCGAGAAGTTCGAGGGTGTCGATCACCCGGCGCGTCGGTGGCGATCCGGCCATGTGTGTCCTCCCCCGCATGCGGGCCGATCTTGTGTCGCGTCTCATACCCCGCTACCTTGTGACGGATATTCAATCACACCTATTCGAATATTCGATTCATGAAGGCGGTCCCATGAGCCAGACCCAGTCCCTCGAGGGCAGAACAGCGATCGTGACGGGTGCCGGCCGCGGCATCGGAGCCGGCATCGCGCTCGGTCTCGCGGAAGCCGGCGCCGACCTGGTGATCGCTGCCCGCAGTGCCGACCAACTCGAGCAGGTCGCCGACCGGATCCGGAGACTGGGCCGACGCGCGATCACCGTGCCCGCGAATGTCGCCGAAGACGACCCCGCCGATCTGGTCGACGCCGCCACGCGGGAGTTCGGTGCGCTCGACATCGTCGTCAACAACGTCGGCGGCGCCCTCCCGAAGCCCTTTCTGCAGACCAGCGTCAAAGCACTCGTCGGTGCCTTCGCGTTCAACGTCGGGACGGCGCACGCGCTCAATCTGGCGGCCGTACCGAGCATGCTGTCCAACGACCGCGGCGGTTCGATCATCAACATCACCTCGTCGATCACGACTCAGCCGGGACGCGGGCTGCTGGCCTACGGAACGGCTAAAGCGGCCCTCGCGCACTACACCCGGATGGCCGCGCAGGACCTGTCGCCGCGCATTCGGATGAACGCCATCGCACCCGGCACCATCAACACACCCGCGCTCGGTTACGTCGCCGAGGACGACGCGATCCGCGAGGAGATCGTCAGCCGCACCCCGCTGCGCCGACTGGGTGTGCCGGACGACATCGCCGCCGCCGCGGTGTTCCTGGCAGGCGACGGCTCGGCGTACATGACCGGCAAGACCATCGAGGTGGACGGCGGTCTCATCGCCCCCAACATGGTGATGCCGCTCCCCGATCTCTGACCGCCCGCCCCATCACCGGCCGACGACCTCCCGCCGACAGCCCCTAGGACTCCCCCATGACGATCACCACCGCCGACGATCTGCGCGCCATCGAGACCGTGAAGTACCGCTACCTGCGAGCCGTCGACACGAAGGACTGGTCGGCGCTGGCCGACACGCTCACCGACGACGTGCACGCCGAATACGGATCGCAGGTGAACGGCCGGCCGCTGACCTTCGACGACCGAGCCTCTCTGGTCGCACATCTGAGCACGATCATGGCTCCGACCATGGTGACCGAGCATCGCGTCGACCATCCGATCATCGAAACCGACGGCGACACCGCCACCGGCAGCTGGTACCTGCAGGACCGCGTCATCGTTCCGGAGTACGACGTCATCATCATCGGAGCCGCGTTCTACCGCGACGCCTACCGGCGGACACCCGACGGCTGGCGCATCAGTTCCACCGGATACGAGCGCACCTTCGAGGCGCGAGGCAGTCTGTCGGCGGCCCGGATGCACGTGGAGCAGGGACCGGCCGTCCACCGGCCCGCGACGTAGCGCGGGAGCCTCCGACACCGGGTTCAGTCGGCGCCGGTACCCGCGCCCACGTACTCGGCCAGGTGCCGGCCGGTGAGGGTGGAAGCCGATGCGACGAGGTCGCGCGGCGTTCCCTCGAAGACCACGCGGCCGCCGTCGTCACCCGCGCCCGGACCGATGTCGACGATCCAGTCGGCGTGCGCCATGACCGCCTGGTGATGCTCGATCACGATCACCGAGCGCCCCGCCTCCACCAGGGCGTCGAGTAACCCGAGCAGTTGTTCGACGTCGGCCAGATGCAGTCCGGTCGTCGGTTCGTCGAGGATGTATACGCCGGCCTTCTCAGTCATCGCGATCGCGAGCTTGATGCGCTGGCGCTCGCCTCCCGAGAGCGTGGTGAGCGGCTGGCCGAGGGTCAGATAGCCCAGTCCGACGTCGGAGAGACGCTTGAGGATCTTGTGGGCTGCCGGCGTGCGTGCGTCACCGTCGTCGAAGAACTCCAACGCCGTGTCCACCGACATCGCCAGCACCTCGCTGATGTCCCGGCCGTCGACCCGGTAGTCGAGCACCGCGGCGTCGAACCGCTTCCCCTCGCAGACTTCGCACGGCGTCGCCACGCCGGCCATCGTGGCGAGATCGGTGTAGATCACGCCCGCGCCTTTGCAGTTCGGGCACGCGCCGTCGGAGTTGGGGCTGAACAGAGCGGGTTTGACTCCGTTGACCTTCGCGAAGGTCTTCCGGATGGCGTCGAGCAGACCGGTGTAGGTCGCCGGGTTGCTCCGCCGGGAGCCGCGGATCGCCGTCTGGTCGATCGACACCGCGTCGGCGTCGGCGGGCAGCGAGCCGTGGATCAGGGAGCTCTTGCCCGACCCCGCGACACCGGTGATGACGGCGAGTACGCCGAGCGGGATGTCGACGTCCACGTGGCGCAGATTGTTGGTGGTGGCGTCTCGGATCTCCAAGAATCCCGACGGGGTCCGCACACTGTCCTTGAGCCGCGCGCGGTCGTGGAGATGACGCCCGGTCAAGGTGTCCGAGGCCGCCAATTGCTCGACGGTGCCCTCGAAGCAGATCTCTCCGCCCAGCGATCCGGCGCCCGGCCCGAGGTCGACCACGTGGTCGGCGATCACGATGGCCTCGGGTTTGTGCTCCACCACCAGGACCGTGTTCCCCTTGTCGCGCAGTCGCAGCAGCAGGGCGTTCATCCTGGCGATGTCGTGCGGATGCAGTCCCACGGTGGGTTCGTCGAAGACGTAGGTGATGTCGGTGAGCGATGATCCGAGGTGGCGGACCATCTTGGTGCGCTGAGCCTCCCCGCCCGACAGTGTTCCGGTGGGCCGTTCCAGGGACAGGTAGCCCAGGCCGATCTCGACGAACGACTCGAGTGCCGCATGGAGCTTCTCGACCAGCGGTGCCACCGTCGGCTCGTCGAGCCCCGCCACCCAGTCCGCGAGGTCGGAGATCTGCATCCGGCATGCGTCGGCGATGCTGACTCCGCCGATCCGGGAGTTCCGGGCGTGCTCGGCCAGTCGGGTGCCGTCGCACTCCGGGCAGGTCGTGGACGTGACCGCGCGTTCGATGAAGGCCCGCACATGCGGCTGCACAGAGTCGATGTCCTTGGACAGCATCGATTTGGTGATCTTCGGGATGATGCCCTCGTAGGTGAGGTTGATGCCCTCGACCTTGATCTTGGTGGCCTCGCGATAGAGCAGATCATCGCGTTCGCGATCGGAGAACCGGCCGACGGGCTTGTCCATGTCGAAGTAGCCGCTGCCCGCGAAGATGCGGCCGTACCAGCCGTCCATGCTGTAGCCGGGCACCTTGAGCGCTCCGCCGGACAGCGACTTGTCCGCGTCGTAGATCTCGCTCAGGTCGATGTCGGAGACCGTTCCCATCCCCTCGCATCGCGGGCACATCCCTCCGAGTTGCTCGAAGGACCGTCTGACCGCCTTGGTCTGCTTGCCTCGCTGGACTTTGATCGCACCGCCGCCCGACACGGTCGGGACGTTGAACGAGTACGCGTTGGGGCTGCCCACGTGGGGATCGCCGAGCTTGCTGAACAGGATCCGCAGCATCGCGTTGGCGTCGGTGACGGTGCCGACCGTCGACCGCGGATTCGCACCGATCCGCTCCTGGTCGACGATGATGGCAGTGGTGATGCCGTCGAGCACATCGACGTCCGGGCGGGCCAGCGTCGGCATGAATCCCTGGACGAACGCGCTGTAGGTCTCGTTGATCAGCCGTTGCGACTCGGCTGCGATGGTGCCGAAGACGAGCGAGCTCTTTCCGGACCCGGAGACTCCGGTGAAGGCGGTGAGCCTGCGCTTCGGCAGTTCGACGCTGACGTCTTTGAGGTTGTTGACCCGCGCGCCACCGACTCTGATGACGTCGTGACTGTCGGCGGGCGCGGTAGTGGGGCGGTCGGCAGACATGGAGCACATTGTCCCCTACCCGGACCGGATCGCGTGGACGCTCCGGGAGGGGCCCGGTCCGGGTATTGTTCGGTGGTTCCCACACTGCCGCATGTCAGATAGCTCAGGTGGCGGGGGATGCTCGAAGAATCGTCAGACCGGAGGCCGAGTGAGCCAGGCGCGCAACCATCGAGACTGGGCGATCGTCGGCGTCGTGGTCGCGGCATTGATCACGGTCAACGCCCTGGCGCATTTCGCCGGGCATTGGCCGGGGCTCCTCGCGGTTCCGGTGGGCGCGGTCGCGGTGGTGCTCCTCGCGCGGATGCGGGGCCTGGCGTGGTCGGAGATGGGCATCAGCTCCTCGGAGCTGAAGTACGGGTTCCGGTGGTCGGCGATCGTCGTGGTCGCGGTCGTCGTGGTGGTCGGTGCCGGCGTCGCCATCCCCTGGACCCGGACGTTCTTCCTGAACGACCGCTACTCGTCCGCGCGTGACGCGCTGCTCGCCGCTCTTGTGTGGATTCCCGTGCAGACCGTGCTTCCCGAGGAACTGTTGTTCCGCGGTGTGCTGCAGGGATCGTTGCGGCGAGTGATGAGCCGGCGGCTCACTCTGATCGCCGGTGCGGCCCTGTTCGGTTTGTGGCACATCGCCTCGTCGCTCGGACTCTCGGCGGGGAACGCCGGTGTCACCGATGCGATCGGCGCCGGCGTCGGAGCCGCCGTCGCCGGCGTGGTCGGCGCGGTGGTCGCGACCTCCGCGGCCGGATGGATCCTCGGCTGGCTGCGCTTCCGAACGGCCAATCTGCTCGCCCCGATCGTCCTGCACTGGACTCTCAACGCCTCGGGTGCGCTCGGCGCCGCCCTGGCCTGGCAGCTGCTCTGACTCGCGCCGATCAATTCCCGGTCTGCACGCGGAGATTCACGATCGCCTTGTCGACTTCGGCCCTGGTGGTCGCATCGTTGATCGGACTCACTCCGAAGGCGAAGGTCATCGGAGAACTGTTCACGACGACCACCGTGACATCGTCACCGAGCACACCGGAGCGCTGATTGCGGACGTCGATGCGAGCCCGGATCAGCGTGTACTCGGTGATCTTGTTGTCGAGCCGGTCGTTGCGCACGTCCTCGATCCGGGCCGGTGAGGCGTCGACTCCCGAGTACCCCGAACTCGACGACAGACACTCCACCAGTTTCCTGGCGATGGGCTCCGTGCGATCGCGGAAGGATGCGGGCAGCGTGCCGACGGCGATCTGCGCCATCCACCCCGACGTGCCGGCCGGGCGTGAGGCTTTGATGCCGTTGGCCGTCACCGCGAACGGGATCTGCGAGATGTTGTCGGGATCCCAGCCGCTGACCGGAAGGTCGTTCGACGGAATGGAGATCGGTCCGGTCCCGACTCTGGACGCGGACGACGACTGCGTCGTGACCCCGCCCGCACACAGCGTCGGAACGCCGGCGACCACCGCGGGCCCGCCGGCAGTGGTCGAGGGAGCCGACGTACTCACCGGCGACGACGTCGACTCGGGAGTGGACGGCACGGTGGACGTCCCGGCCGCGGTGTCGGGACCGTCGTCGCCGCGGAAGACGAAGAATCCGGCGACCGCGATCGCCGCGAGGACGACCAGCACTATCGCCGCCACGATCACGGCTTTCCGCCTGCCGGTGTCCGTCGGCTCGGGCGGATACCCGGGCGCACCGTAGGGCTGCTGCCGGCCGAAGTCTCCGGGCGGCGGCCCGAAATGAGGTGGCTGCTGTGCCGGGGGCTGCTGTATCGGGGGCTGCGGTACCGGAGATTGCGGTACCGGGGGCGGGCCGAAGGCGCCGATTCGGGGACGCTGCGGGTAGGGCTGCGCCGGCGACGGGCCCTGCTGCGCCGGCGGCGACTGCGGCGCGAGGGGCGCGGTGGGCTGTGCCCCGCTGTGCGGTGGGGTCGGAGCCGGATTGATCATCGTCGGCGCGTACGCCGCCGGAGCCTGCGGCGTCGCCGCCTGCGGTGTGAAGCCCGGTCTGCGCAGCGCCCCGTCCAATTCGTCCGCGAACTCTCGGCACGTCCGGTACCTGCGGGCGGGGTCCTTGTCCATCGCCCGTGCGAGGACCAGGTCGACGGCGGGTGCCAGAGTGGGCAGAACCGCGGTGGCGCTCGGGGCCGGAGCGTGGAGATGAGCGTTGATGATGTCGGTCGGTTTCGCGAGCGGGAACGGCGCTCGGCCGGTCAGGAGCCGGAACGCGGTACAGGCAAGCGCGTATTGGTCGGTGCGTCCGTCGAGTGCGGCCCCGCGCAACTGCTCCGGTGAGCAGTACTGGATCGACCCCACCGTCAGGTTCGCCGCTGTCAGCGCGGTGTCGCTGGTGGTGGTGCGAGCGATTCCGAAGTCGGTGAGATACACCTTGCGGTGCGCCGCGGTCGAGTCGTCCACCAGAATGTTCGCGGGCTTGACGTCGCGGTGCAGCATTCCCCGCGAGTGCGCGTAGTCGAGAGCGTCCGCGACGGCGCCGATCATCTCGCAGACCGTCGCCCGGTCGAGCGGTCCCGACTGCTGGAGCAGGGCGTCGCCGTCCGCCCCGGGGACGTACTTCATCGCGATCCAGAGCTGCCCCTCGAACTCACCGCGGTCGTACACGCTCACGATGCCCGGGTGATCGAGTTGGGACGCCAGATCGGCCTCACGGATGAATCGGGCCCGATAGGTGGGGTCACCGGTCAGCTCGGCGGGCAGCACCTTGAGCGCATCTTCCCGGGGGAGCCGCGGATGTGCGACCAGGTACACCTCCCCCATGCCGCCGACCCCGAGTCTTCGCTCGATCAAGTAGTTGGCGAAGTACTGGCCCGGGCTCAACATGGGAACAGCCTAGGTCATGACCTCGCATGCAGCGGCGCATGCCGCAGCACCGCGTGCACCAGCGGCGGAACGATCAGCGCGGCGGCTGCCCCGACCAGAATGCCTGCGGTCACATCGGTGATCCAATGCATTCCGAGGTAGAGCCGGGATGCGGCGGCCGCGAGCACCACGGCCAGCGCTCCGCACGCCGCGACGACTCTGGTTGCGGCGGACGCCGACGCCGCGGTGACCGCGACCAGCCCGAACGCGAGCGCCGCGGTGCCGGTGGTGTGTCCGGACGGGAACGACCCAGCGGTCTCATGGGCCTCGAGTTGCCAGGCGACCGGAGGCCGGGTCCGATGCACCGCGATCTTGAACACCTCCGCGACGGCGGCCGCGGCGACGACCGTCGAGAGCAGGGCCGCGGCTCGCTCGACGCCGCCGTCTCGGCGCCACAGGACCATCGCGGCCACCGCGCCGAGGACGATGGTTCCGACAGGGCTGAGAGCGGTGGAGAGAAACACGGCGACGCCGGTCGCGGTTCCGGAACGCTGTCCGAGCGTCCACTCCCACACGCTCCGGTCGGCGGCGAGCGGGCCGTGGACGTCGTAGACGACCGCACCGAGAGCGGCGGTCGTGAGCAGCAGTAGGACTCCGACGGTCATCGAGGGCTTCGGCATACCGTCCATCTTCGGCTCCGCTCACTGAGCAGACGCTGAGAAGTCCGCAGGTCGGGGCCCGATCTGCGAACCATGAGCAGTGCGGTGGGACGGCTTCTGCGGTATCGGCGCCAAGGCGCGTCTCCTGCGGCTAGGTTGGCAATGATCGCGGGCGCCGCTACGGTGCCCATTTCTGTGAGAGGCGCCATGGAGAGCATCGAAACCGCGGCCGGTCCGATCGACGCGGACCGCCTGGGCAACGTGCTCTCCCACGAACACATCTTCGTCGTGAACGACGACTATCGCGTCAACTTCCTGCCGGATTGGGACGAGCAGGCCCAGATCGATGCGGCGGTCGCCACGCTGACCCGACTCAAGGCCTCGGGCATCGACACACTGATGGATGTCTCGGTGCCCGGGCTCGGCCGCAACGTGGAACGGATCGCCGCCGTAGCCGACCGCGTGGACCTCAACATCGTGCTGGCCACCGGCCTGTACACCTATCACGATCTGCCTTTTCAGTTTCATTACACCGGACCCGGACTCGGTTTCGACGCGCCGGACCCGCTCGAGCGCCGGTTCGTCCGTGACCTGACAGTCGGCATCGGCCGCAGCGCGATCAGGGCCGGGTTCCTTTACTGCGCGATCGAATCCGAGGGATTGAGCACGGGCGTCGAGCGCGTGATGCGGGCCGTGGGACGGGCGGCTGTCGAGACAGGCGCGCCGGTGGTGGTCCACACGAACCCGCACACCGCATCCGGACTGGTGGCCCAGCGGGTCCTGGCCGAAGAGGGCGTCGATCTGAGCCGGGTCCGGATGTCGCATTGCGGCGACACCACGGATCTGGACTACCTCATGAGGCTGGCCGATGCCGGCTCGCTGCTCGGACTCGATCGATTCGGCGTCGACGTCCTCCTGCCGTACGCCGACCGTATGCGCACGCTTCTCGCTCTGATCGAGCGCGGGTACTCCGACCGGATCATGCTGTCGCAGGACGCCTTCTGCTTCAGCGACTGGTTCGAACCTGCGAGCCTGGCCGAGGCCGCGCCGGACTGGGACTACTTCCAGGTGACCGGCCGCGTGATTCCTGATCTTCTCGCCGCCGGCGTGAGCCGCGAGGTCATCGACACGATGATGCGCGCCGTCCCTCGGGCCTTTCTGACCAGGTCGGCGGGCTCGTCCGTGTCGAGTGACGCCGTCATCACCGTGGCAGATTTCGAGAAAACTGGATTTAGTCCAGAAAAGCCGTAGAGTGGGGGCATGGCCACCGACTACTCCACCGTCATCCGGCGATCCGGGCTGAGAGTCACCCGGCCCAGACTGGCCGTGTTGGCGGCCGTGGACGCGCATCCGCATGCCGAGACCGAGACCGTTCTGACGACGGTTCGCGAAGAACTGCCCGGCGTCTCGCGGCAAGCGGTGTACGACGTCCTCCACGCGTTGACCGACGCCGGCCTGATCCGGCGGATCCAGCCGTCGGGACACGTCTGGCTCTACGAGACGCGGATCGCGGACAACCATCACCACCTGGTCTGCCGGGTATGCGGAGACGTCCGCGACGTCGACTGCGCGGTCGGTGAGGCCCCGTGTCTGCAGGCGGCCACCGACCACGGCTTCCAGATCGACGAGGCCGAGGTCATCTACTGGGGCGTCTGCCCCGACTGTCTCGCCGCCGAGGACGTTCCGGGCGACTCCGGTCGTCCTGACAGTTCAGCTCACTGATCGCCACCCCGGAGTTTCACCCACCGAAAGGAACCGCAGTGTCCGACCAACAGCCCGTTCAGAACGCATCAGGATGTCCGGTCCACGCGGCCGCGATGGCAGCCCCTGCCGAAGGCGGCGGCAACCGTGACTGGTGGCCGAAGCAGTTGAATCTCAAGCTCCTCGCCGAGAACCCGGCCGAAGGCGACCCGATGGGCGCCGACTTCGACTACGCCGCGGCCTTCGAATCCCTCGACCTCACCGCGGTCCGCCGCGACATCGAGGCGCTCATGCGCGATTCGAAGGCATGGTGGCCCGCCGACTACGGCCACTACGGCCCGCTGTTCATCCGGATGGCCTGGCATTCGGCCGGCACATACCGCGTCGCCGACGGTCGCGGCGGCGCCGGCCACGGCATGCAGCGGTTCGCGCCCCTCAACAGTTGGCCCGACAACGCGGGCCTCGACAAAGCACGCCGACTGCTGTGGCCGATCAAGAAGAAGTACGGCTCCGCGCTGTCGTGGGGCGACCTCATCATCTTCGCCGGCAACGTGGCCCTCGAATCGATGGGCTTCAAGACCTTCGGGTTCGCCGGCGGCCGCACCGAGAAGTGGGAACCGGAGGAGATCTACTGGGGACCGGAGACCACCTGGCTCGACGACGAACGCTACACCGGCGACCGCGACCTCGAGAATCCGCTCGCCGCCGTCCAGATGGGCCTCATCTACGTCAATCCCGAAGGCCCCAACGGGAATCCGGATCCGCTCAAGGCCGCCGTCGACATCCGCGAGACCTTCGGCCGGATGGCGATGAACGACGAGGAGACGGTCGCCCTGATCGCCGGCGGTCACACTTTCGGGAAGACGCACGGCGCGGGTCCGGCCGACCATGTCGGACCGCTGCCCGAGGACGCTCCGATGGAGAACATGGGGCTGGGCTGGAAGAGCACCTACGGCACCGGCTCGGGTGCCGACGCCATCAGCTCAGGGCTCGAGGGAGCGTGGAACAGCACGCCGATCACCTGGGACAACAACTTCTTCTGGACCCTCTTCGGCTACGAGTGGGAGACGTACACCGGTCCGGGCGGAGCCATCCAGTGGCGGCCCAAGGACAACGCCGGTTCCACCAGCGTCCCCGACCCGCAGGATCCCGACAAGCGGCATCAGCCCATGATGCTGACCACCGACATCGCTCTGCGCGAGGACCCGGTGTACGGCAAGATCTCGCGCCGTTTCCTGGAGAACCCGAACGAGTTCGCCGACGCCTTCGCACGCGCATGGTTCAAGTTGACGCACCGGGACATGGGCCCGCTTCCCCGTTACCTCGGCGACGAGGTCCCGTCGGAGACCCTGGTCTGGCAGGACCCAGTCCCCGTAGCGGACTACGAGCAGATCGACGACGCCGACGCCCAGGCGCTCAAGGAGCGGATCCTCGATTCGGGCCTGACCGTGTCGCAGCTGGTCAAGACGGCGTGGGCGGCTGCGGCGTCGTTCCGCGGCAGCGACAAGCGCGGCGGCGCCAACGGCGGTCGTCTCCGTCTCGAGCCGCAGCGCCACTGGACCGTCAATGAGCCCGCCGAGCTCGACGAAGTGCTCCCCGTCCTGGAGGGGATCGCCCAGGAGTTCAACGCCGGGTCCGGCGTCAAGCAGGTCTCGGTGGCGGACGTGATCGTCCTCGGCGGGGCCGCGGCGATCGAGAAGGCCGCGGGTGCGGCCGGCCACACGGTCCAGGTGCCGGTCTCACTCGGCCGCACCGACGCCACGCAGGAGAACACCGACGTCGAGTCGTTCAAGGTGATGGAGCCCCGCTGGGACGGTTTCCGCAACTACCTCGCCGCCGACGCGCCGATCCCGGCGGAGTACCTGCTGGTCGACCGCGCGCAGTTGCTTCAGCTCAGCGCCCCGCAGACGGCGGTGCTGGTCGGCGGTCTGCGTGTGCTCGGCGCCAATCACGGACGATCGCAGCACGGGGTGCTGACCGACCGTCCCGAGACGTTGACGAACGACTTCTTCGTCAACATCCTCGATATGGAGACAGAGTGGAGCGACGCCGGCGACGGCACTTTCGTCGGCGCCGACCTCGCCACCGGAGAGACGCGGTGGACGGCCACGCGCGCCGACCTCGTCTTCGGAGCCAACGCCCAGCTCCGGGCGCTGGCCGAGGTGTACGGGGCCGACGACGCCGAAGCCAAGTTCGTCGACGACTTCGTCGCCGCGTGGACGCAGGTGATGGACGCGGACCGGTTCGACCTGCACCGCTGACCGACTGACCAGGCCGAGATCCGTCGGGTCAGCGGCGTCCGAGGGTGATCCGCCCTCCGGCACCGCTGCCCCGACGGATCTCAGTTCAGCCCCCCGATGGCGGGCCTCGCCCGCGACTGCCCCGTTAGCCTCGAGGGATGAAACTCGGTCTGCAACTCGGATACTGGGGCGCCCAGCCGCCCACGAACCACCGCGAACTCGTTCAGGCCGCCGAACGGGCGGGCTTCGACTCCGTCTATACGGCGGAGGCCTGGGGTTCGGACGCCTACACTCCCCTCGCCTGGTACGGGAGCGACACCGAACGCCTCAGACTCGGCACGTCCGTGCTTCAGCTGTCGGCCCGCACGCCCACCGCGTGTGCGATGGCGGCCCTGACTCTCGACCACCTCTCGGGCGGCAGGCACATCGTCGGTCTCGGCGTCTCCGGCCCGCAGGTGGTCGAGGGCTGGTACGGCCAGCGATTCGCGAAGCCGCTGGCACGCACCAGGGAGTACGTCGACATCATGCGCCAGGTGTGGGCGCGGGAGGCACCGGTGACCAGTCCCGGACCGCATTATCCGCTCCCGCTGTCCGACGAGTCGGCGACCGGCCTCGGAAAACCCCTGAAGTCGATCGTGCATCCGCTGCGCCGGGACATCCCGGTCCACCTCGGCGCGGAGGGCCCCAAGAACATCGCCCTGGCCGCCGAGATCGCCGACGGCTGGCTTCCGCTGTTCTTCACACCCCGGATGGCCGACCAGTACAACGCCTGGCTCGACGAGGTGAATCGCCCCGGGTCTGATGGAGGCTCTCAATCCTGGGAAGGATGATGAGAGTCATGGCAGCACCGAGGAAGTACAGCGTTGAGCTCCAGCAGCGGGCGACGCGGATGGCGATGGACGCCAGGAAGGACCCCGAGTCCGCTCGTGGGGCGATCAAGCGGGTCGCCGATCAGCTCGGGGTTCATCCCGAAGCGCTTCGGAATTGGGTCCGTCAGGCCGAGATCGACGGCGGTGTTCGGCCGGGTACCACGACCGACGACGCGCAGCGGCTGGCCGAGCTCGAGCGCGAGGTCCGCGAACTGCGTCGGGCGAACGAGATGGCGGATTCAAGCGGTCAGTGCAACGAGTCCTGTGAGATGAGGCAGTCACTGATCACAGGAGGATCCGGATGCAGGGCAAGCACGGTCATCTCAGTCGGGAGCAGAAGCGGCTGGCACTCAGGCTGCATGCGAGGGGTTGGCGGCTGGTCGACATCGCCAAGGAGATCGGCTGCAGCGCGCCGATGGTCGGGATCATGGCCCGCACCGGCAGGCACGCCGACGCCAAGCCGTTCGGCTGGGAGCCACGCCAGGGCTGCCTGACGATTGACGAGCGCGAGCAGATCCTGGTGGGGATCAATCGTGGCGACACCTTCACCGCGATCGCCGAGCACCTGGGGCGCGCGGTGTCGACCATCAGCCGCGAGGTGAAGCGCGGCGGTGGTCGCTGCGGCTACTCGGCATGGCATGCGCACGAACGCGCTCGCGATCAAGCTCGTCGGCCGAAGTCTTTCAAGCTCGCGTCAGGCCGGTTGCTCGAGGAGGTCTCCAGCCGGCTGGAGCAGTTGTGGTCCCCCGAGGAGATCGCGGCGCGCCTACGGTTGGATCACGCCGATGATCCGGAGATGCGCGTGAGCCACGAGACGATCTACCAGTCCCTGTTTGTCCAGGGCCGAGGCGAGTTGCGCCGCGAGTTGGCGCGGTGTCTACGGTCCGGAAGAGCGGCCCGAAAGCCCCGCGGCACCACTGACGGCCGCGGCCGGATCCCCGGCATGGTGATGCTCAGCGAACGCCCCGCAGAAGCCGACGACCGCGCCGTGCCCGGACACTGGGAAGGCGACCTCATCCTTGGCGAGGGCAGCCGCAGCGCGGTCGGGACGCTCGTCGAGCGATCGACGCGGATGACGCTGCTGTTGCACCTCCCAGATGGCAAGACAGCCGAGCAGGTCGAGGCAGCGATGCGCGCCGCGATCAGCAAACTACCGTCCTCGTTGGCCAGAACGATCACCTGGGACCAGGGCGCGGAGATGTCGCAGCACGCGGCGTTCACCACTGCCACGGGTATCCCGATCTACTTCTGCGATCCCCACTCGCCCTGGCAGCGCGGGAGCAACGAGAACACCAACGGCCTGTTGCGTCAGTACCTGCCCAAGGGCACCGACCTGAGCGCCGTCACCCGCGAGGAGTTGGACGCGATCCAGGACAGCCTCAACAGCCGACCGCGCAAGACTCTGGGCTATCTGACACCATCAGAGAAGCTCGCAGAGCTTCTTGCGCCCACCGCTTGAATCCGCCGATATTGAAGACATCTGCGGCTTTTTTCGCGGCAGCGGAGCTCGACCGCAAGATCAAGTAGAGGTACCCACCGCGGTGCTGGTCGACTATATCGATCAGCACCGCGACCGGTTCGGGGTCGAGCCGATCTGCGCTGTGGTGAAGGACGCCGGCGTGCAGATCGCCCCGAGCACCTACTACGCCGCTAAGAAGCGGCCACCCTCGGCACGTGCGGTACGAGACGCTGAGCTGGTCATCGATATCCGGCATGCTCACAAGGCCAACCTCGGCGTCTATGGCGCCCGCAAGATTCACGCCGAGCTCAACCGCGAGGGCCTCAAGGTCGCCAGGTGCACCGTCGAGCGACTGATGAAGGATGAGGGCCTACGTGGCATCGGTCGGGAGAAGACCCGCAAGACCACCATCGGCGCCGACGCCGAGACCGAACGTCCGGAAGACCTCGTCGACAGGAAGTTCGTCGCCACTGCACCGAACCAGCTGTGGGTGGCCGATCTGACCTACGTCAGAACACACGCCGGGTGGGCCTACGTCGGGTTCGTCCTAGATGTGTTCAGCCGGATGATCGTCGGCTGGCAGGTGTCGACCTCGCTTCGCACTGACCTCGCTTTGGACGCCCTCGACATGGGGCTGTGGGCCCGGCAGCGCGCCGACCAGGACCTCACTGGCCTTATCCACCACAGCGACAGAGGAGTCCAGTATCGAGCGATTCGCTACACCGAGCGGCTCGCCGAGGCCAACGCCGTCGCATCCGTCGGGTCGAAGGGCGACAGCTACGACAACGCCATGGCCGAGGCGCTCAACTCGCTGTTCAAGGCTGAGTGCATCCGCAACCCCGTCATGCGGCCCAAGGGCGGCTGGAAGAACGTCGGTGACATCGAGATCGCGGTCGCTGAATACGTCGACTGGTTCAACCACCGACGGCTTCACGGCGAGATCGGGCTCGTCCCGCCAGCTGAATTCGAGGCCAACCACTGGGCATCACAACCCACGAAGCACTACCGTCAGAATCCGGTCCTCACCGAGGTCGGATCCAACTAACCGAGCCTCCACGAAACCCGGGGCGATTCAAGGGGTTCGCCCGACCCGGCGCCCGCCACACCCGCGAGACGTTCGAGATCGCCGCGGTGGCGCAGATCGTCCTCACCGACGACGTCGCCGCCGCCTACTCCGCGATCAAGCCCTTCCTCGCGCTGTACATGGGCGGTATGGGCAGCGAGGACACCAACTTCCATGCGGAGGTCTACCGCCGAATGGGCTACGCCGAGGTAGTCGACGAGGTCACCGCGCTGTTCCGGTCCGGCCGCAAGGAGGAGGCCGCGGCGATCATCCCGGACGCGGTCGTGGACGATTCGGCGATCGTCGGCGACGAGGCCCACGTACGCGAACAGATGGCTGTCTGGGAGCGCGCCGGGGTCACCACGATGCTCGTCTCCCCCGGCACCGTGGCCGAGGTGGAACGCCTCGCCGCATTGCTCGACTGAGCCGTTGACCGCAACCTTGATTAGGTGAACGAAAGGTTAACGCGGCCCGAATAACGCTTGACTTCACCTTGCGCGGAGGTTACAAAGGTATGGACTGCAAAGAACGAAGGAGGTCTCCACCATGCGAAACAGCACAGGTTCGACCTTTGCGTCCACCTTTCACGCGTACATTCGCCGGATCGCCGCGCGGATGAACCAGAGCGCCAACGAGCGCCTGAGCCTGCAACTCGGAAACTCTCCGGTCGCGGTGCTCGGCGTCGGCTGACGGCCCGAACAACACGAAACAGCAGTGGTCCCCGACGGAACGAATCCGTCGGGGACCACTGCTGTTTCGGAGGGTTGTGAACAAGTCGTCGTTCAGGAGCGGCCGGCGGACGGCCCGGCGACGACGGTCAGCTCACGCGGTGCAGGCGGAACAGCGGAATCACCCGGGTCGTGCGCTTCTCGTACAACGTGAAGTTCGGCCACACGCCGAGCAGCCGGTCCCACGCGGCGGCGCGCTCGACGCCGGAGAGCTCGGTCGCTGACATCCGCGTCGCCGCCCCGTGAACCTCGACGTCGAACGAATCGGCGGCCCGGATGTTGTAGACCCACGCAGGCGTCCGCGGTCCCCCGAAGTACGAGCCGGCGACGATCCAGTCCTCGCCGTCGGGCGCCGCGAGCACCGGCGTCGAGTGCAGCACTCCGCTCTTGCGGCCGCGCACCGTGATGGTGATCCCGGGCAGTCCGGCGATCCGCAGCAGATCCACTCGGCCGCGCGAGACCTTCTGAAGCACGGTGTCCGCCTTCACGATCCACGGGAGGTACCGCGGCAGCCAGGAGATCGACCCGATCAGGATCGCCAGCCGCGTGAGGATCCCCACCGGGTCAGCCGAGGTCTCTGGTGAGCGTGTCGGCCAACAGCCTCGCGACCTCCGCCGGATCGTCGAGATCTCCGCCCTCGGCGAGCACCGCCGTCGCGTACAGCAGCTTGGCGGTCGGTTCGAGAGCCGTGTGATCGTCGCCGTCCGCGTCGAACTTGCTCCGCAGGGCCGTGACGAGGGCGTTGTCCGGATTCAGCTCCAGGATCCGCTTCGACTTGGGCACCGGCTGGCCCGACGCCCGATACAGCTTCTCCAACTGCGGGGTCATCGAGAAAGTGTCCCCGACCAGGCACGCCGCCGACTCGGTCAGCCGCGAACTCAGCCGCGCCTCCGAGACGTCGTCCGCGAGCGTCTCGGCGAGCCAGGACAGCAGCGGTGCGAACTCCTCGTCGCGCTTCGACTTCTCCTCGCCGTCGGCGTCCGCGTCGGCGTCATCCAGGTCGACGACGCCCTTGGCCACCGACACCAGTTGCTTGCCTTCGAAGTCGAGACCGGAGGAGACCCAGACCTCGTCCACCGGATCGGACAGCAGCAGCACCTCGATGCCCTTCGCGCGGAAGGCCTCCAGGTGCGGCGACCGCTCGATCTGCGTCCGCGACTCGCCGGTCATGTAGTAGATCACGTCCTGATCGGGCTTGCACCGCGAGAGGTAGTCGACCAGTGTGGTCGGCTCGGTCTCACTGTGGGTGGACCCGAACACCGACGCCTTGAGGATCGCCTTCGCGTTGTCGTGGTCGTTGATCAGACCTTCCTTGAAGACGCGGCCGAAATTGCTCCAGAAGGTCTGGTAGTCCTCCGGACGACGGTCCTGCAGTTCCTGGACCGACGAGATGACCTTCTTCACCAGACGTCGCCGGATGGCGCGGATCTGACGGTCCTGCTGCAGAATCTCGCGCGAGACGTTCAGCGACAGATCCGCGGCGTCGACCACGCCCTGGACGAACCGCAGATACTCGGGCATCAACTCGGCGGCGTCGTCCATGATGAACACGCGCTTGACATACAGGTGGATGCCGCTGGTGCGCTCGCGCATGAACAGATCGAACGGCGCCTGCGACGGGATGAAGAGCAGGGCCTGGTACTCGAACGTGCCCTCGGCGTGCAGCGAGATGGTCTCGAGGGGCTCGTCCCAGGCGTGCGAGATGTGACGGTAGAACTCGGCGTACTCCTCCTCGGACACCTCGCCGGGCGACTTCGCCCACAGCGCCTTCTGCGAGTTCAGGGTCTCGTCGACCTCTTCGGTCGTGGGCTCGCCGCCTTCCTCGGCGGCAGGCACCTGCTTGGTCACCCGCATGCGGATCGGCCAGGAGATGAAGTCGGAGTACTTCTTGACCAGAGCGCGCAGCACGTTCTGGTCGGCGTAGTCGTGGACCGCGTTCTCCTCGTCGACGGCCTTGAGGGTGAGGGTGATCGACGTGCCCTGCGGAGCGTCGGGGGCCTCGTCGAGGGTGTAGGTCCCGTCGCCGGTCGACTCCCAGCGCGTTCCGACGGTCTCGCCGGCCTTGCGCGTGACCAGTTCGACGCGATCGGCGACCATGAACACCGAGTAGAAGCCGATGCCGAACTGGCCGATCAGTTCCCCGGCGTCCTTGGCGTCGGTCTCGGCGAGCTTCCGGCGCAGTTCATCGGTGCCCGACTTCGCCACGGTTCCGATCAGGTCGACGACCTCCTCGCGCGACATGCCGATGCCGTTGTCGGACACGGTCAGCGTCCGAGCGGAGGCGTCCGGGGTCAGCCGGATGTGCAGATCGGAGATGTCGACGTCGAGGTCCTTGTCGCGCAAGCCTTCCAAGCGGAGCTTGTCGACCGCGTCCGACGCGTTGGAGATCAGTTCGCGAAGAAAGCTGTCCTTGTTCGAATAGATCGAATGAACCATCAGATCCAGCAGTTGGCGTGCCTGGGCTTGGAACTCGTACACCTGCGAGGTCACCGCGTAACTCCTCATCGTTGAGCTGATTTCGCGCCGCTGAGTGTACCGGGGCGGCTGCGCGTACTGTGAAGGGCGTGTCTGGGGTTCCACGTGCTCTGTTCGTCCACGCTCATCCCGACGACGAGTCGTTGTGGACCGGCGGCACCATGGCACGACACGCCCGGCGCGGCGGCGAGGTCTCGCTGGTGACATGCACGTGGGTGCCCGGGACCGCGCGCCACGGCGAGTTGCTCGACGCCGCCCGCGAACTGGGACTGTCTCGCGAGCCCATCATGCTCGGCTACGCCGACAGTTTCGTCCCCGAGTCCGCGCCCGGCGCGACTCCGTTCGTCTCAGCGCCCTTCGACGAGCAGGTCGCGGCTCTGGTGGCACACATCCGGGAGATCAAGCCGCACATCCTCGTCACCTATGACGCCTACGGCATGTACGGCCACCCCGATCACATCCACGCCAACCGGCTCACGTGCGCCGCGGCCGACGCCGCGGCGATCGGCGCCTACCGCCCCGACGCGGGCGAGCCCTGGCAGGTCCGTTCGCTCTACTTCATCACCATTCCCGAGACCACCGTGACCACGTTGAAACCGCACCTCACCGAGGACTCGCATCTTCCCGTGTCCGGGACGCCCAGCGACCGGATCGACCTCGCCGTCGACGTCGACGACTGCCTCGGCAGCAAGATCCGCGCGATCGTCTCGCACAAGACGGAGATCGCGCGCAGCGCGTCGATGAAGGCCTTCGGAGCACTCCCCCGCGATCCGCAGCGACTGTTTCTGCAGTGGGAGTCGTATCTGCGGCGCGATCTCGTTCCGGGCGGAGCCGAGCTCGCCTGACTCCCGGCTCAGGCCGGCGACACGACCTCGACGAGATCGGTGCGCAGCCCTGACGCCCGCGCCACCCGGCGGCCGACGGCGGCGCGCAGGGATTCCGGTGTGCCGACGATGTTCACCTCGCGCTCGGCGCGGGTGATCGCCGTGTAGAGCAACTCCCGCGTCAGCAGTTCCGCGTCCGGGGGCGGGAGGATCACGGTGACCGTGCCGAACTGGCTGCCCTGACTCCGGTGAATGGTCATGGCGTAGACCGGAATCGCGTCGGCGAGCTGACTCGGGTGAAGCCGCTTGATCTCATGACCGCGTTCGAAGACCGCGGCGAGCCCGCCTGCATCGTCGATCACCACTCCGGAATCGCCGTTGTAGACGTCCTGCGTCCGGTCGTTCGCGGTCACCAGCAGCGGTTCGCCCGGATACCAGCGGCCCGTTCCGGCCGCACCGCCGAGGTCGTCGCTGATCCAGCCGATCACCCGTCTGGACCAGCCCGCGACCCCGTAGGGACCGTCCCGGTGCGCGCACAGCACGCGGTGCCCCCGGAGTGCCACCACGGCGCCGCGGGCGTCGCCGCTCCGCGCCGCCTCGCGCAGGCTCCGTGCCCAGCCCACGGCTTCGGTCCGCACCACGTCGGCGTCATCCGGATCGATCAGCCGGACCGGATGCTCCGACCGCGCGCCGTGGCCGATGAGCTCGATCACCCGGTCCGCGTCGCCGGCGTTGACCGCTTCGGCGACCTCGCCGATGCGGTCTCCGTAGCGGTGTCCGCGGCGCAGCGTGATGACGCCGCGCGCCAGTGCGGAGGTCTCCGCCGAATCGAAGTCGGCCGCCGCGAGATCGCACACAGCCGTGAACGCGTCCGGAAGCACGGCGCCGGCCCCGGCGGTCACATCCCGGTCGACGAGGTCAGCGAGAACCGCGCCCGCCTCCACCGACACCAGCTGGTGCGGATCGCCGACGAGGATGAGCCGGGTGTCGGCGCGCAGCGATTCGAGCAGACGGCACATCATCGTGACCGGGAGCATCGAGGTCTCGTCGACCACCACGACGTCGAAAGGCAGACGGTTGCCCGCCCCGCGGACGAACGTTCCGTCCGGCCGAGATCCGAGCAGGCGATGCACGGTCACCGCGGCGGGGTCACTCCGCAGGGTCTGGTGTTCGCGGCGGTACTCCCCGATCGCCGTCTGCAACTGGGCCGCGGCGCGTCCGGTGGGCGCGCACAGCCCGATCCGGAGGTCGCCGCCGAACAGCGTCTCCATCACGGCCAGGATGCGAGCGACCGTGTACGTCTTGCCGGTACCGGGACCGCCTGCGAGGACGGTGGTCCACGAGGTGGCCGCCAGCGCCGCGGCGGCACGCTGGCGGTCGTAGCCGCTCGTGTCGCCGGCCCCGAACGCCGCATCGAGCGCCGCCGTCAGCACGGCTGCGTCGACCGCGGGCCGGCTCGCGGCGCGTGCGTCGAGGATCTGCCGGATGCTCTGTTCCTGCCGGAAGAATTTGCGCAGATACAGCAGCGGGCCGTCGGCCGATTCGGCAAGGGCGAGCGGTCGCAGTGGGCCGGTGCCGCCGCCGATCACCAGCGGCGACGCGGCCAGCGCCGCACGCAGCGCGTCGGGTGCGGGCCACGGCAGCGGCGTCTGGTCGTCACCGGCCGCCGCGAGATCGGCGATCCTGTCCAGCTCGACGCAGGTGGAACCGGTCCGGACGGCACGGACCGCCAGCGCTGCGGCAAGGAGCACCTGCTCGTCGACGGGTCCGCCGCACAGCGCTGCGACGCGCCTGGCGACGTGCACATCGGCGGCGTTCAGCACACCCGCCGCGTTGAACGTCGTGAGCAGATCCGATCCCGAGGCCACACGCTGCGGCGCGCAGCGGTCCGACAGTGCTCCGGCGGTCGCGGACGGGTCGGTCATCGCCCCACTCCTTCCGTTCGGCCGGCGAGGAGCTCCGACATCTCGACGATCAGGGCGGGCGGCAGGTCCCATTGAAAGACGCCGCAGCCGGGCGGAGTCTGCGGACCGGCCATCCCGCGCACGAAGTGATACTGCACCGGACCCAGATGCCGTGCGGGGTCGTAGCCGGCGAGCCGCCAGCGCAGATAGCGGTGGAGTGCCACCGAATACAGCAGTGCCTGCAGCGGATAGTGCGCGGACATCATCTCCTCGGCCATCGCCTCGCGACCGAAGTCCTCGACCGCCAGATCCCCCGGACGCAGGCGGTTGGTCTTGTAGTCGACGACCACGAATCGGTTCTCGGCGGTCCGCAGCACCGAGTCGATGCTGCCGGTGAGATAGCCGGTGAAGGTCTCGTCGGAGACCGTCCGGACCATTTCCGCATACGGTGCCAGCGGATCGTCGCCCGGCAGATGCCGCGCGAGCAGATCTCCGACCTCCTCGAGGCCGAACCCGCCGGCGGTATCGGACAACGGCAGTTCGAAGTCCATCTCGGCCAGTCGCGCGCCGGGTTCGATGCTCCACAGATCGCCGAATCCCAGAGGTGTGGTGAGCACCCCGATCAGCGCGCGGGCGAGAACATCGACGTCGATCTCGACTCCCCGTGCCGCGGCGCCCTGCACGCACATCTGACGCACGTGCGCCGCCATATCCGGCTCCGCGGTGTCCACATGCTCGAGTACTTCGTGGACGAGGGTTCCGAATCCGGCGCCGAAGGGCAGCCCGTTCATCAGCGACGGTGTGCCCACGACTTCTCCGGACACCGCACCGGCCTCCGCCCGCGCGTCATCGGGCTCGTCGGGCCGCAGCACGTCCTCGGGTTCGCTCCCCGCCTGAACCGGCGAGGCTGGTCCGGGCGTCTCGGCGTGGAATGCCGCGTGCGCCGCGGCCACGATGGCCGAATACGACGTTCGGCGCCACCGTTGATCGATGCTTCTCGTGAACCGTGCCACGCTCAGTTCCGGAGGCGTGCCCGCGTCGGACGGAGGGCGCCACTCGGTGCGGCCGCGGCGACCCGCCGGTTCCACGACGACCGAGGGGTTCCCGGCTGCGACGCCGCGCAGAGCGCCGACGCACTCGGTGTCCCCGGCCGGGATCGGCACGGTGTCCGGAATCGGCGACAGGTCGCCCGACCGTGCGGCCAGTCGACGCTCGTCGGCGGTGAAGAGCAGCCGGTGCAGGGCCCCGCGCGCAGTCGTCGTGCTCGGCGCCCACCACAGGACCACCTGGCTGCGGGCTCGGGTCGCGGCCACGTAGAGCAGTCGAAGATCCTCACCGGCGCCTTCGGAGCGGGACTGCCGATCGCGGCGCGCATAGCCGCGCGCCTGTTTCCCTCCGACGTCGAGATAGCGGCGATCGCCTTCGTGGAACAGGAAGGTGGCCGGATTCGGGTGGCTGGCGCCGTCCCAGCCGAACGGCACGTAGACGATCGGGAACTCGAGTCCCTTGCTCGCGTGGACCGTCATGATCTGGACGGCCTCGGTGTCGCGGTCGAGCCGTCGCGTCGCGTCACGCTGTTGTCCCCACTGCGAACCCTCGTCGATCTGTCGTCCGAGCCAGTCGACCAGCGTGGCGATCCCGGTCGACGACTCGGTGACATGCCGATTGCACAGTTCGGAGATCTGCAGCACGTCGGTGAGCAGACGCTCGCCTCCGTCGACGCCGAGCAATCGCTCCGCGGTGCCGAACTCGCCGAAGAGCCGTGCGGCCATCGCCGCGAACCCGCCGTCGGCGAAGACGCGACCGAGTTCGGCCAGCCGTCCCGACAGCGCTCCGACACCCGTGTCGCCCTGCCGTTCCAGCGTCTGGGCCGACAGTCCGAGGATCGGCGTCAGCGCGGCCAGACGCACGCGTGGCTGTCGCGACGGCGTATCGATGGCGGACAGGACGTACCACCAGTATCGGGCCGCGGGTGTGGCGAAGATGGAGGTGCCCGAGGTGACGACGGAGGCGATGCCCCGTTCGGCGAGGGCACGCTGCAGCGGTGCGATCGTGCGGTTGGCGCGGAGCAGAACAGCGATGTCGCCGGGTTCGACCGACCGGGCGCCGTAGCCGTCGTCGATGGTCACGTCGCCGCCCAGCACACCCGCGATGTCGTCGGCGACGTCGTCGGTGACGCGCTCGCGGACTTCGGCGACCAAGGGAGTGGTGCCGTCCTGCGTCGTGGTGGTGAAGTCGCCGCGCAGGAATCCGCGGATACGGACCGCGGGCGCGCCGTGGATCCGCGATCCGGAACGGTGCGCCCGAACCGGCTGATAGGCGATCTGTCGGTGACCGAGCGTCGCGCCCTCGAAGAGCGCGCCGAGCCCGTCCACCACCGCGGCGTCCGAACGCCAGTTCACGGTCAGCCGCTGCCGCTCGTCTGCCGCCTCGACCGCGTTCAGGTAGCTCAGCACCTCGGCGCCGCGGAAGGCGTAGATCGACTGCTTCGGATCGCCCACCAGCACCAGCGGCAGGTGATCGTGGAAGCATCGCCTGACGATCTCCCACTGCTGAGGATCGGTGTCCTGGAACTCGTCGATGAGCACGGCCGAGAACTGTGCGCGGATCCGGCGGCACGCCTCATCGCCGATCTCGGCGTCGGTGACGATCTCGAACAGCGCCTGCTGCAGATCGTCGTAAGTGCGGACCCTGGCCAGCCGCTTGCGCAGCGCCGTGTGTGCGCGCGCCTGCTGAGCGATCCACACTCGTAGGTCCGACTCCTCGGTCCGCTCGTCCTCCCGGTCCGGAGCCAGTGCCGCAGCGGGATCGCGGACCGCGGCGACGGCGATCTGCTCGGCTTCGGCGTACCCGGGCGCCGAATCCGGGTCGCCGGCGAAACGCGCGAGGTAAGCGTCTCGCGCGAGCTCGGCGACCATGTCGTCGACGTTCTCGAGGATCGGGAACTGCTGCTGACGGCCGCCGAGGAAGCCGAGGACCGAGAGCATTCGATTGCAGAAGGTGTGGGTGGTCGCCATCGTGGCGGCGTCGAAGTCCGACAGGGCGTCCGCGAGCCGTTGACGCCGCCGTGCGACCTCGTCGGCGTCCGCGTCGGCCAGGAAGGCGATCAGATCGTCGCCGGACGTGCGTGCGGTGGCCCGATCGTGCAGCGCGGCGACGCACTCGGTGAGACGAGAATGCGTCCGGTCCCGCAATTCGGCGGAGGCCGCGTTCGAGAACGTCGCCATGAGCAACTCCGACACCGGGACGCCGCCGGCAATGTAGCGCACGGCCAGCGCGACGATCGCGTATGTCTTGCCGGTGCCCGCGCTGGCCTCGAGGACCAGCGTCCCGGTGGGCAGCGGTCCGGTGAGATCGAAGGCGGTGTCGCTTCCGAGTGCCGTCATCGGTCCTCCTCGTGCGCCAGGAGCGACCCGAACAGGGCCGCGGCGAGTCGGATGTACATGTCGGTCGCGTCGTCGCCGGGCAGCAGACCCGCCACGGACGACAGCGCCTCCGGCTGCGGCACCGCCGCGGCCATCGTCTCGAATCCGACCGCCGCGTCGGGATCCCCGTGGAAGACGAGCCCGGCGTACCGGTTCTGATCGCCGTACGACTTCTTGTACGCCCACTCGGCTCGACGCCGGGCCTTCGCCGGGTCGCCCGACCTGCCGAACTCCGACGCCGCGGCCACCGCGGCATCGAGGGTCAGGCCGATCGGCGCGGTCAGTCCCGCGTCACGGATGGCGACGAGCACCGCCAGCAGGTCCCCTGCGTCGTCAGGGGTGCGGATTCGACTCACCTTGGCCGACGGGTACCGACCGGAGGCACTGCCGACGACGACGGCTTCGGCGACGTCGCGGTCGGAACCGGCCCGGATCGCCAGCAACCGGATCCAGGCCGCGAGGCGATGCTTGGGCCCGAGCCGCGAATAGCTGACAGGCACCAGCCTGCCGGCGAAGACGTCTCCGACCGTCCCGTACACCCGGCGGCCGTCGGGCAGCACCACGCGGACGTCGACGGCGTCGGCGGAATCGTCACGATAGCCGTGTGCGGCAGTCGCCACCGCCTGCGCCTTGTCTCGGATGGGACCGAACTCTCTGGTTCCGAACGCGAAGGGCGGCAGACTGCCGCGCCGCAGTTCGGCTCCCTGCGCGGCGTGCGGATCCGCACCGCTGAGCAGCGCGTCGAGGTAGCGGTTGCCCACGCCCCACCGTTCGAGACCGTCCAACTCCACGGCGAGTTCGTCCCGATGTTCGTCGGCCTGTTCGGGCAGACCCACGCCGAGACGCTGCCGTGCATGACCCTCCACCGGTGCGGCCAGAAAGCTGATGAGCTCGTCGAGGTCGAGGTCGACGTCGGCATCGCCCGGCGCCCGCGGGAGTCTCTCATCGGCGATCACCGGCAGCGCGGGTCCCCGCTCGCGGCATCGGGTGAGTGCGCTCAGAGCACGGGCGCCCGGAAGCAGGGCCGCGTCGTAGCTGAAGGGCCCGGAACCGTCGTCGACGAAGTTCCGTTCGTCGAACGCGTGCAGGGTGTGCCGGTACAGCACCGGAACCGGATCGCCGACGCTGACCCCGAGCACCCCGCGCAGGGCGTCGAGCAGCTCGGAGACCACCACCGCCGGCGGCGTCCGGGCACCGGTCAGCGCATCGGCGCCGGTGTAGAACACCAGCAGGTGCTCGGTCGCCGCACAGATCGCGTCGAGGAACACCTGGCGGTCTTCGTCGCGCACATTCCGTTCCCCCACCATCGGCGCCACCTGGAGGATGTCGTCGCCGTCGACGGCCCCGGCCCGCGGGTATTGACCGCTGTCCATGCCGAGCACCACGATCACCCGATGCGGCACCGAGCGCATCGGCACCATCGAGCACACGGTCAGTTCGCCGGTGCAGAAGTTCGATCGCGTCGGACGCGCGATGAGCAGCTGCGCCATCAGATCGCGCATGTCGGCGAGCTTGAGTTCGGACTCCGGGGTTCCCTCGGGAACCGAGAGCGCATCGGTGAGCATGCCGACGGCTTGCGCCCGCTGCCACTCGGTCTCCGAGTCGGTGTGGGTCAGCAGATCGGCGGCGTGGATCATCGTTCGCAGCCATTGACCGGAGGAATGGGGTTCGGACACGGTCTCGAGCAGTGTGGTCAGGCGCTCGGCGAACTCGGCGAATCTTCCGGCGAGATCGGTGTCCGTCGAATCGATTCCCGACAGTGGCAGAGCGGTGGCGAGCCACTCGTTCTCCGCTTCCTCGGCGACCACGCCCAGCAGGATGCGGTCGAGCCCGGTCCGCACGGTGCCCTGGGGGAAACCGCCGAGCCCGAATCGGCGCCGCTGGGTCTCGTCGACGCCCCACCGGATACCTGAGCGCTGGACCCAGCCGGTGATCGTGTCGACATCGTCGTCGGTGAAGCCGAACCGGCGGCGCACCGGCTCCGTCGCGGCCAGATCGAGCAGATCGCCGGCCCGGACCCGGCCCGCCGCGAGGTCGAGGACGCGGGCGAGCACGTCGAGCACCGCGTTCTGCGCACGGATGCCCCGATCGGCGAGCCGCACGCGCAGCGAGAAGGCCGGATGGTCGCCGACGCGGCTCGACTGCCCGAAGACCCCGCCGATCAGCGGTGCGTACGCCTCCACGTCGGGACACATGATGAGCACATCGCGCGGTTCCAGAGTCGGGTCGGCGTCGAACAGGTGCAGAAGCCGGTCGCGAAGCACCTCCACCTGGCGCTGCGGACCGTGGCAGGCGTGCACCTCGACGCTGCCGTCGGCACCGGGGTCGAGTCCCTCGCCCTCGGCCGGGCGCCCGGGATCGTCGCGCCTGATGCCGTCCTGAAGCGCACCCAGCAGTGTCGCGGGACGACGGTGTTCCGCGGAATGGTGGCAGGTGGCGCCGACCGCGGGCGCCAGCACCTCCTGGAGCTCCTGCACGTCCCGGGACAGGCTCGCCAGCAATGGGTGCCGCACGCGCACCGGTCGGCGTTCGGCGCGCAGCCGTCCACTCCGCTGCGGCCCCGCGGTCTGGACCGCCGACCACAGTTCGGGCGAGGGATGCGGAAGATACAAGCCCACCTCGCGCCGCTCCGACAGCGCCGCGAGCACGTTTCGCAGCGTCTGCGGGATCCGCGTGGCCCCGAACAACGAGAGCCGTTCGGGAAGGTCGACGGCGTCCGCGTCGGCGCGCAGACGGTCCACCACGACCGGCAGTTGCTCCGCCAGATGCGGATGCCCCACCTCCTCGCGGACCAGCCGCCACAGCCACGGCTGCCACCGCAGATGCTCGGCGAGTTCTCCTCCCGCACCGTCCGTGTCGGAGCCGGAGGCCCACTCGGCGATCATCGTCGGCCGCTGCCATCCGTACGAGGTGAACAGTGCGGCGATGGTCGACGCGGTCGAGAGCCGACGTCCGCGATCGGCGCGGGCGTCTCCGGTCCCGAGATGTGTGGCGAGAACGCGGAGCACGGGATCGTCGATGTGGCCGTCCACCACCCGCAGCACCGGCCATCGCAGACGATCGGCGAACCAGCTCTCGGCGGCCTCGGGATCGTCCGACACGCCGTCGAGCACCTGACGCAGCAGGAACGACGGCGAGTCGAAGGCGATGTTCGCGGCGATGCCGTCGCCGCCGCACGAGGTGCCGAGCCGCAGCGACAGCTGCTGCCGGAGCCAGCGTTCCACTCCGCGCTCGGGGACCGCGACGATCTCGGTCCGCATGGGATCGGCCAGCGGCCGGGACAGGGTGTCGGCGAGCGCCTCCACGAGGCATCCCGCCTGCTCGGCGCGGTGCACGGTCAGCACTGGCGACTCTCCCCTCTGCTCAACTGGCGCTACCGGACTGCTCGGCCGTCTGGGACGGTGTCAGCGGCGCCGCCGGAACTCCACTTCCCCGCCGGTGTGTTCGGCGAGCCCCGCACGCACCGCCTCCGGGAGCGGCGCGGGTCGGCCGGTCGCGAGATCCACCACGGCACAGGTGGTCTCGGCGAGCGCAGCGAGTTCGCCGTCCCAGGCGCGGACGCGGTAGCCGTAGTCGAACGACTTCTCGCCGATCCGCGAGATCCAGATCTCGACCTTGGCCGATTCGTGGTGATAGAGGAGCGGAGTGACGAACTCGATCTCCTGCCGCGCGATCAGGAAGCCGAACCGCCGATCGTCCTTCTGGAACCACAGGTGCATGGCCCGGACCCGAGCCTCCTCGAGGATCCGCGCGAACTGCACGTTGTTGATGTGGCTGAGCGGGTCCATGTCGCCCCAGCGCAATTGAATCTCGACGACGAACGGTGTGTCGGGCATGCGTGCACCCTATCGCCCGCCTCCGACAGTCCGGCCCGCCGGGACGGGTCGGTCGGTGCGCCTCGCCGACGGACCCGAAGTCGCGCCGCGATGTCGGTCGTCGCCGATACACTCCCCACGTGGACATCGGGACTCGACGACTTCGGCTGCGCCCCGTGGCACCTCACGACGCACCGCTGCTGCACGGCCTGGACGCCGACCCGGTGGTGATGGAGTTCGTCACCGGAGGCGAAGCCACTGCGCCGGCGATGATCACCGATTGGGTCATCCCCCGATCCCAGGCGCAGTTCCGCGAATGCGGAACCGGCCTCTGGGTCGCGTTCGACCGCCGAACCCGGCTGTTCACCGGTTGGGTCTGGCTGCGGGCACCCCGGCATTCGGCGGTGCCGGAGCTGGAGCTCAGCTACCGGCTGCGGCGCGAATCGTGGCACCGAGGACTGGCGACCGAGGCGGCGTCCGCACTGATCTCGGTCGCCTTCACCGAGACCGGGACCGAGCGGATCTTCGCCAGCACTCACCCGGACAACATGCGATCGCAGCGGGTGATGCAGAAACTCGGAATGCGTCTGGCGGCCGAACACCTGCGTCGCGAGCAGTTCGACGACGGATTCACCGGTCACGATGTGGAGTACGAGATCTGCCGCGCCGATTGGCTCCGGACCCGCCGGCCCGCAGCCGTCGCACCGTCCGGACCCCGGCACCGTGCGCGCGGCCCCGGCACCGTCGAGATGACCGCCTGATCGTCGCGGACTACCGTGATCGGTCAGGGGCCCGGCATCACCGAGCATCCGCTTCACCTCGTCATGTGAACCCACCACCCAGGAGACATTCAATGACCAGCAGCCCAGCCACCAGCCTGCGGCGCCGCCGACAGGTGGTGATCATCGGCTCCGGTTTCGGCGGTCTGTTCGCGGCACAGCGCCTCAAGAAGGCCGACGTGGACGTGACCCTGATCGCGAAGACCACCCATCACCTGTTCCAGCCGATGCTGTACCAGGTCGCGACCGGCATCATCGCCGAGGGCGAGATCGCCCCGGCCACCCGGGTGGTGCTGCGGAAGCAGAAGAACACCCGGGTCCTCCTGGGCGAGGTGTTCGACATCGATCTCGAGAACCAGGTGGTCCGCTCGCAGTTGCTCGAGCGCGTCACCGAGACCGCCTACGACGACCTGATCATCGCCGCCGGGGCCGACCAGTCGTACTTCGGCAACGATCATTTCGCCGAGTACGCACCCGGCATGAAGACCATCGACCACGCACTGGAACTGCGCGGCCGCATCCTCGGCGCCTTCGAGCAGGCCGAGCTCTCCAACGATCCGGCCGAGCAGAAGAAGCTGCTGACCTTCGTCGTGATCGGTGCGGGCCCGACCGGTGTGGAACTGGCGGGTCAGATCGCCGAGATGAGCGACAAGACGCTCCGCGGCGCGTTCCGCAACATCGATCCGACCGACGCGAACGTCATCCTTCTCGACGCCTCGCCCGCCGTTCTTCCGCCCTTCGGCCCCAAACTCGGCGAGAAGGCGCGACGCAGGCTCGAACGCCTCGGCGTGGACGTGCAACTCGGTGCGATGGTGACCGATCTCGATTACGACGGTCTCACCGTCAAGGAGAAGGACGGCACCACCCGGCGCATCGAGAGCCAGTGCAAGGTGTGGTCGGCCGGTGTGCAGGCCAGTTCGCTCGGCAAGGTGCTGGCCGATCAGTCCGACACCGAACTCGACCGCGCGGGCCGGGTGAAGGTGGGACCGGACCTCACGATCCCCGGTCATCCCAACGTCTACGTCGTGGGCGACATGATGGCGGTCGACGGCGTCCCCGGAGTCGCGCAGGGCGCGATCCAGGGCGGCCGGTACGCCGCCGACGCGATTCTCGCGGAGATCCGCAAGGGGCAGACGCCCGACCAGCGCAAGCCCTTCAGCTACTTCGACAAGGGCTCGATGGCCACCGTCTCACGCTTCAGCGCCGTGATGCAGGTGCCGATCCCCGGAACCAAGTGGAAGTTCGAGAGCGAGGGTTACATCGCCTGGCTCGGCTGGCTCGCACTCCACTTGGTGTACCTGGTGGGCTTCCGCAACCGGTTGAACACCATCATCAACTGGTTCTTCGCCTTCAACACCCGCGGGCGCACTCAGCTGGCGGTCACCGAGCAGCAGGTGTACGCGCGGACCGCCCTCACCGAACTGTCCTATCTCGAACGGCTCCGGCTGGCCGAGGCCGCCCGCGCCGACGGCGACGGCCCCGAACGGACCGACACTGCCGGCTGACCGATCGTTCCCGTGATCCGGGCCCTCTCGCCGCGGCGAGAGGGCCCGATCGGCATTCTCAGCCCGCGGGTGTCTCGATGTTCTGCAGGCGGACCCGCGACTGCGCGACGAGCCTGCCCGTCTGATCGGTGATGTCGACCTGCCAGAGCTGCTGGCGGCGGCCCCGGTGAATCGGGCTGGTCGACACCGACAGCGTCCCGCTCGACACCGAGCGGAGGAAATCGGTCGAGTTGTTCGCACCGACGGCGGTCCCGCCGAGTCCGCTCTCCTGCAGCCAGCAGAAGGCGCTGATGCTCGCGGCGCTCTCGGCCAGTGCGCAGTACACACCGCCGTGAGTGATGCCGAAGGGCTGATGGTGGATCTCGGAGAGTTCCAGCGTGCCGCGCAGTCCCTCGCCGTCTGCGTGGGTCACGGTGAAGCCGAGGAGTCGGTCGAGGCCTCGGGCCTCGGTCGGGTCGATCGCAATTGACGTCTCTTCCATACGTGAACCCTGCCACTGCCGGCAGGCCAGACGCCAGTGACCCCCGCGCTCCTCATCGAACACGGGGGTCACCGTCGCGGATCGGGGGTCTCTGCAGCCCTCAGGACTCTCACGCGATCCTTGGTGATGAATGTAGGCTAACCTTAGTTTCGTGTCAACACGGTCCGCCGCAGAGCCGACGGGAACTCCTTCCCCGCCTCACGCGTTACACAATCGTGAGCGATGGCGGCCTCGACCGACACGATCCATGACCGGCACGAAGCGGAGAAATCAGGGAGTCGACGTAAGATGAAGAAGATGAATGGATTGGGCGATCTCGAGCGTGCCGTCATGGACACCCTGTGGGCGTCCGCGACGCCACAGACCGTGCGTCAGGTGCATGCCGAACTGGCCAAGAGCCGCCCTCTCGCGTACACGACCGTCATGACCGTGCTGCAGCGTCTCACCAAGAAGGGTCTGGTTACCCAGATCCGTGACGACCGCGCACACCAGTACACGGCCACCTCGCCGCGCGAGGACCTCGTGGCCAAGCTGATGGTCGACGCACTCAGTTCCGCCGACGCCCCGGACTCGCGTCACGCGGCCCTCGTCTCGTTCGTCGGACGAGTCGGCGCGGACGAAGCCGCGGCACTGCGCGAAGCTCTCGATGAGCTGGAAACCACGCGCGGCAGCCACAGTTGACTACCCTGACATGAGATCACCGACTCCGACGACCTGGGGAGGGCCATGACGGCGCTGCTGTTCGGCATCCTCACGATCGCCTTGGTCGGACCGATCCCCGCTTCCCTCTCCCGCGCCACCTGGCCGCTCTACGCTCCGCGTGCGGCGATGGCCCTGTGGCAGTCGATCGCCCTCGCAGCCGTGCTGTCGGCATTCAGCACCGGGCTCGCGATCGCCGCCAACCTGCTCTCGCCCGGGCCCAACGGTGCGCCGACCAGCAATCCCATCGAAGAGATCCACCGGCTCGGCTGGTTTCTCTGGACGGTCTACGTCGCGGTCTTCGCGCTGACCTTCCTCATCGGCGCGCGCCTGATGTACACCGTGATCCGCGTCGGCATCCGCACGCGGGCGCGACGCAATGCGCACCGCACGCTCATCGACCTGGTCGACAACGCCGACCGCAGGCTCGCGGCCGGGCGCGACATCCGGATCCTCGACGTCCCCGCGCCGCTCGCCTACTGCCTGCCCGGACTGCGCAGGCGAGTAGTCCTCAGCGAAGGGGTGCTGGCTCGACTCGACGAGCGCGAGCTGACCGCCGTCATCGAACACGAACGCGCACACCTGCGGGCCCGGCACGATCTGGTGCTTGAGGCATTCATCGCGCTGCACGAGGCCTTCCCCCGATTCGTCCGGTCCAAGTCCGCGCTCGGGTCGGTGGAACTGCTGGCCGAGGCCCTGGCCGACGATCAGGCCGCGCGTGCCACCACTCCCACCACTCTCGGCCGCGCACTGGTGGCCTGCGCGGACGCGACCGCACCTCGCGGCGCCATGGCGGTCGGCGGCCCGACCACCCTCGTCCGCGTCCGGCGGCTCTCATACATGCACTCCGCACGCCGCATCTCGGCGACGGCCTACCTGCTCGCCGCGGCCATCCTGGTCGTTCCGACCCTCGCGGTGGCCATCCCCTGGCTCACCGAGCTCAGCCGCCTCATCGCCCACCACTGACGACCGCCGAGACGCTGTGACATGAAAGGTTCCCCGTGCGCTTCCTGGACGGCCACGCACCGCACTACGACCTGACTTACGACGACGTCTTCATCGTTCCGAACCGGTCGTCGGTGGCCTCGCGGTTCGACGTCGACATGTCGACCTCCGACGGCACCGGCACCACCATCCCGCTGGTGGTCGCCAATATGACGGCGATCGCCGGAAAGCGGATGGCCGAGACCGTGGCGCGACGCGGCGGCCTGGTGGTGCTTCCGCAGGACGTGCCGCTCGATGTCGCGGCCCGGACCATCGCCTACGTCAAGAATGCGCACCTGGTGGCCGAGACGCCGGTCACCCTCTGCGCGACCGACGTGATGGCGCATGCGCAGGCACTGATCCCGAAGCGTTCGCACGGCTACGCGGTGGTCCTCGACGGACGTCGGCCGATCGGACTGATCCCACGCGCGGCGCCCGGACACGAGATCGACCTCTTCACCGATGTCGCCTCGGTCGCCGAGCCCGTGCCGGTGACCCTGCCCGCCGAGACCGACCCCCGGCTTGTCTTCGACGCGCTGGTCGAGGCGAACGCCGACCTGGCCGTACTCACCGACGGAGCCGGCGAGCTCGCCGGCGTGCTGACCCGCCTCGGCGCGCTCCGGTCCGGTATCTACCGCCCCAACGTGGACGCCTCGGGCAGGCTCCGGATCGGTGCCGCGGTCGGCATCAACGGGGACGTGGTCGGCAAGGCCCGCGCACTGGTCGAGGCCGGGGCCGACCTGCTCGTCGTCGATACCGCTCACGGACATCAGGAGAAGATGATCAGTGCGCTCGCCGCAATCGCGGGCGCCGATCTCGGCGTCCGGCTGGCCGCGGGGAATGTGGTGTCCGCACAGGGCACGCTCGATCTGATCGAGGCGGGCGCCGACATCGTCAAGGTCGGTGTCGGCCCGGGCGCGATGTGCACCACGCGGATGATGACCGGCGTCGGCCGGCCACAGTTCTCGGCGGTCGCCGAATGCGCCGCCGTCGCACGCGAGCACGGTGCGGCGGTGTGGGCGGACGGCGGCATCCGGCACCCGCGGGACGTGGCGCTGGCGGTGGCGGCCGGCGCATCGAATGCGATGGTCGGTTCCTGGTTCGCCGGAACGTACGAGTCGCCGGGCGACCTGCACGCCGACTCCGCAGGCGAATACAAGGTGAGCTTCGGCATGGCGTCGAAACGCGCCGTCGCCGCGCGTTCGTCCGCCGACGCCGCATACGATCGTGCCCGGAAAGCGCTGTTCGAGGAGGGCATCTCCTCCTCGCGCATCCGTATCGACCCCGACCGCCCCGGAGTAGAGGACTTGATCGACCACATCTGTTCAGGAGTCCGCAGCACCGCGACCTACGCCGGTGCCTCGACTCTGCAGGAATTGCACGACAAGGTGGTACTGGGCGTCCAGTCCGCCGCCGGTTTCGCCGAGGGACGCCCGCTCCCGGGTGGTTGGTGACCCGCGCCGGTGAACGTATTCGTCATCATCGCGAGTCTGGCCGGATTCATCGCGCTGACGCTGGGCACGGCGCTGTTCGTCGCCGGAGAGTTCTCGCTGACCGCGCTCGAACGGTCCACCATCGCGGGCGACGTCGCGCGTCGCGGCGATCGCCGTGCGCGAGCCGTCGACCGAGCGCACCGATCCCTCTCCTTCCAGTTGTCGGGCGCCCAGCTGGGCATCACGATCACAACGCTGATCACCGGTTACATCGCCGAACCGGTGCTGGCGACCCTGTTCGCGCCCGTGCTGGAGGCGATGAGGATTCCGGACGGAGTCGCCGACGGCATCTCCCTGGCGCTGGCCCTGATCATCGCCACCTCGCTCTCGATGGTCCTCGGTGAGCTGATACCGAAGAACCTCGCGATCACCAAGCCGCTGGCGGTCGCGCGCGCCACCGCCACTCCCCTCGCGATGTTCTCCTCGTTCTTCCGGCCGGCGATCAACGGCCTCAACGGCTCGGCGAACGCACTGGTGCGGCGCCTGGGCATCGAGCCCACCGAAGAACTCGGGTCGGCGCGGTCGGCTGCCGAACTCGCCGCGCTGGTGCGCAACTCCGCGCTGCGCGGGGCCCTCGACCCCGACACCGCGACTCTCGTCGACCGGTCGCTGCGTTTCGGCGATCTCACGGCCGCGGACCTGATGACTCCCCGCGTGCGGATCGAATCGCTCGAACCCAACGACTCGGTGCGCGATCTGATCGCCGCCGCTTCCCGGACCGGCCACTCCCGGTTCCTGATCGCCGAAGGCGGCGACCTCGACAACCTCGTCGGCGTCGTCCACATCAAGCAGGCCTTCACCCTGCCGCCGCAGAGCCTCGCGACCACGTCGCTGCGGTCGCTGGCACGCCCGATCACCCGGGTCCCGGACAGCCTCGACGGCGACTCGCTGATGGATCGCATCTCGTCGAACGGCCTCGAGGTCTGCGTGGTCATCGACGAGTACGGCGGCACCGCGGGCCTGGTGACGTCGGAGGACATCGTCGAGGAGATCCTCGGCGACGTCACCGACGAGCACGACGTCGAGGAGTCGGACGTGACTCCGGTCGGCAACGGCTTCCGCTGCTCCGGGCTGCTGCGGCTCGACGAACTGCAGAGCGGCACCGGCTACCGCGCACCCGAGGGGTCGTACGAGACGCTCGGCGGACTGGTGATGTTCTGCCTCGGCCGCATTCCGCGCACCGGCGACATCGTCGACCTTCCGCAGCGCGAGTCGGCCGGCGAGAACTTCCTCGACGAACCCGAACCCCGATGGCGCGCGACCGTGGTGCAGATGGATCAGCGCCGCGTCGACAAGGTGTGGATGACGATCATCGACGGCAGTGCCGAGCCCGGCGGGACGGAGGCGTCCCGTGGGTGACTGGTGGGGAATCCTGCTGACGGTGGTGCTCCTGGCCGCCAACGCCTTCTTCGTCGCCGGCGAGTTCTCGCTCATCGCGGCGCGGCGGGACCGGCTCGTCGCCCTCGAGGAATCGGGAAAGAAGCGTGCCCGCACGGTGATCGAGGCCTCCGAGCATCTGTCGCTGATGCTCGCGGGCTCGCAGCTCGGAATCACGATCTGTTCGATCCTGCTCGGTCGGGTCGCCGAACCGGCCATCGCCCATCTGATCAGCGCACCGCTGGATCTGATGCGCGTGCCGAGTCAGCTGCTGCACCCGATCGCCTTCGCGATCGGTCTGGCGATCGTGGTGATCCTGCACATCCTGCTGGGTGAGATGGTGCCGAAGAACATCGCGCTCGCCGGCCCCGAGACCGTGGCGATGCTGGTGGTTCCGGTGCACCTGGTCTTCATGCGCGTCGCACGGCCGCTGATCTGGTTCTACAACGCGTTGGCGAACATCTCGCTCAGGGCGATGCGCGTCGAGCCCAAGGACGAGTTGGCGACCACGGTCAACGAGGCCGAGCTGGCCGACATGATCGGCGAGTCCCGGGAGCTCGGTCTGCTCGACGCCGACGAGCACGAGCGGCTCACCCGCGCACTGACGACCGTCGAACGGACGGTGGCCGAACTGATGATCCCGCTGAGCACGGTGCGCAGCGTGCGCGTTCAGCTCGACGCATCGACGGGCGGACTCGGTCCCACACTCGGTTCAGTCGAGCGTGCGGTGCGCGAGACGGGTTACTCCCGCTTCCCCGTCCGCGGGTTGGACGGCTCGTTCATCGGCTACCTGCACATCAAGGACGTGCTCGACGACATCCTCGATCCGGCCGTCGGCCCGGAGTCGATCATCGGTGTGGACCAGATCCGGCCGCTGCCGAAGATCGGTTCGGCGACACCGCTGGACGAAGCCACCGTCGTGCTCCGCCGCACCAGCGCCCACCTCGGGGCGGTCGTCGACACGGCGGGCACGATCATCGGGGTCATCGCACTCGCCGACCTCGCGGAGGCCTTCGTCGGCGACCTCCGCGACTCCACGCACCGCATCTGATGCAGCGGCAGGAGACGCTGTCGCGCCCGGAGTGGCAGTCCCGGGCCGACGCCCACCGGGAGCGCGTCGAGACCCTCATCGGTCCGTATCTGCGGATGCGGAACGAAGGACGCAAGCACCCGGTCATCGACTTCCTGTTCACCTACTACTCGGCCCGCCCCGGTCAGGTGCTGCGCTGGCATCCCGGCTACGGTGTGCGGCTGGCCCAGGCCCACCGCTACTCCGGTCTGCGTGGCTACCGCGTCGATGTCGACGGCACCGCAGAGGTGACGCGCGAACATCTCGAGTCCCGGGTCCGGCTGCTCACCGACACCGTCCGCATCACGCGGGCGACGGCGAACCGCGCACCGCGCCTCGGTTGTCTCGGCCTGCACGAGTGGGCGATGGTGTATCGCGCCGACGAGACCCGTCACGAACTGCCGCTCCGGCTCGGCGCGCGCGGCACCGACGCCGTGGTCGAGGAGAGCACACTCGCGTGCACGCACTTCGACGCCTTCCGGTTCTTCACCGCGGACGCGGTCGGGCGCAACGCCACCGCCCTGAGTCGAGCCGGAGCCGTCGACAACGAGCAGCCGGGCTGCCTGCACGCGACGATGGACCTGTACCGCTACTGTCTGCGCCTCACGCCACTGCTCCCGGCGGACCTGCTGGCCGACTGCTTCGAGCTGGCCCTGGACGCGCGGGAACTCGACATGCGAGCCAGTCCGTACGACCTCACCTCGTACGGCTACGCACCGGTGGCCATCGAGACGCCCGAGGGGCGGGCCCGGTACGTCCGCGAGCAGGCGGCTATCGCGCGGCGCGGGCAGGAACTCCGTGAGGCCCTCATCACAACCTGCGACAGCCTTCTCGAATCGGTCGGCCTCGGATAAATACTCGCTGGTAACCCCTTGTAACATGAATGATTGTGGGCGGGCCGCTTCCGGAGTCATCCGGCACGCAGCCGACGTTCCCGCAGTACGCACTCGCAAAGGAAAGGTTGCCATGACCGAACGCGTCACCGTCAACGGATTGCAGGTCGCCGAAGTCCTCTACGACTTCGTCAACAACGAAGCGCTTCCCGGCACGGGTGTAGACGCCGAGAAGTTCTGGGCGGGCGCTGCGGCCGTGATCAACGACCTCGCTCCCCGCAACCGCGAGCTGCTCGCCGTCCGCGACGACCTGCAGGCCAAGATCGACGCCTGGCACCGCGACCACCAGGACTTCGACTTCGACGAGTACAAGGCCTTCCTGACCGAGATCGGCTACCTCGTCCCGGTGCCCGAGGACTTCCAGATCACCACGGAGAACGTCGACGAGGAGATCGCGAACATCCCCGGACCGCAGCTGGTGGTGCCGATTCTCAACGCCCGTTTCGCCCTCAACGCGTCCAACGCGCGCTGGGGCTCGCTGTACGACGCTCTCTACGGCACCGACGCGATCCCGGAGACCGGCGGTGCCGAGAAGGGTTCGTCCTACAACAAGGTCCGCGGTGACAAGGTCATCGCGTTCGCCAAGGCCTTCCTCGACAAGGCCGTGCCGCTGGAGCAGGGCAGCCACGCCGACGTGACCTCGTACACCGTCGTCGACGGCAAGGTCGTCGCCGCGATCGGAGACGCCACCACCACCTTCGCCGACCCGAACGCGTTCGCCGGCTACACCGGCGACGCCGCAGCGCCGTCGGGCATCCTCCTGCGCCACCACGGTCTGCACGTCGAGATCCAGATCGATCCGGAGTCGCCGATCGGCGCCACCGACGCCGCCGGCGTCAAGGACGTCGCCGTCGAATCCGCCGTCACGACGATCATGGACTTCGAGGACTCGGTCGCCGCGGTCGACGCCGACGACAAGGTGCTCGGCTACCACAACTGGCTCGGCCTCAACAAGGGCGACCTGGCCGAAGAAGTCAACAAGGGCGGTAAGACCTTCACCCGCACGCTGAACCCGAACCGGGTCTACACCGCGCCCGACGGCACCGGCGAGGTGGAACTGCACGGTCGTTCGCTGCTCTTCGTCCGCAACGTGGGCCATCTGATGACCAACCCCGCCATCCTCGACGCCGACGGCAACGAGGTCCCCGAGGGCATCATGGATGCGCTGATCACCTCGGCGATCGGCATCCACGGTATGAGCGCCGAAGGTCTGCAGAACTCCCGCACCGGCTCGATCTACATCGTGAAGCCGAAGATGCACGGTCCCGACGAGGTCGCCTTCACCAGTGAACTGTTCGGCCGCGTCGAGGACGTCCTCGGCCTGCCGCGCAACACCCTCAAGGTCGGCATCATGGACGAGGAACGCCGCACGTCGGTGAACCTCAAGGCGTCGATCAAGGCGGCCTCCGAGCGCGTGGTGTTCATCAACACCGGTTTCCTCGACCGCACCGGCGACGAGATCCACACCTCGATGGAGGCCGGCCCGTTCGTCCGCAAGGCCGAGATCAAGGGCCAGACCTGGTTCAACGCGTACGAGGACTCGAACGTCGACACCGGTCTGCACGCGGGTCTGCAGCACAAGGCGCAGATCGGCAAGGGCATGTGGGCGATGCCGGATCTGATGGCCGACATGCTGGAGCAGAAGATCGGTCACCCCAACGCCGGTGCCAACACCGCGTGGGTGCCGTCGCCGACCGCCGCCACCCTGCACGCGCTCCACTACCACGAGGTCGACGTCTTCGAGCGTCAGGACGACATCGCCAAGCGCGAACCGGCGTCTGTGGACGACATCCTGACCATCCCGCTGGCGAAGAGCACCGACTGGAGCGAGGAGGAGAAGCGCGAGGAACTCGACAACAACGCGCAGTCGATCCTCGGCTACGTGGTCCGGTGGATCGACCAGGGCGTCGGCTGCTCGAAGGTGCCGGACATCCACGACGTCGCGCTGATGGAGGACCGCGCAACGCTGCGCATCTCCAGCCAGCTGCTCGCCAACTGGCTCCGTCACGGCATCGTCACCGAGGACGAGGTCGTCGCCGCGCTCGAGCGGATGGCACCGGTGGTCGACCGGCAGAACGCCGGCGATCCCGCCTACCGTCCGATGGCACCGAACTTCGACGGCAACATCGCCTTCCAGGCCGCCAAGGACCTGATCCTCAAGGGCGCGACGCAGCCGAGCGGGTACACCGAACCGCTGCTGCACGCCGCGCGCCGCGAGTACAAGGCAGCCAACGCCTGATATACACGGAAGGTGCAGACCACCGAGCCCGGACCGGATTCTCGGTCCGGGCTCGGTGCATCGGCCCGCTGGACGCGCATCGGCCTGGCATGACACGAATCGCCGGAGGAAGGACGATCAGTGGCGAAGCACAATTCGGGTGGACGCAGTCGGACTTACATCAGCCGACCGCTGCTGGCATTCGTCCTCGCGATCATTCTGATCGCGGGCATCGTCACGGCGTGGCGTCAACTCGGCGATCGAATCGACGACGAACAGCCGGTGGCGGCCGGTGAGTGCCTCGAGGGACCGGCGAAGATCTCCGTTCTGGCCGATCCCGCGATCGCACCGGGTCTGCAGAGGATCGCGCAGGACTACAACAACACCGAGCCGGTGGTCCGCGACCACTGCATCACCGTGGACGTGCGACCCGCCGACGCCCGCGCGACTCTCGAGGGTCTGACCGCCCAGAAGTGGGACGCGCAGACCTACGGTGATTTCCCCGCCGCCTGGGTGCCCGAGTCGTCCATCTGGTCCGCGGCCCTGCAGACCGCGAAGCCCGACGTGCTCCAGGGCAACCCGGAATCGCTCGTGTCGTCGCCGGTCCGGCTGGCGATGGAGCCCGAGATCGCGAAGGCCGCCGACGGCCGCATCGGGTGGTCCGACCTGCCCGCGCAGACCCGCGCCAATTCCCTCTCCGCGTACGGCAGATCGTCGTGGGGCTCGATGCGCATCGCGATGCCCACCGGCCCGCAGTCGGCCGCGACCGCACTGGGAGCCCAAGCAGTCGCGGCCGCGACCGTCCCGACCCAGAAGCCGCTCACTCTCCGACAGGCGCAGTCACCCGAGGTGGTCGCTGCGCTCGATCAGCTCATGTCGGCTCCGCCGAAAGTCGGGGACGGCTCCATCGACGCCGCCGTCGACTCGATCGCCGGGACCGGCGATCCCTCCGATGCGCCGGTCCGCGCCGTGTCGGTGACCGAGCAGCACCTCTACATGCTCACCAAGGACGACAAGACCGCCCGGGTCGCGGTGGTCGCGCCGAAGGGCCCGACTCCGTCGGCCGACTATCCGGTGGTGAAACTGTCGGGCCAGTCGGTTCCGGCGCACGTCAGCGACGCCGTCTCTCAGTTCTTCACCTTCGCGCGCAAACCGGCCCAGATGCAGATCCTGACCAAGGCGGGTTTCCGCGGTGCCGGGCCGCTGCCTGCACCGACGCCGACCGTGACCTTCGGCCCGATCGCCGACCCGATGCCGCTCCCCGAGCCCGCGGCCGCGGTCGCGATCAGCAAGGTGGTCTACCCGGCGGCGGCGCCGTAACAGCGGGACCGGCGCGAAGGGCCTACCGCTTCCGATTCCAGAACTGGTGTATGAGGCCGCTGCCGGTGGTCACCGACTCGACGTCGAAGCGGTCCTGGAGTTCGGCACAGCCGTCCCAGATCGAGACGCCCGAACCGATCACCACCGGGACGACGACCAGATGCATGAAATCGACCAGGTCGGCGTGCAGGAACTCGCGGACGGACGTGGGTCCGCCGCCGAGGCGGACATCGCCGCCGGCGAGTCCGCGCGCGTACTCGAGCGCCTGCGGCGCCGGGGCGTCCACGAAGTGGAAGACGGTGCCGTTCGCGAACTCGATCGGCGGGCGCTCGTGATGCGTCAACACCACCACGGGTGTGCGGAACGGAGGCTCGTCGCCCCACCACCCGCGCCAGCCGTCGTCGGCCCACGGTCCGGTCTGCGGACCGAACTTGCGGCGTCCCATTATCTCGACGCCGATCCCCTGACTCCACGCACTGGTGAACACGTGATCAGCGCGAACCGGCTCGTCGATCGCGTCCACACCCCAGATCACCCGGCCGTCGAAATGGTCGAACAACCGGGCCGCCTCGCCGATCGGCGCGTCGTACGTGACGGTTCCGCCCGCACTGAAACCGTCGAGCGAGACGTTGAGGTTGTGGACACGGACTTTGGACATCGCGAGCCTCCTGTCGGTGCCCGCGAGCCTACTCGCTGAAGGCCTCGATCGGAGGGCAGCTGCAGACGAGGTTCCGGTCGCCGAAGGCTCCGTCGATCCGGCGGACGGCCGGCCACACCTTGGCGCGCGCTCCGGACGACGGGAGACCGTTCGGGTACACGGCGGTGAGCCGGTCGTATCCGTGATTCCACTCGCCCACCAGGCATTCGGCGGTGTGCGGCGCGCCGGCGAGCGGATTGTCCTCGACCGACCAGGTGCCGTCGGCGACCTTGTCGATCTCGCCGCGGATGGCGATCATCGCGTCGATGAAGGCGTCGAGTTCGGCGAGATTCTCGCTCTCGGTGGGCTCCACCATCAGGGTCCCGGCGACGGGGAAGCTCATCGTGGGCGCGTGGAAGCCGTAGTCGGCGAGTCGCTTGGCGACGTCGTCGACCGAGACTCCACTGTCCTTGGTCAGTTCACGCAGGTCCAGGATGCACTCGTGAGCCACCCAGCCGCCCTCTCCGGTGTAGAGCACCGGATAGTGGTCGCGCAGGCGACGCGCGATGTAGTTGGCGGAGGCGATCGCGGTCAGCGTGGCGGTCCGCAGTCCCTGGGCACCCATCATGGCGATGTACGCGTAGGTGATCGGCAGGATCGACGCCGAACCGTACGGCGCCGCCGAGATCGCGACGCCGGTCTGCGGAAGTTCGGAGGCCAGCGGGCTGCTCGGCAGGAACGGCGCCAGATGCTCGCGCACCGCGACCGGTCCGACGCCCGGGCCGCCGCCGCCGTGCGGAATGCAGAACGTCTTGTGCAGATTCAGATGCGAGACGTCGCCCCCGAACCGGCCCGGCCGGGCCAGGCCGACGAGCGCGTTGAGATTGGCGCCGTCCACGTACACCTGGCCGCCGGCCTCGTGCACCGCGTCGCAGATGTCGGTGACCTCGTGCTCGAACACGCCGTGGGTGGACGGGTAGGTGATCATGATGCCCGCCAACTCGTCGCGGTGCTTCTCGATCTTCGCGCGCAGATCGTCGATGTCGACGTCCCCGGTGTCGCGGCTGGCCACCACCACCACGCGCAGCCCGGCCATGACGGCCGACGCCGCATTGGTTCCGTGAGCACTGGACGGGATGAGGCAGACGTCGCGTGCGTCGTCGCCGCGCGAGAGATGGTAACGACGAATCGCGAGCAGACCCGCGTACTCGCCCTGCGAGCCGGCATTGGGCTGCAGGCTCACGCGGTCGTAACCGGTGACGGCCACCAGCCAGTTCTCCAGCCGAGCGATCAGCTCGCGGATGCCCTCGCTGTCGGAGAGCGGGGCGAACGGGTGCAGGCCGCCGATCTCCGGCCAGGTGATCGGCTCCATCTCGGTGGTCGCGTTCAGCTTCATCGTGCACGAGCCCAGGGGGATCATGCTGCGGTCGAGAGCGATGTCCTTGTCGGAGAGCATCCGCAGGTAGCGCAGCATCGCGGTCTCGGTCCGGTGCAGGTGGAAGGCCGGATGCGTCAGATATTCGCTGCTGCGGTTCGCGATCGGGACACTGAACTGCGTCGCCGCGGCACCCGCGGCGCCGAAGGCGTCCACGACTGCGTCGATGTCGGCGGCGGTGGTGGTCTCATCGCACGCGACGCCCACGCGGTCGGCGTCGATCAACCGCAGGTTGATGCCGTGGCGCGACTTGGCCGCGTCGACGATCTCCGCGGCCCTGCCGTCGGCCCGCACGGTGAGGGTGTCGAAGAACGAGGCGTGCTCCACACCGAATCCACCGCCCGCGAGGCGATCGGCGAGATCTGCGGCGTGCCCGTGCACCCGCTCGGCGATCGCCTTGAGCCCGGACGGGCCGTGGTAGGAGGCGTACATCGCGGCGATGATGGCGAGCAGCACCTGCGCCGTGCAGATGTTGCTGGTCGCCTTCTCGCGTCGGATGTGCTGCTCGCGGGTCTGAAGTGCCAGGCGGTACGCGAGGTTGCCGTCCGCGTCCTTGGAGACGCCGACGAGGCGCCCCGGAAGCTGACGAGTGCGTTTGGTGTGCACCGCCAGGTAGCCGGCGTGCGGTCCACCGAAGCCCATCGGAACACCGAAGCGCTGTGTGGTGCCGAAGCACGCATCCGCGCCGAGTTCTCCCGGAGGGGTGATGAGAGTGGCGGCCAGCAGGTCGACGCCTGCGGCGATCAGCGCACCTCGCGCATGCGCCGCCTCGATGACCGGGCCGAGATCGGTGATCCGGCCGCTCGCACCGGGCGTCTGCACGATGACTCCGAAGAACTCGCCCTCGGGAAGCCCCGCGTCCGGCGCCGACCCATCGAGCTCGGCTTCGACCACCTCGATGCCCAGCGGCGTCGCACGAGTCTCGATCACCGCACGCGTCTGCGGGAAGAGGTCGGAGTCGACGACCACGCGGTTCGACTTCGACTTACCGGCGCGGCGCAGCAGCGTCATCGCCTCGGCGGCCGCGGTCGCCTCATCCAGCATCGAGGCGTTCGCCACCTCCATGCCGGTCAGATCGCACACCATGGTCTGGAAGTTGAGCAGCGCTTCGAGCCGACCCTGGCTGATCTCCGGCTGGTACGGGGTGTACGCGGTGTACCACGCCGGGTTCTCCAGGACGTTGCGCTTGATGACTCCGGGCGTGTGTGTGTCGTAGTAACCGAGACCGATCATCGATCGGGCGACCACATTGCGATCCGCGAGTTCGCGCATCGCCGCGGTCGCCTGCGCCTCCGTCAGCGGAGCGGGCAGGGCGTCCAGTCCCGGAGCGAATCCGTTCGTGTCCGCGCCGTCGGCGATCGACGCGGGAACCACCTTCGCGGCGATCTCGTCCAGGGATCCGACGCCGAGGACGTCGAGGATGACAGCCAGTTCGTCGGCGTCGGGGCCGAGGTGACGCTGGGAGAACTCAGAAGCGGGGGTCGACAAGAGGGCACCTTGATCTTCTCGGTCCGGCCGCGCCGGACTGGTCCCTCCCCCTCTGTCATGCCGCACGAACGCAGCGCCTGAGAGATTCGGCAGCGGCGGACCGATGCCTTTCACCGTGGGCGGGCGGGTGCGCGCACCCGCCACTTTCCAGAGACGTCGTCAGCAGCCACGGTCCCGGGTGCCTGAGAGTTTGACGGAGAGGTGTTGCTCCTTCGGCGGTTGCCCGGATGTCCCGGACGACGCTCTCCCGCAGCGTAGCGACGCACCGACAGGGTACCAAGAGTCGGGCGCGAATCACGGTCCGGCGTGTGGACCGTCACGCGGGACTGCCGACGTGGCCTATCCGGTGCGCCGGGTGCGGTTCTTGCGACGGGCCGCCAACTCGTCTTCGGGCGACGGTTCGCTGACACCGTCGTCGGCACGCTCCCCCGGAAAGTCCGCGATGGTTCCGGTGAGTTCGCGCATGGCGCCCGACACGGCGATGCCGAACACGCCCTGTCCGCCCTGGAGGAGGTCGACGACCTCTTCGGCGGAGGTGCACTCATAGACCGTGGTGCCGTCCGAGAACAGGGTGATCCGGGCGAGGTCCTCGACGCCGCGCTTACGAAGGTGGTCGACCGCCACTCGGATGTTCTGCAGCGAGATGCCGGTGTCGAGCAGCCGCTTCACGATCTTGAGAACGAGGATGTCTTTGAAGGAGTAGAGACGCTGGCTTCCCGAGCCGGCCGCGCCCCGGATCGACGGCACCACGAGCGAGGTGCGAGCCCAGTAGTCGAGCTGTCGGTAGGTGATCCCCGCGATCTGGCAGGCGCTCGGCACGCGGTAACCGACCAACTCGTCGGGCACCGTGTCGTTGGGGAACAATCCCGGAGCGATGTCATCCAGGCCGCCTTGTACCGGCATCGCACTCACCGATTCCGCATCGGCGGACGGGTGGTCGCCGGACTGCAGATCTGACGGATGATCGCCCACGGTAGCTCCCTTACACAAGACTCGGGCCGGCGGAACTCTCGTATCGAGCGTACTCCCGACCGCTGACAAAGTGTTCGTCAACGCTCACGGTGACGACGCTGGGATAAAACTATGGACTCCGCGGCACGCAATCAACGCGACTCGCGGTAAACCTCAACCTAAACTTCAGGTGTAGACAAACGGTGATGACGAAGAGACGGATTCGTTACCGTGTCGGGCGGCGCGCCGCCCCGGAATCCGACGTGGCATCGGGTTCGGCGACGAGCCCGGAGGGTCAGGACCCCGACTCGGGACCGAGGAAGTCCTCGGGCGAGACCTGGTCGAGGAACTCGCGAAACGCCTCCACCTCGTCCTCGCTCGCACCGTCGGCTGCCTCCGCGGAGGGCTCGCCGTCCTCGTCGGGCATCAGCATCCCGGCGTCGTCGAGGACGTCGTCGGCGGCGATGATCGGCGCACCGCAACGCATGGCGACCGCGATCGCATCCGACGGACGGGCCTCGACGACCACCTCGCCGTCGAAGACCATCTCTGCGTAGAAGGTGCCCTCCTGCATGTCGACGATCCGGACCTGCTGAAGGGAACGGCCGAAGGCCTCACAGAGATTGACCACGAGATCGTGAGTGAGCGGGCGGGGCGGCTCCACGCCCCGCTGCTGCAGCGCGATGGAGGCGGCCTCGCTCTGGCCGATCCAGATCGGCAGATACCTCGCGCCGCTCACTTCGCGCAGCAGCAGGACCGGTTGGTTCTGTGGAGGCTCCACTCGGATACCCACGACACGCATCTCACCCATGGTCTCGCCTCCTGATCTCTTGAAATACAGGTTACGCGGCTACCGGTCAGTCAAGGGCGCCGCGAACGGCGGCCTTGACCAACTGCGTATGCAGCGTCACCGACAGTGCCGCCATCTCACGGACCAGTTCCTCGGCACGGTCGCGCGCACCGGTGCCCTTGCCCTTCGCGATGGGGCCGGCGATCTGTGCGACCAACCCGGCCTCGCGGTCGGCACTGACCTTGAACGCACGCAGGTGGCGCGTCTCGAGCCCGAAGTTGGCCAGCGCCGCAGCAGCCTCCACCAGACGCACGGCGTCTTCGTCGAAGAAGCCGCCGGGGCCCGCAGAGAGGAGTCCGTTGCGCACGAGCTCGGAGATGAACGCCGAGTCGACGCCGGTCCGTTCGATGAGCGTCTCCCGATCCACCCGGCCGCCGCGCGAGCTGAAATCAGTCGCCGGGGCCACCGCACTGCGCGCCGACGACAGCAGTCGCGGGCCCGCGCCGCCGGCGGCCGCGTCGATCTCGTCGAGCTGCTCGCGGATCACCTTCAACGGCAGATACCGATCACGCTGAGCGGTGAGCACGAACCGCAGCCGCTCGCAGTCCTGATCGCTGAACCGGCGATAACCGGACGGCGCACGATCGGGAGTCACCAGACCCTCGGTTTCGAGGAACCGGATCTTCGAGATCGTGACGTCGGGGAACTCTTCTCGCAGCACCGCGAGCACAGCACCGATCGACATCGTGCGGTCGCTCGCGGCGGACGCGCGCGCAGCAGACGAGGTCACGACTGCGTGGCACCTGCCTCACCGGCGCGCGGGCCGGACAGGAACACCAGACGGAACTTGCCGATCTGCACTTCGTCCCCGCTCGTGAGGGTCGCGGTGTCGACCGGCTCGCGGTTGACGTAGGTGCCGTTCAGGCTGCCCACATCGACCACCTGGAAGTCGTCGCCGTTGCTCCGGAACTCGGCGTGCCTGCGGCTCACCGTCACGTCATCGAGGAAGATGTCGCTGTCGGGGTGACGGCCGGCCGACGTGGTCGGCTGGTCGAGCAGGAACCGCGACCCTGCGTTCGGTCCCCGCTTCACGACCAGCAGCGCCGTTCCCGGCGACAGCCGCTCGACACCGGTATCGGCCGGCTCGTTCGACGCCGCGGGGGCGTCTACTTCCTTGATGAAGTCCTCGCGGAAGACCGAAGTCGTCTCCACGGGCGCTTCAAAGCCGTTGTCGTTACCGCTCACCACATCTCCTTCATCGTCAACGCACCCCGCCGTGACTCAAGACTCGCGACGCCCCCTGGTGGGGCATGCCGCAGGTCAGCCGAGGTACCTGCGCGAACTCCAATTGTCCGGGGGTACCGCACCTTTGGGCTCACTCGCTGTTACACATGCATCGGACCATCTCGTCGTTGAGATGTGCGTCTGCGAGGCAGGAACCTTCTTAAGTGAACCTACCGTCTTTGTCCGAACGCCGCCCGGGGTCGGGGACGTTTGGCGTACTGGAAATCATATCGACCCGGTCCGCGGTGCGGGCACGAGTCGCCTCCGGAAAGCCCGGTCGTCAGCCGGCGGTCAGCCGCTGATAACCGCCCGGTAGCCTTCCGCGTCGAGCAGACCGGCGAGGATCTGGTCCAGGTCGGCGTCGTCGCCGACCGCGATCTCGACCAGCCAGCCGTCCTCGTACGGGGACGAATTGACCAGCTCGGGAGCACCGTCGAGAGCCTCGTTGGCAGCGGCCACGGTACCGTCGAGCGGACCGAAGATGTCCGAGACGCTCTTGGTCGATTCGACCTCGGCGAACGACTCGCCCGTCTCGACGTCCGAGTCCACCTCGGGAAGCTGAACGAAGACCACGTCGCCGAGCGCGTCCTGCGCGAAATCGGTGATCCCCACTCGGACGGTCTTGTCACCGACCTTGCGGATCCACTCGTGCTCGTCGGTGTAACGCAGCTCTGCGGGGATCTTGGTGTCGCTCACGTTTGCGGCCTCTCTCAGGAACTGTCGGAAGACTTGGACTCACCCTCGCCCGCCGCTCCGTTGCGGCCGCGAGGCGCTCCATGACTTTATCGTGACGAGCCGCCGGATCGCGCATCAGCCCGACCGAGCGAGCGATGCGTGATCAGCCTGTGACCGACCTGGGCGGCATCGTCCGCACCACGGCGACGGTCTGAATCCAGTACAGGACCAGCGACCACAGATACAGGCCGACGCCCCAGATCAGGAAGGCCCAGCCGATCGGATGGCACACCGTGCCCACCACACCGTCGATCTGACCGGCGAGAAGCCACGGGAAGGCGCTCATCAGCGCGAAGGTGGCGGCCTTGCCGACGTAGAGGGTCGGCAGGGCCGTCACGCCCCTCGATTTGAGCAGCGGCGCCGTGGCGAAGAGCAGCAGATCGCGGCCGACGATCAGTCCGATGAGCCACCAGGGAACGAAGTCGCGGATACCGAAGCAGATCGGGATAACGATCACGTACAGGCGATCCGCCGCCGGATCGAGCAGCGCGCCGAGCTTAGACGACTGTCCGAGCCAGCGCGCGAGCTTCCCGTCGAGCCAGTCGGTGAGGCCCGAGACGAAGAGCACCGCGAAAGCCCAGGCGGCCGACTCCTCCACGAGCAGCAGCCAGATGAAGACCGGGATCAGGAGCAGACGCAGCACGCTGAGCGCATTGGGAACCGTCCACACGGCGTCACTCCGTTCGGCTCGCGGTGCCTCGCGCGAGTCCTGCGGCCGCGGCCGAGTCATCGGAAGATGCCGACGATGCCCTGAATCGCCTGCGCACCGGCGGATGCGAAGTGATTCTCGTGAACCAGGTAGGTCCACGTCATCGTCGAGCGATGCAGTCCTTCCAAGCCGAGGTCGACGCCGTCGGCGGTGATGCGGGCGTCCACGAAGGTCTTGCGCGCCGCCTCCATCGCCTCGTCGGCGAGCTTGGCGAACTCGGCGAAGATCAGCTTGTGGAACTCCTCGAGCGGGCTCTGCGCGCCCAATGCCCGCAGGTGGATGCTGGCCTGCACGTCAGCGATGTACGCGAGGTGATCGGCCCACGCGCGGTCGAGGTGGTACAGCACGATCTGCCGCGCGGCCTCCGCCAGGACCTCGTCGTCGACGTCCGCCGACAGGCTCTCGTACCGCTCGGGTTCGGACTCCTTGAGGTCGGTCAGGGCTTGATCGGTGGTCAGTACCGCCATCCGCCGCCGGACGATCGCGTTGCGCTGCTCGTTGACCTGCTTGTTGTACTCCCACGTGTTGCTGTGGAGTTGCAGCATCGCGCCTTCGGCGATCTTCTGGGCGTTCTCGACGCTCTCGACTCCCTTGGCTCCCATCGACCCGTCCGAGGAGATCGGCTGCTGCTCACGCTGGTGCGTGAGGTTCTTGGTGACGAGCGGATCCTCCAGGCTCGAGAAGAAGACCGATCGGCCGGGATCGCCCTGCCGCCCCGCGCGGCCGCGCAGCTGGTTGTCGAGTCGCTCGGTGTCGTAGCGTCCGGTGCCGACCACGCAGAGTCCGCCGAGCTCGATCACCTCCTCGCGGGCGGCCTCGTCACCGCTGGAGCCGCCGAGCCGGATGTCGGTGCCGCGGCCGGCCATCTGCGTGGAGACCGTGACGGCGGATCTACGGCCCGCCTCGGCGATGATCGCCGCCTCTTCGGCGTCGTTCTTCGCATTGAGCACCACCGACGGAACTCCCGCCCGCTCCAGGAAGTACGCGAGCTCCTCCGACTGCGCCACGTCGTGCGTGCCGATCAGGATCGGCTGTCCGGTCGCGTGGATCTCGGAGACGAACTCGACGACCGCCTCCACCTTGTGCGCCTTGGTGTCGTAGACGCGATCGGGCTCGTCGACGCGGATGTTGGGGGCGTTCAGCGGAATCTGCGATACCTGCAGATCGTAGAACTGCCGGAACTGCTCACCCGCCGCGATCGCCGTGCCGGTCATGCCCGCGACGCGCGGGTACCGGCCGATCAGCGCCTGAACGGTGATCGTGTCGATCACCTCGCCCGCCTGGGTGGGGTTGAGGCCCTCCTTGTACTCCACCGCGGCCTGGACACCGTCCGGCCAGCGCTGCAGCCGCGCCACTCGGCCGCGGGAGGCGTTGATCAGATGCACGCCGCCGTCGCGCACGATGTAATCGACGTCGCGTTCGAGCAGGTAGTAGGCGTAGAGCGCGACGTTCACGTGCACCAACGTGCTCGAGACATGTTCCTCGTCGTAGAGGTTGATGCCGCCGAGCGTGGACTCGACGAACTGGGCGCCCTCCTCGGTCAGCGAGACGTTCTTACCGTCCTGGTCGAGTTCGTAGTGCTTCGACTTGAGGTGGGACACCACCTCGTGGATCGCCTTGTTCGGGATCTCCGCGTCGGTCGAGCCGGCGAGGATGAGCGGAACCAGTGCCTCGTCGACCAGCACCGAATCGGCCTCGTCGACGATCACCACGTCGGGTTCGGGTGCGACGAGTTCGTCCGCGTGCAGCGCGAGGTGGTCGCGCAGGACGTCGAACCCGATCTCGTTGACCGAGGCGTAGGTGACGTCGGCGTCGTACGCCGCCTGCCGCTCCTCGCGGGTGGAGTGCTCGTTGATCGAGGCGACCGAGATCCCGAAGACGTCGTACAGCGGCTTCATCCACTTCGCGTCACGATCGGCGAGATAGTCGTTGACGGAGACCACGTGCACCTGATGACCGTCGAGCGCGTAGCCGATCGCCGCGATGGCGCCCGCGAGGGTCTTGCCCTCGCCGGTCGCCATCTCGACGACGTCGCCCTCGAGCATGCGCAGCGCACCCTGCAACTGGACGTCGAAGGGCTTCATGTCGAGCTTGCGGTCGCCGGCTTCGCGCACCAGCGCCAGGAACTTCGCGCGGTCGCCGACCACCGACATGTCGAGTTCGGCTGCGGCGCCCGCGAACTCACCGTCCCCGAGCCCCGCGGCCCACTCGTCGTGTTCAGCGGACTCCTCGATCATCGTCAGCGACTGCGACTGGTTGCGAGAGGTCTGCGCACCCAGCATGCGCCACATCGCGTTGGTGAGTCTTCCCACGTGCTTCCTGTTCCTCGAACTCCGGACTGCAGAGACCTCGGTGCGCGTCGCGACGCCGGGGTCGATCGTGATCTACCGTACGCGGCGCTGCGCTACCGTGGCGCACATGATCATCGGACGCCGGACGCGTTGGCGGGTGCTGGCAGCTATGGGCGCGATCGTCGCCGGTACGTCGAGTCTGGCGGGCTGCGGGGACCGTTCGTCCACGCCCGACGCCGACCCCGCAAAGCTGGTCGGGAAGACGTATCTGTCCACGGAGGTCCAGGGCCCGCAGATTCCGGGCGGAGGACCGCTGCTGCTCGCCTTCGGCAAGGGCACCATCAGTGCGAACGCCGGATGCAACGGGCACGGCGGCGCCGTCGCGTTCACCGGCGGCGTGCTCACGACCGGGAATCTGGTCGGCACGATGATGGCGTGTCCGCCGCCACGCGACGGCGCCGACCGATGGGTCACGGACCTGTTCGGCTCACCCCTGTCGTGGCATCTGGACGGTACGACGCTCACTCTGCAACGCGGCGATCGGAAGGTGATGCTCGCCGAACGGCGCGAGCGTCCCGTCGTCGGCACCCGATGGCGGGTCAGCGCGCTCGTCACCGACGCCGCGGTCTCGACCTCTGCCGCACTCGAGAACAGCAAGCCGTACTTCGAGATCGCGGGCGACGGCGCGTTCGCGGGCAGCACGGGCTGCAACAGGATGACCGGGCGGGCGCGCGTCGACGGAGACCGGATCCACCTGTCGCCGATCGCGACCACCCGCCGGGCGTGCGATCCGGAGACCGCGGACGTCGAGCGCACGGTGCTCGCAGCGCTCCGGGACGAGGTGATCGTGGAGGTCGACGGCGACGAGATGCGGCTGACCAACGCGGCGAACCGTGCCGTCGGGCTGCGGCTGACGGCGTCGGGCATCGCGTAGCGCGTCCTGTCGGCGGTCCGCGGCCGCGGCCCCTACACTGCGTCTATGCCGAAGAAGAGCGGGCGGCCGCCCAAGCTGCCGAAGGACATCTACGAGGCCGAGCTGTTCCGCCTGCAGACCGAACTCGTGACGCTGCAGGAGTGGGTGCGGGCCACCGGAGCCCGCGTGGTGGTGGTCTTCGAGGGCCGGGACGCCGCAGGCAAGGGCGGAGCGATCAAACGCATCAGCGAGTACCTGAGCCCGCGGATCTGCCGGGTGGCGGCGCTGCCCGCACCCACCGATCGGGAACGGGGACAGTGGTACTACCAGCGATACGTCGCACATCTGCCCGCGCCCGGTGAGATCGTCCTCTTCGACCGCTCCTGGTACAACCGCGCCGGTGTCGAGAAGGTGATGGGCTTCTGCACGCCCGAAGAGCACACCCGGTTCCTCCGGCAGACACCGATCTTCGAGCAGATGCTCATCGACGACGGGATCATCCTCCGCAAGTACTGGTTCTCGGTGTCGAATGAGGAACAGCTCCGCCGATTCCGCGCCCGCCGCGACGATCCGGTGCGCCAGTGGAAGCTGAGTCCGATGGATCTCGAGTCGGTGTACCGCTGGGAGGAGTACTCCCGGGCCAAGGACGAGATGATGGTGCACACCGACACCTCGAGCAGTCCGTGGTACGTGGTCGAGTCCGACCAGAAGCGCAACGCTCGGCTCAATATGATCTCCCACCTGCTCTCCACCATCGACTACGAACCCGTCCAGCGGGCGGAGGTGAAGCTGCCCAAGAAGCCGATCGAGTCGGGCAACTATCATCGGCCGCCGCGGTCGTTGTCGAAGTTCGTGCCCGATCACGTGGCCGCTCTCATCGGCGACCGGGAGTCCTGATTCCGCCGTGTCCGTCCTGAACCTCCTCGCGTCCCGGCTGCCGGTCGGAGCGCGCGAGGTGGTGTACCTGGTGAGCGTCGCCGGCTTTCCCAATCTCGGCGACGAACTCATCGCCGAGGCCTGGCTCCGGCATCTGGCGGCGCGGCGACCGGCCGCGGTGGTCGTGGTCGATTCGCCTCGGCCCGGGCAGGCGGCGCTGCTTCTCCAGCACGCCAATCCCGCCGCCGTGTTCGTCGACACGCTGTGGCGCCGGGTCTTCGCACCGGGCGACGGCCACCGCTCCGATCCGGTCGACGACCTGCATCGGTCCGCCGGCTACGATCCCGGGGCCCGACTGCTGCTGCGGGCGGGGACCGTCCACATCGTCGGCGGCGGCTTCCTCAACGGCCTGTGGCCGCATCACCTCGCGCTGGTCTCCGCCGTCGCCGCGGTGACGCGGGCCACCGGCGGACGGGCGGTGGCCAGCGGTGCCGGTCTGACACCAGGTTTCGCAGGTCCCGACGCCGAGGATTTCCGCGGTGCCGTCGACGGCTTCGACGTCTTCGACGTTCGCGACGCGCCCAGCGCGGAGTACCTCGGGCCGGTCCGCGGTGCATCGTTCACCGGCGACGACGCGTGGCTGTCGGCCGCGGTGGCCCGCCCCGAACCCGGCCCGCCGGAAGAGGCGGGCGTGGTGGTGTGCGCACAGGGCGATCTGACCGACGACTTCTCGTGGCGCGGTGACCGCGGCGTGACCGCAGTAGCGCGATTCATCGAGGCGACGCTCGACGAATGGGCTGTCGCCGGCCCCGAGGTGGTGATCGCCGAGTGCAATCCCGGCATCGACGCGGTGGTCGCGAACCGCCTGGGCGCCCGGCTCGATGGCGCCGAGCGGCTGTCGTTCCAGCAGGTCTGGGCGTCGGGGCTGCCCACGGGCCGGGGACGGACGTGGGTGTCGACTCGTTTCCACCCGCACCTGATCGCGGCTTCGGCCGGAGATTCGGGCGTCGCGGTGATCGCCAAGCCCGACTACTACGGCACCAAGCACGCCTCGCTGTCGGAGGCCGGTTCGGCGTGGACCGTCGTCGGTCCGGACTGCGACGTTCCCCCGCGGCCCTGCGCCGGCGGCTTCTCCCCCGCCGCCGTGGCCACGAATCGGTCTCGCAAGGCCGCGCTGGCGCACCGGCTGTACCCGCCGGGAACCGGCTTGCGCTGACCGGAAGATGCCGTAGAGTCGGCAACCCTATGTGGATACGTTCTCTCGAATTCGATTTCCTGCTCGGCGACGTTCACTCGTTGAAGGGCAAACGCTCCGTCATCCGGCCGTTGATCGCCGAGATCCGCCGGCGGTACGACGTCTCGGTGGCCGAGGTGGATCATCGAGACGTCCACCGGCGGACCCTCATCGGGGTCGCGGCGGTCAGCGGCGACGCCGCGCACGTCACCGAGGTGCTCGACGCCGTCGAACGGTTCGGCGCCGCCCGGCCCGAGGTGGAACTCCTGTCGGTCCGTCGCCGGATGGTCTCGACCGACGACCTGTGAACCGTCGGCCCGGTGACGCTGTGGGCCGGTGACCCGGTCGCGTTCAGTCCGATGCGACGCAGAATTGATTGCCGTCCGGATCGGCCAGCGTGGTCCAGGCGAACCCGTCGCCCATGCTGCGCTCCGCCACCAGGGTCGCACCGGCGGCGATGAGACGCTCCACCTCCGCGGTCCGGTCGTCGGCACGCAGATCGAGGTGGATCCGGTTCTTGCCGGGGGTGGGGTCGGCGACCTTCTGGAAGGCGATCATCGGTCGGCCCGCCCCCAGCGCAACCGTCACGAACCAGCCCTCGTTCTCCTCCGCGATCTCGCCGCCGAGCGCCTCGGCCCACCACCGCGCGAGCTTCAGCGCGTCGGCGGTATCGACGGTGATCATTCCGATGCTGATGCCCATGCGAGAGACCTTAACGGGCACGCCGCTGGTCAGCGGCCGAATCCCGCATCGCGCAGCGCCTGCGCCATCGATCCGCCGGCCGGCCGGTCGTCCCGCCGGTCGTCCCGCCGGGAACCGCCCCGGCCCTGACCGGCAGCGCCGCGCGGGCCGCCTCCGCGGCCCTTTCCGCCCCGGTTGTTGTCGCTGCCCCGGTTGTCGCTGCCCCGGTTCTCGCCGCCCCCGCGTCTGCGACCACCGCCGCGCGGACCGGCGTCGGCCTCGTCGTTCAGTCGCAGCGACAAACCGATCCGCTGCCGGTCGACGTCCACCTCGAGCACTTTCACCTTCACGATCTGGCCCGAGCGAACCACCTCGTGCGGGTCGGAGACGTACCGGTCGGCCATCGCCGAGACGTGGACGAGTCCGTCCTGATGCACGCCCACGTCCACGAAGGCACCGAATGCCGCGACATTCGTGACGACGCCTTCGAGCACCATGCCGGGCCGCAGATCGGACACCTTCTCGACTCCGCTCGCGAAGGTCGCGGTGGTGAACGCCGGCCGCGGGTCGCGGCCGGGCTTCTCCAGTTCGGCGAGGATGTCGGTGACGGTGGGGACACCGAACGTGTCGTCGGCGAACTCCGCGGGCTTGAGGGTTCGCAGCGTCGTGCTGTCGCCGATGAGCTCGGTGAGTTCGCGACCGCTGCGGTCGAGGATCTTGCGCACCACCGGGTACGCCTCCGGATGCACGCCGGAGGCGTCCAGCGGATCGTCGCCGCCGCGGATGCGCAGGAAGCCGGCGCACTGCTCGAACGCCTTCGGCCCCAGACGGGGGACGTCGAGCAGACCGGTCCGGCTTCGGAACGCGCCCGTCCGGTCTCGGTGAGCCACGATTCCGGCGGCGAGTGTGGGGGTGATCCCCGAGACGCGCGAGAGCAACGGAACCGACGCGGTGTTGAGATCGACGCCGACGGCGTTCACCGCATCCTCCACGACCGCGTCGAGGCTGCGCGCGAGGTTGGTCGCCGAGACGTCGTGTTGGTACTGACCGACGCCGATCGACTTGGGATCGATCTTGACCAGCTCGGCCAGCGGATCCTGGAGGCGACGCGCGATGGAGACCGCGCCGCGGATCGAGACGTCGAGCTGCGGGAGCTCCTGGGAGGCGTACTCGGACGCGGAGTACACCGATGCGCCCGCCTCCGACACGACGGCCTTGACCGGCGGCCGGGCGCCGGACTTCTTGATGTCCGAGAGCAGCTCGCCCGCGAGCTGATCGGTCTCGCGCGAGGCCGTTCCGTTGCCGATCGCGATCAGTTCCACCCCGTGGCGCGCGATCAGCGCGGCCAGCGTGGCTTTGGCCTGATCCCATTGCTGCTGCGGCTTGTGCGGGAAGATCGCGCAGTGGTCCACCACCTTGCCGGTCGCGTCGACCACCGCCACCTTCACGCCGGTCCGGTACCCGGGATCGAGGCCGAGAGTGGTGCGCGTCCCGGCGGGAGCCGCCAGGAGCAGATCCTTGAGGTTGGTCGCGAAGACGGCGACCGCGTCGTCCTCGGCCCGGCTCCGGAGCTTCATCCGCGCGTCGATCGTCGCGGTGATCATGAGCTTGGTCCGCCACGCCCAGCGAACCGTAGCGGTGAGCCAGTCGGTGGCCGCACCCGGATGCGACTGGTCGACGCCCAGGGTCGCTGCGACCATCGCCTGGTACAGCTCGTCGTCGCCACCGTCGAAGGTCAGGCTCAGGACCTCCTCCTTCTCGCCGCGCAATACGGCGAGCACGCGGTGGGACGGCATCGCGTCGAGCGGTTCGGCGAAGTCGAAGTAATCGCGGAACTTCTGCGCGGCGGCATCGGTCTCGGCACCGGGCCGGACCTGAGTCCGGAGAGAGCCGTCGGCCCAGAACTTCTCGCGGACCGCACCGACGAGCTCGGCGTCCTCCGAAGCGCGCTCGATCAGGATGTGGCGTGCGCCGTCGAGAGCGGCGGCGGCATCGGCGACCTGCTCGCCGATGTAAGCGGCAGCGGCGTCGGCGGGAACCAGCGACGGATCGGCGAGCAACGCCTCGGCCAGCGGCTCGAGACCGGCCTCACGCGCGATCTGCGCCTTGGTTCGACGCTTGGGCTTATACGGCAGGTAGATGTCCTCGACGCGCGCCTTCGTGTCGGCGGCCAGCAGCGATGCACGCAGTTCGTCGGTCAGCTTCCCCTGCTCGTCGATGGACGCGATGACGGCGGCCCGGCGCTCGTCGAGCTCGCGCAGATAGCGCAGTCGTTCGTCCAGCAGACGCAGCTGAGCATCGTCGAGACTGCCGGTGACCTCCTTGCGGTACCGGGCGATGAACGGGACGGTCGATCCTTCGTCCAGCAGCTTCACCGCCGCGCTGACCTGGCCTTCGCCGACGGAGAGCTCCTTGGCGATGCGGGCGTTCACTGACTCGAGAGGCGCACTGTTGGTCACCGCATGCAGGCTACCGAAGGGTGGTGCCCGGGCCGCTGGCCGCCCGTGTCATAACCTGGCTGGCATGACCGAACCGACCCCGTTCGACAAGCTCGCGTTCACGTGGGAGGCGGCCTTCACCGCAGTTGACGCAGCCGAGGCGTCGCCGCGCGGAGCCGAACCCGGCGACATCGCATGGATGGAGACCATGCGTCCGCAACTGGAGAATCTGCGGCGGCGCAACGACGCGGGCGAGGACCTGGAAGCCGACTTCGACACCATGATGTGGGTGATGGCCAATACGCAGACGGCGATGCAGGTGCTGTCGCGCTATCGGACCACCCGCGAGGGCGCCGACAAACTCGCCGAGTTCGAGCGGCTGCGCGCGCAATCGCACACGCTCGAGGCTCCGGACGACTGAGCGCCGCTCAGCACTCACGTTCCGGGTCCGGGGCGGCGACCGGGACCTCGGCGAACATTCCGAGCCGGCTGTCGCGCGCCAGCCCGGAGATCCCGTTCGACCGTCCGCGCTGCACACGCACGGCTACCAGCGCCAGCACTCCGGCGATCACCGCCACCTGGATCACGCCGCCGCCGATGAGCGGCGCCCGCGGTCCGAACCATTCGGCGAGCAGACCGAGGAGCGGCGCGCCGATGGGTGTGCCGCCCATCAGCACCGTCATGTAGAGCGCCATCACCCGCCCGCGGACCTGCGGGTCGACATGCATCTGCACGTACATGTTGGTCGCGGTGAGCGACAACAGCGCGGAGAGTCCCACGAGAGGCAGCACCAGGCCGTAGAGCAGCGGGGTCGGCACCGCACCCGACAGCACGTTGGCGACCGCGAAGACCAGCGCGGCGCTGACGACGAACCGCAGTCCGGGAGACGACTTCCGCCGCGCGGCCAGCAGCGCGCCGAGCAGCGACCCCGCGCCCGATACGGTGCCGAGCAGACCGTACATCTCGGCGTCCAGGTGGAACTCGTTGCGCACCATCAGCGCGTTCGTCATCTGGAAGTTCAGACCGAAGGTGCCGACGGCGAAACCCACGCCGAGGGCGATCAGCAGATCGGCGCGCGCGGCCACATACCGAACGCCCTCGCGCACCTGGCCCTTCGCCCGGCGCAGCGGTTCGGCCGGAACCAGTTCGTCCCTGTTCAGCAGCATCAAGGCGATCAGGAAGGCGAGATAGCTGACGCCGTTGCTGAGGATCGCCCACCCGCTGCCGAAGGCCGCGATGATGAGCCCTGCGACTCCCGGGCCGATGAGCCGGGCGGCGTTGAAGGCCGAACTGTTGAGCCCGATCGCGTTGGTGAGCCGTTCGGTTCCGACCATCTCCGAGACGAAGGCCTGGCGGGCGGGTGCGTCCAGGGCCGTACCCATCCCGAAGACGACGGCGAACACGTACACGTGCCAGGTCTGGGCCACGCCGGAGACCGCGAGGGCGCCGAGCACCAGCGCGCTCAGCGCCATCCAGCTCTGCGTGAACATCAGGAGTCTGCGCTTATCGAAGCGGTCGGCGAGGACACCGCCGAAGGGTGAGAGGACGAGCGCCGGAACGAATTGGAGCGCCGTCGTGATGCCGACCGCCATCGCCGATCCGCCGGAGAGCTGCAGCACCAGCCAGTCCTGGGCCACCCGCTGCACCCACGTGCGGACGTTGGAGACCAGTGCGCCGGTCACATAGGTCCGGAAGTTCGGTACGGCGAGGGAGGCGAATGTCGACGACTGCCTCAGCTGCACGAACCCTCCTGGATTCCAGACTTCCGCAGTCCAACGTACGCCCTGTCCCCGCGCGTCTGCGCGGGCGATCGGTTCGCATTACCGTGGACGGCATGCGCGCAGTCATCATGCATTCGCCCGGAGACGTCAGCGTCGTCGATCGACCCGATCCCCGAATCGAACAGCCCACCGATGCGATCATCCGCCTCGCCGCCACGTGCATCTGCGGCTCCGATCTGTGGCCCTATCGCGGTGCCAACGACGTCGAGGAGGCTCCGATGGGCCACGAGTACGTCGGCTACGTCGAAGAGGTCGGACCCGAGGTACGCACCGTGAAGGTCGGTGACTTCGTGGTGGGTTCGTTCATGGCCTCGGACAACACCTGTGAGATCTGCGAGGCCGGCTACCAGTCCCGATGCGTCAACGTCCACCCGATGGGCGGGATCGGAACCCAGGCGCAGTACGCCCGCATCCCGTGGGCGGACGGAACGCTGGTCGCGACGCCGGCGCCGCCCGACGACGACCTGATCCCCTCGTACCTCGCGGCGTCCGACGTCCTGGGCACGGGCTGGTTCGCGGCGGACGCCGCTCAGGTCCGGCCGGGCAAGACCGTCGCCGTCGTCGGCGACGGTGCGGTGGGCCTGCTCGGCGTTCTATCGGCGCGGCAGATGGGAGCTGAGCGCATCATCGCGATGAGCAGACACGCCGACCGCCAGGAACTCGCCAGGCAGTTCGGTGCCACCGACATCGTCGCCGAGCGCGGCAAGGACGGCGTCGCGGCGGTCAAGGAACTGACCGGTGGACTCGGCGCGCACTCGGTGATCGAGGCCGTCGGAACCCAGGAGTCGATGATGCAGGCGATCCGATCGACCCGCCCGGGCGGCCACGTCGGCTTCGTCGGCGTCTCGCACGGCGTGGAACTGCCCGGCGACAGGCTCTTCTACTCGGCGGTGCATCTGCACGGCGGGCCCGCACCGGTCCGCCGGTATCTGCCCGATCTGATGCGCCGCATCGCGGCCCGAGAGATCGACCCCGGCCGCGTCTTCGATCTCTCACTGCCCCTCGAGGACGCGGCCCAGGGCTACCGCGCGATGGACCGGCGCGAAGCGATCAAGGTGATGCTCACCGTGTGAGCTGCTCGTTCAGCGTTCCCTCACGGCCCGGGCGCTCCACCGACCCTGGGCGTGGTCGACGGCGATCCGATGGTCGAAGGCCCGGCTGATGACCTCCGACGTGACCGTCTGAGTCGCCGTTCCGGAGGCCACCACCGCGCCGTCGCGGATCACGAGTGCGTGGCTGGTGGTCTCGGGCAGCTCCTCCAGGTGGTGGGTGACCAGCACAGAGGCCACCTCGGGCGCGGACACCGCGAGTGCGTCGACGGTTTCGAGGAGTTGTTCCCTGGCGGCGACGTCGAGGCCGGTGGTCGGCTCGTCGAGCAGCAGGAGTTCGGGATCGCTGATCAGTGCGCGCGCGATCAGCGCCCGTCCCCGTTCGCCCTGCGACAGGGTGAGCCAATCGGAGTCGGCACGCGCGCTCATTCCAACGTCGTCGATGAGGGCGGCGGCCCTGGCCCGGTCCTGCGCGGAGGGCACCCATCGCATCGGCAGATCGATGGTTCCGGTGACGCCGGTGAGGACGACCTCGGTCACGGTGAGTCCGGTCTGCAGCCGATGACGCGGGTTCACGTGGCCGATGTGGCGGCGCAGTTCGGCGGTGTCGACGCGACCGAGGCGCTTACCCAAGACGTCGACGGTGCCCGTCGTCGGGTGCGTCTGAGCAGCGCAGAACCCGACGATGGTGGTCTTGCCCGCTCCGTTCGGGCCGAGCAGCGCCCAGTGCTCTCCCGCATGCACGGTGAAGTCGATGCCGTGCAGGATCTGCCGGCCGTTGCGGCGGAAGGTGACGGCGTCGAGCCGCAGAACCTGTTGTGCGCGTGTCACGCGAGTGCCTCCTTGAGTCCGTCCAGATGGGTGCGTGCCGCGGTTGCGGCGTCGGCAGGTCGCCTCGCCGCCACGGCGTCGACGATGTCGGCGTGGGCGCGATGGTCGATGTCGGTGTCGAACTCTCGACGGATCCGCAGCAAGTCGACCATCGCGACGCGCACCCGCGGGGTCATCGCGTCGAACAGTTCGGTCAACACCGGGTTCCCGGCGGCGGAGACCACCGCCCGATGGAAGTCGATATCGGCCGCGACGCGGTCCTCGATTCCGCTCCGGCTCTGTTCGCGCTTCTCGAGCGCCGCACGCATGGCGCGCAGCTGCGCCGGAGTGCGGCGCCGTGCCGCCAGCGCGGCGGCTTCGGTCTCGATCGCGGTGCGCGCCTCCAGCACTGCGACGACGTCCGCCCTGCGAAGGACGTCGTCCCAGTTCTCCGGCACGTCGACTGCGGCGACGAAGACGCCGGCGCCCTGGCGTGACGAGAGGACGCCGCGCCCTGCCAGCTGGCGCACCGCCTCCCGCACGGTGGATCGGCCGACCCCCAGCTGGACCGCCAGCGTGCTCTCGCCGGGAAGCTTCTGGCCCAGTGTCCACTCCCCGGCGCGAATGCGCTCGAGCAGTACCTCGGCGGCCTGATCGGCCAGCGGCGTTCGCCGCACCTGTGCGGGCATGACCACTCACTCCTCTACTTGTCTGATGAGTTGTGTTAGATTCTAGCGCCATGCAGAACCTCGCTTCCCTCCGACTCATCAGCCACGGAGAGTCCTGATCCGCAGACCGGCGACTCCCCGTGGGCCCCGACGCCGGTCTGCACCCGACTTCTGCGAAAGCGAGATCCCATGTTCACCGAATCCGAATCCCCCGCGTCCCGGCCCGACGCCTTCGGCTCCATCAGCACCCCTGCCGGGCCGATACCCGACCAGTCACCCTCATGGAACCGCCAGCGGCGATCCCAGATGCCCTCGCACCGGTACCGCGACGTGTACCGTCGCGTCGAGGTTCCGCTGACGACGCGCCGGTGGCCCGAGGCTCGCCTCACGTCCGCGCCGCTGTGGGTTTCGGTAGACCTGCGCGACGGCAACCAGGCACTGCCGGAACCCATGAACCCGGCACGCAAGCGCCAGCTGTTCGAATTGCTCGTCGCCATGGGCTACAAGGAGATCGAAGTCGGCTATCCCTCGGCGTCGGCCACCGACTTCGATTTCGTCCGGCAGATCGCGGAGACCGATCTGGCCCCCGACGACGTGACGGTGGTCGTCTTCACTCCGGCGCGACGGGATCTGATCGAGCGGACCGTGGAGTCCATCCGCGGGATCGACAATCCCGTGGTGGTGCACATGTACACCGCCACGGCACCCGTCTGGCGCGACATCGTGTTGAGACAGTCGCGGTCGGAGCTGCTCGAGACCGTTCTGGGCGGCGGCCGGGACGTGTTGGAATTCGCCGGCGACCTGCCGAACGTCCGTTTCGAGTTCTCCCCCGAGGTCTTCAACCTCACCGAGCCGGATTTCGCGCTCGACGTCTGCAACGCGATGACGCGGCTGTGGGACGCCGCTCCTGATCGTCCGGTGATCCTGAATCTGCCTGCGACCGTGGAGATCGCGACGCCGAACGTCTACGCCGACCAGATCGAGTACATGCACCTGAACCTCGAGCGTCGGGAATCGGTGATCCTGTCGGTGCACCCGCACAACGACCGCGGCACCGGAATCGCGTGCGCGGAACTGGCGGTGCTGGCCGGCGCCGAACGCGTCGAGGGATGCCTGTTCGGCAACGGCGAACGGACCGGCAACGTCGACATCGCCACCTTGGCCCTCAATCTCCACGCACAGGGCGTCGACCCGATGATCGACTTCTCGGACATCGACGAGATCCGCCGAGTCGTCGAGGAGGCCAACCAGATCGAGATCCATGCACGCCACCCGTACGTCGGCGACCTGGTGCACACGGCATTCAGCGGCACTCATCAAGACGCCATCGCCAAGGGATTCGCCGACCACCGACGCCGGTCCGCCCATGCCGGTCACGCCGAATCGGAGATGCCGTGGGACGTGCCCTATCTGCCGGTCGACCCGGCCGACCTGGGCCGCACGTACGATGAGGTGATCCGGGTCAACTCGCAATCCGGCAAGGGCGGTATCGCGTATCTGCTGGCAGCCGAGTTCGGCGTCGAGTTGCCACGCCGCCTTCAGATCGACTTCGCACGCGTCGTGCAACGGCACACGGACACCGAGGGCCGCGAAGTCGACGCGGAGACGCTCTGGACGCTGTTCTGCGCGGAGTACATGCCCGCAGACGGCGCCGCGGACAGCACCTCAGCGCGCGCGGACGCCATCGAACCTCTGAGCCGTCACCGGAGCGCGATCACGGCGCCGGAACGCGGACGCTTCCTGACCGTTCTGGAGTGGCGGCGCGGGGACGACTGCGGCTGGTCGGCAGGCATCGGGGCGTCGGAGGACGAGGCCGATCGGGCGGCGTCGGCCGCCGCCCGCAGGCACTGAGCGGCCCTGCGTCAGTCCGCGTCGACACCCTGGCGCTCGAACGCGTCGTTGAACGCCCGCAGCTGAGCGAGCAGAATCGCGGGATCGCCGGGAGCGAGATCGGCGAAGACGCGATTGAGCCGATCGGCACGTCGTCTACCGTCGTGTTCGAGCGCCTCCATCCCCGCCGCGGTGGGCCGGTGCATCCGACTGACCTGCCCGTCGACGGGGAAGCGCTCGACGTATCCGCGCTTGATCGCCGCGTTGACCTGCCGGTTCACCGTCGACTGCTCCAGCGCGAGATCGTGGCTCAGTTCACGCAGAGTCCGCGCGCGGCCGTCCGACAGCAGCCAGAGGATATGAAACGCGGATGCGTCCAGAATCGCCTTCGGGTCGACCTCGTCACGTCTGCGACGCAACCGCAGGAGTTCTTCGACCACGTCCCGATGCACCTGGGACGGCCAGGTGGGCTCGCCTCCGTCTACCGTTCTCACCTCGTTCTCGACTGGACCGCACACAGCCCCGAGTTTGGGGTGTGCACGACGCATATGTACCTTACATAGGTTGTTCTCGCATGCTCCGCACTGAAACGAAGGCCTCTGAATGTCCTCCCCCTCCGGTACGGCGGATCCGACCGCCGACGATGTGAACCCCGCGCCCGCGCCGGCCGACGCCCCTGCCGCCGCAGCGTCGGACGAAACCGCAGGCGACCGCGGTGCGCTCGGTATCGTCATCACCCTCTGTCTGGGCGGTCTGGTCGCATCCCTGATGCAGACGCTGATCATCCCGGTTCAGCCCGAACTACCGCAACTGCTGCACACGTCCATCTCGAACGCGTCGTGGGTGATCACCGCCACGCTGCTCGGCGGCGCCGTGGCTATGCCGATCGCGGGGCGCCTCGGCGACATGTACGGCAAGCAGCGCGTGATTCTCGCCAGCGCGCTGCTACTCGTCGTCGGCTCGCTGATCTGCGCCATCGGCGGCACACTCGTTCCGATGCTGATCGGACGCGCCGTCCAAGGCATGTCGATGGGCTTCATCCCGGTCGGCATCAGCCTGATGCGGGAGGTGACGCCGCCGCGTCTGACCTCGATGGCGGTGGCCGCGATGAGCGCCACGCTCGGCGTCGGCGGCGCCATCGGACTTCCGGTGTCGGCCTGGGTCGCGCAGACCTGGGACTGGCGGGCGCTGTTCTGGGCTTCGGCGGGACTGGCATTGCTGATCACCGTCCTGGTCGTGGTCATCGTGCCGAACGTCGCCGACAGTGCCGGTGGACGACTGGACGTGATCGGCGCAGTCGGAATGGCGGTCGGTCTGTGCAGCGTCCTCATCGCCATCTCGAAGGGCAAGGACTGGGGCTGGGCGTCCGGCGCCACCCTCGGCTTCCTCGCCGCCGGCGTGGTCGTGCTCCTGGCGTGGGCGATGTTCGAGTTGCGGCACAGTGATCCGTTGGTCGATCTGCGCACGACCGCCAAGCCGACGGTGCTGCTGACGAATCTGGCGGCGATCGCCATCGGATTCGGCATGATGGCGCAGGCGATCGTGGTTCCGACGATGCTCGAGGTGCCGGATTCGGTCGGCGGCTTCGGGCAGACCATCTTGCAGACCGGTCTGTGGATGGCTCCGGGCGGCATCATGATGATGCTCTTCGCCCCGATCTCCGGCATGCTCATCAACCGTCTCGGCCCGAAGCTCACGCTCGCGATCGGCGGCGCGGTCCTCTGTGTCGGCTACCTCACCGCGTACTTCCTGATGAACGCTCCCTGGCAGCTCGCCGTGGCTTCGGTGATCGGCTCGGCCGGCGTGGGCATCGGCTACGCGGCGATGCCCACGCTCATCATGGGCGCGGTGCCGATCACCGAGGCCGGGGCGGCGGTGGGACTCAACGGCCTGATGAGGTCGGTCGGCACCACCCTGTCGTCGGCGGTGATGGCGGTGGTTCTGGCTGCGTCGACCATCGATCTCGGTGGCGGTCACCAGGTCCCGACGCACTCCGCGTTCCGCTGGTGCTTCCTCATCGGGGCGGCCGCGGCCTTCGTCGGTGTGCTCATCACGCTGGCGATTCCGCGCGCCCGGGCGCGCTCAGCGGAGCTGGCGGTGGCCTGAGGGATTGGCGTTCACCCCTCGACGACGCCGCTCGTCCCGTTCAACCGAGCGGGGCGGGCGGTGTTCCGTCTCCGAAGGGTCGGCCACCGAGCGCCTCCCTGCCGTGCGGTTCGGCCCAGTTCGACAGATCCGGACCCTTCGGCACGATCCCGGAGGGGTTGATGTCGCGATGCACCTGGTAGTAGTGCCGTTTGATGTGGTCGAAGTTCGTGCAGTCGCCGAAGCCGGGAGTCTGATAGAGATCGCGCGCGTATGCCCAGAGCACCGGCATCTCGGAGAGCTTCTCGCGATTGCACTTGAAGTGGCCGTGATACACCGGGTCGAACCGCGCGAGCGTCGTGAACAGTCGCACATCCGCCTCGGTGATGGTGTCTCCGACCAGGTATCGCTGGGTGCGCAGCCGTTCGGTGAGCCAGTCGAGCCGGGAGAAGAGTTGGTCGTAGGCGTCGTCGTAGGCTTCCTGTGAGCCGGCGAAGCCGCACCGGTACACGCCGTTGTTCACGTCACGGTAGACCACCGCGTTCACCTCGTCGATCTCGCGGCGAAGATCCTCGGGGTACAGCCGGGGCGCCCCGTCCCGGTGGAAGTCGACCCACTCGGTCTCGAAGTCGAGAGTGATCTGCGGGAAGTCGTTGGTGACCACCGCTCCGCTCGGGACATCGACGACTGCCGGGACGGTGATGCCCTTCTCATAGCCGGGGATCCGCCGGAAGTACGCGTCCTGCAGCCGCGGTATGCCCAGCACCGGATCCACCCCGCCCGGATCGAGGTCGAAGGTCCACGACCGCCAGTCGTGCGTCGGACCGCACACACCCATTGAAATCGGGTCTTCGAGACCGAGCAGCCGGCGCACGATGATCGACCGGTTCGCCCACGGACAGGCGTATGAGACGACGAGCCGGTAGCGCCCGGCCTCCACCGGGTAGCCGTCGGCGCCGTCGCGCGTGATCCGGGTCTCGATGTACCTGGTGTCTCGTTCGTACGGCTGATCTGCCTTGACGTACTTCTCGTGATCTCCCGGGCGGTTCTCAGTCATCTATCCAGCATGGCACCGAACAGGCGTCACATGCTTTCGAACGCGCGGCCGAGTTCGGCGTCGACATCGATGAACCGGGCCTTGCGGATGGCCGGCTTGTCGATCTCGGTCTCCACGAACTTCGCGATGACCCTGCGGATCTCGTCGTCCACCTGAGCCAGATTGCGAATGATCTCGCCCCGGACGTTCCGCGAGCTGACGTCGACGAACACGTCGCGCGGTCGCGGTGGGTCCACCTCTATCCGCACCTGCAGCGGCGCCGCGCACCGGACCGTCAGCGGCAGTGTCACCAGACCGTCGACGTCGTACCGGATGCGGTCGACCTTGAGATCCACCGTCAACGCGATGTGCAGCGGCAGCTTGACCGTGAAGGTGATCAGCTGCCCGAGATCACGGACGATCTCCGGTTCGGCGACGCGCACCATCGCCCGCACTTTCACCACTCCTGCCGGTCCCGACCCGATCGGGCCGACCTCGAACTCCTCGCCCGCGATCGAGGTGAACGCGCTGCCGATCCGTTCCTCGGTGACGGCGAGCTCGAAGAACCGTCGACCGAACTCCTCGTACGACAGGTATGCGGGCTCGACGTCCGCCGCGGACCCATCGTCGGTCCCGCCGGCGCCGAGCGCGGCCTCCATCGACTCGACGGCTTCGACGACATCGGCCGCGTCGGCATCGACGACGCGATCGTCCAGTTCGCCCGCCTCGGACGGTTCAGGGACGGCGTTCTCGTGGTCTGGGTTCTCCGACACGGCATTCATCCTTCCCTATTGGGCCAGAGGTTCGTAGCCGCAACCGTCCACGTGTGCACGCACATGGCACGGCGGCCGACGAGACCAGGTCAGCGGCTCGCTGCGTCGGGGAGCCTGGGCGGGCACGCCGTTCCGGGCAGCGCCGCCAGTTCGAAGTGCCACCACTCGTTGTCGTACACCCGGCACAGGCCCCAGCGGATGCCGTTGGCCTGCAGCCAACGCGCGCCCGACCGCGGTCCCACATCGACGGCCTCGCCCGTGACGTGGGTCGACTCATCGGGCGGCAGTACCCAGCGGCGCGCGGCGGCGGGACTGCCGTAGTCGGCGATGCCCTGCCGCCACAGTGCCGCCTGCTCCGCGCGCGAGCGCTTTCCGGACGTCACCGACAGCGCCACCCCGGAGGCACGCGCCTCACGGTGCGCGAGCGTGTAGGCGATCGCCAACTGCGGCGTGAGTCCGGCGGTGCCGGGGGCCAACGACACGCCGAGGAAGTTCGCCCGGGCCGTCGCCGGATCGGCATGGGCGGCCGGCGCGACCGCCGCGGATGCGGCGATCGCCAGGGCCGCCGCAGCAGCGGTCACTCGCACTCGGATCACGGGGTCGAACCTACTACGGACCCGGTCGGCATGCGAGACGTCGACCTCCGACGGACCGGCCGACACGCCGATCAGCGTGCGTATCGGGGTACTTGCCCTCGAACCCGGCAGCTGCGACGGTTGACCGATGACAGGTTCGCCGCGCCAGGCCCGTGATCGTCGTTCCTTCACTCGCCGCCCCGTCAGCGGACGCCGCCGTGTCGCCGCGGTCACCGCCGTCCTGGCGGTCGGCGCGGCGGCAGCCGTCCATCCGGCCGAGGCGTCGGCGGCGCCCGCCGCCGCCTCGGCCCTCACACCGCACAGCGTCGCCAGTGCTCCGTACGGCGCGCTGTTCTCGATGGGTGTCCCGGTGTACGAGCGCGTGAGGTTCATCCGCGAGCCGGGGGCGCACAGCCGGACGATGATCATGCAGCGGTTGCATCGTCCCACCGAAGGCAAGCGCGGCAGCGCCCGCTACGCCTTCCTCGGCGACCGGCTTCCCGAATCATTCCTGGTGAGCGAGGACTGGAGTCGAAACGGAACGCCTCAGGGCTTGGTGGTCCCGATGACCCGCAAGTCGCGCGGACGACCGCCCACCCCGAAGTATCAGTCGATCACCACCGTCACCGGACCGGTCGGCGAGCTCCGCGCGATCGGCTGGTCGCACCGCTACTCCGACTGATCTCACCGATTCGAGATCAGCGGCACCAGTTGTTCATCGTCGGTCCAGGCACCGTGATGACCGGCCATCGTCGACTCCATGGGCTCGGCGGTGGGACAGACGAGGACGCTCGTTCCTCGCGCCACCGCCAGAACGTCACCGATCCGGGACTCGATCGTCGGCACCGGAGGCGTGGGACCGAACCAGTGTTCGTCAAGCGCCTGCTCGCGGGTGACGATGCGGGCGTGCTCGCCGAGCGCCCCGGTCCATCGATCGGCCACGTCACGCACGGCGTCCGGATGGTCGGAGTAGACGTGCCGCACTCGGGCTTCGCCGGAGACCAGGCGGACATCGCGGCGCAGTTCGGGATCCGCCTCGAGGTCGACGGCCGCCCCCGCGCGAATCATGCCGTGATCGCCGGTGATCAGCAGGGTGCACGTCGGGGGCAGGTCGTCGATCAGCTGTGCGACCATTGCGTCGACCGCGCCGAGCACGGCGCGCCACTGCGCCGACTCCGGCCCGGCGACGTGCCCGTGCATGTCGAGGTCCGGGAAGTAGGCGTAGGCGAATCGGCGCCCGCGATCGGTGTGCCGGGCGAAATCGAGGAGTCCGTCGCGCACGGAGTCGAGATCTGACGCCGGGTGGAGTCGTCCGGCCGTTCGGAACGCCGCCCGCGTCAACCCCGAACGCATCTGATAGCCCGGCACCACGTAGTGGACCTCGACACCGCTCCGAGCCAGCCGCTGCACCGAACTCTCCACGGGCTGAACGTCTTCCGGCACATGTGTGGTTCTCGCATCCGGCCCTTCGGCGCTGCCGGTCCGCCAGCGCAGCGCGTTGAAGTTCTCCGGTCCGGCGGCGGAGGGCAGCGCGAAACTGTATCCGATGATCCCGTGTGTGGCACAGGGTGCTCCGATCGCCAGACTCGAGATGCTCGAGGCCGTCGTCGCGGGGAACCCGGCTGCCAACGTGGTCCGCAGGTGCGCCGTCAGAGTCGGTGCCACGTCGCCGTGCCGCCGCAGGAGTTCGGCTCCCAGTCCGTCGATCAGGAGGACGGCGATGTCACGAGCCGGGGCCACCTCGAGCCCCTCGGTCTCGGCGCCGTCGAATGCGGCGGACACCGCGGGCAGGATGTCGGCGAGGGTATGACGCATGGCTCCCACTATGCCGGGCGCGGTTCCCGACTACGGTGGAGTCCATGGCGCCGCGCCCCGAATCCGCGCCCGATCGGGCGGCCAGTGCCCGCACGTTGACCGCGTTGGACGATCTGATCGCACAGTGCCGGGCCTGTCCGCGGCTCGTCGCCTGGCGCGAAGAGGTCGCCACCGTCAAACGCGCGGCCTTTCGCGACCAGACGTACTGGGGTCGCGCCGTTCCCGGTTTCGGACCGGACGACGCACGGATCCTCGTCGTCGGGCTGGCTCCGGCCGCGCACGGCGCCAATCGCACCGGCCGGATGTTCACCGGCGACCGCAGCGGCGATTTCCTGTTCGCCGCACTGCACGCCGTCGGACTCGCGTCGGCGCCGCATGCGGTATCCGCCGACGACGGCCTGCGGCTCATCGACACCCGGATCACGTCGCCCGTGCACTGCGCTCCGCCGGCCAACAAGCCGACGCCCGATGAACGTCGCCGGTGTGCGCCATTCCTGTCGCGGGAACTGGAACTGCTGGCACCGACCGTCCGGGTGGCGATCGCTCTCGGCGGATTCGGCTGGCAGGCGCTGCTGTCGTCCCTCTCCGAGGGCGGTTGGATCGTGCCGCGTCCACGGCCGCGGTTCGGGCACGGCGTCCGCGTGGTGATCGACCATCCGGACGGCCGGCGTCTCACCGTTCTCGGATGCTTCCACGTCAGCCAGCAGAACACCTTCACCGGGCGGCTGACGCCGGAGATGCTCGAAACCGTGTTGCTGGACGCGAAGGCCGCAGCCACGCCGCCGGGCTCGACGGCACCGATAACGTCGAGGACATGACCACCGATCCCGAACCCGTCGAACTGTGCTGTCAACTCTGGGCCCGGCCCGGCCTCGCCGCCGATCTGTCGGCTTATGAAGACGAGGTCCTCGCCCTGCTACCCGATCACGGCGGGGTGCTTCTCGCTCGCGCGCTCGGTTCCGGCACCGCCGACGTTCCCGACGAGACGCAGTTGATCGGTCTGCCCGATCAGGCGGCCCTGGAGGCCTACCTCGCAGATCCGCGCCGGACGAGCCGGAGCGCCGAGCGCGATCGTGTCGTCGAGCGCACCGTGCTGTTCCCGGTCCGAGTCGTGACGCCGCACTGACGGTCACCGCATCGCGTCGGACGCCCTCGAATCGAGCAGATCGCGCAGCGCGTCGATCGTGTCCGCCTCGGCGGCGGGCTTGGCGTCGGCCCCGACGCGATAGCGTTTCACCCGCGCGAACCGCAAGGCGACCCCGCCCGGATAGCGCGATGACCGCTGCACGCCGTCGATCGCGATCTCCACCACCGTCTCCGGCCGCAGCGCGGTGACATGGCCCGCAGTGTCGACGGCGATCGTCGGAAAGTGCGCGGTCTGCCATCGCAGCAGCTCGTCCGTGAGTCCCTTGAAGGTCTTACCCACCATGACGAATCCACCGGGCGGACCGAATCGCCCCGCCGGATCCCGCGCGCCCAGATGCAGGTTCGACAGCATCCCCCGCCGCCGTCCCGATCCCTGTTCGACGGCGAGCACGACCAGATCGAAGGTGTGCACGGGCTTCACTTTGATCCAGTGACTGCCACGGCGCCCGGCCGCGTACGTCGAGTCGAGCGACTTGACCACGACCCCCTCGTCGCCGGTGCCGACCGCCGCGGCGAAGAAGTCTTCGGCGAGGTGGCAGGCGGAGGGACCGGTCACCTCGATCCCGCGGATCATCCGCTCCCCGACGATCTCGGCCAGCACCCGCCGCCGACGCCGCAGCGGTGAGTCGATCAGGCTCTCGCCGCCGGCGTAGAGCACATCGAAGAACCACGCCGACAATGCGGTGCCGCCGCCGGAGCCGAAGCGACTCATCGTCTCCTGAAACGGCCGCGCCGCACCCGAGGGATCGAGAGCGAGTGTCTCGCCGTCCAGGACGAGGTCGCCGCCGGGGAACCCGGACACCAGTTCGGCGAGTTCGGGGACCCGGGAGGTGACGTCGGCCAGACTGCGCGTGTAGACGGTGACCGCGCCGCCGACGCGATGCACCTGGATCCGGGCGCCGTCGAGTTTCGCCTCTACGGAGGCCTCCCCCGTTTCGGCGACCGCGGCCGACGCGGACTCGGCCGTGGAGGCGAGCATCGGCGAGACCGGGACTCCCGGCGTGAGGCCGACTGCGGTGAGGTCGGATCCCGCACACGCCTGACGGACAGTGGTACCGAGGTCCCCGGAGAGCATCGCCGCCCGGCGCACCACTGCGGTCGGCAGACCGGACGCGATCGCGGCCGCATCGGTGACCACGCTCTCGAGCGCACCCGTCCGCATCTCGGCGGTGAGCACCCGGATCAGATAGTCCTGTTCGTCGGCGGTCGCACGCGACATCAGGGCGTGCAGTGCCTCCGCCCGGGTGCGCACCGCACCGGGACCGCGTGTGTTCGCCAGCGTCGTGAACGCCGCGTCCACATCGCTCACGGTGAGCGACGGGGTCGCCGCCGGTTCGGTGCGAGCGGCATGAGCGGCACGCCGGCCGACTCCGAGCCGGCCTTGACGCGGGCGGCCCAGCAACAGTCCGACGGACGCTGGAATCTCATCGGCCGACAGCGCTCGGAAAAGATCGGCGATCCGCTGTGTCTTGGCGTTGCGAGACCTCGTGGCGGTCACGTCCACGGCCGTCTGCACGACGGCGTCGAGTCCTGTGCGTTGCTGTCGCCGTGCGGTCACTCCACCGAGGATAGTGGGGCGCGCCCGCCCGCGGAGGTGTCGCGCACCGTCAGAACAACGGACCGGCGTTGCGACGAGCAACCCGCTGTGACGCGGAGACATCCGCACGACCACGCGGAGATCTACGGTGTGAGGATGGATCCAGTGCTGGCCGCGGGCGCGGTCATCGTCGACGACGGCGGACGAATACTGATGGTCAAACGCGGTCACGCACCGGAGAAGGGACGTTGGTCGGTACCGGGCGGACATGTCGAGGCCGGCGAGACCCTCGCCGAGGCTGCCGCACGTGAGGTCCGGGAGGAGACCGGCCTCGAGGCGGTGATCGGCAGGGAACTCTGGTGCGCGATCATCGATTACAGCGACGCGGAGACCTTCGAGATCCACGACTTCGCCGCGACGGTGATCGGCGGCGAGCTGCGCGCGGGCGACGACGCCGAGGACGCACGATGGATGACCGCTGACGAACTCGAACGTGCACCGCTCGTCGGCCGGCTCCGCGCGCATCTGCGTGCCGCCGGAATCCCACCCTCGGACCAGGTGGCGCCAAAGGGTCCCATCTGATCGGCCGGCGGGGTTTACTCCCCCTATGAGCCTCCGACCGCGAGCCCCGGCGCTGCTACTGGCAGTGCTGATCGCGGCAGTGGCAGTGGTGGGCGGATGCGGCGGTCCCGACGGTGGGCGTAGCGGCGAAGGCGTGCTCCGAGTGGGAACCGAGGGCACCTATGCGCCGTTCAGCTTCCACGACCCCGCGACCGGTCGACTCTCCGGCTACGACGTCGACGTGGCCGAGACCGTCGCGCATCAGATGGGCATGCGGGCCGAGTTCGTGGAGGCTCCCTGGGACTCGCTGTTCGCAGCACTCGGCGCGGATCGATTCGACGTGGTCGCCAATCAGGTCACGATCACTCCGGAGCGGCGAGCCGAGTACGCGTTGTCCAGCCCGTACGCCGTCGGCGAAGGGGTGGTCGTGACACGGGCGGACGACTCGTCGATCCGGTCGTTGAACGATCTGAGGGGCCGCACCGTCGCCCAGACGGCGACGAGCAACTGGACTCAAGTCGCTCGCGACGCGGGTGCACAGGTGCAGACCGTCGAGGGTTTCACCCAGGCGATCACACTGCTTCGGCAGGGCCGGGTCGACGCGACGGTCAACGACAGCATCGCCGTGTACGCGTATTTCGCCGAGACCGGCGACTCGTCGGTCACGATCTCGGCCAAGACCGGGCAGACGAGCGACCAGGCCTTCGCCGCCGCCAAGGGCAGTCCGCTGATACCGAAGATCGACCACGCGCTCGACCGTCTGCGGGCCGACGGCACGCTCACGGCGATCTCAGAGAAGTACCTCAAAGCCGATGCCAGCGGCAGCGGCCCGCGGGCACAGCCGCCGGAGAGCACCTGGGAGTTGATCGGGAGAAACCTCTGGCCGATGGCGGAAGCCACGCTCACCACCACCATCCCGCTCGCGGCGGTGAGCTTCGTGATCGGCCTGGCGATCGCGCTCGTCGTGGCACTCGCCCGGCTCGCGGAGAACCCGATTCTCTCGCGACTCGCGCGGATCTACGTCTCGATCATCCGGGGCACCCCGCTGTTGGTCCAGCTGTTCATCATCTTCTACGCGCTGCCCGAGCTCGGATTCAAAGTGCCGCCGCTGCCTGCCGCCGCGATCGCTTTCTCGCTCAACGTCGGCGGGTACGCCGCCGAGATCATCCGCAGCGCGATCATGTCGGTTCCCAAGGGCCAGCGCGAGGCCGCCGCGACCATCGGCATGAACTACGCGACCACGATGCGCCGCATCGTGCTCCCGCAAGCGGCGCGGATCGCGGTTCCCGGTCTGTCGAACACGCTCATCTCACTGGTGAAGGACACCTCACTCGCCTCCACGATCCTGGTGACGGAGCTCCTGCGCGTCGCGCAGATAGCCGCCGCGCCCACCTTCGAGTTCTTCGCCCTGTACATGACCGCCGCGGTCTACTACTGGATCGTGTGCCTCGTGCTGTCGATGCTGCAGGGCGTCCTCGAGACCCGTCTCGGAAGGTTCATCCCGACATGACCGCACTCATCCAGGTCGATGGTCTGACGAAGGCCTTCGGTGACAACGAAGTGCTGCGCGGCATCGAGTTCAGCGTCGACTCCGGGTCGGTCACCGCGGTGATCGGCCCCTCCGGATCGGGCAAGACCACCCTTCTGCGGTCGCTCAATGCGCTCGACGTACCGGACACCGGTGTGATCCGGGTGGCCGACGTGACGATCGATTTCGCCGGCGACTACGCCAAGTCCGACATCGCCCGCTATCGGAGCCAGAGCGGATTCGTCTTTCAGAACCACAACCTGTTCCCCCACAAGACGGTCTTGGAGAACGTCATCGAGGGACCGGTGGTGGTGCAGCGACGGCCAGTGGCTGACGCGACCGCGGATGCGCAGCGGTTGCTCGACAGCGTCGGCCTGGGCGACCGCGCCGACGACTACCCGGCTCAACTGTCCGGCGGTCAGCAGCAGCGGGTGGGGATCGTGCGCGCCGTCGCGATGAATCCGAAGGTGCTGCTGCTCGACGAGCCGACGTCGGCACTCGACCCGGAACTGGTCGGCGAGGTCCTGCGGGTGATCCGCGACCTCGCGGCACAGAACTGGACCATGGTCGTGGTCACGCATGAGATCTCGTTCGCCCGCCAGGTGTCCGACCAAGTGTTGTTCGTCGACGGCGGCGTGATCGTGGAGCGCGGCGCACCGGAGCAGGTCATCGGCGCTCCCGAGCACGAGCGGACAGCTGCCTTTCTGCGTCGTCTCACCGACCCGATCTAGATCCGGCAGCGGTCAGGCCGGCGCCACCCGAGCGGCGCCGGTGTACACGTTCATCGAATCGCCGCGGAGAAAGCCGATGAGCGTGAGTCCCGACCGCTCGGCGAGTTCGGCGGCCAGCGAGGACGGCGCCGACACCGCCGTGAGCATCGGGATGCCGGCCATCACCGCCTTCTGCACCAGTTCGAAGCTCGCCCGGCCCGACACCTGCAGAATGGTTCCGCGCAGCGGCAGCCGGTCGCGTGTCAGCGCCCACCCGATCACCTTGTCGACGGCGTTGTGCCTGCCGACGTCCTCTCGCAGGGTCAGCAACTCACCCGACTCGGCGTCGAACAGCGCCGCCGCGTGCAGTCCGCCGGTGCTGTCGAAGGCTCGCTGTCCGGCGCGCAGACGTTCCGGCAGTTCGACGAGCAGCGACGGTCGCACCGTCGTCTCGTCTCCGCGCAGGTCGAACGCCGACGAGGTCTCCACCGCGTCGATGCTCGTCTTGCCGCAGATTCCGCATGCGCTGGTGGTCAGGAAGTCGCGCGCGGTGGCCGGTCCGGGCGGCGGGGTGTCCGCGGAGAGTGCGATGTCGAGCACGTTGTACGTGTTCTCCGTGCCGCCGGTGCCCGGCCCGCCGCAGTGGATCGCGGCCCGGAACTGCTCGGCACGGGTGATGACCCCTTCGGAGACGAGGAATCCCGCCGCGAGTTCGACGTCGGTGCCCGGTGTCCGCATCGTCACCGCCAGCGGCAGTCCGCCGATCCGGATCTCGAGTGGTTCCTCCACCGCGAGTCGGTCGGGACGACGCCGCGGCTCGTGTCCGATCCGCACCTTCGTCACCGGCCATCGGGCGGTAATCCTTCCCACCTCCGCCAGGGTATCCGCTGGGCCGGCCGATAGAGTCCCCACCGTGCAGACCCGTCCCGATCCCCTGCCTCGTGTGCCGCCGAGCGCGCTGGTGGTCGCTGCGGTGTTCAGCGTCCAGTTCGGCAACGCGATCGTCGGTTCGCTGTTCGACCGGGTGGGACCGTTCGGCGCCGCCGCCCTGCGACTCGGGTGCGGCGCGCTGATCCTGGCCCTTCTCGTCCGGCCACGGGTGCTGAGCTGGCCGCGGCGCACGTGGCTCGGCGTGCTGCTGCTGGGTCTGGGCCTGGGCGGAATGAACCTGTTCATCTATCTGGCGATCGATCGCGTTCCGCTCGGCGTCGCGGTTACCGTCGAGCTGATGGGACCGTTGGCCGTCGCCGCCGCGGGCAGCCGGCGCCTGATCGACGCCCTGTGGGTCGCACTCGCCGCGCTCGGGATAGCGATGCTCGGCGTGCACGGCGGCGCTGCCTTCGATGTTCGGGGAGCAGGATTCGCGGCGATGGCCGCCCTCTGCTGGGCCGTCTACGTCGTGGCCTCGGCCCGACTGGGAACCCGGGTGCACGGCGTCGACGGCCTGTCGGCGGCCATGCTGGTCGCGGCTGGGGTGATCGTCCCGATCGGACTGTTCCAAGCGGCGCCCGCGGTCGCCGACGACCCGGGCCTGCTCGCGGCGTTCGGCGGCGTGGCCGTGCTGACCTCAGTGATCCCCTACGCCCTGGAGTTCACCGCACTCAAACGGATGTCGACGCGTGTGTTCGGCGTGCTGTCGAGTCTGGGCCCCGCGGTGGCCGCTCTCGCCGGCTTCGTGGTTCTGGACCAGTCGCTGGACTCACGTCAGCTCGTCGCCATCGCACTCGTCGTCACGGCGAGCGCGGGCGTTGTCCTCACAGCCGCGCGGTGAGTGTCTCAGCGGGATGTGGTGACGGCCGAAGCGTCACGATTGAGCCGCAGCACCAGCGCGACGATCAGCGGCAGCTGACACGCTGCGTAGATGATGTGGAAGACGTAGTGCACGTTGGGATTCTGCGGCGCTGAGACTGCGTTGCTCTGCGGTATGAGGCCGATCAGTGATGCGACCACCAGGATCCACGCCCAGATCAAGAGCAGCCAGCTCGACGCGGCACGAGCTCGTGGAACGAAGCCCAGCAGTCCGAGACCGAGGTAGACCGCGGTCGGAAACATGTTGGTGACGCTGAGCAGAGGCGTGGCCGGCATGTCGACGCGGTCGTGAATGAGCACCCCCGCCAGCGCGACGGCGGCGAATGCCAGGACGAGCACGTCGTCGCGCCTCGCGATGCGCCGATCCACCTGCGCCGACTTCGCTGTCCGCGTCCGCACCGCCACAAGAACCCACCTTCACTCCCTGCAGTGATGCCGATCCCTCGACCGCACTGGAGACTTCACCCCAAGGACAAGGTAAGTGCATGAGAGCGGCAGAAATCTAGGGACCAAAGTAATCAGCCGGCGAGGAAATGTCGGGACATTCGGATTGCTCGACCGCTTTGCGCACTGTTCAATGTCCTCGTGTCATTTGAACGTACGACAAGAATCAGAATCGTCGCGATCATCGCAGCCGTCGGATCACTCCTCGGTTCGCCCGCCACCGCGTCGGCCGCGCCGGCGCGCACGTGCGTCGTCGATCCGGGGAACGCCACGCGAACGGTCACCTCCCTGATGGAACACTGCACCGCCGAGGAGATCCTCGGGTTGTTCGCCGATGCGCCGCTGGGCGTTCGTCCCCTCGGGAAGAAGAAGCTCTCCCTGCTCCCGGTGTTCCAGCTTCGGGGCCGGACACTGCCCCATGAGGCGGGGAAGACCCTCACTCGCACCCAGAGCGTCCTCGGGGACGCATTGACCTTCACCGAACGGGGCGGGCGCCCCTGGGTGTACAAGAACTACGTCTGGGGCACCGACGCCGGAGCCGAGGTGGTTCCCGCCGTCTCGCGCGTCGACGGTCGGCCGGTCTACGCCGCGGACTTCTCGGCTGATTTCCTCGGTGAGCCGGTCAGCCTCCATGAGTACCGTCAGCTCACGCCGGGTGTGTGGATCGCCCGCGACATCGGCGGCGGCAGCGGCCCCACCTCGACGCCGACGGGCGGGGTCATCGCGCTGAGCTGACCGGCCGAGGCCGCCTGCGTCACACCGGGATCCGTGCCCCCATCACGACGAGTTGCTCGCGCGGAAGCCGGAAGTAGTCACTCGCGTCCGACGACACGTGCGAACTCGCCAGAAACACTCGCTTGCGCCAGCCCGCCAGGCCCGGTTCGTCACTCAGACGCAACTCCACAGTCGACAGGAAGTACGTCACTGCCGCGGGGTCCACACCCACCGGAAGGTCACGTATCGCACCGAGAGTCGCCGGGATGTCCGGCGGCTCGGCATACCCGAAGCGGACGACGACGGCGCTGATCCCCTCGTCGTCGGCACCGAGGTCGATTCTGCGGACCCGCGCCGCAGGATCGACGCGGGGCGCGGTAGCGACCTCCACCGACACGAAGAGGACCTGCCGGTGCCGGACACGGTTGTGATCGACGTTCGCCCGGAACGCGAGCGGTGCGCTGGCCGGGTCGCGATTGAGGAAGACCGCCGTGCCGTCCACCACGTCGACCTCGCGCTCCCCCGACCGCAGCGATTGGAGGAACTCGTCGACGGGGCCCTCGAGCAGCGATCGACGAGCCGCTACCAGCAGGCGACCGCGCCGCCACGTCGTCATGATCGCGAAAGCCGCGAGAGCGATGACCAACGGCAGCCACGCCCCGTGGACGAACTTGGTGATGTTCGCCGCGAAGAACAGCAAGTCGACGGTCAACAGTGCGGCCGCGGCGGGCGCCAGCAGCCACCACGGGATCCGCCAACGGTGCCGTGCGACGACGAAGAACAGGATCGTGGTGATCGCGATGGTCCCGGTGACCGCCATGCCGTACGCGTAGGCGAGGGCGTCGGAACTGCGGAATGCGAACACCAGGGTGATCACCGAGACCATCAGGAACCAATTGAGCCACGGAACGTACACCTGCCCGTACTCGCGGTCGGAGGTGTGCACCAGGCGTAGACGAGGCATGTAGCCGAGACGAGCCGCCTGCGAGGCGACGGAGAACGCACCGGAGATCACCGCTTGCGCCGCGATCACCGTCGCCATCGTCGTCAGCATCACGAGCGGGATCTGCCCCCACTGCGGGCTCAGCAGGAAGAACGGCGCGCTCAGATTGCGGACGTCGTGAAGCACCAGGGCGCCCTGACCGAGGTAGCAGAGTGTCAGGGCCGGCGCGACGATCAGGATCCATGCGGTGGAGATGGGTCTGCGCCCGAAATGGCCCATGTCGGCGTAGAGCGCCTCGGCCCCGGTCACGGCGAGCACGATCGCGGCCAGCGCGAAGAACGCGACGTGGAAATGACCGGCGACGAAACCGACCGCGTAGGTCGGCGACAGTGCGCGCAGGATGCCGGGTTCGGCTGTGATTCCGTGTATTCCGAGCACCGAGATGACGACGAACCACGCCGCCATCACCGGCCCGAAGTAGCGACCCACGCCGCCGCTGCCGAACCGCTGGGCGAGGAACAGCACGAAGACGATCAATGCGGTCAGCGGGACCACCCAGGAATGCAGCTCCGGATCGACCACTTTGAGGCCCTCGACGGCCGACAGCACCGAGATCGCGGGGGTGATGATGCTGTCCCCGAGGAAGAGTGCGGCTCCGAGGATGCCGAGTGCGGAGAGCACGATGAACGTCCGCGGATCGATCTGTTCCACCCACCGTTTCAGGAGGGTCATCAAAGCGAGAATCCCGCCTTCGCCGTCGTTGTCCGCGCGCATGGCGAGCAGCACATACGTGAGGGTCACGATGATCATCACCGACCAGAAGATCAGCGAGACCACGCCGTAGACGTTGTCGGACGTCGGCGCGATCGGGTGCGGGTCCCTCGGGTCGAAGACCGTCTGAACGGTGTAGATCGGACTCGTCCCCAGGTCTCCGAACACCACGCCGAGTGCACCGACGACCATCGCCGCTCGCAGCGGTCGCACCGCGCGCACTGCCTGTTCAGACATTCCTCGGACAGTACCCCGGACCGCGCGCAGACGGGGCCGGTAACGGCACGTGCGAACCCCCGGCGCGGACGACAAATCCGCGACACCCTTGCGCGGCGGTGAGCGGGCCAGATAGCCTCGTGCGAATTAGAACGTGTTCTAGTCTGCTGGGACGGGGCACGCCAGATCACCGGGCACTGTGGTCTGTCACGTCGGGAATGAGGATGCACATGAAGGTCGCCGTCACCGGAGCTGCTGGATTCGTCGGAACCAACCTGGTCAACCAGCTCGTCGCCGACGGGCACGACGTCGTCGCCATCGACCGGGTGTCGCCGGCGCACGGCCTCGATCACCCGCAGGTGACCTGGACTGCCGCCGACATCTTCGACCACGACGCACTCGTCGCCGCGTTCGACGGCGTCGACACCGTGTATCACCTCGTCGCGATGATCACCCTCAAACAGCAGGACGAACTCGCCTGGCGAGTGAATACACAGGGCGTTGCATCCACCGCTCGAGCCGCGCTCGCCGCCGGTGTGCGACGCTTCGTCCACTGCAGCTCGATTCACTCCTTCGACCAGTACACCGACAACGGGATCGTCGATGAGAACTCCGCGCGCTCGGAGAATCCCGCGCTCCCGGTGTACGACCGATCGAAATGGGCGGGCGAGCAGGAACTGCGCAAGGTGATCGCGGACGGGCTCGACGCCGTGATCTGCAACCCGACCGGTGTGTACGGTCCCGTCGACCACGGACTCTCACGCATCAACGGCATGTTGCGCGACGCGGCGCAGGGCAGAGTCCCCCTGTTCGTCGAGGGCAACTTCGATCTTGTCGACGTCCGTGACGTGGCCAAGGGCCTCACCCTCGCCGCCGCGCACGGCGCCACCGGCGAGAACTACCTGCTCGGCGGTGAACAGGTCTGCCTCTTCGAGGCCATGCGCGCCGTCGCAGAGCTCTGCGGGCGATTCCGCCCGCTGTTCGCCGTACCGCTGCGTCTGCTGAACGTGGTGGTCCCCATCGCCGAACCGATCAGCCATCTGTTCGGCTCCGACCTCGTCTCGCGTGCGTCCATCGCGGCGCTGGTCGCCCAACCCGTCGTCGACATCAGCAAGGCACGGACACAGCTCGGCTACGAGCCGCGGCCGTCCGCGGACACTCTCGCCGACCTCGTCTCCTTCCTGTGCGACTCGAAGCAGATGGGTTCCGCGCGCCCCCGGTCGGGCCGCGCGTTCGAGTCGGTCCTCCCCACCCCGGTCGGCTGACCCCGCCCCAGCCCCTCCAAGAACTCCCGCGCTGCTCGTCTCGCCCCCCACCCGGGCGAGGCGAGCAGCGTTTTCGCATCTCACCATTATGCGACAGTCGCAAAATTATTATTGCGACGAGGTCTGGTGAGCGAGCGATCCCGCCGGGCTGATCTTCAGGCTTACTGCGAGCGACCCCGCGAGGCCCAATCTTCGCGCTCACTGAGCGAGCGCGACCCAGTCAGGCCTCATATTCAGGCTTATTGAGCGAGCGCAGCGAGTCGAAATGAACCACCACCACCGCAGGAACGACCCCGCCCCCACTGCGCTCGCTCGACCAGGCTGAGCGGACCACTCGAATTCGGGAGTGTCGCAAAACCAAGACCCGCCCCTTTTGCGATACATTGTGAGACATGAGAGACGATGAGGCCGTCGGCGCCGGGTACCGACTCGGCTATGCACGCGCGCCCGGAGGGTCTCAGCGACTCGAGGCACAGATCGATACGCTCACCGATGCCGGCGTAGAACCGTCGCGGATCTACAGCGACAGGTCCGGCGCCGGCACCCCCTCCTCCGAGCGCCCCGGCTGGGCAGCGCTGCTCGACTACGCGAGGCCCGGAGACACCGCCGTCGTCGTCGGCGTCGACCGACTGGGCCGCACCGCACGCGAAGTGCTCTCGAGTGCGCGCGAACTCACTCGGCGGCGGATCGGACTGCAGTCGCTGCGCGAGGGAGTCGATACCGCGGACCCCGCCGGAGCGATGATCGTCGGCGTCCTGGCGTCCCTCGCCGAGCTCGACGACGAGGAGCCGACATCGGAACACCGTCGGTCTCCGCATCGGCGCTCCCACGCCGCTTCCGGCGTCGGCCGGCCCCGCGCGCTGGACGAGACCCAAGCCGCCGCCGCCGAGCGCATGCGTGCCGCCGGCCATCCCGTACCCGCGATAGCCGCCGAACTCGGAGTCAGCCGAGCCACCCTGTACCGAACCCTCGCTGAAAGACGAACCCGCCGATGACCGCTCACTCCGCCGACCCTCAGACGACCGCGCCGCTCAGCGGTCACGCCACCGTGACGCGTCTGCCGACGTCGTATCCGCTCGTCGATCCGGAACTCGACGCATGCCTCGATCCGGACCTCTTCCAGCAGGGGTTCGACGAGTCGCTCGCCTACCTGTCGAGCCTTCCGCCGACGTGGGCGCGGCACCACGCGGCGTCAGTTCTCGAGAACGGCACCGACCCCGACGACGACCTGAGCTATCAGCGCGGTTACCGCGCCGGCCTCTACGGATTCCTTCGCCACGGCACCACCTGACACCCTCGCGTCGGTCTTACCTGCCGCGCGGCGTGAGAATGACCACGGGGATGTCCCGATCGGTCTTGCGCTGGTAGCCCTCGTAGCCGGGGTTGATCTTCACGATCGACGGCCACAGCCGCGACTTCTCCTCGGCGCTCGCCCGTCGCGCGGTCCATGAGGTCGTCGTACCGTCGACAGTCACCTCCACGTCGGGGTTCGCTGCAAGGTTCTTGTACCAGTCGGGGTGGTCGGAGTGTCCGCCCTTCGAGGCGACGACCACGATCTGATCGGCCGAGTAGATCGGTGCCGTGAGCATCGTCGACCGGCGCTGCCCCGACTTCCTTCCGATCGTGTGAAGCTCAAGAGTCTGCATCCCCAGCATGCGCTTCGGGAAGCGCCCGCCGGTGATCGCCAGGAGCGCACGATGACCGTTCTCCAGAACCCAGGCACCGGCGGACGCGATCGTGTCAGAGAGCTTCATGCGGCCCATTGTGCCGGAACGGCGCGTTCAGCGCCCTCGGCAGTCATGGATGACCGCTCAACCGACCGAACAGCTCACCATTCGTAGAATCCCTGCCCAGTCTTGCGGCCGAGATGCCCGGCTGCCACCTTGTCACGGAGGATCGCGGGCGGCTCGAACCTCGGTCCGATCTCCTTGGCGAGATGCTCGGCGATGGCGAGACGGACGTCGAGTCCGACGATGTCCGTAGTGCGCAAGGGTCCGGTGGGATGCTTGTAGCCGAGGGTCATCGCCGTGTCGATGTCCGCCGCGGAGGCGACACCTTCCTCCACCATCCGCATCGCCTCGAGTGCGATCGCCACTCCGAGCCGCGACGAAGCGAACCCCGGCGAGTCCGTGACGGTGATACCGGTCTTCCCGATGTCGCGCACCCACTGCTGAGCATCGGCGACCAGTGTCTCGGACGTCTTCGTGCCGACGACGATCTCGACGAGGTCGCTGGCCGGCACCGGGTTGAAGAAGTGCAGACCGATGAACTTCTCCGGTGAGGTGAGTGAATCGGCCAGACCGTCGATCGACAGCGAACTGGTGTTGGTCGCCACGACGGCGAGCGGAGCGGTCTTCTCTATGCGCGCCAGGACCTCCGCTTTGACCTCGACCATCTCCGGCACCGCCTCGATGACCAGTCCGCATTCGGCGAGGTTCTCAGCGCCGGTGGTGACGTCGGCTCGGCGAAGTACGTCGTCGACGGAATCGGCGAGCACGCCCCTCTCCGCCGCTTTGGTCAGACTCGAAGCGATCCGATCGCGAGCGCGGTCGGCGGCGGAGTCGTCCGCTTCGATCACCGTGACCGCGGTGCCGGAACACAGGAAGGCGTGCGCGATCCCGGCTCCCATCCGTCCGCCTCCGTACACCCCGACCCTGGTGGGCAAGCTCATCTTCGTCTCCGTCTCTTGCATGGTCTGGTCCGGCCTGCGGGAGTTCCGCAGCACCTCGATGTAGTCGTCGATACATGACATGGCGCGTCGATTCAGCCCGCGCCACCGACTCCGTCAGTCAGCGATTCCCGCAGTCGGAACTTCTGAATCTTGCCGCTGGGCGTGATCGGCAATTCACCGCGCGTGACAATACGTTCGGGGAGGTAGTGCTTCGAGAGCCCTTGCGCGAGAAGGTATTCCGACAGCCCTGCGAGCGTGCGCGCGGGCCGGCCGTCCTTCATCACGAGCACCGCGCAGACACGTTCACCGAGCCGTTCGTCGGGAATGCCGATGACGGCCGTGTTCAACACGTCGGGGTGGTCGAAGATCAACGACTCGATGTCGGTCACCGGGATGTTCTCGCCGCCCCGGATGACGATGTCCTTGCTCCGTCCCGACAGGGAGATCCAGCCGTGTTCGTCGATGCCGGCTCGGTCGCCGGTCGAGAACCACAGTCCCGGGCGATAGTCTCGCGATGTGGCATCGGGTCGGTCGAAGTAACCGTAGACCACACCGGGGCTCCGCATCAGGAGGTCGCCGACCACTCCGGCCGGGCACTCGTTGCCGTCGACGTCGACCACGCGCATCTCCGAGCCCTCGAAGACCGACCCGTCGGTGCGCAGAATGGCGTCCGACTCCTTCGGCGTACACGAGACGAGGATGCTGCACTCGGTCATCCCCCAGGCGGGAGCCACGTAGGCGCCGAGAGCCTCCGCGGCTTGGACCGGCAGATTCCGCGGTACCGACGATCCCGCGATCACCAGGCACGAGAGCGGGTTGTCCGCATCGCCGGCGAGATCGGTGCGCATCATGTCCTGCAGGAACGTGGGTGCGCCGAAGAAGGTGGTCACCCCTTCCTCCCGGATCACCTGCACGCCCCAGTCCGGATCCCATCGGTCGACGTGCACGGCGGTCCCGCCGAGAACGACGGTGAACACGATGCCGGCGCCACGAGCTCGCCGCCGGTCTTGTACAGTTCTCGTCTACGGCCTGGACAAGGCCCTGGAGGTCGAGGTGATCGGCGGAGACGGCACCGGCGCCCACCTGACCGGACTCCTCAACACCAGCGGCGTGCAGATCCAGGCGTTCGCCACCAACGCCCTGACGTCCATCCGTAAGGCCATCACGGCCCAGGAAACCCTCGGCTACGAGCCGAGCGTCCTGTTCATCTCCCCGGCCGATTGGGAGGCCGTGGAACTCCTGGCCACCTCGGACGACGCCATCGCATTCCGAGTCGTCCCGATTGACCTCATGGAACGTGAGCTGTGGGGACTCCGCGCGGTCCTGACCACCGCGCTCCCGGCAAAGACAGCCGTGGTCCTGGACCCGTCGGCAGTGAGCGTGGACGTCGTGGGCGCGGCCGTCGATATCGAGTGGGACACCTCGGGCGAACTGTTCGAGCGCAACCAGACCCGCGTCCGTGTCGAGGGCCGGTTCGGCGTGAGCGTCTACCGCCCCGAGGCCATCGTCAAGGTCGGCACCGCCGCCTGACAATGACCCTCTGACTCCGAGGCCCAGGTTCCGCACTCCGCCGCGCGGCGCCTGGGCCTCGGTTCCGTTTCAACACAAGGAGATTCACGCCGTGGGCATCATGGACCATATCCCGCACTTCGGCATGGAGTGGAGCGGATCACGAGTCACCTGGCTGGCGAAGAACCTACCGTTCGTTGGGGACGTCGATCTCAGTTCCGCTGGCATCTCCCCGTTCCGCGATGGCGGCCAGATTCCGAACTTCCGCAACGGGGGCCAGATCCCCGACGACCGAGCCGCCCGGCCCCAAGTCTCACTAGCCCGTCTCCACCGCCAACACGGCACCAGCGGAGAGCGCGCGACGTCTGCGCAGCGAGCCGGCGGAGCACTCCCGACCAACCGCGCCCAGGCCACGGAGGCCAACATGGCCGCCCGCCGGCGCCAGGGCGGGGCGTCGGCACCGACCCGACGCCGGCCGAACCCACCACGAGCTCCACGGCACTCCGCCGGCCAGCACACCGGCATCGGCGCCGACATGGCCGCCCTCACTCCGGCATCGGCCGGACTCAGCGGAGGCGGACCCGTCGGACTCCACGCCGTCACCGGCGCGCGGCGCCAGAAACACGAGTTCTGTCCCGGCGTGGCCTGACCGTCATGCGCGGCCGGGATCACCACGCCTGTGAGGTAACGCGCTACCGCCGAAAGAGCTTCGGATTACTCGCCATGAGGTCCCGCGTGCGCTCGCCCAAGTGATAGAACTGGGTGGACTGACAGATCCATCTCGTGGGCGCTTTAGAACCTGCTACCCGGTTGAGTAGAGCACACATCAGGAGTATCCGTCCGCTCCTCATCAGGGTCGAAATCTCGTACGAGTCATACGAAACCAATGGGTCGTGTTTCAGAGCTGTGTATCGGTCCCAGAACAGCCGCGCCCACTTGCACTCATCACCACCGACGAACTTCCGGAACGCTGAACCAACGTGCATAGCCAGCAATTCGGCGTACCCCTTGTTCTTGACCTTGGTCCACTTCGGCCTCGTAGTCGACTCCTTCTTGCACGCTCCGACCCAGTACTCGATAGCGACGGCGATGTTCATTAGCTCGACCTCGACCGTCGTCATGCCGAATCGGCGAGCGCTGGTCAACGGCCCCACCGCGCGGGGATGCGTCTCAGCCAACAACAGCCATCGCCGCACGCCTGGCGCACCACCAATTGCCCCGAGTGAGAAGGCCGGCCGCTCGGACTTCTCCGAGGCACGCTTTACCCCCTCGGGAACGTCCATGAGCGAGTTGCTCCACAGCGCACCCTTGCTCGGCTCAACGTCCTTCCGGTAGTGAGGGACTAGCGAACCGCCGACGCACGGGACGAAAGCGTCGTAGGCCAAGTTGATTAGATCCTGGAAGGCAATCACCGGGCGAATGAGTTCATACCATGTACCGGGCCTAGATCTGGTGATGGTGAATGTCAGTGGTGTCGACGCCGAGAACTGATCGAACTGGCGCTCGCTAGCTTCCCAACTGACACCAATCTCCAGGGTCCGCCGGTCGCTGATCTCCGCAGTGATCGGAGTCACCCGGCGAACCGTGTAGGTCATTGTGTTGACCCGGCCGTCTGGCTGCCGGTCGTAGTCGATGTGAGCGCCCTTCGCTCCGCTCCACATGACAAGTCCATAGAAGTTCGCGGTGATCGAGACAACCTTCGCACTGGCTAGCTCGCTCGGGTCAACACCGACAACGAATCCGCGCGCGAGGTAGGAGCGTACAGAGATCTTGTTACCCCCCATTACGCTGTTCTCGGGGACACTTCGAATGTCGTAGGCAACCGTCCCGCCGACCTCAGTAGCGCCATAAACGGCGTCTGGCATGGGAGTACTCCCCGGCTGTGGGAGTCCCTCGTCGGGTCGTTTGATAGTCCGAATGGCGAGGTAGTCGTCCTGTTGCTCGGCATGCCCTTGCCAGGAGGTGTCGGCTCGGTTGTAGGTCGCCAGGTCTACCCAAAAATGACCCATAGTTCCACCGTGAAGCGCCCTGGGTTCCGTTCCGAGTCTCAGCAAGGAGAATCGGAGTATGCCCAAGAAGTTCAGTCCAGAGCTGCGTGAGCGTGCCGTGCGCATGGTCTACGACCGCCAAGCCCGCGAGGGCGGCCCTCGCGCAGCATCGATCCGTGCCGTCGCGCCGCAGCTCGGTGTCGGCACAGAGACGCTGCGGATCTGGTGCAATCGCTACGGCGCCACCGAGCCGGTCGGACCGGGAGAGCCGCTCGAGGAGGAGAATCGCCGTCTCCGGCGGGAGCTCGCCGAGGCGCGACGTGCGAACGAGATCCTGAAGGCCGCCTCAGCGTTTTTCGCAGCGGAACTCGACCGCCCCACGACGAAATGATCGCGTTCGTCGACATGCATCGCGAGAAGTTCGGGGTCGAGGCCATCTGCCGCATCCTCAGTGCGACAGAATGTGGGTTCATCACCTCCCGCGGATACCGCGCTGCCAAGAACAGGCCGGCCTCCGCTCGCAGCGTTCGGGACGAGATGCTGGCGGAGGAGGTGCAGCGGATTCATCAGGCGAACTACAGCGTCTATGGGGTCCGGAAGATGTGGCACGCAATGCGCCACGCAGGATGGAACGTCGGTCGCGACCAGGTCGCGAGGCTGATGAAGATCGCCGGCCTGCAGGGCGTTCGCCGAGGTCGAAAGCCCGTCACCACCTGCTCCGCAGACGGAGATGACCAGCGCCCGGAGCTCGTTGAACGGCGGTTCGTCGCGGATCGACCGCAGCAGCTTTGGGTCGCCGACATCACCTACGTCCGGATGCTCTCCGGGTTCTGCTACGTCGCATTCGTTACCGATGTCTTCAGTCGCAGAATTGTCGGCTGGGCGGTCGCGCCCACGCTCCACACGGAGTCTCTGCCATTGCTCGCACTGGAGCATGCACTGCAGTCCACCGGGGTGAGCAGGAACGAAAGCGGATTGATCCACCATTCCGACAGGGGTAGTCAATACGTTTCGCTCGCCTATTCGGACGCTCTGCTCGCCGCGGGAGTTACGGCTTCAGTAGGTACCGTCGGCGATAGCTACGATAACGCGCTGGCCGAGACAGTGAACGGCCTATACAAGGCGGAGTTGATCTACTCCAAGCGGATCTGGGAGTCAGTCAGCGAGGTTGAGCTCGCCACGATGGGCTGGGTCCACTGGTGGAACACCTCCCGGCTCCACGAAGCTCTCGGCTACCGCACCCCGGCGAACGTCGAAGCGACCTACACTCACACCACGACGACCGCGCCCGCGACCGTGTAACCACGGAACGAAACCCAGGGCGCTTCAACCCAGGGCGCTTCATGGCAGCAAATCCTGCAACGCCAACCCGCCCCGCACGTCGCGGTCATCGACGGTGGCCGCGGCCTGCTCGCCGCGATCGCTGACGATTGGCCCACCACTCGAGTCCAGCGCTGCTACTTCCACATCTTCCAGACCGTGCGCCGCCACCACACCTTCAAACCCCGACTCGATGCTGCCCGTGAAATTGTCACTCTGACAACCGCTTTGATGAACATCCGCAATTCCGAGCAGGCCGTGCTCTGGCTTCAGGCCTACAACGACTGGGAAATCAAGCACGACCGATTCCTCCGGCACCGGACCTACGCCCGCCCGCACGCTGTGCGCCCGAAGGGCGTCGCCGAGACCAGCACCTGGTGGTACACCCACCGCGACCTACGCAAGACCCGAGGACTGTTCCGGCGGCTGATCTCAGAAGAGCACCTGTTCACCTGGATCGACCCCCGCCTGACCGATGAAGAGCACCCCCTGCCGCGGACCACCTCACCGCTCGAAGGCGGCCCCAACAAAGGTCTCAAAGACCTGTTCCGCGCTCACCGAGGACTTCTGACCGAGCACGCCCGCCGAGCCGCCGAATGGAAGCTCAACAGCCTCACCGCCCACCCACACGATCCGTGGAGCCTGGTCCGCGAAGAGCACCACAACCCACCACCGCAGCGACCGAAGGAAACGCCCGTCGAGGACGAGCAGATCGGGCCCGCCGCCTACGACACAGGCTTCAACTGGGAAGACGGCAACGGCATCCAACACGGATGGGGAGGCCGAAACCGGTAAACCACCCGACGCCACGCCCGAACCGTACACACATTCTGGCCTTTAACCCCACGTAGAGGGCACACACGACTGTGACCAGCACATAAGTGCTGGTCACGACGTCGGGCTGACAGGATTTGAACCTGCGACCACTTGACCCCCAGTCAAGTGCGCTACCAAACTGCGCCACAGCCCGTCTGCTCCGCCTGGCGAAGCGAATTCACCTTAGCTCACCCGACGGCCAGACTGCTAATCGCCTGCGTACGGCTACTTTTCGGCGCGCTGACGGTCGACCGCGATCCAGATCGCGGAGACGATCAGAGCCCCGATGATGGAGCCGATGATGCCGCTGGGACGGAACTCGATACCGTCACCGGCGATCAGGCTGATCAAGAGTCCGCCCACGAATGAGCCGATGAGGCCCGAGGCCAGAGCCATGCCCCAGTTGAGCCCCTTGCGGCCGGTTCCGAGGATCAGTTGGGCGGCAGCACCGATGAGCATGCCCCAGAGGACGATTCCGATGATCAACATGCCGGAATTGTGCCACAGCGCCTGGACACTTCGACGTGCTCAGGCGCTGTGGGCACGTAGTTACTTCTTTCGGTCGCGCTTGTCGCGCACACGGACGTTGATCCGCACGGGCGAACCGTCGAAGCCGAACCGCTCGCGCAGTTTCCGCTCCAGGAAGCGCCGGTAGCCCGCCTCCAGGAAGCCGGTGGTGAACAGCACGAAGGTCGGAGGTCTGGTCGCGGCCTGAGTGGCGAACATGACACGCGGTTGCCGCCCTCCGCGCACCGGCGGCGGCGTGGCGGCGATGATCTCCTTGAGCCACGAGTTGAGCTGACCGGTGGAGATGCGCTTGTCCCACGACTCCAGCGCGCCCTCGAGCGCGGGAACCAGCTTCTGGACGCTCCGCCCGGTCATCGCCGAGATGTTGACCCGCCGTGCCCACGGCACACGCGCCAACTCACGGTCGATCTCGTTGTCGAGCTCGTAGCGGCGGTCCTCGTCGACGAGGTCCCACTTGTTGAACACGACGACGAGCGCACGACCGCTGTCGACGATCATCGACAGCACGCGCAGGTCCTGCTCGGTGATCGTCTGACTGGCATCGATCAGCAGCAGAGCCACCTCGGCCGAGTCCAGTGCCGCACGGGTCCGCAGCGACGCGTAGTACTCGTGCCCGGTGGCGTTCCGCACCTTGCGGCGCAATCCGGCGGTGTCGACGAACTGCCAGGGCTTGCCGCCCAGTTCGATCAACTCGTCGACGGGGTCGACGGTGGTGCCCGCGACGTTGTCGACCACAGCGCGTTCCTCACCGGCCAACTTGTTCAGCAGCGAGCTCTTACCGACGTTCGGCTTTCCGACGAGCGCGACACGCCGCGGACCGCCGACGGCGAATCGTTCGCGCGGCGACTCCGGCAGAACCTCGAGGATCTTGTCCAGGAGATCTCCGGTACCGCGGCCGTGAGCAGCCGAAATGGTGTGCGGCTCCCCCAGCCCGAGCGACCACAGCGATGCAGCCTCGGCTTCCATCCGCTCAGAGTCGACCTTGTTCGCCGCCAGCAGCACCGGGGTCTTCGACCGCCTCAGCACACGGGCGACGGCCTCATCGGTGGCAGTGGCGCCGACGGTGGCGTCCACGACGAGGACGATCGCATCAGCCGTGCGCATCGCGTACTCGGCCTGGGCGGCGATCGCCAGGCCCATCCCCTTGGCATCCGGCTCCCACCCACCGGTGTCGGTGACCATGAACTGGCGGCCGATCCAGTCGGCCTTGTACGACACACGGTCACGCGTGACACCCGGGACGTCTTCGACGACCGCCTCACGACGACCGAGAATGCGGTTCACCAAGGTCGACTTGCCGACGTTCGGCCGTCCCACGATCGCGACCACCGGCAGTGCGGCGCTCTCTCCCGCGGCGTCGTCGGTCACGAAATCGGACAGGTCCCAATCGCCCTCGTCCGACCATGTGCCGTCGCCGGCCAGGTTGGGGTCGGCGAACTCGGTGGAGAAATCGTCACTCATGGGCGGACTCCGATCCGCTCGGCGACCAGCTCGGCGAGCCGGTCGATCACTTGCTCAAGGGTCATGTCGCTGGTGTCGACCAGCACCGCGTCGTCGGCCGCGCGCAGCGGCGACACCGCTCGGGTCGAATCCAGATGGTCGCGACGGTTCACGCTGTCGAGGACCTCGGAGAGAATGCTCTCGCGGCCGGCAGCGAGATTCTGCCGGTGACGCCGCTCGGCCCGGGCCTCGGGCGTCGCGGTCAGGAACACTTTGAGTGCGGCGTCCGGGAATACCACGGTGCCGATGTCACGTCCTTCGACGACCAGGTACGCGTCGTCGGCGTGCGCGCGCTGCAGTTCGACGAGCTTCTCGCGCACCCGCGGGTTCGCCGACACCGCGGACACCGCCGCGGTGACCTCGTCGGTGCGGATCTCTCGGGAGACATCTTCACCGTCGAGGAACACCTGGGTGTCCCCCGCGTCGTCGCCGCCGGCCGTCAGCCGGATATCGGCGGCGTCGACGATGTCGCCGACCTCGTCACCGTCGGGCCGAACTCCCGCCCGCAGGACGGCGAGCGTCGCGGCACGGTACATCGCTCCGGTGTCGAGCATGTGGGCCCCGATACGGGACGCCAGCTTGCCCGAGACCGTCGACTTGCCGGTTCCCGCAGGGCCGTCGATCGTGACGACCCTCATCGGCTCAGCAGCACTCGGTTCGCTGACGCCGGTCACATTCCCACCGCCTTGTACAGCGCGCCGATCTCCTTGTTGTCGAGGACGCGCAGGCTGCCGGGACGCTGCTTGCCGAGCGCGACCGGACCGATGTCGGTACGGACCAGTCGTGTCACGGGGAAACCAACCTCGGCGAGCAGGCGACGCACGACTCGCTTGCGCCCTTCGTGCAGGGTCAGCCGGATCAACGACTTGCCCTGATTCACCTCCAGGAGCGCGAACGAGTCGACGCTCACCGGGCCGTCCTCGAGCTCCACTCCCCGACGCAGCTCTCGACCGAGACCGCGGTTGACCTCGCCGCGCACCGTCGCCAGGTACGTCTTCGGCACCTCGTACGACGGGTGCATCAGGCGATGCGCGAGCTCGCCGTCGTTGGTGAGCAGGAGCAGTCCTTCGGTGTCGGCGTCGAGCCGCCCGACGTGGAAGAGGCGCTGACCGGCCATCACACGCTCGGCGACGATGTCACCGATGCAGGGTCGGCCGTGCTCGTCGCTCATCGTGGAGTGCCAGCCCTTGGGCTTGTTCAGCGCCAGGTACTGCTTGGACTCGTCGATGACGACGCGGGCGCCGTCGACCTTGATGATCGCGGTGTTCGGGTCGATCCGCAGTCCCTGCTCGACGACCACTTCGCCGTCGACCTCGACACGTCCGGCGGCGATCAGTTCCTCGGCGCCTCGACGGGAGGCGACGCCCGCCGCCGCGAGGACCTTCTGCAGTCGCATCCCGTCGGAGACGTAGGTGACGCCGTCGCCCTCCACCTCAGCCACCTGGTGCCGGGCGGGTTTGGAGTTGTTGAGGCGGATCTTGCCCGACTCGACGTCGACGCGGGAGCTGCCTTTGCGATGCGGCTTGCGGCTCGACAGCTGCTGTCCCGGACCACCGCGTTTGGCCGGCGCGCCGCGCTTGCCCGAGGGAGCGCCCTTCTTGCCTGCCACGTTCTTGCCGCGTGCATTCTGTTTGTCCGACGACGAGCGGTTGGTCCCGCTCCCTCGTCGCTTTCCCGGTGTGCCGTCTCGGCTAGCGGATGCCATGAAGTGTCCTTCAACTGTATTGATTTTCAGGTGGTGTCACGGCCCGAGGCGGCTCAGCCCTCATCGGCCTCCGCCAATGCCTGCGCCGAGACATCAACATTCGATTGTGCCTGGCCACCGCCCAGTTTGGCGAATCGCGGATCGTCGAGGAGTTCCTCGCCGAGGTCGTCGATCACGTCGACGCCCGGAAGCAGGGGTGCGATGTCGGGCAGATCACTCAAGGACGCGAGACCGAGCCGCTCGAGAAAGAGCTCGGTGGTGACGTACAGCGTGCCGTTCGTCGTCTCGTCGGTCCCGGCCTCGCTGATGAGCCCGCGTGCGAGCAGTGTCCGCACCACTCCGTCGACGTTGACTCCGCGGATCGCGCTCACGCGAGCACGGGTGACGGGTTGCCGGTAGGCGACCACGGCGAGCGTTTCGAGCGCCGCCCGCGTCAGCTTGCTCCGCGTGCCGTCGAGCAGCAGCTTCTCGACGTAGGGCGCGTAGTCGGAGCGGGTGTAGAAGCGCCATCCGTCGCCGGCGAAGCGAAGGTCGATCCCGCTGCCTGCCGCGGTGAGGTCGGCGCTCATCCGCCGAAGCAGCTGCCGGACGCGTGTGCGGTCCTGACCGACAGCGGACGCGAGTTCGTCCACCGTTGCCGGCGTGTCGACGACGAGGAGCACCGCTTCCAGAGCGGCCCGCAACTCGTCGTCTTCCAGGTGATCGCCCTCGTCGATGCCGGCGTCCATGTCGGGTTCGTCCGTCCGCCCATGATCGCTCGTCATCCCCGGTTCTGTCGTCATCCGTAGTCCTCCGACTTCTCGATGTCGATCTCCTGTGCTTCGCGGTCGCCGGTCCAACAGACTTTGAGCTCACCGAGCGGCTCCGGCTGCTCGAACTGCACCGCGCGCTCCCGATACAGCTCGAGCAATCCCAGGAACCGGGCGACCACCTCGAGTCCGTTCGCGCACTCTGCCACCAATGCCCCGAACGTCAACCACTGACCATCGGCCGCGGTGAGCAGTTCGGTGAGCCGTTTGGCCTGTTCGGGCACCGACACCGTGGATCCGTGCAGGTGGTCGAGCCCGACGGTCGGCTTCGGCTTCGGTACGACGGCCGCCGCAGCGATCTCCGCGAATCGCTGCGGATTCACTCCCAGATCCACCTCGGGCAGGAGATCTTCGAACCTCGCCTCCAGCGAAACAGCGCGCGGATACCGTTGCAGCGCTGCCGCCTCCAGTTCGCCGAACAGGACGGCGACCTGCTTGTAGGCACGGTACTGCAGAAGCCTCGCGAACAGGAGGTCGCGGGCTTCGAGCAGCGCCAGGTCTTCGGGGTCCTCCACCTCGCCGGAGGGCAGCAACCGCGCGGCTTTGAGATCGAGCAGGGTTGCGGCGATCACCAGGAACTCAGTGGTCTGTTCGAGGTCGGCCTCGGCGCCCAGCGCCTTGGTGTATGCGATGAAATCGTCGGTCACCACGTGGAGCGCCACCTCTGTGACGTCGAGGCGGTGCTGGCTGATCAGGTTGAGCAGTAGGTCGAACGGCCCGGAGAAGTTGGCGAGGCGGACCTGGAAGCCGTCGCTCCGCCCGCCCGCCTCGGCGTCTGCCGTCTCCGGGCCGGAGGTCGCGGGCCCGTCGCCGACGGGGGTCAGAGTCTCATCGGTCCCGGTCACGCCTGAGTCTCGTTGCGGGCGATCACCTCACGTGCGAGGTCGCGATACGCTTTCGCCCCCGACGACTTCGGCGCCCATGACGTGATCGGCTCACCGGCGACCGACGTCTCCGGGAACCGTACGGTTCGGTTGATGACGGTGTCGTACACGGCGTCGCCGAACACCTCGACCACGCGGGCCATCACTTCCCGCGAGTGCAGAGTGCGCTGGTCGAACATGGTGACCAGGATGCCCCCGAGTTCGAGCTTGGGATTGAGTCGATCGTGAACCTTCTCGATGGTGTCGGTGAGAAGTGCGAGCCCGCGAAGGCTGAAGTACTCGCACTCCATGGGAATCACGACGTTGTCGGCGCACGCCAGCGCATTCACGGTGAGCAGGCCGAGCGACGGCTGACAGTCGATGAGGATGTAGTCGTACCGGTCGGCCACCGGGTGCAGCGCACGGGCGAGCGCCTGTTCGCGCCCGACCTCGGTGACGAGCTGGATCTCGGCCGCCGACAGATCGATGTTCGACGGGAGCAGATCGAGTCCGTCGACGCGGGTGCGCATGAGGACGTCGTCGGTCGCCGCGTACGGCGGGACCAGGAGGTTGTGGACCGTCTCTTCGAGTTCATGGTGCGCCACCCCGAGACCGGCGGACAGCGCCCCCTGCGGGTCGAGGTCGACGAGCAGTACGCGTCGACCGCATTCGGCAAGTGCGGCACCGAGATTGATCGTCGAGGTGGTTTTGCCGACGCCGCCCTTCTGGTTGCACATCGCGACGATGACCGCCGGGCCGTGCTTCTCGCGGGGCGCGGGGTCCGGAATGTCGCGGTAGGGGCGTCCCGTCGGCCCGAGCTTGTCCGCCGGCACGTCGAGTTGACCCTGCTGTGCTTTGCCGCGGGGGTTGGATGCACTCACCTGTTCGATGCTCCTCCCCGGTTGTGCACGCTGCGAAACTGGTCGTCTCGATCCTAATGTGTCGAGACGGACGTCCACGGCAGGCGCTCCGCAGACCTGCTGCACCTGGCCGGTCCGTTCATGATCGCCCGACGTCGCAACCGCAATCGGCGGCGTCGGAGTGTCGGCCGAGTCCTCAACCTCGCCTTGAGACTGAAGCCGACCGCCCGTCGGCGGCCGAACGGGATAGCCGTCCCGACAGTGCGATTCACAGCCTCGGTTGCGGCAACGGCGGCGGCTGGGGTTCGTGGCCCGGGAGCAGTTCAGCGTGGTGGATCTGGTTGATCCGCCATCGTCGGGCGGTGCGGTTGTCGCTCGGTCGCCAGGCGGCTCTGCCGGCGTGGGGTCCGTCGATCAGGATCATCGTCTGCCACTGGCCGCGGCGGGGGCCGACGGAGCGGTTGTGACGCCCGCATGCGGCGCCGAGGTGGTCGATGTCGGTGGGGCCGCCGTCGGCCCAGTCGGGGAAGTGATGGGCCTGCGTCCGGGTGAACGGGGCGTCGCAGCCGGGGGCGGTGCAGCCGCGGTCGCGGGCGAAGAGCATCAACCGCTGCGCCCGCGACGCCAGCCGGCGACCCCGTCCGAGATACAACGCCTGCCCGGTGCGGGCGGAGAAGACGGCCAGATGCGGAGTCGCGGCGGCGGCGACCTCGATCAACTCCGCGACCGGCACCCGAGTCCCGGTCGCGGTCAACGCCACCCCGGCGCGCTCGGCCAACTCCCGGTCGGTGACAGTGACGACCAGATCACCCGACCGCCGACCACCCCCAACACCACTGCGGGAGGCGCGCAGCAGCGCCTGCAGACCATCATGGGTGCGCTGCCCCGGAGTGCGAGTATCACGCTCCACCGCGGCCGCCAGAGCGGCCGGGTCCGCCGACTCCACGGTCCCCGACGGGGAATCCGGGTCGTCGGGATTGTTCATTCCCGGTGCCGCCCACGACGGCAGTGCCGCCTCCATCTCCGCCCGCAACGCCGGAGTCAGATACCCGCGGACTTTGCTCATCAGCCGCAGATCTTGGGGCAGGATCGTGAAGCCGCGCAGGCGTTTGCGGTCGCGTTCGTCGGTGACGGTTCCGTCCGGGTCCAGGTGCGCGAGCAGTCGGATGCCGGCGGTGCGGACACCGGCCGGACTCAGCTCGCGGGCGACCCAGGCCAGCTGTGCCTCGGCGCGTGCTCGGGTGTCGGCGTCGATGGCGGTGGGGATCTTGTCCATGACGGCGTCGATTTCGCGGATGTGGTCGGCGCCGATCGCACCCTCGCCCACCGCGACCGCGGTCGCCGGCAGTACCGGTGGGCGGGTTTGGCCTTGTAGGTCGGTGAATCGTCCGATCCCGGCGGCGCTGACGCGTCGGCGGCGGGCGGCACCGTCACCGAGCCGCAACCCCTGCGCCAAATACTGGTGCACCGACAGGTACCCGGCTTTGCGATACACGGCCCGGTCGGAGACCTCCACCAACACCGCGGCGTCGACACCGTCGAGACGACGATGAGTACGTTCCAATGTCTCGACGGTTTCCAGCAGGGTGTCTTCGGGGACCGCGGACAGTGGCAGGGACGCGAACTTGGTTGCCGCAGCCTCCAATAGGCGGGCGAGGGCGGCCGGGTCGTCCGGGAGCAGCACCTCTGACGTGTCCATCGAACCCACCCCCTTTCGACCTGCACAGTGTCCGAGAACACTTCTGCTGTGCTTCTATGTTCGAACCCTACCGCCGACCTCCGACAAAACAGTCGGCGCTCGCCTGCGCTCGCGCACTCGTCGTCGTAGTCTGCGAACCATGAGCGACTACGGTCTCGACCTTCGTTTCGGCGTCTTCGTCACAGGTACGTCAAAGGCACCTCAGCAGGCCGTCGACCTGGCTCTGACCGCCGAAGACGCCGGCATCGACATGGTGACGATCCAGGACCACCCGTACCAACCGGCGTTCCTCGACACCTGGACCCTGCTGAGCTTCATCGCCGCGCGGACCGAGCGCGTGATTCTGTCCGGAAACGTCCTCAACCTCCCGCTGCGGCCTCCCGCTGTTCTCGCCCGCGCCGCTGCGAGCCTCGATCTGCTCTCCGCCGGTCGATGCGAGATCGCACTGGGTGCAGGCGGCTTCGTCGACGCGATCGCGGCGATGGGAGGTCCGCGTCGCACCCCCGGAGAAAGCCGTCGTGCACTGGACGAGGCGATCGACGTGATGCGCGCGATCTGGGACACCTCGGCCCGCGGCGGCGTTCATCTCAGCGGTGACTTCTACCAGGTGGACGGCGCCAAACGCGGCCCGGCGCCCGCCCACCCGATCGGCATCACCGTCGGCGCGTACAAACCGCGCATGCTCCGACTCGTCGGCCGCAAATGCGACGGCTGCCTGCCGTCGCTCAGCTATCTGCCGAACGGGGTCAGCGATCTGACCTCGATGAATGCCGTGATCGACGCAGCCGCGATCGACGCCGGCCGTGACCCCTCGGCTATCCGGCGATACCTGAACGTCGGCGGTCACTTCAACGACGCTCGCGGAGATCTGCTCAGCGGTCCGCCGGCATCCTGGGTGGACGAGCTCGCCGGTCTCACCCGCGACTACGGCATCACCGGGTTCATCTTCGCGACGGACGACGCGGCCGAGATCGAGACCATCGGCACCCAGGTGGCACCCGCTGTGCGGGAACTGGTCGCCGAGCACCGGTCGGCGTGAGGGTGGCGAGGGGCGGTACTCAGCGCGCCCGCGGGTGCGCGGTCGCATACACCTCGCGCATCGTGTTGACCGTGACCAGCGTGTACACCTGAGTCGTCGTCACCGACGAGTGACCGAGCAATTCCTGCACCACGCGAACGTCAGCGCCGCCGTCGAGCAGATGCGTGGCGAAACTGTGCCGCAGAGTGTGCGGCGAGACCTCCTTGTCGACACCGGCACGTTCCGCGGCGTCGACGAGCACCTGCCAGGCACTCTGCCGGGACAGTCTTCCGCCCCGGACGTTCAGGAACAGCGCCGGCGTCGCCCGTTTCACCAACGCCGGCCGGCCGCGCACGAGGTACGCGTCCACGGCGTCGATCGCCGGTCCGCCGACCGGCACGATCCGCTCCTTCCCGCCCTTGCCGCGCAAGACGACCGCGCGGTGCTCCAGATCGAGGTCGTCGAGGTCGAGTGAGGTGACCTCCGAAATCCGGGCACCACAGCTGTAGAGCAGTTCGACGAGCGCTCGATCGCGCAGGCTGCGCGGCCCGTCGCCGGAGCCCGCGGCGTCGAGGATCGCGAGAACATCGTCTACCGGCAACGATTTCGGGAGGCGCCGCGGCGGCTTAGGCGGACGTACCGCATGCGCGACGTCGGATCCGGCCAACCCTTCGGCCGTACAGAATTTGTGAAAGCCACGCGCCGCCACCAGCGTCCGCGCGACCGACGAGTCGGCCAGTCCCGGAACACCGCTGCCAGGGTCCCCGCGCCGCAGTGCGACGAGGAAGTCGCGCACATCCTCCTCGGTGATGGCGGCGATCTCGGAGATTCCGCGCCCGTCGAGAAACGACCGATACCGTTCGAGGTCGCGACGGTAGGAGGCGACTGTGTTGACCGCCGACCCGCGTTCCACCGTGAGATGGTCGAGGTAGCGGGCGATCGCGTCGTCGACAGTCGCGGTGGACATCTGTCGCCGCCCTATCGGCGTGCCGCGAAGGCCGTCGGCTCATCTCGCCACGGTGCGTCCGTGGCGCGGAGTTCCGTACCGCTCGCGTCGGCCGCCGCCGCGGCGAGCACTCCGGACACGGCCGTCGCGTTGACGATCTCGCCCGACAGGCACATCCGCACCGCGTCGGCCAACGGCACCCATTCCAGGACGAGATCCGCCTCCTCGTCCTCACGATCAGCGGGGTGCAACTGATGGAGACTCTCCGCCAGATAGACGCGCAACGCCTCGTCGGTGAACCCCGGAGACACGACCAGGTCGACGAGCACTCGCCACCGGTCCGCAGCCAGATCCGCCTCCTCGGCGAGCTCCCGCTGTGCGGCCGACAACGGCGATTCCTGCGGTCCGCCGTCGAGCAGACCCGCGGGCAGTTCCAGCAACCGGCGTCCGATCGGGTGACGATACTGCCGCACCATCGCGATCCGACCTTCGTCGTCGCGTGCCACCACGGCGACGGCACCGTGGTGCTCGACCACCTCGCGGCGGGCCGTCCGGCCCCCGGGCATCTCCACCTCGTCGATGCGCAGAGCCAGGATCGCTCCGGTGTACTCGGTCCGCGACGACCGCGTGACGAACTCGTGCGATCCCGGCTCGCTCATCGGCTCAGCACCTCATTCCCCGTCTGCGACGGTCTCGAGGATCTCGACTCCGCTCGCGTCGTAACCTTCCAGCTCCACCGGCAGCCGCACTGCGGTCTTGTACTTCAACGCGGCCTCGATGAACGCCTTGAACAACGGGTGCGGGCGAGTGGGACGGCTCTTGAGCTCCGGATGCGCCTGCGTGGCGACCAGGAACGGATGGACGTCCTTCGGATACTCAACGAACTCGACGAGCTTGCCGTCCGGCGACGTGCCCGAGAACACCAGACCGGACTCGGCGATCTTGTCCCGATAGGCATTGTTGACCTCGAAGCGGTGGCGGTGCCGCTCGCTCACCTCGGTGGCGCCGTACGCCCGCGCCACCTGAGATCCCGGGATCAGCGTGGCCGGGTACGCGCCCAGCCGCATCGTCCCGCCGAGGTCCGCATCGCCCGCCACGGCCGCTTCCTGATCCGCCATCGTCGCAATGACCGGCGAAGGGGTGTCGGGATCGAACTCGGTGGAACTGGCATCGGCCAGTCCCGCCTGCCGCGCGGCCTCGATCACGACGCACTGCAGACCGAGGCACAGTCCCAGCAGCGGGATCCCGTTCTCCCGCGCGTACTTGATGGCACCCAGCTTGCCCTCGATCCCGCGGATCCCGAACCCGCCGGGCACCAGAACCGCGTCGACGTCCCGCAGGGCCGCGTGCGCACCCTCGTAGGTCTCGCAGTCGTCCGACGGAACCCAGGAGATCTCGGTGCGCGTGTGGTGGGCGAAGCCGCCGGCACGGATCGCCTCGGTGACCGACAGATACGCGTCCGGCAGGTCGATGTACTTGCCGACCAACGCGATCCGCACCGTCTCGCGCGGCGAATGGACCCGGTCGAGGAGATCGCCCCACACGGTCCAGTCGACGTCGCGAAAGGGCAGTCCCAGCTGACGGACCACGTAGGCGTCGAGTTGCTCCGAGTGCAGCACCTTGGGGATGTCGTAGATCGACGGTGCGTCCGGCGTCGAGATGCATCCGTCGATGTCGACGTCGCACATCAGGGCGATCTTCTTCTTGAGCGCCTCCGGCACGGGCCGATCGCACCGCAGGATCAGTGCGTCGGGCTGGATGCCGATGCTCCGCAGCGCCGCCACGGAATGCTGGGTCGGCTTGGTCTTCAGCTCGCCGGAGGGCGCCAGGTACGGAACCAGGGAGACGTGCAGGAAGAAGACGTTGTCGCGCCCGAGGTCGTGGCGGATCTGCCGAGCCGCTTCGATGAACGGCTGCGACTCGATGTCGCCGACGGTTCCGCCGATCTCCGTGATGACGACGTCCGGCTCCTCGCCGTCGGCGTCGGGGTCGTGCATCGCCATCATCCGCGATTTCAGCTCGTCCGTGATATGCGGAATCACCTGCACGGTGTCGCCGAGGTACTCACCGCGGCGTTCCTTCGCGATGACGGTCGAGTACACCTGGCCGGTGGTCACATTCGCCGATCCGGACAGATTGCGGTCGAGGAAGCGCTCGTAATGACCGATGTCCAGGTCGGTCTCGGCGCCGTCCTCGGTGACGAAGACCTCGCCGTGCTGGAACGGATTCATCGTGCCCGGATCGACGTTCAGGTACGGATCGACCTTCTGCATCGTCACCCGCATACCGCGGGCGGTCAGGAGCTGGCCGAGGCTCGAGGCCGTCAGACCTTTGCCGAGTGACGAGGCGACACCGCCGGTCACGAAGATGTGCTTTGCTCCGGCGCGCTGGTCACGCAATGATCGCAATTTTTCTCCCGTCGGGCGGTTCAAGCCTCTGCGAAATCTTGAATACCTACGGGACTTCAGCCTAACAGCATCGGCGCGGAATGCCGCTACGAGCAGCCGACTCCACCGTCGCCGGGAGTGTCGCGGCTCCGGTCACTTCGAGGGAGCAGCTCCCACCGTGATCGCCGTCGCACCCGGTCCGGTGCCGTACGCGCCGGTGCGGCCGTCGGTCTCATCGCCGAGAGCGAGCACCGTGGTCAGCTGACCGGTCTGTTGGTCGACGTTGTCGACGGTGCTGACGGCATTGTTCAGCGACGGGTCGGACCGGACCACACCGATCGGTGAACCGCCCTCGGCGGAACCGGACCGCCCGGCGAGTACGCCACCGGAACCGCGTGCCGCCATCGCTGCGGAGAACCTGCCGACGAACTGCCCCTGCGCACCGGAGTCCGACGACATCTCCCCGCCCGTCACGACCAGCACCAAGTCGGCCGGCCGCACCGCACCGTCCGGATACTCGAGGAACCCGGCCTGCCGAAGCGTCTGAAGTGCGGTGGACCGATCACTGTCCGACGCGGGCGCCTGTCCGGGCCGGGTCAGAAGTGCGGTGCCCAGCAGATCACCGAGCCGCGAGCCCGAATCGGTGTACTCCACGCGCAGCTGAGCGCCGGCAGGGATCGATTGGTCGACGACGGTGCGCAGCTTGGACGCCTGCTCGTCGCGGACCAGCGCGGTGGTCAACGCGATCTGGCCGGTCACCGTGCCTCCCGCACCGTTGACCAGCCCCTTCAGCGCTTCCACATCGCCGTCGGCGGCGTCGGGCGCGGTGACGATGAGCACGCCGCGCTTGTTCAGAACACCCTTCGTCAGTTCGGGACCGATCGCCTTGATGAAGGCGGTGTCGTTCCCGACCTCTTTGTCGAGGGCATCGCGCTCGTCTTGCAGCTTCCCGATTCTGTCGCGATCGGTGCCGGTCAGGGCATTCACTCGGTCACCGATGAACCCGGAACCGAGGAACAGGCCCAGAGTCAGAGCCAAGAAGACTGCGATCAGCGAAACGGCGTGCTGGCGCAAAGAGATCATTTGGTATTCCACACACTGCTGACCCAATCGGTCAGCGAGTGCCACTGGTCGACCATCCAGTCGCTGGCGGCTGCCCCGCCGCCCTGGGTGATCACAACCGCCACGATGATCGCGATCAGTGCCGCGACCATCAGCATGGCGATCAACGTTCCGCTGATCCGACTGCGGTACAGCGTGGCGACAGCCTTCGCATCCACCAACTTCGCTCCGACCTTCAGTCGCGTGAGGAAGCGCGAAGGGATCTGGTCACGCATCGTGCGGTCGAAGAAGTCGTTCATCGAGCCGCTGAGTCCGGCGGTCACGATCAGGTCGGCACCGTGGTAGTCGGCCAGCAGGAGCGCGAGGTCCGGCGCCGACCCGGCGGCCGGGAAGGTGGTGGCGCCGATGCCGAGATCCTGGATCCTCTCCAGGCCCGGTGCGTGGCCATCGGGGTCGGCCGGCAGAACCACCTCGGCGCCGGACTTGAGCGTCTCAGTGCGGATGTCGTCCGGGTCCCCGACGATGAGGGCCGGGCGGTAACCGGCCTTGATCAAGGTGTCCGCACCGGCGCCGACGCCGACGAGCACCGGTTGGTATTCCTTGATGAAGGGTTTGAGCGATTTGAGGTCTGCGGCGCGGTCGGAGCCGTCGGCCACGATCACGACATGCCTGCGGTCGAATTTGACGTTCACCTTCGGCACGCCGACGCCGTCGATCAGCAGCGGCGACTCGCTGCGGATGAACTCGATCGTGTTGCCGGAGAAGGCTTCGAGATGATCGACGAGGCCGGTCTTCGCGTCGAGCATCAGGTCGGCGATCTCGCGTTCGCCGAGTTCCTGACCTCGAGCGATGACGCGTTCACCGATGTACAGCTTGCCCTCGTTGAGGCGTACCTTGGTGCCGTCCTTGACTCGCGAGAACACTTCGCTGCCGACGTTGTCGATCAGCGGGATGCCGGAAGCCGCGAGCACTTCGGGACCGAGGTTCGGGTATCGGCCGGTGATCGACTGCGAGACGTTCACCACCGCCGCGACCTCGGCCTCCACCAGCGCGTCAGCGGTGACCCGGTCCAGGTCGACCTGGTCCAGGATCACGACCGCACCGTGGTCGACTCGGTTGACGAGGCGTTTGACGTCCTTGTCGATCCGGGCGATGCCGGTGAGTCCGGGGAGTGCTTCGGTGTTCCGCGAGAGCAGGGCTGGCATCCTCATGGGTCCCATAGTGACCTTCAGGCACATCAGTCACACGGAGGCGCGCCGTATCAATATCAACTTTCGTCATACTGGAAACACTCGCCTCCGTCGGCGAAACAATGGCGGCTCCCCGTCAGGAATCCGCGCGCGCCCGCTCCGCGGTGTCGAGGAGTTCCTCCGCATGAGCCCTGCCGGTCTCCGAGTCCCCGAGACCGGCGAGCATTCGGGCGAGCTCCGCGATGCGTTCGTCGCGGTCGAGCATGGTCAGCGTCGAGGTCTGCCTGCCCTTGCTTCCACCACCGGACTTGCCGATCACGAGGTGGTTGTCGGCAAAGGCGGCCACCTGCGGAAGGTGTGTCACCACGATCACCTGATGGCGTCGAGCCAACCGTGCGAGGCGCGCACCGATCTGCACGGCGGCCGCGCCGCCGACGCCGGCGTCGACTTCGTCGAACACCATCACCCCGCCAGAATCCGGCTCGGCCAGAACCACTTCCAACGCGAGCATCACCCGCGACAGTTCGCCTCCCGACGCCGATTTGGCGATCGGCAGAGGCGCCGCGCCCTTATGCGCCACGAGTCCGAATTCGACGCGGTCGGCACCGTCTCCGCCCGCGTGCGCACGCCGTCCGCCGACGTCGATCGCGAGCCGGTCGTCGTCTGCGGGCAGCAGCGAGACCGAGACGGCCAGTGCGCTGCCGCCCATCGCCAAGCCCGCCAGTTCGGCCGAGACCTTGCTCGCGAGGCTCTTGGCCGACTTCGTCCGCACGGTGTGCAGCTTGCCGGCCAGTTCTGCCACCTTGTCCCGCGCGGCCGCGGCCCGAGCCTCGAGTTGTTCGATCGCACCCTCGGGGTCCTCGATCTCGCTCAGGCGTTCACGTGCGTCGTCACGCCAGGCCAGGACGCCGTCGATGTCCGCGGCGTACTTGCGCGTCAACGACTTGAGTTCCGCTTGACGGTTCAGCAGGCCGTCGAGGTCACCCGCGTCGTCCGGCAGGCCTCCGAGAAACGAAGTCAGCTCTGCGCCGAGGTCGGTGACGACCGTCAGTGCTTCGGCGACGCGCGGCTGCAGATCGCGCAATGCGTCGTCGGACGCCGACTCCAACAGCGAGCGGACGGTGCCGAGACCGTCGACCACCGACGCGCCTTCGGCACCCGCCACGATCTCCTGCGCTTGATACGCAGTGGACCTGATCTCCTCGAGATCGGTCATTCTCCGGATCGTCGCGATGAGATCGGTGTCCTCACCGGGCTCGGGTCCGACGGCGTCGATCTCGTCGATCCCGAACCGCAACCGGTCGGCCTCCTGGGCCAACTCTCGGGCGTTGTCACGACGCCGGTCGAGTTCGTCGAGCAGTTCCACCCAGTCCGCGCGCGCCGCGCGGTACTTCTTGAGCATCGAGGCCGCCGACGGACCGGCGTACCGGTCTAACGCGGAGCGCTGCTGCTCCGGCCGGATCAACCGCAACTGATCATTCTGCCCGTGGATCGCGAGCAGTTCGCCCGTCAGCTGCGCGAGCGTGCCCACGGGAACGGCGCGGCCGCCCAGATGTGCGCGCGAGCGACCATCGGCATTGACCGTCCGCGCCGCGATCAGGGTGTCGTCGTCATCGACGTCGGCACCGGTCTCGTCGAGGACTGCGGCCACCGATGACCGATCCTCGGGAAGGCGGAAGCGGCCTTCGACGATCGCCTTCGCGTCTCCGGTCCGGACACGTCCCGCGTCCGCTCGTGCTCCGGACAGCAGCCGCAGGCTGGTGACGATCATCGTCTTGCCCGCACCCGTCTCACCGGTCAGAACGGTGAATCCGGGATGGAACTGCGCGCTCGCGGATTCGAGCACACCGAGACTGCGGATCGACAGTTCTTCCAGCAACGGGTCTCAGCTCCTTCCCCGCCAGCCGGTGACCGGCAGCGAGAACTTGGTGACGAGTCGGTCGGCGAAGGGCTCCGAGTCGATGCGGACCCAGCGAAGCGAACGCTGCGCCCGCACCACCTCCACCCTGGACCCCGCGGGTACGTCGAAGATCCGGCGGCCATCGCACAAGGCGACGCCGTCGCGCCCCTCGCGGTGGACTTCCACCGCCACGCGCGATCGGGGGCTGGTGACCATCGGGCGGGCGAACAGCGCGTGGGCGTTGCTCGGAACCACGAGGATCGCCTCCAGATCCGGCCACATCACCGGACCGCCGGCGGAGAACGCGTACGCAGTGGAACCGGTGGGCGTGGCGACGAGCAGTCCGTCGGCGCCGTAGGCCGCAACCGGCCGCCCGTCGACCTCGGTGACGAGTTCGAGAACACCGTTGTGCGACGTGTTCTGAATGACGACCTCGTTGAGCACCCAGTCGCGCGCACGGGGCTCATCGCTCCCCGGGTCGATCACCGATACGTCCAGCACCATCCGGTCGACGACCCCGTAGTCGCCGGCGATCAGCAGGTCGAGCACTTCGTCGATCCGGTGCGCCTCCGCCTCCGCGAGGAATCCGATGTGGCCGAGATTGATCCCCATCAATGGGACGCCCGCGGGGTACGCCAGTTCGGCGGCACGCAGGAAAGTGCCGTCTCCGCCGAGCACAAGCACCAATTCACACCCCTGCGCCGACACCGAGTCGGCGTGAGCGACCTCCACATCCGCTCCGGCGTCGCGCAGCATCTCCGGATCGACCGGGTGGGTCTCGACGTTCGGAGGCGGCGGCCGGCGGGTGTCGTGGTCGACGACACGGACCGCGATACCGGCGTCACCGCAGCGCTTCGCGATGGTCAGGAGCGTATCGGTGACCTCGTCACGGCCGGTGTGCGCCACGACCAGGAAGGTCCGGGTACCGTCCGGCGACCCGCTCGATGATGTCATCACCCTCCCCCTCCCTATTGCGGACCGTCGGCGACGGCCTGATCGATCAGAGCGCGGACGCGCGTGGCCTCATCCTGATCCACCCAATCGTGATCGGTACCGTCCGAGCCGATCATCGAGTCAACGGTATCGCCGGGGTGTGACATCTGCTCACTCAGGACCTTCGGCTCCGAAACGACGCCGTCGTCCTTGTGCAACCAGAGGAAGAATTCCACATTGCCGGACGGTCCGGGAAGCGGGCTCGCCACGACCGCTCGAGTGGTGAGCCCGAGAGATGCCGCCATCGCCGCGACGTACTCGACCGCCTCTGCCCGCAGTCGCGGGTCACGGACCACCCCACCCGCTCCGACACGGTTCTTTCCGACCTCGAACTGCGGCTTCACCATCGGCAACGCGTCGCCCCCGGGGCGGAGACAGCCGGCGAGCGCAGGCAGCACCAGCTTGAGCGAGATGAAGGAGAGGTCTCCGACGATGAGATCGACCGGGCCGCCGATCACTTCCGGCGTGAGATGACGGACGTTGGTCCGATCGTGGACGTGCACCCGCTCGTCGGTCTGCAGCTTCCACACCAGCTGCCCGTAGCCGACGTCGACCGCTTCCACTTCACGAGCACCGCGTCGCAGCAGCACGTCGGTGAAACCGCCTGTGGACGCGCCTGCGTCCAGACACCGTTTACCGTCGACGGACACCCCGAGCGGTTCGAATGCGGCGAGGGCGCCGAGCAGCTTGTGCGCCCCGCGGGAGGCCCAGTCGTCGGTCTGCCCTTCAGTCACCACGATCGGCGTGTCCCTGGCGACATTGGTCGCAGGCTTGCTGGCCGGCGTTCCGTTGACTTTGACATTCCCGGCGTCGATCAGCTCGCGGGCCTGCTCGCGGGACCTGGCGAGTCCGCGCCGCACGAGTTCGGCGTCGAGCCGTGCACGAGCAGCCATCATCGGCCTTTCTGTCTAGGGCAACGGATCCTTCTACGGCAGCGGATGCGGTTGCGTTCAGCCACGGCCGGCGTCTTCCAGCGCCGCGGCGAGTCTGTCGTGTGCGCTGGTGAGCAGTTCCGCCTGCCGGGCGAGCGCACCGAGGTCGAGTTCGTCACCGGCGGCCGATCGAACCATCTCCGCTTCCTCCAGCAACTGCGCGGCAGCGGCCAGCGCCGGATGCTCTGCCGGGTCTGCGGGCGGCGCATTGCGTGCGGCCAGATCCGCGGCGACCGACGCCGGTGACGGACCGGGGCGGGGGGTATTCGGATCACTCATGACGAGACCAGGCTAACGCAGCGGTGTCAGTCCGAGGGCGGTGAGAGTCTCCGCCGCCACGTCGTCCTGGGCGGCGATCCGCAGATCGAACGAACCGACGTCGGCAGTCCACACCGCATGCGCGAGCGCCGCGGCGAGACTCGCCTCGGTTCCCGTCGAACGCGCGGCGACCGCGACGTGCTGGCCGTTGATCTCGATGCTCCACTCGGGACGGGGACCGATCGCGGACTCCGCCGCCGGCGCCTTGAGCGCGTCCAGCCCGGACGCGATGTACGTCGGCCGCTGCCGCGGTTCGGCGGCGAGCAGTTCGGGTCCGCTCGTGACGCCGCCCAGGACGAGCAGACTGTCGATCCCCACGGTGTGCGCGCCTTCGATGTCTGTATCGAGCCGGTCCCCGACCATCAGGGGCCGCTTGCCGTCGGTGCGCGAAAGTGCGCCTCGCATGATCGGTGCAGCGGGCTTCCCTGCCACGGTGGGCTCCTGGCCGGTCGCCGAGGCGATCGCCGCTACCATCGATCCGTTTCCGACCATCAGTCCGCGCTCGGTCGGCAGGGTCGAGTCGACGTTGGTCGCCACCCAGGCAGCGCCACGTCGCACCGCCAGGGCACCCTCAGACAGCTGCGCCCATCCGGTCTCCGGGGAGTGGCCCTGGACGACAGCCGCCGGCTCATCGTCGGCGGAGTCGACCACAGTCAGCCCGCGCGCCCTGATCTCATCGCGGAGAGCATCAGCACCGACGACGAGGACCTTCGAACCCGTCTCGACCGTCTCCGCAACCAGGTCCGCTCCGGCCTGAGCGCTGGTGACCACCTGCTCGGACTTCGCGTCGAACCCCAGTGAGAGGAGATGATCGCGCACCTGCTCGGGACTACGGCTGGCATTGTTCGTGACGAACAGCGCGGTGCCGTGTGTTTGCGCCACCGCCTCGATCGCGCCGGGCAGTGCCGTGGAACCGGTGTACAGAGTTCCATCGAGATCGAGCAGAAGCACGTCGTAGGCATCGCCCAGAGCCACGGAGGCCGACGACGGTTCACTATGGCCGGAGGTCGACGTATCTACGCCCGGTGTGCTCTCGAGCAGGTCCATCAGCCGGAACTCGGCGTCGGTCTGGTCATCGATGTCCGCGGCTGCCGCATTCTGGAACCAGGTCACCGCGTCGGCTCGACGGCCCGCAGCCTCGAGGGCCGAAGCGTAGGCGAAGAACAACCGCGCGGCCTGCGTTCCGGTCCGACCTGGACGCAGGTCCTGATCACTCAGCGCACGCACCGCCGACTCGGGATCTTTCAGGTCGATGAGAGCACCGGCCTTGACCATGGCCATCTCGAGCGCAGCCTCATCGCTGAGATCGCGTGCCTCATCGCTGTCGGCTATCTCGACCGCACGTCGGGGCTGTCCCAGCCCGCGTTCGCTGTCGGCGATCAGCGGCAGCAGCGCATCGCTCCCGCTCATCCTTCGCGCGGCACGCAATTCGGAGATCGCTTCCTGCCATTCCCCGGCCGAGTACGCCACAATGCCCGCGGTCTCGCGGACGACGGCGATCCGTGCGGCCCGAGCCCGAGCGGCACGGGCGTGCGCCAACGCCTCCTGCGGATCGTCCTCCAGCAACGACGACGCCATCACCAGATGACGTGCGACCCGGTCGGCCGTCGGCTTGTCCAAAGCCGACAGATCCCGCCTGACTTCCGGATCGAGATCCGATGCCGAGACGTCGTCGGGAATCCCGGGTCCGGATGACGCATGGTCGTCCGTCCGTCGCTGCCGCCCGTTTCGCCGGCCGCCCGGATTCCGTCCGCCACCAGTAGTACTCATAACCGTCTAATCTATTCGCCGACCTGCGAAGAAGCTAACTGAGAACGAGTGGATGGCAGCCGCTTGTCCGTACCGAGACACCGCGCCACTGTTTGTGCTGAGTTTCGTTGGCTCAGCAAGCGTGATGAATGGCCATGACGGTGGTGCGGCCCCGAGGACGGGGCACGATCCGCTGCATTCTCGCTTGGTTTCGACTCGCTTCGCTCGCTCAACAAGCCTAAGAGGGTGCGCGCTCAACCAGCCTGCGGGAACCGCTCTCCGACCCCCGGAGGTTTGTCGAGTAGGCGAGCGAGCGCAGCGAGCACGCCGTATCGAGACCACTCTGCCTCTGTGCAAAGTTGCGCCTCGCTCCGCTCGCTCAACCAGCCTAAGAGGGGTGCGCGCTCAACCAGCCTGCGGGAACCGCTCTCCGACCCCCGAGGTTTGTCGAGTAGGCGGGTGAGCGTAGCGAGCACGCCGTATCGAGACGACTCTCCCGTCGTGTGGTGGTTTCGACTCGCTTCGCTCGCTCAACCAGCCTGAAGGGGGTGCTCGCTCGACCGGCCTGGAATCGCCGGCTCCCTCGAGGTTTGTCGAGTAGGCGGGTGAGCGTAGCGAGCACGGCGTATCGAGACCACTCTGCCCGTCGTGTGGTGGTTTCGACTCGCTTCGCTCGCTCAACCAGCCTGAAGCCAGTCTGAAGCGGGTGCGTTCGCGGTCCGTCAGGCGCGTCGTACCCCAGACACCACTCGCCGGCCGGGGACACGCCCCGGGAAATGGGTTGAGCCCCGATCAGACGGTGTCTGATCGGGGCTCAACAAGTTGTGTTCGGCGGTGTCCTACTCTCCCACACCCATTACAGTGCAGTACCATCGGCGCAGGTGGGCTTAGCTTCCGGGTTCGGAATGGGACCGGGCGTTTCCCCACCGCTATAGCCGCCGTAACAATATGAAACCATCCACACCACAATCTATAACCAGATCGTGGTTTGTGTGTTGTTTCAGAAGTACATAGTGGATGAACGAGCAAAACAAACTGTGCGTGTACGCAATCACCGAAACCGACTCACACAACCCATCCGTCGTGATTCGTTGAATCCGAAAAAAGAAATTGTTGGTGAGTGTTGTTGGTAAGTCCTCGGCCGATTAGTACCGGTCACCTGAACACATTACTGGGCGTACAGTTCCGGCCTATCAACCCCATCATCTGTAGGGGGCCTTACCCCACCCGAAGGTGGGTGAGAAACCTCATCTTGGAACAGGCTTCCCGCTTAGATGCTTTCAGCGGTTATCCCTTCCGAACGTAGCTAACCAGCAGTGCTCCTGGCGGAACAACTGGCACACCAGAGGTTCGTCCGTCCCGGTCCTCTCGTACTAGGGACAGGTTTCCTCAAGTTTCTACACGCGCGCGGCGGATAGAGACCGAACTGTCTCACGACGTTCTAAACCCAGCTCGCGTGCCGCTTTAATGGGCGAACAGCCCAACCCTTGGGACCTACTCCAGCCCCAGGATGCGACGAGCCGACATCGAGGTGCCAAACCATCCCGTCGATATGGACTCTTGGGGAAGATCAGCCTGTTATCCCCGGGGTACCTTTTATCCGTTGAGCGACACCGCTTCCACATGCCGGTGCCGGATCACTAGTCCCGACTTTCGTCCCTGCTCGACATGTACGTCTCACAGTCAAGCTCCCTTGTGCACTTACACTCAACACCTGATTGCCATCCAGGCTGAGGGAACCTTTGGGCGCCTCCGTTACACTTTAGGAGGCAACCGCCCCAGTTAAACTACCCACCAGGCACTGTCCCTGAACCCGATCAGGGTCCGAGGTTAGAAGCCCAATACGATCAGAGTGGTATTTCAACAACGACTCCACCCACACTAGCGTGCCAGCTTCACAGTCTCCCACCTATCCTACACAAACCGCACCGAACACCAATACCAAGCTATAGTGAAGGTCCCGGGGTCTTTTCGTCCTGCCGCGCGTAACGAGCATCTTTACTCGTACTGCAATTTCGCCGAGCCTGTGGTTGAGACAGCAGAGAAGTCGTTACGCCATTCGTGCAGGTCGGAACTTACCCGACAAGGAATTTCGCTACCTTAGGATGGTTATAGTTACCACCGCCGTTTACTGGGGCTTAAATTCTCAGCTTCACCACCCCGAAAGATGATTAACCGGTCCTCTTAACCTTCCAGCACCGGGCAGGCGTCAGTCCGTATACATCGTCTTACGACTTCGCACGGACCTGTGTTTTTAGTAAACAGTCGCTTCTCTCTGGTCTCTGCGACCACCACCAGCTCACACCGAAAAAGTGATCACCGGTCGTGGTCCCCCTTCTCCCGAAGTTACGGGGGCAATTTGCCGAGTTCCTTAACCACAGTTCACTCGATCGCCTTAGTATTCTCTACCTGACCACCTGTGTCGGTTTGGGGTACGGGCCGTGTACCAACTCACTAGAGGCTTTTCTCGACAGCATAGGATCACCGAATTCACCACAACGGCTACGCATCACCTCTCAGGCTCAAAAAGACACGGATTTGCCTATGTCTCACCCTACAGGCTTACACCAACTATTCCACCAGTTGGCCCGGCTACCTTCCTGCGTCACCCCATCGCTTGACTACTACACCCAAGGTCCCACGCAGCCACCATCAGAGAAATCCGAAGAAATCAACGACAGCTTTTGGATGGTTAGTACAGATGATTCATCACTGGGCGCGGATACACGGGTACGGGAATATCAACCCGTTGTCCATCGACTACGCCTGTCGGCCTCGCCTTAGGTCCCGACTCACCCTGGGCGGATTAACCTGGCCCAGGAACCCTTGGTCATCCGGCGGACAAGTTTCTCACTTGTCTTTCGCTACTCATGCCTGCATTCTCACTCCCACACCCTCCACAACTGGATCACTCCGCTGCTTCCACGGATGCAGGACGCTCCCCTACCCACCCACACCACTACACACCCACCCGCAGGCAGGCATGGATGAAATGTGTGAGTGCCGCGGCTTCGGCGGTGTACTTGAGCCCCGCTAAATTGTCGGCGCAGAATCACTTGACCAGTGAGCTATTACGCACTCTTTCAAGGGTGGCTGCTTCTAAGCCAACCTCCTGGTTGTCTCAGCGACCCCACATCCTTTTCCACTTAGTACACGCTTAGGGGCCTTAGCCGGCGATCTGGGCTGTTTCCCTCTCGACTACGAAGCTTATCCCCCGCAGTCTCACTGCCACGCTCTCACTTACCGGCATTCGGAGTTTGGCTGACGTCAGTAACCTGATAGGGCCCATCGGCCATCCAGTAGCTCTACCTCCAGTAAGAAACACGCAACGCTGCACCTAAATGCATTTCGGGGAGAACCAGCTATCACGGAGTTTGATTGGCCTTTCACCCCTACCCACAACTCATCCCCTCCATTTTCAACTGAAGTGGGTTCGGGCCTCCACAACCTCTTACAGCTGCTTCACCCTGGCCATGGGTAGATCACTCCGCTTCGGGTCTAGACCCAGCGACTCAACACGCCCTATTCAGACTCGCTTTCGCTACGGCTACCCCACACGGGTTAACCTCGCCACTGAGCACTAACTCGCAGGCTCATTCTTCAAAAGGCACGCCATCACCCACCACCCCGAAAGGTGCGCAGGCTCTGACGGATTGTAAGCGTCCGGTTTCAGGTACTATTTCACTCCCCTCCCGGGGTACTTTTCACCTTTCCCTCACGGTACTAGTCCGCTATCGGTCACCAGAAAGTATTTAGGCTTACCGGGTGGTCCCGGCAGATTCACAGCAGATTCCACGAGCCCGCTGCTACTTGGGAACAATCGAAGCCAGTCAACACGCTTTCAGCTACGGGACTCTCACCCACTACGGCAGACCATTCCAGGCCACTTCACCTAACATGTCGATTTATCACTGACCCACCGCACGGCAGCACGATGAACGATCACCCCACAACCCCACACGCACAACCCCTGCCGAGTATCACATACGCATGGTTTAGCCTCCTCCGCTTTCGCTCGCCACTACTCACGGAATCACACTTGTTTTCTCTTCCTGTGGGTACTGAGATGTTTCACTTCCCCACGTTCCCTCCACACCCGCTATACATTCACGAGTGGGTAACACCACATCACTGGTGCTGGGTTTCCCCATTCGGACACCCTCGGATCACAGCTCGTTTGACAACTCCCCGAGGACTATCGCGGCCTACCACGTCCTTCATCGGCTCCTGGTACCAAGGCATCCACCGAACGCCCTCAAACACTTACAACAACACCCACAAACACACCCCACACACCAAACAGTGCCCGAGACGCGAATGCGGACAACAAACAAAAACAACGATCACAACACGCGATCGCACAAACCAGAATCGAAATTGCAGAACACACAAACCCAACAACAAATGCTGCCGGGCTAGATGCTCGCATCCACTATGCACTTCTCAAACAACACACACCCACCACCCCCAACACCCCACACTCCGGGCGGAAAACAGTGAGCACCAAGACAACCCGCGCAGAACGCGTGTTCCCTCAGAACCCCGATAGTGTGCTTCGTCCACAACCGCAATCACTCACGGTCGACCACCCGCCGGCCCGCCCGCATCTCGCAGGCCACCGACAAACAAATGATGGTTTCTTGTGTTTCACCCATGAACAAACACCGACCCGATACACATTCGGCACCAGCATCGACGTGTTGTTTGCTCCTTAGAAAGGAGGTGATCCAGCCGCACCTTCCGGTACGGCTACCTTGTTACGACTTCGTCCCAATCGCCGATCCCACCTTCGACAGCTCCCTCCACAAGGGTTAGGCCACCGGCTTCGGGTGTTACCGACTTTCATGACGTGACGGGCGGTGTGTACAAGGCCCGGGAACGTATTCACCGCAGCGTTGCTGATCTGCGATTACTAGCGACTCCGACTTCATGGGGTCGAGTTGCAGACCCCAATCCGAACTGAGACGCGCTTTAAGGGATTCGCTCCACCTCACGGTCTCGCAGCCCTCTGTACGCGCCATTGTAGCATGTGTGAAGCCCTGGACATAAGGGGCATGATGACTTGACGTCATCCCCACCTTCCTCCGAGTTGACCCCGGCAGTCTCCTGCAAGTCCCCGGCATAACCCGCTGGCAATACAGGACAAGGGTTGCGCTCGTTGCGGGACTTAACCCAACATCTCACGACACGAGCTGACGACAGCCATGCACCACCTGTACACCAACCACAAGGGGGGCCGTATCTCTACGGCTTTCTGGTGTATGTCAAACCCAGGTAAGGTTCTTCGCGTTGCATCGAATTAATCCACATGCTCCGCCGCTTGTGCGGGCCCCCGTCAATTCCTTTGAGTTTTAGCCTTGCGGCCGTACTCCCCAGGCGGGGTACTTAATGCGTTAGCTACGGCACGGAACTCGTGAAATGAGCCCCACACCTAGTACCCACCGTTTACGGCGTGGACTACCAGGGTATCTAATCCTGTTCGCTCCCCACGCTTTCGCTCCTCAGCGTCAGTTACTACCCAGAGACCCGCCTTCGCCACCGGTGTTCCTCCTGATATCTGCGCATTTCACCGCTACACCAGGAATTCCAGTCTCCCCTGTAGTACTCAAGTCTGCCCGTATCGCCTGCACGCCTGCAATTGAGTTGCAGAATTTCACAGACGACGCGACAAACCGCCTACGAGCTCTTTACGCCCAGTAATTCCGGACAACGCTCGCACCCTACGTATTACCGCGGCTGCTGGCACGTAGTTGGCCGGTGCTTCTTCTCCAGGTACCGTCACTTACGCTTCGTCCCTAGCGAAAGAGGTTTACAACCCGAAGGCCGTCATCCCTCACGCGGCGTCGCTGCATCAGGCTTGCGCCCATTGTGCAATATTCCCCACTGCTGCCTCCCGTAGGAGTCTGGGCCGTGTCTCAGTCCCAGTGTGGCCGATCACCCTCTCAGGTCGGCTACCCGTCGTCGCCTTGGTAGGCCATTACCCCACCAACAAGCTGATAGGCCGCGGGCCCATCCTGAACCGCAAAAGCTTTCCACCACCAACCATGCAATCAGTGGTCCTATCCGGTATTAGACCCAGTTTCCCAGGCTTATCCCAGAGTCCAGGGCAGATCACCCACGTGTTACTCACCCGTTCGCCACTCGAGTACCCAGCAAGCTGGGCCTTTCCGTTCGACTTGCATGTGTTAAGCACGCCGCCAGCGTTCGTCCTGAGCCAGGATCAAACTCTCCAACAAAAAATGCAGAAACCACAAGATTTCAACACAAAGCCAGAAAACAGAACCTGACCAAATCCAAAAAACTGACATGGTAAAAAATTCATCCAAAACACTCACCAACCCACCAAAAGGGCCGGCAAGCACAATCTGTCCAAAAATCTCCCACGCCACAAAACAAAAAAATTAGTGGCACAAGAAATCCAAAACACACTATCGAGTTCTCAAAGAACACACACCCACCAGAACCAACCCCCACAAACAAGGGCCGAACACCAGCAGACATCTGCAATTATCCGCCACCCCGTCTCCGAGGCGACCTTCCCAGCCTACCAGACCGGAATCCTCCCTGCAACCGCGACATTCTCGAACTCCGAAGAAGAACGGGAAGTCCGCCAGGCGCAGGACCGCTACTCTACCCCCACCACCCCGGCAAGATCAACTCACCGACAGGAAGGGCATTTCGCTCGCCAGCACCGACGCGCTGACCTGCAATAAGTTACACACCGTTGATGCTGAGTCCCAAATCGCCAGGTCAGCGGTCCGACTGTGCGGTCAAGCGCCGATCTTGGCGCCGGCGAAGGTCTTCTTACCGCGGCGCAGGACGAGCCACTTGCCGAACAACAGGTCATTCGAACCCGGCGTCCAGTCCGCGTCGGTGACCTTGACGTTGTTCACGTAGGCACCGCCCTCGTCGACGGCCCGGCGAGCGGCCTTGTTGCTGTCGGCGAGTCCGGACGCGACGAGGAGCTCGACGATAGAGGGCGTGGCACCGGCGTCGAACTCGGCGAGGCCCGTCTCCCCCAGCGCGGCGGCGAGGGTGGGCTCATCGAGCTCGTTGAGTTCGGCGCGCCCGAACAGTGCGCGACTCGCCAGCTCCGCGGCGGCCGTCTGGTCTGCACCGTGGATGAGGGTCGTCAGCTCTCGAGCGAGGCGCTTCTGCGCCTCGCGGAGGAACGGCTTCTCGGCCGTGAGCTTCTCGAGCTCCTCGATCTCCTCCCGGCTCAGGAAGGTGAACCACTTGAGGAACTTCACGACATCGGCGTCAGCCGTGTTCACGAAGTACTGGTACCAGGCGTACGGACTGGTGAGCTCGGGATCGAGCCACACGCTGCCGCCCCCGGTCGACTTGCCGAACTTCTTCCCGTCGGCCGAGGTCACCAGCGGCACCGTCAGCGCATGGGCCGTACCACCGTCGACCTTCCGGATCAGGTCGACGCCGCCGATGATGTTGCCCCACTGGTCGGATCCGCCGATCTGGAGCACGCAGCCGTACTTGCGGTACAGCTGAAGGTAGTCGTTGGACTGCAGGAGCAGGTAGCTGAATTCGGTGTAGCTGATTCCGTCGGATTCGAGGCGCCGCTTCACCGTGTCACGCGCGAGCATGACGTTGACGGAGAAGTGCTTGCCGATGTCGCGCAGGAACTCGATGGTCGACATCGGGGCGGTCCAGTCGTTGTTGTTGACCAGAACGGCACCTGTGTCGGAGTCGTCGATGGTCACGAACCGCTGGAGCTGGCCGACGATCTTGTCCGCCCACCCCGCGACCGTGTCCACGGAGTTCATCGTCCGCTCGCCGACGTCGCGCGGATCACCGATGAGACCGGTGGCGCCGCCCGCCAGCACCACGGGACGGTGACCGGCGAGCTGGAACCGGCGCAGAGTCAGCAGCGGGACCAGGTGTCCGGCGTGCAGGCTGGACGCGGTCGGATCGAAGCCGGCGTACAGCGAGATCGGCTTCTCCAAGGTCTCGCGCAACGCTCCCTCGTCGGTACTCTGCCCGATGAGTCCGCGCCAGATCAGGTCGTCGAGGATGTTCTCGGCCACCGGCGGTTCACGCTTCCTTTCCGGTGAAGCGGGCGTGCTCCTCATCTGAGACCGCACGCGCGTCGTCGATCAGCATGTCGGGGATCCCGTGGGCGTCGATGGCATAGGCGACGCGCAGACGCGGGTTGTAGAGTTCGTCGCCCGCATCGATCAATTCACCCAGATCCTGGGGGCACACCAGTCGGTCGCGAACCACCGGATCGATGCCCTCGGCACGTGTTGCCATCAGCTCCCACTTCGTCTCGTCGATCGCGCCGCTCATCGCCTGTCGCGAGCGGCGCCTACCGCCTTCAGGCTACTCGGCGCCACCATCGTCTCCGGCGGGGAGCGCCGTCCAGTCGATGGTCGCGGCCGCGGACGCCGTGTAGCGGCGATAGCGACCGTCCTGGTCCCGATACCAGACCCGCGGTCCGGGCTTCGGCAGACCGCGCGCCGCGATCCGGCTGGTCATGGCCCGGAACGACTCCGACAGCGGGATGGAGTCGGCGACCCACACCAGGTGCGGGCGCTCGGCCGCGGGAAGCTCGCCCAGGCCGACGCGGATCTGGGTCGGAGTGAGCGACGTGGCGCCGCCGCGCAGCGTGACGGCGGCGACGGCGAGCTGCTCGCCCGGCTCGCCGACCGCGTACACCGCAGCGAGTTTGATGTCCGGGATCAACGAGAGCGCATGTTGGATGGGCACCGGATAGATCGGGCCCGACCGGCTCCGGATCACCGCCTGCGCCGATCCCATGTACCAGAGGTCGCCGTCGGCGTCGGATTGGAACAGACTCCCCCCGACCTCCCAGCGATCGTGCGGGCGGAACACGTCGCGCAGGACCAGACCTGCCGCCTCGAAGCGCTGGCCGGCGTGCGCGACCAGCATGCCGACCTCGCCCGGCCCCGCTTCCCGGACGAAGCCGGTGTCGCGGTCGATCTCCATTCGCTCGGCCACCGGGTCGTAGGCGGCGACGCGCACCGGGTTGGTCTCGGGCAGGGCACGGCCCATCGCTCCGATCTTGCTGTCGTCGACATTCGCCAGGATCGCGGATCCGTCCGCGGTGGCGAAGAACTCGAGCACCCGCGCATTCGGCAACGTCTCGCGCAACCGAGTCCAGACCCACGCCGACAGTCCGGAACCCATGAACAGGCGGACGCTGCCGAGCTGACCGGGATCGAACTCCGGCGCGTCGACGATGTCGGCCAGCATGTTCCAGGTGTACGAGACCACGGTGACGCCGTAACGGCGCACTTCACGGGTGAATCGCTCGGGATCGATCCCCGTGGACAGCGCGATGCGCGACCGCCCGGCGGCGGTGGCTCCCAGCGTGGTCAGCAGACCCGAGGCATGGTGAAGTGGCGGCAGGCAGTAGACCGTGTCCCGGTTCGACAGTCCGGCCGCGGCGGCAGCACCGAATGCGGACATGGCGAAGCGATGGTTGGTGACCGACCACCGATTGAGCCGGCCCTGCGTCTCGGTGAACAGGATGAACGCGAGGTCGCCCGCCAGTCCGGGGTCCGGGCGGTACCAGACCGGCATACGGACGCGTTCCGGGTCGATCTTCTCCATGTCGACGATGTGCTCACCGTCAGCGCGCTCGATGGCACGGGCGTCGCTGCTGCCTCCACCCAGCACCAGCACCCGGTCGCACACGGCGGCCGCACGGTCGAGGTGAACCGGATCGGAGACGATGATCCGCGTCTCCGCCAGGGTGAGCATCTCCGGCAGCGCGTCGCTCGACGAGAGCAGCACCGCCACGGCGCCCAGTCGCGACAGCGCGGCGATCGTCACCAGGGCGGACGGGCGCGGGTCCATCATGAGGCCGACGTGCACCCCCGGCCGGATGCCGCACTCGATGAGGCCGGCGACCACGTTGTCGATCCGCGCGTTGACCTGAGTGTGCGTCAGCACCCGGTCCTCGAACAGAAAGACCTCGTCGTGGGGCGTGCGCTTCGCGTTCTCGCTCATCAGCTTGCCGAGCGAGACGCGGGTCGACGGCTGGATCTGGCCGAGCCGGAACAGCCGCGGAACGGTGCGCACCGACTCGGTCGCCACGGCCCGGGTGGTGCGCTGGAGCGAATTGACCGCCTCGAGAAGCTCCTTGGAGACCGCGGTGCCCGCACCGGCGACCTGTCCGACACCGTAGGTCAGCCGGTTGCTCCAACTGATCCCGCTTCCGGACTCGCTGCGAGTCCTGCTCATCGGCGTCACCGCCGCCGGCTGCTCTCCGTTGCCCTCGCGCCATTGGATCCACTCGCCGACCGTCGGCCAGGTGAGACGTCCGGCGTTCGATCCGACGACGAGACCGAAGTGCCCGACCGGCGCGGCGGTCTCGTACACCTCGGCGTCGGGCGCGGCGCGGACGATGCCGCGCACGGCCAGTGGCTGACCGATGTCGTCGGTCTCACCGACGAAGGCGAGGACCGGGCAGGTGATCTCGGTCATCGACACCACTTCGCCGTCGATGACGAAGCCACCCGACATCATGCGGTTGTGAACCACGAACTGGCGGAGCAGTTCGGCCACGGCCGGACCCGACCACGCGACCCAGCCCTCCTGCTCGATGAATCGTCGCTGGTCCTCGCGCGGCAGCAGGGCGTCGCGATCGTGGAGTTTGCGCAGGAAGTCGATCCGGCTGCGGGCCGTCTTGACCGGATCGGCCAGCTGGAACCCGGTGCGTGCCAACCAACTCGGGATCCACAGTCGGTTGAAGACATTGTCGGCGACGAACTCCGCACCGGGAACCACGAGCTGTGCGGGCAGGCCCAGCGGAAGGGCCGCCAGTACGTCGACCGGACTGCCGAAGGTGACCACGCTGGCAAGTCCCTCTGAGCGCCGGTAGGCCGCCGTCTGATAGGCGAACATGCCGCCCTGCGAGTATCCGCCGAGGTGAACGTCCTGGCCGACGACCCGCCGGACCAGATCGATCACCCGGCTGATCGCCACCACGTGGTCGGTGAGCGTGCGCTCCATCCCGCCCTCTTCGTGGTCGGGCGAACCGAAGTCGACCACCCAGGGAATCACCTTGTGCCGGTACAGAACCGAGACTGCGCCGTTCTCCTGCGTCACGTCGTAGACGTTGGCCGACACCATCATCGGCGGGATCAGGATGATGTGGGCGAAGCCGTCGCCGGCGTCGTCTGGAAAGTACCGGCGGAGGCGGTACATCTTGTCGGTCTCGACCACCTTGTAGGGTGTCGGCTCGGTGCCGGTATCCAGGCCCCCCATCCGAATGACTTCGAGACCGTTCTGTGCGGTCGCGACGATCCGTCCGACCGTGCCGGCGACATTTGGCAGACCCTTCACCGCGGTAACTCCCCTCACCACTTCCGATGCCGCGGCCGCCGACTGATTCGGCGTGTGCGAGCACGTGCAGTGTACTAGTCGCCGAATCCGTCACGGCCGTCACCGACTGTGAAGTACCCGCGAGTCGGCGCGTGCGGTGATGCCGGTTACCCGCCTGGACACGCCGCGCCGGAGTCAGGCGAGCGCCGTCCGGAGGTCGGCGATCGTGGTGTTGGCCACCGAGATCTGGCGCTCGACCTGCGACGAGGCGGTACCGCCGAAGGCATTGCGTGACTCGATCGAGCCCGAGACCGTCAGCACCTCGCGCACCTGCGGCGTCAGCGCCGGATTGATGCGGGCCATCGTCTCATCGTCGAGTTCGTCGAGTCCGACCCCGCGGCTCTCGGCCTCACGGACGCAGGCGCCCGCCACCTCATGCGCGACCCGGAAGGGAACACCTTGGCGGACAAGCCATTCCGCGATATCGGTCGCGAGGGTGAAACCGGCCGGCGCGAGTTCGGCCATCCGCTCCGGATGGAAGGTCAGGGTGCCGACGAGTCCCGCCATCGCCGGCAGCAGCAGTTCCAACTGCGCGACGGAGTCGAAGACCGGTTCCTTGTCCTCCTGCAAGTCGCGGTTGTACGCCAACGGCTGGGCCTTCAGCGTGGAGAGCAGACCGGTGAGGTTGCCGATCACTCGACCGGCCTTGCCGCGTGCCAACTCGGCGACGTCGGGATTCTTCTTCTGCGGCATGATCGAGCTGCCCGTCGACCACGCGTCGGCCAACGTCACATAGCCGAACTCCGGGGTGCTCCAGAGGATCACGTCCTCCCCCAGGCGGGACATGTCGACCGCGACCATCGCGAAGACGAAGGCCGCCTCGGCGGCGAAGTCGCGGGAGCTGGTCGCGTCGATGGAGTTCTCGGCCGCACTGGCGAAGCCGAGGTCGGCGGCGATAGCCTCCGGGTTCAGCCCGAGCGACGAGCCGGCGAGCGCACCCGACCCGTAGGGCGAGACGGCGACACGCCGATCGGCGTCCACCAGACGCGCGACGTCGCGCAGCAGGGGCTGGGCGTGCGCGAGGAGAGTATGGCCGAGGAGCACCGGCTGGGCCGCCTGCAGGTGCGTCTTACCCGGCATCACCACACCCGGGTTGGCGGCGGCCTGGTCGACGAGCGCCTGCGCGAGGTCGAGCACGCCCGCGCCCACCCGCCGCATCGCTGCCCGCAGCCACATCCGGAACAGGGTCGCGACTTGGTCGTTGCGGGACCGGCCCGCGCGCAGCCTGCCACCGAGTTCGGGGCCCACCCGTTCGATCAGCCCGCGTTCGAGCGCGCCGTGTACGTCTTCGTCCGACTCGGCGGGCACGAACACGCCCGCGGCGACGTCCGCGGCCAGACGATCGAGCCCGGCCTGCATGGCCTCGGCGTCCGAGTCCGTCAGCAGACCCGCCGTCGCGAGGACGCGGGCGTGCGCCTTCGACGCCTGGATGTCGTACGGGGCCAACGCCCAGTCGAAATGCGTCGACTTGCTCAGCGCGGCCATCGCCGCGGCCGGGCCGTCGGCGAACCGGCCGCCCCACAGAGCCCCCTCGTTGGTGCCCTCGTGGCTGTTCTCGGACGATGTGGTGTCGGATGTCGACATGAGGGCAGTACTCCTCGCGTGGGTGTGTTTCGGTTCGGTGGTCGGTGAGCGCGTTCGCTCAGCCTACGATCTGGAGACCAGTCCCTCGATCCGCGCGGCCAGATCGGCGCCCGTGAGCGGCCGTCGGGCCAGGACGAAGATGGTGTCGTCGCCGGCGATGGTGCCGACGACTCCGGGCAGTCGCGCGCGGTCGAGCGCGCTGGCGAGATAACCGGCGGCGCCGGGCGGGGTGCGGAGCACCGCGACGTCGCCGGACGAGTCGGTCGACACCAGCAGTTCGGACACCAGTCGCGAGACCCGGTCGGTTCCGCCGGACACGCCGCGGACCGGACTGCCGTCCTCGGGGACGGTGTAGACCCCCGCGCCGCCGTCGGCGGCGCGCAGCTTCACCGCGCCGAGTTCGTCGAGATCGCGCGACAGCGTCGCCTGGGTGGCCTCGATCCCCAACTCGGCCAGCTTCTGCTGCAGTTCGCCCTGGCTCCGGATCTGTTCGGCCGCCAGGATCTCGACGATCCGGGCGTGCCGGCCGGCCCGCGTGGCGGCGAGCCTCGCCGACTCGGCCCGGCGGGCAGCGGTTCGGTCGGGGTCCGCGCGGTCCACTAGCGGTCCATCAACCAGGCCAGCAACGCCTTCTGGGCGTGCAGGCGATTCTCCGCCTCGTCGAAGACGACGCTCGCCGGACCGTCGATCACCTCGTCGGTGATCTCCTCGCCCCGGTGCGCGGGCAGGCAGTGCAGCACGATCGCCTCGTCCGCGGCGTACCCGAGCAGCTCCGAGTTGATCTGGTATGGACGGAAGGGACCGACCCGATCGAGCCCGTCGCCCTCATGCCCCATCGAGACCCACGTGTCGGTGACGAGGACGTCGGCGCCGGTGGCCGCAGCGATCGGGTCGCCGATCAGTTCGACGCTGCCGCCGGTCTCGGCCGCGCGCCGCCGCGCCGCTTCGACCACGGCCGGATCCGGTTGGAAGGCCGTCGGTCCGCTGACCCGGACATGCATGCCCGCGGTGACGCCGCCGAGCATCAGGGAATGCGCCATGTTGTTGGCGGCGTCTCCGAAGTAGGTCAGTGTCAGGCCCGCGGCCCGACCCTTCCGCTCGATTATGGTCTGCAGATCGGCGAGCACCTGGCACGGGTGGAAGCTGTCGGACAGAGCGTTGACGACCGGAACGGTCGCGTACTCCGCCACCGCCTCGAGGCGGTCCTGACCGAAAGTACGCCACACGATCGCGTCGACGAACCGCGACAGCACCCGGCCGGTGTCTGCGAACGACTCGTCACGGCCCATCTGCGTGTTCGCGCCGTCGACCACGACGGCGTGCCCGCCGAGCTGGCTGATGCCGACCTCGAAGGAGAACCGGGTCCGCGTGGAGTTCTTGTCGAAGATGACTCCGACAGCGCGAGGGCCCTCCAGCGGACGGAACCCGAAGCGGTCGCGCTTCATCCGCGCCGCCAGCTCGAGCACCTCCGCCTGTTCGGCGGGTGTCAGATCGTCGTCGCGCAAGAAGTGCCGAGTGTTCTCTGTCATGTCACGCATTCCCATTCTGTGCGTCGATCGCAGCGTCGAGGATGTCCGGCAGGTCGGCGACGAATCCGGCCGCCTGCTCGTCGGTGAGGATGAGCGGAGGCGCCAGCCGCAGCACGTCGGGCGCGGGTGCGTTGATCAGGTACCCGGCCGCCCGCGCGGACTTCTCGACGCTCGCCGAGATGCCGGAGTTCAGCACGACGCCGAGAAGCAGACCGTCGCCGCGCACACCCGCGATCTGCGGATGGCCGAGCTCCTCGATGCCGTCGGCGAGCGATTTCCCGACGCGCTCGACGTGCGAGAGGAGGTCGTGGTCGTCGATGTAACGCAGGACGGCGAGCGCGGCGGCGGCGCACGCGGGATTGCCTCCGAAGGTGGTGCCGTGCTGGCCGGGCTCGAACAGCGCCGCCGCCGGCCCCGTCGCCACCACGGCGCCGATCGGCATGCCGCCGCCCAGGCCCTTGGCGAGGGTCATCACGTCGGGCACGATTCCCGCGCGCTGGTGCGCGAACATCCAGCCCGTGCGGCCGATACCGGTCTGTACCTCGTCGAGCATCAGCAGCGCACCGTGCTCGGCGGTGATCGCCCGTGCCTGAGCGAGGTAGTCCGGGGGCGGGACCACCACGCCGTTCTCGCCTTGGATCGGCTCCAGGATCACCGCTGCGGTCCGCTCGGACACGGCGGCACGGAGCGCCTGCGCATCGCCGTAGGGAACGAAGTCGACGCCGGCGGGCATCGGTTCGAAGGGGGCGCGCTTGGCCGGCTGCCCGGTCATCGCGAGCGCACCCATGGTGCGGCCGTGAAATCCCCCCTCGGCCGCGATGATCTGCGGTCTGCCGGTCCTGCGGGCGAGCTTGAAGGCCGCCTCGTTGGCCTCCGTGCCGGAATTGCACAGGAAGGCGCGGGCCCCGTGGCCGACGGCCGCGCAGAGCCGCTCGCCCAGTTCCACGACCGGCTGCGAGATGTACAGATTCGACACGTGGCCGAGAGTCGAGAGTTGAGCGGTCACCGCCTCGACGATGACCGGGTTCGCATGGCCGAGCGCGTTCACCGCGATGCCGCCGAGCAGGTCGAGGTACTCCCGGCCGTCGGCGTCGTACACGACCGCGCCGTCGCCGCGCACCAGCGCGACCGGCGGGGTGCCGTAGTTGTTCATCAGCGCAGCGGACCACCGCTGCTGCAGGGGTGCGGTCACTGCCGTCCTCCATCGGGATCGTCGGCGACGACGGTGGTTCCCGAGGTCGACGCGGTGAGCAGGGCGGCCAGCACGGAATGCGCTTCACGGCCGTCGATGACGTGTGCGGCGCCGATCCCCTCCCGAACGGCGCGCATGCAGGCCTCCATCTTCGGCACCATGCCGGAGTCGAGGGAGGGCAGGAGTGTCGCGACCTCACCCGCGGTGATCGTCGAGACCAGCGACGAGCGGTCCGGCCAGTCGGTGTAGAGACCCTCCACATCGGTCAACATCACCAGATGCTCGGCACCGAGCGCTGCAGCGACGGCGCCCGCGGCGGTGTCGGCGTTGATGTTGTGCACCTGGCCGTCGGCATCCGGCGCGATGGTCGAGATCACCGGGATCCGGCCGGCCGCGATCAGGTCGTCGACCGCGGAGGTGTTGACCGCCGCGATGTCGCCGACCAGCCCGATGTCGGTGGGCTCTCCGTCGACCATCACCGTCCGGCGCGTCGCCGTGAACAGGTGGGCGTCCTCGCCGGTGATGCCGACGGCGTACGGTCCGTGCGCGTTGATCAGGCCGACGAGTTCACGGCCCACCTGGCCGAACAGGACCATCCGGACGACGTCCATGACCTCGGGCGTGGTGACGCGGAAGCCGCCGCGGAACTCGCCTTCGAGACCGAGGCGTGCGAGCATCGCGGAGATCTGCGGACCTCCGCCGTGCACCACCACCGGATGGATGCCGCACGCGCGCAGGAGGACCATGTCGGCGGCGAACGCCGTCTTCAGGTCGGCGTCGACCATCGCGTTTCCGCCGTACTTGACGACGACGCGCTTGCCGTGGAGCGCCTGCAGCGCGGGCAGCGATTCGGCGATGACGCAGGCCTTCTGCAGCGGTGTGGCGGTGCTCAGCGGTGAGGTGTCAGTGTTCGTCATGACGAGTAGGCCGAATTCTCTTCCACGTAAGCGTGCGACAGGTCGGTGGTGCGGATGGTCGCCTCGGCGTCCCCGAGGCCGAGGTCGGCGACGACCTCGATGCGATCGCCGGAGAGGTCGACATCGCGGGCCCCGGGTACTCCGGTGCCGTTGCGGCAGATCGGAGAACCGTTGAACGACACCGTGATCCGATCGGGATCGATGGTCACGGGCGCGGCGCCGATGGCGGCGAGGACGCGGCCCCAGTTCGGATCGGAGCCGAAGAGCGCGGTCTTGACGAGCGAGTCGCGCGCCACCGACCGCGCGATCACCAGCGCGTCGTCCTCGGTCGCCGCGCCGGTCACGGTGATCGCGATCCGCTTGGTGACGCCCTCGGCGTCGTTCTGCAGCTGACCGGCCAGATCGTCGCACACGGCGAAGACCGCGGCGTCGAGCTCGGCCTGGGAGACCTCGATCTGGCTGGCACCCGACGAGAGCAGGAGAACCGTGTCGTTGGTGGAGATGGAGCCGTCGACGTCGAGACGGTCGAAGGTGCGCGCGGTGGCGCGGCGCAGCGCGAGGTCGACCGACTCCGCGCTCACCTTGGCGTCGGTGGTCAGCACCACCAGCATGGTCGCGAGCGACGGGGCGAGCATGCCCGCACCCTTCGCCATGCCGCCGACGTTCCAGCCGCCGGTGTGGTGCAAGGCCACCTGCTTCGGGACGGTGTCGGTGGTCATGATCGCGTAGGCGGCGTCGGTCCCGCCTTCGAGTCCGCCGCCCATCTCGTGCACGATCTCGGTGACTCCGGCGAGCACCTTGTCCATCGGCAGCCGCTCGCCGATCAGGCCGGTCGAGCAGACGGCCACCTCGACGGGCCCGGTCTCGGTACCCCAGCTCGACAGCGTCGACGCGACCGCTTCCGCGGTGGCGTGCGTGTCCTGAAAGCCCTCGGGCCCGGTACATGCGTTCGCTCCACCGGAATTGAGGATCACGGCGCGCAGAGACCGGTTCTCGATCACCTTCTGCGACCACAGCACCGGTGCGGCCTTGACCTGATTGCGAGTGAACACCGCCGACGCCGCCAGGTCGGGGCCCTCGTTGAACACCAGCGCGAGGTCGGGCTTCCCGTTGGCCTTGATCCCCGCCGCGATTCCCGCCGCCCGGAAGCCCAGCGGCGCCGTGACGCCCTGGCGGCGGGTCATCCGCGAGCCGACCAGGAGATCGATGTCCGGCACGGGGACGGTCTGGGTGTCTGTCACGGTCGGGTCCTTCACGCTGTTCGAGCCTGTCTCTGCTTCGGTCACGGTGCCACTCCCACGGTCGCCAGGCCCTCGCCTTCGCCCCAACCCAGGGCCAGGTTCATCGACTGGACGGCCGCACCGCCGGTGCCCTTGGTCAGGTTGTCGACGGCGCCGACGGCGACGAAGGTGCCGGACCGCTCGTCGACGGACAGACCGATCGAGACCATGTTGGTTCCGACCACGGACCCGGTCTCGGGGAACTCTCCCTGCGGCAGGAGATGCACGAAGGCCTCGTTCTCGTATGCCTTCTCATAGGCCGACCGGAAATCATCGATCGACGCGTCGGTGCGCGCGGTGCACGTCGCGAGGATGCCTCGCGACGTGGGCACCAGCACCGGAGTGAAGGAGACCGACACCGGGAGCGATGCTGCCCGCGAAAGAGCCTGCGTGATCTCCGGAGTGTGCCGGTGCACACCGCCGACACCGTAAGCGCGGACCGATCCGATCACCTCGGACGCCAGCAGATTCACCTTCGGCGCCCGGCCGGCACCCGAGGTGCCCGACATCGCGACGATGGTGACCGCCGGTTCCACCAGGCCCGCGGCCAACGCGGGCAGCAGAGTCAGAATCGACACCGTCGGATAGCACCCGGGCACCGCGATCCGGCTCGCTCCGGCGATCACGTCCCGGTTGCCCGGCAGTTCCGGCATGCCGTACGGCCAGGTGCCCGCGTGGTCACCGCCGTAATAGGCCGTCCACTCCGAGGGGTCCTCGAGCCGGAAGTCGGCGCCGCAGTCGACGATCAGGGTGCTGGGAGGCAGGGCATCGGCGATCGCAGCCGACTGTCCGTGCGGCAGCCCGAGGAAGACCACGTCGTGGCCCGCCAGAACCTCCGGCGTCGTCTCCTCGAGCACGCGGTCGGCGAGCGGGAACAGGTGGCGGTGATGCTCACCCAGCCGCGTGCCGGCGTTTCCGCCCGCCGTCAGTGCGCCGATCTCCAGTTCACCCGAACCCAGGCGCGGATGCCCGCACAGCAGTCGGAGGATCTCACCGCCCGCATAGCCGCTCGCACCGGCGACAGCAACCTTGATAGTCATGAAATCATTATGCACTACAGCGCAAAATAATTCACCTAGTCGTCCTCCGCGTCAGCGCAAGCGGGCGCCCACGACCTCGCCCGCATGCGCTACCGCAGCCATCTTGGCCTCCGTCCCCTCATCCTCGGTGAGCGTGCGGTCGGCGGCGCGGAAGGTGAGCGCGAAGGTCAGGGACTTGTTGCCTTCGCCGACTTGAGCACCGACGTAGACGTCGAAGAGCGAGATGGATTCGAGCAGTTCTCCCGCGCCGGCGACCAGCGCATCCTGCACGTCCTGGGCGGCCACGTCCTCGGCCACCACGACGTTCACATCCTGCAGCACGGCGGGGAACGGCGACACCTTCGGCGACGGCAGGTTCTGGCGCAGCGGCAGCGCGTCCACGTCGATCTCCACCGCGCACAGCCGCGCGGGCAGACCGGTGCGTTCCAGCACCGCCGGATGCAGTTCCCCGGCATGACCGACGACGACGCCGTCGACCTCGAGCCGAGCGCAGCGGCCGGGGTGCCACGGCTGATGGTCGTCGGCCACGAGTTCGAGCTCCACCCCCGCGGCCCGGCCGATCTGCCGAGCCGCCTCGAACGCGTCGTAGGCGTCCGCGGTGCGGCCCGGCCCGAGCGGCCCCGCCGGCTCGCGCAGTCCGGTGAGCAGGGCGGCCACGTGCAAGGGCTGTTCGGGCAGGGATGCGTCGAGCGCCGTCTGCTCGGCCTCGGTGGGCCGGCGCGTCACATCCAGCGGGGGCACGGTCGGTCCCTGCTGACCGCCGATGACGACCTGACCGATCGTGTACAGCGCGAGATCACGGCGGCCGCGGGCGATGTTGCGCGCCGCCATCTCCATCAGTCCGGGCAGCAGAGTGGTGTTCAGCTCCGGCCGGTCGGACTCGAGCGGATTGAGCACGGAGACGGTCCGGCGGCGGACGTCGTCGGCGGGCAGACCCCATGTATCGAAGACGTCTGCGGGAAGGAACGGGTAAGGCAGGACTTCGACGTACCCATCGGTGGCCAGGCCGACGCCGATGGCACGGCGACGGCGCTGAGCGGGGCTCAGCCCGCGACCACCGGTGGCTCGCGGCACCACGGCCGGGATGTCCTCGAGACCCTCGAGTCGCAGTACCTCCTCGACGAGATCGGCACGCTGGCGCAGGTCGGGTCGCCACGACGGCGGGGTCACCAGCAACGGCGAGTCACCGTCGACGACGCATCCCACCTCGCGCAGACGCGCGGCGGTGGTCCCAGCCGGATACTCGACACCGGCGGTCGCATCGGGAAGTCCCGGGTCGATCTGGATGGCGGCGGAGGGAACGGTCGCGGTACGGACGTCCGACAGCGGACCGGCGACGCGGCCGCCCGCCAGTTCGGCGATCAGCGCGGCGGCCCGGTCGGAGGCCACCGCGGTGATCTCCGGATCCACGAGCCGTTCGTAGCGCTTCGCCGCCTCCGACGACAGCTTGTGGCGCTTGCCCGTACGGAACACCCGCACCTGGTCGAAGTTGGCCGACTCGAGAAGGATGTTCGTGGTCTCGTCGGAGACCTCGGTCGCGGCTCCACCCATCACCCCCGCGAGGGCGATCGGGCCGGAGTCGTCGGCGATCACCACATCCTCGGGGTCCAGCTGGCGCGTGACGCCGTCGAGGGTCTCGAGGGTCTCCCCCGCTCGTGCGGAGCGGACGCTGACCGTGCCGCGGATCTTGTCCGCGTCGAAGGCGTGCAGTGGCTGACCCAGTTCGATCATCACGTAGTTCGTGACATCGACGATCGCGGAGATCGGCCGGATACCCGCCACCATCAGTCGTTTGGCGATCCACCACGGCGACGACGCCGTGGCGTCGACACCGGTGACGACGCGGGCGGTGTAGCGGGTGGCGTCACTGTCGGCGTCGATCGCGACCGGCCATGACTCCCGATCGACATCGGCCGCCAGCGGCTCCCCGGCCAGACCGTGATCGACGTAGGGCACTTCGAAAGCACTGGCCAACTCGCGGCCGAGTCCGCGCATGGAGAAGGCGTAGCCGCGGTCGGGCGTGACGTTGACCTCGATCGCCGTGTCGGCCAGGCCGAGGACCTCGCGGGCGTCGGCACCGGGCTCCGCGGTCCCCGGTGCGAGCACCAGGATGCCGGAGTGGTCGTTCCCGATCCCGAGTTCGGTGACCGAGCAGATCATCCCGTCGGAGGTCTTGCCGTACGTCTTGCGCGTGGCGATCGCGAAGTCGCCCGGCAGCACTACGCCGGGCAACGCCACGACCACCAGGTCGCCGACAGTGAAATTGCGTGCACCGCAGACGATGTCGCGAGGCGCCTCCTCCCCGACCGCCACCTGGCAGAAGCGGATCGGCTTCTTGAACTCGGTGAGCTCCTCGATGGCCTCGACACGGCCGATGACGAGCGGACCGGTGATCTCCGGGAAGGGCTCGATGTCCTCGATCTCGAAACCGACGCGTACGAAACCCGCGTCGATCTCCTCGGTCGAGGCGGTCCAATCCGGGGAGCCTTCGCGGAGGACCTCGGTCAGCCAGGACTGTGGGAGACGCACTTGTTCACCAACTACTTTCGTGTGATCGCTGCGAAGATTCTGCTAGAGGGCCGGACCGAACGGGAGGGTGAAGCGCACGTCGCCTTCGACCATGTCGCGCATGTCGGGCAGGTCGTTTCGGAACTGGAGGGTCCGCTCGAGTCCCATTCCGAAGGCGAAACCGGTGTACACGTCCGGGTCGATGCCGCTGGACCGGAGGACGTTCGGGTTCACCATGCCGCAACCGCCCCACTCCACCCATCCGGCGCCGCCCTTCTTTCCCGGGAACCACACGTCGACCTCGGCGGAGGGTTCGGTGAAGGGGAAGTAGCTGGCGCGCATCCGAGTGGTGGTCTCGGGACCGAAGAGCGCCTTCGCCAGCACCTCGAGCGTGCCGCGCAGATTGGCCATCGTCAGGCCCTTGTCGACGGCCAGCCCTTCGATCTGGTGGAAGACCGGGGTGTGGGTCGCATCGAGTTCGTCGGTCCGGAAGGTGCGGCCGGGGCAGGCGACGTAGATCGGCACTTCGCGGCTGAGCATCGAGCGGACCTGCACCGGCGAGGTGTGGGTGCGCAGCACCTGCCGCGATCCCTCGGGCGCGATGTAGAACGTGTCCTGCATCGAGCGCGCCGGGTGGTCGGGCAGGAAGTTGAGAGCGTCGAAGTTGTGGTGCTCGGTCTCCACCTCGGGGCCCTCGGCGATCTCCCAGCCCATGCCGACGAAGACGTCGGCGATCTGGTCGCCGATCACCGTGATCGGATGACGGGCACCGCGGCTGCGGCGGCCCGATGGAAGCGTGACGTCGATGGTCTCGGCGACCAGTACCGCGGCGTCGCGTTCGGCGGTCAACGTCTCGGTGCGGGCGTCGAGTGCCGCCTGGACCCTGCCGCGGACCTCATTGACGAGCTTGCCCGCCGTCGACCGCTGATCCTTCGGCAGCGTGGCCAGTGCCCGTCGCGCGAGAGCGATGGGCGACCGGTCACCGAAGTACGCGGCTTTGGCCTTGGCCAACGCCTCCAGATCGCCGGCGGCGTCGAACGCGGCGACGGCGTCCGCGACGGCCGCGTCCAGCTCGGCGCTGGTCGGGAATTCGTTGACAGCAGAATCGTCAGCCACCGGGCTCGCATCTCCTATTGCGTAGAGGCCTGAAAGAACTCGGGTCAAGGGTAGTCGAAACGACCCGCGCCCCTCCCCTCAGGCCGCCGTCGGCCGCCGTCGCGGGCCCGCCCCGGCGTCGACGTCGTCGTTCGCTCGGGAGACGGTGTCGCGCGTATCGGTCCGCCCATGGTCTACCGTCATCAACACATCGATTTCAGCAGGTCGCACTGTTGGGGGCCGAGCAGAGGAAGGCAGCCAGTTGTCGAAAGCGCCGGGAACGACCATCGCCGGTTATCGCGTGGTCGAACTGCTGGGTTCGGGTGGCATGGGCGACGTCTACGTCGTCGAGAACGAACAACTCAGCCGCCGCGAGGCGATGAAGGTGATCTCCGTCGGAGGGGCGTCGAACCCCGATTTCCAGCAGCGTTTCAGCAATGAGGCGCGGACGATGGCGGCACTCGATCATCCGTCGATCGTCACGATTCACAATTACGGGATCGCCGACGACCAGCCGTGGTTCACGATGAGTTTCATCGACGGACCCAATCTCGCCTCGGCGCGGCTGACTCCCGCCGAGGTGGTCCAGGCGATCGTGCAGGTGGCAGACGGACTCGACTACGCCCATTCGCGGTCAGTGGTGCACCGGGACATCAAGCCCGCGAACATCGTGGTCACGCGGTCGTCGGACGGCTCCCTGCACCGGGCGGTCCTTCTCGACTTCGGCATCGCCAAGCTCGCCGATTCGCCGCAGCTGACGGCGGTGAACTCCATCATCGGCACTGTCGCCTACACGGCTCCCGAGGTGATCGGCGGCGCCCACGCCGGACCTGCGTCGGACCAGTACTCACTCGCGTGCACCGCGTACGAGCTCCTGGCCGGGCGGCCGCCCTTCGCCGCCGAGAACCCGACGGCGCTGATGATGGCCCACGTGCAGCAGCCGCCGCCTCCGCTCGGCGCGGTGCGTCCCGACCTCGACGCGCTCACCCCCGTCCTGATCCGCGCGATGGCGAAGGATCCCGCAGCGCGATTCCCCGACTGCCGCGGCTTCGCCGCCGCGCTCGACGCGGCTCTGCGCCAGACCGCAGCCGGACAGCACACGATGGTGGCGCCGGTGGCGCCGCCCGGTCCGAGCGGACCCACCCCGGCACCCGCACCGACACCGGCTCCCACGCCCGCGCCGACCCCGTGGCCGGGACCGCAGCATCACGGCCAGGCGCCGATGCCGTACGGCGACAGCGGCCCCCAGCCCGCCCCGCAGTACTCCGGACAGGCGCCCTACCAGGCGGCACCGCACTACCCGGGCCAGCCCTACCCGGGACAGCAGTTCTCGGGACCCGGCCCCTTCCCCGGCGGACAGCAGGCGGGACCCGGCCCCTACGGATTCGCGGGACCACCGCCGCAGCCGCCGAAGAAGCGGCGGCGTATCGGCTGGATCGTGGCCGCCGTCGCCGCGGTCGCCGTCGTCGCAGTGGCCGCGACCTCGCCTCTGTGGTGGCCGTCGTCCGACGAGCCCGCCGCCGAGGTCTACGCGACCCCGCAGATCGCCGGGGCGTACGGCAGCGAGTGCATGATCGGCTCCGGCAGCCTCTACTGCTGGGGCGACAACTCCAGCGGCCAGCTGGGAGACGGCACCACATCCGAACGCAAGACGCCGACCAAGGTGGCCGGGCTCTCGAACGTCACCGCGGTCTCGATGGGCGCCTTCGACTCCACGGGATCGAACTCCGCGGTCACCACCTGCGCGGTCGCGGACGAATCGCTGTACTGCTGGGGAGACAACCTCTTCTGGCAGGCCGGCGACGCCGGAACGATGAGCAAGAAGACCACCCCCTTCAAGGTGCCCGGGCTGGGCAAGGTGACCACGGTCTCGACGTCCAACTCCTCGACGTGCGCGGTCTCCGACGGCGACCTGTACTGCTGGGGCTTCTACTCGGGAGGGCAGCTGGGCAGTGGGTCGACCACCGACAGTCTGAAGACTCCCACGAAGGTGGCCGGACTCTCGAACGTCACGGCGGTGTCCTCACGGGCCGGGTCGGTCTGCGCCGTCGCATCCGACGAGTTGTACTGCTGGGGGCGCAACTGGGACGGCCAGCTGGGCGACGGAAGCACCGACGATCACAGCACCCCCACCAAGGTCACCTCTCTCAAAGACGTGTCCGCGGTGTCCGTCGGTGGCGGCACCATCGACAACACCCCGTTCTGGAACACCTGCGCCATCGCCGAGGGCGCTCCGTACTGCTGGGGCAGCAACAAGAATCAGCAGCTCGGCAAGGACTCCGAGGCCAAGAAGAGCTCGCCGGCGAAGGTGGAGGGTCTCACGGGCGTCAGCGGGATCTCCGTCGACATCGGAACGTTCTGCGCGGTGACGGACGGCGACGTCAGCTGCTGGGGCAACAACCTCTACGGTCAGGTCGGTGACGGGTCCACCTCACAGCAGTACAGCCCCCAGCACGTGTCAGGCGTGAGCGACGTCCGCCAGGTCGTCACCTCGTACAGCGTGACGTGTGCGGTCACGGGTTCGAGTCAGTACTGCTGGGGTCTCAACAAGACCGGACAGCAGGGCGACGCGACGCGTACGGAGGATCAGATCACCACGCCGCACGAGGTGAAGCTCGCTGCGTGATCAGCCGGCATGCCTGCCGCGCCGGCCGATCGGCACCACCATCGGTGTGCCGCCGATCGGATCGGTGACGATCTGTGATTCGAGACCGAAGGCCGCCGCGAGCAGTTCCGGGGTCAGCACGTCGTTCGGCGATCCCTCGGCGACGATCTCGCCCGAGCGCATGACCACGAGCGAATCGCTGTAGCGGGCCGCTAGATTCAGATCGTGCAGCACCATGACCACCGTCTTGCCGTGCTCGGTGCGCAGTTCGTCGACCAGATCGAGGACGTCGACGGCGTGCGCCAGATCCAGGTAGGTGGTCGGCTCGTCCAGCAGCACCAGATCGGTCTGCTGCGCCAGCGTCATAGCGATCCACACGCGCTGGCGCTGACCGCCGGACAGGGAGTCGACGGCGCGGTCGGCCAGTTCGGTGGTCGAGGTCAGTTCCATCGCCTCGGCGACGGCGACCTCATCCTCCCGCGACCACTGCCGATACCAGGACTGATGCGGGTGCCTGCCGCGGGAGACGAGATCGGCGACGGTGAGGCCGTCGGGCGCGATCGGGTTCTGCGGGAGCAGACCGAGGGTGCGCGCCACCTGCTTCGGCTTCTGCGTCGCGATGTCCTTTCCGTCGAGGATCACCACTCCCGCCGACGGCGACAGCAGCCGCGAGAGCGTGCGCAGCAGAGTCGATTTGCCACAGCCGTTGGGACCGACGATGGTGGTGACCCGGCCGGTCGGGATCGTCACGTCGAGGCCGTCGATGATCGTCGTGCCGTCGTATCCGACCGACAGCCGCTCGGCCGACAGCCGCGGTTCGGCGGAGCCTGCGATCACGGCGTCGGTTCGGTCGGCGACCTCCGGAGAAACTGACACCTCACATCCCTTCGATTAGGTTTCCGCACCATCGACTCCGATAGTAGCCTCACCTAACTTAGGTGAGTGAAGCCTATCCCTCCAAGACTGCCGCGTCCTCGTGTGCCAGATACACCCACGCACGGATGCCGGAGCTCAGCGTCACCTCGACGCGACGATAGTCGTCGACCTCGTACTCGTCCGCCGCACGCAGACCGGCGTCGTCGAGTTCCAGCCGGGCGCCGGGCACTTCCGCCTCGGGTGCCCCCGGCCGCAGAATCAGGTGAGTCGCGGTACCGCTCAATGCGACGACCTCGGGATCGGTGATCGTCACCGTGCCGATCTCGAAGCCCGGCAGGGTGTCGGGCTCCGTCGGCATCCGGGCGCCGAAGACGCCCTCCTGCACCGCGGGATCCGTCAAGGTGCCGTAGCTGAAGAGGACGTGCATTCCGGAATCGTACTGCCGCAAGGATTTCCGGAGAACCTCACCCGGCCAGGACCCCTGGGAAGGCCAACAGATCAGCGTCCGCGGTTCTGCACGCGGGAGCTGGCGTACAGGCAGATCGCGCTCGCGGCGGCGAGGTTGAGGCTCTCCGCGCGCCCGCGCAGCGGAATCCGGACGCGGTGGTCGGCGCCGTCGAGCACCTGCCCGGGCAGTCCGTGGGCCTCGTTCCCGAACAGCCACGCGTGCGGCCGGGCGAGGACCTCGTCGGCGTCGTCGAGGCTCAGCTCGCCGTCCATCTCCGTCGCCAGCGTCGTGATGCCCGCCGCGGCGACGGCTGCCAGTGCGCTCGCGACATCCGGTTCGCGGACGGTCGGGATGTGGAAGAGACTCCCCGCACCCGCCCGGACGCTCTTGCCGTTGTGCGGGTCGACGGACTCCCCCAGCAGGACCACCGCGTCGGCCCCCATGGCGTCCGCACACCGAGTCAGGGTGCCGAGGTTTCCCGGCTCGCGCGGCTCGACCGCGATCACCAGAAGCTTCGGTGAGCGCGCGAGGACGTCGCCGAGCGCCGCCGTCAGCAACTCGCACACCGCGAAGATCCCGGGCGCCGTCGACGTCTCGGACAGTTTGTCCGCCGCGCGGTGTGAGAGGCGCTGCACACGAACGCCCGCGTCGAGCGCACGGTGGACCAGATCGGCGTGCCGATCGGCGTCGTCGTCGCGCACCAGTACCTGCAACGCACGGCCGGTGCTCAGCGCCGCATCGACGGCATTGAATCCCTCGACGAGGAATCGGCCCTCGCTCCGGCGCACCGACGCGCGATGCAGCTTCGCCAACGAAACGACCCGCGACGAACGTTCGGTGAGAACATCCGTCGCGGGTCCAGAACGCGTCACTGCGATCTCAGCGGAGATCAGGCAGCGGGAGCGTTGACGTCCGCGGGCAGCGCGGCACGAGCCACCTCGACCAGACCGGTGAACGCGGCCGGGTCGGTGACGGCGATGTCGGCGAGCACCTTGCGGTCCACCTCGACGCCGGCGAGCTTGAGGCCCTGGATGAAGCGGTTGTAGGTGATGTCGTTCGCACGAGCCGCCGCGTTGATGCGGGTGATCCAGAGCTTGCGGAAATCACCCTTGCGCGCCTTGCGGTCCCGGTACGCGTAGGTCAGCGAGTGGAGCTGCTGCTCCTTGGCCTTGCGGTACAGGCGCGACCGCTGTCCGCGGTAGCCCTTCGACGCCTCGAGAACGGAGCGGCGCTTCTTCTGGGCGTTGACAGCCCTTTTCACACGTGCCATTAGTCAGTGTCCTTCTAAAGTCTTAAGCGGAAAGTCAGCGGTTCAGCAGGCGCTTGATGCGCGGGGCATCGTTCTCGCTCACCACGGTGATGCCGTCCAGGCGACGCGTGACGCGCGAGGACTTGTGCTCCAGGAGGTGGCGCTTGCCTGCCTTCTGACGGACGATCTTGCCGCTGCCGGTCACCTTGAATCGCTTCGCGGTGCCCTTGTGCGTCTTGCTCTTCGGCATTGGTTTCCTTCATTCGGGCGGACCCGAGTCCCGCCCGGAGCGATCCGGGCGGTTCGGGTCCACTGCTACTTCAGTGTGGTGGGTTCAGGATCCCTGCTGGGCCTTGGCCCTGGTCTTCGCGCCCTTATGCGGGGCGAGGACCATGGTCATATTGCGTCCGTCCTGCTTGGCCGAGGTCTCGACGAAGCCGTACTCCGCGACGTCGTCTCCCAAGCGCTGCAGCAAGCGGTAGCCCAACTCGGGGCGGGACTGCTCGCGACCGCGGAACATGATCGTCACCTTCACCTTCGAACCCGCTTCGAGGAACCGGATGACGTGACCCTTCTTGGTCTCGTAATCGTGGTCGTCGATCTTCGGGCGGAGCTTCTGCTCCTTGATGACGGTCATCTGCTGGTTACGGCGGGACTCGCGCTTCTTCTGCGCCGCCTCGTACTTGAACTTGCCGTAGTCCATGATCTTGCACACCGGCGGGCGCGCGTCGGGCGCAACCTCCACCAGGTCCAAGTCGGCTTCGTAAGCCAGGCGAAGCGCATCTTCAACACGCACAATGCCCACCTGCTCACCGCCGGGTCCGACGAGACGGACCTCGGGGACGCGGATGCGCTCGTTGATGCGGGTTTCAGTGCTGATGTGGCCTCCTCGATCAATGTTTTCCATGTGGCCGGCCAATACGACTGGCAAGCGTGAGGAGATTCGAGGCCGAGAACACCATAATGCCCGCCGAGAGCCGAGTGACCTCGGTTCATCGACTGGCGATGGTGTGACCGGAACCGTGAAACTGCGCGTCTGGGACAGCGTCGCACGGTGGGACTCGAAGAATCCTCTTGCTACCCCGGCGCGAACCGAGGCGGTCATGCTGTGACAGTCTAACAGGCGTGAACGATAACTCCTATTCGACCGGCGACACCTCCTCCGACGACGCGAACGTCCACGTCGCCCCGGGAGGTGTCGGCGGAGACGACGCGAACCAGGACAACGTTCGCGAGCTCGCCACTATTCCCGCAGTCGAGGTCACCACCCGCGCGGCGATCATGCTGATGAGCGCCGCGGCCGAGAAGATCGGCCCCGATGCGGGCGGAGACGAGGAGTTCAAGGATCTGCCCGACGCCCGCGCGCTGATCAACGCACTGGCCGGCCTCGTCACCGCCGCCGCCCCTGATCTCGGCCTGCATCGCAAGCCGATCCAGGACGGGCTCAAGGCGCTGCAACTCGCATTCCGCGAGGCGTCGTCGTACCCCGACGCTCCCGGCGAGGGGCCCGGCGAGAAGTACACCGGACCGGTCAAGGGCTGATCACGGCGCCCGGGTCGTAGACGTCCGAGTCGGAGGCGTCCGGGTCGCAGACGTCCGGCGTAGGCTGGAGCGATGACTCACTCCGGCGACGACGAACCCCTCGACGCCGAAATCGTGCCGCCCGACTCCGCGCCGCCGGTACAAGCACCCTCGTACGAAGACGTCACCGGATACACGCCGGCGGGTGTGCCGACCTTCGATCACGTCCGCGACAAGATCGAGCAACGCACTGCGACGGCCATCGGGAGCCAAGAGCTGTCGGAGATGTCGGCGGAGGCCGAAGCGCTCGACGACGCGATGGCGAAACGTGAAGAAGCCGCCAAGAAGAAGCTCGAGGAGCTCCGGCGGTCGATGGGGCTCTAACGCCGCGGCCCGGCCGCCACCACGACCACCGTCTGCCCGTCCTCGCCGGACACCACCCGCGGGCGCAGGCCGACAGCGCGAGCGGTCTCATCGGCCGCGGGCGCCTGTCGGGCGTTCATCTCGATCGCGACAGCGCCCCCCGGCGCCAACCACTCGGTCGCCTCGCGCAGCAGATCCGACGCGTGCCCCAGACCGTCGTCGCCCCCGCCGATCAGCGCCGAGCGCGGCTCGTGATCGGTGGCCTCATGCGGAAGCAGCTCCAGCGCCTGGGCCGGCACGTACGGCGGGACCGCCGCGATCACGTCGATCTCCCGGCGCAGCTCCGCAGGCAGTCCCGACAGCCCCGCGCCCCGGTACACCGCGCCCGAGAGGAGATTGCGGGAAGCGAACCCGACCGCAACCGGATCCGCGTCGGTCGCGGCCACCTGCGCGGACCGGCACCGGGCCGCGACGTACGACGCGATCGGCGCGACTCCGCAGAACGCCTCGACGAACACCGGCGCGGGCCGGGCTCCGAGCAGGTCGACGGCTACCCGCGCCAGCAGCCGCGACCGCTGTCGTGGCACGAAGGCTCCCGGCCCGACGGCCAGTTCCAGACCGGCGAACTCGACGTGTCCGACGACGTGCTCCAGCGGCTCACCTGCGGCCCGCCGCCGCGCCCACTGCTCGAGTTCTGCCTCGCCGTCCGCCCAGCGGCGGAGAATCGCGGCCTCCTCTTCGGCGAACACGCAGCCCGCCGCACGCAATCGCGTGGTCAGCCAGTCGTCTCCGCCGGCCGAGGTCACGGCGCGAGCAACTCCCTGATGAAGGCGCCGGTGTGGCTCCGGGCAACCTCTGCCACCTGCTCGGGTGTGCCCTCGGCGACCACGGTGCCGCCGCCGCTGCCGCCCTCGGGTCCCATGTCGATGATCCAGTCGGCGGTCTTGATCACGTCGAGGTTGTGCTCGATGACAATGACCGTGTTGCCCTTGTCGACGAGCCCGTTGATCACCAGCAGCAGCTTGCGGATGTCCTCGAAGTGCAGGCCGGTGGTCGGCTCGTCGAGGATGTACACCGTGCGGCCGGTCGACCGCTTCTGGAGTTCGGCCGCCAGCTTCACCCGCTGCGCCTCGCCTCCGGACAGGGTGGGTGCGGGCTGACCGAGCCTCACGTACCCGAGACCCACGTCGACCAGCGTCTTGAGATACCGGTGGATCGAGGTGACCGGCTCGAAGAAGTCCGCGGCCTCCTCGATCGGCATGTCGAGGACCTCGGCGATCGTCTTGCCCTTGTAGTGCACCTCGAGCGTCTCGCGGTTGTACCGCGCGCCGTGGCACACCTCGCAGGGCACATAGACGTCGGGCAGGAAGTTCATCTCGATCTTGATGGTGCCCTCGCCCATGCACGCCTCGCACCGGCCGCCCTTCACGTTGAACGAGAACCGACCGGGCTGGTAGCCGCGCACCTTCGCCTCGGTGGTCGCCGCGAACAGCGTCCGGATCTTGTCGAAGACGCCCGTGTACGTGGCCGGATTCGACCGCGGTGTGCGGCCGATCGGCGACTGGTCCACCTGGACCAGCTTGTCGAGGTGGTCGAGTCCCTTGATCCGCTTGTGATGGCCGGGCACCTGCCGCGCGCCGTTCAGCTTGTTCGCGAGCACCGTGGCGAGGATGTCGTTCACGAGGGTCGACTTGCCCGACCCCGAGACGCCGGTGACCGCGGTCAGGACCCCCAGCGGGAACGACACGTCGATGTTCTTGAGGTTGTTCTCGCTGGCACCCACGACGGTCAGCATGCGCTTCTTGTCGATCGGACGCCGGATCGACGGAACCGGCAGCACCTCGCGGCCGGACAGATACGCGCCGGTGATCGACTCCGGATTCGCCAGCAGGTCCGGGTAGCTGCCGCTGTGCACCACTCGCCCACCGTGCTCGCCCGCACGCGGGCCGATGTCGACGATCCAGTCGGCGGCCCGGATGGTGTCCTCGTCGTGCTCGACGACGATCAGCGTGTTGCCCAGGTCGCGCAGCCGGACGAGAGTGTCGATCAGCCGCCGGTTGTCCCGCTGGTGCAGACCGATTGACGGTTCGTCGAGCACGTACAGCACTCCCGCGAGCCCGGCTCCGATCTGCGTCGCGAGGCGGATGCGCTGAGCCTCGCCGCCGGAGAGCGAACCCGCCGCCCGCGAGAGCGAGAGGTACTCGAGGCCGACATCGAGCAGGAACGTGATGCGCGCCTGCACTTCCTTGAGGACCCGTCCGGCGATGGCGGCCTCGCGCTCGCCGAGTTCCAGACCGTTCAGGTAGTCGGCGCACTCGGCGACCGACAGCGACGTGACGTCGGCGATCGACTTGGGACCGTACACCGGGTGGTCGAGCGTGACCGCCAGGATCTCCGGCCGCAGCCGGGCGCCGTTGCAGGCCGGGCACGGCACGTCGCGCATATAGCCCTCGTAGCGGTCCTTCATCTGCTCGGACTCGGTGGTCTCCGCACGCCGCGACAGGAACGCCATGACGCCCTCGAACTCGGTGTAGTACGACCGCGTCCGTCCATACCGGTTGCGGAACTTCACATGGACCTGATGATCGGAGCCGTTCAGCAGTGCTTTGCGCGCGGTACGCGGCAACGACTCCCACGGGGTGTCGACGTCGAACCCCATCTGGTCGCCCAGACCCTCGATCAGCCGGAGGAAGTAGTCGGCGTTGTGACCGGTCGACCAGGGGGCGATCGCACCCTCCCGCAGGGTGAGGTCGGGATCCGGCACCACGAGCGATTCGTCGACCTCCTTGCGGACACCCAGACCGTCGCACTCGGGACAGGCGCCGAACGGCGAGTTGAACGAGAACGCGCGCGGCTCGAGATCGTCGATCGCGATCGGGTGGGAGTTCGGGCAGGCCATCCGCTCCGAGAAGCGCCGCTGCCGGTTCGGGTCGGATTCATCGACGTCCACGAAGTCCAGCACCACGATGCCGTCCGCCAGCCGCAGCGCCGTCTCCACCGAGTCGGTCAGACGCTGGCGGGCCGACGGCTTCACGACCAGGCGGTCGACCACCACGTCGATGTCGTGCTTCTCCTGCTTCTTGAGCTTCGGCGGATCCGACAGCTGGTGAACGGCTCCGTCGACCATCGCGCGCGCGAAACCCTGGACCTGCAGTTCGGCGAACAGATCCACGAACTCGCCCTTGCGGCTGCGCACCACGGGGGCGAGGACCTGAAAGCGCACGCCCTCGGCCATCGCCAGCACCTGATCGACGATCTGCTGCGGCGTCTGGCGGGCGATCTTCTCGCCGCACACCGGACAGTGCGCGGTACCGGCGCGCGCGTAGAGCAACCGCAGGTAGTCGTAGACCTCGGTGATGGTGCCGACCGTCGAGCGCGGGTTCCGGTTGGTCGACTTCTGATCGATCGACACCGCGGGCGAGAGCCCCTCGATGAAGTCGACGTCGGGCTTGTCCATCTGCCCGAGGAACTGCCGCGCATACGCCGACAGGGACTCGACATAGCGTCGCTGCCCCTCGGCGAAGATCGTGTCGAACGCGAGCGACGACTTCCCGGAACCGGACAGGCCGGTGAACACGATCAGCGAATCGCGCGGCAGGTCGACATCGATCCCGCGCAGATTGTGCTCCCGTGCACCCCGGACGATCAGGCGATCAACCACAGAAAGTTCCTTACGTTCACGTCGCAGAATTATCCGGCTGCAAGCGTACGCGGACCCTCCGACAATTCCGGCTGGGCATCACGGCCGAGGACGTTAACCTGGGAATATGAGCATCGAGGTAGAACTGACCGACGACTACACGGGCAACGTGTCCCCCGATCCCGATCACCACGGCGCGCATGCGCAGCGGCGGGCGCTCGACAACGCGACGATCGTCAAGATGTCGGTGGGACCGATGGACAACAACGTCTACATCGTCACCGACTCCGCGACCGGGAAGAGCCTGCTGATCGATGCGGCGAACGATCCGGAGACCATCCTCGCGCTGCTCGACGCGCTCCCCGGTGAGGTGACGCAGATCCTCACCACGCACGGACACTTCGACCACTGGCAGGGCCTCGAGGAGGTCCATCGGGTGCTTCAGGTGCCGATCGTCGTCGGGGAGGCCGACGCCGACGAGCTCCCGCTCGACCCCGACCGCACGCTGACCGGAGGCGAGACCATCGAGGTCGGAGACCTGTCGCTCGAGGTGATCGCCATCAGCGGCCACACCGCCGGATCCGTCACGCTGGTCCTCACCGAACGCTCCGGACGCGTGCACCTGTTCACCGGCGACACCCTGTTCCCGGGCGGCGTGGGCAAGACCTGGCAGCCTGGCGACTTCGAGATCCTGCTCGACGGCGTCACCGAGAAACTCTTCGACCGATTCGGGGACGACACCGTCGTCTACCCCGGGCACGGCAAGGACACCACTCTCGGCGCCGAGCGTCCGCATCTGAGCGAGTGGCGCGAACGCGGCTGGTGAGCCGGGCCCGGATCGGTAGCCTCGGAGGAGGGACGTCGCTCGGCCACTGCCGACCGCATCGAGGATCGGGCCGGCCGGGCGTCCGGATCACAGTCCCCCGATGAAAGGACGACCATGCTGTTACGCAAGATCGCACGACCTCTGCTCGGCACCGCGTTCATCGCCTCCGGCGCCGACGCGCTCACCTCACCGTCGCGCCGCGCCCAGGCATCCGAGCCGCTGGTCGATTCCACGGTTCGCGCCGAGACCGTCGTTCAGGTCGCCGGAGCCGTACAGATCGCCGCGGGAGTCGCCCTCGCCACCGGCCGCGCACCGCGGCTGGCGTCGTCCGTCCTCGCCGGAACCATCGTTCCGACCATGGTCCTGGCCAGCGACTTCTGGAACGAGACGGACCCGTCCCGGCGTGCGCTGAAGCAGTCGTTGTTCGTGAAGGATGTGGGACTGCTCGGCGGAGTCCTGATCGCCGCCGCCGACACCGAAGGACGCCCGTCCCTGGGCTGGCGCGCCCGGCGGACGCTCGAGCAGGCGCAGGTGCAGGCACACCAGCTGGCGGACCGGGCTGCGAAGCCGCTGCACGCCGCGGCCGAGGTGGAACCGGAACGGTTCACCGACCGCGCGAGTGCGCTCGCGCACGATGCGGCCGAACGCGCGCAGGAAGTGGTAGACCGCGTGCCCGTGGACGAGATCCGGGACCGCGCCTCACAGCTCGCGGGCACCGCCCGCGCGCAGCTCGCCGACACCACCCAGGAGATCGTCGATCGCGCACCCGAGTTCGCCGAACACGCACGCGACGTCGCCACGAGGGTCGGCGAGGAGACCGCTGTCCGCGCCCGCCGGTGGCGCCGCCAGCTCGCGAGCTGACTCCCGGCCCCTTCTGGGCAGATCCCGGTAACATGGAACGACTGTGACAGCGCCACACCCCCGTTCCGTGCCCTCCGACCCCACGCCGGCCGACACCGCATCCGATCCGCGCCTCGCGCAGGAGCAAGTCCATCTGGATGCGGTGTACGGCCGGCTCGACCGCATGCGTGCCAACGCCAAGCGCAGGCTGAGCGAGACTCTCCGCGAGTCGGCCGGCACACCGCAAGCGCTCTCCGAACGCGAGTCGTACGAACGGATGTACCAGGAGGACCTGGTCAAGATCGACGCCGCCGAACACAACCTGTACTTCGGTCGGCTCGACATGACCGACGGCACCGACACCGACACCGTCCGGCGCATCGGCCGGATCGGAATCCTCGACGACGACGAGCAGGACACGACGCTGCTCCTCGACTGGCGCGCCCCGCTGGCCCGGCCCTTCTACCTCGCGACCCCCGCGTCACCGGAAGACGTGGAACGCCGCAGGCACATCCGGACGCGGTCGCGTGCGGTCCGATCCGTGTCCGACGAGTACCTCGCATCCGGCCGCATCGAGACGAGCTCCGACGGCGCCGAGCTCGGCGGCAACGTCGTCAACGAGGCCGCCCTGGTGGACGCTCTCAACGCCGCTCGCACGGGCGAGATGACCGACATCGTCGAGACGATCCAACGCGAGCAGGACGAGATCATCCGCTCCACGCATCGCGGCGTCACGGTGGTCCAGGGCGGGCCGGGCACCGGTAAGACCGCGGTAGCGCTGCACCGCGCCGCATACCTGCTGTACACCTACCGCGACATGCTCTCGCGCAGCGGTGTGCTCATCATCGGGCCGAACGCCGATTTCCTTCAGTACATCGGCCAGGTTCTTCCCTCGCTCGGCGAGACGGGAGTCCTGCTCTCCACCGTCGGAGACCTGTTCCCCGATGTGCGCGCGCGGGCCAGAGACTCCCGCACCGCAACCGCGCTGAAAGGCGACCAGCGGATGCTGAACGTGCTCCGCGCCGCGGTCCGCGCCAAACAGGCGCTCCCCGGCCGCGGTGTCACCGTCCCGTTCGACGGCTATGAGCTGCCGATCGACGCCGAGGTGGTCAAGGCTGCGCGGGCGCACGCGCGGTCCACGCGACGGGCCCACAATCTCGCGCAGCGCGCCTTCCTGCGGGCGGCGCTCGACGAACTCGCAGAGGTGCACGCCCGCCAGGTGGGAGCAGACCCGCTAGACGGCAGCCAACTGCTCACCAGCGCCGATCTGGAGGACATCCGCCGGGAACTGGAGTCCGATCCCCACGTCGTCCAGGCGCTCGGCGAATTCTGGCCTGCCTTGACACCGCAAGGGGTTCTCCGCGAGCTCTACGACGACCCCGCACTCCTGCGGAAGTCGACGCGCGGTTGGACCGACGAGGAACGCGACGCACTCCGTCGCGATGCGCATCCCCTGCGCGACGGCGCCGACTTCTCTCCCGCCGACGTCCCGCTGCTCGACGAACTCGCGGAACTGATCGGATACCGTACCGACGAGGCCGAACAGGTCCAACGCGCGCAGTGGCGGCAACGGCTCGCCGAAGCCCAGGACGCCCTCGACATCCTGACCGGTTCGGCACCGCAGGATCTGGAGGACGACCTCGACCCCGAGATCCTGATGGCGTACGACCTGATCGACGCCGAGCAACTGGCCGAACGGCAGGTGCACACCACGAGCCGGACCACCGCCGAGCGGGCCCACGACGACCGGACCTGGACCTTCGGGCACGTCATCGTCGACGAGGCGCAGGAACTCTCCTCGATGGCGTGGCGAATGGTGATGCGGCGGATTCCCAATCGCTGGATGACCGTCATCGGCGACACCGCCCAGACGGGCGATGCCGCGGGCGCCGATTCCTGGCGCGAGGTCTTCGAACCCTACGTCGCCGACCGCTGGCGACTTCACGAACTGACCGTCAACTATCGCACTCCGTCGGAGATCACCCGGTACGCCAACCGTGTTCTGAACTGGATCAATCCGGATCAAGCACCGCCGGAGTCGTTGCGCTCCAACGGGATCGAGCCATACGCGATCCGATCCGACGATGCCGCCGCCGCGGCAGTCGCGCTCGCGGAGGGCTCCCGCTGGCCCGGCCTCACCACGATCATCGCCTCGGACGGCACCGCCGAGGACGTCCGCGCACTCGCGTCGCCCGGCGATCGGGCCACGGTGCACGCGATCACCGCGGCGAAGGGTCTGGAGTTCGACAACGTGATCCTGCTCGAGCCCGCCGACCTGATCGCGGAGTCGCCGCGCGGATACAACGACCTGTACGTGGCGCTCACCCGAGCCACCCAGCGTCTGGTGGTGGTACACGCGCGCGCCCTGCCGCCCGACCTCGCCGACCTCCCGGACGACCTCCCGCACGAATGACGAGAACGGAGCCCGGCCGAGCCGCGTGAGGCGGTTCGGCCGGGCTCCGGTTGACCGTGGCGGTCGATACGAATCGCCCCGCGTCGTGCCGGTCTACGTGGTGTGGACGATCAGGACATCGCAGGCGGCCTTGCGCGCGACGTCGGCCGGGACCGAACCCAGCAGGCGGCCGGCGATCGAGTTCAGGCCCTTGTTGCCGACCACCAGCAGATCCGCCTGCACGTCGACGACGAGCTGCAGAAGCGCGTCGACCGGGGCGCCCTGCACCGCACGCTGGACCACCTTGGTGGCACCGGCCTTGACGGCCCGCTCCTTCGCGGTGCGGAGGATCTCCTCGGTCGGCGACGATCCCATCACCTGGTACGCCTCGTCACGCAGCGTGTCCGACGCGGCGGCGGCCGCCTTCCCGTCGTTCGGGAAGTACGCGCACGCGATGACGACGGTTGCGTCCCCGGCGATCGCTCCAGCACGCTCGACTGCCTTCATCGACGACTCCGAGCCGTCCGTGCCGACCACGACTGTGGTGTAACCGCTCATGCCTGTCTTTCCCTCCAGAAGCGACGTGGGGCCGATATGTGAACGATCTCCGCATCCGGCCTCGGAATGCCTTACCGGTCATGAACATACCTTGACTCACCGCGGATCTGCGTCACTTGATCCCTGCGGCGTCCATTCCGCGCAGTTCCTTCTTGAGATCTGCGATCTCGTCACGCAGGCGTGCCGCCAACTCGAACTGCAGATCACGGGCCGCATTCATCATCTGCTCGGTGAGTTGTTGCACCAGATCGGCCAGTTCCGCGCGGGGCATGGCCGATGTGTCCCGATTCTCGATGACCCCCGAGGTTGCGACCTTCGACACTTCGCCCTGCGCGCGTCGCCCTCGACTGGCGTTGCGTCCTGAGCCGCCGATCTCCACCGCGTCCTCGGCCTCCGCGTACACCTGGTCGAGGATGTCGGCGATCTTCTTCCGCAGCGGCTGCGGGTCGACCCCCTTCTCCTCGTTGTAGGCGATCTGCTTGGCACGACGCCGGTCGGTCTCCTCGATCGCATTCGCCATCGAATCGGTGATCTTGTCGGCGTACATGTGGACCTCGCCCGAGACGTTTCGGGCGGCGCGACCGATGGTCTGGATCAGCGATGTGGTGCTGCGTAGGAAGCCCTCCTTGTCCGCGTCGAGAATCGCGACCAACGAGACCTCCGGAAGGTCGAGGCCCTCACGGAGCAGGTTGATGCCGACGAGCACGTCGTATTCACCGGTGCGCAGCTGTCTGAGCAACTCCACGCGCCTGAGGGTGTCGACCTCCGAATGCAGGTAGCGCACCCGGATGCCGAGTTCGAGCAGGTAGTCGGTGAGGTCTTCGGCCATCTTCTTGGTGAGGGTGGTGACCAGCACCCGTTCCTGGCGGTCGGTGCGTTCGCGGATCTCGTGCACCAGATCGTCGATCTGTCCCTTGGTCGGCTTCACCACGATCTGCGGATCGAGCAGGCCGGTCGGTCGGATGACCTGCTCGACGAACTCGCCTCCGGACTGGCCGAGCTCGTAGGGTCCCGGCGTGGCGGACAGATACACGGTCTGTCCGACTCGGTCGACGAACTCGTCCCACGTGAGCGGACGGTTGTCGACGGCGGACGGCAGACGGAACCCGTATTCGACCAGATTGCGCTTGCGGGACATGTCGCCCTCATACATCGCGCCGATCTGCGGGACAGTCACATGAGACTCGTCGATCACCAGGAGGAAGTCGTCCGGGAAGTAGTCGAGCAGGGTCGCCGGGGCGGTCCCCGGTCCGCGGCCGTCGATATGGCGCGAGTAGTTCTCGATACCCGAGCAGAAGCCGACCTGACGCATCATCTCGAGGTCGTACGTGGTCCGCATCCGCAGTCGTTGCGCTTCGAGCAGCTTGCCCTTGGCCTCGAGGTCGGCGAGCCGCTCCTCGAGTTCCTTCTCGATGCTCGCCATCGCGACCGCCATCCGTTCCGGACCGGCGACGTAGTGGGTCGCGGGAAAGATTCTCAGCGAGTCGACCTTGCGCACCACCTCACCGGTCAGCGGATGCAGATAATAGAGCGCGTCGACCTCGTCGCCGAAGAACTCGATCCGGACCGCGAGCTCCTCATACGAGGGGATGATCTCGACGGTATCGCCCCGTACGCGGAACCCGCCACGGGTGAACGCGACGTCGTTCCGCGTGTACTGGACGTCGACCAGCAGCCGCAGCAGCGCGTCGCGGTCGATCGAGTCGCCGACGGACAGTTCCACCGAGCGGTCGAGGTACGACTGCGGCGTCCCCAGGCCGTAGATGCAGGACACGGACGCGACCACCACCACGTCTCGGCGCGACAGCAGACTCGACGTGGCCGCGTGCCGGAGCCGCTCCACGTCGTCGTTGATCGAGCTGTCCTTCTCGATGTAGGTGTCCGTCTGCGCGATGTACGCCTCGGGCTGGTAGTAGTCGTAGTACGAGACGAAGTACTCGACGGCGTTGTGCGGCAACATCTCTCGCAACTCGTTCGCGAGCTGAGCGGCAAGCGTCTTGTTGGGCGCCATTACCAGGGTGGGCCGCTGCACGCGCTCGATGAGCCACGCGGTGGTCGCCGACTTGCCCGTGCCGGTGGCACCGAGCAGGACGATGTCGCGTTCACCGGCCTTGAGCCGTCGCTCCAGGTCTGCGATCGCGGTCGGCTGGTCGCCCGCCGGCTCGTATTCGCTGACGACCTCGAACTTCGCGTCGGTACGCTCGATCTCTCCGATCGGCCGGAACTCCGAGTGCGCGATCACCGGTTTCTCCGCTGGGAATGCCATGACACCAGGGTAGACGCGTGGTCTGACATGGGCCGGATCGAAACGAGGGCGCCCTGGAGGGGTAGTCGATGTCCGACCCCTGGTGCAGAATCGCCGTACAGCCAATCGGTCCTCGGAGGTCGCCATGACAGTTCCCGCCGTTCCACCTCCCGTCAGCGCGATCACTCTCGGCGTCCGCGACGTCGAGCGGTCGACGACGTTCTATGCCGATGGACTCGGCTTCCGCGTCCTGAACTCGATCCCCGGCGAGATCACGTTCCTGCAGATCGGCCCCGGCTTGATGCTCGCACTGTGGAACGTCTCCTCCATGCCCGGCGAGTACGGCGCTGTGGGTCACGGCGAGCTCGCCCCGCCGATGTCGCTCGGACACAACGTCGGCGACGCCGCCACCGTGCGGCGCATGTTCGACGCGGCCGTCGCCGCCGGCGCGTCAGCGATCAACCCGCCGACGGCTCGGGAGTGGGGCGGCACCAGCGCATGCGTCGCCGACCCGGACGGCTTCCGGTGGGACTTCGTATGGAACCCGGCCTTCTCCGTCGACGACGACGGAACCATCCGCGGCGTCTGACCGCACCGGCACTCGGGCTGCGCGATGATGAATCCGCATCGACTCGCTACCGAAGGGACCGACCAGCCATGTCTTCTGACACCCCGACCTCAACCAGCCCCGCGGGCGTCTCGCGCCGGACCTTTGTCGCGGGCGCGGGTGCCACCGCCGGAGCCCTGACTCTCGGCGTCGCGCTGAGCGCGTGCGGTTCGCGCGAGTCCGCTCCGGCGGGCGTGACCCCGCCGTCCGGAGCCCCGGCCGGCACGCTGGCCACCGTCTCCGACGTCCCCGTCGGCGGTGGGGTGATCGCCGGTGACGTGGTGATCACCCAGCCGAGAGCGGGCGATTACCAAGCGTTCAACGCTACGTGCACGCATGCGGGCTGCACCCTCTCCGGAGTCAGCGACGGCACCATCGACTGCCCGTGCCACGGCAGTAAGTTCCACCTCGACGGCACCGTCGCGAACGGCCCCGCCGACCGGCCGCTCAGCAAGGTCTCGGTGCGAGTCGACGGTTCCAACATCATCCGGCAGTGACGCCGCGGGCCTTGTGCTCAGTGCACAATCACCGCCGCGAATTCTGGCTTCGCAGGCCGTAGCCCGCCCACGAACACCTTTCTAGTGTTGTCTCTCACAACATCAATGAAAGGTGACCCACGTGACTCCGACCGCGTCGTACTTCCCCTGGGACAATGCCGTTCGAGGCGAGGCACCGTGCATTCGAGACGACCGCCACGAACACTCGTATGCGGCGTTCGCGACTCGGGTCGACGCTTGCGCAGAACAACTCGCCGCACGCGGCGTCGTCGCGGGCGACGTCGTGGCCGCGATGCTGCCGAATCGTGCGGAACTGATCGTGGTGATGGCCGCCGCGTGGCGGCTCGGCGCGACCGCGACGCCGGTCAATCCGGCGTTCACCGACGAGGAGTCCACCCATCAGCTCGACGATGCCGGCGCGAGAGTCGTGGTCGCCGACCGTGCCGTCGGCGACCGGCCCGTCCTCGACGTGGAGGACCTCGCCCTCGAACCGAGTTCCGGGTGGATCGCGCCTGCGGCCCCGCCGCGTGATGCGGTGGCCCTGCTGATCTACACATCCGGGTCCACCGGGCGCCCCAAGGGCGTGCAGCTGACCCACGCCAACCTGCACTTCATGGCGACGTCGATGGTGCGGTTGCTGGAACTGACGGCCGCCGATCACGCCCTCCTCATTCTGCCGCTCTTCCACGTGAACGCGATCTGCGTGTCCGTCCTCTCACCGTTCCTCGCAGGCGCTCAGGTCAGCATCACCGGACGGTTCTCCGTGAGCAGGTTCTTCGACGACGTGCGTCGCCTGCGGCCCACGTACTTCTCCGGTGTCCCCACCGTCTACGCGCTCCTCGCGTCCTCCTCCGACTCCGCCGACGCCGACATGTCCTCGATCCGAGTCGCGATCTGCGGTGCGGCTCCGATCTCGCGAGAGCTCCTCACGCTGGTCCAGTCGCGGTTCGCGTTCCCGATCCTCGAGGGCTACGGACTCACCGAAGCCACATGCGCCAGCGCCTGCAATCCGCTGCGCGGCGAACGCCGGCTCGGCACGGTGGGACCCGCCCTGCCCGGCCAGACGATCGCCGTCGTGGACGCCGAGGGCCGCGCGCTGCCCGCAGGCGAGACGGGCGAGATCGTGATCAGCGGTCCGGCGGTGATGCTCGGCTACCTCGGCCGGCCCGGCGCGACCGCTGACGTCCTCGTCGACGGGCGGCTGCACACCGGTGACGTCGGACGCCTCGACGCCGACGGCTACCTCACCGTGGTCGACCGCATCAAGGACATGATCATCCGCGGCGGCGAGAACCTGTATCCGAAGGAGATCGAGGCGGCGCTCGCGACGCACCCGGACGTCCTCGAGTGCGCCGTCGTCGGCGCACCGGACAGCCTGTACGGAGAAGTGCCCGTCGCCTACGTCGTCCGCCATCCCGGCGCCACCGTGGACTCCCATGAGATCACCGCGCACCTCGCCGGGCGGCTGGCGCGGGTCAAACTCCCCGACGCCGTCCACATCGTCACCGAACTCCCCCGCAACCCGGTCGGCAAGATCGACAAGCCCGCCCTCCGTCGCGGGCTCGTCTCCAGCTGACGCTCTCGCACCCCGACTTCCCGCACGCCGCGCACGCCGCGGCGCGATACCCCCTGTCCGGCGAACACCTGCTCTCCGCTCTCTCCCTACACGATTGGAGTGACCAACCATGGGTCTCACGCAACCCGACTTCCCGCCGGTCGATCCGGCGACCTTCCGCCGGCGACCGCTGCTGGACCGCCTGCGCGTGCTCAGCACGCACTGGGCCGAGTACGGCTTCGGTACGCAGAAGGCGGTTCACCTCATCTACCTCGCCAAAGTCCTCATCCTTTACATCGGTGTCGGCGTCACGATCGCCACGCTGAGCTCGGGCCACTCGCCGCTGGCCGTCTCGGAGTGGTGGAACCAGCCGGTGGTGTATCAGAAGCTGGTCCTCTGGACACTCCTCGTCGAGACGCTGGGCGTCGGCGGCTCGTGGGGACCGCTGGCCGGGCACTTCAAGCCGATGACCGGCGGCGCGCTGTTCTGGCTCCGGCCCCGGACCATCCGGCTGCCACCGTGGCCGGACAGAGTTCCCTTCACCAAGGGTGACTCCCGAACCCTCTTCGACGTCGCGCTCTACGCGGCGATCGTCGTGAACCTCGTCGTGGCACTGTTCCTGCCCACCGTGCACGGGAGCCGGCTCGACGCTCTGGTGCCGGGCAATCACGGTCTCGTGGATCCGGCCGTGCTCTATCCCTACCTCGCGATGATGGTGATCCTGGGGCTGCGGGACAAGGTGCCGTTCATCGCGGCGCGATCAGAGCAGTATCTGCCTGCGGTGGCCTTCTTCGCCTTCCTGCCCTTCGTCGACATGATCCTCGCGCTCAAACTGCTCATCGTGGTGGTGTGGGTCGGTGCCGGCGTCTCGAAGGCCACCTGGGCCTTCGCGCCCGGCGCCGAGGAGAAGCTCAACCGCCACGTGGTGCGCTCCTCGCTCAACACGAAGACGCAGCTCACGGCGACGTTCCCGGACGAGGTCGCCGACGTGGTGATGCACCAGATGCTCGCCTGGCGATCGATGCACAGCCAGGGCCGCGGCCTGCTGTCGCTGATGCAGCGGCATCTCGGCGACGACCGGATGAACACCTACGACCTGCGCGAAGCCGAGTTCTCCTGCAACTCGCTGGTCGCGTTCAACTTCGGTGACGGCCATCTCCACGACACCAAGATGATCGCCGCCCTGCAACGTCGCTGTGGATTCGCACCGGGCGAGTTCACCGTGGTGTGGGCCGAGTCCCAGCCCATCCACCGTGGAACCCAGGACTATCTGATCATCGACGCCGCACTCGGTGTCGTGGAGCGCGGCCGGTGGCGGGTCCGCGACGCGGTGAACGAACAGCCGTGGCTGCCGCACGGCCCGATCCCGGTGGAGGTGACCTGGCGTCGCGAGTTCGCGAGCCCGCATCCGGGCATTGACGCCTATACCAGCGTCGACCAGGCTGAGACCGTGAATCATCAAGCCGGACCCCGCACTTCGACGGAGACGGAGACAGTCGCGAAGACGGACACGCCGGCGGAGACGGATACGCCTGCGGCGGAGACCGTCTGATGTCCACCGCGGTCATCGTCGGCGGCGGGCCCAACGGGCTCGCCGCCGGGCTGCAGCTCGCACGCAACGGCGTGAAGGTCCAGGTGCTCGAAGCCGCGGACACCGTCGGCGGGGGTGCTCGCTCGGCGGAGTCGCTGGTGCCGGGTGTGATCCACGACCTGTGCTCGGCGTTTCATCCGATGGGGGTGGGTTCGCCGTTCTGGAGGGAGATCGATCTCGGCCGCTACGGCTTACGATGGCGCCGGCCCGAGATCGACTGCGCCCATCCCCTCGACTCCGGTGAGACCGCGCTGCTGTTCCGGTCGATCACCGAGACCGCGGACGGGCTGGGCGCCGACGGGCGCCGTTGGCGCGCCGTCCTCGGGGATCTCGCCAGGAACTTCGACGATCTCGGACACGATCTGCTGCGGCCGATCGCCCATGCACCCGTCCACCCGTTCGAACTCGCGGCCTTCGGCCCGCGGGCGCTGCTCCCGGTGTCAGTGATGGCCAGGCTGTTTCGCACCCCCGCCGGGCGTGCACTCTACGGCGGCATCGCCGCCCACGTGTACACCGACTTCGACCGACCGCTGACCGCCTCGCTGGGCTTGATGATCGCTGCGAGCGGGCACCGATACGGCTGGCCGGTGGCCGAAGGCGGCTCCGGCTCCATCATCGCCGCGGTCACGGCCGCCCTGGCCGATCACGGCGGCACGATCGAGACCGGTGTCACCATCACGTCCCGCGATCAGATCCCCGCCGCCGATGTCGTGCTGCTCGACCTCTCTCCCGCACAGGCCGAACGGCTCTACGGCGATCGGATGCCGCCGCGTATCCGGCGCGCTTACCGCAGGCACCGGGTCGGTGCCGCCGCGTTCAAGGTCGATTTCGCGATTCGCGGCGACATCCCGTGGCGCGATAAGGACTGCGGACGTGCGGGCACGGTCCATCTGGGCGGGACCTTCGAGGAGATCAGGCGCGCCGAGAAGCTCCGTGACCGGGGAGTCCTGCCCGACCGGCCGTTCGTCCTGGTCGGACAGCAATACATCGCCGATCCGACGCGCAGTTCGGCGGGGATCAATCCGATCTGGTCGTACGCGCACGTTCCGGCCGGTTACTCCGGCGACGCGACGCAGCAAGTGATCTCGCAGATCGAGCGGTTCGCGCCCGGATTCCGCGACACCATTGTGGACATGAAGACCACGACGGTCCCCCAGATGGCCGCGTACAACCGGAATTACGCCGAAGGCGACATCATGGGCGGGGCCAATGACGGCCTGCAGCTCCTGTTTCGTCCCAGGGCAGCGTTGGATCCGTACTCGACCGGAGTGGACGGGGTGTTCCTGTGCTCGCAGTCCACACCGCCCGGCCCCGGCGTCCACGGTCTGTGCGGCTATCACGCGGCCGAGTCGGCGTTGCGGCATCTGCGACGGGCGGGCGACGGGCGACGACGGTGACCGAGATCGTCCGTGCCCGGGCCGCGGAGGTCGGCCGAGCGCTCGGCGCCGGACACCTGGCACTCTCGGACGTCGTCGCCGAGGCACTGGCGCGCGGGATCGAACCGCTCGACACCGATCCGGTGCTGGTCGAGATGCTCGAGGCCAGTGTCCACGCCAACGTGACCAACATCGTTCACATCCTGACCAACGACATTCCGCTGGCTCATCTGCAGCCGCCGACCGCGGCCGTCGAATACGCGCTGCGTCTGGCTCAGCGCGACATTCCGTCGAACGCGCTGGTCCGGGCCTACCACATGGGCCAGAACCTGGTTCAGCAGCGCTGCTACCGACTCATCGCCGACCAGCACCTGGGTGCGGCCGAGACCGTCGAGCTCACCGAGTACGTCTCGACCGTGCTGTATCGCTACATCGACTGGATCACCGCCGCGGTGTTCGAAGTGTACGAGGACGAACGGCGCAGGTGGATCGGGACGCAGGGCACCGTTCTGTCCTCGACGGTGCACAATCTCCTCGCGGCTCCCGAAGCCGGCGCGGCCACATTCGAACGCGAGACCGGCTACCGCCTCGATCGGGTGCATCGCGCGATCATCCTGTGGCTCACCGAACGCGCGTCCCTGGAACTGGCGGACCTCGATCGGGTGGCGCGCCGAGTCTTCGCCGGAATCGGGTCGGCGGGACCGGCGCTCATCGCTCCGGTCGACGCCTCCACCCTCTGGGCGTGGGTGTTCCTGGCGGACCGTGCGCGCGGCGCGGACGCCGTCGCCGCCCTGCGGACCGCCTCACTGCCGGAGGGTGTGCGGATGGCGTTCGGCGACGCTGCGCCGGGGACCGCCGGATTCTGCCGGAGTCACGAGCAGTCGCGCGCCGCATTCACCGTCGCGCATCTGCCGGACAGCCCGACCGGCCAGGTGACCGGCTTCGGGGATCGCGGGATCGCGCTGGCGGCGATGCTGGAACGCGACATCGAGCACACCCGGCCGTGGGTCCGCGAAGTCCTCGGCGACCTCGCGGAAGACAGCCCGTCGGCCGCGTCGCTGCGGGAAACCCCGGCCGTCTTTCTCGCGACGGGCGACAGTCACGTGCGGACCGCCGAACGGCTCAGCCTCCACCGGAACAGCGTCAAGTACCGCATCGACAAGGCGCTGGCGACCGTCGGGCCGGACCACGACCGGCTAGACGTGGGGTTGGCGCTGACCGCGTGCGAGTTCCTCGGCCCGATGGTGCTCATCGCACGATGACGCCGTTCCGCACCGCCGGCCGTCCGTCGCTGTGACAAGCTGGGCGCATGGCCGATCTGCATCCGCCCAAGCGCGAGGTCTTCGACGTCCCCGCGATGACGAACACCGATAACAAGGGCGTCGTGCGCGAGGTGCTCGACTACCGCGTCACCGACTTCGGGCTGTACATGTCGCGCACCGCCGACCATCCGCGCTTCACTCATCTGGAGAGCTGGCTGCTGCCGTCTCTCGGACTGCGCGCCAACATCTTCCACTTCGTGGCCGGCCACCGCCCGGGACAACGCCTGTATCTCGATATCGGCGAGTTCTCCGGTCCCGACGAGGCGGGCCGCTGGCACGCGGTCGACTGGTATCTGGATCTCGTAGACGTTCCGGGCGAACCGCTCGCGCTGATCGACGTGGACGAATTGTTCGACGCGCATGCCGCCGGGTTCCTGACCACCGCACAGGCCGAAGACGCCGTGCGGATCGCGACGACGGCGCTGATCGGCGCGACGACCTCGGGAGATGTGCAGTCGTGGCTCGACGCGCAGGCGGGTACACCACTCGAATGGCTCGATCGAGCCTGATCGCCGGTATCGGACGAACGTGTGACAGACTCCCCTACGGTTCTCATCTGCCTCACAGGAAGTCCGCCGTCGATGACGCCTCCGACCCCGCCCCACCAGCCCGAGCCGGCCGGCCAACAACCTGCGCCGTATCCGCAGCCCGGACCCCAGCCTCAACCGTATCCTCAGTACGGACAGCCTTACCCGCAGCCGCAAGCGCCCGTCGGCGGGTTCGCTCCCGTCCCCGGCACGCCGGGCTATCCGCCGCCGCCGAAGAAGAACGGGATCCGACGCGTCGTCATCGTCGCCGTCATCCTCCTCGCAGTGGTGATCGCCGGAGCCGTAGCTGCGACGATCCTGAAGGACAAGGACAGCGGGACGAGCGTCGACTCGAGCCCCATCGGTTCGTGCATCACGGTGGACGGATCGACCACCGATGTGACGACCGCCGCCATCGACTGCGCCGACACGAGCTCGGTCTCGTACATCGTCGGCGCCAAACTGGACTCCCAGGCGGCATGCGAAGCCGGCCACTACAACTACTACGTGTACGAATACGGCACCGGCGCAGCAGACAAGGTGATGTGCCTGATCCCGAACTACCGGGTGGGCACGTGCTACGAGGAATCGACCATCTCGATCGGCGCCGACCTCAAGACCGTCGCCTGTTCGACGCCCTCGTCGAGCCTGACCGCCCGATACAAGATCACCGAGCGCGCCGAGTCCGCGAACGTGCCGAACTGCACCGATTCCGAGAAGCAGAAGGCGTTCACCTACGAGGTGCAGACCGATCCGGCGCGCCGGATCGGCTTCTGCGCCGAGATTCAGGGCGACGGGTACGGCTGGAAGTAGCCCGTCCCGGCACCGGCCTCATCCGACCGATCGCGCACCCGCACTCATCCGCGGATGATGCCGGCGATCAGTCGGGTGAGGCCGAACTCGTACGCGTGGTCGGCGTTTCCCGGGCCGGCGAACTCCTCGCCCACGGCGGTGCCGACCCGGGACGAGATCGGATACCGCCCCTCGGGCATCGCATCGGCGAGCAATGGCCCGGCCGTCTCCCACCACTGTTCGTCGGTCATTCCCGAGTTCGCGTACGTCACCATCTGGTCGATCCGCGAGCGGGCATTGCCGATGGCGAAGGCTCGCAGCGAAGCAATCACCGCGTCCAGCTCCACATCGCCGAAGTGCTTCCCCGACCTGGCCCCGGCCGCCGCGACGGCGGAAAGCTGGACCTCGTATCTATGCGAGGAGCCCGGTCCCGGGACCGGGCGCCACGCAGGGACGTCGAGCAGCCACGGATGCCGGAGGATCTCGTCACGGTACTGATCGGCAACCGCCCGCAGCACTGCGTCGATAGTCGCGCTCGTGTCGATCGCGGTGTCTTCGACCGCCACCGCGTCGATCATCAGAGCCAGCAGAATCTCCCGGTTCGGCACATACGTGTAGAGCCCCATCGGCTTGAGTCCGACGTCCGCGGCGAGCACCCGCATCGACAGCTGCGCCAGCCCGTTCGCATCGGCGATCGCCACCGCCGCCCGCACCACCGCCTCGACGGTGGTGCGCTGCCGCGGTCCCGGCCGGACCTGAACATCACTCGGTGCCCGCCACAGCAGTTCGACGGTGCGCCGCACGTTCTCGGTCTCGTCCGCCATCCTCGACAATCCTCTCCGTAAGGCGTACGGTATCAGTTCCGTACATCGTACGTCATCCCCACAGTTTCTCGGAGGAGACATTCTGACCAGGCAGAACGTACCCCTGCACGCCACCTATCTGACCGACCGGCATGCGTTCGCCCTGTGGGCGCCTTCGGTGTCCGCAGGGCGAACGCATACCCTTCGCATTCCGCTGCCCTCCGGGCACGGGCCCACGGCAGGCCTCGTCCCCTCGAACGTCGCCTGCCGGATCGTCGACGCCGACCACCTGCCCGCCTGCCAGACCCCGTCGGCGCAGGCCTGGTCGCGCATCGCTGCCGACCCGGACGCGGACGTCGAGTTGCCTCCCGCCGCGCACGCGGTCCTGAACGCGACCGGTGACGCCGCGACCTCGGCCGCCTACGCTCGTGCGGTCTTCGTCGACACCCTCGCCGCGGCCGAGTCGCTCCGGCCCCTGCTCACCGCGGACCTGCGCGCCTACCAGCTGCGGGGCGTCACCTGGCTCGCCGAGGTATGCGCGGAGGGCGGTGGAATCCTCGCCGACGAGATGGGGCTGGGCAAGACGTTGCAGACCATCGCCCACCTGGCCCGCGCCGACCACGGGCCGGCGCTGGTGGTGTGTCCCACCGGCCTCGTGACGAACTGGATTCGCGAGATACGCCGCTGGACTCCCGGTCTGGAGGCCGCCGACTTCCGCGGCGGCGAACTGCCACCGCCCGGCGACCGCACCGTTGTCGTGACCGGGTATCCCACCCTTCGCCGTCACACCGGCGCACTCGCGGCCGTGAGATGGGCCACCGCCGTATTCGACGAAGCGCAGGCGCTCAAGAACAGCCGGACCCAGGTCTCGCGCGCCGCGCGGGCGATCACCGCCGACGCACGGATCGCGCTCACCGGGACGCCGATCGAGAACAATCTCGACGAACTCTGGTCGGTGCTGAACCTGGTCGCGCCCAGCGCCTTCGGCAACCGCGCGCTCTTCCGCCGCCGCTACACGCTGCCGATCCAGAACGGCTCGGCCACGGCCAAGCACCGTCTGCACGATGCGATCTCGGGACACGTTCTGCGACGCACCAAGAGCGAGGTCGCCGCTAACCTCGGACCCAAGATCGAGACGGACGTGCAGTGCGACCTCACCGAGGAACAGGGCAGGATCTACGACGCGATCCTCGACCGCGCCGAGGCAGAGGGATTCGGAGCCGGGATGGCGCGACGCGGCGCGATCCTGGCGGCCCTGACCCGGCTCAAGCAGGTCTGCAATCATCCGGGTCTGATCGCTTCCGGACCGGTCACCGGTCGTGTGGAGGGTCGTTCGGGAAAGCTCGACGTCGCCGCGGAGATCGTCGGTACCAACGTCGAGAACGGTTCGCCCACCGTCGTGTTCACGCAGTACCGCCAGACCGGTGAACTGCTCGCCGCTCATTTCGGCGACCTCCTCGGAACGCGGGTTCCCTTCCTGCACGGCGGGCTCACGCGGACTGAACGCGACCGGATCGTCGACGAGTATCAGTCGGGCGCGGGTTGCGGCGTTCTCGTCGCGAGCCTCAAGGCCGCCGGCACCGGTCTCACCCTCACCCGCGCGGCCGACGTCGTTCACTTCGATCGATGGTGGAACCCCGCGGTCGAAGCTCAGGCGACCGACCGGGTGCACCGGATCGGCCAGGATCGCATCGTCACCGTCACCACGCTGACCACGGCCGGAACGCTGGAGGAGCACATCGCCACGATGCACCGGAAGAAGGCCGCGCTGGACCTCGACGCCGACGCCGGCGCGCTCGCGGTTCTCACCGAGCTCTCCGACGAACGGCTGATCGAAGTCCTGCGCCGGAACCGAGAGGAGACCGCATGAGTACCAGTAGCACAGAGTTCGGATTCACCGTCTGGGGCCGGGACTTCCTCCGGATCGCGGAGCCGACCCACGTCACCAGGCCGGAGCCCGCCCTGCCGAGAGCGAGGCGCATGGCGCGCAATGCGATGAACGACGTGCACGTGGAGGGACGTCTGATCCGCGGCACCGTCGTCGCAGGCGATGCGGCGTCCGTCGCGTATCTCGAGTTCGCTCCGATGGGACGGGACGCGGCGCGTGCGGTCGCTGACCTGGTCGGTGCCACACCCGGCCCATCCGCGTTGACCGACGAGGTCCACGCCGCACTCGGCCCGCGACCGCCGGAACTCGCAGTGGTCGACTGCTCGTGTCGCGCGCGGTCACCGCGCTGCGTGCACGTCCTCGCGCTGCTCTACGAGACGATTCGCCTGGTCGACGAGGATCCCCGGCTGGCGTTGTCGCTGCGAGGCTTCGGCGACGCTCTCGACGGCGAGGTGCCTGCGGACGACCGCATCGGCCCGTGGACGCCGCTGTCCGCACTGGATCCGGCGACGTTCTACGGGTGAGGCGCGGCCCCGCCGGTCGCGTGGCGGATCGGTTCACGATTGCGCGACACCGGTCAGGAGGCGTAGCGGGCGATCCAGCCGGGTCCGTAGCCGGTCGAGCCGACCGAGTAGAGAACGCGCCCGACTTGCTGCCAACCGGCATCCCGGTCTGCCGGGTCGATGGTCCACCGCCTGCTTCCGTTCTCGCCGTCGAACGCCGTCAGTCGTGGAGCATTGGGCCGCTGGTGCTCAGCCGGGTCGCCGGCGAACAGCAGTCGCCGACCGTCGAACCCGAACAGCCATGCCCCGAAGTTCGACGTGACGGTTCCACCGGACTCGCCGGTGGCCGCATCGATGAGCCGCCAGGTCTCCGAGTACGCATCGCCGGGCCCGAACTCGCTCGTTCCGACCGCCACGTGTCGTTCGTCGAGGGCGCGGACCTTTGCGATGCCGTCGCCCGTGACCGCTCGGGTCCAGCGCAGCGCGCCCGTGTCAGCGGTGACGACGCCGACCTTGCGCCCGGAGACGACGGGGATCGACTCGGGGTCGACGAGCTGGCCGTCGCGCACGACATCGTCATCATCGGCGAGCCACCACCCGACCAGCCGACCGGTCTGCCGCCCGGTCTCGTCGTACGTCACGGTCACCGGACTCCCGCCCGCCGGGTTGACCGCGAATCCACCTTCATAGAGCAAGTAGTTCGGTCTCGACGGCTGCCCGACGATCGACGTGCACACCATCATTCCGGTGACCTCGTCCGGCGCGCCACAGCTCGGGGCCATCGACGTCGGTTCACGGTGGACCAGGGTGCCGGTGTCGGCCCGGTAGAAGGAGACGGCACCGTCGTCGGACTCCATCACGATCACCCTGGAGCCGATCACCGACCGCACGGTGCGCTCTCCGGTCGACCCGTTGACCGACCACGAACGCTGCCCCGTCGGCCCGAATCGCGTGATCAACGGTCTCCGGTCCACGGTGGCAGGACCCCTGTCGGGGACCGGGCCCTCCTCGCGGAGTCCGACGCCTGAATCCCTGGGCACCGCAACGACGAATCCGTCATCGACCGACACGATGCTGGGCGTCCCGTGGACGCGGACGGTCTGCACGACGCGCTCGGCACCCGAGCTCAGGTCGAAGAAGGAGACACGAGCCACGACGTCGCCGCTCACTCGGACGTTCTTCGTACATGCCAGCGTCGGGCCGTCTCCGACGGCGCAGTCGGCCCAGTGACCCGCCTCGCGTCGACTCCACAGCACCTTCCCCGACTGCACGTCGACCGCCGCCAACGTCGTCGTACGCGCGTACGGCTCGGCAGCGCCGACGACCACCACCACATCATCCGACTGCGCCTTGATCGAGATCGATGCACGTTCGTCGGCCGGTTCGTCAGCTCCCAGGACGTCTTCCGCAGTCAGCTTCCACCGTTCACCCGGCGCCGACGGCATGGACTGCAGCGCAATCGGTCCCGGCCCGTACTCGAGATCGTCGTCTCCGCGCGGCCACAACACGACGCCGACCACGACCACCTCGACGATCATCAGGAGAACCACGACGACGGGCAGAACACTCCGATGCGACAGTGGCGGCATATCGCCGATTCAACCATCACGCCGTACGTTGCGGTGACCGATGGTCTGACACACTGGGACTCGTGATCAGAGTGGGACTCACCGGCGGCATCGGCGCCGGCAAATCGACGGTTGCCAAGACCTTCATCGAACACGGCGCGTATCACGTCGACGCCGACCGCATCGCCCGCGAGGTGGTGGAGCCCGGCACGCCGGGTCTGGCTCAGCTCGTCGACGCCTTCGGACCGGAGATCCTCGACGCCGACGGCGCTCTCGACCGTCCGGCCCTCGCGGCGCGTGCATTCGTCGACGACGACAGTCGCAAGCTCCTGAACTCGATCACGCATCCATTGATCGGCGCGCGGACCCAGGAGCTCACCGACGCGGCGCCCGCCGACGCGATCATCCTTCACGACGTCCCGCTCCTCGTCGAAGGGAACATGGCGCCGTTCTATCACGTGGTCGCCGTGGTGCACGCGGATGCGGACGTCCGGCTGGACCGCCTGGTGAATCTGCGCGGCATGGATCCCGAAGACGCGCGGTCCCGAATCGCGGCGCAGGCGACGGACGACCAGCGTCGAGACGTCGCCGACATCTGGCTCGACAACTCGGGGACCCCGGACGAGCTCGCGGCTCAGGCTCTGCGCGTCTGGAACGAGCGATTGATTCCGTTGCGCGACAACGTCGCCGGCCGCGTCTGTGCCGAGCTGCCGACACGGCCACAGGAGTACGACCCTTGGTGGGCCGTATTGGGACGCCGCGTCGTGAACCGCGTATGGGCGCTGGTCGGGGCCGGAGCGACGGCGGTCGAGCACGTCGGCCCGACCGCCGTCGTCGGGCAGTCGGCGCCACCGGTGATCGATATCCGGGTGACGGTCGCCGACCTCGGATCCGCGGATTCGCTCGCGGACGCACTCGCCGACGGCGGGTTCCCGCGGCTGTCGTCGTCCGAGGACGAACGCCTGCACGCCAGCGCCGATCCGGCGCGTCCGGTCCGCGTGCACGTGCGTCCGGTAGCGCCGTCGGCGTAGCGGTTCGCGTGGCGGACGTCAGACTCCGGTCGCCCGTCGAATCAGCGCCGACGACGCCAGACAGGGGCCGGTATCCGCTCGGCACGACGAAGCCCGCGCAGTCGGTGACCGCGCGGGCTTCGTCGAATTGAGCGAGATGCTAGGCGACCTCGCCGTCGCGCTCCGCCACCAGAGTGAGGGCGATGTCGACGATCATGTCCTCCTGGCCACCGACCAGACGCCGTTCACCGCACACGGTGAGGATGTCGCGCACGTCGAGGTCGTACCGTTTGGCCGCGGCCTCGGCGTGACGCAGGAACGACGAGTACACGCCGGCGTATCCGAGCGTGAGCGTCTCGCGGTCGACGCGGACCGGGCGGTCCTGCAGTGGCCGGACGATGTCGTCGGCCGCGTCCTCCAGCTTGTTCAGGTCGCAGCGGTGCTCGAAGCCCGACAGATTCGCGACGGCGACGAAGGGCTCGATCGGGCAGTTGCCCGCTCCGGCACCGTGGCCGGCCAGCGAGGCGTCGACGCGGTAGACGCCGTTCTCGACCGCGACCACCGAGTTGGCGACCGACAGCGAGAGGTTCTCGTGAGCGTGGATGCCGATCTCGGTCTCCGGATTCAGCACGGCCCGGTAGGCCTTCACTCGCGCGACCACGTCGTTCATCGTCAGGCGTCCGCCCGAATCGGTGATGTACACGCAGCGCGCGCCGTAGCTCTCCATCAGCTTGGCCTGCTCCGCCAGCTTCTCGGGGGTCGACATGTGCGAGAGCATCAGGAAGCCCGAGACGTCCATGCCGATCTCCCGCGCCGCGGCGATGTGCTGTGCGGAGACGTCGGCCTCGGTGCAGTGCGTCGCGATGCGGACCGACCGGACGCCGAGATCCCATGCGTGCTTCAGTTCCTCGACAGTGCCCACGCCCGGCAGCAGCAGAGTGGTGAGCCGTGCGTTCTTCAGAACACTCGCCGCGGCCTCGATCCACTCCCAGTCGGTGTTGGAACCGGGCCCGTAGTTCACCGAGCCGCCCGCCAGACCGTCGCCGTGCGCAACCTCGATGGCGTCGACGCCGGCCTCGTCGAGCGCAGAGACGATGCGCTTGACGTCGTCGGTGCTGATCTGATGGCGGATGGCATGCATGCCGTCACGCAGCGTGACGTCCTGGACGAAGATGGGGGTGCTCATGCGTTGGACTCCTTCAGCGCTGCGATCCGCTCCGCGTACTGCAGGCCCGCGGACGTCATGATGTCGAGGTTCCCGGCATAGGCCGGCAGATAGTGCGCGGCACCCTCGACTTCGAGGAAGACCGACACCTGGTGGGTGGGAGCCGACTCCGGCTCCTGGGTCATCAGCGTCTGAACCGGCGACCCCTCGGCGATCGGGTTGATCTGTACCTTCTGCTTCAGTCGGTACCCCGGGACGTATGCGGAGACGTCCGCGACCATCTTCTCGACCGAATTGCGGATCCGCTCCTGAGTGTCCAGGTCCGGCGCATCGACCAGCGCATACACGGTGTCGCGCATGATCAGCGGCGGCTCGGCCGGGTTCAGGATGATGATGGCCTTGCCGTTGCGGGCCCCGCCGACCTGCTCGATGGCCGCCGACGTGGTCTCGGTGAACTCGTCGATGTTGGCGCGGGTGCCGGGTCCGGCCGACTTGGACGCGATGGACGCGACGATCTCGGCGTAGGCGACCGGCGCCACGCGGGACACCGCGGCGACGATCGGGATGGTCGCCTGCCCGCCGCAGGTCACCATGTTGACGTTCTGCGCATCGAGATGGTCGCCGATGTTCACCGCCGGCACCACGTACGGTCCGATGGCCGCCGGCGTCAGGTCGATCAACCGCTTGCCCAGCGGCTGCAGGATCGACGCATTGTGCTCGTGGGCTTTGGCCGAGGTGGCGTCGAAGACGATCTCGATCTCGTCGAAGTTCGGCATCGCGACGAGACCCTCGACGCCTTCGTGCGTGGTGGGCACGCCGAGGCGCTGGGCGCGGGCCAGGCCGTCGGAGTCGGGATCGATGCCGACCATCGCACCCATCTCGAGGTGCTTGGCGGTCCGCAGCACCTTGATCATCAGATCGGTCCCGATGTTGCCGGAGCCGATGATGGCGACCTTCGTCTTGCCGCCTGACGTCTTACTCATGGGAGTTCCCTTCACTGAAACGGGCTTTCACCGATCCGAGGCCGTCGATCACGACGGTCACCTCGTCTCCGGGTTGAATCGGGCGCATGGGGCCGAGCGCTCCGGACAGGATCACCTGACCCGCGCGCAGGGGTTCGCCGAAGTCGCGGGCGGCCCGGGCCAACCAGGCGACGGCGTTGAGCGGGTCTCCGAGGCAGGCCGCGCCCTCACCGGTCGAGACCTCCTCGCCGTTGATGAGCATCGACATGCCGACGTCGACGGGACGGAACTCGTCGAGCGTCCTGCGGTCGGTGCCGAGGACGTAGACCCCCGAGGAGGCGTTGTCGGCGACCGTGTCGGCGAATGCGATGTCCCAGCCGTCGATGCGGCTGTCGCAGACCTCCAGTGCGGCGACTCCGTAGTCGATCGCATCGCGGATCTGTTCGATGTCGAGCGGACCGTCGGCGAGATCCTTCTTCAAGACGAAGGCGACCTCCGCCTCGGCCTTGGGCTGCAGCAGCCGGTCGATCGGAACCACCTCGCCGTCGCCGTACGCCATGTCGTCGAAGAGGACGCCGAAGTCGGGCTGGTCGACGCCCATCTGGTCTTGAACGGCGGCAGAGGTGAGGCCGATCTTGCGGCCGACGATCGTCGCGCCGCCGGACACCCGGCCCGCGGTCAGCCGTTCCTGGACGCGGTAGGCCGCGGCCAGATCCGTGGGTCCGATCAGGTCGCGCACCGGAGTGCACGCCTGTCTGGTCTGGAGGGCGGTGAGCAGCCGCTGCGCGGCCTGGTCTTCGGCGACCGGATTCTGCGCCGGTTCGCGTTCGGTGGTCTCGATCATGGTGACCATGCTCACCGCTGCGCCGCCCGAAGAGAAGAGCGTCGTCTCGCTGAGCGAGACGGAGGCGGTAGTGTCGTCCGCATGGCCAGAACGACGCCCTCGAAACCGTCGGATCCGGGCGACGGCGAGCACGCCGTGGACCGCGCCACCGTCGTCGGCAAAGTGGTGACCATCCTCCGGGCCTTCACTGTCGACGACAACGAACTGAGCCTCGCCGAACTGGTGCGCCGCACCGGTCTGCACAAGGCGACGGTGCATCGGCTGGCCGGTGAACTCGTCGGGGTCCGGCTCCTCGACCGGACCGACGACGGGTACCGACTGTCCGGCGGCCTGTTCGAACTCGGGATGCTCGCGTCGGTGGAACGCAGTCTGCTGGAGATCGCGATGCCCTTCCTCCAGGACCTCTACGGGCGAACCCGGGAGACCGTGCACCTGGGTGTCCTCGACGGCCACGAGGTGGTCTACGTGGCGAAGATCGGCGGTCACCGTCAGGCCAGCGCGCCCTCGCGCACAGGCGGCCGGATGCCGTTGCACTGCACGGGGATCGGCAAGGCACTCTTGGCGCACTCGGATCCCGCTCTGCAGCAGAGCGTCCTCGCCGGACCGCTCCCCCGCCGCACCCCGCGAACGATCGTCGCGCCGGGCATCCTGGCGCGCCAACTCGATGCCATCCGCGAATCCGGAGCGGCCTTCGAGTACGAGGAGTCGGCTCCCGGCATCGCGTGCGTCGCGGCGCCGATCCTGGACGTCGCGAACAACACCGTGGTGGCCGCGGTCAGCGTGACCGGTCCGCTCACGCGGTACCGACCCGAGGCGCACACCGACGCGGTCCGCGCCGCAGCGACCGGGATCGCGTCCACCCTCGACCGTCGACGCACGCTGCGTTGACGAGGCGGGGCGGCCGATCGAATCGGCCGCCCCGCCTCGTCGCCGGAGTGTCGCGAGTCGTCACACGGTCGCACCTTCGGCGGCCGCCTCAGCGGGTTCCGGCTCCGGCACCCGAGAGAACAGCACCACCGCGCACACCAGGCTGAGCAGGCAGACAACGGCGAGATACGCAGTGACGCCGGCGGCGCCACCGGACTCCCCGACCAGCGCCGAAGAGACGATCGGTGCCAGTCCCCCGCCCAGAATCGCGCCGACCTGCAGGATCAGCGAAGTTCCCGAGTAGCGGACGGCGGCCGGGAAGGTGTCGGCGATGATCGCGCCCTGGACGCTGTGCGTGATCGGCACGATGAGGCCCATTCCGAGGAATGCCGCGGCGGTGATCACCGCACTGCCCGTGCCGAGCATCGGCAGGAAGACCAGACACCAGATCAGCAGCGCGACCGACCCTCCGACGAACATGGAGCGCCGGCCGCTGCGGTCGGCGATCCGAGTCCAGAACGGGATGGTCGCGAACCAGATCACGGCCGCGACCGAGACGCAGACGATGAGGAAGGAACGGCTGTAATCGAGGTGTTCGGTGCCGTACGAGAGGGTGAAGACCATGAACACGTAGGCCACCGCCGAGTTCGCGATCATCACGCCGAGCGTCAGTGCCATCCGCCCGACACCCACGCGCATCGCCTCTCGCAGCGGGAACCGCTCGACGGCCCGGTGACTGACGACCCGGCTGAACGAGGGCGACTCCTCGACGTGCAGGCGGATCACCAGACCGATCACCACAAGCACCGCGCTGAGCAGGAACGGGATCCGCCAGCCCCACGCGTCGAAGGCTCCGGACGGCATCACCGCATTGGTGGTCAGGAAGACGACGTTCGCCAGGACCAGTCCGGCGGGAGTGCCCATCTGCGGGAAACCCGCGTAGAGGTTCCGCTTGCCTGCGGGCGCGTGCTCCATCGACATCAGCGTGGCGCCGGCACCCTCGCCGCCGAGACCGAGCCCCTGGACCACGCGAAGCAGCACCAGCAGGACCGGCGCCCACACTCCGATGGACCCGTAGTTGGGCACCACGCCGATCAGCGTCGAGGCCGCACCCATCATCAGGAGCGAGACGATGAGCGTGTTCCGCCGTCCGACCCGATCGCCGAAGTGACCGAAGACGAGCCCACCGAGCGGACGCGCGACGAAGCCGACGGCGAACGTGCTGAAGGCCGCGAGCGTGCCGGCGGCGGGACTCAGGGACGGGAAGAACTGTTTGTTGAAGATCAATGCGGCAGCTGTGCCGTAGAGGAAGAAGTCGTACCACTCGAGAGTGGTGCCGACGAGCATCGCCGAGGCGACCCGGCGTCGCGCCTGCTGATCGCTCAGCGCCTTGTCGGAGGATCGGGTGAACATCGATATCGGCCTTTCATAGGTGTGAGGTGACGACGCCGACGAACGCTCAGTAATCGGGGTCACATTCAGAAGACGGCATACGGCGGCGCGTGAGAAATGCCTTTCGCCGCGGTACCGATGCCCCCGCGGGCATAGGGATGGAGCGGGCCGTCGGCGCACCACCCGGCGGCCGGACACCGCCCGGCTCCGGTGCGGGGAGACTCAGAGTCCCAGGAAGCGCTCGGCGTTCCCGTGTGTGATCAGCGATCGGGTGGTCGAATCCAGGAATTCGCTCTTTCGCACCACTTCGCCGACCGGCCGCTCTCCGAGCGGATAGGGGTAGTCGCTGCCCACCAGCACCCGGTCGCGCCCGATCGTGTCGACCAGCAACCGCAACGCGCGTTCGTCGAAGACCACCGAATCGACGTAGAACCGTCCGAGATAGTGAGACGGCGGATATTCGGAGGTGCCGATGACATCGTGGCGCCGATGCCAGGCGTTCTCCATCCGACCGAGCCAGAAGGCGAACGAGCCGCCGCCGTGCGCGAAGGCGATCTTGAGCCGCTCGTCCACTCGGTCGAAGGTGCCGCCGAGGATCATCGCCAGAATCGACAGATGCGACTCAGCGGGCATCCCCACCAGCCATCGCGCCATCCAACGGTCCAGTCGCGGCGATCCCGCCATGTCCCAGGGGTGAACGAAGACGGGGACGTCGCGGTCGGCGCAGTGCTGCAGAAAGGTGACGACGCCTTCGTCGTCCAGATCACGATCGCCGACGTGGTTGCCGATCTCGACGCCGCGGTGCCCGTTGGCGAGGCACCGGTCGAGTTCCTCGCATGCGAGATCGGGATCCTGCAGCGGCACCTGACAGAACGGGATCATCCGTTCGCCGGCCGCGTCGACGATCTCGAGTGCCAGATCGTTGAACACCGCGGAGATCCGCGCGGCCTGTTCACCGGTCCTCGCGTAATTGAAGAACACCGGCGTCGGCGAGACCACCTGGGTCGCCACCCCGTCCGCGTCCATATCGCGCAGGCGCACCTCCGGATCCCACGCGTCGGACTGGATCCGGCGGAACTCGACGTCGCCGGTCATCATCATCGCCTCGCGTTCGGACTCCACACGCAGCCACGGCGCTTCGGGACCGGCGACGTCGCGCAGGTCGGGCCATCCCTTCGGCACATAGTGGGTGTGGACGTCGATGATGTCGCTCACTTCAGCCCTTCCCCGGATGGAGGGCGCCGCATTCACGGCAGGTCCTGGCCTGCTCATCGGAACCGAAGGAGTCGAAGACCGGAGGCATGTCCTCGACGAGGTCGCGCACCTGCAACTCCACCTCGTGCAGCTTGGTGTGGCATTCCAGGCAATACCACTGGAACTTCTCCAGCGTGCCCTCCTTGCGGACCCGCTCGATCACCAGACCGATCGAATCGGGGTCGGGCCGCTGCGGCGAATGCGGAATGTTCGCAGGCATCAGCCACGTCTCCCCTTCCCGGACATCGACCCGTCGCGGCCCGTCCTCGGTCATCAGGTTGACGTGGATGTCGCCGCGGAGCTGGTAGAACCACTCCTCCTACGGCTCGTAGTGGTAGTCGTAGCGCTCGTTGGGGCCGCCGACCACCTGAATGATGAAGTCGTCTCCGAGCGCCATCATCTGGTTGTTCACCGGCGGCTTGAGCAGATGGCGGTTGTCGTCGATCCAGCGCTGGAAATCGATGACGGGCGGAATGGTCGTCATGGGAACTCCTGGGGTTGTGAGTGGGTGGCCGAGTCACGGCCGCCGGCGATGTGCGATCGCCTGGATCTCGATGAGCAGGTGCGGATGCGGGAGCTGGTGCACGGCGACGGTGGTCCGCGTGGGACCGTTCTCGTCGAAGTACTCGCCGTAGACGCGGTTGTAGGCGCCGAAATCGTTCATCGACACGAGGTAGGCCGTGACCTGACAGAGGTCGTCGAGTCCGGCGCCGACCTCGGCGAGGATGTCGCGGATGTTCTCGATCACCGCTCGCGTCTGCGCCTCGATGTCGAGGGAGGCGGTGCCCATCTCGTCGACCTCGACGCCGACGAACGTGTTGTCCGGACGGCGCGAGCTGGTGCCGGAGACGAAGATCAGATCGCCGACCGTCTTCACGTGCGGGAATCGTCCTCGAGGGGTGGCTTTTCCGCTGACGACGAGCGCCTTGGCGCCGGCGGCGCTCATCGGCGGGCCGCCTCTCCGACTGCCGTGAAGGACACCGTTCCGAGTCCTTCGACGGTGCACTGCACGTCCGTGCCGTCGGGCGTGGAGGCGGTGAGCGGCAGCGCGGCGGTCGCTGCGCCGGCGAGTATCACGTGGCCGGCCTCGAGCGGAATGCGCCGCCGCCGGCACATGTCGAGGAGCGCGAGCAGGGCCTGAGCCGGATCGCCGAGGATCGCGGCGGTGGAACCGTGCACCGAGTCGGCGCCGACGCGCAGGGTCACGTCGAGGTCCGCCGCGTCGCACAGCGGCGACCACTCCCCGATCGCATATCCGGCCGCCGAGGTGTTGTCGGCCACCACGTCGGCGTAGGTGAAGGCGAAGTCCAGATAACGCGAGTCGATGACCTCCACCGCCGGAGCGACCGCCGAGACCGCGTCGAGGATGTCCTCGTTCGGGTCGTCGAGGCGCACATCGCGCGAGAGCAGATACGCCACCTCCGGCTCCGCCTTCGGGTGGATGAACTTACCGAGGTCCACCGTGCCGCCGTTCGCGACGGTCATCGCGTCGGTGAGCCGGCCCACGATGACGTCGGAAACGCCCATCTGCGCCATCTTGGCCTTGCTGGTGAACCCGAGTTTCACTCCGAGCACGCTCTCGCCGCGCGCCGTTCGCAGCCCGATCAGTTCTTCCTGCACCCGATATGCGAGGTCGACGTCGAAGGCGATGCCGACCGCGGGATCGCGTTCGATGCTCGGGGTCTCTCGACATCCGGTCTGGGCGTGGTCGAGACGGCCGGCCAGCGCGGCCGCCTCGTCGTCGGTGGTGTGCATATGCGGTCCTTTCGCTTCGGACGGAGGTGTGGTGGTCACAGTTGCAGGCAGACGTTGGTCGGTTCGGTGTAGAAGTGCAGCGAGGATTCTCCGCCCTCGCGGCCGATGCCGGAGAGCCCGACGCCGCCGAACGGGGCTCGCAGATCACGCAGGTACCAGGTGTTGACCCACGAGAGCCCGACGTTCATCCGCGCGGCGACGCGGTGACCGCGACGCAGATCGTCGGTCCAGACAACCGACGCGAGCCCGTACTCGGTGTCGTTGGCGAGTGCGATCGCCTCCTCCTCGGTGTCGAACGGGACCAGACCGGCCACCGGGCCGAAGATCTCCTCGCGCATCACGCGACTGCTGTTGTCGACGCCCGTCCACAGCGTCGGCGCGATCCACGAACCCCCGTCGAGGTGCTCTCCCACGTCCGGGACCCGGCCCCCGCACACCACATCGGCGCCTTCCGCGCGGGCGAGGTCGAAGTAGCTCAGGACCTTCCTTCGGTGCTTCTCTGAGATGAGCGGGCCGGTCGTCGTCGCCTCGTCGAACGGATCTCCCAGCCGCAGCGAGCCGGCCTCGGTCGCCAGGCCGGCCACCACCTCGTCGAAGATCCGCCGCTGAACGTATACGCGCTCGGTGCACAGACACACCTGGCCGGTGTTGGTGAAGATCGACCGGCTCAGTCCCTTGACCGCCTCGTCGACGTCCGCGTCATCGAAGACGATCGCCGCGTTCTTGCCGCCGAGCTCCAGCGAGACCGGCCGCACCCGCGGCGCCACCGTCCGCATGACGTGACTGCCGGTGGCCGACGATCCGGTGAAGGTGACACCGTCGATTCCGGGATGCTCGGTCAGGAACGCCCCGGCCGAATCGGCGCCGAAACCGTGGACCACGTTGTACACACCGCGCGGCAGGCCGGCTTCCGCGAGCACTTCGGCCAGCAGTGAGGCGGTGGCGGGAGTGTCCTCGCTCGGCTTCACCACCACCGCGTTCCCGCAGGCGAGCGCCGGTGCGACTTTCCAGGTGAGGAGCAGGAGCGGGAGGTTCCAGGGGACGATGATCGCGATCACGCCGAGCGGTTTGCGGACCGTGTAGTTCAGGGCTCGGCGACCGTCGGCGGTGTCGGTCCGGTACGACTGCTCGCCGGCGCTCGACACCAGGTCGGCGTACGCGCGGAAGTTCATCGGAGCGCGGGCGACGTCGAGGGCACGCGCCTGTGTCACCGGCTTGCCGGTGTCGGCGAGCTCTGCGGCGATGAAGTCGTCGAAGCGCTGTTCGATCAGGTCGGCGGCACGACGGAGGATCCGGGCCCGATCTGCGACCGGTCGGTCGGCCCAGCCGGCGGCCAGCGCGCGTCGCGCCGAGCCGACGGCACGGTCGACGATCTCGGCTCCGGCCTCGTGAACCCTGGCGTACGCGGTGCCGGTGGCGGGGTCGACCGCGTCGAACGCCGACGCCGGATCGGGGTCGAGGAATGCGCCGTCGACGTAGTTGCGAATCCATTCGGGGTGGGGTGCGGTCATGAATCCACTGTGATCCGCATCGCCATGTGGTTCAAATACCTAGCGGAATCACTCATATACCGAAATAGTCATAACGGAGATGGTCACAACCGCCGACCGGAGTGCCGGTCGTCATAGCAGAAATGGCATAGTCGGGTACGTGTTCGGTATTAGACGGGTATGAGTTGCGTGCCAGACCCTGGAGACGATTCGTTGCCGTTCGAAGGAGCCCCGTTGTTCGACCCCGAGATCGCCGCCGCATACAGCGCCCGCGGAACCGTGTCCCCGGAAACCTTCGCCAGGGTGATGGACGATTACCGAACGCGGTCCGAGCGCGCAGTCCGGGATCTGCCCGGCGCCCGCGGCGTCGCCTACGACGAGCACAGCGACGAGGTGCTCGACGTGTGGGGGATCGCCGACGCTCCCCGTCCGGTGTTCCTGGTGGTCCACGGCGGATACTGGCGCTCGCTGTCACGCCTGGACACCGCGTTCATGGCGCGCACACTGGCCGACCACGGTATCGCCACCGTCGCTGTCGACTACGGACTGGCTCCGGCGACCTCCCTGCCCGAAATGGTCCGTCAAGTCAGGGCGGCCGTCGCATGGGTGCATCGCGACGGACCCGCTCACGGCCTCGATCGCAACAGGATCGTGGTCTGCGGCAGTTCGGCGGGTGCTCACCTCGCCGCGACCACCATGATCGGCGGTTGGCAGGCCGACCTCGGGCTGCCCGATCGCGCAGTGCACGCCGGCCTGCTGATCAGCGGACTCTATGATCTGCGGCCGCTGATCCACGCCGAGGCGAACGAGTGGCTCTTCCTGACCGAGCAGTCCGCTGCCGACCTCAGCCCGGCCCTCGCACCGCTGCCCGACGATCCCGCTCCGGCGGTGATCGCCATGGCCGAGCATGAGGCCGACGGCTTCCGCCGGCAGAGTCGAGACTTCCACCGGCATTGGGCCCGCGGAAGTGCCGGCCCGCTCCTGACCGTTCCCGGACGGAACCACTTCGACGTCTTCGTCGACCTGGCCGATCGCGACACCGAACTGTCGTCGGCCGTGCATCATCTCTTCGCCCTGACCGCACCGACCCACACCCCGAAATGAGGACCCCCGTCATGTTCCGCAAGATCCTTGTCGCCAACCGAGGCGAGATCGCGATCCGCGCCCTCCGCGCGGCCGTCGAGCTGGGCATCACCACCGTCGCGGTGTACCCGCACGAGGACCGGAACTCTCCCCACCGGTTCAAGGCAGACGAGGCGTACCGGATCGGCGAGCCCGGGCATCCCGTTCGGGCCTACCTCGATGTGGACGAGATCATCCGTGTCGCGAAGGAATCCGGTGCCGACGCCGTCTACCCCGGATACGGATTCCTCTCCGAGAACCCCGAACTCGCACGGGCGTGCGCCGCGGCCGGGATCACCTTCGTGGGTCCGACAGCCGAAGTCCTTCAGCTGACGGGCAACAAGTCTCGAGCGATCGCCGAAGCCCGCGCCGCCGGGCTCCCGGTCCTGGCGTCGACCGAACCCTCCACCGATGTGCAGACGCTGCTGGACGCCGGCGAGTCGATGACCTTCCCGGTCTTCGTCAAGGCCGTCTCGGGCGGCGGTGGCCGCGGCATGCGCCTCGTCGACGATCCCGCGCTCCTGCGCGCGGCGCTCGAAGAGGCCTCCCGCGAAGCGGAGTCGGCGTTCGGCGACGGTGCGGTGTACATCGAGCAGGCGGTGAGCGGGCCGCGGCACATCGAGGTCCAGATCCTCGGCGACGCCACCGGCGATGTCGTCCATCTCTATGAGCGCGACTGCTCCGTCCAGCGTCGCCATCAGAAGGTCATCGAGCAGGCACCCGCTCCGGACCTGCCCGCGGACCTGCGCGAGCGCATGTGCGCCGACGCCGTGCGCTACGCACGCCACATCGGCTACACCTGTGCCGGGACGGTCGAGTTCCTCCTGGACCGCAGCGGCGACTACGTGTTCATCGAGATGAATCCCCGCATCCAGGTGGAGCACACCGTCACCGAAGAGGTGACCGACGTCGATCTCGTCCAGACCCAGTTGCAGCTCGCCGCCGGAGCCACCCTCGCCGGTCTCGGACTGTCGCAGGACACGATCGCGCTGCACGGTGCCGCCATGCAGTACCGGATCACCACCGAGGACCCCGCGAACGAATTCCGGCCCGACACCGGACGCATCACGGCGTACCGGTCGCCCGGCGGCGCCGGCGTCCGCCTGGACGGCGGGACCACGGTCGGCGCGGAGGTCGGCGCCTACTTCGACTCCATGCTGGTCAAGCTCACCTGCCGGGGGTCCACTCGCGACATCGCGCTCGCCCGCGCCCGCCGCGCGCTGATGGAGTTCCGCATCCGAGGGGTGACGACGAACATCCCGTTCCTCCGCGCAGTGCTCGACGATCCGACGTTCCAGTCCGGCGCCGTCGACACCAGCTTCATCGCCGCGCATCCGGAGCTGCTGCACGGCAACGCTCCGGCCGACCGCGGCACACGCATGCTGAACTACCTGGCCGACATCACGGTCAACTCCCCCAACGGCAAGGCTCCGGCGGGCGTGGACCCGGCCTCCAAGCTGCCGCGGCCGGCATCCGAGCGATCCGTGCCGGAGGGCTCCCGCCAGCGGCTCGCCGCCCTCGGCCCCGAACGCTTCGCCGCCGATCTCCGTGCGCAGAAGGCGCTGGCGATCACCGACACCACCTTCCGCGACGCGCACCAGTCGCTGCTCGCCACACGCGTCCGCACCAAGGACCTGACCGCTGTCGCCGGCCACGTCTCCTCGAGTATCCCGGAACTGCTGTCGATCGAGGCCTGGGGCGGTGCGACCTACGACGTCGCCCTGCGTTTCCTGCACGAGGATCCGTGGGACCGCCTGGCGCGACTGCGCGAGGCTGTGCCGAACATCTGCCTGCAGATGCTGTTGCGCGGACGCAACACCGTCGGCTACACCCCTTATCCCACCGAGGTGACCGATGCCTTCGTGGCCGAGGCCGCCGCCACCGGCGTCGACATCTTCCGCATCTTCGACGCGCTGAACGACGTCGACCAGATGCGTCCGGCGATCGACGCCGTGCGCGCGACCGGCACTGCGGTCGCGGAGGTGGCCCTCTGTTACACCGGTGACCTGACGGACCCGGCGGAGGATCTCTACACCCTCGACTACTATCTCCGGCTGGCCGAGCGCGTCGTCGACGCCGGCGCGCACATCATCGCCGTCAAAGACATGGCCGGGCTGCTGCGCGCCCCGGCCGCCACCACGCTCGTGACGGCCCTCCGGTCGCGTTTCGACCTTCCCGTTCACGTCCACACGCACGACACCGCGGGCGGCCAGCTGGCGACCTACCTCGCGGCGTGGAACGCCGGCGCGGACGCGGTCGATGTGGCCGCGGCCCCGATGTCGGGCGGTACCAGCCAACCGTCGATGTCGGCGGTGGTCGCGGCGACCGCCCACACCGACCGCGACACCGGCATCGACCTCGACGCGGTCTGCGAGCTCGAGCCCTACTGGGAGTCGATGCGCGGGCTCTATCACCCGTTCGAGGCCGGCATCCCCGCTCCGACCGGCCGCGTGTACACCCATGAGATCCCGGGCGGTCAGCTGTCGAATCTGCGTGCGCAGGCCACCGCTCTGGGGCTCGCGGACCGGTTCGAGGAGATCGAACGCGCCTACGCCGGTGTCGACCGGGCCTTCGGCCGCCTCATCAAGGTGACGCCGTCGTCGAAGGTCGTCGGCGACCTCGCCCTCGCTCTCGTCGGTTCGGGCGTCAGTGCCGAACAGTTCGCCGCCGATCCGACGGTGGTCGACCTCCCCGAGTCGGTCACCGGGTTCTTCCGCGGCGAGCTGGGCACTCCGGCCGCGGGTTGGCCCGAACCGCTCCGCACCCGGGCGCTCGGCGACACGCCGGCCGTGGCACCGCCGCTCGCCGAACTGACCGACGACGACCGTGCCGGGCTCGCAGCCGACTCGCAGACGCGCCGGACCACACTGTCACGGCTGCTGTTCCCCGGTCCGTCCAGGGAATTCATCGAGCACCGCGAGACCTTCGGCGACACCTCGGTGATCGGCACCCGCGAGTTCTTCTACGGTCTGGTTCCCGGCACCGAACACGTCGTGGAACTCGGACCCGGTGTCACGCTCCTTCTCGGCCTCGAGTCGATCTCCGAAGCCGACGAACGCGGGATGCGCACGGTGATGTGCTGGATCAACGGCCAGCTGCGGCCGGTCCAGGTGCGCGACCGCTCGATCGAAGACGCACGGCCGCGGGCCGAGAAGGCCGATCCGTCGGTTCCCGGTCAGGTGCCCGCCCCGTTCGCCGGCGTGGTCACCCTGGAGGTGTCCGAAGGCGACGAGGTGGCCGCGGGCGACACGATCGCCCATATCGAGGCGATGAAGATGGAGGCGGCGATCACCACGCCGGTGGGCGGCGTGGTCGACAGGATCGCGGTGCCGGGGGTGGCGCAGGTGGAGAACGGCGACCTGCTGATCACGATCACCTCCGGGGTATGAGTGCGGCGGACCGGCCGTCGATCGATCTGCCGAAACTGCTCGACGGCCGGCTGAAGATCCGGCACCTGGTCTTGATCGACGCGCTGTCGCGGCAGGGCAGCGTGATCGGCGCAGCCGCGGAACTCCACGTCACTCAGCCGGTCGCCACGCGAAGCCTGCGCGACATCGAGGCGATCGTGGGTGTGGAGCTGTATGAGCGCGGCCCGCGGGGAATCACCCCCACGATCTTCGGGGCGGCGTTCACCGAGCACGCGCGGGCGATCCTCGCACAGCTGAACCAGGCGGGTCGCCATGTGGTGGAGTTGGCGGACGCCGATCGCGGCACCGTGATCGTCGGGACGCATCTCGCGGGATCGAATGTGCTTCTGCCGCAGGCGATTGTGCAGTTGAAAGCGAAGCATCCGCGACTCACCGTCGTGGTGCGAGAGGGCTCGCCGGAAGCGCTGCTCGCCGAGCTCGAGGCGGGTCGCATCGATATGATCGTCGGTCGTCTGACATCGCCGAGCACATCGACCATCACGCGTCTCCCGTTGTACGAGGAGTCGGTGGAGGTCTTCGCCGGCGCCACCCATCCCCTCGCGGGGGCCGGACCGTTCTCTCTCGCCGACACCCGCGGTTACCCGTGGGTGCTCCCCGGCGTCGAGACCGCCCTGCGCGGGGAACTCGAAGCGGTGTTCGCCCGCAGCGGAACCGCGTTGCCGGAGAACCGTGTGGAAGCAACGAGCTTCCTCACGGTACGGGAGCTGCTGCACCATACGGAGACGCTCGCTGTGCTGCCCAGCCTCATCGGACGCGGCGACGCCCGCCTCACCCCGCTCGACGTGGACCTCGGATCCATCGGGCACAGCGTCGGACTCACCGTCGCCGCCGACCGTCCGCTCAGCCCGTCGGGCCAGGCTCTCGTCGCGCACCTGCGGACGGTCGCCGAAGTACGGCTCGGGTGAGACTGCAGGAAACGGACAGGTCGGCGGCGCCGCCGTCAGTGTTCGGACAGGGTGATCGAAGCTCCCGAATCAGGGTGGTAGTTCCAGAACATCTCCCAGCCCTCCCAGTCGGCCTGCTGCGTTCCGTCGATGGCGCGCGTGCCGAGCACACGCGCGTCCACGCTGGACGGTGCCTTCGTCTGCTCTAGGAGGCAGTCGTACACGGCCTGGGAGGTGGACCGGTCGGGGTGATAGGTGAATTCGATCGTCTTCCCGTCTTCGGCAAGAGTGAGCGTCGAAGAGCTGGAATCGCATTCGGCGACGACGGAACTCGCCGTAACTCGTGACGGCCCGCTGTCGACGACGACGAGGACGATCACCGCGACGATGACGCCGAGAACCACCGTCCCGGCCGCGATCCACGGCACGATGCCGCGTCTCCTCCCCCTCCCGGCGGGCGGTACCGGTGCTGACGGCACCGGAGAATGCGGGACCGAAGGATGCGGAGTGGGGAGCGGCTGCTGCGGGGGACGGTTCATTCCAGTCATGGGCGGAAGTTATCAACCGACTACGACAAAACCGGTGTATCCGACGTTGCGCCGGTCCGCGGACCGCGGTTGGGCGCCGCCGTCAGTGGCCGGCGGCGCCGATCGACTCGTAGGCCCACATCGTCAGGTATGCGGCGGCCAGGAAGACAGCGACCGCGACGGCGACGCCGGACGACTGCACGTGCGCGAAGGGTGATCTCACCCATCCCATCGTCTGGGCGACGACGGCGTCCGGCCGGGTCACGAGATCCCAGGAGTTCCAGCGCTGGAATCGGCCGATGACCACTCCTACGGCGCAGAGGATCACCGATGCGGCGACGGCGGCCCAGCCCGCGGCCCGTCCCCAGTCCGCTTCGATGCGTCGGTGCACCAGCCGCATCGAGACCACGCCGAGCATCACGCCGGTCCATGCCGCGAATCCGTACTGGAGAATGTGCCGCCAGAGTTCGTAGCCTTCGCCCAGATGCACGAGGTCGGTGATCAGGTAGGGCGCGTTGGGCAGGAAGGCCAGCCACGCGAGTCCGAGCGGAATCAGCGCAAGCTTGTTTCGCACGATGACGAAGGCGCACGCGATCAGCAGCGGAAGCCAGGCGAGGAATAGGTTCCAGATCAGGAAACGGGTCGGATACACCAGCGGCGCATGGGGATCGGTCACACCGACGACGATCGTCAACGCCGTCGTCGCGGCCAGGGCGCCGATCAGGGCGAGCCGGCGCCAGGTGAAAGACATCGTGTCCGAAGTCGGCTCTTCTCGCATGGCCACACGGTACGCGAGCGGCCGAGCCCGAGCTCGCCCCGACTCGTCCGGACAGACGACAACACCCCGGAACCGAGGTTCCGGGGTGTTGTTCAGTCAGTCACTCCGACCGACCGCGCGTGAATCAGGCGTTGCCCGACAGCTTCTCGCGCAGTGCGGCGAGCTGCTCGTCGCTGGCGAGCGATCCGCCGGTCTGGGCCGGGCCGCTGCTCGACGAGGTCGACTGCGAAGCCGAGCTCGACGACGAGTAGTCGCTCGGAGCGTTCTCCGCCTCGGCGGCAGCCGCGGCGAACTTCTCGATCTGAGCGGTGTGCAGCTTGTGACGGCGCTCGGCCTCCGCGTAGCGGGCCTCCCACTCCTCACGCTGCTTGTCGTAGCCCTCGAGCCACTCGTTGGTCTCGGCGTCGAAGCCCTCGGGGAAGATGTAGTTCCCCTGGTCGTCGTAGCTGTCGGCCATACCGTACTTCGAGGGGTCGAACTCCTCGGTGTAGTCCTCGTTGGCCTGCTTCAGCGACAGCGAGATGCGGCGGCGATCCAGGTCGATGTCGATGACCTTGACCATCGCGTCGTCGCCGACGGAGACGACCTGGTCCGGAACCTCGACGTGGCGCTCGGCCAGCTCGGAGATGTGGACCAGACCCTCGATGCCCTCTTCGACGCGCACGAAGGCGCCGAACGGCACGAGCTTGGTGACCTTGCCCGGAACGATCTGACCGATCGCGTGGGTACGGGCGAACTGGCGCCACGGGTCTTCCTGGGTGGCCTTCAGCGACAGCGACACGCGCTCGCGGTCCATGTCGACGTCGAGGACCTCGACGGTGACCTCGTCGCCGACGGTGACGACCTCGGACGGGTGATCGATGTGCTTCCACGACAGTTCGGAGACGTGAACCAGACCGTCGACGCCGCCGAGGTCGACGAACGCACCGAAGTTGACGATCGAGGACACGACGCCCTTGCGGACCTGGCCCTTCTGCAGCTGGTTGAGGAACTCGCTGCGGACCTCCGACTGGGTCTGCTCCAGCCAAGCGCGGCGCGACAGAACGACGTTGTTGCGGTTCTTGTCGAGCTCGATGATCTTGGCCTCGACCTCCTTGCCGATGTACGGCTGCAGGTCGCGGACGCGACGCATCTCCACCAGCGAAGCCGGGAGGAAGCCGCGCAGGCCGATGTCGAGGATCAGGCCGCCCTTGACGACCTCGATGACGGTGCCCTTGACGGCCTCGTCCTTCTCCTTGAGCTCCTCGATCGTGCCCCAAGCGCGCTCGTACTGCGCACGCTTCTTCGACAGGATCAGGCGGCCTTCCTTGTCCTCCTTGGTGAGAACGAGGGCCTCGACCTCGTCGCCGACGGTGACGACTTCGTTGGGGTCGACGTCGTGCTTGATCGACAGCTCGCGCGAGGGAATGACGCCCTCGGTCTTGTAGCCGATGTCGAGCAGGACCTCGTCGCGATCGACCTTGACAATGGTGCCTTCGACGATGTCGCCGTCATTGAAGTACTTGATCGTCGAGTCGACAGCGGCGAGGAAGTCCTCGGCCGAGCCGATGTCGTTGACGGCTACTTGCGGCGAGGAAATCGTGGGGGACGACATATGTTGAGTTGCTCCGGACAGGTATCTAGTAGGTACGGTAAACGGGACAGTCTTCGCAGGCTGCGCCCGGTTTCCTTCGATTGTGCGCACCGCCTCGACGTGACGTTCCGGTCGGCGCAGAGTGCATGCTTCGCGCATACACGTGTGCAAGCGTACTACTGCGGGCCTACCTGCACAAATACTGTCTCCGGGACGCGCGCACAGAAGGAGCCGAGGATGGCACATTCGATCGAGATCCTGCCCGATCCCGAGACCGAGGCCGCCGTTCGTGCGCAGTGGGACGCGCTCGAAGCCGCCGGATTGCCGAGCGCGGGCCGGGTGCGGGCCCGGACCAATCGGCCGCACTGCACCCTGCTCGCCGGCACTGCGATCTCGCCCGCCGCCGATTCCGCCCTGGCCTCCACGGCCCAGCGACTGCCCTTCGAGTTCCGAGTCGGCGGCGCGGTCGTGTTCGCCGCCGGCCGCAAGTACACACTGGCCCGCGCGGTGGTGCCGTCGTCGGAACTGCTCACCGTCCATGCGACGATCGTCCGGCTCACCCGCGAACGGGTCACCGAGCTCGCGCAGCACAGCCTGCCCGGACAGTGGACGCCGCACGTGACGCTCGGGCTGCGACTGACTGCCGACGAGCTCGCGGCCGCGCTGCAACTGCTGTCGTGGCCGACCGTCGTAGGACGGGCGTCGGCCATCCGCAGGTGGGACGGCGACGCGAAGGTCGACGTGGTGATTCCCGGCCGAGGCTGCTGAGGTCGACGTGTGCTCCGCGTTCAGTGACCGGCATGCGGTCACTAGGCTCGGAGCCAACGCCATGCCACGAGAGGACCATCTCCATGACTTCCCGACCGCCTCGCGTCCTCGGTGAGATCGACTCGGCCGTCAGCGAACGAGCGAACCGGACATGGTGGGACGGCGAAGCCGACGAGTACCACGAGGAGCACGGCCACTTCATCGGCGGCGACACACCGGGAGGCGAGTTCGTCTGGGGCCCCGAGCGCTACCGGGAGTCGGAGGCCCGGCTTCTCGGCGACGTCGCCGGCCGCGACGTGCTCGAGGTCGGATGCGGCTCGGCGCCGTGCGCGAGATGGCTGAAAACCCAGGGCGCCAACGTGATCGGTCTCGACGTGTCGATCGGCATGCTGCGGCACGGCCTGGAGTCGATGCAGCGCGACGACGCACCGGTTCCCCTCGTCCAGGCCGGCGCCGAGCACCTCCCCTTCGCCGACGAGTCGTTCGACAAAGCCTGCTCGTCGTTCGGCGCCGTCCCGTTCGTCGCCGACTCGGCCCGCATGATGCGCGAGGTCGCGCGGGTGCTGCGCCCCGGCGGCCGATGGGTGTTCGCCACCAACCATCCGATTCGCTGGATGTTCCTCGACGACCCCGGACCCGAAGGTCTCGTGGTTCGTATGTCGTACTTCTCGCGAACCCCATACTCGGAGACCGGCGACGACGGCGAAGTCACGTACGTCGAACACCACCGGACGATCGGTGATCGCGTTCGCGAGATCGTCGCCGCGGGTTTACTGCTGGAGGACATCGTCGAGCCGGAGTGGCCCGACGACCTCGAGGACGAGTGGGGCCAGTGGTCGCCGCTGCGGGGCTCCTACTTCCCGGGCACCGCCATCTTCGTCTGCCGCAAGCCCGAATGAGGCGCGCAGAGCCGTCGAGTCTCGACGGCGCGACCGTCCGCCGTCTCGGGTCTCCCGCCGACCGAGCGAACCCAACCCTCCCGCCGACGAGCGAACCCGGCCCTCCCGCTGGTTGAGCGAGCGGAGCGAGTCGAAACCACCCAGACCACCCTCCCGCGTGCACCAATGGATTTCGACTCACTGCGCGCACGCAACCCGCTGACGGTCACCCAGCGTCAAGCTCGACGCGGCGACTTCGACGATCTGCCCGGAGCCGGCGAACCTCTCGATCTGTCAGACCACGACGACCCGGATTGGTGGATCAAGCGCTACTTGAAGCGAGAGCGGCTCGTCTCACTGCCGCCGTCCCTCCAATTGCGGAAGGACGACGCCGAACTCGACGCCGAACTCGATGCGATGTCCAGCGAGCGGGCCGCGCGCCGCGAGGTGGAGGATTTCAACACCCGGGCGGTCAACGCCCGGTATCAGACCCCGGAAGGGCCGCCACTGATCACGATGCCGCGCGACGTCGAGGCGACCATCGGCGCGTGGGCCGCCCGCCGGGCGGCTCGAGCCGAGCAGGCTCGCACGCACGCTGAGATCGCGACCGACTCCGCTCCGGGCACGAGACGTGGCGGCGCGGCGTAGCCTGGGCTCATGTGCCGCAACATCACCGAACTGCGCGGCCTTGAGCCGGCAGCGACTGACGAAGAGATCCGGGCAGCCGCGCTGCAGTACGTGCGGAAGGTCTCCGGAATCCGCAAAGTCACCGACGCCAACCACGACGCGATCGAGACGGCGGTAGACGCCGTGACCGCGGCGACCGTTGAACTCCTCGACGCACTTCCGGCCCGCAGGCAGCCTCCGCGAACCGTCCCGCCGCTGCGGCGTCCCGAAGTACGAGCACGAATCGCGGCGCGCGAGGCGCGCCGACCGATTCAGTCCTCCTGATCGATCTCCGCCAATACCTTGCGCAATCGACTCCGACCGGAGGACGAGAGCCGACGGAACAACGCCGACTCGACCACGTCCAGGCCCCTGTCGGCCTCACCGAGCCGCTCGGTGCCGGCAGGGGTGATCGTGACGATCTGCCGACGCCGATCCTTCGGGTCCGGGGAACGCGCGGCCAGCCCCTCCTTCACCAAGCCGTCGATGTACGGAACGAGATCGGGCGGATCGACGCGCACCGCCTCGGCGAGCTGCCGCTGATAGAGCCCCTCGCCGTCGACGAGCACCGCGAGGATCGCGTGTTGATGCGGCAGGAGCCCGTGCCGTCTCAGCTCCGCCGCATACGCCCGGCGCACCCCGATCGCCGCCTTCACCAACTGGAAGCCGAGCCGTGCGCTCAGCGAATCGCCGAGAAGGTCTTCTGGCGGCGCCTTACCTGTCATCCCGTCAGCCTATCGAGTGCGGCAACTCTCACCGATTTCGTTATGGATCATAATTGTTGGTTGACCCATTCATTATTGCGGTCTACCTTCAGACGCGAGAACACGTTCCCCAAGCGAAGGACTCTCGAATGATTCAAGAACTCTCGTACGTCGGCTTCGGCTCACCGCGCTCGTCGGACTGGTCGACCTACGGACCCGAGATCGTCGGCGCGATGATTCACAGCCGAACGCCCGACGGTACGGTCCGGCTCGCTGTCGACGACGTCGACTTCCGCATCTGCATCCACCCCGGCGCTACCGACGAACTCCGATACACCGGCTGGGGCTTGGCCAACGAGACCGATCTGCACGCGTTCGCCGAGCATCTCGCGCGCCGCGGATTGAGCCTGGAGTGGGCCGACGCACCGGTCCTGCGCGACCGCGGCGTCGCCGAACTGGCCTGGTTCACCGACCCGTGGGGACTTCGCCACGAACTGTCCTGGGGCAAGGGCGCCACCCCCAACTCGTTCCGCGCGGGACGGACCATGCGCGGCGGGTTCGTGACGGGCGATCAGGGGCTGGGACACATCGTCTACCAGGTACCGGACCTCGCGGAAGCCGACGAGTTCTATTCCGGGGTACTCGGATTCCGGCTCTCCGACCGAATCGTGTCGGATCACTTCGACGTGCGGTTCTACCACGTCAACGGCCGCCACCACTCGCTGGCGCTCGCGGAGGCGCCCGGCCACATCGGCGTGAACCACCTGATGCTGGAATACCAGCACATGGACGATCTCGGCCGCGCGATCGACCTGGTCGAGAAGCATCGCGTCCCGGTGATGCAGACGCTCGGCCGGCACTCGAACGACCTCATGACATCGACCTATGTCGGGACGCCGTCGGGGTTTCAGCTGGAGCTCGGCTACGGGGGTCTGGTGGTCGACGACCTGAGCTGGATCGCCCGCACCTACCGCAAGCCGAGCTTCTGGGGCCACCGCTTCACCGAGGCGGCCCGGACCGATCCGCCCGGGATCCTCACGCCGATCGCCACCGTGTGAGCGGGCCCGCTACAGCAGCTTGGAGAGGAACTCCTGGGTTCGCGCCTGCTGCGGGTTCGACAGCAGCTCACGGGGATCCCCGCGTTCGACCACCACTCCACCGTCCATGAAGACCAACTGGTCGGCCACCTCGCGGGCGAAGCCCATTTCGTGGGTGACCACCACCATCGTCATCCCCTCCGCGGCGAGGGTCCGCATGACCGCCAGCACGTCGCCGACGAGTTCCGGGTCGAGAGCCGAAGTCGGCTCGTCGAAGAGCATCAGCTTCGGATCCATGGCGAGCGCGCGGGCGATGGCGACGCGCTGCTGCTGTCCGCCCGAGAGCTGGGCCGGGTAGGCGTCGGCCTTGGCCCGCAGGCCCACCTGGCTCAGCAGGTCCAGAGCGCGCTCGGTGGCCTCGCTCTTGGACTTCCCGCCGACCAGGACCGGAGCCTCGATGATGTTCTCCAGCGCGGTCCGGTGCGGAAACAAGTTGAAATGCTGAAACACCATCCCGATGTCGCGGCGCTGCCTGGCCGCCTCGCGCGGGCTGAGCTCGTAGAGTCGGCCGCCGCGCTCTCGATAACCGATCAGTTCGCCGTCCACCTCCAGACGTCCGGCGTTGACCTTCTCGAGGTGATTGACGCACCGCAGAAAGGTGGACTTCCCCGAGCCCGAGGGGCCGATCAGACATGCGACCTCGCCGGGTTGCACCTCGATGGACACACCCTTCAGCACCTGAAGGGCACCGAAGTTCTTGCATACGCGGTCGGCCAGCACCATCGGTCGGCCGCCGTCGGACGAAACACCGGTGTCCGTCACTTGCCCTCCTCCACGACCGTCTTGTTGGCGGCGGCGAGCGCCTGCAGCTGGCCCTCCGACAGCTCGCGCGAGGCACCCTTCTCGTAGTGCTTCTCGACGAAGTGCTGCCCGATCATCAGCACCGAGGTGACGACCAGATACCACGTCGACGCCACGAGCAGCATCGGGATCGGCTGGAAGTTGACGCCCGAGATATCCCGTTGGCGGCCGTACAGTTCGAGGCTGAAAGGCACCGCGGCCACGAGGCTGGTGGTCTTGAGCATGCTGATGACCTCGTTGCCGGTGGGCGGGATGATCACCCGCATCGCCTGTGGCAGCACGATTCGCCGCATCGTCTGCCACCACGACATGCCCAGCGCCACCGACGCCTCCATCTGTCCTTCGCCCACGGAGGAGATGCCGGCGCGGACGATCTCCGCCATATACGCGGCCTCATTGAGGGCGAGCCCGATCACGGCGATCAGGAAGACGTACTTGAGGCTGAAGGCCTGGATGTCGATTTCGAACGCGGTCGGGCCGAAGGGTATGCCGACCCGGACGGTCTTGTAGAGCGAACCGACGAGCCCCCACAGGACCAGCTGAACGAAGATCGGAGTGCCACGGAATACCCACAGGTACACCCAGGCCGCGGAACTGAGCACCTTGTTCTGCGACATCCGCATCACCGCCAGGATCACGCCGAGGATCACCCCGATGATCATCGCGAGGACGGTCAGCGCCAGCGTGTATCCGACACCCGACAGGATGCGTTCTTCGAACAGGTACTTGCCGTAGGTGGACCAGTGGTAGGCGGGATTGGTGGCCGCGCCGTACACGAAGAGCCCGACCAGCCCGAGAATGATCACAGCGGCGATCCACTGTCCGGGATGCCGGAGGGGGACGGCCTTGATCGGTGCGGGGGTCTCCGCCGTGTCGCCGGCCCGGATGTCACTTGCCGTCATCGGTTCAGCCCTTCGCTCCGTTGATCTCGGATCGCTGAATCATTCCTGCTTCCACTCCCCAATGTGTGGCGATCTTCTCGTACTGACCGTTGTCGATGAGGTACTGCAGGGCTGCCTGCAGAGCGGGTCCGAGCGCAGAGCCCTTGACGATCGGCCACCCGTACGGCGCCGCGTCGTACAGCGGCCCCACTTCCTCGAGCTGACCGTCGGTCTTCTTGATCGCGTACGCGGTCACCGGAGAATCGGCCGAGAACGCGTCGATCTGGCCCAGGAGCAAGGCGTTCACCACCTGATCCTGGGTTTCGAACTTGACTTTGATGATCGGGTCCTTGCCCGCCTTCTCGCATGCGGCGCTCTTGGCGGGGACCTCATCGGTGTCTTCGACCGTGGTGCTCTGCACTCCGACGCGGAGGCCGCAGGCGTTGTCCGGGTCGATCCCCCTGCCCACCTTCTGCGCCCATTTGATTCCGGCGCTGAAGTAGTCGACGAAGTCGACCTCCTTCTGCCTCTCCAGCGAGTCGGTGAACGACGACATCCCCAGATCGAACGTGCCGCCCTGCATCGCGGGGATGATCTTGTCGAAGTCGGACTCGCTGTACTCGGCCCGCAGCCCGAGGACGCCGGCCACGGCGTTCATCAGGTCGACGTCGAATCCGATGATGTGACCTTCTCGGTCCTTGAACTCGTTCGGCTGGTACGGCGGGTTGGTACCCACACGCAGCACTCCGGATTCTCGAATGCTCGCGGGCAGCATCGCGGCGATCTCGGGCTGCTTCTCCACCTTCACCGTTATCGGCTTGGTGTCGAGCGCCGACTCGTCGACCACGCAGCCCGACAGCACGGGAACTGCGAGCGCCGCGGCCGCCACACCGGCCAGCACCCGCACGCGCAGCGATCGCACTCGCATCGGCACCTCTCCGTCGTGACCGGGGATCGGTGTGATCCCCCGGAGTCTATGAGTATGACGGGTTCGCCGGCCGCCGCGGCCGACCGGGGCGAGATTCAGCCGACCTGCGCCGCGACCGCCGCCCCGAACTCCGAGGTCGACGCACCGCCGCCCAGGTCGGCCGTGGCGATCCCCTCACCGAGCACATGGGCCACCGCGCCGTCGATCGCATCGGCCGCTGCCGACAGTCGGCTGTCGCCCGAACGCGCAGCATGCCAGCGCAGCAGCATGGCGCCCGAACCGATCATGGCGACCGGATCGGCGATGCCGCGGCCGGCGATGTCCGGTGCGGCGCCGTGCACCGCCTGCGCCATGGCGCGCGTGTCCGAGGCGTTGATCGACGGGGCCAGGCCGAGGGAACCGGATAGTTCAGCCGCCAGGTCCGACAGGATGTCGCCGAACAGGTTCTCGGTGACGATCACATCGAAGTCAGCCGGGCGACGCACCAGCAGCGCCGCCATCGCGTCGACGTGCTGCTCGTCCACCCGGACGTCCGGGTAACGCTCGGCGACCGCGAGGCATTCGTCCCGGAACAGTCCCGTCGTCAGTCGCAGCACGTTGGCCTTGTGCACCACGGTGACGTGCCCGCGCCGCCGCCGTGCCGCTTCGAAAGCCTCGACCGCGATGCGTTCGGACGCCGCGCGGGTGACCACGCCCACCGCGAGCGCGACGTCCGGCGTCGGCATGAACTCGCCGCTGCCGATCGTCATGTTCCGGTCCGCGTACAGTCCCTCGCTGTTCTCCCGGACCACCAGGACATCGATGTCGGGCGCGGTCGCCGTCACACCGGAGACAGCCCGGGCGGGCCGCAGGTTCGCGTACAGACCGAACTGCTTGCGCAACACCGCGCCCGGCGGCGGATACCGCACTTCGGCCGGGTACGAGGCGCTGTCATGCGGTCCGACCACCCAGAGATCGAACTTCTCCAGCGCGTCGAGCGTGCTCGCGGGCACGGGCGCGCCGTCGGACTCGACGGCGGCGGCACCGAACGGCAGCGCGGTGGTCTCCACCGTCAGCCCCTGTGCCGCGAGGGCCCGGGTCGCGACGTCCACGGCCACCGGGACCACCTCGGGTCCGATTCCGTCGCCCTCGAGGACTGCGAGGCGGAGCGTGTCTGTCATTCGCGGGTTCCTGTTCATCGGGACTGTCTCTGTAAGAGAAGGTCCCATACTTCGGCTGACCGTCGCCACGTTGTCGCGGAGTCACCGCGGCTGGTGTTCGTCTCGATGCGCTCCGTCGCTTCGCTCCTGCGCTTACTCGACAACCCTGTTCGGGTCAGTGCGCGGCGTCGTCCCAACTCCGGCCGTAGCCGACCGAGACCTCCAGTGGAACCGAGAGCTCGATCGCTCCGCCCATCTCGGCGCGGACCACCGCCTCCACCGTCTCCCGCTCGCCCCGGGCTACCTCGATCACCAGTTCGTCGTGCACCTGCAGCAGCATCCGCGACGACAGCTTCTCGGCCCGCAACCGGTTCTGCACGTTGATCATCGCCACCTTGATGATGTCGGCGGCGGTGCCCTGAATGGGGGCGTTGAGCGCCATCCGCTCGGCGGCCTGACGACGCTGGAAGTTGTCGGAGTTGAGGTCGGGCAGATACCGGCGCCGGCCGAACAGGGTGGCCGTGTACTCGTTCCGGCGCGCCTCCTCGACGACGCGGTGAAGATAGTCGCGGACGCCGCCGAAGCGATCGAAGTACTGCTCCATCTGCTGCTTCGCCTCTTCGCGGCTGATCCCGAGCTGAGCGGCCAGACCGTATGCCGACAACCCGTAGGCCAGGCCGTACGACATCGCCTTGACCCGTGAACGCATCTGCGGGTCCACCTGGTCCACCGGAACCCCGAAGGCACGCGAACCGACGAAGTTGTGCAGGTCCTCACCGGTGTTGAAGGCCTCGATCAGTCCCTCGTCCTCCGAGAGGTGCGCCATGATCCGCATCTCGATCTGCGAGTAATCGGCCGTCATCAGGCTCTCGAACTCCACGGGCGCGGCCCCGATCGGCACCGGGCCCGGCGCCACCACGAAGGCATGCCGGATCTGGCGGCCCGCATCGGTGCGCACCGGGATGTTCTGCAGGTTCGGGTCCGTCGAGGACAGCCGACCCGTCGCCGCCACGGTCTGATTGAACGTGGTGTGGATGCGCTGATCGTCCGCGACGGTCTTCTGGAGGCCCTCCACCGTCACCCGCAGCCGGGTGGCGTCGCGATGCTCGAGCAGATGCTTCAGGAACGGATGCTCGGTCTTCTCGTACAACGACGTGAGAGCGTCCGCGTCGGTGGTGTAGCCGGTCTTGGTCTTCTTCGTCTTCGGCATGTCGAGCTTGTCGAAGAGGATCGCCTGCAGCTGTTTGGGCGACCCGAGGTTCACCTGCTCGCCGATCACCTCGTACGCCGCCTCGGCCGCGTCGCGCACCCGCTGCGCGAACCCGCGCTCGAGCGCGTCCAGGTGTTCGACGTCGACGGCGATGCCCGCGCACTCCAGTTCGGCGAGAACGAACGCGAGCGGAAGTTCCATCTCTCGCAGCAGCGCCGAGCCCTCGATCCGCTCCAGTTCCGTGTCCAGCGTGTCGGCGAGTTCGGCGACAGCCTGGGCCGACAGCATCAGTTGATCTGCCGCGCGCTGCGCGTCGGCGTCGTCGTCGAGCAGCGAGAGCTGACCGTCGTCGGTCTGGGCGTCGTCCGCCTTGAGCTCGCGTCGCAGGTACCGGAGCACGAGGTCGTCGAGGTTGAAGGTCCGCTGTCCCGGCCGCACCAGATACGCGGCGAGAGCGGTGTCGGAGGTGACTCCGGCCAGCGTCCACCCGCGTCCGCGGAGCGCGTGCAGGGCCCACTTCACCTCGTGCACGGCCTTGGGCCGGGTCTCGTCGGCCAGCCAATCCGCCAGCGCCGCATCGTCGTCCACACTCAGCGAGGTGGGATCGATGAACGCGGCCTCTCCGTCGGACCCGGCGATAGCGAGCGACTCGACGTCGCTGCCGACCACCGCGCGCCGACCGGTCACCGCGAGTCCGCTGCGCCCCGACGCGGTGTGTTCGGCCAGCCACCCGGCCACCTCACCCGAGCCCAGTCGCGTCCCCCGCAGGTCGAAGCCCGACTCCGCCTCGGGCTCCACCGAGGTCAGGGTGGAGAACAGCCGGTCGCGCAAGACCTTGAACTCGAGATCGTCGAAGAGCCGGTGGATCCGGTCCCGGTCCCAGCCGTGCAGGGCCAGGTCGTCGGGGCCGGCGGGCAACTCCATGTCGCGGACCAGTTCGGTCAGCCTGCGGTTCATGATGACGCCGGCCAGATTGGCGCGCAGTGAATCACCCACCTTGCCCCGCACCTCATCGGCCCGGTTCACCAGTTCCTCGAACGAGCCGTATTCGCGGATCCATTTGGCCGCCGTCTTCTCCCCGACCCCCGGGATGCCCGGGAGGTTGTCGCTGGGGTCGCCTCGGAGCGCGGCGAAGTCCGGATACTGCGACGGCGTGAGGCCGTACTTCTTCTCCACCTCTTCGGGGGTGAAACGGGTGAGCTCCGACACCCCGCGCTTCGGATACAGCACGGTGATGTTCTCGTTGACCAGCTGCAGTGAGTCGCGGTCGCCGGTGACGACGAGGACCCGGTACCCCTGGCGGTCGGCGGCCGTCGCGAGCGTGGCGATGATGTCGTCGGCCTCGTACCCCTCGATCGCCATCACCGGGATGCCCATCGCGTCGAGGACGTCCTTGGTGAGGTCGACCTGGCCCCGGAATTCGTCGGGCGACGAACTCCGCTGCGCCTTGTACTCGGGGAACATCTCCGACCGGAAGGTCTGCCGGGAGACGTCGAACGCGGCGGCGATGTGGCTCGGCTCCTCGTCGCGCAGCAGATTGATCAGCATCGACGTGAAGCCGTAGACCGCGTTGGTGCTCTGGCCGGTGTTCGTCTTGAAGTTCTCGGCGGGCAACGCGAAGAACGCCCGGTAGGCCAGCGAGTGACCGTCCAGAAGCATCAGCGTCGGCCTGCCGCCCGCCTTGCCCGCGGCTCTGGTCCCCGCACCCGACTTGTTCGTTGTCTGCGCTGCACTCACGCAGACGAGTCTAGGGCGTGGGTCGGACAGTCGCGGCAGCCCGCTACGACCGCGGCTGGTCGGTCCCGTCGCCGAGCGTGTCGACCACGATCTCGGCGACGGCCTTCATCGTGGCGCGCTTGTCCATCGCGTTCCGCTGAATCCAGCGGAAGGCCTCCGGCTCGGTCATTCCCTGCTTGTCCATGAGCAGACCCTTCGCCCGCTCGATGAGTTTCCGGGCCTCGAAACGGCCTGACATGTCGGCGATCTCAGCCTCGAGCACCTTGAGCTCACGATACCGGCTGAGCGCCACCTCGATCGCGGGGACGAGGTCGGCCTGGTTGAACGGCTTGACCAGGTACGCCATCGCGCCGGCGTCGCGGGCACGTTCGACGAACTCACGCTGGCTGAACGCCGTCAGCATGACGACGGGTGCGATCCTCTTGCGCGCGATCTCGCTGGCCGCGTCGATGCCGTCGCGGACCGGCATCTTCACATCCATGATGACGACGTCGGGACGGAGCTGCTCGGCCAGATCGACGGCGACCTGACCGTTCGGGGCCTCCCCGACGACGTCGTATCCCTCGTCGCGCAGCATCTCGATCAGATCCATGCGGATCAGCGAATCATCCTCGGCGACAACGACTCTGCTCGCCGGCTTGTCGGGGTCGTTCATCGCTTCGCTCCGATCGCTGACGGCGGTCACGCATCTGCGCCGAACGCAGAATCCATACGTGCCCCGGGCCGGACTCGAACCGGCACCTCGTTAGAGACCGCATTTTGAGTGCGGCGCGTCTGCCAATTTCGCCACCGGGGCCGGTGGTGGTGCGAGATGCAAGTGTACTCATGCTCTGGTCCGGATCGCGCATCCGCCCCATGCCGCGGCGCGGTGGCGGGCGACGCGCCCCACACGACTCTTCCCTTTCCTTCACCTCCGACTTATTGTTACCTGAGAGTCAGGTCACAGAACGATGAAGGCGTGTCCGGTTCGACTCTGCTTGCTCGGGGAGGAAACACCAGGTGAAGTCATCACTACGCGGCCGGATCGTGACCGCTGCCCTCGCACTGCTCATCGCCCTGCCGCTGGTGGCGCTGCCGATAGGCACCGGCCCGTCGGACGCCGCGGTCTTCGGGACGCTCGGCGCCCGATGGACACGCACGCAGGACGGCCCCCAGAAGTACTCGGGGTACCGAGTGACCCCGGACGTGCCGATCCGCATGTCGGACGGGACGGTGCTGCGGGGCAACCTGATCCGTCCCACGGACCGGTCCGGCGCGCCGGTGCGAGAGAAGCTGCCGACCATCGTCAACATGACGCCCTACACCAAGATGGTGTCGGCGCTCGCGAGCGAGGTGATGAACTATCCGGTCCTGGCCCCGCAGCTGATCGACCTGCTGAACGGGATCAATCTCCAGGGCACGGTGCTGTCGGGATACAACGAACTGGTCGGCGCGCTGCGCGGCGGCCTGATCCAGACCTTCTCGTACGATCCCAAGCTCATCAAGAGCGGCTACAACATGCTCGTCGTAGACGTGCGCGGCACCGGCTTCTCGCAGGGCACCTGGCAGGTCTTCGGCGATCGCGAGCGCCGCGACACCGTCGAGGTGCTGGACTGGGCGTCCAAGCAGCGATGGTCGAACGGGAAGACCGGCATGGCCGGGGTCTCGTACTCGGGGATCAACCAGTTGCAGGCCGCCGCCGACGCGCCGGGCAAGCTGGGCGCGATCTTCCCCGTCGTCCCCGGTGCGGATCTGGTGCGTGACATCATCGCGCCCGGCGGCGGTCTGGGCGTCGGATTCCTGAGCTTCTGGCTGGCGATCGTGAACGGGACCAAGATGATTCCCAACATCGCCTCGATGCTGAACGGAACCTTCGACTGGAAGTGGCTCGCCGACCGCGTCAAGGACCCGCTGACGTACTTCGACCTGCTGATCGACGCGCTCGTGACGCGTGACGTCAACGGCTTCAGCCCCCAGACGCGCAGCATGATGACGGCCGGTACAGCTCGGCGCGACTCGCTGTACACGGATGTCGGCGCGATCACGACGCCCTCCTTCACGATCGGCGGGTGGAACGACCTGTTCACCAACTCCGAATCCCGGATGCTCCGGGGCCTCTCGCAACTGCCGGATGCGAAGAAGAAGCTCATCATGGACGACGGCTACCACGTGACGTCGAGTTCGAACTTCGGCCGGCCCGGATACCCACCGCGCCTCGACGTCCTCGCGCGAGCCTGGTACGACAAGTGGCTCAAGGGCATCGACAACGGCATCGACCGGTACCCCCAGGCCACCTTGGCGTCGGAACCGAACGGCGGGTTCCTGCAGGGCCCGTCGTTCCCGCTGCCCGGACACACGTACCAGCGCCAATACCTGCGCGGCACACCGTCGCATTCGGTGAACACACCGGTCGCAGGCGACGGGTCACTCAGTGCGAGCAGGCCCGCGAAGCGCGCCACGCGCGAGGTCAAGCCCGGACTCTCGACACTCTGCGACCGCGACTCCGCTCAGTCGACCGCCGGCGTGACCGCACTGTTCGACTTCTGCGGCAACGACACCCGGCTCTCGGAGACGGCGGCGCAGACCTTCACCGGCCGGCCCGCGACCGCTCTGACCCGGATCAGCGGCACCCCCGTCGTCCATCTGCGGCAACGGCTGAACGCGCCCGACGGCTACTGGCACGCGACGCTCAACGTCGTCTCCCCCGACGGCCGGTCACGCGTGGTGTCCATGGGACAGCTGATGGTGTCGTTGCGCGCGGTGGACCCGAGCCGAAGCGGATACGCACCGAACGGAGACCTCACCGACCCGGTCCTGTACCTCTCGCTCGACCACTACGCCAAGGTCCGGCCGGGCCAGATCCTCGACGTCGACATCCCGATGTCGGCGACGCAGGCCGCGCTGAAGCCCGGAGATCGACTGCGGGTGGACCTCTACTCGCTCAACTTCCCGAAGTCGCTGCCGCTCGGCCCGGGTCTGTGGTCGTCGCAGCTGCGGCCGCAGTACATCGAGATCGATCCGGCGAAGCCCAGCTGGGTCAACGTCCCGCTCTCGCGTCCCCTCGGCTGAGCTCGCCGTGCGGCCGGCAGTGGAGATCGCGGTGCAGGATGCCGAGGGCGCCGCGACGGCACGGGCGAACGGCGCCGATCGCGTCGAACTGTGCACGGCGCTGGGAGTCACCGGCGGACTGACGCCGTCCGCGGGACTTCTCGACGCGGTGTGTGCGGTCGGGATCGACGTGCACGCCCTGATCCGCACCCGGCCGGGAGGATTCGTCTACTCGGACGCCGAAGTCGATGTCCTCGCGGCCGACGTGGCCGCAGCCGTCCGGCTCGCCGTCCGGCTCGGTGCGCGAGGCGTCGTGATCGGCGCGCTGCACGCCGACGGGACGGTCGACGCCGGCGCGACCGGACGACTCCTCGCGGCGGCGCGTGACGCCGAGCAGCGGGCCGGCCGGCGCATCGACGTGACTTTCCACCGCGCCATCGACGCCGCCGCCGATCCGATCGCCGCCCTCACCGTGCTCGCCGGTCTCGGCGTCGATCGCGTCCTCACCTCGGGAGGTGCTGCTCGCGCCGGCGACGGACTCGATGTGCTGCGTGCGCTCGTGGCCGCCGACACCGGTGTCGAAGTGATGGCGGGCGGGGGGCGTCACGGCGGAGGCCATCCCTGCCATCCGGGGCACCGGCGTGCACGCGGTGCACCTGTCCGCGAAACGCTCGGTGCGGGATCGGGGCGTCGCCGGCCCGGGTGGAGGTGCCGCGTCGGATCTGGAGATGACCGACGCCGGTCTGGTGCGAGCGGCTACGAGAGCAGCGCACCGTCCTTGAGTGCCTCCTCCGACACGAGAGTGCGGTACAGCCTCCCGATCTCGACCGTGTAGAGCGAGGCGACCCGGACGTCGCGGATCTCGAATCCGGCAAGGCAGATACCGCTCGGGAGTGCGCGGAATCGGTCGAGCGTCGACTGGCCGTAGCGTTCGCCCGACTGAGCATCGAAGATCTGCACGAGGGAGCCGAAGCCCACGGCGGGGAGCCGCGGCATGTTCCGCGTGGTGCAGTCCACCTCGACGGCACCGGTGGCGGTGTAGCGCGAACTCGACACCACGCCCGAGCCGATGGCGAGTGCGGCGAAGGCGATCAGCACCACTGCGGCGACGGCGCTGCCCACGCGGATGCCGATCTTCCATCGGCGCTGCCACCGTTTGGGCGACAGCGGCGGGCCCGGCGGCAGGAAGAAGCGCAATTCGGACGGAGCCTGCCCGCCGGACGGAAGGGCGGGCTCCGGATTCGGGATGCTCTCGGTCATTCTCGGGCCTCAGTCGCGCGGCGGGAAGTACTTGATGAGCGCCTCCTGCACCACAGAGGTCGCGAGCGTGCCGTCGCGCTTGAAGAATCGGCCCGAGCCCAGCCCGCGCGAGCCGGCCGCGACCGGGGACTCCGTCGCGTACAGCATCCACTCGTCGAACCGGAAGTCGTGATGGAACCACATCGAATGGTTGACGGTCGCCGCGAACAGCCGGTCGTGTCCCCACGACAGTCCGTGGGTGGTGATGATCGAGTCGAGGACCGTGGTGTCCGACGAGTACGCCATCGTCGCGACATGCATGAGCGGATCGTCCGGCAGCACACCGTCGGCCTTCATCCAGGCGCGGTTGTGGGTCAGCTTCTCGCCGGTCCCCTTCATCACCCAGGCCGGATCGTTGGCGAACCGGATGTCCACCGGGTGCAGTGCGTTCACGAACGCCTCGATGGTCTCTTCGTACCCCTTGAAATGCTCGTCGAGCGGCGGCAACTCCTCCGGATACGGCACTTCGGGGATCTCCACGGCGTGCTCGAGACCCGCGGAGTTGTCCTGGAAGGCCACCAGCATCGTGAAGACCACCTCGTCACCCTGCTTGGCAGTCACCTGCCGGTTCGCGAAGGCCCGTCCGTCGCGGTAACGGTCGACGTGATACTCGATCGGCTCGGTGACGTCGCCACCGCGGATGAAGTGCGCATGCAGTGCGTGGACCGGCGGCGCACCCTTCACCAGGGTCCGGCCGGCCGCCACCACGCCCTGCCCGAGCAACTGCCCGCCGAAGGTGCGGGCCATCACTTGATCGCCGTGCTGCCCGATGAACAGGTCGTCGTCGACGCGCTCCAGATCGAGGAGTTCGAGCAGCTCGGCCAGATCGGCGGACGTCGTCGCCGCAGCGTCGGTGTTCGGGTTGGTCATGCCACAACCCTATGCCAGCAATGCGGGCCGCCCGCCGCCCCGTCGACTCGACGGGCGGCGCCGCACCGCTGGTCGCGGATCAGTGGTCCTGCTCGCCGATGCGATGGACGTGGACGAAGTTGGTCGACCCGATCACCGAAGCCGGAGCTCCGGCGATGATGACGACCGTGTCGCCCTTCTTGAGCCGCCCGTTCTCGGTGAGGACGTCGTCGACCTGGTCGATCATGTCGTCGGTGTGCTGCATCCGCGGCACGAGGTACGAGTCGACGCCCCAGCTGACCGCCATCTGATTGTGCGTGGCCTCGGTCGCGGTGAACGCGATCAGCGGAACCCGCGAGTGCAGTCGCGCCACCCGGCGGACGGTGTCACCCGACTCGGTGAAAGCGATGATGGCGGTGGCGTTGAGTCGCTCCGCGATGTCGCGAGCCGCGTAGGTCACGATGCCGCGGCGGGTGCGCGGGACGTGCTTGAGCGGCGGGACGTCGCGCGTGCCGCCTTCGACCGCCGACACGATGCGGCTCATGGTGCGCACCGTCTCGAAGGGGTACTTGCCGACCGAGGTCTCGCCGGAGAGCATCACGGCGTCCGCGCCGTCCAGCACGGCATTGGCCACATCCGAGGCCTCGGCACGCGTGGGCCGGGAGTTCTCGATCATCGAGTCGAGCATCTGCGTCGCGACGATCACCGGCTTCGCGTTCTCACGCGCCATCTGGATGGCCCGCTTCTGCACCAGAGGCACCTCCTCCAGCGGCATCTCGACGCCCAGGTCGCCGCGGGCGACCATGATCGCGTCGAACGCCAGCACCACGGCCTCGAGGTTCTCGATGGCTTCGGGCTTCTCCAGCTTGGCGACCACTGGAACGCGACGGCCGACGCGGTCCATGACCTCGCGCACCAACTCGATGTCAGCGGGGCTGCGCACGAAGGACAGGGCGATCAGGTCGACGCCGAGTTCCAGGGCGAACTCCAGATCGGCGATGTCCTTCTCCGACAGGGCGGGCACCGAGATCTTCATGCCCGGCATCGACAGGCCCTTGTTGTTACTGACGGTGCCGCCCTCGGTGACGGTGCACACGACGTCGTTCCCGTCGACCCGGTCGACCACCAGGCCGACCTTCCCGTCGTCCACCAGCAGACGGTCTCCCGGCTCGGCGTCCTGGGCGAGCTGGGAGTACGTGGTCGACACCCGATCGTGGTCGCCGATCACGTCGTCGACGGTGATCCGCACCTGCTCGCCGTCGTTCCAGTCCACGGCGCCGTTGGGCCGGCCGTTGTCGGCGAACTTGCCGAGCCGGATCTTGGGGCCCTGCAGATCCGCCAGGATGCCGACGGGCTTACCGGTGGCGAGGCTCGCTCCGCGAACGTTGTCGTAGACGCTGCGGTGGTCGGCGTGCGCGCCGTGGCTGAAGTTCAGTCGGGCGACATCCATGCCGCACTCGACGAGTTCGGTGATGCGTTCGAGGGTATTGGTGGCGGGGCCGAGGGTACAGACGATTTTTGTTCGACGAGTCACCCCTTAAGGCTAGCGGTCGCGCCACAGCGTGTCGCCTCGGTCTCAGCCGGACACCGGTGACGACCGACTCACTTGTCCTTCGAGGTGTCGGGACCGCTCCGTTCGTCGCCTTCGGCCGGTCGTTCCCCGTCGGTCTCGACGGTCTCGTCGGCTGTGTCATCGGCGGTCTGATCGACCTCTTCGGGCGCCTCGGGGGCCTCAGTGACCCCGCGGGCCTCGGGTGCGTCGGGCTCGGGTGCGTCGTCACTGCGGCGGATCTCGATGGACCCCGCCGAACCGCCCGGATTCTGCTCGATGATCGTGATGCCCGAGAGCTCCTCGTCGTCCGCGGGAACGATCGTGTACCCCTGCTCCACAGTCGATTCGGCGATCGACGGTTCGACGCCCGGGACCACCGTGCCCTCCGGCTGGGACCCGGCGGCATCGGTCTCGGCGGCATCGGTCTCGGTCTCATCGGTCTCGTCCGCGCCGACAGCAGCCTCCGCGGAGTCCGCCTCCGGAGCGAAGAGAGCGTCGGAGGTGGCCGCCACCTCGAACTCCGGTTCAGCGGCCTCCGGAACCTCCGATGCGGCCTCGTCGTGAGTCCCGGCCTCGGCGTCATAGTCCGCCGGGCCCTCGTCGACCACCTCGTTCTCGTAGACCGCCTGATCGTCATAGAGCGTCTCGTCGTCGACGGCCTCGTCATGGAGCGTCTCGCCGTCGTAGACCGCCCGATCCTCGTCGGCCGCCTCGGCCGCCTCGTCGTCCATCTCGGGCGGCACGTATCCGACGGCGCCCTCGGCCGCGAGTTCCTCCGCCTTGCGCGGCCAGTACATCGACAGACCCTGCTCGCGGCCCTTGGGCGCCATGACGAAGTAGAGGGCCGCGCACAGGAACACGATCGCCGCGGTGAAGACGTTCACGCGGACGCCGAAGATGTGCGTGGCGTAGTCGTCGCGCATCAGCTCGACGACGAACCGGCCGACGCAGTAGCCCGCGACGTACAGCGCGAAGAGTCGGCCGTGCCCGATGCGGAACCGCCGGTCGACGAGCACCAGCACGACCACGAAGAAGACATTCCACAGGAGTTCGTACAGGAAGGTCGGGTGCACCACCGCGTACACGTTCCCGGTGGAGACGCCGTCGATCAGCTTGTACGAGATCACTCCGCTGGAGTCGGAGCGGTCGTAGATCTCCAGGCCCCACGGCACGGTGGTGGGCCGACCGAACAGCTCCTGGTTGAAGTAGTTGCCGAGTCGGCCGATGGCCTGCGCCAGCAGGATCGCCGGCGCGATCGCGTCCCCGAACGGTGGAAGCCTGATACCCATGGTCCGGGCTCCGAGCCATGCACCGACAGCGCCGAGCGCGACCGCGCCCCAGATGCCGAGGCCGCCGTCCCAGATGCGGAAGACGGCACCGAGGCCTTTGCCTCCGGCGCCGAAATACGTGCTCCAGTCGGTGAGCACGTGATACAGCCGGCCGCCGATCAGCCCGAAGGGCACCGCCCACAGTGCGACGTCGACCACCTCACCGGGCTGACCGCCGCGGGCCCGCCAGCGGCGACTGCCCCACCAGACCGCGACGACGATGCCGACGATGATGAACAGGGCGTAAGCGCGGATCGGTACGGGGCCGAGGTACCACACCCCCTGCGGCGGGCTCGGAATGTAAGCGAGGACGGTTCCGTCAGTCACGGGTGCCACAGTATCGTGCAACCGTCTCACCGTCTGTGACCGCCTGGGCTCGACGCCCGTGGACGCGCTCCGAGTCGGTCAGCTTCGGGCGCGGCGGACGCCCGCGGCCAGATCCGACACCACTGCGGCGACGGCGTCCTGGCCCTTCTCCACGGCCGCGACGATCGCCGAGCCGACGATCACGCCGTCGGCGTAGGCCCCGATCTCCGCTGCCTGATCGCCGTCGCGGACGCCGAGTCCGACACCGATCGGGATGTCGGAGTACTCGCGGACCCGCGCGCACAGTTCGGGCGCCGCATTGGAGACCGTGTCGCGTGCGCCGGTGACGCCCATGGTCGAGGCCGCGTAGACGAAGCCGCGGCAGTTGTCGAGCGTCATCGCCAGACGCTCGGGAGTGGACGACGGCGCCACCAGGTAGATCCGGTCGAGATCGTGTGCGTCCGACGCCGCGTGCCATTCGGCCCCCTCGTCGGGGATGAGGTTCGGCGTGATCAGTCCGACACCGCCCGCAGCGGCGAGATCGCGGGCGAAGGCGTCGACGCCGTACTTGAGGACCAGGTTCCAGTAAGTCATGACCACGGGCTGTGCGCCGGCCGAGGCGACGGCCTCGGCGGCGGCGAAGACGTCGCGGACACGGCAGCCGTTCTCCAGTGCCATCTGTGCCGCCTGCGCGACGGTCGGGCCGTCCATGACCGGGTCGGAGTACGGAATGCCGATCTCCACGATGTCGCATCCGGCCTCGACCATGGTCCGCAACGTCGTCAACGAGTCGGCCACGGTCGGGTAGCCGACCGGCGTGTAGCCGATCAGCGCCGGACGGTTGTCCGCCTTGCACGCCGCGAACGTGGCTCCCAGCCGGGAGTCGGGGGCAGGCTTGCTCATCGAGCGTTCTCCTTTGCGGCTGCGGCGAGGCGGGCGGCGTACTCGGTCTCCGACGGCGGCTTCTCGAAGAGATCGAACCAGCGGGCCGCTGTCTCCACGTCCTTGTCGCCGCGGCCCGAGAGGCTCACGATGATGACCGCGCCTTCACCGAGTTCCCGGCCGAGGCGGAGAGCACCGGCGACGGCGTGGGCAGACTCGATGGCCGGGATGATGCCCTCTTTGCGCGAGAGCAGTGCGAGCGCCTCCATGGCCTCATCGTCGTTGATCGGCCGGTACTCGGCCCGTCCGATCTGCTGCAGATGCGCGTGCTCCGGCCCGACGCCGGGGTAGTCGAGTCCCGCCGAGATGGAGTGGGACTCGATGGTCTGCCCGTCCTCGTCCTGCAGGAGGTACGAGTAGGCGCCCTGGAAGGCGCCGGGAGATCCGCCCGCGAAGGTCGCGGCGTGCCGTCCGGTCTCGACGCCGTCGCCGCCGGCCTCGAATCCGACCATGCGGACGCCCTCGTCGTCGATGAACGGATGGAACATGCCGATCGCGTTCGATCCACCGCCGACGCAGGCGGTGACCGCGTCGGGCAGGCGCCCGATCTTCTCAAGGATCTGCACCCGCGACTCCAGGCCGATGATCCGCTGGAGGTCGCGGACGATCATCGGGAACGGATGCGGGCCGGCGGCCGTGCCGAAGCAGTAGTACGTGGTGTCGGCATTGGTCACCCAGTCGCGCAACGCCTCGTTGATCGCGTCCTTCAGCGTCGCCGAACCGGTCTCGACGGCGACCACGGTGGCGCCGAGAAGACGCATGCGGGCGACGTTGAGTCCCTGCCGCTCGGTGTCGACGCGTCCCATGTAGACCAGGCATTCCAGGCCGAGCAGGGCGCAGGCCGTCGCTGTCGCCACTCCGTGCTGGCCGGCGCCGGTCTCGGCGATGACGCGGGTCTTGCCCATCTTCTTCGCCAGGAGCGCCTGGCCGAGGACGTTGTTGATCTTGTGCGAGCCGGTGTGGTTCAGATCCTCCCGCTTGAGGAACAGACGTGCGCCGCCCGCGTCCTCACGCAGCCGCTCGGCCTCGTACAGCGGTGACGGACGACCGGTGTAGTCGCGTTGCAGCCGGTCGAGTTCGTTGAGGAAGTCGGTGTCGACGCGCAGCTTCTCGTAGGTCGCGGTGACCTCCTCGATCACCGCCATCAGCGCCTCGGGGACGTGGCGTCCGCCGAAGTCGCCCCAGTGGCCTCGATCGTCGGGGCCGATCGGGTGGACGTCGGAGACGCCGTCGCTGGCCTTGGGGAACGCCGTGCCAGTCGACATGCGCTGGGCGGCTTCGGGATTGTCTGTCACGTCTTCAGTATCCTCATCGTTCGATCCCGGCGGCAACTGGATTTACCGCTCGCCCCGAGCCCCGCCGAGAACAGCGGGGACGGGGTCGTCAGTGCTGTTCGCCGGCCGTCAGCGCGACGGTTTGGGGCACGACGGGTGCGAGCCCGCCGTCACCAGGTCGGCCACCGCGAGCCGCGGATCGCCACTGGTCACGACGCCTTCGCCGACCAGGATCGCGTCAGCGCCGGCCCCTGCGTAAGCCAGCAGGTCCGCGGGCCCGCGCACGCCGGACTCGGCCACCTTGATGGTGCTCGACGGCAGCCCGGGGGCGATGCGCGCGAAGCAGTCGCGGTCCACTTCCAGAGTCTTCAGGTTGCGGGCGTTGACTCCGACGACCTTGGCCCCGGCCTCCAGCGCGCGGTCGGCCTCCTCCTCGGTGTGCACCTCGACGAGGGCCGTCATGCCCAGCGACTCCGTGCGGTCGAGAAGCGAGGCGAGGACCTGCTGCTCCAAGGCGGCGACGATCAGCAGGATGACGTCCGCTCCGTGTGCGCGCGCCTCGTGGATCTGATACGGCCCGACGATGAAGTCCTTGCGGAGGATCGGGATGTCGATCGCCGCACGCACCGCGTCGAGGTCGGCGAGCGACCCGCCGAAGCGGCGTTCCTCGGTGAGGACGCTGACGATGCGAGCGCCGCCGTCCTCGTACGCCTTCGCCAGATCGGCCGGGTCGGGGATGTTCGCGAGCCGGCCCTTGGAGGGACTCGACCGCTTCACTTCGGCGATGACCGCGATATCGGTCTGACTCAGCGCCGCCATCGCATCTCGCGGCGCCGGCGCCGCTGCCGCGGCCTTCTTGACTGCGGCGAGATCGAGGACCGATTCGCGCGCGGCGACGTCAGCCTTGACTCCCTCGATGATCGAATCGAGCACTGACTGGTTGCTCACGACTATCGGCCCCTTTCACTGCGTGCATCAAGAGTAAGCACCACCGCGGGAGACCGGGAGGCTGGGGTCGCTTCACCCGTGATCCACGTCGCGAACAGGCCCTCGACCCCCGGCCCTCAGCGGGTGGGACCGGCGTCGTCGGCGGAGTGATCCGCCGGGTCGTCGGTGGGATCGATCCCCTCGTCGAGCGAGTCCCACAGCAATCGCTCGTTGGGCGCGGGAGCGGCTGGTTCGCCCGCTGCCGCGGCCCGCTCGCGCTCGGTGAAGATCTGCCGTTCGAGTTCGTCGCGGCGGGCGGCGGGCGCCGAGTACTTCGACGACATCCCGCCCTGGTTGGCCGTTCGGGCCATCGCTACCGCGCCGAGCACCGCACAGATCGCCGAGGCGATCACCAGGTATCCGGGGGTGGACTCGGTGGGAATGCCGTCCACCACGGCTCGCGCCGGGACGTCGACCATCTGCACGATGTAGAGATTGTCCTCGCCCTCGGTGAGCAGGGAGATGGCCGGAATGACGGCGACGCCGCCGCCGATCGCCACCAGGATCGCGACGATGCGCAGGGCCCAGCCGCGCAACGCGAACTGCGCGATGACGGCGGCGGCCATCGCGATCGCCACCGGTGTGAGCCATGGACTCCAGTCCGAGCCGTGCACCGTGAACTCGCGGGCCGGTCCCAGATCCGGTGCCACGAGGATCGTGGCCCACTGCATCCGGGACGCAGCCCAGAGGCCGAGTGCGGCCAGCAGGATCAGCACCGAGGCGATCGCCTGCCACCGCCGGTTGACGGGCCGCGCAGCCGTGGCCGGCTCCTCGGGGGTCTGCTGCTCGGGGGTCTGCGGATTGCTCATGGGGTCTCCTCCCCCGCCACCGGGCGCATGGTGCCGGCGGCGGCTACTGCGGCGAGCACCGCCGACGCCTTGTTGCGCGCCTCGTTGAACTCGTACTCGGCGTCGCTGTCGGCGACGACTCCGCCGCCGGCCTGGACGTAGGCGGTGCGGCCGGACATCAGTGCCGTCCGGATCGCGATCGCGGTGTCGGCGTTGCCTGCGAAATCGAGATATCCGACGACGCCCCCGTACAGTCCGCGGCGGGTGATCTCGTTGGCCTCGATCAATTCCATCGCCCGGACCTTCGGCGCCCCGGTGAGGGTTCCCGCCGGGAAGCAGGCGGTCACCGCATCGAGCGCCTGCTTGTCGTCGCGAAGAGTTCCGGAGACCGTGGACACCAGGTGCATCACGTGGCTGTAGCGCTCCACTCGGCGGTAGTCCGTGACGCGGACGGTGCCCGGCTCGCATACCCGGCCCAGATCGTTGCGGCCCAGGTCGACCAGCATCAGATGCTCGGAGTTCTCCTTCTCGTCCTCGAGCAGGCCCTTCGCGAGCAACTGGTCCTCCGCCTCGGTGGCACCGCGCCAGCGCGTGCCCGCGATCGGGTGTGTGGTGGCCACCCGATCGGTGACGGTGACCAGTGCCTCGGGCGAGGATCCGACGATCGTGAACGGCTCCCGGTCGACGCCCGGCATCCGAAGCAGGTACATGTACGGGCTCGGATTCGACGCGCGCAGGACGCGGTACACGTCGAGCGGATCGGCGTCGGTGTCGATCTCGAAGCGCATCGACGGCACCACCTGGAACGCCTCACCCGCCTCGATCTGTCCGACCAGACCCTCGACGATCTCGCGGTAGTCGTCCAGCGTGCGCTGCGAGCGGTAGTCGGGCGCGGGCCTGTCGAAGGTCGAGACGGTGGAGGGAGCCGGGGCGGCCAGCGCCCGGGTCATCGCATCCAGCCGCGCGACGGCGTCGTGGTAGGCCTCTTCGGCGCGCTCGTCGCTGCCGTCCCAGTTCACGGCGTTCGCGATCAGGGTGATCGTGCCCTCGTGGTGGTCGAAGGCGGCGAGATCGGCCACCAGCAGCCAGAACATGTCGGGGAGCCGCAGGTCGTCGACCGTCTGTTCCGGAAGCCGCTCCAGGCGGCGCACGAAGTCGTAGGCCATGAAGCCGACGAAGCCGCCGGTCAGCGGCGGCATCCCGTCGAGCGGATCGGTCTGCAGCAGCCGCAACGACTCGTCGAGCGCCGCAACCGGATCGCCGCCCACCGGAGCTCCCGCGGGGACGTCGCCCCACCAGTGCGCCTGCCCGTCGGCGACGGTCAGGGCCGAACGGGTGCCCGCGCCGATGAACGACCAGCGCGACCACGAGGCGCCGTTCGGCGCGGATTCGAGCAGGAAGGTGCCTTCGCGGAGACCGCCGCCGGCCCCCGGCTCGGCTGCCAGCTTCCGGAACGCCGACAGCGGTGTCTCGGAGTCGGCGAGGACCTTGCGGGTCACCGGGACCACTCGGTGGTCGCGCGCCAGATCGAGGAAGGTGGCGAGCGGGGTCGTGCTCGCGGAGTTGTCTGCGGTGCTCATCGTGCCCGTCACCCCAGCGGCTCTCCGCCGACGCCCCAGTGCTGGCGCGGCACTTCGGTGATCGTCACCCACACCGAGTCGGGATTCTTGCCCGTCGCTTTGGCGTACGCCTCGGTGACCGCGGCGATCGTCTCGCGCTTCACGCGGTCGGAGAGACCCGGCGTCTGGGATATCTGAATCAGCGGCATCGCGTCACCGTTCCTGGTCGTCGGTTCGCGCGGGTTCGGCAGGCACCCCGAACTCCAGCGGCTCGGTGTCGAAACAACTGTGGTTGCCGGTATGGCAGGCCGCACCCGTCTGGTCGACGGTCAGCAGCAGGGTGTCGCCGTCGCAGTCGATCCGGATGTCGTGGACGTACTGGGTGTGCCCGCTGGTCTCGCCCTTGACCCAGTACTCCCCGCGGGACCGCGAGTAGTAGGTGGCCTTGCGGGTCGCGAGCGTCCGCTCCAGGGCTTCGTCGTCCATCCAGGCCATCATCAAGACGATGCCGGTGGACCGTTCCTGCGCGATCGCGGCGAACAGACCGTCGTCGTTTCGCTTCAACGTGGCTGCGAGCTCTGCGGGCAGCGCCATGATTCTCCCTCTTCTCGAACGTGTGCGGCCGGTGACGGTCTCAGCGCACCACGATGTGCTCGGCGCGCATCGCGTCCTTGACTTCGCCGATCGTCATGTCGCCGAAATGGAACACCGAAGCGGCCAGAACGGCGTCCGCGCCGGCTTCGACAGCCGGTGCGAAGTCGGCGACCTTGCCCGCACCGCCGCTGGCGATGATGGGGATGGTGACCGCGTCGCGCACGGCCCGGATCATCGCGATATCGAATCCGGCCTTGGTGCCGTCGGCGTCCATCGAGTTCAGCAGGATCTCACCGACGCCGAGTTCCTGCCCGCGGCGAGCCCATTCGACGGCGTCGATGCCGGTGCCCCGGCGACCGCCGTGAGTGGTGACCTCCCAACCAGACGGCGTCGCCTCGCCGCCCTCGGGCACCGTCCGCGCGTCCACCGACAGCACGATGCACTGAGAACCGAACCTCCGGCTCATCTCGCTCAGCACGTCGGGCCGTGCGATGGCGGCCGTGTTGACGCTCACCTTGTCGGCGCCCGCACGCAGCATGGTGTCGACGTCGTCGACGGTGCGGATGCCGCCGCCGACGGTCAGCGGGATGAAGATCGCGTCGGCGGTGCGCCGCACCACGTCGAGCATGGTGCCGCGGCCCGCACTGGACGCCGTGACGTCGAGGAAGGTCAACTCGTCAGCGCCCTCGGCGTCGTAGCGCTCCGCGAGTTCCACCGGGTCCCCGGCATCACGCAGATTCTCGAAATTGACGCCCTTCACCACTCGCCCGTCGTCGACGTCCAGACACGGGATGACGCGGACTGCCACGCTCACGGGTGAGTCTCCTTGCTGTTGGTTCGTTCTCGACTGCCGAGGTCCCGGTCGGCGAACTGATCCGGCATCGCCTCGCCGATCACCTCGAGCAATTGTCCATGAAGCAGGCGATTGCCCGCGACGAGTGACGTGGACTGGACGGTCCACGGGTCGCCCGCGAGGTCGGTCACGACGCCTCCCGCGGCGCGCATCAGCGCCGCGCCGGCCGCGTTGTCCCACGCCTTCGCGCTGAACGACACCGCGCCGCCGAACACGCCGGCCGCCGCATACGCGATGTCGGTGCCGGTGGAGCCGGTCATCCGCAGCCGGCCGGCACGGTAGCTGAGGCGGCGCTGCAACTCAGCGCGCGCGGCGCCCGGGACCTCGCCGCGCGCTCGCGCGTTGAACGACCCGAAGCCGATGACGGCCGATTCCAGCGGGCTGTCGGGCACGGGCTCGGCCGCCTCCCCGTCGATGATCAGCGGACCGCCGATATGACCGGCGAAGCGCTGGCCGACCAGCGGGAGTCGGGTGAGCCCGAGCACCGGCACACCGTCGACGGCGAGCGCCAGCAGCATCGCGGCGATCGGCATCCCCACCGAATAGTTGAAGGTCCCGTCGATCGGATCGAGAATCCACATCGCGCCGTCGTCGGGGGCCGGGCCGCCGAACTCCTCGCCGTGGACCTCGATGCCCGTCCGTCGCTCGAGCTTCTCGGCGATGCTGCGCTCCAGCGCGAGATCGACGTCGGTGGCGAAGTCGCCGCGGCCCTTCGCGTGCGTGCCCGGCGAGCCCAGCCCTTCGACGAACAGCCCGGTGACCTCGTCGAGCACCGACTCCCCGGCAGCCAGCAGCTGCGGGTAGTCGCGCGCGTCGACGGCATCGGTCACGGCCGGTTCACCGGCTCCCGGCACCCGCGACGGCGTCGAGCGCCTCGCGCAGTGTGAATCGGCCCGCGTACAGGGCCTTGCCGACGATGGCGCCCTCCACGCCCAGTGCGGTCAGCTCGGCGATCGCGAGCAGGTCGTCGATCTGCGAGATGCCGCCCGAGGCCACGACGGGCGAGTCGGTGGCGCGGGCCACCTGTTCCAGCAGTTCCAGATTGGGTCCGCTCAGCGTGCCGTCCTTGCTGACGTCGGTGACGACGTACCGCGCGCAACCGTCGTTGTTCAGGCGCTCCAGGGTCTCCCACAGGTCGCCGCCCTCGGTGACCCAGCCGCGGCCGCGCACCGTGTACGAGGAGCCGTTGCGCGTCACGTCGAGTCCCACGGCGATCTTGTCTCCGTACTCGGCGATCGCGCGTGCGCACCAGGCGGGGTTCTCGATGGCGGCGGTGCCGAGATTGACCCGCGTGCATCCGGTCGCCAGCGCGGCGGCGAGCGAGGCGTCGTCGCGGATGCCGCCGGACAGCTCCACCTTCACGTCCACTTCGGCGGCCACCTGGGCGAGCAGCTCACGGTTGTCGCCGCGGCCGAACGCCGCGTCGAGATCGACGAGATGCAGCCACTGGGCGCCGTCCCGCTGCCAGGCCAGCGCAGCGTCGCGCGGTGAGCCGTAGGAGGTCTCCGATCCGGCCTCGCCCTTGACCAGGCGAACCGCCTGACCGTCGACCACGTCGACGGCCGGGAGGAGTTCGAGGATGCCCATCAGTTCAGTTTCGCTTTCGGTGTGTACGGTGCTGGCCGCACGTTGTCGTGTCGCGGGGTCGACATGTTTGTGGGGGGTGCTGTGGAGGCGCCGTGTCGCGGGTGTCCGGGCGCGAGCGTCCACCGTCCGGTGCCGCCGGAGCCGGTCACTTCTCCTGTGTTCGCCTGCGTTCCAATTCCGCCCGGCGGGCATCGATCTCCCGCTGCACGCCGGCCAGCATCCGGCGCGAGACGAGGGCGATCGCGACCACCATCAGCACGATGGCGGCGAGGGCGACGCACAGCGCGGCGGTCGGGTACGGTCGCGCCAGCGACAGCACGATCGGCAGCATCACCGCGAGCACCAGCACGCCCGCACCGAGCGAATAGAACACCAGTCTCGCGAACGAGAACTGCTGTGCCGCTTCGCTTGTCTCTTTCACTTACGCGATCCCCCCGATCCAATTCCGCAGCAGCTCGGCGCCGACGTCACCGGACTTCTCGGGATGGAACTGCGTGGCCGAGAGCGGACCGTTCTCGACCGCGGACAGGAACCGTCCACCGTGCTCGGACCAGGTGAGTTTCGGCGTCTGAATCGGCGAACCCGCCGAATCCATCTCCCACGTCTGCGCGGCGTAGGAGTGAACGAAGTAGAAGCGTGCGTCGTCGTCGATGCCGTCGAAGAGCACCGAGTCGTCCGGTGCGTCGACGGTGTTCCAGCCCATGTGCGGAAGCACCTCCGCCGGCAGTCTGGTCACCGAACCCGGCCACTCGCCGCAGCCCTGCGTGTCGACGCCGAACTCGACGCCGTGACTGAACAGGATCTGCATCCCCACGCAGATTCCGAGCACCGGCCGCCCGCCCGCCAGCCGGCGTCCGATGATCCGATCGCCCCGGACCGCCTTCAACCCGGCCATGCAGGCTGCGAACGCACCGACGCCGGGCACCACCAGTCCGTCGGCACCGATCGCGGTCTCGAAGTCGGACGTGATCTCGACCTGCGCTCCGGCTCGCTCCAGCGCTCGCTGCGCCGAGCGCAGGTTGCCCGAACCGTAGTCGAGGAGCGCAACGCGCGGTGAACTCACAGGGCGCCCTTCGTCGACGGGATGCCCGAGGTCCGCGGATCCGGTTCGACGGCCTCGCGCAGTGCTCGCGCGACGGCCTTGAACTCGGCCTCGGTGATGTGGTGCTGGTCGCGGCCGTACAGCACGCGGACGTGCAGGGCGATGCGGGCGTTGAGCGCGATCGATTCGAACGCATGACGGTTGAGGACGGTCGCGTACGACACGACCGGCTTGTCGCCGCCGGAATAGCCGCCGATCACGGCGGTCAGCATGTGATCGGGTTCGCCGGTGTGCACGCAGTACGGTCGGCCCGAGACGTCCACGACGGCCTGGGCGAGCGTCTCATCCATCGGGATCCAGGCGTCGCCGAACCGGCGGATGCCCTTCTTGTCGCCGAGAGCCTGCCCGATGGCCTGTCCCAGCACGATGCAGGTGTCCTCCACCGTGTGATGCGCCTCGATCTCGATATCGCCCTTCGCGTGCACGGTGAGGTCGAAGCTGCCGTGCGCACCGAACGCGGTGAGCATGTGGTCGAAGAACGGCACCGAGGTGTCGATGTCGGTCCTGCCGGTGCCGTCGAGATTGATCTCGACGGTGATCGACGACTCGCGCGTGGTGCGCTCGACGCGGGCGATCCGGGGTTCGTGCTGCGCTGTTGTCACTGCTGCTACTGCTGCTTTCGGTCGGTATCGGCCAGTTCCGCGCTGACGGCCAGGAAGGCGTCGTTCTCGGCTGGTAGTCCAATGGTCGCACGCAGGTGCCCGGGGATGCCGACATCCCTGATCAGGACACCGCGGTCGAGGTAGCGCTGCCAGGTGGCGGGAGCGTCCGCGAACTCGCCGAAGAGGATGAAGTTCGCATCCGACGGCGTCACCGCGTATCCCATACCCGTGAGCGCGGCGGCCACGCGGTCGCGTTCGGCGGCGATCGCGGCGACCGCACCGAGCGTTTCCGACGAGTGCTGCAGGGCCGCCCGCGCGGCGGCCTGCGTCAGCACCGACAGGTGGTACGGCAAGCGCACCAGAAGCAGCGCCTCGATCATGGCCGGCGCCGCGGCCAGATAGCCGAGCCGGCCTCCCGCGAAGGCGAACGCCTTGCTCATGGTCCGCGACACGATCAGCTTGCTGCCGAACTCGTCGATCAGCGAGACCGCGCTCGGCTGCGACGAGAACTCGCCGTAGGCCTCGTCGACGATCACTATGCCGGGGGCCGCGTCGAGGAGACGCCGCAGATCGGCGATCGCGACGCTCCCGCCGGTCGGATTGTTCGGCGAGGTCACGAAGACGATGTCGGGCCGGTGCTCGGCGATCGCTGCGACGGCCTGCTCCACGTCCAGAGAGAAGTCGTCCGCGCGATGGGCGGGGACCCACTGCGTCTGCGTGCCGTCGGCGATGATCGGGTGCATCGAGTACGACGGCACGAAGCCCATCGCCGTGCGCCCGGGCCCACCGAAGGCCTGCAGGATCTGCTGGAGGATCTCGTTGGAGCCGTTGGCCGCCCACACGTTGTCGACCGACAGTTCCACGCCCGTGGCCGCGCTGAGGTACGCGGCGAGGTCCGAACGCAGACCCACCGCATCCCGATCCGGGTATCGGTGCAGATCCTCGGCCGCAGCCGCGACCGCCTTCGCGACGTCGTCGATCAGCGCACGGCTCGGCGGGTGCGGATTCTCGTTGGTGTTCAGCACCACCGGAACCTGAAGCTGCGGTGCTCCGTACGGCGACTTCCCGCGCAGCGAGTCGCGCAACGGGAGGTCGGCGAGACCGACGGACCGGCCCGGACCGGTCACCGTGCTCCCCCGAACCTGGCCTGGACCGCCTCGCCGTGCGCGGGAAGGTCTTCGGCGTTCGCCAGCGTCACGACGCGGTCGGCGATCTCCGCGAGCGCGTCGCGGTCGTAGTCGATCACATGCACTCCGCGCAGGAACGTCTGCACCGACAGGCCGGAGGCGTACTTGGCCGAGCCGGACGTCGGCAGAACGTGGTTGGAGCCCGCGCTGTAATCACCGAGGCTCACCGGCGAATAGGTACCGACGAAGATCGCGCCGGCGCTGGTCACTCTGTCGGCCACGGCCTGCGCGTCACGCGTCTGGATCTCCAGGTGCTCGGCCGCGTACGCGTCGACGACAGCCAGCCCGGCGTCGACGTCGTCCACCAGGACCACCCCGGACTGCGGACCGGCCAGCGCGGTCTTGACGCGCTCGGAGTGCTTCGTGGCCGTCGCCGCGAGTTCCACGGCCTCGTCGACCGCATCGGCGAGCGCCTCGCTGTCGGTGACGAGCACCGCCGCTGCGAGGACGTCGTGCTCGGCCTGGCTGATGAGATCGGAGGCGACGACCGCGGGATCGGCGGAGTCGTCGGCCAGAATCGCGATCTCGGTGGGACCGGCCTCGGAGTCGATGCCGACCACGCCGCGCACGAGGCGCTTGGCCGCGGTGACGTAGATGTTGCCGGGACCGGTGATGAGATCGACCGGGTCCAGGACGCGGCCGTCGGTGTCGTCACCGCCGTAGGCCAGAAGCGCGATGCCCTGCGCACCGCCGACGGCCCACACCTCGTCGACCCCGAGCAGGGCGCACGCGGCGAGGATGGTCGGGTGCGGCCATCCGCCGAAGTCGGCCTGGGCGGGAGACGCGACGACGAGTGAGCCGACACCCGCCTCCTGAGCCGGGACCACGTTCATGATCACGCTGGACGGATAGACGGCGTTGCCTCCGGGAACGTACAGACCCACGCGGCGCACCGGGATCCACTTCTCAGCGACGGATCCGCCGGGCACTACCTGGGTGACCGAGGTCTGGCGTCGCTGGTCTGCGTGCACCAGGCGAGCGCGACGGATCGACTCCTCCAGGGCATCGGCGACCGCGCCGTCGAGGTCGGCCCGCGCCTTGGCGATCACCTCCGCCGGGACGCGAACTGACGCCGGGCGGACCCTGTCGAACTTCTCGGTGTAGTCGAGGGCCGCGGTGGCACCATGCTCAGCGACCGCTTCGACGACAGGAGTGACCGTGGGCAGCACGGCGTTGACGTCGGTTCCGCCGCGCGGCAGCGCACGACGCAGTTGGCTCAGCGTCGGGGTGCTGCCTCGCAGGTCGGTTCGGGTGAGCATGTGTTCTCCACTCCGCTTTCGAGGACTTGAGGGCACTGTCCAGGATATGCGGTCGATGCAAACCGTTTGCGCACCGGCCTCGGAGCCGAAGGCGACTGAACACTCCGCATGCGATTCAGGCCCGTTCGGCGGTCGAACTTCTCGTCGGGCCCGGCCGCCGCGCGGGGTCGCGCTGCATCGGCACGTGCGGAATCCCGTCCTCGACGAACTCCGGTCCGTCGGGGACGTATCCCCACCGTGAATACAGGCCCGCGAGGTGGGCCTGAGCGTCGAGAACACTCGGGCGGTCGGCGATGTAGGCGACGGCCCGATCCAGGAGGGCCCGCATCAGCCCGGTGCCTCGGAGTTCGGGCCGCACGCAGGCCCGGCCGATCCGGTGCCGGGTCTCGCCGTCGGGAAGTCGGTCCAGCAGCACGCGCACAGTGGCGACCGGACTTCCGTCCGCGGGGTCCGCGCACCAGAGGTGGAGAGTGGTGGGCTCCACATCCCGGCCGTCCAACTCGTGGTAGGCGCAGTCCTGTTCGACGACGAAGACCTCCTCGCGCAGTCGCAGCAGACCGTAGAACGTGATCGGGTCCAGTTCGGAGGCGGTCGAGGCGTACACGGTCGGCGTCATTCCACCGATGATGCCCGAACGTACGGACATCTAGGCTCGACCCATGACGAAGACGGCCCCCGGTGACGACTCGGTGGATGCGTATCTCGCTGCTGTCACGGACCAGCGGCGGCGGGACGACGCCCGGCTCGTGGTCCGCCTGTTTCGGGAGGTGACCGGTACCGAGCCGGTGATGTGGGGGTCGATGGTCGGTTTCGGCCGCCACCGCTATCAGACCGCGGACGGACGGTCGCACGAGACTTTCGCGGTCGGTCTCGCGGCCCGGCGACAGGCGCTGACGATCTACGGCGTCACCTATGACGGATCGAATTCCGATCTGCTCGCACGATTGGGGCCGCACAGCACCGGCAAGGGCTGTCTGTACGTGAAGCGTGTCGACGCCGTCGATACCGAGGTATTGCGCGAGTTGGTCGCCCGCGGGTGGCACGCGAACCAGAGCGTGGACGCCGACGACTGTTCGACCCGATAGCGCTCGTCTACGGGCTGCCCCGACAGGTCTGCGGCTTCTCTCACTGTTCTTGTCGGAGGTCGGCCGTATGATTCGGACATAGAAACACACCAGAAGTGTTCTCAGACACTGTGCAGGTCGAAAGGGGGTGGGTTCGATGGACACGTCAGAAGTGCTGCTGCCGGACGACCCGGCCGCCCTCGCCCGCCTGTTGGAGGCTGCGGCGACCAAGTTCGCGTCCCTGCCACTGTCCGCGGTCCCCGAAGACACCCTGTTGCAGACGGTCGAGACGCTCGAGCGTACGCATCGTCGTCTCGACGGTGTCGACGCCGCGGTGTTGGTGGAGGTCTCCGACCGGGCCGTGTATCGCAAAGCCGGGTATTTGTCGGTGCATCAGTATTTGGCGCAGGGGTTGCGGCTCGGTGACGGTGCCGCCCGCCGCCGACGCGTCAGCGCCGCCGGGATCGGACGGTTCACCGACCTGCAAGGCCAAACCCGCCCGCCGGTACTGCCGGCGACCGCGGTCGCGGTGGGCGAGGGTGCGATCGGTGCCGACCACGTCCGCGAAATCGACGCCATCATGGACAAGATCCCCACCGCGGTCGACGCGCAGACCCGGGCACGCGCCGAGGTGCAGTTGGCGTGGGTCGCGCGTGAGTTGAGTCCGGCCGGTGTCCGCACCGCCGGCATCCGACTGCTCGCGCATCTGGATCCGGACGGGACCGTCACCGACGAACGCGACCGCAAACGCCTGCGCGGCTTCACGATCCTGCCCCAGGATCTGCGGCTGATGAGCAAAGTCCGCGGCTACCTCACCCCGGCCCTGCGCGCGGAAATGGAAGCCGCACTGCCGTCGTGGGCCGCGCCGGGAATGAACAACCCCGACGACCCCGACTCCCCGTCAGGGACCGTCGAATCGGCCGACCCGGCCGCTCTGGCGGCCGCGGTGGAGCGCGATACTCGCACGCCGGGGCAGCGCACCCACGACGGTCTGCATGCGCTGCTGCGCGCCTCCCGCACTGGTGTTGGGGGTGGTCGGCGGTCGGGTGATCTGGTCATCACCGTCACCGACCACGAGTTGGCCGAGCAGGCCGGGATCGCGTTGACCGCGACCGGGACCCGGCTGCCGGTGGCGGAGTTGATCGAAGTCGCCGCCACCTCAACCCCGCACCTGGCCGTCTTCTCCGCCCACACCGGACAAGCCCTCTACCTCGGACGAGGACGCCGGCTGGCGTCGCGGGCGCAGCGGTTGATGCTCTTCGCCCGCGACCGCGGCTGCACCGCCCCCGGCTGCGACGCCCCGTTCTCCCGGACGCAGGCCCATCATTTCCCGGACTGGGCCGACGGCGGACCCACCGACATCGACCACCTCGGCGCCGCATGCGGGCGCCACAACCGCTCCGTCGGCCCCCGCCCCGGCCAATGGCAGACCACGATCCTGATCGACGGACCCCACGCCGGCAGAGTCGCCTGGCGACCCACCCCCAACACCAGCCGCGGCGGGACAAGACCGCCCGGGTGGCGGATCAACCAGATCCACCACGCCGAACTGTTACCGGACCACCAACCCCAGCCACCGCCCGAACCCAGCGAATCTCGCATCGAGAACTACCTCGACACCCTCCTGGCCGCCTGACCGGACACACCGGCCGGGCACAGGAGTGCGCGAACACCGTCGTTCACATATCCAAGCCGAAGTCGAGGACCGTGACCGAGTGGGTCAATGCCCCGACGGCGAGGTAGTCCACACCGGTTCTCGCGTAGTCCATCGCCGAGTCCAATGCCAGTCCGCCTGATGATTCGAGCTTCGTCTCGGGCGACCGCGTGTCTCGGCGCTGCACCGCCATCTGCGTCTGCCACGGCTCGAAGTTGTCGAGCAGAACCAGCTGGGGCGCGAGCTCGAGGACCTCGTCGAGCTGCTCCAGCGAATCGACCTCCACCTCCACCGGGACATCCGGCGCCGCAGCGCGGACCGCTTCGAGCGCCTGCGCGACACCGCCCGCGGCGACCACGTGATTGTCTTTGATGAGCGCGGCATCACCGAGACCCATCCGATGGTTCACTCCGCCGCCCGCCCGGACCGCATACTTCTGCAGCGCGCGCATACCGGGCAGCGTCTTCCGCGAATCCCGGATCTGTGCACGCGTGCCGTCCACGGCGTCGACCCACGCAGCCGTCGCCGTGGCGATGCCGGACAGATGGCACAGCAGGTTGAGGGCGGTACGCTCCGCGGTCAGCAACGAGGTCGCCGGGGCACGCAGCGCGAGAGCGACCGACCCGGGTTCGACGCGCGAGCCATCGTCGAGTTGCTCGGTGACTACGTAGTTATCGCTCCCGATCACCTCGTCGAACACGGCCCGGACCACCGGCAGGCCGGCGAGCACGCCGGGCTGGCGGGAGACGATCTTCGCGTCCGCGACCGTCTCCGGTGGCACGGTCGCCAGCGTGGTGATGTCGGGACCGTATCGAAGATCCTCCAGGAGTGCCGTGCGGATCAGAGCGATGAGTTCCTCGTCGACGACGAGATCCAGATCGCCGGTTGCCTGTTGCTGACCGATGAAGGAGTTCACTCCGCCTATTCTCCGCTACCGGGATTGCCGATCGCGATCATCCTCTCCACCGAGCGCCGTGCACGGGCGGCCACATCCGGAGCGACGTGGACTTCGTCCTTGCCCTCGGTGAGGCATCGCAGCAGCGCCGCCGGGGTGATCATCTTCATGTACGGGCAGGCTGCACGATCGTTGACCGGCTGGAAGTCGATCTCCGGCGCCGCACGACGCAGCTGGTGCAGCATGCCGACCTCGGTCGCCACCAGCACCTGCTTGGCGTGAGTGGCTCGCGCGGCGTCGATCATGCCGCCGGTGGAGAGGATCTTGACGCGCTCCTGCGGCACGATGCCCTCGCCCGACAGATAGAGCGCCGACGTGGCGCACCCGCACTCGGGATGAATGAACAGGTCGGCGCCGGGGTGACTCTCGGTCTGTTCGGTGAGTTCATCGCCGTTGATGCCGGCGTGCACGTGGCACTCGCCCGCCCAGATGTGAATGTTGTCGCGCCCCGTCTCACGCTTCACGTGGGCACCGAGGAACTGGTCCGGCAGGAACAGCACGTCCTTGTCCGGATCGATCGACGCGACCACGTCCACCGCGTTCGACGAGGTGCAGCAGATGTCCGTCAGTCCCTTCACCTCAGCGGTGGTGTTGACGTACGAGACGACGACCGCGTCCGGGAACTCAGCCTTCCAAGCACGCAGGTCGTCCGCGGTGATCGAATCGGCGAGCGAGCAGCCCGCTCGCTCGTCCGGGATCAGTACCCGCTTCTCGGGACTCAGGATCTTGGCGGTCTCGGCCATGAAGTGCACACCGCAGAAGATGATCTCGTCCGCATCGGTCTCCGCGGCGATCCTCGACAGTGCGAGCGAATCGCCGACATGGTCGGCGATGTCCTGAATCTCGGGCAGCTGGTAATTGTGAGCCAGGATCGAGGCGTTGCGCGCCTTCGCCAGCCGCTTGATCTCCTCGGCCCACTCGGCCGTCGGCTCCACGCCGCCGTAGGCGGGCGGAATACCGTGGCGGGGGTCGGGCATGCCGAGTTCGGTCTCGGTCCGGGTGATCACGGTTCCAGTAGTCATGACGACTGCTCTCCCATCGCGTGGTCTCGAGCGCGGGCTGTGCGCCAGAGGTTTTCGACCATAGATCGAAAACACCTCGTCATCGTAACACCTGTGATCGACGACGCATTCCCGCCCGGTCGTGACAGCGTTCGGCGGCGACCGTCTCCTAATCTGGATCGCATGGCCGAAACCACCGTGCGCGTCGAGGTGCTCACCGCTGTCTTCCAGGTGCGCGAAACCGACGTCGACGTCCCGGCGCTGCATGTGCTGCTGCATCGGTGCGAGCAGGCCGGATGGGCGTTGCCCGGCGGACCGATCGTTGAGCGCGAGACGCTGGGGGCGGCCGCGCTGAGATGGCTCGGTGCCCGCGCCGGGCTCACTCGGGTGGCCCACCTCGAACAGCTGTCGGTGTTCTCCGACCCGGACCGCGTGCCCGAACAGCGAACCGTCGCATCGACTTTCCTGGCGCTGGTGCCGAGCGATATCCCCGCCGAGACCGTCGCCGATGCCGCATGGTTCGCCGTCGACGAGTTGCCGGAACTGGCCTACGACCACCGCGACGTCATCGACCTCGCACGGCATCGTCTGGCGGGCAAGCTCTCGTACACCAACATCGCGTTCGCTCTGGCGCCGAGCCAGTTCCCGATGTCCGAACTCTCCGAGATCTATGGAGCGGCGCTGGGCTACCCGGTCGACTCGACGAATCTGCTGCGGGTCCTCTCACGCCGCGGAGTGGTCGTGGCGACGGGAACCGTCGGCCACACCGGCCGGACGGGTGGCCGTCCGCCCGCGCTGTATGAGTTCGCGGACGCTCGGATCAGGGTGACCGACGAATTCGCCGCGCTGCGCCCACCCATGTGACGGACCGCACTTCCCCACGTCTCGCCTCAGCGTCCGCTCGGGTCTCCCGGTTGCGAGGGCGGCACGACCTCGCCGCCGTCGGATAATCCGACCGCACCGATCGGCAAGGGCTCACGCATCTCACCGAACTCGTCTGCAGGCAGGTCGCCCACGCCGAGATCGGCGTGCGCGCTCGAGAGGACGCATACGAGATAGACCAGCGCGCCGGCCGTCGGCGCACACAGCAGCAGCACCCAGGCCGGACCGACATCGCCGTCGAGCCAGAGGTTCACCGTCCCGGAGTAGGAACCCGGTACGGACCGCTCGATCTCGCCGTGCGACATCCGGCCGAAACGGTCGGCCAGGTTCAGCGCGAGCGCCGACGTGGCGATGGACATCAGCACCACGAACGCGAATCCGCCGATACCCCTCGACGTGCGCAGCCCGAACCAGGTGGCGAGTCCGATCAGCACACCCAGTCCGAGGCAGAGGAAGGAGAAGATCGCCACCCCGTCGAAGAGCTTCGCCGGGTCGGCCTCGGTCGCGAAACGCATCTGCCCGCCGTGCTCGACGACGACGTCGGGGGCGGGTGCCAACAGCACCCACAGTCCTCCGACCGCCACCGCCGCGGCGAACAGCGCGAGTACGACCGCGACCACCCGGCGCGCGTTCATCGCTGTCCCATCTCCGAGGAGTCGACCGTTCCGTGCCTGGAGCACCGTGCATCCCAACCGTCCGGCCGCACCTGCACCACCATCCGGCGGCCGCACTGGCCGCAGAAGCGCGGCGGCTCCAGGCCGAGTCGCGCCGCTGTGGGGACCTCGTCCGCGGCCTGCAGTTCGAGCTCGATACCGGTGTACACGCCGAAGCGCAGCGGCTGCTGCAGCGGACCGGGGATCACGCTCGTCATGGTCGACGCCTCCTGGAATCTGATGGCCGCGGCGGACGGGCCACGACCTTCGAGGCTACCGGCGCGAGTCACAGCGTGTCATTGAGGGCTTTGATGGGCATGCTCAGGTCGTCGAGCAGATCGAGATCGTCCTCCGCGGGCCGGCCGAGAGTGGTCAGGTAGTTACCCACGATGACGGCGTTGATGCCGCCGAGGATGCCCTGCTTGGCTCCGAGATCGCCGAGGGTGATCTCGCGGCCGCCCGCGAACCGCAGGATGGTGCGGGGCAGCGCGAGCCGGAACGCGGCCACCGACTTCAGCGCCTCCGAGGCCGGCAGTACCTCCAGGTCGCCGAAGGGCGTGCCCGGGCGCGGGTTCAGGAAGTTCAGCGGCACCTCGTCGGGCTCGAGCGCCGCGAGATCGGCGGCGAACTCCGCGCGCTGCTCGAGTGTCTCCCCCATGCCGAGGATGCCGCCGCAGCAGACCTCCATGCCCGCCTCACGCACCATCCTCAGGGTGCCCCAGCGCTCTTCCCACGTGTGCGTGGTGACGACCTTCGGGAAGTGGCTGCGCGCGGTCTCCAGATTGTGGTTGTAACGGTGGACACCCATCGCTGCGAGCTCGTCGACCTGCTCCTGCGTGAGCATGCCCAGGCTGCAGGCGATCTGGATGTCGACCTCGTTGCGGATGGCCTCGATGCCCGCGGCGACCTGAGTCATCAGTCGCTTGTCCGGTCCACGCACGGCGGCGACGATGCAGAACTCCGTCGCTCCGGTCTTGGCCGTCTGCTTGGCCGCCTCCACGAGCGACGGGATGTCGATCCAGGCGCTGCGGACCGGAGAGGCGAACAGTCCCGACTGACTGCAGAAGTGGCAGTCCTCCGGGCAGCCGCCGGTCTTGAGCGAGATGATGCCCTCCACTTCCACCTCGGGACCGCACCACCGCAGCCGCACATCGTGTGCGAGCTGCAACAGTTCGGTGAGGCGGTCGTCGTCGAGCTGCAGGACGCGCAGGACCTGGTCCTGACTCAGTCCCTCGCCGCGCTCCAGGACCTGCTCGCGCGCGACGGCGAGGATGTCGGCGGTGTCCGCGGCTGCCGGGGCTGAGGTGTCGGCGGTCGTGGTCATGGGGAGATCTCCTTCGTGAATGGGTGTGAAGTTCTAGGAACGTGCCGGTGACGCACCGGGTGAGGGCGTATCTCCCTCGGCCGGCGCTGTGCGGCACGTTCTCGGCGTCATGAACAGGTCGCGTCCACGCGGAACAGCGAGGCGTCGACCCACGTCGGTGCGGCGACGCGGAAGTCGTCGGCCGGCGACCGCCCGACCCCTGCGGGGACGGTCGCGACGATCGGCGCTCCCGTCAGCCGTGGAAGATCGGCGAGGTTGCACCGCATCGCGAGATCCGGTTCGTCCGGCCAGGAACCGATCACCAGACCGCGCAGTGTCACCCCGGCTGCGGCGATCGCCCGCGCGGTGAGTTCGGTGTGGTTGAGCGTTCCGAGCCCCGGGTCCGCGACCACCAGCATCTCCGCGCCGAGTCGCCGGGCGACGTCGAGCACGGTCAAGTCCGGCCCGAGCCGCACCAGCACGCCGCCCGCACCTTCCACCAGCACCAGATCGGTGACGGCGGCGAGTTCCTCGGTCGCCGAGGCGATCGCATCGAGTGTCACCGGCTCCATCCCGGCCCGCGCAGCGGCGGTCTCGGGGGCCAGCGGCTCGGGATACCGTGCCGGCTCGCGCACCGGGATCTCTCCGGCGAGGCGGCGCACCTCGTCGAGGTCGCCCGGTTCGCCGGGCGCGACCCCCGTCTGCGCGGCCTTGCACACGCCGACGCGGAGTCCGGCGGCCTGGGCGGCGGCCGCCAGCGCGGCGACCGCGACCGTCTTGCCGACATCCGTCGACGTGCCGGTGACGACCATGATCCGCGCGGTCATGCGGCCTCCACCACCCGGCGCAGCGCGCCGGTCACGACCGAGGCCACGTAGTCGAGGTCGGCGTCATCGAGGTCGGCGCGGACGGTCAGGCGCAACCGCGAAGTGCCCTCGGGCACCGACGGCGGTCGAAAGCATCCGACGAAGACGCCCTGCTCCCGGCACAGCGAGGCGGCGTCGACCGCGGCCACCGGGTCGCCCACGATCAGCGACACCACTGCGGCGTCGGGGATCTCGCCACCGCAGGCGGCGGCGAGGCGGCGCACTCCGGCGCGGAGCCGATCGGGCATCTGCGGATCGCCGCGCAGAATGCGCAGCGCCGCATGTGCCGCCCCGACGGCGGCCGGGTTGAGACCGGTGTCGAAGATGAAGGTCCGGGCATGGTCGATGAGATGCTCGCGGAGCAGATGCGTGCCGAGGACGATGCCGCCCTGTGCACCGAGCGACTTCGACCCGACCGTCGTGATCACCAGACCGGGAGCGCCGGACAGTCCCTGTTCGGCCGCCACTCCCCGCCCGCCGGGGCCGCGCACGCCGAGGGCGTGCGCCTCGTCGGCGAGCATGATCGCGCCGTGCCGAGTCGCCGCATCGTAGTACTCGCGGAGCGGAGCGATCCGGCCGTCGATGCTGTAGATCGAATCGGTCACGACCAGCGCGCGTTCCTCCGACCGTGCGGCCAGCACCCGCTCCACAGCGTCGGCGTCGCCGCGCGGAACCACTTCCACGCGCGCCCGCGACAGCCGGCATCCGTCGATCAGCGAGGCGTGCGCTCCGGTGTCGCTCACGATGAGATCGCCCCTGCCCACGAGCGCGGTGATCGCGCCGACATTGGCCAGATACCCGGACGAGAAGGCCAGGGCGGCTTCGAAACCCAGGAACTCAGCGAGGTCGTTCTCGAAGTCGATGTGCGCCTGCGTTGTCCCCGCGACCAGACGGGAGGCGGTGGAGCCCGCACCCCACCGGTCGAGTGCGGCGTGCGCCCCGGCGATCACGTCCGGATGGCTCGACAGCCCGAGGTAATCGTTGGACGCGAGGTTGATCTCGGTCGCTCCGGCCTGGCGCACCACGGGTTCCCGGTGCAGTCCCGCGTTCAGAGTCCGCGCGGCGATGTCCGCCAGCCACGGTGCGCTCATGATGCCAACTCCTCGTCCTCGTGTGCGACCGCCTCCACCGACGCCTTCGCCGCCGCGGTCATGCCTGCTGTCAGCGCGTCGATCTGTGCATCGGTGATGATGTACGGCGGCATGGCATAGATCAGGTTTCGGAACGGCCGCACCCACACTCCGCACGCGATCGCCGCGTCGGTGGCCGCAGCGACGTCGACCTCGCGATCGAGTTCGATCACCGCGATCGCCCCCAGTGTGCGTACGTCGGCGACGCCTGCCGCCTCGGTCAACGACGCCAGTCCCGCGCTGAGCCGGCGGCCTATCTCCGGAACCCGCGTCCGCCAGTCCGATTCGGCGAGCACCTCCAGGGACGCACAGGCGACCGCGCAAGCCAGCGGATTGGCCATGAAGGTGGGTCCGTGCGCCAGACCTCCCGCCTCGCCGCGGCTGATGGTCGCGGCGATCTCATCGGTGGTGAGGGTGGCAGCCAGCGTCAGGTAGCCGCCGGTCAGCGCCTTCCCCACGCACATGATGTCGGGGCTGACGCCCGCGGCGTCGACCGCGAAGAGTGTTCCGGTCCGGCCGAAGCCGGTGGCGATCTCGTCGCAGATCAGCAGGATGTCGTGGCGATCGCACAGTCGCCGCAGCCCCGCGATCAGCGAGGGCGAGTGGAACCGCATCCCGCCGGCACCTTGGACCACCGGTTCGACGATCACTGCGGCCAGTCGATCGCGATGCAGTTCGAGTTGCGCGTCGAACATGGTCAGGTAGGCCTCGTCGGCGGACGCACCCGCACGCGCGTCCGGGGGCGCGGGGACGAAGACCTGCTCGGCGATCACTCCGCGCCACATCGAGTGCATGCCGCCCTCGGGATCGCAGACGCTCATGGGCGCGAAGGTGTCGCCGTGGTAGCCGCCCCGCCAAGTCAGCAGGCGGTGCTTCTCGCTGCGCCCGCGACTGCGCCAGTACTGCACCGCCATCTTCACCGCGACCTCCACCGACACCGAACCGGAGTCGGCGAAGAAGACCTTCTGGAGCGGATCGGGAGTCAGGCCCACCAGCGTCTGCGCCAGTCTCGCCGCGGGCTCATGTGTGAGCCCGCCGAACATCACGTGCGACATACGACCGGCCTGTTCGGCGAGCGCCGCGTCGAGTCGCGGGTGACGGTAGCCGTGAACGGCCGACCACCACGAGCTCATCCCGTCGATCAGTTCGGTGCCGTCGGCGAGCCGGATGTGCACGCCCGCGCAGTCCCGCACCACCAGCGGCCGCGTACTGGACGGGAAGCCGCCGTACGGGTGCCAGACGTGCTTCGCATCGATCTGCGCGATGGTGGTCTGGTCCATACCGGCCTCCTGTTCGTTGCACATCCCACACGGATTCCTCGATTCCTGGACACCGTACAGGACGTCCTGAACGATGTACAGGAGACGCCTGTACGACGTACAGGGCAGGTCAGGATAGGGTGGCGGTGTGAGCAACACGAGATCGGACATTCTCGCTGCGGCGCGGGCCATCCTCGCCGAGCACAGCCTCGCCGATCTCACGATGCGGCGGCTGGCATCAGATCTCGGCGTCCGGCCGAACGCGCTGTACTGGCACTTCCCGAACAAGCAGTCGATGCTCGCCGCGCTCGCCGAAGACATCCTCTCGACCGTTCCCGGGGCGTCCGAGGACATCGACTGGCTCGCCGATCTGCACCGGTTGGCGACGGACATGCGCCAGGCGCTGCTCGCCGTCCCGGACAGCGCCGAGGTGGTCTCCTCGGCTTGGGCGTCGGGACTGGCCGACCGCGGCATCGAGACGGTGATCGCCGACATCGCCGCCCGCGGCGGCCTCGACCGCCAGGCCCAGTCGGGTCTGGCGACGGCCATCTGCCAGCTGACCATCGGTCTGACGATCGAGGAGCAGACCCGGACACAGATGGAGCGGCTCGGCGTCACCGGACCGTCCGGCCGGGTCTTCGACGCGGAGTTCGACGACGCGCTCGAGGTGATCCTCGACGGCGCCCGGGCCCGCAGCGCCGCACAGACGCACTGACCCGCGCACCGCACCCGCCGCAGGCCGAGATTTCGTCCGGCGCAGGCGGGCACGTAGATTACTGAGGCGGCCACCCGCCCGGGAGGCCCGTGCCCGGAGAGAGAAACCAACGACAGTGCCCGCGTCCACCGATCGCCCTGCCACGGCAACGGCCCCGACGGTGCCCGCCTATCGTTCAGACCTCGACGGTCTCCGCGGCATCGCCATCGCCCTGGTCGCATGCTTCCACGTCTGGTTCGGCCGGGTCTCCGGCGGCGTCGACGTGTTCCTCACTCTCTCGGGCTACTTCTTCATCGGCTCGCTCCTGCGGCACACCATTCACAGCCAGTCGGTCAGCTTCGGGCTCGCGGAGACGATCAACCCCTGGCCGCGGTTCCAGCGTCTGCTCAAACGACTCCTGCCCGCGCTGTACACGGTGCTCATCGGGGTCGTGATCCTGACAGTCCTGGTGATCGCACAGACCCGCTGGCTCAACATCGGCCGTGAGACCTTCGCGAGCGCGCTCTACTACCAGAACTACTACCTCGCGAAGAACTCTCAGGACTACCTCGCCGCGAGCTCAGCGAACAGCCCGCTGCAGCACCTCTGGTCCATGTCCATGCAGGGCCAGTTCTTCGTCGGCGCCCTGATCGTCCTGCTCGCCATCGCCGGACTGATCAAGGTGGCGGGCCGCCGCTACGAGATGCTGACCCGCGCAGGCGTCATCCGCGGTGTCTTCGCGGTCGTCGTCGCCGCCGTCGCCGTCGCCTCGTTCGTCTGGGCGCAGCACCGGCTGCACGTCGATCAGCCCTTCAACTACTACGACACGCGCTCGCGCCTGTGGGAGCCGCTGGTGGGCGGGCTCCTGGCGATCTGGATGCCGCGGTGGCCCATCGCCGACCGCATCCGCAGCGCGGTCACCGTCGCAGCGCTGGTGTTGATCGCCACCTGCGGTTGGTGGATCGACGGTGTCGCCGAATACCCGGGAGCGCTCGCCTGGGTTCCGGTGGGGGCCACGCTCCTCGTCATCTGGGCCGGTCAGGCCTCCGACCGCCCGGCGCCGGCCGCGAACCGGATGCTCGCGAGCCGGCCCGCCGTGTGGCTCGGCGGACTGTCGTACTCGCTGTATCTGATCCACTGGCCGCTGCTGATCTTCTATCTCACCTGGCGCGGAACGCAGCACGCGAACGTCCTCGAAGGCGCGGGCATCCTCGCCGTCTCCCTGGGACTAGCGTGGCTGATGAAACGGTACGTGGAGGATCCGCTGCGCGGCGGCGGCCGCTCGTCGATGGCGCACATCCGGTGGCCGGCGCACCCGCGGATCACCTACGCCGCGATCCTGACCGTCATGCTGGTCGCGATGTCCGCCGGGACTGCCGGAGCCATTCGGGCGTGGGACCGTCACATGGCGACGGTCACCGTCGACACCGCGAACCTCGACCCCGCCCTGTATCCGGGTGCCCGCGCCCTGCTCGAGAACGCGCCCGTTCCAGCACTCGACCCGCAGCCGACGCCGCTCGCGGTGGCCGACGACCTTCCGCAGACCGGCCCGGACGGATTCATGAGCGACTTCGCCGCGACCGAGCCCGCGATCGGCGTCTACGGCGACCCGCACGGCACCAGGACCCTCGCCCTCGCCGGCGGCTCGCACGCCGAGATGTGGATCGGTGCCCTCGACGCGATCGGCAAGGCCAACGGATTCAAGGTCCTCACCTATCTCAAAATGGGCTGCCCGCTGACGTCCGACGAGAACCCGACGAAGCTGGAGGGCACGCCGTATCCCGAGTGCCGCACCTGGATTCTCAACGTGATGGCCGACCTCGAACGGACTCGCCCCGACGCGGTGTTCACGAACTCGACGCGGCCGGACCCGTCGGGCGCCGCCGATCACGTCCCGCAGGGGTACATCGGGATCTTCGACGAACTGACCGGCGCCGGGATCCCCGTCGTCGGAATCCGCGACGATCCGTGGCCGCACAACGACCGCGGGCCGATCAACACCCCCGAGTGCCTCGCCGCAGGCGGCACCGCGCGCTCGTGCGGCACGGTGCGGACCAGCGCACTGCATCCGATCGATCCGGCGACCGACTACGCCGCGCGCAACCCGCTGTTCCATCGTCTCGACCTCTCCGACGGGCTCTGCACCGCCGACTTCTGCCCCGCCGTGGTCGGTAACATCATCGTGTACAAGGACTATCACCACTTGAGCGCGACCTACGTCCGGAGCCTCACCCGGGAACTGTCGCGTCAGCTCTCCGCGGCACTGCCGTGGACCGGCCCGGAGATCCACTGACGCCTCACCTCCGGGGCCAGTGCAGGCGATCGGAGGACAGGTATGGCCGGCACCCCCGCCGACCCGGTGGCCACCTATCGCATCCAGCTCACGCCTGACTTCACGTTCGCCGAGGTGGCCGGGATCCTGCCTCATCTGTGCGAACTCGGTGTCAGTCACCTCTACCTCTCCCCCGTCCTGGAGGCGATGCCCGGATCGCGGCACGGCTACGACTGGTGCCCGCCAGGGCGGATCTCCGGTGTTCTCGGCGGGCCCGACGGCTACCGGCTGCTTCGCGAGCACGCCCGGGCCCTCGGACTCGGCGTCATCCTCGACATCGTCCCCAACCACGTCGGAATCGCGGACCCCGATCACAATCCCTGGTGGTCGGACGTGCTGGTGAACGGCCTCGACTCCCGGTACGCCGAGTACTTCGATCTCGACACCGAGGCCGCAGGCGGGATCGTCAACCTGCCCTACCTCGGCCGCGACGAGGACCTCGCCGATCTGCGACTCGACGAGCGCGGACGGCTGCTCCTCGGCACGCTCGCCGTCCCCACCGCCCCGGGGACCGCATCACCCGGCGACGACCCGCACGCGGTGCACGCCCGCCAGCGGTACCGCCTCGTCCGGCACGACAGCCGCCGCATCGGCTACCGCCGGTTCCTGGCCGTCAACGGGCTCGCCGCACTGCGGCAGGAGGTTCCGGAAGTCTACGAGGCGACGCACTCGTGGCTCCGGGAACTGATCGCCGACGACTTGGTGGACGGCGTCCGCGTCGACCACGTGGACGGGTTGCGCGATCCCGCCGGTTACCTCCGGCGGCTGCGCGCCGATCTCGGCGACCATCGGCTCCTCTACATCGAGAAGGGGCTCGCGATCGGCGAGCGGCTCGACCCCGCCCTCCCCGTCGACGGCACCACCGGATACGACCAGCTCCGGCTGATCGAAGCCCGCTTCACCGCACCGACGGGGATGGTGGAACTCGACGAGACCTTCAAATCCGTCTCCGGCGTCCCGGGCGGCGGCGACGAACTCGGCGCTCTGGCGCGCGCACTTCGCCAGACCGTGCTCGTGGACCTGTTCCCCGACCGACTCCAGCGCGTCGGCGATCTGCTCTGCCGGCGTGCGCCGCACGTTCGCGCCCACCTCGTGCAGCAGGCCGCCGCCCTGATGATCTGCTCCGCGTCGGTCGCCCGTCCCGACTACCCCTCGCTGCGAAGCACGGTGTTGGCCGACATCGAACGGCTGCGGAACGCCAATCCGATCCTGTCACCGGGGTTCGACGTCCTCCGTGACGCCTTCCACGACCCGGACTACGCTCCGGAAGCGGTCGCCCGACTCGGCGAAGCCGCGGTCGCCGTCTACGGCAAGGCCACCGAGGACATCGGGTTCCACCGCACCGCACGGCTGGTCTCCACGCAGGAACTCGGATGCAATCCGCGGGTCCCGGCCGTGAACCGCAACGACTTCCATGCGCGGATGACCGAGCGCGCGGCCCGCTGGCCGCGGGCGCTGACGGCACTGTCGACGCACGACACCAAACGCAGCGAGGACGTCCGCGCCCGGATCGCGGTGATCGCACAGACGCCCCAACGGTGGCGGATCCTGGTCGACGAGCTGCAGCGGATCGCACCGCCGCCGGACCCGGTGATGTGCTACTTCCTCCTACAGAACGTGGTCGGCGTGTGGCCCGACGAGGGCCGGCCGGACGCCGACCTGGCCCGTCGACTCGCGGAGTTCGCGCGCAAGTCCATGCGGGAGAACGGCATCGTGTCGTCGTGGACCGACGTGGACGACGCTGCCGAGTCGGCCGTTCAGCAGTGGCTGACGAGTCTGCAGCACGGATTCGCGGCGGAGCTGATCGCCGCGTTCGTCGCACTCATCGCCGACGCCGGCCGCGCCGAGTCGATCTCGCGCAAGGCCCTGTCGCTCCTGCTGCCCGGTGTCGGCGACGTGTACCAGGGCACCGAGTGGTGGGACCATTCGCTGACCGACCCCGACAACCGGCGGCCTGTCGATTACGGTCAGCGCCTCGACCATCCGAAGCTCCAGGCCGTGCGGACCGCTCTGGCGGTCCGGCGCAGGCATCCGGGTGCCTTCGCCCCGGGCGGCGACTTCATCGACGTCCCCGCGCGCGGGGTCTGCGCCTCGCACATCGTCAGCTTCGCGCGCGGCCGCGACGGCGAACCGCAGGTGGTCGTCGACGCGGTTCGGCTGGCCCTGATGTTCACCGGCGCCGAGACCAGAGCTGCCGCCCAGGTGGAACTGCCCGCCGGAACCTGGCGCGATGCCGTCACCGGCGCGGTGTTCACCGGAACCGTCGGTGCGGACGTCCTCCTGGGCGACGGTCCGCTGGCCGTCCTCGAACCGGCGGATTGAGCCGCCGCGGGACGGCTATCCGGGTGGCTATCCGCCGGGGACCGGCGCGGGCGTCTGCGTCGGGGCGGGTGTCGGGATCTGCTGCTGCGCCTGCTGAGAGCCGACGGTGACTCCGGGACCTGCCTCGATCGCGCTCACCAGCCAGTCGCCGTCGACCTTCTTCATGTTCAGCTGGAGCAGGATCGCATTCTTGCCTCCGGTGGTGCTGATGGCGCTGGTGCCCGTCACGTCCACACCGAGGACCACCGTCGCCTGATCGGCACTGAAGGACTCGACCATCGAGGAGGTCACCGTGGTCTTGATGTTCTCGACCTTGTTCTCCTTCATGAACTCGGTGCTGACGACCGCGTCCGAGTCCAGTCGCTTCTTGAACTCACCGGTGCTGAGCGGGCCCACCGCGTCGCGCAGCGACTTGGCGTCCGCATTGGGACCGCTCATCGCCTGGAAGTACGTGCCGACGAAGTTCGACGCGGCGGCCTTGCTGTCGTCGAACGCCGCGAGTTTCTGGTCCTTCTCGTACAACTGCCATCCGCCGACCGCGATCACGGCGATCACGGCGACGACGAGCAGTCCGACGATCGCCTGCTTCACCCGGCGCATCGAGATCGTCACCGAGACGCTGTCGGCCTTCTCCCTGCCCGCCTTCCGCTCGGCGCGCTTGGCCGCATTGCCGGACTCCGAGGCGTCCATGGCAGCGGCGGTGTCGTCGGCATCTGCGTCGTCGGGCCGGGCGTCCGAGATGTCTTTCGAGTCGTCTGAACTCATAAATCCTTCATCACTTGTCGAGCGGTACCGTGCGGGCGTTCGGATCGTAGTCCGGAGGCGGACCCGCCGTGTCGTCGCCCTTCGGTCGCGGTGCGTTCGCCGCCCCGCGGACCTGCATGGTCGGATCCTCGGTCACACAGTACAGATTCTTCGGCACGGTGAGTTCGAGGATCTTGGTCGGACGCACCGGAGCGATCTGGTAGTTGCACGACGGCCGCGGATACACCGATGCCAGCGCCCACCAGGCGCCGTCGTGGAACATCTTCTGTGCCTGAATGGACCCGTCCCGGATCGCGGGGAACAGGGTCGCCAGCGCCGGCGCGCGCAGTGCACCCTGTCGCGCGACGTCGAGGAACTGGGTCAGAACGTCGCTGAGCGGATCGGTGATCGTCGCCAGCGATCCGGCGAGGCTCGTGAACTGTCCCGGTCCGTTCCCCAGGAGCGTCCGCAGTTCCTTGTCGGCCGCGACCGTCGCGTCGAAGAGCGAGTCGAGCCCGCCGGCGAGGCGTCCGAGATCCGGCTGGACCTGCGCCGTGGTCTTGAGGATCGTTCCGGAGTTCTTGATCAGGGTGGTGGTCTCCGGCAGCACCTTCGCCAGATCGGCGAAGATCACGCCTCCGGAGTTGAAGACCGACTTGAGCTGGTTGGGCCCGCGGTCGTTGAGTGCGATCTCGAGTTCCTTGAGCGTCGCGGTGAGTTTCGGCGCATCGATCTGGCTGATGACGTCGAGCGTCGACTGCAGCATCCCCGGGAAGGCCGCCGTCACGTGCGTCTGGCCCACCTGGATCACATCCCCGTCCTGCAGGTACGGGCCGTCGTCGGTGGTCGGGGTGATGTTCACGTACTGCTCGCCCGCTGCCGACAGGCCGAGTGCGGAGAACGTCGCTCCCTTGTTGATCTTGTAGTCGTCGCGCAGATCGAGAGTCACGTCGACGCTCTTGGGTGTGACCTGAATGGAACGGACCTCGCCGATCTGGGCGCCGCGCAGCATCACCTTGCTGGTGTCCTGCAGGCCGCCGGAGACCGGGAAATGCACCATGACCTGATACGTGCTCTGCCACGGACGCCAACTGAGACTGTTGAAGGCGAGGAACGCCAGACCCACCAGCATCACCACGACCAGCCCCAGGTTGCCGATCATGATCTTGCGTTTGCGCAGCCATCGCATCATGAGCAGCATCCCTTCGTTCCGGTGAGACGAGCGATGATGCGGGCGAGTGTCTGTTCCAGACTGTGCATGCCGTTGGTGACGTCCGCGCCTTCGGGCAACCGCGACGCCGAATCGAATCCGGCGCCCGGCGTCAGCCAGTACACCTTGGCCGAGACCGCCGCCGCACTTCCGGACGTCGACTTGACCCACTTCGGGTTCAGCTCGGCCATGCGGTCGGCGAGCGGCCCGAAGATCGGCGCCGCATTCTCCAGCGCCACCAGCGTGGTGTTGAGGTGGCCGAGCATCTCGCCGAAGTCGGCCTGCTCGGTGTTCAGGAAATCGTTGGTCGCGGCGGTCACCTTGTTCGTCTTGTCGAGGGTCGTCAGGATCATGCCGAGTTGGTCGTTGACCGTGTTGATCGCCGCGGGGAGCTTGTTGATCGCGGCGGCGATCTGGTTGCGGCCGTTCGCCAGTTCCTTCGACCACCGCGCTGTGACGGCCATCGATTGGTCGACCGCCGCCGAGTTCTTGTTGAACTTGTCGATCGCGGTCGTGAATCCCTCGATGGCGCCGTGCAGTTCGGGAGCATTGCCGCCGATGGCGGTGCTGAGCTCGGTGAAGATCCGCTGCAGGGAGCTCACCGAACCCGAGTCGACCAGCCCCGTCAGGCTCACGAGCAGGTCCTCCACCGTCGCCGCCGCCGAAGTGGGGCCGGTCAGGGTGCCGCCGTCGCGCACCATTCCCTTCGAGGTGTCCGCCGGCGGCTGCAGCGCGACGAAGACGTCGCCGAGCGGTGTCGCCTGACGCAGTTCGGCTCCGGTGCCGATCGGCAGTTCGGTGTCCTTCGCCACCTTCATCGTGACCTCGGCGCGGTAGTTCTTCGCGACGATGGACTCCACCTCGCCCACATCCAGGCCGCCGAGACGGACCTTGGCCTTGTTCGGCAGGTTGAGTGCGTTCTCGAACGAGGTGTGGACGGTGATCGAGTCGCTGATCCCGCCCGGGGCGGGCAGCGGGATCTGCTCCACCGTGACGCCGGGGACGGCGCCGCATGCGGTGAGGCTGACCGTGGTGACGAGTGAGACCGCCGCGAGACCGGCCTTGCGAATCCTGGTCATTTCTTGCTCAGCTCCAACAGTCCGGAATAGATGCCCAGGTCGGGGCCGAAGTCCTTCAGCTGACCGGTGTCGCAGCCCTTCTGGTTCAGGTTGATCGCATTGCAGAACTTGTTGAGCATCTGGTTGTCGAGCAGCGACTTGTCAAGGAAGACCGAGGTCCGCCACGCACCCTGTTCGGCCGAGATCGAGTTCGAGAGGTTCTGGAACAGCAGGGGCGCCACATCGATCGTCTCCACCACCTCGCGGGAGAAGTCGGACAGATTGGCCGCCAGCGACGCCATCCGCCCGGTCGCACCGCTGATCGCACCCGAGTTGGCGGCGAGGAACTCGGAGGTGTTCTGCAGGGTCTTGTTCAGGTCGTGCAGCGACGCGACGAGACCGACCGACTGGTCGCCCAGCATGTCCGAGACCTGCGTCATCGACGACGAGAACTGCTGCATCTTCGGATAGTTGTCGGTGAGCGCGGTGGTGAGCGTGCTCAGCGACTTGATGATCGACATCAATGCGTCACCGTTGTCCGCGCCGAGCTTGCCCGCCTTCGAGAGCGCGTCGAGCGCCTGCCGCAGCTTCTCGCCGTTGCCGGAGGCGATTCCCGAAGTCACGTCGACGAAGTCGGCGATCGGCCCCTCGCCGGGCCGGTCTCCCGACATGGCCTTGACGATCTTGTCGATCGAATCGAACAGCGTGCCGATCTCCACCGGCGCCTCGGTGTGGCGGATCACGTCGCCGTCGCCGAGCTTGGGTCCCTTGGTGTAGGTGGGCGACAGCTCGATGTGCCGCGTGGTCACGATCGAGGTGTTGACGATCGCCGCCGTCACATCGGCGGGCACGTCGACGCTGTTGTCGACGGTCATCGTGACCTTCACCCGAGTGCCCTGGGGCTCCACGGAGGTGATGCGACCGACCGGCATTCCGAGAACCGCGACGTCGTTGCCGGTGAAGATTCCCGACACGTCGTCGAAATAGGCTGTGACGGTCTTGGCCTGGCCCAGCGCCGCGGTCCAGGTGGCGGGCATCAGCGAGCAGCCGCTGACGGTCGTCGCCGTCACCGCGACCAGCGCCACCGCGGCCATCGCGCTCTTGATCCGGGACATCCTCAGCATCCGTCCACCACCCGCGCCGCGCAGAGCCAGTTGTCGGGGAACAGGCCCCACGGCAGGTAGCCGTTCGCATAGGGCCCGTCACCGGTGAGATTCGTGGTCAACCGGGCGGTGACCGGCAGGACGTCAAGCAGCTTGCGCAGGTTGTCGCGGTTCTTCTCGAGTCCGTTCGCGATCGTATTGAGGTTCGCCATCACCGGGGCGAACTGGTCGCCGTTCTCCGCGGCCACCGCCGACGCCTGATCGGTGAGGGCGGCCACGCCGTCGAGCATCCGGGTCACGAGTTGTTCGCGAGCCACTATCTTGTTCGCCAGCTGGGCGCCCTGGCCGACGATGATCGACAGCGCGAACTGACTGTCGACGACCTGCTTGGTGACCGCGTCGGTGTCTTTGAGCAGCTGGTTGATCTGATCGTGCCGATTGTTGAGCACGTTCGACATCCGGGTCAGCGCATCGAGTGTGGGTCCCATGATCGCTGGCGCACCCGCCAGCTGCGTGCTCAGCGTGCGGATGCTGTTGGTGAGGTCATTCGGTTCGATGCCCGCAAGCACCGGAGTGCCCTTGGCCAGGGTCTGCTGAAGGTCGTAGGGCACGTACGTGTGCTGGATCCGGTCGTTCGGCGTCGCCTTGTCGCTCTGCCCGAGCACGATGTCGACGTACCGCTGCCCCAACAGCGTCGACATCTTGATCTCGGCGGAGCCGTCGTCCTTGACCTCGACGTCCCTGTCGACCTTCATGGCGACCTCGACGTGGTCTCCGGCCAGTTCGGTCTTCGACACTTCGCCGACGTCGATGCCCGCCACGCGGACTTTGTCACCGGGACGGATTCCGCCCGCCTGTTCGAAGTCTGCGGTGTAAGTCCGCTTACCGAGTCCGGCCGAACTCAGCCCGACCACGTCGACCAGGACGATCGCGATGACGACGACACCGAGGATCCCGTACCACAGCCGACGGTTGCCGTGGAACGACCGGGCGAGACGCTTCTTCATCGGCACACCACCGAGTGGTTGGTGCCACCGATCTTGTTGATCAGGCCGGGCGGGAACAGGACGTCGCCGATGGAGATGTCGAGGTCACACGCGTAGATGTTCAAGTAGTTGCCCTGCATCATCACATTCGGGAAGTGTCCGAGGAAGATCGGCAGCTCGACCGCGAGCCGGTCCATCTTGGCGCCGTTGGCGATCAGTTTGCCGGTGGCGTCGTCGGCGGCGGTGCCGGCCGACTTGAGGGTCGCGCGGTTCTGCGCGAACACCTGGGCGAAACCGGTGGTGGTCTGGCCGAGCTGATCGATCGCCTTGCCGAACTGCTGAGAGTTGCCGTTGAGACCCTCGATCAGCTTTCCGGTGCTGTCGAGCAGGGTCTGCACCTGGTCGCCCTGTGAGGCCAGTTCGCGCATCACCACCCCCATGTTCGTGATGATCGCGCCGAGCACCTGGTCGCGGTCGGCCATGTCGCTCGCCACCTGCCCGATCTCGGCGATCGTGCGAGAGAGTGACACCTCGTCGCCCTGGAAGGCCTGGATCAGGCTCTCCGACAGCGTGTTGACCTGTTCGGGTGTCAGCGTGTCGAAGACCGGCTGGAATCCGGCGAGGAGTTTGGTGACGTCGAACGAGTCCTCGCCCGGCAGACGCAGCGCCGAGCCCTCGCTCAGCTGAGCCTGGGGTGTCGGACCGTCCAGCGACAGCGCCAGGTACCGCTGACCGATCAGGTTCTGGTAACGGATCGCGGCCCGGGTGTTCGCGTACACCTTCTGATCGTCCTGGACCTCGAACCTGACGAGGGCCCTGCCGTCGTCGAGGTCGATGCTCTCCACGCGCCCGACGCGCACGCCCGCCATTCTGACGTCGTCGCCCTCCGCGAGCCCGGACGCGTCGTTGAACGTGGTCGTGTACCCGCTGGTCGGCCCGCTCACCGAGCGCTCGAGCGTGGACCAGATCAGATACGTCATCGCCAGCGCGACGATCGCGAACAGGGTGAATCCGATCAGCGGCTTGCGGATGGTCGATTTAGCGGCGCTCACCGGCCTCCCTCCTGCGGTGTCACGGCCGAGACCAGCGGGCCGAGCATGAGGCTGTCGGCCGAGGTCGGCTTCCGTCCGAGCGCGCCCTTGAGCGTCTTCTCGTCCTTTCCGGTCGTCACAGCACTGACCGGCTTCTGGGCGGCGGCCCGCTTCATTCCCGGCGGGTACACCGTCAACGGTCCCGACATGGTCGGGCCCGTGCCGGTCCCGGGGCCGACGCATCCCGGACCACGGGCCGTCCCGTAGGGGCCGCCGTCGTACACCGGGCAGTTCTGGCGCGTGTACTGCGCGAACGCACTGAAGCTGACGCCGAGGTTCAGCTGAACGTGGCCGTTCACGCCGGTGAAGACTCCGAGCACCCTGCCCGCCAGGACGTAGAGCTGCTGCAGCGCCTCGGGCAGTGAGTTCGGTTCCAGTGTGATCGCTCCGAGCATCGTGTTCAGATCACGCACGATCCGCTTGCCGCCGTCGCCGTTCTTGGCGAAGAGGGTGTGCACTTGGTCGAGCATCCCCTGGCCGGCCGACAGCAGTGCGGTCAGCTGGTCGGCGTTCTGCGCGATCGTCATCGCCGGAACCACCGACTTGCCGAGCGCGTCGAGCAGTTGCGGGGTCGACTGCGCCAGACCGCGGATCGCCCGGTCGAAGTTCTCGAAACCGGACGGTGCGCCCGGCGGGAACTGCGCGTTGATGGTCTTCCAGTAGGTGTCGAGGACACCGACGAAGGTGGAGAAGGTGGCGCCGCCGCCCTGCAGCGCGTCGGCGATGGTGCCGAGCACCATGCCGAGATCTTCGGGCGGGACACTCCGCAGCAGCGAGCGGAGCTCGTTCTGCGCGTCCTGCAGCCGGATGGTCGGCTCGGAGGTGTCGGCCTTCACCACGTCGCCGCCGCTGATCGACTCCGAGGCGGGATTCGCCGGCGCGATCAGCTCCACCGAGTTCACGCCGAAGAGGTTCGACGGAACGGTGCGCGCGGTGGTGTTCGCCGGGATGCCGGACGCCTGGTCCGGGTTCAGGATCAACGCGACGTCCTTCGTCGGGTTGTCACCGCTGCCGACCAGGGTGATCGAATCGACCGACCCCACGATGAAGCCGTTGTAGCGGACGTCGGCGCCGGGAACCAGTCCGTCGCCGACGTCGGTCAGCTCCGCGGTGACCTCGGTGCGGTCGTCGAACTTGCCCTCGTACCGGGCCAGCAGCAGTGCGAACACGACCACCGCCACGGCGAGGAACGCCAGCCCCCGCAGGAAGTACGTCTTGAGCGACGGATCGCGCCCACCAGTATCGATTCGCATCCGTCACCCCGATATCTTGATGCCGGCCGAGGTGCCCCAGAACACCAGCGTGAGGATCAGGTTCGCGAAGACGATCGTGATGATCGACAGCCGGATCGCATGCCCGGCCGCGACGCCCACGCCTTCCGGACCGCCCGACGCGAAGTATCCGTAGTAGCACTGGATGAAGGTCGTGAGCAGGACGAAGACTATGACTTTGAGGAACGAGAAGACCACATCGCGCGACAGGATGAATTCGTCGAAGTAGTGCAGGTAGGTGCCCGATCCCTGTCCCGACTGGATCTGGAACATGAACTGGCAGGCGATGTAGTTGGCGGCCAGCGAGATCGCGTACAGCGGGATGATCGACAGGACCGCCGCGGCCATCCGGGTCGTCACCAGATAAGGCAGCGGCCGGATCGCGATCGATTCGAGCGCGTCGATCTCCTCGCTGATCCGCATCGACCCGAGCTGCGCCGTGAACCGGCAGCCCGACTGTGCGGTGAACGCCGTCGCGGCCAGCAGCGGAGCGATCTCACGGGTGGTCGCGAACGCCGAGAGTCCGCCGGTGATCGGCGACATGCCGAGCAGGTTGAGCGCCGTGTAGCCCTCGATGCCGACGGTCGCGCCGCCCATCACGCCGAGGATCACCATGACGCCGACGGTTCCGCCGCCGACGACGATCGCGCCGTTGCCCCACGCCACGTCGGAGAGCAGTCGCCAGACCTCTTTCCGGTAGTGCGTGAAGGTGATGGGCGCCAGTCCGATCGACTTCACGAGGAAGGTGATCAGGTGCCCCATCGCGACGATGCCGTCGCGCGGCGCCTCCCACAGCTTCCGCAGCCAGCCGAGCGGTTTGAGCAGCGGCGGTACGTAGCGTGACGCGGCCATCTCACACCACCTTCGCCGGCACGACGAGTGCGAACACCTGGGTGAGCACCACGTTGACGGTGAACAGCAGGATCACCGAGTTGACGACCGCCGCATTCACCGAGTTCGCGACACCGGCCGGGCCGCCGCTGGTGGTGAGGCCGCGGTCGCAGGCGACGATCGCCACGATGGCGCCGAAGATCACGGCTTTCACCAGGGCGAACAACAGATCGGGCACGCCGGCGAAGGAAGCGAACGTCCCCGTGTAGCTGCCGGGCGTCCCGCCCTGGAAGTAGACGTTGAACAGGTAGCCGGTGATGAAGCCGACGAAGCAGACGAAGCCGCAGAGCAGGAACGAGACCACCATCGTGGCGAGCAGCCGGGGCGAGATCAGACGCTGGATCGGGTTGACTCCCATCACCCGCATGGCGTCGATCTCCTCGCGGATCGTGCGCGAGCCGAGGTCGGCAGCGATGGCCGAGCCGACCGCACCCGCCAGCAGCAGCGAAGTCACCAGCGGCGCGCCCTGCCGGATGACGCCGAGGCCGGTCGCGGCGCCGGAGAACGACGTGGCGCCGATCTGGCCGGCGATGTTCGAGACCTGGATCGAGACGATGACGCCGATCGGGATCGCCACGAGCAGCGTCGGGAAGACCGACGTGGAGGCCATGAACGCGCACTGCCGGATGAACTCGCCGAAAGGGAAGCGCTTCTTGACGATGTCTTCGATGAGGACCTTGAACACTTCGACGAACATCGCGAGCTGACGGCCGAAGGTCTCGAAGGACTTCTTGATGTGCTCGTCGAACCATTTGCGGGCGCCGCTGTCGGACCAACGACGCGCAGCAGCACGTGGGTGCGCGTCCACCGTGTCTGTGCTCAATCCCCTGCCTTCGCCCTCTTCGCCTCTGCGGGTGCGGTGGGGAGTCGACAGTCGCCGCGTCCCCCCCGCCGGCCCGACCCCCGAGGGGGTGTTCGGTCGTAATATACACAGCGATTTCGGGAAAGTGTGCCAGGCGCCACACATAACTTCACCTATGTAGGAAATAGGCAGGTGACCCTCCCACGACGCCGGTAACCGGGTGCTCGGGTGGTCGAGACGACGACGGCGGCCGCTCCCGCCGTTGCCGGGAGCGACCGCCGTCGCGCTGGGTCCGCCTACGTCAGGTAGCGGTACGCCGGAGTGTCCGGCTCGAGCTGTTCGACGTCCAGCCGGGAGCGCTTCATCCGGTCCTGCAACCCGGACAGATCCGACGGGTCGCCGAGTTCCACGCCGACCAACGCCGCCCCGGTCTCGCGGTTGTTCCGCTTGACGTACTCGAACAGAGTGATGTCGTCGTCGGGACCGAGGACGTCGTCGAGGAAGCGGCGCAGCGCGCCCGGCTCCTGCGGGAAGTTCACCAGGAAGTAGTGCTTGAGACCGCGGTGCACCAACGACCGCTCGATGATCTCGCCGTAGCGGGAGACGTCGTTGTTGCCGCCCGAGACGAGTGCGACCACGGTGGCACCGGCGGGAAGATCGAGTTCGCGCACCGCGGTCGCCGCGAGCGCGCCCGCGGGCTCGGCGATGATCCCCTCGTTCTGGTACAGCTCGAGCATCGTCGAGCAGATCGCCCCCTCGCTCACATTCGTGATGGTGACGCTGCCCGGCGCGAGGTCGATCTCCGAGGCTTCGATCACCGGCACCCGCGGGTGCGAGGTGACGTCGGCGAGCACGGGGTGGTTCACCACCCGGGCCCCGGCGGCCGCCATCACGCCGTGCCCCAGGCCGCCGATGCGCTGCACCGCCGCACCGTCGACGAAGGAGTCGACGGTCGGCAGCGTGTACGGTGCACCGTTGACCAGCGCGGCCGCGAGCGACACGGCACCGTGCGGCTCCACGCCGACGATCGCGACGTCGGGGCACGCCGCACGCAGGTAGGTGACGATTCCGGCCATGCAGCCCGCACCGCCGACCGGCAACACGACGACGTCGGGATCGGCTCCGAGCTGCTCGAGGATCTCCTTGCCGATCGTGCCCTGCCCGGCCGCCGTGCGCGGGTCGTCGAAGGCATGGATCCACGTGGCGCCCGTGCGGATCACGTCGCTCTGGGCCGCGGCCGCCGCGGCGTCGTAGGTCTCACCGACCGGAATGAGCTCGACGAACCCTCGGCCATGCCACAGAATCCGGTCGCACTTCTGCTTGGGAGTGGTCGTCGGTACGTAGATCCGGCCCTTGACCTGCATGGTGGCGCACGCGAACGCGACGCCCTGTGCGTGATTGCCCGCGCTCGCCGCGACGACGCCTGCGGCCAGTTCATCTGCGCTCAGCTGCGCCATGACGTTGTAGGCGCCGCGGATCTTGTAGGAGCGGACGGTCTGCAGATCCTCGCGCTTGAGGTGCACCCGCGCACCGGTGGCGTCACTCAGGCGGGGGCAGTCCTCCAGCGGTGTCCGGCGTACGACGCCGTCCAGACGACGTGCCGCAGCCTCAATACTCGCCGGGGTGAGGGTCGAATCAGCGGCGGGAGTGGTGTTCGGCGATGAAGTCACGCTCTCCATCGTCCCACCGTTCACGAAGCAGCACATAGCCGCCCCACCACACCGTAATCACCGCGACTGCACTGGCCCACATCGACGCCGTCCCGGAGCCGGTGAAGGTGAACACGAGCGCGGCGACGACCACGCCGGCGACCACAGCGGCCAGCTTGTACAGCGGCCACGGCACCCCGAACACCGGAACCTGCACGGCGCGATGCACAGTTGCGGGCTGAGGTGCCTGTCGGATCAGCGTGGTCATATCCACAGTGTAGCTCAGTCGACGAGTTGAGATTCGGTGAACCGAATCTCGGTCTCGTGCCTGCCCTGCTCAGGTCAGACAGCTCGGGCCCAGGAGTGCCTTCAAATCCCCCATCAGGGCCGACGACGGCGCCACGCGCAGTGAGTCCATCAACCGCAACTGCGTCTGCTTCCGGTCGCTGACCAGCGTCACATGAACGTCGGAGGTCCCCGGATGACGCACGAGGATCTGTTTGAGCGCGCTGACCCGGTCGGGCGTGCAGACGCGGGCCGACAGCGTGAGATTCAGCGGCTTGGTGGTGCCGACCGCTGACAGGTCCGGAACCGCGAGGTCGTTGGCGCTGATCATCGTCGAATCGTCACGCTTGTTGACACGGGCCTTGACCAGGACGATGTTGTCGGGCACCAGGTCCATCCCGTACGCGACGTACGCGCGCGGGAAGAAGTACACCTCGACGCCGCCCACCATGTCCTCGAGCTGGACCGCCGCCCACGGCTCGCCCTTCTTGTTCACCCGTCGGGTCACCGAGGAGATGATGCCGCCGATGGTGATCTGCGCGCCGTCGGCCACCGACCCTTCGAGGAGCGCGGTGATCGAGGTGTCGGTCTGCGCCGCGATCGCGTGCTCCAGTCCTGCCAGTGGGTGACCGGACACGTACAGGCCCAGCATGTCTCGTTCGAGAGCGAGCTTGTGCTTGGTCTCCCACTCGTCCTCCGGCACCTTGACCGCGAACACGTCCGAGGCACCGCCGTCGTCGTCTCCGACACCGCCGAAGAGGTCGAACTGGCCGACCGCTTCGGCCTTCTTGGTCGACAGCACGGCGTCGATCGCCTCGGAGTGAACGAGGAACAGGCCCTTGCGGTCGTGACCGAGCGAATCGAAACCGCCGGCTTTGATCAGCGACTCGGTGACCTTCTTGCTGCACGCCTGCACGTCGATCTTGCCCAGGTAGTCCGAGAAGCTGGTGTAGGTGCCCTTCTCCTCGCGCGCCGAGATGATCGAGGAGACCACTCCGGACCCGACGTTGCGGATCGCGGCCAGACCGAATCGGATGTCCTCCCCCACCGCGGCGAAGTCGGCACGCGACTCGTTGACGTCGGGTGGCAGCACCGTGATGCCCATCTTGCGACAGTCCGCGAGGTAGATCGCCGCCTTGTCCTTGTCGTCGCCGACCGACGTCAGCAGCCCCGCCATGTACTCGGCCGGGTAGTTGGCCTTGAGATAGGCGGTCCAGAACGAGACCAGCCCGTAGCCGGCGGCGTGCGATTTGTTGAAGGCGTAGCCGGCGAACGGCAGAACCGTGTCCCACAGCGCGGTGATCGCACCCTGTGAGAAGCCGTTGTTCTTCATCCCCTCCGCGAAACCGTCGTAGGCCTCGTCGAGGATCTCCTTCTTCTTCTTTCCCATCGCGCGGCGGAGCAGGTCGGCCTGTCCGAGCGAGTAGCCCGCCACCTTCTGAGCGATCTGCATGATCTGCTCCTGGTAGACGATCAGGCCGTAGGTCTCCGCCAGGATCTCCTTGAGCGGCTCCTCCAACTCGGGATGGATCGGCTTGACGTCCTGCAGACCGTTCTTCCGCTTGGCGTAGTCGGTGTGCGCGTTCACACCCATCGGTCCCGGGCGGTACAGCGCCAACACGGCGACGATGTCCTCGAAGCCGGTGGGCTGCATCATCTTCAGCAGTTCGCGCATGGCCGCGCCGTCGAGCTGGAAGACGCCGAGCGTGTCGCCCCGCGCCAGCAGCTCGTAGGTCTTCGGATCCTCGAGCGGCAGCTTGTCGAGATCGAGGTCGATGCCGCGGTTGGTCTTGATGTTCTCGATCGCGTCACCGATGACCGTCAGGTTGCGCAACCCGAGGAAGTCCATCTTGAGCAGACCGATGGCCTCGCACGAGGGATAGTCCCAACCGGTGATGATGGCGCCGTCCTGCGCGCGCTTCCAGACCGGGATCGCGTCGGTGAGCGGTTCGCTCGACATGATCACCGCGCAGGCGTGCACGCCCGCGTTGCGGACCAGCCCCTCCAGGCCGAGGGCGGTGTCGTAGATCCGCTTGACGTCCGGATCGGTCTCGATCAGCGTGCGGACCTCGGTGGCCTCCGAGTACCGCTCGTGCTCGGGATCGGTGATGCCCCAGACCGGGATGTCCTTGGCCATGATCGGCGGCGGGAGCGCCTTGGTGATCCGGTCTGCGATCGCGAAGCCCGGCTGACCGAATTGGACGCGGGCCGAGTCCTTGATCGCGGCCTTGGTCTTGATCGTGCCGAAGGTGATGACCTGAGCCACTTTGTCGTGGCCCCACTTCTGGGAGGCGTAGGTGATCATCTCACCGCGGCGACGGTCGTCGAAGTCGATGTCGATGTCGGGCATCGACACGCGCTCGGGGTTGAGGAACCGCTCGAACAGCAGACCGTGCGGAATGGGATCGATGTTCGTGATGCCGAGGGCGTAGGCCACCAGCGATCCCGCGGCGCTGCCTCGTCCCGGCCCGACGCGGATCCCGACCTCCAGGGCGTGCCGGATGAGGTCGCCGACGACGAGGAAGTAGGCCGGGAAACCCATCTGGTTGATGACCGACAGTTCGTACTCGGCGCGCGAGATGTAGTCCGCGGGCGGATTGCCGTCGAACCGGCGGTCCAGACCGGCCATCACCTCGCGCGCCAGCCACGTCTCCTGCGTGTAGCCGTCCGGCACCGGGAAGATCGGCATCCGGTCGTGGTGCGCGTAGACCTCCTCGTACGACTGCACGCGTTCGCCGATCTCGAGCGTCGAATCGCAGCCGCCGGGGACGACGTCGTCCCACAGCGCTCGCATCTCCTCCGCCGACTTGAGGTAGTAGCCGTCGCCGTCGAACTTGAACCGTGTCGGGTCCGACAGCGTCTTGCCCGTCTGGAGGCACAGCAGCGCCTCGTGCGCCTTGGCGTGATCGCGGGTGACGTAGTGACAGTCGTTGGTGACCAGCGGCTTGATGCCGAGCTTGCGGCCGATGTCGAGGAGCCCCGACCGCACCCGCTGCTCGATCTCGAGGCCGTGCTCCATCAGCTCGAGGTAGAAGTTCTCCTTGCCGAAGATCTCCTGCCACTTGCCCGCCGCCTCGAGCGCCTCGGCCTCGTGGCCCAGCCGCAGCCGCGTCTGCACCTCACCGGACGGGCAGCCGGTGGTCGCGATGATCCCTTCGGCGTGCTCGGCGATGATCTCGGCGTCCATACGCGCCCACTTGCCGAGCTGTCCCTCGATCGACGCCAGCGACGACAGTTTGAAGAGGTTCCGCAGCCCGGTGGCGTTCTCGGCGACCATCGTCATATGCGTGTACGCACCCGAACCGGAGACGTCGTCGGACTTCTGGTCGCGCGTGCCCCACTGGATCCGCTTGGTGTTGAAACGGGACTCGGGTGCGATGTACGCCTCGATGCCGATGATCGGCTTGATGCCGTGCTTGCGCGCGGTGTTGTAGAACTCGCTCGCACCGAACATGTTGCCGTGGTCGGTCATCCCGATCGCCGTCATGCCCAGGCGCTCGGCCTCGGCGAACAACGGGGACATCTTCGCGGCACCGTCGAGCATCGAGTACTCGGTGTGATTGTGAAGATGAACGAACGACCCGGACACGCGGCGACTCCTTGAGGCGATCGAACCAACTTGAGACCACTCCACTGTAGAGAAGACCTCGGACACTTCCGCCGTGGCACGCGGACCTGTGACGGATGAGACGAGCGGCCCCGCGCGAGGGCCGATCACCTCCTCGTCTCACGGCTCCCGGAGAACGTCCAGGGCGTGCTGCAGATCGGCCGGGTACTCCGAGGTGAACTCCACGCGACGACCGTCGGCGGGGTGCGCGAAGGCCAGCATCCGGGCGTGCAGCCACTGCCGTTCGAGCCCCAGCCGGCCCGCGAGCCGGGGATCGGCGCCGTAGGTGGGGTCGCCGCAGCACGGATGGTGCATCGCCGAGAAGTGCACACGGATCTGGTGCGTGCGTCCGGTCTCCAGATGAACGTCGAGCAACGACGCCGAGGCGAACATCTCCAGGGTGTCGTAATGCGTCACGGATTCACGACCGCCCGCGGTGACGGCGAAACGCCAATCGGACCCGGGATGTCGACCGATCGGCGCGTCGATCGTCCCGGACGGCGGATCGAGGTGCCCCTGCACCAGCGCGTGGTACCGCTTCTCGACGGTGCGTTCCTTGAACGCCCGCTTCATCAGCGTGTACGCGCGTTCGGACGCGGCCACCACCATCACCCCCGAGGTGCCCGCGTCGAGGCGGTGCACGATGCCCTGGCGCTCGTGCGCACCCGAGGTGGAGATGCGGAAGCCGGCCGCCGCCAGCGCTCCGATGACGGTCGGCCCCGACCAGCCGAGCGACGGATGCGCCGCGACGCCCGCGGGCTTGTCGACGACGATGATGTCGGAGTCGTGGTAGAGCACCTCGAGGTCTTCGACCGGTGTCGGCTCCACCGTGAGCGGCTGCTCCGGCTCGGGAAGCAGCACGTCGAGCCACGATCCGGCCGCCAGCTTGTGGGACTTGCCCACCGGGACGCCGTCGACGGTGATGTCGCCGGCGTCGGCGAGCGTCGCGACCACCGTGCGCGAGAGACCGAGCACGCGCGCCACGCCCGCGTCCACGCGCATCCCGTGGAGACCGTCGGGGACCGGCATCGCCCGCGAGTCACGCATCGTGCTCCTCCTCGTCCTCGCCCGACTCCGCCGGGTGCTTCTCACTGCCGTGCCGAGCCGCCCATCCGGTGCGGGATCCGTCGTAGTCGTAACCGAGCAGGGTCAGCACGACCAACAGAACCGCACCGCAGACGACCGCCGAATCGGCCATGTTGAAGGTGGGCCACCAACTGCCCACCTGAATGAAGTCGACCACATGGCCGCGCAGCGGCGCCGGATCGCGGAACATCCGGTCGGTGAGATTGCCCAGCGCCCCGCCCAGCACCAGGCCCAGGCCGATCACCCAGCCCAGCGAACCGAGCCGCTTGGCGTAGCGCGCGATCACCACGACGACGGCCAGCGCGACGAAGGTCAGCACCCACGTGTAGCCGGTGGCCATGGAGAACGCCGCGCCGCTGTTGCGGACCAGGTGAAAGGTGAGGAAGTCGCCGATCACCGACACCGTCTCACCGGGTTCCATCTTCGCAACCACCAGCACCTTGCTGAGGACGTCGATCAGGTACGCGGCGACCGCCACCGCGATGAGAACGGGGATCAGCCCGACTCCGCGGCGGCGCGCCGGGTCTCCGGCGCGCTGCGCCGCAGGTTGGTTCATGACCTCAATTCTCCACATCGGCCGCGGCGGCGTCGCACCCCGCCTCGTCGGGACGGCCCGCGGCCCGCACTACTCTGGCTCGGGTGACTGTCTCGTCTCCGGTTTCCCCGCGTTCCACCACTGCCCGCCGCGCCGTCGGCATGGCCGCCGCGGCGGTCGTTCTGGCGTCCGGCGCCGCGGCGTGTTCGTCGTCGAACGACGCCTCCGGCGACGGTCCGTGTGCCACGACGCCGGCCAGCAAGTCCGACGGCGCGCGGTCGATCACCGTGCCCGACGCCGAGGTGACCGTCCTCTCCCCCGGCGAGGGTCCGGCGCAGCCGCTCACCGTCTCGCCGAGGACCGATGCCGCCCAGCGGGTCACGCTGGAGACCTCGTCGCTCGAGGCGAGCGTGGCACCGACCTCGCGCACGGAGAACACCAATCAGGTGCAGAAGACCGAGCAGCAACTCGTCACTCCGATCACCGCGCGCGCCGTGTGCGACGATCCGAGCAGTCTCGAGTTCTCCATCGGAACGCCCACCAGCAAGGACACCGCTCTCGACGGCCTGCTCGGCGCGCTCGACGGATCCACGGGCGGCATCTCGTACGCCCCGGGCCTGGTGCCCACCCGGCTGCGCCTCAAGCCAGACGAATCGTCCGAGTCACCCGCACGCAGCGCGCTGGAGCAGTCGCTCGTCGGGGCGCTCGACTACGCGGTGCCGGTGCCGACCACCCCGGTGGCCCCGGGTGCCCGATGGCAGTCGGTGCGGACGGTGTCCGCGGCCGCGACGGTCACCCAGACCATGACCGTGACACTGACCGCTCGCGAAGGCGACATCCTCAAACTCGACGTGCGGGTCGACGAGACACCGGTCGACTCGGTCTTCTCTATCCCGGGGTCCGACGCGAAGCTGCACATCGCGAAGTTCTCGATGAGCGGCTCGGGCTCGTTGACGGTCGATCTCCGCTCGCTGCTGCCGGTCTCGGGCGACCTCACGATGAAGGGCGGCCGCGAACTGACCGGCGACGACCCCAACCGGCCCATCCTGCAGCAGAACGAATTCACCCTCGCCTGGCGGAAGTCGGAATGACTCCGCGCCTGGCGAGGGCGAATGGGTGTGCTCCGGTCAGCGGCTGACCGGAATCAGCCCGCGGCCTTCTTGCTCGAGGTCGCGCTCTTGGCCTTGCTCGACGGCGACACGCACAGCGGCGACTGCACGTCGGTCTGGCTCAGCAGCGGGCAGACGGTCTCCTTGGAGAGCTTCCAGCGGCCGTTGTCGAAGACGATCGACGCGTCGATCTTGGTCGGCGGGTTGTTCGGCAGCTTCACCTCGACCTTCACCTTGGCTCGGTTGGGCCCGGCCTTCAGGATCGGCTTCTTGATCTCGTAGGTGACGTCCGGGTTCTCCTTCTTGGCCTTCACCAGCTGCGTGAAGAGGTTCGGGTCCACCTCGGAGCCCTCGACCAGGTCGGTCTTGGCCGCCGGCTTGATATTCGGATCGAGCGCCTTCTGAAGCATGTCGTTGAGTGCGGCGACGCCGGGAACCTTGTTCGGGTTCGTCATCTCGGCCTCGGTGCCGGTGGCCGCACTGCTCGTGGCCGCGGCGCTGGACGTGGTGGCACTGGGCACGGGCGGAGCGTCGGAGTTGTCGTTGCCGCCGCACGCCGCGGTCGCGGCGATGGCGCCGGCAAGCACGGCACCGGTCACGATTCTGCGAATGTTCACCGAAGTAGTCCTCACATTGGGGTCGGATTCCAGCGGGCCCTCCCAGACCCGAACTCAGACCACTATGCCAAAGAGCCCGCGATCCGCACACTCGCTCAGGCCGGTATCGGGTGACTTCTCAGCTTGGTCTCATCTGTCTCGCCAGCCCCACCGCGAGCTGCAGACACGATCGACGCGGGATGCAAGAATCGAGACCATGAGCACACGTCAGGTCGTGATGATCACCACTGGCGGCACCGCCGCCTCGCAGACCACCGACGACGGGGCCGTGCCGGTCCTGCACGCGGCCGACCTCGTCCCGGCGACCGCCGACGACGTCCGGGTCGCACCCGTCGAGCTGATGGCCAAGGACTCGTCGGCGATGACCGTCCGCGACCAGTTCGCAATCGTCGCAGCGATCGCCGAGGCCTTCGCCGATCCCGCGGTCGCCGGAGTGGTGGTGACGCATGGAACCGACACTCTCGAGGAGACCGCCTACTTGGCGGACGTCTTCGCCGCCGACCCCCGCCCGGTGGTGTTCACCGGCGCGCAGTTCCCGGCCGATCACCCGCTCTCCGACGGTCCGGCCAACATCGCCGCCGCGGTGGCGCTGGCGGCCGACGCGGACTCGCGCGGACGCGGTGTGCTGGTGGCGATCGGCGGCCGGGTTCTCGGCGCGCGCGGCGTGTTCAAGACCTCGACCACCGAGGTCACCGCATTCGACACCGTCCATCCCGACCTGCCGCGACCGCTGGTCTCGGACACTCTTCCCGAGGGCAGGCCGGCCCGTGTCGACCTGCTCGCGCTCTACCCCGGCGTCTCACCCGGCACCATCGCGTCGGCGGTCGCCCAGCGGGCGGCGGGCATCGTGCTGTCGGCGACCGGCTCTGGCAACACCCATCCCGACATCACCGCCGAGGTGAATCTCGCGGTGCAGCGCGACGTGGCGGTGGTCGTGTCGACCCGGGTCCCGTACGGCCCGGTGGAGCCGACCTACGGTGGTGGTGGCGGCGGCGTCGATCTCGTCCGGGCCGGCGCGATCTTCTCCCCGTGGCTGCGGGCGCCGCAGGCGCGGATGGCCCTCATCGCCCTGCTCTCCCGCGGCGCCGACGCCGACGCGATCGCCGCCTTCTTCGCGGCGTCGTCCCCCTGACCGCACAGCCCCAGCTGTACTGTCTAGTCCGGATCCCCCGATTCGGCGACCTCGTCCCAGGCGAGGCTGTCGAGCGGGTCCGCCCGCGTCAGTCTCGGCTCGGGCAGTCGGAAGGTCTGCGCGCGGCCCGGACCGGTCGCGCGCGTCTCGAACCGGACGGTCACGAAGCCGTGACCCCCGCCCTGCACCCATCCGTGGCCGTGATCGGGATGCGAGACGTCGGTACCGGTGGGCCAGTCGACGACGGGTTCGGCGGCGGTGTCCTCGTCCGGGACGCCGGGCGCACCAGTGGCCGCAGCCCCCGTGCCGGAGGGCGACGCGGAGTCACCGAGGTCACCGAGATCGGGAAACAGCGTCTCCTGGTGAGTGTCCGACAACCCGGAGTATCCGACGCCGACCAGGCGGATCGGCCCCACCTCCAAGGGATCGAGCATCACCCGGTGCGCCGCCGCGGTCAGCGCATCGAGGTCGGTCGTCGGCGCGGGCAGAGTGGTCGAGCGGGTCAGGATCGACATGTCGGAGCGGCGCAACTTCACCACCACGGTCCGCGCGCCGCGGCCGTCCGCCAGCAGCCGTCGATGCGCATGCGACGCCGCGCCCGAGACGGCCGCCCGGAGTTCGGCCGCGCGCACGATGTCGACCGCGAAGGTCGATTCGGCGCTGATCTGCTTCGCCTCCGCCCGCTCGGTCACCGGGCGATCGTCGATCCCGCGCGCGAGCCGGTGCAGCGACGGTCCCGCGGTGGCGCCGAGGACCGAGGCGACCTCGACATCCGAGAGCGCCGCCAGGTCGCCGATGGTCTCCACTCCCAGCCGAGCCAGTCGGTCTCCGGTCACCGGGCCGATCCCCCACAGCTTGCGCACCGGCAGCGCTTGCAGGAAGTCCAATTCCGTGGACGGCGGAATCACCTTGGCCCCATCGGGTTTGGCCATTCCGGAGGCGATCTTGGCGATCTGTTTGCCCGAGCCGAAGCCCACCGAAGCGGGCAGCCCCGTCTCCTCCCGGATCGCGGCGCGCAGCCGGTGGGCGAAGTCGAGCGCGTCGGCGGCGGTGGCGCCCGCGAGCTCCTGCGGTTCGCCGAACGCCTCGTCGAACGAGAGCGTCTCGATGACCGGGACGAAGGTTCTCACGAGTCCGAAGACGCGGCGGCTCACCACCGAGTACACCGATCCGCGCGGCGGAACCACCACCGCGGAGCCGCCGACCAGCCGCCGCGCCTGATGCATCGGCATCGCCGAACGGGCACCGAACGTCCGCGACTCGTAGCTGGCTCCGGCCACCACGCCGCGGCCACCGGTGCCGCCGACGAGCACCGGACGCCCGGCCAGGGTCGGCCGCGTGAGCTGCTCCACCGACGCGAAGAAGGCATCCATGTCGATGTGCAGCACCCAGCGCGCGCTGCGCTCCCCGCCGGCGGTGCCGGGTGCGGAGTCAGTCACGGGGACGGCGGCACAGGGCCAGCACTCGGGGATCGGTGGTGACGAAGCGGTCGACCTCTTCACCCGCGTCGCAGCGCAGCAGCGCGATGGTCGCCGAGTCCGGCCGCAGCGACACGACCTCCCACTGCGCGCCGTTGTCCTCCCAGCGCTGGAGTCGCTCGAGATCGTCGCCGCTCATGGCCCGATTCTATCGCCGGCCCCGCGGGCGTACTCTCGGCAGACGTGCCTTTCCTTCGATATGCAGCATTGGGCGACTCCTTCACCGAAGGAGTCGGGGACCACGACCCGCAGCGGCCGAACGGAGTCCGCGGCTGGGCGGACCGGGTGGCGGCCGAGTTGGCGCGGCTCGAGCCCGGCGCCGAGTACGCCAACCTCGCCATCCGCGGTCGCAAGCTCGAGCCGATCGTGGCCGAACAGGTGGAGCCGGCGCTCGCACTCGACCCGGATCTGATCACCCTCTACGCCGGCGGCAACGACATCCTCCGGCCCAAGGTCGACATCGACGCCCTGCTCTCGACGTACGACGCCGCCGTGGCGCGACTGACCGAGTCCGGTGCGCGACTCGTGCTGTTCACCGCGCACGATCCGGGCGGCTGGCCCCTCTTCAGCGCCCTTCGCGGGCGCTTCGCGATCTACAACGAGGGCGTCCGCGAGATCGCCGACCGCCACGGCGCCACCATCGTCGACTTCTGGCGGATCGACGACTACCGCGACGTCCGCCTCTGGGACTTCGATCGGCTGCACATGTCGGCCGCGGGCCATCAGCGCATGGCGATCGCCGTGCTCGACGCGCTCGGCGTCGAGCACGGCCTCCGGCCGCTGGAGCAGGCCCCGCTCCCCGACCTGTCGCCCGCCCGCCGGCGCGCCGAGAACCGGCGTTGGATCAGGGAGTTCGCCGTGCCGTGGATCGGCAGACGCCTGCGCGGCACCTCCAGCGGCGACGACCTCTCGCCCAGGTTCCCGGAGATGACCGCGCTCGGCGCGTGAGCCGAGCGGCGTCTACGCCTTCTCGATGTCGGCGGTGACGCCGTCTCCGAGTTCGATCGCCCCCGGTCGGTCCGAGGTCACGTCGAACGCGGTCGCCAACACCTCGCCGGCGATCATGTCCGAATGACGCCTCGCGGTCCCCACCCGCTCCTCGGGCACCGCCAGGCGCACCGAGATGCGGTCGGAGATCTCCAGCCCGAGGTTGCGGCGCGCGTCCTGCAGTTCGCGGACCCGGTCCTTCGCCCAGCCCTCGGCTTCGAGTGCGGGCGTCACCGCCGTGTCGAGGACCACCAGACCCGCCCCGCCCGGCATCTCGGCGGTCGAATCGGGTGCGACGGCGACCAGCTTCCGTGAGAACTCCTCGCCCTTCAGGACGATCCCGTCGGCGACGACGGTCTGTTCGCCGGTCTCCGGATCGGTGCCGAACTCCCAGTCGCCCGACTTCACCGCCTTGATCGCGCGCTGGACGTCCTTGCCGATCCGCGGCCCGGCCGCTCGTGCGTTCACGGCCACCTCCACGCGGCCGACGGCGTCGACGTCGGTCGAGAGCACGACCTGCTTGACGTTCATCTCGTCGGCGATCAGATCGGTGTACGGCGCCATCCGTTCGGCCGCGGGCGCGGCGACGGTCAGCGCCGGAAGCGGGAGACGGACGCGCAGCTTGTTGGCCTTGCGGACACTCGACGCGACCGAGCACACGGTCTGCACCTGATCCATGGCCGCCACCAGTTCCGTATCGGAGGGCAGCTCGTCCTCGGCCGGCCAGTCGGTCAGGTGCACCGACCGTTCACCGGTCAATCCCCGCCACATCGCCTCGGTGGCCAGCGGAAGCAGCGGTGCGGCGAGCCGGCCCGCCACCTCCAGCACCGTGTACAGCGTGTCGAAGGCGTCGGGGTCGGTGTCCTGGCCCGCCCAGAACCGGGCCCGCGACCGCCGCACGTACCAGTTGGTCAGCGACTGGCAGAACTCGCGGAAACTCTCGCAGGCGCCGGCGATGTCGTAGACGTCGAGCGCCGCGGTCATCTCGTCGCGCGTCTGGGCCAGTTTGGCGAGGATGTAGCGGTCGAGGACGTGCTGCGAATCGGTGCGCCACGTGGCCGGGCGCTCCGCGTACAGCTGCAGGAAGCTGTATGCGTTCCACATCGGCAGCAGAGCCTGGCGCACTCCCTCGCGGATGCCGCGCTCGGTGACCACCAGGTTGCCGCCGCGCAGGATCGGCGAGGCCATCAGGAACCAGCGCATCGCATCGGAGCCGTCGCGGTCGAATACCTCGTTGACGTCGGGGTAGTTGCGCTTGGACTTGCTCATCTTCTGACCGTCATCGCCGAGCACGATGCCGTGTGCGGCCACCGTTTTGAACGCGGGGCGGTCGAAGAGGGCGGTGGCCAGCACGTGCAGGTTGTAGAACCAGCCGCGGGTCTGTCCGTTGTACTCGACGATGAAGTCGCCCGGATTGTGCGCCAGCTGATCGCCGCCGCCGTCGAACCACTCGGTGTTCTCGAACGGGTAATGCACCTGCGCGTACGGCATCGACCCGGACTCGAACCAGCAGTCCAGGACCTCCGGCACGCGTCGCATCGTCGAACGCCCGGTCGGATCGTCGGGATTCGGCCGGGTCAGTTCGTCGATGTGGGGCCGGTGCAGGTTCTCCGGCCGCACCCCGAAGTCGCGCTCGAGCTCGTCGAGACTGCCGTAGACGTCAACCCGCGGGTACGCCGGATCGTCGGAGACCCATACCGGGATCGGCGCTCCCCAGAAGCGGTTGCGGCTGATGTTCCAGTCCTTGGCTCCGGCGAGCCACTTGCCGAACTGCCCGTCCCGGATGTGGGCCGGCGACCAGGTGATCTGCTGGTTCAACTCCAGCATCCGGTCCTTGATCTCGGTGACGGCGACGAACCACGACGGCACGGCCATGTAGATCAGCGGCTGGCCCGACCGCCACGAGTGCGGGTAGGAGTGCTCGATGGTCTCGTGCCGAAGGATGCGGCCCGCCGCCTTGAGATCTCTGATGATGTTCGGGTTGGCGTCGAAGACCATCTGGCCCTGGTACGGCGGCACCAGATCGGTGAAACGGCCGCCCGGATCGAGCGGCTGCACCACCTCGATGCCGTTGGCGGTCGCGACGTCCATGTCCTCCTCACCGAAGGCCGGCGCGAGATGGACGACGCCGGTGCCGCTGTCGGTGGTGACGTAGTCGGCCAGCAGCACCACGTGCGAGGCGGGGTGGCCGAGGAAGAAGTCGAACGGCGGTCGGTAACTCAGCCCCGCCAGTTCCTTGCCGAGGTACACCCCGACCGTCTCCGGTTCGCCGAGTTCCTTCGCGTACGCACCGACAAGAGCCGAGGCCAGCAGGTACTCGTCGCCGTCGGCGGTCCGCACATGCGAGTACTCGGTCTCGGGATGTACCGCGATCGCCAGGTTCGACGGAAGGGTCCACGGCGTCGTCGTCCAGATCAGCGCGTTGACGCCGTCGAGCGGTGATCCCGGCGCGGAGAGCGGCATCGTCACGGTGACCGCCGGATCCTGGCGCATGCGGTAGGCGTCGTCGAGCTTGGACTCCTGGTTGCTCAGCGGCGTCTGCTCGTACCAGGAGTACGGGAGCACGCGGTATCCCTGGTACACCAGGCCCTTGTCGTGCAGGCGCTTGAAGGCCCACATGACCGACTCCATGAAGTCCAGATCGAGCGTCTTGTAGTCGTTCTCGAAGTCGACCCAGCGGGCCTGCCGGGTGACGTAGTCGCGCCACTCGCCCGTGTAGCGGAGAACCGAGTCGCGGCAGTATTCGTTGAACTTGTCGACGCCCATCGTCTCGATCTCCGATTTATCGGTGATCCCGAGTTGCCGCTCGGCCTCGAGTTCGGCGGGCAGACCGTGGGTGTCCCAGCCGAATCGGCGGTCGACCTTCTTACCGCGCATCGTCTGGTACCGCGGGATCACGTCTTTGACGTAACCGGTGAGCAGGTGGCCGTAGTGCGGAAGTCCGTTGGCGAAGGGCGGACCGTCGTAGAACACGAACTCCGGTGCGTCCTCGCGATTGGCGATCGACGCCTTGAAGGTGTCGTCCTCCGCCCAGTACTGCAGGACGGTCTCCTCGACCTGGGGAAACGACGGCGCTCCCCGCCCGGTTCCGTCGGTCAGATCGACGATCGGGTAGGCGCGCGCCGTGGTGCTCTGCTGTGATTCGGGGGTCGTGTCGCTCACGCGCTGCTCCTCGTGCCTGGTCTTCGCCGACGCTCTCGTCGGCCCTGTGGGCACGGGGACGCGACTGTGTGGACTCGCCTGAGTTCACGGTCTGCGCGCGGTACCACCCCGCTTGCACGCCCGAGGGGCGTGCCTCTCATCGTGACGGCTGTGTCGGGCCGCACCCGCCCGGTTCTACTGAGACCCAGCGGGTCCGTTCTTCCGGGAGCTCACCGGTGATTGCCGGGTCGTCGCTGCGAACAATCAGTCTACTGCACGGGGCCCGACCGCACCGGGCCGGGAGGTCTGCTCGGGCGGTGGCTCAGTCGTCGGAAGGGTCGCTCTTCGGTGACCGCCCGCCATCGTCCTCGGTGTCGTCCCAGACGAACTGCATGGCCGGCAACTCGGGGTCCGACGACCGCACCACGATGTCGTCCGTCGGATCGCCGGCCAGACGCCGCCGCCCGACATATGTCTCCGGCAGCGCGTCCGCCTGCGGTGCACTCGTCTCCGGTGCGCCGCTCTCCGCTGCTGCCGACGGCGCCGGCTGCTGCGGAGTCTGCGCAGGCCCCTGCGGAACCGGCTGCGGTCCCGTGCGCGGCCCGCTCGCCGACTGCACGGGGAACGACCCCGTCGAGCGGAGGTAGTCGTTGACGTCTCCGTCGCCCTCGGGAGCGCGCTCCGCACCCGGCTGCGGAGCGGAGAATCCGCCCGACAGAGCGGACAGTTCGCCGTTGCCCGGATCGGTGGGCACTTCCGAGACGGGTTCGGGTGTGGCCGAGACGATCGAACCGAGACCCGCCGACTCGCCGCCGCCGACATCGCCCGAGTCGACGGGCACGTGCTCACGAGCCGGACCCTCGTCCTCGGCGTCGAGGGGCTCCTCGCGCGCCGCGGATTCACGCCCGCGGATCGTGAACAAGGGCTCGTCCTCGGCGCCGGCGCCACCGCGCCGGTTGGCCCGCAGTGTGTCGATGACCAGAAGGATCAGGCCGACGACGCAGACCGCCACGCAGGCGATCGCGAGCGGGAGATTACTGGTCACCAGTGCGACCACCAGAAGGCCGAAACCGACGAGGGTGGCGGCCAGCGCAAGGCTCAGCATGTCACCCTCGTCGGTTCGGGGAAGATGTGCGTGTACACGTCGGTGTCAGCCCCAGATCAGCTCTGCGAGTATCCGCCCTCAGCGGCATAACTCGCCTGTCCGTTCTCCACCGGGGCGGCACTGCCGCGCTGCTGGAGTTCCTCGAGCTGCGACTCCAAGTACGTCTTGAGTCGAGTGCGGTACTCGCGCTCGAACGTCTTGAGCTGCTCGATGCGGCCTTCCAGCACCGTGCGCTGCTGGTTGATGGTCGTCATGATCTCGGTGTGCTTCTGCTCCGCGTCGCGCTGCAGGAAGTCCGCGCGTTCCTGCGCCTGGCGCACCTGGGTCTCGGCCCGGGTCTGTGCATCGGCGAGGAGTGCCTCGCTGCGCTGGCGAGCGTCGGCGAGCGTGGCGTCGGCGTTCGACTTCGCCTCGGCCACCATCGCGTCCGAGCGCTGGCGAGCGTCGGCCATCAGGCTCTCGGCCTCGCTCCGGGCGCTGCCCGTGACTCGGTCTGCGGTGTCCTGGGCCAGCGCCAGCACACGTGCCGCACGCATGCTGGCCTCTTCGTCAGCGGCGGGAGCCGGCGCCGCGGCGGGCTCCGGTGCGGGCGCGGGAGCAGGCTCCGCGACGGCCGCGAACGCCTGAGTGCGATCCGGGGCACCGGAACGCGCCTCGTCGAGTTCGGTCTCGAGTTCGCCGACGCGCTGCTTCAGGTCGTTGTTCTCGTCGATCAGCCGTGCGAGTTCAGCCTCCACGAAGTCGAGGAATTGATCGACCTCGTCCTCGTTGTAACCGCGCTTGCCGATCGGCGGTTTGCTGAACGCGACGTTGTGCACATCAGCTGGTGTGAGCCGCATTTCTGCCTCTCCCCTTAGGTCATTTCGCGTGTTGATTTCGTACACGCCGTCTTCTGGCACGGTCAGCCGGAACGTAGGTCCGCACAGGCGAACACGAACTGCCCCAATCTTGATCGCGTTTCTATTAATACCAGTACCACTACGCAACTAGCGTGTCATCTCGTCACACCAGGACCAAGGCGTGTTGTCTGCCCGCGACCCGTTCGCAATCGAATCTAGGCCGAATCATCGGGTCACCGTGGACTTCGTAAATGACACGCTGAGGCAGCAGAATTGGCGTTGCACACCGACCACCAGCGACTATTCGATTAATCACATTCGTGGAAGTCACGTGGTGTGGATCGCGAAGCCCAGAACCACCCGCATCAGGATCGACAACACGATCAGCACGATCATCAGCGAGAGGTCGAGCCGCACCGGCCCCAGAGACAGCGGCGGGATCAGTCTCCGCAGCAACTTCACCGGCGGATCGGTCAGTGTGAAGACGAATTCGATGACGACCACGCCGGGCCCGGACGGACGCCACCGGCGCGCGAAGGACTGCACCAGCTCGACGACGAAGCGGCCGAGGAGCAGCAGAACGTAACAGAACAGTACGAAGTACAGGATCCAGAGGAAGGTGCTCACCCCTCAAGGGTGCCTGATAACCGTGCAAAACGCCGCGCCGCCCCGGAAACGACCGGGGCGGCGCGGCGGACGACGACGAGCTGCGGCTCAGGACTGACTGTAGAAGCCGCTCTCGGCGATGCGGCGACGCTCCTCCGGGCTGACGTCCACACCGTTGGGCGAGAGCAGGAAGACCTTGGTGGCGACCTTGTCGAACGAACCGCGAAGCGCGAAGACGAGGCCGGCGGCGAAGTCGACCAGACGCTTGGCCTCGTCGTTGCTCATATCCGCCAGATCCATGATGACCGGGCTGCCGTCGCGGAACCGTTCGCCGATCGTGCGGGCCTCCGAGTAGTCGGCCGGCCGCAGCGTCGAGATCTTCTTCATGGCACTCTCCGACAGCGGGTCGTTGTCGACCTGGGGGTCGAGCGCGACGGCGTTGGCGCCGCGCACCGTGACGTTGGACGAGCGATTCAGCGGCTCGAGCCTGCGGACCGACTCCACGTCGGGCGAGCGGCGGGCGCCCACATACGGGCGATCCGACTCGGCGCGTACCGCGAAAGCGCGGTCGTCGGCCGAACGGGCGAACTCCGCCTCGCGGTAGGCCGGTTCGCGGTAGCGCGGCTCGGCCTCTCCGAACGGTTCGCGGTACTCCGGCTCCCGGTAGTCGGCCTCGCGGTAACGGGATTCGCCCCGGTAGTCCCGCTCGCGGAACTGCTCGTCGCCGTAGAAGGCGTCCTCGCGGGTCCCGTTGCTGCGGTACTTCTCCATGTACGCACGCTCACGTGCCGACATGGCCGGCTGGTCCTCGGGGTCGGCCAGGTAGTCGTCCTCGAACTCGCTCGGGGGCACCATGCCGAAATATGCCTTGAACTTCTGCATCGTCGTCATTACGAGCCTTCCTGAACGGTGAAGTCATTGCGGGTGGATGGGCGCTACACCTGATCGCTAGTGGTTCTGTTGTGACCAGTGTGACTAAAGCGAGACTATCGGCCGCGTCCCCATAATTGCGGTTCCGACACGCACACACGTCGATCCGTGCGCGATCGCCGCTTCGAGATCTCCGGACATCCCCGCCGACAGCTCGACTGCGTGCGGGAACCGTCGCAGGAAGTCCGCGCGGATCCGGGCCAGCCGCTCCATGGCCTCGTCGGGGTCCGCTCCGAGCGGGGCTATGGCCATCAGTCCGTCCAGGCTGAGCGTGTCCGGCGAGGCGAGCACCCGTTCGGCGGCCGGAGCCAGTTCCGCCGGGGCCAGACCGCCGCGCTCCGGATCGCCGTCGAGGCTCACCTGCAGCAACAGGCCCAGCGTCCGGTCCCGGTCGCCCGCCTCCAGAGCGCGCGCCGATGCGCCGTCGAAGGCCTCGATCAGTGGGAGGGAGTCCACCGAATGCACGCGGCGTGCCCAGCGGGCGATACCGCCTGCCTTCTTGCGCTGCACCCGTCCGATCATGTCGACGGCGAAATCGACGTCCACCCGCGCACGGACCGCCGCTGTCTTGCGCCCGGCCTCCGGCTCACGGGACTCGCCGAACTCGCGCACACCCAGGCGCAGAAGCCGCACCACGTCGTCGGCCGGGAAGTACTTCGTGACGACGAGCAGGCCGATCTCGGCCGGATCGCGTCCGGCCGCGGTCGCGGCGGCCGCGATGCGACGCGCGGTGGCTGCCAGTCCGTCGGCGAGCTCGGATGAGCGGGGATCCCGCTCGTCGGTCACCGCCGCGCTCCGGCGCTGTCCATCCAGATCACTGAAGCCAGGCGGCCGGTCGGCGCGCCGCGCCGATGGCTGAACAGCGACGTGTCGCTGATCGTGCAGCGCGGGTCGACGGCCACCGCCGACACACCGGCCTCGAGCAGTTGACGCCGGATACCCGCACGCAGGTCGAGCCCGGGCGTCCCAGTGGAGGTTCGGCACGAACTGCCCGGCAGATGCCGTTCCACATCGGCCTGCATCGCCGCGGGCACCTCATACCGTTCGCCGCTCGCGGCCGGGCCGAGGAAAGCCCCGATCCGTTCCGGCCGCGCTCCCAGCCGGATCATCGCGCGCAATGCCTCCGGCACGATACCGATCCGGGCACCGACGCGACCGGCGTGCACGGCGGCGATCACCCCCGCCTCGTCATCGCTCAGCAGCACCGGAACGCAGTCCGCGGTCAGCACCGCGAGCACCAGGTCGCGCTGGTCGGTGACCAGGCCGTCGGTAGCGGGCACCGGTTCGGCGACCGGCCCGTCGACCACGGTCACGTTCCTCGTGTGCAGCTGCTCCATCCACACCACCCGGGCGGGCTCCACGCCGAGATCCCGGGCTAACCGCTCCCGGTTGGCCGCCACCGCGGCGGGGTCGTCGCCCACGTGATCGCCGAGATTGAACGAGTCGTACGGTGCCGCGGAGACGCCGCCGGCGCGCGTGGTGACCGCGCGCCGGACGACGAAGGAATCGTCAGCCGCCATCACTTCATGAAATCGGGAACGTCGACGTCATCGTCGTCGAGCCGCACCGAGTTGCGGCGGGGCGTCGGCTCGCCGAACGGGTTGCCCGAGCGCTCCCGGGAGGTGCCGAACAGCGGGTCCTTCGCATCGGGCTTGGCGGTCTCCCCCGCCTGCGCCTGCGCGACGCCGGCATTGCTCGCCGTGGCGGCGTGGGCGCCCTGCTGCCGCTTGGACGGTGCGCCGGCGTCGAAGCCCGCGGCGATCACCGTCACTCGAACCTCGTCGCCGAGGTTGTCGTCGATGACCGTGCCGAAGATGATGTTGGCGTCCTCGTGTGCCGCTTCCTGCACCTGCGAGGCCGCATCGTTGATCTCGAACAGACCGAGGTCGCTGCCGCCGGCGATCGAGATCAGCACACCGCGTGCACCCTCCATCGACGCTTCGAGCAGCGGCGAGTTGATCGCCGACTCGGCCGCCTTGCGCGCCCGGTCCTCGCCGCGCGAGGCCCCGATGCCCATCAGCGCACTTCCCGCGTCGCTCATCACGCCCTTCACATCCGCGAAGTCGACGTTGATCAGGCCCGGCGTGGTGATGAGATCGGTGATGCCCTGCACGCCGTTGAGGAGGACCTCATCGGCACTGCGGAAGGCGTCCATCAGACTCACCTGCGCGTCGCCCAGGTGCAGCAGGCGGTCGTTGGGGATCACAATGAGGGTGTCGCACGACTCGCGCAGCGCCGCGATGCCCGCCTCGGCCTGGTTGCCACGTCGCTTGCCCTCGAACGAGAACGGGCGGGTCACGACACCGACGGTCAGCGCGCCGAGCTTGCGGGCGATCGATGCGACCACCGGCGCACCGCCGGTGCCGGTGCCGCCGCCCTCGCCCGCGGTCACGAAGACCATGTCGGCGCCCTTGAGGAGTTCCTCGATCTCGTCCTTGGCGTCCTCCGCGGCCATGCGGCCGACATCCGGATTGGCGCCGGCGCCGAGGCCTCGGGTCGACTCGCGGCCGATGTCCAGCTTCACGTCGGCATCAGAGATGAGCAGGGCCTGCGCGTCGGTGTTGATGGCGATGAACTCGACACCCTTGAGCCCCTGCTCGATCATGCGGTTGACAGCGTTGACGCCACCGCCGCCGATGCCGACGACTTTGATGACGGCCAGATAATTGTGCGGTGGCGTCATGATGCCTTCCTACTTCGAACAAACCCTAAAGCTCAACCATAGGGTTATAGTTATGTCAAGTACTGGTGTTGAAGACGACGGTATTGATCGCGGCGCCGTGGTGCCAGGAGGCTCGCGGCGTGTCGCGAAATCAGTGCCGGATTTCCTCCCGAGCCCCGTCCGCGGACACGCCGACTCAGCTGACCGACGCGTACTCGGGACTCGAGACGTTGTACTGCTGTCCGTCGACGATCAGCAGACTCCGCAGGGCTTCGGCTTTGTCGGCCGTCCGCCCCGCGTCTCCCCACACGGCCTTCTTGCCGCTCTTGAGACGGAGCGTGATGTCCGACGGCGAGTCGGCCGCGACGACCACGACCCGAGAGGCCAGCCAGTCCGGGAGATCCTGCACCACGGTCAGCGCCGCCCGCGTCGTCGGATTGGCCGCGGACGGGTCGGTCATCTGCAGTGCGGGCAGCCCCTGCAGGGACTTGGGCAGATCCTTGGCCGACCCGAAGGTGAGATAGACCATGCCCAGGCGATCCATCACGCCGATCCGTCCGGACTGCTCGACGGTCACCACCGGCGTCCGTTCGGTGACCGCGATCGTCAGGGTCGAGGGGTACTTCCGGCTGACGTTCACCGACTCGATCTCCGGCAGCGCGGACACCCGGTTCGCGATCTCCGCCGTGTCGACCTGCAGCAGCGGTGAGCCCTCAGGCACCTGCGCGGTGCGCAGCACCTCCCCCGCATCGATCGCGGTCGCTCCGGTCACGTCCACCGACCGCACCGACATCAACGGCGTGAAATAGGCGATCGCCACCAGCCCGCCGACCACGACGACGAGGGCGATCACCGAGCCGATGAGCGGCCACCGCCGCGGCGACGAGGCGGCGCCCGGACGCGTGCGCCGCGCCCGGTCCGGTTCCGCCGTACGCCGCCGGCTCATTCGGCCGCGGCCCTCTCCAGCGCTTCCAGAATGGCCGGAGCCTGCATGGTGATGTCGCCGGCGCCGATGGTGAGCACCAGATCGCCGCGCCGGGCACGGTGAGCCACGGCGTTCGCGATCTCCGACAGATCCGGGACGAAGACCGCGGGAGCGGTCACCGCATCGGAGATCAGCCTGCCGGTGACCCCGGGCTGCGGCTGTTCACGGGCACCGTAGACGTCGGCCACGATCACCTCGTCGGCCAAGCTCAGCGCCGCGGCGAACTCGGCGGCGAACTCCGCCGTCCGCGAATACAGATGCGGCTGGAACACGGCCAGCACACGCCCCGACCGCGCGCCGACGACGTCTCGGGCGGCGGTGAGCACGGCGCGGACCTCGGTCGGATGGTGCGCGTAGTCGTCGTACACGTCGACGTCGGCGGCACGGCCCCGCGATTCGAACCGCCGGTGCACCCCGCCGAAGCTCTCGATACCCTCCGCCACGGTGTCGACGTCCTGCCCCGTCCGTGCGCATGCGATCAGGGCTCCCAGCGCATTGAGCGCCATATGCCTGCCGGGCAGAGTGACGGCCAGTTCCCGTACGCGCGGAGTGTCGACCAGCGGCTCGGAGAGTCGGACCGTGGCCAGCCCCCCGGTCCCGTGCGCCGCGAGCTCGACGAGTTCGGCGACCACCGGCACACCCTCCACCGTGATCCGCGCGGCACTGCCGTATCCCAAGACCGCGACCCCGCGCTCGGCGCAGCTCGCAACGCATCGCTGCGCCAGCGCCGCGGCTCCCGGATCGTCGAGACAGACAACCAGCGTTCCGCCGGGGCGGATCAGTGCGACGAATTCGTCGAAGACCTGCACGTAGGCCGCCTCGGTACCGAAGAAGTCCAGATGGTCGGCCTCGATGTTGGTGACCACGACGATGTCCGGCACGTATTGAAGCAGGGAGCCGTCGCTCTCGTCGGCCTCGGCGACGAAGACCTCGCCGCTGCCGTGATGCGCGTTGGTGCCCGACTCGTTCAACTCACCGCCGACGGCGAACGACGGATCGACACCGCAGTGCTGCAGTGCCACCACCGACATCGACGTGGTGGAGGTCTTGCCATGGGTGCCCGAGATCAACACGGTCCGGTGTCCGCGCATCAGCAGGGCGAGCACCTCGGGCCGGTAGAGCACCGGGATACCGCGGCGGCGTGCCTCGACGAGTTCCGGATTGTCGTCGGGCACCGCGGCCCGGGTGGTGACGACGACGGTCGGACCGCCGTCGAGCAGATCGAGGGCGTCGGGTGCGTGGCCGATCCGGACCTGCGCGCCGCGGGTCCGCAGCGCCAGCACCCCGCGCGAATCCTTGGCGTCCGAACCGGACACCTGACCGCCGCGAGCGAGCAGGATCCGGGCCAGGCCCGACATGCCCGCGCCGCCGATGCCGACCATGTGCACCCGCTGCAGCTGCGCCGGAAGCGTGTTCTCGATCGCCGGGTCGCTCATCGGGGTCCGTCCTGCGTCGTCGCGCGGTCGCCGCGCCGCGCGGCAGCCAGTTCCAGTGCCGCCGTCGCCACTTCGACGGCGGCGTCACGGTGGCCGAGCCCCGCGGTGGCGGCACTCATCGCGCGCAGGCGTTCGGTGTCGCCCAGCAGTGCGGGGATCTCTCGCTCGACCCACTCGGGCGTCACGTCCGCGTCGTCGACGATGACGGCGCCCCCGGCCCGTTCCGCGGGCAGTGCGTTGAGTCGCTGTTCGCCGTTGCCGTGCGGCAGCGGGACGTACACCGCCGGGAGTCCGGTGGCGGAGATCTCGGCGACGGTCATCGCTCCGGACCGGCACATCACCAGGTCGGCGGCCGCGTACGCGAGGTCCATCCGGTCGAGGTAGCTGACCCCGACGTAGGGCGGGGCGCCCGGCGGCGAGACCGGGTCGATCGTGTTCTTGGGGCCGTAGGCGTGGAGAACACCGATACCGGCCGCGCCCAGCGCCGTAGCGGCCGGCGCGACCGCCTCGTTGAGCCGCTGCGCCCCCTGCGAGCCGCCGAAGACGAGCAGGGTCGGCGCCTCCGGGTCCAGACCGAAGAATCGGCGCGCCTCGGCACGGGCCGAAGCACGGTCGAGACGGGTGATCGCTCTGCGCACCGGGATTCCGACGACCGTGGCGCCGGCCAGCCCGCAGTCGGGGACTGCCGCGAGGACGCGGTCGGCGAGCCGGGCGCCCACCTTGTTCGCGACACCTGCGCTGGCGTTCGCCTCGTGGAGCACCACGGGGATCCGCCGGGCACCGCGGAGTCGACTGCGCGCCGCGAGATAAGCGGGCAGTGCGACGTAACCGCCGAAGCCCACCACCACATCGGCGTCGACCTCGGCGAAGACCTTCCGCGTGGCGGCCACCGAATGTGCCACTCGCCACGGAGTCTTGGCCAGTTCCACGCCCACCTTCCGAGGCAGGGGAACCGGCGGGATCAGACGCAGGTCGTAACCGCGCGCGGGCACGATCGTGGTCTCCAGACCGCGACTCGTCCCGAGGGCCGTGATCCGCGCGTCCGGCTCCAGTTCCCGCACGGCGTCGGCCACCGCGAGCGCGGGCTCGATGTGGCCTGCGGTTCCACCGCCTGCGACCACCACCGAAAGTGCCGATCCCCCCTCGTGCGACCGCTTCCGCTTGCTCACCGGCGACCGTTCTCCCATCCGCCTCTGCCGGTCCGCCGCGCACGATCGCGCGGAGCCGGCGACCTGGACTCCTGCCACGACCGGGACGGTCGCGCACCCCTAGGAGGATAGTGGATCTCCCCCGAGCTCGATTCGCCCGACCGGCGTCGCATTCGCGGCCCGGATGCCTCGGGCGTCCGCGGGCGGCCCGCCCATGTGCGGGGCGCCTCGCGACGGCCGGTCCCGGACGAACCGCGGACGGGTGCCGGTCGCCGGATGGGCGCGGCGGTCGGCCGGCGCCGCGGCGACGAGCCCGCAGCCCGGTACGTTTCGGGCCGCGGGAGACGGAGCAACCGCGACAACCCCTTCGGCGCCGGCCCGGCCAGCGCCGCGACCGCCTGCGGTTCGTGCCGTGCGGCGTTCGCCAGCAAACCGAGCATCGCCAGCATCGTCAGTGCCGAGGTACCGCCGTACGACAGGATCGGCAACTGGATGCCGGTGACCGGCAGGATGCCGACGACGTATCCGATGTTGATGAAGGCCTGCACCAGGAAGAGCACGGTGATCGTCGCCGACATCAGACGCAGGAACGGGTCCACCGAACGGCGGGCGATCCGCATCCCGACGTACCCGAGCAGCAGGTACAGCCCCAGGACGATGATCCCGCCGACCAGTCCGAGTTCCTCGCCGATGATCGCGAAGATGAAGTCGTTGTGCGCATTGGGCAGATAGTTCCATTTGGCGGTGCTCTGGCCGAGCCCCTTGCCGAACAGTCCACCGTCGGCCAGCGCGAACTTCGCCTGGTTCGGCTGATAATCGGCGCCGAGCGGATCGGAGTCACGGCCGAGGAAGCTGAAGATGCGCGCGGCACGGTACGACTCGGCGAAGGCCAGCGCGACGCCGGCCACCGCGAAGACCACGCCGAAGGCGGCGAAGAACCGCCCCGGCAGCCCGCCGAACCACAACAGCGTCGCGACGATCATCCCCAGGATCATCGTCGTGGACTGATTCGGCTCGATGATGACCAGGAAGGCGACGCCGAAGGCGACCGGGATCAGCGGGAAGATCAGATCGCGGGCCGTGGACGTGCGCGGATCGCGAGTCGAGAGGACCGCGGCTCCCCACATGCACAGCGCCGCCTTCGCCAGTTCCGACGGCTGCAGCGTGAGCCCGCCGAACGAGAGCCAGCGGCGCGCACCGCCGCCGGCGACGCCGAAGCCCGGGATCATCACCAGGATCAGCAGGACGATCGAGATCAGCAGAATGGGCAGGGAGGCCTTCTGCAGCGTCCGCACGGGCATCCGCAGCGCGATGTAGAACAGCACCAGACCCAGGGCCACGAACATCACCTGCGTGGTGAACATCCCGTAGGCCGAGCCGTCCTTCGCGTAGCCCTCCACAGCGGACGCCGAGAGCACCATCATCAGGCCGAGCGCGATGAGGATGACGGTGATCGAGACGATCAGGTGGAACGAGGTCAGCGGCCGCGCGAGCAGATTCCGGACTCCCCCGGCGAGGAACGCCGCACCCGCTTTGACATCCGATCCGCGCATCAGGCGAAGCCTGCGAAGCGGGTCCGCGTCCGCGGTGCCGCCACGCCGGGCGCTCCGAGTGGACGCGGTCCGGCGATTCCGGCGCCGAGCCGACCGGCCGGCGACTCTCGCCTCCGACTCTCCGTCGGCGCTTTCGGGGGCGTCGGGACGGTCGGAGGTGTCGCCGGGCGCCTCGGCGGTGTCCTCGCCATCGGCGGCGGAGCGCGGCGCCGAATCCTCGACGTCCTCCGCGACGCCGGTGTTCTCGTCGCCGGAACTCATCGGTTCGCGCGGGAATCGGCGAGGGCGGTCGCGGCGGCGGCGAACGAGTCGCCGCGCTGCGGATACCCGGCGAACATGTCCAGGGAGGCGGCCGCCGGTGCGAGGAGCACCGCGTCCACCCCTGGCGAGTCCGCCTGCGCCAATTCCCAGGCGGCACCGACCGCCTGGCTCATCACCGCGTCCGACGATCCGGTCGCGGAGACGGCACGTGCCCGTTCACCAGTCCGCTGAGTCATCACAGAGCCATCGTCCCCTGTGAATACTGTGACGGCTGGGACTTCTGGGGCGTGTCGCGCAATCGCGTCGAGAATGATCTGCCGATCCCGGCCGATCGCGACGACTCCGGCCAGCCGCGACACTGTTCCGGCGATCAGGTCGTCGACGGGTGCGCCCTTGAGCAATCCGCCCGCGATCAGGACGACACGCTCGTGTGCGACCACCGCAGCGTGGGCAGCGTGCGGATTCGTGGCCTTCGAGTCGTCCACGAAGGCGACGCCGTCGATGCGCGCGACCACCTGACCGCGATGCGCGGCCGGCCGGTAGGCCCGCAGTCCGCGCGCCACCGCCTCGGGATCGATTCCCACGGCGCGAGCGAGCGCAGCCGCGGCGAGGGCGTCCGACAGTCCCGACGGTCCTGCCGGCCGCACATCGGCGGCGGGGATCATCGCGAGGGTGCCGTCCCCGAAGGCGCAGTCGACCAGCGTGCCGTCGACGATGCCCAGCATTCCCGGTCGCGGTGCGCCGAGGGTGAATCCGACCCGCCGGGAGTCGGGCCCGACCGGCAGCGCCGCCGCGCCCGCATCGTCCTCACCGACCACGGCCACCCGGCCGGTCAGCGCTCCGGCCTTGGCCTCGGCGTACGCCTCGCGTGAGCCGTGCCAGTCGAGGTGATCGTCCGCCACGTTCAGCACCACGCCGGCGTCCGGCCGGACCGACGGCGCCCAGTGCAGTTGGAACGACGAGATCTCGACGCACAAGACGTCGGCGCGCGGCTCGGCGCGGAGCGCATCGGCCACCGTGAGACCGATGTTCCCGCAGGCCAGACCGCTCTGTCCGGCGGCCGTGACGATCGACTCGATCATTCCCGTCGTGGTGGTCTTGCCGTTGGTTCCGGTGATCACCAGCCAGGTGCGCGCGGGTCCGAACAACCCGGCGCGATCGGCGCGCCACGCGAGTTCCACATCACCCCACACCGGCGTACCCGCTGCCGCGGCCGCCACCAGCAGCGGCGTGTCCGGGCGGAAGCCGGGTGAGACGACGATCAGCTCGATGCCCTCGGGCAACCCCGCGGTGCCGTCGTCGGCGACGAACTCCTCCGGCGTGTGCACCGGCACGCCCCGGCGTACGAAATCGGCGCCCGCCTGCGGGTCCGCGAACGTCTGATCCATCACCTCGGGCTTCGCACCGAGTTCCAGCAGCAGGTCGACGACGGCCACTCCGGTGGCACGACCGCCGGCCACCAGAACGCGGGTGTGTTCCAGCGAAAGCCCCATGTCAGCCCGCATGCGAGATGAACTCGCCGTAGAACAGGGTCAGTCCCAGCGCACAGGAGATGGCCGTGAGCAGCCAGAACCGGATGATCACCGTGGTCTCGGCCCAGCCGCCGAGCTCGAAATGGTGATGGAAGGGCGCCATGCGGAAGACCCGCTTGCCGGTGGTGCGGAAGAAGGCGATCTGCACCACCACCGAGACCATCTCGGCGACGAACAGCGCGCCGATGACGACCATGAGCAGTTCGGTGCGCGTCGTCAGCGACAGACCCGCCACCAGACCGCCGAGCGCGAGCGAACCGGTGTCGCCCATGAAGATCTTCGCCGGCGCGGCGTTCCACCAGAGGAAGCCGAGGCAGGCGCCGCCCGCCGCCACCGCGACGATCGCGAGGTCGAGCGGATCGCGCACGTCGTAGCAGGCGCTGGCGTTCTCGGCGTTGGCCGGGAGCGGCGCGCAGGGGTTGCGGTACTGCCAGAACGTGATCAGAACGTATGCACCCATCACCATCGCCGCCGAACCCGCGGCCAGACCGTCGAGACCGTCGGTGAAGTTCACGGCGTTCGACCATGCCGCGACCACCAGCCAGCAGAACAGCACGAAGCCCACCGCGGTCAGCGAGATCACGTTGATGTCGCGCGTGTACGAGAGGTACTCGCTGGCCGGTGTCTGGCCCTCGGCGTTCGGGAACTGCAGCAGCAGGACGCCGAAGATGACCGCCGCGATCATCTGACCGACCGACTTGGCGGTCTTGTTCAGGCCGAGGTTGCGCGATTTGTAGATCTTGATGAAGTCGTCCAGGAATCCGACGGCGGCCAGCGCGGTCGCCAGGCCGAGCACCAGCAGACCCGAGGCGGTGGGGCCGCCGCCGTCGTCGAGCAGCCCGAACAGATGCGCCCCCAGGTAGCCCAGCCACAGCGCCGCGACGATCGCGACACCGCCCATCGACGGCGTCCCCCGCTTGGACTGGTGGCTCTGCGGCCCCTCGACCCGGATCTCCTGGCCGAAGCCCTGCCGGGAGAAGACCTTGATCAGGACGGGCGTCAGCAGAATCGACACTGCCAGCGAGATCGCGCCCGCGATCAGTATCTGGGTCACTGCATGTCCTTACTTGTCGGAATCTGTGAACTAAGAATCTAGCGCGAGCCGCCGCTCCGGCAGGTCAGCGGGTGAGCACCTCGACCGGGAGTCCGGCGTCCTCACGCCAGTACGCGAGCAGCGTCTCGCCGAGTTCTCCCCCGGCCAGCAGCACCAGGTCTCCGGGCTTCGGAGACTCGGCGGGCCGTGTACGCAGATGGTCGACGGCTGCGGCGGGCGAGGCCACCAGCTCGGCCTCGTCACCCCACGACCCCTCCATCACGGCGCCCTGATGCAGCGCCCGTACGGTACGGAGATCTTCGCCGACGGCGATCACCTGGTCGACGGCCAGCCGGACGATCTGCCGGCCCAGGCCGTCGTGGTCGACGCACCGCGCGTTCTCGTCGCGTCCGTCCGCATCGGCGAACTCACCGGCGATCACCCAGGTCCGGCGGGCCGACTCCCCTCCTCGGTGGGCACTGCCGACTCCGGTGTCGGCGGCCAGCGCCACGAGTTCACGGACCGCCCGGCGTGCCTCGTCGATGCCCGCCTGCGGGTCCACCAGCAGCACCCGCAGCGCCGGCTGCGCGTCGACGGCGTCATCGACCACGCGGGCGTCGAGCAGTTCGCCCAGCACGGAGCGATCGTCGAACGGATATTTCACGCCGTCGATCTCCTGCCCCTTCTCATGGCCCTTACCCGCGACCAGCACCACGTCGCCCGCCTGCGCCCAGTCGACCGCCGCGGCGATCGCCTCGCGCCGGTCGCCGATCTCCCGGATCTCCCCGCGCGCGTCCGCCACCGCCCGCGCTCCCGCGAGCACCGCCGTCCGGATGTCCTCGGGCCGCTCGGACCGCGGATTGTCGTCGGTGACGATCACCAGGTCGGCGCCGCGTGCCGCGGCCGCGCCCATCAGGGGCCGCTTCTCGGTGTCGCGATCGCCACCCGCCCCGAGGACGACGGCGATCCGTCCCGGCGTCTGGGCCGCAAGGGTCGCGAGAACCGCCTCGACCGCGGCCGGCTTGTGCGCGTAGTCGACCACGGCCAGGAAATCCTGTCCGCGCTCGACCTTCTCGAGCCGGCCCGGCACCGCCACGCGGGCCAGACCGGTGACCGCCGTCCCCACGTTCACTCCGGCCTCCGCACTCAGCGCTACCGCGAGGAGAGCGTTCGCGACGTTGTACGCACCCGGCAGGGGAACCGTCAGCTCCACCTCCGAGCCCTCCGGCGTGGCCGCCAGAACCGTCTGCGACCCCGGCTCGGTCCGTACCGATCCGACCACCGACCAATCGGCCGCACCGGTGGTCGACACGGTGGTCACGGACGTACCGGCGACCGCGGCCATCTTCACGCCCCACGCATCGTCGACGCAGACCACGGCGCGTTGCGCCCGGGTCGACGAATCCGCCCGGAACAGCCGGGCCTTGGCCGCGAAGTAGGCGTCCATCGTGTGGTGGTAGTCGAGGTGGTCCTGCGAGAGATTCGTGAAGCCCCCGACGGCGAACCGGCAGCCGTCCACGCGGCCGAGTTCGAGGGCGTGGCTGGAGACCTCCATGACGACGGTGTCGACTCCGCGCTCGAGCATCACGGCGAACATCCGCTGGAGGTCGGGGGCCTCCGGGGTGGTCAGCGAACTCGGGACCACGGTTCCGTCCACGCGGATCTCGACGGTCCCCAGCAGTCCGACCACCCGTCCCGCGGCCCGCAGCGCGGCCTCGGTCAGGTAGGCGGTCGTGGTCTTGCCCGACGTCCCGGTGATACCGATGAGGGTGAACTTCGACGACGGGTCGCCGTAGATGCGCGCCGAGACCTCCCCCAGCACCGACCGCGGGCGGTCGTGCACCAGCACCGGCACCGACTCCAGGCCGGGCGCGGCGCGAATCAGGTCCAGTCCCGCCGCATCGGTGAGCACCGCGACGGCACCGGCGGTCGACGCCTGGCCGGCGTATCGAGCACCGTGGGTGCGGTCGCCGGGCAGCGCGGCGAACAGGTATCCGGCACCCGCGTCCTGCGCACGCAAAGTCGCGCCCGTGACCTCGGCGTCGGCGCCGTCGAGAACCAGACCGAACTCGTCCGCCAGTGCGCTCAGGGCCACCGGCCGGAGGTGCTCCGGGCGGATCGGCCCACTGCTGTTCGTCGCACCGGCTCCCGGCTCCACCACTACCTCAGACCTCCGCCTTGACCTTCTCGTCCCGTTGAGACGTACTCGTCTCGCCGACGTCTCCCCCTCGTCCGCCGGAGCGCACGCGGTGATGACGCAATGAATCTACCGTGCGATGCGGCGCGCCCTCACGCCTCCAAGCGCAGGCGCGGAGCCGGCTGCGCGGAGAACGGCACCTGGTCGTGACGCAGAAGCCACGAACCGATGGTTCCGAACAACGGCGCCGCGGACTGACCGCCGCTGCCGTCCGAGCTGCGCACCGGATTGTCCATCATGATGCCGATGACGAACCGCGGCGCGTCGGCGGGCGCGATACCCGCGAAGGTGATGTTGTAGCTCGACCGCGAGTAGCAGTTGCAGGACGGGTCGACCTGCTGTGCGGTACCGGTCTTGCCCGAGGTCTGGTAGCCCGGGATGGCGCCGGTGTAGCCGGTGCCGTTCTGCACACCCTCCGGGTCCTTCTGCATGACGGCACGGAACATGTCGCGAACGGTCTTGGCCGTCTGCGGACTGACCACCCGCACCGACTCCGGCTTGCTCACGCCGGCCTCGTCCTCGTCCTCGGGAGCGATGATCCGCGGCTGGATCCGAACCCCGTCGTTGGCGATCGCCTGATACATCGACGTCATCTGCAGCAGCGTGGTCGACAGACCCTGACCGATCGGCAGGTTGGCGAACGAGCCGCCCGACCACTGACTCAGCGCGGGCACCGCGCCGGGGCTCTCGCCGGGGAGGCCGACTCCGGTGCGCTGACCGAGCCCGAAGCGGTCGAGCATGTCGGCGAACCGCCGCTCACCGACCTTCTGCGCCAGCATCAGTGTGCCGACGTTGGACGACTTCCCGAAGATGCCGGTGGTGGTGTAGGGCGCGGTGCCGTGCACCCACGCGTCGTTGACGGTGATACCCGACATCCGAATCGACCCCGGCACCTGGTGCACCTCGTCCGGGGTGGTGACCCCGTATTCGATGGCCGCGGAAGCGGTCACGATCTTGTTCACCGACCCGGGCTCGAAGGGCGAGGTCACCGACCGGTTGCCGAGATCGGCCTTCTGCTGCTCCGAGAGCGGCCGCGAGGCGTCGAAGGTGCTGTCGTTGGCCATCGCCAGCACTTCGCCGGTGTGCGAGTCGAGCACCACGGCGGAGACGTTGTGCGCGCCCGACTTGTCCTTCGCCAGGTTCACCTGGCTCTGCACGAACCACTGGAGGTCGGAGTCGATCGTGAGGTGCACGGTCTCTCCGTCGACGGCCGGATGGACGTTGCGCTTGCTGCCGGGGATCACCGCGCCGTCGCGGCCGCGGTCGAAGGTCTCGGTGCCGTTGGTGCCTGCGAGCACGGAGTCGAGCGACGATTCGAGGCCGATCAGGCCGTTGCCGTCGAAGTTCACATCGCCGACCAGGTTGGCGGCGAGTGAACCGCCCGGATACAGGCGGTTGCTCTGCCGCTCGGCGCCGACCTCGGGGAACTCGTCCTGGATCTTCTTCGTGACGTCCAGCGACACCAGGCGGGCGAGGTAGACGAAGTCCTTGTCCGACTTCATCTGTGCCAGCAGATCGTCGGACGCGATGCTGCCGCCGAGGGCCGACGAGACGCCGTCGGCGATCTGCTTGAGGCGCACGTCAACGTCCGGGACGGTCGAATCCTTCTTGTGTTCCTCGGCGATCTGCTTGCGTACGGCCTTCGGCTGAAAGGTCAGTGCCCGTGCGTCGTCGGTGTGTGCCAGCAGGCGTCCGTTGCGGTCGACGATGCTCCCCCGCACCGCAGGCAGTTCCTGGGTGATCGATCGTTGCTGCGAGGCCTGCGCCGAGATGGAGTCGGCCGCGATCACGTGCACGTACAGCATCCGGCCCGCGATCACGAGAGCGACCACCGCGACGAGCACGGTCAGGATCCGCTGGCGGACGACGAACCCCGACGGCCCCGAACCGGAACGTTCGGAGGGACGGGGAGGCTTGGGCGGAGGCGTTCCGGTGCCGTTCGACGACGCGCCGGACGGGCGGCCTCCCGCCCTCGCCTCGGCTGCGCGCGGTGTACGGGTGCGGGTCATGATCTTCCGATTGTCGCGCGCATCAACGCGCGGGCGCGGTATTGGCGGGCGGCGTGGCGGTCGTCGGAGACGCCACATCGGTGGGCCGACTCACCCGATTCCGGACATCCGGGCGCACCGAGGTCTGGGGTGCCGGATTCGTCCGAGACTGCGATGTCGGGACCGAGGACGGGCGGGGGTTCGGCGCCGGCCGCGGGTTCGGCGCAGGCGTCGACGGCGCCGGAGCGGGAGTGGTCGCCGTACGCGGCGGTGCACTCTGCGATTGTTCGCCACCGAGTCCCTCGGAATCGTCGACCTTGTTCTTGTCGATCTTCTCGACGGGGTCCGGCGCCGGGTTCAGGTCCGGAAGCGGGCTGCCGGTCGCCGGTGTGGGAGTGCCGCGGAGCCGTGGCTTGCCGTCTGCTCCGACGATGATCTCGGCGGCGTTCGACGCCGGGACCATCCCCTGGCGAGCGGCCGCCCGCGCGATCGCGGGCGCCTGGTCGCCTGCGTCGGCTGCCGCCTTCAACTCGGCGGCACGGGCCTGCAGCTCCTGGTTCTCCTTGCGGAGCGCGTCGATCGAGTACGAGTCCTGCGCCGATTTGGTTGTCAGGAACAGAGTCAGCGCGAGGGCGCCCATCACCAGGACCAGGATCGGCACCACGAGCGGGACTCCGGCGATGCGGCGCCCGGTCATCGGCAGCCGGGCTCCGGTGCGCTCACGGCGAGTGCGCCGATCGAGAGCCCGCTGGGCCGCCTTGGATCGCGACGGACGCTCGCTCGCCGCGGCGCCGGTGCGCCGTCGACGCTGACGGTCGGAACCCTCGCGTGGTCCGGTGGCGGTGCGAGTGTCCACAAGCGTCACTGTGCTCCCCTTCCGTCTGCGGTCCCGCCGCCGCGACCCGCGGGGTGGTTCGGTGCGATACGTTCGATGGCCCGGATCCGGACAGGGGCCGAACGCGGGTTGGCCGCACGTTCGGCCGCGTCTGCCTGTTCGGCTCCGCGAGTGACGAGCGAGAACCGCGGGGCGGTCCCCGGCAGATCGACCGGCAGGCCGGCCGGGGTGGTGTTCTCCACCGCACGGGCGAAGTCGCGCTTGACAATTCGGTCCTCGAGCGACTGGTAGCTCATCACGGCGAGCCGGCCGCCGACCGCGAGTACTTCGAGCGCCGCCGGGATCACCCCGCGCAATGAGTCGAGTTCGTGGTTCACCTCGATCCGGAGCGCTTGAAAGGTCCGCTTGGCCGGATGGCCACCGGTCCGCCGGGTCGCCGCCGGGATGGTGGCGTACAGGAGCTCCACGAGACGTCCGCTGGTGGTGAACGGCTCCTTGGCGCGTTCCCGGATCACTGCCGAGGCGATCTTCCCCGCGAACCGCTCCTCGCCGTACTCGCTGAGCACTCGGGCGAGAGAGCCGTGGTCGTAGGTGTTGAGGACGTCAGCCGCTGTCAGCTCGTCGTCGGGATTCATCCGCATGTCCAGCGGTGCGTCGACGGCGTACGCGAACCCGCGTTCGGCCCGGTCCAGCTGCATCGACGAGACCCCGAGGTCGAGAAGCACCCCGTCGACCTCGTCGCGTCCGGTGGCGGCGACCACCGACTCGATCTCGTCGTAACGATTGTGGTGGAACTCCACGCGGTCTCCGAAGCGATGCAGACGCTCGGAGGCGATGCCGATCGCCGATGTGTCGCGGTCGATGCCGACGACGTGCAGGCCCGCCAGGCGTTCGAGGAAGTACTCTGTGTGGCCGCCGGCGCCCAGCGTGCCGTCCACCAGGACCGCGCCACCGCCGTCGGGCGACCGACGGGTGAGAGCCGGTTCCAGCAGCGCGAACATGCGATCAGCCATCACCGGAACGTGTCCGTGTTCGCCTTGCCGCGGTGCGTTCACCCCGCTCCCTCCCTGCTGCCGTGAGAACCGTGCCGATAACTTCTGGGCGTCGCCCCCTGCGACGCTCCGGAGACCACCGGCATCGATGCCGTGGAACTGCGGCGGTGTGGGCCTGCGATGAGACGGGGTCCCCGCCCGAGCGCACCTGGCGTTGGGGAAGTACGTCAGGGTCGATCGGGCCGAGGCCTCGACTCACCGCAGCAGTCGTGATCTCCGAATGTTCAATTCACGTGTGTCGACGCGATCCCGTTACAGGATCGAGTCGAGGGCGGACGATCCCGCGTTGGAGAACGCCTCCTCGTGCTGGGCCTGGTAGTCGCGCCAGCTCTGCGCGTCCCAGATCTCCAGGTGGTCGTACGAGCCGATGACGACGCACTCCTTGGTGAGCCCCGCGTAGTCGCGATGCTCGGCCGAGAGGTTGACGCGGCCCTGCCCGTCGAGCCGCTGCTCGTCGGCGCCGGCGAAGAAGTACCGCAGAAAAGCGCGGGCCTCCGGGTCGTTGCGCGACGCGGTGACCGCCTTCTCGGCGATCGCGTCGAACTCCTCTGCCCGGTACACCGACAGGCTGCGGTCCTGGCTGCGTGTGACCATGACTCCTCCTGCCAGCGCGTCGCGGAACTTCGCGGGCAACGTCAGTCGCCCCTTGTCATCGAGCTTGGGCGTGTAGGTGCCGACGAAACGAGCCACGTCGACACCTCCTCACCCTTCCGGGTTCGGCGGTTCCGGTATCCCCCTCGCCCAGTAATGCCCACACTACCCCACTTTCCACCACATTCCACCCCGCAGGCCCCACCGTTTCCCCACCATCAACTATATGCGCAGGTCAGAGTGCCTAAGCTTCACTGGATTCTCAGCAATCATTGACGTGTCGCAGCTCACTAGTGTCGTTACGAAAGGGGTCAAAAGGTAACGAAGTGACTGGTGAGACCAACCAAGAGCGGTAGGTGGGGCGTTGTGGGGAGACGAGGTGGGACGCTGTGGGGAGACGGGGTGGGACGCTGTGGGGACACCCCGGAGACAGACGTTCCCGAGATACGAAAAACGGGGCCGCATCTTCCTTTCGGAAGTTGCGACCCCGCCAGGGAGATCGTTGTCGACGCAGGGCGCGTCAGGCCGTCAGCCGCCGGTGCCGACGGCCGGTTCTACAGATCGCGGTCGTCCCGCTCGAAGCGACGGTTGAAGCGATCCTCCATCCGTCGGCTCAACGAGCCGTGACCGCTCGCGGCCTTTCCGGACTTCTTCGACGAGGAGGCGCCGTCGGGACCCGAGATCCGCCCGCGGCCAGCCATCAGGCCGAAGACCGCGGCCCCGAACATCAGCAGGAATCCGACGAAGCTGAGGATCTTCAGTCCGCCGACCTCGACGTCGACCATCATTCCGCCGACCAGCAATGCGAGTCCAGCGAGGAACCCGAGAGCGACCACGATCCGACGACGCGCGTTCGGCAAGCGCACCTTGTGGCGGGTGACGCTCGACGCGAACTTCGGGTCTTCGGCGTAGAGAGCGCTCTCTATCTCATCGAGCATGCGCTGCTCGTGCTCTGAAAGCGGCACCGCTCCTCCCTTACTGGATCGTGGCGAGGATTTCGTCTTCTCGCCTCTCTATGTCAATAGTACGAGCCCGAGCGCCCTTCGACCACCATTGGCCGACGATGCGTTCACAATCACGCCGATCATCCCGCGCACTCAAGCGACGGTTCCGCGCGCCGCCGGACGCTTCGAGGTGAGCTTCCCCTGCTCGTACGCCAGCAGCGTCGCGTCGGCCACGTCCAGGAACGCGACCGCACGGCGCTCCACGCGCGCGCAGAACGTGGAATCGACGGCGCGCACCAGCCCCGCCTCGACGTGCGAGCGCATGGTCGAGAGTTCGCCGAAATAGTCGGCGAGTTCCCGGCACTGGGGAGCACGCTCCTTGATCCGACTCCACGCGTCCGCCGCACCGCGGCGTCGGCGGACGCGGCCCGAGGGCTCGTAGATCTCCAGCACCGCGCCGGCGGCTCGGATCGCCGCGAGATAGAACAGCCGGAATCGCTCGGCCCCGTCGTCGTCCACCGACGCCGCCTGCTCGAACAGGTCCTCTGCCCGATCCAGGAGATCGCGGCTGCGGTGCACCACGTGCGGGTCGACTCCGTGATCGGCTTGTGCACCGGACACCGACGGGGCGGGTGCGAGATGCAACCCGGCGAACTGCCGCCCGGACCGTTCTGCTGACCGCTCCATCCCAACTCCTCCGTGTCGGCGCCCGGCTCTGTCGGGCTCGTGACGACACCATGACAGAGGGGTACGACAAAGAAGGTGTTGCGACGACGGGCCCGACGGCCGGCCGTCGCACGGCGCCGGCACTCCCGCGAAGACTTCGACAGCGGACCCCGTCACCGATGATCGGTGGCCCGGCGATGTCTTCCCCATCGCCGGGCCACTGGACCGCCCAACCGATACGAACATCAGTTCGACAGGCGTCAACCGTAGCCGGTGTGAACGCCGATGGGCAAGTGCCGCTACGCTCCCAGAGTCTGGCAGCCGCAGACGAATCGAGCCGACGACGAAGGGAACGGGCATGTCACTGGACGCCTCCCCGATCCGCGTCGCGCCCCTCCCGGCCGATCTGGCACACCTGTGGCTCGATCCCGCTGTGCACACCTACATCACCGCCATGCACTACCCCCGCGGAAGCGAAGCCCACCGGTTGCCGCTGTGGCGCGATCACATCGCGCGCCCCGGGTGGTCGGCTTTCGGCGCGTTCGCGACGCTGTCCGCGCTCGACTCGCTCCGGCCCACGTACTCCCGGCTGCGCGTGCGCGCACCGCTGGCGCTCTCGGATCGCGAGATCCTCGTCGGGGTGGCGTACGGCTACCGCGGTGCACCGGACCAGTGGTGGAACCGCCAGCTGTATTCGGGACTGCTACAGGCCGGAACCCGGCCCGCCGACGCGCGCGAGTTCATGCGCGACTACTTCGAACTCACCGAACTGCATGTGCATCCGGCCGGTCAGGGCCGCGGCGTCGGCCAACGGCTCCTGACATCGCTGCTCTCGGGCAGACCGGAGAGCAAGGTCCTCCTCTCGACGCCCGAAGTCCAGGGTGAGGCCAATCGCGCCTGGGGCCTCTACCGCCGCCTCGGCTTCGAGGATGTCCTGCGGCACTTCACCTTCGCCGGAGACGCCCGGCCGTTCGCCTTCCTCGGACGCCCGCTCCCTCTTCCGGACGCCGGTCCCCCGCCGCGATGACCGGCCGCCCGCGGTCCGTCCGACGCACCGATGACGACACTGCGCAGGTTGGCGCATCTCTTCTGGCACGATGAGTCGGTGACCTCGTTCCGCCGCACCGCGCTCGCCCTAGCCGGACTGTTGGCACTGATCCCCGTGCTCACCGGTTGTCTCACCAAGTCGACCACGGTCGGCGACCAGTTCTCCGGCACGGTCATCATCGCCACGTCACCGGATCAGCATCCGCAGAAGCCGTCCTTCGACATCCCGGCCTCGCTCAGCGGCCAGGTCTGGACCACCGACTTCCCGGAGAAGTCGGATGAGAGCAGTGCCGTACCCGCCCCGTCGACGCAGAGTTCGCGCCCCGGCGGACAGGCCGCGCCGTCGCCCGACGGCAAGGTCGGTTCCGAGCTCACCTTCGACAGACTCTCTGCGGGTCAGTTCAGCCAGCTCGGCGACATCATCGCCGCCGCCCTCCCCGACCCGTCCGCGACGGTCCATCTCAAATCGTCCCGCAGCGGCGACATCGTCCGTTTCCGCGGCTCGGCCTCGCTGACGGACGCCGATCCCGGCAGCGTGTACTTCTCCCTGTCGATCACGTTCGGCGGTGAGGTGGTCGCGACCAACGGTCATCAGGCGGGCGACGACACGGTGGTCTGGACGCCCACCCCGGGACAGAACGTCGACCTGCAGGCCGATTCGGAGTACGCGGATCCGGCGACCGCCGCCGTGCCCAGTTGGACCTGGTTCATGTTCCTGCTGTGCGCGATCATCGTCGCGATGGTCGTGTACGCGGCCTACCAGAATCGGGACCGCTCACCCCGTCCGGGACGCCCGAAGCGCAAGCCCGAGGCGCCGCAGTCCGACGAGGAGTCCCCGAAGCCCGAGCGCGAGACATCCGGGCGCGGCGCCGACTGACGCCGTCCGCGCGCGGTCGCCCTCTCCGGCGGACCGCACGTCTCAGACGCCGGCCAGTGCCCCGCGCGTGTCGATGCCGATGCGCTCGAGCACCTCGCTGGTCGCCTTCGCGAAGTTGAGGCTGCAGAAGTGCAGGCACGGCACCCCTTCGGAGATGAGCCGCAACGAGGCCTCCGTGCACAGGTCGATGCCGACCGCACGCACGTCGGCCCGATTCTCCTCCGGTCCGTCGCCCGCCGCCTTCGCGAGCCGTTCCTCGACCGCCGGGGGGATCTTGCTGCCGGACAGTTCGGTCATCCTGCGCGCCGAGGCCAGCGAGGTGATCGGCATCATCCCCGGGATCAGCGGCTTGGCGCCCTGCTCGGGATCGGCGGCGACGATACGGTCGCGCAGGCGGAGGAAGTCGTCGACGTCGAAGAACATCTGCGTCACCGAGTACTCCGCGCCCGCCCGCAGCTTCCGCACCAGATTTCCGGTGTCGGCGGCGAGGTTGGGCGCGCGGTGGTGACCTTCGGGGAACGACGCGACGCCCACGTGGAAGTCGCCGAGTTCTCCGATCAGGCGCACCAGTTCTTCGGCGTACGCCACGCCTTCCGGGTGCTTGACCCACTCACCGAGCGGATCACCGGGCGGATCACCGCGCAGGGCGAGCAGGTTGACGATGCCCTTGTCGGCGTACGCGCCCACCAGTCCGCGGAGTTCGTCGACGCTGTGGTTGACCGCGGTCAGATGCGCGACGGTCAGCAGCGTGGTCTCGGTCGCGAGTTCGCCCGCGATGCGCACGGTCCGGTCGCGGGTCGATCCGCCCGCACCGTAGGTCATCGACACGAAGGCCGGGTTCATTCGTTCGAAGATCCGGACCGCACGCCACAGTCGCGCCTCCTCGGCGGCGTCGCGCGGTGGGAAGAACTCGACGGAGAACGGCACCGGCCCGGAGTGCGGGTCGGCCAGACGCTCCACGACCGACTGCCCCGGGCGGGCGCGGACGTCGGAGTCGGTACTGATCGGATCGGTCACCCCAGTCATCATACGGACACCCGGCGAGCGGCCCGCGGCCGCCGATACCGCGGCTGTGCCCGCGATCACCGCCGCTGCGGCGCGTGGCCGGGCTATCGACGAGGACCGGTAACCTTGCCAGTCGTGGTCAACATTGCGCACGTGCCCGCCGCGGTCGACGAGATCCTGACGGCGTTCTTCGACTCCGGCCGGCCTGCGCTCGACGACATCTACCCCGCGGTCGCGGAGGCCGGCGACGTGCTCGCCGACTTCGTGCTGTCGGGCGGCAAACGGGTGCGGCCGCTGTTCGTCTACGCCGGCTGGCGATGCGGCCCCGAAGCGGCCGCCGACACCGGCCCCGGGGAGTCGACAGCGTTGCGGGTCGGCGCCGCGATCGAGTTGATCCAGGCCTGCGCCCTCATCCACGACGACATCCTCGACCGCTCCGACACGCGGCGCGGCCGCCCGACCGTCCACCGCCGGTTCGAGGCCCTGCACGGCGACCGGGGGTTCGCCGGCGATCCCGCGCACTACGGCGTCTCGGCGGCCATCCTGCTGGGCGATCTGGCACTGGCCTGGGCCGACGACCTCGTGCACGGCATCACTCCCGCCGACGGCGGTCCCGCCGATCCGCATCCGCTGCCGCGGCCGGTGGCCGTTCTGTGGTCTCAGATGCGGACCGAGGTGCTCGGCGGTCAGCTCCTCGACATCACCAACGAGTCGTCCGGCGACGAGTCCGTGACTGCCGCGTACCGGGTGATGGAGTACAAGACGGCCGCGTACACGGTGGCCCGGCCGCTCCAGCTCGGTGCGGCGCTGTCCGGGGCCGAGGACGAGTTGTCACGCTCACTGCATCGCATCGGGCTCGATCTCGGCGTCGCCTTCCAACTGCGCGACGACGTCCTCGGTGTCTTCGGGGACCCCGCGGAGACAGGGAAGCCGTCCGGTGACGACCTCGTCGAAGGCAAGCGCACCGCACTCCTGGCCGAGGGTCTGCAGCGCGCGTCGACGGCCGGCCGAGATCTGCTGCGCGAGAGCCTCGGCCGTTCGCTGTCGGAGGCGGAGCTGACCGCGGCGCGCGACGTCCTGACCGAATCCGGCGCACTCACCGAGATCGAGAGACAGATCGACGAACGCCTCGACGCGGCCCTGGCCGGCATCGACGGACTGGATGCCGGAGAGTCCGCGCGCGCCGACCTGACCTGGATGGCCCGCCGAATCACCCATCGACGGCGGTGACGGCCATGACCGCTGATTCGCACGTCGTCGTCATCGGAGCGGGGCTGTCGGGATTGACCGCCGCGGCCCACCTGCGCGCCCGCGGACACGAGGTGACCGTCCTGGAGGCCACCGACTCCCCCGGCGGCCTGGTGCGCACCGAGACCATCTCGGGTCACCGATTCGACACGGGTGCAACGGTTCTCACCATGCCCGAGTTGATCGTCGACGCACTCACCGCCGTCGGCGTCGACCGCGAGCAGGCCCTGGAGCGGCTGGCCCTGCGCCCGGTGGACCCGAGTTACGTCATGAACTACGCCGACGGCTCGTCGCTGGCGATACCGCGCGAGCCCGCGGCCATCCCCGCCGCCGTCGAGCAGGTGTTCGGGACCGAGGCCGCCGACGGGACTCGCGATCTGCTGACCTGGCTGCGCCGCGTCTACGATGCCGAGTTCGACGTCTTCATCGACCGCAACTACGACGGCCTGGCCGACCTGACCGGACCGCGCACGCGCGCCGCCGCCGCGAACCTGGTCCGGCTCGGCGCGCTCGGCAGCCTCACCGCCGCCGTGGGTCGCTTCGTCTCCGACCCCAGGGTTCAGTGGGCGTTCACCTTCCAGGCGCTCTACGCCGGCGTTCCGCCCCACCGCGCGCGGGCGATCTACGCCATCATCGCGGATATGGACATCGGCCGCGGCCTCTGTGCTCCCGCGGGCGGCATGGGCCGCATCGGCCGGGTCCTCGAGCGCGCACTGGCCGACGCCGGCGTGCGGATCGAGTACGGAGCACGCGTCGACCGGATTCTGCGCCGGACCGACGGCTCCGCCTCGGGTGTGCTCGTCGGCGACCAGCGGCTCGCCGCCGACGCGGTGGTCGCGACACTCGAACGCGACGCGGTCGCCGAACTGTTGCACGACGAGCGCCGCCTGCGGACCCTGCGCTACTCGCCGAGCGCCGTGGTGGTGCACGGCGTGCTGCCGGCCGGGACCACGGCGGGCTGGCGGTCCGGCCATCACACTCTCGACTTCGGCGCCGCGTGGACCGACACCTTCGCCGACCTCACCGCTCGCCCGGGCCGACTGATGGGCGACGGATCGTTCCTGATCACCCGGTCTGCGGCCACCGATCCGGAGACATTCGTGGCTGACGGATCCGAGTCGGTGTCGGTTCTCGCGCCGACACCGAATCTGGTCTCGGCCGATCTGCCGTGGGATGTGCTCGCCGAGCCGTACACCGCCGAGTTCCTCGGCGTCCTGGAGTCCCGCGGCTACCCGGGTCTGTCCTCGATGACCGTGCTCCGGATCGACCACCCGCTGACCTGGCTGCGATCGGGTCTGCCCGCGGGGACGCCGTTCTCCGCGGCTCACACCGTCGCGCAGACCGGCCCGCTGCGCACGCCCAACCGCTGGCGGGGTGTGCCGAACCTGGCTCTGGGCGGCAGCGCGACCGTGCCCGGAGTCGGCATCCCGCCCGTGCTCGTGTCCGGCGGGCTCGCCGCGGCGCGGATCGACGACTACCTGCGTGGCCGGAACGGACACGGGGGGCGGTCGTGAATCTCCTGAAGCGCTATCCCGACGCCTGTCTCGGGTTCCTCGGTGTGCTGCTGGTGGTCGCGGGAAGCTACGGTCTCTCCGACGTTCCTCGCAACGACGCGACGCTCGCCGATCTCGGCCTGGCGCCGATGACGTACGGCCACGGGAAGACGCTGTCCGGCTTCGCGTTCTGGACGGGGATCGCGCTGATGGTGATCGCCTGGGTGCGAATCGGCCGGAGCCCCGAGCGGATGAGCCTGCGCGCCACGATGGCCACCGTCGGCGCCTGGACCGCGCCGCTGATGTTCGCGGTACCCACCTTCAGCCGCGACGTGTACGCCTACCTCGGTCAGGCGTCGGTGCTGATGCACGGATTCGATCCCTACACCGACGGACCCGCACACCGTCCCGGACCGATCGTCGATTCGATGGCGCAGATCTGGGCTCCCACGACCTCGCCCTACAGTCCCGGGTTCATGCTCCTGCTGCGCGGCATCGTCGGGATCACCGGCGACAACGTCTTCGCCGGCGTGTTCGCCATCCGCGTCGCCCTGCTGCCCGGACTGCTCCTGACGATGTGGGCGGTGCCCCGGATCGCCGCGCACTTCGGTGCGAGCCGGCGACTCGGGCTCTGGCTGGTCCTGGTGAACCCGATGCTGCTGATCCATCTGGTCGGGGGCCCACACCTCGAACTGCTGATGATGGGCTTCCTGGCCGCAGGCGTGGCCCTGGCGCTGGAGGGCAGGCACGTCGCGGGTCTCGCGGTCCTGGGCCTGGCGATCTCGGTGAAGGTCACCGCGGGAATCGCGATTCCGTTCGTCATGTGGATCTGGCTCGACCACCTGCGCAAGCGGCGCGCGGCCGATCCCGCGGCACCGACTCCGCTCATCGCCTGGCGCGACCGTGTCGCGATCTTCGTCGCGACGGGCGCGATCCCCGCCGCGGTGTTCGGTGCCTTCACGGTGATCCTCGGCCTCGGCCTCGGATGGATGAACGGCCTGTCGTACGCCTCTCGGATCATCAACCCGTTCACCGTCCCGATCTTCATCGGGCACATCGTCACCTACGCCGCGGCTCCCTTCGCGACGCTCAACCTCCAGGCGGTCCTGGTGGTGACGCGGGCCATCGGCAGCGTCGCACTCGCGCTGATCCTCGTGTACCTCTGGTGGCGGTCGCGTCGCGACGAGCGGTCCGCGATGGCCGGCATGGCATGGGCGATGCTCGCTCTGCTACTGCTCGAACCGTCGACCCTGCCCTGGTACTACACGTGGGTCGCCTGCCTGGCCGTCGCATTCACCCTCCCGATGTGGGTGCGGCAGGTGGTCGTCGGAGTCAGCACCTTCTATCTCATCGTCTTCCAGCCGGACGACTCGATCCTGTTCTACAAGCCGCTCGAAACTTTGATGGCGCTGGCCTTCGCCGTTCTCGCGGCCGTCTCGCTGCGCCGCCGCGACCCGCTCAGACTGCGGGGGCTCGGTTCCCTGCTGATCCATGGCTGACGCCGACCGCGGGTACCGCCTCGCCGAGTCGCTCACGCGCGCGGCCGGCCGCACCTACTTCCTGGCCTCGCGTCTGCTGCCGGTGGACGGCCGGCGCGCGGTGTTCGCGTTGTACGGCTATGCACGCACCGTCGACGACGTCGTCGACGGTGCGTGTGGGTCGCAGCCGCGATCGGCGCGGCTCGACGCCCTCGAGAACGGCCTGGCCGCCGCACTCGCGGGGGCGCCGGTGCCGGCTGGTCTGAGCCGGGACGAGGCCGACATGCTCGCTGCGCTCGCCGAGTCGGTCGACCGGTTCGCGATCCCTGCCGACACCTTCGAGGCGTTCGGCCGATCGATGCGAATGGACCTGCCCGGCGACCCCCTGTTCCGGAACCGCTACGCGACGCTCGACGCCCTGGCCGAGTACACCTACGGCTCGGCCGCGGTGATCGGCCTGCAACTGCTGCCGATCCTGGGCGCGGCTCCCGATCCGGACACCGCCCGGGGTGCAGCCCTGCTGGGCGAAGCGTTCCAGCTCACGAACTTCCTCCGTGACGTCGGCGAAGATCTGAACCGGAATCGGATCTACCTGCCCCTCGACCACCTCGGCGCCTTCGGGGTCGACGAGCAGGAGCTGCGTCACGACGCCGCCGCGGGAACGGCCGGCCCCCGGATGCGGCGGGCGACGGCGCATCTGATCGCCGTCAATCGCGACCAGTACCGGCGGACGCTGCCCGCCATCGCCTCACTGCCCCGACGGTCGCGCCCCGCGATCTGCGCGGCCGCGCGGTCGTACAGCGCGATTCTCACCGCCATCGAAGACCGCGGTCACGACGTGTTCGCCGCGCGGGCCGTCGTACCGGTCCACCGCAGGCTCGGCCATGCCGTCACCGCCGTGGCCGGCCGCCCGGCTCTCGGCTGACCGGCTGTGCCGTCAGAAGGCCTGAGCTTGTGCGCGCCGGATCACCTCGCGCGCCGAATGAGTGTGCAGCGCATCGGCCGGGCGCAGCCCCAGGTCGTCCTGCTCGGTGAACAGCCAGCGCATCGCCTCGTCGCGCGTGTAACCGCCGTCGAGCAGGATCCGGACCAGCCCCTCGAAGTGCTTCGCGAGGCCGTCGGACCCGAAGAAGGCCTCCGGAATCACGGGTACCCCTCCGCGCGAGGCCGCGAGCAGGTTGTGGTCGCGGATGAGTGTGCGGAGCCGGTTGGACGAGACCCCCAGCCGCTTGGCGGCCTGGTCCAGGTCGAGAACTGGAACGTCGTCGGGAAGGATGTCGATCGAAAGCGGAAGAGAACCCACGGGGCAAAGCCTACCGGTGTCCTGCGCGGCGCATACGAGGTCGTCGGCGCGGCGGGTAGATTCGAACACCGTGACCACCCCTGGCGACCCGCTCATCGGCCGAGTGCTGGAGCGCAGATACCGGATCGACGCGCCGATCGCTCGCGGCGGGATGTCCTCTGTGTATGTGGGAACTGACCTGCGTCTGGGTCGGCGCGTCGCAGTGAAGGTGATGGATGCGCGTTACGTGGGCGACCCCCAGTTCCTGCGCCGGTTCGAGTTCGAGGCCCGCGCCGTCGCCGGTCTGAGCCACCCCGGCCTCGTCGCGGTCTACGACCAGAGCATCGACGGTGAGGTCGCCTTCCTCGTCATGGAGCTCGTGCGCGGGGGCAGCGTCCGCGAACTGCTCCGCGAACGCGGGCCGATGCCGCCGCACGCGGTGGCATCCGTCGCGATCCCGATGCTCGGCGGCCTGGGCACCGCGCACCGCGCGGGCCTGGTGCACCGGGACGTGAAGCCCGAGAACGTCCTCGTCTCCGACAACGGCGACATCAAGGTTGCCGACTTCGGTCTGGTCCGCGCGGTCGCCGAAGCCGGCGTCACGTCGGCGAGCGTGATTCTGGGGACCGCCGCGTACCTGTCCCCCGAGCAGGTCAACTCCACCGACGTCGACGCGCGCAGCGACGTGTACTCGGCCGGAGTGATGCTGTTCGAACTACTGACCGGACGGCAGCCCTTCAGCGGCAGCACTCCGCTCGCGCTGGCCTATCAGCGGCTCACCTACGACGTCCCCGCCCCCGGCGACCTGATCGAAGGCGTCCCGCCGCAGATCGACGAGATCGTCCTGCGAGCCACCGAGCGTGACCGCGCCGATCGCTTCCGCGACGGATTCGCCATGCAGCACGCGTTGCTCGACGCCGCCGATGAACTCGACCTGCCAGCCTTCACCGTCCCGGCTCCGAGCCGGGCCTCGGCGCGGGTCACCTCCGCCATCGCCCGCCCGGTGCGGGCCGTGTCGGCGCAGGCGCCCGATCCGCGACCGGTCACCGCATACGATCCCGAGCCGCTCCCCCGGTCTGATCGGTGGGACGACGACGCCTGGGACGGACCCGACGAGCGACGCTGGACGGACGACGAGCCGGAGTGGGCCGACCGGGCCGACTGGGAGCCGGACTCCGACCAGGTCGACGTGATCGACGAAGCCGATCCCGCGGCCACATCGCGCGGACGCGCACTGGCGGCCGTGTGGTTGACGATCATCACGATCGTCGCCGTCGTGCTCGCAGCGGCGGGGTGGGCCGTGGGCGCCTCGCTCGCCTGAACCGGGCGCCGTCGGGTCTCCTCAGCCGCGCAGGCTCCCCTCAGCCGCGCAGCATCTCCGCCACGAGGAAGGCCAGTTCCAGCGACTGCTGGGTGTTGAGGCGCGGGTCGCACGCCGTCTCGTAGCGGCCTTCGAGATCGAGGTCGGAGATGTCCTGTGCGCCACCGAGGCACTCGGTCACATCCTCACCGGTCAGCTCGATGTGAATGCCCCCGGGGTGACTGCCCAGCGCGCGATGCACCTCGAAGAAGCCCTGCACCTCGTCGACCACGCGGTCGAAGTGGCGGGTCTTGAAACCGGTGGACGCGGTGTGGGTGTTGCCGTGCATCGGATCGCACTGCCAGATCACCTTGTGTCCGGTCGCCTCGACGGCCTGCACGATCGCGGGCAGGACCTCGCGGACCTTGCCGTTACCCATCCGCGACACCAGCGTCAGCCGGCCGGGACGGTTGTCGGGGTCGAGTGCCTCCACGTACTCGACCGCCAGCTCGGGCGTCGTGGTGGGGCCGATCTTGACGCCGATCGGATTGCTGATCAGCTTGGCCAGCGCGATGTGAGCGCCGTCGAGCTGCCGGGTGCGTTCGCCGATCCACAGGAAGTGCGCCGACAGGTCGTACAGAGTCTGCTCGTCGCCGCCGCGCGGGTTGTCGGCGAGCCGCAGCATGGCGCGCTCGTAGTCCATCACCAGAGCTTCGTGCGAGGCGAAGATCGACGCCGACTCGAGGCTCGAGTCGGTGACGCCGCAGGCGTCCATGAATCGCAGCCCGCGATCGATCTCCGCGGCGAGCGCCTCGTACCGCGCACCGGCCGGCGATGTGCGGACGAACTCGCGGTTCCAGTTGTGAACGTGCGCCAGGCGGGCCTCCGACCCGGTCAGCGACCGCACCAGGTTCATCGCCGCGGCGGCGTTCGCGTACGCGCGCACCAGACGCGAGGGATCGTGCACGCGCGCGGCCTCGTCGGCCTCCAGCGCGTTGACCATGTCGCCTCGGTACGAGAGCAGCCCGAGCGCGTCGGTGTCGGACGAACGCGGCTTGGCGTACTGCCCCGCGATGCGGGCGACCTTCACCACCGGCATGCTCGCGCCGTAGGTGAGCACCACGGCCATCTGAAGCAGGGTGCGGATGTTGCCCTTGATGTGCGGCTCGGTGTTGGCCGCGAAGGTCTCGGCGCAGTCTCCGCCCTGGAGCATGAACGCGCGACCGTGGGCCACCTCGGCGAGTTGGTCGGCGAGCACCTCCACCTCGGACGGCATGCAGATCGGCGGGACGCTCTCGAGGACGGTGCGCATCTTGTGCGCCTCCTCTTCGGGCCAGCTCGGCTGCTGCAGAGCCGGGCGCGCCAGCATGTCGTCGAATTGCTCGGCGAGACGTCCCGGCAGGGGCGGCAGTTCGGGAAGCTCGTCGATGGGCACGTCTACGGTCCAGTTCACCACCGCTCCAGCCTATCGTGACGAACCGGACGTCGCGTCGGTCACCTCCGACAGTGCCATCGGTTCTCGGCCGTCAGTTCACGCCGGCGCCGCCGCCGACGGCCGCTTCGATGGCGCGCCACTTGACGAGGTTGTGCCGCGCGTCGGCGAGCGCATCGTGTGCGTTGCGCGGAGCCGGAGGCAGTTCCGGACGGCCCGCGGCCTCCCAGTGCTGTCGGAGTTCCCGGGTGAAGCGCGGCATCTCCCGCGGCAGCTCGGTCATCGACCCCCACAGCTGACACACCACCACGTGGTCGTACGCGCCGACCCACGCCCACAGTTCGACGCCGTCGCCAGGGGCGGTGAGGAACTCGTAGAGGCTCTCGCGGATCGCTCGGCGACTCCGCCACGCCTTGTCGGCCGGGGACGGCAGCTTGTCGAGGACGTTGGTGCGTACCCAGTCACCCGCCCGCGCCGGATCGAATTCGGTCGAGACGGCGTAGAACTCGCGGCCGTCCTCGCCGACCACCCCGATCGACACCAGCTCGATGGTGGTTCCGTCTTCGATGAACTCGGTGTCGTAGAAGTAGCGCACGACTTCTGATTATCCATGCCGGACAGGAATACTGGCTTTCATGCCCACTGCAAGCGGTCAGACGCAGCCCCGCGACGAGGGCGGAGCGCTCCGGGGTCAACGGCTCGCCGAGCGGCTCACCCGGTGGTCGCCCGGACCAGCCGCGAGGGCGGCGATCGTCGCCGCATTCGCACTCTCGGCCGCCCTGCAGATCCTGGGCGTGCCCTTCACATCCAGTTTCGGCACCCGAACCCGGTTCGACATGGACGTGTACCGCATCGGCGGCCAGATCTGGCATCAGGGCCTGAGTCTGTACGCCGACGGCTCGATGCCCTTCACCGCCGACGGCATCTGGCTGCCGTTCACGTACCCGCCGTTCGCGGCGCTGCTGTTCACCCCGTTGGGTGCGATCCCGCTCGCCGTCGCGAGCATCGGGATCTCACTGGTCACCGCCGCGCTGCTGGTCTACGTCACCAAGCTCTCGCTCGCCGTGCTCGACATCGGCTCGCCCGGCAACCGGTGGTGGCTCGCGATCGCTGCATCGGTCGCGACCATCTGGTTCAACCCGTTCTGGATGACCCTCGGATTCGGTCAGATCAACGTGGTGCTGATGGCGATGATCATGATCGACGTCTTCGTCCTGCACCGCGCCGGGGGCCGCCGCGCACAGGGTGTCCTGATCGGCATCGCGTCGGCGGTCAAACTCACCCCGCTGGTCTTCCTCGGCGTGTTCCTTGTGGCTCGCCGGTTCCGCGCCGTCGCCACCGGACTGGCCGCGTTCGTCGGCGCGGCGGCGATCGGCTGGATCTGGATGCCGGCCGACTCCCGCACGTATTGGACCGACACCCTGTTCCACACCGCCCGGATCGGCCAACCCGAGGGGCGGATCAATCAGAATCTGAACGCCGCGTGGCTCCGCGTGTTCGGTGACGCGGGCAGCGCCGCGGAGGTCGCCTGGATCCTGTCCAGCGTCGCGGCCACGGTCCTCGCGCTGGCGGCGGTGCTGGCGGCACGCCCCGCCGAGGCGTTCGCGCGCGGACCGATGACCGGCCGCGTCGACGCCCTCGCGATCACGTGCGCCGTGGCCGTGTGGGGACTGCTCGTCTCGCCGACCACCTGGGCCCACCACTGGGTCTGGTGCGTCCCGGCGCTGCTCCTGTGCCTGACGATCGGCTGGCGGGTCGATGAGCGCCGCTACCGTGCCACGTACTTCGGCCTCGCCGGAACCGGGGTCGTGATCTTCGCGGTGGGGCCTTTCCAGCTCCTGCCGCCCATCGAGCACGGCTGGGCTGCATGGCAGCACCTGATCGGCAACGCCTTCACGCTCTGGGGCGTGACGCTCCTGGTGGCACTGTGGCGGCTGCCGTACCGCGCCCCCGAGACGACGACGGTGTCCGCCACGGCCGCTTGACGGCCGGCGCGGACACCGTCATGGGGTCCGGAATCGGATCAGGCCGCGTCGCCCGGTTTCGCGGCCGGCGCCGTCGGTGCCGCCGCCTTGGCGCCTCCGCCGGCGTTCTTGAGGCTGGCGGCGTACACGTCGACGTACTGCTGGCCGCCGAGACGCATCAGCGCGTACATGATCTCGTCGGTGACCGCGCGCTCGATGAAGCGGTTGCCTGCCATGCCCTCGTACCGCGAGAAGTCGAGCGGTTCGCCCACTCGGACGACGATGCGGGTGGGCCGCGGCAGCACCGTGCCGGGCGGGTTGATCCGATCGGTCCCGACCATCGCGATCGGGATCACCGGTGTGCCCGTCTCCAGAGCGATCCGTGCGAGCCCGGTCTTTCCCTTGTACAGTCGGCCGTCCGGCGAGCGGGTGCCCTCCGGATACAGGCACAGCAGCCGTCCGTCCTCAAGCACCTTCTTGCCCGCCAGAAGCGCGTCCGCGGCCGCGCTGGCGCCGGACCGGTCGATCGGGATCTGTCCCGAAGTGCTGAAGAACCACTTCTTGAAGCGCCCCTTGAGGCCCTTCTCCGTGAAGTACTCACTCTTGGCGAGGAAGAAGATCCTCCGCGGCACCATGAGCGGCAGGTAGAAGCTGTCGACCACCGCCATGTGGTTGGACGCGATCAACGCGGCACCGTCCTTGGGGATGTTCTCCAGCCCCTCGATCCGCGGACGTCCCATCAAGCGGAGCGCCGGACCCATGAAGATGTATTTGAAAAGGTAGTACCACATGGACGTTGCTGCCCCTCCTGCTCGATTCCCGACCTGCACCGGCGCACCGGCGCCCGAACGCATCGGAAGAAACTCTACTGACTGCCCGCCACCTGCATCGCCAGTCCCTGCCGTGCCACCTCGGCCGCACCGATCGTTCCCGCCGCCTCGCCGAGCTGGGTACCGCGGATCCGGGCCAGCCGGCGGTGCCCGCTACCGGTGACCGCCGCCGCATAGTGCTCGCGCGCGTCGTCGAGGAACAGACTCGACGCAGCACCGACGCCGCCGGCGAGGACGATGAGATCCGGATCGAAGACGTCGGCGATCATGCCGAGACCGTAGCCGAGCCAGCGCGCCATGTCCTCGTACGCGGCCAGTGCCGCGGGGTCGCCGTCCGCCGCGGCCGCCGCCACTCGCCTGCCCGTGAGCGAGCCCGGGTCCGCCTCCGACTCGGCGGCCAGCACGCTGCGCGGATAGTCGTGCGAGGCGAGCAGTTCCAGCACGGTGTCGACCAGTGCCGTCCCGCTGCAGTAGCGCTCCCAGCAACCGCGTTTGCCGCAACTGCACGGGCGGCCGTCCGGAACCACGGTGAGGTGCCCGAACTCCGGCGCCACGCCGAAGCTGCCGCGATAGAGCCGCCCGTCCATGATCATCCCCGCGCCGATCCCGGTGCCGATGGACAGGACGAGCGTGTTGTGTCCACCTGCCGCCGCACCGAAGTGCAGCTCGGCGAGTGCGGCCGAATTGGCGTCGTGCTCGGCGAATACCGGCAACCCCAGCCTGCGCGTCATCGTCTCCGGTACCGGAGCCTCGCGCCAGGCCAGATGCGGGGAGAAGCGCACCGTCCGGCGATCGGGTGTCAGGAAACCCGCGATCGCCAGTCCCACCGCTGCCACCGCCCACCGGTCCCGCAGTTCGGTGACGAGCCGGTGCAGGCAGTGCTCGAGTGACTCGGCGGTCGGCGGGGTCGCCGTGCGAAGCGTGTCGAGTTGGCGACCGCGCGCGTCCACCACCGAAGCTCTCACGCTGGTGCCGCCGATGTCGATGCCGATGGTCAGTTCCGAACCGGGCGACGCCCCGTCGCCTGCGCGCGCGGTCACGTCACCTGCCCATCGGCGTGACGTTGACCGAGATCGTCTCGAACCGCGACGACGTGCCTGCGCGCTCGGACCGATCCGAGCGCAGCATGTCGGCGACGGCCTCGAGCACCGCGATCAGTGCGGCGAGGATGCGGGCGAGCAGGTCGCCGAGTTCCCGGACCATCGTGCCGACGTCTCCGAGCAGCTCCGGAATGCCCGATCCCGCAACCCCGGAACCCGGGACTCGCGGCCCGGATGTGCCGGCGATCAGACCGGCGAGCTGGTCGATCTGATTCGCGAAACCGAGCAGCAACGCCTGCACGGAGTCGCCGGCGTCGGCGGCTCCTGAACCGGTGGCGTCGTGGTCGTCGGTCATCGTGGGTGGAGTCCTCGGTGGTCGGGCCGACATCGGTGGTCGGGCAAACGGGGGTCGGGCAGCAAGCGGGGGTCGGACGGCACGTGGGTGCGCATCGCGAACACCTGACGCTACCGGGCGCGGCGGCCGATCCCCAGCGCCGGGCACCGGAGTGGTGACAGACCGCACATCCCACCCGGTCGATGCCCTCGCTCACAACGACGAGTGTACGTTCACCGGCTTCTCGTCGTGCCCGTCGCCGGGATCGTTCGTCCGGTCAACCGTCCCCGTCCGGAGTGGTTCGGGTGCGCCGCTGCGGCCAGACGGCCGGGTCCGGGCGGAAGCGCAGAACCAGCCGTCCCGCATGCCAGTCGGCCCCCGTCACCAGGCACCGCCGCAGCACCGAGGGCAGCCGGACCGGGAAGCGGAAACCCGACACCGTCACCAGCAGATCGTCGCCGGACCTGCCCAGCGCCAGCCGGTCGGGGTCGGGTAGCCCTTGGTCCCACGCCAGTTCGAAGACGCTGTCCAGGCCCTCTCCGGAGACGTGCGCGACGGTCAGCGCGCCCGACCCGCGCGGCCGCCCGCCCGGTGTCGGCAGATCGACCACCACCCGGCGGATCCGGGACAGCCGGTCGACCGCCTCCGGCGCGGCGGCCACGGCCATCACCTGCACCGTGTCGTCGCCGCCGAGCACCGCCCGCGCGGTATCGATCGCGCAGACCTGTGCCGCGCCGCCCGCGCCCTCATTGACCAGCACCGATCGCAACGGCAGCGCCATCAGGTCGCTGATCGCGATCTGGTCTGCGAGCGCACGCGCTCCGCGGTCCCCCGCGTCGACAACCACGTGGACCGCCACCCCGTGCGGATCGGTGAACAGATCCGCCAGATCCTGGCAGTCGCGGTCGATGCCCTCCACCGCCGCGGACAACTGCGCCACCGCGGGCTTCTCCGCCGCCTCGGCGAGCCGCGCGTGCCGCGGCCACAGCCGTTCGAGTGCCGCGGACAGCACCGTCGGCGACCGCAACAGGGCGAACGGATCACCGCAGCCGGACAGGTCTACGACTATGCGTCGCCACCGTCCAGCGGTCGCGGCTTCGCGAATCCGCCTGAGCAGCAGGAACTCCTGTACGCCGGGCAGAGCCGACAGCTCGCCCGGCGCGATCGACGCCACCGAACCGACTATCGGCAGCAGCGCCTTGCCCGAGCTCACCGCCGTGAGCGCACCGGTGAACTCGCTCCACGCCTGCTCCAGCACGGACAACGGGTCGAGTTGCAGAAGGTCGACGTCGGCGGTCACCGCGACGGGTTCCCCGGGGAGCCGAAGAACGCCGAGACGTTCCGGCAGATACGACCGCGAGTCGAGAGAGACGAGCAGTGTGCCCCGCTCGGCGCCCAGCCGCACGCCCGCGGGCGGGTGCGTGGTGTGCCGCAGTGCCGCGGCCGCGGCGACGACGGAGACGCCCGAGCCACCCGGCCCGAGCACCAGATCGATGGGCGCTAGATCGATCAGCCTTCGACCCTCTTCTTCAGGTCGCCGAGCGCGGCCTCGGTGATCGCCTTCTCCGCGCGTCGCTTCAACTGGCTGATCATCGGGATGTGAAGGTCCACCATGAGAGCGTAGGTCACCTTGGTCGAACCCGGAACCTGCTGCGCCAGACGGTAACTGCCCTCCTGAGCGCGCTGCAGCTCACTCGAGACGAGCGTCCAACAGACACCGTCGCCGTCCTCGTCCCACGTGTATCGGAGTTCGTAGGTGTCGGCGAGGACTCCCGCGTCGAGGACGAATCGCACCCGAACGCCCCGTCCCCACGCGTCCCGTTCCAGAACGGTCACCTCGCGGGCCGCGGTGACCCACTGCGGATAGTTGTCGAAGTCGGCGATCACTGCCATCACGTCCGCCACGTCGGCGTTGATGACGATCGACTGCTCGGTGTGGTCGGCCATCGCTACGCCCCCGCGGCGGCAGACGCCGCGGGCGCCCCGGCCTCGCGGTCTCCCTCGAGCAGCGCCTTGACATGGAAGGACATCTCCTTGCCCGCGATGCGCCTGCGGCGGTTCAGCTCTGCGACCGCGTCCATCCGCTCGCGCGCCCCGTCCGGCAGTGGGCGCGACGGCTCGGCGTGCAGGTAGTAGTGCAGGATGAAACCGTCCATGCACGGCTCGCACCAGATCTCCATGGTGCCCTCGACCGGTCCGGCCACCGTCCACCGCACGCCCTGGTCTCCGCGGTCCTCGACCACGGTCAGCCGGAGGTCCGGCCACCACTGCCGCCAGCGCGCCCGATCGCCCACCACCGCACCGGCGAGCGACGGCGCCGCAGCGACGAAGACCTCGTCGGCAACCTGAATGCTCGTCACCGTCCTAGCTTCACACACCCGGCCCCGTGGGTGAAACCCGACTCGTGCGTAACCGGCACTCCGAGTGGGTCTAAGATCACTCAGAGATTCAGGTCGTTCTGAGAAATTTCCGTTCCGGAAGGTGTATTACATGGCCGAGTGCCGCGTGCCCGCGAAGTTTCAGATCCCCGAGGAGCGGAACGCGTCCGACGTGCTCTTCGACATCGTCGAGAAGCAGAGCGGCAAGACCGTGTTCCGTCGTCAGTCCGGCTCGCAGTGGCTCCCGGTCACCGCGGCCGAGGCCGGAGCACAGGTCACGGCGATCGCCAAAGGATTGATCGCCTCGGGCATCGAACCGGGCGACCGCGTCGCGTTGGTCTCGGCCACGCGCCTGGAATGGACTCTCCTGGACTTCGCCATCTGGTCGGCCGGCGCGATCACCGTCCCGGTCTACGACTCCTCCTCCGGTCCCCAGATCGATTGGATCATGCGCGATTCCGGCGCTACGGCGATCATCGCCGAGACCGCCGGGCACCGCGCCGTCATCGACACGGTGGAATCGGTGGACGACTCGGTCCAGGTGTTCCAGATCGACGTCGCCGACGGCCCGGGAGTCGTCGAACTCCTCACCGAGCGCGGCAAGGACGTGGCAGACGAGGAGGTCCACGCGCGTCGTCGGACGCTCAAGGCCTCCAGTCCGGCCACCCTCATCTACACCTCGGGGACCACGGGCCGCCCCAAGGGCTGCATGCTGACCCACTCCAACCTGCTCGGCGAGATCGCCGGCGTGATGGAGACCCCGCTGAATGCTCTGCTCGGCGACGGCAAGCGCCTGCTGCTGTTCCTGCCGATGGCACACGTACTCGCCCGCGCGATCAACCTGGTCGCGCTCGAGGCGGGCATGGAGGTCGGGTACACCAGCGACATCCCCAATCTGCTGCCGACTTTCTCCGTCTTCAAGCCGTCGCTGATCCTGTCGGTCCCCCGCGTCTTCGAGAAGGTGTTCAACTCGGCACGCCAGAGTGCGCACGACGGCGGGAAGGGCAAGATCTTCGATCTCGCGGCCGACGTCGCCGTGCAGTATTCGACGGCCGCCCAGAACGGTGACGTGGGCCTGCTGCTGCGCGCGAAGCACGCGGTGTTCGACAAGCTGGTGTACGCCAAGCTGCGCGCCGCGCTCGGCGGGGTCTGCGAACTCGCGATCTCCGGCGGCGCACCCCTCGGTTCGCGCCTCGGACACTTCTTCAGCGGCGTCGGCATCCCCGTATACGAGGGCTACGGCCTCACCGAGACCACCGCCGCGATCACGGTGAACACCCCCGGCCAGGTGAAGGTCGGCACCGTCGGCCGGCCCGTCCCGGGCAACGCCGTCCGGATCGCCGACGACGGCGAGATCCTACTCTCCGGCGAGGTGGTCTTCACCGGCTATTGGCGCAACGACGAGGCCACCGCTACCGCGATCACCGACGGCTGGTTCCACACCGGCGACATCGGAGCCCTCGACCAGGACGGCTACCTGAGCATCACCGGCCGCAAGAAGGAGATCATCGTCACCGCCGGCGGCAAGAACGTCTCGCCCGCGCCGATGGAGGACATCATCCGCGCGAGCGCACTGGTGTCGCAGGCCGTGGTGGTCGGCGATCAGAAACCGTTCATCGGCGCACTCATCACGATCGATCTCGAGGCCTTCCCGGCGTGGAAGGAGCGCCACGGCAAGTCCGCCGACCTCAGCGTCGCCGATCTGGCGCAGGATCCCGACCTGCTGGCCGAGGTCCAGGAGGCCGTCGACGCCGCCAACGAGACCGTCTCCCACGCCGAGACCATCAAGAAGTTCCGCATCCTCCCGACCGACTTCAGCGAGGACTCGGGCGAACTGACCCCCACGCTGAAGGTGAAGCGCAACGTGGTGGCCGACAAGTGGGCCGAGGAGATCGCGGCGATCTACCGCAAGTAGCCGCCGGTGCGTGCCTGCGGGCACCGAGACGCGGTATGACGATCCCCGCGAACCCGTTCCGACGGGTTCGCGGGGATCGTCAGTTCAAGCGCGTGGGGCGGCGTGGTCGGCCGGACCGGACGGCGCTCGTCACAGCAGCCGCATGAGGCGCGCGGCCTGCATCTTCCACTGCCAGTTCTCCACTGCCCATTCGCGTCCGGCCTCCCCCATCGCCGCAGCGAGCCGCGGTGAGGAGAGGATCTCGACGATCGCCCCGGCGACGGCGGCCCGGTCACGGCCGTCGACGACGGTGCCCGTCAGGCTCTCGCGCACCGTCTCGGGCGCCCCGCCCGAGTCGCCCGCCACCACCGGCACACCGCTGGCCGAGGCCTCGAGAAAGACGATGCCGAGGCCTTCCACGTCGAGGCCGCCGCCCCGGGTGCGGGTCGGCATGGCGAATACGTCGGCCATCGCGTGGTGCATCGGCAGTTCCGCGGCGGGGACGCCGCCGGTGAAGGTCACCGAATCCATCACGCCGTTCTCCTCGGCGAGCCGGTGCAGCGCATCGGCGTAGGGACCGCCGCCGACGATCATCAGCCGCGCGTCGGGAATTGCGTCACGGATCGCGGGCCACGCCCTGATCAGCATGTCCTGGCCCTTGCGCGGCACGAGCCGCGACAGGCAGAGCACTGTGGGTGCGTCGCCCAGTCCGTAGCGCTCCCGCAGCACGCGCCGCGCCGTGGAGTCCGGCGCGAACCGGCCGACGTCCACTCCGCAGGAGACGTACTCGAGCGATGCCCGCGGGCCGAAGGCCGCCGCGAACCGGCCGCGGGTGTAGCGGCTGACGTAGGTGATCGCGTCGGTGTGGTCGCCGATGTACCGGAGTACCTGGCGGGCGCCGGGCAGCATCGACCACCCGACCTCGTGACCGTGTGTGCTCGCGACGATCCGCCGAGCCCCGGCCTTCCGGAGCTTGGGCCCGAGGACCGCGAGCGGAGCCGCCGCGCCGAACCAGACTGTGTGAACATCGTTGTCGCGCACGAGATTCGCAGCCCTTCGCAGCACTCCGGGAGTCGGCAGCATCAGGCTCGTGGGATGGCGGACGATCCGGTACGGAGCCGCGCAGTCGTACTCCTCGCAGCCCCGCCACGTCGGCGCGTAGACGATGACGTCCTCCGGCGGGAGGAAGGCGATCAGGTTCTCCAGGTACGACTGGATGCCGCCCGGCCGAGGCGGGAAGTCGTTGGTGACAAGCAGCGTTCGTCTCACCGGCGCACCTGGGTGCGCAGCCACGCCTGCCAGTCGGCGACCACCGTCGACTTGTCGGCACCCAGCGCGTCCTTCATCGCGTCGTCGGTGGTCGAGGTGTCTCCGCCCTTGCCGACACCGATGTACATCTTCTTGAGCTTCTCCTCGCCGAACCTCTGGCCGACGAAGGCCGCGAACGACCACGCCTCCTGATAGGCGATCCGGGCCGCGTCCGAGTCGACGGAGAACGACCCGTCCGAGGGCAGCGCCTTCGGAACGTCGCCGGCGGCCACGGCAGCGGCCAATTCCGGTGCGGCGTCGACGAAGTCCCGGTAAGTGCCCTTGCGGCCCACGTACTCCGGAACGCCCTCGGTGAGCCACAGCGGCGCGTTCTCGGCGGTGTTGAGCCGCGAGGCGACGTGCGTGAGCTCATGGCGGATCACGACGGCGAGCGCCGGCTTCGACAGGGCACGGGCGGCGGGCGTGAGCACGATCCGCTGTCCCACCACCTGCTGATTCTGACGATCGATCATGGTGTACACGGTGGCGGCCGCGGCAGCTGAGGTGTCGACCGGAACGGTCCTCGTGAGTCCGGAGAACTGAGCGCCGTCGGCGGTGGAGATCACCGCGATCCGCCGGACCCAGTCGTCGCCCCAGAACTTCGATACCTCATCCACCGCAGCGGGCAGGATTTCGGCGACCTGAGCCGCGGTCTTCTCCGCGCCCCGGTAGCACAGAACCGTCGAGGTCCCCCCGGAGGTGCGCACGTCGTTCGCCGACAGCCCCGGAAACGCCCACGGTCCCACCTCGGGTGCCTTCGGATTCTCGCGTGAGGCCTGCGACGGGTCGGGCGCCAGGCCACCGTCGCCGACGACTTTCCAGTCGTCGCCGTATCGCGCGAAGGTCAGGCTCTGGTGGAGGGTCACCGTCGGTTCGTCGAGTCCAGGCGACGACGCGCCTCCCAGCGCGTAGTCGAGATCGACGGGCGTCACCCAACTGTCGGAGGCGCCGGCCGCTTCGAGCTTCGCCTCGAAATCCGGTTCGAGAAGGTGCTCCGGGCCGGTCTGGGGCGCCACTCGATAGCGGAATTCCTTGAGTTTGAGCGGCTTTCCCACCGGCGCCGATGCGAAATCGGCAGCCACGGCGTCGAGCCGATGCCGGAACTCGACGGTGGCGGCCGGATCGATGAGTTCGGACAGACCTCTGCGGTCGCCGTTGCGCAGCGCCGACGACAGTTGGTCGAGCAGGGCGGTGACGCCGTCGTAGCGCTGCTGTTCGAACGGGTTCAGCGGCGTCGTCGCGATCGTCGGAGACGAAGTGGCCGATGGGTGATCGGCATCGGAGCCACAGGCGGTGAGCGACGCGGCAGTCACGGCCGCCAAGACAGTGGCCGCGATCGCGGCACGCTGGGGGCGCACTCAGTACCGTCGCGCGGAGTTGTACGGGCCGGCCTTGTCGATCGGCACCACCGCGACCGGCACACCGAAGGTCGATGCGTGCACCACGTAACCGTCGCCCACATACATCCCGACGTGCGTGGCATCCGGGTAGTAGATGATCAGATCTCCCGGCTCGAGGTCGTTGCGATCGACCGGGGTGCCGCCTGCGAGCTGGGCCTCGCTGGTCCGCGGAATCGAACGTCCGGCCTGCTTATAGGCCCACAGCATCAGGCCGGAGCAATCGAACTGGTTCGGCCCGGTGGCGCCCCAGACGTACGGATCACCGGTACGCGAGATCGCGGCCTGGACGGCCACGAGTTCCGGAGAGGTCCCCTTCGGCACGGCCCGGGGGTCGAAGTTGTACTTCGGCCCGCGCAGCGCGGCGAGCTGCTTGCCGGTCATCGACTGGTAGATGGCGCGGATCTGAACGGCTTCGATCTGCAGATTCGCCTGCTTGGCCTGCAGTTCACCGCGCTGCTTCTCCGAGGCGGCAATGGCCTGGGTCGCGGCTGCGGCGGTCTTCTCGGCCTCCGATTTGGCGGCCTTGGCCTCGCGTGCGGTCTTCACCACCGACCGCAGGTCGGCCGCCGACTGGCGGGACATCACTTCCAGACCCGACATGTTGTCGAGGAGATTCTGGGGCGAATCGCTCACCAGCATCGCATAGAGGCGGTTGATGCGAGCGCCGCGGTAGCTGACGCGCGCGAGGGCGTCCACCTTCTTCTGGGCCGCGTCCATCTGGCCCTGCATCGCGGTGAGCTGATGGGCCGCCTTGTCGGCCTTGCGTCGTTCGACGGCGACGATGCGGCGCTGCTTGTCGTACTCGACCTGCGCGGCGTTCATCGCCTCGGAGGTCTTCTCGGCGTTCACCGAGAGCGAGCGGTACTTCGAGAGCAGTTGGTCGGGGGTGCGCGCCGGGTCGGCTGACACGGGGGCCCCGACCATGATCGTCGACGCGGACACGGCTGCCAGCCCGAAGGCGGCCGCCCGTCTGAGCGTCCGGGACGTTCGACTCTTCAACACCACTCGCACTCGATCCTTCATACCCGTGAGGGCGGGCCGGCGCACTTCACGCCGTCCCGCCCTTCACCGAAGTTCAAACGGCAGTCGCTGCTCAGTAGCGGCGAATACCCGTCAGGTTCCACGCGTTCACCTTGTCGCGCTTCACCGGAACGCCCTCGGTGGACGAGTGGACGAAGATTCCATTGCCGGCGTAGATGCCTGCGTGGCCGCCGCCGTTGAAGATCAGGATGTCGCCGGGCTGGGCCTGTGCCAGCGATGCGACGGGAGTGCCGCCGCCGAGCTGACCGTAGCTGTCACGCGGGATGATCTTCCCGGCCTGCTTGTAGGCCCACGAGGTCAGACCCGAGCAGTCGAAGGCGTTGGGGCCGGCCGCACCGTAGACGTACGGCGCGCCGATCTTGGACTCCGCGTAGCGCAGCGCCTTCTTGGCGCGCACCTGCTGCGGGGTGCCGATGTCCAGGCTCGGGGCCTGCGGGGCCTTCGGCACCAGGTTCTGCGGCAGTCCCGGAACGTCGAAGGTGCCGACGTTCGGAACGGTCACCGGAGTGGCATGTGCGGGAGCTGCGGCGAACGCCAGCGATCCGCCGATGGCGATCGAGCCGGCGAGCACTGCGGACTTGGCGGCCTTACGGCCGGCACTGGTCTGCTCCAAACTATGTTTGCCCACGAAAACACGTACTCCTTGTTGTTCTCCCTTATCGCCGACCGGGTTAGCTGTCGGGTTCGGGCCGGAAGAGATGGACCCTACGCAGGCAGAAAGAAGCCCGAAGCTTCAATCCTTGTGCGATTCACCCCAATCCGCACGCACGATTCACATCGGTCGCACGGAGGAAGTGGTTCCCCGGTTCGCCCCCGTTGGTGAGGGCGATTAGGCGATGACCCACCGGGCACCCGGACTGCTCCGGGACATCCCTGACTGGAAGGTCTCGGAAAGATTACGAAACCCTGACAGCGATGTCCACTGGCCCGCCGTAGGCGTGCCGTCCACTACCGGCTCACACGGCGCGGAGGCCACCCGGCCACGACTCCCGGAAAGTGTCATCACCTGCGACGACACCCCGTTTGGCCGCACCCGCGACCTCAGGGGAGATCAATTCTGTGTCAGCGAACACATCGATCGCGTCGGCGAGTTCGGCACCGGCGGGGTCAGGGTTCTCCATGACCCCATAACCGCTGGTGGGCGGACCGAAGAAGACCTGCATCATGCAGTCGCCGCAGGCTCGCGCTCGCATCGGACACCGCGCACAGTCAATTTTCATGTGATCTGCCTCTCATCATCTCGGTGGAGACGGCGAAACCGGGCAATCACGTTGTCCGCGACCCGAAGACGTCTCGTCGCCGTCGACCTCGGGTGGAGACTACGACGCCCCTACGACATCTCCGTCCGTCGAAGCGCGTCGGGCCGGGGCTGTCAGAGCCCCGCCGTACGGTTCGGCCATGACCGTCGAACAGCTGTCGTTCGCCGACCTTCCCGAGGCCGACGAGTTCACCTCCGCTCCATTGCGGGAGACCACCTTCGTGGTGGTCGACCTCGAGACCACGGGCGGCAGTCCGGAGAACGACCGCATCACCGAGATCGGTGCGGTCAAGATCCGCGGAGGCGAAGTGCTCGGCGAGTTCGCGACGCTGGTCGACCCCGGGCGCGCGATCCCGCCGCAGATCGTCGCCCTCACCGGAATCACCACCGCCATGCTCTACGACGCGCCAGCCGTCGAGGCGGTGCTGCCGTCCTTCGTCGAGTTCGCCCGCGGGTGCGTCCTGGTGGCGCACAACGCCCGCTTCGACATGGGGTTCCTGCGGAGGAGCGCTGCCCGAGCGGGCCTGCCGTGGCCGTTCTCCGCGTCCCTGTGCACTGTGGTGATGGCCCGACGGATTCTGAGCAGGCAGGAGGCGCCGAGCGTCAAACTCTTCGCGCTGGCCGATCTGTTCGACGTCTCGGTCCGGCCGACCCACCGTGCGCTGGACGACGCCCGTGCCACGGTCGACGTCTTCCATCGACTTCTGGAGCGCGTCGGCGACCAGGGGGTGCGAACGGTGGGCGATCTGACCACGTATCTGCCCCGGGCGACGCCGGCGATGCGCGCCAAACGCACGATGGCGTCCGGGCTCCCCCATCGGCCCGGCGTCTACCTCTTCCGCGGTCCGTCGGAGGAGGTCCTATATATAGGTACCGCCGTCGACCTCCACCGTCGCGTCTCCGGGTACTTCAACGGAAGCGACACCCGCACCCGGATCGCCGAGATGGTCTCACTCGCGACCCGCGTCGATCACGTCGAGTGCGCTCATGCGCTGGAGGCCGGGGTCGCCGAACTGCGACTCCTCGGAGTCCACAAGCCGTCCTACAATCGCCGCTCCCGCAATCCGCAGCGGGGCTGGTGGATCACCCTGACCGCCGAGCGCTTCCCGCGCCTCAAGGTGTCGCGCACGCCGGGGACCGAATCGCTCGGGCCGGTGACGAGCCGGGCGGTCGCGCTGGAGGTGGCGGACGTCCTCTCCGGGGCGGCGGGGCTGCGGACGTGCGGCGCCGACCTGAAGAAGGCGAGTCACCACTGGTGTGAGGGGCCGACGGAGGCGGGACGACTGCCGGATCCGCTCGTCGCGACGCTGCCGGGAACGTGCCGCGCCGCCAGTGACCGCCCGCAGACGCTGCCGGACTACCTCTGCCGAGTCGAGGCCGTACGCGACCTGATCTCGGGACGGTCCGACTCGCTTCTCGCGGTTCTGTGCGAACGCGTCGAGTACCTGGCCCAGCAGCGCCGGTTCGAGTCGGCGGCCCGGGCGCGCGACCGGCTGTCGGCGACCATCGAGACCCTCGCCCGGACGCAGCGGCTCGCGGCGGTGGCGCAGCGGCCGGAGGTCGTGGGCGCACGGCCCGACGGTGCCGGCGGCTGGGAGCTGAGCGTCGTCAGATACGGGCGCCTGGCCGGCTCCGCGCACGCGGCTCGCGGCGTGGCCCCGATGGCGGTCGTCGAACGACTCAGAGCCGCGTCCACGACCGTGTTGCCCCCGGCCGACGACAGCGGACCGCTCGCCGGTGCGCCTGCCGAGGAGACGGCGCTGATCGAGCGATGGCTGTACGAGTCCGGTACGCGGTTGGTCGACGTGAGCGACCAGCTCTCATTGCCGATCGGCGCGGCCGAGCGCTGGCGCGACTTCGCACGCATTGCGCGATCGGCGCGCGAGGCGACGAGTCGCTAACGGCCTGGCGGCAAGCCACTAGAGTCGAGCCCATGATCACCGCCATCGTTCTCATCGGAGCCGACATCCATCAGATCCCCGAGACGGCCCAGGCCGTCGCCGAGATCCCGGGCGTCACCGAGGTGTACTCGTGCGCCGGCGACGTGGACCTGATCGCCAAGGTCCGGGTGCGCAATCACGAGGAGATCGCCTCGGTGGTGACCGGCGCCATCAACCGTCTTCCCGGTGTCCGCACGAGTGCCACGCACATCGCGTTCCGCAGTTACGCCAGCGCCGAGGTGGAGGGCGGGTTCTCGATCGGCGAGGCGTGACGCGCCCCGATGTCCCGTCCGACCGAGGCGTCCTGCGCCCCGAGTCGCTTCCCGAGTTCCATCGACTTCCCGCCATCGGCGCGACGGCCGACCTGGTCCGGTGGTTCTGGATCTGCCGCTGGCAGCTGCCGACCGGCCGTGTCAGCCGCCAGGAGGTCATCGGCTTCGGCGCCCTGAATCTGGTGGTTCAGCACGATCACGTCGTGGTGGCCGGTGCGACCACCCGGATCAGTCATCGGGACCTGGCAGGAACAGGATGGGCCGTTGGAGCACTCCTGCGGCCCGCGGCCGCAGGAGCACTCCCCATCCGTCCCGCCGAACATCTCGACACCGTCACCGTGGTGTCCGCACCGGACCTGCACGCCGCGGTGAGCACTGAGATGACCACTGGAATGGGCTCCCCGCCCGACCCCGCGGCCGCTGCCGAGACGGTGGGACGGTGGCTGCGGGCTCGCGCGTCGCTCACCGACGAGGCGCTGCTCGCGAACCGCGCGGTGACCGCGCTCGAGTCCGACCCCGCTCTGATCCGGGTCGATCAATCGGCCGAACTCTTCGGGATCAGCGAACGGACCCTGCAGCGCCTCACCGCCAAGTACGTCGGCCTGTCACCGGCGGCGTTGATCCGCCGCCGTCGACTGCAGGAGGCGGCGCACCGCGTCCGGACACGGCCGGACGAATCCCTCGCCGAGATCGCCGCCGAGCTCGGCTACACCGATCACGCCCATATGACACGCGACTTCGCCTCGGTGCTCGGGTTCACCCCGAGCCGCTACCGCGCGGGAGGGTGAGATCAGCCGTGCTCGGCGGCGAGGCGGTTGCTGACCTGCGCCCAGCGCGACAGCAGGTCCGCCGCCCCGCCCGAGTCGATCACGGCCTCGACCCTCGCGAGAGCATCGCGCATCGCCGCGATGAACTCCTCCTGAGTGAACATCTCGTCCTGTTCGAAGGCGACCACAGCGGCCGCGGCGTTGAGGACCACCGCGTCACGCACCGCACCGCGGGCACCGGCGAACATCTCACGGGCGATCTGCGCGTTGACCGAAGCGTCTCCGCCCTGCAGGGCTGACAGCTCGACGAGATCGATTCCGAGATCTCGGGGATCGAGGGTCAGTTCGCGGGAACGGCCGCCGATGATCTGCCACACGGTGGAGGTGGTGGTGGTCGTCAACTCGTCGAGACCGTCGTCGCCTCGAACCAGAAGCACCCGGTTGCCGCGCTCTGCGAAGGCCTGCGCCAGCACCGGCGCGAGGTCGGAGAAGGCGCAGCCGATGAGTCCGGCTTCCGGCGACGCCGGATTCGTCAGCGGCCCGAGCACGTTGAAGACCGTCGGAATGCCGATCTGACTGCGCGGCGGTCCTGTGAAGCGGAAGGCCGGATGAAAGACCGGCGCGAAGCAGAAGCCGATACCGAGTTCCTCGACGCACTGCTGGACCGCGGCTGGCGGCAGCGTGATCGCCACGCCGAGCGCCTCGAGCACGTCGGCTCCGCCGCTCTTCGACGAGGCCGCACGGTTCCCGTGCTTCACCACCGGAACACCCAGAGCGGCCACGACCACCGATGTCATCGTGGAGATGTTGACGGTGTGGGAGCGGTCGCCCCCGGTCCCGACGATGTCGACCGCCGCCCCCGACACCTCGATGCGGTTCGCGAGCGCGAGCATCGCCTCCGACAGCCCTCGCAACTCCGACGACGAGGCGCCCTTCATTTTGACGCCGACACCGAACGCAGCGATCTGTGCGCCGGTCGCCGCGTCGGACATGATCTCGCGCATCGCCCACGCCGCCTCGTCCACCGTCAGATCGACCCGATCGGTCACTTTGCCGAGTACATACGGCCAGGTGTAAGCGTTCTCGGCGGCAGTCACGTCGTCAGCAGTCACGCGAACCACCCTAACGGCAGCCTCCCGGACGCGTCAGCGGAGTATCCGCCGCAGTTCAGCGACCGGGCGCACCGGCTTCCCCGGCACCCGCCGGCCGCAGCACCGCCCAACCGACGACGGCCCCCTCCGCGCGCGAGACCATGCTCGCGATGCGGGCCCGCTCCCGAGAGAGCGCCACCGCATCCACCGGCATCACCCGAGCAAGCGCGAGGGTCGTCAGCGCGTCGTCCGCTGTGTCGGGCCCCGCAGCCGCCACACGCTCATCCACCGGACTCTCGTCGACCGCGTAACCGTCCGCACCGACACGCTCGAGGACACCGCTGACCGCCGAGGCGGGCAGTCGCACCACATGCCGCAGAACCACGGCCTCGGTCGAGGCGAACCCCGCCTGCGCCAATGCCACCGAACTCGCGACCGTCTCGTCGGTGCCGGAGACGACGACCCGCAGATCCGGATCGCCCACCACGGGCTCGGGTGCGCGCGCGGCGTCACTGCGCCAGGGCAGCTTCCACGAGACCATCACGCCACCTCACGCCATATCGTCATGGCGTCCACCGTAAACCCTCATCCTGGTCTCAGGACACGCCGGTAGACTCGTCGTCATCGGCTCTACCTGCGGAAAGCAGGCGACTTCGAGCAATTTTCCGACCCGGGTGGTCAACGGTTACTACGAACCGTCATACTTCTCTTGTGACTAGCGCTGTGGGTAACTCAGAAACCGCCATCACCTCACGCGTGCACTCGCTGAACCGTCCGAACATGGTCAGCGTCGGCACCATCGTGTGGCTGTCGAGCGAATTGATGTTCTTCGCTGGCCTCTTCGCGATGTATTTCGTCGCTCGGGCCAATGCATCGGACGGCTGGCCGCAGCCGCCGACACATCTGAACCTCTGGCTCGCCGTGCCGGTGACCACGGTTCTGATTCTCAGTTCGTTCACCTGCCAGGCAGGTGTCTTCGCCGCCGAGCGCGGCGACGTGTACGGCCTTCGTCGCTGGTACACGCTGACCCTGCTGATGGGCACCTTCTTCGTGTGCGGCCAGGCCTACGAGTACTACTCGCTCATCAACGAGGGCACCACGCTCTCGTCGAGCGCATACGGGTCGGTCTTCTACATGGCGACCGGTTTCCACGGCATGCACGTCATCGGCGGTCTCCTCGCGTTCGTCTTCCTCCTCATCCGCACACGCCTGTCGAAGTTCACTCCGGCGCAGGCGACAGCTGCGATCGTCGTCTCGTACTACTGGCACTTCGTCGACGTGGTGTGGATCGCGCTGTTCGTCGTCATTTACTTCATCCGGTAGCCCCCGGCGGCCGAAGAACCGGCCGGCCCGCCGGACCGGTTCACATACATTCAGTCCAAACCGCTTAGTAGAGAGTCACAGATGAGATCATCTCCACCGAGTTCGCCGGAAGACCGCGACCCGTCCGATGACAACAACGACGCCGCGCGCGCTAAGCGGCGTCGCAAGCTCCGTCGCCGAGCCAGCGGCACCATCTTCCTTCTGCTGGGCCTGATCGCCACCGGCATCATCGCCGCATTGATCTCGCCCAAGCCGCAGGTCGCGACCGCCGACGACAAGAGCGCGAGCTCCGTCGCCGCAGGCAAGCAGCTGTACGACACCTCCTGCATCACCTGCCACGGCGCCAACCTCGAGGGCGTCCGGGACCGCGGTCCGTCGCTCATCGGCGTCGGTGACGCCGCGGTGTACTTCCAGGTCTCCAGCGGCCGCATGCCGGCCTCGCGCAACGAGGCTCAGGCGCAGCGCAAGCCCGCCAAGTTCACTGAGGCTCAGATCGACCAGCTCGGCGCCTACATCCAGGCGATGGGCGGCGGTCCGTCGGTCATGTACGAGAAGGACGCCGACGGCAACATCAAGTACAAGGACGGCTTCCCCGTCCTCGCGATGGACTCGCTGCGCGGCACCGACATCGGCCGCGGTTCGGAGCTGTTCCGTCTCAACTGCGCCTCCTGCCACAACTTCACCGGTCGTGGCGGCGCTCTCTCGGGCGGTAAGTTCGCTCCCCCGCTGACGGACGTCAACCCGCAGCAGCTCTACACCGCGATGCTCACCGGACCGCAGAACATGCCCAAGTTCTCGAACCGTCAGCTGTCGGTGGACGAGAAGAAGAACATCATCGGCTACGTCCGTTACGTGGACACCGCCAACCCCAGCGGCGGTTACGGACTGGGCGGTTTCGGTCCGGTCTCTGAGGGCATCGTCATGTGGGTTGTCGGCGTGACGGCGGTCGTCGCCGGCGCAATGTGGATTGGATCACGAAATTGAGCGACACGAGTAAGGACGTCCCGTCCGACGACGAACTCGCCGCAATGTCTCGCGACGAGAAGGTCCGTCTCGGTACCAACCTCGACGGAGTGGAGATCATCCACCGCGCCGAGCGTTTCCCCGAGCCGGGCACGAAGGCCGAGAAGCGCGCCGAGTTCGCTGTCGCGATCTGGTTCGTGCTGGCAGGCCTCTTCGCCATCGCCGGCTTCGCGCTGTTCATCTGGAATGAATGGCAGTTCCGCATGCCGGACGAGTCGGGCTACTGGGCTTACACCCTGTACACGCCTCTGCTCGGCGTCACCTTCGGTCTCTCGATCCTGTCGTTCGGATTCGGCGTCGTTCAGCTGACCAAGCGGTTCATCCCGGCCGAGATCTCGGTGCAGGATCGTCACGACGGCGGTTCGGCGGAGGTAGACAAGCAGACCATCGTCGCTGAACTCGACGACACGCTGGAGACCTCCACCCTCCCCCGCCGCAAGATGATCATCGGTTCGGCGGTCTTCGGCCTCGGCGCACTGTCGGTGGCCGGCGGCGTCGCCGCGATCGGCGGCTTCATCAAGAACCCGTGGGCCAAGGGCGACGACGCTCCCCTGTGGCACACCGGTTGGTCGCCGATCTACAACGAGACCAAGGGCGAGACCGTCTTCCTGCGCCGCGACACCGGCAACCCGTACCAGGTGGCCCTGGTCCGACCGGAGGACCTCGACGCCGGCGCCATGGAGACCGTCTTCCCGTGGCGCGTCTCCGACGGCTACGGCGAGACCGAGGAGTCCCGCCACAAGCTGCTCGAGGGTCTTCGCGCGGTCCGCAACCCCGTCATGCTGATCCGCCTGCGTCCGGCCGACGCCGAGCGCGTCATCAAGCGCAAGGGCCAGGAGAGCTTCAACTACGGCGACTACTACGCCTACACGAAGGTCTGCAGTCACCTGGGTTGCCCGACCTCGCTGTACGAGCAGCAGACCAACCGGATCCTCTGCCCGTGCCACCAGTCGCAGTTCAACGCCCTCGAGTACGGCAAGGCGGTCTTCGGACCGGCCGCACGTGCGCTGGCGCAGCTGCCCATCAGTGTTAACAACCAGGGCTACATGGTCGCCAACGGCGACTTCATCGAGCCCGTCGGACCGGCATTCTGGGAGCGTAAGTCATGACGATCGCTGACCGCCTCGCCACGCAGGCAGAAGAGGTCGACTCGCGGTACCACCTCGCGGCCGGTATGCGTCGACAGATCAACAAGGTCTTCCCCACCCACTGGTCGTTCCTGCTGGGCGAGATCGCGCTGTACAGCTTCATCATCCTGTTGCTGTCCGGTACGTACCTGACTCTGTTCTTCGACCCGTCGATGGCTCACGTCATCTACGACGGCGCCTACCAGCCGCTCAACGGCGTCACCATGAGTCGCGCGTACGAGACCACGCTGAACCTCTCCTTCGAGGTCCGCGGCGGACTCTTCGTTCGCCAGATCCACCACTGGGCGGCCCTGCTGTTCGCCGCGTCGATCATCATCCACATGATGCGAATCTTCTTCACCGGCGCGTTCCGCCGCCCGCGTGAGGCGAACTGGGTCATCGGCTGCTTCCTGCTGCTGCTGGCGATGTTCGAGGGATTCTTCGGGTACTCGCTGCCGGACGACCTGCTCTCGGGCACCGGTGTTCGCGCCGCGATGTCGGGCATCGTCCTGGGCATTCCGCTGATCGGTACCTGGGTCCAGTGGGCCCTGTTCAGCGGCGACTTCCCGGGCGACATCATCATCCCGCGCCTGTACGTCCTGCACATCCTGATCTTCCCGGCCATCATCCTGGGTCTGATCGGTGCTCACCTGGCTCTGGTCTGGTACCAGAAGCACACGCAGTTCCCCGGCCCCGGCCGCACCGAGAAGAACGTCGTCGGCGTTCGCATCCTTCCGGTGTTCGCCGCCAAGGGCGGTGCCTTCTTCGCCATCATCACCGGCGTTCTCGCCCTGATGGCCGGCGTCTTCCAGATCAATGCGGTGTGGAACATCGGCCCGTACAACCCGGCGCAGGTCTCGGCGGGCTCGCAGCCCGACATCTACATGATGTGGACCGACGGCTTCGCCCGACTGATGCCGCCGTGGGAGCTCTACCTCGGCAACTACACGATCCCCGCGATCTTCTGGGTCGTTGTGGTCATCGGCGTGATCTTCGGCCTGCTCTTCACGTACCCCTGGATCGAGAAGAAGCTGACCGGCGACACCGCGCACCACAACCTGCTGCAGCGTCCGCGTGACACCCCGGTGCGCACGGCGGTCGGAGCGATGGCCCTGGCGTTCTACATCATCCTCACGGTGAGCTGTATGAACGACATCATCGCGCTGAAGTTCCACATCTCGCTCAACGCGACCACCTGGATGGGCCGCATCGGTCTGCTGGTGATCCCGCCGCTGGTGTACTTCATCGCGTACCGCTGGGCATTGTCGTTGCAGCGCAGCGACCGCGACGTCCTCGCACACGGCATCGAGACGGGCATCATCCGCCGCGAGCCCAAGGGCGAGTACATCGAGATCCACCAGCCGCTCGGACCGGTCGACGACCACGGTCACCCGATCCCGCTCCCCTACGAGGGCGCGCCGCTGCCGAAGCGGATGAACAAGCTCGGCGCAGCGGGATCGCCGGGTTCGGGCACCGTGCTGGTTCCGGACAGCGCCGAGGATCAGGCGCTCAACGAGCGCATCGCTCACGAGCAGCACGAAGCGGAGAAGCAGGCGCTCATCGCCCTGCAGGAGAAGGGCGGCAAGGCCCTCGACTGATCCGCACAGTCACCACGACGAAGGCCGTCTCGCACCAGCGAGACGGCCTTCGTCGTATCTGCGCTCCCCTCCCCCACCGGCGACGGTGCGCGCCCTCGATCGGTCGCCGAGCGACGGACCACGGCCGAGCTGTCGGCGGCCGAACGGGAACTGCGCAAGCGTCGCTCGCGGTCCCGGTGACCGCCGCCGAACTCGACGAGGTCGCCGACGCCGGCCGAGAATGAAGGCACGACTCGGTGTCGACGCCCTCGGCTCTACCGTCGCCCGCCGGGCCGCGCCCGGAGATCTGGTGGCCGGCTGCGTGGTTCACAGCGACCGCGGATCGCAGGGCGGATTCAACTGGTCGTCGCAACACCTTGACTGTGGAGGTGTTTCAGCAGTGGCGACGAAGGACTGGTCTGCGAAGACAAGCGACGTTCCTGAAAGGGCTCGGCGGCAGTGGCGTCCAGATCGTGCGTTGCGCCCGCCGATACGCTCGCCCGGGCGGCCCGAGCCCTCTCGGGCGGTGCAGCGGCAGTTCTGCCTCTGATCGCGAAGGGCATCAACTAGGCCGAGGCGTCGTTGACGGTTGGCGTGTCCGTGCCGGTTGGCGCTCGTTGGTTCCGTCACGCTGGCGGTATGCCACCGATCTCATTGGCCGCACCTACCGGCCGCTACCTGTCTTTCGCCGGACGTCAGGAGATCGCGCTCTTGCGCGCTAGACAGGTCGGGGTTCGTGAGATCGTACGCAGGATTGGCCGGGACTCCGGGGACGATCTCGCGTGAGTTACGCCGCAACGCGGCCACACGCGCAGGGAAACAGGAGTATCGGGCGTTGGTGGCGCAGTGGAAAACGCCGCAGGCGGCGAAGCGGCCGACGACGGCGAAGCTGGTGACCAACGACCGGTTGCGTGGGTACGTTCAGGAACGACTGGCCGGCAACGCTCGCAGACCGGACGGCACCATCGTCGTCGGACCTGAGCCGCCGGCATGGAAGGGACTTAACAAGCCACACCGGCAGGACCGGCGATGGGCAACCGCGTGGTTCTCGCACCGCCTGAAGGTCGACTTCCCCGGTGATGAGTCCACGCGCATCAGCCACGAGGCGGTCTACTCCGTCGGCCACGGGCTCGAGCACAGAACCGACCACACGGGCATGTCACCGCCGACGTCGTGTTCTCCAAGCCCCGCGGAGACCGCCGACCGCGCGGTTCCTGGGCACTGGGAGGGCGATCTGATCATCGGTACGGGCCGCTGATCGGCACGACCGTCGAACGCGCGAGCCACTCGACCCTGCTGGTGCATCTACCGCGGCTGGAAGGCTATGGCCAGAGTCCGCCGGTGAAGAACGGCCCCGCGCTCGCCGGCTATGGCGCCGTCGCGATGAACGTCGTACTCACAGCGTCGATAATGAAGCTGCCGAACAACTCCGCAAGACGCTCACGTGGGACCGTGGCAAGGAACTCTCTGCGCACGCCGAGTTCGCTTTCGAGACGGGCACCAAGGTGTTTTTCGCCGATCCCCACTCGCCTTGGCAACGGCCGACAAACGAGAACGCGAACGGATCGCTGCGTCAATACTTCCCGAAGGGTACCGATCTTTCACGCTGGTCCGCGGACGACCTCGAAGCCGTCGCTCTCACGCTCAATAACCGGCCCGCAAGAGCCTGGGCTGGAGAACCCCGGCAGAGGGACTGCTCCGGAAGAACCTCATCGATCGTCAGCCCCGGGCGACCCGGAACGGGCCTACGAGGCCGTGGACGTCGAGTTCACCACACGTCCCCGCGGCGGTATTCGCAGATCAGCCGACCGTCCGTGTCGATCTCCGCGGTCTCAGGTGTCCGGAGGACCAGGACTGCGCCCTCATCGTCCGGGGTGAACTGTACCCCCGACTGTGTGAGGACGCCGAGCGGGCCGGACCACGGTTCCCAGCCGTGTCGAAGATACAGCCGGCGACCGTCGTCGGAGGCACCGAGTCCGCCGAGGTCGTACGCACGGGCGACGATTCCGTCCACCTGGTGCATCAGCGCATCGCCGATGCCGCGGCGGCGGTGTGCGGCATCGACCGCCACCGCCTCCACATAGCCGGTCCGCAGAACCCTGCCGCCGGGCACGTTCTCCCCTTGGACGATCAGCTGCCGTTGAACGACGGACGCGTGTCCCACCACCGCGTCGTCGGTACCGAACGCGATCACGTGGACGCCACCGAGCGCATGGTCGAAGTCGTCGGCGCCGAAGTCCCCGTCGAAGGCATCGGCCAGGAATGCGAACAACTGCCCGCGGAACGCCGCGGACAGCTCGTGAGAATGACGAAGCCGCACCCGGTTCTCGGGTGCGGCTTCGTGCGTCTGAGTGGAGACGATCAGTGCTTCTCGGGTCCGACGTGGTACTCGAAGACCAGTCCGGCGACCGTGCCGACGATGATCGGCACCAGACCGATGGCGAACCACCAGTTGGAACTCGCGAAACCGATGGCGAAGAGCGCTGCGCCGCCGGCGATCATGATCGGCCAGTAGCTGTGCGGCGAGAAGAAGCCGAGCTCACCGGCGCCGTCCTCGATCTCCGCCTCTTCGTAATCCTCCGGACGGATCTCCACGCGACGGGCCACGAACCGGAAGTAGGTGCCCGCGATGAGCGCCAGACCGCCGGAGAAGAACATGGCGGTCGCACCCGCCCATTCCACACCGGTCCGGTAGTAGAACGTCGCGACGGCGTAGATCACGCCCGTCAGGATGAAGAAGAGGGCGAGGGCCTCAAAGACCCGTGCTTCGACCTTCATAGTTCCTTAAACCTCCGGGGTGCACTGGGCGATCGTGGTGTTGTTGGCATCGCCGAGGTTCTTCGGAGTGGTTCCGTTGGAGACACGGCGGGTGTCGAACGGAACCGTGGTGACCGACTCGGGAACCTGGCACACGGCCTTGAGCGCCTGAGCGTTGGTCGCCTCCGGGTGGGCCTGGCGGTACTTGATGTAGTTCGCGAAGGTCGTCGGGCTCACGGCGCGGACCTCGAAGTTCATCATCGCGTGGAACGTTCCGCACATCTCCGCACAGCGTCCGACGAAGGCGCCCTCGCGGTCGATCTCGGAGATCTGGAAGCTCGAGTCCTGGTGGTTCTGCTTCGGGAAGGGCATCACGTCGCGCTTGAAGAGGAACTCGGGAACCCAGAAGGAGTGCACGACATCCGCTGCTGCGAGATCGAACTGAATGCGCGTATTGGTCGGCAGCACCAGGATCGGAATCTCCGACGAGCTACCGAGGGTCTCGATCTTGTCGTAGCTCAGGTAGTCCCGGATCTCGGCCGAACGGCCGCCGGCGGCACCGAGGATCTCCTCCTGCTTGCCGTCCTCTTCGCGGTACTTGGCGATCTGGTCCTGGAAGGGAACGCCCTGCTTGGAGTCCGTCTTCGGGTTCACCAGCTGCTTGCCGTCGATGGTGACCGACTTGTAGCCGAACTTCCAGTTCCACTGGAAGGCGGTGACGTCCACGGCGACAGCCGGGTTCTCTTCCTTCTTCTCCACCGAGTTCTGAACGACGACGGTGAAGTAGAACATCACGGCGATCAGCACGAACGGGATCGCGGTGTACGCGAGTTCCAGCGGAACGTTGTATCCGGTCTGACGCGGAATCTCGTCCTCGGCGGTGCCGTTCTTCTTGCGGCGGTGGAAGGTGATGGTCCAGAAGATCAGACCCCACACCAGCACACCCATGGCCAGGGCGGCGATGACCGACCAGGTCCAGAAGGTGCGCATATCATGTGCCTCGGGAGTGACTCCCTCCGGCCAACCGAAACGCAGGGCCTCTTCAGCACTGCAGCCCGATGTCATCAGCACACCGACGCCGAGTACTGCGAGGCCACTCAGTCTCTTGATCGTGCGCGACGGAGATCCCTTCCGTCGCGTCGACGGCCGTACACCGTTCGTCAATTTCACGCCTTCCTGCTGGCAGGGAGCTGTTCTTCCAAGGCCTGCGGCGACGAGCAGACACTCCTCGACGCAATTCTTGCACCTAGTACTACGCAGCGTAGACCAACCCGACGAAGTCGTCGTGATTGGGGTTCGCTGTTTCGCCGATCATTTTTCGCGACCTGCGGATACGGCTTCGACCGGGGGTGATTCCGCCCTCGCCACGGTGCGCCGGAGTCGCGACGGCCAGCGCATCTGCGGCATAGTGGAACGCGCTCACGGGCGCGGATCGCCGCCCGTCTGACCTGACAGTATCTGCGAAAGAGGCCCTGACACCGTGTGTGGCTTGCTCGGAATGCTCACCAGCGACGGTTCGGCGTCGTCCACCATCGACCTCGTCGCCTCGGCAGCGAGGTGCATGCGGCATCGCGGGCCCGACGACATGGGCACGTGGAACGACGGCGACCTCGTCTTCGGTTTCAACAGGCTCTCGATCATCGACATCGAACACTCGCACCAGCCGCTGCGATGGGGGCCGGCGGAGAACCCCGAACGCTATGCACTGGTGTTCAACGGAGAGATCTACAACTACCTGGAGATCCGTGACGAGCTGGCGCGCGACCACGACGCGCCGTTCCGCACCGAAGGGGACGGCGAGTCGATCGTCGCGGGCTTCCATTACTGGGGACCGGAGGTGGTCCGCAAACTGCGCGGCATGTTCGCCTTCGCGATCTGGGACACCCAGAACCGCGAGTTGTTCATCGCCCGTGACTCGTTCGGCATCAAGCCGCTGTTCCTGGCGACCAGCCCGCGGGGTACCGCCTTCGGATCGGAGAAGAAGAGCCTCCTGGAACTGCTCGACCGGCTCGACCTCGACCGCGAACTCGACGATCGCGCGATCGAGCACTACACCGTTCTCCAGTACGTCCCCGAGCCGGAGACTCTGCACCGCGACATCACCCGGCTGGAGTCCGGCTGTTACGCGACGCTCAAGCCGGGTGCCGCCCCGCAGACGACTCGCTATTTCGCACCTCGATTCCCGGTGCGCCCCTTCGCTCCGGGTGGCGAGCAGAAGCGCTACGACGAGATCGCCGACGTGCTGCGCGACTCGGTGGCCAAGCACATGCGCGCGGATGTCACCGTCGGGTCGTTCCTGTCCGGCGGCATCGACTCGACGGCGATCGCGGCGCTGGCGATCCAGCACAATCCCGACCTCATCACCTTCACCACCGGATTCGAACGGGAGGGTTACTCCGAGGTCGACGTCGCCGCGGAGTCGGCGGAGGCGATCGGCGCCCGCCACATCGTGAAGGTGGTCTCGCCGCGGGAGTTCATCGAGGCGCTCCCCCAGATCATCTGGTACCTCGACGACCCGGTCGCCGACCCCGCGCTGGTACCGCTGTACTTCGTCGCGGCCGAGGCCCGTAAGCACGTGAAGGTGGTGCTCTCCGGTGAGGGCGCCGACGAGTTGTTCGGCGGCTACACCATCTACAAAGAGCCGCTGTCGCTCAAGTCGTTCGACAAGCTGCCCGGCGGACTGCGGCGGCTGGCGGGCAAGGTGTCGGACAGAATCCCCGAGGGCACCCGCGGCAAGAGCCTCCTGCACCGCGGCTCGCTGACCCTCGAGGAGCGGTACTACGGCAATGCACGCAGCTTCGACGACGCCCGGCTGCGTGCGGTGCTGCGGAACTTCCGGCCCGAGTGGACACATCAGGACGTCACCGCACCCATTTACCGGATGAGCGAGGGAATGGACCCGGTGACGCGCATGCAGCACCTCGACCTGTTCACCTGGCTGCGCGGCGACATCCTCGTCAAGGCCGACAAGATCAACATGGCGCACTCGCTGGAACTGCGCGTTCCGTTCCTCGACAAGGAGGTGTTCGCCGTCGCCGAACGCCTCCCGTTCGAGGAGAAGATCAGCCATGGCACCACCAAGTACGCGCTGCGCAAGGCGCTCGAACAGATCGTTCCGCCGCACGTGCTGCATCGTCGTAAGCTCGGTTTCCCGGTCCCGCTGCGCCACTGGCTCGCCGGCACCGAGATGTACGACTGGGCGCGCGAGCTCATCTCCACGTCCGACACCGACCACGTCTTCGACAAGCGTTTCGTGATGCAGATGCTCGAAGAGCACCGGCGCGGCGAGGTCGACAACAGCCGGCGGATCTGGACCGTCCTCTGCTTCATGCTCTGGTACGGCATCTTCGTCGACGGAACCATCGTCCCGGCGATCGAAGATCACGATTACCCGGTCCGCCTGTAGCTGACCGCCCGGTGGTCGAGCAGGCGGCCCGTCCCGCCTCCGCTGGTTGAGCGAGCGGCCCGTCCCGCCTCCGCTGGTTGAGCGAGCGGCCCGTCCCTGTTCCCGCTGGTTGAGCGAGCGAAGCGAGTCGAAACCCCGGTGACAATCGGCCGGTAGCAGAACCATCTGCTGCCGTCGGATGTCGCGTTGGTTTCGACTCGCTTCGCTCGCTCAACCAGCCTGAGTGGCGCGCCGGCCGCCTACAGAACGGTCTTGATCTCCGCAGCGGCGTCGGCGCCGTAGGCCTCGGTGAGTCGCTCGACGGCCACGTCGACGTTCCAGGTCCAGCCCTGGGTCGATTCCGATTCGAGCACCAGAGTGGCGACCATCGCACCGAGCTGTGCGGCCCGTTCGTAGCCGAGGCCGCGGGCGATGCCGGTCAGGAACCCTGCGCGGAAGCCGTCGCCGACACCGGTCGGGTCCACCTGCTCGCGGACCGGCACCACGCCGACGTGGGTCGTGGTGCCGTCTCGCTCCACGATGTCGACACCGCCGGCACCGAGCGTGGTGATGCGGGTCCCGACGAGATCTGCCACCTGCGCGGCGTCGAGTCCGGTCTTCTGCTGCAGGAGGCCCCACTCGTACTCGTTGGTGAACAGGTACGCCGCGCCGTCGATCAGGTCGCGGGCGGCGGTGCCGTCGAGCCGCGCCAACTGCTGCGAGGGGTCCGCGGCGAACGGGATCCCCTGCTCACGGCACGTCCGCGTGTGGCTGACCATCGCGTCGGGGTCATCGGCTCCGACGAGCACGAGGTCGGGGCGGCCGGTGGTGGCGAACAGCGCGGTGAGGTCGATGTCGCGGGCCTCGCTCATGGCTCCGGCGTAGAACGTGGCGAGCTGAGCCATGGTCTCGTCGGTGGTGCACATGAATCGCGCGGTGTGCTGGGACTGGGACCTCGTGACGCCGCGGCAGTCGACGCCGTGTCCGGACAGCCAGTTCTCGTAGTCGTCGAAGTCGGGACCGGCCGCCGCGACGAGCAGGGGCTCCTCCCCTAGCGAACCGATCGCGTACGCGATGTTGCCGCCGACACCGCCCCGATGGACGACGAGGTCTTCGACGAGAAAGCTGAGCGAGATGTGCTCGAGCTGATCGGCGACGAGCTGATCGGAGAACTTTCCGGGGAACTTCATCAGATGGTCGGTCGCAAGCGACCCGCAGACGGCAATGAACATCTGTCCAACGGTACTTCGTCCGGAAACGACGACGGCCGTGACCCCACCCCCGACGCGAACGTCAGTTGAGGTCACGGCCGTCGACAGCTCCGTGTCAGCTGCCGTATGGACTCAGTTGAACGAATCGCCGCAGGCGCAGCTGCCGGTCGCATTCGGGTTGTCGATGGTGAAGCCCTGCTTCTCGATGCTGTCGACGAAGTCGATGGTGGCACCCTGCACGTAGGGTGCGCTCATCCGGTCGACGGCCAGCTTCACGCCGCCGAAGTCCGAGACCACGTCGCCGTCCAGGCTGCGGTCGTCGAAGAACAGCTGGTAGCGCAGACCGGCGCAGCCACCGGGCTGCACCGCGATGCGCAGGGCCAGGTCGTCGCGTCCTTCCTGGTCCAGCAGTGCCTTCGCCTTGGAGGCGGCGGCGTCGGTCAGCAGGACACCGGTTGCGGTTTCGTTCTGAACGGTCATGGGCGCTCCTCATGTCGCCGACCGCGAAGAATCTCGACGGCCGGATACGTTGTCGGTGGCTCAGTTACCGGTACAGCGGCCCGGCAGACACGGCCAACAGCATCAACGGTACTCGCCGACCCGCTATTCCCGCATCCCGCGCCCGGGTTTCGGCCGAGTCAGATTCCGGTCCGCTCGACCGTCCCGGCGAATCCGGCCGCGACCGTCTGCGCGAGTCCGGCCAGGATCGGCGCCGGGTCGGCGAGGGCGCGCGCGGACGAGCCGGCCCAGTCGGCCATCGAATACGCGACGGTGACGCCGTCGACGCGCGGCCTGCCGCGCACCTGCCCGGCCAGAACCACCGCAGGCACTCCGGCATGCCGTGCGTCGGCTGCGACGGAGGCCACCACCTTGCCGAAGGGAGTCTGCTCGTCGAAGCGGCCCTCCCCGGTCAGCACGAGATCGGCGCCGGCGATGCGCCGCGCACGACCGGTGACACCCGCCACCACCTCGGCGCCCGCCTCTCGGGTCGCACCGAGTGCCAGGAGAAAGGCACCGAGCCCGCCCGCAGCACCCGCACCGGCGGCGTCACGGAGCCGCTGACCGTCGTCGGTGCCGACGCGGTGGTCCTCCAACTCGTCCGCCCACCGCTGCAGTCGCGACTCCAACCGCGCGACCGTCTCGGGGTCGGCGCCCTTCTGCGGAGCGAAGACAGCGGCCGCCCCGGACGGACCGAGCAGCGGGTTGGTCACGTCGGTGGCCGCCACGAGTTCGGTCCCCCGCAGGAGGTGGTGCGCGGCGGTCAGTCCGCCGAGTGCCGTACAGGCGCCGCGGCCTCCGTCGGTGGTTCCACTTCCGCCGAGTCCGACCACGATCCGGGTCGCACCGGCCTCCACCGCAGCCCGCAGCAGGTCACCGACCCCGGCCGTCCCCGCACACCAGGCCGTCTCCGGACCGGGCGAGCCGATCAGATGCAGTCCGCATGCCTGAGCCGACTCCACGAACGCCGTGCGGCCGTCGAGCAGCACCTCGGCGGCCACCGCACCTCCGAGCGGTCCGGACGCCGAGACGCCGAGACGCCGCCCGACGCCGGCAGCCGCGAGCACGTCGACGAATCCGGGACCGCCGTCGGACTGCGGCAGCTGCTCGAGCACATCACCCGGCCGCGCGCGGGCCCAGCCCTCGGCGATCGCGGACGCGGCCTGCGCCGCCGTCAGCGTCCCGCCGAACTCGTCGGGGGCGATCACCACCCGCATCGCCGTCGTGTCCATCACCGGTCAGAGTAGCCGGGAGGCGCTTGCCCGATGCCCGCCGTCGCCGCCGCATCGAATAGTCTCGTAGTCGTGAAGTTGCCCTGGAAATCCGACGCCGCCAAGAGCTCAGCCGCCGAGTCGGAGGAGACCACCGACGTGCCGGCCGACGACGCGAGGCCGACCTCTGGTTCGACGACGCCCGGCAAGGGCCGCCCCACGCCGAAGCGCCGCGAAGCCGAACGCCGCCGCGGTCCCGTCGCGCCGCCCCCGACCACCCGCGCTGAAGCGCGGGCCCGGAAGAAGGCACTGCGGGCGTCGATGACCAAGGTGGAGCGCAAGGAGGTGGCCGCCGAACGCCGCCGCGTCCGCCTCGAGCAGCGCGAGAAGATGATGTCCGGCGACGAGAAGTTCATGATGGCCCGCGATCAGGGGCCGGTCCGGAAGATGGCGCGTGACATCGTCGACTCGCGACGCAACTTCGCCGGACTGTTCCTGCCCTTCGCGATCTTCCTGCTGGTGGTTCTGATGCTGCCGAACCTCGCGGTCATCGGGAACCTGGTGCTGCTGGCCTTCGTCCTGCTGGTGATCATCGATTCGCTGTACCTGGGCCGGATGGTCAACAAGCGGGTGCGTGAGCGCTACCCGGACACCACCGACACCGGATTCCGGCTCGGGTGGTACTGCTTCACCCGTGCCATGCAGCTGCGGATGATGCGCGCGCCGCGCCCGCAGGTCAAGCCGGGCGACAAGGTCTGATCGCGTGCGCACGCTGATCCTCGGCGGCATCCGCTCGGGCAAATCGGCGCACGCCGAGCATCTCCTCGCCGACGCACCCGCGGTCCGCTACGTCGCGACCGGTTCCGCCGACGGCGACCGGGCCTGGCGCGCGCGGATCGATGCCCACCGCGAACGTCGCGGCGACCGCTATCGCACCGTCGAATCGTGCGATCTCGCGTCGCTCCTGCGCGACTTTCCCGATGAGCCGACACTCGTCGACGACCTCGGCAACTGGCTCACCGCACTGCTCGACGAGGCCGGAGCCTGGGAGGACGAGGCCGCCGACGTATCCGCGCAGATCGAGGACCTGTGCGCCGCCATCGCCGGCTACTCCGGCGATCTAGTGCTGGTGAGCCCCGAAGTGGGGCTCTCGCTCGTCTCGCCGACACCGTCTGGACGGCGCTTCGCGGACGAACTGGGCCGCCTGAATGCGGCGGTGGCGGCTGTCTGCGAGACGGTCACTCTCGTCGTCGCCGGACGTGCACTGGACCTGCCCGCCGGTACCGGCGCCGTGCCCGCGGCCCCGGTACCGGTTTCCGCGTCCACGGCACCGTCCTCACCCGTCCCCGCGGAAGAGCCCGCCCGGCCCGCCGACGCGCCGGCGCCCCGGCGGGCGACCGTCTCCGAACCGGCCCAGATCGACGGCACCGACGCCGAGATCTTCCCGATCGTCGAACTCCCCGATCACGACGTCGCCGAGCAGGCCCGGGCACGACAGTTGCGGCTGACCAAACCGGCGCGATCCCTCGGCAGACTCGAAGAGCTCGGCGTCTGGATGTCGTCGTGCCAGGGCGTCTGCCCGCCGCGGACCCTGCAGTCGCCCGCAGTGGTGGTGTTCGCGGGCGATCACGCCGTGGCCGCCGACGGCGTCTCCGCCTATCCGCCCGAGGTGACAGCGCAGATGGTCGCGAACATCGCGACCGGCGGCGCCGCGATCAACGTGCTGGCGCGCCGCGCCGGAGCCACGGTGCAGGTCCTCGATATGGCGGTGCGAGCCGATACCGACCCGCACGTCTCCCGGTACAAGGTGCGCGCGGGAAGCGGCGATCTGCGAACCGGCAGTTCGCTGACCATCGCCGAAGCCCGACGGGCGGTCGCCGCCGGACGGGCCGTGGCCGACCAGCTCGTCGACGCCGGCGCCGACCTGCTCATCGCCGGCGACATGGGCATCGGCAACACCACCCCGGCGGCCGTGCTGGTCGGGACTCTCACCGATCGCGAGCCGGTGGTCGTGGTGGGACGGGGCACCGGGATCGACGACGCCACCTGGATCCGCAAGACAGCGGCCATCCGCGACGGCATGCGTCATGCACGGCGGCACCGCAACGAGCCGCTCGCGCTGCTCGCCGCGGTGGCGGGCGCCGACATCGCGGCGATGGCGGGATTCCTCGCCCAGGCGGCCGTCCGGAAGACTCCGGCACTCCTGGACGGGCTGATCACGACCTCGGCCGCCCTGGTCGCGCAGCAGTTGGCGCCGGGTGCCGCCTCCTGGTGGCAGGCCGGTCACCGGTCCACCGAACCGGCGCACGCGTTCGCACTCGATTCACTCGGCCTGACCGCGATCCTCGACCTGTCGATGCGGTTGGGCGAGGGCACCGGTGCCGTGTCGGCGCTGCCGCTGGTCGCGTCGTCGATCGACATTCTGACCGACATGGCGACCTTCGACGAGGCCGGCGTCAGCGGCGGAGAATAGGCACACCGGGATGATCGCCCGTGGCCTCCGCGGCGTGCACGACGCCTTCAGCTGGCTGACGGTACTCCCGCTCCCGCAGCCCCGCGGCGAATTCGACCGCGCCCGGGGCGCGACCGTGATCGCCGCGGTACCCGTCGTCGGAGCGGTGGTCGGACTGCTCGCCGCCGCCGTCGCCTTCGGGCTGTCGCACACCGATCTCCCCAGCGCGCTGGCCGGCGTCACCGTGGTGGCGGTGCTGGCGGCGACTACCCGCGGCATGCACTTGGACGGTCTCGCCGACACGGCCGACGGTCTCGGCTGCTACGGAGATCCGGATCGCGTGCGGGCGGTGATGCGCAGCGGCGACGTGGGGCCGTTCGGTGCGGCCACGCTCGTTCTGGTGCTGTTGGGCCAGTCCCTGGCGTTCGGCGCCCTGACCGCCGACTCACGATGGTGGTCGTTGGCGCTGGCGGTGGTCGCCGGAAGGACCACCGCGACCGTCGCGTGCCGGGCCGGTCTGAGCGCCGCGAACACCGACGGGTTCGGGGCGCTGGTCGCCGGAACTCAACGCGCGTCCATCGCGGTGTGGGCGGTGCTCCTGCTCGCGGTCGCGGTGGCCGCGGGAGGCTGGAACGGGGGCACCTTCCACGCGGCGGATGCGGTCCGTGCGGCGGCGACCGTGGCCGTCGTCTGGGCGTTCGCCTGGGCCTTCACCGGGCATTGCGCCCGTCGCGCCGGCGGGCTGACTGGCGATGTCATCGGCGCGACGATCGAAGTGGCGACCGTGCTGACAGCCGTCGGCCTGCTCCTGTAGAGGTCGCCGAAACGGATCATGCCGCAGCCGGACCCCGGACGGGTGCGGCTGCGGCATGAGCGCTCATTCAGGGCCGGAGCGGCCGGTTCACGGAGCCGGGTAGAGCGTGGTCATCCAGCCGTGTGTGTCGGCGAAGGTGCCGCGCTGCAGACCGGTGAGGGTGTCACGGAGAGCCTGCGTCACCTCTCCCGTGGTGCCGTCGCCGATCAGGTAGTCGTCGGTGTCGCTCTGAACCCGACCGACGGGAGTGATCACGGCAGCGGTACCGCAGGCGAAGACCTCGGTGATGTCGCCGTTCTTGACCCCCTCGCGCAGTTCCTCGGTCGAGATGCGGCGCTCGTCCACCTTGTAACCCGCGTCGGCGGCGAGGGTGAGCAGTGAGTCGCGGGTGATGCCCGGAAGCAGCGAGCCGCTGAGCTCCGGCGTCACCAGCTGTGCGTCCGACCCCGAGCCGAAGACGAAGAACAGGTTCATGCCGCCCATCTCCTCGATGAAGCGGTGCTCGATGGCGTCGAGCCACACCACCTGGTCGCAGCCCTTGTCGGCGGCCTGCGCCTGCGCCAGCAGCGACGCGGCGTAGTTGCCGCCGAACTTCGCATCGCCGGTACCTCCCGGGGAGGCCCGCACGTACTCGGTGCACAGATAGACGCTGACCGGCTTCACGCCGCCCTTGAAGTAAGCGCCGGCGGGCGATGCGATCAGCGCGTAGCTGTACTTGTCGGCCGGCCGGACGCCGAGGCTCGCCTCGGTCGCGATCATGAACGGGCGCAGATAGAGAGACTCCTCGCCGCCCGCGTCGGGAACCCACGCGTGGTCGGCGGCCAGCAACGCCCGCAGCGATCCGACGAAGTCCTCCACCGGCAGCTCCGGCATCGCGAGGCGCCGTGCCGACCGGTTGAACCGTTCGGCATTGGCCTCCGGCCGGAAGGCGGCGATGGAGCCGTCGGGCTGGCGGTACGCCTTCAGCCCCTCGAAGATCTCCTGCGCGTAGTGCAGGACCATCGCAGCCGGGTCCAGAGCGAGCGGCCCGTACGGGGTCACTCGTGCGCCGTGCCATCCACGATCGCGGTCGAAGTCTACGGTCACCATGTTGTCGGTGAAGTAGTTGCCGAAGCCCGGCGCGGCGAGGATCTCGGCGCGTCGATTCTCCGACACCGGATGCGGATGCTCGGTACGGGTGAACTCCAAGGTCATGCGGTCATGGTACCGCCGACCCGCAAGGGAGTTTCCCGGCACCGGCGGGATGCGCCGGTCAGACGTGACTCTCCACGAACGGCGGCAGAACGACCTCGCAGGTCAGGGCCCGCCCGCGGACATCGACCACCACTTCGTCGCCCTTCTTGACGCCGGAGGCGGTGTCGATGAACGCCAGGGCGATGCCCTGCTTGAGGGTCGGAGAGAACGTGCCCGACGTGCACACACCGATCTGCTCACCGCCGGCCTCGACATGCACCGTGCAGTCCGCGCGCGGCACCCCGCGGCCGGTGGCCTTCAGCCCGTACAGGCGCCGGGCCGGGCCCGCGGCGCGTTCGGCCACCAGCGCCTCGCGTCCGAAGAACGACGGCTTGTCCCAGCCGACGGCCCACGACGACCGCGCCTGCACCGGGGTGATGTCGACGCTCAGTTCGTGTCCGTGCAGCGCGTACCCCATCTCGGTGCGGAGCGTGTCACGCGCACCGAGCCCCGCGGGCTGACCGCCGCGCGCAGTCACCTCGGCGAGCAGAGCGTCGAAGACCGCACCCGCGTCGTCCCACCGGGGCAGCACCTCGTACCCGTGCTCGCCGGTGTAGCCCGACCGGCACACCCGGATCTCCAGTTCGGCTCCGCTCAGCACGATCCGAGCGTCTCGGTAGGCCATGTACTCCATGTCGGTCGGCAGGTCGAGCGCGGCGAGCACGTCGGCCGACTGCGGGCCCTGGACTGCGAAGACCGCGTAATCGCGGTGCTGATCGGTGATCTCGATCCCTTCGGGGGCGACCGCTCGCAGTGCCGCCACGACGGCTGCCGTATTGGCTGCATTCGGCACCAGGAACACCTCGTCGTCGCCGGCCAGGTAGGCGATCAGATCGTCGATCACGCCGCCGCGCTCGTTGCAGCACAGCGTGTACTGGGCCTTCCCGGGCTCGATCTTGCCGAGATCGTTGGTCAGGGTCGCGTTCACGAATCCGGCGGCTCCCGGGCCCGCCACGAGCGCCTTGCCGAGGTGACTGACGTCGAAGATGCCGACGGTGCTGCGGACGGCGTTGTGCTCGGCGACGGTGCCTGCATACGAGACGGGCATGTTCCATCCGCCGAACTCGGCGAAGGAGGCGCCCAGGGCGGTGTGACGATCGGCGATCGGGCCTGCGAGCAGTTCAGTCATGGCGCTAACGGTATCGCCCCGACCCGGGCGGTTCCCACCCGAGGTTCGGCCGCTCGGCGGTGCCGGTGTGGCAGAGTTGAAAGGCGTGAGCGCCAACCACTTCTCCGACCGTGTCCGCGGTCCCCGCATCGACCTGACCACTGCCCTTTCCTCCGACGACGACGTGCTCGTCGTCGGCCTCGTCGCCGGTTCCGGCGACGGCGGCACCGAGGAGCCGACACTGCTGCTCGTCGAGGACTTCCTCGACGACGAGCCCGCCGACCAGATCAGCGCGGCGCTGTCGGCTCTGGGCGCCAAGGGATCGGTCGGCGAGATCACGCGGATCCCGGCACCGCAATCGCTGCCGGTCGGCGTGGTGGTCGCGGTCGGGCTGGGAACAGAAGTGGACGATCCGGAGACCATCCGACAGGCCGCAGGGAGCGCCCTACGCGCACTGGACGGATCCGACCGCGTCGTGAGCACCCTCTCGGCCGCCGACCTCGGTGCGGCGGCGGAGGGTTCGTACCTGGGCGCGTATCGCTTCGACGAACTGCGCAGCGAGAAGTCACGCCCCTCCGAGCAGCCGCCCTCCGCCGTGTCACTCGCGGTACCCGCGAAGAGCAAGCAGGCCAAGGTCGAACTCGACCACGCGCTGATCGTCGCCGACTCCGTCGCGATCGCCCGCGACTTCGTCAACACCCCGCCGAACGTCCTCTACCCCGCCGAGTTCGCCGAGCGCGCACGCATCCTCGGCAGCAAGGCCGGCCTCCGGGTGGAGATCCTCGACGACGTGGAACTGGCGAAGGCAGGCTACGGCGGCATCGTCGGCGTGGGACAGGGATCCTCGCGCAAGCCCCGCCTGGTGCGCCTGACCCACGAGGCCAAGGGCGCCGAGCGCACCGTCGCGCTCGTCGGCAAGGGCATCACCTTCGACACCGGCGGCATCTCCATCAAACCCGCCGCCGGGATGGACCACATGACCTCGGACATGGGCGGTGCGGCGGCGGTCATCGCCTCCACGATCGCCGCCGCACGCCTGGACGTGCCGGTCACGGTCATCGCGACGGTGCCGATGGCCGAGAACATGCCCTCGTCGACCGCGCAGCGTCCCGGCGACGTCCTCACCCAGTACGGCGGCACCACGGTCGAGGTCCTCAACACCGACGCGGAGGGCCGGCTGATCCTGGCGGACGCCATCGTCCGCGCCTGCGAGGACGAGCCGGACTTCCTCATCGACACGGCCACCCTGACCGGCGCACAGATGGTGGCGCTGGGCACCCGGACTCCCGGTGTGCTCGGCACGGACGACTTCCGGGACCGCGTCGCCGCCATCTCCCAGTCGGTCGGCGAGCACGGCTGGCCGATGCCGATGCCTGCGGAACTCCGCAGCGACCTGAATTCACGGATCGCCGATCTCGCCAACGTCACCAACCACCGCTGGGGAGGCATGCTGTCGGCCGCGATGTTCCTGCGGGAGTTCGTCGCCGAGGGGCTCGACTGGGCGCATATCGACGTCGCCGGCCCGGCGTTCAACACCGGTGGCCCGTGGGGCTACACCGGTAAGGGCGGCACCGGCGTACCCGTCCGGACCATCATCGCGGTCATCGAGGACATCGCCGGCGGACAGTGACGCGCACCGCACTCCGGCGTTCAGCGGACTCACGCGGAGCCGAGATCGTTTGGGAGTAGGCTGAGTCACGGGCGTCGACCCATCCGGCCGACATCACGCGAACCTGCACACGCCGCTGGAGCGCGCCGACCCGCATCGACCGATCGACCGAACAGCACAGTTCACGAAATTGTTAGGGAGTCACACGCAAATGGCCTTCTCTGTCGAGATGCCCGCACTGGGCGAGAGCGTCACCGAGGGAACCGTCACCCAATGGCTGAAGCAGGAAGGCGACACCGTAGCGGTCGACGAGCCCCTGCTCGAAGTCTCCACCGACAAGGTCGACACCGAGATCCCGTCGCCCGTCGCGGGTGTGCTGGTCAAGATCGTCGCCGCTGAGGACGACGTCGTCGAGGTGGGCGGACAGCTGGCGCTGATCGGAGAGGCCGGCGAGTCGGCGTCCGATGACGCGGCCGCGCCCGAACCCGCCGCCGCTCCCGAGCCGGAACCCGAACCCGAGCCCGCCGCACCCGCTGCCTCCGCTCCGGCCGCCGAGAGCCCCGCGACCGAGGCGCCGGCCGCGTCGACTCCCGCGGCCTCGGCATCCGGCGTCGACGTCCTCATGCCCGAACTGGGCGAGAGCGTCACCGAGGGCACGGTGACCAACTGGCTCAAGCAGGTCGGCGACACGGTCGCGGTCGACGAACCGCTGGTCGAGGTGTCCACCGACAAGGTCGACACCGAGATCCCGTCGCCGACGGCTGGTGTGCTTCTCGAGATCGTCGCCGACACCGACGAGATCGTCGAGGTCGGCGGCAAGCTGGCCGTCATCGGCGACCCGAGTGCCGCATCGGCGGCCCCCGCGGCTCCGGCTCCGGCGGCTCCGGCTCCCGCGCCGGCCGCTCCCCCGACGCCCGAGCCCGCCGCTCCGGCACCTGAACCCGCACCCGCGGCCGCCGCACCCGCTCCGGCTCCGGCCGCTCCGACTCCCGCTGCCGCCGACGGAGATCTGCAGTCCACTCCGTACGTGACGCCGCTCGTGCGGAAGCTGGCCGCGGAGAACGGAATCGACCTGGCGACCGTCAAGGGCACCGGCGTCGGCGGACGCATCCGCAAGCAGGACGTGCTGGCCGCGGCCGAGGCCAAGAAGGCGCCTGCCGCCCCCGCCGCGGCTCCGGCCGCAACACCGTCGGCGCCGACACCGGCCGCCGCACCCGCCGCGGCGAGCCCCGAATTGGCTGCACTGCGCGGAACGACGCAGAAGATCAACCGCATCCGGCAGATCACCGCGGCCAAGACGCGCGAGTCGCTGCAGACCAGCGCGCAGCTCACGCAGGTCCACGAGGTCGACATGACCCGCATCGCGGCACTGCGCACCGCGGCGAAGTCCTCGTTCAAGGCAGCCGAGGGCGTCAACCTGACCTTCCTGCCGTTCTTCGCCAAGGCCGTCGTCGAGGCACTGAAGGTGCATCCGAACGTCAACGCCTCGATCAACGAAGAGGCCAAGGAGATCACGTACCACGCCGACGTGCATCTGGGCATCGCCGTCGACACCGAGCAGGGCCTCCTGTCGCCGGTGATCCACAACGCCGACGACCTCTCGCTGGCCGGCCTCGCTCGCGCGATCGCCGACATCGCCGCACGGGCCCGTTCCGGCGGGCTCAAGCCCGACGAGCTGGCCGGCGGCACGTTCACGATCACGAACATCGGCAGCCAGGGCGCTCTGTTCGACACCCCGATCCTGGTCCCGCCGCAGGCGGCCATGCTCGGCACCGGCGCGATCGTCAAGCGCCCCGTGGTTCTCACCGGCGACGACGGCACCGAGTCGATCGCCGCACGGTCGATGGCCTACCTACCGCTGACCTACGACCACCGGCTCATCGACGGTGCGGACGCCGGCCGGTTCCTCACCACGGTCCGTCACCGTCTCGAGGCCGCGGAGTTCGCCGCCGACCTGGGGCTGTAAGCACCCGGATATGCGAATCGCGGTCGCGGGAAGTCACGGGCTGATCGGTTCGGCCCTCGTTCCCGCGCTGACGCAGGCGGGGCACGACGTCCACACTCTGGTGCGTCGTGCCCCGACCGGTCCGCGGGAGATCGGTTGGGAACCCGAGCGGTCCGAACTGCCGGCCGACGCCCTGCGCGGCTTCGACGCGGTCATCGCCCTCGGCGGCGAGAACATCGGAGCCCACCGATGGAGCGGCCAGGTGAAGCAGCGGCTCCGCAATTCGCGGATCATCCCGACCACCGTCCTGGCCGACGCCGTCGCCGAGTCCGGCGTCGGAGTGTTCCTCAACGCCAGTGCCTCCGGTTTCTACGGAGACACCGGTGAGACCGCGGCGGACGAGACGTCGCCGCACGGCTCCGGCTTCCTGGCCGACCTGGTGGTCGACTGGGAGAAGGCCACCGAGCCCGCACAGGCCTCGGCGCGCGTGGTCACGCTCCGCACGGCGCCCGTGCTCTCCCGGCGCGGCGGCATCCTCGCGCGGCTCCGACCGCTCTACCGTTTCGGCCTCGGCGCCCGTATCGGCGACGGCAGGCAGTGGTTCTCGTGGATCAGCCTGCCCGACGAGATCGCCGCGATCACGCACGTGCTCGGCGACGATTCGATCGTCGGTCCGGTCAATCTGACCGCGCCCGGACCGGTACGCTTCGCCGATTTCTCCGCCGAGCTCGCACGAGCCGTCCACCGCCCCGCGGTGCTGCGCGTGCCCGCCGCGCTCGCGCGCAAGGCGGGCGGAGAGATGGTCGAGGAGATGGTCCTGACGTCCTCGCGCGTGGTTCCCGTGCTGCTCACCGACCGCGGCTTCACCTTCACCCACCCTCATCTGACATCTGCACTGGAGTACTGCTGTGCGTAACGCATCGTCGCGAGCCGACGGAGCACCGATCGAAGTCCGCCGCCTCGGCGTCGTCGACTACACCGAGGCCTACGAGCTGCAACACCGCCTGGCCGAGCAACGCGCCACCGGCGAGCTCGACCACGACCTGCTGCTGTTGCTCGAACATCCGTCGGTCTACACGGCGGGCAAACGGACCGAGGACTCCGACCGTCCGGTCAACGGCGCCCGGGTGATCGACGTCGACCGCGGCGGCCGCATCACCTGGCACGGTCCCGGCCAGCTCGTCGGGTATCCCATCGTCAAGCTCGCCGAACCCCTCGATGTGGTCGACTACGTCCGCCGTCTCGAAGAGGCGCTGATCGGCGTGGCGGCACGGCAGGGTCTGGCCACCGGCCGCGTGGACGGGCGCTCCGGCGTGTGGCTGCGCGACGCCGCCGGGGAGCGCAAGCTCGCCCAGATCGGCATCCGCGTCGCCAAGGGCGTCACCCTTCACGGGTTCGCCCTCAACGTGAACCCGGACATGTCAGTGTTCGACGCGATCGTCCCGTGCGGCATCGCGGACGCGGGGGTGACCTCGCTGAGCCAGGAGACCGGCACCGCCGTGACCGTCGACGACGTGCTCGACGACGTCGTCGAACTGGTCCAGAAGTGCCTGGACGACCCGGCCGGACCCGGCTCGGATACGGCAGGCGCCCCGGCTGAGGCCGGTCGGCCCACCGCACCCACGAGCGTAGGATCGGCACAGTGACCACCACCCCCGCCCAACCCGCCTCACCGAGTCCCGCCGACGCTCCCGCCGGGCGCAAGCTCCTGCGTCTGGAGGTGCGCAACGCGCAGACTCCCATCGAGCGCAAGCCGAAGTGGATCAAGACGCGTGCCACGATGGGACCGGAGTACACCGAGCTCAAGGGACTGGTGCGCAGCGAGGGGCTCCACACGGTGTGTGAGGAGGCCGGCTGCCCGAACATCTACGAGTGCTGGGAGGACCGCGAGGCCACCTTCCTGATCGGCGGAGAGCAGTGCACCCGTCGCTGCGACTTCTGCCAGATCGACACCGGCAAGCCCGCCGCACTCGACCGCGACGAACCGCGCCGCGTGGCCGAGTCCGTCCGGTCGATGGGGCTGCGCTACTCCACCATCACCGGCGTCGCCCGCGACGATCTCCCCGACGAGGGAGCGTGGCTGTACGCCGAGACCGTTCGCAAGATCCACGAACTCAATCCCGGCACCGGCGTCGAGAATCTGATCCCCGACTTCCACGCGAAGCCCGACCTGCTCGACGAGGTCTTCGCCTCCCGTCCCGAGGTGCTGGCTCACAATCTCGAGACCGTTCCCCGCATCTTCAAGAGCATCAGGCCCGCCTTCCGGTACGAACGCTCCCTGGAGGTGCTGACCCGTGCCCGCGACTACGGCCTCGTGACCAAGTCGAACCTCATCCTCGGCATGGGAGAGACACCGGACGAGGTGCGAGAGGCTCTGCGCGACCTCCACGACGCCGGCTGCGACATCGTCACCATCACCCAGTACCTGCGACCGTCGGTGCGGCATCATCCCGTCGAACGGTGGGTCAAGCCCGAGGAGTTCGTGGAGCACTCGCAGTACGCCGAGGAGATCGGATTCGCCGGGGTGATGGCCGGTCCGCTGGTGCGGTCGTCGTATCGCGCAGGCCGGCTGTACGCCCAGGCGATGGCCCGTCACGGCCGTGAGCTGCCGCCGGAACTGGCCCATCTGGCCAAGGAGGGCAGCGCCGCTCAGGAGGCCTCTTCGGTCCTCGCCCGCACCGTGCGCTGAGGCCCGCCCACTGCCGAATCGACCGGCCGGAACATGTGTTCCGGCCGGTCGATTCCGTTGTGCGGGCCGCGCTACCCGAGCGCCGTCGACACTGCGTCGGCGCGCTCGGTGTGCACCGTAGACTGGCACTCATGGCTAAGGCGCAAGACAAGTCGAGCAAAGAGGCGAAGCAGGCTGCTAAGGCAGCTCGCAAAGCGGCGAGCAGGGAACGGCGGCAGCAGATCTGGCAGGCGTTCCAGATGCAGCGGAAAGAGGACAAGGCCCTCATCCCGCTGATGGTCGCCACCGTCCTGGGCACCACGCTGGTCTTCGGCCTGCTCGGCCAGTTCGTCTTCCACAATCTCTGGATCACCCTGCCGCTCGGCGTCATCCTCGGCGCGCTGCTCGCCTTCGTTCTGTTCGGCCGGCGCGTTCAGCGGAGCGTCTACAAGAAGGCCGAGGGCCAGCCGGGCGCCGCGGGCTGGGCTCTGAGCAACATCCGTGGGCAGTGGCGGGTACAGCAGGCCGTCACCGGCACCTCGCATCTCGACGCGGTGCACCGCGTCATCGGCAAGCCCGGCGTCATCCTGGTCGGTGAGGGCTCCCCCACTCGCGTCAAGCCGCTGCTGGCGCAGGAGAAGAAGAAGGCCGCCCGCGTGGTCGGCGACACCCCGATCTACGAGATCCTCGTCGGCGACGGCGACGGCCAGGTGCCGCTGTCGAAGCTGGAACGCCACATCCGCAAACTCCCGAGCAACATCGACCGCAAGCGGATGGACGCGCTCGAGGGCCGACTGTCCGCGCTCAAGGCGAAGAGCGGCGCCGGCGCCGCCATGCCCAAGGGCCCGATGCCGCAGGGCGCCAAGATGCGCAGCGTCAGCCGCACCACCCGTCGCCGCGGGGCCTGAACCTCCCGGCCGGTGGAACACCGCCCCACCGCCCGCATCGCGCTCGTGCGAATGTCGGGCGATTCCGACTCGAACGAGGAGCTTTGACATGACCGATCTGAACCGTTACGGCCCCTGGGCATTGATAGTCGGAGCCTCCGAGGGAGTCGGTTCCGCGTTCGCCCGGCGCCTGGCCGCCGACGGGTTCGGAGTCGTGCTCGCCGCCCGCAACGCCGAGCGTCTGGAGGCGGTGGCCGGCGAGGTGCAGGCGCTCGGCGCACCTTCGCGCACGGTCGCTCTGGACATCCTCGACGAGGACGCCGCCGAACGGCTGATCGACGCGACCGCCGACCTCGAGATCGGGCTCCTGGTGATGAACGCCGGCGCCAACACGTACGGGCACTCGTTCGTCGACGGCGACCTCGCGCGCCACAACGAGGTGGTCACGCTCAACGTCCTGCGCCAGCTGCCGCTCCTGCACCACTACACGCGGGCGATGGTGGAGCGCGGCCGGGGCGGAGTCATCACCACCGGATCGGTCGCCGGCTACACGGGCTCACCGCGCGAAGGCGCCTACGCCGCGTCGAAGGCCTTCCTCCGGGTCTTCACCGAAGGTCTCTGGGTGGAGTGCAAGCCGAAGAACGTGGACGTGGTGCACCTGGTGCTCGGACTCACCCGGACCCCCGCGATGGAGCGCCGCGGCCTGAACTTCGACAACCCCGGCATCCCGGTGTCCGAGCCCGACGATGTCGCCGCCGAGGGTCTGGCCCATCTGGCCGACGGCCCGGTCTGGATCACCGAAAACAATGTGAGGTCGGTTCAGCGGCAGTCGGGGCCCGATCGCGCCGCGATCGTTCAGGCGTCCGCCGACGTGATCGCGAAGGTGGTCGGTCGGCGGTGATGCGCATCGGACTCGGTCTGCCCGTCGTCACCGCCTACCCGCCGACCACTCAGGACTGGGAGAAGGGTGCGGGCATCGCTGAGATCGCGACGGCCGCCCGTGTGGCCGACGCCCTCGGCTTCCACCACCTCACCTGCAGCGAACACGTCGCGGTGCCGGACGAGGTGGCCGCGGTCCGGGGCGGCGTGTACTGGGATCCGCTCGCGACCTTCGGGTACCTCGCGGCCATCACCCGCCAGATCCGCTTCGCGACCAGCGTGCTGGTTCTCGGCTATCACCATCCGCTCGAAGTCGCCAAGCGCTACGGCACCCTCGACCAGGTCTCCGGCGGACGGCTCGTCCTCGGCGTCGGCGTCGGGAGTCTGCAGGAGGAGTTCGAGCTGCTGGGCGCCGAGTTCGACGGCCGCGGCGCCCGCGCCGACGACGCGCTGGCCGCGATCCGGTCGGCGTTCCCGACCGGCACGCCGTCGCACACCGGCCCGTACTACTCCTACGGCGGCGTGACGGTGGAGCCGCACGCAGTGCAGGACCGGGTGCCCGTGTGGGTCGGCGGCCGGAGCGGTCGCGCCCTGCGCCGCGCCGTGGAACTCGGCGACGGGTTCAGCCCGTTCGCCCTGTCGCCCGACGAGGTCGCCGCCATGCTGTCGCGCGTCGAGACCCCGGAGGGATTCGACGTGGTGCTGCCCAGCGGTCCGGTGGACCCGCTCGGCGATCCGGACGGAGTCCGGAGCCGTCTCGACTCGCTGCAGGCGGCCGGCGCGACGATCGTGACAGCATCCATCGCCGCCACCGGTCTGGATCACTACACCGACCAGCTCGACGCACTCCACTCCCTCGCCCGTGCGCAGGGCGCCGTGTTCAGCCCCGCGGCGGAGGGCCCCCGATGAATGTCGACGAGCGGCTCGAGGCTCTCGAGACCCGGCTGCGCCTCGTGGAGGACAGGCTCGCGATCACCGATCTCGTCTACCGCTACGGTCCCGCGATCGACACCGGGTCGGTCGACGACGTGCTCGCTCTCTTCACCGAGGACGGCGTGTACGACGTCGACGCCGGCAGGCTCTCCGGTGCGCAGGAGATCGCGGACATGGTGACCGGCGATCCGCACCAGGGGCTCATCCACCGCGGCTGCAGTCACGTGATGAGCGCGCCGCAGATCCGGATCGACGGCGACCGTGCGAGCGTCGTCAGCTACTCGCAGCTGCTCCTGCGCGACCCCGCCAGGGACACCTTCACCGTGCTGCGTGCGACGGTCAATCACTGGGCGCTCACCCGCACCCCCGACGGGTGGCGGGTGGCCCAGCGCACCGCACGCAAGGTCGACGGATCCGACGAGGTGCGCGCGCTACTGGCCTCCCACGGCCTCGACCGGACGTCAGAGAGCAGCTGAGTCGCCGAGCGGCTCATCCGCACCGAGCCGGAAGTGCGACCGGTCGGGCCGGGCGAGCATCCTCGACAGCGTCGCGCGGTCGAACGGCCACAGGTCCACCGCACCGGACTCGGTGAGGTACCAGGAATCGCATCCGCCTGTCTTCCACACCGTCGTCTCCGACGCCGCCGCCACCTGGGCGTTGAACTCGGCCGTCGCCTCCTCGGTGACCTCTATCCGGTCCACCTCTCCGTTCCGGAACAGGTCGAACCACTGCGCCAGGTACCGTGCGGTCTTCTCGGCCGTGTACTGCAGGGAGATCGAGCCGGTCGGTGAGTTGGGTCCAAGGACGGTGAACAGGTTGGGGAAGCCCGGGATCGCCGTCATCCGGTACGCCCGCGGACCGTCCCGCCACGCCTCGTCGATCGTGAGTCCGCCGCGGCCGACCACCGTCATCGGGCGCATGTAGTCGTGCGCGCGGAAGCCGGTCGCCAGAATGATCACGTCCACCTCGTGGAGCCGCCCGTCGGCGGTCACGATCCCCTCCGGCCGGACCTCGGTGATGGACTCGGTCACGAGGTCGGCGTTGCCGGCGGTGATCGCACGGTAGTAGGTGCCCGACACCACCTGCCGCTTGCACAGCGGCTGGTAGTCGGGCGTCAGGTCGGCCCGCAAGTCGCTGTCGCGGACTTGAGCGCGCAGCGACAGTCGCGCGTAGGCCTGAACGGCTCGGCGGCGCCAGGTGTCTTTGCGGACGATGTCGGCCAGAATTCCCGACCCCCACAGCAAGCCTCGGTACAGCGCGTGATGCAGGCGCGGCGACGCGGCCAGGACGGTGTCCGCGAAGGGCAACTGCGGCAACCACATCGGCGCCCAGAGGATCCACTGCGGGGTCCGGGTGAAGTGGAGCAGTTCCCGGGCTTCCGGCTGTAGCGCGGAGACCACCTGCACGCCGGTGGAGCCGGTGCCGATCACCGCGATCCGCTGTCCTGAGGTGCGCACGTCGTCGTCCCAACGCGCGGTGTGCACCACCGGTCCCGCGAAGCTGTCGAGCCCGGGGATGTCGGGGATCGACGGGTTGTGCAGCACCCCGGTGGCGCAGACGACGAAGTCGGCGTCCACCGTCACCCCGTCAGCGAGAGTGACCGTCCACCGACCGGTGGCGTCGTCGAAGACGCTGCTGACGACCTCGGCGTTCAGCCGGATCCGGTCGCTCAAGCCCAGGCGTTCGACGACGTCCCGGTGATACCGCTGGATCTCCGGACCACTGGCCCAGATCTTGGGCCAATCGGGTTTGGGTGCGAATCCGAACTGGTAGAGCTGCGAGGGCACGTCGCACGTGAGACCCGGGTAGTGGTTCCAATGCCATACCCCGCCGACGTCGTCGCCCTTCTCGTAGACGGTGAAGTCGGTGAACCCGGCCTCCTGCAGGACATGTGCCGTGGTGATGCCGGCTATCCCCGCACCGATGACGACGATCCGCGGCGATCGGCGGGCCGTCACAGCGCGGCCCGAGTCTCAAGAGCCCGGGCGACGGCCTCGGCCACGGTCGATCGCGCGGCGTCGAATGCGCGCTCCCGGTGATCCCGGTTCATGAAGTTCCATCCGAGACCGGCCATGTCTGCCGCACCGGGGGCGATGTGGACCACCTCGGTCCCGCGTCGACGGACGGTTGCGATCTCGGCGTCGAGCACGGCCGACATCGGCCGCCGGAGAAGAGCTCGTTCGGCGAGTCCGCCGATTCCGGGGGCCCGCACGGACGGCGCCGACGCCATCGGGGTGATCAGGTAGATCAGATCCGCTTCGTCTCGCGCGACCAGATCCACCGAGGCGGTGGACGCGGCCCCGCCGTCGACGTACTCGCGGCCCTCGATCGCCACCGGGGGCATCCATCCGGGAATCGCCCACGAGGCGCGCAGCGCCTCGCCTGCGCCGGCCTTCGGTGCACCCGGAGCACCGAACGCGACGCGCGCGCCGTCGTCCACGCGGTACGCGACCATGCGCGCGCCGGGATGCGGCAGTCGGCCGTAGTCCGCGGTCACCGCGTCCGCGAGTCGCTGAAGCCAGGAGGCATCACCGCGCCCGCGGGGAGCGATGCCGGTCAGCGCGGCGTGACCGCCGCGCCTGGTCCACAGCGTCGAGGGTCGAGGTCGCGCCGGACGCGGCAGCGGAGGCAGGCTCGGGGGCGTGGCAGCCGAGTGCGCCCGGAGAATCGGGCTGGTGGCCCGACCGGCCTGCATGTCTGCGAGGTCGGCGGCAGTGAATCCGCCGGCGAGCATCGTCACCATCTCCGCACCGGCGGAGGTGCCCTGCAGCACCGTCGCCTCCGCCGGGTCCCAACCGGTCTGCCGAGTCAGCTCGTCGAGGGCGGCGATCGCCCACGCTCCGCCGATGGTCCCGCCGCATCCGATCACCAGGGCCGTCTTCGTCATCGCGCCCGCACCTCGCTCGTGCCCGCAGAGTCCACTACCGCGCCGTCGACCACCGTGCCGCCGGAGTGGCCGCCCGCCGCGTGATCGCTCGCCTGCCTCGCGATCCGTGCGAGGTACGCCGATCGCTCCGCGGCGTCCAGGGCCAGCGCCTGACCGTGTCCGGCCAGAGTGCGCGCGACGCGTTCCACCGACTCCGGGACGAACAGGTCGGCGATCGACCATCCGGGCAGCACCCATCCGGGGACCGACGTGCGGGCCGCTCGCGTGCGAACCGTGCGGACCACGGCACGGGCGACATCCTGCGGGTCGACGGTGGGAAGCACGCCTCCGAGGTCCGCTCCGGAAGCCAGCTCGGTGCGGACCGCTGCGGGCAGAATCGCGGACACGGTGACGCCCGTGCCGTCGTATTCGCGGCGGGCGGCCAGCGAGGCGCCGTAGGCGGCGAACTTGCTGGCGTTGTACGAGACCATTCCCGGCAGTGGCAGCATTCCGGCCATCGACGCAATGTTGACGATGTGGCCTCTCCCCTCGCCGAGCATCGAAGGCAGGACGGCGCGCATCCCGTTCAGCATGCCCCGGACGTTGACGTCGAGGATCAGATCGGCGGTGGCCTCCGACTCCTCGAGGAACGCGCCCACCGGCATCACACCCGCGTTGTTGACCAGGATGTCGATGCGCCCGCACTCGTCGAGGACCTTCGAGACGAACTCACGCCAGGAGACGGCGTCGGTCACGTCCAGCACCGCCGACCGCGCACCGTCGATGACGCCAGCCGTGTCAGCGGCGACGTCGGCGTCCACGTCCCCGATCCAGACCGTCGCCTCCGCCTCCGCGAACTGTCGGGCGATCTCGGCGCCGATCCCCCGCGCCCCACCGGTGACTACGACGACGGCGCCGGGCGGCTCGATCCGCGGATTCGACCGCGCGTACGACCCCGGAACCAACTCGCTCAGCATCTCGGACAGCCTCACGGCCCACCTTCTCTCGGATCTTGCCATTGGATGATGGCACCGATGATCGTTCAGATACCATCGGTATGTCAATACCTTCGGTATCTGAAATGAGGAGGTCCGATATGGCCAGGATCAGCCGCGCCGACCAGAAGGAGCGGAACCGAGCGGCTCTTCTCGCCACCGCACGCACCCAGTTCCTCGACGCCGGCTACGCGGCGACCAGCCTCGATGCGATCGCCGAGGCGGCGGGCTTCTCGAAGGGCGCGGTGTACTCCAACTTCAAGGACAAGCCGACGCTCTGCCGGGCCGTGCTCGAGGACATCCACGGGGAGAAGCTGAACGAGCTGCGCGGCATCGTCGAACAGAGCACCGACCTGCACGGGATGCTCGACGCTTTCGCAGCGTGGGTGCGCCGCACCATCGGCGACGTGGAGTGGACGATGCTCGAAATGGAGTTCGCGGTGCTCTCACGGCATCATCCGGAACAGAAGGCGATGATCGTCTCCCTGCGTGAGGATGCGCGCGACGCCCTGGCCGGGCTTCTCGAAACCGTTCTCGGAGACTTCTCGCCGCTCATCGACCAGGCGGCGGCGGACACCTCGAATCCGGTGCCCACGCGGGACGAGATCGCCGACCTGATTCTCAGCACCGGAATCGGGCTCGGGATCCAACGAGCCATCGACCCGGCCGTGTCCGTCGAACCCGGCATCGCGTTGATCCGGTCGGCGTTCGGCCGGTGAGTCGACTCAGCGCGTGCGGACGATGGCCGTTCCGGTCGCGCGGTCGTGCATCGCGCGACCGTTGTAGTCGTTGATGAGTGCCGGCACCACGAAGATCAGAATCGCTTGGCGGCCGAGGGCCCGAATCGGCCCGACCGCGGCCCTCGGCGTCTCCCCGCGAGCCTCCGCGGCGCCGCGATCACTGCCCAGATCCACCCGTACCACCCGCGTGCCCGCGATGAACTGCCCCGGGGTGAAGCCGAAGAAGGCCACCGCCAGCACACCGATCACGAACCAGATGATCAACTGCGGCGTCGCCGCCGCACGCATGGTCATCTCCAGACTCGACGCCATCTCCTGAGCCGGCCGCACGCCGACGATCACGATCGCGAGGCCGCCGGCGATCAGCCAGTCGAACAGCAACCCCACCACGCGCAGCCACCCGCCGGCGAGAGCGCCCGGTCCGTCCTGCGGCAACCCGAGATCCTGCCCGCGGTACTCGTTCTCCGTGGCACCCGGGAACTGCGGCCCCGACAGCCACGTACTCGTCGCGCGCGCCACTACTGGGCCCCTCGGGAAACGGTCATGAATACCACGGTCATGAATGCCATGGTAGCCAGCTTCCCCGTGCACCCCAATAACGTGACTCCGACCACACCGCCGTGCGCGCGACGCGGTCTTTCGTAACGCGCCGGCCATCGGTGTAACACGGGGGAAACATTGGTTTAGCGCACGAGCAACGTCATCTCCGTACTCTGGTTGCCGAGATTCGTGCTGCCCTCGCGAGGGTGGCACGGGTTCTGTGTCAGAGAGTTTCTGACCGGATCTTCACCAAGAAGGAGTCAGGCGAACCGTGTACAACACGAACGAGGAACTGCTCGAGGGGATCAAGGCCGAAGGTGTCGAGTACGTCGACATCCGCTTCTGTGACCTGCCGGGAACGATGCAGCACTTCTCCATCCCCGCAGCAGCATTCACCGAGGACGTCTTCGAAGAGGGCCTGGCATTCGACGGTTCGTCGGTTCGCGGCTTCCAGTCGATCGACGAGTCGGACATGATGCTCCTCCCCGACCCGGCCACCGCGCGGATCGACCCGTTCCGCAAGGCGAAGACGATGAACATCAGCTTCTTCGTTCACGACCCGTTCACCCGCGAGGCCTACAGCCGCGATCCCCGCAACGTCGCGCGCAAGGCCGAGGAGTACCTCGCCTCCACCGGCATCGCCGACGCCTGCTTCTTCGGCGCGGAGGCCGAGTTCTACATCTTCGACTCGGTCTCGTTCAGCTCCGAGATGAACTCGACCCACTACGAGGTCGAGTCGGAGTCAGGTTGGTGGAACGCCGCGTCGCCGACCAACCCCGACGGCACCCCGAACAAGGGCTACAAGGTCCGCCAGAAGGGCGGCTACTTCCCCGTCGCCCCGTACGACCACTACGTCGACCTGCGCGACGAGATGTCGACCAACCTGACCAACTCGGGCTTCACCCTCGAGCGCGGCCACCACGAGGTCGGCACCGGCGGCCAGGCGGAGATCAACTACCGCTTCAACACGCTGCTGCACGCCGCGGACGACGTTCAGCTGTTCAAGTACATCATCAAGAACACCGCGTGGCAGAACAACAAGTCGGTCACCTTCATGCCGAAGCCGCTCTTCGGCGACAACGGTTCGGGCATGCACGCTCACCAGTCGCTCTGGAAGGACGGCAAGCCGCTGTTCCACGACGAGTCGGGCTACGCCGGACTGTCGGACATCGCGCGCTACTACATCGGCGGCATCCTGCACCACGCTCCGTCGCTGCTGGCCTTCACCAACCCGACCATCAACTCCTACAAGCGCCTGGTTCCGGGCTACGAGGCTCCGATCAACCTCGTCTACAGCCAGCGCAACCGCAGCGCCTGTGTGCGCATCCCGATCACGGGCAACAACCCGAAGGCCAAGCGCATCGAGTTCCGCTGCCCCGACAGCTCGGGCAACCCGTACCTGGCATTCGCGGCGATGATGATGGCCGGCCTGGACGGCATCAAGAACCGCATCGAGCCGCACGAGCCGGTCGACAAGGACCTCTACGAGCTCCCGCCGGAGGAGGCCAAGGGCATCCCGCAGGCACCGACCTCGCTGTCTGCCGTGATCGATCGCCTCGAGCAGGACCACGACTACCTGACCAGCGGCGGCGTCTTCACCGAGGACCTCATCGAGACCTGGATCGCACTCAAGCGCGAGAACGAGATCGAGCCGATCCAGATCCGCCCGCACCCGTACGAGTTCAACCTGTACTACGACTGCTGACGTCCGACCTGCTGCTACGCCTTTTCGGTACGCAGTAGAGCCCGCAGTCCCCTCGACCCGCTCCGCGATCACCTTCCCGATCGCCGAGCGGGTCGGCTCGTCTGAGTCCGGCGATGACAGAGCCGATCCACCCGCTCGGGCTCACGTCCATCCGTGACGAGCCCCGTTCCCTCTGCTCGACGAACCGTCGACCGGGCTCGATGTCGCCGCGCATGAACAGTGCCGAGACAGACGTGCGTAGGTGCCCGCGCCGGCCTACCCGATGAGATCGAGCGCCAGGTCTCGCGCTCGGTCGAGTTGCTCCTCGCTCCCGAAGAGTTCGCGGTGGACGTTCGCCGCACACAGGTAGGCGTCGATGCGGAACGCGTCCCCGGCCGGGTCAGCGACCCCCGCCTCTCGCAACTCGGACTCCAGCAGATCGAGCCACTCACGCTTCAACGCACGCACCGCGTCCGCTACGTCACCCTCACGGCGCCCGTACTCGGCCGTACTCGCGACGATGAAGCAGCCGCCGGGGAAGACCGCTGCCCGCAGGTAGGCGACCCAGCAGTCCAACAATGCCCGCAACCGCGGCCTGCCCGGCTCATGTCCCCATGCCGGAGCCACAACCGCCTCCAGATAGATCGCGCGCGCCTCGGCGACAGCAGCCACCTGGATCGCCTCCCTGGTACCGAACACCGTCAGGATCCCGCTCTTACTCAACCCGGTCGCCGCCGCGAGCGACCCGACGCTGATCGAGTCGAGCCCATGGGTGGTGGCGATCTCCGCCGCCTTCCGCGCGACGGTGCGACGCGTGAGATCTCCACGCGCACGGCGCCCGTCGACCTTCGAGTCCGACGTCATGGTCCGAGAATATGCGACCGACTTGACGCGAACCATCGGCGCTACCTACGCTCCACAACAACACGTCCGATCGAACGTATAGTTTGGAAACCCTCCGTGCCCGTCCCCTCCGCAGAGCTCCTGCACGACACCATCGACATCGACGCCACCCCGGAACAGGTCTGGGAACTGATCAGCGACCTGCGCCGCATGCCGCAGTGGAGTCCCCAGGTCGACTCCGTGCGGCTGCGCGAAGGCTTCGACCGGATCGAGCTCGGTGCCGAGTTCACACATCTCAACCATGAAGGCGACCTCAAGTGGACAACCCACAGCACGATCGTGCGGTTCGAGCCTGAGCAGGAGATCGCCTTCCGGATCGAGGAGAACTGGGTCGTCTGGTCGTTCCAGACCACTCCCCTGCCCAAGGGCCAGACGCGCCTGAGCCAGCGGCGCGAGACACCGGCCGGCATCTCCGACTACTCACGGGAACTCACCGAGAAGTACCTCGGCGGACAGCAAGCCTTCACTCAGGTCTTGCGCGCCGGAATGCGTCAGACGCTCGAGGCGATCAAGGCCGCCGCCGAACAGTCCGACCGCACCACCTGATCCGAGGCCACCGGCAAGTCGGTTCCCCAGCCTTGTCGCGTCCGATTGTTCGCGCGTGTGCCCGACTGAACGGGTCGTGACCGGTCCCGCGACACCAGCGCTGTTTCTGTGCCTTCCGGCGCGCTCTGCGCGCAACCACCGCCGTCCGCGGTGCTACAACTTACTGCGAGTCCGCCGGTCCCGATCGGCGTCTCCTTCCGGCGCCCTCCCGGCCCCCCGACACCGCAGCGGCTCGCGTCGCTCACGGAAGTGAAAAGAACTCGTATGAAGATCCGTTCCCTGGCAGGTCTGTTCGCCGGCCTGCTCACCCTGACGGCCGCTGCGACCGGTACGACGGTCATGGCCGCGTCCGCGTCCGCCACGGCTCCCTCCCACATCGTGTCGGTGGCCGACGGTGCCACCCCGCAGCACAAAGTGGTCACCGTCTACTCGCAGTCGATGCAGCGCGACATCCCGCTCGACGTCCTGCGGCCCGCCGACACCCGCAAGCCGGCTCCGGTGCTGTACCTGCTCAACGGCGCCGGCGGCGGCGAGGACTCCGCGAGCTGGGCCCTGCGCACCAACTACGTCGAGTTCTTCCGCACCAAGCACGTCAACGTGGTGACCCCGCTCAAGGGCATGTTCTCCTACTACACCGACTGGGAGCGCGACGACGAGGTCCTCGGCAAGCAGAAGTGGCAGACCTTCCTGACGAAGGAGCTTCCTCCCCTGCTCGACAAGAGGTTCAAGACCAGCGGAAAGAACGGCATCGCGGGCATCTCGATGGCGGGCACATCGGTACTGAACCTCGCCATCGCCGCGCCGGCGCTGTACAAGATCACTGCCTCGTACAGCGGCTGCGCTCGCACCAGCGACAAGGTCGGCCAGCAGTACATCCGCACGGTGGTGGAGAGCCGAGGCAAGGCCGACACCCGCAATATGTGGGGACCGTACGACGGCCCCGGCTGGCGCAAGAACGATCCGTACCTCAACGCCGAGAAGCTCCGCGGCACCCAGATCTATCTCTCCTCCAACTCCGGGCTCCCCGGGCAGGACGAGTCGATCGAGCCCGGAAGCACCGCGGCGCAGGGCGTCTCGCTGGCCGACCGGGTGGTTCTCGGCGGCGCCATCGAAGCCGCCACCAACGTCTGCACCCAACAGATGGCGCAACGCCTGGCGCAGCTGAAGATCCCCGCCCGCGTGGAACTGCATCCGCAGGGCACCCACTCGTGGGGCTACTGGGAGCGCGAACTGCACTCGTCCTGGCCGATGATCGCCAAGGCCATCGGAGCCTGACCGGAACCGGGCACCACACGTGCGAGCGGCGGCTCGGAGTCCTGTCGGGGGACTCCGAGCCGCCGCTCTGCGTGAGGTGTGCCACCGACGTTTTCGTGCCACGTCCGGGCCCAGGAACCTATCAGTCCGGGCTGCTAGTGTCGTCGCCCATGAAGCGCAAGTCTCTCCTCCTGGTCCCCGCGGCGGCGGCCCTGCTGGCCGTGGCCGGATGCTCCTCCGACGACACCGCGGGCAGCGCGCAGACCAGCCTCGACGTGACCACGCCCAGTCCGACGATGGACGGCGGGATGTGCCCGGAGGCCGATCCGCCGGCCGACACCAGACCGCAGTGGCAGGTGATGGGTGCGACGGGCAGCGCGGAGATCGCCGCCTCCACCGATACCGCCGGGCCGCTCATCAAGATCACCCCGCCGTTCAGCGTCGATGAGACCCAGGTCAAGACACTGGCACCGGGAACCGGCGACGAGATCACGGACGCCTCCATCGTCAACGTCTGCTACGAGGGCGTCGACGGCCGCGACGGCCAGACCTTCGACAGCTCCTACCAGAAGGGCACGCCCACCCGCCTGCACGCCGACGGCGTGGTTCCGGGTTTCCGCAAAGCGCTCGTCGGACAGCGCGTCGGCGCCTCGGTGGCAGTGGTGATGACCTCCGCCGACGGATACCCCGACGGCAGTCCCGACGGAACCATCAAGCCCGGAGACAGCATCGTGTTCGTCCTCAAGATCATGGCTGCGGAACCGGCCTCGGCGACCGACGGATAGGCTGATCGACCATGAAGCTCAAGGCACTGGTCCTCCTTCCCCTCGCCGCCTCCGCGCTCGCCCTGACCGCGTGCTCGTCCGACGACGGCGACAGCTCGGCCGCCGACACCACGAGCTGCGCGCCGACGCCGCAGAACGTCTCCGGAGCGCCCTCGTGGACCGTCGACGGCGTGCAGGGCAAGGCCGCTTTCACCGTCACCGACGACGCGAAGAACGCTGCGCCGGCGATCACCCTGACCACACCGTTCAAGGTCGACAAGACTCAGGTGAAGACGCTCATCGCGGGAAATGGCTCCGAGGTGACCGACGCGACCACCGTCTCCGTCTGCTACGAGGGGGTCAACGGCACCACGGGTCAGGTCTTCGACAGCGCTTACCAGCGAGGCGAGCCGGCCCAGTTCCCGGCCTCCGGCGTGGTTCCCGGCTTCCGTCAGGCCCTCGTCGGCCAGAAGGTCGGCTCCACCGTCGTCGTGGTGATCCCCTCCGCCGACGGCTATCCCGACGGCAATCCGGGCGCTTCCATCAACAAGGGCGACACCATCGTCTTCGGGCTCAAGATCCTGGAGGCACAGGGCTGAACCGGCCTCGGTCGGCTCATCCGCGCAGGCGTCTGCGCAGCACCTTGCCGGTGGCCGTCTTCGGCAGGGCAGGGAGCACGGTGATGCTGCGGGGACGTTTGTACGCCGCGAGCTGAGCCGCCGCGAACTCCTCGATGTCGGTGACGGTGGCGGTGGCCCCGGATTCGAAGGCGATGAAGGCGCTGACCACTTCGCCTCGTGTGTCGTCGGGCACTCCGACGACGGCGGCCTCGGCGATCGCCGGATGGCGGTAGAGCACCTCCTCCACCTCGCGCGGCCAGACCTTGTAGCCGGCGGTGGTGATCATGTCCTTACGCCGGTCGATCAGGAACACCCACCCGTCCGTATCGCGGAAGCCGATGTCGCCGGTCCGCAGCGCGCCGTCGCCCGGGCCGCCGACGATCGAACCGTCCTGCCAGTACCCGGGGCTCACCTGCGGTCCGGCGATCTCCACCTCGCCGATGACACCTGGGGCGACCGGCTCGCCGGAGTCATCGAGGATTCGGCAGCGCGTGGCCGCGACCGGCATCCCGATCGACAGTGCGCCGGACTCGCGGTCGATCGGCCCGAGCCGCCCCACGGGCGTCGCTATCGCGGGCGAGGTGGTCTCGGTGAGCCCGTAGACGATGCTGAGCTCGGTGCCCGTGCGTTCGGCCACCCGTGCGGCGGTGTCCGCCGACACCGGCGCACCGCCGGTCGCGAGCCATTTCACGGACCGGAAGTCGTCGGGACCGTCGGCTTCCTCGGCGAGCGCGACGATCGCACTGATGACGCCGATCACGAATGCCGGCCGATGCTCGCGCAGCGCGCGCACCAGCACCGGCGGATCGAACCGGTGCGCGAGGATCAGCGGCGCCCCCACACGCAGCGCGAGCGCCACGTGGCCGACGATTCCGGTGACGTGGAACAGCGGAGTGATCCCGAGGATCTCGTCATCGGAGCCGATCGTCGTCCACCGGCGGAACAGCTCTGCGCCCGCGGTGAGGTTGCCGTGGGTCACCACGGCGGCCTTCGGCACTCCGGTGGTGCCCGACGTGTACAGCAGCAGAGCGGGGTCGTCGCGGCCCGGATCGGCGCCGCGCACCGGGCCGGACCACGGCAGCGCGGGCAGCGATCCCGGCGCCGGGTCGGTCTTCGCCGCCCAGTCGCCGATCGAGGTCAGCACCACCGTCCGCACATCGGTGTCGCCGTCGGCGATCACCGCTTGCGCACCCGCGGCGTACAACTCGTCGAGGCACACGAGCGCCCGCGCACCGGTGTCGACCAACGCGAACGCCGTCTCCCGCCGGGTGTTCATCGGGTTGAGCGGTACCGCGATCCCGCCGGCCTTCCACGCGGCGACGAGGGCGATGACGAATGCGGGGCTGTTCTGCGTGAGGATCGCCAGCCGGTCGCCCGAGGAGAATCCCTGTCCGATCAAGTGGTGCGCGAGCGCATCCGAATGCCTGTCGACGTCGCGCATCGTGAGCACGCCGTCGAAGTAGCGGATCAGCGGACGGCCGGAGCCGGCGGCGACCGCCTCGTGGAACATCGTGAGCCCGGATGTCGGCCTCGGCAGGTCGGATCCGTCGTCGATCATCAGTTCGCGCCCTCATTCGTCGCTGGTTGCCCGCACCCGCGATTGTAAGCGGCGGCAACCGGGACAAGGTCGCTTTCGCGGCCCGGTCGCGCCCCGGAACCGTTGCGGCCTATTACCGTTGACCCCATGCCCGATCCATGCGCCCGCGCGCAGCTGATGATCCGGCCGGCTCGCGAGCTCGCCGGGATCTCGATGCGAGAGCTCGCCCGTCGCGTGGGAGTCAGCGTCGGGACGATGAGCGGGATCGAGACCGGCAAGACCGCGGCCTCACCGGAACGGCTCGCGGCCATCGCCGCCGAACTCGACACGACGATCACCGCGCTCACCGAGCTCCAGTCTCCACAGCCGGCCGACGCGGCCAAGGAGTTCGACTGGCGCGACTATCCCGACCGCGAGATCGACCCCGCCCTCGCCGCGGCCATCGGTTGCTTCGTGGAGACCGGGTATCACGGCGCGACCATGAGGACCGTCGCGGCCGCGGCCGGACTCAGCGCAGCCGGCGTGTATCACCACTATCCGAGCAAGCAGTCATTGCTCACCGCCGTCTTCGACCTCGCGTACACCGAGCTCGCGGCACACGTCGAGGCCGCCGCGGACGTCGACGACCGGGTGCTCGCACTCGGCAACGTCTGCGAGGCGGTCGCGCTGTTCGCCGCGGTTCGGCGCGACGTGATGCGGATCGTCGTGACCGACCGTGCCAACCTCGACCCCGCGGACCGGCCGCGAATAGAGGCGGTGTCGGGGCGGCTGCTCGAGGTGGTCCGCGCGCAGTTGCCCGACGGCGACGACGAGGACTCCACGGCGACCGCGCGCGCCGTCCTCGACCTCTGCACCGGCGTCTGCCGGCTGGAGCGCATCGACGATCCCGCCGACATCGCGGTCCGCTACCGCCGTTTCGGTCTCCGTCTCGCGGGACTAGACGGCGTCGGGTCCCGGCCGGGCTGAGCCGGTCGGGACCCGACCGCCGACAGGCGCGGGGCGACGCCGTTCAGGCGCGCGCGGCCGCCTGGTCGCGCAGCGTGCGGCGCAACACCTTGCCGGTCGCGGTCTTCGGCAGTTCGTCGAGGATCTCCACCGATCTCGGGTACTTGTAGGCCGCCATCTGCGACTTGCAGAACTCGACGATCTCCTCGCCGGTGGCGGCCTTGCCCGGTTGAAGGGAGACGAAGGCCTTCACCGTCTCCCCCCGGTACTCGTCGGGCACGCCGACCACCGCTGCCTCGGCGACGGCCGGATGACCGTACAAGACGTCTTCCACTTCACGGGGCCACACCTTGTAACCGGATGCGTTGATCATGTCCTTCTTGCGATCGACCAGGTAGAACCAGCCGTCGGAGTCCATGAAGCCGACGTCGCCGGTGCGCAGTTCACCGCCGGGAATCGACTCGGCGGTGGCGTCCGGACGGTTCCAGTATCCCGGCACCACCTGGGGCCCCGAGGTCGCGAACTCGCCGATCGCACCCACCGGCAGGTCTTCACCGTCGTCGTCGACGACCCGGACCACGGTGTTGAACACCGGCACCCCGACCGACAGGGCCCCGGACTCGCCGTCCACCGGCGCCCGCACTCCGAAGGGCACCGCATGCGACGGTGAGTTGGTCTCCGTGAGGCCGTAGATGTTGTGGATGTACGCACCGAACACCGATTCGAGACGATCGGCCACCGCGGGCGCGATCGGCGCGCCGCCCGAGTACAGGGCCCGCAGCGAGTCGAAGTCACCCGGTCGCGCGCCGCCGGAGTCGGCGAGGGCGATGTAGGCGGTGATCGCACCGACCGTGAACGTCGGACGGTGTTCGCGCACGGCGTCCACCATCACCGCGGGCGCGAACCGGTGCGTGAGGACCAGCGGAATCCGGAGCAGCGGAGCGAGCATCACGTGGCCCACGAGACCGGTGATGTGGAACAGCGGCGCGACGCCGAGCACCACGTCCTCACCGGTGAGCCCGATCCAGTCCCGGTAGGTCTGCGCATTGAACGCCAGGTTGCCGTGAGTATTCAACGCACCCTTGGGTTTTCCAGTGGTACCGGACGTGTAGGTCAAGACCGCCAGATCGTCCGCAGACGGCGCCGTCGGCGTCACGGGAGTGCCGTCGTGCTCGGCGATGATCGCCGACAGGGCACGGGTGCCGACCGGCACGTCGGCGCTCTGGTCGCCGAGCACCCGGTCGTCGTCGCGCGACTGACCGTCGAGCGCCGACACCGAGATCACCGTGCGGACGGCGGTCGTGCCGCCCGCGATGACCTCCGCGGCCACCTCGTCGTACAGAGTGTTCAGCGTCAGCAGCGCCGTCGCCCCCGAATCCTCGAGGAGGTAGGCGAGTTCTCGCTGTCGATTCATCGGGTTGACGGCCACGGCGGATCCGCCGGCCTTCCACGCCGCGAGGAGTCCGATCACGAACGCCGGGTTGTTCTGCACGTAGACCGCCAAGCGATCCCCGGCCGTGAAGCCGTCGGCGCGCAGTGCACCGGCGAGCGCGTCCGCGGCCGCGTCGAGTTCGCCGTAGGTCAGCACTCCGTCGAAGTACTTGATCGCCGGAGCGTCAGGAGCGTGGGCGGCGGCGCTCATGAAGATCTGGAGTGCGGACGCGTTCTCCGCGGTGATGTCCGTCGGCGTACCGGCCCGATACCGCGCGAGCCAGGGACGGTCGGTGTACGCGCTCACTTGATCGCCACCGGGTTCACCGGGGCACCGGTGGCGCGGTGGATCTTGAGCGGGGCCGCGACGTAGAACGACGTGTAACGACCGTCCGCCGCGGAGTCCTCGGCGAGTCGCTCCAAGTCGCAGATCTCGGTGAACGCGATACCGAGATTGCGCATCAGCGCGTTGTGCAGCACCAGCGCGACTCCGCTGTCGGGGTCGAAGGTCACCTCGTTGGCGATGGTGTCGGTGACCAGGTTCGGGATCTCCATCTCCTGGAACCACTCGACGAGCTCCGGCGAGTACACCAGTCCCGACTCGCAGAAGTCCTCGTAGAAGGCGTCTCCCTTCTCGAAGAACAACTGCAGGTGGTTGGTCCGGATCATGAGGATGTCGCGCTCGGCGATCGGCGTGCCCTGCGCTTCGGCGCAGGCGATCAGATCCTCGTGCGTGAACGTCTCCCCCGGGTCGAGATAGTCCTTCCCGCGGAATCGGGCCATGTCTAGCAGATTCGCCCGCCCCGCGACACCGCGCTGGGCGATCGGCTCCACGCTCGCCTTGTCGAGGCCACCGATGGTGGTGCGGGCGTCGAAGCCGTTCCAGATCTTGCCGTCGTACCAGACGTGGCCGAGCGCGTCGTATTGCGTGGACCCCTGCAGGAATGCGTTCAGCTTGTCGTCGGCGTAGTGCAATCCGCCCGGGAACGCCGGCCCGTCGCCGCCCTCGTCCCAGTGCGACTCGTCCAAGATCATCTCGCGGGTGGCCGGACTGCGGCCCGGCCACACCGGATCGCCGGCGGGGTCTCCGATGAGCCGCTGCAGCGTGAACAGTTCGCCCTTCCGGATCTCCGACGCCCCCGCGAGAACCTGGTCCGGGGTCAGGTAGTTCAACGATCCGACCTCGTCGTCGGGGCCCCACTTGCCCCAGTTGGACGGTGCGTCGGCCAGCAGATCGGTAAGGTCGGGAGCATCGGTCATGGGAGTCACACCTTCCAGAATTGAACACTCACTACCGAGCGTTCGGTTTGTTCAGGTGTGACTACACTCACCCCTCTCCGTCCGGATGTCAAGGCTTCGCCGCGGAATCGCGTGAAAGCCGACGTCAGCGATCCCGTCGCGACGGAGCGAACGGTGTGATGAACTCCGGGGCCCCACCGGTTCGGCGCAGCAGCGGCGAGCCGAAGAACGGCGCCACCAGCCGGCAGGGCACCACGCGCACGTCGCGGCCCTCGAGAGCGTTGACGACCATCGCCGCGGCGCGCGGCGAGCCGCAGATGCCCAGGTGGTCGGAGAAGTCCTTGCCGCACCCGTCCTGCAGGACGATGTTGGTGACGTCGTGACCGGGTCCGCCCTCCGCCTGCCCCGAGGTGTACGGGCGCACCAGTTCGTCGTGAACCGTGGAGATGTTGGTGTACGCGGTCCCGCGCACGTACGGACTGCCGCCGGAGTTCAGGCGGCGCAGGAACGTCGACCCCTGCATCATCTGCGGCAAGGCATGACATGGGATCACCGCGCTCGGATCGATCCCCAGCCGGCGCTCGAGTTGCGCGGCCACGGGGCGTGCGCGGGCGAAAGTCGAGGTCCCCTGCCACAAGGGGGCGAGGGAGACGTATCTTCGGATCCGGTCCTCCCCGCCCAGGAACTTGGCCCAGTACGCCGGGACGAGCGTGCCCTGCGAATGCCCCACCACGTCGATGCGGTCGGTTCCCGTCGATGCCATCACCTTCTCGGCGAATCGGCCGAACTCGGCGGCGCTGTCCTCGATCCGGCTCATGCCGCCGAGCGCGGAGATGGGCCACCTGGCGCCCTCCGTGGCTCCGTAGGTGAGCGTGAACACCGAGAATCCCGCACCCACAAGGAGCGGAACGTATGTGCCCCAGTTGGTCTGCGCACCGCCCGCCGTGCCGTGCACGAGGATCACCGGAACCGGATGCTCCGGATCACACGGAACGTCCCACCGATTCGCGCCCGGCAGCGATCCGCCGGGATGCGCCAGTTCGGGACCGATTCCGGAGAAGAAGTCGTAGACCACCCGGTTGGACGCGCGCTGCCGTTCGCTGCCGACCTCCACGAGCAGGTCGAGAGGCAGAGCTTGCGCGAGCGTCTGCGCCGCACGCAACGCCGGCGCGGCCGCCTTCTGGCCGGCGCGGATACCCGCGGTGATCGCATCGGCGACCGGTCGGCCCCACGCTCGGTGCAGAATGCTCACGTCTCGCAGCACGCCTCTCGTCCGGCCGCGACTCCGTGGGCCGGGTCGATCAGCTCTCGAATACCTCCACCACGACGGCCTTCGCTCGTCGCGTCACCCGCATGTAGTGCTCCAGGAACTCCTGCGCCTCGTCCTGCGGCCATCCCGCAGCGTACGCGACCGATCGCAGAGCGCGCCCCGGCCCCGGCAGTTGATCGACCGGCTTGCCGCGCACCAGCACGAGCGCGTTGCGCGCCTTGGTCGCGGTCAGCCAGGCGTCCGCCAGCATGTCCACCTGGTCCTCGGTGAGCAGCTCCAGCTCCCGGATCGCCTCGAGTGTCTCGAGCGTGGACGTGTTGTGCAGTTGCGGGTACTTGTGCGCGTAGCGCAACTGCATCAACTGCACCGTCCACTCGACGTCGGCGAGCCCGCCGCGGCCGAGTTTGGTGTGAGTGGCCGGATCGGCGCCGCGCGGCAGTCGTTCGGAGTCGACGCGGGCCTTGATGCGCCGGATCTCCCGAACAGCCTCCGCGGACACCCCGCCCTCGGGGTACCGCGTCACGTCGATCATGTGGAGGAAGCGCAACCCCAGGTCGGAATCGCCGGCCACCGAGTGGGCGCGCAACAGCGCCTGCACCTCCCACGGCTGGGCCCATTGGCGGTAGTAGGCCTCGTACGATCCGAGGGTCCGGACGATGGGCCCGTTCTTCCCCTCGGGCCGCAGACCGACGTCCACCTCGAGCGGCGGATCGGCGCTCGGCGTCCCCAGCAGACTGCGGACCTGGTCGGCCACCGTCTGCGCCCAGCGCAGCGCCTCCGATTCGTCGACGCCGTCGGCCGGCTCGCACACGAACAGCACGTCGGCGTCCGACCCGTAGCCGAGTTCGCCACCGCCGAGCCTGCCCATCCCGATGACGGCGATCCGGGCCGGCGCCCGCGCCCCGCGGTCCAGCGTCGACGCGATCACCTTGTCGAGCGCCGCGCCGAGCACCGCCGCCCAGACGGTCGACAGCGCCCGGCACACCTCCTGCACCGACATCAGCCCGAGCAGATCGGCCGAGGCGATCCGCGCGAGTTCGGCGCGTCGATGCGACCGCGCCACGGCGATCGCCCGGTCGAGGTCGGTGGCCCGCATGGTGGAGGCGACCAGACCTTTCACCACGTCGGCCGAATCGACCTCGGTGAGCTTGGGTCCGGTCGCCCCCGTCGAATACAGCTGGATCACGTCGGGCGAGCGCATCAGGAGGTCGGCGATGTACTCGCTGGTGCCGAGAACGTGCATCAGCCGTTCGGCGACCACCGCGTCGTCGCGCAGCAGGCGCAGGAACCAGTCGACGCCCACCACCTCGTCGCACAGCCTGCGGTAGTTCAGCAGGCCGGCATCGGGATCGGGGGTGTCGCTGATGTGCTCGAGCAGACTCGGCAGGATCAGCATCTGGATCTGGCCGCTGCGCCCCGGCTCCGATCCGAGCACCCGGATGTGCGCGAGCGCGCGATCGGGGAACGCCCAGCCCAGCACGGCGAGCTGACGCTTGGCCGACTCGTCCGACAGCCGCAGCGCCCCCTTGTCGAGTCGGGCGACCGACTCCAGCAGCGGACGGTAGAAGAGCTTCTCATGCAGCTGCCGGACCCGGGTCCGCTGTTTGCGCAGCTCGCGGCCGAGGACCTGGGTCGCGTCCTTGTCGCCCTCGGGCCGCACGTGCGCCGCCCGCGCCAACCACCGCATGGCCGCGGTGTCGTCGGGATCGGGCAGCAGATGAGTGCGCTGCAGCCGCTGCAGTTGCAGGCGATGCTCCAGCATCCGCAGGAACTGGTACGACGCCGAGAAGTTCGCGCCGTCGTCACGCCCGATGTACCCGCCGTCGGTGAGCGCGGCGAGAGCGTCGACGGTCGACTGGACGTGCAATTCCGGATCCACGCGGCCGTGAACCATCTGGAGCAGCTGCACCGCGAACTCCACATCGCGCAGTCCGCCGCGCCCGAGCTTGAGATTGCGAGCCTTCTCCTCCGGCGGCACCAGTGCCTCGACCCGGCGGCGCATCGCCTGCACCTCCGGTACGAAGTCGTCTCGTTCGGACGCGTCCCAGACCATCGGCGAAGTGGCCTCGATGTAGGCGGCGCCGAGCTTCATCGATCCCGTCATCGGGCGGGCCTTCAGCAACGCCTGGAACTCCCAGGTCTTGGCCCACCGACGGTAGTACGCCACATGCGATTCCAGCGTCCGCGTGAGGGCGCCGCGCTTTCCCTCCGGCCGCAGTCCCGCATCGACGTCGAAGAACGCCGACGAGCCGATGCGCATCATCTCCCCCGCGATGCGCGCCGACACCGAGTCCGCCGGCTCGGCGACGAAGACCACGTCTACATCGCTGACGTAGTTCAGTTCGCGCGCCCCGCATTTGCCCATCGCGATCACCGCGAGATCGATCTCGAGGGGATCCTCGTCGAGCACCGTCGCGATCGCCACCGCCAGGGCCGCGGTCAGTGCGGCGTCGGCGAGATCGGACAGGCGTGCCCCCACCTCGGGCAGATACAGGACGGGCTCGTCTTCGACCGTCGCCGCCAGATCGTGTGCCGCCAGGACGAGTAACTGGTCCCGGTAGGCGCAGCGCAGCGCGGCTACCGCGTCCGGACCGGTGACCCCGGCGCGGTACAGGAGATCTCCGCGTTCGTCCGCGCCCGGCTCGGGGGTCGCGGCCACCGCGCTCAGCAGCGACTCGCGGACCGCGATCTCGTCCGGCAGCTCGTCGTCGAGAAGCAGCCGCCACGTGCCGGGCTCGGCGACCACGTGGTCGCCCAGCGCGTCCGACCCGCCGAGCACGGAGAGCAGACGCCCCCGGAAATGCTTGTTACGGGCCATCAGCCGGCTGATCTCCGGCCAGGCGTCGGGGTCGGCGTCGCGGAGCCGGATCAGCGCGGCGAGGGCCAGATCGGCGTCGGCCGCCCGCGAGAGCGACCACAACAGGTCGATGTGCTCCGGTTCGGTCCAGCCGAGTGAGGCCAGACGCGCGCGCGCCTCGGGCTGCAGCAGACCGAGGCGGCCGGGGCTGGGGACGGTGGAACGGCCACGGGAAACAGTCACACGTGCCTCCCTTACAGCGGCAGGTAGTTCTCGAGCTCGTACGGCGTCACCCGGCCGCGGTACGCGTTCCACTCCGCGCGCTTGTTGCGCAGAAAGTAGTCGAAGACATGCTCACCCAGCGTCTCGGCCACCAGTTCCGACTTCTCCATCTCGACGAGCGCATCGGCGAGTGAGCCAGGGAGCTCGCGGTAGCCCATCGCGCGACGTTCGGCCTCGGTGAGCGCCCAGACGTTGTCCTCGGCCTCGTCCGGCAGCTCGTACTCGTTCTCGATCCCCTTCATGCCCGCGGCCAGGAGCACCGCGAACGTCAGGTACGGATTGCACGCGGAGTCGGGTGTCCGGATCTCCACGCGGCGCGACGACGCCTTGTTCGGCGTGTAGAGCGGCAGCCGGATCATCGCCGAGCGGTTGGCGCCGCCCCATGTGGCGGCGGTGGGGGCCTCGTCGCCGTAGATGAGGCGCTTGTAGCTGTTCACCCACTGGTTGGTGACGGCGCTGATCTCACCGGAATGCTTCAGAATCCCCGCGATGAACTGCTTGCCGACCGTCGACAGCTGCATCGGGTCGTCGGGATTGTGGAAGGCGTTGGTGTCGCCCTCGAACAGACTCATATGCGTGTGCATCGCCGAGCCCGGGTACTCGCTGAAGGGCTTGGGCATGAAGGTGGCGCGGACCCCGTCGCTGAAGGCCACCTGCTTCACCAGGTAGCGGAAGGTCATGACGTTGTCGGCCATCGACAGCGCATCGGCGTAACGCAGGTCGATCTCCTGCTGCCCCGGCGCGCCCTCGTGATGCGAGAACTCCACCGAGATGCCCATCGCCTCCAGCGCGTCGATCGCGTGGCGGCGGAAGTTCGGCGCCAGGGCATGGAACGCCTGATCGAAGTAGCCGCCGCGGTCGGCCGGAATCGGCGGCGTGCCGTCGATCGGCTTGTCCTTCAACAGGAAGAACTCGATCTCCGGATGGACGTAGCAGGTGAACCCCTGATCGGCCGCACGGTTGAGCTGCCTGCGCAGCACGTTGCGAGGGTCGGCCCAGGACGGCGAACCGTCGGGCATCGTGATGTCGCAGAAGATGCGCGCCGAGTACAGGTCGCCCTCGTCGCGCCACGGCAGGATCTGGAAGGTCGACGGGTCGGGCTTGGCCACCATGTCGGCTTCGGACACGCGAGAGAAGCCTTCGATCGCCGACCCGTCGAAACCGATGCCCTCGGCGAACGCGCCTTCCAGTTCGGCCGGCGCGATCGCCACCGATTTCAGATAGCCGAGGATGTCGGTGAACCACAGTCGGACGAAGCGGATGTCCCGCTCTTCGAGGGTGCGCAGCACGAATTCCTGTTGGCGGTCCATACCCGAACCTTAGAGGGCCGCGGTTACGCGCGTGTTACACACGCGCGGACCCGCGCCCGCGCGCCAGGGCTTGTCACGACGGGCCCGCCGTGTGACCAATCCCACCGAACCGCGGGTTCTCCCCTCCTCGGCCCGGTGGAACAATCGAGGGCGTCCACACCAACCCGGGTACCCGCACGAGCGGGACTCGAGGCAGAAATGAGGCAGATCATGTCGGATGCACCCGTCTACGGCTCCACTCCGGACACCGGCACGCAGGCACCTCGCCGCGCGACCCGCGTCCACCATCTCGCGCAGTGGAAGGCCGAGGGGCACAAGTGGCCCATGCTGACCGTGTACGACTACTCCACCGCCCGCATCTTCGACGAGGCCGAGATTCCGGTCCTGCTCGTCGGCGACTCGGCCGCCAACGTCGTCTACGGCTACGACACCACCATCCCGATCTCGATCGACGAGTTGATTCCGCTGGTCCGCGCGGTCGTCCGCGGAGCACCGCACGCCCTCGTCGTCGCAGACCTGCCGTTCGGCACCTACGAGGCCGGTCCCCAGCAGGCGCTCGAGACCGCCGTGCGCTTCTTCAAGGAGGGCGGCGCGCACGCGGTCAAGCTCGAGGGAGGCGAGCGCGTCGCACCGCAGATCGCGGCGCTCACGGCTGCGGGCATCCCGGTCATGGGCCATGTCGGGTTCACGCCGCAGAGCGTCAACGGACTCGGCGGATTCCGCGTTCAGGGGCGCGGCGACGCCGCCGATCAGTTGGTCGCCGACGCCATCGCGGTGCAGGAGGCGGGCGCGTTCTCGGTCGTCATGGAGATGGTCCCGGCCGATGTCGCCGGGCAGATCACCCGCAAGCTGACCATCCCGACCGTCGGTATCGGCGCGGGCAATGAGACCGACGCCCAGGTGCTGGTCTGGCAGGACATGGCCGGATACACGCACGGCAAGACCGCCAAGTTCGTGAAGCGCTACGCCGCGGTCGGCGACCAGCTCCGCGAGGCCGCCCGCACCTACGCCGCCGAGGTCGCCACCGCCGCCTTCCCCGGCCCGGAGCACTCGTACTGATCCGAGCCGCGGTCACATCAGCCGGCGCCGATCACCGGTCTCGCACGGGCATGAGCGCCGTCGGCGCGTGACTTAGGCTGAGGGTATGCGCACCCTGTACCCACCGATCGAGGCCTACGAATCCGGACATCTGAACGTCGGTGACGGACAGGAGATCTATTGGGAGACTTCGGGTGACCCCGAAGGCAAGCCCGTCGTCTTCGTCCACGGCGGGCCGGGCGGAGGAACGGCGCCCAGACAGCGCCGGTTCTTCGATCCGGCCCGCTACCGGATCGTCCTGTTCGATCAGCGCGGCTGCGGACAGTCGCGGCCGCACATCGCCGACGGCGGCGACCTCTCGGTCAACACCACCGACCATCTGATCGCCGACATGGAGGCGCTGCGCGTCCATCTGGGTATCGACGCCTGGCAGGTCTTCGGAGGCTCGTGGGGATCGACCCTCGGCCTGGCCTACGCCCAGGCCCATCCCGAGCGCGTCACCGAACTGGTGCTGCGCGGGATCTTCCTGCTGCGCCGCAGCGAGATCGACTGGTACTACAACGGCGGCGCGGCGAACATCTTCCCCGATCTCTGGGAGACCTACCTCGATCCGATCCCGGAGGATCAGCGCGGCGGCGATCTGGTGGAGGCGTACCACCGGATTCTCACCGGCGCCGACCGCGAACGGGCACAGCGGGCCGCGACTGCATGGAGCACGTGGGAGAACAAGACGAGTTATCTTCTGCCACAAGATAACTCGGATCAGACTGATCGATTCGACCTGGCCTTCGCCACCATCGAGAACCACTACTTCATGAACCGCGGATTCCTCGCGGATGGACAACTGCTGGCGAACATCGACCGCATCGCGCACATCCCGGCGGTCATCGTCCAGGGCCGTTACGATGTGGTCTGCCCGATGCGCAGCGCCTGGGATCTGCACCGCGCCTGGCCCGCCGCGCAGTTGGAGATCGTCGACGACGCCGGTCACGCATCGTTCGAGCCGGGCATCGTCCACCATCTCGTCGAGGCAACCGACAGTTTCTCCCGCAGCAGGAGCGTATGACATGAGCCCCTCCGATTCGATCGAGATCGAGCTGAAGTTCGACGTCGACGCCGGACTCCCCGCCCCCGACCTCACCGGTCTCGTCGACGGCGGCACCGTCGGCGAGCCCACCACCTACCTGCTCGAGGCGACCTACTTCGACACCGCCGACACCGCGCTCGCCAGGAACCGGATCACCCTGCGTCGCCGGACCGGCGGCACCGATGCGGGCTGGCATCTGAAGCGACCGTCGTCCGTGCCCGGCGGACGCAAGGAGACCGCGGTCGGCTTCGACGAGGCCGGCGACGCCCAGGTGCCAGCGCACCTGCGCGAGCAGGTGCTGACCATCGTCCGGTCGGCGCCGCTGGTGCCGGTCGCGACGATCACCACCGACCGGACCGTCACACGCGTCCTCGACGCCGACGGCCGCTCGCTCGCCGAGTTCTGCGAGGATCTGGTCTCGGCCGAGTCCCTGCTGCCCGGCGGCTCCGTACACCGCTGGGCCGAGTGGGAGTTCGAGCTCACCGGCGGCGATGCGAAACTGCTCAAGCGGGCCAAGGGCGTCCTCCGCTCAGCGGGCGCGCGTGAGGCGTCGAGCGTCTCCAAACTGGCGCGGGCCATCGGCAGCCGGCCGCACGACGACCTCGTCCGGGCACTCCCGAAGAAAGCGACTGCGCTCGGCCTGGTGCAGTACGACCTCGCGGCACACCGCGACGCCCTCGTCGCCTGGGACCCGATCGCGCGGGAGAACGGCGAAGACGCGGTCCATCAGATGCGAGTGGCGGCACGAAAGATCCGGTCGATTCTCGCGTCGTACCCGGGCGTCATCGCACCCGAGGCCGCGGCACCGGTGGCCGAGGAATTGCGCCTGCTCGGCGAAGTTCTCGGCGACGCACGCGATCGCGAGGTCCGTCTCGCCGCCAACGCCCAGTTGCTGCACCGCGAGCAGGCGCCCGACGATCTGGTCCGGGCACTGATCGACGACGAGCGGCTCCACCACGAGCGCGCACTCAAGTCGATGCGTTTCGCACTCACGACGCCCCGCTATCTCCGACTGCTCGACGATCTCGACGCGTTGATCGAGGCGCCCATCCCGGGCCCCGCGGCCGCCCGGGACGCCCGCGACGTGGCCGCCGACGCCATCGGCCGCGCCTACTCACGGATGGTCTCGGCCGAGAAGCGGCTCAAGAAGTACAGCCCCTGGTCCGCGGAGTGGGTGGAGCAGTTGCACACGATCCGCAAGCGCGCCAAGGCGGTCCGGTACACCGCCGAGTCGGCCGATCCGCTCGGCAAGCGCGCCTTCCACCGGGCCGGCAAGGAGGCCAAGCGCGTGCAGAACCACCTCGGCGTCTTTCACGACACGGTGGTCAATCGGCGGCACCTGGCCGGGGTCGCGGCGAATCCGGATCTGAGCCGCGAAGCCCTGTTCGTCCTGGGCCGGCTCGACGCGCACGAGGAAGCCCGGGGACGTCGCGCGGTGAAGAAGTACCGCCGCACGAGGTGATCGCGCGGACTCACACCGCGCGGAAGGACACCTCCGGCACCGCCGGATCGGCCGTGACCACCTCCACCGTGCAGGGAGTCCCCGCCGCGGGTGCGTTCTCGCAGCGGGCGACGATCGCCGGGGATTCGATGAAGATCTCCGGCGGCCGCCGGCCGTCGGCTCCGCGCATCACGACGGCGTCGAACCGACGGCCGACCTGGTCGGACAGCACGACTGCCTCGGTGAGGTCGATACTCTTGCGCTCGGCGGTCGCGGCCACCGAGTCCGAGCCGCTCATGGTCTTCGGCAGTTCCGGCAGCACTTCGCGCACCCACGTCGGCACCTCCGCCCCCGCCGTGACGGCCAGCGCGACCTCGGTGGCGTATCGGTCGCCCAGACGACGCAGGGGTGCGGTCACGTGTGCGTAGAGTCCGCCGACCCCGGCGTGCTCGCGGCGCTCCGCGGGCAGTGCCGAGGACTCACCGGCGAGGGACAGGTAGCCGGCGCCGCGCATCAGTCGCGCCCCGACCGTCATCAGCGCGAGGGTGGTCGGCGCATCGGGTTCGAGCGTCGCGAGGAACTCTCCCGGAGAGAGTCCGTCGCGCCACTCGATCCCGAGGTGTGCGGCAGCCCGGCGCAGATCCTCCACCGCCTCCGTCGAGGCCGGCGGCAGGGTTCTGAGCAGACCGATCCCCGCGTCATTCTGGATCCGGCCCGCACACATCCCGATCAACAGCGACACCTGCGCATTCCATTGGTCGGCCGGCGTGCGCGGCGCCATCCGCAGCGTCCATGCTCGTCCGGGTTCGGTGTGGGGCACGATCTCCTGGTCGGGGAGGTCGAGTTGCACCGCACCGCGGGCGAGCGACCATGCCAGGCGCGTGCGGCCGAAGTCCGGCAGCGCCGCGATCGCCGGATGGAGCCGGTCTGCGGACAGGTCGGCCATCACCCCGGCGTAATCGAGGCGAGCCCGGGACCGGACGAGTGCCCGCGAGACCTCGACGCCCCGGCACTGGCCGTCGACCGCCACATCGGCCGTCCACAGAACGGCCGGTCGTCGTTGATCCGGCAAGAGCGAGCCGGCCCCCTCCGAGAGCGCCCGCGGATGCAGCGGAACGCTCCCGTCGGGGAAGTAGACGGTCTGTCCCCGCCGCCGGGTCTCCAGATCGAGGGCGCTGCCGGGCTCCACCAGTGCCGCGACGTCGGCGATCGCATAGTGGACCAGGAAGCCTCCGTCGTCGGCCCGGATCACCCGCAGCGCCTGATCGAGGTCCATCGATCCCGGTGGGTCGATCGTCACCAGCTCGAGGTCGGTGCGATCGACGCGCGCGTCCGCGAAGCGGTCCACGGCCGCGGCCGCCTGCTGCTGAGCCTCCGCGGAGAACTCGCCTGCGATCCCCATGTCACGGCGCAACTGAGCGAAATCGATTGCCGGCGCCCGCATTCTCCGCTGCATATCTGAACAGCATAGGAGCCGTGGCGGGCGGACGCCGGGCCCGCCTCGGGTCAGCCGGCCGGTGTCACGGTCACCTTGCCGCCGACGAACTTGATCGTGCCGTTGTCGTAAGTCTGTTCGAGACCGCCCTCGATCTTCGTCTCATCGCTGGTCGGGTAGCCCAAGCGGCCGTTCTCGTGGTTCAGCCGGCCCCACTCGTCGCCGATCTCGCCGTGCACGGCGTAGACCGCGCCGGTGGCCGGATTCTGGTACAGCGAGCCGTGTTCGAAGGTGATGAACGAACCGCCGGACTTGAGCTTCACGACGGGACCGAGCGGCTTGCCCAGGTAGCCGTCGGGTCCGCCGCGTTCGCCGTACGACTTCGCGATCGCCTCGTCGCCGATGGTGATCTGCTGGCCGCCGACGGTGGTCAGCTCGGTGTCGGTGGTGATCGTCGTGGGTTTGGACGCCCCCGAATCCATCCCGTTCGGCTCCATCGCATCGGACGACGCGGTCGCACCGCTCGCGTTCGACATCGGGCTCGACATCGCCGCCGACGTGTTCGACGCCGAGTCGTCGTCGGACGAGCACGCGGTACCCAGCAGCCCGATGGCCCCGACGGCCACGACGACGGCGGCCACTTTCCTGGAATCGACATTCATGAACAGTCCCCTGCCTCGTTCGGTGCGTGTTGCCGCCCGCCGTCCTCCGCGGCGGTGCGTGGGCGAGATGCTATGTCGCGCCGTCCGCTTGCGCGGTGTTCGATGGCCGGATCACCGCGTATGAGTGATACGCGAGCCGGAATCGTGATGTGCGCTCGACCGAACCGTGAGAAAAGTGCGGTGCCCGCACCGCGCAGGCGGGCGAAGGAGAGAGCGAACGAGCCGGCGTGTAAGCCGGATCCTGTACCGGCCCGAGAGCCGGTGGCGACCATCCATCTGGACACACCGTCGCCGGGTGCCTCGAGCGGCCAACCCGCGAGCTCGGACGAGCAGTCCTCGGTCACTCGCGCACTCGCACACGCCGGCCGGCGGTGCGAGCTTCGGCCTTGCTCCGGGTGGGGTTTACCGAGCCGACACGGTCACCCGCATCGCTGGTGCGCTCTTACCGCACCGTTTCACCCTTACCCGCACGCCATGCGTGCGGGCGGTCTGTTCTCTGTGGCACTGTCCCGCGGGTCACCCCGGGTTGCCGTTAGCAACCACCCTGCTTCTGTGGAGTCCGGACTTTCCTCGACTCGGGCCTGCACGATCGCTCGTGCGGTTCCCTCGCCGCGGCCGCCCGGCCGACTCGTTCGCGAGATTCAGGATAGCCCGGCGGGCGGTCGGACACCGAATGCCGCGGGCTACTGCAGGTGTGCGGTGTCGTTCACGAGCCGGACCACCGATCCGCCATCGGGGAAGAACTCGACCACGGAGATCGACGCGAGGTCCAGATGCAGCCGGAAGAGCAGTTCCGGTCCCACCGTCAGCGCCTGTCGCAGCATCGATTTGATCGGCGTCACGTGTGAGACGGCGAGCACGGTCCGGCCGGGGAATCGGGCGACGATGTCCTCGCGGGTCGCGGCGATCCGCTCCTGCACCTGGGCGAAGCTCTCTCCGCCGGGCGGGGCGACGTCGGCGTCGGCGAGCCACCGGCCGTGCACCTCGGGGTCGCGGCGGGCGGCTTCGCCGAAGGTGAGTCCCTCCCACGCACCGAAATCCGTCTCGATCAGCCCGTCGCACACTTCCACCTCGGCGCCCAGCCGTTCCGCGGCGGCGGTCGCGGTATCCATCGCCCGCACCAGCGGAGAGGACAGCACCGCGTCGATTCGACCGAGGCCTCCCCCGCCGATCCGCTCGCCTGCCGCGGAGGCCTGTGCGCGGCCGAGGGCGGTCAGTTCGGGATTGCCGCGGCCGGAGTACCGACGGTCCACCGAGAGCGCCGTCTGGCCGTGCCGGAGCAGGACGATCCGGGTCGGCTCCTCCATCTGTCCCTGCCAGTTCGGCGACTTCCGCGGTCCGGTCCGGCGGTCGGCGGTCACTGAGCCGATCCGGGTCGCGGCAGACCCGACTGCTCGGTCCGCACCATGATCGCCCCGCACTCCTCGCAGCGCACCACCTCGTCCTCGTCGGCGGCGGCGATTCTCGACAGCGTCCGCGGATCGAGTTCCATCCGGCACGCGCCGCATCGACGCTGGCGCAGCAGTCCGGCGCCGACCTTGCCCTGCGACCGCAGCCTCTCATAGACCGCCAGCAGCGACTCGTCGACGCCCTCCACCACGGCCGTCCGTTTGACGGCGAGGTCGTCGATGCGTTCGTCGACCGCGACGCCCGCGGCGTCGCGCCGTGCGATCAGGTCGAGTTCGCGTTCGGTGGCGTGCAACAGCGCGGCCTCGGTGCGCTCGGCTTCCGCCGTCGTCGCCTCCTGCTGCTCCATGATCTCGAGGAGTTCGGTCTCCAGGTTCTCCGACCTGCGCTGCAGACCGGTCACCTCGTGCTGGAGTTCGGCAAGTGCCTTGTGGTTGAGCGCACCCGACTCGATCTGCGCCTGGTCGCGCCGCAGGTGCTCCGTCGTGCCCGACAGTTCCGCGTCGATGCGCTCGTACTCGCTCTGCAGATCGTCGACCGCCACCTGAGCACGGGCGCGGTCCTCACGGATCTTCTCCATCTCCTCGGTGAGTCGGGCCAGCTCCGCGTCCTCCGGGAGGCTGCGGCGTTCGTGGCGAGCCTTCGCGAGATCGGCATCGATCTCGGCCAGGTCGAGCAGTCGGCGCTGCTGAGCGTTCGGGACCTTCACTGCTGCTCCTTGGGGCCGGCGATCACCGTGAAGGGATCGGTCGGGTCTTGGAATACGGTCGTCCGGCAACCGATCTCGGTCAGGATATCGGCGACGCTCTCGCACCACGGGAACTCGGTGGCCCAATGGCCGGCGTCGACCAGGGCCGGCGATCGGTCGCGTAGCGATTCGTCGACCACGTGGTGGCGCAGATCGCCGGTCAGGTAGACGTCGGCGCCGGCCGCGCTCGCCGCACCGATGAGCGAGTCACCGGCACCACCGCACACCGCGACGGTCTCCACCGTCGCAGCCGGATCACCCGCCCCGCGGACCGGCCACGCCGCGGCGGGCAGGACGCGTCCGGCGTGGGCGACGAACTGGCCGAAGGTCATCGGCTCGGGCAGTCGTCCCACCCGGCCCAGACCCACGTCACCGTCCGTGACGGCCTGCTCGAACACGTCGAAGGCCGGTTCCTCGTACGGGTGCGCCTCGCGCAGCGCACCGAGGACCAACCGGCGCAGATGCCGCGGCGCGACCATCTCGAGCCGTTCCTCATCCACCCGGGTCAGGGCTCCGACGGCCCCCACAGCGGGCGAGGCACCGTCCACCGGCAGGAATTGTCCGGTACCGACCACACTCCATTGGCAATTGCGGTACTCGCCCAGAGCGCCCGCCCCGGCGTTGAACATCGCCTCACTCACCTGATCCGCGCTGCCCTCGGGGACCATCACCACCCATTTGTCCAATGCCGGCGCGGGCTCGGGAGCCAGCGGCACGGTGTCGAGGAGACCGAGCGTCTCCGCGAGCGCATCCGACACGCCCCGGCGTGCCTTGTCCGCGTTGGTGTGCGCGGCGTACAGCGCGCATCCGCCCCGGATGAGGCGATGCACGATGCGGCCCGTGGGAGTGTCGGCGGCCACAGACGTGACGCCCCGCATCAGCAGTGGGTGGTGGGCCACGATGAGCGTCGCACCGGCTTCGAGCGCGGCGTCGACCACGGCGTCGGTGACGTCGACGCAGACCAGCACGCTGTCCGCGGGTTCGGCCGGGTCGCCGCAGACCAAGCCGACGGCGTCCCAGCTCTCGGCGAGCCGGGGCGGGTACACGCGCTCCAGCTCCGCGATCACCTCGTCCAGTCGCGGGCTCGGCAGACGGGGACTCATGTGGCCTCACTCTCTCGGCTCTGTCGGGTGAAGGGCGGTGCGTTCTCCGCCATCACATCTTGCAACGCGCCGACGAGCACGTCGGTGAGTTCCGGGCTCCGGACCGCGATGCGCAGGTGGTCCGGTCCGAGCCCGACGAAGTTGGCGCAGCTGCGGACGCCGATCCCGCGGTGACGCAGGCGTTCCTTCACCTGCAGCGCGTTCGGCACCCGGATCAGCACATAGGATGCCGCCGCGTCCGCCGCCGGCGGCCACCCGCACTCGGCGAGCCGGGTGCTCAGATACTTGCGATGCGCTGCCACCGCCTCGCTCTGGGCCCGCGCGTACGCCTGCCCTTCGTCGCCGGCGCACACCGCGAGCGCGACGAGCGCGAGCGTGCCCAGCGGCCAGTGCCTGCGGCCCGTCGAGAGCCGCGCGATGATCGCGGGCGAGGCCAGCAGGTAGCCGGCGCGCAGCCCCGCGAGCGCGAACGTCTTCGTGATCGACCGGACGACGATCAGATCGTCGGAGCGCTCTCCTGCCAGCGACTGCGGTTCGTGGGCGCCGGTGACCGGGTCGAGGGTGAGATCGGCGAAGGCCTCGTCGATCACCACGGTCCGGCCCGGCCGCCGGAGCGAGTCGATGTGCGCACGCGTGTGCAGCACGGACGTCGGATTGGTCGGGTTGCCGAGCACCACCATGTCTGCGTCGTCGGGAACGTGGACGTCCGCCAGCGACCAGGGGTCGGTCAGGATCACCTGACTGATGCGCGCACCGGCGGCACGCAGCACGCGCTCGGGCTCGGTGAACGACGGCTGGACCAGCGCGACGTGTTTCGGTGCGAGCTTGGCGAGCAGCTCGAACCCTTCGGCCGCACCACCCAGCAACAGCACCTCCGACCGATCGCGGCCGTGCAGGCGCGCCACCGCGCTGGTGGCCGCGGTCAGGTCCGCCGCACTCGGATATCGGCCCAGATCGGCGATCCGATCGCGCAACGCCGAGACGAGGAATTCCGGCGGGCCCGGCCGCACGTTCACGGCGAAGTCGATCACACCCGGAGCGGTGTCCTCGTCGCCGTGCCGATCGGGATCGAAGAACTCGGCCGATCCGGACGGCGTCTGCTCAACGACGGACGTCGTCTGCGAGGTGCCCGGTTTCATGACCTCTGACACTACGTGCACGGTCGACGGCACGGGCCCGGGCCCCGCGCCCGGCACGTCGAAGGACTGCCGCGGCCACACGCCCGGCCTCGTCCGAGGGCGTCGGTCACGTGCGCGACGTACTACAGTCGAATGTGACAACGCCCCGAGTCGGGACGGTCGGCGTGAGGATCGGTTCCCCGGACAGGTCACGGCCGCGATGGCTGCCGCCGGGCACGCAGCCGTGATGGGAAGAACAACAAACGACTGGACCGCGACTCGGTTCACCAAATCGTGTGAGGAACTCGGTGTCTGACAACTCGCCCCGCACACTGCACGTGTGCTTCGTCTGTTCCGGCAACATCTGCCGCTCGCCCATGGCGGAGTCGATCTTCACCTCGGCGATCGAGGAGGCCGGCCTGGCCGACCGCGTCCGGGTGAGCAGCGCCGGAACCGGCGGCTGGCACATCGGCGAGCCCGCCGACAACCGCGCGCGGACCGAACTGCTCGCCCACGGCTACTCCGATCAGCACGTCGCCGCCCAGCTGACGCCCGATCACCTGTCGGCCGACCTGCTGGTCGCCGCCGACAGCGGTCACGTCGCCGAGTTGGAACGCAAGCGACTCGGGGATCGGGTCCGGCTCCTGCGCAGTTTCGATCCCGACGCCGACGGCGCTGATGTCCCCGATCCGTTCTATGGCAGTCCGGCAGATTTCACCTTGGTTCGCGAGCAGGTCGAGGCCGCCGTTCCCGGGCTGCTGGCGTGGGTGCACGCGACCCTGGCCGACGACGACTGACCGAGCCGATTCCAGCAGCCAGTAACCTGGAGTCGTGCGTGTGCTCAAGACCTTCCTGCGACCGGGCTGGCTGCTCCTGGCCGTCTTCGTGGTCACATTCGCGGCCGCCTGTTTCACGGTTCTCGCGCCGTGGCAGCTGGGCAAGAACTCCGACACCGAGCACCGCAACGACCTGATCCGTACGGCCGAGTCCACCGCTCCGGTCCCGATCGACGAACTCGCCCCGGCCGGCCGGCCGCTGAATCCGGATTCCGAGTGGCGCGAGGTCGAGGTCACCGGCCGGTACCTGGACGACGAACAGACCCTCATCCGCCTCCGCAGTGCCGACGAGCGTCCCTCCGTGGAGGTCGTGACCCCCTTCCAGGTGGCCGGAAGTGATCGCGTTCTGTTCATCGACCGCGGCTACGTGCGGCCCGGCGACAACAACCGCGTCGACGTCGAGCCCGCACCGACCGGCGAGGTGACCGTCACCGCGCGCCTGCGCAAGACCGAGTCGACGAGCCCGGGCAAAGAACCCCGCGTCGAGAACGGGCAGCGCACCGCCTACACCATCGACACCCGCCTGTTGGGGCAGTCCACCGGCCTGACCAGCGAGAATCTCTATCTTCAGCTGTCTCCGAACCAGCCCGGCTCGCTCGGCGAGATCGCTCTGCCGCAACTCGAGTCGGGCCCGTACCTCTCGTACGGACTGCAGTGGCTGGCCTTCGGCGTCATGGCCCCGTTGGGCGCCGCGTACTTCATCTACTCCGAGGTGAAGGCGCGTCGCGCCGCGAAGAAGACCGGCGACGACACCGCCGCTCCGCCGCCCCCGCCGCGCAAAGACCGCGAGCGCATCCGCAGCCAGCTGCGCGAAGCGGGAACCTTCACCGGCAACGACATGACGGCCAAGAAAACCGCCGAGATCGGTGGCGGCGCGGCGCCCGCCGACACCGACGACGAGGTGAAGGCCAAGCTCGCGCAGCGCTACCGCAGCTGACGTCCGACAGCCAGACGCACCGCCACGGCGACGACGGCCGAGAGCCGTTGAATCCGGCGCGACAGCACGACCGCCGCGCGCAGATCGGATGCGAGCGGCGCCCGGCCGTCGCCCAGCCGCGGTCGGTCCTCCACCCCGTGCGGGTACACCGTGCGACCGCCGAGTTCAATGCCGAGGGCCGCCGCGAACGCGGTTTCCACCACCCCGGCGTTCGGGCTGGGGTGTGCTCCGGCGTCTCTGCGCACCGCACGCCACACGGTCACGGGCCGGCCGCTCACCAGCGCCGCGGCCACCGCCGTCATCCGAGCCGGCGCGAGATTCGCGGCGTCGTCGATCCGCGCCGCCGCCCACCCGAAGTTCCGGTACCGGTCCGAGCGGTAGCCGATCATCGCGTCCAGGGTGTTGACCGCCCGATAGCCGAGCAGCCCGGGCGCGCCGGCGACCGCGCCCCACAGCAGCGGTGCGATCGCGGCGTCGGAGGTGTTCTCCGCGATGGATTCGACGGCGGCGCGGCAGATCCCGGACTCGTCGAGCAGATCGGGGTCCCGTCCCACCAGTCCCGATACCAGCCGGCGCGCCCGGTCGACGTCACCGGATTCGAGGGCTCCGGCGATATCGTCGCCGATCCGGCACAACGACGTGCCGCCGAGCGCGGTGAAGGTCGCCGCCGCGGTGCCCGCCGGGCCCGTCCGCCGCGCCAGGGCGCCGACCGCGACCGCGACTGCGATCCATCCTCCGGCGAAGACCGCGCCGGCCGGTCTGGCGTCGGCGTACGCCCGTCGCTCCAGCCGGGCCACGGCGCTGCCGAACAGCGCCACCGGGTGTCCTCGCCGCGGGTCGCCGAAGGCCGCATCCGCGACCGCTCCGATCGCCAGTCCCGCCGCCTCCGCCCGGTTCCTGCGCATCCGGTGATCGTATCGGCGACTAGAATCGGTCCCCGATGGCCACCGCACGTTCCGAGCCCGAGCCGGGCTCATTCGAGATCTCCACCGGCGTCGCCGAACTCGCCTTCGACCGCGAGGGCGGCTGGCTGCTGACCGTCAACGGTGTGCAGAGCAGTCACATCGCGCCCGCTCGTCCGGACCTGCTCGAGTTCGAGTACATGCGGCAGGCGGTCGCCGCCGTCGAGGACCGCTACCCCGACCGGTCCGCGGGACTGCGATTCTTACACCTCGGCGCCGCGGCATGCGCGCTGCCCCGCGCTCTGACGCACACCTATCCCGCCTCACGCCATGTCGCCGTCGAGATCGACGCCGAACTAGCCCGGCTCGCCCGCGAATGGTTCGACCTCCCACGCGCACCCCGTCTGCGGATCCGGGTGGGCGATGCGCGGGAGGTGGTGACCGGTCTGCGCGAACACACGCGCGACGTGGTGATCCGCGACGCCTTCGCCGAGAGCCTCACACCCGACCATCTGAAGACGGCTGAGTTCACCCAGGCGGTGCGTCGCGTGCTCGCCCCCGGAGGCCTCTACATCGCCAACTGCGGCGACCGTCGCGACCTCAAGTCCGTCCGGAGCGAGGTCGCCACCGTCGCCGAGGTGTTCGCGAACATCACCCTGATCGCCGACCCGTCGATGTTCAAAGGGCGGCGCAGCGGCAACGTGGTCGTCGTGGCGTCCGACGGCCCGGTCCCCGACTCTCCCGAACTGGAACGGCGGCTGCGCTCCGATCCCGAACCGGCCCGGTTGATGACCGGCGACGCCGCGCGGGCGTTCGGTTCCGGCGCCGTCCTGCGCGACGGCCCCGCTACCCGGCCCGGCACTGTTTGATTCACTGCGGGCACAACGGTCGACGACGGCGTCCTCGCCCGGCATCGTCGAAGACCTGCGGGTGTGGCTGAGTGGCGAGGCAGCGGTCTGCAAAACCGTGACACGCGGGTTCGAATCCTGCCATCCGCTCCATTCATCCGCGTTCAGCCGCTGTAGTCCTCGAACATGAGACGGCGCTGGTGCCATCGCTGGCTGTAGGTGGCCTCTCGGACCACCTCTTCGTTGTCGAAGTTGGAGCCGAGTGCACCGGCCATGGTCCCCATCGACGCCGCGAACCAGCCGATGACGAGGTAGTCGACAACCGAGACGGCGTGGCCCAGTCGGCTCGCCAGGTACGCCGGCTCCACGACCGCCGTCGCCAGTACGGTCAGCCCGACGAAGAGAATCACGTGCATGAGTGTCACCGCCGACGAGACGGTCACGACGGTGGAGGCATTGTCCAGCGCGCCGCTCTGCGGTGCCAGGTTCCGACATCGACGGGTCCAGAGCCCGTTGCGCAGGATCAGCCACGAGCTGAGCGCAGAGATCACGCAGACGCTGACCGCCGCCAGACGTGCGAACGACATCGAGTCGGCGATCGGCCACACGCTCCCGAAGAAGATGCCGAAGGCCCCCGAGGCCATACCGACGGCCGTACAGCCGCGCAGCGCCCGCCCCATGGCGGCCGGCCGATTGCTGTGCACCATCCCGGTCAGCATTCGCGCATGTCCGAGCGGACCTCGTACACCATCGTCGGGTAGCTGAGATGCGGGTGGCCAGACGTGGCTGTGGCCGCCCGGGCGGTAGTCCACGCCGGTGTCGGTCTCTGCGTCCGCTCGGAGTATCTCGCGAACGAGTGTGCGCACCTTGGTGCGCCGTCGCGAACAGCCGAGAGTCGGGACGAACACGACGACCGCCGGTTCACCAGCGGCGAGCAGATAGCGGAGGGCCGACCGCCCTCGATAGTGAGTCAGGTCCGTGAGATAGACGACGTATCGCCATCGGTGGCGCCGCAAGAGGTCCGGCGTGCGTTCGGCGAGGGGAATCGCGCCGCTCGGAGCGATCGGCAACGACTCCTCGCTGACTTCCACCGACCACTGCCCGCCGAGGTCGTCACCGAGATCTTCAGCGAGGTCGCCGCCGATCGCCTCCGCGAGTTGCCGGGATGCGCCGGGGTCCGCCAACAGACCGACCGTCGGCGGCGGCCAGAGCCGGAGATCGTCCGGCTCGGCCGCGTCGGCGCGGGTTCCATGTGCATCTGCTGCGTTCGAGACATATTCACCCACGCCGACGCGGGTACCCGCCTCGATCGTCGCCAAACGCGAGCGGACGTCCCCGATCCGCGACCCGGTTCCTCGTCATGATTCCGGACCGGCGGTGGGCTAGCGTCACAGACTGTGTGCAACGAAACCGAAGCCACGGCAGCGGCGGCACGAGGTCACTACCTGCGGACACATCTGGCCCGCGCGGAGCGGTGGGGCGAGACGCCCTCGCTCGTCTGGGCACGGACAGGCGCCCGGCACGCCGAGCTCAATCGGGTGCTGTGGTTCACCGCGGACGATGTTCCCGCCTGCCTCGAACTGATGGGCGACGTGCCAGCGCTTTGGTCGCTGTGGCCGGGCACCGAGGGTTTCGCCGACGTGGAGGCAGCGATGCGCGAATCAGGCCTCGCTGCGGTGGAGGAAGAGCCGCTCATGACGCTGCCACTCGCGCGGTGGGCGTTGCAGACGGACGACGTGCCGACCGACCGCGACGCTTCCGATGTGACGATCCAAGCCTGCAGGTCGCTCAGGGATCTCGATCGCTGGGCGCGCTTCTGGGCTGCCGAGGATGCCGCTTCCGAGCACCTTCCCGGTATTACTGCGGCGCTGGCACCGTTCACCGGATTCGGCCTGCCCGAAAGCGGTTCGGCTGCACCGATCGTGACGCATTTTCTGGCGCTCCACAGTGGAAGAGTCGTCGGGTGTTCAGCGGCGGTGGTCGCCGGAGTGTCCGCGGCTGTGGAACACGTGATCGTCGCTGCGGAGTGGCGCTCCCGTCGGATCGGAACGCGTCTCACCGAAGCCGCGCTCGACCGCGCCGTACTCGGCGGCGCGAAGACGTGCGTGCTCACCGCCTCGCCCGAAGGAGAAGGCCTGTACCGACGGCTGGGATTCTCGGAGGTCTGCCGCGTGCAGAGCTACGGTCGGCGTTCGGTGGCGTGATGCCGGGGTGCGATGCCGAGCCTTCACCGAGCATCAGGTGGGCTGTGCGCGCAAAGGGATTCGAACCCCTGACCGCTGGTGATGGTGAGAATTTTCTGCTTGTTCCGCGAGGTGTCGTTGACCTGCTGTGATTCCCGACTGGCAGCCGGATGAATGCCGGATTCTGCCGTCTGTTCCGCCATGTTTCGAGAGTTTCGGGTGGGTAAAGGGTGGGTGTTCGCGAGCCTATGACCGCCACTCCATCACCGGTCGTCCTGCTCCGTCGCGCCTCCCCTGCCACTCGTACGTCGCGTCGTCACCGAGGTCTGGTGGCCCGCCGTCGACGCTCGGGGTGAGAACTGGCAGTCGTAGCGTCTCGTCTGGGTCGGCGTCGATGGTGCGGCCGTCGTGGGGTCCGCCGTACAGGGTGACGAGCATGCGGAGAAGTGTCGCACGAGTAGTCCGTTCGGGTGATTCACTGCCGTATGTGTAAACCGTATTGACAGCACGTGTCGCGTCTGGTTACATAGTTGTCAACAGGGATTACAACCACCACCAAGGAGCAGGACATGGACGCCGCCAGCGACAAGCAGATCGACTACATCAAGAGCCTTCAGGATGAGTTCGCCTACCTCGCCGACTACGACTCCGCACCCGACCAGCGCGCAGTCGTCCGCGGATGGGGCATGGAGCGCGCCGTCGCAGAGCTCAAGGACGCCAAGCGCGACATCCCGAGCCTCGTCGCCGCCGGCGTCGAAGTGAGCAGCGAGATGCGCAAGCAGATCAAGGCCAACCTCAAGGCCCGCGCCGCCGAGATCGAGGCCGAGCTCGCCGAGCAGCGCGCGAAGGCTTATGACGCCAAGCTCTCCGCTCTGTCCGCCCCCGTCGAGGGCCTGTCGAAGGATGCGGCGGCCGAGCTGATTGAAATCCTCAAGTTCATGTGACCACCACGACCACCCGACAGGAGACCTCTCATGCGTGACCCGATCACCCGCCGCGACGTCGTCGCCCTCGTCGAGCAGTCCCTCGGCGCCGACGCCGCCAGCTACGACGTCGACCAGATCGTCGACACCCTCACCGACCGCCACGGACTCGACGCCGCGATGGAAGCCGACGACTTCTGGGAGGTCGTCCTCGCCCACACGCTCACGCCCGAGCCGACCCGCACCGTGCAGGAGCAGGTGTGGCCGCTGGTGCAGGCCGCGATGGGGCGCACCGCGGAGTGGACCTCCGATGAGGGCGTCACGGTGCAGATCACCGGCATGTCGCCGGTGTCTCCAGTCCTTCCGCAGCCGCTCGCCCGCGCCGATGTCACCGGCGGCACGGCACCGGTCCATCTGGCCGGCGATGACCTGACGTGGGAGTCGCTGACGGCCGCAGTCGATGGAGCCCGCGCGGACATCGACGCGATCCGCGGTGACGTCGAGCGTGAGCTGCGCGCATCCGGCACAGAGTATGAGCAGGCCGCGCAGCGTATGAGCCGCGCCGAGACCCGGCGTCATCAGGCGATCCGCGCGGCGGCGAAAGCCGGGGTGTCGGCGGCGCGGATCGGTGAGTTGTGCGGACTGTCCCGCCAGCGTGTGCACCGGATCCTGAAATCTGGCACCACTGGGTAGCGTCCGGCTATAGTGAAGTCTCCCCACGAGAGTGGGGATGATCCGTGAGTACTTGCGTTCGGCAAGCTCTCGATATGGATCAGATAGTCGTGTTCCCCACCTCGGTGGGGATGATCCGTGAGTGGCTGTGTTCGGCAGACTAGCGCTACGGATCACACGGCAGTGCTCCCCACGTGAGTGGGGATACGACGAAAGGCCCCCGACCTCGAGAGGTCGGGGGCCTTCGCACTGCGCGGCGGGGTCTAGTCGAACGTGAACTTCGGGGTGACGTCGACCGACACCGGTCCGGTGCCGTTGACGATGATCGACGAGTCGAGCTGCTCACCGCGCAGGAACGTACTGCCGTTCCAGATTCCGTAGTGGGAGACGGTCTTACCCGCTGGCACCAGTAGCGGGACCGCGGAGCCCTGCACCTGCGATTCGGTGCCGTTGTCGGTGGCTGCGGCCCACGTCGTCGTACCGGATGCCGGGGTGGTCGCGATGAGGCCGGCACCGGTGGTGCCGGGGTCGGACTCGTGGAAGGTGATCTTCGCGCCGAGACTGGCGATGAGGTCGGCGATCTGCTTGCGGTGCGCGGCGGTTTTCGCCATGTCAGGTGTCCTTCTCTCGTGAGGTCCGTCCGGGGCTGCTGATGCAGGTCTCGGATCGGTCGATGGTGATGGTGCGGTCGGATGCGATGCGGATGACGTCGGCGAGGAACTCGAACGCGGGCGCGGCCGGGTCTGCGAACGGTGTGTAGTCGTAGTCGATGTGGTCGAGGGTGATGAGCAGCCCGGTATCGGTGTCGGTGGTCGCGGTGATCTGGGAGCCGAGCGGGACGATCAGCCGATCCGGGACTCGCGCGGGCAGGGTGATCTGCATCAGTACTCCTGCCTGGCGATGATCCAGACTCGGCCCGCGCCGCCGGCGCCGCCGCGGGTCCGGTTGCCGAATACGCCGCCGTTACCGCCGGCGCCGGCGCCGCCGGGCGCGCTCGCGGCACCACCGTTTCCGGTGCCGGATGCGCCGCCGGTGTACGTGGTGCCCGCGTAGGTGAAATCTGGGACCGGGCGACCGTTCTGGTAGTCGCCGGTCCCAGACCCGCCCACGCCTTGCGCGAATACCACGACGTTCGTGCCGCTGCTGTAGCTCACCGCGCTTGCTGTGCCGGGGTTCGGCCCGCCGTAGTCCGAGTTCGGCGCCTTCGCACCTCCTGCTCCGACCGTGACCGAGAGCGCCGACGTCTCGAACGGGATTCGGCTCGTGGACATCCACTCGTTCAGCCGGACGACGGTCTTCCCAGCCCAGGTGCCGGGGATGCCGCCCTTGCCCGCGCCGTAGAGCGTGCCCGACCCAGACTGTCCCGACGCGCCGCCGCCGATCACGACGAAATCCAGGTGCGTACACCATCCGGGTACCGGGTAGGAGAAGGTGCCGGGCTGGTCATAGACGGTGATCTCCGGTGCGTGCACCGAGAACCGACCCGCCGCACCATCCGACGCATGGCCGACTGTCGGCGGCCCGGACAGGTGCGCGCGCAGAGCAGCACGGTCCCGGCTGCGAGCGTGACCGGTGCCCGTGAGGTGCCAGCGGATCATTGCGTCCGCGCGATCGACACCGTGCGAGCGGCCCGTGCCGGTCAGATGCGCCACGAGCGCGGCGCCGTCGACCACCGCGGCCGCGCCGCTGCCGGTCAGGTGAGCGCGCAGTGCAGCGGCGTCGAGGGCGCGGCTCTCGTCAGTGCCGGTCAGATGCGCCTGCAGCGCTGCCGCATCGTGACTGGAGAACTCCGAGGCCAGTGCGGCGGCGAGTCGAGCGCGCGTCCAACCCTGCACCGGATCGGCCGCTTGTGGGCCGGTGTCGCCGATCCAGCCCTGCGCGGGGGCTGCTGGTGCGGGGCGTGTGGGTGACCAGGTCACGGTCCGGCGAATCCGATGCGGCAGACCTCGACGTCGATCGGGTCGGGGTCAGGGATGTCGTCGGTCGGCGCGGGAGTCTCTTGCCTGGTGCCGACGAGGGTGATCCATGTCGACGGCAGGCCGGCTTCCCCGCCGCTGCCGCGCTCGACGGTGAACTCAACGCCGGGGAGGTCGTCGAGGGTGAAGGTGGTTGCGGACATCTATCCGACCTTTCTGCCAGTGAAGGAGGCTGAGGGTGCACCGGAGACTCCGGTGATCCGAGACCGGCCCTGCATCGCGCGGTTGTTGGTCGTGGAGCGGGTGCCGTCGACGTCGACGACTGCTGCGCCGGGCATGATCGGCGACGACGCCGAGACGCCGGGCCGAACGACTTGCCCTGCGGCGAGATAGATCGTGGTCGAGACGCCGGCCATCATCGGTCCAGCGACCGCGGCGCCGTCGACATAGAGCACCCACGGTGAGGCGTGCCATGCGTTCGCGACGTGAGCGACACCCATCATCTGTGTCGTGGTCTGGTTCGATGTGTTCGCTTCGCTGTCGCGGTGGATGCCTGTCGACGCGATCTCATACCAGCCGTCTGAGGTGATCGTGACCTGGCCTGTGCCGAGGTCCGATACGGTGACGCCGACACCGAGGTCGTTGACGTTGTAGAAACCGGACGGCATCGGAGCCTGCTCGCCGTGATTGACCGCGAGCGCGACCTCGTTGCCCGATCCGCGGCGCAGCCGCCAACCCGGCGTCGTCACTGTCGCCCCCGGCGGCGCCCAGTCCGCCATAGCGAACGCGGCGACACGGTACGAGTCGTCGCGGTACGTGAACGGGAACGAGTAGTACTCATTCCGCTGCTGCGAGAATCCGGCCCGCCGGTACGCCGCCCCCTTCGCGACCGACGCCGACCCGTCCGTGTAGGACGCCCGGACGATGCCGTTGACCAGCACATAATAGGTGTCTCCTGTCGCTCGAAACCGCACCAGATCGCCCTCCCGGACCTGGGTCGCGATCTGCGTGAACTGGAAGTGATTCCACGTCGTGCCCGACCTGGTGAACCGTCCGATGTCGATCCGATTGGATCGGACCCGCGCGAACGCGCCGACCGCCATCGCATCGTCGACCCTCAGGTACAGGCCCGTATCCCAGTCCTGTCCGTACCGGCCGCGCGGACCCAAGACCACCGACGTCGACTGCGTGTCAGACGCGAATGCGCCCGCTGCTCGAGCCCACCAGTGCCCGAGCCCCTGCGACTCCGCGATCCCGACATGCCCCTGATCGCCACGGATCGCGAGCCCGGCACTGAGCGGCCAGTCACCAGACGGCAGCGAGGCACCATCCGCGCCAGAGAAGATCGTCGACCACGTGTACCCGTCGAAGCCCTCCGGCGTCTGGCCGTTGTTGGTGATCTCCTGGAGCTGCGTCTGCGCACTCATCGCGATCTCGCGAGCCGTACCCGCTAGACCGAAGATGTTGGCGATCGTGTCGAAAACGTCCTTGACGATGCCCTCGCCGACCGCGATTCCACCCGATACCGCCGAGGTGATGTTGCCGGCGATGTTCGTCGTGATCGACTGAGCCGCGGCCCACCCATCCTTGAACTCCTGCACGACACCGTTGATCGCAGTGACCGCGCCACCAGCGACGATCGATGCGATCTGGTCGAGCATCGTCAAGAACTCGCCGAGGTCATCGACGAGACCTGCGATCCACTGCTGAGGCAGCGACGCGGTCGGCTTCGTCAGCGATGCGTCATCCCACCACACCTGCCCCGCCGAGACACCAGCGTCGACGACGAGGGCGAGGCACACCGTCTCGACACCCGACGGCGTCGACATCTCGCCCGAGAGCTTCGACCAGCCACCAGCCGCAGCAGGCGCCACAACCGCCCCAACCTCAGACGTCGACACAAGAGACTCGCCGTTGTACCAGCGCGCCACCAGACGAATACCCGCACCACTACCCGCGGCCACACCCGCCCACTTCGCATACACCGACGCCGCGACCTTCTGACCCTCAGCAACCTGCACCGGCGTCGAGAGCTGCATCCCTGCGACACCGGTGCAGTCGTAGCGCGCCGCGCCCGGCGACGTCCGGCCGACGTCCGGGTCGTACACCCAGCCGTCGCCCTCGACGATCGACACCGCGCCGTCGAACGCCCCGTTCGCCAGGAGATTCGGGACAGTCGGAGCGAGCAACCCGATCGGGATCACGCCCGAGAGCAGGTTCCCGATGAAGTCAGCCGCCGCGGGGATCGCGCCGACGATGTTGTCGATGATCTCCTCGATGGTGTCCCAGTCTTCGGGGTCGCCACCGGTCAGCTCGGCAGCAATCCGCGCGAACGGGCTGAGGAAGACCTTCTCGAGCTGCTGCATCGGATTCGCCGGCGGGCGGGTGAGATTGCGACGGATACCACCCGTTGCGCCGGGAAGTTGATTCCAGGGCGTGCCATTCTCCGAGAGAGGCGGTGTGCTCACAGGTACTCCTCCAGATCGTCCGGTACAGAAGGAAGCTGATAGGTCGGGTCGATGCGCAGTACGACGGCACGGAGGATTCGGATATGTGCGAGCGCGGCGAAGAACCTCTTCGTCATGATCGCGAGCTTGCGGTCGAGGCTGTCGACGCGCGTTGTCAGCTCACTGTGATCCTCCGAGAGGGAGTCGTACGCGGCCGCGAGGCGCTTGATCTCGCGGTCCTGCCGCTCCCATGCCGCCGACAACGACAGATCTGCGCGGCCCTCCGGGGTCCGCGACTGCCGATGCCGGGCATACGCACCCAACCATCCCGGCACCCGCGACATGATCGCCGACCCCAACGCCGGCCGACCGAAAGCAACGATGATGATGAGGGCGACCCACCACGGGGTGCCGATGGGTAGGTCACCTACGGTCATGCACGGCTCCGCATCTGCTGTGTGTATCCCCTCGCTAGACCCCAGTAGGCGACCGCGAAAATCGTGGTGATCGCCGGGGAGCGGACGCCGTCAAGCCACGGATTGTCGACCACCGCAAGCCACTGCCCCAACGCCAACAGTCCGTAGGTGGCGCCACCGAGACGGAGCCCGGCGATCGCAGTCCGCGGCCACCGCATCGCGAACCCCCACACCGTCACCACACCGACCACCGCGCAGATCGCACCCCACACCTCGAGCGGCATCATCTGCTCCACCACGCTCAGCGACAGAGTCGGCGGCTGGATGTCTGGTGTGAGGTAGTCCCAGGCCCGGAGGATCGCCTCGATCGGGACGGCGAGGATGACGAGCATCCGGGACCGCTCCGGCATCAGCGGCACCCAATCACCACGACGCGGCCACCGCATAAGGTCAGTCGTCTTTCGGCGTATGGGATGCTGCGAGCGCCGTACCACCCGCTCCAAGGATCGCCGCCGCGAGCGCTAGCCACAGTGAAACGTCAGTCTCAGCCACTACCCCATACCCGACAAGAATCGGCAACAGTGCGGTCAGTACGAGGTAGATCCATTGCCGCACAGCAGGCGTCAACCAGGTCACTTCTTCACCACCTTCGAAACGCCGGACGGATCCCAGATCAGGTCGGCATGCTCGAATGACTGGATTCGACCTCCGGTACCGTTGTCGTGCTCGTCTCCGATCGGCCACCCGAGGACCGGCTCGTAGCCGTCGCGGGCGTACCGCTTGAAGATCTCGCCGTACACCGGGTGACCAACCTGGCCGTCCTGCCGGTAGATGACGGCACGCTCGAACGCCTGGATATCGCCGCCGTTGATGGTGGTGGCGACGTTGACGGGGTAGCCGTAGCCCTTCTCGAAGCCGTGCTCAGCCCAGGTCTCGAAGATGCGGTTGGGGATCGCGTACGCACCGGTCGTCGCCGTCCAGTACACGTAGCCGTTTTCGAACTTGGCGAACCGGCCGCGCCTGTCGGGGCAGACCTTCTCGCCGACGGTGATTCGCTTTCCGAGCCACTGGTTCTTGCCAGCGCACTCGTCGATCCGGTTCACCACGGGCGCGGTCGGGGCGGGCGCGAGGACCGCGCGGAGGTCTGCCTCGAAGACGTCCCACGGGAAGTTCGGACCGACATCGGTGTGGGTGCCGATACCGAGAACGCGTGTGACGAAGTTGTGGTCGCTGATGCACGCGACGTCGCCCTTCGGGTATGGGCGGCCCTGGACAACAGCGCGAAGGTACGGGTACTTCTTCGCGTCCTCGGCGAACGTCCACGCGGCGATGCGGATCGCGTTGCGGAACTTCGACAGCCACACCTCGCGCGACTGGCTTGCGCGGGACCCTGCGAAGCAGAAATTGATCGATCGGTTGTTCGCATCGAGGACCGACCACGAGCCGTAGTCGGTGTCGACCATCGCGACGAGCGTCGAGTCGTCGGCGATGTAGTGGTACGAGAATGCGCCGCTTGCGTTGCCGCTTCGGACGAGGTTCTCGGCCGTCGACGAGCCTTCCTCGGTGTGGAGGAAGAAGTACGGCACGCGGGCACCGTTCCGCGACTGCCTGTTCGGTCCCAGTAGCTCGAGGTACCGGAATGTGGGTTTGCCCATGGATTGCCTCCTGATATGCGAAAACCCCGCTGATGGCGGGGTTGATGATGAACCGAGCTGAGACTCAGCTCGTGCTGTTGGCGATGGCGTTGATGCCGCCGGCGACCATGCCGATCTTCTCGACCACCCGATCCCAACCGGACCGTAGATTCAGATCGTCGCCAAGCGTCACCGTCGTCACCTTCTGTTGACCAGGCGTATGCTCCACCTCAGCCGCCGACACATACTGCTCCACACTCGTCCCGAAGTCCGTGTCCGTGAACGTCATGATGTCGCCAACCTTGAACCGCCGTCCTGACCCGTCATCCTCACCCAGCTCGTACCCGGCATTGCCGGCCAGAACAGTCAGCTTCAACGTGTCTTGGCCGCCGATCTCCTTCAACTTCGACGAGCCCGCAGCAAGCGCATCGAGCGAGAATGCCGACGTCGAATCAGCAAACCGCTCCGGCAGCGCGTGCCGCCCAAGTTCGGCCTTCAGGTCCTCATCGGAGAACATGTTGTAGGCGAAGAAGATGTCGTTGAACAAGTCCCCTACGACGGGGGCGGCCCCGCCGATCTGCAGCGCGGACATTGCTCCTTGGATGAGGAGGTTGATTGCCATCTGGATGAGGTTGTTGGCGATCTCTGGCGCTTTGCCGCCGACGATGGCCTGATATCCCTCGGGGTGGGTGACGTACCGTTCGACGTCGATAATGTTGCCGCCGTCGGTGCGCCACTCCATGTGCCGGCGGTCCCGCTTCTCGACCGTATCCAGCACGTAGCAGGGCTTCGTTGCCTTCAGCCAGTTGTTCGGGTTCGCCAACCCGAGGATGTTGCCGGGGTTGAGGAAGTAGAAGAAGTGTTCGAGCCCCTCCCACGAGATGATGTTCTCGAGGTGTCCGAGGCTGTCGGCGTTGAACACCTGGCCTGGGTCGGGGTCGATTCCGGGCCGGTATGCGTTGATGATTGGGGCGCGGTCCGAGATTGAGAAGTGATGCTTGTGTAGCTCATCGAGCGGAGTCATCCGCGCCCACACCGCCACCAAATCATCAGTGCTGTCCGCGATGTAGTCCAGGAGGTTGTCAACCGAACTGACGTTGTTCAAGTTAGGGAGGCTCGGCACGTCGTACTTGATCGGCAGTTTCGCATACACCGGAGACAACATCCGTGTGTAGTTCTTCGCCGAAAAGTACTTGTAGACGCCATCCAATGGCCCGAATCCGATGTCGTGCTTCGGGAACTGGAACTCGGGTCTCGGGAACAGTGGTTGCGGCCACGCGAGCGCCGACGACTGCCAGATCAGGTTGTTGACCATGGAGACTGTGACGATCTCCTGGCCTGGCCTCCCCTTGTAGCGGGCGGCCATTACGCGACCGTCCCAACGGAGACCGTTGTGGTGGACGACGACAGACACGATGCGGCGTCGGCACTGCATTACGAGTTCCGCCATCGGGTGCGTCTTGGCGATCTGAACCTCGGCGACGGCGGGGATACCCCACGCCCACTGGAACTTCGCGCGCTGGTACTCGCCGAATGGTCGCCACGCATTGACGTCGACAGTGTTCGAGGTGTTGATCTCGATGTCGAACAGTTTCGTGTCGGGTTCGGTCGGCCTGCGCGGTCCGAGGATGATGGTCATCCGATCGCCGCCCAATGCTGCTGCGGCAGAACCAGGCGCACACTGTCAGCCGAACCGATGGTCGTGACCGACACCGTCTCCCCTGGTGGGACCGATTTACGGAACGATTGCCGGCCTGCTGCCGACGCCCAGTTGTCTACACCGTCGAGCATGATCCGCGGCAGAGTCGGGTCAGTGTCGATCGTGTACACCTTCCCTGCTGGGATGTTGGCGAGAGCGATCTGTTCCCCGTCGACGCCGATCTTCAAACCGGTAGTAGGCCCGGTGATTTCCCACTGCGGCCATGCTGCGAAGTCGCCACCGTTGGAGACAGTCGTCGGATCGAGGACGTCGATGGCTTCGGACTCCCAGTACGACGAGTCCGAGGTAAGTGTCACCCCGCCGTTGCCGACGTACTGGGCTGACCGGAGCTTCGATGGTGCTGGACCACCGTATGATCCGGAGTTTCGGACCCACTGCCAACGGTCGGTGCCTTGATCGTCGACGACATGGAATTCGGCGAGTTCACGTCCGGTTCCGAGGGATCGGCGCCACGTGATCGCCGCCTCCATCAGCTCGTCGGAGTCGAAGCCTATGCCGCCTCCGAAGCGGTACAGGAGCTTGATCTGGTTCGGCTTGTCCTGCTGCCCCTTGTAGAAGGCACCGCCCTGGTTCACGTTCTCCTGCATGGCGGGATCGTGTGGGGGGCCGTCGAGTCCTTCCGGGTCGACCGTGAGGCGGATCGGTGATTCGGGGTCGGATAGGTCGATGCGGGTGTCTCCGTCTACGCCGATGAGGTAGTAGTCGACCATTAGCGCATCACCGCCGACCGCATCATGGCGTCCTGGACTGCCTTGTCCTGGGTTTGCCGGAGCTTCCCCATGTCCTCCACGACGATCTGCCCTCCTTCTCCTACGTAGATTCCGATCGACCCCACGCGACCTTCCTTGATGACCTCGTCGAGTTTCTGCGCGATGTCGTCCAGGATCGGGAACGATGTGCTCCCCGTGGACAGTCCTTGGAAGGTGCCGTCGGTGCCGATCGCCGACGCCGCCATCGCTGCCCCGCCGTACCCGGCGACCCCGAGTCGATACAGCTGCTCGAGGTAGTAGCCGAGAGCGTGGTCGAGGATGCCGACCTTGGCGACCGCCGGATCGGTGTAGCCACCGAAGCCGGAGGTGAATCCGCCGACCGTGCCGCCGTCCGCGTGGAACTCCGGCCACCGGCCGGTGCGGTTGAGATGCTGCAGTCCCGCCCGCACTCCGGGCTGTGTCGCGACATCTCGACGGATGACCTCTTCGCCGGGCTCGCCCATCATCGGGATGATGTCGCCGCGCCCAGTGCCCGGGATCGTGCCGCCGTGGAGACGCTTGACGACGTCAGGCTGCTCCGGATTCCCGTTGTAGATACGTCCGCCACCAAGCGTGAACAGTCTCTTGCGGCCGGTATCTGTGGCCGTGCTCGTCGTCGATGCCGAGGTATCCGGAGTGCTTGCAGGCGGCGTGTAGCCGGTGCCGACACTGTCGAGATGGCCTCCGGTGACATACACCTGCGACCCGACACTCGACCCCGAGGTGGACCCGCTGTCGGTTCCGGTTCCGACACTCGGCCCCAATTCGGCGAGCATCTTCGATGCTGCGTCATCCTGGCTCTTGATCTCCGTGAGGTAACCCTGGCGGCCGTTAGCGACAGCCTCCGCCGCCGACGACTCGCCCGGCCGCTGCTGCAGCCAGAAGATCTGGTCGTAGATTTCCGCGTCAGGGTCAGCTGCCCGCTTCTCATCCAGCCGGTCGTAGAAGCCCGTGATGTTCGTGTTCGGATCGTCACGACCTTCGTAGGACTCGTCCTGCTGGAAGATCCCGTGCCACGCGCCTCCCCCGCCATTCGCGTTCGGATCGAGGTTCGATTCCTGGATCGCGGTCGCCAGTACAGCCTTGATCTGGTCGTCGGTGTAGCCGCGCTTGCGGCCCTCGGCGATGATCTTGCGGGCGACATCGTCACGCGATGACGACGACGTCAGGGTTACGTCCTGGATCTGTTGACCGGTCGATCCTTCCGCCCCAGGTGCGGGGATCGAGTAGCTCTGCCGCGAGTGGACGTGATTCTGGTGTTCCGCCCAGTCGTCGCGGTAGTAGCCAGGCTGCGACGTGCCCGGCCCGACGAGTTCACCGTCGGCAACGCCGATCTGCTGCCCCGTTTCCGGGTTCTGGAAGATCACCTGCTCCATGTCGGACTTGCGTGACACGAAGTACTCGGCGAGCCGCTGCATGTCGGCGACGCTGCCGGACCAGTCGATTCCCTTGTTGAGGCCCGACGACTCCTGGTGGCCGGCATACGTCGAGGCCTTCACATTGAAGGCCGCTTCGAGATCATGGACCCACTGCGGGAAGATGCTCCCGGACGATCCGTACCCGCCGGTATCGGTACCTGCAGGCAGACCGTACGGCTCCCGGCCGGCGACGCCGCCGTTCGCGAAGGCGGTCACAGTGGACGGTCCACGAGGCCCGGTGAACTGGGATATCCACGGAGTTGGCTTGCTGAGAATCGCCGAAATCTGATTAGCGAAGCCACCCCGCCGCAGTAGCCCCACGACGCCGCGCATCGCATCGACCGGCATCAGTGCGTACCCAAACCGTCGAGCCGTCTCGTCCAGGATTGCCGTGGACCGGCGACGCTTCGACGGCGCCCCGGGGATGTAGGACTCCCACCAGGTTTCACCCTCAGCCCACCGCACCAGCCCGGAGCCTCGGCCTTTCTCGATGACGGCCTGGTCGGGCATCGACTGCACGCCAGCGGGGCGCACACCACCGCTCGCGTACTCCGTGATCGAACCGTTCGCGTTGGAAAGGCCCTGCTCCTGCGACTTCTGGACCAGGTTCGCGTGGAACTCCGCCTCCCAGTCGGACGCTCCACGCTGGATCATGTCGACGTAGATCTTCTTCCGGCCGTCTTCCTGCGCCTTGGTCACGCGCCGCCAGAACTCGGCGTCGTCGGGGTTGATGACGATCGTTCCGTCTGGGAGCCGCTGGACCTCGATGCCCAGCGCCTTCAGCCGGGCGATGTTCGCGTCACTCGTGTCGGTGATCTTCACGAAGCCGTCGGGGAGCGTCTCGGTGGTCACACCGAGGGTTTCGAGGGCGGCCTGTGCCTTCTTGGCGTCCTCGTCGGAGATGACGAGCTTGCCATCGATCACCGAGTACTTGATCTTCATCTCGTCGAGCTTCGCGCGCACCGCGGGCGTATTGTCGACCAGCGTGTACTTGCCCTCGACGGGCTGTGCGCCCTTGACCTGCACCTGGTTCAGCTTCGCGATGGCTGCCTCGGTGCCCTGCAGGTCGAGCTTCGTCAGGATCTCGCTCGGCACACCGAGGTACCGATCGGCCATGCGCTCCGCGGCCTCAGCGCTGACACCGGCAGCGGTCGCCTGATCGATCAGACTCTGACGGAGCGGATCTACCTTCGACCTCACATAGTCGAGCGCCTCGGCCGGCCCCATGTTCTCGGCCCTGGCGTGCTCCATCGCAGCAGCCGCGGTCTGGTCGTAGGTCTTGCCGAGATCGACGACCTTGTCCTGAAGGGCGCCATACTTCGCGATGGCATCTGGGGTGTCGAAATTGATCGAGCCGTCGGCCTTGACCGCAGCAGCATCGACCTGGCCCCACGCCTCGGCGAGGTCCTTGATAGCTGACGAGGACGCCTGCAGAGCCTCTTCCTCAGTGAGGCGGTCATCGCGCAGAGTGTTGAGCGCCTTCGACAGCTTGTCGACCTTCGACGCCGCGCCGTCGGTGGACTCCGAGAACTCCACCATCGCCTTCGACATAGCTCCGGCGGACCTCGAAGACCCGTCGAAGCTGACCTTTACATCGCCGGTAGCCTTCGCCATCTGCATCGCTTTGGACTGAGCGACGTCGATCTCCTTGCTCATCTTCAGCATCTGCAGGGCGAGCTTCGCTGACTGGTCGCGGCCTTCCCCATGAGCATCGGCCATAGAGTTCAGTTCTGGGATGAAAGCGCGGACCGCACCGTTTCCTTGGGTGACGACATCGAGCAACTTCTGCTCCGACAAACCGAGTTTCTCGGCAGTGTCAATCATGCCGTTTTCGACCATCTGCTTAGCAACCATATTGCGGATGTTCGAGTCGATCGCGCCGCCGGATTCTCGCAGCGCGTCGGCGTACTCCATCGTGCGCGCTTTGGCTGCCTCCGACGCCTGCGCGTCCGCCTGCTTCTTCTGCATCCACAATCCGAGAGCCGCGGTGGCACCTGCGATCGCGAGCCCCCACGGTCCTCCGAGCGCGCCGATGAGCCCTGATGCTGCGCCCTTCATTCCGGTCATCGCACCAGCGGCGAGACCGGCTGCACGGGGAAACCGCTCAGCGCCGATCGCGGCGTTGACGAACGCTGACTGCATCCGTGCCAGGATCGGGACATGGGAACCGAGATTTGCTACCGAGCTCCCGAATCGTCCCATTTGGACTGGTCCCTGCGCCGACATGACGGTTGTTTGGGCTGTCACTCCTCGGAGGGCGTTCGCGACGCGGTTGCCCGCCACCGGGACGCGTTCCCCCATGAAATGGGCCGCGACACGAAATGCAACAACACTGCCCAGTGCTGCCTGGATTGGTCCGGGGAGGCTGTTGAATGCTGATCCTGCTGCGCCGACAGCCGAAGCTATGCCCTCCACTGCCCCCAGTCCTGGGCCCGAAAGGAGGTCAATGAACGGCTGCACGACGGGAATGAGCTTCTCGCCGACGGCGGCCTGGGTTTCTTCGAGGTTGGCGGTCAGAGTCTTCAGTGATGCACCGAACTTGCCGTTGGAGCGTTCGACGTCGCCGTTGACGTAGGCGAGCTGCTCTTGCATCGCGAGGTAGATCGCCTGGCTCTTCTGGACCTGGGTGAGGTTGCCTCCGGTGATCTCCATGCCGTGCGCGAGTGCGGTCTGCTTGAGGGTGTTGTCGTCGATGAGGACGCCGTACTGTCGCATCGTCTCGGTCTCGCCCGCGTACGCTGATCCCATCGCCTGGATCGCCTCGGCGACGGGGATGCCCTGGAAGCTTGCGAGGTCTGCGGCCAGCTTGGACTGCTCCTTCGAAAATGACACGAGCTGATCGCCTGACAGGCCCATCGCGCGGCCGAAGGTGGCGAACTGGATGGCTGCCCCCTGTGCTTCTCGCTGGGACATGCGCATTGTCGTCGAGGCGGACTGACCCCATTCCTCGATCTTGGCTTTGCCGTCGCCGAAGATGACGTTCATCTGGTTCGTCTGTGCGCCGAGGGCGCGGGCGGCTCCGATGGAGTCGGTCATCGCCTTGATTGTTGCGCCGATGCCGACGCCGATGCCGACGGTGGCGAGGGCGGCCTTGGCGCGGCCCGCTGCTTCTGCGAGTCCGTTGGTCGCGGTGGTCGCCTGGTCTGCGGCACCCTTGACTGTGCGGACGCTGGCTGCGCCTTGTCCTACCTGGGTGACGCTGGTCTGTGCACGCCGTGCCGACTCCGATAGTCGGTTCGTGGACTGTGTCGTCTGGTCGGTTGCGGTGCGGGTCCGACCTTGTGCGGTCGCGGCACCGGTTGCGGCTTGCTCGGTCGCCTTCTCGGCGCGTTTCGCTGACTCGGCGAGGTCGTTGGTCGCCTTGGTGGTGCGTTCAGTCTCGGTCCGCGCTCGGCCCTGCGACTTCGCGGCACCGTCACCGATCTGCTCGACAGCCTTCGCGGCAGACTTCGACGAGTCGGCGAGCTTGTCAGCCGCCTGACTGGTCTTCTCGATGTCAGTCTTGGCGCGACCCATTCCGGCGGTGAAACCGGAGTCGTCCAAGCCGAGTTGGGCGACGAGGCGTCCTACGATCAGTGCCAAGGCGTGGCCTCCTGTCAGATGGCACGGCTAAGATCCGCGCATGAAGAAGATGGGGTTTGCCGCGATCGCGGCGGCTGTGCTCGTTGTCGGCCTCGCCGGATGTGGTGGTCCGAGCAGCGATGACTATTGGCAGGACGCTGCCAAGGATGCGTGCCAAAAGTCGGTGGCGTCGAAGATCATCGACAACAGTCCGTCATTCAAGAACGTCAAGGTCGAACCCGATGGCGACGACCGCTTCAAGGTGACCGGCTCCTTCATCAGTTCCGAGTTCACGGTGACGAAGCGCGCGTTCACGTGTGACGCGTGGATGGACGGATCGCAGGTCGCCGCACGCGCCATCATCGGCAAAGTCGAAGAGACCTACAGCTAACCGGCCCTGAGTGCGAGGCCGAGGCGAGGGCCCCGGTTGATCAGATCCTTCAACCGGACCTCCAACCATCGCCACGACCGTTCCTGCAGCAACACCCGATCCTCGACGTCCACCCCGAACACCTCGTGCAGGTCGCATTCGGCGGCCCGCCAATTCAACAGAACGTCACGGACTGTGACCTCGCGCATCGGGATCACCGGCTCCGCGACAGGCACCACCGCGTTGTACCGATCCCGAATACCCGTCACAGGGTTGTAGTCCGTCCCCCCAGGATCATCAGACCCGTACGCCCCAGGACGCGGATCGTACAGGCCGTACCTACCCTCGACTAGGTGGTCTTCTTCTGGGTCCGCTTCGCCGCCTTCTTGGCCGGTGCCTTCGCCCGCCGAGCCGCCCGATTCGGTTCCGGCTTGGCGGGCAACGGGTTTCCCTCCGACCCCGCACCATCCAGCGACGCGACCAAACCCGTCCGCCAGTGCGTCTCTGCCGTCAACCGACCCATACCGACATCGATCAGCGCAGTGCGGCCGGCGTGCATCAACTCTTCCCAGCCGACACCGTCAGCATCCATCTGCGACCACACGCCACCAACCCAGGTTCCGTGATCCTGCTCCTCGACGACCGGGTTACCGTCAGCGTCGAGGACCGGTTCACCAGTCATCGGGTCGAGCACAGTGACAGTCTGCACATCAGGCTCCCAATGGGCACCGAGAATATCGGCAATGAACTCGAGTTCGGTCGCATCCGAGATGACCTTAGACATGAAGGCCTGCCTGATCTTCAACCCAACTGAAGCGTTCGGCTGCGGAATCCTGTATTCCTTACCGCGGATCGTCAGATACAGGTCCGGGTCGTGGAAGTCCGCCAGGTCGGCGAACGCATTGTGAGACAACTGAAATGCCCTCCTATTTCAGTCTCGGTGGTGGGTTACGGCGTGGTCGTCGGCTTGGTGATGTCCTTCGGCTTGCCGCGACCGGTCAGGGTGCCGCCGAACTTCTGCAGCTCGGTCGGCTTGCCCCCCTTGAGGGAGCAGTCGACGGCGTAGTGCGCCTCGACAGCTTCCGACATCTCGTCGGTCCGCCAGTAGCGTCCGTGGATGTGGGCACCCTTGCCGGTCTGCTTCGATGCTTCGACGAGAACCTGCATGCCGGGGTCGGGCACGAAGTCCGGGTCCGATTCGCCCTTGACGAGGCCTTCGATGGTGATGGAGTGGGCGTTTCCGGTGACGGCCTGCGACTCCCAACCGTCGCTCGTGATGTCGGTGTCGTCTTCGAGCTTCGGCTTGTAGGTCGGTTCGAAGTTGGTGAGTCCGTTGACGAACACCCAGGTCGGCGTCTCGGTGGTGCCGGTGTTGACCTGGAAGGCGTAGCGGCCGGCGGGGATGGTGTCGAGGGCGCTGCCGTCGGGCGGAAGGAGGGGCGTGGTCATGGAGTTACTCCTGGGTTGAGGCGGATTTCGTAGGAGTCGCACCGCATCCACCGGCCGTTCTGGTCGGTTTCGATGGGGGCGACGATGGTGCGCTGCACCCATGCGGGGTGCAGCCCGCCCGGCCAGGGGCCGGGAGTCAGGGTGTGCAAGGCTGTGAAGCCTTTGTCGGCGATCCGGTGGACGGTGCGGGGGTCTCGGTCTCCGCGCCACCGCAACTGCACTCGCATCAGCGGATTGTGCTGGTGCGTGAACACATCTGGGTCGGTGTCGTAGTGGTTGATTGCGACCGCGGTATCAGGTTTGTCGTGCAGCATCCCGAAGTAGATGGCGGGTGCTGTGACGGTCGGCTGGTATATGCCGTCGGCGGCGAAGGTCGCCACACCGGCATCGTTCATATACTGGGCGAGACTGTCGAGGAGTCGAGTGACTGTGGGTGTGCTCATCCGATCTCCGGTGGCGCTTCCTCGGTGATCTCAACAGTCGGGTCGCTGATGTCGGGCGCCTGCTGGGTTGTCGGAGGGCGTGGAGTCCGCTTCTTCTTACCGGTTTCCATGGTGTGGCCGTGGACGCGGATTCGTGCGGCCTGCGCGGCGTCCACCTCGGCTTCGGCGACACCGTTCTTGAAGTTGAGTTCCTGGCAGGCGATGACGATGCGTCCGGTGTATCCGGGGGTTTTGTGGCGGATGATCACGAGTTGCCTCCGAGGTGCTTCGAAAGTTGGGTGGCGATGGTATGTTCGAGCCGGTCAGCGTTGCCTGTGAGTGCGGTTTCGAGGTACTTGGCCTGCCGTCCGGCGTCGTGGGACCATCCAATCTCTTCGTGCTGGCGGGCGGCGTACACCGATGTGTATCCGACGGCGGCTTCGGTGCCCTCTGCGATGACGACACCGGACCGGATGAGTGCCCCGGTCTCGATAGGTGCCCTGCGGTTCGACTCGTCGAGGAGGACTTCGCCGGCGACCGTGAGTGCCGATTCGGCGCCCCCTTCGATGGCTGCGGTGATCTTGTCGCCATCCCATTCGAGTGTCATTCGATCTCGATTCGGTAGTGGTTCGGGGTGACGCCCGGGATCGCTTCGTTGCGGCCCGATGCGATCACGGTCCGCTCATGCGATTCGCCTGGGAGGGTGACGCGGGAACCGGACGGGATTGGCGGAGTGTCGAGGGGCCCGGACCAGCGTGCAGAGGCGACAGTCTCCTCCCCCGCCGCGTTGCGGACGAGTCGGGTCTTTCGGGACAGCCGCCCCAACTCGACGGTGGGGTCGGCATACCTGTCGCCGTATGGGCCGGAACCGAGCAGGCGCCGCACCGTGACTGGGATGGTCCACCAGATTGCGAGAGGGTCGGTCATTGGACTTCGGGTCCGGCAAGGCCGACCGCGGTCAGCAGCGAGTACGAGGTGGGTGAGAGTGCTTCGGCGGCGCGGATCTTCGCGCGCACCGATGTGCCAGCGTCGTACGACACCGACCCGCCATCAACACTGGTCGAGGTGATCTGTGGTTCCATCGCAGCCAGGCCGCCCGCCGGGTCAATCCCGAGCGACAGCCACACCTCCACTTGCGCGCACGTCGCGTCGCGCATCGCCTCGAGGAGATCAGGGTCGGTGGGTTTTCCTGCACTGTCGACGTCATAGAGGTCGTTGCGGCAGGCCCGGCCAACCATGATTGATGCCTGCCGGAGCATCCGTGCGATCGGCTTGTCGGCGTCCGGGGTTTCGCCGAGCCATGTTTCGATGTCGGCGGCGGTCGCGTAGATCAGCACCATCAGCGGAGGCTCCTATGCGGTTGTGGGGTGTCAGCCGGGCTGCGGGAGGGCCACACAGCCCGGCTGACGATCGGAGGGGACTACGAATCCGACTTCGCCCGCGGCTTGCGGGCTGGCTTTCCGTCGCTGATGTCGTAGCCGCGGCGACGAAAGTACGCCAGGGCTGCGGGGTTGTCGGTGATGGCGGTTCCGTCGGTGAAGACGACACCGCACACCGATTCCCCGCTGTACCCCTTCACGGGAGCGGTGACAGTGAACATCAGGAGACCTTGACTCCTCGCAGCACTGCGGCGGCCTTGGTCGCCTTCAGTGCGCAGCCGACGGGGCCCATCTCGACCTCGCCACGCTTCACAGCGCCCGCGTTCGAGAAGTCCGGCAGCCACGTCTGAATGACCTGCGACCCCATGGTCGTGACGGCGTGGAACCCGTCGAGGCCGACGCGGATCGCGTAGATGTCGGTGGTGCCGGTCGTCGAATCGATCGGGATCACCGGATCGGAGGTGCCGGCCTTCTCGCCGGCGTCGATGAGGGTGATGCCTCCGTAGGTTTCACGCTCGATCGGGCGACCGCCGGAGCCGATCAGGCCCTCGACGGGGTCCTTGACGTACTGGCCGCTTCGGCGGACTGCGGCGCGGACGCGGGCGAGGGCACGCTTGTTGGCGACGAGGAATGTCGGCGCACCGTCGAGCGCCATCAGGAACTCGTCGATGACGTCGAGAGCCTTGTGCTCGGCTCGCGGGTCGGTGTCGAAGTCGGTCCAGTCGGCGGTCGAGGTGATCTCGGTCGCCGAGCCGGTCAGCGCCTTGTCGAGGCCGTCGAAGCCGTTGGCGTCGGTGGCGGTGTCGCCGTTGATGAGGGCGTCCTGGAACTTCGCCGAGGTAGCCTTGGCGAGCTGCTGGATGTGCAGTGCGATCTGGCCGGATGCGGCCGGTCCGAGCTTGGCGATGACGCGGTCGATCGAGAACGATCCACCGAGGACGGCCAGGTTGACCGACTTCTGAACGGTGGTGACCGCCTGGTCCGTGTACTCCTTGTTGAGTTCGCGGAACGCGCTCGATGCCTGGTCGACGAGTCGCCGGTACCCGTAGGTGAGGGTGGCTCCGCCGCCGGCGGGGTTGACGGCGTCGTCGAAGATCATGCCGTCGAGCAGCGCCGAGACCTTGCGGAACTCGTCGATGACGAACGGATCGTAGTCTTCCTGGGTGTTGCGCTTCGCTTCCGCGAGAGTCACGGGTGCCATAGGGGTCTCCTAGGGTTGGGTGCGCCTCGCGGACGCGAGGACGTTCTGGGATTACTTGGACAGGTGCGCGGACAGCGCACCGGTGAGGGTGTTTGGCTTGGTCGGTCCCTTGCCGCCGCCATGCTCGGTGCCGGACGCACCAGCGGGTGCAGCGGCAGTGATGCGGGCTGCGAGCTTCTTGGCGCGTTCGTCGATCTGGTCGGCGGGGATGCCGTCGAGGAGGTCGAGGTCATCCTTCGAGAGTCCGTGGTCGACGGCGGCCTGAAGGAGTGCCGCGCGACGTTCGGCGGCCTCGGCGCGGTCGGCGATCTCCTTCTGCGCGGCCTGCGCCTTCTCAACCTCGGTCATCTCGGCAGCCTTGCGGTCGGCGAGTTCCTTGGCTGCGGCGGCGTTCTCTTTGGCGCGCTGCTCGTGCTTACGCGAGTGCGCCAGGGTCTCCTTGTACTTCGCTTCCCAATCGACCTGCTCCGGCTGCTGGGCGGTCGTCTGATCCTGTGCAGGATCGACGCCGGTCTGCAGCTCGTCGGCGGTGTCTGCGGTGGCTTCGTCAGCCATGTTGTTTCTCCTGCCCATGCGGGACTGGACCCGCCACCGTGCGGTGTGCGGGTCGGATGGATGAAAAATGGTGTGGGCTTGATGCCCGATCCTCGCCCTAGTGGGGCGGGAAGTTCTACGGTGTCGCCATGGCAGAGAACTACGAGCGACGCACTGGCGGTAACTGCATGACCTGCGGCCGACCGCTTCGAGAGAAGCGGATGATCGAGCGAGCGTTCGGAGGCGAGGTGTACATCGACCGCACTGAGGGGCCTACCTGCTTCAATGCTTCATGTGAGGCGCATCAGGAGTACCGCCGGAACCACTAGCGTGCGGCGGTGATGGATTCTCGGTTGCGCTGACGTTTCGCGGTGCTGGTCGCAACATGCTTGGCGATGTCCTTCTGCGCGGCCTTCACCTTCGCGCGTGCGACCCGCTTCCCCTCCGGCGTGATCGCCGCCAACTCCTCACGCTTCGCCGCCCGCACCCGCCGCTCCAACGCCCGCAGCTTCTGACGATCGCGATCCCCTTGCGGGTCCGCGGTCTCACCGAACGATCGCGTCACACCAGGCACGTACAGGGCGATGCTGTGGCGGCAGCCAGGATGGAACAGGCCGTTGTCGCGTGCCTGCTGCAGGCTCCCCGCGATCGTCTTCCCGTCCTCGGTGACCGATCCGGCGACTGACCCCCATATTGACAGGACGCGGCCCTCGTATCGGCGACACTGGGCGCACTCTTGCGGCACGTCCGACACGATTACGAGATCGTGCCCTTGGGATGCTAGTTGTTGCACGTGGCCTTCGATGCTGGCGTTCATCGCCGCAGCCCGTGACGCCATCTCGACGTAGCTACTCATCTCCCACCGGCGGCCCGCGCGGTCGATGAAGCCGGTGATTCCGCGGCGCGCGTACTCGCGGAGCGCTTCGTCCGCGAGCTGCTGCCGAGTGCCGACGCCGGCCAACTCCTTGGCGGTGACGTCGGCGATGATCCGGCGGTGAATGTCATCCACCGACCGGAGGATTTGCATGTTCGTGCGGGTCGTGACGCCGGTGAGGTCGGCGGCGAGTGCGGTCAGCTTGTACGGGTCGATGAGGTTCCCGATCTGCGCTGACGGGATCGGCGTCGCTGCTTTGCCGACTTGGGCGATCGCGGTGGCGCGGCCACGGTTCGCGGCACCCTCGACCGCGGTCTGTACGGCTGGTTCTGTCTTCCGTTCGAGCTGCGCGAGGAGTTTCTGCGCTTCACGCCGGGTCCGCTGCACCTCAAGCAGTTGGCGTTCGGCCCACTGCGGGGATTCGATACCTTGCTGTACGCGATGGGCGAGCAACTCGAGTAGTGCTGCTTCGGCGACGTCGTAGAGTTCGACGAGTTTGCGGGCGAGGACGGTATGGTCGTCCGGCAGGAACGCCAGCGTCATGCGAGCATCCTACTTCTTCTGCTCGTCGGTCTTGTCCGGCTCGGGCTCAGGATCGTCCGCCAGAGGTCCGTCGTCAGGCTGAGTGGTTTCGTCTGGTCCGGTGATCGAGATCGGCAACTGCGCGTTCTGCTCCCCCAGGATCGCCGCGACCTCGTCGTCGACGCGCTGCTCATCCCACTCCGGGTGCAGCATCGCGACCTTCGTCTGCGTCGACGCCGCACGCGCCCCCTCCCACAACTGCACCGTCTCCGCCAACTGCCGCTCCGACTGCTGATGCATCGCCGGCCACTCGACAGTGATCGTCTCAGTCGGCATCGCACCAGTGTGAAAGATGACCGCATCCAAGGCGAGCTGAATGGTGGCAAGCTCAGCGAGTCCGGACCACAATCGGATGCGCGCGGACCGGGTAGCGTTCGTGTCCCGCTCCTTAGCGTCGACCTCGGTCGCGGTGACGGCGACCTCGTCCTGCAGCCCGAACGTCAACGGCGAGTATCCGGTGCGAGAGATGATGCGGCGGAACAGGCTGTCGAAGGTGGCTTCGTGCTGCTCGATGCGGATCTCGAACTGCTGCGCCTGCAACAGGGACCCCATGCCGCCGTCGTTGTTGACTGGGTTCCCGACCGGTGAGAACACCGAGCGGTCCATCTCGAACTGAGTGCCGCGCCCGGGTCCGAGCTGGTTGAGCATGTTCTCGGACACGAACATGCGGCCCCGCCCGATCGCGAGGTCGTTCATCCACGACGACCAGGTTTCGTCGATGGCATCCATGAGGTGGATGACGTCAGTGGACAGGTCGGGTCGCCCGAGGTCCTTCAACGCTGGTTCGCTGCGCCATTGCGGGTTGGGGCGGTGGTGCGGCATGTATCGGGCAGCTAGCTCGTGAATACCGAGCGCGACCGTGTCGGTGAGGTGCTGGGTTGCAGTGTGGGAGGCGAGGTCCACACGACGCCCCAGCTGATCCTTAGTCCCGACGTACAGGCCGTGCTCGATGACGCCCTTGTCGTAGCGTTCGAGGTGCCGCCACACGGTGCGGTCGTCGTCGGACTGCAGTTCGGTCCAGAAGGTGACGGCGGCGAGCTTCCCCCACCGGAACTCGGGTATCGCCCGGTCCGCGTCGACCCAGTCGATCCAGGTATGTTCGTCGACTTGGTCGTCCCACACGACCCTGCCGTACACGCCGGACAGGGCCGCGGCGGACTCGGCAGCGACGAGCATCCGCGAATAGGTTTCGGGGGTGTTGAGGATGGTGTCGATGCGGTCCGTCAGCTTCTTGTTCTCCCCCGGATCGGAGAACATGACCGGTGACGAGAACAGCGTACTGGCGGCGACTCGGCATACGTCGGCGGCGACCGGCACGTGCAGCTTCTTCGGCTGCGCCTGCCCGGACGGCTGCTTCCCCCACCATGCGGCCTTCGCTGCCCGGTAGGTGCGCCGTACGCGGCCCAACGCCGCCGCGTCGCCCATCTTCCCGCCGTAGAATCCGGCGAGCTTCTCAGGGTCACCTTCCCACCACACCTGTCGTTCCGCGCAGGCGGCGAGAACGAGATCGTGGGGCTTCGGCGGCCATGGGGCGTCGTTGGCGGGTAGGCTCACGCGGCCACCTCCTCCGGGATCGTGGTGTGTAGGTCAGGCAGGTATGGTCGCCACGCCATCCGTGACGAGTGGAGCGCGTACCGCAGGGCATCGCACCAGTGGTCGTTGAGTTTGATCGGGGCGTCTTCGCCCTTCTCGGATGCTTTCGGGTCCCACACGTAGCCGGGGAGTTCGCGCAGAAGGTTGGTGCACGACTCGTGGATCAGCAGTCGCCCCGAGGAAAGGAGCGATGACACGGTGCCGATCCCGTCCAGCACGGAATTGCTGGCCTTGTAGATTGACGGCACCTTGTCAGCGATCAACTGCCCTCGGAATCCTGCGGCGGCAGGATCGACGAAAATCATGTCCGGCGCGCCGTGGTCGGCCATGAATCGTGTCATGGACGCGGATCGTTCAGCATCGGTGCCGGGTCCTGGCGCCCACTCGGCGATCGCGTACAGGCGGTTGTCGACGCCGACTCCGATGAGGATGCCGGCGGTCGGGTTTGTGACGCCGTGGTCGACGCCGAGGGCGAGGATGCGTTGCATGTCGGGCAGGTCGGTGACGATGTGGAGGTCGTCGTCGAACATGCCGTAGATCGCTCCCTCTGCCAGGGACCATTCGCCGTCGATCATGCGTTTGCGCCACAGGCCCGTGTACTGGGCTTCGTAGGCGGCGATGAGGCCGTCGGGCAGATATGCCTCGTTGTCACGGAGGCTGAAGTGGAACACGCGGTGCCCACGCTCATCGGCTCGGTCGATCCACTGCGTTTTCAGCCAGTGCGCGGGCCCGTCGGGGTTGGTGGTGGCACCGATCCAGGCCCCGGGGATCGAGCAGCGGCCCATCAGCTGGTTGAAGAACTCCTCTGACGCGAGCGACACCTCGTCGACGTACGCGATGCACACCGTTAAGCCGCGGATGACGTTCTCGGCGCGCGCATCCGATGAGCCGATGACGTGCACCATGCGGCCGAGGATCGTCGCTGTGGGTGCGCCGCGGTTGTAGTGGACGTGCTGCGCCCATTCCCCGAACAGGGCGGGGTCTTGCATGGGTGCGATGACGTTGCGGTGCAGGGTGTCGCGGGTGCGGCCGATGAGGACGATCTCGCCCGAGGTGGGGGCTTCGGCGATCTGCATCAGGAACCGGACCAAGCTGCCGATGGTTTTCCCGGAGCGGATGGCGCCGTGCCACAGGTTGATCTGCTGGAGGCTGGCGTCTGCTGTGGCGGTGGCGATGGAGTTGCGCTGCTTGGGGGTGAAGCCCCAGTCAGTCATCGTTGATCGCGGTTTCCAATGCGACCTTGAGTCGGGTCAGGGCGCCCTTGGCTGCGTCGACTTCGGTGCCGGCGTTCTGTTCGGCGAGTTTCGCGGCGGCCATGCTGGCGGATGCTGCGGTTTGCATGATCGCTTTGCGGTCGGCGGGTGAGGGTTCGTCTACGTAGGCGTGCTTGTATTCGCCGTCCATGCCGCCGAATGCCCCGATTTCGTGGCCGGTCCACATGCGGTCGAGGGACTTTTCGGCTTCGTCGAGGAAGCGTTGTTCGAGGGCGGCGCGGCGGGTGCGTCCGTCGGCGATGACGGCGGCGGTCGCGGCGGCGGTTTTGGTGCGGTCCCAGTGGAGGCCGAGGCGTCGGGCGGCTCGGTTAACGGTGGACTTGGACCGGTGCATGCGTTTGGCGGTTTCGGTGAGGCTGAGGCCGTCTGCGTGCAGGTTGCGGAGTTGGTCGTCTTCGGTGTCTGTCCAGGGTTGGGTTGGTGGCATGGCGGTTTCCTCCCGTGCGGGTGGCGACCGTCTGCCGTGCGGCGTCAGGTCTGTGTGTCCTCGTCGATGCTGAGTCGGATGGTGATGTCGATGCGCAGCCTGGCGAGTGTGTCGCGGGTGATGGCGTCGGTGATGGGTCGGATGGCGTCGGTGATCTGCTGGGTGAGCCAGGCGTGGAGGCCGGTCATTGCTGCCTCCCGTTTGGAAGTTGGGTGCCCGCGAACGTCACCTTGTGTGGTGTCGAGTCGCGGGCTGTTCCCCTGTTGTGCAGCTCGCGCCTCGCCGTGAAAGGTCGGGTCGTGGGCGTGGCTTGCGTCCCGGTCACTCGCATGACGTGGCGGGACTAACACGGGCGGGGACGTTTGACCCCCGACGCCGAGCAGCCCGTCGCGCGTCGGGGTGGCCGCCGTGTGGCGGCTAGGTTCCCGGTAGTTTCGGTCCGCGGCCCACCAAAGCAGAGGATCGGCGGGGCGACCGGGTCCGGGAACGCGAAACGGCACCGTCGTCCTGTGGAGACAACTGTGCCGTGCCGCTCACTCTACCGGATGAATCACATCGATGTCATTCACCCGTTGGAGATTGGTGTCGCGCCGATGGCTCCGGCGAGGATGCCGAACCGCTCCGGCGGCCAGAAGGTGCGGCAGTGCTGGCATTCGCATCCGTGCCGGCCGATCTGCAGAGCGGGTTGTCTGACGGTCTCCCCTGCACTGTCTGGCCTGTACACCTTGGCGGTTCCGCATGCTGGGCAGGGGTTCGGGAGTGTCCAGCGTCGTGGTGGGTCGAGGAGTTCGCGGGCCCGTGCGGCCCACCAGGTGAGGTCCGCGGTGCGTGCTTTCAGTGCCGGTACGTCCTGCGGTCTGAACTGCGTTTCTTCGAGCCATGCCAGTCTTCCTACGGTCCCTGTGACGTTGATGGGTGATACCCAGTCTCGGACGGTGCGGTCGATCTGGTCGCAGAGGTCGACGGCGTCGAGGACGACTGGTGGCATGGAGCGGGCGTGTGAGCCGTTGCCTGTGCCTTGGGCTCCGGCGATGTACTCGCGTAACTGCGTGTACAGCGGATCACCCCATGCGGGTTCGGTGGCTCCGTTGTCGCGTTCTATCAACGTGCGGGTGCGTCCGATCAACGCGTGGATGGCGTCTCGGAAGGCTTGGCGGGTGCCGGGCAGGTCGTGCTCGGTGGTGTCGGTCATGCGTCCTCCTGGTCGCTCTCGATGCAGTGGTCGGTGTGGTCCAGTACTCGCTGTACGAACTCGGTGTGATCGCCGTGGCCGGTGAGGGTGGTGCCGCACAGGCAGGTCCAGTGGTAGTGGATGCGGGATGCCACACGCGCGCGAACCCGAGACGAACGTGCCGTGAGCTTGGCGGTCATGCGTGGTCCTCCCGTTCTGTTCTCGGGTGCACGTAGAAGTGGTGGATTGCGACACTGCGGGCGGTATCGATGCGCCGCTGGTTGAGCCAGTAGCCGAACTGGCAGAACGTGAAGGCTACAGCTGCTACGACAGCGGTCGTTGTGGCGGGCCAATCGGATGCGACTGCGTATCCGAGCCAGAACCCGCCGATTCCGATCGGGCCTGGCGCGAGGGTGTCGGCGAAATGTGACCACCGCCCTGAGTCGGTTCCGGTCATGCGTGGTCTCCTTCGCGTGCGATGGTGTCGGCCAACTCGTGGTCGGCGTCGGTGGTGTGGCATTCGGGTCCACAGCCGTGCGGTCGTGGCGGCGGGTCGTCTCGATGGCAAACAAAACACCAGAAGTTATCCACGGGTCCTCCCCCGACGTCGCCTGCACTCAATGCAGATTCGAAACTTCCGCCCGTCGCCACGTTTGCCGTACGCCGTGTTCCCCGGGGAGTACGGGCCTTGACCCCGCGGGTTGGACACGCTTGATCCTGGTCTCGGACCAGGGAAAGCGAGAAGATCTAACCCGATGGCAAAGAAAAATTACTCCGAAGAGTTCCGCCGCGACGCAGTCGAGCTGTACCGCGACACCGGCGGCGCGACCGTAGCCGGGATCGCCGCCGATCTCGGCGTATCCCACGGCTCCCTGACCACATGGCTGAGAAATGCGGGTATCCCGATCCGCAGACCCGCCGCCACCGCTCCGGGGCCCGGCACCGGCGAGACACCCGAGCAGGAAGCCGCCAGGCTCCGCGCCGAGGTCGCACACCTACGCGCGGAGAAAACCAAGCTCGAAACCGAACGAGACATCCTGCGGTCGGCGGCAAAATATTTCGCCGGAGAGACGAACTGGTGAACCGCTTCCAGTTCGTCGCAGACCACTCCGACACCTACCCGGTGAAGCGGTTGTGCCAGGTCATCGATATCGCCCGCTCGTCGTACTACGCATGGATCAACGCCGCCGAGAAACGAGCCGCCCGGGCCGCAGCCGACGCTGAACTCGCCGACAAGATCCGCGCCGTCCACACGGTGGACAACACCTACGGGCGGCCCCGGATCACCGCCGAGATCAATCACGGACAACCCGCCGACCAGCGGATCAATCACAAACGGATCGCACGGATCATGCGCGCCAACAACATCGAGGGCCTGCGACTGCGCCGAAAACACCGCACCACCATCGCCGAACCAGCCGACACTCCGTCGCCGGACCTGCTCAACCGTGATTTCACCGCGATCGCACCGAATACCCGATACGTCGGTGACATCACGTATCTGCCATGCGGGGACAATGAGTTCTTGTATTTGGCCACGGTGATCGACTGCTTCTCCCGCCGCCTGGTGGGCTGGTCGATCGCCGAGCACATGCGTACCGAACTCGTCGAAGATGCCTTAGGTGCCGCAGCACTGACCCGCGGCGGTCTTGCCGGTGCAGTGTTCCACGCCGATCGCGGAAGTCAATACACCTCAAAGGGTTTCGCGATGATCTGCGCGAAGTTGGGTGTTGCGCAATCGATGGGAGCGGTGGGCACGAGCGCGGACAATGCCCTGGCCGAGTCGTTCAATGCGACACTCAAACGCGAAACGCTGCAAGGCGCAGCCCGCTGGGAATCGCCCCGGGCGGCAAGGCTCGCGGTGTTCCGGTGGATCACCCGCTACAACACCCGACGCCGGCACTCGTACTGCAACTATCTCAGCCCTGCCGACTACGAAAACGCTCACACATCCGATAGCCTGCAGAAAGCCGCGTAATCACAAACCCCGTGTCCAGTTTCCGGGGTCAAGGCCCTACTCGTGACCTGCCGGGCAATGGGTCTTGCGAGAATTGACGTTGGTTCCGTGCCGGATTGAGTCGTAATTGTTCTCAGACTGAGTGCCGTAGTAGAGATTCCCGATACTGTTGTTCGCAGGGTCGCCATCCTCATGGCAGACAACTTCCCCCTCTCCACGAGGCCCAAGGAACGTTTCCGCCACCAGCACATGCACCCTCACTACTGTTCCGCGGATGCCTGCCCTCCGGTAGCCGAGCGGATCGACTCCGAGTTTCAGCATCTTGGGGTAAGTCCAGGATTCATCAACTGGATGCTCTCCCCGAATCAGACGCGGATGCCCCCACACTCGACCGTGCGATGAAACCGAATATGCATCATCGGATGGCAGCTTCTTCCAGACCTCGCCGGAGTCGGTAGGAATCGGCAAATCCGACGGACGTTCGAGGGAGCCGCGCAACGCTTTTCGGTAGTGCGGATCGCACATGCCTCGGCGCTCGGAATTTCGTGTACATCCCTTGATGGAGCACTCTGGCGATCGTGCGGCCAATTCCTTGCGGTAGTGCTTGTCGCACTTCCTGGATCGACTGACGGGGGTTGAGCAGTTGGCGACGGAGCAGACACGGGTAGCCTTCATGGCAGCCCTCCTGAGATAGCAGGTGAGGTTAGGTCCCGGCTGAAGTGTTGGCGCACTTCGGTTGGGGCCGTTCTTGCATTCTAGCAGTTCAAGCATTGTTTTTGCTCCAACAGTCGGCGGTTGGGGCAACCTCGATGCGTGGTCGGGTGAGGGCGGTGAGGGTGATCGAGACGCCGGACGGTTCGTCTGGTTCGGCGATGCGTTTGGTGGCGTGGAGGGTGACGATGTGGGAGTCGTCGGTGATCCAGATGCCAGTGATGGCGTCGAATACGGCTCTGGTGAGCTTGTCGAGGTCTGGACGCTTCACGGCTGGCGGTGTGGGGCGTCGCTTTGCCGTCTGTTTAGGCCGTGGCATGACGAAATCGAGGTTTGCGCCTACTGGTCCCGGAGGGAGCATTCCGCCTCTCCTGCGGGCTTCTGAGGCGATTTCGGTTCGCCATGGTCCGACCGCTTTCGAGGACTCGAGCATTCGGCCGTTCCCGATGTGCCGCTTCGATCCCTGGGGTGCCGGTCGTCCTTCGACGAAGACGTGACGGTCAGTCATGCGATGCCTTTCTCGGCGAGGACGGATCTGACTTCGGCGGCACCGCGAGCGTTGCGCTCATCGGAATCCGGGTCGTGATCGCACACCCGGCGATTTCGGTACCCGGTGTCGTCGCACAGGTCGCACGCGTCGATCTCGGCTTTGCGGGCAGCTGCGACGGCATCGAGTTCCGCTCTCCGGAGTTCTGCCGCTCTTCTCGACTGCCGTTCAGTCCACCGCTCGTGCGCCTTCCGGAAGTTCGCGCACGGTCCGCATGGTGGCACTCGCACGTCCGCCGGCAGGTCGCGATGCTCGGTGCACCGGGATGGCGGCTCATGGTCAGGGTTCGTTGCCGATCCGGGGATGCTGGGTGTCTTCGTGGGATCGTCGTCGCGCGCGCACGCGTACTCCCCAACTTTCAACGCTGGGTCAGTACTTACAACCCCAACCTGAACCACAACCGACCCTTCCTCTAACCCTTCCGGGAAGGGTTCCGGGAAGGGTTCCGTTTCCCCAGGTCGCTGGAACCCTTCCGCTAAGGGTTCGGGTAACCCTTCCGGGAAGGGTTCCGGGAAGGGTTCGGCAAACCCTTCCGCTAACCCTTCGAGATGGGTTCGAGCCGCACCATTCAACGCAGCAATATCGTCCGCGACCTTGTCCGACTTCACTTCCGGCATCACCAACTGATCAAGCTCAGACGCAAGCACCGAAGCCAGCTTCGGAGACTCCACGTGAGCCAACGCCCGCAGAGCAGACTTCAGCACATTCGGCTGCCGCGCCACACCATCCGACCGCATGAACGTCCGAACCAACGTCTCCCCCGTATCCGGGTCGACGAACACGTACCGACGACGCTCCATACGGTTCAGGCGCACATGCATCTCAGCCTCAGACGGCACAGTCCCGCTCACATCACGCATAGCCCTCTGCCAGCGACGCATATTCATCGGCTGAACACCGGCGTAGTTCAACGCCGGCTGCCCGAGCAGCACCATGTACAGCCACTTGTCCCCCGAGTCCTGACAGGCGAAGTCGTCGTCGGTGAACATCGAGAACCACGCCTTCGCAAACTCTCTAGGCATCGGCGACCTCCATTGCGAGTAGCTGAACGCCGGCGGCGTACGCCTGCTGGGGGCAGACGCCGTTCCCGATGGCTCTTAGTTGCGCCTCGCGAGCCGCCGGTGCCGTGTATCCGGTCCAGATCGCCGGGTCTGTGATCCACCCGCCCGGCGGGCCCATCATCCACTCGGCAAAGCGTGCTGACAGTTCTGGAGTTCCGTTGGTGTTCAGCCCGGTCGGCGGTGGCGCCGGTCGGGTTATCTGCTCCCATCGATGAATGGCTGGTGCGTACTTTCCCCAGCGTTCAGGAGTGAAGTGATATTGCACCGAACCAAGGTCAGGTGACTTTCGGGCACGTTCGGAGGGGCAGTCTCCGCGCTGTCGCGCCCTGGGTGTCGGCAGGTATTCACCCTCAGCTGCGGCGACGGCGACACCGGGGAGGAGTAGTTCTTCGGACCTCGCCCCACCTCGACGCTTGTTCGTTCCGTTGGCGTTGCCGACAGTCGGGGTCGGAAGCAGGTCTAGAACATCGTCGGTTCGTCCACCTCTGGAAAGTGGACCGTGATCGCCGACAACGGCGGCGATTTCCGCCGCGCTTGCGCCGGGTTGTTCCGCGCCTTCTCCGAGTCTGCGACCGTCGGTGTCGGAAGGCGTGGCGAGGAGGAACACGCGCGCCCGATGGTGGGGGGCGCCAACGTCGGAAGCTCGTACAGTCGTCCACCTTGCGTCATACCCGATTTCGGCAAGGTCTCCGAGTACGCGACCGAGTGCCCGAAGATGTCCGTCTCCAGGGTTTCCCAGCGGTCCCGCGTCGGGGACCATGTCGCTCGCTGAATCGGCTGGTGCACTGAGAGCTCCTAAAACGTTCTCCCACAGCACATAGCTGGGGCGGAGTTGGTCGATGGCGTGACGCATGTTCACCCACAGGTTCGAGCGGGTACCTTCGGTCATTCCTGCGCGCTTGCCGGCCGCTGACAAGTCCTGGCAGGGTGAGCCGCCGGTGATGATGTCGACCGGTTCCACGCTGGACCAGTCAACGGTGGTGACATCGCCGTAGTTCGGTACGTCGGGCCAGTGGTGGGCGAGGATCTTCGATGGTGCCGTGTCGTACTCGACGTGCCATGCGACGGTGGCGCCGAACAGTTCCGCTGTCGCAAGATCCAGTCCGCCGTAGCCGCTGAAGAGTGATCCGATTCGCGGACTGTCGCCGGCCTTGCGCATCGCCGTCTTGTCGATGCTCATGCTGCACCGTCATCGAACAGTGTTGGCGTGGACATCTCGGCTTCGAGCGCGGTCAGGTTATCGACCGCGGCACGCCAGTACGACGGTTTGAGTTCGATTCCGATCGCGCGGCGGCCACGTTTCACCGACTGGTACAGCTCCGACCCGATCCCTCCGAACGGCGTGAGGACCAGCTCGCCGGGATTCGACCACAGTCGGACGCATCGGTCGATGAACCCGAGCTGCAGTGGCGCGATGTGGCGTTCGTCGGCCTGATCGCGGCCGGCGCGTGCGTTGAGGGTGTCGGACTCGCGGATGCCGTACCACACCGGGCAGATGTGGCCGTCCTCGGTGAGCCATCCGCCAGCGTGGATATCGGACCAGATCGGGGACGCCCACTCGATCCAGTCATCGTTGGTGACCTCACCGGAGGTGGTGTCGTGAGGGACGGGGACAGTGTTGTCGCCGGGCTTCTTGAAGATCAGCAGGTAGTCGGCGAGTGCGGGTCTGATGCGCATGCTGTCGCGGTTCTTCGACGCGAATGCGAGCTGCTGTGACTTGGTGCGGATCGACTGCGCCTGCGGGTCCTTCCAGATCGTGACCTCGCCGAAGAACACCCAGCCGACGGACTGGAACAGGCGGATGACGTCGCCGCGGAAGTCGGTGAGCCCGATGTATCCGTCGACGGCCTTCTTCGTCGCGACCTGCTGCACGTGGATGCACGCGTTGCGGCCCGGCTTGGTGACGCGCAGCTGGTGCTCGACGATGAACCGGTAGTGGTCGAGGAACTCGACGCGCGAGCTGCTGTTGCCGAGGTCCCGGACCGATGGCGAGTACGTGTATAGCGAGTCGAACGGGGGTGAGCACACTGACAGGTCGATCGAGTCGTCGGGGAGTTCGGCGAGGCGTTCGCAGGAGTCGCCGAGCAGCATCGACCAGTTGTCGCCGTGTGCTTCGTCGGTGACGTAGGGGGCGGTGTTCTCGGTCATGCGGCGTGGTCCTTTCGTGCGTGTTCGATGAGTGCGGCGGTGATGACGGACGCCTGCCGTTCCTTGCGTGCGACGTTGTCGGCGATCTGCGATTCGAGGTCCGACAGCACGATGTGGGCGTGGACTATCCGGGTCTGTCCGTAGCGGTAGCAGCGGCGGATCGCCTGGTAGTACTGCTCGTAGGAGTCGCCGAGGCCGACGAACGCCATGCGGGCGCAGTGTTGCCAGTTCATGCCCATCGACGCGATCGACGGTTTCGTGATCAGGACGCGGAAGTCGCCGTCCGCAAATCCGAGTAGCAGTCGGGCTTTCTCGTCCGGGTCGAGTGATCCGTGGACATTGACCGATCCGTGGATTGCGGCGGCGAGAGCATCGGCCTCGTCGTTCATGCCGACCCACAGCACCCATGGCTCATCGGGTTCTGCGGCAACGAGGCGTGCAGTCTCGGCGACGCGGGCGGCGAGAGTCTGCCGGCGCACTTGCGCTCTCCCAGACACTCCCCCGAGTTCTGTCGCGAACAGTTGCCCTTCGGATTCGATCTCCGCCTCGACGTAGTGAGGCATGATCTCGAGCCCTGGGAGGTCGTATCCGTCATCACTGCCGCCGATGTCGGACGGTCGGCGGATCGCGACAGCCCAGGTCGACATCCAGTCGATCATCGGGCGCAGTGCATGCCCCTTGAGTCGGTATCCGCCAGCGTTGATCTGATCGTGGACGAAGTACGCGGCCAGCATGTGGTTGCGGGCCATGCGACCGAGGAACTCGGCCTGGTTGGTGAGTTCTTCAGGGTCATTCGGTGCCGGTGTAGCCGAGCATGCGAGACGGGCTGGTACGTCGGAGAAGTGCTCGATGAGCATGGTGCGGGTCTTGCCGGTGGACTGCTTCAGGATCGATGATTCATCGAGTGCTACGGCGTCGATCAGATCTGGGTTGATTGACTCGACTCGCTCGTAGTTGGTGACCCAGATTCCGGGGCTGGTGATGTCCGATCCGTCGCGGACGTACTCCGCGGTGATGCCGAGCTTGGCGGCTTCCCGTACGGTCTGGGCGCACACCGCGAGCGGCGCCACGATGAGCGATGTGGGGCCGGACAGTCTCGCCCATTCGATCATCATGAATGTCTTTCCGAGCCCGGTGTCGGCCCAGATTGCGGCGCGCTGGGTGCGTGTTGCCCATGCGACTAGGTCACGCTGCCATGGATGCAGTTTCGAGTTCACGCGATTCGGTGTGACGTCAGGTCCGCCACGTGTGGAGACTGCCGTCTTAGCGTTGATGAAATCGTTGTAGTCGTCCATCGTTTCGCGGCCCATGCGGCCGGCCGCCAGCAAGTCTTGTGGTCTCATGCTGCTTCCGCCTTTCGTTTGGCGTGGTGTCCGTAGCCGGGGAACCGCTTCTGGATGGTGCGGCGTGCGACACCGATACGCTCGGCGACCCGGTTGTAGGAGGCACCATCACGCAGCATGCGTTCGGCGGTGGCAAGGTCAGCGGCACTCCACTCGTGGCGCGGCTTCATGCGGTTCAGTCGAGCCTGGCGATCCCTCTCGGCTTTCGCTCGCCGCTGCTGCTCGAGTTCGTAGTCGCGGCCACGCTGCAACTCCGGCAGACCGGTGCGCTTGTTGAAGTACTTGCGTTCGGTTTCGGTGACCATCGCCGTCAACGACTGCCACTCCTTGAGTTGAGCTTTCGTGCCTTTCGCTTCGGGGTAGTGGCGGGTGATCCAGGCGGCCGGGACGCCGATGGTGGCGGCGATTTCGCCGGGTGGGCATTCGTCGGCGATCAGCATGGTGATGGTGCGGTGCTCGTCAGGGGTGAACTCACGTCTGGTCACGCGGGTCGTCCTTCCAGTGCGGGTTGGTGGGTGTAGACGGGTCGCCCATCGCGGTCGTGGTCGGTGATGGTGGCGATCGTCGGGGTGTGGATGGTGAGGCGGACACCGTCGTCGTGCTTCCAGACGACGGCCGTATCCATTGCGGGGTTTCGCGAGTGGATGATGCGGATTTCGTCGGGTTGGCATGCGCGGGCGAGAGTGCACGCGGTGGTGACTGTTACGGTGCGCCGGCGTTCGGTGTGGCCTTCGACGACGACGTGCGTAGCGCCGATGCCGCGTAGCCATGCCCGGAGTTCGCGTGTCTTCGATGGCTTCCTGGTCACGATGTGCCGCCGAGGTGCTGGTCTGCCCATGCGCGGATCTGGCCGATCGGGATGGCGACCGACAGGGATTCGACGACTCCGAGGTGAGGTACCGGGATTTCGATGTACACCCAGTTGTCGGTGCGGTCGATTTCGACGTCCTGCTCGGTTTGGGATATCTGTGGTGCGCCGGCGATCGTGAGACCGGTCGCACACCCAGAGATACGGCTCATGCGAGGGGTTCCTGTCGGTGGTGCGCGTTAGTGTGCGCGGGTGAGTGAGGTGTCGTCAGCGCGGCCAGAAGGTCTGCGACCATCCGCCGGTAGGTGTCGTCGGGGTACGCCGGAGACACGCGGACAGACCTCGCGTAGTCGATCGTGCCGATCATGGACTTGGCGCGATCGATCACTTGCTTCTGAGCCTCACGCCACGTCGCGGCGACGTGTGCGCGATGATCACCCTCGTCGTCGAACCAGGTGCCGCAATGGCAGAGGATGAGGTGGGCGTCCTCCTCGCCGGGATTGACGGATGCGTGCGCGGCTAGGTGCTGTTCGAGCGTGATCATGCCGCACCGCCGTCCGACTCCAGGGCGGGTCGCCAACCAGCGTCCACGAGCACCACCGCAATCCCGCGAGCGTCGCGACGCCAACTTTCCGTGATGGACTCCCACCGCTTGCCCACGCCCCGCACCGTGAGCCGCGCCGCCTGTTCGATCAGCTTCTCCCGCTCAGCCTCCGCAGCAGCCTTCTCCTGCGCGGCCCGGTGCTCGGCTTCGAGGCGATCGGCGGCATGTGCGGTCGCGCCGATGATCCGGTCGATGTAGATGCGATCCACTGCGAGGTGATTCGGGGAGCATCGGCGCAGCACCCGGTTGACGAACCGCAGGTGCTCGGGATTGCTCGCGTCTGCGTCTGTCGCCGTCGGGTTCAGTTCGGGGCGTGCGGCGAGGACGAGGTCAACGACAGCGCGAATAGCGGATTCGACGCTGTCAATGCTCACGATTCGAATGCGGGCAATGTCAATCGCCTGCTGGTACAGGTCTTCGGTGGTGGTCATGCGGAAAGTCCTTCCGTAGAGGTGTTCATGCCGAGATAGCGGGTCGCAGTCGACAGTGAGATTTGGAGGCGTTCAGCGATCTCCGAGACCCTCATCCCCTGATCCCGCAAATGCCGGGCAGCGGTCGCATTCAGACGCATCCTGGTCACCGGAGGGATCTCCGGTCGGCCACCCTTCGCGATGTGGTATAGGCGTTGCACCTGTGATCGGCGTTTCGATCCGTACCCCGACAGTGGGACCGACGCCCACACGCCGACCGTGTCCGGACGCTCCAACGCCTTCTGTGCGCACGCCTGCACCATCGGGCACGACACACAGATGTCACGTGCCTGCTGCTGCTCCGCGTAGTCAGTCGAAAACCACAGTTCTGGGTCATGTTCGCGGCACGCGGCGATCATGATGCAGCCTCCTCGACAGTCTCGGCGTCCAGGACGTCCTCGAGCGTCGCCTGCGCCTCCTCCAGCGACGGTTCCGGCGCGTTCGACGCCAGAGCATCCACCCTGGCGGCACACAATGCCTGCAGGTCAGCAACCTTCTCCGGGTCATGCTCGCCCCACCGCTTCGCGAGATAGTCCGCAGTCCTCGTCAACCACCCCACATCATCGGAGGCGGCGATCTTGTCGGCCAGATCAGCCGGGATCGGAGGCACCCGAGGAACCTGCTCAGACACCACCGGCGTCGGCGCCGGCCGATCCTGCTGCATCTCCAACACTTCCTCCGGCGTGTACTTCAGACCGCCCATCACCTCAGGGCATGCCAGCCGCACACACTCCGAGATGGCACGCCAGCGGAGCATCGTCGCCGGGTCCTTCTCCCAATGACCGCGGCCCCACAGCTTCGCCTGCCGGGCCTTCGTCTCATCCCACCGTGAACGGTGCGTGAAGTCGGGGTCGTCAGCTCGGACGATCTCGCACACAGCCGTTCCGTCGTCCTCATTCCAGGCGCGGACACGGTGGCCGGCGGCGCGGGCGAGGGACGCCATCAGCGACGCGGACGGTGACGGCGTACCCGAGATCACGTTGATCTCGTTGATGGCGACGATCGGTTTGATGCCGAGCGCTTCGCCGTATTCGATGGCGGCGAGGACGTTGGCGGGTTGCTGCTTGTACGCCTGCGGCAACAGCCCCGCCTGCGCGAGCGCCTTCGCGTACTCCATCTTGGAGTGGAGGCTTTCGCCGCCGCTGCTCTGAACGATTTCGGTGGACATCACAGTCCCTTTCATGCGGCCCATGAGGGCAAGTCGATGGTGTGAATCTCGTTCCCGTGACCGGGCCACTCGCCAGTCAGCTCGCACACCGCGAACCGCTCCAACGCCAACCGGTTCAACTCCCGGCCACGATCGATGGCGGCATCCGACAGACGGCACACAGACACCAGGTGCGGGGCGACGACCGACACCACAACGAACACGAAATCCGTCACCGTGACACCACACTCAGTGAGGCCATCCATGTACCAAGCCGCCTGAGCGTGGTAGCCGTACTCGGCGACCGACTTCGCGAACTTGCGCGGATCGGCGTCCTGCGTCGTCTTCACATCGACCGCCACATCGGGGCGGAGGTAGTCGACACGGCCGCGGCAGCGGACACCAGACCACGAATCCGCCCAATACAGGGACACCTCCGGCGCACCGCCCGAGATCAGTCCGGCAGCAGTCTCATGCAAGCGGAAGGACTCGACGACCCTTTCGGCGCGCCGCCACTCCTTCTCCAGCACCGGGACCTCACCGGCCTCGCGGGCAGCATCACGCTTCTCGCGGGCTGCCTTCGTCCGCCAATCATCAGCCTCGATCACCCGGATATCGGCGCCCTTACTGAGGATCATCTTGTGGACGAGGTGCCCGAAGTCGAACTCCTTCTTGTCGGGGCGGCCGTTGAGCTGCTCGTGCCGGAACTCGGCCGGCGTGCGGGTCGCGAGGGTGCGCGCACCGGTGGACGACAGGGTCGTCAGGTCTCCGTGGTAGGAGTTCTCGTCGAGGTCGTGGATCAGACCTGAACGCTCGAATGTGGTGGTCATGCGGATTCCTTCGTGACAGCCCACGGATCGGGGCCGGGATGGTGGTGGATGGTGATGGGGCGGCAGATGCAGTACTCGCGGCCGCAGTCCTCGCACCAGGAGCGGCCCTGCACGCGCGGACAAAACGACTCATGACGCCCCAAGCTGTGGGGGCCGGCAGCGCACCGGCACGGCAGACGGCGGCTCATCGGTTGATCCAGCGGATAACCCACCGCAACTGCGGCGGCATACGAGACGGATCGACATCCTCGGCTTCGAGACGACCCGCAACAACCCCGCACACCAAAACAGTCAGGCCGAGGAGGATCAAGATCATGCTGTTAGTGAGCATCAGGTGTACTCCTTTCGGTGAGGTCCGGTCCCTGCCCCATCCCCTCTCAGGGCAGGGACCGGAAGTGCTTAGGCGGTCAGGCCGAGGGCTTCGCGGAGTCCGGCGGTCGGGACGCTGTAGCGGCCGCCGATGCGGATGACGCGGCACGGGAACGTTCCGTTCTTTGCGGCTTCGTAGGCGAGCGTCTTGCTGATGCCGAATGCGCGGGCCGCGGTTACGATGTCTGTGGCGACGCCCAGCTCGTCTAGTTCTTCCGGAGTCATCGCCGCTCCCCCTGTGTCGTGGCATCGGTGATGACGTGCGCGTAGTGCAGGAGCTGCTCGGCGATCTTCCGCGCATCGGGTGCAGTCATCTGCGCGGTGATGAGCGTCTGCCCGTCCGGTGCCGTCTCTATGAGGCGAACGACTCGGCCGTGCGGACCGAATCCGGCTTCGGTGTACAGTTCCCGCCCGGATGCGGCGTCGAAGCAACGCGTGTCGTACGTCGGGGCGCTCATGCCGGCACCGGGGTTTCCGTGCGCACGAACTCGAGCAGAGCTTCGAGGACAGCCTCAGAAGACTCGCCCTCGGAGCCGCGGACCTGGACATACGCCCACTCGCGATTGGAGTTCTCCACGTGCGAGCAGAAGATGCGGTCGAGGGCGTATCCGGACTCGGCGTAGACGTCGTGAGCGAGGTTGGACGCTTCGGCGATCCACCGGTCGTACACCCGTCCGAGTCGGACGATGGGCTGCTTTCCGTCTGCGGCGATCGCAGCGTCGACGATCGCCGCGGCCAGGGTGTCGATGCTCATTCGTGACCTCCTGCGGGTCGGAAGTGGCCGGAGAGTGCTCCGAAGTGGGCGAGAGAGTTGGCGAGCGTTCGGGCGGCCGCGCCCTCGACCGAGTACGGGCCGATCTCGAACTTCCATCCGGTCAGACCGTCGTCGACATACACGGACCGGAGCGGAACGCGGACGAACGAGTCGGTCTCGTCGATGCGCATCGGGATAGCGATCTCGTGCTGGACGTGACGGGTGGCGTCGCCGTCAACGCCCCGGTCCGGGTGGTCGGTGTCGAAGGTCGGGAAGGTCATGCCTGGACCTCCAACTGCGGGTCGGCGTAGTAGTCGGTCCAGACCTGCTCGAGCAGATCGCGGTCGGCTTCCGTGTACGCGAGGACGTCGCGCGTCTGACCGTTCGACAAGGTGAGCGGGTACTTCCCCGGCTCGACGCCGTGGCGTTCGATGTATGCGGCCTTGCAACGCTTCCCGAACACGCCGGCGATCGACTTCATGCGCTTCTCGCCGAGGTTCTTCTCCTTCAGAAAGTCCTTGGAGTAGAGCGGTCGTCTGTCCTCATCCAGTTCGGCGTTCTCGCCCATGCCGCGCGCGAGGATGACGCGGGCCTTCGCTTCGAGGTGATCGGGGTGGATGAGTCCCTGCGCGGCCTGGCACAGTTCCATCTGCGCTCGGGCCTGGAATATCGCGGCGTTGATCTGATGCTCGGTGGCGCGCGGGTTGATCGTCGCGCCCTTGTGGAAGTAGGCGTCGAGGGCGTCGGCGGCTTCGGACTGGTAGGCCCGGAGTTCGGCGCGCTTGTCGGCGCGGACGCGGTTCTCGTCGAGGGTGGCGAGCCACATCGTCAACGTCCGGCGATCGATGCCGACGACTTCGCGGCGCTGAGTGTCGCCCGGAAGCTGCATGGTGAAATTCGCCATGCAGGTCCACGACTTACCTTTGAGCTTCGCGAGCTGGCTCGACCAGTCGAGGCCGAAGTGTTCGACGATGGGCTTCATTGCGACGAACTTCTTGCCGTCGGTGTAGAGCGGCAGTGACGATCCGGGAACCCGGACCTCGACTGCGGTATCCTGAGTGTGCATTTGAATCTCCTTCTTGTGCTTGGCCCGTACCTGTGTCCGCAGGTGCGGGCCGTTTCTTATGCCGACTTTCGGGTGATCGCAGGCCCGTTTCGATTGCTGCCTGTCCAGTCGGCAATCACTTTCTCCACGAAAAGAACGCACTGAGGCACGCCCAGCTCGTCCGCGATCTTCGGGGCCACTTCGATGTCGCAGTTCTTCCGGGCGCCGCGTCGCAGGTGCGCGATGGTTGAAGTGTCGACGCCGACCTTCGCAGCGAGCTTCACATTCGACACGTTGCGGTACCGCATGTACTCGTCCAACAGTTCGTGGCTGATGAGCTGGACCGTGAGTCGCGGTCGGGATCGCTTGCTCATTTCACCTCCTCGGTGATTGTTGATTGGCCGTTCGCCAATCACTGTAACCATCGACGGTGACGGGCGCAAGCGCTTTCTCGAACCAGACGCTGCATGAACTGGAACTACACGTTCGTAGTTCGTAACTGCGACGGTTACAGTTGGACTGTCAATCGACCAGGCCGACATGGGAGTCTTCCGAGGTGAGTGCACTATCCGACCGCCTGAACGAAGCACGCGGAGACCGTTCCGTACGCGAGATCGGGCGGGCCGCGAACAAGGTCAACGGAACCGGCGAAAGCACGGTGATCCCCTACTTCAACGGGAAGCACGGGACACCATCACTGCCGGTACTGACCGCACTCGCTGATGTGCTGGACGTGCCGCTATCCGAACTCCGGACAGCAGCCGGACTCCCCGCCGGGGAACGCCTGCCCTACAAGCCGCCCGCCGAGGCCGACTTGCTCAGCAGGAGTCAGCGCACCGCCCTCGACGCGCTCATCAAGAGCATCGTCGAAACGCGAGGAGCCGACCATGACGCTGACACCAAACCTGCCTCTGACGCTGATCGTCCGCCGGCCTCGGGAACACCGCGCGAAACGCACCAAGGCAAGAAGAACAACGTCATGGACTTGAAGCCGGATGATTCAAGCCGCAGGACTCGACGCGGGCGCGACTTCACCGCAGACCCCATCGTCGAGCTGCCGCACGCATCCGACGACCGCGGGCCAGAGGACGAAGGTGAGGCCGAGCGTGAACGGCGACTACAGGACCAGCAGGGCGAGGAGCCGCAGGACGGTGATGAGTGAGCAGGGACGTCTACGTCTACGTCGACGAGACCGGCGACCGAGGGACATCAGGGTCCGCTAGTCCCATCTTCGGGATGGCCGCAGTGATCGTCGACGAGGACGGCGCGAAGCTTCTCCAGGCAGTCGTGCAGAAGCTCAGAGTGGCGTTCAAGGTCCCAGACGGCGAGGTCCTGTCATGGAAGCGCTACGTCAAGAACCATGACCGACGGAAGTATGCAGCTCAACTGTTGAGCAAGCTGAATGGAGTGCACGTCTGCTACGTCTGGGCGCACAAGGACGAGTTGCGCGAGGGCAGCTACCGCGACGACGGCAAGCGGTTCTACAACTGGGTCGCCTACCGCACCTACAAGGCGGCCATCTGGACGGCGAAGTATGAGTACGGCGCGGACGCCCGCGTTCACTTCCGCTTCGGCCATGTGAAGGGCTTCGATCACGGGCCAGGAAAGGCGTACATCGAGAAAGAATCGCAGGCCGACCCGAAGGTGCCCGACCATATGCAAGAGTCGCTGAGGTGGGTGTCTGCCGATCGGTATGCCGAGAGTCAAGCTGCGGATCTGTATGGCGGATTCTTGTCTGCGGCGATCTGGCCGCAGGGAAGCTTCGGCATGACTGAGTCGATGTACCTGAAGATGGCGTGGCCAGCGATCCGGAAAGGCCCGAACGGGTGCGCCATCCCGCTGGGACTATTCGCGATGCCGGACTACAGCCTGGCAACTGAGTCTGACTGGTTCCCGTGCGGCGAGTGCCCTAAGAAGGCGAGACGGATCGCCTAGGGCCTCCAGGGGCCGATCCACTTAAGGAGTGCGATAGCAGCACCGCGGGCTTACCCTGGCAGGCTCTAGCCGATCCGTCACCCTGACCCTAACCCACGCTCCTGACATTCCTGTGCACATTTGGCCAATATCACACATCGAATGACATCGGTGTAGTTCCTGGTCAGGATCAGTTTCTGTCAGAGGCTCGTGATTGGGTGCCCGGTATGTACCACCCATGGCGACACGCGCGAGACCTCGGAATCACCATCGAGTTCGTCCCCGGCCTCAGACCCCGAGGCACCTACGCCGCCGGACTCATCCAGATCCGCGCCGGCCTCTCCCAACGCGAACGCCGCGTCGTCCTCGCCCACGAAATCGTGCACTGCGAGCGAGGCGACGACGGCATCGCATGCTCCCGCTGGCACCTCCAGAAGCAAGAACGCCTCGTGCACATCGAGGCCGCGCGGCGACTGCTCCCCATCGAGGAGATCGCGGCCGTCCAATGCGAACCCGACCCCGCCGTCGCACTGTGGGTCGACGAGTACACGCTCGCGCTGCGCATGCACTACCTGACCGACGCCGAGCGCGACCAGCTCGACGTCGACGAGTGGAGGATCGCATGATCGACGACGACCGACGCCTGCTCGACTTCGCGGCACGCACCTACCGAGACCGCGGCGCCCACGCCGACGCCGTCCGCACCGAACTCGGCCTCAGCGTCACCCGCTACTGGCAACGAATCGGGAGACTCCTCGACAACCCCGAAGCACTCGCCCACAACCCAACACTCACAAACCGGCTCCGCCGCATCACCAGGAGATAGCCCACATGGCACGCCCACCACTCCCCCTCGGCACATGGGGCACCATCACCCGCACCGAAGTCTCACCCGGACGATGGCGGGCCCGCGCCAAGTACCGCGACTGGGACGGCCGCACCCGACCCGTCGAACGGTTCGGGAAGACCGGTGCCGCCGCCGAACGCGCCCTGAAGGAAGCACTCCGCGACCGCGCCAAACCAACAGACGACATCAGCGACATCACCCGCGACACCACCCTCACTGACCTCGCTGCCCTCTGGATCACCAAACGCGAAGCCGAAGGCAAACTCGCCCAAGGGACGATCGACAACTACAACGAGATCATCGATACCGTGATAGTTCCTGCGGTCGGCGCCGTCCGAGTCGGCGAAGCCACAGTCGGACGCCTTGACGCTTTCATCCGGGCTGTCGAATCCCCGAACTATGCGCGCCTCGCTAGGGTCGTGCTGTCGGGGATGATGAAGCTCGCTGCCCAGCACGACGCCATCACGCACAATCCGGTGGCCGATACGACGCGCCGCACCGCGGACCCAAAGCCGCCGCGAGCCCTCACAATCGCCGAGCTGCAGCAGTTGCGAGTGCGGATCGCGACGTGGTCTGGCGGCAATGCTCGCGGTGGCCCTCCACGTGGCCTCGACTTCCCCGACCTCGCCGACTGTCTCGTCGGGTCCGGTGGCCGCATATCTGAGGTCCTAGCGTTTCAGAAGTCGGCGATCCAGTGGGCTGACGGAGATACCCCGGCGATGATCCGCATCACCGGGAAGGTCGACAAGCGTGGGGTCTTCGTGCCGCAGGCGAAGAGTGACGGAGCAATGCAGTGGCTGCCGATGCCAGACTTCATGGTCGCCGCGGTGAAGCGCCAGATCGCCCGGAACCTCCCAACTGACGAGCTTGGCCTACTGTTCCCGTCGCGCACCGGTGGGCCTCGGCGTACGTCGAACATCCGGCGGCAGTTGCGTGCTGCGCGGTCGACCATCGTCTACGACGAGAACGGGGAACCTGACGGTCCCGAGGATCTGTTCGACTGGGTGACACCGCACGTGTTCCGGAAGACGGTCGCGACGATCATCGAGGGCGTTGAGGGTATGGATGCGGCTGCTGGGCAGCTCGGTCACTCGTCTCCGGAGATCACGCGCCGGCACTATGTGCAGCGGGCGAAGGTCGCTGCCGATATGCGGCATGCGCTGAATCAGTTGGCTCCGGTGCGACCTGTTTCGGGTGGGTTTCAGGTGGGTGAGACGAAGAAAGGCCCCCTCCCGGATTCCCGGAAGGGGGCCTGATCTGCGATTGGTGGTGCGCGCAAAGGGATTCGAACCCCTGACCGCTGGTGATGGTGAGAATTTTCTGCTTGTTCCGCGAGGTGTCGTTGACCTGCTGTGATTCCCGACTGGCAGCCGGATGAATGCCGGATTCTGCCGTCTGTTCCGCCATGTTTCGAGAGTTTCGGGTGGGTAAAGGGTGGGTGTTCGCGAGCCTATGACCGCCACTCCATCACCGGTCGTCCTGCTCCGTCGCGCCTCCCCTGCCACTCGTACGTCGCGTCGTCACCGAGGTCTGGTGGCCCGCCGTCGACGCTCGGGGTGAGAACTGGCAGTCGTAGCGTCTCGTCTGGGTCGGCGTCGATGGTGCGGCCGTCGTGGGGTCCGCCGTACAGGGTGACGAGCATGCGGAGAAGTGTCGCACGAGTAGTCCGTTCGGGTGATTCACTGCCGTATGTGTAAACCGTATTGACAGCACGTGTCGCGTCTGGTTACATAGTTGTCAACAGGGATTACAACCACCACCAAGGAGCAGGACATGGACGCCGCCAGCGACAAGCAGATCGACTACATCAAGAGCCTTCAGGATGAGTTCGCCTACCTCGCCGACTACGACTCCGCACCCGACCAGCGCGCAGTCGTCCGCGGATGGGGCATGGAGCGCGCCGTCGCAGAGCTCAAGGACGCCAAGCGCGACATCCCGAGCCTCGTCGCCGCCGGCGTCGAAGTGAGCAGCGAGATGCGCAAGCAGATCAAGGCCAACCTCAAGGCCCGCGCCGCCGAGATCGAGGCCGAGCTCGCCGAGCAGCGCGCGAAGGCTTATGACGCCAAGCTCTCCGCTCTGTCCGCCCCCGTCGAGGGCCTGTCGAAGGATGCGGCGGCCGAGCTGATTGAAATCCTCAAGTTCATGTGACCACCACGACCACCCGACAGGAGACCTCTCATGCGTGACCCGATCACCCGCCGCGACGTCGTCGCCCTCGTCGAGCAGTCCCTCGGCGCCGACGCCGCCAGCTACGACGTCGACCAGATCGTCGACACCCTCACCGACCGCCACGGACTCGACGCCGCGATGGAAGCCGACGACTTCTGGGAGGTCGTCCTCGCCCACACGCTCACGCCCGAGCCGACCCGCACCGTGCAGGAGCAGGTGTGGCCGCTGGTGCAGGCCGCGATGGGGCGCACCGCGGAGTGGACCTCCGATGAGGGCGTCACGGTGCAGATCACCGGCATGTCGCCGGTGTCTCCAGTCCTTCCGCAGCCGCTCGCCCGCGCCGATGTCACCGGCGGCACGGCACCGGTCCATCTGGCCGGCGATGACCTGACGTGGGAGTCGCTGACGGCCGCAGTCGATGGAGCCCGCGCGGACATCGACGCGATCCGCGGTGACGTCGAGCGTGAGCTGCGCGCATCCGGCACAGAGTATGAGCAGGCCGCGCAGCGTATGAGCCGCGCCGAGACCCGGCGTCATCAGGCGATCCGCGCGGCGGCGAAAGCCGGGGTGTCGGCGGCGCGGATCGGTGAGTTGTGCGGACTGTCCCGCCAGCGTGTGCACCGGATCCTGAAATCTGGCACCACTGGGTAGCGTCCGGCTATAGTGAAGTCTCCCCACGAGAGTGGGGATGATCCGTGAGTACTTGCGTTCGGCAAGCTCTCGATATGGATCAGATAGTCGTGTTCCCCACCTCGGTGGGGATGATCCGTGAGTGGCTGTGTTCGGCAGACTAGCGCTACGGATCACACGGCAGTGCTCCCCACGTGAGTGGGGATACGACGAAAGGCCCCCGACCTCGAGAGGTCGGGGGCCTTCGCACTGCGCGGCGGGGTCTAGTCGAACGTGAACTTCGGGGTGACGTCGACCGACACCGGTCCGGTGCCGTTGACGATGATCGACGAGTCGAGCTGCTCACCGCGCAGGAACGTACTGCCGTTCCAGATTCCGTAGTGGGAGACGGTCTTACCCGCTGGCACCAGTAGCGGGACCGCGGAGCCCTGCACCTGCGATTCGGTGCCGTTGTCGGTGGCTGCGGCCCACGTCGTCGTACCGGATGCCGGGGTGGTCGCGATGAGGCCGGCACCGGTGGTGCCGGGGTCGGACTCGTGGAAGGTGATCTTCGCGCCGAGACTGGCGATGAGGTCGGCGATCTGCTTGCGGTGCGCGGCGGTTTTCGCCATGTCAGGTGTCCTTCTCTCGTGAGGTCCGTCCGGGGCTGCTGATGCAGGTCTCGGATCGGTCGATGGTGATGGTGCGGTCGGATGCGATGCGGATGACGTCGGCGAGGAACTCGAACGCGGGCGCGGCCGGGTCTGCGAACGGTGTGTAGTCGTAGTCGATGTGGTCGAGGGTGATGAGCAGCCCGGTATCGGTGTCGGTGGTCGCGGTGATCTGGGAGCCGAGCGGGACGATCAGCCGATCCGGGACTCGCGCGGGCAGGGTGATCTGCATCAGTACTCCTGCCTGGCGATGATCCAGACTCGGCCCGCGCCGCCGGCGCCGCCGCGGGTCCGGTTGCCGAATACGCCGCCGTTACCGCCGGCGCCGGCGCCGCCGGGCGCGCTCGCGGCACCACCGTTTCCGGTGCCGGATGCGCCGCCGGTGTACGTGGTGCCCGCGTAGGTGAAATCTGGGACCGGGCGACCGTTCTGGTAGTCGCCGGTCCCAGACCCGCCCACGCCTTGCGCGAATACCACGACGTTCGTGCCGCTGCTGTAGCTCACCGCGCTTGCTGTGCCGGGGTTCGGCCCGCCGTAGTCCGAGTTCGGCGCCTTCGCACCTCCTGCTCCGACCGTGACCGAGAGCGCCGACGTCTCGAACGGGATTCGGCTCGTGGACATCCACTCGTTCAGCCGGACGACGGTCTTCCCAGCCCAGGTGCCGGGGATGCCGCCCTTGCCCGCGCCGTAGAGCGTGCCCGACCCAGACTGTCCCGACGCGCCGCCGCCGATCACGACGAAATCCAGGTGCGTACACCATCCGGGTACCGGGTAGGAGAAGGTGCCGGGCTGGTCATAGACGGTGATCTCCGGTGCGTGCACCGAGAACCGACCCGCCGCACCATCCGACGCATGGCCGACTGTCGGCGGCCCGGACAGGTGCGCGCGCAGAGCAGCACGGTCCCGGCTGCGAGCGTGACCGGTGCCCGTGAGGTGCCAGCGGATCATTGCGTCCGCGCGATCGACACCGTGCGAGCGGCCCGTGCCGGTCAGATGCGCCACGAGCGCGGCGCCGTCGACCACCGCGGCCGCGCCGCTGCCGGTCAGGTGAGCGCGCAGTGCAGCGGCGTCGAGGGCGCGGCTCTCGTCAGTGCCGGTCAGATGCGCCTGCAGCGCTGCCGCATCGTGACTGGAGAACTCCGAGGCCAGTGCGGCGGCGAGTCGAGCGCGCGTCCAACCCTGCACCGGATCGGCCGCTTGTGGGCCGGTGTCGCCGATCCAGCCCTGCGCGGGGGCTGCTGGTGCGGGGCGTGTGGGTGACCAGGTCACGGTCCGGCGAATCCGATGCGGCAGACCTCGACGTCGATCGGGTCGGGGTCAGGGATGTCGTCGGTCGGCGCGGGAGTCTCTTGCCTGGTGCCGACGAGGGTGATCCATGTCGACGGCAGGCCGGCTTCCCCGCCGCTGCCGCGCTCGACGGTGAACTCAACGCCGGGGAGGTCGTCGAGGGTGAAGGTGGTTGCGGACATCTATCCGACCTTTCTGCCAGTGAAGGAGGCTGAGGGTGCACCGGAGACTCCGGTGATCCGAGACCGGCCCTGCATCGCGCGGTTGTTGGTCGTGGAGCGGGTGCCGTCGACGTCGACGACTGCTGCGCCGGGCATGATCGGCGACGACGCCGAGACGCCGGGCCGAACGACTTGCCCTGCGGCGAGATAGATCGTGGTCGAGACGCCGGCCATCATCGGTCCAGCGACCGCGGCGCCGTCGACATAGAGCACCCACGGTGAGGCGTGCCATGCGTTCGCGACGTGAGCGACACCCATCATCTGTGTCGTGGTCTGGTTCGATGTGTTCGCTTCGCTGTCGCGGTGGATGCCTGTCGACGCGATCTCATACCAGCCGTCTGAGGTGATCGTGACCTGGCCTGTGCCGAGGTCCGATACGGTGACGCCGACACCGAGGTCGTTGACGTTGTAGAAACCGGACGGCATCGGAGCCTGCTCGCCGTGATTGACCGCGAGCGCGACCTCGTTGCCCGATCCGCGGCGCAGCCGCCAACCCGGCGTCGTCACTGTCGCCCCCGGCGGCGCCCAGTCCGCCATAGCGAACGCGGCGACACGGTACGAGTCGTCGCGGTACGTGAACGGGAACGAGTAGTACTCATTCCGCTGCTGCGAGAATCCGGCCCGCCGGTACGCCGCCCCCTTCGCGACCGACGCCGACCCGTCCGTGTAGGACGCCCGGACGATGCCGTTGACCAGCACATAATAGGTGTCTCCTGTCGCTCGAAACCGCACCAGATCGCCCTCCCGGACCTGGGTCGCGATCTGCGTGAACTGGAAGTGATTCCACGTCGTGCCCGACCTGGTGAACCGTCCGATGTCGATCCGATTGGATCGGACCCGCGCGAACGCGCCGACCGCCATCGCATCGTCGACCCTCAGGTACAGGCCCGTATCCCAGTCCTGTCCGTACCGGCCGCGCGGACCCAAGACCACCGACGTCGACTGCGTGTCAGACGCGAATGCGCCCGCTGCTCGAGCCCACCAGTGCCCGAGCCCCTGCGACTCCGCGATCCCGACATGCCCCTGATCGCCACGGATCGCGAGCCCGGCACTGAGCGGCCAGTCACCAGACGGCAGCGAGGCACCATCCGCGCCAGAGAAGATCGTCGACCACGTGTACCCGTCGAAGCCCTCCGGCGTCTGGCCGTTGTTGGTGATCTCCTGGAGCTGCGTCTGCGCACTCATCGCGATCTCGCGAGCCGTACCCGCTAGACCGAAGATGTTGGCGATCGTGTCGAAAACGTCCTTGACGATGCCCTCGCCGACCGCGATTCCACCCGATACCGCCGAGGTGATGTTGCCGGCGATGTTCGTCGTGATCGACTGAGCCGCGGCCCACCCATCCTTGAACTCCTGCACGACACCGTTGATCGCAGTGACCGCGCCACCAGCGACGATCGATGCGATCTGGTCGAGCATCGTCAAGAACTCGCCGAGGTCATCGACGAGACCTGCGATCCACTGCTGAGGCAGCGACGCGGTCGGCTTCGTCAGCGATGCGTCATCCCACCACACCTGCCCCGCCGAGACACCAGCGTCGACGACGAGGGCGAGGCACACCGTCTCGACACCCGACGGCGTCGACATCTCGCCCGAGAGCTTCGACCAGCCACCAGCCGCAGCAGGCGCCACAACCGCCCCAACCTCAGACGTCGACACAAGAGACTCGCCGTTGTACCAGCGCGCCACCAGACGAATACCCGCACCACTACCCGCGGCCACACCCGCCCACTTCGCATACACCGACGCCGCGACCTTCTGACCCTCAGCAACCTGCACCGGCGTCGAGAGCTGCATCCCTGCGACACCGGTGCAGTCGTAGCGCGCCGCGCCCGGCGACGTCCGGCCGACGTCCGGGTCGTACACCCAGCCGTCGCCCTCGACGATCGACACCGCGCCGTCGAACGCCCCGTTCGCCAGGAGATTCGGGACAGTCGGAGCGAGCAACCCGATCGGGATCACGCCCGAGAGCAGGTTCCCGATGAAGTCAGCCGCCGCGGGGATCGCGCCGACGATGTTGTCGATGATCTCCTCGATGGTGTCCCAGTCTTCGGGGTCGCCACCGGTCAGCTCGGCAGCAATCCGCGCGAACGGGCTGAGGAAGACCTTCTCGAGCTGCTGCATCGGATTCGCCGGCGGGCGGGTGAGATTGCGACGGATACCACCCGTTGCGCCGGGAAGTTGATTCCAGGGCGTGCCATTCTCCGAGAGAGGCGGTGTGCTCACAGGTACTCCTCCAGATCGTCCGGTACAGAAGGAAGCTGATAGGTCGGGTCGATGCGCAGTACGACGGCACGGAGGATTCGGATATGTGCGAGCGCGGCGAAGAACCTCTTCGTCATGATCGCGAGCTTGCGGTCGAGGCTGTCGACGCGCGTTGTCAGCTCACTGTGATCCTCCGAGAGGGAGTCGTACGCGGCCGCGAGGCGCTTGATCTCGCGGTCCTGCCGCTCCCATGCCGCCGACAACGACAGATCTGCGCGGCCCTCCGGGGTCCGCGACTGCCGATGCCGGGCATACGCACCCAACCATCCCGGCACCCGCGACATGATCGCCGACCCCAACGCCGGCCGACCGAAAGCAACGATGATGATGAGGGCGACCCACCACGGGGTGCCGATGGGTAGGTCACCTACGGTCATGCACGGCTCCGCATCTGCTGTGTGTATCCCCTCGCTAGACCCCAGTAGGCGACCGCGAAAATCGTGGTGATCGCCGGGGAGCGGACGCCGTCAAGCCACGGATTGTCGACCACCGCAAGCCACTGCCCCAACGCCAACAGTCCGTAGGTGGCGCCACCGAGACGGAGCCCGGCGATCGCAGTCCGCGGCCACCGCATCGCGAACCCCCACACCGTCACCACACCGACCACCGCGCAGATCGCACCCCACACCTCGAGCGGCATCATCTGCTCCACCACGCTCAGCGACAGAGTCGGCGGCTGGATGTCTGGTGTGAGGTAGTCCCAGGCCCGGAGGATCGCCTCGATCGGGACGGCGAGGATGACGAGCATCCGGGACCGCTCCGGCATCAGCGGCACCCAATCACCACGACGCGGCCACCGCATAAGGTCAGTCGTCTTTCGGCGTATGGGATGCTGCGAGCGCCGTACCACCCGCTCCAAGGATCGCCGCCGCGAGCGCTAGCCACAGTGAAACGTCAGTCTCAGCCACTACCCCATACCCGACAAGAATCGGCAACAGTGCGGTCAGTACGAGGTAGATCCATTGCCGCACAGCAGGCGTCAACCAGGTCACTTCTTCACCACCTTCGAAACGCCGGACGGATCCCAGATCAGGTCGGCATGCTCGAATGACTGGATTCGACCTCCGGTACCGTTGTCGTGCTCGTCTCCGATCGGCCACCCGAGGACCGGCTCGTAGCCGTCGCGGGCGTACCGCTTGAAGATCTCGCCGTACACCGGGTGACCAACCTGGCCGTCCTGCCGGTAGATGACGGCACGCTCGAACGCCTGGATATCGCCGCCGTTGATGGTGGTGGCGACGTTGACGGGGTAGCCGTAGCCCTTCTCGAAGCCGTGCTCAGCCCAGGTCTCGAAGATGCGGTTGGGGATCGCGTACGCACCGGTCGTCGCCGTCCAGTACACGTAGCCGTTTTCGAACTTGGCGAACCGGCCGCGCCTGTCGGGGCAGACCTTCTCGCCGACGGTGATTCGCTTTCCGAGCCACTGGTTCTTGCCAGCGCACTCGTCGATCCGGTTCACCACGGGCGCGGTCGGGGCGGGCGCGAGGACCGCGCGGAGGTCTGCCTCGAAGACGTCCCACGGGAAGTTCGGACCGACATCGGTGTGGGTGCCGATACCGAGAACGCGTGTGACGAAGTTGTGGTCGCTGATGCACGCGACGTCGCCCTTCGGGTATGGGCGGCCCTGGACAACAGCGCGAAGGTACGGGTACTTCTTCGCGTCCTCGGCGAACGTCCACGCGGCGATGCGGATCGCGTTGCGGAACTTCGACAGCCACACCTCGCGCGACTGGCTTGCGCGGGACCCTGCGAAGCAGAAATTGATCGATCGGTTGTTCGCATCGAGGACCGACCACGAGCCGTAGTCGGTGTCGACCATCGCGACGAGCGTCGAGTCGTCGGCGATGTAGTGGTACGAGAATGCGCCGCTTGCGTTGCCGCTTCGGACGAGGTTCTCGGCCGTCGACGAGCCTTCCTCGGTGTGGAGGAAGAAGTACGGCACGCGGGCACCGTTCCGCGACTGCCTGTTCGGTCCCAGTAGCTCGAGGTACCGGAATGTGGGTTTGCCCATGGATTGCCTCCTGATATGCGAAAACCCCGCTGATGGCGGGGTTGATGATGAACCGAGCTGAGACTCAGCTCGTGCTGTTGGCGATGGCGTTGATGCCGCCGGCGACCATGCCGATCTTCTCGACCACCCGATCCCAACCGGACCGTAGATTCAGATCGTCGCCAAGCGTCACCGTCGTCACCTTCTGTTGACCAGGCGTATGCTCCACCTCAGCCGCCGACACATACTGCTCCACACTCGTCCCGAAGTCCGTGTCCGTGAACGTCATGATGTCGCCAACCTTGAACCGCCGTCCTGACCCGTCATCCTCACCCAGCTCGTACCCGGCATTGCCGGCCAGAACAGTCAGCTTCAACGTGTCTTGGCCGCCGATCTCCTTCAACTTCGACGAGCCCGCAGCAAGCGCATCGAGCGAGAATGCCGACGTCGAATCAGCAAACCGCTCCGGCAGCGCGTGCCGCCCAAGTTCGGCCTTCAGGTCCTCATCGGAGAACATGTTGTAGGCGAAGAAGATGTCGTTGAACAAGTCCCCTACGACGGGGGCGGCCCCGCCGATCTGCAGCGCGGACATTGCTCCTTGGATGAGGAGGTTGATTGCCATCTGGATGAGGTTGTTGGCGATCTCTGGCGCTTTGCCGCCGACGATGGCCTGATATCCCTCGGGGTGGGTGACGTACCGTTCGACGTCGATAATGTTGCCGCCGTCGGTGCGCCACTCCATGTGCCGGCGGTCCCGCTTCTCGACCGTATCCAGCACGTAGCAGGGCTTCGTTGCCTTCAGCCAGTTGTTCGGGTTCGCCAACCCGAGGATGTTGCCGGGGTTGAGGAAGTAGAAGAAGTGTTCGAGCCCCTCCCACGAGATGATGTTCTCGAGGTGTCCGAGGCTGTCGGCGTTGAACACCTGGCCTGGGTCGGGGTCGATTCCGGGCCGGTATGCGTTGATGATTGGGGCGCGGTCCGAGATTGAGAAGTGATGCTTGTGTAGCTCATCGAGCGGAGTCATCCGCGCCCACACCGCCACCAAATCATCAGTGCTGTCCGCGATGTAGTCCAGGAGGTTGTCAACCGAACTGACGTTGTTCAAGTTAGGGAGGCTCGGCACGTCGTACTTGATCGGCAGTTTCGCATACACCGGAGACAACATCCGTGTGTAGTTCTTCGCCGAAAAGTACTTGTAGACGCCATCCAATGGCCCGAATCCGATGTCGTGCTTCGGGAACTGGAACTCGGGTCTCGGGAACAGTGGTTGCGGCCACGCGAGCGCCGACGACTGCCAGATCAGGTTGTTGACCATGGAGACTGTGACGATCTCCTGGCCTGGCCTCCCCTTGTAGCGGGCGGCCATTACGCGACCGTCCCAACGGAGACCGTTGTGGTGGACGACGACAGACACGATGCGGCGTCGGCACTGCATTACGAGTTCCGCCATCGGGTGCGTCTTGGCGATCTGAACCTCGGCGACGGCGGGGATACCCCACGCCCACTGGAACTTCGCGCGCTGGTACTCGCCGAATGGTCGCCACGCATTGACGTCGACAGTGTTCGAGGTGTTGATCTCGATGTCGAACAGTTTCGTGTCGGGTTCGGTCGGCCTGCGCGGTCCGAGGATGATGGTCATCCGATCGCCGCCCAATGCTGCTGCGGCAGAACCAGGCGCACACTGTCAGCCGAACCGATGGTCGTGACCGACACCGTCTCCCCTGGTGGGACCGATTTACGGAACGATTGCCGGCCTGCTGCCGACGCCCAGTTGTCTACACCGTCGAGCATGATCCGCGGCAGAGTCGGGTCAGTGTCGATCGTGTACACCTTCCCTGCTGGGATGTTGGCGAGAGCGATCTGTTCCCCGTCGACGCCGATCTTCAAACCGGTAGTAGGCCCGGTGATTTCCCACTGCGGCCATGCTGCGAAGTCGCCACCGTTGGAGACAGTCGTCGGATCGAGGACGTCGATGGCTTCGGACTCCCAGTACGACGAGTCCGAGGTAAGTGTCACCCCGCCGTTGCCGACGTACTGGGCTGACCGGAGCTTCGATGGTGCTGGACCACCGTATGATCCGGAGTTTCGGACCCACTGCCAACGGTCGGTGCCTTGATCGTCGACGACATGGAATTCGGCGAGTTCACGTCCGGTTCCGAGGGATCGGCGCCACGTGATCGCCGCCTCCATCAGCTCGTCGGAGTCGAAGCCTATGCCGCCTCCGAAGCGGTACAGGAGCTTGATCTGGTTCGGCTTGTCCTGCTGCCCCTTGTAGAAGGCACCGCCCTGGTTCACGTTCTCCTGCATGGCGGGATCGTGTGGGGGGCCGTCGAGTCCTTCCGGGTCGACCGTGAGGCGGATCGGTGATTCGGGGTCGGATAGGTCGATGCGGGTGTCTCCGTCTACGCCGATGAGGTAGTAGTCGACCATTAGCGCATCACCGCCGACCGCATCATGGCGTCCTGGACTGCCTTGTCCTGGGTTTGCCGGAGCTTCCCCATGTCCTCCACGACGATCTGCCCTCCTTCTCCTACGTAGATTCCGATCGACCCCACGCGACCTTCCTTGATGACCTCGTCGAGTTTCTGCGCGATGTCGTCCAGGATCGGGAACGATGTGCTCCCCGTGGACAGTCCTTGGAAGGTGCCGTCGGTGCCGATCGCCGACGCCGCCATCGCTGCCCCGCCGTACCCGGCGACCCCGAGTCGATACAGCTGCTCGAGGTAGTAGCCGAGAGCGTGGTCGAGGATGCCGACCTTGGCGACCGCCGGATCGGTGTAGCCACCGAAGCCGGAGGTGAATCCGCCGACCGTGCCGCCGTCCGCGTGGAACTCCGGCCACCGGCCGGTGCGGTTGAGATGCTGCAGTCCCGCCCGCACTCCGGGCTGTGTCGCGACATCTCGACGGATGACCTCTTCGCCGGGCTCGCCCATCATCGGGATGATGTCGCCGCGCCCAGTGCCCGGGATCGTGCCGCCGTGGAGACGCTTGACGACGTCAGGCTGCTCCGGATTCCCGTTGTAGATACGTCCGCCACCAAGCGTGAACAGTCTCTTGCGGCCGGTATCTGTGGCCGTGCTCGTCGTCGATGCCGAGGTATCCGGAGTGCTTGCAGGCGGCGTGTAGCCGGTGCCGACACTGTCGAGATGGCCTCCGGTGACATACACCTGCGACCCGACACTCGACCCCGAGGTGGACCCGCTGTCGGTTCCGGTTCCGACACTCGGCCCCAATTCGGCGAGCATCTTCGATGCTGCGTCATCCTGGCTCTTGATCTCCGTGAGGTAACCCTGGCGGCCGTTAGCGACAGCCTCCGCCGCCGACGACTCGCCCGGCCGCTGCTGCAGCCAGAAGATCTGGTCGTAGATTTCCGCGTCAGGGTCAGCTGCCCGCTTCTCATCCAGCCGGTCGTAGAAGCCCGTGATGTTCGTGTTCGGATCGTCACGACCTTCGTAGGACTCGTCCTGCTGGAAGATCCCGTGCCACGCGCCTCCCCCGCCATTCGCGTTCGGATCGAGGTTCGATTCCTGGATCGCGGTCGCCAGTACAGCCTTGATCTGGTCGTCGGTGTAGCCGCGCTTGCGGCCCTCGGCGATGATCTTGCGGGCGACATCGTCACGCGATGACGACGACGTCAGGGTTACGTCCTGGATCTGTTGACCGGTCGATCCTTCCGCCCCAGGTGCGGGGATCGAGTAGCTCTGCCGCGAGTGGACGTGATTCTGGTGTTCCGCCCAGTCGTCGCGGTAGTAGCCAGGCTGCGACGTGCCCGGCCCGACGAGTTCACCGTCGGCAACGCCGATCTGCTGCCCCGTTTCCGGGTTCTGGAAGATCACCTGCTCCATGTCGGACTTGCGTGACACGAAGTACTCGGCGAGCCGCTGCATGTCGGCGACGCTGCCGGACCAGTCGATTCCCTTGTTGAGGCCCGACGACTCCTGGTGGCCGGCATACGTCGAGGCCTTCACATTGAAGGCCGCTTCGAGATCATGGACCCACTGCGGGAAGATGCTCCCGGACGATCCGTACCCGCCGGTATCGGTACCTGCAGGCAGACCGTACGGCTCCCGGCCGGCGACGCCGCCGTTCGCGAAGGCGGTCACAGTGGACGGTCCACGAGGCCCGGTGAACTGGGATATCCACGGAGTTGGCTTGCTGAGAATCGCCGAAATCTGATTAGCGAAGCCACCCCGCCGCAGTAGCCCCACGACGCCGCGCATCGCATCGACCGGCATCAGTGCGTACCCAAACCGTCGAGCCGTCTCGTCCAGGATTGCCGTGGACCGGCGACGCTTCGACGGCGCCCCGGGGATGTAGGACTCCCACCAGGTTTCACCCTCAGCCCACCGCACCAGCCCGGAGCCTCGGCCTTTCTCGATGACGGCCTGGTCGGGCATCGACTGCACGCCAGCGGGGCGCACACCACCGCTCGCGTACTCCGTGATCGAACCGTTCGCGTTGGAAAGGCCCTGCTCCTGCGACTTCTGGACCAGGTTCGCGTGGAACTCCGCCTCCCAGTCGGACGCTCCACGCTGGATCATGTCGACGTAGATCTTCTTCCGGCCGTCTTCCTGCGCCTTGGTCACGCGCCGCCAGAACTCGGCGTCGTCGGGGTTGATGACGATCGTTCCGTCTGGGAGCCGCTGGACCTCGATGCCCAGCGCCTTCAGCCGGGCGATGTTCGCGTCACTCGTGTCGGTGATCTTCACGAAGCCGTCGGGGAGCGTCTCGGTGGTCACACCGAGGGTTTCGAGGGCGGCCTGTGCCTTCTTGGCGTCCTCGTCGGAGATGACGAGCTTGCCATCGATCACCGAGTACTTGATCTTCATCTCGTCGAGCTTCGCGCGCACCGCGGGCGTATTGTCGACCAGCGTGTACTTGCCCTCGACGGGCTGTGCGCCCTTGACCTGCACCTGGTTCAGCTTCGCGATGGCTGCCTCGGTGCCCTGCAGGTCGAGCTTCGTCAGGATCTCGCTCGGCACACCGAGGTACCGATCGGCCATGCGCTCCGCGGCCTCAGCGCTGACACCGGCAGCGGTCGCCTGATCGATCAGACTCTGACGGAGCGGATCTACCTTCGACCTCACATAGTCGAGCGCCTCGGCCGGCCCCATGTTCTCGGCCCTGGCGTGCTCCATCGCAGCAGCCGCGGTCTGGTCGTAGGTCTTGCCGAGATCGACGACCTTGTCCTGAAGGGCGCCATACTTCGCGATGGCATCTGGGGTGTCGAAATTGATCGAGCCGTCGGCCTTGACCGCAGCAGCATCGACCTGGCCCCACGCCTCGGCGAGGTCCTTGATAGCTGACGAGGACGCCTGCAGAGCCTCTTCCTCAGTGAGGCGGTCATCGCGCAGAGTGTTGAGCGCCTTCGACAGCTTGTCGACCTTCGACGCCGCGCCGTCGGTGGACTCCGAGAACTCCACCATCGCCTTCGACATAGCTCCGGCGGACCTCGAAGACCCGTCGAAGCTGACCTTTACATCGCCGGTAGCCTTCGCCATCTGCATCGCTTTGGACTGAGCGACGTCGATCTCCTTGCTCATCTTCAGCATCTGCAGGGCGAGCTTCGCTGACTGGTCGCGGCCTTCCCCATGAGCATCGGCCATAGAGTTCAGTTCTGGGATGAAAGCGCGGACCGCACCGTTTCCTTGGGTGACGACATCGAGCAACTTCTGCTCCGACAAACCGAGTTTCTCGGCAGTGTCAATCATGCCGTTTTCGACCATCTGCTTAGCAACCATATTGCGGATGTTCGAGTCGATCGCGCCGCCGGATTCTCGCAGCGCGTCGGCGTACTCCATCGTGCGCGCTTTGGCTGCCTCCGACGCCTGCGCGTCCGCCTGCTTCTTCTGCATCCACAATCCGAGAGCCGCGGTGGCACCTGCGATCGCGAGCCCCCACGGTCCTCCGAGCGCGCCGATGAGCCCTGATGCTGCGCCCTTCATTCCGGTCATCGCACCAGCGGCGAGACCGGCTGCACGGGGAAACCGCTCAGCGCCGATCGCGGCGTTGACGAACGCTGACTGCATCCGTGCCAGGATCGGGACATGGGAACCGAGATTTGCTACCGAGCTCCCGAATCGTCCCATTTGGACTGGTCCCTGCGCCGACATGACGGTTGTTTGGGCTGTCACTCCTCGGAGGGCGTTCGCGACGCGGTTGCCCGCCACCGGGACGCGTTCCCCCATGAAATGGGCCGCGACACGAAATGCAACAACACTGCCCAGTGCTGCCTGGATTGGTCCGGGGAGGCTGTTGAATGCTGATCCTGCTGCGCCGACAGCCGAAGCTATGCCCTCCACTGCCCCCAGTCCTGGGCCCGAAAGGAGGTCAATGAACGGCTGCACGACGGGAATGAGCTTCTCGCCGACGGCGGCCTGGGTTTCTTCGAGGTTGGCGGTCAGAGTCTTCAGTGATGCACCGAACTTGCCGTTGGAGCGTTCGACGTCGCCGTTGACGTAGGCGAGCTGCTCTTGCATCGCGAGGTAGATCGCCTGGCTCTTCTGGACCTGGGTGAGGTTGCCTCCGGTGATCTCCATGCCGTGCGCGAGTGCGGTCTGCTTGAGGGTGTTGTCGTCGATGAGGACGCCGTACTGTCGCATCGTCTCGGTCTCGCCCGCGTACGCTGATCCCATCGCCTGGATCGCCTCGGCGACGGGGATGCCCTGGAAGCTTGCGAGGTCTGCGGCCAGCTTGGACTGCTCCTTCGAAAATGACACGAGCTGATCGCCTGACAGGCCCATCGCGCGGCCGAAGGTGGCGAACTGGATGGCTGCCCCCTGTGCTTCTCGCTGGGACATGCGCATTGTCGTCGAGGCGGACTGACCCCATTCCTCGATCTTGGCTTTGCCGTCGCCGAAGATGACGTTCATCTGGTTCGTCTGTGCGCCGAGGGCGCGGGCGGCTCCGATGGAGTCGGTCATCGCCTTGATTGTTGCGCCGATGCCGACGCCGATGCCGACGGTGGCGAGGGCGGCCTTGGCGCGGCCCGCTGCTTCTGCGAGTCCGTTGGTCGCGGTGGTCGCCTGGTCTGCGGCACCCTTGACTGTGCGGACGCTGGCTGCGCCTTGTCCTACCTGGGTGACGCTGGTCTGTGCACGCCGTGCCGACTCCGATAGTCGGTTCGTGGACTGTGTCGTCTGGTCGGTTGCGGTGCGGGTCCGACCTTGTGCGGTCGCGGCACCGGTTGCGGCTTGCTCGGTCGCCTTCTCGGCGCGTTTCGCTGACTCGGCGAGGTCGTTGGTCGCCTTGGTGGTGCGTTCAGTCTCGGTCCGCGCTCGGCCCTGCGACTTCGCGGCACCGTCACCGATCTGCTCGACAGCCTTCGCGGCAGACTTCGACGAGTCGGCGAGCTTGTCAGCCGCCTGACTGGTCTTCTCGATGTCAGTCTTGGCGCGACCCATTCCGGCGGTGAAACCGGAGTCGTCCAAGCCGAGTTGGGCGACGAGGCGTCCTACGATCAGTGCCAAGGCGTGGCCTCCTGTCAGATGGCACGGCTAAGATCCGCGCATGAAGAAGATGGGGTTTGCCGCGATCGCGGCGGCTGTGCTCGTTGTCGGCCTCGCCGGATGTGGTGGTCCGAGCAGCGATGACTATTGGCAGGACGCTGCCAAGGATGCGTGCCAAAAGTCGGTGGCGTCGAAGATCATCGACAACAGTCCGTCATTCAAGAACGTCAAGGTCGAACCCGATGGCGACGACCGCTTCAAGGTGACCGGCTCCTTCATCAGTTCCGAGTTCACGGTGACGAAGCGCGCGTTCACGTGTGACGCGTGGATGGACGGATCGCAGGTCGCCGCACGCGCCATCATCGGCAAAGTCGAAGAGACCTACAGCTAACCGGCCCTGAGTGCGAGGCCGAGGCGAGGGCCCCGGTTGATCAGATCCTTCAACCGGACCTCCAACCATCGCCACGACCGTTCCTGCAGCAACACCCGATCCTCGACGTCCACCCCGAACACCTCGTGCAGGTCGCATTCGGCGGCCCGCCAATTCAACAGAACGTCACGGACTGTGACCTCGCGCATCGGGATCACCGGCTCCGCGACAGGCACCACCGCGTTGTACCGATCCCGAATACCCGTCACAGGGTTGTAGTCCGTCCCCCCAGGATCATCAGACCCGTACGCCCCAGGACGCGGATCGTACAGGCCGTACCTACCCTCGACTAGGTGGTCTTCTTCTGGGTCCGCTTCGCCGCCTTCTTGGCCGGTGCCTTCGCCCGCCGAGCCGCCCGATTCGGTTCCGGCTTGGCGGGCAACGGGTTTCCCTCCGACCCCGCACCATCCAGCGACGCGACCAAACCCGTCCGCCAGTGCGTCTCTGCCGTCAACCGACCCATACCGACATCGATCAGCGCAGTGCGGCCGGCGTGCATCAACTCTTCCCAGCCGACACCGTCAGCATCCATCTGCGACCACACGCCACCAACCCAGGTTCCGTGATCCTGCTCCTCGACGACCGGGTTACCGTCAGCGTCGAGGACCGGTTCACCAGTCATCGGGTCGAGCACAGTGACAGTCTGCACATCAGGCTCCCAATGGGCACCGAGAATATCGGCAATGAACTCGAGTTCGGTCGCATCCGAGATGACCTTAGACATGAAGGCCTGCCTGATCTTCAACCCAACTGAAGCGTTCGGCTGCGGAATCCTGTATTCCTTACCGCGGATCGTCAGATACAGGTCCGGGTCGTGGAAGTCCGCCAGGTCGGCGAACGCATTGTGAGACAACTGAAATGCCCTCCTATTTCAGTCTCGGTGGTGGGTTACGGCGTGGTCGTCGGCTTGGTGATGTCCTTCGGCTTGCCGCGACCGGTCAGGGTGCCGCCGAACTTCTGCAGCTCGGTCGGCTTGCCCCCCTTGAGGGAGCAGTCGACGGCGTAGTGCGCCTCGACAGCTTCCGACATCTCGTCGGTCCGCCAGTAGCGTCCGTGGATGTGGGCACCCTTGCCGGTCTGCTTCGATGCTTCGACGAGAACCTGCATGCCGGGGTCGGGCACGAAGTCCGGGTCCGATTCGCCCTTGACGAGGCCTTCGATGGTGATGGAGTGGGCGTTTCCGGTGACGGCCTGCGACTCCCAACCGTCGCTCGTGATGTCGGTGTCGTCTTCGAGCTTCGGCTTGTAGGTCGGTTCGAAGTTGGTGAGTCCGTTGACGAACACCCAGGTCGGCGTCTCGGTGGTGCCGGTGTTGACCTGGAAGGCGTAGCGGCCGGCGGGGATGGTGTCGAGGGCGCTGCCGTCGGGCGGAAGGAGGGGCGTGGTCATGGAGTTACTCCTGGGTTGAGGCGGATTTCGTAGGAGTCGCACCGCATCCACCGGCCGTTCTGGTCGGTTTCGATGGGGGCGACGATGGTGCGCTGCACCCATGCGGGGTGCAGCCCGCCCGGCCAGGGGCCGGGAGTCAGGGTGTGCAAGGCTGTGAAGCCTTTGTCGGCGATCCGGTGGACGGTGCGGGGGTCTCGGTCTCCGCGCCACCGCAACTGCACTCGCATCAGCGGATTGTGCTGGTGCGTGAACACATCTGGGTCGGTGTCGTAGTGGTTGATTGCGACCGCGGTATCAGGTTTGTCGTGCAGCATCCCGAAGTAGATGGCGGGTGCTGTGACGGTCGGCTGGTATATGCCGTCGGCGGCGAAGGTCGCCACACCGGCATCGTTCATATACTGGGCGAGACTGTCGAGGAGTCGAGTGACTGTGGGTGTGCTCATCCGATCTCCGGTGGCGCTTCCTCGGTGATCTCAACAGTCGGGTCGCTGATGTCGGGCGCCTGCTGGGTTGTCGGAGGGCGTGGAGTCCGCTTCTTCTTACCGGTTTCCATGGTGTGGCCGTGGACGCGGATTCGTGCGGCCTGCGCGGCGTCCACCTCGGCTTCGGCGACACCGTTCTTGAAGTTGAGTTCCTGGCAGGCGATGACGATGCGTCCGGTGTATCCGGGGGTTTTGTGGCGGATGATCACGAGTTGCCTCCGAGGTGCTTCGAAAGTTGGGTGGCGATGGTATGTTCGAGCCGGTCAGCGTTGCCTGTGAGTGCGGTTTCGAGGTACTTGGCCTGCCGTCCGGCGTCGTGGGACCATCCAATCTCTTCGTGCTGGCGGGCGGCGTACACCGATGTGTATCCGACGGCGGCTTCGGTGCCCTCTGCGATGACGACACCGGACCGGATGAGTGCCCCGGTCTCGATAGGTGCCCTGCGGTTCGACTCGTCGAGGAGGACTTCGCCGGCGACCGTGAGTGCCGATTCGGCGCCCCCTTCGATGGCTGCGGTGATCTTGTCGCCATCCCATTCGAGTGTCATTCGATCTCGATTCGGTAGTGGTTCGGGGTGACGCCCGGGATCGCTTCGTTGCGGCCCGATGCGATCACGGTCCGCTCATGCGATTCGCCTGGGAGGGTGACGCGGGAACCGGACGGGATTGGCGGAGTGTCGAGGGGCCCGGACCAGCGTGCAGAGGCGACAGTCTCCTCCCCCGCCGCGTTGCGGACGAGTCGGGTCTTTCGGGACAGCCGCCCCAACTCGACGGTGGGGTCGGCATACCTGTCGCCGTATGGGCCGGAACCGAGCAGGCGCCGCACCGTGACTGGGATGGTCCACCAGATTGCGAGAGGGTCGGTCATTGGACTTCGGGTCCGGCAAGGCCGACCGCGGTCAGCAGCGAGTACGAGGTGGGTGAGAGTGCTTCGGCGGCGCGGATCTTCGCGCGCACCGATGTGCCAGCGTCGTACGACACCGACCCGCCATCAACACTGGTCGAGGTGATCTGTGGTTCCATCGCAGCCAGGCCGCCCGCCGGGTCAATCCCGAGCGACAGCCACACCTCCACTTGCGCGCACGTCGCGTCGCGCATCGCCTCGAGGAGATCAGGGTCGGTGGGTTTTCCTGCACTGTCGACGTCATAGAGGTCGTTGCGGCAGGCCCGGCCAACCATGATTGATGCCTGCCGGAGCATCCGTGCGATCGGCTTGTCGGCGTCCGGGGTTTCGCCGAGCCATGTTTCGATGTCGGCGGCGGTCGCGTAGATCAGCACCATCAGCGGAGGCTCCTATGCGGTTGTGGGGTGTCAGCCGGGCTGCGGGAGGGCCACACAGCCCGGCTGACGATCGGAGGGGACTACGAATCCGACTTCGCCCGCGGCTTGCGGGCTGGCTTTCCGTCGCTGATGTCGTAGCCGCGGCGACGAAAGTACGCCAGGGCTGCGGGGTTGTCGGTGATGGCGGTTCCGTCGGTGAAGACGACACCGCACACCGATTCCCCGCTGTACCCCTTCACGGGAGCGGTGACAGTGAACATCAGGAGACCTTGACTCCTCGCAGCACTGCGGCGGCCTTGGTCGCCTTCAGTGCGCAGCCGACGGGGCCCATCTCGACCTCGCCACGCTTCACAGCGCCCGCGTTCGAGAAGTCCGGCAGCCACGTCTGAATGACCTGCGACCCCATGGTCGTGACGGCGTGGAACCCGTCGAGGCCGACGCGGATCGCGTAGATGTCGGTGGTGCCGGTCGTCGAATCGATCGGGATCACCGGATCGGAGGTGCCGGCCTTCTCGCCGGCGTCGATGAGGGTGATGCCTCCGTAGGTTTCACGCTCGATCGGGCGACCGCCGGAGCCGATCAGGCCCTCGACGGGGTCCTTGACGTACTGGCCGCTTCGGCGGACTGCGGCGCGGACGCGGGCGAGGGCACGCTTGTTGGCGACGAGGAATGTCGGCGCACCGTCGAGCGCCATCAGGAACTCGTCGATGACGTCGAGAGCCTTGTGCTCGGCTCGCGGGTCGGTGTCGAAGTCGGTCCAGTCGGCGGTCGAGGTGATCTCGGTCGCCGAGCCGGTCAGCGCCTTGTCGAGGCCGTCGAAGCCGTTGGCGTCGGTGGCGGTGTCGCCGTTGATGAGGGCGTCCTGGAACTTCGCCGAGGTAGCCTTGGCGAGCTGCTGGATGTGCAGTGCGATCTGGCCGGATGCGGCCGGTCCGAGCTTGGCGATGACGCGGTCGATCGAGAACGATCCACCGAGGACGGCCAGGTTGACCGACTTCTGAACGGTGGTGACCGCCTGGTCCGTGTACTCCTTGTTGAGTTCGCGGAACGCGCTCGATGCCTGGTCGACGAGTCGCCGGTACCCGTAGGTGAGGGTGGCTCCGCCGCCGGCGGGGTTGACGGCGTCGTCGAAGATCATGCCGTCGAGCAGCGCCGAGACCTTGCGGAACTCGTCGATGACGAACGGATCGTAGTCTTCCTGGGTGTTGCGCTTCGCTTCCGCGAGAGTCACGGGTGCCATAGGGGTCTCCTAGGGTTGGGTGCGCCTCGCGGACGCGAGGACGTTCTGGGATTACTTGGACAGGTGCGCGGACAGCGCACCGGTGAGGGTGTTTGGCTTGGTCGGTCCCTTGCCGCCGCCATGCTCGGTGCCGGACGCACCAGCGGGTGCAGCGGCAGTGATGCGGGCTGCGAGCTTCTTGGCGCGTTCGTCGATCTGGTCGGCGGGGATGCCGTCGAGGAGGTCGAGGTCATCCTTCGAGAGTCCGTGGTCGACGGCGGCCTGAAGGAGTGCCGCGCGACGTTCGGCGGCCTCGGCGCGGTCGGCGATCTCCTTCTGCGCGGCCTGCGCCTTCTCAACCTCGGTCATCTCGGCAGCCTTGCGGTCGGCGAGTTCCTTGGCTGCGGCGGCGTTCTCTTTGGCGCGCTGCTCGTGCTTACGCGAGTGCGCCAGGGTCTCCTTGTACTTCGCTTCCCAATCGACCTGCTCCGGCTGCTGGGCGGTCGTCTGATCCTGTGCAGGATCGACGCCGGTCTGCAGCTCGTCGGCGGTGTCTGCGGTGGCTTCGTCAGCCATGTTGTTTCTCCTGCCCATGCGGGACTGGACCCGCCACCGTGCGGTGTGCGGGTCGGATGGATGAAAAATGGTGTGGGCTTGATGCCCGATCCTCGCCCTAGTGGGGCGGGAAGTTCTACGGTGTCGCCATGGCAGAGAACTACGAGCGACGCACTGGCGGTAACTGCATGACCTGCGGCCGACCGCTTCGAGAGAAGCGGATGATCGAGCGAGCGTTCGGAGGCGAGGTGTACATCGACCGCACTGAGGGGCCTACCTGCTTCAATGCTTCATGTGAGGCGCATCAGGAGTACCGCCGGAACCACTAGCGTGCGGCGGTGATGGATTCTCGGTTGCGCTGACGTTTCGCGGTGCTGGTCGCAACATGCTTGGCGATGTCCTTCTGCGCGGCCTTCACCTTCGCGCGTGCGACCCGCTTCCCCTCCGGCGTGATCGCCGCCAACTCCTCACGCTTCGCCGCCCGCACCCGCCGCTCCAACGCCCGCAGCTTCTGACGATCGCGATCCCCTTGCGGGTCCGCGGTCTCACCGAACGATCGCGTCACACCAGGCACGTACAGGGCGATGCTGTGGCGGCAGCCAGGATGGAACAGGCCGTTGTCGCGTGCCTGCTGCAGGCTCCCCGCGATCGTCTTCCCGTCCTCGGTGACCGATCCGGCGACTGACCCCCATATTGACAGGACGCGGCCCTCGTATCGGCGACACTGGGCGCACTCTTGCGGCACGTCCGACACGATTACGAGATCGTGCCCTTGGGATGCTAGTTGTTGCACGTGGCCTTCGATGCTGGCGTTCATCGCCGCAGCCCGTGACGCCATCTCGACGTAGCTACTCATCTCCCACCGGCGGCCCGCGCGGTCGATGAAGCCGGTGATTCCGCGGCGCGCGTACTCGCGGAGCGCTTCGTCCGCGAGCTGCTGCCGAGTGCCGACGCCGGCCAACTCCTTGGCGGTGACGTCGGCGATGATCCGGCGGTGAATGTCATCCACCGACCGGAGGATTTGCATGTTCGTGCGGGTCGTGACGCCGGTGAGGTCGGCGGCGAGTGCGGTCAGCTTGTACGGGTCGATGAGGTTCCCGATCTGCGCTGACGGGATCGGCGTCGCTGCTTTGCCGACTTGGGCGATCGCGGTGGCGCGGCCACGGTTCGCGGCACCCTCGACCGCGGTCTGTACGGCTGGTTCTGTCTTCCGTTCGAGCTGCGCGAGGAGTTTCTGCGCTTCACGCCGGGTCCGCTGCACCTCAAGCAGTTGGCGTTCGGCCCACTGCGGGGATTCGATACCTTGCTGTACGCGATGGGCGAGCAACTCGAGTAGTGCTGCTTCGGCGACGTCGTAGAGTTCGACGAGTTTGCGGGCGAGGACGGTATGGTCGTCCGGCAGGAACGCCAGCGTCATGCGAGCATCCTACTTCTTCTGCTCGTCGGTCTTGTCCGGCTCGGGCTCAGGATCGTCCGCCAGAGGTCCGTCGTCAGGCTGAGTGGTTTCGTCTGGTCCGGTGATCGAGATCGGCAACTGCGCGTTCTGCTCCCCCAGGATCGCCGCGACCTCGTCGTCGACGCGCTGCTCATCCCACTCCGGGTGCAGCATCGCGACCTTCGTCTGCGTCGACGCCGCACGCGCCCCCTCCCACAACTGCACCGTCTCCGCCAACTGCCGCTCCGACTGCTGATGCATCGCCGGCCACTCGACAGTGATCGTCTCAGTCGGCATCGCACCAGTGTGAAAGATGACCGCATCCAAGGCGAGCTGAATGGTGGCAAGCTCAGCGAGTCCGGACCACAATCGGATGCGCGCGGACCGGGTAGCGTTCGTGTCCCGCTCCTTAGCGTCGACCTCGGTCGCGGTGACGGCGACCTCGTCCTGCAGCCCGAACGTCAACGGCGAGTATCCGGTGCGAGAGATGATGCGGCGGAACAGGCTGTCGAAGGTGGCTTCGTGCTGCTCGATGCGGATCTCGAACTGCTGCGCCTGCAACAGGGACCCCATGCCGCCGTCGTTGTTGACTGGGTTCCCGACCGGTGAGAACACCGAGCGGTCCATCTCGAACTGAGTGCCGCGCCCGGGTCCGAGCTGGTTGAGCATGTTCTCGGACACGAACATGCGGCCCCGCCCGATCGCGAGGTCGTTCATCCACGACGACCAGGTTTCGTCGATGGCATCCATGAGGTGGATGACGTCAGTGGACAGGTCGGGTCGCCCGAGGTCCTTCAACGCTGGTTCGCTGCGCCATTGCGGGTTGGGGCGGTGGTGCGGCATGTATCGGGCAGCTAGCTCGTGAATACCGAGCGCGACCGTGTCGGTGAGGTGCTGGGTTGCAGTGTGGGAGGCGAGGTCCACACGACGCCCCAGCTGATCCTTAGTCCCGACGTACAGGCCGTGCTCGATGACGCCCTTGTCGTAGCGTTCGAGGTGCCGCCACACGGTGCGGTCGTCGTCGGACTGCAGTTCGGTCCAGAAGGTGACGGCGGCGAGCTTCCCCCACCGGAACTCGGGTATCGCCCGGTCCGCGTCGACCCAGTCGATCCAGGTATGTTCGTCGACTTGGTCGTCCCACACGACCCTGCCGTACACGCCGGACAGGGCCGCGGCGGACTCGGCAGCGACGAGCATCCGCGAATAGGTTTCGGGGGTGTTGAGGATGGTGTCGATGCGGTCCGTCAGCTTCTTGTTCTCCCCCGGATCGGAGAACATGACCGGTGACGAGAACAGCGTACTGGCGGCGACTCGGCATACGTCGGCGGCGACCGGCACGTGCAGCTTCTTCGGCTGCGCCTGCCCGGACGGCTGCTTCCCCCACCATGCGGCCTTCGCTGCCCGGTAGGTGCGCCGTACGCGGCCCAACGCCGCCGCGTCGCCCATCTTCCCGCCGTAGAATCCGGCGAGCTTCTCAGGGTCACCTTCCCACCACACCTGTCGTTCCGCGCAGGCGGCGAGAACGAGATCGTGGGGCTTCGGCGGCCATGGGGCGTCGTTGGCGGGTAGGCTCACGCGGCCACCTCCTCCGGGATCGTGGTGTGTAGGTCAGGCAGGTATGGTCGCCACGCCATCCGTGACGAGTGGAGCGCGTACCGCAGGGCATCGCACCAGTGGTCGTTGAGTTTGATCGGGGCGTCTTCGCCCTTCTCGGATGCTTTCGGGTCCCACACGTAGCCGGGGAGTTCGCGCAGAAGGTTGGTGCACGACTCGTGGATCAGCAGTCGCCCCGAGGAAAGGAGCGATGACACGGTGCCGATCCCGTCCAGCACGGAATTGCTGGCCTTGTAGATTGACGGCACCTTGTCAGCGATCAACTGCCCTCGGAATCCTGCGGCGGCAGGATCGACGAAAATCATGTCCGGCGCGCCGTGGTCGGCCATGAATCGTGTCATGGACGCGGATCGTTCAGCATCGGTGCCGGGTCCTGGCGCCCACTCGGCGATCGCGTACAGGCGGTTGTCGACGCCGACTCCGATGAGGATGCCGGCGGTCGGGTTTGTGACGCCGTGGTCGACGCCGAGGGCGAGGATGCGTTGCATGTCGGGCAGGTCGGTGACGATGTGGAGGTCGTCGTCGAACATGCCGTAGATCGCTCCCTCTGCCAGGGACCATTCGCCGTCGATCATGCGTTTGCGCCACAGGCCCGTGTACTGGGCTTCGTAGGCGGCGATGAGGCCGTCGGGCAGATATGCCTCGTTGTCACGGAGGCTGAAGTGGAACACGCGGTGCCCACGCTCATCGGCTCGGTCGATCCACTGCGTTTTCAGCCAGTGCGCGGGCCCGTCGGGGTTGGTGGTGGCACCGATCCAGGCCCCGGGGATCGAGCAGCGGCCCATCAGCTGGTTGAAGAACTCCTCTGACGCGAGCGACACCTCGTCGACGTACGCGATGCACACCGTTAAGCCGCGGATGACGTTCTCGGCGCGCGCATCCGATGAGCCGATGACGTGCACCATGCGGCCGAGGATCGTCGCTGTGGGTGCGCCGCGGTTGTAGTGGACGTGCTGCGCCCATTCCCCGAACAGGGCGGGGTCTTGCATGGGTGCGATGACGTTGCGGTGCAGGGTGTCGCGGGTGCGGCCGATGAGGACGATCTCGCCCGAGGTGGGGGCTTCGGCGATCTGCATCAGGAACCGGACCAAGCTGCCGATGGTTTTCCCGGAGCGGATGGCGCCGTGCCACAGGTTGATCTGCTGGAGGCTGGCGTCTGCTGTGGCGGTGGCGATGGAGTTGCGCTGCTTGGGGGTGAAGCCCCAGTCAGTCATCGTTGATCGCGGTTTCCAATGCGACCTTGAGTCGGGTCAGGGCGCCCTTGGCTGCGTCGACTTCGGTGCCGGCGTTCTGTTCGGCGAGTTTCGCGGCGGCCATGCTGGCGGATGCTGCGGTTTGCATGATCGCTTTGCGGTCGGCGGGTGAGGGTTCGTCTACGTAGGCGTGCTTGTATTCGCCGTCCATGCCGCCGAATGCCCCGATTTCGTGGCCGGTCCACATGCGGTCGAGGGACTTTTCGGCTTCGTCGAGGAAGCGTTGTTCGAGGGCGGCGCGGCGGGTGCGTCCGTCGGCGATGACGGCGGCGGTCGCGGCGGCGGTTTTGGTGCGGTCCCAGTGGAGGCCGAGGCGTCGGGCGGCTCGGTTAACGGTGGACTTGGACCGGTGCATGCGTTTGGCGGTTTCGGTGAGGCTGAGGCCGTCTGCGTGCAGGTTGCGGAGTTGGTCGTCTTCGGTGTCTGTCCAGGGTTGGGTTGGTGGCATGGCGGTTTCCTCCCGTGCGGGTGGCGACCGTCTGCCGTGCGGCGTCAGGTCTGTGTGTCCTCGTCGATGCTGAGTCGGATGGTGATGTCGATGCGCAGCCTGGCGAGTGTGTCGCGGGTGATGGCGTCGGTGATGGGTCGGATGGCGTCGGTGATCTGCTGGGTGAGCCAGGCGTGGAGGCCGGTCATTGCTGCCTCCCGTTTGGAAGTTGGGTGCCCGCGAACGTCACCTTGTGTGGTGTCGAGTCGCGGGCTGTTCCCCTGTTGTGCAGCTCGCGCCTCGCCGTGAAAGGTCGGGTCGTGGGCGTGGCTTGCGTCCCGGTCACTCGCATGACGTGGCGGGACTAACACGGGCGGGGACGTTTGACCCCCGACGCCGAGCAGCCCGTCGCGCGTCGGGGTGGCCGCCGTGTGGCGGCTAGGTTCCCGGTAGTTTCGGTCCGCGGCCCACCAAAGCAGAGGATCGGCGGGGCGACCGGGTCCGGGAACGCGAAACGGCACCGTCGTCCTGTGGAGACAACTGTGCCGTGCCGCTCACTCTACCGGATGAATCACATCGATGTCATTCACCCGTTGGAGATTGGTGTCGCGCCGATGGCTCCGGCGAGGATGCCGAACCGCTCCGGCGGCCAGAAGGTGCGGCAGTGCTGGCATTCGCATCCGTGCCGGCCGATCTGCAGAGCGGGTTGTCTGACGGTCTCCCCTGCACTGTCTGGCCTGTACACCTTGGCGGTTCCGCATGCTGGGCAGGGGTTCGGGAGTGTCCAGCGTCGTGGTGGGTCGAGGAGTTCGCGGGCCCGTGCGGCCCACCAGGTGAGGTCCGCGGTGCGTGCTTTCAGTGCCGGTACGTCCTGCGGTCTGAACTGCGTTTCTTCGAGCCATGCCAGTCTTCCTACGGTCCCTGTGACGTTGATGGGTGATACCCAGTCTCGGACGGTGCGGTCGATCTGGTCGCAGAGGTCGACGGCGTCGAGGACGACTGGTGGCATGGAGCGGGCGTGTGAGCCGTTGCCTGTGCCTTGGGCTCCGGCGATGTACTCGCGTAACTGCGTGTACAGCGGATCACCCCATGCGGGTTCGGTGGCTCCGTTGTCGCGTTCTATCAACGTGCGGGTGCGTCCGATCAACGCGTGGATGGCGTCTCGGAAGGCTTGGCGGGTGCCGGGCAGGTCGTGCTCGGTGGTGTCGGTCATGCGTCCTCCTGGTCGCTCTCGATGCAGTGGTCGGTGTGGTCCAGTACTCGCTGTACGAACTCGGTGTGATCGCCGTGGCCGGTGAGGGTGGTGCCGCACAGGCAGGTCCAGTGGTAGTGGATGCGGGATGCCACACGCGCGCGAACCCGAGACGAACGTGCCGTGAGCTTGGCGGTCATGCGTGGTCCTCCCGTTCTGTTCTCGGGTGCACGTAGAAGTGGTGGATTGCGACACTGCGGGCGGTATCGATGCGCCGCTGGTTGAGCCAGTAGCCGAACTGGCAGAACGTGAAGGCTACAGCTGCTACGACAGCGGTCGTTGTGGCGGGCCAATCGGATGCGACTGCGTATCCGAGCCAGAACCCGCCGATTCCGATCGGGCCTGGCGCGAGGGTGTCGGCGAAATGTGACCACCGCCCTGAGTCGGTTCCGGTCATGCGTGGTCTCCTTCGCGTGCGATGGTGTCGGCCAACTCGTGGTCGGCGTCGGTGGTGTGGCATTCGGGTCCACAGCCGTGCGGTCGTGGCGGCGGGTCGTCTCGATGGCAAACAAAACACCAGAAGTTATCCACGGGTCCTCCCCCGACGTCGCCTGCACTCAATGCAGATTCGAAACTTCCGCCCGTCGCCACGTTTGCCGTACGCCGTGTTCCCCGGGGAGTACGGGCCTTGACCCCGCGGGTTGGACACGCTTGATCCTGGTCTCGGACCAGGGAAAGCGAGAAGATCTAACCCGATGGCAAAGAAAAATTACTCCGAAGAGTTCCGCCGCGACGCAGTCGAGCTGTACCGCGACACCGGCGGCGCGACCGTAGCCGGGATCGCCGCCGATCTCGGCGTATCCCACGGCTCCCTGACCACATGGCTGAGAAATGCGGGTATCCCGATCCGCAGACCCGCCGCCACCGCTCCGGGGCCCGGCACCGGCGAGACACCCGAGCAGGAAGCCGCCAGGCTCCGCGCCGAGGTCGCACACCTACGCGCGGAGAAAACCAAGCTCGAAACCGAACGAGACATCCTGCGGTCGGCGGCAAAATATTTCGCCGGAGAGACGAACTGGTGAACCGCTTCCAGTTCGTCGCAGACCACTCCGACACCTACCCGGTGAAGCGGTTGTGCCAGGTCATCGATATCGCCCGCTCGTCGTACTACGCATGGATCAACGCCGCCGAGAAACGAGCCGCCCGGGCCGCAGCCGACGCTGAACTCGCCGACAAGATCCGCGCCGTCCACACGGTGGACAACACCTACGGGCGGCCCCGGATCACCGCCGAGATCAATCACGGACAACCCGCCGACCAGCGGATCAATCACAAACGGATCGCACGGATCATGCGCGCCAACAACATCGAGGGCCTGCGACTGCGCCGAAAACACCGCACCACCATCGCCGAACCAGCCGACACTCCGTCGCCGGACCTGCTCAACCGTGATTTCACCGCGATCGCACCGAATACCCGATACGTCGGTGACATCACGTATCTGCCATGCGGGGACAATGAGTTCTTGTATTTGGCCACGGTGATCGACTGCTTCTCCCGCCGCCTGGTGGGCTGGTCGATCGCCGAGCACATGCGTACCGAACTCGTCGAAGATGCCTTAGGTGCCGCAGCACTGACCCGCGGCGGTCTTGCCGGTGCAGTGTTCCACGCCGATCGCGGAAGTCAATACACCTCAAAGGGTTTCGCGATGATCTGCGCGAAGTTGGGTGTTGCGCAATCGATGGGAGCGGTGGGCACGAGCGCGGACAATGCCCTGGCCGAGTCGTTCAATGCGACACTCAAACGCGAAACGCTGCAAGGCGCAGCCCGCTGGGAATCGCCCCGGGCGGCAAGGCTCGCGGTGTTCCGGTGGATCACCCGCTACAACACCCGACGCCGGCACTCGTACTGCAACTATCTCAGCCCTGCCGACTACGAAAACGCTCACACATCCGATAGCCTGCAGAAAGCCGCGTAATCACAAACCCCGTGTCCAGTTTCCGGGGTCAAGGCCCTACTCGTGACCTGCCGGGCAATGGGTCTTGCGAGAATTGACGTTGGTTCCGTGCCGGATTGAGTCGTAATTGTTCTCAGACTGAGTGCCGTAGTAGAGATTCCCGATACTGTTGTTCGCAGGGTCGCCATCCTCATGGCAGACAACTTCCCCCTCTCCACGAGGCCCAAGGAACGTTTCCGCCACCAGCACATGCACCCTCACTACTGTTCCGCGGATGCCTGCCCTCCGGTAGCCGAGCGGATCGACTCCGAGTTTCAGCATCTTGGGGTAAGTCCAGGATTCATCAACTGGATGCTCTCCCCGAATCAGACGCGGATGCCCCCACACTCGACCGTGCGATGAAACCGAATATGCATCATCGGATGGCAGCTTCTTCCAGACCTCGCCGGAGTCGGTAGGAATCGGCAAATCCGACGGACGTTCGAGGGAGCCGCGCAACGCTTTTCGGTAGTGCGGATCGCACATGCCTCGGCGCTCGGAATTTCGTGTACATCCCTTGATGGAGCACTCTGGCGATCGTGCGGCCAATTCCTTGCGGTAGTGCTTGTCGCACTTCCTGGATCGACTGACGGGGGTTGAGCAGTTGGCGACGGAGCAGACACGGGTAGCCTTCATGGCAGCCCTCCTGAGATAGCAGGTGAGGTTAGGTCCCGGCTGAAGTGTTGGCGCACTTCGGTTGGGGCCGTTCTTGCATTCTAGCAGTTCAAGCATTGTTTTTGCTCCAACAGTCGGCGGTTGGGGCAACCTCGATGCGTGGTCGGGTGAGGGCGGTGAGGGTGATCGAGACGCCGGACGGTTCGTCTGGTTCGGCGATGCGTTTGGTGGCGTGGAGGGTGACGATGTGGGAGTCGTCGGTGATCCAGATGCCAGTGATGGCGTCGAATACGGCTCTGGTGAGCTTGTCGAGGTCTGGACGCTTCACGGCTGGCGGTGTGGGGCGTCGCTTTGCCGTCTGTTTAGGCCGTGGCATGACGAAATCGAGGTTTGCGCCTACTGGTCCCGGAGGGAGCATTCCGCCTCTCCTGCGGGCTTCTGAGGCGATTTCGGTTCGCCATGGTCCGACCGCTTTCGAGGACTCGAGCATTCGGCCGTTCCCGATGTGCCGCTTCGATCCCTGGGGTGCCGGTCGTCCTTCGACGAAGACGTGACGGTCAGTCATGCGATGCCTTTCTCGGCGAGGACGGATCTGACTTCGGCGGCACCGCGAGCGTTGCGCTCATCGGAATCCGGGTCGTGATCGCACACCCGGCGATTTCGGTACCCGGTGTCGTCGCACAGGTCGCACGCGTCGATCTCGGCTTTGCGGGCAGCTGCGACGGCATCGAGTTCCGCTCTCCGGAGTTCTGCCGCTCTTCTCGACTGCCGTTCAGTCCACCGCTCGTGCGCCTTCCGGAAGTTCGCGCACGGTCCGCATGGTGGCACTCGCACGTCCGCCGGCAGGTCGCGATGCTCGGTGCACCGGGATGGCGGCTCATGGTCAGGGTTCGTTGCCGATCCGGGGATGCTGGGTGTCTTCGTGGGATCGTCGTCGCGCGCGCACGCGTACTCCCCAACTTTCAACGCTGGGTCAGTACTTACAACCCCAACCTGAACCACAACCGACCCTTCCTCTAACCCTTCCGGGAAGGGTTCCGGGAAGGGTTCCGTTTCCCCAGGTCGCTGGAACCCTTCCGCTAAGGGTTCGGGTAACCCTTCCGGGAAGGGTTCCGGGAAGGGTTCGGCAAACCCTTCCGCTAACCCTTCGAGATGGGTTCGAGCCGCACCATTCAACGCAGCAATATCGTCCGCGACCTTGTCCGACTTCACTTCCGGCATCACCAACTGATCAAGCTCAGACGCAAGCACCGAAGCCAGCTTCGGAGACTCCACGTGAGCCAACGCCCGCAGAGCAGACTTCAGCACATTCGGCTGCCGCGCCACACCATCCGACCGCATGAACGTCCGAACCAACGTCTCCCCCGTATCCGGGTCGACGAACACGTACCGACGACGCTCCATACGGTTCAGGCGCACATGCATCTCAGCCTCAGACGGCACAGTCCCGCTCACATCACGCATAGCCCTCTGCCAGCGACGCATATTCATCGGCTGAACACCGGCGTAGTTCAACGCCGGCTGCCCGAGCAGCACCATGTACAGCCACTTGTCCCCCGAGTCCTGACAGGCGAAGTCGTCGTCGGTGAACATCGAGAACCACGCCTTCGCAAACTCTCTAGGCATCGGCGACCTCCATTGCGAGTAGCTGAACGCCGGCGGCGTACGCCTGCTGGGGGCAGACGCCGTTCCCGATGGCTCTTAGTTGCGCCTCGCGAGCCGCCGGTGCCGTGTATCCGGTCCAGATCGCCGGGTCTGTGATCCACCCGCCCGGCGGGCCCATCATCCACTCGGCAAAGCGTGCTGACAGTTCTGGAGTTCCGTTGGTGTTCAGCCCGGTCGGCGGTGGCGCCGGTCGGGTTATCTGCTCCCATCGATGAATGGCTGGTGCGTACTTTCCCCAGCGTTCAGGAGTGAAGTGATATTGCACCGAACCAAGGTCAGGTGACTTTCGGGCACGTTCGGAGGGGCAGTCTCCGCGCTGTCGCGCCCTGGGTGTCGGCAGGTATTCACCCTCAGCTGCGGCGACGGCGACACCGGGGAGGAGTAGTTCTTCGGACCTCGCCCCACCTCGACGCTTGTTCGTTCCGTTGGCGTTGCCGACAGTCGGGGTCGGAAGCAGGTCTAGAACATCGTCGGTTCGTCCACCTCTGGAAAGTGGACCGTGATCGCCGACAACGGCGGCGATTTCCGCCGCGCTTGCGCCGGGTTGTTCCGCGCCTTCTCCGAGTCTGCGACCGTCGGTGTCGGAAGGCGTGGCGAGGAGGAACACGCGCGCCCGATGGTGGGGGGCGCCAACGTCGGAAGCTCGTACAGTCGTCCACCTTGCGTCATACCCGATTTCGGCAAGGTCTCCGAGTACGCGACCGAGTGCCCGAAGATGTCCGTCTCCAGGGTTTCCCAGCGGTCCCGCGTCGGGGACCATGTCGCTCGCTGAATCGGCTGGTGCACTGAGAGCTCCTAAAACGTTCTCCCACAGCACATAGCTGGGGCGGAGTTGGTCGATGGCGTGACGCATGTTCACCCACAGGTTCGAGCGGGTACCTTCGGTCATTCCTGCGCGCTTGCCGGCCGCTGACAAGTCCTGGCAGGGTGAGCCGCCGGTGATGATGTCGACCGGTTCCACGCTGGACCAGTCAACGGTGGTGACATCGCCGTAGTTCGGTACGTCGGGCCAGTGGTGGGCGAGGATCTTCGATGGTGCCGTGTCGTACTCGACGTGCCATGCGACGGTGGCGCCGAACAGTTCCGCTGTCGCAAGATCCAGTCCGCCGTAGCCGCTGAAGAGTGATCCGATTCGCGGACTGTCGCCGGCCTTGCGCATCGCCGTCTTGTCGATGCTCATGCTGCACCGTCATCGAACAGTGTTGGCGTGGACATCTCGGCTTCGAGCGCGGTCAGGTTATCGACCGCGGCACGCCAGTACGACGGTTTGAGTTCGATTCCGATCGCGCGGCGGCCACGTTTCACCGACTGGTACAGCTCCGACCCGATCCCTCCGAACGGCGTGAGGACCAGCTCGCCGGGATTCGACCACAGTCGGACGCATCGGTCGATGAACCCGAGCTGCAGTGGCGCGATGTGGCGTTCGTCGGCCTGATCGCGGCCGGCGCGTGCGTTGAGGGTGTCGGACTCGCGGATGCCGTACCACACCGGGCAGATGTGGCCGTCCTCGGTGAGCCATCCGCCAGCGTGGATATCGGACCAGATCGGGGACGCCCACTCGATCCAGTCATCGTTGGTGACCTCACCGGAGGTGGTGTCGTGAGGGACGGGGACAGTGTTGTCGCCGGGCTTCTTGAAGATCAGCAGGTAGTCGGCGAGTGCGGGTCTGATGCGCATGCTGTCGCGGTTCTTCGACGCGAATGCGAGCTGCTGTGACTTGGTGCGGATCGACTGCGCCTGCGGGTCCTTCCAGATCGTGACCTCGCCGAAGAACACCCAGCCGACGGACTGGAACAGGCGGATGACGTCGCCGCGGAAGTCGGTGAGCCCGATGTATCCGTCGACGGCCTTCTTCGTCGCGACCTGCTGCACGTGGATGCACGCGTTGCGGCCCGGCTTGGTGACGCGCAGCTGGTGCTCGACGATGAACCGGTAGTGGTCGAGGAACTCGACGCGCGAGCTGCTGTTGCCGAGGTCCCGGACCGATGGCGAGTACGTGTATAGCGAGTCGAACGGGGGTGAGCACACTGACAGGTCGATCGAGTCGTCGGGGAGTTCGGCGAGGCGTTCGCAGGAGTCGCCGAGCAGCATCGACCAGTTGTCGCCGTGTGCTTCGTCGGTGACGTAGGGGGCGGTGTTCTCGGTCATGCGGCGTGGTCCTTTCGTGCGTGTTCGATGAGTGCGGCGGTGATGACGGACGCCTGCCGTTCCTTGCGTGCGACGTTGTCGGCGATCTGCGATTCGAGGTCCGACAGCACGATGTGGGCGTGGACTATCCGGGTCTGTCCGTAGCGGTAGCAGCGGCGGATCGCCTGGTAGTACTGCTCGTAGGAGTCGCCGAGGCCGACGAACGCCATGCGGGCGCAGTGTTGCCAGTTCATGCCCATCGACGCGATCGACGGTTTCGTGATCAGGACGCGGAAGTCGCCGTCCGCAAATCCGAGTAGCAGTCGGGCTTTCTCGTCCGGGTCGAGTGATCCGTGGACATTGACCGATCCGTGGATTGCGGCGGCGAGAGCATCGGCCTCGTCGTTCATGCCGACCCACAGCACCCATGGCTCATCGGGTTCTGCGGCAACGAGGCGTGCAGTCTCGGCGACGCGGGCGGCGAGAGTCTGCCGGCGCACTTGCGCTCTCCCAGACACTCCCCCGAGTTCTGTCGCGAACAGTTGCCCTTCGGATTCGATCTCCGCCTCGACGTAGTGAGGCATGATCTCGAGCCCTGGGAGGTCGTATCCGTCATCACTGCCGCCGATGTCGGACGGTCGGCGGATCGCGACAGCCCAGGTCGACATCCAGTCGATCATCGGGCGCAGTGCATGCCCCTTGAGTCGGTATCCGCCAGCGTTGATCTGATCGTGGACGAAGTACGCGGCCAGCATGTGGTTGCGGGCCATGCGACCGAGGAACTCGGCCTGGTTGGTGAGTTCTTCAGGGTCATTCGGTGCCGGTGTAGCCGAGCATGCGAGACGGGCTGGTACGTCGGAGAAGTGCTCGATGAGCATGGTGCGGGTCTTGCCGGTGGACTGCTTCAGGATCGATGATTCATCGAGTGCTACGGCGTCGATCAGATCTGGGTTGATTGACTCGACTCGCTCGTAGTTGGTGACCCAGATTCCGGGGCTGGTGATGTCCGATCCGTCGCGGACGTACTCCGCGGTGATGCCGAGCTTGGCGGCTTCCCGTACGGTCTGGGCGCACACCGCGAGCGGCGCCACGATGAGCGATGTGGGGCCGGACAGTCTCGCCCATTCGATCATCATGAATGTCTTTCCGAGCCCGGTGTCGGCCCAGATTGCGGCGCGCTGGGTGCGTGTTGCCCATGCGACTAGGTCACGCTGCCATGGATGCAGTTTCGAGTTCACGCGATTCGGTGTGACGTCAGGTCCGCCACGTGTGGAGACTGCCGTCTTAGCGTTGATGAAATCGTTGTAGTCGTCCATCGTTTCGCGGCCCATGCGGCCGGCCGCCAGCAAGTCTTGTGGTCTCATGCTGCTTCCGCCTTTCGTTTGGCGTGGTGTCCGTAGCCGGGGAACCGCTTCTGGATGGTGCGGCGTGCGACACCGATACGCTCGGCGACCCGGTTGTAGGAGGCACCATCACGCAGCATGCGTTCGGCGGTGGCAAGGTCAGCGGCACTCCACTCGTGGCGCGGCTTCATGCGGTTCAGTCGAGCCTGGCGATCCCTCTCGGCTTTCGCTCGCCGCTGCTGCTCGAGTTCGTAGTCGCGGCCACGCTGCAACTCCGGCAGACCGGTGCGCTTGTTGAAGTACTTGCGTTCGGTTTCGGTGACCATCGCCGTCAACGACTGCCACTCCTTGAGTTGAGCTTTCGTGCCTTTCGCTTCGGGGTAGTGGCGGGTGATCCAGGCGGCCGGGACGCCGATGGTGGCGGCGATTTCGCCGGGTGGGCATTCGTCGGCGATCAGCATGGTGATGGTGCGGTGCTCGTCAGGGGTGAACTCACGTCTGGTCACGCGGGTCGTCCTTCCAGTGCGGGTTGGTGGGTGTAGACGGGTCGCCCATCGCGGTCGTGGTCGGTGATGGTGGCGATCGTCGGGGTGTGGATGGTGAGGCGGACACCGTCGTCGTGCTTCCAGACGACGGCCGTATCCATTGCGGGGTTTCGCGAGTGGATGATGCGGATTTCGTCGGGTTGGCATGCGCGGGCGAGAGTGCACGCGGTGGTGACTGTTACGGTGCGCCGGCGTTCGGTGTGGCCTTCGACGACGACGTGCGTAGCGCCGATGCCGCGTAGCCATGCCCGGAGTTCGCGTGTCTTCGATGGCTTCCTGGTCACGATGTGCCGCCGAGGTGCTGGTCTGCCCATGCGCGGATCTGGCCGATCGGGATGGCGACCGACAGGGATTCGACGACTCCGAGGTGAGGTACCGGGATTTCGATGTACACCCAGTTGTCGGTGCGGTCGATTTCGACGTCCTGCTCGGTTTGGGATATCTGTGGTGCGCCGGCGATCGTGAGACCGGTCGCACACCCAGAGATACGGCTCATGCGAGGGGTTCCTGTCGGTGGTGCGCGTTAGTGTGCGCGGGTGAGTGAGGTGTCGTCAGCGCGGCCAGAAGGTCTGCGACCATCCGCCGGTAGGTGTCGTCGGGGTACGCCGGAGACACGCGGACAGACCTCGCGTAGTCGATCGTGCCGATCATGGACTTGGCGCGATCGATCACTTGCTTCTGAGCCTCACGCCACGTCGCGGCGACGTGTGCGCGATGATCACCCTCGTCGTCGAACCAGGTGCCGCAATGGCAGAGGATGAGGTGGGCGTCCTCCTCGCCGGGATTGACGGATGCGTGCGCGGCTAGGTGCTGTTCGAGCGTGATCATGCCGCACCGCCGTCCGACTCCAGGGCGGGTCGCCAACCAGCGTCCACGAGCACCACCGCAATCCCGCGAGCGTCGCGACGCCAACTTTCCGTGATGGACTCCCACCGCTTGCCCACGCCCCGCACCGTGAGCCGCGCCGCCTGTTCGATCAGCTTCTCCCGCTCAGCCTCCGCAGCAGCCTTCTCCTGCGCGGCCCGGTGCTCGGCTTCGAGGCGATCGGCGGCATGTGCGGTCGCGCCGATGATCCGGTCGATGTAGATGCGATCCACTGCGAGGTGATTCGGGGAGCATCGGCGCAGCACCCGGTTGACGAACCGCAGGTGCTCGGGATTGCTCGCGTCTGCGTCTGTCGCCGTCGGGTTCAGTTCGGGGCGTGCGGCGAGGACGAGGTCAACGACAGCGCGAATAGCGGATTCGACGCTGTCAATGCTCACGATTCGAATGCGGGCAATGTCAATCGCCTGCTGGTACAGGTCTTCGGTGGTGGTCATGCGGAAAGTCCTTCCGTAGAGGTGTTCATGCCGAGATAGCGGGTCGCAGTCGACAGTGAGATTTGGAGGCGTTCAGCGATCTCCGAGACCCTCATCCCCTGATCCCGCAAATGCCGGGCAGCGGTCGCATTCAGACGCATCCTGGTCACCGGAGGGATCTCCGGTCGGCCACCCTTCGCGATGTGGTATAGGCGTTGCACCTGTGATCGGCGTTTCGATCCGTACCCCGACAGTGGGACCGACGCCCACACGCCGACCGTGTCCGGACGCTCCAACGCCTTCTGTGCGCACGCCTGCACCATCGGGCACGACACACAGATGTCACGTGCCTGCTGCTGCTCCGCGTAGTCAGTCGAAAACCACAGTTCTGGGTCATGTTCGCGGCACGCGGCGATCATGATGCAGCCTCCTCGACAGTCTCGGCGTCCAGGACGTCCTCGAGCGTCGCCTGCGCCTCCTCCAGCGACGGTTCCGGCGCGTTCGACGCCAGAGCATCCACCCTGGCGGCACACAATGCCTGCAGGTCAGCAACCTTCTCCGGGTCATGCTCGCCCCACCGCTTCGCGAGATAGTCCGCAGTCCTCGTCAACCACCCCACATCATCGGAGGCGGCGATCTTGTCGGCCAGATCAGCCGGGATCGGAGGCACCCGAGGAACCTGCTCAGACACCACCGGCGTCGGCGCCGGCCGATCCTGCTGCATCTCCAACACTTCCTCCGGCGTGTACTTCAGACCGCCCATCACCTCAGGGCATGCCAGCCGCACACACTCCGAGATGGCACGCCAGCGGAGCATCGTCGCCGGGTCCTTCTCCCAATGACCGCGGCCCCACAGCTTCGCCTGCCGGGCCTTCGTCTCATCCCACCGTGAACGGTGCGTGAAGTCGGGGTCGTCAGCTCGGACGATCTCGCACACAGCCGTTCCGTCGTCCTCATTCCAGGCGCGGACACGGTGGCCGGCGGCGCGGGCGAGGGACGCCATCAGCGACGCGGACGGTGACGGCGTACCCGAGATCACGTTGATCTCGTTGATGGCGACGATCGGTTTGATGCCGAGCGCTTCGCCGTATTCGATGGCGGCGAGGACGTTGGCGGGTTGCTGCTTGTACGCCTGCGGCAACAGCCCCGCCTGCGCGAGCGCCTTCGCGTACTCCATCTTGGAGTGGAGGCTTTCGCCGCCGCTGCTCTGAACGATTTCGGTGGACATCACAGTCCCTTTCATGCGGCCCATGAGGGCAAGTCGATGGTGTGAATCTCGTTCCCGTGACCGGGCCACTCGCCAGTCAGCTCGCACACCGCGAACCGCTCCAACGCCAACCGGTTCAACTCCCGGCCACGATCGATGGCGGCATCCGACAGACGGCACACAGACACCAGGTGCGGGGCGACGACCGACACCACAACGAACACGAAATCCGTCACCGTGACACCACACTCAGTGAGGCCATCCATGTACCAAGCCGCCTGAGCGTGGTAGCCGTACTCGGCGACCGACTTCGCGAACTTGCGCGGATCGGCGTCCTGCGTCGTCTTCACATCGACCGCCACATCGGGGCGGAGGTAGTCGACACGGCCGCGGCAGCGGACACCAGACCACGAATCCGCCCAATACAGGGACACCTCCGGCGCACCGCCCGAGATCAGTCCGGCAGCAGTCTCATGCAAGCGGAAGGACTCGACGACCCTTTCGGCGCGCCGCCACTCCTTCTCCAGCACCGGGACCTCACCGGCCTCGCGGGCAGCATCACGCTTCTCGCGGGCTGCCTTCGTCCGCCAATCATCAGCCTCGATCACCCGGATATCGGCGCCCTTACTGAGGATCATCTTGTGGACGAGGTGCCCGAAGTCGAACTCCTTCTTGTCGGGGCGGCCGTTGAGCTGCTCGTGCCGGAACTCGGCCGGCGTGCGGGTCGCGAGGGTGCGCGCACCGGTGGACGACAGGGTCGTCAGGTCTCCGTGGTAGGAGTTCTCGTCGAGGTCGTGGATCAGACCTGAACGCTCGAATGTGGTGGTCATGCGGATTCCTTCGTGACAGCCCACGGATCGGGGCCGGGATGGTGGTGGATGGTGATGGGGCGGCAGATGCAGTACTCGCGGCCGCAGTCCTCGCACCAGGAGCGGCCCTGCACGCGCGGACAAAACGACTCATGACGCCCCAAGCTGTGGGGGCCGGCAGCGCACCGGCACGGCAGACGGCGGCTCATCGGTTGATCCAGCGGATAACCCACCGCAACTGCGGCGGCATACGAGACGGATCGACATCCTCGGCTTCGAGACGACCCGCAACAACCCCGCACACCAAAACAGTCAGGCCGAGGAGGATCAAGATCATGCTGTTAGTGAGCATCAGGTGTACTCCTTTCGGTGAGGTCCGGTCCCTGCCCCATCCCCTCTCAGGGCAGGGACCGGAAGTGCTTAGGCGGTCAGGCCGAGGGCTTCGCGGAGTCCGGCGGTCGGGACGCTGTAGCGGCCGCCGATGCGGATGACGCGGCACGGGAACGTTCCGTTCTTTGCGGCTTCGTAGGCGAGCGTCTTGCTGATGCCGAATGCGCGGGCCGCGGTTACGATGTCTGTGGCGACGCCCAGCTCGTCTAGTTCTTCCGGAGTCATCGCCGCTCCCCCTGTGTCGTGGCATCGGTGATGACGTGCGCGTAGTGCAGGAGCTGCTCGGCGATCTTCCGCGCATCGGGTGCAGTCATCTGCGCGGTGATGAGCGTCTGCCCGTCCGGTGCCGTCTCTATGAGGCGAACGACTCGGCCGTGCGGACCGAATCCGGCTTCGGTGTACAGTTCCCGCCCGGATGCGGCGTCGAAGCAACGCGTGTCGTACGTCGGGGCGCTCATGCCGGCACCGGGGTTTCCGTGCGCACGAACTCGAGCAGAGCTTCGAGGACAGCCTCAGAAGACTCGCCCTCGGAGCCGCGGACCTGGACATACGCCCACTCGCGATTGGAGTTCTCCACGTGCGAGCAGAAGATGCGGTCGAGGGCGTATCCGGACTCGGCGTAGACGTCGTGAGCGAGGTTGGACGCTTCGGCGATCCACCGGTCGTACACCCGTCCGAGTCGGACGATGGGCTGCTTTCCGTCTGCGGCGATCGCAGCGTCGACGATCGCCGCGGCCAGGGTGTCGATGCTCATTCGTGACCTCCTGCGGGTCGGAAGTGGCCGGAGAGTGCTCCGAAGTGGGCGAGAGAGTTGGCGAGCGTTCGGGCGGCCGCGCCCTCGACCGAGTACGGGCCGATCTCGAACTTCCATCCGGTCAGACCGTCGTCGACATACACGGACCGGAGCGGAACGCGGACGAACGAGTCGGTCTCGTCGATGCGCATCGGGATAGCGATCTCGTGCTGGACGTGACGGGTGGCGTCGCCGTCAACGCCCCGGTCCGGGTGGTCGGTGTCGAAGGTCGGGAAGGTCATGCCTGGACCTCCAACTGCGGGTCGGCGTAGTAGTCGGTCCAGACCTGCTCGAGCAGATCGCGGTCGGCTTCCGTGTACGCGAGGACGTCGCGCGTCTGACCGTTCGACAAGGTGAGCGGGTACTTCCCCGGCTCGACGCCGTGGCGTTCGATGTATGCGGCCTTGCAACGCTTCCCGAACACGCCGGCGATCGACTTCATGCGCTTCTCGCCGAGGTTCTTCTCCTTCAGAAAGTCCTTGGAGTAGAGCGGTCGTCTGTCCTCATCCAGTTCGGCGTTCTCGCCCATGCCGCGCGCGAGGATGACGCGGGCCTTCGCTTCGAGGTGATCGGGGTGGATGAGTCCCTGCGCGGCCTGGCACAGTTCCATCTGCGCTCGGGCCTGGAATATCGCGGCGTTGATCTGATGCTCGGTGGCGCGCGGGTTGATCGTCGCGCCCTTGTGGAAGTAGGCGTCGAGGGCGTCGGCGGCTTCGGACTGGTAGGCCCGGAGTTCGGCGCGCTTGTCGGCGCGGACGCGGTTCTCGTCGAGGGTGGCGAGCCACATCGTCAACGTCCGGCGATCGATGCCGACGACTTCGCGGCGCTGAGTGTCGCCCGGAAGCTGCATGGTGAAATTCGCCATGCAGGTCCACGACTTACCTTTGAGCTTCGCGAGCTGGCTCGACCAGTCGAGGCCGAAGTGTTCGACGATGGGCTTCATTGCGACGAACTTCTTGCCGTCGGTGTAGAGCGGCAGTGACGATCCGGGAACCCGGACCTCGACTGCGGTATCCTGAGTGTGCATTTGAATCTCCTTCTTGTGCTTGGCCCGTACCTGTGTCCGCAGGTGCGGGCCGTTTCTTATGCCGACTTTCGGGTGATCGCAGGCCCGTTTCGATTGCTGCCTGTCCAGTCGGCAATCACTTTCTCCACGAAAAGAACGCACTGAGGCACGCCCAGCTCGTCCGCGATCTTCGGGGCCACTTCGATGTCGCAGTTCTTCCGGGCGCCGCGTCGCAGGTGCGCGATGGTTGAAGTGTCGACGCCGACCTTCGCAGCGAGCTTCACATTCGACACGTTGCGGTACCGCATGTACTCGTCCAACAGTTCGTGGCTGATGAGCTGGACCGTGAGTCGCGGTCGGGATCGCTTGCTCATTTCACCTCCTCGGTGATTGTTGATTGGCCGTTCGCCAATCACTGTAACCATCGACGGTGACGGGCGCAAGCGCTTTCTCGAACCAGACGCTGCATGAACTGGAACTACACGTTCGTAGTTCGTAACTGCGACGGTTACAGTTGGACTGTCAATCGACCAGGCCGACATGGGAGTCTTCCGAGGTGAGTGCACTATCCGACCGCCTGAACGAAGCACGCGGAGACCGTTCCGTACGCGAGATCGGGCGGGCCGCGAACAAGGTCAACGGAACCGGCGAAAGCACGGTGATCCCCTACTTCAACGGGAAGCACGGGACACCATCACTGCCGGTACTGACCGCACTCGCTGATGTGCTGGACGTGCCGCTATCCGAACTCCGGACAGCAGCCGGACTCCCCGCCGGGGAACGCCTGCCCTACAAGCCGCCCGCCGAGGCCGACTTGCTCAGCAGGAGTCAGCGCACCGCCCTCGACGCGCTCATCAAGAGCATCGTCGAAACGCGAGGAGCCGACCATGACGCTGACACCAAACCTGCCTCTGACGCTGATCGTCCGCCGGCCTCGGGAACACCGCGCGAAACGCACCAAGGCAAGAAGAACAACGTCATGGACTTGAAGCCGGATGATTCAAGCCGCAGGACTCGACGCGGGCGCGACTTCACCGCAGACCCCATCGTCGAGCTGCCGCACGCATCCGACGACCGCGGGCCAGAGGACGAAGGTGAGGCCGAGCGTGAACGGCGACTACAGGACCAGCAGGGCGAGGAGCCGCAGGACGGTGATGAGTGAGCAGGGACGTCTACGTCTACGTCGACGAGACCGGCGACCGAGGGACATCAGGGTCCGCTAGTCCCATCTTCGGGATGGCCGCAGTGATCGTCGACGAGGACGGCGCGAAGCTTCTCCAGGCAGTCGTGCAGAAGCTCAGAGTGGCGTTCAAGGTCCCAGACGGCGAGGTCCTGTCATGGAAGCGCTACGTCAAGAACCATGACCGACGGAAGTATGCAGCTCAACTGTTGAGCAAGCTGAATGGAGTGCACGTCTGCTACGTCTGGGCGCACAAGGACGAGTTGCGCGAGGGCAGCTACCGCGACGACGGCAAGCGGTTCTACAACTGGGTCGCCTACCGCACCTACAAGGCGGCCATCTGGACGGCGAAGTATGAGTACGGCGCGGACGCCCGCGTTCACTTCCGCTTCGGCCATGTGAAGGGCTTCGATCACGGGCCAGGAAAGGCGTACATCGAGAAAGAATCGCAGGCCGACCCGAAGGTGCCCGACCATATGCAAGAGTCGCTGAGGTGGGTGTCTGCCGATCGGTATGCCGAGAGTCAAGCTGCGGATCTGTATGGCGGATTCTTGTCTGCGGCGATCTGGCCGCAGGGAAGCTTCGGCATGACTGAGTCGATGTACCTGAAGATGGCGTGGCCAGCGATCCGGAAAGGCCCGAACGGGTGCGCCATCCCGCTGGGACTATTCGCGATGCCGGACTACAGCCTGGCAACTGAGTCTGACTGGTTCCCGTGCGGCGAGTGCCCTAAGAAGGCGAGACGGATCGCCTAGGGCCTCCAGGGGCCGATCCACTTAAGGAGTGCGATAGCAGCACCGCGGGCTTACCCTGGCAGGCTCTAGCCGATCCGTCACCCTGACCCTAACCCACGCTCCTGACATTCCTGTGCACATTTGGCCAATATCACACATCGAATGACATCGGTGTAGTTCCTGGTCAGGATCAGTTTCTGTCAGAGGCTCGTGATTGGGTGCCCGGTATGTACCACCCATGGCGACACGCGCGAGACCTCGGAATCACCATCGAGTTCGTCCCCGGCCTCAGACCCCGAGGCACCTACGCCGCCGGACTCATCCAGATCCGCGCCGGCCTCTCCCAACGCGAACGCCGCGTCGTCCTCGCCCACGAAATCGTGCACTGCGAGCGAGGCGACGACGGCATCGCATGCTCCCGCTGGCACCTCCAGAAGCAAGAACGCCTCGTGCACATCGAGGCCGCGCGGCGACTGCTCCCCATCGAGGAGATCGCGGCCGTCCAATGCGAACCCGACCCCGCCGTCGCACTGTGGGTCGACGAGTACACGCTCGCGCTGCGCATGCACTACCTGACCGACGCCGAGCGCGACCAGCTCGACGTCGACGAGTGGAGGATCGCATGATCGACGACGACCGACGCCTGCTCGACTTCGCGGCACGCACCTACCGAGACCGCGGCGCCCACGCCGACGCCGTCCGCACCGAACTCGGCCTCAGCGTCACCCGCTACTGGCAACGAATCGGGAGACTCCTCGACAACCCCGAAGCACTCGCCCACAACCCAACACTCACAAACCGGCTCCGCCGCATCACCAGGAGATAGCCCACATGGCACGCCCACCACTCCCCCTCGGCACATGGGGCACCATCACCCGCACCGAAGTCTCACCCGGACGATGGCGGGCCCGCGCCAAGTACCGCGACTGGGACGGCCGCACCCGACCCGTCGAACGGTTCGGGAAGACCGGTGCCGCCGCCGAACGCGCCCTGAAGGAAGCACTCCGCGACCGCGCCAAACCAACAGACGACATCAGCGACATCACCCGCGACACCACCCTCACTGACCTCGCTGCCCTCTGGATCACCAAACGCGAAGCCGAAGGCAAACTCGCCCAAGGGACGATCGACAACTACAACGAGATCATCGATACCGTGATAGTTCCTGCGGTCGGCGCCGTCCGAGTCGGCGAAGCCACAGTCGGACGCCTTGACGCTTTCATCCGGGCTGTCGAATCCCCGAACTATGCGCGCCTCGCTAGGGTCGTGCTGTCGGGGATGATGAAGCTCGCTGCCCAGCACGACGCCATCACGCACAATCCGGTGGCCGATACGACGCGCCGCACCGCGGACCCAAAGCCGCCGCGAGCCCTCACAATCGCCGAGCTGCAGCAGTTGCGAGTGCGGATCGCGACGTGGTCTGGCGGCAATGCTCGCGGTGGCCCTCCACGTGGCCTCGACTTCCCCGACCTCGCCGACTGTCTCGTCGGGTCCGGTGGCCGCATATCTGAGGTCCTAGCGTTTCAGAAGTCGGCGATCCAGTGGGCTGACGGAGATACCCCGGCGATGATCCGCATCACCGGGAAGGTCGACAAGCGTGGGGTCTTCGTGCCGCAGGCGAAGAGTGACGGAGCAATGCAGTGGCTGCCGATGCCAGACTTCATGGTCGCCGCGGTGAAGCGCCAGATCGCCCGGAACCTCCCAACTGACGAGCTTGGCCTACTGTTCCCGTCGCGCACCGGTGGGCCTCGGCGTACGTCGAACATCCGGCGGCAGTTGCGTGCTGCGCGGTCGACCATCGTCTACGACGAGAACGGGGAACCTGACGGTCCCGAGGATCTGTTCGACTGGGTGACACCGCACGTGTTCCGGAAGACGGTCGCGACGATCATCGAGGGCGTTGAGGGTATGGATGCGGCTGCTGGGCAGCTCGGTCACTCGTCTCCGGAGATCACGCGCCGGCACTATGTGCAGCGGGCGAAGGTCGCTGCCGATATGCGGCATGCGCTGAATCAGTTGGCTCCGGTGCGACCTGTTTCGGGTGGGTTTCAGGTGGGTGAGACGAAGAAAGGCCCCCTCCCGGATTCCCGGAAGGGGGCCTGATCTGCGATTGGTGGTGCGCGCAAAGGGATTCGAACCCCTGACCGCTGGTGTGTAAGACCAGAGCTCTACCGCTGAGCTATACGCGCCCGGCCGAGACGTGCTGCGGCCCACACCAAGATATCGGCTCGGCGGCGTCGGACCCAAACCGGGATACGCGCGACCGCTACGGCTAGCGTGAAGCGGAGCCCCCATTCCACGGAAGGATGCCCAGTGACGACCATCGTGCCGCAGGAACCGCTGATCAGCGCACTCGAGACTCAGTGGAAGGCCATCGACGACCTCGTCTCCCCACTGTCCGACGCGCAATGGACCGCCGCGTCACCCCTGCCCGGGTGGCAGATCCGCGACATCGTCGCACACATCGCGGGCACCGAGTCGATGCTGGCCGGCAGGCAGCCCGAGTCGTCCATCGACACCTCGCAGATCGCCCACGTGAAGAACCCGATCGGCGAACTCAACGAGCGGTGGATCGACCACTACCGATCGCGGTCCCGCGACGAGCTGATGACCGACCTCCGCACGGTGACCGCTGAGCGCAGCAAGGCGCTGCGCGGCATGACCGAAGGCCAGTGGGACGCCGAGACGGCCACGCCCGCCGGTCCGGACACCTACGGGCGATTCATGCGGGTCCGCGACTTCGACTGCTGGGTGCACGAGATCGACATCCGCGACGCGCTCGGCCTCGGCGTCCCCGAGAACGTGGAGCCGGCGCACTGGGCGCTCCGCGAGATCGAGAGCTCGATGCCGTACGTCGTCGGCAAGAAGGCTCGCGCCGAGGTCGGCAGCACTGTCCGTTTCGACATCACCGGCCTGTATCCGTTCACCTTCTTCGTCGTCACCGAGGACCGCGCCGCGGTGGTGCCGGCCGTCGACGGAGAGCCCGACGTCACGCTCCGCCTCGACGGGCTCGACCTCGCCCGTTCGGTCGGCGGACGGCCCAGCGCCGGCGACGCGGAGGTGGAGGTCACCGGCGATACGGAACTCGGCGCGGCGATCATCCGCAGCCTGCATTACCTCATCTGAGCTCTCCCGGTCCCCCGCCCGCCGACGCCGGGACCACGTTCGACTCGACCGGGAACTGTGACTCAACCGACACGCTCGGGCGTTGCGGCGAGTGTCGCACGTCCGGTGCAATGTAATTGTTGTGACTACTGAGACTCCTGTTACCGACGACCGCCGCCGCACGCGCTTCCGCCGCGGGCGGCGACTCACTGCTGCTGTCATCGCGGCGGCCGCCGTAACGACGATCGTCGCGCCCGCGGCGTCGGCCAAGACCGACGTCGCCGGAACGCTCGACGCCGTCTCCCGGATCATCACTCAGAATCTGAGCACGCAGCGCGGAGTCTCCGACACACCGTTCGACGTTCCGTCGTACCTCTGGGTGCTGACTCATCCGCTCGGATCCGGCACTCAGAACCTGCCGCGCCCGAATCAGAAGACGATGTGCAACACCGTGATTCAGATCGGCGATTCGACGTCGGTGGGTCTGGACAACTCGCTTCGCGTGCCCAGCCCCACCGACCGCATGACCCCCCAGTACCGGCGCGTGGGCGCGAAGAAGGTCTATCTCGACGCGGCCAACGGCCGTGCGGTCGTCGAACCGGCCGGCGGCCGCCCCAGCGGACTCGAAGCGATCGACGATCAACGCCGCCGCGGCCACGACGGCTGCTGGGTCATCGCACTCGGAGCCAACGACGCGGCACGCATCGCGGAGGGCAGTCATATCAGCGCCGACCGCCGCATCGACCTGGTGATGCACCGTCTGGCCGGCCGACCGGTTCTCTGGCCCACGGTGCGCACGGGCGACGGAGCCCTACCCCAGTACGCCGACGCACACATGCGCGCATTCAACGCGGCGCTCCGCCGTGCTGCGCACCGCTACCCGAACCTGCGGGTCTACGACTTCGCCGCGCATACGGACCGGTCCTGGTACGTCGACGGGGTGCACTACACCCCGGACGCGATGATTCAGCGCAACCGCCTGCTCGCGACCGCGCTGGCCACCTCGTTCCCCCGGCGCTGAGCCCGGCGCCTCGGTCACACCGTCACGCGGCCCGACCGGTGGAACGGCGCTACTGCGCGACAGCCGCCAACGCCGCGTCCCAGGTCTCGTCGCCGCGCTGTTCGCCCGGACCGACCATCGCCGAGTACGCCACGACACCGTCGCGCCCGACAACGAACGTCCCGCGATTGGCGAAGCCGCGCTCGGCGTCGAAGACGCCGTACGCCTCCGCCACCGCACCGTGCGGCCAGAAGTCCGAGAGGATCGGGAACAGGAAACCCTGCGCCGACGACCACACCTTGTGAGTCGGGGGCGGGCCCACCGACACCGTGACCACGGTGACGTCGTCGTTGTCGAAACGCGGCAGATTGTCGCGCAGAAAGCCGAGTTCGCCTTCGCACGTGCCGGTGAAGGCCAGCGGGAAGAAGACGATCAGCACATTGCGGTCGCGCAGCGCGGAGAGCTTGACGACCTGATTGTTCTGGTCCCGCAACTCGAAATCCGGGGCGAGAGTCCCCGTCGCGAGGGGTGCGGCCACCGACTGAGCGGCCATCAGCGCTTACCCGCGCGCGCCTTCGGCGTGACCAGACGGGCGCCGGACCAGTCTCCGAGATTGACGACGGAGGTCTGCGTGAGTCCGGCGGTCGGCGCGGCCTCCGCGATCTCGCTGGGATCGACGTAACCGTCGCGGCCGGTCTTCGGCGACAGCACCCAGATGAACCCGCCTTCGGCGAGCGGACCGATCGCGTCCATCAGCGCATCGACGAGGTCTCCGTCGTCGTCGCGCCACCACAGCACCACGGCGTCCATGACGTCGTCCGCATCGTCGTCGAGCATCTCGGCATCGATCGCGTCCTCGATCTCGATTCGGAGATCATCGTCGGTGTCCTCGTCCCACCCGATCTCCTGCACCACCATGCCGTTGGTGAAACCGAGCTTGACAGCCCTGCCTTCTGGGGCGGTTACCACCGCGTACGACCTCCATTCGATGTAGCGGGCCGTGCATTCCGCACGTGCCGGGCCACGCCACGACGGCGCAACTTATGTGACAGCGTAAAGGCAAACTACCCCCGAGCACAGTGTCTAACCGCCCGAAGTACGGGATTGGTGCTTCTCTGCAACGGATTCGGGACGGTTCACGCCGATCCCGCGGGGAGATACCCCGCGCACGTGTCGAGTAGTGCGGTACGGTCCGCGTCCCATCTGTCGGAGGCGCCGTTGAGCGCTTGGCGCCGCTTCGCCTGAATCTGCTCGGCCAGGCGTTCGGCACTGGCGACGAATGCCTCCACCTGCGCGTCGACCTTCTCCGGCACCTCGGGCGAGACGGCCTTGCGGACCTCCTCGGCACCCGTGTCGAGAGTGTCGACCGCCCAGCGGTCCTCGGATCCGACCTTCGCGTAATCCTGGACCTCGTTGAGGCGTTTGACGAAGGCGTTGTAATCGCGTGCCATCACACCGGCCGAAGTGATCACCTGCTGGCACAATCGGACGACGGCGACTTTCTCCGCTTCGGAGGATCCCGCGCGGGCAACGGTCCTGGTGACCGTGCCGACCGAGACCGTCGGACTCGGCGACTCGTCGTCCGATGAGCACGCCGGGACGGCGGCGACAGCGGTCAGCGCCGTCGCCGCGACCACGATCGACCGAGCCGTCCGGCCCACGAGGTCCCCCTTTCGGGAGAGAAGCAGCGGATACGCCGACGCTACCGCACCCGAGCGGCATGTGACTGGACACATCTTGCGCCAGAGCCGGTGATTTGCGGCACGATATAGGCAAGGCCGCACCATCGTTCCGCGGCACGTATCCGGCCGCCCCACCCCGGCGGCCCCGACATGCAGTTCGCGGCGGCAATCGCTTCGGTGGACTGCGAGATAGGTGGCAGACAGTGACTGATCAGATCGCCGGCACCGACAAGGCCGGCGCGCCGGCGTCGAGCGGGAGCCGCGTTCAGGTCATTCGGGACGGCGTCGCGTCCTACCTGGTCGACAACGACCCCACGGAGACCGACGAGTGGCTCGAGTCCTTCGACGCCATGCTCGCCGACGCGGGCCCCGAGCGCGCGCGGTACCTCATGCTGCGCATTCTGGAACGCGCGGAGGACAAGCGTGTGGGCATCCCCGCGTTGACGAACACCGACTACGTCAACACGATTCCGACCGAACTGGAACCCGAGTTCCCCGGGGACGAGGATCTGGAGCGCCGCTACCGCGCCTTCATCCGGTGGAACGCCGCGATCATGGTCCACCGAGCACAGCGGCCCGGCATCGGCGTGGGCGGCCACATCTCGACGTACGCGTCGTCGGCCTCGCTCTACGAAGTCGGCTTCAACTACTTCTTCCGCGGCCAGGATCATCCCGGCGGCGGCGACCAGGTCTTCATCCAGGGCCACGCCTCACCCGGCATCTACGCGCGCGCCTTCCTGGAAGGACGCATCGACCAGGCGCGGCTCGACGGCTTCCGTCAGGAGCAGAGCCACGCCGGCGAAGGCGGCGGGCTGCCGTCGTACCCGCATCCCCGGTTGATGCCGGAGTTCTGGCAGTTCCCCACCGTCTCGATGGGCCTGGGCCCGATGAACGCGATCTACCAGGCCCGGTTCAACAAATACCTGCACGCGAACGGAATCAAGGACACCTCCGACCAGCACGTCTGGGCGTTCCTCGGCGACGGTGAGATGGACGAGCCCGAGTCGCGCGGTCTGGCGCAGGTCGCCGCCATCGACGGGCTCGACAACCTGACCTTCGTCATCAACTGCAATCTGCAGCGGCTCGACGGCCCGGTCCGCGGCAACGGAAAGATCATCCAGGAACTGGAGTCGTTCTTCCGCGGCGCGGGCTGGAACGTCATCAAGGTGGTGTGGGGCCGCGAGTGGGACGATCTGCTGCACGCCGACAAGGAGGGTGCGCTGGTCAACCTGATGAACCGCACCACCGACGGCGACTACCAGACCTACCGGGCCAACGACGGCGCGTTCATCCGCGACCACTTCTTCGGCCGTGATCCGCGCACCAAGGAACTCGTCAACGATCTCTCGGACGAGGACATCTGGAACCTCAAGCGCGGCGGTCACGACTACCGCAAGATCTACGCCGCGTACGCCGCCGCCATGGCCCACAAGGGACAGCCCACGGTGATCCTGGCGAAGACGATCAAGGGCTACACGCTCGGCAAGCACTTCGAGGGCCGCAACGCGACCCACCAGATGAAGAAGATGACGCTCGACGATCTGAAGGCCTTCCGCGACACCGCGCATGTGCCGATCACCGATGCGCAGCTCGAGGCCGACCCGTACCTGCCGCCGTACTACCACCCGGGTATGGACTCTCCGGAGATCCAGTACATGCTGGAACGGCGCAAGCAGCTCGGCGGATTCGTCCCGAGCCGCAAGGTGGCGGCCAAGCCGCTGCAGGCCGATCCGGCACCCGCCCTCAAGGCCGTGGCATCCGGCTCGGGCAACCAGCAGGTGGCGACCACCATGGCGCTGGTCCGCATCTTCAAGGAGCTCCTGCGCGACAAGGAGGTCGGCAAGCGCATCGTTCCGATCATCCCGGACGAGGCCCGGACCTTCGGCATGGACTCCTGGTTCCCCACCTTGAAGATCTACAACCCGCACGGCCAGAACTACACGTCCGTCGACGCCGAACTGATGCTCGCCTACAAGGAGGCGGAGAACGGCCGGATCCTGCACGAGGGCATCAATGAGGCCGGTTCCACAGCCAGCTTCACCGCGGTCGGCACGTCGTACGCCACGCACGGCGAGCCGATGATCCCGCTGTACATCTTCTATTCGATGTTCGGCTTCCAGCGGACCGGCGACGGTCTCTGGGCCGCGGCCGACCAGATGGCCCGGGGATTCGTCATCGGAGCCACCGCGGGCCGGACCACGCTGACCGGTGAGGGTCTGCAGCACGCCGACGGACACTCTCCGCTGCTCGCCGCGACCAACCCGGGCGCCATCTCCTACGACCCGGCGTTCGCGTACGAGCTCTCGCACATCGTCGTCGACGGTCTCGAGCGCATGTACGGTCCGGATGCGGAGAACGTCTTCTACTACGTGACCGTCTACAACGAGCCCATCACCCAGCCGGCCGAGCCGGAGGATCTGGACGTCGCGGGGCTGCTCAAGGGCATCTACCGGTACCGGAGGGCACCGCAGCCCGCGGCGCACTTCGCGAACATCCTCGTCTCGGGCGTCACGATGGGCGATGCCCTGCGCGCCCAGGACCTGCTGGCGCAGGAGTGGGACGTGGCCGCCGACGTGTACTCGGTGACCTCGTGGTCGGAGCTCGCCCGCGACGGCATCGCCGCCGATCGGGCCGAACTGCGCAACCCGGGGTCGTCGACGCGGCCGTACCTCACCGAGGTGCTGCAGTACGCCAAGGGCCCGTTCGTCGGCGTCTCGGACTACATGCGCGGCGTCCAGGAACAGATCCGCGCGTACGTTCCAGGGACGTATCTCACCCTCGGCGCCGACGGCTTCGGATTCTCCGACACCCGCCCCGCCGCACGCCGCTACTTCAACATCGACGCCGAATCCATCGTCGTCGGAGTGCTGGTGGCGCTGGCCCGCGACGGCAAGATCGACCGCACCGTCGCGGCCGACGCCGCCCGGAAGTACCAGATCGACGACGTCTCGGCTGCTCCCGAGCAGACCAGCGACCCCGGCGTCGCCTGACCGGTCCGACCACCCGAACGCCGGCGACCTCGCGTCGCCGGCGTTCGGTCGTCTCGGCGCAGGGGGGGACGTTCGACGGACAGCGCCCGCGACCATCGGCCCAGTCCGGCCGGCCGATACGACCCGGCCACAGCGGGTCGCGAGCGGTCTACATTGAATCCGTGCCTGATGCCGAACCCGACCCCCGTCTGAAGACGACGCGCGCCACCGACGTCTTCGGCGCGCGCGGCGCCCACGTGCCCGCGCCGGCCACCGTGCACGACGCGCTGCCCGACACCCTGTTGCGCCGCGTGAAGCAGTACAGCGGCCGACTGGCCACCGAAGCGATCCACTCGATGTCCGAGCAACTGCCCTATTTCAGCGACCTCGACGCGGCGCAGCGGGCCAGCGTGCAGTTGGTGGTCCAGACGGCGGTCGTCAACTTCGTGGAGTGGATCCAGGACCCGGAGGGGAACGTCAAGTTCACCGTCCAGGCATTCCAGGTGGTCCCCCAGGACCTGGCCCGGCGCATCTCACTGCTGCAGACGGTCGAGATGGTGCGCGTGGCGATGGAGTTCTTCGAGAAGTGGCTTCCGCTCCTGGCCCGGAACGACGCCCAGCTCCGCGCACTCACCGAATCGGTGCTGCGGTACGGCCGGGAGATCGGATTCGCCGCCGCCGCGATCTACGCCTCGGCCGCCGAGTCGCGTGGCGCGTGGGACTCGCGCATGGAGGCACTCGTGGTCGACGCCGTGGTGCGCGGTGACGAGGGCCCGCAGTTGCTCTCGCGCGCGGCGGCACTGAACTGGTCCACCGACGCCGCGGCGACGGTGATCGTCGGATCTCCGCCCCCGGAACAGAACGTGTCGGTCGCGTTGACGCTCCACAACACCGCCAAACAGTACGACCGCGCCGCACTCTCGGTGGTGCAGGGCAGCACCCTCGTCGCGATCGTCGAGGGGCCGCTGCGGCCGTCCGACCGCTTTCTCACCGACCTCCTCGAGCACTTCGCCGAGGGTCCCGTGGTGATCGGCCCGACCACGCCGAACCTGGGATCGGCCCACGCGAGCGCCGTCGAGGCCATGGCCGGACTCCGGGCGGTGGTCGGATGGCCCAACGCGCCGCGACCGGCTTACAGCTGGGATCTGCTTCCCGAGCGGGCGCTCAACGGCGACCGCTCAGCGATCGAGACGATGGACGAGACGATCGTGGAACCCTTGAGCGGTTCGGAGACCCTCGTCAACACCGTCGAGGCCTACCTCGACAGCGGCGGCCAGGTGGAAACTTGTGCCAGGGAACTGTATATCCATCCAAATACTGTGCGGTATCGCCTAAAGAAGGTGGCCGACATCACCGGACGTGACGCATCTAACCCCCGAGACGCTTTCGTTCTGCGTGTCGCACTGACCATCGGGAGATTGGCACGAAACCATCAAGGAACGCCCCATTCAGCCCCCTGAGTAACACTCGTCACGGCAAAGTAGCCGTATAGACCCTGTTCGGTGTTTGTCAGACTCGATCGCGTAACGGATCTCAACCCGATGACGATGGGAACACCGACAGAGTCACTTTTGTAGGAACCCTACAAATATCGCCGCCAAGGTTCGTACCCAGCAACACCACTACGACACAGCTGAAAGGTGTTCCCTAGTCACGTGCTTTCGTTGCTTGCGCCCGGCCAGGGCTCCCAGACACCCGGCATGCTCACCGAATGGTTGGAGCTGCCCGGGGCTCGTGACCGCGTCTCCGCGTGGTCCGAGGCCATCGGACTCGACCTCGAACGCCTCGGAACCACAGCGACGGCGGAGGAGATCACCGATACCGCGGTCACCCAGCCGCTCGTGGTCGCCGCCGCACTGCTCTCGTTCGACGAGTTCCGCCGCCGCCACGGCGAGTTGCCCGCGGACGTCGTGATCGCCGGACACTCGATCGGCGAGGTCGCCGCCGCCGCCGTCGCGGGCGTCCTGACGGCCGATGAGGCGATGATCCTGGCCGGCGTGCGTGGCGCCGAGATGGCCAAGGCCTGCGCGCTGGAGGAGACCACCATGGCCGCGATCCTCGGCGGCGATGAGACCGAGGTGCTCGCCTTCCTCGACGATCTCGACCTCGTGCCCGCCAACCGCAACGCGAGGGGACAGATCGTCGCCGCGGGTTCGGTCGTCGCCATCGACAAGCTGATGTCGGCGCCGCCCGCCAAGGCGCGCACGCGCAAACTGGCGGTCGCTGGAGCGTTCCACACTCGGTTCATGGCACCGGCGCAGGACGCGTTCGCCGAGGCAGCGGCGCAGATCACGCCCGCCGACCCCACCCGGACCCTGCTCTCGAACGCAGACGGTCGCCCCGTTCCCACCGGCGCCGAAGCCCTGCGCCGACTCGTCACTCAGGTCACCAGCCCCGTACGCTGGGACCTCTGTTCGGACTACCTCCGCGAGGCGGGCACCGACGCGATCGTCGAACTCGCGCCGGGCGGGACGCTCGTGGGCATCGCCAAGCGTGAATTGAAGGGCGTGCCCTCGCGAGCCGTCAAGGTCCCCGCCGATCTGGAGGACCTCCCAGGACTTGGATAGCGGTCGGCAGCACCCGACCCCCGGAAGGCCTCACGGCCCGTCCACTCAGCACACGCTGACTCCGGAAAACCACATAGCAGTACAGAAACGAAGAAGGGAGCCACACCGTGGCCGCCACTCAGGAACAGCTCGTCGCAGGCATCGCCGAGATCATCGAGGAAGTCACCGGCATCGAGCCGTCGGAGGTGACGCTGGAGAAGTCGTTCGTCGACGATCTGGACATCGACTCGCTGTCGATGGTGGAGATCGCCGTCCAGGTCGAGGACAAGTACGGCGTGAAGGTTCCGGACGAGGATCTCGCCAGCCTGCGCACCGTCGGCGACACCGTCGCCTACGTCCAGAAGCTCGAGGCCGAGAACCCCGAGACCGCTGCAGCCATCGCCGCCCAGATCGAGGGCGGCCAGGCGTAGCATGACCGAGCTGCGTGACTTTTCCACTCGCGGTGGAGAGTTCCCCAGCGTGGTGGTGACCTCCATGGTCGCCACCACGTCCCTGGGAGCTGATCTCGACACGACCTGGGAAAATCTCGTCGCCGGTAAGACCGGCATTCGGGAGCTGACCGACGATTTCGTCGAGCAGTACAAATTGCCGGTCAGCATCGGTGGTCGTCTCGTCGACGACCCGACCAACGAAGTGACTCGCATCGAGGCGCGACGCATGTCGTACGTCGAGCGGATGTCGCATGTGATGAGCAAGCGCCTGTGGGCGCAGGCCGGCGAGCCGGAGGTCGACCCCGACCGGCTCGGCGTGGTTCTCGGCACCGGCATCGGCGGCGCGGACTCGCTGATCGACGCCGACCGAGCTCTGAAGGACACCGGCAACTACCGCAAGGTGTCGCCGCTGGCCGTCTCGATGGCGATGCCCAACGGGCCCGCGGCCGTCGCAGGTCTCAACATCGGCGCACGCGCCGGCGTCATCACCCCGGTCTCGGCATGCTCGTCGGGTGCGGAGGCGATCGCACACGCATGGCGTCACATCGTCATGGGCGACGCCGACATGATCGTGTGCGGCGGCGTCGAAGGACACATCGACGCGGTGCCGATCGCAGCCTTCAGCATGATGCGCGCGATGAGCACCCGGAACGACGATCCGGCGTCCGCGTCGCGCCCGTTCGACTCCGACCGCGACGGATTCGTCTTCGGCGAGGCCGCGGCCATGCTCGTCCTCGAGCGGGAGGACCACGCCAAGGCGCGCGGTGCTCACATCCACGCTCGGCTGATGGGCACCGGCATCACCTCGGACGGGTTCCACATCGTCGCCCCCGACCCCTCGGGGCAGGGCAACACCCGCGCGATGGCCCGAGCCCTGCAGACCGCCGGTCTGCAGAAATCGGACATCACGCACGTCAACGCGCATGCGACGTCCACCCCCATCGGAGACACCGCAGAATCGCTGGGCATCCAGGCCGCCGTGGGCAACCACGCAGCCATCTACGCGCCCAAGTCAGCCCTGGGCCATTCGATCGGCGCCGTCGGCGCTCTCGAAGCGGTCCTGACCATCAAGTCGGTGGAGGACTCCGTCATTCCCCCGACGCTGAATCTGGACAACCTGGATCCGGAGTGCGGCGACATCGACGTCGTACACGGTGAGGCTCGCCGCGGACAGATCGACTTCGCGCTGAGCAACTCCTTCGGATTCGGTGGGCACAACGTGGCCTTGGCATTCGGCCGATACTGATCCCCAACCCCCGCATAGGAGAACCCGATGACCACACTGGCACCCATCCCCGGCCGTGAGGAGGCGACGGATCCGCGCGATCCGTTGCTGCGGTTGACTAGCTTCTTCGACGACGGAACCGTCGAGCTGCTGCATCCCCGAGACAAATCGGGTGTGCTGGCGGCGATCGGCGACGTCAACGGTGTTCGCACCGTCTCCTATTGCACCGATGGCACCGTGATGGGCGGTGCCATGGGGATCGTCGGCTGCGCTCACATCGTGAACGCGATCGACACCGCGATCGCCGAGCAGGCGCCCGTCGTGGGCATCTGGCACTCGGGCGGCGCTCGACTGGCCGAGGGCGTCGAGGCCCTGCACGCTGTGGGGGGCGTGTTCGAGGCCATGGTGCGCGCATCGGGTTACGTGCCGCAGATCTCCGTGGTGGTCGGGTTCGCCGCGGGCGGTGCCGCGTACGGACCGGCCCTGACCGACGTCGTGATCATGGCTCCGGAGGGCCGGGTCTTCGTGACCGGGCCCGACGTGGTCAAGAGCGTCACCGGCGAGCAGGTCGACATGGAATCGCTCGGCGGACCGCACACCCACGGCAAGCGCTCCGGCGTCAGCCACATCACCGCTGACTCGGAGGCCGACGCGTACTGGCGCGCCCGCCGTCTGGTCGGCACGTTCTCGCAGCAGGGTCACTTCAACCGGGAGAAGGCGGAGGCCGGCGACACCGACCTGCGCGCACTGCTGCCCGAGTCGAATCGGCGCGCCTACGACGTCCACCCGATCGTCGAGGCCCTCCTCGACACCCAGCTCGCGGCGGACGGCGAGTCGGAGGTCACCACCTTCGAGGAGTTCCAGGCCAAGTGGGCCCCGAACATCACCGTCGGCTTCGGCCGCTTGTCGGGCCGCAGCGTGGGCATCGTCGCGAACAACCCGCTCCGGATGGGCGGTTGCCTGAACTCGGAGGCCGCCGAGAAGGCCTCCCGCTTCGTGCGCCTGTGCGACGCCTTCGGTGTGCCGATCATCGTCATCACCGACGTCCCCGGCTACCTCCCGGGCGTCGGCCAGGAGTGGAACGGCGTCGTGCGCCGCGGCGCCAAGCTGCTGCACGCGTTCGCCGAGTGCTCGGTGCCGCGTGTCACGCTCGTGACCCGCAAGATCTACGGCGGCGCCTACATCGCCATGAACTCGCGCGCCCTCGGCGCCACCGCTGTCTTCGCCTGGCCGGGCTCCGAGGTCGCCGTCATGGGCGCCAAGGCCGCCGTCGGCATTCTGCACAAGAAGACCCTCGCCGCGGCCCCGGAGGAGGAGCGCGAGGAGCTTCACGAGCGCCTCGCCCAGGAGCACGAGCAGATCGCAGGCGGCGTCGGCCGTGCCCAGTCGATCGGCGTCGTCGACGAGATCATCGATCCGGCCAAGACTCGCAGCATCATCGCCGAGGCCCTCGCTTCGGCGCCTGCCCGACGCGGACGGCACAAGAACATTCCGCTGTGACGCGCACTTGGAGCGCATGAGTTCGACGATGTCCCCGGACGCCTGTACGGCGCCGGGGACATCGTCGTTCCCGGCGGACTGCGCCGGCCCGTCGCCCGTCGTCCGTCGAGGAACACATCCGCACCAAAAAGAACTAGCGCAACACGCACATCACAAGGCATACTTTGTATCAGCAGTGTGATATCCGAGTTCCGGCGTAGGTGCGCTTGGGGAAGACGTTCCTCGTCGAACCGGAGGTGAAAAGGTGCGCAATCTGAATCAGTTTGCGGACATGACGAGCGGCGTGGTCTACATCCACGCCTCTCCCGTCGCGCTGTGCCCGCACGTGGAGTGGGCGCTGTCGTCGACTCTGAATGCGCGGGCCGACCTGAAGTGGTCCGAACAGGACGCCGAGCCCGGCCGCATGCGTGCGACCGTCGACTGGACGGGGCCGGTCGGTACCGGCGCACGGCTGACCAATGCGCTGCGCGAATGGTCCGGCCTGGTCTTCGAGGTGACCGAGAACCCCAGCGAGGGTGTCGACGGCGAACGCTTCTGCTATCTGCCGGGGCTGGGTCTGTGGCGTGGGTCCACCGGAGCCAACGGTGACGTGATCGTCGGAGAGATGCAGTTGCGCGCGCTGATGGACGCACAGCCCGACAGTGCCGGCCTGGCCGGAGAGCTCGACGCCATCCTCGGCACCGCGTGGGACGAGGGCCTGGAGAACTACCGCATGGGCGGTGTCGGCGCAGAGGTCACGTGGCTGCGCCAGCGGGTGGGTTGAACCGCCGCCGCACCCCGGTTCTTCGACAGACGACGGCCGCTCGGAGCGTTCTGCTCCGAGCGGCCGTCGTCTGTCGCGAGCTCTGTCCTAGGTACTCAGCGGGTAACGCAGCCGAGCCGTCACGGTGCCGTTCCAGATGTCGGAGACGATCTCGGACGCGCGAACCGGAATCACCCGGCCGCCCGTCTGCAGCACCCACACCGCGATGCGTGACAGCAGGTCGTAGCCGTCGTCGGCGTACGTGACGTCGCCCGTCTCGTTGTCCAGGCGCCCGAGGACGTCGACGGTGAAGTCGTACACCAGGGTGTCGACGTTGCCCGCGACCGCCGCCCGTGCCACATCCACGAGGTCGGTCGCGACGAGGCCCTTGGCCACGCCGTCGGCGATCTTCTCAACCGTCGCGTTGGCGCGGCGGGAGTTGATGTCCGCGAGTTCCTGGCGGATCCTGGCATCGATCTGCACCGCCGTCAGTTCGTCGGGGCTTCCGGGCACCGCGACGAGTTCGCGGAAGCCGCGGTCGAGGTTCCGGTACATGTCCAGCAGCGGATCGGCGGCGAACACGAACAGCGGGCGCTCGGCGGACGGGTCATCGGCGTCGATCGCCTTCACCACCACCTCGTGCACGCGTTTGGCGTACGTCTCGAGGAGCAGCTTGGTGCCCTCGTCGCCGTGCAGCCGACGGGCATGGATCCGTCCGCGCACCGTCGCGCGATTGGTGGCCTCCGCGACATCGCCGATGCCGTCTGCCTCCACCTCCATCTCCGACGCCAGCTCCGTTCCGGACGCCTGCCACAGGTTCCACCCGTCGGCCGACAGCGTCAGCGCGTAGGCGTCCTGCGGGGCCGCCGCCGCGCGCACCAGCTGCCCGACGTCGAAGTAGCTGCCGACCTGAAGCTGGTTCTCCAACTGGTTCGGGAGGACGAACATCTCCCCCTCTTCCGGAGTGATGAACACCGCCAGCGAGTGCGACAGCTTGCGCCACCCCTCGTCGGCGAGAATCGCCGTGGTCCTCTCGCGCAGGGCCGACTCCAGCGCGTGGTTCCCGCCGCCGTTGCGGAGCGACCGGATGGCGCGGTCCATCGCGCTCTTGACCGTGGTTCGGGCGAGATCGTACTGCGCGGCACTGGCCTGCGCATAGACGGTCACCGCGTGATCGCGCGGCGACCCGAGTTCGAGCAGCTCCGTCGTGGTCGGGAGTTCATAACGTGCCACGAAACGCCTCCTTCGGGTTCTCGGGTGCGAACGCGGCGACGACGCGCCCCCGCACCCGACTGACTCCACCCGGATGTGAGGCGAGACCGCGTCCTGGTTCCGAGGCTACCCGCCGGAGCCGTCGAGTTCGTCGAGTATTTCCTGGTTGAACTCACTCCAGAGGGGCTTGGCCCACGGCCCGAAAGGCCGGTCGGTGAGGACCACCGCGGCGGCCCGCCGATCGGGGTCCACCCACAGGAAGGTCCCGGCCTGGCCGAAGTGCCCGTGAGTCCGCGGGGAATGAGCGGGAGCCGTCCAGTGCGGGCTCTTGGTTCCCCGGATCTCGAAGCCGAGGCCCCAATCGTTCGGCCGGTGCTTGCCGTAGCCGGGGACGAATCCGTCGAGCCCGGGAAACTGCACCGACGCCGATTCCGCTGAGAGACCGGTGGAGATCAGCCGGGGTGCGAGCCGCTCGGCGGCGAACCGGGAGAGGTCCGCGACGGTCGACCGCGCACCGTGCCCGGCCGGACCGTACAGTTCCGTCGCCGTCAGTCCGAGCGGATCGCAGACGGCCTCGCGCAGATAGTCGGCGAAGGCGATGCCGGTCTCCGCTTCCACCGCTTCGGCGAGCACCTCGAATCCCGCGCTCGAGTAGATCCGCTGTTCGGCCACGCCGGCGACCACCTGCCGGCTGTCGAAGGCCAGGCCCGATGCATGCGCCAGCAGGTGCGCGACGGTGGCTCCGGGCGGGCCGGCGGGAGTCCGCAGATCGATCGCGCCCTCTTCCACCGCGACGAGCACGGCCTGCGCGACGAGGAGCTTGGTGACCGACGCGAGCTCGTACACGCGGGCGAGGTCGCCGAACGTTCCGGCGGTTCCCTCCGCGGTGAGCACGGCCGCGGAGACGTTGTCGACAGGCCAGTCCGAAAGCGTCTCGAGTGATCTCACGCCTACCGACCCTACTCACCGGCACGATCGCGCGTTCGGTGTCCCGGCGTGGCGGGATCCCGCTCCGCCCTGATGATGTTGACCGACCGCGCGTAGACCGACTCCACTGTCAGCACCACCGCGCACAGGATCGCGATCGTGCCCGGTACGAAGACCAGCAGATCGTCGATCCTGTCCCATGCGGCCGGACTCCACAGCGCGACCCACGTCAGCATCAACGCCACCACCGTCGAGAGTTCGCCGAGAAAGCTCACCACCACGAACAGCAACGCGGCCCGCCGATGACGCCGCACCGACGTACGCGAGAAGTGGAAGTTGGCCGCGAACGCCAACAGCAGGACCGCGAACAATGACAGCAGTAGCCCGAGATCGTCACTCGTCAGCTCACGCACGGCACTCCCCGTCTCCGATCGGTGCGGTCAGCGGACCGGCGTCGGCGTGCCTGCGGGAGCGGGCGTCTCGACATCGGTGTTGACCGAGGGCTTGCCGTCGGAGCCCGTCGTGAACTGGTCGTCGTCGAGCGTGGAGGTGACGTCGTCGACGTCGCCGAGCACGGCGTCGACCCGCTCCACCGGGATCCCGCAGTTGTTGATCGCCTCGGAGACCCACTTCTTCGTCAGCCGGTCCTTGCCGTCAGCGTGCGCCTGGTCCACCGTGCCGTCGAGTATCGTCGCCGACCGCCGGAGATCGGGTACGTCGGCGCAGACGTGGAAGACCGAACCGCCCTTGGTGTAGTACACGCGGTTCTTGCCCGTCAGCTGCTCGACCACATTGGTCTCGACGCCGTACTGCTCCACCGAGGGCGGATCCCAGTCGGCGCCGGCCAATCCGACCAGAGCCGCGACGACGATCGCCACTGCGCCCGCGATCCCCTTCTGCTTCCCGTCCATGTCCTTGTTCAGGAAGATCAGGACGATCAGCGGGAGGAAGGCGATCACCGTGACGATCACGCCGAGCTGGTTCTGAACGAAGAATCGGACCCGGTCCTTCTCGGACGCCGGATCGTAGCGATTGGCCTTCTTCCACAGCAGCGATCCGGCCAGCGCGAACGCGCCGATGACGACGATCATCACGATCAGCAGCCACATCCGGAGCGGATCCTGACGCAGCACCCAGAAGATGGTGACGAGTTCACCCGCGATCGCAACTGTCCACAGCACTGCGGCGACGATGCGCAGAGTCAGAGCCGTCGACTTCGCCTCCGGCGAGGCCGCCCAGGCTCCGCCCTCGACGGTCTCGCGCTCGGCGATCTCCGCTCCCCGCTCGGCACGTGAACGCGAGCTCCTCTTCTCGGTCATCTCTCCCCTTCGCCGCCGGCAGTCGGACCTCCGGCCGCTGCCCGGGCCCACTGCATATGAAGATCCGCCGGCCCGATGAGCCGGCGGATCTTCAGGATGTCAGAATCTCGCGAGCGGGGCCTAGCGATCGGCGTCGGTGTAACGGATGACGCCGCGGATGTTCTTGCCGTCGAGCATGTCCTGGTAGCCCTCGTTGATCTGGTCCAGACTGTACTGGCGGGTGATCATCTCCTCGATCTTGAGCTTGCCGATCTTGTACATCGACAGCAGATTCGGGATGTCGAGCTTCGGGTTGGCGCCGCCGAAGATGCTGCCCTGCAAGTTCTTCTGCAGCAGCGTCAGCATCGACAGGTTGAGCGTGACCTGGTTCTCCATCATGTTGCCCATGCCGGTCAGCACGCACGTGCCGTTCTTGGCGGTGATGCTCAGCCAGGTGTCGACGTCCTCGCCGTGCACCTCGCCGACGGTGACGATCACCTTCTGGCACATCCCCCACTCGGTGGCGTTACCGATCTCGTTCATGGCCTCCTCGACGGACGCGAAGGCATGAGTCGCACCGAACTTCAGGGCCTGCTCACGCTTCCACTCCACCGGATCGATGGCGAAGACGTTGCGCGCGCCGGCGATGACCGCACCCTGCAGGGCAGCTGTTCCGACGCCACCGACGCCGATGATCGCCACATCCTCACCCGGGCGGACGTCGCCGCTGCGGGTGGACGATCCGTAGCCGGTCGGGATGCCGCAGCCGCACAGTGCCGCGACCTCGAACGGGATCTCCTTGTCGATCTTCACCGCCGACGCCTCGTGCACCACCATGTACGGGCTGAACGTGCCGAGGAGGGTCATCGGGTACACCGGCTCACCGGCGGCCGTGTGGATGCGGAAGGTGTGGTCGGAGACGGCTTCGCCCTGCAGCAGCATGGCACCGAAGTCGCACAGGTTGGCCACGCCCGCCTTGCAGGAGCGGCACTTGCCGCACGACGGGATGAACGACAGCACCACGTGGTCGCCGACCTCGAAGTCGGTGACGCCCTCACCGATCTCCTCGACCACACCCGCTCCCTCGTGACCGCCGAGGATCGGGAACCCGCCCATCGGAATGCCGCCGGTCATCAGGTGATGGTCCGAGTGGCACATGCCCGCTGCTTCCATGCGGATCTTGATCTCGTGCGCCTTGGGATCACCGATCTCGATCTCTTCGATCTTCCACGGCGTGTTCAGCTCCCGGAGGATGGCGCCCTTGGTCTTCACAGTCATTTACCTCGATTTCGAATCCCGTTGCGGCGAGGCCGCATCCCACAGATGACGTACGGCCTCAGCCGCATCTGCTAGTGAGGGTAGTCACTTCTCGACAAAAATGAAACACGTTACAGTTCTCAATTCTTGAGTCCGGCGTCTTTGCTGCCGTACGCCTCTCGCAACTGCGGCTTGACGACCTTTCCGCCGGCATTGCGCGGCAGTTCGTCGACGATGACGAGATCCTTCGGGTGCTTGAACCGCGCCAGATTCTCGTTCAGGAACGGTTCCATCTCCTCCAGCGTCAGGTCGTCGACCCCGTCGGCGAGGACGACCACCGCGACCGGCACCTCTCCCCACTTCTCGTGCGCGCGGCCGATGATCGCGGCCTCGGCGACCTTCGGGTGGCCGAAGAGCACGTTCTCCACCTCGGCGCAGTAGATGTTCTCTCCCCCGGATATGATCATGTCCTTCGCTCGGTCGACCACGTAGAGGAAACCCTCCTCGTCCTGACGCACCAGGTCGCCGGAGTGGAACCAGCCTCCGGCGAAGGCGTCCGCGGTGCCCTGCGGGTTCTGCCAGTAGCCGGCCATCAGGTTGGGGCCGCGGTACACGATCTCGCCGACCTCGCCCTGCGGCACGTCGTTCATCGCGGCGTCCACCACGCGCGCGGTGACGCACGGGACGACCTTCCCGATGGAGCCGAGTTTGCGCAAGGCGTCCTTGCCCTCGAGCACGCACGTGATCGGCGACATCTCGGTCTGTCCGAACACGGCCACGTTCATCGCGTCCGGGAAGGTCTCGTTCATAGCTCGCAGCACCGTGTCCGAGGCCGGCGCAGCGCCCCAGCTGACCACGCGCAGCTTGAGCTCGCGGGGACGTGCCTGCTGCGCGGCGCACACCGCCTGCCACTGCGCGGGCACCAGGAAGATGGAGGTCGTGCCCTCCGCCTCCAGGACGTCGAGCATCTGCTCGGGATCGAAATTGCCGAGCGGATGAATCACGGTGGTCGCACCCATGTAGAAGGTCGGCGTCATCGCACCGAGCGCCGCGATGTGGAACATCGGGGCGACGCAGGACGCGATGTCGTCGGATGCGGTGTTCAGCGCCTGAATGCACGTGACCGCCTGCGCCTGCAGATTCTGGTGCGTCAGCATCGACCCCTTCGGCTTGCCGGTGGTGCCGGACGTGTACATGATCAGGGCGACGGTGTCCTCCGGCACGTCGATATCGGGCAGCGGCTCACCCTGCTCGGACACAAGATCCTCGTACGCCAGGTGCGCGGGGTTCGCGACGTCGCCGACCGTGATGATCTCCTCGACGGAGCCGGTGATCTGCGAGACGGCGTCGGCCAGCGGGGCCAGCATCGTCTCGGTCGCGATCACCCGGGCACCCGAGTCGGAGACGAGGAAGGCCACCTCGGCGGGTGCCATCCGGATGTTGACCGGGACCGGGATCGCCCCGATCAGATTCGCGGCGAGCGTGAGTTCCACGTACTCGGTCCGGTTGAGCATCAGGACCATGATTCGATCGCCGAATCGCACACCGCGGCGCAGCAGCGCCGCCGCCAGCGAATGCGTCCGGTGGTCGAGCTCCCGCCATGTGGTGCTCTTGCCCAGGAAACGCAAGGCCACCCCGTCCGGGCGGGTCTCGGCGTGTCGGCGGACCTGGTTGTTCCAATGGTTGCGGCGCGAACGGAGCGGTTCGTCGGTGAGCGTGAAGCCCAGGGTCTCGGTCATGTCATCTCCTATCGAGGTGCGGAAATAGCGGGCGCGGCGAGAAGCACGGGTGACGCCGGTCGGTCAGCGGCCGGCGACGAACGACGTCAAGGCGGACTGGAACTCCGGCGACTGGAGGAGCTCGGTCTGACCGGAGATCTCACGCTCGAGCGCCTCGTCGAATCCGCTCAGCGAATGGCGGTCGAGAGCCGACTTGGTCAGCGCGAGCGCGCGCGGGGAACGGCGGGCCAGTCGTCCGGCAACCCGGTCGACGGCCGCCGCGAGCCCGGCCGGGTCATCGAAGAACGCCGTGATGAGCCCGGCGTCGTACGCATCGGCGGCCGACAGCTTCTCCCCGAGCAACGCCATCGCGTTGGCCCGAGCACGGCCGACCGCCGCGGTGAACAGGGCCGACGCTCCTCCGTCCGGCATCAGGCCGATATTGACGAATGCGAGCATGAAGTAGGTGCGGCTGGTGGCGTAGACGAGATCGGCCGCGACAGCCAGCGACGCGCCGATGCCGACTGCGGCACCGTCGAGCGCGGCGATCACCGGCATCGGCAGCCCCCGAACCGCGCGGACCAGATTCGACCCGTTCTCGATGATCGCCCGGGAGGCGGCCTCGTCGAAGCCTCCCGAGCCCCGCGCGTCCTGCGCCATCCCCGCCACATCGGCTCCCGCGCTGAACGATCCGCCTCGACCGGACACGATCACCACGCGGACGTCGGGACTCGCCGCCCACTCGTCACACAGGGCGATCACGCGCGCGGACGCGGGCCCGTCGAGTGCGTTCATCTGCCGGGGCCGGTCGATCTCCAGACGCGCGATCCCGTTCGCATCGATGCTCGCCCAGACCCCGTCACGGCACTCGGCCTCGCTGATCATCGCGCTCCTCGACTCGGTGAACCCTGGCAATCGCCCCCACCGTAGCACCGGAAGTGATCTACGTCATGCGAATGTAAATTAACTTACCACCCTAATAATTGTCCTCTACCAGCTTGTTCTCTCTTCTAGGTTTCCAGATTCATCGCAACGGAGGTTCGCTAGCATCGTTTCTCATGGAAACCGGAGACGACTGCGGCACCGCCGAACGCACACGCAGACGCCCGGCCGACAGGCGGGAGGTGATCCTTGCTGCCGCCGCGCGCAGTTTCGCTTCGTCCGGATTCCACGCCACCCGCCTCGGGGCGATCGCCGACGAGGCCGGAATCTCAGCGCCCGCGCTGTACAAGCACTTCTCGGGCAAGTACGAACTCTTCGCTGCCTCGCTGATCCATCTGGCCGGACAACTGGCCGCCGCGGTCGCCGCGGTGCCCTCCGAGGACGACCCGCGCAGCGAACTGCTCGCCGTCGTCCGGTCGATTGCCGCCAACGCGCTCGACAACCGCGAATCCGGGAACGTCTACCGGCGCGAACCCCGGCTGTTGCGGGGAGACGATCGCCGACGCCTTGCGGAACTGTCGGCGACGACCCGGAACCGGCTCACCGCACTCCTGCGCGGAATGCGCCCCGAAGTCGACGACCGGACCGCGCGGATTCTGGTGACCGCCACCCTGTCCGTCGTCGCCAGCCCGGTGACGCACCGGATCGGTCTCGCCCGTCGTACCGTCCTCGACGTCCTGTGCGCGGCAGTGGAGACTCTCATCGATCTGGACCTGCCAGAGCCGCAGCCCGCGGCCGGCACTCGGGGCCTCGCCCCGGCCGGTCGGCGCGAGACGATCCTCACCGAATCGATCCGACTGTTCGCCGACCGCGGGTTCCATGACGTGACCCTCGAGCAGATCGGCGCCGCCGCCGGTCTTCCGCCGTCCGGCGTGTACCGCCATTTCCCGTCGAAGAACGCGATTCTCGCCGCGGCCCTGTGGCGCGGCTCGGAACGCACCACCGCCGCGATCGCCGAAGGTCTGGCACACGCGAACACTCCCCGCGAGGCACTCGTCGCGCTCGCCGCCGAGTACAGCGCACTGTGCGTCGGCGACCCCGGGATCATGACGGTCTACCTGCGCGACACGGGAGTGCTCGATCCCGCCGATCAGCGCGCGCTGCGGCGTCAGCAGCGCGTCAACGTCGACGAATGGGCGACGTGGCTGCAGCGCGCCCGGCCCGGGGTGGCCCCCGGCGTCGCCCGATTCCTGGTGCACGCGGCACTGAACGTCGCCACTGACCTGACGATCGCCGACCGCGACCTCGATGCACCGACCATCGCGGTCGTCGTCACGGCGGTGCTCACCGGCGAGACCGCTTCGGCACAGACCGTCGGGGCGCTCACACCACCGACAGATCCGACAGCTTCCACGAATCACCGTCGCGCGACATCATGATCTTGATGCGCGACTGGTAGTCGATGCCCTCCTTCGACGCATCGGGCGCCAGCGGCGTCTTGACGTTCTGGTCGATCGCGACCAGGACCACCGCCTCGTCGTCGGAGATCGACACGACTCCGGCTTCCCTGGCCACGGCCGTTCCGGTGGCCTGCGCGGCGTCGTTGCCCTCCCGCGCCTGCTGTGAGGATCGGATGTACCGGTCGGCGAAATCAGGCGTCGAGATCGATCGGATCCGCTTGTCGAGATCGGCGTAGTCGCCCGCCGAGTACGTCAGCACGGTGGTCGCGTACTGCTTCGCTGCGACGATCGCCCCCTGCTCGTCTGAGCGCCCCGAACCCGCCGAGTCCTCCGAGACGAGCAAGTAGGCGAGGATCCCGACGACCACCACCAGAAGCGCCGTCGTCGCGGCGAACGCGATGGCGAGCTTGCGCGGCGAATCGGCCGGTCCGCCGACACCGATCTCGATGAGATCCTGATCGCCGTCGGCCTTCTCGACGCGCTCTTCGTCACGGATCCGGGCCCGGCGTTCGCGGTTCTGCGCCAACAACTCCGCTCGGTCCGGGTCCGTTGCTTCCGGCTTCGTCGCTCGTTCGTCGTCGCTGCTGTCGGCCATGATCACCCACTGTAATGATGCGCGAAGGATGGTCGTATGTGACACATGCCACTTCACCGATCGCTAGATATATGTGATACGACTTGTAGGGATCTGTTTCATTCAGCCGATGTCAAGGAGTCACCCCGTGGTCGAATTCACCCCCGAACAGGCAGCTTTCGCGCAGGCGGTCGCCGACTTCTGTGAGCGCGAGGTCGGCACCCGGCAGCGGCGAGACGCACTCACCAACAACGGGACCGAGGCCCACTCCGACGAGCTGTATCGGAAGATGGCCGGCCTCGGCTGGGCCGGAATCAACGTGGCAGAGGAATTCGGCGGCGCCGGCGCGGGCAACGTCGAGATGTGCATCTTCCTGGAGGAGGCCGTCCGCGGCCAGGCTCCGATCGGCGCGGTGGGCCCGACCCTCATCACCGCTGCCGCGTACGCCAAGTTCGCGCACGACGACCTGCGGCGCGAGGTGCTCGCGGGCGTGGTCGCGGGCGACTCACTATCGATCTCGATGTCCGAACCCGAGGCGGGGTCGGACGTCGGCGCCCTGACCTGTCGCGCGGAGAAGGTCGAGGGCGGCTGGAAGATCAACGGGCAGAAGACCTGGTGCTCCAATGCACACTTCTCGAAGAGCATCCTTCTCATCGCCCGCACCGACCGCTCCGGCGGAAAGCACGAGGGTCTCACCCAGTTCCACGTCCCGGCCGACACTCCCGGGCTCAAGATCAGCGGTATCGACACGCTCGGCGGCCGCGAGGTGAACGACCTCTACTTCACCGACTGCTTCGTTCCCGATTCCGCAGTCGTCGGCGAGGTCGGCAACGGGTGGCGCCAATTGATGTCCGGGCTCAATTCCGAGCGCCTCATCCTGGCGGCGATGCAGTTGGGACTCGCGCGACGCTCATTCGACGACACTCTCGCCTTCATCACCGAACGCAAGCAGTTCGGTCGCCCGGTCGGCTCCTTCCAAGCGCTGCGCCATCGGATGGCCGACCACGCCACGGAGATCGCGTGCACCCGGGAGCTCGTCTACAGCGTCGCCCGGGCCGCGGATGCTCATCCGGACCGGCTGATGCCGCGGGAGGCGTCGATGGTGAAGCTGAAGGCAACCGAGACGAGCAAGAAGATGACCATCGACGGGATGCAGATGATGGGCGGGTACGGCTACGCCACCGAATTCGACGCCGAGCGTCTCATGCGGTCGGCGATCATCTCGACCGTGTTCGGCGGCACCAACGAGATCCAGCGCGACATCATCGGAAAGACCTATGGCCTCTGACGCCACCCCGGTCCGTCAGCGGCGACGCCCGCAACTGTCCGAAGAGGTCGCGTCGATCCTCCGGCACAAGATCATGACCGCCGAGGTGCTGCCGGGAGCGCGGATTCGCATCGACGAGACCGCCGTGGAACTGGGCGTGAGCGTCACCCCGGTCCGCGAGGCACTGCTGACCCTGCGGGGCGAGGGCATGGTCCTCCTCGCCCCGCATCGCGGCTACGAGGTCGCTCCGCTCACTCGGACCGACGTCGACGATCTGTTCTGGCTCCAGGGCGAGGCCGCGGCACGGATCGCCCGTCGCACGGCGCGGGTGGTGACCAGTGCGCAGATCGACGAGCTCGCCTGGGCCAACGCCCGGTTCCGCAGCGCCGTGAGGTCAGGCGATCACGAGGACCTCACCGATGCGGAATTCGAGTTCCACCGCACGCACAATCAGATCAGCGGCAATACGAAGCTGGCCTGGGTGCTGCTCAACACGACCCGCTACACACCCCACGCGCTGTACGCGTCGGACCCTGAGTGGGGAGAGCTGACCGCGAACCTGCACGACGAGCTGATCGCCGCCTACCGATCCGGTGACCCGGACGCTGCGGCCGAGTGCATCCGTCGGGAGTTCACCGACGGCGCCGCGCGGCTGATCGCCCATCTGTCGCAGACTCAGATTTGGCAGAACGCCCCCTGAACTGCTGTTTTGCACTCTCCCGGAGACATGGGATAGAGTCTGTTCTCGTTCGCAACGAGAGCAATCCCCCATAGCTCAACGGCAGAGCACTCGACTGTTAATCGAGCGGTTATTGGTTCGAATCCAATTGGGGGAGCGTAAGAGACCCCAGGTCAGAACTACTTTCTGGCCTGGGGTTTTCTCTGTCCGGGAGACAAATCCCAGGAATATCCCAGGAATTGCCAGCCATCTACCGCCAGTGAACGACGAACCGGTCCCGGTCCGACGACTCCCGCAACGGCAGGATGTCGACGTGATCGATCACCGAAGCGATCAGTGCACGCCGGTCCTCGAGCGGCGTCGATTCGTCCGCCCACCATTGAACGACGTCCTCGTCTGTCAGCGACGGAAACCGGTCCACGACGTCGATCAACGCCAGCGACGACTCCGCCTCCGCGCGCACTTCTCGCGCGGCCGCCACGCCGGCCTCAAACGCCGCGGACAGGACCTCCAACTCAACCGAAACCGGCTCATCCCAATCGGGGGTGTAGGAGTTGGGGTCTGAAGCCGCCGGTCTCGAGCAGGCTTCGGGCGATGTAGTTGGTCAGGTTGCGGAACCCGAGTGCGGAGCCGCGCAGGTGTTCGAGCCGTCCGTTGAGCGCCTCGGTCGGCCCGTTGCTGGTGCCGGGTCGTTCGAAGTAGGCGAGCACGTCAGCGGCTCGCTTCTTCAGGGTCCGGCCCAGGGGGGGGTGAGCTCGGTGAGCACCTTGGGGACGCCGGCGCTGAGGTCGGTGATCAGCTTCTCCATGAGCTCGCGGCCACGTTGCCGGTCCTCGTGGCGATAGGCGGCGATCATGCGCTGGTAGACACCCCAGGTCGCCTCGACCTCGACGTGAGCGTCATCAACGAACAGCGCGCGTAGCCTGTCGCTCTGCTTGTCGGTGAGCAGGTCCGCGCCGGTGTGCAGCGTGCGCCGCGACTTGTAGAGCGGGTCGTCCCTGAACCCACGGTGCCCGTGGGTCGCGAGTTGGACCCGGCGCCGGCACCTGTCGAGGGCGTCACCGGCCAGGCGCACGACGTGGAAGGGATCCATCACCGTGACCGCGTCCGGGATCTCCTCTGCAGCGGCGGTCTTGAACCCGGTGAAGCCGTCCATCGCGACCACCTCGACCGCGTCACGGAAGGCGTCGTCGCGGTCGGCGAGCCAGGTCTTGAACGCCGCCTTCGACCGGCCCTCGACCATGTCCAGCAGCCTTGCTGGGCCGGCGCCATCGCGGACCGGGGTGAGGTCGATGATCACGGTGACGTACTTGTCGCCACGCCTGGTGTGGCGCCAGACGTGCTCATCGACGCCAATGACCTTCACGCCCTCAAACCGCGTGGGGTCGTTGATCAGCAGCCGCTTGCCTTCAGCCAGGACCGCGTTGTTGGCGGTGTCCCACGCGACCCCGAGTCCCTCGGCGACACGGGCGACGGTGAGGTGTGCGACCACGATCCCTTCCAGCGCCCACCGCAGCCCGGTGCGCGAGAGCTTCGCGCGTGGCTCCGCCGCGGCGCTGGTGTCTTGGCGCCACACGTGTCCGCAGTCGGCACAGCGGTAGCGGCGCACTACAACTTCCAGCACGGTCGGTCGCCAGCCCAGCGGCTCGTGGGCCAACCGCCGGATCACGGTGTCACGAGCAGCGCCTTCGCTGCCGCACCGTCGGCACCACTGATCTGGTTCCACCACGCGGCACGCGAGGACCGCACGATCCGGTTCAAGTCGTTGTCCGGTCACGCTCAGACCGAGGCTGTCGAGTCGAGCGAAGGCGGTCAGGTCAGGGCGGCCGAAGCCGGCCGGCGGGGTAGCGTCGGACACGTCGAGGTCTTTCGGATGGATGGCGTAGGAACCTCCGTCGTCGGGAGACCTCGACGTCTATCTGCGGACCGACGCGCCCAGCCGACCTACACCGTCAGCTGAGAAGACCCCTGAAACGTCTTCGACGACGACAGGACCGGCGAGGAGGAGGGCGCGGTGAGCTAAAGGAATGGAGCTTGCTCGGCTTCGACGCCGCCGCAAGCTCCGGTGAAACGGTCGGTACTGGTCGGTACTGGTCGGTCGTCGTCGGTCACCACCGGATGGCGGCGTCCCCCACGCTCGGCGTTTGAGCAGGTCAGCGGCTCGTTCGCCCAGTGGGCGCATCAAGCGATAGACGCAAAGCCGACGTGATTAGGTCGTCGGTTCGATTCCGACAGGCGGCTCCGGCGAACAGCCCCTGACCTGCGCAAACGCAGGGCAGGGGCGGTTCGGTTCTGGTGGTCGCGCGATGCGCTGGCCTCACGGCTCTGCCCGACACCGACGTCGCTCTCCTCTGCGACGGACCCCTCGCCGGCTGAGCGCTCGCGGCCGGCATCCTGTCCGTGTGCCGATAGGCCTCGCACCGCTCGGCAACGCAGCGTGGCGTTGCGTCGCGACCTGGCGACGGCTCGGCGGGGCGCGATCGTCTCGTGCGTTGGCGGACTACGGGAGCTTGGACGCGAGGACGTCGGCCGCCAGGATCTCGGGTGCTGCGCCGAGGAGGTGCTGATTGTCCGTCAGGGCTGCGACGATGGCGCCGTTGGCGTGGGCGTCGCGAGCGGCCTCGTCGGGGAATGCATCGAAGATCCAGAAAGTGTCGGCGTGGGTCCTGACCGCGAACCAGACAATCGTTCCTACTTCTTCGTTGGCGAGCGCGACAGCGCCGGCGAGCAGATCGGCGAGCGCGTCGTGCTGTCCATCGGCCGCGACGATCTTGGCGACGAAGGCATACGGAAGTGATGCGGGTGTGGACATGAGGGGTTCTCCTAGGTGTCGAGGTTTCCCGGTGAAGCAAGTTCAGCGTAGGACGAGCAAGGGCATGTGAGAAGTGGCGTATACGGCAGTATTGCTATTGTTTGCGCCATGCGTATCGGACTGATCGCGATCGACGGCTGCTTCGGTTCGGCTGTCGCGTCGGTCATCGACATCGTGCGGGTGGCCGACGGAGCCCGCGGCGATGTCGACCCGCGGATCGACCCGATCGAACTCGCCATCCTCGGACCGAAACGGAGAGTGACCACGACGGCATCGATGACCCTGTCGGTGGACCACCCGCTGTCGGAGTCCGCAGAGTTCGACGTGGTCGTCGTCCCTGCGCTTGGAACCCTCACGGCCGCCGCTACCAACGACGCCCTCCAGAGCCGAGATGCTCGTTCGGTCATCGCCTCGCTCGGGCGCCTCGACGACGCGACCACCCGGATCGCCGCGGCGTGCACCGGCGTGTTCGCTGTCGCCGAGACCGGACGGATGCATCATCGGCGGGCGACGACCAGCTGGTTCCTGGGGCCGGAGTTCCTGAAGCGCTATCCGACCGTCGCCCTCGATCTCGACACCATGGTCGTGGTCGACGGAAACCTCGTCACCGCCGGCGCCGCGTTCGCCCACATCGACCTCGCGCTCTCACTCGTGCGATCGATCAGCCCCGACCTGGCCCAACATGTCGCCAAGCTCCTCATCATCGACGAGCGCCCGTCGCAGGCGGCCTTCGTCGCCTACGAACATCTCCGGCACGAAGACCCGATCGTCGTCGAGTTCGAACGCTTCGTGCGCGCCCGCCTGGACGAACCGTTCAACGTCGCCTTCGTCGCGCAGTCGCTCGGCACCAGCCGGCGCACCCTCGAACGACGAGTCCGTGCGGCGCTCAACCTCACTCCGCTCGGCTTCGTCCAACGGCTTCGCATCGAACGAGCTCGGCACCTCTCAGCAACCACGGACCTCACCTCCGCCGAGATCGCGCTACGGGTCGGCTACGCGAACGCCGAGACTCTGCGCTCCCTCCTGCGCAGGGAGCGACGCCGTTCCTGACCTATCGCCATGCCTGTAGCCGGTGTCCTAGCGCTCGACTGGAACCACCTCTCAGCACGTCGCGTCGACGCCCCGGCGTCGCCCCTGGACGACCCACTCGACACACCCGCAGCACAGGCCATGTGACGTGCCCCGGCCTCCCGGACGGTCGGGGTCGGGTGGCTGTGATGTCGCTGCGTTCTCGTCGAGGGGGTCAGCAGACTCGATCAGGGTCGATTGGGATGAGACGCGAAGGCGGTCAGGTCAGCGCGGCCGAAGCCGGCCGGCGGGGTAGCGTCGGTCACGTCGAGGTCTTTCGGATGGATGGCGTAGAAACCTCCATCGTCGGGAGACCTCGACGTCTATCTGCGGACCGACGCGCCCGGCCGACCTACACCCTCATCTGGGAAGAGCCCCGAAACCAGAGGCTCGCCGGAGGAAGGCGAAGGCTGAGCGGCTACGCGCAGATCAGCCAGAAGGCGACAGTCCCGATGCAGTTGATGCCCTACACCGAATGCGCCAAAGCCGGCCGAAGTAGAAGCGACGCTCAATACGATGCTGGACTCGATACGTAACGACGTCCCCACTTACGACGGCGCTGGAGAACCGCAAGTGTCCCGCACGAGAATCGTGAATGGGCACCACGTCCAGGCATTTATTTGCGCGCCGCGGCGCTCCGCGCCGAAGAGCCCGACTTGTATCTCGAGCCCGATGAACTCGAACTCGCCGGGATACCGCAGGCGCTCGGGCATGCGACGAATCAGCAGCTTCTCGACGAGATTCAGCAGCGCGTTGACCCGGAAGCAGCACGACTGTTCCGTGGAGAGGGCGACGCGGTCATCATCACGCCGAAGTTCGCGAGCGCCGACGATGCGATCGAGGAGGAATGCTGGGCGGCCCGTCGCATCGACGAGATGTCGCAGTCGGACTACATCAACCGGGCATCCGCTCGTCGCTGCGAAGAGCCCGATCCCGAAGGTCCCGAGAACGGGGCATAGCAGACCCAGTGTCAGATACGACCGATACGATCCACGCCACACGGTGCGCGACAGGACAGCGCGCCTCACACGAAGGGGATCAAGATGGGGCTCTATGTCGGAGGAGGGATCGGGCCAGTCGGCTGGTCGATGCCGCTGGTACCCCGCGGCCTCGGCAAGGACATGGTCAGCGCAACCGGCGGACTGCTCTACCTCTGCTGGCAGATGGTGCGCTGGTTCTTGCTGCTGACGTGGTGGATGCTCTACGGCGTCTGGCTGTTCTACAAGTACCTCGCGATCGGATGCTGGTGGCTCGGCCGGAAGGGCTGGGAATGGTGGCAGATCCGCCAGGGGAACCGAGCCGCCGTGGAAGCGGCGAACCGCGCGTACGCGAAAGCTCTCGCGGACCGTGCTGACGCCGAGAACGCCGCATGGAACTCCGGCCAGCCCGGCGCCGAGTACGGCCAGTACCAGCCTCACCTGCTGACGCGACATGACCTACCCGATCAGGACCGTCGCGCCAGCTAGCCCCGACTACGACCCCGGCACAGTCTCACCAGCCGTGCCGCGCGAAGGAGATCATCATGCGCTACCACCCGTGGCGGGAGGCATCCGGAATCAAGGACTCGAAATCGTGTTCGTCGACAACCTCCCGCCCGGGGTGCGCGGCCAGAGCTGCGCTGCGGGAACCGCATAGAGATCAGCGCCGGTGCGCTCAGCGACGAGCGACGCTCGACACTGTCCCACGAGATGGGCCACATCGAACGCGGCTGCTTCATCCCCGTTGACCCGGTTCTGCACGCTCGCGAGGAAGCCGCTGTCGAACGCATCGCCACGCGCCGTTTCGTCACCCTCGACCAACTCCTCGATGCCCTCTGCTGGTCGCAGCACGTCGGCGAGATCGCCGACGAGCTCTGGACCGATATCCCGATGCTCAAGGCCCGCGTCGCCGACCTCACACCAGCCGAACGGCGGTGGATCGAGGACGAACTCGAACGTCGGGTAGCCTGATGGGGCGCCGGCGCCTCGAGGTCGGCGAGCACGGACAAATCGCGGTCACGCCGCTCGCCTCGAATAAGTACCGTGCGCGCTGAGAAGTCCGATGCCGCGACGGGAAGATCCGATCCGTTCAGGCAGACGGGCCCTCCGAAGGCGCGGCCACCGACGCGGTCACGAAACGCGCAGCGGAGCGTGCAGCATCCGCCGGCCGTCCCGTCTCTGATGCCGCAGTCGCAGAACTGACTCCGAACCCTGGTGACCGTACTGGCAGATAAGTGGCGGGAGCAGAAGGAGTCCGCGGTCTCGGAACAATCTGTCCAGACCTCGAGCCTTACCATCTCGCGATCACGCGATCGGCGAACTCCGGATCAATAAGGTCACCACGTAGACGATCGAGTGGCTGATCGATCGAGAAGCGTCTGGGCGCCCAGCTAAAGCGAAGGGCTTACGTCGTCAGGTATCGGAGATGTTCGCAATCGCGATCCGGCACGACGCTTACGACGGCGCGAACCCTCTCTTCGCGTTTTCCCACCGGTCTGGCGACACGGCGAAGCCGGTCAACACCGCATCAGCGAACGCCCGGCGTTCCATGCATCGACGAAGGCATCGTCCAGCCTGCTCTCCACTGCCTGGAGGGCCCGGATCCCGAACACGACGTCGTCGGCGAGATCCGGCTCGTCGGCGATGAGCGGCGCGACGACTTGATCACGCATCACGAGCTCGTGCACGGCGTCGGCCTCGACGTGTTCACGGTAGAAATGCCGGGCCGCCTCCGGAGCGTCGATCCGCTCGAGTCCTTTGAGAAGCCACGCCGAGCCCACCGGCGAGGTCATCTCCGTGGCGGCGAAGTGCCCGACCGTCGCTCCGCGGCGTGAGCCTCGCAGCGCGAGACACGACATGAGGTTCACGGTCGCCAGCACCACGGCGGGAGCGTCGTTGAGATAGCCGAGATAACTGTGGTCGAGCCCTGTGGCCGACAGCAGATCGGCGTACAGCTCCTGGTGAACACGCTCACCGCGTCCGCCGCCGTACTCGTCGAACTCCACCGCCACGAAGGCCGCCTTGGCATCTCGACGCAGCCGGGGAATCGCCCACGCGTGGGGATCGGCCTCCTTCAAGTGGTAGATGGAGCGCGCCTTGAAATAGTCGGCGAACTCGTCTTCGGTGCCGTGACGGCGCAGATGCGCCGTCGCTCCCTCGGGAACGGCCCGTGCAAGCGCGCCGAGTTCGGCATCGGCGGTGCCTTCGTCGCTCAGTGGCGACAGCCGATCCGCCACGGCGTCGAGGAACCGGTCCTCGAGACGGACGCGTGCGTCGATGACTGCCGGGTCCCACTCGCAATCCCTCCCGGCGTCGGCCCAACCGCGATAGTGCAATTCGTGGCACACGGTCAACGACAGCTGCAGATCGTCGCCCCACGGATCGAGCCCGTCCGGCACGTCGATCCGGGACGGACGACTGTCGGCCTTCGCGCGTATCGCTTCGATGAGGACTTCGGACATCGGTCCGCGCGGTTCCGGCATTCGCGGAATCACGCGTTCCCGAATCGATCCCGGTCGGGACATCGGGCATCACCTGCCTTTCATCGCCACGGCAGAAGTACCCTCCCTGAACGAAAGCAAACCATCGCAGGACGTGACTGACGCCCGGTCGGGTACCCGATGCTTCATCAGGCACTGAACGAAACACGCGAGACGGAGCGAGATCGATGGCCGACGAGAACACCCCGCAACGGAGCACCGCTCCCCTTTTCACCCGTCAACCGCCGCCGACACCCCGGCTGCGCACGCTCGAGACATTGGACGACGTCGTCGACGAGATCGCCGACCGCGAGCCGGTGTACATCAGATACTCACACGGTCCGGCGACGGACGCGGAGGCCGGACCGAGCCTCGACTACGAGGCGGCATTCACGTTGCCCGGGTTGTCGGTCGCATCGCTGACTCCCGAACCGTGGTGGACACGGAGCCCGAAGCCGTGGATCGCGCGACGCATTCGCAAGTATGCCGAACTCGACGCCCCCGACCGCTACGCCTGGCTTCTGGCCGGCGAGGTGGTGGGCCGCGGGCCCGACCACGAGCCGCTGGTCCGCCGGGTCGACGTCATCGCCCGCCTCGCTCCGCAGGTGCTGTCGGAGGCGGCTGAGGTCTACGAGGAGATGTTCGAGGCGGGCCGCGATTCCCGGGCCGACGCATCCGACGGTTGATCGGCCGCACGGCGGGGTACTCCTCACTCGACCGACGAGCCCGTGTGCTCGTACCCAGATGGCCGGAGGTTTGTCCATGAGCACGACCGCGTCGAGAGCTGAGTCCGTATCGAGGCAGCGACCCCTCGGAGTGCGAAGCGCCGTCACCGACTCGCTCCTGATCACGTCGGACGTGTCCGCGCTGCACCGTGTGCAGGACGTCTATCGACCTCAGGAGGACACCGCTCTGCTGGTCGACGAACTGACCTCGGCAGACCTCACCGGACTCCGCGTGTTGGATCTGTGCACGGGTTCAGGCGCGGTCGCCGTTGCCGCCGCTCTGGCCGGCGCCCAGGTCACCGCCGTCGATTCCTGCCGCCATGCGGTGGCCCGAACGCGCCGGTCAGCCGCGGACGCCGGGGTCGAGGTACGGACTGTCTGTGCCGATCTCGCGGACGTGAGCGAGACCGGCTTCGACGTCATCACTTGCAACCCGCCGTATGTGCCGACACCGCCCGGCACGGAGATGTCGGCGGTCGGGCCCCGGCACGCGTGGAACGGTGGCCCTGATGGCCGCGCCGTGCTCGACGTGGTGTGTGCCGTCGTGCCCGGGCTGCTCGCCGACGGTGGAACGGCGCTGATCGTGCAATCCGAACTGTCCGGCGTCGACGCCACGGTGGCCGCACTGCGCGCCGCGGGTCTGCGGACCGAAGTCACGTCCGAACGACGGATTCCGTTCGGGCCCGTCGTCAGGTCGCGTCACGACGCCCTCGTGGAGTCGGGATTCCTCGACCCTGAGTCGGACGACGAAGCGATCGTCGTCATCCGGGCGCAGCGGGCCGGGGACCGCCCGGGACGAGCGGAGCCGGCATGACCGACGGACGCCGCCGAGTACGAGTGGTGCCGAAAGGCCCGATTCTGGTGGAGGGGCCGGTCGACGTGCAGCGGCCGGACGGATCGGTGCTCCACTGCGACCGTTTCCAGGTGGCCGTCTGCGCGTGCGGCTTCAGCGCGACGCCGCCGCTGTGCGACGCCTCCCACCGTCGGCGGCGACCGCGGAAGGCGACCGGCACCGCCGAGGCCGCGGACGGAGACTAAGCACCCTGACCGCGGCGCGGCCGGTCGGGCACGAAACCGTGGTGCACACCCCAGAGAACGGCCTGCGCACGCGTGGTGACACCGATGCGGCGATAGCACGTGCGGATATAGGTCTTCACCGAATTGATCGACAACCCGGTGCTGTCGGCGATGTCGGCGTTGCTCAGCCCCTGCGTGATGAGGGCCAGTACCTCGGCCTCCCGCTGGGTGAGACCCTCCTCCCGGCCAGGCCAGTCGCCCGCACTGCTCACCGCGGTCTCCTGCCGACTCGCGAAGACGGTCGAGGACGGTTTCGCCGCGTGGATCTGCTCCAAGGCGTCCACGAGTTCCCCGGCGGGGAGTTTCTTGGATACGAGCGCGGCCGCACCGTTGTCGAGGGCCACAGTGACAGCCGGCTCCGAGACCTCCCATGCATACACGACCACCTTGCGCACCCGATGGTTCGCGACCAGGTCGGAGATCATCGAACGGTCGGCCGGCGGATTGGCGAAGGAGTCGTACAGCGCGATGTCGACGTCCTCGGCGACCTCGCCCGAGGTCGAGAGCGCCTGTACGCGCACGCGGTCGGAGTACCGCCGGAGCATCGTCGCCAGCCCCCGCACCACCACGTCGTAGTCGTCGATGAGGGCTACTCGAATCGGATCCATACCCAACCGTACCCATTTCCGGTACACCCCTAGGGGTGAGCCTTTTAACCCCTCGAGTCGCTTACGGTCGACGCGACGGCGGATCGAATCCCTCCGCCCGACGACAGGTGCAGGCCCGGCCCGCACCGACTCCGAAGAGGACACTCCTGTGCAAGGACACGACGGCGTCGCCGATCCCGTCGACCCCACGCTCGCGGTCGACCAAACCTTCCAGTTCGGACGGTTCTGGTATTACCGCGATGACGACCGCTGGGAGTGGTCGGATCAGTTGGCCCGCCTGCACGGCTACGAGTCGGCCGAGTCGGTGGTCCCGACCAGCGACCTGCTGCTCCGGCACAAGCACCCGGACGACAAGGATCGAGTGGCCGACCTCATCGATCGTGTCCGGCGGGCCGGCGAGCCGTTCAGCAGTCAACATCGCATCATCGACACCCGCGGCGCGGTGATTCCGGTGATCGTCATCGCCGACGTACTGCAACATCCGGACGGTCGGCGACAAGGCACGTTCGGCTTCTACGTCGCGGCATCGCCCAGCGGGACTGCGGCAGGCGGCAGCGCGGTGGTGCCGTCCGGGCGGGCCCACATGGACATCGACGAAATGGTCCGCCGGCGGTCGACGATCGAACGGGTCAAGGGCGCACTGATGCTGGTCTACCGGCTCGACGCCCAGCAGGCCTTCGACTTGCTCGTCTGGCGCTCGCAGGAGTCGAACACGAAGCTGTACTCCCTCGCAGCCGCCATCGAGTCGAGATTCGTCGACGTCGACATGCCCTCACGCGCCAGAACCAGCTTGGATCGAGTCGTGCTCAGCGCGCACGAGCACGTCCGTCGCGACCGGTCGGAGCACGCCTGAACCGCCGCGAGCACGTTTAGATCCGGGCGCACCCGGGCAACCACACCGTGGACACCATGTCTATCGAGTGAGGAGTCCCGATGCGTGCCGTCACATGGCAGGGCCGACGCGACGTACGGGTGGAGACCATCCCCGACCCGCGGATCGAAGAACCGACCGACGCCGTGATCAGCGTCAGTTCGACCAACATCTGCGGATCGGACCTACACCTGTACGAGGTCCTCGCGCCGTTCATGAAGGCCGGGGACGTCCTCGGCCACGAGGCGATGGGAACCGTGGAAGAGGTGGGGGCCGACACCGGCGACCTCCGAGTCGGTGACCGCGTCGTCATCCCGTTCCAGATCTCCTGCGGTCGTTGCTACATGTGCGACAGATCGCTCTACACCCAATGCGAGACCACCCAGGTCCGCGAAAAGGGAACGGGCGCGGCGTTGTTCGGCTATTCGGAGCTGTACGGCTCGGTCGCCGGCGGTCAAGCGGAGTATCTCCGCGTGCCCCAAGCCCACTTCACCCATATCAAGGTGCCGGACGGACCTCCCGACAGCCGGTTCGGCTACCTCTCCGACGTGCTGCCGACAGCGTGGCAGGCGGTGGAGTACGCGGACGTTCCCGACGGCGGGTCGCTGACCGTGATCGGCCTGGGGCCGATCGGCGATATGGCCGCACGCATCGCCGCGCACCGCGGGATCCGCGTGATCGGCGTCGACAGAGTGCCTGAGCGGCTCGCCCGAGCCGACGCGAACGGAGTCGAGACGGTCTCCGCCCACGAAGACGTCGCTACCGCGGTGCGCGACCTGACGTCGGGCCGGGGCACCGACTCCGTGATCGACGCGGTGGGCATGGAAGCGCACGGATCACCCGTCGCGAAGGCTCTGCAGCACGCCGTGGGCCTGCTCCCCGACGCGGTCGGTCGGCGGATCGACACCGCCTTCGGCGTCGACCGGATGTCGGCGCTGCACACCGCGTGCGACGTGGTCCGGCGAGGTGGAACGGTCTCCGTCTCCGGTGTGTACGGCGGTGCGATCGACCCGATGCCGATGTTCAAGCTCTTCGACAAACAGGTGCAACTCCGGATGGGACAGGCCAATGTGAAGCGCTGGACCGACGCGATCATGCCGCTGCTGACCGACGACGATCCCCTCGGGGTGGACCGCTTCGCCTCGCATCGACTGCCACTCGACGACGCCGCAGACGCGTACCGGAAGTTCCAGGAGAAGTCGGACGGATACGTCAAGGTCGTCCTCGAACCCTGACGCCGCGCCGCCCGTCGCGGGTTTGACAACGAGAGGAGAAGCTCATGCTGGCGCTGGACTCGGACGAACCATGCGTATTGCTGACCGATCACGTCGACACTCTGGCGGACTTCTGGTCGAAAGCGCTGCACCTCGCCGTCGGGGACGCGGACTCCGATCGCGCCGAACTGATCGATGACGGCCGGCGCGTCCAGCTCATCGTGCGACGCGTGATGCCGCCGCGGCCGCAGTCTCGAATCCGATTGTCGGCCTTCGATACTCAGGACGTCGCCGCCGCTGTCGAGCGGCTGATCGCGTTCGGCGCCTCGTCGCCCCGGACCCCCTACCCGTCGACTTCCGGGCACGCTGTGGTCATCGATCCCGACGGCAACACCGTGGAGATCACCGCGACGGTGGGCTCGGCCGACTGACCGCGGCGCACCACGGGGCCGATCACGTCGCCGTCAGCTCCTGCCGCAAGGTGGCGATCGACTGACGCAACAGCCGAGAGACATGCATCTGCGACATCCCCGTGCGTTGGGCGATCGCGCTCTGCGAGAGGTCTTCGAAGAATCGGAGACCGAGGATGCGGCGCTCCCGCGGCCGCAGTCGCGCGAGCGCCGGCCGGAGAGACTGCGCGACGTCGACCAGATCGTAAGCCGGGTCGGGACGGCCGATCCGGTCGATCGCGGATCGGTCGTCGGCTGCGCCCGCCGGCTGATCGAGCGAGGCCGGAGCCGATGCGGCGGCCGCCATCCGCGCTTCGTCGATGTCGGCGAGGTCGGCATCCAGTTCGGCCGCCAGCTCGGCACGCGTCGGTAGCCGATGGAGTCGGTGCGTCAGGTGTCCTTCAGCCGTCCCGATCCTCGATGACAGTTCCTTGATGCTGCGAGGAGTGCGAAGGACCGCGGTCCGGTCCCGGAAGTGCCTGCGCACCTCGCCCATCACTGTCGGGACGGCGAATGACAGAAAATCGGACCCGCGAGACGGCGCGTACCTGTCGACGGCCTGGACCAGTCCCAGTCGTGCCACTTGCACGAGGTCGTCGTGGAACTCCCCTCGGCCGCCGAACCTCTGCGCGATGTGCTGAGCGAGCGGGAGGCTCGCCACCACCGCCTCGTCTCGAAGGCACTTTCTGCGGGGATCCCCCGCGGGAAGCGCTTCGCGCTGCGCGAGCAGGTCCCGCACGTGGTCGTACCCGTCGTCGGTCATGGCAGAGCTCCTTCAACGCCGACCGCACCCAGGCGTGGTCACACGTGACCGGAGCCCGCTGTGCGGTGATGATGTGAACGCCCGGGCGCGGTGCGCCTTCCGGGCAGGAGTTCGGCTGCCGTTTCAACCGAGTGGATTCGACGCTACCCGCTGCGAGCGTCCCGCGGAAGGCAATCGGCCCCACCGACGCATATCGCCCCCGACCTGCGGGTCGGGGGCGATAGGTTTTCCGGCAGTGCCTGCGCAGTTCGGTGTCAGACGGACTTGACCTTCGACCGCAGCATGAACGCGTGCACGATCTCGACTGCGCCGACCACCACGAGCATGATGCCCGAGACGACGGTGAGGGTGGCGACCGACGAGATGGGCCAGATGATCAGGATGCCGCCGGCGATCACGGTCACGATTCCCAGGAAGATGCCCCAGCCACGGCCGGGCAGGCCGCTCGCCGAGTCCATGAAGACCGACAGTTCGGTGACTCCGCGGAAGATCCAGCCGATACCGACCCACAGTGCCAGGAGAATCACCGCGGTCTCGATGTTCCGGAAGGCCACGAAGGCCAGCAGGATCGAGATGGCGCCGGAGAGGAACGAGAGAACGCGCCACCAACCGTGGGTGTGCTGCACTCCGAAGGTCGCGGCGACCTGGAAGATGCCCGAGATCAGCAGATAGATGCCGAAAAGAATGGCGACCACCAGAAGTGTCGCCGCCGGCCAGATCAGGACGATGACGCCGAGGATCAGCGAGGCGATGCCGATTCCGAGGAGGCTCTGCCATGTGCGGGTCGCGATGTCCTTGACGGCGTCGCGCGCCGCAGCGCTGAGCGGATCATTGATTGCCAAAGTGCTCGTCGGCCTTTCTCTTTCGATGGGTGACGATCGGTGTGGACCGTCTCCGGGAACCGGGCGAGAGGCGAACTCTGTCCGGATTCATCGGAGCAGGACGATACTAGCGCGGACGGCCTTCCCCGTCTCGGCACATCGGCCCAGGTGATACGGCGTCGTCACCGAGTCCGCACACCCGCCGCGCGATGCGCTAGCGTGGAGTCGACATGATCACTCGCATTCAGGAGATGTCCGGCGCGTTCCGCGCCGCGAACAGATGACCGCGCTCCGCAGCCGATTCCGATGGATCGGCCAGTGGATCCTGCCGTCGCACCCGCGCCCGCGGGCCGACCTCACCTCATCTCTCCCGCGCGATCACGCGCATTCGACTGATCGGTCATCGATGAAGCAGTACACCCAACAGCAGATCCTCGACTCGTTCCGCGGCGCCACCCGCAGCGAGATCAAGAAGGTCACCTTTCCCCTCGACTTCGACGACGTCGACTTCTCGCGCCTCGAGTACTACGGCTGGCGCGACCGCAAGATGCCCCGCCGCGCCTACATCGCGGTGGAGCACGACGGCCGGCTCGTGTCGTTGGTCCTCAACCGCGCCGAGGCGACGCCGTCGCGCCGCACGATGTGCACCTGGTGCCGGGACGTCGACCTCAGCGAAGAGGTGGTGCTGTACACCACCAGGCGCACCGGTGCGCAGGGCAGGCGTGGCGACACCATCGGCACGCTGGTGTGCTCGGGGTTCCACTGCTCGAAGCACGCCCGTAAGCTGCCGCCCGCCTATCACAAGGCCACCGACCTCGACGCCATTCGGGCCGAGCAGGTGGCCGGACTGCGCAACCGCGTCGGATCGTTCGTCGCCGAGGTGCTCTCGACCGAGGACTGACGCGCGGCGCGGGCCGCACGGCGGCCCGCGCGGGTCGCGCCGAGCGTCGAGGCACTGCGGCCGTAGCCCACCAGGAACAGACCGGGGACCCGGACCACGCTGACGTCGTCGTCGGCCATCAGCACGCCGCCGGAGGGCTCCCGGATCCCGAGCGGGGCCAGGTGTGCGAGCGACGGCCGAAAGCCGGTGGCCCAGATGATCACGTCCACCGGTTCGCTCGTGCCGTCGGCGAACTCGACACCGTTGCGCACCAGACGCGCGAGCGGACCGCGCGAGGACAGGACACCGCTGTCGATCGCCGGCGCGAACCGCGGGGTTCGCGGCAGCCCCGTGGCCGCGACCACGCTCAGCGGTCGCAGTCCCGCACGGGTCCGGGCCGCGACACCGTTCTCGACGGCGAGCCCCCATCGAGCGTCGAACGGGGTGTCGCGCCAGCGCGGCGGCGTGCGCGTCGACCAGATCGGGACGGCACCGGCCTCGTCCAGGAGTACGACGAACTCGACAGCGGATATGCCTCCGCCGACCACCAGGACCCGCTGTCCGGCGAAGTCCTCCGGTTCCGGAAAGTCCCGGGTGGTCAGTTGACGGCCCGCGAAACGACCCGGGTACCACGGCACATAGGGGCGATCCCACGTGCCGGTACCACTGATCACCGCCGACGCACGGTAGGTCCGCGTCGCTCCGTCGCGGCCCTCGGCACGGACGAGGAAGCGCCACACCGGTTCGCCCGTCGGTTCGACCGCGACCACTCGCCACGGTCGCGCCACCCGGAGACCGTGCTCGGCCTCGTAACGCCCGTAGTAGCGCTTGATCACCTCGCGCGCGGGCTCGTCAGGATCGGCACCGGTGAGCCGTGTGCCGGGCAGGTCGTGGACGCCGTTCACCAGGCTGAAGGTCAGGGCGTCCCAGCGATGGCTCCACGCTCCGCCCGGAGTCGGGTTTGCGTCGAGCACCTCGAAGTCGCTGCCTGCACGCAATCCGCCGCGCTGGAGGAAGTAGGCGGCCGAGAGTCCGGCCTGGCCGGCGCCGATCACCACGATCCGGCGGTCGACCGCGGCCGCAGTCAGCGTCGTCGGCACTTCTGGGTCTCGGCTCATGACTGAGGCAACCGCACGTACCTCCTCGGTGTTCCGAGACAGTTGCGTCAGTCACAGTTGCGTGCACAAAACTTTTCACTCGTGCAATACTGCACTAGTGCAAAATATTTCTGAACTAGGCCTTCGGGAACGCCAGCGTCTTGAGACGCTGCGTGCACTGCGAACGGCCGCCGTCGAACTGGTGGGTGAGAACGGACTCCACGACACCACGGTCGCCGAGATCGCCGACCGCGCCGGAGTGTCACGACGGACGTTCTTCAACTACTACGCGTGCAAAGAGGACGCCGTCCTCGGAGCCGTGCCGCCGACAGTGCCCGACCAGGCGCTCAAGGATTTCGTCGAAGCCGGTCCCGGCCCGGACCGCCTCGACCGTGCCGTCGATCTGGTGATGGCGGTCGCCAAGAGCATCCGACAGGGCGGCGGCCCCCATTCCCACCACCGCGAGCTGATCCGTCGGTTTCCCGAGCTCGTCGAACGGATGCAGCAGCACGGCACCGCCGCGCAGGAGCTGCTGAGTTCGGTGATCACCGAACAGATCGGTGAGCGAGCCGGCCCGGAATCGGTGGACGACGCCCGTGCGCTCATCATGCTCGCCGGCGCCGTCCTGCGCTTCGCCTACAAGAAGGACCCCGAAGTCCTCGACAACCCCGACTCGCCCGCCCTCGCCGACGCCGGCGCAGTCTTCCGCCGAACCATCAAGGACCTGCTATGACCACTTCCCTCGCCGAACCAACGGACGGCACTACCGGGAATACCGAGCGCCGCAGCGTGATGCTGCTGTTCATCGGACTGATGATCACGATGCTGCTGGCATCGCTGAACCAGACCGTGCTCTCGACAGCTCTGCCGACCATCGTCGGTGAGCTCCAGGGCGTCGACCAGATGACCTGGGTCATCACCGCCTACATCCTCGCGTCCACCATCGTGATGCCCGTGTACGGCAAGATCAGCGACCTGTTGGGCCGCAAGCCCGTACTGATCGCCGCGATCCTGATCTTCCTCAGCGGTTCGGTGGTCGGCGCACTCTCCGGGAACATCACCTGGCTGATCTTCGGCCGCATCCTCCAGGGCATCGGCGGCGGCGGATTGATGATCCTGTCGCAGGCGGCCATCGCCGACGTGGTTCCCGCCCGGGAACGCGGCCGCTACATGGGCTTCCTCGGCGCGGTCTTCGCCGTCTCCTCGGTCGCCGGCCCGCTGCTCGGCGGCTGGCTCACCGAGGGCCCGGGCTGGCGCTGGGCGTTCTGGCTGAACCTCCCGCTGGGTGCTCTCGCGATCGCCGCCACCCTGGCCTTCATGAAGCTGCCGAAGGTGCAGCACGAGGTGCGACCGCGACTGGACTACCTGGGTATGGCTCTGATCGCCGGCGCCACTACCAGCCTCGTGCTGATCTGCACCTGGGGCGGGCACACCTACGACTGGCTGAGCCCGCAGATCATCGGCCTCGCGGTCGCGACCGTCGTCCTGGCTGTGGGATTCGTCGTCGCCGAGCTGCGCGCCGACAACCCGGTCATGCCGATGAAGCTGTTCGCGGATCGCAACTTCACGTTGACGACCGTCGCGAACCTGATGATCGGCGTCGCCATGTTCGGCGCTCTGGGCTACATGCCGACCTACATCCAGATGGTCACCGGAGTCGACGCGACCGTCGCAGGCCTGTTGATGATCCCGATGATGGGCGGACTGCTCATCACCTCGATCGCCTCCGGTCAGGCCGTGGCACGCACGGGCCGCTACAAGATCTTCCCGATCGTCGGCTCCATCGTCATGGGCGTCGGCCTGGTGTTGATCGCGTCGATGCACATCACCACTCCCACCTGGCTCATGTGCGTGTATCTGGCCGTCTTCGGCATCGGCATCGGCCTGTCGATGCAGATCCTGACCCTCATCGTGCAGAACTCGTTCCCGGTCACCATGGTCGGCACCGCGACCGCCGCGAACAATTACTTCCGTCAGGTCGGTGCCACCCTGGGATCGGCGGTCGTCGGATCGATCTTCGCCTCCCGCCTGGCCACCCTGCTCACCGAGAAGCTCGCGGGCAGCGGTGCGGGAGCCGGCGGCGACGCGGGTCGCAACGGTCTCACGCCGGCAGCGGTGAACGCCCTGCCCGACGCCGTGCGCATCCCGATCATCGAGTCGTACAACGAGGCGTTGCTGCCGATCTTCCTGTTCTTCGTTCCGCTGGCCGGGATCGCACTCGTGGTCCTGCTGTTCGTGAAGGAGAAGCCGCTCGCGACGACCGTCCAACGAGAGGCAGCCGAAGTGCTCACCGAGGAGGAATTGCTGACCGAGGCCGAGATGATCACCATCGAAGCCGCCGAGGAGGCCGGCAACGACAAGGCCGCGGCGACCCGCTCCCGCGAGTAGTCGTCGGCGCGAGCCCGTCACCCGCTCAGCCGGCAAGGGGTGGAGCACATCGGAACCGATGCGCTCCACCCCTTTCTCGTACCCTCGTCTCAGGCGACGGCGAGCGCGTCCACCGGCGTCACCGACACCGCACGACGACTGGGCGGCAGAGCGGCGATCGCCACCAGCACGACCGTTCCCGCAACGATTCCCGCGAACGCGCCCAGCGGCAGTCCGATCGGGAATCCCGGCGTGATCGCACCGATGAGCGACTGGCTGCCGACCGCCCCGAAGATCACGCCCAGCGCCAGACCCGCCACCATCGCCGTCCCGGACAAGGCGATCGATTCGAGAGTGATCGTGGCGCGGACCTGCCTGGCGGTGAAGCCCATCGCGCGCAGCATGCCGATCTCACGAGTCCTCCCGATCACTGTCAACGACATCGTCGACACGAAGCCCACCGCTGCGATGAGCACCGAGATGAGAATCAGTCCCACCAGCACCCACGTCATCATCGACATCACGTGCCGGTTCTCCTCCACCTGTTCGGGCGTGAGATCCCAGCGGTCGATGGACTGCTGCAACGACCTCATACCCGCGACGATCGTGGTGATCAGGGTGACGCCGATGAACAGTCCGACGGTGGAGCGTGTGGTGCGGCCCGGGTCGGCGACCGAGTTCTTGCGCGCGAGGATCGCCGCCGGGCTCGCGCCCAGGAGCCGTCCCACACCGGCGACCATCGCGGGCACGAGGATCGGCGCACCGACCAGCAGTCCCACCGCGGCCGTCGCGGTGCCGAGGAAGGCCACGACGAATCCGCTCATGCTCCCCTCCTCCCCCAACAGACACGCGGCTCCGAGCAGGAGCGCGCCGACACCGGTCGCGATGACGGCCGCGGTGCCGCGAAGCCACCGCATCGAGCCCTTCGGCGCGACGACGGCGGCTCCGGAGAGCGTCTTCCGCGAACCCACCATTGTCGCGCCCACCGCGACACCCACCACCACGATCGCCGCGAGCACGGTGGTCGGGGGAAGGTAGCTGTACCGGATGGACGGAAGGATGTCCCGCGACACCATCACGGTCCGTGCGGCGTCGGCCAGCGTCACTCCGGCGACCAGCCCGATCCCGGCACCGATCGCCGCGACCTTCGCGACCCCGCGCACCAGACTCGACCGCAGCTGTCTCGACGAGGCGCCGATCAACCGCAGCAGCTCGAGTTGCTTGCGTCGGCCGGCGATCACCGTGTCGACACCGTTGCCGATCACCAGCGCGGCCACGAACAGCGCGATGAGAATGAACACGGACGACACGATGCCGAGCACCACTCCCACGTTGCCGCCGTTGTGCTCACCGGCCCGGCCGAGGAAGTCGGAGGCCGTGAGCACCATTCCGGCGTACGCCGCCGACAGGCCGCAGACCACGCCCACGGTCGACAGTTCCCGCAGCGAACCCGCCGTCAGGCGGTAGTCCGTGGCCCTCATGCCGCCGCCCCCTGGAGATTGATCAGGAGGTCGGAGATCTGGTGCGGGTCGAGGCCCCGGTACTCTCCGACGATCCGGCCGTCTGCCAGTACCAGGATGCGATCGGCGTACGACGCGGCCACCGGGTCGTGCGTGACCATCGCGATCCCCTGCCCGTACTCGCGAGCGGCCGTGGTCAGCAAGGTCAGCACCTCGCGGCTGGTGCGCGTGTCCAGGGCGCCGGTCGGCTCATCGGCGAGAATGATGGTCGGGCGGCCGGCCAGGGCCCGAACGATCGCCACCCTCTGCTGCTGTCCGCCCGACAGCTGGGACGGTAGATGGTCCAGGCGATCGCGGAGTCCGAGCGAACCGACCAGGTGAGCGATCCACGCCTGCTGCACGGCGTCCGGCTTGTGTCCCGCCAGGACGAAGGGCAGCCGGATGTTCTCGTCCGCGGTCAGCGTCGGGATCAGATTGAACGACTGGAAGACGAAGCCGATGTTGGTGCGGCGCAGGAGCGTCCGCGCGGTGTCGTCGAGCCCGACGATGGGCGTCTGGCCGAGCCAGATCTGACCGGAGGTCGCCTCGTCGAGTCCGGCCATCACGTTCATCAGGGTCGATTTGCCCGACCCCGACGGGCCCATGACGGCGGTGAACTCGCTGCGGCGGATGTCGACCGAGACGTCGCGCAGCGCGTGGACTGGGTTCGCCGGATCACCGTAGGTGCGCGACACGTGGCGCATGACGACGGCGGGTCCGGTACTGATCTCGTTGGCGTTCATACGTCAAAGTTATGGCTCTGACCTGGCTCTTCGCGTCCGCCTACCGGCGCAAATCGCGTCCTCCGACGGGCGGGTGCGGGGTCATCCCGCAGATGTACGCCGCTGCGTCCTCCGGCTCGTCAGACGAGGCCGTGCTCGTACGCGTACACCACGAGTTGTACGCGGTCGCGCAGCGACAGCTTCGCGAGAATCCGGGAGATGTGCGTCTTGACCGTCGCCTCCGACAGGAACTCGGCTTGCGCGATCTCGGCATTCGACAGCCCGGACGCGGCACGCACCAGGATTTCGCGTTCGCGGACCGTGAGCGCGTCGTACTCCGGTCCGGGACGGGCGGTACGGGTTCCGTGCCGCTCGAAGAGCCTTCGGGTGGCCGATGCCGCGACCACCTGGCTGCCGTCGGCCACCGCGCGCACCGAGGCCAGCAGGAACTCCGGTTGCGCGTCTTTCAGGACGAATCCGCTCGCACCGGCTTCGATCGCCCGTGCGGCGGCCTCGTCGACGTCGAATGTGGTGAGCACGAGGATCTTCGGCGCCTCGTCGCCGAGGTCGGCCACGAGTTGACGGGTCGCGGTGATCCCGTCGATGCCCGGCATGCGCACATCCATGAGGATCACATCGGGCGCGGACGCGCGCACCGTCGACGAGAGGTTCAGCGCCGACGACTCCTGCGCCACCACTTCCACATCGGGTTGGCTGTCGAGAATCATCGCGATCCCGCCACGGAACAGCGGCTGATCGTCGATGAGGGCGACGCGGATCATGACGGTCCTTCCGGACGAGCAGGGATGACGAGTTCGACGAGCCAGCCGCCTTCGACGGCGGCGCTGGTCAGCGTACCGCCGGCGAGTTCGGCCCGCTCTGCCATGCCCCTGATGCCGTGGCCCGCGCCACCGGGAGCCAGCGGCTTCTCCGACAGCGAGTTCGCCACCGTGAGCCGGCATCCGTCCGACCAGTCCTGCCGGACGTACACCGGCGCACCCAGGTCGCCGTACTTGAGCGCATTCGTCAATGCCTCGGTGAGGACCGCGAAGGCGACCCGCACACTCAGCGGCGACGCCGCGTCCTCGTCACCGATCTCGGTGGACTGCAACGTCATTCCGGCTGCGCGCATCCGTGCGTAGAGCTGGTCGCGGTCGGTTCGCGCGTGCTCGGCCGTCGACTCGGTGCTGCGCAGTTCCTCCAGCACGCCCCGGACGTCGGCGAGCGCCTGCCGCGCCGTGTCGGCGATGACGCCGAGCGCCTCCTTCGCCGCCTCAGGACTGGCGTCCAGGGCGAAGCGTGCTCCTTCGGCCTGCGCCACCACCACCGCGAGCGAGTGCGCCACCACGTCGTGCATGTCGCGGGCCAGACTCGACCGCTGGGCCTGCTCGTCGTACAGGTCGAGCAGTCGCCGTCGTTCGAGTTCGGAGATCTGCTCGGCGATCCTCGCCTGTTCCACGCTGTGGCGCTGATACCGGATGAATCCGAAGGTCCAGCTGCCCACCAGCAGCACCGCGATGCCGACGAAGGTCATCGTGTGCGAGACGATCGTCGACGCCTCGGCATCGGTGCCGAACGCCGTCGACCTCGGATACACCCACGCCGCGATCGCCGAACCCACGACTGCCACGGCCAGCGACGCGCCCCGGACCCGACGATCCGGATGATTGCCCGCCGTGTAGTAGAGCACCGAGTAGAGCAGGCACGGTCCCACCGCGACGTCGTAGGTCGCCACCTGGATCACCGCCGACGTGACCGCCAGCAGCATCATCACCGACGGCGCGGACCGGCGGCACATCAGAGCCAGCCCGATCAGCAGGCTGACCACCTGCACCGTCGTGGTGAGACCCGACGAGAAGGCCAGCATCAACACCAGCAGAATCAGACCGATGACGGCGTCGGCGATCGTCGACCGTCGAGAGAGGTTCGGGAACGCGAGGGGGTCGGCGACGCGGTACCTGCCGATCATGACCATGCCACTACCGTGCCACGCCCGGAACGCATGGCCGACTCGATCCCCTGTGACCGGCGCTGCATTCGACGCTCGATCCGCCGATTGTGCCAATGAGCGTTGTACCGTTCACGTGTGACTTCGTTAGCAGACCGTGGGAGACGGAGCGTCACGGGCATCGCACAGCAGTCGACCGCACTGGTCGGCCGGGCCGCGGCCTCCGCCACCGACGCCCTCGCAGTGCCGGGAGCCCGAGCGCTGGCGACCGCGCGCACCTTCACCAGCCCGATTCAGGCACAGTCCGCCCCGGTTCCGGTGGACGGTGTGGAAGCCGCCAACCGGCTGCTGCGCCAACTCGGCATCACCACGTTCACGCCGACCGTCGGACTCAGCACCGACCTCACCTTTCCGGTCGCGGTCGGCGGCGCCGTCGCCGGTCCGTACACCCCGGGAATCGGCACCTCACCATTGCGAACGTCAGCGTGAACGCGGTGCGCGGCGGCGAGATCCTCTACGGTTTCCTGCCCGTGGGCGTGTTCGCCGACTTCGGCGACAAGTCCGGCGTCCACGTCGCTTGGTTCAACGTCACCACGCTGCGCGGTGGGCTCGGCGCGCCTCTCGGCGGACTCACGGACACGGTGATCGACGCGGTCTCCAAGCGTGTGAAGTCCGCACCGATTCCGCCGGTGATGTACGCCGGCACGGTCTCTCGCCTCAAACGAGCGCTGCGCGTGATCCCGTCGAACGGCGTTCGCGGAGGTCTGGTCGACACCGGCCAGGGCGTCGTGGTGTGCGCCGTCTACGGCACCGTGCGACGCGGCCGGACCTCGTACTTCTTCCTGCCGTCGATCGGGGTGACCCGGGCCTGAGCGGGGCGGTCGGCGGGAGCAGGGATGTTGACGGACGCAGGGATGTTTCAGTGGGGCGAGCGGGGCTCGAACCCGCGACCAGCTGATTATGAGTCAGCGGCTCTAACCGACTGAGCTATCGCCCCTGAGCCGAACCGGCCCGAGGACAGAGATTACCCTCCGCCTACTTCTTGGTCTGCACCGCAGTGGCGGCGGGCCCGTCGTCGGAACCGATCCGCTTCACGTAGCTGTACATCGCCGTGAGCATCACGGCGAATACCACGACGCCGATCACCTGCGTCCAGTTGCCGAGTCCGTCGCCGACGATCGCCAGCGGCGAGTCGTCTCCGGTGCCGGCGACGATGCCGGCGAAGACGACGCCGTAGAGGCTCTCGCCGACGATCAGGCCGGTCGCGAGGAGCACGCCGAGCCGCTTCTTCCGTTCGCCGCCGATCGGGTCGCGCAGCGCCCACTTGTCGTACGCCAGACCGATGAAGGCACCGATCGGAATGATGAGCGTGAGCGACATCGGCAGGTACATGCCCATACCGACGGCCAGCGGTGGCAGCTTGAGGTTCGAGGTGGTCCGCTTGAGCACCTCGTCGACCACGATGACGCCGGCGCCGATCGCCGCGCCGAGGCCGATCAGGGCCCAGTTGAGGTCGCCACCGAAGACGCCCTTCGCCAGTGTCGAGAGCAGTGCGGCCTGCGGGGCGGCCAGGGCGTTCTCCGTGGCGTTCGGGGCGCCCTGGAAACCGAAGGCGTTGTTCATCAGTCCCAGGATCGGCGGGATCACGGCGGATCCGAAGAGCACGCCGATGATGAGCGCGACCTGCTGCTTCCACGGCGTGGCGCCGACGAGTTGACCGGTCTTGAGATCCTGCAGGTTGTCGTTGGAGATGGTCGCGACACCGAACACCACCGACGAGGTGAACAGCGTGTACGCGATGAGCGCCTCGGTCTGACTCGTGCTGTCGGCGGGGCCGTGCGTCACCTTGATCAGCAGTGCCGCGCACAGGACCACCAGCACGCCGACACCGGAGATCGGGCTGTTCGACGATCCGATCAGGCCCGCCATGTATCCGCACACGGCGGCTACGACGAGGCCGATCACGAAGACGAAGATGATCGTGACGATCAGGATGCCGGTGGCGCTCCCGACCAGCGCGGTCCCCTTCATGAAGTCCCAGAGCAGCCATCCGATCGGGATGAGCGCGACGATGATCGTCAGGCCGACGTACTGGATCGGGATGTCGCGTTCGGTCACGTCGACGCTCTCGCCCGACCTGCGCTTGCGTGCGCTGGCCGCGGCCGCCACGATGCCGCGCAGGATCGGGCCGATGACGGTCAGCAGCGTCCACACGGCCGCGACCGCGATCGCGCCGGCGCCCACCATCCGCACATCGGCGCTGAAGACGCTGTTCACACCGTCGAGCAGATCGCCGGAGGGAATGGCGTCCCATGTCCGCGTCGGAAGGATGACGAAGAAAGAGATCACCAGGCCGACGAGCATCGCGATACCGACCCCGATGCCGACCAGGTGGCCGACGCCGATCAGCGCCATCGACAGGCTGGCACCCACCATCGTCGCGCCCGAGCCGACACGGAACGCGACCGCGACCTCCGAGGCGATCAGCTTCAGCGAACCGAGCAGGGAGAAGAACGCGGCGCCCACCGCACCGAGAACGATCGCTCGCATACCGCCGCGGTTGGGGTCGACGGCGTCGGGGTCGCGCCCGGACGAGTCGCCGACCTTCAGGACCTCCGCGGCCGCCACTCCCTCGGGATACGGCAGATCAGAGCCGGTGACGAGCGCGCGCCGCAGCGGGATCGAGTACATGACGCCGAGGATGCCGCCGATCGCGCAGACCGCGACGGTCATCCAGTACGGAAAGCCGGTCCACCAGCCGATCATGATGAGGCCGGGCAGGACGAAGATGATGGCCGAGAGCGTGCCCGCCGCCGACGCGATGGTCTGCACGATGTTGTTCTCCACGATCGTGTGATCGCGGAAATAGCGCAGTACCGACATCGAGATGACCGCCGCCGGAATCGCTGTGGCGAACGTGAGACCGACCTTGAGTCCGAGGTAGACGTTGGCCGCGGTGAAGACCAGGGTGATGAGACCACCGAGGATCACGCCGCGAGTCGTCAGCTCGCGCACCGAGCTCCTCATCACCTGCGTCATGCGCTTACCCTTTCCGCCGGGACGAGGGCGTCCGTCAGCAGAGAATCACCTTACGACGCACCGCAGACGATGCTGGGGAGAACCCGCCGATGGACACCGCCGCCGAACCGCTCAGACCGCGTCCGCTCCGGCGTCGAAGGCCTGCTCGAGCAGACTGCGCCGGTACGCTTCGAGCGCCACGAGGTCGCCGAAGAGCGCGTTGTAGCCGTCGGGGTCCCCGGCGGGCGACATCCGGCGCAGCTTCGATTTGATGTCGGCGATCTGAGAGCCGACCCAGATCTCCTGCGACCGCGCCAGGACGCTCGAGATGTACTGCGGCACACGGTCGTCCTCGACCGGGAGCGGCTCCACCGCCAGCTCGGTGACGAGCGGAGCCACCGCGGGGTCGTCGATCACGCCGTGATGGACGGCGTCCACCCAGGCGGCGCCGCCGAGACCGCTCGCCGCTCCCCCGGCCGCCGCGATCGCCTCGCGGACAGCCAGGTACGAGGGATCGGTGAAGCACTCGCCGGGCAGGGAATCGAAGACCGTGCCCGCGATGGCGGGATACTGAAGCGCCGCCTTGAGCGCTTCGCGCTGGTGCCAGAGCCGCGGGTCGTTCGGCAGCGGTCGCGCGGTCGGCGGCGGCGACATCGCCTCGGGCCGGGTGCGCGAGTTCCGCTGCCGCGCGTTCGCGCCGCGCCGGCCACCGTGTCGCTTGGCCTCGGCGCGCACGCGCGAGAGAACCTGGGCCACATCGTCCCAGCCGACCCACCCGGCGAGCTGGCGCGCGTATTCGTCCCGCAGCGCGACGTCGCGGATCCTCGCCACCACCGGCACCGTCTCCCGCAGGGCCGCCACGCGGCCCTCCGCGGTGTCGAGGTTCTGCTGGGCGATCAACGACTTGATCGCGAACTGGAACATCGGGATGCGCCGGGCGATGAGATCACGCAACGCCGGATCGCCGGCAGACTGTCGGAGCTCGCACGGATCCATACCGTCGGGCGCGACGGCCACGAAGGTCTGACCGGCGATGGACTGCTCCCCCTCGAAGGCCTTCAGCGCCGCGGCCTGACCGGCGTCGTCGCCGTCGAAGGTGTAGATCACCTCGCCGCGGAAGTACGAGTCGTCCATCATCAGCCGGCGGATCAGTGCCAGATGGTCCTCTCCGAACGCCGTGCCGCAAGAGGCCACGGCCGTGGTGACACCGGCCATGTGCATCGCCATGACGTCGGTGTAGCCCTCGACGATCACGACCTGGTGGCCCTTGGCGATGTCACGCTTGGCCAGGTCGAGTCCGAACAGCACCTGCGACTTCTTGTACAGCATGGTCTCGGGCGTGTTCATGTACTTGCCGAGGTTGTCGTCGTCGAAGAGCTTGCGCGCGCCGAACCCGATGACATCGCCGCCGAGATTGCGGATGGGCCACAGCAGACGCCGATGGAACCGGTCGATGGGCCCCTTGCGGCCCTGCTTCGACAGCCCGGCGGCTTCCAGCTCGGAGAACTGGAAGCCGAGCTTCAGCAGGGCCTTCGTCATCGTGTCCCACCCGGCGGGGGCGTACCCGCAGCCGAAATGCGCCGCCGCAGTGCCGTCGAAGCCGCGTTCGGTGAGGAAGTCGCGCGCCACCTGCGCCTCGGGCGTGGCGAGCTGTTCGGCGTAGAACTGCTGCGCCGCCGCGTTGGCGGCCACGAGCCGGGCGCGCGTGCCGCGGTCGCGCTTGATCGCGGTGCCGCCGCCCTCGTAGTTGATGGTGTAACCGATCCGGTCCGCCAGCTGTTCGACGGCTTCGACGAAACTGACGTGCTCCTGCTTCTGCAGGAACGTGTAGACGTCGCCGCCCTCGCCGCACCCGAAGCAGTGGAAGTGCCCGTGATGAGGCCGGACGTGGAACGACGGTGTCTTCTCATCGTGGAACGGGCACAACCCGGTCATGCGGTCCGCGCCGGCCCTGCGCAGCGTGACATAGTCTCCGACCACGTCTTCGATGCGCGTCTGCTCACGGATCGCGGCGATGTCGCGATCGGGGATTCGGCCTGGCACGCACCCAGTCTAGGCGCCGCGCCCGAACGGGGTCGGCCGGGCGCGACTCGCCCGGCGCACCTCGCCGCTTTCTCTTGAAACCGACTTCTGTCGGACCCGCGTCGTACAGTGACACCACCAATCGAACAAATGATCGAATCGGTCAGGAGGATGTCATGTGTGAGTTCGACCCACGGTGCGACGGCGCGGACGATCTGGTCGGCGACGCCCTCGCCCTCATCGCGGAGGGACGCTGGTCGGTGACCGGCGTGCTCGGCGACGCCGCCAACCCGCCCCTGACCTACACCACCGGGCTGACCGAGCACGGACGCCCGGAACTGGTGATGACCGGGCTCCCGCCGGATCTCGCCGGGATCCTGCTCGACCACGCGGCACGGGCGGTGGTCGCCGACCCTGGCTTCGGCCCGGGGTCCGACGTACCCGCGCGGTTGCGCCGCCCAGTCCGGTTCCGTGCGATCGACGTCATCGACGCCGGAGCTCTGCGGCTCACGCGAGTCGTCTACGGCGCCCGGTTCGATGCGATACAACTCGTCTGGCCCGACGACGACGGCCGGTACCCGTGGCAGTCCGGGTACTCCATCCCGGCACGGGTGCAACCGCTACTCGGCGTGCCCGAATCGGAGGCCGCGTAAGCAGCGCGCGGCCGGTGTAAGCCGACGACAGCGCCGTGAAAGCGCACGGGCGCATGGTTTCCGGCATGAACACATACTCCTCAACGCTCCCCCGGTCGAGCGCTTCAACCGGGCGTGACTCCGATCTCGCCATCGACGCCCGAGGTCTGGTCAAGCACTTCGGGTCGACGAAAGCCGTCAACGGCGTCGACCTCGCGGTGCCCGCAGGCACGGTCTATGGGGTCCTCGGTCCCAACGGTGCGGGCAAGACCACCACCGTCAGCATGCTGGCGACCCTCCTGAAGCCCGACGCCGGATACGGCCGGATCTTCGGCTACGACGTGGTCGAGGACCCGGTCGCGGTGCGATCGCTGATCGGCGTCACCGGTCAATACGCGTCGGTCGACGAAGACCTGACCGCAGCGCAGAACCTCACGCTGTTCGCCCGGCTTCTCGGCAAGTCGAAGGCTCAGGCGCGCAGCCGTGCCGAGGAACTGCTCGCCGACTTCTCACTGGAGGAGGCCGCGAACCGTCCGCTGAGCGACTTCTCCGGCGGCATGCGCCGGCGTCTGGACCTCGCGGCGTCCCTGATCGACACTCCACCGCTGCTGTTCCTGGACGAGCCGACCACCGGACTGGATCCGCGCACGCGCGCGCAGATGTGGGAGACCATCCGCAAGCTCGTCGCACAGGGTTCCACGGTCCTGCTCACCACGCAGTACCTCGACGAGGCCGATCAGCTCGCCGATCGGATCGCCGTCATCGACCGCGGTCTGGTGATCGCCGACGGAACCGCGGACGAACTCAAGCAGTCCATCGGCTCGAGCACCCTGATGCTCACGCCGGCCGATCGTGACGACGCCGCGCACGTGGCCCGACTCGCCGAGCAGGTCCTCGGCGAGTCCGCGACCCTCAGCCCCGAGGCCGGTCGCATCACCGTGGCACTGCACCATCCCGACCGCGTGCCCGACGTCCTGCTCGCCCTGCGCGACGAGCAGATCGAGATCGACGAGATCACCGTCTCCAAGCCCACCCTCGACGAGGTCTTTCTCACGATCACCGGGCACTCCGAATCCGATGAGTCCGACCCGCGCACCGAAACCGACGCCGAGGAGGCACTCCGATGACCACCACCACCCTGACCCCTCCCTCTCCCCGGACCGCGATCAGCATCGAACAGGTCCGGACGCAGGCGAAGCGCTCCATCGGCTTCGGCGAGACCGTGAGCCAGTCGTTCTCCCTGGCCCGCCGCAGCATCATCAAGATGCTCCGCAATCCGGAGCAGTTCTTCGACGTGGTGCTGCAACCGATCATCTTCACGTTGATGTTCACCTACATCTTCGGCGGCGCGATCAGCGGCGACACCAAGAGCTACCTCCCGGTCATCATTCCGGGAATCCTGGTGCAGACTGTGATCGTGACGTCGATCGTCACCGGCACGCAGCTCCGCGAAGACATGAACAAGGGCGTCTTCGACCGCTTCCGATCGCTGCCGATCGCGCGGATCAGTCCCCTCGCCGGCGCACTGCTCGCCGACGTCGTCCGGTATCTCATCGCCACCGTCATCACGTTCGCGGTAGGCATCGCGATGGGCTGGCGACCCGACGCCCTGGGCGTCCTCGGCTCCACCCTGCTGGTTCTGGTGTGCAGCTTCGCGGTGTCGTGGATCTTCGCCTTGATGGGCTGCCTCGTGAAGAAGGCGTCGGCCGTGCAGGGCGTGTCGATGCTGATCATGTTCCCGCTGACCTTCATGTCGAACGCGTTCGTGCCGGTGGAGACCATGCCGGGCTGGCTGCAGGGATTCGTCAACGTCAATCCAGTGAGCCACCTGGTGACGGCGGTCCGCGAGATGTGCAACGACGGGCACGTCGGTTCGCATGTGCTGTGGAGCCTGATCGGTGCCGCGGTCATCACCGCGGTGTTCGCCCCGCTGGCCGTGCGGGCATACATCCGCAACGCGCGCTGAGCCGATCGAACAGCCGTCAGTCGCGGCCCTCGCCGAGGATCTTCACGGTCTCGGCGAGGGCCGCTTGGCGTCCCAGACCGCCGAATCGCGCCCGGGCACGATCCCACACCTCGTCGGCGGCGCCCGACACCTCGCGCCGGCGTTCCATCAACTCCTGCATCGCGGGATAGTCGCGTCGCGCGTGCAGCCGCTCGGCGAGCACCAGCAGTGCCACCCCGCGTTCGTCGCCGGGCCGCAGTGCGCACAGCAGTGCGCCGCTCACCAGCGCCACGTTTCCTGTCTGCGGAAGGTCGTACCATCCGAGTTCGGCGATGGTGGCGCCGAGCGAGTCCGCGAGGGGCGCGACGTAGCGTTCTGCGGCCTCGCAGGCTCCGATCTCTATCAATCCCGCGGCCACCGCGCTGAGCGTCATCACCGCACCGGGATCGCGGGTGGCCAGCGGGTGCCCCGCGAGTAGCACATCACCCGCCTCCTCATATGCCGACCGCGATCGGTCGCCCGTCATCCGCCGGTACTCGGCAGTCGCGAGCATCATCACCGCGACGGCCTCGGGGTCGCCCTGCGGCGTCGGGGCGCCCGGCTCCCAGCCGTGCGCGATGGCGTCGAGTTGCCCGCGCGCCCGATCGAACTCCCCGAGCTGCAGTAACGCCGCGACGACGTACGCGCCCACCTGCTGGGCGTCGTCCTGGGCTCCGAGTTCGCGGAAGCGTCTGAGACTGCCTTCGTACAGGCGCAGACCCTCGCGCCACAGACCCTGCTGGCTGTAGAGACTCGCAGTGCTCATGTCCACCATCGCCGCGGCGAACGAGTCCGGCCGAGCGGGGAACTCCGTGAGCTGAGCGCTGATCCGCAGCGCACCGACCAGGTCTCCGCCGTTCTCCTTCATATTGAGCAGCAGGGTCAGGGCGATGGCGCGCACCACCGCCGCGTGGCCGGGAGCAGAGCCGCGCACGATCGTCCGGTACACCTCGATCATGGTGCGGCTCATCAGCAGCGCCGAGAGGAACTCCGCGGGATCGTCGAATGTGTGCTCCGGGCGATGCAGCCGACGCAGCCGAGTGCGGACTCGGGCCGTCGACCGCTGACGCCGGCGCGGAATGAAGTGCAGGGCCGCGGCGATCAGCGTCACCTGCCACGCTTCGCGCTCGGCGTCGTCGAGATCGGACGGCGGCACGGGCAACGCGTCGACGATCCGCTCACCCCACGACTGCACCTCCTGATGCAGCCCGCGGCTCGACCAGAATGCGCTCAGCACCGGGAACACCGTGACGATCGTCGGCCACGCGGGCGCGCCGAGTTCCACGGCCCGCCGCAGCACCCAGACGAGATTGTCGGCCTCGCGGTCCACTTCGGCCGCCAGGTCGCGATCGGCCTCGACGTCGTATCGGGCGCGGATGTCGCGGCAGAGCTCGCGGGCCCACCGCTGCATCGCGTCGACCACCTCGCCCGTCGCTCCCGTCTCGGTGAGTCGCTGCTCGCCGAACTCACGGACCATCTCGAGCATCCGGAACCGGGCACGACCGCCGGCGTCGTCCACCTGCAGAAGTGACTGGTCGGCGAGCGAGGCCAATGCGTCGTCGAGCGCGATGCCGCTGGTCCCGGTGACCACTGCCGCGGCCTCGCGTGAGAATCCGCCGGGGAACAGGCACAGCCGCGCCAGAGCCGCACGGGCGCCCGGGTCCAGCAGTTCCCAGCTCCAGTCGATGACGGCATACAGCGTGCGGTGGCGGTCGGGTGCCGTCCGGTCGGTGGAGCGGAGCAGCTCGAACCGTTCAGCGATGCGCTCGGCGATGTCCTCCACGCTCATGGTCCGCACACGCGCCGCGGCGAGCTCGATCGCGAGCGGCAGCCCGTCGAGATGTTCGCAGAGGGCCGCGACGGTCGACGGTTCGAGCTCCACGTCGGGGCGTACCGCACGAGCGCGCAGGGCGAACAGTTCGGCGGCCGGAGAACGATCGCCGGCGACGCCGAGCACGGGGAGCTGATACACCTGCTCGGCCGGAATCAGCAGCGGAGACCGGCTCGTGGTGAGCACACGCACACCCGGCTCCGCGGCGACCAGCGAGTCGACCAGTGCCGCGCACGCGTCGATCACCTGCTCACAGTTGTCCAGGATCAGGACCGACTCACCACCGCGCAGCGCGTCGGTCAACCGGTCCGACAAGCTGCCGGACACGACGCGCGGCCGGGCATTGCTGCCGAGCTCCGACTCACCGACGCCGAGGGTCGCGGCCACCGCCGCGACCACGTCGTCACCGTTGCGGACGGCGGCGAGCGGGACGAAGTACACGGCGGTCCCGCGCTCGCTCAGGCGACGGCCGACCGCATTGGCGATCCTCGTCTTCCCGACGCCGCCCGGCCCCTGCACGGTCACCACCCTCCGATCGGACAGCAGGCTCTCCAGCGCGGCGAGGTCGTCGGCCCGCCCGATCAGCACGTTGCCGTCCTCGCGCAGTCCCACCCGCGCGCCGGTCGGCCTGCGCCGCGGCACGGCCACGGTCGGCGGCTGCGCGGCCAGCAGGTCCGCGTTCAGTGCCGTCGCCTCCGGTCCGGGGTCGACGCCCAGTTCTTCGGCCAGGGTGCGCCGGAGCCGGGCGAACACCGCGAGCGCCTCGTTCCGGCGTCCGCGGCCGGCCAGCGCACGCATCAGCAGCAGATAGCCGGGTTCGTCGAGCCGATCGGCGTTCACCCGTTCTCTGGCGAGTTCTTCGGCGACGGCGTAGTCACCGGTCGCGAGTGCGGCCTCCGCCGCCGCCTCGTCGATCCGCCGGCGCACCCCGTCGGCCAGGTCGGCGAGTTCGCGCGCGAGGTCGCCCCCGCCGAGGTCGTCGCCGGGCGTGCCGCGCCAGAGAGCGAGCGCGGCATCCGGCCGACCGGCCGCGGCCAGTCGCCGGGCCCGCTCCAGATCGGTGACCACGCCGGTGAGCCGGTACCGGCTTCCGGTGCCGTCCAGACTCGCGCCGCCGAGCAGCCCGCGCAGGCGGGAGACCTGCGTGTGCAGAGCCGGACCCGGCGATTTGGGCGGCTGATCGCCCCACACCTCGTCGATCAGGCGGGCGGCCGGCACCGCTCGGCCCTCGGCCAGCGTCAGGGCCACGAGCAACCGCCGGGCACGTTGGCCGGGCACCTCACGGCCGTCGATCGTCACCGGTCCGAGCACACCGATCACGGTCGGCGCGCTCCCGGCGCGGTCGTCGTCAGGCACTCGGTCAGCGTACCGACAAGACCTCGACACGATCAGCGCAGTCACCGTCTCAGCGCGCCGACTCGCGCAGCAGCAGCCAGATGAGGTACAAGCCGCCGACGGTGACGGTGACCACGCCGACCGGCGGACGCGCGCCGGCGAGCAGATACTGCGCGATCAGATCGGATGCCGCGAGCACCACGGCGCCGACCAGCGCCGATCCGGTCAGACTGAGCGACGGTGCGCGGCACAGCCGGCGCGCGATCTGCGGAGCGGCGAGTGCGATGAAGGCGATCGGCCCGGCGACCGCAGTGACGATCGCGGTGCTGAACACCCCGACCAGAACCATCAGGAGCTTGGTGCGTTCGACATCCACTCCCTGCGCGGCGGCCACGTCGTCACCCAGTTCCAGTTCCCGCATGCGGTGCGCGATCACCGGCAGAACCGGAAGCATGAGCGCGACCGCGCACAGTGTCGCGACGAGCGGAGTCCACGTGATCCCGCCCAGACTTCCCGCACCCCAGATCGCCGCCTGCAGCGCCTCGTCGAGGTCGGCGCGCACGCTGAACCAGTGATTGACCGAGGTGAGCACCGCACTGACGGCGATGCCGACCACGATCAACCGGAATCCGGCCATTCCCTGCCTGTACGCGAGGACGAAGACTGTCAGTGCGGCCAGTGTGCATCCGACGACCGCCCCGGCCGCGGTGGCCGCATATCCGGAGCCGCCGGCCATCAACACCACGATCACTCCGGTGTAGGCACCTGAGTTGATGCCGATCACATCCGGACTGCCGAGCGCGTTGCGGGTGATGGCCTGGAACATCGCGCCGCTGATCCCCAGACAGGCGCCGAAGAGAACCGACGCCAGAGCTCTCGGCGCCCGCCAGGAGAACACGAGTTCCTGCTTCCTCGACCCCTCGCCGCGCATGAGCGCGAGCAGGTCGTCGAAGCCGAGGCCGCTGCGCCCGAGAACCAGGGCGCCGACCAGCAGGGCCCCGATGAGGATCAGAAGTGCCGAGTTGACCACGACGGCGCGCCGGGTCACGCGCAGACCGATCGGCCCGGCGAGCACCTCCACCGTCCGGTGCGCGCTCATAGACGTCGCGTCCGTCGGACGAGCCAGATCAGAACCGGTGCGCCGAACAGGGGCGTGACGATCCCGACCTCCAGTTCTTCAGGCCGCACCACCACTCGGCCGAACAGGTCCGCCGCCAGCACGAGCACCGGCCCCGCCAGCGCAGAGAATGCGATCACCCACCGTTGGTCGGCACCGACCAGCATCCGGACCGCATGCGGCACCATGAGTCCGACGAACGCGATCGGTCCGGCCGCCGCCGTGGCCGCGCCGCACAGGAGGACCAGCGAGACCACCGCCGCGGCCCGCGTGAGCCCGAGCCGGGCGCCGACCGACCGCGCCACGTCATCGCCGAGAGCCAGCACGTTCAGCGAACGTGACGCAGCGAGGGCAAGGACGAGCCCGGCGACGATGAACGGCGCGACGAACTCCACCGTGCCCGGCGGCCGGTCGGTGATACTGCCGACACCCCAGAACCGCATGCGCTCGAAGCGGCTGGGATTCACCAGCGAGAGGCTCAGACTCAGTCCGTTGAGGACCGCGGTCAACGCGACCCCGACGAGCGTCAGCCGCAGTGGCGTGGCTCCGCCGGGACCGCGCGCGGCGATCGCGGCCACCAGAACCGCCGCCACCACGGCGCCGACCATGCCGAGCCACACGAACTCGGAGATGGTCGTCAATCCGAGGTACGCCACGCCGACGGCGACCGCGAGGCCCGCGCCGGCGTTGACGCCGAGAATCCCGGGATCGGCGAGCGGGTTACGGCCGACTGCCTGCATCAATGCGCCCGCCACTCCCAGCGCCGCTCCGACGAGCAGTCCGAGCAGTGTGCGCGGCAGGCGCACGTCCATGACGGTGATGTGGTCGATGGACTGATCGCGGTCGGTCAGCGCTGCCCACACGGTCGAGAGCGGCAGTGCCGCTGAACCGACGGCGAGACTGAGACCGCAGATGAAGACCAGCACGGCGGCCACTGCGATCAGCGCCGCCATGCGTCCGCCGATCCGGTGCTCCGCGGGTTGCCGCCGGCCCTGATCCGGCCGCACGGCCGTCTCGGTGCCGCTGTTCACTCCGCGGGCTCACACACGAGCGCCGAGACTCCCCACCCCAGCGCGGCCTCGTCGACGACCCGCCAGCCCGCATCGCGCGCGAGGCGACCGAGTTGCTCGCGGTCGCGCGGTGCTCGTCCGACGAGGGCCAGCGAGAGAACTGCGTCCTCGGCGACGCGCGGACTCAGCGCGTCCGGAGAAGTGGATTCGACGATCACCAGCCTGCGCACCGCGGGCCGCGGAGCCGCTAGCAGCGCCACCGCCTCCTCGTCCTCGCAGTGCGCCAGCGCGCACGCCGCAATCGCCGTCTGAGCCCTCGGCCAGTCGTCGGTGAACAGGATGTCCCCGGCACCCGCGGCCTCCTCGAGGACGGCGCGTGGCGCGCCCTGAGCGACGACGGTGGGCACCGCACCGGGTCCGATCGCGCCCGCCGTCCGCAATCCCTGCGCGAGGGTGACGGCGCCGGGCCCGAAGAAGACCGGCGATCCGGTCCACAGCGCGGACAGCGCCGCAAGCGCAGGGATCAGGAACTGCAGGCGCTCGGCGTCCTCGATGAGTTCGGCGTACACAGCCGCGTCCGACGCGGCGAACCGAGCGAAACTCGTGCCGGTGCGGCGGCGCCACGCCGGCTCAGCCGCCGGCAGACACTCAGCCAGCTCGGTCAGCGCCAGGATCTGCTCGGCGCGTACGCCGTCGAACTGCTCGCGCGCATGATCGTCGGTGAGGAGAACGTCGCCTCTCTCCCCGACTGTCAGCGCCGTCCCGTCGGCGCTCAGCACCCGGCACGCGATGAGCAGGTCGACGAGCGGGGCGAGCCGCTCATCCGGAATGCCGAGACGTCGCGCGAGCCCTGCGCGACCGATGCGACCGGCGTCCACCGCCTCGATGAGTCCCAGTCGCAGGGCCGCTCGGACCGCGAACCAGGTCACCGGCGATTCCACAACCGCCGGTCCGGCGGTCGGCGCGCCGTCGTCCGCGGCGGCCTGCTCCGGGACGAGCTCGCGCAGATGCCAGTATCCGGTGATGTCGACGTCCCGTTTGGGCACCGCGAGCTCTCGCTTGACGTACTTGCGGATCGGCAGCAGGCTGCGGCTCTCCCCGGCACCCCAGATGTAGGGGGCACCGTCGAGCGGCACGATCCCCGCGACGGCATCGGCCAGAGCGGCGCCATCGCCCGGTTCAGCGCACACCCAGGTGATCTCGTCGTCCGGGCCGACGGGAAGGACCTGCTGTGCGACGGGGTCGGCGACGGCGAGGACGGCTCGGACCGGCCCCGGCACCGGTCGTTCCGTGAGGAATCGGCGTACTGCGGGCAAACCGGTCTCGTCTGCGACCATCAGCGTCCATGTCGCATTCGGCGGCACCACCGTGGACGACTTGGGCCCCACGATCCACAGGTCGTCACCGGGTCGCGCGGCGGCCGCCCAGGCCTCGGCGGGCCCCACCGCCGATCGGTCCCCCGAATCGCTGTGAACGACGAAATCGAATGCGATGGTGCCCGCGTCCGCGTCCACCTCGACCGGCGTGTAGTCGCGCGACTCGCGCACCGGCGACGCCGTCCACTCGATACCGTGCGCGCGCTGCACCGGCAGCGCGTCGGCGATGTCGCCGCCCGGTGCGAAGATCAGCTTCACATGGTCGTCGAACCCGGGGCTGGCGAAGGCCGGAAAGAGGACACCGTCACGCTCGAAGGCCCCCAGTTCCTCGCCGCCGAGCCGCACGCGCCGCAGCCGCGGGTTGACGAGCTCGTTGGACTCCACGACCAGCCGTCGCAGGATGATCGGCAGCGGTGTGAGCCGCGACTGAGTCATCAGTGCTCCTGTCCCGGACCCGCTCCGCCGAACATGCCCTCGACGATGTCGAGCATCGCCATCGCCTCGTGGTAGTCGCTGCGTTGCACCCAGTACGGAAGGTCGTGTGCCTGCTTCTTCTGGAAGGCCGGCAGTGCCGCGTAGATCGGCTGCTTGGCGAGTTCGGCGACGGAGGTGACGTCGGCGTTGAAGCCCAGGACGAACACCGTGTCCTGATTGATCCACTGGCCCACCTGTTCGGTCGAGAGCGCGAAGCTGTCGCCGCCCGGGGTGTACGGCTGGAACCGGCCCGTCGCGAACAGCGGTGCGGGACGGAAGCCGAGCTTCGCGAACTCGGCGGGCAGCCCGCGCGTCTCGATGGGCACGTACACGTCTCCCGCCGCGGTGAGCGACAGGAAGGTGATCTCACCCTCGGGGACGGTGATCTCGTCGCGGACTTCGGCGACTCGCTTGTCGTAGGCCGCCGAGGCCTCGGCGAACTTCTCCGGCCGGTTGAAGACGTCGTCGGCGAGGAACTCGTATTGGTCGCGCCACTCGGTCAGATCCCCGCTCACCACGACGGTCGGCGCGATCTTGCTGAGTTCCGGGTACGCCGCGGTGGCGTGCTTGAGCGGAAATCCGAGACCACCTGCGACGATGAGATCGGGTTCGGCCTCCAGGATCGACTCCATGTCGAATCCGTCGTTGCTCCAGGGGAGGAAGGTCGTGCCCGCCTTCTGCGCCTTCTCGGCCCACGCGGCGTTGAACTCGTGCTTGCCGTCGGTCACCTCGGGGGTCGTCGCAACCACCGGGACGTCCATATCGAAGAGATAGCCGGCCAGGGCGTAGTTGAGCAGCACCACCCGCTTCGGTGCCACCGGGACGTCCACCTCGCCCTGGGACGTCTTGACCGCACGAGTCTGTCCAGACGCATCGCCCCCGGACGTCGAACAGCCCCCGAGCGCCAGGGTCAGCACGGCGACCACGGCCAGCATCGTCGCAGGCAGTGCACGAGATCTGAGCATCACTTCCACCATCTCGGTTCGGCGCGCGGGAGACGGCCCAGCGCGCACATCTTATTAGGCAAGACTAAGCTAATGGACCGAACGACCGGATTCGGTCCGGACGTGACACGATCTGCCGACCAACCTGACATGCCGGTCGCCGACACGATGAGAGGTGTGAACGATGGCCGAACGCGTACCGAGCCGCCTCGCGACCCTGGTCCCCGACGCCGCTCCGAAGTTCCTGGGGCACGGAACGCACAGCCACCACCTCCCGCACCTCATCTACGTCGCGGCCGGTTCGGCGACACTCGACGTCGCCGGTGAGCAGGTATTGCTCGGGGACCAGGAGGCCGTGTGGCTGGCGGCCGACCTTCCGCATTCGGCGCGCTACTCCCCCGGCAGTCTGGTCCTGGGCCCGCTGCTGTCGCCGACGACCACCCCACCCGAGCCGGTGCATCGGCTCGGCTCGGTGCCCGCTCTCACCGCCGTGATGACCGGTGTGCTCGGGGCAGCGCCCTCGACCGCAGAACAGGTCGCGGTGTTCCGCGAGGCGATCGAGGAGGTCCTGGCCGGATTGAGCGGCCCGTACTTCGCCCTGCCGATGCCGCGACATCCGGTGGCGGCCGCGATCGCGGTGGAGGCACCGCTGTCGGCACGGCCGCTCGACGAACTCGCCGACCGGCACGGAACGAGCGTCCGGCACGTCCAACGCCTGTTCGTGTCAGAGACCGGGATCCCGTTCCGGCAGTGGCGAGTCCGCGCCCGGCTCAACGTGGCGATCGACCGCCTGCGCGCGGGCTCCTCCGTCCGCCGCGCAGCGCTCGCGGCCGGCTACGAGACCGCGTCGGGCCTGCAGAAGGCGCTGCGGCGTGAGGCCGGCGTGGACGCCGAATCGATTCGATCCGTTCGCCGCACACGACTCACTTCTTAGCGCGCACCCGGTCGAGCGCGTCCGAACGCACCGCCACCGCATTCGCGATCAGCAGGTCGGCGGCCACCATAGCCGGACAGTAGTCGGCCAGCGTGGCCCACATCGCGCGACCCTCGTCGGTCAGCACCGGCTGCTTGAGCCGGCCGTACGCCTGCAGGCGCCCGATGGCCGCGAACGCCAGCGATTGCATCGAGAGCAGCATCCAGGGATTGCTGATCGTGTCGACGCCGTCGAGCGCCTCGTTGCGCGCGGCGATCAGGTCGTACAGTTCGGGCGAGGCGCGGCGTACATCGCGCAGCGTCTTGTTCACGTACCGCGGCGCCTCCAGGCTGACCGGATCGGTCATCCACTCGGCGCGGCGATGGAAGGCCTCGATGGTCGCCGCGGTCCGCATGTCGAGATCGACCAGTGGGCCGGGAACGATGCGGAAACGTTCGAACAGCGACTCGACCTGCGCCCGTGCCATCGCGTCGACGGCCAGCACGTTCCGGTCGAAGACACCGGTCCGCGGGTCCTCCATGCGGCCGGTCGCGATCACCCGGAGCAGATCGTCGCCGCCGCGTGTGGCCAGGTAGGACTGCAACTCGTCGCGCTGCGGACTGGCCGGGTCGACGATGGCCGAGGTCGCGAGGAGGCAGCTGACGTACGGGTTCGGGTGGGCGCCGTCGTACGGCTCGGGTGCGGTGAACACGCGCTCGGCCAGTCCCGACCGGATCAGCAGCGCCGGGATGCGCGAGGGCGCCACCGGGCTGTCGCCGAGGGCGATGAGCGAGGCGGTGGGGTCCGCGGTCAACAACTCATCGGCCGGAGCCCCGACCGCCTCGATCGGTGCCGCGTCGGGGGCGGGTGCCTCCACCTCCGCGGCCCGGACGGTGTCCAGACGCAGCCATTCGGCGGTGAGGGCGTCGGCGCCGGCTGCGGAGTCCGCCACCGGCGCCTGAGAGGTGGACGCCGAGCGCGCCACGCGGGCCACCTCCGCCTCCTCGGAATCGCCGTGCTCATCCTCGATCAACGCGACGAGGCTGCCCCGCAGAAGCCGTTCGGCGGCGTCGACGACCGACCTCGCCGCGAGGGTGAACTCAGTGCCCGCGCGGGAGTCGGCCGCCCATTCGCGGACGATGTCGCCGTCCCCGTCCAGCAGCGCGAACGACACGTCCACGGCGCCGGGCACCCGGACGGTGAGACGACCGGCACCGGCGTCGTCGACGCCGATCGTCGGCAGTGAGGTCTGCCAGGCCGATGGGTGGCCCGGATGCTCGAAGCGGATCTCGGCGTGCGGCGGACGGATCAGCAGCGGCAGATCGTCGTCGCCCGCATGGACGGTCGCGACGCGTTCGGTGTCACCGGGACCGAACGCCAGTTCGCCCTCGTCGATCTTGAGTCCGGTCTCGGCGACGAGTTCGCTCACCGATTCCGCGAGTCCGTCGGCCTGCGGCAGTCGGACGACGGGATCGTGGGTCACCTCGAGCCCTTCGGCGAGCACCACCGTCAGTCGCCGATCGAGTCCGTACGAATCGCCGGCGGCGATCTCGAACCGTCCCACCAGGGGTTCCTCGAGACCGTCGAACGGGTCGGCCGAGGTCACGTAATCGGCAGCGGCCCACGGATAGTCGATCAGCCAGTCCAGGTCGCCCGCTCGCCGCACGCGCACCCGCCACTCCTTGGTGTCGTCTCCGTCGTGCGCGGGCAGATCCACCAGCGGGCGTTCGCCGTAGACGGGATCGCCGTCGGCCGTGGTGACGCCCGCGATCGGCTCCGGGAGCGCGTAGGCCGGCGACTCCACCGGCAGGATCCGGCGCGAGCGCCCGGCTCTTCCATCGCGTTTCAGGGTCAGTTCGGTGTGCCCGGCAAGGTCGACGGTCCGCAGTTCCCAGCCCTCCCACGGGGCGGGCACGGTATCGGTCACGGCGATCTTCCTCCGTGTGTCCGAGACCAGGTCGGCGTCGCGCGGCACCAGGACGAGTACCTCTCCCGCCGGCAGCGACTCGAACCGCGAGATGCGACGGCCGTCGCCGGCGAACACGATGATCGGGTCGGCGGGATCGAACAGAGGTACCGAGCGTCGCACGCCGGTGTCGAGCCGGATCAGGACGCTCTCGCGCACCGCGACGCCGATCGGAAGTGCGATCGCCTCACCGGCCGGAACCGCGAGTTCCTCCGGGGCGTCGCCGGTCCACACCCGCCACACCGCGGCGTCGTCCCGCGCGGGAACCACGATCCGCACCTCGCCGTCGATCGCGTCGAAGCGGAGGTCGGGCGCGCGATGGCGGCACAGGTCGCGCGCGGCGGCATCGTCGTTCAGGAACGGAGTGCGCCGCACTCGGTCGAGCACCGATTCGAGCATCGCCCGCGGGAGATCCGCGGTGCCCGGAGTGATCGCGTCCGGCGTCCAGGTGTCCGGATGCACGACCGTCGCGAGCAGAAGTTCGCACAGGCGATTGAGAAGACCGACGGCCACCTCGGGGGCATGCTGCAGCAGTACGCGATAGTCGGCGGGCAGGGCGCGGCGCCGGTGCTCGAAGCCCTGCTCGGTGAGGCGTTCGAGAACGGCGACGCCGGTGGGCTCGTGCCCGGCTGCCACATGATCCTCGATCACCCCCACGAGCGCGTCCACCGTCGGCACGGTCGGACCCGCGTGGAGCTTCAGCAGCGGCACCACCGAGCTCTCGCGCAGCGACGGCACGTCGCGGAGCCCGCATTCGCGCAGCAGGTCGCCGATCAGCTGTCCGACCACCGTCTCGAACGCCGGATCCCGGTCGCGGCCGATGGCGTCCCAGAAGTCCGGCCAGTAGTCGTCCTTCGGGTCGGTCCGCAGCGCCGCGTGACCCACCAGCCCGGCGAGGGTCAGAGCGGGGAACCGCATCAGCAGGGCGATGTACGCCCCCGGCGGGATCTCCCCCATCAGGGCACCGATCTGGCCGCGGGCGCATCGATACTGTCGCGCGTCGAGGTCCGCGTCCAGCACCAGCCCGTCGGCGGTGAAAGCGTTCCGCAGCTCGGCTTCGAATCCGGTCGCACGATCAGTCACCGAAGTGGTCATTCGAGCGTTCTCACCACACCTTTTCGCAACGTCTACCGACCCCGGGGCAGGGCCGCACCAATGGGTGGCGATCAATTGGGGAGGCCACCGAGACAGACGGACATTACCCGGTGCCGAGAGCTTTCCCCGAACCCGCTTCGAGGTCTGTGTCCATGTTCACGCGGGCTTGACGAACGCCTCCCGGACACGCTCACCGTAAGTCGACTGATGGCGCTACGAGAGCATCACGCCGGGGTTCAAGAGCCCCTTCGGATCGACGGCCGACTTGATCATCTCCATCAGGTCCATGACGTCGTCGCCCACCTGGTCGCGAAGCCATCCCTTCTTGAGCCGGCCCACACCGTGTTCGCCGGTGATGGTGCCGCCGAGCGGGATGGCGAGGTCCATGATCTGGCCGAAGGCGCGGTTGGCGCGGGCGGTCTCCTCGGCGTCGGCGGGGTCGTGAACGATCAGCGGATGGGTGTTCCCGTCACCCGCGTGGGCGATCACCGAGATCAGCACGTCGTTCTCGGCTGCGATGGCGCCGACGCCGTCGATCAGATCCGGCAGGGCGGGCAGCGGCACGCCGACGTCCTCGAGCAGCAGCGCGCCGATCCGCTCCACCGCGGGGATCGCCGCACGCCGCGCGGCCGTGAACGCCTCCGACTCGACCGGATCCGACGTGGCGAAGACCTCGGCGGCCCCGCAGGCGCCGAAGGCCTCCTCGATCAGCGCCACCTCCGCCGCACCGGCGGGTCCCGGCGCGTCCGACTGCGCCACCAGCAGGGCGCCCGCCTCGCGATCGAGGCCCATCTTCAGCATGTCTTCGACGGCGTTGATCGAGACGCCGTCCATGAACTCGAGCATCGCCGGCCGGATCTGGGACGTCACCGCCAGCACCGCCTCGACGGCCGCCCGGACCGACCCGAACGAGCCCACGACGGTGCAGGCCGGAGCCTGTGGCGGCAGCAGTCGCAGTGTCACCTCGGTGACGATGCCGAGCAGGCCCTCGCTGCCGACGAACAGCTTGGTCAGTGGCAGGCCCGCGGAGTCCTTCAACTGCTTGCCGCCGAGCCGGAGCGCCCGGCCGTCGGCCAGGACCACTTCCAGGCCCAGCACATAATCGGTGGTGACCCCGTACTTCACGCAGCACAGCCCACCGGCGTTGGTCGCGACGTTGCCGCCGATGCTGCAGATCTCGAACGACGACGGGTCCGGCGGATACCAGAGCCCCTTCTCGGCCGCGGCCGCCTTCACCTCGGCATTCAGCATTCCCGGTTGGGTGACGGCGGTGCGGGTCGCGGTGTCGACGGTGAGCTGCCGCATCTTCTCGGTCGAGATCGTCAACGCGCCGTCGACCGCGGTCGATCCTCCCGACAGGCTCGTCCCAGCGCCCCGGGTGATGATCGGCACGTCGTGGGCCGCCGCCCATCTGACCGCCGTCTGCACGTGCTCGGTCGTCATCGGCCGCACCAGCGCTGCCGGTGTCCCCGCGTCCGGGTCGTTGGCGCGGTCGTATCGATAGGCGCTCAGCACGTCGGGGTCGGTGATCACCATCCCGCGGGGCAGCGACTCGATCAACGACGTCAGGTCCGGTGCAGTCATGGGTCCACGATAGGCAGCACCGGAGTGTGCGGACCGGTGAACGAACCCTTGACCGGGCCTCGGGCACCACATAGCGTTCGGCAGAGAGAGTTTTTCCGTTACCCGCGGTTACGTAAATTTCCGCGGCTTGCCTCGGGAGCAGTCATGGAGACCTTTTCGCGAGCCGGCTTCACCTTCGATGTCGCCGACGCGGGCACCGCCGACAACGGCACAGTCGTTCTGCTGCACGGCTTTCCGCAGACCTCGCAGTCGTGGACCGGAGTATCGGAGCGATTGAATCAGCGGGGCTACCGCACCATCGCGCCGGACCAGCGCGGCTACTCTCCCCGCGCCCGTCCGCGCAGGCGAGTCGAGTACCGCATCGGCGAACTCGTCTCCGACATCGAGTCCCTCATCATCCAGTCCGATGCGCGGCAGGTGCATCTGGTCGGCCACGACTGGGGAGCGCAGGTGGCGTGGATGCTGACCGCCACGCGACCGGACCTGGTCGCCACGCTCACCACCGTCTCGGTGCCGCATCCCGCGGCCTTCCTGAAATCGATGCTGCACAGCGACCAGCTCCGCCGCTCCTGGTACATGGCCGCCTTCCAAGCGCCCCGCCTGCCGGAACTGCTGATCGCCCGGAAACCCGAGTTCTTCGACCGCATGCTCGCCTCGACCGGAATGGACGATCAGATGATCGCCGACACCCACCGGCAGATCATCGACTCGGGGGCACTGACCGGCGGCCTGAACTGGTATCGCGCGCTTCCGTTCGGCCGCCCCGGCGCTCTGGCGCGCCGCATCACCGTGCCGACCACTCACGTGTGGGGCGCAGGCGACACCGCGTTGGCGCGCCGCGGCGCCGAGCTGGCCGGAGACTACGTCGACGCCGACTTCCGGCTCCGGATCCTCGAACACGCCAACCACTGGATCCCCGAACAGAACGCCGCCGAACTGACCGAGATCATCCTCGACCGGATCGAGAACTGAGAACTGTGAAAACTTTGGCTCCCGGAACGGTGTGAGAGACCGTTCCGGGAGCCAAAGTTTCTGCCGCGGTCAGATCCACGCACCGTATCGGCGCACGAACATCCGCTTCGCCACTTGCGTCACGACGCAGTACCCGACCAACGTGACGATCAGCCACGGGAAGTACGACCACGGCAGCGGCACCAGACCCAGGCCCTGACCGAAGCCGGTGAAAGGCAGGACCAGTCCGAACACGCAGACTGCGGCAGTGGCGAGCACCACCGGGAGTCCGGCCCGGGACTGGACGAACGGAACCCGGCCGGTCCGCAGCAGATGCACGATGAGCGTCTGCGAGATGATCGACTCCACGAACCAGCCGGACTGAAACAGCGCCGCGTGAACCGGTGAGTTCGCCGCGAAGACGAACCACATCAGCGCGTAGGTCGTGATGTCGAAGATCGACGACAACGGACCGATCCGCACCATGAACCTCCCCAGTCCGCGGCTCTCCCACTTGCGCGGACGCGCCAGGTCCTCCGAGTCCGCGCGATCCCACGGCAGAGTGAGCATCGCGAGGTCGTAGGCCAGGTTCTGCACGAGCACCACGATCGGAATCATCGGGATGAACGGGAGCAATGCGCTGGCGACCAGCACCGAGAACATGTTGCCGAAATTCGACGACGCCGTCATCTTGATGTACTTCATGGTGTTCACGAAGGTCCGCCGGCCCTCGATCACTCCCGATTCGAGAACAGTCAGGTCCTTCTCCAAGAGAATGATGTCGGCCGATTCCTTGGCGATGTCGACCGCCGTGTCCACCGAGATTCCGACATCCGCGGTCCGCAGAGCGGGCGCATCGTTGATGCCGTCGCCCAGGAACCCGACGGTGTGTCCCCGCGTCCGCATCGCCTCGACGATCCGCGCCTTCTGCGTGGGGTTCACCTTCGCGAACACACTGGTGCGCTCGGCGAGTTCGGCGAGCTCCTTCAGGGACAGGTCGTCGATTTCGGCGCCGCTCACCACCCGCCGGGCGTCGACGCCGACCTTCCGGCAGACGGTGGCGGCCACCATCGGGTTGTCGCCGGTGATCACCTTCACCGCCACGCCGCGTAGCCGCAGACTGGTGATCGCCGCCGCGGCCGAATCCTTCGGCGGGTCGAGGAACAGCAGGAACCCGACGAGCGTCATGCTCGCCTCGTCGTCCTTGGTGTACTCGTTCTCGGTGAGACCGCCCTCGGGGTGGTCACCGCGTTCTGCGACGACCGACCGGACGGCGACGGCGAGCACGCGCATTCCGAGCGCATTCTGTTCCGCTACCAGATCGTCGAGTTCGGTGCGGCGCTGGACGGTCAGCGGCAGTTCGGTCCCGTCGCGACGTTCGGCGACGCACCTGTCGAGCAGTTCTTCCACGGCCCCCTTGGTGACGATCAGGTGCGACAGTCCGTCGTCCACCACCACCGACAGCCGCCGGCGCTCGAAATCGAACGGAATCTCATCGACGAGGGTGTACTCGCGTTCGATGCGGCGCACGATCCGCGAGCCGGCCGAATCGAGCACCGCATCGTCCAGCAGATTCCGCAGCCCCGTCTGAAAGTGTGCGTTGACCGCCGCGTACCACAGCGGATCGTCACTGTCGTTCGCCGTGACGTCGATGTGCCGCTCCAGAACGATGCGGTCTTCAGTGAGCGTTCCGGTCTTGTCGGTGGCCAGCACATCCATCGCGCCGACGTTCTGGATGCTGCCGAGCCGCTTGACGATCACCTTCCTCCGCGCCATGAAGTTCGCGCCCTTGGCGAGGTTCGCGGTCACGATCAGCGGAAGCATCTCCGGCGTGAGTCCGACGGCGGTCGTGACGCCGAACAGGAATGCGGTGGTCCAATCCTTGGTCAGTCCGTTGATCACGAACACCACCGGCACCATCACCAGCATGAACCGGATCAGCGTGTAGCTGACCTTCTTGATCCCGATGTCGAAGGCGGTCTCCGGTCGCTCACCGACGATCGCCTTCGACATCGAGCCGAAATAGCTGTTCCTTCCCGTTCCGAGGACGACGGCGGTGCCCGATCCCGACACCACGGAAGTGCCCATGAACGCCAGGTTGGGGGCATCGAGCAGGTCTGCTGCCGTCACCTCGACGACCTGTTCGGCGGTCTTCTCGGCGGGCAATGCCTCGCCGGTGAGCATGGCCTGGTTGATCTGGAGGTCGTTGACCGCGATCAGCCGCACGTCGGCCGGGATCATGTCGCCCGCCGCGAGCCGGACGATGTCTCCCGGCACCAGGTGCTCGACCGGGAGTTCCTCGGTCACCGCGACTCCCCTCCGGTTCCGGGTGACCGCCGCCGTCGTCCGGACCATCGCCTTGAGGTTGTCGGCCGCCCTCCCCGACCGGTACTCCTGCCAGAACCGCAAGATCGCGCTGACCAGGACCATCGCACCGACAGTGACGACGCCGGTGTAGTCACGGCCGCCGGCCGGATCGGCGAAGACCACATCGGTGAACACCATCACGACGGCCAGGAATACGAGGATCGCAATGAAGGGGTTGACGAAGGCGCGAGCGAATTGCACGACCACCGGCGCGGGCCTGTCATGATCGAGTTCATTGGCGCCGTAGCGGAGTCGGCGTGCACCGACCGCCTCGTCGACGAGGCCGTCGAGCGAGGTCGACTGCGCGGAAAGCACCGCGTCTGCGGTGCCGGTGGCGGCGTCGAGCAACGCTTGCACGCGCGTGGAGTCGATGGTGCTGGTCGTGGCCTGCGGGCGCACGTCGGCGCCGGATGGCCGGCTGTCGTGCGAGTGCTCGGCGCGACGGCCGAGCACGTCCAATGGAGTGCTGAAATTCTGCATGAGGAATCCCCGGTGATTCGGGCACGACGGAGCCCCGCGCTGCCTGATGCAGCGCGGGTTCTCCACGTCAGTGCGCGGTGAAAGGAATGGGACGGTGACCCGGGCAGGACCGTTCTCAGCGGCCGTCGCTACGAGAGCCGAGGCCGGTCGGCCTGCGCGGGTACGGCAACCGACTACTTCCGTCGTCGCTCACGGCCGATCACCTCCTCTCGCTCGGCATGCACGACGCGCACGAGGAGGCCGGAACCACGGAGATGGATCGACGAACGACTTCCACGTAAGAGCTTCGGCACTGCACGACGTGTCCTTCCGCGGGAGCGGACGGAAGCCACTTCGGGTCAACCCTTAATCCGGGAGGACCTGTCCTAACCTTGGGCGTCTCTCGACGTCGTGAGATCAGTGGCCTGTGTTCGTGCAGGAGCTTCGCCTAACGAAGTGCTTGCCCGACCATTGTGCGTCGCTACACGTGACACCGCAACTCGAGCGGCGCGCCGGAGGCAGTGTTCTCGGCGAATCCGGCAGATCCGCGTTTTGAGTTCGGCCCGCTGCTGTGCTGGACTGACTCCGGATTCGGCATATCGTCGCAATTCCATTGCGGGGGAAGGCTGTCGGCCTTCGGTACCGGCACTGCGCTGTGTCGCGGCGTCGGTCGACTACCCGATCGGCACATTCTGGGGAGGATGAATGAAGAGACTTCGTACAGCGGTGATCGCGATCGGCGCTGCCGCCGTCGCGCTGAGCCCGGCCGCGGTCGCGCACGCCGCGCCGGCCGCCACCGTAGGAGGCGGGAGCGGCATCGTCATCGACAATCGGTCGCTGTGCACGGTGACCGCGGTCGGTCACGACCGCGGCGGCAGGCTGGTCGGCCTCACCGCCGGCCACTGCGGCGACGTCGGCGACGCGGTCAGCCTCGAGCGCAACCGCCGGGCCGGCACCATCGGCCGGATCGTCACCAAGAGCAAGGGCTGGGACGTCGCGGTCATCCGCCTCGATCCGGCACGCGTCCGGGCGGTCCGCACCGTCGGGCACGCCCGGATCGCCGGTGTCGGCGCCTATCCGCAGCCGTTCAGCAATGTCTGCAAGGCGGGCCGCACCACCGGATTCACCTGCGGTCCCACTCTGCTGGTGAACGGCTCGCGAAGCTACAGCTACGTGTGTTCGGCACCCGGCGACTCGGGCGGGCCGATCATCGAACGCGGACGCGTCGTCGGGATGCTGAACGGCTCGCTGCGTCTGGCCGGCCCCGGCACGTCGATCGCGTGCGTCGATCCGGCACTGCCGGTCTACACGCCGATGGCGGCCACGAAGATGACCGACATTCTGCGGTCGCTCAACGCCAGCGGTCTCGTCGGCGCGGGATTCCGTACAGTCTGACGCCGGAGCCCACCGCCGGAGCGGACCGATTCTCACGGATCGGTCCGCTCTCGCCTTCTCGGCGGGCGCGAGTACTAACGTCGAAGCCGAGGGTGACGCCGAACCGAGGGAGCCGACTGTGCGCACCATGAAGATCAGCACCAACATCTCGGTCGACGACGTCGACCGCGCCAAGTCGTTCTACACCGACTTCCTCGGCTTGCGCGAGGAAGAGTTCAACATGGGCTGGGTCGCCCGCTGCACCGACCCCGATTCCGGCGCGCACGTCCAACTCGTCTCACGCGACAAGACCGCCCCGGTCGATTCGGCACTGTCTGTGCACGCCGACGACGTCGACGCCGCCTACGCCGAGGCACAGGCGGCCGGATACGAGATCGTCTACCCGCTGACCACCGAAGAATGGGGTGTCCGCCGGTTCTTCGTCCGTGCACCCGACGGAACCGTGCTGAACATAGTTCAGCACCGTGACTGAACCGGGACCCCGGAAGCGCCGCAACCGCGGATGCTCAGTGAGCGACGGCCTCGCGCAGCAGTTGTTCGAGCGCGCCGTCGAACGCCACGAGCAGCACCGACGACACGCCGGTCGGCGTCGCACGGACCGTCTGCACCGCCGCCGCGGCGGCGTCGTCCTTGGGCCACCCGTACACACCGGCACTGATCAGCGGAAATGCGACGGTCGCCGCCCCCAGCGTGTCGGCCACTTCCAGCGACCTGCGGTAGCACGACTCCAGCAGCGACCGATCCCTCTGTCCCGCTGCGTAATTCGGCCCCACGGTGTGGATCACCCATCGCGCCGGGAGATCGCCCGCGGTGGTGTGTCCGGCATCGCCGGTCGCGAGGCCGTCCGGAAACCGTGCGATGCAGTCACGCAGGATCGCCGGACCGCCGGCGCGATGTATCGCGCCGTCCACACCCCCGCCGCCCCGCATCGCGTTGTTGGCCGCGTTGACGATCGCGTCCACGTCGAGGGTGGTGATGTCCGCGCGCACCACGTCGATGCTCGCCATCGTCTCCTCCGTCTCCTCAGTGTCCTCAGTTCCCGTGTCCTCAGTTCTCCGCGGCGTCCAGCCGGTCCGCGACCTCCTGGGGGAAGCCACCGGTCGCGATGGGCCCCCACCGCTGCGGCGTGATCCGGATCAGGGACTTGTTCTGCAGCCGCATCGCCGCCCGGTACTCGTCCCAGTCCGAGTGCTCACCGGCGATGCTGCGGAAGTAGTCCACGAGGGCGTCCTCGGCCTCGGGCATGTCCAGGACCTCGGCCGTCCCGTCGATCTGCACCCACGCATCGTTGAAGCTCTCCGAGAGCACCAGAACGCTGACGGTCGGGTTCCTGCGCGCGTTGGCGGTCTTCGCCCGGCCCGGATACGTCGCGATGACGATCCGGCCCTGATCGTCCACTCCTGCGGTGACCGGTGACATCTGCGCGGTGCCGTCCCGCCGCGTCGTCGAGAGGATCATGTGATGCCGCGATCGGGCGAAGTCGAGGACTTCGGGCAGGGTCACAGAGGTATTGGTTGCGATGGTGCGTGCCATGTCGCCGAGGGTAGTCCGAGCACCGCGCTCCGGACAGGGCTCGGCGATCATCGGTCCGGCGGCGCCGCCACCGTGAGCCCGCCCACGCTCCGGACCCCGCTACCCTGGCCCAGTGCAATTCGACGAGATCGTCGCCGTCCGGAGGAGCAATGCGGCCTGGCGACTGCTGAGGGCCGACAACGCGCCGCTGCTGCTGTCGTTCCTGGGACGGGTCTTCGTCGACGACAACGTCCGCGAGATCTCGGAGTCGGCACTGGTCAGCCTGCTCGACGAGGAGTTGTACTCGTTGAACGAGCGGCTCGGCGAGGGAACCTATCCGCGATCGCCGAAGGCCTACCTCGACGAGTGGTCGGCCGCCGATACTGCGTGGCTGCGCAAGTACTACGTGATCGAGAGCGACGAGCCGCACTACGACGCGACCCCGGCGGTCGAGCGCGCCGTGGCCTGGGTCCGGTCGCTGCGCGACCGCGACTTCGTGGGCACCGAGTCACGTCTCAAGACCGTGCTGGAACTACTGCGGCAGATCGTCTACGGCACCACCACCGACGCCGAGGTCCGGCTCGCCGAACTGCGCCGCCGTCGCGCCGAACTCGACGCGGAGATCGAGGCCGCCGAGCGGGGCGAGTTCCAGGTCCTCGACGCCACCAGCCGACGGGAGCGCTACCAGCAGTTCGCCGACATCGCCCGCGCGCTGCTCTCCGACTTCCGTGAGGTGGAGACCAACTTCCGCACCCTCGACCGCCAGATGCGGGAGCGCATCGCCACCTGGCGCGGCACCAAGGGCGAACTGCTCGACGAGATCGTCGGCAGCCGAAACGTCATCAGCGACTCCGACCAGGGCCGCAGCTTCCAGGCCTTCTACGACCTCCTGCTCTCCGCCGACCGACTCGACGAGCTCGACGAACTGGTCCGGCATGCGCAGGGCCTCGACGAGGTCGCCGACTCCGACATCCGGCTCACCAACATCCACCACGACTGGCTCGACGCCGGAACCCGCGCGCAGGACACGGTCCGCCGGCTGTCGGAGCAGCTGCGCCGCTTCCTCGACGACCAGGCGTGGCTCGAGAACCGCCGCGTCATGGACCTGCTGCGGAGCATCGAGTCGTCGGCCTACGCCATCCGCGACCGCCGCGTCGACGACTTCGCCCAGGAGATCGACTCCCCGGCACCGAGCGTGAATCTGCCCCTCGAGCGTCCGCTGTACCGTCCCGCCGCGGCGGTCGAGGTCGCCAGCGAGGGCATCGAGGAGGGCGAGGCTCAGGGGGCCTCGGAAGCGCTGTTCGAGCAGATCCACGTCGACCCCGCGCCGCTGATCGACGGCGTCCGACGGGCGCTGCGCCGCTCCGGCCAGGTCACGCTCGCCGAAGTCCTCGCCGAACGTCCCCTCGAACAGGGGCTCGCCGAACTGGTCACCTATCTGTCTCTCACCGACGACGGCTTCGGGAAGGTCTTCGACGAAAGCGCCGACGAGACGGTCTCGTGGACTGACGAGAGCGGTGGCCGCCGTGTCGCTCGCGTCCCGCGCGTGATCTACACCCGGCCGTCCCCTACCGCGAGCCCCACCGCGGGCCCCACCGTGAATCCGACCGCCGACCCCACCGCCCCCGACCAGGAGACTCGATGAGCCGCCCCGTCCCCCGCGACGAGCTGAACCTCTCGCTCGCGGTCACCTCGCTGATGAAGGGCGTCGTCTACCGCGACACCGCCGAGACCGCCTGGCGCCACGTCCTCGGCCTGGCCGCGCAGGTGAGCGATTACGTCGCCACGCTCGGTCTCACCGTCGTGATCGACGAGGCCGAGGGATATGCCTTCCTGCGGTCCAAGAGCGACGACGAGCTGGCCGACCTCGGGATCGGGCGTCTGGTCGCCCGCCACCAACTGCCGCTGCATCCGTCGTTGCTGCTGGCCCTGTTGCGCAAGAAGCTCGCCGAGCACGACACCTCCGATGCGGGCAACCGTCTGATCGTGACCGGTGCGCAGCTGCGTGAAATGGTCAGCCCCTTCTTCCCCGCCACCACCAACGAAGCTCGGATCGCCGACCAGGCGGACACCGCGATCCGGCGCGTCGTCGAACTCGGCTTCCTGCGCCGCATGCCCGGCCAGGACGGCGAGTACGAGGTCCGGCGGGTCATCAAGGCCTACGTCGACGCCCAGTGGCTGTCGGATCTGGACGCCCACCTGGCCGAGTACGCCGAGATCGCCACCGAGGAGCGACGATGACCGGACTGTTCGCGCCCACCGAACTCGAGAACGCCGATTCGGCACGGTCGGGATTCCGGCTCCAGCGCTTCCAGGTGCTCAACTGGGGCACCTTCGACCAGCGTGTGTGGACGCTGGTGCTCGACGGCCAGAACGGATTGCTCACCGGCGACATCGGGTCCGGCAAGTCGACGCTGGTCGACGCCCTGACCACGCTGCTCCTGCCGGCCCACCGGGTGGCCTACAACAAGGCCGCGGGCGGCGAGTCGCGCGAGCGCGACCTGCGCTCATACGTTCTGGGCTACTACAAGTCCGAGCGCAACGAGGTGACCGGCGCGTCGCGTCCGGTGGCACTGCGCGGGATGTCGAACTATTCGGTGATCCTCGGCGTCTTCCACAACGAAGGCCACGACGAAACGGTCACGCTGGCGCAGGTGTTCTCGATGCGGCACGACAGCGGCCAGCCCGAGCGGTTCTTCACCGTCACCGACCGCGCCCTGGACATCGCCACCGACTTCGCCGACTTCGGCTCCGACCTGCGCGCCCTCCGCAAGCGCCTCAAAGACGGCGACACCCGCATCCACGAGCACTTCCCGGAGTACGGGCGCGATTACCGGCGGGCGCTCGCCATCCGCTCCGAGCAGGCCATGGAACTGTTCCATCAGACCGTGTCGATGAAGGCGGTCGGCAACCTCAACGACTTCGTCCGCGACCACATGCTCGAGCCGTTCGACTCCAGCGGATGGGTCGACACGATGGTCTCGCATTTCGAGGACCTGACCGCCGCCCACGACGCGGTGGTCCTGGCACGCACTCAGCTCGAGGAACTCGGACCGCTGCTCGCCGACGACGACCGCTACCGCCGTCACGTCGAGATGGCCGCCGAGCTCAAGGCCCGGCGCGGCGCCCTGCGCCACTACTTCGCCCAGCAGCGCCACGACCTTCTCGCCGGTGAACTGGAGAACCACAACCGTGACCTCGCGGCCACCCGCGCGGCGCTCGAAGCGGTCGACCGTGATCTGGCCGACCTGCGGATCGGCCTGCGGGAGCTGGAGCTGCGCCAGGCGGGTCTCGGCGGCACCGACATCGCGGCGCTCGAACAGCAGATCGTCGACGCTGCGCGCCAACGCGAGGAACGCGCCGCGGCACACGAGCGGTACACCCGGATGATCGAGGACGCCGGGCTGGCGCCGGTCTCCGACCGCGGACAGTTCGAACAGCGCCGCACCGAGGTCGCGGACGCCGTCGAGGCGCTGGACGCCGAGGCCGCGGAGGTCGACAACGCGCTCAACGAGGTCCGGTACAGCCGCAGGCAGTTGGACGGCGAGGGGCGGCGCGTCGCCGGCGAGATCGCCAGCCTGCGCGGGCGGACCAGCAATATCCCCGAACGCAATCTGCGGATCCGCGAGCTGATCTGCCAGGGCGTCGGCCTTCCGCACGACGAGCTGCCGTTCGTCGGCGAACTCATCGGCGTCCGCGCGGACGAGAGCCGCTGGGAGGGCGCCGCCGAACGGGTGCTGCGCGGCTTCGGCCTGTCCCTGCTGGTCGCCGCCGACCTGTACGACGAGGTCTCGGCATGGATCGACGCGAATCATCTGGGCGGGCGCGTCGTCTACTTCAAGGTGTCCGATCACGTCTCGTCGAAGGGTGCGCCGACGCCGCCGCCGACCGCGCTCGCACACAAGATCGACATCAAGGAGGGACGCTTCGAGACCTGGCTGGAACGCCGGCTGTTCGAGCGGGCCCGGCATGTGTGCGCCGAGACGCTCGAGGAGTTCCGCGCCGCGGACTACGCGGTGACGGTCAACGGGCAGGTCCGCTCCGGCGGCGGGCGGCACGAGAAGGACGATTCCCAGCGGGTCGACGACCGTCGGAACTTCGTCCTCGGCTGGAGCAACGAGCAGAAGATCACCGCGCTCTTCACCGCCGGCCAGCGGGTGCAGGACGACCTCAACCGGGTCGATCAGGAGATCGCCGATCTCGAGGATCGGCGGCGAGCCCTGATGGACCGCCGCAATGCGCTCACCGGTTTGGACGCCTACCCGAGCTTCGATGTCATCGACTGGATGAGTTCGGCGGCCCGGATCGCCGAAATCACCGAGCGCAAGACCGAGCTCGAGCATTCCTCGACCGAACTCGCGGAAGTCACCGACGCCGTCGCCGCCACGCGCGAACAGCTGTCGGCCGCCGACGCGACTCGAGACGGATTGCGCGACAAGGTCTCCCGCCTGGAGATGGCGCGCGATCAAGGAGAGAAGGCGCGCAATGCGGCGCAGGCGGTGCTCGCCGAACCGGAGTTCGCCGAGGCCGAAGCCTACTTCGAAGCGATCGCCGAGGCGGTCCAGGCCTACCGAGCCAAGGTCGACGGCGGTGCCGACCAAGTGCTCACCGTCGCCGAATGCGCAGAGTTGGAGGCGTCGCTGACCGAGAAGCTCACGGACGAATCCGAGCAGCACACGAGCCGTGCGGGAACGTACGAGACGCGTGTGGTGAACCGGATGTCGGAGTTCAACCGCAACCATCCGGTTCTCACCACGGAGTTCGACGCGGACATCGCATCGGCCGACGAGTACCGCGAGTTGCATCGTCGGCTGGCGGAGGACGATCTCCCCCGCTTCGAATCGGAGTTCAAGAACTATCTGAACACCAATGCGATCCGCGACATCGCGATCTTCGCCGCCAAGCTCAACAAAGAAGTCCACCAGATCCACTCGAAGATCGACACGATCAACGAGTCGCTGGCCGGGATCGAGTACAACCCGGGACGCTACATCCGGCTCGACGTGAATCCGACGGCCGCGCAAGACATTCGGGAGTTCCGCGCCGATCTGCGCAAGTGCAGTGACGGTTCCTTCGATTCCGGCGGCGACGATCAGTACGCCGAGGAGAAGTTCCTCCTCGTCAAGGCTCTGGTGGAGCGCTTCCGCGGCCGCGAGGGTTTCACCGACCTCGATCGCAAGTGGACCGAGCAGGTCACGGACGTGCGCAACTGGGTCACCTTCGCGGCGTCGGAGCGATACCTCGACGGCGACGGGGAGTACGAGAACTACACCGACTCCGACGGCAAGTCCGGCGGCCAGAAGGAGAAGCTCGCGTACACGATCCTGGCCGCATCGCTCGCCTATCAGTTCGACCTCAAGTGGGGAGCCACCCGCTCGCGCGATTTCCGTTTCGTGGTGATCGACGAGGCCTTCGGCCGGGGCTCGGACGATTCGGCCCGTTACGCGCTGTCGCTGTTCGCGCGCCTCGGCCTGCAGTTGCTGATCGTCACGCCGCTGACGAAGATCTACACGATCGAACCCTTCGTCTCCGCGGTCGGATACGTGGAGAACCGCGGCGGCAGCTACTCACAGCTCCAGTGCCTCACCATCGAGCAGTACCGCGAGAAGCGTGCGGTGCGGGAGTTGGTGCACGAGGCCTGAGTCGGGAGCCTGCTCAGGTATCGCGCGGTTCCAGTGCGAACCCGATCTTGACGGTGACCTGGAAGTGCGCGATGGCGCCGTCCTCGATGTGGCCGCGGGTCGACACCACCTCGAACCAGTCGAGGTTCTTGACGGTCTCACCCGCCCGGCTGATCGCATTGCGGATGGCGTCGTCGGTGCCGGTGGTCGACGAACCCACGACCTCGATCACGCGGTAGACATTGTCGCCCATGACTCGCTCCTATCGATTGGGGTGCCTCTCCCCTGTCTATCAGTTCCGGCTCGGTCGTCAGCGGGTTTGGGCGTCTGGAACTGGCACGTCCACCCATGTCCGGCCCGCCGGCTCGGCCGTCCCCGCACCCGAGGTCGCCGCCGCGACCACCGCCTCGACGTCGTCGGCCTCGGCCGCGACCACCAGGGTCACGTCGGCGCCGTACTCGGTGTCGATCACCTGCGCGCCCTTCGAGCGGAGCAGCCCCTCGACACGTCCCGCGTCCGCGTGTGCCAGCCGGATCCGCCACAGCGAGCGCGGCTCCCGGCGCACCAGCGGTGCCGTCTGCAATGCCAGCGACACCGCGTCGCCGTACGCGCGGACGAGCCCGCCGGCGCCGAGGAGGGTTCCGCCGAACCAGCGCACCACCACCGCGCAGACATCGCTGAGTCCGGCTCCCACCAGCACGTCGAGCATCGGGCCGCCGGCGGTGCCCGACGGCTCGCCGTCGTCGTTGGTGCGGGTCGTCTCGCCTCTGGCTCCCAGCACGAATGCCGAGCAGTGGTGCCGCGCGTCGCGGTGAGCGCGCCTCTGCTCGGCGATCAGTTCGCGGGCCGCGGCTTCGGAGTCCACGCGGCGCACCACGGCGAGGAACTTCGAGCGCTTCACATCGAGCGTCGCGACGGCGTCCGGCCCGCCGGCGAGCGTGAGATGACCGGTCGGGCCGGCGTCGGGTGCTGTCCGGGGCGGCCGAGTGTCCATGGGTTCATCTTGCCGTACCACCGGCAACGATCGCCGCGAGCGCGAACTCATCTGATCCCGAAGATCTTCACGAACATCGGCGTATCGAGCAGGGTGTGCGGTGCAATGGCGTGGTAGGCCCACAGATGCGTCCACGCGTTGGCGCTGCGGATGGTGATGAAGGTCTTGAACATCCCCGGACCGGTGTAGAAGAGGAACAGGTACAGCACTGAGACGAGTGCGTCCGACGGCGAGGCGAAGTTGGTCCATCCGTCGAAGAAGTGCAGGGTCGCATACGTCAGACCGCCGAGCACCACCGTCGCGGGCACCGACCCGGTCAGCTTCAGGTACCGCGGCGTCAGGATGCAGTAGATGAAGACCATCGTCGGCAGAGCTGTGCCCGCCAACCCCAGCACGAGGGTCAGCGGGGCGCCCAGCAGTGCCTGATGCGCGGGCAGTCCGAGGATCGACGACGATCCCGCCACCGCCAACTGCACGGCCGACTCGATGAGCAGGACCACGACGATCAGCAGGAGGTCGGCACGGCGGTCGGACGACGTCAGACTCAGTTGCTCGGAGGTGTACCGCCGCCGGAAGACGATCAGCGGCACCACGGCGAACACGATGAGGTTGTACAACGCCCAGCTCAGCGTCTCCGGAATCGTCACGGGCTGGTCGGTGCGGATCACCATGCCGTCGAGGTGGAAGCTGAAGGCGTGCCAGCCGAAGGCGCGCCCGAGCAGGAAGCCGCCGACCATGCCCGCGACGCCGTAGCCGAGCGTCGCCGCCACCTCGGCGCGCGCCCTGGTCCGCTCGGGTGCCCGCGTCGCGACGTCGGGCACCCTCCGATGGCGCGTGAGCAGATGCACGACGACCATCAGCGCGAAGACCTCGAGATACATCAGATCGGTCCCGATCACCTTCTGGGCGGTGGGCGGTTCGGCGAGTTCGCTCGCATGCAGCGGCAGATGCCGTCCGGCCACCGCCATCAGCACCGCGTTGATCACCAACCATCCGGCGGCCGCGAGCCAGACGGCGCGACCGGGCCGTCGCCTCCGCGGTGATGCGGAGCGGCGGTCGAGGACCAGGTCTCGCGTGCCAGCCATACTAGAATCATACGCTCGTATCATACGAGTGTATAGATACTCGGCTACACTGTTCTCATGCCCGCCTCCTCCGTCCGCGACCGCATCCTCGACACCCTGCTGCGGCTGGCGGCCGAACGCGGCGCCGAGGGCGTCACCGTGCGGGAAGTCGCCTCCGCCGCCGCGGTGTCGATCGGCACCGTGCAGTACTACTGCCACTCCAAAGAGCAGATGCTGACGATGGCCTTCGACGAGGTGAACCGGCGGATCGCCGCCCGGGTCGACGCGATCGAGTACGACGGGCCGGTCGGTGCCGTGTTGCGACGCGCCCTCCTCGAGTTCCTCCCCCTCGACGACGTGCGCCGCCGCGAGGCGGCGGTGTACCTCGCGTTCAGCACGCGAGCGGTGGTGGAGCCGACCCTCGCTGCCATCCGCCACGACCTCATCACCGAACAGCACCGGCTCTGCGCCGACGCCTTCCGGCTCGCGCAGCAACGCGGCCAGGACGTGACGGTCTTCGACGCCGATCAAGCCGCCTGGACCACCGTCGCCCTGATCGACGGTCTCCTGCTGAATCTGTTGAGCGACCCGCGGGGGCTGTCGGCGGCCGGCGCGATCGAGGCGGTCGACCGCCATCTCGGTGCCCTCACCCAGATCTGACCGGCGCCACGATCGGCATTCTCAATCAGCTCGAACGCGATGACGCACCGGTTCATCCGCCCGCTCGGTGGCGCGGCCGGCGTTCTCGCACCCTCAGAACTGGGGCTCACCCCACTCCGTCCCCCACGCCGTCCCGCACTCCGTCACCGAAGCCCCAGTCGGCACCACAGCCTCCACGAGCTCACGAGCTCGACGATTCGCCGCCCGCCGCCGCATCCGGTACTGATGCTTGGCCTCCACTCGCGTACGCGGTCGTTCCGGTGCAACACCGGCGTGTCCGGATCCTGGGCGTGTCGGCGCCGGGTGCCTGCAAGTGAGGTGGCCGAGCTCCGGCAGGAGCCACATGTTCAACGCCCGCTGACGTACCGTGAACCCCTCCGGCGTGGTGACCTCCGTCCAGATCACACCGTTCGCGTCCACGACCTGATCGTCGACCCATCCGCCGACGAAGGTCTTCAGACCATGATGGAAGCGGCACTTCGGATTCAGGTTGCACACGCACGTCGGGCCGCCGGCAGTCGGATCGGCGTGGTTGAACTCGCACACGTGGTCCAGGTCCGACTTCCACGCCGCCCGCTCGCATCCCGGCCACGAGCAGGTACCGAACAGACCCCGCATCGCCGCATCCACTGCCGCAGTCGGCCGATAGGCGTTGCCGGGCTGCGCCTGATGATCGACGAGCTCGTCGAGATCCACCTCTCGCCGAACCGCGTCCTGACGAGCTGCCAGTTCCCGCGCGTGCTCGGCCGAGATCGGACCGTACCCGTCAAGATAGGCCGGGGTGTCGGACTCCCCTCCGAGAGTCTCCTTGCGAACCACCACGTGCAGCACCACCCGTGCGCACCGCGACGCGATCGCCTCCGCCGACAACTCCGCGGCGCAGTCGTCCCGACCGCACTCGCATGCGAAGTCGGTCCCCGTCAGCCGCGCGACGGCCGCCGCCGATCGACGTTCGCCGCGCGTCCGCGGGTCGTGCGGGCACACCCCGGCGATCACCGCGTCCAGCACGTCTTTCACGACCATCGCGTCCTCAGCCGAGGCCGTCACGATCACCTCTGACACGCCCTCGCCGAGCGTGTTCACCCGCACTTGCTTGGCGAGCTTGACCTGCTCGCGGGTCAACGTCACGGCATCTGGATCATTCTCAGCCACAATCGAACTCACCAGCGATTCCACCCGGGCAGCCGACAGCGCGCCCGCCTCGGCAAGCGTGTGCGCGATCTCGGCGTCGATGAAAGCCAGTAGATCCGAATCGTCGACGAGCGCCGTCTGCTCGACCACCCGACGAAACCACGCCGGGCAGATCAGGCCGTCACGCATCAACCGGCCCACCGCCGGAATCCGCTCCATGCACGCCACTGCGGCCTCCACGAAATGCTCGGCCGTGCACTGCCTCACCCCCGCCACCGTCGCATACGACGCCGCGACCTGGCACAGCGGATCGTAGAGCCGTGTGTACGCGTCGGCACCCGACTCGGCACCGCCGGCCGAGCCATCGGACTCGGCCTGATTCGCTAGCAGCAGTGCATGCACCGCTTCGTAGCGATGCCACAACACCAGCCCCTGGTAGCAGTCCGCCCGCGCCGCGAACCCGAGCAGAGCAGCACGATCGGCCCGCGAGGTGCAGTCCGCCGACTCTCCCGTAGCTCCCGGACGACCGATCCGAATCACGATCGCACCCTCGTCGACCACCACCGACGAGCCCGCCGACGCGGATCCCGAATCACCTCTGACCTTGATGTTCATTGATCCCCCTCCGTTCGAATCGAACTTGCATTCGATGTTATCCGGAGGGTCTGACATGAATGATCGCGAGAACTTCCGCCACCCCTGAGCGGACCGCCATGTGTAGATCGAGGATCCGGATTGTCGTAGGCCCGTGCTTGTCTGTCGCGTTGCCGCATGGGCGGGGACGTGCCGTTCGTCGGCGCCACTACGTGTGAAGGACCAATATGCCCCCTCGCGCAACGATTCTCAACGGAAACCCCGACTCGCCGGTCCTGCTTCATGTCGCCCGCCGCGCTCAGCTCGCACGGCCGCACTCCATCGCGCCGTCGATCCCACTCGAGTCCCTGGACGCCGCAACCGAATCGGTGGCCAAGTGCGCGCGGACGCACGCGGCGGTTCGCCCGCACCTGATCTTGAACGACCTCTCGCCGCTACCAGAAGCAGCACGTCTGCCCGGTGATGCGGACCCGATCGACCACATCCAGCCCTACGCCTGGCTGGTGACCGATCTGATCGAAGAGCGGTTGACCGCGACCGGCTGCGCCGTGATCGTCGACATTAGTTCGTACCCGAACGAGTCGACTCCAGTCGACGATCAGCCGCAGCCACACCCCGAGGTCTGTTGCGGCATCGACTTTTCGCACACTCCGGCAGAGCTTCTCGATGCGGCGGTCATCGCGTTCGGTGAGTTGGTCTCCGCCGGACCCGACATACCGCAGCCGCGGCGGTACGTGCCCCAGGCACAGTACCGAAACGACCAGCGTGTCCAGGCGATCACGGTGGCGATCCGCAATGACGTCCTGCTCGACGGACACTTCGCGGTCAACCCGGAGTCGGTCGAGCGACTGGGCCGGGCGATCGGCGAAGTGATCGGGGCACGGGTGTCACCACCCGCGGTAAACCAGGACGACAGTTCCCCAGACCCGTCGATCGAACGGTCGAATGTCAGGCCCCAGTCCTATAGTTAAGCCCTTAAGTAAGGCAAGTAAGGCATCTCACTCGAACTGGAGGATCGTGGCACCGACTTCCCGGCCGGAACCTCCGGTTCGGTTCCGCCGCAGCCGCCCTCGGATTGCCGAGAGGTGTCAGAGCCTGCGGATAGCGTGCTCGCCCCACTCCTCTGCGGGCCGCACGAGTGTCGGTGTCGGCCGCGTCACTGTATCCGCAGGCCCGGCACACCGAACCGGCCACGCCATGAGACCCTGGGCAGGTGACTCTTCCTCATGACGACATCGATCCAGACGGCCTGCTCGAGTACTCGGTCGTGTTCACCGACCGTTCCCTGAACCACATGTCCAAGCGGTTCATCGGCGTCATGCAGGATCTCCTCGGCATCCTGCGCACCACCTACCACGCTGGCAGCGTCGCTGTCGTTCCCGGCGGCGGCACCTATGGCATGGAGGCGGTGGCGCGTCAGCTCGCGACCGGGCGCCGCGTGCTCGTCGTGCGCAACGGTCTGTTCTCGTACCGGTGGTCGCAGATCCTCGAGACCGGTGAAATCACCGATCAGGTCACGGTGTGCCAGGCGCGTCCGGTCAGCGACGCCCACCAAGCCGCGTGGGCTCCGGCGCCGATCGACGAAGTGGTGGCCGCGGTGCGCGAACAGCGCCCCGAGGTGGTCTTCGCTCCCCACGTGGAGACCGCGTCCGGCATTCTGCTGCCCGACGACTACCTGACGACTCTCGCCGCGGCGGTCCACGAGGTGGGCGGACTGTTCGTCCTCGACTGCGTCGCCTCCGGTGCGCTGTGGGTCGACATGGCCACCATCGACGTCGACGTCCTCCTCACCGCGCCGCAGAAGGGCTGGAGCGGCACCCCGTGTGCCGGTTACGTCATGCTGCGCGAACGCGGTCGCGAGGCCGTCCTCAACTCGACGTCCACCAGCTTCGCGATGGACTTGCGCAAGTGGCTCTCGATCAGCGACTCGTACGTCGACGGCCAGGCTCCGTACCACGCGACCATGCCGACCGACTCGCTCGCGCACAACGTCGAGCTCATGCGCGAGACCGTCGACCTCGGCGCTGAGGAACTGCGCAGCCGTCAGCTCGACCTGGGCAGCCGGGTTCGCAAGCTGCTCGCCGCGAACGGCATGCCGTCTGTCGCCGCCGAAGGCTTCGACGCCGCGACCGTCGTCGTCGCCTTCACCGACGACGCCGCCCGCAAGACCGGCGCCGCGTTCAAGGAGGTCGGTCTGCAGATCGCCGCCGGCGTCCCGCTGCAGTGCGGCGAGGGCGAGGACTACTCGTCGCTGCGCATCGGACTGTTCGGCGTCGACAAGCTGACAGATGTGGACGGGACCGTCGAGCGGCTGAGTGCCGCACTGGATCGGTTGAAGGGGTAGTACTCGTCCCCTCGTGGCCTTCTTCCGGAAGCGATACCATCTTCCGGAAGAAGGCCACGAAGTCCAAGTACAGCAAAGGCCTCAGGTGGCTCGCCCGTTGTCACTCATCGTGCCCGGCCGATGCCGTGCGATCAGACCGTGTTTCCAACCGCTTCGGCTAATTGGTCGGCGACGGTATCCGCCACGCGATACACCTTGTATCCGTCGGCGGCCAACGCCGCGTCACGATCATCATCTTCACCCTCGACGAGGACGACCCGCGACTCCGTCCACAAGGCCTCGGCAGGCCAGTAGTACTCACCGATGTCGATTCCGATCTGAGGCTTAGCGACGCCAAGCGTGGCAAGTTCAGCAAACAGCTCAGTCACGGAACTCGACGTGTGCGTGAGAGTCTGTCCCCACGGTCCGTCAACCGCGTCTCGGACGCCTTCAATCCTCAGCTCGTTGAATATCGCCAGAGCTCCGGCACGCGAAAGACGATCGTGATGCCGGTCGTTGCGGTACGACCGCAGACAGCCGTAACACGACGTCTCCTCACCACAGTCGCACCGACTCACGCGATCCACCGCGAACCTGACGACGCGCTGCAGGTTCTCGGCGATCTTCTTCGACGCGCCCGCTCCCCCGGGCACCGTATCGAACAAAACGATGCTGCGTTTGCCGTCTTTGCTCCACGAGAGAGTGCCGTCGATGTCATCCCTACTGATCTCAAGAGCTTCCGATGCCCCCTCGAGCAAGGCATACAGCACCGACAGCCAATGTGATTCGGAGTCCTTGTCGTAACTGACGGCCTCGAAAGTGAACTCGGCGACATCGGTCTCATAGCGGTGCGCGAGCGACACCAGATACGTGGAGCCGGCACAATCGGACCCGGTCGCCGGCCGCTTGTGCGCACGCTTCGACGACGGCTTCCCATTGGGCGCCGGCTCAGCCCAGCCGCACCACCGGCACAGTGAGAACCCTCGACCACCTCCGGTGGAGATCACGGCCATTTTGGCACGGGTTCCGGCTCTGGCTTGCACACCCGTCGACTCCCAGGTGAACGTGTCGATGACGTCGCCGATATCTTCGACGTAGGTCGCGCCACCCCAATTGCGTGCTGGCGGCTCCGGCTTCACCTCCTCCGCCTTGCGGTCAGCGACGAACCCAAACTCTGGTACGACAAACGTGCGGATGGCGCCGAACGGCTCATCGCAACTCGGACACAGCTCGGACGCGTCAAGAACAGTGGCGCACTGGAATTGCTCGCAGACTCCACAAACTCGGTATTGGAACTCAACCAACTCACGCTTGGGTAGCTTGTGCAGTCCCCGCGACGTCCAAAGCTTGCCGCCGGCCACCACCTGATTCCCCGGTGCGTAGTCGTATATCGCCTGTGAGAGGTCTCGCGCCAGTTCTAGCCGCCCACCCACGTCTTCCGCGCAGTGCGCAGTCCGCAACTCGACGGTGTCCACCGGGAACCCGTACTTAGGCAAAATGTTCTTATTCGCCAGATAGCCGAGAAGCTGCCGTTCCTCGATTGTTTTCAGCGTCTTCTGGAGGCGTCCACCAAGTGTTAGGCGGTCTTCAGCCTTCGCCTCCTCAATGAGCTTCCGAAATGTATCGATTTCGCCGCGAATATCCTGCTCGGCGATAGCGAGCAGTTCGCAGAGCTCGCCGACCCACGTGCCATCCAGGACACCGATCGCCGCGGCCACGTCGGATGGAAGAACGTCTACAAGTGCACTCTGAACGTTTGCAGGGACCGGCGTAAGAAACTCTCGAACCTGCGCCGCAGGCGAATCCTGACCTTCTGCCTGGGTGAAGAAGTCGCCCGCATGTCGCCACGTTAGTCCATCGTTCTCGTATCGATGTCTGAAGTAGGCCGCCAGCGCCACCGAATGCGCGTGCCGCCGCCCAATGCGCTCGTTGTCGATTGGGATCCACGGAATCCGCATTTCACCTGCGATCATGGATTCCGGATTCTGATACTTGGACAAGTCGTGCGAGCTACGCTTCGCATAGGTGAGCACCAGCGCTGCGGACGATGCGCGGCGGCCCGCTCGCCCCGCACGCTGAACATAGTTCGCGGTCTTCGGCGGCATATTCCGAAGCACCACCGACTGCAGGTCGCCAACATCGACTCCGAGCTCGAAGGTGGTCGAGCACGACAATACGTTCACTCTGCCATCGATGAAATCCTTCTGAACCCTGGCCGCCGCCTCCGACGCCCACTGCGCGGTGTGTTCCTGAGCCGACAAAGGCACTGGGTTCATGGTGCGATATACGTTCCGATAGTGGTTCGCGTCATCGTGAATGTCCGGGATCCCGAAAGCCATCAGTGAGCCGTCGCACGGCCCATGGGGGCAAATGTCGCGAACGTTGTTCACTGTCAGGCGACGGCACGATCCACAAAGAAACCAATTAGCGTCCGTTCCGGATCGAATTCGCAACTTCGTGTGGTCCACCTGGTAGACGTCGCCGGCGAACTTGTCGGGGGTAAGCTTGAGGTACTTGTTATCGAGAAGGAACTTCCAACAGCTGTTCAGCACCTTCCCCGCGTCGACATCAGAGCCGAGTTCTGCAAGAACCTTGCGAATGAACATGATCCGATTATTTGTGGTGCCCGGACGTCCTCCGGGAAGCCAGCTGATGATCCGATTCTTGGCGTCTGAATCCATCGACCGAATCCGCACAAGGGTACTGCGAGGCTCGAAGATCTCCAACTTGATGTCGACCTCGTCAAGCAGGGTTATGGCGCCCTGAAGGCGAACGGTCTTAAGCAACTCTTCCAGCAACGCCCAGCATTCGTTCTCGCTCAATCCAAGACTGAACCACGCACGCGGCAGTTCTGCCCTGCTGCGCAGCATAGACACCCGCATCAGACCCAGCCCTTCGAGTGACTGACGTTGATCGATGGCCATCAGTTCCGCCATCACCCACGGGTTAACCACACGCTCGATCTCGAGACGCGTCGCCGACTCGGGGAAGTACTGAGCCTGCTTCGCCTTCTTCATGGCGAGTGCAGCAAGATCCTCGGCAGAAAGGGCTTCATCAATATACTTCGGATCCGTGATCGCTTGCGTGAGATAACGACGATGAAGCATCCGTCCGTAAGTCTTATCAAGATAGGGAGCCGCGAACGCCGCGGCCTGTCGAGAGTCGGAGAACATCAACAACTTGCGGCCCTCGCCCACTTGCTCGACTGTCTCGTCCGATGCCGGAGGAAGGTGCTGGTACAAGGCCGTGGTGATGACCGCTGGCGCTGCATTGACGTCAGTTCGCAGTCGACGGATCACCTGGCGCGCTCGCGCACCGCATTCGGTGCACTTGCTCATCACGCGTGTGGTCTGTGGATGCTCGCGAACGCGAAGTACCGGCCCGCCCGGGCACGCGGCCGACTGACATGGACCGTTCGTCAGTGCACCACAGCCAGTACAAAGGTGACCGACGCCCGTGGTCGCATCCGTATCGACGCCATCCGACAGTGTGAGTTCGTCCTCATCAAGCAGCCCTACCTCATCCGCATCCGTGATCACGAGCCACTTGACGCGAGAGTCCTTCAATACCGGGCGGAAGTACCGGAGCCCGTTCTCTGTGGTGACCTCGCCTGCGAGATGAACAGCCCCGCACCGGGTACACGTGCCGAACTCGAACACCGCGCGGCCCGTCTCCGGGTCCTGCAAGTGACGACCGAGGAAGACCTTCGGCCCCGCGTCCGCGAACGCGACGTAGGAGCCTTCGGTGGCTCGGACGAACATGTGATACCGCGCCGATAGCACCGGATTGCCGCTGCTGTCATGGACTTTCGACCCGAGTGCAACGAGCGCCTCGAGCTTGGCGGCCGCTGCGTCATCTCCCGGCCAAAACTGCGCCTCGAGGTCACTGACTGCAACGGGGCCTCGTGACAGGATGGAAGTGAGATCAGCAATCGTGCTCTCTGCGCGCAAGGCATGAGCATGGTCCACTCCGTGCTCGTCGAGCAGGGCCAGATCCGCATCGTCAGCCGCAAGCTCCAGCAATTGGTCAGCCGTGAGCGTCCAGGTCGGTGGTTCGCGCCACTCCTGTCGCGTTGCCGTGACCAAGTCCTGACGTTGGTCGTCATCGTCCACGTAGTCGAACGGGACATCGAACAGGTGACTGGCAAATGTAGCGGCTTCCAACCCCTGGGTCTCAGGTGTCCGGCCTGTCAACGACGCTGACGTCGCTATACATTGCAGCTGTCGACCCCGCGCCACTCGTTCCCGCAGGCGCCGTAGCAATAGCGCCACTTCGGATCCTTGCGCTCCGTCGTAGACGTGCGCCTCATCGAGCGCAATGAACTTCCACGTGTCTACGTGCTCACCATCGAACAGGTCGATGTCTTTAGGCCGCAACAACAGATACTCAAGCATCGCATAGTTGGTCAACAGGATATGAGGTGGATTTGCTCTCATCTCCTCGCGACTGAGAAGCTCGTTCGGAAGCCGCGCCTGCCCAAGATGCATCGCTTTGAATATCGCTTCGGCCTCATCTGCGTGCTCTTTGGTTTCGCCGGTATAGCGACCGAAGGTGATGTCGGGCATCGCCGCCAACAGCGTGCGGAGACGCTTGAGTTGGTCGTTGGCCAGAGCGTTCATCGGATACAGAAGCAGCGCCCGCACCCCCGGGCCGAGGGATCCGGCGGCGCGTTCCTCAATAAGCGAATTGAGGATCGGCAGCATAAAGCTTTCAGTCTTACCTGATCCGGTGCCCGTGCTGACGACCAGATTCCGTCCGGCCACTAATTTCCGAATCGCACGTTCCTGATGCCGATACAGCGCTCGCTCCATCGGCAACGCATCGCTCTCGAGAAGCCGGAAATCACGATGTAGTACACCCTCCTCCACGAGCTCAGAAAGCGACGCGCCAGGTGCATACGGGGGTGTCAGTTCCAGCATCGGCCCTTTCGTCAAAAGCGTCGATCTATCGATCGCGGCACCGAAGGCGGCGGCGAGGCGCGGATCTCGCGGAGCAAGCAAAGTCTTCAAGTAACGCTTGTAGCTGGCTTCAATTCCCGCGCTGGCAGCGAGCGGGTTGAGGCGGTCGGTCATGCGGGTTCTCCAATCAAGTCGCCATGCACTAGATAAGTGACGGCAGCATCGGCGATGAGAATGTCAGTGGCGACGAGGTCTGGGAAGTATTCAGCGAACGTAGCCCACGCAGCACGCGCAGCTGGAGTCACTGGCGACTTTTCGAACTCACCGCGCGCATCGAGACGCACCACCGCGGCAAAGATGAGCGACTGCACCGACAGCAGCGCCCAGGGACGTTCGCCGACATCGATTCCGTGCAGCACCTCGTCTCGCGCGGCGATGAGGTCAAACAGGGCCGGAGCAGCGGACTTCACGTCCATCAATGCACGGCTGGCGTGGCGGGCCAACTCCTCGCAGGCAGGATCGCGGCTCCACGCCGAACGCAACCGAAAGGCGTTCGCCACAGCGCTGACTCGCGAATCGACGTCCAAGAGCGCCCCCGGAACCAGCTGGACCGCCTCATATACTCGGTCAATTTCTTCCTCACTCCTCTCGTCCATTGAGACCGCGACAGCGTCGACGATCCCAGCGGTTGGATTCGTGAGTCGCCCCTCCTGAAGCAGCGTAAGCAGAGCAGCACCGCCCTGTGCCGTGAGATACCCGAGAGTCTCGGAGCGCTCGGTCACGACCGCTCGTCGACGCGCATACAGCGATGGCAAATCGGAGATCTCTACCATGCAGCCCACCCATGGGTCAGGATGAAGATCGTTGCGGGTGTCGCTCGCTGAGTACGGCCTGTCGATCAAGCGTATCCGGATCAGCAATGCCATCTTCTTCGCAGGGGAGATGGTGCTGTTGCCCAGAGCCTCGAGGGCCGCGCGCGGATGCCGCGCCAGAATTTTCAGCAGCCCTTCCCGGACCCGTCGGCTCTCGGCGTCCGTCGCCGCGAAGCCGAGCATCGCGAGTGCCTCCCAAGCGCCGGGTACGGCCGCCGGCGCCAGTGGCACGCTTGCCTCACCTGCGAGAAACTGCGCGAGGTCGTCGACCGCGGGATGGTCACCGACTACCCAGCCGTGCTGGGCGACCCGCATGGCCGCAGCGAGGTCGGGAGTACTCGGCCTGGTAACCGTGACCCACGGATCGTCGACAAAGACCTGGACGATGAGGTCGCCTGACTCGTGTAGGTCATCTGGCAGCACGGCCCGCTTGTCAGCGATTGACAGTCGGGCGACTGGGCGCCAGGGTGCTGTCACCGCCCATACCCAGACCGCCAGGTCCTCCTCCTCAGCGAGACCGCTGAACACGAGCGTCCGCTCACGCAGTTCGACTGATTCGCACAGACGGGCCGGACGGATATGCGCGATAGTGACGGTGTGGATCTTGGCCTCTTCGTCTATCAGTGCGACGAGTCGGCATGCGCCGACTCGCCGCGCAGTATCGACAAAGGCGCGCGTGGGAACTTGAAAGACATTGTCGGCCGGGACTTCCGGATACTCCTCCTGCACAATGGCACCGGAATCGTCGAGCAACGCGATACTCACCGACACATTGCCGGGAACTCGTGCCGCGACCACCGCGTGGCCTTCCAGATCGGCGGGCGCAAGCACCTTCGCTGACGTGCGCCATTCGGCGGGTGTGCCAAGCGTGTCGACGCGGGCCTCGAAGTACGGCGGCGTCAAGATCATGCGATAGCCATGCCCACCAGCATCGATCCGAATCGCACTGTCTCGGTCATCTACTCCGAACTCAATCCACTCGCAATCCGTTGTCAACGGTTCGGTGCACGTCACCGCCGCGATAGCTTCGCTGAGTCCGCCGCTCACCGGCGTGCGGAACGAGTCTCCGTACTCGACCTCGACGCCCTCCGCCAGGAAAACGGAATACCGCAGGTCCGAGCCCACTGGGCCGTTGATCCAGATTTCATACAGGCCCAGCAATCCCGGAGCGATACCGTCGAACGGGTCGAGCACGGACTCCACAGTGTCCGATTCCCACTCGGAATCCGCTAGCCAGAGCGATTGGCCAGATTCTCGAACCCGGACGCGCCATGTCAACGGTTCCGTGCCGATGTGCGCAGGCAGGGTAACCTCCGGCCTTTGCGCGTAAACCCTTATGCCTTCCGCGCTACGCAGACCTACAACGGGATCACCGAGATCGATCCGAGGGGAACCCACCGAACGCACTCCACGAATTGATCCAGTCGGGGTGTTGCCTCGTCGGAGCTGAATGGAATCATGCGACGACAGGTCAACAAGCCGCGCCTTCCAACCGTGCCACCCCATCGGACTGCGGTCACCTTCCGTGCCCAACTCCTCGCCCGTCAGTGCGTCGACGACGGTTCCGTCCTTGGGGACCAGCGCCAATACCTCCCCCCGAGGCAACGAAGCACGGCTCTTGACCAGCCGTCCACCGGGCGTGAACAGCAGCATCGGGTCGGCGGTATCGACGACGGCCACGCGATGGTGGTCGCCTGAGGCCTCGTGTCGCATCAACACTTCCCGGGCGGGCGCCGTGACAGCCATTGGAGTGGGCGGCACCTCCTCGCCCTGCGCCAAACCCCAGGGTCGCTCGGCATAGACCTCGCGAGTGGCACCAGCGACCGTGACCTTCCACGGCAGGTCGCCTCGCTGACTGGGATAGGGGACACCGACCATCACCTGGTCGTCCTCCATCGAGTACGAGACGACCGGCCGCGGCCGATGCCGGAGCCGAGCTGCTCCCCTATCGACATCCGCGCCGAACGGCTGGACTTTGAGTCTGGCGATGAGACCGTCAAGGACGAGAGTCGGCAGGCCAGTCGTCGATGTGTCGAGCGTCAAGTCGTTCCACGGTTCGGGGTTCTCCAAGGTGAAGATCAGAAACTCGACGACACGGTCGAGGATATCGACTGCAATACGTCCGCCGAGCTGCAGGAAATTGCGTACCGGGACATCCAACCTGTTCAAGCGGTACTCCATGCCAGGCTCTGCCAACCATTCAAGTACCGCGACGCCGGATGGATCACGTCCCTTCCGGATATGGTCTTCGATCACGTCAACGAGGTCGCCGAGGCAGTTGACAGGAATACCGGCGTGCAGCGCCATCGCCATGACGTACTTGCTCTCAGTCAAGAGCTCCGGGAAGGTGCGCATACGGAATTTGTAGAGCAGGTAGTACAACTGATGGCGCAGGGCGATGGCGAAATCTGGATCGGGGTCCAATGCGGTGGCGTCCCAGAAGGTTTCCCAGAAGGTTCCGTGATCATACGCAACGCCGGCGTGGCCGAGCAGCGCCACTAGAGTGAGCGCCGGGTACCTCTTGATGAACCCCGTGTGACCGAGGGTCCGCAGGTCGCTGCGCGCGATCTGCCCGAACAGGTCTTGGGAACGGAGGATCGCATCCTCGTCGAGATTCAGTTCGAAGAAGAGCTCTTCCCTCTCCAGCTCACGCGCAAGGCGAAAGTTCTCCTCCTCAGCGCGGTTCTTCAGAAACGACGACATCAACAACCTCTCTCCCGCCAGGCTCACTCGCGACGAATCGACTGTGTCATACACCACCGACAAACCTCATGACGCACTCGAACCACCCATGTCTGGTCCACTCCCGGCCGTCGGCTAGGTTGAAGATCCGACGAGTACTTCTGAGGAGACTGTCAGCCCATGCCCGCACGACCCGAACTCAACGTCGCACCCGGCTCGATCGTGGTGGTGCGGGACGAGGAATGGCTGGTCACATCGGCCGAACAGGGCTCGGACGGCTGGCTGGTTCGGGCACGCGGACTCTCGGAACTGGTCGCGGACACCACGGCGAGCTTCTACTCGAGCCTGGACGGCATCGAAGTCCTCGATCCCCGGGACGCGCAGGTGGTCGCCGACGCGTCGTCCGGGTACCGCGACTCGCGGCTGTGGCTGGAGTCGCTGCTGCGCAAGACCCCATTCCCGTATGGCGATCAGACCCTCACCGTGTCTACCCAGATGCTCGCCGACTCGCTCGGCTATCAACGCGCAGCAGTGGCCAAAGCCCTTGCCCCCCAGCACATTCGGCCGCGGATCTTGATCGCCGACGCCGTCGGGCTGGGTAAGACGCTCGAAATCGGCATGGTCCTCTCCGAGCTCGTCCGCCGCGGACGGGGCGAGCGGATCCTCATCGTCACGCCCAAGCATGTGCTCGAGCAGATGCAGCACGAGCTGTGGTGCCGATTCGCCCTCCCCTTCGTCCGGCTCGACTCGGCGGGCATCCAGAAGGTACGTCAGAAGCTGCCGGCCACCCGGAACCCGTTCACCTATTTCAAGCGCGCGATCATCTCGATCGATACCCTGAAAAGTCCGCGCTATAAGGCTCATCTGCAACGCCAGACGGGCCTTGACCCCGGAAACTGGACACGGGGTTTGTGATTACGCGGCTTTCTGCAGGCTATCGGATGTGTGAGCGTTTTCGTAGTCGGCAGGGCTGAGATAGTTGCAGTACGAGTGCCGGCGTCGGGTGTTGTAGCGGGTGATCCACCGGAACACCGCGAGCCTTGCCGCCCGGGGCGATTCCCAGCGGGCTGCGCCTTGCAGCGTTTCGCGTTTGAGTGTCGCATTGAACGACTCGGCCAGGGCATTGTCCGCGCTCGTGCCCACCGCTCCCATCGATTGCGCAACACCCAACTTCGCGCAGATCATCGCGAAACCCTTTGAGGTGTATTGACTTCCGCGATCGGCGTGGAACACTGCACCGGCAAGACCGCCGCGGGTCAGTGCTGCGGCACCTAAGGCATCTTCGACGAGTTCGGTACGCATGTGCTCGGCGATCGACCAGCCCACCAGGCGGCGGGAGAAGCAGTCGATCACCGTGGCCAAATACAAGAACTCATTGTCCCCGCATGGCAGATACGTGATGTCACCGACGTATCGGGTATTCGGTGCGATCGCGGTGAAATCACGGTTGAGCAGGTCCGGCGACGGAGTGTCGGCTGGTTCGGCGATGGTGGTGCGGTGTTTTCGGCGCAGTCGCAGGCCCTCGATGTTGTTGGCGCGCATGATCCGTGCGATCCGTTTGTGATTGATCCGCTGGTCGGCGGGTTGTCCGTGATTGATCTCGGCGGTGATCCGGGGCCGCCCGTAGGTGTTGTCCACCGTGTGGACGGCGCGGATCTTGTCGGCGAGTTCAGCGTCGGCTGCGGCCCGGGCGGCTCGTTTCTCGGCGGCGTTGATCCATGCGTAGTACGACGAGCGGGCGATATCGATGACCTGGCACAACCGCTTCACCGGGTAGGTGTCGGAGTGGTCTGCGACGAACTGGAAGCGGTTCACCAGTTCGTCTCTCCGGCGAAATATTTTGCCGCCGACCGCAGGATGTCTCGTTCGGTTTCGAGCTTGGTTTTCTCCGCGCGTAGGTGTGCGACCTCGGCGCGGAGCCTGGCGGCTTCCTGCTCGGGTGTCTCGCCGGTGCCGGGCCCCGGAGCGGTGGCGGCGGGTCTGCGGATCGGGATACCCGCATTTCTCAGCCATGTGGTCAGGGAGCCGTGGGATACGCCGAGATCGGCGGCGATCCCGGCTACGGTCGCGCCGCCGGTGTCGCGGTACAGCTCGACTGCGTCGCGGCGGAACTCTTCGGAGTAATTTTTCTTTGCCATCGGGTTAGATCTTCTCGCTTTCCCTGGTCCGAGACCAGGATCAAGCGTGTCCAACCCGCGGGGTCAAGGCCCCTATAAGGCTCATCTGCAACGCCAGACCTGGGATGCGGTGGTGATTGACGAATCACATAATCTCACCAATGCCGGCACCCAGAACAACGACCTCGCTCGGGTACTCGCCCCGAATACCGAGGCCCTGATCTTGGCGTCGGCAACCCCGCACAATGGGCGCGAGGAGTCATTCGCCGAACTGCTGCGGCTACTCGATCCCACGGCGGTCGCCCCCGACGGGACTTTTACCAAAGAGGACGTGGCGTCACTGCTGATTCGCCGGCATCGCCATCATCGCGAGGTGGCCGCCGAGGTCGGCAGCGATTGGGCCGAGCGTGCCGAACCGGTCCATCTTCTGGTGACTCCGTCGCCCGCCGAAGATGCCGTCGCCCGGGAATTGTCGCGGACGTGGCTGCATCCGAGTTCCGGCACCTCTCCCTACTCGGGCCAGACCAAGGCACTGTTCCCGTGGACGTTGGCCAAAGCGTTCCTGTCGTCCCCCGCCGCCCTGGCCGAATCGGTCAAGCAGCGTCGCGCGAAACTGAGCAGCACCAACCCCGAGCAGGCCGCCGAGCTGGCGGCGCTCACCACCCTCGAGCAGCTCAACGCCGAGGCGCTGACCGACGACGCCGGAAAGCAGGCCGCCCTCGTCCGGCGCCTCAAGGAGATCGGCGTCGGTAAGCAGTCGGCCACCCGCGCGGTGGTCTTCGCCGAGCGCGTGGCGACGCTCAGGTGGCTCACCGAGCACCTCCCGAAGCAGCTGGGGCTGCGGCCCGAGAACGTCGCCATGCTCCATGGCGGGCTCTCCGACGTGGAGCAGCAGGAGATCGTCGACAGCTTCAAGCTGGAGACGTCTCCGATCCGGGTGCTGGTGACCGGCGACGTGGCCTCGGAGGGGGTGAACCTGCACGCGCAGTGCCATCACCTGATCCACTACGACATCCCGTGGTCACTGATCCGCATCGAGCAGCGCAATGGCCGCATCGACCGGTATGGCCAGCAGCATCCGCCGGTCATCTCCTCGTTGATTCTGGAGCCCTCCGATCCTGAGTTCTCCGGCGACCTGCGGGTACTTTCCCGGCTGTTGGAGCGGGAGAACCTGGCGCACGGGACCCTCGGTGACGTCGCGTCGCTGATGGGTAAGCATTCGGTGGCCGACGAGGAGACCGCGATCCGCGACGTCCTGCTCGGCAAGTCCACCCTCGACGAACAGATCCGTGACGTCGACGACGTGGCCGCCGGCGACGACCTCGACGCGTTCTTCGCGCAGTTCGACCTGGAGGAGACCACAGACGACGCCCCGGAAGCGGCGCTGCCGCAGGCGGCCCGCCAGAGCCTGTACCCCGACGACCTCACCTTCCTCGACGAGGCGCTCAAGGCCGCCTTCCACGACGTGCCGCACGCGAACATCGAGTCCGGCGGCGTGGGCTGGACGGTGCACGCCAACCATGCGATCGCCGAGCTCACGCCGCCGCGTGACCTGCGCCAGCGGCTCGGGCAGCTGCCGCAGAACTACCTGCAGCAGGGCAAGGTGCTCGAGCGCCTCACTCTCGCCACCTCCCCGGAGGTCGGCAACACCCAGCTGGCCGCGGCCCGGGAAGGCAAGGGGGTGGCGGGGTCCACGTGGCCGGAGGCGCACTTCCTGGGCCCGTTGCACCCGGTGCTCGACTGGGCCAGCGACCGCGCGCTCAGCGCGCTGGGACGCAACCAGATCTTCGTGATCCGCGGCGACGTGGACGCCCCGACGGTCCTGCTGATGGGCACGCTGATGAACCGGCGCGGGCAACTGGTCTCGCGCGTGTTTTCGACGGCCGAGTTTCCGAACCCCGACAACGCGGACTTCTGCGTGGTGGAGACGCGAGCAGACCTCGACTTCCTCACCACCGACACGGGTCTGCGGCCGGGGTCCGCCAATCCCGGGCCGGTCGCCGACGCCGACCGTTACCGCGAGCTGATCCCGATCGCCGTGGACGAGGCGACGACGGCGATGCAGATGGTGCTCGACGCTCAGGAGGCGGCGGCGACCGAACGCCTGGACCGGTGGCGGCGCCGCGCGGACCGCTGGCACACCGGCGCCGAACAGCTTGAACTGGTCGGCGGTCAACGCAAGAAGGTCGACACCCTGTCGCGCCGGATCACCGAGGAGCAGCGGCTCGCCGAATCCCTCGCCCCGACCCAGCAGTTGGTGCGTCCGCTGTTGCTGATCGTTCCCGGAAAGGACCAGTAGTCGTGGCGTCTTTCGATTCCATCATCATCGGCGAGGACTGGATCAGTGAGCACTACTTCACCACCGATTCGGCGAAGGAGTCGTTCCACGGCAAGGTGCTCGAGCTGCGTAAGAGCTGGGACGCCGAGAAGAAGGAAGGGCGGGCGACGGTCCGCGACCGGCTGCTCGCCGCGACCACGGATCTGCAGACCGCACTGGCCGGGCTGGCGGAGAACCCCGACGCCGCACCCGAGGCGCACGCGCTGGTGCGGGCGGCGTTCGGCTATCCGGCGGGGCTCACGACGTTCACCGCGGAACGCGCCGGCTCTGAGCTTGAGATCCGCGACGCCCAGATCGACGGCGTCGCGAGTGTGCTCTTCCTGCAAGCGGTTCCGGTCGCCTCGATCGAGGATGTGCTCGATCCCGACGCCGGCCTGCTGATCACTCCCGCGGAGGAGGACGGCAAGCCCATCGAGTCGGTGTCGAAGGCGGTTTCGGCAGCGTTCCGTTCGGATGCGCCGCCGTCGTTTGTGGTGGTGCAGGCCGGGCAGTGGCTGCTGCTCGCCGAGGCCGAGCGCTGGGCGGAGGGCCGCTACCTGGCCGTCGACCTGCTCGTGGTGGCCGAACGGCGCCACGAGGCGAAGGGCGGCGAGATCGACCGTGTCGCCGCGATGTTCGGCACGCAGGCCCTGCTGCCCGACGCGGACGGCAACATCTGGTGGACGGATGTGCTGGAGGATTCGGTCAAGCACACCGTCGGTGTGTCGAAGGATCTGCGCGAGGGCATCCGGCTGTCCATCGAGATCATCGCCAACGAGGTGGTCAGGCGCCGTGCGGCGAAGGGGCTGCCGCTCGACGGGATCGACGGGCAGGATCTGGCGAAGCATTCGCTGCGGTTCCTGTACCGGATCTTGTTCCTGCTGTATGCGGAGGCGTCCCCCGAGATGCGGGTGCTGCCCACCGGCGCCGCCGAATACGAGGAGGGCTACGGGCTGGACCGGCTGCGGGAGCTGACCCTCACCGAACTGGTCTCCGAGCAGGCTCGCACCGGCACCCACCTCTACGAGTCGCTGGCGACTCTGTTTCGCCTCGTGGACCGCGGCCACACGCCCGCCGTCCGCGACAACGATCCCGATGATCCGGCGCCGGGTCTGGAGTTCCAGCCGTTGCGCGCGGACCTGTTCAAGCCCGAAGCCACTGCCCTGATCGACGAGGTGGGGCTGGGCAACGAGGCCACGCAGCGGGTGCTGGAGCATCTGCTGCTGTCGAAGGAATCGAAGGGCCGCAAGGGCGCCGACCGCGGTTTCATCTCCTATGCGGAGCTGGGCATCAACCAGTTGGGCGCGGTGTACGAGGGTCTGATGAGCTACACCGGGTTCTTCGCCGAGGAGGACCTGTACGAGGTCGCCAAGAACGGGAATCCGGAGAAGGGGTCGTGGGTGGTCCCGGTGGATCGCTCCGACCATCTGGACGAGAAGGACTTCGTTCGCGTGGTGGATGAGGCGACCGGCGAGGAGAAGCCGGTCCTGCACCGCAAGGGCACGTTTGTGTTCCGGCTCGCCGGCCGCGAACGCCAGCAGTCGGCGTCGTACTACACGCCGGAGGTGCTGACCAAGTTCGTCGTCTCGCAGGCACTCGAAGAACTTCTGGACCAGAACGACGAGCGGACCACGCCGGATCAGATCCTGCAGCTGACCATCTGCGAGCCGGCCCTCGGTTCGGGCGCGTTCGCGATCGAGGCGGTCCGCCAGCTGGCCGCCGAGTATCTCAAGCGCAAGCAGGAGGAGCTGGGCGAGCTGATCGACGCCGACCAGTATCCGGTGGAGTTGCAGAAGGTGAAGGCGCACATCGCGCTGCACCAGGTGTACGGCGTGGACCTCAATGCCACCGCGGTGGAGTTGGCGGAGATCTCGCTGTGGCTCGACACCATGGTCGCCGGCCTGCAGGCGCCCTGGTTCGGCCTGCATCTGCGCCGCGGCAACTCGCTGATCGGTGCGCGCCGCTCGGTGTACGCGCCCAGCCTGCTGACCAAAAAGCAGTGGCTGAAGACTCCGGCGCAGGACGTACCACTTCACTCGCCGGTAGAGCCCGGTCGAACCCCGCCGGTTGAGCTCAGTCGAAACCAGATCGGCGCCGGAATCCACCACTTCCTGCTCCCCTCGCAGGGCTGGGGCGCGGTGATCGATACCGCCGAGGCCAAGACCTACGCACCGGACAAGCGTGAGGAGTTGCGTCTGTGGCGCAACGAGATCCGCAAGTCGCCGAGCAAGGCGATCGTCAAACGACTGCAGGCGCTGGCGCAACGCGTGGAGACGCTGTGGGAGTTCACCCTGCGCCGCTTGACCATCGCCGAAGCGGAGATCCGCCGCGACATCCACCTGTGGGGTTCGGATCCGATGGAGCACACCCCGGCGGTGACGCGGGAGGAGATCGAGACGGTCCTGAGCGACCCGAACGGCGCCTACCAGCGTCTGCGCCGTGTGATGGACGCGTGGTGCGCGATCTGGTCGTGGCCGCTCACCACAGCCATCGAGCCGCCGGACTGGGATCAGTGGGTCGGCGGCCTCGAGGCCATCCTCGGCGTGCCCGTGAAGGAAACCGCCGCCGAGCGTCGCGGCCAGCTGAGTATCGGACGCGACACCAGCTGGCAGGAGCTCGGGTTCGCCGAGGACAACGATCTGCTCCTGTCCCGTGCGACGGCGGTCGGCCACGCCTACCACCAGTTCCCGTGGTTGGCAGTCGCCCAGGAGATCGCCGAGCGGCAGGGATTCTTCCATTGGGAACTCGACTTCGCGCCGGTGTTCGCGCGAGGCGGCTTCGACCTGCAGGTCGGTAACCCGCCGTGGGTCCGGCCCGACTGGGACGAGGCGGCCATACTCGCCGAGTTCGATCCGTGGTGGCAGCTGACGGACAAGCCGGCCGAGGCCATCAAACGCACCAAGCGCGCATCCACGCTGAGTAGCCCAAGCGCACTGGCCGCGTTCCTCAACGAGCGATCCGAGCAGTCCGGGCTCAAGGAAAACCTCGGATCTGGCGTCGACCGCCCCGTTCTTGCAGGCCTGCAGCCAGACCTGTATCGCTGTTTCATGGAGCGAACGTGGACATCGGCCTCAGCTGTTGGGATCGTCAGCCTTATCCACCCTGACAGCCACTTCACTGAACTCAGGGCAGATGGTCTCCGCCACGCGGCGTATCGGCGTCTCCGGCGGCATTGGCTTTTCCGAAATGAGCTGAAGCTGTTCAACGAGATTCAGCACACCAGACCGTATGCCGTCCACGTGTACGGCGTTGAGTCGGACATCTGCTTCTTGCAGGCGGCCTCGCTCTATCATCCGGATACTGTAACTCGATCCCTTCTACATGATGGATCGGGTCAGGCTCCGGGCGTGAAAGATAGCAACGGCGATTGGGATCAACGGCCCCACGCCGAACGTGTCATCAAGGTCACCGACACCCAGCTCGCAACGTGGGCCACGCTGATCGATGAACCGGGAACGCCAGTGGCCAAAGCTCGAATGCTGTATCCAGTAAACACGGCAAGCGCAAGCGTACTTGCCAAGATCGCCTACACGCCGCGCCTCGGCGATATCGATTTCGAGTGGACCGCGGGATGGCACGAATCCGCAGACCGGAGGCTCGGGTTCTTTGAGTCACAGCTCAAAACACCTGACCGCTGGGACAATGTCATTCTGCAAGGCCGCCATCTCACCGTGGCCAATCCACTATTCCAGCAACCCGACGTAACGAAAGGCCGCGAACACCTATTTGCCAGAATTGATCTTGACAGCATCGCAGCCGAATTCATCCCTCGGACCAACTACCAGGTAGCCAAGCCTTACAACGAGTACATCGCAGCCTACCCGAAGTGGCATGACGACCCCAGTACATCATCATTCCGCCTCGCCTGGCGCCGAATGGCCGACTTAACAACAGTCCGGACACTACAATCTGCGGTTGTACCACCCGGACCCTGCCATATCCACGGCGTACTCACGAGCAATATCGCCACTCATACAGACCTTGCCGTCAGCGCAGGGTTCTGGGCGTCCCTTCCCATTGACTTCTTCATCAAGGCCGCTGGTATCACGGAGTTGAACCAAGGGGCCATTCGGCGCATCCCACACATCCGTAACCACCCACTCGAAGACCACCTCATCCTGCGTATCCTCCGCCTCAACTGCCTCGTCGCCCCTTACGCGCCACTGTGGGAGGACCTGTACAACGATGCCTGGCAGGGCGATTCGTGGGTGCCCGGTGTTGGCTTCGAATATGCCGCCCGCCCGCCGCTGGGTGACATCGGCCCCAAATGGGAGTGGACAACTCCACTGCGCCGCGCTACCGACCGTCGTCAAGCCCTCGTGGAGATCGACGCGATCGTCGCGATCATGCTAGGCATAACGGCCGACGATCTTCTGACGATCTACCGCACCCAGTTCCCGGTACTTCAGAAGTACGAGCACGAAGCCCTGTACGATGCGACCGGCCGCCAGCTCCCCACAAAGCTCGCGTCCGAGTTCCGCAAGAAGGGCTCCCTCAACCCGGCCGGCCTCACCGTCGACGGCGTCACATACCTGGAGCCTTTCGCCGGAGTCAACCGCGAACGCGACATGAAGCTCGCCTACGACCACTTTCTAGCAATCTCGACTGCACATCAATCACGGAGGAACCTATGACGACGGAAGCACTTCAAGCGTTTCAGGGCCGCGACGACCTCCGCCAGTTCGAACCCAACAGCCTCCTACTCTTCGCACTTGAGTTGAGGTTTGACATCGAGGATATCGCCGCGGTAGCCGCCACTTCCATTACGGACGGTTCGCGCGACAGAAAGTGCGACTTGGTATTCATTGACGCCGAATCCAAAACGGCAATCCTCGCTCAAGGGTACTTTTCCAAAGACCACACCAAGCCTGAAGCCTCTGCAAACAAGGCCGCAGACCTCGGAATAGCGGCGACTTGGATACTTGGCAACCAGCGCCCTGATGACCTCGGTGCCAGCCTTCGCACCGCCGCAGAGGAGCTCCACGATTCTATTGAGAGCGGAGAAGTCGACTCCATCGAGCTGTGGTATTCCCACAATCTTCCAGAATCAACGAACGTATCCGACGAACTTGAGCGCGCGGCACGAACCGCGAGCGCGATTCTTGTGCAGCAATATCCTGACCAGAAAGTGGAGGTTCGCTACCTCGAAGTCGGCCGAAATACCCTCAGCGATTGGTATACGAGCAAGAAGAACCCAATACTCGTCACCGACACGATTCGGGTGCCAGCAGGAGACTGGATTACCGAATCGGGCGACGAATGGACGGCAGTGTGTACGTCGGTTCCGGCCACCTGGCTGCACAAACTATACGAAGAACACTCCGATCGCCTCTTCTCGGCAAACGTACGCGGGTATATGCCTCGAAGGAGGTCAGCCCAGAACATCAATTTCGGAATCGAGCAGACCGCAAAGGACACCCCCGGAAGATTTTGGGCCTTTAACAACGGCGTCACAGCGCTGGTCAACGGATTCGACCACAACAAGCGAAGCCGAAAGCTGCAAGTCTCCGGAATAGCAGTAGTAAACGGCGCTCAAACTACTGGCTCACTAGCGCGCGTCGACCGAGATCGACTCGGCGACGCGCGCGTGATGATCCGATTCGTGCAGTCCTCAAATCGAAACCTTATTGAAGACATCATTCGCTACAACAATTCCCAAAATCAAATCAAGCCATCCGATTTTCGTAGCGGGGACCGAGTCCAAAGCAGACTTCGAGAAGAGTTCAAGAAAATTCCGGATTCTACCTACCTCGGAGCTCGACGGGGTGGGAGCGAGGACCGAGCCAGGAAACCTTCGAACCTCATTCCATCAGACACTGCAGCACAGTCATTGGCAGCATTCCATCAGGACCCCACCACCGCATACCACGATCTGGCGAGCATCTGGAACAAGGACAGCGTTTACGTCAGATTCTTTTCAGACCACACTACCGCGGAACACATTGTTTTCTGTTACTCGTTGTGGTTGGCAGTCGCCGAGAGGAAGGCGGACCTCAATGCACTCAAAGCCGGGAATCAAACCTCAGACGACCGGGAGGCACTCGAGTACCTAAGGAGACGCGGATCACTCTATCTCCTTGTCGCCGCGATCGCTAACGCTGCCGAAGTATATCTTGGCCGTGCCGTCCCGAACGCTTTTTCGCTCTCCTTCGGGCGGTCGGTCAGTCCGGCAACAGCGGCCGATTACTGGCTGCCGCTTGTGGATACATTACTTCCCTTCGCAGCCTCTCAGCTTGGCCCCGCATTTGACGACGGCGGGGTACGGCGGCGCGAGGTTGTCAAGAGTCACGTAACGTCCTTCCGGAACATTGTAGCGTCCACCAAACGAGCAAATGCGGCAATCTTTTCTGAGTTCGCCGAAAAGGTGGTGGCCGGACCATAGGCGTGGTCACCGAACTTCATCGTCAATCTGAGAGGTTCGCGTCTCTGAAGAGCGCCTCACCGGAGAACAGCGGGACGTACTTGGTGGCCGTCAGTCAGCGACAGGAAAGACACCCAGCGGACTTTCCGCTTCCCCCAGCACGCCGCACCTATTCGACGCGGATGTCCCAAAACGCATATCAATGCCGCCCTGACCGTCCACGAGACCACCGCCAGTCGGCGGGTGACAAATGCTAACGTACCGAGGAGAAGTCGACTATGGGGGATGTCCTTCCCACCCTCCAGGCCAACCACCTGCGCGAGGGCCTGACCGACTACCTCGCGACCACGTTCGCCCTCACCGACCCCGACGCGCAGGGCGTCCTGTCGGACTTCGTTGGACACCCCGACACCGGCATGTTCAAAGACCGCTACGTGCGCCTTCGCCTGCCGTTCGCCCCGGCGGGTGGGAACTGGAGGATGCACCTGGACTGGTGGCCAACGGGATTCACCCCCTACGGCCACCAGGCCGCCGCGTTCGAACGCCTCTCCAGCACGTTCCACCAGCGTCCACAGCTGGAGCTCGTCACCGCCGGCACCGGCTCCGTCAATCGCTCCGGAAGCCCGCGACCAACGTGTCCGAACCGAGAGTTCGTGGTGTCGCGTCCTGCAAACTCACCTGAAGCACCACACGATACGGAGGCCTGAGCCAGTGAAGCCCGAAACCCACACCGTTCAACAGTTGTTCGAGCGCGACGTCCGCTACATCGTCCCGCTCTACCAGCGCCCGTACGTGTGGACTGAAGACGAGCAGCTGGCACCGCTGTGGGATGACGTGAGCGCGCTCCTCGCGCACCAGGAGTCCGGCGACGCGTCTTTCCCCACCCACTTCCTCGGTGCGATCGTCCTCGACCAGGAACCGACGGCACCGGGAAAGATCCCGCAGTACACGGTGATCGACGGACAGCAGCGACTGACCACCATGCAGCTGCTCATCGCTGCCACGGCCAATGCGATGAGCAATGCCGGTGCCGACGACGACGCCGCCCTCCTGCGTGACCTGATCTCCAACAACGAGCGCAAGTCCAAGGGGATCGAACGCTTCAAGGTCTGGCCGACCAACGCCAATCGCGACTCGTTCGCCGCGGTCATGGCGCCAGCGGGCCCCACCGACGACCGCGAGGACGATCCGAACAATCGGATCGACGAGGCGTACGACTACTTCGTCAACCGGGTTGCCGAGTACCTGGCCGGCGCTGACGACGACACTCCGTCCGAGGACGGCGCGCTGTTCGACCGCGCAGAACGTCTTCGGATCACCTTAAGCGACCTCCTCAAGGTCGTCTCGATCACGTTGGAGCCCAACGACAACGCCCAGGTCATCTTCGAGACACTCAATGCTCGCGGCACGCCGCTCCTCGCCCTCGACCTGGTGAAGAACGCCGTCTTCCGGGAGGCGTCGCGTCAACACCGCGACACCGACGACCTGTACGACAACCTGTGGAAGCCCGCCCTGGAGGACGACTACTGGCGTGCCGTTCGCCGGCAGGGGCGTTTGAACCGCCCTGTCGGAGAACACTTCCTGATGCACTGGCTCGCGATGAAGCTCGAACGCGTCATCCCCGCCACCGAACTCTTCGCAACGTTCCGGCAGAGCATCTTGCAACCCGGCATCGACGCCGAGGCACTGCTCCGTGAGCTCTGCAAAGACGCCGCCGTCATGCGGTCCTTCGACGACTTCCAAACAGGAACCGTCGAAGGCGACTTCATCGCGCGACTCGAACCGCTGGGAGCAGGAACTGCGTTACCCGTGGTCCTGCTCCTGTTTCGCACCCCCGAGATCACCCTGAATGTTCGTCGACGTGCGCTCCGCATCCTGGAGTCCTTCCTCGCGCGGCGGGCACTCATGCGGTTGACCACCCAGAACTACAACCGCATCGTGCCCCGGATGATCGCGGCCATCAAGGCGGACCCGGCCCACGCCGACACCGCACTCCTCGCCGTCCTCGCAGCAGGCGAGGGATACGCGACCCGCTGGCCCGGTGACGGCGAGTTCTCCACCTTTCTGCGAACCCGCGACGTCTACGACTACATCAGCCGCAAGCGTCTGATCATGGCGTTCTCCGCAGTCGAATCGAGCCTGGACTCGCGCAAGACCGATGTCGTGGCACAGGTTTCGGACCTCTCCCTCGAACACCTGATGCCCCAGCAGTGGGACCAGCATTGGCCGGTCGACGCGGATACGAGCAGCGCGGACCACGAGGCGATCACCACGGCCCGAGACGCCCGCGTCCACCGGCTCGGGAACCTCACGATCGTCGCCGGATCACTGAACTCGGCCATGTCGAACGCTCCCTGGGCCACCAAGCGTGCTGCCCTGAACCGGCACAGCCGGCTGCTGCTCAACGCCTGGCTGGCCGAGCAGGAAAGCTGGGACACCGCAGCGATCGACGACCGCGGACAGTGGCTGGTCGACAGGCTCACCGATATCTGGCCCGGCCCCGACTCCGCGACCTGGCACAACTGAGAAGGACGTACTGTGGGCGCACTACTCCCCACCCTCCAGGCCAACCACCTGCGCGAGGGCCTGACCGACTACCTCGCGACGACGTTCGCGCTCACCGATCCCGACGCGCAGGGTGCCCTGTCGGACTTCGTCGGGCATCCCGACACCGGCATGTTCAAGGGCCCCTACGTGCGTCTTCGCCTGCCGTTCGCGCCGGCGGGCGGGAATTGGGGTAGGCACCTGGACTGGTGGCCGGCGGGGTTCGTCCCCTACGGCCACCAGGCCGCGGCGTTCGAGCGGCTGTCCACCAAGTTCCACACCCGGCCGCAACCGACGCTGGTCACCACCGGTACCGGCTCGGGTAAGACCGAAGCGTTCCTCTACCCGATCCTCGACCACGTTCTGCGCGCCAAAGCCGCGGGCGTCATCGGGATGAAGGCCCTCATCCTTTACCCGATGAATGCCCTGGCCAACGACCAGGCAGAGCGCCTGGCCGGCCTCATCGCCGAGCACCCGGAACTGTCCGGGGTCTCCGCCGGCCTCTACACCGGTGAACAGTCCAGCGGTGGCCGCACCACGGTGTCCGGCGAAGGGCTGATCACCGACCGCGCGCTGATGCATTCGGCGCCCCCGGACATCCTGCTCACCAACTACAAGATGCTCGACCATCTGCTGCTGCACCCCGACCGCTCCGACATCTGGCGGCTCTCGGCCGACTCGCTGCAGTACGTGGTGCTCGACGAGTTCCACACCTACGACGGTGCCCAGGGCACCGACGTCGCCATGCTCCTGCGGCGCCTGGGCCTCACCCTCAAGGCCCACTGGACCGACGCCTCCCCCGTCACCGACGCCGACCGCGCCCGCCCCCTCGGCCGCATCACCCCCGTCGCCACGTCCGCCACCCTCGGCTCCAAGGCCGACCCCGCCGCCATGCTGAGCTTCGCGCACACCGTCTTCGGGGAACGGTTCGACGCCGACGCCGTCATCGGCGAGACCCGCCTCACCGCCACCGAATGGCTCGCCGACCACGACACCTCGCTCGGCAAGCTCTACCGGCCCCGCACCCCGGCCATCGCCGAAGCCGCACAGCGCCTCGACCGATTCGCCGCCGATTCGCCCAGCAATGCCACCCTGACCACGGCGGTGCTCTCCGAACTGTTCGAGCACACCGAACCCAGCGGCGCCGCCGGCGAATCCGACACCGACCGCCGCCTGGCCCCCACCGACCTTCGCCACCTCGAACCCGCCGATCAACTGCATCTGCTCAAGGCACACCCGCTACTGACCGAGCTTCTGGAACACGCCACCGATGCGGTTTCCCTCGCAGACCTCGCCGAGGCCCTGTTCGGCGCCCCCGCCTCCGGCCCCGACACCCGCCGTGCCGCGCAGCAACGCTTCCTCGACTATCTGTTCGCAGCGCTCTCCCATCTGCGCGCCGAGATCGGCCGCAACGCATTGAATGTCGATGTGCACCTGTGGATTCGGGAGCTCTCCCGCATCGACCGCGCCGTGGCCACCAACACCACCTACCGCTGGTCCGACGACGGCGTCGGTGACGACGGCGACGTGATGCACTTGCCGGCGCTGTACTGCCGGCATTGCGGCCGCTCCGGATGGGGCGCCCGCCTGGCCCCCACCGGCCACACCCTCGACGTCACCGACGAATCCATCCGCGCCGACCACGCCGCCGGCGCGTCCCGATTCCGCGCCCTGATCTCGGCCCCCGCCGAAGCGCTCCTCGCCGCCACCTGCGGCGACCAGAAGGTGGAGGGCCTGCGCTGGTTCCGCGTCGATCACCGCGACATCTCCGACGTGGCGCCCGACCCGGACAGCGCCGAACAGCTGGAGGGCAAAGTGCTTCCGGTGCTCGTTCTCACCGGCGAGGACGTGGAAGAAGACTCCAAGAAGGACACGTGCCCGGCGTGCGGCGCCGCCGACGGGGTCCGGTTCCTCGGCAGCGCCGTCGCCACCCAGCTCTCGGTGACCCTGTCGAACCTCTTCGGCGACGCCCGCCTCGACGCCGACGAGAAGAAGGCGTTGATGTTCACCGACAGCGTGCAGGACGCCGCGCACCGCGCCGGCTTTGTGCAGGCCCGCTCGCACACCCTCAGCCTGCGCTCCACCCTGCGCAGCGCCATCGGCGACGCGGCACTGACGCTGCCGGAACTGTGCGATGCCGTCATCGCCCGCGCCGGCGACGTCCCGGCCCGGCGCTACCACCTGCTCGCCCCGGACATCGTCGACCGCGACGAGTTCACCCCGTTCTGGCAATCCGATGCGACCACCGCCGCCCGGAAAAAGGCCACCGCCAAGGTCCTGCGCCGCGTCCAGTTCGACATCGACCTGGAGTTCGGGCTGCAGTCCCGCCTCGGCCGCACCCTCGAACTCACCGGCAGCACCGTCGCCGAGGTGGACCTCGGCGCACCGGAACGGACCGTCCGGCTCGGTCGCGCCGCCCTCAACGCCACCGAACACCAGCTGTCGCTCGCGCCACCAGACACCGCGGCCATCGCCCGCTGGGTCCGCGGCACCGTCGAGCGCGTCCGCACCCGCGGCGCCATCCGCCATCCGTGGCTGCGCAAATACGTGGAGAAAGACGCCAACCGCCGCTGGATCTGGGGTGCGCGGCCCAAAGGCGAGGGCATGCCGGCCTTCCCCAAAGGCCGCCCCGCACCCGCCTTCCCCGCCATCGGATCACGCTCGGTCCCCGAAGGATTCGACGCGGTCACCGCCCCGTCGTCTTGGTACGCCCGGTGGGCGTCGCAGTGCCTCAACGTCTCCCCCGTCGACGGTGGCTTTCTGGCGAAGTCGCTGTTCGGGGTGCTCGCCGAGCAGCGGGTGTTGGCCGCCGACCTCACCGAGGCCGGGCTCACGGCCTACGGTCTGCCCGCCGCCGCGGTCGTGGTGTCCGCGCCCACCGACGACGACCTCGCGTCCGGCCGGCACCTGTTGGTGTGCAACGTGTGTCAGACCCCCACCCCCGGCTCGGCGACCGTCGTCGACGAACTCGACGGCGCCCCATGCCTTCTGGTCCGCTGCCCCGGGACCTTGGCCCGCGCCCGGAAGGCGCAGAACTTCTACCGTCGCCTCTACGACAGCGCGGAGATGAAGCGCGTCGTCGCCCGCGAGCACACCTCGTTGCTGCCACCCGGCGTCCGGCTCAAGTACGAGGCGGACTTCAAGCGCGGCGGCGCCGACCCGCAGGCACCCAACGTCCTCGTGGCCACCCCCACCCTGGAGATGGGCATCGACATCGGCGACCTGTCCACCGTGATGCTCGGGTCACTGCCCCGCACCGTGTCGTCGTACCTGCAGCGCGTCGGCCGCGCCGGACGTCTGACCGGCAATTCGCTGGTACTCGCCTTTGTCCGCGGACGCGGGGAACACCTGCCCAAGCTGTACGACCCCACGTCCGTGATCCAGGGCGACGTCCGCCCGCCCGCAACGTTCCTCACCGCCGAGGAGATCCTGCGGCGCCAGTACATCGCGCACGTGCTCGACGCGCTCGCCCGCGACCCCAACACCGTCGCGCCCCGCGGCGCCCGCGCCGTGCTGGGCGGCTTCGATCCGGGCAGCTGGATGGCCGGCCTCCTCGAGGCGGTCGACGCCGACGCCGACGCCCGCGTCGACGGCTTCCTGTCGCAATTCGACGGCGTCCTCGACCACGCCACGCGCGACTCGTTGCGTTCCTGGGCCACCGCCGGCCCCGGCGACGGCCCGAGCGGACTGGTCACCGAACTGCAAGAAGCCGTGCATCGCTGGAACCGGGACCTCACCGAACTGACCGAACGCCGGGCCGCCGTCGAGGCGGAGATGCCCGAGTTCGAGCGGCGCGCGTCGTCGCCGGCCGCCACCGACGACGATCTGCGCGACCTGCGAACCGCCAAGGGTTCGCTCCGGCTGCTCGGCGGGCAGATCCACGACCTCACCGACGACTACTGGATCAGCGTCCTCGAACGCTACGGCGTACTGCCCAACTACACGCTGCTCGACGACTCGGTGACCCTCGACGTGGGCGTCACCTGGATCGATCCCGACACCAACCAGTACATGGGCGAGGCCACCAGCTACCAGCGCGGCTCACGTATCGCGCTCACCGAACTCGCTCCCGGTGCCACCTTCTACGCGCAGGGCCTGGCCGCGCAGATCGACGCCGTCGACCTCGGGGCCGGCGAATCCAACATCCACACCTGGCGACTGTGCCCGCAGTGCGGGTGGGCCGGCATCACCCTGGCCGGCGAACAACCGCCGACGGTGACGGCGTGCCCGCGGTGCGGGACCGGCGCCATCGCCGACGTCAGCCAGCAGCTGCAGGTGGTCGAGATGGCGCGGGTGTCCGCCGAGGTGCGCCGCGACGAGGCGTCGATCAACGATTCGCGCGACGAACGCCACCGGGAGGCGTTCACCGTGGTCACCGCCGCCGACATCGACCCCGTCAACGTCGGCCGGTCCTGGTTTGTGGGCGACCTCGAGTTCGGTGCGGAATACCTGCGCCGGCTGGACGTGCGGTGGCTAAACATGGGCCGGCGCACCTCGCAGGGCGGCACCCGCACCATCGCCGGGCAGGAAACCACCACCGGCCTGTTCCGGGTGTGCTCGTCGTGCGGCCAACTCGACAAGGCCGCCGGCCGCAACAGCCGGTATGAGCATCGCAGCTGGTGCCGGCACCGGAACGCGGCCACCGAGCACGTCCGGGAGATCGCCCTCGCCCGCACCCTGCGCACCCAGGGTGTGCTGCTGCACCTACCGCGTTCGCTCGAATACGACCCGTTCGCCCACCCCAGCCTGAGCGCCGCGATCCTGCTCGGCCTGCGGCAGGTGATCGGGGGTTCCCCCGAACACCTCGACGTGGCCACCATCTCCGACGCGCTCCGCGCGCCCAGCCAGCACGCGTTGCTGATCCACGACACCGTCCCCGGCGGCACCGGTTATCTCGCTGAGTTCGCCGATCCGGCGAAGGTGTGGGCGGTGCTCAACGCCGCCCGCACGGTGGTGCACCACTGCGACTGCGCCGAACACGACCGACTCGCCTGCCACAAATGTCTACTCCCGTTTGCCCCGCCCCATGAACTCGACAAGGTGTCGCGCACAACCGCGCTGCGCGTGCTCGACCAGCTCCTCGGCGTCGACGGGGAGACGGCGCCGGATGCCGACTCGTGGCTCAAGGCGGTGACCGCCGAATCGCCCGGGACCCGGACCGGCAGCGACGAATCGCCGCTGGAACACGAGTTCTACGTCGCCTTCGTCGAGCGGCTGCGGACCATGGGCGCCACCGTGAAAGAGTCGCCCGGCACGTACGGACCGTCGGCGACCATCGTGCTGCCCGGCACCAAGATCCGCACCTGGAAACTCACCCCGCAGGTGCACATGGCCAACTCCAAGCCCGACTTCGAGCTGGCGACCAACGATCCCGACGTTCCGCGGATCGCGATCTTTGCCGATGGCCGCAAATACCATGCCACGCGCGACTGCAACCGGGTCGCCGACGACGCCGCCAAACGCGCCGTCCTCCGCGACAGCGGACACCTGGTCTGGTCATTCGGTCACGACGACCTGCAGCGGTTCAAAAGCAACGAGCCGGTGTCGCCGCCGTGGCTCACCGACCGGGGCGCGTCGAACGCGATCACGGCCGGAACGCTCCGCCCGGCGATCGTCAAACACCTCACGGCCGACCCCATCACCACGCTGATCGCCTTCATTTCCGACCCCGAGCACCACGTGTGGGAGGCCGTCGGCGACTGGCTGCCGATGGCGCTGCTGCGCACCGACAACCGCACCAAAGGCGACGCCGACACCCTCACCGCGAACGCCAACGCGCTCCTCGACGGTGACCCCGGATCGTTCGGTGCCGGAGCCGACATGTGCTGGTTCCACGTCGACGGGCCGCTCGCGGTGACGGCCGCCATGCGTCAGGGGACTCGCACCATCCATGCCGTTCTCGCCATCGACGACCGCGACGACCAACTCGAAGTCCTCGACGGGCGGGCCTGGAAGGAGTGGCTGCGGCTCTCCAACTGGCTCGGGCTCAGCCGCAACCACCTCATCACCACGCGCAGTCTCATCGAGGCCGGCGCCGGCGGTCCTATTGCGAAACCAGACGTCGAGCTCACGACTCAGTGGCAGGCGGTGTACGACTCCACGGTGTCCCAAGCCGAGAAGGATTTCGTCATTGCGCTCGCCGACGCCAACCTGCCCGTGCCGACCGTTGGCTACGAGACCGACGACGGTGACGTTCTCGACTTCGCATGGAGCGAACGCAAACTCGGCGTGGTCCTGGAGCCTGACGACGACATCGACCATACGATGTCGGAGGCAGGGTGGGCACTCTGTCCGCCGAACGTCGACCAAATCGCAGCAGCCCTCAAGAACGGAGCCCACTAGTGGCGAACCTCGTCCTCGCATCCAACAGCAAGTCGATGCCGAAGCTCGACGGGTCCATTCGCAACAAAGTGTGGGCGTTCATCGAAAAGCTCGGTACGGACCACACAGCCCCCGGCCTTCATATCGAGCCGCTGAAAGGCGCAGTCGACAAACGCGTCCGCACCGGCCGAGTCGATCTTCAATACCGTGCGATCTTGTTCAAGATCGACGACAAGCTTGGTGACGACCCCACCTTCATTTACATGGGAACGTGGCCGCACGACGATGCCAACAAGCTCGCCGAACGTTCCTATCTACAGGTGAACCCCATCAACGGGGTCCTCGAAGCAGTAGTCGGCGAACTCGACGGCGACGATGACCGTAAGAAACGCGTAGTCGTCCCGGACCACGATGGCGGCCTCGATCGAGCTTTCACCACCAGTCCGACGCCTGCCGGCTATCTTGCCGAACTCGGTTTCACACTCGAGGATTTCACGGACAAGCTCGGCATCGACCCACAGATCGCCGCCGACGCACTCGCGGCAGCCGACGAGGACGCCCTGATGGACGTCATCGCTCCAGCGGTGACGTGGCAGGCCGATGCCCTGCTCGAACTGGCGACCGGCATCAGCATCGACGACCTACGTGCGAAGTACGCGCTCGCCGACGCACCGGCCGATGACGGCCTGGATGAGGACGGCAAGATCCTCAAGGCGCTCGACCAACCTGCATCGAAGATGCAGTTCCGGCTCATCGAAGACAACGAGGAGCTCCGCCAGGCGATCGAAAACGACGACTTCGCCGCCTGGCGAGTATTCCTGCACCCAGAGCAGCGCAAGTACGCCGAAAGGAAGACCTACAACGGCGCCTTCCGGCTCTCTGGAGGAGCGGGGACAGGCAAGACGGTCGTCGCCGTCCATCGCGCCCGCAATCTGGCACGCGAGAATCCCGACGCGCGGATCATCCTCACCACCTATAACAAGACGCTGGCACAGTCGCTGCACGCCGACTTGCTAGTTCTCGATTCGAAGGTGCGTATCGCCGCACGGCCCGGCGATCCCGGCGTGTATGTCGGGGGCATCGACGCTCTCGGCTACGCGGTGCTAAGGCAGGCTGACAATCTTGCCGAAGCCGCGCGGTCGGTCCTCGGCTACGCGAGCATCGATTCGATCAGCTCACGGACCAACGCCTCACTGTGGCGTGAGCTGGTCACCGAGCTCTCGTCTGGCCTCGACACGAAACTGGCGACACCGGCTTTCTTGGAGAATGAGTACATCGCCGTCGTGCTCGCAAACCGCGTGACGACTCTCGAGCAATACGTCAAGGTGGCGCGCGCCGGTCGCGGCGTGCGGCTCAGCAGGCCGCAGCGAATCGCCGTCTGGAAGCTGGTGGAGGCTTACCGACGGCAAGCTCGAATGGACGGAACACTAAGCTACGCAGAAGTTCTCGCACTAGCGGCAGAGTCGCTGCGCTTGCGAACGGAGGCCGGCGCCGGCTATTTGGCCGATCACATCGTCGTCGACGAGGCGCAGGATCTACACGCGACGCACTGGGCGCTCTTGCGCGATCTGGTCGCCGAAGGACCCAACGATCTCTTCATCGCCGAGGACTCGCACCAGCGCATTTACGGCCAGCCTGTAGTGTTGGGCCGCCTCGGCATCAAGATTGTTGGCCGGTCGAAGCGTTTGACACTGAATTACCGGACGACGGCCGAGAATCTGCACTTCGCCGTGAGTATCCTCAGCGGCGCCGAATATCACGATCTCGAGCAAGGTGAGGAGTCGACAGCGGGCTACCGGTCGGCGCGTCGCGGCCCCGCCCCGCGACTAGTCGAATGCTCTTCGATGGCTGACGAACTCGACAAGGTGGCCGCGCAAGTGAGGGGGTGGGTCGCCGACGGCGTCGATCCGTCGTCCGTCGCGGTGCTTACCCGGTCGGAAGCCGCGCGCGATCAGTTCGTCCGCGCTCTTGGCGAACGGGGTGTTCCGGCGCGGGCACTCGAGAACAAGTCGATCAGCAGCGAGCACGTGCGTGTGCTGACAATGCACCGTTCGAAGGGTATGGAGTTCTCTCGCGTCGTCCTCGCCGGAATCGACGACGCGCACGTTCCGTCAGCCGCGACGCTCAAGTCGGTACCCGACGAAGAGCGAGCCGAAGCTCTTCTGCGCGAGCGATCGTTGCTGTACGTCGCCGCGAGCCGTGCACGCGATGAGCTCGTGGTGACGTGGAGTGGGGCACGATCAGGTCTGCTGGGGTCCGCAACCACGCACTCGAAAGCTTGAACCTCAGCACGCGCCTGCGGTCACATATTCAGCAAGTCCGTCTGTGCCTCGGTTTTGGTTGACGCCTGATCTGAGAGGATCTCCCCTCACGATGGAAGAATGTCGCCATGCCGGAGCCGTGGGAGTCCGGCCGCGACGTCTTCGACAGCGCCCATAGGGCAAGGCCTCACGGCGTCGGGAAGCCCGCAGACGGATCGGCTCCTCGAGCGTGAATCCGAGGTCGTGCGACGTGGCCGTCGCGTATATCCCGGGAGGTCAGCTCAGCAATGATGTTCCCGCTTGAACATCGTCGTCGCGGTCCGTGTGACCAACTGTCGTCGACGATCAGCTGTCCGACTGTCGTGGGAGCGCACGAGCGATCGCCACTCTGATTCCCTAGGGAGCCTTTCGCCAACCGCACCATCGGCGGCGCTGCACCATCGAGTTATCTGTCGCTGATTGAGCAGAAGTCTCAAATCGACCCCGACTATCTGGACGGCCTACTCGAAGCGCACCTCGTTCCGGCCGAGTTGCTGCGCGGACGACTTCGACGCGTACTTCGTCGAACGTCGACGTCGACTGTGTGCGGCCGTGGAAGCCGCGATGGGCAAGAGCGTGCCGCGGGATGTCGGGAGCGACGACGCCGAGGACTCGGCACAGTTCGAGATCACGGAGATCGGGGAAATACCGGACGAGGCGGATTAGACGGAACCATCGCGTCACGCGCTGACCGTAACCTTGAGTCACCCCTCTGGGAGGCCGGACAGGATTGCCGACACCTCGAGTGGCGCACGGTCGCCGACGAGGAGCACCGCGGCGACGGCCATCCCGGCTATTCGATCAAGCACGGGTGCCGCGGCTCAGCACGATTCCGCATTCCTGGTGCGCCGCAGCAAGGTTTCGCAGGTGGGTCGCGGATTCAGCGCAGGAGCGTGGCCTCGGACGCGAGCCGACCGCAGATGTCCGAAGTGTCGCATACGGTACTGGACATGAAAGATTCGAACCCGACTCCAGACGGCGATGACTTCCCGACGTCGTCGATGCCAGCGCGATCCTCACGACGACTCATCTGGATCCTCGCAGGTGTCGCAACGGTTCTCCTATTGGCAATCTCCGCCGGCGTCGGCCTGATGCTCGGACAACGAGACTCCGACACTTCCGCGCAGTCGGCCGTGCAACAGATCTTCGCGCCCAAGCCCGAGTCGCTGCGCAGCGCGGCAGAACGCATGGACAAGGAGGGAGACGCCATCGAGGCCGCGGGATCGTCGCCGATCGCGCAGAAGGAGTTCGTCGAGTACTGGGCCGAGCCGTCGTGCGCAGCGATGATCAACGCCTTCGTCGAAGCGTTTCGCCGGATCTGAAGATGATCCCGCCACTCCGTCTGCACCGAGTCGGATCATCTCGGTGAACGAGTCCGGCGACAAAGGCACTGTGGTCACAGAGTCAGCTGGTGAGACCGAGACACAGCACTGGGTTCGATTGAACGGCCGCTGGATGATCACTTGCGAAGGCGCGTTCGGTGACGAATCGTCGACACCGACCCAAGCGGACGACGTAGCCGAGACGACCCTGCGCACGCGACCGACCGCAACGCCTCGCTCCGAGCCCACCGATCACCAGCGGCCAGTTCCACTGCCGAGCACCCGTTCAGAAGTTCTCCTCACGGTCGAGGCCGATACACCCAACGTGCAGATCGCCTACGCACCCGGAGAATGGCAAACATACGCACTGACTTACTCAAATGCCGTAGGCCGATATTCAACGTCGATCAATGTGACTCCGGAGAGTTCGAGGAGCATGTACATCGCTGTTAGAGGATCGACTTCGCAGCACTGTCGCATCCGAGTCGACGGAACCGTGACCATCACCGATAGCGGTCCGGAACAAGCGGTCTGCAGCATGCCTGAGTGACGGCGTCACGGCTCGAACCCCTGGCGAGTGCGACTGGTACGGAGCCACGGTCCAGTCGATCGTCGACGACAACGGGGAAGCCTCCTACGTTCGCGATCTCGATCCGACCCGCGTCAGCGATCGAACTGATCGCGGCGATAGTGTTGAGGCCACGACAGTTCGAATGTCCACCGTCGTTGACGCGCGTGTCCACCCATCGGTCACCGAGCAACGATTGAGTGCACATTCGTGTCCACTCAACTCAGGCGACCGTCCTTCGCACGCTCAGCCATCAGCAGTTCTCCGAGGGCATTGACGCCGGGCGCCGCACATCTACGCCCACCACACCGGCAATCACCCCAGAAGTGGTCGTGGTGAGAGTTGCCTTCGACCAGAGCGGCGGTGCCGGTTCCGAGCAGAAGCTCGCGCATCCGTCGGGATCCGAACTTGTACTGGAGGACTACTTGCATTGCGCGAACACGCCCACCGCCATCCCAGTCATCACGAAGCATGACGGACCGCCCGCGGCGCTTCGCCTCCCCCGGACTACTCGCCGACAAAACGTACTCCTGCTCGTTCGGATCCCGCGTCTTCAATGCGTTGAACGCATGCTCTGACGACGGAACGGTCCCGAGGGTCGGAACCGTGAACTCGTCCTCAAAGAAGTTCGACAAGAAAAAGTTCGACCCGCGAAATGAGTCGATACGTTCGAAATTGCTCATGCCTGGCACTGTGGCAGGAAACTCCGACAGAAACGAACGATTATCGCGTGGACCAGGCAACCGTCGAGCGTTCGGACTACGGCACCCGGTACGTCCACTCCCGGCTGCTGAACTTCTCGTCGACCAACTCCTGCGCGGCCGCCAGTTCCGCATCCGTGTACCCGGCCTCCCGCGTCCGGTACCGCCCGCGGAAGTGATCTAAGAACGCCTCGATGATCGCCGCACGCGTCATCCCCGTCTGCGACCGCATCGGGTCCACGCGCTTGCCGGAGCTGGTGATTCCCTTGTCGGAGATCTTCTCTCGCCCGATCCGCAGGACCTCGGTCATCTTGTCGGCGTCGATGTCGTACGACATCGTGACGTGGTGCAGCACCGCGCCGGCGACGATGCGCTTCTGCGCGGCGCCGCCGATCTTGCCGTGGTCGGAGACGATGTCGTTGATCGGGACGTAGCGGGCGTTGACGCCGACGTCGGCGAGGGCGCCCATCACCCACTGGTCGAGGAACTCGTACGACCGCTCGAAGCTGAGTCCGTCCACCAGCGATGTCGGCACGACGAGCGAGTACGTGATGCAGTTACCCGGCTCCATGAACATCGCGCCGCCACCGGATATGCGACGGACGATCCCGATACCGTGGCGGGCGGCGGCCTCGTCGTCGACCTCGTTGCGGACCGACTGGAACGAGCCGATCACGACGAGCGGCGAGTCCCAGTCCCAGAAGCGCAGGGTCGGCGGGCGAGTCCCCGCCGCCACCTCCCGCAGGAGCACCTCGTCGAGCGCGACGTGCATCGCGGGCGCCATGACGACCGGTTCGACGACGTCGAAGGTGTGGTCGTGCCAACTCGTGGCATGACCGAGCGCACGACGGATCGCAATACCGACCGACTCGGGCGTGAAGCCGACCATCGAGACGTCAGCGGTCAGTGCCGCTTGAATGAGCGCGCCCAAATCGGACGCATCGGCCGTCACGGGCGCACCGGTGACGGCCTCGGTGATGACGTCGAGAGCGTCGTCCGGTTCGAGGAAGAAGTCGCCCGACAGCGATACCCGCGAGAGCCTCCCATCCTCGACGTCGACGTCGACCACCACCAGCTTGCCACCAGGAACTTTGTATTCGCCGTGCACTCGTCCAGCGTACGGTCGCAGGTACGCCGCGGAGTTCCCGCTTCTGAGCCGATCGCGGACGTGAAGGCGGCAATCGAGATCCGCCCGAACGGACCACACCGACCGCCTGTCACCAGCGCTGATCGTCATACGACCGGCGCAGACGTCGGCGCGCGGGACGTGCAGCGATCAGGTTCTTGTCGTAGGTCAGTCGTACGTTCTCGGAACCATCGCAAAACAGACAGAACGAAGGACGAGGAAATGAACGAACACGACGCGGGCAACGACGGTCCCACGGGCAGACCAGTTCCGCCGACCGGCGAACATCATTTCGCCGCCGCCGGGTATCCCCCGCCCACGAGTCCATTCGCGACACCGCCGGGAACCCTTGCACCACCCGAAAGCGCTGCCGCGCCGAAGCGCCCGCGTAAGCGTGGCCGGATTCTGTTCGCGATCGTCGCAGCGGTGTTCATCGCAGTCGGCTCGGGTGCAGTGGGATACGCGATCGGGTCGGACGAGTCCGCGACCTCCGGGACCGAGACCGCGGCATCGCCCGAATACAGCTACCCGCCGACGACTGGGGTCTCGACCGTCCCGGTCACGGCAGCCGACTTCAGTCTCTCCGTCCTGACAGAGGAGAAGAAGTGTTTCGGTTCCGCCGGCTGCCTCGTCACGGTCTCTCTCGAGCCGACCTTCAAAGGTGCTTCCAGCGTCCTCACGGACCGTAGTTTCAAAGTCCTCTACGAGATCGACGGCGGCGAGGATCCGATCCTCGACAAGTTCACGATGGTGGGCACACAGGTGACCATCGACCAGAGCACATCGGTCGAAACACCGTCGAGCGACACCGAGGTCACTGCCAGGGTGACGCAGGTCGTGGAGACAACGGACGAGGGCTGACCAGAACCGGCGACCGCGGCGCGCTGCGAACGTACGCACTTCACCCTCGCCAGGCGAAGCCGCCCATTCGGACACGAAGCGCGCACTACGCTTACGCCATGTCCAGCATCCTGATCGGCTTCATCGCCATCATCATCGGCATTCTGTTCTGCTTCCGAGGCGTGGTGGCGATGCGTGTCGTCATCGCCGTGTGGGGCGCTTTCGTCGGCCTCAACCTGGGTGCGGGGCTCGTCTCCGCCGTCACCGGAGACGGCTTCTTCTCAACTGCGGTCGGATGGATCGTCGGCATCGCGGTCGCGATCCTCTTCGCCCTCCTGGCGTACCTGTACTACGCGGTGGCGGTGACGCTGGCGATGGCCTCCATCGGTTTCGTCCTGGGCACCGCACTGATGGCCGCCATCGGAGTGACCTGGAACTGGGTCATCATCGTGGTCGGCGTGCTCGTCGGCATCCTCCTGGCGGTCGCTGCCATCGCGCTGAATCTGCCGGCGCTACTGCTCGTGGTGCTCAGCGCACTCGGCGGCGCCACGGCGATCGTCGGCGGTCTCATGCTTCTGACGTCGACGATCGCGCTCGACGACTTCTCGCGGGCGAGCGTCACATCCACCATCGGTCATCACTGGTGGTGGTACGCCGCCTACATCGTGCTCGTCATCGCGGGCGTGGTGGCTCAGGCGCGCGTCATCGGACGCGACCAGGACCTGCACCAGCAATGGTGAATACGGACTGATCTCCCTGCTGAACGACGGCGGCCCGCCACCCGAACTCTCGGGTGGCGGGCCGCTCCGGTCGGTACGGTCAGCGGCCGGTCAACTTGTCCTTCACGGCGTCGACGCCTTCCTTGACCTTGTCCGCAACCTCGGTGACCTTCTCCTTGGCGGCAGACTTCCCCTGGTCGGTCTGCCCCTCGGTACGCAACTGGTCATCGTCGGTCGCAGCGCCGACGGCTTCCTTCGCCCGGCCCTTCAGGTCTTCAGCCTTGTTCTGTGCATCGTCGGAAAAGCTCATCTGTCCTCCTTGAATAGCGGATGGATCTGCATCTTCCACACTTCGTCGCCACTCGTTTGGACGACACTTCCGACGGTACCCACTCCCCTTCGACCCTGCAGGACACGAGGTGACACCATCCGCAGTGGCATCGCCGACACCTCGCCGCATCCCCCGTCCATGTCACTGAGCAGCGGGCCCACCGACCCACCGGATCGCACATCTGTGCGAACATGTCGTCCGGCTGTGGCACAGTGTTCACAGCCGCATCTGAATGAGGAGAAAGGCCCGCCATGCCCCCGCGCCGCCGCTTGGCATCGGAGTCTCTGACCGCTGACGACCTCGCCTCCCTGAACTCGGCATTGGCCGAGGGGCGACGCGCCACGGTGTATCTGCGCGAGGGCACACCCAGCCTCGGCCTCGCGCCCGGCGCCTCGGCGCGCGTGATCGCGATCTCCGGGACGACGCTGACCATCAAACCGCGCGGCGTCGACGACGAACTCCCCTACGAAGCCGATGAACTGCGGATGACCAAGGACGCACCGGCTCAACCGGCGAAGGCTGCGAAGGTCGCGAAGCCCGCGGCAGCGAAAAAGGCCGCTCAGCCGAGACCGGCCGCAGCACCGAAGACCGACGCAGCGGCGGCTCAGATACCAGTTACCGCGGCGGCGCCTAAGACTGCGGCCAGGCCGGCGAAGCGCGCGGCGGGCAGGAAGGCACCGTCGTCGGTGACGGTGACGGTCTTCGGTTCGGCCGACAACGAATGGTCGGTATCGGTGACACGGGGCGGACGCAAGCCCACGCGGTCGCGCAGTGTCGCTGCTGACTCCGTCGAGTCTGCGATGCGCGAACTCGGTGACGACGCGGCGTTGGAAGCGGCGTCGTCGGTGCTGAATGCGGCGCGGGAGGAGGCTCAGCGGCGGGTCGAGGAGCTGAGCCGGGAGCTGGAAGCGGCTCGGCGAGCGTTGGCGGCACTGGAGGGGCAGTCGGAGTCGGAGTGAAGGGGGTGGCGGGGTTGGTGATCGTCTCGATACGCCCGGCTCACTGCGTTCGCTGGGCTACTCGACCGGCCTCGGGGGTGACGTCGGCCTGCTCGGCGGGCCTAGAGGTGACGTCGGCCTGCTCGGCGGGCCTAGAAAGTGGTGTCGGCCTACTCGACGAACGTGAGCTGTGACGACAACGCTCAACCCATTCCGACCTTCTGCACCGTCGGTTCGATCGCCGCGACCACCCTCGGGTCCTCGCGCGGGTAGGGTACCGGGATGTACTTGGCCGCGACGCGGTCGACGATCTCCCAGCCGGCGTCGCCGTCGATCCAGTCCACCACTCGACCGCGGACCGTCACCGGCGTGAACGGATCGTCGGCGGTGGCGATCGAGAGCGCGACGCGCGGATCGCGCCGCAAGTTGCGCGCCTTCACCGAGCCAGGACCGGTGAAGACGACGATGCGATCGCCGTCGGTCCCGACGAAGACCGGGACGACGTGCGGTGAGCCGTCGGGAGAGACGGTGGCGACGTGGGCGATCGGGGCGCCGTCGAGGACGCGCCGGAGGTCCGAGGTGAGCATGGCTGGTCCTTTCGCTCTGACTGGGACGCTAGTCGCCGCGGAGCCCTGCTGAAATCAGTTCGCACAACCGATGCCGAGGGAAGATTCACCCCGCGCGGCACTGAGCGGACTGATTTCAGCAGGGCCCCGTGATTACTCCGAGGTAACAAGGGCGGCGTTTCGGCCGGTGGACCGTCTCCGGCCCTGCGATAGTCGAACCATGCGCCCGACATGCAGCTTGTACATAGACACCGGATACCTCCTCGCGTCGGCCGCCACCCGCGTCGCCGGAACATCGTTGCGCGGCAGCATCAACGTCGAGTACTCGCGTCTGATCGACACACTGGTCGACACCGCCGAACACCTCTCCGGCCTCCCGACGCTGCGGGTGCACTGGTACGACTCCGCCGACAACGGCGTTCCCAATGCCACACAGCAACGCATCGGCGAACTGGCCAAGGTGAAGCTCCGACTCGGCCGCTTCGGCGTCAACGGCGAGCAGAAGGGCGTCGACCTCCGCATCGGCCTCGATCTCGTCGCGCACGCCCGCAACAGCACCTCCGACGTCTTCTTCCTCGTGTCCGGCGACGACGACCTGACCGAGGCCGTCGAAGAAGCACAGGTACACGGCGTGCAGGTGATCCTGCTGGCGGTGCCGAACGCCGACGGCAAGTCGCACGGCGTCAGCAGGCACCTGATCCGCGCCGCGGACGACCTGCACCGGATCGACGGACCCGCGATCGACCGTTCCGTTCTCAGCGTGGATCGCCAGCCCGCCCCGAAGCCGTCGGCGCCGGTCACCGCCAAACCCGGGCCGGTCGCACCCAAACCCGCCGCGCGCACACCGCTCGACGCCGCCGCCGCGTCGGTGGCCGCACGCGCTACTCCCCCGCCCGCACCGACCGGCGTGCTGGCCTACAGCTCCACCACCGGATCGGTGGCACACGTGATGCCGGAGTTCGACGACGCCGAGCAGGAGCAGATCATCGGCGACGTCGTCGGCCGCGTGCTGGCGGCCTTCCGCAAGAGCGCCACCCCGCAGGAGACCGCGGAGCTCGAGCGCGCACGACCCTCCATCCCGCGCGACATCGATCGCGCCCTCCTGCTCGACGCCTCGGAGGCGATGGAGCGCTACACCGTCGACGAGCCCGTCCGCTTCCGCCTCCGTCAACGATTCTGGGACGAGTACGACGCCGGCTGACCCACATTCCGGCAGCTCACCGTGAGCGCATGAGGTGCTTCTGAATCTTGCCGGTCGCCGTCTTCGGGAGAGCGTCCACCACGACCACGCTCTTGGGCGCCTTGAATCCGGCGAGGCGCTCGCGCGCCCACGACTGAATCTCCTCCGACCGCGTCTCACCGGAGTCGGCAGGCTCACTGAGCACGACGAACGCGGTCACCGCCTCACCCCAGTGTTCGTCGGGCACGCCGACCACCGCGACTTCGGCGACCGACTCGTGTCCGAGCAGCACCCGTTCCACTTCCACCGACGAGACGTTCTCGCCGCCCGATTTGATGATGTCCTTGGCGCGGTCGGTGAACCACACGACGGCCTCGTCGTCGAGATAGCCGATGTCGCCGCCGTGGAACCAGCCATGCGCGAAGGCTTCGGTGTTCGCGTCGCGGTTGTTCCAGTAACCCTCCATGAGTTGCGGTGCGCGATAGACGATCTCGCCCTCCTGACCGGTCGGCAGGAGGGCGCCGTCGCCGCCCATGATGGCGATGTCGGTGCTGACCGTCGCCGGCCCCCACGAGGCGTCCTTGACACCCTGGTGGCCCGACCACTGCAACTCCGAGGCCGGCGTGGTCTCGGTCTGCCCCGAGCCGAGGATGATCGCGGCGTTGGGGAACCTCGACCGCAGCGCCGCGAGCAGTTCGGCGGGCATCGGCGCCATCGCGTACAGCCCGGTGACGAGGCTGTCGGTGTCCCCCTCCGCCAGCGCGGGCTGCTGCAGGAGAGCGGCCCACATCATCGGGAGCATCGTCAGGTGCGTCACCGCACGCCGGGTGAACACCTCGGCGAGCGCGGCGGGGTCGAAGCCGCGCAGCAGCACCACCGTCGCGCCGACGGTCAACGACGGCAGCAGCAGCGCATCCAGGGCCGTGACGTGGAACAGCGGCAGCACAATCGGTTGCACCGCGGGGCGGGTGTCCGGCCGCAGACCGAGGCCCAGTGCCGAACTCAGCACCGAGATCTGCACGGCCACATGCGAAGTCACCACGCCCTTGGGCCGCGACGTGGTGCCGGAGGTGTAGAGGCAGTGCAGGATGTCGCGGTCGTCGACGATCGTCTCGACGACGGACCGGTCGACGGCGAAGACCTCGTCGAAGGCCACCGACCGCAACCCGGCCACCGTGTCGGGTGCCGTGCCGGCCACGATCACCTCACCGAGGCGATCCGATGAGGCCTCCGCGACCGCCGGCTCGAGCACTCCGAGGAACACATCCTCGGTGACGATGGCGCGGACGCCGCTGTCGGCGAGTTGGTAGGCGATGTCGGACGGCGAGAGCAGCAGATTGAGCGGCATCGCCACCACGCCGATCTTGGCGAGTGCGAAGAACGACGTGACGAACTGCCAGCTGTTCTGCAACTGCAGCGCGATGGCGTCACCCCGCTCGTAACCGCGTTCGAGCAGCCCCCGCGCCAGCGCGTTGGCACGTGCCTCGAGTTCGGCGTACGAGAGTTCGAGGTCGCCGTCCACCAGGGCTGTGCGCGTGCCGTAGTGGGCGGCGCTGCGAGTCAACAGGTCGCCGACGCAGACGCGATGCGTCAGGTTGACGGTCAGCGGGTCGACACCGGACAGGTCGGGGCGCATTCCGGACATCAAGAACTCCTTGCAGTGGATCGCGGGGACACGCGGTCGGCGTGAGGCGACCGTAGCGCAAAAACAATCGTTCGTGACTGTTTTTCGCGAATGTCCTGGTCACACACGCCGAAGCACCGTCGCCGCGGCACGCCGCCGATCCCGACTACGCTGGATCCGATGACCTCCCCCGACTGGACCGACGAGCAGGTCGACGCCGTCCTCGGCGCCTTCGACACTCGGACGCTGCAGCGTGCGCGGTCGTACGCCACCAGCGGCATGATCACCGGTATCGACTGGTCCGACGGCGTCCTCACCGGCGTCTCACTCGGCTCCGGTGAGCAGCGCTACCGATGCAAGGTCACAGCCGCCTGGGATGGCCCGAAGCCGCGGGTGTCCGCGAGCTGCACCTGCCCGGTCGCGATCCGCTGCAAGCATTGCGCGGCGCTGGTCATGGCCGCGACCGCCGAAGGCACGGCCGTCGCCCGGCGATCGTCGTCGGCGCCCTCGGCCCTCCCGCTCTCACGATGGCGCACTCTGATCGACGAGATCTCGAAGTCGTCGCAGTCCGTCGAGCACACCCCGGACGGTCCGGAACTGCCACTGGCACTTCAGTTCTCCGTACACCGCAGCTATCGCGACGCCGACTCCGTCCGTCTCCGGCCGCTCACCATGAGCGAGCAGGGGCGGTGGGTCAAGACGCGCGTCACCTGGAAGACGATCCTGTCCGGAAAGACCGCCGACCGCCATCCGGAGAAGGCCCTCGACGTCCTGACCCGATTGGCCTCGGCGCTGGCGATCAGCGGACAGAGCGCCTCCGTCGGTGACGAGATGTCGCTGCTGATGGCTCCGCCGAGCATCTGGGTCCTGCTCGACGAGGCCCGCGACGCGGGCGTGGAGTTCGTCAACGCGCGGTCGTCGAAGAGCACGACCGTCGAGTACGGCGATCACCTCAGCACCCGACTGCACGTCACCGCTCAGCGTGCCGGCGTCCATGTGGCGCTCGAGGTGCTGGTAGACGGTCGGACCGTTCCGCCGGACGCCTTCCAGTTCCCGATCGGCAGGCCCCGCGCGCACGGCATCGCGCAGGAGGTGGGCGACGTACTGTACATCGGCCCGCTGCGCAGGCTGACCACCACCGAATCGATGCTGCTGGTGAGCCGGGTCCCACTGGAGGTGAGCGACGACGAACTCGGCGACTTCCGCGAGGCGCTGCCGACCCTGCAGGCCGACCGCGCCGTGGTGGTGGAACCCGGAGCGTTCCCGGCCGCCGACCTCGCCGGTCCGTTCCCGGTCCTGCGCATCGAGACCGGTGAGCACCCGTGCGCCACCTGGTCGACGGCGTACGAGACCGACGGCGAGGTCCATGAGTTCCCGACGCAGGGCACCGAGACCGGCCGGTTCCGCAACGCGGCCGCCGAACGCGCGATGTGGGACGAGGTGCGTCCCGAGCTGGAGATGGTCGCCCGCAGCAGCGCCCACTGGGTGGCAGCCGCCGCCGATCTCCTCGAACGTCGGCTGCCGAAGTACCGCTCCGACTACCGTCGCTTCAATCGGATGTACGCCGTCCTGCGTCAGCTCCGCGGCGGCTGCACGGTCGCGGCGGCGTTCGATTCTCTTCCCGACTTCCGCACCGTTCCGGTGCCGCTGTCACAGCTCGAAGTGGCGATCCTGTGTGCGGAGACGGTCCCGAAGATCACCGAGCTCGGCCGGGTGCGCGTCGACGTGGTCGGCACGCCGCCCGACTACCGTCCTGCCGAGGCGCCGCCGGTCCTGAGCTTCTCCGGCGACGGCGACGCGCGCAGCGACTGGTTCGACCTCCGCGTGGCACTCGACGTGGACGGCCACAAGATTCCGATCACCACGATCATCTCCGCCCTCGCGTCCGGCGAGACGCACATGGTGCTCGACGACGGTACGTACTTCGCCCTCGACATCCCCGCGCTGCAGACCCTGCGCGACCGGCTCGACGAGGCCCGGGAGATGGGCGAGCTCGACGACGACCGCGTCAGCACGCACACCCTCAACGCATCACTGTGGGACGAACTGCTCGAACTCGGCGTGGTCGACGAGCAGCTCCGCCGATGGCGTGAACGCATCGCCCGTCTGGCCGCGGCCAGGCCGCCGCACTCGGTACCGCCGCCCGCGGGTCTCGACGCCCGGCTGCGGCCGTACCAGCAGGAGGGCCTGGATTGGCTCACGTTCCTCTGGGACAACGAGCTCGGCGGCGTGCTCGCCGACGACATGGGGCTCGGCAAGACGGTGCAGACTCTCGCGCTGATCCAGCGCATAGTGGACGAGCGACCCGATGCCCGGTTCCTGGTGGTCGCGCCCACCAGCGTGATCGCCAACTGGGCCGCCGAGATCCACCGGTTCGTACCCGGCCTCGAGATGCTGACCGTTCCCGCCACCGAGAAGCGGGTCGGGACGCCGCTGGCAGATCGGATCGCCGACGCCCGGATCGTCGTCACCTCATACGCGTTGCTGCGGATCGACTACGACGCCTTCGCCCGGGTGCCGTGGACGGGTGCGATCTTCGATGAGGCGCAGTTCCTCAAGAACCACAACTCCAAGACCTACCAGGCCGCACGGCGGCTGCAGGCCCCGTTCAAGCTCGCGATCACCGGAACCCCGATGGAGAACCGCGTGATGGAGCTGTGGTCGCTGGTGTCGGTGGTGGCGCCGGGACTCTACAGTTCACCGAAACTGTTCAAGGAGCACTTCGCCGACGCGATCGAAAGCGGGCAGGCTCCCGAGCGGCTGGCGATTCTCCGACGCCGACTGCGTCCGATCATGTTGCGCCGCACCAAGGATCAAGTGCTCGTCGACCTGCCCGAGAAGCAGGAACAGTTGCTGCCGATCGAGCTCGAGCCCAAGCATCGAAAGGTGTACGACACCTATCTGGCCCGCGACCGCCAGCAACTCCTCGGGCTCCTGGAGGACTTCGACGGCAACCGCATCCAGGTGCTGCGTGCGCTCACGCGGCTACGGCAGTTGAGTCTGCATCCGGCGCTGGTGGACGACGAGCACGCCGCGGTGAACTCGGCGAAGATCGAGTACCTGTCCGAGCAGCTGCCCATCCTCATCGACGAGGGCCACAGTGCGCTGGTCTTCAGCAGCTTCACCGGGTTCCTGAAACTGATCGCCGCCCGGCTCGACGCGGACGGGATCGCTTACAGCTATCTGGACGGCTCCACCGCGATCACCCGGCGCGGCGAGCAGATCGAGCAGTTCACCCACGGCCGCACCCGGGTGTTCCTCATCAGCTTGAAGGCCGGCGGCTTCGGATTGAACCTCACCGCCGCCGACTACTGCTTCATGACCGATCCCTGGTGGAATCCCGCCGCCGAGAATCAGGCCGTCGACCGCGCGCACCGCATCGGCCAGCACCGCGCGGTGACCGTCTACCGAATGGTGTCGACCGGCACGATCGAGGAGAAGGTGATCGACCTGCAGAACCGCAAACGCGAACTGTTCGACGCGTTGCTCGACGACGGCGCCGCGTTCTCCGGCGCGATCACCGCCGAGGACGTCCGCGGTCTGCTCGGATAGGCACGATGCCACACTGGTGAGCGACCGCTCACCACCACGAGGAACCGCATCGCCGATGACGACGACAGCCGACCGCCGAAACCTCTGGACCGTGCTCGCGCTCCTGTTCACCACCGGCTGGGCCACCAACCATTTCGTCGCGATGATGCCGGTCCTTCACGACCGCAACGGAATCGGCGATGCGGCGCTCGAAGGGGCGTTCGGTGTCTACGCGATCGGCCTGCTCCCCGGGCTGCTGACCGGCGGCGGGATCTCCGACCGCGTCGGACGCAAACCCGTGGTCCTCGTCGGCGCGACCGGAGCCGCACTCGGCAATCTGCTGATGCTCCTGTGGCACACCGAGCCCGGCGTCTTCGTCGGACGGTTCGCGGTGGGACTCGGCGTCGGGCTGGCTGTCAGCGCAGGGACCGCGTGGAGCGCCGACGTCGGCGGTTCTCGCGGCACGGTGTTCGCAGGCGCAGTCCTCACAAGCGGCTTCGCCGTCGGTCCACTCGCGTCGGGACTCATCGCTCAGTTCACCGACGGCGCCGCGCTGATCGCCCCCTTCGCGGTCACCGTGACCGGCTCGCTCCTGGCGGTCGTCGCGGGCCTCGCCGTGCCGAACTCGCGGCGCACCGTCTCGGAGAGCCCCGTCATGGAGAGCACCGTCGCCGAGAGCACCGTCGCAGAGAGCACCGACGTCACCGACTCGACCGTGCGCGGACCGCGGAGCCTGTCCCGCGCGCTGGTCACGAGCCTTCCGATGTCGCTGTGGGTGTTCGCATCGGTCACCATCAGTGTGGTGACGATGGCCGGGCGGATGTCGAGCTTCAGCGGTCCGTGGGTGCCGGGCGTCGCCGCCGTGCTCGCGCTGGGATCCGGCGTGGCCGTGCAGGTGATCGCGCGCCGAAACTCCTGGGGTGCGCGCGCCGGAGTGTGCGGCGCCTTGCTGTCGGCCGTCGGATTCGTGATCGTCGCGGCGTCCGGGTCCGACCCGGCGCCGGTCGCCTTCGTCGCCGCGTCCATCGTTCTCGGCAGCGGCTACGGGCTCTGCCTCCGCGAAGGCCTGCTCGACGTCGAGACCTTCGCTCCCGCCGACCGGATCGGGCTGGCCACCGGGATCTTCTACGTCGGCACGTACCTCGGGTTCGGGTTGCCGGTCTTGCTGCGAGTGATCGCACCCACGGTGGGGATCGTCGCACCGATCGTCGTGCTGGCGGTGATGGCCGCCGGCTGCGCGGGGATTCGCGGGATGCAGTTGCGGAGTGGGGTGCTGGCCGGCCGGTGATGCGGGCGTGGGGTGGGGGTTTGCTTGGTCTCGATGCGCGGAGTCGCTGCGCTCCCCCGCTTACTCGACGAGCCTGCCCGGGTGGAGATCACTCGACGAGCCTGACAGGGAAGACGTGCGAGACTGCGGTCTCGATGCGCGGCGTCGCTGCGCTCCCCCGCTTACTCGACGAGCCTGACAGGGGAAGCGTGGCGGGTGTGCGGCGAGCTAGCCCAGGTGTGCCTGGACTTCGGCGCTGGACTTGTCGAGGCGCTCGAGGCGGCCCTCGGTCATGGAGGCGATCTGGTCGATCACCACGCGCATCCGGGCGTCGTCGTCGGCCGCGGCATTCCACGCGGCGGCGAAGATCGGGTCGAGGCCGCCCGGGGCGGTCACCAGGAGCATCTCGGCGACGCGGTGGATGCGCTCGCGCTGACGGTCCTGCTTGGCGCGGTGACTCGGGTCGGAGAAGATGAACCGCAGGGCGAGCGTCTTCAGTACGGCGACCTCGGCCGCCACATCGGCCGGCACCGAGAGATCCGCGTCGTACCGGCGCAGCGGACGTGCGCCCTCCATCCTGCGCGTCCGGGTGATCGCGGCCGAAGCGAAACGCCCGATGAGCTCGCTCGTGAGTCGCTTGAGCCGCGTGTACGCCTCCAACGAACCGTCGAATTCGCCGAGCGAGGCGAAGATCTCCATCTCCGACAACCGCTGCGCCGCCCCGACCAGCGGATCGGCGGTGAGCCCGTCGAAGTACTGCATGCCGAGCTGCGCCAGATCGTGCTGATCGGTGGGCGAACTCAACTGGCGCAGATCGATCCGCCCGCCGATCACTCCGTCTTCGAGGTCGTGCACCGAGTACGCGACATCGTCGGACCAGTCCATCACCTGGGCCTCCAGACAGCGCCGGCCGTCGGGCGCGCCGTGTCGCACCCAGTCGAGCGCGGGGCGGTCTTCGACGTACGCGCCGTACTTGGTGCCGGGCGCCGTGCGCGACCACGGGTACTTGAGCGTTGCGTCGAGCGCCGCCCGGGTGAGGTTGAGACCGGCGCTGACCCCGTCCGGGCCGACGATCTTCGGTTCCAGCGCCGTCAGGATGCGCAGATTCTGCGCATTGCCTTCGAATCCGCCACGGTCGCGGGCCACTTCTTCAAGAGCCCGCTCGCCGTTGTGCCCGTAGGGCGGGTGGCCGATGTCGTGGGCGAGTCCGGCGAGTTCGACCAGATCCGGGTCGCAGCCCAGACCGACCGCGATACCGCGGCCGATCTGGCCGACCTCCAGCGAATGGGTCAGACGAGTCCGCGGGTTGTCGCCCTCCCGCGGACCCACCACCTGCGTCTTGTCCGCGAGTCGCCGCAGGGCCGCGCTGTGCAGCACCCGGGCGCGGTCGCGGGCGAAGTCGCTGCGATGGTCGGTCGCGGGATTCGCGCCCGCGGCGATCTTGGGCGCCTCGACGACCATCCGTTCCAGGTCATGAGCGTCGTACATCGCCACGGGCGGGCCGCCCGCGGACCGATCGGCGTCGGTCAAACTACTCCGACCAGCCGCGCTGGGATGCCATGTCCAGGAGACCGGATCGGATCGCGACGATCTGACGAGCGGTCAGGTCCGGCGAGGCGTCGAGCAGCAGCTCGGTGATCTCGTTGAACAGACGGCCGCCGCCCCGATTGCCGAAGCGTCGCGGTCCGCGGTCATCACGGCCGCCGCGCCGGTCGTCACGGCGGTCGCCGCGATCGTGCCGGTCGCCGAAGCGTCCGCGGCCCTCGTCACGGCGCTGGGCGCGCTCGGCGGCGGGCGACTCGCCCTCCGGAGCCTCCTTGGTCACCTTCACGTTCAGTGCCTTCGCGCCACGATCGGTGCTCTCGACGTCGAACTCGACCTCGGCGCCGGGGCGCAGCAGGGTCTCATCGATGCCCACGTCGTTGATGTGCAGGAAGACGTCGTCTCCGCCCTCCGCGGGCGCCAGGAATCCAAAACCACGATTGGTGTCGAAATGCACGACCTTGCCGTTGACAGCCACCACAAACTCTCTCTCCAAAGCACGCCCACACCGCGAACCCCTTGCCCGCGCGACGCACTCCCCTACTACTATGCCTCAAAACCGTCAGCCGACCGAGCTGAAATGCCTGGTAGTGATCGGAATGTCAACCGGTCGACGACCGCCGCGGCTCCTACTGACGCGTCGCATTCGTCCCGAGGCTCACCTCGACCACCGTGCCGGTGATGACGCCGGGGTCGTCGACCAGATACATCACCGCGCGGGTGACGTCGGCCGGTGCCAGCCACGGCACGCCCAGCGGACTCCAACCGGCGAAGACCTGAGCGAGATCGTCCTGCGTCGGGTGTTCGACCGTCGGACAGAATCTCTTCATCGTCGCGGTGTTCAGCACCATCGGCGTCGCCACCGACGCCGGGCACACCACGTTCGCGGTGATGCCGTACGCACCCACTTCCAGGGCCAACGACTTGATGAATCCGATGATCCCCCACTTGCTCGCGGCGTAATGGCTCAGATGCAGCATGCCGCCGCGGCCGGCTCCCGAGGAGATCCCGACGATGCGGCCGAACCGGTTCTCCTTCATCAGCGTGAGAACGGCCTGCGCGCAGTTGAACGTACCGGTGAGATTGGTGTCGATGACGTCGGCCCATTGTTGGTGGGTCAGCGACTCGACCGGTTCGAACGAGCAGACGCCGGCATTGCACACGAGGATGTCGAGGCGTCCGCGTTCGTCGCGGATCCGCGAGACGAGCCCGTTCACCGCGGCCCGGTCGCGAACGTCCACCTGCGCCGATGTCACCGAGCCGCCGGTCGACTTGATCTCTCTCGCCGTCTCCGCGAGGTCGTTCGGATCGCTCATCGGGTAGGCGATCGTGTCGACCGGCGCCGCGATGTCGGTGACGACGACGTGCGCGCCCGCCGCCGCCAGGGCCAGTGCGTGCGATCGTCCCTGCCCGCGCGCCGCACCCGTCACCCAGGCCACTTTTCCGGTGAGATCAGTCATTGCCCGCCTCCTCGAATCGTCGACTCCATTGTCTCGCTTCGGCGGAGGGGTGTGCACGCGATCGGGAGACCTTTTCCCGGCCGGCTACTTCACGGTCGCGATGCCCAGCGACGGGAAGAAGTAGCACGTGACCGGCGCGTCCTCGCTGCCGCCGGCCTTCTGCATCGTGCCGTAGATCGCGGAGAGAACCGTGCCCGAACCGGTCTTGACGATGCCGCCTCGAGCGCCGTTGGCCGGAATCGCCGCGACGACCGAGCCGAGCGTCTTCCGGGCGAGGGTCCGCACCAAGGCGCTGACATCCGCTTCCTTCAGGCGTGCGTCCACGGCGTCGACGATCGAGTCGCCGAGGCCCTTCATGGGCTCGCCGAACCCGCCGTCGAGGGTGTTGACGTTGAACCACGCGACACGCATGCCGCTCTTGTCCTTGGTGTCGGAGAACTTGTCGACCGGCACGAAGCCGTAGAGCACCTCGCCCTTCTGAATCGCGTTGATGTCCTTGTCCTTGACGCGAAGCGACTTGTTCAGGTCACCGAGGAGCGGAGTGATCGATCCGGGCATCGCGCCGCCGACCGCCGACGGCATCGACAGATCGGTGCACAGTCCCTTGGTCGGCGTGAACGGAGTGATGCCGAGCTTCTTGAGGACCGCGTTGGCCTCGTCGATCGAGTCGATCACCGATGCGGCGTCGTTCGGCTGAGCGGCGACCTCGTGGAGTGCGGCACGGGCGGCAGCCGCGTCGCGGGAGGTGTCGGCGTGTGCGGCGGGTGCGGCGACCGCGCCTCCGACGAGTGCGGCCGACGCGGCGACCGACGCGATCGTGAAACGAAATGACCTGGACAATGTGACCTCCGGGGCTGAAGTGACTGGTGTTTCGACTGAGTATGGGGCCACTTCGCTCCGAAACAGCGCCCTGAGACCGAGTTGAGACCCGCAGATCAGCGCACGAGAACGGCGGCGGGTCCCCGACCGAAGCCGAGGACCCGCCGCCGTTGCGAACTGGCGTTCAACTGCCCGAACTGCCGCGCACCTTCTCCACGATCCACAGCAGGATCACCGAACCGAGCACTGCCGTCAGGAGGGTGAACCACCAGCCGCCGGACGCGGTGTCCAGGAAGAAACTCAAGAGAAAACCGCCGATGAGCGCGCCGATGACGCCGATGACGATGTTCATCAGGATCCCGGCACCGCCGCCCTTGACGATCTTTCCGGCGATCCAGCCCGCGATCGCGCCGATGACCAGATAGCCGATCCATCCGACATTGGTGGTCGTACTCGAGCGCGCCAGGATCTCACTCACTGCAATTGCGTCCATTTGCCCATCCTTTGTCTCGACTGCCGTGCCTCCACGCTACGAGACAAGGGATAACGGCCGCTCCGATGACATGAAGCGTTATCTGTATGTCATCTGCGCACCACTTCCGAGAAGTGACGGCGCTCGGATGACCGGCCACCGACACCTCATGGCATAGTGATCGCAAATGCAACATGTTCTAGTTCCTGGGGCTCCGGGAACGAAGGGGCGACCGATGAATCCTGCTCGACGAGACCTGACTGCCACGCGCGCACCGCGAGTCCGGCTGCCGAGAGTCGACATACCCGCGGGCCGTCTGATCGAACTGCCCGGACGGGGCTCCACCTACGTCACCGACACCGCCGGTCCCACCGCCGACGCACCGCCGATCGTTCTTCTGCACGCGCTGACGACCACCGGCCTGCTGACCTGGTTTCCGAGCATCCCGGAACTGTCGAAGCGCTTCCGGGTGATCACTCTCGACCTGCGCTGGCACGGTCAGGGCATCAAATCACCCGAGTTCAGCCTCCGCGACTGCGCCGACGACGCCGTGGCACTGCTGGACGTCCTCGGAATCGATGAAGCGATGTTCGCCGGCTTCTCGATGGGATCGCTGGTCGCTCAGCGTGTCTGGCGGCAGCATCCCGACCGGGCGGGCGGGCTGGTGCTCTGCGCCTCCACCGACGCCTTTCAGATGACCGCGACCGAACGGGTCTTCCACAACGGGATGGCGGGCATCACCTCACGCGTTCCCGGATCCGGTTCCCCGCGCCGCGCCGGCCGAGTTCAGGCGTCGCAGGTCGACCCGGCCGTCGACATCAACCGGTGGGCGCTCAACGAGTTCCGCTCCACGTCGCCGATCGCCGTCGGCAAGGCGGTCGGCGCCATCGGCAGGCACCATACGCGACCGTGGATCAGCCAGATCGATGTGCCGACCGCCGTCGTGGTGCCCTTGCGCGACCGCGCGATACCGCCGGCCCGGCAGATCGCGATGGCCCGCCGCATCCCGGGCGCCACGGTGCACGAGGTGGACGGCGGTCACTCGTGCTGCGTGATCGATGCCGACAAATTCGTGCCGGTATTCGCGCACGCCTGCAGCGTGGTGCGGGCTCGGTGGCGCGAGCGCGCCGAGTCGTGATGCCCGCCGCGCTGTTCGCCCACTTCGCGTCTACCCCGCGGGCGCGACCTGTTCTTTGAGCCGCGCGAGTTCCTCCGGGAAGTGGGCGACGAGCTTCTCCGGGCTGCGCATGCTGTCCTCACACGCGATGACGCCCACGTGGACGACGCCGTTGTTCGACAGCACCGTGATGTTGACGCCCGCTCCGTGGAAGACCGGGCCCAGCGGGTACATCCCGTCCATCCGGGCTCCCATGAAGTACAGCGGAATCGGCGGACCGGGGACGTTCGAGATGACCAGATTGTGCACCACCGGATGGCGGTCGGCCAGGCGCAGTCCCGCATATGCGCGCACGGCGAGCCCGAACGTGCGCGGCGCGGCGAACTCGGCCCAGTCCTGCAGGGTGTCCGCGGAGATCGCGTTGTGATGGTCCTTCGCGTGCTTGTTCGCCTCGGTCATCGCGGTCAGCCGCTCGAGCGGGTCGGCGATGTCGGTCCCGAGCCGGGTGAACAGCGCCGAGACCTTGTTCGCCCCCTCGTCACGCTTGGACTCTCCGCGCACCGAGACCGGCACGGTGGCCAGCAGCGACGAGTCGGGCAGCTCGTCGCGTTCCAGGAGATAGTCGCGCAGAGCGCCGCCGGCGATGCTCAGCACGATGTCGTTGACCGTCGCACCGGTCGCGCGCCGGACCGCCTTGACGTCCTCGAGGTCCATATCGCCCACCGCGATGGTGCGGTGACCGGTGATGGTGCCGTTGAACGAGGTCCGCGGCGCGGTGAGCGGAGGCGCCATCGCGGTGCCGTGCTGGGCGCGGCTCACCGTCTCGGTGATCAGCCCCAGGGTCGGACTCAGCATCTTCGGGATCGACAGCGGTCGCGACAGCGTGCTCACGATGCCGCGGCCGAAGAGTTCGAGCGACCCCGGCGACCGTCCGTCCATGGGGATCTCATCGGTGGCCAGCGGTGGCGCGTCCGGTTCGAGACTGCACAGGTACGAAATCAGATTGGCGCCCGACGCGCCGTCGACCGTGGCGTGATGCATCTTCGTGAAGACGACCAGTTTCTCCTCGCCGTCCTCGCCGCGGTATCCCTCGATGACGTTCATCTCCCACAGCGGGCGGCCGCGGTCCATCGGGAGTCCGGCCAGATGACCGCACATCTCCATGAGTTCGGCGTGGCCGGCGGGTGCGGGCAGTGCCATCCGGTGCAGGTGGTGGTCGATAGCGAAGTGCTCGTCCTTGACCCACACGGGGTGGCCGAGATCGAGCGGAACGCGTCGCACCCGCCGAGTGAACTGGGGAACTCGGCGCACACGCTCGTCGAGTGTGGCTCGGAAGGTCGCGAACGAATACCCGCCGGGAACCGTGGACTTGTCCATGACCATCACCGAGCAGACGTGCATCAACTGCTCGGGTGTCTCGAGGTAGAGGAAGCTGGCATCCAGGCCGCTCAATCGTTCCATGACCATGGAGAATAGCGGAGAATTAGAACCTGTTCTAATTACTGGCGAGTATCGGATGACGCGGTTCCGGTGGCCCCGCCTAGCCTGGAGACCGTGGGAGATCGGTATCAGCACATCGCGTTCGGCGACGCAGCCGTTGCGCGGCAACGCATCACCGGCAGCGTGGTGGCCTACGGCGCGGGTCTCGACACACCCGATTCGGGCCCGCAGCAGGTGACGCCGCGGGAGGTTCGGATGCTCACCGGGGTGTTCGCCTTCCACATGGCGACGGTGACCCCCTCGGGGTGGCCGTACGTCCAGTACCGCAGCGGGCCGACCGGATTCGTCCACCACCTCGGCGGCAATCGCTTCGGATTCGCCGATTTCCGCGGCAATCAGCAGTTCGTGTCGGTCGGCAACCTGGAGACAGACGGTCGTGTCGCGCTCTTCGTCGCCGATCATCCGAAGAAGATGCGGCTCAAGGTCTTCGGGCGTGCCACTGTGATCGACGGCGAGGCCGATCCCGAACTGCTCGAACGCCTGTCCCAGGTCGCGGACGGCCGGATCGCCGCACGATGCGAGCGCAGCATCGTCATCGACGTCGAAGCCTTCGACTGGAACTGTGCGCGGTCGATGGTGCCCCTGTACACCTCCGAACAGGTCCGTGAACGGGTGCAGCCGTACATCGATCAGATCCACCAGTTGCAGGACCGGGTCGACGAACTGGAACGGCGACTGTCCGCGCACGGCGACTGAAGGCAGCACGGACCGAACCGTCCGACGGCGCCGGGACTGGCCCGGACCGACGACCGCACCTACCGTGGAGTGGGTGATGATATCGCGGAGGTTCTCGACTCGCCGGTACCGCGACCGCGCGCACGCCGGGCGGGTCCTGGCCGAGAGGCTGTCCGATCTCCGCGGGCGCGACGACACGATCGTACTCGCACTCCCACGCGGCGGAGTGGACGTGGCCGCACCGATCGCCGAGGACCTGCGGGCGCCGTTGGACGTCTACCTGGTGCACAAGATCGGCGTGCCGTGGGAGCCGGAAGTGGCGGCCGGAGCCATCGGCGCCGACGATGCGGTGGTGATGAACGACGACGTCCTGCGCGCCACCGGCCTGACCCCGGCGAGGTTGGCCGAGGCCGTCGACGCGGCTCGCACCGAACTCCGGCGACGTGACGCCGCCTATCGGGACCGACGCCCGCAACCCGTCGTGGCCGGCCGCACCGTGGTGCTCGTCGACGACGGTGTCGCCACCGGCGCGACGATGAACGTGGCCGTCCGCGCGCTCCGAAGCCGCGGGGCCGGACGGATCGTGGTGGCAGTGCCCGCCGGCCCGGTCGGCACCGCGGACATGTTTCCCGAGGCCGACTCCGTCGTCTGTCCGTACACGCCGGAGGACTTCATCGGAGTCGGCGGCGCGTACGACGATTTCGCACAGCTCACCGACGCCCGCGTGCGTTCGGTTCTGGATCAGTTCACAGACCGCTGAGCCGGAAGCCCGGTGTGGGGTACGAGGATCGAGGCACTACCGACTCCGCTGGCGATACCACCACACGCCGAGGATGATCAGCCAGATCGGCAGGACCACGGCAAGCATCACCCACTGCTTCTGACCCACCATCAACCCCAACGCGATGATCATCAGGACACCGCTGAACAACATGATGAGCCTCGGGTTCACTGCGGTCCTCTCGTCGGCGTTGCACTACAGATACCCGATGGCGCGGACATCCATCACGCGACCCACCGGAACAGGACTTCCCGCCCACGTCGATCGCCGACGGCGCGAGACAGTCCCCACATCGCGCACTAGGGTCGTCACATGGCACTCGTTCACCAGGCGACCCTCTCGCCCACCAAGCTCGAACTGGTCACCGCCTACCTCGACAGCGTCCCGTGGGGCGGGACCGGAGAGGTGGAGATGATCGGCGGCTACCGCTTCGACGATCCTGCGGGCGAGGTCGGTGTCGAAGCTCTGCTGGTCTCGCGCGACGACCGCAGCCTGCACATCCCGCTGACCTACCGTGGCGCTCCGCTGCCGGAGGCCGACGAGTTCCTCGTCTCCACGATGACTCACTCGGTGCTCGGCGATCGCTGGATCTACGAGGCCGCCGCCGATCCCGTCGCCGTCGACTGCTTCGTGCGGGCATTGCGCGGGCGACAGGAACAGGCACGTCTCGAGATCCAGAGCAGCGACGGGTCCGTGACGATCCAGGAACCGCCGGTGCGAATCCGCCTCGAAGGCGCACCGGCCGACGCGACGGCGCTCGCCCTCAGCGACGACCTCGCCTCCCCGGTGTCGGGCGCGGCGTGGCTCGTCGCCGAATGGGACGGGGGCGCCGGCGTCGTGGCGGCACTGCGGTAGCGCCGCCAGCGCCCGTCAGACGCCGATCAGTTTGCCGCCGAGGTACTCCACGACCTTGTCGAGCGCGACCCGCTCCTGGCTCATGCTGTCGCGCTCGCGGATGGTGACCGCCTGATCGTCGAGGGTGTCGAAATCGACCGTGACACAGAACGGCGTGCCGATCTCGTCCTGTCGGCGGTAGCGCTTGCCGATACCCTGCGCGTCGTCGAACTCGATGTTCCAGTGCTTGCGCAGCTCCGCGGCGAGGTCGCGCGCCTTCGGGGACAGCTTCTCGTTGCGGGACAGCGGGAGCACCGCCGCCTTCACCGGCGCGAGCCGACGGTCGAGCTTGAGCATGGTTCGGGTGTCGGTGCCGCCCTTCGCGTTGGGCACCTCCTCCTCGGTGTAGGCATCGCACAGGAAGGCCATCATCGACCGGCCCAGTCCCGCCGCGGGCTCGATGACGTACGGGGTGTATCGCTCACCCGAGGCCTGGTCGAAGAACGACAGGTCCTCGCCCGAGGCCTTGCTGTGGGTCGACAGATCGTAGTCCGTGCGGTTCGCGACGCCCTCGAGCTCACCCCACGGGTTGCCGCCGAAGCCGAACTTGTACTCGACGTCCACCGTGCTCTTGGAGTAGTGCGAGAGCTTCTCCTTGGGGTGCTCGTACAGCCGCAGGTTCTCGGGATCGATCCCGAGGTCGATGTACCAGTTGTGCCGCGCGTCGATCCAGTACTTGTGCCACTGCTCGTCCTCGCCGGGCTTGACGAAGAACTCCATCTCCATCTGCTCGAACTCGCGGGTGCGGAAGATGAAGTTGCCGGGCGTGATCTCGTTGCGGAAGCTCTTGCCGATCTGCGCGATGCCGAACGGGGGCTTGCGGCGCGCCGTGGTCATCACGTTCTTGAAGTTGATGAAGATGCCCTGCGCGGTCTCGGGACGGAGGTAGTGCAGCCCCTCCTGGTCGTCGACCGGCCCGAGGAAGGTCTTGAGCAGCCCGGAGAAGGCCTTGGGCTCGGTCCACTGCCCCTTCGCGCCGCACTCGGGGCACGCGATCTCCGACATCGGGACCGAGTCGGGATCGTCGATCCCCTTCTTGAGCGCGTACGCCTCCTGCAGGTGATCCTGGCGCTGACGCTTGTGGCAGTTGGTGCACTCCACCAGCGGATCGGTGAAGACCTCGACGTGCCCGGAGGCCTCCCACACCCGCCGCGGCAGGATCACCGACGAGTCCAGTCCGACGACGTCCTCGCGCGAGGTCACCATCGTCCGCCACCACTGCCGCTTGATGTTGTCCTTCAGCTCCACGCCGAGCGGACCGTAGTCCCATGCGGAGCGTGTTCCGCCGTAGATCTCACCGCAGGGATACACCAGACCCCGCCGCTTGGCGAGGTTGACGACGGCATCGACTTTGGACTGCACAGCCACGGTTTTCTGATCTCCACGACGTAGGGGTTCGGACTTCTGTCACGGTGCTCGACGGTGGTCGTGCACGTCGCAGTACAGCGTAGTCGGTGGCGGGACGAGTGCGCCGGTCACCCGCACGGGGAGGCTCCGCGCGGGACTGCGCCGGAACCACCGCGGTATCGCCGGGTCAGTCGCACTGGCCGGAATTGTCGTAGGTGCCGCGTACGTTCGCAGCACCCGATGAGGCGCAGCGCCTCATCGCCGACTACGAGGAGCAACCATGAAACTCACCAAGCGAAGCGCCGTCGCCGGAGCCGTCGTGGCCGCCGCGGCCACAGCCTGTGCGATCGCTGCCGGCCCGGCCGCCGCCGATTCGGCGGATCCGACCGTCGGCGACACCGTGAGGTACGTCTTCTTCAGCGACACGCAGGTGAATGAGTCGCTGGCCTGGTACGACGCCTACGACGACATGCAGACCATGTCGCGCCCGTCGCTCCCGACCCGCTCCAAGGATCGGAAGACGTGGTCCGGAAGCATCACCGTCACGTCGCGGTCGACGTATCAGTTCACCGGCAGTTCTTTCCAGACCAGCGGCCACTACGCCGCCTGCCGCACCTATGTGAACGGGGTCCTCGTCTCCGAGGACAGCAGCACCGGCCGATACGCGGTGGCCTTCTGCTGATCGTCAGCGATCCAGGGTCAGTTCGAGATAGGGGATCTGGTCGATCGGCAGACCGGTCGACTCCTCTATCACTCCCGCCAGTTCCGCGTACGCCTTCGGGTGCTCGCGGCGGTAGCGGTCCAGGACCGCGGCCGACTCCTGCGGGGTGAGAACTCGCGCGGTCGCCGGTCGATCGCGGTCGAAACCGATCCAGACGCGGCACCGCGGATCGGCCTGAAGGTTGCGGAACCACTGGGAGCTACGACCGAAGCCCGACGCGATGATCACTCGGTTCCGGTCCGGCCGTTCCACCCTTTCCAGGGCGACGTACCGGGGCTTACCGGACTTGCGGCCCGTGTGCTGCAACAGCAGCAGCCGACCGCCGAAGAGGAACCCGAGTCCCGCGCGGAAGAGCGGTATCGGTGAACGCACGAACCACCGGGTCCGCAGCGCCCGCGCACCGATGCTGGTCATACCCAGGCACGCTACGCTGCGCCGGCCGAGGCCACAGGCAAATGAAAATCAGTTCCTTTAGGATGGAGGTGTTGAATCCCTTTCGAAGGAGCAGTCATGAGTCAGTCGGTGATGTCGCCGGCGCTGACCGCCGACCGCCGGGCGCACGGCGCCGCCAGCGAGTTGCTGCGGGCGCTGGCCTCGCCCGCCCGGGTGTCGATCGTCATGACACTGCGCGACCGGCCGATGTGCGTCCACGAACTGGTCGACGCCCTCGCACTGAACCAGCCGCAGGTGAGCCAGCACCTCCGCGTCCTGAAGCAGTCGGGAGTGGTGGTCGGGAGCCGGCGCGGCCGGGAGGTCGAGTACTCGCTGGCAGACGATCACGTCGCACACATCGTGGTCGACGCAGTCCTGCACGCCACTGAGCATCGGACGGAGGCGCAGGCATGAGCGACACGGCGAACAAGCCGGTCACCGGCCAGCGGTCCACCAAGCAGCGGGCGGCGATCGCCGATGTGCTGTCGGACACCGACGACTTCCTGTCGGCCCAACAGCTCCACGACAAACTGCGTGAGCGGGGCGAGTCGATCGGACTGACCACGGTGTACCGCAACCTCCAGGCGCTCACCGCGGCCAGGCAGATCGACGCGATCTGGGACGGATCAGGCGAGACCCGCTATCGGCACTGCTCCACCGGACACCACCATCACCTGGTATGCCGCGAGTGCGGAACCACCGTGGAGATCAAAGCCGACAAGGTGGAGCGATGGGCCGACTCGGTGGCCTCGGAGAACGGCTTCGCCGACATCTCGCACACCGTCGAGATCTTCGGGACGTGCAGAGACTGCACAGCAGCGTCAACCAACCGTTGACGAGAGCTCCTGCGTCAACTTAAGGTTGACTCATGGCTGAGAAGACCTCCCTGACTCCCACCGTCCGACTCGACGACCTGATCGACACGATCAAGAAGGTGCACGACGATCCGCTCGATCAACTGTCCGACGCGGTGCTGGCCGCCGACCACCTCGGCGAGGTGGCCGACCACCTGATCGGCCACTTCGTCGATCAGGCACGCCGCAGCGGTGCGTCCTGGACCCAGATCGGGACCAGCATGGGCGTCAGCAAACAGGCCGTGCAGAAGCGGTTCACACCGAAGGACCCGGGTACGGCGGCCGATCTGAACCCGGCTCAGGGGTTCAATCAGTTCACCCCTCGTGCGCGCAATGTCGCGGCCGCCGCACACAACGCCGCCGAAGCGGCGGGCAACAGCGAGGTATCCCCCGCGCATCTGCTGCTCGGGCTGCTCGACGACCGCGAGTCGCTGGCGGTGACGCTGCTGGCCGCGCTGCGCGTCGACGTCGACGCGCTGGCCGCCGGGGCGTCCGAGGCCCTGCCCGAACCGGGTGAGGCACCGGAGGTGATTCCGTACGACGCCGCCGCACGCAAGGTGCTGGAACTGACTTTCCGCCATGCGCTGCGTCTGGGGCACAACTACATCGGCACCGAGCACATCGTGCTCGCTCTGCTGGAGGTGGAGGACGGTCGCGGTCCGCTCAGCGACGCCGGTGTGACGCCCGAAGCCTTTGAAGAGCGGCTGACGGAGGCGCTCGCGCAGTTCACATCGGCGACGCCGGACTGACGTCCCGGCCTCAGGCGCTCCCGAATCGTCGGTCGCGCTTGGCATACTCCAGGCAGGCGGCCCAGAGGTCCCGGCGGTCGAAGTCGGGAAACAGCTTCTCCTGATAGACCATCTCGGCGTACGCGCTCTGCCACAGCAGGAAGTTCGACAGCCGCTGCTCCCCCGACGGACGGAGGAACAGGTCCACGTCGGGCATGTCGGGCTCGTCGAGGTACTTGGCGAAACTCGCCTCGGTGATCCGTTCGGGATCGATCTCCCCCCGCGCCGCCCGGCGGGCGATCTCCCTCGCCGCATCGGCGATCTCGGCCCGGCCGCCGTAATTGACGCACATGGTCAAGGTCATGACGGTGTTGTTCCGGGTGAGTTCCTCGGCGACCTCGAGTTCTTTGATCACGCTGCGCCACAGCTTCGGCCGTCGCCCGGCCCACCGCACGCGGACGCCCATCTCGTTCATCTCGTCGCGGCGGCGCCGGATCACGTCGCGGTTGAAACCCATGAGGAACTTGACCTCTTCCGGGCTGCGCGACCAGTTCTCTGTGGAGAACGCGTAGGCGGACAGATGCGTGACGCCCAGCTCGATGCAGCCGCAGACACTGTCCATCAACACGGCCTCACCGCGCTTGTGTCCCTCGGTGCGCGGCAGGCCGCGTTCCTTGGCCCACCGGCCGTTGCCGTCCATCACCAGCGCGATGTGTTTCGGTATCAGCTCGGCGGGGATCTCCGGCGGTGTGGCTCCGGACGGATGCGGATCGGGCGGGCGCACCTCGACGGGTGCGGACGCCTGGGCGCGGCGGGTGAGACGAGCCATCAGCTCCGGCCTTTCATGCGGTTTCGGTGACTGCGACGCCGGCGCCCGGGACGTCGGTCCGGGCGGCGCCTTCGCTCGCGGGTCGCTCGATCAGACTATGCGGCGCCTGCCGTTCGATGAGCGGCAAGGTGCGCAGTTGCCGTTCCAGATGCCACTGCAGATGCGCGGCGGTGAGACCGGTCGCCTGACGGCGTTGCGACGGCGTCGCGAGCAGGACGTGATCCCACTCTCCGCGCGCCAGCGCCTCCATCAGATCGAGCACCCCGACCGACGGGGTGGCCGCACCGGCCGGGCGGCAATGCACGCACACCGCGCCACCGGCCGCGACGTGGAACGCGCGGTGCGGTCCCGGTGAAGCGCACCGTGCACACACCGACAGCGCGGGCATCCAGCCGGCCGACGACATCGCACGCAGGAGGAAGGCGTCCAGAATGAGCTGACGGTCTCGGCGGTCCTCGGCGAGCGCTTCGAGGGCGCCGACGGTGAGCCGGTGCAGATGCTGTGCCGGCGCCCGCTCCTCACCGGCCAGACGCTCGGCGGTCTCCAGTACCGCGCACGCGGTGGTGTACCGGCCGTAATCGGCGACGATGAGATCGCTGAAAGCGTTCAGGCTGTGCACCTGGGTGATGACGTCGAGATTGCGACCGGGATAGAAATGGACGTCGACGTGCGCGAACGGCTCAAGCCGCGCACCGAATTTCGAGCGCGTGCGCCGCACGCCCTTCGCGACCGCGCGCACCAGACCATGCTCGGCGGTGAGAAAGGTGATGATGCGATCGGCTTCGCCCAGCTTGTGTTGGCGCAGCACGACGGCCTCATCCTGGTAGAACCTCACCCGACCATTGTGTCACCGGGCACCGACGAATTCGCGCAGCGCCGCGGCGACCTGCTCCGGCTGGTCCTCGGGCAGCAGAGTCCAGGAGTCGGCGATCTCCACCAGCCGCGCATCGGGGAACTCGTCGACCATCCGGCGGGCGTGCTCCACCGGCATCATCCGATCTTCGGTGGCCCAGAGCAGCAGCACGGGTCGATCGAAGGACACCACCTTGCGGTGCCAGTCGAGCAGTACTTGCTTGGGCGGTGTACCCGTGACGAACTTGCGCAGGTCACGGCGGACGCCGGGATCGGCCAGCGCATGGCCGAACCAGTCGTCCATCACCGCGTCGGGTATCCGGTTCTTGGCCAGCCCGCCGTAGCCCGCCCGCCCGTGCCGGAACACCGACAACTGAGTCAGCCGGGTCAGCAGCCACGTCCCGCCGGGCACGCGGCACAGCTGGGCGGCCGGCCGGGCCGGCCGCGGCGGAAAGTTGTCGTACGCCTCGCACGAGGCCAGGACCAGCCGCGCCAGCCGTTCGTCGCGGCCCTCCGAGATGATGAACTGCCCACCGCCCCAGTCGTTCAGCACGAGGGTGACCGCGCGCAGATCGAGTGCTTCGAGGAAATCGGCGATGATGTTCGCCTGCCCCGACTGCGTCAGATCGGCGGAAGCGTTCATCGGCTGCCGCTGGGCGCCGAGCGGCCACGTCGGCGCGATGCACCGGAAGTCGTCGAGAAGGGGGATCACCCGGCGCCACTGAGTCCGGTTCATCAGGAGCCCGTGGCCGAAGAGCAGCACCGGCCCGTCACCTCCGGTGTCGAGGTAGTCGATGGGTCCGGCAGGCAGATCGATGCTCCCCATTCCTCGACGGTCCCGCAGCCCGCGCGGGATGTCAACGGCTCAGCCGCCAGCGGCGCCGGGATTCGGCGTCTACTCTCGGAACCGACCCGGCGAGAAGGAGACTCATGACCGCACTGCTGGCACTCGGACTCGCCACCCGCACCATCTTCCGCGTCGACGTCGCCGACGGCCGGACGAGCGTCGTCCACAAGGACACCGCGTACTCACCGGACGGCGTGGTCGTCGTCGGCGACACCGTCTACTGGACGACGATGGGCCGTCCCGAACGGATCCCCGGCGTCGACGGCGAGGCGGCGTTCGACTACACGGCACCGACCGGCGGCCTGCACGCCATGCGCCTCGACGGGACCGACCGACGCGATCTGCTGCCACCCGGAGCGCTGACCACCGGGAAACAACTCGCGACCGACGGCCGCGAGCGGCTGTACTGGGGTGATCGGGAGGGGCTGCGCGTGTCCTCGTGCAGACTCGACGGCTCCGACCGGATCGACCTGGTGGTCAACGCGCAGACCGGGGACGGCACCGCCGAATGCGTCGGCGTCGCCGTCGACCGCGATCACCTGTACTGGACCCAGAAGGGGCCGTCGAAAGGCGGTCTCGGCCGGATCTTCCGGGCCGGACTGTCCGTTCCCGAGGGCGAGTCCGCCGACCGTCGCTCCGATGTCGAGACGCTGTGGAGCGGACTCCCCGAGCCCATCGATCTCGAGGTGGTCGACGGTGTCCTGTACTGGACCGACCGCGGCGCCGAACCCGACGGCAACACGCTCAACCGGGCGCCGCTGCCCGGTCCCGGCGAGCCCGGAACGCCTCCGGAGATCCTGGCCCGCGGACTGCACGAGGCGGTCGGCATCGCCGTCGACACGCGGGCCGGCCTGGCGTACGTGTCCGATCTGGGCGGCACCATCCTGGCCGTCGCCCTGGACGGCACGGGCGATCGCGTCGTGGCCGACATGGGGCAGATGATCACGGGTCTGGCACTGGTGCGGTGAGCCGGGCCGACTCGCGATCAACCGCCCGTGCGCTGCTCAGAAGCCGAGGCGTCCGAGCTGCTTCGGGTCGCGCTGCCAGTCCTTCGCGACCTTGACGTGCAGGTCGAGATAGATGCGGGTGCCGAGGAGCCGCTCGATCTGGGCGCGCGCGGTGATGCCGACCTCCTTCAGTCGGGACCCCTTGTGGCCGATCACGATCCCCTTCTGGGAATCGCGTTCGACGTAGAGGATGGCGTGCACGTCGACGACCTCGGAGTCCTCGCGGGGAATCACCTCTTCGATGACCACCGCCAGCGAATGCGGAAGCTCGTCCCGGACTCCTTCCAGCGCGGCCTCGCGGATGAACTCCGCCATCAGCACCTGCTCCGGTTCGTCGGTGAGCTCGCCGTCCGGGTAGAACGCCGGGCCCTCCTCGCAGAGCGAGACGAGGACGTCGCCCAGCACGTCGAGTTGCTTGCCCGACTTCGCCGAGCACGGCACCACCTCGGCGTCGGGGCCCATCAGCTTCGACAGCTCCATCAACTGCATGGCCACCTTCTCGGGCCCCACGCGGTCGATCTTGGTCACGATGCCGACCTTGCGCGTACGCGGCGAGGTCGCCTTGATCTCGTCGATGATGCGCCGGTCGCCGGGTCCGATCGCCTCGTCGGCGGGGATGCACACGCAGATGATGTCGACGTCGGCGTAGGTCTCCCGGACGAGGTCGTTGAGCCGCTGGCCGAGCAGGGTGCGAGGACGGTGCAGGCCGGGGGTGTCGACCAGGATCAGCTGCGCATCGGGCCGGTTCACGATGCCGCGGATGGTGTGCCGCGTGGTCTGCGGACGATTGGAGGTGATCGCCACCTTGTCACCGACGAGCGCGTTGGTGAGCGTCGACTTGCCGGTGTTCGGCCTTCCGACGAAACACACGAAGCCGGATCGGAATTCGGTCACTGTCAGTTCTCCTTCAGGTCGTTCGTCTCGCCGGACCCCTCGCTCGCCGGGACGGCGGGAGCTGACTTCTTGGACCGCCGTACGACGACGGAGGTGATGCGCTGGCGGCCGAGCCGGTTGGGACCGCCTTCGGCGATCATCCGCAGTCCGTCGACCTTCACCTTGGCGCCGGGCAGCGGCACCCGGCCCAGGCGCAGGGCCAGCAGCCCGCCCACGGTGTCGACGTCGTCGAGATCGAGGTCGATCTCGGTGCCGAACAGTTCTTCGAGATCCTCCACCGGCAGCCGCGAGGACACTCGGTACACGTCGTCGCCCAGCTTCTCGATGGGGGCGACCTCGTCCGTGTCGTACTCGTCGGTGATCTCGCCGACGATCTCCTCCAGGACGTCCTCGATCGTGACGAGCCCGGCGATGCCGCCGTACTCGTCCACCAGCAGCGCCATGTGATTCCGGTTGGCCTGCATGTCCGAGAGGACGTCGTCGAGCGGTTTGGAGTCCGGCACGAACTCGGCGTCGCGCATCACCTCCTCGACGGAGACTCCGCGCGCCGCGCTCGACAGCTGCGGCAGCAGGCGTTCTACGACGTCCTTGAGATACACCACGCCGAGGACGTCGTCGGGGTTCTCACCGATCACCGGGATCCGCGAGTGGCCCGACCGGACCGCGAGACTCATCGCCTGAGCCGCCGACTTGTCGTGCTCGATCCACACCATCTCGGGCCGGGGGACCATCACCTCGCGGGCGTCGGTGTCGCCGAACTCGAACACGGACTGGATCATGCGTCGCTCGTCGGCGTCGACCACGCCCCGCTGCTGAGCCATGTCGACCACCTCGCGCACCTCGACCTCCGTCGCGAACGGCCCGTTCCGGTAGCCCTTGCCGGGGGTCAGCGCGTTGCCCATGAGGATCAGCAGCCGGGTCACCGGACGCAGCAGGACTCCGACCGCCGTCAGGATCGGTCCGGCGACGAGCGAGATGGAGTACGCGTTCTGACGGCCCAGGGTGCGGGGGCCCACGCCGACGGCCACGTACGAGACGACCGTCATCGCGGCGACGGTGACGGCGATGCCCCATCCGGTGCCGAGCGCGTCGACCGCGACCACCGCGACCATCGTCGTCGCGGCCACCTCGCAGAGAACGCGCAGCAGAACCGCGAGTCCCACGTAGGTGCCGCGCTGTTCCACCACGGTGTGCAGGCGCCGGGCCCCCGCCCGACCCTCTTTCACCAGGTCGTCTACGCGTGCGACCGAGACGGTCGCCAGCGCGGCGTCGGTGGCGGCGAAGCCGCCCGCGAGCACGGTCAGGAGCGCGGCAACGCACAGAAAGACGATGTCGCTGAGCAGAGGAGACACCCGTCAGCGCCCTTCCGGGCCGGCGAATCCGATGTCGTTGAGAAGCCGGGCGTCGCGCTGCGCCTGCTGAAGCAGCCGCGCGCGGTCGTCGCGGGCCGAGTACCAATCGGTGATGATCTGGCCCTGCAGCCCGAACATCTCGCGCTCCTCGTCCGGCTCGGCGTGGTCGAATCCGAGCAGGTGCAGCACGCCGTGAACGGTGAGTACGGCGAGTTCGTGCTCGAAGCTGTGGTGCTGCGACTTGGCCTGCTCGGCGGCGAACTCCGGACACAGCACGATGTCGCCGAGCATCGCCGGGCCGGGCTCGTCCGCGTCGGGTCGCCCGCCGGGCGTCAGCTCATCCATCGGGAAGCTCATCACGTCGGTAGGCCCCGGCAGATCCATCCACTGCATGTGCAGTTCGGCCATCGAATCGGAGTCGATCAGCTGAATCGACAGTTCAGCACCCGGATGCACCTCCATCCGGCGCATCGCGAACCGTGCCGCCTCGATGATCAGCTGCTCGGGTACGTCGACGCCCGACTCGTTGAACAGTTCGACGCTCACCGGCGACGCCCTCCGCTCGTGTGGCGCAGCCCTTCGCGTCGGGCCGCGCGATTGCCCTCGTGAGCCTCGGCCCTGCCGTACGCGTCGACGATGTCGGCCACCAACCGGTGCCGCACCACGTCCGCGCTGGTCAGGTTCGCGAAATGGATGTCGTCGATGCCGTCGAGGATGCGGGCCGCAGCGCGCAGGCCCGACTGGGCCCCGCCCGGGAGGTCGATCTGCGTCGTATCGCCGGTGACGACGATCTTGGCGCCGAAGCCCAGGCGGGTGAGGAACATCTTCATCTGCTCGCCCGTGGTGTTCTGAGCCTCGTCGAGAATGATGAAGGCGTCGTTGATCGTCCGGCCGCGCATGTAGGCCAGCGGCGCCACCTCGATGACACCGGCCTCCATCAGCTTGGGGATGGCCTCCGGATCCATCATGTCGTGGAGCGCGTCGTAGAGCGGGCGCAGGTACGGGTCGATCTTCTGATGGAGCGTGCCGGGCAGGAAGCCGAGCCGTTCTCCCGCCTCCACCGCGGGACGGGTCAGGATGATGCGACTGACCTGCTTGGTCTGCAGTGCCTGCACCGCCTTGGCCATCGCGAGGTAGGTCTTGCCCGTGCCCGCGGGTCCGATTCCGAAGACGATCGTGTTCTCGTCGATCGCGTCGACGTACCGCTTCTGGTTCAGCGTCTTGGGGCGGATCACCTTGCCGCGCCGCGAGATGATGTCGAGGCTCAGCACATCGGCGGGGGTCTCCGAATCGCTCGTGGCCAGGATCGACAGGCTCTGACGCACCAGGTCGGGGGTGAGTGTGGTCCCTCCGCGCACCACGCGGACCAGTTCGGCGATCACCCGTTCGGACGCGGCCACGTCGGCGGGTACGCCGGTGAGCGTGATCAGATTGCCGCGGACGTGGATGTCGGCGGGCAGCTGCACCTCCAGGGTGCGGAGGTTGACGTCGGCCGCGCCGAGCAGCCCCACCGCCAGGTCCTGGGGAACCTCGATATTCGAACTGGTCACCGCCGCGGCCGTCGGGGCGTCGCGGTTGTCGTCAGTCACTGAGTTTCGTCTCCCCGAGGTCGGTCGGCGGGCGGTCGCACGCTTGTGTGGATTCGCTCAAGTCTATCGCCGGTGATCGCCGGGTGCGAGCGAGTACGCCCGCGGCCGCCGTCGCCGGTCAGATGCCGAGCACCCGCAGGGTCTGCCGGTGCGCCGCGCTGCGCGGATCGACGAAGGCGTCGTGCCCCTCCCCCGGCACCTCGTAGAGCACCGCCCGCTGACCGCGCGCGGCGGCCCCCTCCACGTAGCGGCGGCTCAGCTCGATCGGCACCGAGGCGTCGTCGGCCGTGTGCACGGCGGCCACCAGCGCGTCGAAGGGCGGCTGGCAGGCGGGCGACGCCGCCGCGTAGCGGTCCGGCGCCTCCTCGAACGAGACGCCCATCAACCGACGGACCGACGGGCGGTCGGAGGCGCCGCCGGTGAAGTCGAGGACCGCGGACTGCGGCACCACCGTCGCGATGCGGAAGCCGCCCGCTCTCGCGTCGGTCTGCGCGACCGCCCAGACCGCGAGTTGTCCGCCCGCCGAGTGTCCGACGACGGCGACGTTCTTGCGATCGACCTTGACGCCGTCGATCGCCAGTTGTTCGGCGACCGGACCCTCGAGGGCACGGATCGCCGCGACCACATCGCGCCCGGTACCCGGCCAGCCGCCGCCGGTCTCTTCCACCCTGCGGTACTCGATGTTCCAGACCGCCGCCCCGCGCTGCGCCAGGTCGCGGGCGACCGGTGTGTTGATCACCAGCGAGTACTCGGTGGACCAGTATCCGCCGTGCACCAGGACGACGAGCGGCGCGCACTCGGCCGGCCCCCGTTCCGGAAGATACAGGTGGCCGAACTGGCTTGGCTGATCGCCATAGTGAATCTTCTTGCGACGCAACAGACGTCCTTTTATCGAGTCCAGCGGTCGGTGACCGCGCCGAGGGCGCCGAGCGCCACCGCTCCGGCGGCGACGGTACGCAGCACCTCCGGACCCAGCACCACCGGCACCGCACCCAGGGCGGTGAGGTCGGCAATCTCCGCCTCCGCCAGTCCGCCTTCGGGCCCCACCACGAGAAGCACCTCGGGCACCTCGGCGAAATCCAGCGAACGGAACGCGACCGCGCCGGCCTCATGAAGCAGCGCGACGATCCCGCCGTCGGCGGCCACCCGTGCCGCCAGCTCGCGCACGTCGGTGGTGCCGGCCAGATCGGCGACCTCGGGGATCCACGCCCGGCGCGCTTGCTTGGCCGCGGTGGCCGCGGTGGCACGCCACTTCTCCACACCCTTGACGGCCTTCACGCCGCTCCAGCGGGCGATGGTGCGCGCCGACTGCCACGGCACGATCGCGTCGACCCCGGCCTCAGTCATCAGGTCGACGGCGAGATCGCTGCGTTCAGCCTTCGGCAGCGCCTGCACGACCGTCACCAGCGGCTTGGGACGGGGGTGGACCTGTACCCGGCCGACGCGGACGGTGAGCCGGTCCTTTCCGCCGACCTCGATCACCTCGCACTCGGCGGTGGTTCCGCGTCCGTCGCCGAGGGTCACCGTCTCACCGGCACCGATCCGCGTGACGGTCACCGCATGTCTGCCCTCCGGGCCGGACAGCACCGTGGTGTCGCCGGCGCGCGGCACCTCGTCGACCCAGAAGAGCGGCGGCGTCATCGGCCGGCGAAGGCGTTACGCAGCTTGGAGAAGAGTCCGCCGTTGGCGGCGGCCTTGGAGGTGGCGGTCACAAGTTCCACTTCCTCGCCGGAGACCTCGCGGAGTTCGCGGAGCAGGTCGCTCTGGCGTCCGTCGATCCGCTTCGGCACCACCACGTCCAGATGTGCGTGCAGGTCGCCGCGCACACCTGAGTTCAGATGCGGCAGACCCTGGCCGCGCACCCGGACGACGGTGCCGGGCTGGGTGCCGGGTTCGACGGTGAGGGTCGCGGAGCCGCCGAGCACGGTGTCGACGGTGAGTTCGGTGCCCAGCGCCGCGTCGACCATCGGCACCCGGACGGTGCAGTGCAGATCGTCGCCGTCACGGACGAAGACGTCGTCGGCCTGCTCGGAGACCTCCACGTAGAGATCGCCCGCCGGGCCTCCGCCGGGTCCCACCTCGCCCTGCCCGGCCAGTCGCACGCGCATCCCGTCCTGGACGCCGGCCGGGATCTTCACGGTCATCGTGCGGCGCGAACGGACGCGGCCGTCGCCGCCGCACTTGAGGCACGGATCGGGGATGGTCTCTCCGACGCCGTGGCACTCCGGGCATTCGCGCACCGTCATCACCTGGCCGAGGAAGGACCGCTGCACGGCCTGGATCTCACCGGCGCCCTTGCACGTCGCGCAGGTCACCGGCTTCGAATCGTCGCGGGTGCCCGATCCCTTGCACGTATCGCACAGGACCGCGGTGTCGACCGTGATCTCCTTGCGTGCGCCCGCCGCGATCTCCTCCAGGGTCAGACTGACGCCCACCAGTGCGGGTTCACCGGGGCGCACCCGTCCCCGGGGACCGCGGCCGCCCCCGAAGCCGCCAGTGGCCCCACCGAAGAAAGTCTGGAAGATGTCGCCGAGCCCGCCCGCACCGAACGGATCGCCTCCGAAGCCGCCGCTCGGGCCCGCCAGGGGGTCGCCGCCCGCGTCGACGATGCGCCGGCGCTCGGGATCGGAGAGCACCTCGTAGGCGGTCGTGACCTCTTTGAACTTGTCCTCGGCGTCGGGGTTGACGTCGGGGTGCAGTTCGCGAGCCAGCGTGCGGTACGCACGCTTGATCTCCTGGTCCGACGCGCCTGCAGACACGCCCAGAATTCCGTAGTAGTCACGAGCCACGGTGAATTAGGTCCTTCGCAATCAAGACATCAACTAACGGTCGGCGAGGACTTCGCCGACGTATTTCGCAACCGCCGCCACCGATGCGATTGTTCCCGGATAGTCCATTCGGGTGGGTCCAACCACACCGACACTGCCGAAGACGGTGCCCGAAGCACCGTACCCGGTCGAGACCACCGAGGTGCTCCGGAGGTTCTCGGTGTTGGTCTCCTCGCCGATCTGGACGGTGACCTTTCCGGTCCGCTGCGTGTGCGCGAGCAGCTTGAGGACCACCACCTGCTCTTCGAGCGCGTCGAGCACGATGTCCATGCCGCCCATGTTCGAGGAGAAGTCGGCCGCCGACCGCGCGAGGTTCGACGTGCCGCCGAGGACGAGCCGGTCGTCTCCGCGTTCCACGAGGGTCTCGACCAACACGGTGGCGATGGTGATGACCGCCTCGCGCAGGTCCGCGGGCGCGGTGGTCGCCAGTTCGGCGACCGCCACCGAGGCGTCTTCGAGCCGCTTGCCGTCCAGGGCCGTGGAGAACATGTCGCGCACCCGCACCAGGTTGTCCTCGTCGATCTCCTCGGAGAGGGTCACCATCCGCTGCTCCACCCGGCCGGTGTCGGTGATGACCACCAGCAGCAATCGGGTGGGCGAGAGTGAGACGACTTCGAGGTGCCGCACGCGGGCGGTGGAGAGCACCGGATACTGGATCACGGCGACCTGGCGAGTGAGTTGCGCGAGCAGGCGGACCGAGCGGCGCAGTACGTCGTCGAGGTCGACCCCGTTGTCGAGCACCGACAGGATCGCGCGGCGTTCGGCGGCCGACAGCGGTTTGATCTCGCTGATGCGGTCGACGAACATCCGGTAGCCCTTGTCGGTCGGGATCCGACCCGAGCTGGTGTGCGGCTGGGCGATGTACCCCTCGGCTTCGAGCGCCGCCATGTCGTTGCGGACGGTCGCGCTGGAGACTCCCAGGTGGTGGCGCTCCACGAGCGCTTTCGACCCGATCGGCTCCTGCGTGGAGACGTAGTCGGTGACGATCGCACGCAAGATCTCGAAACGCCGGTCATCCGTCGACGACGACAAGTCCGTACCTCCCGATGCCACGACTTTGCCTACAGTGGATACGACCATTCTACGTAACCGACGGAAAGACCAGGACCCGATGATCTTCAAGGGCGTGCGCGAGGGCAGACCCTACGTCGATCACGGTCTCACCGCGCGCGAGTGGGCGCAGATCCCGCCGCGCCAGTTCCGGCTCGATCAGCTCACCACCGTCACCACCGTCCTCGCACTCGACAAGCTGCTGTCGGAGGATTCGACTTTCTACGGCGACCTGTTCGCCCACGTGGTGCTGTTCGAAGGAAACCTGTATCTCGAGGACGGGCTGCACCGGGCCGTGCGCTCGGCGTTGCGGAACCGCACGATCATCCACGCCCGGATGCTCGATCTGGACGAGCGCATCGCCGCGGGCCGCGTCGCACCCGAGTCCGGCGAGCTGGAGATCACTGCGCCGATCGCCCCGGTCACCGGCAGGCGCCGCCGCTCGGTCGGCGCGCATCGGCTGCCCGACTGATCCGGCCGACGCACCGGCGACCGGATCGGTCAACGCGCGAGCGGGTTCAATGCCATCGGAACGCGCGCGCCGGCGCGCCACAGCACTGCCGCGCTCGAGTGCGGTCGCAGTCTCGCCTCGGTTCTCATCGCAGTCGTGAACACCTCGCCGAACCCGGCGCGCGGATGCGCGCTCTCGGTGGCCGTGACGAGCCCTCCGTCGACCTCCCTCAGCCGGTATCCGACGACGTCGAGTTCGACCGCCGAGTGCAGGCATCGCGCGACCGGCTCCGCCGGAACGGCCGGGTGGAAGTGTCCGGCGATCGCCGCGCGCACCACCTCGGCCTGCGCCTGGCCTCGGTGTGCCGCGACGAGTCGGGCCGCATGATCGGCGCCGAGCGCGGCGAAACAGCCGTAGTCGGGGTGATCGGGCGCACCGAGCGCCAGATCGTGCAGCATCGTCGCCGTCCACAACTGCTCGGCATCGACGTCCAGGCCGTCGACCTCGGCGAACGCGATCGCCCACTGCCAGCATCGGAGGCTGTGCTGATGCACCGGGCCGGAGAGTTCGTCGGCTGCACGCTCAGCCACCTCGCGAGCGAACCGGGAGTCGGGCGGCGGGGTCAGGTGTTCGCCCGCCCTCATCGCGCGCCGATCCGGTGCGCGCCGTCGACGCGGTCGGCCAGCTCACCGCGGATCGACGCGAGCAAGGCGTCGAACTCGGCCGAGTCGGTGAACCCCTGTGCACGCAGGGAGATCATGCCATTCGCCGTACCCCACAGCCGCAGCGCCTCGAGTCTCGCCGCGCGGGGCGGCAGGGCCGACGCTCCGACCGCGTGCTCGACGAGCCCGCCGAGCAGCCCGCGGATCATCGCCCGCGCCTGGTCGACGAGCTCGGAATCGTCCGGACCGACGTCGACCAGTCCCAGCGCCCGGAAGGCCAGCGGGTTGTCGGCGTGGAAGAGCAGGTACTCGTCGAAGACGGCGAGTTCCACGGCCTCTTCCGCGGAAGCGATCGCCGCCTCCATCCGCTCCACGTGGTCGCGGGCGATTCGGCATGCCAGCGCCACATACACGTCGGCTTTGCCGCCCGGGAAGTTCGAGTAGATAGAGCTCAGCGCCACGTCGGCCGCGTGGGCGAGTTGGTCGACGGACGTGCGGCGGAACCCCTGGTCGGCGAAGAGTTCTGCGGCTGCGTCGAGCACCGCGTCATGTGTTCGGCGGCGTCGCTTGTCGGACGGCGGGGTCAAGGGAACTGTCATATCAATAACGTAGTAACACTACGATTTCGTAGTCAAATTATGGTTTCATAGTAATACTACGAAAAGGAGCATTCAGATGACGACCACCGCCGACCGACAGCCGGCCACCGGCTCGGACGCCATGCGCGCGTTCTTCCCCACATCACCGTTCATCGACACACTCGGCGTCGAGTTGATCGACATCGGCGAGGGCACCGCACACCTGCGCCTCCCGTTCGCCGAGTCCAACACCACGGTCGGGCCGATGGTCCACGGCGGAGCCATCGGAGCATGCGTGGATCTGGGCATCATGGCGGCCGCATGGGCGGGTGACGACCCGGTACCCGAGAAGCTGCGCGGGGTCACCGTCAGCATGTCCGTCAACTTCATCGCACCCGCCATGAACGACGACATCGAGATCGTCGCGACCCGGCTTCGCAAGGGCCGGAGACTCAACCATTGCGCGGTCGAGATCCGGACCCGGGCCGACGACGGGCTCGTCGCGACGGGCAGCGGGGTCTACCAGACGGGATGACCGCCCTTCTCAGCCGCGACCGCACGGCCGAGGTCCGCTACTGCGCGACGAGGATGTCGCGGACCACGCCGTCGGCGAGCAGGCGTCCGCGATCGGTCAGCACATAGGCGCCCGCGACCGTCCGCAGCAGCGCCTGGGCCACCGCGGCGTCGGCTCGAATCCGTTCCGCGCCCGAGAGCACGTTCACGTCGAGCCCCTGGTGCATGCGCAGACGCAGCATCACCGCCTCGGTGTGCCGGTCGTCCGCGGTGAGGATCTCGTGGCCGCCGATCGGGAGCGAGCCGGAGGCCAGCGACGCCGAATAGGTGGCCGGATGCTTCTGATTCCACCAGCGCACCCCGTCCACATGCGAGTGCGCACCCGGGCCGATCCCCCACCAGTCGTCGCTGCGCCAATACGCCTCGTTGTGGCGGCACACCGAATCCGGGTCGGGCGACGCATCCGGGCGAGCGCGCGCCCAGTTCGACACCTCGTACCAGGCCATTCCCGCGGCGCGCAGACGCGAGTCGATCATCTCGTAGCGCGCCGCGAGCACATCGTCGTCGGGCATGGGGATCTCCCCGCGGCGCACCTTGCGGGCGAACCGCGTTCCGTCCTCCACGATCAGCGCGTAGGCCGAGACGTGGTCGACGGGGACCGACAGGACGGCGTCGAGCGAGGCGTCGAGATCCTCGTCGCGCTCACCCGGTGTCCCGTAGATCAGATCCAGATTGAGGTGCTCGAAGCCCGCCGCCGCGGCCTCGCGCGCGGCGTCGAGGGCACGGCCGGGCGTGTGCGTGCGTTCGAGTACCGCGAGTACGTGCCGCGCGGCCGACTGCATCCCGAGCGAGACGCGGGTGAACCCCGCGGCCCGCAGCCCTTCGAAGAACTCCGGCGACGTCGACTCCGGATTCGACTCCGTCGTCACCTCGGCGCCGGGCGCGAGGACGAACGAGTCGCGCACGGCCCCCAGCAGGTCGGCGAGCCCGTCGGCGCCGAGCAGCGACGGGGTGCCGCCGCCGACGAACACGGTGCCGACGCGCCGGCCCGGGGCCAGGAGCGCGGCGGCCTGATCGAGTTCGGCGCGCACCCCCTCCATCCAGCTCTGCGGGGACGACGACGAACCGAGTTCACCGGCCGTATACGTGTTGAAATCGCAGTATCCGCAGCGCGTGGCGCAGAACGGCACGTGGAGGTAGAGGCTCAGCGGCCGACTGGGGTCGGCGGTCGCCACTGTGGTGCGTGCCTGTGCGGAGAGTGCCTCCGGAGCACGTCGGTCAATCACCTATCCATCATGACTCACGCCGTGTCAAGGATATTAATCTCACGCTGAGGAAAAATAACCCCAAGTAGACTGACCTCGTCGGACGTGGCACTATGGCAGTCGTGACTTCCTCAGGAGTGTGGCTCGCCGAACGGCGGCACATCGATCTCAAGCGCGTCTGCAGCGCTTTCTGTCGGCACTAGCCGACGTCTCGGCCTTTCGAGAAGTCCCGACCCGCCAGCCCATCGCGGGTCTCTGAGGATGCCGATCTTCGTCACATTCTTATTTCAGCCCAATCGTCGTGCCGTGCTGTGCGCTGCACGCTCAGGAGAACTGATGACGCTCACGTCCCCCACCACCGCGGAGCCGACGGAGACGCCCACCGAGGCGCCCCGCAAGCGCGCGCGTCCCACCAAGCGCCGATCCGAAGGCCAGTGGGCCCTCGGCTATCGCACCCCGCTCAACGCGAACGAGCAGAGCAAGCGCGACGACAACCCGCTCAATGTGCGGCGTCGCATCATCGACAGCTACCAGTACGTCGGCTTCGACGGCATCGACAAGGCCGACCTGCGGGGCCGTTTCCGCTGGATGGGCCTCTACACCCAGCGGGCCGAAGGATTCGACGGAACGTACTCGGGCGAAGCCCACATCGACGAGATCGAGGCGCCGTACTTCATGATGCGGGTCCGCACCGACGGCGGACAGCTGAACCTGGCGCAGGTGCGCACGCTGGCGTCGATCTCTCGCGACTTCGCCCGCGGTACCGCCGACGTCACCGACCGCCAGAACCTGCAATACCACTGGATCGAGATCGAGAACGTCCCGGAGATCTGGCGCCGGCTCGAAGAGGTCGGCCTGGAGACCACCGAGGCCTGCGGCGACTGCCCGCGCGGCATGCTCGGCTCTCCCCTGGCAGGGCTCTCCACCGACGAGGTCCTCGACGCCAGTCCGGCCCTCGCCGAGATCAAGCGCCGCTACATCGGCAACCCCGAGTACTCGAACCTGCCGCGCAAGTTCAAGACCGCCGTCTCGGGTCTGCAGGACGTGGTGCACGAGATCAACGACGTCTCGTTCGTCGGCGTCGAGCACCCCGAACACGGCCCCGGACTGGACCTCTGGGTCGGCGGCGGGCTCTCGACCAACCCGATGCTGGCCAAGCGGCTCGGTGTCTGGGTGCCGCTCGACGAGGTCCCCGACGTCTGGGAGGGCGTAGTCGCGATCTTCCGCGACTACGGCTACCGGCGCCTGCGTTCCAAGGCCCGGCTGAAGTTCCTGATGAAGGACTGGGGGCCGGAGAAGTTCCGCCAGGTCCTCGAAGACGAGTACCTGCACCGCAAGCTCATCGACGGCCCGGCGCCGACTCCGCCGAAGCAGCCGATCGACCACGTCGGCGTCACCAAGCAGAAGAACGGCCTGTACGCGGTCGGGTTCTCCGCCGTCTCCGGCCGACTGTCGGACGACGTGCTGTACGCGATCGCCGATGCCGCGGAGAAGGCAGGCAGCGACAGCGTCCGCTTCACGCCGTACCAGAAGCTGGTCGTGGTGAACGTCCCCGAGGACCGGATCGCCCAACTCGACGCGGACCTGACCGCCGTCGGCCTGCAGTCGAAGCCGTCGGTGTGGCGCCGGAACCTGATCGCGTGCACCGGTCTGGAGTACTGCAAGCTCTCGTTCACCGAGACCCGCAGCCGGTCGCAGGCTCTGGTTCCGGAGTTGGAGAAGCGTCTGGCCGAACTCAACGAGCAGCTCGACGTGCCGATCACCATCAACTTCAACGGCTGCCCCAACTCCTGCGCCCGCGTGCAGGTCGCCGACATCGGCCTCAAGGGTCAGCTGATCGACGACGACGGCACCCCGGTGGAGGGCTTCCAGGTGCATCTCGGCGGAAGCCTGGGCTTCGACAGCGGCTTCGGCCGAAAGCTGCGCCAGCACAAGATCTACGCCAGTGAGGCCACCGAGTACATCGAACGTCTCGTCCGCAATTTCATCGCAGGCCGCAACCCCGGCGAACGCTTCGCCGAATGGGCGGTCCGCGCCGACGACGCCGAACTGCAGTGAGGGAAAGACGATGACCGTCACCACAGATGATCTGGACGAACTGAAGGCGATCGCGGAGGCCGGTGCCGAGCAGCTCGGACCCGACGCCACCGCCGAGGAACTGCTGCGCTGGACCGCCGAGACCTTCGGCCCGCACTTCGTCATCGCGGCGAACATGCAGGACGCCGTACTGATCGACGTCGCCGACAAGGCGATCGAGGACAAGGAGGCCATCGGCGGCAGGCTCAAGGCGCTGTTCCTCGACACCGGCTACCACTTCGCCGAGACCCTCGGCACCCGGGACGCCGTCGAGCAGGTCTACGACCTCGAACTGCTCAACATCACGCCCGAGCAGACGGTGCAGGAGCAGGACGAGCTGGTCGGCAGAAATCTGTTCGCCACCGACGCGGCCGAATGCTGCCGGCTGCGCAAGGTGGTCCCGCTGCGCGGTGCCCTGGCACCCTTCCGCGCATGGGTCACCGGTATCCGCCGCGTGGAGGCGCCCACCCGCGCCAACGCACCGTTGATCTCCTTCGACGAGGGCTTCGGCCTGGTCAAGATCAATCCGCTCGCCGCATGGAGCGACGAGCAGTTCCAGGACTACATCGACAGCCACGGCGTCCTGGTGAATCCGCTGGTCGACGAGGGCTATCCCTCGATCGGGTGCGAACCGTGCACCGTCAAACCAGCCGCCGGAGCCGATCCGCGCAGCGGCCGTTGGGCCGGCAGCGCCAAGACAGAATGCGGGTTGCACGCATGAGCATCATCGAATCGACAGACGTCCAGTCCGCCGTCGCGGACCGTGACGAACACCGTCCTGAGCGAGCGCAGCGAGACGAGGGATTCACCACGCTCGACGCCCTCGAGTCCGAGGCCATCCACATCTTCCGCGAGGTGGCGGGCGAGTTCGAGCGGCCGGTGATCCTGTTCTCCGGCGGCAAGGACTCGACGTTGCTGCTGCACCTGGCGCTCAAGGCCTTCTGGCCCGCGCCGCTGCCGTTCTCGCTGCTGCACGTGGACACCGGCCACAACCTGCCGGAGATCATCGAGTTCCGCGACGAGATCGTCGAACGTCACGGCCTGCGCCTGCACGTCGCGAGCGTCGAGGAGTATCTGGCCGACGGTCGTCTCACCGAGCGGCCGGACGGCATCCGCAACCCGCTGCAGACCATCCCGCTGCTGGACGGCATCAGCGAGAACCGCTTCGACGCCGTGTTCGGCGGCGCCCGGCGCGACGAAGAGCGGGCCCGCGCGAAGGAACGCATCTTCTCGCTGCGCAACGCCTTCGGCCAGTGGGACCCGAAGCGTCAGCGTCCCGAACTGTGGAACCTCTACAACGGCAGGCACGCTCCGGGCGAGCACGTGCGCGTGTTCCCGCTGAGCAACTGGACCGAGCTGGACGTGTGGCGTTACATCGCCCGCGAGCAGGTGCTGCTGGCGCCGCTGTACTACGCGCATGAGCGCGAGGTGTACCAGCGCGACGGCATGTGGATGACCGCCGGGCCGTGGGGAGGACCGCGCGAGGACGAGACCGTCGAGACCCGGATGGTGCGCTACCGCACCGTCGGCGACGGCTCCACCACCGGTGCGGTGCTGTCCGAGGCCACCGACAACGAAGCCGTTCTGGCCGAGGTCGCCGCATCGCGGCTGACCGAACGCGGAGCCACCCGCGGCGACGACCGCGTCTCCGAGGCCGCCATGGAAGACCGCAAGCGCGAAGGATATTTCTGATGAAGCACTCCCCCGACCTTCTGCGCATCGCCACGGCCGGTTCCGTGGACGACGGCAAGTCGACCCTCGTCGGCCGCCTGCTGTACGACACCAAGTCGGTGCTCGCCGACCAGATCGACGCCGTCACCAAGGCCTCGGTGGACCGCGGCATGGACACCCCGGACCTGTCGCTCCTGGTCGACGGCCTGCGCGCCGAGCGCGAGCAGGGCATCACCATCGACGTCGCGTACCGCTACTTCGCGACCCCCGCCCGGTCGTTCGTCCTCGCCGACACCCCCGGCCACGTGCAGTACACGCGCAACACCGTCTCCGGCGCATCTACCGCGCAGCTGGTGATCCTGCTGGTCGACGCCCGCAGCGGCGTCGTCGCCCAGACGCGTCGGCACGCCGCCGTGATGGCCCTGCTCGGCGTTCCGCGGCTGGTGCTCGCTGTCAACAAGATCGACCTCGTGGAGAACGCCGCCGAGGTGTTCGCCGAGATCTCGGCCGAGTTCAACCAGATCACCGCGTCGCTCGGCTACTCGCCCGAGCAGGTCCAGGAGATCCCGGTCTCGGCGCTCCACGGCGACAATGTCGCGATCCGCTCGGAGAACACGCCGTACTACGACGGCCCGACTCTCATCGAGCATCTGGAGACGGTGCCGAACGAGCTCGACCGCGGGCAGGTCGGACTCCGGTTCCCCGTGCAGTACGTGATCCGGCCGCGCACCCCCGAGTACCCGGATTACCGCGGCTACGCCGGTCTGGTGGCCGCGGGAAGCGTGTCGGTCGGCGACGAGATCGTCGTCCAGCCGTCCGGTCTGCGCTCGACGATCGCGAAGATCGATACCCCCGACGGCGAGCTGGACACGGCGCACGCCGGCCGGAGCGTCACGCTGCTGTTGACCGACGACATCGACATCTCGCGCGGCGATCTGATCGCCTCGGCGGCCGATGCGCCGGAGCCCGCGCAGCAGTTCACCACCACGGTGTGCTGGCTGTCGGAGAAGCCGCTGCGTGCCGGTGCCCGCCTCCTGTTGAAGCACGGCGCCAAGACCACGCAGGTGATCGTCGGCGGCCTCGACGCGCTCTTCGACGAGCAGAACCTCGCCCTGGTCGAGGCACCGGAGTCGATCGAGCTGAACCAGATCGGACGGGTCTCGCTGATGACCGCCGAGCCGATCCCGGCCGACGACTACTCGCGCAGCCGCGAGTCGGGCAGCTTCCTGTTGATCGATCCGCAGGGCGGCAACACCCTCGGTGCCGGCCTGGTCGGCGACGCGCTGGCGGCGCTCGAGCTGCCGTCGCCGGCCTTGGCGTGACCGCCCGGTCCGGATGACCACGCTCGTTCTCGCCGCGCACGGCAGTCGTGATCCGCGCTTCGGCGTCACCGCGCGCCGGGTGGCCGATGCGGTCCGCATCGCGCTGCCCGGCGTGACGGTGGAGCTGGCATACCTCGACCTGACCGCTCCGCTGCTCACCGATGTTCTCGGGTCCGTGCCCGGCGAAGTGGTGGTCGTTCCGTTGCTGTTCGGCGACGGCTATCACAGCAAGGTGGATCTGCCCGCGCTAATCGACGCGGCCCACGCCGCGAATCCCGCCGCGACCATCGTCCAGACTCCGGTCGTGGGCCGGTACTCCCCGGTTCCGGCGCTGGTCGAGCGGCTGTCGGAGGCCGGTGCCGGCCCTCGCGACGGCGTGCTGATGCTCGCCGTCGGATCGTCGGACGCCGGCAGCGATGCGTCGGTGATCGGACGAGGCCGCGAACTCTCCGCAGCGCTCGGCCGGCCGGTACGCACGCTCTTCGCCACCCGTCTGGGCAGTGACGGCGCCGCCGTCCGGGAGACGGTCGACGCACTCCTGGCCGACGGCGCCGACCGCGTCGCGGTCAGTCCGTTGTTCCTGTCGGCGGGCCTGTTGACCGATCGGGTGGAGCGGTATCTCGACGCGATGGACGTACCGATGGTCGTGGCCGGTCCTGTCGCCGACCACCCGTGTCTGGTCGACGCAGTCGCTCGCCTGTACACAGCCGCCGCGGTCGTCGTCGCGAGCTGACTCCCGAGTTCGCTTCCTCCGGGCCCCGGGAGTCTCGACACGCACGCTCACTGCGTTCGCGCGCTGCTCGACAACCCTGCAGATCCAGCCCAAGGCAACCCTGCCAGACCTAGCCCGAGGCAACCCTGACAGACCCAACCCCAGGCCCGTCGAGTCGCGAGGACGAAGTGACGAGCGTATCGAGACATACGCGCGTCTCGACACGCGCACTCACTACGTTCGCGCGCTGCTCGACAACCCTGCGAGGCCCGAGGCCACCCTGCGAGACCCAGCCCAGCCCCAGGCCCGTCGAGTCGCGAGGAACGAAGTGACGAAGCGTATCGAGACATGCGCACACGTCTCGACACGCACACTCACTACGTTCGCGCGCTGCTCGACAACCCTGCCAGACCCAGCCCCAGGCCCGTCGAGTCGCGAGGAACGAAGTGACGAAGCGTATCGAGACATGCGCACACGTCTCGACACGCACACTCACTGCGTTCGCGCGCTGCTCGACAACCCTGCCAGACCCAGCCCGAGGCCCGTCGAGTCGCGAGGAACGAAGTGACGAGCGTACCGAGACATACGCGCGTCTCGACACGCACACTCACTGCGTTCGCGCGCTGCTCGACAAGCCTGTGAGGCCCAAGGCCCGTCGAGTCGCGAGGAACGAAGTGACGAAGCGTATCGAGACATACGCACACGTCTCGACACGCACACGCGCGCTGCTCGACCACCCTCAAACGGTCAGCCTTGGATGCGCATGGTCGAGTCGCCCCAGGCGGCGTCGCGGAGTTCGTTCTTGCGGATCTTGCCGGTCGACGTCTTCGGCAGATCGTCGACGAACTCCACCTCGCGCGGAGCCTTGTAGCCCGCGATCCGGCTCTTCACGTGTGCGATCACCTCGGCCTCGGTGAGCTGTTCGCCCGGCTTGCGCACCGCGTAGGCCTTCGGGCGCTCGCCCCACTTGTCGTCCGGCACGCCGACCACCGCGACATCGACGATCGCGGGATGGCTCACCACCGCCTGCTCCACCTCGATGGTCGAGATGTTCTCACCGCCGGAGATGATGACGTCCTTGGCCCGGTCGAGGAGCTGCACGTAGCCGTCGGGATGCATCACGCCGAGATCGCCCGAGTGGAACCAGCCTCCGGCGAAGGCCTCGGCGGTACGCTCCGGATCCTCGAAGTACCCCTTCATCACCACATTGCCGCGCATCACGATCTCGCCCATCATCACACCGTCGGGCTCCACGTCCACCAGGGTCCCGTCCTCGGCGGGCTCCGAGAGAACGACGCGGAGCCGATCGGCGGTGATCATCCCGACGCCCTGCCGTGCCATGCGCACGGCCAGTTCCTCGCCCGACAGCGACGACCAGCTCGCGCTGGGCTCGCACACCGAGTACGGGCCGTAGGTCTCGGTGAGACCGTAGACGTGCACGAGCTCGATCCCCAGATTGCGGATCGCGCGAATGATCGTGGGGCTCGGCGGCGCCCCCGCGGTCGCAATGGTCAGGGGCCGGTCCATCCGGTGGGCCTCGCCCGCGGTGGCGAGCGTGGTCAGCACCGTCGGCGCGCCACTCATCTGGGTCACCAGTTCGGTGTCGATGAGACGCCACATGTCGTCGCCGCGAACCGCACGCAGGCACACGTGCGTGCCCGCGACCGCCGTCACCGACCAGGGGCCGCACCAGCCGTTGCAGTGGAACATCGGCAGGGTCCACAGGTAGCGGGTGTCGATGCCGAATCCCTGGGTGAGCACGTTGCCCAGCGAGGCCAGGTACGCACCGCGATGGGTGTACATCACGCCCTTGGGCTCGCCGGTGGTGCCCGAGGTGTAGTTGATGCTGATCAGCGAGTTCTCGTCGTCGACCTCCCACGGGATCGGGCTGTCGGAGCCGCGTGCCGTCAGCTCGTCGTACCGCAGATCGCCCGCACCGGTGTACTCGCCGTCGACGCTCGGGGTCTCGACCACCTCGCGCACGGTCTCGAATTCCACGCCCGCGAGCGCCTCGAGGAACGGCGCGTCGCCGACCAGCAGACGTGCTCCCGAGTGATTGCAGATGTAGCGGACCTCGGCGGGCGCGAGACGGGTGTTGACCGCCACCAGCACGCCGCCGGCGAGCGGCACTGCGAAGTGCGCGACCAGCATCTCCAGCGAATTGGTCGCCAGATACGCCACTCGGTCGCCCTCTCCGATCCCGGAGGCACGCAGGGCTTGGGCCAGACGGGTCACCTCAGCCGCCAGCTCGCGGTACGTGCGTCGCCGACCGCCGTCGACGGCCGCCTCCTTGTCCGGATGCACCTCGACGGCACGGTCGAGGAATCGCAGGGGCGTCAGCGGGCTGTCGAGTCCGGATCGGGCGGGAAGCGTCATGGTGTGACCCCTTCGGGGAGTGGTGGTGCAGTGTGACCCGACCACCATAGTCCAATGACACTCAGTGCCACCATAGGTCCGAAGTCTTTGCGCCGAACGGTCGAACCCCTGCGATCTACGGCACTTCGTGCCGTACCGAATCCCTAGTCGGCCGAGAGTTGCGGAACTTTCGTGGCGCGCGCGAAGATGTCCTCGCCGGCCACCAGACGCAGGGCGTTCTGGTCACCGCGCGTGATCTGCGCGACGAACTCCTCGCCCGACGCTGCCGAGACCAGTTCCACGCGGGTCTCGAAGCCGAGATTCACCACGCGCTTCACCCGCGCCTTGATCACGCCGGTGTCCAGCGCGGTCTCGGCGGGCGGATAGACCATCTCGGCCGAGCGGCCGAGCCGGATGTCGTGAGGACGCACCAGTTCGCCGTTCAACCGCGAAATCGATCCGAGGAACGACGCGACGAAGACGTTGTCCGGCCGGTCGTACAGATCGTCGGGCTTGCCGACCTGCTCGATGCGCCCCTTGTTCAGCACCGCGATCCGGTCGGAGACGTCGAGCGCCTCCTGCTGGTCGTGTGTCACGAGGACCGTCGTCACGTGCACTTCATCGTGCAGCTGACGCAGCCATTTGCGCAGGTCCTCACGCACTTTGGCGTCGAGGGCGCCGAAGGGCTCGTCGAGCAGGAGCACCTGCGGATCAACGGCCAGAGCGCGGGCCAACGCCATCCGCTGACGCTGACCGCCCGAGAGCTGAGCCGGATAGCGCTTCTGAAAGACGGTGAGTCCGACGATGTCGAGCAGCTCGTCGACCTTCGCCTTGATCTCGTGCTTGGGCCGCTTGCGGATCTTCAGGCCGAAGGCGATGTTGTCGCGGACGGTGAGGTGCTTGAACGCGGCGTAGTGCTGGAAGACGAACCCGATGTCGCGCTGCTGCGGCGACGCACCCGAGACGTCGACGCCGTTGATCCGTACCGTTCCCGAATCGAGCCGATCCAGACCCGCGATGGCGCGCAGGAGCGTCGACTTGCCCGATCCCGACGGGCCGAGCAGGGAGGTCAGGGATCCCTCCGGGATGTCGATGGAGACGTCGTCGAGGGCCGCGAAGTCGCCGTAGCGCTTGTTGGCGCCGATCACCGAGATGGACATGTCAGTTGTTCTCCTCGCCCGCGCCGACGGCCGTCGGCGCGTGGGCAGCCTCGTGTTCGTTCCGGTCCGCGGACACGGCCTTCATCGTCTCCGCGCTCGCATCCGCGAGCTTGCCCTTGGCCCGGCGCTCGATGAGCGTCATCACGACCAGGACGAGAATGGCGACCATCATGAGCAGGGTCGCCGCGGCGTACGCCCCGTACTCGTTGTAGTCGTCGGTGTACCTCGAGTTCACCAGCAGCGTCAGCGTCTGCGAGACTCCCGGGAAGTTCGACGACACCATCGTGACCGCGCCGAACTCGCCGAGCGCGCGGGCGATCGTCAGGACCACACCGTAGGTGAGACCCCATCGGACGGCGGGCAGTGTGATCCGGCTGAACGTCTGCCAGCCGGTGGCGCCGAGCGTCGCGGCGGCCTCCTCCTGCTCGGTGCCGATCTCGCGCAGCACCGGCTCCACCTCGCGGACGACGAAGGGCAGGGTGACGAAGATCGTGGCGAGCACCATGCCCGGGATCCCGAAGATGACGCGGAATCCGAGCGACTCGATGCCGCCGAACCAGCCCTCGGCGCCCCACAGGGCGATCAGCGCCACGCCGACCACCACCGGCGACACCGCGAACGGCAGATCGACCACCGCCTGCAGCACTCCCTTGCCCCGGAACCGGCCGCGCGCGAGGGCGAGAGCGGTCAGGACTCCGAAGATCACGTTGAGCGGCACCACGATCGCCACGATGAGCAATGTGAGCTGGAGCGCCGAGATGGCCGCCGGCGTGGTGATCCACTCCCAGAACTGCCCCAGCCCGTGCTCGAACGATCGCCAGAAGATCAGTCCGACGGGTACGACGAGCAGCACCGTCAGGTACAGCAGTGCGATGGATCGCAGCGTCAATCTGGTGAGACGAGAGACGATCATTCCGAGCCCTCCCGGCGGGTCTGGATCTTGGCCACGACACGCAGCAGGAACAGGACGACGAAGGCGATGACCAGCAACGCCACGGACACTGCGGCCGCGTTCACCGGCTCGTCGACCTCGATCTGCTGCTGGATGTACTGCGAAGCGACCTGCGTCTTGCCCGGGATGTTGCCGCCGATCAGAACCACCGAACCGAACTCGCCGATCGCGCGGGTGAACGCCAGTCCGGCACCGCTGAGGATCGCGGGCAGCAGCGCGGGCAGCACGATTCGCGACCAGATCACCCGATTGCCGGCGCCCAGGACCGCGGCCGCCTCCTCCACCGAGGTGTCGAGTTCCATCAGGACCGGCTGCACCTGCCGGACGACGAAGGGCAGCGTCACGAAGGTCAGCGCGAGGACGACGCCCGGCTGGGTGGCCGCCAGGTGGATGTCGAAGGGACTGTTGGGCCCGTAGAGGGCGAGCAGCACCAGGCTGGCGACGATGGTGGGCAGCGCGAAGGGCAGGTCGATGATGGCGTTGACGACACCCTTGCCCGGGAACTCGTCACGCACCAGCACCCAGGCGATCACGGTGCCGAACAGCACGTTGACGACGCCGACGATCAGCGACACCACAACGGTGATGCCCAGCGCCTGCAGCGCCGCCGGATCGGTGATGCCGTCCCAGAATCCGCCCGCGCCGTCGTCGAAGGCCTGAGCGGCGATCGCGGCGAGCGGAAGCAGCACGATGATGCTGAGCCACAGCCCGGTTATCCCGAGCGAGAGCGGTCCGTCGGGCCGCCATCCGCGGCGCGGCGCGAAGTCCTGGGTCTCGTGAGAGACGCGCTCGGTGGTCACCGTCCGGCCTCCCGCGCGTAGATCTCACTGATCTCGCCGCCGTTGCCGAACAACTGCTTGTCGACCTTCTTCCAGCCGCCGAGATCGGCGACGGTCCACTCCTTGCGGATGTCTCCGGGGAACAGGTGGGCGGTCTGCCGCGCGACGTCCGGATCCACCGGCCGGAACCCCGCCTCGGCCCACAGCTTCTGGCCCGGGGTCGAGAACAGGTACCTGACGAAGGCCCGCGCGGCGGCCGGATCGGTGCTCGTGTTGACCACCGCGACCGGATTCTCGATCTTGAAGGTGACCGAGGGCACGATGTAGTCGATGCGGTCGGCCGGCGGCGAACTCGCATTCTTGCGGGACAGCATGATCGCCTCGTTCTCATAGCTGATGAGGACGTCGCCCTGCCCCTGCTGGAAGGCCGAGGTGGCCTCGCGTCCGGACTTCGGCAGCACCTTCACGTGATCGCGGACCAAGGCGCTGACGTAGTCCAGCCCGGCCTGGGGGTTCCGGCCGCCGTCGCTCTTGGCCGCGTACGGAGCGAGCAGGTTCCACTTCGCGGACCCGGAACTGCCCGGGTTCGGCGTCACCACTTCGATGCCTGGCCGCAGGAGATCGTCCCACGTATGGATGTTCTTGGGGTTGCCCTGGCGGACGACGAGCGCGACCACCGACCCGAAGGGAATCGAATCGTTCGGCGCCTGCTGCTGCCAGTCCTCATCGACGACACCGGCGTCGACCAGCCGGGTGATGTCGGGCTCCACGGAGAAGTTGACCACGTCGGCCGGCAGACCGCGGGCCACCTTCCGCGACTGATCGCCGGACGCGCCGTACGACTGGGAGAAGCCGACGTCGTGACCTTCCGGCGTCGCGCGGAAACCGGGAATCACCATGTCGAAGCCGACCTTGGGGGTCGCGTAGGCCACCAGGTTGAGATGCCTGCTTCCCGAGGAGATGTCGATGCCATCGGGACGGTCGGTGGATCCGCCGCCGCACCCGGCCAGCGCGGCGACGAGTGCCAGCGCGACCGTCACGCATGCCGCCTTGAGTGCTGCGCGCTGAAGAGTTCCCGTGCTCACCCGAAGAACCTAACCACCGCGCCGGGCCGCTCTCAACGCCGCGATTCGTGTCTCCGCGAGGGTGGTGACGCGGCGTCGAGGTTGTGCTAGCGGAGGATCAGCCAGGCGAGCAACACGAGAACGAGCAGTGCCACCAGAGCAATCGTGACCTTGGAACGAAACATCGCGTCAGATACCCAATCCGTGATCGTCGTCGGCCTCCGCGCGGCCGAGCTTCGAGAAGAGTCGTCCGACCAGGTAGTTCACCCCGGACGCGACGAGCGTGGCCAACGGCACCAGCACCACGGCGGTGACGATGAGCTGCGGGACGAAGGGCAGACCGGTGAGCCACTCCTCGACCCCGTCCCACCAGGACAGAACGCCGTTCACCGCTCGATCACCTCATCTGCACTCGCACTCGCGCGGTTTCGCCCACACTGATTTGAAACCCTACTCGCCGGGTGCCTGCGACGGGGGTCACGCCACTGCCCCGGCACCGCCGCGCTACGCGAGCCCACGGCGGAGCAGCAGCGGTTCGATCCGGGCGCTGTGGCCGATCATGGCGGCATGCGCGGCGACCGGATCGACGCTGTCGCCGCGCGACAGCACCGCCTCGGCGAACGCCGCTCCCAGTTCCGGTCTGAGACCGCCGCCCGCCAGGAACCACTGCTCGGTCTCGGCGTCGAGGATCTCCGACCAGATGTACGAGTAGTACGCCGACGAGTAACCGCCGCCGAAGACGTGGTTGAAGTACGTGCTGCGGTACCGGGGCGGAATCAGGTCGGCGGCCAGCCCGGCATCGGAGAGTGCGCGGCGTTCGAACTCCAGCACGTCGTCGGGGATCGCGTCCTCGGCGAGCCGGTGCCATGCGAGGTCGAGCGCGGCGGCGGCGAGGTACTCGACGGTGGAGTGCGCCGATTCGGTTCCGGTCGCGCCGCGGACGGCGTCGATGAGCTCGGCCGGCGCGGGTTCACCGGTGAGGTGGTGCCGCGCGTAGCCTGCCACCACCTCCGGGTGCAGCGCCCACATCTCATTGACCTGCGACGGGAATTCAACGAAGTCCCGCGGCACGCTGGTTCCGGACTGCGAGACGTAGTCGACCGCCGACAGCAACCCGTGGATCGCATGTCCGAACTCGTGGAACAGCGTCGTGAGTTGGTCGAGGGAGAGCAGACACGGACGGCCCGGCTCGGGACGGGTGAGGTTCAGGACGTTGACCACGATCGGCGCCGTGCCGAGTTGCCGGGACTGGTCGACGATGTTGTTCATCCAGGCGCCGCCCCGCTTGGACGGCCGGGCGAAGTAGTCGCCGAGGAACAGCCCGATCCCGGTGCCGTTGCGGCTCACCTCCCACACCCGGACGTCGGGATGGTAGCCGGCGAGGTCGTCGCGCTCGGCGAAGCTCAACCCGTAGAGGCGTCCGGCCGCGGCGAAGACCCCGTCGGTGATGACGGTGTCCAGCTCGCAGTAGTCCGCGAAGCCGTCGATGTCGATCGACTCGGCAGAGCCGGCGGCACGGGCCCGCTGATCGGCGGCGAGCCAGTAGGTCACATCGGCCGCACCGAGCGGACCGCCGGCGAGTGCGGCCAGGCGCGCGAGCTCATCGTCGGCGGCCTTCATCGCCGCGGCGCCGAGCCGAGCCAGGAGATCGGCGACAGACTGCGGCGACGGTGCCGTCTCTTCGGCGATCACGTACTCGGCGTGGTTCGCGTAGCCGAGCAGGGCCGCGCGCCGAGCGCGCAGCCAGACGATCTCGAGGATCGACTCCCGGGTGTCGTGGGCGTTGCCGCGGGCACACCGGACCGCGGAGGCGTCGAAGACGCGGCGACGCGCGGCGGGGTCGGTGAGCTTGGCGACCGTCGCCTGACTGGTCGGGAGTTCGAGGGCCACCAGGTAGCCGTCTCGACCGGCGTCGGCCGCAGCGCGTGCAGCCGCGGCGATCTCCGAGGGCGACAGCCCGTCGAGGTCCGCGGCGTCCTCGAAGTGCACGGCCGAATCGTTGGTGTCGTCGAGCAGGTGCTGGCCGAAGTCGGTGGTCAGCGTCGCCAGTCGGGCGGAGATCTCCCGCATCTGTTCCTGCCCCGCCTCGTCGAGGGCCGCGCCGGACCGGATCGCGTCGCGATACCGCTGCTCCAGCAGGCGCGTCTGCGCCTCGTCGAGGTCGAGTTCGGCGCGACGCTCGTACAGCTCGGCGATGCGCGCGAAGAGCGCGGGGTTCAGCGCGATCGCGTTGGCGTGCTCAGTGAGGCGCACCGCGAGGACCTGCGCGATCTTCGCGCGCTGCGGATTGCTGTCGGGCCCCTCGAGATTGAAGAAGATCCCGTTCACCCGGGCCAGCGACCGTCCCGACGCCTCCAGCGCGGCCACCGTGTTGTCGAAGGTCGGGGCCTGCGTCGAGTCCGCGATCGCCTCCACCTCGGCGCGATGCTCGGCGAGCGCGATGTCGTACGCGGGCAGGAAGTCGTCGTCGGAGATCGACGCGAAATCCGGAAGCCCATACGGCAGCGGCGAGTCGGCGAGAACCGGCGACGTCGTGGCCGCCACTACTTACCCTTCGGCTTATCGCCGAGTTCGTCGGTGGACAGCGCGGCGACGAAGGCCTCCTGCGGAACCTCGACCCGCCCGATCGTCTTCATCCGCTTCTTGCCCTCCTTCTGCTTCTCGAGCAGTTTGCGCTTGCGGCTGATGTCGCCGCCGTAGCACTTGGCCAGCACGTCCTTGCGGATCGCGCGGATGTTCTCGCGGGCGATGACCTTCGACCCGATGGCGGCCTGAATCGGCACCTCGAACTGCTGGCGCGGGATCAGGTCCTTGAGCTTGAGCGCCATCCGGTTGCCGTAGGAGTACGCCGAGTCCTTGTGGACGATCGCGCTGAACGCGTCGACGGCTTCGCCCTGCAGCAGGATGTCGACCTTCACCAGATCGGCCTGCGCCTCTCCCGACTCCTCGTAGTCGAGGCTGGCGTAACCGCGGGTGCGCGACTTGAGCGAGTCGAAGAAGTCGAAGATGATCTCCGCCATCGGCATCGTGTAGCGCAGTTCGACGCGGGTCTCCGACAGGTAGTCCATGCCGCCGAGCTCGCCGCGGCGCGACTGGCACAGCTCCATGATCGCGCCGATGAACTCACTGGGCGCGATCACCGTGGTCTTGACCATCGGCTCGAAGATCTGGCTGGTCTTGCCGGTGGGCCAGTCGGACGGATTGGTCACGATGTGCTCGGTGCCGTCGTCCATCACCACGCGGTACACCACATTGGGCGCGGTGGAGATCAGGTTGAGGTCGAACTCCCGCTCCAGCCGCTCGCGGGTGATCTCCATATGCAGCAGGCCGAGGAAGCCGCAGCGGAAACCGAAGCCGAGCGCCACCGACGTCTCGGGCTCGTACGTCAGGGCCGCATCGTTGAGCTGGAGCTTCTCGAGTGCCTCGCGCAGGACCGGGTAGTCGGACCCGTCGACGGGATACAGACCCGAGTAGACCATCGGACGCGGCTCGCGGTAACCGGTGAGCGGCTCGTCGGCGCCGTTGCGAGCGGTGGTGACGGTGTCACCGACCTTCGACTGCCGGACGTCCTTGACGCCGGTGATCAGATAACCCACCTCGCCGACGCCGAGACCCGCGCTGGCCTTCGGCTCCGGCGAGACGATGCCGACTTCGAGCAGCTCGTGCGTCGCGCCGGTCGACATCATCGCGATCTTCTCGCGCGGGACGATGCGTCCGTCCACCACGCGGACGTACGTGACCACACCGCGGTAGGTGTCGTACACCGAGTCGAAGATCATCGCCCGGGCCGGCGCATCGGGGTCGCCGACCGGGGCGGGGATCAGACGGACCGCCTCGTCGAGCAGTTCCGGCACGCCCACGCCGGTCTTGCCGGAGACGCGGAGCACCTCCTCGGGTTCGCAGCCGACGATGTGTGCGATCTCCGCCGCGTAGCGGTCGGGGTCGGCCGCGGGCAGGTCGATCTTGTTGAGCACCGGGATGATGGTGAGGTCGTTCTCCATCGCCAGGTACAGGTTCGCCAGCGTCTGCGCCTCGATCCCCTGGGCGGCGTCCACCAGCAGGATCGCACCCTCGCACGCTTCGAGCGCGCGGGAGACCTCGTAGGTGAAGTCGACGTGACCGGGGGTGTCGATGAGGTGCAGCACGTACTCCTCGTCGCCCACCTTCCACGGCAGCCGGACGTTCTGCGCCTTGATGGTGATGCCGCGCTCGCGCTCGATGTCCATGCGGTCGAGGTACTGCGCGCGCATCTGCCGTTCCTCGACGACGCCCGTCAGCTGCAGCATCCGATCGGCGAGGGTGGACTTGCCGTGGTCGATGTGCGCGATGATGCAGAAGTTGCGGATCTTTGCGGGATCGGTGAACGTCTTGTCGGCGAAGCTGGGAATCTCACTCACTCCTTGCGCGGCGGGCCCGGGTGAAGCCCGGTGCAGATCACCCTCCAGTTTCGCACGACACCGGCCGGCAGTTCACCCCGCCGCCCCGCGCGAGGCGGGCCGCCGCAGGCCCGACGGCCCGCAGCGCGGCCGCACCACCGATTAGGCTCGACGCATCATGGGTACGGACAGGCGATGACTGACAACGAGTTCACGGTGGAGACGGCGACGGTCGCGGCGGACGTGACGTGCCCGGACGAACCCCGCGGACTGGTGATCCTCGCGCACGGAGCGGGCGCCGACCGCCGGGCCGCGATCCTGCGGGCGGTCGGCGGCGCCCTGGCCGCCCGAGGACTGGCGGTCGCGCGCATCGATCTGCCGTACCGGCAGGACCGGCCCAAGGGTCCGCCGTCACCGTCGAAGGCGGCCCGAGACCGCGACGGCATCCGCGAGGCGGTGGCCGAGCTGCGATCCGCGGCTCCCGGCCCGCTGATCGTCGGCGGACACTCGTACGGCGGACGTCAGGCGTCGATGGTGGCGGCCGAGGACCCGGATCTGTTCGACGGGCTGTTGCTCACTTCGTACCCACTGCATCCGCCCGGGAAACCCGACCGCATGCGGACCGACCATCTCCCCGCGATCACCGCGCCGACGCTGATCGTGCACGGCCGCAGCGACGCCTTCGGAACGTCGCAGGAGTTCGCCGAGGCGATAGACCTGTTCGGCGGTCCGGTGCGAGTGCTCGAAGTGGAGCGGGCCGATCACAGCCTCAAACCCGACCGGAGCGGCGTCGCCGACCTGACGGCCGATGCGGTCGACGCATGGCTCCTGCCCGCGGCCGCCGAGCGCGCGGAACGACGATGAGCAGCGCACCGCGGCACCCGGCCCGCTGCCGTCGACCGGACGTTCCCAATGCGCCGGCGAAGTCCGCTTCCTGACCCGTCAGCGCATCAGCCGGCGCCGCACCCGCCGCACGAGATCAGCCGCGCGCGTGGTCAACGCGGGACTGCGGTCGGGCACCGGACCGGTCTTCGCCCACAGTGCGATCACATCGAGCGCGGCCTCGACGATGTCGCCGTCGGTGACAGCGGCGGACTCGTCCCCCGCGGTGGCGGTCACTCGAAGGTCCTGAACTGTTCCGGCGACCGGATGTCCGCGCCGGACGAGTTCGGCGACCATCTCCTCCGACTTCCTCGCGGCCCAGGCCGCCTGCGGCCCGGTCAGCCCCTCAGGCCGGCCGTCGCGCGTCGCGAACAGGTAGTCGCCGATCAGAACGCCTTTGACGAGACGCTCGTACCGGCGCCATTCGATGTCCTCGGGCTGCAGCCGGCCGTTGAGCCTGCGCAGCAGTTCGGTCTGCGTCGCCGACAGTGACTTGTTGCTGCTGGGCACCTCCGCGGGCAGGTCGGCCGGATCCATGCCGAGCGCGCGGACGAAGCGCTCCCACAGACCGTCGCCGTCGCTCGCGGTTCCGGGCGCCGGAACGGTGACGATGTGAACGCGTTCGGGACCGACCACCTCCGACCAGTCCGCAGTGATCCGCCGGTAGTCCTGGAACTCCCAGAACGGTTCCTGATCGGGGCCGGCGTGGTCGTCGGAGATCGACTCGACGAACTCGTCGAGCGTCGCCTGTCGCTGATTCTTGACGTTCTCCTGCCAGACCGATGGGACCTGTCTGGCCAGATCGCGCACCGTGAGCACGGCGTGCACCTCGTCTGCGAAGCTCAGGTCGGCCACCAGGCGCCGGATGTGCTCCGGACCGGCGTTGGCGAACAGCTCGTGCGAGACGAGGGACGAGCCGCGCCAGGCCCGCATCTGTGCGACCATCGACGGCCACACGCCGGCGTGTGCGGGATCGGCCCAGTCGAGGTAGCGCTCGGGCTGCAGGTGGGCCGCGGCGTGGAAGTGGTCGTCGATCCGGTTGCCCGGATAGAGCAGCCCGGCCCGGGCGAGGGCGTGGTCGCGGTTGCGCCACAGCCGATCCTGAACGTGCGTGGTTCCGGTCTTCGGCAGACCTACGTGGACATAGACGACTGACATAGTGCTTCCACTGTAGGCAGCGGTGCGGACCGCCGGATGACGCTCGCACCTCGGGTGCGGGCGATTTTGGCGCTTCCTGCGACGCTGGTATCGTTGACCGCTGTTGCGATGGACGCTGGCCGATGACCGGACCGCTCTGTCGCCGATGGGTACAAACGACAGTCGGCCGAGGGCCGCACAGGACGCCAGAAGAGGACATCGCGTGGCTAATATCAAGTCTCAGATCAAGCGGAACAAGACCAACGAGAAGGCACGTCAGCGCAACCAGTCGATCAAGTCGGCCCTGCGTACCGCCATCCGCAACTTCCGCGAGACGGTCGCCTCGGGCGACAAGGACAAGGCCGCCGAGCTGCTCGTCACGACCAGCCGTCAGCTGGACAAGGCTGCGTCGAAGGGCGTCATCCACAAGAACCAGGCCGCCAACAAGAAGTCGGCCATGGCTCTCGCGGTCAACAAGCTCTGACGCCGGGCGGCCTTCGGGCCGCTCCGCTTCGTTCTGCTGAGCGAGGCCACAACAGAATCACACTTTCGCAAACACCTCGATGACGGGCCACGGAGTCATCGAGGTGTTTGTCGTCGCACGCTTCCGGGTCCCGATCTCGCGCGACGGTGGCCGACGCGGAGACACACCGCCTATCGCCGGCGCGGACGCAGACGCGCCACAGTGGCGACCGCGTGCTCCAATGCGTAATCGGGATCGGCGGCCTGTCCCTTGACGGCACCGTTGAGGTCGGCGACCACGAGCACCGCCTCGCCGATCGACGCCGAATCCCAGGCTCGAGCCTGGGTCTGGATCTTCCCGACCCGGCCGGGCGACATCCCGAGCTCCGAGGCGAGGGAGTACTTGTCGCCGCCGCCCATCGACCGGACCCGCGCGATGGCGTGCACCGCCTCCGCGAGCGCGTCCGCGAGCAGAACACGCGCGGTGCCGTGGTGTTCGGCCCAGGCGAGCGATTCGAGCGCGCCGGCGAGGTCACCGGTCACGGCCTTGTCCGCGACCTCGAAGCCCGTCACCTCGGGACGCCCGGTGTAGTAGAGCCGAACGGCGGCGGCGTCGACCTTGTTGCCGGTGTCGGCGACCAACTGGTGGCAGGCGGCCGAGAGCTCCCGCAGATCCGACCCCACCATTTCGGTGACCAGTTCCACCACCTCGGCGCTGACCCGGGCGCCGAGCGCGCGGAACTCCGCGCGCACGAAGTCCATCCGCTCCGACGGCCACTTGGGCGCCGCGCACGCGAACTCCTGGGCCCCGGCCTTCTTCAGTTCACCCACCATCGACTTCTGCCTGCCGCCGCCGGTGTGCACCACCATCAGCGTGATGCCCTCGGGCAGCGCCTTGGCGGACGCGGTGATGAGCGCCGCGGGCTCCTTGCCCGCATCCGCGGCGGACTGCACCACGACGATGCGTTCCTCGGCGAACAGCGACGGACTCAACAGTTCAGCCAACTCCGGCGCGGTGACTTCACCGGCGCGGACGCGGGTGACCGGTACGTCGACCCCCGCCTCGCGACTGCGCTCGGCCGAGACCTTCGAGATGACGCGCCCGGTCAGGAAGTCGTCGTCTCCGAGTAGCAAGTACAGCCGATCGCTCACATCGAACATGGTGCCAGACACCCCGGACACGACCGCGGCTGCGCCACCCCAGCACGCCGGCCGCGCCGAGGACCAGCACCGTGACCGCGGTCGGTCCCGGCACGGTCAGCGTGGACCACCGCGGCCCTCCCAGCCAGTCGGCGACCGCGATCAACCACCTCGTCGGCGGACCCGCGGCGCGCACCAGCAGTTCGGCGAGAACGGTGGTCGGTCCGTAGCGCGGTCCGAGCCCGCCGATCACCGCCGCCGCCGTGCCCAGCAGTCCGGCGATGCCCACGACCGGCACCGCCAGCAGATTCGCCGGAACCGACAGGAGGTTCACCGTGTCGGTGACGGCGATCAGCAACGGCGTGGTGAGCACCTGTGCGGCGAGGGTCATCGACAACAGCGTCGCCGGCGCTTCGGGGACCCCGCGACGCACGAGCGCCGAGCGGATCGGCACCGACCACAGCACCAGCCCGAGCGTCGCGACCACCGACAGCGCGAACCCGGGAGCGAGCGCCATCTGAGGCCACAGCAGGGTCACCACGATCACCGCCGTCCCGAGAGCGGGGAGCGCCTGAGCCCGTCGCGAGCCCAGACCCGCAGCCAGGCCCACCGACCCCATCACCGCCGCTCGCAGCACACTGTCGGTGGGGCGGACCAGGATCACGAAACCGATGATCGCGAGGCCGCCCAGTATCGCCACCGTGCGCTCGGACGCTCCGCACGACCGGACGCCGAGAATCACGGCGCCGCACACGAGCGCGAAATTGCTGCCGGAGACAGCAATGAGATGTGCCAGACCGGCGGCCCGGAAGTCGGCGGCCGTGCGTTCGTCGAGTCCGCTCACATCGCCGAGGACGAGTCCCGGCAGCAATCCCGCCGACCGCTCGGGCAAGGCCCGCAGCGACACATCTCGCAACCGCTCCCGGACGGTACCGGCAGCGCGCTGCCACCACGGCGGTCCCCGCAGCCCGGTCATCGGACCGGTCGCGGTCAACTGCGCGGCCTGCAACCGGTCGGCCGCACGGTCACGCGGTGGCCGGACGCGGACTCGTACGCGGTACCGCTCGCCGGGCAGCACATCCGGGCCGTCCACCGGCGCGGTCAGCTGTGCCGCGACCGGTCGCTGGCGGAGGCCGCTCAGCGCACGGACGGTGACCGGAACGCGCATGCGTCCGCCGGTGAGGAACACCGGGTCGCCGGTGGTCTCCACCTCGACGGTCGGCTTGCCCTCAGCGGTTCGGATCGGTGCGGAGTCGACGGCGATCACTCGCAGGACGACGGCCAGCGCGGACGCCGCGATCAATCCGCACGCCGCTGCGGCCGAGACGCCGATCGCGCGACGCAGGCCCGCGTTCCGCCTGCTCCACACCGCTGTGGCGATTCCGGCAGCCCCGAATCCGGCGCTTATCGACACGCTCACCGCGACCGGCGCCGCGAGCGCCGTCGCCGCGGCCGCCCAGCATCCCGCGGCCGGTGCCGCGAGCCGCAGGTCGGACGTGCGCACCTCGCTAACCGACCGTCACCAGCGGCTTGAGCTTGGCCAGCCTGCCCGGTCCGATGCCGTCCACCTCCGCGAGCCGGTCAACCGAGTCGAACCGGCCGTGAGCCTGCCGCCAGGCCAGAATCGAGGCTGCCGTCACCGGGCCCACTCCGGGCAGCGCGTCCAACTGCTCGGCGGTGGCCGTATTCAGATCGACGAGGCCGGTGCCCGCCGCCGGCGCACTGCCGCCGGGAACCGATGGCGACTCCCCCGCCGGCGCCGAACCCGCCGCCACCACCGCGCTGCGGACCGTCGCCTCCTCCCCGCCCCTGCCGATGAGGATCTGGTCTCCGTCGTGCAGCGGCTGTGCCATGTTCAGGCTCAGCAGATCGGCGCCGGGCCGGGCCCCGCCTGCTCGCTTCAGCGCGTCCGCCACTCGCGCCGCACCGGTCAGTTCCACCAGACCCGGCCGATTGACCAGACCCACGACGCTCACCACGATCCGCGGAGACGACGGCGGCGGTACCGACGCGGAATCGCCGCCGGATGCGGCCGCCGGCGCGCGCGGGCCGGCGCTCGACTCGAAGGCCACCAGCGGCGCCGTCGGCTCGTTCTGTTTCAGCAGTGAGTACCCGGCGATCGCACACGCCACCAGACCGACGACGATCAGGCCGATCGCGGCCGGCGGCAGCATCGTGAACCGGCGACGCGGCGCATCCCATTCGTCGTCCCACGGCTCCTCATCGTCACCGTGCCGGGATCGGTCGCCGTCACCGAGCGACTCGATGCCCGCCGGCTCGTAGCGCTCCGGCTCATAACCTTCCTGCTCATAGCCTTCCTGCTCGTAGTCGTCGGGGCGGTCGGCGCCGTCCTCGTCCTCCGGTTCATCCGAGAGGCAGTCGAATTCAGCCCGCTGCGACCACGCCCGTCGGCCCTGGGGCGTATCGAGCCAGTTCGGCATGCCAGTGACACCCCACGGCGTGTCGGCCCGCGGGGCCGGCCCCGCCAGGCGTGCCAGTGGATCGGCCCCGGTTGCGCGGTCGCGGGCCACCCGCTTGTTCCTCCCCATGCCGGGAAGAGTAGGCAGCGCGCCCGCCGCGCGGCGGTGCCGATCCGGCGATCCCGGTCATCTGTGGACCGCTTCGCCGAACTCCACAGACGCGGCGCACGCGTCGAGCCCGCTCAGCTCACGGACGACTCGATGCCGTCGAGGAATCTCCGCAGCGCCGACGTCAACAGCACCTCGGGATCGTACGGGTACCCCACCTCCATGATCCGGCGCATGTTCGGGAACCGATCCGGTGGCGTCAGTCTGCGCAGCTCCGCCACCTGGGTGTCCATCCACTCGTCGTTGCTCATCCCCGTCTCCGCGGCGTCGGCCAGCTCCGGCTCGAGAGTCAGACCCACCGCCCGGATCAGATTCAGCAGGCCGAGATAGTCGGTGAACGCCTGCACCGGATCGAGTCCGGTGGCGTGAAGCGCGGACAGCATCGATTCGGCGAGCGGCATCGCCTGGGGCATGGCCGCGGGCCGGGTCATCGAGAGCGCGCCCGCCAGCCACGGGTGACGGACCATCGTCGCCCACATCGACGTCGCGGCCGCCTCCAGATCGGCGCGCCACTGTCCCGACGCGTTCGGTGCCCGCACTTCGCCGAGGACCCGGTCCACCATCGCGAACTCGAGTTGTTCCCGGCTCGGCACGTACCGGTAGACGGCCATCGTCGGAATCTCGAGCGCCGAGGCCAGCCGTCGCATCGACACCGCGGCGAGCGACTCGGCGTCGGCGATCGCGACGGCCGCGCTCACCACGCCGTCCGCGGTCAGCACGGCGGGGTCGCCGCCGTCCGGTGCGAGCACCACGCTGCCCCGTCCGGGCACCGACTCGATCAGACCGTCCGCCTGCAGCAGCGAGAGCACGCGGCTCGCCGTCGCCATCGCCACGTTGTGGTCGCGCATGATCGCCCGGGTGGATGGGACGGCGTCGCCCGGGCGCAATCGCCCGGTGACGATCCGCATTCGCAACTCGTCCGCGATCTGCTCCGCTCGGCTCATCTGACCGCCCTCCCCCAGTGCTCTAGTGCACTTTTACGAAAAGTACACGTGAACACCGTATCGCAGTGCACTCGATACGGCGTACGGTCGCAACATGAAGAAGTTGGAGATCCTCATCAGCGGCGCATCGATCGCCGGCCCCGCATCCGCTCTGCTCCTGGCCCGGCAGGGGCACCGGGTCACCGTGGTCGAACGGGCTCCCCGGCTCCGCCCCGGCGGCCAGACCGTCGATCTGCGCGGGGCCGGACGGACCGTGATCGACCGAATGGGACTGACGCCGGCCACCGACGCACGCCTGCTCGACCAGCGCGGGATCGCGACGGTCGACGCCCGCGGCCGACGACGCAGCGAACTGCCCGTGGAAGCCTTCGGCGGCAACGGCATCGTCTCGACTCACGAGATCCTGCGCGGCGATCTCGCCGAGGTGCTCGTCGGGGCCGTGCCGGAGTCCGTCGAGTACCTGTGGGACGACTCGGTACGCGCCATCGAACAGCACACCGGCTCGGTGACCGTCTCCTTCGAGCGCGCCCCAGACCGCTCGTTCGACCTGGTCGTCGGTGCCGACGGGCTGAGGTCCGCGGTGCGCCGCGCCGCCTTCGGCCCCGACGACCGCCATCTGCGGCCGATCGGGCTGCGGTACGCCTGGTTCACGGCGACCATCGATCAGCCGCTCGACGGCTGGTATCTGATGCACAACAGCCGCGGCGGCCGAGTGGTGTCGGCCCGCCCGTCACGCGTCGACGGGACGGTCAAGGCCTCGCTCGCCGTCCGCGGAAGCGACCCGGAGCCGCTGCACGACCGCGAGAGCCAGTGGCGCATGCTCGAGGAAGCGTTCGACGGCGTCGGATGGGTGGCGCCCCGATTGCTCGAGCAGATGCGCTCGGCGACCGACTGGGCGTACGCCGATCTCGCTCAGGTGCGGATGGAGCGTTTCGCCTCCGGGCGGGTGGCGCTGGTCGGCGACGCCGGTTACTGCCCGACACCGCTGACGGGTCTGGGCACCACCCTGGCTCTGGTCGGGGCATACGTCCTGGCCGGTGAGCTCGGGCGTTCCGGCGGCGAGGTCGCGCCCGCGCTCACCGAGTACCAGGCGGTGATGCGGCCGTTCATCGCGCGTACTCAGCAGCTGCCGCCCGGCGGCGCATCAGGATACGCGCCGTCGAGCCGTGCGGCCGTCGCCCTGAGCCGCTTCTCCTACTGGTCGATGAACAAGTGGCCGATGCGGTCGTTGCTCGCCGGCCAGTTCGCCAAGGCCGACGGCATCGATCTGCCCGACTACGGCGCGTGATCAGCGCAGGGGCCCCAGTCCGTGTCCGAGGCTGATGCCGACCGCCCCCGGCCCCACGTGGCTGCCGAGCACGGCGCCGAGATCGACGACGATGGTGGAGGTGATGTTCTCCAGCCGCCTGCTGATCTGCGCGAGCACCTCGGTCGCCAGGTCGGGGTTCTGACAATGCTGGATCCCGACTGTCACGGCGTCGTCGCCCGCGAGTTCCACTGCGGCGTCGAGCATCTTCGCGACCGCCTTGGTGGACGTGCGATGCCGTTCGCGCAGCGTCAGGAGCCCGTCGGACATGTGCAGGATCGGCTTGATCGCCAACGCCGAACCGAGCAGGTGTCCGGCGGCGCTGATCCGGCCGCTGCGCCGCAGATTGTCCAGCCCCTGCACGCAGAGCAGTGATTCGGCCGTCGCGGCCGCCCGGACCGCGGCCTCGTACACCTCGTCCCGAGACGCGCCGTTCTCGGCCGCCTGAACCGCGGCCATCGTCGTCAGGCCGAGCGAGATCCCGACCGAGCGCGAGTCGACGACGCGGACCTCACCGTCGGTCTGGTCCGCCGCCAGACGCGCGGCGCCCCACGTGCCCGACAGCCTGCGCGAGATGTGCACGGCCACCACCCCGTCGCCCTCGCTGGCCTCCCACGCCTGCGCGTACGCGCGCTTGAGATCGCCGAGGTTGGCACCGGACGTGGTGACCTTCTGGGAGCCGATGACGTCGGGCGGGATCTCGTCGACGCCTTCGGCGTACTGGGCACCGTCCTCGGTGTGCAAGTACAGCGGCACCTGGCCGATCCTGTGCTCGTCGAGGAGTGTCGCGGGCAACCGCGAGGACGAATCGGTGACGACGACGACTGGCACCCCTACACGGTAGCCGGTCGGTTTGGGTGATTCGACGGTGAGTCAGCCGAGAACGGCGCGGACCGCGGGCGTCATGAGCGCGGCGATCCGTCGGTGGGCCTCGAATCCCCAGTGGATGCCGTCCGGGTTCATCTCGACCGCCGGGTCGGCGAACGCCTCCGCCGTCACCGGATAGAAGTCCACGGTCGGCAGTCGGTGGCGTCGCGCCCACTCGCTGATCGCGGCCGTGGTCGGGATCCGGCCCGGGTGGACGTTTCCGTAGTACGGGCTGTCGTGGGTCGGAGGCAGCGCGACGACGACCGGCAGATCCGGACGCAGGTGCGCGAGCGCACCCCGGATCTTTTCGAAGTAGCGTGCGGTCTCCGCCGGCGGAATGGCCATGGGCCAGCCGATCGGCGACAACCGGGGCTGCAGCCAGCCGTAGGCGCCGCGCACCGCCTGGCGTAGCTTCGCCGGCCGCACGTATCGGATCTGCTCGCGCAGCGCGGTCGGCAGCGGCGACGGCAGCGAGTCCATCCCGCCGAACGCCAGCACGAGGACCTCGGCTTCCGGCACCGCGGCCCACACCCGCGGGTCCTGCGTGATCGCCCACCAGATGTCGCGGCTGGTCCAGCCGATACGCGCGAAGAGTTCGACGTCGCGGCCGGTGTCCGCACCCACCAGGTTGGGCCAGATCCGCGGATCGTCGGCGGCGAGCCCTCCAGTGGCTCCGTAGAAGGACAGGGAGTCGCCCAGCACCATGATCGAACCCATAGCGGTCTACTGCACCGTGCTCTCGGCCGACTCCGCGGAGGCGTTCCAGACGTCCAGACGCCACACCGGTTCCTCACCCGGCAGGGCGTGGCCGGACAACTGCACCCAGCTGGTGTTGGCGAGGCCTCCGAAAATGGGCCAGTTCTCCACCGGCAGCCCGAGCAGACCCGCGGTCAGCGCGGCGATCACCCCGCCGTGCGCCACCAGAACCACCGGCGCCTCGGCGTTCTCGCCCTGCCCCCAGTCGTCGAGACGGTCGACGAGTTCGGTGACCACCGGGACCGACCTGCCCGCCACCTCGACGCGTGACTCACCGTTCGGCGGCGCCCAGTGGGCGTCGTCGCGCCAGTGCCTGCGCGCACCGGGCGCGACGGTGTCCACCTCGGTGTGGGTCATACCCTGCCAGTCGCCCAGATGCGTCTCCCGCAACCGGACGTCGGTCTCCACCTCCTGGCCGGTCACCGCGGCCAGCGCGAGCGCCGTGTCGTAGGCGCGGCGCAGGTCGGAGGAGCGGATCAGCCGGGGTCCACGAGTGGCGAGGGCCCGGCCGGCGACAGCCGCCTGCGCCACCCCGACCGGCGACAGCTCGGTGTCGAGTTGACCCTGCATCCGCCGTCCCGCGTTGTACTCGGTCTGTCCGTGGCGCAGCAGGATCAGCCTGCGGACGATCGGAGTCAGCCGTTCGACACTGGTGTCGCCGGCGTCGGGTTCACTTCTCATTCGCCCGTCGCGGATTCTGCGCCGGAGGGTTCGCCGTCGTCCTCGGCGGCGCGATCGCGCGACGGCGGCTCGATGCCGTCGATCTCGATCGCCGGGCAGTCCTTCCAGAGCCGTTCGAGCCCGTAGAAGTCGCGCTCGTCGTCGTGCTGGACGTGCACGACGAGATCGCCGTAGTCGAGCAGCGCCCAACGGCCCTCACGCGTCCCCTCCCGGCGCAACGCCTTGTATCCGGCTTCGCGCAGCTTGTCCTCGATCTCTTCGACGATCGAGTTAACCTGCCGTTCGTTGTCCGCAGACGCGATGAAGAAGGCGTCGGTGATGACGAGCGTGTCGGAGACGTCGAGGGCGACGATGTCGGTCGCCACCTTGTCGGCGGCGGCCAGAGCCGCGATCGTCACCATCTGGCGGGCTTCGGGAGAAGCGGTCACGCGAGGTCCTTTCGGTACAAACCGTGCTTGGCGATGTACTGGACCACTCCGTCCGGTACCAGGTACCAGACCGGGCGTCCCGCGGCGGCGCGTGCACGGCAATCGGTCGAGGAGATCGCCAGCGCGGGGATCTCCAGCATCTGCAGGGCATCGGCCGGTTTGGCCGCCAGATGCTCCATCAGATGTGTGGCATTCAGTTCGTATCCGGGTCGCGAGACTCCGATGAAGTTCGCGAGCTCGAAGAGGTCTTCCCAATCATGCCAGGAGAGAATCGTCTCCAAGGCGTCCGCACCGGTGATGAAGTACAGTTCGTCGTCCGGATAGGTCTTCCGGAGGTCGCGGAGGGTGTCGACGGTATACGTCACGCCTTCGCGATCCACGTCCACCCGACTCACCGTGAACCGCGGGTTGGAGGCGGTGGCGATGACAGTCATCAGGTACCGGTGCTCGGCGGGCGAGACCAGCCGCGACGGGTCGGGCGCGTGGTCGCCCTCCTTCTGCCACGGTCGGCCCGTCGGGACGAAGACCACCTCGTCGAGTCCGAAGCGGTGGGCCACTTCGCTGCCCGCGACGAGGTGCCCGTTGTGGATCGGATCGAACGTCCCGCCCATCACGCCGATCCGGCGGGGCGCGCGTGCGGCCTGTGACATGCCGGTTGAGTCTACCGGGAGCGGTTCGGGCGGCGGTCGCGGGCCGGGGTGCGGGGTCGGGAGGGTTTCGACTCGCTCCGCTCGCTCAACAGGCCTGGGAAGAGTCGCTCAAACAAGCCTGGGGAACGGTCGCTCAATTAGCGTGGAGAAGGGGCGCTCAGCAGGCCTGGGGAAGGACGTGCGGGAGTGTCAGACCGGGAGCAGGTCGGCGATCACTCTCGACAGTTGGTCGGCGTTGCGGCACTCGAACATCTCGATCACCTCTGCATACTTGCCGGCGTCCGAGTCGCCGGAGTCCCACGACGACCGGCGTTCCGGGTTGAGCCAGTAGGCGTTGCGGACACGGTCGCGCATCGCGGCGAGGGCGTCGGCGTGCGTCGGGCGGAAGTTGTTGCGCGCATCGCCCAGAATCAGCAGCGCGCTCTTGTGCGTGAGCGAATCACCGTAGCGGGCGTTGAACCCCTTGAGCATGTGACCGTAGTCGGAGTGGCCGTCGCGCGTGCTGATCGAGGCCTCGGTCAGCATGCGGTGCATCCGCTCGCCGAACTGCTCGTCACCGCTGCCGCGGTCGAAGAACTCGGTGACCTCGTCGACCGTGTCGACGAAGGCGAACACCCGCACATGGGAGAACTGCTGGCGAAGGGCGTACACCAGTTGCAGCGTGAACTGACTGAACCCCGCGACCGAACCGGAGACGTCGCAGATCACCACCAGTTCGGGTTTGCCGGGCCGCGGCTTGCGGCGGCGCAGCTCGATCGGCACGCCGCCGGTCGACATCGAGGCTCGCAGCGTGGCCCGCACGTCCACCTGGCCGTGATGGTTGCGCCTGCGCCGGAACTCGAGCTTCGCCGCCAGCAAGCGCGCGATCGGTGCGATCGTGCGCCGCATCTTGGCCAGATCCTGCGGATTGGCCGAGAAGAAGTCGATCATCTCCGGCAGCTTCGGCACCGCGTACTGGCCGACGGCGTCGCGCCCGCGCACCTCGGCCATGCGGCGCTGCGTCTCAGTCGTCACCGCGTCCCGCAGCCGTTCGGTCGCGTCCCGAGCCGCGCGACGGCTCATCGGATCCGTGCCAGGCCGCCCGCCCGACTCCGTCGGCTCCCCGCCGGCCATCGCCGCCGCGATACGGGCGATCAACGTCTGCGGCGAGATCGCCGTCATCGCCTGATAGGTCGAGTACGCCTCACCGCGCGCGGACTCGTACTGTCCCACCTCGCCGACGATCATCGCGACCAGCTGGTCGAACCGGCCGTCGCTCATCGCCTCGGCATCGGCGAGCACATCCGCGGTCAGCTCCCGCAGGGCCTGCACGTCGACGTTGCCGTCCGCGTCGCGCGGAACCTCCATGGCCGACCGCCGCGCCGCCGAGCCGAGCGGGAACCACAGCTCGAAACACAGATCGAAGGTGTCGCGGTGAGTGTGGTCGCCCAGCAGCGTCGCAGCGAGCCCTTCCCGCAGCGAGTCGCGGTCGAGCAGATCGAGCACGCTCATCGCCTGCCCCGCGTCGATCAGACTCGACGGCCCCACCGTGATGCCGCGGCTGCGCAGGTCGTCCACGAAACCGGTCAGGGTGTCGACGAGCGGCTCCGTCATCGACTGCGTGATCCCATCAGTGACATCCCACCGCTCATCTGTCACCGAGTTTGAGTTCGCGCAGTGCGGTCTTCACATCCGGGCGGTGTTTGAGCACCACTCCCAGGGTCCGCGCCACCAGTGAGTCGTCGATCCGGCCCGACGCGACGTCGGCGCCCGCGGTCATCGCCAGAAGGGTGTTGCCCCAGTCGATGGTCTCCGCCACCGACGGCTTCTTCTTGATGTCGAGGGTCCGCAGCACCCCGACGATCCGCACGATCTCCTCCGCCAGCCGGGCAGGCAGCTCCGGCACGCGGGAGGCGAGGATCTCCCGTTCGAGTTGTGCGTCCGGGAAGTCGATGTACAGGTACAGGCAGCGGCGCTTGAGCGCCTCCGACAGTTCGCGGTTCGCATTCGACGTCAGGAGCACGATCGGACGGCGGACCGCGGTCACCGTCCCCATCTCCGGAATCGTGATCGCGAAGTCGCTGAGCACCTCGAGCAGCAGACCCTCGATGTCCACGTCGGCCTTGTCGATCTCATCGATCAGCAGCACCGTGGGCTCGGTCCGCGAGATCGCCGTCAGCAGCGGCCGTGCGAGGAGGAACTCCTCGGAGAAGATGTCACCTTTCGTCGCATCCCAGTCCCGATGACCCGCCGCCTGGATCGCGAGGATCTGCTTGGCGTGATTCCACTCGTACAGCGCCCTGGCCTCGTCGATGCCCTCATAGCACTGCAGCCTGACCAGCTCCGAGCCGGTCGCCTGCGCCAGCGCACGGGCCAGTTCCGTCTTGCCGACACCCGCGGGGCCCTCCACCAACAGCGGCTTTCCGAGCCGGTCGGCGAGGAAGGCCGTGGTGGACGTCGCGTCGTCGGCCAGATAGCCGGTCTGCTTGAGCCGTGACCGGACGTCGTCGACCCCGGTGAACGCGGGCCGCACGTCGTCACGCACGGTGGGACCGCCGATGTTCTCCGCCGCGCTCATGCGGGACGGATCTGTCCGTCGCCCCACACCAGCCATTTGGTCGAGGTGAGTTCCGGAAGCCCCATCGGCCCACGCGCATGGAGCTTCTGCGTCGAGATGCCGATCTCGGCGCCGAAGCCGAACTGCTCGCCGTCGGTGAACGCCGTGGACGCGTTGACCATGACAGCCGCCGCGTCGACGCGCGAGGTGAACTCGTTGGCCGCCGAGAGACTTCCGGTGATGATCGCTTCGGTGTGACCGGTGCCGTACATCGCGATGTGCTCGATCGCGGCGTCGATGCCGTCGACCACCTTGAGCGCGATGTCGAGCGAGAGGTATTCGCGGTGCCAGTCGTCCTCCGTGGCGGGTTCCATTCCGGGTTCCTCACCGTGGATCACCACTCCCTGAGCCTGCAGCGCAGAGGTGATCGGAACCAATGCTCGGTCAGCGATCTCGCGGTCGATCAACACGGTCTCGACCGTGTTGCAGACGCTGGGCCGACGGGTCTTGGCGTTGAGCACGATCCGGGTTGCGACGTCGACATCGGCATCCCGGTGGACGAAGATGTGGCAGTTGCCGGTTCCGGTCTCGATGGTCGGGACCTTGGCGTTCTCGACGATCGCGTTGATCAGTCCGGCACCGCCGCGCGGGATCACCACGTCCACCAATCCGCGCGCCTGGATCAGCGCGGTGACGCTCTCGCGGCTCTCGCTCGGCAGCAACGACACCGCGTTCGGGTCGATCTGGTGGTCGCGCAGCACTCCGCGCAGCACCTCCACCAGCGCCGCGTTGGACGCCGCGGCCGACGACGACCCGCGCAGCAGGACCGCGTTTCCGGATTTGAAGGAGATGCCGAAGCCGTCGACCGTGACGTTGGGGCGGGCCTCGTACACGAATCCGACCACGCCCAGCGGCACCCGCACCTGACGCAGTTCGAGACCGTTGGGCAGGGTCTTCCCGGCCAGCACCTCGCCGATCGGATCGGGCAGCGCCGCCACCTGGCGCAGGCCGCCGGTGATGCCCGCCACGCGCTCCGGGGTCAGACGCAGTCGGTCGACCAGCGACGCCTCGGTGCCTGCTTCCTCGGCGCGACGCACATCGTCGGCATTGGCTGCGAGAACGTCCTCGGCTGCCGAGTCGATTGCATCGGCGGCCGCCAGCAGCACGGCGTTCTTCTGCGCGGTCGTCAATGGCCCGAGCGTGCGGGCGGCCTTCTTGGCGGCGGTGGCGAGTTCGGTGACCGCGGCCGTGACGTCTGCCGTCACGCCGGCGGTCGCGTCGACCGAATCGGCGGTGGGTGCACTCATGACTCCAGGGTAGCCGCGACGGCCGGTCACACCCGCGGCAGCCGCACGGTGAACGTCGCTCCCCTGCCGGGCCCGTCGCTCGCCGCCGACAGGCTGCCGCCGTGCTGTTCGACCAGAGCCCGCGCGATGGTGAGCCCGATCCCGCTGCCACCGTGGTCCCGATCGCGGGCGGTGTCAGCACGATAGAACCGGTCGAAGACGTGGGAGAGATGGTCGGAGGCGATACCGTCGCCGGTGTCGGCGACCTCGATGACGGCGTCCGGATCGGCACAGCGCGTCCGCAGCGTCACCGCGCCACCGTCAGGAGTGTGCCGCAACGCGTTGGCCAGCAGATTTCCCAGGACTTGGCCGATCCGTGCGGGGTCGGCGCGGACGGCTGTCGCCGCATGCGCCTCCACCCGCAGCGTCACTCCCTTCGCCGCATACGCCTCCCCCGCCGCGGCGGCCGCCGACTCCGCGAGTTCACGATCGGTGGTCCGCACCGGCATCACCGACAGCGCGCCCTCCTGCGCCTGCGACACCGCGGTCACGTCCTCGGCGAGACGGCGCAGCCGGCCGGTCGCCGCATGCAGGATGTCCATCGTGTCGGCGTCCGGCCGCCGGACACCGTCCTCGACGGCTTCGAGATACGAGTCGATGGTGGCGAGCGGGGTGCGCATCTCGTGGGCGAGGTCCGAGAGCGTCCGGCGGCGCGTCGCCTCGGTCTCCGCCAGCCGTGCGGCGAGCCGGTTCACCGCTGCGGCGAGCGCGTCGAACTCCCGTCCCATTCCGCCGCCGTGCACCCGCACGTCGTACCCGCCGTCCGCGATCCGGGCGGTCGACGCCGCCACCGCCGTGACGGTCCGTTGCGCGCGTCCGGCGAGGTACCAGCTCACCGCGAGCGCGGACACCGTGGCGATCACGGCGGCCAGTCCCCACGACACACCCACGGCAGCCGCGAAGGCGCGTTCGACGTGCATCGCCTCGCTCGAATCGCGGTCGATTCCCGCTTGACGCAGATGCTCATGGAAGATCCCCGGAGCGACGAGCCACGCGATCATCAGTGCGCACGCGGTGGTGGCGACCACCACCGCCGCCATCACGAGCATCAGTCCGGTGCCGACCGCGAACCGGCTCGGCCGACCGGTCGCGGTCATCGCCCGGTGCCCATTCGATAGCCGACGCCGCGAACGGTGCGCACATATCGTCCGTGGGCCGCGTCGTCGCCGAGCTTGCGTCGCACGTGGCCGATGTGGACGTCGACGAGGTGGTCGTCGCCGACCCATTCCGGGCCCCATACGGCGTCGATGAGGCGACTGCGCGAGAACACCGTTCCGGGGGCCGACGAGAGCGCCTCGAGAACATCGAACTCGGTGCGGGTCAGATGGACCGGCGCGCCTGCCACCTGCACCTCTCGGCCGGGAACGTCGATGGACAGGTCACCGACCACGCGGACCGTGCCCGACCGGCCCGCCGCCGCTCCGGCGAAACCGTTGCGAGGACGCCTCATCCGCGCCTGGATCCGTGCCGACAGCTCTCGCGGACTGAACGGTTTGGTCACGTAGTCGTCCGCCCCGATCGACAGCCCCACCAGCGTGTCGACCTCGTCGGCGCGTGCGGTCAGCATCACCACGTAGGCGTCGGAGAAGGTGCGCAGCCGGCGGCACACCTCCACACCGTCGAGTCCGGGCAACCCCAGATCGAGGACCACCACGTCGGGGTCCACACTTCGCGCGCGGGCCACCGCCTCGCCCCCGTCGCCGGTCACTGTGACCTCGAACCCGTCCCGCTCCAGGTACGACGCCACCAGCGCCGCGATCGCCGCCTCGTCCTCCACCACCATCGCCCGTGCCGACATGGCCTCCATCTTGACCGGAATCCGGCCGGGATCTCATCTACCCGGGTGCCGACGGTCCGGAGCTTGAGCAAACTTTCACAGAAGGGTCATCGAACGAGGCGAGTCCGTGCGGCAGACTGGCTCGAGACCACCACGGAAGGAACGCTCATCGTGAGAACCCGACTCGCCGCCACCACGATCGCCGCCGCAGCCGTCATCGTCGGCGCCGCCGCGTGCAGCCCGAACGAGGAGGCCTCGGACGCCACCCACGACATGTCGAGCATGTCGGCCTCGCACGAGGCTCCGCATTCGTCGCAGGCGTCCGCCGGCACCGAACACAACGAAGCCGACGTGATGTTCGCTCAGATGATGCTCCCGCACCACGAACAGGCACTGGTGATGAGCGACATCATTCTCGCCAAGCCGGGTGTCCCGGGCAATGTCACGACACTGGCCAAGCGGATCAAGGACGCGCAGGGGCCGGAGATCGACAAGCTCAAGTCCTGGCTCACGGCATGGAACGAGCCGACGCATTCGTCGATGGACCACGAGATGGACGGCATGCTGTCCGAGGACCAGATCGCTCAGCTGCGCGCCGCGCAGGGCACCGACGCCGCCCGGCTCTTCCTCACGCAGATGATCGAGCATCACGAGGGCGCGGTCGACATGGCCAAGGAGGAGATCGCCGACGGCAAGAACACCGACGCGGTCGAGATGGCCCGCGACATCGCCGACTCCCAGCAGTCCGAGATCGATGAGATGAAGGCGATGCTGAAGGGCTTGTGAGTCACCCCAGGGTCATTGAGCGAGCGCAGCACCCCCAGGCTCATTGAGCGAGCGCAGCGAGTCGAAATCCCCCACCCCCGGTTTCGACTCGCTGCGCTCGCTCAACCACCGAGCACGAGAGTTCGACCCGCCGCAGAGCGCACCCTCCCCAAGCGCATTGACCGGGCGCACCTCCCCAGGCTTATTGAGCGAGCGCAGCGAGTCGAAATCACCGCACCGACAGCCAAGCCGAGAGGAGTCGCTCGACCCTTCAATCGACGGGCGACAAGACGGGGAACACCGCGTCGCGCAACAGCGGAGCGATGTCGGCTCGGCTCCGGTCGGTGGGCTCGACCCACGCGATCTCGGCGATCTCCGCACTCGCCGCGGGAACGCCGACCAAAGGGTGCTCGAAGACCTCCGCGACGACGATGTGACCGGGTTCGTTCGCGGCGTCGGCTTCGAACGTGCCGAGAGCACGCAGTGAACTCTCATCCAGGTGCACGCCGAGTTCCTCCCGCGCCTCGCGTACCGCGGCTGACGCGAAACTCTCCCCCGGATCGAGCTTTCCGCCGGGGAACATGAACAGCGACGACCCGCGTTTGCGCACTACGAGCACGCGGCCCACCCGGTCGCGCATCACCACGGCGCTCACCACGATTCGACGATCCACTGTTCTCCCACCCGCTCAGCACGACCTCAGGACCGCACCGAGGATATCTCTCGACGGAACGTCGATCGGGAGTCCGTACGCGGTGAGGACGGCCACGAACTGGACCGCGTACTGGCAGTGAAAGGCACGCAGCGGCGGCATCCAGCGAGCCGGCTCAGCATCCGACTTCGCCTGGTTGCTGGCACCGTCCACCGCGACGAGGTTCGCCGGGTCGTTGGCGAACGACCATCGGCGCGGCGCCGGCCACCTCGACGCCCCCAGGTCCCAGGCGTAAGAGAGCGGAACGATGTGATCGATCTGCACTGCCGCCGAACCGCGACCGCGCTGGAATCCGATCGTCCGACCGGTGTACGGGCTGGTCAGCGTGCCTGAGGCGACAGCACTCGGGCACGACGACGTACCGGTTCGCGCCGAAACCACGAGGTCGCGGGCGAGGATGTCGTTGCGGGTGTCGCAGGCATTGCCGCCGCCCCGCACCGCTGCATCGTCTGTCCACGCCGGACCGAAGGCGTCCCGGTCGTACGACGAGTCGTGAGACGGCCGTCGGCCGAGGACGGGAAGCGCAGACAGCGCGGCGCGCGCCCGTACAACGGCAGCCGCCGGCACCTTCGAAGGCGTGTGCGGAAGACCTGCCCCGACCGCGACCACTGCGGACGTGATCGCGAAGACCACGAGGATCATCCACTGCCGGACAGTGAGCCGAATCCGCCCGGGTCTGCGCCGCGACCGGCTCCACCGCCATCGCTGAGCGGCCGCACGCGGCAGGCCGAGAAGACGCCCCATGCTCCTTAGACGCAGCCGCGACGGTCGCGGTTCCGCGACACGCGCTCAGCGCTGGATGTAGCGCACGCGCTCAGTGCTGGATATAGCGCACCAGATGTTCACGCTCGGTCTCCAGCTCATCGATCGCGCTCTTGACCACGTCCCCGATACTGATGATCCCGACCAGCGCGCCATCGTCGAGTACCGGGAGGTGACGGACGCGGTGTTCGGTCATCGTCTCCCGCAGCCCCTCGATCTCGTCGCCGGGAGAGCAGGTGTGCACGATGGGAGTCATGATCCGGCCCACCGGTCCGTCGAGGATGTCCGCGCCGCCCGAATGCAGCCTGCGAACCACATCGCGTTCGGAGACGATGCCGGCGAGTGCACCGCCCTCGTCGATCACCACCACCGCCCCGATGTTCCACTCGTCGAGCGTCGCCAGCAGACTGCGCACCGTGGATGCGGCGCCCACGGTGATCACTCCGCTGCCCTTCTTGCTCAGGATCTGGGAAATCCGCATTTCGCCGTCCTCCACCCGTTCGGTGAGCTGAATTCGACATCTCCAGGGTCCGCCAAAACTCGCCGAAAGACCAGACCCTGTCGCACCGCTCCCGCGCCGGTTGACGAGCGGGTACGGGCGCGACGGGGTTCCCAGCCCGGGGATGCGGTGGTTTCGACTCGCTGCGCTCGCTCAACCAGCGGGAGGGGAGCCGCTCAACCAGCGGGAGGGGAGCCGCTCGACCAGCGCGGGCGGGAGCCGCTCAACCAGCGCGGGCGGGAGCCGCTCGACCAGCGGGCGAGACGGTCACGACTTGTCGAGGTACTCGGCGCGGGAGGGCAGCAGGATTGAATGCACGAGATCGGCGAGCGGTTGGTGCGCCACCAGATCCGGATCATCGAGCACGATCTGCTCCGCGAGGTCGCGGGCATCCGCGATGACCTCGGTGTCGTCGAGCAGCGAGAGGAAGCTCAACGAACTCTTTCCTCCTGACTGCAACGATCCGAGGATGTCTCCCTCGCGTCGCTGTGCGAGGTCGACGCGGGCGAGCTCGAAGCCGTCGTTACTGGCCTCGACAGCACGGAGACGCTCCATCGACGGCCCCATGTCGCTCGCCGTCGTCATCAGCAGGCACAGCCCGGCATGACGACCGCGTCCCACGCGACCGCGGAGCTGGTGCAACTGGCTCACGCCGAACCGTTCGGCATTGACGATCGCCATCATGGTGGCGTTCGGGACGTCGACGCCGACCTCGATCACGGTGGTCGCGACCAGCACGTCCACGTCTCCGCGGGTGAAGGCGTCCATGACGTCGTTCTTCTCGTCGGCGGGCAGCCGGCCGTGCAGGATGCCGATGCGGCGGCCCGCGAGCGGTCCCGCCTCCAACTGTTCGGCGAGGTCCAGCACGGAGACGGTGTCGTCGTCGGACTCCTGATCCTTGGCGGCCTTCTTCGACTTCTTCACGTTGGTCTGTTCGTCGCCGATCTTGGTGCACACCACATACACCTGTCGGCCGGCGTCGATCTCCTCATTGGCCCGTGCCCAGACCCGGTCCACCCACTTCTGGTTGCGCATCGGCACCACGCTGGTGGCGATGGGCTGCCGGCCTCGCGGCAGTTCGGTCATCACCGACGTCTCGAGATCACCGAAGGTGATCATCGCGACGGTGCGGGGAATCGGAGTCGCCGTCATCACCAGGAAGTGCGGCCGGGTCTCGTCGCGACCCTTGGACCGCAGGACGTCGCGCTGTTCGACACCGAAGCGGTGCTGTTCGTCGACCACGACCATCCCGAGATCGAAGAACTCCACATGTTCTTCCAGCAGTGCGTGCGTGCCGATGACGATGCCCGCCTCCCCGGTGACCGCGTCGAGCAGCGTCTGGCGTTTGGCCGCGGTCCCGAGCGATCCGGTCAGCAGTCCGACGCGGGTCGCACCGTCGGCGGCGCCCAGTTCACCCGCTCGCGCGAGGTCTCCGAGCATCGTCATCACGGTGCGGTAGTGCTGGGCGGCGAGGACCTCGGTGGGTGCGAGGATCGCGCACTGGTGGCCGTTGTCGACCACTCGGAGCATCGCGAGCAGAGAGACGAGGGTCTTGCCGGAACCGACCTCGCCCTGCAGCAGCCTGCTCATCGGGTGCTCGCCGGCGAGGTCCTCGCCGATCTCCGCGAGAACGTCGCGCTGGCCGCCGGTGAGTTCGAACGGCAACCGTTCCAGGAGCCGATCCTCCAGGCCGCCGGGAACGTGCGGGCACGAGCGCGCCGACTCCGAGACCGCGCTCAAACGCCTGCGGGCGAGCTCGGTCTGCACGGCCAGCGCTTCGTCGAACTTCAGCCGAGCGCGTGCGGCCTCGATGTCGTCGAGGCTGTCGGGCAGGTGGATGCGGCTGATCGCCTCGTCGGCCGTGATCAGACCGCGTTCGGCGCGCTGCGCCTCCGTGAGCGGGTCCTCGGCGGGCACCGTGTCCGCCAGCACCTGCCTCACCGCACGCCAGATCTCCCAGGTCTGAACGTCTTTGGTGGCCGGATACATCGGGATGATGTCGCGCGAGAAGTTCGCGACGTCGTCGGGCGACGCGGTGGATCCATGCGAGCCCTTGCCCTCCGACTCGGCTTCCTCGGCGGCCAACTCGCCGATCATGGCGGCGTTTCCCACGACGTCGATGCCGTCGTCCTCGGGCAGCACCATCCAGTCCGGATGCGACAGCTGGATCTGGTCGCGGAAGAGCTTCACGGTGCCGGCGAGCGCGACACGGGTACCCGGTCGCAGCACCTTCTGGATCCATCGGGCGTTGAAGAAGCTGGCCTCGTAGTCGGCGCGGCCGTCGTTGACCACGATCTTGAGAAACTGTCCGTACCTGCGCTTCATCTGGATCATCTGCGCCTTCTTGATGCGCCCGATCACAGTGATCCACTCGCCCGCCTCCGGGCGCTCGGACTCCGACAGATGACCGCGCCGCAGGTACCGGCGCGGCACGTAGCGGAGCAGTTCACCGACCGTGGTCAGTTCCAGTCCGGCCAGTTTCTTCAGCAGCGCCGGGTCCACCGACGAGTCGGTCAGCGGCGAGGCGGCGGTCAGCATCATTCGACACCGACCTGCAACAGGTGCGACGACTGTCCGGTCTCGTACAGCGCCAGTTCGATGCCCGGGTAGTGCGCGTGCAGATGCTCGGCAATCGCCTCCCGCGTCCGTTCGTCGAGGTCCCGGCCCGCGAGCACGGTCACCAGCTCGCCGCCGGTCGCGAGCATCAGATCGAGCAGCGCGGTGGCCGCCTGCCGCTGCTCGGGTGCGATGACCAGCACATCGGAGCCGATGAGTCCGAGGGTGTCGCCGATCTCGCAGGTGCCTGCCAGAGTCATCATCTTGGTGTTGGAGTGCATCAATGAGCCCCAGCGCGTGTTCGCGGCCGCCTCGGCCATGGCGAAGGCGTCCACGTCGGGCTCTTCGATCGGATCGTGCACGGCCAGGGCGGACAGGCACTGCACCATCGACAGCGTCGGCAGGAAGACCACCGACCGTTGGGGCGAACGCGCCTGCGCGCCCACCTGTACCAGATCCTGCGAGGACATCATCCCGTTCCCCATCACGATGACGTGGGCGCTGTCGGTCGCGCGGATCGCCTTCGAGAGCGTCGCCGGATGGACGCCGTGATCGGCCCGGACCACTGCCGCTCCCGCCTCGGCGAAGAGTTGTTCGGCGCCGTCGCCGGTGACCAGGACGACGACGGCCCGTTTGAACCGCGGCGGCGGCTCGTTGGCCCCCGGCGCGGCACGGATGGCGTCGAGCGCGAAGCAGCTGATCCGGATCTCGGTGAGCCGACCCAGTTCGATCCCGGCTTCGACCGCGGCCCCGGGGTCGTCGGTGTGCACATGCACGGAGAACCGCTCGCCGTCGGCGGAGCTGTCGCCGACGATCACGACCGAGTCGCCGAGTTGTCCGAGCCGGTCGCGGAGCGCGCCGATCTGCGCTCCTTCGGCGCCGTCGAGCAGATACATCACCTCGAAGTCGGTGTCGCCGGCACCTCCGCACTCTCCGGTCTCGTGGCCCGTACCGTGCACACTCGAGGTGAGGATGCCGCGGTAGGCGCGGCGCTTGTTGGCGACGCCGGTGACGACCAGCACGAGCGCGTCGGCCATCACCAGGAAGCCTCGTGCACCGGCGTCCACCACGCCCGCGCTCGCGAGTTCGGGCATCTGCTCGGGCGTGTGCTCGAGTGCTTCGGCGCAGTCGTCGGCCACCGCGCGCGCCAGATCCGCCGGTGATCCGGCGACATTGGCCGCAGCCGAATCCGCCGCGACCTGCAGCAGAGTGAGAACAGTTCCCTCCCTCGGCTCGCTGACGGCACGCCGGGCCGCGAGGGCGCCGAGGCGCAGCCCGTTCTTGCACAGTCGATTGAAACTGTGGTCGTTCTCGGCCATCGCGAGATCGACCGCGTCGGCGATCCCGACCAGGACCTGCGAGAGAATGACGCCGGAGTTGCCGCGAGCGCATCCGACGGCCGCCTCCGCGAGAGTGCGGGTCACCGCGGGCAGATCGGCCGCGCCGTCGAGTTCGTCGAGGACCGCGAGCGCGCCGGCCATCGTCTGCGCCATGTTGCTTCCGGTGTCCGAATCGGGGATCGGGAAGACGTTGAGGTCGTTGATCTCCGGACGCAGCGCCTCGAGGCCGTCGGCGCAGGCACGTGCCCAGTCCCTGATGAGCTGAGGATTGACCGCGGTACTGCTGTCTCCGGTCATCAACCGCACGACCACCCCGCCTTCCCGTCGCTCTCCGCCGGCCCGTCGCGATCCTCGTGCGCGGTCGCCGAACCGCCGGTGAACCTCGAATGTGCCCCGAGGTTACCGCCCGCCCCCGACACTCGGACAGGTACTGTCGCGGCGTCTGATCCGGGCCCCTCGCCGAGGTCGCCGGGACTCTCGCGTTCCGGCGCCGATTTGGACACCCGAGGTCTGCGCGGTTATTCTATTCGGGTTGCCGATCGTCGCGGCGCGCACCGCAGCGCCCGCTATCGGCTGACCACTGACCCAAGTTTTCTACCAAGGGAGTTCGATCATGGCTGCCGTTTGTGACGTTTGTGGCAAGGGCCCCGGCTTCGGCAAGTCGGTCTCGCACTCGCATCGGCGCACCAACCGCCGCTGGAACCCGAACATCCAGTCTGTGCGCGTCGAGGTCGCCCCGGGCAACAAGAAGCGCAAGAACGTGTGCACTTCGTGCCTCAAGGCGGGCAAGACCGTCAAGGCCTGAGCGCACCACGCGTGAGGAGATCGCCGCCCGGCAGTGCCGGGCGGCGATTTCGTCGTCTCCGGAATCGCCGAGTGCACCTGTCCGGCGCGGACTGCAACCACCCGGACCGGCCGGCGACGAGCGTTCCGTAGAGTACTCGCCATGGCCTCTGATCTGATCCGCGTCGACGACGACGGCGTTCTGAACCTCACCATCTCGACCGGCGATGCGGGAACCGCTCTCGATCACGCTCTGGTCCTGGAGTCGCGCGAGGCGCTGCGCGCTGTCACCCGGGGAAAGCTCGAGGCGGGTGCGGTGCTGCTCCGCGGCGCGGGCAAGAACTTCTGCGCGGGTGGCAATGTCGCGGCGTTCGCGGCGGCCGACGACCGCAGCGACTACCTGCGGGGCCTGGCCGACGATCTGCATTCGACGATCGAGTTCCTCTACGAGACGGAGCTTCCGGTGGTCGCCGCGGTGAAGGGCTGGGCCGCCGGCGCAGGTATGAGCCTCGTTCTGCACGCGGACATCGCGATCGGCGGTCGCGCCACCAAGATGCGTCCCGCCTATCCCGGAATCGGACTGTCGCCCGACGGCGGCATGTCATGGCTGCTCCCCCGCGTCGTGGGCGCGGCCCGCGCACGGCACATCATCATGACCGACCAGATCCTGGACGCCGACCGCGCGCTGGACCTCGGCATCCTGTCGGAGATCGTCGACGACGCTTCCGTCGAGCAGACCGCCCACGACGTCGCGGCCGGGCTCGCCTCCGGACCGCGCGGCTCCTACCGCGCGATCCGCCGTCTGCTGCACCACAGCGCCACCAGCACCCTCGGCGATCAGCTCACCGCGGAGTCGGCCTCGATCGCAGCCCTCGGATCCACGCCCGAGGGCGTCGAGGGAGTCGACGCCTTCGTCGCCAAGCGCGCGCCGGACTACGCCGCCGCCCGCCGGTAGTCCGACCGGATCAGGGCAGACGCCAGTCCACCGGATCGCCGCCGAGATCGAGCAGTTCCTCGTTGGCGCGGGAGAAGGGTCGCGAACCGAAGAACCCGCGCGACGCCGAGAGCGGCGACGGGTGGGGCGATTCGATGACCGGGACGTCGGGCAACCACTTCACCAGCTGCCGGGCGTCGTTGCCCCACAGGATCGCCACCATGGGCTCGTCGCGCGCGGCCAGCGCCTTGATCGCGCACTCGGTCACCTCTTCCCACCCCTTGTTGCGGTGGGACGCCGGTTCGCCCGGGCGCACCGTCAGAACTCTGTTGAGAAGGAGAACGCCCTGCCGCGCCCACGGCGTCAGATCGCCGTTGGCCGGACGGGGATAACCGAGGTCTTCGCAGTATTCCTGGTAGATGTTCTGCAGCGATCGCGGAATCGGTCGGACGTCCGGCGCCACGGAGAAGCTCAGTCCCACAGCGTGCCCCGGCGTGGGATAGGGATCCTGTCCGACGATGAGAACCCGGACGTCATCGAAGGGCTGCGCGAACGCGCGCAGCACGTTCTCTCCGGCGGGCAGGTAGCGACGGCCGGCCGCGATCTCCTCGCGCAGGAATCGGCCCATCCGTGCGACCGTCTCCTCGACCGGCGCCAGTGCCTGAGCCCAGCCGGGATCGATCAGCTCGGCCAACGGCTTGGCGCTCACGCGTCGAGCCTCCGGAGGCTCTTCCGGTAGTACTGGGCGTTCTGGTAGTAGAGCTCGGTGTTCTGCTGCAGATGGCCCTCCGGAACCTGATAGCCCTCGCGGAGGCGGGCCGGGACGCCGAGCACCATCGACCGCTCGGGAACCGTGAAGCCGTACGACACCACCGCACCGGCGCCGACCACCGAGCCCGCGCCGATCACCGAACGGTTCAGGACCACCGAACCCGACGCGATCAGGCATTCGTCGCCGATCGTCGATCCCTCGATATGCGCGTTGTGCCCGACGACGCAACCGGCGCCGATCACGGTGGGCTCGGTGAAGGTGCAGTGCACCACCGTGCCGTCCTGGATGTTGGTGCGGTCGCCGACGGTGATGGTCCCGTAGTCGCCGCGGAGCACCGCTCCCGGCCAGATCGAGACCCCGTCGCCGAGCGTCACCGCACCGATGACGGTCGCGTCGGGATGAATGAAAACGTCTGTGCCGAGAACCGGCTCACGATCGCCGAGTGCGTAGACAGCCATACGTCGATCTAATCAGGTCAGGTCTCGGTGAACGATTGCCACCCGCGGATCTCTCCGACGGCCGCGCCGTCGATGCGGGCATCGGGCTCGCCGTCGGACACCGTCCCGATCACCGTCCAGCCCGCGGGGACAGCCGAGGGCTCGAAGGCCGCGAGCAGTTCGTGTTCCTCGCCGCCCGCGAGGGCCCATCGCGCGGGGTCGACGCCGAGCGCAGCCCCGAGTTCGGCGAGCCCGCGGACCTGGGGAACCGACGCCGAATCGATGTCGATCCGTACCTGCGAAGCCTCCGCCATCGTGATGATCTCCTCCACGAGGCCGTCGGAGACGTCGGTCATCGCCCGGGCGCCCGCCAGCGCCGCCACGCGCCCCTGACCCAGATCCGGCCGCGGGAGGCGGTAGGCCTCGACCAGATCGGAGAACTGCTCCAGCAGAAGGGGATCCGCCCCGTGCTCGACGGCGGACAGAGCCGCCAGACCGCCTGCCGGACCGCCGAGCGGACCGCTGAGCGCGAGCACCTCGCCGCCGCGCGCACCCGACAGCGCCACCGCCTGCGTGCCGTCGAGAACACCGAGGGAGGTAACGGTCAGCACCACCTCCGACGAGGACACGAGGTCGCCGCCGAGCACCCGCGCCCGGTACCTGTGGGTCTGGTCGACGATGCCGGCGTTGAGCTCGAGCACGCGCTCCACCGGCGTCTGCGGCGGGCAGCCGATCGACACGACGACGCCGGTGAGAACCCCGCCCATCGCCGCGATGTCGGCGGCGCTCTGGACCACCGCCCGTGCCCCGATCTGCCGCGGAGTCGACCAGTCGAACCGGAAGTGCCTGCCCGCGACCGCTGTGTCGGTGCTGACCACCACCGGTCCGGTGGGCGCGAACACCGCTGCATCGTCGCCCGACCCGATCACCAGATCGTCGGTGTCACCGCCCGACGCCGCGGCAGTGGTGAACATCGCGACCAGCGCGCGTTCTCCGACTTCACCCACTGTCTTCATCGGGCCGATGCTACCGCCGGCGCACCGCGAACGGTCGCACCGATTTCCACGGACGCAGTCCATCGATCACACTGGCAGCATGAGCGACGGCACCGGGAACACTCCAACGGAGAAGGCTCAGGACGGCCAGACCGCGGCCGATGAGGGACCGCGATTCAGTCCGGCGATGATCGCCACCCTGGTGGCAGTCCCGGTCATGGTGATCGCCGGCTTCATCACGTACGCGGCGCTGCACTTCTCCGCCGACGACACCCCGCCGTCACCGGTCGAGTCGTACACGACCACCGCCGCCGACGCCGCCGGCTGCGCCGAGTTCATCAAGAAACTGCCCGATGAGCTCGGCGACTTCGAGGGCAAGTCGGTCGACGGGACCACCGTCCGATGGACCAAAGCCGACTCCGACCCGGTTGTGGTGCGCTGCGGTGTCGAGCGGCCCGACGAACTCGCGCCGACGAGTTCACTGCAGGTGATCAACCCGGTCCAGTGGTTCATCACCGACACGATCGAGGGCCGCGGTCAGGCGTACGTGAGCGTCGACCACCGCCCCTACGTGGCCGTGTGGGTGCCCGCGGGTGCCGGCAACGCGCCGATCACCGACGTCTCGGCGTTGATCGAGAAGAATCTGCAGCGAGCCCCGCTCGACTTCGGCCGCTGACGCGGTTCAGGCCCGCCCGTACACCTCCGGTTTGGTGCTGCGCCCGAGCAGGGAACTGACCATGTCCGACACCGACATGCCCTCGTGGCACACCTGGTGGACGGCCTCGGTCAGCGGCATCTCCACCCCGTGCGCCTTCGCCAGCGCCAGCACCGACGAGCACGATTTGACGCCCTCGGCCACCTGCCCGTTGGTCGCCGCCTGAGCCTCGGCCAGGCTCGCGCCCTCGCCTAGGCGGGCACCGAAGGTTCGGTTGCGCGACAGCGGCGAGGAGCACGTCGCCACGAGGTCGCCGATGCCCGCGAGACCGGCGAGGGTGGTGATGTCGGCGCCCAGTGCCACTCCCAGCCGAATGGTCTCGGCGAGACCGCGCGTGATGATCGTCGCCAGCGTGTTCTCGCCGAAGCCCATCCCGGACGCCATGCCGCACGCGAGCGCGATCACGTTCTTCGCTGCTCCGCCGATCTCGCAGCCGACGACGTCGACGTTGGTGTACGGACGGAAGTATCCGGTGGCGAACGCCTCCTGCACACGAACCGCCTGGGCCTCGTCGACGCATGCGATCACGGTGGCGGCGGGCTGTCCCTGCGCCACCTCTTTCGCGAGGTTGGGTCCGGTCAGCACCGCGATCTGCCGAGCCGGGAACCCGGTGACCTCGGCGATCACTTCGCTCATCCGCTTACCGGAACTCGTCTCGACGCCCTTGGCGAGGGACAGCAGGATCGCATCGGCGGGCAGATGCGGTCGCCAGATCTCGAGGTTGGCACGCAACGACTGCGAGGGCACCGCACACACCACCAGTTCGGCGCCGGCCAGCGCCTCCTCCACGGAGCCGACGGCCCGCAGACTCTCGGGCAGCGCGATACCCGAGAGGTAATCGCGATTCTCGTGGGCGGTGTTGATCTGCTCCACCAGCTCCGGACGGCGAGCCCAGATCTTCACCTCGTTGCCCGCATCGGCGAGCACCTTCGCCACCGCGGTGCCCCACGATCCAGCACCCATCACTACTGCACGCACTCGCGACTCCTCCACCCACGACCGGTAACTGCGGTCCACCCTAGCGCCACCTCGCCACGGCTCAGCGCCGATCGCCGGGGTCGGCTCGACGGCCCGGCAGGCGGCCCGGCCCGTCGGTGCTGCACCATGGTGAACATGCGCGACCCGCTCCCGATAGCCGTCGTCCTGGCCGTGAAACGGCTGGACCACGCGAAGTCACGGCTGGCCGGGGCCCTGCCCTCCGACGAGCAGCGCCGGAGCCTGGTGACCGCGATGCTCGGCGACACGCTCGAGGCGGTCCGGGAGGCGGGCGTCGCGCAGGCGGCTGTCGTCACTCCCGACCCCGCCGTGCACGTCGCCGTCCGCGAGCACGGTGTCCGGGTACTCGACGAGCCCGAGGAGGCCGGCGACGCGCCGCACCGATCACCGTTGAACGCAGCGCTGGCGCATGCGATCGCGGCAGTCTCCCCGACCGCCGCGCTGATCGCCGCGTTGCAGGCCGACCTCGCCGCGCTCGACGCGCTCACGCTCGCCGAGGTACTGGACGAGGCGGCCGCAGCCATCGCCGGAGGCGCCCCCGCCGCCTTCGTCGCCGACCGCTCCGGAGAGGGCACGGCGCTGCTGGTGGTGCGCGCCCAGCACCCCGTCGAACCGCGATTCGGTGCCCGGTCGGCGTCGGCGCACCGAGCGGCCGGAGCGGTAGAGCTCGATCCCGGGCGGCTGCGGTGGGCCCGGCTGCGCACCGACGTCGACACGCCCGCGGATCTGGCCGCCGCGGTCGAACTCGGCGTCGGGAGACGCACGGGCGCGGCACTCCGGGCGTCCCGACACTCCGGTGAACCAAACCGTCCGGCTGACAGGACAGCATCGGACCGATAGTCCACAATTGACGCGTGAGTGCCACGGAAGAGATCGAGAACGAGTCCCAGACCGCCCTGCCCGCCGCACTGCCGGCCGAGACCGTGGATCCCGACGAAGCGGCGGACCTGCCCGCCGACCGGTACTTCAACCGTGAGCTGAGCTGGCTCGACTTCAACTCTCGCGTCCTCGCACTGGCCGAGGACGTCTCCCGCCCGCTGCTGGAGCGCGCCAAGTTCCTGGCCATCTTCGCGTCGAATCTCGACGAGTTCTTCATGGTGCGCGTCGCGGGCCTCAAGCGCCGCGACGAGACCGGCCTCTCGGTGCGCTCGGCGGACGGCCGTTCCCCGCGCGAGCAACTGCATATGATCGCTGTCCGCACCCAGAAGATCGCCGACCGGCATGCGCGCGTCTTCCGTGACTCGGTGCTCCCGGCACTCTCCGGCGAGAACATCAAGATCATCGGCTGGGACGATCTCACGGCCGCCGAGCGGGTGCGGATGCAGACGCACTTCCACAACGAACTGTTCCCGATCCTGACCCCGCTGGCCGTCGATCCGGCGCATCCGTTCCCCTACATCTCGGGTCTGAGCCTGAACCTCGCGGTGACGGTGAAGGACCGCGCCGAGGGCGGCGAGCACTTCGCGCGTGTGAAGGTGCCCGACAACGTCAACCGGTTCGTCCGGGTCGACCGTCTCGTCCAGCCGCAGGGCCCCGACGACGGGCCGCGCACCGCGCTCTTCCTGCCCGTGGAGAATCTGATCGCGGCCAATCTGCCGGAACTGTTCCCCGGCATGGAGATCGTGGAGCACCACGTCTTCCGGGTCACGCGCAACGCCGACTTCGAGGTCGACGAGGACCGTGACGAGGACCTGCTCCAGGCGCTCGAACGCGAACTGGCGCGCAGGCGGTTCGGTTCACCGGTCCGGCTCGAGGTCGGCGACGACATGACCGAGCACATGCTCGAACTCCTGCTCCGCGAGTTGGACGTCGACCCGGGCGACGTCATCCAAGTGCCTGGACTGCTCGATCTGACCTGTCTCTGGCAGATCTACGGGATCGACCGGCCGCAGCTGAAGGAGCGTCCGTTCGTGCCGGCCACCCACCCGGCGTTCGGTGAGCGGGAGACGCCGAAGAGCATCTTCTCGACCCTGCGCGACGGCGACGTGCTGGTGCATCACCCCTACGACTCGTTCTCCACCAGCGTCCAGCGATTCATCGAGCAGGCGGCCGCCGATCCGCACGTGCTGGCCATCAAGCAGACCCTCTACCGCACCTCGGGCGACTCGCCCATCGTCAACGCGCTGATCGACGCCGCGGCCGCGGGCAAACAGGTGGTGGCGCTGGTGGAACTCAAGGCACGGTTCGACGAACAGGCCAACATCCGCTGGGCGCGCACTCTGGAACAGGCCGGGGTGCACGTCGTCTACGGGCTCGTCGGTCTCAAGACGCATTGCAAGACCTGCCTGGTGATCCGTCGCGAGGGCTCGACCCTTCGCCGCTACTGCCACATCGGCACGGGCAACTACAACCCGAAGACGGCACGGCTGTACGAAGACGTCGGTCTGTTCACCGCCGCACCGGAGATCGGCTCGGACCTCACCGACCTGTTCAACACGCTCACCGGCTACTCGCGCAAGCAGGAGTACCGGAATCTGCTGGTGGCGCCCCACGGCATCCGCACCGGCATCATCGAGCGGATCGAGGGCGAGATCGCGGCCCACCGGTCCGGAGATCCGGGGGCACTCATCCGGCTCAAGGCCAACGCGCTGGTCGACGAGCAGGTGATCGACGCGCTGTACCGGGCCTCACAGGCGGGCGTTCGCGTCGACGTGGTGGTGCGGGGCATCTGCGCGCTGCGACCGGGTGTGGAGGGACTCAGCGAGAACATCGTCGTCCGGTCGATTCTCGGCGAGTTCCTGGAGCATTCACGGATCCTGCAGTTCGGTGCCCAGAACGAGTACTGGATCGGCAGCGCCGACATGATGCACCGCAACCTCGATCGACGTGTCGAGGTGATGGTGCAGGTCCGTGACCGCAGGCTGGCCGCCGATCTGGAGGACATCTTCGAGTCGGCGCTCGATCCCCGGACCCGCTGCTGGGAACTGCAGCCGGACGGCACCTGGCGGGCCCAGCCGGCGGCCGGTGAGCAGGTCCGCGACCACCAGCGACAGATGATGACCCGTCAACGCCACCACGCCGACCCGACTGGATCCTGATGAGCCGGCCGACCCGTACCGTGTGGGCCGGAGGCGGCGTCCTCTGGAAGCCGAGCAAGTCGGCCGGCGTGAAGGTGGCGCTGGTTCACCGGCGGCGCTACGACGACTGGTCGCTGCCCAAGGGAAAGGCCGAACGCGGCGAGATCCTGCCGGTGACGGCCGCGCGGGAACTCGTCGAAGAGACCGGCTACGAGGTGCGGTTGGGACACCGGCTGCGCACTGTCGGCTACCGTCTGGCCTCGGGGGTGCCGAAACGGGTCTCCTATTGGGCGGTGGAGGCCGTCGGCGGAGGGTTCCACGCCAACCGCGAATGCGACGATCTGAAGTGGCTTCCGGTGGCCGACGCGATCGACGCGGTCAGCTACGACGCCGATCGCGATGTGCTGCACACCTTCGCCTCCCGGCCGGTGCGAGAGCTGCATACACTGATCGTTCTCCGGCATGCGTCGGCGGGGAGCCGCAGGGACTTTACCGGCGACGATCGCCTGCGGCCGCTCGACACGTGCGGGGTGGCCCAGGCCGCGGCGATCCGTGAGCTGCTCCCCCTCTTCGGCGCGCACCGCCTGCACGCCGCCGACCGGACACGGTGCGTCGACACTCTCGCGCCGCTGGCCGAATCGCTGCGCACCGAGGTGAAGCTGGAACCCGCACTGTCGGAGGAGTCCTTCGAGGCGGCTCCGGACGAGGCCTACCGCAGGATTCGACGACTGGCGAGCAAGACCGGGTCGGTGCACGCGGTGTGCAGTCAGGGCGGAGTCATCGCACCGTTGCTGCACCGGTGGGCCGAGGCCGACGGTGTTGAGTTGCCCGAAGCGGACAACCGCAAGGGCAGCGTATGGGTGCTGACCACGCGCGACGGCGATCTCGTCGCCGCCGATCACATCCCGAGTCCGCTCGCCGACTGACACACCGGACGCACTTCGGCCCCCGTCCACATCGTGCGGACAGGGGCCGAAGTGCGCAATACCCTTTGGCGGCAGGTGGATTCGGTCAGTCGTCGGCGCCCTTCGTCGGTGCGGACTTCTTGGCGGCGGCCTTCTTCGCCGGAGCGGACTTCTTGGCCGCCGTCGTCTTCTTGGCAGCAGCGGTCTTCTTGGCCGTCGCCTTCTTCGCCGGTGCCGTCTTCTCGGCCGCGGTGCTCGTGGCCGTCGTACCCGCGCCGGCGGTCTTCGCCGGAGCCGTCTTCTTGGCCGCGGTCTTCTTCGCGGGCGCCTTCTTCGCGGCGGCGGTCTTCTTCGCCGGCGTCGTCTTCTTCGCGGCCGCCTTCGTGGCGGCCGTCTTCTTCGCGGCCGTGGTCTTCGTGGCCGTCGTCTTCTTGGCCGTCGTCTTCTTCGCCGCGGTGGTCTTCTTCGCCGCAGCGGTGGACTTAGCCGGTGCGGCCTTCTTGGCGGTTCCGGAACCGGCGGCCGGTGTCGCCGACGCGCGCTTCACCGCGGGCTGCCCCGACTTGAGCTTCTGCTTGCCGGAGACGATCGCCTTGAACTGTGCACCCGGCCGGAAGGCCGGGATCGACGTGGCCTTCACCTTCACCGTTTCTCCGGTGCGGGGATTGCGTGCCACGCGTGCTGCACGACGGCGCTTCTCGAAGACGCCGAAACCGGTGATCGTGACGCTCTCACCCTTGTTCACGGCGCGAACGATGGTGTCGATCGCCTGCTCGACGAAGTTGGTGGCTGTCTTCCTGTCCGCATCGAGTCTTTTGGTGAGTTCCTCGATGAGTTCTGCCTTGTTCATCCGTACCTCCGCAGGATTCACACTGGCCGGGCGTGCCAGCTAATCCACACGGTAAACGGATCGTGGCGCAAAATAAGCCAACCAGCGCAAATTCACATGAGAAGTTCGGCCGCAGAACGCAAGCCTCACGGCGAGCGTCGAAATCGATTCTCGCCGTGAGGCTTCAGCGCCCGCGATCGCAGGTCAGGGCAGGGTGGTCGGCTTGAACGACGGACGCCGCGACTCGTACTCAGCGATCGCATCCGTCTGGCGGAGGGTCAGCCCGATGTCGTCGAGTCCCTCCATCAGGCGCCAGCGCGTGTAATCGTCGATCTGCAGCGGCACCACGAGATCGCCCGCGGTGACGGTCTTGTCCTCCAGACTGACCGTCAGCTCCAGTCCCGGCTCGGCCTCGAGCCGCTTCCACAGCAGCTCGACGTCGGACTGGGCCACCTGTGCGGCCACCAGCCCGGCCTTGCCGGAATTGCCGCGGAAGATATCGGCGAAGCGCGACGAGATGACGACGCGGAAGCCGAAGTCCATGAGTGCCCAGACGGCGTGCTCACGCGAGGAGCCGGTGCCGAAATCCGGTCCGGCGACGAGCACCGACCCCTTGCTCCAGGGCTCGTTGTTGAGAATGAAGTCGGGGTCGCCGCGCCATCCGGCGAACAGGCCGTCCTCGAATCCGGTGCGTGTGACGCGCTTGAGGTAGACGGCGGGGATGATCTGATCGGTGTCGACGTTGCTGCGCTGCAACGGAACTCCGACACCGGTGTGGGTGATGAACGGTTCCATCGTGTTTGACTCCTAGTCAGGCCTTGGAGAGGCTCGGTCAGTCCAGATCGGCGGGGGCGGCGAGCGTGCCGCGCACGGCGGTCGCGGCGGCGACGGCCGGCGACACCAGATGCGTGCGGCCGCCCTTGCCCTGGCGACCCTCGAAGTTGCGGTTCGACGTCGACGCGCAGCGTTCGCCCGGCGAGAGCTGGTCCGGGTTCATTCCCAGGCACATCGAGCAACCCGCCATCCGCCATTCGGCGCCGGCTGCCTCGAAGATCTCGCCGAGTCCCTCCGCGTCGGCCTGCGCACGGACCTTCATGGAACCGGGCACCACCAGCATCCGCATTCCGTCGGCCACCTTGCGGCCCTTGAGAACCTCCGCGACCGCCCGCAGATCTTCGATGCGTCCGTTGGTGCATGAGCCGACGAAGACGGTGTCGACCTTGACTTCGCGCAGCGGCATGCCGGGCGTCAAGTCCATGTACTCGAGCGCCCGAGCGGCCGCCTGCGCCTCGGTCTCGTCGGTGATGTCGGCCGGATCCGGCACGTTCGCACCCAACGGCAGACCCTGGCCGGGGTTGGTACCCCAGGTGACGAAGGGCGTCAAGGCGGAGGCGTCGATGTGGACCTCGCGGTCGAAGACCGCACCCTCGTCGGTCCGCAGCGAGTTCCAGTACTCCACGGCCGCATCCCAGTCGTCGCCGGTCGGTGCATGCGGACGGCCCTTGAGGAACTCGTAGGTCACCTCGTCCGGCGCGATCATGCCGGCCCGGGCACCCGCCTCGATCGACATGTTGCAGATCGTCATCCGGGCCTCCATCGAGAGCTTCTCGATCGCCGGACCGCGGTACTCCAGCACGTGTCCCTGTCCCCCGCCGGTGCCGATCTCCGCGATCACGGCCAGGATCAGATCCTTGCTCGTGACGCCGGGCGGCAGTTCGCCGTCGACGGTGATCGCCATCGTCTTGAACGGCCGCAGCGACAGCGTCTGGGTGGCCATCACATGCTCCACCTCGGAGGTGCCGATCCCCATCGCCAGCGCGCCGAAGGCGCCGTGAGTGGAGGTGTGGCTGTCGCCGCAGACGACGGTCATGCCGGGCTGGGTCAGTCCCAGCTGGGGACCGACGACGTGCACGATGCCCTGTTCCGCGTCGCCCATCGGGTAGAGGCGGACGCCGAACTCCTCGCAATTCTTACGCAGCGTCTCCACCTGCAGGGCCGAGACCTGATCGGCGATCGGGCTGAAGATGTCGACGGTCGGGACGTTGTGGTCCTCGGTGGCGATGGTGAGGTCCGGTCGACGCAGCTTCCGGCCGGCCATCCGGAGGCCGTCGAAGGCCTGCGGACTGGTCACCTCGTGCACGAGGTGCAGGTCGATGTAGATCAGGTCGGGGTTGGTGTTGCCGCTCGCATCGGCCTCTCCCGGAACGACGACGTGGTCGTCCCAGACCTTCTCGGCCAGCGTGCGCGGATTTCCGGCGCTCTGCGTCATGAGCTCACTCGCATCTTCTAGTAGTTCCGCTTCGAGTTGGGAGACGCGACCGAGAGGTCCGGGCTGTGGACCACCTCGGCCGGGCCTGCGCCCCTCGACTTTCAATCTCAGTATTTGGACGGTTAATATCGTCCTATGGGAAAGGATAGCGGAATCGGCGTGCTGGACAAATCCGTGATGATTCTGCACACGGTGTCGGAGCAGCCGTGCAACTTGGGCGAGCTGTGCGACGCGACCGGGCTGCCCCGGGCCACCGCCCACCGGCTGGCCGTCGGGCTCGAAGTGCACCAGTTGGTCGCGCGCGACGACAGCGGCCGGTGGATTCCCGGTCCCACTCTCGGCAGGCTCGCCGCGACCGCCCGCGATACCGTCCGCGAAGCCGCCCTGATGGTGCTCCCCCGCCTGCAGGAGTCCACCGGCGAGTCGGTGCAGCTCTATCGCCGCGAGGGCGCCGATCGCGTCTGCATCGCGGCCGTGGAGCCGCCGACCGGTCTGCGCGACACCGTTCCGGAGGGCACGCGGCTGCCGATGTCCGCGGGCTCGGCGGCCAAGGTGCTCGCCGCCTGGTCCGATCCCGACACTCTCCGCAGTCTCCTCGCCGACGCCGTCTACTCCGAGCGGACGCTCGCCGAGATCCGCAGGCGAGGATGGGCGCAGAGCGTCGCCGAACGCGCTGCGGGCGTGGCGAGCATCTCCGCACCCGTGCGGGACGCCTCCGGCGCCGTCGTGGCCGCGGTGTCGGTGTCCGGACCCGTCGACCGGATGGGCCGCCGTCCCGGCGACCGGCTGGCCACCGACCTGGTGGCGGCCGCCGACGCCATCAGCGCGAAACTCAAGACACCGGCACAGATCTGAGTCGACCGCGGCAGCCCGACGGGCGAGACGATAACGTCGGATCATGGGAATCAACCAACGCGCGGCGATCGTCATGAGCGACGACGAGATCGAGGAATTCATCAACCGCCACCGGGTCGCCACTCTCGGAACGCACGGCAAGGACGCGATCCACCTCACCGCCATGTGGTACGGCGTGATCGACGGCGAGATCTGGTTCGAGACCAAGGCGAAGTCGCAGAAGGTGGTCAATCTCCGCCGCGACCCGCACGCGACGGTCCTGATCGAGGACGGCGACACCTACGACACTCTGCGCGGCGTCAGCATCGAAGGCACCGTCGAGGTCTACGACGACGCCGAGAGCTGCCTCAAGGTCGGCATCAGCGTGTGGGAGCGGTACACCGGGCCGTACAGCGACGATCTCCAGCCCGCCGTCGAAGCGATGATGAACAAGAGGGTCGCGGTGCGCCTGGTGCCATCAAGGATCCGCTCGTGGGATCACCGGAAGCTGAACCTCCCGTCGATGCCCGTGGCGGGGTCGACGGCTCAGTGGCTCGACGACTGAGACTCGCGTTCGCCGGCCGCGTGCTGATGGACTCTGAGTTCGTGGTCGAGCGCTCCGTCGAGGCACCGGTCGAGGGTGGCGTGTGCATTCTGCGTACCGACCGCACGCATCGTCCCCAGCAGTGAGGCCGCCCAGGACGCCTCGTCCTGGTCGGCAGGCACCCATCCCGGGCCGCGCCTGCGGTCCACCTCTTCCCGTGCGGAGACCATCAGGATCTCGGCGGCCTCGGCGACCTTCTCGGCGAACCGACGGTGCACGTCGGCCAGCACCGTCAGTCGCATTCCCTGTTCGACGAGCCGCGCGAGATTGCGGAGGCTCCGAGGATCGCCGGTCTCATACGCCGCGCCGTCGGCGGTCTCCTCCAGCAGGCCCGCGCCGAGCAACGCCTGCACGTCTGCGTCGTCGACGGTTCCGAACAGACGCTCGAGCGCCGGGCGGTCGAACACGGTCCGTTCCGTACTCGCCCACGGCTCGTCGAGGATCTCGGTCAGCTCCAGAGCCTCGCCGACGAGTGCCCGCGGATTCGTCAGGAAGGTCGCGATGTGCTTGAGCGTGAACCCGTTGCGCAGCAGTTTGTCGATCGCGCGGAGTCTGCTCAGGTGCTTCTCCGTGTAGATCGCCACCCTTCCTCGACGCACCGGGCGCGGCAGGAGGCCGTGCTCTTGATAGCCGCGGATGTTGCGGGTGGTGACCCCGGATATGCGAGCGAGGTCGTCGATCCGGTACTCGGTCATGCGCAGATGTTATCCGGCACCCACGGGTCGCCTCCGACCCCGCAGACCGGGATCGACCGCACGGGCGGCATCGGAGCCTCCCCCGCGGCCGCCCGCCATCTCGGCATCGGCGCCCCGCCCCGACGCGTGCACCAGGATTCGGTAGTCGCGTAGATCCACCCTGCGGAGCTGACGGACGTACTGGGTCGCGAATCCCGGATACATCGTCGCGTTGAAGCCGTCATCGGTGAGATACCAGCTCCGACAACCGGAGTTCCACGTGGTGGCGCCCAGCCGCCGCTGAATGTCGTCGTTGTAGGCCCGCTGGACGTCGGCCCGGACGTCGAGTGCCTTCCAGTCGGCCGCCAGCAGTCGCCCGATGGCGTCGGTGATGTATTCGATCTGGGCCTCCATGTACACCAACGCGGAGTTGTGGCCCGGGCCGGAGTTGGGTCCGAACGTGAAGAACAGATTGGGGTACCCCGACACCGCGACGCTCCGGTACGCGTACGCACCGCCTCGCCATTCGTCGGCGAGGACCCGTCCGTCCAGACCCGTCACCGGTATCGGCGTGCCCGCCTTCGCCACGTCGAACCCGGTCGCGAAGACGATGCAGTCGGCCTGGTGCTCGATACCCTCGACCGTCCGGATCCCCTGGGGTGCGATCCGGGCGATCGGCCAGGTGACCAGCTTGCAATTGTCCTGCTGAAGCGCCGAATAGTAGTCGGTGGTCATCAACAGCCGCTTGCAGCCGGCTGCGAAGTCCGGGGTGAGTTGGCGCCGGAGCCACGGGTCGGACACCTGCGACCGCAGGTACAGCTTGCTCGCCGCTTCCACCGCGCGGGTGAGCGGAGTGTTCCAGACCACGCCGAGCGCGATGGATTCGTGTCCCCAGAACCATGCCGAACGGACCAGCTTCTGGGCTCCGGGAATCGATCGGTATGCGGTCTTGGTCAGCCTGCCGGTCTTGACGTCGACGCGCGGCAGAACCCAGCCGGGGGTCCGCTGGAAGACCTTCACCGAAGCCGCCTGTTTCACCAACTCGGGCACGATCTGGACGGCGCTGGCCCCGGTGCCCACCACCGCCACCCGTTTGCCGGTGAAGTCGTAGTCGTGGTCCCATCGGGCACTGTGGATCCGATGACCTTCGTAGTCGTCTATTCCGCGGATGTCCGGGAACGAGGGATTGGCGAGCGGGCCGGACGCCAGGATCACCGACCGCGCCCGAACAGGTGCGCGGTGCTCGAAGGAGATCGTCCATTCACCCGAGGCCGCGTCATAGTCCAGGCCGCAGACGGTGTGCTCGAACCGGATGTGTTCGCGCACTCGGGCGGCGTCGGCCATCTCTTCGATGTAGTCGAGGATCTCGCGGCTGCCGGAATAGGTGTGCGACCACTCCGGATTGGGAGCGAAGCTGTACGAGTACAGCTGGGACGGAATATCGCACGCGGCACCGGGATAGGTGTTGTCGCGCCACGTCCCGCCGATCGCGGTGTCCCGTTCGAACACGACGAAGTCGTCGATGCCCTTGTCTTTGAGTCTGATCGCGGCGCCGATACCGGCGAATCCGGCTCCGATGACGGCCACTGAGAGTGTCATGGTGGTCTCCCGTCAGGCCGTGGGCTCGTAGGTCAACTCCCGCGACCACGTCGGTGTTCGCCTCACCAGCGACACGGGAATCCAGTTCGTCACCGTCACCAGCGAATCGGCGACCGCGTGATAGGCGACGTTGTCACGATTGGTCACCAGAGCGCCGTGTGTGGCGACGAAACGGAACATCGGCAGTCTGCGGGTGTAATCGCTGCGCCGCCCGACCGAGCGGTAGCGCTTCATCGCGCTGTAGAGACGTTGCTCGTCGACGCCCATCGCGACGATGTTGTCGCGCATCTTGTTCAGCAGCGGAAGGTATGTCAGCAGTCCGATGAGCAGAGAGGGCTGCGCCCATCCGCCGACGAAGTCGATCGTGCGCCGACGCAGACTGGCGTGGCCCAACATGTCCATCACCTCGAAATCCACTGCCAGGTGGCGTGATTCGTCGGAGTTGATCCGCTTGAACACCTCCTGCGCCACCGGGTCCTTCACCTCGTCGGTGATGAACTTGATGAGCGCACCGTCGAGCGCCACCTCCAGCATCGGAATCACCGTGCCCAGGAACGACAGCGACAGTCCGTCGGAGTAACGATCGAGCCAGTTGATCACCAGCTGAACGTTCACGTTGGGCGACGGGATCTCATCGTCGTCGAGCATCCCCCAGCGCCGCATCAGCGCCAGCTCGGCGTTCGCGTGCTTCTGTTCCTCCGCGTGGAAGTGCTCGTAGATGCTCTTGAGGGTGGCGTCGGGAGCCTTCTTCGCCATCGCCGCGAATCCGCGCGCACCGACGTTCTCGATCCACATCAGATCGGAGATGAACGGCTTGAGCTTCGCATGCAGTTCCGGCTCGATCAGTTCGGCGCCCGGTGCGTCCCAGTCGATGTCGGCGAGCGCCCACTGCCGGTCTTTGATCTTCTGGAGCATGCTGTCGAAGTCCATGGCCATGGCCGGTCCTTTCGTTGGATGCGATGAGACTGTCGGTCAGGCGGCCGGCAGGAAGCGGCCCAGCACGCCGAGACCGCGGGCGTACGGGACGGGGAGAAAACGCTTGAGACGCCAGATCACGTTGGCGTCGAGTTGCGGGAGCACGTACAGCCGTCCGAGATCGTGGGCGTCCAGGGTCATGGCGGCGACGGACTGCGGCGAGGTTCCGGTCAGTTCCATCAGCCGGCCGGCCAGATTCTGTCCGGCCTCGGTGATCCGGCCGTCCCGCGCGACATTGGTCTTGACGAACGTCGGGCAGAGCACCGTGACTCCGACGCCCGACCCCGCGAGCTCGGCTGCGAGGGTCTCCGACAGCGACATGACGCCGGCTTTGGAGACGTTGTACGGCCCCATCGACGGTGCCGCGGCGAACCCCGCCGCGGACGCGACGTTGATGATTCCGCCGCGGCCGGCCGCGCGGAGTATGGGGGCGAAGAGTTCGCATCCGTGGATCACGCCCCAGAGATTGATTCCCAGCGCCCAGTCCCAGTCGTCGAGGCCCACCTGCCCCACCGGTTCGCCGCCGATTCCGACTCCGGCGTTGTTGACGACGAGTGTCGGCGCCCCGGAGAAGACATCGCAGACGATGGTCACCAGCGCCTCGACATCGGCCCGATCGGCCACATCGCATCGGACCGCGTGGGCGCTGCGGCCGGTCTCGGCGGCGATGAGCGCGACGGTCTCGGCGGCGCGCTCGGCGTCGATGTCGGCACAGACCACATCACCGCCCCGGCGGGCGAGTTCGAGTGCGAAGGCCCTCCCGATCCCGCTGCCCGCACCGGTGACGACCGCGTCGGCACCGACTGAGCGCGGGTCGCGGACCAGACGATGAAGAAGCCGGTCGACGCCGTACATCAGTGCGCCCCCGTCGCGCTGTCGAGGCTCCCCGAGCGCCGAGCGGTGATTCCAGACACCGGATCCAGACCTGAGTGATTCGCGCAACTTCCCATCTCTGAACAACATCACCCACTGCGCCAGTTGTCAATGGCACAGTGAAGGATGGTGTATCGAGGACGCCGAAAGAGAAGACCCCCGGTCATGAATTCCACTTCATGACCGGGGGTCTTCTTCTGTAGCCCCGACGGGATTCGAACCCGCGCTACCGCCTTGAGAGGGCGGCGTCCTAGGCCGCTAGACGACGGGGCCCTAGAACAACTCTGTTGAATTGTGAGGCACACAGAATAACATCCGTGTACTTCGCTGGGGTACCAGGACTCGAACCTAGAATGGCTGAACCAGAATCAGCTGTGTTGCCAATTACACCATACCCCAAGGGTTTGAACCGGAATCCGTTGGGCTTGGCGCTGCCGTTCCGCTTTCCGGGCCGGGAAGAACAATACCAACACCACCCACCCTAAACACAAATCGGCTGGTCAGGGGCCCGTTCAGGGCGCCCGACCAGCCGAGGTGATCAGAGCGAAGCCGACAGTTCGCGCGCCTGGCGGAGTCGAGCCAGCGACTTCTCTCGCCCCAGCAACTCCATCGATTCGTACAGCGGCGGGCTCACCGCGGCACCGGTGACACCGACGCGCACGGGCCCGAAGGCCTTGCGCGGCTTGAGCTCCAGACCGTCGACGAGAGCCTCCTTGAGAGCCGACTCGAGGGCCGCGGTCTCCCAGAGATCTACCGCCTCGCACGCCGCGATCGCCGCGTCGAGCACGCCGGTGGCCTCCCCGCCGAGGTTCTTCTTCACAGATTTCTCGTCGTAGGTGAAGTCGTCGTCGGACACGAACAGGAATTTGATGAGATCCCACGCGTCGCCGAGCACTTGAATGCGCGTCTGGACGAGGTCGGCGATCACCGCCCACCGGCCGGCGTCGACCGGCCCGGACAACCGGCCCCCGTCGATCAGGAACTTCTGCAGTCGGTCGGCGAAGTCGGCGGAGTCGAGCCGGCGGATGTGCTCGGCATTGATGGAGTCGGCCTTCTTCTGGTCGAAGCGAGCGGGATTCGAATTCACGTTGCGGACGTCGAATGCCTCGACCATCTCGTCGAGCGTGAAGATGTCGTGGTCGGCGGAGATTCCCCACCCCAGCAGGGCCAGGTAGTTGAGCAGACCCTCGGGGATGAATCCCCGATCACGGTGGTGGAACAGACTCGACTCGGGGTCGCGCTTGGAGAGCTTCTTGTTGCCCTCACCCATGACGAAGGGCAGGTGGCCGAACTCGGGAACGCGGTCGGCCACGCCGAGCCTCATCAGTGCGCGGTACAGCGCGATCTGCCGGGGCGTCGACGGAAGGAGGTCTTCGCCGCGCAGGACGTGCGTGATCTTCATCATCGCGTCGTCCACCGGGTTCACCAGCGTGTACAGCGGATCGCCGATCTCGTCGTCCCCGCGGGCGGCGCGAGTGAGCGCGAAGTCGGGCACCGTCCCCGCCTTGATCGTGGTGGTGCCGCGAACCAGGTCGTCCCACGTCAGGTCCTCGTCGGGCATCCGCAGCCGGATCACCGGCTTGCGGCCCTGCGCACGGAACTCCGCGCGCTGCGCGTCGGTGAGATCACGGTCGAAGTTGTCGTAGCCGAGCTTGGGGTCGCGTCCGGCCGCCTTGTGCCGCGCCTCCACCTCCTCGTTGGTGGAGTAGGCCTCGTACGCCTCCCCCGCCTCGAGCAGCCGGGCGACCACATCGCGGTGAATCTGCTTACGCTCCGACTGCCGGTACGGTCCGTAGGGGCCGCCGACCTCGGGTCCCTCGTCCCACTCCAATCCGAGCCAGCGCAGGGCGTCGAGGATGGCGTCGTACGACTCCTGGCTGTCACGCGCCGCGTCGGTGTCCTCGATCCGGAAGACGAAGGTGCCGCCGACGTGACGCGCCTGAGCGAAGTTGAACAGCGCGGTCCGGGCGAGTCCGACGTGCGGAGTTCCGGTTGGGGAGGGACAGAAGCGGACGCGGACGTTCTCGGCACTGGTCATGGCCGTAATGGTAGTCAGTCCGTTGCGAACAGTCGTTCCCAGTTCTCCCTGCTCGTGAGCTGCGGCACTGCTTCGCGCCAGGCGCGCTGCAGTTCCGGGGCCTGCCGCCGCAGTCGCCAGCACAGCGTGGCGAGCTCCCTGCCCTGCGCCACACTGGTCGCGCGATCGTATGTGCGAACCCGCACGCCGGTCTGCGAGGCGTCGGTGACCACCGCTGAGGTGAACCGTCCGACGTGCCACCAGGCTCCGTCGTCGGCGCCTATCGCCACCCGCCCGGGCGCCCGCCGACCGAGCAACTGCTGCGCGGCGCGCTTCACCAGCACCCGCCGTTCCCACTTCTTCGCGGGCGCCGGCGGCCGCGGGATCACCGGCAGGTCCGCGATCTCAGACGCGGGCCGCAGCCTGGTGTCGTCGTACTCGCTACGCAGCGCGTTGATCTCGGCGAGCTTGGCTCGGCCGCCGTCGGCGAGCACGTACGGCCCGGCGAGAAAGTCACGGACCGCCCGCAGTTCGATCGCCGCCTGCCCGTACTTGAGGCCGACGATCAACTCGCCGATGTGCTCCGCGACGGTCGCGGAGATCGTCTTGCCGTCGAACCGCGAATGGATGGCCGCCGAGATCAGTACATTGCGCTGACCGAAGTACGACGACCAGTCGTCGACGTCTTTGAGATGGAAGTCGGCGTGCCAGACGCCGGCGTTGGGCAGCGTGACCGTGGGAAAGCCCGCTCGACGGCACCGTACGCCGTACTCGATGTCGTCCCACTTGATGAAGTACGGCATCGGCAGACCCACCGCGTCGATCGCCTCCCGCGGGATCAGGCACGACCACCAGGCGTTGTACCCGGCGATCACACGCACGTCCTGCCGGAACTCGAGCGCGTCGACACCGCGGCGGGCGTTGGGCGGCGGGTCGGCACACGTCAGGTGATCGAGATCGTCGGTCTCCGCCGTCATGTGGATGCGCGTCGTCTCCGACAGCAGCAGCATCTGCGCACCGACCAGCATCGGTTCCCGCGCGAATCGCGCGAACGAGGTCATCCGCAGGATCGACTCCGACTCGCAGAGGATGTCGTCGTCCATCACCAGCACGTCGGTCAGCGGTCGGCCGGCCGCGGTCGCCTCGTAGATTCCCCGCGAGAAACCGCCGCTGCCACCGAGATTGGCCTGGTTGAGATAGTCGAGCCGGCTGCCGAGTCCGGCCCTCAGATCGTCGAAGCCCGCGGCGTCGGCGACCCGGCGTGTGCCCTGGTCGACGAGGTGAACCGTCTCGACGCGCTCGGCGAGATCGGCGTCACGAGCGACGGCGCCGACCGTGGCGACAGCGTCGTCGGGACGGTTGAACGTGCAGATCACCACACTGACCCGGCGGTCGCGGACCGGCTCGACCGCCGTAGTCCACCGGGCGTTCCACACGCGCGCTCGGCCACCGACGACCGCGAGGTCGAACCACGCGGCACCGCCGTCGAGGTAGCGATCGATCTGTACCTCCACCACGGCGCGGCCCGCACCGGTGAGACCGACCACGGTCAGCGGCCGTATCCGCCCGCTGATGTCGGAGGCACGGGTGGCGACGGTGAGTTCGGCGCCGTCGTCGCATGAGTAGTCGAACTCGACGGCGACCGTCCCGACGTCGGTGTACCGCTGCCAGTACGCGGCGGCGAACCGACCGAAGTAGGTGTCGGTGCTCAGCCGAGAACCGTCGGACAGGACCGCACAGTCACGCTCCACCCGGACCGGTGTTCCGCCTGCATCGGCGTACAGGGCGGGGTCGACGCGAGCGGTGTCACTCGCGAAGAAGGTCCGCTGGAGAAGGTGGCCGGTCCCACCCGGCTGACTGTGGGGCATGAGCGACTCCCTGTGCACGCACCGATCCCGCCATCATCTGTGGCGGCTGAGGAACTCGAGGATAAGCGAATTCACCTCGTCGGGCTGCTCGATGTATCCGTAGTGACCGGCTCGCGCCACCTCACGGTACTCGGCGTCCGGAATCGCCTCGGATACCTCTTTGGCCAGGTAGGCCGGAAGCGTCCGGTCGTCGGCGAACCCCACGACGAGGCACGGCGCCGCGATGTCGCGGTACGCGGAAAGGCGGTTCTGCTCGCGGTCGTGCAACGCGAGCTGGGCGCGGACGCCGGGCGCGCGCGTCTGGCCGCTGAAGCCGATGATGTCGAGCCAGTCGCGCGCCGAGCGGTCGTCGGCGAGCGTGTGCGGCGAGAGATTCATATGTGCCGTGAGCGCGGCGTGGTACGAATCGGGCAGTGTGATGTTCTTGTCGAACAGTTCCCGCTCCCCCGCCGAGAAGGCCTCGAGCATCGGGGTCGGACGCCCGTAGGTGGCGAGCATCACCGCCGCAGTCACCAGATCCGGCCGGGCGAGCGCCAGTTCCTGGGCGATCCGAGCGCCCAGCGACGTCCCGACCACCCGCGCGGGACCGCCCAGATGCTCGATCAGGGCGGCGGTGTCGGCGACCATGTCGGCGAGCGAGAAGCCCTCGGCACATTCGCTGGAGGGCGCGATACCCCGGTTGTCGAAGGTGACGACGCGGTAGCCCGCCTTGAGGAGTGCCGGCTGCTGGTGCGCATGCCACACGCGTCCGGGACTCCCAGTACCCATCACCATGACCACCAGAGGCCCCGACCCGGCATCGGTGTACGACACATTGATCCCGTTGACGCGCACTGTCTGAGGCCGTGCCGGCGCGGGCCGGGTCACTTGTCGACCACCGGGTTGCTCAGCGTCCCGATACCCTCCACGGAGACCGAGACGCGCTGACCGGCGGTCATCGGCCCGATCCCCTCCGGGGTGCCCGTGAGAATGACGTCGCCCGGCAGCAGCGTCATCACACGCGACACCCATTCGACGATCTCTCCGACACTGTGCAGCATCAGCGAGGTCCGGCTCGACTGCTTCACCTCACCGTCGAGCTCGGTCTTGATCTGGACGTCGGAGGGGTCGAAGTCGGTGACGATCCACGGCCCCAGCGGACAGAAGGTGTCGTAGCCCTTGCCCCTCGTCCACTGGCCGTCGTGCTGCTGCTGGTCGCGGGCGGTCACATCGTTCGCCACCGTGTAACCGAGGATCACCTCGCCCGCCTTGGCCGCCGGGACGTCTTTGCACGGGCGCCCGATCACGATCGCGAGTTCGCCCTCGTAATCGACGCGCTCGGACGACGGCGGGCGGACGATGGGCGCCTCCGGACCGATGATCGAGGTGTTCGGCTTCATGAAGATGACCGGATCCGCCGGCGCCTCGCCGCCCATCTCGGCTGCGTGCGCAGCGTAGTTCTTGCCGATGGCGATGATCTTGGTCGCGAGGATCGGCGCGAGGATGCGCGTCTGCGACAACTGCCATGAGCGCCCCGTGAACGTGGGCGTTCCGAAGGGATGTTCAGCGATCTCCCGGGCCGTCTCCTGCCCGGGCTCACCTTCGACGGCGACGAAAGCGACGCCGTCAGGACTGGCTACACGACCCAATTTCATAGCCCCAAGGCTAACGCACGAGTCGGACGGTTCTAGAATGTGAAACGGATATATCACTATGTGAGACGCTAGCGCAAAGGCGCAGCGTCTCACCCGATCGACCGGGAGGCCGATGATGCCGGGACGCCCCGAATCCATCTCCGATGTCAGAGCGTGGACGATGCTCGCCTGCTCGCTCCTGGCGGCGATGACTACGACGTGCGCCACATCAGGAGTGGCCTATGTGATTCCGGAACTGCATCGGTCGCAGGGGATGTCGCTCTCGTCGGCGGCCACGCTCGCGGCGATCCCGACGATCGGCCTGACCCTCACGATCATCGTCTGGGGTGCGGCGCTGGACCGCTTCGGCGAGCGCCGAGTCCTGACGGTCTCCCTGCTGATCACTCTGGCCGGAACGATCGGCGCACTGGCCGCCGCGGCGGCGGGCGCGGGCTTCACCGCGCTGGCCGCGGCCCTGCTGGTGGGCGGGCTGGGCGCGGGCGCGGCGAACGGTGCGAGTGGACGGATCGTGGTCGGATGGTTCCCGGCCTCCTCGCGCGGCACCGCGATGGGCATCCGGCAGATGGCGCAGCCACTGGGCATCGCCGTCTGCGCGCTCACCATGCCGGTGCTCGCCGCACGGGCCGGACTGACGGCGGCCTTCGCGGTGCCGGTCGCCGTCACCGCGCTCGGGCTGATCGCCGTGGTCTTCGGGATCATCGACCCCCCGATCGGACGCGGCGCCGGCTCGGCCTCGTCGGCGAATCCGTATCGCGGGGCGACATTTCTGCAGCGGGTCCACGCGGTGAGCGTCCTGCTGGTGATCCCGCAGTCGATGCTGTGGACCTTCGTTCCGGCATGGTTGATCGTCGGGCACGGGTGGTCGCCCCTGAGGGCCGGTGTCCTGGTCACCGCCACACAGGTGGTCGGCGCGCTGGGACGCATCGCAGCCGGCCGGATATCCGACGTCTGGGGATCGAGGATGCGACCGATCCGGGTGATCGCCGTGGCCGCGGGAGCCGGAACCGCGCTGCTGGCGCTGACCGACTGGATCGGTTCTCCGCTGGCCGCGGCGGTGATGGTGGTCGCGACGGTGAGTTCGGTGGCCGACAACGGACTGGCGTTCACGGCGATCGCCGAGTTCGCCGGGCCGTCGTGGAGCGGCCGCGCCCTCGGTGTGCAGAACACCGCCCAGTACGTCACGACCGCGGCGAGCACGCCCGTGCTCGGCGCGCTGATCGAGGCAGCGGGCTACTCGGCCGCCTTCGCCGTCGCAGCGATCGCACCCGTCATCGCGATCCCCCTCGTGCCCCGCGACCGCACTCCCCGGATCAGCGAGACACCAGTGCGTTGAGGACGCCCGCGGCGTCGGCGGCGCCGTCGACCACGACCACCTCGCGACGGTCGTCACCGACCACCAGCAGCGCCTGACCTGACCGCAGCACGAACCCCTTGGCGCCGCGCAGATTCCGCCGACCCGAGACCCGGTAACCCCAGCCGCCGAAGTCACGGAGCGCGTTGACCTCCACGACCTCGGCGCGCCGGATCTCCGAGAGCGGCATGGCGATCACCGGCCAGCCGATCCGACTCGCCGCCCTGAAGCCGTCCTCGGACACGCTCACCTGTATCGAACCGGTCAATGCCAGCCCGACGGCGGCGACCAGCACCGCCACACCGAGCAGATACCAGTTCGCCATCACCACACCCAGCCCGCACAGCACGGCGACGGCCGCTCCGACGGTCACCAGGCCACCCGCGCCCACGGACGCCGTTCCCGTCCAGCTGCGCTGCCCGTCGTGGGCGACCGGCACCTCGCCCACGGGGGCCGTGCGACCGTATCCGACCGGCCGGACCGGCGTGGCGAAGGCGACGGCGACCGCGAGAACCAAGGCACCGACGCCGCAGACCGCCGTCAGCCAGACCGGTGCCGTCGCCGACGATGCGTCGTCGAGCCCTCGCTGGCGGCCGGTGATCCAGATCGTCACCGCGATCACGAAGGTCGCGGTTCCGGTTCCGATCCCGGTCACGATCCGCGAGGTGACCGGCTCCTTCACCACGAAGGCGCCGACCCCCGCGATCACGGCGCCGACCACGGCGGTCGCCGCCGTGAGCACGATCAACTCGGTGATCGACGAGAATCCGTCGGCGCCGTCGGCGCCGAAGTGCGAGGCCACCCGATCCGGCAGATCCGAGGACCAGATCGCGAGCAGTGCGCACCCGACGACACCCACCAGCAGCACAACCAGCGGTCCGATCGTCCGCCGGGCAGATTCACTCATACTCGTCACGGTAGCCGAGCGATCGCCGGAACCCGGTACCTGGCCCGCGAGAGAGGAACGGCCCCGACGCGCAAGCGCCGAGGCCGTTCGCAGACGGATCGTCGTCAGACGCCGGCGAGGATGCGGTCGCCGACCTCCGAGGTGGAACCGCGGGAGGATCCGCGGGTCGCCACATCGGCCGCGACGGCCTTCTCCACGCGTGCCGCGCCCTCATCGTCGCCCAGGTGGCGGAGCAGCAGTGCCACGGACAGAATGGCCGCGGTGGGGTCCGCGATGTTCTGTCCGGCGATGTCGGGCGCGCTGCCGTGCACCGGCTCGAACATCGACGGGTTGGCGCGAGTGGCGTCGATGTTGCCCGACGCCGCCAGGCCGATGCCGCCGGACACCGCCGCCGCCAGGTCGGTGATGATGTCGCCGAAGAGGTTGTCGGTGACGATCACGTCGAAGCGACCCGGGTCGGTGACCATGTAGATGGTCGCCGCGTCGACGTGAATGTAGTCCGTCGCGACCTCGGGGAACTCCTTGCCGATCTCCTCGACCGCACGGGTCCACATGCCGCCGGCGAAGGTGAGCACGTTGTTCTTGTGCACCAGCGTCAGCTTCTTGCGCCGGGACTGCGCGCGAGCGAAGGCGTCGCGGATCACGCGCTCGATGCCGAACCGGGTGTTGACACTCACCTCGGTCGCCACCTCCTGCGGTGTGCCCACCCGGATCGCGCCGCCGTTGCCCGTGTACGGCCCCTCGGTGCCTTCGCGGACCACGACGAAATCGATCTTCGGATCGCCTGCGAGCGGCGAGGCGACGCCCTCGTAGAGCACCGACGGCCGCAGGTTGACGTGATGATCGAGAATGAACCGCATCTTCAGTAGGAAGCCGCGTTCCAGCGTGCCCGACGGGACCGACGGGTCACCGATGGCGCCCAGCAGGATCGCATCGTGCTCACGCAGCGAGGCGATGTCCTCGTCGGTGAGCAGTTCACCGGTCGCGTGGTAGCGGCGCGCACCGAAGTCGTATTCGGTGGTCTCGACGTCGGGGTGCAGCTTGCGCAGCACGCGAAGCGCCTGGTCGACCACCTCGGGTCCGATCCCGTCACCGGGGATGACAGCGAGTTTCATCGGCTTGCCCTGGCTCACGACAGGTCCACCTGCTTGATGAGGGTGGCCGAGACGGCGTCGCCGACCGCCGCGACCAGCGCGTCGTCGAGTTCGCGGTCGAGCCGCAGGATCATGGTCGCGCCGTTGCCCTCCACGTCCTGGGCCAGGGCGGCGGCGATGATGTCGACACCGGCGTCACCGAGCACGGTGCCGATCTTGCCGAGCGAACCGGGCTGGTCGGCGTAGCTCACGAGCAGGTTGCGGCCCTCGGCACGGAGGTCGAAGTTACGGCCGTTGATGTTCACGATCTTCTGAACCTGCTGCGGTCCGGTCAGCGTTCCGGCGACGTTGACGATGCTGCCGTCGGCGAAGACCGCGCGCACGTCCACCTGGCTGCGGTGGTTGGGGCTCTCGGTCTCGGTGACGACGTCGTGGCTCACGCCGCGCTCACCGGCGACTGCCGGGGCGTTCACGAAGGTGACCGGCTCGTCGACGACGGCCGAGAACAGTCCGCGCAGGGCCGAGAGGCCGAGCACGTCGACCGGGCTGGCGGCGAGTTCGCCGCGCACCTCGACAGTCAGGTTGGTCGGCATGCCGCCCGCGACGACGCCGGCCAGGACGCCGAGCTTGCGCGACAGCTCCAGCCACGGCGCCACCTCGTCGTCGACCGGACCGCCCGTGATGTTCACCGCGTCCGGCACGAAGTGTCCGGCCAGCGCCAGCTTCACACTGGCGGCGACGTCGGTGCCCGCGCGGTCCTGGGCCTCGGCGGTGGAGGCGCCGAGATGCGGCGTCACGACGACCTGGTCGAGGTCGAACAGCGGGGAGTCGGTGCAGGGCTCGGAGTCGAAGACGTCCAGGCCCGCGCCGCGGACCCTGCCGGCCTTGATGGCGTCGGCCAGGGCCTGCTCGTCGATCAGCCCGCCGCGAGCGGCATTGACGATGATGACGCCGTCCTTGACCTTGGCGAGCTGCTCGGCGCCGATGAGGCCGGCGGTCTCCTTGGTCTTGGGCAGGTGGATGGTGATGAAGTCGGCGCGTTCGAGGAGTTCGTCGAGGCCGACCAGCTCGATGCCCAGCTGTGCCGCACGGGCCGCCGAGGCGTAGGGGTCGTACGCGATGATCTTGGCCTCGAAGGCGGCCAGTCGCTGGGCGACCAGCTGACCGATGCGGCCGAGCCCGATGACGCCGACGGTCTTGTCGAAGACCTCCACGCCGGAGAACGACGAGCGCTTCCAGGTGTGTTCCTTGAGCGTGGCGTCGGCGGCCGGGACCTGACGAGCAGTCGACATCAGCAGGGCGATCGCATGCTCGGCCGCCGAATGGATGTTGGACGTGGGAGCGTTGACGACCATGACGCCGCGCTCAGTGGCCGACGGCACGTCGACGTTGTCCAGGCCGACGCCTGCGCGAGCGATGATCTTCAGATTCTTACCCGCATCGAGGACTTCGGCGTCCACGGTGGTCGCCGAACGCACCAGAATGGCGTCGGCGTCGACCACTGCTTCGAGCAGCTTCGGGCGATCAGGGCCGTCTACCCAGCGCACCTCGACGTCGGAGCCGAGGGCTTCCACCGTCGAGGGGGCGAGCTTGTCAGCGATGAGGACAACTGGACGGCCGCTTTCGGTCACTGCATTCTCCAGGTTTCTTCCGGTGAAGAGTGCCAGGTCCGGCACCCAAGACTTGCCCCGCCATCGTAATTCCCCGGCGCCGCGCGGGCACATCCGCCCCGATGCGAATGTGGTGCCCGACACCTGGGCGCGTGTACATTGCTGACGTCGTCTCATTTCCGTCACAACTGCAGCGGTATCTGAGGCGGGCATTGGGCGTTGCCCCGGAGGGCACTTAAGGTAGGCACGTCGCCCGTGAAGACATACGCGGCCTCGACAAGTACTGAGCGGAGATGCAATGAAGAAGTTGACGGTGCTGCTCGCGGTTCTCGCCGCCGGCCTGTTGTCACTGGTCGGAGTCGGTACCGCCGATGCCGCACCCAAGGTTCCGCTCGGCGGCGGGTCCGGGATCCTCGTCCTCAAGGGAGGGAACAGCGCGGCGGCGTGCACGGTGACCACCGTGGGCCGTCCGACCACCGGGCCGCGAAAGGGACAGCTCATCGCCGTCACCGCCGGCCACTGCGGCAAGCCCGGTCAGCGAGTGATCTCGGAGAGCTTCCAGAGCCGCGGCCAGATCGGCACGGTCGTCTACTCGGCGTCGGACATCGACGTCGCGGTGATCGCGCTCAACTCGAACGTCGCTCCGACGCGCACCGTGCGCGGTGTCACGATCCGCAAGGTCAACACCACCCCGGTCCAGTTCCCGACCATCCTGTGCAAGGAAGGTCGCACCACCGGCAACACCTGCGGCGTCACCTGGTTCTCCGACGGCACCTCGCACTTCAGCCAGATGTGCGTCATCGAGGGCGATTCGGGCAGCCCCGTGGTGGTCGGAGATCAGCTGGTCGGCATGGTCAACGCCTACTACTTCCTGTCGTGCCTGGGACCGGAGACCGGGACCAACGCCAAGACGATCCTGAACCGGCTCAACAAGATCGGCTACAACAACTTCAAGCCGGTGTAGGCCGAAGCGGCCGACGAAACGACGCCGGGCCCCGAGACCTTCCGTCTCGGGGCCCGACGTCTGTCTGTGCCGGTGCGCGCGCTCAGGCGGCGTCGCTGCTCTCCACCGCGGCCCGGAGCGCCGCCTCGGTCTGCCTCACCGCCTGGCCGACGACGGGCTCGATGATCGCACCGAGCGCCCTGCCCGCCAGGCCGCCCGGCAGGTCGTAGTCGAAGTTCACATCCACCACGGTCTGCCCGTCGGCGCCGTCGGCGAACCGCCAGCCGGTCCGCACGTCGAAGCCGGCGATGGAGGTGAGGACGACGCACTCGTTCTCCACCCACTCGGTGACCCGAAGGGTGGATGTGAGGTTCTTCGGACCGATCTTCATGCAGGCCTCGTACGTGGCGCCGAGCCCGGACGTGTGGTCGGTGACGGGTGTGAACCGGGTGACGCCGAACATCCAGCTCGGAACGTTTCGGTAATCGTCGACGTACGCGAACACGCGGTCGCGCGACGCCTCGGTGGTCACGGTCTGGCGAACTCCCGGCATTGGTGACTCCTGGGGATCGATCGGTTGCGGTCGAACGGGCATTGCGGTGTGCCCGATGTTGTGCACACCACAATGCCATGCGCCGATGGCAAGGTTGATCCGCCCCCCGGGATCGCCGCCGGTCAGTCCTCGACGGCCGCCCTGATCTTCGCCTCCGTATGCTTCACGCCCTGTTCGGCGAAGGGGCCGATCAGTCCGCCGAGCACCTTGCCCGCGAGCCCGCCGGGCAGCGTGTACCCGAACACGACCCGGAGGACGGTGGTACCCGGCTCGTCACCGTCGGCGAACGTCCACGCGGTGTCGGCGCCGAAGCCCTTCACCGACTCGAGCCTGATCAGTTGTCCGTCGATCCATTCGGTACAGCGCACCGTCGACGTCAATTCCTTCGGGCCGACCCGGATGGCCGTCTCGAACTCGGAGTCCTGGCCGTGTGTCACCTCGGTGGTCGGCGTGAACCGACCGACCCCGAACATGTACTCGGGCACGTTCCGGTAGTCGTCCACGTACGAGAACACCGCCTCGCGTGGGGCCCCGATGACTGCCTCATGCCGGACTTCGCCCATCTGTTCTCCCCTTCTCGTCGCCGCGCGCGGTCGCCGCAGCACTGCGCAGCATGGTAGCGAGGGCATCCCGCCGGCGAACGCGGACGACCCCGCACCCGGGATCGGGTGCGGGGTCGTCGAAGAGGTGCGCCGGCGGTGGCCGCTGAGACTCAGGCGGTCTCGGTGATGGGGCGGTCGACCCAGCTCATCAGGTCGCGCAGCTTCTGGCCGGTGACCTCGATCGGGTGCTCGGCGTTCTGCTTGCGCAGCGCCTCGAGTTCCTTGTTGCCGCCCTCGACGTTGGCGACGAGACGCTTGACGAAGGTGCCGTCCTGAATGTCCTTCAGGATGGCGCGCATGCGCTCCTTGGTGTCGGCGTCGATGACGCGCGGGCCCGACAGGTAGCCGCCGAACTCAGCGGTGTCCGAGACCGAGTAGTTCATGCGGGCGATGCCGCCCTCGTACATGAGGTCGACGATCAGCTTGAGCTCGTGCAGGACCTCGAAGTAGGCCATCTCCGGTGCGTAGCCGGCCTCCACCATGACCTCGAAACCGGTCTTGACCAGCTCCTCGGTGCCGCCGCAGAGCACGGCCTGCTCACCGAAGAGGTCGGTCTCGGTCTCTTCCTTGAAGGTGGTCTTGATGACGCCGGCGCGGGTACCGCCGATGCCCTTGGCGTAGCTCAGCGCCAGCGCCTGGGCCTCGCCCTTCGGGTCCTGATCGACGGCGATGAGCGCCGGGACGCCCTTGCCGTCGACGAACTGACGGCGGACCAGGTGGCCCGGTCCCTTCGGCGCGACCATCGCGACGGTCACGTTGGCCGGCGGCTTGATCAGGTCGAAGTGGATGTTGAGGCCGTGCCCGAAGAACAGCGCGTCGCCGTCGTTCAGGTTCGGTGCGATGTCATCGGTGAAGATCTGCGCCTGGCTGGTGTCCGGAGCCAGCAGCATGATGACGTCGGCCCAGGCGGCGGCCTCCGCCGCGGTCATGACCTTCAGCCCCTGCTCGGCCGCCTTCTCGCGGGACTTGGAGCCCTCGCGCAGACCGATGGCGACCTCGACACCCGAGTCGCGCAGCGACAGCGAGTGTGCGTGGCCCTGGCTGCCGTAACCGATCACGGCCACCTTGCGGCCCTGGATGATCGACAGGTCGGCGTCATCGTCGTAGAACATCTCGACTGCCACAGTGGAATCCCTTCAATACGAAATATTTGTGTTGTGTGTCGTGACCATTCAACCCGTCGGTGTGACGGTGGCCGCGACCGGGGTCTGACGCTTCACTCGGCGAACCGAGCTCGAGATGTCAGCGGTTGGCGGACATGCTCTTGGGGCCGCGGCCGAGCGTGACACCGCCCGACTGCGCGATCTCCCGAATGCCGTACGGGTCCAGCATCCGCAGGAGCGCCTCGAGCTTGTCCGAGGTTCCGGTGGCCTCGACGGTCACCGACTCCGGTGAGACGTCGACGACCTTGGCGCGGAACAGATTCACCACGTCGATCACTTCGCTCCGGTTGGACGCGTCGGCGCGGACCTTGATCAGCATCAGTTCGCGGGAGACCGAGTTCGCCGGCTCCTGCTCCACGATCTTGATCACGTTGACGAGCTTGTTGAGCTGCTTGGTGACCTGCTCCAGCGGGAAGTCCTCCACCGAGACCATGATGGTCATCCGCGAGATGCCCTTCAGCTCGGTGGGACCGACAGCGAGGGACTCGATGTTGAATCCGCGCCGGGAGAACAGGCCCGAGACGCGGGCGAGCACGCCCGGACGGTCTTCGACCAGAACGCTCAGAGTATGGGTGCTCACTGCTGGTTCCCTTCGCTCGTGGCCTGCTCACGAATCATTGCGTCGTGGATCTCCGCCGGGTCGGCGGCCGACTCCTCGTCGTCGAACAGCGGCCGGATGTCGCGCGCGGCCATGATCTCGTCGTTGCCGGTGCCTGCGGCGACCATCGGCCACACCTGGGCATCCTTGCCGACGATGAAGTCGATGACCACCGGGCGGTCGTTGATCTCCTGGGCCTTCGCGATCGTCGGTGCGACGTCCTCTTCGCGCTCCACGCGGAAGGCGACACAGCCCAGCGCCTCGGCGAGCTTGAGGAAGTCCGGGATCATCCGCGAGTGCGTCGCCAGATCGGTGTTCGAGTACCGCTCGTCGTAGAACAGCGTCTGCCACTGACGGACCATGCCGAGATTGCCGTTGTTGATCAGTGCGACCTTGATCGGGAAGCCCTCGATGGCGCAGGTGGCCAGCTCCTGATTGGTCATCTGGAAGCATCCGTCGCCGTCGACCGCCCAGACCTCCTTGTCCGGAGCCGCGGCCTTGGCGCCCATCGCCGCCGGAACCGAGTAGCCCATCGTTCCCAGGCCGCCCGAGTTGAGCCAGGTGCGCGGCTTCTCGTACTTGACGAACTGCGCGGCCCACATCTGGTGCTGGCCGACGCCCGCGACGTACACGGCGTCGGGGCCGGCGGCCTTGCCGAGCTGCTCGATGACGTACTCCGGCGACAACGAGCCGTCGGACTGCTTGTCGTAGCTCAGCGGGTAGGTGTTGCGGATGTCCCGCAGGTACTCCCACCAGTCGACCATGTCCGGCTTGGCCCCGCCCGCGGCGAGGTCGGCGCGGATGGCCTCGATCAAGTCGGCGATGACGGCCTTGGCGTCACCGACGATCGGGACGTCGACCTCGCGGTTCTTGCCGATCTCCGCCGGATCGACGTCGGCGTGGATCACCTTGGCCTCCGGAGCGAAGGACGAGAGCTGTCCGGTGACCCGGTCGTCGAAGCGGGCGCCGAGGGTGATCAGCAGATCGCTGCGCTGCAGGGCGGCGACGGCGCCGACCGCGCCGTGCATGCCGGGCATGCCCATGTGCAGATCGTGGCTGTCGGGGAACGCGCCGCGCGCCATCAGCGTCGTGACGACGGGGATGCCGGTCAGTTCGGCGAGTTCACGCAGCTCCTCGGAGGCCTCGGCCTTGATGACGCCGCCGCCGACGTACAGCACGGGACGCTTCGACTGCGCGATCATCCGCGCGGCCTCACGGATCTGCTTACCGTGCGGCTTGGTGACCGGACGGTAGCCGGGCAGTTCGAACTGCGGCGGCCACGAGAACGTGGTCTGCGCCTGCAGGATGTCCTTCGGGATGTCGACGAGCACCGCGCCGGGCCGGCCCGACTCCGCGATGTAGAAGGCCTCGGCGATGATCCGGGGGATCTCCGCCGCGCTGCTGACCAGGAAGTTGTGCTTGGTGATCGGCATCGTGATTCCGGAGATGTCGGCTTCCTGGAAGCCGTCGGTGCCGATGAGCGAGCGCCCGACCTGGCCGGTGATCGCGACCACCGGGACCGAGTCCATCTGGGCGTCGGCCAACGGCGTCACCAGGTTGGTGGCGCCCGGGCCGGACGTCGCCATCATGACGCCGGCACGGCCGGCGACCTGTGCGTAGCCGGTGGCCGCGTGTCCGGCGCCCTGCTCGTGACGGACGAGCACGTGCCGGACCCGCTGCGAGTCGAGCAGGGGGTCGTAGACCGGGAGCACGGCGCCGCCGGGAATGCCGAACACGACCTCCACGCCGAGCTCTTCGAGCGACCGGACCACGGACTGCGCGCCCGTGACCCGCTCGGGTGCGACGACGGCGCCCGGTGAGCGCATGCCCTCGGTGGACGGCGACTGCGGTCGGGTCGACGACCCGCGTGCTGTTGGAGTACTCACTGCACGATCCTCATCCTCTTGTGTTCTGCTCTTCCACGCGATTCCCGATCAGGCCGGAGGGACTTCTCGTCCGGCTCCCGACAAGAAAAAACCCCCGCCAGCGAGGCTGTGCGAGGGGCGCGTCGTAATTGGTATCTGAAGGTCTACGAAGTGACCGATCAGGCGTCGACGCGCCGACCGATTACTACGAGAAGCTTCTGATTCATCACGTGGACAAAGTAGGCCAGTTCCGGGTCTCGCGTCAAATCATTCCCTCTCGCCCGAAGCTGTGACCTGCGCCCGGCGCGGTGCGTGAGACAATGGGGAATATGAGTGAGTCGTCCAAGGTCTTCTCCATCTCGCGCATCGCTTACTTCGCGGTGCCGGTCGCGTTTCTGCTCGTCATCATGCTGATGGGGATCTCGGTCGCCGGCTTCGCCTGGACCGTCATCGTGCCGATCGCGCTGGCGTGGTGGATTCACCGGCTCCGCACCATCGTCGACGAGCAGGGCGTCACCGCCGTCGGCACCTTCGGCACCAGCCGCCTCCCGTGGCACGACGTCGACGGCATCCGGTTCCCGCGCTGGGGCGCGGTGCGCCTGGTGGCCCGAGACGGATCGAGCGTGCGGCTGCCCGCGGTCGGCTTCTCCGATCTGCCCGCGCTGTCGAACGCCAGCGGCGGCCGCATCCCCGATCCGTTCGCCGCCGAGCGGGACGCCCGACTGTCCGCTCGCTGACCGGGGCGCTCGCCGCGCCCGCATCCGCCAACGACGCCGACACGGAGCCCATGACGACACTCACCGCCAAGGCCCTGCAGAGCGCCATCGACGACGGCCGGCTGGCCTTCGTGGGCCGCGAACTCTCGCAACTGGCCCCGCAGGACGCCGCCGCTATCCTCGACGCGATGGACGAGGGCGACCGGACCATCGCCTTCCGGCTGCTCGCCAAGGACGACGCCGTGCAGGTCTTCGACGACCTCAGCTCCACCGCGCAAGCCGCGTTGATCAGTTCGCTCGGGACCGCGGAGGTGGCCGACGCCTTCGACCATCTGGACCCCGACGACCGCGCGGAGCTGCTCGACGAGCTCCCCGCGAACGTCGCCAAGGCGCTGATCCGCTCCCTCTCCCCCGCCGAGCGCGAGACGACGGCGGTGGTCCTGGGGTTCCGGCGCGGGTCGGTGGGACGCCGGATGAGTCCGGAGTTCGTGCACGTCTTCCCCGACGACGACTGCCGCACGGCGATCGAGCGGATCAAGGCGCGCGGGCGGCACGCCGAGACCATCTACACGGTGCCCGTGGTGGACCACCAGCGCCGCCTGATCGGCGTGGCGAGCCTGCGCGATCTGCTGCTCTCGGATCCGGACACCGATGTCGCCGAGCACACGAAGGCGCCGATCTTCGCCTACGCCGCCGAACCGGCCGAGTCGGCCGCCCAGCGCTGTATCGACCGGTCGATCATGGCGATGCCCGTGGTCGACAACGAGGACCGACTGCTCGGCGTCCTGACCCTCGACGACGCCGCCGAGGTGGTCGAAGCGGCCCGCGACGAGGACGAGGCGCGCGCCGGCGCCCGCGAGATGCTGAAGACGCCGTACCTGCAGGCCTCGACGTTCGCGATCACCCGCGCGCGAGTGGTGTGGCTGTTCGTGCTGGCGATCTCGGCGATCCTCACGGTGAACGTCCTGGAGATCTTCGAGGGCACACTGGAGCAGAAGGTGGCCCTCGCACTGTTCATTCCGCTCTTGACCGGCATCGGCGGCAACACCGGCTCGCAGGCGGCGACCACGGTGACCCGTGCGCTCGCCACCGACGAGGTGACCACCTCCGACGTGCTCCGAGTCGCGGGCAAGGAGATGAGCGTCGGCGTCACCATGGGCGCCGCCCTCGGCGTCGTCGGATTCCTCGTCGCAGGACTGGTCTACGACATCGGCATCGGTACCGTCATCGGGCTGACCATCCTCTCGGTCTGCACGGTCGCGGCGACCGTCGGCGGCATCATGCCGCTGGTGGCGCGCTCCATCCACGTCGATCCCGCGGTGTTCTCCACCCCGTTCATCTCCACCTTCTGCGATGCGACGGGTCTGATCATCTACTTCTCGATCGCCAAGGCGGTCCTGCAGATCTGAAGCCCCCGCGCCCCGGCGGATTCCGCCGTCGGCGTCGCCGGTACCGAGGCCGGGAATAACTCTGGACAGCTGAGCGTAAAGTTGAAGGACATCCCGGATCGTCAGCCCGTCCGGGTCCAGTTCAGCGATTTCTAGCGAGGAATTCCATGCCAGCCCTGCGGTCTCGCACCACAACCGTCGGCCGTGAAGCCGCCGGCGCCCGCGCCCTCTGGCGCGCCACCGGTATGACCGACGACGATTTCGGGAAGCCGATCATCGCGATCGCCAACTCGTACACCCAGTTCGTCCCGGGTCACGTGCATCTGAAGAACGTCGGCGAGATCGTCGCCGACGCCGTGCGCGAGGCCGGCGGCGTGGCCAAGGAGTTCCACACCATCGCCGTCGACGACGGCATCGCGATGGGTCACGGCGGCATGCTGTACTCGCTGCCGAGCCGCGAGATCATCGCCGACTCCGTCGAGTACATGGTGAACGCGCACACCGCCGACGCCCTGGTCTGCATCTCGAACTGCGACAAGATCACGCCGGGCATGCTCAACGCCGCGATGCGTCTCAACATCCCCACCGTGTTCGTCTCCGGCGGACCGATGGAGGCGGGCACATCGGTCGTCATCAACGGCGTCGTGCGCCCGGGCACCGACCTGATCGACGCGATCTCGGCGTCCGCCGACAGCAACGTCGACGACAAGGAACTGCTGGAGGTGGAGCGGTCCGCCTGTCCGACGTGCGGGTCGTGCTCCGGCATGTTCACCGCCAACTCGATGAACTGCCTCACCGAAGCGCTCGGGCTGTCGCTGCCCGGCAACGGATCGACGCTGGCCACCCAGGTCGCACGCCGCGACCTGTTCACGCGCGCCGGCGAGCTGATCGTCGACATCGCGAAGCGCTACTACCAGGACGACGACGAGTCGGTGCTGCCGCGCAACGTCGCCACCCGCCAGGCCTTCGAGAACGCCATGGCGCTCGACGTGGCGATGGGCGGATCCACCAACACCGTTCTGCACATCCTGGCCGCGGCCCAGGAGGGCGAGGTGGACTTCGATCTGAAGGACATCGACCGCATCTCACGTAACGTTCCGTGCCTGGCCAAGGTGGCGCCCAATTCACCGAAGTACTACATGGAGCACGTGCATCGCGCCGGCGGCATCCCCGCGATCCTCGGTGAACTGAACCGCGCCGGTCTGCTCAACACCGACGTCCATCCCGTTCACGCGCCGTCGCTCGAGAGCTACCTCGCCGACTGGGACATCCGTGGCGGCACGGCCACCGATCAGGCGATCGAACTGTTCCACGCGGCCCCGGGCGGCGTCCGCACCACCGAACCGTTCTCCACCTCCAACCGCTGGGAGTCGCTCGACACCGATGCCGCCGACGGCTGCATCCGCGACAAAGAGCACGCCTACACCGTCGAAGGCGGACTGTGCGTGCTGCACGGCAACCTGGCCCGGGACGGCGCCATCCTGAAGACCGCCGGCGTCGACGAGTCGCTGTGGCACTTCCAGGGCCCGGCGCGCGTCGTCGAGAGCCAGGAGGACGCGGTGCACGCCATCCTGTCGAAGGAACTGCAGGCGGGCGAGGTGCTGGTGATCCGCTACGAGGGGCCCGCCGGCGGGCCCGGCATGCAGGAGATGCTGCATCCGACGGCCTTCATGAAGGGCACCGGCATGGGGAAGAAGTGCGGTCTGGTCACCGACGGCCGCTTCTCGGGCGGATCGTCGGGCCTGGTGATCGGCCACGCCTCCCCGGAGGCCGCGGCCGGCGGCGACATCGGTCTGGTGGAGAACGGCGACGAGATCCTCATCGACGTGAAATCCCGCACCCTCAAGGTCCTCGTCGACGACGAGACCCTGGCGGAGCGTCGCGCCAAGATGGAAGCCTCCGAGCACCCGTGGACGCCGCGCGACCGCCAGCGTCCGGTCACCAAGGCGCTTCGCGCGTACGCGAAGCTCGCGGCCTCCGCCGACAAGGGCGCCGTCCGCGTCGTCGACTGAACACTGTCGGCTGAAAGCACTCATGCCGTATTCCGTGACCCGATTCGGGTCACGGAATACGGCATATGAGTTCAGGAGTGCGTCAGGACGTCGGGTTCCCCGGCGAATCGAGCGGATTGGTGCCGTTGAAAGCGATCCAGACGGCCACGGCGACGCCGACGCCGACGATGAACCAGGCGGCCGAACCCCAGGCCGGCCTGCGCGACCATCCCCAGCGACGGTCGAAGGAGTAGGTGCCGGGCCCGGTGAGGATCAGCGCCGCCGCCGCGGCGGCCAGCACGATCTCCAGTTCGAGCCCGTTGCCTCCGCCGTCGGCCGAGAAGAACCAGAGGCCGCCGGCGAGCGTCGCCTTGTAGGTGCCTGCCACCAGGATGCTGCTCAGCACCGCCGCCCCGGCGATCGGCGTCAGCAGCCCCAGGATCAGCAGGATGCCGCCCGCGGTCTCACTGACTCCGGCGACGAGTGAGAGCGCCGTCGTGGCGTTGTCGTGGAACCCGATGCCGGGATTCGGCTTGTTGGCGAGGAACTGCGCGAAGCCGTCCGGCCCGGGTCCGTTCAACCAGCCGGTGAGCTTCTGGAGACCGTGCAGGGTGAACGTCACGCCCACCACCACGCGCAGAATGAGCAAGCCGAGATCGAGCGTTCCGCGCCGGATCACCGGCTCCGGAGCCTGGGCGACGTACTCCTCTTCGTCGCGCGGCTGCGGTGCCCCCACGTAGTCGTCTTCGGGCTCGAGCAGCGGTGCGGTGGGCTGCGGCTCGATGTAAGGCAGCGGCGGTTCGGTGAGATGCTCCGCGTATCCCCTGCGCTCGCCGGGGTCCTCACCGTCGTCCTCGTCGTTGACGAAGGGCTCGGTGTGCACCGGCTCGTCCGACGAGCTCTTCTTGATCGGGCTCTCCGTGGCTGCGGCACCCCCCGAACTGATGATCACCGCGGTCTTCGCGTCATCGTCCGGCGGTGAACCGTCGGGCAGCGTGGCTACGGGTTCGGTCGGCTCGGTGACCGGCAGCGTCTCAGTGGGCGACTCGTCGAGTTCGACGGCCTCCTCGCGTGCGGCCTTCTCGTCGATCGCATCCTGAACCGCGGGCTCCGGCCTGCGGCCGTGCCTGTCGAAGAAGCTGTCGTTGTCGGGCTTCGGCCGACGCACCCGAGGTCGCTCGATGGCGTCGGTCGGTTCATCGTACGGACTGCCCGCAGCCGACGGATCCCCTCCGGTCCCTGGCTTGTCATCGGAACTACTCACGGTTACCGACTCTATGGCCGTGCGCCCGCGTGAGGGCCGAGCGGCACCCGACGATTTGGTAACGATCGTTAGAGTGGTGGAATGCCATCACACTCCCGGACTGCCGGCCGCGCGCTGCTCGCCGCGGCGTCCGCGGTGGCCGTCGTATTGGCGTCGACGTCGTGTGTGAACTTCAGCGAAGAGGACCAGGCCGCCGACCAGGGTTCCTTCACTGCGCCGCCCACCATGCAGCAGGCCCCCGAGCAGCCTCCGGCGCCTCCGTCGGACGATCAGGGCGGCGGTCCCCCGCCGACCGGGCCCTGCGTCGACCCGGATCCGGCGGTGATCGCCACGTGTCTGGCGTCCACCGGAGGTGTGCGGCCCGCGGACTCGTCGGGACGCAGTACGTACGTCGCCGAACGGACCACCGGCAAGATCATTCTGTCCAAGCGGTACGGTCCGCAGCGTGCGGTCGCCGGCGTGGAGGTGGACGCCTCCGGCGACGGCGGGCTCGTCGACTTCGAGATGTCGCCCACGTACGCCGAGGATCAGCTGATCTACGCGCTGATCACCACCGGGTCCGACAATCGCGTGGTCCGGATCGCCCCCACCGGGTCGGTGAAGCCGATTCTCACCGGTATCCCGAAGGGCGCGACCGGCAACATGGGATCGATCTCGTTCGCGTCGCCGACCGAGCTCATCGTCGCGACCGGCGATGCGGGCGATCCGGCCGCCGCGTCGAACCCGGCCTCGCTCGCGGGCAAGATCTTCTCGATCGACCCGAACGTCGCGGACCCGAAGCCCGACATCCGTGCGTCGGGGCTCGGGTCGAACGTCGCGCTCTGCCCGTCACCGGCCTCCGACGGCCAGCTGTACGTCGCCGACAGCGGCGCGCCGGGCGATCGGCTCTCCCTGGTCGGCCCTCGCGGTCTGCAGACGCTGTGGAGCTGGCCCGATCGGCCGGGGGTGAGCGGCTGCGCCGTCGGCAAGGACTGGATAGCGGTGTCGATCGCCAAGGCACAGCGGCTCGACACGTTCATGCGGCCGGCCGCCGGAAGCACATCGGTCGGCAAGCCGAGCCCGCAGGACTTCCGCAAGTCGTACGGAGCGGTGGGCCGCATGACCAGTGTCGCGGGGGCGGCGCAGATGGCCACCGTCAACAAGGCCACCCGAGGTGCGGACGTGAAGAGCTACGACGATCGCGTCGCGATCTACCTCCCGAAGGCCGGCGAAGACCTCACCTGAGCGCGCGCATCATCACTCGCACGCGGCGAGGACCAGTTCCTTGACGCGGGCCGGGTCGGCCTGACCGCGGGTCGCCTTCATGACATCGCCGACGATCTTGCCTGCCGCCTGCACCTTGCCGCTGCGAATCTTGTCGGCGATATCGGGGTTCGCGGCGAGTGCCTCGTCGACCGCCTTCTGCAGCGCGGAATCGTCCCGGACCACCTCGAGACCGCGATCGGCGACGATCTGCGCGGGCTCGCCCTCACCGTCGAGCACGGCGACGACCACCTGCTGGGCCAGTTTGTTGGTCAGCTTGCCCTCGTCGACCATGCCGATCACCTCGGCGACCTGCTTGGGAGTGATGGCGAGTTCCGCCAGCTCCATCTCGCGGGTGTTGGCCTGCTGGGCCAGGAACGACACCCACCAGCTGCGGGCGGCGTCGGGTGAGGCACCCGCTTCGGCCGTCTCGATGATGAGGTCGACGGCGCCGACGTTCACCAGATCGCGCATCACCTCGTCGGACACGCCCCACTCCTCCTGGATGCGGGCGCGGCGGATCCACGGCAACTCCGGCAGAGTGGCGCGCAGCGAATCCACCCACTCCGGGCTCGCGAGCACCGGGGGCAGGTCCGGCTCCGGGAAGTAACGGTAGTCCTCGGCGGTCTCCTTGCGACGGCCCGCCGACGTGGTTCCGTCCGACTCGTGGAAGTGCCTGGTCTCCTGGATGATCTCGCCGCCGGCCGACAGGATCGCGGCCTGCCGGCTCATCTCGAACCGGACCGCGGCCTCGACCGACTTGAGCGAGTTGACGTTCTTGGTCTCGGTGCGGGTGCCGAACTCGGCGGCGCCCTTGGGCATCAGCGACAGGTTCACGTCGCAGCGCATCGATCCCTGGTCCATGCGGACGTCGGACACGTCGAGCGACTTGAGCAGATCGCGCAGGGCGGTCACGTACGCGCGGGCCACCTCCGGTGCGCGCTCGCCCGCACCCTCGATGGGGCGGGTCACGATCTCGACGAGCGGGACGCCCGCGCGGTTGTAGTCGAGCAACGAGTGACTGGCACCGTGGATGCGCCCGGTGGCGCCGCCGATGTGCAGCGACTTACCGGTGTCCTCCTCCATGTGGGCGCGCTCGATCTCCACCCGCCAGGTGGTGCCGTCGCTCAGCAGCACGTCGAGGTAGCCGTCGTAGGCGATCGGCTCGTCGTACTGACTGATCTGATAGTTCTTCGGCTGGTCCGGGTAGAAGTAGTTCTTCCGCGCGAACACGCTCGACTCCCGGATCGAGCAGTTCAGCGCCAAGCCGATGCGCGCGGCGGATTCGACGGCCTTCGCGTTGGCGACCGGAAGCGCCCCCGGCAGACCCAGGCAGGCGGGGCACACCTGGGTGTTCGGCTCGCCGCCGAACGTGGTCGGGCAACCGCAGAACATCTTGGTCGCCGTGCCGAGCTCGACGTGGACCTCCATGCCCATGACCGGGTCGTAAGTCTCGATGACGTCGTCGAAGTCCATCAGTTCGTCGATAGCGGCACTCATGCGTCCCATCGTATCTGGGGGCCGAAGTCAGGGTGCTTCCCGATGCCCGATAGCGCCGCCGGGGCCTACGTTCGAGTCATCGGGCGGACGCCCGAACCGAGACCGATCCGAACCGAGGAGAACACCATGACCGATCCAGCCCTTCCGGGAGCCGGCGACGCGTACGACGCCGAGCCCGTCCGCCCCGCCAAACGACTCACCCGCTCGACCACCGACAAGATGATCGGCGGTGTCGCGGGCGGCATCGCCGAGTACTTCGGAATCGACTCCACTTGGGTCCGCGTCGCCTTCGTCGCGTCGATCATCCTCCCGGGCCCGCAGGTGCTTCTGTACCTGCTGCTCTGGGCGATCATCCCGAAGAACCGCTAGCCCTCAGCCGAAGATCGCGCGCGCTCCGCGGTAGTACTCGAGCGGCACCGTCTTGGTGTGGCCCACGGCCTCCTCGAAGGGGACCCGGACGATGTCGGTGCCGCGCAGTGCCACCATGGACCCCCACCCCGCGTCCGCGACGAGGTCGCTCACCGCCTGGCCGAAGCGGGTGCCGAGGACCCGGTCCCATGCGCTGGGCACACCGCCGCGCTGGATGTAGCCGAGCACCGTGGCGCGTGTGGCGATCCCGGTCCGTTCCTCGATGAGCGGCGCGAGGATCTCGCCGATCCCGCCCAGCCGCGGCCGGTTGAACTCGTCCATGCCCTTGTACGAGTGCGCCTGCTCCATCTCCGGCAGCATGAAGCCCTCGGCGACGACGACCATCGGCGAACGACCACGGTCGCGGACGCTGACCACCCACTCGCAGATCTGCTCGAGCGACTCCTGCTGCTCCGGAATGAGGATCGCGTGGGCGCCGGCCGCGACACCCGCGTACATCGCGATCCATCCGGCGTGCCTGCCCATCACCTCCAGAACCATGCACCGCTTGTGCGAATTGCCGGTGGTGCGCAGCCGGTCGACGGCCTCGGTCGCGATCTCGACCGCGGTGTTGAAACCGAAAGTGTAGTCCGTCGCCTGCAGGTCGTTGTCGATCGTCTTGGGCACGCCGACGATCGGAATGCCGTCGCCGAGCAGTCTGTTGGCGGCCGCCATGGTCCCGTCGCCGCCGACGGCGATGACGCCGTCCACCCCGATCCGCTGGAGTGCCCGCTTGATGTTCTCCGGCCCGCCGTCGGGTTCGGTGTACGGACCGAAGCGGCTGGTTCCCAGAATGGTGCCGCCCTGCTGGGAGATGCCTCGCACCACGGATCGGTCGAGGTCGATCGCCTCGCCGTACACCAGCCCCCAGAACCCGTCTCTGAATCCCACGAACTCCTGATCGTGGACCGTGCTGCCCTGCAGGACGGTTCCGCGGATCACCGCGTTGAGACCGGGGCAGTCTCCGCCGGATGTCAGAATGCCGAAGCGCGCCATCGGGTGCGACCCCTCTCTGAAAGGAAACCGGGTTCGCGTCCATCACAACACGATCCGTGCCCGGTGGCAGCACGTCGGCCAGTTCCGGACCGGTGCGCGGCATCGACCTCCTACTTCAGGCCGTTCTCGTAGGCGAAGACCACCGCTTGCGCGCGGTCGCGCAGACCCAGCTTGGCCAGCATGTTGCTCACATGGGTCTTCACCGTCTGTTCGGAGACGAACAGTTCGGCGGCGATCTCACCGTTCGACTTGCCGTCGGCGACGGTCAGGAGCACCTCGAGTTCCCGCGGGGTGAGCGAGTCGGCGGCCGCGGTGGCCTTGCGCGTGGTCCGGGAGGTGACCTGCTCGATCAGGCGTCTGGTGACCGAGGGCGCCAACAGCGCGTCGCCAGCGGCCACCACTCGGACCGCGCGCACGAGCTCGTCTGCCGGCGCGTCCTTGAGCAGGAAGCCCGACGCACCGATCCGCAGGGCGGCGTACACGTAATCGTCGATGTCGAAGGTCGTCAGCATCAGGACTCTGGTGGCCGACCCGCTGGAGATGATCTGCTCCGCGGCCCACAAGCCGTCGCGTCGCGGCATCCGGACGTCCATCAGGACCACATCGGGTTTGAGGCGGCGCACCTGGTCGACGGCGACCTGCCCGTCCTCGGCGTCCCCGAGCACGGTGATGTCGTCGGCGGCGCCCAGCAGTGCCGCGAAACCGGCGCGGACCATCGCTTGGTCGTCGGCGATGAGGACAGTGGTCGGCACGAGGGTCAGCCTAGTGCGCCGGGCCGCGGCGCGGCGCTCACGCCCGGGCGCTTCACGCGACCGCCCTCACCGACGGACCGATCGGCAGAGATGCGCGGACGGCGAAACCGCCGCCCGGCCGCGCCGCCGCGGTGAGACTCCCGCCGACGGCGTGGGCGCGTTCGGTCATTCCCAAGATGCCGTGCCCGCCGCCGACGGTCGCGCCGAGCGGCTGCGTCGCCAACCCGTTCACGATCTCGACGTCGAGTCTCCCCTCGTGCACGGGATCCTCCTCGATGCGGACCGCGATCGCCGCCCCGGGCGCATGGCGGGTGGCGTTCGTGACCGCCTCCTGAACGATCCGATACACGGCAGCGCCGACCGTCTGCGCCACCGACGAATGGTCGGAGGTGTCGGTCAGTTCCACATCCACGCCCACCGCCTGCACGCCCTCGATGAGTTCGGGGACGTCGCCGAGGCCCTGGACCGGAGCGAGCGCCGCGGTGTCCGCGGCGTCGCCGTGCGGGCGAAGCACGCCCAACAGCTGGCGCACCTCGTCGAGCGATTCGCGGGCGGCGTCGGCGATCGCGTCGAACTCCGCCTTGGCCCCGGGCCCCACCTCCTCGGCATCGGCGGCCGCGGCCAGCCGGTAGGGTGCGGTCTGCGCCATCACCACCACCATCGACATGCGGTGCGCGACGATATCGTGCAGGTCGCGAGCGATGCGGGAGCGTTCGGCGAGTACGGCCTCTCGGGCGCGCAGCACCTCGGTCTCCTCGGTCTGCTCCGCGATCTCGCGCTGCGAGCGAGCACGGTAGCGCAGGAACGCGACGGCCATGCCGACGACGACCAGCCCGAAGATCCAGCCCACCAGCGCATCGAAGGGCAGGCCGACGACGAAGGCGCCCGCGACGGCGGCCACCACCACCGGCAGCCGCTTGAGCGGCTGGGTCCACAGCGCCGCGACGGTCATCGCCAGCAGCGCCAGGAACAACGGGATCGGCATCGGCCACGGTCCGTCGTTGGGAACCAACGACGCGACGGCCGAGGTGATGACCGTGGACGCCCAGCCGTACCTGACCGCCTCCTCGCCGGCGAACACGAGCGCGATGCCGCCGCAGCCGAGGATCGCGAAGGCGGGCAGGAGGAACGCGGGCAGGCGAGTGACCTCGCCGAGCACCGGCCAGCACACCGAGATCATGCTGACCGCGGCCAGGGCGGCGAGCCAGTTGCGCCAGTGCGACAGGTATCGGTGCAGCGCCGGGTCGCTGATGCGGTCGAGCGCGATCCGGTCACGGACCCGCCCGACCGCGGCGGCGGTCCGGCGACGGACGGCAGAGGGAGACTTCACAGTTCGACCATAGGAGCCCGAGCCGGGTCGCCACCTCCCCCGCGAGAGTGAGATCCGACCGGTTCCCCAGTCGCAGGGTTCCCTGCGGTCTCACTCTTGCGCGCGGGGTGCAAGACCCCCGTTGCGAGCGATCCGGTGTGGTGCCACCCGGCCATAGCGTTCGGGACATGACCTCGAACACATCCCCTGGCTCAGCCGATTCCCCTGGGCGACAAGGTATCCGCCGGTGGGTCGTCCGGCTCTCGACCGGCGCGGCGTTGACCGTCGGAGTCCTCGGGCTGCTGCCGATCAGCTCGGCGCTGGCGGACTCGCATCGGGCCGCTCCCCCGGCCCGGCCGGCCACAGCCGCCGAACGCGCCATCGCGGACCTGGTCGGCGACCGTCCGCTCGACGCCATGCGCGATCTGCCCGCCGACTTCTCCCGACGACTCGGGTATCGACCGGTGGTGATCGACGGCCGCCCCCTCAACCCGGCCGGGGACTGTTCCTCGCCGGTCCCGTTGCCGGACCGATTCACCGACGCCTGCCGTGCGCACGATCTCGGATACGACCTGCTCCGGTACTCCGATTCCACCGGCCGGCCCGCGGGAGCCTGGGCTCGCACCGCCCTCGACGGCCGACTGATCGACGACATGCACGCCGTCTGCGACGATCCGCTGTGCCACGCCGCCGCCGAGACCGCGCGGACCGGCCTGGCGGTGAACACCTGGCGGCAGCATTCGGGCCCGCCGGTGCGCGAGTCGGGCGGCACGATCGTCCTCGGCTATCTCTCCCGAACCGCAGAGACAGTGGGGTTGCGATGAACCGCCTGCGGGTGCGTCCCGCGGTGGCCGCCGGCGCTCTCGCCGGTCGCCTGCTGGCTCTCGCCCCCGGCATGCTCCCCCGCTCCGCGCTGGTCGCCGCCGTCGCCGGCCTCGCGTTGACTCTTCTCGGGATGGCCGTCGGTGCCGGCGTCGGCGCGCTTCGAGACCGGATCGGTGACCGTCCACCTGCCCCGGTCTCTGGGGGCGTCCTCGCCGCCGGGCTCGTGGTCGCCGGTGCGGCCGTCGGGCTCGCGGCGCGTCACGAGTCGGCGGTCCGGGCCGCGGTGGGTGCCCCGCCGATCGGCCCCGGGTGGGTCCTGGCCGTGTGCGCGATCCCGGTCGCCGCCGCGGCCGCGGTCGTCGCGATCCCAGGACGGGTGTGGGCCGGCTTCGGAATGGTCGCGGTGGTCGCGGCGGCGTCGATCGGGCTGCCCGCGCCCGCACAGGCGTCGGGACCGGATGTTCCCGAGCGCCCCGTGATGCTCTACAGCCCGCTGAGCGAACCCGGCTCGGTCCGGGACCGCGCCGAGCGCCTGGCCGATCGCTGGGTGGCCGACGGCGGTCGCGAGGCACGCGCGGTCGTGGTGGCCGTGCCAACCGGCTCGGGATGGATCGACGCCGGAACGGTGGACGGCTTCACCGGGTACTTCGGCGGATCGGTCCGGGTCGTCGCCCTGCAGTACGACGACGTCGCGTCGTGGCGGGCGTTCATCTCCTCCCCGGATCGTGCGGGGACCTCCGCGTCCGCGGTCCTCGACGCCGTCTGGTCCCGTATCTCGGGCCTGCCCGAAGCGCGGCGGCCCCGCGTGTACCTCGCCGGGCAGAGCCTGGGAGCGGTGGGAGCCGACGCCGCGCGCCGCTGGGCGAACGACTCCGGGGTCGAACTCGCCGGGACAGTGCTCGCCGGGCCGCCGGCGGGGTCGGTCGACCGGGTCGCACCGTGCGAGCGGCGGGTGGTGCTGGCCAACGCCGACGATCCCGTCCCCGGGTTCGCTCCGTCGCTGCTGTGGCATCCGATCGACCGCATTCCCGGAGACGGCGACGACCGGCACCACAGCGAGTCTCCGCCGTGGCTGCCGGTCGTGTCGATGGTCGGTACCGTCCTCGACCTCGCGGGCTCACTGAAGGTTCCCGCGGGACACGGGCACCGTTACGGCGTCGAGCAGGGGCTCGCCGCCGGGAACATGCCGGCAGGCTGTCAGCCGACCGGCCCGCGGGCCGCCTCGTAGGCCGCACCGACCCGGTACAGCCGGTCGTCGGCCAGTGCCGGTGCCATGATCTGCAGGCCGACCGGGAGTCCGTCGTCGGAGGAGACCCCCGACGGAACCGACATCGCCGCGGTGCCCGCCAGGTTCACCGGCAGCGTGCACAGGTCGAACAGATACATCGACAGCGGATCGTCGACCTTCTCTCCGAGCTTGAACGGCGTGGTGGGGGTGGTCGGGGAGATCAGCACGTCGACGTCCTCGTATGCCGCGGCGAAGTCGCGAGCGATGAGCGTGCGCACCTTCTGCGCCTGACCGTAGAACGCGTCGTAGTAACCGGAGCTCAGCGCGTACGTCCCGATCATGATGCGGCGCTTGACCTCCGGGCCGAAGCCGGCCTCGCGGGTCAGTGCCATGACCTCGTCGGCGCTGTGCGAACCGTCGTCGCCGACCCGGAGCCCGTACCGCATCGCATCGAAGCGGGCCAGGTTGCTCGACACCTCCGACGGCAGGATCAGGTAGTAGGCGCCGAGCGCGTACGAGAAGTGCGGGCAGTCGACCTCGACGATCGTCGCGCCGAGATCGGTCAGCTGCTTGCACGCCGCCTGGAACGACTCCAGCACACCGGCTTGGTAGCCCTCGCCCTGCAACTGCTTCACCACGCCTATGCGCACACCCGACAGGTCGCCGGACGCGCCGGCGCGCGCGGCGCCGACGACATCGGGAATCGCCGCGTCGATCGAGGTGGAGTCGCGCGGATCGTGCCCGGCGATCACCTGGTGCAGCAGCGCCGTGTCGAGCACGGTGCGTCCGCAGGGGCCGCCCTGATCGAGCGACGACGCGCACGCCACGAGTCCGTAGCGCGACACGGTTCCGTAGGTCGGCTTGACGCCGACGGTCGCGGTGACCGAGGCCGGCTGTCGGATCGAGCCGCCGGTGTCGGTGCCGATGGCCAGCGGCGCCTGGTACGAGGCGAGTGCCGCGGCGCTGCCGCCGCCCGAACCGCCCGGAACACGCGTGGTGTCCCACGGATTCCGGGTCACCTGGTAGGCCGAGTTCTCGGTCGACGAGCCCATCGCGAACTCGTCCATGTTCGTCTTGCCGAGGATCGGGATGCCCGCGGCACGGAGCTTGGCCGTGACGGTCGCGTCGTACGGCGAGACCCATCCTTCGAGGATTTTGGACCCACAGGTGGTCGGGGCGTCGACGGTGGTGAAGACGTCCTTGAGCGCGATCGGGACGCCGGCCAGAGCGGACGGCGCCTCACCCGAAGCGATCGCCTGGTCGGCCGCCTCCGCCGCGGCGAGTGCTTCGTCGCCGCCGACGTGCAGGAATGCGCCCAGCTGTCCGTCGATCTGCTCGATGCGGTCGAGGTGTGCCCGGGTCACCTCGACCGACGACAGTTCGCGAGCGGCGATCTTGCCCGCGAGGTCGGCTGCGGACAGGCCCGTGATCTCGTTCGCGCTGCGGGTGTCGCTCACGCTCATTCCTCTCCCAGGATCTGCGGAACGGCGAAGCGCTCCTGTTCGACGGCGGGCGCCCCCGACAGCGCCTGTTCTGCGGTCAGGCTCGGGACGACGACGTCCTCGCGCAGCACGTCGCGCAACTCGGCGGGATGCGCGGTGGGCGGCACGTCGTCGGCGGCCACCTCTGAGATCTGCGCGACGTGGCTCAGGATCGAGTCGAGCTGCGCCGCGTAACGGTCGAGTTCGTCGTCGTCGAGCGCCAAGCGGGACAGTCGCGCGAGATGCGCGACCTCGTCCCGGCTGATCGCCGGCTGGGAATCGGTGGACATCGTCGACCTCTCTACACACGCACTCGTCACGGCGCACCGCACGAGCTCAGGACAGTGGGACTTGCCTACCAGGATATGCGGCCGCTTCGGACCGAGCCCGCGCGGGAGGTGTGCTCCGGGTGAATGATCGCGGAGTGGCCGGAGTGCACCGCACCGGTTAACTTGGACACATGATAATCGTCACCACCAACGAACTGCCGGGCTACCGGATCGAGCACGTGTTCGGCGAGGTGTTCGGCCTCACGGTGCGGTCGCGACACATCGGTTCCAACATCGGCGCCAGCTTCAAGTCGATCGCCGGTGGCGAACTCAAGGGCATCACCCAGTTGCTGCACGAGGCGCGTCATGAAGCGTTGAGTCGCTTGGCCGCCGAAGCTCAGAGCAAGGGGGCCAACGCGGTTCTCGCATTCCGCTTCGAGACGAATGAGTACGCCGGATCCGGCGGCGTCGAGGTGTGCGCGTACGGCACGGCTGTGGGCGTGCGTCCGCTCGAGCAGCAGCCGCGCTGACTCCGGTGTCGTATCTGCTTCGCGTTCTGCTGAACGACCGTCCCGGCAGTCTCGGCATGCTCGCCGTTCAACTCGGCGCCGTCGGTGCCGACATCCGCTCGCTCGAAGTGATCGAGCGAGGCGAGGGCTACGCCGTCGACGACCTGGTGGTCGACCTGCCCTCGGGTGCGCTGCCCGACACCCTCATCACCGCCGCGGAGAAGGTCGCGGGCGTGCACGTCGACTCTCTCCGTCCGCACGACGGGGTCCTCGACACGCATCAGGAACTCGAGTTGATCGACCTCGTCGCCGCGGGCGGCAAGGACCGCCTGCAGGTGCTGGCCGACTACGCTCCCCGTGTGCTCCGCGTGTCGTGGGCGATGGTGATCTCCCGCCCCGGTCCGGACGTGCTGCGCCTCTACGGCAGTTCGGGAGCCCCCGAGACGGCCCTGGAGACGGCCGACTGGCTGCCCCTCGACCGGGCGGTGGCGTTCGACTCCGAAGCCGAATGGATCCCTCAGGGATGGCGTGACATGGGGACCAGGCTGGCCGCCGCCCCCTTGGGCGACGACGGCAAGGCCCTGCTCCTCGGCCGGATCGGCGGTCCCGACTTCCGCCCCGCGGAAGTCGCGCGCCTGGGCTACCTGACCGGCATCATCGCCACCGTCCTGAAGAGAAAGCCGAACACTCAGGGCGGTTGAGCGAGCGCTCCAAGGCTGGTTGAGCGAGCGCAGCGAGTCGAAACAGCATGCGCAGTCTCGATACGCCTGCTCGCTACGCTCACACGCTCACTCGACGGACCTCGGCTAATCCCCAGGCCAGTTGAGCGAGCGCAGCGAGTCGAAACAGCACGCGCAGTCTCGATACGCGCGCTCGCTACGCTCACACGCTCACTCGACGGACCTCGGATCTTCAGCGAGTCGAAACAGCGTGCGCAGTCTCGATACGCGCGCTCGCTACGCTCACACGCTCACTCGACGAACCTAGAAACTTCCGCGAGCGCAGCGAGTCGAAACAGCATGCGCAGTCTCGATGCGCCTGCTCGCTACGCTCACCGGCTCACTCGACGGACCTGGGGTCTTCCGCGAGTCGAAACGGCGCACGCATCAATCGTCCTCCGACTCCGACTCTCCCGCAGACCCGGTCGCCAGCAATTGCTTGAAGCCGTCCTCGTCGAGGATCGGAACGCCTAATTCTTCGGCCTTGGCGGCTTTGCTGCCGGGCGAGTCGCCGACCACGACGTAGTCGGTCTTCTTCGACACCGAGCCCGACGCCTTGCCGCCGCGCACGATGATCGCCTCTTTGGCTCCGTCGCGGGAGAAGTCGACGAGCGAACCGGTGACCACGATCGTCTTGCCGTCGAGCGTCCGCTCGATCGACTCGTCCCGCTCATCGGCCATGGCCACCCCCGCGGCACGCCATTTGGCGACGATCTCGCGGTGCCAGTCGACGGCGAACCAGTCGTGCACGCTCGCCGCCCGCGTGGGGCCGAGACCGTCCACCTGCGCCAACTCGTCGACGGAGGCGTTCTGGATGCTTTCGAGGTCGCCGAAAGCGGTGGCCAGAGCCCGCGCCGGGGTGGGCCCGACGTGGCGGATCGACAGCGCGACGATCACCCGCCACAGCGGGACCCGCTTGGCCTTGTCGAGGTTGTCCAGGAATCGCCGACCGTTGGCCGAGAGCGCACCCGACTTCGTGGTGTACAGGTCGGTCTTGACCAGATCGTCGGCAGTGAGCGAGAACAGGTCGCCTTCGTCGGTCAGCACGCCGCTCGACAGAAGTGCTTGCGCCCCTTCGTATCCGAGCGCTTCGATGTCGAATGCGCCGCGGCCCGCGAGATAGAACAGCCGTTCGCGCAGTTGTCCCGGGCAGTAGCGCTGGTTGGGACAGCGGATGTCCTTGTCGCCCTCCTTCGCGGGGGCCAGTTCGGTTCCGCACTCGGGGCATCGAGTCGGCATCACGAACTCGCGTTCGGTACCGTCGCGCAGTTCGACGACCGGACCGAGCACCTCGGGAATCACGTCGCCGGCCTTGCGAATGGTGATGGTGTCGCCGATCAGGACGCCTTTACGCTTCACCTCGAAGGCGTTGTGGAGTGTCGCGCGGGAGACGGTCGATCCCGCGACCAGCACCGGTTCCATCAGCGCCCACGGCGTGACGCGGCCCGTCCGTCCGACGCCGACCATGATGTCGAGCAGTTTGGTCGTGACCTCTTCCGGCGGGTACTTGTACGCGATCGCCCAGCGCGGTGCGCGTGAGGTCGCACCCAGCCGGCGCTGGCGCGTCACATCGTCCACCTTGACGACGAGGCCGTCGATCTCGTGTTCCACCGAGTGCCGGTTCTCGCCCCAGTACGCGATCGCCTCGATGATCTCGTCGGCCCCGGTCACCTTCTTCGTGTGGTCGGAGACGGGCAGCCCCCACTCGCCCAGCGCGAGGTAGGCCTCGTGCAGCGACTCGGGCCTCCAGCCCTCCACCTTCCCGATCCCGTGACAGATCATCCGGAGTCGGCGCCGCGCGGTGACCTGCGGATTCTTCTGGCGCAGAGAGCCGGCGGCCGAGTTGCGCGGATTCGCGAACGGCGGCTTCCCCTCTTCGACGAGGGAGGCGTTCAGATTCTGGAAGTCTTCGACTCGGAAGAACACCTCACCGCGGACCTCCAGGAGTTCGGGCACCGGGCGCACCGAGTCGTCGAGATCGTGCGGAACGTCGGTGATGGTGCGCGCGTTGAGTGTCACGTCCTCGCCGGTGCGGCCGTCGCCCCGGGTCACTCCCCGGACCAGCCTGCCCTTCTCGTACACCAGCGAGAGCGCGACCCCGTCGATCTTGAGTTCGCACAGGAACTCGGTCCCGGCGCCGATCTCGGCTTCGGTACGCGAGACCCAGGTGCGCATCTCATCGTAATCGAAGACGTTGTCGAGCGACATCATCCGTTCGAGATGGTCGACCGAGGTGAAGTCGGTCGAGAAGCCGCCGCCGACCAGCTTCGTCGGCGAATCGGGCACCGCCAGTTCGGGATGCTCGTCCTCGAGTGCCTGCAGCCGGCGCAACAGCGAGTCGAACTCTCCGTCGCTGATCACAGGCGCGTCCTGGACGTAGTAGCGGAACTGATGCCCGCGAACCTCCTCGGCGAGCAGCGCCCACTCCCGCGCCCAATCGGCGCCCGCCTCCGCTGCGGCCGATCCCGCCGTGTCTGTCCCCTCGCCCTCACTCACGCGTTCAGGTTAACCGAGCCCTGCGACATGGCCGCGTCGGACGAACGCCGACACTACGCTTACCGGCATGCCGCACCCCATCATGTTCTCCGACGACGATCCGATCCTGCAACGACTCCGAACCGTGGCACTGGCACTCCCGGAAGCCACCGAGAAGGTTGCGCACGGCCGTCCGACCTTTCGCTGCGGCAAGATGTTCGCCATGTACGGCGGCGGTGAGAAGGGCTCCAAGATCCGCCGCGACACCGCGCTCCTGTTCATCCCCGACCCGCTCGAGCGAGAGGCGCTCATCCAGGACGTCCGCTTCTTCGTCCCCGCGTACGTCGGCGCCTACGGATGGCTCGGCATCGACCTGACCGCCGACTCGGACTGGGACGAGGTGGCCGAACTGCTCGACGCCAGCTTCCGGCAGGTGGCGCCCAAGCGCGCGGTCGCACAGTTGGAGAGCGACGTCTGAGACGTCCGGAACGGGCGCCGATCGGCCGGGGCCGCGGCGACGCTACGAGGAGCGGTAGTCCGGATCCGCGGCCAGTCCCGCGGCGATCTCCGACGACAGCGACAGGGCCCGCGTCGCCCACGATCCCGTGGCCCCCGCGAGGCCGCATACGGGTGTGACCAGGATGTTGTCGCACAAGACCCGACGCGGCAGGCCGATCCGGTCGATCAGTTCGGTGAGACGACCGGCGAGCGTCTCGGCGTCGACCGGGGTCTCCGGCTCGGTGGCCGGAACCAGCCCCGCAGCGAGCACTCCGTCGCTGTCGACGAAGGCTCCGAGCCGGTCGTAGTCGGCGTCGGGTCGCAGTCTCGTCAGATCGATCGACAGCGCGACCCGCTCGAGTCGATCGGTCAGGTCCCACCGCGGGCGTCCACACGAATGCAGAAGAACGGGCACGTCGAGGCCGTCGACGACGCCCTGCATCAACTCGGCGGCGTCGGGCGCCGGGATCGGCCGAATCGGGTCGAGGCGGGTCAGCGGGGTGACGGTGCCATCGATCACCCGCCCCACGTCGGGTTCGTCGAGCTGCACCAGCACCTTCGCGCCGAGCCGTCGCGTCACCTCGGCGACGTGCCCGCGCAGTCCCTCGGTCAGCGACGCCGCGATGTCACGAACCGCACCGCGGTCCTTGACGATCTTGTGGCCTCCGCGCAGCTCGGCGTTCGCGGCGAAGGTCAGCGGCCCGCACGCCTGCACCTTCACGGTTCGTCCGGAGCCGACGAGCCCGGAGGCTTCCCAATGCTCCTCGAGAGCATCGAGGTCCCAGCGCAGCCAATCCCGCGCGCGCCGCGTGGTGGTGTTGGGGTGATCGGTGAGCCGGTAGGCGTGATGCACCATGTCGAGCGGCAGGTCGACGAGCAACGCGCCGGTCCGGCCGATCATGTCGGCTCCCACTCCTCGCGCGGGGAGTTCGGGAAGGAACGCCAGATCGAGTTCGCCGCTCGCGATGCGCACCGCCTCGGACGGATCGGTGCCGGGCATGGAGCCGACGCCGGTGCCGACTCCGGCCGGCAGCCCCGTCCCGGCCGCCTGCGCTGTCACTCCGAGCCGGTGATCCGGCCGCAGCCGATCACCAGGTCGCCTTCGACCTCGTCCGGAGCGTAGAGCACGGCCGCCTGTCCACGCGCCACACCGCGAAGCGGCTCGCGCAGATCGATCCGGATGCCGGGGCCGTCGGGACCCTCGACCGGCGTCGCGACTGCGGGCGCGAGTCCGCCGTGCGCGCGCACCTGTACCACGCACTCCACCGGGCCGTCCGGGGTGCGGCCGGAGGTCCACACCGCCTTACCCGCGGTGATCGCGGTGACCTCGAGATCGGCCGCGGCGCCCACCGTCACCGTCCCGCTCTCCGGATCGATCCCCGTCACGTAGCGCGGACGACCGTCGGCGGCGGGCGCCTCGATCCCGAGGCCCTTGCGCTGACCGATGGTGAATCCGTGGACGCCGTCGTGCTCGGCCAGCCTCTCGCCCGTCGCCGAGTCGACAACGGCCCCGGGCCGCACGCCGATCCGCGCGCCGAGGAAGGCTCGCGTGTCGCCACTCGGAATGAAGCAGATGTCGTGGGAGTCGGGCTTATTGGCGACCGCGAGCCCGCGGCGTTCGGCCTCCTCCCGGATCTGCGGCTTCGGGGTGTCACCGACCGGGAACATGGCACGCGAGAGCTGCTCGTGGTCCAGGACGGCCAGCACATACGACTGATCCTTGTCGGCGTCGACGGCACGGCGCAGTTCGCCGTCGGCCAACCGTGCGTAGTGCCCGGTGGCGAGCGCGTCGAAGCCCAGCGCGACCGCGCGTTCGGCCAAGGCCGCGAACTTGATCTTCTCGTTGCACGACAGGCAGGGATTCGGCGTCTCACCGGCCGCGTACGAGGCGACGAACTCGTCGATCACATCTTCTTTGAAACGGTCGGCGAAGTCCCACACGTAGAACGGGATGCCGAGCAGGTCGGCCGCGCGCCGGGCGTCGTCGGCGTCCTCGCGCGAACAGCAGCCGCGCGAACCAGTGCGCAGGGCACCGGGCGCCGTCGACAACGCCAGATGGACTCCGACCACCTCATGACCGGCGTCCACCGCACGCGCAGCGGCGACCGCCGAGTCGACCCCTCCGCTCATCGCTGCGAGTACCCGCATCAGCTCTCACCTCCAGCCCGCGCTCCGACCGCCGACAGCAGTCCGGCGGCCCGGGCACGATCGACCACCTCGCCGATCACCTCGCCGACCAGGTCGACGTCGTCCTCCGTATTGCCGGTTCCCAGCGAGAACCGGAGCGATCCGCGGGCGGTCGCAGTGTCGAAACCCATCGCCAGCAGCACGTGGCTGGCCGCCGCGACACCCGCGGTGCAGGCCGATCCGGTGGAGCACTCCACGCCCTTCGCGTCGAGGAGCATGAGCAGCGAATCACCCTCGCACCCGTCGATGGACACGTGCAGCACGCCCGGCAGCGCGAGGTCGGGCTCGATGGGCAGCGCACCGTTGATCTGCACACCGTCGACGGCGCCCAGCACTCCCGCGAGCCGGTCGCGCAAGGCCGCGACGCGCCGGGAATCGGTGTCGCATCCGGCGACCGCCGTCCGCAGGGCCGCCGCCATTCCCGCGGCCGACGCGACATCCGGGGTCCCCGACCGGAGGTCACGCTCGTGACCGCCGCCGTGGAGCAGCGGCACGCAGGCCACGTCACGGCCGATCACCAGCACTCCGGTCCCCTGCGGCCCGCCGAACTTGTGTGCCGCGACAGTCATCGCCGACAACCCGCTCGCCGCGAAGTCGACCGGCAGGTGGCCGACGGCGGCTACGGCGTCCGAGTGGACCGGAACCCCGGCCTCGGCGCCGAGCCGGGCGATCTCGGCGATCGGCTGCACCGTCCCGACCTCGTTGTTGGCCCACATCACCGAGATCAGCGCCACCTCGCCCCCGTGCTCCTCGAGCGCCGCACGCACCGAGTCGGGACTGACGAACCCGTGACCGTCGACCGGCAGCACGACGAGTTCGGCGCCGGCCTCGTCGGCGAGCCACTGCGCCGGATCGAGAACCGCGTGGTGTTCGATCGCCGAGATGACGATCTTGCGGCGCCGAGGGTCTTCACGGCGGCGCGCCTCGAAGATCCCCTTCACCGCGAGATTGTCGGATTCGGTGCCGCCGCCGGTGAAGATCACCTCGGACGGACGGGCTCCCAGGTCGCGGGCGATCGACTCGCGCGATTCCTCCAGCGTCCGTCGGGCCGCCCGGCCGGAGCCGTGCAGTGAGGAGGCGTTCCCCGGGTGTGCCCACGCGGCCGCCATCGCCGCGGCGGCTTCGGGTACCAGCGCGGTGGACGCGGCGTTGTCGAGGTAGACGGGAGGGTAGGGCAGCGACATGACGCGCTCCACGATAGTCGCACGTCGCACTGCCCGGAAATCACCGGGCCAGTTGTCCGACTCGGAGCACGCCGCGCGGATCGTGTTGGCCGGCGAGCGCACGCAGCCAGGCGCGTGTCTGCTCGTCATAACAACGCGCCGTCACGCCGGCGTCGGAGGTCGCCGTGAAGTTCGGCAGCCGGTATCCGTCGGAGTACGCCGACATGGTCTCCACCAGTCCCGCGACCGCGACCGGAACCTGTTCCGCGGTCGGCGGCGCCAGAATCCCGACCGTGTACAGATGCAGGGGCGCCGATCGGTGACAGAGTGCGCTGTCGACCTGCGGCGTCCGCGCGAACCGGCCGCCGAGCAGTCGCAGTTCCACCATGAGGAGAGGCGATTCGACGTCCGGTCCGACGGAGGCCAGGATCGCGTCGACCGCGTCTTCGGGGAGTTCTCGCAGCAGGCAGCCGTCCTCAGCGACCGGCATCGGGTCTGCGGGATCGGCGTGGATCGCGCCGATCGCCGCGTAGGGCATCGTGCCGACCGCATCGAGCAGCGGGGGCGCGACCGCACGTATGGGCGCGAACAGCCGCTGCGCCTCATCGCGCGAAGTCAACGCGGCGTAGCGGACGGCGACCGTCATGCGGCCGGCGAGCATCGGCGGCACCGTCGGCAGCTCTGGCAGTCGCAGCAGTGCCACGGAAGTGTTCGCCTCGACCGGCAGCGAGGCACTCCATGTCCGCCATTCACGCAGAACCGCGGGTGCGTCGGCGCCGTCGAAGTACATCGCACCGGCGTACAGTTCCGGGATCGGCAGCAGATCGATCACCGCCTCGGTGACCAGACCGAGAGTCGCTTTGCCGCCCCGCAGCCCCCAGAACAACTCGGCGTTCTCATCGGGCGACGCCCGGACCACCCGTCCGGCACCGGTCACGACCTCGAACGAACGGACGTGGTCGCTGGAGGATCCGACAGTTCGCACCAGCGGACCGATGCCGCCGCCCGTCAGGAATCCGATCACGCCGACAGACGGTGCCGACCCGCACAGCGGGGCCAGACCGTGCGGTGCGGACTCGTCAAGGACCCGCTGCCACCGCACCCCGGCGCCGACGCGCGCGGTACGCCCTGCGGGATCGATCTCCAGGGTGTCGAGACCGCCGGTGCGTACAAGCAGCGACCGCCCGTCGATGGGAATCGCGCCATGCCCGGTCGAGTGGACGGCGACAGTCATCCCGTTGTCTCCCGCGAACGTCATCACCGCGGCGATGTCCGCGGCGTCGGCAGCGTCGACGACCGCCCAGGGGCGGCGTGACACGGCGACGTTGAATCCGATCGTCTCGTACCCGTCGTCCGACGGCCGGTGCACCGCTCCGCGTACCCGCGTTCGTAGGTCGGCGATGTCGGCGCGATCGATGGCGTGTGAGGTCATGGCATGTCTCCCGGTTCACGGCGGCGCGGAGATCCGCACCTGTCCCGAACCGACTGTCACTCAGTGCGCTTGCATCCTTCTTGGACTGCCCTTGGCACACTCGTCCGCCGCTCGGCGGCGTGCGCGACGTCGGCTACTGCCTGGAGGCCCAGCGCACGGGCCTGCGCGGCGATCGCCGCGATCTCCCTCGCGCGGTCGGCCGAGTCAGGTGCCCGCAGAGCTTCGAAGAGGCGGCAGCGCAGCAGCCCGGGCCGGCTGTCCCCGGCGATCGAGAGCGCTCGTGCGCGACCCAGCGCCGCGTCCGCGGCCGCATCGTCACCGATCAGATCGTAGAGGCCGGCGAGCGCCAGGTCGACGGGGCCGACGCAACCGACCTGACCGACCGTCGCGATATGCCCCGCGTAGGGGGCGAGCACATCGATGAACGCCCGCGCGTCGTCGACGAAGCGCTCCTCGACCACGAGATTCGCCAGCACCACGGCCTGCGCGAGCGACGTCCAGATCATCGGGCGGTCGTCCGCCCGCCAGAGATCGATCATCGACTGGACCAGCGCGGCGTCGCCGTGCTCGACGGCCACGGTCGCCACACCCGCGGCCAGCAGCGTCGATACCCGATTGTCGGGCGCCGCGGACATCACCGTCCGCACCCATTCCATGCGGTCCCCGCCGCCGGTGCCGAGCACCTCATCGACGACGTCGTCGAACACGCCCCGCTGATTCGCCGTCGCCATCAGCGCGAGCGCCCCGGAGCCCGCAACATACAGTTCCGTCTGCCGATGGACCGCGAGGGCGGTCCGGAAGTGCTGTTCGGCAAGCGCGAAGTCGCCGTGCCAGACCGCCAGCGCGGCCTCCATCCAGCGCAGTTGCGCGCGCAGGACCGGCAGTCGCATGCGCTCACTGCCTGCGATCGCCGCACGCAGACGAGCCTTCGTCTGCGGGATGTCGCCGAGCGTCATCGCGGCCATCGTCACGACCGAACCCGCGATCACCTCGTCGAGTTCGGCATCCGCGTGAGGCAGCGCGGTCAGGTCATCGGCCAGCGAGATCAGCTCGGCCGCGCGTCCGGAGACCCCGGAGTAGGTGATGAGGCGCGCGAGAATCGCGTCGGCCATCACATCGGGATCGCCGACCGCAGCGGCCACCTCGGCGGCTCGCTCCAGAAGCCCGGCAGGCACCGAGGCGTCCCGGTGATAGCAGTGTCCGATCGCGAGCGCTCCCAGCACTCGAACCAAGGCTATGGAGTCGCCGTCGACGATGTCGACCGCTGCGGTGAGGACCTCGTGCAGCGACCCGGTCTCGGCGGTCGGCGAGATCCACGGCCAACCACCGCCCGCACGCAGTAGAACACCCGCGAGACGCCCTACCGTGACAGTGCTCCCGTCACGCATCGCCCGCACCAGCATGGCCTCGACCGTGTCCAGGACGAGCTGAGCCCGTCCGGCGCGGACCTGCGCGTGCAGCATGCCCGTAAGCAGCGCGTCCCGCTCGTCGACCGACGCTTCCGGACCCGCCAGTGTCTCGTGTGTCCGGAGCGCGCGGCTGAGCCAGTGCGCTGCGCTCTCCGAGTCCCAGCGGACCGCCGCATCGTGCGCCGCCTCCCGGCAGGCGGCGACCACGTCGGGCACCTCGGCCACCGGCAACGCGTCGAGCAGGTGCGCTGCCCGGCGGGCGCTCATCTCCGGGCCGCTCCGCGCCGCGAGCAGTTCGGCGGCCCGCAGATGGATCCGGCAACGGCGCAGCGGCGCGAACATCGTCTCGGCCTCGTCGCGCAGAAGTGCGTGGGCGAAGGTCAGTCCACCGCTGCTCGGCGAGGGGACGACGATCCGCTCGTCCGCGGCTTCGTCGAGACAGTCGGCGACCGCGTCGACGCTGCGGGAGGTCAGTTCCGACAACATCGCTATGTCGATCTCCTCGCCGATCACCGCGGCGTGGCCGATGACCTCGCGGACGGTCGGATCGAGTGTCGCCAGCCGGCGACCGAGCACCGATCTGACCGCCGCCGGGATCACGTCGCGGCGCTGTTCCTCCGGCAGCCGGGCATACTCGGTCACATACAGCGGATTGCCACCGGTCCGGGCCACCAGCTGGTCGAGTTCGGCGGCCGACAGATCGGTGTCCGCCACCGCCCGCACCAGCTCACCGACCGCCTCGCGCGACAGCTCCGGCACGTCGAGCAGTCGGCCGCCGGATCGTGCGACGGCCTCGCGGAGCGACTGCGCGGCGTCGGTCGCCTCCTCCTCCCGCAGTGTCAGGACGACGGTGACCGGCGCATCCCGAAGTACCGGCGCAAGGTAGCGGAGCAGTCCCAGCGACATCGCATCGGCCCACTGGACATCGTCCACGACGATCGTCAGCGGTTTCGTCGCGCTCTCGTGTTCGAGGAGGGCTTGCACGCGGTCGTAGACCTCGAAACGGGCCGCGTCGGCGTCGGCGCCGTCGGAGACCGTCAGCAGATCCGTGTCCGCGTTCAACGCGCGGCAGAGCTGGCGCAGGGGCCACCATGCCGGAACGCCCTCGGTGTCCGGGCAGCGCACCCACACAGCCCGATCCCCCGCCGCCTCGGCGAGGTGGACCGCCTCCTCGGCCAGACGAGTCTTGCCGATGCCGGCGGGTCCGGACAGGATCAGCCAGCGGGTGCCGGTGCCCGCCGTACGCAATTCGCGGAGCACGCGCACCGCGTCCTCCCTCCCGACGAGCGGCGCCCCGATATCGCGGGCCACCTCGCCCGCGAGCTCCTGCGTCTCGACGGGCTGGACGGCTCGCGGTTCCGGGGACGACACCGGCCGGGCGCCGGTCCAGCGAGGAGCCAGCGGCCAGGCTGCCAGCACGGGGTCGTGCCTGAGCACCGCACCCTGCAGCTCACGCAGTTCAGCGCTCGGGTCGAGGCCGAGTTCCACGTCGAGATCGCGGACATACGCCGCGTACGCTTCGAGAGCGCTCCCGGCCCGACCGTCGCGATATAGTGCGACCATCCGCAGCCAGACGCTCCGCTCCCGGAGCGGGTCCTGGCGGCACAACTCAGTCGCGGCGACGAGTGCGGTCGCCACATCGCCGTGCGCAAGGAGCGCCGCGATCTGAGTCTCGGTGGCCGCACGCCGCAGCTCGGTCGGCGCCGTCGACTCCACTTCGATCCAATCGCGGTCCTCGAACTCCTCCAGCAACGGCCCCCTCCAGAGCGCCAGAGCGGCTGTCGAGGCAGACAGCGCGGTCTCCCAGTCAAACGCGTCGACCGCATCGCGCGCCTCGCCGGCCAGTCGCCCGAACTCCAGCAGATCGAACCGATCCTGGCCCACCGCCAACCGGTAGCCGGGACTGACCCGCTCGATCGGAGACGCACCGGATGCGTCACGCAGCAGTCTGCGGAGATTCGAGATGTAAGCCTGCAGACTGGTCGCCACCGCCGCGGGCGGATCGTCTCCCCAGACCGCGTGCACCAGCCGATCGGTCGAAACGACGGCGCCACGGGCCAGCAGCAGCGCCGCGAGGACCGCGCGCTGCTTGGGCGACCCGGGGTCGACTGGCATGCCGTCACGCCGAACGACGAGTGGCCCCAGCACCCGGTACTCAAGCATCACAGCCCCAGCTCATCCCGTCGATTCTAGAATGCGACGCGCGGACGGTCGTCGGCTTCGGCAGGCGTCGCATCCGATCGCGCCTGTCTGATCCACACTGCGGCCGCCGCCGCTCCCACGAGAGCCGTCCCACAGCTCACCCACAGTGCCAGCCGCAGACCGTCGACGAATTCCGCCGGGGATCCGCCCGCCAGGACGGACCGCGCGGGGAACAGGGCTCCCAGCGCAGCGACACCCAGTGCGATCCCGGACTGCCGAAAGGCGTCGTTGATTCCCGCGGCCAGTCCGGCATCGTCACCGTGGCTCTCACTGAGCACGACACCGCTCATCACCGGATTGAACACCCCGGCGCCGATGCACGCGACGACGAATCCGGGAACCATCACCAGACCGCTGCTGTGCACACCGCCGAGCGTCATCATCGCCATCCCGACCGCGACCGCCACCAGCGAGAGCGCGAGGGCCCAGCCGGGCGGAACAGAGGTCAGGAAACGGTCCTTGACACCGGCGACGGCCAGCATGACCACAGTTCCCGGCAGATACACGAGCCCGGCGCCGATCGGCGACATGCCGAGGACACCCTGCAAGTAGACAGTGACGTACACGAAGACCGCGAACATCGACGCCGAGATCGCGAAGACCGCGACCTGTGCGCCGGCGAATGAGCGATTCGCGAACATCGCCAGGGGCAGCATCGGCTGGTCTACTCTCCTCTCGACACTGATGAATCCTGCGAGAGCCGCTACCGCGACGGCGAACGCGGCCACCGTCGCGCGATCGGTCCAGCCCCGCTCGTTCGCCTCGACGAGGCCGTAGGTGAGCGCGGCCAGTCCGATCACCACTGCGAGTTGTCCCCGGCGGTCGCCACGTCGGGGCGCGCTGCTGCGCGACTCCGCGACGTGGCGCACCCCCGCCAGGATGACGAGGCCGACCGGCACGTTGATGAGAAAGATCGATCGCCAGGCGAGCAATTCGGTGAGGAGACCGCCGAGCAGCGGACCGACCGCGAACGACGCGCCGATGGTCGCGCCGTACACCGCGAGCGGCCGCGCCCGATCGGACCGCCGGGGAAACGCGCCGGCGAGCAGAGCGAGCGACGAGGCGAACAACAGCGCGGCGGCCAGCCCCTGCACCACCCTGGCGACGATCAGCATCGGCATGCCGACAGCGGCCGCACAGAGGATCGACGCCCCGGTGAATCCCACGGTGCCGAGGATGAACACCCGTCGTCGCCCGTAGCGGTCCGACCATGCACCGGCGCTGAGCACGATGGTCGCGAGTGCGAGCGTATAGCCGTCGACCACCCACTTGAGCGAGGCCATGCCGGCATCGAACTCGCGCGCCATCGCGGGAAGGGCGGTGTTCACCACGGCGATGTCGAGCATCAGCATCGCGGTGGCGGCGCAGACCACCGCGGTCGTCATCGTCTGGGAGAGGTCCCGGCCGCGCCGGGAAACTCGATCAATGTGTTCCATTAGTCCTGACCTCGTTCGTTGAGATTGACGAGAACAGGTTCCGGGGCGCTCCTTGGAAGCGCCTTGCCGCGCCCATGGCCCCGTGGCCACAGTGCGTCCGGCGATGCGGCTGCCGACCCCTTCGGCGTCAGACCGCGGTCGGCACCGGCGGCTGACCGGACAGATCCACATCCAGTTCCCGCATCGCCGAGACCGGCTCCGCCGGGAGAATCAGTCGCTGGGCCGCGGCCGCCAGACCGCGTCGATCCCCTGCAGGCATCTGCAGGTCGAAGATCGTGATCGTGACGGTGAGATGGCGCGATCGCACGATACGTGACAGCGTGCTTGCGACGGTGTCTTCGCCCAGGAATCCCGGCATGGTGGTCCGTGAACCGCGATCGGTGTACGAGAGTCGGACCGGCAGGATCGGGACCCCGGCATCGACGGCGGCCTGGAAGAACGCCGGACGGAATCTACCGGACGCGGTCCCGCACCACGTCGTCCCCTCGGGGAACACCGCGACCGTGCGACCGCGGTCGAGGATGCCGCCCACCCGATCGAGCATCGGGCGCAGCCGGCGCAGATCGCCGCGCCGATGCGCCAGTACTCCGAACAGGCGGGCGATCGGGCCGAAGCCCGGCATCGCCAGCACCTCGCTCTTGGCGACGAAACGCGCGGGCGCCACACATGCGATCGCGACGATGTCCAGATAAGAGATGTGGTTCGCGACGATCAGCGCGCCGCGCAACCGGGGCGCATGTGACGGACGGCGATCGTCGATCTCGAGCAGCACCCCCATCGAGCGCAGCGTCACTCGGGCGCCGGCGCGCCAGTACCGGTGGCGCAGCCCGCGCGGGCACGCCACGGTCAGCAGTCCGAAGAGCAGGATCGTCACGCCGACGACAGCGAACGACGTGAGCCGCACGCTCGCTCGCAGCCGGGACACCGGGGGCGTGTGCGTGTGCACGCAGTGCACACCGCACGGACTGACGGGCATCCACGGACTGGACTCCACTGCGCCTACTTCCCGTCGGCGCCGAGCCGGGTCATCGCACCCCGGAGACGGTCGGTGTACCGCTGGTCGCCGTTGTGGCGATCCAGGACGGTGAGGAAGTCACCGACGTCGAACACCTCGTCGAACGCCGGCTCCCCGCACACGCGGGCACCGAGGCGGACATAGCCGCGCAACAGTGCGGGCAGCCGGTTGACGGCGGGAGGCTCCAGATCGTCGAGCCTGGCTCCGTCGACCTCCACGTGCCGGTACGGGTACACCTGCCAGGGCGCCCGGTGCCTGTCGCGGGCGAGGTCGCGGATCCCGCGCAGTTCCCGACCGCGGCCGATCGCCGATTCCAGGGGCACCGATACGCAACCCATCAGATACCGGTAACCGCCCTCCTCGAGGTAGTTCAGGACGGCGGCCCACAGCATCGCCGTCACCGAACCGCTGCGGTGACCCGGGTCGACCACCGCGCGGCCCATCTCGACCGTCTCGCCGCGGATCTCCGAGAGCTCTCCGAGATCGAATTCACCGGCCGAGTACCAGCCGCCGGCTGCGATCGCCCTGGGCGGCGGCAGCACCCGGGCGCAGCCGACGAGTGCCCCGGTCGGCATGTGACGGACCAGCATGTGGTCGCAGAACTCGTCGAAAGCGTCGGCGTCGCGGCCCGAATCGGCGTCGCCGATGGCGTCGGAGTAGCCGGGCTCGCCGTTGAATACCTCGTATCGGAGTCGTTGCGCGTCGTCGATGTCGTAGGGGTTCTCGGAGATCAGGACCTGGTAGTCGCCCCCGGCGAGGACCGGTCGCGCGAGGATCGGAGACGGGAATCCGGTGGAGACGTCCGTTACTGTCATGCCTCGCAGTCAAGGCGCGTCGTTGAACGTCCCCGGCAATGCGACGTGACGTGTCCGGACACTGCGGGTGAACTCCTGTCGTGCTCGGCTCACGCGTAAGCGTCGAGATCGCCCCGCCGCACGGGGTGCGGCGGGGCGATCTCGACGCTTACGCGAAGATCAGCGCATCACTTGCGCTTGTTGATCTCCTCGGTCAGCTGCGGGGCGACGTTGAACAGGTCGCCGACGATGCCGAAGTCGCTGATCTCGAAGATCGGGGCCTCTTCGTCCTTGTTGACGGCCACGATGGTCTTCGAGGTCTGCATGCCGGCACGGTGCTGGATCGCGCCCGAGATGCCGAGGGCGATGTACAGCTGCGGCGACACGGTCTTGCCGGTCTGACCCACCTGGAACTGGCCCGGGTAGTAGCCCGAGTCGACGGCGGCACGCGATGCGCCGACAGCGGCACCGAGCGAGTCGGCCAGTGCCTCGACCACCGAGAAGCTCTCGGCCGAACCGACACCGCGGCCACCGGAGACGACGATCGACGCCTCGGTGAGCTCGGGGCGGTCGCCGCCGACGTTCGGCGCGAAGCCGGTGATCTTCACACCGCCTTCCTGAGCCGGAACCTCGACCTCGACGACCTCGCCCGCACCGGCGGCCGGCGCGGCCTCGACGGCGCCGGGCCGCACCGAGATGACCGGGGTATCGCCGCCGGCCTGCGCGTCGACGGTGAACGCGCCACCGAAGATCGAGTGCACGCCTGCGCCGCCCTCCTTGACCTCGATGACGTCGGTCAGCAGACCCGAGCCCAGACGCACGGCCAGACGGCCGGCGATCTCCTTGCCGTCCGCGGTGGCGGCGACGAGGACGCCTGCGGCGCCGTTCGCCTCGGCCAGCTGCGACAGCACGTCGACCTTGGGGGTGATGAGGTAGTTCGCGACGTCGTCCGACTCGGCGACGTAGATCTTCTCGGCGCCGGCCTCGGTGAGACCCGCGGTGACGCCGGCAGCCGAGCCCGGCTTGCCGACGACGACAGCGGACGGGGTGCCGAGGGCGCGCGCCGCGGTGATGAGCTCGCTGGTGACCTTCTTCAGCCCACCTTCGGCGTCCTGCTCAACGAGCACGAGTACTTCAGCCATGATTGTTCTCCTGAATGTCTATGGGTTCGCCAGATGAAGTGGTGGGCGCGATCAGATGATCTTCGACGCGACCAGGAACTCGGCGACCTTGACGCCACCGTCGCCCTCGTCCGTGACGCGCTCGCCGGCCGTCTTCTCGGCCTTCGGGGTGACGCCGGTGACGGTGCTGCCCGCGTTGGCCAGACCGACGGTGTCGGCCTCGACGCCGATCTCCGCGAGGGTCACGACATTCACTTCCTTCTTCTTGGCGGCCATGATGCCCTTGAAGGACGGGAAGCGCGGCTCGTTGATCTTCTCGTTGACCGAGACGATCGCCGGCAGGGCGGCCTCGACGTTGAAGATGCCTTCGTCGGTCTCCCGCTCACCGCGCAGGGTCTCGCCGTCGATCTCCAGCTTGCGCAGGTGGGTCAGGTGCGGCAGCTCGAGGTACTCGGCGATCATCGCCGGCACAGCGCCGCTGCGACCGTCGGTGGCCTCGTTGCCCGCGATGACCATCTCGACGCCCTCGATGGTGCCCAGCGCCGACGCCAGAACGTAGGCGGTCTGGACCGCGTCGCTGCCGTGCATCAGGTCGTCCTTGATGTGGATGGCCTTGTCCGCACCCATCGACAGAGCCTTGCGGATGGCGTCGGTGGCGCGCTCGGGACCGGCGCACAGCAGCGTCACCTCGCCGCCGTTGGCTTCCTTGATCTGCAGCGCCTCTTCCACAGCGCGCTCGTTGATCTCGTCGAGCACTGCGTCGGCGGCTTCCCGGTCGAGCGTGAAATCGCCATCGGCGAGCTTGCGCTCGGACCACGTGTCGGGAACCTGCTTGATCAGAACGACAATATTCGTCATGGGTCTACGTCGACCTCCTGCATCGGGTTCGGCAACTTACCGGCCGGTAAGGCCATGGTTCACTCATCACTTTAGCGGCTGGTACTCGGCGACGAGAACATGGCACCGATCACTTCCCGCATGCAGGCGCCCACCCGCACGGGTACTAAGGTCGTGGCGGTGACCGATTACCAGGCGACACCGCAGTCCGATCAGCTCGCGCTCACCGGTGAACGCACCGTACCCGGAATCGCCGCGGAGAACTACTGGTTCCGCAGGCACGAGGTGGCCTACGAGTACATCCTCGACCACTGCGCGGGCCGCGACGTCCTCGAAGCCGGATCGGGTGAGGGCTACGGCGCGTCGATGATCGCCGCGCGCGCGAAGTCGGTGACATGCGTCGACTACGACGAGCAGGCCGTCGATCACACACGCCGCCGGTACCCCGAACTGGTCGTCCACCGGGGCAATCTGATCGACCTCCCGCTGGCCGACGGATCGGTGGATGTGGTCGTCAACTTCCAGGTGATCGAACATCTGTGGGACCAGAGTGCCTTCGTCGCCGAGTGCCACCGCGTTCTCCGCCCGGGCGGGGTGCTTCTGATGAGCACCCCGAACCGCATCACCTTCTCCCCCGGCCGCGACACTCCGCTGAACCCGTTCCACACCCGGGAGCTCAGCGCGGCCGAACTGACCGAACTGCTGACCGGAGCGGCCGCGCCGAACGGGCCCGACGACGCCGGCCCGGCGGCCTTCGACGTCCGGCAGATGCTCGGCGTCCACCACGGCCCGGCGCTGCGCGACCTCGACGAGAAATGGGGTGGATCGATCATCGACGCCCAGATCGACCGCGCACTCGCCGGAGACGAGTGGCCCGCCGACCTGGCCGCGGACGTCGCCGCGGTGGCGACCTCCGATTTCGACATCCTCTCCGCCGACGACGCCGACATCGACGCGAGTCTCGACCTGCTCGCCGTGGCCGTGCGCCGCTGACGACCCTCGATCTGGAGCCGTGATGAGCACGACCGCCGCTGCACCGCGCGCCGAGAAGGTACCCGGCCAGTTCACCCTGGTGCTGCATTCGCATCTGCCGTGGCTGGCCAATCACGGCCGCTGGCCGGTCGGCGAGGAATGGCTGTACCAGTCGTGGGCACACTGCTACCAGCCCGTCTTCGCCGCCCTGCGACGCCTCGCCGACGACGGATACACCGACCTGATCTCCTTGGGCATCACCCCGGTGCTGGCCGCCCAGCTCGACGACCCGCACTGCGCCACGTCGATGTACGAGTGGCTGGCCGACTGGCAGTTGCGCGCGATGGAGGCCGCGACCTCACCGGACGCCGACCGTCGTGCGATGGGCCACCGCGAGTTCCGTGCGGCCGCCGGAGCACTGGCCGATTTCGAGTCGCAGTGGCGGCACGGCGGCAGCCCGCAGATCCGTCCGCTCGTCTCCGCCGGGGTGATCGAACTGCTCGGCGGACCGCTCGCCCATCCCTTCCAGCCGCTGCTCGACCGACGACTCCGGCAGTTCTCCCTCCGGGAGGGTCTCGCCGACGCGCGGTTGCGCTGGGGCACGCAGCCGTCGGGCATCTGGGCGCCGGAGTGCGCGTACACGCCGGGCATGGAGCAGGAGTACGCCGCTGCCGGCGTAGGCCACTTCATGGTCGACGGCCCCACATTGCACGGCGACACGGCGCTCGGCCGCCCGGTGGGCGACTCCGACGTCGTCGCGTTCGGACGCGATCTGACCGTCAGCTACCGCGTGTGGTCGCCGAAGTCCGGCTACCCCGGGCACGCGAACTACCGCGACTTCCACACCTACGATCACCTGACCGGTTTCAAACCCGTTCGGGTCACCGGCAAGAACGTGCCGGGTGACGCCAAGAAGCCCTACGATCCGGCTCTCGTGGACCCCGTGATCGACAAGCACGTCGACGACTTCATCGACTGCGTGCGCTCACGGCTCATCGCCGAGTCGGACCGGATCGGCCGTCCCGCACACGTGGTCGCGGCCTTCGACACCGAGTTGTTCGGCCACTGGTGGTACGAGGGACCGGTATGGCTCGAGCGGCTCATGCGCAGGCTGCCCGAGTCGGGGATCACGGTCGGATCGCTCGCCACCGCCCGCCGGAACGGATTCGTCGGCGACCCGGTCCGGATCGACGACTCGTCGTGGGGCTCGGGCAAGGACTGGCGCGTCTGGGAGGGTCCGCAGGTGCAGCACCTGGTGCGGCTCAACGAGGAGGTCACCGCGACCGCGCTCGATTGCCTCGACAAGCGGCTCGACGGCGGTCACGGGATTCCGGACGTGCGGGACGAGGTAGCCGACCAGATTCTGCGCGAGACGCTGCTGACGGTGCAGTCCGACTGGCCGTTCATGATCTCGAAGGACACCGCCGCCGGCTACGCCCAGGACCGCGCGTACAAGCATGCGCACGCCACGCGAGAGATCTGCGAGGCCTCCGATGCGGGCAAGGAGCAGCGGGCCGCCGGGCTGGCCGCCGGGTGGCGCCGCGCCGACAATCTGTTCGGCGCACTCGACGCCCGCCGTCTGCCGAGCCGCGAAGGCGGGTTCTGATGCGCGTGCTGATCGTCTCCTGGGAGTACCCGCCAGTGGTGGTCGGGGGCCTCGGCCGCCACGTCCACCATCTCACCGAGGCCGTCGCCGGCCTGGGCCACGAGGTGACGGTGCTGACCCGCCGACCGTCGGGCACCGACGCCCGGACCCATCCCACCACCGACACCGTCGTGAACGGCGTCCGTGTGATCGCGGTGGCCGAAGACCCGCCGGCGTTCGATTTCGGCGCCGACATGATGGCGTGGACGCTGGCGATGGGCCACGGCTTCGTCCGCGCCGGCCTGCGCCTCCTGCGTGACGGCCCACCGCCGGACGTGGTGCATGCGCACGACTGGCTGGTGGCCCACCCCGCGGTTGCGCTGGCCGAGTACTTCGACGTTCCGCTGGTGTCGACTCTTCACGCCACCGAAGCCGGGCGGCACAGCGGATGGGTGGCCGGCCACATCAACCGGCAGGTTCACTCGGTCGAATGGTGGCTGGCCAATGCCTCCGACGCGCTGATCACCTGTTCGGCGTCCATGCGCGAGGAGGTGGCGACTCTCTTCGGCCCCGACCTGGCGCCGATCACCGTGATCCACAACGGAATCAACGTCGGCACCTGGCGGTTCGTGGATCGACGCCCGCGCAGCGGTCCGCCCGAGTTGCTCTTCGCCGGTCGGCTCGAGTTCGAGAAGGGCGTGCAGGATCTGCTCGAGGCACTCCCGGTGATCCGGCGGGCGCACCCCGGCACGCACCTCACGGTTGCGGGCGACGGCACCCAGATCGGCTGGCTGCGTCAGCTGGCCCTCGAACATCAGGTGACGGCCGCGGTCGACTTCGTCGGACGGCAGGACCACGACGGCCTGCTGAAACTGATGCACCGCTGCGACGCGATCGTCCTGCCGAGCCGTTACGAACCGTTCGGCATCGTCGCCCTCGAGGCAGCCGCCACCGGCATCCCGTTGATCACGTCCACGGCGGGCGGGCTCGGCGAAGCGGTGACCGACGGCGAGACGGGCTGGACCTTCGACCCCTTCGATCCGGAGGGACTCGCCGTCGCCGTCTGCGAGGCCCTGGACGACCCGGCGGCGACGCAGCAGCGCGCCCGTCGCGCCCGTACCCGGCTGGGCGAGGAATTCACCTGGCAGTCGATCGCCAAGCGCACCGCATCGGTGTACGCGGCTGCGCGCCGGCGCCCGCCGCGTGACCTCGGCCGTCCGGACATTCCGATGCGCCCGATGCCCGATCGAGACCCGTCGCAGCCCTGATCGAGGCCTTCGGCCCATGCGCCTGTGGACGACATGCCCGATGCGCATAACGGTTCGATAACAGAAGGTATCGGCCTATTCGGACGTCTGCGATTACTCGGTCAGTGGTACAACGTCACGATTTTCGAGTTCGGTGGCGTCGACGATGACCACCGCGACCAGAGGTAAGAGATATGAACCGTAAGACCAAAGGTGCACTGGCCGTCGGCGCGGGGGCGATCCTCCTGCTCGGCGGAGTCGGATCGTACGCACTGTGGAACGACACCGAGGACATCGTCGGCGGCAACATCACGACCGGCGACTTCGGGCTCGACTGCGGCACCGGCGGCACCTGGACCGACGTCTCGCCGACCATGATCGGCGGCAGCGCGATCAATCCCCTCGAAGACCTGATGGTTCCCGGCGACGTCTGGAAGTACTCCGGTGACTGCACTGTCACGGCGACCGGTAAGAACATGAAGGCCACGCTCGGCGTGAACCTCGGCACCACCAACGTGCCGTCTGACAACTTCGTCGTGACCACCTCGGTCAACGGCACCGACACCACCACCACGCCGATCGACGTCACGAACGGGCAGGAGCTCCCCGTGACCGTCCAGGTCGAGTTCAAGGAATCGACACCGGGTACCGAGGACACCAACGCCTCGGTGCAGGTCAGCAATATGAAGATCACACTCAACCAGGTCCGGCCGTCCTGACGGAGAATCGCTGAGCGAAACCCCGGACCGTGACCCAGCGCAGACTGCTGCTCGGAGCCCTCGGAGTCCTGGTGGTGTCACTGATCTTCGGATCGGTGTACACCACCGGGGCTCTGTGGGCCGATGAGGAGACTCGGAATCCAGGCACCATCGAGACGGGCACCATCGGCCTCGATGCACATGGCGACGGAGCGTCGTCCCACACCTTCCCCGCACTGCAGGGAACGAACATCGCGGTCGGCAACGTCACGCAGGCGCCGCTGAAGATCAAGAACACCGGCTCCACGCGGATCAAGTTCCTGCTCGCGAGCGCCGGGCCGTCGATCACGTCCTCCGGTTCGGCGGTCACGGTGCGGCTGTCGGGTTCGGTCGGTGGCTGCCCCGGTGGCACGGGGGATCTGAGCGGGGCCTTTCCCGCCACCGACACCACGGGTCCGCACACGGCGATCGCGCCGACGTCCCCGTCGTCATCGGATTGGAAGGTGCTCGACGTCGGCGCCGAGACCACCTGGTGCGTGCAGGCCCAGCTGAAGTCCGTCACCGGCACCCAGCCCGCCCAGTATCAGATCAACTTCGACTTCTCCGTCGGACAGCTGCGGCCGGGACAGAACCCGTGACCGGCGACGAATCGGCTCGGACCGAGACCGGCGGCTCGGCGGAGGTGGAGCGCACACCGCGTCAGCGAGCACTGCACATTCTGTGGCAGACGGTCAGCTGGATTCTCCTCATCGCGGCATTCGCCGTGCTGTTCACGACCATCGTGATACCGAAGGTCGCCGGGGCGCGGCCGTACTCCGTACTCACCGGGTCCATGCGGCCGGATTATCCGCCGGGAACGCTGATCGTGGTGAAGCCGCGTCCGTTCTCGTCGATCGAGGTCGGCGATGTGGTCACCTATCAGGTGAAGTCGGGACAGCCCGGTGTGGTGACCCACCGAGTGGTCGGATTCGACAAGTCGCCGTCCGGTCAGCCGCGGCTGATCACCAAGGGCGACGCCAACAGCGCCGTCGACCCACCGGTCCGGCCGGTGCAGGTCCGCCGAGTCCTCTGGTACTCGGTTCCGCTTCTGGGCTATGTCAACACCTGGTTCAGCGGCGCCAAACGCACCCTGACGGTGTTCGTCCTCGCCGGACTGCTCTTCGCTTACGGCGCGTGGCAGTTCTACACCGACTGGAGACAGGAGCGCCGAGACAAAGCCGCCGCCGAAGCGGCCGCGGGGCCGGCGGACGACACTCCGACCGAGACGTTCGCCGCCGTGCACAGCGACGCGCAGACCCAGCCGATCGCCGACGCCAGTGCCGACGATCCCCTTCCCGAGTGGCCTTCGTCGAAGGAGCCAGAATCGTGAGACCCGGATGGAAGACGGCGGTCACCTCGAAGAGGGTCCGCGCGCTGCTCGCGTGCGGCGTGCTCCTGGGTACCGGCGCGATAGGTACCTCGGCGCTCTGGTCCACCACCTCCCAGACACTGTCGGGAACGTTCACGACCGGGGTCCTCAAGATCGAGGCGAACGGGTCACACACCGCGACCCTCACCTTCCCGGGAACACTGCTCCCGGCCTACACGACTGCTGCAATGGTGGACGTCCAGAATGTCGGCTCGGTCGCGCTCACGTACGTCCCCTCGGTGCAGGCGACCGGCACTTCCGGCACACCGCCCACCGACGTCGGCCGGTGGACGACACTGAAATCAACAGTCGTCGCCGCGAACGCCACCGTCGGCAGCACGTCGACCGGCACGGTGTGTCCGTCGGGATCGGCCACCCTCGTATCGGCACAGAACGTCTCCACGGCGAAGACTGAATTCACTGGCGTACCCCCGCGGCCGTTGGCGGTCGGCAGCAGCGAGCGGCTGTGCATGCAGCTCACACTCCGGACCGACACGCCGGCGCAGTACGCGGGCCTCAACCTCGGGTCTGCAGGCAGCGTCGTCTTCTTCTTCGATGCGACGGGATAGCCACGTGAACGACGACGCCCCCACTCAACCGATCACCGCCACGCCGACCAGGCCGGCCGGGCATCGGCGCCTCGCCGATCGCGCGCTCACCGTGGGCGCGGTTCTCGGTGCACTCTGCCTCCTCGCCACGGTCGTGGCCCTGATCTTCGGTATCCGGCCGCTGATCTTCGAGACCGGATCGATGGCGCCGACCATTCCCGTGGGATCCCTCGGCATCTCGAAGACCATCGACGCGAACCGCCTCGAGCCCGGAGACGTCGCCACGGTCGTGCGCGACGACGGCACACGCGTCACCCATCGCGTAGTATCCGTCGACGCGAAGTCCTCGGCTTCCGCTGAACTGACGATGCAGGGCGATGCGAACTCTGCGCCCGACCCGAACCGGTACATCGTCGCCGACGCACGGCGCGTTCTCTTCACTGTGCCGATCCTCGGGTACGTCGCATCGTGGCTCGCCAACCCGCTCACCCTCACCCTCCAGGCCCTCGCTGTAGCCGCCCTGCTGGCTATCGCATTCGCACCCGCGCGGGGGTGGCGGAACACGAAGATCGCTCATCGGCTGCTCGCCGGCACCGCGGCCGTGACCGTCATCGCCGTCGCAGCCTCCGGCATACACGGTTCCGGGCCGGCTCGAGCCGCGCAGTCAGACCAGGCGACCGCAACCGGCGCGCTGGCCACCGGGTGGGAGGCCGACCCCATCTCGCTGGCCTGTACCGCCTCGAATCCTGGATTCGGACTCTCGAAATCGGTGCAATTCAGCTGGCCCAACGTGGCACAGCCGGACCCGAACCGGAAATTCGTCCTGTCGGTGACGAAAGGCTCGTCCACCGAGGCTGACACTTTCCTGACCAGTGCTTACCCCGCGAACTCGACCATCACCAAGGACATCACAGGGGGCAGCTTCTGGACTTGGCTCTGGGACCTGCTCTTCGGCGGCGGCGACACCGTTCTAACCATTTCCCTGCGGGCCTACGATTACCTTTTCCCGTCGCAGCGGACACTGACCGTCCAAGTCCAGTTCCACGCCGCGCGACTTCTCCCACCGGCACTGCCCTACCTCGAGTGTCTCTCGCCGTCATCCGTCTCGCGGGCCGCACCCAAGGCGAGCCCGAGCGGTTCCGCGACCGCTTCGACCTCCGCAGCCCCGTCGAGCTCCGCGGCCCCCTCCACGTCTGAGTCCCCGTCGACCGCTCCAGGGTCGTCGGAGTCGAAGCCGGCGCAGCCGTCCACCACCGACAGTCCGAGCGCCACCCCCGAACTTCCGCCGGGCGGAACGCTCACCTCGTCCGGACAGTTCGCGTTCTACGACGACGGCGGCGCGGTGACGATCCGGGACGCGACCTCGACCGAGGTCGTCTACCGGGGCAGCTTCCCGTCGTCGAGTTCGGTGCGCTGGCTGCCGCAGAGTGAGCGGCTGGAGATCACCGAACCCGACGGCACCGTCGTCGTGGTGAGCCGCTCGGGCGGGGTCTGGAGTGAGGCGCGCACGCCGCCGACCACCGCTGCGCCCGACGCTCCGTCCCCGGAGGCCCCGGCCGCCCAGCCGGAGACCTCCGTCGAACCGGTTCCGGTGGCTCCGGCCGGCTGACCTCCGGCGGCTGATCGGCAGCCGCGGTGAGCCGATCCCGGATCGGCCGAGGCGCTACTCTGCGCTGGTGTCCTCGCCCCGGGCGGCGGCCTTCTTGCGCTCGATGTCGGCCAAGGCGCGTTCGAGTTCGGCGCGCTGCTCGGCGCCGGCCTCCCACGCCTCCTTGCGGTTCTTCACCATGCGGGCGGGCGCGCCGACGGCTATCGCGTAGTCGTCGATCACTCCGCGCACCACCGCATGGGCACCGAGCACACAGCCACGCCCCACGGTGGTGTTGCGCAGCACCGTCACCTTGGCGGCGATCCAGGTGTCCGGGCCGATTCGCACCGGCCCTTTGACGATGCCCTGGTCTTTGATCGGCAGGTCGAGATTGTCGGTGACATGGTCGAAGTCGCAGATGTAGCACCAGTCCGCGATCAGCGTCGATCCGCCGATCTCGAGATCGAGATATGAGTTGACGACGTTGTTGCAACCGAAGACGGTCTTGTCCCCGATGCGCATGCTGCCCTCGTGGCAGCGGATGGAGTTGCCGTCGCCGATGTGCACCCAGCGCCCGATCTCCATCCGCGACAGTTCCGGCGTCGCGTGGATCTCCACGTTCTTGCCGAGGAAGACCATGCCGCGCAGCACGATGTGCGGGTTCGCCATCCGGAACCTGGCCAGACGGTAGTAGCGCACGAGATACCACGGTGTCCACGCGCGATTGCGCTTCACCCAGCGCAGCGAGTCCATCGTCAGGAAACGAACCTGCTGCGGGTCGCGGCGGCGTCCGGCACGCCAGCGTGAACGATAGGAGGCGTTCCACATCGTGGTCATGAAGACACACAGTAAACGACGGTCTCCGACAGACCTCCGCCAGCGGACGATTGGCCTGGTGACACGACACGATAGAGTCGTGCGCGGGCGCGACGGCAGTCGCGCATCTCGACCAGATCGGAGCACGATGACCCAGGCCGCACGCCGACGTATGCGCGCGATCCTCCGCACCGCCGTTCTCGGGGCGCTGACCGCGCTGATCGTCGCCTCCTGCTCCGACGGTCACCTGGACGTGCGGTCGGTGCCCGCGGCGGGCTGGTCGTCGTACGGCGGCAACAATGCGAACTCGAACTACAGCTTCGCACGACCGCCGGCCGACCTCGAACTGTCGTGGACCCGGCCCACCGGAGGCCCGGTGACCAGTCCGGTGACCCTCAACGGCGGCGGAGACGTCGTCGTCAGCGCACGGACGCCGGTCGGTTGCAACTTCCTGGTGCTCGACTCGCGGGCGGGACGGAAGAACTTCTGCAAGCGCATGGCCGACGGCTTCTGGGGCAACGCGGCCGTCGTGGATCAGTTCTCGCAGCCGTACATCGGAGAGCCGGGCCGGTTCCTGGCGCTCACCGGCGGCGGAGCGATCCGCTGGCGCAAGGACGTGGCCGGAGTACCGACGTCGGCCAAGTTCGTCGGCCCCGGCCACGTGCTGGTGACCACGTCGCTCGGCCAGGTGATGATCCTCAATTCACAGAACGGCGATCTCGCGATGCCGCAGGCCGAGCTCTGGTCGGCGCCCGCCGCCGACCCGTTGACCGGGCTGGGCGACTGCGTGAGCGGCGGGCCGGGATGCGCGATCTCCGCGCCTCCGGCCGTCGACTGGGCGCACCAGCGCCTCTTCCTCAACTTCTTCCCACAGGGCGCGAAATCGTCGCAGGTGAAGGCGCTCTCGTACGCCCGCCAGGGCGACCACCAGGCGATCACCGACCGGTGGGCCACCGACCTTCCCGGCGGTGTCGTCGGCCCTCCCACCGTGTCGGCCGACGGCAAGACCGTCTACGCCTTCAGCAGGGACGGCCGGATCAACGCACTCGACGCGTCCAACGGCGCGGTGAAGTGGACCCACGACAACGGCGGATACGGGTTCGGCACCATGTCCGTCTCTCCCGACGGACTGATCATCCCGGCGGGCACCATCGGCGCCCCGCTGGTGATCTTGCGCGACGCCGGCGACAGGGCCGAAGAAGTCCTTCGCCGCGACGACCTCCAGACGACGGGACTGTCGAGCATGACCGCGGCGGGCACCGCGTGGACGGTGGTCCGCACCGGCGCCGACCAGAACCTCGAATTGATGGAGATCGACACCCGCTCGGGCGCTACCGAACGCACGCTGCCGATGCCGGACGCCAAGGGATTCGCGACGGGCGTCGCGGTCTCGCCGACCGGCCGCCTGGCGGTCGCCACCAATATCGGCGCAGTGTACTACTACAGCCCGAAGTCGCCGTCTTAGCGCCGGACACCCGGCTCGCACAGGAACGCGGTCCCCGACCGACCGATGCGCGTCATGATCAGCGCAAGAGGTCGGGAACCCTTGAGCTTCAGCCGCTTTCGCAGACGGTCGGGGTCCACGTCGAGCCCCCGGACCAGGATCTCCAGACTCCCGCAGTCGTGCGCCGCCAGTGCGCCCCGAAGGTTCTTCTCCGAGACCCCCAGCTGGTCGATCACCCGGAAACCGCGCTCCCCCGCGGGCACGCGGCCACCGGTCAGATAAGCGATCTGCGGGTCCAACTGCCGCAGCCCGTGTCGGTGGGCGTAGTTCCGCACCAGACCGGCGCGAACCACCGCGCCGTCCGGATCGATGATCCACTCGTCGACTCCCGGCGGATCGATGTCGTCGGGATCGGCACTGGTGATCTCGTAGTCTCGGCCGGCTGCGCGCAGGACGGTCGCTCGGCGGCGCGGCTGCGTCACTTCGCTCCACAGACATGCCTCGCGGACGCCGCCGTCGAGCGAGACGATCTGGACCTGGCCCTCGAAACCGAACCGATCGCGCAGCAGTCGGTAGTCGAGCCCCGGGGCGCATTTGACGACCAGCTCGCGTCCGGCGTACACCGCGAGCAACTCCAACAGCGGCGGATCGAGTTCGTCGAGCTTGAAGGTTCGGCCACGCGCATTCCTGCGCGCCGGGTCGGCGATCACCACGTCGGCGTTCGACACCGGCGCGAGGGCGTCGGCGCGCGCCAGCAGCCACGGCGAGCGCCGCTCGTCGCCCAGGGACATGTTGTGGTCGGCCATCGCCAACCGGACCGGATCGACGTCACTGCCGATCACACCGGCGATGCCGCTCGTCACCGACAGCGCCATCATCTCCGATCCGATGGAACAGGTCATGTCGTGCACGACGGCTCCGGGATAGCGCGCCGCGATGTCGGCCGCCCGGTGCTCGGCCACGGCCGCCGCCGTGGCCTGCTGGACCGCGGTGTCGCTCGCCAGCAGCTGATCGGCGTGTGCCAACCGTCCGGCGGCCTTGCGGCGATTGAGGACGGTCTCGACGAGCGCCGGCGCGCGGTCGCCGTACCGGGAGCGCAGATCGGGCATCTCACGCAGCAGCGAATCAGGAGTCAGGGCCATCGCGGACGCGTTCTGGAGGGCCTTGTCGCCGTACCGGGAACGCAGGTAGTCGACGTCGTCGATGCTGAACTCGTAACCCACAGCGCAACCCTAGTCGGTGCGATAACCGGTATAACCGGCACCATGACATGGAGCGAGGAGTTCGTGACACGGTCCCGTATCCGGGAGCAGAATCCGGACCCCGACTGGCGAGCCGGCAGCCGACTCCCCTCACCGGTGATCCGGAGTCTGCAACGGTTCCAGGTGGGCGAGAGCGGCGACGGCGCTGCGCTGATCCGGCTTGCGGAAGCAACCGGCGATCCCGACTACGCCGCGGCGGTTCGGATGTTCGTCGCCGAGGAACAGAACCACGCGCGCATGCTGGCCGAATTGCTTCGGGCAGCCGGGGCGCCGACGATCGCCGGGCACTGGTCCGACCGCGTGTTCGTCGCGACGCGGCGCGCCCTCGGACTGCGGAGCGAACTGCTGGTACTGGCGACCGCCGAGCTCATCGCACTGGAATACTACGGCGCGCTCGCCGCATCGTCCGACCCTCTGCTGCGCGAGGTCTCGTCGCGGATCCTGGACGACGAACGCCACCACGTCCGCTTCCAGGAACGCCGGTTGCGCGAGGCGTTCGCGCCCGCACCGCGATGGGCGCGCAGGCCGGCGGGCGCCGCGTGGCAGACCTTCGCGACCGTCGTGATCGCGGTGGTGGCATTGGACCACGGGCCGGCGCTGCGCGCGATAGGCACCACGAGGCGGGATTTCTACACGCGCTGCCGTCGGCTGATGACCGACTTCCGGGTGGCGGTGTTCGACGGCGCCGGGCCGCCATAGCGATCACCGCCCGGCTCCGGCCCCTCGCGGAGGAGGTCGCCGATGCCGAGCGGTGCGTCGATCGTTTGCGGAGGGTGCCCTACTTCTCCGGCTTCACTCCGGTGATCAGAACGTTGTAGAAGAACTTCGGCGGAACCAACTTGCGGAGGACGTTCTCATCGAGCCAGGTCATGCGCTTCCAGCCGCCGAACGCGAAGCCCGCCCAGCCCCAGCCGAGCTTCTCGGGCGGCACCGCGGCCTCGAAAGTCCGGACCGGCCAGCCGAGCATGGCAGCGGCGAGTTCCTCCGCGGCCGACTCGACCTGGACCGCACCCGCGCTGGTCGCCAGTCGCTCCAGATCCTCGGGCGAGAAGGTGTGGATGTCGACGACGGCCTCCAGTGCCGCCGCGCGCGAGCTCTCGTCGAGTTCCTCCTGCGGCCGGCGCCACGACTTGAGCGGCCCGAACTTCGTGATATTGGTGGTGGCCCACCAGGTGGCGCGGCTCATCCACCGGGCGTAGAAGTCACCGTACGTCGAGGGCTCGCCAGCGAAGACGAAGCGGCCGCCGGGCTTGAGCACGCGCAGCACCTCCCGCAACGACTTCTCGACGTCGGGGATGTGATGCAGCACCGCGTGGCCCACGACCAGATCGAAGGTGTCGTCCTCGTACGGGATGCTCTCGGCGTCGGCGACCCGGCCGTCGACGTCCAGGCCGAGGTTCTCCGCGTTGCGCAGCGCCACCTTCACCATGCCCGGCGACAGATCGGTGACCGAGCCCTTCTCCGCCACACCCGACTGCATCAGGTTCAGCAGGAAGAAGCCGGTGCCGCAACCGAGCTCCATGGCCCGGCCGTACGGCAGCGGCGCATCGGGAAGGATCTTGTCGAGACGACCGCGGGCGTAGTCGATGCAGCGCTCGTCGAAGGAGATCGACCACTTCTCGTCGTACGTCTCGGCTTCCCAGTCGTGGTAGAGGACCTGCGCGAGCTTGGTGTCCTTCAGCGCGGCCTCCACCTGCTCGGCGGTGGCATGCGGATTGGGTGCCGGGTCCACTTGATCGGCGGCGTCGACGCCCGTGGGGGACGGATCGGCGGGGTTCTGGTCGTCGATGGCGGTCATTGTCGGGTGTTTCCCTACTTTCCGGTGAATTCGGCTTTGCCCGGGCCGTTGGCTACGAACGACTCCATGCCGATGGTGCGGTCCTGCGTCGCGAACAGAGCCGCGAAAGCCTGTTCTTCGATCTTGAGTCCGGTGGCCAGGTCCACTTCGACACCCGAGTCGACGGCGGTCTTCGCGGCGGCGAGGGCGGCCGACGCCGCTCCGGAGAACTGGCCCGCCCACTTCAGCGCTTCGTCGTACACGTCGTCGGGTGCCACCACCTGGTCGACGAGACCGATCCGCAGAGCTTCCTCGGCACCGACGAACCGACCGGTGAAGATCATGTCCTTGGCCCGCGAGGGGCCGATCAGCCGCGCGAGCCGCTGCGTGCCGCCGCCTCCGGGGATCACTCCGAGCAGCACCTCGGGCACGCCGAGCTTGGCGTTGTCGCCGACGATGCGCCGATCGGCGCCCAGCGCCACCTCGAGTCCGCCGCCCAGCGCGTAACCGGTGATCGCCGCGACCGTCGGCTTCGGGATGTCGGCGATCGCCCCCAGCGCCCGCTGCAGACGTCCGGCGACCTTCTGCATGTCCGAGAACGACATATCGTTCATCTCTTTGATGTCGGCGCCCGCCGCCAGCACCTTGGGCCCGCCGTAGATGACGACGGCCTTGACGTCGTCGCGCACGCTCGCCGCGTCGGCGGCCGCCGCGAGCTCATTCTGGACCTGACGGTTCAGCGCGTTCATCGGCGGACGGTTCAGCAGGATCGTCCCGACGCCCGGATGTTCCTCGGACGTCTCCAGCGTCACAAACTCAGCCATGAGGGCAGGCTACCGGTAAGTCAGGTCGTCGACCCAACCGGGCGGTAAGCATGTGACACCTGAACGCTCCCGAGAGGGATTAGTGTTGCCGCATGGGTGACGAAGCCGTCGTACTGCAGGTTCCCGGGCCCGACGGGTCGGTTCGCGACGTGCGGGTGAGCAGCCCCGACCGTGTCTATTTCGCCGATGCCGGACTCACGAAGCTCGACCTCGCGAGGTACTACCTGGCCGTCGCGGACGGCATCACCCGCGCTCTGTACGAACGGCCGTGCATGCTTCACCGCTTCCCTCGCGGGACGGCGGAGAAGAAGGTCCACCAGAAGAAGCTCCCAGCCGGTGCGCCCGACTGGGTGCAGACCGTCGACATCTTCTTCCCCCGGTACTCGCGTACCGTCCACGAACTGTGCGTGACCGAGCCCGCGGCGGTGCTCTGGGCCGTACAGATGGCGACTGTCGAGTTCCACCCCTGGAACTCGCGGCGCTCGCACGTCGAACAGCCCGACGAGTGGCGGATCGACCTCGATCCGATGCCCGGCGCGGACTTCGCCCGCGTCCGCCGGGTGGCGCACGTGGTCCACGAGATACTCGACGAACTCGGCATCCGCGGATTCCCGAAGACGTCCGGCGGGCACGGGCTGCACGTCTACGTTCGCATCGAACCCGAGTGGGGATTCGGCGACGTGCGCCGCGCCGCACACGCTTTCGGTGCCGAAGTGGTGCGACGGCTGCCCGGCGACGCCACGGTGACGTGGTGGCGCAAGGACCGCGATCCCGACGCCGTCTTCATCGACTTCAACCAGAACGCCAGGGATCACACGATGGCCGCCGCGTACTCGATCCGCGCGAACGCCCGCGCCACAGTCTCGGCGCCGCTGCGCTGGGACGAGATCGACGACGCCGAGCCGGACGACTTCACCGTCGCGACGATGCCCGCCCGCTACGCCGAACTCGGCGACCTTCACCGCGCGATCGACGACCGCGCATTCCGGCTCGACCCCCTGCTGGAGTGGGCCGACCGAGACGGACTCGCCGGCGAGTAGCACCCGCGCCGGATGCCGCGCCCCTCTCCGGCTACGACGCGGAGTCCCCGAGCCGTTCCATCCGGCCGTCGGCGAGCGAGGCGAGGTACTCGTCGGAGTCGGCGAAGCGGAGCCCCTGAAGTCCCGCCGGGTCGGCGATGGCCGGTTCCACCGGCGCGATGACGTGCTCGGCGGCCATCAGTTCGGCGACCGTCGCGTACCGGGCGACCTCTCGGAGCTGCGACCACGTGGGCGGGAGCAGAAAGTGCCGCCCCGCCTCCCAGTCGGCCAGCGCTCGCTCCGCGGTCTGCCACTCGGTGGCGGCCGCCTCCGAGGTCTCGCCGTCGGCGTTCTGCCCGGCGGGGAGTTCCGCGAGGAAGAAGCGGGTGTCGTAGCGGCGAACCTCGTTCTTGGGGGTGATCCAGTGCGACAGCGGCGCGAGCAGATCGGTGCGCAGCACCAGTGCGTGCTCGTTCAAGAACTGCGCGAACGAGATCTCCTTGTTCACCAGGCGGGCGCGTTCACCCGCCAGGCTCGCCGGGTCCGGATGGACGGCGTCGGACGACCCGGCAAGGAGCACCCCGCATTCCTCGAAGGTCTCGCGGACCGCGGCGCACACCAGCGCCCGCACGGTCTCGACGTCGGTGCCGAACTTCTCGCCCCACCAGTCCACGTCCGGGCCCGCCCACGCGATCTCCGCATCGCGGTCGCGATCGTCGACACCGCCGCCGGGGAACACCGTCATCCCGCCGGCGAACGCCATCTGCTTGACCCTGCGCTGGAGGAAGATCTCGATGCCGTCGGCGGAGTCTCGGACGAGGACGACCGTGGAGGCGTCCCGCAGCGGCACCGGGGCCGAACCTTCTTCAGCAAACATGCACGTTCCTTCGACTGAGCGATCATCTGCGACCGAACTTACGCTCGGTCGGCCGGATTCAATACTCGCATACCCAAGAAACGCCGCATCGATATTCGGCGGGCCGGTCGGGTCATTCCCCGCGACGGTGACCGCCCGCTCGGCGTGCGCGACGAGCGAAGTAACGGCCGTCGTCCCGGGTGAGCGCGATGTTCTGGCGGAAGGTCGCCGTGAGGTTCTCGGCCGTGAGCGCCTCGTCGAGCGGACCCTGTGCGGTCACGGCGCCCTCGGACAGCATCATGATGTTCGTGAAGCCCGGCGGAATCTCTTCGACGTGATGCGTGATCAGTACCAGCGCCGGGGAATCCGGATCGGATGCGAGCACACTCAGCCGGTCGACGAGTTCCTCGCGCCCGCCGAGATCGAGTCCAGCGGCCGGCTCGTCCAGAAGCAGCAGTTCCGGGTCGGTCATCAGACCTCGGGCGATCAGCACTCGCTTGCGTTCGCCCTCCGACAACGTGCCGAACGTGCGATCGGCGAGGTGTTCGGCGCCCATCGACTCCAGGATGTCCGCCGCCTGCGCCCGGTCCATCTCGTCGTACTGTTCGCGCCAGCGGCCCAGCACCGAATAGCCTGCCGAGATCACCAGGTCGGAGACGAGTTCGTCGCCCGGCACCCGGGCCGCCATCGCCGAACTCACCATGCCGATCCGGGTCGACAGCTCACGCACGTCGGTGCGGCCCAGCCGCTCGCCCACCACGAACGCCTCACCGCGGGTGGGGAAGTCCATGGCCGCGGCCATCCGGAGCAGCGACGTCTTCCCAGCGCCGTTGGGCCCGATGATCACCCATCGCTCGTCGAGCTCCACCTGCCAGTTCACCGGGCCGACGAGCGTCTTGCCGTCACGCACCAGGGAGACGTCGCGAAAATCGATGAGCAGGTCGGGGTCAGCAATCAGTTCGGTCACGTCTCCATGGTGCCGGATGCCTCACATCGCCGGTGCGGCGGAATACAAAGACGCCCCGCACCGCTGAACCATCAGTGACCGATTCCGTCGTTTCCGATCCCTCAGACGCTGTCTCCGATCCCTCAGACTCGCCGGCCGATTCCCGCGCCGCGCGGTCCCGCGTCCCGTTCTCCCTCCTCGACCTCGCTCAGGTGGGCCCCGGCGAGACCGTCGCCCAGTCCCTCGCGCACTCGCTCCGGATGGCGCAGTTCGCGGACCGGACCGGTTACCGGCGGATCTGGTACGCCGAGCACCACAACATGCCGGCCATCGCGTCCGCAGCGCCCGCGGTCCTCGTCGCGCACATGGCGGCCCACACCTCCCATATCCGTCTCGGCGCCGGCGGCGTGATGCTGCCCAACCACTCGCCGCTGGCGATCGCCGAGCAGTTCGGCACCCTCGCCGAGCTCCATCCCGGCCGCATCGATCTCGGCCTCGGGCGTGCGCCGGGCGGCGATCAGGCCACGTTCACCGCGCTCCGACGCACTCCCGCGGCCGCAGAGAACTTCCCGGGCGACGTCGTGGAACTCCAGCGCTACTTCGCGGGTTCCTCGGTCCACGGTGTGGTCGCGACCCCGGGCGCGGGCACCGGTGTCCCGCTCTACATCCTCGGATCATCACTGTTCGGCGCCCAGCTCGCCGCGGCCCTCGGTCTCCCCTACGCCTTCGCCTCGCATTTCGCGCCGCAGGCCCTGGAACGGGCAGTGGAACTCTACGTGCGCGACTTCCGGCCCGCACCGCTACCCGACGGCGGACAGACCGAGCCGTACGTGATTGCGGCCGCGACCGTCATCGCCGACGACGACGCCGACCGCGCCTACGAGCAGCTCCGATCGGCGAAACTGCAGCGGATCAAGTTCCTCTTCAACCGCGGACGTCACCTGAGTGACGCGGACGCAGCCGCTCTGCTCGACGGACCGCAGGGCGCTCAGGTCGACGAGATGCTTCGGCTCGCCGCGGTCGGCACACCCGACGACGTCCTGGGCCGACTCGATCGGTTCGCCGAGCGTATCGGCGCCGACGAATTGATCCTCGCCCCGCTGGCGGGCGATCGCGAGGTGTGGTTCGGCACCGTGGAGAAGTTGGCCCCGAGCGTCTGAGCGGTCCGGCTACGACCGCCGTGCGGCGGAGCCGAACAGCTCACGGCCGGGCGAGTTCAGCGATCACAGTCATCGACCCGGGCGCGATCTCGGTGAAACCGGCATCCTGCACGGGGACAGCGTCGCCGGCCGCGGCGGCGTCGACGAGACGGGCCCAGTGCTGCGGTCCCGGCAGGCGGACGTCCAGGGGACAGCCCTCCGCATACCAGTCCGCGGTCTGCATCTCCGACATCAAGCGGACTCCCAGCATCGACGCGTGACCGACCTGTGCCGCCGTCTTCCCCACCGTCATCTCGAGGCCCGGATTGACCCAGAGGATCAGGACGGCGGAACCGTCCACCGGTGCATCGTCGCCCGGTAGCGGGCCGTCGACCTCGGTGCCGCCGATCTGCAATTTCGCGATCCGCTTGTCGACGTCGCCGATGCGGCTCGGCACATACGCCCGAGCCTGCACGCCGCTCACGGTCGCGGTGACTCCCGGTACGCCTTGAGCCGCCTCCCATTGGGCACCCCGTGCGCGTCGGGCGATCTTGCGGATCCGGGCATCGCACCAGGCGTCCATCGGTGCGGCCCACTCCCCGTCCGCCGCGACACGAGGGTCCAGACAGAGCAGGACGACGGCTCGAGCCGCCGACACCAGCAGCGAATGGCGCTCGGGTGGGTCCTTCTTCTCGATGTGCAGGACCATCTGCATGGCCTGTACGTTCTGCGGGTCCTCGGGATCGTCGTAGGCACCCTGGTACGACACCAGGCGCCGGTACTGATCGGTGACGGAGACGCTCATCCGATCAGTCGATCGGCACGCGTCGCACCACGCCGTCGCGACTGTCAGCCGCCTCCACCTCGTCGCGGGTGACGCCGAGCATGAACAGCACGGCGTCGAGGTACGGATGGTCGAGGGTGGTGTCGGCGACCTCGCGGAGCGCGGGTTTGGCGTTGAATGCGATGCCCAGGCCGGCGGCGGTCAGCATGTCGATGTCGTTGGCACCGTCGCCGACCGCGACGGTCTGCTCCATCGGGACGCCCATCTGTTCGGCGAAGGCGGCCAGCGCGCGAGCCTTGCCCTCTCGGTCGACCACCTCTCCGATCACCCGACCGGTCAGCTTGCCGTCGACGATCTCCAGAGTGTTCGCGCGCACGAAGTCGAGTTCCAGCTCTCCGGCCAACGGCTCGATCACCTGGCGGAAGCCACCGGAGACCACACCGCAGTGGTACCCGAGGCGGTTCAGGGTGCGAATGGTGGTGCGCGCGCCCGGAGTCAGTTCCAGGGACGACGCGACCCGGTCGATGACCTCCGCGTCGAGGCCCTCAAGTGCCTTGACCCGCTCGTGCAGCGACTCGGCGAAGTCCAGTTCCCCGCGCATGGCGGCCTCGGTGACCGCCGCGACCTCGGCTTCGCGGCCGGCCTTGGCCGCGAGCATCTCGATGACCTCGCCCTGGATGAGCGTCGAGTCGACGTCGAAGACGATGACGCGCTTGGCACGCCGCGCCAGCCCGCCGCGTTCGACCGCGACGTCGATCGGGTACTTCGCCGACACCGCGCCCAGCCCCTCGCGGATGGCCGCGTCGGAGTCCTCGGTGTCGACGGCCTTGATCATCAGCTCCAGGCCGGTGAGCGGGTAGTCGGCCACTCCGCGGATGGAGTCGATGTTCGCGCCCTGACGATGCAGTTCGGCGGCCACGGCCTGGAAGGCCTCCGCGGAGATCGGGCGGCCGAGGACCACGACGGCGTGAGTGGAGGCGGCCTGTTCTCTGCCGTGCGGATCGAGGTCGATGTCGACGTGCATGCCGCGGTCGGCCATCTGCGCGGACACCGCGTCCTGCAGGTCCTCCACATCGCCGTCGGCGGTCACCAGTACACCGAGGGTCAGATGGTTGTGAATGACGACCTGCTCCACGTCGAGCAGATCGACGCCCACCGACGACAACGCCCCCATCAGGGAGGAGGTGACGCCGGGATGGTCGGGTCCGCTGACGGTGATCAGAATGGTGCGCTTCGCATCGCTCGTTTCCACACCGCAATTATGGCCGCCACCGACGACTCGCTCCCAGGCAGGTCCACCAACGACGATCAGGCCCGTCCGAGCGAACTCGGACGGGCCTGATCTGGTCGCTGTCGCGACGTCAGTGCTGGTTGCTGCTGCCCCAGCCGACATGGGCTTCGGCGCGCATGCGCTCGACCATGTGCGGGTAGTGCAGCTCGAACGCCGGGCGCTCCGAACGGATGCGCGGCAGCTCGGTGAAGTTGTGCCGCGGCGGCGGGCAGCTGGTGGCCCACTCGAGGCTGTTGCCGAAGCCCCACGGGTCGTCGACGGTCACGACCTCGCCGTAGCGGTAGCTCTTGAAGACGTTCCACACGAACGGCAGGGTCGACAGGCCGAGGATGAACGCGCCGACGGTCGAGACGATGTTCAGCGTGGTGAAACCGTCCGACGGCAGGTAGTCGGCGTAACGACGCGGCATGCCCTCGTTGCCCAGCCAGTGCTGGACCAGGAAGGTGACGTGGAAGCCGATGAAGGTCAGCCAGAAGTGCCACTTGCCCAGGGTCTCGTCGAGCATGCGACCGGTCATCTTCGGGAACCAGAAGTAGATGCCCGAGAAGGTCGCGAACACGATCGTGCCGAAGAGCACGTAGTGGAAGTGCGCCACCACGAAGTAGGTGTCGGAGATGTGGAAGTCCAGCGGCGGGCTGGCGAGCAGAACACCGGTCAGACCACCGAAGAGGAAGGTGACGATGAAGCCGATGGCGAACAGCATCGGTGTCTCGAAGGTGATTCGGCCCTTCCACATGGTGCCGATCCAGTTGAAGAACTTGACACCGGTCGGAACCGCGATCAGGAACGTCATGAACGAGAAGAACGGCAGCAGGACCGATCCGGTCACGTACATGTGGTGCGCCCAGACGGCGACGGACAGCGCCGCGATGGCCAGCGTCGCGTACACCAGGCCCGAGTAGCCGAACAGCGGCTTACGGGAGAACACCGGGAACACCTCGGACACGATGCCGAAGAACGGCAGGGCGATGATGTAGACCTCGGGGTGACCGAAGAACCAGAACAGGTGCTGCCACAGGATCACGCCGCCGTTGGCCGGGTCGTACAGATGCGCACCGAACTGCCGGTCCACCTCCAGACCCATCAGCGCCGCGGTGAGCAGCGGGAAGATCAGCAGGATCAGAACGCTCGTCACCAGGATGTTCCAGGTGAAGATCGGCATGCGGAACATGGTCATGCCGGGTGCGCGCAGACACACGACGGTGGTGATCATGTTGACCGCACCCAGGATGGTGCCCAGACCGGCGACACCCAGGCCCATGATCCACAGGTCGGCACCGACGCCCGGAGCGTGAACGGCGTCAGTCAGCGGGGTGTAAGCGGTCCAGCCGAAGTCGGCGGCGCCGCCCGGAGTGAGGAAGCCGCCCAGCGCGACCAGGTTGCCGAACAGGAACAGCCAGTAGCCGAGCGCGTTCAGGCGGGGGAAGGCGACGTCCGGCGAGCCGATCTGCAGAGGCAGGACGAAGTTCGCGAAACCGATCACGATCGGGGTCGCGTACATCAGAAGCATCACCGTGCCGTGCATGGTGAACAGCTGGTTGAACTGCTCGTTCGACAGGAACTGCAGCCCCGGATGCGCCAACTCGGCACGCATCAACAACGCCATGAGACCGCCGACCAGGAAGAACCCGATGCAGGTGGCGATGTACATCTGACCGATCAGCTTGTGGTCGGTCGTCGTGATGAGCTTGTAGAAGAACGAGCCCTTGGGCTGGACGCGGGCCGGATACGGCCGCTCCGCCTCCACCCGGGTCGTCGGTTGGTCTACCGCGGTCACAGATTCCTCCTCCTCGGCGCCGATTGCGGGCACCGGGCCTGACGGCCCAAAACTCTGCTGTCGTGCCAACTCTGGCGCTAGCGCTACGTACTGATCGTAAACCAGACCGGCGCACCGTTCCGACCGGGTCCTACGATCTGTCGTATTACCAAGATAGACCGCGTTCGTCGCCGCAGGTAGCCCCATTTCACGGCGAGCCGCCGATGCTAGCGTAGGCGGGTGTTCTCCATGCTTGCCCGCTCCCCGCGGCGCTGCGCCGGTGCCCTGGCGACGGCGGTCGCGCTGACCGTCGGCCTCGGCGCCTGTGCCGCCGACGACGACGTCCTGCGCACGCCCGACGGCTCGGTCATCTCCACGACGGTGACCCGGATCGCCGAGGTGAACATCGTGAATCCGGGCCGCGACTACGCCAAGACCTGTCTGGCTCCCACCGCACCCGACCCGGGCCTCGCAGACGTGGCCAGGATCGTCGTCACCGATCCCGCTCTCCTCGACGCGCTGTGCGCGCTCGGCATGGGCGCTCAAGTCACGGGTGTGACCGCGCCGGCCGGGTCGGTCCCGGCCTATCTGGGCCCGCAACTGGCCTCGGTTCCGGCGCTCGGCGACGCACCGGCGAGTTCGGCCGTGCGCACCGCCGCCCCCCAGGTGGTCCTGACCTCGCCGGAGACGCGGCAGCGCCTCGACGCGTTGCGCGGTACCGGCGCGCTCGGCACGGCCCGAATCGTCACCGTCGATCCCGCCTCCGACTGGCAGGCGGCCTTCCGCGCGGTCGCGGCGGGCGTCAGCCGGACCGGGGCGGCGAATGCTCGTCTCGACGAATTCACCACCGAGGCGCACCGCGTGGGACGCGTGATGGACGCACCCCACAGCGAGGTCTCGCTGGTCCGTTTCACTCCCGACGCGGAGATGATCGAGGGCACCGGTTCCTTCGGTGCGCAGATCATGGCGACGATCGGGGTCGCCCGGCCCGCCGCCCAGCGCACGCCCGAGGCGGTGCCCGCCACCGACGCCGACTTCACCGACGCCGACGCCGACCTCATCTATGTGAGCTACGAGGGGCCCGAGGGTCTGGAGCGCGGCAAGCGCGTCCTCCTCAGCGATCGTTGGCTAGACATGGGCGCGCCCACCTGGAACCGAGTCCTCTCCGTCGACGACACCGTCTGGTACGGCACGTCCGGACTGGCAGCGGCGTGGCTGGTGCTCAACGACGTGAAGGTCTCCCTCAACAGCAGTTCCGCGGGCTGATTCCGCCGGTCCGGGCCTCGCGGCGCTCCCGACATCGCCGATGTCGTACCGCTGAGCTACAACTGGTGCCATGACAGCGATCGCCGTGGCCGAGCAGCACAGCCGGGCACCGCTGCGCATCCGCTGGGTTCCCGGGCTCGGGATGGCCGTGTGGCCCGATGCGCCGACCGAACCGGGCACCGTCTTCGGCGACGCGGTCGAGGTCCCCGCGGCGCTCACCGATCTGGTGTCACGCAAGCGGCTGCGGCACACGGTGGAGATCGCCGAACCCGACGGCACGCGCCGGTTCCTTCCGGCATGCGGACTCGGCATGGCGTCGGCTGTCGAGTTCCTCGATCGCTGCGCCCATCTCCGCGTCGGCGGCGACATCGCGTACTACCGTCACCTCCTCGCCTGCGTACGCCGCTATATCGCGTCAGGCGCCGTCGCGCCGAGCACCTGTCTGGTCGGCGGGGTGTACGAGGTGCGCTGGGTCCCGGTACCCGGGGCCGCGTGGCACAGCTGGCTGTCGATCGCACAGGACTCGGCGCCGCCCGCGCTGGCCACCCGGGGAGCTGTCACCGACTTCGTCGCCGAGGCCGTCGACCACGAGTGCCGCCGGCTCCTCGCGGCAGCGGAGGTGACGTCGCCGATACCGCTCATCGCCGGTCTGGCGCAACGAGCGCCCACCGATCTCGGTGGCGAGATCGGACCGCGCAGCGCACAGGCCTGGCACGACTGGGTCGGCACCGCCGGTCCGGGACGCCCCGCACTGGTGATGCGCCTTCACGTACCTCCGGACGAGCCCGACGAGCCGCTGATGGCGCCGGAGCAGGTGCGCTGGCGCCTCGAGGTCTGCCTCCGCAGTCCGAACGGTGAACTCGTCCCGGTGGTCCCGCACCGCCTCGATGCGCACGAACTCGATGCCGTCACCACCGAGCTCGCGACAGCGGTCGGCGCGTTCGGCGAGCTGAGCCGCGCCGAAGCCGATCCGCACAGCCTCGACTATCTGCTCACGACCGCGGTGGTCGACGAACTCCTCGCCCGCGGTGCCGCGGACCTCCAGGCGGCGGGCGTGAACGTCCTTCTGCCGTCGTCGATCGCGGCCGTCACCCCCTCGCTGTCGATCCGTTCACAACAGACGCCCGGCGGCGGAGCCCGGCCCGGATTCGTCGGCCTCGACGAGATCTCGGATTTCGAGTGGCGGCTCGCTCTCGGCGACGCCCCGGGCTCCCGAGAGCTGTCATCGTCCGACATCGAGGAACTCGCTCAGCAGAGCGGCGATCTCGTCCGGCTCCGCGGCACGTGGCTCCGCGCCGAAGGCGCCGCACTGGGCCGCGCCGCGGCCTTCGTCGCGGCCCAACGTGCGCTGGCGCCCGGCGACCAGGCGCCCACGATGGCCGATCTCCTGGCTCTGGTGACCGAGCGCGACGACACCCTTCCGGTTCCGGTCACGACGGTCTCCGGCCTCGGCTGGCTCGACGACATCGCCGCGGGCGGGACCATCGTGCCGCCGTCGATGCCCCCGCCGTCGCGTCTACGCGCCGAGCTTCGTCCCTACCAGCAGCGCGGACTGGAGTGGCTGACCGCGTTGGGCGCCATCGGGGCAGGCGGCGTCCTCGCCGACGACATGGGTCTGGGCAAGACCGTGCAGGTGATCGCGCTGCTCACCGCCGGCCGCGAGCGCGACCCGGAATCGGATCCGGCTCTGGTGGTGTGCCCGATGTCGGTCATCGGCAATTGGCAACGGGAGTTGTCGTCGTTCGCGCCGCATCTGCGGGTGGTGGTCCATCACGGCACCGGCCGATCGACGGAGCGGATCGCCGAGAACCGTGCCGACGTGGTGCTCACCACGTTCGCGACTCTCGCGCGCGACCGTGATGCACTGGCGGCGTTGACATGGAAGGAACTCGTCGTCGACGAGGCTCAGCACGTCAAGAACGTCCACACCGCGGCAGCGAAAGCGCTGCGCGCCGTCTCGGCCGCCCAGCGGGTCGCGTTGACCGGGACCCCGGTCGAGAATCGGCTGGAGGACCTGCGGGCCGTGATCGATCTGGTGAATCCCGGCATGCTCGGCACCGCCTCGAAGTTCCGGGCCCGGTTCGCCGAACCCATCGAGCGCGACCGGGACGCGCGAGCCGTCGCCCGGCTGTCGGCCGTGACCAAGCCGTTCATTCTGCGCAGGGAGAAGACCGATCCGACCATCGCTCCCGATCTCCCGGAGAAGACCGAACTGATGGTCCGCACCAACCTGTCCAGTGAGCAGGCAGGCCTGTATCAAGCCGTTCTGAACGAATTGCATGAGGCACTCGCCGATACCCAGCAGGGCGGCCCGCGCCGTCGGACGGTCCTCGCTGCCCTGACCCGGCTCAAGCAGATCTGCAATCACCCGGCGCACTACCTCGACGACGGCTCGGCCATGCTGCGGCGGGGCCGCCATCGATCCGGCAAGGTCGAACTCCTCGTCGACGTCCTGACCACGCTGATCGCCGAGGGCGACCGCGCGCTGGTCTTCACCCAGTTCGCTGCGTTCGCCGACTTGCTCTCGACCTGGCTCGAACCGGTCCTCGGCGCCGCCGTGCCGGTCCTGCACGGCGGTGTCACCCGCAGCGGGCGTGACGAGATCGTCGAGCGGTTCGCCGCCGAGGACGGTCCGCCGGTGCTTCTCGCCACACTGAAGGCCGGCGGAACGGGCCTGAACATGGTGGCGGCGAATCATGTCATCCACGCCGATCGATGGTGGAATCCGGCGGTGGAGGATCAAGCCACCGACCGTGCTTACCGGATCGGGCAGACGCGCAATGTGCAGGTCCGGAAGTTCGTGTGCGTCGGAACGCTGGAGGAACGGATCGACGAGATGGTCGCGGCGAAGCGGGAACTGTCGCGCCTGACGGTCAGCACCGGCGAGTCGTGGCTCACCGAGCTCGACGACGACACCCTGATGGATCTGCTGGCTCTGCGCGAGGAGGCTGTCGCCGAATGAGATCGGAGCGTCCATGAGTCCCGGCAGACGGCGGACGAAGGCCGCAGTCCGCGGCTACGGCATCACCGGCTGGTCGCGCGCCTTCGTCGGCGTGGTGGAGTCGGGTGCCGATCACCGCCGCATCACCGGCGCCCGTCGATACTTCCGAGAGCGGCACGTCGAAGGTCTTCGGATCGGGCACGGTGTGGTGACGGCTTCGGTGCGCGGCAGCCAGCTCGACCCCTTCGACGTCCGGCTCGAGATGCGCACCATTGACCCGGAGACCGTCGTGGAACTGCTGCGCCGAACGGGCAGCACCGACGACCTGCTCGACCTCGCCCGCGGTGAGCAGCCGACCGGACTCGGCGAATTGATCGCACCCACCGAGCCGGCCGACGTGACGTCCGACTGCAGTTGCCCCGACGACGCTCCCCGATGCACCCATGTCCTGGCGGTGTCGTTCGAGGTGGCGGCGGAGATCGACCGGCGTCCCACCACGCTGCTGACAGTGATGGGCACCGACCTGCCCGAACTGCTGGCGGTGGTGCAGGACGGCGACCGACACGCGGCGGTGGGCGACGACGATCCGCTCGTCGCCGACGACCCCTACGGGGACCACCGTCTGCCGCCCGCTCCCCCGTCGTTTCCCGCCGTCGACCCGCTCTCCGACCTCGACCCGACGGCCCTGCGGCAGGCGCTGCGCGCCACCGGGGTGCCGCTGACCGAGGTCGGCGAGGCCCTCGACGACCTCACGACGTACTACGACGTGCTGACCGGCCGGCGCTGACGGGCGCCGGACCGGCCGCAAGAGGTCAGAAGTCCCAGTCCTCGTCTTCGGTGTTGACAGCCTTGCCGATCACGTACGAGCTGCCCGATCCCGAGAAGAAGTCGTGGTTCTCGTCGGCGTTCGGCGACAGCGCCGACAGAATCGCCGGGTTCACGTCCGTCTCGTCCTTCGGGAACATCGCCTCGTAGCCGAGATTCATGAGGGCCTTGTTGGCGTTGTACCGAAGGAACTTCTTGACGTCCTCGCTCAGCCCGACCTCGTCGTAGAGTGCCTCGGTGTAGTCGGTCTCGTTGTCGTAGAGCTCGAACAGCAGCTCGAAGGTGTAGTCCTTGAGCTCCTGACGACGCTCCGGCGTCTCCACTTCCAGCGAGCGCTGGTACTTGTAGCCGATGTAGTAGCCGTGGACGGCCTCGTCGCGGATGATCAGCCGGATCATGTCGGCGGTGTTCGTGAGCTTGGCGCGCGAAGACCAGTACATCGGCAGGTAGAAGCCGGAGTAGAACAGGAACGACTCGAGCAGAGTCGAAGCCACCTTGCGCTTGAGGGGATCGTCGCCACGGTAGTAATCCATGACGATCTGCGCCTTGCGCTGGAGATACTCGTTCTCCTCCGACCAGCGGAAGGCCTCGTCGATCTCCTTGGTGGAGCACAGCGTCGAGAAGATCGCGCTGTAGCTCTTGGCGTGCACCGACTCCATGAAGGCGATGTTGGTCATCACCGCTTCCTCATGCGGGGTCAGCGCATCGGGGATGAGCGCGATGGCGCCGACGGTTCCCTGGATGGTGTCGAGCAGGGTGAGCCCGGTGAAGACGCGCATGGTGAGCGTCTTCTCGTAGTCGGTCAGCGTTCCCCACGACTGGATGTCGTTGGACACCGGCACCTTCTCCGGCAGCCAGAAGTTGCCGGTCAGTCGGTCCCAGACCTCGGCGTCCTTGTCGTCCTGGACTCGGTTCCAGTTGATGGCCGAGACCCGGTTCACCAGCTTGACCGGTGCGCCCTCGGCAGGACTAGTCGATGTCATCGTCATTCCTCATTCGGTGTAGTCGGCGACTGGATCTCGTTGTGCGACAACAGCTCACAACATGCAGCTGACGCAGCCATCCACTTCGGTCCCCTCGAGCGCCATCTGACGGAGCCTGATGTAGTACAGCGTCTTGATGCCCTTGCGCCACGCGTAGATCTGCGCCTTGTTGACGTCCCGCGTGGTCGCGGTGTCCTTGAAGAACAGCGTCAGGCTCAAACCCTGATCGACGTGCTGGGTCGCGGCCGCATACGTGTCGATGATCTTCTCGTAACCGATCTCGTACGCGTCCTGGTAGTACTCCAGATTGTCGTTCGTCAGGTACGGAGCCGGGTAGTAGACGCGGCCGATCTTGCCTTCCTTGCGGATCTCGATCTTCGACGCGACCGGGTGAATCGAGCTGGTCGAATGATTGATGTAGCTGATCGAACCGGTCGGCGGCACCGCCTGCAGATTCTGGTTGTAGATGCCGTACTGCTGCACCGACGCCTTGAGCTCACGCCAGTCGTCCTGGGTCGGAATGTGGATGCCCGACTCGAACAGCTGCGCGCTCTCGCCGTCACGGCCCGCGCGTGCGAACAGGTCGCGCACCTTCTGAGTCTTCGGTTCCCACACCTGGTCGATGTATTTGTCGAAGAACTCACCGGTCGCATACGTGCTCTTCTCGAAGCCGGCGAACGCCGTCCCGCGCTCCTTGGCGATCTTGTTCGACGCGCGGATGGCGTGGAACAGGACCGTGTAGAAGTACATGTTCGTGAAGTCGATGCCCTCTTCGCTGCCGTAGAAGATCCGCTCACGAGCCAGGTAACCGTGCAGGTTCATCTGGCCGAGGCCGATGGCGTGACCCTCGTCGTTCGCCCGCTTGATCGACGGCACCGACTCGATCGACGTCTGATCGGCGACGGCGGTGAGTCCGCGGATCGCGGTCTCGATGCTCTGGCCGAAGTCCGGCGAGTCCATCGTCTTGGCGATGTTCATCGATCCGAGGTTGCACGAGATGTCCTTGCCGACATGCGAGTACGTGAGGTCCTCGTTGAACTCCGACGGGGTCGAGACCTGCAGGATCTCCGAGCAGAGGTTGGAGTGCGTCACCTTGCCCTCGATCGGGTTCGACCTGTTCACCGTGTCCTCGAACATGATGTACGGGTAGCCGGACTCGAACTGCAGCTCAGCGAGCGTCTGGAAGAACTCCCGCGCCCTGATCTTCGACTTGCGGATCCGCCGGTCCTCGACCATGGCGTGGTACTCGTCGGTGACGTTCACGTCCGCGAACGGCTTGCCGTAGACGCGCTCCACGTCGTACGGGCTGAACAGGTACATGTCGTCGTTGTTCTTGGCGAGCTCGAAGGTGATGTCCGGGATCACCACGCCCAGCGACAGCGTCTTGATCCGGATCTTCTCATCGGCGTTCTCACGCTTGGTGTCCAAGAAGCGGTAGATGTCGGGGTGGTGCGCGTGCAGGTACACGGCACCGGCGCCCTGACGCGCGCCGAGCTGGTTGGCATAGCTGAACGAGTCCTCCAGCAGCTTCATGATCGGGATGACACCGGAACTCTGGTTCTCGATGCGCTTGATCGGCGCGCCGTGCTCGCGGACGTTGCTGAGGAGCAGCGCCACGCCCCCGCCGCGCTTGCTCAACTGCAGCGCGGAGTTGATCGATCGGCCGATCGACTCCATGTTGTCCTCGATGCGCAGCAGGAAGCACGAGACCGGCTCGCCGCGCTGCTTCTTGCCCGAGTTCAGGAAGGTCGGCGTGGCCGGCTGGAACCGGCCGTCCATGATCTCGTCGACCAGATTGCGCGCGAGCGCGGTGTCGCCGTCGGCCAGCGTCAGCGCCACCATGCAGACGCGGTCCTCGAAACGCTCCAGGTAGCGCTTTCCGTCGAACGTCTTGAGCGTGTAGCTGGTGTAGTACTTGAACGCGCCCAGGAAGGTCGGGAACCGGAACTTCTTGGCGAAGGCGTGCCCGAACAGCAACTTCACGAACTCGCGGTCGTACTTCGCGAGGACCTCGGGCTCGTAGTAGTTCTCCTTGAGGAGATAGTCGAGCTTCTCGTCGAGATCGTGGAAGAACACCGTGTTCTGGTTGACGTGCTGCAAGAAGTACTGGCGGGCGGCCTCACGATCCTTGTCGAACTGGATCCGACCGTCCGCGTCGTACAGGTTGAGCATCGCGTTGAGCGCGTGGTAGTCGAGGTCGCCCGGCTCGTGGCCGGCCGGACCCGTGTGCACCCCCGACTTGCTCGCCGAGACGGTGGATTCGCTGACAGAAACTGCGGTGGGCGACACTGCTTCTCCCTGGTGAAACTGAAGTTTGCGTACTTGACGGAAACTGGTGGTCCGGAAACTGGTGAGCGCGGGCAGTCAGGCGGCCCGGCCGGTGAACGCGGAACTCGCGGCGAACTGAGCCAGGCCCGCGCGCACCCGTTCGACGTCGTCGGTGGTTCCCATCAACTCGAAGCGATAGAGGAACGGCACCTGGCACTTGTGCGAGACGATGTCGCCCGCCAGGGCGAACTCCTCGCCGAAGTTGGTGTTGCCCCCGGCGATGACGCCGCGGATCAATGACCGATTCTGTTCGATGTTCAGGAACTTGATGACCTGCTTGGGCACGTAGCCTCCGCCCGCATGAGCGGTGACGCTGCCCGCATCGCTGATCTTCCCGCCCCCGTATGTGGGCGTGATCAAGATGTAGGGCTCGTCCACCCGGAACGACGACGTGCGGTCGATGAGGGGGATCCGGACCGCGCGGAGCCCCAGCTTCTGAACGAAGCGGTGGGTGTACTCCGACACCGACGAGAAGTAGACGATGAGCGGATTTCGGGTTTCAGTGTCGGCGGCCATGTGGCTCGCCTCCGTCAGGCCGCGTTGGTGGCGAGCGACTTGATGCGGTCGGGACGGAAACCCGACCAGTGCTCGTCGCCGACCACGACGACCGGCGCCTGAAGGTAGCCGAGCGCCATCACGTAATCGCGAGCCTCGTCGTCCTGGCTGATGTCCACGACGTCGTACTCCAGGCCCATCTTGTCGAGAGCCTTGTAGGTCGCGTTGCACTGGACGCAGGCGGGCTTGGTGTAGACGGTGATGGCCATCGATGAACTCCCTTGAGATGAATGATCTGCTGCGAGCGACTTGCTTGACTTCTCTGACCGGATCTCCTGCTTTCGCAGTGAACGACACCGCCGTAATTCGGTCGATTGCCGTCCGCCCCCCGGACACCCCAAACACTACACCTAGTGTCTGATGTTTTCCTAGACCACAAGAACTTGTGAATAACATTCTTGAAACTCCCAGGTCGCGTGACAGTTGTCCACAGGCGGACCGGCGTGTCTCGGCGCGTCCGGCGTGTCTCGAATCCGCGTGCCCGAGACGGGCCGGCGGACGCCGATTCGGCGCCTTCGGCCGGGACCGTGCGGCCCCTTGCACACACAGTTCACCACCGGGGTCCGACATCGCCGGCAGCCCGGCCGCAGACGGCTCGACACAGACGGCGGGGCCGGCCGCGGACATCCGCGGCCGGCCCCGCCGGAGGAGCGTCGATCAGGCGGCGACGGCGACCGCGTCGGCCAGTACCCGGACCACCTCGGCCAACTGCTCGGCGGTCTCAGCGGTCGCCACGCCCTCGTCGCCCAGCGCGCCGGTGCCGATACCGATCTCGACGGCCTCGACCACATTCGCTCCCGCGACGCCGATCGACTTGCGCGTGTCCTGACGGGACCAGGTGCCCGCGTACCGGCCGAGTGCGGCGCCGATGACGCCGGCCGGACGCCCGGCGAGCGCGCCGGCGCCGTAGGGACGCGACAGCCAGTCGATGGCGTTCTTCAGGACGGCCGACATCGTGCCGTTGTACTCGGGGGTGACGAAGAGGAAGGCGTCGGCCGACGCCACCTGATCGCGCAGCGAGGCCGCGGCGGCCGGGATCGCATCCGGGGTGTCGATGTCCTCGTTGTAGAACGGCACCTCGCCCAGACCTTCGACGATCTTCAACGAGATCCCCTCGGGAGCATTGGCCGCGGCCAGTTCGGCGAGCGCACGGTTGTGCGAGCCGGAGCGGAGGCTGCCGACGAGAACTGCGATGGTGATGTTGCCTTCAGACATGGAGCGACACTCTTCCTGACGTACGTACGGATACCTCCAGTGAAACGGACCACGGTCCGCCGTGATTCCCGGTGCCGGCCGTGATGACGGACACAGCATGGAAGTGCTGGTCGCGCGCGGATCGGCCTCCGGTGTCCGCAATCACGACAACGCCGACATGCTTTACAGTCGACTCATGCTCCCCGACGGCCCCGGCCCCCTTGAACTGCACGTGGCAAACGCGCCCGCTGCGTCGCCGGAGCGAGCCGACGCCGCACGGAATCGTCGGCTGCTGCTGGCGGCCGCCAAATCGCTGATCGACAGTCAGGGCGCGTCCGCGGTGACGATGGAAGCGGTGGCCCGTGCCGCCGGCGTCGGCAAGGGCACGGTATTCCGCCGTTTCGGCAACCGGACGGGACTGATGCTCGCCCTCCTCGACCACTCGGAGTCGGACCTCCAGCAGGCCTTCCTCTCCGGACCGGAACCTCTCGGGCCCGGCGCTCCCCCGCTCGACCGGCTGATCGCCTACGGCCGCGCGCGACTCAAGATGACCGTCGACCACCTCGACATCCTGCTGGAGGCGGGTGCCGACCAGCCCGACCATCTATCGCATCCGGTCTGGGCGATGTCGACGCTCCACGTGCGGATGCTCCTGGCCGAAATGGGCATCGACGGCAGGCTGGAGGTCACCGCCCACGCCGTCCAGGCACCGCTCATGGCCTTGACCGTGCGCCATCTTCTCGACGTCGTCGGCATGACATGCGAGGAGATCGCCGACGACTGGGAGGCGATGGTGCGCCGCTTCGTCAACGGGAGCTGACGCCGTCGGAGGTGACCGCCGCGGCCTCCCGGCTCAGCTCCGGACCCGACGGCAGCAGCGCGATCATCGGCCACGGCGCCCGCACCGGTTCCGGCAACCCGAGGATCTCGCCGATCCCCGCGCCCGCCAACCGATAGCGCACGCCCGCATCGCTCACATAGAACGGCGTCGACGCGCGCGGCGACCGCGGGTCCACGCCGGTCAACACCACGTGCTCACCCGTCCCCGGCCGCAGATAGACCCGGTCGAGCGCCGGTCCCCGACCGTCCGACGAAGCCAGAAGCACCGGTCTGGCGCCGTCGGGCACCGGCAGTCGGCGCGCTCCGAGAAGCGCCGCCGTCGCGGCCCCCTCGGTGTCGCGGCTCCAGCGATGGCACAGCACCGACGGAGGGTCGCCGAACCGAGGCGCCGCGTGCGGGAAATGCGCGACGGGCACCACTTCGCGGACCGTGAGCGCCGCCACCGCGGCCGGCGCCACTCGCCGTACTCCGTCCGCGGCCGACGGGTCGGTCAGTCGCATCATCTCGGCCGCAGGCTCGGACAGCGGCTGCACTCCGTCGGCGAGAACGAGCTGATAGCGCAGGGTTCCGTCGACGCCGGCGGTCGCGACCACCGAACCGACCGGCAGACCGAGAACGCCCGGTGACCCGCGATCCGGGATCTCCGGCACGCGCAGATCGGGCCGCGCGGTGAAGGTGTTCAACAGTCCCGCCCCCACCGTCCTGGGCTCACGCCCCTCCAGTCCCAGCGCACGGACCAACTCCACCCGCGACCGGTCGACGCGGGCCCGGACCGGAACGGAGGTCCCGCTGCCGGTCGGGTCCCGGTACAGCAGCCATTCGACTCCCGCGTGCTGCACGAGATCGGCGTCGATCGTCTCGGCGGCAGACGCGAGGTCGCCGACCACGACTGCGCTGCCCTCGGCGTCCTCGCAGACGGTCCACGTCGACCGTCCGGCCACCGCCGGTCGATCGAGCGCACCCGGTGCGTCCGGAATGCCGACGGCCGCACCGCGCGGGAAGCGACTCAACGACCGCTCGCTCACCCGCCGCACCGGCAGCGGCCGACCGAGGATCAGCCGGGCCGACGCGACGTTCGGCACCGGATGCATCACGCCGTCGATCAGCACGTACATCCCACCGCCGTCGACGGCCACGATCTGCGCATCGCGCACGTCGGGTTGCGGTCGGACGAATCCGTAGATCGCCGCGCCGGCGAGCACCAGGACCGCTAGCACCGTCCCGGCGACGAGCGCCCGCGACTGCGCGCGCATCGGATCGTGCGTCATCCGTACGTCGCGGCGCACGAGCGCGTGTTCGGCCCGAGCCACCCCGAAGCGGTACCCGCTGATCTGCGCGCGCGTCGTGATGTGACGTGACATCAATCCCCCCGATCGATTCCCCCGCAAGGAGGTTAGACGCGGGTTAGCCTCGTCCCACGGCGATTTCGCGAAGTCCGTGTTCGGGGGGAGCACTCAGTGCAAGCGAGGATGCTGGTGCGTCGCACCGCGCCATGGGAGGTCCGGGCACCGTTCGACGTGCCCGCCGACGACGGTTTCATCGGACTGCGGCGCTGCGGCGACAGTCTGATCGGGGTGCTTGCGATCGCCCCCGACGAACCGGCGCCGGTGGTGGTCGGAACACCCCGGGCCACACCACCGCGTCTGTTGCCCGCAGTGCTCTCGGCGATGTCGGCCCACGACGCCGCGCCCTGGGCCATCGACGTCGTCAGTCACACCATGCGCAGCTGGGACGACGGCATCGCGGCCGGCGCGTATCGGACGCTGCTCGGCGGACTGCGAATTCCCACCCACCGCAGCGTGCACCTGGTGGTCCGAATCCGGCCCGCTGACTGTCCGCAGGCGGTCCTGATGCGCGGTGACGGGCCCGCCGGGATGCTGCGTACGGCGCTGTGGTGCCTGCGCCGGCTGCGCGCTCGCCTCGCCGACTCCGGCATCCCCACTCGTCCGCTGACCGCTGCCGAGATCACCGACCTGACGATGCGACTGACCGAGGGGGCTCCCGTCGAGCGCGCGACGTCCGATGCGCTCGGCGCACACGTCGACGGATTCCGATTCGCCGTCCACCGATGGGCCGGGACCTCTCCGGAGTCGCTGTCCGCGCTGCTGGCCGCTCCGGGTTCGAGCGAGGCGGTGTCGACGACCGTCACGCTGAGTCTCACGGCCGACCGGTCCGGTCCGCGGCTGACCGCGACGGTGCGCGACAACGGCGCACACGCCTCCGATCGCGACGGCTGTCACGATCTGGTCCCGGTCGACGCCTCCGACCGCGGCGCGCTCGCCGCGGGTCTGCCGATCGCTGCGCCACCGGAGGATCGTCGAGACGACCGTTCTCGTGGCAGCGGTTCTCGTGGCAGCGGGGCCGCGCCGGTGCCGCCGGCCGCCACCGAACAGATCTGCCGCTCGGTGGCCGTTCCCTGCGCCGGTGACGGTCAGCTCGTCGGCGCCGCGGCATCCGGCGCGCCCGTGGCGCTTCGCCTGGCCGGTCCCGGCGTCGCCGCGAGCACGATCTGCGGCGACCACCGGCTCGCACGACAAGTGGCGGCGCGACTGGCTGCGATCGGGATGTCGGTGGCCGTCGTGTCCGACACTCCCCAGCGCTGGCGGCGATTGGCGGATGCAGTCGGCGAGCGGTGGATCACCGTCAACGACCGCGGACCCACCGCTCCGCACGTGCTGTTCGACGACACCCGCGCCGGCGGGCACGAGGTTCCGCCCGGCGCGACCCTGCTGCGCAGGCACGACTGCCTGGACGACGGTCGCGGCGGACGCGAGCCCACCCTGCGTCACGATCGCGGCAGCGGACTCCTCCTCGCATCCGGACTCGGCTGCACCGTCCCGGTGCGCCCGGTCTCCACCGCCGCCGAACGAAGCCTCACCGAACTCGACTGACTCCGTTCCGGTCGAGCCGCGGACGGTCAGTGCTGCAGGGCCGGAACCATCGCACGGAAGAAGACGGCACCGGACGAGATCGCGCGCACCACCACGTCCGGATCGGCCGCCGACAGCCAGACCGCATCGCCCGGACCGGCTTTCAACAGTTCGCCGCCGCTCCCCTCCACGGCCACCCGGCCGGAGATCACCGCCAGGATCTGCGGACCCGCCATCTCGAAGCTGATCGACTGCGCGGCGTGCAGCCCGGTGCCGTCCAATTCCACCCGCGACAGCCGGAACTCGGGCGCCGGGGTCAGATAGACGCGCTCGGTCCCGAGGCTCCGCACCTGAGGCATCAGGGCGTCGATCGACACCGGATGGAAGTCGAGGACGCGCAGCAGTTCCGGGACGTCGATGTGCTTGGGGGTGAGCCCGCCGCGCAGCACGTTGTCGGAGTTCGCCATCAGCTCCACCGCCATCCCGTGCAGGTAGGCGTGGAGATTGCCCGCGGACAGATAGATTCCCTCACCGGGCTGCAACCGGATCCGGTTCAACAGCAGCGACGCGAGCACGCCCGGATCGCCGGGGTACGCCTCTCCCAGCTCGAGCAGGGACCGCAGTTCGAGGGTGAAGCGGTCGTCGTCCCCGCCCAGGACGCGCACCGCGCCGTTGAGCACCTCGGGGACCAGCGCACCGATGACCGCCTCGGGCAGGGTCAGCCACGTGGTGAAGACCGCTCGCAGACCGGTCTCGTCCGGCTGCTCCACCAGCATGCCCAGATAGGGATCCAGGGCGGGTACGGCGAGAGCCTTCAGGATCTCCACCGTGACGTGCGGATCGCGGAACCCCGCGAGCGCGTCGAACTCCGTCAGCGCCACCACCAGTTCGGGTTTGTGCGACGGATCGCGGTAGTTGCGGTCGGGCGCGTCCAGCGCCAGGCCCGCGGCGTTCTCGCGTTCGAAGCCGGCGACTGCCTGTTCGAGACTCGGGTGCGCCTGCAGCGACAGCGGCTCCTGGGCCGCGAGGATCTTCAGCAGGTACGGCAGGCGGGAACCGAACTGGTCGGCGGTCTCGGCGCCGAGCTCGCGCACCGGATCGGCCTCGATCACGCCGAGCAGGTCCTGCGGACCCTCCACCTCGCCGCAGATCCGCGCGGGCGAAGCCGGATGCGCACCGAACCAGAGTTCGGCCTCGGGGTGCGGCGAAGGACTCGGCGTGCCGCGCAACTCGGCGAGTGCGGTACGCGATCCCCACGCATACGGCCGCACCACTCCAGCCAGCAGCTTCATCAGGCCGCTTCTCCCATCAATCGAACGAACACCGCCGCGAGTTCCACGCGCAGCGCCAGCACCAGGTACTCCCCCAGATCCGCGGGCGCGTCGGCGAACAGATCGCTCGTCGCGGCCACCGATCCCTGATCCGGTTCCCCGGCGCCCGAGTCGGACCCCGCAGGATGCTCCGCCAGCACGTCGATCTCGGCGCGCCCGGCATTGCGCTGCTGCGCGTACCAGCGCCGCGAAGCAGTGGTGAACAGTATCCCGCGGATCGCGGCCGACCGCGGCGGGTCGATCTCCGGGTCGTAGAAGATGTCGTCGACCGGTGCCGGACGGTTCGAGCCGTCGAGCAGCCCGGTTGCCAGAACGGTCTCCGACGCGGCGCTCGACACCGTGCCCGCGACGCTGAAGGCGACCGCCGACGCATGAGCGGCGACGGCGTTCGCCCCGGGCGTGTCACCGGCCCACACCACCGACCGGTCCGCGACACGCATGGCCAGGAGCTTGGCCTGATTGTGAAAGCTCTCCTGGCCCGGATGGTCAGCTGCGGCCTCCCCGTCCAACCGGTCGGCGAGATCGGCGAGATCGGGGGGAGCAGGCGCGAACCGGACGGCGGACAAGGCGACGCACACCGCGGTCAGCGCCGCGACGAAATGGCAGAAGCCGAAGCGCGGATCGACGACGAGCCGAGGCGACAGGTCGACGATCGGCTGGGCACCGATCGCCTCGCGGAGCGGCCCTTCCACCGGTACGACGGTGACGAGTTCGGCGCGTCGGCGCAGCGCACGCACCGCGGCGTCGGCGAGTGCGGGATCGCCCGCGTCGTGCCCGGCGATCACGACCACGTCGAGCGGACCGATCCAGCCGGGCAGAGTCGGCACGCTGACCAGGGGCACGTCGAAACGGGCCGCGACGGTCGCCACCACCAGATCGGTGGCGCGCCGAGCGGTGGCCGACGCTCCCGTGACCACGACGACAGCGCGCGGTCGCAGGTCGGCGAGCCGTGCCAGCGCGCCCTCCGACTGCGCCTGGGACACCGCTCGCACCTGCGCACCCGCCATGGCGGCGGCCCGCAGCAGACCATCGCGGTCGGCGGCGAGCAGACCGTCGACGTCGTCGAGGTCAGTAGTCAACGCAGACATGAATCACAGCCTAGTATTCGCCCGGCCGGAAAGCGGTCGCGAGCGTGATCGTGGTCGCGCGAAGCTCAGTCGACCGGGTCGGGCAGTACCCGCAGATGACCGCGACGGCCCGGCCGCGGCGTCGCCGCGGGGGTGGCTGCCGACCGCTGCTGCGCGCGGTGCCTGCCGCGGGGTGTGTCGTCGAACTCGGCATGGGCGAGAAAACCCACGCGGGGCGAGGTGGCGGTGGCCTCACGTACCGCTTCGGCCAGTGCCGTGAGCTCCTGGTCCTCGGCGGGCTGCGCGAACCCGCGCTCGCTCCGCATCATCTCCCACCCGACCGGCACGGTGATCCGATCGGCGTGCTGGGAGCACAGGTCCCACGAGTGGGGTTCGTCGGACGCCGACAGCGGGCCGATGACAGCGGTCGACTCGGCGTAGACGAACGTCAGGGTCGCCACGGCGATACGCGAACAGCCGGGCCTGCAGCACTGACGAGGGACACTCACGCCGCTCAGCCTATCGCCTCGACGCCGGACGCGGACAATCGACACGCACATCCGATGCGGACCCGGTCGACGTGCCCACGAGCGACGCGCCGGCCGTGCGGAGCCGGGACACTAAGGTGTGCGGTATGGGCTATCGACTCGTTCCGCTGCGGTCCGGTCGCGACCTGCTCGCGCCTCCTCCCCGCCGTTTGCGCGACCGCCGCGGCCGCGGTCTGCGCGGCCCGCTCATGCCGAGTTCGATGCCGGGACACCGCACGCGCGCCGACCTGTTCGACGCCGCGGCGGTGGAGGCCTTCGCCGAGATCGACAGCCGGTGGCATACCCACCTGACCGGGCTGGACGTCGCTGTGGACGACATCCCGCGGATGCTCCCGCGCGGAGACGGCCCCGTGGAATGGCCGGACGAGGTGACCGCCGACGGCCAGGTGCCGCTGGCCCGGCTGATCCCGGCCGGCATCGACGTGGCCGGCCGTCCCACCCGGGCGCAGATCATCCTGTTCCGGCGCCCGCTCGAACTCCGTGCGCATGACGCCGAGGAACTGCCCGAGATCCTGCGCGAGGTGCTCATCGAGCAGGTCGCGACCTATCTGGGAGTGGACGAGGAGACCGTCGAGGACGGCCCCGACGAGGACTGAACGGGGGCTGACGCCGGCGAGCACGCCGCCGGAGACGCCCCGACCCCTCGTCGCGATCGGCGGGAGGATCCGATACGAGAGGGGTCGGCCAGGGGCGTACGACGTCAGACGATCACGACGTCAGATGATTCCGCGCTTCAGACGGCGTCGCTCGCGCTCGGAGAGACCGCCCCAGATGCCGAAACGCTCATCGTTGTGCAGCGCGTACTCCAGGCACTCCGCCTTGACCTCACAGCCCTGGCAGATGCGCTTGGCCTCGCGCGTCGAACCGCCCTTCTCCGGAAAGAACGCCTCAGGATCGGTCTGTGCGCAGAGCGCACGGTCCTGCCACTGCTCCTCGACGGCGTCGAACAGTTCCTCGAATTCGTTCGCTACCACCGACAGATGGCGGTTCGCGTGGACTTCACTGATCTCAATCGCGCTGATCTCACTGATCGGGTCAGCACCATCGCCCGTATCCAAAGTCATCCGGCACCTCCCAGCTCGCAGACTTGATTCCACCCCGCGACCGGATCGGCGATCCGGTCGATGTGCCTGAAGAATGTCCCCCGACGATTCAAATGACACTGTTGTGATTAGACACGCTGACTACCGCCGCGGTCAAGCGGAAGGCGAAGATTCATTTCTATCACCGAGGTCGGACAAAACCGCGCCTACCAGGTGAATGACATAGTCCTACGGCGTGTCGCGCCGTCAGGGTGTCGCCGCCGCGCGGAAACGCGCGTGCGGTCATTACAGTGGACGTCTGTGAAGGTGACGGTACTCGTAGGCGGCGTCGGCGGCGCCCGTTTTCTCCAGGGCGCACGCGAACTGTTCGGACGCACCCCGTTCCCCCGGCTCCCCGATGATCCGGCCACGCCGCACACGGTGACGGCCGTGGTGAACGTGGGCGATGACGCCTGGATGCACGGCGTCCGGATCTGCCCGGACCTCGATACGTGCATGTACACCCTCGGCGGGGGCATCGACCCCGAGCGCGGCTGGGGGCACAGGAACGAGACGTGGAACGCCAAAGAGGAACTGGCCGCCTACGGCGCCGACCCCGACTGGTTCGGTCTGGGCGACCGTGATCTGGCGACCCACCTGATCCGGACCCAGATGCTCGAAGCCGGATTCCATCTCTCCGACGTCACCGCCGCCCTGTGCCGTCGGTGGCAGCCCGGCGTGGAACTGCTCCCCGCCACCGACCAACGCCACGAGACGCACGTCGTGATCGACAAGCCCGGCGGACAGGACGGCGAGCGGGTCGCGATCCACTTCCAGGAGTGGTGGGTGCGCCACCGCGCCCAGGTTCCCACGCACGGATTCGCCCAGGTGGGCCTCGACGAGGTGAAGCCCGGGCCGGGTGTGCTGGAGGCGATCGCCGAGGCCGACGTCGTCCTGCTGGCGCCGAGCAACCCGGTGGTCAGCATCGGCGCCATCACCTCGGTCACCGGCATCCGCGGCGCATTGCGCACCACGTCGGCCCCGGTGGTCGGCATCAGCCCGGTGATCGACGACAAGCCGCTGCGCGGGATGGCCGACCGCTGTCTGTCGGTGATCGGCGTGGAGACCTCGGCCCAAGGCATCGCCGAGCACTTCGGCGCCCGCGCGGGCAACGGCATCCTGGACGGCTGGCTCATCGCCGAGGGCGACGAGGCGCACGTCGACGGCATCGCCGTCGGGTCGGCGCCGTTGCTGATGACCGATCCGGCGGCCACCGCCGAGATGATCCGCGCCGCGTGCGCCCTCGTCGGAGTGCAGACGCCGTGACCGGCGGCGCGGAGCCTTCGCGCACGCCCGACCACCGCGCGGCCGCCGGACTGCAGATCCTTCCCGTCACCGGTCTGGGCGAGTTCGGGCCCGGAAGCGATCTCGCAGCTGAGATCATCGCCGCCGCACCGTGGATCGTCGACGACGACGTGCTGGTCGTCACCAGCAAGGTGTTCTCCAAGACCGAGGGGCGGATGGTCGCCGCGCCCACCGACCCCGAGGAACGCGACGCCTTCCGCCGCAGGCTGATCGACGACGAGACGGTGCGCGTCGTGGCTCGACGCAACCGCACGCTCATCACCGCGAACCGCAACGGTCTCGTGCAGGCGGCCGCCGGCGTCGACGGGTCCAATGTCCGCACCGATCAGATCGCGCTGCTGCCCCTGGATCCGGACGCCAGTGCCGCCCGGCTGCGGGCGCGTCTGGCCGACGAATTCGGGCTCCGGGTCGCCGTCATCGTCACCGACACGATGGGCCGTGCCTGGCGGACCGGTCAGACCGACGTCGCGATCGGCGCCTCGGGCATCGCCGTCAGCCACGGCTACGACGGGGTCGTCGACCCCTACGGCAACACCCTCCAGGTGACCGACATCGCCGTCGCCGACGAACTCGCGGCGGCCGCCGACCTGGTCAAGGGCAAACTCGACGGAGTGCCGGTGGCGGTGGTGCGCGGCATGACGCCGGTCGACGACGGCACCGGCGCGCGCGACCTGGTCCGGGATCTCGACGACGACATGTTCCGGCTCGGTGTCGAAGAGGCAGTCGCCCTCGGACGTCGGCAGGCTCTGCTGACCCGCCGGTCGATCCGGCGGTTCGCCGAACGGGAAGTCGCCGAGGAGTCGATGCGGGCCGCGTTCGCCGAGGCGCTGACGGCGCCCGCCCCTCATCACACGCATCCGATCCGCTTCCTGTGGATCCGCGACGACGATCGCCGGCGTCGCCTGCTCGATGCGATGGCCGAAGCCTGGCGCGCCGATCTGACCGCGGACCGAAAGACGCCGGAATCGACGGCCAAGCGCATTCGGCGCGGCCAGATCCTGTACGACGCGCCCGAACTCGTGATTCCCGTGGTCACCGGCGACGGTATGCACGAGTACCCGGACGCACGGCGCAATGCGTGCGAGAAGACCATGTTCACCGTCGCCGGCGGGGCCGCCGTGGCGGGACTGCTGGTGGCTCTGTCGGTCCGCGACATCGGCAGCTGTTGGGTGGGGTCGACGATCTTCGCCGCAGAGGTGGTGCGACGCGAGCTCGACCTGCCGTCCCACTGGCAGCCCCTCGGGGCCGTCGCCATCGGCCACCCCGCCGAGGAGGCCGGTCTGCGCGAGCCCGCCGACGTCGACTCGATGGTCGTCGAGCTGTGAGCGCGCTGCACGCGTCCGCAGTCGAGTCGCTGACCGCGTGGACCGCGCCCGATCCCCATCAGGACTCTATCCGGCACGCGTACCTCGCGTTTCTGGCCGCCACCGACGATGCCTGCCGAAGAGCTTGCGCCGCAGGACATCTCACCGCTTCGGTGATCGTCTTCGACGCCGATCTGACGCACGTCCTGCTGACCCTGCACCCGCGGGTCGGCAAATGGATTCAGCTCGGCGGACACTGCGAGCCGCAGGACGCGACGCTCGCCGAGGCGGCTCTGCGCGAAGGGCTCGAGGAGTCGGGACTGTCCTCGCTGACGTTGTCCGACCGGCCGGTGCAGTTGCACGCCCATCCGATCACGTGCTCGCTGGGCGTACCCACCAGACATCTCGACGTCCGGTTCGCCGCCGTCGCGGACCGTGAGGCGGACGGTTCGCTCCCGCCGATCGTGCGCAGTGACGAGTCGGTCGACCTCGCGTGGTGGCCGGTGGGCGACCTGCCCTCCGAGGTGGACGCCGAGTCGGTGCCCGGGCTGGTGGAACTCGGCGCCGCAGCGCTGGCGACCACCGCCTGATCGGGCCGCCGCGGCCTAGTCGACGACGGTGTTCTTGCCGACTGTGACCACGCCGCCGGGCGAGACGACGAATCGTTCCCGGTCGTGGTCGAGGTCGACGCCGAGCTGACCGTCGTCGACGATCCTGACGTTCTTGTCGAGAATGGCGTTGCGCACCACGGCGTTCTTGCCGATACGGACTCCCGGCATCAGGACGCTGCCCTGGACCACCGCGCCCTCGCCGACGTAGACGTTGGTCGACAGAACCGAGCCGTGGACGGTCGCGCCGGCGATCACGGTCCCGGCGCCGACCACCGAATCGTTGGCGGTGCCGCCGCGGACGAACTTGGCGGGCGGCAGGTGGCTCGTCTCACCCCGGATCGGCCACCTCTTGTTGTAGAGGTTGAACACCGGGTTCTCCGAGACCAGGTCCATGTGCGCGTCGTAGAACGAGTCGAGGGTGCCGACGTCGCGCCAATAACCGCGGTCGCGCTCGGTCTGGCCGGGCACGACGTTGTCGTCGAAGTCGTAGACGTACGCCTCGCCCCGCGCCACGAAGGCGGGGATGATGTCGCCGCCCATGTCGTGATCGGAATCTCCGTCGGCGGCATCGGTTTTCAGCATCTCCACCAGCGCTTCGGCGGTGAATACGTAGTTGCCCATCGAGGCGAAGGTGACGTCCGGGTCGTCCGCCGTGCCCGGCGGATCGGCGGGCTTCTCCACGAACGCGGTGATCTTGCCGTCACCGTCGGCGTCGATGCAGCCGAGGGCGTGGGCCTCACTGCGCGGAACGCGGATGCCCGCGACCGTCACCGAGGCGCCGGTCTCGATGTGCGACTGGACCATCTGCGCCGGATCCATGCGGTAGACGTGGTCGGCACCGAAGACGACGATGTAGTCGGGTTCCTCGTCGTAGATGAGGTTCATCGACTGGTAGATCGCGTCCGCGCTGCCGGTGTACCAGCGGGGTCCGAGCCGCTGCTGAGCCGGAACCGGTGTGATGAACTCTCCGTGGAATCCCGACGACCACCAGGTCTGCGAGATGTGCCGGTCGAGGGAATGCGACTTGTACTGCGTCAGCACGCAGATCCGTTCGTACCCGCCGTTGACCAGATTCGACAGCACGAAGTCGATCAGCCGGTAGGAGCCGCCGAACGGGACGGCGGGTTTGGCCCGGTCCACGGTCAGCGGATAGAGCCGCTTTCCCTCACCGCCGGCGAGGACGATTCCGAGAACATGCGGTTGTGATCTCACCGATCAAACATATCCGGCCGCCGCTCACCCGACCACCCGGCCTCGCAGATCGGCTGTTCGGCACAGACGCGCACGGGCCGGATCACCGGCGACGGGCCACGGTGACGGTCACGTCCAGGGTGGCGGTCACCGGACCGCCCGAGGCCAGTTCCGCGGCCGCGGCCGCGAGTTGTTCGGGTGTCCGGTGGAACGCCGCCGGGCCCATCGCCGCGATGTCGGTGAGGGCCGATTCGCTCAGGCGCACCTGCGACTGGACCCGCTGCTCGATGACCTCACCGAAGCGGTCGCCGAATTCCTCGGCCAGCCGGCGAGTCTTGTCCTGACCCACCGAGAGCATCTGCATGGGCCGCGCGATCTCGGCCAGGTGGCCCGTGCCGGGTGTCACGACCACCCAACGACCACCGCTTCCGAGGACACGGGCGGTCTCGGATGCGTTGCGCGGCGCGAACACCGAGAGCACCGTGTCGGCGACGCCGTCCCGCAGCGGCAGCCCGGCCCACAGGTCGGCCACCACCGAGAGTGCGGCGGGATGACGCCGCGCGGCGCTTCGCGCGCAGAACTTCGAGAGATCGACGCCGATGCCGACGGCGTGGTCGCCGGCGGCGGTCAGCCCCGCTTCGAGGTACTGTCCCGGTCCGCCGCCGGCGTCGACGATCACTCGCGAGTGCGCGCAGCGCTCGGCCACGGCCGCGACGATCGGCGCGTACAGTCCCGCCTCGAAGACCCGGCTGCGCGCCGCGACCATGTCGGCGGTGTCGGAGCGGTGGGCACTGCCCTTGCCGGTCAGAAGAGACACATAGCCCTGCCGGGCGATGTCGAAGGAATGCCCGGCGGCGCATCGCAACGATGCGCCCGCCGGGAACAGGCCGTCCGAACAGATCGGACAGGCCAGGAGTTCGGCCGCGGTCTCCCACCGCGGACCTCGGGCCTCGATCAGGCGGTGACCTCGCGTAGCGCCTCGCCCAGCGCCGAAGCCTCTTCGTCGTTCAGTTCGACGACGAGACGGCCGCCTCCGTCGATCGGGATCCGGACGACGATCCCACGCCCTTCCTTGACCGCCTCAAGCGGACCGTCCCCCATACGTGGCTTCATCGCCGCCATGTGTCGTGCTCCCTTCACGTGGATTTCACGATGTCACGCTCATGATACTTGGCGCACACCTGTGCACTCCGGGCAGTCCGGCGAGGCAGTGCGGTCACCGTCCGCGGCCCGGACCGTCCGGCGGATCGGCGACCGGTATCGGCCCGGTGTCGGTCGCCGCCGAATCCACCGCATCGCGGGCCTGCAGGTCGTGGACCACGGCTCGCAGCTCGTCGATCTCGCGGGCCAGCTTCTCCAGCGCCCAGTCGACCTCGGAGACCTTGTAACCACGGAAGGTCTGCTGGAACAGCACGGCACGCACGTCGTCGCCGGTGATGCCCGCTCGGGGCAGGCGGGTGAGCGTCGTCCCCTTCTCCACCGGCGGCAGATCCTCGCCTCGGCCGAAGACGAACCACACCACGGCGAAGATCAGCGCGACCAGTACGGCCACGCCCATCACATAGAGCCCGATAGTCACCACGATGTTCAGGGTAGCGAGAGATCGAGGTCTCGGATCGGTGGCCGCTCCCCGCGTTGAAGCTGCGTCGTGTGCGGGGTGAACCCGCCGTCCGGCTCCGGGACGAACTGGGTGAGACCGACTCCGGAGTCGGCGACGCCGCAGCGGTCGAGGAGTGTGGCCACGATCTGTCGACTCATCACCGACAACTCGTGGAGCGGCCGGTTGCGGTGACTGCGGACCCCGAGGTTCACCTGGCCGATGCCCGCCAGTCCGTACCGGTCGTATGTGTCGATCAGCAACCCGATCTCCACGCCGTAGCCCGGGGCGAACGGAACCGAGGCCAGAAGCTCCCGGGTGCCGGCGTACTCGCCGCCGAGCGGCTGGCACACCTCCCCGAGCTCGGGTTTGAGCGCGGTCAGCAGCGGTCGGGCCAGCAGTTCGGTGACCCGGCCGCCGCCCCCCGGCTCCTGGGTGTCACCGGTGCGCAGCGGACGCCGGTAATAGCCCTTGACGAGGTGGATCTCCGGGTCGGCCAGAAGCGGCCCGATCATCTTGGGCACGAACATCGGGTCCGGATCGATCAGATCTGAGTCGACGAAGGCGATGATGTCGCCGGTGGTGACGGCGATCGAGCGCCAGAGCGCCTCGCCCTTGCCGGCTACCGGGGGCACGCCCGGGATCGCCTCCTCGCGGCTCACCACTCGCGCGCCCGCCGCACCGGCGAGTTCGGCCGTCCGATCGGTGCTGCCGGAGTCGAGCACTATCAGTTCATCCACCAGCGAGTCCAGCAGGGGAGCGATGGAGGCGATGACTCCGCCGACCGTCTCCTCCTCGTTCAGCGCCGGCAGCACCACCGAGACCGTCCGGCCGTTCTTCGCGGCCACCAACTCGTCGACGTCCCACTCCGGATGGTCCCAGGTGTGCGTGTGCGACCAGCGCGCCTCGCCCTCGCCGCGGTCGACCCACGGCGCGCTCTCATGTCCCGGGTTCACGCCAGTCCTCGCACCGTCCGGGCCGGTGGCCGAGTACCGGCGATCGAGGCCACCATGTCGACCACACGGCGAGTGTCGGCCACTTCGTGGACTCGGAACATCCGCGCGCCCTGGGCCGCCGCGAGTGCGGTGGCGGCCAGGGTACCCGCCACTCGATCGCCGAGTTCGGCGTCGAGCGTCTCGCCGATGAAGTCCTTGTTGCTCAACGCCATCAGCACCGGCCATCCGGTGTCGATGAGTCGGTCCAGGTTCCGCAGCAGCGCGAGACCGTGGTGAGTGTTCTTGCCGAAATCGTGCGTGGGGTCGATCACGATGCCGTCTTCTCGCACCCCGGCCCGCCGGGCGCGCTCGGCCGCCGAGGTGACCTCGGCGACGACGTCGGCCACCACGTCCCGGTAGGCCACTCGGTGCGGTCGGGTGCGCACGCGCGCACCGCCGGTGTGCGAACACACCAGTCCCGCACCGGCCCGGGCGGCGACCGCGGCCAGCGCCGGATCGACGCCCGCCCACGTGTCGTTGATCAGGTCGGCACCGGCCTCACAGGCCCGTTCGGCCACCTCGGCACGCCAGGTGTCGACGCTGATGAGGATGTCGGGATGGGTGCGGCGGATCCACGCGATCATCGGCACCACGCGCTCGGCCTCGGTGGCCGCGTCGACCTCTTCGCCGGGACCGGCCTTCACTCCCCCGACGTCGATCACGTCCGCGCCCTGCGCGACGACCTCGTCGATCCGCGCTTTGGCGGCGTCGTCGGCGAAGGTCGCGCCCCTGTCGTAGAACGAGTCGGGAGTGCGGTTGACGATCGCCATCACGAGCGCACGGTCGGTGGCGACGGGCCGGCCGCAGAGGGTCGCGGCCGGACGGGCAGTGCTCACGATGTCAGCCTACGGTGCGTCTCACGCGCCTCGCGCGTCGGACCCGACGCTCGCGCCTCAGCGCGGGACCTTCGCAGCCGCGACGTCGGCGGCGTAACCGTCGTAGTACGGAACGTAGCCGTCGGCCTTGCCGCAGAGCACCCACACCTCGTCGTCACCGGTGTCGGTGTACGCCTCTTTCCGCAACTCCACCTTGCGGTTCTTGAAGGTGGAGGTGGTCTCGATCTCGGGGACGAAGCGGACGAACAACGGCACCGCGTACCCCGGCAGCGCCTCGTAGAGTTCGTCGGCGAAGGCTTTCGGATCCAATTCGGCTCCGTCGCGCAATTGGACCGCCACCATCCCGGCGCGGCCGTCGCATCCAGGCACCTCCACGCCGTAGGCGACCGACTGCGCCACCGCGTCGACTCCGTCGGCGGCACCCTCCACCTCGGTGGTCGCGACGTTCTCGCCCTTCCACCGGAAGGTGTCGCCCAGGCGGTCGACGAACGCGATGTGCGCGAACCCCAGTTCAAGCACCAGATCGCCGGAATTGAAGTAGGCATCGCCCTTCTTGAAGGCGTCGCGGATGATCTTCTTCTCGGTGTCGCCGGAATCGGTGTAGCCGTCGACGGGCACTCGGTCGCTGATCTCGGCGATCAACAGTCCCGGCTCCCCCTTCGGGACCTTGCGCAGGCGCCCGTCCGCGTCACGCTTGGCGGTGCCGTCGTCGTTGTATTCGACGACCCGGAACGGCAGCGGGCAGAATCCGGCGGTCCGCTTGACGTCGAAGGCGTTCACGAACGCGAGGTTGAGCTCGCTGGCTCCGTAGAACTCGACGACGCGGTCGATTCCGAAGCGCTCGGTGAACTCATCCCAGATCTCCGGCCGCAGGCCGTTGCCGACAATCACCCGCACCGAGTGCCGGCGGTCGGTGGGTTTGCTCGGCTGCGCGAGCAGGTAGCGGCACAGTTCGCCGATGTAGCAGAACGCCGTCGCCCGGTTCGTGACCACGTCGTCCCAGAACCGCGACGCCGAGAACTGCTTGCTGATCGCGATGCACGCGCCGGCGGCGAGCACCGCGCCGAGCGATACCGACAGCGCATTGTTGTGATAGAGCGGCAGCGAGACGTACATGGTGTCCGACGGGCGCAGGCGAACGGCCAGACCGCCGATGCCGTCGTAGTTCGCCAGCCAGCGGTTGTGACTCATCACGCTGGCCTTGGGCAACCCCGTGGTACCCGAGGTGAAGATGTAGAAGGCGGTGGTGGACGCCGGCAGGTCTCGGGTGACGGCCGGGTCGGTGTCCGGCTTGTCGGCGGCCGCCGCGTCGAGCGCCGCGAAGTCCAGAACGTGCTCGGGCAGCCGCTCGGGGCTGATCGAGGCGAAGGCGTCAGCGCACTCGGGGTCGTAGATCAGAGCGGCGGAGTCGAGCAGCTTCATGCTGTGATCGATCACCTCGCCGTGCTGGTTGTAGTTGAGCATTCCGGCGACGGCGCCGAGTTTGAGCGCCGCGAGGATCACCATCAGGTCGGTCGGGCTGTTCTTCGCTAGGATCCCGACCACGTCGCCGGTTCGGACACCTCGCTCGCTCAGCACGGCGGCGTACCGATTGACCTGGCGGTTCACTTCGCCGTAGGTCATCGACTCGCCCTGCCAGCGGATGAACGGCCGATCGGGGTGAGCCGCGGCGCGCTTGGCGAAGATCTGTCCGATGGTCCGCTTGGCGGTGGGCGGCCGGACCACCATGCCCGGCACGTGGGTGGCCATCGACGGCAGGTCGGGCACCATTCTCGCGACTCCCCGCACGATATCGGTGATACCGACCTTGTTCGGAACGCTCGTGCTCATCGACTGCCTCACTCCTCGCCCTTCAGGTGAACGCCGCAACCCTACCGGGTGGTCAGATACGCGATACTGTCACCCACGGTTGCACATACTTTCAGTTTGCCGAGTGCCTGGTCGGCGACGAAACCGCGAGCCGCCAGATCGTCGAGCCAGCCGATGAGCGGGTCGTAGAAGCCCTCGTGGTTCAGCAGCACGATCGGTTTGTCGTGCACGCCCAGATAGGCTCCCGTCCATGTCTCGAAGAGTTCCTCGAACGTGCCGATTCCGCCCGGCAGGGTGATGAATCCGTCCGAGAGCTCATCCATCAGGCGTTTGCGCTCGCGCATGGTGTCGGTGACGATCAACTCGTCGGCGTCGAGGTCGGCCACCTCCTTGGCCATCAGATGCTCCGGAATGATGCCGATGGTGCGACCGCCGGCCTCGCGCGCGCCGCGTGCCAGCGCACCCATCATCGAGACGTTGCCGCCGCCGGAGACGAGGGTGTGCCCGGCGGCGGCGATGGCCTCACCGGTACGGGCGGCGAGAGCCAGATACGCGGAATCGACCGGACCGGAGGCGCAGTACACGCAGATCGCGCTCATGACCGCGCCGCCCGCACGACGATCTCGACCGCCTCGGCCGCGGTATCGACCACATGCAGCAGATCCACGTCACCCGGCGAGATCTTGCCGCCCGCCTCGAGCGTTCCGCGGAGCCAGTCCACCAGTGGGCCCCAGAACTCCCGGCCTATAAGGACGATCGGGAACCGCAGCACCTTCTTGGTCTGGACCAGCGTGAGGGCTTCGAAGAGCTCGTCGAGCGTGCCGAATCCGCCGGGCAGACAGACGAAGGCCTGGGCGTACTTGACGAACATCGTCTTGCGGACGAAGAAGTAGCGGAAGTTCATCGTCAACGTCAGCCACGGATTCGTGTGCTGCTCGAAGGGCAGTTCGATGTTGAGACCGATCGACTGCGCACCCGCCTCGTACGCCCCGCGGTTGGTGGCCTCCATCGCGCCGGGACCGCCTCCGGTGATCACCGCGAAGCCCTCGTGCCCCAGCCGGCGGCCGAGCTCGCGCGCCAGCTCGTATTCGGGTGTCCGCTCCTTGACGCGTGCCGAACCGAAGACGGTGACCGCCTCGGCCACGTTCTCGAGCGCGTCGAAGCCTGCGACGAACTCCGATTGGATGCGCTGCACCCGCCAGGAGTCGCGGATCATCCGCTGTTCGGCACGGCGGGGGTCGCGCGGATCGATCCATTCCAGCAGCAATCGGTCGGAGGGGACCACCTCGACGCCCTCTTCGACGCGCACCTGCGCGGCGCCGACGTTTCGGAGACTCCCGTCGGCCGGGTCCGGAGTGTCGGACCTCCACGTCGGAACGGGCGCGTCGGCGCCCTGCGCATCGGGTGCGGGTCGGTCGGTCATGTCGCGACACTAGCAACCGGCCGCGCTGCTGTTCGGGTGAGGCGCAGTTCGGATGGACCACTGTTCGGCGGTCCGGCGGCTCCGCCCAGTAGGCGGTGAGATCAGTCGGCGGTGAGATAGGTGCGCAGGATCTCAGCGACCTCGGTGATCTGCACTACCGGAACGCGCTCGTCCACGCGGTGCGCCAGGCTCGGGTCACCCGGACCCAGGTTCACCGCGGGGATGCCCAGGGCCGCGAACCGCGACACGTCCGTCCACCCGTACTTCGCCCGGAAGCGTCCGCCCGCGGCCTCCACCAGCTTGGCGGCGGCCGGATGAGACAGCCCCGGGAGCGCCCCCGCGGCCGAGTCGGTCACCGTCGCCGTCAGCGTCCCGTCGGCGAGGTCCGCGGCGAAGACCTCCCGGACGTGGTCGAAGGCCTGCTCCGGTGAACGGTCGGGGGCGAAGCGGAAATTCACATCGACGTAGGCCTCGTCGGGAATCACATTTCCCGCGACGCCCCCGTGAATCCCGACTGCCGACAGTCCTTCCCGGTATTCGCAGCCGTCGATGTCGACGCGCCGCGGTTCATACGCCCCGAGGGTCGTCAGCATCCGGCCGAGTTTGTGAATCGCATTGTCGCCCATCCAGGCTCGCGCAGAATGTGCGCGCGTTCCGCTTGCGGTGAATCGGACGCGGAGCGTCCCCTGGCATCCCGCCTCGATCTGGCCCGCTGTCGGTTCGCCGAGAATCGCCGCGTCGCCCTCGAGCCAGTCAGGCAGTTCGCGCTCGATGGTCCCCAGTCCGTTGAACTCCGCGGCGATCTCTTCGCAGTCGTAGAAGATCAGCGTCAGATCGTGCGCGGGGTCCTCGAGGGTCGCGGCCAGGTGGAGGAACACCGCGTCTCCCGATTTCATGTCCACCGTCCCGCAGCCGTGCAGCACCTCGCCCTCCTCGTCGGTGACGGTCCGCCGCGAGGGGACGTTGTCGACGATCGGCACGGTGTCGAGATGACCGGCGAGGATCACCCGCGTCGGCTTGCCTCGATGCGACCGCGCGAGGACGCAGTTGCCGTGGCGGACCACCTCGAAGCCGTCGGTCTGCGCGCGGAGAGCGGCCTCCACCGCGTCGGCGATCTCCGATTCGTCGCGGCTCACACTGGGGACGTCGACCAACGCGGCGGTCAGTTCGATGGGATCGGCGGTCAGGTCCAGCCTCGAAGAGCTCACGGTGGTCCATCGTAGGCCGGGCGCCGCCCGAGCACCGCAGAGGCGACCTTCGGCGACAGAACCCCGGTCCGGGACGGGGGTTGCGTCGCCGGGCGTCGCGTCTACTGCGCGTGCATGGCGGCGACGCCGCGCTCGATAGACTCGTCGCCGTGACTACTCAAGGTGCTGCTGCCATCGGAATCGCCACCGTGTGGGACAACGACGGATCGGCCGTCGTCCTCGACACGTGGTACCCCTCCCCCGAACTGACCCAGGATCCCGGAACCACCGGATCCACCGAGTTGACCGGCGACGAGATCCCCGCCGACCTGCGTCCGCTGGTCGGAACGGACGAGGCGCGCGGCGTCCGGACGATCGCGGTCCGCACAGTCATCGCCGACCTGGCGGTCGCGCCCGCGGACGCCCACGACGTATACCTGCGACTGCATCTGCTCTCGCACTGCCTGATCAAGCCGCACGGCGCCAACCTCGACGGGCAGTTCGGCCTGCTGAGCAACGTGGTCTGGACCAACTTCGGCCCGTGCGCGGTCGAGGGATTCGAGACCACCCGCGCCCGGCTGCGTGCCCGCGGCCAGGTGACCGTGTACTCGATCGACAAGTTCCCCCGCATGGTCGATTACGTGACCCCGAAGGGCGTCCGCATCGGTGACGCCGACCGCGTGCGCCTGGGCGCGCACCTGTCGCCGGGCACCACCGTGATGCACGAGGGCTTCGTGAACTTCAACGCCGGAACTCTCGGCACCTCGATGGTCGAGGGCCGCATCTCGGCCGGCGTCGTCATCGGCGACGGCTCGGACATCGGCGGCGGCGCGTCCACCATGGGCACCCTCTCCGGCGGCGGCAAGGAGATCATCACCATCGGGCAGCGCTGTCTCCTCGGCGCCAATGCCGGCTGCGGGATCCCGCTCGGCGACGACTGCGTGGTCGAGGCCGGCCTCTACCTCACCGCAGGCACCAAGGTGACCGGCCCGGACGGATCGGTCGTCAAGGCCCGCGAGCTCGCCGGACAGTCGAACCTGCTGTTCCGCCGCAACAGCACCACCGGCGCGGTCGAGGTGACCGCCAAGGAAGGCGACGGCATCGCCCTCAACGAGGCGCTGCACGCGCACAACTGACGCGCGAGACTCCAGCCCCGGCCGCCTTCCTCGTATTCGAATCCCCGAATCACGCCGATTTCCCGATTCGGGTCGAGTTCGACCCGTATCGGGGATTCGAATACGGGGAAGTACCCGCGTGTAGCACGATGCCCCAATGGACTCGGGGGTGTTCAAACGGGGGAAGCTGCTGGAGACGATGTCTCGCGCAGAGCTTGACAAACTGATCGCAGAGGGCGGGTTGCGCCAGCTGCGGCACGGGTGGCTCGCCGAGCCGACCGCTCATCCGGAGGTGGTTCGCGCCGTGTCGGCGGGCGGAGTGCTGACCTGCGCGACGGCGCTGCGACATTACGGCGTGTGGGTGCCGCCGACGACGAAGCTTCACGTCCGAGGATCGACGTCGTCGGTCCGGAACCATCCGGCCTGGTGCCGGCATCACGGACGACCACCGAGAGTCACGAGCGCCGTCGACGAACTTCCCACGGCGCTCCGGCACGCCGCGCGCTGCCTGTCCACCGAAGATTTCGTGGTGGTCTGCGATTCGATACTCAATCGTCGACTGCTGACTCCGTCCGCGCTCGAGGCCGAGCTGAGTGGGACGCCGAAGCAGGTGCAGCGCGCACTGACCTTGGTGGACGGGCGTGCCGAATCTGGGACGGAGACGCTGGTCCGACTGCGACTGCGAGCGCCGAACCTGCGGATTCGAACGCAGGTGGCCGTCCCCGAGGTCGGACGTGTCGACCTCGTCGTCGGCACGTCGATGATCATCGAGGTCGACGGCTACGAATACCATGCCGATCCCCGCCAGTTCGAGAAGGACCGGCTCCGCGACCTGCAGTCGCGCGCACTCGGCTACGACCCGATCCGGCTCACGTACCAACAGGTCGTCTATCAGTGGGATCGGGTGGGCCCGCTCATCGCCGAGTTGCTCAAGCGTGGCGTCCACCGGAAGCAACTCAAAGCGGCGTCGACGTAAACAAATCCCCGATTCGCCGACCTTCGTCGATTATCGCCAAGAAGTCGGCGTATCGGGGATTCACTTCCGGGAGAGTCGGGCGACGGCGGCGTCGATGCGCTCGTCGGTGCCGGTCAGCGCCATGCGGACGTGCTGGGCTCCGGCGGGACCGTAGAAGTCGCCGGGTGCCACGAGGATGCCGCGCTCGGCGAGCCAGCGCTGGGAGGTGCGGGAGTCCTCGCCGCGCGTCGCCCACAGATACAGGCCCGCCTCGGAGTGGTCGATGGAGAAGCCCGCGCCGAGCAGAGCGGTTCGCAGCTTGTCGCGACGGACACGGTAGCGCTCGCGCTGGGCCTCGACGTGCGTATCGTCGTTCAGCGCCGCGACCGTGGCCCCCTGGATCGGGAACGGCACGATCATGCCGGCATGCTTGCGCACCGCGAGGAGTTCGGCGATCAGGTCGCGATCACCGGCGAGGAAGCCCGCCCGGTACGACGCCAGGTTGGAGACCTTCGACAGTGAGTGCACCGCGAGGAGCCCGCGGTGGTCGCCGCCGCACACCTCGGGATGCAGCACCGAATACGCCGAGCCCTCCCACGTGAGACCGAGGTAGCACTCGTCGGACACCACCACCGCGCCGTGCTCGCGCGCCCAGTCGACCACGGCTCGCAGCTCCGGCGCGCTCTGCACGCGCCCGGTCGGGTTCGACGGACTGTTCAGGTAGATCAGCGCGGGTTCGCGATCGCCGATCGCCTCCACCGTGTCGGCCCGCAGCACCTCGGCGCCGGCCAGCAGCGCACCCACTTCGTAAGTCGGGTACGCGACCTCGGGGATCACCACCAGTTCACCGGCGGGGACACCGATCTGGGACGGCAGCCCGGCGATCACCTCTTTGGTGCCGACGACCGGCAGGATCGACGACTCGTCGAGTCCGGCGATCCCGAACCGGCGGCTCAGCGCCCCGACTGCCGCATCGCGGAGTCGGCGAGTGCCGACCGTCGCCGGATAGCCTGGGAACTCCGACGACGCCGCGAGAGCCTCCCGGATCACCGGGTCGACGGGATCGACGGGGGTGCCGACCGACAGGTCGACGACGCCCCCGGGGTGCGCGCCGGCCAGCGCCTTCGCATCCGCGATGGTGTCCCACGGGAAGTCGGGCAGACCGGAACTCACCGGCCGCAGACGACTGGTCGGCAGGCTGCTGGAACCGGGCGCGGCACTCACCGGTCGATCAGCCCTCTTCGCCCATCGGCGGCAGTGCCTTGACGAATGCCGGGTCGAACGCGGTCTTGCCGACCTTGCTGGCACCGCCGGGCGATCCGAGTTCTTCGAAGAAGTCGACGTTGGCGCTCACGTACGGCTCCCATTCGTCGGGCACGTCGTCTTCGTAGAAGATGGCCTCCACCGGGCAGACGGGCTCACACGCACCGCAGTCGACGCACTCGTCGGGCTGGATGTAGAGCATGCGCCCGCCCTCGTAGATGCAATCCACCGGGCACTCTTCAACACAGGCCCGGTCGAGGACATCGACGCAGGGCTCAGCGATGATGTACGTCACTACGCCTCTCCTTCACTGCACGTTTCCCACCCCGCACTCAGGGCTGATGAGCGCAGAGGAATCGTGTCGACTCTAAGAGTATCCACTGTCGCACTTCACCTCCGATCGTCGACCCCGGCACTCGGCACCCGCATCCGCGTCACCTGCACAGAATTTTGCGCACGCTGATGAAAACCGGCGACCTGCAGCGCGACCCCACCGCCCTTGCGCCGCAGGACCGCCCCATCGTGACCGTCGCCACCGCCGATTACATACCCCCTGGGGTATGATCGTCCGCATACCCCAGGGGGTACCAGGACACGAAGGAGTGCACGGTGAGAATTCTGATCGTCGGCGGCGTCGCCGGAGGGATGAGCGCAGCGGCACGGGCCCGGCGCCGCGACGAGGACGCCGAGATCGTCGTCTTCGAGCGCGGCGATCATCCGTCGTTCGCCAACTGCGGCCTCCCGTACTACGTCAGCGGGGAGATCGAGGACGAGGACTCCCTCCTGGTCCAGACGCCCGAATCTCTGAAGAGTGCCCTGGACATCGACGTGCGCGTCCGGCACGAGGTGATCGGCCTCGACCCTCGGGAACGGACGGTGCAGGTTCGCCACAACGGCACGACCACCGTCTGGAACTACGACGCGCTGATCCTCTCCCCCGGCGCGAAAGCCCTGCGGCCCCCGCTGCCGGGTCTCGACTCGTCCCGTGTTCAAACGCTGCGTACCGTCGGCGACGCCGCGCGGATGCGCGACGAGGTGGAGTCCGGGGCCGCCCGCGCCGTGGTCCTCTGCGCCGGGTTCATCGGACTCGAAGCCGCCGAAGGCCTGCGGATGCGCGGGCTGCGCGTGGACGTCGTGGAACTGGCATCACACGTTCTTCCTCCGCTCGAGAGCGAACTGGCCGCTGGGGTGCACGACGAACTCCGTGCGATGGGCGTCACGGTGCACGCGGGGATCGGCGCCACCGCGATCGAACACGGCGACGAGGCCGACACCGTGGTCCTCGCGGACGGATCCCGGCTCGACGCCGACATCGTGGTGCTGTCCGTCGGCGTCCGCCCCGACACCGAGGTCTTCGAGACCGCGGGAGTGGACTGCGACCGCGGCGCGATCATCGTCGACGAGCACGGCCGGACCAATCTGGACCGCATCTGGGCCGTGGGCGACGCGACGGTGAGCACCGACGCCGTCACCGGACTGCGCCGGCCGGTCGCCCTCGCCGGCCCCGCCAACCGTGCGGGTCGCCTGGTCGCCGACCACATCCTCGACCCCGATCGAGCACGTGCGATTCCCCAGCCGGTGGGCACCGCGATCGTCCGCGTCGGCCGGCTCACCGCCGCGATGACAGGGGCCAATCGCGCGGCACTCGACCGGTCGGGCATCGACTACCGCACGGTCCACCTCCATCCGGGAAGCCACGCCGGCTACTTCCCCGGCGCCGAACAGATTCACCTGCTGATGCACATCCGGTCCGACGACGGCCTCATCCTGGGCGCTCAGGCGGTGGGTGCCGACGGCGTCGACAAGCGCATCGACGTGCTCGCGACCGCCATCCGCACCCGGCTCACCGGTCCCGACCTGATCGACCTCGACCTCGCGTACGCGCCGCCCTTCGGCTCGGCGAAGGATCCGGTGAACCTCGCGGGAATGATCGCCGAGAACGTCGTGAACGGCTCCCTGGAGCTGTGGTACGCCGACCAGATCGACGAACCGGGCCACCTGCTGCTCGATGTCCGCGGAGCCGACGAGCAGTCCGAGGATCCCGTTCCGGGCGCACTGTGCATCCCGCACACGCAGGTCCGAGAGCGTCTCGACGAGATCCGTGCGACCGCTGCCGGACGGCCGATCAGGGTGCTCTGTGCCAGCGGCATGCGGTCGTATCTCGCGTACCGCGTGCTGCGCGCCGCGGGCCTGCCGTCCGCGAACCTGTCGGGCGGCCTGCTCACCCTGCGGGCGAGCCGGAGCGCCTGACCGGCCTCACGAGACACCCACCACATCCGAACCGAACCCAGGAGTATCACCATGTGCCAGCGCGCGACCTGCAAGACCTGCGGAAAGACGACGTGGAAGGGCTGCGGCCGCCATGTCGACCGCGTCATGCGCGGTGTGCCCGCATCTCAGCGCTGTCCGGGCCACCCGGACGAGCCGGGACTGCTGGCACGACTGTTCGGGCGTCGCTGACGATCCGGGGACGGCTCAGGCCAGTCCGACTCCCAGCAGCGGCGCGGACACCTGTCCGTACTCCGTCGTCCGCTGCCGCGGGCGGCGACCGATCGCGGTGACGATCTCGTGGAGTTCGGCGACCGTCTTCGCCGAACCGTGCTGGCTGCCCGCCATACGCGAGATGGTCTCCTCCATCAACGTGCCGCCGAGATCGTCGGCACCGCCGCGGAGCATCACGCGGGTCCCCTCGATACCGAGTTTGACCCAACTGGTCTGCACGTGGTCGATCCGGCCGTGCAGCATCAGCCGCGCGAGGGCATGGACCGCACGGTTCTCCCGCCGCGTCGGCCCCGGACGCGACGCGCCCGCGAGATACAGCGGCGACGACTGGTGCACGAACGGCAGCGGGACGAACTCGGTGAATCCGCCGGTGCGGTCCTGGATACCGCGCAAGGTGTTGAGGTGGCCGACCCAGTGGCGCGGAGAGTCGACGTGGCCGTACATCATCGTCGAACTCGACGGGATTCCGAGTTCGTGCGCGGTGGTGATCACTTCGATCCAGGATGCGGTCGGGAGCTTGCCCTTGGTCAGCACCCAGCGGACCTCGTCGTCGAGGATCTCGGCCGCGGTGCCGGGGATCGAGCCGAGACCGGCCTCTTTGAGCGCCGAGAGCCAGTCGCGGATCGACTCGCCGCCGCGCGAGGCGCCGTTGACGATCTCCATGGGACTGAACGCGTGTACGTGCATCCCGGGCACGCGGTCCTTGATCGCGCGCACCAGGTCGGCATACCCGCTGACCGGCAGCTCCGGATCGATGCCGCCCTGCATGCAGATCTCGGTGGCCCCCTCCACGTGCGCTTCCCAGGCGCGGTCGGCCACCTCTGCGGTCGAGAGGGTGAAGGCGTCCGCGTCGCCCTTACGCTGGGCGAAGGCGCAGAACCGGCAGCCGGTGTAGCAGATGTTGGTGAAGTTGATGTTCCGGTTCACGACGTAGGTGACGTCGTCTCCGACCACGTCCGCGCGGATGGCGTCGGCCAGAGCGGCCAGCGCGTCGAGTCCCGGACCGTCGGCTTCGGCGAGCGCGAGGTAGTCGTCGTCCGACAGTCCGGCAGGATCGTTCTCGGCCCGGCGCAGCGCCGCCGCCACGTCGGACGCCAAGTGCTCGGGCGCCCCGGTCCCTCCGCCCAGCGCCAGCACCTGCTCGCGAATGGTGTCCCAGTCGCCGAACGCGTTGTCGATGTCGCTGCGGGTGTCGGTGTTGCGGCCGTCGACGTCGATCGCCGAGTTGAGGTCGATGCGACCCGACGAGTCCCAGTCGTCGTCCGGCTCCTGCCACGGCAGCCCGACCGGTTTCACATCGGCCGCGAGACCGGTGACCGGATCCGCGAGGGCGGCGACATGCCCTCCGATCCGGGGATCGATCCAGGGGTTCGAGGCCTTGACGTACTTCGGTTGCGCGGCGATCCGCTCCACCAACCGGTATCCGGTGGACGCCGTGATCTCGGCGAGGGTGTCCAAGTTCGGCCACGGTCGCTCCGGATTCACGTGATCGGGGGTGAGCGGCGAGACGCCGCCCCAATCGTCCACACCGGCGGCCACGAGTGCCCGGCACTCGTCGGCCGACACCAGGTTGGGCGGCGCCTGAATCCGCATTCCCGGCCCGAGAACGAGACGGGCGACGGCCACGGCGGCCAGGAACTCCGACATCTCCGCGTCCGGTACCCCGCGCATCGCCGTATCGGCCTTGGCGCGGAAGTTCTGGACGATCACTTCCTGGATGTGTCCGAATGCCTTGTGCGATTTCCGGATCGCGAAGATCGACTCGGCGCGCTCGGTGAGGTTCTCACCGATCCCGACCAGGATGCCGGTGGTGAACGGGACCGAGAGGCGGCCCGCGTCGGTCAGGACCCGCAGCCGGACCTCGGGATCCTTGTCCGGGCTGCCGTAGTGGCATTCGCCCTTGTCGGTGAACAGTCGGCGCGCAGTGGTCTCGAGCATCATGCCCATCGACGGCGCCACCGGCTTGAGCCGGTTGATCTCCTCCCAGCTCATCACGCCGGGATTCAGATGAGGCAGCAGCCCGGTCTCCTCGAGCACCCGGATCGCCGCCGCGCGGACGTAGTCGAGAGTGGAGTCGTAACCGCGTTCGTCCAGCCAGGCGGCGGCCTCCGGCCATCGATCCTCCGGCCGGTCGCCGAGGGTGAACAGCGCCTCTTTGCAGCCGAGCTCGGCGCCGCGGCGCGCCACCTCGACGATCTCGTCGATCTCCATGTAGGCGCCGCGGCCCTCGCGGGCCAGCTTTCCCGGCACGGTGACGAAGGTGCAGTAATGGCAGCGATCGCGGCACAGGTGCGTCACCGGGATGAAGACCTTGCGCGAGTAGCTGATCTGGCCGCTGCGGCCGTCGGCGTCCAGACCCGCGTCCCGCACGCGGCCGGCCGCCTCGCAGAGTGCGTCGAGGTCGGCGCCCCTGGCCGCCAGCAGGACCGCGGCCTCATCGACGTTGAGCACCGAGCCGTCACGTGCGCGGCGCAGGGCACGACGCATGGCCGACGCCGGGGGCGTCTGTCCGGCGCCCGTGGATCCGCTGGAAGATGTGGTCACTTCTCCGATGTTAACCACGTCGCATTCGGCGACCCCGGCGGCCGCCGTCCAACGGGGCACCGGCTCGGCTCCGGAGCGGATCAGCACTGGGCCGGATCAGGACTGGGCCGGATCAGCACTGGGCCGGATCAGGACTGGGATAGATTCCGGACCCGCGACGTCGAGGCGTAGAAGGCAGGCACCGCCAGCCCGCACGCGAGGAGCAGCAGCAGGCGCCAGTCGCCGATCAACGAGCCGTTGCCGAACACCGGGAGCATCGCCATCGCGGTGACGAAGGTCCACGCGATCAGCGGTGCGTACTGCCACGCCGACTTGGTGTACGACTCGGCGAGGCGAAGGATCAGCACATTCGCGACGCCGGCGATCAGCGCGGTGACCGGGAAGGGCCAGGCGCCGATCCGGATCAGCAGAAAGGCCGCGGTGAGGATGCCGAGCAGGAAGCCGCTGACCGTGAGCACGGCCAGTTCCAGGCGATCTCCGATGGTCACAGCGCCACTCCCTCGAAGAGGTCGGTCTCGATCCGTCCAGCCACTCGGCCCGCGTCGACGCGGATGAAGTGCTCCGTCGGCAGCACCGGCGACACGATGTTGTTGCTGAGCGCGTACTCGGTGCGCGAGCGCGCCACACTCACCTGCGTCGCATGAGCCGCGAGGGCACGCACCTTGCGCGGGAGCACCTCGCGGACGTCGACGGCGGCGGTCACCTGATCGTCCGGGTAGCTCGGCAATTCGCCGGGCTCGGGCATCCGCCAGCCGGCCGGGACCTCGCTGACGGCGGCCAGACCGCGTTCCAGCTCCGACCGCTGCGTCACTGACTCGTAGACCTTGAACGGCCGTCCCAGCCTCGACTCCGCGACGGGGATCGCGGCCGCGGACACCTCGTGCACCCGCTTGTGGTCGGGGTGCCCGTAGGTCCCCGCGGCGTCGTACGTGACGATCACCTGGGGTGCGAACGCGACCAGTTCGTCGGCCAGCTGGCCGGCGAGCTCGTCGAGGGAGGCCTGGAACAGCGCCCGCGGATGCTCCGCGGAGGGCGTCCCGGCCATGCCGGAGTCGCGCCAGCGCCCCGCGCCGCCGAGGAACCGCGGTGCGGGCGCCACGACGCCGGGCGGGGTGAGTTCGGCCAGTGCTGCTCGCAACTCGCCGATCCGGTAGCCGCCGAGCTGATCGGCGCCGCCGTCAGCGACCAGTTGGGCCCACTGCGAACCGATCACCTCGCCCTCCTCGCCGAGGGTGAAGGTGAGCACCCGGACGTCGACGCCGCGCGCCAGATACGTCGCGATCACTCCCCCGGTCATGATGGTCTCGTCGTCCGGATGTGCGTGCAGCAGCAGCAGACGAGCCCGTTCGGTCACTGAATCACCCATCCGTCGGCTCCGCCGAAGACACCGAGTTGCATCGGGCCGTCCAGCGAGACGCCCGAGATGCGGTCGGTGACGGCGGAGAACATCGTGTCCTGGAAGATCGGCAGGTACACCGCCTGATCGGCGAGCAGCCCCTCGGCCTCCTGAAGCTGAGGTGCCGGGTCCTCGGAGCTCATCGCGGCGTCGGCCAGCGCGATCAACGTCGGATCGCACAGCCCGGAGATGTTCCCGGTGTAGCTCTCGTCGGCGGAGACGTTGGCCTCCGGCTTCGCAGTGCTGCTCGGCGCACCGGAGGGCACCGTCGGCAGCACCGTCTCGTCGGCCGCTTGATCGTGCTCGGGCTCCACCGTGTGCGCACCGGCCTCGGTGCCCTTGGGCGGAGCCTGGCAGGCCACCTGCGAGGCGAGCTCGGTGGCCGGACTGCCGCCGACACCGGTCCATCCGACGACGAGATCGACGCGGCCGGACGTGAGCGCCTGCCCGTACAGCTCGGTGTTCGACATCCCGATCACGCTGGCCCGCACTCCCCGGGACCGAAGCTGATCGGCCATCGTCTCCGCCGCCGACATCGTGCGCTGGTCGGTGTTGGTGGCGCCGATCCGCACCACGAGGTCGGTTCCGTTCGATTGAATCGGCGAGACACCGTAGGGCAGTCCCGGGACGTCGGCGGGTGCGGGAGCAGCCGGGGTGGTCGGCGACGCGGTGCTCGACGCCGACGGATCGGCGGGTGCCGGACGCGGCGTGGGCACGCCCGGTCGGTAGCCGGCCGATGCGAGCAGGGCGAGGACCTCATCCTGCGTCGGCCGTGGCCTCTCCACCGGGGTGTACCCGGGATCGGACGGCGCGTACACGGTGTTCGCGAACGGTGTCACCACCGTCTCCCCCGCCGCCGCGGCGGTGATCAGCCGTCCGTCGAGCATCCCGAGGACCGCCTTGCGCACCTGCTGCGAGCGCATGGTCTCCGACCGCGAATTCGCATTCACCGCGAGCGCCCTCGTGGTCGGCAGCCGGCTGCTGACCACCCCGGGGATGGCGCCCAGCTCGGCCGCCGACGCCGCTCCGCTCGGCAGCGCCGCGAGAGTGGAGTCGCCGTTGCGGATGGTCTGCGCCATCTGCTGCGGCGTGCCCGCCTTGCGGAGGACCACCTGGTCCACCTCCGGCGGCTTGCGCCAGTAGCGGTCGTTGCGGATCAGCCGGACCTCGTCGCGGGCCCGGTCGATCGAATAGATCTGGAACGGGCCCGCCGTGACCGGCTTTCCCTTGTCCATGCCGACCTGGAAGCCGGTCGGGTCCGACCGCAGCGTGTGGCTCGGCAGCAGGTTGTCGAAGAGCTCGCGCCACGCGGGGTAGGCGTTGTTGAAGGTCACGGTGACGACTTTGCCGCCGCCGGAGGTCTGCACATCCGAGATAGCGCGGTAGCCCGCCGGGCCGATCACGTTGGGCTGCCGGGACATCTGCTCCCACAGATAGTGGAAGTCGTCGCCCGTCACCGGCAGCCCGTCGGACCACTGGGCGTCGTTGACGATCTTGTACTCGACGGTGAACGGGTCGTACGAGGTGACCTCGGCGGAGGTCAGCAGTGCGTCGTTCATCCGCCACTGGACGCCGTCCTGGGTGTTCACCGGAACGAACGGACTCGGGAGGGTCATCGCGGCGATCGCCGTGGTGACCGTTCCCTGGTCGGCTCCGAGATGCGGATTGAAACCCGAACCGATGCTGTCGGTCGCGACCGTGACGGTGCGTTCGTCGGGGTACTCGTTCGGAGTGTGCGTCGGCAGCGTCTCCCGCACCGGCGGCGGCGGATCCGCCATGCACGCGGTCGCTGAGAGGCCGATCAGCCCCGTCACTGCGATCGCGGTGATGCGCGTCCGCACGGTCCTCATCCGCACTCCCTCTCGCTCCTCCAGTCGACGGTCCGGCGTCAGGCCCCTCAGGCGTTCGCGTCGCGCGCCTTGGCACGCGAACGCTCACGCGCGCGGGTCGACGCATCGAGGTTGACCTTACGCACCCGGCACACCTCGGGCGTCACCTCGACGCACTCGTCGGCCGCACAGAACTCCATGGCGCCTTCGAGGTCGAGCTGCATCGGCTTGGCCAGGGTCTCCATGACATCGGCCGACGACTGCCGCATGTTGGTGAGCTTCTTCTCGCGGGTGACGTTGATGTCGAGATCCTCCAGTCGCGGGTTGATTCCCACGACGTGGCCCTCGTAGGTGTCGTCGCCGGGATCGACGAAGAAGGTGCCGCGGTCGGCGAGCTGAATCATCGCGAACGGGGTCACGGTGCCCGCACGGTCGGAGACCAGCGAACCCGTGTGGCGGGCGCGGATCTCGCCGGCCCACGGCGCGTACTCGTGGAAGACGGCATTGGCGATGCCGGTGCCGCGGGTCTCGGTCAGGAAGTCGGTGCGGAACCCGATCAGACCGCGAGACGGGACCACGAACTCCATGCGGACCCAGCCGCTGCCGTGGTTGTTCATCTGGTCCATCCGGCCCTTGCGTGCGGCGAGCAGCTGCGTAACCGCGCCGAGGTACTCCTCGGGGACGTCGATCGTGAGGTGCTCGAAGGGCTCGTATGTCTTGCCGTCGACCTTGCGGGTGACCACCTGCGGCTTGCCGACGGTCAGCTCGAAACCCTCACGGCGCATCTGCTCGACGAGGATCGCGAGCGCCAGCTCACCACGGCCCTGGACCTCCCAGGCGTCGGGGCGGCCGATGTCCTGCACGCGCAGCGAGACGTTGCCGATCAGCTCCGAGTCGAGGCGGTCCTTGACCATGCGGGCGGTCAGCTTGTGCCCCTTGACGCGGCCGGCGAGCGGCGAGGTGTTGGTGCCGACGATCGCCGAGATGGCGGGCTCGTCGACGGTGATGCGCGGCAGTGCGACCGGGTTCTCGGGGTCGGCGAGAGTGTCGCCGATCATGATCTCCGACATGCCCGCGACGGCGACGATGTCGCCGGCCACGGCTTCCTCGGCCGGTGCGCGGTCGACGCCGAGAGTCACCAGCAGCTCGGTGATCTTGGCGCGCTCGACGACCTGCTCGCCGTCGACCTCACGCATCCAGGCCACCTGCTGACCCTTGCGGAGGGTGCCGTTGTGGATGCGGACCAGGCCGAGACGACCGAGGAACGGCGATGCGTCGAGGTTGGTGACATGCGCCTGCAGCGGAGCGTCCTGGTCGCCCTTCGGCGCCGGGACGTTGTTGATCAGGACGTCGAACAGCGGGTCGAGGTTGTCTCCCGCCGGAACGGTGCCGTTCTCCGGCATGTCGGTGCTCGCCACACCCGCGCGACCCGATGCGAACAGCACCGGCAGGTCCAGCGCCAGCTCCGCGGCCTCAGCGGCCTCGTCGTCGAGGTCGGAGGCGAGGTCGAGGAGCAGGTCCTGCGATTCGCTGACGATCTCACCGATCCGGGCGTCGGGTCGGTCGGTCTTGTTGACCACCAGGATCACCGGCAGCGACGCCGCGAGCGCCTTGCGCAGGACGAAACGCGTCTGCGGCAGCGGCCCCTCGGAGGCGTCCACCAGCAGCACCACGCCGTCGACCATCGAGAGCGCGCGTTCCACCTCGCCGCCGAAGTCGGCGTGACCGGGGGTGTCGATGACGTTGATGACGTACTCGCTGCCGTCGGGCTGACGACGGTGCACGGCGGTGTTCTTGGCGAGAATGGTGATGCCCTTCTCGCGCTCCAGGTCGCCGGAGTCCATGACGCGGTCCACCAGTTCGGCACGTTCGCCGAACACTCCGGACTGACGCAGCATCGCGTCGACCAGTGTGGTCTTGCCGTGGTCGACGTGCGCCACGATCGCGACGTTGCGGAAGTTGGTGACTGCGCTCACTAAGGTCTCTTTCGTATCTGTTCAGGTGCGGTATCCGGCGGCCGATGGCGGAGCCGGTCACTCGATCTGCGGAGCGACTCCTGTTCGGCCGCGCCAGATCAACCCGTTAAGGGTACGGCAACCTCAGCCGAGGTCGCGACGAGAGCTTGCGTGAATATGGTTAGGCTGCGCTAAAGTCTTGCTATGGGAAAGACCTCGCCGGCGAAGGTGGCGCAGCTCAAGCCGAAGAAGAAGTGCTGCAAGAAATCGACGCGCTGCCTCCGTTGCCCGGTCGTCATCCATCGGATGAAGAAGATCGACTGCGATCACCTGTCGAAGAAGCAGGCCAACAAGGCACTCAAGAAGGCTAGAGCGGCCTGACCTGCAGTTCTGCGGTGAGTTCCCGGATCCAGCCGATGTCATTGGGCACGATCTGACCACTGCGGTCCAGCTCCGCCAGCCGGTGCGCGTCGACCCACGCGATGGCGCGATGCTCCACCGCGCGCGGTGTCCCGGAGACGATCCGGGCACGGTGCGCGACCAACTTCAGCCCCTCGCGCGGTGTCACGACGTCGGCCAGCGGCGCCCCGACAGAAACCCGAACGTCGAGTTCCTCACACAGTTCACGAATGAGCGCCTGCGTGGGCGTCTCGCCCGATTCCACCTTGCCGCCCGGCAGCTCCCAGAGACCGGCCACCTCGGCCGGATAGTCACGCTGCGCCAGGAGCACCCGCGATCGGTGGAGGACCGCGCCCGCGACCACCAGGACATCGCCGGTCATCGTCCGATCACCGCCACCGCGCCGGGCTCCAGGGTCGGCCGTACCCGCGCTCCCGGGCGCACCGGCCGATCGCAGACGCACTCGAAGACCTCGTCGCCCATCCGGATGCGGACGCGCCATCCGGCGACCAGCGCGGCCGCATGCTCCACCACCGCATCGCCCTCCGGATCCGGTCGGACGCTGACGGCCTCCGGACGCAGAGCCACCGTGCAGGGGCCGTCTCGCAGTTCGCCGAAGTCCGCGCTGCCGGTCAGCCTCGCGTCGCCGAGCGCGGTCGTCAGAACACCGTCCCGGACGGTGCCCGGGACACTGGCCCGGGCGCCGAGGAACCGTGCGGTCTCTTCGTCCACCGGCCGGCGCCACAGCCGCGACGCCGTGTCGGTCTGGACGATGTCGCCGTCGCGCATCACCGACACGGTGTCGGCCACCAGCGCCGCCTCGCGGTGGTCGTGTGTCACGAGGACCGTCGGTGTGCCCGCTCGGCGCACGATGTCGCCGATCGCTTCGGCGAGGGATTCGCGGAGTTGCGAGTCGAGCGCGGCCAGCGGCTCGTCGAGCAGCAGCAGCCGCGGTCGCGGGGCCAGCGCCCGCGCCAGCGCCACCCGCTGCGCCTGACCGCCGGAGAGCGCCGACACCGGCCGATCGCCGAATCCGTCGAGTTGCACCAGCCTCAGCATCTCCGCGACCCGATCGGCCGCGGCGCGGCCGCGGACACGGCGCCGAGCGAGACCGTAGGCGATGTTCTGCGCCACCGTACGGCCGGGGAACAGTTGACCGTCCTGAAAGACGACGCCGAAGTCGCGGCGATGCGGTGCCGTCGTCGCCAGATCGACACCGTCCCAGCAGATCGATCCGGCTGCCAGCGGTTCGAGGCCGGCCACCGCGCGCAACAACGTCGACTTGCCGCAGCCCGAGGGACCGAGGAGAGCGGTCACCGTGGACTCTCCGGTGCCCACGGACCACTGCACACCGGCCAGCGCCTCGAATCGCCCGTACCGGACGGTCGCTCCCTCCACGGTCAGCATCTATCCCTCTCCGTCCGTGCGTGAGCGCGTCCCGACGATGGCCTCTATCGCCGCGATCACCGCGGCACTGACCGCCACCAGCAGCACCGATGCGGCCATCGCCGTGGCGAGGTTCGCGGTTCCGGGGCGGCTCATGAGCGATCCGATGAGCACCGGCAGGGTGGTGGTGTCGGCGCGGGCGAGGAAGGTGGTGGCACCGAACTCGCCGATCGCCATCACGAAGGCGAAACCGGCCGCGGCGCACAGCGACCGCGCCGTGAGACGCAGATCCACCGACAGGAGCACCCGCCACGGCCGTGCTCCGAGCGTGCGCGCGGCGTCGCGGAGCCGTTCGGGCACCTGGGAGAGCGCGGGAATCATGATCCCCGCCACCACCGGCACCGCCAGCAGCGCCTGCACGGCGGGGATCACCAGCGGCGACTGCACCACCTGAACGGGCAGGGTGCCGATCACCAGCAGATAGCCGAATCCGAGGGTCACCGCGCTCACACCGAGCGGCAGTACGGCCAGCAGCGCCGTGAAGCGGGCGGGCAGGCCCCCTCCGCGGGTCACCGGGACCGCGATCAGCAGCCCGCCCACCACCGCCAACAGGGTCGCTCCCCCGGCGCTCGTGACGGAGTAGCGCATCGCCGACAACGCCGAGTCGCCGTAGGACCCATCGGTTAGGCCGCGGTAGCCGTCGAGGGTCCAGGCACCCGCGGGGCGCAGCGACGAGAGCACCAGCGCCGCCAGGGGCAGCAGAAGCCACAGGGCGGTCCACGCGAGTGCGAGGAGGGCCGCCGGCAGGCGGATCCCGCGGGGCCGTCGCCGGTGGCCTGCGGCCGGAGCCGTACCGGCGCCCACGGTGGACGATCCGCCGACCGCGCGGGTCAGCAGCAGCGCGCAGGCGACCACCACGATCTGCAGGAGGGAGAGCGCCACCGCCTCCGGGATGCGGAAGTACCCGATCGCCTGCTGGTAGATCTCCGTCTCCAGTGTCCGGGCGGTGCCGCCGCCGAGGACCACCACGACACCGAAGCTGGTGGAGCAGAACAGGAAGACCAGCGCCGCGGCCGAGGCCAGCGCGGGCGCGATCCGCGGAACCACCACGTCCCAGAAGGCCCGCGGCGCGGTCGCGCCCAGGGTTCGCGCGGCCTCGACGGTCCTCGGGTCGATCTGCTGCCAGGCGGCGCTGACGACACGGACGACGACCGCCACGTTGAGGAAGATGTGGGCGGGCAGGATCGCCGCCCACCCGTCGGTGACGCCGAGGAAGCCGAGCGGCCCGGTCAGCAGCGCCCGGAAGGCCACCCCCACCACCACGGTCGGCAGGACGAACGGGACCGTCACGATCACCCGGAGGATCGCCGTGCCCGGCAGGTCCACGGTGGCCACGAGCCACACGATCGGCGCCGCGATCAGCACTGTCAGGACCGCCGACGCCGCCGCCTGGGCGAGGGTGACCGCCAGCAGATGCCAGCCAGCCGTACGGTCGATCAACTGCCAGAAGCCCGCACCGTCGTCATCGGCCACCGCCCGCCGGGCCAGGGTGACCAGCGGCCATACGAACATGACCACGATGAACGCCGCGGGCACGACCGTCGCGACCCGAGCGGCCGTCGACGTGCGGCGAATCGGCGCCGGGGTCCGGCGCGCCGGCGCGGACACGGTCAGCGCTTGACCGTGGCGCGCCACTCGTTCAGCCACTGTTCACGGTGTGCGTCGATGTACTCCGGCGACATCGTGACGGTCCACGCGGGCATCGGCGCACGCTGCCGCCAGTCGGCGGGCAGCGGGATGTCTTTCTGCACCGGATAGACGTACATGGCCGTGGGCAGCGCGGCCTGCACCTCCGGGGTCAGCATGAAGTCCACGAGCTTGCGCGCACCCGCGGTGTTCGCCGCACCGCGCAGGACGCCGATGTACTCCACCTGCGCGAAGCACGCGTTCAGCAGTGCGCTGGTGCCCGGCGTGGCGGCCGGACTCGACGCGTACGACACCACGATCGGCTTGTCGCCGTGCCCGGCGCCGGCGCTGAACAACTGGTTGTAGGCCACTTCCCACCCGGAGACGATCTGGGCACCGTTGTCGACCAAGCCGCGCCAGTAGTCGTCCACTCCGCCCTTGAACCGCCCGATCGTGGTGAGCAGGAAGCCCATCCCTGGCGACGACGTCGACGGGTCGAGGAGAGCCGCCATGTCCCGGTACCGGGGCTGCGTGAGCTGCTCGAGAGACGTGGGCGCCTCGATGCCGTGCTTGTCGAACCAGGCATCGTCGACGTTCAGGCACACGTCTCCCCGGTCGACGGCGGTGAGTTGCCCGGGCGCGCCCTGAATGTCGTACTTCGCCGAGCCGTCGACCGCGGCGGGCGAGGTGTAGGGGTCGAGCGCCTTGGCTTCGATCGGCCGGGCCGCGAAGGTGTTGTCGATACCGAACACGGCGTCGCCCTTGGGCGATCCCGGGGTCAGCGACACCACTGAGGAGAGCTGCCCGGCATCGCCCGAACGCACGATCTTGAGTTCGGTACCGGTCTGCTTCTCGAACCGGTCGATCAGGTTCTGCGGCAGTTCGAACGAGTCGTGCGTCAACAACGTCACCTCGTCGGCACCACCCGATCCGGAGGTGCACGCCGACGTCGCCACCAGCACGGCTGCCAGTGCCGCCGCCACGACGGCGCGGTTGCGCCGCGCGCTGCCGAAGCGCGCGTTGCCGAAGAAGGCCATCTGCTAACCCACGTCCCCTCGATAGAGAAGCCCCCAGATTTCGCCTGCGGGCCAGTTGTTGCTCACCTGAGGCGAATCTAACCAGTTGACGGTGCGTATCCGCATTCGGAGGGCATCCGCAGCCGAAATCCCTCCAACCTCTTGTGTAACAATTTTCACACACGTCTCAGTAGTTTCGTGGGATTGTGGCTACACTCGCCTCACTAGACAACTGTTCGTCGACCGAAGAGGATTCAGCCGTGCGACTCGCGCGCTCCCGCCGCACCGCCGCAGCCGTCGCTGCGGCAGCAGTCATCGCCCCCGCTCTGCTCGTCCCGTCGACCGCATCGGCCGAGCCCGCGAAGGACGCTCCGGCCGCGCAGCAGGAGCTTCCGATCCCGGACGCCGCTCACGCGCCCACCGTGGAGCCCAAGGTCCTCGAATCCCTCGGGGCACTGACTCCGGCCCTGATCGGCTCCGCCGCCACCCGCGACTCCGACGGCAAGGTCAACACCGAGCTCCTGGCCCAGGTCCGCAAGCTGGCCGACAACCCGGCCGTACCCGCCGAGGCGCAGGACGTCTGGCGCTCGCTGATCGATTTCCTGGGCGAGCCCGGGGCCAAGGAGGCCGCGAAGACCTTGTCGCTCGAGGCGACCCCCGCGGCCGAGAAGAAGAAGAGCGACGCGCCCGACATCCCCACCGGCCCCGGCAAGCCGCGGATCCAGCAGTTCCTGTATCCGACCCTGGGCTTCGGCTGCATGCCCGGCGGCGGCAATTCGGTCGGCATGGCCCTGGTGACGGCCGGACCGCAGGCCGCACCGGCACCCGGCCCGAAGCGCGGCCAGGCCGGCTACGTCTACACCAGCCTCGGCACCGGGCCCGCGGTGAAGTCGGCACAGAAGCTCTTCGTCACCTGGCTCAACATCGACAACGGCCGCACCGGACAGCAGGCGCTGCTGCCCAATCCGAAGATCAACGCCACCAATGGCCCCGGCACGTTCACCGGCATCGCCAACACCGGCCGCGGCCGGATCGTGTCGACGATCTACGGAACCGTGACGACGAAGATCAAGGGCAAGAACGTCTCATGCATGATCGCTCCGACGATCGGCACCGCGATCATCTGAGCCCCTCGACCCGAGTTCGATCAGAGCCCTGGACCATCGGAGGTCCGGGGCTCTGATCGGTTTCGGGGGCGCCGCCGCACCTTGTGACGGACATCGCTATGGCAACGAAAAGCTTTGTGGCGCAACAGCTCCGACATCTCCAAAGGGTCGCATCCAGGTAACGACTCGGACTCGCTCCTTGAGAAATCCAGCGGTTGATTCTCATTATTAACTTAAGAAACTTTAGTCACATCAGCCACAGCGGTCACGGCCGCCGTGGCCGTTGCGCAGTTGTGGAGGTAAGCCAGTGAGTCCACGCACGTACCGATCGATGCGGTTCGGCATCGCCGGGCTCGCAGTCGCCGCCGCAGCACTCGCTGTGCCGGCCGCCGCCGGGGCCGATCCGGCGGCACCGTCGCCCGAGGCGAGCACTCCGGGCACCGCCGTCCCCGAGACGAGCGCCCCGCAGAGCACAGTCCCCGACTCCACGGCACCGTCGGCACCCGACTCCACCGCACCGCAGACGGCCGCACCGCAGGCCGATCAGGTGCGCACCCTGCCGACGATTCCGGGCGACGCCGCGCTCGCCGATCTCTTGCGCAAGCTCAAGGCCACCGGCGGCGACGAGAAGGCCGTCGAGGCGATCACCGCCATCCTCTCCTCCGACGGCCGGCTGGATCTGTCGAAGTACCTGGACAGCGCGAGTGTTCTCAACGGCATCGGTCTCGACGGCGCCGGCCTCGAGAAGCTCGGTCTGGGCAGGCTCGGACAGAGCGACCCGCAGACGCCCGCCCCGGTCGCAGCCACCGTCCCCGCGGCGCCCGCACCGGCTCCCGCCGCCGACGTGCTGACCGTGCTGCAGAAGGTCACCGGAACGTCCCTGCTGTCCCCCGCCGTGGCTCCGCTGTGCGCCGAGCCCACCCCCGACAACCCGCTCGGACTCACCACCGCCCCGGTTCTGGCGGCACCCGGCCCGTGGCCCACCGTCGCCGCCGACCGCACCGGGGTGCTCACTGCGCTCACCTCGCTGTTGCCCGCCGACAGCAAGGAACTGCTGACGGCGATCGGTGAGGATCAGACGGCCTTCGCACTGGTGCCGCCCGGCAAGCCCGACTCGGACCAGTTCCGCGTCGCGTGGTTCAACACCACCACCATGAAGGGCGGCCTGGCCGATCTGAAGCCGCTGTCGGAGGCCGCTTCCGCCGGACCGCTCAAGCAGTTGCTCACCGACACCGAGAACTTCCACGGCGTCCGTCTCGCCCGCGTCGACACCGGTAAGGGCCACATCCTCTCGGCGGTCTTCGGCACCACGACCACCGCCGGCCGCACCTGCTTCTTCCTGCCCGCGCTCGGCACAGTCCAGAACTGACTAGTTCAGGACTGACGCCGATCCCTACTGTGCCGGCCGCACCGGCACTCTCTCACTCCGCCGCAGCCCGGCGGCCCGTCGTAAAGGACCGAATAATGATCACCGCCCGGAAGCGGCTCGCCCGCACCCTCGTCGTGACCGCCGCGGCAGCCGCGCTGACGGTCGGCGGCGTCACCGGCGCACTCGCCGTCGCCGATCCGGAGGACGCCCCAGCCCCCACCGGCGGCCAGACCGCGGGATCGGTGTTCGCCAACCGGACCATCGACGACCGGGCGCTGGTGCCGGGTGCCGCCGCCGGCCAGCAGTACAGCTACTGGTCCGTCGGCGCCGACGAGCGTCTGCATCTGTCCACGGCTGTGCTGCTCGAGCCCCGGGGCAAGGCGCCGGCGGCCGGCTGGCCGGTCGTCGTCTGGGCCCACGGCTCCGACGGCTGGAACGATTCATGTGCCCCGTCGGCCAAGCGCGATGCCGACGACCGCTCGACGCTCAGCCATCTGCTCGGTCGCGGCTACGCCGTCATCGCCCCCGACTACGCGGCCGTCGGCGCGCCGGGTTCACCGCAGTACTCCGACGTCGACGCGACCGCGCACAACATCGTCGACGCGGTCCGTGCCGGAGCCGACGTGGGCTCGTCCTCGCTGTCGCCGAAGTGGGCGGTGGTCGGCTCCACGCAGGGCGCCGCAGCCGCCACGTCGCTGGCCCGCAACGCGACCGCGTGGCAGACCGGTGAGCTCGACTTCCGCGGCGCCGCCGCGACCAGCATTCCGGCCGGCTACGACGACGTGGTCGCCGGCCTGAGTCCGTCGTCCTCGGCGGTACCGACGGCCGTGGTGGCCGACGTCCTCTACACCCTGGCTTCTCAGAGCACCGAGGACCTGGGCACGATCCTCACCCCGCGCGGCGAAGCCCTGGTCCAGAAGGCTCAGAAGCTGTGCACTTCGGCGCTGATCAAAGAGATCGGCGGCACGCAGCTGGCCGACCTGGTCTCGAAGCCGCTCGCGTCGAACGCCGCGCTCGCATCATCGCTGCGCAAGTCGCTCGCGATCCCGGCACGCGGCTTCAACCGCCCGATCCTCATGAGCCAGCGCCTGGTGGACGAGAGCGTCGTGGTGCCCGCATCGCTGCGGTACGTCACCCAGGCGCAGCTCTCGAGCAACAAGGTCAAGATGAGCACGTATCTCACCGGCGACGAGTCGGCGGGCAAGCGTCAGGAGCAGGCCGCCGTCGACAATTTCCTCGGCGGACTGTTCTGAGTCAGCCCATCTCCTCCAATTCCATGCCCTTCGTCTCCGGCACCTTCGCGCGCACGTAGAAGAACGAGATCCCGGCGCACAGCGCGAAGAAGCCGTAGACGAAGGCCGGGCCCACCCAGCCCATCGCGGCCGGGAACAGCAGCGAGATGGTGAAGTTGGAAAGCCAGTTCACCGCGGTGCACAGACCGAGAGCCACCGCTCGGTAGCGGTTGGGGAACATCTCACCGAGCATCACCCACATCACCGGTCCCCAGCTGGCGGCGAAGGCGATGACGAACAGATTCGCGCCGATCAGTGCCAGCACGCCCCAACTCGTCGGGAGCCGCGAGACCGTATCGCCCGAATCGTCGACGGCGTCGTAGACCTGCGTGAAGGCCACCGATGCCAGCACCAGCCCCACGAACATGCCCACGGAGCCGAACAGCAGCAGCAGTCGGCGTCCCACCCGGTCCACGAAGCCGATCGCCACAAAGGTCATCACCACGTTGATGACCGCCGTGATCACCGAGGTGACGAACGACGCCGACTCGGAGAAGCCGACCGACTGCCACAGGGTGGTCGAGTAGTAGAAGATGGCGTTGATGCCCACGAACTGCTGGAACACGGCGAGCCAGATACCGACCCACACCAGCGGGTGGAGACCGAACGCCGGCCCGGCGAGGTCGCGCATCGACGCCGCGGACTCGAGCTTCACAGTGCGGCGGATCTCCGCGACCCGGCCGTCCGGATCGGGTTCCCCGGTCACGTGAGCGAGAATCCGCGAGGCCTCGCCGTCTCGTCCGCGGACCACCAGATAGCGCGGCGACTCCGGGATCGTCAGCGACAGCACGCCGTAGACGACGGCCGGCACCACACCGACCAGGAACATCCACCGCCACGCCTCGATGTCCAGCCAGAGGGTGTTGGCGGCGGCGCCGGCACTGTCGGCGAGCACCGCGTCCGACAGCAGCGCCGCGAAGATGCCCAGCGTGATCGCGAGCTGCTGCATCGAACCGAGCGCGCCGCGGAACCGGGCGGGCGCGATCTCGGCGATGTACGCGGGAGCGATCACCGACGCGATGCCGATGCCCAGACCCCCGATGAGCCGCCAGAGCATCAGATCCCACACCGTCTGAGTGAGACCGGCGCCGATCGACGAGGCGATGAACAAGGCGGAACCGAGCAGCATCACCTTCTTGCGGCCCCACCGGTCGGCGAGTCCGCCCGCGAACCACGCCCCGAGCGCGCAACCGACCAGGGCGATGGCAACCGCGACGCCGGTGACCAGGTCCGACAGCTCGAACTCGCCCTGGATCGCGTCCACCGCACCATTGACGACCGAGCTGTCGAAACCGAACAGGAAGCCGCCGACCGCTGCGGCGGTCGAGACTCCGAGGACTCGCATCAGCGGGACGTCTGTGCGCCCGGTCTCCGACGCGGTCATGCGACTGCCGTTCCGGTGCACGACGAGTACTGCGGATTCACCATCGGGTTGAAGGCCATCGCCCCGATCTTCTGATGCACGGTGAACTGCACGGCGCCGCGACCCGGGTGGAGCACGACGTCCCAGTCGGCGGCGTGCGCGCGGGTGGGCACCCGCACGGTGCCGGTCCGTCCGGTCGACAGGTTGCGCCAGGTCACAGTCGTGAGCATCGTCAACTCGAGCACCGGACCCACCCCGCCCGGATTGTTCGACGAGAGCGTGATGGCCGGCCCCGGCAGTCCGTCCGTCGGGAACGGGCCGCCCGTGTACACATCGACCACGATCCGCAGCCGCGCACCGGGCCACGGATTGGCGCTGTCGCACCGGATGGACCGCACGTACTCGGCGCCGTAGGGCGACGCGTGCGCCTGCGGGACGGCGACGCACCCGGCGGCCAGCACCGCCGCGCTCGCGCCCGCCGCCGCGACCGCCCTCCCCCGGCGCCGTACTCCCCGAACCGATCTCCTGGCTGAGCAGTCTGCAGTACGCATGCTTGGGAGTGTGCCAGCCGGGAGCCGCGAGCGCCGGGACTTCGACCGGGGCGCCGCCGGAGAGGTCTCGGAGTTCGCCGACGACCGGCGTGCCGATGACCGCGGGCGACTAGCATGAGCGGCATGGCTGACCTCCAGATCGCCCAGGACCCGGTCGCGGACGCACTGCTATCCACGGACGCCTTCGCACTCGTGACGGGCATGCTGCTCGACCAGCAGTTTCCGATGGAGCGGGCGTTCGCCGGACCGGCGAAGATCCTGGAGCGGTTCGGCACCCTCGATCCGGTGGCGATCGCCCACGCCGACCCGGAGGCCTTCGCCGAGTTGTGCGCCACTCCGCCCGCGATACACCGCTACGGGCGGTCGATGGCCGGCCGGATCCAGGAGCTCGCCCGAACGGTGGTGGACGAGTACGACGGCGACACCGCCGCCCTCTGGACCACTGCCCGTACCGGCGAAGAACTGTTCGGGCGTGTCCGCGCGCTGCCCGGTTTCGGCGAGCAGAAGGCCAAGATCTTCGTGGCCCTGCTCGCCAAGCAACTGGACGTGAAACCGCGCGGGTGGACCAAGGTGACCGGTGATTACGGCCGCAAGGGATACCGTTCCGTGGCCGATGTCACCGATCCGGAGTCGCTCCAGCGGGTTCGGGACTTCAAGAAGGCCGCGAAGGCGGCTGCCAGGAAATGACGACCGCTACAATCGTCGACCATGAATAGCAGCGCGAACGAAGTCCGGATGGCCGTCAAGCTGCCACTGCGTCTCGGCTTCGCCACGGCCGGTATCGCACTCTCCACGGTCGAGTCGGTCGTCAACGTCGCGCGGCTCACCGCCGAGAGCATCGAGTCCGAGGTGAACTCGATGCTCGGAATCGACGAGAACAGCGAGATCGCCACTGTCCGGGCTCCGCTCGCGATCCTCAGCCAGGTGGCCGATCTGCTGAGCCCCGACCGCCCCTTCGGCCGGATTCTGGCCAACGGCGGCCCCCTCGACCGCTTGATCCAGCCGGGCGGCGTGATCGACCGTCTCACCGCTCCGGACGGTCTGCTCGAGAAGCTGACCGAGCGCGGTGGCCTGCTCGACCAGATGACGGACGAGAAGGGGATCCTGATGCGGCTGGCCGCGAAGGACGGACCGCTCGACCGGCTCACCCGGGAAGGCGGTGTGGTCGACCAGTTCACCGAGAACGAGGGCATCCTCGAGCGGCTGACATCCGAGGGCGGCATCGTCGACAAGCTGACCGCTCCGGACGGTGTGCTGGAGAAGCTGTCCCAGCCCGGCGGCGTGCTCGACCGCGCCGCCGGCGACGAGGGCCTGCTCGATCAACTGCTCGGCGCCGACGGTGCCCTCGAGAAGCTGATCGCTCCGGGCGGACCGCTCGACAAGTTCACCGAGCTGTCCGAGACGCTCGCCTCGCTGCCGCCGAATCTCGCTGCGATGCAGGAGACCGTCGACCACCTCAACGAGGTCGTGGAACTGCTCAATGCGTCCGTGGCACCGATCGGCGGGCTGGCCGACCGGCTCCCCAAGCGCCTCACCCGCGCCGGAACCGCGGCGACCCCGCAGACACCGACGCGGCCGCAGCTTCCCGGGGACCCGACCGACGACGCCGTCAGCCGGTACCCCGGTCGCTCCTGAGCTACTTCGCGGTCCGGCGCAACCGCACGTTGGCGAACTCGCCGAGACCCCACTGTCCGAGTTCACGGCCGTACCCCGACTGCTTGACGCCGCCGAAGGGCAGGCCGGGCAGCGAGGTCCCGTGCTCGTTCACCATCGCCATGCCGACATCGAGCCGGTCGGCCACGGCCTGCGCGGCCTCGACGTCCGAGCTCCACACCGAACCGGAGAGTCCGTACTCGACGTCGTTGGCCAGATCGACGGCCTCGTCGACCGACGAGAACTTGTAGACCACCGCCACCGGGCCGAAGATCTCCTCGCGGTACGCGTCCATCTCCGGCGTCACATCGGTGAGGACCGCGGGAGCCATGAACGCGCCCGGCCCGTCGAGGGCCTCTCCGCCGGTGTGCAGCGTCGCGCCCTGCTCCACCGCCTGCGAGACCTGCTTGACCACGTTGTCACGCGCGGTGACCGACGACAGCGGCCCCACCTTGGTCCCGTCCTCGGCCGGATCGCCCACCGCGAGCCCGGAGATCGCCGCCGTCAGGTTCGTGACGAAGTCGTCGTAGATCGACTCATCGACGATGAACCGCTTGGGCGAATTGCACGCCTGGCCCGCGTTCATCGTCCGCATGGCTGCGGCGCCGGCGGCCAGCGCCGCGACATCCGGGGTGTCGAGCACGATGAACGGGTCCGATCCGCCGAGTTCGAGCACCGACTTCTTGAGATTGCGCGCCGCGACTTCCGCGACCGCCGCCCCGGCGCGGCTCGATCCGGTGAGTGAGACGCCCTGCAACCGGCGATCGGCGATCATCGTCGCGATCTGCTCGTTGGTCGCGAAGACGTTGATGTAGGCGTCGGCGGGAACCCCGGCGGCGTGCGCGATCTGTTCCATCAGCTCCGACGACGCAGCGCAGATCGGGGCGTGCTTGAGGATGATCGCGTTGCCCAGCAACAGATTCGGGGCTACGAACCGGGCCACCTGGTAGTAGGGGAAGTTCCACGGCATGATGCCGAGGATCGGGCCGATCGGCGTGCGGGTGACGATCGACTCCGCGGCTCCCTGCGGATCGAGTTGCTCGGTCTCCAGCAGAGCCGGGCCGTTGTCCGCGTACCAGTCGTAGATCATCGCCGTCAGTGCGAGCTCACCCAGACCCTGCTTGGTCGGCTTCCCCATCTCCTTCGTGATGACCGCGGCCAGTTCGGACGCCCGGTCGCGGTACGCCGCGGCGGTGTCGCGAAGCATCTGTACGCGCTGCTCGATCGGAGTCTGCCGCCACTGGCGATATGCCTTCTCGGCGCGTTCCAGGATCGGATCGATCTGGTCGTCGGTGATCGTCGGAAACTCGCGCTCCACGACGCCGGTGGCGGGGTTCTGGGTCACATAAGCAGTCATATGCGAATGCTACGCGTGCGAAGGTGGCGTCGCCGGGCTTCCTCCGAAGGCCGCGCGCACCGCTGCGGCGTACTCGTCGACGGTCCGCGCGGCGGTTCCGCGAGCGGCGATCGACACGGTCACCGTGGCACCGATTCCGTGCACGCCGTGGGTGAGTCCGTGGACCGCGGACAAGGCCGGGAACCCCGCGGTGAACAGCACTCGACCGCCCGCCAGCCGGAGGTCGCCGTCGCCGCGGTTCACCGACGAGACCACGGTCGCACCCGCCACCCGCTCCGGGACCGGCGCCGCGGACGAGAGCCGGACGGCCAGCGATCCCAGTACCGACGGAGCGCAGTCGGCCGCCCAGCGGTCGACGCGGGCCACCGCAGAACGGTCTCGCCGCCGCGCCGCGTCGAGCTGGCTCGCGATCGCCCCGGATCGAGCACGCCGATCGAGGTCGGGGCGCAGATCGACGCCGACGGAGAAGAAGTCGTTCCGGCGCCGAGCCGCCGGTTCTCGGGTCGCCGGTTCACGGGAGACGGCGACCTCTGCGACCACCCGGCCGTCAGGACTCGTCCCGCCGAAGCGCCCGAGCACCTCGGCCAGCCCCACCAGTGCCCCGACGGTGACCGAGGATCCCAGCCGCCGGACCGACGATCGCGGCAGCGTCACCGTCCGCAGCTCCACCGCGCCGGGATCCGGACGATTGAGCACGGTCGGCTCGATCACGTCGGCGCCCGGTGTTTCCGCTGTGCCGCAACGGGATCGGAGCATCCACGCGGCCGCACCGGCGACGGTTCCGGTCGCCAGTCGCGGCGCAATGGCCGCGGCGCCCGCGGCGGCGGCCACTGCGGAGGCCACGGCGGAGGGAAGCGGCGCGCTGCTGCGCACCCGGTCGGGCCGACCCTGCGTCAGCAACCGTCGTGCGATCGCCGAGACCCGCCGCCCGCCACCGAGCGCATGCGAGATCTGGAGCACGACCACGTTGGCCGGGCCGTCGGCGTCGGGCACATCCGTGAGCGATTCGAACAGATGCAGCCGCCACAGCGGCCCGGCGGTGCGGTCGCCGCTCGCCATGAGATGCCCCAGGGCGGCCAGGCATTCGGTCCACGTGGTGGCCGGGTGTCGGCAGAACTGCTCGGGACGGGGAGGTGACGCGCGCCAGCGCGGGTATCCGAGATCCCACGGCACGCGGGCGACGCCGAGACGCAGGTCTGCGATCCCGGACGCGCGGGGCGCGAGTTCGGCGAACGGATCGGCCGACGGGTCGTCCGGCGCGTCGAACGCATACAGCAGGAACTGATCGTTCGCCGTGGTCAACGATCGCCAGTACATCGCCGCGTCGGGCGGCGTCAACGCGCTCACGAGACCTCCTTGCCATCGCTCGATGGCAACGTGGGCATAATGCGGTGCAGTGTCAGGCGTCGCGGCCGCGGCGCCGGAAAGGCTCCACCCGTGTCCAGTGCCCCCACACCCGCACAGCCCGCTCCCGGCGCATCCGCGTCCCGGCCGGAGTGCGTGTACCGCCTCGATGACATTCCACCCACCACACCGGTCATCGTAGGGGTCGGCCAGGCAGCCGAACGCATCGACGACGCCGACTACGCGGGCCTCTCCGAGGCCGACCTCGCGGCCCGCGCGGTGAGCGCGGCGCTCGCCGACACCGGGGCCGACGACGTGGCACGCCTCGTCGACACCGTGGTGGCGGTCCGATCGTTCGAGCGGTCGAGCCCGGCGTCGTCGTCGCCCTTCGGCCGGCCGGACAACATGCCGCGCGCGGTGGCACGCCGCACCGGCATGGATCCGCGCAGGGCCGTCGAAGAGGTGACCGGCGGGCAGAGCCCGCAGCATCTGGTGAACGAGTTCGGCGCCGAGATCGCCGCCGGCCGTGCCGACGCGGTGGTGTTGTTCGGGGCCGAGGTGATGTCGACGGTCCGCCACGCCCAGCGCTCGGGCACCGCACCGGACTTCAGCGAGACCGTCGGCGGGCAACTGGAGGACCGCGGCTACTCGATCGGCGGCCTCACCTCGATCGACGAGGTGAAGCACGGGGTCGTCATACCCATCTCCCAGTACTCGATCGTCGAGAACGCGCGGCGTCACCGTCTCGGACTCGGCGCCGCCGAGTACGCGCGGTCGATGGGCGAGCTGTTCGCACCGATGACGCGCGTGGCGGCGCGGAACCCCTTCGCCGCCGCCCGAGAGGAGTTCACCGCCGAGGAGTTGGCGTCCGTCACCGACCGCAACCGCCGCGTCTCGGTCCCCTACCCGCGCCGAATGGTGGCTCGCGACCACGTCAACCAGGCCGCGTCCGCGGTACTGATGTCCGTCGCGGCCGCCCGGTCGGCGGGGATACCCGCCGACCGCTGGGTCTTCGTCCACGGCCACGCCGACCTGCGGGAGAAGCCGCTCCTGACCCGGCCGGACCTCTCCCGCGGACCCGCGTCGGTCGCCGCTGTCCGGGAGGCACTGCGCCTGGCGGGCACCGATGTCGACGACGTCGCGCACTTCGATCTGTACAGTTGCTTCCCGGTCGCGGTCTCGCACGTCATCGACGAGCTCGGACTCTCGCCCGACGACCCCCGTGGACTGACCGTCACCGGCGGGCTCCCCTACTTCGGCGGGCCCGGCAACAACTATTCGATGCACGGCATCGCGGAGATCGTGTCGCGGGCGCGGCGCGAGCCCGGCTCGTTCGGCCTGGTCGCAGCCAACGGCGGCGTCTTGAGCAAGTACTCGGTGGGCGTGTACTCGTCCGTCCCCGCTCCCTGGCGTCCGAGCACCTCCGCCGACCTGCAACGCGAATTGGACGCCGCACCGTCGGTGCGGGTGGCGCACTATCCGAACGGCCCGGCGACGATCGAGTCGTTCGTCGTCATCGATCCCGACGGCGAGGCCCCCGGAGCCACCGTGGTCGGCCGGCTCGGCGACGGCGCCCGGTTCGTCGCGGCCGTGGACGACCCCGCCCTGCTCGATCTGCTGCGCGCCGACGACGACCCCATCGGAACGCCGATCTTCGTCCGCGCGTCGACGAACCAGAACCACGCGGCACGCACACGCGACGTCCTCGATGCGCGCCATCCGCGCGCGGCGGTCGGATTCGCCGAGCGGTACGAGCATCTGCTCGTCCGGCGCGAGGGACGGGTACTCGAGGTGACGATCAACCGGCCCGAGGTCCGCAACGCGCTGAATCCGGCGGCGAACGCGGAACTGGACTCCGTCTTCGACGCGTACTTCGCCGATCCCGATCTGTGGGTTGCAATCCTGACCGGCGCCGGCTCGGCCGCGTTCTCGGCGGGCAACGATCTGAGCGCCGGCGCCCAAGGAGGCCTCGCGATGCCCGCCAACGGCTTCGCCGGACTCACCGCGCGGCGAGACCGGACCAAGCCGGTGATCGCCGCGGTGAACGGTTTCGCTCTCGGCGGCGGGCTCGAGATCGCCCTGGCCTGCCACGTGATCGTCGCGGACGAGGAGGCCTCCTTCGGTCTGCCCGAAGTGAAGGTCGGTCTGGTCGCCGCGGCGGGCGGACTGGTCCGCCTCCCCCGCGTCGTCCCGCCCGCCCTCGCCCGCGACATGATCCTCACCGGACGCCGCATCGACGCCGCGGAGGCGCTGGCGTACGGCCTGGTGTCGAGGGTGGCACCGCACGGTGAAGTGATGTCCGCCGCCCGCGCCGTGGCCGCGGAGATCCTGGCCGCGTCACCGGTCGCCGTTCGCGCCTCCCTGGCGGCGATGGCAGGATCCGAATCGCAGCCGGACACGGTCCGGGCCGTGGACGAGAGCCTCGCGGTCCTCGACACCGTCCTCGTCTCGGAGGATCTCCGCGAGGGTGTCACGGCCTTCGCGCAGAAGCGCGAACCGCAGTGGAGAGGATGCTGACTACCCGCTGAAACCGTCGCCGACCTGCAGATGTCCGGCTCCCTCTTGAATTACTTGGATGTCCAAGTATATCGTGGTTCACGTCACGAACGGATGCCTCTGGAAGGACGGCGCATGACTGCACTGCGGACCATCGATCACTACCTGAACGGCGCACACGTCGCCGCGACTGGCGCGACCGCCGACGTCTACGACCCCAGCACGGGTCAGGTTCAGGCCACGGTGCCGCTGGCCACCGCCGCCGAAGTCGACGCCGCCGTCGCCACCGCCAAAGAGGCCCAGAAGACGTGGGCCGCCATGAACCCGCAGCGCCGCGCCCGCGTGATGATGAAGTTCATCGAGCTGGTGAACCAGAACATGGACGAGCTCGCCGAGCTGCTCTCGAGCGAGCACGGCAAGACCGTCGCCGACGCCCGCGGCGACGTGCAGCGCGGACTCGAGGTGATCGAGTTCTCGGTCGGCATCCCCCACCTCCTCAAGGGCGAGTACACCGAGGGCGCGGGCACCGGCATCGACGTCTACTCGATGCGGCAGCCGCTCGGCGTGGTCGCCGGCATCACCCCGTTCAACTTCCCCGCCATGATCCCGCTCTGGAAGGCCGGCCCCGCCCTGGCCTGCGGCAACGCCTTCATCCTGAAGCCCTCGGAGCGCGACCCGTCCGTTCCGGTCCGCCTCGCCGAGCTGTTCACCGAAGCCGGCCTGCCCGACGGTGTGTTCCAGGTGGTGCACGGCGACAAGACCGCCGTGGACGCACTGCTCGTGAACCCCGACGTCAAGGCCGTCGGCTTCGTCGGGTCGTCGGACATCGCGCAGTACATCTACGAGACGGCCGCCGCCAACGGCAAGCGCAGCCAGTGCTTCGGCGGCGCCAAGAACCACATGATCATCGCCCCGGACGCCGACCTCGATCAGGTCGTCGACGCCCTCATCGGCGCCGGCTACGGCTCGGCCGGCGAGCGCTGCATGGCGATCTCGGTGGCCGTCCCGATCGGAGACGCGACCGCGGACGCTCTGCGCGCCAAGCTCGTCGAGCGGGTCGAAGCGCTGCGCGTCGGTCACAGCCACGACCCCAAGGCCGATTACGGTCCGCTGATCACCGCCGCCGCACGTGATCGCGTGGTGGACTACATCGAGCAGGGCGTCGCCGCGGGTGCCGAACTCGTCGTCGACGGTCGCGGCAAGGGCGCCACCGAGGCCTCGTTCAACGGCACCGATCTCGGAGGCGGTTACTACCTCGGCCCCACCCTCTTCGACCACGTCACCAAGGACATGTCGATCTACACCGACGAGATCTTCGGCCCGGTGCTCACCATCGTCCGCGCGCACGATTACGAGGAGGCGCTGGCGCTGCCCACCGAGCACGAGTACGGCAACGGCGTGGCCATCTTCACCCGCGACGGCGACACCGCGCGCGACTTCACCTCGCGCGTCGAGGTCGGCATGGTCGGCATCAACGTGCCGATCCCGGTGCCGGTCGCGTACCACACCTTCGGCGGCTGGAAGCGCTCCGGCTTCGGCGATCTCAACCAGCACGGCCCCGCGTCGATCATGTTCTACACCAAGACCAAGACCGTCACCTCACGTTGGCCGTCGGGCATCAAGGAGGGCGCCGAGTTCTCCATCCCGACCATGCACTGAGGCCCGTCGCGGAACGAGAGAACAGGCGTATCAGGTAACGACATGCCCTATCCGAAATTGCCCGACGACGATCGGATCGTCGTCGAAGCGGCCCGCGACTTCGCCCGCAAGCGGCTCGCCCCGCACTCTCTCGAATGGGATGCCACCGAGCACTTCCCGGTCGATGAGATGCGCGAGGCGGGTTCGCTCGGGATGGCTGCGATCTACACCAACGAGGACGTCGGCGGCTCCGGCCTGCGGAGGATCGACGGTGTGCGGATCTTCGAGGAACTGGCGAAGGCCGATCCGGTGACCGCGGCGTTCCTGTCGATCCACAACATGTGCACGTGGATGGTCGACACCTACGGCACCACGGAGCAGCGCAAGCGCTGGGTTCCGAAGATGGCGTCGATGGAGCACATCGCGAGCTACTGCCTCACCGAGCCCGGCGCGGGGTCGGATGCCGCGGCGCTGTCGACGTCGGCCCGCCGCGAGGGCGACGAATACGTGCTTCGCGGCAGCAAGCAGTTCATCTCCGGCGGCGGTGTCTCGGACGTCTACGTGGTGATGGCGCGCACCGGTGACGCCGGCCCCCGCGGAATCTCCACGTTCGTCGTCGAGAAGGGCACGCCGGGGCTGTCCTTCGGTCCGCCCGAGGCCAAGATGGGCTGGCACAACCAGCCCACGGCCCAGGTGATCTTCGACGACGTCCGGGTCCCCGCCGATGCGATGCTCGGCGGCCCGGACGGCGAGGGCACGGGATTCTCGATCGCGATGAACGGCCTGAACGGCGGGCGGCTGAACATCGCCGCGTGCTCGATGGGCGGTGCGCAAGCCGCGTACGACAAGGCGCTCGTCTACGCCACCGAGCGTGAGGCCTTCGGCAAGCCGCTGATCGCCGAACCCACCATCTCGGCGACGCTCGCCGAGATGGCGACCTCTCTGGAGGCCTCCCGACTGCTCCTGTGGCGGGCGGCCGAGGCACTCGACGCCGACGATCCCGACAAGGTCGAGTTGTGCGCGATGGCGAAACGATTCGTCACCGAGAGCTGCTTCACCGTCGCCGATCAGGCGCTGCAGTTGCACGGCGGCTACGGATACCTGCACGAGACGGGTATCGAGAAGATCGTCCGCGACCTGCGGGTGAATCGCATTCTTGAAGGAACCAACGAAATCATGCGGATGGTGATCGGTCGCGCCGAGGCGCAGCGGGTCACCGTCGGAAAGGGCAACCGATGAGCACGATCGCTTTCCTCGGACTCGGTCACATGGGCGGACCGATGGCCGCCAACCTGGTCAAGGGCGGACACGAGGTGGTCGGCTTCGACCTCGTCCCCGAACTGCTGGAAGCGGCCGTCGCCGACGGTGTCCGCGCAGCGAAGTCGGCGGAGGAGGCCGTCGCCGGAACCGACGTCGTCATCACCATGCTTCCCAGCGGCGCAGCGGTGCGGGCGGTGTATGACACCGTGCTGCCGCACGCGACGCCGGGTCAGCTGTTCATCGACAGTTCCACCATCTCGGTCGAGGACGCGCGTGCCGTACACGATCTCGCCGTCGCCGCGGGCATGATGCAGCTCGACGCCCCCGTCTCCGGCGGGGTCAAGGGAGCGGCGGCCGGAACCCTGGCCTTCATGGTCGGTGGCGACGACGCGGCACTGGCCGCGGCACAGCCGATCCTGGCGCCGATGGCGGGCAAGGTGGTGCCGTGCGGCGGACCGGGCAACGGCCAGGCCGCCAAGCTGTGCAACAACATGATCCTGGCCGTGCAGCAGATCGTGGTCGGTGAGGCGTTCACTCTGGCGGAGAAGCTCGGGCTCTCGGATCAGGCGCTCTACGACGTGGTGACCGGTGCCACCGGCAACTGCTGGGCACTCTCGGCCAACTGCCCGGTGCCCGGGCCGGTCGAGACGGCACCGTCAGCCAACGACTTCCGGCCGGGGTTCGCCACTGCGCTGATGAACAAGGATCTGCACCTGGCGATGGACGCCGTGTCGACCACCGGCGCCACCGCACCGCTCGGCTCACACGCGGCCGAACTGTACGACGCCTTCGCCGCCGAGCACAGCGATCTCGACTTCAGTGCGATAATCGAAACCCTGCGCTGATCTCGAGCTCGGCGCAGCCGTAGACGATGGGAGTGGTGTGGCCGGGGTGGATCATGAGTCGAACGAGCGCGACCCGATCGCCCTGGCCCGCCGCAACTGGGAAGACGCAGGCTGGGGCGGCGACATCGCCGACGGCATGGAGGCCGTCACGTCGGTGATGCGCGCGCACCAGATCATGCTCGCGCGCGTCGAGCAGGAGCTCAAACCGTTCGGCCTCACCTTCTCCCGTTTCGAGCTGTTGCGGCTGCTGGCCTTCACCCGGCACGGCGAACTGCCGATCTCCAAGGCGAGCGACCGGCTTCAGGTGCACGTCTCCTCGGCCACCCACGCGATCGCACGCCTCGCCGACGCCGGGCTGGTGAAGCGGATACCGCACCCGAGCGACGGCCGCACCACACTCGTGTCGATCACCGATGACGGCCGGGAGTTGGTCGAGAAGGCGACGGCAGTGCTGAACAACGGCGTCTTCTCCCATGTCGGAATGACCAGCGCCCAGGCGCGTCAGTTGGTGGAGTCGATCCGGTCGCTTCGGCGTGACAACGGAGATTTCTAGACACTCGCGTTTTCGGACGGGACGCCGTTCGGTGTGGTCGTGGTCTCCATCCGTCATCGGCGTCTGGCCGTCGTGCGACCGGGTGGGTAGCCTTCGTGGCGACGCCCCGTGGCGGGGCGCCCGGACGAGCCCGCCGTACCCGGTCTGCGACAAGACGGTGGACGAGGAGCACTCATGCACTGGCTCGTTCTGATCCTCTCCGGCGTCTTCGAAGCGGTGTGGGCCACCGCCCTGGGACGGTCGGAAGGTCTTCACCGCCTCATCCCCACCATCGTCTTCTTCGTCGCACTCGTCATCAGCATGGGCGGCCTCGCCTACGCGATGCGCGAACTGCCGACCGGAACGTCGTATGCGATATGGGTCGGGATCGGCGCCACCGGAGCCGTCGTCTTCGGCATGATCACCGGCACCGAAACCGCGAGCATCGCGAAGATCGTGTGCATCATCGCCATCGTCGGAGGCGTCATCGGGCTGAAGCTCGTCAGCTGACGGCCACCGCACTTCCGTGCTCCCGGCCGGGTGTGTCCGGTCAGGCGGCCAGGAGTGTGTCGAGGTAGTTCTCGATGCGAGATTCGCTGGGTTCGGGCGGCGGCTGCGGTTCGTGGCCCGGTAACAGTTCGGCGTGGTGGATTTGGTTGATCCGCCACCCGGGCCGCGTTCTCCCGCCGCTGGGTCGCCAGGCGACGCGGCCGGCGTGGGGACCGTCGATCAGGATCATCGTCTGCCATTGCCCGCGGCGGGGGCCGACGGAGCGATTGTGACGCCCGCACGCCGCCCCGAGGTGGTCGATGTCGGTGGGCCCGCCGTCGGCCCAGTCCGGGAAATGATGGGCCTGCGTCCGGGAGAACGGGGCGTCGCAGCCGGGGGCGGTGCAGCCGCGGTCGCGGGCGAAGAGCATCAACCGCTGCGCCCGCGACGCCAGCCGCCGTCCCCGACCGAGGTAGAGGGCTTGTCCGGTATGACCGGAGAAGACGGCCAGATGCGGAGTCGCGGCGGCGGCGACCTCGATCAACTCCGCCACCGGCACTCGGGTCCCGGTCGCGGTCAACGCCACCCCCGCCCGCTCGGCCAACTCCCGGTCGGTGACGGTGACGACCAGATCACCCGACCGCCGACCACCCCCAACACCAGTGCGGGAGGCGCGCAGCAGCGCCTGCAGACCATCGTGGGTGCGCTGCCCCGGCGTGCGAGTATCACGCTCCACCGCGGCCGCCAGAGCGGCCGGGTCGGCCGACTCCACGGTCCCCGACGGGGAGTCCGGGTCGTCGGGGTTGTTCATCCCCGGTGCCGCCCACGACGGCAGTGCCGCCTCCATTTCCGCCCGCAACGCCGGGGTCAAATACCCGCGGACTTTGCTCATCAGCCGCAGATCCTGCGGCAGGATCGTGAAGCCGCGCAGGCGTTTGCGGTCGCGTTCGTCGGTGACGGTCCCGTCCGGATCCAGATGCGCCAGCAGTCGGATGCCGGCGGTGCGGACACCGGCCGGACTCAACTCACGCGCGACCCACGCCAACTGCACCTCGGCGCGTGCCCGGGTCTGCGCGTCGACCGCGGTGGGGATCTTGTCCATGACGGCGTCGATCTCGCGGACGTGGTCGGCACCGATCGCACCCTCGCCCACCGCGACAGCAGTCGCCGGCAGTACCGGCGGGCGGGTCTGGCCTTGCAGGTCGGTGAACCGTCCGATCCCGGCGGCGCTGACACGTCGGCGGCGGGCGGCACCGTCACCGAGCCGCAACCCCTGCGCCAAATACTGATGCACCGACAAATACCCCGCCTTGCGATACACGGCCCGGTCGGAGACCTCCACCAACACCGCGGCGTCCACACCGTCGAGACGACGATGAGTACGTTCCAATGTCTCGACGGTTTCCAGCAGGGTGTCTTCTGGGACCGCGGACAGTGGCAGGGACGCGAACTTGGTCGCCGCAGCTTCCAACAGGCGGGCGAGGGCGGCCGGATCGTCCGGCAGCACTTCTGACGCGACCATCGAACCCACCCCCCTCCACCTGCACAGTGCCCGAGAACACTCCTGCTGTGCTTCTATGTTCGAATCATACCGCCGCCCTCTGACAAAGCCGCCGCCTCACAACTCGATGCCCGATCGTGCCGCCAGCACAGCGGCCTGCACCCGCGACTGCACGCCCAGCTTCATCAGCACCCGCGAGACGTGGGTCTTCACCGTCGCCTCCCCGATCATCAGGCGGCGGGCGATCTGCGCATTCGACAGTCCGGCGCCGAGACCGCCGAGGACTTCGATCTCCCGCTCGGTGAGGTCACTCAGATCCGGAGCGGGCTCGGCGGGACGTGATCGCATCGCGTCCACCACCACCCGGGTCACCGCGGGATCGAGCACCGCGTCGCCCTGCGCGACACGTCGGACACCGTCGACGAGTTCCGCGCCGGACGCCGACTTCAGCAGAAACCCGCTCGCTCCGGCCGCCAGTGAGCCGAGCACGTATTCGTCGATGTCGAAGGTCGTCAGGACGAGGACGGCCGCGTCGGTACGCGCCATGACTTCGGCGGTGGCGGCGATTCCGTCCGTCCCCGGCATGCGGACGTCCATCACCACCACGTCCGGCCGCAGCCTCTCGGCCGCGTCGACGGCATCGGCACCGTTCGACGCCTCGCCCACCACGCTGATCTCTCCCGACGACTCCAACACCAGCCGCAGGCCTTCTCGGACCGCGGCGTGATCGTCGGCCAGGACCACTCGCGTCCGGCTCACGCCCGCACCACCGGCACCCGCACGCGGACCACCCATCGTCGACCCTCCACACCGGCGGTCGCGGACCCGCCGATGCTCTCGGCGCGAATCATCATGTTGCGCAACCCATTTCCTCCCGATCCGTCGCCTTCGCCGCGCGCCATCGCACGTCCGTCCGTGAGACCGTTGCTGACCGTCATCTCGACGAGGTCTCCGGCTGAGACCAGTTGCACCGCGACGGGCTGTCCCGGCTCGTGGCGCGTCGCGTTCGCCAGCGCCTCACCCGCGATCCGGGTCAACACCGTCTCGATCGCGAGCGGAAGACCTTCGGTGTCGCCGTGCACCTCGACGGCCGAGCCGACCGCCTCCGCCGCCGTCACGAACGGAGCGAGTGACGACCAGCGGACAGTCGGAGTGTCATCGCCGTCGGCGGCGAGCACGTCGATCATCTCCCGCAGCTCCGACAGCGCCGCCAGGCTGTTGGAGCGCATCGAGGCGATCACCGGCTTCGGGTCCGGTGCCTCACGTGCGGCCTCGGCCAGGATCGCGATCGCCGACACGTGGCCCGCCACCGTGTCGTGCAGTTCCCGCGACACCCGGCGACGTTCCTCCGCCAGCGCCGCGGCGTGCTCGGCTGCGGCGGCCGACTGTTCGGCCCGCGCCGCCCGGATGGTGGCGTGCACCGACTGCGCGTAGCCCAGCGGCGAGACGAGGAAGGCCACTCCGAGCAGGCCCACCAGCACACCGGCCCGCGGATCCGCCGCGAGCGCCACAGCCACCGCACCCGCGACCGTCACCGCGAAGCAGGCGACACCGACGAACCTGCGCAACCGCGCGGACCCGACCGTCATGACCGCGAAGATGACGTCGGTGAAGGAGATCCAGAGCGGAAGGGACGCACCCGACGGAAGGTCGAGCGCGATGAGAACCACCATGATCGCGAGCGCCGCCGACGGTCGGCGAGGCGCCGCGAGTTGAACGACGAACGCCGCCACCAGGATCGCGATCTTGACCGGAGCCGAATGCCCGCCCCAGCCCTGGATCAGCGTGAACGCCCCACTGACCCACAGCAGCAGACCGACGACCAGTGTGCCGAGAGCCGACACCGTCGTCGACGAGAATCTGGGAATCGACATCATCAGACATCACTACAGCACACGTCGCAGGGCTTCGGGTCCGCCGAAGGGATGACGCCGACGAGCCGGATGAGGGATGTGCCTTCGGGCGATCCGCCCGATGCTGAACGCATGAACGATCTGACCGACCCGGTACTGCTGACCATCGCCGGCTGTGAAGTCGGTTTCTGGGTACTCGTCGCCGGCGGACTGTCGTTGCGCTACCTGGTCCGCGCGCAGCGCCTCTCGACACTGGTACTGGCGGCCGTCCCGGGGCTCGACGTCGCGCTCCTCGCGGCCGTGGCACTCGACCTCCACTCCGGCGGCGACGTCGGGTTGGCCCACCGGCTGGCGCCGATCTACTTGGGCGTGACCGTCGTCTTCGGACCGCGGCTGATCCGGTGGGCCGATGTCAGGTTCGCGCACCGGTACGCCGACGGCCCGGCACCCGTCCCGGTGCCCAAGCGGGGACCGGTACGGCTCCGGCACGAGTGGGCCGAGTTCGGCCGGTGGCTCGCCGCCGCCGCGATCGCCGGAGCGGTGGTGCTCGTCCTCGGTTTCACGGTCGCCGACGCCGGCCAGCGCGACGAATTGTTCAGTCTGTTCAAGACTCTCGGCGTCATCACCGCGATCTGGCTGCTCACCGGCCCGGTGTGGTACGCGGGGTCCGCGCGAGGAGCGTCGTCCGGCTGAACGGTGGCGCCGTCTACGACCGCCACACCGGATCCCTCTTGCCCAGGAACGCAGAGATACCCTCCTGGGCATCACAGGTGACGGCGTTGGTCGCCATCACCTCGGTCATCGCGGCGTACGCCTCCGGCTCGGTGCGATCGATCTGGTCGTAGAAGGCCCGCTTACCGATGGCGAGGGTGTCGCCGCTGAATCGGCCGATCCGCCCGGCCAGCTCCGCGACGGTGCTCTCCAGATCGGCGGCGGGCACGGCGGTGTTGACCAGGCCCCATTCGACGGCGGTCGCGGCATCGACCATGTCGCCGGTCAGCAGCATGTGCATGGCGCGCTTGCGCCCGACGGCACGGCTGAGCGCGACCATCGGAGTGGAACAGAAGAGCCCGATGCGGACGCCAGGCGTGGAGAACCGTGCACTGTCGGCGGCCACCGCGAGATCGCAGGTGGCGACCAACTGGCAGCCCGCTGCGAGCGCCATTCCCTGGACCTGGGCGATCACCGGCTGGCGAACGTCGTGGACCGCCGTCATCAGGTCGGTGCAGGCCGCGAAGATCTCCCGCTCGTCGTCGACCGTGCGCTCGACCATCTCCGACAGGTCGTGGCCGGCGGAGAACGCCGGACCGCGCGCCTTGATCACGATCACCCGCACCTCCGGGTTCTCGCCGAAAGTGCGCAGGACTTCGGTGGCAGCCCGCATGGTGGCCAGTGACAAGGGGTTTCGGCGGTCGGGGTCGTCGAGGGTGAGGACACCGACGCCGTCGGAGACGGACGAGGACACAGCGGAATCAGTCATCTCACCATTGTCGTCCATCCCCGCCGACCGTACGATCGGTTGACATGAACGTGCCGACCGATCTGCTCCGGGATCCCCTCGTGTATCGGCTCGCCGCCGCGGGCCAGTCCGCCGATGCGATCATCTGCCTCGGCCCGATCCCCTACGTCGCGCGATGTCTGGACGACGTGGGCTATCCCGCGGACCAACGGTGGGTGTTTCCGGTGGTCAAGGCCGCGTCGGCGGCGGGACTCGCCGCGGCCCCGAGGTTCCCGATGCTGGCCCGCTTCACGGCGGTCATGCTGACGGTGTACTTCTGCCTCGCGGTCGGAGCACACGTCCGGGCCCGCGACCTCCGGCTGAACTTCGCCGCCGCGTCGTCGTTGCTTCTCTTCTACGCGGCGCTCGCCGCCACAGGTCCCCGCCCGGCCGAACGCCCGGGTCCCCGAGCCGAGCGCCGGTAACCGCCCTGATCGGCTACCGCGCCAGGGCCTTGAGCACGCGGTCGGCGTGCACGTTCATGTTGATCTCCGACGCGATCACGTCGGCGATGACTCCGTCGGAGCCGATTGCGAACGTGACCCGCTTGGTCGGCATGCCGACCTTCACCAGCAGCGATCCACGCCGGACACCGTATGCGGAGGCGACGGCGCCGTCGACGTCCGCCAGCAACGGGTAGTCGAGGGTGTGCTCGTCGGTCCAGCTCTTCTGCTTCGCGACGTCATCCCGGCTGATCCCGATCCGCTGCACTCCCGCGGCAGCGAACTCCGCTGCGAGGTCCCGGAAATGGCAGGCCTCCTTCGTGCAGCCCGGGGTGAACGCCGCCGGATAGAAGAACAGCGCGACCGGCCCGTCGGCCAGCAGTTCGGAGAGCCGTCGCCGTCGACCGTTCTGGTCGGGCAGCTCGAAATCCGGTGCGGTGTCCCCGATGTTCATGGTCCCCGACCCTACTCCGCCGGCTCAGGTGAGTCCGGCGTCGTGGATCCGGATCGCGACCTGCACCCGATTGGCGGCGTCGAGTTTGGTGAAGATCCGGGAGATGTGGGCCTTGACCGTCGCCACCGACATGTACAGCTCCGAGGCGATCTCGGCGTTCGACGCGCCCCGAGCCAGACAGACGGCCACCTCTCGCTCACGACCGGTGAGCGCGTCCACCGCCTCCCGGGCCGTGGACTCCCGATTTCCGTCCCGGCCGTCGACGACCTGCTTGATGAGCGCCGCAGTGACCGACGGGCTCAGCGCCGGCTCCCCAGCCAGCACCCGTCCGATCGCCGTGATGATCTCCGCCGGCGGAGTGTCCTTCAACAGGAACCCGTCGGCGCCGACAGCCAGCGCTCGGACCACGTACTCGTCGGCGTCGAAGGTGGTGAGCACGATGACGGCGGGCGGATTCGGTGCCGACTTGAACGCGGCGGTCGCGTCGATACCGTCCATCACCGGCATTCGCAGATCCATCAACAGCAGATCGACCGGATCGGCCGCGTACCGGGCCAGTGCCTCTCGGCCGTCTCCTGCCTCGGCGATCACCTCCAGACCGGGGTCGCCGCCGACCAGCAGCCGGAGCCCGGACCGGACCAGCGGATCGTCGTCGACGATCATCAATCGAGACGTCATGTCTGCCACGGTAGCCACACCCGCAGGACGAACCGGCCGTCGGCCGTCAGATGCGCCGACTGCCGCCCGCCGCGAAGCTCCACCCGCTCGGCGAGGCCGACGAGTCCGAAGCCGGACTCCGGCACTCTCGACTTGTGGTCGCCGATGGGCAGCGGGTTGCTCACCACCAGGTCGACACCGCGGTCGGGTGCACCGTCGAGACCGATCGCGACCGCTGTCGCCGGAGCGTGCTTGCGCGCATTGGTGACACCCTCCTGCACACAGCGGTAGAGCGTGCGCCCCACCCCGTCGGGGATCGCCGCCAGGTCGGCGTCGCAGTCGAAGGCGAGATTCATTCCGTGCCCGCGGTTCTCGTCGATGAGGTCGGGGATGTCGGCTGCTCCGGGCTGAGGCTGCTCGGGCGACGCGTCACCGGGATCGTCGCGGAGCACACCGAGCACCTCGCGCAATTCGGTCAGCGCCGTCGCCGACATCTGCTCGATGGTCCGCGCCGCATCGCGGACCTGATCGGCCGGCAGGTCGTCGCGAAATGCCAGCGCACCGGCGTACATGTGCACGGTGGAGATCCGGTGAGCGAGCACGTCGTGCATCTCGCGCGCGATCCGGCCGCGCTCGGTGGCCCTCGCATGCCGGACCCTGGCCTCCTGTTCCGCCTCGGCCAGTTTGGCCCGAGACCGCCACGAGGCGAGAAGTTCACGCCGCGATCCGAGGTACAGGCCCCACGCGATCGTGAGCAGCAGGATCACCGCGACGACGAAGTAGTCGATGACGGTCGGCTCGGGTTCGTCGGGTGGATGCCACAGCTGCGAGAACAGCGAACACACCATCGCGACCGCCGCGACCGGAACGATCTCCCGCCACCGTCGCCGGGTCGACAGCGAGACCAGCGCCAGCATTGACGGTCCGGCCGCCGACGCGGACACCGTCGAAGCCACGTTGGTCGCCATCGCCACCGCGACCGGATACCTCCGACGCCAGTGCACCGCGATCAACGACAGCACGCCGAGGAGCAGATCAGCCGCGAACCACCACCTCGCGTACTGCCACTGGTAGCCGGCCCGCGTGCCCCAGACCAGTCCGGAGACGGCGAGCACCACCGCGAGCCGCCACGCATGGCTGCGCCACGTGAGCTGTGGCTGATAGTCGTCGGGGTGCACGTGTGTCACCGTATCCCGCCGCCCGCGGTGCTCCCTCGTGCGCCGGGTCAGGGTCATACCCTACTTTCGGCTGACCCGGAATCAGTCGGCGGACTGATGTGCCCGGCGCCGGTTCAGAGCAGAATCGTCAGTCATGATCACCGTCGAGCACCTCACGAAGAGATATGGCGACTACGTCGCCGTCGACGACGTCTCGTTCGCCTGCAAGCCCGGCCGTGTCACCGGCTTCCTCGGGCCCAACGGCGCGGGCAAGTCGACCACCATGCGGATCATCGCCGGACTCACTCCGGCCACGGCCGGATCTGCGACCATCGCCGGCGTCGAGTACCGCGACATCCACAATCCGGCGACTCAGGTCGGAGTCCTGCTCGACGCATCCGCCCAGCACGCAGGCCGGACCGGTGCCGAGATCCTGCGACTGTCCGCGATGACCATGGGCCTCGACCGCAGCCGCATCGACGAGGTCCTGAACCTGGTGAGCCTCACGCCGCAGGAGGCGGGGCGCCGGGTCCGCAACTACTCGCTCGGCATGCGCCAGCGGCTCGGCATCGCCAACGCCCTGCTGGGCGATCCGCGGATACTCATCCTCGACGAGCCGGTCAACGGCCTCGATCCCGCGGGAATCCACTGGATGCGCACCCTGCTGCGCAACTACGCCGACCGCGGTGGCACCGTCCTGCTGTCGAGCCACCTGCTCCACGAGATCGAGATCATCGCCGACGATCTCATCGTCATCGGGCAGGGTCGCATCGTGGCGCAGGGCACCAAGGAGCAGTTGCTCGCGGGCACCGGCACCCGAGTCAAGGCCGTCGACGACGCCGCGCTCGGACGCGCGTTGGCCGCGGCCCAGGTGGTCGCGCACCCCGCTGCCGACGGCGGCTTCCACGTGGAAGCCGAACCGACCGTCGTCGGCCGGGTGGCGCTCGACGCCCAGATCCACCTCGTGGAGCTGCGGCCGGGCGACAACACCGGCTTGGAGGCGATGTTCTTGCAGCTCACGCAGCAGACCCAGCGTGAGCAGCCCGTCAACCAGGGAGTCTTCCGATGACCACCACGTATGCGGCCGTCGATCAGACGGCCAAGCCGATCCCGCTCAGCCGCCTGATCCGCGTCGAACTGCGCAAGCTCGTCGACACCCGCGCCGGCTTCTGGCTGATCGCGTCGATGGGTCTCATCTCGGTCGTGATCATGGTGGTCATGCTGATCACCACCGGCAACTCCACCGACAACGGTGACGGCGCCGGCTTCGCCGACTTCTTCGGCATCATGAACACCCCGACCGGCTTCCTGCTGCCGGTGATGGCGATTCTGCTGGTGACCTCCGAGTGGAGCCAGCGCGGCGCCCTGATCACGTTCACCATGGAACCGCGACGTGAACGGATCGTGGTCGCCAAGCTGGTGACCTCGCTCGTCGCCGCACTGGCCGCAGTCGCCTTCGCCCTGATCGTCGGCGCCATCGGCAATGTGATCGTCGGGGCCGCATACGGCGACCCGAACGGTTCGTGGTCGTTCCCGGCCGCCGGGCTGACCGGCGCGGTGATCCTCCAGATCACGGGTCTGCTCCTCGGCTTCGGTTTCGCCGCGCTGTTCCTGAACACACCGGCCGCGATCGTCGCCTACTTCGTCCTGCCCAACGCCATCGGCCTGGTTCTGGAACTGGTTCCGGCGCTGCGCGACCACCATGTGGGCGACTGGATCAGCACGAGCACATCGTCCGGCCCGCTGATGTCCGACTCCTGGCCGACGGGAGCCGAATGGGCACACTTCCTGGTGGCTCACGCCATCTGGATCGGCATCCCCATCACCCTGGGCATCTACCGAATCTTGCGTTCGGAGGTCAAGTGACCTCAAGCGGTCACCTGACCTGGAAGAGCTGAACGCAATGCCGACTGGCGCACCCGAAACCTCTCCCCGGGTGCGCCAGTCATCTTTCTGCTGTCACCCCGTCTCCGCCGCCTGTCGGCCGGACGGGCGCACGACTTCGCGGTGACCGGCGTCGATCCGCCGCGTCCAGCCGCGCGCATCGAGGTTCTCGAGCAGCGGGATCGCGACACGGCGCGAGGTGCGCAGTGCCTGCCGCGCCTGCGAGGTGGTGAAAGGCTGCGGCAGCCGGGCCAGTTCGCGCATCGCCCGCGCCGGCGCGGTGGGCAGCAATACCAGCCCGTCGCCGAGCCGGAGAAGCCTCCCGGCGCGGTCGGCGGCGGCGAGTTCGCGCACGCCCAGCCCCAGAGCCGCCAGGTCGTCGGCCTCCGGAGCCGCGAACGGATCGGCCGCGAGACGCTTCTCGAGTGCGCAGACTCCCGCTTCGGCGGGGCCGAGATCGGACCTGCGCTCCGGAAGCGACAGCAGACCGCCGCGGGCCGCCACGCCGGCCCCGTCGACCACAGCGCCGAGCAGCGCCGGGTCGGGTAACGAGAGCAGATCCCGCGCCGCGCCGTACGACAGTCCCGCCGCCAACGGGTCGCGGTCATGCAGTTCCGTGACCGCGCTACGCAGTCGCATCTGCCAGTGATGCATCAGCCGCGTCGTCACCCACCACTCGCCCACCGCCTCGACCCCGTCGGGCACCACCCCGGTCTCCAGGCCGAGGTCGTCGAGTCGGGTACGTCGGACCGCGCCCCGCCGCTGCACCTCGGCGAGGGCGGCGGCGTCCTGTGCCAGACCGGCGAGCGCTCCCGCCCGCCGCCGCGCGTCGCCGCGCCGGACGAGTTCGGGCGGATCGACGTCCAGTACCCGCACGCCGCCGAGGATCCGTCCCGCGCCGGGATCGCGCAGCGCCAGGCGGTCGTCCCGCTGGAGCGGGAGTCCCCTCGCCAGGGTGAGGCGAAGGTGGTCGCCGTCGAGCGGGCGCACGCGCACCGGCACCGCCACCGTGCCGATGTGCGCTGTGAGCCACTCCGGAAGTTCCCGCGGGCCCATCCCCGGCCCCACACGGCAGACGTCGACGAGAGTCGTCACCGGCCAGGCGCCCGGAGTGAGCAGTGCGTCGCCGCGGTGAATCGCATCGTGGGCGACGCCGCGGAGGTTCACCGCGGTACGGCTCACCGGCCGCGCGGCGTCGAGCGGCCTGCCGTGCGACTGGAGTCCGCGGACGGTCACTTCACGACGACCGTCTCTGCCGAACAGGTCCAGACGCTCGCCCGAAGCGAGTGCCCCGGCCTCGAGTGTCCCGGTGACCACGGTGCCCGAGCCGGTGACGGTGAATGCACGATCGACCCACAGCCGTACTCGTCCGGACCGCGGCTGCGGCAGTGCCGAGAGCATCCGGTCCAGCGCGCCGCGCAGATCGTCGAGCCCGGTGCCGTCACGGGCCGAGACGGCGACCGCCTCGGCGTCGGCGAGTCCGGTGTTCGCCAATTCGTGCCGCGCCTGCGCGGTGACCTCGGCGATCCGGTCCGCCGACGCCCGATCGGTCCGGGTCACCACGATCAGTCCGCGGTCGACGCCGAGCGCGGCAAGCGCATCACGGTGATCTGAGGACTGTTCGCGCCACCCCTCGTCTGCGGCGACCACGAAGCACACGGCGGGGGCCGGTCCCAGCCCGGCGAGCATGTTCGTCAGGAACCGCTCGTGGCCCGGCACGTCGACGAAGCCCACCTCCCGACCCGAGGGCAGCACGGTCCAGACGAAACCCAGGTCGATCGTGAGACCGCGCCGCCGCTCCAGTTCCCAGCGGTCCGGCTCCATCCCGGTCAGCGCTTTCACGACAGTCGACTTGCCGTGGTCGACGTGTCCCGCGGTTGCGACGACGAACACTGGGGTCAGTCCGCCCGCATGGCGGCGCGGACGGCCTCGGCGAGCCGCGAGTCGTCCGCCTCCGGAACGCAGCGCAGGTCGATCAGTGTGAACCCGTCGTGCACGCGCGGCAGCACCGACGGCGTCCCGGTCCGCAGCCGCGCGGCTATCGACTCCGGCAGCCGGACCGCGTAGCCGGGCAGCGGAACTCCCGGAGCACCGCCGCCGCCCACGCGGCCGTCGTGCTCGACGACGGTCCCGTCCACGGCCGCCGCCAGCGCCTGCGCTCGCGCCCGCAGACGCTCCGGATCGGCGTGCAGGTATTCGACCACCGGCGCGGTGGGTCCGGCGACCGTCGCTTCGAGCGCGGCCAGCGCCAGCTTGTCGATTCGCACCGCACGCGCCAGCGGATGCCGCGACAGCCGCTGCACCAGATCTGCCCGCCCCAGGACCAGGCCGGCCTGCGGCCCGCCGAGCAGTTTGTCGCCGCTCGCGGTCACCAGATCCGCACCGTCGTTCAGCATCGTCGCCGCATCCGGTTCGTCGGGCAATGTCCGATCCGGCGCCAGCAGTCCGGAGCCGACGTCCACGACGAGCGGCACGCCCCGGTCCCGCGCCACCTGCGCCAGCTCGCTCACCGGCGCGGCCGAGGTGAATCCGGACACCGTGAAGTTGCTGGGGTGAACCTTGAGCAGACACCCGGTGTCCGGACCGATCGCGTCGGCGTAGTCGGAGAGATGCGTGCGATTGGTGGTGCCGACTTCGCGGAGCCGGGCCCCGGTCGACGCGATCAGGTCGGGCAGCCGGAACCCGGCTCCGATCTCGATCAGTTCACCGCGGGAGACGACGACTTCACGGCCGGCGGCCAGCGCCGTGGTCGCGAGCACCAGTGCCGCCGCACCGTTGTTCACCGCCAGTGCGTCACCGGCCGCCGGGCACGCGGCGAGCAACGCGGAGCGGGTCCGGGCGCCCCGCTTGCCTCGGACCCCCGATTCCAGGTCCAGTTCCACATCGACGTAGCCGGCGGCATCGACCATCGCCGACACCGCGGCCCGGCTGAGCGGGGCGCGCCCGAGATTGGTGTGGACCACGACGCCGGTGGCGTTGAGTACCGGCGTCTGCGCCCAAGCCCGCGCTCGGGTGAGGTCGGCGATCACCGCGGCAGCCACTTCCTGCGGCGGCAACTCACCTCGGCGTGCCCTCTCCTGTATCGCGCGGACACGCTCGACGACTGTGTCCGCCGACAGGCGCCGACGAGCCGCCGCTACCTCCGGCAACGCCAGCAGAGCATCCGTGCGCGGAATCAATCTGCGCGGGTCATGCTGCGGCGCAACCTGATTCACTCAGTCTCCTGGTCACTCGACGAGAGAGTTTGGCGGAGACGGACGGGAATCGAACCCGCCAGACCGAGATACTCGACCTCACCGGTTTTGAAGACCGGGGGGCCCACCAGGAACCCAGACGCCTCCGCAGACCAACATAGCCGTCTACGCTCGGCCGTGTGACTCAGGTTAAGCGACTGACCGACTACGCCCACGGCGGAGGGTGCGCCTGCAAGATCCCGGCGGGCGAGTTGGAGGACGCGGTGCGCGGCCTCGTCGGACAGCGATCTCCCGATGTGCTGGTGGGTCTCGACGACGGCGACGACGCCGCCGCGGTCCGCGTCGCCGACGGTCTGGCGGTGCTGTCCACCGCCGACTTCTTCACTCCCGTCGTCGACTCCGCCTACGACTGGGGCGCGATCGCCGCGGCCAACGCCCTGTCGGACGTCTACGCGATGGGCGGGCGGCCGGTGGTGGCCGTCAACCTGGTCGGCTGGCCTCGCGAGGTGCTGCCGATGGAACTGCTGACGGAGGTGCTGCGCGGCGGGCTCGACGTCGGTGCCCAGGCCGGATGCCCGGTGATCGGCGGTCACACCATCGACGACCCCGAGCCCAAGTACGGCATGGCGGTCACCGGCGTCGCCGACCCCGACCGTCTCCTGCGCAACGACGCCGCCGAGCCGGGGCTCCCTCTCACGCTGACCAAACCCATCGGCGTCGGCTTGCTGAACAATCGGCACAAGCGGACCGGCGAGGTGTTTCCCAGCGCGATCGCGTCGATGACCGCACTCAACCGCGACGCGGCCGACGCCGCCGTGGCGAACGGCGTCCAGGCCGCCACCGACGTCACGGGCTTCGGTCTGCTGGGCCACCTCTACAAGATGTGCCGCGCGTCCGGCGTGAGCGCCGTGGTGGAGGCCTCGGCGGTGCCGGTACTCGACGGCGCTCTCGACGCCCTCCGCGACGGCTACGTCTCCGGCGGGACGCGACGCAACCTGGACTGGGTGCGCCCGCACCTCGGCGCGGGCGCCGGGGTGAGCGAAGACGATCTGCTGCTGTTGGCCGACGCCCAGACCTCCGGCGGTCTGCTGGTGGTCGGTGAAGTGCCCGGCCATCCGGTGATCGGGCACACCGTGGCCGGCGGAGCGCCGGGCATCACAGTCCGGTGATCGAGTCTCCCGTCACCCCCGCCGCACGGCGGGCCGCGAGCCTGCGCTTCTGCGGTTCGATCGTGTAGCGCGGGTCGCGCGCCGACTCCAGGCCCGCATGAAAGACGCCGAATCGGGTACAGGTGGACGCCGCGACCAGCGCTCCACCGGCCGCCGCTGCCAGCGCCCGCCGGCCCCGGCCCTGCCGACCGCCCGCGATCAGCGCGCCCACGCCGCCGGCCACCGCGAGCCGCTCGGCCCAGCGCATCAGCTTCCCCGGCCCGCCGTGGTGGAGGGGTTCGGCGGCCACCGGGTCCATCCGCTGCTCCATCAGCCGCGTCGCCGCGACGTCGCCGATCACACCGAGAACAGCCAGATTGCGGGCCGGTCCCGCTTCCGCTGCGGGCGTGGTGATCAGTGCGAGACCGCCCGCGGCCAAGCTCGCGGAACTGACGAACACGAAGGGAAGATCCCGGTGCATCGCATTCCACGTCGGCATCGCGGTGTCGCCGAGCAGGACCGCGGTGTACGCGGCCAGCGGGGCACCCATCGCGGCCGCCCCCAGTCCCGCCGGGCCCTCGAGTGCCCGGAGCAGCGGTCGGAGCCGGCCGAGCGGCAGCCGATCACCCGTCAGTGCGTCGGCCTCCGACGCGGCGGCCACCCCGATCATCCCGCTGTACCCCATCAGAATCCATGAGCCGACGCTCATCGGCGAGGTGACCTTGAAGGTCCTCATCATGTGCAGGAACCGCTCCGGCCGGCCTAGATCGGCGACGAGCGCCACAGCTCCGGCCCCCGCGGCGCCGAGCCCCGCCAGTCGCGCATTGCGGCGCAACACCTTCCGTCCGGTGAGCTGAGCACCCGCGGCGAGCAGTCCGGAGCCGCCGGCGATCCCGCCGAGCACCAGATACGCACCGACGGGCGTCTCCCAGGGCGGCGCCTTGACGACGGGGTGCCCGTAGTAGCCGTTCTCATCGAGATGCTCCACCTGCGCCTGCGGCACCATCAACTCGTCGCCGCGGCGACCGCCGCCCCTGCGACGCCTCCCCCGCTGCGGACGCTGCGGACGCGGCGGACGGAACTGGCCGTATTCGGAACTCGTCACGGTCGCCGGTCCCTTCGCGAGCCGAGGAACGACAGCACGGCGGCGCCCACCATCCCGGCCACCGCCGCACCGGCGCGCCGGTACATCCGGGGCAGATCGGCGGTGCACACACGGGGGTCGGGCGGCAGTCCGTACACCTCCGGCTCGTCGAGCAGCAGGAACACCGACCCGGTGCCGCCGACGCCGTCGTGCTCGTTGGCGCCGTACAGCCGCGCCTCGGTCATGCCCTCGGCGTGCAGTTGCGCCACTCGCTCGTGCGCTCGTTCCACCATGTCCGTGCGCCGGCCGAAGGAGATCGACGTGGTGGGGCACGTCTGTGCGCAGGCGGGCGTCTGGTCGTCTCGCAGGCGGTCGTAGCACAGCGTGCACTTCTGTGCGACGCCCCGATTCGGGATCTCGGGCTGCTCACCCTTGCGGTCGCCCTCGCGGACGGTCGGCGCCACCGTGCCGTCGCTGCGGCGCTCCACCACCCCGAAGGGGCAGCCGGCCACGCAGGTGCCGCAGCCGTTGCAGATGTCGGCCTGCACCACCACGGTGCCGAACTCCGTCCGCATCATCGCGCCGGTGGGGCACACGTCGAGGCAACCGGCGTGCGTGCAGTGCTTGCAGACGTCTGAGGACATCAGCCATCGGAATTCCGGCGTGTCCGGCGGCGTCGTATCCGGTGACGGCGAACTCGGCGCCGGCGGGTCGAGGGGGTCGGCACCGCGGACCTGCGGCATACCCAGGTCCGCCAGCCCGGCGCCCGAGGCTCGTGCCGTGGCGATGCGGTCCGCGTCCTGCTCGACGAAGGCGACATGCCGCCACGTGCTGGCACCGAGAGACACGGAGTTGTCGTACGACATTCCGGTGAACTCGAGGTCGCCGTCTCTCGGGTTGCCGTTCCACTCCTTGCACGCCACCTCGCAGGCTTTGCAGCCGATGCAGATCGAGGTGTCGGTGAAGAAGCCGCGCCGGTCCTCGTGAGGATGCCAGTGCGCATCAGCGCTCGGATCGGTCGGTCCGGTCAGCTGGCCCATCACTGCTCCTCTCGCGGCGTGAGACGGCTGTTGTCCGTCTCGACGGTGGCCCCGGACCGTCGCTGGTAGTCGCGTACCAGCGCATCGGCGGCGGCACCGCGCGGACGACGCCCCGCGATGACCGCACACGAACCCACCTTCGACTCCTGAATGAAGACGTTCGGATCCATCGTGACACCGACGAGGTCGTTGGCGGCGTCACCGCTGACCACCGCGTCGTTGCCCACACCCCAGTGATACGGCAGACCCACCTGGTGCACCACGCGGCCGTTGATCTCCAGCGGCCGCATCCGGTCGGTGACCAGCACCCGGGCCTCGATCACACCGCGCGGCGAGACGATCGTCGCCCATCCCTGCGCGGTCAGCCCGCATTCGGCGGCCAGTTCCGGAGAGACCTCGCAGAACATCTCCGGCTGGAGTTCGGAGAGGTACGGCGACCATCGACTCATGCCGCCCGCCGTGTGGTGCTCGGTGAGCCGGTACGTCGTGAAGACGTACGGGTAGACGCCGGCACCCGGGTCGCCGGCACTCGGCGCGTCGAGATTGTCCTCGCGGGGGAGCATCACCCTGGCGGGCGACTGCTGCTGCGGATACAGGGCGTTGCGGACCGGCGACTCCTGCGACTCGTAGTGCGTCGGCATCGGACCGTCGACCAGACCGTTCGGCGCGAACAGCCAGCCCTTCCCGTCCGCCTGCATGATGAACGCGTCGTCGCCGCCGATGGCGTCGGCACCGATCGCCCCCTCCGGCGGCACCGTCCCCGGCGCGCGGTCGATCGGGAAGTCCGGAACATCCGATCCGGTCCACCGTCCGGCGTCCACGTCCCACCAGACGTACTTCTTGCGTTCGCTCCACGGCCGGCCCTGCGGGTCGGCCGACGCCCGGTTGTAGAGGATGCGGCGGTCGGACGGCCACACCCAGCCCCAGTCGGACTGCGTCACACCGCCACCGCCGCCGGGGGTGCGCCGCGCGGCCCTGTTGACCCCGCCGGCGTAGACGCCCGCGTAGATCCAGCACCCGGAGATCGTGGAGCCGTCGGAACGCAACTCGGTGTAGGAGTCGATCGGTTCGCCGGCGTTCGGCCCCGTCAGATGACGGCCGTTGATCTCGGCGAGCACCGCCTCCGGGTCCACGTCACCGTGTTCGTTGCGGCGGTAGTCCCAGGTCAGATCCTGGAGGGGACGGTCGCGCGGGTCGGTCGAGTCGGCCACGCGTTCCCGGATGCGCCTGCCGAGTTCGTAGTAGAAGTCGAGTTCGCTCTGCGCGTCGCCGGGTGGGGCCACCGCCTGGTGGCGCCACTGCACCATGCGCTGCGTCTGAGTGAACGAGCCGGCCTTCTCGACGTGGGTGGCGGCCGGCAGGAAGAAGACCTCGGTGGCGATGTCCTCGGTCTTCAGTTCGCCCGAGTCGATCTCGGGCCCCTCCTTCCACCAGGTGGCGCTCTCGATCATGTTCAGATCACGCACCACCAGCCACTTGAGCTTGGACATCGCCATCCGCTGTTGGCGGCTGTTGGCCGATCCGACGGCGGGGTTCTGACCGACGATGAAGTAACCGTCGACATTGCCCTCCAGCATCTCCACCACGGTCTGGTATGTGCCCGCCGGTCCGGTGAGCCGCGGCAGATAGTCGAAGCACCAGTCGTTCTCGGCTGTCGCCGACTCACCCCACCACGCCTTGAGCAGACTCACCGCGTAGTCCTCGGCATACGCCCAGAATCCCTTGCCGGACGCCGGCCGCACCGTCGCGAGGTAGTCGTCGAACGTGTTGTGCTTGCCCGCGGACGGCATCGGCAGGTAGCCGGGAAGCAGATCGAACAGCGTCGGAATGTCCGTGGAGCCCTGGATGCTCGCGTGACCGCGCAACGCCATGATTCCGCCACCGGGACGTCCGACGTTGCCGAGAAGCAACTGCAGAATGGCAGCCGTGCGGATCACCTGGGCGCCCATCGTGTGCTGAGTCCACCCGGTCGCGTAGCCGAAGCATCCGGTGCGTTCGGGGCCCGAGTTGTCGGCCAGCGACCGTGCGAGGTACTCGAACTCCGCTTCGGCGATGCCGCACATCTGCGTCACCGTCTCCGGGGTGTAGCGGGAGTAGTGCCGCTTCAGGATCTGGAACACGGTGCGCGGATCCTGCAGCGTCTCGTCCCGCCCGCCGGTGTACTGCCAGGTGGCGCGATCGTAGGTGCCGGACTCCTCGTCGAAGCCGGAGAAGAGACCGTCCAGGTCGTCGGTGTCCCGGTAGTCCTCGCTCACCAGAGTCGCCGCGTTGGTGTACGCGACGACGTACTCGTGGAAGTAGCGCTCGCGGGTGATCATGTAGTTGATCAGCGCACCCAGCAGCACGATGTCCGATCCCGCCCGGATCGAGATGTGCTTGTCGACCACCGCCGACGTGCGGGTGAAACGCGGATCGACGTGGATCACGCGGGCACCGCGCGCCTTCGCCTCAGTGACCCATTGGAATCCGACGGGATGCGCTTCCGCCATGTTGCCGCCCATGAGCACGATGCAGTCGGCATTGGCCATGTCCTGCAAGAACTGGGTGGCACCACCGCGGCCGAACGAGGCTCCCAGACCGGGAACCGTGGCGGAGTGTCATATCCGCGCCTGATTCTCGATCTGAATCGCGCCCGCGGCGGTGAAGAGCTTCTTGATCAGGTAATTCTCTTCGTTGTCTAGCGTCGCCCCGCCGAGTGAGGCCACACCCATGGTGCGGCGCAAGGGGTTTCCGTGCTCGTCGACGTCCTGCCAGTGCCTGCGACGGGCTTCGAGGAAGCGGTCGGCGATCATGTCGATCGCGGTGTCCCGATCCAGGTCCTGCCACTGCGTGGCGTACGGGGCGCGGTAGCGGACCGTGGTCTGCCGGAGCGGGTTGTTCACCAACTGCTCGCTCGACGCCCCCTTCGGACAGAGTCGCCCGCGCGAGATCGGGGAATCCGGATCGCCCTCGATGGCGATGACCCGCTCATCCTTGACGTACACCCGCTGACCGCACCCGACCGCACAGAACGGGCAGACGCTCTGCGCCATCCGGTCCGCCGTGGCGGTGCGTGACTGCATCGCCTTGGTGCGCGGCGACTCCACCGCGGGGCCTCGGCCCAGCACGTCACCCGACCGCAGTTGCCGGAACACCGGCCACTCTAGGGGACTGAACCTGGACACGTCCCCAACCCTATCGCGTCGGCGCGCTCGGGCCGGCCGGATCGATCCGGAAATCGGCCGTCATCGTCGCTCGACGCGGCTCTCGGTCTCGACGGGCTCTTCCCGCAGCGGCATCCGCGACCAGAACACGTAGCCGATCACCACGCAGGCGAACCAGACGGCGCCGACGATCAGGGCGATCCGTCCGTCCTCGGTGAAGAACAGCAGAACGAAGACCAACGCCAGGAACGCCAGTGCCGCCCACGTCGTGTAGGGCGCTCCGGGCACCCGGTAATCGGATTCGGGCAGTTCCCCGCTCTTGACCTTCGCCCGGAACCGCATCTGGCAGATCAGGATGGTGGACCACACGACGATGATCCCGACGGTCGAGACCGAGGTGATGTACGAGAACGCGTGATCGGGATCGATCGCGTTCACGACCACGCCGAGGACCATCACCAGGGCACTGAGCACGATTCCGGCCACCGGCACCTTCCGGCTCGACAAGCGGTCGAGACCGTGCGGCGCGTCGCCGCGCTGTGCCAGCGAACGGAGCATGCGGCCGGTGGAGTAGATGCCGGAGTTGCAGGACGAGAGCGCCGCGGTCAACAGGATGAAGTTGACCAGACCGGCCGCGCCGGGCAGGCCGATGTATTGGAACACCGCGACGAACGGGCTCTCTCCGGCGTGGAAGTTCCGCCATCCGCGGACCGACAGGATCACCAGGATCGCACCGACGTAGAAGATGCCGATGCGGAAGGGCACCGAGTTGATGGCCTTGCGCAGCGTGACCCTCGGGTTCTCCGCCTCACCCGCGGTGACGCCGACCAGTTCCACACCGACGTAGGCGAACATGACGATCTGCAGGCTCAGCAGCGCATTGGTGAAACCGGTGGCGAAGAACCCGCCGTCGTTCCAGAGGTTGGTCACCGAGGGCCCCTCGGCCGGACCGAAGCCGGCGATCGGCAACAGGACTCCGATGCCGACGATGATCATGCCGAGGATCGCCGTCACCTTGATCGCCGAGAACCAGAACTCGGCACGGCCGAACAGGCCGACCGAGATCAGGTTCGCGCCGAACAGGATGACGAGAACCGTCAGCGCGGTCACCCAGCCGGGGATCGCCGGCCACCAGTAGTTGACGTACTTACCCGCCACGGTGATCTCGGCCATGCAGGTGGTGGTCCACACCGCCCAGTACGTCCAGCCCTGGCTGAAGCCGGCGAACCGCCCGAGGAATTCGTCGGCGTACTCGCTGATGCCTCCGGACACCGGCCGGTAGATCAGCAGTTCGCCGAGTGCGCGCATCACGATGAAGATCGCGAGGCCCGCGAGCGCGTAGGCGAGCAGCAGCGCCGGCCCGGCCTTCTCGATCGCTCCGCCCGAGCCGTAGAACAGGCCCGTGCCGATGGCACCGCCGATGGCGATCATCTGGACCGTACTCGCGGTCAGTCCGCGCTGATAGCCCTCGTCGGGAGCGCGTTCTTCGCTCGCCACCGTCATTCGGTCACCCCTTCCAGCGTCACACCGTTCAGGGGGACAATTTACGACGTCCTTTGACCCTCGTCACAATCGGACAGCCGCAGGGCCCTCGGTAGGCTCGACCCATGAGCTTCACCGGATTCCCCGAGGCTGCGCTCGACTTCTACGACGATCTCGAGATCGACAACAGCAAAGTGTTCTGGGAAGCACACCGCGACGTCTACCAGTCCAGCGTCGCCGCGCCGATAGTCGCGCTGACCGACGAACTCGCCGACGAGTTCGGTCCGGCGAAGGTGTTCCGCCCGTATCGGGACGTCCGGTTCTCGAAGGACAAGACCCCGTACAAGACCCATCAAGGCGCGTTCGTGGCGGTCGGACCCGCGACCGGCTACTACGTCCAGATCTCGGCCCCGGGAGTGCGCGTGGCCGCCGGCTTCTATCACGCCGACCCCGACACTCTGGCCGCCATTCGCCGCGCCATCGACGACGACCTCCACGGAGCCGAGCTCGAGAAGATCGTCGACACCCTGGAACGCAAGGGGTGGGAGGTGGGCGGCGACCGTGTCAAGACCTCGCCGCGCGGCTGGAGCGCCGACCACCCGCGGATCGACCTGTTGCGGTACCGGTCGTTGACCGTGAGCCGTGACTACGGTTTCGACGAGGTGATCCACTCCCCCGCGCTGGTCGACCGGGTTCGGAAGGACTGGCGTCAGACGAGGCCGCTGGTCGACTGGCTGGTCCGGCGCGTCGGTTGACCGACGGCCGGCCGGGGTTCAGAGATCGAGCATCGCGGCAGCGACCTCGCCGCTCGCCTGCTCGGGCAGTCCGGTACCCAGGTCGTCCAGGATGAGCAGCCGTGCGCCGGGTATCTCCGCGGCCAGGGCTCGACCGTTGCCCACCGGGAAGAACGGATCGAGCCGGCCGTGGACGACGAGCGTCGGCATCCGGATCTCGCCGAGGTGCTCACGCCAGCGCGGTGCACAGTCGAGCCGGGCGAAGACGGTGCCGCGCTGGTTCGCCATGTGCACGGCAGGATCCTTCGACGGCGTTCGATCCCAGATCCGACCGGCGAGACGGCCTGCCTGATCCGGGTCGTTGTGAAGGAGCGGCGCGCTCTCGGCTGCATGCGCTACGACGGCCGTGCGATCGGCCCAGTCCGGGCTCGGTCGCGAGAACAGCGCCGCCATCACGTTCGCGTCGTGATCGGGCAGATCGTCGTCGACCGGACCCGGCGCGACCGCCCTGGTGCCGACGAGGGTGAGCGCGGTGAACACATCCGGGAAGTCGAGTCCCGCGACCTGAGCGACCATGCCACCGACACCCAGCCCACCCATGTGCGCGTTGTCCGCTCCGAGCACCCGCACGAGCGCTGCTGCGTCGCCTGCGAGATCGCGAAGGTCGTAGTCGGGGGCCTCGGGGTCGCTGTCGGCACGTCAGCCCCGCTCGCGCATCACACCGAAGTGCCGGACCGAGCCGGACAAGCCGGGGAGCTCTCTGACGGGCGACCACGTGCGCATTCCGTCGGTGCTGTCGGAGTAGACGTACTTCCCCGCCTTGTACGCGTCGAGATAGATGCGCCAGGCGCCGTTCGGCAACTGCGTCACCGCGGGTCCCTCGACGAATGAACCCCAATCGCCGGGTGCCACGAACCGGTACGGCCCGGCGAGCTTCGACGACACCGCGTGCTGCACGTACTTGTGCGTCTCGTTCTTGGTGAAGGCGTGGTAGGTGGCCCCGACCTTCACGATGGTGGTGTCGATGTGGTCGGCGCCGATGCCGGCGATCGGCACCGGCATGCTCCACAGACGCAGAGACGGCTCCAAAGCGGTCATGACGTAGGGCACGAAGCCGCCGCCGGTGGACATCGACAGGACGACGTGGACCCGCCCGCCTTCGACGAACCATTCGGGCGCCCACGCCTTCGTCGTGAAGGGCGACAGTGACGGGGCGCTCTTCAACGCGGTCGAACCCGACGATCCCGGAATGTTCATCGACCCGGTGCCGTCGCCGGTCCCGGGAAGCAGTGCGCAGCAGAACGGGACCGGATAGTTGCCGATCGGCGTCCAGTTCACCCGATCACGGCTGCGGGCGAAGCCGATGTTCGCGCCGTCTGCGGTGGTGTACGTGACGTAGTACATGCCGTCGGTGTTCCGGAACACGCTCGGGTCGCGGACCCGGCCGGTCGGCGGACGGTAGGCCGCCTTCCGCACCGGCTTGAACTGTGTGCCGTCGCTGGACCCGTACACGTCCATGGCTCGGTCGGTGCCGTTGCTGAACCCGACCATCGTGTACTTCCAGCCGGTCGGCGCCGCATCGCTGCGGCCCGGGCCTGCCAGCAACTGCCCGACCGCTGCGAGCACGACGACCGACACGGCGAGGAGACGAGTGCGCTTCACTGACATCACTGAAGCAGTATGTCCTCCGGTCGCCGGCGGCGGGTGCTCGTTGGCTCAACATCGCGGACGGATCTCGGTACAGTGAGTGCGTGCCCGTGAGGATGGATAACGTCGGCATCGTCGTCGAAGATCTCAGCGCGGCCATCGAGTTCTTCAGCGCCCTCGGACTGTCGCTCGACGGCCAGGCCGTCGTGGAGGGTCCCTGGGCGGGCCGGGTGACCGGTCTCGTCGAGCAGCGGGTGGAGATCGCGATGATGGCGACCCCCGACGGGCACAGTCGGCTCGAACTGTCGCGGTTCATCGAACCGGACGTCGTCGCCGATCACCGGAGGGCTCCGGTGAATGCACTCGGCTACCTGCGCGTGATGTTCGCGGTCGACGATCTCGACGAGACGCTGGAGCGCCTGCGTCCGCACGGCGCCGAGATCATCAGCACCGAGATCGTCCGGTTCGAGGACAGTTACCGGCTCTGTTACATACGCGGGCCCGAGGGCATCCTCGTCGGCCTGGCGCAGGCCCTCACCTGACCGGCCCCGACGGCTCAGAGCTCTCGTTTGAGACCGACGTGCTCGGCCCGGTAACCGGCCCGGGCGTAGAAGGCACGCGCACGGATGCGCGCCTCATCGGTGGCGAGTTGGGCCAGGTGTGCCCCGTGCGCGCGACCGTGAGCGTGCGCCCAATCGAGCATCGCACTCCCGAGTCCGCGGGAGCGCTCTGCTTCGGCGACGCGGAGACCCTCGATCTGCAGCCGCGTGGTGCCGCCGCGCGAGAGGCCGCCGATCACCGTCAGTTGCATCGTCGCGACGGTCCGATCCCGCTCGTCCCGGACCACAGCGAGGTAGTGGGCACGGTCTCGGACCAGGACGTCGAACGCCGCTTCGTACCGTTCCAGTTCGGCGCCTTCGCGATCGCGCCCGATCTCGTCGTCGGAGAGCAGGTCGACGATCGCCGGGACGTCCGACCGTCGCGCCCGCTGAACGCGGAATGTCCGACCGCTCACGCGCAGCACGTCGCCCGCGGACGATCGTGACCTCTCCTGCAGGCGCGCGACGAGCAGATCCAGCCACCCGCCGACGTTGGTCCTGGCCTCCGCGGTGTCCGGATAGCGGCACCGCAGATGCAGGCCGGCCTCGTCGAGGATGAACCACAGCATCACACCGTCGGTTCGGATCACGGCGCCCACGTACTGGGCGTCGATCCGCGCCGAATCGATCCGAACCGGCAGCCGGCGCAGGTCGAGCCACGACACCGCGAACATCCCGGGTGCCTCGGGCATGTCACCGCCCCACGGTTCCAGAATCTCTCGCAGCGGCCAGGATCCGAGGCGGACCGCCTCGCGGACGGCTTCGGCGCAGGCCGACGGGGCGGGGTCGCACGATTCGATGACGGAGTTGGTGATGAACCAGCCGACCGACTCGTGCCAGGCCGCGTCGTAGCGGCTGTGCACGGGGAACACGGCGCGCAGTGGCGTTCCCGCCAGTTCCCGCGTCACCGACGTCATCACCGACACCGCGGCCGAGAGCGTGGACACGCCGTCGGCCCGAGCCTGCGCCGAGAACGCGGCGCTGTCGTCGACGTCGAACACATCGCGGACCTCCACGCGTTCGGCGCTCGGTTCCGCCGTGCCCAGCGGCAACGGGAACCGCGGCATCACGTCGCCGCCGGCGGCGAGGATCTGCGCCCATCGCGTCCGGACGTCGGACGGAGCCGAGGGCCGGTTCGCCATCGCCCGAGTGTGCTCGACGAACGCGGGCACCTCGCCGTCGAGCGAGCCGGCCAGGGCGGCGAGGAGGTCGCGCGCCACCACCAGCATCGACCACATGTCGACATGCGCGTGGTCGGCGGCCACGACCACGGTGGGACCCGCGGCCTTCTCCAGCACGCACAGGCGGTGGGACGGTCGCGAGTAGGGCCTGCAGTGCGCGTCGAGCACCGACCGGAGCGCGTCGTTGACGGCTTGGCCGGGAGCCACCGGATGCTCGATCCACGCTCCCGCGCCGATGCGGACCTCACGCAGGCGCGGTCCCTCGCCTCCGTCGACGACGACCGTCCGGAGCGTCCCGTGCCTGTCGACGACCCGCAGCCAGGCGTCGGCGAGGCGGTCGCGCGGAATCGTCTCGGCGAGTTCGAACGAGAGCGCCATCCACGATCCCGGACGGTCGCCGGCACCGACGTGCCTGCGCTGGTCGAAGGAGAGCGGCAGGTCGTCTCCCGGAGCGGACACGGCGACGTCGTAGCCGTACAGTCGCCCGAACGGGAGACGGAGGTGGCCGACGTTGGTGAGCCGCATGAGCGGCTACGCTACCCCTCATCGCGGCGGCCGCAATCCCAGAGGAGAGCCATGACGACGTTCACCGTTCCGGGAGCCGACCTCGACGTCGAGTTCAGTGATGAGCACGGGTGGCCGGTGGTCCAGCTGCACGGCCTCACATCGAGTCGCTCACGCGACCGGACGCTGGGGCTCGACCTGGGCCGCGGCCTCAGCGGCACCCGCCTCCTGCGCTACGACGCGCGGGCGCACGGTCGGTCGACCGGGCGGCCGGAGCCCCGCGACCATCGGTGGCCGGTGCTGGCCGACGACCTGCTGCGGCTGCTCGACTCCTGGTTCCCCGGCGAGCGGGTGCACGGTGTCGGGCCGTCGATGGGCACCGGCACTCTGTTGCACGCCGCCGTCCTCGATCCCGGTCGTTTCTCCGGGCTCACGCTGGTGATCCCACCGACCGCGTGGGACAGCCGGCCCGCGATGGCCGAGATGTATCGGGCAGCCGCCGACACCGTCGAGACGGAGGGGATCGACGCGTTCATCGACGCGGGACGCACTGCACCCCGGCCCCCGGCGCTCGCGGGCACCCGCGAGACGGTGCCGGCCGTCGCCGCAGACCTGCTGCCGTCCGTTCTGCGCGGCGCCGCCCTCAGCGACCTCCCCTCGCCCGCTCACGTCGCGGCGATCGACGTCCCGACCTCGATTCTGGCGTGGACCGACGACGCCGGACATCCGCTGTCGACCGCGGAGGCGCTCGTCGACCTGCTGCCGCACGCGACTCTGACCGTGGCACGCACACCGGCAGAGATGGCACTGTGGCCGAGCCTGCTGCACCGACAGGTCGCGGAGCGACGGTGACGCGGCACGCTGAGCGCGGACCGTCAGCCACCGAGTCGGGCAGCACCGGATCGGGTAGCCTGACTCGGTGAACGACGTGCTGGACGAGGGACCGTACTTTCACGGGACGAAGGCCGACCTCGACATCGGAGACCACCTCACCGCCGGGTTCCGGTCCAACTACCGTCCCGAAGTGGTGATGAACCACATCTACTTCACCGCGCTGCAAGACGGCGCCGGCCTCGCCGCCGAACTCGCGGCCGGCGACGGCGAACCACGGGTCTACCTCGTGCAACCGACCGGCGACTTCGAGAACGATCCGAATGTCACCGACAAGAAATTCCCCGGCAATCCCACCCGGTCGTATCGCAGCGTCCACCCGCTTCGCGTGGTCGGCGAGGTCACCGATTGGAAGCGTCTCACGGCGGACGAGCTCCGAACCTGGCGCGAGCGACTGGCCGCGACTCTCGAACACGGCGGCGGCGAGATCATCAACTGAGGTCGCGCGGCGCGAGGGACCGTCACCGGACCGCGTGGACGAGGCGTACCAGCCGCATCGGCGACAAGTACTGCTGCCGGTCGAAGAAGCCGTCGTCGGTCACGTCCGCTTCGTCGATATCGGCCTCCACCCGCCACCCGTGCTCGGTGAGCCATTGCGCGACCGAGTCCGGGGACGCCGCGCATTGCCACGGCTCACCGCTCGCGCCCGCCATCGCCGCGACCGCACGTGCGTAGTCGCGGCCGGCGTCGTCACGCAGTTCCCGGCTCAGGTGGTAGTCGAAGACGAGCGCGGATCCGTCGGCCAGCGCGCTGACGTCGCCGAAGAACCTGCGGCACTCATCGGGTGCGAGGTACATGCTGACACCGAGCCAGAGCACGGTGACAGGGCGGGTGAGGTCGACTCCTGCATTGTCGAGATCGCCTACTCGCAGACCGTCGGCGAGATCAGCGGCGACGCTTGTCGCGGTGTCCGCGAGGTCGGCCTCTGCGAACAGCCGCGTCCGCCACTGCAGCACTCCCGGACGGTCCACCACCCACACCCGGTGTCTGCCGGTCTGGAGCCGCAGCGCAGTGGCGTCCAGACCGGCGCCGACCACGACGACTTGGTCGTTTCCCGTCTCGGCGAGCACCGTCTCCGCGTAGCGAGATCGCGCGCACGCGGTCAGGCGCGCGGCGGCGAGGATGGGCGCCTCGGCCAGACTGGAAATCGAGAGGCGACGGACTCGTCAGCCGACACAGTTCTTGAGCGGCGTCGTCCACGAGCAAGTGCGGTGGGTTGTCGACGAGCGCGTGCGCTGCGCGCGCTGCGGCGGAGAAGAGTGCGGTCCGGCTGAATGACGATTCTTGTTCTGTCATCGCAACTAACTACCAGGAAGAAGGCCGATATGCCAGCAGCCACGCCGATCGACGGCCCTGGACGGCGCGAGGACGGTCGATGTGCCGGTCGCCTCAGCTGCCCTGGGTCGTGTAGACGCGCTCGATTCCGGCGGTCATCCGGCCCCACTCGCTCGACGCGACCCGCCTCTGGTGCGCTCGGAACGCCGCCGCGTCGACGAACGTCTCGTCGACCGCCCACACGCCCGGCTCCGACGTCGGCAGCACCGAGAACGCGACGCATCCGGGTTCGGCCCGGGTGAGTTCGACATGTCGCGGCAGAAGTCGCTCGACGATCGCGGTCTGCGCGTCATCGCCGCAGATCAGCCTGCCGCTGACGACGACCTCAGTCATGCCGGACGACTTCCGTTGCGGGTCGAGTGCTGCTCACGTGACGAGGTCATCGGGCGCACCACATCTAGCCGAATACCAGGACGGCCTTGCCGACCGCCTTCCCTGAACGAAGCCGTTCTGCGACCTGCTGGAAGTCGGCGACGTCCACGACGGAGTCGATGACGGGCTGGATCTCGCCGCGGGCGACTGCGGGCAGCACGTCAGCGCTCAGACTTTCGAGGATCGGCACGGTCTCCCAGTCGCGGGAGAACCCGAACGAGACGCCGTGGACGGTCAGGTGCCGGTAGGACAACGCGTCGAGGTCGATCGTGGACGCGGGACCTGCGAGGCGACCGATGTTGACGACGTGACCGTCCTCGGCGGTCGCGGGAAGGCATTGCGCGAAGGTCTCGCCGGCGACATGGTCGAGGACGACGTCGGCGCCCTTGCCGCCGGTCGCGGCGAGTGTTGCCTGAGTCAGGTCCTCGTCGCCGGTGACGATCACCGTATCCGCGCCGAGACCGGCGAGAAGTTCACGCTTGCCGGAGGTACGTGTGGTCGCGACGACCGAGGAAGCGCCGAGCACCTTCGCCATCTGCACGCCGACCAGGCCGATGCCGGTGGTCGCGCCCGTGATGAGAACGCTTCGCCCCGGCACGAACCCGGCGACAGTGAGAGCACCGAACTCGGTGAGGAGCGCTGTCGGCAACGCGCAGGCGATGTCCGCGGCCAACCCCTCGGGACGGGGCAGCACGAAGCGGTGGTCCGCGATCAGGTAGTCCGCGAACGCGGACGGAAAAGTGCCCATCACCGGGTCCCCGACCTGCCAGTCGCCGGCGTCCTCTCCGAGAGCTGCGATCTCCCCCGCGTACTCGAATCCGGCGATGAACTCACGGCCGTGTCCGCCTCTGGTGGGGTCGGCCTCGGCCAGCATCGGGAGATCGGCGTTGTTGGTCGCCGCGGCGCGGTTGCGAATGAGCACCTGGCCCGGACCGGGCTCGGGAAGCGCCGCATCGGCGAGAATCCACTCGGGTCCGCGTCCGGACACAAGGGCACGCATCGTCTCGGTCATCTGCTCTCCGTTCATCACTCGGATCGTCACTCGGCGTAGACGTCCTCAACCATGTTCATGGTGGTCGAGGACCCGGGCAAGCCGCACAGAAGGTGCAGCGCCCCGGGCTTGATGCCGCATCCTCTTGAGTTGGAAGGACGGTGTCGGGAACGAGTGCCTGCGTGGATGGGTCGCCCCAGCCGAGATCGGCGCTGGTGACCCGAGGGTGTCACCAGCGAACCGGACTGCCTGTCATTATCGCTAGACGTTAAACCGGAACTCGACTACGTCGCCGTCGGCCATCACGTAGTCCTTGCCCTCCATGCGAACCTTGCCCGCGGCCTTGGCCGCGTTCATCGAGCCGGCGGCGTCGAGGTCGGTGAACGACACGATCTCGGCCTTGATGAAGCCCTTCTCGAAGTCGGTGTGGATGACGCCCGCGGCCTTGGGCGCGGTGTCGCCCTGGCGGATGGTCCAGGCGCGCGCCTCCTTGGGACCGGCGGTGAGGTAGGTCTGCAGACCGAGCGTGTGGAAGCCGGCGCGGGCGAGCTGACGCAGACCGGGCTCGTCCTGCCCGATCGAGTCGAGGAGTTCTTGAGCGTCCTCCTCCTCGAGTTCGAGGAGTTCGCTCTCGACCTTGGCGTCCAAGAAGACGCAGTCGGCCGGTGCGACGGCGTCGCGGAGTTCCTGCTTGCGTGCCTCGTCGGTGAGAACGGCCTCGTCGGCGTTGAAGACGTAGAGGAACGGCTTGGCGGTCAGCAGATGCAGTTCGCGCACCGACGACAGGTCGAACGAGTCCTTCACCGAGAACAACGTCTTGCCGCTGTCAAGAACCGCCTGCGCCTTCTTGGCCGCGTCAAGCGACTCCGCCTGGTCCTTGTTCTTCTTCGCCTCCTTCTCGAGACGCGGAATCGCCTTCTCGAGAGTCTGCATGTCCGCCAGGATCAGTTCGGTCTCGATGACCTCGATGTCGGCGCGCGGATCGACGCGGCCGTCGACGTGCACCACGTCGTCGTCGGAGAACACGCGGACCACCTGGCAGATGGCGTCGGCCTCGCGGATGTTCGCGAGGAACTGGTTGCCCATGCCCTCGCCCTCCGATGCGCCCTTGACGATTCCCGCGATGTCGACGAAAGACACGACGGCGGGGAGGATCCGTTCGCTGCCGAAGATCTCGGCGAGCCGGTCGAGCCGCGCGTCGGGCAGTTCCACGACACCGACGTTCGGCTCGATGGTGGCGAACGGGTAATTCGCGGCGAGCACGTCGTTACGGGTCAGGGCGTTGAAGAGCGTCGACTTTCCGACATTGGGCAGGCCGACGATTCCGAGGGTAAGACTCACGGGAGGTCAGTCTATCTGCGTCTGCGCGCCCGACCTACCCGGCCCGCGCCTCCGCTTGCGGGACTCCTGCTGCGCCGCCCGGGCCGCCTCGTCTTCAGCGGCTATCTCATCGCCCGCGGCTCTGCCGATCTGTTCGAGGATGTACCTCAGGGCGACGGCGAGACACGACGCCGCGGGCACCGCGAGGAACGCTCCGGTGATGCCGAAGAGACTGCCGCCCAACGTCACCGACAGCAGCACGATGACCGCGTGCAGGTTCATCGACTTGGCCTGCAGCCACGGCGAGAGGACATTGCCCTCCAACTGCTGCACCGCCAGGATGATTCCGAGCACGATCAGGGCAGAGGTGAGCCCGTTCGACACGAGCGCGATCAGCACCGCGAGCGCACCGGCGACGAAGGCACCCACGATCGGGATGAATCCGCCCATGAACGTGATGACGATCAGCACTCCCGCGAGCGGCACGTCGAGCACCACCAGGCCGATGCCGATCAGGGCCGCATCCACGAAGCTGACGATGGCCTGGGTTCGGATGAAGCCGCCCAGCGTCTCCCACATCCGCCGCAGGATCTCGCTGATGTGAACGGCCCCCTCGGCCCCCATCGTGCGGTTGAGCCACGGCAGGAACTTGGGCCCGTCCTTGAGGAAGAAGAACACCAGGACGACGGTCGTGAACAGCGTCACCAGCACCGAGGTCGCGACGCCGACTCCGCTGAACACACCCGAGGCGATCGTGGTCGCGCTCTTCTGCAGCTTGCTGGTGATCTCGTTGACGAGAGCATTGATCTGATCGTCGCCGACGTTGAGCGGCGGACCCTGGATCCACTCCTGAACCCGATGCACACCGTCGACGGCGCGATCGGCCAGCTGCGGCGCCTGGTCGATGACTGACGGCACGATGCCGCCGATGACGCCGCCGATGACCGCGATCGCCGCCAGCAGCACCACGAGGGTCGCCGCCGCGGGCGGCACCCGCTTCGAGAGCAGCCACCGGACAGGCGGCCACAGCACCGTCGCGACGACGATACCGAGGATCACCGGCAGCAGGATCACCCAGAGCTTGGACATCACCCACAGCAGCGCGAACAAGAACACCATCACCAGCAGCATCTGCAAGGACACGATGGACGAGGACCGCAGGCCCGTCAGGAACACCCTGCCGCGCGTCGGATAGGGCTTGCCGGTGACCGGGTTCAGCAATCGCTCCGGGGTCGGCTCCGCGGCGGCTGCGTCGGCGCGGTCGCTCGTCCCGGTGTCGGGTTCCGGCGAAGATTCGTCGTTTCGGTCGCTCACGCGCCAATCTTCACATACGCCTCCGACATCCGCGGTCCGCCGCGCGAGGGGTCGTCCGACTGTCGTACGCGCCGGGAGACGGGAATGGAACCGAACCACGGTGCGGTGCGTCCAATTCAGTAGACGTCAGTCTGATCCCGGCGAGTCCATCACCTCGCCGGCCGACACCGGGAGGTCCGATGACCATGCCAACAGCCCCAGCCCTCGGCTGGACCACCGTCGCCACCGCCGACGGCCCGTTCACCGTCCTGTACGACGACGCGGACACCGTGCACGCCGCCGGCTGGACCGAGTCGGCCGAGTATCTCGCCGGGCTCATCGCTCCCGCCTTGCGCGGTGGTCAGCTCAGCCGGCGCCCGGCGGGCCCGGTCGCCGACGCTGTGACCGCTTACTACGACGGCGACTTCGCCGCTCCGTCCGGTGTCGCGGTGCGTCAGATCGCGGGCCCGTTCATCGCCGCGGCGTGGTCGGCATTGCGGCTGGTGCCGGCGGGATACCCGGTCACCTACGGTCAGCTCGCCGAACGCGCGGGGCGTCCGGCAGCGGTCCGCGGCGCCGCTCAATGCTGTGTGCGCAACGCCGCCGCCCTGTTCGTTCCCTGCCACCGCGTCACCAGGGCGAGCGGCGGTCTCGGCGGGTTCCGCTACGGGCTCGATCTCAAGCGGAACCTTCTCGCTCGTGAGGAGCCGCCGCCCGACCTCGAAGACTGAGCCGGCCACCGACGCCGCGGTCCGGACGACGAGTAGCCCGTGCGCCTCGAGCCGTCGGAGAGCTGCCAGGCCGGGATCGACGCCCGGGATCGATGTCAGAGGCTCGCGCCAAGATGGCGGCATGACACCAGCAGCGATCATCGGCCCGCTCTGTCTCATCGTCGGCGCACTCCTCGGGTGGTTCGCCCGCGGTACGGCGACGGGCGGACATCACTCCGGCGGCGAACGTCCCGGGCCGTCGCTGGGCGCGGAGGTCGACCTCGTGGTGGGTCCGCTGCGCGAGACACTCGGACGGCTGTCGGAGGAACTGCGGCGGAGCGAGGCCGGACGTGCCCACGCCTACGCCGGCCTCGCCGAACAGATGCGCGGAGTGCACGCGACCTCGCAGCGACTACACCAGCAGACCAGCCAGTTGGCCAGCGCACTCCACGCACCGCACGTTCGCGGCCGCTGGGGCGAGATCCAACTCGAAAGAATCGTCGAACTGTCCGGGATGTCGCGGCACTGCGATTTCGCGACGCAGGTACAGGGGCAGTCGGACGCCGACCGGGCCGTGCGACCCGACCTGGTGGTTCAACTCGCCGGTGGACGACGGATCGTGGTGGACGCCAAAGTGCCGCTGCACGCGTACCTGGAATCGACCTCCGGCGCAGTCCCCGACAACCGCGAGGTCATCGCCCGGCACGCGCAGGCCGTGCGGGCGCACGTGAACGTGCTGTCCGCGAAGTCGTACTGGTCCGCACAACCTGTGTCGCCGGAATTCGTCGTTCTGTTCCTGCCCGGCGACGGGGTTCTCGAATCTGCGCTGCGCGGCGACCCGGGGCTCCTCGACTACGCGTTCTCCCGTGACGTGGTGCTCGCCACGCCCAGCACCCTGATCGCCCTGCTGCGAACCGTCGCCCTGGGCTGGCGTCAGTATGCGCTCGCCGAGGACGCCGAGACCATTCATGCTCTCGGTCGCCAGCTGTACCAGCGGATAGATCAAGTGCTCGGCCACCTGGAGAAGACCGGTGCGTCCCTGCGCCGGGCCGTGGAGTCGTACAACTCGACGGTCGGAGCCATCGACAGTCGCCTCGGAGTCACCGCCCGCAAGCTCGCAGATCTGGAAGCCCTCTCGGGTACCGCCAACCCGTCGGTGCGGGTCAGCGACGGGATCAGCCCCGTCGATTCGGTGGTGAGATCAATATCACCGAGCCGATAGATTCAGGAAACTCACGGCTTCGGATCACGGCGATCGGCGGAGTTAACGGTACCGTTTAGTTGTGTTTTCGCGCTTGCTAGCCGGCTCTGCCGTGCCCGCCGACGAGCGGTCCGTCCTGCCCACCATCCGGGGTGTGCCCTGGTGGGGCGCCGTTCTGATCGCCGTCGGAGCCACGACTCTCGGCGCCGTCATCAGCGCCGATACGTCATCGTCACTGGGCCGGGCGTTCAAGGTGTGCTACCTGCTCGGGTGCGTTCTGGCCGCACTGTGCGTGCGGCAACGAGCACTGTTCACCGCAGCGGCACAACCGCCGCTAGTCGCGTTCGTGGTCGGCATCGTCACCCTCTACACCCTGAGTTCCGACAGCGCGCAGGGCATGCGGGACATCGTCCTGAAGGTGATCCTGCCGATCGCGACGAGCTTTCCATGGATCCTGCTGGCCTTCGTCCTGACCCTGGCCGTTGTGGTGGCGCGATTGCTCCTGGCTCGCCCCCAGGGCCTGGCCGTGTTCGGCAAGTTCACCGGGAAGTCGCGTCCGACCACCGCCGAGTCCGGTCGGCGGGCCGCCCCCGCGAAGAAGACCGCACCCCGCTCCGGGTCCTCGGGCAAGACCGGCTCCCCCAAGCGCGCCGCCACTCCGGCGGCGGCCGGCGCTCAGGCCAAGGCATCCGCAACGCGGCGAACCGGTGCGGCAGGCACCTCTGCGACGAAACGCACGGCCACGAGAGACGCGGCGGCCGGCACACAGCCCAAGGACGCAGCGACGCGCGAGACCAGGAGCAGAACTGCCGCGACCAAGCGGGTGCCCGCCGCGGCGGCGGCCCCGAAGGGCTCCGCGAACGCGAAGGACGCGGCCACCAAGCGTGCAGCCACTTCCCCCGCAGCCCCCCGAACCGCTGCTGCGTCGAAGGCCGCACCGGCCAAGCCCGCGCCCCAGCGCGCTGGCGGCGCCCGGCCCGCCGCCAAGCCCTCCGCCGATCCCGCGGCCGCTCAGCGACGGCCGGCAGCGGCGCAGAGCCCCGCTCCGTCCCCGACTCGCCCGGCGCCCCGGCCCCGACCGGCTCCGGCCGCCTCGCCGGCAGCCGCCGACGCACCCCGTCGCCGCGCCGCGCCGCAGACCATCCCGCCGCGCGATCCCAAAGGCCGTCCGCGTCGCACCGCGGGCCAGCTGCGGGACAAGAGCCAGATCGAGGACCTGACGGCCGGCGCCGACGAGCGCTGAGTCGATACCGGCCCCGAGCCGGCCGGGCGTCGAGACCTCAGATCTCGCCGAACCGACTTCCGTCGAGCCAGTCGCCGAGGTCGCGTGCCGCGGCCGCGATGGCCCGCGGCCAGTCGAACGCCGAGTCGTCGGCATTGTCGGTGACGACCTTGACCACGCGGAGAGGCAGTCCGTACTCGGCGCAGACGTGAGCGATCGCCGCGCCCTCCATGTCGACGAGATCGGCCCGCAACGCGAGCCGGTCCCGGTGCAGCGGATCGTTCACGAATGTGTCCCCGGTAGCCAGCACGCTGCCGTCGCCGCCCGCCACGTCCCATTCGTCAACCGTGTGATAGCCCATTGCGGCGAGATCCGCGGCACTGATGTCGTGCTCGATGACTCGCGAAGGTGTGAAGAGTCCGGTGCGCCCGTCGCGCAGCGCCCCCGCGGTGCCGATGTTGATCACCCGGCGGTAGTCACCGACAGCCAGCCGGTGCGTCACCTTGCTGGCCGCGCGAACCTTCCCGATACCGGTGATGAGCAGATCGGCCCCCGGCGGCACATGCGCGGCCTCGGCGCGGGTGGCCGAGACCACCAGCACCCCGTCCGGCGCGCTCACTCAGCGCGCCGCGACGCCTCGGTTCCGGTCCGGTCCGCGGCACCTGCCGCGGAGGCGAGGTCGCTGAGGCGCGCCAAGTAGTCGAATCGGTTGTTCGCGATGCGCATCACCACCTCGTAGGGAAGCGCGAACTTCCGCGCCCACCAGTAGCCGAACCGGATGTCGAACGAGGTGTAGACCATGAACTTGTTGCGGGTGACTCCGCGGAGGATCGCCGATGCCGCCTTCTCAGGCGTGACCGCGATCTTGTGGAAACCCGCGATCTCGCGCTGGATGGCGGTGTTGCCGCGATCGAGACCGACGATGTCGACGGTCTCGACCAAGGGAGTCGCCACACCGCCCGGGCACACCAGCGAGACTCCGATGTTGTGGCGTCGGAGATCGAATCGCAGTACCTCCGACACGCCCCGGATACCGAACTTGCTGGCGCTGTAGGCGGCGTGCCACGGCAGTGCCAGCAGCCCGGCGGCCGACGACACGTTCACGAGGTGACCGCCGGTGCCGCGGCGGACCATCTGAGGCACGAACGACTCGATGATGTGGATGGGGCCCATCAGATTGACGTCCACCATCTTCTTCCAATGGCGGTGTTCCAAGCGCTCGACCGTCCCCCACGCCGACACGCCCGCCACGTTCATGACGACGTCCATCACGCCGACCTCCGCGTCGACGCCCCGCGCGAACGCCGCCACCCACTCGTAGTCGGAGACGTCGCCGGCACGGTGGTAGAGAACGGTGCCCCGTCGATCGAGAATCTCCGCGACCACCGCGTCGAGAGCGTCGGCCTGAATGTCGGTGAGCACGAGCTGCGCCCCGGCGTCGGCGGCCGCCAGCGCGGTGGCGCGGCCGATGCCGCTGGCGGCGCCGGTGATCAGCACTTTGCGATCATGAAGCGAGGGCACGGGAGTCGGCACCACGAACAGCTCCCGGACGGACTGCAGGCTGGGAAGTTTCAGCGATGTCATGAGACCCATGACACAACCTTAGTCCACTCGTCAGATCGGGAGCTTGCCGCCGAACACCGCGTAGACCACCGCGAGGATCGCTTTGAGCACGTTGGCCGAGACGTCCTGGCCGTCGGTCATCAGAATGCGCTGCGCCTCCTGCGGGCTCTTGGCCTTGGCGAGCTTGTCGATCAGCGGGCCGATCGCCTCCACTCCGCTCAGCCCCGACAGGTCGGTGCCTTCGGACGGGCTCTCGGCTGCCGGTGCACTCGGCTGGGCACCGGGGTCCGGAGCCGGTGCGGTCGGATTGGCCGCGGCCGCGTGTCCGTCGAGGTAGGCCGAGATGCCCTCGGTGATCGCGACCGCGTACTTGGTGGCCCCCTGCGGGGACGACAGGACGGCCGCCTCGGCCGGATCGGACAGATTGCCCATCTCGATGAAGGCCGCCGGCACGCGCGTGAGATTGACCGCGGCGATGTCCGGCCGCGTCACGATTCCGTCGACAGCGCCCAGGTAGTTGGCCGGGGCGAAGCCAGCCTTCTTCATAGCGTCACGCAGGGTGTTCGACGCCTTGCGGCCCTCGCCCGACTGCACCGAGTCGACGGTCTTGTCCGGGATCGGCAGCGTCGGCACGATCATGTGAAAGCCGGTCTTGCTGGAATCGGCACCGGTGCTCGTCGAGTCCGCGTGGATGCTCACTGCCAGCGCGGCGCCCGACCGGCTCGCGGCCTCCGCCCGCTCGTCGACGCAACCGCCCCAGCCGGTGTCGTCGTTGCGACTCATCACCACGCGGGCACCCTTGCTCTCGAGTGCGGCCTTCACCAGCTGGGAGACGTCCCAGTTGATCGTGTGCTCGGCCTTGCCGGTGACCGCGGTGGCACCCGTGGTCTGGCAGTCCTTCTTGCCGCCGCGCCCGTCCGGCACCTGCTTCGCCAGATCGTGGCCCGCCGCCGATCCCTGATGGCCCGGGTCGAGGAACACCGTCTTGCCCGCCAACTCACCACTCTTGGGCGCCGCTTCGGTGGGCGCGACCGTCAGCAGTCCTCCGACGAGGACAGACGACGCGAGGACGGACGACGCGATCAGCACACGCCGGCGGAAACGTACAGCATTCATGGGCGGGTTGGGTGTGCGGGCACGGGGCGCACACACCACTCTCCTTCCGAGGATCCAAACACCATCTGTCACACAGACAACTTTGGTAACAGTGAACCAGTGCTTGAGGCTAGACGGCAAACGCAGGCTCGGATCTCACCGGGAATCGTTAGGTTGCTGTGACCAGATGACGCGTCAGATGGAGGATTCCGTTCACATCGTCGGGATCGGCGGGCGCGACGAGACCGTCGAGTGCTTCGCGGGTGGCCGCCGCATCGAGCCCCGCCCCGATGACGACGAGTGACGTACCCGGCGTCCGTCCGCGCCACGAGCCGGCGTCGACTCGGACGAAGCCTCCGACAGCCTGAACCGTGTACGCGGTGTCGCGGTGCCCGTCGAGATCGACCAGCACCGTTCCCTTGATCCGGTAAGCGCCGGCGGGCGGTCGTTCGAGGAACTGCGCGAGGCGCCGAGGGTCCACCGGCGCGGAGGTCTCGAGCGCCGCTGACTCGAAACCGGCGTGCAGATGATCGTGACCGTGGTCGTGGCCGTCGGGGTGGTCGTGGTCGTCGGCGAGGAGCAGTTCATCGAAGCTCAACTGACGAGGACCGTCGTCTCGGGCGATCTCCGCAGCGGGCTCGAAGAAGAGTTCCGGGTCCACCGCCGCGTCCGCCACCGGCAGGATCGGAGCGGTGGAGTTGATCATTCGAAGCCGCGCGATCAGCGATTGCACGGCGTCCTGGCCGGCGAGCAGATCGATCTTATTGCAGACCACCAGATCAGCGATCGCGAGATGCTCACCGAGTTGCGGGTGTTCGGCGATCGTGTCGTCGTAGTGAGCGGCGTCGACGACGTAGACGAGGCCGCCGTACGCCACGGTGGAGCTTCGCGCCGACAGCACCATCCGGATCAGTGCCTTGGGTTCGGCGATTCCGCTGGCCTCGATCAAGACCGCGTCGATGCCGTTTCCCGGGGCGGTCAGGCCGGCGAGTGTCTCGGCGAAATCCGACGCATCGGTAGTGCAGCACATACATCCGTTCTCAAGGCTGAGCGTGCCGCCCGACTGTCCGGAGACCAGAAGAGCGTCGATGTTGATGGACCCGAAGTCGTTGACGAGAACTCCGATCCGCCGGCCACCCGCGTGCCGGAGAACATGGTTGAGGAGCGTGGTCTTGCCCGCGCCGAGGAATCCCGCGAGCACCACGACCGGTGCGGCGGATGCGGTCACGTCGTCTGCTCACCGCGGCAGTCGGCGCAGAGCACTGCCAGATCGCGACCGTCGCCGTCCGGCAGATTGGCGACATCGCTCGTCGGAGTACCGCAGCGAAGGCACTTCCCTATCACCGCCGCTTCCGGACTGAAGTCGATTCTCATGCGTTTGTCGAAAACGTAGAGTGAGCCCTCCCACAGACCGCTGTCGCCGTACTGTTCTCCGTAGCGGACAATTCCCCCGTCGAGCTGATACACCTCGTCGAATCCACGAGCTTTCATCAATGCGCTGAGCACCTCGCAGCGGACACCGCCGGTGCAATATGTGACGACCGGCCGGCCTTTGAGATGATCGAGCGCACCGCTTTCCAGAAGCGGAAGGAAATCCCGCGTGGTGGTGACGTCGGGGACCACCGCATCCCGGAATCGGCCGATCTGCGCCTCGATCTTGTTACGGCCGTCCAGGAAGACCACTTCGTCACCGCGCCGGTCGACGAGCTCGTGCAACTGTTCCGGCGCCAGACGCACACCGGTGCCGACCACACCGTGATCGTCCAGACGCAGTTCTTCGGCGGCGCCGAAGGTCACTATCTCCGGGCGCACCTTCACGCTCAGGCGCGGGAAATCATCGCCTGTTCCGTCCGACCATTTGATGTCGGCGTCTTTGAATGCGGGATAGCTCCGGGTGGCACGGACATAACGTTTGACGTCGCGGATGTCACCTCCCACTGTTGCGTTGATGCCGTGAGATGACACGATGATCCTGCCGCGCAGTCCGGAGGCCTCGCAGACGCTCTGTTGCCAGAGTCGGATCGCCTCCGGGTCCGGCAGCGGAGCGAAGACGTAGAACAACACGATCTTGGGAGTCGCCACAGTGCAAGGGTACGGACCTCGAACACGCCTGCCCCTCGTCGCCCTGGTATGCCTCGGCGTCTCGGTCCTGACGTCGTGTTCGCTGCTGAGCACGGACGCATCACCCAGCAAGATCGTGATCCCGGGCACGAATGCGCCGAGCACCGAATCGCCGGCGCCTTCGCTCTCGCCGACATCCGCGTCCCGCACGGTCGGCATCCGCCGAACGGAGGCTCCGTGGAGCTATGAACGCGTCATCAAGGCGGCGCCTCGAGCCAGCAATTCCGGATTCCAGGTCGGCGCCACCTCGGCCGACGGCCGGACGTCCGATGTCTCCGGTTTTCATTTCTCGACGCCGGACCGCGGCGTGAGATGCTCCACCGGCAACAACGGCGCCGATGCTCTGGTGTGCGTCGGCGAGCACGTCCGGGGCGCCAAACGCGCCGCCGACGCCACCGCCGAGTGCGATTGGCAGGCCGATTACGTGGTGCTCGACGCCAACGGACCGAAAGCAGGCGCGTGCGCTAACAGTTATCCGGTGTTGTTCCGGTCACGCATCCTCGGCTCCGGTCGTGCGATCAATGTCGACCGTTTCGCCTGTCTCACCGATTCCGACGACCTCTACTGCGTAGAGTCCAGTTCCGGCACCGGCTTCGCGATTACCGCTAATGGATACAGTGCGATTAGGGCGGATGAACGCGCCCCCGCATCACTGCTCGGATTGGATTCCGACGCCGATAGCCCGACGGTCAATAATCGCAATTCCTCACCAGTGGTCCCGACCCGTTGAATACGTGTACGCTGAGCGCAGATAAACGCCGCTGCGCACTCGGGTGAGGACATGCGCGGCGGGCTCGAATCAACCGGAGGACCACAGATGGCCAAGAAGACCGTGATCCAGATCGTCGACGATATCGACGGCGCAGAACTCGACGAGTACGAAACCGTCCACTGGAGTCTGGACGGTAAGAACTACGAGTTCGACACCTCCCCCGAGCATGCCGAAGAGTTCCGCAACCACGTCGCCACGTACATCGCCGCATCTCGTGTCACCGGCGGTCGCGCCGCCGCTCGCCGCGCCGCGCCGACCGCCGCACGTGGCCGCACCAACACCCGCGTGATCCGCCAGTGGGCGTCCGACAACGGTTACACGGTCAGTGATCGCGGCCGCATTCCGGCAGACATCATCGCGGCGTACGAAGCAGCGAACTGACACTCGCCGACGCGTCGGCCACAGCGCCCCGGACCAGGTCTCACTGACCGGTCCGGGGCGTTTTGCGATCGGCGTCCGATCCGTCCGTTACACCGCGGCCGAGTTTTCTCACCCCGTGGTTTTAATTGCGGAATCAGCAGCGCGCCGGATTACCCTGTCCAATCATGACTCTGCTTTCCGCAGCCCGCCGGCGCTGGCTGCCGCTGCTGGCCGTCGCTCTGCTGGTGGCGCTGCTGGCATCCTGCTCCAGTTCGGCGTCCAGCGACGATTCCGGACTCTGCTCACCTCCCGGCGTGGAGAGCGCCTCCGCCGCACCGACGAATCTCGCCAGCGCCGCTGCGGCCCCCGACCGGTTCACCACCGAGTCGACTCGGCCGCTCGACGAGATCGACACCTCCAGGCTCGGCCTCATCAAGCCCGGAACCCTGGTGGTCGGCACGCTGTCGGATGCGCCGCCCAGTATCTGTGTGAATTCGCAGCAGCAGTACACGGGCATGGACAACGAGATGCTCAAGGCGATCGCCGCCAAGCTCGGTCTCAAAGTGGAATTCATCGGCACGGAGTTCTCCGGCCTGCTCGCCCAGGTCGCCGGGCACCGGTACGACGTGGGATCGTCGTCGATCACCACCACTGACGAACGTCGCCAGACCGTCGACTTCACCAACGGTTACGACTTCGGCTACTTCGCTCTAGCCGGCCCGGCGAACGGCCGGGTGCAGAGCTTCGGCGATCTCAACCCGAGCACCCGGATCGGCGTCGTTCAGGGCACGGTTCAGGACGACTACGTCACGAACACCCTCAAGCTGAGCGCGGTGAAGTTCCCGGACTATGCGACCGCATACGCAAACCTGAAATCCGGTCAGATCGACGCATGGGTGGCCCCGAGCCAGCAGGCCGAGGGCACCGTTCAGGCCGCCGACGGAATGAAGATCCTGGAGAACACCTTCAGCATCAACAACTTCACCGCGTGGGCCGTCGCCAAGGGCAATCAACCGCTCGTCGACGCGCTGAACAGCGGGCTCGACGCGATCATCGCGGACGGCACCTGGGCTCGCCTGTACAGCGATTGGGCGCCGCGACCGCTTCCGGACGGCTGGAAGCCGGGCTCCAAGGCCGCGCCGAAGCCGGTGCTGCCCGACTTCGAAGCGATCGCGAAGGCGAATGAGGGCAAGCCGAAAGCCGACGCCGCGCCGAAGAGCACGTGGCAGCAACTGCGCGAGACCTTCTTCAGCGGTGAACAGTTCACCAAGGCATTGCCCGAACTGATCAAGACCGGTCTGCCGAACACCCTGAAGATCGCGATCACGTCGGGGATCCTGGGCACCGTCGGCGGCATGCTCCTGGCGATGGCCGGGATGTCGCGCAGCCGGTGGCTGCGTTGGCCGGCCCGCGTCTACACCGATATCTTCCGGGGTCTGCCCGCCGTCGTCGTCATTCTGATGGTCGGCCTGGGATTCGGGCCGGTGGTGAAGAACCTGACCGGCGGCAATCCCTTCTGGCTCGGCTCGGTGGCCCTCGCCCTGCTCGCCGCCGCCTATATCGGCGAGATCTTCCGATCCGGCATCCAGAGCGTGGAATCGGGTCAGATGGAGGCCGCGCGGGCGCTCGGCTTCTCCTACCGCCGATCCATGCGACTGGTAGTGATCCCCCAGGGCGTCCGACGCGTCCTTCCGGCTCTGGTCAACCAGTTCATCGTGCTCATCAAGGACTCGTCGCTGATCTACTTCCTGGGTCTGACGCTGACGCAGCGGGAACTGTTCGCCGTCGGCAAGGACTTCAACGCCAACAGCGGCAACCTCACCCCGCTGCTGGCCGCAGGCCTGCTGTATCTCGTGATGACGGTGCCGCTGACCCACCTCGTCAACTACATCGACAACCGTCTGCGCACTGGAAAGGCGTGAGCATCGTGGCGAACTCGCATCCCCTCGTCGATCGCGGTGCCGCGGTCTCCCTGACCGGGCAGGACCTGCACCTGAGCTTCGGCGACAACCACGTCCTGCGCGGCGTGGACATCCATGTGGAGGCCGGTACCACCACCACGGTCATCGGTCCGTCCGGATCGGGCAAGTCCACGCTCCTGCGCGTTCTCAACCGGCTCCACGAGCCGCAACAGGGCGATATCTTGATCGACGGCCGCAGCGTCCTGAAGGACGACCCGGATCAACTGCGCCGCCGGATCGGCATGGTGTTCCAGCAGTTCAATCTGTTCCCGCACCGCACCGTGGCGCAGAATGTGGAACTCGGTCCGCGCAAACTGCTCGGCCTCGACAAGGACGAGGCGCGGGCGCTCGCCATCGCCCAACTCGAGTCGGTGGGATTGGCGCACAAGGCCGACGCGCGGCCCTCGACCCTCTCGGGCGGACAGCAGCAGCGCGTGGCCATCGCCCGTGCGCTGGCCATGCATCCGCAGATCATGTTCTTCGACGAGGCCACCAGCGCCTTGGACCCGGAGCTGGTCAAGGGTGTGCTCGCGTTGATGACCGATCTGTCCGAACAAGGCATGACGATGATCGTGGTGACGCACGAGATGGGCTATGCCCGCGACGTCTCCGACCACGTCGTGTTCATGGACGAGGGAATGGTGGTGGAGACCGGGGCACCGGAACAGATCTTCACCGATGCGCGCAGCGACCGCCTGAAGACGTTCCTGTCGCAGATCCTCTGACGCGGGACGCTGCCTCAGCGGCCGACCAGCGCTGCGAACTCCGCAGAGGTGTAGAACGGGCTCAACCGGCGGCGCAGAGCCGCCTCGACGAACCCGTCGGCGTCGATCCGTGCGATGACGGGCGGACCGAACCGCATCGCCTCCTCCACCAGGTCGTCGCGCCCCACGCCCAACTCGTCGAGCAGATCCGACAGCGAGGTGGTGCCGTACGTGTCGAAGACCTCGTCGACGCCCTCGTCGAGAATCGCTCGGAAGAACGGCGTCTCGCGGAACGTGCGCCAGAACTCGAAGACCAGCACCACTGCGTCTTCGACATCCGAACTGCTCAGCACGTCGCGCACATCACCGACGCTCTGATCGGCGCCGGCCAGCCATACCTCGCGAGCGGCGTCGAGCACGAGATGATCGGCTTCGGCGCGGTTGGCTGCGAGCACCGTGCGGGCGCAGCGCCTCGCGATTCGCTCGACCATCGAATCGACGACGGCCGCCACCGGGCCGGGCATCCGGGAGGAGTCGACCGCCCGTTGGATCGCCTCCACGCACGCATCCTCGGTCGCCGGACTGTCGAGGACGCGCTTGAGCATCCGCCGCGACAGACCCAACTCGGCGACGCCGGCCGCCAGTTCCTCGTAACGGCGCCTCTCGAGAACGTCACCGAGCCGGGTGTCGTCGCCAGTCGAGTAATCGTAGATCCGTGAGGCGACGGTGCCGACGAGACCGGGGATGGCGCCGTCGACCGGGAATGCGATCGCGTACTTGCGTGCGACGGCCTTGACCAGATCGCGGGAGACGGCCTCTTCGAGCGGCAACTGGTCTGCGGCGTCGAGGAACGCCGTGATCTCCTCCTCCACCAGCGCCGCGAACGCCACGGAGTCGGTGAGCCGGCGGCGCTCGTAATCGACGTGAGCGTCGAGAAGTCTCGCGGCGAGGTCTGCGGCGTCCGATGACATGCCACTCATGCTACGAAACCTCGTCCGGGCTCGGCGGATCGTGCACGACGTGGGTCTCGCGCGCCGCGCGCCCGGCACTCGGCACTCCGAACCTCCCGGTCCGTCGCCGCACCGCGACGGTCGCGGCCGTGACGACGAGCATCGCCGCGACGGAGATCCACACGGCCGAGGTCGGCCCGGTCAGATCATGGGTGGCCGCTCCGATCATTCCGCCGACGGCGAGCGCGAACCACAGGGACAGGTTCCGGAGCCACAGCATGCGGGGACCGCCGGTGAACGCCTCGACGAGTTGTTGTCCGGCCTTCACGAGCGTCCCCGTCATGTAGGTCAGGCCGATGCTCACCTCGCCCTTCCTCAGGAAGGTGGAGTTCATCGCGCCCATCGCCGCGGGCAGTCCGATCGCGAAGGCGGACGACGGAGCCACGAACACGCAGGCCAGGGCGCTCGTCGCCAGCAGAACGGTGGTGGTGAGGAGAACGGTGGTCCGGCCGTCCCAGAACCGCGCGGCGATCGCACCGATCACGGCACCGCAGAAGAACATGGCGAGGATCGATGCCACGGTGCCCGCACCGCCGAGGCGACCGGTGCCGAGTTGCGTGGCGAGTTCGGTGGTGTTGCCGCTCATGAACGACACGAACGATCCCTTGAGTTCCAAGAAGCCGACCGCGTCGAGGTAACCGGCGATTCCGGAGAGCGTCACCGCGAGCGCGATCTCCCGCCGATGCGCGGACCTCACCGTCCGGCCAGCATCTGTCGGAGCACCGTGACCACGCCTGCGTCGACGTTGCTGGGAGCCCGGAACCGCGCACGTTCGAGCACGTCGGGGTGCGAATTGGCCATCGCGAACGACCACCGTGCGGCGTCGAGCATCTCGAGATCGTTCAGGTAGTCGCCGAAGACGACCGTGTGCTCGGGGCCCACGCCGAGAAGAGCCTGCAGTTCCCGGACACCGGTGGCCTTGTGCGTCCCCGGCGCGGTGATGTCGATCCAGTGGCTCCCCGACACCGCGAGCTTGTGGTCGCCGACCAGTGGAGCGAACAGTTCCGCGGCGCTCGACTCGGCGTCGGCGAAGTCGTAGATCGCGAGCTTGACCACATCGCCGTCGATCTGGGACTGATCGACCACATGCTCCAGCCGGACGCAGTACCGGCGAGCGTGAACGACGAACTCGGCGTCGTCGGACTCGATGAAGGCTCCGTCGGTCCGGTGCACGAGCAGTCGGAGGTCACGCCCGTGCCGATCGGCCTCGCGGACGGTGTCGATGACCGTGGCGACCAGCGCGGGATCGATGGTCGACGACGTCAACAGCCTGCCGTCGTGCATCACCATGCTGCCGTTCTCGGCGACGTACGAGAGCGTGCCGCGGTGCGGGGCGAAGATCTCCTCGAGGGTGTAGTACTGCCGACCGCTCGCCGGGACGAACGCGATACCGCGCGCGGTCAACTCGTCGAGGATAGGCCAGAAGGCGTCGGGAACCCGGCCGGCGTCGTCGAGCAGCGTTCCGTCCATGTCGGCGACGACCATCCGGATGTCCGCTGACCGAAGCCCATCAAGCATGTCTCGATGGTAATGCCGACGGCACCGCACCTCAGGCACCAGCGGCCCGACGCGGGGCGCCGACCGGCGATCAGCTGCCGGTCAGAAGAAGTCGCCGCCCCCGAAATCACCGAAGTCCCCGCCGTCGAAACCACCGAAGCCGTCGCCGAAGTCGCCGCCGCCGTCCCCGTAATCGCCGCCACTGTCCCCGCCGCCGTCCCCGCCGCTGTCCCCGCTGTCGCCGCCGCCGTCGGAGTAGTCGCCGCCGGCCATATCGGCGTCGGCGACCCCGTGCGGGACACCCGCCATTCCGGAGAACAAGGAGCTGAACAGCAGCGCCGATCCCACGCCCCACGCACCGCCGATGAGCGCCGGACGCCACCACGGCTCGGAGTACCAGCCCGCGGGCACCGGGCGTCCCGCCACGCGACCGCCCGGATAGTAGTTGGGCGTCTGGCTGGACGGCTGCGGCGACGCCTCGACGGTGCGGCCGTCGAACTCCACCGACCGCTCCTCGGTCACCGATCCGGCCGCGCGCTGACCCTCGAGTTCGGGGATCGGGGGACCCGGATCGAGTTTCAGCGCGGTGCGGGCCGCTCGGATGTAGTACAGGCCTTCCACAGCGGTCTGTTTGGCGAGTCCGGCCTGAGCGGGACTGGACGCCTGCTCGATCTGCGAGCCGGCCGCGGTGAACCGCTCGCCCGCGTCGGCGAGTGCCTGCTTGGCAGCCGGGTCGTCGCCCGGGTCGAGCGAGTACACCTGGCCGCCGAGTCGTTCGATCGCCTGCCGCGCATCGGCCTTGGCGTCGTCGAGAGAGACTCGTCCGGATTGGGCGGTGACGGTGCGGTTGCGCATCATCGAAAACACTCCGACGGCGATCAGCGCGATGACGAGGATGAAGAGGATCTCTAACACCCTCTCCAGCGTACGGATCGTGCGGGCGGGCGGCGACGATGCGAGTCAGCGGAGCCCGTCGAGTTTGACCGGATTCCGCACCGCGTACACCGCCGTCACCTTCTCTCCCGTCACTTCGACCGAGACCACGCTGTCGAGATCCCCGTCGATCGTCACCACCAACGACGGCATGCCGTTCACGACCGTCATCCGCATCCCCACCTCACCCAGGGTCGGTGCCTTGGCGAAGAGTCCGGCCGCCATCCGCGCCACCCGGGCCGCACCCTCGATCGGCCGGCGCGCCGCCGCCACGACGCCGCCACCGTCGCCCATGTACACCACACCGGGAGAGAGCGTGTCCATGAGTTCCTGGAGATTGCCGGTGGCGGCCGCGGTCAGAAACCGCTCGGCGACCGCCCGCGCATCCTCGGGGTCGGCGACCGCGGCGGGGCGTCGGGCACGGACGTGGTTTCGTGCGCGATGCGCTATCTGCCGGACCGCGGGCTGTGACTTTCCGATCGCGTCGGCGATCTCGGCGTACCCGAAGTCGAAGACCTCGCGCAACACGAAGACCGCGCGCTCGTCGGGAGTGAGCGACTCGAGGACGAGGAGCATCGCGGTCGTGACGGCTTCCCCGGACAGGACGTGGTCGAGTCCGGAGTCCTCGGCAGTCGACTCGAGCGGTTCCGGCAGCCACGGACCGACGTATGTCTCGCGTCGTCGCGACGACGCCCGCGCGGCGTTCAGCGCCTGTCGGGTCACGATCCGCGCCAGGTACGCGCGCGGGTTCTCGACCTCCGACCGGTCGCCTTCCTGCCAGCGCAGCCAGCTCTCGGACAGTACGTCCTCCGCGTCGGCGACGGACCCGAGGATCTCGTAAGCGATCGAGAACAGCAGGGGACGGTGCTGGGTGAACTCCGCGACTCCGGGTGGCTCGGCGGCGCTCATGCCGCGCCCGGCTTCCACGAGTACCGTCCGGCGCGGACGGTGTGCACGGTGCTGCGGCACACCTGCTCCTTGATCGCCGCGGCCGTGCGCCCGCGTAGCCAGAGGCTCGCCGGACTGTCGTCGCGGTGCACCCTCTGGACCACGCCGTCGGAGCGGCCCAGCGACACGCACTGCGCCACGAACGCGACGGAATAGGGCTTGTGCGACCGGCCCGTGAAGTCGGCGGCGATCAGATCCGCGGCGTACGCCCCCTGCGGAATCGCCGCCTGGCAACTCATGCGCGATCCCGGAACCGCCACTCCGTCGCCGACCGCGATCACCCGCGGATCGCTCACACTGCGCAGATGATCGTCCACCATCACACGGCCGGCGTCGTTCACCTCCAGCCCGCTCTGGAGAGCCAGTTCGCCCACCCGGCTCGCGTTGGCCCACACCGTCAGCGCCGCGTCCCGTCCGCCCGACCACCGCTGTCGGACCACCTCGACGCCGTGCCCGGCGAGCACCTCGGCGACCTGCGCTCGGGCCTTCGCGCCGAGCGATCGGGCGATCGGCGCATCGCTGAAGAGCCGGATCCGCACGTCGCGGCGCCGAGCTGCGATCTCCGTCGCGGTCTCCACCCCCGTCAGCCCACCTCCGACGACGTCGACCGCGGCCCCGTCCGGCAGGGAGCGCAGTCGTTCGGCGGCCACGGCAGCCGACTCGGGCGCGCCGACGTCCACGGCTCCCTCCGGAGCGCTCGGTGCACCGCCGACCGCATAGACGAGACGGTCGAACTCCAGCGCGCCACCGTCACTCAGGGCCACCGAACCGTCCGCGATCTTCGTCACCGCCGCGATCCGGGTCGTCACCGAATCGTCGAGCATCTCGGCCAACGGGCGGGCCGCGGTCCCGCTGCCCGCGACCACCTGGTGCAGTCGGATGCGTTCCACGAACTCCGGGCGCGGATTGACGACGACGATCTCAGCGCCGCGCGCCCGTCGCGCCAACCGGTTCGCGGCCATCGTCCCCGCGTACCCCGCTCCCACGATCACGATCTTCATGACGACCTCCCAGGTGTTGTTCTCGATCAGACACCCATGGGACACCGCGGGGCCGCCACCCGTGACACGCTCCGCCAGTGATCGTGGAGATCGGCGTCTCCGGTCACCGCCGCACCGCGGATTCGTCGCCGCTCCAGCGCAGACGCAGTTCACGCTTGAGCACCTTTCCGGTGGCTGTGCGCGGCAGCACGTCGACGAAGTGCACCGCCCGCGGGCTCTTGAAGTGGGCGATCCGCTCGCGGGTCCAGGCGATCAGCTCCGCTTCGGAAACCTCCGACCCCGGTTTGGCGGCGACCACCGCGGTCACCGACTCGCCCCATTTCTCGTCGGGCAGGCCGATCACCGCGACCTCCGCGACGGCCGGATGCCGGTACATCGTCTGCTCCACCTCCGAGGCGTAGACGTTCTCTCCGCCGGTGACGATCATGTCCTTCTTCCGGTCGACGATCCGGTAGTACCCCGCCTCGTCGCAGGTGGCGAGATCGCCGGTGTGGAACCAGCCGTCCTGCAGCGCCTCGGCCGTGGCCTCGGGCTTGTTCCAATAGCCGACGAAGACGTTGGGACCGCGAACCAGAAGCTCGCCGATCACGCCCGGCGGCACCTCGTCTCCCTCACCGTCGGCCACCTTCATCTCCACATGGAGCACCGGCTTGCCGACCGATCCCGCGTACGCGACGGCCTCGTCGACCTCCAGAACGCAGACGTTCGGAGAGGTCTCGGTGAGCCCGAAACCCTCGCAGAGCCGAACGCCGTGCCGCGTGAGACTCTCGATCAGCACCACCGGGCACGGCGCACCACCGGAGATGCCGAACCGCAGTGAGCTCAGATCCGCGGTCTCGACAGCCGGCGAGGCATCGATCGCGGCCCACATCGCGGGCACCGCGAACGCCACGCTGACCCGATGCTTCGCGACCGCGTCGAGCCACGCGTCGGGAGTGAAGGTCTCCAGCACCACGGTGGTTCCCCCGATGTAGAGCAACGGCAGTGTGATGACACCCAGCGCACCGATGTGGAACAGGGGCGCCGAGGCGATGTTGACATCGCGCGGTCCGACGCCGTCGCCGGCGGTGAGGTTGTTGATGCCGTTCCAGTGGTGATTGGCGTGGGTGAGCATCGCTCCCTTCGGAAAGCCGGTGGTCCCCGAGGTGTACATGAGCATCGACAGGTCGTCGGCGGCGACGTCGACCGGCACCCGCTCGTCGCTGCCCTCGGCGATGAGTGCCTCGTACTCCGAGGGCTCGCCGGCGGCACGCTGCTCGCCCGACGGGATCTCGACGATGCCGGACACCTCGGTTCCCTCGGCCGCGGCACGGGCCAGAGCCGCAGTCTGGGGTGAGACGAACAGGAGGCGGGCACCGGAGTCGTTGAGGATGTACTGCACTTCGGGGGCCTGCAGGCGCCAGTTGATCGGTACGGCCACCGCACCGAGTTTGGCGACGGCGAGGACCACCTCGAGCATGTGGGTGCTGTTGAGAGTGAGGAGGGCGACCCGGTCTCCTCGGCCGATGCCGCGCGAGCGCAAGGCGTCGGCCAGAGCGTTGGTCCGGAGATCCAGTTGTTCGAAGGTGTACTCGGCGCCGGTCGTCGCGTCGATCAGTGCGACGCGGTGTGGATGCCGCACCCGGTGCAGGGTGGGCCAGTTGCCGATGCCGTTGTCCATGTGACGATCCCATCGATTCGCGCGGCGCCGCCGCGGTGGTGCGTGATGTGGATCACCGTAACCTCACGAAGAAAAAGTCACAAGCGCTTGTTTTTGTGCCGTCGGTGCGGGTCGCCCGAGTCACGCGCCGGCCGGGCCCGTGAGCAACTCGATGCGTCGTTCGCCCTCCACATCCGCGAGCAGTGCCGATCCCGCCGGGCGCAGGTCGACGGCCGCGCCGTAGACGATCGGCCAGCCGAGATAGCGACAGATGAACGACCGGGAGAAGTGCCCGTGCGAAACAACCACCACGTCACGGCGGACCAGTTCGGCCTCGACGTACCGCACTACCCGATCGACGCGCTGCGTCATCTCCTGGACCGACTCACCTCCGGGCGCTCCATGCGTCCAGATCGACCAGTCCGGCTCGTATTCCGCGCGGATCTGCGACCGCGTGATCCCCTCATAGTCGCCGTAATCCCATTCGGCGAAGTCCTCGCCGACCTCGTCGGGCGCCAACTCGGCCAGTTCCGCCGTGCGCCGGGCACGGCGGCGCGGCGAGGAGACGACGTACGGATCCTCCAACCCGAGACGCTGGGCGATGCCCGCCAGCGCGCTCGCCTGCACCTCTCCCGTCTGCGTCAATCCGATATCGGTGCGCCCGGTGTGCCTGCCCGTCCGTGACCACTCGGTCTCCCCGTGGCGGATCAACAGGATGCGGGGGTGACGGGTGCAGGTGTTCACCGCTCGTACCGTACCGATCGCGTCGGCCGGACGCGTCCCGAGCTACTCGAACCGCTCCAGGGTCTGCGGGTCGTACAGCCGGAAGCCGAGCGAGCGCATCAAGTCGATCACCACGTTGATGTCGTGCGGCTCGACGCCGTAGCCGGTGAAGACCACGAGTTGATCGTCCATGAAGACGTCGAAGGCCGGTCCGTCCGCGGCCGTCCCTCCCGGCGGGTAGAGCATGTTCTGATTGCGAGACCAACGGTCGAGGTCTCCGATGGCGCTCTCGACGGCCGCGGCGTCGACGGGGCGGACGCCCGCGACCCTCTCACCGCTGTTCAACCTGTTGTAGGTCTCGCCGCAGTCCGCGGAATCGCCTCCCGACCAGAACGCCAACGTGTAGCTCATGCTCCCGATTGTCCACGACTCCCCCGCGGTGGACAGTGGTATTCGACGGGCGCTCCGCGCCCCGGCGGGCGCGTAGCCTGAGGCCATGCTCTTCGCTTTCTCGATCGCTCCCGGAACCAGTGACGACCCCGACGGATCGGTCAGCGCGGCCGTCGCGGAGGCGGTCCGGGTGGTACGCGCCTCCGGCCTTCCCAACGAGACGACCTCGATGTTCACCACCGTCGAAGGAGACTGGGACGAGTGCATGGCCGTCATCAAAGCGGCCTGCGAGGCCGTGGCCGCGCACAGTCCGCGCGTGAGTCTGGTGCTGAAAGCGGACATGCGCGAAGGATTCTCCGGTCAGCTCACCGAGAAGGTGGAGAGGATCGAGCAGCGTCTGCGCGCGGAGCCCTGAGCCACTGCTGAGATCATGCGTGTCGCGGGCCGTCGAGGGAAGATCGCCCTCGGGCGAGGCTCTCTCGACTGATCTCCGCAGCACGTCCGTCAGAGTTCGCGGACGCGACCGTCCTGGACGTCCCAACGGCGGTCGACGTGGACGTTCTCCAGCATCCGGCGGTCGTGGGTCACGACCAGCAGCGCGCCGTCGTAGCTGTCGAGCGCTGATTCGAGTTGCTCGATCGCGGCCAGATCGAGGTGGTTGGTCGGCTCGTCGAGCACCAGCACGTTGACGCCGCGGACCTGCAGCAACGCGAGCGCCGCCCGGGTGCGCTCGCCGGGCGAGAGGTCGGCGGTCGGACGCCCCACGTGATCGGCGCGCAGTCCGAACTTCGCCAGCAGCGTCCGCACCTCCTCGGTCGTGGACTCCGGGACCAGTTCCTCGAAGCGGTCCGCGAGCAGCTCCGGTCCGGAGAACTGCGCACGCGCTTGGTCGACCTCACCGATGGCGACATTCGCGCCCAAGGCGGCGGTGCCGGAGTCCGGCTCGATGCGCCCCAGGATCAACCCCAGCAGCGTCGATTTCCCCGCACCGTTGGGACCGGTGATGCCGATGCGCTCACCGGCGTTCACCTGCAGTGACACCGGCCCCAAGACGAACTCGCCCTGCCGGACGACGGCGTCGTTGAGAGTGGACACCACCGAACTCGACCGCGGCGCCGCTCCGATGGAGTACTCGAGAACCCACTCCTTGCGCGGCTCGACGACCTCTTCGAGGCGCGCGATCCGGCTCTCCATCTGCCGTACCTTCTGCGCCTGCTTCTCACTCGAATCAGTGGCCGCCTTGCGACGCACCTTGTCGTTGTCGGGATTCTTGCGCATCGCGTTCCGCACGCCCTGGCTCGACCACTCCCGCTGCGTCCGAGCCCGTGCCACGAGGTCGGCCTTCTTCTCGGCGTATTCCTCGTAGGCCTCGCGTCGGTGCCGGCGCGCCACTTCCCGTTCCTCCAGGTAGCTCTCGTATCCACCGCCGAAGACGGTGTTCGTGTGCTGTGCCAGGTCGAGTTCCAGGACGCGGGTCACACTTCTCGACAGGAACTCCCGGTCGTGGCTCACAAGGACCACGCCGCCGCGCATGCCGGCGACGACCTCTTCCAGCCGGGCCAGGCCGTCGAGGTCGAGATCGTTGGTGGGCTCGTCGAGAAGGACGATGTCGAAGCGGGAGCACAGCAACGCCGCCAAGCCCACGCGCGCGGCCTGACCTCCGGAGAGACCGGTCATCAGCGCCGACTCGGGTGCGCCGGCGGTCGTGTCGCATCCCAGCTCGGCGAGCACCGCGGGCAGGCGTTCGTCGAGATCCGCAGCTCCGGTCGCGAGCCAGTGATCCAGGGCCGCGGAGTAGGCCTCGTCCCCGGTCCCGTCGGCCAGCGCCGCCGCGGCCGCGTCCATCGCGGCCGTCGCCGCCGCGCAACCGGTCCGTCGGGCCACGTATTGGCCCACCGTCTCGCCCGGCACCCGCTCATGCTCCTGAGGCAACCAGCCCACGAAGGCGTCCGACGGCGCCCGCACCACCGTTCCCTCCAGCGGTGCGAGATCACCGGCGAGGATGCGGAGCAGCGTCGTCTTCCCGGCACCGTTGGCGCCGACCACCCCGACCACATCGCCGGGCGCCACCGTGAGGTCGAGATGATCGAACAGCACCCGATGGGCGTACCCACCGGAGACGTCCTTGGCGACGAGCGTTGCGGTCATCGGTCCATCGTCGCATCCGCGGGCGCGCGCTCGACGGGGCGGCTCACGGGTGCTCGTCGGTGGCTCGCGAATCGGTCAACGCCGACGCACCCCACACGGAGACCACCCCGACCACCACCGCGAGCACCGCGAATGCGATGCGCTCGCCGCGGAAGAACGAGGCGACGAGGTCGCTGCCCCACACGCCCGGCGGCAGACTGGTCGTGACCAGCGCGGCGATCATCGTGCCGATCACCGCGGTGCCCACGCTGGTGCCGATCTCCTGCGCGCTGTCGTTGAGCGCGGTGCCGATCGACGTCCGGTTGCTCGGCATCGCTCCGACCAGCGCCACCGCGCAGATCGTCATCACCGTCCGCAGACCGATCGTCAGCGTCACCATGAAGACGGCGATCGCCGGGTAACCGTGGTCGACGGCCCACGCGAGTCCGGCGAGCGAGCCCGCGAGGAATCCGGCGCCGATCACACACGCGATCCGATGACCGAATCTCTTCGCCAGGTACTCCGAGAGCGGGGTCGCGAGAATCATCGTGATGATGAGGGGCAGGTTCGCCAGTCCCGCCCGCATCGGACTCCACCCGTACGCGTACTGGAAGTGCAGAATCAGGCCGAACATCACACCGGCCATCGCGATCGACGTACCCACCTGCGCGATCGCCGCTCCCCGCACGGTGCCGTCGGCGAAGACGCCGAGGTCGAGCATCGGTTCGGGGGTGCGGCGCTCATGCCACACGAAGGCGCCGAGGGCGACCGCCGCCCCGACCGCCGACGCCCATACCGGGCCGGACGTCCAGCCGTGCTCCACACCCGCGGTGAGGGTGTAGCACCCGAGACCGATCGCGAGAATGCTCAGGGCCGCGCCCGGCAGATCGAGACGATCTCCGGTGAGATCCTGCGGATCGTCGGCGGGGACCCCGAGCCGGACACCGATCCACGCGATCAGCGCGATCGGGGCGTTGACCAGGAGAAGCCATTCCCAGCCGACGTGTGCCAGCGCCGTTCCGCCCAGCACCGGACCGAGGATGAAGCCGCTCATGCCGACGACGATCATCAGCGTCATCGCGCGCATGCGGAGCGCCGCGTCGTCGAAGAGGCGGAAGACCAGCGAGTTGGTGATCGGGGCCATCGCGGCAGCGGCGACGCCGAGCAGCGCGCGAAGGGCGATCAGTTCGCCCGTCGAGGAGACGGCGAGAACTCCGAGGCTGATCACGCCGAAGGCGGCGAGCCCGACGAGCAGAACCCGTCGTCGCCCCAGTTTGTCGGCCATCGATCCGGCGGTCAGCAGCAGACCCCCGAAGGTCAGCGAATAGGCGCCCGTGACCCATTGGAGTGCGGTGGTGCCGCTGCCCAGATCACGCCCGATGGTCGGCAGTGCGATCGAGAGCAACGTGTTGTCGACCATCTCGACGAAGAACGCAAGGCACAGGGCGGCCATCGGCATCCAGGCGGCACGGACGGATGTGTAGGTCCGGGATCGTGCGGTCCCGGAGCGCGAGGTCTCGGCGACGTCAGTCATGAGACACCTCCTTATCGAACGATGTTCGGTTATCGAACCTTGTTCGATACAATAGAACGGCGTTCGATAAGATGCAAGGGAGGAGGATTCATGACTGTTCCCGAGCACGACCGCCCGCAGCGACGAGCAGGTCGCCGCCGCGCTTCCCATTCGATGGACACGGTGATCGGAGAGGCCGTAGCACTGCTCGACGAGTCGGGCGAGTCCGCGCTGACCTTCCGCGCGCTCGCGGCACGCCTGGGCGGCGGCGTCGCAAGCATCTACTGGTACGTCTCGAGCAAGGAGGAACTGCTCGACCGGGCCGCCGACCACGTGCTCGGCGAGGTGCTCATCCGGACCAATGACTTCGACGACACCGACGATCCGATCGCCGACCTCCGGGCGGTGGCAGTCGCGCTGTTCGACACCGTGGTCGACCGGCCCTGGCTGGGTGGATACCTGATGCGCGACACCGGCACCCAGCCCAACGGACTGCAGATGTACGAGCGGCTCGGCCGTCATGTGATGCGGCTGGGCCTCAGTCCGCGAGAGACCTTCCACGGTGTCTCGGCCGTTCTCGGATTCGTCATCGGAACGGCCACCGACCTCGGACAGCAGCCGCCTGCGGCCGTGCTCGACGGCACGATGAGCCGCTCGGAGTACATCGAGCACTTCGCCGACCAGTGGCGATCCCTCGACCCCGATCGGTATCCGTTCATCCACTACACCGTCGACGAGTTCGCCGTGCACGACGACGCCGAGCAGTTCCGCGCCGGCCTCGACCTGCTGCTGTCCGGACTCCGGTTGCAGGCGGACGGTCGCTGAGACGGTCTGGCGCAGAGACTGTCGGGCGCCAAAGCTGCCCGGATACGACGAAACCCCTCGGCCGGGATTCCGGCCGAGGGGTTCCGTGCGGGTATCGGCTAGCTGTAGTCGTAGAAGCCGCGGCCACTCTTGCGGCCGAGACGGCCCGCGTCGACCATGCGGCGCAGCAGTGCCGGCGGCGCGAAGTGCGGCTCGGCGAACTCCGCGTACAGCGACTCGGCGGCGGCCAGGCAGATGTCGAGGCCGACGGTGTCGCAGAGGGTCAACGGGCCCATCGGGTAACCGCACCCGCCCTTCATCGCGGCGTCGATGTCCTCGGCGCTGGCGTAGCCCGAGTCGTACATCCGGATCGCCTGGCACAGGTACGGGATCAGCAGCGCGTTGACGATGAAGCCCGAGCGGTCGCCGGCCTGCACGGTGGTCTTGCCGAGCACGTTATTGGCGTAGTCGGTGACCGCGGCGGCGGTCTCCGGCGCGGTGGTGAGCGCGGAGATGATCTCCACCAGCGGCATCACCGGGACCGGGTTGAAGAAGTGGACGCCGACGACGCGCTCGGGACGGCTGGTGGCGGCGGCGATCTTGATGATCGGGATCGACGAGGTGTTGGTGGCGAGGATGGCCTCCGGCTTCACCACGGCGTCGAGCTTGGCGAAGATGTCGTGCTTGATCGACTCGACCTCGGGTGCCGCTTCGATGACCAGTTCGCGGTCGGCGAACTCGTCGACGTCGAGGGTCACCTTCACGCGTGCGATGGCCGCGTCGGCGTCCTCCTGCGAGATCTTGCCCTTGGCGACACCGCGCCCGATCGACTTCGCGATGCGCTCCGCCGCCGCATCGGCGAACTCCTGCTTCGTCTCGAGCACCAGCACGTCGCTGCCGGCCTTCGCGCACACCTCAGCGATGCCAGCTCCCATGGTTCCGCCGCCGATAACGCCGATGAGATTCACAAGTACTCCAAACCGCAGGGCCGCCGCGACGACGGCCGGAACAATACTGTCGACGCACAGCGTAGTTGCCTGCCGCGACGGGACGAGCAGGGGTCCGGATCGGCCTCACTTGCTCATCAGGCGCCGGATGTCGTCGCGGCCGCTCACCACGGTTACCCGGCCGCCCTCGCCGGGGTCGGGATCGGGCAACACGCGGTCGGGATCGATCAGGTAGACGTCGTGGCCGTCGAGAGTCAGTCGGCGGACCGCCTCCAGGATCATGCGGCGTCCCACGTCGCCGACCGAACTGACCCGCATGAGGTTGATCGCGACCCGCTTGCGCGTCGGCGGCGCGTCCGCCAACTCCCGGACGATGCGTTCGGCGCCGGCGAACCGGATCTCCCCCTGCAGCGACACCACCTCGACACCCGACGGTCCGTGACCGAACTCGCGGCGACTGCGCACCACCGACGGGCCCGCGGGCGGCACCTCCATCAGGTGCATTCCCATATCGGATGTGAAGCGCCGGAACAGATCGACGCCGCGCACGCTGTTGCCGTGCCGGTCGAGCCGAGGAGAGAAGGTCGCGATGCCGGCCTGACCGGGAAGTGCGCCGATCAGACCACCCGAGACGCCGCTCTTCGCCGGGATCCCGACGCGGGTCATCCAGTCGCCTGCGCCGTCGTACATTCCGCACGTGGCCATGACGCTCAACGTCTGGCGCACCACCGCGGCCGGCACCACCGGCGCACCCGTCACCGGATTGACGCCCCTGTTGGCCAGCGTCGCCGCCATCATCGCCAGATCCTCGACGGTGACCAACAACGAACACTGCCGCGTGTATCCGGCGACGGCCACCAGCGGCCCCTCATCGATGATCTCGTTGGCGCGCAACATGTTCGCCAGCGCCCGGTTGCGGTAGGCGCATGAGATCTCCGACTCGTACACCCGCTGGTCCACACGCAGGCGACGTCCGGCGAAGGCACTGAGCCCGTCCACGATCCGCTCGTTGCGCGCTTCCGGCGTCGCGCCCGGCGGTCCGACGAGAGTGTGCACGGTGATGGCGCCGGCGTTGATCATCGGGTTCAGCGGGCGGCCGGTGCCGGGTTCGAGCGAGAGTTCGTTGAAGGCGTCGCCGGTAGGCTCCACTCCCACTTTCGCGAGGACCTCGTCGAATCCCCGATCGGCCAGGGCGAGCGCGTACACGAACGGTTTGGAGATGGACTGAATGCTGAACTCGACGTCGGCGTCGCCCTGCGAGTAGCGGCGGCCGTCCTCGGTGCAGAACGACACGGCCAGCCGGTCGGGGTCGGCGTCGGCCAGTTCGGGGATGTAGTCGGCTGTGGCGCCGGACTGGTCGAACTCGACAGAACCGAGAGCTTCGGCGAGATAGTCGGGAATCGGAGAGCGCACATGCGCAGCGTACGTCGACGCGGCGGTCAGCGCCGCCGCACGGCGTAACGGCTGCTCAACTCCGCGATCCGCTGCGCGCGATGTTCGGGCCTCATGCGGCCGGCGCGCTCCAGGACCGTGATTCCGTGCAGCGCACCCCAGAAGACCTCGGTGGCCGCGCCGCCCTCGTCGTCGCCGATCGTCTCCGCCAGCACCTCGAATCCCGCCCGCAGGTCCGCCGGCGAGTCGGCACTGGCGAACTCGGCGTCGATGGCCTGCTGAAACATCGCTTCGTAGACCGCGGGATGGTCACGGCTGAACTTCAGATAGGCCTCGGCCACGGGTTCGACCGCGCCGCGGTCGCCGCCCTCGTCGAGAGCGGTACGGCACCGCCGGGTCAGCTCGACGAAGCCCTCGAGCGCCACTGCCAGCATGATCTCCGCCTTCCCGCCCGGGAAGTGACCGTAGAGCACTGGCTGGGTGTAGCCGATCGCGTCGGCGAGGTGCCGCGTGGTGACAGCCGCCCAACCGTCGGCGTCGGCTCTCTCGCGGGCCGCGTCCAGGATCGCGCGGCGCCGCTGTTCGTACCGTTCCTGACGCGACATCCGCTCAGCCATATCCGCTCCGCCTATTGCTCTCCGGCCCGACGAGGCCTACCCTAGCATTACTAGAAATTCTAGTGTCGCTAGATTTTGGAGTCGGCATGTCCCCTGTACTCGCAGTTCTCGCCACCATCGTCATCGGCGTCATGGTCGGGGTCGAATTCTCCGTCGCCTTCGTCATCAACCCGATCACGCTCGCCCTGCCCGCCGACGCCTCGATGGCCGCTCGCGCGCACGGCGCCCGCATGCTCGGACGAGTGATGCCGTTCTGGTACTTCGGATCGCTCATCCTCGCCGCCGCTCTCGCGGCCGCCTCCTGGGGTACGTCGGCGGCGGCACTCGCGCTGACCGCGGCCGTGCTGCTCGCACTGAGCGTGATCCTGTCGATCACGCTTCTCGTTCCCATCAACAACCGCTCCGCGGGCTGGACCCCGGACAACCACCCCGACGACTGGCGGGAGCAGACCCGCCGCTGGGACAGCTTCCACTACGTCAGGCTCGCGGTCATCGTCGCGGCGTTCGTCTTGGTCGCCGTCGCGGCGACCGTCGGTTGAGGAGCGATCACTCACCGTCCAGTTGGAGAGCGACACGCCTCCTCGGCGAGACGGAAGCGCAGCGGTTGCCTCGTCACCGTCTCGATCACCTGACGACGGATCTTCTTCCGGGTCGAACGAACCTGTTCGATCTCGTTCGTCGGCTGAGTCTGGTCGGCCACCATCCGATGGAGGTGGTGACTGCGCGCATTATGTGGCAGTCCCGCCCGCTCGGCCCGAGTCTTCGATTCGAGGGCGTGCGCTCGATCAGCGAGGGATCGCAGGCGTCATGAGGACAAACATCGCGTACTCGCTGGTGACAGATCGACTTCAGAGTCCGGTGCGGCAGTTGATATCGGGTCAGATTGATACTTGACCTGAATCCTGAACCGCTCATCTGGTCGCGGCTCCGAAAACGGCCCGGTCAGGCCCTCGTGCGAGTAGTCGGCGTAGGTCACGCTCTCGACGCCCTGAGGTCGCTGCGGGCCCTGAGCGGTGCGCGTGCCGACGCCTACCTCGCGGATCTTGCGAGCGGGTCGGCGGGAGCTGACTTGACCCGCCGAGCAATCGGCGCGTCCGTTCGTCATCGGTCAGGGTTGGCGGGCGGCGGTTAACGTCTCGATGTGCCGCCGGTCTGCCGGGTCGTGGCCGTCAGCCTCAAAAATTCGGATCGCCAGCGGCCACTGGACCTGGTCCGGGTCGACTTTCCACCACAGCTGTGTCATAGAGAACTTGGTCGAGGCCGAGTTGCTGCCGCCGATCCATACTGTTTCGCCCGCGAGTTCAGTCGACGCCGACACCTCGTAGCGAACGCCGCGAACGTCCGTTTTCGCGTAGATGCTGAAGCCCAACCCGAGGGGAGTGATGGTGATAGGCGACACCCATGCACGGACCCCTGGTAGCTCGCTGGCAATTTCGACTGCCTCAGTCCCGCTCAACATTGAATCACCCACGGCTCACGACACTATCCGCCGCCGGCCGCTGCCATGGGGCAGTACGTAGAACAGCCGTTAGTGCGTCCTAACCGTGTCCTGCGGCGGCAGGCCACGCGCCGACGCCCGAGGACGTGCAAGTCCCGGTAGATGAGACTCCGAGCGACGCGAAAGCCACCCGCGCACAATGTCTTTCAAACTGGCGTGTGGGGATCAGGGATTCGAGTCCCCTTAGCTCCACAAGATCGGAGGGCGACTACACTGCCATCCCGGACCGGCGATCCGTCCGGCCTCGCAAAGGCGGTGACCCGACTTCTCGACCACGCCGAGGCAGAGGGGCCCGCGTTGCGTGCCGTCGAGGGTAGATCGTCGGTCCTGTTCGGTAGTCTCCAGTCGTCGTCTGACACGGCCACAGCGATCGAATGACCATCGCCGCCCACGGCGGGTGTCCGACGACCGGCACCAGGCCGCCGAGATATCTTCCAAGGCCGTAGGCGATAGCTAGGCAATCCGGCGGGGTAGGCAACGACCCCACCAACGACGAAACCCACTCTGACCGAGGTCAGAGCGGGTTTCCTACGGTGGAGCTAAGGGGACTCGAACCCCTGACCCCCACACTGCCAGTGTGGTGCGCTACCAGCTGCGCCATAGCCCCGTGTTCACTTGTGCGCACCGGATCGTTTGCCTCTCCGAGTGCGCTAGCTAAGTTACCGCACGCGCATCACCCGGCCAAATCGGCTGGTCGGCGGCACTTGCCGGCCGACGCTACCCGGTGGGCTTCTGGCCCGCGATGATCTTGTCAAGCCATGCGGTGCCGTCCATGATGTTCTCCACCTGCTTGCCGGCCAGCAAGACAGTCGGGGTGGCGACCTGCCCCTCGGTGGAGTTGCTCAGCTGTTGCTTCGACGCGTCCGACATCGCCCGCGCCTCGTCGACCAGTCGTCCGGAGGCGATGCAGTCGCGCGTCGCCGCACCGGCGCCGTCGGCGGCGGCGAGGTCGGCGATCTGCTGATTCGTCAGGTCGTCTCCCGACTTCTCGAACAGCTGCGAGTGCAGCTTCCAGAAGACGTCGCGGCCGTCGTTGTGCGCGACGCACAGGACCGCACCGGCCGACCGCGAGGAGTAGTCGCCCGACCCGGAATCCTTGTCGAGGAAGTTCAGCATGTGATAGCGCACGCGAATCCTGCCGTCGACGACGGCCTGCTGGATCGCGGCGCCCGACTGCTGCTCGAACTTCTTGCAGTGCTCGCAGTGGAAGTCCTCGAACACGTCGATGGTCTCCGGAGCCGTCTTCTCTCCGACGATGAACGAGGCGTTCTCGGCGAGGACCTTGTCGTCGACCGGCGGATACGTCTTGTGCGTCATCCAGATGAAGCCGCCGATCACCAGCGCTGCGACCACCAGCAGTCCGATCCCGATGAACAGATACGACGACGGGCCGGCGGACTGCGGCTGGTAGTCGGGGTTCTCGCGGGGCTTGTCACCGTTCGTCACGATGTCGACCTTAGCGGGACCCGTCCAGGATCAGCCGAGCACCGAATCGACCAGCGACTGCGCCTCCGACTGCACCTCGGCGAGATGGTCGGCGCCGCGGAACGACTCCGCGTAGATCTTGTACACGTCCTCGGTCCCCGACGGACGCGCCGCGAACCAGGAGTTCTCCGTGGTCACCTTGAGTCCCCCGATCGGCGCGCCGTTGCCAGGCGCCTCGGTGAGGATCGCGGTGATCGGCTCGCCGGCCAGGGCGTCGGCGTGCACCTGGTCCGCCGACAGCGCCGCCAGCCGCGCCTTCTGCTCTCGATCGGCCGGCGCATCGATGCGCGCGTAAGCGGACTCACCGTACTCCTCGGCCAGTTCGCGGTACCGCTCCGATGGAGTGCGCCCGGTGACGGCCAGGATCTCGCAGGCGAGCAGATCCATGATGATGCCGTCCTTGTCCGTCGACCACGGGCGGGCGGCCACCGTCAGAAACGAGGCGCCGGCACTCTCCTCACCGCCGAACGCGATGGTGCCGTCGAGCAGACCGTCGACGAAGTACTTGAATCCGACAGGCACCTCGACGAGTGTGCGACCCAGACCCGCGGCCACCCGATCGATCAGGGACGACGAGACGAGGGTCTTGCCCACGGCCGCCGCCTCGCTCCACTCCTCACGGTGAGTGAACAGGTAGTCGATCGCCACCGCCAGGTAGTGGTTCGGGTTCATCAGCCCGGCGTCGGCGGTGACGATGCCGTGCCGGTCGGCGTCCGCGTCGTTGCCGGTGGCGATGTCGTACGACTCTCGCGCCGCGATCAGCGAGGCCATCGCATTGGGCGAGCTGCAGTCCATCCGGATCTTTCCGTCGGTGTCGAGCGTCATGAAACCGAACGCCGGGTCGGTCTTCGGGTTCACCACGGTCATCGAGTCGAGACGGTAGTAGTCCTTGATCTCGCCCCAGTAGGCCACCGATGCCCCACCGAGTGGGTCGGCGCCGATCCGGACGTCGGCGGCGCGGATCGCGTCCATGTCGACCACCTCGTCAAGCGCCGTGACGTACTCGCCCAGGAAGGGGTAGTCGATCACCCGCTCCGACCGCCGCGCTCGCTCGAAGGGCACCCGCCGGACGCCCGACAGCCCGTCCGCCAGCAGTTCGTTCGCCCGGGCCGCGATCGCCGAGGTGATGTCGGTGTCGGCCGGTCCGCCGCTGGGCGGGTTGTACTTGAATCCGCCGTCGGCGGGCGGGTTGTGCGACGGCGTGACGACGATCCCGTCGGCCACCGCCCCGAGTTCCTCCGAGTTGAACCGCAGGATGGCGCGCGACACCGCGGGCGTCGGCGTGAACTCGTCACCGTCGGCGGTGAACACGGTGACCTCGTTGCCGACGAGCACCTCCAGCGCCGACCGCCACGCGGGCATCGACAGCGCGTGCGTGTCGAAGCCGATGAACACCGGCCCCGTGACACCCGCCTTCCGCCGGTGTTCGACGATGGCCTGCGTCATCGCCAGCACGTGCGCCTCGTTGAACGCGCCGTCCAGACTCGATCCGCGATGCCCGGACGTGCCGAAGACCACTCGCTGGTCGGGGTTCGCGGGATCGGGGGTGATGTCGTAGTAGGCGCGTTCGACGGCTGCCACGTCGATGAGGTCGTCTGCGGTCGCGGGCGTTCCTGCTCTCGGGTGTGCCATGCCGTCGATTCTGCCACCGGTTTCTCCGGATAGTCTGGGCGAATGCTGCAGTTGGCGAACATGCTGTTGACACCGGTGCGCGCCGCCGTCCGCGATCCGGAACTGGCCGTTCTCGTGCTCCCCGGCGGAACCGATTTCAGCTACCGGCCCTTCTCCCGAGTTCAGGGCTCGGCTCTGCGGATGTACCCGTTCACCGCGTCGATCCAGATGCGCTTCGGCACGCGGGTCCGCGTCCGTCAGGTGCAGTACCGGGTCTACGGCTGGAATGGCGGACAGGCCAGCCCGATGCCCCACGCCCGGGCCGCTCTCGACCGTCTCGCGGCCGACTACCCGGGCGTCCCGATCGCCGTCATCGGCCATTCGATGGGCGGCCGGATCGCCGCGCAGTTGGGCGACGACGAGCGGGTCACCGACATCCTCGCCCTCGCGCCGTGGTGGCAGTTCGCCGACTGGCGGCAGATCCAGCCCGGCGCACGGGTTCGCGCCGTGCACGGCGAGGCCGACACCGTCACGCGGGCCCGGCGCACCGCGAAAGGCATCGCCGAGCTCGCGGCCCGCGGACTCGACGCCGAATACCTCGCGGTGCCGGACGGCGGCCATCCGATGCTCGACCACATCGGGCTCTGGCAGGGCAGCGCCCTGCGGTTCGTCGCCGACGCACTGGCCGCCGACCGTCGCTCGGTCGCGGGCACGACGGCGTAACGTCGGAATCACCACCGGCGAAAGGACACCCACGTGACCGTCTCCATCGCCCGCGTCTACGACGACCCCGACGACCACCGCGTCTTCGTCGACCGACTGTGGCCGCGCGGAGTGCACAAGGACGACCCTCGCATCGGCCGCTGGCTCAAAGAGGTGGCCCCGTCGAACGATCTGCGCAAGTGGTATCACGCGCACCCCGACGAGTACGACGCGTTCTCCGCACGCTATCGAGCGGAATTGGACGAGCCGGGACCGCAGGCCGACGCGCTCGCCGAACTGGTGCGCCTCGGAACCGACGGCGACCTGGAGCTCGCGACGGCCACCAAGGACCCGTCCACCAGTCACGTCCCGACGATCGTCGCGGCGCTCGCCGACCACGGCGTCCGCTGAGCGAGCGCTGGCCCGCCGAGTCGGCCCGGATCGTCAGTTCGTCAGCATCCCACCGTCCACGGGCAGCGTGAGACCCGAGATGTAACTGCTGGCGTCCGACGCGAGGAAGACCAGCGCGGAGTCGAGTTCCCCCGGATTCCCGATCCGGCCGAACAGCGTGCGCGGAACCACGTACTCGTCCAGGACGCCCTCGGCGAACTCGCCGGTCATCTCCGACTCGAAGTAGCCCGGCGCCAGCGCGTTCACCCGGATGCCCTTGCGGGGAGTCCACTGTTGCGCGAGGTCCCGGGTGAGACCGATGACCGCGGACTTGCTGGCCGAGTACGCGGCCTGCGGCATCAGAACCGAGGTGAGTCCCAGCACGCTCGCGAGGTTGACGATCGAACTGCCCGGCCGCATCACCCGGGCACACGCCTGGGCCATCCAGTACGAGCCGTTGACGTTGATCTCCATCACCCGGCGGAAGTCCTCGGGCTTCTCGCGCAGCGCCGGCGCGGACCAGCCGACGCCGGCATTGTTGACGAGCACATCGACGCGCCCGAACTCGGCCATCGCCGCGTCGACCGCGGCGGTGCACTGCTCGGGGTCGGAGACGTCGGTGGTGACGGCGAGCGCACGCCGTCCCATGCCCTCGATCGCGGCCCCGGTGTCGGCGAGGCGGTCCGCGCGCCGCGCGGCCAGGACCACGTCGGCGCCGACGTCGGCGAGCGCCTTCGCGAAGCCTACGCCGAGTCCGCTGGACGCGCCGGTCACGAGGGCGACCCTGCCGTCGAGACGGAAGGTGTCGAGGATTGTCGACATGGCTGTGATCTCCTTGCTCTCAGGTGATTTCGTTCGGGTCGTCGGATAGCAGCCCGACGCCGAGAATGGCGGCACAGGCCTGCGACGCCTTCGCCGCGTCCGGCTCGCGACCGGTGATGAGGTTGGTGTAGACGAACGTCTCGGTGATGCGGACGAGGATGAGTGCCAGATCGTCGATCGGCAGCGGCGAGGACATCTCCCCCGCATCGATCTCCGCCTGCACCAGTTCGCGGATCTTGCCGACGATGCGCGGCTGGACGCCACCGGCGTGCGTGGTCATCAGTCGGAGCGCCCGCTCGGGCTCACGTCGCAGAAACGTTCCGAAATGCACCGAGCCGTTGACGATGGCGGCGAACTCCCCCATCGTTCTCGCGATCTTCTCCGCTCCGCGGCCAGGTGCTCGCCGCGCGGCGGCGGCGATCGTCGGCTCGGTGATCGACCAGATGACCTCGGCCAACAAGCCGTCGCGCCCACCCCATCGACGGTAGAGTGTGGTCCGGTTCACACCCACCGTCTGAGCCAGTTCCCCGACCTCGATCCCGCCGTCCGCGATGAAGACCTCACGCGCCGCGTCGAGGACGACCTCCGGATCGATCACCGTCAATCTCCCGCCTCTGCATCATTCGAACGAAATGATGCATAATTTGACTGTAGTTCGGGGAACAATCGATCACGAGAGTGAACCGATTCACATCATCGACATTCCGGTGGCACTGCGCGTGCGAACAGCGTGAAGGAGACAGCACATGGTCCAGACGACGATGCAGCACGGAGATCTGTTGATCTCGGGGTTGGTCGAGTACAGCCGTCGAGTGTTCCCCGAGGCGAAGGTGATCACCTGGACCGGAGAGGGCACCCGTGAGGCCTCGTTCGCCGACATCGGCGACCAGGGCGCACAGATCGCCAACGCGCTGACCAAGCTGGGCGTCGCCAGGGGCGATCGGGTCGCGACCTTCATGTGGAACAACACCGAGCATCAGGCGCTGTACGCGGGCGTGCCGTCGATGGGCGCCGTTCTGCACACCCTGAACCTGCGACTCTCGCCCGAGCAGGCCGTATTCATCATCAATCACGCCGACGACAAGGTGATCTTCGTCGACGCGTCCGTCGCGCCGATGCTGTCGCAGTATCTGACCGGCACACCCAATGTGAAGCACGTCGTCGTGGCGAACGGCCCCGTCGAGTCGCTGACCGCACCCGAAGGCGTCACCGTGCACGCCTACGACGATTTGATCGCCGGCGAGCCGACGACCTACGACTGGCCGAAGCTCGACGAAACCGACGCCGCCGTCATGTGTTACACCTCGGGTACCACCGGCGACCCGAAGGGAGTCGTCTACTCGCACCGCAGCATCTACCTGCATTCGCTCCTCGGGACGTCGACGAGCGGCATGGGTCTGTCGAATCACGACACGATGCTCGCGATCGTCCCGATGTTCCACGTCATGTCGTGGGGGCTGCCGTACGCGGCGATGATGGCCGGCGCGACCCTGGTGATGCCCGACCGCTTCCTGCAGCCGGAGCCGCTGCTGGCGATGATGGCCGAGACCCGCCCGACGCTCGCCGCCGCGGTGCCGACCATCTGGCAGGGTGTGTCGGCACTGCTCGATGCGAAGCCGCAGGACATCACCCACCTGCGCGAGGTGGTCGTCGGCGGTGCGGCGGTCCCGCCGTCGATGATCACCAAGTTCGACGGTTACGGCGTCAAGATCGTGCACGCCTGGGGCATGACCGAGACCTCCCCGCTGGGGACCATCTCCCGGCCCCCGGCCGGCGTCGAGGACGAGGACGCCGCCTTCGCCTATCGGGTCACCCAGGGCCGCTTCCCCGCTCCGGTCGCCGCACGGATCGTCGGCGACGACGGCCAGGAGCAGCCGTGGGACGGCGAGGCTCGCGGTGAACTGGAGGTGTCCGGCCCGTGGATCACCGGCTCGTACTACCAGCCCGACGGCAACGTCGCCGATCCGTCGAAGTTCGACGACGGCTGGCTGCGCACCGGCGACGTCGCGACCATCACACCCGACGGGTACATGACGATCGTCGACCGCGCCAAGGACATCATCAAGACCGGAGGCGAGTGGATCTCGTCGGTGGAACTGGAGAACGTGATCGCGTCGAATCCGGCGGTCGTGGAAGCGACCGTCATCGGCGTCCCGGACGCCAAGTGGGACGAGCGGCCGTTCGTGCTCGCGGTGGTCCGCGATGAGGCGGACGCCGACGTGGAGGCGCACCGTAAGTTCCTCGAGGACCGCATCCCGCGCTGGCAGATCCCCGAGCGGTGGTCGTTCGTCACCGAGGTGCCCAAGACCTCGGTCGGCAAGTTCGACAAGAAGCGCGTCCGTCAGCACTACGCCGACGGCGACTACACGGTGCTCGGCGAACCCGACGCGTAGACGCCGCCCGCAGGCCACCCGCTCTCGAAGGCCCGACCGTCCACGCGACGGTCGGGCCTTCGAGTGCGCGGCGACCTCCGTCTAGACTCGCCTGAGTGAGCCGCAGGAAGAAGCTGGCGTTGGCGGCGCTCGGCACGATCGCAGCGCTCGTCCTCGGCGGTACCGTGTGGATCCTGGTGGCGGGCGATTTCGCGATCCACGAGGAACGGGTCACGATCGAAGGTCCCCGCGGCGAACTGCACGCGGTGCTCGCGACGCCTGTCAACAGCGAGGGACCGCACGGGCTCGTGGTGTTCGTCCACGGTGACGGGCCGGCGAACGCCAGTCGCGACGACACCTACAAGCCGCTCTGGGACGCGTACGCGAAGGCCGGATTCGCAACGCTGTCGTGGGACAAACCGGGGGTCGGCGGCGCGCCCGGAGACTGGCTCGACCAATCGATGCACGACCGTGAGACGGAGGTCGAGGCCGCTGTCTCGTGGGCCTACACGCGCCCCGACATCGATACCACCCGCATCGGCGTCTGGGGCGACGGACAGGCCGGATGGGTGGTGCCCGAGGTGCTCGCGGCGCGCAATGACGTGCGATTCGCCGTCCTGGTGGGGCCGGCGGTCAACTGGCTCCGGCAGCACGAGTTCGCGCTGCGGTCCGACTTGTCCGCACACGGCGCCCCGGCTCCGGAGGCGTCGGCGGAACTGGCACGCCGGGCCCAGCGGGTGCGCCTGTTGGAAGAGGGTGCCGGGTACGCCGCGTACCGGCGTTCCGGGATCGATCCGGAGCCGATGCCCCCCGCGCAGTGGGGCTTCGCCGAACGCAACCTCCGGTCGGATGCGACGGCGTCCCTGCCGGGCATCGCAGTTCCGCTCCTATTGGTGCTCGGGGGCGACGACCGCACCGTCGACGTGGACGAGACCGAGTCCGTCTACCGCCGCACCGTCCGGCCGGATCTGCTGACCGTGAAGCGGTTCGACGACGCCACTCACAGCATCACGCGGGAGGGAATCGAGTACCGAGACGATTTCCGTGTCGCGGCACGCACCAGGTTCGCGCCGTCTTCGGTGTACGCACCGGGCTATTTGGACGCGCTGCGCGTCTTCGCGAAACGGCATTCGCAATGACCACGTAAAGTGGGGATGTAAGCCTCGAATCCCCTTAGAAAGGCGAGATACCTATGGACGCAGCACTGTGGACGGCAATCGTTGAGCATCCTCACGTGTTCGAGCTTCTGAAGACCGTCTTCTCCGGCGTTCAGTAAGCGCCCCTCCGATTCGACGAAGTGCCCCGCCCACGGCGGGGCACTTCGCTTCTCCGGGTCAGGGCAGATCCGCTTTCGCCGCCCGCAGGAACTCGCCGCTCACCTGCACCGCGGGCGCCGAGCTGTCACCGCCGACGACGAGGGTCGCGAAGGCGAGGTCGCCGTCGATGCCGGCGAACCAGCCGTGCGAGTGGGTGTTGTCGCCGTACTCGGCCGTCCCCGTCTTGCCTCCGAGCCCCGGAATGTCGCGCAAGGCGGTCGCCGTGCCGGAACTGACGGTTTCGCGCATCATCGTCCGGAGTGCGGCGGCCGCCGACGCCGAGATCTCCGACGGCCGCGCACTCTCCCCGGTGGCGCGTCCCTGGATCAACGTGGGCGTGACGGTGTGACGCGCGGCGAGGCTCGCTTCCGCGAGCGCCATGCCGAACGGCGAGGCGGTGACCGTGCCCTGCCCGATCCCGTTCTCGACCTTCGCCGCAGTGGTCTTCGCTGCGGGGACCGCGCCTGTCACGGTGGTGAGCCCGGGGATCGTGTAGTCGACGCCGAGCCCGAGCGAGCGCGCGGTGTCGGTGAGCGCGGTATCGGACAACTCGGCCGACAGCGCCGCCATCGTCGTATTGCACGAGCGCGAGAACGCGGTGTGCAGCGGCACGGCACCGAGATCGAACTCGTTCTCGTTCGGAATGACGCGATCGCCGATCCGCTTCTTTCCGGGACACGGCAGTATCGCATCGGGCTTCGTGACGCCGGCATCGAGTGCGGCCAGCGTGGTGACCGTCTTGAACGTGGAGCCCGGCGGGTACAGACCGCTCAACGCCACCGGCCCCTGCCGGTCGGCTCCCTCGTTCTGCGCCACCGCCAGGATCCCTCCGGTCGACGGCCGGATCGCGACCAGCATCGTCGGGCGACGCGAAGTGGCGACCGCGGCATTCGCCGCACGCTGGAGGGCGACGTCGAGAGTGGTCTCCACCCGCTCGGGAGTCCGGCCGTCGAATGTCTTCACGCGCCCGATCGGGTTCCCCTCGGCGTCGGCGATCGCCACGGTGGCGCCGGCCGCCGCGTCGATCGATTTCCGCCACTGCTCCTCGAGGCCGGCGACCGCGGGAGAGCGCAGGTCCTTCGACGCGGTGAGCAGGCGTCCCTCCTTGCGGACTGTGACGCCGGGAATGGAAGCGAGGTCCCCGGCCTTCTTCGCGTCCGCGGCGCGCAGTGTCACGATCGTGGTCGGTTCCTTCTTTCCTTTGACGTCTGCGCGCACGGATGCTGCGGTGACCGTCGGCGCCACCGGCCGCAGTCGCGCGGCGAGTGCCTCCGCAGACCCGGACCGATCCGGGGCGAGCGAGACCACCGTGACCTCCTGCCAGGTGAGGAGGTCGCGACCGGACCGGTCGACGACCGGGACGTCGTAGGTCTTGTCATCGCTGTAGAGCAGACGAGCGCCGTGCTTGAGGTCTCGATGAATCAGCTGCGGCGTCCAGCGGACTTTGCCGCCCGTCTCCGCGACCGATGTGGTGTAGTCGACGGTCCGGCCGTGCGGCAGCGACCACGACCAGTTCAGTTCGTCGTCGTCCTCGCCGCCGACACTCACGTGAACCCTGGCCTCGCCCATCCCGTCGAAGCTGGCTGTGAACGCCTTCTCGGCCGACGCCGGATCGTCGGTCACCGAGGCGGCGGCGGTCATGTCGCGGCCGTTCAGCGCGTCCGCCAGCCGCTGAGCCGGCGACGGGTCACTTCCGCACGCTGTGGCGAGCGCGACGAGCAGGATGAGGACGACGCCCACGGCGATTCTGCGCATCTCTCAAGTCAACCGAGACACGGCCCGGCAGAGCAACTCACGAGCAGCCACCGGCACTGTCTTCTCGACCACACCGTCGCCGACCTGCAAGAACACGACGTCCCCGTCAGGCGGATCCTCCGCCGGTCGAGTCCGCTCCTCGTCCGGCCTGCGCCGCGGCCCCGGCCCGATTCCCATACGCACCGAGCTGTGTACCGAGACCGCGAACAGCCGCGGCGGTCAGTATCAGGGCGAATACCGACAGCGACGAGAGTTGCACTGCGCCTGCGGCCCCAGTCCGGTGGTAGAGAGCCCACAGGACCAGTACACCTCCGACGACCGGCGCCGCGACCGCGATCACGCCGACGAGCAGACGGCGACTGAGCACGGCCTGCACCACTCCCGCAGCCACCGTGACTGCCAGTGCGATCAGCGAGATCAGCATCAGCGCATTCGGTGCGGCGGTGTCGACGTTCCTCGTCGCGATCGCATCGGTGAGCGGCGTGTACGCGGTCCATCCACCGCCGACCCGCAGGAGGCCGACGAAATCGCGCGATGTCCCGGCGACCGGCTCTCCCATCTCTCCCACGAGACGAGCGACGACGAAGACCCACCAGCTCGCGGTCCCGATCCATTTCGTGATCTGCATCAACGCAGCCTAGCGATCTGCCGGATATGAGCTGCCGGATATGAGTAAGGCCCCCGGTCGGTGACGACCGGGGGCCTTACCTCGTGGAGCCGCCGGGAATTGAACCCGGGTCCTCCGCCACTTCAGTGGGGCTTCTCCGTGTGCAGTCCGCTGTGTCTCTACTCGGATCTCCCGGTCTCGCGAACAAGCCGGGATGACGATCCCAGTCGCTGTTGGATGTCCTGCCGACGCCCGCGACCGGCGGCGACAGTGAGTTCCCTAGCTGATGCCGGCATCCGGTTCCGGGAACTTAGAACCGGGCCGACAGACTAGCCTCGCTGATCAGGCAGCGAGAGCGTAGTCGCGCTGATTGGAATCGGCGCTTAATTGGTTGCTGCGACGCTTACGGTGGTCTCTAGCCTGCACCGACACGCTTCCCCCACCTCGATGCACGTAGTCGAAACCGATCGGCCCCGAGGGGGTGCCCTCCAGATTTTGGCGGACACCTAATGATAACCAACGGAGACGACAGAATCATCCCGGTATTCGTCGCGACGTCATTCGGGTCGCTCAGCCGATCCGCAGCAGTGCCGCGTCGCCCGCTCCTACCCGAATGGTGAGTTCCCCGTCCTCGGCCTTGATGCGGCGTCCGGACCAGACCTCACGCGCCGGAACCACGTCGTCGCCGGCCAGGCCGAGATCGGCGATCGGGATCGACATGTCGCGGCCGACGGGTCCGGTGTTGGTGAACGACACCAGCAGTCCCCGCTCACCGATCGCCCGCGAGTACGTCTCGGGATCGCCGTTCACCTCGGCGCCCGGTGCCGCACGGCGATCGCGGACCAACTCACCGATCTCCGGGTTCCGGATCATCTCGACCGTGCCACGGGGCACGGCAGGCAGATCTCCGGTCACCACCAGGGGCTCGGCCCTCATCACCCGCCGCGTCACCTCCGTCCGGAGCCCGGACGGAGTAGCGGCCGCGGCGTCGACGACCGTGCGTCGCTGCGCGGACGGGAGCGGATGCATGTGCAGTCCGAGCGAGGCCAGATCGGCGCGAACGCCCGAGTCGGCGTCGATCCGGGCGCGGTCCTCGTCATTGCAATCGATGAACAACTCGCGGAACCCCACGTCGCGCAGACCGGTGCGCACCAGGGCGTCCGCTTGAGCCCGCACCCGATCTGGCGCGCACGAATGGTCGGCGACGAGCCAGCCCACCTCGGGAACCGCTTGCGCCTGCGGTGCCCGGTCGGCGCAGCCCGCGGCCGTGAGCGCCGCGACCACAAGCGTCAGCGCGATGCCGGAGAGTCTGCGCGGAACCGCCAACCGCTACATTCCCTTGACGCGCCGGCCGAGAGTCCGCTCCACCTCGCGTTTAGCGGTCCGCTCGGCGATGTCGCGGCGCTTGTCGTGCGCCTGCTTGCCCTTGGCGAGCGCCAGCTCCACCTTTGCGTAACCGTCGGAGAAGTACATCGACAGTGGAACCAGCGTCAGATTTCCGTCGCGCAGCTTGCCGATGAGCCCGTCGATCTCACGACGGTGCATCAGCAATTTGCGCTTGCGTCGGGGGGCGTGGTTGGTCCAGGTGCCGCTGCCGTATTCGGCGATGTGCACGGCGTTGAGCCATACCTCACCGTCGTCGATCGTCGCGAAGGCGTCGACCAGTGACGCCTTGCCCTCGCGCAGCGCCTTGACCTCGGTCCCCTGGAGAACCATCCCCGCCTCGAAGGTCTCGAGAATCGTGTAGTTGTGCCGAGCCTTCCGGTTCGTCGCGATCACCGACTTACCCTTATCCCTGGGCACGGCAGACCTCCGAATTCTTCATGTAGTCGTCATTCACGGACATAGACGCGCAAGGTGCCGTACGCGGTGACGCCGGCGAGCACGATGCCCGACAACAGCAGCCACGGCGACACGAACCACACGTCCGCCGACGTGATGCGCGCCAGGATGTTCACACCGTAGAGGTCTTCGAGCGCTTTGTCGAAGAAGAATATCTTCGCCAGGAACAGCCCGCCGATGGCGAGCAGCGCTCCGACCACCGCGGCGATCACCGCCTCCAGCAGGAAGGGCAGCTGGGTGTACCACCTGGTGGCGCCGACCAACCGCATGATCGACACCTCCGTCCGTCTCGTATAGGCCGCGATCTGCACGGTGTTGACGATCAGCAGGATCGCGGCCACGGCCAGGACCGCGGCGATGGCGAAGGCCGCGTTGCGCGCCCCGTCGAGCACGCTGAAGATACGTTTGACCAGGTCACGTTGATCGAGGACTCCGTCGACGCCTTCGGCCCGCGAGTACTTGTCGAGCACCGCGCCGAAGCGGTCGGGATCGGCCATCCGCACGCGCAGCGCTCCCTGGTACGCCTCCTTGCGGATGAAGTCGGCGAGCTCGGGCGAGTCCTTCTCCCACGACTCCTTGGCCGTCTTGTACGCCTGCTCCTGGCTGATGAATGTCACCGACGCCACTCCCGGCTCCGACTCCAGGTCGGTGCGCAGTGTGGTGCACGGAGCCTCGAGGCAGTTCGGATCCTTCGCGGTGACCGCGTCGTTGATGAAGAACTGCATCTCGACGCGGTCGAGGAAGATCTTCTGGCTCTTGTTGGCCATCTGGATCACGAGCAGACCGCCGCCGAGCATGCCGAGGGTGATCGCCGTGGTGAGCACCATCGCGACGGTCATGGTGATGTTGCGGCGGAAGCCGTTGAAGACCTCGCCGAAGATGAAGTTCAAGCGCATGTGATGCCTTTGGTTTCCCGCCTGTGGAAGGTCAAGTGTCAGCCGATGCCGTAGACGCCGTGCTCGTCGTTGCGCACCAGGGTCCCGTTGTCGAACTCCACCACGCGGCGCCGCATCGCGTCGACGATGTGGCGGTCGTGAGTGGCCATGACGACGGTGGTGCCGCCGCGATTGACACGGTCGAGAACCTCGACGATCTCCTCGCTGGTCTCCGGGTCGAGGTTTCCGGTGGGCTCGTCGGCCAGGAGCAGAGCCGGACGATTGACGATGGCTCGCGCGATCGCCACCCGCTGCATCTCACCACCGGACAGCTCGTGCGGCATCCGGTCCGACTTGCCCGAGAGACCCACATACTCCAGGGTCTCGGGTACCGCCTCCCGGATCGTGGACGCGGGCTTGCCGATCACTTCGAGCGCGAAGGCCACGTTGTCGGCCACCGTCTTCTGCTGCAGCAGGCGGAAGTCCTGAAAGACGCAGCCGATGGACTGACGGAGCTTCGGGACCTCCCGGCTGCGGAGCTTGTTCACGTGGAAATCCCCCACGTACACGTCGCCGGACGTCGGCTTGTCCTCCTTGAGCAGCAGCCGGAAGAAGGTCGACTTACCGGAACCCGACGGACCGATCAGGAAGGCGAATTCCCCCTTCTCGACCTCCAGCGACAGATCGTCCAGCGCGGGGCGAGAAGACGCTGCGTATTGCATCGTCACATTCGTCAGCTTGATCACGGTAGCCAAGTGTACTGACCGGTCAGGACTACTCGCCCGCACTGGCTCCGGGCTGGGAGGTCGGCTGCACGGTTCCATTCGGCGCCTGCGGCAGTTGCTGCTGCTGTTGCTCCCCGGCCGGCGTGCTCGGCGTGGCCCGCCCGGTCTGACGGCCGGTGCCCTCGGTGCCCCGTCCGGTCTCAGTGGTGGGAGTCTCGGTCTGCGTCGGTTCGGTCGACGACTCGACGGTCGAGGACGTGGGGGTCTGCGAGGTGTAGCTGGGCTGCGACGTCGTCGGCTCGACAGGCTGCTGCACCTGCGTGCCCTGCGGGACCCTCGGCTCGGTGGCGTAGTGCTCGGAACTGAACCCGTAGAAGCCGAGCAGCGCGAACCATATGAGGATCAGGACGACGGTGGTCGTCCGAATGCGCGTGTGATAGACGTGCCGCATGCGCCGCGCGAGTTTCACGATCGCCGACGGCTCGGGAGCTGCGGCGGCCTCGGCGACGGTCGTGTGAGCGGCGGTGTCGGCCGGCCGTTCCTCAGTGCTCATCGCTCACCCCGCCTCCGGTCTGGGCGGCCTCGTCCCCGGCGGTCTTGACCGCCGACTGCTGCTGCACCGATTGGACGAAGATCCCGTGGCGCGCGAGGCCGTAGATGATGTCGCCGCGCAGCGCGCGGCCGATCTCGAACTGCTGGCCGGGAAGCGTCCGCGCCACCATCCGGACGGTCGCCGAGTCGAGTTCGAGGTTGGTGATGCCCAGCGGGGTCGGCGCGTCGAGCAGCAACCGGTTCCACCGCGGGTTGTCGTAGAAGGTCTGTCCCACCTCGCGCAGGACCGTGTTGACCTCGTTGATGTCGGCGTCGAGCGGCACCGGCACGTCGACCACCGACCGTGCCCAGTCCTTCGACAGGTTCGCGGCCTTGATCATCTGACCGTTCGGCACGATGAGCAGTTCGCCGTCCGTGTTCCGGAGTCGGGTGACGCGGAGCGTCACATCCTCGACAGTGCCCTCGGCTTCGAGGCCGCCGGTCACCGAGAGGTTGACGACATCGCCGTAGCCGTACTGATGCTCGGCGATGATGAAGAAGCCGGCCAGCAGATCCTGCACCACGCGCTGCGCGCCGAAGCCCAGCGCCGCACCGACCACCGCGCTCAGCCCCACGAGGCTGCTCTTCGCGACCCACATCCCCAGGATGTGCATCGTGACCGCGGCAACGGTGAGCGCTACCAACGTCCAGGTCACGACGTCCACCAGTGCCCGCCGGTGCTTCATGTCCTCGGACTGCACGATGTCGTCGCTGGACTCGAACTGCCGCAGCACCCGCTTGCTGTACCGGCCGGCACCCCATCGGAAGAACCGGATGACCAGGATCCCGCCGATGATCCAGAGCAGGATGCCGACGAAGTCGACTGCGAGCCACTTCTCCCAGGACTGCAGCCAGCTCGGCAGCCCGAGCCGATCTACCAGGTAGGTGGGAACGGAATCGATACGATCACTCGCCTTCGTTCATCCGCCAGCGGATGCCCGCTTCGATGAACTGATCGAGATCACCGTCGAGCACCGCAGACGGGTTGTTGCTTTCCACGTTCGTTCGCAGGTCCTTCACCATCTGGTAGGGGTGAAGCACGTACGAGCGCATCTGATTGCCCCAGCTGGCGCCGGTGTCGCTCTTGAGCGCGTCCATCTGCGCACGCTCCTCCAGACGCTTGCGTTCAAGGAGTTTGGCCTGCAGCACGCGCATCGCGGCGACCTTGTTCTGCAGCTGGCTCTTCTCATTCTGACATGTCACGACGATGCCCGTCGGGACGTGCGTCAGCCGCACCGCGGAGTCGGTGGTGTTGACCGACTGTCCGCCCGGGCCGGACGAGCGGTACACGTCCACCCGCACGTCGTTCTCGTCGATGTCGATGTGGTCGGTGGTCTCCACCACCGGCAACACCTCGACCTCGGCGAACGAGGTCTGCCTGCGGCCCTGGTTGTCGAACGGACTGATCCGCACCAGGCGGTGGGTGCCCTGCTCCACCGACAGCGTTCCGTACATGTACGGCGCCTTGACGGCGAAGGTCGCGGACTTGAGGCCCGCTTCCTCCGCGTACGAGGTGTCGTACACCTCGACCGGATGCCCGTGCTGCTCGGCCCACCGGATGTACATGCGCATCAGCATCTGCGCCCAGTCCGCCGCATCCACTCCGCCCGCACCGGAGCGGATGTTCACCAGCGCCTCGCGGGGGTCGTACTCGCCCGCGAGCATGGTCTTGACCTCCATGGCCTCGATGTCGCGGCGCAGGTCCGCTCGCTCGGTCTCCGCGTCCTCGAGAGCCGCGACGGCCGAGTCGCCCTCCTCCGCCTCCGCGAGCTCGTACAGCACCGGGAGATCGTCGAGGCGCGACCGGAGCTCGCTGACCCGGCGGAGTTCAGACTGCGCGTGCGAGAGCTCGGAGGTGACGCTCTGCGCGTGCTCCTGGTCGTTCCACAGGTCGGGGTCGGAAGCCTGCATCTCGAGCTCGTCGATTCGGCGACGGAGCTCGTCGAGGTCCATCACCTTCTCGACGGTCGTCAGGGTGGCGTCGAGCGATTCGAGATCAGCGGAGACATCGGGGTGCACGAGGAACCAGGTTACCCTCTGGCCGCGGACGCCCGACCGCGGTCAGTCGCCGAGCACCCCGAACCGCCACGTGGAGTCGACCTTGCCGGGCCGGTACACCACGGGCATCGACGCGCCCACCGTCGGCGCGACGTCGTCGGCGCCGAGCACCTGAGTGCCGTACACCTCGGTGGGAGCGATCTGCGGGCCGATGATGGTGCCGCTGATGGTGCAGTACCGGCTCCCGTTCTTGTCGGGCTCGTTCTGCCTGCCGAGCCCGGTCACCGTGAGCGTGCCCTCCACATAGCCGGAGGCCGCGTCGACGCCGCCTCCGAACATCCGGCGCCCACGGCGCTGCATCAGCATCGCGACGAGCGACGTCGCGACGATCAGGATGAACACGACGCTGATCCACACAGGCATGGCCCGAGAGTACCGCCGGACGGCATCGGGAAGAGACGGATGTCGCACGGCCGGACGCATCGGCCGCCGGTGCTAGCCTCGGATGCCGTGGCTACCCTCTCGGACGCCGGTCACGGCGCAGATCTTCAGCTGGCACTCGATCTGGCCGATGCAGCCGACGACCTCACGCTCTCCCGCTTCGGCGCCCTCGATCTGCACGTCGACTCGAAGCCCGATCTCACCCCGGTGTCGGACGCCGACCTCGCGTGCGAACGGATGATCCGCGACCGCATCGCCCAGGCCCGACCCGCCGACGCCGTGCTCGGCGAGGAGTTCGGCGGCGACCCGCTGCTCACCGGGCGGCAATGGGTGGTGGATCCGATCGACGGCACCAAGAACTTCGTCCGCGGCGTTCCCGTCTGGGCCACGCTCATCGCCCTGCTCGTGGACGGCGTGCCGTCGGTCGGCGTGGTGAGTGCGCCTGCGTTGAACCGGCGCTGGTGGGCGGCGGCGGGCGGCGGCGCCTTCGCGTCGCTCGACGGCGGCGAGCCCAGGCCGATCTCGGTGTCGAAGGTCGACGACCTCGGCTCGGCGTCGTTGGCCTTCTCCAGCCTGTCCGGCTGGGCCGACCGCGGCATCCGCGACCGATTCATCGCGCTCACCGACAGCGTCTGGCGCGTGCGCGGCTACGGCGACTTCTTCAACTACTGCCTCGTCGCCGAGGGCGCAGTGGACATCGCCGCCGAACCGGAGGTCTCCCTGTGGGATCTCGCGGCACTCGATGTCCTGGTACGCGAGGCGGGCGGCGAGTTCACCGATCTGGGCGGCAGGCCCGGCCCGGGCGGCGGAAGCGCCGTGGCCACGAACGGTCTGCTGCAGCGGGAGACTCTGGCAGCCCTGGGGACGTGATCCTCCGCGCGTGACTCCGCGTTCGCGCCGGAATACTCCTGCGGCACAAGGAAGTCGCCGGTAGCCTCCGCGATGGAGCGACATCCCGCTCCGAGAACTGAATGCGGAGGCGCCATGAGCAACGAAGTGAAGATGATCGTCCTGTCGACCGACGATCTCGACGAATCGATCAAGTTCTACAGCGAGACGCTGGGAATGGCTCTGAAGTTCCGCGACGGCGCACACTTCGCCGCCCTCGACGGCGGCGGAGTCACCGTCGCACTCGCGACGGCCGTCGACCACCCGATCCACGGTCAGGTGGTGGTCGGAATCAAGACCGACGACGTCGACGCGGCCGCGAAGGCCGTCGAAGCGAGCGGCGGCGGCATCGTCACCCAGGCGTACAACGACGCGCACGAGCGGCGTGCGGTGGTCTACGACAACAAGGGCAACGGGCTGGTCTTCTACAGTCCGTTGCCGAAACAGTGACCACGCGGCGGTGATTCAGGCCGCGGCGGCGGTCACAGTTCGACGGGCACCCCGGACTCCAGCACGGAGAACTCGGTGCCCGTCGGCCTCATCTCGTCGATCCGAGCATTGTGAATGGCACGGCCGGCATCGGACAGGACGGCCTGGTGGATCGGGAAGGCCCGCCGCGGCGCGACCGCGCGCAGGTAGTCGACGGGCTCGCTGAGCTTGAGCCACGGCGCGGCCGCGGGCAGGGCCAGAACGTCGATCCGCTCGAACGGGATGTACAGGCTGTCGCCGGGGTGCATGAAGGCGCCGGGACGGTCGGCGGCGTCCACCACGTACGCGATATTGTCGACCACCGGCAGATCCGGGTGGATCACGGCGTGTCTGCCGCCGGTGCCGCGGACGGTCAGCGCCCCGATTCGCGTCTGCTCCCCCGCCGCCATCACCGACCACTGGCCGGCGTCCCGCTTCTCGTTCAGTTGGGCCGCGGTCTGCGGGTCGGCGTAACGGACCGCCTGCGGATTGGCGTCGACCAGCGCGGGCAGCCGCGCCGGATCCGCATGGTCGGGGTGCTGATGGGTGATGAGAATCGCGTCCAGCCCGGTCAGCGTCTCGAATCCCGACGAGAGGTTTCCGGGGTCGAAGAGCACCCGGGTGCGATCGATCTCGAGCAGTACGCAGGAGTGGCCGAAATGGGTGATGCGCATGGCTCCGACGATAGTCGTGCCGGAGGCGTGACAACCTTCTTACCGAGGAGTAAGGTAACTCCTTACTACGGAGTAAGAACTCCATCGCGACAATCCGCTTCGAGAATCTGGTGAGGAAATGACCACGAACACCGAACCCCGCGACACCTCGTCCGTCGGCGCGCAGCCGCACAAGCGCACTCCGATCGGTGCGGCCATGCGCCTGCTCACGACCATCACGGGCTCCGACATCGCCGAGAAGTACCACCTGCGCGAGCCGATCAACCGGGTGGCCTTCCACGCCACCAAGACCGGATTCAAGACCCTCGGAGCGGCCAACCGCGCGTTCACCCAGGTCGCGAGCAGCGGAAAGCCGGAGCGTCCGGCCACCTCGTCGAAGGGCTTCTTCAACCTCAACCCCGACGAAGAGCAGGAGATGATCGCGGAGACCGTCCGCGACTTCTCCACCGAGATCCTGCGGCCGGCGGCATACGACGCCGACAACGCCGCCACCACTCCCGAGGACATCCTGAAGCGCTCGGCGGAGCTCGGCATCACGATGATCAACGTTCCGGAGGCCTTCGACGGAGCCGCCACCGAACGCGGTGTGGTCACCAACGCGCTCGTCGCCGAGGCCATGGCGTACGGCGACATGGGACTGGCCCTGCCCCTTCTGGCGCCGAGCGGCGTCGCGACCACCCTGACCAACTTCGGCAGCGACGGCCAGCAGCGCACCTACCTTCCCGACTTCGCGGGCGAGAACGTACCGTCGTCCGCGGTCGTCATCGCCGAGCCGCGCCCGCTGTTCGACGCCTTCGACCTGCAGACCAAGGCCAAGCGCGTGCCGAGCGGGTTCCGCCTCTCCGGCGTGAAGTCGTTCGTCCCCGCGGCAGGCAGCGCGGAACTGTTCATCGTCGGCGCGCAGCTCGACGGCCGTCCGGCCCTGTTCATCGTCGAGTCCGACAGCCAGGGTCTGGTGATCGAAGCCGATCCGGGCATGGGCCTGCGCGCAGCCGGAATGGGCCGGCTGCTGCTCGACGACGTGGCCGTTCCCGCCACGGCTCTCCTCGGCGAGGTCGAGGGAGACGACGCGGCGGCCGCGTACCGCGACGTGGTGCGCCTGTCGCGCCTGGGCTGGTCGGCACTGGCCGCCGGCACCGCGAAGGCGATGCTCGACTACGTGATCCCCTACGTCAACGAGCGCGAGGCCTTCGGCGAGCCGATCTCGAACCGCCAGGCGGTGGCGTTCATGGTCGCGAACATGGCGACCGAACTCGACGGCCTGCGACTGGTGACCCTCCGCGGCGCCTCGCGTGCGGAGCAGGGTCTGTCGTTCGCCCGCGAGGCGGCGCTGGCGCGCAAGCTCACCATCGACAAGGGCCTTCAGATCGGCCTCGACGGCGTGCAGCTGCTCGGCGGCCACGGCTTCACCAAGGAGCACCCGGTGGAGCGGTGGTACCGCGATCTGCGCGGCGCGGGCATCGGCGAGGGCATCGTCGTTCTCTGACGGCGAGACGAGTTTCAGGAGTCGACATCATGGCAATCAATCTCGAACTGCCCAAGAAGCTGCAGCCCACGGTGGAGCAGGCGCGCGATGCGGCGCTGGAGATCTTCCGGCCCATCTCGCGCAAGTACGACCTCGCCGAGCACGAGTACCCGGTGGAGCTGGACACTCTGGCGAACCTCTACAACGGTCTCGCCGCCGCCGGCCAGGCCGGTGCGGGCGCCGCGGGTGGTCGCGGCGACGCCAACAAGCAGCGACCGGAGGGCTACAACGCCAACGGCGGCAACATGCAGTCGGTCCTCAACGCCATGTGGGCGTCGTACGGCGACGTGGGGCTCATGCTCTCGATCCCGTATCAGGGACTGGGCAACGCGGCCATCGCCGCTGTCGCCACCGACGAACAGATCGAGAGCTTCGGCGGCGAGGTCTGGGCGTCGATGGCCATCACCGAGCCGAGCTTCGGTTCCGACTCGGCCGCGGTGACGACCACCGCGACGCGCGACGGCGACGAGTACGTCATCAACGGCGAGAAGATCTTCGTGACCGCGGGTTCGCGCGCCACCCACATCGTGGTGTGGGCCTCGGTGGACCGCAGCCTGGGGCGCGCGGCCATCAAGAGCTTCGTCGTCCCTCGGGACAACCCGGGCGTCACCATCGTCCGGCTCGAACACAAGCTCGGCATCCGCGCGTCCGACACCGCCGTGATCCGCTTCGAGGACTGCCGGATTCCCGCCACCAACCTGCTCGGTTCGCCGGAGGTGGACGTCAAGAAGGGCTTCGGCGGGGTCATGCAGACCTTCGACAACACGCGGCCGATGGTCGCCGCGATGGCTGTCGGCGTCGCGCGCGCCGCACTCGAGGAACTCCGCAAGCTCCTCGAGGAGGCCGGCCTCGAAATCGACTACGACCGTCCGGCCGCCGACCAGCCGGCCGCGGTGGCGGAGTTCATCCGCATGGAGTCCGACTACGAGGCCGCATACCTGCTCGCGATCCGCGCCGCGTGGATGGCCGACAACAAGATGCCGAACTCGCTGGAGGCGTCGATGTCGAAGGCCAAGGCGGGCCGCACCGGCACCGACGTCACCAACAAGGCCGTCGAACTCGCGTCCACCTACGGCTACTCCGAGCGCACCCTACTCGAGAAGTGGGCGCGCGACTCGAAGATCCTCGACATCTTCGAGGGAACGCAGCAGATTCAGCAGCTGATCATCGCCCGGCGCATTCTCGGGAAGAGCAGTGCCGAACTGAAGTGATCAGGCCGAGCCCGTAGGCTCTGCATTCCCGTCGCACGATCAGGGGCGGGGGATTCACGCCGCGGCGTCCTCATCGAGGGCTCCGAGCGAATCCCCCGCCCCTGACCCGTCCCCAGGCCGCCCCCGCGAGCTCGCCGGCCCCTCGACTAGGCACCACCCCGCCGGCCCCTCGACTAGGCACCACCCCGCCGGCTCGTCGAGTAAGCACCACCCTGCAGGTCCGTCGAGTAAGCACCACCCTGCAGGACCGTCGAGTAAGCGGAGGAACGAAGTGACGACGCGCATCGAGACCGCCCACCCACACACGTCCACCCACCCCTCCACCCTGCAGGACCGTCGAGTAAGCGGAGGAACGAAGTGACGACGCGCATCGAGACCGCCCACCGACCCCGTCACCCGCCCCGGTGACCTCCCACTTCCCGACGATCCATTGTGATCTGGGCAACCCCCGTGTACTCTCAGCGAAACTTTTGAAATAAGAACGTTTCACACGGGGGTCGAATTGAGAACACGCACATTCCTCGCCGCTGCGCTGAGCGCCGTGGCCGTCGTCGCGACAGCGGCGGGGACACCGGTCGCGCCCGCCCACGCCGACCCGGCCGTGACGCAGGCGCCGCTCGTTCCACTGCCACAAGAGCTCGACCCCGCCTTCTACCGACCTCCGGCCCGGGAAGTCGCCGCCGCCGCTCCGGGTGAGATCTTGCGTGCCCGGCGGATCACCCCCGCGAACTTCGGAGTCGCTCCCATCAACGTGGACGCGTGGCAGCTCACCTTCCGGTCCACCGACACCCGCGGCCGGGCGATCCCCGCAGTCACCACGATCCTCAAGCCGCGCGGCACCACGACCGGCCCGCGCAAGGTCGTCTCCATGCAGATCGCCGAGGATTCGACCGCCGGCTACTGCGCGACCTCGTACGCCGTCCAGCACCTCAACGCCGGCCCCCTTCTGGGTCAGGTGGTCGCTCCCGCCGAACTGCTCATCGCCCAGGGCTTTCTGAACCAGGGGTACGCGGTGGTGCTTCCCGACCACGAAGGCCCCAACCACGCTTACGGCGCCGGTCCACTCGGTGCCCGCATCACCCTCGACAGTCTCCGTGCCGCCAAGCGATTCGCGCCGTCGTCGATCACCGATGCCTCACCCATCGGCCTGTACGGCTATTCCGGCGGCGCCATCGTCACCGGGCACACCGCTGAACTCAAGAAGACGTACGCCCCCGAACTGAACATCGTGGGCGCCGCAGAAGGGGGAGTCCCCGCGGATCTCGAGGTGGTCCTCAAAGCCGCGCAGAACAACGTGACCAGCGGCCTCGTGCTCGGCGCGGTGGTCGGACTCACCCGCGAGTACGACTACTTCCGCACCTTCATGAACTCTCACCTCGACCCGCTCGGCCGGGCGGTGCTGGCACTCAAGGGTCCCCTCTGCGTGCAGTATCAGGCGGCGACCTTCCCGTTCCTGAACAACATCGGGTTCATCCGCGCACCGGGCGGCGCGCTGCGGGCACCCGCCGTGCGTCGGGTCTTCGACGACACCCGGATGGGCAAGAGCCTGCCCGACATGCCCATGTACATGTGGAACTCCGCCCTCGACGAGATCATCCCCGTGGGCCAGGTGGACCGGCTCGTCGGTCAGTACTGCCGCCGCCCGGGTGCTCGGGTGACCTACACCCGCGACCACCTGTCGGAACATCTCATCGCCGAGGTCTCCGGTGCGCCGCTAGCACTGTTGTGGCTGAAGGATCGGCTCGACGGCAAGCCGGCCGCACAGGGTTGCCGGACCAGTGACGACCTCACCATGACGTCGCGGCCACGATGGTGGCCGACGTTCTCGGCAGCGGTGGGCGCCGGGCTGGCGGCGCTGTTCGGCAAACCTCTGGGCGCGGAGCGCTAGCGGCATCCGGTCCGGGCTCGACCGATAGCCTAGACCGGTGACCGAACCTAGGCTCTATCGCGGCCAGTCGATGCACGACCGTCGCCGAGATCGGCGTCGACGCTTCTGTGACTCGGCGATCGCGCTGTTCGGCACCGACGGCTACGCGGCGACGTCCGTGTCAGCGGTCTGTCGGCACGCCGCTCTGTCATCCCGACAGTTCTACGAGGAGTTCGGCGACCGCGAGCATCTGCTCCGCACGGTCTACGACGAGACCGAGGACGCGGCGAGCACGGCCGTCATCGAAGCCGTCGAACGGTCACTCGAGACCGCCGCGGAGATCGAGGCGGTGTTCGACGCAGGGATCCGGGCATTCGTCGAATTCTTCGGCGCGGACCCTCGGCTCACCCGAATCTGCTTCGTCGAGGCAGTGGGTGTGAGCGCGGGGTTCGAGGAACACCGCGCCGAGCGCCGGACCCGGTGGGGTGCCTCGCTCGACGCGATCAGCGCGGCGGGCGCCGAGCGCGGATTGCTCACCGCGAGGCCCGACCCGCTGCTGTGGACCGGCTTCATCGGCGCGGTGAACGCCGTGATCGTCGAGCAGGTGCGATCAGCCGACCTGACCACCGAGGACACCCTCCGGGTGATGCGCACGCTGCTCCGACCCGGTGTTCTGGGCTGAGCGGGCTCGCGTCGAAACCTCTCCGCGCCGCACAGTGCCTCCTACGCTGATGAGATGACCACTGCCGCCAGAGCCGGGCGCCTGCTCCTCGCTCTGGCATCCATCGCCGTCGGCGTCCTGCTGGTGCTCCGCCCGTTCGCGAGCGTGCCGTGGACCGCCGCCGCACTGGCGATCGGCTTGATCGTGGCCGGACTCGTCGACCTCATCGAACCCCAGACTCGCCGGGAACCGCTCCGGCTCGCCGTCGCAGTCCTGCTGCCGCTGGTCGGTACCGTGCTGCTGATCTGGCGGAGTCTGTCGATCTTCGGTATCGCGGTGGCCGCGGCGATCGCACTCGCGGTGTGGGGCGTGGGCCGATGGGTGCGCGCCGCGCGCCGCGGCCCCGCGTGGTTCGCCGACGTGCTGTTCGGCGCAGCCGGTATCGCCACCGCTGTGCTCGCCGTGTCGTGGCCGGGTGTGAGCATCTTCATCGTCGTCGAGGCCGTCGGGCTGGCGCTGGTGTGGTGCGGTGCGGCCGAGCTGTTCGCCGGCATCCGTGGCCGGACCGCCGCGGCCGAACCCGGCCGGGAGCGGACCGCGAGAATCGCGCTGCGGACGGCCGCGGCAGCGGTCGCGACGATCGTCGCCGTGCCGCTGGTGATCGCGACATTCGTCGTCCGCGGCACCGCTGAGGAACCCGGCCCGTTCTATCGAGCCGAGCTTCCCGCCGGCGTGCGGCCGGGGACCCTGTTGAAGTCGGAGCCGACCGCCGCGGGCATCCCGCCGGGCGCTCACGCATGGCGCATCCTCTACTCCACCCTGCGCGGCGACCGGCCCGCACTGGCGAGCGGTCTCGTCGTCGTTCCGGACGGTCCCGGTCCGCACTCGCTGATCGCGTGGGCCCACGGGACGTCCGGCGTCGCCGAGAACTGCGCCCCGTCGATGACCTCGACACCGCTGGCACACCTGCCGGGCCTGAACGAAGTGGTCGGGCGGGGCTGGGCGCTGGTGGCCGCCGACTACATCGGGATGGGTACTCCGGGACCGTCGCCGTATGTGATCGGCCGGGGTGAGGCGCGCTCGGTACTGGACTCGATCCGGGCCGCCCGCGCGCTGCCCGGGGCGTCATTGACTCGGTCGACGGTGGTGTGGGGCCATTCCCAGGGCGGACACGCTGCACTGTGGACCGAACTGCTGGCTCCGTCGTACGCACCCGACGCCGGCGTGATCGCCACCGCGGCGCTCGCACCGGCATCGAATCTGCGGGCTCTCGCCTCCGGGCTGGAGACGATGGCGGGCGGCGCGTTGTTGGCGTCCTATGTGATGGACGCGTACACCCGCACCTACCCGGACGTCCGCTACGCCGACTACATCAAGACGCAGGCCCGCCTCCCGATGCGCGGAATGGCGGCGCGCTGTCTGTGGTCGCCCACGATGCCCGTCTCGCTCGCCGAGGCGCTCATTCTCGGCCACGACTTCTACACGCGCACGCCGACGTCCGGTCCGCTGGGCGCACGACTCGCCGAGAACACGCCGAGCGCGCGGCTGCCGCGGCCCACGCTCATCGCCCAGGGACTGTCGGACGAGGTGATCGCGCCGGCGTCGCAGAACGAGTACGTCGCCGACCAATGCGCCGCGGGCAGCGATCTCGAATACCGCACCTACCCGGGGCTCGGGCACATGACGCTCATCGACGACGACTCGCCCGCCGTCGGGTCGCTCATCGCCTGGACGCAGGACCGTTTCGCGGGTGCGGCGCCGACACCGAACTGCCCGGCACCGCATCCGGCGTGATCAGTGCCCGAGTTGATCCACCAGGGCCTCGAGCACTGAGAGGTCCTCGATGGTCGAGGGCACCGCGTACTCCTCACCGTCCACGATCTGCCGCATGGTCTTACGCAGGATCTTGCCCGACCGGGTCTTCGGCAGAGCCTGGACGACCGTGACGTCGCGGAAGGTGGCGACGGCGCCGATCTCGTCGCGGACCATCTGCACCAGTTCGGCGCGGAGCCGGTCCTCGTCGATGTCGGCACCGGCCTTGAGCACCACGTATCCGCTCGGCCGCTGTCCCTTGAGGTCGTCGTGAATGCCGACCACCGCGCACTCCGCGACGGCCGGATGCGCGGCGACCACCGCTTCGATGCTCCCGGTGGAGAGCCGGTGCCCGGCGACATTGATGACGTCATCCGACCGCCCCAGGACGTAGACGTACCCGTTCTCATCGATGTAGCCGGAGTCGCCGGTCAGGTAGTAGCCGGGGAACGCCTTGAGGTATGAGGAACGGAACCGCTCCTCGTCGCCCCACAGCCCCGCGAGCGTGCCGGGCGGCATCGGCAGCTTCACGACGATGTTGCCCTCGGCGTTGGGTCCGAGACGGCGGCCATCGGCGTCGACGACCTGCACGTCGTACCCGGGGACCGGGACCGTGGCAGTCCCGGGCTTGAGCGGCATGGGTTCGAGACCACGCAGATTGGCCACTATCGCCCAGCCGGTCTCGGTCTGCCACCAGTGGTCCACCACCGGGACGCCGAGCTTCTCCGAGGCCCATTCGAACGTGTCGGGATCGAGTCGCTCGCCCGCCGCGAAGAGGGTCTTGAACCGCGACATGTCGTACTGGGCCAGTTCAGCGGCCTCGGGATCGGCCTTGCGGATCGCGCGGATCGCCGTCGGAGCGGTGAACAGCGCCGACGCTCCGTGTTCGGAGATGACGCGCCAGAACGCCCCCGCGTCGGGTGTCCCGACCGGCTTGCCCTCGTACATCACCGTCGTCGCTCCGAGCAGCAACGGACCGTAGACGATGTACGAGTGGCCCACCACCCAGCCGACGTCGGAGGCCGTCCACCACACGTCGTCGGGCGACAGCCCGTACACGTTGCGCATCGACCAGTGCAGCGCCACCGCGTGACCGCCGTTGTCGCGCACCACGCCCTTGGGCTTCCCCGTGGTTCCCGAGGTGTACAGGATGTAGAGCGGGTCGGTCGCGGCCACCTCGACGGCGTCGGCCGGGCGCGCGGTCGCCATCTGCTGGTCCCAGTCGAGCCACCCGTAGTCCCCCGCCGATCCGGCCACCTGCGGTCGGTCCTTCACGATCACCGTCTCCGGCGCCGACACCGCGATCGCCAGCGCATCCCGCACCATCGGCAGATACTCGACGGTCCGGCCCGGCTCCAGTCCACCCGACGCGGTGACGATCGCGACCGGCTCGGCGTCGTCGATGCGCGTGGCCAACTCCGGTGCGGCGAACCCGCCGAACACCACCGAGTGCACGGCTCCGATCCGCGCGCAGGCGAGCATCGCGATCGCGGCCTCCGGGATCATCGGCATGTAGACGATGACGCGATCGCCCTTGGCCACGCCCTGCGCGGCGAGCACTCCCGCGAAGCGGGACACCTCGGCGAGCAGTTCGGCATAGGTGTACGTCCGCTTCTCGCCCACCATTGCGGAGTCCCAGACGAGCGCGTCACGATCGCCGCGGCCCGCCGAGACGTGACGGTCGAGCGCGTTCGCCGAGGTATTGAGCGTGGCATCGGGGAACCATCGGTAGATCGGCGGCTGGGAATCGTCGAGAGCCTTGGTCGGCGGACTGATCCAGTCGATGCCCGCCGCCGCGTCGAGCCAGAATCCGTCGGGATCGTCGATGCTGCGGGCGAAGACTTCTGCGTAGGTGGCCATTGGACAACGGTAGCAATCCGGTGACCGGAGTCACTTCTGCAGCGTGGACTCGGTCACACTTGGTCTCGGATTGATCACGGAAAGATAACAGCGGAATCCTCGCTCCCACCTGGGATCTTGCTGAGAATTACACGCTTGCAAGAGCAAGCGGATTGTGTCTCCGACCACAGCTTCGCGGTGTGACCTCACGTTTTTCACGACGTAGCGTCTCTTCCGTCCACGAACGCAGCCCGTTTTCGAGGGCTGCGCCCAAGGAGGAATGCCTGATGAGCCTTACCAAGCTCGCAACCCGCGCCGCGATCGCCGGCGCCTTGACCATCGCCCCGCTGACCCTGGCCGCCGGCGTCGCCTCGGCCGACACCGGCCACAACTGGGACGCGGTCGCTCAGTGCGAGAGCGGCGGCGACTGGTCGATCAACACCGGCAACGGCTACTACGGCGGTCTGCAGTTCTCGCAGTCCACCTGGGAGGCCAACGGCGGCACCGGCAGCGCGAACAACGCGTCCCGCGAGGAGCAGATCCGCGTCGCGGAGAACGTGCTCGCCACCCAGGGCCCCGGCGCCTGGCCGGTCTGCGGCGCGTACCTCTAAGTACGCCCGCACCCCTCAACTGGGAACCGCGCTCTCCGACGAGGCCGGTCGCTGTCGCAGCGACCGGCCTCGCGGTGTCGCCGGACCCACGCGGCCGGCACGGCCTAGGCTCGGGTGAAGGCGATCAGAGGAGGCCACCGGATGTCGACGCTCTCGTTCACCAGCCTCGGAGCGGCGGGAACCGTCACCGGTTCCAAGCATCTCCTCGAGCGCGACGGGAGGATGATCCTCGTCGACTGCGGGCTCTTCCAGGGCATCAAGAACCTGCGCGAGACCAACTGGCGCTCGCTGCCGGTGGATCCGCAGGCACTCGATGCGGTGATCGTCACCCACGCTCATCTCGACCACACCGGATACCTGCCGCGTCTGATCCGCGACGGCTTCCGCGGTCCGATCTATTCGACCCCCGCCACGCGCGACGTGGCCGACATCATCCTCCGCGACTCCGCCCATCTGCAGGAACGCGACGCGATGCTGGCCAACAAGCACCGGGCCACGCGGCACTCCCCGGCACGGCCGCTCTACGACGTCACCGACGTCGAACAGACCATGGCCCAGTTCCACACCCGCGCCGCGGACAAGTCGTTCTCCCCCACCCGCGAGGTCCGAGCGCTGTTCCGGGGCGCCGGCCACATCCTCGGCGCCGCCACCGTCGAGGTGGAGTGGGGCGGCGTCACCGTCGCGTTCAGCGGCGATCTCGGCCGGTACGACGATCCCCTGATGTTCGATCCCGAGCCGGTGCCCCGGGCCGACTACCTGGTGTGCGAGTCCACCTACGGCGATCGCGTGCGAGATCACGCGGACCCGGCCGCCGAACTACTGCGCATCATCACCGAGACAGTCGAGCGCGGCGGCACCGTCGTGATCCCCGCGTTCGCGGTCGGTCGGACGCAGACGATCCTCTATCACCTCTGGACTCTGCAGCGGGACGGGCTGCTGCCCCGGGTGCCGGTCTACGTCGACAGCCCGATGGCGATCAACGCAGGCGAACTGATGCGCTCGCATCCGGCGGCGCATCGGCTCGACGCGGCACACGTCGACGAGATGTTCGCGATCGCCGAGTACGTCCGCGACCCCGAACGTTCCAAACAGATCTCCGCCGACCACGGCCCGAAGGTCATTCTCTCCGCGAGCGGGATGGCGACCGGAGGCCGCGTCCTGCACCATCTGGCCGCATTCGTCGGCGGCTCACAGAACACGGTGGTCCTGGTCGGCTATCAGGCGGTCGGCACCCGCGGGCGGTCGCTGGCCGACGGGGCACGCTTCCTCAAGCTGTACGGCGAGTGGCTGCCGGTGCACGCTCGGGTGGAGAACCTGCACATGCTCTCGGCGCACGCCGACTCCGACGAGCTCATCCGATGGATGCGTGGCTTCGACGAGGCGCCGCGCCGGACGTTCCTGGTTCACGGCGAACCCAACGCCACGGAGTCGATGCGGCATCGGATCGACCACGACCTCGGCTGGCGGACCACCGTCGGACACCAGAACCAGACGTTCGATCTGACCTGACGCGCCGTCGATCGCACCGGAACGCCACTCGGGACACTCAGCCCCAGGTGCCGGCCTGCTCGACGATGAAGCCCGCGAGAATCACCGCGCTGCCGCCCACCTCGCCGATGATCAGCGCGACCATCGACGCGGTCAGCGACGGCGACGCCGGGTGGAACTGGTTGGTGGTGTCGCGTCGCAGTCCGTGCAGGCAGTAGGACGCGATCGCACCGACGAAGAAGACGAGGACGACGATCAACGCGACCATGTTGACCGCCGTCGACCACGCGCTGAACTGCGCGAACGCAGCCAGCAAGGCGGTGGCGAAGGAGTACATGAGTGCGGCGCGGTGAGCGATGTCGACGTATACGTGTGCCTGTCCGGTCTCGCTCCGCATGATGGCGGCGTACTTCCACACGCCGAGCAACAGCGCCCACAGAAAGATGACACCCGCGGCGATCAGCGCCACCTGAGCGGTGAGAGTCAGATTCATCGCACAAGTCTCGCAGATCGCCCGGGCCCGGCCGCGCCCCGTCTCCCGGCGCCGAGCCCCCGCGTCGTTGCTATGGTGCACGCATGGCCCCTGACCGCACATCGCTCCGCCGGTCGCGGCTGGTGCCGATCGTCGCGGTGCTGGCGGGCATCGCCGCGATCGCCTTCGTGGTGATCCGTTCCTCGCACGGGGTCGACGGCTCCGCCGACCGGGCAGGCAGTGCCGCATCGACGCCGGTCCGCTCGGAATGGGAGGACCGGGATCCGACCGATCCGATGACCTTCGGTCCGGTCGACGCACCCGTCGGTCTCGTGGTCTTCACCGACTACCAGTGCCCGTACTGCGCGAAGTGGTCGCACGACACGCTCCCGGCGCTACTGCCCTATGCCGACGCCGGCGATCTGCGCATCGAACTCCGGGACATGAACATCTTCGGCGATGGGTCCGAACGCGCCGCCCGCGCCGCCTACTCCGCGGCGCTTCAGGGGCATCTGCGCGAGTTCCATGCCGCTCTGTTCGCCGACGGCCGGCCGCGCCCGAAGAGCGCGCTCTCCGACGACGCACTGCTCGCCCTCGCCGGCGAGTTGAGGCTCGACACCGGCCGCTTCCGCACTGACTACGAGTCGCGCACCGTCTTGTCGGCGGTACGCAACAAGGCGAGTGACGGCTTCACCGCGGGCACTTATTCCACGCCCGCCTTCATCCTCGGCGGCCAGCCGATCCTCGGGGCGCAGCCGACGAAGGTCTTCACCGACAAGCTGCGGAGCGAACTCGACGCCGCCGGACGCTGAGGTGACCGTGCAGCCATGAATGTGGGACTCGCAGCCGCCTTCGTCGGCGGCGCGCTCAGTCTGCTGAGCCCGTGCAGTGCTCTGCTCCTGCCCGCCTTCTTCGCATCGACCGCCGGTTCCGGGCCGCGGCTGGTGATCCATTCGCTGGTCTTCTACCTCGGCCTCGTCGCGACGTTGGTACCCGTCGGGATCGGCGTCGGTGCGCTGGGTCGGTTGTTCGCCGAGCATCGTTCGGCGGTGGTCGCCCTCACCTCCGCGGTGCTCGTGGCGTTCGGCCTGCTGGCGATGTTCGGCCGGGGGTTCGACATCGCCGGCCGGGTGCCCGGAATCGAGGGATTGCGGGGTGCCGCGCAACGCCGGACGGGCCTGGTCCGCAGCCTGCTTCTCGGTGCGGCCTCCGGCGCCGCCGGGTTCTGCACCGGCCCGATCCTCGGCGCCGTCCTCACGCTGGCCGCGGCTCAGGGGGCGATCGCGGGCGCCGGCGTCCTGTTGGCGGTCTACGGAGCCGGCATCGTCGCGCCGATGTTCACGATCGCTCTCGTGTGGCAGCGGTTCGGCGAACGCGGCCGCGCGCTGCTGCGCGGTCGCGAGTTCACCTTCCTCGGCCGGTCGTGGCACAGCACTTCGGTGCTCACCGGCCTGCTGCTCATCGCGGCGGGCTGCGCGTACTGGATCACCGACGGCTTCGTCGGGCTGGCCGATCCCGAGGCCGGCTCCGGCGTCGCCGACCGGCTCCAGACCGCCGCCGAGGCACTCGCCCGCCCGGACGTCGACATCGCGCTCATCATCGCCGTCGTGACGTCGGTCGTGGTGTGGTGGTGGCGAGGGCAGCGGCAACCCGACTGAACCGCATGCGTCGCGGCCGCGGTCAGACGTTGCCGCGGGCGATCACCGTCACCGCCGAATCCAATTGGTCGAACAGGTCGTCATAGGTGATGACGCCCATCCCCGCCTCCAGCAGAGCACCGGAGAAGGTGAACATGAGTGTTCGCAAGACCGCCGGGTCCACATCCTCGCCCAGGGCGCGCGTGAACAGTCCGTACCAGTGGGTGCCGATCTCGACGCGGATCCGCGCCACGTCCGGATCGACGGCGAGCAGACTCTTGGTGGCCGCCTCGGCGACCGTGGGCGACGCTCCGACCACGTCGGCGATGTACCGGACGGTCTGGTGCAGGCGGTCGGCGGCCTCGCCCGACAGCTCCGGCTCCGGGGCCTGCGCCACCTGCCGCCAAAACAGGGACGCGAACAGGTGGTCCTTCGACGAGAAGTAGGTGTACGCGGTCGCCGGCGAGACATTCGCTCCGGCGGCGATGAGCCGAAGCGTCAGATCCTCGTAGGCCGACTCCTCGAGCAGCGACAGGCCCGCGTCGAGAAGCCTTCCCACCGTCTCCAGTTGTCGCGCGTTGAGACCGCGGCGAGGAAGGGTGGAACCGAGACTGTGCATGCGTCCAGCCTAATGCCGCGTGAAATGCGAGGAGACCCGCACCTTCACGGTGCGGGTCTCCTCGGTTCGGTAGCGGGGGCAGGATTTGAACCTACGACCTCTGGGTTATGAGCCCAGCGAGCTACCGAGCTGCTCCACCCCGCGTCGGTAAGATCCGATTTCCAGGACGATGATGCTGAATCCTGGCCGTCGAACTCGTACTCGTCCACTGTACCCGATCCCCGAGACCGCCTCGACCACCCGCCCCCGCGGCGGAGTCGAGTCGCGGGTTGAAGCCCGACTACGGGTTAAAGGCCAAAATGTGTGTACAGATACGCTGGTTTCCGGTGTCTGACCTCGACTGACAGTGCGCCGGACATGCTTTGAAAGCATGTTCGGTGTCAGGTTCTCGGAATTCCCCCTCATGTGGTGTATGCGGCCGCAAGCTCGTCAAGAACGGAACCACCAGCGCCGGCCGCACCCGCTGGCGCTGCAAAGACTGCGGCGCCTCCAGCACCCAGAAACGCCCCGACATCACCCGCAAAGCCGAACTCACCGCGTTCCTCACCTGGCTCCTGCACGGCCGACAACCCGACCACATCAGCGCACGCACGTTCCGCCGATCACGCTCCTGGTGCTGGAACATCGAAGTCCCACCACCTGCACCCCCGACTGAGCCGGCCCAGGTATTGATGCTCGATGGCACCTACTTCCAATCCTGGTGCCTGCTGATCGCCTTCGACGGCACCCACGTCGTCGACTGGCAATGGTGCGACCGCGAGAAGAAGATCGCCTGGCAGCAAATCCTGCAACGCCAACCCGCCCCGCACGTCGCGGTCATCGACGGTGGCCGCGGCCTGCTCGCCGCGATCGCTGACGATTGGCCCACCACTCGAGTCCAGCGCTGCTACTTCCACATCTTCCAGACCGTGCGCCGCCACCACACCTTCAAACCCCGACTCGATGCTGCCCGTGAAATTGTCACTCTGACAACCGCTTTGATGAACATCCGCAATTCCGAGCAGGCCGTGCTCTGGCTTCAGGCCTACAACGACTGGGAAATCAAGCACGACCGATTCCTCCGGCACCGGACCTACGCCCGCCCGCACACTGTGCGCCCGAAGGGCGTCGCCGAGACCAGCACCTGGTGGTACACCCACCGCGACCTACGCAAGACCCGAGGACTGTTCCGGCGGCTGATCTCAGAAGAGCACCTGTTCACCTGGATCGACCCCCGCCTGACCGATGAAGAGCACCCCCTGCCGCGGACCACCTCACCGCTCGAAGGCGGCCCCAACAAAGGTCTCAAAGACCTGTTCCGCGCTCACCGAGGACTTCTGACCGAGCACGCCCGCCGAGCCGCCGAATGGAAGCTCAACAGCCTCACCGCCCACCCACACGATCCGTGGAGCCTGGTCCGCGAAGAGCACCACAACCCACCACCGCAGCGACCGAAGGAAACGCCCGTCGAGGACGAGCAGATCGGGCCCGCCGCCTACGACACAGGCTTCAACTGGGAAGACGGCAACGGCATCCAACACGGATGGGGAGGCCGAAACCGGTAAACCACCCGACGCCACGCCCGAACCGTACACACATTCTGGCCTTTAACCCCCGACTACCGTGGCCGCACCCGGGATGCAAGAAGACCCGCACCGTGACGGTGCGGGTCTTCCTTCTAGTAGCGGGGGCAGGATTTGAACCTACGACCTCTGGGTTATGAGCCCAGCGAGCTACCGAGCTGCTCCACCCCGCGTTGCATCGACTACGTTACACACGCCGCGACAGCGAAGGCAAATCGATGAAATCCCAAGGTGATCGACGCCACCGGCAGGGCTCGGCTCAGCGCGGATGCACGCCCATCAGCGCCGCCAGCTGGGTGGCGAGCGGATTGAGATTGAGCTTGTCGGGGTCCTTCTTGGCGTTGCCGTCCCACGGCTGCGCGATGTTCGGATTCGCCAGCGGTGCCCGCGCGGCGCCACGCACGGAGGTCGGATTTCCGGCGGGCACGGTGCACCCGACCTCGGTGTTGAACGGGAAGTCGTCGTAGTTGATGTCGAAGTCGGGCTTCTCACGCTTGATCCGCGCGATCATGGCCTGCGTCGACTCGTAGCCGCGAGTACAGCTCGGCGGGTTGCCGGTCTCCAGGACGATGCCGAAACGGATCGATCCGTCGGGCGACGAGGTGGCGTGGCTGCTGGCCGACAGGCTCGACAGCATCGCGAAGGTCATGCCGGTGACGTAAGACGCCGGCGCGATCTCGTGGACCGTGCCGCCGAGCTGCCCGATCAGCTTGGTGGTGTCGGCCCCGTTCTCGTCGAGAAACTCCGACAGCGCAGAGGCCGCACGGGGCCCGTCGGTCAGAATGCGCCGCACAGCCGGATCGGATGAGGCGAGCTGCGCCGACACCTTGTCGAGTCCGCGCGACCATTCGAGGATCTCGTCGGACTGCTCGTCCTGAGTCTTGAGCACGACGTTCGAGTTCTTGATGAGGCCGATCGTGTCGTCGAGACTCTTGAGTCCGTCCTTCGACAGGGTGTCCAGCGAATCGACCAGTCTCGACAGATCCTCCCCCTTGCCGTTGAACGCCCTGCCGAGTTCACGGACGACGGATTGGAGCGAATCGACCGGAATCGTCTTGGTGAGGTCGATGGCCGACGAGACGACGTCCTGCACCGCCGGAGGCAGTTCGACCTCAGAGATCTCCGAGCCGTCGCGCAGATACGGACCGGCGCCCGACGGCGGCTGGAGGTCGAGGAACTGCTCCCCGATCGCGGACCGGTTGGCGACCACCGCCACCGACGACGCCGGAATCGACGACCGGCCGGAATCGAGGGTCAGCTCCACATCGACACCACCGGGGACGATGCGCATATCGCTGACGCGACCGGCGGGGACCCCGCGATATGTCACCTCGGCTTCGGGGAAGATGCCACCGCTGTCGGGCATGTGCACCACCACGTGATAGCCGCTGAGTCCGAGCGCCTGGTCCATTCGCGCGAACCGGATGCCCGCGAAGATCGACGCACCGACACCCAGCAGAATCACGACGACCAGCTGCAGTTTCACCAGACGGCTCAGGGGTGGCATTCGCGACCTTCCTACACGACTGACGGAATCCCGACGATCCGACCTGCCGAGCGTAAGTCGGTTGCACCTGCAACGACGACTCCTGGACACCGTATGTGACAAACGAGCTAGCCAGATTCTTCATGTGATATTTGTCACCTCGTGAGCTATGGTGAGGGTAGATAGAGGGTGCTCTACCAGGGCATTCATCATCAGACGAGCTAGGAGGATCAGTCATGGCGAATCACTCGATCAGAAGGAGCGGCCACGGCAACCACTGGATGGGCCTGGTGGCCTTCGTCCTGTTGATGGTCGGCGGCGCCTTCTCAGCACTGTGGGTCATCACCTTGGCCGACCTCCCCGACAACAAGCCCACCAACATCACCTACGGAGTGCTCGCACTCGGCTGCCTGATCTTCTCCGCGATGATCTTCACCTTCCTCGTCAGGCGGCTGCATCACTCGCCGGTGATGCCCGACAACACACCCGACGAGATCGCCCGCTATCTGGCCAAAGTGCGTCCCTGATCCTGGACGCGGGGCCCTGCCGAGCAGAATGCCGGCCGATCGGATTCCCGATCGGCCGGCATTCCTGCGAATATGCGCGGCTCAGTTGCCGAGGGCCTCGTACTGATTGACGGCCTTGTTGAGCCGGTCGAGGGCGTCGCCGTAGGCCTTGAAGTCGCCGCTCGACTGCGCCTTGCGCATCTCCTCGAGCGCCTCGCCGAGCTCCTTCACCACCGCGTCGCGCGCGGCGTCGTCGCCGCCGCTACTCGACGGCTGCTGGGTGTTCGGCGCGGGCTTCTGCGGCGCAGGCGTGCTCGACCCTCCCTCGATCTCCGGCTCCGTCGCCGCACTCGGATCGATGCCGACCTGGCGGAGTGCCTCGGCCACGGTCGGCGCATAGCCGGCGTTCGCCTTCTCCTTGCCCGCCGCCGCGTTGTAGTACGTGAGTACGCGGTAGAGCTTCGGGATCGCCGAGTCCCCGGTCTTGGCCTGGTTGTACATCGGCTGCACGTAGAGGATTCCGTTGTCGCCGACAGGCAGTGCGAGCAGATTTCCGTAGGTCACCAGGCTGGAGTTCTCCACGAGCTGACGGTCACGGGTGCTCGACGGGCTGTTCTTCATCGCCTCGGTCGCCTGCTGCGGACCCACCGACTGGGTCGTGGTCGGCAACGTCTTGACCGTGATCTTGCCGTATCCGTCCGGGTCGGATGCCGCCGTCATGTACGCCGCGAGGTTCGGCCGCGCGAGCGCGGTCATCACCGATGTCAGCTGGAACTGCGAGAGCGCCTCGTTGCCCGGCGCCGACGCGGTGAAGTAGTACGGCGGCTGCGGAGCGGTGCTCTTGTCGACGGTCGGGTCCGCGGGAACGGTCCAGAAGTTGCTCGACTTGAAGAACGTGGTGCCGTCGTTGACGTGGTACTTCGTGAGCAGCTCGCGCTGCAGCTTGAAGATGTCCTCCGGGTAACGCAGGTGGGCGCGCAGGTCGGGCCGCTTGTCGAGTTCCGACTTGGGCTTGACCGTGCCGGGGAACGCCTTCATCCATGTCTTGAGCACCGGATCGGTGTCATCGGACTGGTACAGCTCGACCTTGCCGGTGTAGGCGTCGACGGTTGCCTTCACCGAGTTGCGCACATACGAGACCTCGCGGTCGGGCTGAGCGCGCCCGGTCGGCCCGGCGTCGGACTGACGGGAGTCGGCCGTCGCCGCCTGCAAGGCCATGCGCTGCGCGTAGGGATAGTTGTCGAGGGTCGTGTAGCCGTCGACGATCCACTTGATCGAGCCGTCGGCCATGACCGCAGGGTAGGTCTTGGAGTCGGTGGTCAGCCACGGCGCCACCTTCTTGACCCGGTCGCGCGGATCGCGGTCGTACAGGATCCGCGACTGGTCGCCGACCGCGCTGGACAGGATGAAGTTGCGCTCGCCGTACTTGAGCGCGTACAGCAGACGCGTACCCCAGTTGCTGAGGGGAACGCCGGAATCGGCGCGGTAGCGGTAGTTCTCGTTGTCCCCGTCGTACTCGCGGCCCTCGTCCGAGCCGCCCGTACCCACGATGGCGTAGTCGGGGTTCACCTTCGCGATCATCTCGCCGAAGTAGATGCGCGGCTCACGGACTTTGATCGGTGCGGTCGCCTTGTACTCGGGTGTGTTCACCGTGTTGACGTCGGAGACCAGGAACACCGGGAGTCCGCCGGAGTCGGAATTGGTGTCGCCGTTGGGTGCCTCGTCGACCTTGTTGGCCTGCGCGGCGATGAACCCGTTGCCGTGAGTGAACACGGTGTGCTTGTTGAGCCAGTTGTTCTGGTTGCCGCTCAGGCGCGACGGATCGAGTTCGCGCGCGGCGACGATGAAGTCGCGCTGCTGGGTCTCGCCGTCCTGGGTGACCGGGTAGCGGTCCACCGCCAACTGCGAGGGGAAGCCGTAGACGTTCTTGAGCGCCTGCCGCTGCGAGAACGCGGTCGACATCACCGCCGGGTCGAGGATGCGGATGTTCGAGAGCGTCGCCGCGTCGGAGTTGACGGTGGCCGGATTCGCCGGACTGCGCGCCCAGTCGTTGTCGTAGACAACGTCCTTGCCGTTGCGGATCCGGTAGGCCTCGGTGGTCGCCGCGATGTTGCGTTCGATGTACTCGGCTTCCTTCGTGTCGGCGCTGGGCTTGACGGCGAACTGTTCCATCGCCGCCGGCCACGCGACGCCGATCACCAGCGCCGAGAGCAGCATCAGCACCGCGGCCAGCGCCGGGATGCGCAGGTCGCGCAGGGCGATCGCGGCGAAGAATGCGATGGCGCAGACGATCGCGATCGCCATCAGGATCAGCTTCGACGGCAGCACGTAGTTGATGTCGGTGTAGGTGGCGCCGGTGAAGATGTCGCCGCGCCGGTCGCTGCTGAGCAGGTCGTATCGGTCGAACCAGTAACCGATGGCCTTCGCGATCATGAACAGTCCGGCGATCACGGCCAGCTGGATGCGTGCCGCCCGCGTCAACGATCCGCGACGTCCGCCGCCGCCGAGCCGCAGTCCGCCGAAGACGTAGTGCGTGATCAGGTTCCCGATGAACGCGATGACGAGCGAGATGAAGATGATGTCGAGCATCATCCGGAAGAACGGCAGCGAGAACGAGTAGAACCCGATGTCGAGGCCGAACTGAGGATCCTTGATCCCGAAGGGTTCGCGATTGATGAACATCTGAACCGTGGCCCAGGAGCCCTGGGCGATGAGACCCGCCACGATGCCGATGAACACCGACGGCACCAGAACCGACAGCTTGGGCCGCATGCCCACCGCCGTCCGGTAGCGCGCCAGCGGGTCGGTGGGGCTCGCCAGCATCACGAAGTCCGGACGTGCACGGTAGGCCGCGAAGATGCCGCCGAAGACGATCGCCGAGACCACGACCGCGACCACCAGGAAGGTCACCAGACGCGTCGTGAGCATGGTGGACATCACCTCGGAGTACCCGAGATCGGAGTACCAGAGCCAGTCGGTGATCAGTGAGACCACTCGCGGACCCACCAACAGCAGGATCAGCAGTCCGACACCGATCCCGATCAGGATCTTCGCCCTCCGGGACAACGTCGGCCGTCCGCCCGATCCGGTCATGCTCACCACTTGTATAAGCTCCCTGATTCGTCTCTGCTCGCGCGCGTGCGACAGCAATGCCGACCAGCTTACCGATTCGCCCGAGTCGGCTCCGTTCTCCGCCGCAACCGTCCAGGCTGCACAATGGGCGCGTGACGTCTTCCGATGATTCCGCAGGCGCCGGCTTCTCCCAAGCCGATCTCGGCAATGCCCTCGCCCAGTGCCTCGCCTACGCCTCCGAGTTGCCCTGGGGCTCGGCGCCGACACTGTTCGCCCTGGTACCGACCGCGGTGCTCGCGTCCCAGGCGCCGGGCCTCGTCGATCCCGGCGACGACTCCGCTCTGAGCCCGGTGGTGCAGGAGACCAGCACCGCCGACCTCGAAGAGCTGCTGACCACCGTCGCGTGGCCGGAGCAAGTGGTGGGCTCGGCGGTCGTCACCGAGATCACCCTGCTGCCGCCCGACGCCGAGGCCGATCTCGACGCGGCGCTGGAACCGCTGCTGGCCGATCCCGACGCCGCCGACGAGGCGGCGCGGCGAGCCGCTCACAGCCATCCCGAGCGGAAGACGGCACGGCTCGCGGCGGGGGTGCTCCGCACCGGGCAGCGGGTGGCGCTGCTCGCGCTCCGAGAGGGCGAGCAGCAGTCGGGGGATCTGCAGACTCACCCGGACATCGCACCGAACCTGCTCGACGCTCTCGCCGAGACTCTGCACGGCTGACCGATTCAGCAGTGCCGATTCAGCAGTGCGGGCGGGCCTTGTCGGTGCCGAGGGTGTCGAGCGCGTTCACCGCGTCGGTCAGCGTGTCGACCTTGACCAGTTCGATGCCGTCGGGCGCATCGGACTTCGCGGCATCGCAGTTGCCGGCCGGAACCAGGAACACCGTCGCTCCGGCGTCTCGGGCCGCCTTGATCTTGTGCGGGATGCCGCCGATGGTGCCGACCTTGCCGTTCGGGTCGATGGTGCCGGTGCCCGCGACGAACTGACCGTGTGAGAGGTCGCCGGGCGTCAGGTGGTCGATCACCGAGAGGGTCAGCATCAGACCTGCCGACGGTCCGCCGATGTCGCCGACGTTGAACACGATGTTGATATTCGGGTCCGCTGCCATCATCTGCGGCGTCACCCCGAGGAAGGCCTTGGCGGGATCGTCCGGGCGGGCCCCGAGCTTGACTTGTTGGGTCAGTCGCTGCGGTCCGCGCTGGACCGTCAGTTCCACCTCGTCGCCGGGCTTGTGCCGGGCGAGGACGTCGGCGAGTGCCTTGGGCCCGTCGATCGCGACGCCGTCGAGGGTGAGGATGCGGTCGCGCGGAGCGAGCTTGCCATCGGCCGGCCCCTTGCTCGCGACGGCGCCGACGCCGATCGCGACCGGCTTGTGCAGGTAGTTCAGCGAGGCCATCGTCGCGTTGGTCTCCGAGCCGCTCATCTGCTCGGTGTTCTGCTGCTGCACCTGTTCCACCGTTTGGTCGGGCGGGTAGTACAGCTCACGCGGCTGCAGTTCGTACGTACCCGAGGCCCACATTCCGAGCGCCTGGAACAGCGAGAGTCCGTCGCGGAGCGAGACCGTGGTGAGGTTGAGATTGCCCTTCGGGTCCGGGTCCACCGCTCCGGTCACTTCGACGACAGGCTTGCCGTCCACGTCGCCGAGCGTGTTGACCGTCGGGCCGGGCCCGAGCGCCACATACGGCACCCGAAGCGTCATGCCTGCGATGACGAACGCCAGGAGGACTACCACGCCGACGGTGATCGTGGCGATACGGCGATGGGCGGGCTTGATGGTCACCCGGCCCAGGGTAATGCAGCCCGATTCGCGGAGCCCGCAGGTGACCGGGCGAGCGCAGCGCCGGGAGATGTGCCGGGCGAGCGAAGCGACGGGAGATGACACGGGCGAGCGCAGCGACGGGAGATGTGCCGAGCTTCGGCCCGGTACCGTTGAAGGTATGAATGATCTGCCCTTCGGGTTCTCGTCGTCGAACGACCGGGACAAGAACGACCCGGACAAGAACAACGGTGGCCAGAGCGGCGGCGGCACGCCGGGCGGCGACCCGTCGAACCCCTTCGGATTCCCGCTGGGCGAAGGCGGCGCGGTCGATCGCTCGCAGCTGGGCCAGTTGTTCAGTCAACTCGGGAACATGTTCAGCGGCATGGGCGCGGGCATGGCCGGCGGCGGCTCCGGTCCCGTCAACTACGAGGTGGCCGCGAACCTGGCGCGCAGGCAGATCGGCTCGTTCACTCCGATGCTCGAGAAGGAGCACCAGGCGGTGGCGGACGCGGTCCGGCTGGCGGAGGTCTGGCTCGATGAGCAGACCGCGATGCCCGCGGGGATCCGTTCGACGGCGGCGTGGACGCCCGTGGACTGGCTGGAGAACACGCTGCCGACGTGGCGGACGCTGTGCGATCCGATCGCCGAGCAGATGTCGAAGACGATGGACGCCGGTCTGCCCGAGGAGGCGAAGGCTTTCGCCGGCCCGATGATGGCGATGATCGGCCAGCTCAGCGGCACGATGTACGGGACCCAGCTGGGTCAGGGACTGGGGCAGTTGGCCGGGGGCGTATTGACCTCCACCGACATCGGCCTGCCCTTGGCACCGGACGGTCTCGGGGTGCTGCTTCCCGAGGCGATCGCGCGATTCGCCGAGGGACTCGATCTGCCCGCGCAGGAGATCGTCGTCTTCCTCGCCGCGCGGGAAGCCGCGCACGTGCGATTGTTCGCGCACGTTCCGTGGCTCAAGCAGCGACTGCTGGCGACCGTGGAGGAGTACGCCCGCGGCATCCGCATCGACCTCGGCGGACTGCAGAATCTGGCGACGGAGATCGACCCGCAGGAGTTGTTCTCCAATCCGGGCAAGCTCGAGGAGTTGATGGGTTCGGCCGCCTCATTCGAACCGGAGACGACCCCGGCGCAGCAGGCGGCGCTCAGCCGTCTGGAGACGCTGCTCGCACTCGTCGAGGGCTGGGTGGAGCTGGTGGTGTCGAATGCGCTCGGAGACCGGATTCCGAGCACGGCCGCGCTCAGTGAGACGATGCGCAGGCGCCGCGCGTCCGGCGGTCCCGCCGAGCAGACCTTCGCGACGTTGATCGGTCTGGATCTGCGTCCGCGCAAACTGCGTGAGGCGGCCGCTCTGTGGCGGGCGCTCACCGAGGCGTCGGACATCGCGACGCGCGACGGTGTGTGGGGCCATCCGGACCTGCTTCCCGACGCCGACGACCTCGACAATCCGGCGGGTTTCATCGACCGGATCGTCGGAGGCGACGTCTCCGGTATCGACGACGCCATCGCCGAGTTGGAGCGCCAGTTCACTGCCGAGAGCGGCGACGGTGACGCCGAGCCAGGCGACGACGGCCGAGCTTCCGGCGGCGACGACGAGGGTTCCGACCAGCGCTGATTCCAGAGCTCGTCGAACCTGTGGAATTCGGGTTCGCCGAGAACCGGCTGCGCTGCCAGCGTGGTCGTCATGCCCGCACGCGACGCGCTCCCGGTTCTCACGTCCGGCACACCGGTCCTCATCCGCCACGACGGCCGGCTGCACATCGGCTCCGACCCGCTGACCGCGCTCACGGTGGAACTCGGTCGCGGAGTGTCGACGGCTGCGGTCGCGGCGCTTCTGCAACGCCTCCGGACGCCGCAGCGCTACCGCCATCTGCGCCGGGACCTGCGGTCGTCTGGTCTCTCGGCGTCGAGGTTCTGGGAGATGCTCGACCGGCTGGTCGCCGCGGGCAAGGCGGTGGAGTCCGAAACTGTTGCATCCGCACGCCTCGCCATCGGCATCGTCGGTCACGGCGAAATCGCCAGGCTGCTGCTGTCCGGGTTGCCGCTCGACGGACACCGGACCGAGGTCTGCGATCCGCGCGGTCCGCTCGGCGGTCCCGGGACCCGGCCGCAGCTGGTGGTTGTCGCCGACCAGCCGGTTCCCGACCCGGCCGTGTACGAGCCGCTGATGTCTGCGCGGATCCCCCACCTCGCGGTGCACGTCCACGACGACGTGGGGGTCGTCGGGCCGCTGGTGCTGCCGGGAGCCACCAGCTGCCTGCGGTGCCTCGAGCTGCACCGCACCGACGTCGATCCCGGATGGCCGGTGCTCGCCGCCACCCTGCAGGGGGTCGCCGGCGCCGGCGGGACCGCGACCCGTCTGGCGACGGTGGCGATGGCGCACGCGCAGATCGGCGAGATCGGCGCGGCACTGCGAGCCGCGGATCCGGCGCCGCCGGCGGTAGCCGGAAAGCGGCTCGAGTTCCGGCCGCTGCCGTGCGGGATGACGCTCGCCCCGGCACCGGTGCATCCGCGCTGCGAATGCTTCGTGCGATGCGGCGGTGCACCGGGCGAAACGGTTTCCACTATCCTCGATCACGCGGCGAAAGGACACCATTGAGCGAGATCACACGCGGCCAGGGTCGTCGCAACGCGAAACTGGCCGCACTCCCCCTCGGCATGGCCGGGCGCGCTGCCGCCGGGTTCGGCAAGCGGATCGCGGGCAAGAGCCGAGAAGAAGTCAACGCCGAGTTGATGAACAAGACCGCCGAGCAATTGTTCGCGGTCCTGGGGGAACTCAAGGGCGGGGCCATGAAGGTGGGACAGGCGCTCTCGATCATGGAGGCCGCGATCCCCGACGAATTCGGTGAGCCCTTCCGGGAAGCGCTGACCAAGCTGCAGGCGGAAGCGCCGCCGCTTCCCGCCAAATCCGTGCACAAGGTGCTCGATCAGCAGCTCGGCACCCGCTGGCCCGAACGATTCCGCGAGTTCAGCGACGAGCCCGCCGCCTCCGCCAGCATCGGCCAGGTTCACAAGGCCGTGTGGTCCGATGGCCGCGAGGTCGCGGTGAAGGTCCAGTATCCGGGCGCCGACCATGCCCTGAAGGCCGATCTGAAGACGCTGAGCCGCATGTCGGGACTGATTCAGAAGCTCTCGCCCGGCACCGACGTCAAGGCGATGGTGGACGAGCTCATCGACCGGACCGAGGACGAACTCGACTACATCACCGAAGCCGACAACCAGCGGGCGTTCGCCCGCGCCTTCGACGGCGATCCGGATTTCCTGGTTCCGAAGGTGGTGGCCAGTGCGCCGAAGGTCGTGGTCTCGGAGTGGATCGACGGCACCCGGCTGTCGAAGCTGATCGTCGAGGGCACGCAGGAGCAGCGCAACGACGCCGCCACCAAGATGACGACCTTTGAAATCAGCTCGCCTGCGCGTGTGGGAATGCTGCACGGTGATCCGCACCCCGGAAACTTCTACGTCCTCGACGACGGGCGTTTCGGGATCCTCGATTTCGGTGCCGTCGGGCACTACCCGGACGGGCTGCCTGCGAACACGGGCCCGATTCTGGCCCTCGCGCGTGACAGGCGGTACGACGAACTGCGCGAGGAAATGGTGGCCGCCAACTTCATTCAGGCTTCGCACGCCGACCGCGTGAGCCCGGAGGACCTCGCCAACTACCTGCAGCCGTACGTGGATCCGCTGTACAGCGACACCTTCCATTTCACGCGCAAGTGGCTGCAGCGCGCGGCGGGGATGGCCACCGACATCAACGGCGACGTCTACAAGACGTCGCGGAATCTGAATGTTCCACGCGAGTACGTGATGGTCTTCCGTGTCCTCATCGGATGTGTCGGGATCGCCGCTCAACTCGACGCGGAGGCACCGTATCGCGCGATTCTGAACGAATGGGTGCCCGGCCTCGCGAGCTGAGCGGCGACGCGACGATCATGCGACGGCCGCATTCTTCCGCGGACGGCCGCGGGGCCGCTTCCGCGCGATGACGACACCGCGCTCGAAGATCTCCCCACCCCAGACTCCCCACGGCTCTTCGCGCTCCATCGCGCTCTCGAGGCATTGGGTCCGCAGTGGGCATTGTCGGCACAGGCTCTTCGCCTCCTCCAGGAGGTCCGGTCGGTCGGCGAACCACAGGTCGGCGTCGTAGTCGGTGGACTGGCAGGGCAGTTCTATTCGGGGAATGGTCAAGGTAGACAAAGTAGGTCGGCTTTCGTTCGCAGATGCTGGTCTGATGAACCCGGGCCTACTCGTGGTGGTGCGATGAGAAAGGCCACGGGGTTCGCTATCGCGATTCGCCGTGGCCTCGAAGGTTCCGCTGGTCTCTAGGAGTGAGACATTCGGTAGGACGTCGGATCGCCGTCCACGGGGGCCACTGGGAATCGCCGGCGCGCTCGCGCCATGGGCGCTGCCGCTGCAGCGAGATGTACTGTCTGCCAGTTCACTGGTCGATTCCCTTCTCTCGTGCGGCTCCGGACGGCACAGAGGATCTCCGCACCGCGTGATGTACTTCTGTACTGTATGCGCGCCGCCAACGGCGCACAACTTATTTTCTACCTGCGGTTTCGCCGCGTCGGCGTCCGGGGAGGGCGGCATCGATCACGTCAAGGATCCGCGCCCCGATCACGTCTGCCCGCTCCGCTCCGAAGCCGCGCACCTTCGCCAGTTCGTCGATCGAAGTCGGCACCGCAGTGGCGATCGAGCGGATCATCGACACGCTCATCACGTTGACCGCCGAGATGCCCTCGGACTCGGCGAAGTCCTTGCGCCAGGCGGTCAGCGCGGCGAGGACGTCGGGATCGGGGTCGCGGCGCTCGGGCAGCGGATCGAGGTCGGCGGCCGGATTCGGCACCAGTGCCTCGAGGAATCGGGAACGACGGCGCTTGGCGCCCCGCCCCTCCCCTCTCGAAAGACTCCACGACAAGTGGAGGTGTTCACGTGCCCGCGTGACACCCACATAGAAGAGCCTGCGCTCCTCTTCGACCTCTTCGGTGGTCTTGGACGCACGCCCGAGCGGCATCGATCCCTCATGCAGTCCGGTCAGGAACACCGCATCCCATTCGAGGCCCTTGGCCGCGTGCATCGACGACAGCGTGACGCCTGCACCGACCGGCGCGTGTCGCATCCGCGACCGCTCTTCGAGCCTTGCCACCAGTGCGGCGAAGTCCAGTTCTGGTGACTCGCCGGCGATCGACTCCACGATCTCCATCAGACGCAGCAGTTGTTGCCATCGCGCACGCGCGTTGGCGCCCTTCGGCTCGGACTCGGTGAGCCCGACGGAGTGCAGCGCATGCCGCACGGCGTCCACCGGCGCCATCGGCGGGGGTGCGGCCCCCGCCGCCAGAGACGTCAGGCGCCGCATCCCCGCCACGATCTCGGGCCGCTCGAAGAAGCTCTGCGCGCCGCGGACCTGGTAGTCGATCCCCGCCTCCGACAGCGCCTCCTCGTAGGCCTCGGACTGAGCGTTGACCCGGTAGAGCACCGCGATCTCCGAGGCCGGGACACCGGTGCGGATCAACGACCGGATCTTCGCCACCACTCCGACCACTTCGGAGATCTCGTCGTCGAATCCGGCGAAGACCGGTTCCGGTCCCGACGACCGTTGGCCCACGAGTTTGAGCCGCGTGCCCGCGATGCGGCCGCGGGCCTTGCCGATGACCGCGTTCGCCAGACTCACCACCTCCGGGGTGGAGCGGTAGTCGCGCTGCAGTCGCACCAGCGTGGCCTCCGGGTACCGGCGGGTGAAGTCGAGCAGGTACGTCGGCGTCGCGCCGGTGAAACTGTAGATGGTCTGATTCGCGTCGCCGACGACGGTGAGGTCGTCGCGTCCGCCGAGCCATGCGTCGAGCAGGTCCTGCTGGATGGGAGTGACGTCCTGGTATTCGTCCACCACGAAGCTGCGGTAGCGGGACCGGAACTCTTCGGCGATCGACGGGTCCGACCGCAGGATCGTGGTGGTGAAGGTGAGCAGATCCTCGAAATCGAGCAGTCGGTCGCCGTTCGGCGCGACTTTGGCCGCCTCATACGCGGAGAACACCTGCGCGACCGTCGCAGGGTCGGCCGGAAGGTCGCGGTGGGTGCGTCGCGCCGCCTCCGCATACTGCCCCGGACCCAGACCCGACGACTTCGCCCATTCGATCTCCGACGCCAGATCCCGCAGCAGATCGCGGTCGGCGACGTCGAGGCCCAATTCGCGCGAGACTCTACCGACCATCCGGAACTTGTGCTCCAGCAGTTCCCAGCGCATGTCGCCCATCGCCATCGGCCAGAAGTAGCGGAGCTGGCGCATGGCGGCGGCGTGGAAGGTCTGAGCGGCGATCCGGTTGCCGGGTCCGGCGACGCCGAGCGACTCCAGCCGTTCCCTCATCTCCGCGGCCGCTCGCGCGGTGAACGTGACGGCCAGCACCTGCTCGGGGTTCACCTGACCGGAGTCGACCAGATGCGCTATCCGGCGGGTGATGGTGCGCGTCTTACCGGTACCCGCGCCGGCGAGCACGCAGACGGGTCCTCGGGGCGCGAGAACCGCTTCGAGCTGTTCTGGATCAAGGCCTGAGGTGACTCCGCCTTCCGCCGCTGGATGCCCGATCACTGTCATGTCTACTACGTTCTCATGCCCCTGCGACACTGCTCGTCTCCGCAGTTCAGAGCCGGTTCCTCGGTGTCGCGGGAGCCCGGCTGGCGGCCCGAGCCCCCGCGCTGGGCCGTCCTACAGCCTGCCGAGCCTGCTCATCACCTCGCCGACGGACGGGTTGGTCGCCGTAGACCCGTCGGCGTAGAGAGCGGTCGGAACGACGTGGTTGCCGCCGTTGACGCTGCCGACGAACTCGGCGGCGTCCGGGTCGGCCTCGATGTCGATCTCGGTCCACTCCACGCCGTTGCGTTCCAGACCGGCCTTCAGCCGGTTGCAGAACGGACACCAGGAGGTGGTGTACAGAGTCAGTTCCGGGTTCGCTGCCGCATCACTCATGCCGCAATCTCAGCACATTCCGGGAGTCGTCGGAGGCGCGGGGTATCAGCGCCTCGGTGCCCGAGCCCAACCGGTGATGAGGCTCCGTGCGATCGATACCGATCCCGGCAGCATCAGCCGCGAGCCGGGGTTGTCGGCGCCCCAGTCGTCTTCGCGCGCCAGCGCCTCGAGCACCTCGTCCCGGTGGAACCACTTCGCGTCGCCCAACTCGCCGTCGCGGAAGGTCAGCGGTTCGGCGGGGTCGCCGAGCGCCTCGAAACCCAGCATCAGCGACCTCGGGAACGGCCACGGCTGCGAGCCCAGGTATTGCGGCGAGTGGACCCGGATCCCCGCCTCCTCGAACACCTCGCGCCGAACGCACTGCTCCAGCGACTCCCCCGGCTCGACGAAACCCGCCAGCGTGGAGAACCAACGGTCGGGCCACACGGCCTGCCGGCCGAGAAGGACACGGTCGGCTCCGTCGTGCACGAGCATGATCACCGCCGGGTCCGTGCGCGGATACTCCTCGGCACCCGAACCGCCGTCGCGGCGCAGCCAACCGCCCTGCACGAGATCGAGCGGGCGGCCGTCGACCGGCGAGAACTGCGCGGTGCGGTGCCAGTTCAGCACCCCCAGCGCTGTCGCCAGCAGTCCCGCCTCGTCGGCGGAGAGCAGATGGGCGCCTGTTCGCGGATCGGCCACCGGCTCGTGAACCTCATCCACCCGAACGGCCCACAGATCGCAGTCCGCCACCCCCAGGAAGACCGCTGCCGCGACCGGTTCAGCACCGTACTCCGCGGCCCGCGCCCATCGCAGCGCGCCGCGGTCGGTGACCGGATAGCGGCCGCGGTGGTCCACCGGCAGGACGCGCGCCTGCGCCCATCCCGCAGCGAGACGCTCCGGGTCTTTGCGCACCTGGTCGGCGCGGTCGATCTCCGCCCGCGACAGCAGCGGCGGTTCGATGAGCTCGAACGAGGCCATCAGACCGATCCACCCTGGCGGACGTACAGCAGTCGGTCGCCGACCTCGATCTCCTCGACGCGTTCGTCTCCGACCCGGTACAGCTTGCCGTCGCGCACCACACCCAGGACCAGATCCTTGGTGTGCGCCGGTGAACCGCCGGTCTCCGACGGTTCCACCTCACGTTCGGCGATCGCATAACCCTCTTCTGGGCTGAGCAGATCCTCCACCACCTCCACCACGGACGGGGTGATGGTGGCGATGCCGAGGAGACGACCGGCGGTCTCCGACGAGACCACGACGGAGTCGGCGCCCGACTGCCGCATCAGGTGGGTGTTCTCGGCCTCGTTGATCGACGCGACGATCTTGGCGCGCGGATTGATCTCGCGTGCGGTCAGCGTCGCCAGCACCGCGGTGTCGTCTCGGTTGGCGGCCACCACGATCGCGGAGGCGTGCTGGACGCCGGCGAGCCGCAGCACGTCGGACTTGGTGGCGTCGCCGCGGACGGTGACCAGACCGTGAGCACTCGCCGATTCGAGCGCGTTCGGGTCCTTGTCGACCACGACGATCTCGGCGGGCTTGACGCCGTCGGCGATCACCGCGTCGATCGCTGTGCGCCCCTTGGTGCCGTAGCCGATGACGATGGTGTGGTTGCGCACCCGATTCCTCCAGCTCTGAATCTTGATCGCCTGCCGCGAACGCTCGGTCAGGACTTCGAGGGTCGTACCGATCAGCACGATCAGGAACAGCACGCGCAGCGGGGTGATGAAGACGATGTTGACCAGTCGTGCCGACTCGGTGATCGGAGTGACGTCGCCGTAACCGGTGGTCGACAGGGTGACCGCCGAATAGTACAGCGCGTCGATATAGCTCATCGGGACGTCGCGGGCGTCGTGGTATCCGTCGCGATCCAGATAGACCACCACCGAGCAGACGAGGAGCGCGGTCAAAGCCCACGCCACGCGCCTGCCGATCGCCCGCGCCGGGCTCTTCTCATGCTCCGGGATCCGGACGACGCCGACGAGCGCGTAGTCCGGCTCGTCCACCAGGCCGCCGCCGCGGCGCCGCCGTAACCGCTCACGCACGGGAACTCCACCGCGCCCGCGCCGACTGTGACATCACGCATGGGAGGCTACTGCATGTACCGGACCGCCGACGGTCAGCGGTCACGATGGCAGCGGTCACGATGCGCCCGGGTCGGCGAGGATCCGCGCGAGTTCATCGGGGCCGGGGAGATCGGCCGGTTCCAGAGTGAAGTCGTGCCGCACGTAGACGAAGGCCGCCCGCACCTTCTCTAGGGGAATGCCCGACAGCTGAGACCACGCGACACGGTAGGCGGCCAACTGAACGAACAGTGGCTTACGCCGCGCCGGCTCGGGTACGGCGCCGGTCTTCCAGTCGACGATCAACGCGCCGTCGCCGTCTGCGAAGACCGCGTCCATCCGCCCGCGGACCACCGTCGATCCGATGACCGTCTCGAAGCCGACCTCCACCTCCAGCGGCGTGCGGTCGGCCCACTCGGAGGCGAGGAACCGGCTGCGCAACAGATCCAGATCGTCCTCGGCGGGTCCGGCTGTCGCGTCGGCGGCTCCCGGAAGCTCGTCGACGTCGAGCAGCCGCGTGGCGCCGAACCTGCGCTCGACCCAGGCGTGGAACGCCGTACCGCGTCGTGCCATGGGGTTGGGGCGATACGGGACGGGCCGCCGGAGACGGGCCGCGAATGCCTCCTGGTCGGAGTCGAGTTCCACCAATTGACTCACCGAGAGGTGTCCCGGCAGTTCCACGTCCACCGTCGTCTCCCCCGCCCGCGCGTGCTCCTCGAGCAGGACGGCCACTTCGCGCTGCCACTCGCGCGCGTCCGCATCCGCCGGCTCGGTATCGGCGACGGCGAACAATGCCCGCTCGGCGCGGGCGGCGTCGACCAGTTCGGCGGCCGCGATCATCGGAGCGCGCCGGTCGCCGAGGAGGTCCACCGGCCAGGCGACACTGATCTGTTGCTCGGTGAGAGGGTTGGCGGCATCCGGTGCGGGCGGCGGCGCATCGACGTCGATGTGCAAGCCCGAGGGTTCCACCTCGTCGGAGGCACGGCCGGCCGCGGCGTCGGCGACGAGTTCGGCCAGCTCGGTGTAGAACTCCGAGCCACCGCGCGGCTTGTCTCCCGATTCCGACCAGTGATGCGCGGAGACGAGCAGTGTGTGCTTGGCGCGGGTGAGCGCGACGTACAGCAGGCGACGGTCCTCTTCGAGCCGCCGTCGGCCGATCGCCTCCTTATGCGCGTCGATCGCCGCCTCGAGTTCCTTGCGGTCGCCGACGTCGGTCAGGTCGAGCGGCGGGAAGCCCTCGTCACCGTCGCGTGCGAGATCTCCGCGCAACTCCGCGGGCAGTTCCCGCGCCGAGCCGAGCCAGGTGGTCTCCGCCTTTCCACTCGGGAAGATCCGCTCGGCCACGTGCGGCAGCGCCACCACATCCCATTCGAGGCCCTTCGCCGCATGCACGGTCAGGATCTGGACCCGCTGCTGCGCCACTTCCACCTGCCCGGCTTCGAGTCCCTTTTCGACGGTCTCGGCGGCGTCGAGGAAGGCGAGCAACCCGGGGAGAGTCGCCCCCGGACGCTCGGCGTAGTGGGTCACGTACTCGGCGAAGGCGTCGAGGTGTTCACGCCCGGTGACCTCGCCGCGCATCCGGCGCGCACGGATCTGCGCCTCCACCGCCACGCCGATCGTCTGTTCGACGTCGGCCACCAGCTCGGGCAGCGGTTGGCCGATCCGTCGTCGCAATCCGTCGAGCTGCCTGCCGAAGGTCGTGATCCGTTCGTGTCCGGCCGCACTGTAGCGGGAGGCGTCGCCCGGGTCGGCGAGCGCATCGCACAGTCCCGCCGAGTCGACGGCCTCGCCCGGCAACGCCGCGTCCAGGGCTTCGTCGAGCGCCTCCCGGCTGGTGACGGCACCGGTGGTCGGCGCACCGATGCCCGCGGCGAGCTCGCGCGCGCGGCGCCACAGCGCGGCGAGATCCGCCGCCCCCAGCTGCCATCGTGCACCGGTGAGCAGTCGCATCGCGGCGGTGCCGGCCATCGGATCGGCCATCAGTCGCAGCGTCGCAACGATGTCGGTGATCTCCGGAACGTGCAGCAGTCCGCCGATGCCGACCACTTCGGCCGGGATGCCCCGCCGTTCCAGTTCCGCGGCGAGCGGCGCCGAATCCTCGTTGCGTCGCACGAGGATCGCGGTGGTCGGCGGCGCGACCCCGTCCCGCTGAGCGGACGTGTAGTAGTCCTCGATGCGGTCGGCGATCCATGATCGCTCCTCGACGACGGTCTCGGTGAGTGCCAGGCGAACCGTGCCCGCGGGCGCGTCGGGACGGGCTCGCAGGACGCTCACCGGCACGCCCCGGCGTCGTAACTCCTCCGAGGTCCGATTCGCCAAGTAGAGGGCACCGCGGCAGTTCCGCCAACTGGTCAGCAGCTCCCGGCGATGAGCGTCCCTGCTGTCCGGGCGCGGGAAGTCGCGGGCGAAGCGCGGGAGGTTGGCTGCCGAGGCACCACGCCAGCCGTATATCGACTGGATCGGATCGCCGACGGCCGTGACCGCGATCGCCCGCCTGCCGCCGACCGAATGCCCGCCGAACAACGCCGACAGCAGAATCCGCTGTGAGTGGCCGGTGTCCTGGTACTCGTCCAGCAGAACCGCCTTGATACCGGCGCGCTCGGCGTCGACGACCTCGGGATGCTCCGACACCAGTCGGGCGGCCAGCGACATCTGACTGCCGAAATCAAGCGCACCCTGCGCCGCCATCGCCTCGCGGAGCGCCGACACCAGCGGAATCAACTCCCGGCGTTCGTCGATGACCGCCTGGATGTCGCGGAGCTTCTTGTTGGGTTCGGCGCGCTGCCCCGGCCCCTTCGGGAGGGTGTCGACCAAGCGATACAGGTCGGTACCCGCCGCCCGCAGATCGTCGACGCCGACCAGATGCTCTGCCATCTCCGAATAGAGGCGCAACACCGCCTCCGTTACCGACGCGGGAACCTTCGTGGTCTTCAGCTCACCCGGCCACGACGCGACCACCGAGAACGCCAACTGCCACAGTTCGGTCTCGCTGAGGAGAGTGGCCGTGGGTTCCACGGGCAACAGCAGCCCGTAATCGGCGATGAGACGGCCCGCATAAGCGTGATACGTGCTCACCTCCGCGTCCGCGCTGCGCAACCGGCTCGCCAACTCGCCGCCCGGATCCCATTCGAGCAGAGCCGGGCTCCCCGCGAGCATCGACAGCCGGCGTCGGATTCGGGCGGCGAGCTCGCTCGCCGCCTTGCGGGTGAACGTGAGGCCGAGCACCTCCTCCGGTCCCACGAGCCGGTTCGCCACCAGCCACACCACGCGGGAAGCCATGGTCTCGGTCTTTCCCGCGCCCGCGCCGGCCACCACGAGCATCGGCTCCAGCGGAGCCTCGATCACCTCCACCTGTTCCGGGGTCGGCGGCGGCAGCCCCAAGGCGGATGCCAGCGACCGCGCCCCGATCCTCGGTGCCTGCCTCGACCTCTCTTCCCGGACCAACGAATCAGTCATCGATGACCGCCTTCCCCCGCAGCTGCGCGGGGCACGACTGCGACAGCGAACAGTGTCCGCACCCGCTGTTCGGGGTCGCCGCGAAGACCGGTCCCACGCTGGCGCGCGCGGCCTCCCGAACCACCGTGATCCACTCCTCCACCTGCTCCGGCGTCAGCGGCGGCTGCACACGCTCGGCCGCACCGGTGGTCTTGTTCGCATTCGCGACGTACACGAGCCGACCGCCACCGGGGTCAGCGGCAACCCCCGTCGCTGCGCTCGCCCGGTCATTCCCCGTCGCTGCGCTCGCCCGGTCATCCCCCGTCGCTGCGCTCGCCCGGACCCCACCCAACTTCAACGCCAACTGGTAGGACGCCAGCTGCGGGTGGATCTCGGCATCGGCGGCGCGGATCGGCGTCTTACCGGTCTTGACGTCGACCACCACCGGCCGACCCGAGCCGTCCGTCTCCAGCCGGTCGATGCGGCCCACCAACCGCACCGGCAGCAACGCGTTCCCCGCCTCGTCGACGCCCGCGGGCAGCGTGGCGTCCACCTCCACCTCGACACCGGCCTCGGTGAGCTCGGCCCGGGACAGCCGCAGCCAGTCGCGGAAGTTGGTGAGCATGCCTTCGGCCCGCTCCAACTCGCGCGCGCTGTACCACTGGGCAGGAGACGACACCCTCCCCCAGACCTCGTGCAGCGCCTCGGTGACCTCTGCGCGATCCATGTCGCCCGCCACCGCCTGCACCAGCGTGTGCACCAGAGTTCCGGTGACCGCTTGTTCGGCGTCGCCGTCACGCCCGCCGTGCCGCTCCAGCACCCATCGAAGCGAGCACTTGGTCAAGGCCTCCACGTTGGACGGCGAGAGCGTGCGAGGACCGTCATCCGCCGTCCACAGAGGCTTCTGCGTGCTCGGTCCCATCAGACCGAACCAGTCGGCCGGAGCCGCGCCCGGCACCCCGGCCTGAGCCAGATCGGCGAGCAGCGCCGCCGCCACTCGCGTCCGCTCGTCGGGTCCGCCGTCGGCATCCGCGCCGGACACCACCACCGCCCGCAGTTCGGCGACGAGCGACGGCAGCGACAGCACGCGCCTGACACCGGGATCGATCGGCACTTCCTCGTCGGCGTCTTCGCCGCCGTCTGCGTCGGCGCCGTAGCCGCCGACCGCGTCGGCCAGTTCGGGGACGAACCGCGACGGCGATGCGTCGCCGCTGCCGTCCTCGACCGCCGTCACCAGCAACCGCGACCGTGCCCGGCTGCATGCCACGAGCAGCAGTCGCCGCTCGTCTGCGAGCATCACCGAACCGCGCGCGATGGTGTCGACGGCGTCGGCGCCCACTCCGCTCAACAGGTCGATCAACGCGGGTGTCCCCAGCACGCTGCCCCGGCTGCGCAGCGACGGCCACAGACCGTCGAGCACACCCGGCACCGCGACCACCTCCCATTCGCGGCCGGTCGCGGCGTGTGCCGACACCACCGCGACCGCCTCCGTGCCCGACACTGCGATCCGCGACTCGCGCGGGATCTGGAGTTGGCCGAGATAATCGACGAAGCCCAATACCCCGGCAGCCGGAAGGTTGTCGGCGAAGGTCCCCGCCGCCTCGAACATGGCGAGCATCGCGTCCAGGTCCCGGTCGGCTTGGTCGCCGCCGCGTCCGCCCCGCAGCGATTGCGCGGTCCACCTCCGCTCGAGTCCGCTGGCCCGCCAGGCGCGCCACAGAGTCTCCTCCACGCCGACGCCTGCCGCCTCCGCCGCTCGCGCGGCGTCCACCGCCTTGCGCACCTGCTTGAGAGCGATCGCCTCGAAGTCCGTGAGACCGGCCAGATAGACGTCCATCAGGTCGGCATCGCCCAGGGCCGCGGCGAGCGAGCTCAGCGAATCGGCATCTCGACCGCGCGCTTCGTCGATGCGCCGGATTCCCCTGCGGAGCCGGCGCAGACCGGACGGATCGGCGGATCCGACCGGTCCGGTGAGCAACGACACCACCTCGTCGGCGTCCAGCGGCGGCCCGCCCCCAGCCACCCGGAGAATCAACATGAACGCCACGACCGCACGTTGCCGATGGATCGGGACGTCGGTGGCGGGCGTGGCCATCGGCACCCCCGCCGAGGAGAACGCCCGCCGCAGCGCGGGCAGTGCTCTGGGCACCGACCGCACCACGACCGCCATCTCCGACCACGGCACCCCGTCGAAGAGGTGGGCGCGCCGCATCATGTCCGCCACCGCCGTCGCTTCCTTCGCCGCGGACGAGAAGACCCGGACGTCGGCGTGTCCACGGCGGGCCGCGTCATCGCCTCGGTCGGCCGGTTCGGGATAGCCGTGGGGCCGGCTCCCCGGAAGCCGCCGCGCGAGCGCGCGCCCGACCGCGTTCACCGCGGGCGAACCCCGGTAGTCGGTCGTCAATTCCACGTCTCGTTCCGGATCGTCCTCGGTGAGCCCGTCCGCGAACGCCGGATCCGCGCCGCGGAACCCGAACACGGACTGATCGGTGTCCGACGTGACCACCGTCGAGTCGGCGCCGGTCCCGATCAAGCGCACCAGGAACGCAGCCTGGGGGTCGAGGTGTTGGGCGTCGTCGACCAGGACATGACGGATGCGCTGCCGCTGTCCGGCGAGGACCTCGGGGTCGGTGGCGAACGCCGACAGCGCGGAACCGATCAGCTCGGCGGCGTCGACCGCGGTCACACTCGCCTCGGGTGCATCGAGCCCGACCGCCCCGCGCAGCAGCATTCCCTCCTCGTACTGGCGGAAGGCATGTCCCGCGGCCACCCACTCCGGCCGGTTGTGCCGGCGTCCGAGCTCGGCGAGATCGTCCGGTCCCAACCCGCGTTCGGCGGCCCGCATCATCAGGTCGCGCAGTGCCTGCGCGAACCCGTCGGTCGTCAGCGCCGGTCGCAGCCATTCCGGCCAGTACTCGGCACCGTCCTCCACATCGCCGGCGAGCAGTTCGCGCAAGATGACGTCCTGCTCCGATCCGGTGATCAGCCGCGGCGGCGGATTGCCGTGCGCCGACGCCTGCAGCCGCAGCACCGCGAAGGCGTACGAGTGAACCGTCCGCACCAGCGGCTCCCGCAGGGCCCCGCCCAGACTCCCGCCCGCCGAGAGCACACGCCGGGTGATCTCCGACCGCAGCTCACCGGCGGCCCGACGATTCGCCGCCAGCACCAGCACCGACTCCGGGTGTACCTCCGGGTCGAGCAGCCGCGCCACCGCCGCGTCGACGATCAGCGACGTCTTGCCCGTTCCCGGACCGCCGTGCACGCGCCAGGGCCGCCAGGGCCGCGAGGGATCGGCGCGGTGCCGTCCCCCGATCACCGCCGACGCCGACGCCGGCCACGACCGCACGCCGTCCGCCGGGGCGGGCGCGGCGACGAGTCGGGTGCTGGGACGGGTCATGAACCTATGGAAGCACGCGCCTCCGACAGTCCCGGTGGCGGAAGTCCCCATTAGAGTCGAGGCATGCCCGGACCCGCCTCGCCGACGCGCACGCTGCACACGCACCTGTTCGGTACCGACGATCCCGGCGCGCCTGCGGTACTGGCGGTTCACGGCCTCACCGGGCACGGGCGCCGCTGGGAGCAGATGGCCGCCGACCACCTGCCCGGCACACGGGTGGTGGCGCCCGACCTGCTCGGTCACGGCCGCAGCCCTTGGGAGCCGCCGTGGAGCATCATCGAACACGCCGATGCGCTCGGCGCGGCCCTCGACGCTCATGTCCCCGTCGGGCAGGCAGTCGTCGCGGTGGCCCACTCCTTCGGATGCGCGGTGACCCTGGCCCTCGCCGAGCGCCGGCCGGATGCGTTTCGCGGCCTCGTCCTGCTCGATCCGGCCCAAGGTCTCGACCCCGAACGGGCCCGGTTCATCGCCGAGACGTCGATGGCGAACTGGGGCTACCAGGACGCCGACGACGCCAGAGCCGCCAAGCGGATGGAGGGCTGGAGTGCGGTGCCCGCCGACGTGCTCGACGCCGAGATCGCCGAACACCTGGTTCCGGCGGCCGGCGGACGCGTGGCCTGGCGAGTGTCGGCCCCGGCCGCCGCGACCGCGTGGAGCGAGATGAGCGGCGCCTTCCGTCTCCCGCCCGCCGGCATCCCGACGCACGTCGTGGTCGCCGAGCGGGTGCAGCCGCCCTTCGTCCGGCAGGAGTTCCTCGCCGCCTGCGCCGCCGAGCGCGCGGACACGGTGACGGTGCACCGCGTCGACACCGAGCACATGATCCCGTTCCTCGTCCCCGACTTCTGCGCCGCGCTGGTGCGCGACCTGCTGTAGCCGTGGCCGCGGTCACCGAGGATCAGGTGGAGGCGGTACGGGCCCTGGTCGCCGCCATCCCACCGGGAGCGGTGAGCACCTACGGCGACCTCGCCGCCGCCGCGGGACTGTCCAGCCCGCGCATCGTCGGGTGGATCATGCGGACCGACTCGGCAGACCTGCCGTGGCATCGGGTGGTTCCGGCCTCCGGCCGTCCCGCGCCGGGCCTGCGTGCGCGGCAATTGACTCGACTGCGCGAAGAAGGCGTCCGAATCGTCGACGACCGCATCGATCTGAAGTCGCACCGGATGCGCCCCGACGGTCCGGGACCGACGGGAGTTCCGGACTAAACCATCATCCGGACGAGGTCGACGACCCTGAGAAGTCCGGGCAGCGCACCGGCGGTCGACCGCGGATGCATGCCGTGGACGGCGAGCCGGAACATGACCGCGCGCAGCAGCATCTGCGGCCACTCCGGGTGATTCGACCACCGCTCCACCAGGTCCTCGCCGGCACCGCCCCATGCGAGCGCGTCGACGACCACCACGGCCGCGGCCCACGACGCGGGACGCCAGTACGGAACGATGTCCGTGATCGCCGGAGCTGCGGCACCCGCGAACAACACCGTGCCGAAAAGGTCGCCGTGCACCACTTGGGACGGCAGGTCGACGGGTCGGCGGAGACTCCCGAGGATCTTCAGTTCGGCGAGACTGCGCTCCCCGTCCTCGCTCGTCGGCTCCGGCATTCCCGCGGCGCGCGCCGTCCGCAGCGGAACGTCCTCCCAGGCGGCCCTGTCTGCCGCGACGAAGACGTCGACGTCGTTGAACGGCGGCGCGGGCGGCTGCAGCATGAAGCGGGGTCGTTCGAGTTTGGCCGTCGCCGCGTGCAGCCGGTCAGCGAGCGCCACGACCTCGTCGTACCGGGGTTCGGGACTGCCCGCGACATAGGTGTCGGCCCGCCAGCCGGACACCACGTAACGGCCGTCGGTGGCGCGGATGGGCCGCGCGATCCGCATTCCCTCGACATACAGGTTCTCTCGCGCAGTGGCCGACCATGCGGCGCGCGCGTGATCGGGAACCAGCGTCAGGACCACCTCGCCGACGCGCCATCCGGTGCCGTCCATCGCGATGGGCGGATGCGCGGTGAGGCCGAACGTGGTCAACACCTGTTCGGGCGGCTCGACAATCATGGTCACGTCCGTCAGATTACCCAGGACGCCTGACGTTCCCGGGCAGCGACACCGGTCCAGTCAGAGGCTCTGCACCAGTTCGCTCACCACCGGCGGCACCGCACACGCCAGAGCGAAGCCGAGCGGAAAGACCAGTGCCAGCATGCGCGCGGTACCGGTCAGCCGAACGGCGATCGCCGCCGCCGACCCGGCCACGGCCAGCACGCACGCCCCGATGTACGTCCACAGCGGGTCGAGGCCGGGCACGAGCACCGGGATGAGGAACCACAGCGGGACGGCAGCCATCAGGCCCGTCGCCACCACGGCCGCAGCCACCGCCGCCGTGTTGAACGCGGCGGGCAGCAGTGCTCTCGGTCGCCTGGTCATGTCGCCGATTGTGACAGCCGCGCTCAGTAGACCGGCATGGTCGGATCGATCTGCGCGGCCCACGCCACGATGCCGCCCTGCAGGTGTGCGGCGTCGTCGAACCCGGATCTCTTGAGTGCGGCGAGCGCCTCCGCCGATCGGATTCCGGTCTTGCAATACAGCACGATCGGCCGATCGTGCGGCAGGTCTCCAATTGCACGTCCCGACAGGATCTCTCCCTTCGGGATCAGCTGTGCGCCCGCGATGCGATTGATCTCGAACTCCACCGGCTCGCGGACGTCGATCAGCGCGGGCGGCGCCTCCGAACGCAGCGCCGCGTCGACCTGCGCCGGGGTGAGGGTGGACCCGGCGGCCGCCGCAGCGGCCTCGTCGGTCACCACGCCGCAGAACTCGTCGTAGTCGATCAGTGCGGTCACCGGCCGTCCCTGCGGATCCTTGCGGAGGCGCACGGTCCGGTAGGTCATCTCGAGCGCGTCGTACACCATCAGCCTGCCGAGCAGCGGTTCACCGATGCCGCAGATCAGTTTCACCGCCTCGGTCGCCATGATCGAGCCGATCGACGCGCACAGCACTCCGAGGACGCCGCCTTCGGCGCAGGACGGTACCGAGCCCGGGGGCGGCGCCTGCGGATAGAGGTCGCGATAGTTGACGCCGCGACCGTCGGGAGCGTTCTCCCAGAACACCGACACCTGCCCCTGGAACCGGTAGATCGATCCCCACACGTAGGGCTTCCCGGCCAGCAGCGCGGCGTCGTTCACCAGATATCGCGTCGCGAAGTTGTCGGTGCCGTCGAGGATCAGGTCGTACTCCGAGAACAGGTCGACCGCGTCCTTCGCCTCCAGCCGCCGGTTGTGCAGCCGGACGTCGACGAACGGGTTCAGTTCGGCGATCGAGTCGCGCGCGCTCTCGGTCTTGAGTCGGCCGACGTCTCCCAGCCCGTGAATGATCTGGCGCTGCAGATTGGACGTGTCGACCACGTCGAAGTCGACGATGCCGATGGTGCCGACTCCGGCCGCCGCGAGGTAGAGCAGAGTCGGAGACCCCAGCCCGCCCGCGCCCATCACCAGCACCTTGGCGTTCTTCAGCCGCTTCTGCCCGGTGACGCCGACGTCCGGGATGATGAGGTGCCTGCTGTAGCGCGCGACCTCGTCCCGGCTCAGTTCGGCTGCCGGTTCCACCAGTGGCGGCAAGGGCGACATTCTTCAGACCTCCGTCTCCGATCCCGAATACGTCCCAGCCATCCCGTCAGCGGGCGGTGGTCAGTTCGCGGGGAAGGGCCAGGCGTTCGGTTTGCAGACCAGCGTACGGTCGGCCTCCATGTCCGGGTCGAGCGCCATGATCTGCGCATTCGCGGTACCGAAGGTCTGCTGCATCATGATCGGCGCGAGCGCACCGTTCTCCTTGCACGGCTGGTGCTTCTCATATCCGATGCCGTGACCGGTCTCGTGGTTGATGAGGTACTGGCGGTACGTCAGATCGTCGCCCTGGAAGGCCTGCGCGCCGCGCACCCACCGCGCCTCGTTGATCACCACGCGCTTGTCGGGCGGATAGAAGCATGAGGTCTCCAGCTTGATCTGATATCCACACAGTTCGCGGGCGGTGTCGGTCGACGTGAGCGAGATCCGTAGGTCCGGCTCGCCGGTGTCGATGCGGCGGAAGGAGACGCGGCCGTCACCGATCCAGCTCTTCTTGTTCGCCAGCGTCGTGTCGACGAGTTTCGCGAAGGCCTGGTCGCCGCCGTAGTCCTGCGGCGACAGTCCCTTCTCCGCCTCGACCGTGTACGTGTAGACCTGCTTGGCCGTGCCCAGCTTGTCGCCGGTGCCGCGCACCACGCGGTAGACCTCGTCTCCCTTGCGCGTGAACGGACCGCCTCCGGGCAGGGCGCCGGCGGGCAGCGCCGCCTCCTGGATCTGCCCGGTCGGGGCGCCGATCGGCGTCGTCTCGTCCTGCACGTGGGTGTTGCGTACGTCGTCACCGGTAGCGGCGGTCTTGTCGACCGCGGTGTCGCCGTCGTTGCGGACGGTCATCACAAGCAGCACCACGGTGAGTACGGCCAGCACCGGAATGGCGTAGGCGCGCCAGCCGTATGTGCTGACGAACCGCCCCAGGGTGCTGCGCTTGCGCCGCTCCACCCGCTCGGAGCGCGACCGTCCGCTGTCGGAGATCGGATCCCAGCGGGCACGCAGCGGCTGGTCGGGCCGCGGGCGGCGGGGACGCTGCGCCCCGTTGTCTGGTGTACCGGTCACGCCACAACTTTCTCATAGATGCCCCCTCTCACCTCGCATCCACCCTCGGCCGCGATCCGGATGAGTGTGATCTGAAGCGCTCCGAGTATCCTTTGGGGATGTCGTCTCCCAGTTCCCAGACGTCGGCTCCGGCCGCAGCCGGGCGCTCGAGCACGCGCCTTCCGCGAAGTGCACGCCGCCGCCAGCTTCTCGACGCCGCCAGTGAGATCTTCGTCGAGCGCGGCTATCACTCCGCCGGAATGGATGAGATCGCGATTCACGCCGGTGTGAGCAAGCCGGTCCTGTACCAGCACTTCCCGTCGAAGCTCGACCTCTACATCGCCGTGGTCGATTCGCACGCGGAGAAGCTCGTCGCCGACGTGAACCGGGCGCTGCTGACCACCGTCGACAACCGCCGTCGTGTCCTCGCGGCTGTCGAGGCCTTCTTCGACTTCATCGACGACGACAACTCCGGATACCGCCTCATCTTCGCCTCCGACGCCATGGACCCGGCCGTGATCCGGCGTGTGGAAGGCGCCACCGAGGCCTGCGTCGACGCCGTCCACGGTCTCGTCATGCAGGATTCGGGGATGGATCCGTACCGGTCCCGGATGCTCGCCGCGGGACTGGTCGGTGCGAGTGTCGTGAACGCTCGGTACTGGGTGGACGCGAGCCGCCCCATCGACAAGGCCAGCGCGGTGGAGATCACCGCGGCGCTGCTCTGGGGCGGTCTGGCCGGCATTCCCCGCCAGACTCCGGGCGACGACTGAGAACTTCCGAGAACCGGTCCGTCTACACGGACCGGTAGACGGCGCTCTCGAAGTCGAGAGCGTGGCGCAGGGCGGCGGGGTCTGCGAACGGCAGTACCTGACAGGCCCACATCCCGGCGATGTCCGCGGACCGATCGATCCAGAAGTACAGGTTGGCCAGGCCGGCCCAGGCGAGTGAACCCGCACTCCGGCCCGTCGGCGCAGCGTCGTCGTTCACCATGAACGTGTAGGCCCACGACTTCGGCAGACCCGGGAAGAACTCGGCGTCGTGCGTGATCACCGGGTCGACGCCCCGCAACGCCGTGACCCGCTGCCCCTCGGCGAGACCGTTGCGAGCCGCCCACTCGACAGTGTCGCTGCGGAGCACGCGCCCACCGTCGCCCGCCCCGCCGCGCAGCCACATGCGGAGGAATCGGATGTAGTCCGGAACTGTGGAGTACAGGCCCTGACCACCCATCTGGACCTCGGGGTTCTGCGGCATGACGATGCCGGTGGCTTTGAGCGAACCGTCCGGCCTGCGCAGATGCACGGCGGCGCGGCGCTCCTGCATGGCATCGGTGAGCAGGAATCCCGAATCGTCCATGCCCAGCGGGGCGAAGACCCGCTCAGCGAGAACCTCCCCCAGCCGTGCGCCGCGTACTGCTTCGACCACGAGCCCGGCCCAGTCCATGTTCGATCCGTAGTTCCAGCGCGTACCCGGGTCGAACAGCAGCGGCGTCATCAGTGACGCACGCGTCGCCGTCACCACATCCGGGTAATGGCCCTGCCGCACCAGGGAGCGGTAGTTCTCGTCGAAGAACGGATAGGCGAATCCGGCCGTGTGGAGCAGCAGCATCCGAGTGGTAACCGGCGTCGCTGCCGAACGGATCCGCGGACTCCCGTCGGGCTCGAAACCGTCCAGCACGCCGATCTCGGCGATCTCCGGCACGTACTGCGCAGCCGGCGCGTCGAGGTCGATCAGCCCCTCCTCGACGCACTGCAGCACGGCCGTGCCGGTCAGCGGCTTGCTAGCCGAGTACAGGGCGACGACCGTGTCGGCCGTCATCGGGCGGCCCTCGGCGACGCTCGTGCTCCCCGCCGCGCCGGTGAAGACCGTCTCCCTCGCGTCGGTCACCGAGGCGACGACGCCCGGCACCCGGTCGGAGTCCGGACCGGTCACCGCATCGTCGAGCAACGCCCTGAGTCGGTCGGAGTCGACTCCGCTCATCGAGCTCAGGCCGCCCCGAAGCCGACCCGTCGGTTCTCGGCGCTGCCGACCTCCACGTAGGCGATCTTGGCTGCCGGGACCAGCACGCGCGATCCCTTGTCATCGGTCAGCGACAGCACGGCGTCGGTTCCGCTCAGCGCGCGGTCGGCGGCCGCGTACACGTCATCGGCCTTGTCCGGGCAGGTGAATGCCAACTCGCGCGGGCTGTTCTCGATACCGATCTTGACTTCAACGCTCATAACTTCGGAATCCTACTCGTCACGCCAGCGACAGCTCGGCCATGCGCTGCCCGTGGCGAGCCGCCATGTTGTCGAAGAATGCGGCGGCGTTGGCAAGCGTCGCATCACCTTCGAAGAGCAGCGCCATCACGTCTTCCTCCTCGGCGAGAACCCACTGCATGTGCGTGATCGCCTCACCCAGCAATCGACGGCCCCACAGCGCCAGCGGCGACGCCACGGCCGGATCGGCGGCGACCGCCGCCCGCACCTGGTCGACGGCGAACTGCGACGAACCGGTCTCGGCCATCACCGATTTCATCGTCGGACGCACCTCTTCGGGCATCACATCGGCCATCTCGGCGTAGAAGTCGGCGGCCAGACCGTCACCGACGTGCATCTTGACCAGCACCTCGAGCCACGACGTCGGTGTCGTCACGCGGTGATACTCGTCGAACACCCGGGCGTGCGCGGCCACTGCTTCCTCGGGTGCGCCGCCGTCCGAGCGGATCTGCTCGGCCAACACCTCGAAGTGGCCCATCTCGGCCGCGATCAGTCGCGCGATTGCGATGCGGTCGGCAGTCGTCGGCGCCATCGCGGACTCTTCGATCAGGCGATAGCACGCGGCGAACTCGCCCGCGAGAAGGACTTCGTAGAGCTTGCGAATGGCCGCTGCGTTGTTCGACATGCAAGTCAGAGTATGCAAGGCGGTACACTCGGAGACAGACGAGTCGCCGTTCCGCTCGCCGAATGCACGTTCATGGGCACCGCGCGGCCACTTCGAGCGGCCCGTCGGACATTGAGCGCGCACCTGCGAAGGGCCTCCGGGCCCGGCCGCCGAGGGTCCGGACTAACGATCAGGACCCCGTGGCCTCTCTTGTGTGCGTGCGCGAACACCCGCGAGAGGCTTGAACTGCATATGACCATTGATCCCACGGTGGGCGAAGCCACCGACGACGTCCAGACGACGATCGTCGACGAGGAGCACACCGCCCCGACCTTCGCCGAACTCGGCGTCGACCCCGCGATCGTCGCCGCCCTCGAGGCCGACGGCAAGACCCGTACCTTCGCGATCCAGGAACTCACCCTGCCGCTGGCGCTGGCCGGCTCCGATCTGATCGGTCAGGCGCGCACCGGCATGGGCAAGACCTACGGATTCGGCATCCCGCTGATGCACCGGCTCGCCAACGCCGAGGCGACCGGCCTGCGCGCACTCGACAACACTCCGCGCGCCCTCGTCATCGTGCCGACCCGCGAACTCTGCGTCCAGGTCACCGAAGACCTCGAGACCGCCGCCAAGGGCGTCGACGTCACGCTCTCGAACGGCACCGTTCGCCCGATGAAGATCACGTCGATCTACGGCGGCCGCCCCTACGAGCAGCAGATCGCCGAACTCCAGGCCGGCGTCGACGTCGTCGTGGGCACGCCGGGACGCCTCCTCGACCTCGCGCAGCAGGGACACCTCGTCCTCGGCAAGGTCGGAGTGCTCGTGCTCGACGAGGCCGACGAGATGCTCGACCTCGGCTTCCTTCCGGACATCGAGCGGATCATGGGAGCCCTGCCCACCGACCGGCAGACGATGCTGTTCTCGGCCACCATGCCGGGTCCGATCGTCACCCTGGCGCGGACCTTCCTGAACCGCCCGACGCACATCCGCGCCGAGCACGCGAACGACTCCGCGGTGCATGAGCGGACCACCCAGTACGTCTACCGCGCCCACGCAATGGACAAGGCCGAACTGGTGGCCCGTGTGCTGCAGGCGGAGGGCCGTGGCGCGACGATGATCTTCACCCGCACCAAGCGCACCGCGCAGAAGGTGGCCGACGACCTCGCCGAGCGTGGCTTCTCGGTGGGCGCGGTGCACGGCGACCTCGGCCAGGTTGCCCGTGAGAAGGCGCTGAACAAGTTCCGTGACGGCAAGATCGACGTACTGGTGGCCACCGATGTCGCGGCGCGCGGCATCGACGTCGATGACGTCACCCACGTCATCAACTACCAGTGCCCGGACGACGACAAGACCTACGTGCATCGCATCGGACGCACCGGGCGCGCCGGGCGCACCGGCATCGCGATCACCCTTGTGGACTGGGACGAACTGCATCGCTGGGAGCTGATCGACAAGGCGCTCGGCCTCGGCATGCCCGACCCGGCGGAGACCTACTCCACCTCCGAGCATCTGCGCGAGGATCTGGGCATCCCCGCGGACGCCAACGGCCGTATCGGCGCCCCGGAGCGTTCGTCCGACGAACGGCGGGAGCCGCGCGCGCCGCGCGCCGATCGTCCCAAGCGTGAGCGGCGCCGCACCAGGGGCGGCAAGCCCGCCGGCGCCGAGGGCGCCACGACCGCATCATCGTCGGACGACGCCGAGCAGGCGGAGAAGAGTTCCGCCGCCTCGACCGAGCAGCCGGAGGCCGATGGTGAGGCCAAGCGGCCGCGCCGCCGCCGTCGTCGTCGCAGCGGTGGTGCGAAATCCGGTGAGGGCAGTGACGGCGCTTCACGCGACGCAGCGCCCGCGGCAGCGGCCGAGTAGCTCCGCCCGGACGCTTTTCGCATACCCTCGCGAGAATGGGACGGATCAAACCCGAACGGCGCACCCGCACCGACCTCATCGTGACCGCGTTGATCGCGGCGATCGTGGTCGCGGCGGGTGTCGCCGTCTGGTGGACCAGCCCCGCCCGCCATACCGAGTCGGTGACCGCGACGACACCCGCTCCGGTCCAGCTGCCGGCTGAGAACGTTCCGCGCGAGGTCTCGGTCCGTTGGTCCGCGCAGTCGGACGTCACCACTGTCCCGCAGATCACCCGCGACTCCCTGGTGACCGCGTCCGGCGGCACGGTGGTCGCGCATCGGCTGAGCGACGGAAGCGACCTCTGGAGCTACCGGCGGAATCTGCCGCTGTGCGCGGCGGCCACGGGATGGACCGGCGGCGACAACGACGTGCTCGCGGTGTACCGGAACAGCCGGGGTTGCAGCGAGGTCACATCGTTGCGAGGTTCCGACGGTGCTCGTCACGCCGCCCGCACCAGTGACGCCGACGACACCGTCCACCTCTCCATCGATACCGGCTACGCCCTCCTGTACGGCCCGACGCGCCTCGAGACGTGGGGTTCGAATCTGGTGCGCGGCATCGAGTACGGGCGTGTCACGGCACCGGTGAACCCCGACGTGGCGCCCGACCGCACCCATTGCCGGCTGTACTCTGCGGTCTCCGGTGCGGATCGGGTGGCGATCGTGGAGCGATGCGATGACGATCCCGGCTACCGGCTGACGGTGCTCAGTTCGAATCTGACCAGCGACGAGAAGATCCGCCAGTGGGGTTCGACCCTGATCACCACATCGGCTGCGGGTCCCGCTCCCCGAGTGGTGGCGGCGACCGATTCCACGATCGTGGTCTACGACGGCGGCGCCGACCCGTCCGGTTCCGTCGGCGCCCCGCAGGGACCGCGTCTGCGCCTGTTCACACCGCAAGCCGAGAGCCGAAGCGAACACCCGGTGGCCGGTGACGCCCAGGTTCCCGAGCGGAGCGATCCGATCATCGATCAGGGTGTCGTCTCGTTCTGGACCGGCAAGGCCACCGTGGTACTGGACGCCTCGAATGGAAACCCGATGTTCCAGGTGACAGATGCCATCGGACCCGGGGCGGTGATGGCGGGGCAACTGCTGGTGCCGATGCCCGGGGCCATCAGCGTGCGCCGCGTGTTCGACGGCCACGAGGAGTTCAGCATTCCGGTGGATCGCGGTCAGGTGGTCGGACCGGTGGCGCTGCGCGTGCTCGGCGATACGATCCTCGAGCAGCGGGGCACGCAGGTCGTCGCATTGCGCTGAGTGTGACAGGGCCGCTGTCCTCTGCACTGCGAATTGCGGGGCGCGACGACCGTCTCCCATTTGAGTCCGGCGGGTGCAGATTCTTCGGTTGTCCGGCGTGGTGGATGGGGTTGAGTCGCCAGGGGTGATCGGTGGTGGCCGGTCGCCAGGCCATCCGTCCGGTGTGGGGTCCGTCGGTGAGGATGGTGGTTTCCCATTGGCCGCGTTTGGTGCCGACGGCGCGGTTGTGGCGTCCGCACGCGGCGCCGAGGGCGTCGACGTCGGTGCGCCCTCCCGGGGTGATCCAGTCCGGTGCGTGATGGGCCTGAGTCTGCGCGAAGGGGCGATCGCAGCCGGGAGCGGTGCAGCCGCGGTCGCGGGCGAACAACGCCAACCGCTGCGCTCTACTAGCAAACCGAGCCCCACGGCCCTGGTAGAGCACTTCGCTGGTGTGATTCCGGAAGACGGCCAAGTGCGGGACGGCGTCGGCAGCCAGCCGCACGAGTTCGCCGATCGGGATGCGGGTGCCGGTGGCGGTCAGGGCGATTCCGGCGTGGGCGGCGAGTTCCTGGTCGGTGACGGTGATGACGAGTTCGGTCGGTATCCGGTTCGGTGCACCGAGTCCACCGTGGGCGAGAACGTAATCACACAACGCCAGCAACGCATCATGCGTGCGCTGAGCGGCACTACGTAGATCCCGGCCCCGCGCCGCCGCCAAAGCCTCGGCGTCAATGCCGTCGGCGTCAATGGTTCCAGTGGGCGAATCCGGGTCGGCGGGATTGTTCATCCCGGGTGCGGCCCAGGCGGTCAAGATCACCTCGAACTTCGCCCGCAACTCCGGAGTCATCGCGCCGCGGACCTTGCTCATGAGTTGTCGGTCTTGCGGGAGGATGGTGATTCCGCGTTGGCGTTGCCGGTCGACGTGATCGCTCTCCTGCCCGTCCGGGTCCAGGTGAGCGAGCAGGCGGTCACCGACCTTGCCCAGATCATCCGGATTCAACCCAGCCGCAGCCTGAGCGAGTTCGGCCTCCGCACGGGCCTTGACCTCCGGCGAGATGCAGCCCGGTACTTTCGCCAGCACCGCGGAGATCACTAACGCGTGTTCGGCGCCGACAGTCCCGGCCGCCACCGCAGCAGCGGTCGCCGGCTTCCGGGGAGGCAGCGTCTGCCCTTGGAAGTTGGAGAACTCGCCGATCGCCTCGGCCATCCGGAGCCGTCGACTCGCCTCGCGGGTTCCGAGCCGCAGCCCTTGAGAGAGGTATTGGTGCGGATTCAGATAGCCGGCGGTTCGGTGAGCGTTGCGGTCGGAGACCTCCACCAGCAGCGCAGCGGAGATGCCGTCCCAGCGGCGCCGGATCCGTTCGGCGGTCTGTGTGTGGGCCAGCAGTTCCGGTTCGGTCTCCGGCGACAGGGAGGTCTCGGCGAGTTTGACCGCCGCTGCATCGATCAATGCCAACAACTCTGCAGGCCGGTCCGGCAGTGCACCGGTGGCAACGACAGTGGCGACCGAATCGGTCATCGGATCAGTCATCGCCGCCACCTCCCCCGAGCGTTTCAGCTGGTCAAAGCATATTTGCTTGACCTATCCGAACACTACCAAGGGGGTCTGACAGAACTCCCGGTCCGATCGTCCGACAGCGCGCCTCGCTAGATCTCCAACTCATACGTCCGGACGTCGGCACCATTCCACGACTGCCAAAGGTTGTCGGCGAGGTCGCGGTACGCGGTGGCGCCCTTGTTCTTCCGCCCGCGCATCACTGACGCACCGGAGGCCGAGGCCTCGGCGAAGCGGACCGTCCGCGGGATCGGCGGGTCCAGCACAGGCAGCGCATAGCGGTCCGAGACATCCGACAGCACGTCGCGACTGTGGGTGGTCCGGGCATCGAACAGGGTCGCGACCGCACCGAGCATCTTGAGGTCCGGATTGGTGATCTGCTGAACTTCAGTGACGGTACGCAGCAACTGTCCGACGCCGCGGTGCGCGAGCGTCTCACATTGCAGCGGGACCACCACCTCGTCGGCAGCGGTGAGTCCGTTGAGCGTCAGAACCCCCAGCGACGGCGGGCAGTCGATGAGCACCACGTCGTAATCCTGCGCCACCTCCGCCAAGGCCCGTTTCAGCGCGTATTCGCGGCCCGGCCGCATCAACAGCAGCGCTTCGGCACCGGCGAGGTCGATGGTGGCGGGCAACAAGGTCACATTGTCGTCGGTATCGAGCAGAACGTCGGCGATGTCCTCGGCGCCGATCAGCACGTCGTGCACCGACTTGGTCAGCTGATCCGGGTCGTGCCCCAGCGAGAAAGTGAGGCAGCCCTGGGGATCGAGATCGACGACGAGAACCGAGACGTCCTCGTCGGCCAGGGCGGCGCCGATCGACGCGGTGGTGGTGGTCTTCGCCACTCCACCTTTCTGATTCGCGATGGCAAGGGTGCGCGTCATGGCCACCACCATACGGTGGCGTCCCTCATACCACCGGGATCAGGCGTCCGGGTCACACGTCCGGCTCACGCGTCCGGCGGCAGATCGTCCGCATTCAGCCAGGTGAGCGACGCCGGCGCGAAGAGCAGCACGAGGACCGCCAGCGCGACGATCGCGACCGGCACCCCGATGAGGGGAAGTCCGCTGCCGGTGATGAGGGTGTAGGCCACCGGCAACAGCAGAATCTGCGCCATCAACGAGACCCCGCGACCCCAGCGCCGTCCGCGAGTCAGGGCGAGGCCTCCCGCGAAGACGCCGCCGCCGATCGCCGCGAACCACGCGGCGGTGCCGTACCCGCTGATCGCGGCCTCGTGGTGCCCTGCCATCTCGCGAATCACAAGGACCACCGCGACGATGAGACCCAGTGCACCCTGGACCGCCGTCACGTAGCCCGCCCAGCGGAGGGTGCTCGGGACGCCGGAAACTCGGCGGATGGGATCAGAACTGCTCACTACTCCAGGGTATGGCCGAGCACCCCCGACTCGTGAATCGGGCTCGTGCCCGATAGTGTGATGCCTCGTGCGCGTCATGCTCATCACCAATCCGTTCGCCACCTTCACGACTGCTGAGGGACGTGACGCGCTGGCCAACACTCTCGATTCCCGATATCACGTCGATGTGGAACACACCACACATCGCGGCCACGCCGGAGAACTCGGGGCGCGCGCGGCCGCCGAGGGCTACGACGCGGTGGTGGTGCACGGCGGCGACGGCTCGGTGAACGAGGCGGCCAACGGCATCCTCGGCTCCCCGGACTCCTTGCCCCGCCCTCCTTCGAGCCTGCCGGCTCTGGGCGTCGTTCCCGGAGGAAGCGCCAACGTCTTCGCGCGGGCCCTCGGGATCGACCGTGACCCCTTGACCGCGACCGCGCAACTCATGGCGATACTCGACCGCGGCGAACGCCGCTCGATCAGCCTCGGCCACACACTCAACCGCTGGTTCCTCTTCAACGCCGGTATGGGCATGGACGCGATCGTCGTCCGCCGGATGGAGGAACTGCGACACAAGGGCAAGAAGGCGACCGCGGGTCGCTACTTCCGGACCACGGTCAGTTCGTTCGTGAAACCCTCCATCACTCCCCCGACGTTCACCGTCGAAGTCCCCGGACGCCCCGCGATCGACGGCGTGCGGTTCGGCTTCGTCAGCAATACCGGCCCGTGGACCTACTTCGGCACTCGGGAGATCCGGACGAATCCACACACCGACTTCGACCACGGGCTCGGCATCTTCGCCGCCACGTCGGTCTCCGTGGCACGGAATGTGGTGCTCGGCGCTCGTCTCCTGGCCGGCACCGAACCCAGGGCTCACCATCTGTATCGCGACGACGATGTGGAATGGGTCCGATTCACTTCACCCGAGCCGGCCGACGTCCAGATGGACGGCGACTACCTGGGCGTTTACGACAAGATGGAGTTCGGCTACCGTCGCGCAGTACTGGATGTGGTGGCGGCGCAGAAGGCCGGTTAACCCCTGCGCTACTGGCCGGTAAGCACGTGTTGGGCCGCTTGCCAACCTGTTGTGATCTATCCGGCATTCGCCGCGCAGCTATAGCCAAGCGGCGATGCACAGTAGTACAACAGTTGTTGACGCAATCACCCACCCCCTGCCAAGCGACGTCCTGCGCCCCAAGCCAGGTGAATTCGGTATTGCAGCCCAAGTCGAATTTTGACGATCACGCATGCGTGCGCGACAACGCCGCAGGTTTAGAAGGAGTACGTAATGGACTGGCGCCACAAGGCTATTTGTCGTGACGAGGATCCGGAGCTGTTCTTTCCGGTCGGCACGTCGGGCCCGGCGATCGCCCAGGTTGCTGACGCGAAGCTGGTCTGCCAGCGCTGCCCGGTGACCGCTGAGTGCCTGGCATGGGCCCTTGAGACCGGTCAGGACGCCGGCGTCTGGGGCGGCATGAGCGAGGACGAGCGTCGCGCGCTCAAGCGCCGCAACGCGCGTACCCGCGCCCGCAGCGCCGTCTGACGCGACCCAGTTCACGAAGGGAGCCCCCGGTCCGAGACCGGGGGCTCCCTTCGTGCTTCGTTGCACGCGTCCATGTTCTCAGTGGAGGTCGGTCCTCAGTGGGGCTCCTCAGTGCAGGGGAATGTCGAGCCGCACCCGGGTACCGCCGGTCTCCGGCACCGGTGCGATCTCGATCTGCCCGCCGAGGTCGTTGGACACCAGAGTCCGGACGATCTGCAGTCCCAGCCGGTCCGAAGCCGCCAGATCGAACCCCTCCGGCAGACCGCACCCGTTGTCGGTGACCGTCACCTGCAGGTCGCGCACGTCGCGGATCGCGCCGACCACGATCTCCGCACCGTCCTGGCCCGGAGCGAAGCCGTGCTCGATCGAATTCTGGATCACCTCGGTGAGCACCATGACCAAGGGCATGGCCAGATCGGCGGGCAGGACTCCGAGTCGGTTCTCCCGCCGCACCGTCACGCGCGTACCGCCGTCGGGCAGCCACACGTCCACCAGCGACGACCCCAGTCGGTCGACCACGGTGTCGAGGTCCACCTCTTCGTCGACGCTGCCGGAGAGCATCTCGTGCACCAGCGCGATCGACGAGACGCGCCGTACCGCTTCTCCGAGGGCCGCGGTGGTCTCCGGGTTGCCCGAACGGCGCGCCTGCAGGCGCAGCAGCGCCGACACACTCTGCAAGTTGTTCTTGACGCGATGATGGATCTCGCGGATCGTCGCGTCCTTGCTGATGAGCGCGAGATCGCGCCTGCGCACTTCGGTCACGTCGCGGATCAGCAGGACCGCTCCCCGCGACTGCCCCGCCGATCGGAGCGGCACCGCCCGCAGCAGCACGGTGGCACGGCGCGCGTCGAGTTCCATCCGCAGCGCGATATCCGGTGAGGGCAGGCAGGCGCCGTCGGGGGTTCCGGCGGCCGCGGCGATCATCGCCTCGGCATCGGCAGACTCGAAGGGATCCGTCAGCAGGGCGGCGAGAACCTCAGCGATGCGCGAGCCGCCGAGGTCGGTGGTCCAGCCCATCCGGTGCACGGCCGACAGTGCATTGGGGCTGGCGTACGTGACCGAGCCGTCGACCTCGATGCGGATGAACCCGTCACCCGCCCGTGGCGTCGACAGTCCGAGCGTATTGGCCTCGTCGAGCGGAAAGGCACCCTCGACGACCATCCGGCAGAGCGCCTCGGCGGCGTCGCGGTACGCGGATTCGAGCGGTGACGGCGGACGCGGATCAGAGGCGTCGCCGGCGCGGCCGAGCACCGCGATCACCTCGCCGTCGAAACCGACGGGGATGGCGGTGCGTTCGATGAGCACGTTCCCGAAACGGGTGGCGATGCCCTCGCGCTCGATGACCCCCGACCGCAGCGCCGCGGCCATCAGCGGGTTGGCGCCCTGGGCACTCGCCGGCCGGTCCACCCGATGCCCCACCTCGTCCCGGGGGAACACCGTCGACGCCGTGTTCGGCCGCACCTGAGCCACATAGACCAGGCTCGGGGGCTCTCCGCCCGCACGACCGTCCTCATCGGGGACCGCGAGGAGGTAGTCGGCGAAGGAGAGGTCGGCCAGCAACTGCCATTCGGCCACCAGCCGCTGGAGGTGCTCGGCGGCCGCCGCGGAAAGCGTCGTGTGCTCGGCGAGGAGATCAGTGAGTGTCGCCATGGGCGCGGTTCAGAGCGAGTCGGTGCGGCGGCCCGTAACGGTGGTCAGTCCTTCTCGTAGGTGGCGATGATGTCGCCGGCCTGGATCACGTCGCCGACGTTGACCTTGACCTCGGAGAGCACGCCGGCGTCCTCGGCCAGCACCGGGATCTCCATCTTCATCGACTCGAGCAGCACGAGGGTGTCGCCCACGTCGACCCGCTGACCGGCTTGCGCCGAGACCTCGAGGACAGTCGCAACGATTTCATTGACCACGTCTTCCGCCATGGATGACATGGTAACCGAGCGGCCGTTCGGCGCGTTCGCTTGTCGTCGTGATTAACGTCCGCGCCCGGCGACGTGAAATAATCGTCGTCGCATACCGGCCCGCACGATCTAAGGAGGTCCGTCATGGGTAAGCGCGGACGTAAGAAGCGCAGTCGTAAGAAGAACGCAGCCAACCACGGCAAGCGTCCCAACGCCTGAGTCGTCGCACTCAGCGACGACGAAGCGGCCCGGCTCCCCGAGGGGATCCGGGCCGCTTCGTCTGTTCTGGCGCGGTGTCAGTCGGACTCGACGCGGTACGTCGTCTGCCGGATGCTCACCGATCGGCGGATCTCGACGCGGAGCCGTTCGCGCAGACCGTCCGGGGCGTGGTCCCCGCCGCACTTGCGGCTGATCAGCTCCTTCAGCTGCTGCTGCACCCCGTAGTGCTCGAGGCAGGACGGGCACGCGTTCACGTGGCCCTCCAGTCGCTCGCGCGCACCGGCGTCGCACTCGTTGTCGAGGAGAAGCCAGATGTCTGCCAGGACCGCGGAGCAGTCCAGGTTCTCGAATTCACTCTCGCCGGCGCCACTCATTTCGCCACCTCGCTGGTCCGTCCGAAACCACGCTCCCGAGCGACGTCGGCCAGCAGATCGCGCAACTGGCGGCGGCCGCGGTGCAGACGCGACATGACGGTGCCGATCGGGGTGTCCATGATCTCGGCGATCTCCTTGTACGGGAGCCCTTCGACGTCGGCGTAATACACGGCCATCCGGAAGTCCTCCGGCAGCTTGCTCAACGCCTCTTTGATCTCGTCGTCCGGCAACGCGTCGAGCGCCTCGATCTCCGCCGAACGCAGACCCGTGGACGTGTGCTCCGCGTTGGCCGCGAGCTGCCAGTCGGTGATCTCGTCGGTCGGATACTGCGCCGGCTGGCGCTGCTTCTTGCGGTAGGAGTTGATGTAGGTGTTCGTCAGGATCCGGTACAACCAGGCCTTGAGATTGGTGCCCTCGCGGAACGACGCGAACGCCGAGAACGCCTTGATGTAGGTCTCCTGCACCAGGTCTTCGGCGTCGGCCGGGTTGCGCGTCATGCGCAGCGCGGCACCGTACATCTGGTCGAGGAGGGGCAACGCGTCCCGCTCGAACCGCTCGGTGAGCTGCTCGGGCGTCTCGGCCGGTGCTGGACTGTCAGATGACACGAACTTCCCTTCGCCGGAAATGTGCTCCACCAAGTCTAGCGATCCACGCGCCGCGCGGGCGCCCTCCGGCCGTCCACGCACGGTCGCACCACGGTCCAGGGTTGCTGCAGCCACGCCTGCGCCACCTCCTTCAGTCCGTCCACCCGAGTCGGGTCGTTCGCTCATCGACTCGGTCAACAACCCGTCCGCGCAGTTTGTTCCGGCGTGCCAGCATTGAAGGATGTGCGGACGCTATGCAGTGACCACCGACCCGGCCAGACTCGCCGCCGAGATCGACGCGGTGAACGAGGTGCCTGCGGACACGGTACGGGAGTCGTACAACGTCGCGCCGACCACGACGGTGATGACGGTGGTGCAACGCCACGAGCACGGTCGGCCCGACGACATCCCCGCGCGGCGCGTGCGGGCGATGCGGTGGGGCCTGGTGCCGTCGTGGACGAAGGAACTGGGCAAGGGGCCGCTGCTGTTCAACGCACGCGCCGAGACCCTCGCCGACAAACCGGCCTTCCGCGGGTCGCTGGGAGGCAAGCGGTGCCTGGTGCCGATGGACGGCTGGTACGAGTGGAAGCCCGGTCCGCCGGGAGCGAACGGCAAACCGACCAAGGTCCCGTTCTACATGACGCCCGCCGACGGCACCCGCCTGTTCATGGGCGGTCTGTGGGCGGCGTGGCGGCCGGCGCAGGCCCGCGCCGCCGGCGACGATTCGCAGTGGATCTCGAGTACGACGATCATCACCACCGACTCGGTGGGGCCGTTGCGCGAAGTCCATGACCGAATGCCGCTGATCATGCCGGTGGAGTTCTGGGACGCCTGGCTCGATCCCGATCACCGCGCGGATCCCGATCTGTTGGCGCCGCCGGCCGCCGAGTTGGCCGAGGCGATCGAGATCCGCGAGGTGTCGAGCCTGGTGAACCGTGTCGCAAACGACGGTCCCGAACTTCTCGAACCCGTCGGAACCGTGGGATAGTCGGTGGCCATGAGCCCTGAACGTCCCGGATTCCTGCAGAAGATCGGCTATCTGCTGGGCCGACCGCTGCCCCGATCGATGCGGGACTGGATCGTCGAGGACCTCACCGGTCCGGGACATATCCGTCGCTACGTGATCCGCGGGCTGCTGCCGGTGATCCCCCTGTTCGTCGCCTTCATGTTCATTCCGGGGATGCTGTGGGTGAAGCTGGGAATGGTGGTTCTGCTACTGATCCCGTTCCTGTACTTCCAGGTGGCGCTCAGCCGCGTCTACCGCCGACATCTGCTGGTCAACAACGGCCTCGACCCGGCGCTGCTCGACAAGGTCAGGATCCAGCGCGCCGATTCGATTCACGACGAGTACCGCGAGCGGTACGGGCGCTGAGCGGTAGTCGGGCAGCCGCCGCGGCGAGGATGCGCGCGAGGTAGCCGGGACGACTCCACATCGGCCAGTGTCCGGTCGGCAGGTCGACGAAGTCGACGTTCTCGAGGTTCAACACCTCGGCGAACATCGGGTGACCCGCTTCGGCCGACTCCATGATCCGCGCTGCCGGAATCGAGCAGCACACCAGAGTGGCCGGGACCGCCAGACGCGCGTCGTCGGTGAGTTCCACGCGCCCGCGCAGCACCGGACCGGGGCTCCGGCACTGCCCTGACTCGAAAACGGTCGAGAGCGTCGGGGCTCAGGCCCTCGAGATTGGCCTGCTGCCCGAGCACGTCGAAGGGCGGCAGGGGGAGCTCGTCCGAGTCGTCGGACGCATCCGGTGCGAAGACGCTGCCGGAGGCGACCGGCCCACTGTCGACCCACACCACCCGGCCGATGAGTCCGGGATGGCGATCGAGCACAAGGCTCACCGGAGAATTGGCTCCGCTGTGCGCCACGACGACCACCGGCTGTGTCTCGGAGGCCTCAGCCCGGGTCATGGCCTGCTCGATCGCCGCCACTTGGTCATCGAGCGTTCTGGACGCCCTATGATCGCCGGGTCAGGTCTGACGGACGTAGGCGATACCCCTCCCCCACCGGTGCCGCGAGATCACGAGTACACGTAATCACTGACCGGGAAGTTGGCCTGCTCGTACAGCGTCGTCAGGGTCGCGTTGGGCCGCAGGAGCGTCGCCTCACCGTGCTGGTTGAAGTAGTAGCTGCGCGACGTGGAGCAATCACCGGCGTAGAACACCGACGATGCGAGGTTTCGGGTCGCGCGGTCGAGGAACTCGGCATTGGCCCGCTCCGTGACCTCGAAGCGAGTCGCACCGCGGCGGCGCATCTCCCCGAACAGCCTCGCGATGTGCTTCATCTGGCCTTCGATGGTGGTGAAGTACGACAATCCGCTGTACGAGTACGGGCTGTTCAGCGTCAGGAAGTTCGGGCACTTCGGAACACTGATCCCCTCGTACGCCTGAAACCTGCCCTCGCGCCACCACTTCCCGAGATCGCGGCCGTCACGGCCGACGATCGTGAACGCGGGAAAGTTCACATCCCACAGGTTGAACCCAGTCGCCAGGACCAGGGTGTCGACGTCGACCCGCCGTCCGTCGGCCAGGACGATTCCGCCGGGCACGACGGAATCGATCGTGGCCGTCTCGAGATGGACGGTCGGCTGGTTGAACACGCGGAAGTACGTGTTGGAGAACGTCGGCCGCTTGCAACCGAAGTCGTAATGCGGCGTCAACGCTCTCCTGATCGCCTCGTCGCGCACCTGCAGCCGCATGTGGGTCTTCGCGAGCAGCGCCGCGAGCCGATTGCCCGGCTTGGCCTGCCGGTAGTGCAGCACCCCGAATACCATCAACGCCTCGAGCAGCGAGGTGTTGACCGCGCGGGCCGCCTTCTGCGCCAACGGGATCCGGGCGAAGAGATGCTGCACGGGACGCGGGATCGGAAAGTCGATCTTCGGCACCACCCAGATGGGCGTCCGTTGGAAAACAGTGAGTTCGCGCGCCGTGCGGGCGATCTCGGGAATCAACTGCACCGCGGTGGCACCGGTCCCGATCACCGCGGCGCGCTTGCCGCCGAAGTCGTATCCGTCGGGCCACGCCGTGGTGTGAATGATGTCGCCCGCGAAGGTGTCGATCCCCGGGAAGTCGGGGGTGTGCGGCTGCGAGAGGAACCCGGTCGCGGTCACCAGGTACCGGGCCGTGCGGACTGTACCGTCGGCGGTGCGCACGGCCCAGCACTCCTTCGCCTCGTCCCAGTCGGCGCGCTCGACGACCGCCCCGAACTCCATATGGCGCCGGAGGTCGTACTTGTCGGCGACGTGTTCGGCGTACCTCTTGAGTTCGGCTCCGGGCGCGAACAGCCGCGACCAGTAGGGGTTGGGTTCGAAGGAGTACGAGTAGGTGACCGATGCGATGTCGACGGCCAGTCCCGGATAGTGGTTCACGTGCCAGGTGCCGCCGAGGTCGTCCTCCCGTTCGAGAATCGCGATGTCGTCGACGCCGAGCCGTTTGAACTCGATTCCCGCGCCCATGCCGCCGAAGCCCGCTCCGACGATCACCACCTCGTGGTCGACCCGTCGCTGACTCATCACCGTCTCCGATCCACGAACCTCTTTAGTGTGACGTGCAGTACACGTTAACTCGCGAGGCCGCCGATGAACAGGTTCCGCGATCGCCGCGAGCATCGTTTGCGGGCCGGGGCACGGTTGGCATGATGGGTTCGAGGGCCCGCATGCACGAGCCCTTCGCCCACCAAGCGCGCGAAGGGCGGGCCGGCCGCACGATCAGGGCCGAATCCGATTGACACACAAGAGAGTTGGAGCAGACATGGCCAAGAAGATCATTGCCACCGGTTACGGCGACCCGGCCGACGTCCTCGCGGTGACCGACGTCGACGTCCCCTCCCCCGGCCCCGCCGACGTGGTCGTCGCCGTGCGCGCCGCCGGTCTCAACCCGTACGACGTGAAGCTCGTGCGCGGCCTCATGGGCACCAAACCCGAGAAGCTCCCGCTGTCGCTCGGCGCCGAGGTCGCGGGCGTCGTCCATGCCGCGGGCGCGGAGTCCGGATACCGAGCCGGCGACGAGGTGGTCGTCTACCCGGCGGCGGCCGCACTCGCCGAGTACGTCCTCGCCGACGCCGATCGCGTCCACCGCAAGCCGGCCGATCTGGGCTTCGCCGAGGCGTCGTCGTTGCTCCTGGCCGGCGTCACCGCGGTCGACACGCTCGCCACCCTCGGTGTCACCGGAGACGACGTCCTGTTGGTTCACGGTGGCGCCGGTGCGGTCGGGTCGATCGTCGTGAGCGAGGCGGTGGCCGCCGGAGCCACGGTCATCGCCACGGCCTCCGACCGCAACCACGATCATCTGCGCGAGTCGGGCGCGGTCCCGGTGGCGTACGGAGAGGGACTGGCCGAGGCCATCACCGAGGCTCGGGACGGCAAGCGCGTCACCGGGGTGATCGACACCGTCGGCACCGACGAGGCGATCGACGTCTCCCTCGACCTCGTCGCGCCGCACCGGATCGTGAGCGTGGCCGCGTGGGGCAGAGTCGACGACGGCATCGTCGTCGTCGACGGAAGCAGCGAGCAGAGTCGCCACCATCGCCGTGCGGCAGTCGAGCCGCTCCTCGAGGACGCCGCTTCCGGACGGATCACTGTCGAGATCGCCCGCACCTTCGGGTTCGACGATGCGGCCGAGGCCTTCGACGAACTGCTCGGTGCGCACCCTCGCGGGAAGTACGTCTTCGAGCCGAAGTAGCGGGCGTTCGTACGGGGCGGCGTCAGGACTTGCGGCCGCCGAAGAAGAGCGCTCCCGCGCCGACGATCGCCAGCCCGATGAGGACCACCCAGAACGCGGCCTTCAGCAGCGGGCCGATGATCGACAGGGCGATCAGCACGGCGATGACGATCAGCACGATCTTCCAGACCGACGTGCTGTTGGACTTCCGGGGTTCCAGGTTTGTACTCATGACTCCACGGTGGTCGCTCCCGGCCGATATGTCACCCCTCGACCGCCGATACCAGGGAAAGTTCAGGGTCCTCCCGGACCGGTGGAATACCGAGAGGGCCCGCGGGCGTTGGTCGTTGAATGGCAGAGAACACGATTCCGGAGATCACCCTCAACAACGACGTCCGCATTCCGCAACTCGGGTTCGGCGTCTTCCAGATCGCACCCGCCGACACCAAGGAGGCCGTCCTGACGGCCCTGGAAGCCGGTTATCGCCACATCGACACCGCCCAGATGTACGGCAACGAGCGCGAGGTGGGCGAGGCCGTCCGAGAGTCCGGGCTCGACCGCGGCGAGATCTTCGTGACCAGCAAGCTCAACAACAACGCGCATGATCCGGAGGCGGCTCGCGACGCCACCGCGCACAGCATCGACGCACTGGGCATCGGCCCGATGGATCTGTATCTGGTCCACTGGCCGATGCCCGCGGTCGGCGACTTCACCGATACCTGGCGTGCCATGGAGCGCTTCTACGAGGACGGACAGACGCGTGCGATCGGCGTCTCGAACTTCCAGATCGGACACCTCGAGCGACTGCTCGCCGAGACCGAGGTGGTGCCCGCGGTGAATCAGATCGAGGTCCACCCGTACCTCTCTCAGACCGAACTGCGCGAGTACAACGCGTCCAAGGGCATCGAGACCGAAGCGTGGTCGCCCATCGCCCAGGGCGACGTTCTCGACGACCCGGAGTTGAAGGCGATTGCGACGCAGACGGGCCGGACGGTCGCGCAGGTGGTGCTGCGGTGGCATGTCCAGCTCGGCAACATCGTCTTTCCGAAGTCGACCACCCCGTCACGGATCGTCGAGAACCGCGACATCTTCGACTTCGAACTGACCGACGAGCAGATGTCCCGCATCGATTCGCTCAACGCCGACCGTCGCCGCGGCCCGAACCCGGACGAGTTCAACTGGATTCCCGAGTGAGCGCCGCACCCCGATAGCCCGAGGATCGATCCGGACTCCCCGCGCACCGGCGCGCGCACGACGCCGACCGGTGCGCGGGGATTCTGGTGTGCCGACCGCGCCGCATAGCATCGACGGTATGAAGTTCTCCCGCCGCGCCGAAGCCGTCACCCCGTTCTACGCGATGGAATTCGGCAAGCACGCCGCGGCGCTCGAGGCACAGGGGCATCACGTCGTGAAGCTCAATCTCGGTGAACCCGATTTCGGAGCGCCTCCGGCGTTTCTGCGTGAGGTCCGGCGCATCAGCGACGGGCGGCCCCTCCCCTACACCGGTGCTCTCGGCCTCGACGACCTGCGGCGGGCGATCGCCGGATTCACCACCGAGCACTTCGGTGCACGAGTGGCGCCGGAACGCGTCGTGGTCACCACCGGTGCCTCGGCGGCGCTGCTCCTGTCCTGCGCGGCCCTGATCGATCCCGGTGACGAGGTGCTGGTGGCCGACCCCTCGTACCCGTGCAACCGGCGGTTCGCCGAGAGCTTCGGCGGCCGAGTGCGGTTGCTGGAGACCTCGCCGGCGACGCGTTTCCAGCTCGACGCGCAAACGGTGGCAGACCGATGGCGCCCCGAGACGCACGGGGTGATGGTGGCGACTCCGTCGAATCCCACCGGTACGTCACTGCCGCACACCGAGCTGGTCGAGTTGTGCGGAACGGTCTCCGAACGCGGAGGGTGGCGCATCGTCGACGAGATCTACCTCGGCCTGGCCGATGACGGGCCGGACGGGCCGCCCCGCAGTGTCGCGGCCGACGACCCGGGCGCCATCGTGATCAACAGCTTCTCGAAGTACTTCGGTATGACGGGCTGGCGGCTCGGATGGGCCATCGTGCCGGAGGCGATGATCCCCGTCGCCGAGCGGCTCGCCCAGAACTACTACATCTGCCCGCCGACACCGTCTCAAGTCGCCGCGCTCACGTGCTTCGAGCCCGAGACCCTCGCAGTGGCCGAGGACCGTCGCGCTCAGTTCCGGGCACGTCGCCGACTGGTTCTCGACGGGCTGGAGCGCATCGGTCTCGATGTGCCGGTCCGGCCCGACGGCGCCTTCTACGTCTACCTCGACGTGTCGGGCACCGGGCTCACGTCCAGCGAGTTCTGCGAGACCGCCCTCGCGCAGGCCCACGTGGCGCTGACCCCCGGCAAGGACTTCGGCGACGCCGGAGCGGAGCGCTTCGTCCGGCTCAGCTACGCGGCGTCCGAAGAGGATCTCGCCCTGGCGATCGACCGACTGGGCGACCTGATGAACCGGATCTGATCGCGGCGTTCTGCCCGACAGGCTAAGAATGTCGCATGCGCCTTCGACGACGGTCCCTGTTCGCCGCGGTCGCGATCGCGACGGTCTCGGGCGTAGCCTCGTGCACCGCGGCACCGCCCGACATGGGCGAACTCCCGCCGACCGCGATCGCGGCGATCTCCGTCGGTCAGGTGGTTCTGCCGAACCCGACCTCGGCCGCGAATGTGATCGTCGCGTTCGACGCGAAAGGCGACGAGGTCGGCCGGATCACCGGCGGCAGCGAGTACGACTCGACCGTGGCGCGGCTCGGCGACGGGATCTTCGGCATCGCCGGAAGCGGTGCCGTGGTGCTGCGGCCCGGGGAGAAGACCGTGACCGGCCCCGGAGGCCGCCGACGCATCGTCGGCTCCGCAACCGACCCCGACACCGGGCACGCCGTCATGTGGAACACCTTCGACACCACCCGGTACGTGCTCGTCGATCCCCACCGCAAGCCGTTCGGATCCGAGATCCCGGGCCGGCTCGCCATGGTCGCGCACTGTGAACACGGCTGGTACGCGGCCACCACCGAGACCGGACGCCCCTCGTCACGCGTCCAGCTCCGGCGCCTCGGCGAACCTGGCGCGAGCGTCGCGGTCGACCTGCCTGCGGATGTCTTCACCCGACTGCCGGCGGTCTGCGCCCCGAACGGTCGCGACCTCATCACGCTGCTGAAACCGATCGACGACGACACCGGCCCGCTACTGGTGTCCATCGATCCCGAAACCGGGCGAACGGTGTCTCGCGAATTGGCCGGGCCGGATCATCCGTTGCGCGGCCATGTTCAGGCCTTCACCCGTCTCGACCACGATGTGTACCTCATCGGCTCGGACAACGGGGTGTACCGGTCACCGGTGTCCGGAGAACCCGCGGCGCCGGACAAGGTCTGGCAACTCCCCGGCGCCCACTCGACGACCAGGATGTTCGTGAGCGGAGCCAAGGTGCTCGTGGTATCCGGGCGAGACGAACCCGCCTACGGCGAGTACGACCTGCGGACCGGACGCCAGATCCGCGCACCGATTCGGCTCCCGTGGCTGCCGGGTCTCACCGACGGCGGGATCGACGTCACCGGCGCCGCGGACGTCATACGCTCAGCGCCTCGGCCAACCGCTCCACGAACACCGCCTGGGCGGCGTTGAGCTTGACCCGCGCCGCGTCGGCCCCGAACCACTCCCCACGGTCGATCTCAGGGAACTCCTGCACCCGGCCCGACTTGGGCGGCCACACCGTCTCGAAGGTGTTGCTCACGATGGCGCCGGCGTCGAGATCGCCCTCGAGTGCGAAGCCGACGACGCGTTTGCCGCTGCGCAGTCGGGTCTCGCCGAGGTCGATTGCCGGGCCGTCGGGCGCAGGCCGACCGGTCTCTTCGGCGAACTCGCGGCGGGCGGCCGCGAGCGGCTCCTCGCCCTCGTCGATCAGCCCCTTCGGGATCGACCACGCACCGTCGTCCCTGCGTGCGAAGAACGGGCCGCCCGGATGCACCAGCAGCACCTCGAATCCCGCCGGCCGACGGCGGTAGAGCAGGATTCCGGCGCTGAACTGGGCCTTGGGCATGCGACCAGGGTAGGCTCCACGACTACGGTGGAGCCATGGAGATCCTTTCGAGCCGGACCCTGCTGATCTCACCCGACCCCGAGGCGCTGACCGCCTTCTACCGCGACCGGCTGGGACTGGCGGTGGCCCGCGAGTACCCGGGCGGCACCGTCTTCCACGCGGGCACGGGTCTGATCGAGATTCCCGCGCACATGGCCGCCACCGCCGCCGGCGAGACCGGTGACGTGCTGTGGCTGCAAGTCCGCGACATCGCCGCCACCCGGGAGGCCCTCGCCGCCGAACAGGTCCCGATCGTCGCCGAACCGGAGACCAAACCGTGGGGCCTGATCGAGATGACCGTGGCCGATCCCGATGGGCGCCGCCTGATCGTGGTCGAGATCCCCGCGGACCATCCGCTGCGCCGGGACGTGCGCGGTTGACGACGTGAGAGACTGAAACCCATGAGCAATTGGGTCGCGCCCTTCCTTGACCGCCCCGTCGACTCCGTGGTCGACCTCCCCGGCTCCAAGTCCATCACCAATCGCGCACTCATCCTGGCCGCGCTCGCCACCGGCCCGTCCCGCATCACCGGCACCCTGCGATCCCGCGACACCGACCTCATGCTCGATGGACTCGCCGCCATCGGGGTCGGCGTCGACTGCCACCCGGACGACCCGACCACCGTCGACATCACTCCGCGTCCCCTGCATGCCGGCTCCATCGACTGCGGCCTGGCCGGGACCGTGATGCGCTTCCTGCCCGCGGTGGCGGCGCTCGCGACCGGCGACGTGACCTTCGACGGCGACGAACAGGCGCGCAGCCGACCGCTCGGCACCGTCCTCGACGCGCTCCGTGCGCTCGGCGCCGAGATCGACGGCGACGGGCTGCCGTTCACCGTTCACGGCCGGGGCGGGGTGCCGGGCGGACCGGTCACCATCGACGCATCGGCCTCGTCCCAGTTCGTCTCCGGTCTTCTGCTGTCGGCCGCCCGTTTCGAATCCGGCATCTCGATCACTCACTCCGGGGCACCGGTGCCGTCCATGCCGCACATCGACATGACCGTGGAAATGCTCGAAAAGGCCGGCGTCCGAGTGGAGTTCGATGCGACGACCACCCGCTGGCAGGTGGCGCCGACGGCCGTCACAGCCGTCGACTGGACAGTGGAGCCGGACCTGTCGAACGCTGCCGCCTTCCTCGCGGCCGCACCGGCCACCGGCGGGCGGGTCAGCGTGCCGCGCTGGCCCGCCACCACCACCCAGCCGGGGTCCGCGATCGTCGGCATTCTGGAACGGATGGGCGCTTCGGTCGTCCACGCGCCCGACGGCCTCCTCACGGTCCGCGGCAACGGCCGCCCGAGGGCGATCGAGGTGGATCTGCACGAGGTGGGCGAGTTGACTCCGACGGTCGCCGCCCTGTGCGCGCTCGCCGACGGCACCTCCGTACTGCGCGGCATCGCCCACCTCCGAGGCCACGAGACCGATCGGCTCTCCGCGTTGAGCACCGAGATCAACCGCATCGGCGGGCAGTGCCGGGAGACCGACGACGGCCTCGTCATCACCGGGCGCGAGGCAGCCGACCTGGAACCCGCACTCTGGCACAGTTACGCCGACCACCGCATGGCCACGGCGGGCGCCCTCATCGGCCTCCGCGTCGACGGTCTCACCGTCGAGAACGTCGAGACCACCGCGAAGACCCTGCCCGATTTCGTGAAGATGTGGGAGGCGATGGCGGGGACCGCATCGTGAGCACCCGGGCGGGAACGGTTCGCGGCCGCACCTACGACGAGTCCGACGTACGGATCCGGCCCGGCAAGGGCAGTCGGCCGCGCACCAAGAACCGTCCGGCGCACGACGACGCCGAGACGGCCATGGTGGTCTCGGTGGATCGCGGCCGCTGGGGTTGCGTTCTGGACGGCGATCCCTCCCGCCCGCTCGTCACCATGCGCGCCCGCGAACTCGGCCGGACGCCGATCGTGGTCGGCGACCGCGTGGGTGTCGTCGGCGACCTCTCCGGCCGCCCCGACACGCTCGCCCGCATCGTCCGGGTCGACGACCGCAGCACGGTGCTCCGCCGCACCGCGGACGACAACGATCCGTACGAGCGGATCGTGGTCGCCAACGCCGACCGATTGCTGATCGTCACCGCGCTGGCCGACCCGCCGCCCCGGACCGGTTTCGTCGAACGCGCCCTGGCCGCGGCGTACGCCGGCGGACTGTCGCCGATCCTGTGTCTGACCAAGTCAGATCTCGCCGGGCCAGAGGAGTTCGCCGCACACTTCGCCGACCTCGAACTGCCGGTGGTGACGGCGGGTCGCGACGACGACCTCGGTCCGCTGTGGGACACCCTCGACGGTCACCTCACCGCCCTCATCGGACACTCCGGCGTCGGCAAGTCGACTCTCGTCAACCGGCTCGTCCCCGATGCGGACCGGGCCACCGGCGAAGTGTCCGGCGTCGGCAAGGGCCGTCACACGTCGACACAATCGGTGGCACTGCCGCTGCCCGGAGAATCCCCCGGGGCGCCGCCGCGCGGCTGGGTGGTCGACACCCCGGGCATCCGCTCGTTCGGCCTCGCGCACGTGACGCCGGATCAGATCGTCGACGCTTTCGACGATCTGCGCGACGCGATCGACGACTGCCCGCGCGGCTGCACCCACCTCGGCCCGCCGGCCGATCCCGAATGTGCGCTCGACGCACTCACCGGCAGCTCCCATCGGCGGGCGATGGCCGTGCGGGAACTGCTCAGGTCCGCGACGTCCACCGCTGCGGACGAGACACCGGTTCAGCAGCCGGAGGGCTGACCGCGGACGGCGGCCAGCCGTGCGGCATCAGCGGCGCCGTTCGGTGCGCCGGCGGCTCCGTCGCCTGGCGCGCACTTGCGCCAGCGCGGTCTTGAGCCCGCCGCCGAGCTTCGGCAGTCCGTCGAACCGGCGCTCAGAGGCGGTCTCCGGCGCGTCGTCGCTGGTCGCGATGAGGAAGCGATCCGGCAGCGCGAGTTTGTTGATGGTCCGCAGCGTACGGAGGTACTGCATGGTGAGCGAACCGGTGTTGTACGGCAGGTCGTACTTCTCGCACAGTTCGCGCACCCGCACCGAGATCTCGGCCATCCGGTTGCTCGGCAGATCGGGGTACAGATGATGCTCGATCTGGTAGCAGAGGTTGCCGCTGAGGAAGGCCAGCGCGGGCCCGGCCTCGAAGTTGGCCGTACCCAGCATCTGGCGCAGGTACCACTGGCCGGACGTCTCGTCCTCGAGTGTCTCGACGGTGAACTTCTCCGCACCGTCCGGGAAGTGCCCGCAGAAGATGACCACGTAGGCCCAGAGATTCCGGATGAGATTGGCCGTCAGATTCGCTGTCAGCGTGCGCGTGAAGTTGGGGCCCGACAGCGCCGGGAACAGGACGTAGTCCTTGCCGATCTGCCGGACGATCTTGCGCGCGAACAATTCGATCTCCGGACGCGCCTGCTCCATCGGTTTGCGGCCGGCGATGACCTCTTTGAGGTCGAGGTCGTGCAGGCCGATGCCCCACTCGAAGGTGGCGGCGAGCATGAGATTGAACAGCGGCTGGAACGCGCGGCGGGGTTCCCACGGCTCGTCGCGCGTCACCCGGAGGATCTTGTAACCCACATCGTGATCCATGCCGATCACGTTGGTGTACTTGTGATGGATGTAGTTGTGGGAGTGCTTCCAGTGAGGTGAGGCGCAGACCATGTCCCACTCCCACGTCGTGGAGTGCACCTCGGGATCGTTCATCCAGTCCCACTGGCCGTGCATCACATTGTGGCCGAGTTCCATGTTCTCGATGATCTTGGCGACCGACAGTGCGCCGGTGCCGAGCAGCCACAGCGACCGGCGGTGGCTGCCGAGCAGTGCGAGCCGGCCCAGGACCTCGAGTCCGCGCTGGGCGTAGATGGTCCGCCGCAGGTAGCGGCGGTCCTGCTCGCCCAGACTCGACTCGATCTCGCGGCGCAGCATATCGAGTTCCGCACCCAGTGCCTCGACATCGGCGTCCGTCAGGTGCGCGTACTCATTGATATCTGAAATCGCCATCGATCACATTATGCCCGCGCGGGTGCGCGGCGGCTCCTCCGGCGCTCATTCAGGCTCACGATCGCAGTCTTGAGGCCCCGGCGACGTCCGGTCGCGGGATCGACCGTCGACACCAGACGCACCTGTTCGGACTCCTTGAACCGCCTCTCCGAGGCGGTCTCCGGAGCGTCGTCCACCGTGCCCGAGAGGTACTTGTTCGGCAACGACAGCTTGGCGATGGTGCGCCACGACTTCGCGTACTGCACGGGGAACGAACCCGTCGTGTACGGCAGGTCGTACTCCGCGCACAGCGCCTGCACCCGCACCGCGATCTCCGCGAGCCGATTGCTGGGCAGATCGGGGAAGATGTGGTGCTCGATCTGGTACGAGAGGTTCCCGCTCATGAAGGCCAGGACCGGGCCCGACCGGAAGTTGGCGCTTCCGAGCATCTGGCGCAGGTACCACTCACCGCGAGTCTCGCTGTCGACGTCCTGCTTGGTGAACTTCTCCGCACCGTCCGGGAAGTGCCCGCAGAAGATGACCGCGTTCGACCACACATTGCGGATCACGTTGGCCATCACATTCGCGGTGAAGGCCTTGCGGGCCCCGGAGCGCGAGCGGGTGACGGCCCCGACGAGCGCCGGGTACACCACGTAGTCCTTACCCGCCTGGCGCCCGATCTTGACGCCCACGTCGCGCAGGTCCTTCCGGAACTGGTCCTTCTCCTCCTGCGTCCGGCGCTTGCGTCCCAACTCGAGATGTTGCGCGGCGACACCGTACTGGAAAGCGAGCGCCAGGACCGTGTTGTAGGCGATGTTGCCGAGGTTGAACGGCCGCCAGCGCTGGTCGCGCGTCACGCGGAGCAGGCCGTAGCCCACATCGTCGTCCATGCCGAGCACGTTGGTGTACTTGTGATGGATGAAGTTGTGCGTGTGCTTCCAGTGAGCACTGGGTCCGGTGTTGTCCCATTCCCACGAAGTGGAATGCACCTCGGGATCGTTCATCCAATCCCACTGCCCGTGCATCACGTTGTGCCCGAGCTCCATGTTCTCGACGATCTTCGCGACTCCGAGAGCCGACGCCCCGGCCCACCACAGAGCCCGATTGCGCGCACCGAAGGTCAGCGCGCGACCGGCGGCCTCGAGCGTCCGCTGGAATGCGATCGTGTTGCGGATGTACCGCGCGTCGCGTTCACCGCGATCGGCTTCGATGTCCGCGCGGATCTGGTCGAGCTTCGCACCCAGTTCTTCGACGTCCGCGTCGGTCAGATGGGCGTATTCGGGGATGTCGGAGATCGCCATGCCACTCCTCGTTGCCTACGGCTTCGTAACTTACGTAAGCGTAGGTTACGGTTCCGTAGGCTGTCCACCCCGCGACGACGTGGTCCACGTCATAGGCACCGATTCACACGTCGAGCGTGCAGTCTCCCGCCGCGGCGCTCACGCAGGTCTGGATGCGCTCACCCTCCACGTGCTCCACGCCCGTCCGCAGATCACGCACGCACCCCTTGTCGAGCATCACGACGCAGCTCTGGCAGATCCCCATGCGGCAGCCGAAGGGCATCAGCACGCCCGCCTGTTCGCCGGCCTCGAGAAGCGTCGTGGCACCGTCGACCTCGATCTGCCGATCCGGCGTGCCGAACGTGACGACGCCGCCCTCGGCACCGTGAGCACCGCGTTCCAGCGCGAACCGCTCGATGTGCAGATTCTCCTGAATACCCGCTTCGTCGAACTGTTCGCTGAGCATGTCCAGGAACCCGCCCGGACCACAGGCCCAGGTGGCGCGCTCGGCCCAATCCGGACACAGCGCTCGCAGCTGCGCCGGCGTCACCTTGCCGTCGGTGCGGGTGAACTGCAGGTGCAGGTCGATCAGGCCCTCGTCGGCCATCCGCCGGAGTTCGTCGCCGAAGAGCAGATCGTCCTCCGTGGGAACCGAGTGGATCAGCCGGACGTCGGCGCGCTGAGCGCGTCGGCGCATCGTGCGCAGCATCGAGATGATGGGCGTCAGACCGCTGCCCGCGGTCGCGAACAGGATCTTCTCCGGCAGCGGGTCGGGCAGGACGAATTCACCGGCGGGCGCCGCCAGGCGCACCACGGTGCCGGGTGCCAGCCCCTTCACCAGATGCGACGAGAGGAATCCCTCCGGCATCGCCTTCACCGCGATCGATACCGTCCGCTGCGCGCGCGACGACTCCGGCTCGGAGGTCAGTGAGTAGGAACGCCACGTCCAGCGTCCGTCGACCAGGACGCCGATGCCGATGTACTGGCCCGGGTGGTAGTCGAACGAGAAGCCCCAGCCCGGCCGGATGACGATGGTCGCGCTGTCCGCGGTCTCCTCGGTCACCGAGACCACCTTGCCGCGCAATTCCCGCGCCGACCACAGCGGATTGGCCAGGTGCAGGTAGTCGTCCGGCAACAGCGGGGTGGTCACGCGAGCGAAGGCCGCTCGAAGCAGCCGGGCACGCTTGTGCCTGGCCGCCACGTCGGCCGCCGGTGCCTCGAATCGTTCACGCCACGCCATCGCGCGCCTCCTCCGCCCGGTTCCGGGCCGCCCCGGAACACCTAACTTACGATTCCGTAGGTTAGCGTTTCGGGGCGCCGAGGGCGAATGGAGCGCACGTCAGTCGCGTCGCGGATCAGGCCAGCAGCGTCCCCGGGGCCGGTGTGTACGGCGTGAAGAACTGATTGGCCGGCGCACCGGCCAGCGTCATCTCCAGCGCGGCCACCGACATTCCGTCGATCTGCTCGCGGATGATGTCGGCGTGCCCGGCATGCCGGGCGTACTCCTCCACCTGGTGGCACATGTAGTACCGATTCTTCATCGGCCGCGACTCGTAGACACCCGCCCACGGCGCGGGCGGCGCCATCGCCTCCCCGTCGGGATCGCTGCTCCGCATCGCTTCGAGGAACTCGGCGCGCGCGGCGTCGAACCGCTCGATGATCCCGGCCGCAGTCTCGTCGTCGGTGAGCGCGAAGCTCCCCATGTACTCGGCCAACGCCGCCTCGTCGAGCACCAGTTCGCCGGCGGTGCCGTTCAACTGCGCTGCGGCCCCGCGTAGACCGCGTTCGATGTGTTTGATGAGTCCGCCGATCGAGAGCACGCTGCGACACGGCGTCTGTCGGGCCTGAGCCTCCGTGAGTCCGAACGCCGCGGCCCGCAGCGCTCCGAGCTGTTGATCGGCGTAGTTGATGAGGCCGGTGAGTTCGTCGTCTCGGGCCGGTGCGTACATGGTGTCCTCCTGGGGTCGGTGTTCCTCGCCCATTCAGACTCACAAGCATTCCGGACAGTTCTCGTCCGGTACTGAAAAGTTCTCTGGAGAAGTCTTCGGGGACTTCAGAGAAGTTCCAGGAGGAACGGCAGTTCCTGCGTGGCGTACCAGCCGAGGTCGTGGTCCTCCACGTCTCCGACCGCCAGCTCGCCGTCCTCATCGCCGAGGTCGGCGCGGTCGATCACCTCGACCGCCGCCCGCACTGCGTTCTCGGCGTCTGAACCGTCGACGTGGACGGCGACGATGTCGCCGTGCGGGATCGTTCCGGCGACCCTGACCACCGCGTCGTCGAGATCCGGACGCGGCGTCGCCTCGGCGTCCGCGACCACCACCACCCGGCGCACCGGAAGCTCCGAGTCGTCGACGGCCAGCAGTCGCAGCGACGCCCGGGCGGCCTCCCGGAGCGCCACCTCCGACAGTTCCTCGTCGTCACCGGCCACATACGCCTCGCGCAGCGCCGGTGTCAGCGCGAAACCGGTGCCTCCGACCGGTTCGAAGGCCCGGCCGGGTTCGGCCACCAGCCGTTCGATCATCGCCAGGGTGGCCGGCAGATAGACGCGCATGAGATGCCTTTCGATCGGGGTCGGGAGGGTCGGCGGGCCCGGTCGTCACCGGTTGCCGGGGTCCGGGGAACCGTCGTACGACTGTCCGCTCGCAAGCAGTTCGTCCAGCGACTCGGTGACGTATTCGGCCATGGCGGGGAGGTCGACCACCACGGCCCGGTCGGCGATGAAGGCGAACTGCACCTGGTTCGCGTACTCGTTGACACTGATGCCCAGAGCTCTCTGCGCGGCGAGCGTCGGAATGGTGAAGATCCCGGTGATGGGGATCCCGCCGACGAACTTGCGGCCGATCCGCTTGGCACTCATCGAGATCGGTACGTTGTACGACCGCTGGAACAGGCCCGCGAACGCCCGCGTGGACCGGTCGGCGAAGGGCACCAGCCCGAACTCCGGAAGCAGGGGGCGCAGCCCCTGCGACATCCGCCGTGTGGACTGGGAGTAGCGATTCGCGAGACCGGCCACCTGCATCAGCCGGACCGCGGGTGCGTCCTCCCCCACCGGCAGGTCGGTGACGAACTCCGTCCCGCCGACCACGATCCACGAGCCGCTCGGCTCTCCTTCGACGGTGTCCGGATCGCGAGCCGCGAGCGGCATGGTGGCCCGCATCGTCTCGCCGTGGCCGACGGTGTCCTTGATCGACAGCGACCACCGGCGCAGCACGCCGGTGATGATGGCCAGCACCACGTCGTTGAACGAGCACTCGAAACGGTTCGCCACCGCCTCGAGATCGCGGCGGGACACCGACGAGAAGGCGAACAGCCGCGACGACGTGGTGACCGCGTTCAGCGGGCTGTCGGGGGCGGAGTTGACCATCTGAGAGACGGCGTCGCCGACCAGACGGACCGATTTGTCGGCCACCGACCAGAGATCGGCGACCGGGCCGTTGCCGCGCAGCAGGGTGTCGACCATCTCACCGGGCCGGGCCATCGCCTCGGCCAGCGCTCCGACGGTCAACGAGGCCGCACCGGGCGGCCGCCGCGGCATCCACAGATCCTCCGCCATCGGGGCGGCGTCCGCGACGTCGTCGCAGATCACCTCGCTCAGTTCCGGGTTGCCGGTGCCGCCCAGCAGACAGCGGTGCGTCTTGGTCAGGATCACTGACCGGCCGCGGCTGAGTCCCTCGATCAGGTACATCTCCCACAGCGGCCGGGTCCGGTCGAGTGGGCGCGACATGAGCCGCGAGACCAACTCCTGCAGTTGTTCGGAGTCACCCGGCTGCGGCAGCGCGGACAATCTGATGTGGTAGTTGATGTCGAACTCACGGTCGTCCACCCACACCGGACGCGCCAGCCCGAGCGTCACCTCGGTGATCACCTGGCGGTACCGGGGTGCCGCCTGCAGTCGGTTCTCCACCAGCGAGACGAGCGAGTGGTAGTCGATCCCGGTCGCGTCGTCCTTCCGAAGCTTGCTCGGGTCGAGGATCAACAGCGCTCCGAGGTGGGCGGTCGTCCCCGCCCCGTCCAGGAAGTAGAACATCGCCTCGTCCGGCGACAGCCGATTCACCATGATGCGTCGAGTTTATGCCGATCGCGGGCGTCCGCGGAATCATCGCCGGCGCGGCCTCACACCACGGCCTCAGACGATCGCGAACTCGACGATCACCCAGCGTTCCGCGATCCGGCGCGGTCCGCCCCGCGACGGCAACGGCACCGACCGGATCTCGATGCGGCCGGCCACCGCACGCACTCGGCGTCCCCGCACGAAGGTGCCGAAGTAGGCGGCCTGGCGCGGTCCACCGATCTGCAGGTGGACTCGCAGCAGCCGCGCCGTCTCAGCACTCCCCGACGGCCCGGCCCGATGCTGGAGCAGTGAGCCCACCTGCGATTGCACCTCGGCCGAGACCGTGCGCAGCAGATGGTCCACCGGTCGGCGACCGTCGAGCACCTCCAGCATCTGCTGCAACGCGTACACCGTCGCCGACCGCGCTGCACCGGCACGGTCCGCATCCGTCCGCTCAGCGCCGTTCCGAACCGGCGGCGCCGGCCGGTCGACGATCCCATTACCCCCGAGTGTGTTCACCGTCATATCTATCGGACGCACCCGGGGCGGGTTCGGTTCCGCGACGCGCCGAGAGCACGGCCGACCCCCGTCCGCTGCAACCCCCTGCAACCGTTGCGCCCCGCCGGCGGTGGGCGCACGCTCGTTTCCGGGCGGGTGATTCACATCACAGTCCACACTTCCCGTTCCGACGCTCAGAAGGAGCACCGATGAGAGCCGCACGCTACTACGACCGCGGAGACGTCCGCATCGAAGAGATCGACCCGCCGGAGGTCGGGCCCGGCATGGTCGGCATCGACATCGCCTGGTGCGGCATCTGCGGCACCGACCTGCACGAGTACGCCGACGGCCCGATCTTCATCCCGCCGGCCGGACATCCGCAGCCGATCAGCGGCGAGAGCGCTCCGGTCACGATCGGACACGAGATGTCGGGCGTCGTCTCGGAGGTGGGCGACGGCGTGACCGATCTGGCGGTCGGCGATCACGTGGTCGTGGAGCCCTACATCCTCGCCGACGACGTCGATACCGGTCCGCACAGCCACGACTACCACCTGTCGCGAGACATGAACTTCATCGGACTGGGCGGCTGCGGTGGCGGACTCGCAGAGAAGATCGCGGTGAAACGGAGGTGGGTGCATCGGATCGACGCATCGGTACCGCTCGACCAGGCCGCGCTGATCGAGCCGCTGGCGGTCGGTTTCCACGCCGTACAGCGCAGCGGCGCGCAGTCGGGTGCGATCGCGCTCATCACCGGCGCCGGACCGATCGGCCTGCTCACCGCGGCCATCTGCCGGGCGCGAGGCATCTCGGTGATCATCAGCGAGCCGAGCCCGCTGCGCCGAGCCAAGGCCGCGGACACCGGAGTCGCCGATCACGTGCTGGATCCCGCGGCGCAGGACGTGGTCGCTCGGGTATCGGAGCTCACCTCCGGACGCGGCGCGGACGTCGGTTTCGAATGCACGTCGGTTCAGCCCGCGTTCGACACCCTGCTCGATGCCGTGAAGCCGACCGGGGTCGTCGTGGTGGTGTCGATCTGGGGCAGCCCTGCCGGACTGGACATGCAGAAGCTGGTGCTGAAGGAGATCGACCTGCGCGGCACCATCGCCTACGTGAACTCTCATCCCGAGACGATCGCGCTGGTGGAGAGCGGCGAGATCGATCTCGCCCCGTTCATCACGGGCAAGATCGACCTCGCCGATCTGGTCACCGAAGGCTACGACACCCTGCTGCACCGCAACGAGACCGCCGTGAAGATCCTGGTCTCGCCGTCCGGCGCGGGAGTGTGACCGTCAGCGCTTCTTGCGCGACTTCGGAGGCTTGTTCGACGGCTTGGCGCCCGAACGGGCGGCGGCGCGCCGTTCGCGACGGCTGCCGAGCACCTCCGACGGAGTTCCCGAGGCGTGCTCCTCGACCTCGGAGAGCACCTCCGCGTCGCCGGTCTCCGACGGCCCGCTGTAGGTCATCGCCGGTTCGGCGCCGTCGGCGGCCTCGTCGCCGCCGAAGGCCGCTCCGGCCAGCATGTCGCTGACCGACGTGCCCAGCGCCGGAGCCGGGGCCTGCGTCTCCACCTGTGCGTTGAAGATGTAGGTGACGGCCTCTTCCTTCATGCCCTCCAACATGCCCTGGAACATGTCGTAGCCCTCGCGCTGGTACTCCACCACCGGGTCGCGCTGAGCGACCGACCGCAGGTGGATGCCCTCGCGGAGGTAGTCCATCTCGTAGAGATGATCGCGCCACTTGCGGTCCATGACCGTGAGCAGGATCGACCGTTCCAGTTGACGCATCGCGCCGTCGCCGGCGATCTCCGCCAGTTCCTTCTCTCGGCGATCGTAGGCGCCGAGCGCGTCGTCGACCAGTACCTCGCGCAGTTGCTCGCGGGAGATGTCGTCACGTTCGCCGTACTCGTTCTCGCCGACGACCCGCTTGGGATCGAGCGCGATCGGGTACAGCTTCGACAACGCCTCCCACAGCGTCTCGAGGTCCCAGTCCTCGGCGTATCCGACCTCCGTGGCACCGTCGACGTAGGCACCGACCACGTCGCGGACCATCTCGCGCACCTGATCCCGGTGATCCTCGCCCTCGAGGATCTCGCGGCGCTCGCCGTAGATGACCTTGCGCTGCTCGTTCATCACCTCGTCGTACTTGAGGACGTTCTTGCGGATCTCGAAGTTCTGCTCCTCCACCTGCGTCTGCGCACTGCGGATGGCGCGGGTGACCATCTTGGCGTCGATCGGGACGTCGTCGGGCAGGTTGAGGCGGGCCATGATGGTCTCGAGCGCGGCGCCGTTGAACCGCCGCATCAGTTCGTCGCCCAGGGAGAGGTAGAACCGGGACTCGCCGGGGTCGCCCTGGCGGCCGGACCGGCCACGCAGCTGATTGTCGATGCGGCGCGATTCGTGACGCTCGGTGCCGAGGACGTAGAGTCCGCCCACCTCACGGACGTCGTCGGCCTCCTTGGCGGCCTCGGTGCGGGCGATCTCGATCGCCTCGTCCCACGCCGCCTCGTACTCCTCGGGAGTGTTGACCGGGTCGAGTCCCGCCTTGCGCAGCCGGGTGTCGGCGATGACGTCCGGGTTGCCGCCCAACACGACGTCGGTGCCTCGGCCGGCCATGTTGGTGGCCACCGTGACCGCCCCGAGCCGACCGGCCTCGGCGACGATCTGTGCCTCCTGCTCGTGGTACTTCGCGTTGAGGACGGTGTGCTTGATCTCCCGCTCGGTCAGCAGCCGCGACAGGTACTCCGAGCGCTCGACGCTCGTGGTACCGATCAGGACCGGCTGGCCCTTGGCGTTGCGCTCGGCGATGTCGTCGACCACCGCGTAGAACTTGGCCTCTTCGGTCTTGTAGATCAGGTCGGTCTGGTCCTTGCGGATCAGCGGACGGTTGGTCGGGATCGGCACCACGCCCAGCTTGTAGATCTGCTGGAACTCGGCGGCCTCGGTCTCGGCCGTACCGGTCATGCCTGCGAGCTTCTTGTACAGGCGGAAGTAGTTCTGGAGGGTGATCGTGGCGAGAGTCTGGTTCTCGGCCTTGATCTCGACGCCTTCCTTGGCCTCGATCGCCTGGTGCAGGCCCTCGTTGAAGCGCCGGCCGTCGAGCACACGCCCGGTGAACTCGTCGACGATCATCACCTCGCCCTTGCGGACGATGTAGTCCTTGTCCTTGTGGAAGAGCTCCTTGACCTTGATCGCGTTGTTCAAGTAGCCGACGAGCTGTGAGTTCTCCGGCTCGTAGAGGTTGTCGATGCCGAGCCGGTCCTCGACGAAGGAGACGCCGGCCTCGTGGACGCCGACGGTCTTCTTCTTGATGTCGACCTCGTAGTGGACGTCCTTCTCCAGCAGCGGCGCGATGCGCGCGAACTCGGCATACCACTTGCTCGACGAGTCGGCCGGGCCCGAGATGATCAGCGGGGTGCGGGCCTCGTCGATGAGAATCGAGTCGACCTCGTCGACGATGGCGTAGGCGTGTTCCCGCTGCACCAGGTCTTCGAGTGAATGCGCCATGTTGTCGCGCAGGTAGTCGAAGCCGAACTCGTTGTTGGTGCCGTAGGTGATGTCGGCCGCGTACGCCTCACGACGCTGATCGGGCGACATGCCGGTCAGGATCACCGCGGTCTCGAGACCGAGGAAGCGATGCACGCGGCCCATCCACTCCGCGTCGCGCTTGGCGAGGTAGTCGTTCACGGTGACGACGTGCACGCCCTTGCCGTTCAGCGCGTTCAGGTACGCCGGGAGAACACAGGTCAGCGTCTTGCCCTCACCGGTCTTCATCTCCGCGATGTTGCCGAAGTGCAGCGCCGCGCCACCCATGATCTGCACGTGGAAGTGCTTCTGGTCGAGGACGCGCCACGCGGCCTCACGAGCCACCGCGAAGGCCTCGAGCAGCAGATCGTCGAGTGTCTCATCGCCCTCGAGCCGCTCGCGGAACTCGACGGTCTTGCCCCGCAGTTCGTCGTCTGAGAGCGCTTCCATCTCGTCGGAGAGCGCCTCGACGCTCGTCGCGATAGCGTCCAGGCGCTTGACCATGCGGCCTTCGCCCAGTCTGAGCAGCTTGTTGAGCACCGGCAATCCTCTGGGTTCACGTTTCGATTCACCGTCGCGCCCCGCCGAACCGTCGACGTGGCGGACAGACCTCGGTCCATGGTACGGGTCCGTCGTCGACGACGCCGTATGCAGGCATGTCCGACCGGCACTGCATCGCACCTGACGTCAACGATTGTTGACGCGCTCGGCGACGCGTGGTGAACGCGACGGTGGCCGCCGCCCGGTCAGGGCGACGGCCACCGCTGCTGCGACGAGACCTCAGGCGAGCCTGATGAGTCCGTAGTCGAATGCGTGACGGCGATAGACCACCGACGGCTTGTCGGTCTCGCAGTCATGGAACAGGTAGAAGTCGTGACCGACGAGTTCCATCTCGTAGAGCGCCTCGTCCACCGACATCGGCGACGACGGGTGATCCTTCACGCGCACCACCTGACCGGGCGAGTGGTCCTCGACACTGTCCTCGAACGGATCCGGGGACGGCGCAGGCGTCTCGGGAAGCAGGTGCGGCGCGTCGGCCGCTGCCTCGGCGAGCGAGGTGGGACGGTGCATCCCGTCCTTGCGGATCCGCTTCCGGCTCTTGGCGCGGCGCAGCCGCTTGTGCAGCTTGTCGAAGGCCAACTCACTGGCGGCGTAGAAGTTCTCGCCGGCGGCCTGTGCGCGGATCACCGGACCGCGGCCACGGCCGGTGATCTCGACGATCTCGGCGCTCTTGGACTGCCGTGGATTCGGTTCGTGGTACAGGACCACTTCGAAGCGGAAGATCGTGGGGTCGAAGTGCTCGAGCCGGGAGAGCTTGCTGCTCATGTAGACCCGGAAGTGATCCGGTATCTCCACGTTCCGGCCACTCATGACGAGCTCCGCCTTCAACTCGCCCGCGTCCGACGTGTCGACGGTGGACGGCAGCTCGAAAGCGGCTTTGAGGTCGACGCGTTCAGCGGGTGCGGCTTTCGACTCGCGCTGTCCCTTGCGGTGAACGACCGTCATATCGACATCCTCCTCAGGTTGCTCCCGTCCGGAATCGAGACCGGATCGGGGTACCAATTCGCTAGTCGCGCAACCACATTCAGGTAGCGGTTTGGCGCGATGGGCAGTGACCCGCTGAGCTGAAGCGGAGGATCTACCGCGCTCGTGAACACATCGGCGCGGTGGAAAAGGCTTCCTCACCTCCCGGCACTCGATGTTCATCACTGCCACTTCCGAAGGTATCCGCAAACTCCGGTTCCGGCCACGTTTTGCCGATCATGCACCCGCCAGAACCACCGCTCCGGTCACAGCGGCACCGGAACGCCGAAGGCGTCTCACCGCCTGCGCGACGGTCGCACCGGTGGTGAGGACGTCGTCGACCACCACCACCGGTACGGCGGGCCCGGCACCGGCGCCGACCAGCGCAGACGGCAGTGGGCGGCGCAATCGCACCGCTCCCGCGAGGTTCGCGCCGCGCGCCCCGGCCCCCAGCCCCGCCGAGTCTCGCGTCCAGGCCGCGGTCACCAGCGCCGGCACCACTCGGACGCGGCCGCCGAGGACGTCCGCGGCCTCGCGGGCGAGCGCGGTCACGGTGTCGCCTCCCCTGCTCCGGGCCGCCCACGCCCGCGTGGGTGCGGGGACGAGTGCGAGTCGATCGGAGGCGGGCAACTCACCCCACTGTGCGAGCGAGAGGATCCCGTCGGCCAGCACGCGGCCCAGAACGGGCGCGAGATCGCGTCGGCGATGCTCCTTGAGGTTCACGACGGCCGACGCCATCGGTCCGCCGTACCGGGCCATCGCCCATACAGGCACACCCGGATCCACACGCGGAGACAGCTGCCGCGGCACATCGTCGAGTCGAGCCCGGCAAGCGTCGCACCACGGCGTTCCCGGGCGCCCGCACCCGCCGCACTCCCGCGGCACCGCGAGGTCCGCCAAGGCCGCCAACACGGCTCGGGAGCGTGCCCGATCACCCGCCATGCCCGAGCATTGTCCTCCTGCGATGCCGGACTGTCACCCGGTTGTTCCACAGCGACCGCCGGTCAGCCGCCGGGGATCACCGGCCTCGTTCCCGGTCCGGCATCGGGGCCCAGCGCGGTCCAGTACTGATCCGGCCGGATCTGGCCGGTGCCGATCTGCTGGATACCGCGATTGTCCGAGACGTACACCGTGGTCGACGATGCCGCGACGTCCACCAGCGGCGGCTTGAGGTTGCCGCTGACCATCGCGACCGGCTGCGTGCCGACGATCGACGTCTTCCACACCGGGCTGTCGCCGCCGTTCACCGCGAAGTACATCGTCTTCGACGACGACCAGGCGATACCGATGCCGGTGCCCGCCACCTCCGGCGCCAGCAGGTAGACGCCGGTCAGTGCCGGCACGCCGACATCGTTCACGGACAGCACGGCGAGCAGGAGCCGGCCGCCGACCACCAGGGCCACGCGCACGCCGTCCGGTGAGACCTGCAGACCGGTGATCGGCCCCGGCGCCACCGCGCGGACCTCCGCGGTGTCGATGGACTCGATCCGCGTGCCGTCGCCGTCCGACATCCAATGGATCGGACGGCCGTCGACCACCGCGTATCCGGTGGCGGGATCCGGCCCGAAGGACGGCGTCGTCACCGAGGCGCCCGCGGCCACCTCCACGGCATCGCCGCCGTACGGCCCCACCAGCAGCACCCGGCGACCGCCGCGGTCGGCGACGGCGGCACTTCGGCTCATATCCGCGGAGATGGCCGCCGACTGGAGGTCGTGGGCGGCGCCGAGTGCGCCGTCGACGGGTACCGCCCGGTTCCCGGTGAGCCTGGCCAGGCCCCCGTCGCGCACCAGGTGCACCGGGTCGACGGCGCGCTTCTCCGGCTCGGGTTCGAACGTGCTGACATCGGCGGTGTGCCAGCCCTCGTCGCGGCCGGGAACCAGCGGAGCGCCGTCTGCGGTGATCCGGTATGTGCCCGAGAACCCGGCGTAATCGAGGGTCCAGACGATCTGCGCCGCGAGAGTGGTTCGCGCCCTCTGGTCGCCGTCGGCGACGTTGCCGAGCGGAACCGTCACGACGTCGCCCTTGGTGGTGACCGGCCCGGCGGCGGCGCTGCCGCGCGCCGCCCCCTGGCTCACCGCACCGGCGAGTTCGGGCGCCGGACCCGCCAGCAGCCGGTTGACCAGGACGCTCGCATCGAGTTCGGGACCGAACAGCCAGCGCGGGTCGGCCACCAGCCGGCTCAGCGTGCGATCGGGGAAGAACAGGTCGGCCTGCCGATACGCCGTGAGGAACTGCGACGAGTCGGTGACCGATCCCATGGGCGGGTCGCCGCTGATCCGCCACGTCCCGCCGCTCTGCTCCAGCGACAGCGCCATCACCCAGTCGCCCGTGACGGGCCGGAGCGTACCGCCGGGCGACAGCACTCCCGTCTTCTCGCCGGTGACCCGGAGTCGGACCGCGTCGTCGGTGCGCTCGTCGACGGTGACGCCGACGTCGCGGACCACGGTCATGTCTCCCTGGTCGTCCCATCGTTGGCTGGCGCCCGCGGTCAGGAACTTGCGCGCCGCCCGATGCCCGGCGGTGGGGTCGGACATCGCCTTCACGAAGTTGCGCGCGACGGTCTCCGGGTCGTCGCCCCGTCGGGGCGAGGGCACGATGTTGGTCGGCCGTTTGCGGTCGAACGCCTGGATGGGCTGCGGAGACGAGGAGTCCGGAATGTCGACGCATCCGGTGAGAACCATCGTCGCGGACAGCAGCAGCGCGACCAGCACCGCGACCCGCCTCATCGGGGCGTCTCCCCGATCGGCTTCAACGGCAGCGGGCTGCCGAGGAGCTTGTGGCCACGAACCAGTGGCAGCGTGAGGCGGAAGCAGGAGCCCTCCCCCGGCGCTCCCCAGGCCTCCAGTCGGCCCTGGTGCAGACGGGCGTCCTCGATGCTGATCGCCAGGCCGAGGCCCGTGCCGCCCGAGCGCCGCACACGCGACGGATCCGATCGCCAGAATCTGTTGAAGACGAGTTTCTCCTCTCCCGGACGCAGGCCTATCCCGTGGTCGCGGACGGTGATCGCCACCGCGTCGCCGTCGGAGCGCATGGTGAGCGTGACCGGCTTGTGCTCGCCGTGATCGATGGCGTTGGCGAGCAGGTTACGCAGGATCCGCTCCACCCGGCGCGGATCGATCTCGGCCATCACCGGCTCCGTCGGCATGTCGATGATCAGGTCGCTGCCCGTCTCGGCGGCCAGTGGAGCCACCGTGGAGACGGCCGCGTCGATGGGCACCGCGATGTCGAGCTTCTGTGCCGCCAGCTCCGCCATCCCCGCGTCGTGACGCGAGATCTCCAGGAGCTCGGTCAGCAGCGTCTCGAACCGGTTCAGTTCCTTGTCGAGCAGTTCCACCGAACGGCGCTGCACCGGGTCGAGTCCCTCGCGGTTGTCGTAGAGAAGGTCGGCGGCCATCCGGACCGTGGTGAGCGGCGTGCGCAGTTCGTGGCTGACGTCGGAGGTGAACTGCCGCTGCAGCCCGCCGAACTCCTCGAGGTGGTTGATCTGACGGGAGAGGCTCTCGGCCATGTCGTTGAACGAGACCGCCAGCCGCGCGAACTCGTCCTCGCCGTGCACCGGCATCCGCTCGGAGAGACGGCCGTCGGCGAAACGCACGGCGATCCGGGTCGCCGACCGCAGCGGTGCGATCACCTGTCGGGTCACCAGCCAAGCGATCGCCGCGAGCAGACCGAGCAGCACCACCGCACCGGTCAGCAGCGTTCCGCGCACCAGCGACACCGTGTTCTCCTCGGTGCCCAGGGGGAATACGAGGTAGATCTCCAGCCCCTGGATCGGGCTCTCCACCGGGGAACCGATCACCAGCGCGGGGACGGTGTCCCCGGCCTGATCGATGGATGTGTACTGGAAGGCGACCTGGCCCCCGGCCACCATCTTGCGCAGGGCGGTCGGCACGTCGCGCACCGGCCCCACCGCGATCTCCTGCTCGTTCGGCTCGCCGGGAACCACGAGCACGGAGTCGAACGAGCCGGCGACCGACGACGTCTGCGGCGACTCGGTGTCCTGGTCGGTGAGCAACGATCGCGCTCGGGCCAGCCGATTCTGCACAGCGGTGTTCGATTCCCCGCTGCTCAGCACCCGTTCCACCACCGCGCGCATCCGCGCGATCTCGTCGGTGGCGACTTCCTCCTTGGCGTCCAACAGGCGCCCGGTGATCTGACTGATCAGGACGAAACCGAGAATCAGCAAGACCACGAAGGACAGAACCAGCGTCGAGACGATGACTCGCGTCTGAACCGAGCGGCGCCAGATCTGTCCGGCCACCCGTCCGACGGTCGCCGCGGCGCGCCGGACCGCTGTGATGAGGCGTTCGATCGGCCCCCGGTGAATCCGGCGGCCACCGATCACGGCGGACCGGCCTTGTAACCGACCCCTCTCACGGTGAGCACGATCTCCGGGTTCTCCGGATCGATCTCGACCTTGGCGCGCAGCCGCTGGACGTGGACGTTCACCAGACGAGTGTCGGCGGGATGCCGGTAGCCCCACACCTGTTCGAGGAGGACGTCACGGGTGAACACCTGACGGGGCTTGCGCGCCAGCGCCACCAGAAGGTCGAACTCCAGCGGAGTCAGCGAGATCGGCACCCCGTCGCGGGTGACCTTGTGCGCCGGGACGTCGATCTCCACCGGACCGATCGCCAGGAGTTCGGCCGGATCGTCCTCGGTGCGCCGCAGCCGGGCTCGGATGCGCGCGACGAGTTCCTTCGGCTTGAACGGCTTCACCATGTAGTCGTCGGCACCGGATTCCAGGCCGAGCACCACGTCGACGGTGTCGGATTTGGCGGTCAGCATCACGATCGGCACACCGGAGTCGGCGCGGAGCACCCGACAGACATCGATGCCGTTCATTCCCGGCAGCATCAGGTCGAGCAGGACGAGGTCGGGTCGAACCTCGCGCACCGCGGTCAGCGCCTGCGTCCCGTCTCCGACGACGAACGGCTCGAAGCCTTCGTTCTTCAGAACGATCGTGAGCATCTCGGCGAGAGCGGCGTCATCGTCAACGACCAGGATGCGTGGCTTCATGCCTGCCATGGTGTCACTTCTGCCGCGGATAGCGCGGTGCGACACGCCTTGCCGCGCAGGTCCGGACGGCGTGCGGCGCGCCGCATCCACGTGGCGCAGGCGACTGCCTAGACTGTCCGCGTGGGCATTCTGGTTGCTGTCGAAGGTCTCGACGGTGCGGGCAAACGCACCATCGTCGGACGCCTCGAAGCCGCTGCGATCGACCGTGGCGCGTCGGTCCGGACGCTCGCGTTCCCCCGCTACGGCGAATCGATCACCGCGGACATCGCCTCGGAGGCGCTGCACGGACGGCACGGTGATCTCCGGGACAGCGTCTACGCGATGGCCCTGCTCTTCGCCCTCGACCGGGCCGCGGCACGGCGTCAACTGCACGACGCCCTCGCCGGGAACGACCTCGTCATCTGCGACCGCTACACCGCGTCGAATGCGGCCTACAGCGCCGCGCGCCTGGGTGCGGGCGCCGCGTCCGAGGTCGTCGACTGGGTCGCCGACCTCGAGTTCCGACGGTTTCAACTCCCGGTTCCCGACCACCAGTTGCTCCTCGGAGTTCCGCCGGAAGTCGCGATGGGCCGCGCCAGCGGTCGCGCGGAGGCCGAGGCCGACCGACCCGTGGACACCTACGAGCGCGACGCCGACCTGCAACACGCCGTCTACCGCGTCTACGGCGAACTCGTGCAAGCACAGTGGATGTCGACCTGGTCGTGGGCCGACGGCGACGCGGCCGTCGACGCCGTTCTCGCACAGCTCGGGTAGTCCGGAGCCGGCCGCAGGGAGCCGGCCGCAACGAACGACCGCCGCCGGTCGGGAGAGCTCGGCTCCCCGACCGGCGGCGGTGCGGTGCATCCAGCCGGTTCGGTGCGTCAGTAGCGGTAGTGCTCGGGCTTGTAGGGGCCCTCGACGTCGACGCCGATGTACTCGGCCTGCTCCTTGGTGAGCTTGGTCAGGCTGCCGCCGAGCGCTTCGACGTGGATGCGCGCGACCTTCTCGTCGAGATGCTTGGGCAGGCGGTACACCTCGTTGTCGTACTCGTCGCCCTTGGTCCACAGCTCGATCTGGGCGATCACCTGGTTGGCGAAGCTGTTGCTCATCACGAACGACGGGTGGCCGGTGGCGTTGCCCAGGTTCAGCAGTCGCCCTTCGGACAGCACGATGATGCTGTGGCCGTCGGGGAACACCCACTGGTCCACCTGCGGCTTGATGTTGATCCGCGTCATTCCTTCGGCGGACTCGAGTCCGGCCATGTCGATCTCGTTGTCGAAGTGACCGATGTTGCCCAGCACCGCCTGGTTCTTCATCTTCTTCATGTGCTCGAAGGTGATGATGCCCAGGTTGCCGGTGGCCGTGACGACGATGTCCGCGTTGCCGATCGCCTCATCGACGGTGACGACGTCATAGCCGTCCATCATCGCCTGCAGTGCGTTGATCGGGTCGATCTCGGTGACCTGAACACGGGCGCCCTGCCCCGCCAGCGACTCCGCGCAGCCCTTGCCGACGTCGCCGTAGCCGCAGATCAGCACCTTCTTGCCGCCGATGAGGACGTCGGTGCCGCGGTTGATGCCGTCGATCAGCGAGTGGCGGGTGCCGTACTTGTTGTCGAACTTGCTCTTGGTGACCGAGTCGTTGACGTTGATCGCCGGGAAGTCGAGTTCACCGGCGGCGGCGAACTGGTACAGACGGAGCACACCGGTGGTGGTCTCCTCGGTGACGCCCTGCACCGACTCGGCGATCGCCGTCCACTTGCCCGGGTCTGCGGCCAGCGAGCGGCGCAGCAGTTCCAGGAACACCTTGTACTCGGCGGGGTGATTGTCGTCGGCGGGCGGAACGACGCCGGCCTTCTCGAACTCCGCGCCACGCAGGACCAGCATGGTCGCGTCGCCGCCGTCGTCGAGGATCATGTTGGCGCGCCGCGGCTCGCCGTCGACGTCCGGCCAGGTCAGCATCTGCTCGGCCGCCCACCAGTACTCCTCCAGGGTCTCGCCCTTCCAGGCGAAGACCGGCACACCCTTGGGCTCCTCGACGGTTCCGTACGGGCCGACGACGACGGCCGCGGCCGCGTGGTCCTGGGTGGAGAAGATGTTGCACGAGGCCCAGCGGACCTCGGCGCCCAGATCGACGAGCGTCTCGATCAGGACGGCGGTCTGCACGGTCATGTGCAGCGACCCCGAGATGCGAGCGCCCTTGAGGGGCTTGACGTCGGCGTATTCGCGGCGCAACTCCATCAGACCCGGCATCTCGTGCTCGGCGAGGCGGATCTCCTTGCGGCCGTACTCGGCCTCGGAGAGGTCGGCGACCCTGAACTCGACGCCGTTGCGGGTTTCGGTGGTCAGAGCGCTGGAAGGCGCGGTCATCTGGTCCCTCTCGATTGACATCTTTGATCGTGAACGACGGTACCGGCCGCCGATTCGGCGGCCGGTACCAGTGCCCTAGGTCCTTCTACGCTATCGCGCTCACGCACTGCCGGTCGGACCACCGTCCGGCCGGTCGGCCGAATCAGTGGTGACGGTGTCGTAGGAGGGCAGTTCTTTGCGCTCACGCATACCGAGCACGGAGTGCTTGGCACCGTAGGTCAGGTACACGACGATGCCGATCATCATCCAGACGACGAATCGCAACCAGGTCTCGATCGACAGGTTGATCATCAGCCAGAAGCAGGCGATGACCGCCAGGATCGGCACCAGCGGTACGAACGGCACGGAGAAGCCGCGCTTGAGATCCGGCCGGGTGCGACGCAGCACCACGACACCGACGCACACCAGGACGAACGCGAACAGGGTACCGATGTTGACCATCTCTTCGAGCGTGCCCATCGGGAAGAAGAAGGCGAGCGCGCCGGAGACCACGCCGACGATCAGGGTGATGCGCACCGGCGTGCCGCGGCTGCCGGTCTTGGCCAGTCCGCGCGGGAGCAGTCCGTCGCGGGCCATGGCGAAACCGACTCGGGTCTGTCCGAGGAGCATCACCATCACGACTGTCGTCAGACCCGCCAGCGCACCGATGTTGATCGCCCACTGCGCCCAGGTGATGCCGTGCGCCTCGAAGGCCGTGGCGAGCGTCGACGATTCGACCGTCCCGTTCGGCAGCTTCTTATCCGCGAGGTCGGTGTACGGAACCATTCCGGTGAGCACCAGCGAGACGCCGACGTAAAGGATCGTGACGATGGCCAGCGATCCCAGGATGCCGCGCGGCAGCGACTTCTGCGGGTCCTTGGTCTCCTCCGCGGTGGTCGCGACGACGTCGAAGCCGATGAACGCGAAGAACACGAGCGACGCCGCGGCGAGCAGTCCGTACCAGCCGTACTGGCTGCCGGTGGCACCGGTGGCCCACGAGAAGAGCGTCTGATGGATTCCCGTCCCGGTCGATTCGCCCGGCTTGGCCGGCGGCACGTACGGGGAGTAGTTCTTGCCGGTGATGTAGAAGGCGCCCACGATGATCACGAGCAGCACCACGGCCACCTTGATCGCGGTGATGATCACCGAGACCCGGGACGACAGCTTGGTACCGAGCACCAGCAGGGTGATGAGCACCGCGATCAGCACCGCCGCACCCCAGTCGTAGGTGTGCCCGCCGATGACGAAGACGTTGTTGCCCGCACCGATCACGTTGCCGAGGTACGACGACCAGCCCTTCGCCACGACGGAGGCAGCGAGCGCGAATTCCAGGATGAGGTCCCAACCGATGATCCAGGCGACGAATTCACCGAAGGTCGCATAGGAGAACGTGTAGGCCGATCCCGCCACCGGGACCGTGGAGGCGAACTCCGCGTAGCAGAGAGCTGCCAGACCGCAGGCGATCGCGGCGAGGACGAAGGCCAGAGACACCGAGGGGCCCGCGACGTTGCCGGCCGTCCGTGCGGTGAGGGTGAAGATGCCGGCGCCGACGACCACGGCGACGCCGAAGACTGTCAGGTCCCAGGCCGTCAGGTCCTTCCGGAGCTTGGTTTCGGGCTCGTCGGTGTCGGCCATCGATTGCTCGACCGATTTCACACGACCGAAGAAAGTGGTCACGTAGGTTCTCCTTGCTGATTCGCGGGGTTTCCGCTGCGGGATGAACGGTCGGGGCGTGGTGCCTGCGCCAGGGTGTGCGCCCTCGTCGAGTAGCCCTGTGGCCTCGCCCGAGCTGACACCATCGATGTGATCCCCTCCACATTCATTGCGGTTTCAGAGGCTAGCGCATCGACGCGTTCCCGTAGGCCGCATCCAGGTCAGGAGTTGGTCACGAAGCGTTCTCACCCCTGTCGATGTCCGGTTCGAGGTAAATCACCCGGGCCTGCGGCACCGCGGCCCGCACCCGGGCCTCCGCCCCGTCGATCGCCCGAGCGATCTCGACGGCCCCCAGACCCGGCGCGATCGCGATCTTCGCCGCCACCAGGAGTTCCTCGGGTCCGAGGTACTGCGTCTTCATATGGATGACGCGATCGACGTCCTGCCCCGGGATCACCGAACGCAGCGTCGCCGACTCGGCCTCGGTCGCGCCCTCGCCGATCAGCAGGCTCTTCATCTCGACGATCAGGACGATCGCGATCAGGCCGAGCAGTACGCCGATCGAGAGGGTGCCGATGCCGTCCCAGATCGCATCACCGGTGATCATCGTCAGCCCGACGCCCGCGAGCGCCAGCACCAGACCGATCAGCGCGCCGCTGTCCTCGAGCAGGACCACCGGCAGTTCGGGATTGCGCGAGGTGCGGATGAACTGCCACCAGGACGCCCCGCCCTTGAGTGGCCTGGACTCCTTCCGGGCGGTGTGGAAGCTGTAGCCCTCGAGGCAGATCGCGACCAGGAGGATCACCACCGCGACCAGTGGTGAGTCGAGCCCGTGATCGCCCGCGTGGCGGATCTTCTCGACGCCTTCGTAGAGCGCGAACATCGAGCCGAGGGTGAAGATCACGAGCGCGACGATGAACGAGTAGAAGTACCTGCTGCGGCCGTACCCGAACGGATGCAGTTCGTCGGCCTTGCGCGCCGCGCTCTTCTGGCCGAGCAGAAGCAGGCCCTGGTTCGACGTGTCGGCGACGGAGTGGACGCCTTCGGCGAGCATCGATGAGGAACCGGTGATCGCGAAGCCGACGAACTTGGCCGCGGCGATTCCCGCGTTGGCGGCCAGGGCGGCGACGATCGCGCGTGTCGACCCTTCTGCGGACATGGAGGACCTTCCGTCTGTGCACGTGGTGTCGGCCGGGCGGCCGCACAGGAAGACTAATCGGTGGCGGCGGGCCCGACCGTCCAGCGGCACGCGGAACGAGGGCCGGGAATTAACCGGACCACGGTCCGGTTACTCTGTGTGAAAGCCGCGGCGAGCGGACCCACCAGGAAGGAAGCGTTCGATGCAGTTCGGAATCTTCAGCGTCGGTGACGTGACCACCGACCCCACCACCGGCACCACGGTCAGCGAACACGAGCGGATTCAGGCGATGACCGCGATCGCTCTGAAGGCCGAGGAGGTCGGTCTGGACGTGTTCGCCACGGGTGAGCACCACAACCCGCCCTTCGTCCCCAGTTCGCCGACCACCATGCTCGGCTGGATAGCGGCTCGCACCGAGAAACTGCGGCTGTCGACCGCGACCACGCTCATCACCACGAACGACCCGGTCAAGATCGCCGAGGACTTCGCGATGCTTCAGCACCTGTCCGGAGGCCGGGCGGACCTGACACTCGGTCGCGGCAACACCGGTCCGGTGTACCCGTGGTTCGGCAAGGACATCCGGCAGGGCATCCCCCTCGCCGTCGAGAACTATCACCTCCTCCGGCGCCTGTGGCGGGAGAAGAACATCGACTGGGAGGGCCGGTTCCGGACGCCGCTGCAGGGCTACACCTCCACACCCGCTCCCCTCGACGACACTCCGCCGTTCGTATGGCACGGCTCCACCCGCTCCCCGGAGATCGCCGAGCAGGCCGCGTTCTACGGCGACGGCTTCTTCCACAACAACATCTTCTGGAACAAGGAGCACACCGAGCAGATGGTGAACCTGTACCGTCGCCGTTTCGAGCACTACGGCCACGGTTCCGCCGATCAGGCCATCGTCGGTCTCGGCGGTCAGGTCTTCATGGCGGACACCGAGAACGAGGCCAAGCGCCGGTTCCGTCCCTACTTCGACAACGCGCCCGTGTACGGCCACGGTCCGTCGCTCGAAGACTTCACCGACATGACCCCGCTGACCGTCGGCACGCCGGAGATGGTGATCGACAAGACCCTCTCATTCGCCGACTACGCGGGCGACTACCAGCGGCAGCTGTTCCTCGTCGACCACGCCGGACTTCCCCTGCCGCAGGTGCTCGAGCAGATCGAGATCCTGGGCACTCAGGTGGTGCCGGTCCTGCGTGCGGAATTCGACCGCCGCCGACCCGCCCACGTGCCCTCCGATCCGCCCACCCACGAGTCTTTGGTGGCCGCCGGCCCGGGCTCACCGCACCGCCGGGTCGCTCCGGCCGCATCCGTCGCGACCGCGGCGGCGAAGGGAGAGAACTGAGATGGCGCGACGTCTCCTCGTGATCAGCGCCGGCGTCTCGACGCCGTCGTCCACGCGGCTCCTGGCCGACCAGATCGCCGACGCCGTCACCGCGGGAGTGACCGCCCGGGGCGAGAGCGTCGACGTGCGGGTTCTGGAGCTGGCGCCGCTCGCCGCCGGTCTGGCCACCACGGTGACGACCGGTGTCGCGACAGCGGAGGTCAGCGCCGCCCGTGACGAGGTAGCCGCCGCCGACGGCATCGTCGCCGTGACCCCGGTCTTCACCGCCTCCTACAGCGGACTGTTCAAGATGTTCTTCGACGTGCTCGACCCCGACGCGATGACCGGCGTCCCGGTTCTGGTGGCGGCAACGGCGGGCACTCCGCGGCACAGTCTGGTCCTCGATCACGCCGTGCGCCCGCTGATGAGCTACCTGCGGGCCGACACGGTGCCGACCGCGGTCTTCGCCGCCACCGAGGACTTCGGCAGCAGCGAGCTCGGCGACCGAGTCCGCCGCGCCGCCGGCGAGCTGGCACAGCGGCTCGTCGGTGCGTCCGCGGTCGCCGGATTCGGCGGCCCCACCGACCTCGAGACCCGGCCGCGTCGATCGGCGGGGGCGAACGACCTCGGCGAGGTGACTCCCTTCGCCGAGCTGTTGCGAGGCCACACCGGAGACTGACCGATCAGGCACCGTCCTCGCTCGGTGTGCGCCCCGAGTGGCAGCCGATGCGACTGCCGCCCGGGGCGACCGTGTCTCACACCGCGAAGGTCTTGCCCACCCGGACGTCGGTCTCCCGCATGTGCGTGGCGGCCTTCTCGACTCCCGTGCCGAGCGAGTCGAGCCGAGCGCGCGCGTCGGCGAAGATCCGATCCCAGTTGCCCTGCGCCTGCTGGTACGACGCGGCGCCTCCCGAGTCCCAGTGCGCGGCGAGCGCCGTCACCTGGCGCTTGAGCTGACCCGACAGCTCTTCCAACCGCTGAAACTGTCCACGCAAGTCGCCCGAAAGCGTTCCGAGACTTGCGAAGTCGTACCGAATGAGTCCGTTGCTCATGTCATCCCCCTGTGAGTGTGTTGAATCGGATGTGTCAGTCGAAGATGTGCGCGTCGAGCTCGTGCGTCTGCGACGAGCGAGCCGCGCCACCGCTCCCCCGCGGCGGCCCCGCTACAACGACAGATGTCCCTGCAGGCCGGTGAGCTGGCCCGCCACCGTCACGTCTTCGTCGTCGTAACCGCGGAAGCCGGCGGTCAGCTTCGACTCGATCTCGTCCAGCGCGCCCTGCAGTTTGGTCGCGACCCCGTGCCAATCGGTATGCGTGGTCTCGAACGCGGTGGACGCCTTGCCGTCCCAGCCCGACTTGCCGTTCACCGCCGACTTCTGGATCTGGCCGACGATGCGCTGCATCTCGTCCACCACTCCTTTGATCGACGCCGCCGAGGCCTGTCCGGCGGCGACGTCGAGTTTGAGAGCCTGCATGTCGCAGTCCTTTCCTTGGTGTTCTTCTCGATCCCCGGATCACACCGATCCGGCGAGCTTCTGGCCGCCCAGTCCCAACTCCAGCGCCACGTCGAAGTCAAGCGACTCCGCGGTCATGGCCGTGAGCCAGTCCCGGTCCACCGCCTCGCTGCTAGCGGGCTCAGGCGCTACGGCGGCGGGCACGATCCGCGGTCCGTCCGCGGACTGACGTGCCGTGGCCGGCACGACCGGTGCCAGCGGCACGGCGGGCGCCGCCGCCGAGTCCGTTGACACAGTCGCCTGCGCTGCCCCGACCACCGCGGCGTTGGTGGTCATGGGCCGATCGGCCAGCGACACCGGTTCCGCGGCGACCGAGGCGGTCATCGCACTCACAGCGGCGCCGGGAACGGAGGCTGCCGGTCTGACCGCCGGTCCACCGGCACCCGCGCCTCCGACCGCCGGCGCGCCAGCACCGGATGATCCGGCCGACGCTGCCCCGGGCGTCGCCGGTCCGCGGTCGCAGGCCGACGGACAGGGTGCGGGCACGGCAGCGGGGGTTCCGAGCGCATCCCGGTGGTTCGGGTTCGGAGCCGGGACCTCCGGTGCACCGTCCGACCCCGTACCCGCCAAGAGCTTCGTAGCGAGCGTCGTTCCCGCCTGGACCATCGGGAGCGCCGACTCCAGCAGTTTCGCCGCCACCGCGAATCCGTCGCCGCCCGGCCCCGGCACCGCGGTGACCGGTATCGGCCTGCCGTTCGCCGCCATGTGCGCCGTGGGACCGGCCAGCTGAGTGCGAGTGGACGCGACCACCGAGAGCCCCTCTGCCAGCCCCTCCGCCGCGATCCCGAGCGCTGCGAGCTGCCCGGGCGGGGTCGCCAGCGTCGGCAGTGCGGCGGCGAGCGCCCCTGCCGTCTTCACCACTACTCCCTGCAGTTGAGTCAGACCGGCGGCCACCACCGCTGCCGCGGCCTGCAGATCGGCAGAGATCGCCGCTCCCTGCGTCGCCAGCATGCCGGACTCCGACGCCGACCGCGACGCAGCCGTGACCGCCGATGTCGCAGCCTGTCCCACCCATCCGCCATCCACCGAACTGGCAGCGTTGAGCAGCAGCGTCACGCCGCCGTCGAGCAGGCCGGCGAGATCGTTGTGGGCGGCTGCGGGGTTCCCGATTCCGCCGAGCCTTCCGGTACCGAATGTCGCGAGCAGATCGGTGATCGGCTTCAGCAACATCGCCGGATCGATCGCGGGCAGTACCGGCAACTCGGGAAGGCTCGCCGGCAGGTGCACGTTCAACGGTGCCTGAACCGGCGCGATCCCGAATCTCGCGAGCACGTCCCCCACGTCCCCCGCGCCGCAGTCCGCCGCGGTGGCCACCTCGGGGCTCCCGCACGTGTGGGCATCCGGTCCGGACGCCGGCCCCGCATCGTCGGAGGTTCGGTGCCGGCTCACACTCGGACCCCGCAGGCACCGGTGCCGTCGGCGTCGGAGAACGAGGCGATTCCGGCCGACACCGCGGCTGCGGTCGCCGCATGCGCGGCGGCGAGAAGCCCGACTCCGCGGAGGTGATTGGCCTGTGCCACCGAGTAGGCGGCGGCGAACTCCTGCCCGATCAGACCGAATACCGCCGTCACTGCGGCCCCCACCGCCGCCGTGTCGAACGCTCCGGCAGTGGCCGTCGCCGTTCCCAGCGCCGCCGATGTGGCGCCGAACGTCTGCACCGCTTCCGGGTGCACCATCGTCTCGTTCACGTCTCCCCCTGATGCTTGAAGAATCGAGCCCTCATGTAATTGGACGCACCGGATCCCGGTTCGGTTCCACCGCCGCGCCGGAGTCGTCGACTCCGGTCAGTGCGGCGAACTCGCCGCAGAACGACTGCATGATCTCGCTGCGCTCGGCGAAGGCATCCGTCGCGGCGCGCACTGCCGCACCCACGATCTCCTCCGACAGTCGTGCGCCCTTTCCGCCGCCGGCGCCGGCGGCGATCTCCAACTCGATGAGGGCTCCGTTGCCGTTCACCGTCACGCGCACGCGACCGTCGTCGCCGACTCCGGTCGCGCGCAGTTGCTGCAGTCTCCGGTGCACGTCCTCCAGCGCCCCCAGCTGCCGCTGCGCCCGATCGGCGACGGCGTCCATCTCGGGGTTCACCGATTCCGTCCTGCACTCGAGGCATCCGCTGCCGCCTCGGCGTTCACCAGCTCCTTGCGCGACGGCAGCCCGAGCAGATCGAGTGCCTCCTCATCGACACCGCGCCCCCGCAACCGGTGCCTGGCCTGCACTCCCGCTGTCGTGCTCGCGAGGGTGCACAGCGCCATGATCTCGCGCGCCAGTGCCGCCGGAGACCGCCGCATCGCCCGAGACGAAATAGTCATCCCCACCGGCAGTCCCGCGGCCGTGCACGTGACGGAGATGGTCCCGGATCTCGATGCGACAGTGGTCAGCCCCGCCGGTTCCGTGTCGGAATCCTGATGTCGATTCTCTTCTGCCATGTGACTTAGACGCACGTGACTCGTTTTCGGTTCCATCGATTCGAACGCGGGCGTGTCTGGGTCGGCGACGTCTAACGTTCCACCCCGACCGCAGCATCGTCGCTGCGAGCGACCCGAGGGGGACACATGACACCATCAGAAGTCCAGATGAGCGACACTCCGCCCTGGCTCGACCATCAGCCGCACGAACCGCGGCCGGACATCGATCTGTCCGCGATCATCGGTCTCTCGCCGCCCGTCTCCGCAGAGCACGCCTCCGCAGAGCCCGATGAGGCTGCACCGCTGCGCGCCGCACCGGAGATCGACGCGACGGTCCATCCCGCACCGATGCCGTATCCGGTGCCACCGGCACCCGCGCCGCTCGGGCCGCCCGTCAGCGGGTTCGTCCCGGCCGCACCGGCCGCACCGCTCCCGCCCGCCGGTCCAGCCCTGGATCAAGTCGCGATCCTGCGCAAGGCACGGCGTGCCCCGGTGCGCGGATGGCGGCGCGCCGTGCACGCGGTGACCGCCGGGTTGGTGAACCCTGGCGAGTCGCCCGCCGAAATCGAGTACCAGCAGCTGCTGGAACGACTCCGGCGCCCGATTCGCGGCGACTACCGTATCGCGGTGCTGTCGTTGAAGGGCGGCGTGGGCAAGACCACCACGACGATCGGACTCGGTTCCACGTTCGCATCGCTCCGCGGCGACCGGGTGATCGCGGTGGACGCCAATCCGGATCTCGGAACCCTCGCGCAGCGCATTCCGCAGCAGACCGCCTCCACGGTCCGCGACCTGCTCGCCGACACCGCGGTGCACCGGTACTCCGATGTCCGGGCGCACACCTCGCAAGCCCCCAGCCGGCTCGAAGTGCTGGCCTCAGAACGCGACCCCGCTGCCGCCGAGGCGTTCAGCGAACGGGAGTACCGCGGCGTCGTCGACATTCTCCAGCGCTTCTACAACGTGATCCTCACCGATTGCGGCACCGGAATGAGCGCCGACGCCATGCGCGGCGTCCTCGACACCGCCGACGCTCTGGTCCTGGTCTCCTCTCCCGCACTCGACGGAGCACGCAGCGCCGGTTCCACGCTGGACTGGCTGGCCGGACACGGCTACGGCCACCTCATCCCGCACAGCGTGGTGGTGCTCAGCTCATCCCGACCGGGTTCGTCGACCATCGACGTCGACCAGCTCGTACAACACTTCCTGACCCGCTGCCGGGCGGTACACACCATCGGATTCGACGATCACCTCGCCGAAGGCGCCGACATCGATCTGGAACTCCTCAGCAAGTCCACCCGCCGGTCGTTCGTCGAACTGGCCGCCACCATCGCCGACGACTTCGCCAATCCCCCGCGGCGCGGAACCGGCGGGTGACCGAGGGCGCGGCGGACTACTCCACGACCGGACCCGCACACCCGAGATCACCGGCGTCGCGGACGTCCCGCGTCCGTTCGTTGCGCGCCGCCCACTCCTCGGGCGGCGGGTAGCTCACGCTCGTCAGGCACAGGCCACGGGCCTGCGCCACGGGCACCTGCGCGGAGCGTGCGCGCTCAGACAACAGCCCGGCACACCAGTCGACGCCGCGGCGACCGTCGCCGACCGAGGCCACCGCGCCCACGAGGGACCGGACCATCGACCAGCAGAAGGCGTCGGCCACCACGGTGCCGACCAGCACGTCGCCGTCTCGCCGCCAACTGAAGCGCTGGAGATCGCGGATGGTGGTGGAGCCCGGCCGGTAGCGGCAGAAGGCCGCGAAGTCGTTGAGCCCGACCAGAGCCGCCGAGGCCGCGTTCATGGCCTCGACGTCCAGGGGCCGGGTCCAATCGGCGGTGGTGCGGGCGAGGGTCGGCTCGGCGCCCCACGCGGCGTCGGTGAGCCGGTATTCGTACGTGCGCGCCAGTGCGGAGAAACGCGCATCGAAGTCTGCGGAAACGGTCTCGATCCGCTTCACCCGCACATCGTCCGGGAGCATCTTGGCGAGCCTGCGAACCAGTCGCGACGGGTCCCCGTCGATGGACCTGGTCTGCAACGACGCGACGGGGACGTCGCAGTGCGCCACCTGCCCGGCGGCGTGGACACCGGCGTCGGTCCGGCCCGCGACAGTCAGCCGAATCGGCGCGCGGAGCACGGTGCTCAGCGTCTGCTCGAGACTCTCGCAGACCGTCCGTCGACCGGGCTGCGTGGCCCAGCCGGAGAAGTCGGTGCCGTCGTAGCCGATCAGCAGCCGAAGACGACACAGCCCGTCCCCATCGATGATGGGGACGGGCTGTGTCGTCATGGAGTGTCACCTCTCGCTCGGCGGCGACCGTCAGGTCACCGGCGAGCGAAGCGGCTACTGGTCCTGTGCCTCGTCGGCAGCGGCCTCGTCGGCCGGAGCCTCGTCAGCGGCTTCTGCCGGAGCAGCCTCCTCGGCCGCCTTGGCCTTGGACGCGGCGGCGCGGGTGGCACGGTTGGCCTCCGACGACGCCGTCTTCTCCTGCACCAGCTCGATCACGGCCATCGGGGCGTTGTCGCCCTTGCGCGGCAGCGTCTTGATGATGCGGGTGTATCCGCCGTTGCGCTCCGCGAAGTGCGGGCCGATCTCGGCGAACAGGGTGTGAACGACATCCTTGTCGCGGATGTCCTTCATGACCTCGCGACGGTTGGCCAGCTGGCCGGCCTTCGCGTGGGTGATCAGCTTCTCGGCGTACGGACGCAGCCGCTTCGCCTTGGCTTCGGTGGTGGTGATTCGGCCGTGCTCGAAGAGAGCCGTGGCGAGGTTCGCCAGGATCGCCTTCTGGTGGCTGGCCGACCCGCCGAGGCGGGCACCCTTGGTGGGCTTGGGCATGTCTTTCTCCTAGGAGCGACTCACGATCTCGCGACCGGAAGTCCGTTGGTCTGGAAAAACCAGGTGGTTCTTTGCGAGCCCTACAGCTGCTCGGTCTCGGCGTAATCCTCGCCACCGTCGTCGCCGAACGACGCATCATCGGACCAGGTGCCGGTGGCCGGGTCGTAGCCGGCGACCTGCGACGGGTCGAAGCTCGCCGGGCTGTCCTTGAGGGCCAGACCCAGGCTGTGCAGCTTCACCTTGACCTCGTCGATCGACTTCTGGCCGAAGTTGCGGATGTCGAGCAGATCCGACTCGGTGCGCGCAACCAGCTCGCCGACGGTGTGGACACCCTCGCGCTTGAGGCAGTTGTACGAACGGACGGTCAGCTCGAGATCCTCGATCGGCAGGCTGAACGCGGCGATGTGATCCGCCTCCTGCGGCGACGGGCCGATCTCGATGCCCTCGGCCTCGACGTTGAGCTCCCGAGCCAGGCCGAAGAGCTCGACCAGGGTCTTGCCGGCCGACGCCAGGGCGTCACGCGCGGTCATGGAGTTCTTGGTCTCCACGTCGAGCACCAGCCGATCGAAGTCGGTGCGCTGCTCGACACGGGTGGCCTCGACCTTGTAGGTCACCTTCAGGACCGGCGAGTAGATCGAGTCGACCGGGATGCGGCCGATCTCGGCGCCGGTGGCCTTGTTCTGCACGGCCGGCACGTAACCGCGGCCCCGCTCGACGACCAGCTCGATCTCGAGCTTGCCCTTGTCGTTGAGGGTCGCGATGTGCAGGTCCGGGTTGTGCACGGTGACGCCGGCGGGCGGAACGATGTCCGCACCGGTCACGGTGCCCGGGCCCTGCTTACGGACGTACATGGTGACCGGCTCGTCCTCTTCGGAGCTCACGACCAGTCCCTTGAGGTTCAGGATGATGTTGGTGACATCCTCCTTCACGCCGGGAACGGTGGTGAACTCGTGCAGGACACCGTCGATGCGGATGCTGGTGACCGCCGCGCCCGGGATGGACGACAGCAGCGTGCGCCGCAGCGAGTTGCCCAAGGTGTAGCCGAAGCCCGGCTCGAGGGGTTCGATGGTGAACTTCGAGCGGTTCTCGGCGATGACCTCTTCGGACAGAGTGGGTCGCTGTGAGATGAGCATGTGGTGGGATTCTCCTTCGGCCGCCCACTATTTGACGGCGTCGAGGTGGACCGGGCAGCTGATGCTGCTCAGTAGGTTTCGCGAAAGCTCGGGTGAGACTACTTGGAGTAGTACTCGACGATGAGCTGCTCGGTGAGCGGAACCTCGATCTGTGCGCGCTCGGGCAGCGAGTGCACGAGGATGCGCAGAGTCGACGGAACCACCTGCAGCCAGGCCGGGGTCGGACGATCGCCCAGGGTCTCCTTGGCGATCTGGAACGGCGTGGTCTGCAGCGACTTCGGACGGACGTCGATGATGTCGTACTGGCTGACGCGGTAGCTGGGCACGTCCACGCGAACACCGTTCACGGTGAAGTGGCCGTGGCTGACCATCTGGCGGGCCTGACGACGAGTCCGGGCCAGTCCGGCGCGGTACACGACATTGTCCAGACGCGACTCGAGGATCTGCAGCAGCACGTCGCCGGTCTTGCCCGAGCGACGGTTGGCTTCCTCGTAGTAGCGCCGGAACTGCTTCTCCATGACGCCGTAGGTGAAGCGGGCCTTCTGCTTCTCCTGCAGCTGGAGCAGGTACTCGGTCTCCTTGATCCGCGCGCGACCGTGCTGGCCGGGCGGGTACGGGCGACGCTCGTACGCCTGGTCTCCGCCGATCAGATCGACGCGAAGACGACGGGACTTCTTGGTTGCGGGGCCGGTATAGCGAGCCATGTTCTACTTCCTTCTGTCTCTATTCCGGGTCCCGCTAGACCCGGCGCCGCTTGGGCGGACGGCAGCCGTTGTGCGGCTGCGGGGTCACATCGGAAATGGTGCCGACCTCGAGGCCGGCGGCCTGCAGCGACCGGATGGCGGTCTCGCGACCCGAACCCGGTCCCTTGACGAACACATCGACCTTCTTGACACCGTTCTCCTGCGCCTTGCGGGCAGCGTTCTCGGCAGCGAGCTGCGCGGCGAACGGGGTGCTCTTACGCGAGCCCTTGAAGCCGACGTGGCCGGAGCTGGCCCAGCTGATCACGTTGCCCTCGGGGTCGGTGATCGAGACGATGGTGTTGTTGAACGTCGACTTGATGTGGGCGTGGCCCAGCGGAACGTTCTTCTTGTCGCGACGACGGGTGCCCTTCTTCGGGCCTGCGCTACGTGACTTGGGGGGCATTACTTCTTCTTCCCGGCGATGGTCTTCTTCGGGCCCTTACGAGTACGGGCATTGGTCTTGGTGCGCTGACCGTGGACCGGCAGGCCGCGACGGTGGCGCAGACCCTGGTAGCAGCCGATCTCGATCTTGCGACGGATGTCGGCCTGCACCTCGCGGCGCAGGTCACCCTCGACCTTGACCGAGGACTCGATGTACTCGCGGAGCTTCGCGACGTCTGCGTCGGTCAGGTCCTTGGCGCGCAGATCGGCCGAGAGGCCGGTGGCGGCGAGGATTTCCTTCGAGGTGGTGCGACCCACCCCGTAGATGTAGGTGAGCGCGATCTCCAGCCGCTTCTCGCGGGGGAGATCCACACCTGCAACACGTGCCATGTGGCGATTCCTTACATATTCAGAGGTCTGCTCCCAGCCCGCCCCGGACTCTGCGCCGGGCCCCGGCCTCTGCACCGGGGGTCGGCATCCGCGCGTCTGCGAATGCTGGTTCTGGGAGTTCTTCGATAACGATGTTCAGTTATGTGTCTTCAAGCGACCTGAAGAAGCTGATCAGCCCTGACGCTGCTTGTGACGCAGGTTGTCGCAGATCACCATGACCCGACCGTTACGGCGGATCACCTTGCACTTCTCGCAGATCGGCTTGACGCTCGGCTTGACCTTCACGTCAGCTTCTCCCTTTGTTCTCCTGTGGCGTGCCGCCGTAGGACTCGGCAGCACGGTGTCCGGGCACCACGAAGCGACGCATCGCTCCGGCACCGCCCGTACGAGGGTTACTTGTACCGGTAGACGATGCGTCCGCGGCCGAGGTCGTAGGGCGAGAGCTCCACGACGACTCGATCCTCAGGCAGGATGCGGATGTAATGCTGCCGCATCTTGCCACTGATGTGGGCGAGGACCTTGTGTCCGTTCTCCAGCTCAATGCGGAACATCGCATTGGGCAGGGGCTCGACTACGCGTCCCTCGACCTCAATGGCCCCATCTTTCTTCGCCATATCCTCCGCGATTCTCCGGCGACCGGCCTTACCGTGTCCGCCGACTCCAGCTTCGTCTATCCGCTACGGTGGCGTTATCGAACGGTCACCCCGGTCCGGTGCTGTGAGGCACCGGGCGTGGGCATGCGTGACCGCACGACGCACCGACGATCGAGTCTACGCCAGTTGCGGCGTTCGTTCCAAACGGCGTGCCACACTGGAGGCATGCGTGCATTCCTCATCCGCAGCGCCCTGACCGGCGTGGCCCTGTGGATCGCCACCCTCATCGTTCCCGGCGTCCACTTCGAGTTCGGCGACATCGAGTCGTGGTGGGCGAAGGTCGGCATCGTCTTCTTCGTCGCGGTGGTCTTCGGACTCGTGAACGGTTTCATCAAGCCGATCATCCAGATCCTCTCGATTCCGCTGTACATCCTCACGCTCGGCCTCATCCACATCATCATCAACGCGTTGATGCTGGAGATCACAAGCTGGCTGACCCACAACGTCTTCCACCACGGTCTCGTGGTGGACAGCTTCTTCTGGGCGGCGATCTTCGGCGCGATCGTCGTCTCGGTGGTCGGATGGCTGACGGCCATGGTGATGCGCGACAGCGTCGAGAATCTGTGAGTGAGCGCCGCACCGTGGCGGTCTGCGGCCTCGGTGAGACGTCCGCGCGCTGCCATGGACTGCGGATCGACCTCGGTGTCGCGGTGATGGGAGCCTCGGCAGGCGCCGGGGGCCAACGGCGGGTCGGCGCATCGGTGTCCGGCGTGTACGAGTTGCTCTGACATGCGGGCCGTGATCCAGCGCGTCAGTTCCGCGTCCGTCACCGTCGACGGAGAGACCGTCGGCGCCCTCGACCTGTCCGGCGGGGCACTCGGTCTGGTCGCACTGGTCGGCGTCACCCACGACGACGACCGGGCCGCCGCGGCCAAGCTCGCCGACAAGATCTGGCGTCTGCGGATCCTCGACGGAGGTGACGACCGCCGCGAGGCCTCGGCGGCGGATCTGAACGCCCCGATCCTGGTGATCAGCCAGTTCACGCTGTACGGGAACACCGACAAGGGCCGGCGACCGTCGTGGAGTGCGGCCGCCCCGGGTCCGGTCGCCGAACCACTGGTCGACGAGGTGGTCGACGCCCTGCGCGCGCTCGGCGCGACCGTCGAGACCGGACGCTTCGGCGCACACATGCACGTCGATCTGGTCAACGACGGCCCGGTGACGCTGATCCTCGACGTCTAGATCGGCGACACCGCCCGCCGCCTCGGCTCGATCCACTCCCCCGCGGCGCTGATACGCTGACGCGGTGCCGAACCCGCTGAGCCGAACGATCACCGCCCGGCACGGTCGCCTTCTCGGCCTGGCAGTGGCGCTTCTCGCGCTGAGCACGGTCATCGGCATTCGCTGGCAGAGCTACCTGGATCTGCACGTGTACCGGATGGGCGCACGGCTGTGGCTCGACGGTCAGTCGTTGTACGGCCCCACGCCTCTGGTGGACGGGCACGCCCTGCCGTTCACCTATCCGCCGCTGGCGGCGATCGTCTTCAGTCCGCTCGCGATGCTGCCGACGTCCGCTGCGGACGCCGTGATGTTCGCGCTGACTCTCGCGGCGGTCGCACTGACGCTCTGGTTGGTCCTGGCTCGGCTCGCACCGAAGCTGGACCGCATCGACCGCGCCACACTGGTGATCGGCGCAACCGCGATCGCCGAGTTCGTCGAACCGGTCAGGCAGACCTTGAGCTACGGACAGATCAACGCCGTCCTGATGGCGCTGATCGCCTTCGACGTCCTCTGCCGGAATCCGAAGTGGCCCCGCGGGCTCCTCATCGGCATCGCGGTGTCGATCAAACTCACGCCGGCAGGCTTCCTGCTCTACTTCCTCCTTCGCCGCGACTGGCGCGGGGCGGCGACGATGGTCGCGGGGACGGTCGGCGCCGTCGCCGTCGCCTGGCTCGTGATGCCCGCCGATTCGGCGAAGTACTGGTTTCACACTCTCGGCGAGACCGAACGCATCGGCGCGGCCTATTACGCGGGTAATCAGTCGATCAAGGGCGCAGTGTTCCGGTTCGGCATGAGCGACAGTGTCTCGACCGCCGCGTGGCTCGTCCTGTCGGTCGTCGCCGTCGTGCTCGCCGCGGTCTGGATGAGCCGCCTCCTGGCGGCCGGGCAGCAGGCCACCGCGCTGCTGGTCAACGCCGCAGCGGTACTGCTCGTGTCCCCGGTGAGCTGGTCGCATCACTGGACCTGGGTGGCGCCGGCGCTTCTGATCGCGGTCTACGCGATCTGGACCAGACGCTTCGGAGGGATGCTCGTGGCCGCCACCGTTCTGGCGGCGGTGATCTTCGCAGTGGGCCCGCACTGGCTCCTGCCGAGCGGTCACGACACCGAACTCGGCTGGAGTTGGTGGCAGAGCATCGTCGGCGACGCGTACGTGTGGTTCACCTTCGTCGTGCTCGCCGTCGGTGCGGCGCGCTGGCGGTCGACCGCATCGGTGGAGGTCTGCGAGGCCGACGCCGGTCGCAGTGGGTGTGACGGGGGTTTCGACTCGCTGCGCTCGCTCAACCAGCGATAAAGACTGCACGCGCTCAACCAGCGATAGGACCGCTCGCTCAACCAGCGATAAATGCCCACCCGCCCGCTGGTTGAGCCGCGAGGCGCCCTGGCGCCGAGCGTGTCGAAACCACTGAGGAGACGACTGTGCCGCCGACCCGGACGGTCGGCGGCACAGTCAGAGATGACTACGCGTCAGGCGGGGCGCGGAGTGAGGATTCGCGGACCGTCCTCGGTGACGGCGACCGTGTGCTCCCAGTGGGCCGACCGTGAGCCGTCGTCGGTGACGACGGTCCAATCGTCCTCGAGCACCGTGGTGTCCGCCGTGCCGAGGGTGAGCATCGGTTCGATCGCCAGAGTCGATCCGACCACGAGCCGCGGCCCGCGATTCGGCTTGCCCTCATTGGGCAGGAACGGGTCCATGTGCATCTCCCGACCGATGCCGTGTCCCCCGTATCCCGCGACGATCCCGAACTCGCGGCCGAATTTCGCGGCCGCCGCGTACGTCCCGTTCTCGATCGCGTGTGAGACGTCGGTGAGGCGGTTGCCGGGGACCATCGCAGCGATCCCCGCCTCCATCGAGAGTCGGGTCGCCTCGCTCAGTTCGGCGTCGGCGTCGGAGAGTTCGCCGATGCCGAACGTCCACGCGGAGTCGCCGTGCCAGCCGTCGAGGATGGCGCCGCAGTCGATCGATACCAGATCACCTTGCTCCAGCACCACGTCCTTGGACGGAATGCCATGCACGACAACCTCGTTGACCGAGCTGCAGATGGAGCCGGGAAAGCCGTGATAGCCCTTGAAGGACGGCACCGCACCGGCTTCGCGGATCACCGATTCGGCGATCTCGTCCAGATCCAGGGTGCTCATCCCCGCGGTGGCCGCGGCCCGGACAGCGACGAGGGCGGCGCCGACCACGGCGCCCGCCGCCTCCATCGCGTCCAGCTCGCCCGCGCTCCGAAACGGAACGGCCTTCGGCTTGCGGAAACCCACCGGTGGATCAGGCCTTGCCGAGAGCCGCGAGCACGCGCTGGTGGACCTCGTCGACCGAGCCCACGGCGTCGATCTCCGTGACCTGACCGGCGTAGTGGTCGAGCAGCGGCGCGGTCTCCGCGTCGTACACGGCCATGCGGTTGCGGATGACCTCTTCGGTGTCGTCGGCGCGACCGCGGGCGAGCATCCGCTCCACCACCACGTCGGTATCGACTTTGAACGACAGCACGCCGTCGAGCTTGGTCGACAGATCGTCGAGGATGCCCTCGAGCGCGACCGCCTGCTCGGTGGAGCGCGGGAAGCCGTCGAGGATGAAGCCCTTGGCCGCATCCGGCTCCGCGACCCGCTCGCGGACCATGTTGATGGTGATCTCCGGCGGGACCAGATTGCCCGCATCCAGGTACTTCTTGGCCTCCACGCCGATCGGGGTGCCCTGCGAGATGTTCGCGCGGAACAGGTCGCCGGTCGAGATGTGCGGAATGCCGAGGGCCTCCGACATCAGTTCGGCCTGTGTGCCTTTGCCCGCTCCGGGCGGTCCGAGGATGACGAGTCTCACTTCAGGAACCCTTCGTACTTGCGTTGCATCAACTGGCTGTTCACTTGCTTGATCGTGTCGAGGCCGACGGCCACGATGATCAGGAGCGCGGTACCGCCGAACGGGATGTTCGAGGCGCTGCCGCCGCCGATGTCCATGAACAGGTTCGGGAGGATCGAGATGATGCCCAGGTACAGCGAGCCGGGCAGCGTGATCCGGCTGAGCACGTAGCTCAGGTAGTCAGCGGTCGGCTGGCCGGGGCGGATGCCCGGGATGAAGCCGCCGTACCGCTTCATGTCGTCGGCTCGTTCTTCTGGGTTGAACGTGACGGCGACGTAGAAGTACGTGAAGAAGATGATCAGCAGGAAGTACGTGACGATGTGGAACCAGCTGGACGGGTTGATCAGGTTGTCCTGAAGCCACAGCTTCCAGCCGGCGGCCTCGCCGTCGTTGCTGTTCGTCAGCTGAATGATCAACTGCGGGATGTACAGCAACGAGGACGCGAAGATCACCGGGATGACGCCCGCGGTGTTGACCTTGATCGGCATGTACGTCGACGAACCGCCGTACATCTTGCGGCCCACCATGCGCTTGGCGTACTGAACCGGCACGCGGCGGGTGCCCTGCTCGATGAACACCACGGCCACCAGGATGAGCACGATCGCCACGCAGACGAGGCCGAAGGCCAGGCCGCCGCGCTGCTGCAGGATGGTCCGGCCCTCAGCCGGGATGCGGGCGGCGATGCCGGTGAAGATCAGCAGCGACATGCCGTTGCCGACACCGCGCTCGGTGATGAGCTCGCCGAACCACATCACCAGACAGGCGCCCGCGGTCATCACCAGGACGATGATCGACAGGCCGAAGACGCTGGTGTCGTTGAGGATTGCGTCTGCGTTGCAGTCGGCCCCGTTCGACGGCAGGAGGTTGCCGGTGGCCGCCAGCGCGACGATGCCCGTCGACTGAAGCAGTGCCAGCGCCACCGTGAGGTAGCGGGTGTACTGCGTCATCTTGGTCTGACCGGACTGGCCTTCTTTTCGCAGCTGCTCGAACCGAGGGATGACGACGGTGAGCAGCTGAACGATGATGCTGGCCGTGATGTACGGCATGATGCCGATCGCGAACACCGACAGCTGCAGCAGTGCGCCGCCGGAGAACATGTTGATCAGCGAGTAGATCTGGCCCGAGTCGCCGCGGCTGGCCGCATCGACACAGCTTTCGATCTCTTTGAAGTCCACGCCGGGCGACGGGAGCGTCGTGCCGAGACGGTACAGGATGAGGATGCCGAGGACATAGAAGATCTTCTTCCTCAGGTCGGGCGTCCTGAAGGTCGCCACGAGGGGGGAAAGCACTAACTCCTCCTATAGCACCGCAGACTCGGTGGGCACGTGCGCCTCATCGTGCATTGGCGGTCGACTCGGAAATGACCGGGGCGTCCTCAGCCGGACGCCCTCGGTGAAACTTTAACAGCCCCAGAACCGCCACCGGTCAGGTGAGCGGCGCAACGACTCAATAGTCGTGCGTCGCAACACCTGACCGGTTCGGCAGTTCTGCATGCGGCGAAGGCTCAGGCCTGCGTCGCGGTGCCGCCGGCAGCGGCGATCTTCTCCTTGGCGGAGCCCGTGAACTTGTCGGCGGTGATGTCGACCTTCACGGTGAGCTCACCGTCGCCCAGAACCTTCACGAGCTGGTTCTTGCGGACGGCGCCCGCGGCGACCAGATCGGCGACGCCGATGGTGCCGCCCTCCGGGAACAGCCGCGAGATGTCGCCGACGTTGACGACCTGGTACTCCACGCGGTTGCGGTTGGTGAAGCCCTTCAGCTTCGGCAGGCGCATGTGAATCGGCATCTGGCCGCCCTCGAAGCGGGCCGGAACGTTCTTGCGCGCCTTGGTGCCCTTGGTGCCGCGACCGGCGGTCTTACCCTTGGAGCCCTCACCGCGACCCACGCGGGTCTTCTCGGTCTTCGCGCCCGGAGCGGGGCGAAGGTGGTGCAGCTTGATGGTCATGACTAAACCTCTTCGACTGTCACGAGGTGACGAACCACGTTGATGAGGCCGCGGTTGATCGGGGTGTCCTCGCGGGTGACCGTCTGGCGGATGCCCTTGAGCCCAAGGGTGCGCAGGCTGTCACGCTGGTTCTTCTTGGTACCGATGGTGCCCTTGATCTGGGTGATCTTCAGCTCAGCCATGGCTTATGCTCCCTTGTTCGCTGCGGCGGCCGCGCGTGCGCGCAGCATGCCGGCGGGGGTGACCTCTTCGACGGTCAGCCCGCGACGAGCAGCGACCTCTTCAGGCTGCTGCAGCATCTTGAGTGCGGCGACCGTGGCGTGGACGACGTTGATCGCGTTGTCCGAGCCGAGGCTCTTCGCGAGAACGTCGGTGACACCGGCGCATTCCAGGACGGCACGCACGGCGCCGCCCGCGATGACACCGGTACCCGAGCTGGCCGGGCGGAGCATCACGACACCGGCTGCGGCCTCACCCTGAACCGGGTGGGTCACGGTGCCCGCGATCAGCGGGACGCGGAAGAAGTTCTTGCGAGCCTCTTCGACGCCCTTCTGGATCGCCGCCGGGACTTCCTTGGCCTTGCCGTAGCCGACACCGACCATGCCCTGGCCGTCGCCGACCACCACGAGAGCGGTGAAGCTGAAGCGACGACCGCCCTTGACGACCTTCGACACGCGGTTGATGGTCACCACGCGCTCGAGGTGGTTCTTCTCCTCGCGCTCGCGGTTGCGGTTGTCGCGACGATCGCCGCGGCCGCGGCGCTCACCGCGGTTGTCGTTGTTGTTGTTTCCGGCGGGTCCGTTGCCGCCATCACGCTGACGTCCGGGCATCAGAGGTCGCCTCCGTTAATCATCTTGGTGGTCATCATCAGAACTGCAGTCCTCCCTCGCGGGCGGCGTCGGCCAGAGCCGCGATGCGGCCGTGGTACGCCTTGCCTCCGCGATCGAAGACGACGGCCTCGATGCCTGCAGCCTTGGCGCGGGCTGCGACGAGCTCGCCGACCTTGGCGGCCTGAGCCGACTTGTCGCCGCCGGCGGCGCGCACGTCAGCCTCGATGCTGCTGGCGGCGGCCAGGGTACGACCGGTCAGATCGTCGATGACCTGGACGTGGATGTGACGGCTGCTGCGCTTGACGGCCATGCGCGGACGCTCGGCGGTGCCGTTGATCTTCTTGCGCAGGCGGAAGTGACGACGGTTGGTCGCGGTGCGACGGCGAGTCGAGACGTCCTTGCCGATGGGCTTGCGAACGGTTGCTGTTTCACTCATGGCTTACTTACCCGTCTTTCCGACCTTGCGGCGGATCTGCTCACCCTCGTAGCGAATGCCCTTGCCCTTGTAGGGGTCCGGACGACGCAGGCGGCGGATGTTCGCCGAGATCTGGCCGACTAGCTGCTTGTCGATTCCCGAGACCGAGAACTTGGTCGGGGACTCCACCGCGAAGGTGATGCCCTCCGGAGCCTCGATCGGCACGGGGTGGCTGTAGCCGAGGGCGAACTCGAGGTCCTTGCCCTTGGCCTGGACGCGGTAACCGACACCGAAGATCTCCATCTTCGTGGTGTAACCCTGGGTCACACCGACGACGAGGTTGTTCAGCAGCGAACGGTTCAGACCGTGCAGGGCACGGTTCTCGCGGTCGTCGTTCGGCCGGGTGACGACGATGGCGTTGTCTTCCTTCGCCACCGCGATCGGCGAGGTGACCGTCAGGCTCAGTTCGCCCTTCGGGCCCTTGACCTTGACGTCCTGGCCGTCGATCGCGACATCGACGCCGGCGGGGATTTCAATGGGATTCTTACCAATACGCGACATTCTCTACGCTCCCCTACCAGACGTAAGCGAGGACTTCGCCGCCCACGCCCTGGTTTGCTGCCTGGCGGTCGGTGAGCAGACCGGACGACGTGGAGATGATGGCCACGCCGAGGCCGCCCAGAACCTTGGGCAGGTTGGTGGACTTTGCGTACACACGCAGACCCGGCTTCGAAACGCGGCGGAGGCCGGCGATGCTGCGCTCGCGGCTGGGGCCGTACTTCAGGGTCACGGTGAGCTTCTTGCCGACCTCGGCGTCTTCGACGCGGTAGTCGGTGATGTAGCCCTCGCGCTTGAGGATCTCGGCGATGTTCACCTTGATCTTCGACGAAGGCAGTGAAACCTCGTCGTGGTACGCCGAATTGGCGTTACGCAGACGCGTCAGAAAGTCTGCGATCGGGTCAGTCATGGTCATGGTTGACCGTCAACCTTTCTCGTAGCGGTTCCCATACAGCGGTGTCACCGGCATCGCTGCCGATCAGCACTGGTGGGCCTTCCACGAAGTGGATAGTTGTGCATTGTTCAACGCCTGAAGATGCCATTGGCTTTTCACCGGCACCGTCAAGCTGTATGAAGTTGTGGGCCCTGGGGGCACACTTCACCCAGGCAACCTGAAACAGTGTAGTGAACGCGCTGGCAGAACCCAAATCGACCGCGGCGGGCCGAGAGCTCATCTCTGGCCCGCGGCGCGCGCATGTCCGGCTAGAGACTTTGGTCCTCATATCACATGGCCGTCGTACCCGGATCGTCCGGCCGTGCGTCGCGAGAATTCGGCGCCCTCCGAATTCGCCCGGCGCGGCATCACATCCCGTTTTACAGTGAGCCGTATGACAGCGTCTGACTCGGTTCAGGGCCCGGCAGCACAAGCATTGTTGGACGTCGGCCGCTTCTTCACCAAATGGGATGAGACCGACGACAGACGCGCGGTCTTCCGCGACGGCGGTCGTGCGGGCGACATCTTCTACCGCGACCGCTGGAGTCACGACAAGATCGTCCGGTCCACCCACGGGGTGAACTGCACGGGCTCGTGTTCGTGGAAGGTGTACGTCAAAGACGGCATCATCACCTGGGAGACACAGGAGACCGACTACCCGTCGGTGGGCCCCGACCGGCCGGAGTACGAGCCGCGCGGCTGCCCGCGCGGCGCCTCGTTCTCCTGGTACACCTACTCGCCCACCCGGGTCCGCCACCCCTATGCGCGCGGAGTGCTCCTGGAGATGTACCGGGAGGCCAAGCGCCGCACCGGCGATCCCGTGCTCGCGTGGGCCGACGTGGTCGGCGACCCGCTGCGCCGGCGCTCCTACCAGCAGGCTCGCGGCAAGGGCGGACTGGTCCGCGTCACGTGGGACGAGGCGATCGAGATGGCCGCCGCGGCGCATGTCCACACCATCAAGACCTACGGCCCCGACCGCTGCGCGGGCTTCTCCCCGATCCCTGCGATGTCGATCGTGAGCCACTGCGTGGGAACGCGGTTCATACAGCTCATCGGCGGCGTGATGACCTCGTTCTACGACTGGTACGCCGACCTCCCGGTGGCCAGCCCGCAGGTGTTCGGCGACCAGACCGATGTGCCCGAGTCGGGCGACTGGTGGGACGCGTCGTACCTGATGATGTGGGGATCCAACGTCCCGGTGACCAGGACGCCCGACGCCCACTGGATGACCGAGGTCCGCTATCGCGGGACCAAGGTGGTCAGCGTCTCGCCCGACTACGCCGACAACTCCAAGTTCGCCGACGAGTGGCTGCCCGCCCAGGCCGGCACCGACGCGGCGCTCGCGATGGCGATGGGTCACGTGATCCTCAAGGAGTTCTACGTCGACCGAGAAGGCGGACCGACCCCGTTCTTCGCCGACTTCACCCGCAAGTACACCGACCTCCCCTTCCTCATCCATCTCGACGAGCGCGACGGCACGCTGGTCCCCGGCAAGTTCGTGACCTCTGAGGAGTTGCGACCGGACCCGGCCAGCGGCCCCACCGAGGACGTCTGGAAGACGGTCCTGATCGACGACGCGACGGGCGAGCCGATGGTCCCGAACGGCACCCTGGGCGACCGGTACTCACCGTCCGGCGAAGGCCGGTGGAACCTCGATCTGGACGGTGTCACCCCACGGCTCACCCTGCTCGGTGAAACCGGCGCGGAGGCCGTCGAGGTCTCGTTCCCCTCCTTCGACGCCCCCGACGGCAGCGGCTCGGTCATCACCCGCGGAGTGCCCGCACGGCGATTCGGCGGGGGTCTGGTCACCACCGTCTACGATCTGCTGCTGGCCCAGTACGGGGTGGGCCGCGATGGCCTCCCGGGCCAGTGGCCCACCGGCTACGACGACGCCTCCAGTCCCTACACGCCCGCGTGGCAGGCCGAGATCACCAGCGTCCCAGCCGAATCCGCTATCCGTATCGCCCGGGAGTTCGCCACCAACGCCGAGGAGTCCGGCGGCCGGTCGATGATCATCATGGGTGCGGGCATCTGCCAGTGGTTCCACGGTGACGCCACCTACCGGGCGATCCTGGCCATGCTCATCCTCACCGGCTGCATGGGCCGCAACGGCGGCGGGTGGGCTCACTACGTAGGCCAGGAGAAGTGCCGTCCGATCACCGGCTGGATCTCACTGGCCAACGCCCTCGACTGGACCCGTCCCCCGCGTACCCAGCCGGGCACCTCGTACTGGTACATGCACACCGACCAGTGGCGCAACGACGGCTACTCCACGTCGGCCCTGACCTCACCGCTGTCATCGGGCACGCTCGACGGAATGCACACCGCCGACGCCATCGCGCAGTCGGCGCGGCTGGGATGGATGCCCTTCTATCCGCAGTTCTCCGACAACCCGCTCGACGTGGCCGACGCCGCCCGCTCGGCGGTCGAGTCGGGAGACGCGACCGATCCCGCGTCGTACGTGGCCGGGAAGCTGGTCGACGGCGGGCTGACGCCGGCGATCAGCGACGTCGACGCACCCGAGAACTGGCCGCGCACGCTGGTGCTGTGGCGGTCGAATCTGCTCGGCTCGTCGGCCAAGGGCGACGAGTACTTCCTGCGCCACCTGCTCGGCACCCATCACAACGTGCTCGGCAGCGAGAATCCCGAGGCCCCGAGGCCCCGGGAGGTGAAGTGGCACGAGCAGGCGCCCGAGGGCAAGCTCGACCTGCTGCTGTCGGCTGATTTCCGCATGACGTCGACCACGCTGTTGAGCGACATCGTGCTGCCCGCAGCGACCTGGTACGAGAAGCACGACCTCAGCTCCACCGACATGCACCCGTTCGTCCACGCCTTCAGTCCGGCGATCGATCCGCCGTGGGAGGCCAAGAGCGACTTCGACCTGTTCCACCTGCTGGCCGCGGAGTTGTCCCGGCAGGCGCGGACCCACCTGGGTACCCGCTACGACCTCGTCGCCACCGCCGCCCAGCACGACACCCCCGGCGAGACCGCGCAGCCGCACGGCCGGGTGGTGGACTGGCGCGACGGCGCACCGGCGATGCCCGGCGCGAACATGCCCTCGTTCCAGGTGGTGGAACGCGACTACACGGCCATCGCCGACAAGCTGGCCACCGTCGGGCCGCTCGCCGACAAGCTGGGCTTCACCGTCAAGGACGTCAACTACGACATCGCCTCGCAGATCCCCAAGCTGGCGGCGTCCAACGGAGTGATGCCGCCCCGGCCCGGCGACGGCGCGAGCGGGCCGGACTTCGACCGACCGGGCGTCGGACGTCCCGCCATCGACACCGACGCCAAGCTCGCCGAAGCGATCTTGACCTTCTCCGGTACCACCAACGGCGAACTGGCCGTGGACGGCTTCACCAAACTCGAACGCCGCGTCGGCAAGCGCCTCGCCGATCTCGCGGAGGGTTCGGAGGAGAAGCGCATCACCTTCGCCGACACGCAGTCGGCACCGGTGCCGGTCATCACCTCACCCGAGTGGTCGGGTTCGGAGAGCGGCGGACGACGGTACGCGCCGTTCACCGTGAACATCGAGCGCGACAAACCCTTCCACACGCTCACCGGGCGTCTGCACTTCTACCTCGACCACGACTGGATGCTCGACATCGGGGAGGCGCTGCCGATCTACCGACCGCCCCTCGACATGCATCGGTTGTTCGGCGAACCGAAGCTCGGGCCCGACGGCAGCAAGCAGATCACCGTCCGGTACCTCACGCCGCACAACAAGTGGTCGATCCACTCCGAGTACCAGGACAACCTGTTCATGCTCTCGCTCTCGCGCGGCGGTCCCACCGCGTGGCTGTCGCCGGAGGACGCGGCGTCGATCGATGTGCACGACAACGACTGGATCGAGTGCGTCAATGCCAACGGCGTCTACGTCGCACGCGCCATCGTCAGCCACCGCATGCCAGTCGGGGTCTGCTACGTCCACCACGCCCAGGAGCGGACCATCGACGTCCCGAAGTCGGAGGCCACGGGCCGCCGCGGCGGCATCCACAACTCCGCGACCCGTCTGCTGGTGAAGCCCTCACATCTGATCGGCGGCTATGCGCAGCTGACGTACGCATTCAACTACCTCGGGCCGACGGGCAATCAACGCGACATCGTCTCGACCATCCGCAAGCGCAGCCAGGAGGTGACCTACTGATGCGAGTCATGGCTCAGGTCGGGATGGTGATGAATCTCGACAAGTGCATCGGCTGTCACACGTGCTCGGTCACGTGCAAGCAGGCGTGGACCAACCGTGCGGGCACCGAGTACGTGTGGTTCAACAACGTCGAGACCCGCCCCGGCCAGGGATATCCGCGGCGGTACGAGGACCAGGAGCAGTGGAAGGGCGGATGGCACCTCAATAAGAAGGGCGATCTGCGGCTCCGCACCGGCGGGCGCCTGCAGAAGCTCTTCACCATCTTCCACAGCCCGGTCCAGCCCACGCTGAGCGACTACTACGAGCCGTGGACCTACGACTACGAGACGCTGGTGAACGCCCCGCTGGGCGACGACTTCCCGGTCGCACGGCCGAAGTCGCTGATCACCGGTGAGGACACCAAGGTCACGTGGTCAGCCAACTGGGACGACAACCTGGGCGGGTCGGCGGAGTACGGCGATCTGGACCCGATCGTCGAGAAGATCCGCAAGGAGTCGGAGGCGAAGATCCAGTTCTCCTTCGAGCAGACCTTCATGTTCTATCTTCCGCGCATCTGCGAGCACTGCCTCAATCCGGCGTGCATGGCGTCGTGCCCGTCCGGTGCGATCTACAAACGCAAGGAGGACGGCATCGTCCTGGTGGACCAGGACCGCTGCCGCGGCTGGCGCCAGTGCATCACCGGCTGCCCGTACAAGAAGATCTATTTCAACCACCGCTCGGGCAAGGCGGAGAAGTGCACGCTGTGCTATCCGCGCATCGAGGTGGGTCAGCCCACGGTGTGCTCGGAGACCTGCGTCGGACGGCTCCGGTACCTCGGCATCTTCCTCTACGACGCCGACGCCGTGACCGCGGCGGCGTCGGTTCCCGACGACAAGGACCTCTACGAGGCCCAACTCGATCTGATGCTCGACCCCGACGATCCGGAGGTGATCGCGCAGGCCCGCGCCGCGGGGATCCCCGACGACTGGATGGACGCCGCGCGCCGGTCGCCGGTGTACGCGCTCGCGAAGAAGTACCGGGTGGCACTGCCCCTGCATCCGGAGTACCGGACGATGCCGATGGTCTGGTACATCCCGCCGCTGTCGCCGATCGTCGACCTGCTGTCGGAGCAGGGACACGACGGCGAGGATCACGGCAATCTCTTCGGCGCCATCGACTCTCTGCGCATCCCCGTGGAGTATCTCGCGGAGTTGTTCACCGCGGGCGACACCGGCGTCGTCGAGGACGTGCTCCGGAAACTGGCCGCCATGCGCGCGTACATGCGCGACGTCAACCTCGGTCGTGAGACCAACCCGCTCATCCCGGGCTCGGTCGGCATGACCGAGGAATCGGTCTACGAGATGTACCGGCTTCTGGCGATCGCCAAGTACGACGAGCGCTACGTGATTCCGACCGCCCACCACGAGCAGGCCGTCAAGCTCGACGAGATGGCCTGCTCCCTCGATCAGGAGGGCGGCCCCGGCATGTACGAGTCCGGTTCCTTCGGCGAGGCCAGCGGCCGGCCGATCCCGGTGTCGGTGGAGACCTTCCAGGCGCTCAAGCAGCGGCAGACCACGGACATGCCCGCCGGGGACGCGACTCTGCGCGGTCGGACCAACCTGTTGAACTGGGACGGAAACGGCGTCCCGGAGGGCATGTTCCCGCAGCAGTCCGCCGAGCACGGGTCCGGATCATGAGGCTGCTGCCCCGCCGACGTGTCGCCGCGCGCACCGATGCCCGCGTGGTGCATCAGATCGCCGCGTGGAGTCTCGGCTACCCCGACGCCGAGTTCTTCGGCCGCATCGACCTGATGAGGTCGGCGCTCGACGAGACGGCCGCGGGTGAGTCCGCCGACGCCCTGCGCGGGTTCCTCGATCACGCCGCATCGGCCGACCCCTCGCAACTCGCGCAGCACTACACCGACGTCTTCGATCTCTCGCGCAAGCACACGCTGTACCTGTCCTACTGGTCGGCCGGCGACACACGGCGTCGCGGATCGGTTCTCACCGACTTCAAACAGCTCTACCGCGACAGCGGATTCGTGGTGGATCTGCACGGCGAACTGCCCGACCACCTGCCGGTGGTCCTGGAGTTCGCGGCGCTCGCGGACCCCGAACGCGGCGTTCAGGTCCTGACCGAGAACCGTCCGTCCCTCGAACTGATCCGCCTGTCGCTGGTCGACGTCGGCTCCCCGTACGCGGACGTTCTGGCGGCGGTGTGCGCGACACTGCCCGGACAGTCGCCGCCCGACCGTGCATCCGCACTCGCGATGGCCGGTCCCGAGCGCGCCGTCGAGACCGTCGGCCTCGAGCCGTACGACGCGCGACTGCTTCCCCTGTTCACCATCGACGATTTCACCCGCAACGGTTTCACCGACTCCGGCGAAGAGGCATACCGATGAACATCTTTCTGTGGGGCGTCCTACCGTACATCGCGCTGATCAGCGTGATCGGCGGAACCATCTGGCGGTACCGGTACGACAAGTTCGGCTGGACCACCCGCTCGTCGGAGCTCTACGAGTCCCGGCTGCTGCGGTTCGGTTCGCCGCTGTTCCACTACGGGATCCTCGCGGTGATCGCTGGCCACGCCATCGGTCTGGTGATCCCGCAGTCGTGGACCGACGCGGTCGGGATCACCGAGACGATGTACCACTGGGTGGCGGCGGTCGGCGGCATCATCGCCGCCGCCGCGACCCTGCTCGGCGTGGGCATCCTCATCTATCGCAGGCGCACCACCGGGCCGGTCTTCATGGCGACGACGCGCAACGACAAGCTGATGTACGCGGTCCTGGTCGCGGCGCTGATCGCGGGCAGCTACATCACCCTTGTCGGCATGATCGATCCCCACGGCGAGGGCGTGAACTACCGCGAGACCGTCTCCCCGTGGTTCCGCTCGGTCTTCTACTTCCAGCCCGACATCTCCTCGATGGAGGCGGCCCCACTGCGCTTCCACATCCACGTCGTGATCGGCATGGTCATGTTCATGCTGGTGCCGTTCACGCGGCTGGTCCACATCTTCACCGCTCCCATCCACTACCTGTTCCGCCCGTACATCGTCTACCGCAGCAAGGACACGCGCCCGGCCCCGGGCAACGCGCCGAGCCGCCGCGGCTGGGCTCCCATCGGTGTGAAGGACCGTGACTGAATGACCGCGCCCGTGACAATCGACAAATCGGCCCAGACCCGCAATCTCGTTCTCGCCACCGTCGCCTTCGCGATCAGCTTCTGGGCCTGGAACCTGATCGCTCCGCTGGGCGTGTTCTACGCCGGACCGAACGAACTCGATCTCGACTCCACGCAGAAGTCCGTGCTCGTCGCGGTGCCGATCCTCGTCGGCTCCCTCGGCCGGATCGTCGTCGGCGTGCTGACGCCCCGCTACGGCGGCCGCATCATGTTCACCGCGCTGCTGCTGATCTCGGCGCCCTTCGTGATTCTGGTGGCGGTGGCCGGTGAGCTGAAGTCGTACCCGATGTTGCTGGTGATCGGCTTCTTCCTCGGCATCGCGGGCACCACCTTCGCCGTCGGCATCCCGTTCCTGAACAGCTGGTACGAACCCAGTCGCCGCGGTTTCGCGACCGGCGTCTTCGGCGCCGGGATGGGCGGGACGGCGCTCTCGGCGTTCTTCACGCCGCGGTTCCGCGAATGGTTCGGCTACTTCCCCACGCACATCATCATCGCGGTGGCGCTGGTGGTGGTCGCGGTGGCCTGCTGGATGTTCATGCGTGAGGCCCCGGCGTGGGAGCCGAACACCGAGTCGGCGGTGCCGAAGCTCGTCGGCGCTCTCAAGCTGCCGATCACCTGGCAGATGTCCTTCCTGTATGCGGCGGCGTTCGGCGGATTCGTCGCCTTCTCCACCTACCTGCCGACGTACTTGAACGACGTCTACGACATCACCGACCTGAAGTCGGCCGGCGCCCGCACCGCCGGATTCGCCATCGCAGCGGTGGTGATGCGACCGGTCGGCGGTGCACTCTCCGACAAGTTCGGGCCGCGGATCATCACCGCGATCTCGTGCGGCGGCGCCGCAGTGCTGGCCGTGTGGATGATGACCAAGCCCGACCTCGGCAGCGGGCTGGCCGCGGTCGACTTCATCCTGATGGCGATGATGATGGGCATGGGATCGGGTTCGGTCTTCGCCTGGGTGTCGCTGGCCTCACCGCCCGCACGCGTGGGCGCGGTCACCGGCCTGGTCGGTGCGGCGGGTGGCCTCGGCGGCTTCTTCCCGCCGCTGGTGATGGGCGCGACCTACAACGCGGTGGAGCACTCGTACACGATCGGCCTCGGGCTCCTGGTGGCCTTCGCGGCGGCGGCGTGTCTGTTCACCGTCTTCGGCATCCCGAAGAGTGAGGCCGAACGTGAGCGGGCGGAGGCGTCGGCATGAGCGCGGTGTCGTTACCCGAAGTGGTCGAGGAACTCCTGGCCGAGGCGCGCGAAGCGCACTCCGGCCGCGCCGGACGCACGGTGCGCGGTCACAGCGACCACCGGCTGCGGCACACCGTGATCGCGCTCCGCGCCGGCGCCGAACTGTCCGACCACGAGAGTCCCGGCGAGGCGACCCTCCAGGTCCTCCATGGCCGCGTTCGGTTGACGTGCGAGGACGGCGACTGGGAAGGGGGCGCCGGCGCCCTCACCGATATTCCCCCGACCCGGCACGGCCTGGTCGCCGACGACGACTCAGCGGTCCTGCTGACCGTCGCCCTGCGCTGACCTCGGCGGGCCGGCGGAGATTTCGGCTCCCGGACGGGGCTCACAGCCCCGTCCGGGAGCCGAAATCTCATCGGGCGTGCGCAAGCGCCGAACCCGCATCCCGGTCGGGGTGAACCACGCCTGTTCTCCGACACCCGGCGGCACCACACCCACCGGAGTCTGCGCCACCAGACCGCCGTCGCTCTCGACGAGTACCCGGCCCGCGTGCACCGACACCGAACGCACCCGGCTCCGGACCGCGCCCGACGTCCGGGACACCGTGACCTCGTGCGGAACCACGATCCCGAACGCCCGGGCCCCCTCCGCGACGTCCTCGACCGCGACCGCCGGCAGCACATCGTCCCCGGTCACCAGGGCGCCCTCACTCCAGACGCCGTGCACCACCGCGTATCCCGCCAGGGCTGCGCTGAACGGATGAGCCGGCGCCGCGGCCATCTGCGCCGGCGTCGTCTCCTCGACGACGGTGCCCGACTCGATCACCAGACACCGGCTCGCCCACTGCCACGCGTCCGCCAACTCGTGTGTCACCAGGACGCTGGTGGTCGCCGTGCGCGCGAGCTCGTCGGAGAGCATCCGCCGGATCTGCGGAGCGCTGGCCGCATCGAGCGCGGCGAAGGGCTCATCGAGCAGCAGCACCTCGGGTTCGGCGGCGAGCGCGCGGGCGATCGCGACCCGCTGCTGCTGGCCGCCCGAGAGGCGATGCGGCTTCCACCCGCCCGCATCGGGCAGACCGATCCGACCGAGCCAGCCCTCCGCGATCGCGCGCGCCTGCCGCCGGGATCGGCCCTGGGCACGCGGCCCGAAGGCCAGATTGTCGACGACCGACAGGTGCGGGAAGAGCCGGGGCTTCTGCTCGAGCAAGGTCACTCTGCGCTGCTCGGGCGGGACGTGGACGCGGCCGTCGAGGACTCGTCCACCCAGGCGGATCTCGCCCGCGGTCGGCCGGATGAGACCCGCCAGCGCGCCCAGGAGCGTCGACTTGCCCGCACCGTTCGGACCCAATACCGCCAGGCACTCCCCGCCCGGCACCTCGAACGCGGCCGAGACGGTGAACTGCGCTCGGCGGATCTCGATGCGCGCGGTGAGCGGCTGCCCGCTCACCGGACCGCGTCCGTTCGCCACGACCGCAGCCCGAGCACGATCACCGCGGTACTCACCAGCAACAGCAACGAGAGCGCGACCGCCGAATCCTGCGTGACGCCCACCCCGTTGAAGGCGGTGTAGATGGCCAGGGGCATGGTCCGGGTGACGCCCGGAGAGTTCCCCGCGAAGAGTGCCGTCGCCCCGAACTCGCCGAGCGCGCGTGCGAAGGCGAGCGCCGCACCGGCGGCCAGACCCGGCAGCACGAGCGGAAGCGTGATCCGCGACAGCACGCGCCAACGGCCGGCTCCGAGGGTCGAGGCGATCTGCTCGTAGCCGTCGCCTGCGGTTCGCAGCGCACCCTCGACCGCGATGACGTAGAACGGCATGGCGACGAACGTCTGCGCCACCACCACCGCGGCAGTCGTGTACGGCAGGCTGTAGCCCGTCGCCTCGAACACCGGCTTGCCGACCAGCCCCGACCGGCCCAGCAACGACAGCAGCGCCAGTCCGCCGACCATCGGCGGCAGCACCAGGGGGATCAGGACCGTCGCTCGCAGCACCGACGCCCAGCGCTGCGGCGCGCGGGCGATCACCACGGCCAGCGGGGTGCCGATCACAGCGCACGCGGCGGTCGCACAGGCCGCGGTGACCAGCGACAGCCACAGTGCCGTCAGCGATGCCGACGAGAAGAGGTCGGCGCCGAGCGTCTCCCACCGCACCCGCGAGATCAACCCGACGATGGGCGCGACCAACAGAGCCAGCGCGACCAACGCGGGCACGTACAGCGCCTTCGGCAGCATCACCGGGGCCTCGGTGGCGACGTGGCGGCCTCGGGCCGGGAACCGGTCACGGCGCGCCGAAACCGTACTTCGCCAGGATCTTCTGTCCTGCGGGCGAGAGGACGTAGGCGGTGAAGGCAGCGGCGGCCGCCGGCGACGGAGCCTTCTTCGACACCGCGATCGGGTAACGGTTGACCGCGACCTGAACGTCGGCGGGAGTGATGCCGATCAGCTTGCCGTTCGAGGCGGCCACATCGGTCTTGTAGACCAGACCGGCGTCGGCCTCGCCCGCCTCGACGCGGTTGACCACCGAGGTCACGTTGGTCTCCTCGCTGACCGGCGAGACGTCGACGTGCGCGGCGGCGAGCAGCTTGCGCGAGGCCTTGCCACAGGGCACCTCCGGAGCGCAGAGCACGCCGGTGACGCCGGGCTTCGTCAGGTCGGCCAGGCTCGTGACGTGCTTCGGGTTGCCCGGCGCGACGGCGATCTGCATCGTATTGGTCGCGAAGACGGTGCCCGCGTCGGTGACACCGGCGTCGGTGACCGGCGTGAGACTCGACTGGTCCGCGAAGGCGATGACGTCGACGTCGGCGCCCTCCACGATCTGGGTCGCGAGGGCCTGCGAGCCGTCGTACACGATCGGCGCCACCGAGTACTCTGGGTGCGCCGCGGTGAAGGACTTGGCCAGTTCGTCGAACGATCCCTGCAGCGAGGCCGCGGCGAAGATCCTGATCGGCGCCGAGGCACCGGCCGACGCCTGCTCCTGACTGCTGCATCCGGCTACCAGCAGCATCAGTCCGAGCACTGCGGCCACGAACTTCTTCATCAGACGGCACTCCGTCCCGACGGGGTCTCCACGACCACCGCCGTCGCTTTGACCGTCGCGGTCGCAAGGGAGCCCACTTCCAATCCGAGTTCCCTCACCGCCTCGGTCGACATCAGCGACACCACCCGGTGCGGGCCGCTGCGCATCTCCACCTGGCTCATCACCGGGTCGGACTGAACATGTGTGACGATCCCGACGAAGCGGTTCCGAGCGCTGGTGCCGCGCGTCACCGGATCGTGGCGCCCCGATTCCGCGGAGGCGAGAAAGCCTGCGAGGTCGGCACCGTCGACAGTCGCGCGGCCCGAGTCGTCGGTCCCCGATGCGATCCGGCCCTGTTCGATCCATCTGCGGAGGGTGTCGTCGCTGACGCCGAGGAGGTCCGCGGCTTCCCGAATCCGAAACACGGTCATAACGACTGAATCTATACGCATCTGCGGCAGCTCGCTCGCCTTGCGCTGCGCATCTGAGGACTCGCGATCGCCCGGGCCCTCCGCCGACCGCGACCGGCGCCTGCGCTCCCGGGCTGCGCACCCGACCGATCCCGAGCCGATAGGCTGAGGCCATGCCTTTGCGTGCGGACCGGAGTCCCGAGTGATCACCGTCGACGAGCACCGCTCCCGGATTCAGACAACCGTGTCGCGCCTGCCCGCGACCATCCTCTCCATTCACAGTGCGGCCGGGCTCGTCCTCGCCGAGGACGTCACCAACCGGTGGCCGGTCCCGCTGTTCGACAACTCCGCGATGGACGGTTACGCCGTCCGGCGCGTCGACGCAGCGGTGGGCGCGACGCTGAAGGTGGTAGCCGACGTTCCCGCGGGCAGTCCGGACGACCCGCCGATCGGCGCCGGAGAAGCCGTCCGGATCATGACCGGCGCGCCGGTTCCCACCGACGCCGACGCGATCGTCCCCCTGGAGCACACGGATCTCGGCACCGAGATCCTGGCGACGCCTCCGGACAGCGTGACCGTCACGGTGGAACCGAAACCGCACGCCCACATCCGGCGATCCGGCGAGGACGCACCGGCGGGCGCCGTCGCCGTTTCGGCGGGCACGGTTCTCGGCCCGTGGCAGGTGTCGGCGATCGCGTCGGCCGGACACGACCGGGTCCTGGCCTACCGCCGGCCCCGGGTCGCGGTGATCTCGACCGGAACCGAACTCGTCGAACCCTCGCAGACGCCCCGCCGCGGGCAGATCCCGGAATCCAACTCCGCGCTGCTGTCGGCCGCGGTGGCGGAGGCGGGCGCCGAAGTGGCCTGGACTGCGACTGTCGAGGACGACGAGGAAGCCCTCCGGCGGACTCTCGCTGATCCGGACGTGGACGCGGTCGTCCTCACCGGCGGCGCCAGCGTCGGCGCGTTCGACGTGGTCAAAGCGGTCCTGAACGGGGTGGGCGGCATCGAGTTCACCACCGTGGCGATGCAGCCCGGCAAACCGCAGGGCTTCGGGCTGCTCGGGGTGCGCGGCCCGAGCGCTGAACGCACCGGGATCCCGGTGTTCTGCCTGCCCGGCAACCCGGTCAGCGTCGCGGTGTCGTTCGAGATGTTCGTGCGGCCGGCCCTGCGGAAGATGGCCGGGCACACCGACCTCGATCGCCCGCGCGTGGTCCGGCGCGCCGCGACGGGCTGGCGCAGCCGCGCCGACCGGGTCCAGATCCTTCCCGCGGTGGCCGACGCACAGACCGTCCGGCCGGCCTCCCGCGGCGGCAGTGGCTCACACCTGGTGTCCTCGCTCGCCGACGCCTCCGCGCTGGCGATCGTGCCCGCGGACGTGGTGGAGATATTCGAGGGAGATCCCGTCACCGTGATGGTGCTGTCATGAGCGGCGGCCCCTTCACCCACCTGGACGATGCGGGCCAGGCACGCATGGTCGACGTGACCGAGAAGAATCCGACGGTCCGCAGTGCGACCGCGCAGGGCTTCGTCCGGTGCTCGCCGCAGATCGTCGCCACCCTCCGCGACGGCGCGGTCCCTAAGGGCGATGTGCTGGCGGTGGCGCGCATCGCGGGCATCTCGGCCGCCAAACGCACTCCGGAACTGCTGCCGCTGGCCCATGTGATCGGCGTGCACGGCGCGGCCGTCGACCTCACGATCGTCGACGACGGCGTCACCGTCTCTGCGACGGTCCGCACCGCCGATCGCACGGGGGTGGAGATGGAGGCGCTCACCGCCGTCAGCGTCGCCGCGCTGGCGCTCGTCGACATGGTGAAGGGCCTCGACAAATCGGTCGAGATCGAGAACGTCCGGCTGGTGCGCAAGACCGGCGGCAAGAGCGGCGACTGGGTGCGATGACCGCGGCCATCGTGCTCGCCGGAGGTCGTGCCGCCCGCATGGGCGGTGCCGACAAGGCGAGTATCGACGTCGGCGGGCGCACGCTGATCGACGCCGTGTACGACGCACTCGCCGGCGCCGACCCGGTGATCGCGGTCGGACCGCAGAGCGTGGGCCGGCCGGGTGTGCAGGTGATCCGGGAGGATCCCCCGTTCGGCGGTCCGGTGGCCGGACTGGCCGCGGCACTCGGGGCCGTCGGCGACAGCGCCGAGGTGTGGCTGCTCGCCTGCGACCTGCCCCGCGCCGAGGCGGTGGTCGCGCAACTCCGGGACGTCGCTCTCGCCGCCGTGGACGACGCGGTGGTCCTGGAAGACGCCGACGGCCGGATCCAGTGGCTGGCGGGACGGTACCGGACGGAGTCGCTTCGCCGGGCGGTCGCCGCGCTGACCAGTGCGCGCGACGCGTCGATGCGGGCGCTGACCGCGGGGCTGTCGCTGCGCACGGTGGTCGACCGAGCTGGCGCCGCGATCGACCTCGACACCTGGGACGACGTGCGCGATTATCGGTTGACCACCCGAACCGTCGATACGGAGGACGAATCGTGACCGCCTATCCCCCCGGACTGGACCGCTGGGCGCAGGAACTCGCCCCGGCCCTGGGTCTGAATGAGGCCGAGGTGCCCACCGCGCTGCTGCTGGATGTGACCCGCGATGTCGCTCACTCGATCCTGCGCCCGGCCGGCCCCATCACGACCTATCTGATCGGCCTCGCCGTCGCGAACGGCATGTCGGCAGAGGATGCGGCCGCACGGGTGCACGAACTGGTGGAGAAGAGATCGGCCGAATGATCATCCGTTACTTCGCGGGAGCCGCGGAGGCCGCGGGCCGTTCGGAGCAGACCGCTGACGGTTCCGCGGCGGTCGACGACTTGAAGGCTCGGCTGTCCGGAGAACTGGGCCCCGAGTTCGAGCGAGTGCTGAGCTGCTGTTCGATCCTGGTGGACGGGGTCCGCGCCACCGACGAGACGGTCGCGGCGGCCGACGCCACCGTGGACATCCTGCCGCCCTTCGCCGGCGGCTGACGGCACCGGCTCCGGCTCACCCGCCGATCGCGGACATCGGACGGTCGGGTTGCAGGAAGCCGGGATCGTCGATGCCGTGTCCGGCGAGCTTCGCGGTCACCGACTCGCGGATGGCCGACTCGATCCGTTCGTCCGGTGCCCCGGAACGCAGCAGCGCGCGCAGATCCGATTCACCGCGTGCGAACAGGCAGTTCCGGAGCTGTCCGTCGGCGGTGAGTCGCACCCGGTCGCATGAACCGCAGAACGGCGCGGTCACCGAGGCGATGACCCCGACGGTGGTGGGCCCGCCGTCGACCGTGTACAGCTGTGCCGGATTCGAGCCGCGGTCGTCGCACGCGCTGAGGGCGAACTCCGCCGACAGGGCCGCGAGGATGTCGTCACCGGTGACCATCTGCGCCCTCGACCAGGTGTGCCCGGCATCGAGCGGCATCTGCTCGATGAATCGCAATTGAGCGCCGTGCTCGCGCGCGAAACGGACGAGGTCGGTCAGCTCGTCGTCGTTGACGCCGTGCATCGCGACGGTGTTGATCTTGAGCGGTGTGAGGCCGGTGGCCTGTGCCGCGGCGACTCCGCGGAGCACGTCGTCGAGCCGGTCCCGGCGGGTCAGCGTCGCGAACCGGTCCGCACGCAGCGTGTCGAGGCTGATGTTGAACCTCTCCAGACCCGCATCGGCCAGTTCCCGAGCCCGCGTGTCCAGTCCGATCCCGTTGGTGGTGATGGAGACGCGCAGCGGTCCGTCCGCGCCCTCGATCGCCGAGAGCCGGTGCACCACGTCCGCCAGGTCGGGTCGCAGCAGCGGCTCGCCCCCGGTCAGCCGTACCTCGACGATCCCCAGCGACGCGAAGACCGACGCCAGACGGATGATCTCGTCGGTGGTCAGCAGTTCGGGACGCGGGATCCACGGCACGCCCTCGGCGGGCATGCAGTAGGTGCACCGGAGGTTGCACCGGTCGGTCAGGGAGATCCGGAGATCTCGGTGCACGCGGCCGAATCGATCGACGAGTTCGCGGCCGGTCATGTCGCGACCCGGCCCAAGCCGACCCACGTGTGCGAGCCGTCGCTCTCTATCTGCTTCTTCCACATCGGCAGTTCGGCCTTCACCGTCTCCACCAGATCGCGATCGAGGTCGAAGGCGTCACCGCGATGCACCGACGAGACCGCGGCGACGATCGCGACGCCGCCGACCGGCAGCCGGCCGACCCGGTGGCTGACCGCGATCCGCACTCCGGGTCGGTCGACGCGCTCCGCGATCTCGCGCAGGATGCGCTCGCTGTCGGGGTGAGCGCTGTACTCCAGTTCCACTACCTGCCCGCGCGCGTCGGGATCGTTGTCGCGCACCGTCCCCACGAACAGCGCGGTGGCGCCCGCATCCGGTGCCGCTACGGCGTTCACATGGGCCGCGACGTCGAGGTCGACGTCACTGATCCGGGCGAGGACGATCATCGGTGATCGCCTCCGGCGGCCTGAGCGACGGCGTGCTCGGCGATCTGCACGATCACGGGGACACCGTCGCGCACCGCGCCGGTCGACCCCGCCAGATTCACCACGAGGGAACCGCGCCGCATGCCCGCGACGCCCCTGGAGAGCATCGCGTGCGGCAGCGCCGCGATGCCGACCCGCCGGATCTCCTCTGCCACGCCGGGCAGTTCACGCGTCAGCAGCGGTGCCGTGGCCTCGGGCGTCACATCGCGGGGCGAGACGCCGGTGCCGCCGGTCGTGACGACCAGACCCGAACCGGCCTCCACCACTTCGACGATCACACTCGAGATCGCGTCGCGATCGTCGGGGACGACGATCACCTCGGCGCTCCAGCCCGCCTCCCCGAGGAGATCGGCCGCCAGCGGACCGGAGACGTCCTCGCGTTCGCCGGCGAACGACCGGTCGGAGACGGTGATCACCGTCGCGCGCTTCTGCTTGGAATCCACACCTTCGAGCGTGCCACGTCCGGTGCCGCGGCGTGAACCGCACGGCCGTTTCATTCCGGTGCTCATCGATCGTCCCGCCGCGCCGTCTTGGTGTACCAGGGGCGCGGACCGTGCCAGCCGTAGCGCAGCGACGCCAGACGGACCACGGTCACCAGCGCCGCGCACAGCAACCCCACCCACGGCCGATAGACGCCGAGGTGCAGCAGCAGCGCCGTCACCGCCGCGCCGACCAGCGACGGAATCGCGTAGAGATGCTCGTTGGACCGCAGCACCGCGGGCACCGATCCGGAGAGCACGTCCCGGATGATGCCGCCGCCGATCGCCGTCGTCAGACCGAGCATCGCCGCGCTGGGCGCGCTGAGCCCGTGCTCGTAGGCGGTCACGGTGCCGGTGACCGCGAACAGGCCGAGACCCACCGCATCGGCCACCTCCAGCGGCCATCGGGTCAGCCGGGCCGGCGGGTGCCACACGAAGATCACGAGCGCGGTCGCGACGGCCACTGCCACCAGACGCAGGTCGGTGAAGGCCGTCGGAGGCGTCTTCCCGATGATCACGTCGCGGATGATGCCTCCGCCGAGCGCGGTCGCCGCGGCCAGCAGCACGATGCCCACGACGTCGAGGTCGCGCCGCACGGACAGCAGCGCACCGGACGCCGCGAAGGCCACGATCCCCGCCAGTTCGCCGCCGTGGTGGACCAGCGACGCGGCGTTGTCGAGGTTCGAGGACAGCCACACCGACATCGACCACCTCCGAGTCCGTCTTCGACCTGCATGCGGCAGACGCGTGAGGCGTCCGAGGCCCGATCAGCCCGAGGTGAATCTAGCGCAGGCACCGCGCCTGGTGAGCAGCGGAATCCCCGTCGCCGGCTCCGCGGGTCCGCGGAGCCTGGCAGACTGGAGACATGAGGAAGAAGTGGGCCGAACTCTCACCCGCCGCACGTGCGGGGATCATCTCGATGGCCGCGGTCGACGCGGGCCTGCGCGTCTGGGCGATCCGCGATCTGCGGTCACGCGACAAGAACCAGGTCAACGGCCCGAAACTGGTCTGGACCGTGGTGCTCGGCGGAGTGAACTCCGCGGGGCTCCTGCCGACCGTGTACCTGCTCGCCGGGCGCAAGCGCACCACGTCCGAATCGCATTAGCCTGCGGTCGGAGCCGACGCGCCGTACGCTGTCAGTGCACCTGACCGGACCGGCTGCGAGATCGGACTCATCCGACATCCGCCGGACCCTGTGAACCACGGATGCGCCGCATCCCGTCCCGAACCCGATGGCCTCGCCGAACACGGTGGGGCCATCGGTGTCTGGACGCTACGCGGCGAGCGTGCGGTTCCGCTGTTCCACCGCGAAGTGTGCGAACACGATCAAGCTGAGGAATGCGGCGAAGGTGCACCAGATCGAGGCGTATCCCGCGGCGTTCATCACCGCGGCGACGCTCATCGCGACGAGATTGCCCGCTCCCATCGCGACGACGTAGCGGTGCGAGCTCGACATCGGCGCGACGCAGGTGGCGAACACATAGGGAACGGCCAGCCAGGCAGCACTGAACGGGACGCCGAGCCGGTAGTCGAGGTTGCCGTCGACCACCGCGACGCTGATACCGGGCTGGATCGCGAGATACAGCATGTACACCGCGAGCACCGCGCCGACTCCCAGCGGAACCGTCTGCAACCGGCGCCGGTGTGGCTCCGATTCATCAGCCACACGGCCCACGGGATGTAGGCAGGCAGCACGGCCCACGCGAACATCACCCACATGTGCACGCCTGCGCCGGAGTTCAGCGCCTCGCTGCGGTCGCCGAGCGCCAGCCAAGTCCATCCCTCCAGCGCCTGATGCACCCCGAAGAGCAACGGCAGCGCCGCGAAGGGCAGCTGCCGCACATCCCGGACCAGGCACAGGGTGGTGGCGCCCACCGCGGTGATCACACCGGCGCCCACGAAACTCGCAGTCGCGCTGAAGCACATGCGTCGAATCCTGCCACTCGCGCGGGCACGGCAGCGGACATTCACCCTCGGCCGCGCCGCAGAACGGACGAGGACCCGCCTCCTTGAAGGAGACGGGTCCTCGTCACATGCCTATCGGCGGGAAGTCACCAGCTGGACTTCTGCACACCCGGCAGCTCGCCGGCGTGCGCCATGTCGCGGAAGCAGACGCGGCACAGGCCGAACTTGCGGTACACCGAGTGCGGGCGTCCGCACTTGTTGCAGCGGGTGTAACCCCGGACTGCGAACTTGGGCTTCTTGTTGGCCTTGTTGACCAGAGCCTTCTTTGCCATCTCAGTTGTCCCTATCTCAGTTCGCGGCTGCGTCGTTGCTCTTGAACGGGAAGCCCAGAGCGCGAAGCAGCGCACGGCCTTCGTCGTCCGTGGTGGCCGAGGTGACGACCGTGATGTCCATGCCACGCGGCCGGTCGATCGAGTCGATGTTGATCTCGTGGAACATCGACTGCTCGTTGAGGCCGAAGGTGTAGTTGCCGTTGCCGTCGAACTGGCGGTCGCTCAGACCGCGGAAGTCGCGGATACGCGGGAGGGCGATCGACACGAGGCGATCGAGGAACTCCCACATGCGGTCGCCGCGGAGGGTGACGCGCGCACCGATCGGCATGCCCTCACGCAGCTTGAACTGCGCGATGGACTTGCGGGCGCGGCGGATCTCCGGAGCCTGACCGGTGATGAGCGCCAGGTCGGCGACGGCACCGTTGATCAGCTTGGCGTCACGGGCGGCGTCGCCGACACCCATGTTCACGACGACCTTGACGACGCCGGGGATCTGCATGACGTTGGCGTAGTTGAACTCTTCGTTCAGCTTGCCCTTGATCTCCTCGCGGTACTTGAGCTTCAGGCGAGGCTGGACCTTCTCAGAAGTGGTCATATCAGATGTCCTTCCCGGTCTTGCGGGAGATGCGGACGTTCTTGCCGGTCTCCTCGTCGCGGCGGTAACCGACGCGGGTCGGGTTGCCGTCGGCGTCGACGATCATCACGTTCGAGACGTGAATCGGAGCCTCCTGCGTCACGATGCCGCCGGACTCCGCACCGCGCTCGTTCGCCGAGGCGCTGGTGTGCTTCTTGATGCGGTTGACGCCCTCGACGAGCACGCGCTCGCGCTTCGGGTAGGCCTCGATGACCTTGCCCTTGGCGCCCTTGTCCTTGCCCGCGATGACGATGACGGTGTCACCCTTATGGATCTTCATGGGTCAGATCACCTCCGGTGCGAGCGAAACGATCTTCATGAAGCGCTTGTCACGCAGCTCGCGGCCGACCGGGCCGAAGATGCGGGTACCGCGCGGGTCGCTCTCGTTCTTGAGGATGACGGCCGCGTTCTCATCGAACTTGATGTACGAGCCGTCCGGGCGACGGCGCTCCTTGACGGTGCGCACGATGACGGCCTTGACGACCTCACCCTTCTTGATGTTTCCGCCGGGGATGGCGTCCTTGACGGTGGCGACGATGACGTCACCCACGCCGGCGTAGCGCCGCGACGATCCACCGAGAACACGGATGCAGAGGATCTCCTTCGCACCGGTGTTGTCGGCCACGCGCAGCCGCGATTCCTGCTGAATCACTGCGTAGTCTCCTTGACCTGGATACTTATGTCCGCCGGATTTCCGACCCGACGCACACGGTCTGTCACCATCGAAACCCGCGCCTGCCTGGGCGTTCCCCGGATTCCGGAGGACGCCGCAGTGGGTTCGCGGCTCGACTCGCGGCGCACACGCCGCAGGCAACCGCTCTAGTGTAGGCCGATCCCCCTGCTGCAGCCAAATCAGTTCAGCGCCGGGACCTGGGGAAACCTCGCCTGCGAGTGCTCACCGTGCCGGCCGTCCGCCTTCGGCGGGCTCCGGTGGAAAGTCGATCCTGCGGGCGGAACCGTCCTCGGCGACGGCGATCGTGGCGTACCGGTCTCGCCGCTCGGGCAGGAGCCGCACCGTGACCTGCGCGCCGGCGCGCGCCCCCGTCAGCACCCCGACGGCGGCCTGCCGGACGTCGTGCAGCACGGTGCTGTCGAGGACCGGCGCTGCCTTCCGGTCGTCCAGCAGCAGCACGCGGACGCCGCGTGCTCGCGCCTGCCACGCGGCCTCGGCCAGTTCGGGGACATCGAGCCCCGGAGCCCGGATGCGGTCGCGCAAGCCGGCCTCCACGAGCAGACACATCGCCACTTCCCGGTCGGTCAGCGGTTCACCCGAGGCGATGCGCTCGAGCAGCGGCCGCACCCGGTCCTGCAACTGTCGGATGCGGTCGCCGCGGACCGCCAGGGGCTCCCCGTCCGCCCCGCCCCGTTCCCCCAGGCCCCGTTCTCGCAGGCCCCGTTCTCGCAGCCTGCGCATGGCGCTGATCTGCCGGACGCGTGGCCGGATGATCATCGCGAAGAAGGTGGCCGCTGCCAGTATCCCGATGTTCCCGGGCACCGCGATCTGCGCCGCCGTCACGAAGTCGATGTCGCGAGCCTGGGCCGCCACGGCCGTGGCGAGCACGCCCAGGAGTCCGCCCGCCCACGCGATCGCGATCTGCCCGCGCACCGCGAGGACCAGCGACGTCAATGCCACGGCGCCGCCGAGTGACAAGACTGCCGCACGGTCGCTCACCTCGGCCGCCCAGACGGACAGCCCGGACGCGGCCACGCCGGACGCCGCCACGCCGACCGCGTGCCACGGCCGCATCGGGTCGGACGGCGAGCGCAGTCCGGCGACCCAGCCGACGCCCAGGATCACGAACCCGCCGACATACGCGGCCGGCGCCCGCACGTCGCCGCTGCTCAGACCGAGTGCGGCGAACGCCGTCCAAGCACAGGCCACCACCAGCGCCGCGCCCCGGCTCCGCAGACCGAGCACGGTCGCGACGTCGGCACTCCCCTGCTGGGCGGCGCGGTCTGCCGCAACCCGATCCGGCGCGGTCATCCGACGCTCACCGCCGCCGGTGACCAGCGCAGACGGACAGTGCAGCCCTGTCCCGGCCTGCTGACGACGACGGCCTCTCCACCGCGGAGCACGCCGACGCGATGGCGGATGCTCAGCGCCAGCCCGAGGCGGTCCGCCGACACCGATTCGGGATCGAAGCCCACCCCGTCGTCGGTCACCACGATCTGGATCAGGTCGGGCCCGATTCCGATGAACACCGCCGTCGCAGCCGCGGCGCCGGCGTGGACGACGCTGTTACGCACGGCCTCGGCGGCTGCCTCGGCCAACGCCGAGATCACCGTGTCGGGACAGGCGATCGCGTGGTCGTCGATCTCGACCGTCACCGGCAGATCGCCGTCGATCCGCGCGATCACCGCCCGCAGCCGGGCCACCGCCTCCCTGGCGCCCACGTCGTCGGGCGTTCCCGCCTCATCGGCCAGCCGGTCCAGCGCCTCGAGTGCACCGGCGGCCTGGTCGGCCACTCGTGGGTCGTCCCGGTCGGCCGCCACCGCGACGAAGGTCGAGAGCACATAGTCGTGAATGAGGGCGTCGACCCGCGCCGCCTCCACCTCTGCCACTCCCTGAGCGACTGCCGATTCGGCTTTCGATCGGGACTCGTCGAGTTCCGCGCCGAGCCGCAGCACCCGATGGGCCAACAGAACACACACCGACGTGAACACGATCCCGAAGAGCGCCTCCTCCACCGCCGACCACACATCGGCGCCGGTGACGTACCAGACCGCGACCATCGCACCCAGAAGCTTGGCGACGGCCAGCAGCGCGATCGCCTCGCGGACCGGCCGCACCAGGACCGCTGCCATGCCCACCAGGCCGGCGAAGTCGAGGATCCAGAACGCCGGGCTCTGTGTCTCGGCGCGGCACAGCGCCAGCCACAGCACCGCCGCGGCGAACAGGCCGATCGCGCACGAGAGTGCAAGGGCCGCGATGCCGCGATGCCAGGCTCTCACCAGCGAGGCCGCCAACAGTGCGAAGCCCGGGCCGAAGGCGAGCAGGGCGGCGGCCACCGGGTACCACTGCGGCAGCCGTCCATCGGCTTCAGACGCCATCTGCGGCAGCGCGATCACCGCGTAGATGAGATAGCCGATTCCGACGAACCTGGCCAGGGAGGTTCGGACGCGGTCACGCTGGGGGTCGCCGCCGAGAACCGTTCCCATCGAATGTCGCCGCCCGCCGTCCGGAGATCCGGACAGCGGGCGGCGACTTCTGATGAAAGTCCGGGTCACCACTCCTCTAGTGTCGTATACCCGTCCTGCAATGCGCGAGCGAGAAGGTGCGCTTTCGTCGGTGCCGGGCGGCCGACGGCCGCGTACTTGGCACGAATCCGCGAAATATGCGTGCTCACGGTCGACTGAGAGATGAAGAGTTTGTTCGCGGCGTCCTCTTTCGACTCCGCCGCCATCCACGCGAGGAGCACTTCGACCTCACGTGTCGACAGTGCGGGTCGCGACGGAGGTGCGACGACCAGATGCGGCAGTACTGCTGCATCGACCACCGGCGCCGTCATGCGGGGCACCCGCCCATCGTTGATTCCGACCTCGAGTTCGGCAACGCTCACAGGCGATCCTCCTGTCAAATCCCCGACCGGCTGTGGTTGGCACCTGAACAGGAATCGCCCAGGCTCACAATCAACGTTACGAACGGCGTCGCCGCCCCGGTAGACCCAGAAATAGGGACATCTTCGGGCGTTCCGCGCGCTGTGACGCACGGCATGTGAGCAGCGGAGAAGGCCCCTCAGGAGTCCCGGAGCGGCATCGGGAGCCAGCCGTCTTCGACCGCACGTTTGAACAGGTCGAGTTTGGTGCGCGTGGGACGGCCCGCATCGGCGTACTTCTGCCGGATCCGCTTCAGGTACTCGTTGACCGTGTCCGGTGTGACACCCAACTCCTGTCCGACGCTGACCGACGTCCCGCCGGACGCGTACAGCGTCAGCACTCGTTGCAGCTGCGGACTCAGGTCGACGGCATCGAGGTTCGGGTCACCGTCGATGGCGGCCGCCCACTCGGTGGTCAGCACTTCCTCGCCGCCGGCCGCGGCGCGGATCGCGGCGAGGATCTCCTCCTCGGAGGCGGACTTGAGAACCACCGCGAGCGTCCCCGCGCGCGCAGCCGAGCGAAGCAGGTCCGGATGCTCACCGGAGGTGTAGACGACCGTCACGATGCCGTGGTCGGCGAGCGTGCTGACGTTCTCCCGCGGGGTGGTTCCGTCATTGAGACGCAGGTCGAGGATCACGACGTCGAGATCCGTCGCCTTGTCCAGGAGCTCGGCCACGGTGGGTGCGGAGCCGACGAGTTCGAGGTCGTCCTGACGCTCCAGAATCCTTTCGATCCCCCATACCGGCGACTGGTGGTCGTCGACCATCCCGACGCGAACGATCCCGGACTCGGGCGTCCCCGGACCGCCGTCGTCGTCCATGTGCTTCGTCATCTCCCCATCCCCTGTCCGATACGAACATCTCGGACGTCTTCAAAGTATCGAACGCCTCCGACAAAATCTCGGTGTTCCTTCGTTCGGGGGACCAAAGTCCGTGACATGCGCCATCTCCTTCACCAGGGAACTCACCCGCAACGCCAGACTCACGACGTAGCGTGAGACAGATGACTGACATGCGAGTTCACGACGTTCTGGGCGTCGACGTCGAGATGCCCGTACGGATCCGGTCGGCACGCTGCTTCGTCGCCGGGTTCACCGCCGACACCGAAGCCGTGCGCGCCGCCGTCCGCCGCCGCGGCGACCTGGACCTGGCACCGTTGCAGGTGCGCCGCGGACGAGCACTGTGCATGCTCGTCTTCGTCGACTACCGGGACGGCGACCTCGGGCCGTACAACGAGTTCGGCGTCTGCTTCCTCATGCAGCCGCCCGGGCGGCAGGCCTCGACGCTGTCCGCGATGCGATCCCTGGCGTCGGCCGACGCCCATGCGTTGATCCACGATCTGCCGGTGGACGGCGAGTTCACTCTGGCGGCCGGCCGCGGGATCTGGGGCTTCCCGAAGATCCTCGCCGATTTCGAGGTCGACCACGACTCGGCGGTGAAGCACGGACGCGTCAGCCAGGAGGGCAGGCTCATCGCCGACCTCACCGTGAGCCGTGGCGTCCCGGTTCCCGACAGCGCGCGCGACACCGTTCTGCAGGCGTATTCGCAACTCGACGGCGTCGCGCGCCGGACCCCGTGGCGTCTGACCTCCACCTCGGGAACCAGGACCCGACTGGGTGGCGCGCGCCTGACACTGGGCGACCACCCGATCGCGGACGAACTGCGGCGCCTGGATCTGTCCCGGCGCGCGCTGATGGCGTCGTCGGTGGCCGACCTGTCGATGACCTTCGACGATGCGACCGTGCTCACCCCGGCACCCTGACGGCGACATCTGCTGTTAGGCTTGCCTAAATAATCCCGTCTGACCACTAGGAGAGCCATGACCGCCATCCGAAACCTCCGTCGCCCCGCCGCCGCGCTCGCGGCCGTCGCCGCCACCACCGCACTGCTGGCGGCATGCTCGAACTCCGACGACGACACCGCGAGCACCGCCTCCGCTTCGCAGTCGGCGAGCGTCGAATCGAGCGCCATGGCCGGTGTCGAAGGCCTCGACAACGCCAAGGCACAGGAGATCATCCGGACCGCGGTCGACGGCAACACCTCGATCGACGACCTCTCCAAGGTGGTCGACACCTCGACTCCCGGGTCGGCCGAGGCGCTCAACGCCTTCGCCAAGGCCTCCGGTCCGGCCGGCTACACCCCCGACGCCTACACCGTGAAGTCGGTCAAGGCCGACGGTGAGAACAAGGCGGTGGCCGTGACCGCCGTCAAGTCGCCGCACGCTCCGGCACCGGTCGACATCCAGCTCGCGATGGTGAAGCAGGACGGACAGTGGAAGCTGGCCGGCGCCTCGGTCACCACGCTGACCTCGATGATGCCCAAGCACTGACCGGGGATCTCGACTCAGTCTCCGCACCGGCGGCGCTCCTCAGTCCGAGGATGCGCCGCCGGTGTCGTCTCTCCAGGCCAGTTCACCGGCGGTCGAGACCGCGCACACGCGCCGCCGCGTACGGGTGCCGTCGGATTCGCCGATGGACGCCACCACGTCCCGGCCGGCGGGAAGCAGACGGGCGGTCACCCCGCCCCGCCGCGCCCGGGTGAGCACCGCGACGAGTTCGGCGTGGAGGGGGCCGTCGGCGACCCCGCCCCGCGCGTCGACCCGCCGGTCGTCGAACAGCCGGACATCGACACCGCGCTCCCGCGCCGCAGCCGCGGCGTCCCGCACCGGCTGCGACATCCAGCCTCGGCCGCGGACCTCATCCCTCAGCTCGGCCTCCACCAGTCGCGCCCGCATCACCTCGCCGGGCGAGAACCCGTCACCGACGGAGAGTCGTTCCAGAAAGGGCCGGACCTCCTCGTTGAGGGCGTCGAGCTGCGCGCGCCGCTGAATCAGCGTCGCCTCGTGGGCGGCGCTCGCTTGGACGGCCGCGACCTCGCGGCGGTCGAGCACGCGGGCGAACGCCAGCAGCGGCCGGACGTAGAGCATCATCAGCGAGGCCGGCACCATCGCCGCGAGCATGCGCAGCGCCACCGGGACCGCCGTGCCCGGACGCCAGCCCCACGCCGCCACCGCCACCCACGACAGTCCGATCACCAGCACGAACCCCAACCACGCCCACCTCGCCCGGCCGCGCACGATCAGCAGACACATCGCGACCGCGTACGCGATCATCGGCGCGCTGGGGCGCACCCAGTTGGCCGGTCCCACCGGAATCGACCACCACACCACCGCGCCCGAGGCCGCGCCGAGACAGACCACGACGATCGCCGCCGGCCGCGACAGCGGGTCGTCCACACCGCAGGTCGCCAGACACAACGATGCGGCCAGACCGATCGATCCGACGACCATCGCAGTGAGCTGTGCGAAGCTGAGGTCGAGCCGTGGCAGGAACAGTTCCACCACCACGTACGCGACCATCACCGCTCCCACGGCCACCCGCAGTCCGGGGCGGCCGAGACCGAGCATCTCCGCCATGGTCTCCGGTCCCCGGCCGGGCCGCGCATCGCCGGACGGGTGCGGAGCGCGGCGGACCGTCGCGGTCACGGCCTGCGCCATTCCAGCGACACCATCGTTCCGTCGGACGCCGAGGAATCGATCCAGGCGCCGCCGCCGGGCTGTTCGCGCATGCGGCGGAGGATTCCGAGTTCGATGCCCGCACGGTCGGGCGGCACGCGGTCCGGATCGAAGCCGACGCCGTCGTCGACGATCCGGAGACGGATGAGGTGTGCGTCGAAGACACCGACGAGTGCGTGCGAGGATCCCGGCCCGGCATGGGTGACCGCGTTGGCGACCGCTTCGGCGGCCGCGTCGACGAGTGACTCGACGAGCACGTGCGGGTACTCGATCTCCGGATCGTCGACCCGGAGGTCGATCATCGTGTCGTCGCCGATCGCGTTCACCGCCTCTCGCAGCCGGAGGACCGACTCGCGAGCCGAGACGTGCAGGGGCGGCCGGTAGGGGGCCGAACGGCCGTCGAGGTCGGCGAGAGCCGTGGCCGCCTCCCTCCTCGTCTCGGCGTCGACCGGGTTCTCCGACACCAGTCTGAGCATCGCGACCACTCCGTCGCGCACCACCGCGTCGAGCCGCTCTCGCTCAGCCGTACGGGCGGCTCGACTCGCGGCATTCGCACTCGCCGCCAGGATTCGGTCCCGGCGCGCATCGGTCTCGCGCAGCGCACGCATCATCGAGTACTCCACCGTGAGGAACACACCGACCAGTGTGGCGGTCAGCAACGAGTTCGCATAGCCGATGGTGCCGAGTTGCCCCTGCTTCACGTACTGCTGCGCGGTCGCGAGCAGGATCAGCACGAATGCCGTATACGTCACCGTCACCCGGGGCCGGTACACCGTCGCCATCACCACGGCGGGCAGGACCACGGTGTTGGCGGGCCAGATCGGCGGCGACCCGTACGTCGACGGCGCCGCACCGCCCTTCCACGCGACGAGCCACAGCACCACGGCGGCCGCATTGGCGACGCCGAGGAGCAGGGAGAGCGGACCTACGCGGCGCCCGTTCCCGAACGACGCGTCAAGGAGCAGGGCCATCGCCGATCCGCCGACGAGCGAGATGCTGACCGGGAGCCACCACGCCTCCACCAGGACCACCACCTGGTCGTAGTACGCGAGCATCAGGGTCGGCACGAACAGCGACGTGATCGCCATGCAGACCGCGGCGCCGCGCCGCATCCGGAGTTCGTTCACGACTCCACCACCCGGGTGCGGCCGCCGCTGAACTCGACCCGCCGCCGAGTGCCGCCGTGCGCCACCGTCACCGATGCCACCGGGCAGCGGCCGGGCGGCGCCACGCGGGCCACCACCTCGCCTTCGGACAATGCGTCGAGATCGGCGCACAGGACCGTCGAGGCCTGCGCCAGGATCACTGCGGCGTCGTCGACGGCCACCTCGCTCAGGCCACCGTCGTCGAGCAGGGTCACCGACACGCCGCGGTCTCTCGCGCGCCACACCGCCCTGCGGACCTCGGAGGTGTCGAATGACGGCGCTCGGATGCCGTCGCGCAGGAGGGCCTCGATCAGCCGTGCGGTCCGGACGTCGGCTCCGGTGACCCGATCGGCGTCGAGCACGTTCTCCAGCAGCGGACGCACCCTCCCGTCGATTCGCGCGATCCGCTCCTCACGCGCCAGGAGCGCAGCCTTCCCCGCGCCCTCCTCGTCGGAGGCGCGCTCGTGTCTGGCGGCCAGCGCGTCGAGTTCCCGGAACAGCGGAGACAGCATCGCCGTGGCCGCCGTGGCTGCGGCGAGGAGCACCGCCGTCGTGGTCTGGACGGTGCTCCACCAGTGGGTCGCGCCGGTGACCGCGCCGAGCACCAGACCGAGGGCGATGCCGCTCAGTGCACCCACCCAGGCGATCACGGCCCGGCTGCGGAACACCAGCAGTGTCTCCACCACGAAGGCCGTGACGAACATCGGCAGGTATGCGCGGGCGTCGGTGACACCGTCGGCCGCGACGGCCACCCACACCACCGCCTGCGCCACCAGTGTCAGACCGATGGCCACCAGTGCCGGGCGACGGCCGAATCGCCCCGGGGGCGGAGAGAGCGTCACCGCGAAAGCCGCGGTGTAGAGCGCCAGCCCGCAGCCGGCGCCGACCCAGTACGCGAAGCCCCGCGGTTCCACCGCACCGCGGACCGCCATCAGAATGCCCAGCGCAACGAGGTATCCGGCCAACACCACCACCATCGGCGCACGACGCACCGCAGGTTCGGTGATCGTTCTCCTGGGCTCCACAGCGGCGCTCACCGGTCAGCGCCCGGATCGGCCCAGCCGAGTTCCACTCGAGTTCCGGCGCCCGGAGCACTGACCACCCGGCTGGTGCCGCCGTCGAGCTGGCGCATCCGTTCCAGAATCCCGAGGGCCACCCCGATGCGGTGCGCAGGAATCGCCTCCGGGTCGAATCCGACTCCGTCGTCCACGACCACCGCGCTGATCCGGTCGGGCCCCACGCCGCAGAGCACGGCGCCGGACGCCTCGGGGCCGGCGTGCCGATGGAAGTTGCGTACCGCTTCCCCGACCGCTTCGATCACGGTGTCGGCCGCCGCGGCCGGGAACTCGGTGCCCGGCGGAGCGGAGACCACGGCTTCCACCTCGACCCCGGAACCGAGATCGTCGACGGACAGACGCAGTCGCTGCAGGAACTCGGTCGCCCGGATCCGCTCCGCGCCCGGCTCCACCTCGGTCGACCAGTTCGCGAGTTCGTCGAGCACACCCGAGATGTTCTGCCGAAAGCCCACGGACAGCGGCCCGGGTCGCAGAGCCGTCAGGAGCGCGATGAGGCGGTCGTGCACCATCGCGTCGATCCGGCGCCGTTCGGCGTCGCGGACGTTGCTCCGCAGCAGTGCCACGGCTCGCGCGGCCGCCTCCTGCCGCTGTTCGTCGAACCGGTGCGCTGCGCTCATCACCGCCCAGCAGATTCCCAGATAGATTCCGGCGAGGGCCAGAACCCACAGTCCCGCGGCGAGGTCCACCCAGGCCACGCCCCCCGAGGCGATCGAGGCGACGAGAAGGCTGAGCCCGCCGGCGACCACGAGGTTCGCGACCGCGAAGCCGAGCCTGCCGCACAACACCAGCAGGCAGCTCGCGATCTGGGGGATGAAGACGATGCCGTGATCGAACCCGTTCGCCGGAACCTGGCCCACGTGCCCGTCCCACCCGGCGAACCAGGCGGCGATCAGCGCCAGGAAGGCGAGGGCACAGCCGACGGCCACCGGTTCGAGCCGATCGATCCGGCGGGTGACCCCGACGGCGACGACGGCGAGCGCGGAAGCCAGGACGACGGCGATGCCCAGCCACCGCCACCAGTGGCCGGTGAGCGCGAAGTAGCGGTCGAGATCGCTGGGCGCGAGGAAGAAGATCCCGAGATAGGTGAAGCCGAATACGGTGGTGCCGGTCGCCTGCATCCGCGCCGACACCGACGGCACCGATCGACTAGCCGGCATCGCTCCCTCTCCCGACCCGGCGAGACCGCGGTTTCCCCAAGCGTGAAACGTCGCCCGAACGGGCCGGTCAGGCGTTCTTCTGGTCTGCTTCCATCGCGTCGATCAGACTCTGCGGGCGCAAGTCGGTCCAGTTCTTCTCCACGTACTCCAGGCACGCTTCTCGACTGTCCTCGCCGAACACCTTGGTCCAGCCGGCCGGGATGTCCGCGAACGTCGGCCACAGCGAATGCTGGTTCTCCGCGTTCACCAGAACGTAGAACCGGCCGTCTTCATCGTCGAACGGGTTGGTCATCACTCATTCCTTCCGGCCGCCGCAGTCCGGTGCGGCGGCCCACACAGCAGAGCCCGGCGGGCCTCATCCTCCGGCCAGTCAACCGGTCACACCTGACGATAATCGCAGCCCGGCGGCCGATTCCGCAAAAACATGCCGGGCGCGCGCTGCGATGTGCTTTGTTAAACAATTGCAACTTTGGCCACAGAGGCCCCGCAGCACCGCGCTCACCTGCAAAAACAGCGGCAAACCGCACCGCCTGCACATACGTTCGGACCGATCGCGAGCAGTTCTGGGAACTAACCCCTATCGCGGACCGTTGTCAGCAGGACATACTCATTCAAACGCACGACCACAGCGGCAGCTAGAGAAGTACAGGTGATCACCATGAGTAGCGATCTGCTCGAACGCATCGAAGACCGCAGCATCACGATGCCGCGGCTCGTCGCCGTCCGCCTCGCGGGCAAGCCGGTCACCTATGCCGAACTCGCGGACGAGATCGCTTGCCGCCTCGAGGCCGGCGGTTACTCCGACCACTCGGCGAACGCCGCGCTGTTCGCCGCGCTCATGAACCTTCTCCCCTATCGCCTCCGCACCGTCGGGCCCCATGAGGACCTTCGCATCGTCTCTTCGGCCATCCGCTGGCTCAACGCGTACCACGGCACGGGCGTTGAAGAGCGGCGCCTTCAATCTGTCAGCTGAACGGACTATCGGCCGACCCCGATCATTCTGTTACAGCTTCCGATCCACATCGCGAGCGTTGAGTCTGCGATATAGATCACACACGACTTGGGGCGGGTAGCGCGTCCGATTCGACGGATCTGATCGCAGATTCATCTGAAACGCCGACACACCCAGATCTGTCCGCCGACAAACTCCGAACTGTCCGCATTGGGCGGTAGGGTTCGGCTCTGTGACTCACCCAACTCTCTCCGTCATGGTTCCGGCGCTCAACGAGGAGGATTCGATCGCGCAGACGCTGACCCGTCTCTGCGAACAGATCGAGGACCTCAACGAGATCATCGTGGTCGACAACGATTCGACCGACCGCACCGCCGAGATCGTCAGCGAGTTCAGCGCGCGGGAGCCGCGGATCCGTCTGGTCAGCGAGACCCGCCCCGGACTGATATTCGCGCGCAACGCCGGATTCGAGGCCTCGACGAGTGAACTGACGGCGCGCCTGGACGCCGACACGGTTCCGCACCCCGGCTGGGCCCGCTCCATCCGGGAGTTCTTCGCCGACATGCCCGACGACGTGGTGCTCGCCACCGGCCCCCTCACCCCGTTCGACTCTCCGTTCAAGAAGACCTTCGAGAAGTCGAATCAGCGGCTCATCGCGCGGGTGCGGGCCAAGTCCGACGACCCGCGCGGAATCGTCGGTCTGCACATGGCCACCGGCGGCAACAGCGTTCTGCGCACCGCGGTGTGGCCCACGATCCGGGACGCCGTCTCCGACCGCCCGGACGTGTACGAGGACTTGGATCTGTCGCTGTGCTGCCGGGAGGCCGGCTATCGGATCGCCTTCATCGTCGGCATGGCCGCCGACAGCTCGGCACGCCGTTTCCGCAGCAGCCCGCGCTCCTACGGCCGGTACATGCGGCAGTTGCCGGAGACCTACCGCATCCACGGGCTGCACGGCGAAGCCCGCAAGAGCCGCCTGCAGGTGCTGAACAACCGGGTCCTGCACCTGTTCACCTGGCTGCCGACCCGCGCGTACGACGCGAAGACCGGGACGATGTCGTTCCGCCGGATCTTCCGAAGCGACGACCCGAGCGACACCGCCCGCGTCTGAATCCGAGCGGCGCCGCCGGGGATCGGGTCACGATCCCCGGCCGACTCGTCTCACGGGCGTCCCTCCAGCAGCCGTGCCAGGATGGGCCCGATCTGTGCCAGCGCGTGCGGTGTGGTCATGTCGTTGTGGCTCGCGTCCACGTCGAAGACCACGATCGCCTCGGCCGCATCGGTCCAGTCCTCGCTCGGATCGTCCCGCCGCAGCCGGCCCTGACGCGCCGCGAAGTAGTCCACCCGGCCGTCGAAGAGCTGCGGGCGGTACGACTCGATCTGCCGCGCCACCAGATCGGTGTCCGGCAGCATCGCCCGCAGGTCCTTGCCGACCAATGAGGGCGGCAGGCCCGGCATCTGCGGAAGCAGTTCGAACAACCGCTCGGTGCTGACACCCTCGAGTCCGGCGAGCATCGACGAATCGAAGCCGAGTCCGGCGAGCACCTCGCCCATGTTGTCCGCGGCGGCTGCCTCACCGACCTCCGACAGCGACAGGTGACTGTCGAGCATCGCCAGGGTCGCCACCTGCTGACCGTCGGCCCGCAGTGCGACGGCCATCGCGTGCGCGATGACACCGCCGAGCGACCAGCCGAGCAGGTGGTACGGACCCTCCGGCTGCACCTCGCGGATCTTCGCCAGGTACAGCGCCGCCACCTCTTCCACGGTCTGCGGCATCTCACCGCCGGAGAGCACCGGCGACTGGATGCCGTACACCGGACGGTCGGGGAGGTATCCGGTCAGCCCGCCGTACGACCACGACAGGCCGATGAACGGATGGACGCAGAACAGCGGGGCGGCCCGGCCCTCGGTCCGGAGCGGGAGCAGCACCTGCAGATCGTCACCGGTGTCCTCGGCGCCGAGCTCCGAGAGCCGTTCGGCGATCCGGCGCGGTGTCGCATCGGCGAACATCCACTGCATCGGCACCCGCACGCCGAGTTCGTCGCTGATCAGGCCGACGAGCCTGGTCGCGAGCAACGAATGACCGCCCAGATCGAAGAAGCCGTCGTCGATTCCGACGTCGGTGGTGCCCAGCACCCGCTCGAACGCGTCCACCAGCATCCGCTCCTCGTCCGTGGACGGCGGGACGTACGGCGCACGTTCGGCGAACTCCGGCACCGGCAGAGCCTTCCGGTCGATCTTGCCCGCACCGGTCAGCGGCACGTGATCGATCGCGACCACCGCCGCCGGAACCATGTACGCGGGCAGCGTGCGGGCGACGAACTCGGACAGGGCGTCGGGATCCACCGCCGCCCCCTCCACGGGCAGGACGTAGGCGGCCAGCACGGTCTGTCCGCCCGGTCCGGGAACGCCGATGACGTGTGCGAAGTCGACGCTCGGGTGCGCGCTCAGCGCGGACTCGATCTCGCCGAGCTCGATGCGGAACCCTCGGATCTTGACCTGGAAGTCGGACCGCCCGACGTAGTCGAGCACCCACTCGTCTCCGCTCAGCTCGCCGCCCGGAATCCAACGGACCACGTCGCCGGTGCGGTACATGCGGTCACCCGGCTCTCCGAACGGATTCGGCACGAACCGCTCGGCGGTCAGACTCGGGCGCCGGTGATAGCCGCGCGCCAGACCCGGCCCCATCAGGTACAGCTCGCCGACCACGCCCGCGGCCACCGGCCGCAGGTTCGCGTCGAGCACCACTGCCCCGAAACCGGCACGCGGCGCACCGATCGTGACTCGCTGCCCGGCCTCCACGGCGATCCAGTTGGACCAGACCAGCGCCTCGGTGGGGCCGTACACGTTGACGAACAGGCGTCCCGGCGCCCAGCGCTCCACCAGCTCCGGCGGGCACGCCTCGCCGCCCACCGCGACGACGCGGAGATCGTCGAGTCCGGCCGGGTTCACCGAGGCCAGCGCACCCGGAGTCATCAGCAGGTGGGTCACCCGCTCGGCGCGCAGGAGGTCGGCGAGTTCGGCTCCGCCGAACACCTCCGGCGGGGCGACGACCATTGTCGCGGCCGCGCCGAACGCGATCAGGTACTCGCCCACCGAACCGTCGAAGCTCGGCGAGATGACGTGCAGCATCCGGTCGCCCGGAGCGATCGCCATCCGCACCCGCGCGTCCTGCGCCGATCCGGCCACGTCCCGATGGACCACCACGACGCCCTTCGGCATACCCGTCGACCCGGACGTGTAGATCATGTACGCGGCGGTCTCCGGCCGGATCGGCCGCAGTCGCACCTCGTCGGTGACCGGACCGGCCGGCCGGCCCTGGATCTGCGCGTGGTGCGCGGGATCGTCGAGGACGATCCACTCCAGTCCGCCGCTCGGGCCGCCCCGATGCGCGGTCACGGTGAGCCCGAGGACCGATCCGGAGTCGGTGAGCATGTGCTCGATGCGGTCGGTCGGATAGTTCGGGTCCACCGGCAGGTACGCCGCGCCCGACTTGACGACGGCCCACACCGCGGCCACCGACTCCACCGAGCGGCCGATCGCGATCGCCACGACGTCCTCGGTACCGACGCCGCGTGCGATCAGTTCGCGGGCCAGCCGGTTGGAGTACTCGTCGAGTTCGCGGTACGTGACCGAGCGCTCCCGCGCGACGACGGCGAGCGCGTCCGGGTCGACCGCCGCGGCGGCGGCGAACATGTCCGCCATCGACGCGTACGGGTAGGCCGCGCGTCCGGTCGCCGGCACCAGGGCGGCGCGCTGCGCCGGGTCCATCAGGTCCAGCTCCACCACTCGCGCCGTCTGCTGCTCGGCGAACGCGGTGATCGCCCCCACCAGGACGTCCATCACGCCCTGTGCCCGCTCCGGCGAGAAGGCGCCGTCGAGGTACTTGAGCCGCAGCACCAGCGAGTCCGTGTATTCCGCGGCCAGCGCCAGCGGATAGTGGACCGTGTCGGTGCCCGTCAGACCCTCCACCGTCATTCCGTCGATGTCGCCGCCCTCGCCCGCCTCGACGTCGGGGTACGACTCGAACACCGCGAGGGTGTCGAACCCGGCGCCCGGCCCGGCGATCGCCTGAATCTCCGGCATGCCGACGTAGTGATGGTCGAGCAGATCGGTCTGTTCGGTCTGGATGCGTGCGAGCAGATCCTCGAGCCGCTCCCCGCCGCGGATGCGAACCCGCACCGGCAGAGTGTTGATGAACAGGCCGATCATCTCCTCGACGCCGTCGAGCTGCGGTGGCCGTCCCGAGACGGTGGCGCCGAAGACGACGTCGTCGCGTCCGGTCAGCGCCGACACCACGAGTGCCCATCCCGCCTGCACCACGGTGTTCATCGTGAACCCGCGGTCGCGGCCCAGGGCGTTGAGTCGCTGCGACAGTTCGGCGTCCAGCGTCACCGCGAGCTCACGGGACGACGATCCGTGGTCGACCGCGTCGCCGACCACCAGGGTCGGCTCGTCGACGCCGTCGAGGACGTCCCGCCACACCGACAGCGACTGTGCGCGGTCCTGCTTCGAGAGCCACACCAGGAAGTCCCGGTACGACCGCGCGGGCGGCAGGTGGGTCGCGTCGCCGTGCGTCGCGTAGAGCACGAACAGCTCCCGCAGGAACAGCGGCGTCGACCAGCCGTCGACCAGTGCGTGATGGACCAGGACCGCCAGCCGGTGATCGCCGTCGGCCATCTCGACGAGGGTGAAGCGCAGCATCGGCGGCCGGGACAGATCGAATCCGCTCCGCCGGTCGTCGTCGAGCAGACGCCGCAGCGCCTCATCCCGTTCGGCTTCGGGCACCTGCGTCATCGACACCGATCGGAAGGGCAGTTCCACTCCGTCGAGCACCACCTGCGCCGCGACACCCGCGTCGTAGCTGAAGGCCACGCGCAGGTTCGGGTAGCGGTCCAGGATCGCCTGCCCCGCAGCGCGGAGCCGGTCGGCGTCCACCCGGCCACCGAGCTTCAGCACCATCTGGACCTGGTAGAAGTCCTCGTCGTCGGTCGCGATCTGCGACTGGTAGACGAGACCCTCCTGCAGCGGCGACAGCGACCACACGTCGTCGACGCCGCCGTAGGCGCTCTCCCAGGCGTCGATCTGACGCTGGCTCACCGACACCAGGTCGAAGTCCGACGGGGTGTGCCCACCCGCGTCGGCCCGGTCGGTGTGCCGCGCGAGAGCCGTCAGCGCCGCCACCCACAGATCGGCCAGGCGCGCCACCTCGTCGCGGGTCAGGACGCCACCGGCGTACGCCCAGTCGGCCGTCAGCGACGAACCGACCGCGACCGCGTTCACGTCGAGCAGCGCAGGCACCACCATGTCGGGGTTGCGCGTGCCGCCGAGATTCACGGCCTCGCCCCGCTGCTCGGCTGCCTGCGGTGTCTCGCCGGCGCGCCGTCCGAGGTAGTTGAACCCGATCTGCGGTGTGCGCAGCGTGGACAGACGTGCCGCCGTCTCCGGGTTCATCCTGCGCAGCAGACCGTAGTCGACGCCTCGATCGGGTACGGCGGCCAACTGCTCCTTGACCGCCTTCACCGCCCGACCCAGCTCGGGTCCCGCGGCGAAGGCGTCGTCCAGGTCGATGCCGGAGACGTCGAGCCGGACCGGATACTGCGAGGTGAACCAGCCCACGGTCCGCGACAGGTCCGCGCCGGGGAGCAATTGCTCCTCGCGGCCGTGGCCCTCCAGCGTCACCAGTGCCGTCGACTCGTCGACACCGCGTTCGGCTCGCCAGGCGACCAGCGCCAGGGCCAGCGCCGTCAGCAGTGAATCGTCCACCGATCCGTGGAAGGCCTCGGGCACCCGGTTCAGAACGGCGTCGGTGACGTCGTCGGGAACCACCACGCGGAACTCCTCCACGGTCTCGACGAGGTCGAGCGCCGGGTCGAGCGGGCGCGAGCCCAGATCCGGGTCGGGGCCCTCGAGCACCGACTCCCAGAAGTGGGCGCGATCGGCCGCATCGTCGGTCGAGGCGAGGTCGGCGAGTCCGTGCATCCAGCGCCGGAAGGAGGTTCCCACCTCGGGCAACTGCACCGGTTCTCCGCTCGCGATGCGCCCCCAGGCCACCGTGAGGTCGGCGGCCAGGATGGGCCACGACACCCCGTCGACCGCGAGGTGGTGGACCACCACGAGCAGGTGGCCGAGCCCGTCGGCGTCGTCGCCGACCAGCCACACGGCCTGGACCATCCGGCCGGCCCATGGATCGAGCCGGGTGCCGGCCGCCTCGAGTGCGGCGGACGCCGCGGCGGTGAACTCTCCCGAGTACCGCACCTGCGTCAGGATGCCGGACGGATCGACCGACCCGGCCTCCGCCACGTGCAGCGAGGTGACGCCGTCGGCGTCCACCAGACGGGCACGCAGCATGTCGTGATGGTCGACGACCGCGCCGAGCGCCGCGGTCAGATCCTCGAACGCGGCGGTGCGCGGCAGCGCCAACACTTCGGCCTGCGAGAACCGCGAGTAGCTGCGCCCGTGCTCGATCATCCACCGGCCGATCGGCGGCATCGGAACGTCGCCGACCCCGCCTCCCGGCAACTCGTCGAGGGTCACCAGCTCCGCCGCCTCGGCGGCCACCGCCAGCGCGGCCACCGTGCGGTGCTCGAAGACCATCCTCGGCGTGAGCAGGATCCCCGCGCTCTTGGCCCGCGACACGAGCTGGATCGCCATGATCGAGTCGCCGCCGAGGGTGAAGAACGAATCGTCCACACCGACTCGCTCGGCGCCGAGGAGTTCGGCGATCAGCTGCGCCAGGACCGCCTCGGTGTGGGTGGAGGGCGCACGGTAGGTCTGCGACCGCGACTGCGTGTCGGGTGCAGGCAGCGCCTTCCGGTCGAGTTTGCCCGAGGCGTTCAGCGGAAACGCCGGCAGCACCATGAGCACCGCGGGAACCATGTACTCCGGCAACCGCACCGACAGTGCCGCGGTGAGCGCGTCGACGTCGACGTTCTCCCCCGCAGCGGCCGTCACGTAGCCGACCAATTGCGCAGCGCCGGGGATGTCTTCGCGCACCAGCACCACGGCCTGTGCCACACCCGGCTGCTCCAGCAGGACCGACTCGATCTCGCCGAGCTCGATCCGCAGTCCGCGCAGCTTCACCTGGAAGTCGGTGCGCCCGATGTAGACCAGCTCGATGCCCTCACCGTCCGCGGTCCGCACCCATTTGACGAGGTCACCGGTGCGGTACATCCGCTCGCCCGGCGCATGCGGGTCCGCCACGAAGCGGTCCGCCGACAGATCCGGGCGTCCGACGTAACCGCGGGCCAACTGCACGCCCGCCAGATACAGCTCACCGGCCACCCCGATCGGCACCGGGTTCAGGCGTGCGTCGAGCACGTGCAGTCGGGTGTTCCACACCGGCCGGCCGATCGGCACGGTCACGGTGTCTGCGGCGGTGTACTCGTGGAACGTCACATCCACCGACGCCTCGGTGGGACCGTACAGGTTGTGCAGTCGCGCCGGGCTCAGCGCGGCGAAGGCCTGTGCGGCCTGCGGGGTCAGCGCCTCACCCGAGCAGAACACCTGCCGCAGCGACGGAACCCGACCGGGCTCCACGAGCGAGGTGAACGCGGAGAGCATCGACGGCACGAAGTGCGCAGTCGTCACCGACTCGGCCTCGATGAGATCGGCGAGGTACTGCGGGTCGCGATGGCCGTCCGGCCGGGCGATCACCAGGGACGCACCGACCTGCAAGGGCCAGAAGAACTCCCACACCGACACGTCGAAGGTCGACGGCGTCTTCTGCACCACCGCATCGTCCGAGGTCAGCGGGTAGGCCGACTGCATCCACGCGAGCCGGTTGACCACACCGGAGTGCGGGACCGCGACGCCCTTCGGGCGCCCCGTGGACCCGGAGGTGTAGATCACGTACGCGATGTTCGTTCCGCGCAACGGTGCGAGCCGTTCGGAATCGGTCACCGGACCGTCGGGGTAGTCGTCGACGTCGATCGCACCCAGCGTCCACACCGGGACACCGTCGGGCACCTCGAGGTCCACGCCTGTGTCGGCGAGCACCACCCGCGGTGCCGCCGATTCGAGGACGTACTGGGTCCGCTCGGCGGGGTGGTCCGGGTCGACCGGCACGTACGCACCGCCCGCCTTGATCACCGCGTACATGCCGACCAGCAGGTCGAGCGAGCGGCGCGCCGCCAGGGCGACGTGCACGTCCGGTCCCACACCGGCGTCGATCAGCTTCCGCGCCAGGGCATTGGCCTGAGCGTCGAAGTCCGCGTACGACAGTCGTCGGCCCTCGAAGACCAGTGCCTCGGCGTCCGGCGTCCGCGCGACCTGCGCGTCGAACAGGTCCGCGAGCGTCGCGGGGACGAGATCGTGCCCGGTGGCGTTGACCGCGGCGAGTGCCGAACGGTCGTCCTCGCCGGCGAGCGGCGCATCGCCGACCGCCGCGTCCGGATCGGCGACCAGTGCCCGCAGCACCCGGACGAAGGCGTCGCCGAAACCGCGCACGGTGGACTCGTCGAACAACGCCGTCGCGTAGCCGAACGAGACCGCGATCTCCGCCGGGCTGCCGTCGTCGGCGTATCCCTCCTCGACGCCGATCGACAGATCGAACCTCGCCGGTTCCGGTCCCGAGCCGACCGCCGAGACCGTCAGGCCCGGCAGTTCCAGGTCTTCGCGCTCGAGGTTCTGGAACGAGAGCATCACCTGGAACAGCGGCGAGTGCGCGGTCGACCGTTCGGGATCGAGAACCTCCACCAGACGTTCGAACGGGATGTCGGCGTTGCCGAACGCCGCCAGGTCGAACTCGCGAACCTGGTCGATCAACTCGGCGTACGTGATGCCGGGCTCCACCTGGGCACGCAGCACCAGGGTGCCGACGAACATGCCGACGAGATCGTCGAGCGCGGCGTCTCCACGGCCCGCGGTGGGGGTGCCGACGGCGATGTCCGACGACCCCGACAGCCCCGCGAGCAGCGCCGACAGCGCGGCGTGGACGACCATGAAGACGCTCGCCCCGCGATCCCGCGCCACCTCGATCAGGCCGCGGTGGGTGTCCGCGTCGACGGTGACCGCCACCGCGCCGCCGTCGAGCGACTGCACGCGCGGGCGCGGCCGATCCGCGGGCAGCTCGATCTGCGCGGGCAGATCGGCGAGTGCCTCGGTCCAGAAGGCCAGCTGACGTGCCGCACGCGACTGCGGGTCGCGCTCATCGCCGAGGAGTTCCCGCTGCCAGACGGCGAAGTCCGCGTACTGCACCGGAAGCGGCGTCCACTGCGGCGCCATGCCCGCGGCACGGGAGGCGTACGCGACCATCACGTCGCGCACCAACGGTGCGGTCGACGAGCCGTCGCCGGAGATGTGATGGATCACGACCACGAGCACGCGCTCGTCGGGTGCCGCCTCCAGCAGTTCCATCCGCAGGGGCGGCGCCGCTGTGACGTCGAAGCCGCGGGCCGCGAACGCGGTCACCTCGTCGACGATCCGGTCGGCGGACACCTCGATCACCGGCAGATCGGGAACGGTGTCGGCGGGCAGGATCACCTGATGCGGTTCGCGGCCGACGGCCGGGTACACCGTGCGCAGCGTCTCATGCCGCGCGACCACGTCGGCGATCGCGGCACGCAGCGCGTCCACGTCGAGTTCGCCCGTCAGACGCACCGCGAGCGGGATGTTGTACGCGGCCGACTCGGGATCGAACTGGTTCAGGAACCACATCCGTCGCTGCGCCGGCGACAACGGGATCCGGTGCGGGCGATGGACCGGGACCAGCGCGGGGCGGTCCGCTCCCGAGCCGCGCCGGGCGTCGATCAGCGCGGCCAGACCGGCCACCGTCGGTGCGTCGAACACGTCGCGAACCGCGAGGTCGGCGCCGAGCACCGCGTTGACGCGCGCCGTGACGCGCGTGGCCGACAGCGAGTTGCCGCCGAGATCGAAGAACCCGTCGGTCGATCCGGCGCGGGACACGCCGAGCACCTCGGCGAAGACGCCCGCGAGGATCTCCTCGGTCGGGGTGCGCGGCGGCACATAGGTTCCGGCCGTCTCGGTGATCTCGGGGGCGGGCAGCGCCCGGACGTCGAGCTTGCCCGCGGGGGTCAGCGGAATCTCGTCCAGGATCACGATCGCGGCGGGCACCATGTAGCCCGGCAGCCGCTCGCCGGCGAACGCCAGAAGTTCACGCACTGCGAGCTCCTCGCCGTTCGAGGGCAGCACGTACGACACGAGCAGGGTGTCGCCGCCGTCGGTGACGTGACCGCTGGTGTGCACGAACTCCACCGCCGTGTGGGCGGCCAGCACGGCGTTGATCTCGCCGAGTTCGATGCGGAAGCCGCGGACCTTGACCTGCTGGTCGGAGCGGCCGAGGTACTCCAGGGACAGTCCGCGCTCAGCCTCGACCCAGCGAACGAGGTCGCCGGTGCGGTACATGCGCGCCCCGTTCCCGCCGTACGGGTTCGCGACGAATCGCTCGGCGCTCAGACCGAGCCGATCGTGGTAGCCGCGCGCCAGAGCCGGCCCCGCCACGTACAGCTCACCGGGCACGCCGACGGCCACCGGCCGCAGCCGGGCGTCGAGCACGAGTGCTTCCACACCGCGGTTCGGCGACCCGATGGTGACGGGTTCGGCGGGCTGCAGCGGCCCGTCGATCGTGACCGAGATGGTCGCCTCGGTGGGACCGTACATGTTGAACATGCGGCGCCCCGGCGCCCAGCGGGCGACCAGTTCGGGCGGGCAGACGTCGCCGCCGACGCCGATCATCTCCAGCTGGTCCATGCCCGTCTCGTGGACGGAGGCGAGCGCGGCCGGGGTGATGAAGGCGTGCGTGACATCGTGACGCCGCAGCAGCTCGGCCAGGTCGTCGCCGCCGTACACCGAGGTCGGTGCGATCACGAAGGTGGCACCGGCCCCGAAGGCCAGCAGGTACTCCAGCACCGACGCGTCGAAGCTCGGCGATGCGAAGTGCAGGACCCGCGAACCCGGCCTGGTTCCGCAGCGCTCCCGCAGTTCGGTCGCGAAGTTCATCAGGCCCTCGTGGGTCACCGCGACGCCCTTGGGCAGACCGGTGGAGCCGGAGGTGTAGATGAGGTAGGCGGTCTGCGCGACGTGCAGCGCGGCTGTGCGCTCGGCATCGGTGATCGCCGCGGCCGAGGCCGCGTCCACCGCGCTCGCGGTGTCCGCGTCGTCGAGTGTGAGCCATCGGCCGACGGAGCCGAAGGCGTCGCGCCAGGCCGATGTCGTCACGCCCAGGACCGCACCGGAATCGGTCAGCATGTGTGCGATGCGGTCGGCCGGGTATCCCGGGTCCACCGGCAGGAAGGCCGCGCCGGACTTGGCGATGGCCCACATGGCCACGACGGAGTCGATCGAGCGCGCCATGCCGAGCGCGACCACGGTCTCCGGGCCCGCGCCGCGGGCGATCAGCACCCGCGCCAGCCGGTTGGAGCGTTCGTCGAGTTCGGCGTAGCCGATGGCCTCGTCGCCGAGCACCAGTGCGGTGGACGCGGAGTTCGCCGAGGCCGTGGACGTGAGCATCTCGGCGAGGGTCGCCGGTCCGGCCGGTGCGGCGCCGCGGACCGGTGCGAGCGCCTCGATCTCGGCGTCCTCGAGGAGTTCGATGTCGCCGATCCGCACCCGGGCGTCCGCAGCCACCGCGGCCAGGATGCGCGTGAGGCGGTCGCTGAACGCCCGGACGGAGCTCTCGTCGAAGATGTCGGTGGCGTAGCCGAAGGTCAGCGCGAGCCCGGCCGGACGACCGTCGTCGTCGAAGCGCTCACGGTACGACAGTTCGAGGTCGAACTTCTCCACGTGGGTGTCGTCGGCCAGCCCGGTGACCGTGAGCCCCGGGAGCTCGAACCGCTCCTCGCCGATGTCCTCGGTGGACAGCACCACCTGGAACAGCGGCGAATGCGCGCTGGAGCGCACCGGATCGAGGATGTCGACCAGCCTCTCGAACGGCAGGTCGGCGTTGGCGAAGGCACCGAGGTCGGCACCCCGGGTCTGCGACAGCAGATCGGCGAAGCCGGCGTCCGGTTCCACCTGGGTGCGCAGCACCAGGGTGTTGACGAACATGCCGATCAGATCGTCGAGGGCGCGCTCACCGCGGCCCGCGATCGGCGTGCCGATCGCGATGTCGGAGCTGCTCGACAGTCGCGCGAGCAGTGTCGCCAGCGCCGCGTGGACCACCATGAACATGGTGGCGCCGCCCTCGGACGCGATGTTCCGCAGGCCGTCGTGGACCCGCGCGTCGAGTTCGAAGCCGACGCTCGCGCCCTGCTGCGACCGGTCCGCCGGACGCGGCCGGTCGGTCGGCAGGTCGAGAACCTCGGGAAGGCCCGCGAGCGTGCTCTGCCAGTACTGCACCTGCTGTGCCGCCAGCGACGCCGGGTCGTCCTCCGCCCCCAGCAGCGACCGCTGCCAGATCGCGAAGTCGGCGTACTGGACCTGCAGCGGCGCCCAGCCGGGCTCCGAGCCCGCCGAGCGCGCCAGGTACGCCACCATGACGTCACGTGCCAGCGGCGCCGTCGACGAGCCGTCGCCGACGATGTGGTGGACCACGAACGCCAGCACGTGCTCGTCGGGGGCGATCCGGTACAGGGCCACGCGCAGCGGGGCCTGAGCCGTCACGTCGAAGGGCGCCAGCGCGAAGTCTCGGACGACACCGGCGATCTCGCCGGCGGCCACGTCGACCGGTGCGAGGTCGCCGAGGACCTCGTCGGCGGGCCGGATCGACTGGTAGGGGCCGTCGTCTCCGGCCGGGAAGACCGTGCGGATCGACTCGTGCCGGATCACCACGTCCCGGACGGCCTGAGCCATCGCCGAGGTGTCGAGTTCGCCCGACAATCGCACGGCCAGCGGGACGTTGTACGCCGCCGACTCCGGGTCGTACCGGTTCAGGAACCACATGCGCTGCTGCGCGAGCGAGAGCGGGATCCGCTCCGGGCGCGGCTGCGGCGCCAGTGCGGGGCGGGTCCGGCCGGTGCCGGTCCGCTCGGCCGTCTCGGCGAGCCCGCCGACGGTCGGTGCGTCGAACAGGGCGCGCACGCCGAGGTCGGAGCCGAGAGCCTCGTTGACCCGAGCGATCACCCGGGTGGCGACCAGCGAGTTGCCGCCGAGCGCGAAGAAGTCGTCGGTGACGCCGACCCGATCGAGGCCGAGCACCTCGGCCACCACTCCCGCGACGACCTCCTCGACCGGCGACCGCGGAGCCACGTACTCGCCCGCGTCCGCCTCGAGGTGCGGCGCCGGGAGAGCGCGTCGATCGAGTTTGCCGCTGGCGCCCAGCGGCATCTCGTCGAGCGCGACGAATGCGGCGGGCACCATGTACGCGGGCAGTCGCGTCCCGAGGTACGTCTTCAGTTCGCCCGCGTCGAGAGCCTCGACGCCGGCTGCGACCACGTACGCGACCAGCTGATCGCCGACGTGGTCATCGTGATGGAGGATCACGGCCGTCTGGTCCACCTCGGGGTGGCTCGCCAGCGCCGCCTCGATCTCGCCCAGCTCGATGCGCAGGCCGCGCAGCTTCACCTGGAAGTCGGTGCGCCCCAGGAACTCCAGCCGTCCGGCGTGGTTCCATCGCACCAGATCGCCGGTGCGGTACATCCGGGTGCCGTCGGCCGCGAACGGATCGGCCACGAACCGTTCGGCCGTCAGATCGGGGCGGCCGAGGTACCCGCGGGCCAACTGGACGCCGGTCAGGTACAGCTCGCCCGCCGAGCCCACGGGAACCGGGTGCAGACGGTCGTCGAGCACCAGAGCGCCGGCGTTCCACGACGGACGCCCGATCGGCACCGTCGCGACCTCGCCGAGCGCTTGGACCGCTGGCTCGAACAGGATGCCGACGGTGGTCTCCGTCGGACCGTAGGTGTTGTCGATGACGGTGCCGGTGGCCGCGGTGAACTCCTTCAGGAGTCCGGCCGACAGTTCCTCGCCGCCCGCCACGACGTACTCGAGCGAGTCGAGTGCGGATGCGTGGCCCGCGGTGAGGAACGCGCTGAGCAGCGACGGAACGAACTCCGCGACGGTGACCCGCTGCTCGGCGATGAGTCGGGCCAGATAGTCCGGGTCGCGGTGTCCGCCCGGAGCGGCCACGACGACGCGACCGCCCACCTGGGTGACCGCGAACGTCTCCCAGACCGAGACGTCGAAGGTCGCGGGAGCCTTCTGCACCACTCGGGACGACTCGTCCAGCGAGTACCGGTCGACGATCCACGCGAGGTAGTTCGCGATCGCCTGCTGGGTGAGTGCCACGCCCTTGGGGAGGCCGGTGGAGCCGGAGGTGTAGATCAGGTACGCGAGGTGGTCGCCGCGCAGCGGAACGATCCGGTCGGCGTCGGTCACCGGTTCCGGCGACAGACCCGCGACCGCTTCGTCCTCGAGGAGGATCGGCTCGACGCCGTCGGGCAGTGCCCCGCGGTCGGCCTCGGTGGAGATCACGACGGCCGGCTCGGCCGAGTCGAGCACGTAGGCCGAACGCTCGCGCGGCTGTTCCGGGTCGATCGCGACGTAGGCGCCGCCGGCCTTGGCGACCGCGTACATCGCGGTCAGCATCTCCACCGACCGCGACACGGCGATCGCGACCACCGTGTCCGGTCCCACGCCGGCGCCGATGAGCCGGCGCGCCCAGCGGTTGGCCTGCGCGTCGAAGTCCCGGTAGCTGATCTCGCGGCCCTCGTAGACGACCGCGACCGCATCCGGGGTGGCGGCCACCTGACGTTCGTAGCGCGCCAGCAGAGTCCGCTCGGCGACCTCGACGGCCGGGCCCGCGCCGTCGGCGAGCACCGCGGCGCGCTCTGCCTCCGACAGCCAGGCCGCGTCGCCCACCCGCTGTTCGGGATCGGCGGTCAGCGACGTCAGCAGCCGGACGAACCTCTCGGCGATCGTCGCGACGGTCGAGGCGTCGAACAGTTCGGTGGCGTAGACGAAGTAGGCGTACATCCCATTCGGCTCGCCGTCCTCGGTGACGGCGTCGCCGAGTGTCAGGTCGAGGTCGAACTGAGTCACCTCGACGCCCGGGTCGAGCGCACCGACCGTGAGCCCGGGCAGTTCGAGCTCGGCCCGCTGCTGATTCTGCAGTGACAGCGAGACCTGGAACAACGGGTGATGCGACGTCGAGCGCACCGGATTGAGCGCCTCGACGAGCTGCTCGAAGGGCACGTCGACGTGCCCGAACGCCGCGAGGTCGGACTGGCGCACGCGATCGAGCAATCCGGCGAAGGTCTCGTCGCCGTCGATCTGCGAACGCAGCACGACGGTGTTGACGAACATGCCGACGAGATCGTCGAGCGCGGCCTCGCCGCGGCCGCCGATCGGAGTGCCGACGGCGATGTCGGTCTCCCGAGCCAGCCGCGAGAGCAGCACCGCCAGCGCCGCGTGCACGACCATGAACGGCGTCGCACGATGCGCGGCCGCCAGGTCGGCCACCGCTCGGCGCACGTCCTCGCCGATCTCGAACACGTGCCGGGCTCCGGCCATCGACTGCTCCACCGGACGCGGACGGTCGGTGGGCAGGTCGAGTGCGTCGGGCAGGCCGGCGAGTTCGCTCCGCCAGAAGCCGATCTGCCGCGCGGCCACCGACTCCGGATCGTTCTCGTCGCCGAGGACCGCCCGCTGCCAGACGGCGTAGTCGGCGTACTGCACCTCCAGCGGCGACCAGCCGGGCGCCTCGCCCGCGGCGCGCGCCGTGTAGGCCACCATCACGTCCCGCGCCAGCGGTGCCATCGACATGCCGTCGGCGCTGATGTGATGGACCACCATCACCAGCACGTGCTCGGCGACGTCGGTGTCGGCCACCTGGAGCAGCCGCACCCGCACCGGCGGAGCGGCCGTCACATCGAAGCCGGAGCCGAGGACGTCCGCGACCGCGGGAAGCAGATCCGCCGCGTCGACGGCGACCGGTGTCAGGTCCACCGGGACCGCCGCGGTCGGCAGCACATCCTGGTAGGGCCCGTCGGCCGAGTCCGGGAAGCGGGTGCGCAGCGACTCGTGCCGCTCCAGCACGTCGGTGATCGCGGCGGCGAGGGCATCCACGTCGAGATCGCCGGTGAGGCGAATCGCCATCGGAATGTTGTATGCGGGCGACGACGGGTCGAACTGCGCGAGGAACCACATCCGCTGCTGAGCCAGCGAGAGCGGCACCCGGTCCGGTCGCGGCCCGGCGACCAGCGCCGGGCGCTCGGCGGTCCGGCCGGTCCGCTCGTAGCACTGGGCCAACTCGGCGGCCGACGGCGCGTCGAACAGGTCCCGCACGCCGAACTCGGCGTCGAGCGCCGCGTTGACGCGCGCCACCACCCGGGTCGCGACCAGCGAGTTGCCGCCCAGATCGAAGAAGCCGTCGTGAACGCCGACGCGGTCGACTCCGAGCACCTCGGCGAAGACGTCGACGATCGCCTGCTCGACCGCATCGCGCGGGGCGACGAACTCCGTCGCGGCACCTGCCGTGTCGGGGGCGGGCAGCGCTCGGCGGTCGAGCTTGCCGTTGGCCGTCAGCGGGAACTCGTCGAGCACGACGATCGTCGACGGGACCATGTACGCGGCCAGGAATCCGCTGACGTGGTCCAGCACCGCGCCGGGCTCCACGTGGGCGCCGGCCTCGGGCACCACGTAGCCGACGAGGCGGTCGCCGGTGTGCTCGTCGGTGTGCACGACCACCGCGGAGGCGGCCACACCGCGATACCGCATCAGCGCGGACTCGATCTCACCGAGTTCGATCCGGAATCCGCGCAACTGCACCTGGAAGTCGCTGCGGCCCAGATACTCCAGCTGTCCGTCGGCGTTCCAGCGGGCCAGGTCGCCGGAGCGGTACATGCGTTCGCCGGGCGCACCGAACGGATCCGCCACGAATCGCTCGGCCGACAGGTCGGGACGGCCGAGATAGCCGCGCGCCAGCTGGCCGCCGTGGACGTACATCTCGCCGACGACGCCCACCGGTGCGGGCTGCAGCCGGGAGTCGAGGACGTAGACGCCCATGCCCGGCAGTCCGCGCCCGATGACGCTGGCCTTGGACGCGCGGGCGAACTCGCGGTCGAGCGGCAGATAGCTGACGTGCACCGTGGTCTCGGTGATGCCGTACATGTTGACCAGCGCGACCTCCTGGTCGTCGTGCCGCTCGTACCAGCGCTCCAACTGCGCGAGGTCGAGCGCCTCGCCGCCGAAGACGACGTAGCGCAGCGCCAGATCGGGAACGGACTCCTCCCCCGCGCCCGCTACGCGGTCGGCTTCGGCCAGCTGATAGAAGGCCGACGGCGTCTGGTTGAGGACCGTGACGCGCTCGCGACGCAGCAGTTCGAGGAACTCGTCCGGCGAACGCGAGGTCAGGTAGTCGACGATCACCAGGGCGCCGCCGTGCAGCAGCGGGCCCCACAGCTCCCACACGGAGAAGTCGAAGGCGTAGCTGTGGAACATGGTCCACACGTCGGTCTCGTCGAAGCCGAAGTCGAGCTGGGTGTCGGCCATCAGCGTCAGCACGTCGACGTGGGGAATCACCACGCCCTTGGGTCGCCCGGTGGACCCCGACGTGTAGATGACGTACGCGGGATGCTGCGGGCGCAGCGGTGCCAGTCGGTCGGCGTCGGTCACCGGGCCCTCCGGCTGCGCCGCCATCCGCTCGGCGAGGTCCGGCGAATCGAGCAGCAGGACGGGCAGTTCGTGCGCGGGCAGGGACTCCGCGTCGGCGGCGGTGGACACGACCACCGTCGGACGGGCGTCGGCGAGCATGTACGACAGCCGGTCCTGCGGGTACGTGACGTCGACGGGCACGTATGCGCCGCCCGCGGTGACCACCGCGAGCAACGCCACGGCCAGGTCGGCCGTCCGCGGCATGGCGACCGCGACCAGCGACTCGGGCCCGACGCCCTCGGCGATGAGCACCCGGGCCAGACGGTCGACCCGTCCGGCCAGTTCCGCATAGGTCAGCCGCTCGCCGCCCGCGACCACGGCGGTCCGGTCGGCGTGGGCCGCCGCCTGCGCGGCGAACGCATCGGCCAGCGTGTCGGCCGTGGGCGCGACACCGGGCACGAAGCCCAGTCCCAGCACGTCGGAACGCTCGGCGTCGCTCAGCACGCCGATCGACGCGATCGGTGCCTCCGGCGTTTCGGCGAATGCGGTGAGCACCCTCTCCACGCGGTCGAGCACGGTCTCCGCCGCGGCGGCGTCGTACAGATCGGTCAGGTACTTGAGCTGCAGGTGGAGACGGTCGGCTGAACTCGCCACCAGCGTCAGCGGGTAGTGGGTGGAGTCCATGCCGCGCAGTCCGGTGACCCGCATGCCGTCGATGTCGGCGGCCTGCGCGAGGGCCTCGGAATCGACCGGGTACGACTCGAAGACGCTCAGCGTGTCGAATCCCGCGCCCGCGCCCACCGCGCGCTGGATCTCCGAGAGACCCAGGTAGTGGTGGTCGAGCAGTGCCGCCTGTTCGGCCTGCAGGCGCCGCAGGAACTCCTGCGCCGACTCCCCCGGACGCACCGTGACACGCACGGGCAGGGTGTTGATGAACAGGCCGATCATCGATTCCACGCCCGGAAGGTCCGCGGGCCTGCCGGAGACGGTGGTACCGAAGGTGACGTCGTTGCGACCGGTCTGCGCCGACAGCACCAGACCCCACGCCGCCTGGACGAGGGTGTTGAGGGTGATGCCGTGAGCCCGCGCCAGTGCGCCGAGGGTGGACGTCAACCCGGCGGGCAGCAGCCGTTCGGTGTCGGCGGAGTCGGCCGATGCCGCCGTCGCCTCGCCGGCGACGAGTGTCGGCTCGTCGAGTCCGTCGAACGCGGCGGCCCAGGCGGTCAGCGACGACCGGTGGTCGCGGTGCGAGAGCCACACGAGGAACTCGCGGTACTCGCCGACGACGGGCAGCGCCGAGCCGTCACCGGAGGCCGCGTACAGGAACAGCAGGTCCTTGAGCAGCAGCGGTGTGGACCAGCCGTCCAACAGGACGTGGTGGTTGGTCGAGAGCATCCGGTAGTCGGACTCGCCCAGTCGGGCGAGGGTGAACCGCAGCAGCGGCGGCGTCGCCATGTCGAAGCCGCGCCGGCGGTCGGCGGCCAGCAGATCGTCGAAGGCCGCTTGCGGGTCCGCGGCGGCCCGGAGGTCCACCTCGGCCCACGGCAGCCTCACGGCCGCGGGCACCACCTGGACGGGCAGTCCGTCGATCGAGTCGAAAGCGACCCGGAGGTTCGCATGCCTGCGCAGCAGTGCCTCGCCCGCCGCGCGGAGGCGGGCGGGATCGACCACGCCCTCCAGCGTGAGGACGGTCTGCACCATGTAGGCGTCGAGTTCGTCACCCGCGAACTGCGCGTGGAAGAGCAGTCCCTCCTGCAGCGGCGAGAGCGACCAGATGTCGGCCACGTCGCCGTGACGCTCCTCGACGGCCTCGACGGCTCGCTGGTCGAGCCGCACCAGCGGCAGATCCGACGGGGTGAGACCGCCGGCACCGGGCGCGTCCGCGTACCGGGTCAGAGCCGTGAGCGCCTCCACCCACAGATCTGCGATCTCGCGGACCTGTTCGGCGGTGAAGACACCGGTGGCGTAGGAGAAAGTGGCGCCCAGGCGCGTGCCGTCGGCGGAGTCGACCGCCGAGGCGTTGATGTCGAGCGCGGCCGGGAGGGCCATCGCGGCATCACGCGTGCCGCCCAGGCTTCCGGAGTCGCCGTCGAGCTGCCACGGGGCGTCGTCGACTGTCCCGGTGCCCGCGGAGACGCGGCCGAGGTAGTTGAAGCCGATCTGCGGCGTGCGCAGTCCGGCGAGCGCCGAGCGCCCCTCCTCGGTCAGATAGCGCAGCATGCCGTAGCCGATGCCGTTGTCGGGCACCGCGCGCAACTGCTCCTTGACCCGCTTGAGCGCGGCGCCGGCCGCCGGACCACCGGCCAGCGCGTCGTCGACGTCGAGTCCCGAGAGGTCGACGCGCACCGGGTACGAGCTGGTGAACCAGCCGACCGTGCCGGACAGGTCGGCGCCGGGGACGGCCTGCTCTTCGCGGCCGTGCCCCTCCAGCGTGACGAGTGCGCTCGGGGCGTGGACTCCCCGCGCCGCTCGCCACGCCGCGACGGCCAGTGCCAGCGCGGTCATCAGGGAGTCGGTCGCCGAGCCGTGGACCGTTCCCGGTACCCGGCCGAGGACGGCCTCGGCGATCTGCGGCGGCAACTCGATCCGCAGGTCATCGACGGTCTCGACGGTGTCGATCTCGGGGTCGGCGTACCGCGCACCCAGCGCGGGATCGTCGCCGGTCAGAGTGGAACGCCAGAACTCGAGTTCCCCGGCCCGCGACGGTGCGGCCTCGGCGAGGGCGTGGGCCCAGCGGCGGAACGACGTCGCCACCGGCGACAGTTCCGCCGTGGCCCCCTCGGTGACGCGGTACCAGGCCAGCGCGAGGTCGGGAACCAGCGACCGCCACGAGACACCGTCCACCACGAGGTGGTGGGCCAGGACCAGCAGACGGTCGCGCCCGCCGTCGGTGCGGTGCAGCCAGACGAACTGGGTCGTCACGCCGGACCGCGGATCGAGCCGGGCACCGGCGCGGCGCATCTGTTCCTCCGCGGCCGCGGCGAAGGCCTCGGTTCCGGGAGCGGCGTCGACGTCGACGCGGGTCAGCAGTCCGGCCGCCGGAACCGAGCCCACCGGGCCGATGGACAGACCGGTGGCGTCGGCAGCGGTTCCGGTACTCGTGACGAGGCGGGCGCGCAGGACGTCGTGGTGGTCGAGCAGCATGGCGATCGCGGCCGCCAGATCCGACTCCTCGACGGACTCGGGGAGCGTCAGGAGCACGGCCTGGGAGAACTCGTCGTACGCACGGAGGTCTTCGATCATCCAGTGCATGATCGGCGTCAGCGGTGCCTCGCCGACCCCGCCTCCCGGCAGCTCGTCCAGGCCGGCTGCGGCCTCGGCGGCGGCCACCCGCGCCAGCGCGGCGACGGTGCGGTGCTCGAAGACCTGGGCCGGACGCAGGACGATGCCCTCGCGCTTGGCGCGCGAGACCAGCTGAATGGCCATGATCGAGTCGCCGCCCAGCGCGAAGAAGGAGTCGTCCACACCCACGCGGTCGAGACCGAGCAGTTCGGCGACCAGATCGCAGAGCACGGTCTCGACACGGTCGGCCGGTGCGCGGTACTGCGTGACCGACTCGGTCCGGTCGGGCGCGGGCAGCGCCTTGCGGTCGAGCTTGCCCGAGGCGTTCAACGGGAACTCGTCGAGCGGCATCAGCACCGTGGGCACCATGTACTCCGGCAGGCGAGCCGAGATCGCCTCGGTGAGAGCGTCGACATCGAGTTCACCGGACGCGACGTCGCCGACGACGTAGCCGACGAGCTGCTGTGCGCCCGGAACGTCTTCGCGCACCACCACGACGGCTTGCGCGACCGTCGGCTGATCGAGCAGCGCCGCCTCGATCTCGCCGAGCTCGATGCGCAGACCGCGAAGCTTGACCTGGAAGTCGGTGCGGCCGATGTAGTCCAGTTCCAGCCCGCCGTCGGTCCGGACCCATCGGACCAGGTCGCCGGTGCGGTACATCCGCTCCCCGTCGGCCGCCGGGTTCGCCACGAAGCGGTCGGCGGTGAGGTCCGCGCGTCCCACGTAACCGCGCGCCAGCTGCACGCCGGCGAGATACAGTTCGCCTGCCACGCCGACCGGCACCGGATGCAGACGGTCGTCGAGGACGTGGACTCCGGTGTTCCACACCGGGGCGCCGATCGGCACGGCGGCCGTGTCGGCCGGGGTGACCTCGTGGTAGGTGACGTCGACGGCCGCCTCGGTGGGGCCGTAGAGGTTGTGCAGACGCGCATCGCTCAACGCCGCGAAGGCCTGCGCGGCCCGCGGCGTCAGTGCCTCGCCCGAGCAGAACACCTGGCGCAGCGAGCCGACCGATCCCGGAGCCACCGCCCCGGTGAACGCCGACAGCATCGACGGGACGAAGTGCGCGGTGGTGACCGACTCCGCCTCGAACAGCTCGGCGAGGTACAGCGGGTCGCGGTGCCCGTCCGGCTGCGCGATGACGAGCGACGCGCCCACCTGCAGCGGCCAGAAGAACTCCCACACCGACACGTCGAAGGTCGCGGGGGTCTTCTGCGCCACAACGTCGTCCGGGGTGAGCGCGTACTCGTGCTGCATCCAGGCGAGGCGATTCACGATCGCCGAATGCGGCACCGCGACGCCCTTGGGGCGGCCGGTGGAACCGGAGGTGTAGATGACGTACGCGGTGTTCGTCCCGCGCAGCGGCGCCGACCGCTCGGCATCGGTGATCGGCGCTGTCGACCATCCGTCGAGGTCCACCGTGTCGACGGTCCACACCGGCAACCCGTCGGGCGCGGGAAGGTCGGTGTCCGACGCCGTCAGCAGCACGGCGGGCGAGGCGGAGTCGAGCACGTACAGGGTGCGCTCGGCGGGATGGTCGGGATCGACCGGGACGTAGGCGCCGCCGGCCTTGACGATCGCGTACATCGCGGTGAGCAGTTCCAGCGACCGCGGAAGGCCGAGTGCCACCGGGACGTCCGGTCCCACGCCCGCGTCGATCAGCATCCGTGCGAGCGCGTTGGTCCGGGCGTCGAACTCCGCGTAGGTGAGGCTCTGCCGGGAGGCGCCGGAGCCGAACACCAGCGCCGTGGCGTCCGGAGTGCGCGCGGCCTGCGCGGCGAACACTCCCGCGAGCGTGCCCGGTTCCACCGGAGCAGCGGTCGTGTTGACCGCGGCCAGGTCGGCTCGGTCCTGCGCGGAGGTGACGGGCACGTCGCCGACGATGCGGTCGGCGTCGTCGCAGATCCCGTGCAGGACCGCGAGGTAGGCCTCGGCGAAGCGTTCGACGGTCGTCCGGTCGAACAGCGCCGTGGCGTAGCTGAACGTCGCGGGCAGATCGGCGGGCGACCCGTCGGCGTCCCGCCGGTCGGTCACGGTCAGCTGCAGATCGAACTTGGCGACATCGAAGTCGGAGGTGAGTCCGCTCACCGACAGACCCGGCAGGTCGAAGCTCGCCGGGGCGTTGTTCTGCATGGTGAACATCACCTGGAACAGCGGCGAGACCGCCGTCGACCGCGACGGCGCCAGCACGTCGACGAGTTGCTCGAAGGGCATGTCGGCGTGGGTGAACGCGGCGAGATCGTTCTGCCGGACCTGCGCCAGCAGGTCGGCGAAGCTCGCACCGCCGTCGACGCGGGTACGCAGCACCAGGGTGTTGACGAACACGCCGACCAACTCGTCGAGTGACTGCTCGCCGCGCCCGGCCACGGGCGTGCCGATCGCGATGTCGGATTCGCGGCCCAACCGGGACAGCAGCGCGGCGAAGGCCGCGTGCAGCACCATGAACAGGGTCGCGTCGTGCGCCTCCGCGACCTCGAGGAGCCGCCTGTGCAGGCGGGCGTCGATCGTGAACGGGCTGCCCGCACCGGCCGTCGACTGGACCGCCGGACGCGGCCGGTCCATCGGCAGGTCCAGCACCTCGGGCAGACCGGCGAGGCGATCGGTCCAGTAATCGCGCTGGCGCCCCAGCAGTGACTCCGGATCGTCCACGTCGCCGAGCGTCTCGCCCTGCCAGAGCGCGTAGTCGGCGTACTGGACCGGCAACGGCGACCACTGCGGCGCCGCACCGGCGGCACGCGCGGTGTACGCGACCATGATGTCGCGGGCGAGGGGCGCGACCGACGCACCGTCGGCCGTGATGTGGTGCATGGTGACCACGAGCACGTGCTCGCGGGGGCTCTGCTCCAGCAGCGCGATCCGCACCGGCGGCCGCGCGGTCACGTCGAAGCCCTCGGAGATCAGGTCGACCGCGCGCGCGACGACCTCGGCCTCGGTCACCGGGATCGGCGTGATGTCCACGCGAGAGGCCGGGAGAATCTCCTGGTAGGGACCGTCGGCGGAGTCCGGGTACACGGTGCGGAGCACCTCGTGACGCGCGAGCACGTCCTCCACTGCCTGTTCGAGGGCGGCGACGTCGAGTTCGCCGCTCAACCGCACGGCCAGGGGCACGTTGTACGCGGCCGACTCCGTGTCGAACTGATTGAGGAACCACATCCGGCGCTGGGCCAGCGACAGCGGAATCCGATCCGGACGCGGGCGGGCCGTGAGCGGAGGCCGCTCGTCGGCGGTCGCCGTCTCCAGATGGGCGGCGAACTCGGCCACCGTCGGGGCGTCGAACAGGTCGCGGACCCCGACGCGCACGCCGAGCGCCGCGCCGACGCGCGCGGTGACCTTCGTCGCCGACAGCGAGTTGCCGCCGAGGTCGAAGAACCCGCTGCTGACGCTGACGCGCTCGAGGCCGAGGACCTCGGCGAAGACGCCTGCGACGATCTCCTCGGTGAGGCTGCGGGGCGCCTGGTAGTCGCCCTCCTCGATGGTGAACGACGGCGCGGGCAGTGCCCGGCGGTCCAGCTTGCCCGCAGGCGTGAGCGGGACCTCGTCGAGTGCGACGACCTGAGCGGGAACCATGTACGCGGGCAGGAACTCCGCCGCGAACGATTTCAGCGCGACCTCGTCGACCACGTGTCCGGGAGCGGGCAGCACGTACGACACCAGCGCGGTGCCGCCGTCGGGTGCGGTGACGCCCTCCGTGGTGACGAATCCGACGCTGTCGTGGCACGAGAGCGCGCCGCTGATCTCGCCGAGTTCGATGCGGAAGCCGCGGACCTTGACCTGGAAGTCCGAGCGGCCGACGTACTCGAGCCGCCCGTCGCGCGTCCACCGGACCACGTCGCCGGTGCGGTACATCCGCTCGCCCTCGCTGAACGGGTTCGCGACGAATCGCTCGGCGGTCAGCCCGGCGCGATCGTGGTAGCCGGCGGCCAAGGCCGGTCCGGCGAGGTAGAGCTCACCGGCCACTCCCACCGGAGCCGGCCGGAGGCGGCCGTCGAGCACGGTCAGCCGGAAGCCGCGCGTCGGTGCGCCGATCGTGATCGGCGCACCCGCACGCAGGGGCTCGGACACCGTGCACCAGACGGTGGTCTCGGTGGGTCCGTACAGGTTCAGCATGGTGCGCTCGGGTGCCCAGCGGGCCACGAGTTCGGGCGGGCAGGCGTCGCCCGCCACGGCCAGCACGCGCAGGTCGTCCAGTCCCTGCGGATCGGCCGCGGCCAGCGCGGCCGGCGTGATGCAGGCGTGGGTCACCCGGTTCGCGCGCAGGAAGTCCGACAGTTCCACGCCGCCCAGCAGCCCCGCGGGCGCGACGACCATCGTCGACGCGCTGCCGAAGGCCATCATCATCTCGAACACCGAGGCGTCGAAACTCGGTGACGCGAACTGCAGCGACCGCGAGCCGGGGACCAGCTGCATGTGCGCGCGCTGCTCCGCGACCAGGTTCGCCAGTCCCCGATGGGTCACCACGACGCCCTTGGGCAGACCGGTGGACCCGGAGGTGTAGATGACGTAGGCCGGCGAGTCCACGCGCATGCGGCGCACCGGGGTCACCTCGGCGACCGACTCGGCCGCCAGCAGCGCATCGATCTCGTCGAAGACGATCCAGTCGACCTCACCGGAGAGCTCGGGACGCTCGGTCGACGTCGTGAGACCGATCCGTACACCCGAATCGGTCAGCATGTGCGCGATGCGGTCGGCCGGATAGCTCGGATCGATCGGCAGGAACGCCGCGCCGGTCTTGACGATCGCCCAGACGGCAGTCGCGGTGCGGATCGATCGCGGCATGGCGACCGCGACGTAATCGCCGGTGCCGATGCCGCGCTCGGCCAGCAGCCGGGCCAGCTGGTTCGACCGCTCGTCGAGCTGACGATAGGTGAGCGCCGCGGAGCCCTCCTCCACCGCGATCCGGTTCGGATCGTCGGCGACGGCGTCGGCCAGGATCTGCGGGAAGGTGCGGGGCGCCACGGACGCCGGGCCGGCGACCGCGCTCAACTCGTCGCTCTCGGTCGGCGACAGGATCGGGACGTCGCCGATCGGCACCGTCGGGTCCACGACCACGGTCGACAGGATGCGCACGAGCCGCTCCGCGAAGACCTGGACGGTCGACGCGTCGAAGAGGTCGGTGGCGTAGTCGAACGAGGCCCGCATCCCGGCCGGAGTACCCGATTCGTCGACGGTCTCGGCGACCGTCAGCTGCAGGTCGAACTTCGCGACGTCGGCGCTGATCTGCTCCGGCGCGATGGCCAGGCCCGGCAGCTCCACCGCGACCTCGCCCGCATTCTGGAAGTCGAGCGCCACCTGGAACAGCGGATGGTGCGACTGCGAGCGGGTGGGGCTGATCGCCTCGACCAGACGCTCGAAGGGCAGTTCGGTGTGCCCGAACGCGGCCAGGTCGGTGGCGCGCGTCTGAGCGAGGACACCGGCGAAGTCGACTTCGGGCTCCACCACGGTGCGCAGGACCAGGGTGTTGACGAACATGCCGACGAGCCCGTCGAGTTCGGGTTCCCCGCGGCCGGCGACCGCGGTGCCTATCGCGATGTCGGTGGTGGCCGACAGTCGGGCCAGCAGCACCGAGAGCGCCGCATGCATCACCATGAACGTCGACGCGCCGTGCGCGCGACCGATCTCGGTGACCGCGCGATGCACTTCACCGTCGATGGTGAACTCCACACGGCCACCGCGCATCGACGGACGCGCCGGGCGCGACCGGTCGGTGGGCAGGTCGAGCTGATCGGGGAGCCCGGCGAGCGCCTTGGTCCAGTAGGCCAGCTGGCGTGCACCGCGCGAGTGCGGGTCGTCCAGGTCTCCGAGGAGCTCACGCTGCCAGATCGCGTAGTCGGCGTACTGCACCGGCAACGGCGCCCAGTCCGGGGCGTGACCCGCTGCGCGGGCGGTGTAGGCGGTGATGACGTCGCGGACCAGCGGTGCCAGCGACGACGCGTCGGACGCGATGTGGTGCAGGACCAGCACGAAGACGTGATCGGTCACGTCCTCGCCCGGTTCCGCCACCCGCAGCAGAGCGGCGCGGATGGGGACCTCGGCGGTCACGTCGAAGCCTTCGGTGGCCAGCGCCGCGACGCGGCCCGCCACCTCGTCCGGGCCGACCCGGTCACGGATCAGGTCCAGTCCCGCCGATTCCGCGTCGAGGATCTGCTGGTGCCCGCCGTCCCCCGCATCGGGGTAGACGGTGCGCAGCGTCTCGTGCCGCGCGACCACGTCGCCCAGCGCGGCGCCGAAGGCATCGGCGTCGAGCTCACCGGTGAGCCGGACCGCCAGCGGGATGTTGTACGCCGCCGACGAGGGGTCGAGCCGGTTGAGGAACCACATTCGCTGTTGCGCCAGAGACAGCGGTGCCCGCGCCGCCCGCTCACGCGGCGTCAGCGCCGGGCGGCCGTCGGCCGAGCCTCGAGACACGCGGGTGGCGAGTTCGGCGACGGTCCGTGCCTCGAAAAGATCCCGCACTCCCAGGTCGGAGCCGAACTCGGCGTTGATCTGCGCGACGACGCGCGTCGCGATCAGCGAGTTGCCGCCGAGGTCGAAGAAGTCGTCGGTGGCGCCGACGCGCTCGGCACCGAGCACCCGGCCGACCACCTCGGCCACGCCGACCTCCACCTCGCCCACCGGCGCGACGTGAACCGCCGCGCGGGTGAACTCCGGTGCGGGCAGCGCCTTGCGGTCGACCTTGCCGATCGGGGTCAACGGCACCTCGTCGATCACCATGATGACCGCGGGGACCATGTACGGCGGCAGCCGGTGCGCGGCGTGCGCCGCCAGCGCATCGGTGTCGACGACAGCTCCGGCCACCGGCTGGACGTAGCCGACCAGCACGGTGTCGCCGGCCGGTCCGGGGACACCCAACGTGACGGCGAAGGCCACGTCGGGGTGCGAGGTGAGCGCGGCGTCGATCTCGCCGAGTTCGACGCGGAAGCCGCGGATCTGCAGCTGGAAGTCGGATCGGCCGATGTAGGCGAGTTCGCCGTCTGCGGTCCAGCGCACCACGTCGCCGGTGCGGTACATCCGCTTCCCCACCGCGTACGGGTTCGCGACGAACCGCTCGGCGGTGAGACCGCGCCGGCCGAGGTAGCCGCGCGCGAGGCCGGCGTTGGTGATGTACAGCTCGCCCGGCGTCCCGACCGGGACCGGCCGCAGCCGGTCGTCGAGAACCAGGGTGTGCACGCCGCTCATCGCCGAGCCGATCGTGATCGGCTCGCCCGCGGCGAGCGGATCGGTCATCGTGACGATCACGGTGGTCTCGGTGGGCCCGTACGCGTTGCGCAGCCTCCCGCCCCAGCGGGCGACCAGTTCCGGCGGACACACGTCGCCGCCCACCACCACGCGGGTCACCAGGTCGAGTTCGCTCGCGTCGACCGTCTGCACCGCGTTCGGCGCGCCGACGAAGGACGTGATCCGCTGATCGCGGATGAAGCCCGCCAGTTCGGCACCGCCGTAGAGGTCGGTCGGGGCGATGACCATCGTCGCACCCGCGCAGAAGGTCGCGAGGATCTCGCCGACGGCGGCGTCGAAGCTGATCGCCGCGAACTGCAGCATCCGCGCGCCCGGATAGGTCTCGTAGTACCCGACGACGTCGTCGGCCAGCGTCGACAGCCCGCGGTGCGGCACCGCGACGCCCTTGGGCAGACCGGTGGTGCCGGACGTGTAGATCACGTAGGCGAGGTCGTCGACGGTCAGCGGCGCACGCCGGTCCGCATCGGTGAGCGGTGCGCCCGAGCGGCCCGCCAGATCCTCCGCCAGCGCTGCGTCGTCGAGAAGGGTCCAGCCGTCGACCGGCCGCGCCTGCGACGGCAGGGTGTCGGCGGTGGCCGAATGCGTCAGACCGATCACCGAGCCGGAGTCGGAGACCATGTGCGTGATGCGGTCGGCGGGCAGCTTCGGATCGATCGGCAGGTAGGCCGCTCCGGCGGCCGCCACGGCCCAGATCGAGACCATCGCGTCGATCGATCGGGTCATGGCGAGGGCGACCACCGTGTCGGGGCCGGCACCGTGGTCGATCAGCCGTCGCGCCAGCCGGTTGGAGCGCTCGGCGAGCTCGGCGTAGGTCAGGCTCTGCCCGTCGAACTCGACAGCGACGCGGTCGGCGTGCCGCCCGGCGGTGGCGCCGAACAGATCGGCGAGGGTCCGCGGCTCCGCCGCGTCCCCGCCGCGCCGGTCCACGAGGTCGGCGCGCTCGGCGTCGCCGAGGAGAGGAAGATCGCCGACGGCGGTCTCGGGAGCCTCGACCGCTGCCCGCAGGATGCGGACCAGGCGGTCGCCGAACGACTCGACGGTCGGCTCGTCGAAGAGATCGGCGGCGTAGGTGAAGACGGCTTCGGCGCCGACCTCGGTGTTCTCGCGCACCGTGAGCTGGAGATCGATGTTGGCCGTGTCGGTCGAGACGTCGACGGCCTCGACGTCCAGCCCCGCCATCTCGAAGCTCGTCGGGGCCTCGGACTGCAGTGCGAGCGCCACCTGGAACAGCGGCGAATGCGCGGTGGAGCGCGTGACGTCGAGAACCTCGACCAGCTGCTCGAACGGGACCTCGGCGTGCTCGAAGGCCGCGAGGTCCGCGGCGCGGACCTGAGCCACGAGCGCATCGAAGCTCTCGTCCGGACGCACCCGGGTGCGCAGCACGAGCGTGTTGACGAACATGCCGATCAGGTCGTCGAGCGCACGCGTGCCACGACCGCCGACGGGGGTGCCGACAGCGATGTCCGCGGTACCCGTCAACCCGGCCAAGACGGTCGCATAGGCGGCGTGCAGGACCATGAACGGCGTGACGCCCCGGGCGCGGGCGTACGCGCCGATCGCGGAGTAGAGCTCGGCGCCGATCGGGGTGCGATGGATGGCGCCGCGCATCGACTGCACCTGCGGGCGTTCGTGATCGGTGGGCAGTTCGAGGCGGTCGGGCAGCCCGGCGAGGGTCTCGCGCCAGTAATCGATCTGGGCGGCGGCCACTGACGAGGAGTCCGCGGGATCGCCGAGCACGTCGCGCTGCCAGATCGCGTAATCGGCGTACTGCACTTCCAGCGGCGCCCAGGCCGGCTGCTCGCCGGCCGCCCGCGCGCCGTAGGCCACCATCACGTCCTGCACCAGCGGCGCCATCGACAGACCGTCGCCGGAGATGTGGTGAAGCACCAGGACGAGCACGTGCTCGCCGCGCGGGTCACCGTCGGTGACCCGGAGCAGCCGAACCCGCAGCGGCACCTCGGCGGTGACGTCGAATCCGGTCATGACGGCCTTCGCGACCGCCTGCTGCACGCCGTCCCGGGTGACCTCGATCGGGCGCAGGTCGGGCACCGCGTCGCCGACCGGCAGGATCTGCTGGTACGGACCGCTGTCGGAGTCGGGGAACCGGGTCCGCAGCGACTCGTGCCGGTCGAGGAGGTCGCGGACTGCGGCCTGCAGAGCGGGCTCATCGAGCGGACCGGTCATCCGGACCGGCAGGGGGAGGTTGTAGGCCGGCGAGGCCGGATCGAACCGGTTGAGGAACCACATCCGCTGCTGTGCCAGCGACAGCGGTGCGGTGTCGCCGCGGTCGGCCCGGGTCAGTGCGGGCCGCGAAGCGCCCCCGCTCTGCTCCACGCGGGCGGCCAGTTGGGCGACCGTCGGCGCGTCGAACAGGTCGCGTACCCCGAGGTCGACGCCGAGTGCGTCGCTGACCTGCGAGATCACTCGGGTCGCGATCAGAGAGTTGCCGCCGGCGTCGAAGAAGCTCTCCTCGACGCTGATCCGCGGCAGACCGAGGACGCCGGCGAAAACGCCCGCGATGATCTCCTCGACCGGGTCGCGCGGAGACACGTACTCGGCGGCGAGCAGGTCGAAGGACGGCTCGGGCAGCGCCTTCCGGTCCAGCTTGTCGCTGCTGTTCCGGGGGAACTCGTCCATCACCACCACGGCCGCCGGGACCATGTACGAGGGCAGCGATCCCGCCGCATGCGCCGCGACCGACTCGCCGGTCACGTCCGCGGGCGCCACCACGTAGCCGACCAGCTGGTCGCCGGTGTGCGGGTCGTGGCGCACCAGCACCACCGCCTGCGTGACGCCGGGCGCGGACAGCAGGGCCGCCTCGATCTCGCCGAGCTCGATGCGGTTTCCGCGCACCTTGACCTGGAAGTCGGTGCGGCCGATGTACTCGAGGACCCCCGCGTCGTCGGCGTCCGGGGTGGCGCGGTGCCGGACCAGGTCGCCGGTGCGGTACATCCGCTCGCCCGGGGCGCCGAACGGATCGGCGACGAACCGGTCCGCCGACAGGTCGGGACGACCGTGATAGCCGCGCGCCAGCTGGACGCCCGACAGGTACAGCTCTCCCGCGACGCCCGGAGGCACCGGCTGCAGGCGCGAGTCGAGCACGTACAGGCGGGTGTTCCACATCGGGACGCCGATCGGGACCACGCCCTGGTCGGCTTCGGTGTGACGCCAGTAGGTGACGGCCAGCGACGCCTCCGCGGGTCCGTACAGGTTGTCCAGCGGCGCGGCGGAGAGTTCGCGGAAGGCCTCGGCGGTCTCGATCGGCAGCGCCTCGCCGATCGCGATCACGGCGCGGACGGTGTCGGGGATCCGCGCGGACGAGCTCGACACGAACATCGCCAGCATCGACGGGACGTACTGGACCACGGTGACGTTCTGCTCGCGCATCAGCGTCGACAGGTACTCGGGGTCCCGGTGGCCGTCCGGACGGGCGATGACGAGGCGGGCACCGGTCTGCAGGGTCCAGAAGAACTCCCACACGGAGACGTCGAAGGTCATCGGGGTCTTGAGCATCACCGCGTCGTCGGCGGTCAGCTGGTATTCGCCCTGCATCCAGCACAGCTGATTGACCAGACCGGCATGCGGCACCGCGATGCCCTTGGGACGGCCGGTGGAGCCGGAGGTGTAGATCAGGTTCGCCGGATTCTGCGGGCGCAGCGGCGAACGGCGGTCCGCGTCGGTCACCGGGGTGCCCGCGACGCCGGACAGGTCGAGGACGTCGATCTCGAGCGTCGGCACGTCCGCGGGGACCGCTCCGGAGTCGGCGGTCGTGGTCACGACCGTCACCGGGCAGGCGCTCTCCAGAACGTATCCGTTGCGCTCCGCGGGGTGGTCCGGATCGAGCGGCACGTAGGCGCCGCCGGCCTTGAGGATGCCGTACATGCCGACGAGCAGATCGATCGAACGGCGGATCGACAGGCCGACCAACGACTCCGGACCGACACCCATCGAGATGAGATGCCGTGCCAGACGGTTGGCTCGCGCGTCGAACTCCGCGTACGTGATCTGCTCGCCCTCGTATACGAGGGCGGTGGCTTCGGGCGATCGCGCCACCTGCGCGTCGAAGAGGGACACGAGCGTGTCGCTGTCCGCATCGATGGATTCGATCCGGTGATCGGTGGCGTTCCAGGTCTCCAGGACCCGGGTCCGCTCCTGGTCGCCGATGATCGGGATGTCGCCGACCACCACCGCGGGATCGGCCGCCACCTGTGTCAGCACCGACGTGAATCGGTCGCCGAAACGCTCCGCCGTCGACCTGTCGAACAGATCCTCGGCGTAGGTGAGCACCACGTCGATCTCCCCCGGCGCGCCTTCGGCGTCGGTCCGGTCGGTCACGGTGAGTTGCAGGTCGAACCGCGACAGACCGGTCTCGAACTCGGCGGGGGAGACGGTGAGCCCGGGAAGCTCCAGCTCGGCGCGCGCGATGTTCTGGAACCACAGTGAGACCTGGAACAGCGGGTGGTACGCCGCGGACCGGGTCGGGTTGAGCGCGTCCACGAGACGCTCGAACGGGATCTCGGTGTTGGTGAAGGCACCCAGGTCTCGCTCGCGCACCTGCGCCAGCAGATCGGTGAAGGCCGCGTTCTCGTCGATCTCCGTGCGCAGCACCAGGGTGCCGACGAACATGCCGACCACATCGTCGAGCGCGGCTTCACCGCGGCCGGCGATCGGCGTGCCGATCGCGATGTCGTCACTGCCCGAGAGTCGTCCGAGCAGCGCCGACAGTGCCGCATGGACCACCATGAAGAGCGTCGTGTCGGTGGAGCGAGCCACCTCGAGCAGCGCCGCATGCAGTTCGGGGCTCAAGGTGAAGGCGACGTCTCCGCCTCGGAACGACTGCTGTGCCGGCCGCGGCCGATCGGTCGGCAGCTCCAGCACGTCGGGAAGATCGGCGAGTTCGGCGCGCCAGTAGGCCAGCTGCTGCGCGGCCAGCGATGCCGGATCGTTCTCGTCGCCGAGCAGTTCCCGCTGCCAGACGGCGAAGTCGCTGTACTGCACGGGCAGCGGCGACCACTCCGGCGGCTGTCCGGCGGTCCGTGCGACGTACGCGATCATCAGATCGCGGGCCAGCGGAGCCGACGACCACCCGTCGAAGGCGATGTGGTGCAGGACGAAGACCAAGACGTGTTCGTCGGGGCCCACGGCCAACAGGTGCACGCGGACCGGCGGTGCGGCGGTGACGTCGAAGGGTGCCGTCGCGAGCGCGACGACTTCCGCTTCGAGGTCGGCCTCCGCGACCGCCACCTCGACGAGGTCGGCGGTCGCCGCCACATCTCGCACCGGCAGCACCACCTGTCGGGGTCCGTCGGCGGAATCGGGGTACACGGTGCGCAGGGCCTCGTGACGCTCGCAGACGTCGAGCATCGCCGCGCGCATCGCGGACACGTCCAGCGCACCGGTCAACCGGATGGCGAAGGGCATGTTGTAGGCCGCGGAATCCCGATCGAATCGGTTCAGGAACCACATGCGCTGCTGAGCCAGCGACAACGGTGCCGGTTCGGTGCGCTCGCGCGCCACCAGCTTGGGCCGTACCGCACCCGTCCGCTGCTCGGCCACCACGGCGAGTTCGGCGACGGTCGGGGCCTCGAAGATCTCGCGGACTCCGACGTCGGTGCCCAACGCGTCGTTGAGTCGCGCGATCACCCGGGTGGCGACGAGCGAGTTGCCGCCCACGGCGAAGAAGTCGTCGGTCGCACCCACGCGCTCGACGCCGATCGTCTCCGCGAAGATCGTCGCGATGATCTCCTCGACCGGGTTGCGCGGAGGGACGTACACCCCGGCGCTGAGCACCAGCTCCGGTGCCGGGAGCGCACGGCGGTCGATCTTGCCGCTGGCACCGACGGGCAGTTCGTCGAGCACGATGAACAGCGACGGCACCATGTAGCCGGGCACCCGAGCGCACACATGAGACTTCAGATCTTCCTGAGTCACCCGCTCGGTACCGGGAGCGGCCGAGACGTATGCGACGAGCGCATCGCCGGTGTGCTCCCCGTGGTGCAGGGTCACCACCGCCTGATCGACTCCGGGATGGGCGGCCAGCGCCGCCTCGATCTCGCCCGGCTCGATGCGCAGGCCGCGCAGCTTCACCTGGTCGTCGGTGCGGCCGAGGAACTCGAGTTCGCCGTCCGCGGTCCACCGGACCAGGTCGCCGGTGCGGTACATCCGCTCGCCCGCCGCGTCGTACGGTGCGGCGACGAATCGCTCGGCCGTCAGGTCGGGACGGCCCGCGTAGCCCCGAGCCAGCTGCGCGCCCGCGAGGTACAGTTCGCCGGGCGTGCCGACCGGGACCGGACGCAGCCGGGTGTCGAGCACGTGCACGCGCACGCCCTCGACGGGCGAACCGATGGGCACCGAACCGGCTCCGGCACCGGCCGCGCGGCGCGTCACCTGCATCGCCGACTCGGTGGGGCCGTACAGGTTGTGCACCTCGGTGCGCAGGCGTTCCATGACGTCTTCTGCGACCGATGCCGGCAGCACCTCGCCGCCGGAGAACAGCAGCCGCAACGAGGTCACTGCGCGCTCGGCGAAGGTCTCGACCACCAGCGGCAGCATCGACGGCACGAACTGCACCACGGTCACCGAGTGCTCGGCCGCCAACTGCGCCTGCTGAGCCGGGTCCCGATGACCGTCGGGCCCCGCCAGCACCAGTCGTGCGCCCGCCTGAAGCGGCCAGAAGAACTCCCACACGGACGCGTCGAACGTCATCGGTGTCTTCTGCAGCACCACATCGGTTGCGGTGAGACGGTATTCGCGCTGCATCGAGTCGAGCTGATTGGCAGCCGCCGCATGTGGCACGGTGACGCCCTTCGGCAGCCCGGTGGAACCCGAGGTGAACAGCGTGTACGCCGCCGACTCGGGACGCAGCACACCGCCGCGCTCGGCGTCGGTGAGCGGCCCGTCCGGGTGTGCGCCCAGGTCGAGTCCGTCGATCTGCAGCAGCTCGCGATCGACGGGCAGCGCGGCCGAGTCGGCGGACGTGGTCAGAATCAGCCGCGGATCGGCGGTGTCGATCACATGCGCGTTGCGCTCGGCTGGGTGGGCCGGGTCGAGCGGGACGTAGGCGCCGCCCGCCGCCAGGATCGCGTACATGCCGACCACCAGGTGACGGGACCGGCGCATCGCCAGACCGACCTGGTCGCCCGGTCGCACGCCCGACGCGAGGAGTTCCCGCGCGAGGCGGTGCACCTGTGCCGCGAACTCCGCGTAGGTCAGGACCTCATCGCCCGTCACCAGGGCGACGGCGTCCGGAGTCCGGGCGGCCTGCTCCTCGAACCGCTCGACGAGCGTCGCGCGCGCAGGTGCCTGCGGTCCAGCGGTCCACGATTCGAGCAACTCGTGCTCGCGAGGCCGCAACAGGTCCACGTCGCCGACCGGCCGGTCCGGTGCCGCGATCAGCGCGTCGAGGGCGCGGACGAATCGCTCCGCGTACCCGGCGGCGGTGTCCTCGTCGAAGAGATCGGTCGCGTAGACGAACGTCACGTCGTAGCCGGCGGCGCGCTCGGTCACGGTGACCTCGAGGTCGAACTTGGAGACGGTGGTCTCGATGCCCTCGGCCTCCACGGTCAAGCCCGGAAGGTCCACTGTCGGGGTCTCGAAGTTCTCCAGGGCGAACTGCACCTGGTACAGCGGGGCGTGCGCGGTGGATCGGGCCGGGTTGAGGATCTCCACGAGCCGTTCGAACGGCACGTCGGCGTGCTCGAAGGCCTCCAGATCGGTGTGCTTGACCTTCGCTAGCAGGTCGCTGAACGAATCGGCGCCGTCGACTCGTGTCCGCAGGACGAGGGTGTTGACGAACATGCCGACGACGTCGTCGAGCAGCCGCTCACCGCGGCCCGCGACCGGGGTGCCGACGCTGATGTCGCTCTCCCCCGACACGCGTGCGAGCAGGACGGCCAGCGCGGCGTGCAGGGTCATGAACGGAGTGGCGCCGTGACGCCGTGCGGCGTCTTCGACTCGGGCGCGCAGGGCCCCGTCGATCCGGACGCGGGTGCGCCCGCCCGATCCCGAGGCCACCTCGGGCCGCGGTCGGTCGGCCGGAAGTTCCAGGAGTTCGGGGACACCGGCGAGTTCCTCGCGCCAGAATCCGATCTGGGCGGCCGCGACCGAGTGCGGATCGGACTCGTCGCCGAGCATCGCGCGCTGCCAGATCGCGAAGTCCGCGTACTGGACCTCCAGCGGGGCCCAGCCGGGTGAACTCGACCGGGTCCGGGCGGTGTACGCCATGACCAGATCGCGCGCCAGCGGCGCCATCGAGAAACCGTCGGCGATGATGTGGTGCATCACCAGAGCGAGGACGTGAACGTCGTCGCTGATCCGGAACAACGCCGTGCGGATCGGGACCTGAGCGGTCACGTCGAAGCCAGTCGCACCGAGTTCCAGTGCGCGCGAGGCGAGTTCGTCCTCCGAGACCGCGATCGGATCGAGCCGGAAGGCGACCTGCGAGGCGTCGAGCACCTGTTGGTAGGCGCCGGAGTCGGAATCCGGGAACACCGTCCGCAACGACTCGTGGCGCTCGATCACGTCGCGCACCGCGGCACGCAGCGCGTCGACGTCGAGTTCTCCGGTCAGACGGATGGCGAGCGGAACGTTGTAGTTCCCCGAGGCCGGGTCGTAGCGGTTGAGGAACCACATGCGCTGCTGCGCGAGCGACAGCGGAATGTGCGCGGGCCGCTCCATCGCCGTGAGCGCGAGCCTGCCCGCCCCGGCGGCCGACCGTTCGGCGCGTAGGGCGAGTGCGGCCACCGTCGGTGCCTCGAACAGATCGCGGACGCCGATGTCGGTGCCGAGTTCGGCGTTCACCCGGGCGATGACCCGCGTGGCGATCAGCGAGTTGCCGCCGAGGTCGAAGAACTCATCGGTGGCGCCGACGCGGTCGAGGCCGAGCACGTCGGCGAAGGCCGCCGCCACGATCTCCTCGGGCGGCGTCACCGGAGCCACGTACTCGGACACCGCGAACTCGAACTCCGGCTTCGGGAGCGCACGCCGGTCCAGTTTGCCCACCGGAGTCAGCGGCACCTCGTCGAGGACCACGATCGCCGACGGCACCATGTATCCGGTGAGGGAACGGGCCGCATGGTCGATCAGCTCGGCGGTGTCCACGTCGCGGCCGCCCACCGGCCGCACGTACGCCACCAGCTGTGTCTGTCCGCGTTCGTCGTCCACCCCGAGGGTCGCGACGAAGTCGACGTCCGGATGAGTGGCGAGGACCGCGTCGATCTCCCCGAGCTCGATGCGCAGGCCGCGCACCTTGACCTGGAAGTCCGAACGGCCGATGTACTCCAGTTCGAGGTCGGCGTTCGGCCGCACCAGATCGCCGGTGCGGTACATCCGGTCGCCGGGAGCACCGACCGGGTTCGCCACGAAACGAGCGGCGGTCAGTGCCGCCTGCGCGTGGTAACCGCGAGCCAGACCGGCGCCGGTCACGTACAGTTCGCCGACCGCTCCCACCGGCACCGGACGCAGATCCTCGTCGAGCACCAGCAGGCCGGTGCCGCGGATCGGTCCGCCGATGGTCACCGGGCGTCCCGCGACCAGCGCGTCGGTGCCGGCGGCCACGACGGTGGTCTCGGTGGGACCGTAGGCGTTGAACACCTGGCGGCCGGGAGCCCAGCGGGCGACGAGGTCGTCGGAGACGGCTTCGCCTCCGAGCACCAGGATCTCGGGACGCTCGCCCAACCGCTCGGGGTCCATGGTGGCCAGCGCCGACGGTGTGAGGAAGACGTGGCTCAGTGATTCGCGTGTGATCAGGTCGCTCAGTTCGGTGCCGCCGAAGACGGTCGGCGGTGAGACGACCAGGAGCGCGCCGGTACCGAAGGCCATCACGAACTCCAGGACGGAGGCGTCGAAGCTCGGTGAGGCGACGTGCAGCACCCGCGAATCGGGCGTGACGCGGTAGCGCTCGCGCTGTTCGAGCGCGAAGCTCTCCAGACCGTGCCTCGGCACGATGACGCCCTTGGGCAGACCCGTGGTGCCCGAGGTGTAGATCATGTACGCGGCCTGGTCCGGGCGGCATGCCCCGCCGCGCTCGGCGGGGGTGACCGGTTCGGCCGATCGGCCCACCAGTTCCACCCGCAGCACGGAGTCGTCGAGCACGAGCCAGTCGGTGCTCTCATCGGGAAGATCGGCGGCGTGTGCGGCGACGGTGATGCCGACACTCGCACCGGAGTCGGTCAGCATGTGCTCGATGCGGTCGGCCGGATAGCTCGGGTCCACCGGCACGAAGGCCGCTCCGGACTCGAGCACCGCCCACATCGCGACCACCGAGTCGAGCGAACGGGGCAGCGCGAGGGCGACGAAGCTCTCCGGGCCGACGCCGCGGTCGAGCAGTGCCCGTGCCAGTCGCGCCGCGCGGCCGGACAGTTCCCGGTAGGTCAGTTCTTCGCCGTCGAACCGCACCGCGGGGCGGTCGGCGTGTTCGTTGCGGACCGTGTCGAAGAGGTCGAACCCGGTGTCCGAGACGGACGCCGGCATCCGGGTCATCGGTGCCAGGGCCGCGCGTTCCCCCTCGTCGAGGACGTCGATGGACGCGACCGGTCGGTCGAGGTCCGCGGCGACGGTCGCCAGCACCCGGACCAGCCTCGTCAGCAGTCGGTCGGCGGCCTCGGCGCTGAACGCCGTCGGCAGGAACTTCAGTTTGAACCGCAGTCGCGGGTCCTGCAGCGCCACCAGTGTCAACGGGTAGTGGGTGGCATCGTTGACTTCGACGTCCACCACTCTCATGCCCGCGACCGCGTCGACGTCGGCGAGCACCGAGCGGTCGATCGGGTAGGACTCGAACACGGTCAACGTGTCGAAGAGGGGGCCGAGACCCGCCGCCCGCTGGATATCGGTGAGTCCGGTGTAGTGGTGGTCGAGCAGGTCGGCCTGCTCGACCTGCACCCGGCGCAGGAGATCGCGGATCGATTCGGTGCGGTCGAGCCGAACCCGGACCGGAACGGTGTTGATGAAGAGACCGACGGTGGATTCCACGCCCGGCAGCTGCGGCGGCCGGCCGGAGACCGTGGCGCCGAACACGACGTCCGAGCGACTGGTCAGGCGGGCCAGGAGCACACCCCACGCGGCCTGCACCACGGTGTTCACCGTGACACCGAGCGTCCGGGCGGCGGCGGCGAGCGCCGCCTCGACATCCTCGTCGAGGTCCAGAAGAAGTTCCTCGGGCGTCGGCATCGCGAGCTCGCTCGACTGCGGGGCGAGGACGGTCGGCTCGTCGAGGCCGGCGAGGGCCCGCGACCACGCGTCCAGCGAGGCCTGCGGGTCCTGGCCCGACAGCCAGTCGAGATAGGCGCGGTAACTCGGCGCGGCGGCCATGCCCGAGCCGTTGCCGTTGGCGCCGTACAGCGCCAGAAGGTCGGTCAGCACCAGAGGCAGCGACCAGCCGTCCAGCAGGAGGTGGTGATTGGTCAGCGCCAGACGGTACGCGCCGTCCGAGAAGCGGATCAGCCGCATCCGGATCAGCGGCGGCCGGTCGAGACGGAAGCGAGTCTCCCGATCCGACGTGACCAGATCGCGCGCCGTCCGCTGCGCCTCCTGCTCGTCGAGGTCTGACAGATCCGTCGACTCGAAGGGCAGCCGCGCGTCGTCGACGATGATCTGAGCGGGGACGCCGGTGTCGTCGTAGACGAAGGCGGCACGCAGGCTGGGATGCCGGTCGACGAGCGCCTGGCCCGCCGCGCGCATGCGTTCGGCGTCGACCTCGCCGCTCAGGTCGAGCACGATCTGCGCGGTGTAGACGTCCACGAAGTGCTCGGCGAGGCCGGCGTGGAACAGCAGACCCTCCTGCAGCGGTGAGAGCGACCAGATGTCGGACAGCGACTCGAAGTCGCGCTCCCACGCATCGATCTGTTCCTGCGAGAGGTTCACCAGGGGAAGGTCCGCGGGCGTGAAGCCGCCCGTGGTCTGCGACTGCGACAGCGATGCCATCGCGTCGAGGGCGCGCGCCCACAGATCGGCGAGTTCGACCACCTCGGTCTCGCTGAGCAGCTCCGAGGCGTAGCTGAAGGTCGCAGTGAGTGCGACGCCGTCTCCGTCTTCGGCGGCGATCGCATCGATCGTCAGCGCGGCCGAGAGCGGCATGTCCTCGTGACGCTGGGCACCCGCGCCGAGCATCTCGCCGTCGGGCAGCCAGCCCACGGCGCGCAGTTCGGCGGGAATCTCACCTGACGACAGCCGGCCCAGATAGTTGAACGCGATCTCGGGGCGGTGCCATTGCATCATCTCGGCGCGCGAATCGGGATTCAGGTGCCGCAGCAGGCCGTAGCCGACGCCCTCACCCGGAATCCGCCGCAGCTGTTCCTTGATCGTCTTGAGCAGCGCCGCCGTACTCGGCCCGCCCTCGAACGCGGCGTCCAGATCCACGTCGCCGACGTCGAGCCGAGCCGGGTACACGCTGGTGAACCAGCCGACGGTCCGTGCCAGATCGGCACCGGGCACCGCCGACTCCTCACGGCCGTGGCCCTCGAGATCGACGAGCATGCTGCGTCGCCCGTCCGCGCCGCGCCATGCGGCGACCGCCAGCGCCAGCGCCGCGAGCAGACCGTCGTTGACGCCCGCACGGTACTGCCGCGGAATCACCGCGAGCACGGCTCTCGTGGTCTCCGGGCTGAGCCGGACCTCGAGCCGCCGTTCAGTGGCGGCCACATCGACCCGCGGATCGAGCGGGCGCCGGCCCACCGGCTGGTCGCCGTCCGCGACGATCCGCCGCCAGTGCTCGAGCTCGGCCTCACGGTCGGCGCGGCGGGCGGCCTCGGCGAGTCCGTGCGCCCATCGGCGCATCGAGGTTCCGACAGGCGGAAGGGACGGGGTCGCGCCGGCGGAGACGCTCACCCACGCGAGTGCGAAGTCGGGGACCAGCGTGCGCCACGACACACCGTCGACGGCGAGGTGGTGCACGACGGCGACCAGTCGGTCTCCGTCGGTCTCGCCCGATCCCGTGAGTCGGACGAACTGCGCCATGACACCGGTGTCCGGACTCAGGCGGCGCGCCGACTCGGCCGCGACTCGGCCGATCTGCTCCGCGAGCTCGGCCGATCCGGCGCGTCCCCGGGCGGGAACGTTCGAGATCAGCGATGTCGCGTCCACGCTGCCCGCCGGTCGCGTGACGATGACGGGTTCGGGGCCGTCCGCGCGCAGCACCGCGCGCAGCATGTCGTGATGATCCACGACGGCGGCGATGGTGGCGGCGACGCCCTCATCGCTCGCGCCCGCCGGGAGGACGAGGGTCAGCGCCTGTGCGAACGCCTCGTAGCGTCCGAGTTCGAGCATCTGGTGCATCACCGGGGTCAGCGGCATCGGCCCGACGCCCTCGCCCGGAAGTTCGGTCAGCTCCGCCTCTGCCGAGTCGGCGGTCCGCGCCACCTGGGCCAGACCGGCCACCGTCTGCTGTTCGAAGACCTCGCGCGCGGTGAAGACGATGCCGAGGTTCTTGGCCCGCGACACCAACTGCAGGGAGATGATGCTGTCGCCGCCGAGCTCGAAGAAGCTCGCGTCGGCGCTGACACGGTCGAGACCGAGGACGTCGGCGAAGACCTCGGCGATCCGCTTCTCCAGCTCGGTCGACGGCTCGCGGTACTCCGCCGTGCTCGCGCTGAAGTCGGGATCGGGCAGGGCGGCGCGATCGAGCTTGCCGTTCACCGTGAGCGGCACCTCGTCGAGCACGACCACCGCGGCGGGCACCATGTATTCGGGCAGCACCTGTCCGGCGGCGATCCGCAGACCCGACGGGTCCAGATCCACGCCGTCCTCGGCCAGCACGTAGGTGACCAGCTGTGGCTGACCGGCTGAACCGGTACGGACCTGCGTAGTGGCGAAGTCGACGCCCGGGCAGTTCTCCATCACGGCGTCGATCTCGCCGAGTTCGATGCGGAAGCCGCGAATCTTGACCTGGAAGTCCGAGCGCCCGATGTAGTCGAGCTCGCCGTCGTCGGTCCACCGGACCACGTCGCCGGTGGCGTACATGCGGCTGCCGGGTGGGCCGTACGGATCGGCGACGAAGCGCGAGGAGGTCAGCGACGGGCGGGCGTGGTAGCCGCGCGCAGTACCGGGATTGGCGATGTACAGATCGCCCGCGACACCGACCGGCGCCGGCCGCAGGCGGTGGTCGAGCACCAGCGCTCGAACCCCGCTCATCGGCGCGCCGATCGTGATCGGCGTCCCGGCGGCCAGTGGCTCGGTGATCGTGACGATCACCGTGGTCTCGGTGGGACCGTAGGCGTTGCGCAACCGGCCGTCCCACCGCGCCGCGAGTTCGGCGGGCAGCACGTCGCCGCCGGTCACCACCCGGCGCATCGAGTCCAGGCCGGTCGGGTCGAGCGTCTGCGCGGCGGGCGGGGTCGAGACCAGCGTGGTCACGCGTGCGGCCGCGAGCAGTCCCGCGAGTTCGTCGCCGCCGGTCACGGTCGGCGGTACGACGATGAGAGCTCCGCCATGAGCCCACGCGGCGAGCATCTCACCGAATGCCGCATCGAAGCTCGGGGAGGCGAACTGGGCAACCCGGGCGTCGGATGAGACCGAGTACACCACTCGCAGGTCCTCGGCGAGCGTCGACAACCCGCGGTTGGGCACCACGACGCCCTTCGGCAGTCCGGTGGAACCGGACGTGTAGATGACGTAAGCGGGGTTGTCGGGCCGGACCGGGGCGAGCCGTTCGGCGTCGGTGATCGGCGCGGCCGACTCCGCGTCGGCGAGGGTGGTCGCCTCCAGCGAGTCGAGCGCGAGCCAATCGACGCCGTCCGGGAGGGCGGCGCGGTTCGCGATGGTCGTCAGACCGTGCTCCGCGCCGGAGTCGGTCACCATGTGGGCGATGCGGTCGGACGGATAGCCCGGATCGATCGGCAGGTAGGCGCCTCCGGCCTTCGCGATCGACCAGATCGCCAGCACCGATTCGAGCGAGCGCGGGACCGCCAGCGCCACCAGGCTCTCCGGTCCCACCCCTCGCCGGATCAGGACACGTGCCAGGCGGTTCGAGCGTTCGTCGAGTTCCCGGTAGGTCCAGACGGTGCCTCCGAACTCGACGGCCACCCGGTCGGGGTACACCGCGGCCGAAGCGGCCAGGATGTCGCCGAAACCGCGTGGCTCCGCGGCGGTGCCGCCCTCGCGCGAGAGCAGCCATTCGCGCTCGCCGGCGCCGAGGACCTCGAGGTCGCCGATCGCGGTGTCGGCTCCGGCGGCCACGAAACGCTTGAGGAAGTCCACGAAGCGGGCGTGGTGACGCTCGTTCTCGGCCTCGGTGTATCGGGCCGGGTTCGCGATGAAGTCGATGTGGGTGCTGCCGGTACCCGTCTCGTACAGGTTGAGCATCAGGTCGTCGACCGGACCGGACGAGAGGACGTGCAGTCGTGATTCGATGGCGCCCAGGCGCAGGTCGCCCAGACCCATCATGATGTTGACGACCGGGCCGAAATAGGCGCGGTCCGCGCCGAGCGAACCGGCGTCGCGACGGATGTCCTCCGTGCGGTAGCGCTGGTGGCGGAGCGCGCCCACCAGCTGGACCTGCACCGATTCGACGAGGGCGTCGACAGTGGCGTCCGCGGGCACGGCGATCCGGAGCGGCACCACATTCGAGACCATGCCGCCCGCCCGGCGCATCAGCGCGGTGGTGCGCGCCGAGACGGGAAGCGACAGCAGGACGTCGTCGGTTCCGGTCAGCCGGCCGAAGTACGCCGCGAACGCGGCGATGGTGACCGGTGCGAAGGAGGCTCCGTCGGTCGTCATCGCCTCGGCCAGATCGCGCGGCAGTGCAGTGCTCGCGACGGTGCTCAGCGCCTGCGGCGCGGCGTGACGCGAAGCGAACGACTCGGGTTCGGGCATGTCGTCGACGACCTGCGCCCAGTACTCGCGGTCGGATTCGAATCGGCGCGACGACCGGTAGGCGTCCTCGACCTCGTACAGCTCGCGCAGGTGGTCCGCCGGATCGGACGGCAGCGGCGCGCCGTCGAGCGCCTGCGTGTACAGCTCCGCCACGCGGGTCATCAACGTGATGGCACCCACGCCGTCGAGCGCCACGTGGTGCACTCGCGCATACCAGTAGTGGTGGTCGGGGCCGATCGTGATGACCGCACAGCAGAAGAGCGGACCGGTCTCGAGATCGATCGGCGCCGTGTACTCGGCGCGCATCCACTCGTGCGCCGCGGCCTCCGGATCGGGGCGTTCAGAGAGATCGACGCGGACCAGCGACTGCTCGATGTCGCGGTCGACGAGCTGGTACGGGCGGCCGTCGACGTCGATGATCCGCAGGTAGCCGGATCCGATCTCCTTGCCGGTGGCGATCAGGCATTCTTCGAGCAGGTCGAGATCGAGCTGACCGCGCAGCTCCACGTACTGCGCCATGTTGATCGGCACTTCGGGATGCAGCTGCTGCGACAGCCACAGCCCGAACTGCGCTGCGGAGAGTGGGAACGCTCCGGCGGGCACACCCCGCTGCCCGGGCGCCGACTCCCCCATGCCGGCCGCAGCATCATCCTGACCCGCACGAACAGTTGTTCGTGTGTCGTCAGTCTCATGAGCATCGCCCGTCACTAGCGCATCACCTCGTAAATATTCGTACCCAAAGTGGTCAATTCTAAGCCCGCCTACGGCGTAGACGGAAACCGCCTGGATTCCACCCCCGGGCCGGAGTCGGCCGCCTCGCGTCTCACGACACCGCTCAGTGTCCCACCGCAGCCTTGCGATACCCGCGCAAAGCGGGATAAATCGTGACCGCGAAGATGCCGATCACCCAGCACGCCACCTTGATCGCGTTGTCCATCAGCGGCCCGCCCGCGGCGAGCGAACGCATCAGTTCGATCGCAGGCGTCATCGGCTGGTTCTGCACCACCGGCTGAAGCCAATCGGGGTACGCCTCCACCGGCGAGAATCCGGAATTGAAGAACATCAGCAGGCTCGACAACAGTCCGAGATAGGGCACCAGCGGCGCACCGGGGGCGGCGTTCACCGCCAAGGCGAGCGCGAGCATCCCGTACGCGGCGCCGTAGGCCATCGCGACCACGAACAGTCCCACGGCCGGTCCCACACCCTGCGTGAACCGGAATCCGATGAGATGGCCCGCCGCGAGCAGGATCGCCGAAGTGATCAGGACTCGCACCGAATCGGCGGCCACCCGCGATGCGAGATCCGCCGATCGGTTGATCGGCATCACGTACAACCGGCTCAGCAACCCGCTGCGCCGCTCCACGTTGAGCCGGGTGGCCGACGCCACCGAACCGAACATCGCCGCCACCAGGACCACCAGCGGCACGGTGCCGTACGCGCTGTTCTGTCCCGTCGCCTGACCGATCACGTCGCCCAGCACCACCTTGAACATGATCATGCTCAGCGCGGGGAACAGCAGGATCTGGGTGAGTGTCGGAATGTCTCGCGCCAGCACCATCACCTGCCTGCCGGTCAGGATCGCCGACTGCGTGATCCAGGCGCGCAGCGATGTCTCCGCGGGCGACTGCACCGGCGGGAACTCCATCGCTTCCTGTGTCTCCCCGGCGCCCGGCGCCGTGCTCGACTGATCGGTCATCGCGCGTTCCTCCGCATGTAGATCCCGAGGAGGATGGCCGCGACCACCGCGAGCCCGATCATCCAGCACACCGACGGGAACAACTGGTGCCACGTCAGCGTGCCGTCGTCGGCCGAACGCATCACTCCCGCGAACTGGGAGATCGGCTGGTTTCGAGCGAACGGCCGGATCCACTCGGGGAACCGTTCCTCCGGAACGAATCCCGTCGACAGCATGCCCAGGATCAGCGTCGGCAGACCCATCGTCTGGCTGGTGGCCTGCGGGCTGCCCGCGATCAGGCCGATGCCGTCGGCCACCGTCGCCAGCAGCAGACCGATCAACGCCCCGATTCCGTAGAGCGCGAGAGTTCCGGTGACTCCCCCGCCGGGCCGCCACCCCATGATGAGGGTCGCGACGGTGGCGCACACGAGCGAGACCGTGAGAAGCACGGCATTGGTGGCCGTGCGCGCCAGCAGTGGCACCGCGGGTCGCATCGGCATCGCGCGGAAGCGGGTGTTGACGCCCTCCGAGCCGTCGAAGGACGAGCGCATCGCCGCCGACGAGGCAGTGAACTCCAGCGACTGCAGAAAGATGATCGGCATCAGGTACTGCGCATAGTTCATGTCCATCTGCGCATTCATGATCTTGCGCAGCGGGAGATAGAAGCACAGCGCCAGCAGCGCCGGCGAGAGGAAGGCGAGCACGATCTCGCCGTTGCGGACCACCTTGCGCAGTCCGCGTCCGGTCAGCGTCCACCACTGCTGGACCGGACTGATCTGCGCGGTCGCGCCGTCCGGACCGAACAACCGCGGAGCGACGGTCGCCTCGTGGGCCATCAGGCGCCCCGGTCCTTGTTCGGATCAGTCAGCGCCAGGAACACCTCGTCCAGCGAAGGCCGGCGCAAGGCGATGTCGGCCAGCGGGATCCGTGCCGCCTCGGTCCGCCGGATCACCTCGGCGAGCGTGTCCGGACCGTCGGGCGCCGGGACGGAGATCGTCTCTCCGTCGTCCTTGGCGTTGGCGCCGAGCAGATCGGCCAGGCGGGCCCGCAGCCGCGGCAGGTACGCCGGGTGCGCGGGTGTCACCTCACAGTAGGCCGCACCGGTCGCTGCTTTGAGCTCGTCCGAGGTGCCTTCGGCGATCACCCGGCCCTTGTCGATGACCACGATGTTGTCCGACAGCATGTCGGCTTCCTCGAGATACTGGGTGGTCAGCAAGATGGTGACGCCGGAATCGCGCAGCTGTTCCACCAGTTCCCACACGTCCTGCCGACTGCGCGGATCCAGGCCCGTGGTCGGTTCGTCGAGGAACACCACCTTCGGTTCGGTGACGAGCCCGCAGGCGATGTCGATGCGCCGCCGCATGCCACCGGAGTACTGGCCCACCCGTTTGTCGGCCGCCGCGACGAGAGAGAAGAACTCCAGCAGCTCGTCGGCACGGGCCCGAGCCGCGGGCTTCCGCAGTCCCATCAGCCGGCCGAACAGCACGAGGTTCTCACGCCCGGTCAGCGACTCGTCCAGCGCGGCGAACTGCCCGGTGAGCATGATCGACCGCCGGACCTGCGCCGCGTCCTTGAGGACGTCGTATCCGTTGACGGTCGCCGTACCCGAGGTGGGTCGCAGCAGGGTGCACAGCATGCTCACCGTGGTCGTCTTCCCGGCGCCGTTGGGTCCGAGCAGTGCCACGATCTTGCCCTTGGGCACTTTGAAGCTCACATCGTCGACGGCGACCATGTCGTTGAAGACCTTGCGCAGGCCATCGACCTCGATCGCGTATTCGACCGGACCGGCCTTCTCCCCGATGGGCACCATGTCGAGCGCCGGAAACGAGACCGTACGGGCAGCGGAGAGCGCAGCCTCCTCCGGGCTGATCTCCGGTTCGGCCGGCTTCACCACCGGCTGTTGCGCGGAGATGACGTCCCACGCGGCGCTGCGGCCCTCGGGCATCCGCGGCGCGCGGCGCGGCCGCTGCTCCACCAGTTCCGGCTCCTCCTTGCGGAAGCCGAGTCCGTTGAGCAGCCACGGCGCCGTCATCGGATTCTGCGTCCACTCCTCCTTCGGCGTGGAGTGACGCGCCTCGTGCACCGTCTCCTGCGGCTCGTCGCGCGGGACCGGGGTCGGAGTCGCCCGCTCAGCCGACGGCGCGGGTCCGGCCGTCCCCGTACCGAGTTCGGAGCGCCATGCCCGCAACTGTTCGGCGACGGGATCGTCTTCGTCGGATCCCCATCCGGGCACGTCGGACAGCTCATCCGAGCCAGACGTCAGTGGCTCCGCGCCGCTTCGAAGAGCATTCGATTCGTCGTCACGCCTGTGGCCAGCGTCCGGCATGGTGTCCTAACTAGTCGGTTGCGGCAATCGGCTGTCGATGCCCGGTGCCGCTAAGCGGTACCCGGCGCAGTATATCGACAGTGCACCACGGTATCGGCCGGCGCCGCCAGATCGACGCGAACGATCATCCACTCCGACGACGACCGCCCGCCCCGGAATCCCGGGACGGGCGGTCGTATGTTCGTCGTACGCGAAGCGCCGATCGGGCCTACTTGGCCTTCTCGAGCACCTCGACCAGACGCCAGCGCTTGGTCGCCGACAGCGGTCGGGTCTCCATGATCCGGACGCGGTCGCCGACGCCGGCGATCTGCTCCTCGTCGTGCGCCTTGACCTTGCTGGTCGTGCGGATGATCTTGCCGTACAGCGCGTGACGCGTACGATCCTCCAGCTCGACCGTGATGGTCTTGGTCATCTTGTCACTGACGACGTAGCCGATCCGCTCCTTGCGGCTGGCGCGATCTTCGGTGTTCACCTTCTGGTCCTCACTCATGCGTCTTCACCCTCCGGTCCGGACGCGAGGCCCAGCTCGCGCTCACGCATCACGGTGTAGACACGCGCGATCTCGCGGCGCACGGTGCGCAGACGACGGTTGTTGTCGAGCTGACCGGTGGCCATCTGGAAGCGAAGGTTGAAAAGCTCTTCCTTCGACTCCTTCAGGCGCGCGACCAGGTCGGTATCGCTGAGCTCACGGAGCTCAGAAGCAGCGACTCCGAGTGCCATCAGAACTGCTCCTCTCGGGTCACGATTCGGGTCTTCATGGGGAGCTTGTGCTGTGCGCGGCGCAGTGCCTCGCGAGCGGTCTCCTCATTGGGGTAGCTCATCTCGAACAGCACGCGGCCCGGCTTCACCGGGGCCACCCACCACTCGGGCGAGCCCTTACCGGAACCCATGCGGGTCTCGGCGGGCTTCTTCGTGATCGGGCGGTCCGGGAAGATGTTGATCCAGACCTTGCCGCCACGCTTGATGTGGCGGTTGATCGCGATACGAGCAGACTCGATCTGACGGTTGGTGATGTACGCACCTTCCAGAGCCTGGATGCCGTAGTCACCGAAGGTGACCTTGGTTCCGCCCTTGGCCCGGCCCTTCAGGCTGGGGTGGTGCTGCTTGCGGTGCTTGACCCTGCGAGGGATCAACATGGCCTCAGCCCTCCTGGTTCTCTGCAGACGCCGGAGCGGACGCGGTGGCGTCGGCGGCCGGAGCCTGCGCAGCGTCGCTGCTGCGACCGCCCTGGCCACCACGCGCGTCGCGGCGCGGACGGCTCGGACGACGCGGTCCGCGACGATCCTCGGCGGGCGCGGCTGCGGCCAGCTCACGACGGCCGCCGACGATATCGCCCTTGTAGATCCACACCTTCACGCCGATGCGGCCGAAGGTGGTACGTGCCTCGTAGAGCCCGTAGTCGATGTCGGCGCGCAGCGTGTGCAGCGGCACGCGTCCCTCGCGGTAGAACTCCTTGCGGCTCATCTCGGCACCGCCCAGACGACCCGAGCACTGGACTCGGATACCCTTGACGCCCGGCTGACGCATGGCCGACTGGATGGCCTTGCGCATCGCGCGGCGGAACGCCACACGGTTGCTGAGCTGCTCGGCGACGCCCTGCGCGACGAGCTGTGCGTCGGCCTCGGGGTTCTTGACCTCGAGGATGTTCAGCTGCACCTGCTTGCCGGTCAGCTTCTCCAGGTCGCCGCGGATGCGATCGGCCTCGGCGCCGCGGCGGCCGATGACGATGCCCGGACGAGCGGTGTGGATGTCGACGCGGACGCGGTCACGGGTGCGCTCGATCTCCACCTTGGAGATGCCGGCGCGCTCGAGGCCGGTGCTCAGCAGCTTGCGGATCGCGACGTCTTCCTTGACGTACTCCGCGTACTGCTTGTCGGCGTACCAACGTGAGTTCCAGTCCGTGGTGATGCCCAGCCGGAAGCCGTGCGGGTTGATCTTCTGGCCCACTGTTTAGGCTCCCTTCTTCTTCTGCTGGCGCGAACGAGCACGTCCGCCGTTCTCCGCAGCGGCGACGACCACGGTGATGTGGCTGGTGCGCTTGCGGATGCGGAAGGCGCGGCCCTGTGCACGCGGCTGGAACCGCTTCAGGGTCGGGCCCTCATCGGCGAAGGCCTCCGAGACGACGAGCGTCCGGCGGTCCAGGCCCACGTTGTTCTCAGCGTTCGCGACCGCGCTGGCGAGCACCTTGTAGACCGGCTCACTGGCCGCCTGCGGCGCGAACCGCAGGATGTCGAGAGCCTCGTCCACGTTCTTTCCGCGAACCAGGTCGATGACGCGGCGTGCCTTCATCGGGGTCACGCGAACGAACTTCGCGGTCGCCCGTGCACTCTGCACTGCGTTTTCAGTCTCAGTAGTCATGGTTACCGGCGCTTCGCTTTCCGGTCATCCTTGATGTGACCCTTGAAGGTACGGGTGGGAGCGAACTCGCCCAGCTTGTGACCCACCATCGAGTCGGACACGAACACGGGCACGTGCTTGCGACCGTCGTGGACCGCAAAGGTGTGACCGATGAAGTCGGGGATGATGGTCGAGCGGCGCGACCAGGTCTTGATGACCTGCTTGGTGCCCTTCTCGTTCTGTGCATCCACCTTCTTCAGGAGGTGGTCGTCGACGAACGGGCCCTTCTTCAGGCTGCGTGGCATTTTTTACCTCCTCCTAGTTATCGCTTGTTCTTGCCGGTACGACGGCGACGGACGATCATCTTGTCGCTGGCCTTGTTCTTGCGGGTGCGGCCCTCAGGCTGTCCCCACGGGCTCACCGGGTGGCGACCACCCGAGGTCTTGCCCTCACCACCGCCGTGCGGGTGGTCGACCGGGTTCATGACGACACCGCGGACGGTCGGGCGCTTGCCCTTCCAGCGCATACGGCCGGCCTTGCCCCAGTTGATGTTGCTCTGCTCGGCGTTGCCGACCTCGCCGACGGTGGCGCGGCAGCGCACGTCGACGCGGCGGATCTCACCGGAGGGCATGCGCAGGGTCGCGTACGGACCCTCCTTGCCCAGCAGCTGGATCGAGGCGCCGGCCGAACGAGCCATCTTGGCGCCGCCGCCCGGACGCAGCTCCACGTTGTGGATCTGGGTACCGGTCGGGATGTTGCGCAGCGGCAGGTTGTTGCCCGGCTTGATGTCGGCGTTGGGGCCGGATTCGACGACGTCGCCCTGCTTCAGGTTCTTCGGCGCCAGGATGTAGCGCTTCTCACCGTCCACGTAGTGCAGCAGCGCGATGCGCGCGGTGCGGTTGGGGTCGTACTCGATGTGCGCGACCTTGGCGTTGATGCCGTCCTTGTCGTTACGACGGAAGTCGATCAGACGGTAGGCGCGCTTGTGGCCGCCACCCTTGTGGCGGGTGGTGATCCGGCCGTGAGCGTTGCGGCCGCCGGTGCTGTGCAGCGGACGAACCAGCGACTTCTCCGGATGCGAACGGGTGACCTCGGAGAAGTCGGCACCGCTCGATCCGCGACGGCCCGGCGTCGTCGGCTTGTACTTACGAATTGCCATGAGTCTTAGTCCCTACTCTTCTTCGCGGGCGGTCAGGAGACCGCTCCCCCGAAGATCTCGATGGGCTTGCTGTCAGCGGACAGCGTCACGATGGCGCGCTTGGTGTTCTTGCGCTTGCCGTAGCCGTAACGGGTGCGCTTGCGCTTGCCCTGACGATTGGCGGTGTTGACGCTGGAGACCTTCACATCGAAGATCTGCTCGATGGCGATCTTGATCTGAGTCTTGTTCGAATCCGGGTGCACCAGGAACGTGTACACGTTGTCTTCGATCAGCCCGTAAGCCTTCTCCGAGATCACCGGCGCCAGGATGATGTCACGCGGGTCTGCCTGCGTAGCCATTCCTAGGCCTCCTTCTTCTGGTTCTGCTCGATGAAGGCGTTCAGGGTCTCAACGCTGAACACGACCTCATCCGAGTCGAGGACGTCGTAGGTGTTGAGCTGATCCGGCGCGATCGGCAGGACGTTGCCCAGGTTGGCGACGCTCTTCCACGCGGTGACGTCCTCACGGGACAGCACCACCAGGAACTTGCGACGCTCGCTCAGCTTCGCCAGGAACTCGCGAGCAGCCTTGGTCGACGGGGTCTGGCCGGCGACGAGCTCGGTCACCACGTGGATGCGCTCGTTGCGAGCACGGTCCGACAGGGCGCCGCGCAGCGCAGCGGCCTTGACCTTCTTGTTGACCTTCTGCGTGTAGTCACGCGGCTGCGGACCGTGAACGGTGCCGCCGCCGGTGAACTGCGGAGCGCGAATCGAGCCCTGACGAGCGCGGCCGGTGCCCTTCTGGCGGTACGGCTTGGCGCCGCCGCCGGAGACCTCGCCACGCGTCTTGGTCGAATGCGTGCCCTGGCGGGCGGCGGCCTGCTGGGCCACGACCACCTGGTGCATGAGCGCGATGTTCGCGGTCTGGTCGAAGAGCTCGGCCGGCAGGTCGACGGTGCCATTGGTGGTGCCGTCGGCGTTGCGGACGTCGAGCGTCAGCTTGGTTGCGGTTTCGGTGCTCACTTGGCGCCACCCTTCACTGCGTCGCGGACCACCACGATGCCGCCCTTGCGGCCGGGGATCGCGCCCTTGATCAACAGCAGACCGGCTTCGGCGTCCACCTTGTGGACGGTCAGGTTCTGCGTGGTCACCTTGTCGGAGCCCATGCGGCCTGCCATGCGGGTGCCCTTGAAGACACGACCCGGCGTGGCGCAGCCACCGATGGAGCCCGGCGAACGGTGCACGCGGTGCGCACCGTGGCTGGCACCCAGACCGGCGAAGCCGTGACGCTTCATGACACCGGCGAAGCCCTTGCCCTTGGAAGTACCGGTCACGTCCACCTTCACGCCTTCGGCGAAGATGTCGGCACCCAGCTCCTGGCCGACCTCGAACTCCGAGATGTCGTTGACACGGATCTCGGTGAGGTGGCGGCGCGGGGTGACGCCGGCCTTGGCGAACTGGCCGGCGACCGGCTTGCTCACCTTGCGGGGGTCGACGGCGCCGTACGCGAGCTGAACGGCGGTGTAGCCGTCACGGTCTGCGGTGCGCAGCTGGGTGACGACGTTGGAGCCGGTCGCGATGACGGTCACCGGGACGACCCGGTTGTTCTCGTCGAAAACCTGGGTCATGCCGAGCTTGGTGCCCAGGATGCCCTTGGTTGCATTCTGATTGCTCATTTGATCCAATCCCCCGTCACTGAATGTTGACGTCGACACTCGCCGGGAGATCGATGCGCATCAGCGCGTCGACCGTCTTCGGCGTCGGGTCGAGGATGTCGATGAGTCGCTTGTGCGTGCGCATCTCGAAGTGTTCGCGGCTGTCCTTGTACTTATGCGGCGAACGGATGACGCAGTACACGTTCTTTTCGGTGGGCAACGGCACCGGGCCGACCACGCGCGCACCCGTGCGGGTCACGGTCTCCACGATCTTGCGCGCAGAAGCGTCGATCGCCTCGTGGTCGTAGGCCTTGAGCCTGATGCGGATCTTCTGTCCCGCCACGCTGTGTCCTCTTCCGTCTGTTCATCTCTCGACAGCACAACACCGCGTGACTCCACACCCGAGATCACTCACGGGCGGCAACTGATGCCACATGACCACGCCTTGACATTTGGCGGATCGACGCTGTTCTACTGTCGTTGTACGGTGCCGGACTCTCGTCCGGCTGCCGACTCTCGTCGGCTTCGCCTCCGGCACCCGCGGTCGGGCGTGTCGGTCCGGTTCCCCGGATGAGAATTCATCCGAGCCCACACTGTGGGTCCCGCGTTACACGCCCGGATCCGCGCTTTGCGGTCCTGGAAGTTTGTTCGCCCCTACGCGAGGCAACCTGAATAGTATGCACCACCCCGCCGATGAGCTCAAATCCGCCGACGCGCCCGATCCCGTGCGTGACTCGCGACTGACGTCTCGCACTTCTCGACATAGTCCGAACAGACGACACTATTGTCGTCTGCATGACCGACATTCATGATGCCGTCCCGCTGAGCGTCCGCGACACCGTCGCTCTGACCCCCGCCGTCACGTCCGTCATTCACTGCGACGTCGTCGCCACCACCGGGGAGTCACTCGACGTCTCCCGTGTCGCCGCCTGGATGAGAGAGCGACTCGACTGCTGGCCGATGTTCACCCGCACGTTGCGGCACTCATGGGGCTACGCCGCCCTGCCGCACTGGGTCACGGATCCGTCGGTCGACGTCGCCGCGCACATCCGGGTCGTCGACGGCGGCGAGCCGGCGGGCGCGGAGCGGATCGTGGCGGAACTGGTGTCCTCGCCGGTCGATCTGTCGCGGCCGCCGTGGGATCTGACGGTGATCACCGGCGTGACCGGCATGGGTCTCGACTACTCCGAACCTGTCACGTTGGTGGTGCTGCGCACCCATCACGCGGCCGGCGACGGAACCAAGATCGCCGCGGTCATGCGCCGCGCGATGCGCGACGAGCCGGTGCCCGCTCCGGCCGTCCCCGGCCACCGACCGCCCGGGAACCTGAGATCGGCGCTGTCGATCCCGGCCGCACTGGTGCGTCATCTCGCGGCGCTGCCGGGTCTGTCACGGCACGCGGCCAACCTGAAGTCGGTCGAACTCCCCCGGGGAACGCGCTTCAACCACGCCCTGCGCGGACCGATTCACATCGGTTCGGTGCCGTTGAGTCTGCGCGAGGTCCGCGCGGTCCGCGACGTTGTTCCGGGAGCCACCGTCAACGATGCGGTCACCGCGATCATCGGCCGGGCGCTGTTCGAGACCTTGACGGAGCTCGACGGCGGCGAGCCGGCGGTGCCGCTGTACGCCGCGTCGCCCTTCCAGGCCGACGATCTGACCGCTGACGCCAACTCGTTCTCCGAGGAGATCGTGGAACTGCACGGCGACGAATCCGACCCGATCGAGCGGCTCCGGCGAGTACACGCCTCGACCGCGGCTGCCAAGGCGCGGGTCCGCAGTGAGGATGCGATCGCCTTCCGCGCCTTGCAGACTCGGCTCGCACCGACTGTCCTCGGTCTGTCCAGGAAACGGGCTCAGCGATCCGGCGTCGCCGAAGCAGGCGTCGATTCCCCGGCCGCGAGCACCGCCGCCACGCTGATCTCCAACGTCCGCAGCGATCTCGTCGACGCCACCTTCCTCGGTGATCCGGTGATCGACCAGTTGATGTGGCTCAACATCGGCGATCGGATGACGTTGCAGCATGTGGTCACCTCGCTCGGCGACCGGCTGACGATCAACGTGACGGCAGACCTCAGCGCGTTGCGCGACTTGGACGACTACCTCGGCAAGCTCCGTCATCACGCTGCCGTTCTCACCGACGCCTGCGTGAACACCATCCACTGAACTCCGGGCGCCCGCCCCGTCTCCGCGGACGGAATTGGGCCGAACGTGCGACTGACCGCGTACCCAGGGCGGCGATAGGCTGCATTCTCATGCGTTTTCAGAAAGAGGAGCAGCACCGAGAAGCGCGGGATGTGTAAGTCGGATACAGATGTGAAGAACGCGACGTTCGCCCTCGGCGAGGCCAGACAGGCGACAGCCGGCGAGATCGAGCGATGGGACGACCTGATCCGCGCCAACCCCGATGGAGGTTCGGTCTTCCGGTCTCGCGCGTTCGCACACACCCAGCAGCTCGCAGGGCATCACGTCGAATATCTGATGGTCGGCGACCTGGCTGTGTTGGCTGTGGTCGCGACTGTCCCGACGCTCGGCGACTACTGGCAGATCCCCGGTCCGGGTGTCACCTCGGTCGAGGACCTCGTTCTCGTCGTCGATTCACTCACCCCGCTGGCTGCTGAACTCGGCGTGATGACGATTCGCGTCGATCCGTATATTCCCGCCTCCGAGCAGGCTGAGGCTACCCTGATCGCACACGGTCTGAGTCGGACGATGACCTGGACCATCGAGCACACCATCCTGGTCGATCTGAGTGGCACGGACGAGGATGTCCTGGCCAGATTCAGCACGCGGGCCCGGCGATGGATCAAGCGTGCGACCCGTGAGGATGTGGTGGTGGAGCGGGTCGAGGCGACCGATGCGAACTGCCGAATCAATTTCGATCTCCTCCGATCCACCGCGAACGGACGATTCGGGATACCCGATCTCCACACTGCGACGACGACGTACCAGCACCTGCAGAAGTCCGGCGCCGGTCAGTTGTTCTTCGCCCGCCGGCGAGGAGAGGTGGTCGCCACGGCTTTCGCACTCAGATTCGGTCATCGCGCCCTCTACCTGACCGGCGCCTCCGTGCGCAGTGCATCGGACGACAGTTCCTCGAGCGGCCTCGGGACCACCGGCGCCGGGCACGCCGTCCAATGGGAGATCATGAGGTGGGCGCGCGAGAACGGCTGCACCGAGTACGACTTGTACGGGTCGCCCTCTCGCGCTCATCTCGACACACCCGAGCACCCACTCCACGGGGTGGGTCAATTCAAGCTCAGCTTCAGCAAGAACGTCGTCGACTACGTCGGCTGCTACCAACGTCCCGTCAGCAGGCTCCGCACCGTGCTGCTCGACACCGCCGACCACGTCCTCATGACGATGGCCCGGTCGCCTGGCATAGCGGCATTGCGCCGCCGTCCTGTCATCGCCAACCCCGACCTGGACTGGTTTCGGTGGGCTCCGGCGAACTCCGTCCGCGCACTGCTGCGCCACTGAACCGAGGTCCCACGATGGAACGCCTACAGCCCAAGGACGCGATGTTCGTCTACACCGACGGACCGCGATCTCGTCAGATCACCGTGTGCTGTGGTTTCTTCGTGAGCGCCGCTGATCACGACCTGCCGCTGGAGTCCGCCGTGCACGAGTGGTTCGCCGCACGCACGCGCGGGCCACTCTTTCGTCGCAGGCTCCGACGGTCGATGCTCGACCTCGAGTACCCCGTCTGGGTGCACGACGACGACTTCCGTCTCGATCGCCATTTGTTCATGCACGACCCGATGACCTCGGACGGCTTCCTCGAGTTCCTCGGAGAACTGGCCGAATCCGCTATGGATTTGTCCCGTCCACTGTGGGAGATCCATGTGAGCCGGTGCCCCGACGGATTCGGCCCGATAGCGGACCAGGGCTTCGCCGTGGCCGTCCGCATCCACCACGCCGCTGCGGACGGGATCGCCGTCCAGGCGATCCTCGCCAGTCTCTTCGGGCAGGAATCGTCGGCCGGAAACTCCGAACGGGAGCTGTTACCGGGGTCCGACTGCCACACCGCGGCGGGAGCGCTCACGCAGGTGGTTCGATCGATCACTGACTTCCGTCGGGCCGTTCGCGACTATCGCGCCGCGCTCGATGAGAGAACAACGGTGCGCGCCGCCGAAAACTACCCGGTGCCGCCGACAGACCGGACCGTCACCCCGATCGACGGTCCGGTCGGCCCCAAGCGTGGCGTGGCCGTCGTCTACTGGCCGTGGACGGAGGTCAGACAGATCCGCCGCAGTGCCGGCGAGGCCACCGTCAACGACCTTGTTCTCACCGTGATCGGCCGGGCGATGCACGACTACCTCTGCGCTGTCGGGAGCCCGCCGGAAGGCTCACTGGTGGCGTCGGTTCCCATGACGGTACGGCCACGGGAGGCCGACGGCACCGTGACCGACGACGATGGTGAGGGCAACAACCGGTTCGTCATGATGACGGTCGACCTCCACAGCACCCAACCGGACCCGATCGCCCGGCTGCGAGCGGTCCACGACGCAGTGCTGGGCGAGCGCCTCAGGCTCAGCCACCGGGCCGAGGCATCCGCGGATGCGACCGTCAGTTACGTACCGCCCGGCTTCCTGATCCGGGCACTGCGACGACGAACAGAAGACTCCCGCGGCTATCCACGGCGTGACGAGCCCGACGACCGACCTTTCAATACGTCGGTGATGACTGCTTACCGGCTGCCGTTCGAACTCCGCCTCCTGGACTGTCGGCAGGCCTGCGGGCTGGGATTCGGGCCGATCAACGGCACGGGCATCTCCCACGCGCACGGTGCCGGCGACGACTGGTGCGGGGTCACGGCGCTGTGCGACACCGATCTCGTACCGGACCCGTCCGAGTACGCGTCAGCGCTCGATGCGGCATACGCAGATCTCCGGAACGCCATCCTCGGCACCACTGCCGGATAACATCGGGCGATCGCCCCAAGTCCACCGGCCGTGCCTGCTCTCCGCCCCGGGCCCACGTCCGCAGACTCCCCACCGTCACGATCGGAAGAGTCCTCGATGGCACGTCTGCAACCCAAAGACGCCCTGTTCGTATACACGGACGGACCGCGGTCGCGCCAAATGAACGTCGCCACCCAATTCTTCGTCGTCGACGACCCTGCCACGGAATTGCCCGCCGAGGCCGTGACGGACTGGTTCCGCGCTCGAACCACCGGGATGATCTTCCGCAGATGTCTCAAGCGGTCATTTCTCGACCTCGACTATCCCGTGTGGATCGAAGACGACGACTTCCGATTCGAGCACCACGTGTTCCTTCACCCTGCCGTCTCTGAAAGCGGCGTGCTCGGGTTGCTCGGGGAATTGGCCGAGACCCCGATGGACCTGACGCGACCGCTGTGGGAGGTCCACGTCATTCCCTGCCCAGACGGGTTCGGCCCGGTCAGGCGATCGGGCGTCGCGATCACGCTGCGCGTGCACCACGCCGCGGCCGACGGAATCGAGATGCAGACCATCTACGCCGCGCTGTTCGGCTCCGAACTCCCCGGCGCGAATGGACCGTTCGCCCCGATCTCCGTCCCCGGCGACCGCGGCCACGCGATACTCCGCCGGATCCGCCGCTCGGTCGGCGACTTCATCAGCGCGGCGGATGAACACCGCCGAACTCTCGCCGAGTTGGAGTCGGCGCGCGGCGACGCCGACTATCCATTGCCTCCTTCGGAACCGACGCCTACGCCGATCGATGGGCCCGTCGGACCGCGCCGGGCAGTAGTGGCCACGCACCTTCCCTGGCAGCAGGTACGCGACATTCGCAGTGCTGCCGGCTCGGCGACGATCAATGACATCGCCCTCACCGTGATCGGTGGGGCGATGCACGACTACCTCGACGCGATCGGTTCAACACCTGCGGGATCTCTGGTCGCTTCGGTTCCAATGACCGTGCGACCGAAGACCGCGGACGGCTCGCTCGCGTCAGACGACACGACCGAAGGCAACAACCGGTTCGTCATGATGACGGTGGACCTGCACAGCACGGTTGTCGACCCGCTCGAACGGCTTCGAGCGGTCCATGACGCCGTGCTCGGGGAACGCGAGCGGCTGAGTCACCCGATCGAGGCCACGGCCGACGACATCACCGCGAGATATGTGCCGCCGGGGTTCGTCGCCCGCGCGTTGCGCAGACTGAGGGAAGACGCTCGCGGGTATCCGAGGCGCACGGAACCCGACGGCAAACCGTTCAACACCTCCGTCATGACCAGCTTTCGGCTGCCCTTCGACCCGCAGTTCTTCGGCCGTTCCCGCGCGTGCAGCGTCGTCTTCGGTCCGCTCAACGGCACAGGCCTCTCACACGCCCACAATGTGGCAGGTGAATGGATGGGGATCACCGCTCTCTGCGACCGCGATCTGATTCCCGACCCCGAGCGGTATGCAGCCGCGTTGCGGAGCTCGTATGAGGGACTGCGCGACGCCGCGCTCGGCGCGACTGCCCGATAGCATCGGGACTCATGACTGCAACTCCCGGTAACACCAACAGTGCGACGTACTCCCTCCGCAAGCGTCTGCCCGGTGGTCGGCTCGGCAACGCACTGTTCTCGCTCGGCATGGTCGCGCGCGTGCCGTACTTCGGCACCATTCTCCCGCTCGTCGAGGAGATGGAACCCGGATACTGCCGTGTCTCGGCGCCCAACTGGTTCGGCGTTCACAACCACCTCGGAACCTTTCACGCCATCGCGGCCTGCAATCTCGCCGAGACCGCGATGGGGATGTTGATGGAGGCCACCGTGCCGACGGGGCACCGCTGGATCCCCAAGGCGATGAGCACGCAGTACCTCGCCAAGGCCACCACGCGACTGACCGCCCACGCGGAGTTGGCCGAACCGGTGGACTTCTCGACCATCACCGAGGGTCGTGAAGTGATGGTCACGATCCGGATCCTCGATACTGCGGGAACCGAGGTGGTCCACTGCGACATCACCACCTGGGTGACGCCGAAGTGACCGAATCAGGCACGCCCTTGGTCCTTTCCGCAGGTCTGTAATGAGTTTCTCAGTCGACTGCCAGTAGGGTTGCACTCGTAACCGCCGGACACACAGGGTGGCCGGAGACTCGCTGAGCAATAGCGGAGGAAGAGAATCGTGGCCCAGAAGAACCGGACCGTCATCGATCCTCGGCAGGCCGAGCGCCGCCGTTCCCTCATCTACAAAATCGGTGCGGCGGTGGTGCTGATCGTCATCGCAGTCGGCGTCACGTTCTGGGCGATCAACCACAACAAGGACAGCGCCTCGACCACCGGCGGTTCCGACACGCCCACCGTGATGCGGCCGGACGGCTCCATCCGGATCACCAGTGCGCCGGCGGGCACGGAGCCCAAGGTCGTCATCACCACCGTCGAGGACTTCCAGTGCCCCGGGTGCCGTGCCTTCGAGCAGAGCTTCGGCGGCACCCTCGCCGAACTCGAGAAGAACCCGCAGGTCGCTGTCGACTACCACCCGATCGCATTCCTCGACCGGATGTCGACCACGAATTACTCCAGCCGCGCCATGAACGCGTCCACGTGCGTCGCCGAATCGACCGCCAAGAACGGCGACTGGAGCATCTGGCTCAAGTTCCACAATCTCCTCTTCACCAACCAGCCCGAGGAGGGCGGCGCCGGACTCCCGGACAGCGAACTGATCTCGCTCGCCAAGCAGGCCGGCGCGGAAGGCATCACCGACTGCATCGAGAACAACCAGTTCGGTCAGTGGGTGGCCAAGCAGACCGCCGACACGACAAGCAATCCCGAGTTCCAGGGCACTCCGTGGATCCGCATCAACGGACAGCAGTTCGACCCGCAGGCGGGACCGCAGGGCCTGACCGACGCCGTCAACGCGGCCCTCGCGAAGTAGCCCGCCATGACGGATGAGACGCCGGCCGAGATCGAGGACGGTTCGCCCGTAGTCACGGCGAGCGACGTTGAGACCGCACCGCCCGCCCCCCGGGGCTTCTGGCGAGAGCGTCGCCCGGTGCCCGTGGTGGCCGCCTGGGTGCTGCTGGTGTGCGGTGTTCTCGGGATGGCTGCCGCGGTCGCACTGACGCTCGACCGCATCCAACTGCTCATCGATCCGTCGTTCACGCCCGCGTGCAGCATCAATCCGATCATCTCGTGCGGATCGGTGATGGTGACCGATCAGGGCAAGTTCTTCGGATTCCCGAATCCGCTGCTCGGCCTGCCCGCCTTCGCGGTGATCCTGGTGACCGCCGTGCTGTCGATCGCACGAGTCCGACTGCCACGCTGGTACTGGGCCGGACAGGCCGTCGTCTCGGCACTCGGCCAGGTCTTCGTCGGCTACTTGATCTTCCAGAGCCTCTACCGCATTCACGCGCTGTGCCCGTACTGCATGGTGGTGTGGACGCTGATGCCGGTGGTGCTGATCCTCAGCATCTCGCGCGTGCTGCCCGACTCGCGCGGCGGCCGGTCGGCCCGCGAGTGGCTGTGGATCGCGCTGCCCGTCTACTACGTGGTCGTGATCGCCATGATCACCGTCCAGTTCTGGGACTACTGGCGCACGCTGATCTGAGAGCCGCAGAGGCTGTGATAGCACTCGACGCCGAGTCGGTCACGGTCCATCCACGCCGATCCGAAGGTCTTCTCGAGTCCGCCGATCTGGGTACGGTACTCGTTGGTCGCGGCCAGCTTTCCCGCCCACTCCTCATCCGCCAGCGGGAGCAGTGAGGCGACGAGCGCCGAGTCGGTCTCGACCTCCCGGCACCCGTCGGCCTCCGAACACACCGTGTACGGCCGCTCGCACACCGTCACCAGATCGACGCCGGTGCGCTCGCGGCATTCCTGCGCCAACCGATGCGTGCGTCGGTGATCCGGATGACGAGCGGAGGCGGGGTGCGTGACGATCGTCTGAACATCGTGATCCCGAAGCAGTGCCGTCGCCGCGTCGACCGCGTGTCGATAGCGCGTGCGGCTCGACCGCGAGTACTGCACCTCGTAATCGCCCAGGGCGAACGTCGGTACGCCCGCCGCTGCACACGCCGCGGCGTGCTCGGCTCTGCGCACGTCGATCACTTCGGCCGGTGTCAGTGCGAGTCCGCAGTAGTAGTCCCACTCGGCGAATACCGGACGGCCCACGAATCTGGCCGCGACCTTCACCGGCAATGAGTTGCGAAGCGCCGGCGGCAGCGATCGTCGACGGAACTCGCCCCATCGACCCCGTGGGCACTCGGTGCACAGGACTATGTCGATGGCTCCGCCGCTCGCATGCGCCATGGCGTGAAAGGCGTCGAAGACGCTGTCGTCGTAGTGTGCGAAGAGGAAGGCACACCTCGCCTCACCGCTCATCACCGCCGCCAGCGACCGCTCTTGGTAATCGCGCTCACTCATCATCGCGCCGACGCTAATGGCCGGTGTGGACCATCAGAATCGGTCGTTCAGCCGGATAATGCGCTGACCAGGCAGGCCAACGGATTTTACAGCAGAGAACCCCCGTGAACTGCGGTTTCCGGCCGATCCGGTGCCGACCTTCTCCGACCTTCCGGAAGCGGCGCGACGAACTTCATCTGATCGCCCGACTCGGCGCGGGCAGATCAGACCGACTCGCCCGCCACCAGTTCCTCGGCGATCAGCGCCGCCGTCGCCATCACACTCGCGTGCGGCCCCGAACGCAGCGGCGCGGGCAGCACCGACCCGTCGGCGACGTGGAGCCCGGGAACGCCGTGAACGGAACCGTCCGGTGCCACGGTCGCCCCCAGCGGGAGCGTCCCCCAGGCATGTGACGACAGCCCGACCACCGGATCCACCGTCACCGATCCCGGCTCGACGAGGCCGTCGAACGCCGGCGAGTGCAGCATCTCCAGCACCTCGTCAACTCCCTCCGACAACCGCTCGAGACCGCCGGCGTCGGGCACACCGAGATCGATCACCACCTCATCGCCCTCGATGCCGATGCGCCCGGTGGTGCCGTGAGTCATGTCCGCGACTCCGATCGGGACGCCCCCGGCTGGAATCCCATCGATGAACGACGCGAAATCATCGCTGTAGCAGCGGATTTCGAGGCCGTCTGCGGTGTGCACCACGGTCGGCAGCAGCACCTGCGTCCGGAGGGGGCGCCGAGCGGCGAAGCGCACCAGCGATTCGGGATGCTCGTACACCGACAGTTCCCCGCCCAGCAGCGGCAACACCAGCTCTGCCGTGCCCAGCGTGCCCGCGGTGAGCACCACGGTGGCGGCGTCGATGCGCCCGGCGGCGGTGTGCACTCCCGTCACCCGTCCACCCGCAGAGGCCAGCGATATCACCTCGCTCCCGCCTCGGACCGCGGGGGCGAAGGCATCCATCGCCGTCCACCGCCGTAACACTCCCCCGTCGCGGATGCTGTTGCTGCGGACCCGATTCACGCCGACCACCGGCCAAGCGCCCTCGGGTCCCGCGGCCACGCGGGTTCGCCAATAAGTCTCGAAGGCCGACCCCGCCGGACCGAGTTCGCCGTCGAGAACCTCCCGCACGCGCATCACCCCGCCCCCGGCGGCACCGCCGTCGAGCACGTCGAAGGCGTCGTCGATCCGGCTCGCCGGCCACGGCCACGCCGCATAGTCGTCGCGGTGTCCGCGCAGGAAATAGCCGCCGTTGACCGCGGACGACCCGCCGGCGCCATAGCCGCGCACCACATCGCGTCCGCGCCGCTCCCGCACTCGCCGCACGCGCTCGCTTCCCGGCGCGATCGGCAGCCGGCTCATCGCGGTCACCGCCGTACGCGGAGGTAGGGCATGCCCCGCCTCGAGAAGCAGGGTCTTCCTGCCAGCATCGCGCGACAGCCGATCGGCCACCACGCACCCGGCGCTGCCCGCTCCCACGACGACCACGTCGGCGGTCTCGACGGCACGCGCCCGGTGGCCGCTCATCGCCTCACGCGGTCCGTGTCAGCGGGTGACGACAGGCCGCAGCGCCGACCAGTCGCGATTGGTCACCGCACCCTGCCACAGGCCGAGTCCGTAGGCGAAGTCGTCGAGCCGCCGGATCACCGAGTACCCCACCGGTTCCACCATCGGCGACGACGGCTCGGCGATCCGGGATCGCAACCACATCACCGCAGCCTCGGCCACCGCGGCCTCAAGGAACCACCGTCGGAATCGCGACGAGACCACCAGACCGAGCAGCGACAGCGGCCAGTAGTGACGCAGGGCCGCCGACCAGATCTGCAGGACACCGTAGCCCAGCGCTCGGCCGACGTTGCGCGCTGCGATGAGGTCACGCGCCGGCACGCCTGCGAGCGGCTTCCGGATGCGACCGAAGATCCAGCCGGAGACCAGCATCGCCACTCCCAGGCCGATCCTGGTCCGAGTCAGCAGCGACACCACCGCGACCGCCAGCGGAATGCTCGTCATCACCGGAGCGGCCAACCGATCATGCCGACTCGCGAGTTCAGCCGCGCCGGTGCCGTAGAAGCGACGGCGGTCGAGCATCGCCCGGAGCGACTGCCGATGGTCGTGTGCGACGTGCGCGACCGGGTCGTATCGGACCACCCAACCGGCCGCGTGCGTGCGCCAGCACAGATCGACGTCCTCAGCTACACGCAGCGACTCATCGAACCGGGCGAAGGCGGCGCGACGCACCACCATCGCCGCGCTCGGCACGTACGCGATCGGAGTGCCCGGCCGCACCGGGCCCTCATTCGGCCCCATGTCCAGTGAGGAGTACCTGTTCGCGTAGGCCGCCACCGGCGTCCGTCCGTCGCGGCCCGCGGTGTCGCCGAGTCCGACGATCCGCGGTGCGACGATCGCGACCGCGGGATCGGAGAAGTGACTCAGCAGCATCGTCAGCCACTCACCGCACGGGCGGGTGTCTGAGTCGAGGAAGGCGACGAACTCGGTGTCGGCGGCGTCGAAACCGGCGTTGCGCGCGGCCGCGGGCCCCGCGTTCACCTCCAGCCGGATCACACGGAGGCGTTCGTCGTCGGGAACAGTCATCGGCCGCGACGAGGCATCGTCCACCACGATCACCCGCAGCCCGGGAAGCGCTTCGACGAGTCGGTCCACACCCGCCTGATTGTCGCGCACCGGGATCACCACCGTGACCTCGCACTCCTTGGGTCCGACCATCGGGCGCGGGTGTGCGATTCCGGCGTCGAGCAGGGTTCGGGCGAGGCTGCGCGTCCCGGCGTCGCTGACTTCGATCCGACCGTCCGCGGAAGTCATCCCCAGCGCTGCATCCGAGAGCTTCAGCACCCGCAGCGGCGAGCCGCCGACCAGGTTGCGGAGGTCGCCGCGCCGAACGCAGCGCGGATCGATCTGGACCTGGAACCCTACCGGGAGGTCGGCGTTCACCGGTGGCGTCACCGAAGCCTCCCCGCCTCGTCGACGTCCCAGGCACGCACCGATTCCGCCAACTGCCCGGCCAGGTCCGCAAGGAGCCGACGACCGAGCGCCGGATTCGCGGCAGTGGGATCGCCGAGCACTCCGGTGGCCGAGACGGCCGCGACGCCACCCTTTCGCATCGGATCGAGCAGTTCGGCGATCGGCGCCGTGTTCCCGGCCGCGAGCAGGTCCCGGCGGACCGACTCCGGCGCGAGGTCCAGTACCACGCTCGTCTCGGTGAGGCCGGCATGCGCGTCGGCCGACGGGAACGCACAGGGAAACCAGGCCGCGTCGCGTCCCTCGTAGCGCAACCGCGCGACGGCGTCCGCGATCGCGTGCGCGTTGCCGCCGTGGGCGTTCACGAACAGCAGCCGACCGGCCCAGCGCATCGCGCTGCGCCCGTACTCGAGAACCAGCAGTCGGAGGGCCTCACGCCCGATCGAGACGGTCCCCGGGAAGCCCTCGTGCTCGCCCGAAGCGCCGTACGAGATCGACGGCGCCACCAGAACATCCGACGAATCATCCAGTGCGGCAACCGCTTCGCGCGACACGGCGTCTGCAATGCGCGCATCTGTGTCGAGCGGCAGATGCGGGCCATGCTGTTCGACAGCCCCGACCGGCACGACTAACGTCGGCTCGGCCCCGACCAGTTCATGCCACGTCCGGGACGCCAATTCGGTCGCCGGTGTCATTGCGACAACGTTACCGACGTGCCCCCTGGCTAGGGAACCGTTGGGGCCCTTTTGCCGGTCTGCGCGCCTCATCCGAACCACTGACACCATCAGTGCGAATCCGGTACACGTGTATAGTGACGACCGCACGTGACCCAGACCACGCCGTCAGGTCGTGGTGATACCTGTGAACGGAGTCCTCCCCGTGTCTACTCCCACCCGCCGGCCGTCCGGACGTTCCGGCCCCCTCGCCGACATCCGCGTCATCGAGTTCGCGGGCATCGGCCCCGGACCGCACGCCGCGATGCTGCTGGCCGACCTCGGCGCCGACGTCGTGCGCGTCCAGCGGCCAGGCGAACTGCCGTCTCCGGAGCGGAACGCCGACGCCATGCTGCGCGGCCGCCGCGTCATCGAAGCCAATCTGAAGAACCCGGCCGATCGCGAGACCATTCTCAACCTGGTCGCCAAAGCCGATGTGGTCATCGAGGGCTTCCGCCCCGGCGTCATGGAGCGGCTCGGCTTCGGTCCGGACGATCTGCACGCGGTGAACCCCGGGCTGATCTACGGCCGGATGACGGGCTGGGGTCAGGACGGTCCGCGCGCCGACCTCGCCGGACACGACATGAACTACATCTCGCTCACCGGAATGCTGCACGCCATCGGCCGCCCGAACGAGAAGCCGACCCCGCCGTTGAACCTGGTCGGCGACTTCGGCGGCGGCTCGATGTTCCTGGTCATGGGCGTCCTCGCCGCGCTGGTCGAGCGTGCCGCCTCAGGTAAGGGCGAGGTCATCGACGCCGCGATGTGCGACGGAGCGTCGGTCCTCGGGCAGATGATGTGGGCCTTCCGCGGCACCGGACTCTGGCAGGACCGGCGCGGAGTCAACCTCCTGGACACCGGCGCCCCGTTCTACGAGGTGTACGAGACCTCCGACGGCAAGTGGATGGCCGTCGGCGCCATCGAACCGCAGTTCTACGCCGAACTCCTGAAAGGTCTCGAACTCGACCCGGCGTCGCTGCCGAGTCAGCTCGACACCGCGAAGTGGGGCGAGCTGAAGCAGATCTTCGCCGACACGTTCAAGACCAAGACGCGCGACGAGTGGGCGGCGATCTTCGACGGCACCGACGCCTGCACGTCCCCGATCCTCGACTTCACCGAGGCTCCTCACGATCCGCACCTGGCCGCCCGCGGCACGCTCGTCGAGATCGACGGCGTCACGCAGGCGCAGGTGGCACCGCGGTTCCAGCGATCGGCCACGCAGACCCCCGTCGGCCCCGCACGTGAGGCCACCGACCCGGCGACGGTCTGGCAGGACTGAGACCTACTCCGACTCGGCCCGACGGCCGGGACGCACGCCCTCCGGCGTCGTGCGTCCCGGCCGTTTCCGATTGACTAGAACGTGTTACAGTTTGGCTCTCAGGGCATTGTGACGAGAGGCATACCAGCATGGGACAGTTCGACGGTCAGGTCGTCTACATCACCGGCATCGCACGCGGCCAGGGGCGCAACCACGCGGTCCGGTTCGCGCGCGAAGGCGCGTCCGTCATCGGCATGGACCTCGCCGGCCCGGTGGCCGACCACATGACCTACCCGCCGTCGACCGCTGACGACCTCGCCGAGACCGTCCGGCTCGTCGAAGAAGCGGGCGGCAAGATCCTCGCGCGGCAGGGCGATACCCGCGACCTCGCCTTCCAGGAGCAGCTCGTGGCCGACGGCGTCGAACAGTTCGGTCGCCTGGACCACGTCGTGGCCAACGCCGGCATTCTCACCTGGGGCCTCACGTGGGAACTGTCCGAGGAGCAGTTCACCGATGTGATCGATGTGAACCTGGTCGGCACCTGGAAGACGTTGAAGGCGTCCATTCCGGCGATCCTGGACGCGGGCAACGGCGGCAGCATCACCATCATCTCGTCCGTCGCCGGCCTCAAGGCGATGCCGGTGCAGGCGTCGTACTCGGCGTCCAAGTTCGGGTTGCGCGGCCTGGCGCAGACCGCCGCCAAGGAGCTCGGGCCCAAGCGCATCCGCGTCAACACCGTCCACCCGTACGCGGTGCACACCCCGATGGGGCTCGAAGACACCTCCGCGATGAAGGCCTTCGAGGAGTACGGAATGCACTTCCCGTCAATGCTCGGCCACTACCCGGTCGCCAGCCTCGACGATCTGTCCGACGCCGTGCTGTACCTCTCGACGGCCCAGTCGGTCACCGGCGCCGAGTTCCAGATCGACATGGGTCATTCGAAGGTCTGACTCGATCGCAGCCGCGTCCGCCGAGCATGTCTCATTCGTCTGACATGCGAAGACGGTGTCTGTCAGATCCGTGCCTGCGGTCATCATCGGCGTGAAAACCGGGTAACGAACCTGCTTTCCTCGTCGATATCCGAGTATCCGACGCCGATGTGAAGTAAGTCTTGAAATCACCGGCCGTCGGGGGCACCGGTGGGGAGGCGAGGGGTATGCGACGACAGGGGCGGCAACCGGATCAGGCCGACCGATGGCGCGACCGCAAACGCTATCTCTGGCCTCTCGGCATCGTGGCGGCTTTCGGCCCCGGCATCGCGTGGTTGCTGGTTCATTATCTGTCGTGGGGGATCTTCTGGGCCGTCGGTTTCCTCGTTTTCGTGGTACTGATTCCTCTGATCGACCTACTCGTCCGGCTCGATCAAGTGAATCCGCCCGACGAGGTTCTGGCGCGTCTTGAAGCGGACCCGTACTACCGCTGGTGCGTGTACGCCTATCTTCCGGTTCAGTACGCGGGATTCTTCTTCGGCTTCTGGTGTCTGGCGCACGCGCCGATGGCCACCGGTGAGCGCATCGCCATGTCGATGACGATCGCGGTCTCGAGCGCCATCGCGATCAATGTGGCGCACGAACTCGGTCACAAGAAGCCGCGGCTGGAGAAGTCGCTGGCCAAGATCGCGCTCGCTCCCAGCGCGTACGGGCACTTCTACATCGAGCACAACGTCGGACATCACGTCCTGGTCGCGACACCCGGCGATCCGGCGAGCGCACGGCTGGGCGAATCGCTGTGGGCGTTCTGGCCCCGCGCGATCTTCGGCGGGCTGCGCTCGGGTATCCGGCTCGAGCGCGACCGGCTCCGGCGGCAGGGCAAGGGTTTCTGGACGCTGCGCAACGACGTCGTCCAGACCTGGCTGCTCACCGCGGTGCTGGCAGCGGCCGTCGCGATCGCCTTCGGCCCCGGCGTTCTTCCCTGGTTCGTCCTGCAGGCAGCCATCTCGGCACTGATCCTCGAAGGCGTCAACTACATCGAGCACTACGGACTCCTCCGGCCCGTCGGTGAGAACGGACGTCCGGGAAAGATTCTTCCCGAGCACAGCTGGAACTGCGACTACATCTGCAGCAACCTGTTCCTCTACCATCTGCAGCGCCACTCGGACCATCACGCGAATCCGCGGCGCCGCTATCAAGCGCTGCGGTCGTACGACACCGCGCCGCAGATGCCGGCCGGTTACGCGGCGATGCTGCTGCTGGCACTGATGCCTCCCCTGTGGCGACGCGTGATGGACCCGCGCGTGGTGGCTCACTACCGCGGCGACGTGATGCGCGCCAACGTGCAGCCGTCGCGACGCGAGCGGCTCCTGCGGAGGTTCCCGCCGCCCGCCACCGAACGGGCTGCCGCGATCGCACCGCCGTCGAAGGGCCGGGAGAAGCCGCGGGGCGTGACGCCGCGGCCCGCGGTCGGCGTCGTCGACACCGTATGGGGTCGGTTCACTCACGCGAAGACGTGACGGCCAGGCGATGACTTGACGACGGTGACTCGGCGAATGTGATCGGCCGGCGGCCCCGATCAGGGCCGCCGGCCGAATCGCCGTCGACGGGTCGCCCCGTGACTCACGCGCCGTGAATCTGCTCGAATCCTTCGGGGATGATCAGGTCGGCTCGCGAGAGATCGGCGACGTCGGATTTACCCAGACCCATCATCGCCGAGTCGACGCCCATGCGAAGCAGGTCGAGGACGTTCTCCACGCCGGTCTGCCCGTTGGCGGCAAGACCCCACAGGTAGGCGCGGCCGATCATGACGGCCTTGGCGCCCAGCGCGAGCGCTTTGACCACGTCGCTGCCGCGGCGGATGCCACCGTCGAGCAGAACGTCGACCTCGTTGCCGACCGCATCCGCGATCGGTCCGAGGACGCGGATCGTGGCCGGCGTGCCGTCGAGATTGTTGCCGCCGTGATTGGAGACGGAGATCGCGGTGGCGCCGATGTCGACCGCGCGGCGCGCATCGTCGATTCGGGTGATGCCCTTGACCATGAACTCGCCGCCCCACTGCTCACGCAGCCACTGGATGTCCTCCCAGGTGGGCGGCGGAGTGTTCATCCACTGGCCGTAGACGTCGAAGAAGGTCGGTCCCGGCTCGCCCTTGTGCGCGATGTTCGGCGCACTCAGGTCGGGGATGATGAGCTTGCCGTCGCGGAACCAGCTCATCGCGTACCGGGGCTTGGTGATCATCTCAGGCGCCAGCTTGGCTACGGCGTTGAAGTCGACCTGCTCGGGGATCTCCGGGCTGCCCCAGTCGCGACCGACGTTGAACACCCAGTCGGTGGTGACGATCAGGCCCTTGCAGCCGGCCGCGCGGGCGCGCTCGGCGCGCGCCAGGATGTCTTCACGACTGCCGAGCCAGTAGATCTGGAAGAAGATCTTGTCGTTGACCGCGGTCACTTCCTCCACGGGCTTCGACGCGAAGCTGGACAGTCCCATCGCGGTTCCGCGGTTGGCCGCGGCTCGCGCCACCGCCACTTCGCCGTCGGGATTGACCGCCTGCACACCGGTGGGCGAGATCATCACCGGGAACGGGAGGTCCTGCCCCATGACGCGGGTGGCGAGATTGCGCTCCGGCTTCACCCCGATGACGTGCGGCGAGAACCCGAGCTCCCCGAAGGCGTCCACATTGTCGTTGACGGTGATACCGGCCTGAGTGCCGGCGATCAGCGACGAGTAGACCGTCTTCGGCAACCGCTTCTTGGCTCGACGCTGCGCCTCGCCGATGGTCTCGAACCACGGGTTCTGACGCCACGGGTTCTTCTCCATGAGTTCGGAGAACTTGGACATGATCAGTCTCTTTCCTGCTGTGAATGATGTGAGAGTTCGCGTTGTGCTGGGCGGGCTTGTTGAGCGAGCGTCTCGCCAGGCCAGTTGAGCGAGCGTCCTTCTCAGGCCAGTTGAGCGAGCGCCCTTCTCAGGCCAGTTGAGCGAGCGTCCTTCCCAGGCTTGCTGGGCGAGCGCCTCCCCCAGGCCAGTTGAGCGAGCGTCCTTCTCAGGCCAGTTGAGCGAGCGAAGCGAGTCGAAACGGCAAACCGCCCGCGTGCCCGCTGGAAGCTCGCCGATGTTTCGACTCGCTTCGCTCGCTCAACAAGCCTGGGGGGGAAGACGCTCGCTCAACTGGCGCAAAAGGCAATCGCTCAGGAGCAGCCCGACGACGAGCAGCCGGTCGCGGTGGTCGGCATGAATCCGGCGAGCGGGTTCTCGTCGCAGTCGCGCGACGGCGGGCGCGTCATCAAGGTCAGCGGCACCCCGCGGGAGTGGTCCTTGTTGGCGGTCGGCTTCGACCGTTCGCCGGCCAGCAGCGACTCACCGTAGCCCTGGACGCACTCGGGGTCGGGACCGTCGAGCGGCAGTCCCGTGAAGAACTTCGCCGCCATGCATCCACCGCGGCACGCGTCGTAGTGGTTGCAGCTGGCGCATGCCCCGGCACTCTGCGGTTCCCGGAGCTCGGTGAACAGCTCCGACCGCTGCCAGATCTCCTGGAATCCGCCGTCTGTGGTGATGTTTCCGGCGAGGAAGTTCTCGTGGATCGCGAACGGGCAGGCGTACACGTCGCCCACCGGATCGATGAGGCACACGACCCTGCCGGCTCCGCACAGGTTCAGACCCGGCAGACCGCTGCCACCCGCTCCGGCGAACGCCGAGAGGTGGAAGAACGAGTCTCCGGTGAGCACCCGGTCGCCATGGGCCACCAGCCATTCGTAGAGCTCGCGCTGCTGCTCGGGAAGCGGGTGCAGATCGTCCCACACATCGGCGCCGCGCCCGGAGGGACGCAGGCGCGTGATGCGCAGCGTGGCACCGTACTTGTCGGCCAAAGCCTTGAACTCGTCGAGTTGCGCGACGTTGTGACGGGTCATCACGACGCTGATCTTGGCGTCGCGGAATCCCGCGTCGGCGAGGTTTTCGAGCGCACGGACCGCCATGTCGAACGACCCCGGACCGCGGACGGCGTCGTTCACCTCGGCGTTGGCGCCGTCGAGCGAGATCTGGACGTCGACGTAGTCGGACGCGGCCAGCCGCGCCGCCACCTCCGGAGTGATCCGCAACCCGTTGGTCGAGAACTTCACGCCGACCTGGTGATCGGTCGCGTAGTCGACGAGCTCCCAGAAGTCGGGCCGCACGGTCGGCTCGCCGCCGCCGATGTTGACGTAGAACACCTGCATGCGCTGCAGCTCGTCGATGATCGCCTTGCACTGTTCGGTCGAGAGCTCACGCGGATCACGCTTGCCCGAGCTCGACAGGCAGTGCACGCACGACAGGTTGCAGGCGTACGTCAGTTCCCACGTGAGGCAGATCGGCGCGTCCAGCCCCCGCTCGAACTGGTCGACGAGGCGCCCGACCTTCGGCGGCGCGGGCACCGTCAGCGGCGGCGTGAGGGACGGCATGCCGAGAGCCTCGGCGCCGGGGCGGGATTCCAGGGTGGTCACAGGGTCACTCCTCGGTCGGGTGCGCCGGCGCGGGTCGAGAGGCGGCGTCCGGGGCCTGCCGTTCGATGATCATTCCGGACTCGCTCAGCGCGGAGAGGGCTTGCAGATACAGCGGGCGATCGCCGTCGCCGATGCCGGTCGCGGTCATCGCAGCGTCGGCACTGTCGTGGTCGTCCAGAGACTGGACCAGCCGGACCACCTCGAGGTTCTTCAGAAACGAGAGCTTGCGCGTCCCGAAGTGATACAGCAGCGCGCCGAACGGCTCCGGTCGCAGAGCGACTTTCGGATTCATCCGCCACGCACGCGATACGTCGAATGGGGTACCGCTCCCGGCGGCCGCAGGGCCGCCGGGAACAGTGGTCGATGCCGTCGTCATCAGTAGACGCCACACATCCCGTCGATGGACACTTCCTCCACCAGAGACTCAGCCACGAGATCCTGCTGAGTCGCATTCGCCTGATCGGCCATATGAACCATCCTCCTTCACGAGTACTGATGTGGTTCGCTTCACACCATAATGGCACTGGGTGCAGAATCTCTAGGGGTTGGCGAGAATTGTGCGTCGTAAGATCGTGACCGGCGGTTTCTTGGATCGGAGATGATGAGCGATGACCAGATCTGGGCGTGCGGGAGTGCTCGGCGGCCGGCCGGCCGCAACCACACGCGGCCGACTCAGCGCCATCGCGATCGATCTGTTCACCGAGCACGGCTTCGACGAGACCAGCGTCGACGACATCGCCGCCGCCGCCGGAATCGCCCGCCGCACGCTGTTCCGCTACTACCCGTCCAAGAACTCTCTGGCCTGGGGTGAGTTCAACGAGCACCTCGACGGTCTCCGGGACCTTCTGCGGAACAGTTCCGACGACGTCCCGCTCGGCGCCACCCTCCGCGATGCGCTGATCGCCTTCAACACCGTCCCGGCATCCGAGATCGACAAACATCGCCGCCGGATGGCACTGCTCCTGGGCGTACCGGCGCTCCAGGCCCACTCGATGCTGATGTACCAGGACTGGCGACAGGTCATCGCCGACCACTGCGGTGCCAGACTCGGACTCGCCCCCGCGTCGCACGTTCCGCAGACCATCGCCTGGCAGACGCTGGGCACCGCGCTGGCCGCATACGACCAATGGCTCCCGGACCCGTCGGCCGACCTCACCGACCTGCTGCGATCGGGCAGCCGCATCCTGATCGACGGGGTCGCATCACTCACGCAGACGTAGCCCGACCGCCCCGGCGGACTCGCCGCCGCACACCCGGCTCCCGCCATCCGGAACGAGGTCTGTGACAGACTTCGAAGCGCTGATATCCTAAATAGAACACGTTTCAGTTTTGCCACGGCCGAGCGCCGGGCCCGATTCCACAGAGAGTCAACCGATGACCGAATTGACCCCGCACAGCGCGCGCAGCGCCATCCTCACCGTCTCCGAGGTGATCGATGAGACCGCCGACGCGCGCAGCATCGTCTTCGACATCCCCGACACCCACCGGGAGAAGTTCGAGGACTACCTGCCCGGGCAGTTCCTGACTCTGCGGATCCCGAGCGATCAGACCGGTTCCGTGGCGCGGTGCTACTCGCTGTCGTCGGCGCCCCGCCACGACAAACTGCCGAAGGTCACCGTCAAGCGCACCGCCGACGGTTACGGATCCAACTGGATCTGCGACAACCTGGAGGCCGGCTCGCAGATCGAGGCACTGCCGCCTTCGGGCGTCTTCACCCCGGCGAACTTCCACACCCCGCTGCTGCTGATCGCAGCCGGGTCGGGCGTCACCCCGGTGATGTCGATTCTGAAGCACGCCCTGCTCACCGGAACCGGTCAGATCACGTTCTTCTACGCCAACCGCAGCGAGAACGACGTGATCTTCGCCGACGAACTGCGCCGGCTGCAGGCCAAGTACCCGGCCCGGCTGACGGTGCTGCACTGGCTCGAATCGGTACAGGGTCTGCCGAGCGACCGCACCCTGGCGACGCTCTTCGCCCCGATGTCGGCCACGCACACCGCGTACATGTGCGGGCCGGGCCCGTTCATGGACGCCGCCCACAGCGCCCTGATCAAGGCCCGCTTCGACAGCAAGAGGGTGCACGTCGAGATCTACAACTCGCTCTCGGGCGACCCGTTCGCGGACGTCGAACTGGGCGAGGTCTCGGCCGAGGAGGCCGCAGCCGCCGCCGAAGTGGAAGTGGAACTCGACGGCGAGACGCACACCCTCGCGTGGCCGCGGTCGCGCACCCTGGTCGACATCATGCTGGCCGCCGGACTCGACGCGCCGTACTCGTGCCAGGAGGGCGAGTGCGGTTCGTGCGCCTGCACGCTCGTCGAGGGCACGGTCGACATGGAGGTCACCGGCGCCCTCGATCCCGACGACATCGCCGACGGCTACATCCTCGGCTGCCAGGCCCGGCCCACCGCAGACAAGCTCAAGATCGAGTTCTGACTCGCGGGGAACCGACTCGCGCGACCGGCCCGCCGGAGTCAGGCACTAGACTCGGCCCATGACGAACGAACGTCTGGCCCGAGTCCTGTCGCTGATCCTGCTGGTCCCCGGCGCACTGCATTTCGCCGCGCCGAAGCCGTTCGACGCCATCGTTCCCGATGAGGTGCCCGGCGACGCGCGCGCGTGGACCTATGCCTCGGGCATGGCCGAGATCGGTTTGGGCGCAGCGGTTCTCGCTCCGCGTACCCGACGCACCGCAGCTGGACTGGCAGCGATGCTGTTCATCGCCGTCTTTCCCGCGAACGTGAACATGGTGCGTCTGTGGGTCGACAAGAGCCCGGCGCTGAAGGCTGTCGCATGGGCCCGCCTGCCCCTGCAGGTGCCGCTCATCGCCCTCGCTCTCCTGGTACGACGGGGTGCGCCGCGCCGCGCCGCCGCTGAGTGAGGGGTAGCGTTCCGATCCCGCTCACAGCGAGCGGAAGTGAGCCCTGCGTTCCGTCGACAGTCGTTCCACGGCGTACGACAGCGCGGTACGGCCCATCGACGAGGCGTTGACCTCCAGATAGCGGAGCAGCGTCTGCTCGTCGGCGCGCTTGCCCGCCTCGCGCAGCATCCAGCCGAACGCCTTCTGGATCAGATCGCGCCGGTCGTCGATCACCAATGGAGCCACCGCCTCGATCTGCTCCCAGCGCCCCGCCCGAATGAACGCGAACGTCGCGACGATACCGGCGCGGCGCTGCCACAGATCGTCCGATGCTGCCCACTCGAGCAATTCCGACCAGTCGCCCGAGCGCAGGCACCGATCCCCGAGGATCGCGTACGCGGAGACGTCGACCAGATCCCAGTTGTCCACTCGACCGCCGCGCACGGCGTCCCGATAGACGTCCACCCACCGTTCGGGATCGCCGCTCTCGCGCGAGTAGTTGTCGGCCAGAATCAACAGTGCGAGGTGACGGACCTCGTGGGTCCGGTCGCCGAGGAGGTCGACGATCACCGACCGCGGAAGTCCACGCAGACTCCGGGCCAGGGCCCGAAGCTTCGGCACCGGCACACCGGCGAAACGATCGCCTTCTCCGTACTGGCCCGGTCCGGTCTTGAAGAATCGCTGCGACGACGCCGCGCGCTCCGGATCCCCGAGCGCCTCGACGGCCGAGACGATCTCAGAGGCACCGGAGTCGGCGTTCATCCGCCGAGCAGCGTGGAGATCGGCGTAGGGGTGAGCAGGAACTGTCGTGCCTTCATCAGCTTGCCCACTCGGCCGGCGCCGACGACGCCGGTCAGCAGCCCCTCCCGGCTGTAGTACGCCAAGAACTTGCGGCCGTCGTCGTCCACCAGATGCACCTCGTCGTCCGGGCGCGGCGTGCCGAGCATCTGGAACTTGAGCCCGTACTGGTCACTCCAGAAGTACGGCACTGTCTGATGCGGGATCGCGTGACCCAACAGGTGCGCGGCCACCATCGCGGCCTGATCGACCGTGTGGGTCCAGTGCTCGACGCGGTGGCCGTGACCGTCCACGTCGTGCCAGTTGGCGCAGTCGCCGAGGGCGTACACGTCCGCGACCCCGGTGCGGCCGACACCGTCGCACGCGACGCCGCCTCCGGCCGCACGGTCCGCGAGTTCGATACCCGATCCTTCGAGATACTCCAGCTCCGGGTAGCCGCCGATGCCGACCACGATCAGATCCGCGTCCACCCGGCTGCCGTCGGACAGGACGACGCCCGCCGCGCGGCCGTCCTCCGTCACGATCTCGTCGACGCCCACGCCCACCCGCAGGTCGACCCCGGCCTCCACGTGAAGGCGGGTGACCATCTCACCGATCCGGGGGCCGAGCGGCCCCGAGAGCGGCGCCGGCGTGGGTTCCACCAGAGTCACCGAGATGTCCATCGAGTGCAGACTCGCGGTCACCTCGCAGCCGATGAACCCGGCGCCGATCACGACCGCGCGGCTCGCCGACGTCGCTTCCGCCCGCAGTGCCAGCGCGTCCTCGACGGTCCGGATGACGTGCACTCCGGCGACGCCCTCCGACCCCGGGAAGCGCCGTGCGGCCAGCCCGGTCGCCAGGACCAACGTGCCGTACGGCAACGGCGCGACGGTTCCGTCGCATTCCACGGAGACCGTGTGGGACGTCGGGTCGACGGCGACCACCCGGGTACCGGTGCGCAGATCGATGTTCGAGTCCCGGAAGAACTCCGCGGGCTTGAGGTCGACGCGTTCGTCGTCGCCGGTGAGGACGGTCTTCGACAACGGCGGACGGTCGTAGGGCGGATGCTGCTCGGCCCCGAGCAGCGTGATCGGCCCGTCGTATCCGCCGTTGCGCAGGTTCTCCGCCAGGCGGACCCCGCCGAGTCCCGCCCCCACGACCACCACTGGTGCCTCGACCACTGCGTCACATCCCAATCTCATTGCGGCGAAACGTTCTCCACCCGCGACAACCGCCAAACATCGCCCACTCTAGTGACCGTGGCCCATCGTGCGATACCCGTTCTCGTCGGATAGTCCTGTTGTTTGCCCACCGTCACTTCCTGAGTGGCGAACACCAGCACCGACATCTGTTCGTCGTGCCGCTCCCCCGGAGCCGCGCTCGAGACGGTGGTTCGCATCGAGACCTTCGCGGAGACCGCGTCGGGAAAGACCACGTCGGGGCCGCGAGCAGCATAGTCTGCGGCCAGCGCGCCGGTCAGGTGTTTCTGGACTTCGGCACGCTGCGCGGCGGAGTCGTCCGGGGTGAAGGTCATCAGAGCCGCCACGCCCTCGGACGCCGCACGCACGGCCGTATGGTCCGGTACGGCGGGTTCGGCACGCGATTGCACTCCGACGATCCATCCGACGACCGCGACCACCAGCGCCGCGACCGTCACCAGCGCCCACGCCGTCTGCCACCGACGGTCACCGGGCACCTGCGCCCGCCACCGCGACCAGGGGCCCGACCCGGCCGCTGGACGCTCGGGTTCGGCGACGGCACCCACGCCCGCGTCGTCCCTCGAGTGAGTTCCCATCAGGACACCGCCTCCGTCTGCTGCACCAGCCAGTGCCCGTCGACCTCGGCCATCGTCACGCTGACGCCGACCCGGCTCTGCGACGGATCACCGCCGATCAGTTCCGGGCTGGTGGCCTGCGCGACCACCAGCACCGACGTCTTGCCGTCCTCGGTACCCACGACGCCCGAGGAGAGGATCTGACCGGAACTGGGGCGCGGCTGCGACGCCACCGTCGACTGGAGTTGCTCGCGGGCGCCCTGAATCCGGATCCGCTGGTCGCCGGTGCTGACTGCCAGGATGTCGCCGACATATCGGTCGGCGTGCGCCGGATCGGAGGTGAGCATCGTGACGATCGCGTGCTCGGCGGCCTCGCGCGCCGCCTGCTCCTCGCTCGCCGAAGTAGCCATCGAGTCCGCCGAACTGTGCGCCCACCAGCCCACGCCGATGAGTCCGAGCGCGGCGATCACCGCGGCGACCACAGCCAATCGGACCCCCGCGGCCCGGCGATGGGAGCGCCTGACCAGCGCGGGTTCAGCGGCCGCCCGCGCCTGCCGCTCCGACCGGACGGCTTGGTCGTACCGCTCGCGGGCCTGCTGCAGTCGTCGGGTGTCGGCGGCGTCGTCGGTCACTGCAGTTCCTCCAATCCGCTCAGCAGCCAGCGGTCGTCGGAGCGGACGTACGACGCCTGGACCGCCTTGGTTCTGCTCTCACTGTGCCCGCTGCGCGAGGTCACCGTGACCTGCACGATCACCAGCGCCTCTCCCGCGTCACCGTCGGCCCAGGAGACGGCGACGTTCTGCGGAACCCAACTCACCGACGCGGTGCCGTCGGGCGGAGGCCCGTTCAGTGCGGGGCCCGACGCGATCGACAGCGGTGGCGCCACCAGGCTGCGCGCGGTCTTCCGGTCGCCGGCCCAGGTTCGCGAGTCGACGGAGAAGACGTCGGCGACGATGATTCCGGCCTTCTCCTGCAGCGTCTGCCGCGCCTGCGCGGCGTCCCGCTGTTCAGCGTGGTCGTCGAGGCCGCTGATACAGAAGATCAACCCCGCGGTGAAGACGACGGCGGTCACGCCGAGTCGGAGCACCGTCGACATCGGCTTCTCGAGATAGGTGAGGAAGCGGTTCACGGAACCATCACCAACCCGTCGACCTTGAGGTCTCCGTCTTCGGGGACCAGGCTGACGACCAGGCGCAGGTTCTGCAGCGGGGCCGCGTCCTGCTCGGTGTCACGGTCGCCGACCTGGACACTGGCGGCGACCATCACCTCGGCGCCGTCGGCCGAACTGGACTGCACGGCGGCCGCGTCGATGCGGCCCTGGCCGTGGGCGCCGGAATCCTTGACGTATGAACTGTAGGCGTCCGCCGACTGCGCGAACGCGTCGTGAAAGGAGCCGGTGGCACCGGCGAGGATGCGCTTGGCACGCGCGGGGTCGTTCGCGTCGACGTCCAGCAGCAGTTCCACCTCGGCCGTCGCCGCTTTCAGGTAGTCCTCGTCCGAATACCGCTGGGGTGCTGCCGCCGCGTACCAGATTCCGGCCCCCGCAGCTGCGAGCGCGAGGACGGCGACCGTCGCGAGAATCCACCGCGTGCGGCGCGACATCCGCGAACGCAACCCGGCCGACGCCTCGGCCTCCGCCAAATCGTCACGCGCACTGCGCAGTTCGCTGCGCGCGCGCCTCCATTGTCTGAGGCGGTCGTCTGATCTGAACCCCACCCGGTCGAGCGTACTGATTCAGCTCTGGCCTATCCGTCTGCTGTAAGCGGATCGTGACTCGGGATCGGGGTTCATGAAGATCTCGCCCGAGCGTGTGGTGCGCAGCAAGGCGCGTTTGAGGCTCCGCGGCAGAATCGGGTAGGCGTTCACCCAGCCCATGGAGCGCGGGGCAGCGGCACGCACCCGGACGCCGGCGATGGAGGCGAGCACCTGTTCGGCGACGACGGCTGTATTCACGGAGGTGACCATCGAGTTGGTCGCGAGCCCGTCGATGAGTCCGGTCTGGGTGAAGGTCGGCATCACCACGCCGACCCGCACACCGTGGCCGGCGAGCTCCGAATCGAGTGCCTCCGAGAACTCGATGACGCCTGCTTTCGCCGCGTTGTACACCGTCAACCCCGGTGTGGGCAGACGTCCGGCCACCGACGAGATGTTGACGATCTGGCCGTGTCCGCGGGCCACCATGCGAGTCGCCGCAGCCTGACTGCCGAGGATCACCCCGAGCAGGTCCACGTCGAGCGTCGCCCGGATCAGCGTCTCGCGGTAGTCGAGGAAGGGGCCCACCGGCATGATTCCGGCGTTGTTGACCAGCACGTCGACGGGACCGATCCGGTCGGCGACGGTGTCCAGGAATTTCTCGAACGACGAGCGGTCGGTGACGTCGAGTTCGATTCCCTCCACGCCGAGATCTGCCGCCGCCTTACCGACCGCATCGACATCGACGTCACCGATCGCCACCTTCGCACCCGCGTCGAGCAGCTCAGTCGCGACCTCGAAGCCGATGCCGCGTGCTCCGCCGGTGATCGCGACGACCTTCCCCGCCAGCCGCGCGCGGACCCGGGCCAGACGCGCCCTGCGCCGTCGATCACGCGACAACCGGCTGGTGAGCGAAACAGACATGGGTGCTCCTGGGTCGAGGGGCGGCATCCGGCCGGATGCCCGATGGGTACTCAGTGGATCATCGGCGCGAGGTGCTTGCGAGCCACCGCACGCGCGTAGTCGGAGGTCGAGTGAGCCGGGTCGCTCGCTGGGACTTCGAGATACGACATGACGACGCGCACGTGGATCTCCACGGCCTGCAGCAGGTCGTCGTCGGCCATCGTGGCGCCGGCCGAACGGAGGGTCGCGGCGATCCTCGCGGTGACCATCTCGATGAACAGTGCACTGACACCGGAGGTCACTTCGCGTACGGTCCGGTCTTCGTGAACCACCCGTCGCAGGAGCGGATCTGTCTGCACCATCTCGGCCCCGCGCGCGAAGGCTTCGGCGACGGCCTCTCGCGGCGGCATCCCCTCGACGGCTTCCTCGAGACGTGACAGGCCGGCCTCGAAGGTCTCCAGCGCGACCGCCCGAAACAACGCCTCTTTGTTCGGAAAACGACGGTAGAGCGTCGACCGGCTCACTCCCGCGGCCCGCGCCACCTCGTCCATCCCCGCCTTCCGGACGCCGACAGCGGCGAACTCCGCGGCCGCAGCGTCGAGGATGTCGCGTTCCTGTTCGGACACCGAGGCGGTGATCCTGGCCTTTCGCGTCGCAGGCACGACTACCGCTTCCGCATCTGCACCGGGAGCTTGTCCTTCGGCACCGGCAGGGCGCTGTAATCCATCGGCACCTGATACCCAGTGGGGACCGACCACTCGTAGCCGCGGAGCAGGTGGTGCATCACGGTCTTGATCTCCATCTGGCCGAAGTACAGTCCGATGCACTTGTGCACGCCTCCGCCGAAGGGCATCCACGCCATCCGGTGCCCCTTGTCCTCGGCGCGCTCGGCGGAGAAGCGCTCGGGGTCGAACATCGCCGGGTGCGTGTAGTACTGCGGGTCGCGGTGATTGATCAGCTGCGGCACCGAGACCATCGTCCCCTCCGGGATGAAGAAGCCCTGGACCTGAGTGTCCTTGACTGCCATGCGCGGCTGCGCCGGAACCGGCGGACACAGTCTCAGCGACTCCTTCATGATCGAGTCCAAGACGGTCAACCCGCTCAGGTCTGCGTAATCGAGGTCGGGTCCGAACTCGAACGACTGCGCGCGGGCCTTCTCCTGCCATTCGGGGTACTTCGCCATCCAGTACGCCATCTGGGTCATCGTGATGGTCGACGTGTCGTGCGCCGCCATGAGCACGAAGATCATGTGGTTGACCACGTCTTCGTCGGTGAAGGTCTCGCCGTCGTCGCCCTCGGCGTGGCAGAGCACGGAGAAGAGGTCGGGGGTCGCGTTGGCCCGCTTGGCGGCGATGTGCTCGTAGAAGAAGTCTTCGAGGACCTTGCGCGAGCGGACGCCCTTCCACCAGCGACCGCCCGGGACCGGCTTGCGGACGTATGCGACGCCGGCGCGGACGGTCTCGATGAAGGCCTTGTTCAGCCGGTCCGCCTCGTGCTGCGGCAGTTCGAGCCCGAGGAATACTTCGAGTGCGACGTCCAGCGTGAGCGCTTTGAGTTCGGAGAACAGCTTCACTCGGCCGGTCGGGAACCGGGACACGCGGTCGGCCACCATCGGTTGGAGTTCGTCCATGTAGCCCTTGAGGACTTTGGGCGTGAAAGCCTGCTGGAGGATGTGCCGGTGGTTCCGGTGTTCCTCGAAGTCGAGCAGCATGATGCCGCGGTTGAAGAACGGTCCGATGAAGTAGCTCCATGCCGGAGCGTTCGCGAACGCGCGGTCCTTGTTCATGAGGATCTCGTTCGCCGCCTCGGCGCCCATGCACGTGACGATGCGGACGCCGAAGGCGTTCATTCCCGAGACGTCGCCGTACTGCAGACGTTTGCGGTCGGAGTAGCCGAACGGATCCCGTCGCATCTGAAGGATCTCCAGCACTCCATTGCGATCGCTGAGCGGCACCGCCTTCAGATCGCTGCCGGCCTCCGGCTGGGCGAGCACTGCAACCATCGTTCCTCCTCGATACCGGCCGCCTCAGTTGTGATCCGGCCCATATCTCGATTGAAACAAATAGGTAGATCTGTGTCTATAGTTCGTGGGACATATTTGCGAATCCGTCGCACGCCGTGGACGTCCCCTCACTTCAGGCCGGCGTCCGCCCTCAAAGCTCGTTGAGCGAGCACAGCGAGCCGAAACCGTCTCCCCGACACTTCCCGCGGAACCGAGGGGCAGTCGGGCGATACGCTGGCCGACATGGTCTTCTCCTCGCCAACCGGCCGTAACAAGCAGTCGCCGTTCGGTACGTCGGACGACCGGAAGAAGGGTGTGCCGACCTTCCGGCTGCAGCCGAAGAACCCGCCGCCGCCGAGCATGCCGTCGGCCGACGACCTGCTGGAATCGGCCAAGGTGGTCGCGCTGCCGATGCACACCCGATTCCGTGGGGTCAAGGTCCGCGAGGCGCTGATCTTCTCCGGTCCCGCGGGCTGGGGCGAGTTCGCCCCGTTCGTCGAATACGAGGACGCGGAGGCCAAGACCTGGCTCGCGGCGGGCATCGAGGCCGCCTACCTCGGTCCGCCGGCGCCCGTTCGCGACTCGGTGCGAGTGAATGCGACGGTGCCCGCGGTTCCCGCCGAGGAGGTGGCCGGCCTAATCGCGCGGTATCCCGGCGTCGACACGGTGAAGGTGAAAGTCGCCGAACCGGGACAGAGTCTGGCCGACGATGTCGAGCGGGTCGCGGCCGCCCGTGACCTCGTCGGCACCGTCCGGATCGACGCCAACGGCGGCTGGAGCGTGCAACAGGCGATCGAGGCCGTCGCCGCGATCGGTGACGTGGAGTACGTGGAGCAGCCGTGCGCGACGGTCGAGGAACTCGCGCAGGTGCGCCGCGCCGTCTCGGTCCCGATCGCGGCCGACGAGTCCATCCGCCGGGCCGGCGATCCGATGCGGGTGGCCGCGCTGGACGCCGCCGACATCGCCGTACTCAAAGTGGCGCCACTAGGCGGTATGCGGGCGCTGGTCGCGTTGGCGGAACGGCTCCCGATGGACGTGGTCGTCTCCAGCGCCCTCGACACCGCCGTCGGCATGGCCGCCGGAATCGGAGCGGCCGCCGCACTCCCGGACCTCGACCGCGCGTGCGGGTTGGGTACCGGCGAGTTCTTCGTCCGCGACGTCGCACGGTCGTTCCGGATCGAACACGGCACGGTTCGGCCGCGACGTGTGGAGCCGGGAATCGACCTTCCGCTGGCGTCCGCTGAGCGGACTCGATGGTGGCACGAGCGCCTGCGTCGTTGCCACGACCTGCTGACCCGGCGCTGATCTCGACACGCTCGATCACCCTGGGGTCGCCTCGCAGGCCCATCTCGACAGGCTCGATAACCCTGGGGTCTCCCCACAGGCCGGTTGAGCGAGCGCAGCGAGTCGAAACCATGTGCCAGGCAATAACAGTCACGCCCATCTCGACAGGCTCGATAACCCTGACGTCTCCCCACAGGCCGGTTGAGCGAGCGCAGCGAGTCGAAACCATGTGCCAGGCAACACTCACGCAATCTCGACACGCTCGATCACCCTGACGCCGCCCCACAGGCCAGTTGAGCGAGCGCAGCGAGTCGAAACCATGTGCCAGATAACACTCACGCAATCTCGACACGCTCGATCACCCTGACGTAGCCCCCACACACCAACCTCGACACGCTCGGCGCCTGCGGCGCCTCCCGGCTCGATAACCCTAAGGTCTCCCCCAGGCCGGTAGAGCGAGCGCAGCGAGTCGAAACCATGTGCCAGACAACGCCATTCCGCACGCCCATCTCGAGACGCTCGATAACCCTGACGTAGCCCCCCACATGCCAATCTCGACACGCTCGGCGCCTGCGGCGCCTCCCGGCTCGATAACCCTGAGGCCTCCTCGATCAGCCTGACGTCGCCCGCCAAACTTTGACACAAATATTTACATCTGTTCCACCGCGGCGCTACAGTCGACGTCATCACGCCGCACGCGTCATAGGAGACCGCATGAACTCACCGGACGTGTTCGAGGCGGGCGTCGGAGAGGCCGAACCCGCCTACGTCGACATCGATTCCATCGATCTGCGCCTCGGCGCCGACTCCCTGGTGTGGAAGTTCTACGGCGACATCCGGGGAGTCCTCGGCTTCCAGCGTCTGGCCGGCACGGAGAACTGCATCGAACAACTCGCGCAGGGCGTGGAAGACCACTCGGTGATCTTCTCCGACTTCCTCGGCCGCGCCCGGCGCACAGGCCCGCCGATCATGCGGACCGTGTACTCCGACCAGCCGCATCAGTGGGGCCGACGGGTCCGCGACTTCCACCGCGACATCAAGGGAACGGTGCCCGACGGCTCGCGGTATCACGCGCTGAACCCCGAGCTCTACTACTGGGCGCACGCGACCTTCGTCGATCAAGTCCTGACTATCACAGACACATTCATCCGGCGGTTGTCGTACGAGGAGAAGGAGCAGATCTTCGAAGAGAGCAAGACGTGGTATCAGCTGTACGGCGTCTCCGCGCGCAGCCAGCCGGAGACCTACGAGGATTTCTGCGTCTATTGGGAGACGATGTGCGACAAGTTCGTCCCCACCAGGACCATCCTTTACGCCACCGGGTACCTGCGTAAGGGCGTTCCGGGACCGCGCTGGATACCCCGGCCGCTGTGGCGCGTGATCTCCGCCCCGATCAACGCCTTTCTACGGACCGTCATCGTCGGCACCCTCCCCCGCCAGATGCGCGAGGTGTGCGGACTCGACTGGGACGACCGGAAGCAGCGCCGTTTCGATCGCTTCGCAGCGGGGATGCGCGCAGCGAACCCGTTGTTCAACCGGCTTCCGATCCGGCTGCTGTACACACCGTGGGCGGCCGAGGGCTGGGAACGCACCGGCGTGGATCCGCGCCGGATCCACAACGGGTGAGCGAGCGCCGGTCACTCATCTGCCACGATCCCCAGCACTTCAACTGACCGCAATGCGGCGTACAGTTCGGCCGACTGCACCGGGTCGGTCACGTCGCGTCCAGTGAGGTCCCGAACCTTGCGCAATCGGTAGCGGACCGTGTTCCGGTGGCAGTGGAGCGCCTCGGCGACCTCGCCGGCCGCCCCGTGGCGGCGATACCACTCCGCCAGCACCGAAAGCAGATCATCGCGGTCGGGTGGGGGAAGTCGAAGCACACCGCCCAGCACCGACTCGGTGAACACTCGCGCCGCGCCGGACGCGGTCACCAGCAGGTGGGCCATCGGGTCACTGCCGAACCGCACCAGCCCCTCCGTGCCCGGCGGCGTGCTGCGCGCCGCCAGCCGGGCCTGTCCGAGAGCCTCCGGAATCCCCAGCGGAGTACCGAACTCGGCACTGACGCCGATCCGCCCGGCGACTGCCTGCCCGAGTCTGTCGACCGCCCGCACCGCCTCTCGCGACGACGCGGTGCGCAGCAGCCCGATGTGCACGTCCGCCTGGCTGTCCCAGACCGTCTGAGCCCCGGCGTCGCGCAAGGATGACGTGACCGGTGCCGGCAGCGCCTGGCCCGGATCCGCCGGAATGATCACCACCACCTGGAACACGCCGTCCTCAGGCATCCCGAGCGTTCGCAGGGCACCGAGCGAACGCACCGAACCGTCGGCGTGGTCGTCGAAGAGCATCCTGATCAGGCGGTAGCGCGCCTGCGCGTCGGAGTGCGCGAGGAGGGTCTCGGTGTCCCGGTACGCCTCGACCGCGGCGTCGGAGAATGCGTCGATCAACTCCCAGAGCAGGGTCGCGCATTCATGGACTTCCGGGTCACCCGGCCCCTTCGACAGCGTCGTCAGCTGTTCCCAGATCAGTCGGCCGCCGAGCCGGAACGCGTGCAGCAGCGCCGCCAGGGGCACCCCTCGCTCGGCTTTGAGTCGGCCGACCGCAAGCGCCGGCTTGAGGTTCGGCTCCGCCCCGGCGAGCGCCCGGATGATCTCCGCCAGATTGTCCCGGCACGCGCCCCGCAACTCCTCCTCCGCCAACGGGCCGCCGTCGACGTAGAAACGGTCGGCCTGGGTGATGCGGACCGTCAACTCCTCCGCCACCGAGTCGACGTCGCTGAGCAGCAGAAGCGCGGGTGAGTTCAACCGCGGAGTGGTCGGGGAGTTCACGCGTGCATGTCCAATCGTCGCAGTGTGACCCACGATACGCGGCCATTGTGCACCGGCACAAAGTCGGCCGGATCAACCCTGTGCCGCCATACCTGGCACCGTCGGTGACCCCACTCACACAATGGAGCGATCACTGCCGAGCGTGCACGCTCACCTGGCGAATGGAGCAGAAATGCAAGACCTCGAACTGCAGGCGGTCGAGTCCGCGCTGACCGACCTCGTCGACGGCGAACGCCGCTGGGCGACGACGACGCTCGAGCAGCGTCGCGACCTCCTGATGCGCATGCGCGATCTGACCGGCGCCCACGCCCAGGAGTGGGTCGACACGGCCGTGCAGATCAAGGGCCTCGACCCGAACTCGCCGTTGGTCGGCGAGGAATGGATGTCCGGACCGTATGTGATGGCCGCCAGCCTCGGCGTCCTCGCCGACACCCTCGACCACCTCGCACAGGGCCGGAGTCCGCTCGCCGACGTCAAGTTCCACGACGTCCGCGACCGCGTCGCCGTCAACGTCCTGCCGACCAGCGTCTACGACGAGCTGCTGCTCAGCGGCTTCAGCGCCGAGGTGTGGCTGCGCCGGGGAGTCAGTCGCGCCGCAGCAAAGGCCGAGGCCGGGCTCGCGCAGCTCGACCCGTCGCGGACCGCGGGCATCGGCGTGGTGCTGGGCGCAGGCAACATCATGTCGATCGCACCGCTGGACGTGCTGTACGAGCTGATCGCCCACAACCGCGTGGTGGTGCTCAAGCTCAACCCGATCACCGATCCGCTGCTTCCCGTCTTCGGCAAGGTCCTCGCCCCGCTGATCGAGGTCGGCGCGGTCCGCATCGTCACCGGCGGGGCCGAGGTCGGCGGCGCGCTGGTCCAGCACGATCTCGTGAACCACGTGCACATGACCGGCAGTGCACGCACCCACGACGCCATCGTGTGGGGTGTCGGGGACGAGGCCGTCGAGCGCAAGCGCGCGAGCGACCCCAAGCTGACCAAGCCGGTCACCAGCGAGCTGGGCGGAGTCTCCCCCACCATCGTGATCCCCGGCCGGTGGAGCAACGCCGATCTGAAGTTCCAGGCACAGCACGTGGCCACTCAGCGTCTGCACAACGGCGGATACAACTGCGTCGCATCGCAGGCCCTCATCATCTCGTCGGACTGGGATCAGAAGGACCGGTTCCTCGCCGAGGTGCGCAACGCCATCGCCGCCGCACCCGAGCGCGCCGCCTACTACCCCGGGAGCGACGACCGCGTCGCGAGCGCGCTGGAGTCGTACCCGAACGCCGAACGCCTGGGCCCGGGCGGCGGTCGCCTGCTGGTCGACGACGTCCGCCCCGATGCGACCGAACCCATCCTGTCCGGCGAGTACTTCTCACCGGTCTACGGCGTCGTCGAGATCCCCGGCACAGGTGCGGCTTTCACCGCTGCCGCGGCGCGCACGGCCAACGAGGTCTTCGCAGGCACCCTCGGCGTCAACATCATCGCGGCGCCGGCCAGCGTCAAGGGACTCGGCGCGGCGTTCGACGACCTCGTCGAGGATCTCCACTACGGAACCATCGCCATCAACGCCTGGACCGGCGTCGGTTACCTGACGCCGACCGCGTCGTGGGGCGCGTACCCCGGCCACACCATCGACGACGTGCAGAGCGGCATCGGCGTGGTGCACAACGCCTGGCTGATGGACGGAATCGAGCGCACCGTGGTCCGCGGGCCGTTCCGCCCCGCCCCGCGATCGGTGATCCGCGGAGAACTCGCACTGTCGCCGAAGCCGCCATGGTTCGTGAACAACAAGACCGCCGCGACCACCGGCAAGCGGCTCACCGAGTTCGCCGCCGATCCGCGGGCGAGTCGTCTGCCCGGAATCTTCGCCTCCGCCCTGCGCGGCTGACCGTTCGACTGAAAGGGACTCAATGACAACCACTTCCATGGACGCCGACTACGTCGTCGTCGGCACCGGTTCCGCCGGAGCCGTCGTCGCTGCCCGTCTGAGCGAGCGGTCGGCCGACACGGTGGTCGCACTCGAGGCCGGCGGTGAGGACAAGAGCCAGTCCGTCCGCATTCCCGCCGCCTTCTCCAAGCAGTTCCAGACCGAGCTCGACTGGAACTACCTCACCCAGCCGCAGCCAGAGCTCGGCGACCGCCGGGTGTTCTTCCCGCGCGGCAAGATGATCGGCGGATCGTCGTCGATGAACGCGATGATGTGGGTGCGCGGATACGCCGCCGACTACGACGCATGGGCGCTGGAGGCCGGCGACGGATGGTCGTTCGCCAACGTCGTCGAGTACTTCAAGCGCATCGAGTCGATCGAGGGCGCCGTCGAGGGCGACGAGGGACGCGACGGGCCGCTCAACGTCGCCCACCAGCGCAGCCCGCGCGGTTGGACGTCCGACTTCCTCGCCTCGGCCGAACAGGCCGGATTCAAGCGCGAACGTGCCAATCTGCCTCAGCCGGAAGGCTTCACGCAGACGATGGTGTGCCAGAAGAACGGGTCGCGCTGGAGCGCCTCCGACGCGTACCTCAAGCCCGCGCGGTCGCGCCGGAACCTGACGGTGCTCACCGATGCGCACGCAACCCGGGTGCTGTTGGAGGGCTCGCGCGCGGTGGGCGTCGAGTACCTCAAGGACGGCGTCACCCACACCGTCCGCGCCCGCAAGGAGGTGATCCTCTCGGGCGGCGCGATCAACACGCCGCAGCTTCTCCTGCTGTCGGGCATCGGCGATCAAGAGCAACTGCGCGCGCACGGCATCGCCGTGGCACAGCATCTGCCCGAGGTCGGCCGCAACCTCAGTGATCACCTGATGTCGCTGATCGGCTTCGCCGTCGACTCCGACACCCTCTACGGCGCCGAGAAGCCGTTGGAGTTGCTCAACTATCTGACGCGCCGCCGCGGCATGCTCACCTCGAATGTCGGTGAGGCCTACGGCTTCATCCGCAGCCGCCCCGACCTGGAGCTGCCCGACATCGAGATCATCTTCGGTCCGGCGCCGTTCTACGACGAGGGCATCGGGGACGCGCCAGGTCACGGCATCGGTCTCGGTCCGATCCTCGTCGACCCACGCAGTCGCGGCACAGTCTCACTGGCGTCGTCGGACCCGACCGCCAAGGCCCTCATCGACCCGCGCTACCTGTCGGACGCCGACGGCGCCGACCGCGCGGCCCTGATGTCAGGTCTGCGCGCCGCCCACCGGATCGCGACGTCGGAGCCGCTGGCGTCGAAGATCGGCCGGTTCCTGCAGCCGAAGCGGGAGCTGGACACCATCGAAGCCACTCTCGAAGATGCGCTGACCTGGCATTCGCACACGCTCTACCACCCGACCGGCACGTGCCGGATGGGCTCGGACAGTGCCAGCGTCGTGACGCCCGACCTCAAGGTCCGCGGCGTCGAGGGTCTGCGCGTCGCCGACGCCTCCGTGATGCCGAAGATCGTCCGCGGCCACACCCACGCGCCGACGGTCGTCATCGGCGAACGCGCCGCGGATCTGATCAAGGGCTGACCCGGCCTCCCCGACCGATCGATCAGCCCGAGGTCGCCCCGCAGGCCGGCTGAGCGAGCGCAGCGAAGTCGAAACTACTTGTCCGACAACAACACTCGTGCTTATCTCGACACGCTCGATTACCCTGGGTCTCCCCGCAGGCCGGTTGAACGAGCGCAGCGAGTCGAAACTACTTGTCCGACAACAACACTCATGCCGATCTCGACACGCTCGATTACCCGAGGTCTTCCCCGCAGGCCGGTTGAGCGAGCGCAGCGAGTCGAAACTAGTCGTCCGACAACAACACTCGTGCTGATCTCGACACGCTCGATTACCCTGGGCCTCCCCGCAGGCCGGTTGAACGAGCGCAGCGAGTCGAAACTACTTGTCCGACGACAACACTCATGCAGATCTCGACACGCTCGATTACTCCCTGGTTCCCGGAATCCTCGCCTCCGCCCTGCGCGGCTGACACTCGGATCGCTCGATCGCACCGACTGCGTCAGTCCTGCCCGTCCGGCTCATCGAGATGCGCCACCAGCGCGGACAGGAACTCCGGACCGCGGTCGCGGTGAACACTGTGCCCAGCATCGATCGTGACCATTCGGCCACGCGGCAACGCATCGGCGAGAGACTGCAGATGCCGGCCCGGCAGAAAGCTGCGGGCGCCTCCGGAGATCACCAATGCCGACGCCGGCACAGTGTTGAGCCGAGCCCACCATTCGGGTTCGGGGACGTCGAACTGCCGCAGCACGGTGTCGGGCAGCGAACGGTCGAAGCGAAGAAACGGGCCCGGACGTGCGAGCAGCGCGCCGACACCGCGGATCCGCTCGCCCAGAGTCGCGGTCGGTGCGATCTGTTCGGCGAGATCCGCCTCATCGCGAGGCATCGGCGGTATCTCCTCCAGTACGAGGCGACGGACGCGGTCGGGCCGGTCCATCGCATAGCGCAGTGCGGTGTGCGCGCCCAGGGAATGCCCGACGAGGTCGAACCGGACCAGGCGCAGTTCATCGACCACGCGTCCGAGATCGGCCGCGAAGTCGTCGAGGCGATAGTCCGCGGCGCGCCCGCTGCGCCCATGACCGCGCAGGTCCACGGCCACGGTGGCACGACAGGTGGCACGTAGCGTGCGAACCGTTGAATGCCACGTGGTGTGGTCGCCACCCATTCCGTGTACCAGGACCACCGGCGGCCCACCGGCGGTCGGACACCCCGAGACGTCGACCGCGAGGTCGGGTTCCGCCGGGTCGGCACTGTGAATCACGCGCATCGCACCAGGATAGGCCCCAGACAGAAGCCAGATTCGGGACGCCCGACACGCGAAACGTCGATTCCGTGCCGCCATATGTCGCCCGATCGCGTGAAACATTCCGTGATGCAGTTCACTAACTGCTGTGAGAGTACGTAGTGTCACACCCGTCGGCGATTGACGCAATCGTCCTCACCCTCCCAATTCACTTGTCTCGGAAGGACATTCGCATGGAGATCATCAACCTCATCCTCAGTCTGCTCGGCGGCGGCGACAGCGGCAGCAGCGGCGGCTCCAGCGACCTGGGCAGCCTCTCCAGCCTGCTCGGCGGCGGCAGCAGCGACTAGTTCCAGCTGACGACGAGGGGCGCGCGGCATGTCCGCGCGCCCCTCGTCGCACGTTCCCCGGTGCGATCGGCTGCCGTGCGGAGTCGCGAGTCAGAGCGGGAGTCGCGGGGTCACCGATCCGCCGGGCCGGCCAGAGCCGTTCCGTCGAAGCGCTCCAGGGTGACGAAATCGCTCACCGGCCGTCGCCGGAGCCGGGTGAGCTGCTTCACCGGCCGGCCGATCGGTACGGCGGCGGCCACGGCGAAGGTCTCGGGGATGCCAAGCAGTTCGCGCACCGCGGGCTCCTGCGCGCTGACCATCGTCGTGATCGTCCCGCCGTATCCCCGCGACCGGGCGGTGGTGAGGATGTTCCACACGAGCGGATACACCGACGCTCCGGAGACCACGCCCACCCGGTCGAGTTCGGAATCGGTGGCCGCCACCACCGCCAGGTCGACGGCCACCACCAAGACCACCGGCGCAGCCGCGATCGGCGCGACGAACTCGTCGACTCCGGGCGTCTCAGCGAGATCGGTCGCGGTGACGGCACTCGGGTGCACCGGGTTCCACGGGTTCTCTCCCGCGAAGCGCTGAGCCAGGTACCGCCGAGCCGCGGGCTTGCTCAACTCGGCCAACTGAGCTTTCGTACCCGGATCCCGGACCACGATCACGCGCACACCCTGTCGGTTGCCGCCGCTCGGCGCGAACCTCGCGATGTCGAGGATCTCCGACAGCCGCTCGTCCGGAACCGGATCGTCGGTGAAACTGCGCGCTGCGAACGTCGTCTTGACCACGTCGTCGAATTCCATTGCCGTCTCCCGTGAGGGTTCGTTCTACTCGCTCTGTCGGCCGGTATCCGACGGGCCGTCGTCGGACGAATCGCCGTTCGCATCGGCCTCGACCGCGGCCACCAGTTCCTCGAGCTGCGTCCCGAATCCGCGGACCAGGTCCCACAGATCCGGTGAGAGATCCGGGCACGACAGCAGCCCGACATTCAGCTCGCCGTCCACCGACATCACCGTGATGTTGAGCCCGAGGCCGTGGAAGATCGGCCCCATCGGGTACACCGCCTTCACTCTCGCGCCGAGCAGGTACATCGGATAGTCCGGCCCCGCGACGTTGGAGATGACCGCGTTGAAGATCGGCGGGTGCAGGCCGGAGAGACGGCGGTCGGAGTAGAGGCGCATCAGAGCGCCGAGGGTGTTGCCCGGCGCGAACTCCGCGTATGCGCGCAGCAGATTCGCATCGATGCCCTGGTGATGCCCCTTCGCCTGCCTGGCGTACTTGCCCGCCAGCCGAATGCGCTCCACCGGATCGGCCACCGACGTCGGGAGACGGGTGAACATACCGGTGACCTTGTTGGTGCCGGTCTCGATGAGATCGTCCTCGGTGACCCCGCGCACCGAGACCGGGACGAGCCCGACCAACGGCTCCTCGGGGAGTTCGCCGCGCGTCTGGAGGTACTCGCGGAGCGCGCCGCCCGCCATCGCCAGCACCACATCGTTCACCTTGACACCGAAGTGGTCTTTGACACGCTTGACGTCACCGAGCGGCAACCGCGCGAAGGCCAGGTTCCGGCGCGGAGTCAACGGCCCGTTGAACCGGGTCCGCGGAGCGAGGAAGGGTGCGGGCATGCCGTCGCCGGACCGTACTCGTTTGAACCATTCGAACGGCACCGGAAGCGTCTTCGGGATCAGCTTCATCGCTGCGATCGGACGCTGCACGAAGAAGTTGACCGCACCGCCGAAAGCCATGCCGGGTCGCGAGGCGCCTCCGGCGCTCTCCTTCACCCGAGCAGCGTCCAGCGCGGGTGGTTCGGGAGTGGACGTCGCGAGTTCGCCGAGGATCTCGGCGACGGTGGCACCGTCCACGCAGGCGTGGTGCATGCGCAGCACCAGCGCGATCGCCCCTTCGGACAATCCCTCCAGAACCCACAGGTCCCACAGCGGCTTCTTCCGATCCATCACCTGGGCCACGAGGTGCCCGCAGAGGGCCGCCACCTCCTCGATGCCTCCGGGTGCGGGCACCGCTATCCGGTGGACGTGCCGCTCGATGTCGAAGTCTTCGTCCTCCACCCACACCGGGTGGTCCACATTGGTCAGCGAGTCGGCGAGCCGGCGGCGCAGCATCGGGAGACCGCGGACCCGGCGCTCCATCTCCAGCCGCAGCGAATTGAACGTGTATCCGCCCGGGATGGTCGAGGGATCCACCTCCACGATGGCGGCGACGTTCATCACCTGAGACGGCGTCTCCAAGTAGAGGAACGACGCGTCCAGACCGCTCAACCTCTGCACGACGGCCCCCAATCCTTGTATGACAGTCCGTGTCTGCCACAGTCCGTGTCTGCCACTGTTCTGTATGCCACTGTCCTGTATTCCACTGTTCCCGAGCGCCTGAAACGGGTTCTCACAGGTGCTTATTCACAGTAGCGCCGTGGACCGACAGTGCGTGCACGAAGGCAGGCGCCGCCCGGGCGGGGCCTGCCCGATCACCGACCGCGGCCGGACTGCTACTCGTCGATCGGCAGTCGGTTGGCGACGTCGAGCAGTTCCCTCCTGCCGCCCCGGTCGAGGAGAACGGTGAACACGACGTCGTCGCGGTCGGCCAGACGCAGGTACGCCGCATGCTCGGATTCGACCACGTAGCCGGTACCGTGACGCCAGCCGATCGACTCCGGCGAGGCGTTCGTCGAGATGTCGGTGAACACCTGGTCGGTGGCGTCCTTCGACGTCATCCACGCCGGCTGGATCACCATTTCCGAGTTGAAGCAGTGCATGCGGCTCTTCACCAGCGCTCGCCCCGATCCGGTGTTCGACGGGCCGCGCTCGGCGGGCATCGCCCGGACCATCGAGCGGCAGGTGAGGTCCTGCCATCCCGTCGCCTCGGGTGTCTGCGGAAGCAGCCGGGGGAACTGTGCGGCCAGCGGGCCGAGCTCGCCCCAGCCGGACACCACCGTCACCTTGCTCTCGGCACCGTCGGCCGACCACCGGCCCGAATCCGCGGCGCGCAGGCGGTAGCGATGGTCGCCGGTGCCCGCGGTCCGATCGACCGCGGTGGTGTCGGGCCCGGAGTAGACGACCACCCCGTCGTCCCGGATCAGCAGATACTCGTCCGCACCGGAGACGCCGTTCCAGACCGCTTTCACCTCGCCGCCGTCCGCCGACAGACTGAGTCCGCCCGGTGAGTCCGGCGCCGAACCGCCCAGCATCGCCCGCACGGCGAACAACGATGCCAGCAGCACCAGCACGGCGACCGCGGCGATGATCAGCACGGGCCTGGCGGGTGTCCGGGCACGTCCGGGTGCGCTCGGTTCGTTCATCAGAACGGCAGCCTTTCCATGATCGCCCGCGCTTGCTTCGGGTCCTTGGAGTCCGGCACGGCCACCTCGACGTAGGTACGCGCGCGCGGATCGTCCGAACTGGAATAGACGAATACCGCTCTCGCCTCGGAGCTCTGCACGCCCGTCGAGAGCCGCCCCTTGGTGCCCTGGGCGGTCTTGAAGCCGAAGTCGGTCGGAGCCGTGATCGGCAACTGGCCTACGGCGGCCGTCCCCGCATCATCACTGTTCGCGTACGCGGCGATCTGCACCGAGTACTGCCGATCGGCGCCGTCGATCTTGTCGCACACGATCAGCCGGGACGTCTTCTGGTCGTCGTCCACCGGGTACGGCCCCAGTCCGCGGCACCAGAGCGATTCGAAGCCGTTCGAATTCACCGGGGTGGCCGGTACGAGTTCCGGATAGAGCTTCGCCATGTCGAGGAACTCGCCCCACGTCTGGGTGACCGTCAGCTCGGCCCGGTCGGAGAACGCCGAACCGCCCGACGACGTCGAGCGGGCCGCCACCGAGTAGGAGTGCTCGCCGGGGACCGGAGACCGGACCACATAGGAATTGTCGTCGGTGACGTCGATGACGACGTCGTCCTGTTTGATCAGGTACTGCTCGGCCCCGCTCACCGCCGGCCACGACAGGTCGACGCCCTCGGCGGTCATCTTCGCCTCCGGTGACGACGGTGTCGACAGGCCCGACGCACTGTTCCACGCGAACGCTCCACCCACTCCCAGGGCCAGTGCCGCAACGACCGCGACGGTCGCGAGCGCGGGAGTCCGCCGGTACCAGTGATCCCCGTGCGAGCGGTCCGGGCTCCCCGTGGGCACCGGTGCCGGGCCGGACGGGCCACCCGCCCGGTGCGGTCCGGGGACGGGTGCACCGGGAGTGTTCGCGAACATCGGACCGCTGGGCGTCACATTCACCGGTCCTCCGGTGAACGCCGAGCACAACGCGCGGGCGAAAGCCGTCGCCGTCGGTGGCCGGGCGGCGGGATCCTTCGCGAGGCCCGCTCGCAACACGTCATCGACGGCCGGCGGCAGCGAGCGCGTCCGCTCGGACGCCCGCGGCGGTTCGGCGAACAGATGTGCCGTCATCAGTCCCTGCAGACTGGTCGAGTCGTACGGTGCGCTGCCGGTCAGCAGTTCGAACGTGGTGGCCGCGAGCGAGTAGATGTCGCTGCGGGCGTCCACCCGGCGGCCGTCGATCTGTTCCGGCGAGCAGTACCGCATGGTGCCGACCGTGGTTCCGGTGCTGGTGAGTCCCGCTCCCGCTTCGCCGAGCGCCTGAGCGATGCCGAAGTCGGTCACTTTGACCGCCTCCGGGTTCACCGGATCTCCGCCGGGGGTGATCAGGATGTTCGCGGGCTTCACATCACGGTGAAGTACACCGTGACGATGGGCGACGTCGAGGCCGGCGGCCACGCCGTTGACGATGTTGACGACCAGCCGCGGATCCATCCCGGCGGGCGACGCCTTCGATATCTTCGACGCATCGGTGCCCGGCACGAGTTCCATCGCGATCCACAGGACGTCGCCGAATCCGCCCCTGTCGTAGACGCGCACGAGGTTCGGGTGCGTCAACGGCGCCATCAGATCGGCCTCGCGTTCGAACCGCCGGCGCACCACCGGATCGGAGCCGTGTGCCGACCGGAGCACTTTGATCGCATCGCTGCGCGGCAGGCGCGGGTGGGCCGCCTCATAGACCTCGCCCATCCCTCCGGCGCCGAGCACCGCTTGGACGCGGTAGCCCGCGATGTCGTCGCCGATTCCGAACATTCCTCCGCCGTTTCACCAGGTGACTGCCGTTCGCGCCGAATGCTACCTGCGCGGCGTGGAGATCAGATGTGCGCCTATCCCCGCCGAATGACGGCCGTCCGCCGCGGCCCGCCCCTACCATCGGCCGACATGACCGCATCCTTCTCCGCAGACGAGCTCGACACCGCGTTCGCTCAGTTCCAGCAGACCGTCGCCGATGTGGCGATCAGTAAGGACTGGGATCGATGGGCCGATCAGTTCACCGTCGACGCGACGTACATCGAGCACGCCTACGGCCGATTCGACGGCCGCGAGGCGATCCGCACCTGGGTGAACAAGACGATGCACTCGTTCCCCGGAAGCCACATGGCCGAGTACCCGTCGCTCTGGCACGTCGCCGATCCGGCGACCGGCCGAGTGATCTGCGAGATCGACAACCCGATGATCGATCCGGGCGACGGTTCGGTGTTCACGGCCACCAACATCACCATCCTCACCTACGCGGGCGACGGGCTGTGGAGCTGCGAGGAGGACGTCTACAACCCGATGGAGTTCGCTCAGATGGCTCTGGCGTGGTGTGACCGCGCCGCCGAACTGGGCACGCTCGACGACGCCGGACGCCGGTGGCTGGAGAAGACCGGCCCGATGTTCGGTCGGCGGTGACCGGCGTTTCGACCGCTCCTCACTACCGACCTCGCGGTAACCTACGGTGACGTAACCCACCGGGCCGCACGTTAACGGATCTGCCCCGGGCAGACGATCTACGCACCGAGGGCTGCGGTTTCTCAGCGCCCCCACAGGGCGCGCGGAGACTTGGGGCATGCGTCCATGTGACGTAGCCTGGAGTCCGAATATGCATGTCGGGCACGTCGCGGCGGTGCTCGGCCGCGACCCGACACGACCTGAACCCGACCAGAGGAACACCGATGGCACGTCAACTCACACAACTCGAACTCCTCAAGGAGTTGGAGCCGACGGCAGAGGCCAACGTCAATCGCCACCTCAAGACGGCACGCGACTGGAACCCGCACGACTACGTGCCGTGGGACGAGGGCAAGAACTACGCGGCTCTGGGCGGCAGGGACTACGAGCCCGAGGACTCGCAGCTCGACGAGGTCGCCAAGGCCGCGATGATCACCAACCTGCTGACCGAGGACAACCTGCCCTCGTACCACCGCGTGATCGCCGAGAACTTCTCGATGGACTCCGCCTGGGGCCATTGGGTCGGTCGCTGGACCGCCGAGGAGGACCGTCACGGCATCGTGATGCGCGACTACCTGGTCGTGACCCGCGGCGTCGACCCGGTGGCCCTCGAAGAGGCGCGCATGATCCACATGACCAACGGCTACGATCCGATGCTCGCGGCTGCGGACCGCGCCGACGAGATGAAGGCGAACGGCGAGGAGATCGGGCTGCTGCACTCGGTCGCGTACGTCACCTTCCAGGAACTCGCGACCCGCGTGAGCCACCGCAACACCGGTAAGGCGTGCAACGATCCGATCGCCGACCGGATGCTGCAGCGCATCGCCGCCGACGAGAATCTGCACATGATCTTCTACCGCAACATCTGCGGGGCCGGCATGGATCTGGCGCCCGACCAGACATTGCGCGCGGTCACCGACATCGTCACCAACTTCCAGATGCCCGGAGCGGGTATGCCGAACTTCCGGCGCCACGGCGTGCTGATGGCCAAGCACGGCATCTACGATCTGCGCCAGCACCTCGAAGAGGTCGTCCAGCCGGTTCTCCGGAAATGGAACGTCTTCGAGCGAAACGACTTCAGCCCCGCCGGCGAGAAGACCCGCGACGAGCTCGCGGCCTTCCTCGACCAGCTCGACAAGGACGCGACCCGCTTCGAGGAGATGCGCGACCGCGCGCTCGCTCGCGAGGCGGCCAAGCGGGAGAAGCAAGCATCCTGAGTACCACCGCACTGACTGCACCGGCGCCTTCGGAGACCTCCGAGGGCGCCGGTGCGCCGTCGTCTCTCCAGCGTCCGTCCACTGATCGCACCCCGCTGCGGATCGGGTCGATCGAGTTGAACAGCCCGGTGGTGCTGGCACCGATGGCCGGCGTCACCAACGTGGCCTTCCGCGTGCTCTGCCGTGAGCTCGAACTCGCACGGACCGGAACCGTCTCCGGCCTCTACGTCTGCGAGATGGTCACGGCGCGGGCGCTCGTGGAGCGGCATCCGGTCACGATGCACATGACGACCTTCGATCCGAGCGAGTCACCGCGATCGATGCAGCTCTACACGGTCGATCCGGAATACACCTACCGCGCGGCCAAGATGATCGTCGACGAGGATCTCGCCGACCACATCGACATGAACTTCGGCTGCCCGGTCCCGAAGGTCACCCGCAAGGGCGGCGGGTCGGCGATCCCCTACAAGCGACGCTTGTTCCGCAACATCGTCGCCGCCGCCGTGCGCGCCACCGAGGGCACCGACATCCCGGTCACCGTCAAGTTCCGCATCGGCATCGACGATGAGCACCACACGCATCTCGACGCCGGACGGATCGCCGCCGAGGAAGGCGCCCAAGCCGTGGCGCTGCATGCCCGAACCGCATCGCAGCGCTACTCGGGCACGGCGGCGTGGGACGAGATCGCGCGCCTGAAGGAGCATGTCACCACCGTGCCCGTGCTCGGCAACGGCGACATCTTCGAGGCCGAGGACGCCGTCCGCATGATGGAGCAGACAGGCTGCGACGGCGTGGTCATCGGCCGCGGCTGTCTCGGCCGCCCGTGGCTGTTCGCCGAGCTGTCAGCACGGTTGGCCGGTGTGAATGCGCCCACTCCGCCCGACCTCGGCGAAGTGGGCGAAATCATGATCCGGCACGGCGAACTGCTCGCCTCGCACCACGGCGAGGACAAGGGCATGCGGGAGATTCGCAAGCACGTCGCCTGGTATCTGCGCGGCTTCCCAGCCGGCTCCGACCTGCGCTCCTCGCTCTCTCTGGTGAAAACCCTCGACGACCTGCGCGAACTCGTCGCCGAGCTGCCCTCCGACGTCCCCTTTCCCGCTGACGGTCATGGCCCGCGGGGCCGCCAGGGTTCGCCCGCGTCGGTGGCGCTGCCCGAAGGATGGCTCGACGACCCCGAAGAGGACGTCGTCCCCGAGGGTGCCGAGATCATGCACTCGGGCGGCTGAGCCCTCGCCGACGGGGCGCACCGCAGAGAGTTCTCAGGTCTCGGCATTAAGATGTGCCGAGCACGCGTGGCGTGTGCACTCCGGGCCTGCCCGGCGACCACTGCGAGACCACTGCCGCATACGAAAGAAGCACTGTGAGTTCTGACCGCCCAGGCTCTCCCGAGCCCGATGACGACGAGTCGGCACAGCCCCGGCGACCCCGTCGGGCGGGCCGGACATCCGGTGCCTACGACTTCCGCGAACGGTTCGGCGACGCCGCTCCGTCACAGCCCGGTGCGGCCGGTCAGCGCGCCGAGGGTCTGCGGGAGCCGTCGTCCCGCGAGGGATACGTCCGTCCGCGGGGCCGGCTGACCGTCCGCCAGTTGATGGAGCAGATGGGGGTGGACGAGACCGCCTCCGGGCCGGCACGGGCCGCACAGCCGCAGCCCCCGCGCCGCGCGCAGCCGAGCCCTCGCCCGGCGCCGCAACAACGTCCGCAGCCGCCGGCCCCGCCCGCACAGCCGTCCCGGACGAGCACTGACGACCCGACGGCCTCCGAGGTCACGGCGATGATCCCGCCGGTCGCCGATTCGTCGGCGGTCGACCTCTCAGACACCACTACGGCCGCGCGCTTGTCTCAGGAGTCCCGAGCGCAACGCCCGTCCGTCCCCCCGCCTCCGGCTGCCACTCCGGCGCCAGCGCCTCCTCGCAGCCCGGCGGCCGCCGCGGGTGCCGCCGCGAGCGGCGCGTCGACCGATCCCGGCAACGGCGAACCGACTCGCAAGCGCCCGCTGGAGCCGACTCCCGATCTGACCGCGGCGCTGTCCCGCGTGCGCGGCGGTCGCCGGACGAAGCCCACCGGCAAGGAACGCACGACGCGAATCGCCACCAACACCGGGCGCATCCTGCTCGGCCTCGCCTGCGTGCTGTCGCTGGTCGGCACCGGCTACGCATGGAACATGATGCGCAGCATCAACGGCGGCTGGAACATCGTCAACGCCCTGGACCCGGAGAACTCCAACGTCCGCAAACCGGGCGATCAGACCGGCGACGAGACATACCTGATCGTCGGCACCGACACCCGCGCGGGAAAGAACTCCAAGCTCGGCGCGGGCGACGCCGACGTCGTCGAGGGCGCCCGCTCCGATACCGTCCTGCTGGTCAACATCCCCGCCGACCGCAGCCGGGTGGTCGCGGTGTCGTGGCCTCGCGACCTCGCCGTCGACCGTCCCGAATGCCAGAACTGGGACAACTCGACGCAGAAGTACTCCGGGACGCTCGAGGCCGCGAGTTCGGTGAAGCTGAACGGCGTCTACGCCGACGGCGGCCCCAACTGCCTGGTGAAGACGCTCACGCAGATCAGCGGGCTGAACATCAATCACTTCATCGCGATGGACTTCTCCGGGTTCGAGGACGTGGTCCGCACGGTCGGCGGAGTCCAGGTGTGCTCGACCGTCCCGCTCTACGACTACGAGCTGGGGACCATCCTCAAGAAGGCCGGCACCAAGAAGCTCACCGGCCGCCAGGCCCTCAACTACGTCCGCGCTCGGCACATCTCCGCGGAGGGCAACGGCGATTACGGTCGCATCAAGCGGCAGCAGCTGTTCATGTCGTCGCTGCTGCGGTCGTCGCTGTCGGGCGACGTCTTGTCGAACCCGTCGAAGCTCAACAAGGTGGCGCGCTCGTTCATCGCCAACAGCTACGTCGACAACGTCGACACCGACTCGCTGATCCAGCTCGCCGAGTCGATGCAGGGCATGGAAGCCGGGCGTGTCACGTTCCTGACCATTCCGACCTCGGGCACGTCCACCGACGGACAGAACAACGAGATCCCGCGGATGGACGACATCGACGCGATCTTCAACGCGATCATCGACGACAAGCCGCTGCCCGGCGAGAAGAAGGCCAAGCCGTCGAGCACCAAGAAGCCCTCCGCTTCCCCGAAGCCCCCGGCGCCGAGGACCGAACTCACCGCTCAGCACGCGTCCAACATGAGCGTGCGCGTGCTCAACGGCACCGACGAGTCGGGCGTCGCGGGGTCCGTGATGGAGGAACTGGTCCGTCAGGGCATCGACGTGTCCGGCATCGCCGACTCCTCGGAGAAGCGGACCGACACGGTCGTCCGCTACGGTCCGGGCGAGAAGGACTCCGCGGCGACGATCGCGAAGATGTTCCCCGGAGCGCAGATCCAGGAGGACAGCACGGTGAAGGCCGGCGTCGAGGTGATCGTCGGGTCCGACTTCGGCGGCACGCAGACCATCGGTTCGGTCCCGACCGCCGGTTCGGTGCTCTCCGTCGGCGAACTGCCGGCCAACACCGATAACAGCGACCTGCCCAACGACCTCTCGGTCACCAACGCAGGCGACACGACCTGCGCGTAGCCCGTCGGCCACCGCTGCGACAACCTGCGCGCCGAGTGTTCACGCCGACTTCACCGTCGGTGAAGGGCGAGGCCGGCCGGTTTACGTAAGCTGGGTTGCATGCGTGACGCTTATCAGGAGCAGATGGCTGCACTGAACAAGGCTCTCGGCGACATGGTCGACGAGGTGGGTGCGGCGATGGCTCAGGCCACCCAGGCACTGCTCGAGGGCGATCTCGAACTGGCCGAAGAAGTGATCTCCAACCACGACTCGGTCGCCGAGAAGTCGGCCGAGGCAGAGGATCAGGCTTTTCAGCTGCTGGCGCTCCAGGCGCCGGTCGCGGGTGATCTGCGCTCGGTGGTGAGCGGCTTCCAGCTGGTGTCCGAGATCGACCGGATGGGGGCGCTGGCGTTGCACGTGGCGAAGGTCGCGCGCCGCCGCCACCCCGCCAAGGTCCTGCCGGACGAGGTCGCGGGGTACTTCGAGGAGATGGGCCGGCTCGCCGTCGAGCTCGCGCAGAACGCACGCCGCGTGCTCGAGAACCAGGACTACCACGACGCGCTGACCCTGATGGACGACGACGACGCGATGGACGATCTGCACCGCCATCTGTTCACCGTCATGATGGACCGCGAGTGGTCGCATGGTGTCGCCGCAGCGGTCGACGTCACTCTCCTGGGCCGCTATTACGAGCGGTTCGCCGACCACGCGGTCCTCATCGCCCGCCGCGTCGTCTTCCAAGCCACCGGGAAGACTCCCGAACAACTGCTCGAGGCGAGCTGACCCGACGAAAGCGCCCTCCGGCGATCCGCATCAGCGGAGCCGGAGGGCGCTTTCGCGCACGAATGCACTCCGCGCGATCAGCCGCCGTTGAAGGCCGGCTTGTAGGCGCGGCAGGCCGAACCGCGCAGGAAGCCGCAATCCGGTCCGGCGCCGGGCACCTCGCCCGCGATCACCGGGATCGTGACGTACGACTTGCTCAGGTCGACGGTGTCGATCACCTTGCCGCCGGTGGCAGGCGTGCTGAACTGCCATGAGGGAAGGTCGCCGCCGGGTGCGGAGACCGTGACCCGGATCCGTGAGCCCTTTCGGAACCCGTGCATCAACGGGTTGATCGGGATCGTGATCTGGTTGAATCCGTCGGCCAGCGGCGTCTGAGTGGTGAAATCGGGGGCGGTGCCGTCGCCGCGGAAGCTCGAGCGCAGCACACCGGTCCCGACCGATGTCTCCTGTCCCCTGCCGTTCACCTCAGAGACCGTGACCTGCAGATCGGTGACCTTCGCCGTGCTCTTCAGCCGGAGGGTCACCGAACCGTTCCCGAGAACCACCTTGTCACGGGAAAGCGGAGCGCTGATGAAGCCCAGCCCGCTGCGGCCCGGTGCGGGCCGCCAGTCGTAGTCCGGGTGGATGCCCCATGCCGCCGCCGTGTCGGTGGAGGCGTTCTTGAGCGTGTTCAGCGGCCGGTTGAGCGGATTGGGCGCGAACGACACGGTTCCGCCGGCGGGCCGGGAACCGAGCCGGCCCTTGTCGTTCAGGAACATCCGCTCGGTGCTCGTGGGCCACGCGGACAGCGATCGCTGCCACGCCGACGAGAGCCCGCCGGGACCGGCTGCGCCACCGCCGTTGTCGAAGAGTGCCCACAGTCGCGGCGTCTGCGCCTTGAAACGAGCTTTCGCAGCGGCGACGGTGCGCGAATCGCTGAAGCGCACCGGCGGGATCTGCTGGCCGGGTGCATTGGTGGCCGCCGGGAACACGACGGTGCCCAGCGGTTGCATGTTGGGCGGCGTGTGCGGCACCTGGTTCGCGACGAACAGTTGCAGGAACTCCGCCCAGCGCGAGAGGATCTGCGGTCCGAGCGAATCGAAGTGATGCCCGTTGATGATGTTGACCCAGACGTTCGGGTTGTGATCGAGATGCTTGATCAGATTGACCCAGTTGGGTCCGGTCTGCTCGTCCTGTGCGGCACCGACCAGGAACACCGGGACGTCGATGCGGTCGGCCCAGTCCGGGATGGAGCGTTCCTGGTACACCTTCGCCGCACGCGTCGGGTTGTCGCGGATCAGCTTGAACACGTTCTGCGTCTGACGGCGGAGCTTCTGATTGTTCGCACAGGTCTTGTCGCCGCCCTCGATGCGCGCCCGCACCCACGGTTGTCCGCCTGCCGGCCCGGGTTGCGCCTGCTGCACCCGTTCGCGGAGCCAGGAGTTCGCGAAACCCTTGTTGTAGATGCCGCCCGGCAGACCGGTGGAGTACAGGTCATCGGTGGTGCTCATCGGCGCGATCGCGGCCAGATGGGGTGGTCGCGTACCCGCGGCGAACATCTGCGAGATGCCGGAGAACGAGATGCCGACCATGCCGACGCGATGCCCCGACACCCATCGCTGGCGTCCCACGGTCTCGATCGCGTCGTACGCGTCGAACGCCGCGACATCGTCGAAGAGGCCGAAGTCTCCTCCACTGCAACCGCTTCCCCGCATCTGAAGGCTCACCGAGGCGAAGCCGAGCATCTGCGTCGCCAGCGTCGAGCCGACGATCACGGAGGTGTCGGGGGCCTGCGGGTCCTTCAGGCCGACCTTCTCCCCGACCGCGCCGACCACCAGGTCGTCCGGTGCGGCGTTCTGGTAGCCGGAGTACTCGATCACGGTCGGAAAGGGCCCGTCCGAGAGCTTCTTGCCGTACGGCAGCCGAACCGTGGCGGCGAGCGAGACCCCGTCGCGCATCGTGATGTAGTTGAGCCCTTCGTGAAGGGTCTGCCCGTACAGCGACGGCGCGGGCGGCGGAGAGTCCTTGCCGGTCACCTCGACCGGCGCGCTCTTGATCCCGGCCCCGACGAAGCGGTAGCGCCCCGGCTGCAGGTCGCGCACGATCAACGATCCGAGCGAATCGGCGACGCCCGAGCCCGCACGATCGCCCGCGTCGTCGACGAGTGTCAGCGCGGTACCCGGCCGCGCGTCGGTCAGATACGCCTGCGACACCCCGCCGCCGACGTGGACTGGCTGTGCCGCGGCGGATTCGCCCACCGTCCCGACCGCGGCGAGTAGCACGGTCGCCGAGGCGACCGCGGCCGCGGTCCGGCGCAACGCGCGTCTTCCTGAGAACATCTGATCCCCGATTCTGTTCTTCTCCCGGCGCTCCCGCAGCGCACGGGTCACTGCGCGACGTAACCCAGCAGCAGCTGCACACCGCCGTCCGCGATCCGTCGGACCGCTTCACGGTCGCCGGTGGACAGATAGCTGAGAGTCATGCCGTCGGTCATGGCCACGACGATCGTGGCCAATTCCTCGGCCGGGAGCGTCCACGTGACACCGGTGGTCTCGGCCGCGACCACGAGCAGTCCGGAGACGAGCTCGTTGTAGCCGCGGTACAGACTCTCGGCGAGGTGCTCCAGACCTTCGGTTCGTCGGGCGTAGAGCGCCAGCTCCACCAACGCGTATTCGCGGTCCCGATTCTCGATGAGGTCGTGCATGAAGGAGTCGAATGCGGCCCGCGCGACATCCGCGATGTTCATCTGGGAGGTGGTGAACATCGCCGACGCCTCGCGGAGCCATTCGCCCATGCCGGCCAGCTCTTGCGCGATCCCGGTCTCGACGACCGCGGCGAGCAGATCGTCGCGGGATGCGAAGGCGTAGAACAGGCTCGACTGTCCGACCTGGGCCTCCAGAGCGATCCGACGCGTCGTGGCGGCTTCGACGCCGTCGCGGGCGATCACCCGCATCGCTGCGTCGATCGCTGCTTCGCGCCGCTGTTCCACCGTCAGTCGCGCCATCTGCCCTCGAAGTTGATCGATTGATCGAAACTGTTCTGTGGTGACCGTAGTCACCGGCTAGGCAAAAGGCAACCCCGGCCACTCTCTGCGGAGAGTGGCCGGGGTCGCCGTCGTATCCGTCGGTGTGAGATCCGACCGGTCGATGTCAGATCCGGGGGATGCTGCCTCGAGAGCCGCACCGGGCGCGCACGCGCACCGTCATCCGAACCGTCCCGAGATGTAGTCCTCGGTCTCCTTCCGAACCGGATTCGAGAACATGTCGGCGGTGGCGCCGGCCTCCACCAGTTCCCCGGGCCGTCCCGCACCGGCGAGATTGAAGAACGCGGTCTGATCGCTCACCCGCGCCGCCTGCTGCATGTTGTGCGTGACGATCACGATCGTGTAATTGTTCTTCAGCTCGGCCACCAGATCTTCGATCGCGAGGGTCGAGATCGGGTCGAGCGCCGAACACGGCTCGTCCATCAGCAGCACCTGCGGTGACACCGCGATGGCCCGCGCGATGCACAGCCGCTGCTGCTGGCCGCCGGACAGTCCGCCGCCCGGCTTGTCGAGCCGATCCTTGACCTCGTTCCACAGGTTGGCCCCGCGCAGGCTGGCCTCGGCCACGTCGTCGAGTCTGGCCTTGTCACGCACGCCCGCCAGCTTGAGCCCCGCCACCACGTTGTCGCGAATGGACATGGTCGGGAACGGATTCGCCCGCTGGAACACCATGCCCACGGTGGTGCGCACCCCCACCGGGTCCACGCCCCTGCCGTACAGGTCGAGTTCGTCGAGCTTCACCGACCCGGTGGTGTACGCCCCTGGCGTCACCTCGTGCATCCGGTTGAGTGTGCGCAGGACGGTGGACTTACCGCACCCCGACGGACCGATGAAGGCGGTCACCGACTTCGGCGCGATCGTCAGGGAGACATCCTTCACGGCGTGGAAGTCGCCGTAGTAGACGTTCAGATCCTCGATGGTCAGACTCTTGGCCATGTCTAGCTTCTCTCCATTCGGGGCCCGGTGAACCGCGACAGCACTCGTGCGAGCACGTAGACGATCGCGACGGCGATCACCAGCGTCAGCGCGGCGCCCCAGACGGTCTCGTAGCCGCTGGGCCCCTTGTTGTATTCCTGCAGCATCATGAGCGGCAACGACTGCTGGTTGCCGGAGAACGGATTCGGGTTCATCGCCCGGGTGGCGCCGACCAGGATCAGCACCGGAGCCGACTCGCCCATGACGCGGGCCACCGCCAGCATGATCCCGGTGATGATCCCCGACATCGCCGTGGGCAGCACCACCCGAAGGATCGTCTTCCACTTCGGTATGCCGAGCGCGTATGCGGCCTCGCGAAGGTCCTGCGGGACGATCTTGAGCATCTCCTCGGTGGACCGGACCACCAGCGGCACCATCAGCAGCACCAGCGCCAGCGCCACCGCGAAGCCGGAACGAGGAAGATCGAGGGTGGTGCGCCAGACCGCGTAGATGAACAACGCGGCGACGATCGACGGCACACCCGAGAGCACGTCGACCATGAAGGTGGTGACGCGCACGAGCGAGAACCGTCCGCGCCTCTTCCCGGTGTCCGCGTACTCCACGAGATAGACGGCGACGAGCACGCCCAAGGGGATCGCGACGGCCGCCGCTATCGCCGTCTGTACGAGCGTCCCCACGATCGCGTTGGCCGCGCCGCCGTAGCGTTCCGATCGCGTCCACCAGTCGATGTCGAGCACCGGTCCGATGCCGCGGGCGATCAGCGTGTACACCAGCCAGCCGAGCGGAAGCACCGCCACGGCCACCGCGGCGATCACCGCGCCGCGCACGGTCGTGTCGGCGACCTTCCGGCGCGGCGAGAGTTGTGTCAGTTCCATATCGTGATTCCTCAGCCTCGAACCCTGCGCGCGATCACACCGCGGGCCGCGGCGTTCACGAGGAAGGTCAAGACGAACAGGACCAGACCGGCTGAGATGTAGGCGCCGGTCTTGATCGGCGAGTCGAATTCGGCCGCGTTGTTCGCGATCACGGTCGCCAGCGTCTGACCGCTCTCCATCAGGTTGAAGTTGATCGGTCCGGCCGTGGAGATGATCAGCAGCAGCGCCATCGTCTCGCCCAGCGCACGGCCCAGTCCGAGCATGGCGCCGCTGATGTAGCCGGAGAGGCCGAAGGGCAGGACCGCGTATCGCACGACCTCCCACTGGGTGGCGCCGAGGGCCAGGGCGGCCTCACGCTGGTTTCGCGGCGTCTGCGCGAAGACCTCGCGGGTGACCGCGGTGATCACCGGCAGGATCATGATCGCCAGCACGATGCCCGCGGTGAGGAGGGTGCCGCCGGTCGACATGTTCGCGACGTTCGCCGGCTGCCGGAAGAACGGGAGGAAGCCGAGGTGATCGACCAGCCATTGGTTCGGCCCCACCATCGCCGGACCGAGCACCAGGATTCCCCACAGGCCGTACACGATCGACGGGATCGCGGCCAGCAGGTCGACGACGTACGCGATCACCGTCGCGAGCCGCTTGGGCGCGTACTCGCTGACGAACAGTGCCACGCCGAGCGCCACGGGCATCGCGATCACCAGTGCGATCACCGACACCAGCACCGTCGCGTAGAGCTGCTGGGGGATGCCGAACTCGATCTCACTGCCCGCCACCACCCACGACCCGGTGTATGTGAAGAAGCCGACGGTGTTCTTCGCGAGCGCAGGGACCGCCTGAACGAGCAGGAACAGCGCGATCAGCCCGATGACGATCGAGACCAACAGGCCCGAGCCGGTGGCGAGCGACGACATGACGCGGTCGCCGAGACGGCTGACCGCCGAGCCGGACGCGGGGCCCGACTCGGCAGTCAGCGATCGCTCACCGGCCGCCCGCGGCGACGGGGTTCCGCCGGCCACGGGCGTTTCGGACACGGCCGGGTCCCCGTCGGCATCTGCGCGGGAGGTCACGGGAGTGTCCGAGCGAGTCACAGCGCGTTGATCGTTCCGCGCAGCTTGGCCTGGAAGGCCTCAGGCAGCGGGACGTAACCGAGCTTGTCGAGGCCGTCCTGGCCCTTGTCCAGGATCGTGGTGAACGCGGACTTCAGGTTGTCGGAGACCGCCGAGTCCGAGTAGCCGGTGGAGCACACGATCTCGTAGGTCGTGAGCACCAGCGGGTAGGCGCCGGTCTCCTTGAGTCGGTAGAGGGCGTCGGTGTCGACCACCAGGTTCTTGCTGGACGGGTCCACGAACTGAGCCGCGTCGAGAGCCTTCGCGGCGGTGTCCTTGGTCAGCTGAGTGGGTCCGGCGCCGAAGTCGACGGCCGCCACGCTCAGCTCGTTCTCGGTGGCGAAACCCCACTCGACGTAGCTGATCGAGCCCTCGGTCTTCTTGACCGTGTCGCCGACGCCGGTCGACTTCGAGGCACCCGAGCCGCCGTGGCCGGCCCACTCCTTGCTGTGCTCGTACGGCCAGTCGGCCGGTGCGGCGGTGTTCAGGTAGCGCGTGAAGTTGTCGGTGGTGCCGGAGCTGTCGCTGCGGTGCACCGGCACGATGGCCGTGGCCGGGAGCTTGACGCCCGGGTTGAGTGCGGCGATCGCGGGATCGTTCCACTTGGCGATCTTGGAGTCGAAGATCTTCGCGAGTACGGGCGCGTTGAGGTTCAGCTTCTCCACGCCGGGAAGGTTGAACGCGATCGCGACCGGGCCCGCGACCAGAGGCAGGTGCCAGGCCTCGTTGCCCGAGCACCGGCTCTTGGCGTCGGCGGCCTCAGCCGGCTTGAGCGGCGAGTCGGAGCCGGCGAAGTCGACGTCGCCCGAGATGAACTTCTTGATTCCGTCGCCGGAGCCGGAGCCCGTGTAGTCGAGGATGACGCCGCCGTTGTCGGTGAGGACCTGCGAGAAGTGCTCCATGGCCTTCTGCTGGGCCGTGGACCCTTCACCGGTGACGGTGCCGGACGAGGAGTCGCCGTCACCGCACGCGGTGAGGACGAGGGAGGCCGCGGCGATGCCGGCAACGGCGGCGCCTGCGGTGCGGACGAGCTTCGGGGACGCGCTCATGGGAGTCGGGGTGCCTTTCGATCTGTTCAGGTATCGAGGCGAAACTATCGACGCCCGGTTAGGACAGAGCGACCGGCGAGTGACGGCCCGGGTAACAGTCCGGGCACGAAAATGAACGGCTGGTTGACGCCGGGTTCAGCCCCGGCGATAGGCGATGTCGGCGGTGTACCGGGTGAATCCGAGCCGCGAATACGTGCGCAACGCCGCAGAGTTGTCGCCCTCGACGTACAACTCCACTTCGTCGAGCCCGCGGCCGCCGGGGCGCAGGTCGGCCATATAGCGCAGGCCGGCGAGCGTCAGCAGCGCGCCGAGGCCACGGCCCTGCGCGGCGGAGTCGACGCCGACGATGTACACCTCGCCGAGGGGCGCGGCTCCGTCGGCGGCGGGATGGATCTTCGTCCAGTGGAATCCCAGCAGGACGTCCGGGTCGGCGGCGTCGAAAGCCAGGAATACACCGTCGGGATCGAACCAGTCCGCGCCGGTGCGGGCGGCGATGTCGCGCAGCGTCCATCCGCCCTGCTCCGGGTGCCAGGAGAAGGCGTCGTTGTTCACCCGGAGGATCTCCGCGTCGTCGGACGGTCCCGCGTACGTACGCAGCGCGATGTCCTCGCGCCGGGGCAGATCGGGCAGCGGCTGTGCCACGGGCCTGCGCAGTTGCAGCAGTTCGCGGGCACGGACCAGACCGAGTGCCGCGGCGACGGCGGCGGCCGCGGGCAGGTCGCCGTGCGCCCACACCTGCGGCGGTTCCGAGCCCGGCAGATCGCCGGCGGCGGTCAGGGCGGCGTCCACGAGAGCACGACCCTCCCCGTGGCCCCGGTGGTCGGGATCCACCACCGCTTCCACCATCGCCGCACCGCCGTCGCGCGCCGCGAGGACGTTGGCGTATCCATGATCGGTGAGGACATGCAGGTCCGCCCCCGAGTCGATCGCGAGGCGCGCCTGCTCGGCGAGCGGCGCGATACCGTCGACGCGTTCGGCGCGTTCGCACACCTCGCGCGCGAACGCCGAGTCGTCGGCGGTCAGGGAGTCGGAGACGACGCGGTGCCGGATCTGCTCATTCATCACAGTCCAATGTATCGGCAGCCGGCGACCACTCGTCCTACCCTGTCTCGTCCTGCTCGGTGTCGTCGCCGGCGGTGTCGCCGCCGTCGCGGTCGCCCCGGCGCGTCGGCCGCACAGCCTTGTACCCGACGTTGCGCACGGTGCCGATCAGTGACTCGTGATCACTGCCCAGTTTGGCTCGCAGACGCCGGACGTGGACGTCGACTGTGCGGGTGCCGCCGAAGTAGTCGTAACCCCACACCTCGTGCAGCAGCTGGGCCCGGGTGAAGACCCGGCCCGCGTTCTGCGCGAGGAACTTCAGCAGCTCGAACTCCTTGTACGTGAGATCGATCGGCTTGCCCCGCAATCGGGCCGTGTAGGTCGACTCATCGATCACCAACTCGCCCAGGGTCACCTTGTCCGGCTGCTCGTCCACGCCACCGGTCACGCGCGTCGACACCAGGCGCAGCCGGGCGTCGAGCTCCGCGGGTCCGGTGGTCGGCAGCAGGAAGTCGTCGACGCCCCAATCGGCGTTCACCGCGACCAGTCCGCCCTCGCCGACGACGGCCACCACCGGGGCGGTGCCGGTGTCCGACACCAGCCGGCACATGGTTCTCGCACCCGCGAGATCGCTGCGCGCGTCCACCAGGATCACCTGTGGTTCGCCCAGCTGCACCAGCGAGGACGTCTGGGCAGGCAGCACGGCCACCTGATGGGACAGCAGGGAGAGCGATCCCAGGACGGCTTCGGCAGTTTGCTCTTCGGTCAGCAGCAACAGGTCCACACACCACTCCGATCTCGTCGTGGCCTCAGCACTGTGGGCTGTCGATCGACGCTGGTCGCAGCACCCGGTTATCAGATGACAGAATAGCGCCGATGCTCCTCACCGCCCACGACCCCCCGAAACCCGCGTCCCGCCGGTACCTGCGAATCGGTGCCTGGATCGCAGTCGTCCTCGTCGTCGTGGGCGTCCTGGCGCTGATCGCCGACGACTTCGCGGCGTCCCGCGCCGAGCACCGCCTCGCACGCGCCGTCCAGGCCTCACCCGGAGTCCCCTTCGAACCGGATGTGATCATGGCCGGCTTCCCGTTCCTCGCGCACCGCTCTGAGGGGAACTTCAGCTCGGTGCTGATCAGCGCCGACGGCGTCCCGATCGAGGGCTGCTCCGGCGTGCCGGTGTGCACCTCGACAGTCGACGCTCGGCTGCAGAGCACCGACCTCGGCCCCACCGGCGATCTGGGCCCGCGGACGGAGCTGCGGGCGCAGTCGATGCGGACCGAGACACGAATCAACTCCCCCACCCTCGGACGGCTGATGGGGATCGTCGATCTCTACATCAATACCCCGGCTCCCGAGGACAAAGTGGGCGGCGGCGGGCCGGGCGACGGCCTGCTCGAGCGCACCGAGGGCATCATGCTGAGCGGAACCGTCCCTCTGCCCGGCTCGCCGGAGACGCAGAACGGCTATCCCCCGTCGGCCGCGAAGTACACCGCGCCGAAGGTCAAGGTGAGCGTGAAGGCTCGCGTGTCGGTGGTCGACGGCCGTGTCCGCATCGAAGCCACCGACTTCTACACCGGACCCGAGGAGCACTACTCCGCCGACGTCCCAGAGGAATTTCGATCAGCGGTATTAAAAAGGTTTTCAACCACTCTTCCGGCCCTCCAGATGGCCTGGGGAACCACCGCGAAACATGCCCTGAGCAGGGGAAGCGACCTTGTGGCCGTCAGCGAGACCGGACCGGTGTCGGTGCGCGCCGTCGACTACGCGAAACCGCTCCCGAGCAGGCCCTGATTTCTGTTGTAGGGTCGGGTCCATGCAGCACCGACGTGGGCTGATGCTCACCCGCCGATTGGCGATCGACCTCTGTCGCGTCGTCGACTGCTGCTGTCGCTTGCCGGTGACGCACCGGGTGTGATGCACCGCTGACGATCTCAGCCGCATCCTCCACCGTCTCGTCGCAGACGACCGCCGTCCCCGGCCCGGAACACCCGTCGCCCAGTGCGACGAACTCGCCGTCTGGCGCGGCCTCACGCCGCGCGCGGTGATCATTTCGAAAGGAACCGAAATATGGCACGCTCCGATGTGCTCGTCAGCGCTGACTGGGCTGAAGAGAACCTCAACACCGACAAGGTCGTGTTCGTCGAGGTCGATGAGGACACCTCGATCTACGACAGCAACCACATCCCGGGCGCCATCCGCCTCGACTGGCGTAAGGACCTGCAGGACGGCCTGCGTCGCGACTTCCTGGACGCCGAGCGCTTCTCCGCACTGCTCAGCGAGCGCGGGATCGCGAACGACGACACCGTCGTCCTGTACGGCGGAAACAACAACTGGTTCGCCGCGTATGCGTACTGGTACTTCAAGATCTACGGTCACAAGGACGTCCGTCTGCTCGACGGCGGCCGCAAGAAGTGGGAGCTCGACGGCCGTCCGCTCAGCGCCGACGCTGTGACCCGCCCGGCCACCGACTACGTCGCCCAGGCCGCCGACAACTCGATCCGCGCCTTCCGCGACGAGGTGATCGACTCGATCGGTTCCAAGAACCTCGTCGACGTCCGCAGCCCCGACGAGTTCTCCGGCAAGATCGCCGCTCCGGCGCACCTGCCGCAGGAGCAGGCGCAGCAGCGCGGTCACGTTCCGGGCGCCATCAACATCCCGTGGTCGACCACCGCCAACGAGGACGGCACCTTCAAGTCCGACGCAGACCTCACCGCGTTGTACGCGGACAAGGGCTTCGACGACGCCAAGGAGACCATCGCCTACTGCCGAATCGGCGAGCGCTCCAGCCACACCTGGTTCGTCCTTCAGGAACTGCTCGGCAAGAAGAACGTCAAGAACTACGACGGCAGCTGGGTCGAGTACGGCTCGCTGGTCGGCGCTCCGATCGAGCGCTGAGCCGCCCCGCAAACTCCCCCATCGACAGTCTCTGAGAGGACTAGTGACATGTGCGCAGCACCCAAGCAGGGTCAGACCCTCCCCGCCGGCGTCGACACTGAGAAGGAGACCGTCCTGACCGGTCAGGTCGTGGACGGTTCGGGCAACCCCGTCGCGGGCGCGTTCGTCCGTCTGCTCGACGGCACCGGCGAGTTCACGGCCGAGGTCGTCGCCTCGGCCACCGGCGACTTCCGCTTCTTCGCCGCCCCGGGCACCTGGACTCTGCGCGCGCTGAGCTCGCAGGGCAACGGCGACGTGACCGTCTCGCCCGAGGGGCCGGGCGTCCACAACCAGGACGTCACCGTCGCGAAGTGATTCGCGCGTCGCGCTGAACGACCTGACGAGACCCGGCCCGCTCTTCGCGGGCCGGGTCTCGTCGTATTCCGCGGCTATCGCTTGATCAGCGGGCTGCGCACCACGTGAGCGCCATTGGCGCGATCGGCTGCGTCGAAGAAGTCCTCGCGGTAGATGTCGCGCGGGAAGAGGCGCGCTTTCATCAACGCCCGCATCGTGTCTTCCACCATCGCCGGGTTGCCGCAGATGTAGGCGACGTTGCCGCCGGCCCGCGGGTAGTCCTGCGCCAGCAGCGCGGGCACCCGGCCCTGCCTGCCGTCGAACTGCTCTCGGGACACCGCCGGCCGGTACGTGAACCAGTCGCGTTCATCGGCCAGTGCCTCGAACCACTCGCGGTCGTAGAGGTCGGCACTCGTCGCGACCCCGTGATACATCACCACCTCGTGCTCCCACTCCCCCTCCTCGTCCTCGATCGCCATGATCGTCTTGAGGATCGACACCAGCGGCGCCAAACCCGTGCCGCTGCCGAGCAGCAGGACGGGCTTCTCGCGGCCGGGGCGGAAGTAGAACTTGCCGTAGGGACCCGACAATGTCACCTCATCGCCTGCGGCGAGTCCGTCGAAGACCCAACCGGCGGTCGCGACCCCGTTCTCGGTCCGTTTGATGTGCAACTCGATCCGGCCGGTCTCATGCGGCGCATTGGCGATCGAGTACGGACGGTTGTCGCCGTCGGGGAGGTTGAGCTGCACGTACTGACCGGCGTTGAACTCCATCGGCTCGTCGAGGTCGATCACGAGCCGGCGGACGCCGGGTGCGATCTCGTCGAGGGCCGCGACAGTTCCGGAGAAGTCTCGGACCGGATACATGGTGATCCCGTCCTCGATGTCCACATCGCCCTCGATGACCACGTCGTCGCGTGGTGTCGCTACACACATCAGCGCAGCTCCGTCGTCACGTTCGCTCTCGAGCAGGGCATACGGTGAAGCGTCGCCCAGATCGATGTCGCCATCGAGGACCTGCGCCTTGCAGGTGCCGCAGGTCCCGTGAGTGCATGCGTGCGGCAACCAGACACCGTTGCGCAGGCAGGCGTCGAGGATCGATTGGTCCTCGCGGCACTGCAATTCGGTGCCGAGCGGTTCGACCGTGATCGTGTGAGTCGTGGTCATCGAGAGCTCCGTTCAGTCCGTGGTGAACTTCAGCAGCGCCTTGTGTCCGACGCCGAGATCCTTCAACGACTTCGAGCCGTCACCCGGGTCGAAGACCTCGTCGAAGATCTGCCAGCCCGAGATCGACGCCGGGTCGAAGTCGGGGTCGGAAGCCGCCCACGGATGCACCATCTCGGCGACGAAGTCTGCGAAGCTCATCGCCTGCGGCGCGCGGAAGCGCGCTGCCGAACAGAAGAGCGGATTGCCGAGCCAGTGCACGTACAGCAGTTGGTCGGTGCCGAAGACCTCGGCGCGGTCGGATGCCGGGTACTTGTAGTCGTAGAGTGCCTTGACAGTCATCTCTCATGCCTCCTGCTTCTCGGACCGGCCGTCCTGGTGCCATTCGCGCCACGATCGATGGTCGCGCGAATCCTTGTACTCGCCGTTGTCTCCGTCCTGGATGCCGTACCACTCGAGAACCTCCGGCACCGTCGGTCCACCGCAGTTGCCCTGGTAGATCTGATGCACCGGCAGCCACGCCTGCACGTACTTCTCCGGTTCGCGTTCGAAGATCCACTGACATCCGTCGCTGCACGTGTGGTAGGTCTCCCCCTCGTAGTCACTGCGCCGGAACGAGATGGTCGTCGGGTCGCCGGGCTCGGTGAACGCCATCGGCACCTGGCATACCTGACACAGCTGAGGAAGCCCCTGGAAGAAGACCCGTCCGCCGGCTTCCTCCACTCGGCGGTGCTTCTCCCAGTTCGGCCCGTAGTGGGTGTCGAAGGTCTCGCCGTACTGCTCCGACAGCCAGTTCATGTGATCGGGCGTGGGGATCTGCGTGGTGAACGAGGCCGCGAAAGAGAAGTTGTGCAGGATCTTGTAGACCTCGTGCGAGAGCTTGTCCTTCTCCGCGATCGCGTCCTGCACGTGGCGCGGCGGGCGGATGCCGTAGAACTCCAGATCGGGGAACAGGCCACCGAGCATCTGCTCCTCGAAGTAGAGTTCGAACGCCTCCTTCCAGCTCATCACCGGTTTCGGAAGCATGTAGTCCATCATTCCGGCGACCAGAGCCGACATCCGGTATGCCCGCCAGAACCACTTATCGATCCATTCCTGGATGATCGGGACGTTGTCCTCGTCCTGCTCCAGCAGGAACTTGATGGCCTCGAGGCCGAGCGTCATGTGGCGGCTCTCGTCGGATTGCGCGGAGAAGCCGAACGACATGGTCGGCATGTCGCCGTTGAAGCTCGCCCCCGACATGAACGGCACGAACAGCAGGTTGGTGAGCAGGTACTCGAAGCTGAACGAGATGGAGATCAGGAACTCGAAGGGCCCCGCCGTCATCGCGTCGTCGAACAGCGACTTCGGCACCGACAGATACCAGACCCGATCGTGCATCTGCGACCACGAGTGAAAGCCCGAGTAGTACTTGTTGTAATTGCTGATCGTGTGGACCTGCGTCTGGCAGTGACGCAGTTCGTCGACGCTCTGGCACAGCGCCGCGAATCGCGGTGCGGGGCCCTCGAGATAGCGGGCGAGGTACGCGAAGTGGCGATGCGCCTGGTACTCCAGCGGCGTCACGCCCTGAATGAACAGTTTGATGGCGTTCAGGTACGAGGCATCGGAGACGGTGAGATGTCCCTGGCTCTGCGCGAAACCGTCGAGCACCGCGTACAGGCGCTTGTCCTTCTCGGCCTGGTACTTGTAGTACGCGTCGACGGTCAGGCGGAACGGGTCCTCCCAGCCGTCCCAGTCGTGGATCTTGATGCCCTCGTATCGCGTGTACGGGTAGAGGTCCTCGCGATCGACGTACGACGGCTCCCAGTCGAGGTCGCGGGTGAGCAGCGAATACCGCTGTTTGAGCGGGAGCTTCTTGGGGCGGTTCGGAGCTTTGGCGGTGGTCATGTGAAGTGATCTCCTGGTGAATTCTCAGAATGCGGGGACAGCGGATCCGGTTCAGTGTTGCCAGGCGACGACGATCTGGTCGTCGTCCCATTCGGCGAAGTTGCCGGTGTAGGTGACGATGGCGAGTTGGAACTCACCGGTCTCCCACTCGCGCCCCAACTGGGCCTCCACCGATTCGCGGTTGATTACTATCCGGCCGGGCGCCGACAACTTGACCAGCCCGGGAAGGTGCCGGACGGACACCTCCGGATTGTCGGCACGAATGGCGGCCACCAGTGCGCGGTTCTCCTCCGACTCCTGCAGGTCGACACCGACCGGGCGGACTGCGGCGGTCATTCCGGAACCTCCGCTCCGACGGCGCCGTCGACGACCTCGGTGAGCGCTCCCACCGCCTCGGCCGCGCGTGCACCCCACCGTTCCTCGATCCGATCGAGGACCGCGACGTTGTCGTCTCCGTGCTCGGGATCCACACGCCAGCACTTGATCAGCGCGTCGAGCCACTTGCGCTGGTCGGCGAACCAGGTCGTCAGGTACTGCGCGAACAGGCTGTAGGCTCCCGCTCCACCGAGCAGCGCGCGATCGTCGAGTCCGCTGTAGACGGCCGGATACAGCGCCCTGTCGACGGCGTCGATCGCGAGCAGGCCCTCGGCCCAGTCGTCGACGACCATGATCTCCTCGACCAGACGCCGCAGCGGCTGCAGGTGGTCGGCCGTCATCCAGGTCTGCTTGGCTCCCTTCAGGACCTCCGCGGTACCACCGCCCGCAGCGATACCCGCACGCGAGAGCATCTGCGCGTTGCCGATACGGTCGAACGCAGCGAAGCTCGCGCACTGCGACAGCGACGTGCCGTACGCGAAGCGAGAGCCCGCGACGCTGACCAACTGGGCGCCGGCCTCGTAGTGGCGCAGCGGCACCACCACTTCAGACAGCACCTTCGCCCAGCCTCCGGGGAGCTTCGCGAGCAGGCCGCGGTTCTCCAGGTAGGCCAGGGTCTTGCCGAACTCGTCATGCAGAGCGGCTCGGTTGGTGACGTACGGGGTGTAGTAGAACTGCCGAGGGTCGGCGAACGCGTAAGGATCGGTGAGCTTCAGCGCGGAGTACCCTGCGTCGTACAACTCGTGGTCGGGCGTCCACGTGGGGCGGTAATGGAAGTTCTCTCGGGGCTCGATATCGAGCGTGGCCTCCTGATAGCGCGTGGCCGGCTCGTCGCCGAAGCGCTCGATGATGTTCTGGTACGTCTGTCGTTTCGGTTCGATGGTCTGGTAACGAAGTTCGAATTGCATCGATGTCTCCTGGCTGGGAATGGAGGGATCAGTTGCCCGCGATGAGGTCGAGAACCAGAGCGGCCACCTCGTCCTCACCGGCGAGTCGCCGCGATTGCGAGACACCGCCGACGACGAGCTGGGCCGTCGCGGTGTGGCCTGAGACCACGGTTTCGATCCGGGCGCTGCGATCGGCGTAGCCCAGCGTGAAGGCGAGGGCGCCGGGTCCTGTTTGGTCGACGAGAGAGATGACCCCGTCGCACTCGCGACTGCCCGAGAGGATCGCGTTCGCCTCACTCACCAACTGTTCGGCGAGCGATCGGATGATCACCTGGGTGTCCGCCGCTTCGGCGACGGTCACCTCTTCGCTGGGCACGGTATGTGGTGCCGCGCAGTCCTGTCCGTTCAGCAGGTCCTGCACCTGGTGCATGAATGGGGTCACGCCATCTCCTCCGCCGTATGTCGTACCGCATAGACACTTATGCGTTGAGATGAGCGTCACACACACTTGAGGACGTGTGAAGTATCAGAAATGGCCCCATTAAGACCTACCCAGTCTTAGCTGAGTGTTCCCGCCCCGATCTGCGGCAATGCCTCGCGCAGACACGTGAGCACCCGCTCGAGGTGCGGCGACGGCGGCTCCGATCGCATCGCCATCGCGAGTTCGACGGTCGGCACCTCTCCGTGCAGCGGGACGTACACCGCACCGGTTATCTGCATGTGCTGCACCGACTGCGGAACCAGCGCAACGCCGAGGCCGGCAGCGACGAACGACACCAGAGCCGCGGTCTCACCGACCTCGTGCCGGATCGTCGGTGTGAAACCCGCCCGCTGGCAGGCGTCGACCACTACTTCGAAGACCACCGACCGGCTGAAACCCGCGTAGGTCACGAAGACCTCGTCGGCGAGATCGGCGATCTCGATCGAATCCTCTTCGGCAAGCCGATGCGCGCGTGGAATCACCGCGATCATCGGCTCGGTGGTGACTACCTCGTATCGCAGCAAGCGGTCGTGCACCGGCGGTCGGAGGAAGCCGAGATCGATCGTGCCGTCGTGCAGCGCCGCCGCCTGCCGGGGCGTGAGCATCTCGCCCTGGAGGTCGAGTTCGATGTCGGGAAGCTCGACCCGCAGCGTGCGCGCGATGGCGGGGAGCATGTGGTAGGTGGCCGAACCGGTGAAACCGATGGCGACGCGGCCCACTTCGCCCACCGCGACTCGGTTCGCCTCCTGCGCCGCAGCGTCGACCGAGGCGAGGATCTCCTTGGCTCGATCGAGGTAGCGGCGCCCCGCTTCGGTGAGTTCCACCTTGCGCGTCGAGCGATTCAGCAGGACCACGCCCAGGTCGGCTTCCAACTGTTTGATCTGTTGCGAGAGCGGCGGTTGCGCAATGTGAAGCCGCTGCGCCGCACGGCCGAAATGGCATTCCTCCGCGACAGCGACGTAATACCGCAGATGCCTGAGTTCCAAGAGACCACCGATCCGTTCCGGTCGAATCGACTGTAGACGGCGATCCTCGCTCGCCGAGCACTCTCCGACGAGAGCTACGTCAACCGGTCCAGCAGCTCCACGGGATCGACACCGTAGGTCTCGACGATCTGTGCGCCGTCGTCCCCGACGTCGATGATGGCCTCCGGGGTGTAGACGCGATCGACGCACGACAGTCCGGTCAGCGGGTACGTGCACTGCGGCACGATCTTCGGATCACCGTTGCGGGCGAACAGAGTCATCATCACGAACACCTGCTTGGCGCCGATCGCGAGGTCCATCGCTCCGCCGACCGCCGGGATCGCGTCCGGCGCAGCGGTGCTCCAGTTCGCCAGGTCGCCGCCGAAGGAGACCTGAAAGGCGCCCATGACGCATACGTCGAGGTGACCGCCCCGCATCATCGCGAACGAGTCGGCGTGGTGGAAGTACGAGGCGCCCGGCAACTCCGTGACGGGTACTTTGCCCGCGTTGGTGAGGTCGAGGTCCACATCGTCACCCGTCGCCTGCGGCCCCATCCCGAGCATCCCGTTCTCGGTGTGCAGGGTGATTCCGGCGCCGGGGTCGAGATGGTCGGCGATCTGGGTCGGCTGACCGATGCCGAGGTTGACGTAGGAGCCGGCCGGGATGTCGGCGGCGATACGCGCGGCGAGACGCTCCTTCGTCATCGGCGCGTCGGCCATCCGAAGCGCCCCGGAAGCGTGAATCAGTCGATCGGTCATCGTGCGCCCTCCACGGCGAATCGGCGAGTGGGAGTCGCGACCACCCGGTCGACGTAGATGCCGGGCGTCACGACGGTTTCCGGATCGATGCCGCCGACCGGCACCACCTCGTCCACCTGGACGACGGTGGTCGCGGCGGCCGCGGCCATGACCGGCCCGAAGTTGCGTGCGGTCTTCCGGTAGACGAGGTTGCCCGCGCGGTCGCTGCGGTGCGCGCCGATCAGAGCGACGTCGCCCTTGATCGGGTACTCCAGCAGATACGTCCGACCGTCGATCTCGCGGGTCTCCCGGCCCTCGGCGATCGGAGTGCCGACCGCCGTCGGGCAGTAGAACGCACCGATACCCGCACCGGCCGCCCGCATCCGTTCGGCGAGGTTGCCCTGCGGCACCACTTCGAGCTCGATCTCGCCCGCGCGGTACAGGCGGTCGAAGACCCAGGAGTCCGACTGCCGGGGAAAGGAACAGAGGATCTTCCTGACCCGGCCGGCCGCGAGCAGCGCGGCGAGTCCGTGGTCGCCGTTGCCCGCATTGTTGCTCACCACCGTCAAGTCTGTGGCCCCCTGCCGGATCAGCGCGTCGATCAGATCGAACGGCATACCCGCCAGTCCGAATCCGCCGATCAGAACGGTGGACCCGTCGGCGATGCCGGCCACGGCTTCGTCGACGTCTCCGCAGAAGACGGTGGCGCTCACTGGTGCCCTCCTCGGTCGGTCGGCCGTCGGGACGCGTTCCGTTCCGGCGGTCCGAGTGCTACCCCTACGACGCTATGCCTCCCGATTCAGACTGGCAATTACTCATTGAGGCACTATTGATACCTGATGGATTTCACTATTCGGCGAGCGTGGCGACCACTGTGATCTAGGAAGCAGTCGGACGACTCGTTTCGGTGACGCCACCGGCGCGCGGTACTATCGGCAGCGTGGTCCTCTTCTTTGAAATCCTGCTCGGATTGGCCTCGCTGCTGATCATCTGGTTCGCGCTGTACACCGTCTACCGACTGGTCAACGACGAGTCATGACGCGCTCCGGGAACGAAGCGATCTCCGACGCCGAGCAACGCGCTCAGCAGACCGCAGGTAAGAACCTGACGCCGGTCGGCGATCTGCCCGTTCCTCCGGACACCGCCAACCTCCGCGAGGGTCCCGATCTCCATTCCGGCCTGCTCGCTCTCCTGCCGATGGTCGGTGTCTGGGAGGGACAGGGCGAAGGGCACGATCCGGTGACCGGCGACGACTATCAGTTCGGTCAGCAGATCATCGTCTCGCACGACGGCGGCAATTACCTCGTCTGGCAGGCCCGATCCTGGGTCATCGACGACGACGGCGCGTACGTGCGGCCCGACCTCCGGGAGTCCGGCTTCTGGCGGATCAGCGAGGACGACGAGATCGAATTGCTGCTGACCCATGCCGAGGGCTCCATCGAGCTCTACTACGGCCGTCCGCTCACTCAGACGTCGTGGAATCTCACCACCGACGTCACCATCCGCTCCGAGACCGGGTCGCACACCGGCGGAGCGAAGCGCTTGTTCGGGTTGGTCCCCGACGGCGACCTCGCCTACGTGGAGGAGCGCGTCGACGCCGAGGGCGAACTGACGCCGCGACTGTCCGCGAAGCTCCGCCGCGTCGTCGGCTGACCCTCGGGTCTCACAACCGCACCACCGGCACGTCGATCCGTGACACGTCCTGGTGCGTCACCACCACCACGGCGCGCTCGCCGAAGAGATCACCGCAGATGAGCGACAGCAGTCGCTCCGCATCGCCCGCATCCAGGTGTTCGGTCGGTTCGTCGAGCAGCACCACCGGAGCCGGGTGCAGCAGGGCCCGCGCCAGCAGCAGTCGGCGCCGCTGACCGCCCGACAACGCTCCGCCCCCACCGGTCAGCTTCTCTCCCAACCCGTCTGGCAGACCGCCGAGCCACTCACCCAGCCCCACCCTCTCGAGCGCTGCGCGCATCTCGTCGTCGGAGACGTCGCCGCGTGCCACATGGAGGTTCTCCCGGACGGTGGTGGAGAAGACGTGCGCGTCGTCGGCGAAGTAGCAGACGTGCTCGCGTAGTTCCCCGGGGCCGGCGCTCACCGTCCCGGACAGCGGCGGGAGCAGCCCCGCCAAGGTCATCAGCAGCGTCGACTTGCCGACACCGCTCGGTCCGACGACCACCCGACGCTCCCCGGGGCCCACGCGGAAGTCGTCCGTCTCCCCCAGCGGGGTGGTCCATCCCCACTGCAGTGACTCCGCGGCCAGAGTCACCGGACGCGGGTCGACGACCGGGTCGGCGGCCTCGCGGTCACCGTCGGATGCCCCGTCGACGAGTGCCAGCACCCGCCGAGCGGCCTGGCGGCCGCTCTCCCACGCCATGCCGGCTTCGGTGAGCGGTGCGGTCGTCTCGAACGACGACAACGGCAGAAGCAACAGGATGCCGAAGACCATCGGCGTCACACCCGTGCCCGACGCGACGTCGGCCAGCGATCCGGGAAGCCCGGACGCCAGCTGCACCGAGATGATCGCCGCAGCGACCACGCTCACGCCCATCGAGATCGGCGTCACCGCCTGGGCCGCCGCCTGCCGGCGCATACCGGCGTTCTCGGCGTCCGCGGCACGGCGATCGGCTGCGGCGACCGTCCCCAGCACGGATCGGCGCACCCCCGCGACCGCCAGTTCCGGGCCGTGCCACAGCAGTGACGACGTGGCTTCGACCACATCGTCGCGGGCGCGCGCCGCGGCAGCGACTTTATCGGCCGCCCCGCGCGCGGCCAGCCAAGGCGCGAGCACACCGCTCACCAGCAATGCGACCGCGAGCACGATCGCGGCGGGAATCGAGACGAAGGCCATGATCGCCACGGCCGACACCGATGTCACCGCCCCGACCGCCATCGGGACGAGCCCGCGGATCACCGCACTGCCGATCTCATCGACGTCGTCGGCGGTACGCGCCATCAGCTCCGACTGCCGGAGGCCGACGGTGTAGCCCGGCGAGCCCTGCGCCAGCGCCCGGTACATCCGTGTGCGTGCGTCGGCCATCGCCGCCAGTGCCACGTCGTGCGTGGCGAGCCGTTCGACGTAGCGGAACACGCCGCGTGAGATGCCGAGCGCCCGGACCCCGGTGACCGCGACAGAGAGGTAGAGCACCGGTGGCATCTGCCACGCGCGCGTGATCAGCCAGGCGGACAGTGCCGCCAGCCCGAGCGCCGAGAGCGCTCCGGCGGCGCCGAGCAGGATCGGGATCACCAGAACGCGCCCGCGCATCCCGGTGAAGGCGAGGGCGGCGAGCATCGGATCGCGCGAGCGGTCAGCGGCCATCGGAGAGCTCCTTCGCGAAGTCGACCACCGCGTCGGCCGCCGACAGAACGCCTTTCTGATGCGAGACGACGATCACCGTGTCGCCTGCTCTCGCGCGGTCGACGAGTGCGGCGATCACCCGGCCGGCGGTGCCCTCGTCGAGATGCGCCGTCGGCTCGTCGAGCAACAGCAGCGGCGCGGGTGAGGCCAGCGTTCGGGTCAGCGCCAGTCGCTGTCGCTGGCCCGCCGACAGTCCGGCGCCGCCGGAGCCGAGCACCGAGTCCATTCCGTCGGGCAGATCGGCGAGGACCTCGTCGAAGGCCGAGGCGCGCATCGCTTCGGCGACGGCTTCCTTCGGCAGCTCGCCGAACAGATCCAGGTTCTCGGCCACGGTTCCGGGGACGATCACCGGATGCTGCGGCAGCCACACCAGCCGACCGTAGTGGGCGTCCCGATCGAGCGAGGCGAGGTCGCGACCGGCTATCAGCACCCGCCCCTCGTCGGGCGTGTGAAGTCCGAGCACCGCGGCCAGCACGGTCGACTTGCCCGCGCCGTTGGGGCCGGTGAAGACGGTGAGTTCTCCGGGCCGCGCCGTCGCCGACAAGCCCCGCGGCGCCCAGCCGTCGCGGCCGCGGATGCCGAGCCGATCGAGTTCTACCGTGACGCCGACCTCACCGGGCCGACTGCTCGCCTCGGCCTCGCCGCTCGCGGCTGCGCGCGCTGTTCCACGCGAAGCAGCGCGTCCGGACTCGATGAGATCGAGAACGTCATCCGCCGCCGCGACACCGTCCTCGGCGTTGTGGAACTGCGCGCCGATCTGGCGCAGAGGCAGGTAGGCCTCGGGCGCCAGCACCAATGCGAGCACTCCCGCGTACAGGCTCATCTCACCGAAGACGAGCCGCAATCCGATACTGACGGCGACCAGGGCCACGCTGAGAGTGGCGAGAAGTTCCAGGACGGCCCCGGAGAGGAAGGCGATCCGCAGCGAACCCATCGTGCTGCGGTGCAGACGCTCCCCCAGCTCGGCGACCTGCCCCGCCGGCCCCTGTGCACGACCGAGCGCACGCAGCGTCGGCAATCCGGTCATGAGGTCCACCAGCTGTGCGTTCTGCCGGCTCATCGCCGCCAGCTTCCGCCGGGTGCGGTCTCGTGTGACCAGTCCGATGAGCACCATGAACACCGGGATGAGCGGCAGGGTCACGATGATGATGACGCCGGAGATCGGGTCGGTCCACAGTTCCACCACCACGATGAGCGGGGTGATGACGACCGTCGACAGCAGGGCCGGCAGATACCCCGACAGGTAGTCGGAGAGCCGGTCGAGTCCGCGCAGCACCACCGTCAGCGCGTGCTCGCGCTCGTCGAGCAACCGCCGCGGACTCGTCTGCCCGGGATCGGTGAGAGTGTCGAGCGCTGCGACGCGCAGTTCGTCGATGGTCGCGTGAGCGGCGCGCCGGCTCACCCGATCACCGAAGTAGCTCATCGCGCCGCGGGCGGTCAGTGCCACCGCGAGCACCGTGAGGTGCACCGACTGAGCAGCGAACCCGCGCGCCGCCGGATCGGTGATCACCTCCGACAGCAGGCCGGCCAGGGCGATGGCCGAGGCGACCACCGCGACGACGTTGCCGATCGCGAACGCCGCCGAGGCCACGACGTACCGCCGCGCCGACCGCGACGCGCGGAGCAGTCGCGGGTCGAGCGGCGGGCGGCGACGAGACGTGGTCCGGGGCTCGGTCACTTACCGGAGCTCTGCAGCGGCAGGCCCACCGACGGCGGGATCTGGTCCACCGACAGCCGTTTGCGGAAGACCCAGTAGCTGTAGGCCTGGTAGGCGATGACCACCGGTGTCATGATCGCCGCGGCCCACGTCATGATGACCAGCGTGTAGTGGCTCGACGACGTGTTCGCGATCGTCAGGTCGTACGCGGCGTCCGTGGTGGACGGCAGGACCGCGGGGAACAGCGACGCGAAGAGCATCGCCACGGTTCCGGCGATGGCGATGCAGGTGGCGACGAACGCCCAGCCCTCGCGCCGTGCGGCCGTCGCGATCACCATGCCCACCGCCGCGACAGCGGCCACCACGACGATCGCCCAGGTCCAGGCGTGCCCGTACGCCAGCTGCGTCCAGATCAGGAACACCGCTGCGACCACGGCGGTCGGCACGGCGAGCCGGGCCGCGAAGGTCTGCGCATCGTCACGCATCTGCCCGGCGGTCTTGAGCGCGACGAAGACCGCACCGTGAGTGAGGAAGGCCAGCAGGGTGGTCGCGCCGCCGAGCAACGCGTACGGGTTCAGCAGGTTGAAGAAGCCGCCCGTGTACTGGTGGTCGGCGTCGATCGGCAGTCCGCGCACCACGTTCGCGAATGCCACGCCCCACAGGATCGCCGGGATCCACGATCCGAGTCCGATGCCGAAGTCGCACCACCAGCGCCAGCGCGGGTCGTTGATCTTGCCCCGCCACTCGATGGCCACCACGCGCACGATCAGGCCGATCAGGATCAGGAAGAGCGGCAGGTAGAACGCGGAGAACATCGTCGCGTACCAGCCGCCGAAGGCCGCGAACAGCGCGCCGCCGCCGGTGAGCAGCCACACCTCGTTGCCGTCCCACACCGGTCCGATGGTGTTCAGCAGCACTCGCCTGCGCTTGTCGCCGTCCGGCTCGGAGCGTCGTCCGAGGAAGGACATCAGCATGCCGACGCCGAAGTCGAAGCCCTCGAGGACGAAGTACATCGTGAACAGGACCGCGATGACCAGAAACCAGAAGTTCTCAAGACTCATCGGATGCTCCTCTTAGTACGCGAACGAGAGTTCGGCGGATTCGTCGTCGTCCGAGCCGACGTCGGGCGCTGCGGCGTCCTTGTCGCTGGGACCTTCGATCACGTAGCGCCGTTCGAGGTAGAACCAGACCACCCCGAGCGCGCCGTACAGCAGCGTGAACCCGATCAGCGTGGCCCACACCATGGGCGGTGTGTGGTTCGAGACACCGTCCTGCACCAGCATGTGGATCCTGAGCGGATCTCCGTCGGCGTCGGCCCAGTTGGGGACGACCACCCACGGCTGCCTGCCCATCTCGGTGAAGATCCAGCCGGACGCATTCGCCAGGAACGGAGTCGGCAGCGTCCACAGCGCCAGACGCCCGAACCACCTCGGAACCTCCGTGCGCTTCTTCCGCAGGAACCACAGTCCGCCGAAGGCGACGACCACTGAGCCGAGCGCCCAGGTGATCATGGCGCGGAAGCTCCAGTACGTGACGAACAGGTTGGGCGCGAAGTTCTGGCCCGGCATGTTCAGCGCTTCCTGGTACTGCTTCTGCAGCTCGTTGACGCCCTTCACCTCGGAGTCGAAGCTGTGGTCGGACAGGAACGACAGCATGTTCGGAATGGTGATGATGTGCTCGATGTTGTCGCAGTTGTTCTGCCGTCCGATGCTGAGCACGGAGAAGGACGCTCCGGTCTCGGTCTCGCAGAGCGACTCGGCCGCGGCCATCTTCATCGGCTGCTGTTTGAACATGAGCTGGCCCTGCATGTCGCCGGTGATGAACAATCCCAGTCCCGAGCCGATGATCACCCAGAGTGCGAAGATGCTCACCGGTCTCCACAGGGTGGCGTTGTCGTGGCGGAGCTTCTCCGGCGACGCACCGACCTGGCTCGGCGACGTGGTCGCCGGGATGATCGACTCGTCACCGATCTTGGCGGCTTCCTCGATCTTCGACGCGCGGTAGGTGTTGCGCGCCATCCACCAGAGACCGACCACGGCGACCACCGTCGACGCCGTCAGCAGGGCGCCCATGATGACGTGCGGGAACGCGACGAGCGTGGTGTTGTTGGTGATCACTGCGATGAAGTTGTTCATCGCGGGCCGTCCGCGTTCGGGATCCCACTCGACGCCGACCGGGTGCTGCATCCACGAGTTGGCCGCGATGATGAAGTAGGCGGAGGCGTTGACACCGATCGCGACGAGCCAGATGCACGCCAGATGGAGCCGGCGCGAGAGCCGTCCCCAGCCGAACATCCACAGACCGATGAACGTGGACTCGAGGAAGAAGGCCATCAGCCCTTCGAGGGCGAGCGGTGCGCCGAAGACGTCGGCCACATACCGGCTGTACTCGCTCCAGTTCATGCCGAACTGGAATTCCTGCACGATGCCGGTCGCGACGCCGAGGGCGAAGTTGATGAGGAAGATCTTGCCGAAGAACTTGGTGGCCCGGAGCCACTGCTCGTTGCCGGTGCGGTGCCACACCGTCTGCATGATCGCGATGAGCGGCGCGAGGCCGATCGTCAGCGGCACCAGAATGAAGTGGTAGACGGTGGTGATACCGAACTGCCATCTGGATATGTCTACAACACTCACTGCGACCTCAATTCGTCCCGAGGATGGGCGTTACTACACACGGTAGTAGCCCTTGTTCAGTTGTAAAGCGTGCGTGATGCAGGCAACGGCCTTTGGGCCTATGACCCCGCTGACCTGTGCACCAGATCAGCGACGTCGATCACCGATCCGGCTCCGCAGGCCCGCCCGTCCAGTTCGCGCACACGCGCGGCGAGGGTGACCGACGACAGCAGCCACACCTCGTCGGCGGAGTACACCTCCGTGACGGTCAACGGCCGCTGGTCCGTCCCGATCCCTTCGCTCTCGGCGAGTTCGAACAGTGCGTCCTGTGTGGTTCCGGGCAGCACGCCGTCGTCGCGCGGCGGCGTCACGAGTGCGCCGTCGATCACCGCGACCACCGTGCTGCGCGGACCCTCCAGCACCGTGCCCGACGCCGAGACGAAGATCGCGTCGTCGACGCCCAGTCCGCGGACGTGACGCAGGGCCGCGATGTTGGCGGCGTAGCTGAGCGACTTGACCCCGGAGAGCAGCCACGGCGACGTGGCGGCGAGCCCGGGTTGATACGCGGTCGGCAGCGTCAGCGCGCGGACGCCGTGCCGCCGAGCGGACTCGACGCGGTCCGGGACGGGCGCGATCGTCAGGTACAGGGTCGGATCACCCGACGGATCGTGTTCGCGTCCACGCGTGTACACCAGCCGCAGCATGCCCTCACCGGCATGGACCGACCGCCACTCGCGGACGCCCGTGCGCACCATCGCCTCGATTCGCCCCGGATCCGGCGCGGGCAGGCCGGCGACGGGCGCGGCCGCCGTGAGCCGCGCGAGATGCCGGTCGAGCCCGCAGACTCGCCCTTCGCGCACGAGCATGGTCTCGAAGAGCCCGTCGCCGTGCACGATTCCGAGATCGTCCGCGTGCAGGACGGGTGAATCCGGGTCAGCGACCTCGCCCTCAGGCGACACAAGGACGACTTGCATGCGACAACGATGTCATGGAACGGCGTGCGGCCGGCTGAATTCCGCGCGCCGGAATCTGCGTGCCGACATTCCGCTCATCGGGAGAATCCCTTGGCGAATGCGTCCGACACCGGGTACCACCGACAGATGAGCAATGAACGGATCGTCGTCGTCACCGGCGCCAGCCGGGGAGCGGGCAAGGGAATCGCCCTCGCGCTCGCACAGCCGGGTACCACCGTCTACGTGACCGGACGCACCACGGCCGCCGGGCAGACCAGTCTGCCGGGCACCATCACCCAGACCGCGGCTGAGATCGATGAGCGCGGCGGGACGGGAATCGCGGTGGCCGTCGACCACGACGACGACACTCGGGTCCAAGCCCTCTTCGACCGGATCGGCAACGACCACGGACGGCTCGACGTCCTGGTCAACAATGCCATCGCCCTGCCCGCCGGGCTCACCGACAAGGGACCGTTCTGGACCAAGGGACTCGACCTCCTGAGCCTGCACGGCGTCGGCCTGCGCTCCACCTATGTCGCCACCTACTACGCGGCGCCGCTCCTCACCGAGTCCGGCGGCGGGCTCGTCGTCAACACCTCCTCGTTCGGCGGCACCTGCTACATGCACGGTCCGGCCTACGGTTCCGGGAAGGCCGCCGTCGACAAGATGGCGCACGACATGGCTGTCGACTTCAAGCCCTTCGACGTCGCCGTCGTCTCGCTGTGGATGGGGCTGCTCAAGACCGAGGTGAACATGGCCGCCTTCAGTGCCCGGCCCGACCTCTACGACGGGCTGGTCGCGACCGCCGAGTCGGTGGAGTTCCCGGGACGCGTGATCGACGCACTGTCCCGCGATCGGGACCGGATGAAGTACTCGGGGCGGGTGCTGGTGGCTGCGGAGCTCGCGCAGGAGTACGGGATCACCGACGTCGATGGCAGCACTCCCCCGTCGCATCGGCCCTTCCTCGGCGACCCACCCGAATTCTCCTCTGCCGTCATCGACTGAACCAGCGGGCGGCCTCGTACACTCGGGACATGACCTCCGTGTCGCCGATCCTCAATTCGCATCCCAGTGCCGTCCCCACTCCGGAGGGAGACCCGAGTCCCGGCGTGGCCTGGCACTACGGCGACCCGCTGGGCGAGCAACGGGCGGCGACACGCGGCGCGGCCATTGTCGACCGCTCCGATCGCGCCGTGATCGAACTGTCGGGCCCGGAGCGGCTCACCTGGCTGCACACCATCTCCTCGCAGCATCTGACCGCGCTCGGCGATCGGCGCAGTGCCGAGGACCTCTCGCTCGACGGCAACGGACGGGTGGAGGACCACTTCGTCCTCACCGACATCGACGAGACCACATGGATCGACACCGAGGCCGCGCGAGGTCAGGCGCTCACCGAATTCCTGACCAGAATGGTCTTCTGGGCCAAGGTGACGCCGACGGCGCGCCCCGACATGGCGGTGCTGACCCTGCTGGGTCCCGACATCCTCACCGGCCCGGTCGCCGAGGCGATCGCGCTCCCGCCCGACGCCGAGCGTTACCAGGCCGGCGACCTGCCCGAGCTCCGTCACGACGACGAGCCGCTCGGCTTCTGGCGCGTGATGCCGCGGATCGGCGAGAACGGCTCGACACCTGTGGTCGATCTCATCGTCCCCGAACCCGATCTCCGAGAGTGGTGGCGACTGCTGACCGAGGCGGGCGCCGCGCCGGCCGGCATGTGGGCCTACGAAGCGCTGCGGGTGAACGCCCTGCGACCGCGCCTGCACATCGACACCGACGAGCGGACGATTCCGCATGAGGTGGACTGGATCGGCGGCCCCGACGAGGCCGGCGCCGTGCATCTGGACAAAGGCTGTTACCGCGGTCAGGAGACGGTCGCCCGCGTCGCCAACCTGGGACGCCCGCCGCGGCGGCTGGTGCTGCTGCATCTGGACGGCAGCTCCGCGTACCGCCCGGCGACGGGCGATCAGGTCAGCGCCGGCGGCCGGACCGTGGGCCGGGTCGGCACCGTCGTCGATCACTTCGAGAACGGTCCCATCGCGCTCGCGCTGGTGAAGCGCAACGTTCCGGCCGACGCCGAACTCGTCGTCGGCGATGCCGCCTCGCCCGACACCTCCGCGACCGCCCGCATCGACCCCGTGCTGTACACGCCCGACGACCAAGTGCCGCCCGGCCGCGCCGCCGTCGACCGTCTGCGGGGCCGCGGCTGACACGTGCGGCCACGGGAAGCCGCTGGTTCGAGCGTTTTCGATGTTCGACGGTCAGGCGATGAGACTTAATCCGTACTCCGCGCTAGACTGTCGGTACGAAAACTATTAACGAATAGAACGGGGCCGCCACACCGATGGCCGCCCCGTCACTGTGCGAGGGGGTCCCACATGGGCCGCGGCCGGGCAAAGGCAAAGCAGACGAAGGTTGCACGTCAGCTGAAGTACTCCGCTCCGAGTACCGACTTCGATAGTCTCCAGCGTGAACTCTCTGGTGGCAGGAAAGAGTCCCACGACTCGTGGTCGGACAGCGAGAGCTGGAACAGTGAAGAGGAGTGGCGACACGCCTGACGGCGCTGTCGCACGCACCCGCTCGTACGGGCGGTCAGCCCGGGCGCTCATGCCCAGACTGATGGCCTGACATTCGTAGAGCCCCGCGTCGTCCTGCGACGCGGGGTTTCTCGCGTCGCGCCGACCCGCGCGGTCGTCATGTCCGCGGGGTCGCCGAGAGCACCGCGTGAACCGCCGCGCGCACTCGCTCGTCCACGTCGCCCGGCGTTCCGGAATCGAACTTGCCGTCGAGATACAGGAACGCCAGGCCGTGCACGAGCGCCCACACTGCGACGGCCATCGGCTCAGGCTCGGCATCGGGGAAGACCCGCGCCACGATGGATTCGACGTACGCGTTGATGGTCTCGGCGGCCGAGGTCCGTTCCTCATCGGCCGGGTCGCACGGCTCGGCGAACATCACCCGGAACAGGCCCGGCCGCGACAGCGCGAACCGTACGTATGCGATCCCGACGTCGGCCAGATCGTCCGCGGATGCGGGCGCGGGATGAACTGCGGCCAGTTCGATCGCCAGGTCCCGGTATCCCACCGCGGCCACGGCGGACAGAAGGGCGCGCCGATCGGCGAAATGACGGTACGGTGCCGCGTTCGACACGCCGGCGCGCCGTGCCGCCGCGCGGAGCGAGAGGTCGCCTGCACCGCCCTCCTCCAGAATCTCCACCGCCGCCCGGACGAGCGCTGCGGGCAGGTCACCGTGGTGGTACGAGGTCGGCACAGTCAACAACCCTAACAATCGCCGCGGTCTCGACTCGTCTGTGCCTGACCCGGCCACCGCAGGCCGTGGCACCGCCGCGAGCGTCACGAAGTGTCGCAAAGTATCAAATATCGGTCGCCTCGCAGCCTTCAGTGCCGCCCCGGCCGCCACTAGCGTCGACTGACATGACGAACACCCGCCGAGCAGTTCCCCGCAAATGGATACGCCGCGAGATCGCGACCCTCGACCCGGTCGCCGACAGCGAACGGATCGTCCGACTGACGCTCGAGTCGCTGCTTCCGCCCGTCGGTGAACGGGTCTTCCTCGAATTGCTGTTCACCGTGTCCCTCATGCGGGTGATGGGTGAGCTCGAAGGAGCCGCCGCCGTCGATCGCGACGGGAAGGGAAAGGTCTATCACCACGGCGACCGGCGCACCGACGACACCATCCGCTATCTCACCGGATGGATGTACGACGGTGCGGGGAGCCCGCAGGCCCGCAGCTCCGCCGCCGAGATCAAGCGCATCCACGACAGCTACGCGCGGCACTACTCGATGTCGAACGAGACCTTCATCCACACCATCGCCTACTTCACCGTGCAGATCGAATGCCTCACCGAGATCGTCGGCGCGCCCGGGTTCACCGACGTGGAGAAGGAAGCTCAGGTGCGGCATTGGCGGACGATCGGCGAGTATCTGGGCGTCCGAGACATGCCCGAGACATGGGACGGCATGATCCGGGCGATGCGGGCCTACGAGGCCGACCCCGCCTGGTTCGCTCCCTCCGAAGCCGGCCACCGGGTGAGCGAGACCCTCGTCGCACAGTTCGGCGAACGGGTCTTCCCGCGCGGGTTCCGTTGGCTCGCAAAGCCTCTCATTCTTTCTCTGCACGACGACCACGTACTCGAGGCGCTCGGCCTGCCGAAGCCGCGGCCCGTCGTGACGACGACGATGCGAGCCGTGGTCCGGGCGGCGTTCTTCATGGTCCGCGAAGTGCTCCCCGATCGTCACACCGCGGTCCGGCCCGCAGGTTCCGCGGGCGAGCTCACGCGTTCCGCGCCCGGTAGCGGGTCGGCGTGACGCCGTACCACCGGGTGAAGGCGCGGGTGAAGGCCGCGGTCTCGGCGTCTCCGAGCCCAGCCGCGATCTCCGCCACCGGACGGTCGGTGCCGGTCAACGCCTCGGCGGCGCGGATCCGTCTGGACTCCTCGAGCAACGCCCGGAACGTGGTGCCCTCGCGAGCGAGACGGCGCTGCAGGGTCCGGCGATCGACGTGCAGTTCGCCGGCCAGTCGGGTCAGCGACTGCACCGGCTCGTCACTGGCGTGCAGCCTCGCCCACACGAGCGATCGCGCACCGAGGCGGCGCTGCTCGAGCTGTTGCTCGCACTGGGCGATGCACCGGCGTGCGGTCTCGGCGTCCGCGTGGGGAAGGCCGCGGCTCATCCATTCGCGCGGCACGACGAGCGCCGTGCGTCCCGCGTCGCAGACGAGTTCCTCCGTCGGCAGCACCGAGGCGAGGAGAGCCCCACGCGCCCGATCGACCTCCGCCTCCACCCGCGGCAGGACGACGTCGCCGAGCACCATCGGCACCAGACCGGCGATGACCGTCAGATCACGCTCGAGGATGAAGGGCCGGACGTCGTCGTGCACGTCGCCGAACGAGCATTCGAGCCGGACGTCCGAGCCGCTCTCGTCGTAGGTCACCGACAGGTCGGAGTAGGTATTGGTCAGACTCGCGAACCTCGTCGCCACCTCCACCGCGTCCCCGAGCGTCTCGCTGGAGAGCATCGCGAACACGAAGATGCCGAGATTTCCCAGATTCACCATCCGCCCGGCCTCGATGCCGAGACCGGGCGGGTCGTTCAGCAGCGAGACGATGTTGGCGATCACTGCCAGTTCCTGCTCCGCCAGGACCACCGCCCCGTCGACACGCAGGTCACTCTCTCGCAGTCCGCTTCCCTGCAGACAGTCAGCCGGATCGAGCCCATGACCCTCACCGAGTTCCACCAGACTCGCGACGCCGCCCGACGTGCCGCGCCGCAGACTTCTCCACGCCGGAGCAGCCACAGCCCCACCCTCCTTGTTGACAGTGCTAACATCCATCGCTACCCTCGTATGTTAACACCGATAACCTTCATGGGAGCCCACCGATGACAGTCCGTTCATCTTCCCCTTCGACGTCCGAACCCGCAGTTCCGGACTGCCCGCATCGCTGACGCCGCCCCGCATCGCGCACCTGACGAGCCGTATCGCGGCGGCTCCGACAGCCGCGCGCGTCGGTACGACGATCCCCTACACCGGCGCGCCCCTCGCCGACCTGCCGGTCTCCACGCCGTCCGATGTCGACGAGGCCTTCACCCGCGGCCGGCACGCCCAGGCATCGTGGGCCGCGACTCCCGTCAGCGAACGCAAGCGAATTCTCCTGCGCTTCCATGACCTCGTCCTCGACCGTCGGAACGAGGTCATGGACCTCATCCAAGCCGAGAGCGGCAAGACCAGGCGCGACGCCTTCCTCGAAGTCACCGACATCGCCATCGCCGCCCGGTACTACGCGCGAAGCGCGAGCCGACTGCTCGCACCCGCGCGTCGTCGTGGCGCGATCCCCCTGCTGACCCGGACCACCGAACTCCGCCATCCCAAGGGCGTGGTCACCATCATCTCGCCCTGGAACTACCCGCTCAGCATGGCCGCGGGAGACGCGATCCCGGCACTGCTCGCAGGCAACGCCGTCGTGCAGAAGCCGGACACCCAGACAGCGCTCACGGCGCTGTGGGCCCTCGATCTGATGCATCAGGCCGGCTTGCCCGACGACCTCTGGCAGATGGTGGTCGGACGCGGCAGCTCCATCGGCGACTCACTGATGCGCAACGCCGACTACATGATGTTCACCGGTTCCACCGCCGCAGGCCGGCACATCGCGCGAGAGGCCGGCGAGCGACTGATCGGAGCGTCGCTGGAACTCGGCGGGAAGAACGCGATGCTCGTGCTCGACGACGCCGACATCGCCCGTGCCGCCGACGGTGCCGTCAGCGCCTGCTTCCCATCCACGGGTCAGCTGTGCGTGTCGGTGGAACGCCTCTACGTCGCCGAAAGCGTCCGCGACGAATTCGTCGCCGCATTCGTCGAGCGCACCCGCGCACTGCAACTCAGCGGACACTACGACTTCCGGAGCGACGTCGGCTGCCTCACCACGCAGTCGCAGCTCGAGACCGTCGCAACGCACGTCGAAGACGCGGTCGCGAAAGGCGCGACGGTCCTCGCCGGCGGCCGGGCCCGCCCGGATCTCGGACCGCTGTTCTACGAGCCGACTATTCTGACCGACGTCACCTCGGAGATGACGCTCTACGATCACGAGACCTTCGGTCCGGTCGTCTCGATCTACTCCTTCAGCGACGTCGAGGAGGCGATCGCGCGCGCGAACGCCACACCGTACGGACTCAACGCCAGCGTTTGGAGCCGCGATGCGGCCCGCGGCCATGCCGTCGCGTCACGCCTGCACGCCGGCACCGTGAACGTCAACGATGCCTTCGCCGCGGCATGGGGAAGCATCGACTCGCCGATGGGCGGCATGGGTGACTCCGGCGTAGGGCGCAGGCACGGATCCGAGGGCCTGCTCAAGTACACCGAAGCGCAAACCATCGCTCACCAGCGAGTTCTGGGTTTCACTCCCCCGCGTGGCATCTCTCACCGGGCGTGGGCGACGATGCTGACGGTCGCACTGAAGACCCTCAAGAGAATCGGCGTTCGTTGACCGGTTCACCCGCGCCGGCGGATGACCGCGACCTACCATCCCCCCGAGGAGGGCTCACATGACCGGAAGAATCGTTGTACTCGGCGCCACCGGCTATGCCGGCGGGCTGGCGGTGGAGGCGCTCGTCCGCCGCGGCGCCCGACCCGTGATCGCCGGCCTGCGGCCGCAGGCGCTGGCCGCCACCGCCGAACGCTTCGGCGGACTCGACACCCAGGTCGCCGACGTCACCGACTTCGACAGCGTGCGGGCTCTGGTGGAACCGGGTGACGTGCTCGTGACCACCGTCGGACCGTTCGAGCGGCTCGGATTCGCTGCCGCACGTGCGGCAGCCGAGCAGGGTGCCCACTACGTCGACTCCACTGGCGAAGTGGGATTCGTGCGCGCGATCCACGAACGTCACGACGCCGTGGCCCGCAAGACCGGCGCCGTCATGGTTCCGGCCTTCGGCAACGACTACGTACCGGGGGTCCTGGCCGGAGCCGTCGCCGCCCGGGAGGCCGGCGACTCCGCGCGGTCGCTCGACATCGGCTACTTCGTCGACGGCTCACTGCGCCGCGGGCGCGGTCTCAGTTCCGGCACCCGCGCCACGATGTCGGACGCCATCACGCTGCCGGTCACCGTCTGGAAGAACGGGCGGCTGGAGGACCAGCGGGCCGCGAGCCGGGTGCTGACCTTCGACGCCGGCGCTCGCCGCAAGGCGGCGATGCTCGCCACCGGCACCGAGGTGCTGTTCCTGCCTCCGGCGTTTCCGCACCTCGAATCCGTCGAGGTGTACAACGGCTGGTTCCCCGAGCTCAGCCGGGCCATGAGCCTGCTGTCCGCCGTCGTGAACACCGCGGTCCGCATCGAACCCGGCCGACGACTCGTCGCCGCCGTGACCGGCCGCTCCGGCGGAGCGCCCGGCGGTCCGGACGCCGCCGAGCGTTCCCGCAGCGGCGCGCACACCGTCGCGGTGGCGCGCGACCGCGGCGGCGCCGTGCTGGCCGAGGTCCACGCCACTGGCCCGAACGTCTACGACCTCACCGCTGAGCTGATGGCGTGGGCGGCCGACCGTCTCGCTTCGGGCCACGGCGAGCAGCCGGGCGTCGTCGGACCGGTCGAAGCATTCGGCCTCGAGACGATCCTCGCCGCGGGAGCCGAGATGGGGCTGACCGTCGGCGCAGACCCTCGGTCACGGCGACCGGTGTGAGTGGACCCGCCGGAGTGTCGACCGGCCTCACAGCCGGATCGGCACCCCGGTCTCGCGTTCCGAGATCTCCCACAGTGCGCGGATCCCGGCGTCGACGCCGAACGGGAAGAGCGGTTTGCGCACGGGCGGACCGAAGGAGACGAAGGCCGGACCGTAGAGGGTTCCGCCGCGCGCCGTCGGATCGGTGGCGGCCCGCAACTGACTGAGCGCACCGCGGTCGGTCGTCATCCCGACCAGGTCGGCTCCCACATCACCGAGCCACCCAGCGATTCCCCCGCCTCCCGAGGCATGGGTGGTGGACTGCAGTTCGGAGTCGGTGAGACCCGGATGCGCCGACAGCGCGATTGCCCGGTCGCCGGAGGCGCGCAGCCTGCGGTCGAGGCCGATCGCGAAGTGCAGATTCGCAAGCTTGGAGTTGCCGTACGCCTTCCACGGACGGTAGCGGCGGTGCAGATGCGGATCGGCCGGGTCCAGGTTGCCGCCCTGGTGCTGGGCGATGCTGGTGAGCGTCACGACCCGCCCGGCCGGAGCCTGGCGCACCGCGGGGAGCAGAAGCGCGGTCCACGTCCAGTGTCCGAGATGATTCGTGCCCAGCTGGGTCTCGAAACCGTCGGCCGTCCGGCCTTCCGGTGTCGCCATCACTCCGGCGTTGTTGATCAACAGATCGATGCGGTCGTGACCGGCCAGGACCGTCTCGGCGGCTTGCTTCACCGACGCCTGCGACGCGAGGTCGAGGGGAACGATCTCCACCGACGCACCGGGTGCGGCTCGCCGGATCGTCTCCTCGGCGTCGCGCGCCTTGCTCTGGTTGCGGGCTGCCATCACGATATGGGCGCCCTTCCCGGCCAGCGCTCGAGCGGTGGCCAGCCCGAGTCCGCCGTTGGCCCCGGTGATCACCGCGACCCGACCGGACTGAGACGGGATGTCCGCGGTCGACCAGCTCACGATCGCACCCCGTCGACCGGTGCGCCGTCGGTGTCCAGAACGGCGAAGGTCATCCCGGCATCGGTCAGGCGCCGCACCAAGTTGTCGCCCATCGCCGCGGCCGTGGTGACCTGGCCGCTCACCTTCGGATTGTCGTCGAAGGCCAGGCACATGGCCGATTCGGCCAGCATCTTCGCGGTCTCACCGTAGCCGGGGTCGCCGCCCCGCACCTGCGTGTGAACCGTCCGGCCACCGCCTTCACCGATGAAGTCGACGGAGAACCAGGAGCGTGCGCGGCGAGCCGGCGACGGTCCGCTGCCCTGGGGAAGGCAGGCGCCGATGAGGCGGCGCAGCGGCGGGATCTGCGCGGCGACGGCGACTGTCGCGACGCCGAGGGCCGCGGCCGCGAGCATCACCAGCCTGCGGAAACCCGCGTAGTGAGAGTACGTGAAGTCGGGCCCGTATTCATCGCGCGCACCGGCCGAACGCTTGACGATCTGGGGATCGATCGTCGGGAGTGGCAGGAGCCAGAGGCCGAGCACGCCGTCCCTGCGGGGAGCGCCGGCCCGCACCCGTGCGCGGCGCCCGACCGTCGGCGGTTCTAGCCTGGCACGGTCGGCCGCGGCCCGACGGATCTGCCGCGGCCGCGCGATCTGACCGAGTCCGGAGTGCAGCGTCCCGCCGGAGATCATCGCATTGCTGCGGACCACACCGCGGACGGCCGCGGGCGCGGAGTCGGGCAGTTGCTTGGCCGTGAAGAATGCACCGAGATCGTGCGGGATGGAGTCGAATCCGCAGGCGTGCACCAGACGGGCACCGGTCCGGACCGCCGTGGCGTGATGAGCGATGTACATCCGATCGAGGAATTCGGATTCACCGGCGAGGTCGACGTAGTCGGTACCGGCGGCCGCGCACGCTGCGACGAGCGGCGCACCGTGCTGGAGGTAGGGGCCGACGGTGGTGATGACGACCCGAGCCGATTCGGCCACCGCGCGCAACGATTCGGGGTCGGTGGTGTCGGCGATGAGCAGTTCGAGCTCGGCGGCCGCGGGAGCGATCGCCGCCAAGCGGGTTCGGACGGCATCGAGTCTGTCCCGGTTCCGGCCGGCGAGCGCCCACCGCGCCCCGTCCGGCAGATGCTCCGCGAGGTACTCCGCGGTGAGTTCACCGGTGAATCCGGTGGCGCCGAAGAGCACCAGGTCGAATCGGCGGTTCTGGGGAAGGTCGGGCATCGTCGATCTCCATCTGTTGACGGTCGAGTGCGTGCGGATCCCGTCAGCGCAGCACCGCCTGCGATCGACACCGACGGCACGGGGGAACACCAGAAGATGTTTACACTGACAACGCGAGACTAACCCGCTAGGTTAACGGCGTCAACATATGAAGTGCCGTTCCTCACAACCATCCGCCGGACCGGCGCCGGGTTCAGAACCTCGGGTGATCGCCGACCAGAGCCACCGAGCCGCGAGCCCCGGGTTCGCCGCGCTTGACGGTGCCGAGCACCCAGTTGTCCACATGACGTGCGGTGAGGATCGCCTGCGCACGGTCGGTGTCCTCGGGAGCGACGATGGCGACCATGCCGACGCCCATGTTGAAGGTGCGTTCCATCTCGGCCCGCTCCACTCGGCCGCGCTGGGCGATCAACGAGAAGATCGGGGCCGGGCTCCACGTGTTGCGCTCCAGCTCAGCGGACAGGCCCGCCGGAAGCACGCGTGCCAGATTGTCGGCGAGGCCGCCGCCGGTGACGTGCGCGAACGTGCGGACGTCGCTCTCGGCAGCCAGTGCCAGGCAGTCCTTGGCGTAGATGCGGGTCGGCTCGAGCAATTCGTCACCGAGACTCCGACCGAACTCCTCGACGTGACCGGCCAGATCCATGTGCCCCCAGTCGAGCAGCACCTTCCGCGCCAGCGAATAGCCGTTCGAGTGCAGGCCGGACGAACCCATCGCGATCACCACGTCACCCGCGCGGACACGATCCGGCCCCAGGATGGAATCGGCCTCGACCACACCGACGCCGGTGGCGGAGATGTCGTAGTGACCGTCCTCCATCACACCCGGGTGCTCCGCGGTCTCGCCGCCGAGCAGCGCACATCCGGCGTCGACGCAGCCGTCGGCGATGCCCTTGACGATGTCGGCGACCATCTCGGGGATCACCTTGCCGACGGCGATGTAGTCCTGCAGGAACAGCGGTTCGGCGCCGCAGACCACGAGGTCGTCGACGACCATCGCGACCAGATCGCGCCCGACGGTGTCGTGCTTGTCCATGGCCTGTGCGATGACCAGCTTGGTCCCCACGCCGTCGCTCGAGGCCGCGAGAACGGGCTCGCGGTAGTCGCCCTTCAGGGAGAACAGGCCGGCGAAGCCGCCCAGCCCGCCGAGGACCTCGGGACGGGTCGCGCGCTTCGCGTGAGGTGCGAAGAGTTCGACGGCGCGTTCGCCGGCATCGATGTCCACGCCCGCTGCCGCATAAGATGCGCCGGCCGTCGGCTTGTCGACAGACCCGTCGGTCATATTCTTGATTCTCCTGAAATTCTGCAGCTGACAGTCAGCCGTTCGGGCGGTGGGACGCACTCACGGTACCTGAGTGCAGAGGGGATCCGGGAGCGCTGCGAGGCGCCGAAGGTCAGGGCCGCATCACTGCGCTGACGTTGTCATTCGACGCCGTCAGCGGATCGGCGCCGTTCATCGAGCCCTTGAGCATGCTCTCCAGCACGGCCTTGCCCATCGTCGTCTCCTGCGGCAGCGCGATCGGGTAGCGGCCGTCGAAACACGCGGCGCAGAGCTGGGCACGCGGCTGTTCCGTGGCGTTGATCATCTCGTCGATGCTGATGTACCCGAGCGAGTCGGCGTCGATGGCCTGGCGGACGCTCTCGACCATCGCTTCCTTGGAGTCCGAGCCGTTGGCGATCAGTTCCGCGGGCGAGGCGAAGTCGATCCCGTAGAAGCACGGCCATTTGACCGGCGCAGAGGCGATGCGCACGTGGACTTCGGCGGCGCCGGCCTCGCGCAGCATCCGGATGAGCGCGCGCTGGGTGTTGCCGCGCACGATCGAATCGTCGACCACGACGAGCCGCTTACCCCGGATCACTTCGCGCAACGGGTTCAGCTTCAGGCGGATGCCCAGCTGGCGGATGGTCTGCGAGGGCTGGATGAAGGTGCGTCCCACGTAGGCGTTCTTCATCAGGCCCTGCCCGTAGGGGATGCCCGACTCCTGCGCGTAACCGACGGCCGCGGGCGTACCCGACTCGGGGACCGGGATTACCAGGTCGCCCTCGGCCGGACGTTCCCGGGCCAGCCGGCGTCCGATCTCCACTCGCGTCGAATGCACCGAACGTCCGTGGATGACGCTGTCGGGCCGGGCCAGGTAGACGTACTCGAAAACGCATCCGGCAGGGGTCGGCTCTGCGAAGCGCCGGCTGCGGACGCCGTCGGCGTCGATGGCCAGGAGTTCGCCCGGCTCGATGTCGCGGACGAAGGAAGCTCCCACGATGTCCAGCGCCGCGGTTTCGGAGGCGACGACCCACCCGCGGTCGAGGCGGCCGAGCGAGAGCGGCCGCACCCCGTGCGGGTCGCGTGCCGCGTACAGCGTGTTCTCGTCCTGGAAGGTGAGGCAGAACGCGCCCTTGACAGTCGGCAGCAGTTCCATCGCCGACTGCTCGAGCGTCTTGTCGGTCGCGCCGTGCGCGAGCAATGCGCCGAGGATGTCGGAGTCGGAGGTGGCCGTGCCGTGCGGCCCGCTGCCGTAGATGCCGAACTCCCGTGCCCGTTCGGCGAGTTCGGCCGTGTTCACGAGGTTGCCGTTGTGACCGAGCGCCACGGCACTGCCGGCCGCGGTGTTGCGGAAGATCGGCTGGGAGTTCTCCCACGTCGTCGATCCGGTGGTCGAGTACCGACAGTGACCGACGGCGACGTGACCGACCATCGAGGCAAGGGTCTGCTCGTCGAAGACCTGACTCACCAGCCCGAGGTCTTTGAAGACCAGTACCTGCGAGCCGTCTCCGACGGAGATGCCGGCTGCTTCCTGACCGCGGTGCTGAAGAGCGTAGAGGCCGTAGTACGTCAGCTTCGCGACGTCTTCCCCGGGTGCCCAGACACCGAAGACACCGCATTCCTCGCGGGGCTCGTTCTCGGGCTGATCCGCATCGGGGCTCGGGTGCGACGGTCCGCCACATCCGGTCTGATTCAGCAGGTTCGGAGAGTGAATCGACATCTCGGTCACGTAATACGCTCCGGTTTCGTGGGCTGGGCGGGCGTTACCGTTACCACAGTCTACGGCTTCGCTCGGGACAACTCGAAATCCAGCGCGGCGCGCGCTGCAGCGCCGCGCTGGGAGCCGCTAGTTCAGCGGGACCACCGGCAGTCTGCTCGCGACGTCGCCGGCGCGGTGTCCGGAGACGCTGATCCGGTGCGCGGCGAGCGCGTCGTCGAAGTCGAGGAGTCCGGTGGCCAGCAGCAGCCATTCGCGCGGCGACGACTCGACCACGTTCGGCGGGGTGCCGCGGGTGTGCCGCACCCCTTCGATGCACTGGACCGCGACGAACGGAGGAACGCGCAGTTCCACCGAGTTGCCGGGAGCCTCCTGCGCGACGGTCCTCGCAGTGAGCCGCACGGCCGCGGCCAGCGCCGACCGCCCCGGCGCGGGCGCGGTCTCGTCGCGCAGCCAGTCCGCGACGGCGAGGACGGCCGCGCGTGTCTGCGCCGGATCAGCTCTGTCTCGTGGTGCCACGGCATCACCAACGCCGACGAGCCGGCGACCATTCCCCGGACCGCCCGCCCGCGGCCCCCGTCACACGGTGAACGGCGCCGTCACGCGGTGAAGGGTGCCACCGTTCCGCGCTCCACGATCTGCTCCACCACCTCGTCGTCGGTCCGCTCCTGACCGATCCGCAGGGTCTTGTTGGCGCCGTGGTAGTCGCTCGAGCCCGTCGCCAGCAGTCCCAGGTTCGACGCGATGTCGGCCAGTTCGGCGCGCGCCGCATCGTCGTGGTCGGGATGGCGGACCTCGAGGCCGGCGAGTCCGACCGCGACCAGCGACTCGATCACGTCGGCGGTCAACACCGTCGCCGCGGCCCGGGCACGCGGATGAGCGATCACCGGGACACCGCCCGCCGCGGCGATCATCTCGACTCCCTCCACCAGGGAGGTCGACCGCAGCGCGGTGTAGTGCGGACTGCCGTCGTGCAGGAGTTCATCGAAGGCCTCCCCGACCGACGCGACGACTCCCGCCTCCATCAACGCCCTCGCGATGTGCGGGCGGCTGATACTGCCGACTCCGGCGATCTCCCGCACGCGCGCCAGCGTGATGGGGTAACCGGCGGTCACGAGGTTCTCCACGATCCGCGCACCGCGGCCCGCGCGCTCGTCCTTCATCCGCTGCCACTCGCCGGCGACCCCCGCGTCGTCGCGATCGAAGAGGTAGCCGAGCAGATGCACCGACACCAGGCTCCCGTCCTCGCGCGGATGCTTGGTCGAGAACTCCGCGCCCGGCAGCACGCGCATCCCCGACCGAACCCGGGCCGCGATCTCGTCCCAGCCGGCCGCCGTGTCGTGGTCGGTCAGTGCGATCGTCCGCAGGCCCGCCTCCCGTGCGGCCGCGAGCAGTTCCTCCGGAGTGTCGGTGCCGTCGGAGAACGCGGTGTGGGTGTGCAGGTCGGCGGTCATCTCGGGTGCCATGCGAACACTGTAGTCAGCGGTCGAATGGCCCGAACCCTCGCGCACCGGGGCCGTCTCCGGCACGATTGCCGCATGGGCGCCGAAGTGAGCCATCAGAAGTTCAGTGGAGCCGATCGCGTGCGCTTCCGGTCGCAGGTGTCCCGGGGGACCGAGGCCATCGCGCGGATGCTGACCGACGGATTGTTCACCGATCACGGCCGGCCACCCGAGCCGCTGCTCGGCATGGAGGTGGAGCTCAATCTGATCGACGAGAACGCCGAGCCCGCGATGGCGAACGCCGAGGTGCTCGATGCGATCGCCGATCCGGATTATCAGACCGAACTCGGCCAGTTCAACATCGAGATCAACGTCTCGCCCCGGCCCTTCGTCGGCGCCGACACGGTGGGGCTGGAGCAGGGGCTGCGCGCATCGCTGAACCGCGCGGAGGCACGCGCGGCCTCGACCGGCAATCATCTCCTGATGGTCGGCATGCTGCCGACTCTCGGCCGCGAGCACTTCGCGCACCAGTGGATCTCCACCAACCCGCGCTACAGCCTGCTGAACGAGCAGATCTTCGCCGCACGCGGAGAGGATCTGGAGCTCGACATCACCGGCGTCCCGATGGTGATCGGCGGACCCGCCGAACGCCTGGCCACCACCAGCGACTCGATCCTCCCCGAGGCCGCGTGCACTTCTCTGCAACTGCACCTGCGGGTGGCGCCCGAGGACTTCGCCACCCATTGGAACGCCGCGCAGGCGATCGCGGGCGTGCAGGTGGCGATCGCGGGCAACGCACCGTTCCTCGACGGGAAGGCGCTCTGGCACGAGACGCGCATCCCGGTCTTCGAGCAGGCGACCGACACCCGGCCCCTCGAACTCAGGAACCAGGGGGTCCGGCCGCGGGTGTGGTTCGGAGAACGCTGGATCAACACCATCTTCGACCTGTTCGCCGAGAACACGAGATACTTCCCCGCTCTGCTCCCGGTGTCCACCGACGTCGATCCGCTCGTCGAACTCGACGCCGGCCGCATTCCGGAACTCGAGGAGCTCCGCCTGCACAACGGCACCGTGTACCGCTGGAACCGGCCGGTCTACGACGTCATCGACGGCCGCGCGCACCTACGCGTCGAGAACCGGGTGCTGCCGGCCGGTCCGACCGTCGTCGACGTGATGGCCAACGCCGCGTTCTACTACGGTCTGGTGCGCGGACTCGTCGAGAGCGAACTGCCGGTGTGGTCACAGATGTCCTTCGACGCCGCCAGGGAGAACCTCGCGGCCGGAGCGCGTTGGGGATTGGGCGCACAGCTGTACTGGCCGAACATCGGATGGGTACGACCCGACGAACTGGTCCTGCGTCGCCTGTTGCCGATCGCGGAACGCGGACTCATCGCCTACGGGGTCTCCGATCGGGCCAGGCGACGCTATCTGGGAGTGATCGAGGGGCGCGCCGCCACACGTCAGTCCGGATCGGTCTGGCAACGAGCGGCGGTCCGGGCCCGCGAGGACGCCGGCGAGTCGCGCTCGGCCGCTCTGCGCGGAATGGTCCGCGACTACGCGACGCTGATGCACGAGGGCGAGCCGGTGCACAACTGGCCGGTGTGACGCCCGCTCAGCCCCGGCTCACCAGCCCTCGTCCGGTCACCAGCGGCATGTCGAGCGCCGTGACGAGCCCCGGCTCGGCGGCCACCACGGCGGGTACCGAGTTCACCAACCGCATGGCGGTCACGATCATGCCGGAGACGTTGTGGTCGCCGTGGCGCGCGTGATGCGCGACTTCCACCCTCATCTCCGGCTCGCCGCTCACCACGATGCGGTAGCAGCCGTCGCCGTCGGCCGGACGCGGCCAGTCCGGACACTGTTCGGGATGCGTGCGCGTGTAGTGCTCGAGGACGACTCGGTCGACGCCGTCCACCTGACCGATCACCTCGAAGTGCAGGGCGGCCATCGTGCCCGCCGGAATCGGCACCGACACCGTCTCGTAGTCTCGGTCGGCGGCGATCCGCTCATGGCGTTCGACGAGCGGCTCGTCGAGCGTCAGTCCCAGGCCCGCGGCGATCTGCCGGACCACGCTGCCCCAGCCGAGGGACAGCACTCCGGGCGTCAACAGCATCGGCTGATCGTCCATCGGCTTGCCGAAGCCGAACAACTCCCCCATCACCACCGGCTGCCGGTACGTGGAGTAGTCGGCGATCTCCAGGCATCGGACTTCGTCGATCTCCTGCGACAGACTGGTGAGTGACAGCGGCAGGACGTCGTTCGCGAATCCGGGATCGATGCCGTTGACGTGCAGGCTCGCGCCGCCGGTCCGGGCGGCGTCGACCACCGACTGCACCATCGCATCGGGCAGGACACCGTACGGGTACTGCAGGATCACCGGCCCGGAGGAGACGACGTTGATTCCGGCGGCCACGAAGGCGGTGAGGTCGGCGATCGCCTCGGCCACCCGATCGTCGGTCATCGCCGTATGGACGATCGCATCGGGACGCAGCGCCAGCAGCGCGTCACGATCCGAGGTCGCGACGACTCCGAGGTCGCGGTCGAGACCGGCCAGCCGCCCGGCGTCCACTCCGACCTTGGCCGGGTCCGACACCCACACACCTACCAGTTCCAGGTCCGGATGCGCGTCGATGCCGGCGATCGCGTGCCTGCCCACGGTTCCGGTCGACCATTCCACGACTCGCAATGCCATGCGCGCCAGGATAGGCGGCGGCCCGGCCGCGCGGACCCCGTTCAGGAAGACGCGGTGGGCAGCCAGTTCCCGTGGAAGCCCGCGGGCACGCGTTGCGGCAGGTCCACGTACGCGATGTCCTCGAGTGTCTGCGCGTCGAGGACGGCGAGCCGTGTCGATTCGTTCGCCATGTCGGTCACCAGTCCGATGACGGCACCGTCGCCCTGTGCGGCGTCGGAACTCCGGGGCACGAAGGTGAATTCGCCGGCGAACACGCCGTCGCCGAACCTGCGCACGACGGGCTCGCCGAGCCTGCCGCCCATCCGGGCCAACAGCGAACCGAAGAGCCCGCCGCCCTCGTCTCCGACGACCCACCCGCAGTCGTGGGCCCGGCCCACGAAGCGGTCGTCCACTCGGGGGAACTCGACGGCGGCGTCCCACAGCTGCTCCCGACGGCAGGTCCGGCGCAGCGGGTCGAGGGTCCACCGCTCCATGCGGTGCCCGCCGTCGATGGGCCCGGTGCGGTCCCGATCGAAGGTGCGGTCGTGCACCGCGAGGTCGATCACCACGGCACCGTTCTCCTCGTGCGCGTTCATGGGGTGATACACGAAGCACGGGTCGACGTCGATCCAGACGACGTCGGCGTCGCCGCCCTCGCGCGGCATCAGCCCTACCCGAGGTCGGTAGTCGGGGTCCCAGCTGTACGGCAGAGACCCTGCCCGATTCCGCGGCAGACGCTCCGACAGCAGGTGGGGCATCGGCACTCGCCCCACGACTGCCGACATCGCGAGTTCGGCGATCGGCCGGAGCCTGCGCGGAACGGCGGACGAGGCCGCCGTCTCCACGTCGAAGGTGACCGGAAGGTCGTAGATCACCACCGTCGACTCGGTCAACGAGAACGCGTGCATCATCGGGCTGCCGCCGACGGTGATGTCGACGCGGCGGCGTTCGCGACCGTCGACCCCGATCACCGAGTATCGGACCTTGTTCCCGAGCCCGAAGTGATAGCTGACCGAATGCAGTTCTCCGGTCGCCGGATCTTCGAGCGGGTGCGCGGTGTAGCCGCTGCGGACCGTGCCGTCGAAGTCCCAGACACCGAGAGTGTCGAGTTCTTCGGACAGTTCCGCGCACGGCAGCCCCGCCTCCACGAGCGCCAGGGTGTGCCCCTGAAACCCGATCACGTTGGTGTTCGCGCCGAGGCCGTGCAGAAAGGCCCGGCCGGCCGAGTCGGGTGCGGGCCTGCTCAGTCTGCGTTCGGTGGCGGGCGAATCGACCCAGCGGTTCCGGTACCAGAGAGCGTCGCCGCCGCTGAGCCGGACGCCGTGCACCATTCCGTCACCGGTGAACCAGTTGTACGTGTCGGGGTCGACGTCCGCGATCGGGTTGGGACCGTTGCGCAGGTACCGGCCGTCGAGCCAGTCCGGCAGCGTTCCCGTCACCGGGAGCGCGTGCTCGGTCAGCTCGGCGCGGACCGGTGCGTACTCGCCGTCGAGAAATCGGTTCGTGGTCATTCCCGTCACCTCCAGGTTGCCTATAACATTGTTATACGGCGATAATAACGCTGTTATGAGCAATAGTGAAGAGGCACGTCCCGATCCCGTGCGCGAGACTCTGTCCGCGGCCGCCTACCGACTGGTGACAGAACAGGGTGTCGAAGCCTTGACCGTGCGCAGACTCGCCCAGGAGGCAGGCACCTCGACGATGGCCGTGTACTCGCGGTTCGGCAGCATCGGGGCCGTCGCCGCCGAGGTCTGCGAGCGCGGATTCGCGGAGTTCGGCGATGCGCTCTCGGCCGCCGGCCGCACCGACGAACCGCTGACCGACCTCATGTGCCAAGGTCTGGCCTATTTGCAGTTCGCCACCGACCATCCGCTGCTCTACACCCTGATGTTCCAGTACTCCTCGCCCGAGTGGGCGGCCTCGCAACGGAAGGCGCTGCTGCAGCACGGGAATCCAACCGACTCCCCGATGGGGCGCGCGGCATTCGGGGTGATGGCCGAGACGATCCGGCGGGTCGCGACCCCGGAGACCGACGACGCCGCGCTTCTCATCCGATCCGGCGTCGCCTGGAGCACCGTGCACGGCCTCGCGATGTTGTCGATCGCCGGGCACCTGACCGGCGCGCACGATCTCGTCGCCCGAGGCGCGCTGATCTCGCTCGCCGTGGGTGGCGGGACGCCGCGGGAAGAGGCCGAGCGGGCGTTGGACGCCGCGATGGCGCGGATGGCCGACGGCTGACCGCGGAAGGAACGGCGGCTGCGCGCCGAAATGGGGCTTCCGCTATCGGAGCACTCGCCCGTCGCCGTCGCGAACGGACCCGGTGAAGATCATGATCGCGTCGACCAACACCCAGATTCCGAGACCGACGAAGAGCACCAGTCCGATACCGAAGATGAATGACGTCACAAACGCCAGGAACCACAGCACGAGTTGTCCCGCGGCGACGCCGTGGGTGCCGATGTACCAGCGTCCGATGCCGAACCCGCCCAAGAACAACTGCAGCAGCCCGGCAGCCACCTTCGACTTGTCGGAGTACGGGATCCCCGTCGCGGGATCGATCCCGTAGGGCGCACCACCGACGAACATCGCAGGCACGACCGGATTCATTCGCTGATCGTGCGGCATCATCTGCGGCGAGACGGGTCCGCCCGGAGCGCCGGGGTACGGGCCGGGCTGCGGGTACCATCCCTGCTGGTACGGCGCCTGCGGAGCCCCCGCATACGGATTCACTTGCGGTGCGGCGCCCATATGGGGCGGATAGCCCTGCGCGCCGTGCCCGTACTGTGACTCACTCCCGAAACCCGTCATCCGGCGATCATGTCACAATCTGCCCCAAGCGGACGATCGGGGGACATCGTCTGCGGCGCGGGTTCACCGCGACGCCGGGCGAGGCCCTCGTCAGCCGGCATTGACAGCTACTGCGACGATCACCAGGACCGCGACGAGTTCGACCAGGAATCCGATTCCCATGCTGATCCAGGCCCACATCGACATCTTGCGGGCGGATTCGACAGCCGCGTAGGCGGCCTCGCGCTGACCCACGTACCAGTGCTTGGCCACCGCGTTGCTCTTGTTGATGCCGATGATTCCGAAGATCAGCGGAGCGATGCCGATGAGAGATCCATAGCAACTCACGAGCAAGAGGCCGGCGAACACGGTGGCGAGGATCGCCGATGTGGCGCTCGACTCCGGCGGCGGCCCCTGCGTATACGGGGACTGGTAGCCGGGCACGGCGGGGTACTGCGGAGAAGCCGGCGCCCCACCGGCCACCGGATACCCGTATCCGTACCCGTAGCCGTATGCCTGCGCCGGCTGAACCGGTGACGGCTGAGGCGGCGGAGCCGCGTTCTCGTACGGCGGCTGCGCCGGGAAGGCACCGTGTTCGAAAGGGTTCTCGGCCGGGTGGGGTGCCACGCCACGAATCTGCGTCTGGGCGTACGCCGACCATTCGTCGTCGGCGATCGGCGTCGTCGGGTTCTCTATCGGCGTGGTTCCGTCCGCCTCGGGGGTCGGTTCCGGTTTCTGCGCATCGGTCACTGCCGGGCCTCACACTTTCAGACTGTCGAACGGGGCGATCGGAATGTTGCGGACGACGAACCACGCGGCCACGACGACCAGCGTCACCACCGGCGCGTACCTCCAGTGCTGCCAGCTGCGGATGCGTCTGCCCTTCCACAACCCGATCGTGTAACTGACGAACGCTGCCGCGATGAGCACGAAAGCGAGGACGCCGACGGCGTTGTAATGCAACGCCGCAGGTATGTCGCCATGCAGCAGGCAGTACAGCGCGCGTGTGGAACCGCATCCCGGACAGTCGATGTGGAGCAGCAGTTTGGTCGGGCACGGAGGCAGATACCCGCCGGGCGTGGTGGGATCACCGAACCAGACCGCGACGCACACCGCCGCCGCGCCGGTGAGAGCGGCGAGCGGCGTATAGACACGATGCCGCACGACCGTCGACGCCCACCTGTGGGCGGGCGTCGACGTCGCGCTGTCGGTGTCGATCCGAGTCATCGCTTGTTCATCGAGTCGGTGCGCGGATCGCGGCCTAGGGAGTGGTCGTCGTCGACGTGCTGACGGCGGCGGCGATGATCACGACGTACACGATCACGAGGATCACCCAGACGACGACCGAGGCGACGGCGCTCCAGATCGCGAACTTCTTCGCATCGTCGGCCGCCCGCTGCGCGCCGGCGTAGTCACCGATCGCCCACAGCTTGCTGACCGAGGTCGCCTTGACGATCGAGACGATGCCGAGGGGCAGACAGCACAGCACCGTGCTGAGAATCGCCCAGACCAGGTTGTTGTCCGGCTCCACACCCGGTGCGCCGCCCTGGTACCCGTACTGGGGCGCGCCGTACCCGGGTGCGGCGCCGTACTGGGGCGATCCGTACTGGGCCGATCCGTACTGGGGCGATCCGTACTGGGAAGCGCCGTACTGGGGATTCGCCGGGTACTGAGGGTCGTTCCCATACTGCGGCGCACCGAAGGGTTGCCCACCGGCATTGTTGTCGGGGGACTCGTTCGGGTTCGTCATGTGGTCGCGCTTCCTCTCAGTGGATTTTCGATCACCGAACGATAGCCCGGCGGTACGACCACAACACAACCGTGTCGACCGAACGACCTACTGCCGTAATCGCCCGACTCGCCTGTCCGCCTTCACTTCTCCGGACCGTCGTGGCCTCGCAGATCGAGCAGCGCGGACCGCACCCGCGCGGTGTCCGCATCGGTCCAGCCCGCGGGCTGGGTCACTGCGATCCAACCGTCGAGGATGACGGTGCCGTAATTGTGTCCGTGTCCGTCGGGTACTCCGGCTGCATTGCCCAGGTCCGCGCTGACCTGCCAGAACGTGACAATCGGGTACCACCGCATCGCGGGACTGCGGTCGCCGGCGGCGGGCTCGGAAAGCCAGTCCGGCTTCTGGTAGAGCAACTCGGGCGACCACCAGACCACGGGATCGGACGGGTGCTGGATGTACAGCACCCGCGGCGCGAGCCAGGGATCCGGATTGCGGCCGATGGCCGCCGCGTCGTTGGCGAAGCGGACCACCAGCCCGTTCGCGTAAGTCGGCTCCGCCTCCGGGGTGCCCGGGTCACGACGGTCGACGAGCGCGCGCCACAACGGATTCGAGTCGGGCGGCCCGACCCACAGCACACCGTCGACCGTCGAGCGGATCGCATTCAGATCGTCGAACGCCCCCTCACCCGCCTGCGTGCCGAGGCTCTCGCCGTAGACGAACAGTTTCGGCCGGTGACCGGGCGGCTTGGTCAGCCACCTGTCGTGCACCGCCGTCACCAGGCGGCGTCCGGCCTCCGCGGCTTTCTCGCGGTCGGCGAGGAACGAGACCCAGCTCGGCAGGTACGAGTACTGTGCCGCGACCAACGCACTGTCGCCGTTCGCGACGAGTTCGAAAGTCTGCGCGGCGGTCGGATTGACCCAGCCGGTGCCGGTGGTCGGAATGATCACGAGCGTCTGACGATCGAAGGCGCCGGTCCGCTCCAATTCGTCGACTACCAGCTTCATCTGCGCGTCCGGGCCGTCCGCCGACTCCAGACCGGCGTAGACGCGGATCGGCTCCTTCGCGGGCCGGCCGTTGTACTTCGCCAGTTCGGCCGCTCGAATGCCTCCGGAGACGAAGTTCCGGCCCTCGAATCCGAGGGTCTCCCACCGTGCCGCGGACTGAGGGCTTCCCGACTTCTCGGCCAGGGCGGGCTGCACCGCGCCGTCGCGCGTGGTGTCGTTGGTGGCGCTGAAGACGGCGTTCATCGCCGCGTAACTGCCGCGCAGCGCGACGCCGTCGATCAGCGTGTACGTCACGACCAGCATCACGATGAGCGAGATCACCCCCGCCACCCGCCGCGGGATGCGGAAGATCCGGTTGATGGTGCGCGCCAGCCACCGGCCGACGTCCCGAAGCACCCGGAACACCGCGACGATCGCGACCGCGATCACCAGGCTCAACGCCATCGCCCGCAGATAGCCGAGGTACGACGGAGGGTCGGTTCCCATCAGGTCGGCGAGCTGGGCCTGCGACCGCACGCCGTAGTACAGAGCGACCGTCGAGGCCACCGCGCACAGGATGGGGACGCCGATGCGCAAAACGCGACGAACGCGGGCCGGCGGCGGCCACCAGGCGACGCGTGAGAGAACCAGCCGCCCGATCGCGAAGGCCAGCAGCGAGCCGACCGCGTAGCCGGTCGCCGCGGCGATTCCGCCGATGAGACCCTGAAACGCCCAGAGCCGAGGAAGCAGCGAGGGCGTCAGCGACCAGATGTAGAAGACGGTCCCGATCGCCAGCCCCGGCGCGTCGATGCGTAGTACCCGCATCGTCCGGGTCACCGCCGATCCGAACCACATCGACGAATGACGAACGGCGGCGCGCGGAGTTCTCCGCGGCGCCGCCTTCGTCAGTCGCTCATCGTGACCCAACGGCTACCCGAACAACCGGGGCAGCGTTCCCTCGTGCACCTCGCGCAGTTCGTCGAGCTTGACCTCGAAGTGATCCTGGACCTCCAGCGCGTCGCTGCCCTGATCCACGACACCGATGCGCGTCCACGGCATCTGCCGGGCGTCGAGCATCGCGCAGAACCTCGACTCCTCGGTGCGCGGCACGGCCACCAGGACGCGCCCCGCCGATTCCGAGAACAGCGTCACGAACGGGTCGGCGCCCTCGGGCAGCAGAATGCGGCAGCCGGTCTCGCCCGCCAGTGCGGCTTCGGCGACGGTCTGGATCAGACCGCCCTCGGAGACGTCGTGCGCTGCGGAGACGAGACCGTCACGCGATGCGGCGACCAGGATCTCGCCGAGCAGACGCTCGCGTTCGAGGTCGACCTTCGGCGGCACGCCGCCGAGATGATCGTGCTCCACCTGTGCCCAGATCGAGCCGTCGAACTCGTCACGGGTGTCGCCGAGCAGGATCAACGTCTCGCCCGGCTCGGTGCCGATGTCGGTCGGGATGCGCCGGCGGACGTCGTCGATCACACCGAGCACGCCGACGACCGGTGTCGGGAGGATCGCGGTGGAACCGGTCTGGTTGTAGAAGCTGACGTTGCCTCCGGTCACCGGGATGCCGAGCTGCGCACAGCCGTCTGCGAGACCGCGAACGGCCTGGCTGAACTGCCACATCACGGCGGGGTCCTCGGGAGAACCGAAGTTGAGACAGTTGGTGACGGCGCGCGGGCCGGCACCGGAGACCACCACGTTGCGGTAGGCCTCGGCCAGTGCCAGCTGGGCGCCGGCGTAGGGATCGAGATAGGTGTAGCGACCCGACGTGTCGGTGGCGATCGCGATGCCGCGACCGGTCTCCTCGTCGATCCGGATCATGCCCGAGTCCGCGTGCTCGGCCAGGACGGTGTTGCCGCGCACGTAGCGGTCGTACTGCTCGGTGATGAACTTTCGGCTGCACAGCGCCGGGCTCGCGAGCAACTTGAGGAACGTGGCGCGCAGTTCGTCGGAGGTCTGCGGGCGCGCCAGACCCTCGGTGGTCGAGGCGACCACGTCGTCCTGCCAGTCGGGGCGTGCGACGGGTCGTTCGTAAACCGGTCCCTCGTGGGCGACGGTGCGCGGCGGCACGTCGACCACGGTCTCACCGTGCCACGTCACCTCCAGGTGCTCGCCGTCGGTGACCTCGCCGATCACCGTGGCGAGGACGTCCCATTTGCGGCACACCTCCATGAAGGCGTCGACGTTCTCCGGGGTCACGACCGCGCACATGCGCTCCTGCGACTCCGACGAGAGCACCTCCGCCGGGGTCATGCCCTCGGCTCGCATCGGCACCTTCTCGAGCTCGATGTGCATGCCGCCGTCGCCTGCCGCTGCCAATTCGCTGGTGGCACAGGAGAGTCCGGCACCGCCCAGGTCCTGGATGCCGACGACGAGACCTGCCTTGTACAGGTCCAGGCAGCACTCGATCAGCACCTTCTCGGTGAACGGGTCGCCGACCTGCACGCTCGGCAGCTTCTTGCGGCTCGGGCCGTTGCCGCCGTCGTCGTCGAAGGTCTCCGACGCCAGGACCGAGACGCCGCCGATACCGTCGAGTCCGGTGCGGGCGCCGAACAGGATGATCTTGTTGCCCGTGCCCGATGCGAATGCCAGATGCAGGTCCTCCACGCGCAGCACGCCGGCGCACAGCGCGTTCACCAGCGGATTGCCCTGGTAGCTGGGGTCGAACACCGTCTCGCCGCCGATGTTGGGCAGGCCGAGGGAGTTGCCGTAGCCGCCGATGCCGCGGACCACGCCGTCGACCACGCGCCGGGTGTCGGGCGCATCGGCCGCACCGAATCGGAGCTGGTCCATGACCGCGATCGGCCGCGCGCCCATCGCCATGATGTCGCGGACGATGCCGCCGACGCCGGTCGCCGCGCCCTGGTAGGGCTCGACGTAGCTCGGGTGGTTGTGCGACTCGACCTTGAACGTGACGGCCCATCCGTCGCCGACATCGACCACGCCCGCGTTCTCGCCGATGCCGGCGAGCATTCCCGCCCGCATCTCCTCGGTGGTCGTCTCGCCGAAGTAGCGCAGGTGCACCTTCGACGACTTGTAGCTGCAGTGTTCAGACCACATCACCGAGTACATGGCGAGTTCGGCGTCGGTGGGACGGCGGCCGAGGATCTCCCGGATCCGGGCGTATTCGTCGTCCTTGAGACCGAGCTCGGCATAGGGCTGCGGCTGATCGGGGGTATCAGCGGCGTGGGAAACGGTATCGACCTGGGCGCTCACGGCGACCATTCTATGCGAGGTCACGTGGGTGGACGGCCACGCCTCCGGCCGGGGTGCGCGAGCACCACCGGGATGCGGCGCGCGGGTGCCCTCTGCTGGGAGTTCGCGCGGTCCGGCCCCGCTTGTCGGAGGGTATGGATACAGTTTGCGCACACCAGGTTCGGGGGGACCACATGGCCGAGGGGCAGATTCTATCCACGCGCGCTCTATCCACGCGCGGAGCGGCAGACGGCAAGTCGCCTGCCCGCGAGTACTTCATCGCCGGGCTCACGGCTGCCGGATTCCTGACCGGCGGCGGGCCGCCCGATCCGAAACGAGCCGAGGCGGCCTTCACCCGCGCCACCGAGCTCGACGGCGCACTCGGCGACGCCTGGCTGGGACGGGTCGCCGTCGGCGATCGATCGGGTCCGGTGCTGCTGGGGCTGTACCGAGCGCGCGATTCGATCGGCGCCGAGCAACGCCGCTTGGGACTTCCGACCGGTGTGCTGGCCGGGCATCTGCCGAGCGGGATGTTCATCGACCTGCCGATCACCGGACCGGCGGACGCCGCCGCGGCATATGCGGCGTCCCTGCTGGCCGGCGGAGACGTGGCCGGCGCCGAGGGCGTACTGGCCGAGATCGAGCACGCCGGCTCGACCGCCGACTTCTGCCGCGGCATTGTCGAGCTACGCAAGCGCCGTTGGCGCGATGTCCTGCGGACACTCTCCGTCTCAAGCACGTGGAACGACGAGTATCTCTGCGCCGCAGCCGACTTCATGATCGGAACGGCCTGTGTGCAGTTGGGCCTGTTCGAGGAGGGGCTGCGCAGACTGTCGAGCGCCGGGGACTCGGTGCTCACCAATTGCCGGCCGCAGGCCCTCTTCACGATGGGGCTGGCCCTGCGCGCACAGGGCGACGAGTCCGCTGCCCGGTCTGCGTTCGAAGAGGCCTACGCCCTGGACTCACGGCTCACCGACGCCGCCCGCGCGCTCGCCGATCCGTCGCTGCAGCTGACGGTCGATCGCGCGGTCGAACCCGCCGGCGGCCCTCGCGCCGAACGGGGGCGCGGCGTCGACGAACTCGCCCTGCGGGAGGTGTCCGAGGAACTCGCCGCTCAGATCGGGCTGGCGCCGGTCAAAGAACAAGTCGAGCGGCTGCGCGCGGCGGTCACCCTCGCACAGTTGCGATCGGAGAAGGGACTGCGCACACAGTCGCGCAGTCTGCACCTCGCCTTCACCGGACCGCCTGGGACCGGTAAGACCACGATCGCTCGTCTGGTCGCGCGGCTGTACCGTGCGCTCGGTCTGCTGTCGACGGACACGGTCGTCGAAGTCAGTCGAAAAGACCTCGTCGGACAGCACCTGGGCGCCACGGCACCGAAGACGTCAGCGGTCGTGGACTCCGCCCTCGACGGTGTGCTGTTCATCGACGAGGCGTACACCCTCGTTCAGGAGGGGCTCGCCGGCGGCGACGCCTTCGGCCGCGAAGCCGTCGACACGCTGCTCGCTCGCATGGAGAACGACCGGGACCGCCTGGTCGTGATCATCGCAGGCTACGACGACGACATCGACCGACTCCTGGCCGCGAACGAGGGTCTGGCGTCCCGCTTCGCCCGCCGGATCCGATTCACCTCGTACACACCGGGTGAGCTGATCCGGATCGCCGAATCGATCGCTCAGCACCGGGACGCCCGGCTGTCGGCGGAGGCGACGGCGATGCTCGAAACAGAGTTCGCCGACCTCTACGGCCTGATCCGTGAGGGCCGCCGCGCATCCGATACCGCGGGCAACGCCCGTTTCGTGCGCAACGTCGTCGAAGCCGCCGAGGAGGAACGCGAGCTGCGGCTCGCCCGGACCGCCGAGCTCGCGATGCTGACCGAATCGGATCTGATGACCGTGACCGGCGCCGATGTCCGCGCGGCGATCTCCCAGTTGCACCGAGGCAGGCCCGAATGACCAGGCCGCGACGAAGTACGCTCACAGCCCCGAATCCAAATCAGGGGAGAGCGTATCCGCCTGCGATGACTCGCTCCCGCCAACCCGCCGGCACCCATGCCCGACTGACGAACTGGGGATGATTCGGGTGTCTGGACCTCGCCCACAACGTAAAAGCGAGTTCAGCCCAATCTGACTCGAGAACCCATGAGATCGGTCCGTTGAGAGACCTGCCTTCGAAACGGATGGTCCCGGGAGAAATGAGTTCCAAGGCATCGATCGCCGAGTACGCCCAGGAGTAGTACTTCATCGCAGTGGCGAAATGCACGCCATGACTGCTGACCCACAACGAACCCGCGTCGATCTGTCTCCAACGCGGCTGGGCGGCCGCTCTGACCACGCGCTTCCGCTGTCTGTTCCCCAGCGCCTGCGCGATGGTGAATGCGCCGGCGAAAGCCGCAGCGGCTCCACCCGTCGCGAAAACCGCGCCGCTGCTGTGGACGTACGAACCGTCACCCATCGCTTCGAAGTTGAACAATCCGAACGGGCCTTGAGCGAAGACGTGTTCGCTCGCATCCATCGGCGCGAATGTCGTTGTCACCCGCGGGCATTCATCGATGTTCCCACGATCGATGAGATCGTTGATCCGTACGGTGTGCCAGACCGCCGTATCGTGCCCAGACATCGTCTGGTGTGGTCGCTGACCGCGCATTCGCCGACTCCCCCTGGTTACGGACTGCGTAATCTCCCGCCGGCTGAAATTGTACGGAGCGGCGCTGGGGCTGCTCGCACCGGCTACAGCCCCAGTTCGCGCATGATCCGGTCGACGATCTGCTTCGGTGACCCATCGCCCGGGCGCACCACCAGGTCTGGGCTCTCGGGCACTTCGTACGGAGAGTCGATGCCGGTGAACTGGGTGATCTCGCCGGCCCGGGCTTTCGCGTAGAGGCCTTTGGGGTCACGTGCCTCGCAGTCGTCGAGCGGAGTGTCGACGAAGATCTCATAGAACGGCAGATCAGCCGCTTCGTGAATCTCCCTGGCCCGCTGCCGCTCTGCGGCGAACGGGCTGATCAGCGACACCAACGCGATCGCTCCGGAATCGGCGAACAGCGACGCGACCTCCGCGGTCCGGCGGATGTTCTCGCGCCGGTCGTCGTCGCTGAAGCCGAGGTCGCCGTTGAGCCCGTGACGCAGATTGTCGCCGTCGAGCAGGTAGGCGGGCCTGCCTTCGGCGACGATCCGCCGCTCCAACTCGGTGGCGATGGTCGATTTACCGGACCCCGAGAGCCCGGTGAGCCATACGGTCGCGCCGCGATGCGACCGTCCTGCGCGCGTCACCTTGCTCGACTGCCACACCACGTGGCTGTCGTGTGCGAGCGGTGCACTGATCATGCCCGCGGCCACTGTCGCGTTGGTGGTCTCGTCGATCAGAATGAAACTGCCGGTGGCGCGGTTGCGGCGGTACTCGTCGAACATCACCGGATGCTGCGCGTGCAACGACAGCCGGCCGATCTCGTTGAGCGTGAGGGCCGTCGCGTCCTCGTCCCGATGGAGAGTGTTGACGTCGAGCCGGTAGTTGAGTCCCTGCACGCGCACGCGCGTCTCCCGGGTTCCGCAGAGCATCACGTAGGTGTTGCCTGGAGCGAGAGCGGTGCTCGCGGAGAACCAGCAGACCATCGCGTCCAGTTCACGTCCCACGTGCGGGCGATTGTTGGGCCGCACCAGCATGTCGCCGCGCACGATGTCGATCTCGTCGTCCAACGCGATCGAGACCGCCTGGGAGGCGAACGCCTCCTGGAGTTCGACGCCGCCGGGTCCCCAGATCTGCTTCACCGTGGTCCCGAATCCGCCGGGCAGCGCGACGACCTTGTCGCCCACCGCGAACGTCCCTCCGGCGACGGTGCCGGCGAAGGCGCGGTGGTCGAGGCCGTCGCTGCGCTGCGGTCGGATCACATACTGCACCGGGAACCGCGCGTCGCGCAGGTTGCGGTCGGAGGCGATGTACACGTTCTCCAGATGGCTGAGCAGCGGTCGGCCGGTGTACCAGGGCATCGCCTCGGACCGGTCGACGACATTGTCACCGCGCAGAGCCGAGATCGGGATGAAACTCATGTCGCCGACGTTGAGCTTGGCCGCGAACGCGACCACTTCGTCGCAGATCTCCTCGAACCGCTCCCGCGAGTAGTCGACGAGATCCATCTTGTTGACGCAGACCGTCAAGTGCGGGATCCCCAGGAGCGACGATAGGAAGGCATGGCGGCGAGTCTGCTCGACCACGCCCTTGCGAGCGTCGATCAGGATGATCGCGAGGTCGGCGGTGGACGCGCCGGTGACCATGTTGCGGGTGTACTGCACGTGTCCCGGCGAATCCGCGATGATGAACTTCCGGTTCTGGGTCGCGAAGTAGCGGTACGCCACGTCGATGGTGATCCCCTGCTCGCGCTCGGCGCGCAGCCCGTCGGTGAGCAGCGCCAGATCGGCGTACTCGTCTCCGCGCTGGGCGCTGGTGCGCTCGATCGCTTCGAGCTGGTCGGTGAGGATCGACTTCGAGTCGTAGAGGAGCCGGCCGATCAGAGTCGACTTGCCGTCGTCCACGCTGCCCGCGGTGGCGATCCTGAGCAGTTCCGCCGGAGCGATCACCTCGGTGTCGGCCGGGCCGGCCGCACGGTTGTCGGTGCGCATCAGAAGTAGCCCTCTTTCTTGCGGTCTTCCATGCCGGCTTCGGAGATCCGGTCGTCCGCTCGCGTGGCGCCCCGCTCGGTGACCCGAGTGGCGGCGACTTCGGCGATCACCTTCTCCGGGGTGTCGGCCTCGCTTCGGACACAACCGGTGCAGGTGGCATCGCCGACCGTGCGGAAACGAACGCGCTCGACGTGTGCGGTCTCACCCGGATAGGTCTCCAGGAAGCGCGTCTTCGCCAGGAGCATGCCGTCACGGGGCACCACCTCACGCTCGTGCGCGTAGTAGATCGACGGGAGTTCGATGCCCTCCTGGGCGATGTAGTTCCAGATGTCGAGCTCGGTCCAGTTGCTCAACGGGAACACTCGGATGTGCTCACCCCGCGCGCAGTGGCCGTTGTACAGGTTCCACAGTTCGGGCCGCTGGTTGCGCGGGTCCCATGCTCCGAACGAGTCGCGGAAACTGAAGAACCGTTCCTTGGCGCGTGCCTTCTCCTCGTCACGTCGCGCACCGCCGAACACCGCGTCGAACCGATGCTCCGCGATCCCCCTCAGCAGCGCCGCTGTCTGCAGCCGATTGCGCGATGTGCCCGGCCCGGTCTGCTCGACCACCCGGCCGGCGTCGATGTCGTCCTGCACGCTGCTGACGATCAGCGACACCCCGGTCTGCTCGACCACCCGGTCGCGGTACTCGATCACTTCGTCGAAGTTGTGTCCGGTGTCGACGTGCATGAGCGGAAATGGGACCGGCGCCGGCCAGAACGCCTTGCGCGCCAGATGGAACATCACCACCGAGTCCTTGCCCCCGGAGAAGAGCATGGCGGGGCGCTCGAAAGTGGCGCCCACTTCGCGGAAGATGTGGACGGACTCGGCCTCCAGTTCCTCGAGAGTCGTCAGCTCGTACCGTCGGCCGGTTCCGGCCGGGGCGGCCGGACGGGTCCCGTCGGGCGATGTGATCATCGACGCCACTTTCCTTGACTTGTCGAATATTCGACACTTAGTGTTGGCAATATGACAGCAACGGTAGGTGACGGACGCCCCGAGCGTCAATCGTCCCCGCCGACGCGCCGCGTGGTGGACGTGATGTCGCTCCTCGTCGAGCGCGCGGGCGATTCCCTCACGCTCGCGGAGGTCGTGCGAGTGACCGGCATCCCCCGCGGGACCGCACACGCGATCGCCACTCAGCTGTGCGAACTCGGCTGGCTGTCCAGGCGGCGGGACAACTCCTTCTCACTCGGCCCCGAGTTCCTCACCGTGTCCCGGCGCGCCGCACGTCTGGACCTGGTGGCGGCGAGCGCGATCCCCGCGATGCAGACCCTCGTCGAAGAGACCGGAGTGCCGGCGTTCCTCGCGCGCCGCACCGGCGATCTGGTGACCGTGGCCGATCAGGTCGTCCCGCAGACCGCTCCCGATTCCTGGGTGCCGCCGTTGCGCCGCGTCCACCTCCGACCGCCGCTGTGCCGCGAGTTCATCGCATGGTCGGACGAGCCCGAGCGCACCGACTGGCTGGCCGAGGCGTCCGCGGACCAGCGCGCCCGCCTCGCCGCCGTCCTCGACGCGATCCGCGATCGGGGCTATTCGATCGAGCGGATCACCGGACACCACCGCGCCATCATCGACACCCTGGGCAATCTCGACGAAATGCCCGCCCAGTTGCGATCGCGGATGTCGGAACTCGTGTCGGAACTGTCGGCGATCGATTACCTGCCCGCGGAATTGACCGGCGAGGTGGGTGCGGTGAGCGTCGGCGCCCCCATCTTCGACGCCGACGGAACCGCGATCGGCGCGATCGTCTCCTGCCCCGATTCGACGATGCCCGCGGACGAGGTCGCAGGGCTCGGTACCGCGACCCGTGCGGCCGCCGACGCGGTGAGCGCCGCCGTCCGCCGCTGAACCCAGGCGTTGCCCCACGTCACGAATCGCGCTAGATTTTTTACAAGACTTCATTGTTTTTATTAGGAGGACTGGTCATGCCCGACGTCACCCTGGATGTCCGCGAGATCCCCAAGCCCCAGCGCCACCCCAAGATCTTCGGCATCTTCGACTCACTCGACGTCGGCGAGGCGATCATCCTGATCAACGACCACGATCCGCGGCATCTGCACGACGAGTTCGACGAGCGACTGCCCGGCGGATACGGCTGGGACTATCTGGTGCGCGAGAAGCGCGACTACCGCATCCGCATCAGCAAGACAACCGCGGCCCCGCCGCCCCGCCTGCTCGGCAACACCGCCGAACTCACCGACGGACCGGTCGACGCCGCCGGTGTGGCGTGGAAGCTCGACTTCGACGGCCGCGGGCTCGATTCCAACCTGATCCGGCTGGCCCCGGGCGGCGGTATCGACACGCACCGGGGAGCGGAGGTGGACGTCCTGATCCACGTGGTCGCGGGGTCGGGCACCGTCGGCACCGAGACCGGCGATGTGGCGGTGTCCGCGGGCGATCTGCTCTGGTTGCCGCGGCGGTCGGAGCGATCGTTCACCGCCGGTCCCGACGGGCTGAGCTATCTCACCGTCCACACCCACCGCGAGCCCACGCTCACGATCGAGCCGCTCGGCACCGGGCGGTGACGTCGTGGCCTACGTGATCGCGCTCCCCTGCGTCGATGTGATGGACCGGGCGTGCGTGGAGGAATGTCCCGTCGACTGCATCTACGAAGGCGGCCGCAGCCTCTACATCCACCCCGACGAATGCGTCGACTGCGGCGCCTGCGAGCCGGTGTGCCCGGTGGAGGCCATCTTCTACGAGGACGACGTCCCCGACGAATGGACGCCGTACATCACCGACAACGCGGACTTCTTCGTCGAGACCCTGCCCGGCCGCGACGCACCGCTGGGCTCACCCGGCGGCGCGATGAAGCTCGGGCCCACCGGGGCCGACGCACCGCTGGTGGCCTCCCTCCCGCCGCAGGGCACCGACCACTGACCGCCATGCGCACCACGATCCTGGACACCCTCCGCGCGGCGGCCGCGCCGATGACCGTCGCCGAAGTGGCGGAGGCGACCGACATTCCGCAGACCACCGTCCGCTTTCATCTGCGCGCACTCACCGCGGACGGGCTGATCGTCGTCGACACCGCCGCCCACGACGGGCCGGGGCGGCCTCGGCTCCTCTATCGGGCGCGCCCCGCGATGGACCCGTCCGGCCCTCGCAATTACGGGGTCCTGGCCGATGTGTTGCTCCGAACACTGGCCGACACGCCGGACGCGCCCGCGCGTGCGGTGGCCGCCGGTCGCGAATGGGGGGCGGCCGGCAGCTCGGGTTCCGACGAACCGGTCGAAGATCTGGTCGCCGTACTCGACGATCTCGGTTTCGCACCCGAAGCGGCGGGCGACCGGATCCGCCTGAACCGCTGCCCGTTCCTCGAACTCGCCCGACGACAGCCGGCGCTGACCTGCTCGGTGCACCGGGGCATAGTGCAGGGCGTGCTCAGCAGGCACCACACCGACCTCCGCCTCGAGCGGCTGGACGCCTTCGTCGACGGCGACCACTGCTTGGCGGTCCTGGCGGGAGGCCGCCAGTGAGCCGGTTGAGCGTGGAGATCGACCTCTTCACTGCGACGGGGTCGGCCGCTGTCATCGCCGGCGGCTTGGTGGCCGCCGTGGCGCGCCCGCTCGATCTGGCGAAGGGCAGTTGGCTGGCGGCCTACCTGGTGCTCGTCTGCGGCGTCGCCCTCATCGCGATCGGCATCGCACAGCAACGTGCCCCGCAGCCGATGAGCGCGCGCTTCCACGCATCACAGCTGACGGGGTGGATCGCGGCGAACGCCCTGGTGATCGCCGGCTCGCTGACCGACACACCGGCCGTGGTCGACGTCGGGTCGATCCTGCTGCTCGTCGTCCTGGCCGCCACGTGGCGGGCCGGCCTGCGCCTTCTGGGGTCGAAGGCGCCGGCGGCGTACGCCTACCTCGCGGTCCTGACCGTCCTCATCGTGAGCGTGCCCATCGGGATGGTTCTCGCCTCCCGCTGACGGCCCGCGCCGGCGCCCGGCCTACCAACCAAGCACTTGCTAGGTTAGAGTCTGTAGGTATGAGCAACGCCGTCATCCCTCCCCCGTTGGGGCCCGACGACCTCGGCCCCGACACGTCGCCCGTCGCATACGAGACCGCCGGCGCCGTCGCCTATGTCACGCTGAACCGTCCCGATTACCGCAACGCGCAGAACTCGGTGATGACGTACTCGCTGGACGCGGCGTTCCGGAAAGCCGTCGACGACACCGAGATCAAGGTGATCGTGCTGCGCGCCAACGGAAAGCACTTCTCCGCGGGCCACGACATCGGCACCCCCGAACGCGACTTCGACACGTTCTATCCCAATGTGGCGACGCTGCACTGGGATCACACGCGCGGCGACGGCGAGCCGCTCGACAGCAACCAGCGACTGGCCCGCGAGATCGAGGTGTACATGGGGATGTGCCGCCGCTGGCGGGAGATCCCGAAGCCCGTCATCGCTCAGGTGCACGGCGCGTGCATCGCCGGAGGCCTGATGCTCGCGTGGTCGGCCGACTTCATCGTCGCCTCCGACGACGCCTTCTTCTCCGACCCCGTCGCCCGGATGGGCATTCCCGGCGTCGAGTACTTCGCGCACGCGTACGTCCTCGGGGCGCGGCGTGCCAAGGAGATCCTGTTCACCGGCCAGCGCTTCACCGCGGCACAGGCGCTGGACTGGGGAATGGTGAACCACGTCGTTCCGCGCGAGGGTCTGAGCGCCAAGGTCGACGAGCTCTGCGCGCAGATGACCGAGATGCCGATGCAGGGACTGTTCCTGAGCAAAAAGGCCGTCAACATCTGCGAAGACCAGATGGGGATGCGCAATGCCATGGACTCGGTGTTCGGCTGGCATCACTTCGCACACGCGGCCAACGACGCCGATTCGGGGGACTCGCTCGGCGGCATGGACGCGCGCAGCATGCGCGACGCCGCGCAGAAGGGTGAGGCCTGATGGACCTGCTGTTCGACGACGCCGCCCAGAGGTTCCGCGCCGAGGTCCGCGCCTGGCTGGCCGAGCACGTGCCCGCCGACCCGCTGCCTTCGATGGACACCGCCGAAGGTTTCGAAGCGCACCGCGCGTGGGAGGCCGAGATGGCGGCCGACCGGATGTCGGTGGTCAGTTGGCCCGAGGAATTCGGCGGGCGCGACGAGCCGCTGCTGCACTGGCTGATCTTCGAAGAGGAGTACTACCGATCGGGGGCGCCTGGCCGTGTGAGTCAGAACGGCATCTTCCTGCTCGCCCCGACCCTCTTCGAGCACGCGAGTCCGGAACAGCTCGCCCGCATCATGCCGCGCATGGCGCGTGCGGACGACATCTGGGGGCAGGCATGGAGTGAGCCGGAGGCCGGGTCCGACCTCGCGTCGCTGCGGTCCACCGCCACCCGCACCGACGGCGGCTGGCTGCTGAACGGGCAGAAGACCTGGAGCTCCCGGTCGAGTTTCGCCGACTGGGGGTTCGGATTGTTCCGCACCGACCCGGAGGCGCCCGCCGCCGGGAGCGAAGCGAGCGGGGCGAAATCGGGCCGGCACAGGAACATCACGTACTTCATGTTCGACCTGCGCAGCGAGGGCGTGACCGTGCGCCCGATCGCTCAGCTCGACGGCGAGGCGGGGTTCGCCGAACTCTTCCTGGAGAACGTCTTCGTGCCCGACGACCCCGACGACCCAGCCCACTCGGGCGTCATCGGCCAGGTGAACAACGGGTGGAAGGTCGCGATGAGCACCGCGGCCAACGAACGCGGACTGTCGTTGCGGTCGCCGGGCCGGTTCCTCGCTGCCACCGATCGTCTGGTGAGACTGTGGAAGGAACGCGGCGCCGACGCACCGTCGACCGCCGCCACCGACAAGGGCGTCGCCGACGCCTGGATCGGCGCACGCGCCTACGAACTGTCGACGTATCAGACGGTCAGCCGGCTGGCGGCCGGCGGACAGCTCGGCATGGAGTCGTCGATCAACAAGGTGTTCTGGTCGCAGTGGGACATCGCCGCCCACGAGACCGCACTCGACCTGCAGGGCGCCGACGCCGAACTCGCCGACCCCTGGATGGACGGCTACCTCTTCTCGCTGTCGGGACCGATTTACGCCGGCACCAACGAGATCCAGCGAAACGTGATCGCCGAGCGACTCCTCGGCCTGCCCCGCGGAGACCGATAGACCATGGACTTCCTCCTCAACGACATCCACACCGACCTCGCGTCGACCGTCGCCGCCATCGGCGAGAAGGCAGGCGGAGCAGCGGTCGCACGCGCATGGTCGGAGGGCGACCGCACCCCCGCCCTCACCGTCTACGGCCGGCTCGCCGAGGCCGGAATCACCGGTCTGCTCGTCGACGACGATCTGGGCGGCTCGGGTGCCGGTGCCACTGAGATGGTGGTCGCCGCAGAGCAGATCGGCCGGTTCGCGCTGCCCGGCCCGGTCGCCGAGACCTTCGCCGCCGTCCCCTGCGCGCTCGCGGCCGCGGGCGCGTCCGATGCGCTGGCGGCGCTGCTGAACGGCCGTCCGGCCACCATCGCGACGTCGGCCACCGCCCGTCGCGCCGCCGCGCCGGTCGACGCGGACGTCTACGTCCTGCGCGACGGGGCCCTCTCTTCGGGGACCGTCGTCGCCGAGCACCCGTCGGTCGATCCGACCCGGACGGTGGCCGACGTCGAAGCCGGAGCCGCGCTCGGGACCGCGGACGAGAGGGCGGTCGCGCATCTCGGCGCGCTGGCGACGGCCGCGCAGCTGATCGGACTGGGCGGTGCGATGCTCGACATCGCTTCGGAATACGCCAAGGCGCGCAAACAGTTCAACCGCGCCATCGGCTCGTACCAGGCCGTCAAACACCACCTGGCCGACGTCGCCATCGCCATCGAGATGGCCCGGCCCCTGGTCCACGGTGCAGCGGTGGGTCTCGATGGAAACGCGCCGGCGGACACCGATGTGGCGCGCGACGTCTCCGCTGCGAAGGTCGCCGCGGCGGATGCAGCGTACCTCGCCTCACGCCGGAGTCTGCAGGTGCTCGGCGCCATCGGATACACCGCCGAGCACGATCTCTCGCTGTACCTGACCAAGACCCGTGCGCTCGTGTCGGCGTGGGGCACTCCCGCCGAGCACCGCGCCCTGATCCTGGAGACCCTGTGAGCACTCACGAGAGCATCAGCGCCGAAGACCGCGCAGCCTTGGCCGAGTCGATCCGCGACGTGCTGCGCCGCCGATCCGATTCCGCCTCGGTCCGCGCCGCCATCCGCACGCAGGGCCGCATGGACCGCGCCGTGTGGGAGACACTCTGCACCGAGGTGGGAGTCGCGGCCCTCGCCGTCCCCGAGCAGTACGACGGTGCCGGCGCCGCCCTCACCGAGACCGCCTTGGCCGTCGAGGAGGTGGGCGCCGCACTCGCTCCGGTGCCCGTGTTCTCGTCCGCGGTTCTGGCCGCGGGTGCCGTCCTCGCCTCCGGCGACGACGACGCAGCCGCCCGGCTGCTACCTGGATTGGCTTCGGGCGAACGCATCGGCGCCCTGTGCTGGGCCGACGCCGCAGGGTGGTCGACGCCCGGTGTGGTCGCCGAGGCGGGCCTGCTCAGTGGGACCGCCGAATACGTGATCGACGGCGAGTCGGCCGATGTCTTCCTGGTGGTGGCCGGTCGGCCGGGCGAGGCCGGGGCCGCGCAGACACTGCACGAGGTGGACGCGAATACCGAGGGCGTCACCGTCACCCCGCTGCCGCTGCTCGATCCCACGCGACCGCTGGCTCGCGTCAGTTTCGACGAGGTGTCGTCTACGACCCTCGCGTCGCCACCGGACGTCGCCGAGCGTATCCGCACCCTGGCTTGGGCGATGTTGTCGGCCGAGCAGGTTGGCGGCGCCGCCCGGGCCCTCGAACTGACGGTGGAGCACACCACCTCGCGCAAGCAGTTCGGGCGGGCGCTCGCCTCGTTCCAGGCGCTCAAGCACGCGATGGCCGACATGTACGTGAAGGTGGAGGCGATGCGGTCGATGTCCGCCGCGGCGATCGATGCCCTCGTCCAGGGACGCGACGACGCGGCCGAACTCGCCGCCGCCGCTCACGTCTACTGCTCGGAGGGTTACATGTCGGTCACCGGCTCCGCCGTCCAGTTGCACGGCGGCATCGGCATCACCTGGGAACACGACATCGGCATGTTCTTCAAACGTGCCCAGGCCGACGCACAGCTGTTCGGCCAGCCGCATCACGCGCTGGCCCGGGTGAGTCTGAGCGAACCTTCCCAGGCCGGTTGAGGCACCTCCCCAGGCTGGTTGAGCGAGCCCCCAGGCTCGTTGAGCGAGCGAAGCGAGTCGAAACCACAACGCACACACCATGTCTCGATACGACGCGCTCGCTACGCTCACACGCCTACTCGACAAACCTCGGAACGACGACGAGCGCCCCTCTCAGGCTCGTTGAGCGACCCCCCAGGCTCGTTGAGCGAGCGAAGCGAGACGAAACCAACCGCACACACCATGTCTCGATACGCCGCACTCGCTACGCTCACACGCCTACTCGACAAACCTCGGAACGAAGGCGAGCGCCCCCTCCAGGCCGGTTGAGCGAGCCCCCCCAGGCTCGTTGAGCGAGCGAAGCGAGTCGAAACCACAACGCACACCATGTCTCGACACGACGCGCTCGCTACGCTCACACGCCTACTCGACAAACCTCGGAACGACGGCGAGCGCCCCCTCCAGGCTCGTTGAGCGAGCGAAGCGAGTCGAAACCAACCGCGCGCACCATGTCTCGATACGACGCGCTCGCTACGCTCACACTCCTACTCGACGAGCCTGGGGACGACGGCGAGCGTCCCCAACCACCGCGCGCAGACCCGCCCAGACAGCGCACCTACACGAACGTCAGACCGATCAGCACCACGTTGAGCACGACGATGGCGACTGCGGCGACAGCGGAGGCCCAGCGCAACGGGCGGCCGTCGGCGAACTCGCCCATCAAGGCCCGGTCCGCGGTGTAGCGACGCAGGGGAACGATCGCGAACGGGATCCCGAAGCTGAGCACCACCTGCGAGATGACCAGCGCCATCGTCGGATTCACACCCAGCGCCAGGACGACGACCGCCGGGATCAGCGTCACCGCGCGGCGTACGAGAATCGGAATCCGCCGCTTGAGCAGCCCTCCCATGATCGCGCCACCGGCGTACGCGCCGACCGACGTCGAAGCGATACCGGACGCGAGCAGACCGACGGCGAACACCGCCGCCACCACCGGCCCGAGCGCATCGCGTACCGCATCGTGCGCCCCCTCGATGCTGTCGGTGCCCTCGCGTCCATACAGACTCGACGCAGCGAGGACCAGGAGCGCGATGTTCACAGTGCCCGCGATCACGAGCGCGATGACGACGTCGATCCGCGTGATCGCGAGCAGCCTGCGCGTGCGGCCGGCGCCGATCGGCTGACCATGCCGGTCGATCACCAGGGACGAATGCAGATAGATCGCGTGGGGCATCACCGTCGCCCCCAGCATCGATGCCGCGAGCAGCACAGTCTCGGCGCCGTCGAGCCGGGGAACCATGCCGTTGATGATCCCGCCGGCGTCGGGCGGATTCACGAGCAGTCCGGCCAGGAAACCGAAGACGATCACGGCCAACAGCGCCACGATCGCAGTTTCGAATCGCCGCTGTCGGCGTCGATCGGCCATCGAGAGGATCGCCATCGACACCAGGCCGACGATCACTCCGCCGATCGGCAACGGCAGTCCGAAGAGCAGGTTGAGGGCGATCGCACCGCCGATCACCTCGGCGATGTCGGTGGCTCCCGCCACGAGTTCGGCCTGGGCCCAGAACAGCAGACGCGACCGCCGCGACAGGCGCCGCCCCAACGTCTCGGGCAGCGTCTTCCCGGTCACCACCCCGAGTTTGGCCGACTGATACTGCACCATCACCGCCATCACGTTGGCGACGACCAGTACCCAGACGAGGAGATACCCGTACTTCGCGCCGGCGGTGATGTTGGCCGCGACATTGCCGGGATCGACGTAGGCGATCGCCGCGACGAACGCCGGTCCCAGCAGGCCCACGGCGCGCAGACGAGTCCCCGAACCCCTTGTGCGAAGCATGTAATGAGGCTAGGCGTTCAGCAATAATTCGGTCAACCGAACTCTAATGTGCGGATGCTCACCAATGACGTCGTCACCTGCTCGATTCCGGCGCGCACGACACCCCACCCACGCGGACGATTCCGATATGTAGTACCCACAAGAGAGGAAATCGTTGCATCGGAAGGCCGCCATCATGACCGTCACAGTCCCGCAGTCCTTCGCTGTCGAAATCGGCGACCTCACACTGCGCGGCGACCACTGGCGCGCGAACGGTTCCGGCCCCGCGGCCGCTCCCGCGCTGCTGCTGCACGGCGGAGGGCAGACCCGCCATTCGTGGGACCGCACCGCCTCCGCCCTGGTCTCGCGCGGACGCGATGTCTACACCATCGATCTGCGCGGACACGGCGACAGCGACTGGGCGCGTGACCACGACTACGGGTTGGAGGCGTTCGTCTCCGACCTGCGCGGCGTGTTGCCGACACTGTCTGGCGCCCCCGTGATCGTCGGTGCGTCACTCGGCGGCATCACCGGCCTCTGCACCGCGGGCGAGGACCAGTCGGCCGCGGCGGCGCTCGTGCTGGTGGACATCGTGGTGAACGTGGAGCAGACGGGCATCGACCGCATCAAGGCGTTCATGACCGATCACGTCGACGGATTCGCGAGCCTGGAGGAGGTGGCCGACGCGGTGGCGGCGTACAACCCGGCACGAACACGTCCGGCGACCCTGGACGGACTGCGCAAGAACGTGCGACGCCGCGACGACGGACGCTGGTACTGGCACTGGGACCCGCAGTTCATCCGATCGGGCGACGGCGACGAACCGCGCCGGCACACCGATCCCGAACGCCTGGCCGAGGCCGCCCGGAACGTCACCGTTCCGACGCTCATCGTCCGCGGCGGGAAGTCGGATGTTGTGAGCGACGCCGGCGTGCACCACATGCGCGCATTGATCCCCCACGCGGAGACCGCCGACGTCAGCGGCGCAGGCCACATGGTTGCCGGAGACGACAACGAGGTCTTCGCCGCGGCGATCGAGGGATTCCTGGACCGTAGCGGTTTGTAACCCAGGCCTTGTCGTACCCCCGCGATAGGCTTCGTACATACAATCGGATAGTGAGTGATCGACGACACGGATAGGGGGTGAGTCGGATGGATGCAGATCAGACGGAAGCCGAGCCGTCAACGGCGCTGCCAACAGATCCGGCCGCCCTGGTCGCCATGATCGAGGGGGCGACGGTTGCACTCGCCGCTGCCCGGTTCACCGCCGCCACCGAGGAACAGCTCCTCGAGATCGCCGAGGTTCTCGAGCGAGTGCACCGCCGGCTCGACGCCGTCGACGCCGCGCTGCTGGTGGAGGTCTCCGACCGCGGCGCCTACCGCAAGGACGGCTACCTGTCACTGCATCAGTACCTGTCCTCGGGACTGCGTCTGGGCGACGGTGAGGCCCGCCGCCGACGGACCAGCGTTGCCGCGATCGGCCGCTTCACCGGACTACAGGGCCAAACCCTCCCACCGTCGCGCCCGGCCACCGCCGATGCGGTCACCGACGGGGTCATCGGTGCGGCCCACGTCCGGGAGATCGATGCGATCATGGACAGGATCCCGGCCGCCGTCGACCCACTGACGCGTGAACAGGCCGAGGCCCAGTTGGCTGCTGTGGCGCGGGAGCTGACCCCGGACGGCGTCCGAGCCGCCGGGATCCGGCTGCTAGCGCACCTGGACCCCGACGGATCACTGACCGACGAGCGGGACCGCAAGCGGCACCGCAAGTTCGCCTTGATGCCGCAGGACCGGCGGCTGATGAGCAAAGTGACTGCGTCCCTGACCCCGGCGCTGCGGGCCCGCTTCGAACTCCTGTTGGGTTCGTGGGCCGCACCCGGCATGAACAACCCGGCAGATCCGGAGTCTCCACGCGGGGCGTGCGAAGTCGCCGACCCCGCCGCGGTCGCCGCTGCGGCCGAGCGCGACGACCGCACCGCCGGACAACGCGGCCACGACGCCCTCGTCGCGCTGCTCGACGCCGAACGCGCACTGACCGCCGCCGCAACCACCGGGAACGGCCGGCTGTCGTCGCAGATCGTCGTCACCGTCACAGACAAAGAACTGCGCGAGCACGCGGGTGTCGCCTTGACCGCGACGGGTACTCGGCTGCCCGTCGCTGAGTTGATCGAAGTCGCTGCCGACGCGACTCCGCATTTGGCGGTGTTCTCTCACCACACCGGCCAGGCCCTCTACCTGGGTCGGGGACGACGCCTCGCGTCGAAAGCCCAGCGGCTGATGCTCTTCGCCCGCGACCGCGGCTGCACCGCCCCCGGCTGCGCAGCCCCGTTCTCCCGCACCCAGGCCCACCACTTCCCCGATTACGCGGACGGCGGCCCCACCGATGTCGACCACCTCGGGGCCGCGTGCGGCCGTCACAATCGCTCAGTGGGCAAGGCCCTCGGCGACTGGGAGACGATGCTTCTCATCGACGGTCCACACGCCGGGCGCATCGCGTGGCGACCCGTCGCTGCTCGGTACCCTCGGAAAGGGTGGAGGGTCAACCAGATCCACCACGCCGAACTCCTGCCCGATCAGGGTCCGCACGCCCCGCCCGCACCGGGCGACTCCCGCGGCGAGGCCTACCTCGCCCGCCTCATCGCCGCCTGACCGGCGGAGCACCGCGCGCCCCGAGGATCTGAGCGTGGACCGCTCCTACGCGAACGCCTTGCGCACCTGATCTGCGGTGAGCCCGTAGTCCTCGAGCGCGTACTTGTGCTGCGGCCGGCGGTCGCCCGACTTGGAATCCTCGTCGAGCGCGGTCATCGCCCCTTTGGCGGCGTCGGTGAACTCGGCACCGATCGCGTCGTACACGCGCTCCACGGTTCCGAACGGGTCCGCCCTCAGATCGGTGAAGTCGACGTCGACGAACTGCGCCGGGTCGTACTTCTCGCGCGCCCGAGAGAACGCGTGCAGACCGCGCGACCACAGATCGAGTTGCGTCTGCCCGATCCGGTCCCTGGTGAACGCACGCGAGTAGCCCGCCGTCGCCTGCTCCGCGAGGCTGCACATGGATCCGATGATCGTCTCCGGCGCACGATGCGTCTGCACGATGACAGCGTCGGGATACACCTCCATGATCGCGTCGAGCGCGAAGAGATGGCTCGGGTTCTTCAGCACCCAGCGCCGATCGACGTCGTTGCCGCCGATGAGCTGGAGATTGCGCCGGTGGCGCTCGTAGGCGGGCGTCCAATCCTGCTGCGCGAGCCACTCCGAGTACTCGGGAATGTGCGCGAGCGATTCGTACGAGATCGACATCAGCGACTGCCTCAGCAGTTGCCAGCACTCCTCCACCTCGGCCGCGCCCATGTAGTGCAGCCCCATGAACTCCGGGTTCTCCACGTGATGCTGCGACAACCCGGCGTCTATCTGCTGAAAGACCGGGTTCGCGTCCCATGTCTCGCGCGGAGGCCGCGGCTGCGGGAACTCCGTCAGCCACATCTCCAGCCCCTGATGGGCGGGGTCGGCGGCCAGCAGCCTGTGCAACGCGGTGGTGCCGGTCCGCGGCAGTCCGGTGACGAACACCGGCCGTTCCACCGGCACCCGCACGTAGTCCGGGTTGTTCTTCCACCCCGCCTCGCTGAGCAGCCGTGCGATCAGCGCGCCCTTGAGGAAGTAGCGGAACATCTTGCTGCCCAACGGTTCCAGATCGGCGGACTGCGCGTACGACGACAGCAGCACCTCGAGACCTTCGAGGTAGTCCGTGTCGCCGAAGTCCTCGAGGCCGACGGCGCGGATCGCCGCCTCGTGCAGTTCGTCGACCGTGCCGACAGTGGTTCGGGACTCAGTCATGGTATTCACCGCAGTTCACGTCGAGGGTGTGTCCGGTGATCGCCCGCGCGAGGTCCGAGGCGAGGAACAGCACCGCGTCTGCGATCTCCGCGGGCTCCGGCAGCCGTTTCAGATCGCTGCGCGACGCGGTCTGCTCGTAGACCTGCTCCGGGGTGATCCCGTACTTCTTCGCGACCTCGCCGAAGTACCACTTCAGCTGGTCGTCCCAGATGTATCCGGGCGCGACGCTGTTGACCCGAATCCCCTCGCCGCCGAGCTCGGTGGCCAGTGTCTGCGACATCGACAGCAGCGCCGACTTAGCGATCTTGTAGCTGCCGTAACGCGGCTCCGAATGCCGGATCACCATGGAGTTGACGTTCACGATCGACCCGTTCGCCTCGCTCAACGCGGGGGTGAACGCCTTGATGACTCGGAGTGTGCCGAGCACGGTGAGGTCGAGACCGGAAGTGATCTGGTCGAAGTCGGTGCGGCCCAGCGGCTTCATCGACGGGACCGCGAAGGCGTTGTTGACCAGGACGTCGACCCCGCCGAACTCGGCCACGGTGCGATCGACGAGGTTCGCCACCGCGGAATCGTCGGTGATGTCGGTGGGGACGGTCAGCGCCTCGCCGCCCGCCTGCCGGATCTCGGCCGCGATCTCCGCGAGCCGCGACTCGGTCCGTGCCGCGAGCACCACGCGAGCCCCCTGGGCCGCGGAACGCACGCACACCGCACGGCCCAGCGCCGGACCCACTCCGGAGACGACGACGATCTTTCCGTCGAGAAGACCTGCCATTACCCGTCCTGTCTATCCGAGCCTGTCTATCCGAGCATCCGGCGGGCGAATGCCCGTTGCCGGACCGCGATCCGCTCTGCCCAGCCGGCGGCGTCGATCCGGTTGTCCCGGTAGTACGGCAGATGCGAGGGAACGTCGGCATCGTCCACCACCACTGCCGTGGGACCCTGCTCGGCAGTGATCGGCGCATCGGTCCGCTGCCACCGGAACTGCAGGATGCCGCGCCGCCGGCCGGTGGTCTCCACCCAGTTCGCGATTCCCGGATCGTTCGCCGCAATCACCATCCGGATCATTCCGTCCGGGTCCACCTGAGCCTGAGCCGAGTTCAGCGACGTCTGATGATTCACATAGTCGAGCGAGATGTACCACATGCTGCCGAGCTGAAAGCCCTGGTAGGGCGCATCGGAGCACGGCACGGTCACCACCATCGACCGGCCCGCGGGCAGATCGAAGTGACCGACCGACGAGTACTGAGTCGCCAACCCGCCCGGCGTGGTGCGCGGCGCCGTGAAGGTGTTGACCGGCTCATCGAGGTAGAACCACTTGGGGAAGTTGAACCATGTGTTCACGCGCGAGGTCAGCATCTTCGCCGCCACGGCGTAGCGCTTGGCGATCCGGTCGGTGGAGAGTTCCGCGGGTGGAAGTCCGACGGTGTCCACCCGCTCAATGGTGATCGAACCCTTCTGCTCGGCGGCCCAGTCGCTGTACACCTCCCGGACCGAGAGCATGGTCGCGCCCTCACCCAGCACGAAGTGGGTGCCGTCGGGCACTCCCGGCCGCTCCGGCCCGAACGTGATCTCGAAACTCCCGTCGTCGGCGATCGGGATCACGCGATCGTCGAAGGCGGTCTCTCCGCCGGGGACCTCATCCGCCGTGTAATTGCCCCGGATCACCTGAAAGGCCAGATCAGCGGTGGTGCCACGCACGCCCCGCACCACGTACGTGGCCTCGGGGACCACCGTCGCGTGGTAATAGAGCGTGTCCGGGTTGTCGAGCCCCATCTTGGAGTACGGCCCCGTGGAAGTCACGAAATAGGGATGCGTCTTCTCCCCCGCGCGTGCCACCTGGAGAATCGACGAGATGCCGCCCGCCAGATAGTCGAGACCCTCCGCGCGCTCGGCGTCGGTCTCGGCGAAGTCCGCACTGCGCACCAGCGCCTCGGCTTCGGCGATCGCCGCGGTGAACGGCCCGGTGACCGACTCCGCGGGCTCGGTCACAGCCACGTGTCGCCTCCGGTCCAGGTGAGGAAGTTGTCGAGTTCGGCCTGAGCCGGCGTCACCCGCGGATGCTCGGTGGACAGGTAGCCGCCGCGATAGAACAGCAGAGGCTTGTCCTGCAGCACGTCGCCGAGGATCTGAGCCCGCCCGATGACGATCCAGTGGTCGCCCCCGTCGGTGACCGAGTCCACCGAGCACTCCACCCAGGTGAGACTGTGCCGCAGCACCGGCAGCCCCGCGGGCGACGGATCCCAGGTGATCGACTTGAACTTGTCGGCCCCCGGCGCGCCGAAGGTCGCGCTGACATCCTGCTGCCGGTTCGACAGCACGTTGACGCAGAACTGCCCCCGCGCCTCGATCACCGGCCAGGTTCGCGACGTCTTCTGCGGACAGAACAGGACCAGCGGCGGGTCCAGCGACAGCGCCGCGAACGACTGACAGGCGAAGCCGACCGGCTTCTCCTCCTCGTCGAGCGTGGTGATCACCGTGACCCCGGTGCAGAACTGGCCCATCGCGGTCCGGAACTGCCGGGAGTCGAAGTCGTCGGTCCCGTACGGGGAGTGCGGAGTCATGTCGGTTTCCCTTCGGTGGGGTCGGATGCAGTGGGTCGGGTGCAGTGCGGCCGGATGATCGGGCCGAGCGGACGGAGTGGGCAATCGACTCACTCCGCTCGCTCGACCGGCGGAACGGGCTCGGACCTACTTCATACCGATCGTGAAATCGTGACCCCAGAGGCTGACCGCCGTCGATTCGCGGGCGATCCAGTCGGTGTCGTCCACCTGCCTGCCCTCGCAACCGAACTCGACGTCGAAGCCGCCGGGCGTCTTCATGTAGAACGAGAGCATCAGGTCGTTCACGTGGCGACCGAGCGTGGCCGACATCGGCACCTTCCTGCGCAGCGCGCGGTCGTGGGCCAGGCCGACGTCGTCGGAGTTCTCGACCTCGACCATCAGATGCACGATGCCGGTGCTGTTCGGGATCGGCAGGAACGCCAGCGAGTGGTGCCGGGGGTTGCAGCCGAAGAACCGCAGCCACGCCGGCTCCTCACCCTCCTGACGCCCGACCACCTGCGGCGGGAGCCGCATCGAATCGCGGAGCCGGAAGCCCAGAACGTCCCGGTAGAACGTCAGCGCCCGCGCGTCGTCGGTGGTGGTGAGGACCACGTGACCCAGGCCCTGCTCGCCGGTGACGAAGGTGTGGCCGTACGGGCTCACCACCCGGCGATGCTGCAGCGCCACCCCGTGGAAGGCCTCGAGGACGTTCCCGTCGGGATCGGAGAAGACGATCAACTCGTCGACGCGGCGGTCGGCGATCTCCTCCGGGGTGCCCTCCCGGAACTCGACGCCCGCGGCGCTGAGCCGGTCACGGACCTCCTGCAGCCCGGCCGCGGTGGCGCACTCCCAGCCCGAGCACGCGAGATGATCGCGATCGGAGGGCACGATCACCAGGCGCGCCGGGAAGTCGTCCATCCGCAGATAGAGGGCGCCCGGGATGGACCCCGAACCCTCCACCATGCCGAGCACCTTCAGCCCGTACTCACGCCACGCGTCCATGTCCGTGGCGTCTATCCGCATGTAGCCGAGAGACCGGATCGGGCTCTGGTCGTCAGTCATGTGTTCGTCGTTCCTCGTCAAGTAGTCGGGCCGTCGCGCTATACCATCGTGTCGCCGATGGGGATGCCGAACTCGCCGTTGCCGAAGGCCTGGTAGGCCCGTTCCGGGTCGTTGGCCGCATGAACGCGGCCGGCGTGGGCGTCGCGCCAGAAACGCTGGATCGGCGTCCCGTTCTCCAGTGCGTGCGCGCCGGAGTTCTCGAAGAGCAGATCGATGGAGTCGATCGCACGCGACGTCGCTCGGACCTGGTCGCGGCGCGCGGCCAGACGCAGTTCCATCGGCACCTCTTCACCGGCGACGATCAGGTCGTACTCGGCCTGCAGATTGCCCGAGAGCTGACGCCACGCGGCGTCGATGTCCGAGGCGGCCTCGGCGATGCGAACCTTGGCGAACGGATCGTCCTTGGCCTTCTCGCCCGCGTAGGCGGCGCGGACGCGCTTGCCCTGATGCTCGACGTGGGCGGCGTAGGCGCCGTAGGCCATGCCGACGATCGGGGTCGAGATGGTCGATGGGTGGATGGTGCCCCACGGCATCTTGTAGACCGGCGCCGTGTTGCGCTCGAGCCCGGGAGCGGCGCCCTTGCTCATGACGCCGAAGCTCAGAACCCGGTGCGTGGGAACGAAGACGTCCTTGACCTCGATGGTGTTGGAGCCGGTGCCGCGCAGGCCCACGACGTTCCACACGTCCTTGATGTTGTAGTCGGTCCGCGGGATCAGGAAGCTGACGAAGTCGACCGGCTTGCCGTTCTTGATGACCGGTCCGCCGACGACCACCCAGTCGGCGATGTCGCAGCCGGACGACCATGCCCAGGAGCCGTTGACCTTGTAGCCGCCGTCGACGACCTCACCCATGCCCATCGGTGCGTACGAGGACGAGATGCGGACATTGGGATCCTCGCCCCAGACGTCTTCCTGCGCCTGCTGGCTGAACAGCGCGAGATGCCAGTTGTGGACGCCGACGATGCCCGCGACCCACCCGGTGGAACCGCAGGCGGTGGCCAGACGGCGCACCGCCTCGTAGAAGGTGACGGGGTCGGTCTCGTGACCGCCCCACTGCGCGGGCTGCAGGAGCTTGAAGAAGCCGGTCTCCTGGAGCATGTCCGCGACCTCCGCGGGGATGCGTCGCGCATCCTCCGTGGACTGCGCGCGCTGCGCGAGATCCGGCAGCAATGCATCGATCTTGTCCAGAACCTGCTGCGCGGCTTCGCTCCGCTGTGCTGACATGAGTCACTCCTGTTCGTGTGCCGTCATCGACTTACGACCAATATTAGAACACGTTCTCGTTTTGGACTAGAACACGTTCTCATTCTAGTGGAACATGTTCTACTATCGAGTCAGACGGGCCAGAGCCCGAAACGAGACCGACGAGGAGGCCGAGAAGATGGCTGACACCGACATCCGGGAGATCGACACCGGCACGCCCCCCACCCGATTCGCGCGAGGCTGGCACTGCATCGGCCTGGTGGACGAGTACAACGACGGCGAGACCCACTCGCTGGAGATCTTCGGTACCAAGCTGGTGGTGTGGGCCGACAGCAAGGGCGACATCCACACTCTGGACGCCTACTGCCGCCATATGGGCGCCGACCTGTCCATGGGCACCGTCAAGGGCGACAACGTGGCGTGCCCGTTCCACGGATGGCAGTGGAACGGCAAGGGACGTTGCGCCGAGGTGCCCTACGCGAAGCGGCACCCGAAGCTGGCCAAGACCCGTACGTGGCCGACGATGATCCGCAACGGCCAGGTCTTCGTCTACAACGATCCCGAGGGCAACCCGCCGCCGGAGGACGTCATCATTCCCGAACTCGCCGAGTTCGGCACCGACGAGTGGACCGGGTGGACCTGGAACAAGCTCGTGATCGAGGGCTCCAACTGCCGCGAGATCATCGACAACGTGGTCGACATGGCGCACTTCTTCTACGTGCACTACGCGCTGCCGGACTACTTCAAGAACGTCTTCGAAGGTGAGACCGCGGCGCAATACATGAACAGCCACGGCCGCCCCGACGTCGGCATCTCGACCGCCTACGGCGACACCCGCCTGGAGTCGATCGCCGCGTATTACGGCCCGTCTTACATGCTGAACCCGATGGTGCAGTACTACGGCAAGTACTCGGTCGAGACGATTCTGACCAACTGCCACTACCCCATCGACTCGAACTCGTTCGTCCTCATGTTCGGCGTCATGGCGAAGATCCCGCAGGGGCTCTCGCCCGAGCAGACCGACGGCATGGTCAAGACGATCACCAAGGGCGTCGAAGTCGGGTTCATGCAGGACGTCGCGATCTGGAAGCGCAAGACCCGCATCGACAATCCGCTGCTGGTGGAGGAGGACGGACCCGTTTACCAGCTGCGACGCTGGTACGAGCAGTTCTACGTGGACGTCGCCGACGTCACCGAGGAGATGACGGGCCGCTTCGAGTACGAGATCGACACCGCCAAGGCTCAGGAGACCTGGAACAAGGAAGTCCAGGAGAACCTGCGGATCCAGGCCGAGAAGGAGGCCGCCGAGGCCGAGGCCAACGATTCCGAGGGCGCGTCGGTCTGATGACTCGCGCCGACGAGCGGGCCGCGGTCCCCGGCTGGGCGAAGGCCCCGCAGTGGGCCGGCGATCCCGAGCGCGTCGCCGCGATCGCCGACGCCACCGCCCGGGACCGCAAGCACTACCTCACCGGCGGCATGACGGACATCGAGTGCCGCACATGCCACGCACACGTGATGGTGAAGAAGACCAGCGCGCACCACACCAGCGTCCAGTGGAACGACGACGCGCTGGCCCGGTGCTCGCAGATCTCCGAGATCCGGGCCTCGGGCGGCAATGCCGCACTGCTGCCCACGTGCCCGCGGCTGTCGGCGAGCATCGATCACGGGGTCGCCGAGGGCATCATCCCGAGCGAGTCCCCGGAAGAGGATCCCGACGGCTACTGGTGAGGTCGGTCTCCCCACAGCCACGCCGCCGATTCTGCTCTGAGCAGAGTCGGCGGCGTCATCTTCGCCGCCTGGCCTAATTTGGAGTCATGGGAGTCGTCGCGATCGTCCGCACACCATTGCTCCGGGAAGCGCTCGGAGAACATCTGCGCAGCCTTCGGCTCCGGCGGGGCGAACGTCTCGCCGACACCGCCGCCCGCGCCGGAGTGTCGGTGCAGTATCTGTCGGAGATCGAGCGTGGACGAAAGGATCCCTCCAGTGAGATGATCGCCGCCGTGGTCGGCGCCCTGGACACCACATTGGGCGACGTGACCGTAGCGGTCGGCGAGCATCTCCGCGAGACGCAGCCGACCGCGACGGCCCCGGCGCCGTCGCGTCCGACCGCGCTGGCCTGCGCGGCCTGAGGTCACCGCTCGTCGACCACTTGATCGATCAACCCGTAGCCGACGGCGTCGGCGGCGGTGAACACCCGCGTGTGATCGGTGTCGGCGCGCAGTTCCGCCTCGTCGTGCCCGGTATGGCGCGCCAGGATTCGCTCCATCTGCGATCGCACGCGCACCAGTTCGTCGGCCTGGATGATCAAGTCGGGGATCGTGCCGCGTCCCTCCGCCGCAGGCTGATGCAGCACCAGCCTCGAATGCGGCGTCGCGGACCGCTTGCCCGGCGCCCCGGCCGCGAGGAGCACCGCTCCCACCGACACCGCCTGCCCCACGCACGTCGTGGCCACCGGCGGCCGGATGTACTGCATGGTGTCGTAGATCGCGAGCATCGCCGCCGGGTCGCCGCCTTCGCAGTTGATGTACAGCTCGATATCCCGGTCGGGGTTGTCGGCTTCGAGGTAGATCAACTGCGCGACGAGGGCGTTCGCGACGCCCGCGTCGATCGGAGTGCCGAGATAGACGATCCGGCTCGCGAGCAGATGCGAGTAGACGTCGGTGAACCGTTCGCCGGCGGGCGTCCGCTCGACGACGTTCGGGATCGGGTAGGAGCTCATCGCGCAGCCTTCCCCGTGAGGCCGAAACCGGTCCGATCGGCGTGCGGGACCACGTCCGTAAAGTTCCCGACCACCTCGTCGACGAAACCGTAGTCGCGTGCCTGCTCCGCACTGAACCACCGATCGCGGATCGAGTCCTCGAAGATCTGTTCCAGCGGGCGGCCGGTGTCCTCGGCGATCAGGCCCAGGACCGTGTCCCGCGTGTACCGCAGGTCGTCGGCCTGCAACTCCACATCGGCAGCGGTTCCGCCGATACCCGCCGACCCCTGGTGCATGAGGATGCGAGCGTGCGGCATGGCCCGGCGTTTGCCCCGGGCCCCCGCCGACAACAGGAACTGTCCCGCGCTGCAGGCGATCCCGAGAGCCAGGGTCGAGACATCGCACGGCACCACGTTCATCACGTCCCGGATCGCGAGCATCGCCGGAACCGACCCGCCGGGTGAGTGGATCCAGAGCGAGATGTCGGCGCTGTCGTCGGCCGCGGCCAGGGAGAGCATCTGCGTCGCGAGAAGGGTGCCGTTGTCGTCGTCCAACTGGCCGTCGAGTACCACGACCCGCCGCCGATACAGGTCTTGGCGGTCGTCGCGGGTGAAGTGTTGGGATTCATCGGGTTTCGTCATGGCACCAGCGTGCGCCGTCGGACGGTGCCGGTACATGCGGATCTGCCCGCAGCGGATCCGCCGACGGCGGACCCGGCCCCCGCGACCGTCGGCACGCAAGGCGAGGCAGCGTGACCGTGGACACCGAAGCGGCGATGGAGAAGGATCTACAGGTGACGTCCATTTCAGCGACAGCCACCGCGAACGAAAGCGAGACCGTCATGCCCTCCTATTCCGCCGCGCCCGGCGCCCCGATCTGGTTCGACTTGATGACCAGCGACGTCGACCGCGCCTCCGACTTCTACGGCACGCTGTTCGGCTGGTCGACCGAGGAACCGTCCGCCGATTTCGGCGGCTACCGCAACTTCACCGCCGGCGGGTCGCGCGTCGCCGGCCTGATGCCCATGAGCGGCTCCGACAACGGGCCCACGAATGTCTGGTCGGTGTACTTCCGCAGCGACGACGCGAGTGCCACCACCGACTCGGTGACCGCGGCGGGCGGCAGCGTGGTCGTGCCGCCGATGCCGGTCGGCGACATGGGGACCATGGCCGTGTATCTCGATCCGGCGGGCGGGGCGTTCGGCGTCTGGCAGCCCGGAACGCACCCCGGCTTCGTGCGGCGCGGCGAGCCCGGCACACCGTACTGGTTCGACGAGATGTCGATGGACTACGCCGCGTCATCGGCGTTCTACCCGCGGGTATTCGACTGGGAACTGGAGGAGATCGGCGGCGGCTCAGACGGGCCGGGCCGCTACGCGCAGGTGATGGTGACCGGCGGCGACGGCCGCGAAGGCACCGCCGGGATCATGGACGCGGCCGGGATGCTCGGCGACGGGCACCCGTCGTTCTGGCAGGTGTACATCACCGTCGACGACGTCCCCGCCACGCTCGCCGCTGTCGGGAGGCTGGGCGGCGAGATCCTGATGCCCGCCGATGACACGCCGTACGGCGTCCTCGCCTCGTTCAAGGACCCGATGGGCGCAGCCATCTGCGTCGCGACCCCGCCCCCCGGGATGTGACTCACGATCCGTTGCGGACCGAGTGTCGCCGCCGATAGCGTCCCAGACATGGCGAAGGACTCTCTGCGACCCGACTGGACTCAGCACGGGGCGGCGTGGGCTGAACAGGACGCGATCTTCGATGCGATCTTCGCTCCGGCCACCCGAGCGCTCGTGGAAGCCGCCGACCTGACCGGCTCCGTTCTCGATGTGGGATGCGGCGGAGGCACGCTCCTGGAGGCGGCGGTCGCCGCAGGCACGGATGCCGTCGGCGTCGACATCTCGCCCGCGATGGTCGACGCAGCGAACCGTCGGGTTCCCGGCGCACGGGCTGTGGTCGCCGACGCGCAGACCGCGGATCTGCGCGGGCTCATCGGCGACCGCGGCTTCGACCGCATCGTGTCGCGATTCGGCGTGATGTTCTTCGACCGTCCGGTCGAAGCGTTCGAGAACATCCGCCGAGCGGCGGTGCCGGACGGTCGACTCGCGTTCATCTGCTGGCAGGAGGGCTCAAGCAACCGGATCTTCAGTCTCGGCACCAAGACACTCGTCTCCGCGCTCGACGAGCCGCCGGAACGTCCGGCGCCGGGCACACCGGGCCCGCTGGCCTTCGCCGACCGCGACTACCTCCGATCGATTCTCGACGGTTCCGGTTGGTCGGAGATCTCCATCGACCCCTTCACATTCGAGAGCGACTACTCGACTCCCGACGGCGCGGGCGGTCGCACGGACGGGGTCGAAGAACGTCTCGCCGTCATCCTCGCCACCAGCAGCGGACAACTCGTCTCCGACCGAGTCCGCGGCACGCTCGGCGAGGCGGGCTGGGCCGAACTCCTCGACCGCGTCCGGGCCGATCTGCGCGCCAACCTCGTCGACGGTGCGGTGAAGCACCCGAATCACTGCTGGCTGGTGACGGCCGCCGCCTGAGTCACGGCCACCGTCAGTCTCGAGCCGCCCTTTCAGTGCGAACGTGTTCTAGTTTAGGCTGTTCTGCAACACGTTCTACTTTGGCGCGATGAGCGCAGCATGCAGACGAAGGGCAGGAAATGACCACCGAAGCCATGAACACCGAAGCCGGCGAGCCGGAGACGTTCGACGTCATCGTGGTCGGTGCCGGCGGCGCCGGTCTCGCGGCCGCGCTGACCGCGGCCAGCAAAGGCCTCAAGACCGTCCTCATCGAGAAGTCGCCGTACTGGGGCGGATCCACGTCGCGGTCCGGTGGTGGCGTCTGGATTCCGAACAACTCGATCCTGCGCCGAGACGGCGTCGAGGACACCCCCGAGGAAGCACGCAAGTACGCCCACGCCATCATCGGCGAGCACGCTCCCGCCGAGCGGATCGACACCTACATCGACCGCGGACCGGAGGCTCTCGACTATCTGATCGCCCATGCACCACTGGAACTCGAGTGGGTCAAGGGATACTCGGACTACTACCCCGAGGCCCCCGGCGGTCGTGCGATGGGACGTTCGGTGGAGCCCAAGCCGTTCGACGCCCGACGCCTCGGCGACGATCTCGCGACGCTGCATCCCCAGTACACCAAGGCACCGCTGAACATGGTCGTCCTGCAGTCCGATTACCGCTGGCTCAACACCGGATTCCGGCACTGGCGCGGCCCCGTCCGAATGGCGAAGGTCGGTGCACGCTTCTTCTGGGCCCGCAGCCGCGGCAAGAAGATGATCGCCATGGGAGCCGCCCTGGCCGCGGAGCTGCTGCTCGGTTGCCGGCAGGCGGGCGTCGACATCCGGCTCAACACTCCGTTGACCGATCTGGTGACCGACAACGGCGCCGTGGTCGGAGTCAAGGTAGGGACGGGTGACGGCGCCGCCACCGAACTGCGTGCCCGTTACGGTGTGATCCTCGGCAGCGGCGGCTTCGAGCACAACGCCGAGATGCGCGCGAAGTACCAGCGCGCGCCGATCGGCAGCGAGTGGACCACCGGTGCACCGACCAACACCGGCGACGGCATCAACGCCGCGCTCGCGGTCGGCGCCGACGTCTCCCTGATGGACGACGCCTGGTGGGGACCCACCATTCCGCTGCCCAAGGGTCCGTGGTTCGCGCTCTCGGAACGCTCGGTGCCGGGCACCTTCATCGTGAACACCCGGGGCGAGCGCTTCATGAACGAATCGCTCCCCTACGTCGAGGCCGTCCACCAGATGTACGGCGGCCAGTTCGGCCAGGGCGACGGCCCAGGCGAGAACGTGCCCGGCTGGCTCATCTTCGATCAGCGCTGCCGCAACCGATACCTGTTCGCAGGCGTCACCGCACGACAGCCGCTGCCGAAGAGCTGGCTCAAGTCGGGCGTCGTCGTGAAGGCCACGACCATCGCCGAGCTCGCCGAGAAGACCGGCCTGCCCGCGGACAAGCTGCAGGCCACCACCGAGCGCTTCAACGGATTCGCCCGCAGCGGCAAGGACGAGGACTTCCACCGCGGCGACAGCGCCTACGACCACTACTACGGCGACATCACCAACAAGCCCAACCCGAGCCTCGGCGTCGTCGACAAGGCGCCCTTCTACGCCGTGAAGATGGTTCCGGGCGATCTGGGCACCAAGGGCGGCGTCAACACCGACACCGCGGGACGCGCACTGCGAGCCGACGGCAGCGTGATCGAAGGCCTCTACGCCGCGGGCAACACCAGCGCGCCGGTGATGGGCCATACCTACGCCGGTCCCGGCGCCACGATCGGCCCGGCCATGGTGTTCGGATATCTCGCCGCGCTCGACGCCGTCGAGAAGGCCAAGAACGCCACCGTCTCGCACGCAGGAGCCTGATTCATGCCCATCGATCCCTCAGTCGCCGCCGGCGCCGACCTCGGTGAAGTGACGTTCTCGTGGACGCCGCGCGAAGTGGCGCTCTACAACCTCGCCGTGGGCGGGGCCCACGACCCGTTGGACACCGCGGGTCTGCAGTACGTCCACGACTCGGAGCCGAAGGTACTGCCGTCGTTCGCCACCGTCGCGGCGACGTTCAACGCCACCGAGGCACCGAAGGTGTCGTTCCCCGGAGTGGACATCGACCTGTCGAAGGTGGTTCATGGCGCCCAGCAGGTGCGGGTGCACCGGCCGCTGCCCGCGACCGGCACCGCGACCACCCGCACGCGCATCGCCGAGGTGCAGGACAAGGGCTCGGCCGCGGTCGTCATCCAGGAATCGGTCACTCGCGACGAGAACGGCGAGCCGCTCTGGACGGCACGATCGTCGATCTTCGCCAAGGGCGAGGGCGGATTCGGCGGCGAGCGCGGCTCGTCGACCCGGGTGGATCTCCCCGACCGCGCCGCCGACCGCGAGATCCTGGTGCCGACCCAGCCGAACCAGGCGCTCCTCTACCGACTGTGCGGTGATCGAAACCCCCTGCACAGCGATCCGGAATTCGCGTCCGAGGCCGGCTTCCCGCGGCCGATCCTGCACGGGCTGTGCACGTACGGCAGCGTCTGCCGGGCCGTGGTCGACGAGGTCTTCGGCGGCGACGTCTCGGCCGTGGCCGATTACGGTGTGAGCTTCGCCGGAGTTGTGTTCCCCGGCGAGACGCTCCGAGTCCGCGCCTGGGAAGATGGCGACCGACTGCTCGTGGCCACCACCGTCGTCGACCGCGACGACGCACCGGCCCTGAGCAACGTCGTGTTCCTCGAATCCTGACCGAAAGGCTCTGCATGACCGCCTCGCTCCTGCCCCTGCTCGACGCCAACCGCGAAGCCATGGCTTCCGACTTCGCCGACGTCATCGACGCGGAGGTGAAGAAGCAGTCCGGCCTGTCGGGCGCGGCGATCAAGACCGCGTACTCCGCGGCTCAGAAGTTCAAGCCGGGCGTGGTCCAGGTGGCGACGAACAAGATGCTGCCCGACTTCATGACCGCGCTCTCGCCGCTGTGGGATTCGAGGCCCGCGGGCACGCCCTTCGGCGCTCACCTGGCAGCCAACGGCGACCAGGCCGCCGAGGCGCTGCTCGCCGTCACCGACGGACAGGCGCAGAGCGCCCCGTCGGTCCTCGCGAAGGCGTACAAGAGCGTCCGCGGCAAGGCCAAGGGCCACGTCATCGACGCTCTGGACCCGGTGGGCGCGGTCGTCGAGAAGTACGCGGGCTAGTTCAGTGACGACGCGAGCGCGGCTTGATCGTGAAGACGATCAAGCCGCGCTTGCGACTATCAGGAGCAGGACGGTGAGGATCGCGGCGAGAACCGCGACCATCGCGAGCAGACGCCAGATGTGGATTCGGCCCTGCCGGATCTCGGTGACGCCGGACGTCAGCTGGTTGGAAGCCATGGTGATCAACTCTCCCTCGAGATCGTGATCTGTTGTCCGTGTGACCAATGTGTCACAAGTTACAAAAGAAGGCGATGAACAGACTGTGCGTGTCGGGCAAAGAACCAGCAACGATTCGATGACCTTCGCGACGGCGTGGCTGATCCTCGTCGCCTGTCTCGCGGTGAGCCTGGTGGTGGCGGCGATGGCCGCGCTCAACACCGCGCTGCCCGACATCGCCCGCGCCACCGGCGCCACCACCGCGCAGATGACGTGGATCATCGACGGCTACACCTTGGTACTGGCCGCGCTGCTGCTGCCCGCGGGTGCGATCGGCGACCGGATCGGACGCAAGCCGGTTCTGATGATCGGTCTGGTGGTCTTCGGAATCGGCTCACTGGCCGCGGTCTGGGTGGACACCCCCACCCAGCTCATCCTCACCCGCGTGGTCGCCGGCGTCGGCGCCGCGATGATCATGCCGGCCACACTGTCGCTCATCACGGCCGGTGTCCCGCGTGAGAAGCGCGCGCTCGCGATCAGCATCTGGGCCGGCGTGGCCGGGGCCGGCGCGATAATGGGCTTCTTCGTCACCGGGGTTCTGCTCAACTTCTTCGGATGGCATTCGGTCTTCATCACGTTCGCGGCGTCGTCGGCGGCCACCCTCCTGCTCACCGTCACGATCGGCAGTTCGAAGGACGACGCCCCGGGACGGTTCGACTACATCGGCTCGCTGACGTCGATGACCGCGATCGCCGCCGTCGTCTACGGCCTGCTCGAGGCGCCGCATCGGGGATGGACGAACCCGCTCATCCTGATCTGCCTGATCGGTGGCGCGGCGATGATCGCCGCGTTCATCGTGATCGAACTGCGCAGATCCTCGCCTCTGCTCGACGTGAACCTGTTTCGCAACCGCGCTTTCGCCGCCGGTTCCCTGTCGGTGGCGCTGCAGTTCCTCGCCTCCTTCGGCGTCTTCTATCTGCTGCTCCTGCAGTTGCAGCTGGTGTTCGGCTACTCGGCACTCAAGTCGGCGGTCGCGCTGTTCCCGATGGTGGTCGGCGTCGGCGTCTTCGCCATGATCGGGAACCTCGTGGCGGTCCGCTACTCGCTGCGTGCGGTTCTCGCCACCGGCATCGCGATCGCCGCGGCCGGCGTACTCGCGCTCGGGATCGTCGACGCCGACGTGTACTGGAAGCTGGGCGTGATGCTCGGCGTGTGCGCTGTCGGTATCGGGCTGGCGACGGCCCCGTCCACCACCGCGATCATGTCCAATACCCCGTTGGAGAACCAAGGCGTCGGATCGGCTGTCAACGACACCGCCCGCGAACTCGGTGCGGCGATCGGTATCGCCCTGGCGGGCAGCATCCTGGCGGCCGGGTACGACAGACGCATCACCGGCACCGCGCAGGACGTCCACGACCAGCTGGCGACGATCGACCCGGACGCCGCCGAACGCGCCGCCGACGGGGTGCGCGGCTCGCTGGCGGGTGCCGTGGAGGTGGCCGGTCACCTGCCACCGCAGGCGTCTTCGCTCGCCGAGAAGATCACCGAGGGCGCGTATGCGGCGTTCCTGCCTCCGCTGCAGTCCGCCTGTCTGGTGCTCGGTTCGATCCTGCTCGCGGGCGCGGCCTTCCTCGGCTGGTTCGCTCCTCGCGCGGTCCTCGCACCCGAACCCCGCCTCGACGACTGAGCACCTCCGTCCGCCGGGGCCTCTCGCTTCGACGGTCGCCGAGGGGCAGACTGGACTCATGCGCTTCTCGTTCCGCCGGCACCGACCCGTTCAGATCGCAGGCACCACCGTGGCGATCACCGGCGCCGCGCGGGGTATCGGCTTCGCGATCGCCGACCGGTTGACGGCCCTCGGCGCTCGCGTGGCGATCGGCGACCTCGACGCCGACGCGGCTCACCGTGCGGCGGACAGACTCGGCGGAACCGCCCGCGGCTACCGCCTGGACGTCACCGACGACGACTCGTTCGCCGCCTTCCTGGCCGATGCGGCAGCCGACCTCGGTCCGATCGACGTGCTCGTCAACAACGCGGGCGTGATGTGGGTCGGCCCCTTCGACACCGAACCCGCGATCGCCGCCGAGCGGATGGTGGCGGTGAACCTGCTGGGAGTGATCCGCGGTGTGCGCCTGGCCGCGCCGGAGATGCGGCACCGCGGACGCGGCCACATCGTCACGGTGGCTTCAGCGGCGTCGCGTCTCGCTCCGCCGGGCGAATCCTCTTATGCCGCAACCAAACACGGGGTTCTCGGCTACCTCACCGGCGTACGGGAGGAACTGCGCGGCACCGGCGTCGCGATCACCGCGGTGATGCCGACCGTGGTCGACACCGAGTTGGCGGCCGGGACCTCCTCGGGATCGGTGAAGCGGCTGAGTCCGGACGACGTCGCGGCCGCGGTGGTGTCGGCGATCGAGACCAGGCGCTTCCAGGTATGGGTGCCGCGGACCGTCGGAGCCCTGGTCGCGATCTCCGGCGTTCTGCCGCAATCGGTGCGCGACCGCGCCCTGCGTGCCACGGTGCCGAACCAGGTCGCCGCGGTGACGGGATCCTCGGTGCGGTCGGCGTACGAGAAGCCGCTCACGGACGGCGAGTGACGTCCGGCCGATGACATGACGGAGAGGATCGTCCGAATCGACCTGCTCCTGCGGGTAATCTGACGGGCATCGCAGGGGCACCGACCTTCAGGGGGCACGGATGAAGTGCACCTTCACGGCCGACGCGCGAGCGTTCACGATCACCGCACTGGCACTCCTGACGGCAGCGGCGCTGTCGTCATGCACACCGGGCGACGAGTCCGCACCGACCAGTTCGCTGAGCGGCATCTCGGCCATCGCACCGCCGCCGGCGCGCACCTCCACCGTCATCGTCACGTCGATCCCGCTCACCGGCGAGACCACCTCGTCGGCCACCACCGTCGACACGGCCCCCTACGCCGTTTCCGGGCAACCGGGAAGCTACCGATGGAGCTATGCGCGAGATCCCCTTCGCGAATGCGTACTGCAGCCGGCGGGGTCCCGCCTGCCGCAGCGCATCACCTGCGCCGCCCCTTACCCCGAGGACGCGCCGAGTATCCGCATCGGCGCATTCGACGGGCCACCGAACGCGATCACGTTGACCGCGCAGGGAACCGAACCGACGATCACCGAAGGCGGGCCGACCCCGGCCCCCGCGCTGACGGCCGGACACCGGCTGACCTTCGGCGACCTCTCGTGCACCGCGCTGCCCGGCGACGCGATCACGTGCACCTCACCGGACGGCTGGTTCACCGTCGCGAACGGCGTGCTGACCACGTCCTGAGCGGATCAGCCACGGCGGTCGGCGTAGACGGCCTCGTAGCGCTCCTTCTCCCGATCGGCTCGCGCCTGCTGTCGCTGGGTCAGCGGTGAGTTGCCGAGCCCGTGCTTACGCATGCGGAGAACCCGGTTCTGATCCATGTACGACGCGGAGAAGATCAGCGCGAGCAGCACCGCCAGCAAAACCATCAGGCCGCGGATCCACATCTCGCCGCCGAACGCGAAGAACATGACGAGGTAGAGCGGCAGAAAGCAGAACTGCGAACGGATCAGGTGACGGAGGGTCGCGGTCCGGCCGGTGAGATCGTTGCGCACCCACTCGCGCTTCGACTCGGGGAGCGTGCCCCCGTAGGCGTAGACAACCCATTGAATCGGATTCGGGCGACCGCTCATCCTGAAAACCTCCGTCTTTAGATCGTGCACTACTCAATATTGCACTATCTATCACGCGATTCAATAGCGCCCTATGAAATAGTCGTAGACTCGTGTCATGGCCCACATCCCCGGTAATCCCCTCCTGCTGGAACGGCAGGTCTGCTTCGCGCTCGCCCTCGCCAACCGATCGGTGCTCCGGGTGTATCGACGGCTGCTGGAACCGCTCGGCCTCACCCACCCCCAGTACCTGGTGATGCTGGCGCTGTGGCAGCACGCACCGCTGCCGGTCAACGAGATCGGCCGGTTACTGCAGCTCGACTCGGCGACTCTGTCCCCGCTGCTCAAGCGCCTCGAAGCCGACGGCGTCATCGAACGACGACGCAGCGACGACGACGAACGCAAGGTGGAGATCCATCTCACCGAGGCCGGTGTGGCACTGCGCGAGCAGGCACTCGACATCCCGCCGCAGGTGGTCGACGCCCTGGGCGGAGACCTGGAACTGCTCGGCGAACTCCACGCCGTTCTGACCAAGGTGAACGCGGCTGCGGTGGCCGCCGAAGCCGGCTGACCGGAGATCACCGACCGCGACCGACGCAGTCGTACACCGCCGCCAGATACTCGTTGGGCTTCGCAGCGCCGACGAGTTCCGGCGACATCTTGTTCATCACGTAGGCCACGGCGAGGTCGCGGTCGAGATCGGCGACCACCACCGAACCGCCGAACCCGGTCCACCAGCAGACCCGTCCCTCCGGGACGCCTGGCATCACCGCACCCGGAAGCGCCCAGCCGAGACCGAAACGCACCGGTACACCGAGGACTCTGTCGACGCCGTCCGCCTGGACGTCGAAGATCCGCTCGAGAGTGGTGCGCGACAGCGCCGCTCGCCCGCCGACGGCACCGCCTCCGGAGACGAGCGACGCGAGCCGAGCCACCGACCGGGCGTTCCCCTGGCCGTTCGCCGCTCCGATCTCGGCCGCGAGGAAATCGGGGTCGGTGACGATCGACGGCGCGAACGCCGGGTTCAGGAGCGTTCGGCGGATCAGGCTGTCGGGCGGAATCGACGAGTAGTCCGCCGCCGCGGATGACGGAGCGACCATCGAGGCGAACCGCTCCGGCGCCTCGTCCGTCACTCCGATGCGGTAGTCGGCGCCGAGCGGACCGGCGAGTTCCTCGGCGAAGAACCGTCCGAGGCTCGAGCCGGTGACACGCCGGACCACCTCCCCGAGCAGGGTCCCGAAGGTGAGCACGTGGTAGCCCGAACCCGCGCCGGGCGTCCACCAGGGCTCCTGCGCGGCCAGCAGCGCCGCCGCCTCCTCGTGCGAGTAGATGTCGCTCAGGCTGATGTTCGCATCCCAGCCTGCGACGCCGCTCGTATGTCCCAGCACCTGCCGGACCAGGACGTTCTGCTTGCCCGCCGCCCCGAACTCCGGCCAGTAGCGGGCGACCGGCGCATCGAGATCCACCTCCCCGCGATCGGCGAGCAGCAGGACCGCGAGCGCCGTCATCGTCTTGGTCAGCGAATACGTGTTCGCGAGGGTGTCGCGTTCCCACACACGTCCCGAGGGCACGTCGGCCGTGCCGCCCCAGAGATCCACGACCATGTCGTCACCGGAGACCACAGCGAGGCAGGCACCCACCTCTTCGCCCGACTCGAGCTTGGCGGCGAACAGATCCCGCACCGGCTCGAACGCGGACACGCACGTTCCCGAGACCGTCATCGTGCGGCCACCGGGCGCTTGGCGCGTTCTCGCCCGGCCGCGAGTTCGGCCAGCAGATCCACTTTGTACCGCGCGAAATCGACCTGAATCGTGTGGCGCGGCGCGTTGTAGTACTGCCCCAGGTGACGACGCTCGTCTTCGACGATCGCCTTCCGCATCTCGGCGCGGGACGGCAGCACGTACCGGCCCAGAAGATGATCGGCGATCAGTTTGCTCTGCTGCTCGGCCAGATTGACGATCGTGGGAGACGACTGCGCCAGGCCGGCGTAGTACAGATCGTCGACGTCCGGATGAACGATCCGCTTGAACAACGGGAAACGATGCTGCGCATCGGGCATCAGCGCGGGATCGTCGAAGAACGGGAACGCCATGCGATAGCCGGTCGCCATCACGATCACGTCGACCGTCACCCGGCGGCCGTCGGTCAGGATCACGGCGTCACCGTCGAGACGCTCGATCGCAGGTACGCAGGTCAGGTCACCGGAACCGGACTTGGCCAGGAAGTCGATGCTCACCGAGGGGTGCGCCGACAGCGGTTCGTGATCGGGCTCGGGCAGACCGTAGTCCTGCATCCTGCCGATCGACTTCTTGATCGACCGTCGCGCGATCGCCAGACCCAGCTTCTTCGGCATCCACGGCGGCATCATCATCTTGTCGGCGGGCTTGCCGCCGCGGTACTTCGACAGCACCCATACGCCACGCCGCGCCGAGACCCAGACGTGTTCGGCGACGGAGCGGTTGGAGAGTTCGGAGGCGATGTCGAGCGCCGAGTTGCCCATCCCGACCACCATCACGCGCTGACCGTGCATGTCGATCGGAGCGAACGGGCTGCGGTAGTCGTGGCTGTGGATGATCTGCCCGTCGAAGCTGCCGGGGTACTCCGGGACGAACGGATTCCAGTGGTGACCGTTGGCGACCACCAGGGCACCGTACTCGCGGCGCTCCCCGGTGCTCAGGGTCAGCGTCCAGCCGCCTCCCGGTTCACGGTCGGCCTTCTCCACCGCCGTGTTGAACGTGATGGTCTCGCGCAGCCCGAAGTGGTCGACGTAGTCGCGGAAGTACCGGTGCATCAGCGTGTGGTGCGGAAAATGCGGCCAGTCGCGCGGCGCCGGGTAGTCGTCGAACTCCAGCCGGCTGGTGGACGTGTCGATGTGGAGCGACTGGTAGCAGGCCGACATTCCGTTCGGGTTGTCGTAGTACCAGTTGCCTCCGACGTCGTCCGACATCTCGAAACAGTCGTACTCGATGCCTTCGTCCTTGAGTCGCTTGGCCGTGGTGAAGCCGGAGCAGCCGGCGCCGATGATGGCGACGCGATCGCGTGTCATGCTCTGTCCTCTCGTCAGCGGCCGTACGTGTCGACCGTCACAGACCCACGGTAGGGATCTCACTGACACGTGTCTAGTCAGTGGTCACATTGTCAATCGAGATGAGCGGCGAGCATCATGGTCTTCATGCGGGAGGACACGGTCGGGGCGCAGCGGCCCAATCTGCGGGACGAACAGAAACGCCGAACCCGGCTGGCCCTGCTCGAGGCCGCGCGCGGTCTGTTCACCGAGAACGGCTACGCCGACGTGACCGTCGACGACATCACGCGAGCGGTCGGATGCAGTCGTGCCACGTTCTACCTGCACTTCACCAACAAGACGGACATCCTGGCGAGGATCAGCGCCGAGACCATGCAGCAGCGCGCAGCGTCGGTGTACGGCGACCTGGACGCCGTCCTCCGCGACGGTTCACGAGCGGCGTTCACCGCGTGGATCGAACGGGCCCTCGAGTGGTTCGACGCCAATCGCGACATCCTCCCGGCCTGGGACGAGGCCCTCTCCGCCGATCCCGAGTTCCGGAGCGTGGGCCGCGCGTCGATCACCGCGTTGACCGATGCGATGCCCGACTACCTGTCGCGGTGGCCGGACGACCGCCGGGAGGAGGCCCGCTTCCGCATCGAACTGCTCGTGACCCAGCTGGAGCGGTACTTCACACGCTCCACCGTCCAGCGAACCATCGAGTTCGCGCCGGACCGAGCCGCCGACGTCCTCACCGACATCTGGTACCCGGCGCTCCAGCCTCCCGGCACCCGCTGAATCTCGGATGCGCCGAGCACCCGACACGAGTAGCCTCACCGTCGTGGATTGCGAGATCGAGGTCGACAGGGCCTGAAGCCGGTTCTCCGGCACCAGTGTGTCCTCATCCGCCTCGCCGGCGCATCACCTCGCGCGGCGACTCTCGTGAATCGAGCTCCACCATGCCTCACACATCCACCACGCCTGAATCGTCCGTCACGATCGTCTCGCTCTCGTTCTCCTGGCCCGACGGCAGCGTCGCGCTGTCGGGCGTCGACGGCTCGTTCGGCGCCGGCCGCACCGGTCTCGTCGGCCGCAACGGCTCCGGCAAATCCACCCTGCTCCGGCTCATCGCCGGGAGGCTCACGCCGTCGTCCGGCCGGATCGAGACCGCCGGCGACGTCGGCTATCTGCCGCAGACCGTCACGCTGACCGGCGACTCCACCGTCGCCGAACTCCTCGGCATCGCCGACGTACTCGAAGCGCTGCGAGCGATCGAGTCCGGCGACGCGGATGCGCGCCACTTCGAGACGATCGGTGATGACTGGGACGTCGAAGCGCGCGCGGCCGAATCGCTCGATCGTCTCGGATTCTCCGCCGCCGACGTCGACCGTTCGGTCGCGGAACTGTCCGGCGGGGAGGCGATGCTGATAGCGGTGGCCGGTCTGCGGATGCACCGCACGGCCATCACTCTGCTCGATGAGCCCACGAACAACCTCGACCGCCCGACGCGCGCTCGCCTCGCTGAGATGATCGACGACTGGCCGGGTGCACTGATCGTGGTGAGCCATGACCTCGAACTCCTCGAACACATGGATGCGACCGCCGAACTGCACGATGGCGCGCTGGAGACCTTCGGCGGTCCCTACAGTGCGTGGAAGGCTCACGCGGACCAGGAGCAGGCTGCCGCCGTACAGGCCGCGCGAGCGGCGCAACAGGTGTTGAAGACGGAGAAGCGGCAGCGGGCGGAGGCTGAGACCAAGCTGGCCAGGCGTGAGCGGACGGCGAAGAAGGCCCAGCGCGACGGCGGCGTCCCGAGGATCGTCGCGGGCATGCTCGCCGACAGCGCGCAGGGATCGGCCGGTGCCATGCGCTCGGTACTCGACCAGAAGGTCCGGGTCGCGCAGGCCGCACTCGACGCGGCCGACGCCCGGGTTCGCGACGACTACCGCATCAGTCTCGACCTCCCCGACCCGGCGGTTCCGCGAAGCAGGCGCATCGCCGAACTCACCGCCGGCGAGCGGTCGGTGTTCGTCCAGGGACCCGAACGCCTGGCCATCGTCGGACCGAATGGGTCGGGCAAGTCGACGCTGCTCGGGCACATGATCAGCGGCGCCGAACCCACTGCCGGCCGCCCCGGCGGACGCCTGTTCACCGACCGTGTCGGCGTCCTCCCCCAGCGGCTCGACGGTCTCGACGAGAGTGCCGGGGCACTCGCGAACCTCCAAGCCGCCGTACCCGGCACCGCCACCGGCCAGATCCGGAATCACCTTGCGCGGCTCCTCCTGCGTGGCGACACCGTCGACCGGCCGGTGTCGACGCTCTCGGGCGGCGAACGGTTCCGCGTCTGCTTGGCGAAGCTGCTCTTCGCCGATCCTCCGCACCAGGTGCTCGTTCTCGACGAGCCGACCAACAATCTGGACACGACGAGCGTCGACCAGCTCGCCGACGCTCTCAATGCTTACCGCGGTGCCCTGATCGTCGTCAGCCACGACTACCCGTTCCTGAACAGGCTCGGCCTCGACACCGTCGTGGAACTGCCCGGGGACGGGACCCTGAGGCAGCGGGACGATCTGCCGGAGTGAGACTCGATCCTCAATGAGACACGACCACCTGATACCCGGCGAGGCACGCGACGACGAGAAGGACTGGGAGGAAGTAGAGCATGAATGAAGCAATGAGAATGCTGGACCCGATGACGAGGCAGGCGATGACGGAGAACGCGGGCGTTCGGATCCCCAGCGCCAACACGCATGCCAATGGCGGCACAGAGGCCCTGACAAGGAAGTAGCCGCCGTAGAAATCGAGAACGCTTCCCTTGCAATCGGGATCGCTCGCGTTCCATACCTCACAGTCGGTGACTTGCATCAGGGGCTCTGCTGCCGCGAATACAGCGGTAAGAGTAGCCAGCAAGAGTGCAAACAGCCATGCCCAAGCGATCCCGGGACCTCGGGTACGAGCGAACCAGGTATGCCGCGGGTAATCAGCCCGTCGTTGGTGCATTCAGTTGAACCGATCGCCGTCTATCGTGATTCGATGGCTTCGCAGGGTGGGCCAGGACTCAAGAGAACGGCTGAGAACAATCTCCTCAGCACGAGCCGAATCTGCGCCGATATACGTCGAGTCCAGCTCGACGTTCGAGCATACGAACCAACTTTGGTCGACGGCCCACCACATGTTCGGACGGATCCCTTCAAGTACCTCTGACGCACGGCCCACATCCCCCATGGTGAGGTAGTAGTTGAATGCACCGATCCGGACGGTCGGACACATCGACGAAATCTCTTGAAACGCCGTATTTCCTTCCCAGAAGGCAAATACACAACGGGTGTTCAGTCCGCGCCCCAGATGATGTGCGATCTCGTCGGTCACCATCGGCCGAAGAGAGTTAATTCGATGAGGGCCTTCATTCCACCATCCCCCGCGGGGTTCGAATTCACCCTGCGAGATCTTTGACCATTGCATCTCGGCATGAGCTACCTTGCCATTGACTCGCGCAACGTCGGACCATCGATAGTTCCCGATCAGAGCACCGTTGACGACCCTTTCCGCTGGGTGCAACACACGAAGATACCTCTCGTATCCGCCGGGGACAAGTGATCCGACAGTGCCCGAGTATGGCTGAAAGAGCAGCGAGTCAACCCATTCAGCCACTTCGGTATCGTGAATCACTTCATCTCGAGCCCACTCAGAAGCCATTGGCTACTCCCCTCGGCAACTGTCTACTTGGAGCGTAGTCCGATTCGAGTACGGACTTGTCCGCTTGGGAGCGAGAACTCGGCTACTGGCTGCGGCCTTGCCCTCTTGAGTGGAGCCGGTGAACGAGACGTTATCGACGCCGGAGAAACCGCGCCGACGTCGAGCGTGCTGCGCAGAGGTTCTCGACGCGGCGTGCATTAATCTGGCCGGCAGATCGCGCGTGGATCCTCACGAAACGTTGACTACGCCTTCACTTCCATAGTGATCGATGGAGACGATGCCCTCACCGAGATGGCTCGTGGCCCGCGTAAACGCGCCCTGTCGACATATGGCTGGTCGAAGGCGTGGACGATTCGCAGTTGCTCACATCGACGCAAGGCTACCAATTCTACCCAGGCGTAATTCCTCCTGGGCGACTACTCCTGGTCAAGACGGACATATCAGAGGATCGTAGGGATGCGGCGCTTCCCTACGAAGGGAACGATGACCTGTGAGTCGTAGATGTGGGCGACATGAAAGACAGTTCGCCGTCCGATCGCCGATCCGCCTACCCCGAACGCTCCCCCCCGGTTTCACTGACCGTCAGCGACGTCCCCGGCGGGCGGGACGTCCGAGGCCAGCCTCGATCGGATCACGCCGCCCTTGAGCGCATCGATGTCGACGATCACCTGACCGCCGTACGGTTTGGTGGGAAGCTGATCCATCCGCAGTCCGTCGAGCCCGATCGCGCCGGCCGTCCCCTCCTCCAGAACGGCCGGCGCACGGCGACGCCGAGTCTCCACCCGAGCCACCTGCACCAACACGACGCTGTCGCCGATCACCAGCGAGGCCGCCGCACCGGTCACCACCGTCCCGGACTCCACGGTCCCGGTGAACAGCCGTCCCTTGCCCGTGACGGTGAACATGTCCTCGATCCGGAACTGGAACGGTCCGACCACGTCCGCTTGGGCTGCCGCAGACTCCGACTGCCGGTTGAAGAATCGCATCCTCCGACCCTAACGATCCGAGACGCCGCGAGGAACTAGCTGCTGGGTCGCAGCTGACTCGGCAGAGTCTTGTCCTTCTGATCCGGGCAGAACGCGGGAATGGCTGCGCCGACCACCGCGGCGGCCTGCCCCTTGCCTCCCGCCTCGGTGTTCATCGAATCGATGACCTCCATCATCGACTTGCCCGACGCCAGTTCCGAACACGCCTTCTTGCCTGCCGCGACGGCCGCGTCGTCGTCCTTGTACGACGACCCCGACGATTTCACCACCTGGAGATAGACGCTGGTCCGCGCCTCCGACGTCGACTCGTTGGAACTGCTGTTGCTGCTGTCATCGCCGCTGCACGCGGAGAGGAAGACCGCGCCCGCGACCAGCGGGGCGATGACGAGGTATCGAAGTCGCATGAACAGTCCGTTCGGTCGTGGGTGGGTGCATCGAGCGGTCGTCTTGAACAGTATCGCCCGACAGGCCTCACGTCAGCGGACCCTCACACCGCATCGAGGACGAGGCATGAGGGTCCGCTGACCGACGAAAAGAGCTAGACGGCCGCGCCTTCTTCAGCGGCGGTGGCCTTGGCCCACTTGTAGTCGGCCTTGCCGGCCGGCGTCCGCTTCACCTCGTCGACGAAGACCACCGTGCGCGGAACCTTGTAGCCGGCCAGCGTCTGGCGGCAGTGCTCCTGGATCTCCTCGAGAGACGGCTCGTCGAAGCCCTCGTTCAGCGACACGACTGCGGCGACGCGCTGGCCGTACTTGGGATCCGGTGCAGGCACCACGAGGGCGTCGGCCACGGCCGGATGCGCGTGCAGAGCGCCTTCGACCTCTTCGGCGTAGACCTTCTCACCGCCGGTGTTGATGCACTGGCTGCCACGGCCGAGGAAGACGATGCTGCCGTCCTCGCGCAGGTACCCCATGTCGCCGAGCACCGAGATGCGTGTGCCGTCGGCCAGCGTCGGGAAGGTCCGCGCGGTCTTCTCCGGATCCTTGTAGTACCCCATCGGGATGTTGCCGATGCGGGCGATGTGACCGACCTCGTTGGGAGTGGTGATCTTGTTGAACTTCTCGTCCACCACCATCATCCGGTCGGTCGGCGGCACCATGAGGTTGCCGTTCTCGTCCATCTTGATCTCGCCGTCGTTGCCCGACTCCGAGGCGCCGAAATTGTCACGCAGCATCAGATCCGGCTTCACCGCGAGCATCCGTTCCCGGACGCTCTGACTCCACAGCGCGCCGCCCGAGGTGATCGAGAACAGGGTCGAGAAGTCGGCGGTGTCCTTCTGCTTCTCCATCTCGTCGGCCAAGGGCATGCCCATCGCATCGCCGACGATCAGAATCATCTGCGTCTTGTCCCTGCCGATGTTGCGAACGATCTTGGCGGCGTCGAAGTCGCGCTCCAGGATCAGACGCCCGCCCAGCGAAATGAACGTGAACAGCGAGTACGAGGCGGCTCCGTGCATGAGCGGCGCGGCGATCAGGAACGACAGCGACGGGAAGTTCTGGACCTCCTTGGCCAGCTCCGCGAGATCCGCGCGCGGCGGTCCGTAGGGGTTGCCGCCGGAGATCGGCTTGCGGAAGAAGTCGTCATGCTGCCACATGACGCCCTTCGGATAACCCGTGGTGCCGCCCGTGTAGATCAGGTACAGCTCCTCACCGGTCCGCTTCTCGAAGTCGCGCTCGGTGGACCGGGCGATGTAGCCGTTGAAATCGACGATCTCGACGGTGCGGCCGTCGAGGGCGGCCGCCGCGGCGGTCAGCTCGTCCACCGCCTCTCCGATCACGAAGACGGTACGCAGTTCGGGCAGCGAAGCCATCAGGTTCGCGACGCTGCGCTGATGTTCGGGAAGCTCCACGACGATGGCGGCCGAGTCGGAGTTGTCGAAGATGTACTCCAGCTCGGAGTCGGTGTAGCGGTAGTTCACGTTCACCGGCACCGCACGGACTTTGATGAGGCCGATCAGCGAGGTGACGTGCTCGACGCTGTTCTTCAGGAACAGCGCGACGTTGTCGTCCTTGCCGACCCCGTGCGCGGCGAAGTGATGCGCCACCTGATTGGCGAGCCTGTCGAGCTCGGCGTACGTGTAGTCGTGGCCCTCCCAGGTGAGGACCACGCGCTCGGGAACAGCGTCGACGACGGTCTCGAAGACGTCTGCGAGGTTGAACTTCATCTTTGTTGATCTCCTTGGGAGGGAACCGACGGGGTCGGGGTCAGGCGGACAGGATCAGGCCCGAGGTGGGCACGCCGGTGCCCGCGGTGACGAGGACGTGCTCGGCGCCGTCGACCTGGTTGACGGAGGTACCGCGCAGCTGACGGACCCCTTCGGCGATGCCGTTCATACCGTGGATGTACGCCTCGCCCAGCTGGCCGCCGTGTGTGTTGAGCGGCAGCACACCGCCCACTTCGAGTGCACCGGGCTGTGAGACGAAGTCCTTCGCCTCTCCGCGTCCGCAGAAACCCAGTTCCTCGAGTTGAATGAGCGTGTAGGGCGTGAAGTGGTCGTACAGCACCGCCATGTCGATGTCGGACGGCGTGAGTCCGGACTGCGCGAACAATTGCCGCCCGACCAGTCCCATCTCCGCCAGCTCGGGCAGCGCGTCCCGGTAGTAGCTGGTCATGATGAACTGGTCGGTACCGCTGCCCGATGCGGCACCGGCGATCGTCACCGGCTTCTGCTTGAGGTCCTTCGCTCGCTCGGGCGACACGACGACGATGGCGACACCGCCGTCGGACTCCTGGCAGCAGTCGAGCAGATGCAGCGGCTCGGCGATGTAGCGCGAGGCCTGATGGTCTTCGAGGGTGATCGGCTTGCCGTAGAAGAAGGCGTTCGGATTGGTCGCCGCGTGCTTGCGGTCCACCACCGCGATGCGCCCGAAGTCCTCGCTCGTGGCCCCGTACTCGTACATGTACCGCTGCGCGACCATCGCGACGAACGCCGCGGGCGTCGAGAGTCCGTGCGGGTACGAGAAGGCGTTGTCGGTGCCCGACGAATTCTCCTGGTTGGCGACAGCCGCGTTGACCTGGCCGAATCGGTTGCCCGACCGCTCGTTGAAGGCGCGATAGGCGACCACCACGTCGCATACGCCGGTGGCGACCGCCATCGCCGCCTGCTGCACCGTCGACGCCGCGGCGCCGCCGCCGTAGTGGATGCGGGAGAAGTACTTGAGTTCGGGGATGCCCGTCGCCCGAGCCACCGCGATCTCCATATTGGTGTCCATCGTGAAGGTCACCAGGCCGTCGACGTCGGTGGCGCACAGGCCGGCGTCGGCCAGGGCCGCGTTCACGCACTCCGCGGCCAGCCGGAGTTCGCTGCGGCCCGAGTTCTTCGAGAAGTCGGTGGCGCCGATCCCGGCGATCGCGGCCTTGCCGGAGAGCGTCCGGTCCGTCATCACGCCTCCTCGCGGGTGAAGGTGACCTTGGAGATCACGTGCTTGCCAAGAGAATTGGTGCCGGTCACCGCGACAGTGACGGCGACGTCGTCCACCTGCGTCACCTCACCGGTGAAGGTGAGCGTGTCGTAGGCGTACCAGGGCACCCCGAGCTTGAGTTCGATGGCGCCGATCCGCGCCCGCGGACCCGCCCAGTCGGTCACGAAGCGCTCCACCAAACCCGTGTCGGTCAGGATGTTCACGAAGATGTCCTTCGAGCCCTTCTGCTGGGCCAGGTCTCGATCGTGATGGACGTCCTGATAGTCGCGGGTGGCGATCGCCGATGCCACGACGAATGTCGGCGACGCGTCGATCACCAGCGGGGGCAGCGTCTGGCCCACCTGGATGGTCTGCACGGTCACTTCGCCGTCTCCTTCGCTCGCCATGCATAGAGCGACCACGGCTCGCCGCCGGAGTCGTCGTCTCCCGGGAAATCGAGGAACTCCACCTCGACGGGCATTCCGATCCGCACCGCGTCCGGATCGACGCCGCGCAGCTGTCCCAGCATGCGGACGCCCTCGTCGAGCTCCACGAGCGCCACCACGAAGGGCAGTTCCCGTCCCGGGACCCGCGGCGCGTGGTGGACGACGTAGCTGTACACGGTGCCGGTCCCGGCCGCGACCACGTAGGCGGTGTCGGGGTACTCGCCGTCGGCGCCGCGTTCGGTCCAGACCGCGGGAATCGGCGGATGCCGAAGCGAGCCGTCCTGCACCTTCTGAATGCGCAGTTCGTGGGCGGCCACGCCGTCCCAGAAGAAGCGGGTGTCGCGCGAGGCCGACGGTCGAATGAGCTTGGCCGGATCGAGACCGGCGAAGTCGGCGGTCTGCTCCCGCGGTGTCTCCGACACCGGTGCGGCGGGACGGAACTTGAGGATCCGGAAGTCCATCTCGGCGACGGTCTCCTCGCCCACACGCCAGGTGTTGCGCGTGGTGAAGAACCAGCCCTCCCCGAGTGCGGTCTGCTTCGGCCCCACCACCTCGGTCAGTTCCGAGGTGATCGTCACCTCCTCACCCGGACGGGTGTACCGGTGGTACACCGTGTCGCAGTTGGTGGCGACCACCGAGGTGTAACCGGCCGCGTCGAAGAGTTCAGTCGCCAGACCCAGCGGATCGTCGTCGGTACGGACACCGTGCAGCCCGCGCATCGTCCACACCTGCGCCATCGCCGGGGGCGCCACCACGCCGGGATGACCGGCGGCGCGCGCTGCGGTGTCGTCGACGTAGATGGGGTTCTCATTGCCCATCGCCTCCAGCCAGTTGTTCACCATCGGCTGGTTGATCGGGTCCCGGCCGGTCCGGGGAGCGCTGGCGCCCCGGGCGGCGATCTCAGCCGCCGCGGCACGGATCTGCTCAGGCGTCGACTGCCCGGTGATCGCCTCTCGGGTGATCGTCATCCCGCCCCCTTATCGCTTCGTCCGCGGCAGGCCGAGGCCGGCCGTGCCGATCATGTCGCGCATCACCTCGTTGACACCGCCGCCGAAGGTGATGACGACGTTGCGCTTCGCCTGCATGTCGAGCCATTCGGCGAACTCCGACGTGACCGGTTCGGTGAAGTCGCCGAAGCGTCCGACGACGTCGTCGATCAGCCGGTAGATCGTCTGAAGCCGCTCGGTGGAGAAGACCTTCGTCGCCGCGGCATCCGCCATGGAGATCTCTCCGTTCGACGCGACCTGCCAGTTCAGCAGCTCGTTGAGCCGCTCGTATGCGCCGATCTGCGCGAGGAGCCGTCGCACCTGTTCCTGCTCGATCACCGGGGCGCCCTCGTACTGGGCGGACCGGGCCCACGCGCGCAGCCGGTCCTCCAGCCCGCCGATGCGCCCCGACGGCCCGAGCATGACGCGCTCATGATTGAGCTGGGTGGTGATCAGCTTCCAGCCGTCGCCCTCCTCCCCGACGCGCATGCTCGCGGGCACGCGGACGTCGTTGTAGTAGGTGGCGTTGACATGGTGCGCACCGTCGGCGGTGATGATCGGCGTCCAGGTGAAGCCGGGATCCTTCGTGTCGACGATGAGGATCGAGATGCCCTTGTGCTTCGGCACCTCGGCATCGGTGCGGCAGGCGAGCCAGATGTAATCGGCGTCGTGGCCGCCGGTGGTGAAGATCTTCTGACCGTTCACGATGTAGTCGCCGGTGGCCGGATCGACGACGGCCCGCGTGGTCAGCGAGGCGAGGTCGGTACCGGCGTCGGGTTCGGTGTAGCCGATCGCGAAGTGCACCTCGCCGGCGAGGATCTTCGGCAGGAAGAAGTCCTTCTGCTCCTGAGTCCCGTAACGCTGCAGGGTGGGGCCGACGGTCTGCAGAGTCACCGACGGCAGCGGAACGTCGGCCCGCACCGCCTCATTGGTGAAGATCTGCTGTTCGATCTCGCCGAAGCCCTTGCCGCCGAACTCCTTCGGCCACCCGACACCGAGCCAGCCGTCGGCACCCATGCGGGAGATGACGTTGCGGTAGCTCGGACCGTGCCGCTCGGTGCGCATCGTGCGCTCCTCGTCCGGGCTGATGAGGCCGGCGAAGTAGGCGCGCAATTCGTCGCGCAAGGCGATCTGCTCGTCGGTGAACGCTACGAACATGCGAGCGCCTCCTGTCCGGCGGGAACGGTCTCGTCGGCCAGCTTGTCGAGCGTGGCGTGTGCGCCGCCCGCCAGACGAGCGGCGTCCTTGACCAGTGAGAAGTAGCGGTGCAGCGGGTAGGTCACGTCCACGCCGACGCCGCCGTGCAGGTGCGTCATGGTGCGCAGAGTGGCCGGCAGTTCGGCGGCGATCCAATACATCGCCGTGGCGAGATCCTGCTCGGGATCGACGCCGTTCGCGATGTCCCACGCCGCCGCCGTGGCGACCAGATTCATGGTCCGGGAGATCACGTAGACGTCCGCCAACTGCTGGCCGACGGCCTGGAATCCGGCGATCGGCTTGCCGAACTGGTGGCGGGTCGAGACGTGCTCGGCGGTCCGCTTGACAGCACCGGCCACCAGTCCGTCGACGTACGCGGCGAACAGCGCCCGGTACGCGTCGACGGCCGGGCGGGGATCGTCGGCGACGACGTGCGAGTGCGGCACGGCGACACCGTCGAACACGACCGTGTACTCGCCCCAGCCCGACGACGCGGTGGTGCGGCTGATCTCGACGCCGGCGGCGTCGGGCGTCACCACGGCGACGCCTCTGTCGGCCACCACCAGCAGCGCCGATGCGCCTTCGGCCGCGAGCACGCCGGTCTTGACACCGTCGAGCCGGGCACCGTCGACGGTGTCGGTGAGCGTGACCGCCGGCGCCTCACCCAGTGCGCGACCCCGTTCGCCGATCGCGACGGCGTGCCAGCCGCCCTCGGCGATGGTGCGAGCGTGCTCGGCCGCCGAGGACGACCGAGCCAGCACCAGTCCGGAGACCAGGGTCCCGATCAGCGGAGCCACGACGGCGTCGTGACCCGCGCGGGTCAGCAGCGGCACCAGCGAATCGATCGCCAGCCCGTCGCCTCCGAGCGACTCGGGCAGCGGAAGCACGGTCACTCCGGCTCCGGTGAGCGCCTCCCATGCGGCGGCATCGAAGCCGCCGGCTCCTTCGGTGAACTTGCTCTCCCAGTCCGGCTGCAGTCGGCGCATCACCTCGTCGGCGACGTCGCGGACCGCAGCAGCGGTGGGCTCCAGGGTGAAATCCACCCGGCTCCTCCTCCAGCAGTATTAGAACTTGTTCTAGTTTATCAGAGACCCAGAGACCGGTGTCACATCTTGCCGATGCCCTGCGATTTTCGTGCCGTTGTCGACGCGTTTCCCGCTCAGCCGCGGGGTAGACCTAGAATCCGTTCAGCCGCTGCGTTCTTCAGGATCTGGGTGGTTCCACCGGCGATCGAGAGGCAGCGATTCAGCAGCAGCAGGTCAGTGGCGGCGGTGGCGCCCAGCCCCTCGCACCCCAGCAGATCGGTGGCGAACTCGGGCACCGACTGCCGGTGCACCACACCGATCAGTTTCCGGACACTCGACGTGGCGCCCGGGTCGGTGCCACTGAGCCGCTGAGCCACCGACCGCGCGTCGAGCACCCGTCCGATGTGGGCGTCGGCGATGATCCGGCCCAGTTCGAGCGTCTGGGCCCCGGTCAGTTCGACGCCGCTGCTGTCGAGTTGCCGGAGCAGCGCATCCACCTCCTTGCCCAGCCCGGACCCGCCCATGGCGACACGCTCGTTGGCGAGGGTGGTGCGCGCCAGGCGCCAGCCGTTGCCGACGTCGCCGACCACCATGGAATCGGGCACGAAAACGTTGTCGAGGAAGACCTCGTTGAACATCGCCCGGCCGGTCAGCTCCCGCAGCGGACGGATGTCGATGCCCGGTGCCGACATGTCGACCAGGAAATACGTGATGCCCTTGTGCTTGGCCACGTCCGGATCGGTCCGCGCCAGGCACACCGCCCACTGCGACATGTGCGCCTCCGACGTCCAGATCTTCTGTCCGGTCAGCAGCCAGCCGCCGTCGGTGCGGACCGCGCGCGTGCGCAGTGATGCGAGATCGCTGCCCGCCTCGGGTTCGCTGAACAGCTGGCACCAGCGGATCTCGCCCGCGAGGGTGGGCGAGACGAACTTCTCGCGCTGCTCGTCGGTGCCGTGCTCCAGGATGGTCGGCAGCGCCCATCCGGCGATCACCAGGTCGGGGCGGACCACGCCGACCCGGTCGAGCTCCGCGTCGATGAGCAGCTGCAACGCCGGATCGGCCGACAATCCGTAGGGCTCCGGCCAGTGCGGGGCGAGGAATCCGGTGCGAGCGAGCTCGGCGCGTCGCTCCGACTCCGGTACCGCCGCGATCGCCTCGGCGGTGGCCGCGATCGCGGGCCTGCGGGCCTCGGCGTCGGCGAGGTCGAGCGAGAACTCTCGGCGGCCGCCGGCACGGCCGAGTTCGGCCAACGCCGCGCGCTGGGGCTCCCCGGCGGCGAGCTGCGTGCGCGCGGCGAGCGCGGAACGCAGATACAGGTGCGCGTCGTGCTCGAAGGTGAAGCCGATGCCGCCGAGGACCTGAATGGCGTCCTTCGCGTTGGCGGGCGAGAGATCCGCGGTCAGCACCGCGGCCGCCAGTCTGCTCAGTTCCACCTGGTCACGATCCTGATCACCGGTACCGGTCCGCGCGTCGTCGAGCGCGCGAGCGAGGTCCCATGCGGCGGCGGCGAGCTGCTCGCTCCGGCAGAGCATGTCCGCGCAGATCTGCTTGATCGCCTGAAACGACCCGATCACCGCACCGAATTGGGTGCGGACCTTCGCATACTCGACCGCCAGGTCCAGGACGTGCGCGGCGACCCCGGCCTGATAGGCGATCACGCCGACGTGCAGGAGGGCCACGAACCGCTCACCGTCGTCCAGCGCGAGTGTCTCCTCCTCCGAGAGCTCCGACACCCGCACCCGCACCGGGACCGCCGTGCCGTCCAGGGGCCCGGCGACCGCGTCGGTCTCCATGCGGCACGACGCCGGATCGATGAGGCGCCACCGCACGGTGCCGCCGTCGAATGTCAGCGGTGCGGCGACGAGTGCGTCGGACACGTACGCGGGGATCAGACCGAGGTCCACTGAGCCGTCGACCACGCCGAAGCCCGCGGACTCGGCGACCGCGGTGGCGGGCACCACCACCGGGCGCTGTCCGGCCATCACCTCGTCGGCGAGTTCCGCACCCTGCGTGGCCAGCACGTATCCGGCGGCCATCGTCGGCGCAAGCGGACCGGGAACCAGCTCCGAACCGCAGGCGGAGAACATCACGGCGACGTCCTCGACGCTGCCGCCTGCACCTCCCGCACTCTCCGGAACACCGGCGGCGAACAGCCCGAGGTCCGCGATCTGCGTCCACAGCGGACGCCAGGAGTCCGCCGAGTGGTCGAGATCGCCCCGCACCGCGGAGCGAACATCGCGCGCCTGAGCCCAAGCAGCGATACTGTCACTTACAACCCTTTGGTCCGCTGACGTGGCGATTGTCACCGAGACCTCCTCCGAGATTTTGTTGGTAACGTCAATTAGAACCTGTTCTAATATCCATTGGGTGTACACCATCGGAGGGCGGCTGCCAACTGGCGGCCGATGGACGTGACGTAACGGAGGAGACGGAAACCTATGGCTGGCGCGGGAACGACGAAGACCGAGACCGATATGCCGGCGCCGCCTCCAGCCCCCGCTCAACTGTCCGGTGCCGAGGTCGGATCCGCCGCACAGCGTGAACGACGCAGGCGCATCCTCGACGCCACCCTGGCGCTCGCGTCGAAGGGTGGATACGACGCCGTCCAGATGCGAGCCGTCGCCGACAAGGCCGACGTGGCCGTCGGCACGCTGTACCGCTATTTCCCGTCCAAGGTGCACCTGCTGGTGACCGCACTCGCTCGCGAACTCGAGAAGGTGGAGTCGCGCGCCGACCGCAGCGTCCTGCAGGGTGACACCGCCGTGGAGCGACTGCGCTTCGTCCTCGACATGATCACGTTCGCGATGCAGAAGGATCCGCTGCTCACCGAAGCGATGACGCGGGCCTTCATGTTCGCCGACGCCTCGGCCACCAGCGAGGTCAACCGAGTCGCCACCATCATCGACCGACTGCTCGCAGGCGCGATGATCGACGACGCGGACCCGGCGGCCGAGCCGACCGCCCAGGATCTCGCGATCGCCCGCGTCATCTCGGACGTGTGGATGTCGAATCTGGTGCAGTGGCTGACCCGGCGCGCATCGGCCACCGACGTCACCAACCGGATGGAACTGACCGTCCGATTGCTACTCGACCGCGACTGACACCGCGCCACACACTCGTGCCGATCAGGCCGTTCCCAGATCCTTGGCGATCATCGGCCACGTGGTGTGCAGATCCTGCTGCCAGTACTCCCAGGAGTGGGTGCCCAGCGGCCGCGAGATCACCTCGGTGTCGACGCCGGCCGTCTTGAGCGCCTGCTCCATCTGCACGGTGCAGCTGCGGACCGCGGCCTCGATGACGCCGCCCATCACCACTTGATCCACCAGAACCGCCGGGTCCCCCTTGATCAGTCTCGCATCCAGGGTGTCGTACCGGCCCGGCAGTCCGCTGCCGGAGGTCATGTAGACCTTCACACCGCGCAGTGCCGCCGCGTGCAGGTAGGGGTCGTTGGCCCGCCATCCCGGCCCGTCGAGCGGTCCCCACATGTTGGTGATGTCACCGCGGCCGCGGTCGCCGATGACGGTGCGGATGTACGCCTGGCCCAGCGGATCGCTGGTCCGTGCGCATCCGCTGTACGCAGCCACCGACCGGTACAGCTTGGGCGCCGCGATCGCGAGGTTGAACACCGAGGTCCCCGACATGGAGATGCCCGCGATCGCGTTCGCACCGCTGGTGTTCAAGGCCTTGTCGACCAGCGGCGGCAGTTCCTCCGTGAGGAAGGTCTGCCACTTGTTCCGGCCCAGCACGGGATCGTCGCGCTGCCAGTCCGTGTAGTACGAGAAGGCCCCGCCCACCGGCGTCACGACATTGACCCGCTTATCGGCGAAGAACTTCTTGTAGTCGGTCTTGGCGCGCCAGGTGGCGCTGTCCTCGCCGCCTCCCGCACCGTTGAGCAGATACAGGACCGGCGCCGGGGCATCGTCCTCGGGCCGGAGCACGTTGAGCGAGATAGTCCGCCCCATCGCGGCGGAGTACACCTCCAGGAGTGACTCCTGGGGTGCCACGTTCGTCAGCGACACGACACGCGCGGGAAGCTGAGCCGTGGCGGGTTCCTTCGGTGCGGACGTCGCCGGATCGGCCGAGGCCACCCCGGCGCCCGTCAAGAAGAGCGCGCAGACTCCCGCGACCACCGCGGCTCGTGAACTGAATCGTCGCACTGCAAACCCCTTTTGCCCCACCAATCACTTCTGTCACAGAGTATCCCGTCATGGCCGACATACCGAAACCCTGAGCGGACGTTTCGGAATCAGAACGTTGCAAATCCCCAGGGACGGGCCCGGCGAACGTGACCGAACGGACATCGACGCCGTTGCTGATGTGTGTTTACCCAGCCTGGGCTAGTACCCTCGCCACAGCAGCAGCACCAGAGCCAGGTGAATGAACGACAAGACAGGGTAGCCAGGTGGTAAACGCCCAACCGAAGATCGACGACGCGCCCGAGCGTCGGCCCGACGCAATCGAGGAGCCTTCGGCGCCGACGGACACGCAGACACCGCAGCCCGCGGACACCGCTGAGGTGCCGGCCCCCGTCAAGAAGAAGAAAGACGGGCATCTCTACCAGATCGACTTCGTCCGTCTCTTCACCTTCGGCGGCGTCATCCTCGACCACGTCATCCTGGGGCTCGCCCCCGCGACGGCGATGGCGGCCCAGGGTCTGGGTCTGCTCCTGCGGTACACGCGCTACTGCTTCTTCGCGCTCACCGGCTTCGTCCTCACCTACCAGTACCGCAACCGCGAACTGCACGCACCGACCTTCTGGCGCAGACGCTACAAGCTGATCGGCCTGCCCTTCGTGGTGTGGTCGCTGTTCTACTGGACCAATCGCCACTACCAGCAGGGCGGCTGGGACGCGATCCGCGGCATCTTCACCGACGGCGCCTCCGAGCGCCTCGCACTCAAGAGTCTCGCGTACGACCTGATCACCGGCAACGCCGCCTACCACCTGTACTTCCTGTCCGTGAGCATGCAGATCTATCTGGTGTTCCCGGCGGTCCTGTGGGTTCTGAAGCGGACCTGGGGATACCACCGGTACCTGCTCGCGGCCAGCCTGACGTTCCACATCTGGCTGCTGTTCCACATGGTGCGTCCACCGCTCTCCTTCTTCGAGAGCGGTGTGCCCGGCCTGATCTGGCGCTACCTCGGCGTCACGCTGTTCCCGTATCAGTTCTTCATCCTCGCGGGCTGCCTGGCCGCGTATCACTACGAGGCCTTCAGCGGCTTCATGAGGCGCTTCCGCCGGCCGTTGGTGCTCGTCGCCCTCGTGACGATCATCGTGACCCTGGTGTACTTCGTCTACAACGTCGACCAGGGCGAAGAGATGTTCCGCGCCACCAACGTCTTCATGGTGCACAACGCGTTCGCCTTCGTCGCGATCATCGTGATCCTGTACGTCTGCGGAACCATCTGGCAGGACAGGCGGAGCTCGGGCTCGATCGCCGACAGGTTCATGCGAACCGCGGCGGACCGGTCGTTCGGCATCTATCTGGCGCACGTCATCGTGCTCTCGACCGTCCTGGTCAGCTCACGCGAGCACCTCGACGCCCCGCTGTGGATCAATCTCCTGCTGACCTACCTCGTCACCGTTCTCGGCACCGTCTACCTCGTCGAGGTACTCCGCCGCAGTCCGATCAGCCTCATCACCACCGGACGCGAACGGATCGACTGGCGCATCCAGCGCTGGGGCCGGTCGTCGTTCGTCGCAGTGGTGGGCGGAGCGATCGGGTTCGGCGTGTACGAGTCGGTGAACACCGAACTCGGCGTCCTGATCACGGCGACCAGCGCGCTGCTGCTGCTCTCCGCGATCGTCGTGGGCGTCAAGCAGAGCAACGCGGCGCACGACGCGAAGCCCGCGCGTCCCTGACGGCCTGATCCACTGCATCGAGAAGGACCCCGGCTCGGCGAGCCGGGGTCCTTCTTCGCTGAACGTTCTTCACTGAACGGGCAGTTCCCGCTTCCCCCGGGCGTTCACGCTGGGTGCGCCCACATCGTGGTCATCACGAGTCAACGCACGGCCGCGGCCACGAGATCGGCGATGCCGGTCTTTCCCGCGGCATTCGGATGAAACACCATCTTGTTGCCGTAGCCGCGGATCCACGGTTCGGCCGCGCAGGCCGAATGCAGGGGCGCGAGCGAGGCGGTCGTGACGTGCTGGGCGCCGGTACGGTCGGCGACCCGCTGATTCACCGCGGACATCTCAGCGGCGATCTGGGCGTCCTGCTCCACCTCCCACGGCAGCAGCGGCAACAGCCGGCAGGGCGGTGCATCGATCGCCACCACCGGCGTGTAGTCGACGAGCACCACGCGAGCCAGCGGAGAGCGCGCCCGCACCGCTTCCACCGCGTTCACCAGCGACTGCTCGAGACGGCCGAAGTCGGCCGGGCCGGGCGGCGGCGGAGGCATCCGGCCCGACCCGCAGTGAGCCAGTCCGAGCGCACGCATGTTATTGCAGGCCTGAGCGATGATGCGGCCGACGAAGTCGATGTCGTTGCCGCCCGTCGTGATGGTGACCAAGCGGGTGTTGTGATCGACGGCCTCCACCTGCGGACGGATCTTGCCGTGCTTACGCACCGGTCCGGTGACCAGTTCCGCCGCGGTGGAACCCGAGCACGTCACGTCGATCAGGCGCATACCGAGCCGCGCGGCCACCTGGTGCGGATAGTTGTCGCCGGTACGGAGGCAACGCCGATCGACCACCGGACCCTCACCCGGGCCCGCCGCGAAGGAACTGCCCATCGCGACGTAGTTGACCGGCGGCGCGGTACGACCTGCCGTTCCGACCACCGATGCCGAGCTCGGGCCGGCCGCTCCCCGGGAGTTCGACAGGGCGAATCCGACCACCGCGGTCACCACGACCGCGACGACCACAGCGGCGACCGCCGCGGGACGATTGACCGAAGAGCGCATGGAGGAGAGTTTCACATATTCAGCTGTGGAATTCCCTAATCGGATCCGGTTGTCGCCGTTCCGTGTAAGCAATCCCACCCCCGGTTCGTCATCAGACGTCCGGGCTCTACTGCCGCGGCGGAACGCCACCCTGTCCGTGCGGCGGTGTCTGCGGCGGCTGCTGCGGATACGCGCCCGGCTGCGGCGGCTGCACCGGCGGGTACGGGCCGGGCTGCGGCGGCGGGAATCCACCCGGAGCCTGTCCGTAGCCCTGCTGCGGCTGCCCGTAGGGCCCCGGTCCCGGCTGCTGGGGTCCGGGCTGCTGGGGCTGACCGTACTGGGGCTGACCGAAAGACTGTGCCGGACCGGCAGCGCCTGCGGCGGGCTTACCGCCGAACAGGCCCGGACGGATCGTGAGCAGCACCGCAGCGGCCCCCGCCGCCAACGTCACCAATGCGCCCGCGAGCACGAGCCACAACCCGTACGCAGCGCCGAGTTCGGCGCCGGGCGGCATCTCGCTGCTCGTCTTCATCCCGACCGCGCCCGTCGGGTCGGCGACGAACACGATGCCCGCGATCGTGGCCGCGAGACCGCCCACCGCGGCCACCAGCGCGCCGATGCCGGAGTAGCGCCCGATCAGCAGCAGCACCGCGCCCACCGCGACGATGACTCCGAAGACGATCATCCAGATACCCGGCTTCTTCGCCTTCTCATCGGCATCGGAGGAGAACGAGTCCTCTTGCGCCGAGATCTGGTTCTCCATCGCGGCGCGGGCGATGTCGGGCGCTTCGATGACGTACAACGACGCGTCACCCGAGCCCATGCCGGTCACCGTGAAGTCCATTCCCACGGCGATCCTCGCCGTACCGAGGCTCTGCTCGCTCTTAGCGGACCCCGAGACCCACGCCAAGAAGCTGCAGACAATGAGAACGAGAGCCCCGACAGCGGCGACCGGTGTTCCGGGTTGCGCGGGCGGCGGCTGCGGAGGTTGGAACGGCTGCTGTCCGAAAGTCATGAGCTCCCCGGCCGCGGACGCAAAAATTTCGGCTCCCGCACCGGTCTGTGAGACCCGTGCGGGAGCCGAAATTCTGTATCAGACGGTTGTCAGCCCGCCTCGCCGTCGGCTGCCTCGGTCAGTTCCGCCGGGGCATCCGGGATCGCCCGCGGGCGGTCGGATCCGGTGAAGGTGAACGTGGCGTCCTCGCCCGTTCCCTCTCCGTCCCAGCCCTCGACGTCGATGACGACGATCTGGCCGGCCTTGATCTCCTCGAAGAGGATCTTCTCCGACAGCTGGTCCTCGATCTCGCGCTGAATGGTGCGGCGCAGCGGCCGCGCACCCAGCACCGGGTCGAATCCGCGCTTGGCCAGGAGGTTCTTGGCCTTCTCCGTCAGCTCCAGATCCATGTCCTTGTTCTTCAACTGCGCCTCCACGCGGCCGATCATCAGGTCGACCATCTTGATGATCTCGTCCTGCGTCAGCTGGTGGAAGACGATGATGTCGTCGATGCGGTTGAGGAACTCGGGCCGGAAGTGCTTCTTGAGCTCGTCGTTGACCTTCTGCTTCATCCGGTCGTAGTTGGAACCGCGGCCGTCGTCCTTGCTGAAGCCCATGCCGACAGCCTTGGAGATGTCGGACGTGCCCAGGTTGGACGTGAAGATCAGCACCGTGTTCTTGAAGTCCACGGTCCGGCCCTGACCGTCGGTCAGGCGACCGTCCTCCAGCACCTGCAACAGCGTGTTGTAGATCTCCGGGTGGGCCTTCTCGATCTCGTCGAACAGGACCACCGAGAACGGCTTGCGGCGCACCTTCTCGGTGAGCTGGCCGCCCTCGTCGTAACCGACGTAGCCGGGAGGGGCTCCGAACAGTCGCGACGCGGTGAAGCGGTCGTGGAACTCACCCATGTCGATCTGGATGAGTGCGTCGTCCTCACCGAACAGGAAGTTCGCGAGCGCCTTCGACAGCTCGGTCTTACCGACACCCGACGGTCCGGCGAAGATGAACGAGCCCGACGGACGCTTCGGATCCTTGAGTCCGGCACGAGTACGGCGGATCGCACGCGAGACCGCCGCCACGGCGTCCTCCTGGCCGATGATCCGCTTGTGCAGCTCGTCCTCCATGCGGAGCAGACGGGTGGTCTCCTCCTCGGTGAGCTTGAACACCGGGATACCGGTCCAGTTGCCGAGGACCTCGGCGATCTCCTCGTCGTTGACCTCGGCGACCACGTCGAGGTCGCCCGCCCGCCACTGCTTCTCGCGCTCGGCGCGCTCGGCGACCAGTTGCTTCTCCTTGTCGCGGAGGCTCGCCGCCTTCTCGAAGTCCTGGGCGTCGATCGCCGATTCCTTCTCCTTGCGCGCTTCGGCGATGCGGTCGTCGAACTCGCGCAGGTCCGGCGGAGCGGTCATCCGGCGGATGCGCATCCGCGCGCCGGCCTCGTCGATGAGGTCGATGGCCTTGTCCGGCAGGAAGCGGTCGTTGATGTACCGATCGGCGAGGGTGGCCGCAGCCGCGAGGGCACCGTCGGTGATCGACACCTTGTGGTGCTGCTCGTAGCGGTCGCGCAGACCCTTGAGGATCTCGATGGTGTGCTCCACCGACGGCTCGCCGACCTGCACCGGCTGGAAGCGGCGCTCCAGCGCGGCGTCCTTCTCGATGTACTTGCGGTACTCGTCCAGAGTGGTGGCACCGATGGTCTGCAGTTCGCCGCGCGCCAGCTTCGGCTTCAGGATGCTGGCGGCGTCGATCGCGCCCTCGGCTGCGCCCGCGCCGACGAGCTGATGCAGCTCGTCGATGAACAGGATGATGTCGCCGCGGGTGTTGATCTCCTTCAGCACCTTCTTCAAGCGCTCCTCGAAATCGCCGCGGTAGCGGCTGCCCGCGACCAGCGACCCGAGATCGAGCGTGTAGAGCTGCTTGTCCTTGAGCGTCTCCGGGACGTTGCCGTTGACGATCGCCTGCGCCAGCCCCTCGACCACGGCGGTCTTGCCGACGCCGGGCTCACCGATGAGCACCGGGTTGTTCTTGGTGCGGCGCGAGAGGACCTGCATGACCCGCTCGATCTCCTTCTCACGGCCGATCACCGGATCGAGCTTGCCCTCGCTCGCGGCGGTCGTGAGATTGCGGCCGAACTGATCGAGGACCAGCGAGGTCGACGGTGTGCCCGACTCCGACGACCGCGCGCCGGTACCCGCCTCGGCCGGCTCCTTGCCCTGGTAGCCCGAGAGGAGCTGGATCACCTGCTGGCGGACCTTGTTCAGGTCGGCGCCCAGTTTCACCAGCACCTGCGCGGCGACGCCTTCGCCCTCGCGGATGAGACCGAGCAGGATGTGCTCGGTGCCGATGTAGTTGTGACCGAGCTGCAAGGCCTCGCGCAGACTCAGCTCCAGCACCTTCTTGGCGCGCGGAGTGAACGGGATGTGACCCGACGGCGCCTGCTGGCCCTGGCCGATGATCTCCTCGACCTGGCTGCGAACCGCCTCCAACGAGATGCCGAGCGACTCGAGCGCCTTCGCCGCGACGCCTTCACCCTCGTGGATGAGTCCCAGGAGGATGTGCTCGGTACCGATGTAGTTGTGGTTGAGCATCCGCGCTTCTTCCTGCGCCAGGACGACAACCCGGCGTGCGCGGTCGGTGAACCGTTCGAACATTGTTCTCCCTCTATTGCTTGCGCCCCGGCCGCTGTCACGAAAGTGTGACGTACTCCGGCGACCAGCCCTGCCTCCACTGTAGTGGTCCCGGGAGGCGACGAGGCAGTTACATCTGTCCTCAGTCCTCGGCTGTGTACTGCGACGGGGTTCTGTGGTTGACAACGCAACGCTCAAGGGGGATGTTCCCGGCCCGATACGCCCTGAGCGAACGGTGCTCCGACCACCCGGCCGGAGCCCGTGATTGACTGTCTTGCATGTCCTCGCGCTCCTCGTTCGCGGGCCGCCTGCCACACCTGCCCGGAGGCATGGCGGCGGTCGCAGCCCTCAGCGCCGCGGCGCTGGTCGTCACCGCCGGGGTAGTCCTCTCCGGTGCCCCGGAATCCGCACCGGACGCCTCGATCGAAGGCGTGCTGCGCTCGTACTCCGCCGAACCCGACGCGGCGTGGACGCTCGACGACGGCACGTTGCCGGGAATGAGTGGGCCGGCGACGGTCGCGGCCACCGACGGCCACCGCTGGCTGATCTCGTACCCGGTCGGCATCAAGCACGAGTTCATGCTCATCGACGCACGGTCGGGCGAGCCGCAGTGGGACTCCCCGGTCGACGCGGGTTTCGGCGACTGCTCGATCAACGACCGCCGTCAGATCGGCTGCGCCGTTCGGCTGCGCATCGACGGGCCGGAGAACGGATTCTACCTCGTCGATCAACACGACGGATCCCTCACCCGCACCGCCGACGGCGACGACACCGCCGCGGTTCTCGGCCTGGGTCCCGACTTCGTGCACGTCAATCAGAGCGGCTACCAGGTCAGTCTGCGATCACCGGACGGCGCAACCGCGTGGAGCCGCACCTTCGCCGGCGCCGCCGAGGTCCGCAAGGCGCACGGCGCTCTCATCGTCGACACCTCCGACGACGCTCATCACGTCATCGACCCCGCCGACGGTACCGACCGGATCTCCTGCACCCAGTGCACGGTGGACGTCTTCGAATCCGGCATCGCGGTCACCGACACGGCGTACGGCGCCGAGTCGGTCTCGTTCCATCCCTTCACCGAGGCCGGCGTCAGCGACGAGGCCGTCGGAACGGCGCGGCGCATGCGTGTGCTCCGCGGACCGTCGACGCTCCCGGTGATCGCCCCCGCCGGCGAGGGGTCGTCTCTCGACGCCGCCGGGCACTACGAGATCGTCGATCCGGCGACCGGCGACGGGCTCTGGCAGATCGGAGATCCCGAACTGTCGAAGGCGAACGCCCGGCCGTGCGGCCGAGTGCTGTCAGTGGCGCGCAAGGATCGCTCACGCGTGTTCTTCGACCTCGCCGACGGTGCGCGGCGCGGCTCGATGCCTCCTCCGGCGCTCGATGATCCCGACGCCGCCATCGACGCCTCCTCCTGCGTGGGCGCCTCCGACGATGTGGCCGTGTTCGCGAACCCCAACCAGTTGACGGCCTACGACATCGACTCGGGCGCGCAGCTCTGGAACCGGACTGTGCTGGGATCGGCCCGTGACGTCGACGGCTACATCGTGCTGAGCGAGGGCGCGACACTCACCGCCTTGCGACCGAACTGAGTAGACGCGGATTCAGCGCCCGTCGTAGGCGGCACGCGCCTCGGCGACCTCGTCCACCTGCGCCTCCACGAGTTCGATCAACCCGGAGAGCCGCTGCGCCACCTGCGTGCCCGCCTCGGTGAGCGAGTACTCCACCCGCGGCGGAATGGCTTGCAGCATCTCCCGCCGCACGTAGCCGTCTCGCTCGAGCGATTGCAGGGTCACCGACAGCATTCGTTCGCTGACGCCGTCCACCCGCCTGCGGAGCGCGTTGAATCGGAGTTCGCCGTCGAGCAGCGCCACCAGTGCGAGCAGGCCCCACCTGCTGGTGACGTTCTGGAGGATCTCGCGCGAGGAGCAGTTCCGCGAGAAGACGTCGGCCTCGAGAGACGGGTCGACGATGTTCTCCGTGGGCTGCGCGTCGTTCATGCGGCCATTCTACCCTCCTGGACGCTATGTGCTTACCATCACCGTTGCACATTACTTTTCGTAAGTGCATGATGAATTGACAGCGCAAATTCATCGGCGTCATCATTACGCCGACCACGAGAGGACTCCCCATGACCAGGTACGCAGTGACCGGCGCGACCGGCGGACTCGGCTCCGCCGCCGTCCACTCCTTGATCGAGCGAGGCGTCACGGCCTCCGACATCGTCGCCGTGGTCCGCGACGAGACGAAGGCGAGCGGCCTGGCGGCTGCGGGCGTCACCGTGCGCGTCGCCGACTACGCCGATCCGCCGGCCCTGCGCACCGCGCTGGCGGGCGTCGACAAGCTGCTGCTGGTGTCCGGTTCGGAGGTGGGTCGACGCCTGCCGCAACACACCAACGTGATCGAGGCGGCCACGCACGCCGGGGTCGGCCTGATCGCTTACACGAGCATCCTGCGCGCCGATTCGTCACCACTCGTCCTGGCCGACGAACACCGCGAGACCGAGAAGCTCCTCGCGGCGAGCGGTATCGACACGGTGCTGCTGCGCAACGGCTGGTACTCGGAGAACTATGCGCGCTCGCTGGCGCCCGCCGTCGAGTCGGGAGTCTTCGCGGGCAGCGCCGGAGACGGTGTGGTCGCACCCGCGGCGCGTGCCGACTACGCCGACGCCGCTGCCGCGGCGCTGATCAACGCTCCGGCGGGCGCGGTGTACGAACTCGCCGGCGGCGAGCACCTCACGTATGCCGACATCGCGGCGACGTTCGCGGCGGTCTCCGGTCGCCCGGTGACCTACCGGGATCTCCCGGAGGCCGAATACGCCGCGGCGCTGGAATCGGCCGGCGTTCCGGCCGGATTCGCCGCCGTCCTCGCCGATTCCGACACCGGGGCGGGCAAGGGCGCCCTCGACTCCGATTCGACGGATCTGGCCGACCTCCGAGGCCGACCCGGCACACCGTTCACCGAGGTCATCGAGGCCGCACTGAACTGAGCCCCGGGCGGCTACCGACGCAGGAAGGCCGCCAACGCCGCCGAATACATCGGAACGTCGTCGGCTCCCATCAACTCGCGGCAGCTGTGCATCGCGAGCTGAGGTGCGCCGACGTCGACGGTCAGCAGCCCCGTACGCGTGGCGGTGACCGGCCCGATCGTCGAACCGCACGGGAGGTCCGCGCGATGGATGTATCGCTGCAGCGGCACGCCGGCGTCTCGGCACGCCAGCGCGAACTCGGCCTCGCCGATGGCGTCGGAGGCGTACCGCAGATTCTGATTCACCTTGAGCACCGGACCGCCGTTGACCGCGATGCGGTGCGACGGTTCGTGGCGATCGGGGTAATTGGGATGCGTCGCGTGCGCCATGTCGCCCGACACGCAGACGCTGGCGGCCATCGTGCGGAGGAAGTCGTCGCGATCACCTCCGGACGCGGCGACGATCCGTTCGCACACCGTCACGAGGAAGTCCGACGACGCCCCGCGCTCCGACCCCGAGCCGACCTCTTCGTGGTCGAACAGCGCCAGCATCGAGATCGCACCCGACCGCTCGCCCGATCCCGCGTCGAGCAGTGCGCGCAGTCCGGCGTAGCAGGTGCCCTGATTGTCCAGTCGCGGCGCGCTCAGGAGATCCCCCGCCGCACCGACGATCCGCGACGGCGCGACGTCGTGCGTCATCAACTCCCAGCCGAGCACCGCGTCGGCGTCGAGCCCGGCACGGTCCGCGACGAAGGCCAGCAGTGGCTGCGCCTCTCCGACGCCGCGGATCGCGTCGACATGCCGCTGCGGGTCCAGGCTCACGCCCTTGCGGTCCTCCGACAGATGGATCGCCAACTGAGGGATGCGCAGGATGGGCTCGTCGATCCGGACCAGCTCGAAGGCCACCGTTCCGCCGGCGTCGTAGGCCAGCCGGCCCGACAGACCGAGGTCGCGGTCGAGCCACGAGTTCAGCCAGGCGCCGCCGTACGGTTCCAGCGCGACGGTCGCCAGACCCGCGCTGACGCGATCGGGATTCTGCTTGACGCGCAGGTTGGGGCTGTCGGTGTGGCCGCCCACGATCCGGAAGCGCGGGTCGTCAGCGGCGGCCGAGGCATCCCAGGCGATGATCGAGCCGCCGCGGACCACGTAGTGCCTGCCCGAGGCGGGATTCGACGCGGCTCCGTCCGGTCCGGCCCAGGAATCGGTCTCCGACAGCCGCTGATACCCGGCGGCGTCCAGGGTCGCGGCGACGGTCGCGCAGACGTGAAAAGGCGACGGCGAGGCGTCGATGAAGTCACCGAGCCCCGCCGCCGTCGCAGTCGTGTCGACCGTCATCAGACGGCCGCGAGCACCGCGTCCAGTGCCGAGTAGAAGAGACCGAGACCGTCGTCGCTGGGGCCGGTGAGCGCCTCGATGGCGTGCTCCGGGTGCGGCATGAGACCCACCACGCGACCGTCGGCGCTCGCGATGCCCGCGATGTCCAGGCTCGAACCGTTCGGGTTGTCGCCGGCATACGTGAACGCGATCCGGCCCTCGCCCTTGAGTTCTTCGAGTTGGCGCTGGGAGGCGACGTAGCGTCCCTCGCCCGACTTCAGCGGAATGAGGATCTCAGCGCCGACCTCGTAGCGCGAGGTCCACGCCGTGGTGTTCGACTCCACACGGAGCCACTGGTCCCGGCAGATGAAGTGCAGTCCCTCGTTGCGGGTGAGCGCTCCCGGCAGGAGCCCGGCCTCGCAGAGGATCTGGAAACCGTTGCAGATCCCCAGGACCGGCATGCCGCGCTGAGCGGCCTCCACCACTTCGCCCATCACCGGGGCGAACTTGGCGATGGCCCCGCAGCGCAGGTAGTCGCCGTACGAGAAGCCGCCGGGAACGACGACGGCGTCGACCCCCTTGAGGTCGGCGTCGCCGTGCCACAGGCTCACGGCCTCGCCGCCGGCCGCGTCGACCGCGCGAGCGGCATCGACGTCGTCGAGGGTGCCGGGGAAGGTGATGACTCCGATGCGAGCAGTCATGTGGCCGCTACTCCGCGACGCGGGTGACGTTGAAGTTCTCGATGACCGTGTTGGTCAGGAGCTCTTCGGCGATCCGCTCGAGGGCGGCGTCGTCGACGGTGCCGTCCACCTCCAGCTCGAACCTCTTGCCCTGGCGGACGTCTGCCACGCCCGCGAATCCGAGGCGCCCCAGCGCTCCGACGATGGCCTGGCCCTGCGGGTCCAGGATCTCGGCCTTGGGCATCACATCGACCACTACACGCGCCATTCGGGCACTGCTCCTCACACCGATGGTCTCGAATGTCCCACCCACGCGGGCAGAACGGTTACGCGCCTACTCTACCTGGCTCAAGAGGCGTCGCTGAGCGCCGCCTCGATGGCCCCGATCACTTCCGGGGAGTCCGGTTCGGTGCGCGGACGGAAGCGGCGCAGCACCGTGCCGTCGGCGTCGACGAGGAACTTCTCGAAGTTCCATTGGATGTCGCCGGATTCGCCGTCCGCGTCGGGTGTCTGGGTCAGCGCGGCGTACAGCGGATGCCGATCGGCGCCGTTCACGTCGGTCTTCTCCAGCAGCGGGAAAGTGACGCCGTACGTGGTGGAACAGAAGGTCGCGATCTCGTCGGCACTGCCGGGCTCCTGACCCATGAACTGATTGCACGGGACGCCGACCACGGTGAGCCCGCGGGGACCGTAGTCCTTCTGCAACTGTTCGAGCGCCGTGTACTGCGGAGTGAGACCGCACTTGGAGGCGACGTTCACCACGAGCAGCGGGCCGGGCAGGCCGGCGAGGCTGAAATCGCTGCCGTCGAGGGCACGGACGGGGATGTCTTTGATATTGGAGTGACCCATGTCCCACAGCCTAAACACCGGTGAGGCAACTCACCACTCATTGCGTTGCAGCAATAGTTGCGCCAGCGTAAGTTCTTCGAGGTGTCCGAATCCGATACTTCCGTCGAGGCCTGCACCCGAGCTCTTGTGGCATTTCTCGAGCGGGTCGCGGCACGCGCCTCCTGCAACACCGTCGACCGCGTGGCGGCCACCGACATGACCCTCTCGCAGCTCCGGATGCTGATGGTCCTGTCCCGCTGCGATCACGACCTGTCGGTGAACGAACTCGCCGACGCCGTCGGCCTGTCGCTCGCCGCGGCCGGCCGCGGGGCCGACCGGCTGGTGGTGCTCGATCTCGTCACCCGCAGGGAGGACGAGTGCGATCGCCGGGTGAAGCGCCTGTCCCTCTCCGATCACGGGCGCGAGATGATCGCGACTCAGTTCCGGATGCGGGACGACGACCTCGCCGACCTCGTCGCCGAGATTCCCGGCGACGTCCGCGGCGACCTCGCCTCGGCGCTGTCGAGCGCACTGGAGGCGCTTCCTCCCACCCCATCCTTCGCCGACTCTTCACGAACCTAGAAAGAGAACCTCATGACCTCATCCCCACCGGGGACCGCGAGCGACAAGCTGGGACGTGACGTCTTCATCGTCGCCGGCGTGGTGGTGCTCGGCGCGATCATGTCGATCCTCGACGTGACCGTCGTCGCCGTCGCTCAGCCCACCTTCATGTCCGAGTTCGACACCACCTCGGCCGGTGCCGCGTGGTCGATGACCGGTTACACCCTGGCGCTGGCCGCGGTGATCCCGACCGCCAGCTGGGCCGCATCGCGTTTCGGCACCAAACGCGTATACATGGCCTCGCTCATCCTGTTCCTGATCGGCTCGGTCCTGTGCGCGATGGCCTGGAACATCGGCTCGCTCGTCGCGTTCCGCGTGCTCCAGGGCTTCGGCGGCGGTCTGCTCATGCCGATCGGCATGATGATCATGACCCGCGCGGCCGGACCCGAGCGCGTCGGCTCGGTGATGGCAGTTCTCGGCATCCCGATGCTGCTCGGCCCCATCATGGGCCCGATCCTCGGCGGATGGCTGATCGAGATCGCCTCGTGGCACTGGGTGTTCCTGATCAACGTCCCGATCGGTGTCATCGCCCTCGTGTACGCCTTCTTCGCGCTGCCCGGCGGCGGCGCCGAGCCCGGCAAGAAGATCGACTTCCCCGGCCTCCTCATGCTCTCGCCCGGTCTGGCGTTGTTCCTGTTCGGCGTCTCCTCGAGCGCCGAGGAGCGGACCTTCGGCACGCCGCGCGTGTACGGCCCGATGATCGTCGGCGCGATTCTGATCATCGCCTTCGTCTGGCACGCCTTCCGCACCACCAACCCGCTGCTGGACCTGCGCCTGTTCCGCAACTCCACCCTGCGCGTATCGGTGATCACGATGTCGCTGTTCGCGATCGCCTTCTTCGGCGCGTCGCTGCTGTACCCGCAGTACTTCATCGTGGTGCGAGGAGAGTCGACGCTGATGGCGGGCCTGCTCCTGGCGCCGCAGGGCCTGGGCGCGATGCTGACGATGCCGATCGCGGGCAAGATGACCGACAAGATCGGTCCCGGCAAGTTCGTCCTCGCGGGCCTGGTCCTCATCGCCGTCGGCGTGGCAGCGTTCATCACGCTGGGCACCGACACCTCGTACTGGTTCCTGTGCCTCGCGCTGTTCGTCCAGGGCCTCGGCATGGGCATGACGATGATGCCGATCATGTCGGCGTCGCTGGCCACCCTGCGGGGTTCGGAGATCGCCGACGGCTCCACTCTGATGAACGCGATTCAGCAGACCTCGTCGTCCATCGGCACCGCCGTCATCACGGTCATCTTCACCACCATGCTCGCCCCGCTGTCGCGGGCGATCATGCAGGCCGGAGGCGACCAGACCAAGACGATGAACGCGATGATCGAGAACGGCGTCGATGTGCGGGATCCCGCCGCGGTCGGCGCGGCAGGCCAGAACGTGATCTCCGACATCGCGTCCACGTACGGCAACACGTTCATCGTGGCGACGGCGCTGGTGGCCCTGACTCTGATCCCCGCCTTCTTCCTGCCCCGCAAGAAGATGGTCGCCGCCGACACCGAGGAGCAGCCGGTGCCGGTCGCGCTCCACTGATCGCGATCAGCCGACCGACAGTGACGCCCCCGGGAGACGGGGGCGTCACTCGTCTGCGGACCCTGCCGGCCGATTGTCAGCCTCGACCGGCCGGCGCCCCCGACTGCTGGAGGATCCAGGCCAGTTCGAAGGCGGTCTCCTCCCACTGCTTGTACCGGCCGGAGACGCCGCCGTGGCCGGCGGTCATCTCGGTCTTGAGCAGCACCGGGTTCTCCGACGTGGTGCACTCCTGCAATCGCGCCACCCACTTCGCGGCCTCGACGAAGAGGACGCGGGTGTCGTGCAGAGAGTTCTCGGCGAGGATCGCCGGATACGGCCGCGGCGCGACGTTCTCGTACGGCGAGTACGACTTCATGTACGCGTACACCTCGGGATCGTGGAGCGGATCGCCCCACTCGTCCCACTCGATCACCGTCAGCGGGAGCGACGGATCGAGGATCGAGGTGAGAGCGTCCACGAAGGGCACCGCGGCGAGTACTCCGTTGAACAGTTCGGGAGCCAGGTTCACCACGGCACCGACGAGCAGACCGCCGGCACTGCCGCCCTCTGCCACCAGGTGGTCCGGCGAGGTCCAGCCCGTGTCGATGAGGTGCCGGGCGACGTCGATGAAGTCGGTGAAGGTGTTCTTCTTGGAGAGCGTCTTGCCGTTCTCGTACCAGAGCCGTCCCATTTCGCCGCCTCCCCGCACGTGCGCGAAGGCCATGACCATTCCACGGTCGAGCATCGACAGCCGTGCCACCGAGAAACCGGGGTCCAGGCAGGTCTCGTAGGAGCCGTAGCCGTACAGCAGCATCGGCGCGGGCGCGGAGCGGTCGAGGTCGCGGCGGAACACCAGCGAGACCGGCACCCGGGTGCCGTCGCCTGCCACCGCCCACTCCCGGACCGCGGTGTAGTCGTCGGGGTCGTACCCGCCGAGCACCGGCTGCCTCCGCAGCAGTGTCCGTTCACCGGTGGCGACGTCGAGGTCGAACACCTCGGCCGGATCCACGTAGCTGGTGTACACGATCCGCAACCGGGGGGTGTCCCACTCGGCGTTGGCGCCGAGCCCTGCCGAACGCAGTTCCTGGGGGAAGGTCACCTCGACGAAGTCGTCGGGCGCCGGGATGCCGTCCACCCGCCGCAGGTCGGCGATGGCCAGTCGCGGCAGCGCGTCCGCCCGGTACGACAGCACGAGGTAGTCGCGGAAGCAGTCGACGTCCTCTATACGGCGGCCGGGACGGTGCGGGATCAATTCCCGGCGCGCGCCGAAGTCTCCCACGGGAACGAGGTCGACCGCGAAGTCGATCGCCTTGACGCCGTCGCGCTCGCCGTTGTGGACGATGACGAACCAGTCCTGGCCCGCGATCCGCGCGTGCTCGACCGAGTAGTCGACTCCGTCGGTACGCCCCGCCACGGACACGAACTCGCCCGTCGGATCGTCCGCACTCAGGACCAGCGCCTCGGACGTCACCTTGGAGCCCACGCTCAGCACGAGGTAGTCCTCGCTCTGCGTGGTGCCGATGCCCACCCAGTAGCGCTCATCGGGTTCGTGGAACACCTGCACGTCCGGCTCCGCCGATCCCACCTCGTGGCGCCAGACGGTGTCGGGACGCCAGGCGTCGTCGACCGTGGAGTAGAAGACGTACCTCGCATCGCGCGACCAGGTGGCGCCGGCCGCGATGCCGGCGATCGTGTCCGGGAGGAGTTCCCCGGTCACCAGATTCCTGATGCGGAGGGTGTAGCGTTCGTCGCCCTTGACGTCGGTGCTGTAGGCGAGCCAGTCGCCTTCGTGGCTCACGGACGTGGCGCCCAGGCTGAAGAAGTCGTGACCTCTCGCCTCGGCGTTGGCGTCGAAGACGATCTCCTCGCCGGGCAGCGCGACGCCCGGAGTCACCTCGGGCGGCGTCCAGTCGTCGGGCGAGGCGATCGGGCAGCGGCAGCTGACGGCGTACTGCTGTCCTTCGGTGGTCCGGGTGAAGTACCAGAAGCGTCCGCTGCGCGTCGGCACGCTCATGTCGGTCTCCTGGACGCGCGACTTGATCTCGCCGAAGATGTCGCGCCTGAGCTGCGCCAGGTGCGCGGTCTCCTGCTCGACGAACGCGTTCTGGGCTTCCAGGTAGGCGATGACCTCCGGGTCCTCCTTGTCGCGCATCCACTCGTAATCGTCGACGACGACGTCACCGTGGTGGACGCGCGGCGTCGGAACCTTCTTCGCGACCGGCGGGGCCACCCGATCAGCCATGCTGGGCGTCCGGCCAATCGGCGAAACTCTGCTGCGAGATCCGTTCGTACGCCTCGATGTACCGCGCCCGAGTCCGCTCGACGACGTCGGCGGGCAGGGCCGGCGGCCGCTGTTCGCCCGTGCGGTCCCAACCCGAATCCGGTCCGGTGAGCCAGTTGCGGACGATCTGTTTGTCGAAGCTCGGCTGCACTCTGCCCGGCTCGTAGGTCGCGGCGTCCCAGTAGCGGGAGGAATCGGGGGTCAGCACTTCGTCGGCGAGGATCAGTGAACCGTCGGCCGCTTGTCCGAACTCGAACTTGGTGTCCGCGAGGATGATTCCGCGCTCAGCGGCCAGCTGGGATCCGCGGCCGTAGATGTCGAGCGTCGCGTCGCGCAGCCGTTCCGCCAGGTCGGCGCCGACCGTCTCGGCCACCTGGTCGAAGCTGACGTTCTCGTCGTGGTCACCCACGGCCGCCTTGGTGGCCGGGGTGAAGATCGGTTCCGGGAGCTTGTCGGCCTCGCCGAGCCCGGCGGGCAGCCGCACGCCGCAGACGGCGCCGGTGGCCTGATAGTCGGCCAGGCCCGAACCGGTCAGATAGCCGCGAGCGACGCATTCCACCTGCACCATCGGCAGCTTCTTGACGACCATCGACCGGCCGACGAGTTCGGCCGGGATGCGCTCGTCGGCGGGTCCGCCGTCGAGATGGTTCGGCACCCCGAGGTGCTCGAACCAGAAGAAGCTGGCCGCCGTGAGAATCCGGCCCTTGTCCGGGATCGGGGTGTCGAGGATGAAGTCGTACGCCGAGATGCGATCGGAGGTGACCAACAGCAACGTGGCGTCGTCGATCTGGTAGATGTCACGGACCTTGCCCGACGCGATGTGCCGGTAGTCGGCGAGGGTGGGACGCATGCGGGGCTCCTAGAGAATCGGGGCGGGCGTGTACGCCGCGGCGGCGGGGTTCGCGTCGATCCAGGCCGCGGCATTCGCGATCACCTGGGCGACCTGTGCCTCCGCGGCACCGACGAAGGCGGACTTGTCGGCGATGAGCTCGTCGAGTGCCGCGCGGTCGAGGGGGATCCGGTCGTCGGCGGCCAGCCGGTCGAGGAGATCCGGTTCGCGGCCCTCCTCGCGCATGGCGAGTGCCACGGCGACGGCGTTCTCCTTGATCGCCTCGTGCGCCGTCTCGCGGCCGACGCCCGCGCGCACCGACGCCATCAGCACCTTGGTGGTCGCGAGGAACGGCAGGTACCGGTCCAATTCGTTGGCGATCACCTCGGGGTACGCGCCGAACTCCGCGAGGACCGTCAGGAAGGTCTCCATCAGCCCGTCGATCGCGAAGAAGGCGTCCGGCAGCGCCACGCGGCGGACCACCGAGCAGAAGACGTCGCCCTCATTCCACTGGTTGCCCGCGAGTTCGCCGGTCATGGACGCGTAGCCGCGGAGGATCACCGTGAGACCGTTGACGCGCTCGCAGCTGCGGGTGTTCATCTTGTGCGGCATCGCCGAACTGCCCACCTGGCCGGGCTGGAAGCCCTCGGTGACCAGTTCGTGGCCGGCCATCAAGCGGATGGTGGTGGCCAGCGACGACGGCCCGGCCGCCAGTTGCACGAGCGCGGAGACGACGTCGTAGTCGAGCGAACGCGGGTACACCTGGCCCACCGAGGTGAAGGCGTTCGCGAAGCCGAGATGCCGGGCCACCTCCCCTTCGAGCCGGGCGAGCTTGGCGGCGTCGCCGTCGAGCAGATCGAGCATGTCCTGGCTGGTACCCATCGGGCCCTTGATTCCGCGCAGCGGGTACCGCGCGATCAGCTCGTCCAGGCGGGTCAGCGCGGTCATCAGCTCGTCCGCGGCACTGGCGAACCGCTTGCCGAGGGTGGTGGCCTGCGCGGCGACGTTGTGGCTGCGGCCGGCCATCACGATCGACGAGTACTGCGCGGCCCGCTCGGTGATGCGCGCGAGGGTGGCGACGGCGTGGTCGCGGACGTGGCGCAGCGAGACGAGCACCTGCAGCTGCTCCACGTTCTCGGTGAGGTCGCGGCTGGTCATGCCCTTGTGGATCTGCTCGTGACCGGCGAGCGCGTTGAACTCCTCGATCCGCGCCTTCACGTCATGGCGGGTCACCCGCTCGCGGTCGGCGATCGAATCGAGGTCGACGTCGCCGACCACTCGTTCGTAGTCGGCGATCGCCTCGGCGGGGACGTCGATCCCGAGGTCGCGCTGCGCCTTCATCACGGCGATCCAGAGGCGGCGCTCGAGAACGATTTTGTTGCGCGGCGACCAGATCTCGGCGAGGTCCGCAGACGCGTAACGGTTGGCCAGGACATTGCTGATGGCAGGTTTACCCACGTCTACGCAGTGTAGTGCCCGGACGGGCGCCCCCGGAAAACGACAGTGCACGACAGATACCCCTCGGGGTATGCTGGAGACGGTACTCAACCGGACTCCAGGAGAACAGCATGCGCAGTGACGACGAGTCGACCACGGCCGTACTGAACCGGCTGCGCCGCGCGCAGGGACAGTTGGGCGGCGTGATCGCGATGATCGAGGACGGGCGCGACTGCAAGGACATCGTCACGCAACTCGCAGCGGTTTCCCGCGCCCTCGACCGCGCCGGTTTCAAGATCATCGCCACCAACCTGCGCGAGTGCCTGAGCGACCAGAACGACGACGCTCCCGACATGGAGACCCTCGAGAAGCTCTTCCTCACCCTCGCCTGAACTACCCGCCCTGCCCCGACCGCACCGACCGAACCCCGGAGGAAGACATGAAACTCGCCATCTCCACCACCGTCGACGCCCCGCTCGACGAGGCCGTCGCCCGAACGCGCGAAGCGTTGTCCGCCCAGGGCTTCGGCGTCCTCACCGAGATCGACATGGCGGCCACCCTCAAGACGAAGATCGGCGCGGAGATGGAGGATTACGTGATCCTCGGCGCGTGCAACCCTCCCCTCGCCCACCGAGCGGTGACCGCCGAGCGGCAGATCGGGCTCCTCCTGCCCTGTAACGTCGTCGTCCGCGCCGACACCGACGATCCGGGACGCAGCATCGTCGAGGCGATGAACCCGCAACTGATGGTGACCGTGGTCGACAACCCCGGCCTCGCCGACGTTGCGGACGAGGCGACCGCCAGGCTCACCGCCGCCGTCGAATCGCTGTCGGCCGGCGCCTGAACGAGCAGTAGTCAACGATCAGCAGACACCCCCTGAAAGGACTCGACATGTGTTTCCCCGTCACCTGCGGTAAGTGCGGAAAGATCACTTGGGACGGCTGTGGTGAACACGTCGCCGACGTGATGGGCCCGGTCCCCGCCGACCGCCGCTGCACCTGCCCCGATCCGCGGTCGGCCGCTCACTGAGCCGGCCCGCGTCCGAGCGCCGAGGGCTGGGAGGGACCGCTCGTTCGTCGTCGGAACCGAGTCGCCCCACGCGGTAGACTCGCTTCCCGACATGGTCTTGCGCGATCCCTCCCGCCAATCCGCCGCGACTGTCGCCGACGATTCGGCGACGTCGCGGCGTGCGCTGTCCCGGCGTTCGCTGCTGACCGGGGTCGCCGGGCTGGCCGCGCTCGGCGGGGTCGCGGCCTGCAGCACTTCCGATCCGCTGGTCCCTCGCGATGCCGCGAACGTCGGCGGCGACGACCGACTTCCAGTGCAGACCGATCCCCCGGAGATCCCGAACGATCCGCCCGTACTGACCGGCAGCTTCGTCTCGACGAAGATGGCCGGCCGCGACACCCGGTGGGCGGTGAGCCGCCCCAACGGTGTGACCGGCGAACTCCCGGTGGTCGTAGTGGCCCACGCGCTGAACACCGACGAGCGCAGCATCTTCAGCAAGGCGCTCAACATCCAGGGCGTGGTTCAGCAGTACGTGGACGCGGGGAACCCGCCGTTCGCGGTGGCGAGCGTCGACGTGGCACGCAACTATTTCCACGCTCGCACCGACGGCACCGACGGCGCCGCGATGATCGTCGACGAGTTCATTCCGATGCTGGACGGCGACCAGCGGCTGAACCTCCGGACCGACCGCATCGGTCTCTACGGCTGGTCGATGGGCGGATACGGCGCGCTCCGACTCGGCGCTCTCATCGGCGCACCGCGGGTCGCGGCGATCGCCGTGAGTTCCCCGGCGATGTGGGCCGACCCCGCGAACTTCCCGCCCCGGGCGTTCGATTCCTACGCCGACTACCAGGCCAATTCGTTGTTCGGGCAGCAACACGCGTTCAGCAAGATCCCGCTGATGATCTCGATCGGCATGGCCGACCAGTTCTACACCTACACCCGGCAATGGGCCGCAGACCTGCATCCTCCCGCCGCCTTCTCCACCACGCCCGGCGGACACACCAACCGGTTCTGGCGGTCGGTGCTGCCCGATCAGGTGGAGTTCCTCGGCCGCAATCTCGCGCGCTGATCGAGATCGACGAGCGGCCCCGGCGTCAGACCGAGGGCGGGAACTGGCCGCTTCGAACCACTGCCCCGCCGGACAGTGTCGCGGTCACATCGGTCGGACCGCCCTGCGGGCAGCAGAACGGATCGTCGTCGCGCAGCCACCGGTACCGGACGGTGACCGAGTTCAGGGTGTCGCCGGCGACCGAGGTGTACGAGTACTCGTGCGGCTCCACGGTCCCCAGATACTGGCCGCCGGCGAACAGCAGAACCCTCGAGGTGTAGGTGGCGTCGTTGAATCCGCTGCCGTCCACGAGCATCCAGTCCAGTCCGCAGCCGTGCGCCAGCGGGTGCTCGCTGGCACCCCGCGGCACCCACGATCCGCCGTTCGAGTCCGGTCCCAGCGTCGCGATCGCATCCCGGGCGAGCGCCGAGTTCAGGTCGAAGCACAGCCCGTGACCACTGCCCGGCCGGCCGGCGTCGGTATCGGAATCGGTATCGGCGACCGATGTGGTCTGGGCGACGGGCGTGCTCCGGACGTCCCGGTCGGACCCCGCCGGCGGCTGCACGCCGGGTTCGTCGACCGTCTCCTGCTGCTGTGCGGTCGGCTGCTGTGCATCCGGCTTCGGGGCGGAACCGTGTCGCGACTGGCTCGGCACCGTCGACTCCGCGGTGGTCGCAGAGCGTGCCGCGTCGGTCGCCGTGCCGGCGGTGGTGCATGCGGTCAATGCCAGGCCGAGCGCCGCCACCGCGGTCACCCCTCGCACCGATTGACTGATCCTCATCGTCGCCTCCCTCGAATCTCCCGACCTCACGGGATAGATCGACGGCATGCGAAGCGGCGTGACCCCGCGTCATTCGGGCGGTGGACGCGGCGCGATCAGATGGAGATGAGTCCGTCTTCGGCGGCCTTGCCGATGTCGGTCCGGAAATGCGCGCCCGGCAGCCGCACTCCGGCCAGCCGCTCGTAGGCCTGCGCCCGCGCGGACGCCAGATCGGCGCCGCGGCCGACCACCGACAGCACACGCCCCCCGGAGGAGACGATCCGGCCGTCGGCGGAGACCGCTGTTCCCGCATGCAGTACGCCTTCGGCTGTGGCGCCGGTGATCGCGTCGCCGGTCCGGGGGCGGCCCGGGTAGTTCTCCGCCGCGAGGACCACCACCACGGCCGCACCGTCATGCCACCGCAGCGGCGGCAGATCGGCGAGCGTACCGCGAGCGGTCGCGGCCAGCGCCTCGCCCAGCGGCGATTCGAGCAGTTCGAGCACCGCCTGTGTCTCGGGGTCGCCGAAGCGGCAGTTGAACTCGACCACTGCGGGCCCGTCGGAGCCGATCGCCAGGCCGGCGTACAGCAGACCGGAGAACGGCGTGCCCCTCCGGACCAGTTCCGCGGCGACGGGTTCGCACACCTCGTCGACGATCCGATCGACCATCGACTGCGGCAGCCACGGAAGCGGCGTGTACGCGCCCATTCCGCCGGTGTTGGGTCCGGCGTCGCCGTCGCCGACGCGCTTGTGATCCTGCGCGGGCAGCAGCGGGACCACCGTCTCACCGTCCACCAGGCAGAACAGCGACACCTCGGGACCGTCGAGGAAACTCTCGAGCAGCACCGGATGTCCGTGTTCGAGGCAGTCGGCCGCGTGGGCACGCGCCGCATCGCGGTCGGAGGTCACCACGACGCCCTTGCCTGCGGCCAGACCGTCGTCCTTCACCACCCAGGTGGGACCGAAGCGGTCCAGCGCGGCCTCCAGGTCGGCGGGGTTGTCGACGATCTCCGCTCGGGCGGTGCGCACGCCCGCCGCGGCCATCACGTCCTTGGCGAAGGCCTTGGACCCCTCGATCTGCGCGGCCGCGGCACTCGGACCGAAGGTGTCGAAGCCTGCTTCGCGCAGGGCATCGGCCACCCCGAGGACCAACGGGACCTCGGGGCCGATCACCACCAGATCCGCGTCGATCTCCCGAGCCAGTGCCACGACGGCGTCGGCCGACGCGACGTCGACGGAGTGGTTGGTGGCCAGCGCGGCCGTACCGGCGTTGCCGGGCGCCGCATGCAACTGCGTCACCGACGGATCGCGGTCGAGTCCGAGGAGAAGGGCATGTTCGCGGCCGCCCGAGCCGATCACGAGTACGCGCACGCCGTTCAGGGTAGTGGGTCCGGCCCGACGGCGATGCCACCGCCCGGCGACGGGGGCGCGATGCCGTCGACCGGGTGGATCAGCGTCGGCGAGCCGACGCCTCCACCAACAGCAACGGCAGGACCGGAGTCAGGCACCCCACCACCACGCAGGCGAGCAGCCCCACGCCGGACACGGCCAGCACCCCGCCGGCGATGAGCGGCACCGACGCCGCGAGGAACAGCGGGATCAGCAGCCGGTCGGCGCCGGCCAGCAGATAGAACATGACGATCGTACCCAGGCAGAACACCGCCAACGGCACCGCGACGGCACCGTAGACCGCAGCTTGGGAGATCTCGGCCTCGCCCTCCAGCCACATCGCCACCACGTGCAGGCCGGCGCCGACGGCCGCGCAGCCGATGACGATCGGCATGCTGCCGTAGCCGAAAACGAAGGCCATTCCCGGCCGCGCCGCCAGCGGGCGCCCCACCTCGAGTTGGAAGTACAGCCACCACATGGCGAACGTGACGCCCATCGCTGTCAGGCCCAGCACCGCGGTCTCCGTGCTCCAGCCGGTTCGTCCGATGACCGCCTGCAACACCGCGACCGTCCCGACCACACCTTCGCCGAGGGTGATCACCACCAGCGTCGAATACCGTTCGACGATGTGCCCGGGGTGCCAGGGAGTGGCCCGGAACCGCGTCTCGGCGATCGCGGGCCCCAGCAGTTCGGCCACCATGCACACCGCGATCGCGATGAGCGTGGGCCCGAGCGTCATCGAGACCGCGGCGACCGCCACCCAGCCCACCTGCGCGACGGTCGTCATCAGCGCGTACGTCAGACACGTGGCGCGGTATTCGGGAGCCTGTACGGCCGCCCGCAGCCACTGCACGATCATTCCGGCGCGCATCACGATGTAGCCGATCACCACCACCGCGAGGTCGACGTGGCGGTTCGCGTCGATCGACGCGAACACCGGCGGCAACCCGATCGCGATGATCGCCACGCCGACCATCTGCACCAGTGTCAGCAGCCGGTACACCCAGTCGTCGGTGTCGAAGGCGGAGGAGAACCAGGCGAAGTTGATCCAGGCCCACACCGCGGCGAAGGTGGCGATGGCGTAGCCGATCACGGCCGCACGGTAGTGCCCCTCGGCGAGGTACTCCGCCAATTGGGCGCCCGCGATCGAGAAGGCGACGACGAAGACGAGGTCGTAGAAGACCTCCAGATCGCTGGCGGCCCGGCCGTCCTCGGCCGGATCGCGTCCGGACATGCGCCGGATGGTGGTCGACACGCTCACGTCGAACACCGTAGAGCCCACCGCATCGGGGGCCAAGGAACCGGCGGAGCGACTGCGCGCCGCGCGCGGTCGCCCCCGCATCCGCCGATCGCGCTACTGCGTCACGTTCTCCTGGTACCCGGTGATCCGATCCACCAGCAGTTCGGCGAACCGGAGCAGTGGTGGGCGAGCCGCGAGCGCGGGTTCGCCCGCGGCGAGGAACACCGTGCTGCTCGGCGGGTCCCGACGGCGGTCCAGTCGCACCAGGGCCCCGCTCCGGACCTCCTCGTGAACCAGATAGCTCGGCAGGACGGTGACGCCGAGCCCGGCGAGCGCCGCGGCCTTCATCGCCACCAGATCGGGCAGGACGATCGTCGGATCGAACCGCGGATCGACTCCGAACACCGTGTTCCAATACCGCCGCAGCAGCGGGAGGTGATCGTCGTAAGCGATCAGACCGGCCGCATCCAGTTCGGCGGGCGGCTCGGTCCCGTCGGTCAGTCCCGGTGCCGCGACCAGCCAGAACCGCTCCCGGGCCACCGGCCACGCCCGGACTCCGGCTCCGCTCGGCCGGATCCCGGAGACCACCGCGAGGTCGAGCCGCCCGGCGTCGAGTTCGGCAAGCATCCGCCGCGAATCACCGAATTCGAAGGCGATTCGCGGCAGACGCGCAGTGTCGCCGGCGAGCGCCGGAAGCAACTGCTCGGTGACGAACTCGCACGGTCCGCCCAGCGAGACCATGAGACCGCCGGTCGGAGACCGACGCAGATCACCGGCGATCAGGCGGTCGATCTCGTCGAGATGCGTCGCGATCTGTGCGGCGATCTCGTGAGCCGCGACCGTCGGCACCGTGCCGTCGGCGCTCCGCTCGAACATCCGGACGCCGAAATGGTCCTCGACCAGGTGGATGTGGTTGGCGACCGTCGGTGCCGAGACCCCCAGGTGCCGAGCGGCCGCATGAAACGACCCCGACCGGTACACGGCCAGCATCGTGCGCAGGTGATCCTGCGAGAGGCGTCTGGTGGACGACACACAACCATCGTCCCACCCGGGCGAGAAGAACGACGGTGCTCCGGCGACGCGGCGTCCCCGGAGCACCATCGGTCAGTTCTTCGGCGACGTGAGGTCGTAGAGAGTCACACCGTCGACCGTCGTGGCGGTGAAGTGCTCCTTGACCCACGAACTGATCTCCGACGACGTCCCGCTCTCCCCCATGCCGGGCATTCCGCCGAAGCCCTCACCCCCGCGATCACCCCGGCCGCCCGAGATGAAGTAGTGAATCCTGCCGTCGGCGACGTACTGCTTGAACTGGTCCAGGGTCGGCGACGGGTCGGTCCCGTTGAACCCGCCGATCGGCATCACCGAGTATCCGCTGGCGATCTGATAGCCGGAGGCCTCGTTGGAACCGATGGCCGCCGCGACCCACGTGTACCGATCGGCGTCGTTCCGCAGGACCGCGACCATCTCGTCAGACGGCGTGGATCCGTTCAGCAGGCCGCCCGCCGGTGAGGCTCCGGGACCTCCGCCCGCCTGGCCCGGGGCGCCCATGCCCGGCGCACCGCCCATGCCGGGGAATCCGCCACGTGCACCGGCCTGCGTCCGGCCCGCTCCCGGTGGCCCGAACGCGCCGTTGAACCGGCCGTGCCGACCGTGCCCGCCCCCCGGCCCGAATTCGCCTTCGACCTGGGGACCGGCGCTGATGATCGAGCCCTGCTTAGCCGTGGTCACCGTGTCGACCGTGTAGGCGAGCGGACCCGCCAGGCCGGCGAGAACCGCGAGCGACGCTGCGACCGCGGCGAGCACGCCACGCTGAGCCCCCAGCATCAGCGCTCCCGCGACGATCCCCACGACGAGGACGACGAACCGCAGCCACGGGACGAAATCGGCCGAGCGGTTCAGCAGCACGAATCCCCAGATCGCCGCGGTCCACGTCGCGGCGGCCAGCACCAGCCGAACCCACAACGCGGCCCGTTCGCGCCAGCACACGACCGCCGACACCGCGATCACCGCCGCCAGAGCGGGAGCGATGGCCGCCGTGTAATAGCTGTGGAAGATGCCCGCCATGAAGCTGAAGACGCCGACCATGATCAGCATCCACAGTCCGAAGACGCTCAAGTAGGCACGCCGCAGATCGGTACGTGAGGCCCGCCCGATCAGAACCAGCGCCGCCACTCCCAGAATCAGGGACGACGGGATCAGCCAGGCGATCTGACCGCCCTGCGCCGGCTCGAACATCCGGAGCCAGCCGGTGGAGCCCCACATGCCGCCGCCCGGGCCGCCGGCGCCGGGACCCCCCGGACCGCCCTGGCCGAACATCTCGGCTGCCGCGCCGCTCATCTCGCGAGCGCGTCCGCCACCGCCCACGCTGCCCTTCTCGTTCCCGTCGAGCCGGCCGAGACCGTTGTAGCCGAACGTCAGCTCGAGGATCGAGTTGTTCTGCGAACCGCCGATGTACGGACGGCTCGACGCCGGCCAGAGCTCCACGGCCAGGACCCACCAGCCGGCACTCACGATCAGCGCACCCAGTGAGGCGAACAGATGCCCGATGCGACGCAGCCACCGTCCGGGACCGAACGCCAGGTAGGTCACGGCCATCGCCGGAACGATCAGCATCACCTCCAGCTGCTTGGTGAGGAAACCGAATCCGACCGCCGTGCCTGCCGCGACCATCCACCACACGCTCTTCGCGCCGGGCTCCATCGCGCGCAGCACCGCGCCGCACGCCGCGATCATGAGCAGGATAAGCAGGGCCTCGGGGTTGTCGAACCTGAACATCATCGCGGCCACTGGGGTCAGCGCCAACACGGCGCCCGCACCGATGCCGGCCCAGTGGCCGAAGTAGCGGCGGGTGATGAAGTACAGCAGCGCCACCGACCCGACACCCATCAGCACCTCGGGGACCAGCACCGACCACGAGTTGAGGCCGAAGACTCGCACCGACAGCGCGGGGATCCACAGGGATGCGGGCGGCTTGTCGACGGTGATCGAGTTCGCCATGTCGGACGACCCGAAGAACCACGCCTTCCACGACTGCGAACCCGCCTGGATCGCAGCCGTGTAGAAGGAGTTCGCCCAACCGTTGATCGAGAGATTCCACAGGTAGAGGACGGTGGTCCCCACCAGCAGCGCCGCCAGCGACAGCCGGCGCCACAGCGCACTGCGCGTCCGGTCGGGATCATCGGGCAGGGGTTCGGCCGGTTGCGGCCGATCGAGGACGGTCGCAGTCATGCGGCACTCCGTTCGATAGAGGTCTGCTCGGCCGGCGCCGCGACGGAGGGGCGCCGGCGGAACACCCACCGCAGCCCGACGAAACGTGTCGCGGTGGCGACGAGGTTGGAGGCGACCAGGACGGCCAGTTCCAGTGCGCGGCCGGCATCCGGGTTCCAGCGGTGCAACGCGAAGAGCGAACCCGCCGTCACCGCCCAGCCGAAGAGGAACACACCCCACCCGAACAGGTGGTGCCGCGCCCGGTCCTGGCGCCCGCGGACGCCGAAGGTGAAGCGGCGGTTGGCCGCGGTGTTCAGCACCGCGGTGATCGCCAGCGCCAGGAAGTTGGCGGCCTGTGCACCGGCCGGCCGCAACAGGAGATACAGAAGCGCGAACGCCACCGTCGACACCAGGCCGACGGCGCAGAACCGGGCCAGCTGACCGACCATTCCGTGCGGCACACCGTCGATCACCGGCCCCGGCAATCGATCCCGTCCGAGTGTCTTGCGCAGTTCGGCCACCGGGATCCGACCGGTGGCGAGCGCCCAGCCGACGCGTGCGCACCCGCGCAGATCGGCGATCGCGGTGGCGACGATGTCGACTGAACTGTCGGGATCGTCGATCCAATCCACCGGAACCTCCGCGATTCGCAGACCGACGCGTTCGGCGAGAACCAGCAGTTCGGTGTCGAAGAACCATCCGGTGTCCTCGACGTACGGCAGCAGTCCGCGGGCCACATCGGTGCGCATCGCCTTGAAGCCGCACTGCGCGTCGGAGAAGCGGGCGCCCATCGCGGTGCGCAGGATCAGGTTGTACGAGCGCGAGATGAACTCCCGCTTGGCGCCCCGGATCACCCGGGACGAGTGCGACAGCCGAGTGCCGATCGCGATGTCGGAGTGCCCCGAGATCAAGGGGGCGATGAGCGGCATCAGCGCATTGAGGTCGGTGGAGAGATCGACGTCGCAGTACGCGACGATCTGAGCGTCATTGTCGCGCCAGACGTGGTTGAGCGCCCGCCCCCGCCCCTTCAAGTCGAGGTGGACCACGCGAACGCCCGGGATCTCCGCCTGCAGCCTCAGCGCGATCGCGAGGGTCGAGTCCGTACTCGCATTGTCGGCCACGGTGATCCGCGCCGGATACGGCACGCTGTCGGCCAGATGGCGGTGCAGCCGGCGAACCGACTGCTCCAGATCGTCTTCTTCGTTGTAGACCGGCATCACCACATCGAGGACCGGTCGGTCGGGCACCGACTCGCCCTCGGTCGATGCCCGGCTCAGAACTTCTGTCATGGCTACGAGAATCGTGCGGTTCGCTCCCGCGGCCCTGGGCCACTGCTGGGAGATTCCTGTGGATGACGGAGTCGTTACAGTCCGGGAGCGGCGATACATTGGGCGCCATGGTCACGTCCCCACCGCAGCAGCTCACTCCCCCGCAGCGGGAGATCGCCGATCAGGTCATCACCTCGCTCGCCGGCCCCGACGCCCGGCTGCGGGCGGACCAGGAGACTGCGGTGGCAGCCCTGGCCGCGCCCGGCGCCCGCGTGCTCGTGGTGCAGGCCACCGGCTGGGGCAAGTCCGCCGTGTACTGGGCGGCCACGGCCGTCATCCGTGCGGCCGGCGGCGGACCGACCCTCATCGTCTCGCCACTGCTGTCGCTGATGCGCGACCAGGTGGCGGCGGCCACGCGCGGCGGACTGCGTGCTGCCACAGTGAATTCGGCGAATATCGACGAATGGTCGGCCATCGAGGGCGCGTTGCTCGACGGTTCGCTCGACGTACTGCTCGTGTCGCCCGAACGGCTCGCCAATCCGGGTTTCGGTCGCCGCGTGCTCGAAGCTCTCGCCGGGCGGCTCGGCCTGGTCGTGATCGACGAGGCCCACGCCATCTCCGACTGGGGACACGATTTCCGTCCCGACTACCGGCGCGTGTCGGACGTGCTGCAGCGGCTGAATCCGCAGACCTCCGTGCTGGCGACCACTGCCACCGCCAACGCCCGCGTCACCGACGACGTCGCGGCGCAGCTCGGCGACGCCACGCTTGTCCTGCGCGGCCCGTTGGCACGGAAGTCATTGCATCTCAACGTGATCGATGGACTCGACCCACTGCAGCGGTACGCCTGGGTGGCACAGGAACTACCGATGCTTCCCGGTTCCGGAATCGTCTACGTGCTCACCGTCGCGGACGCCGATCGCCTTGTCCGGGCGATCCGCGCCGTCCACGGGGACGAACTCGCGGTCGCGGCCTACACCGGCGGACTGCCCGCCGAGGAAAGGCATCGCCTCGAAGACGATCTGCTCGCGGGCCGCGTCAAAGCTCTCATCGCGACGTCGGCGCTCGGGATGGGTTTCGACAAACCGGATCTGGGGTTCGTCGTGCATGTGGGAGCCCCGCCGTCTCCGGTCTCGTACTACCAGCAGGTGGGCCGTGCCGGCCGTGCGCTCGACGAGGCGGTGGTGATGCTCCTCGCCTCCCGGCTCGACGACGCGATCTGGGAGCATTTCGCCACCGCGACGATCCCCGACCCGGCGCGCATGGAACGACTGCTGCAGACGCTGGGCGACGCCGACGGCCCGATGACGGTCCCGGGCCTGGAGTCCGCGACCGGTATCCGCCGCGGCCGCGTGGAACTGATGTGCAAACAGTTGGCGGTCGACGGAGTGGTCGAGCGATCGAGCGAGGGGTGGTCGGTCACCGGGAAGCCCTGGGTGTACGACGCCGAGCACTACGAGGGCGTCCTCGCCGTCCGGCGTCGCGAGGCCGACATCATGCGCTCGTTCATCCGCGGCGAGAAGTGCCTCATGCGGCTGCTGACCGAGTCCCTCGACGATCCTCGCTCCCAGGACTGCGGGCGCTGCTCGGTGTGCCGGGGCGAGATCACCCCCGGGCTCGCCGAGGCACCGGAGACCCGGGTCGTCGCCGAGGTCGGAGCCGTGCTGCGGCGCGACGCCGAACTCCTCGAACCCCGCAAGATGTGGCCGGGCGGCGCCTTCGGCAGCCGCGGCCGGATCCCGCCCGGCGCCATGGCCGAACCGGGACGGGTGCTGGCCTTCGCCGACGCACCCCAGTGGCGCGATGTCCTCGACGCCGCGAAGGCGGGCGACCCGGAGGCGTCGAGCGCGCTCGCCGAAGCCGCCGTGACCGTGGTCGCGCAGTGGGGACGGTCGTCGGGAGTGCGGCCGGACGTGATCTACTCGCTCGACCTCACGGGCGGCACGCTGGCCGCTACCCTCGCTCAACGACTGCGCGAGGTGGGCCGCCGCACCGGCGACGCGCTCCCGGTGCAGCCCGGCCCGCGGCCCGGCCGAGAGGCCACCGGCGCGGACGAGGCGGCGTACTGGCGCGATCACCTCGGGCCCATGCCCGCTGTGTCGGGCGCGGTGCTCCTGGTGATCGACGAGACCGGGTCCGGCTGGCCGGTCACCCTCGCCGCCGCGGCACTGCGCGAGTCCGGGGCCTCCGCCGTCCTGCCGCTGGTGGTCCACAAGACCGCGTGAGGCGCGGCCGCGACGCCTCAGTCCGGGACGTTCTCCCCGTAGCCGAGCGCGCGCAGGCTGACGCGAATCCGCTCGGCGGCGTCGTCGAGTGACTCCGGCGAGGGATTCTGGTCGGCCTTGGTCAGATCGAACGACTCCAGCGAGTGCGCCGGGAACACGTGGATGTGCAGGTGCGGCACTTCCAGACCGGCGATCAGCATGCCCATCCGCGGGGCGTCGAAGGCGTCCTTGACCGCTCGGCCGATCTTCTGCGAGACGTCGGTCATATGCGTGAACGTGGGCGTGTCGATCTGCTCCCAGTGATCGATCTCCTTGCGCGGCACCACCAGCACGTGCCCCGGAGTGACCGGCGCGATGGTCATGAAGCCGACCGAGACGCCGTCCTTCCAAACGAAGCGGCCCGGCAGATCGCCGTTGATGATGTGCGTGAAGACCGAAGGCATGAACCGAGTGTAGGACGAGCCTCAGACCTCCGCAGGCGGGTGGTCCGGCTCGTCGGTTCCGGCGGCGCCGGCGAATCCCGCGGTGTCGATCCGGGGCAGGATGAACCAGAATCGCGCGCCCTCGCCCGGTGCGGTGTCGACCCCGACCCGGCCGCCGTGCGCGTCGACGAGCGCCGCCACGATCGAGAGGCCGAGTCCGTTCCCGGCCCCCGGGACCTCCCGGTGGCGGGAGTGATCGCCCCGGTAGAAGCGCTCGAAGACATGCTCGGCGTCCTCGGCCGTCATTCCCGGTCCGTCGTCGGCCACCGTGACCCGCACGTCCGACGGCGACGATTCCACGACCACCCGGATGTGCGCGTCCGGCCCCGCGTGGGCGACGGCGTTCCCGACCAGATTGCGCACCACCTGTGTCAGCCGGGCGACGTCGCCGACCACCACCGGATCGCCGGTGGCGGACGGAACGTCGAAGGCGATGTCCGATCCGGGCGCGCCGGCCCGCGCCCCCTCGACGGCGTCGGCCACCAACGGCACGATCTCCACCTCGCCGCGGTTCAGCGGGCGCTGGGCGTCGAGCCGCGCGAGGATCAGCAGGTCCTCCACGAGCAGGCTCATCCGGTCGGCCTCCGACGAGATCCGGCGGACCGCGTCGCCGGAGTCCACCGCGCCCATCGAGAGCAGCTCGGAGAACCCCTTGATGGACGTGAGCGGTGTCCGCAGCTCATGCGATGCGTCGGCGACGAACCGGCGCATCTTCTCCTCCGACCGCCGGGCCTGCTGCTCGGATCGGGCAGTCGCCGCGAAGGCCGCCTGGATCTGCGTCAGCATGGCGTTCACCGACCGGCCCAGACTGCCCACCTCGGTGTTCTCCGGCGCTTCGGCGACTCGCCGGTGCAGGTCGCCTCCCGCGATCGCGTGCGCGGTCTCCTCCACGCGGCGCAGCGGGCGCAGGCTCGACCGTACGAGCAGCGAGCTGAGCACGCCGATCACGATCACCACGACGGCGCCGATCCCCACCTGCAGCCAGATGAGACGGTTCATCGTCTCCTGGACGTCGGTGAGCGGGATCGCCACCACCGTGGACCCGAAGTCCGACTGCCGCTTGATGACCCTCCACTGCGGCCCCGGGCCGGCGGAGTCGACGGTCGTCGGCGCCGCGTCGCCGTCGGGCAGTGAACTCAGGTCCGGGCTCGACGAGAAGTCGCTGATCGTCAGGGTCATTCCGGTCGGCAGTTCCGTGGACACGTAGTACTGCGACGGCGGGCGCTTGGGGCCGGGCGGGCCGGTCCGGTGGTCGGTGGAGAGATCGCGGGGCCGGGCCCAGCCGTTGACGGCATCGTCCAGCCCGGCGTCGGTACGCGAGATGAGGTTGCCGCGCATCGCCGAGGTGACCGCGAAACCGGAGAACACCAGACCGAGGGCGACGAGGACGGCGGTCAGCACCACCAGCGAGATCCGCAGCGGCACGCCGCGGCGCCCGCCACGGTGCGGCAGGTGCGGATGCGGAGGGGGTGGCCCGGGCGGTTGCGGAGCGGGGCCGACGCCGGGTGGATTCATCGTCATTCGCGGGGCTCACGCATCACGTATCCCACGCCGCGCAGCGTGTGGATGAGCCGCTTGGGCCCGGTGTCGATCTTGCGGCGCAGGTAGGAGACGTACGATTCGACGACGTTCACGTCACCGCCGAAGTCGTAGCTCCACACGTGGTCGAGGATCCGCGGCTTCGACAGCACGGTCCCGGCGTTGACCATGAAGTACCGGAGCAGGGTGAACTCGGTCGGTGAGAGCGAGACCAGTTCACCGTTCTTGAACACCTCGTGCGTCTCGTCGTCGAGTTCCAGATCGGAGAAGACGATTCGGGTCGGTTCCGCCTCGCCTTCGCCGAAGCCGCTGCGCCGCAGCAGAACGGCCAGCCGCGCCACCACCTCCTCGAGACTGAACGGCTTGGTGACGTAGTCGTCGCCGCCGATCGTGAGTCCGTTCACCTTGTCCTCCACCGAGTCCCGGGCCGAGAGGAACAGGGCCGGAGCGTCCACACCGTCGGCCCGCAGGCGCCGGAGCAGGCCGAACCCGTCCATCCCCGGCATCATCACATCGAGGACCAGGACGTCCGGCCTGAAGGTACGGACGACGTCGAGCGCGCGCGGTCCGTCGGCGGCGGCGACGACCTCGTATCCCTGGAATTTCAACGACACCGACAGCAGTTCCCTGATGTTCTCCTCATCGTCGACGACGAGGACCTTGGCGGGTTTGTCAGCAGAAGTCATGGTTCCAGCTTGCCTGCCCCTCCGGCGGTCCGACTGGCAAGAACCTGGGAGATCACTGTGAGGGTCGCGCCCGGCCGTGCTGCCGCATCAGCGGCGACGGGAATCCCGGCGCCGGCCGATCGTCCCCCAGCCACCGGGTGAGCTCGTCGGCCCGCTCGGCGAGCGCGTCGCGGGCCTCGGCGGGAAGGTCTTCGAGCGGAACCACCCTCACCCCCTGTTCGGTCAGCACCCAGCCGCCGACGATCCGCCCGTCCCACCAGGCCGTCTGTCCTCCGTTGCCGGTACGGTCGAACAGCTCCGGACCGTGGGATCCCAGATAGAAGTCGCGCTCCCGCCAGCCCATGGTGGCCGGGTCCAGGCCGGGCAGCAGCAGTGCCCGCGGCGGCACCGGCTCCACCTCCGCGAGATCGTCGGACATCAGATAGCCCGTGGCACCCGAGTCCAGTTCCACCTCGGTCACCGGCAGCGAGGCCAGTGCGGCGCGCACCGCGGTCTTGGTGGTGCCGAGCCACCACACCAGATCGGCTTCGGTGCCCGGACCGTACCGGCGCAGCCACCGCTCCACCAGTGCGACGTGCCCCGCCGCCTCGTCGACATGCGGCAGGGGCGCCCCCAGCCACGACGACATCGACGTCCACGACGGCCGCGAGCGGTGCCAGTCGGCGGCGTTCGGGCCGCGCACCACCTCTCCCCGCGCGGCCAGATGGTTGAGCATTCGGGGCAGCATCGGCGACGGTCCGCCGTACGACTTGCCGTGGTCGCGCATGATCTCGATGTCGAACTCCGGCAACCGTCTCCGCAACTCCGGTGCCGAAAGTGCGGCCCCGTCGGAGAGCTCCGCGAGAATCGCCTCGCGCGCCCGCTCGATCCAGGCCTCCGGATGGTCCGGACCGTCGTCGCGACGCAGATCGCGAAGGATGTTCGTCCGTTCCGAAGCTGCCACCCGGGGCCCGATCGCGCCGACCGCCTCGGCGAGCACCGGCCGGGTCATCACGAACAGCGTCCGGCGCATCACGAGCTGTTTGACCACCGAGCGCTCGTCGTACAACGCGGTCTCCACCGTCTGCGGGTCGGGCGCCGCACCCCGGGCCCACGCCGCCAGGTGGACCGTCGACGGCACGGTGGCATGAAGTCCGATGACGGCGTCGGCGACCTCGGTGACCCGGTGTCCGGCGGAGCCGTCCAGCAGATGGCGACGCAGCAGCCGAGCGCGCCGCTGACTGTCGCCGACGCGCGGTCGGGCGGTCACACCGAGCCCCGCTCGACCGGGGCGCGCGGGATGTGGCCGCCCGAGACCGCGACGACCGCCTCGATCTCGACCCGCTGCCCCGGGTAGGGCAGCGCCGACACCCCGAGGACTATCGACGGCGGAGTCGCGTCGAACGCGGTGTCCAGCGCGAGCCACACGGCGCCGAGCTCGTCGGCACCGGCGGCCGCGACGTAGACGGTCAGTTTCACGATTCCCGATCGCGCGGCGCCCCGCTCCGCGAGCAGGACGTCGAGACACTCGACGGCGCGGCGGACCTGCGCCTCGGGGTCGTTCGCGCCCACGATCGCGCCGTCGGCGTCGAGTGGCGAGATTCCCGCGGTGAAGATCAGCGCTCCGGGCGCCGTCTGTGCGCCGTAGGCGAATCCGCCGTCGTGCAGGGTCGCGGACCGGAAGTACTCGGGTTCGGTCATCGGAAGCTCAGCACCTCGTCGCCCCACGCGCGCAGCGTGCTGTCGTCCAGTCCGGTCACCGAGGTGTCCTCGGTGCCGCCGATCAACAGCGAACTGTGGCGCTGCGGCACGTACGCCTCCCAGAGCGCGTCGCCGTCCTCCCCGGTGTTCGGGTCGCCGTCCGCGGCGAAACCGAGCCAGCGGTACTGCATCCGGTGCCGCACCTTCTCGCCGGTGGCCCGTCCGCCGAGCGCGTACATCGGATCACGCCGGCTCGACGCCGGGTTGCCCCACACGTACGGCACCTCGGTGGCGTGCGCGGCGCCGTAGCCGAGGACGCGGAGGAGCGGTGTCGCCCAGTCGAATCGGTACAGGTATACCGGCGCCACCTGGGCGTGCGACTCCGCGATCCACACCGCGGGCATCCGGAATCCGATGTCGCGGGAGATGGCCATGCTGCGCACTCCCGAGGGCACGTGACGGTAGGAGGAGTCGAGGCGGTCGGGTTCGGGGACGCGCAGCGTCGGCCGCTCGGTGCCGATCAGGGTGAACATCGCGTCCACACCGTCGTTCTTCACCGGAAGCAGCGGCGTCGACATCCAGCGGAACAGCGAGGTCTCGTGCCGGTTGGTTCCGATGAGCAGCGGGACCCGGTGCGCCTCACCCGAGACGATGGCCTCCATCGGATCCAGCGGCACCAGATCGCCGTCCACCACGGGGGCGAACGCGATGGTGCCGGGGAACCGGTTGGGTACCAGGTTGAAGATCGCCGACGACGCGTTCACCAGATCCAGCGCAGGCGTCCGGCGCAGTTCGCTCGGCCGCACGTACTCGGGCGGGAGCTCGGCCAGCAGCATGTTCGCGTAGCGCTCGGCACGCTCGGCGTCGTACACGGTGGTGGCCGGGGAACTCTGGGCGATCGCCCGATGGAACAGTCCCTTCGCCGCGGGCGAGGCCAGCAACGTGGTCACCACACCGGCGCCGGCCGATTCGCCGAACAGCGTGACGTTGCCCGGATCTCCGCCGAAACGCTCGATGTTGTCGCGCACCCAGCCCAGCGCCGCGAGCACGTCCGAGAGACCGCAATTGGCCTGGAAGGTCTCGTCGCCGGACGAGAGATGACGCAGATCGGCGAACCCGAACGCGCCCATCCGGTAGTTGAGGGTGACGATGATCGTCGGCGTCCCGCGGGTGACGGACGACCGCACCAGGGACCCCGGGTCGTACAGCGGCTGCGACCCCGATCCGCAGAGGTAGGCGCCGCCGTGGACCCACACCATCACCGGCAGGCGTGCGTCGGTGCCGGCCACGCCGCGCGGCGTCCCGACATTCAGATACAGGCAGTCCTCGTTGGCGAAGGCCTCCGGCCCGAGATCGATCACCTGCATCACCGGCTGCGGGCACACCGGGCCGAAGTTGCGGGCGTCGATGACCTCGCTGCGCTCACGGGGCGGCTGCGCGTGCAGCCAGCGTCGCGGCCCGGTCGGACGAGCCGCGTACGCGACTCCCAGCCACAGGTCGGCCGATGGTGTGCTGGTGCCCCGCAGCGGACCGTAGACGGTGTCGACGACGTGAACGGTGTCAGTCACGCCTCCATCTTGCCGGGCGATGGACCGGTGTGCAGCATGTGCCGACTCCGGGCCGCGCGGCCGTAGCATGGATTCATGACCAGTTCACTGCCCCTGATCCTGCGCGAAGAGCCGTTCTTCGAAGCCACCGAGGTGTCCCTGCCGGACGCGGTGCGGGTGGTGACCATGGAATTTCCCGAGGTCCGCATGGACGACCTGCCGGAGATCTTCGACGGCCATTTCCACCTGCTGGCGCAGGCTCGGCCGATCGGACCGGGCTTCGCCGTCTACGAGGGCGACGTCACCGACGAGTTCGACGTCACGATCGGTTTCCCCGTAGCCGAGCCCACCGACCTCGAGGGCATCGACAACGGGACCTTCCCCACCGGCCGCGCCCTGGTGATGTCGCACCTCGGCGGCTTCGACGGTCTCGGGTCGGCGTGGGAGCTGCTCATGGAGACCCATTTCGCCAAAGGGGGTGCGGTGCCCCGCGCGGTGGTCGAGATCTACGTGACCGATCCCAGCGTCGTCGCACACGACGACCTGCGGACCGATCTGCTGGTCCTCCTCTGAGGACCGCACCGCCGGGAGAGTGCAGCGGGCCCGACGCATCGGATGCGTCAGGCCCGCGGCGGAGCCCCCTGTCAGGATTGAACTGACGACCGCTCGCTTACAAGGCGAGTGCTCTACCACTGAGCTAAGGAGGCCTGCGGCGGAAGTATATAGGGTCACACCGCGAACCAGTAACGCCCGGTCCCCGGGCCGACGACTTACCTCGGGCACCTCCGCGGGACAACCCTCGCGGGCCGGTGCGTGCGATGCCACGATCGAAGGCGGCGGCCCCACCGGACCGCCTCCGCGACTGACCTGTGAGGAGGCAGGGTGCGTGTGAAAGCGATGTTCCGTCAGGGACTCGACAAGATTCTCGGCGACGCCACGGCCACGATCGACACGATCGAGCCGGGCAGCATCGTCGTCGCACCCCGCAAACCGATCCCGCTCGACGACGAGGCCGCGATCACCGAAGTCCTCGATCTCGCCGCACGTATCGGCGCGGTGCTCCTCGACTCGGGTACCGGCGCCATCGACACCGGCAACCAGATCGCTTTCGTCGCAAGCATTTACGGTCTCGAGGATGTCGTCGTGGACGTCACGTTCAACCGCATCCTGGTGAGCGCCCGGCGGGGCCCCACTCTGCCGCCGGTCACCACCGTGCGCACGGTCCACTACCGGTCGCTCGACTTCACCCGGCTCGCGCACGTCGACCGCCTGGTGCGGCGCATCCGGCAGTTGGCCATCACCCCCGGAACCGCGCACCGGATCGTCGACGGCATCGTCAGCGCCCCTCACCCCTACCCGTACTGGCTCGCGAATCTGGCCTGGGGCGTTCTGGCGCTGGGTATCTCGATCCTTCTCGGCGGTACCACGCTGGTGGTGCTGACGGCTTTCCTGACCACCGTCGTCATCGTCGCTCTCAACCGGCGGCTGGCCCGCATCGGAACCCCGATCTTCTTCCAGCAGATGCTCGGCGGGTTCATCGCCGTGCTCCCCGCGGCCGGCCTGTACCACTGGCGCGAGGCGCTCGACGTGAGTTTCGCGCCGTCGCAGATCATCGCGGCGGGGATCGTGGCACTGTTGTCGGGACTATCGCTGGTCGGATCGGTGCAGGACGCGATCACCGGGGCGCCGATCACCGGCACCGCCCGATTCTCCGAGGTCGTGCTGATGACCGGCGGGATCCTGGCGGGCGTCGCCATGGCGATCCGGCTGGTCGAGTCGCTGGGCGGGAGTCTGCCGGGCCTGACGACGACGTCTCCGTTCGGACCGTCGGACGTGGCCGCGACCGTGATCGGCGGAGCGATCGCCGCGGGCGCCTTCGCACTCGCCAGCTACGCCGAGCGTCGCGCGATCCCGGTCGCGCTCGGCGCGGGCGTGCTGGCCTCCGGGGTGATCAGCGGGCTCTCGCTCACGGACGCGGGAGCCATCGTCTCGGGTGCGGTCGCCGCGATCGTCGTCGGCCTCATCGGTGGTCTCGCCGCTCGTCGAGCCCTCGTCCCGCCACTCGTGGTCGCCGTCGCCGGCATCACCCCGCTGCTGCCCGGTCTGGCGATGTACCGCGGTCTCTACGGTGTGATGAGCGGCGAGACGCTGGCCGGCTTCGGCGAACTGGCCACAGCCATCGCGGTCGGCTGCTCCATCGCCGCCGGAGTCACCCTCGGCGAATTCATCGCACGCACGCTCAAACGGCCCCGGCTACCCGCGGCGCTCGCGCGCCAACGCGACGCGCTGCGCGACGGCCGGCCGCACGGCTTGACCCTCACGCGACGTAAGCCTCCACGCTGGAATCCATGACGGCGACGAACGGGGCCGACGGCACGGGGACGACCACCTGGACGGTGGGACGTCTGGCCGATCTGACCGGAGTCACGGTGCGCACTCTGCACCACTACGACCGGATCGGACTGCTGTCGCCCGCCAAGCGCACCGGAGCCGGCTACCGCCTCTACACCGAGGCGGACCTCGACCGGCTCTGGCGCATCGTCCTCTACCGGCGGCTGGAGATGCCGCTGGACGAGATCGCGGCACTGCTCGACGGCGACGGCGACCCAGTCGATCACCTGCGCAGGCGACGCGAGGCCGTCGTGTCCAGGCTGGGCGAGTTGACCGAACTCGTCGCAGCCATCGATCGAGCGATGGAGACGCAGATGCAGCAACGACCAGCGACCGCCGACGAGATGCGAGAGATCTTCGGCGACGGATTCCGCGACGAGTACCAGGCCGAAGCCGAGGAGCGGTGGGGGCAGACCGACGCGTGGAAGCAGTCGGCCCGCCGCACTCGCGACTACACCAAGGCCGACTGGGAACAGATCAAGGCGGAGACCGACGCGATCCACGCGGCGTTCGCCGCGGCCATGCGGGCGGGCGAACCCGCCGACAGCACGGCCGCCATGGACGCCGCAGAACGGGCGCGCAAGCACATCGACGAGCGCTTCTACGAGTGCAGCCACGAGTTCCACACCTGCCTCGGCGAGATGTACGTGAGCGACCCGCGGTTCACCGCCTCGTACGAGGAGATCGAGCCCGGACTGGCTCGGTACGTACGGGATGCGATCGTCGCGAACGCCGACCGGCACCGCTGATCGGCTCGGGTAGAATCCCGGCCATGGCAGCTAAGACGACCGACGACATCGCCGATGACGAACTGGAGCCGGTGACCGACGAGACCGCACACAAGGCCCGCCGCGTGGTGGCCGCTTACGCCACCGACGCCGACGAATGCCGCATGCTGCTGTCGATGCTCGGAATCGCTCCCGGCGAGTCCGCCTGACGCGGATGACGGCCCCCGGGCACCCTGCGACGGGTGCGGATTTCGTCGTCGTCGCAAATCGTCTTCCGGTCGACAAGAAGGTCCGGCCCGACGGCTCCGTGGTCTGGAAGCGTTCGCCGGGCGGACTCGTGACGGCACTGACCCCCACCCTGGAGACCCGGTCGGGCGCCTGGGTGGGGTGGTCGGGCAGCGCGTCGCAGGACGGGTCCCCCGAGGAGAAGCCCGACGTCGAGGGCATCGACATCCACCCGGTGCCGCTGAGCGCCGCAGAGGTCGAGGACTACTACGAGGGGTTCTCGAACGCCACTCTGTGGCCGCTGTTCCACGATCTACTCGTCAAGCCCGAGTATCGGCATGACTGGTGGGAGGCGTACGTCCGGGTGAACCGCCGGTTCGCGGAGACCGCCGCGAGTGCTGCGGCCCCGAATGCGATGGTCTGGGTTCAGGACTATCAGCTGCTCCTGGTCCCCGCGATGCTGCGCGAGACGCGTCCCGACCTGCGGATCGGGTTCTTCCTGCACATCCCCTTCCCGCCGACCGAGCTGTTCAGCCAGCTCCCCTGGCGCACCGATCTTCTCGAGGGCCTGCTGGGCGCCGACCTGCTCGGCTTCCACCTGCCCGGAGGCGCAGAGAACTTCCTGACACTCGCGCGCCGGCTCCTCGGCACTCGCACCTCGAACGGCCCGATCACCGCGCGGGAGGATTTCGGAGCGGTGGAGTACGACGGCCGCACCGTCAAGGTCGGCTCGTTCCCCATCTCCATCGATTCGGCCGATGTAGCGGCGCAGGCCACGGCCGCCGCCGACCGCGCGGTCGCGATCCGCGCCGAACTCGGTGACCCCGAGGTGCTCCTGCTCGGCGTCGACCGGCTCGATTACACCAAGGGAATCGACGTCCGGCTGGCCTCGCTGGAGCGGCTGTTCGCTTCCGGCCGGCTCGATCCCGCGAAGACGGTGATGGTGCAGCTCGCCAGCCCCAGCCGCGAGCGCGTCGACAGTTACATCGACATGCGCAATCGCATCGAGCAGATGGTCGGTCACCTCAATGGCAAATACGGGACCGTCGCGCGCCCGCCGATCCGCTACCTGCTGCAGCCGGTGGCCCGCGACGAGTTGCTCGCCTATTTCCGCGCGGCCGACGTCATGCTCGTGACCCCGATGCGCGATGGGATGAACCTTGTCGCCAAGGAGTACCTCGCCGCGCGCGCGGATCTCGGCGGCGCCCTCGTCCTGAGCGAGTTCACCGGCGCCGCAGCCGAACTCGGCGAGGCCTACCTGCTGAATCCGTACGACGACCGCGACGTCGACGACGCGATCGAGGCCGCCGTCACCGATCCCGCCGAGGCCCGCCGTGAGCGGATGCGCATCCTCCACGATCAGGTGATGACCAACGACGTGGATCTGTGGGCCACCAGCTTCCTCGACACCCTCGCCGCCGACGCATGACCGAGACGATGCTCGACGACGCCCTGCGGGCCGCGCTCGAAGCGTTCGCCGCCCGTCCGCGGGTGCTCGTCGCCTCCGACTACGACGGGTGCGTCTCACCCATCGTGGCGCGGCCCGAGGACGCCGTCCCCGAACCGCGCTCGATGGCCGCGCTGGAGCAGTGCGCCGCGGCGCCGCGGACCGCGGCGGCACTGGTGTCCGGCCGGGCCCGCGCCGACCTGCGCGCGCTCTCCGGAGCAAGTGAGAACATCACGCTGGTCGGCAGCCACGGCGCCGAGTTCGCCGAAGGCTTCGACGATCCGGTCACCGACGGACAACGCGAACTGCTGCGGCGGATCGTCGCCGAGTTCCGCGGTCTGAGTGCCCGGTTCCCCGGCACCTCGGTGGAGGTGAAGCCGGTCAGCACCACCCTTCATGTGCGCAACGCCTCCCCCGCCGACGCCGACGCCGCGCTCGCTCTCGCCGAGTCCGGTCCGGCGTCGTGGGACGGGGTGCAGGTGACCCACGGCAAAGCGGTCATCGAACTCGCGGTGATCGAGACCAGTAAAGGACACGCCCTCGACCGCCTGCGCGCGGCGCTCGAGGTGGACGCCGTGCTCTACCTCGGCGACGACGTGACCGACGAGAAGGCCTTCGCGCGCCTCGGTCCGGACGATGTGGGAGTCAAGGTCGGAGACGGCCCGACGGCGGCGCACTTCCGCGTTGCGGATCCGAACGGGGTCGCGACAGTCCTGGAGACCGTGGCCGCTCTGCGCCGCTGACGGTCGTGCGAAGGCTACTGAGCGAGCCCCCTCCAGGCTTACGGACCGGCCCCACTCCAGGCCCGTTGAGCGGCCCCCTTCAGGCTCGTTGAGCGAGCGTAGCGAGTCGAAACTCCAGACAGGCAGTCTCGATACGGCATGCTCGCTACGCTCACACGCCTACTCGACAACCCTGAAACAGACAAACACCACCGAGCGACCCTCCAAGCTCGTTGAGCGAGCGTAGCGAGTCGAAACTCCAGACAGGCAGTCTCGATACGGCATGCTCGCTACGCTCACACGCCTACTCGACAACCCTGAAACAGACAAACACCACCGAGCGACCCTCCAAGCTCGTTGAGCGAGCACAGCGAGTCGAAACCCCACACAGGCCGTCTCGATACGGCAACCCTGAAACAGACCACCGAGCGACCCCTCAGGCTCGTTGAGCGAGCGCAGCGAGTCGAAACCCCACACAGGCAGTCTCGATACAGCATGCTCGCTACGCTCACACGCCTACTCGACAACCCTGAAACAGACCACCGAGCAACCCTTCAAGCTCGTTGAGCGAGCACAGCGAGTCGAAACCCCGCACAGGCGGTCTCGATACAGCATGCTCGCTACGCTCACACGCCTACTCGACAACCCTGAAACAGACCACCGAGCAACCCTCCAGGCCCGTTGAGCGAGCACAGCGAGTCGAAACCCCACACAGACGGTCTCGATACAGCATGCTCGCTACGCTCACAGGCCTACTCGACAACCCTAAACAGACAAACACCACCGAGCAACCCTCCAGGCCCGTTGAGCGAGCACAGCGAGTCGAAACCCCACACAGACGGTCTCGATACGGCCTACTCGACGAGCCGGATGGATTCAGCCGCCGACGACACCCAGTGGATCGGCGTACACCGCGGAGAGCGCCACGGCCACGGCCGCTGCCTCGGGTACGTGCACCCCGAAGCAGGTCGGGACGATCTCGAGCGGTCTCGGCAACAGGCTGGCCGCGTCGAACGCCGCCTGCACCGGAGCCAGCCCGTGCGGATGGGCCGAGAAGGCGTCGCCGGCCACCGTGATCGCATCGGGATTCAGCACATCACGCATCATCGCCACCGCCTCGCCGAGCACACGCGCGCGATCGTCGGCGACCACGCCGGCCGACTCGTCCACGTCCAGCCGGGCGGCCGCGGCCTTGACCGCCGCCGTGCCGATCACCGACTGCAACGGCGCCACCGGCTCGACGGCCAGCACCCCCGGCTCCACCCGGAGCCCGGCGATGGTCCCCGCGCCGTGCGCGGGCTGGTGCACTTCGCCGTCGATGATCAGGGCCATGCCGACCGTCTCACGGGCGTAGAAGAACAGGCTCGATCCGCTGCGCTGAACGGTCGACGCCAGCAGTAGTTCCGCGGCCGCCATCGCCTGAACGTGTTCGGCCACCGACACCGGCACGCCGAGGGCCGCGTGCAGACGCTCCCCCAGCGGCTGCCGATGCCAGCGCAGGATCGTGTGGTCGACGAGGCCGGTGGCGTCGTCGACCACCCCACCGAGCGCTGCGCCCGCCCAGAGGACCCGCCGACCGGAGAAGCGCCCCGCGAGTTCGGCGAGCAGTTCGCACAATCTATCGACGGCCGACGCGGCGTCGGCGTTCGCGAGTTCCTTCGTACGGATCGCGTGACTGTACAGCGTGCGGCCTCCGACGTCGGCGATGACGAGCGCCGTCCGGCGGGCACCGATATGCATGCCCGCGACGCAGAACCGGTCGGGGTCCAGGGTCAGTGGCAGCTTGGGCCGTCCGACTCCGCTGTGCCCGAGCAGATCGGGTCGCTCGATCACCAGGCCCGCCTCCAGGAGTGCGTTCACCTGCCGGTTGACGGTGGCGGCCGAGAGCCCGGTGTCGGCGACAAGTCGGTCCCGGGTCGCCGGAGCACTGATACGGACAGCGTTGAGAACGGCGGCGGCAGGGCCGGATCCGAAACGAAGTGGCGCGGCCACCACGCCGGCGATGGTCATGCGTCGAACCTATCAGCAGACGAGTTCGGGGCCCGCGGACTCCGGGCATCGCCGGCACCCGCCGCCACTAGACTCGATGCCATGACTAGCTCCGAGAGTTCCAGCAGCAAGGGCAAGATCGCGGTCGTCACGGGGGCGAGTTCGGGTATCGGTGCGGCGACGGCGCGCAGCCTGGCCCGCGATGGCTACACCGTGGTGCTGGGCGCGCGGCGCGTCGACCGCATCGACGCGCTCGCCCAGGAGATCGGCGGCCGCGCCATGTACCTCGACGTCACCGACGCCGCCTCGGTGGAACGCTTCGCCGCGACGCTCGACCGCGTGGACGTTCTGGTCAACAATGCGGGCGGTGCCAAGGGCCTGGCCCCGGTGGCGGAGGCGGACCTCGAGGACTGGCGCTGGATGTGGGAGACCAACGTGGTCGGCACACTGCGCGTCACCAAGGCCCTGCTTCCGAAGATCGAGGCATCGGGCGACGGTCTCATCATCACGATCACCTCCACCGCGGCACTCGAAGCGTACGACAACGGCGCGGGCTACACCTCTGCGAAGCACGCGCAGGGCGTCCTTCACCGGACGCTGCGCCTGGAACTGCTCGGCAAGCCCATCCGGCTGACCGAGATCTGCCCCGGGATGGTCGAGACCGAGTTCTCCCTCGTCCGCTTCGGCGGCGACGCCGCGAAGGCCGAGTCGGTGTACGAGGGGCTGACGCCGATGGTTGCCGAGGACATCGCCGAAATCGTGTCCTTCACCGCGTCCCGGCCGTCGCACGTCGACCTCGATCAGATCGTCGTCCGCCCCCGCGATCAGGCCACCTCGCGCCGCAACATCAAGACCGGATAGGCGCCGGGAGTCGCGGACTACTGGAAGACGACCGTCTTGCGGTCGTGCACCAGCACGCGGTGCTCCAGGTGCCAGCGCACGCCGCGGGCGAGCACGAGCGTCTCGATGTCTCGGCCCTGACGCACCATGTCGGCCGCCGAGTACTCGTGGTTGATCCGGCTGACGTCCTGCTCGATGATCGGGCCGGCGTCGAGATCGGCGGTGACGTAGTGGCAGGTGGCGCCGATCAGCTTCACCCCGCGGTCGAACGCCTGATGGTACGGCCGGGCCCCCACGAAGCTCGGCAGGAAACTGTGGTGGATGTTGATGGCCTTGCCGGCCCAGGCTTCGCACAGGTCGGCGGGCAGGATCTGCATGAAGCGCGCGAGCACGATCGCGTCGGGGTCGTAACCGTCGACGATCGCCCGCACGTCCGCGAACGCCTCTTCCTTGCCACCGGCGGGAAAGGGCACGTGGTGGAACGGAACACCGAAGCGCGTGGTCATGGTCTCCAGGTCCCGGTGATTTCCGACCACCGCACTGACCCGAGCCGGGAACTCGCCGCGCTCGGCACGGGACAGGAGATCGGTGAGACAGTGACTATCCTTGCTGACCAGCAGCACCACTGATTTCTCGGCACCGGTGTCGGACACCTGCCATTCGGCCTCGGGCCCGAACATCGCGGCCACCTCGGCGAAACGGCTGCGGAACTCCTCCACCGGCATCCCGATCGAATCGGCACGGACGGCCTGCCGGGTGAAGAACCAGCCGGTGGTCTGATCCGAGTGGTACGCCGCCTCGGTGATCCACCCGCCAACGCCGGCGAGGAAGCCGGAGAGGGCCGCGACGATGCCGGTGCGGTCGGGGCAGCCGAGGGTCAGGACGAAGCGACGGTCGTCGCCGGAGGAGATCTGCGAGTTGCTCACAGTTCTCAGTGTGCCAAGCTCGATTCCGTGACGAACACCAACCTGACCCGAGCGGATGTCGCAGCGATGGTCGACCACACGCTGCTGAAGCCCGAAGCGACCCGGGCCGATGCGCAGACCACCATCATCGACGGTCTGGAGCTCGGCGTGTATTCGATCTGCCTGTCACCGTCGATGCTGCCCATCGACACCGGGTCCGCGCACACCTGCGTCGTGGCGGGATTCCCGTCGGGCAAGCATCACTCGCTGGTGAAGGCATCCGAGGCACGCCTCGCTGTGGATTCCGGTGCGGATGAGATCGACATGGTGATCGACGTCGGCGCCGCGGTCGACGGCCGGTACGACGAGGTCTTCGCGGACGTCCTGACCGTCCGCGAGGCGATCGGCCGCGACCGGGTGCTCAAGGTGATCATCGAGTCCGCGGTCCTGCTCGACGCGGTCGGCGACGACTGTCTCGTGCAGGTCTGCCGGCGCGCCGTCGAAGCGGGCGCCGACTTCGTCAAGACCTCGACCGGTTTCCATCCGGCGGGCGGTGCGAGCGTCCGCGCGGTCGAGTTGATGCGAGCGACAGTCGGCGACGGCGTCGGTGTCAAAGCCAGCGGCGGCATCCGCACGGCGGCAGCAGCCGCCGATCTCATCGCCGCGGGCGCGAATCGCCTCGGGCTGTCGGGCACCCGCGCGGTGCTGGACGGCTTCCCCGAGTAGGCCGCAGCAGAACGGCTGCCGAGCGGCACGGCTAGACCGCGCAGCCTCCGGAACCGCTGGACGCGTTGGTCGACTCCGCGGCCGACTTCAGGTTCACATCGTCGCCGGCGAAGGCGAAGTCGATGCCCGACTTGCCGACGTCGAGCTTGGTGACGTGGATCTGCTTGAACAGCGGACCGAACATCGCCGCGGTGACCTGATCGACGATCGGCTGAGCGAAGTCGGACGGGAGACCGAACATCAGCGCCGTCGCGTCCTTCACCTCGAACGAGACCGCACCGTCCTTCACCACCGGCTTGAGCGTCACGGTGGCGGGGATCGGGATGATCGTGATGTTGACCGTCGTGGAGATCTTGATGGTCCCCGCAGACGGATCGGCGCTGATGGACTCGATGGTCGGGCTGCCGTTCTGGCCCTCCTGGCTCATCGTCTGAATGCGCTCGTAGGGAAGGAACCCGTTGCCCTGCAGTGACTGCACGGTGCCGCCGTCGGTGCTGATCCCCTCGGCCCGGGCGTGCAGTTGCATGGTGGAGTCGCCGCCACCGGTGGTGTCTACCTGGACCCACGGGACGTCGCCGTCGACCACCGACATGAGCATCGGTCGCCGAGACACCGAGACGTCGGTTCCGGTTCCGGTCAGGTTCTCGAAGGAGGTCTGCAGACAGCTGGTGACCTTGTGCCGGACGTACAGTTCGGATCCGACGCCGGCGATCACCACGAGCAGTACCACGGCGGCCACGATGAGGCCGATCGTCCGGCCGCGTCCGCGCTTGGCCGACGGCGACGACATCACCGGCGCACCGGACGACGGCGGCGGCGGTGGCGGCGGAGCTGCCGCGACCGGAGTGAACGCCCCCGAGTCGAGTGCGTCCATCTGCTTGGTCGGCGGCTTGCCGGACTCCGAGTAGGCGTGCGTGGCCGGGTCCGAGGTGTAGCGGATCGGCCCGGTGATGACCTCCCCGGTCGGGGTGTCGTCGGGAAGAGCGCCGTCGGTGTCCGAGACGCTGTGCTTGCCCGTCGCCGCGGGCTCCTCGGCCCCTGTGGACTCGTCGGACCCCGCGGCGCGGGCGGGCTCCCTCGCCGCATCCGACTCCGGAGCGACGTGCTCCCGGGTCTCGGATTCGCCGACGGCGGCCTCGTCGGAGGCTTCGTCGTCGGAGGAATGCGACGAGCGCGGAGAGTCAGTCATGCGGGTTCGTCCGATCCAGGCGGGGAATGTCACGGGCATTGGCCAGCACGGCCAACGCGCTGCGCGCCTTGTCTGTCAGGGCGAGATCGATGTCATGGACACCCATCTGCACCGCGGAGTCATAGTCGGCGATCACGCTACCGAATGGATCTGAGAGTCGGCTATGACCTATCCCGGTGGGAGCCAAGGAGTCTCTGATGGCGGGGTCGGAGGGTTCGGCCTGACCGACGCCCGCGACGTAGGCGGTGGAGTCCAGCGCCCGAGCGCGAGTCAGGATCTCCCACTGCTCGAGTTTGCCGGGTCCCGAACCCCACGACGTGGGGACCACGATCATCTGTGCTCCGCGTCGGGCGAGTTCGGTGAACAGCGCGGGAAACCGGATGTCGTAGCAGGTGGCGACGCCGACCGTGCAGTCACCGACGTCGAAGACGAGCGGCCGGTGTCCCGGCGCCACGGTCCGCGACTCGGCGAAGCCGAAGGCGTCGTACAGGTGGATCTTGTCGTAAGCGAGGGGTGCGCGTCCGGGTCGTGCCACCAGGACCGTGTTGCAGATCCGGCCGTCGGGCGCGGGCGTGAACATCCCCGCCGCCACCGCGACTCCGTGAGCGTCCGCGGCGGCCGCGACCGCCGATGCCCACGGGCCGTCGAGTGGCTGCGCCACATCGCGGAGGGAGACTCCGAACCGGCACATGGCCGCTTCTGGAAACACCACCAGGTCGGCTCCGGACGCGGAGGCGTCCCGCACGCCGTCGAGCACGATCTCCAGATTGGTGTCCGGGCTGTCGGTGGAACTCATCTGGGCCATCGCCAGTCGCATGCAGTCTCCCTCGGGCACGAGAACATCACTTCTGATAAAGCGTAGATCCCTCCGGCCCGCGGCTGCTGCTGATGAGCTTGGCGAAGCAGTGGTCCTTGTCGAGCCCGTTTCCGCGGCACCAGGCCAGTGCGTCGTCCGCGCTCGCGAAGCCCTGGGCCGACACCGTCACCCACCAGCCGCTTTCGGAGAACACCGGCCACTCACTCGAGTCGAGCAGCCGCACCTGCGGGTACCGGGACCGAGACGACTCGAACTCCGCCAGGATGGCCTGGTTGTCCCAAGTACGGCCGTCGGCGTACAGGCCCGGGCGCTTCGCACTGATCTGCGCAGCCCAGCGATCGGCGAGGGCACCTCGGAAATCGGCGGCGTCGGCCGTCGCCTGATCGCGCAGGCGCCCGGCGGCATCGGTCTCCGGATCGGCCACCACCGATGTCACGGTGTGCGTGGGAGGTGCCTGCGTGACGACCGTCGGGGCCGGGTCCGCGGTCTTCTCATCGGGGGCGTTCACGACCTTCATCCAGACGACGACGGCGGCCACCGCCAGACCTATCACGCAGGCGATCGCCAGACCGAGAAGGACCGCACGGCCCGCCCCGCCGGCCGGTGCCGGTCCGTAGCCGGGCGGCGGATACGGGCCGCTCGGATACTGCGTCGGAGCGTAGAGCGGTCCCGAGGATGCGGGGCCGGCGTAGTGCGGACCCGAGCGGTACGGGTCCTCGAGACCGGGGGTGTCGTAGGTTCTGGTCGGCTCCCGCAGCGGCGGCACCGACGGAGGGTCGGGCACCGGCCGCGACATCGTCTCGGCGTAGTGATCGACGTCGGGCGCAGTCTGTGCGGGGTCATTCCGTGCGGTGTCATTCCGTGCGGGGTCATTCCGTGCGGGGTCATCCGGCCGGCCATCTGTGGACATGCCGGAAGCGTATCGGCGAACTCCGACATCTTCGGGAAACCCGACCGAACGGACGACAGTCGCAGTGCGTGGCCTCGGGGCTTCCGCCGCGTGCGGAACTCGTCAGGTCAAGCGGGAGCGACGACGCCCCACGGCACGGTCAGCAGGTTGTCCACGCGACGGCCGCGAGGCACGCGGACGTCGACCCCCGAGTCCCGGAGCATGTCACGCGCGTACCGCCAGCGGTCGCGCGGGCCGAAGACCTCGCGCCCGGCCGCCCGGTCCCAGCACTGATCGGCGGTCTCCAGGAGCCGATGGATCGCCTCACCGTCCACGTTGCGGTGGATCAGCGCCTTCGGCAGCCGTTCGGCCAGCTCCGACGGGCGACGGGTGTGTGCGGGCGACCACGCGAGAGTCAGTTCGATCGGTCCGTCGCGGTCGAGGAGGATCCAGCAGCATCGGCGGCCGATCTCGTCGCAGGTGCCCTCCACGATCAGGCCGCCCGGGGCCAGCGCGCTCCGCATCTGCGCCCACGCCGCATGCACCTCGTCCTCGCCGTACTGCCTGAGCACGTTGAACGCCCGAACCAGATGCGGCCGCAGACCCGCGAGTTCGAAGCCGCCGAGCGCGAAGCGCACCCCGTGACGCGGTTCCACGATCCGGGCGGGGTCGATCTCCAGGCCGACGAGGTCCAGGTCGGGTATCACCCGGCGCAGCCGGATCGCCATCTCCACCGCGGTGTCGGGGCGGCCGCCGTATCCGAGGTCGACGGCCAGCGGCCGCGGAACGTCGCAGGCGGCACGGACACGGGGGTCGGCGGCCATCGCGCGGTCGACGCGACGGAGCCGATTGATGTTCGTGGTACCGCGGGTGATGCGCCCGCTGGGCCGTCCGGCCGCGAGGCCGGCGCCTCTCACGCGAGGTTGTCCTCGACCCAGGTCGACGTGAACTCGGCTTCGCCGCGGAACAGGTCCACCAGATTCACCAGCATCAGCTGTTCGAGCTTGGCGTTGACGAACGGGATGTACACCTTCACCTCGGTCGTCTTGCGGATGGTGCACCCGGTGTCGGTCGGGAACAGTTCCTGACGCCCGGTGAGCGAACCCGGACCGGCCGGGATGGACGCGCTGTAGCTGCCGTCGGTGTTCACCGGATCGAACACGCCGTAGTTCTCCGTGCGCGTGATCATCATGTCCTTGAGCATGACGGTCTGGGCGATGGGCGGCAGCATGTCCCGCGTGATGGTCTGCTGCAGGACCACGCGGATCCCGTCGTCACCGGTCTCGAACTCCTCGACGTTCGAGATCGGGGTCAGCTCGCGGAACTCGACCATGAGATCTTCCCAGTACTTCTTCTGCGACAGTGCCTGGTAGATCTTCTCGGCCGAGTGCGGGTACCGAGCTGAGTAGCTGAGCCGTCGTGCCATGTGGGACAGCGTAACGTCAGATTCAACCCTGCCGAAATTCGACGGATGCGTCACGTTCGGCGTCGAGCAGCAGTCCGACCTGCTCGATGATCGCCTTCTCGATCTTGCCGCCGACGAACGGGATCGAGACATCGGCCTGTCCGGAATACCGCGCGACCGCCGGGTCCCCGCTGATGACGATGTCACCGTGGATCTTCGCCGGAGCACCGGAGACCGCCGCCTCCATCGAGCCGGTGATCTGCTCTCCGGCCAGCCGGAACACGCTGGTCCGCGGGATCTCCAGGTCGCCGGGCCGGACTGCGGTCACGACGGACGGCAGGTTCTCCGCACCGACGCCCTGCTTGCTCACCACCGTCACCTGATCGCCGTCGAGTGCGAACGACTCGATCGAGCCGTGCCCGGCGTTGGTCGCCTGCACCAGGTCCCGCCAGTACTGTTCGGTGCTGATCAGCGACCACAGTGCGGACACGGAGAACGGATAGCTGACCGAATGCTCGAACTTGCTCGACATGGCAGCCAGGTTACCGTTACTGACGTGACCGACCCACAGCAGACCACCCGTGTGCGCGACGCCTCGAGCGTCCTCTTGGCCGACTTCACCACCCTGCGGCTGGGTGGACCCGCACGCGCCGTCGTCCGGTGCGAGACGACCGACTCACTGGTCGCGACGGTCGCCGGTCTCGACGCCCGGCGCGAGCCGGTGCTGCTGATCGGTGGCGGCTCCAACCTCGTGATCGGCGACGACGGTTTCGAGGGCACCGCGGTCGTCATCGCGAGCGCCGGAATCGAGTACGGAGACGAGGACGGACGGCCGTACGTGACGGCTGAGGCCGGAACCGATTGGGACGCCCTGGTCGCCGACACCGTCACCGCGGGCTTCGGCGGGTTGGAGTGCCTCTCGGGCATCCCCGGCGCCGCAGGCACCACACCGGTTCAGAACGTCGGCGCTTACGGCGTCGAGGTCGCCGACGTTCTGCGGAGCGTGCGATTGCTCGACCGCGCCACCGGAGACATCCGCTGGGCCGCGCCCGACACACTGGGCCTGGCCTACCGGACGAGCGACTTGAAGGGCCGCCACGATCAGGTGGTGCTGGCCGTCTCGTTCTGGCTCAATCCGGGCGGCGTATCGGCGCCGATCCGGTACCGCGAACTGGCCCGCACGCTCGGCGTGGACGAGGGCGGCACCGCCGGCGCCCGCGACGTGCGCGACCGGGTGCTCGGGCTCCGCGCCGCGAAGGGCATGGTGCTCGACCCCGCCGATCACGACACCTGGAGCGCGGGATCGTTCTTCACCAACCCGATCGTTCCCGAAGAGCGTGTGGAGGCGATTCTCGAGCGCATCGCGGCGCACGTCGGCGCCGACGTCGCGGTCCCCCGCTATCCGGCGGACGCCGGTGTGAAGCTGTCGGCGGGGTGGCTGATCGAACGCGCCGGTTTCACCAAGGGCTTCCCGGGCGACGGAGCGCCCGTCCGGCTGTCGACCAAGCACACGCTGGCGCTGACCAACCGCGGCGGCGCCGACACGGCGGACCTACTCGAACTCGCCGGGCGGGTGCGGGACGGGGTGCGGGACGTCTTCGGCGTCGAACTGCACCCCGAACCCGTCTTCGTCAACTGCCGGTTGCCGCGCTGACTCCGGAGAGCAGATCGTCGAGCAGTGCGTCGAACTCAGCGGACCGCTCGTAGGGAACCATGTGTCCCGCACCCTCGTACACGTTGTACGAGTACAGGAAACCGCGACGGCTCAGCACCTTGGCCATCTCCTGGGCGTGTTCCACCGGCGTCAGGAGGTCGGCGCTGCCGACGACCACCGCCGTCGGGACCGTCACCTTGTCGAGTCCGGACAGCACGTCGAGCGAGTACATCGCCGAGCCCCACGCACCGCGCGCCTTCGGCGAGCAGGAAGCGATCATCTCGTCGGTGAAGTCGACGTGGGCCTGGCGGGCGACGGGACCGGTCGTCACATAGTGGGAGAACTTCTCGGTCAACGAGTTGCTCGGCAGGGGCAGCCGCGAGGAGGTGAAGGTCCGCTCCAGCACTCGCTTGCCCGGACCGGCCACGGCCGGCATGTCCTCGGGGATCAGATGCTGTCGCTGCACCACTCCGCGTGCAGCCGTGGAACACAGGACGATGGCCGAGACCCGGTCCTCCATGCCCGCACCGAACTGCTTGGCCCACGACATGATCGTCATGCCGCCCATGCTGTGTCCCACCAGCACCGCGCGCTTGCCCTCGGGGATCATCGCTTCGAGGACCGCCTGCAGGTCCTGACCCAGCATCTCGATGGTCGCCGCGGCCGTTCCCATCTCCGAGAGGCCGTGGCCGCGCTGGTCGTAGGCCACCATCGGGCGGCCGCTGCCGAAGTGGTTGAACTGTGCGTTCCAGAATCCGGTGTTGCAGGTCCAGCCGTGAATCAGCACGACGATCTCGTCGGCGTCCTCGACGTCACCGGAGGCCACCACGTGCAGCAGCGTGCCGTCCGGGGTGCCGACCACCGACGACCGCATGGGGTGCGTCGGCGGAGCGAGCATCGGGTCGGGGCCGTCCTGAACGGGATCGGGGTACTTGAACACCTCGCGGACCATGAATCCGCCGGCGACCGCCAGTTCGGCAGCCGCCACTCCAGCGGCGCCCACCGCGCCGATCGTCGCCCAACGGCGCGCTCGCGTCCATGTATTCTTCGTCGTCATTCGTCGACCTCCGTCTGGCCGCCGGTCGCCCGGCTGCTCTGCGCAGACTGCTGCTGCGTCGCATCGAAATAGGTACTGGCCTCGCCGATCGCCCGCGAGATCTCCTTATCGAGAGCCCGGCTGAAGGTGGTCTCGACGATCTCGTGGGCCATCGGCCGAACGGTCTGGATCAGCTCGGCCATCTTCGCCAGCTTCTCCTCGCCGAGGTTCGGCAGATTCTCGTCGAAGTACTTGTCGGTGATGATGGATACGAAGCTCCGAGCGACATCGGTCAGATCCGACTCGACTCGCATCCATCGATCGAGCAGGTCATCGATGTCGATGCCGCCCTTCACCAGCACTTCGGCGCCTTCGAGCAGCTCCGGATTGCGGATTGCGTAGTGGGCGCCGTCCTTCGTGAGCAGTCCCAGCTTCTGACTGAGATTGATCGACCGCTCGTCGGCGCCCAGCGTCTTCTTCAATTCGGTGAAGGTGATGGTGGCGGCCCGCTTGATGTTGCGGAACCTTCCGCCCTTCGGAGCCGCGCGCAGCACGTGCTCCACCTTCATTCCGTAATGCGCGGCATGCAGGAGTTCGCTGATCGTCGCGAACGTGTAGCCGCGTTCCAGCATGCGTGAGATCAGGTTGAGCCGGACGAGGTGCTCGTCGGAGTACCAGCCGGTGCGCCCACGGATCGTCGGCGGCGGGAGCAGTCCCCGGTCCTGATAGACGCGGATGTTCCGGACGCTGACTCCGGAGACCTGCGCGAGGTCGTTGATGCGGTATTCGCTCACCGGTGGGGTCCCCGCGTCCCTACGCGTTCTTCCGGAACCACGAGCGGCCCAGGATCTCGTCGGTCCGAACCCGGACGTCGACGACGTAGACGAGGACCGCGGTGATCGCGGCGAGGAAGAACATCAGTCCGAAGCCGAGCGATGCCTGCACCAGCCAGATCAGCAGCGTCGACACCGCGAGGACGGCCACCCAGAAGGTCTTCGTCTGCGCATCGACGGCGGTGAAGGCATCGGGTCGCGTGATCGCGGCGTGCACCAGGGCCACGGCCGCGGTGACGCCCGCGATGACGGTGATGGCCAGCAGGATGTACTGCTGGGCGTAGATGACGAAACTCGCTGCGCTCACGACTCCACCTTAATCACGCGCCGGCTCGGCCGAATCGGCCCGGAGGACGTCGACCGTGCCGGCCGCGGACGCTCCGTCCGACTGCTCGCTCGCTCCGTTCTCTCGGCGGAACGAATCGTAGATCTCCAGCAGCATCTGCTTCTGCCGCTCGCTGATGGAACTGTCGGCGAGCAGTGCGTCGCGCACCGGGCTCGCCGGCCGCGCCTCCAGGATTCCGGCGCGCACGTAGAGCACTTCCGCGGAGACGCGGAGTCCCTTGGCGATCTGCGAGAGCACGTCGGCCGACGGCTTACGCAGCCCGCGCTCGATCTGAGAGAGGTACGGGTTGCTGACGCCCGCTCGCTCGGCCAGCTGCCGGAGTGAGACCTTGGCGGACAGCCGCTGACTGCGGATGAACTCGCCGATGTCCTGCGCAGCGGTGGCCATGGCCTCGACGGTTCCCGTCTCGGACTGGCCGTCCTGGTGATCATGCTCGGATGTCATACGAAACTCGTGCCTCCCGGATTCCATTATCCGCACCGGGCGCTAACAAGTGCAAGCGCGTCAGGGGAACAGCAGAACCGAGACCGTGTAAATGGCCAGGCCGGCCAGCGATCCGACCACCGTGCCGTTGATGCGGATGAATTGCAGATCACGCCCGACCTGCAGTTCGATCTTGCGACTGGTCTCCGCGGCATCCCATCCCCGGACCGTCTCGGTGATCACCGAGATGATCTCCGCCGAGTAGTTGTCGGCCACGTGACGGGCCGCCCGCACCGCCCAGCCGTTGAGCTTGGCCTGCAGCGGTTCGTCGTCGCGGATCCGTTCCGCCAACTGCACCACCGCGTCGGAGAGCGAGGTACGCAGCGTCGACTCCGGGTCGTCGAGCATCTGCTCGATGACCGCCTTGCCCGCCTGCCACGCGGTCGACGCCGCTCCGGTCACCTCGTCTCGTCCGAGGAGTTCCTCTTTGAGGTTCTCGAACTTGGCGATCGTCGCCTCGTCCTCCTGCAGTTCCCGGGCGAAGTCCTCGACGAAATCGTGCATGGCGATCCGCAGCTCATGCTGCGGATCGGCGCGGACCTTGTAGGTGAACTCGGTCAGTTCGCGGTAGATCCGGTCGCCGACGAGATGGGTCACGAAGCGCGGTGCCCACGCCGGACCGTCGCGGTCCACCACGCGGTCGATGAGCGGCTGACTGCCCAGCGCCCACTCGTGCGCGCGGTCGCAGGCGAGTTGGATCACCGGTTCGAGACGGTTCTCGGCGACGAGCTGCTCGAGGATGCGCCCGGCGGGCGGTGCCCACAGCGGTTCCGCCGCCCATTTGAGGGCGGCCTGTATGAGGCGTTCGACGTCCTCGTCGCGCAGCATCTCCGAGCAGAGCTTGAAGATCCTCGAGACCTCGTCGTTCACCCGCGGCTTGTTCGCCGGGTCGGCGAACCACGTGGAGACTCTGCGCGGCAGGTCGAGCGAGGCGACACGATCCTCGATCACCTCGCGGGTCATGAAGTTCTCCTGGACGAAGCCGCCGAGCTGGTCGCCGATCTGGTCCTTCTTCCGCGGGATGAGCGCGGTGTGCGGAATCGGCAGTCCGAGCGGCTGACGGAACAGCGCGGTGACCGCGAACCAGTCGGCCAACGCACCGACCATTCCGGCCTCGGATGCGGCGCGGACGAATCCGACCCACGCGGCCACGTCCGCTCCGTCCCGGTGTTCGAGCCAGCGCATGCAGAAGTAGATCACCGCGGCGCCGACCAGCAGGCCGGTCGCCACGATCTTCATCCGCCGCAGGTCGTGGGCTCGTTTCGCGTCCGCCTGCGTCAGTCCCGCGGGCACCGCCGGAGACTTCGGGGTGCGCTGTCGATGGTCCAAGGTTGACGACACTCGTCCAGTGTTCCGTACGAGCTACTAGGGTTTCCAGGTGATGCCGAACCCTCCGATACCCACGAGTGCCGCGCGCGCCGCCGTCAACGCGGCGGCGACGCTGACGCGCGAGCTCGAACAACGCATCCTGACGCCTGCGGTGGAAGCCGTCGCCTCCGACGGCCGTAAGCAGCGCTGGGAGAAGCACAAGCAGGAGCGACGCGCCGAGCTGACCGCGGGCACGGTGGAAGCGATCCGGGCTCTCGGCCCGGAGGTCGGAATGGACGACATCGCCCGCCACATCGGGGTGTCGAAGACCGTGCTCTACCGGTACTTCGCCGACAAGAACGACCTCGCCGCCGCCGTCACGCTCTGGTATGTGGAGACGACCGTGATGCCGCGACTCATCGACGCGCTGTCGGGCGACATCGGCGACTACCGCCTGGTTCAGGCCGTCATCAGCGTGTACGTGGAGACGGTGTCGTCGGATCCCAATGTCTACCGGTTCACGATGGCGCGGCCGTCGGGCAGCCGTCCGGTCGCCGCCGAGGCCGAGAAGATCTTCGCAGGGGCCCTCGAATCGACGCTCGAGGCGCGATTCGCGGCCCGCGGCGCCCAGACTCGCGGCGCCCGCACTTGGGCACGCGCGATGGTCGGGGCCACCACCGTCGCCGTTGAGGAGTGGATCGCCGTCCCGGACCGGACCTCGCAGGATCTGGCCGAGGAACTGACGATGCTCGTCTGGGGCGGCATCGTCGGCGTGGTGGGCGCGGGTGGCGATCCGGCCTGCTTCGCAGCCGATCCCCCACAGCTCCCTCCGGACGAAGGGCAGACGCCCGCCGGGTGACCGGGCGCAGACCGGGAGGCTCTCCGCGACCACGGCTCAGGCCGCCGCGTGTCCCGGCCGGGACTCGCGATCGGGTTGGGCCGCGGCCTCCGGCGGCGGATGCTCGCGGCGATGCGGAACGGGAACTTGTTGATCTTCCCGTGGGTGCAGATGCCGTACCTGCCCGGCGTGGTGGACGGGGTTCAGGCGCCAAGGTTGATCGGTGGTGGCCGGTCGCCAGCCCATGCGTCCGGCATCGGGTCCGTCGGTGAGGATGGTGGTCTCCCATTGGCCGCGGTTGGTGCCGACGGCGCGGTTGTGGCGCCCGCACGCGGCGCCGAGAGCATCGATGTCGGTGCGCCCTCCCGGGGTGATCCAGTCCGGTGCGTGATGGGCTTGAGTTTGCGCGAAGGGGCGGTCGCAGCCGGGGGCGGTGCAACCGCGGTCGCGGGCGAACAACGCCAACCGCTGCGCTCTACTCGCAAACCGAGCCCCGCGGCCCTGGTAGAGGACCTCGCTGGTGTGATTCCGGAACACCGCCAAATGCGGCACAGCCTCGGCAGCGAGCCGCACGAGTTCACCGATCGGAACACGGCTACCTGTCGCGGTCAACGCGATTCCGGCATGCGCGGCGAGTTCCTGATCGGTGACGGTGATGACCAACTCCGCCGGTATCCGACTCGGTGCACCCAGCCCGCCGTGGGCGAGAACGTAATCACACAACGCCAGCAACGCATCGTGCGTGCGCTGAGCGGCACTACGCAGATCCCGACCCCGCGCCGCCGCCAAAGCCTCGGCGTCGATGCCGTCGGCGTCAATCGTTCCGGTGGGCGAATCCGGGTCGGCGGGATTGTTCATCCCGGGTGCGGCCCAGGCGGTCAAGATCACCTCGAACTTCGCCCGCAACTCCGGAGTCATCGCGCCACGGACTCTGCTCATCAACTGACGATCCTGCGGGAGGATCGTGATTCCGCGCTGGCGTTGCCGGTCGACGTGATCGCTCTCCTGACCATCGGGGTCCAGGTGAGCGAGCAGCCGCTCACCGACCTTGCCCAAATCATCCGGATTCAACCCAGCCGCAGCGTCGGCCAACTCCGCCTCAGCACGCGCTTTGACCTCCGGCGAGATACAGCCCGGTACTTTCGCCAACACCGCGGAGATCACCAACGCGTGTTCGGCACCGACAGTCCCGGCCGCCACCGACGCAGCAGTCGCCGGCTTCCGCGGAGGCAGCGTCTGCCCCTGGAAGTTCGAGAACTCGCCGATCGCCTCAGCCATCCGCGACCGCCGACCCGCCTCGCGGGTTCCGAGCCGCAAGCCCTGTGAGAGGTATTGGTGCGGATTCAGATAGCCGGCGGTGCGGTGCGCGTTGCGGTCGGAGACTTCCACCAGGAGTGCTGCGGAGATGCCGTCCCAGCGTCGCCGGATCCGTTCGGCAGTCTGTGTGTGGGCCAGCAGTTCCGGTTCGGTCTCCGGCGACAGGGAGGTCTCGGCGAGTTTGACCGCCGCGGCATCGATCAGTGCGAGTAGTTCGGCGGGCCGCTCCGGCAGCGCACCGGTGGCAACGACAGTCGCGATCGAATCGGTGATCGGACCGCTCATCACTGCCACCTCCCCCGAGTGTTTCAGCTGGTCAAACCATGTTTTCTTGACCTACCAGAACTCTACCAACGGGGTATGACAGAACACATTAGGGAATCGATCATATGTGCCAATCTGCCTCAGCCAGTCCCCACCCTCACCGGTCCTCAGCGGCGCCCGACAGCGTCTCCGGCAGGCCCGCCAGCGAGAACAGTTCGGGCTCGAAGAAGGCACCGACGTGCGCCACCCGACCGTCGACGATCGTCAGGACATCGAGTTGGAAACGACGCCAGACGTCGCCGTCGCGCATGAACATCCCGGCCGCCGGCAACCCGTTGCAGGACGTCTTGATCATCCTGATGTCGCCGGCTTCCTTGGCCGGGCACTGGCTGAGGGTGAGCACTCCGATGTTCTCGGCGCCGAGATACCAGCCCGGGAACGGCGGCATCTCCCACACCGCATCGGCGGCGAGCACGTCCACCACGCCGGGGATGTCGTGCCGCTCGAAAGCAGCGCAGAACTCGTCCCACACCTGCCGCTCGTGGTCGGACAGCTCTGCGACGCGCCGGCCCTCGAGCCGGGTGCCCTCGCCGACCGCCCTGCGTGCGCGCGACAACGCGCTGTTGGCCGCCGCGACTGTCATGTCGAGTGCTTCGGCGGTCTCGGCCGCACTGAACGCGAGCACGTCGCGCAGAATCAACGCCGCGCGCTGACGCGCCGGAAGCTCCTGCATGGCGGCGACCATCGCCAGCCCCACCGACTCCCGCGCCGTCACCGTCGACGCGGGATCGCCCAGCGCGCCGTCCGGCAGCGGCTGCAGCCACGGGATCTCATGGTTCGGGATCACCGGTTCACGGGGATCGGAGGCCTCGGTGCCCAACCCGCTCGGCAGAGGCCTCCGCGCCCGGCTCTCCAGGGCGTTGAGACAGGTGTTGGTCGCGATCCGATACATCCACGTGCGGACCGACGACCGTCCTTCGAAGCTGTGAAAGGCCTGCCACGCACGCAGATACACGTCCTGCAGCACATCTTCGGCGTCGGTGGCCGATCCCAGCATGTGATAGCAGTGCACGAGAAGCTCGGCGCGCAGGGCACCGGTGGCCGCTTCGAAGTCACGGTCGTCGGTCATCGCCTCGTCAACTCCTCCGCCGCTCCTGGGCGGCCACTGATGTCCCGGTCGTCACTGCGCCTGCTGCTGCGCGGCGTACGCCTCGGGTCCGGTCTCCACCGCGGCCGGATCCATCCACATGATCTCCCAGCCGTGGCCGTCGAGATCGTAGAACGAGCTTCCGTACATGAACCCGTGGTCTTCCACGTCCCCGGCCGTCGCACCGGCTTCGAGGGCCTTGCTCACGATGCCGTCCACCTCCTCACGGCTCTCCGCGCTCAGGCACAGGATCGCGCCGCTGGTGGTCGTGGCGTCGATGATCTGCTTGGTGGGCACGAAACTCTGGTAGAAGCCGCGGCGCAGCAGCATCGCGACGATGGTCTCGCCCAGCACCATCGCGGCGGCGTTCTCATCGGTGAAGCGGTCGTCGAACGTGTATCCCATCTTCCCGAAGAACTCCCGGGACGCGTCCAGGTCGGCGACGGGCAAGTTCACGAAGATCATCTTGTGCATCGGGGTCTCCTTGCAGTCTGCGGCGTCCCTCTCGGAGGCCGTCATAGAGATAGACAGCCCGGCCCGGCAGAACTGATCGGTCGACGCGAGATCTATTTCCGCGAAGAGCTCACAGATCCCGGATCGCGGGGGCGTCCGGGACGGTCAGCACCTCGATCGGATCGCCCGCGGTGATCGTTCCTCGCTCGACGACGCGCAGGTAGGGCCCCACGCGGCGGGCCTGAGCGAATCGTTTCACCCACCCACGGCCGTCTTCGCCCATCCATCGTGCGAACGTCTGACAGGGGATGCGCGGCGACGTGACCTCGACGATCACCTTCTCGCCGATACGCCATCGCTCACCGATCCGCGCACCGTTCACATCGATTCCGACCGTCCGCAGGTTCTCCCCGAAGAAGCCGGGCGGAATCTCCCGGCCGAGCTCGGCCGCCCAGTAGTCGGCGTCCTCCTGCGCATAGACGTACAGCGCCTTGTCCGGGCCGCCGTGATGCTTGCGATCGGCCTGCACATCGGCGAACGCCCCGTATTCGCCGATCCGGACCGGCCCGCTGACCGGCCGCTTGTCGATGGCCGTGGTCCCCACACTGCCTGGATCGGGATGCAGGGCTGCTACGACGCAGATCGCGGTGACTTCGGCCATGCGGTCAGCCTACGGCGAGGATCTCCCGGGGATCGAAGGTGACGTTCACACGAGTGATGAGGCCGGCCTCGACATGCGTCCAGTTCACGACCGCGGTCGGAGGCGCCCCGGCCATGCCGAGATCGAACCAGGTGATGACGTCGGTGTCGTCGGCGAGCCGTTTGCGGATCTCGAGGCTGTCGGTCCCGGCCGCCATGCCGTTCAGCCCCTGCAGGAACTCATCGGGTCCGGATGCCGTGCCGAGAACTCCGACGAACTCGCAGTCATCCGCCAGATGAGGCCGCAGGTCGGAGAAGTCCTTGCGCCGCCAGCAGTCGACGTAGAGTTCCGCGATCTGGAGCGGAGTGCGTGCGGGGACGGCAGATGATGTATCAGTCATGTCTTCACTGTCCGCCCGCAAACGGGTATACGTCCAACAGCTGGTACTTCTGCGAACTAGAATCACTGATTATGGAGCTGCACCAGCTGCGATATCTCGTCGCGGTCGCCGACCACGGCTCGTTCACCGCCGCCGCCGAGGAGTTGCTGGTCAGCCAATCGGGAGTCAGCGCCCAGGTCGCCAAGCTGGAGAAGGAACTCGGGCATCGCCTTCTCGACCGCTCCGGCCGGACCGTCGTCCCGACCGCGGAAGGCGATGAGATCCTGGTCCACGCGCGCGCAGTCGCGCGGGCGGTCCAGGCGGTCCGGACCACCGCTGACGAGCTCACCGGTCTCGTCCGCGGGCACGTTCGGCTGGGCACCGTGATCGGCTGCACCATCCCCGGCTACCTGCGTGGGTTCGCCGACTTCCGGAGTGCCCATCCCGACGTCTCGGTCACCGTCACCGAGGACAACTCCGACCGGCTGATCGCCGGTCTGGAACGCGGCCGGCTCGACGTCGCGGTGGTGGCGCACGCCGAACCGCTGCCGGCCGCCCTCGGACCTCGCACCCTGATTCGCGAGCCGTTGGCGGCCGTGGTTCCGAACCGTCATCCGTGGGCCGACTACGACCGTGTCCCGCTGTCGGAACTCGCCGACGTCACCGTGCTCTCGCTCCCCGAGGGCACCGGTGTCCGGGCGGCCCTCGCCGAGACCGCCGCAGCCGAGCAGGTGCCCATCGTTCCGGCCGTGGCAGCGCATTCGCCCTCCGCGGTGCTGGCGCTCGCCGAACTCGGCAGCGGCGTCGGACTGCTCACCGCGTCGATGGCCGCCGGCCATCCGGGGGTGGTAGCGATCCCGGTGGCGCGCTCGCGGCGGACGTCGCTCTCGCTGGCCCGCCGACCGGACCCCTCCGCGGCAGCCCGGGCCATGACCGCAGCGCTCGCCCGCCGGCTCACCCCCGCGCAGTGATCTCCGGACCCGGCGGTCAGCGGATCGTAGTCGCGAACGACCCCGCGGCCAGAACGGTGCAGCCGAACACGACGATCGCCATCGGCGTCGCGCTGGCCTCCCCACCGATACCGACCAGAGGCGAGACGATCGCACCGACTGTGAACTGAAGGGACCCGAGGACCGCGGAGCCGGTGCCCGCGCGCTCCCGGACCTCGCCGAGTGCCAACGCGGTCGCGTTGCCCGCAGTGAAACCGAAACTCGAGGTGAGGCAGAACATCAGCACGAGCAGCAGCCAGTGGACGCCGGGCGCGGCCAGTGCGACGACCAGCATCGCGACGCCCACAGCCGAGAGCACGGCCACTCCCGCGGCGAGCAGGGCGTGCGGGCGGAACCGCCCGAGAAGCCGGTTGTTGGTCCACCCCGCGATACCGATGCCCACCGCGTTCACGGCGAACAGCACCGAGTACATCCCGGGCGAGAATCCCATCACCTCTTGGATCACGAACGGCGAGGCCGAGATGTACGCGAACATCGCACCGAACCCGATGCCGAAGGTCAACGTGTAGCCGAGGTAACGGCGGTTGCCGAGAACCGCCCCGATGCCGCAGCCGATCGCCCGCGGCTCGATCGGATGCCTGCGCGGCGCGGGCAGCGTCTCGGGGACGAAGGCGACGACGGCCATGAGCATCACCGCCGCCAGGCCGGCGAGGACGAAGAACACACCGCGCCACCCGATCGGCCCCACCAGCGCTCCGCCGAGCAGCGGCGCGACCACCGGCGCCGCGCTGGTGATGATCATCATCACGCTGAACAGTTTCGCCGAGCGGTCCCCCGAGGTCCGGTCCGCGATCACTGCACGAGCGACCACGACACCGATCCCGCCGGTGACTCCTTGCAGGAAGCGGCAGGCGATGAGGACGATGATCGACGGTGCGAGTGCGCACCCGAGCCCCGCGACGGCCAGCAGAACGGTACCGACGATCAGCGGCCCGCGGCGTCCGAGTCCGTCCGAGAGCGGTCCCACCAGCAATTGCCCCGCCGCCAGCCCGAGCATGAAGGCGGTGAGCGTGAGCTGAACCGACGACGGCGACGCCTGAAGATCGTCCGCCACCCGCGGGAGTCCGGGCAGATACATGTCCGTCGCGAGCGGAGCGATGGCCGACAGCAGGGCGAGGCTGAGCAGCATCGCCAGACCGATGCCGCTGCCGGGAGCGCTCGCACCGTCGAGGCGGGACGTCCGGTCAGACGTATCCGATGACATGAGTCGAAGCTACCGGCCACCGCCGGTGATGCCGGATCCGCCGCCGCGGGCCGGTAACCTGCGGGCGTGGACTTCTCCCTGCTGCGACGTGCCCCCGACGTCGAAGGCCCCGGTCTCGTCGCAGCCGATGCCGCCGACCGGTTGATCCTGGACGAGGCGGCCGATCTGCTCGCGGCCGCACCGGACGGCACGGTGGCGGTGATCGACGACGCCTACGGCGCCCTCGCACTCGGCGCGGTCGGCGCGGGGGCGACCGACGTCCGCAGTCATCAGGACCTGATCACCGGCGAACGCGCTCTGCAGCGCAACGCCGAGGCGATGGGTGCGGGTGCGGACATCCGCCGTCTGCCCTCTGTCGCCGACGCCGTCGCCGGCGCCCGGGTGGTGCTGGTACGCCTGCCCCGCGGCCTCGACCGGCTCGCCGAGGTGGCTGCGCTGATCGCCGCCCACGCCGACGCGGACGTGACCGTGGTGGCCGGCGGCCGGATCAAGCACATGTCGGTCGCGATGAACGACGTGCTCGGCGAGTTCTTCGATCGCGTCGACGTCAGCCACGCCCGGCAGAAGTCGCGAGTTCTGTTCGCCCGCCGACCGCGCGCCCGGCTCGCCGACGAACGAGCCCGTTCGTGGCCGCAGACCCGGCGGGACGGCGACCTCGGTCTCACCGTCGCGGCCCACGGCGGCGTGTTCGCCGGAGCCCGCGTGGACGTCGGCACTCGATTCCTGCTCTCGGTACTCGACGGCGCACGACCCGATGCGGCCACCGCGGTGGACCTCGCCTGCGGCAACGGCGTGGTCGGCGCCGCGCTCGCGCGGTCGCGGCCCGGACTCACCGTTCTCGCGACCGATCGGTCGGCCGCCGCGGTGGCGAGCGCACGAGCGACGGCCGAAGCGAACGGCCTCGCCGACCGCGTCCTCGCGGTTCAGGCCGACGGTCTGGAGACGACCCCGGACGGGACCGAGGAATTCGTGGTGCTGAATCCGCCGTTCCACAGCGACGCCGCTCTCTCGACGGGTATCGCCCATCACCTTTTCGCGGAGGCCGCCCGCGCCCTGCGGTCCGGTGGCGAGCTGTGGTGCGTGTGGAACTCGCACCTGCGCTACCGCCGGTCACTCGAGCAGATCGTCGGCCCCACAAGGCAGATCGCGCGGAATCCGAAGTTCACCGTCACCGCGTCGGTAGCGCGCTGACCCGCCCGATTCAGCGCGGAAGGATTCCGTCGAGCACGATCGACAGGTACTGGTCGGCGATCTGCTCGACGGTCTTGGCACCCCCAGGCCGGTACCAGCGCACCGCCACCCAGACCGTGTCGCGGATGAACCGATAGACGAGTTCGACGTCGAGGTCTTCGCGGAAGTCACCTTCCTCGACGCCGCGCCGCAGGACCGCCGCCCACAGGGCGCGGAACTCCACGTTCCGTTCGGCGATGTAGTCGAACCGCTCCTGCCCGATCAGTTGCCGGGATTCGTTCTGGTAGATCGCCACGGCGGTGTGCTGGGAGTCGATGGCCTCGAAGGACACGATCACGAGCCGACGGATAGTATCTGTCGCGGACAGCCCGGCTTCGGTGATCTCCCGATAGCGTGCGAACAACGCGTCGAGGAAGCTCCGGAGCAACTCGTCGACGATCGACTCCTTGGAGTCGAAATGGTGGTACAGGCTGCCGGACAGGATGCCTGCGGCGTCGGCGATGTCACGGACCGTCGTCGAGCGGAGCCCGCGTTCGGCGAAGAGCTGACCGGCGATCCCGAGCAGTTCGTCGCGGCGGGTGGGTCCGGTCGTGGATGTCTTCGACGCCAACGTGCCTCCTCGTACGACTTCCCCCACCCTAGCAAGTGCTTGTTTGGCTGGGGAACGTCGCCGGGATACGGCCGCGCGCGAACACGCTGCGCGCGCGGCCGCCGGCTCAGCGCTTCTTGTTCGACTTCTTGATCGCGCGACGGTTGAGGAACCGCCACACCTTCATCTGCATCGCGGTCATCCGCGCGTCCCGCTTGGTGAACGGCGGAGTCATGACCTCGGCGAAGGAAATCGGCAGCGACGACACGGTGACGGCGCGGGCATGACTGAACGTGTTGAACCCGAACTCACCGTGGTAGTTGCCCATGCCCGACCGTCCGACGCCGCCGAAGGGCAGGCCCTGCGAGAGCATGTGCAGTCCGAAGTCGTTGCCGGAGATGGAACCGCTGCGGGTGTTGTCGGCGACCGTCCGCAGATTCGCGTTGTCGTCCCCGGCCCAGTAAAGGGTCAGCGGGTGACCCGCCGAGTTGATCTTGTCGATCGCCTCCGACAGTTCGCGGTACGGGTAGACAGTCAAGACCGGGCCGAAGACCTCGTCGTCCTCGATCTTCATTCCGGGCTTCACTCCGGTCAGCAGAGTCGGCGGAATCTTGCGCTCCTGCGCGTTCGGCAGTTCCTCGCCGGCGGGCACCACCTGCCGCTTGGTGGCGCCGAGGCTGACCGCGTCGTCGATGAGGCCGACGATCCGCTGGTAGTTCTTCTCGTTGATGGTGGAGGTGTAGTCGCCGTTCCCGACGATCGTCGGGAAGTTCGCCGTCCACCGCGCGATCACCTTGTCGGTGAACTCGCCCACCTTGTCCTCGGGTACGAAGACGTAATCGGGACACAGGCACACCTGGCCGCCGTTGATCATGCGGGCGTCGGCCAGGAAGTGCGCCGCCTTGGTGATGTCGGTGCCGCGGTCGACGATCGCCGGATTCTTGCCGCCGAGCTCAAGAGTGACCGGAACGAGGTTCTTCGCGGCCTCCTGCGCCACCGACGAACCGACCTCCGGCGAACCGGTGAAGAACATGTGGTCGACCTTCAGCTTCGCGAAGTCCGAACCGCCGCCGTGCTTGCTGGTGATGACCGCGAGCTCCTCGATCGAGAAGTAGTCGGGGGCCACCCGGGCGATGACGTCGGTGGTCTTCGCGGTGATCGACGACGGCCTCATGAGGACGCGGTTGCCCGCGGCGAACGCGGACGCGGCGGGCACGATCGTCAGCTGCAGCGGGAAGTTCCACGGCCCCATGATCGCGACGACACCCAGCGGGTCGCGGCGCAGCCGCTGGGTGAATCCGACCATCCCGGCCACCCTCGCCACGTTGGTCTCGCGCATCCACTTCTCGGCACTGCGGCGCTGGTGCGCGAGGTCGATCATGCAGCCGGCCACGTCGGCCGCGATCGAGAGATCTGCGGGCCGGGACCCGAAGTCCTCGGTCAGGGCGGCGGTGATCTCGTCGGCGTGGTCGAGCAGCAACTGGCCCAGGCGATTGATCCGGTCGATGCGCGTCTTCGCATCCGGAATGCCGTCGCGCAGGAATGCGGCCTTCTGGATGTCGACCAGTTCTTCCATGGTGTGCGCCTCTGACGACACCTTGTCTCCCGCACGCACTGCCACATCTGCCGGCTTGGTCATTCCACTCTCCACTCGTGAGTCACTGACGTTCTGTGAGACAAATTCTCGTAGTCATCCCAAGTGTAGCCACCGGGTGGCGCGAATCACAGGGCGGGCGGTACGGCGCCGGTCAGCGGTACATCCTGGCGAACTCGCCGTCCGCGGCGAGGAGTTCATCGACTGTCCCGGCCTCTGCGACACGGCCGTCCACGAGCACAGCGACGACGTCGGCGATCGCGAGAGTCGACATGCGGTGGGTCACCACGATGGTCGTGGTGTGTTCACGCAGCGCTGAGACGCCCTCCTGGATCAGGACCTCCGACCGCGGGTCGGCCGAACTCGTCGCCTCGTCGAGGATCAGAATGCGCGGGCGTGCGGCGAGCGCCCGGGCCACCGTCACGAACTGCTTCTCCCCGGAGCTGAGACTCTCGTGGTCTCCCGACACCTCGGTGTCCAGGCCGTTCGGCAGAGCACCGACGAGCCGTTCCATCACCGACGACGTCGGCGTGCCTCCGTCGGCGGAACCGAACGCGATGTTCTCGCGGACCGTCCCGGTGAAGAGCCAGGGCTCCTGTGCCACGACAGCCATCTGCGACCTCACCTGAGACCTGCTCATCGTGGTGATGTCGACGCCGTCGATCGTGATCTCCCCGCCGGAGGGCTCGTAGAAGCGCTGCAGCAACGACGTCAGTGTGGTCTTCCCCGACCCGGTGGCACCGACCAGCGCCAGCGTCCGTCCCGGCGGGAGTTCGAGGTCCACCCCGCGCAGAACCGGGCCGCCGGGTTCGTATTCGAACGACACGTTCCGGAAGCGGATGTGCGGCGGCGGTGCGTCGTCGGTGACCGGCGACGGTGCGACGTCGTCGACGGCCGGACCGACCTCATCGGCAGCGCCGAGGAACTCGCGGACTCGAGTGAACGATACGATCCCGGACTGGATCCGCGGAAGGTTCGACGCCAGTTCGGAGACCTGATTCGACAATTGCTGGGTGTACATCACGATCGCTTGCAGCGCACCGAGGGTGAGCGCACCGTCGAGCATCTTCAGTGCGCCGAGTACCGCGATGGTGACGAAGACGAGGGCATTGCAGAGCGACATCGCAGGAGACAACGTGCCGCTCCACGTCTGCCCCGACCGAGTGGCGTGTGCGAGTCGGCCGTTCAGTCGGTCGAACTCGCGCACTGGTCGCTCGTACGCGTCGTACACCGTGAGCATCTCCCGCGCGCTGTAGACGTCCTCGATGTGCGAGGTGAGCGACGATGTGGTGGCCCACTGCGTCTGCATGTGCGGACGGGCGCGCCGGATCACGAACACCGACAGTGCGACCATCACCGGAATCACCGCGAGAGCCACGCCCAGGAAGAACAGCGACACCAGTCCGAGCGCCACGATCACCGCGAGGCACGTCAGCACGATCACCGGTACTGCGACGAACGCAGGACCGATCATCGTCGCCAGATTGTCGACGTCGACCGTGGTGGTGTTGACGACGTGACCCCGACGCCCGCCGTCGACCGCGCTGAGCGGCAGCCGATGGATCTTCTGCTCCAATTCCGTACGCAGACCCCGGACCGTGTCCTGAACGAACGAGTTGAGGAGCAGTCCGCCGGCCGAACGAGCGACGAGGATGACGATGATCAGGACGATCGACCAGCCCACCCAGTGATCGATGACGTCCCAGTTCATCCGGTGGCCGGGGACGGCTCCGCTGCGCTCGATCAGATTCGCCGTCGCCGTGTCGCCCTCGGCACGGTACTCGGCGACGACCTGCTCGGTAGTGCGGTCGGCAGGCAGTGCGGCTCCGAGAGCGCCGGCGAAGACCGCATTGGTGAGCTTGGCCAGCGCCGCGGGCAGCAGCACGCCGCACAGCGTCCCGATCACGGAGCACAGCAGCGCGAGCAGTAGCTGCCTGCGGCCCCGCCCGCAGACGCGACCGAGTTCCCGCATGAGCATCCCGTAGACGCGGATCGGCCCGGTCATCGTGCCGCCTCCGGCACCCGAGCGTCGGCGTCCGGTACTCGACGCCCCTGGGCCGCGGCGAGTTCGCGATACACCTCGCAGCTGTCGAGGAGTTCTCCGTGAGTGCCGACGCCCACCGTGCGGCCCCGGTCGAGCACCACGATCCGGTCGGCGTCTGCGACCGTCGCGACCTGCTGCGCCGCGATCAGCAGCGTCGTGTCAGGCAGGGCCTCACGCAGGCCACGCAGCACCGCGGCCGCCGTCGGCCGGTCCATCGCGGACAGCGCGTCGTCGAGCAACAGGACACGGGGTGCTCGGACGATCGCGCGGGCGAGAGCCAACCGCTGCCGCTGTCCGCCGGAGAAGTTACGTCCGCCCTGCGCGACAGCGGTGTCGAGTCCGTCGCGGTCGCGTAGCGCGCCCCCGATCCGAGCCGCGTCAAGGGCCCGCCACAATCGGTCATCGGCCGCGTCGCCGTCGGCGAGACGCAGGTTCGACCGCACAGTTCCGGCGACGAGCTGATGATCGCCGCGGATCAGCACCACGTCTCGCCGCAGTGCGGCCAGGGGCAGATCGGTCACCCGGACACCGCCGAGATCGACGTGTCCCAACGTGGCGTCGACGAGCCGCACCACGATCGCCATCAGGGTCGACTTGCCGCTGGAGGTGCCGCCCACCACGCCGGTGATACCGCCCGCCGGACAGTCGACGGTGATCTCGGCCAACGACGACTGGTGCGCCCCGGCGTATCGGACCCCGACCCCGGCGAAGTCGACGGGCACCGCTTCACCGAAGGCCGGCGACTGGGCCGTGCCTCCGGCGTCCGCCTCCGCGGAATCGAGGACTTCGCGGATGCGCCCGCCGCTGGCCTGGGCTCGCGGCCACAGCATGATCACGGGCAGAAACAAGACCAGCCCCGAGACCACCTGCGACAGGTAGCCGGTGAACGCGGTGAGATCACCGATCGTCATCTTCCCGGCACCGATCAGGTCCGCCGACCACATCGTGGTCATGGCGACCGCGATGTTGGTGATCGCGAGCGCCACCGGGAACAGCAGCGCCTGCGCTGCTCCCACCCGGCGCGCCAACCCGGTGAGGTCGTCGTTCGCCTCCCGGAATCGGACGCCGACAGTCCGTTCCCTCCGGAACAGTCGAATCACCCGGACGCCGACGAGCTGTTCGCGGAGCGTGAGATTGACCCGGTCGATCGCGCGCTGCAGTCGCGCCGCCAGCGGTGCGACCACCAGGACGAAGCCTCCGATGACCAGGGCCAGGAAGACCGCGGTGAGCGCGACGACGGGCATCAGCCGCCACGACTGGCGGAACGATCCGACCACCGCGCCCACCGTGATCAGCGGGGCGGTGACCGCCGTCGCCGCGAACGCGAACACCGCCTGCCCCACCGCGTTGGCATCCACCGTGGACCGAGTCAGCAGCGAGTGGGTTCCGAATCCGCGGTACTCTTCGGCGTCCATGCGCGCCGACTTCCGGAACATCCGCGACCGCAGTTCGGCCGAGGCGTCCGCCGCCAGCCGCGAACTCAGCGCCACCGCCACCACCGAGGAGAGGGCTCCGCAGGCCACGATCGCGACCATCAGCAGACCGGTTCGCTCGATGTAGCCGACGTTTCCGGCGATGACGCCCGAATCGACGATCCGTGCGTTGAGCGCCGGCTGGCTGAGCACGGCGATCATCGAGACCAACTGCATGGCGATGATCCCCGCGCACAGCCGTTTATGGTCGGAGATCGCCGACCGGACGAGCGCGACGGCGGCGTGCCCGGAGGTCACGCGCCGATGGCGCGGCCGAGCTGTGGCCAGGACTTGTGGAGCTGGTCCTGCCAGTACGGCCAGGAGTGGGTTCCGCCCAGCGGACGGTCGACGGTGGCCGGGATGTGCAGTTGCTGCAACCGGGCCGCCAGCTCCTCGGTGCAGAACTTGGTCGCGGCCTCGATCCCACCGCCCACCAGCAACCGATCACCGAGCACCTGCGGATCTGGAACCTCAGTGAGGTTGTCGTGGGAGCCGGGCAGGCCGGTCGCCGTGCTCAAGTACAGCGACAGTCCGCGCAGACCGGCCGCGTGGATCAGCGGATCGTTCTTCTTCCACAGGGGACCGTTGTACGGTCCCCACATGTTGCGGGCATCGGCTTCACCGCGCACCTCGGTGACGATCCGGATGAACAGCTGGCCGTGCTGCGAGGAGGTGCTGGCACAGCCGCTGTACGAGCCGACCGCCTTGTACAGCCCCTTGTTCTGGATGGCGAGGTTCAGCACCGAGGTGGCGGACGACGAGATGCCGGCGATCGCGTTCTTTCCCGTGGTCCGGTACCGGCCATCGATGGCGCCGGGCAGTTCCTTCGCCAGAAAGGTCGACCACTTGTTGACGCCGAGTTTCTCGTCGGGCTTGATCCAGTCCGTGTAGTAGGAGAAGGCGCCCTGCATCGGAATGACCACGTAGACGTGCTTGTTCTGGAAGAACTTGACCACGTCGGTGTTCCGCTGCCAGGTGGCGGTATCCTCGCCGCCCCCTGCTCCGTTGAGCAGATACAGCACCGGTGCGGGCCGCGAGGTGTCCTTCGGAGAGAGCACGGTCAGGGGGATGTCGCGGCCCATCGCCGCCGAGTGAACGCTGATGTTCGACTCCCGCGGACTCGTGACCGCAGACGAGGCACCGGGCGCGGCGTGGGCTACGCCTCCGCTCACAATCGAGCCCGCAAGTGCGACTGCGGCTGCCAGCGCGACCGACATCCGTCGGCGTTCGGTCAACTTCACTGTTTCTCTCCTCCTCGCGACGTGTCGCGTGACTTCCTTCTCACGGCCCCGCGCGGCAGCGACGCCGCGCAGACCTGTCGATCTCATCGGTCCGCCGCGCGCCGGAAGCCTGTCGGTCCCGGTTCGCAGATCAGGCCGTACAGCGTGGTCCCGCCGGGATGCGCGCCGCTCGGTCCGGCGGGAGGGAACTCCGCTGTGGCGAACTGCCTCAGCCGCCATCCCCGGAAGAACGCATCCCGCAGTCGTTCGACACCGGTCCAGACGTAGAACGAGCAACCGTGCAGTGAGCAGTACTCCTCGACGGGCCGCACCAGAGCAGGCAACAGGTCCGCTCCGCGGGAATCCGGTGTCAGTGCGGCGATCGGAATGCTCACCGAGCCCTCCTCGGGCGCGGGCATGAGGTCCATACGCGACAGCTCGACGAGGCGGCGCGCCACGGCGGGATGAGCGGCCAGCCGCTCGGCGTCGGCGCGCAGTTCGACCGGATCCGCCGGATCCCTGCCGTCCGCGGGGTACCAGCCGAGGACTCCGCGGAGTCGTCCGGCGCACTCGTCATCGCGCTCGTCACCGCGGACGCCGACCGCGCATCCCGACCGGACCATCGGCCGGAGCAGGACCGTCGCCAGCAACCTCCGGACTGTCGGGTCGTCGACCGTATCGCCGAGCACCCAGTTGAAGATCGGCACCTCACCGAGCGCGTCCCCGACCAGTGCAGCGGCCTCCGGCAGTGCGTCCGGGGTCAGTACTGTCGCCGCCGGCCGCGCGACTGCGCACGCGGCCGGGCCGTGACTCCGCGTGGGAGTCACGGCCCGGCTGTCCGTGGACATCATGGCGTTACCGCGACTGAGGCCTCAGGCCTTGCCGTTGTCGTTGCTGATGCCGTAGCTGCCACCCTCGTTGGTGGAGCCGGCGTCGGCCAGCACCGCGTTGATGGTCTTCGCGAGGTCGAGCAGCGGGTCGATGTTGCCCATCGTGGTTTCCTTTCAAATGGAGACTTCGTACGTGATGCACGCGATACACGGCGCAGTGGTGCGCTGTGACTCACTTCTAAAGCATCTGTTCGGACGATACTCACGAGTAGGGCTCGGCCGGTAAATCGGACGTGATTAAGACACGATGAATTGTCACAAATCTTGGCTAACACCGGCGTTTCGCCGCCGTGCGCTCGAGACACGCCCGAGAGCGCGGAACATCAAATCCGTGCGCCGTCTCAGCTCAGCCGAGGCGCTCGATGATGGTGACATTGGCGGTACCGCCGCCCTCACACATGGTCTGCAGTCCGAATCGGCCGCCGGTGCGCTCCAACTCGTTCAGCATGGTGGCGAACAGTTTGGCTCCGGTCGCGCCGAGCGGATGCCCCAGCGCGATCCCGCCGCCGTTCGGATTCACCCGAGCCGGATCGGCTCCGGTCTCCTTGAGCCACGAGAGCACGACGGGCGCGAAGGCCTCGTTGATCTCGACGACGTCGATGTCGTCGATGCTCATTCCGGTCTTCTTCAGCGCGTACTCGGTGGCCGGAATCGGCGCCGAGAGCATCATCACCGGATCGTCGCCGCGCACCGACATGTGGTGGATGCGCGCGCGGGCGGTGAGACCGTACTGCTTCAACGCCTGCTCGGACACCACGAGAGTGGCCGACGCTCCGTCGCAGATCTGCGACGCGACGGCCGCGGTGAGCTGCGACCCCTCGGCCAGGACGTCGAGCGAAGCCATCTTCTCCAGGGAGGTCTCGCGCGGGCACTCGTCGACCACGCAGTCGCCCAGCGGCACGTACTCGTTGTCGAAGCGACCCTCGGCGATGGCCGTCTTGGCGCGCTGATGGCTCGCGAGCGCGAACTCCTCCATCTCCCGCCTGCTGATGTCCCACTTCTTGGCGATCATGTCGGCTCCGACGAACTGACTGATCTCCTTATCGCCGAAGCGCTGCGTCCAGCCCTTCGACTCGGCCGTGGGAGTGGTGAAGCCGAACGGCTGGCCGGCGATCATCGCCTGGCTGATCGGGATCGCGCTCATGTTCTGCACACCGCCGGCGATGACGACGTCCTGCGTCCCGCTCATCACGCCCTGTGCGGCGAAGTGGATGGCCTGCTGGCTCGAGCCGCACTGGCGGTCGACGGTGGTGCCGGGGACTCCCAGCGGCAGTCCGGCCGCGAGCCATGCGGTACGTGCGATGTTGCCGGCCTGCGGACCGATGGTGTCGACACAGCCGAAGACCACGTCATCGACCACCTCGGGGTCGATGCCGGTGCGGTCGACGATCGCCTTGATGACGTGTGCGCCCATGTCGGCGGGGTGGACGGCGGCGAGTGAGCCGTTGCGCTTGCCGACGGGAGTGCGGACCGCGTCGACGATGTAAGCGGAAGTGGTCATGGGAGAGCTCCTAGAGAATCACGGGGTCGGGTCAGGCACGCTGGCTGGAGACGGACACGATCTCACCGGTCATGTACGTGGTGTAGTCGCTCGCGAGCATCGCGATCACCGACGCGATCTCCCAGACCTCGGCGGCGCGGCCGTAGGCCTCCCGCGCGGCGAGTTCATCGAGGAGATCGTCGCTGGTGACCTTCGCCAGGAAGGGATGCTTGGCGATCGAGGGCGAGACCGCATTGACGCGGACTCCGTAGTCGGCGGCCTCGACGGCCGAACAGCGGGTCAGCGCCATCACGCCGGCCTTGGCCGCGGCGTAGTGGGCCTGACCGCGCTGCGCCCGCCAGCCGAGAACTGAGGCGTTGTTCACGATCACCCCGCCCCGAGGCGACCGGGACTGCGCCGCGTCGTTCTGCGCCGCGTCGCGGAAATAGCGCAGTGCGGCGCGCGTGGCGCGGAACGTGCTGTTCAGCGTGATGTCGAGGACGCGGTCCCACTGCTCGTCGGTCATATCCGCGACGGGTGTCTCGCCGCCGAGGCCGGCGTTGTTGACCAGGACGTCGATGCGGCCGAGTTGCTCGGCGGCATCGGCGATCAGCGCATCCACCTGTCCGGTGCTCGAGACGTCGCAGACGAAGGAGGCCACCTGCTGCTCGGGGAACTCGGCCGACAGCTTCTCCACCGTCTCGCCGAGGCGGCGCTCATGGAAGTCGGAGACGAGGACGTCGGCGCCTTCGAGCAGGACCCGACGTGCGGTCGAGAACCCGATACCGGTGCCGGCGGCCGCGGTGACGATCACCTTTCTGCCTGTCAGCAGGCCGTGGCCGCCGACCTCCTCGGGCGCGGTCGCCAGCGGCGAGACAGGTCGGGTATCACTCATGCGCGTGCCTCTCGGGGAAGGCCGAGCACTCGCTCGGCGATGATGTTGCGCTGCACTTCGTTCGAGCCGCCGTAGATCGTGTCGGCGCGGGTGAAGAGCAGAAGTCGTTGCCACTCGTCGAGTTCGACGTTCTCGGGGTCGGTGATGTCGTTCGCGCGACCCTCGGTGGTGGCGGGCGGACCGATCAACGAGGGCGCACCGACCACCGCGACCGCGAGCTCGCCGAGGTCGCGATGCCAGTTGCCCCAGAGCAGCTTGGTCACCGACGCCGCGCCGGCCTCCGACACGATGTCGCCGGCGAGCGTGCGCCGCGCATTGGCCTCCATCACGGTGAGGCCGACCTTGGCCCGGCGCAGCCGCTCGGCGACGGCCGGATCGTCGATCGACCCGTTGGCCCGGGCGACGGCGACGATGTCGTCGAGTTCCCTCCGGAAGCCGACCTGCTGACCCAGTGTGGAGACGCCGCGCTCGAACTGCAGCAGTCCCATCGCGACCTTCCATCCGTCGCCGGGTTCGCCGACGATCAGGTCGGCGCTGGTGCGCGCGTCGTCGAAGAACACCTCGTTGAACTCCGAGGTTCCGGTGATCTGCTGGATCGGCCGGATGGTGACGCCGGGCTGGTCGAGCGGGACGAGCAGAAAGCTCAGTCCCCGGTGCCTCGTCGAGCCCTTCTCCGTGCGGGCGATCACGAACGCCCACTGCGACAGATGCGCCAGCGAGGTCCAGATCTTCTGGCCGTTGACCACCCACTCGCCGGACGCGTCGTCGAGAACCGCGGTGGTCGCGACCCCGGCGAGGTCGCTTCCCGCGCCCGGTTCCGAGTAGCCCTGCGCCCACAGTTCGGTCACGTCGACGATGCCGGGCAGGAAGCGCGCCTGCTGGGCCGGTGTGCCGTACTCGATGAGCGTCGGGCCGAGGAGTTCCTCGCCGAGATGGTTCACCCGCGCCGGAGCGTTGGCACGCGCATACTCCTGGTGGAAGATGATGCGCTGCTCGATGGTCGCGCCGCGGCCGCCGTGGCGCACCGGCCAGCCGAGGCACGTCCAGCCCGCCGCTGCGAGATGGCGATCCCACTCCAGCCGCTCGGCGAAGAACTCGTGTTCGCTTCCGGGGCCGCCGCGACCGCGGAGCTCGGCGAAGTCGCCGACGAGATTGGCTTCGAGCCAGTCCCGAACCGCTGCCGCGAAGACTTCCGCGGCGTTCGGCGTCGCCGCTGCCCATTCGCCCAGATCGACGCTGCGATCGGCGAGATTGATCGTCGTCATGACCGCTAGCTTAACCTACCAAGCATTTGCTAGGTTTTGGATATGCTCCCGAATCCGCTCACCACTCCCGCCGCCCTGCATCGCGCCGAGAGGCAGTGGCCCGACGGCGTCGCGATCGTCGACGACCAGTGGGGCGAGCGCGTCTCGCTGACCTGGCCGCAGTTCGCCGACCGCGTCCGGCGGTTCGCGGCGGGCCTCATCGGACTCGGCGTCGAACACGGCGACCGGGTCGCGGTATGGGCGCCCAACAGTCACCACTGGCCGATCGCCGCGCTCGGAATTCAGTACGCCGGCGCCGTTCTGGTCCCGCTGAACACTCGCTACACCACAAGCGAGGCCGGTGACATCATCGACCGTTCCGGCGCGAGCGTCGTCGTCGTCTCCGGTGAGTTCGCCGGCATCGACCGCCTCGGCGAAGTGCTGTCGTCGTCGATCCCCGAAGGTCGTACCGTGATCTCGATCCCGCTCGGCGACGCTGCCGAGAGTCCGGGCGCGGTGCCGTGGGAGTCGCTGCTGGAGTCCGCGACCGACGACCTCGTCCGACAGGCCCGGGCAAGGGCTGAGGCCGTGCGGGAGGACGACCTCTCCGACATCCTGTTCACCTCCGGAACCACCGGGGCCCCGAAGGGCGTGATGGCTGAGCACCGCCAGACGCTGCACGGATCACATGCCTGGGGCGACAACGGCGGCCTCCGCGACACCGACCGCTACCTGATGGTGAACCCGTACTTCCACACCTTCGGCTACAAGGCGGGGATTCTGCCGTCGATCCTGTTCGGCGCCACGATGTTCCCCCTGGCCGTCTACTCGCCGAGCGCCTCCATGGAGTCAGTCGCACGCGAGCGGATCACGGTGTTCCCCGGCGCCCCGACCATCTTCCAGACGATTCTCGACGACCCGGCTCGCGCGGACTTCGACCTCTCGAGCCTGCGGCTCATCGTGACCGGTGCGACCATCGTTCCCGTGGTGCTGGTGGAGCGACTGCAGTCCGAACTCGGCGTCGACACCGTCATCACCGCGTACGGCCAGACCGAGACGAGCGGATTCATCACCACCTGCCGCCCGGACGACGACGCGCAGACCGTCGCCGAGACCTGCGGCCGCGCCTTCTCGGGCATGGAGGTGACACTGTCGGAGCAGGGCGAGGTGCTCACCCGCGGACTCATGGTGATGCGCGGCTACCTCGACAACCCCGAGGCCACGGCGGAGACCATCGACGCCGACGGCTGGCTGCACACCGGCGACATCGGCACCCTCGACGACCGCGGCAATCTCACCATCACCGACCGCCTCAAGGACATGTACATCTGCGGCGGTTTCAACGTGTACCCCGCGGAGGTGGAACAACTGCTCTCACGGTTCCCCGACGTCACCGAGGCCGCCGTCATCGGGGTCCCCGACGAGCGCCTCGGCGAGGTCGGCAAGGCCTTCCTGACCGTCCGCCCCGGAGCGTCGGTCGAGCCCGAGGCGGTGATCGCCTTCGCTCGCGACCACCTCGCGAACTTCAAGGTCCCGCGCGTCATCGAGATCGTCGACGCATTCCCCCGCAACGCCGCGGGCAAGATCCTCAAGCGCGAGATGCACTGACCGCTCGCAGCGCGGCCGGTCAGCCGCGCTGCGAGCGCGAGAACTCCGTCTCGCACATCGAGACGCCGAAGTCGTGCATCCCGAGGACGGCGACGCCCATCGCGATCAGTGTCACCACACCGACGATCACCCACGTCCGCGTGCGCTGCGACAGCGAGACCGCAGCCAGGGACCCCACCACGACGACGGCGAGATAGGCCGTCCACGCGATCCACGCCCCGCGCGCCGCGGCATCGGTATGCGAATCCTGCAGAGCCGGCAGACAGCGATCGACCCCGTCGTCCATCAGGATCAGGCCGCCCACCGACGCGATGGCTCCGACCACTGATCCGAACAACGCGGCGATACCGGTCCGAATCCAGACATTCTGCACATGACAACTGTGCCACATCCAAAACCGGTCAACCGGTACGTAACCATCTTCGGCGAGTGATCACCCCTCACGGCGCAGGACGAAGCGCTGGATCTTTCCGCTCGGCGTCTTGGGGAGCGCGTCGACGAAGTGCACCGTCCGCGGATACGCGTGCTTGGAGTACTCGTCGCGGACCAGGTTCTTGAGCTCGGTCGCGAGAGCGTCGCCCGCGGCGTAGCCCTCCGAGAGCACGACGAAGGCCTCGACCACTTCACCGCGGATCCCCTCCGGATCCGGCCGGCCCACCACCGCGACCTCGTTCACCGCGGGATGGCCCGCGAGGACGCTCTCGACGTCGAACGGGCCGATCCGGTAACCGGCGGCCAGGATCACGTCGTCGTCGCGCGACGTGAAAGAGAAGTAGCCCTCGTCGTCGACCTTGCCGGTGTCGGCGGTCAGGTACCACTTGCCGTCGGCGGTGAAGCGTTCGGCGGTCTTCTCGGGAGCCGCGTCGTAGCCGGAGAACCACAGCAGCGGGCTGGCCTGCACGTCGAGCGCGATCTGCCCTTCGGCGATGCCGCCGGTGAAGCCCGGCATCGCCTGCCCCATCGAGCCCGGCTTGAGCGGCTCGGCCAGTTCCGGATGCCAGTGGTTGCCGATCACCATGCCGAGCTCGGTCTGCCCGTAGTGGTCGCGCACCTCGCAGCCGAGGTTCTCGACTCCCCACGACACGATGTCGGGCGTCAGCGGCTCCCCCGCCGACGACGCCCGTCGCAGGACGATCCCGTCGAGGTCGGCACTCGCACGCATCGCGCGATAGATGGTCGGCGCCGCCGCGAAGTTGGTGACGCCGAACTCGCGGATGACGGCGACGGTCGACTCCGGGGTGAAGCCCTGGTTCAGCAGCAGGCTCGTCCGGCCCGCCACCATGGGCGCCAGCAGCGCGTAGTACAGGCCGTACGCCCACCCCGGATCGGCGGCGTTCCAGAACACATCGTCGGCGTTCACGTCGAGCGAGTAGTGCAGATACGTCTGGAACGCCGCGAGGCTGAAGAGCGGAACCGGGACACCCTTGGGCTTGCCCGTGGTGCCGGAGGTGTACAACTGCGCCAGCGTGGCCTCGCCGCCGATGGCGACCGACTCGGCCAACGGCTCGGCCGAGACCGATTCGGCGACCAGCTCGTCGACGTCGAGGACCGTCACCGCATCGATCGGATCCACCTTGTCGCGCTGCGAGGCGTCCGTGATCACGAACTGGGCGCCCGAGCCCTCGGTCCGCAGTTCGATGGCCCCGGTCGCGAAGGCGGTGAACAGCGGCACGTGCACTGCGCCGAGCCGCCACAGCCCGAGCAGCGTCACCACCAGCGCACGACGTTTGCCGAGCAGCACCGGCACCCGATCCCCGCGCCGCACGCCCCGCCCGGCCAGCACGGTCGCCATCGCGCGAGACTCGTGGGCGAGCTGGGCCCAGGTCATCGACTCGAAGGTCAGGTCCGGCTCGACGAGCGTGAACGCGACACCCTCCGGATCGTGCCTGTCGCAGAGCAAGTGCGCCGCACTCGCGTCCGGCGCCCGGTACTCCTCGAGCCAGGCCCGGGTCTGCTGCTCTGCATTCATACGACTCTCCACTCGTGTCGACGGCATGATCTGGGACAATCATTCTTGTGACCCGTGACACCGACAACCCTCCGAAGAGGGGTGCGCCCCACGACGAGCTGGCTCGGCAGCTCCGGCGCCCGCTCGAGCGGCTCCGCCGGCACACCGGCGCCAGTCTCACCTTCGCCGGCCGCGTGGTGCCCGACGCCGTCTCGGGCGACGGGCACGCCGTCGAGCTCAGCTACTTCGACGGCGACGTGGTCGGTCCGCTCCGGGGAGTCCAGCTCGACTACGGTCACGGTCTCGGCGGACGGGTCCTGACGAGGCGCCGGGCCACCGCGGTGCACGACTACGTCCAGTCGCCGCTGATCACGCACACCTATGACGCGATCATCCGCGCCGAACAGCTGTATTCGATGGTCGCCGCACCGATCATCGTGGGCCGCAAGCACATCGGAGTCCTGTATGCGGCGCGTCGGAGCCGGCACGATCAGCTCGACGCCACACTCGACGTCGTCACCGACGAGGCCCGCGCCGTCGAGCAACAACTCACCGTGGCCGAGGTGCTCGGGGCGATCCGCACGGACGACGAGGAGCGTGAGCTGACCGCGTGGCGGAGCCGCGTGCAGGCCTCGTACACCGAACTGCGGACCCTCGCGGCCGACATCGGCGACGCCTCGGTGCGCGCACGGATGCTGGAGATCGCCGCGCAGTTGGCGGGCGAGGCGCCCGCAGAGGAACTGCCCGTCCGTCTCACCGCCCGCGAACAGGACGTGCTCAGTCTCCTCGGCGCGGGGCTCACCAATCCGGCGATCGCCGCGCGGCTCGGCATCGGACTGCACACGGTCAAGGGCCACGTGAAGTCGCTGCTGGTGAAGCTCGACGCGAACTCCCGCTTCGAAGCGGTCGTCAACGCCCGTCGAATCCGTCTCCTCCCCTGACTTTGCCGTGTGAGTGAAATCGCAGTTCACCGCCACTGAGCGTCATTCGTTCGACCGACCGACGGGCTAACGGTTCGCCGATCCCTCGTGACATTCCGGGTAGCGGTCGACATACACCGACACACGCAGGACGACACCGCGGCCCGGCCGCTGCCGCTGCACCTGCGAGAGGAGTGGTCATGATGCGAAATCCCATTCGCAGCACGACACGGATCGCCGCGGCGGTCGCCATCGCCGCATCCGTAGCGGTCGGAGCCGGAGCGGTCAGCGCCGGTGAGGCCGCGGCCGACGGCTTCCCGAACGGACCGTACTGCAACGGCCCGGCGAAGGTGCTCGCCGAATCGGCATGGTCGCAGGTCGCGATCTGCCCGGTTCAGGGACCCACCGGCTGGGAGTACAGCGGGAAGGGCAAGGTCACCGGGAACACCATCGACCTGTGGGGAGCCACCCAGAACGGCTACGGCTTCCACGCCTACAACAACGGCTACACCTACCACGTGCACCGCGACCGGTTGCTGATCACCGGCCCGAACGGAGGTGTGGTCTCCAACGAACCGTGGATCAGCTACATGGAGCGCTGACCGCGTGCGTCGGTCGCCGGCCGGTCGGGACGCGATCCCGGCGGCCGGTGACTGCCGCTACTGAATCGGCTTGACGAGCGGGAACAGCACCGTCTCGCGGATTCCGAGGCCGGTCAACGCCATCAGCAGCCGGTCGATGCCCATGCCGGTGCCCGCAGTGGGCGGCATGCCGTGCTCCATCGCGGCCAGGAACTCCTCGTCGAGAACCATGGCCTCATCGTCGCCGGCCGCGGCCAGCCGCGCCTGGTCGACGAAGCGTTCACGCTGAATCACCGGGTCGACGAGTTCGGAGTAGCCGGTCGCCAGCTCGAAGCCGCGCACGTACAGGTCCCACTTCTCGACCACGCCGGGGACCGTGCGGTGCGAGCGCACCAGCGGCGAGGTCTCCACCGGGAAGTCGCGGACGAAGACCGGCTCGTCGAGCTGAGAGCCCACCAGGTGCTCCCAGAGCTCCTCCACCAGCTTGCCGTGTCCGTAGCCCTTGTCCTTCGGGACCTCGAGCCCGACCCGGTCTGCGATAGCCAGCAGCTCCTCGACGGAGGTCTGGGCGGGGACGATCTCCTCGCCGAGGGCCTCCGACAGCGACGGGTACATCGACAGCGAAGTCCACTCGCCGGAGAGGTCGTACGTGCTGCCGTCGGGCATGGTCGGCGTCAGGGTGCCGAGCGCGCCCATCGCCACCGACTGGACGAGTTCGCGGGTCATCACGGCGGCGTCGTCGTAGGTGCCGTAGGCCTGGTAGGTCTCCAGCATCGCGAACTCCGGCGAGTGCGTGGAATCGGCGCCCTCGTTGCGGAAGTTGCGGTTCACCTCGAAGACGCGTTCGATGCCGCCGACCACGCAGCGCTTGAGGAACAGTTCCGGCGCGATACGCAGGTACAGATCCATGTCGAAGGCGTTGGAGTGGGTCACGAAGGGGCGTGCCGCCGCTCCGCCGTGCAGCGTCTGCAGCATCGGCGTCTCGACCTCGAGGAAGCCGCGGTCGGTCAGGAACTTGCGGAGCTGCGCCATCACCTCGATCCGGGTGCGCGCGATGGCCCGCGCCTCGGGACGGACGATGAGGTCGACGTACCGCTGGCGGACGCGCGACTCCTCGTTCATCTCCTTGTGCGCCACCGGCAGCGGTCGGAGCGCCTTCGACGCCATCTCCCACGAGTCGGCCATGATCGACAGCTCGCCGGTGCGGGAACTGATCACCTCGCCGTGGACAAAGACGATGTCGCCCAGGTCGGTGTCGGCCTTCCACCGCGCGAGCGACTCCTCGCCGACGCCGTTGAAGCTCACCATCGCCTGCAGCTGCGTGCCGTCGCCCTCCTGCAGGGTCGCGAAACAGAGCTTGCCCTTGTTGCGGAGGAAGATGATGCGGCCGGCGACGCCCACCTCGACCCCGGTCTCGGTGCCGGCTTCCAGATCCGGGTACTCCGCACGGATCTCGGCGAGGCTGTGCGTGCGCGCGACGGCGACCGGATACGCCTGCCGCCCCTCGTCGAGGATGCGCTCACGCTTCTCCTGACGGACCCGCACCTGCTCGGGGGTCTGGTCGGCGGCTGCGGTCTTGGTGGTCGGCGCGCTGGAAACCTGGTCACTCACGCACCCAAGGTTAAGCGGCCCACCAGGGGCAAGACCAATCAGCGGGTCATTGCGGCGTATCGAACAGTCCGAGCACGTCAGCGCCGACGGAACCGTTGATCCCGCGCTCGCGCAGCGCGGCGTGCCCGCCGACCACGAACCGTGCGCCGAGGACGCCGCGCGCCTGCAGATGCCATGCCAGCATCTCGGCGTCGTATCCGTCGTCGCTCACCAGCACCCACCGCGCGTCGACGGTGGCCGTGCGCAGGCGATCGGGCGAGTCCGGGGAGAGCAGATCGAGGGCGTCGTCCACGTCGAGCGCCATCGCGCCCACGAGTGCGCCGGTGGCCGATCGGGCGACGGCGCTGCGAAGGTCGACGGCCACGGCGCCGTCGGCGAGCGTCGCGAGGTACTCCTCGGCCTGCAGGGACAGCGGAGCGTCGGTGAACGAGGTGGTGACGGGTGCAGAGAATGCGAGAGTCATGGAGAGGTGATCCTGTGATCGAACGAGCGGGGGTTGGCGAAATCGGCCGACCGCGTAAGCGCGGTGTCAGCCTCGACAACACTCCTGACAGCTCTTGATCACGACGACGAGTTTGCCACAGCTTCGCGCCGTTGACCAGACTCGGCGCAGTCGTGAGTTAAATTCGCTGCCTGCGCTTATGCCGTATTGCGTTACCCGAATCGGGTGATGGAATACGGCACAGGCTCACTCGAGCCGACAGTCGGCGGAACAGCGGACCACGGTTCCCGGCCAGCCGCGCGCGGCGAGAATCGCGCCGATGCCGGCCGCGGTGCGGCAGGGGCGGTCGACCGTCTGCCCCCATCCGAGCCGGATGGTCCGCTTGCGGCCATAGGCGATCGCGTCCAGGTCGCGCTCGAGGTCGCTGTCGCGAGCGCGCGCGGTGTCGTGGTGTGCTCGGCCGTCGAGTTCCACGATCAACCGCCAGTCCGGATACTCGACGTCGCGGAACCCGCGTCGTCCGACGCCGGTCGGCGTCTGCCGCACCGACGCCGGCAGCCCGTGGGCCCGTTCCACATCGCGTAGATAGCAGTGTTCGAGCACCGAGCACGTGCCGTCGCGGACGTCGAAGAGCACACGCTCGAGGAAATCCCGCCTGCTCGTCCGCTGCCTGCTCGCCAGCGCCGCGAGGAGCCGGTCCGCCGTCGTCGCACGGGCCTGGACGGCTCCGGAGAGGCACGCGACGGCGTCGAAGTCGGTCCGCGCCCGGCCGGCCACATCGAGTACCGCGTGCTCGGGCCGCACACGCGGCGGGTGCGTGTGCATCAGCGCCCGCTCCGCCAGGTGACGGCTGTAGTGGACCACCACGCCCGGCCGACTCGACAGCCGTCGTCGGGCATCCACAACGACATGGATCGGACCCGAGGCGGTCGACGACGAGGCGGCGAGAATCGCCGACTCGTGACTCAGTGCCGCAGGCATCGCCCACAGCACCGCGATCCATTGGCGTTGCCGCTCAGTCGGCGGTCCGGTGTGCGTCACGTAGACACCGGGGCATGCGGCGACCCAGTCCCGGCTCCGCAAGCGTTGCCTGACGAAAGCGGACGTCAGTCCGCACTCGAGGACCTGTCGTCGCGCGACCACACCCTCCTGATTCGCCAGCAGATGTGTGAGCGCCACCCGTGGTCGATCCCCCGATTCCCCCATCCGTCGAGTGTGAACCGGGCCCGGTCGCCACGGACGACGTTCGGGTCGCCTGTGGACAACGGGCGACCCGAAAGTCTTGTGCCGTACGCCGTTACCCGATTCGGGTCAGGAAGTACGGCGTAAGGCGAACGCCCGGTTAACTACTTCTGACACGAATTCGTCGCAGACGCATAATCCGAGTGTGCTCCGCATTACAGTGTCTGCCATGCCGTCGAACCGCTTGTCCCGCCGCCAGTTCCTGCGTGCGAGCGCAGCGACCGCCGGAGCCGTCGCCGCGGGCAGTGTCCTGGCCGGACACGTCCACGCCGACCCCGCCTCCGCCGCGAACACCGCGGGTACCACCCTCGCGCAGGTCGCGGCTCCGGGGCGGGCTCGCAAGGGCGGCTACCGGCAGCTGGTCGCGGGCAAAGGCTGGCCGCTGTTCATCCGGCAGGAGCTGGCGGCTGCCAAGCCCGGACGCGAGACGGCCCGGAGCGCCCTCGCCTCGTTCGTCCAGCTCACCGACATCCACATCGCCGACGTGCAGAGCCCCGCGCGGTTCGAGTACGTCCATCCCGTGCAGGCCCCGGCCTTCCGCCCGCACGAGGCGCTCGGCACACAGGGCGCCGTCGCGCTGGTGAAGCGCATCAACGCTCTGGCGCGCGGGCCGTTCACCGGAAGGTCGTTCGACTGCGTCGTCTCCACCGGCGACAACACCGACAACCACGAGATCGTGGAGCTCGGTTGGTTCCAGCACATCCTGTCGGGCGGTTCCATCACCCCGAACACGGGGGCGAAGAACCGATTCGAAGGACTGCAGGCGCTGGGGTCGTCGCTCTACTACCGTCCCGAACTCGACTCGTGGGACATCTACAAGGACCGCGGCTTCATCCAGATCCCCGGCCTGCTTCACGCCGCGATCAAGACGCACTCCAGCCCAGGCCTCGACATGCCGTGGTACGCGGTGTTCGGCAACCACGACGATCAGCTGCTCGGCACCGTGCCGAACAACATCGTCGACTGGCTGTACCACTCGAACGTCAAGTACGACCTCCCCGACACCGATCCCACGGCGGCCGCCATCGGCAGGGCGCTGAGCACCGACCCGGCGGCGCTCGGTCCGCTGCTCGCGAAACTGCGCACCACCGGCCCCGTGATCCCGGTGACGGCCGACGCCGGCCGACGGCCGTTCTCGCCGCGGGAATTCATCCGCAGGCACTTCGACCCCGCGATCAAGGGCGCGGGTCCGCTCGGGCACGGTTTCGCCGATCCCGACGGGCCGTCCTGGTACCGATTCGACATCTCCGAGAACGTCCTCGGACTCGCACTCAACACGACGAACAGTCTCGGCATCGCCGACGGGTCGATCAGCCAGAAGCAGCTCGACTGGATGAACCGCACCATCGTCGCCAACCGCGACAAGCTCGTGATGGTGTTCAGCCATCACACATCCAAGACGATGACCGCGAAGCTGCCCAACCCGGAGACTCCCGGCGAGCAGCAGTACGGCGGCGACCACCTCGTCGCGCAGCTCCACCTGCACACCAACGTGATCGCGTGGGTGAACGGCCATACGCACCGGAACGAGATGATCGCCCACCGCGGCGCCACGCCGAAGAACAGCTTCTGGGAGATCAACACCGCCAGCCACATCGACTACCCGCAGCTGGCCCGGATCATCGAGGTCGCCGACAATCGCGACGGCACACTCAGCATCTTCACACCGCTGATCGAAGCCGACAGCCGCTACACCGCCGACCCGTCCGACCTGTCACCTGCGGGGCTGGCCAGCCTCTACCGCGAACTGTCGTACAACGACATCCACCGCGACGACGCGCTGCTCGGCGCTCCGAACGACCGCAACTGCGAGCTCTTGCTGCCGAACCCGCTGCGCTGAGCCGGAGAACCCGAAGACCTTCCCCGAGATCGCTAAGCCCAGAGGTCTTGAGCCCGCGACACCGCGGGCTCGCCGCCGACCTCGGAGAATGCCGTGAGTGCGCGGACCAGTTCATGCCGCTGCTCCGCGGTGAGGCGGCTGATGACCTGCTCGATCTCGGCACGTCGGCGATCGGTGACCTCCCGCACCGTCGCCGCCCCGTGAGAGGTCAGCGTGACGATGAGTTCGCGCCGCGTCTGTTCGCTCGGAGTCCGTTCGACCAGCCCGGCGTGAGAGAGCCGGTCGATCATCCGCGATGCGGTCGACGGCTGGACCGCAAGTCTGTGCGCCAGCGATGAGAGGTTCATCGGGCCACTGTTCGACAGCAGCACCAGAACGCGGAACTGGGCGATGGTGATCGAATCATCTACTTGAGCAATAGATTTCGCCGATAGCGAGACCAGAAGACGCGAGGCGGTCAATACGGCGTCGGCCACGTCGTCGACGCTGATCGAATGTCCGTCCGCGGGGCGTCCTGCTGCTGCCGTCACAAGAGAAAACTACCCTACCCATCGATTAGCCGATGCAACTGTTGCATACTGCAATCGTGCTTGCGTTCACTTCTGGAAGTCCGAACGGCGCGATCATGCCGCGCCGGACGCCGTTCCCGACATGGCTGCGCGAGTCGTCCACCGGCATCGTCCCGGTGGCGGTCTCGGTGGGAGTGGCCGTCGGTGTGGCCGCCGTCGGATTCCGGTGGCTCATCGTCGGCGCCACGATGTTGTTCACCGGTTACACCGACTTCTCGGCGCAGGGCCGGGTCGGGCACAACGGTGTACCGGCGTTGGGCTTCTGGTTCGTCGTGTTGACTCCGGTGATCGCCGGGCTCGTCTACGGGCCGTTGGTGTCGTGGCTGGCGCCGGAGGCGCGCGGCCACGGGGTGCCGGAAGTGATGTTCGCGGTAGCCGAGCGCGGCGGCCACATACCGGCACGGATCCCGATGGTGAAGTCACTGGCGTCGGCCCTGTGCATCGGCGGCGGAGGGTCGGTGGGCCGTGAGGGACCGATCGTCCAGATCGGCGCCGCACTGGGCTCGACGGCGGCGCAACTGCTGAAACTGAACACTCCTCGCATGCGGTTGCTGGTCGCATGCGGCGCATCGGCGGGGATCTCGGCGACGTTCAACGCCCCGCTGGCCGGGCCGTTCTTCGCGATGGAACTGATCCTCCGCGACTTCGCCGCAGAATCATTCGCCGCGGTGGTCCTGGCCAGTGTGACCGCGAGTGTCGTCGGCCGGTCGCTTCTGGGCGACAGTCCGTTTCTGACACTGCCTTCGTTCACTCCGCACGGCGGCGTGGAATATCTTCTGTTCATCGTTGCGGGAGCGGTTCTCGGGCTCGTCGGTGTCGCCTTCTCGAAGGTCCTCTACCTCATCGAAGACGTCTGCGACTGGGCGTGGAGAGGCCCCCAATGGCTCCGACCGGCCGTCGGCGGGCTCCTGCTCGGCGGCGTGCTGTGGGTGCTTCCGCAGCTCTACGGCGTCGGATACCCCGTGCTGGAGAACGCCATCGCCGGCCGATACACGGTGGCATTGCTGATCGCGCTGATGGTGGGGAAGATGCTGGCGACCAGCCTGACCATCGGTATCGGCGGGTCCGGCGGAGTGTTCGCGCCCACCCTGTTCATCGGGGCCGTCGGCGGCACCGCCGTGGGCGCGGCCGTTCACGGACTGCTGCCATCGATGACCGGCTCACCGGGGGCCTACGGCTTGATAGGCATGGCCGGCGCATTGGCCGGAGCCACCCGGGCTCCGATCACGGCGGTCGTCATCATCTTCGAGCTGACCGGCGAGTACTCGATCATCCTCCCGCTCATGGCCGCCGTCGCCGTGTCCACCGGTGTCGGCAAGCTCCTCTCGAAAGACACGATCTACACGCGCAAACTGACCCGTCGCGGGGTCGACATCGTCTCAGGGCAGCGTCACCGCCCTCCGACCGTCCGGGTCGCGGACGTCGTGAGCTCGCCACCGGCGACGCTGCATGAGACGGCCACGTTGGCAACGGCAGCCGAGGCCCTCCAACGGACAGAGGTCGGCGCGGTACCGGTCGTGGACGACTCCGGGGTCTACCGCGGCATCCTCAGCGCGCAGGCCATAGCGGACGCACTCACTCGCGGATACGGTCCGACCACCGTCCGCGAGATGGTGACGACGTGCCCGACCGTGACGGCCGACGCGCCCCTCGGCCAGGCCATGCCCGTACTGGACGCCGCCCCCGCCATCGGCGTACCGGTGATCTCGGCCGACGGAGCCCGGCTGGCCGGGTGGCTCACGCATAAGGACGTGCTCCATGCCTCATCACCCCCGGCACAACCACCCCCGGCGCAGACATGAGAACGGCGGCGCCTCCCCCGGCCTGGCCCCAGGTGCTGACGGTCTGGACCGCGACCCCCGTGGCCACAGCGCTGATCGCGGTGCTGACCGCGGCATATGTTCTGTGCGTCCTGGTCCGACTGCGCGACGGACGGCCATGGCCGCGATCCTGCCTGCTGTGGTGGTTCGCCGCGGTCGCCACAACGATCGTCGCGCTGAACAGCCCGCTGGCCACGTACTCGGGCAACCTGTTCTGGGCGCACATGATCGTGCATCTGCTGTTGATCACCGTCATTCCGGCGCTGCTGGTCGCCGCGGCACCGATCCGGCTGATCCGCTCGAGTTCGGCGAGAACACGGACGGCCGTCACGTCAGCGGTGTCCAGTACGCCGTTCCAGTTGCTCACTAGGCCGGCTGTGACCGTCCCGCTGTACGCGGCCGTGCTCGTGACCACCCACCTGACCGGATTTCAGCAGGCCATGGCCCAGCACATGTGGATCCATCACGCCGAGACAGTCCTCTACCTCGTCACCGGCTATCTGCTTCTGCTTCCTCTGCTCGGCAACGAGTACGTCGGCCGCCACCTGGTCTTCCCGCTGCGCGCCGCCACGATCATCGCGTGCATGGTCCCCGACGCGATCGTCGGAGTGACATTGATGATGTCGCCGCACATCATCGCCCCCGCTTACAGCCGATCGCGCCCCGACTGGGGACCTACCGCGCTGGCCGACCAGACCGCGGCCGGAGCGATCATGTGGGTCGCGGGAGACGGACTGATGATGATCCTCATCCTGGTCATCGCCCGCGAATGGGTGGCGACGAGGGAGTCGAGCTTCGGCGGCTGGCTCGACGGAGTCCGCGCCCGCGCGACCATCGGCGCGAACACCGCCGCGCTCGACGACGACGCCGCCGCTCTGGACGCCTACAACGCCAGGCTCGCCGCACTGCACCACATGCCACGGCCACACCACCAATCAGAGGAGTCCGTCCATGACGATCGACCACATCGCCGCTGACCGCCCGGCCGGCGGAACCCGGCTGCGGTACGCATGCCTCACGCTGTGCGCATTGCCGCTGCTCGCCGGCTGCTCCAGCGGCGGCACCGAGCGACACGACGACGCCCCGCCGCCACCGCCCAACGAGGCCGCGATCCTGAACGACGCGTCGCCCCGATCCATCATCGACACCTACCGTCGCGGGGGTCTGCAGGTCTCGAACGACCACGACACGACCGCGACCGCCTGCGGCGAGGCCCATTGTCAGGCTGCCGCCGCAACGGACCAGGTCACGGTGATGCAGTTCAGCACCACGCGCGAGGCCACCACCTATCACCAGACCCACCCCGACACGTTCCTCGTGGAGAACATCGTCGTCACTCTGCCGTCCGCCACGCCGGCCGACGCCCGCGCTCAGTACGAGCACCTGACCACCATGGCCGTCGAGTAGGCCGATCAGCGCTGCCTCCCCCGCGCTCTGCTATACGTTCGTACCGTACGCATTGCAGATGTAACGACGACGCGTCGGCATCGTAGAATCTGCGGCGGACGAGGAGGAGACGATGAGCGATCCCAGGGCGGGCGAAGCGGACCTGACTGCGAAGGCCAAGATCCGCAACGCGGCACTCGATCTGTACGCCGAGCACGGCGAGGAGCGGGTGTCGATGCGAGCCGTGGCCGCTGCCGCCGGAGTCACCGTCGGACTGGTCCAACACCATTTCAAGACCAAAGACGGTCTGCGGCGGGCCGTCGAAGAACTGATCGTCGAATACCACCGCGCGGCGATCGCAAGCGTGCCGAACGACGGCTCGCCGGCGGAAGTGGCTGCGGCACGAGACGCCGCCGTACGCGCGATGCTCAACGACAATCCGGTCGTCGTCGGCTACATGCGCCGCGTTCTCCTCGACCCGAACAGCCCTACGACGCTGCTGCGCCAACTGACCGAACTCGCACGCGACGAGGTGAGCAAGATGCGCGACGCCGGACTGGCCTCGACGCGGCGCAGCGTCGCGGAACAGACCGTGGCCATGATGGTCCGCAACGTCGGACAACTGTTCCTGCAGCCGATGGTCGACGCGATGTGGGGCCAGCTGGTCGACGGTCCGGCCGACGACGCGAAGCCCGCGCTCACGGTCGACGCCCGAAACTGAGGCCCGTACGCCGGGCGGCGGAGAGTTCAGTCGGCGGGTGCCGGCGGACGCGCGTGGAGATAGGACGCCGAGTGCGTGCGCAGGACCGGCTTCCCCTCCACCGTCAGCTCGGTGTCGACCTCGACCAATGCCCGGTCGCGGTCGTCGAAGGTGACGCCGGTGACGGTGAGTGTCCCGGTCAGCACGTCGCCGGGACGCACGGGCCGGAGAAAGGCGACGTCGCGGATCTCCTTGCCCGCGATCACCGCCCAGTGGTCGTAGACGGCCAGGACACTCAGGCGCTGCATGATCGCGAAACTCTGCACACCGCTGGCGATCAGGCCGCCGTAGGGGCTCGAGGCGGCGATGTCCTCGTCCACATGAAATCCCTGGGGATCCCAGCGCTGCGCGAAGTCGACCAGGTCGTCGGCGGTGAGGGTGTACTCCCCGAGCCGATAGACCCGCCCGACCTCGATGTCGCGACCGTACGCGACGGTCCGGCTGCCGGTCTCCGCGGTCATGCCCGCCCCCTTCCGATGCGGCGGCTGCGCTCGTGGACGCGCCGCAGTCCGTCGAGCGCGAGGTACGGGTGATGTTCGGCGATGGTGCGACACTCGCCCACCATCAGCGGCGCCATGAATCCGGTCGCCACAACGGTCACGTCGGGGCCGTCGAAACCCGGCACGTCGCGCCGGATGCGTTCCACCAGACCGTCGACCTGACCCGCGAAGCCGTAGATGATGCCCGACTGCAACGCCTCGACGGTGTTCTTCCCGATGACGCTGCGCGGCGGCATCAGCTCTACTTTGCGGACGGTGACGGTGTGCTCGCTGAGCGCTTCGACGGAGAGGTCGACGCCCGGGGCGATGACCCCGCCGAGGAACTCGCCCTTGGCCGAGACCGCGTCCACCACGGTCGCGGTGCCGAAGGCGACCACGATGCACGGTCCGCCCGGATAGTTCTCGTGCGCGGCCAGACTGTGGGCCACGCGGTCGGTCCCGACCTCCTTCGGGTTGTCGACCAGCAGCGGCACACCGGTGCGGACCCCCGGTTCGAGCAGCACATGCGGACCGCGCCCGAAGTATCGCGGCAGCATCTCCCGCATCTCACGCAGCAGCGACGGCACGGTCGACAGACCGGCCACGCCCGTCACCTGCTCGATGTCGGGCCCGAGGAGCCCGCGCAGCTGCAAGGCGAACTCGTCGGCGGTCATGTGCGGCTGCGTGTGGATCCGCCAGTCGCGGATCAGTTCCGCGTGGTCGCCGGAACCCGCGAACACCCCGAGATGGATGTTCGTGTTCCCGACGGTGACGGTGAGGAGCACGGGGTCCGCCGGCCTCAGACCGCGGCAGTCGCGAGCCGGCGCGGGTCCTTCAGCCCGGAGCCCTCCGGAACGTCGGCGGGATCGTCGCCCAAGGTGACCGGACGGTTGTCGGCGTCGACGAAGACCACGTGCGGCGCGTACTCGGCGAGCTCGGCTTCGTTCATGATGCCGTAGGCGATGATGATCACCAGGTCACCGGGGTGGACCAGGTGCGCTGCGGCACCGTTGATCCCGATGACACCGCTGCCGCGCTCGCCGGCGATCACATAGGTCTCGAGCCGGTTGCCGTTGTCGATGTCGACGATGCACACCTGCTCGCCCTCCATCAGGTCCGCGGCGTCGAGCAGATCGGCGTCGATGGTCACCGAGCCGACGTAGTGCAGGTCGGCCTGGGTGACGGTCGCGCGATGGATCTTCGACTTCATCATGGTGCGGAACATAGCTGTCCTTACCCTTCTTCTCGCTGCGTGAAGCCGGTGCCGATGGCGACGCCGACGTTGTCGATGAGTCGTGCCGGTCCGACGCGGGCGGCGACCAGAAGTCGGCCGTCACCCTCCTCCGGCGGTTCTTCCAGACCCCGCCCACGCAGTTCGAGGTAGTCGACCTCGATCTGCGGGGCGGTGGCCAAGACGGCGTGTGCCGCGGCGAGGATCGCTTCGCGGCCGCCCTCGGCCGCGTGCGTTCCCGCCAGCAGTGCCGCCGACAGCACGGTCGCGAGTTCGCGATCCTCTGCCGACAGGTAGCGATTGCGCGACGAGAGAGCGAGGCCGTCGGCCTCGCGCACGGTGGGCACCCCGATGATCTCCACGTCCATGTTCAGGTCGTTGACCATCTGGTTGATCAGCACCAACTGCTGGTAGTCCTTCTCTCCGAAGTACGCGGCGTGCGGTGCGACGATGTTGAGCAGTTTGTTGACGACGGTGAGCATGCCGGCGAAATGCGTGGGTCGCGACGCACCCTCGAGGATCGCCCCCGTCTCGCCGGGCTGCACCGTGGTGCGCGGGCCGGTCGGGTACATCGACGACGCCGTGGGCGCGAAGACGAGTTCCACTCCGAGCGGTTCCAGCAGCGCGCAGTCGGCGTCGAAGGTGCGCGGATACGCGTCGAGGTCCTCGCCGGCACCGAACTGCAGCGGATTGACGAAGATCGAGACGACGACGACGTCGCACCGCAGCTTCGCGGTCTTCACCAGCTGGAGGTGCCCCTCGTGCAGCGCCCCCATCGTCGGCACCAGCGCGACACGCTTGCCCGCGGCGCGCAGCGCCTTCGTGACGCGGTGCAACTCGGCCGGGTCGCGATGCACCGTCGTCCGGCCGGGAGCGTAGAGATCGGATGCGGTCACGCGTATTCCTCCAGGAGCTCGTGCATTTCGCGGCTCGCGCCGCTCTGAACGGCGGCCCGCGCCGAGAGCGCACGGTAGCCGTCCACCAGATGACGGTCGGGCAGTGCCGCCAACGCGGCGAGATGGCGACGGACCGCCTCGGTGTCGTCACGCGCCACGGGACCGGTGAGCGCGTCGCCGCCCATCTCGAGCACGTTCTCGAGCGAGGCGCGGACCAGCGGCCCGAGCACTCGCTGCGCGATCCCGGAGTCGGGCCCGTCGACGGTGGCGGTGGCGCTCCGCTCCCCCGCCGGCCCGGTGATGGCCGCAGTTAGTGCGGTCAACGCATCGGTGACCAGCGCGATCAGATTGTTCGCTCCGTGCGCGAGGGCGGCGTGGTACAGGGTTCGGTCGGCCTCGGCGATGCGGACGGGAGTGCCGCCCATCTCGAGCACCAGCGATGCGGCGATGGCGTCGCCGATCTCGTCGGCAGAGGTGATTCCGAAACACGCCGACGCCAGCCGGGCGGTGTCTTCGGACGTGCCGACGAAGGTCATGGCGGGGTGCAGCGCGACGGTGACCAGACCGAGGCGGGCGAGCGGTTCGAGGATCGCCACTCCGTGCGCCCCCGCGGTATGCGCGACGATGATGCCCGGCCGCGGACCGGCGGCGGCGACGGCGTCGACGACGCCGGGCAGTTCCGTGTCCGGAACCGCCAGAATCAGAAGCTGTGAACCGGCGACGACGCCGGACAGATCGAGCACGCGAGCTCGGGGCAGGCGGAGCGCAGCGCGATCGCGCGACTGGGGAGACCGTGCGGTCAGCGAGGTGACATCGTGGCCCGCGGAGGCGAGCGCTTCGCCGAGTGCGGTGCCGACACGACCGGCCGAAATGATTCCGACACGCAGGCGCGCCGGGGCCATCGGTGAACTCACCGCCGTTCCTCCATTCGTTCCAGTCCCGGCTCGTGATCTCGGAGCTTCGGGTACCAGACGTTCGCCACAACGATAGGCGCGCCACGACGGTCGAGGCTACGCGGTGTGACAACTTTCACCGGATCGGCGCCGGCTGTGAAGTTCAGTCGCGGCGGCGTCGGCCCCCGCGACCGCGGTTCTCCGCCGAACTCGCGCGGAGCTGGCTCAGCAGTTCACTGGCCGGACGTCCCGCCGAGTGCGCACCGTCGTCGCTCGACGGTGCCGCACGGCGGCCCTGCGGCTGCGGTTCCGGCTCGGGTGCGGCGGGCTGCTGCGGCGCCGTCGGCGGGACTGCCGGCGGCTCGTAGGCCTGGGCGCCGTAGGCGACCCGCTCGATGGGTCCGGTCTCGGTCTGCGGCTCGGGTGAGGCCGCATCGGCCGGATCGTCGGTGACCACCGGGATGATCTCGGTGAGCTCGCCGGGATCGACCTCTTCGACGTCCTGCGGCTCCTCCGGCACATGCCTGCCCGGGTCCGACGGCGGCGCGGTGGTCGCGAAGTCGCGCTCAGCGGCCACGCGATCGTCGGCCGAAGCCGCCGCGTAGCCCGCTCCGGCGAGTCCCGATCCCAGTTCACGCGGGCGCTCCAGGCCGATCGCCGCACGCATGTCGGGCAGCGGGGTGCCGAGCAGTTGTTCGAGGCTCGCGCGCAGTGCGAGCACCTGCGCCTTGAGTTCTTCCAGTTCGACGTTCGACTCGGCCGCGATCTCCTGGCGGATCGCGGTCTCCACATCCGACTCGTACTGGCGGCGCGCCGCGATCTCGCGCTCCAGCTGAAGCTCGTAGACCAGGCGCAGGTCCCGGCTGCGCGACTCGGCGACGTCGGCCTGCCGCCGGTACTTCGTCACCAGCACGGCGCCGATCACCGCGGCCCACAGCGCCGCGATCACGGCCAACGTGGCGGGAACGGAGAAATTATCACCGATCACCATCAGCAGGCTGGCGACCAGCGCCAGCACGACGAACAAACCGATGAGCCATTGTCCGGCCGACGACGGTCGTCTCTTGGCGGCCTCTTCGGATCGTTCCTTAGTGGTCATGAAGGCAAACTTACCGCCCTTGACACGCCGACAGCCGTCACCGGGTGGCCCGTGTCGGAGAATCAGGCCGGTGCGGGCGGACTGTCGGGTGCGGTCTCGGCATTGTCGGCGGACGGGTCGTCCGGCGCTCGGCAGCAGTGTTCCAGCCACAGTGCCGCGGCTACCAGAACCACGCCCCCGACCAGCCCGACGATGGCTCCGACCCGATCGGCGCGCGCCGCTTCCAGGATCCCGTTCTGCAGGAGGAATACCAGGATTCCGGTCCAACCGCCGGTGGCGACGGCGCCGAGGATCGCCGACGCCTTCGCCAGCGCCACGAGACGCGCGGCGTTGATCGGATGCAACTGCCCCTTGGCCGGGCCGACCTCCTTCTCCGCCACCCGTTTGCGGACGACGAAACCGATCACACCTTCGAGCGCCGCGAGCACGTACAACGAGATGCCCGACAGCCACGGCAGGCTCGGGAAGGCCCCGTAGTTGTAGTGGATGAGGATCCAGAGGGCCACTCCGGCGACCACGGCGACCAGCACCAGATCACGGATTCGGGTGAAGCCGAGCTTGTGACGCTCACCGTCGTCGTCACTGTGGGACGGATCGGGTCCGAGGGGGGTCGGCAGCGTCATCCGAGTTCTCCCGCTCGCCGAACCCCCGCGACCTCGGCAGGATCGAGCGCGGAGACCAGATCGGCCACCGCCCGCACACCGTCGGAGGTCCACAGCCGCGCCTGCGGCTCCACCTCCAGCCACGGCACGAGCACGAACGCGCGGTCGGCCGCCCGCGGATGCGGCAGCGTCAACTCCGGGTCGTCGGAGACGACCGTTTCTCCGTCCACGTCCACCGAGACGACGTCCACGTCGAGCGTGCGCGGCCCCCAGCGCACCTCGCGCACCCGCTGCGCGGACTCTTCGAGCCGCCGGCACAGCTCCAGCCACTCCCGCGGGGTGCGGGCGCCCTCCGCCACCACGGTGATGTTCGCGAAATCGTCCTGCTCCACGCCGCCCCACGGCGGAGTCAGGTACAGCCCCGACACGCGGCGCAGGTCGGCACCGAGCGCCTCGACCACACTCCGCAGGTGCGCGTGGCGATCACCGATGTTGGATCCGGCCGACAGAACCGCGCGCGAGGTCACGACGTCCCCTGTCTAGCGGCGGCCACCGATCGAGTCTTCACCGACCGGCGCGTCACGACGGCGACATCGTCGAAGGCCAGGGGAATCGGCGCGCACGGCTTGTGCACCGTCACCTCGCACGCCGATATGCGCCCATCCTTCATGACGGCGTCGGCGATCTCCGCGCCGACGGTCTCGATGAGATCCCGAGGCGGGCCGGCGACGATGTCGTGCGCCAACTGCGCCAGCGCACCGTAGTCGACGGTGTCGGCGAGGTCGTCGCTGGCCGCGGCCGCCTGCAGATCGAGCCAGAGCGTCACGTCGATGACGAACTCCTGACCGTCGCGGCGCTCATGGTCGAAGACCCCGTGGTTGCCGCGCACACGCAGTCCGCGCAATTCGATGCGATCAGCCATGGTCCCTGCCTCTCCGGCCGCCGCCCCGCCAGGCGAGGGCCACTTCGATGGCGTCGCGGCTGGAGGCGACGTCGTGCACCCGGACTCCCCACGCCCCGCCCGCGGCGGACAGCGCCGAGATCGCCGCGGTGGCCACCTCGCGGCCGCTCGGCGGACGGTCGACGCCGTCGCGCCGGAGAAGGGAACCGAGGAAACGTTTGCGGGAGGCGCCGATCAGGACGGGGAAGCCGAGTCCCACCAGCGTCGGCAGCGCGTGCAGCAGCGCCCAGTTGTGATCGGCGGTCTTGGCGAAACCGAGTCCGGGGTCGAGGACGATCTGATCGGGATCGACGCCCGCCGCGACCGCCGCGTCCACCTGGCCCAACAATTCGCCGGAGACCTCCGCGACCACATCGCGGTATCCGCCGGCCTCGTCCACCCGATGCGTGAAGTGGCGATCGTCGCCGGGTGCGTCGTCGGCCGGGCGCCAGTGCATGAGAATCCAGGGCACGCCCGCCTCGGCCAGCACCGCGCCCATGTCCGGGTCGGCACGACCGCCGGAGACGTCATTGATGATCGCCGCACCGGCTTCGAGCGCATCGGCGGCAACTGCCGCACGCATCGTGTCGACCGACACCCGCGCACCGGCCGCGACCAGCTCGCGGATGACGGGTACGACGCGGGCCGACTCGGTGGCCGGATCGACCCGGACCGCTCCCGGCCTGGTCGATTCGCCACCGACGTCGATGATGTCCGCCCCCGCCTCGAGCAGAGCCACACCGTGCGCCACTGCCCGATCTCGCTGCAGATAGCGGCCGCCGTCGGAGAACGAATCGGCGGTCACGTTCAGCACCCCCATGACGAGGGTGCGATCGAGCTCGTCGGTCTCCGAACTCACCGGACGCTGCGGGCTCACCGCGTTATGAGGTCGAGTGCTTCGCCGCGGGAGACCGCACTGGTCTTGAACAGGCCGCGCACGGCCGACGTGGTGGTCCGGGCGCCCGGCTTGCGGATGCCGCGCATCGCCATGCACAGATGCTCCGCTTCGATCACCACGATGACGCCGCGCGGGTTCAGCTTGCGGACCAGGGCGTCGGCGATCTGACTGGTGAGCCGTTCCTGCACCTGAGGGCGCTTGGCGTACAGGTCGACGACGCGTGCCAGCTTCGACAACCCCGTCACCTGACCGGTCTCGCCCGGGATGTAGCCGACGTGCGCCACACCGTGGAAGGAGACCAGGTGATGCTCGCACGTCGAGTACATCGGGATGTCCTTGACCAGCACCAGCTCCTCGTGGTCTTCGTCGAAGACCGTCGCGAGCACCTCGTCGGGATCGGTGTAGAGGCCCGCGAACATCTCGCGGTAGGCGTTCGCCACACGCGTCGGCGTCCGCTTGAGCCCCTCGCGGTCCGGGTCCTCGCCGACGGCGAGCAGCAGTTCCCGAACCGCGGCCTCGGCGCGGGCCTGATCGAAGACCCGCTCGCCGGCCGCCGCCGGTACGCCCAGCGCGTCGACGGCGTGCTCGTTCAGATCACCGTCGTGATCGATGCTGCTGGTGGTCATCTCCCCCTGCTCTCCGTTCACTGGACTCCGGCGTTCAACTCGCGTCTCCTTCACTGACCGTCGCGCGAATCATCTGCCGGCGGCCAACCGGGTGCCGACCAGTCGCGGGGAGCGCCGTAATCCGGCCGAGTACCGTGGCCGTGCCCCTGCCCGGGCTGCTGATCGGAGCCGGGCGTCCCGTACTGGCGCGGTCCGTCGTGCGGTGCCCCGTACTGCGGCGCCCCATAGTGGGTTCCGCCGTTCTGGTGCGGCGCGTTCGGTTCCGGCGGCCCGGACGGCTGCTGACCGTAGGGCGTGCCGTACTGCGGTGCCTGCGCGTGAGGCGGAGCACCGTACTGCACCGGCTGACCGAAAGCGGGCGCCGCCGGATCGGCCTGGCGGGCCGGAACCGGTACCGGCTCCTCCACCGGCGGCCACGGCTCGCCGCGCTCGGCCGCCAACTCGCCGGGAGTCTTGATCGGCGGTTTGGTGCTCGGGATCCGCTCACCGAAGATGTCGAACTTGGTGATGCGCGGGCGCTTGCCCACCTCCCCGAGGATCGCCTCGAGATCCTTGCGGACCAGGGTCTCCTTCTCCAGCAGAGCGCCGGCCAGCACGTCCAGCACGTCGCGGTACTGGTTCAGGATCGACCACGCCTCGGTGTGCGCGGCCTCGATCAGATTCCGTACCTCGTCGTCGATCTCCGCGGCGACGCCCACCGAGTAGTCCGGTGTCGACCCCATGCCGCGGCCGAGGAACGGATCGCCCTGCTCCTGGCCGTAGCGGACGGCGCCGAGCTTCGCACTCATGCCGTACTCGGTGACCATCGCCCGCGCGATCTTGGTGGCCTGGTCGATGTCGGAGCTGGCTCCAGTGGTGGGCTCGTGGAAGACGAGCTCCTCGGCGGCACGACCGCCCATGGCCATCACCAGCCGGGCGATCATCTCCGATCGGGTCATCAGGTCCTTGTCCTGCTCCGGAACGGCCAGGGCGTGTACGCCGGTACGTCCGCGGGCCAGGATGGTGACCTTGTAGATCGGATCGAGGTCGGGCATCGCCCACGCGGCGAGCGTGTGACCGCTCTCGTGGTAGGCGACGACCTTCTTCTCGTGCTCGCTGATGATCCGGCTCTTGCGGCGCGGGCCGCCGATCACGCGGTCGACGGCCTCCTCCAGCGCCTCGCCGGTGATGACCGTCTTGTTCTCGCGCGCCGTCAACAGCGCCGACTCGTTGATGACGTTCGCGAGATCGGCACCGGACATGCCCGGGGTGCGCTTGGCGAGCCCGTCGAGGTCGGCGTCCGGCGCGATCGGCTTGCCCTTCGCGTGCACGGCGAGGATCGCCTTGCGCCCGGCGATGTCGGGGTTGCCGACCGGGATCTGGCGGTCGAAGCGGCCGGGACGCAGCAGCGCCGGGTCGAGGATGTCGGGCCGGTTGGTCGCGGCCATGACGATGACGCCGGAACGGTCACCGAAACCGTCCATCTCGACGAGCAGCTGGTTCAGCGTCTGCTCGCGCTCGTCGTGCCCGCCGCCGAGCCCGGCGCCGCGCTGTCGGCCCACCGCGTCGATCTCGTCGACGAAGATGATGCACGGGCTGTTCTGCTTGGCCTGTTCGAACAGGTCACGCACACGCGAGGCGCCGACACCGACGAACATCTCCACGAAGTCCGAGCCGGAGATCGTGAAGAAGGGCACGCCGGCCTCGCCGGCCACGGCGCGCGCGAGCAGCGTCTTACCGGTGCCGGGCGGACCGTACAGCAGCACACCCTTCGGGATCTTGGCGCCGAGTGCCTGGTATCGAGCCGGGTTCTGCAGGAAGTCGCGGATCTCGTCGAGTTCCTCGACGGCCTCGTCCGCACCCGCCACATCGGCGAAGGTGGTCTTCGGCATGTCCTTGCTGAGCTGTTTGGCCTTCGACTTCCCGAAGCCCATCACCCCGCCGCGTCCACCCTGCATCCGGCTCATCACGAAGAAGAAGAGCCCGAAGAGGATCACCATCGGCAGGACGAAGATCAGGATCGACTGCCAGATCCCGGAGTCCTTGGTGACGTTCGTCTGGTACTCGGACCCGGTGTCGACCACGGCGTTGAAGATCCGGCTGGTGACGCCGGCCGGGTACTGGGTCGAGATCTTGCTGGCCTCGGAGTCCCCGACCTTGATCGGATCCTTCAGTTCGATGCGGAGCCGCTGCTCCCGGTCATCGATCTGGATCGACTTGGTGTTCTTCTTGTCCAGCTGGGCCATTGCGACCGACGTGTCGACATCGGTGTACTCGCGATCGGAATTCCGCATCATGCTGAAGCCCCAGATGGCGAACAGAATGACGGCCACGATGGCCAGATTCCGGAACAGTGTCTTGCGATTCATGCGTGTACGCGTGGGCGCGGGTCGTTGTGTTCGGTGTTCACCACGCCGCCGTGCCCATTTGTCCTTCCCGTCGGCTCGAAATACGAGGCTACCTGTAGAGGGCCGGATCGTCGCCGCCGTACGGCCTGCTCCGTCGAGCCCCGGCCCGGGTTGCCGGCTGAAGACTCAACGTCGCAGGTGGTCCGGTTGTTCCGCCGACCGTGCCGCGGCCACCCGATCAGGACGAGTAGACCGACGGATGGAGCCTGCCGACGTACGGCAGGTCGCGGTAGCGCTCGGCGTAGTCGAGTCCGTATCCGACGACGAACTCGTTGGGGATGTCGAAGCCGACGTCGGCCACGTCGAGCGTGGCCCGCACCGCGTCGGGCTTGCGGAGCAGCGTCACCACCTCGAGCGAACGCGGCGAACGCGTCGCGAGGTTCTTGATGAGCCACGAGAGCGTGAGGCCCGAGTCGATGATGTCTTCGACGATCAGCACATCCCGGTCGGTGATGTCGCGGTCCAGGTCCTTGAGGATGCGCACCACCCCGGACGAGGAGGTCGACGAACCGTAACTCGAGACGGCCATGAACTCGAGCTGCGACGGGATCGGCAGGGCGCGGGCGAAGTCGGTCATGAACATCACGGCGCCCTTGAGGACTCCGATCAAGACCAGATCGTCCGGAGCGTTCCGATACCGGTCGCCCACCGCACGGGCCATCTCCACCGTTCGAGCACGGATCTGTTCCTGGGTGATCAGGACTTCTTCGATGTCGTCGCCATAGCTGTCGTCGCGCTCCACCCCTATAGCTTCGCACGGCCCGCGGCGCCGGTGAGTCCGGGTTCTCGATGAGCGAACTGTGGAAGTGAGTGCGGGAGGAGGACCGGAGCGCGTCCGCAGCGGCGATTCTGTGACACAAGTGACGCGTTTCTCACGCATTCTGCGCATACCTGGTCCGGATCGCCCTGTTCGCGCCCTTAGTAGTGGAACGTTGTCGCGACCGAGCCTCGTGGCGGCGACGTCATCGAACCACCTGGAAAGAAGTACGAGCATGTCTGTCCGAAACGCACCGCGGGCGATCATCGCGGTCATCGCTGCCGTCGCCGCGGTACTCCCCTTCCTCGCCGCGCCCGCGCACGCGGCGCCGAACGACCCTCGGCCGCACGCCCGAGTGCAGTCGAGCCGCGACCACGTCATCGTCACAGTCGCCAACGCCTCGGTCAGCCGCGAGGACGACACCCTGATGCTTCGAGACCGTTCCGGACGGGTGCTCGAACGGTTCCCCCTCACGTTCATCGCGCCCGATGACCGCACGTACCCCATCGACGCCGATGTCTCCGGACGCACCGTGCGACTGACCCCGTCCAGGGACCTCGCGCGGTCGTCGCGGACCGACGCGGCGCTTCTGGAGAAGGTCCGCGTCGCCGACGCCAACGGCTACAAGAGCAAGGACGAACGCGACGACGCCGCTTTGTCGCGCCTGAGCCGCGAAGTGACCACCGGCGCCACCGTCTCGACCGTGATCGGCGCCGCCTTGGGCGCAGTCCTCGGAGGTGCGGCCGGCTGCCTGTTCGGCCTCGCGGCGGGACCGCTCGGGTGCTTCTTCGCCGGAGTGCCGCTCGGCGCGACCGCCGGCGCCGGTCTCGGTGTGATCATCTCGGGCGGCGTCGCCGGGGCGGCCGTGCTCCACTACTTCGACACCGTCAACCGGCCCTTCAAGGACCTCACGCCGCCGACGTCCACGTCGCCCTCCACAACGGCACGCGCGTCGTCGGCCACTCCCTCCAAACACTGATCCGTCAGCACTGACTCGGCGACCGCCGAGCCGACCGCGGCCCGCCCGGCTATCCGGGCGGGCCGCTCGGCGTCGTCCGAAGGAACCCTTTTGGCGTATCCCCCGTCACATAAGTCACAGTGTGTGCCGTTCTGGCACATATTTGTCGGGGAAGTCTTAGTTTTCTCTCAGCTCAGTTGCGATCCGGCGTCGAGACCGTCACTTCCGGTGCCGGGTCACGATCGGGGGTTCCGGGCTCACAGCCAGTCACATGAGAGGGAGTCATGTCTCTTCGCACATCACTACGCAGCGTCTTCATCGCCTTACTCGCGCTCGCCACGGCCTTGCCGTTCCTGGCGTCGCCCGCGCATGCCGTACCGCAGCAGCCACGCGCACAGGTCCAGCGCAACGCCAACGACGTCACCGTCAAAGTCTTCGGGGCAACGGTCGCCGTGGAGGGCGGCAACCTGGTGTTCCGTAACGCGTCCGGCAAAGCGCTCGACGTGGTTCCGCTGACTTACGTCGGCAAGGACGCCCGGACGTACCCGATCGACGCGACGGTCAAGGGCGACGTCGCCACGCTGGTGCCGTCGAAGGACGCGGCGCGGTCGACGACCACACCGGCGAGCGTCCTGGAAGCGGGTAAGAAGCCGGCTCAGCGGGTCATCTGCGGACCGCAGACCCGCAAGCAGCGCGATAAGGAAGCGCTGGACCAGATGAACTCCGAGCTCGGCACCGCGGCCACCATCGGCGGCATCGCAGGCGCGATCATCGGCGCGGTCCTCGGCCTCATCCTCGGAGCCGGTAATCCGGGGATCGCCTTCATCGCGGGCCCGGTCGGCGCACTGCTCGGTGCAGGAGGCGCGGTCGCGGGTGCCGCCATCAACGGCACGTTCGCCCGCTACTTCAACACCATCCACAGCCCGTTCAAGCCCAAGGTCTGCAACATCTGACTCATCTCGGTACTCGCTTCACCGTGAGCTCTTGAGCCCGCCTCGTCACGACGAGGCGGGCTCGCTCGTCGCCGCCCACCGCGACCGGCCCCTGTCCGCGCCAGTCCGTGATGAGCGCGTCCACGGCACGGACAACCCGGTAGACGGGTTCGTTCGCCCCCACCGATCGGAGCCACCCGCGGAGCACGCGGGTCCGCAGCGCGGCCGGGGCCGAGCGCAGCGGTTCCACGTCCAGCACCCGGCCGTAGGCACACTCTTCCAGCAGTTCGGTGGCCGGTGGGTCGAGTGCGTCGGCGTCGTCCTGCAGCTGCGACGCGGTGCGCGCGAGTGACTCGGCGGCACCGCCTCCGATGACCTCGTCGAGCAGAGGCAGCACCTCCTTGCGTATCCGCACCCTGGTGAACCGGGGATCATCGTTGTGCGGATCGTCCCAGACCGGGAGTCGCCACCCGGCGCAGGCCTCGCGGGTGTCCGCACGCCGCACGCCGAGCAGCGGCCGTCCCCAGGGCGCGGACCACTCCCGCATCCCGGCGATCGACCGGGCCCCGGAACCTCGGGCCAGCCCGAGCAGGACCGTCTCGGCCTGGTCGTCGAGCGTGTGGCCCAGCAGTACGGGCCGGGCGTCGCGGGCCTCACCGAGCGCCGCGTACCGCGCGCGACGCGCGGCCGCCTCGAGTCCCCCCGCACCCTCCACGGTCACCTCGCGGACCTCGGCCGAGGCACCCAGTTCGCGGGCCGTCTCGGCGGCTCGCGCGGCCACGGCGGCCGAGCCGGTCTGCAGCCGATGGTCGATCACCACCGCGTGCACGGTGAGGCCGGCCCGGATCGCGGCGGCCGTCAGAGCGAGTGAGTCCGCACCGCCGGACAGCGCGACGCACACCGCGTCGTCGTCCAGGTGCCGATCGGCGAAACCGCGGACCGCGCCGATCAGCGTCTGCTGCGCTCGCCTGGTCATCGCCGCTAGCCGAGCACCCGCTCGATCCAGTCGTCCGGCGCGTCGATCTCCGACATGAGCGGCATCGTCTCGGGCGACGACCAGACGGTGTTGAACCGGTCCATTCCGACGCGGTCGACCACATGGTCCACGAAAGCCTTGCCCCGCACATACTGCGCCATCTTCGCGTCCATCCCGATCAGCGCGCGGATGAGCCGCTGCAGCGGATTCCGGGGCGCCTTGCGACGCTGGTCGAAGGCCGCGCGGATGGTCGCCACCGTCGGCACCTGCGCCGGACCGACAGCGTCCATGACGTGATCGGCATGTCCTTCGAGCAGCGTTCCGAGCACCAGTACTCGCTCGAACGCCGCGTACTGTTCGGGCGACTGCAGCAGTTGCATGAGACCGATCACGCCCTTTTCGCGCGGCTTGCCGCTGCGGACCGACTCGGTGATCCGGGTGACGAGCTCGGCCACCGACTCGTCGCCTTCGCCGGTTAGCGCTCCGACGTTGGTCCTCATGTAGTCGGCGAGCCACGGGTTCGCCGAGAACTGCACCCGGTGGGTCACCTCATGCAGGCAGACCCACAACCGGAAGTCGGACGGATCCACGCGGAGCTGACGTTCCACCGCGATGATGTTCGGAGCCACCAGCATCAGCACGCCCGGTTCCCCGGTCTGCGGATCGGGACTGAATGGGTCGTACTGACCCAGAATCGCGCTCGAGAGGAAGGCCAGCAAACCTCCGGCCTGCACTCCCGCGATCCGTCCGGTGAAACCGGGCCGGTGCGGGCGGACCTCCGGTTGCTGCGTGGCCGCATCGTCCGGACCGAGCATCGCCGGCATCGAGCGCGCGGCGGCGTCGATCCACCCCGATCGGTCCAGGATCTGCGCGGCGGGGACGGCGAGTCCGTCGGCAAGACCCGTGACCTCCCGTACCGGGCCCTCCGCACGCACCGCCGCGTCCGACAGTTCGGCGTACGCCTGGTCGGAGGTGTAGCGCGTGATCCGCGGGCCGGGCCGGGCGACTCGCTTACCCACCGTGGCGGCCAGGCCCCAGTCGATGTTCTCAACCGGCGTGGCGGAGGACTCGTCGGAAGCCGAGTGCTCGGGAACGTTCATTGATCTTCCTTCCGGTCGGTCAGCCGCGGCAGCCGCAGTCGCGGAGCGCCCCGACCACCGCGTCCACGGCCGGACGCGCGTCGGCCGGCGAGGTCCCGCCGGAGATCATCGCGAACGCCAGGACTCTGCCGTCGACCGTCTGCACTGTTCCGGTCAACGAACTGACGCCGGTCAGTGTTCCGGTCTTGCCGCGAACCCATCCCGCCCCGTCGGTCGACGCCGGGAAGAACCGGTCGGCCAGGGTTCCGGTGCCGTGAGCGACGGGCAGCGAGTCGAGCAGCGAGCGCAGCTTCGGCCGCCCGTCCCCGGCGGCCGCCGACATCAGTTCGTCGAGCAGCGACGCGGGCACGCGATCGGAGTACGAGAGGCCCGAGGAATCCACCAGCGTCGCATCCCCCACATCGAAACCGTTGGTGCGGAGGGTCTTCAAGACCGCCTGCGCTCCGCCCGAGATGCTCGGCTCACCGCCGGTCGCCTCCGCCAGCTCGATGCCGAGCGACTCGGCGAGAACGTTGTCGCTGTACCGCATCATGTCGCCGACCCGGACCGTCAACGGTGCCGACTTCACCGAGGCGATCACCGGCGCACCCGACGGGGCCGTGGTCTCGGCGACCGGGCTGTTGAGTCCGAGCGCCTCGGCGAGTGCGCGGCCGGCGGCGAGCGCCGGCTGATCGGTGCGCGGCGAGTACTCGTCGTTCGGCTTGAGTCGGCCGCCGTCGACCATCAGCGACTCGATCGGCGTGATGTCGCCGCCCTCGATGTCCCGACGGTCCCAGGTCTTCTGCATCGTCGGGCCGGTGAACAGCGAGGTGTCGACGGCGATGGACGTGACGTGCCTGCCGCTCCGCTTGATCTGCTCGGCCAGATCGGAGATCCGGCCGGGCGAGGAGTAGAACGACGGCTCGCCCGCAGGCGTCGACGTCAGAGTCGGATCGCCCGCTCCCACCAGGATCGCTTCACCGTTCGCGCCGAAGACCACCTCGGTGGTGACGCGCGAATCGTGCGGCAGGGCCAGCAGCACGGCCGATGCGGTGAGGATCTTGGCGTTGGAGGCGGGCACACGTGGTTCGTCGGCGCCCTGCGACCACAGCACTTTGCCGGTCAACGGGTCGGACACCTGCCCGGTCAGTTTGCCCAGTGCCGGATCCTTCAAGGGCTTCGCCAGCTGCTTCGCGACCCCCGCGGCCGTCGGGACCGGCGCGTTCGGCGACACCGGAACGATGGCGGGATCCAGCGACGCCGCGACCGGTCGCGCGGGAGTTCCGGGCGGAACCGGATCGGCCCGGTTCTGGTAGAGCCACCAACCGACGCCCGCGCCCGCCACCAGCACCATCACCAGCACGACGATCAGGATCCAGCGCAGCACTCTGCGCGGCCGCCGGGCGGCGGGACTTGTCGGCTGGGCCACGTATCCTCCGGTCTGCGGTCTGCGTTCGACGGTGTTAACAGTATCCTTGACAGCCGTTGAAGCAATTTCCGGACAGTCCGTCAGCAACGCCAGGAGGCAGCATGGAGTTCGAAGTCACCGTCGAGATCCCCAAGGGTGGCCGCAACAAGTACGAGGTCGATCACGAGACGGGCAAGGTCTACCTCGACCGCTACCTGTACACGCCGATGGGCTACCCGGCCGACTACGGCTACATCGACCACACCCTGGGCGAGGACGGCGATCCGCTGGACGCGATGGTGCTGCTCACGGAGTCGGTGTTCCCGGGTGTCATCGTGAAGGCGCGGATCGTCGGCATGTACACGATGACCGACGAGGCAGGCGGCGACGACAAGCTGCTCGCCGTTCCGGCCGGCGACCCGCGCTGGGACCACATCCAGGACATCGACGATGTCAGTGAGTTCGAACTCAACGCCATCTCGCACTTCTTCGAGCACTACAAGGATCTCGAGCCGGGCAAGGAAGTGACCCCCGGCGGCTGGGTCGGCAAGGCCGAGGCGGCCAAGGTGGCCCAGGCGGCTGTCGACCGCTACCAGGGCTGATCCCTCCCCGCACAGACCGAAGAGGAGCAGAGCGCACCCGCGCCCTGCTCCTCTTCCGTCTGCGGCCCGTCCCCCGTTTCGACTCGCTGCGCTCGCTCAACAAGCCTGGGAAAAGCCACCCAGCCCCCAGGCTCATCGAGTAAGCCAGCGAGCGCAGCGAGCACGCGCATCGAGACCCCACACCGTTTCGACTCGCTGCGCTCGCTCAACAAGCCTGGTGAGAACGCTCGCTCAACAAGCCTGAGAAAAGCCACCCAGCCCCCAGGCTCATCGAGTAAGCGAGCGAGCGCAGCGAGCACGCGCATCGAGACCCAGCAACACGCAGCGACTCGCTCCGGTCAGTCGGCCGCGACCGGCTTCGGGTCGTCGCTCTTGCTCTCGGGCGACGGCGGGCGGCGGAGCGAGACCTCCGACCACGTCACCGTGCCGATGATCGACAGGATCGACAGGATCGAGACCGACAGGAACACCTTGTCCATCGAGTCCGCGAAGCCGCGCTTGATCGGCTCCGACAACTCCTTCGGGAGCTTCTCGATGACGGAGGTGTCCTTCATCGTCGCCCCGGCGCCGCCGCCGGCACCGGGGTCCTCCGCCGCGGTGATCAACGAGTGACCGAAGGCCGCCACCTGCGGATCATGGCTGGTAGCCGCCTGCTGGACGGCCGCGGTGAACTCAGGAGTGCCCGACGCGTCTTTGAGCTGATCGGCGATGTTGGGGCCCATCGTCGAGAACAGCAGCGAGAAGAAGACCGCGACGCCGAGCGTGCCGCCGATCTGCCGGAAGAAGGTCGCGGTGCCGGTCGCCATACCGGTGTCGCGGACCGGCAGGATGCTCTGCATCGCCAGCATGAGCGGCTGCATCAGGTTGCCGAGGCCGAAACCGAGTCCGGCCGCCGCCAGCATCACGAGATACAGCTGGGTCTGCGTGTCGACGAAGTGCAGCAGGAACGACATCGTCGTGATCAGGATGGAGCCGATGATCGGAAACACCTTGTATCGCCCGGTACGCGAGATCAGCTGGCCGGCCATGATGGAACCGATCATCATGCCGGCCACCATCGGCAGCATCTGCAGACCGGCGACCATCGGGCTCGAGCCACGGAGCACCTGGAAGTACTGGGGCAGCATCGAGATACCGCCGAACATGACCGCACCGACGATGAGGGAGACGAGGATGCCCTGTGCGAAGACCCGGTTCTTGAAGACGCGGAGCGGGATGATCGCCTCGTCGCCCATCTTGTTCTCGATCACAATGAACGCGGCGATACCCGCGGCGCCGATCAGGTAACAGATGACGCTGTTCAGCGACGTCCAGCCCCAGTCACGGCCCTGTTCGGCGACGATCAGCAGCGGCGCGACGGCCACCGCGACAGCGGTAGCGCCCCAGTAGTCGGTGCGGTGTCCGGTCAGCTTCTGCTGCGGGTAGTTCAGCACCTTGTAGACGACCACCAGCGCGATGAGGCCGATCGGCACGTTCACCAGGAACACCCAGCGCCAACCGGAGACGCCCAGGATCGAGTTCGCGCCGGCGAGGAAACCGCCGAGCACCGGGCCGAGCACGCTGGACGTGCCGAAGACCGCCAGGAAGTAACCCTGGTACTTGGCGCGTTCCAGCGGTGCGACGATATCGGCGATCGTGGTGATCGCCAGCGTGAACAGACCGCCCGCGCCGAGACCCTGGAGCGCACGGAAGCCGGCCAGCTCGTACATCGACGTCGACATGCTGCACAGGAGCGACCCGATGATGAAGATCGTGATCGCGAGCAGGAAGAACTGCTTGCGTCCGTAGATGTCCGACAGCTTGCCGTAGAGCGGCGTCACGATCGTCGAGGTCACCAGGTAAGCGGTGGTGACCCACGCCTGCAGGTCGTATCCGTGCAGGTCGTCGGCGATGGTGCGGATCGCCGTCGACACGATCGTCTGGTCGAGCGCGGCGAGGAACATGCCGATCATGAGTCCGCTCATGATCGTGAGGACCTGACGATGCGTCAGGTTCCGGCCGGGGAAGTCCGCGGCGGCAGTTGGTGAACTCATCAATCAGCTTTCGTGGTGCAGGGGAAGATTCGGGTTTCGACCGCGTCGACGAACCGGCCGAGGAGGCGGACGAATATCTCGAACTCCTCCGCGGACCAGTCCTCCACGGTTTCGCCGACGAGTCGTCGTCTCGACTCGGCGATCTCGCAGACCTTCTCCCGGCCGTCGTCGGTGAGGACCAGCTGCGACGCACGCCCGTCTTCGGGGTGCGCCTCGCGCCGGACGAATCCTTCCTTCACCAACTGCGCGACGTGCCGACTGGTGGTCGAGGGGTCTGTCACCAGCCGATCGGCGAGGTCGCGCGAGCGCATCGGGCCGTTCCGCAGGACGAAGAGCGCTCGGTACGCGGCGGTCTCGAGTGAGCCATTGCGTCCGTTCCAGATTCCGGTGTGCAGCGCCCGATCCCTGAGCCGCGTGTATCGGCTGAGGGCGACGAACATCTCGTCGAGCTGTTCGGGCGTCGCTTTCACTCTCATCCCTCTTCGTTGCAGTCTGCAATCAACTAATTGCGCTCTGCAAGTATGAGAGGTGCCGGCTCCCGGCCGCAACTGAGAAATTTCGGCATAAATGGACGTACGTCCCGCGCCCGGCGAACCCCACCGCGCCCGCTGTGAAAGCGGACGAGAAATCTACCGCCGCACCAGATCCGACAGCGCGGCCAGCAGACGATCGACATCGTCCGACGACGTCCCGAGACCGAAGCTGGCCCGGACCGCACCGTCGGGGTAGCCCAGCTTCCGCAGCAGCGGATGCGCGCAGAACTTGCCGTCGCGCACGCCGATCCCCCGCGTCACCGACAGATATTCGGCGACACTGCGCGGGGAATGGTTCTCCACGGTGAAGCCGGCGATACCGACGCGGTCGGCCGCATCGTCGAAGCCCCGCAGCGGATGCACGCCGGGCAGCAGCGCCAACCCCTCGTCGAGACGCTGCTGCAACCGGTGCTCGTGATAGCCGATCTCCTCGAAACCGATGTCCTGCAGGGCCTGCGCCGCCGCTGCGAGCGCCACCACCCCCAGCGTGTTGGGAGATCCGGCTTCGTGACGAGCGGCACCGGTGTGCCACGCGACTCCGCCGTCGAGGTCGACGTCGGCGGTGGCGCCGCCGCCGGCCAGGTACGGTTCCGCCGCATCGAGCCAGTCGCCGCGGCCCACCAGCACGCCCGCACCGAACGGCGCGTACAGCTTGTGGCCGGAGAAGACGAGGTAGTCGATGCCCCAGGACGCGATCGAGACGGCGCGGTGCGGGACCAGTTGCGCGGCGTCCACCAGAATGCGCGCGCCGTGCCGATGCGCCGCCGCGGCCAGCCGTCCGATCGGCAGCACCTCGCCGGTCACGTTCGACGCACCGGTGATCGCGAGCAACGCGGCGGGCGCGGCAGCGAGTTCTGCTTCGAGCCGCCCCACCGTCTCTTCGACGGTGCGGGCCGCCGGCACCACGCGAGCGCGGCCCGTCCGGGTCCAGGGCAGCAGGTTGGCGTGGTGCTCGATGTCGAGCACCACCACGTCGCCGGGGGTGACGTGCGCGGCGAGATTGACGGCGTCGGTGGTGTTGCGCGTGAACACCACCGTGTCGTCGCTTCGACCGCCGACGAACCGCCGGACGGTCTCCCGAGCCTGTTCGTATCGCGCTGTCGTGACCTGAGAGAGATGGCCCGCGCCCCGATGCACGCTCGCATACTCGGTCAACGCGCCGGAGAGCCGTTCCGCGACAGACACGAGAGCCGGGGCCGATGCCGCGTAGTCGAGGTTCGCGTAGACGGTCTCGCCCCCTGCGGTGGTCGGCACCGTGGTGTCGGCACCGACCACCGGCGCGAGGGGACGAATGGGTGCCGGGCACACGGCCCGGTCGAGGATTGCGGTCATGACACGACTCCAGTAGATCTCCGCACTTGCCGGACGTCGGTCGACGCCGGCCGGGTCGTCACCTGGAGCACCCCACCGCGGTGGAGGGTTGCCGACCGGCCAGCCAGGGCTTCGCACCGGTTCTCGTGACCCGCCGTCAAGGATGCCGGTACGCGTCATTCGCGGAAAGCATTAAAACCACGGCGGGTGTAATCACCGGCGGATCCGCAGTTAGCGTGGTTTCAACATCCCTGTTCAGAAAGGCCTCCCGTGGTTCATCCGTCCGACCCGCAGTATCCGAGCGGCGCTCCCGGCCGGCCCCTGCCACAACCGCCCCTGACACAACCGCCACAGCCGTCGCCGTACGGGCCGCCCCACCGGTACGGACCCGCGCAGCCGCCGTACGCACCGAACCCCTTCCCGCCCGGCCCGTGGCCGCAGCAGCCGCCGGTGAAGGGTCCGAAGCCGATGTTCTTCGGCATCGTGGCGGTGACCGCACTGGTGGTCGCCGGACTGACGACGCTGCTGATCCTCGCCCCCTGGGACTCCGACAGCGACACCGGTGCGGCGCCGGAGACCACGCGGACGTTCGCGCTCAAGGGCGGGACGTCCGTGGAGGTCCGGGTGCCCGCCGGCTGGACCGCCGTCACCGACACCAACGACGGCGCGCCCGTCGTGGTGCTGCGGGCCGCCGACGACGACCGGGTGCTGTCGCAGATGTCCGACGACCTCACCTCGCTCGGCGAATCCGGCTCGGGGACCCCGGTACACACGGTGGTGGTGTTCGCCGACAGTTGCTCCGGAACCGCCTCCGTCGGCGAGTGGAAGACCAAGAGCCGTGACGACTCCGCGAACGGCCACACCGAGCAGTGGCTGTACGCGACCTCGAGCGTCGACGGTCGCACCTGCGTCAACATGTCGGGTGCCGACGCGGGCGCCGACCCCGTCTCCGCCGGATCCGCGGGCCGCGACCTCCTCAAGCGGTTGATCAGGGAGAAGCGCATCACAGCAACGAAGTCCGTCTAGCTCTCGCGGGTAACCTGGCCAGGTGCCTGCCGGTCTGTCGTTTCTGCTGTCGAACACCGATCTCAACGCCCGCGGATTCGGAGTGCGCGCCGCGTTCGGCTCCGTGGCGCAGGCGCGAGAGGCCCTCGCCGCCGGCACCGTCGACTTCGTCGGCGGCGCCCTCGGCTTCGACACCGGCGGTCCCGCATCATTGATCGCCCCCGAACGGGTCGACTTCTCCCCCGCAGCCACTCCCGCGACGGTCGACGGCTCGGTGGTCGCGGAGGTCTCGGTGACCCCGGACTCGGTGCACCGCGAGCGAGTCGTCCGCGCACTCGACGCCATCGCGTCGGGCGCCGCCGAGAAGGTGGTCGTGGCTCGCAGCCTGGGCGCGTCGCTCACCCGGGCCGTCGAGCCTGCCGAACTGATCGGCCGATTCACGGCCACTGCCGGCGGGTCGACGGTGTTCGCCGCCGATCTGAGCGCAGCGCCGGGACACGACGGCAACTGGCTGATCGGCGCGAGTCCGGAACTCCTGCTCCGCAAACGCGGTTCCATCCTCCAATGCGTTCCCTACGCGGGGTCGGCCCCGAAGTTCGACGCCGGAGGCCGTCCCGTTCCGAACGCCGCCGAGGAACTCAGCCGTTCGGCGAAGGACTTGCGCGAGCACGCGTACGTCGTCGACTATCTGCGCGACCTGCTCCAACCGCTGTGCAGCCGTATCGCCATCCCCGACCGGCCGCAGACCATCTCCACCAACCACGTCTGGCATCTGGCGACGCCGATCACCGGAGAGCTGGCCGATCCGACGATCACGGCGCTGGAACTGGCGGCGCTGCTCTCCCCGACGCCCGCCGTCTGCGGGACACCGACCGAAGCCGCGGCGCGGATCATCGAGGAGGTCGAAGGACCGCGGGAGTTCTACGCCGGAACCGTCGGCTGGTGCGACGCCGCCGGCGACGGGGAATGGGTGGTCTCGATCCGGTGTCTCGAGCTCGACTCGTCACGCACGAGGGTCAGCGCCTGGGCCGGAGGCGGCATCGTCGCCGGCTCCGACCCCGACGCCGAGGTGGCCGAGACTACCGCGAAGTTCCAGACGGTGCTCAGTGCACTGGCCGACGCGGACCGCCCGGTGCGTGCCGACGCCTGAGCTCAGCCCAGCGCCGCGTCCAGATCGCGCAGCAGATCGTCCGCGCTCTCCAGACCCACCGACAGCCGGACCATCGAGTCGGTGAGACCGATCGCCGCACGGCCGTCGGGCCCCATCGCCCGGTGGGTGGTGGTGGCCGGATGCGTGATGAGGCTCTTGGCGTCACCGAGGTTGTTGGAGATGTCGATGATCTGCAGTCCGTTGAGCACTTCGAAGGCCCGCTCCTTGCCGGAAAGACCCGGCCGGTCGGCGAGTTCGAACGTGATGACCGTTCCCCCGCCGGACATCTGCGAGCGCGCCAGCTCGTACTGCGGGTGCGACGACAGGAAGGGATAGATCGCCTTGGCCACCCGGGGATCGGCGTCGAGGAATTCGGCGACTCGCAGCGCGGTGGCGACCGACTGGTCGAGGCGCAGCTTCATCGTCTCGAGGCCCTTGAGCATCACCCACGCGTTGAACGGACTGAGCGCCGGACCGGTGTGACGCATCAGTTCCCGCACCGGGCCGTCGATGAACTCCTGCGTGCCGAGCACCGCACCGCCCATCACCCGGCCCTGGCCGTCGATGTGCTTGGTTCCCGAATACACGATGACGTCGGCGCCCATGTCCAGACCGCGCTGCAGCAGCGGGGTCGCGAAGACGTTGTCGAGCACCACCGTCGCGCCGGCCGCGTGCGCCATCTGCGACACCTTGCGGACATCGACCAGCGTCTGCATCGGATTCGACGGCGTCTCGAAGAACACCGCGTCCGTCGGCTCGGCGAGGGCCCGCTCCCACTGGTCGAGGTCTTCTCCGTCGACGAAGACCGTCTCGACGCCCCAGGACGGGAGGATCTCGTTGCAGATCACGAAGCAGGAACCGAAGAGGCTGCGCGCCGCGACGAGGCGGCTGCCCTTCTTCAGCAGCGCACCCAGTGCCACGAACACCGCGGCCATGCCGCTCGCCGTCGCGAAGCAGGCCTGCGTCCCCTCGATCTGGCGGAGCCGCTCCTGAAACATCGCGACGGTCGGATTCCCGTAGCGGGTGTAGACGAAACGCTGTTCTTCGCCGGTGAAGGCGCGTTCGGCCGCCTCGGCCGACTCGTAGACGTATCCGCTGTTGAGGTAGAGCGCTTCGGAGGTCTCGAAGAAGCCGGAGCGAAGGATCCCACCGCGCACGGCGACGGTCTCTGGAGAAACCCAGTCGGGCAGCTCTCGGCTCATTTCACAGACTCCTTCATGACTGTCGCCAGGGCAGCGACGCGGCGCGCCAACCGGCCCCGCCACGGTGCCCGTCGGCGTCGATCGGGCCTTCGAACCCGTCGAGAATGTTGTACGCCTGCCCGAATCCGGCGGCGACCGCGGCCTCCGCGGCACCGATGGACCGATGGCCCGAGCGGCACAGGAACAGCAGTTCGTCGTCCGGCTCCACGCCGGCCTCGCGCAGTTGGTCGACGAAGCGCGGATTGGGCGCACCGTTCGGGTAGTCGATCCACTCGACGAACAGCGTGCGCTTGCCGAGCGATTCGGTGTCCGGCACTCCGACGAAGTTCCATTCCGCTTGCGTGCGGCAGTCGATGAGGACTGCCTTCGGATTCTCCGCGAGCCGCTGCCATGCCTGCTCACACGTCACGTCGCCGCTGTAAGTCATCGGTTGCACACCTTCCACTCACCGTTCTCCCGGATCAGCCGCAGCGAGGTCGTCTGTTCGTCGTCCGCGGTGTTCTCGCGGTTCCAATGCGCTTTCACGGTGGCGCTGTCGCCGGTGACTTCCACGTCCATGTTCGGCACGACGATCTTGCCCTTGGCCTCGTTCTCGGCGCGGTTCTGCTCCGCGAACTGGACCGACTTCGGGAAGTCGGCGGCGTCCACATCGGCCTGACAGAACGAGCCGACGTACTGGTCGTAGTTGAGCGTGCCCATCGCGCTGTACATGTCGTTGACCGTGTGCTGCACCTGAGCGGAGTCGCTGAGCCGTTCCTCCGGCGGATTCACCAGAGCGGCGATCAGGACCCACGCCAGCAGCACCACCACGAGCGCACCGGCCAGAATCATCGGGAGCGCCGCTTTCCACGACCGCGGCTGGTCGTCCTCCGGGAGGTCGTGAGACGCCGGCTGGTCTTCGTTCATGACAGCCGAGTGTATCGGCCCATGTCCAGGGACTTTCAACCGTGCCGTCCGGCAACGGGCCACCTTCACCGGGCGCGATTCGTCAATAGTTTTCGGCACCCGATCTTCGACTGAGGTATACCTCACATCGAAATTTTGGCGGCGACCTCACAAGACATAACGTAGAGGTATCCCTGTCCAACCAGCTGAGGAAGCACCTGGAAATGAGTGACAACAGCCGCCCGTTGCGGGTCGCGATCGTCGGTGCCGGGCCGGCCGGCATCTACTGCGCCGATGCACTGATGAAGTCCGACACCGCGTCCGAGCGCGGCGTGAGCATCGATCTCTACGAGCGCATGCCCGCCCCGTTCGGTCTCATCCGGTACGGCGTCGCACCCGATCACCCGCGCATCAAGGGCATCATCAACGCTCTGCACAAGGTGCTCGACAAGCCCCAGGTCCGCCTGCTCGGCAACATCGACTACGGCACCGACATCACCCTCGCCGACCTGCGCAAGCACTACGACGCCGTCGTCTTCTCCACGGGCGCCACCGACGACCGCGCTCTGCAGATCCCGGGCGTCGACCTCGAGCGCAGCTACGGCGCCGGCGAGTTCGTGGCCTGGTACGACGGCCACCCGGACTTCTCCCGCGAATGGCCGCTGGAGGAGGAGAAGGTCGCCGTGATCGGTGTCGGGAACGTGGCCCTCGACGTGGCCCGCGTTCTTGCCAAGACGGGCGACGAGCTGCTCCCGACCGAGATCCCGGACAACGTCTACCAGGGGCTCAAGGCCAACAAGGCGGTGGAGGTGCACGTCTTCGGACGCCGCGGCCCCGCCCAGGCCAAGTTCACTCCGCTGGAGCTCAAGGAACTCGACCACTCGCCGAACATCGAGGTCATCGTCGATCCCGAGGACATCGAGTACGACGAGGGATCGGCCGTCGCGCGCCGCTCCAGCAAGATCACCGACCAGGTCGCGACGATCATCGAGAACTACGCGATCCGCGAGCCCAAGCAGGGTGCGATCCACAAGCTCTTCCTGCACTTCTTCGAGAACCCGACGGAGATCCTCGGCGAGGACGGCAAGGTGGTCGGACTCCGCACCGAGCGCACCGAGCTCGACGGAACCGGCAACGTCAAGGGCACCGGCAAGACCCGCGATTGGGACGTCACCGCCGTCTACCGGGCGGTCGGCTATCTGTCGGACAATCTGCCGGAGATCCCGTTCGACGACCAGGCGGGCGTGATCCCCAACGAGGCCGGCCGGATCTTCGACGACGGCAAGCACCTCACCGGCCTGTACACCACCGGCTGGATCAAGCGCGGTCCGGTCGGCCTCATCGGCCACACCAAGGGCGACGCGAACGAGACGGTCGAGTGCATCCTCGAGGACATGCGCAACGGGGTCCTCAACGAGGTCGAGGACGCCTCCGAGGCCTCCGTCGTGGATCTGCTCGAATCTCGCGGCATCCCGTTCACCACCTGGGACGGCTGGTACCGGCTCGACGAGCACGAGCGCAAGCTCGGCGAAGCGCAGGGCCGCGACCGCGTCAAGGTCGTCGAGCGCGAGGACATGCTCGCCGCCTCCGAACCCCACAAGGTGAACCGGGGCTGACGGCCGCGCTGCCCAGTCCCAGGCTGGTTGAGCAAGCGCAACCCCGGCTGCCTGCTCGACCCGACTCCCCCAGGCTGCCTGCTCGACCCGACTCCCCCAGGCTGGTTGAGCAAGCGCAGCCCCCCAGGCTGGTTGAGCAAGCGCAGCCCCCCAGGCTGGTTGAGCAAGCGCAGCCCCCCAGGCTGGTTGAGCGAGCGCAACCCCCAGGCTGGTTGAGCGAGTCGAAACCACCGTCACCCACCACACCCGAAAACCGAAGGGAGGGCGACCGATCCCGGTCGCCCTCCCTTCGCGTCTGCGACGTCAGTTCACCGCCGTCGCCGGTCTCTACGAGCCGTTGCCGACGGTGGTGGACTTGTCCTTCGGCTGCGCTCGACGCACGTTCTGCCAGAACCCGACGTTGTTCATCGGGTTCTCGACTTGCTGCCCGATGGTGTAGCCGGAGATCGACGCGGGCCAGCAGCCCTTCCATGTGGTGTCGAAGGCGACGAAGGTCTTGCCCGGCTTCAGCTCACCGAGCTTGTTGGTGATCTTGCCGTCCTTGTCCTTCGTCTGCGGAACCCACTTGCTGGCACCGCCGAACTCGGTCACCGTCACACCGGTCATGGTCGAGCCGCCGATGTTCGTGACGCCCATCCAGCGATGCATCTGCCAGACGGGACCGTCGGACCAATTCGGACCCCACAGTTTGAAGGTGCAGGAGATCCCGCCGATGATCTGGAGGTCGCCGGGGGTGCCGGCGTGCGCCTGCGGAACCGCAGCCAGAGAACCCGCGCCGATCGCGCCGGCGGCAGCTACCGCCGCCGCCATCCGTGTCAGGGACTTCTTCATGTCAAGAGCCTTTCGTGTCGTCGGTCGGTAGGTCGACTGGTCCCACCCTTACTCGTGTATCGGGGCTCGCACAGACCTTTGTTACCCAATCGTTCAGGAGACGCACAGGATTGAGACCATCGCCAGACCTGCCCCGGGCCGGGTTCGGCGCCATGACTTAGGTAAGGTATGCCTTTGTGAAAAAGGTGATCGGGGCCGTCGTTCTGGTGGTCGCCATAGGCATCGCGTTCGTCGCATCGATCGCGATCGGCACACGCGACGTGCCGCCGGGTGAGGTCCTGAACGCACTGCTGCACGGATCGAGCAGTCCCGACGGGCTCGGAGTTCTGGTCCACAGCAGGCTGATCCGCACGGTGCTCGGTCTCGTGGTGGGACTGGCGATCGGCGCGGCCGGCGCACTCGCGCAAGGGCATACGCGCAATCCGCTCGCCGACCCCGGTCTGCTCGGGATCAACGCGGGCGCTGCCTGCGCGGTGGTCACCGGGGTCTTCGTCTTCGGTACCTCCGGCCCTCTGGCCAACACCGTCCTGGCGCTGGCGGGCGCGTTCGTCGCCGCGGCGGCGGTGTTCGGGCTGTCGACGGTCACCGGATCGTCGCCGCTGACACTCGTGCTGGCCGGAGCCGGGCTCAGCGCGTGTCTCACGGCGGTGTCCTCCGCACTCGTCCTCTCGGACGGCGCCACCCTCGACACCTGGCGGTTCTGGAACGTCGGAGCCGTCTCGGGCCGCGGCGCCGACGTGCTGTGGACCACGCTGCCCTTCATCGTGGTGGGACTGGTTCTCGCCTTCGCGGGCGGATGGTTCCTCAACCTGATGAGCCTCGGCGACGACATGGCGACGGCATTGGGCGGTCGCGTCGGTCTCATCCGGGTCACCGGCATCATCGGCATCGCGCTCCTCGCCGGGGCCGCGACCGCCGCGTGCGGGCCGATCGTGTTCCTCGGGCTGATCGTTCCCCATATCGCTCGCGCGTTCACCGGGCCCGACTACCGCTGGATCGTCCCCTACTCGGCACTCGCCGGCGCACTTCTGATCCTGGTCTGCGATGTCATCGGCCGGGTCATCGCCCGGCCGGGCGAGGCACAGGTGAGCGTGGTGCTGGCGTTGATCGGCGGGCCGATGCTCATGATCATGGTCCGACGCAGGAGGCTCCCGACCGTATGACCGCCACCGTTCGCCCGCCCATCACGATCGGCGTCGGCAGCGCCCGATGGGTCGTCCGCCGCAGACTCGCGGCCTGCTCCCTCGCCGGCGCCCTGCTCGCGCTGGTCCTCTTCCTGATCGGGCTGTCGGTGGGGTTCACCACGCCCGTCGATGTGGCGCGCATTCTGCTCGGCGGCGGCCGCGTCGCCGAGAACATCGTCATCTTCGACGACATGCTGCCGCGTGTGCTCGTGGCGGCGCTGGCCGGCTTCGGCCTCGGTCTCGCCGGTTGCCTCACACAGGTGATCACCCGCAACCCGCTCGCCGTCCCGGACATGCTGGGCATCACCACCGGCGCGAGTGCCGGTGCCGTACTTGCCCTGACCTCGGCGAGCACCGGATTCGGCGGCTTCTTCGCGAACCTCGGCGTGCCGCTGTCGGCGCTGATCGGCGGCCTCGCGACCGCGGCGCTGATGTACGTGCTGGCCTGGACCAAGGGCCAGGTGGTCACCAGCACACTGCGCCTCATCCTCATCGGTGTCGGGATGACCTGGATGATGCAGGCCGCGGTCGGATACCTGATGTCACGTGCGGACCTGCACGACGCCGCGAGCGCGCAGACGTGGATCATCGGCTCGCTGGCGAATACCGGCTGGAGTTCGGTGCCGCCGGTGGCGGTGGCCGCGGCCATCGGAATCGTCTGGACCGCGATCATCGCGCGCACGCTCGCCGTCAGCGGCCTCGGGCCCGACGTGGCCCGTGCGCTCGGCGTACGTCTCGGCGTCGTCACCTACGGAACGCTGCTCACCGCCGTGGTGGTCGCGTCGCTCGCGGTGTCGGCGGCCGGGCCCATCGCCTTCGTGGGCCTGGCCGCGCCGCAGATCGCCGTCCGCCTGGCCCGCAGTTCTCAACCCACGCCGGTGTTCTCGGGCGTGGTCGGGGCGTGCATCGTCCTGGCCGCCGACATCGTGTGCCGCACGGTCCTGCCCGACGGTCTGCCGGTGGGCGTGGTCACCGCGGCGGTCGGCGGACCGTTCCTCGTCTTCATGATCGTGCAGGCGGCACGCAAGTCCTCGGTGTAGCGGATCGTCGGTGCCGGCGGATCAGCTCATACCCGGCGGGATCCGCCCGGGTCGAGGGGGCGGGGGTCCGGCCGGTCGCTGGCCACCGGGCCCCACCGGTCCGCGCGGTCCCGGCTGCGCCATCGGTCCAGGACGCTGCGGAGGTCCCTGAGGCATCGGAGGTCGGGGCATCGGGGGCGCCTCGCGCCGAATCGGGCGCTCCGGAACCCGGATCGCCTGAGTTCCCGCCTCCATCGCCTCGGTATCGGTCTCGTCGGCCGGCGACGGCGCGGTCTGCGGAATCGGCTTGATCTCGGTCGGCGTCTCCGCGTCGTGGTCCGCGCGCAGAGGCGTCACCAGTCCCGCTGCGCGCGTGGCCTTCTCGCGCGCGATCTCAATCGTGGGTGCGGTCGCCACCGCCACCCCCATCCGCCGGCGCGCGTAGCTCTCGGGCTTACCGAACAGGCGCAGATCCACGTCGGGATCGGCGAGGGCGTCGGCGACGCCTGCGAATCCGATGGCCGTGTCCTCGTGCTCGCCGTAAATCACCGCCGAGGCGCCGGGCGCACGGGCAATCGTGTTCACCGGCAGTCCGAGGACGGCTCGAGCGTGGAGTTCGAACTCCGACAGGCGCTGCGTGGCCATGGTGACCAGACCGGTGTCGTGCGGGCGCGGGCTCACCTCCGAGAAGTAGACCTCGTCGCCTTTGATGAAGAGTTCGACGCCGAACACTCCCCTGCCGGTGGCGACCCCGTCGCCCATCGCGGTCGCGATCCGGGCCGCGATCGAACGCGCTATGTCGTAGGCGGCCGGGCTCATCGGCTGCGGCTGCCAACTCTCGACGTAGTCTCCGTCCACCTGGCGGTGGCCGATCGGATCGCAGAAGTACGTGGCCAGTCGCCCGGTGGCCGGGTCGACGGCGCGGACCGTGAGAAGAGTGATCTCGTAGTCGAATTCGACGAACCCCTCGACGATCACGCGGTCGTTGTTGACTCGGGCTCCGGTCCGGGCCGCCTCCCACGCCGCGTCGACGTCCTCGGGGCCGCGAAGGACCGACTGCCCCTTGCCCGACGACGACATCACCGGCTTCACCACACACGGGAATCCGATGCTCCCGGCCGCCGCGCGCATCTCCTCGAGCGATCCCGCGAAAAGGTACGGGGACGTCGGCAGGCCGAGTTCTTCGTCGGCCAGCCGCCGGATGCGCTCGCGATTGAGAGTCGCGGAGACGGCCTTCGCACTCGGGATCACTTCGGCGATCGACTCGGCTTCCACTCGCTCCAGGGCTTCGGTTGCGATGGCCTCGATCTCCGGGAGCACGTAGTGCGGGCGATGTTTGTCGATCACCGCGCGCACTTGGTCCGGATCCATCATGTCGATCACCTCGGCGTGGTGCGCCACCTGGTGCGCCGGGGCGTCGGCGTAGCGATCAACGGCGATCACTTCGACGCCGAACCGCTGCAGCGCGATCGTGACCTCCTTGCCGAGTTCGCCCGAGCCGAGCAGCAACACCTTCACCGCGGTCGGACTCAGCGGAGTTCCGATCACCTTTGCAACCATGCCCCGGATTCTACGGGTGCACAGCTCCGGAGACGGTCGGCGCTCGCTCGGCCGAATGACCTCGTGAGCGGGCGGTGCACCGAACGCACACGTTCTACGCTGGGGGTATGACCGAGTGGCGTGCACCTCGTGCGGCCGCCGGGGTCAAGGAGCACTGGAGCCTGCTGGCGGCAGCGCAGCAGGATCGGCTCGTAATACCGAACGACTGCAACCCAGATCATCGTGCCGTCGGAGGAACTTCATTCACTGCTGCCGAGTTCCGCTGAGGCCGCTGGCCGCATGCTCCCGGGCCGGGTGTGTCCGGTCAGGCGGCCAGGAGTGTGTCGAGGTAGTTCTCGATCCGGGATTCGCCCGGTTCGGGCGGCGGCTGGGGTTGGTGGTCCGGGAGGAGTTCGGCGTGGTGGATCTGGTTGATCCGCCATCCGGGCGGTCTTGTCCCGCCGCGGCTGGTTATGCCGCTGGGTCGCCAGGCGATGCGGCCGGCGTGGGGTCCGTCGATGAGGATGGTGGTCTGCCATTGGCCGGGGCGGGGGCCGACGGAGCGGTTGTGGCGTCCGCATGCGGCGCCGAGGTGGTCGATGTCGGTGGGGCCGCCGTCGGCCCAGTCGGGGAAGTGATGGGCTTGGGTGCGGGTGAACGGGGCGTCGCAGCCGGGGGCGGTGCAGCCGCGGTCGCGGGCGAAGAGCATCAACCGCTGTGCCCGCGACGCGAGCCGACGACCTCGTCCGAGGTAGAGGGCTTGCCCGGTGTGGGCGGAGAAGACGGCCAGGTGCGGGGTTGCGGTGGCGGCGACTTCGATCAACTCCGCCACCGGCAGCCGGGTCCCGGTCGCGGTCAACGCCACCCCGGCGCGCTCGGCCAACTCGTGGTCGGTGATGGTGATGACCAGATCACCCGACCGCCGACCACCCCCAACGCCAGTGTGGGAGGTGCGCAGCAGCGCTTGCAGACCGTCGTGGGTGCGTTGCGCGGGTGTGCGGGTATCGCGTTCGACGGCGGCGGCGAGGGCGGCCGGGTCGGCCGATTCGACGGTCCCGGATGGGGAGTCGGGGTCGTCGGGGTTGTTCATTCCCGGTGCGGCCCACGACGGCAGTGCGGCTTCCATTTCCGCGCGCAGGGCCGGGGTGAGGTAGCCGCGGACTTTGCTCATCAGCCGCAGATCCTGGGGCAGGATCGTGAAGCCGCGCAGGCGTTTGCGGTCGCGTTCGTCGGTGACGGTTCCGTCCGGGTCCAGGTGCGCGAGCAGTCGGATGCCGGCGGTGCGGACACCGGCCGGACTCAACTCACGCGCGACCCACGCCAACTGCACCTCAGCCCGCGCCCGGGTGCCGGCGTCGATAGCGGTGGGAATCTTGTCCATGACCGCGTCGATCTCCCGGATGTGGTCGGCGCCGATCGCACCCTCGCCCACCGCGACCGCGGTCGCCGGCAGCACCGGTGGGCGGGTTTGGCCTTGTAGGTCGGTGAATCGTCCGATCCCGGCGGCGCTGACGCGTCGGCGGCGGGCGGCACCGTCACCGAGCCGCAACCCCTGCGCCAAATACTGGTGCACCGACAGGTACCCGGCTTTGCGATACACGGCCCGGTCGGAGACCTCCACCAACACCGCGGCGTCGACACCGTCGAGACGACGATGAGTACGTTCCAATGTCTCGACGGTTTCCAGCAGGGTGTCTTCGGTCACCGCGGACAGTGGCAGGGACGCGAACTTGGTTGCCGCAGCCTCCAATAGGCGGGCGAGAGCAGCCGGATCGTCCGGCAGCAGCACCTCCGACGCGACCATCGAACCCACCCCCTTCGACCTGCACAGTGTCCGAGAACACTCCTTCTGTGCTTCTATGTTCGGACTCTACCGCCGACCTCTGACAAAACCTCTGGCACAGCCCGCCGAAGCGCCTCGGCGAATCTCACCGCCGACGCCGGCGTCAATCGTGCGTAGCTGACGACGACCCCGTCCACCGACTGCTTGTCTGCCAACGGGTAGTCGGAGACGGCGCGCACCAGCCATCCCGATCGTTCCAGTCGATCACGCACCTGGGCTCCCGGAACGCGGTCGATCACGATCGTCGCGTGCAGCCCGGCGTCGACGCCGATGATCGGCATCTCGGGACAGCGCTCAATCACCGCCGCCGACAACGCATTTCGTCGATCACGATAGATACGGGCGACCTTCGCCAGATGCGTCGCGAGGTGGCCGCGGGAGATGAACTCCGCGAGGGTGCCCGCCACCGGCTCCGCCACCGACCACGCACGCCCGGCGTACCTCCGCCCTACGGCGTCGGACAGCACGCCCGGCGGCACCGTCCACGCAACCGCCAACCCGACGGTGAGCGTCTTCGACGCTGTGCCCACATACCCCACGAATTCGCGCGCACCGGGAAGTGCCTGCAGAGCGGGCAGCGGCGGAACGTCGTACCGGAACTCGCCGTCGTAGTCGTCCTCGATGATCACCGAGCCGGTCCGGCGCGCCCACTCCACCAATCGCGCGCGTCGATCCACCGACATCCTGTGGCCGAGCGGATACTGGTGCGCAGGCGTCGTGTACACCAGGCAGCGATCGTCCGGAAGCCGGCCGACACACACGCCGTCCGCGTCCACCTCCACCGGTTCCACCGAGAAACCGGCGCGCGCGAGTTCCCGCTGCGCCTCCGCGTATCCGGGCGCTTCGACGAAGGCGCGCCGAATCCCCGACTCCCACGCCGCCTCGCCGAGCAGTGCGAACCCACATGACGATCCGGGAGTCAGCAGGATCTCTTCGGCGTGCACCCCTCGATGCCTGCGCAGGTGCTCCCCCAGTGCGGCCGTCAGAGCCGTCGTCCCGGCCGTCGACGGCTCGGGCGTCCACGTCGCCGCCCGCACGCAGCTGCGCCACCGACGCGCGTCGATCAGCGAACCGTCCGGCACCCCGGGCCGCAGATCTCCGATGATCCGCGGAACCGCACCCTCCCCACGCACGACGACGGGCGCCGATTCCTCCGTCACATGCGATCTCGCACCGAGCCGTACCGCCGCGCGCGCACCGGCACGCACTCGTGTGCCCGCACCGGGGATCCCGTCGAGGAAGCCGGCCGCGATCAGTTCGTCGTAGCAACCGGTCACCACCGATCGCGAGCAGCTCAGTTGCCGGGCCAGCACTCGGGTGGACGGCAGCCAGTCGCCCTCGGCGAGCCGGCCGTCGACGATTGCGGCGAGGAGTTCATCCACCAAGCGTCTGCTCCGCACCGGCGTGGGCAGACTGATCGGCAGATGGAGGTCCCGGGGAGTCCGCGCCACGACGTCACCTCCCCTTCCCCGACCGACCTCTGATATCCGAGGCCCGACCACCATCGATACTGGTCTCCAGAATTGCTCGATTCTGGATCTTCTCTCAAGTCCAGTATGGCTCTGTACTGGAGTCATGGAGAACCTGACTCGCAAGCGCGACCGCCAGAGCACCGACCGCGACAGCCTCGACCGTCTCCTCGACCAGCAGTGGTGGGGAGTGCTGTCCACGGCCTTCGGTGAGGGAGGCACCGCCGCCGTACGCAGCGTGCCCACCCTGCATGTGCGCGACGGCGACCGCATCCTCCTGCACGGATCCACCGGTGCCGGAGTGATGGGATCACGCCGCCCCGCCGATCAGCGCTCGGCCTTCTGCGTCACCGCGATGGACGCCCTCGTCCTCGCGAACTCGACATTCGACTCCACCGTGCATTTCCGCTCGGCGGTGGTCTACGGCCGACTGGAGAACGCACGGGCCGACGATCGCGCCGAACTGCTGACCCGGTTCACCGACCTACTCACACCCGGCCGGAACGACGAGGTACGTCCGATGACGAAACGGGAGATCGCGGCCACCAATGTGACGGTTCTGCGGATCGAGGAGGGTGAGTGGGTCTACAAGGCGAATGCCGGCGAGGGCGTCGTCCGCCCCGACGACGAGGTCACCGCGTGGTGCGGCGTGATTCCGTTCATCAGCGGCTACGGGGTGCCGCGCGCGGCCGAATGGTCCTCCGACCGTCCGCTGCCGGAGTCGGTGCGCCGACTGGTCGGAGTGTAGATCCGTGTCTGAGCCGACCGTCCGCGCAGGACGAGCGCGGTGCGCGGCGACCATAGACGCGCCTCGTCGTCCCCTGCCGCCGCCACCGCCCGCTCCGACGCGAACGGCAGGTGCGGAGCCTCTTTGGCGGCCTCCGACAGTCGTGCGCCCTCGTTCACCGGGTCGCCGATCACCGTGAACTCGAACCGCTGAATCGCGCCGACGTTCCCGGCCACCACGGTCCCGAAGCTCACCCCGATACCTGCCTTCAACTCCGGCACGTTGCGGGCGAGACGATCGGCGATCTCGCGCGACGCGGCCAGCGCCGCGCCCGCGGGATCGTCGATCTCCAGGGGCGCGCCGAAGATCGCCAGGACCGCGTCTCCCTCGAACTTGTTCACCAGGCCCCGGTGCGTCTCCACCGCCTCGACGATCTGTTGAAAGAAGCGGTTCAGCACCGCTACCACCTCGGTCGGCGTGTGCTCGGTGGCCAGTGTCGTCGAGCCGATGACGTCGACGAAGATCACCGCGACGGTCCGCTCGGCGCCGCCGAGCTCCGGATCGCTTCGCAGAGCCTGCGCGGCCACGTCGCGGCCGACGTGACGTCCGAAGATGTCGCGCACTCGCTCCTGCTCGCGCAGTCCCGCGACCATGCTGTTGAACCCGAACTGCAGTTCCCCCAGTTCGGAGGCGTCGTAGACGACGAGGTCGACGGCCGGGCTGACGTCTCCGCCGCGGACTTTGCTCATTCCGGCCTGAACGTTGCGGATCGGTCCGGTCACATCCCAGGAGAACAGGAACATCGCGAGCAGGCCGACTGCGGCAGCCACCGCCACCAGCACCGTCACCGAGACGAACACGCCGACCAACGACGAGCGACCGCTGGTGGCCGCGAACAGCACCACCATGAACACGCCGCTCAGCGGGACGCCGGTGCCGATGAGCCAGGCACTGAGGGCTCGCGACCGGACGGAGCTGCCGCGCACGGAGAAACCCGCCTGCATGAGCTTGGCGTACACCGGCCGCAGCAGCACGTCGACGAAGATGTTGACGATGGCGATCACGACGATGCCACTCATCAGAACGATGAGCACCACTTTCGGGATGAGGATCGGGTCGACCACGCCGTACCAGATACCCAGCATCACCGCGGCCCCCACCCACAGGAGTGCCTGGAGCGCAGTCAGCCGACGACGCGCCCACGCGGTGCGCCGCGCGTCGTCCCGAGTCGGCACTTGGTCGCGCATCGACCACTTGAGTGACCGGACCGTCATCACCGTGCCGACCAGCACGCCCAGCGCCAGCGAACACACGATGTACACCGGCAGGGCCAGGAAGTTGACCCATACGAGATCGCCGCGCAGGAACGAGGGGTCGGGGATACCGACCAGCGCGAGCGAGATCGCCACCACGATCCCGATCAACTGCGCCCCGACGATGGTCGTCGTCAGGAGCAGCTGGATCCGGATGCGCTGCCTGCGCGGCCCCTCATCGACCGCACCGAGCAGCGTCGACCCGTAGTCGCGACTGAGCCCGCGCGGCTCGTTCATCGGGGTCGCCGGTCAGACGAGCTGATGCCGGACGATCGTCTCGTCACGCCCGGGGCCGACGCCGATGCACGAGATGCGCGCACCCGACAACTCCTCGAGCCGGTGGATGTAGTTCTGCGCATTCTGGGGCAGTTCGTCGAAGGTACGGCAGCCGGAGATGTCCTCCCACCAACCGGGCATCGTCTCGTAGATCGGCTTGGCGTGATGGATGCCGGTCTGTGTCATCGGCCAGTCCTCCACCCGCTCGCCGTCGACCTCGTAGGCCACGCAGATCGGGACCTCTTCCAGACTCGACAGCACGTCGAGCTTGGTGAGGAAGTAGTCGGTGATGCCGTTGACGCGGGTCGCATACCGCGCGATGACGGCGTCGAACCAACCGCAGCGACGGGCACGTCCGGTGGTCACGCCGACCTCGCCACCGGTCTTGGCCAGGTACTCGCCCCACTCGTCGAAGAGCTCCGTGGGGAACGGGCCCTCACCGACGCGCGTGGTGTACGCCTTCAGAATGCCCAGGACCGTCGTGATCTTGGTGGGCCCGATGCCCGCGCCCACCGACGCGCCGCCGGCGGTCGGATTGGACGACGTCACGTACGGGTAAGTGCCGTGGTCCACGTCGAGCAGCGTGCCCTGCGAACCTTCGAGCAACACGGTCTCACCGCGTTCGAGCGCCTGGTTCAGCAACAGCTGGGTATCGGCGATCCGGTGCTTGAACCCCTCGGCCAGCTCCAGCGTCTCGTCCACCACCTGCTGCGGGTCGAGACCCTTGCGGTTGTAGATCTTGGTGAGGATCTGATTCTTGATCTCGAGCGCGGCCTCGACCTTCTGCGCGAGGATCTTCTCGTCGAGCACGTCGGCCACGCGGACGCCCACGCGGGCGATCTTGTCCTGATAGCAGGGCCCGATGCCGCGACCGGTGGTACCGATCTTGCTGTTGCCCAGGAAGCGCTCGGTGACCTTGTCGATGGCGACGTGGTACGGCATCAGCAGATGCGCGTCGGCCGACAGCATCAGCGAAGTCGTGTCGACGCCGCGGTCCTCCAGCCCCTTGAGCTCGGTGAGCAGAACGCTCGGGTCGACGACGACGCCGTTGCCGATGACGTTCTTGACACCGGGCGTCAGAATCCCCGACGGAATCAAGTGCAGCGCGAACTGCTCACCGTTCGGCAGGACCACAGTGTGTCCCGCGTTGTTTCCGCCCTGGTAGCGCACCACCCACTGCAGCTTCCCGCCCAGCAGATCCGTCGCTTTACCCTTGCCTTCGTCGCCCCACTGGGCGCCGATCAGCACAATCGCAGCCATATCAGGTGCTCCTCCTAACGTGCCCACCCTACTGGGTCGCGGTCGAAATGTTGGTCCCCGCTGCCGTATAGCCTGGGTAGGTGCCCTCTCTGCTGATCACGGTCAGCCCCGGCGACGAAGTACCGTCCGCCCTGACCCGCCGCCTCGCCGGCCTGCTCGACGACCCGTCGGCCGGCTCCTCCGCCGGCGCCGTCCCCCGGATCGTGGTGGCCCCCACCGACTCCGATGCGATGGCGCCGGACGCGTTCTTGGCGCGGGTCGTCGCCGCCCTGATGAAGCTCGAACGTCTCGACGTCGAGGTGGCCTACGTCGCACCGCACGCCACCGCCGCTACCGGGAACTACGGCCTACCGCACGGCGATGCCGCGATGCGTCTCGCCGAAACCGGTACGGCGCAGCAGCTTCCACTCATCCGAGACGACGCCGCGACAGTCCTCGTCGGACGGGCACGGCATCTGGGGGCAGCGGGCGAGAAACTGCACGGCGAGTGCATCGCCGACTCAGCGACGATCTTCGACGGCACCGTCCGCGCGGTGGAGATCGAGCCACTGACCGTCGAACCCGGAGTCCGCGGCCGCCGCGCCCGGGCGCTGCCCGGCGGATGGAAGAGCGGCCGGGCGGTTCAGACCGGAGGCACCAACCTCGTGGTCGAGCGCGAAGGCGAACTGACCGACCGCGTCGTGAAGCGATCCACCTTCTATCGGCATCACATCGACTGGAGACTGGTGCGACCGTGACCACCCCGACCACCGCGGCCCTCAAGTCCGTTCGACCCGGACCGGTGTTCCTCGGGCTGTGCGCGGCCTTCGCCGTCGGCGTGTACCTGCTGCTGCGGTCCGGCGCGGAACGCAGCGCACTCGGCATGTTCGGCGCCCTGCTCTTCGTGCTGAGCGGATGGGTGATCTCGTTGTCTCTGCACGAGTTCGCGCACGCGTTCACCGCCTTCCGCTACGGCGATCGGTCAGCCGAAGTCCGCGGGTATCTGACTCTCGATCCGCGCAAGTACACCCACGCGGGGCTGTCGATCGCGCTGCCGCTGCTGATCGTCGCGCTCGGCGGCATCGGCTTCCCCGGCGGAGCGGTCTACCTCAACACCGCGGCCTTCACCCCCGCGCAGCGCACCAAGGTGTCGCTGGCCGGCCCGGCGACCAACCTGGTCCTCGGACTGGCGCTGCTGGCGGCACTCGCGTCGACCACTCCCACCACCGCGAACCTGAACCTCTGGGCCGCCACCGCCGCACTGGCATTCCTGCAGTTGTCGGCGACGCTGCTCAACATCCTGCCCGTGCCCGGGTTCGACGGTTACGGCGCGCTCGAACCGCATCTGCCTGCGAACATCCGTCAGGCGGCGGAGAAGATCGCACCCTTCGGCTTCCTGATCCTGTTCCTGCTGCTGTTCATCCCGCAGCTGAACTCCGCGTTCTTCGGCCTCGTCTACCACGCGTTCGAGGCCTTCGGAATCAGCCCGGCGTTCGTCTCGTACGGGATCCGCTTGTTCGCGTTCTGGCTGTAGGCGCTGCTCCGCACTTCGGGTCGAGACGTTCAGTCCGCTCTCACCAGGTGAGACTTTCGCATTGGGAGCGGTCGCCGGGACGTTCCACCTGGACTGTGGCGTGCTCGAGGCCGCGTTCGGCGAAGACCCGCTGCGCGGCGGTCAGCGCGGCACAGTGATCTCCGGTGCTGCTCAGATGCACCGTCGCCACGTCCATGCCTGTCGTCACCGACCACACGTGCAGGTCGTGCACGTCCTGCACCTCGGGCAGGGCGGCGAGGTCGGCACGCAATTCGTCCAGGTCGACGTGGGACGGCGCCTGCTGGTTCAGGATCTTGAGTGCGTCGAGCGCGAGCTTCACCGCGCGCGGCACCACCCACAGGGCGATGAAGACCGCGACGATCAGGTCCGCATATCCCCAGCCGGTGGTTATCGCGACCACACCCGCGATCAGCACCCCGACGCTGCCGACCGCGTCGGCGAGCACTTCCAGGTAGGCCCCGCGAATCGCGAGGGACGTGCCCGAGTCGGCCCGCAACAGGTACATGACGATCACGTTGGCGGCCAGCCCCAGCAGCGCCACCACGATCATTGGCCCGCCGGGCACCTCCGGATTCGTCCCGAGTCGGACGACGGCCTCGTACAGCACGTAGACGCCGACGCCCAGCAGCAGCACGGCGTTGAGGACCGCGGTGAACACCTCCGCGCGGTACCACCCGAAGCTGCGGCCGTCGGTCACCCGGCCGTGGCGGGCGAGCAACAGTGCCACCAGCCCCATCGTCAGTGCCACCAGATCGGTCGCCATATGCCCGGCGTCGGCGACGAGGGCGAGCGAGCCGAACAGCAGGCCGGTGACCAGTTCGACGACGAAGAACGTGCCGATCAGGCCCAGCGACACCGCCAGCGGCCAGATCCGCCGGTGCCCCGCGTCCGGTCGTGCCAGGTCTGCCGCGGTCGGGCCGTGACCGTGGCCGTGTTCGTGATCAGTACCCATGACCTCAATATATGCGAACTTTCGCATATATGACAAGAGTGCTGCGCCTGGTGATCTCGAGTACTCATCTGTTCAGGTGCAACTGCGCGATGGCGGACGAACGCTTGAGTCCGGCGACCATCAACAGATCCACCAGAAGCGAGCGCAACTCCACCAGCAGCGCGGCCTCCGAGAGGTCCTCGACGTGGTCGGCCAGCGACGTGCGCGCTCTGCGCACCACCGAGCGCACCTCGCGCGCGGCGTCTGCCGGATCCGGCGGCTGACCGGGCTCGGCGAGCATCATCGCGCGCAGGGTCTCGAACAGTCCGCCGATGTCCTCGATGATGTCGATCATCGGCTCTTCCACCGCCACCCCGCGCTGCGTCAGCCCCAGCGCCCGCCGCGTGACCACGCGGAAGTTGCGGACCGCGTTGTCGATCGGATCGGCGGTCGCGGCGATCTTGCGCAAGCGGTCGCGCGAAGCCCAGTACAGCGGTGAGAGGGTCCCGACCTCACGCCCGGCCAGAATGTCGGCCCGGAGGCCGTCGACGGCGGGCTGGGTGCCACGGGCCGCCGCAAGGACCCGATAGACCGCGTCCTCGTCCCGCGCGCGGAGCGCCTCGGCGAGGTCGTGGCTCAGATCGCGCAGAGTGTTCAGAATGCCCGCGGCGTCGCGGCGCGCCCGCCGAGCCGGATTCACCGGCACCAGCGCCCCCACGAGCAGGCCGATACAGCCGCCCACCAGCGCGTCGACCGCACGCTGATAGCTCGCCGCACCGCCGGGCGGCAGCAGTGTCGCGATGAGCACCGCCGACGACGCCGCCTGGGTCGGGAGCATCGGGCCGCCGTCGACGAACACCGCGAGGGCCATCGCCGCCGCGACCACAACCGTGATCTGCCACGCACCGGATCCGATCTGGGTCACCACCAGGTCGCCGACGAGGATCCCGATGGAGACCCCGACGATCAGCTCCGCCGAACGACGCCAGCGGCGGGCCAGCGACAGCCCGAGGGACACCACCGCCGCGATCGGCGCGAAGAACGGCCGAGCGTGGTGAAGTAGGTCGAAGGCCACGAACCAGGCCAGCCCCGCGGCGATGGCGCACTGCGCGATCGGCACCAGCGACAGCCACAGTCTGCGCACCCGAACGCGCAGGACCGACGGCAGTCGCTGCACGCCCTGCGACCCCAGGTCGCGGAACGACGCCTTGGACTCCGGTTCTTCAGCGGCCTCGTGCACTCACACCACGACCGTCGGTGTCAGTCCAGCCCCAGTTCGGCGATCGCGCGGGGATCGCTGTCGTTCAACAGGTCGAGGCACCGCAGGTACTCGTCCTCCTCGCCGACGGCTTGCGCGGCACGTGCCAGCGCCCCCACACAGCGCAGGAAGCCGCGGTTCTCCTCATGGCTCCACGGGACGGGACCGAAACCCTTCCAGCCGTTGCGCCGCAGTTGGTCGAGGCCGCGGTGGTAACCGGTGCGAGCGTAGGCGTATGCGGCCACGACCCGTGCGATGTCCGGTTCGGGGCCGTCCAACGCGCCGTCGAGCGCCGCCTCGGCCAGATGGGCCCAGGCGATCGAGGCCGACGGGTGCGCGGCGGCGACGGCCGCAGGATCGGTTCCGTTCAGCAGAGCCGACTCCGCTTCGTCGTCTCCCGGCAGCAGGGTGGGCGGGGGTCCGAGGAGATCTCCAAATGACGTCACGTAATCATTCAATCACCTGAGTGGGACGCTCCGGAGAAGCTCGAGACCGACAGGTCCGATATCCTGACGCTGCGCGTCTAGCAGTACTGTCCCCGACGAACATTGGAAATTGAGCAGATGTCTGATTCGGACAAAGACACTTCGGCTGCCATCGACAAGGTGGTCGGTGCTTTCCGTGCCCAGCGCGAGCAGGGCAAAGCGGATACGAAGGAAACAGACACGAAGGAAACAGACGCACAGATGACTGCAGAGCCGACCCCGGTCAAGAAGCTCGAGGACGCCCCGGCTCCTCAGGGCGGCGGCAATTCCGAGACGCCCACCAAGGCCTTCAAGATTCCGGCCCAGGCCGCCCCGCAGGGAGCGACGCCGCAGGCGGAGGGCGCACTCGTCGAAGAGACCGTTGTCGGAGACGCGCTCTCGGCCGGCGACGCGGCCGCCGGTGACGCGGTGGACGCCGGCACCGACGCGAAGGTCGATCTGGTGAAGGCCGATCTGGTGGAGCAGTCCATCGACCTGCCCGCCGACGATCAGTCCGCGACACCGACGGCCACCGATGACGAGGCCGCAGGCGAGGCCGCAGCCGAGGCCACCGGTGACGAGGCGCCCTCCGACACGGATGCAGCCTCGGCCCCGACCGTCGAGGTCGCCGCCCCGGCCGATCAGCCCGTCGAGGTGCCGGCATCGGAGGCGCCGACCACCGAGATGGCGGTGCCCGCGGCTGTCGCAGCCGGAGCCGCAGCAGCCGGTGCCGCCGCCGCACCTGCGGGTCGGCCCGCACAGGCCAAGCCCGCGCCGCAGGTGGTCGCGCCGGCCGAAACGCAGCGCAAGCGCAGCCGTGGCAAGCTGATCGGCCTCCTCGTCGCCGCGGTCATCGTCATCGCGGCGATCGCGGTCGGCCTCTGGTATGCGCTGGTCGGCAGCTCACCGGAGCACAAGGTGGCCGACGCCGCCAAGGACTACCGGAGCGCGATGACCTCGGGTGACCTCGACAAGCTGCGCGAGGTGACCTGCGGCGCGGATTACGCGTACTACTCCAAGGTCTCCGACGCCGACTTCCAGAAGGCCTTCGAAGCCCAGAAGAACCGCAATGAGCTGATGACCTTCGACGACGTCAAGGCCGTCCAGATCAACGGTGACACCGCACGCGTCGGCGTCGATATGTACCCGAGCAACGATCCTTCGAAGACCGCACCCGCGCAGATCACGCTTCACCAGATCGACGGCGAATGGAAGGTCTGCCTGAAGCCGTAACGCCCGCGGTACCGCACTTCACGAGACGGTCCCCCGGAGCATCGCTCCGAGGGACCGTCTCGTCTCGTATCGGGCGCGTGCGGCCCGGCTGGTCAGCGGCCGATCGACTTGCCGGACGACCCGAGGTCGTTGCACGCCTCGACCACGCGCTCGGCCATCGAGGCCTCCGCCTTCTTCAGGTAGCTGCGCGGGTCGTAGACCTTCTTGTTGCCGACCTCACCGTCCACCTTGAGCACACCGTCGTAGTTGGTCATCATGTGACCGGCCACCGGGCGGGTGAACGCGTACTGGGTGTCGGTGTCGACGTTCATCTTGATGACGCCGTAGCTGACGGCCTCCTCGATCTCGCTCTTGAGCGAGCCGGAGCCGCCGTGGAAGACGAAGTCGAAGGGCTTGGCCGACGCGTCGAGACCGAGCTTGGCGACCGCGGCGTCCTGGCCCTCCTTGAGGACCTCGGGGCGCAGCTTCACATTGCCCGGCTTGTAGACGCCGTGGACGTTGCCGAACGTGGCGGCGAGCAGGTACTTACCGTTCTCGCCGGTACCGAGCGCGTCGACGGTCTTCTCGAAGTCCTCGACCGAGGTGTAGAGCTTGTCGTTGATGGCGTTCTCGACGCCGTCCTCTTCGCCGCCGACGACGCCGATCTCCACCTCGAGGATGATGTTCGCCTCCTTGGTCTTGGCGAGCAGTTCCTTCGCGATCTCGAGGTTCTCGTCGATCGGGATGGCCGAGCCGTCCCACATATGCGACTGGAACAGCGGGTTCTGCCCCTTCGCGACACGCTCGCGGGAGATCTCGATCAGCGGTCGGACGAAGCCGTCGAGCTTGTCCTTGGGGCAGTGGTCGGTGTGCAGCGCGATGGTGACGTCGTACTTCTCGGCGACGACGTGGGCGAACTCGGCGAGGGCGACGGCACCGGTGACCATGTCCTTGACACCCAGACCCGAACCGAACTCAGCACCGCCGGTCGAGAACTGGATGATGCCGTCGCTGCCGGCATCGGCGAATCCCTTGATGGCCGCGTTGACGGTCTCCGACGAGGTGCAGTTGATGGCAGGGAACGCGTAACCGTCCGCCTTGGCCTTGGCCAGCATCTCGGCGTACTTCTCGGGGGTTGCGATAGGCATTCTCACGTCCTAAGAGAGCCAGTGGATGTTTTCCACTCGATTGTTAGCTGTCCGATCCAGTATGACGGTTGCCTCGCCGGGCCGGGCCGGTCCCCTGCCAAGGACATCGTTAAGGGTTCTCGAAGCGACTGCCGGTAGGATCGGGGCCTGTGATCGACACTCTGCTTGCCGAGACCACGACGAACGTGGCACTGATGCCCGGCTTCATGGATCCGTTCAATCTGATCGGGTACTTCGGAGCGGCCGCATTCTGGGGTCTGCTCCTCGTCATCTTCATCGAGTCGGGCGTCCTGTTCCCGGTGCTGCCGGGCGACTCGCTGCTGTTCGTCGCTGGTCTGATCGCCGCGGGCGAGGCGGGCGAGAACGCAGCCAAGGTCGCAGACTCGGGCCTCACCCTGTGGCCTCTGCTGATCGGCGTCCCGATCGCGGGCATCCTGGGTGGCCAGGTGGGTTACTGGATCGGCCGCTACGCGGGGACGTCGATGTTCAAGCCGGATGCGCGCTTCCTCAAGCAGCGCTACCTCGACGAGGCGCACGAGTTCTTCGAGAAGCACGGACCCATCACCATCTTCCTGGCGCGTTTCGTACCCATCGTGCGCACGTTGGCCCCGATCGTCGCCGGCGCCGCGCGGATGAAGTTCGCCGTCTTCACGATCTACAACGTGGTGGGCGCGATCGTCTGGGGCGCGGGCATCGTCCTGCTCGGCTACTGGCTGGGCCAGTTCGAGATCATCCAGAAGCTCATCGAGCCCATCTTCATCGTGATCGTGCTGATCTCGGTGCTGCCGATGGTCTTCGAGTGGCTGCGCCGCCGCCGGATCCAGAAGAGCGAGAGCCCGGTCGAACTCGACTGATCTCGGCCGAGCCGTGAATCCTGTCGAGTTGGTACCCGTGGTGGGTACCAACTCGACAGGATTCGCATTGGAACCGAACGGCACTCCGCCGCGTCTAATCAGATGTGGGGGATACAGGGGACGTCGCGGCCTACTTGGCGGCGCACGACGGCGTCATCACGGCAACGCAGGCGATCGAGCTGGGGCTGACCCGCAGGCAGATCCAGGGCAGGATCGAGCGCGGCGAGTGGTCCGGCCTGGCGCGGGGCGTCTACCGATCGGCGGCGAACGACTTCACTGAGGCCGCGATGGTCCGCGCAGCGGTTCTCGCGCACCGCGGCGTCGCCGACCGGACCACCGCCGCGTGGTGGCACGGCATGGTGGATCAGTTGCCGACGCATCTCACCCTCTCGTGCCGGTCGCAGGCGCCTTCCCTCGAGTGGCCGGTCGGCGTCCGTGCCGTGCGCCGCGTGTACCGTCCCGAATCGCTCACCCGGGTCCGCGGGCTGTCCCTGACACACAAGCCGCTGACCGCACTGATGACCGCTGTCGAACTCGCCGAGGGCACCGCATTCCTCGACCGCATGCTGCAGGCCCGGCAGGTCCGGCTCGCCGACCTGGAGCGCGCGCTCACCGACCACGCCGGTCTGGTCGGGATCCGCGAAGCCCGCGGGCTCGTCCGCATCGCGGGGTCCGACAGCGAGTCCGAGGCCGAGCGACTCTTCGCACGTTTACTCAGGCAGTGGCGACTCGACGGGTGGGTGCAGCAGTTCCCGACCGGCGGGTGGCGACTCGACTTCGCCTGGCCCGACCACCGGCTGGCCGTCGAGATCTCCGGCTGGAGTTTTCAGCGCGATCCGCGGCGCCACGGAAACGACCTCGCCAAGGCGAACCACCTTCAGTCACTCGGGTGGCGCGAACTGCAGTTCAACTGGCACATGATCAACGACCGCCCGTCCGACTGCATCCAGCAGGTGATCGACGCGCTGAACCACCCCGTCTGAAGCGCGGATGAACGGCGAACCGGAAGCCGATCACCACGCCTGATCGAGGTCGGCGTGCTGGGCGATCCACGCGTGCATGACGATGCCCGCGGCGACGCCCGCGTTGATGCTGCGGGTGGACCCGAACTGCGCGACGGAGACCGTGAGATCGGCGCTGTCCTGCGTCTCGTCGCTGACGCCGGGTCCCTCCTGGCCGAACACCAGCACGCACCGCCGCGGGAGTTCGGTGCGTTCCAGCGCCGCCGCGCCGGGTGTGTTGTCGACAGCGACCACCGTCAAATGCTCCGCGCGAGCCCACTCCATGAGGTCGGCGACGGTGGAGTGGTGCCGGAGATGCTGGTAGCGGTCGGTGACCATGGCACCGCGCCGATTCCAGCGGCGGCGCCCGACGATGTGCACCTCGGCCGCGAGGAAGGCGTTCGCGGTCCGCACCACCGTGCCGATGTTGGCGTCGTGCCCCCAGTTCTCAATGGCGATGTGGAACTCGTGGCGACGCGTGTCGAGGTCCGCGACGATCGCCTCGCGGGTCCAATAGCGGTAGGCGTCGACGACGTTGCGCCGATCCCCCTCCGCGAGGAGCGTGCGGTCGTAGCGGGGGTCACCGGGCAGCGGTCCCTCGCATTCCTCGAGCCACGGGCCGACACCGACGGCCGGGCCGACCCCGGTGACCCACTCGGTGGGCCCGACGGCGTCGTCGGGCCGGTCAGGCAAGGCCGAGGTCGGCAAGCCCGAGGAGCGACCGGTACGGCACACCGAGCGCGGTGATGACATCGTCTGCGCCGGTCGCACGATCCACCACGGTCGCGACCCCGACCACCTCGGCACCGGCCTCGCGGGCGGCCTCGACAGCCTGCGACGGCGACGCACCGGTGGTCGACGTGTCTTCGACCACCAGCACGCGACGCCCCGCGATGTCCGGGCCCTCGATCCGTCGCTGCATGCCGTGCGTCTTGGCGGCCTTGCGCACCACGAACGCGTCGACGGCCCGACCGTCGGCGTGCATGATCGACGTCGCGACCGGGTCCGCGCCGAGCGTGAGTCCGCCGACGGAGGCGTAGTCCCAGTCCGCGGTCAGCTCTCGCATCAGCTGACCGATCAGCCGTGAGGCCTCCGAGTGCAGCGTCGCGCGGCGCAGGTCGACGTAGTAGTCGGCTTCCTTGCCCGACGACAGCGTGACCTTGCCGTGCACGACGGCCAGTTCGGTCACCAGTTCGGCGAGGCGGGCGCGCGCGGCGCCGTCGACGGCGGGGGTGGCATCGGATGCCGACATGGGTCACCAGCTCCTAAGAGGGCTTCAAGAGGTCAGGGGTCCGGGCGTGCCGGATCAGCGTTCGCGCGGGTCGTTCAGCCGCGGAAGGTCCGGCGGAGCGAAACGCTCCCGGGACGTGCGGGGATCGGCGACCGGTCGCGGCGCAGGCCGCCGGATCGGCTCGATCCGCGAAGTGCCCGCGGAGTCGGGCGGGCGCGGTGTCGCGTCCAGCCGGGACGGGCGCGGCTCCGGCCGCGGGGCCGGCTGTGATGCCGATGCCTCCATGCGGCGACGACGCTCCTTGTCGCGCAGAGACTCGGTCTTCTCGTCGGCCAGTTCCTCGTTGGTGGGACCGTGCGGATCGCGCGGGTCGGGCGCGTCCTGCGGCACCACGGCGGGCGGCAGTACGCGCAGCAGATCCGCGAAGCGGCGAACGGCGTCGAGTGCGACGTCGAGACGCTCGTCCTCCACTGTCACCGGCATCGCGCCGAGCGCCCAGTTGCCCTCGTTCCACAGGATCTCGACGTAGGCCGGGGTGTCGGTGGCGAGTGTCACCATGCGGCGGTCGCAGATCCGGCGTGCGGCGTCGAGATTGCTCGCGAACATGACGCGCGATCCCATCGCGCCGAGCAGATCCACATCGTCTTCCGCGGGCGCGAGCACATCCTCGTAGCGCAGGTCAACGGTCACCGCCGACGCGGCCGGACGACGCACCGCGACGATGGTCGACGTGTCTTCGAGGTCGAAGACCACGGCTTCGGCACCCTCGTAGACGCCGTAGGCGACATCGCGCACCCGGACGTGCTCCGGCACGTCCATCGCGGCACGATGGAACACGGTGCGAAGCTTGCTGTCGGTCTCGCGGAACTTGAAGGAATGCGTCTCGCCCCACACAGCGCGCTGGTGGTGAACCTGTTGCGACCGGTTCCGGTCCAGCCACAACAGGGCGCCCGCACCCAACAGCGCGAGCACCGCAATCACGAAATACACAATGGCCATCGGGCATAGCCTACTATCGAGGGCTCCCTGTGCGCCCGACGACTCGAAGCTGAAGGAGAAAGGCCGACGATGAGGACTGTCAGTCAAGACGTCGTCGACGCTCTGGCAGCCGCTGTCGACGCCGCCGAGGTCGAGGCGCTGACGTGTGCGCTGATCGCCGAGGCGAGCGTCAACCCAGGTGGCAGCGAGGAGTCGACCGTCGCGGTTCTGGCCGATGCGTGCCGCGAAGCGGGGTTCGACGTCGAGGTCTCCGAAGCCGCGCCCGGCCGGCCGAATCTGATCGCGACGGTCAACGGCGACGCCGCCGGCCCGGGTCTGATGTTCCTGGGGCACTCCGACGTCGTTCCGCCCGGGCCCGGCTGGACGGGCGATCCGTTCGTGCCACGTCGTGACGGCGATCTGATCGTCGGACGCGGCGCCACCGACATGAAGGGCGGCATCGCCGCCGTTGTGGCGGCGATGAAGGTCGTCGCGCGTGCCGTCGACGACGGCGTCGAGGTCTCCGGACCGGTCCGCCTGGTGGTGACCGTCGACGAGGAGGAACACGGGGTCGGGGTGAGGCATCTGGTCGCCGATCCGCCTTCCGGCGAGTACCTCGGATGCATCGTCGCCGAGCCCACCCGGCTCGAGGTGGTTCGCGGTTGCCGCGGCGCGTCGTACTTCGATGTGGTCGTGACCGGCCGCGCCGCACACTCCGGCCGCCCCAGCGACGGCGCCAGCGCGATCCTCGCCGCGGCGAGGGTGATCGAGCTGATCGACGCCGACCAGCGCCGCATGGCAGCGGACCCGGATCCGCTGCTCGGCTACGGAACGTGGAACGTCGGGACCATCGACGGCGGACAGGGCATCTCAGTGGTGGCCCCGAACTGCGCGATGGGCGTCGACCGTCGGCTGATGCCCGGCGAAGACGTCGATGAGATCGGCAGGCGCCTGTCGGAGGAGATCCGCGCCGCGGGCATCGAGTCCGACGGTGTCGCCGTCTCGGTGACTCCGACGATGTATCTGCCCGGCTTCGCCACTCCGGCCGACGATCCGATCGTCGACGCCACCGCGCAGGCCGTCGCCGACTCCGGGGCGCCCACCCGTGTCGGCGGCTGGACCGCCGCGTGCGACGGCGGCTGGATCAGCACCGCCCTCGGCATCCCCACCGTCGTGATGGGGCCCGGCGACATCAACGGGCAGGCGCATCAGCCCGACGAATCAGTGTCGTTGTCCGAACTCGTCACGGCCGCACAGGCGTATGTGCGGGTCACGCTGTCGTTGCTGGCGCGGGGCGGGTGAGGGTTTCGACTCGCTTCGCTCGCTCAACAAGCCTGGAGAACGCTCGCTCAACCAGCCTGGGGCACCCTCGCTCAATAAGCCTCGGGACACCTCGCGCAACCAGCCTGGGAAAGCTCGCCCAACCGGCCTGGAGAAAGCTCGCTCAACCAGCCTGGGGCACGCTCGCACGACAGGCCCTTCGGGGATCTACAGCACGTCGCGGACGCGGATCCCGACCGTCGCCGAAGCGCCCCGGCGCAACGACGATCCCCAGATGGTCAGCCGGCCGATGAGCCCGTACTTGCGGATGATCGCGTCGACGGCTCGCTGGCGGTCGACGATCTCGCCGAGCCCGGCCACCTGAGGTCCGCTGGTGCTGCGCCCGCTCGCGTTGCACGCCTGGACCAGCACGTTGTTGTTGCGGCGCAGCCGCTTCACCTTCCACGAATCGCCGACCGTCCACAGCAGCATGTCGTCACCGTCGGGCGCCGCCCACAGCGGCGATGCCACGGGAGTGCCGTCCTTCTTGTAAGTGGTCAGCATGACGTACTTGGCGGCGGCGACTTGGGCGACGGTGGCGGTCATGGCACGAGGGTACTGCCGATCTCCGGCCGTCACCGGACGAAGCGATACCCCATTCCCGCCTCGGTGATGAGGTGCTGCGGATGCGACGGATCGGCCTCCAGCTTGCGCCGCAGCGCAGCCAGGTAGACGCGGAGATAGTTGGTCTGGTTCACGTATGTGGGCCCCCACACGGTGGTGAGGATCTCCCGCTGGCTCACCAGATTCGGTTCGCTGCGCACGAGCAGTTCGAGCACACCCCATTCGGTGGGTGTGAGCCGCACGGGCTCACCGTCGCGCAGGACCCGCTTGCCCATGAGATCGACTTCCAGCGCGCCGGCGCGCACCACCGGGCTCTCGGCCGGTGTTCCGGCGACGCTGCCCCGCCTGATCGCCGCGCGCAGACGGGCGAGGAACTCCTCCATGCCGAAGGGTTTGGTCACGTAGTCGTCCGCACCCGCGTCCAGAGCCTGCACCTTGTCGGCGGCGTCGGTGCGCGCCGACAGCACGATCACCGGCACCGACGTCCACCCGCGCAGGCCGGCGAGGACGGTGAACCCATCCATGTCGGGCAGCCCGAGGTCGAGGACCACCACGTCGGGTGTCCGCTTGCTCGCCGCCTCCAGCGCCTGTGCGCCGGTAGCCGCCGTGGTCACGTCGAAGCCCCTGGCGCGCAAGTTGATTCGCAAGGCTCGAAGCAACTGCGGCTCGTCGTCCACCACGAGGACGTGCCCGTGTTCGGCCATCACGCGCCTCCCTCCGGGTCGTCGGCCGGGTCGTGCTCCGCGGGTAGTTCCACGACCATCGTCGTCCCGCCGCCGGGAGTCTGCGCCACCGCCAGCGTTCCTCCGACCGCCGACACGAACCCGCTCGCCACCGACAATCCGAGCCCGACACCCGACGTCTGCCGGTTCTGGTCGCCGTACTGGTGGAACGGAGTGAAGACGCGCGACCGCTCCTCCGCCGGGATACCGGGACCGTGATCGATCACCCGGATTCGGCACCGGCGCTCGTCGGAGTCGTCGGCCGGCACCGACTCGGTGCGGATCTCGATCGCGTCGCCGCCGTGGCGCAGCGCGTTGTCGATCAGATTGGCCAGCGCCCGCTCCAGGAGTCCGGCGTCGGTGACCGCCCAGTCGCATCCGATGTCGACCGTGATCTCCGGAGTCCCCGGCGCCCGACGCGACACGGCGGCGCCCGCGCGGTGGATCACCTCCGGCAAGTAGGTGCGGGTGCGCCGGGGACGGACCACTCCCGCGGCCAGCCGCGACGAGTCGAGCAGGTTGCCCACCAGCGAGGCCAGCTGATCGACGGACTCCTCGATCGTCGCGAGCAGTTCGGCGGTGTCCTCCTCGCTGAACACCACCTCCGGGCTGCGCAGACTCGACGCCGCCGCCTTCGCCGCCGCGAGCGGCGTCCGCAGATCGTGGCTCACCGCGGCCAGCAGCGCGCGCCGCAGCTCATCGGTGCGCGCCAACTCGTCAGCCTCCGCGGCCTCGGCCTCGAGCCGGTCCCGCTCGACCGCCGCGGCCACCTGGCTGGCGACGGCCGCGAGTACCCGCTGGTCGGCGGCTCCCACTTCGGGTCCGCGCAGCAGCAGCTGGTACTCGCCGCCGGCGGCCGGACAGACGGTGTCGGCTTCAGCCGCGGTCAGCGGCGGGTTCTCCCCCACCGAATGCGCGACCGTCTCGGTGCGGTCGTCCTTCCGCGCGACCGCGACCGCGGTCTGCTGGTACGTCTCGCGGACCCGCTGCAGCAGCCCGGAGACCCCCGCCCCGTCGAGGACCGCGCTGGAGAAGAGCGCCAGCAGCTCGGCGTCACGACCTGCGCGCTGTGCCTGCCTGCGTCGGACCGTCGCCGAATCCACCAGTGCCGCAATCGCGACCGCGATGATGAGCATCACCGCGAGGGTGATGATGTTGTCCGGTTCGGCGATGGTGAACGTGAAGGTGGGCGCGGCGAAGAAGTAGTTCAGCAGCAGGCCCGACATCACCGCCGACAGCGCCGCGGGCACCACTCCGCCGAGCAGCGCGACCGCGAGGATCACCACGAAGAACAGTGCGCTCTGACTGGTGAAGCCAAGGTATTCGTTCGTCAGCGCGAGCACCCCGGTGAGTGCGAGCGGCGCGAGCACCGCGAGAATCCAGCTGCCGGGCCGGTGGAATCGCGTGTCGCGGATGTCGAGACGATTCCGCACCGCAGCCTTCTCGTGCGTCACCATGTGGACGTCGATGCGGCCGCTGTCACGCACCACGGCCGCGCCGACGCCCTCGTCGAACAGCCGCCGCCACCGCGACCGCCTCGACGTGCCGAGGACCAACTGCGTCGCGTTCATCGCGCGCGCGAACTCCAGGAGCGTCTCCGGGACGTCGTCACCGACCACCGAATACAGGCGCGCGCCGATGCCCGCCGCCACCTGCCGCAGGCCGCCGACGTCGGCGGCTCCCCGATTCGTCAGACCGTCGCCGCGCACCACGTGCACCACCAGCAACTCGGCGCTCGACCGCGACGCGATCCGCCCGGCCCGGCGGATCAGCCCGGCCGATTCCGGTCCGCCGGTGACCGCCACCACCACCCGTTCGCGCGCCTCCCAGGTCTCGGTGATGGCGTTGGCCGCACGGTAGGCGGCGAGCTTGTCGTCGACGCGATCGGCGAGCCACAGCAGAGCCAGCTCGCGAAGCGCCGTCAGATTGCCCTGCCGGAAGAAGTTGGCGAGGGCGCCGTCGATCCGCCCGGCGTCGTACACCTTGCCCTGGGCGAGTCGCTGCCGCAGCGCACGCGGCTCGATGTCGACGAGCTCGATCTGGTCGGCGCCGCGGACCACCGCGTCGGGCACCGTCTCGCGCTGGGTGACGCCGGTGATGCGGGCGACGACGTCGTTGAGGCTTTCGAAATGCTGGATGTTGACGACGGACAGCACGTCTATTCCCGCGTCCCGGAGTTCCTCGATGTCCTGCCACCGCTTCTCGTTGCGCATGCCCGGCGCATTGGAATGCGCGAGTTCGTCGACCAGCACCAGTTCCGGCTCACGCGCGAGCACCGCGTCGAGATCCATTTCGAGGAGCACGGTCCCGCGGTATTCGACGGGCACGCGCTCGATCACTTCCAGCCCGTCCAGCAGTGCCGCCGTCGCCGCTCGCCCGTGGGTTTCGACCACCCCGACCACCACGTCGACGCCCTCGTCGGCGAGTGTGCGAGCCCGCGCCAGCATCTCGTACGTCTTGCCGACGCCCGGGGCACAGCCGAGGAATACCTCGAGTTGGCCCCGTGGTTCCTCAGCTGATGGCATGTCGCCGATGCTATCGGCAGGCGGTGCCATGCGGCTCTGTCCCGGCCCGCGTCTCGCGCGCGCTCTGCAGGTCGCGGTTCACCTGTTGGACGTTGACCCGCTCCTGCCCGAGGAAACCCAGCTGGCGGCCCCGGGTGTGGTCGGCGATGATCTCGCGGACCTCCTGCGGCGCCAGACCCGACGCCCGGGCGATCCGCGGCACCTGCAGAGCGGCGTACTCCACGCTGATGTCGGGGTCGAGTCCCGAGCCCGAGGCGGTGACGGCGTCGGCGGGCACCTGTGCCGGCTTCACGCCCTCGCGCGCGGCGATCGTCGCGCGGCGGGCGTCGATGATCTGGACCAGTTCGGGGCTGTTCGGGCCGAGGTTGCTCGCCCCCGACGCCGCCGGATCGCCCGGCGCCATCGGGTCGTCGACGCCGCCGGCGACCCGGTTGTGCAGGAACGGGTCGGGCTGTCCGGGCGCGGGCCGCTGGTCGACGCCGAGCAGGTCGGAGGCTCGGCAACCGTGCACGTCGGACTGGAACGACCCTTCGGCAGCAGTCGTGTGGAACCGCGAGATGCCCCAGACCGCAACGGGATACAGGCCGCCCACGACGACGGTCAACGCGACCAGAGCGAGCAGTGCCACACCGCTCTGCCGGATCAGGCCGAGCAAGACGTTCTTCATGTCCTCATCCCATCCCCGGCAGCAGCCGGACGAGCAGATCGATCAGCCAGATGCCGATGAACGGCGTCACCACGCCGCCGAGCCCGTAGAGCAGCAGGTTGCGGCGCAGCAGATTGGCCGCGCTCGTCGCCCGATAGCGCACGCCCTTCAGCGACAACGGAATCAGCGCGACGATGATCAGCGCATTGAAGACGACCGCGGAGACGATCGCCGACTGCGCCGAATGCAACCGCATGATGTTGAGCGCGTCGAGCTGCGGGTACACCGTGCTGAACAATGCGGGCAGGATCGCGAAGTACTTCGCGAGATCGTTGGCCAGCGAGAACGTGGTCAGGGCGCCGCGGGTGATCAGCAGTTGTTTTCCGATCGCCACCACCTCGATCAGCTTGGTGGGATCGGAGTCGAGGTCGACCATGTTGCCGGCCTCCTTGGCCGCCATGGTTCCGGTGTTCATCGCCAGCCCCACGTCGGCCTGAGCCAGCGCGGGAGCGTCGTTGGTGCCGTCACCCGTCATCGCGACCAGTCGGCCTCCCGACTGCTCCTTTCTGATCAGGTCGAGCTTGTCCTCGGGAGTGGCCTGGGCGATGAAGTCGTCGACGCCGGCCTGGTCGGCGATGGCCTTGGCGGTTAGCGGGTTGTCGCCGGTCACCATCACGGTGCGAATACCCATGGCGCGCAACTGCGAGAAGCGCTCGGTCATCCCCGGCTTCACCACGTCCGACAGTTCGATGACACCGAGCACATGCGACCGCAGCCCTCGCCGGATGCCGACCACCAGCGGCGTTCCGCCGCGGGTGGCGATGGTGTCGACGTCGGCGCGCACCTGCGCCGGGAGCTCGCCGACCCACTTCTCCACCGCGTCTGCGGCACCCTTGCGGTATTCGCTGAGCCGCCCGTTCTCGTCCACGTCGACGCCGCTCATCCGCGTCTGAGCCGTGAACGGCACCACGGTGATACCCGGATCGGCGCCCGATCTCGCCGCGGCAAGCGACACCTCGTCGAGCGGGGTCACCTCGTAGCGTTCGATCGCCAAGTCGATGATGCTGCGGCCCTCCGGGGTGTCGTCGGCCAGGCTGCACCGGTACGCGACGCCCGCCAGCTCCACGAGTTCCACTCCGTCTGCCGGATGGAACTCTGTGGCCCGGCGATTGCCGTAGGTGATGGTGCCGGTCTTGTCCATCAGCAGGGTGTCGATGTCGCCCGCCGCCTCCACGGCGCGCCCCGACATGGCCAAGACATTGCGCTGCACCAGCCGGTCCATGCCTGCGATGCCGATGGACGAGAGCAACGCCCCGATCGTCGTCGGAATCAGGCACACCAGGAGTGCGATCAGCTTCACCGGGTCGGCGGCTTGTCCCGCATAGCTCTGCATCGGACCGATCGCGACCACCGCGAGCAGGAAGATGATGGTCAGCGCCGTCAGCAGGATGTCGAGCGCGATCTCGTTGGGAGTCTTCTTGCGCGACGCACCTTCGACGAGCGCGATCATTCTGTCGACGAAGGTGCTGCCCGGCTCGGCCGTGATCTGCACGACGATGCGGTCCGACAGCACGACGGTGCCCCCGGTGACCGCCGACCGGTCGCCGCCGGACTCCCGCACCACCGGCGCGGACTCCCCGGTGATGGCCGACTCGTCGACCGTCGCGATGCCCTCCACCACGTCGCCGTCCCCGGCGATGGTCTCGCCCGCCTCGACCACGATCCGCATTCCCGGCTTCAGCTCCGCCCCGGGGATCCGGCTGATGGCGCCGTCGTCGCCGAGAACCCGGGCAACGGTGTCGCGCTTCACCTTCCGCAGGCTGTCGGCCTGCGCTCGGCCGCGCCCCTCGGCGACTGCCTCGGCCAGACCCGCGAAGATCACCGTGAACCACAGCCACACCACCACCGTCCACGCGAACACCGATGGGTAGACGATGGCCAGCACGGTGGTGATCGCCGCACCGAGGTACACCACGAACATCACCGGGTTGCGAGCCTGATCGCGCGGATTGAGCTTGCGCAGCGCCTGGGGCAGCGACGACACGAGCTGCCTCACGTCGAATGCACCGCTCCCCGCCATGCTCGTGTCGTTCGCACTCTCGTCGCTCGTCTGCGTCGCAGTCATCACAGTGCCTCCGCGATCGGTCCCAGCGCCATCGCCGGGAAGAAGGTCAGTCCGGCGACCAGCAGCGTGGTGCCGAGAAGAAGTGAGCCGTAAAGGATTCCGCTGGTGGGCAGCAGCGAGACCGATGTCTCGTTCTGTTTGGGCTTCTGCCTGGCCAGCAGTCCGGCCAATGCGAGCACCAGGACGATCGGCACCAGCCGGCCGAACAGCATGGCCAGCCCCAACGAGATCTGGAACCAGTCGTTGGTGGCGGCGAGTCCGCCGAACGCGCTGCCGTTGTTGTTCGCCGCCGACGCGTATGCGTACATGATCTCGCTGAACCCGTGGATCGCACTGTCACTGCCGCGGGCACCGTCGTTGCCGAGAGCCTCCGGTGTGGATCCGAGAAGAACAGTCACCGCGGACCCCGCGAGCACCAGCGCCGGCATCACCAGTACGTAGAGCGCGGCGACGGTGATCTCCTTCTGACCGATCCGCTTGCCCGCGAACTCCGGCGACCGACCCACCAGCAGGCCGCCGACGAAGACCGTGATGATCGCGAGCACCAGGAGTCCGTAGAGGCCCGAGCCGACGCCTCCGGGGGCGACCTCGCCCAACAGCATGTTCCAGAGCAGCCCTCCGCCCGATGCTGCGGCGAAGCTGTCGTGAGCGGCGTTCACCGCACCCGTCGACGTGCCCGTGGTCGACACCGCGAAGAGAGCGGAGCCCGGAATCCCGAACCGATACTCCTTGCCCTCCAGCATGGCGCCCGCGGCCTGCGACGCGATCCCGTCGGTCCGCGACTCGAAGGTCCAGACCAGCGCCAGCATCGCGCCCCAGATGACGGCCATCACGCCCAGCAGCGTGAGCCCCTGTCGGCGATCGCGCACCAGCGTGCCGTAAGTGCGGGTGAGACAGACCGGAATGATCAGGATCGCCAGCACCTGGACCACGTTGGTCAGTGGCGTCGGGTTGGAGAAGGGGTGCGCCGAGTTGGCCCCGTACGTTCCACCGCCGTTGGTGCCGAGAAGCTTGATCGCCTCTTGGGACGCGAAGGGACCCAATGGGACCCGTCCCGCGGTCCCGTCCACAGTGGTGAATTCCGCTGCCGTGTGCCACGACTGGACCGCCCCTTGGAAGACCAGGATCGTCGCCACGACCAGCGCCAGCGGCAGCAGAATCCGGACGGTGCCCCGCACGAGATCGACCCAGAAGTTGCCGAGCACTCCGTTGCCCCGGCGGCTGACGATGCCCCGGATCAGCGCGATCGCCACGGCCATGCCGACCGCCGCAGACAGGAAGTTCGCAACCGCCAGGCCGAGCATCTGCGACAGGTTGCTGATGACGGTCTCGGGCTCGTACGACTGCCAGTTGGTGTTGGCGACGAACGAGATCGCGGTGTTGAAGGCGACCGCCGGAGACATGCCGGGCTTTCCGTCCGACCACGGGAGATGCCCCTGCAGACGCTGCAGCGCGTACAGCACCAGAATCGAGACACCGGAGAATCCGAGGACCGACAGCGCGTAGCCGCGCCAGGTCTGATTCGCCCGCGGATCGACGCCGATCACCCGGTAGAGCAGACGCTCCGGCGGAGAGTCCTTCACGGACTCGTACACCCGCGCCATGTAGTCGCCCAGCGGCACATACACCACCGCGAGCACGACGAGAACAGCTGCCAGCTGCAGAATGCCGGCCGAAAGATCAGTCAATGCCCCGACTCTCTAGAACTTGTCCGGGTACAGCAGCGCTGCCACCAGATATCCGACGACGCCGATTGCGGCGATCAACAGCACCACCGACACCGTGCCAGCCCCGGTCATCGCCCGGTCCCCCGCTCCAGTGCGAACAGCAGTCCAGCGCACGCGGCTATCGCGAGCACGGCGATGCCGACCATTACGACGTCAGCCATCTCCCGGCCTCCTCAATCCGACGGCCCGCCGGTCCGGCGGGCTCGGACCTCACGCTCGTCGCACGAGATGCGCTGCGCCAGATGCCTTAACGCGATCTATACGGCGGCGCCGAGGATCTTGACGGCTCCATTCACACCGCATGCCCCCACGCTCGGCGATTTGCGCGCGGACCGCCGTCTCCGGTGTAGTTGCATGGTCCAGCTCACCCTGAGGAGTTTCACGTGAAGCGCAGCATCCAGTTGGCCACCGTCGGCGCGACCGCCGCTCTCGCCGCGACCGTCGGCGCCGCATTCGCCCCGGGCGACGCCGCGGCCGGCGTCGTCGGCGGGTACCAGCAGCCGGCATCCGGAGCCGTCTCGATCACCTCCGGGACCAACGAGATCAACGTGATGGTGATCAACCGCAAGGACGCGGACCAGTGCACCGTCACCGCCACCCGGAAGGACGCCAAGACCGGCACCAAGACGTTGACCCGCACCGTGAAGCTCAACACGCTGAACCAGCACACCGGCATCGCGAACTTCGCAGGGATGTTCAACAAGACCGACTACACCGTCTCCGGCACCTGCGTCGGAACCAAGGCGACCGAGCCGTCGGACGAGCCGGGAGACGCGAAGTCCGGAGAAGCGAAGTCCGACGCCGCCGAGACCGGCGAGCAGATCACCACCAACCTCCTCGGCGGGACCAACAAGGTCGTCGTGAAGGTCGACAACTCGGTGAACTCGAACTACGCGCAGTGCTTGCAGATCGTCAAGGGTGTGTCGTGGGATCTCGGCCTCCGCGGCGCACCGCTGGAGACCGTCATGAAGATCGCCACGACCTTCTGCCCGCGGTAGCCGCCGCAGTCACGCGGCTGCCGGCGCCGACGTGAGCGTCCTGCGCGCGTTCGACCGCAACTCCCTTCGCGGCCGGTTCGGCTGGTCGGTGTCCGCAGGCTCACGGAACCAGGGATACCGATCGTGGCCGATGAAGACCTCCCACCCCGATTTATGAATCAGCGTGTGGTGCATCCGGCACAGCAGAACGCTGTTGTCGAGCGACGTCTCTCCACCCTGCGACCACGGAATGCAGTGATGCGCATCGGTCCATCCGACGGGCCGGCCGCACCCTGGGAATGCGCACCCTCGATCTCGCACTTCGAGTGCCCTTCTGATCCCCGCCGTGACCAGCCGCTGTTCACGGCCGACGTCCAGCGGCACCGACTCGCCGTCGATCACGATGCGCCGCACCGCCGCATCGCAGAGAACCAGACCCACCGTCGCGGACGACACCGGCCCGGTGTAGCCGAGCGACGAGACCCTCTGCTCCGTCTCCGACCGCCTGCCACTCACACGTTCCTCCGTGCGACTCGGCACGACCAGAGTGACGTGCGGAAGGACGCCGCCGCTCGACGGGCGATCGCGTCCGCTGAGGAAGGAGCGGACTATCTGCCCGAACGCATCTGCACGCCGCCGTCCCACCGCGCGCGGATCGGGTGAGCCGTCCGGCAGCGGCACCGGTCGGCACAACCGATCCAGCGCCGCGCTGAGTTCCTCTCCGGTGAGCACATCCACGTCGAGCGTCGCCGAGATCCGACCGTCGGCCCCGACTGCCAGACTCATCTCATTGAGCTCCGAGTTCTCCGCGACCGGCACCGAGTCCGGATCGGATTCATCGAGCTCCGGAGCCCATTCGAGCGCGAGTTCCCGCGCTCGGCGAGCCACACCCGCCGGAGTCTCCTGCACCGTCAGCCGCCGAGCCAGATCCTCACGCGCCGCGGAGTCGAGCGGGATCCGCTTCTCCACGAACGCGATCCCGCGTCCGACAGCATCGACGTGTTCCACTGAGACACCGCCTGCGCGCGCCTGCCGCGACAACGACGGGAGCGTCGCCGCGACGCCACCCACCCGAGCGAGACGATGTGCCGCCGCCGGCGAGTGACCGAGTCCTTTCAACAGGTCGACGACCGATCTCACTCGCTTGCGAGTCGGAAGCCCCGATCGCGCGGCAGCCTCCGACACTCCAGCCAACGCCGTCGTCGTCAGATTGAGCAAGCGGGTCAACTCCGCCATCAACACGAGGAGTTCGCGGTCGTCGACGCCAGCGCGAGCCACCGAGTCGATCAGTCGCGCGAGCGAACCTCCCGACTCGCCTCCCATTGCCGGAGACAATTCGTCCGACAGACGATCGGCGAACTCCTTCACAGCTTCAGTCAGATTCATGATTCCCCCTTTCGCACGGCCTCCCTCGCCGCGATCGATTCGCAACGCACTGCATCACGCAACAAGCACGCCAGGGTCGCTCAACAGTCACCCCGAGCCGGGTGCCGGTCCGACGAATCCGAACCGGCACCCGACCCCATCTGCACTTTCGATTCTCAAAGAACTCGAAGCATCCCCCGAAGAGACCTTCACGCTCGATCTGTGATCTATGCTACATTCTACTTCTAGATCGCACAAGTGTTCGATTCGCCGGGTGGGGTCTCATCCATGGACTCGTACCCAGGAAGGATTATTCCTAGGCAACTACCGGGCCTGGGCCACGTCAACAGAAGTGGGAAGACTGGATGCAGCGGCCGACAGAGACATACCCATCACATGATCGGCCGAGAATCGACAGAGAGGCGAGCACGTGTCCAACGGCATCAAGCACATCAAGTTCCAGAACCCGGACATGTTCTGGGAGATCGCGGCGGACCTCTACTTTCCGCCGTCGTTCGACGAATCCAAGAAGTACCCGACCGTCATCAGCGCGCATCCGATCGGCAGCTGCAAGGAGCAGACCGCGGGCAACATCTACGCCACGCGCCTGGCCGACGAGGGCTACGTGGTCATCGCCTTCGACGCCAGCTTTCAGGGTGAGAGCGGCGGCACCCCACGGCTGATCGAGGATCCGACCCAGCGTGTGGAGGACTTCCGCCGGGTGGTCGACTACCTCACGACGCTCCCCTACGTCGACACCGACCGAATCGGCGCGCTGGGTGTGTGCGGCGGCGGCGGATACGTGCTCGCTTCGGCGCAGAGCGAGAAGCGGATCAAGACAGTTGTCTCGATCACCGGCGTGAACTACGGTCGCATGGTCCGCGAGAACGCGGCGGCAGCCGGCGGCCCGGTGGCCGCGCTCAAACAGATCGCCGAGCAGCGCACCGCCGAGGCCGCGGGAGCCGAGGGCGCGATCAGTGCTGCTCTGCCGCCATCGGCCGAGGCCGCGCAGCAGATCGGCGACATCGACGTCGTCGAGGCCTGCGACTACTACTGCACCCCGCGCGGACAGTCCGCGAACGGCAAGGCGATCTTCGACGTCGCACACGGCGCGTCGGCCATGGTGTGGGACGCCTTCGCCTTCGCCGAGACGCTGCTGACCCAGCCGATCATGGTCGTCGTCGGCGACAAGCCCGGAGCATTCGGCGCCTACCGCGACGGATTCGAGATCAACCGCCGCGCGGCGTCCGAGGTCAAGGAACTGGTGGTGCTCCCCGGCGTCTCGCACTACGACCTGTACGACCAGCCGCGGGGTGCGGGTGCGGCATTGGAGAAGGTCATTCCCTTCCTGGCCGCGAACCTCTGATCCATCCGACACGACGGAGGTCCCGCACTCGAAACCCGAGTGCGGGACCTCTGTGCGATTCCGTCGGTACCGCTCAACCGGCGGATCTCAACCGATGAGATTCAACGAGGCTCGGCTCAGCCGACCACGAGGGTCTCACCGTCGCCGCTGACGTCCACCGGGACGGTGTCGCCGTCGCGGACCCTGCCGGCCAGCAACGCCTTCGCGAGCTGGTCGCCGATGGCCTGCTGCACCAGGCGACGCAGCGGACGCGCACCGTAGAGCGGATCGAATCCGCGTTCGGCCAGCCATTCCTTGGCCTTCGGCGTCACCTCCAGTTCGAGACGACGCTGGTGCAGACGCTTGGCCAGGTTGTCGAGCTGGATGTCGACGATCCGGACCAACTGCTCGGGCGAGAGGGAGTCGAAGATGACCACATCGTCGAGCCTGTTGATGAACTCCGGCTTGAACGCCGCGCGGACGGCCGCCATCACCTGATCCTTGTCACCGCCGGCGCCCAGGTTGGACGTCAGGATGAGGATGGTGTTGCGGAAGTCCACCGTGCGTCCCTGACCGTCGGTCAACCGCCCCTCGTCGAGCACCTGCAGCAGCACGTCGAAGACGTCCGGGTGAGCCTTCTCGACCTCGTCGAACAGGACCACCGAGTACGGACGACGACGCACCGCCTCGGTCAGCTGGCCACCGGCTTCGTACCCCACGTACCCGGGAGGCGCACCGACGAGCCGCGCGACGCTGTGCTTCTCGCCGTACTCGCTCATGTCGATCCTCACGATCGCTCGTTCGTCGTCGAACATGAACTCGGCCAGGGCCTTCGCCAGCTCGGTCTTGCCGGTTCCGGTGGGACCGAGGAACAGGAACGAGCCCAGCGGACGGTTGGGATCGGCGACGCCCGCGCGAGCGCGTCGGACCGCGTCGGAGACGGCCTTGACCGCCTCGAGCTGACCGATGACTCGCTTGCCCAGCTCGTCCTCCATGCGCAGCAGCTTGGCCGTCTCACCCTCGAGCATCTTGCCCGCGGGCACGCCCGTCCACGCCGAGACCACCTCGGCGACCTGGTCGGGACCGACCTCCTCCTGCAGCATCACGTCCTCGTCGGGATCGGTGCCGCTCTTCTCGATCGCGGCCTCCAACTCCTTCTCGAGGCCGGGGATCCGGCCGTACCGGAGCTCGGCGGCCCTCCCGAGATCACCGTCGCGCTCGGCCCGCTCGGCCTCGCCGCGCAGACGCTCCAGTTCCTCCTTCACATCGCGGACGGCGTCGATGGCGGTCTTCTCCGACTGCCAACGGGCCGACAGCTCGTTGAGCTTCTCGCGGTGATCGGCCAGCTCGCGGCGCAATGCCTCGAGTCGTTCCTTGGACGCGGCGTCGGTCTCCTTCTCCAAGGCGACCTCCTCCACTTCCAGGCGCCGGACGATGCGCTCCACCTCGTCGATCTCGACCGGACGCGAGTCGATCTCCATCCGCAACCGGGACGCGGCCTCGTCGACCAGGTCGATCGCCTTGTCGGGCAGGAACCGCGACGTGATGTAGCGGTCGGAGAGCGTCGCGGCAGCCACCAGAGCCGAGTCGGTGATGCGCACGCCGTGATGCACCTCGTACCGGTCCTTGAGTCCGCGAAGGATGCCGATGGTGTCCTCCACCGACGGCTCACCGACGTACACCTGCTGGAACCGGCGTTCGAGGGCCGCGTCCTTCTCGATGTACTTGCGGTACTCCTCGAGCGTGGTGGCACCGACCAGCCGCAGCTCACCGCGGGCGAGCATCGGCTTGATCATGTTGCCCGCGTCCATCGCGGACTCACCGGTCGCACCGGCACCGACGATGGTGTGCAACTCGTCGATGAACGTGATGATCTGTCCGTCCGACGCCTTGATCTCGTCGAGGACCGCCTTCAGCCGCTCCTCGAACTCGCCGCGGTACTTGGCGCCCGCGACCATCGAACCGAGGTCGAGCGAGATGACGGTCTTGCCGCGCAACGACTCCGGGACATCGCCGGCCACCACGCGCTGGGCCAGACCCTCCACGATGGCGGTCTTGCCGACGCCCGGCTCGCCGATGAGCACCGGGTTGTTCTTGGTACGGCGTGAGAGCACCTGGACCACGCGGCGGATCTCGGAATCGCGGCCGATCACCGGGTCGAGCTCGCCTTCGCGAGCGCGCTTGGTGAGGTCGGTGGAGTACTTCTCCAGCGACTGGTACGTCGCTTCCGGGTTCTCGCTGGTGACGCGCGCTGTGCCCCGGACGGACACGAACGCGTCACGCAGTGCCTCCGGCGTGGCGCCTGCGCCGGCCAGCAGTCGTGCAGTCTCCGACTCACCGGTGGCCAGTCCGACCATCAAATGTTCGGTCGAGACGTACTCGTCGGAGAGTTCGGTGGCCAGCTTCTGCGCAGCGGTGATCGCCGCGATGGACTCGCGGCTCAGCTGCGGCTGCGCGCTCGCACTCGACACGGTCGGAGCCCGGTCAACGAGGGTCTTGGCCTCGTTCCGGATCCGCACGGGGTCGACGCCGACCGCCTTGAGCAGCGGCGATGCGATGCCGTCGGTCTGCTCGAGGAGTGCGACGAGGATGTGGGCCGGCCGCACGTCGGGGTTGCCCGCCGCGGCCGCGTCTTGGACGGCAGCCTGCAGTGCAGCCTGTGTCTTGGTGGTGGGGGTGAAGCTGTCCACTGACATTCGCCTTTCTGTTGAGCTGTCCGGTTCGGCACTGCCGAACCTAAGTCTACGAGGCTCAGGTTTGCCTCTCGAGTAGTTCAACTATCTGAAAGTTGAGTCCATTCCACTAAACCCCAGGGGTTGTCAGTGATACAGGACACAGGTCGAATGTAGCCCCACCTGCAACTGTCGTCCGACGTCGACGAGTCTTCGACGCCGCGCTTCGACGAACGTTTCGTCCGGAGCACGCATCGCGCTTCCAGCCGCGTCACACCGTCACAAGCTGCACGGCATCTGTGCGTACGCGGAGATGTCGCACACCGACTTGTCGGACAGCTTCCATGCGCTGTCCTTCCACACCCACCGCAGCGGAATATAGCGCGAGCCCGACCCCGGAAGGGTCATCTGCAGTCGGGCGTTCGCCGTGGTGCCGTTCTGCGTCAACGGGCCCACCACCTGGTACCGGAAGCCGGTGTACGAATACTGCTTCACCAGGTACAGCACTTTCGAGATGGGACCGACCGCGCGGGAACCGCCCTCGAGGAGCTTCGCCTTCTGAGCGGACGACGAATTGCCGGACAGCGTCGTCAACTGGCTGTTGAACTCGGCGAGCGTCGGCGGAGTGGGACCGGATCCCTGCGACTGAGCGGTCGTCGGCGCCTGCTGCCTGGTGGCGACGACGGGGGCTCCGGGTGCGAGTCCGGGCTCGTCGGTCGCCGGCGCGTCTTCGGCGACCGACGCCGACGCGTCGGCCGTGGCCGCCGGGGTCGCGTTCCGCCCTGGACCGCAGGGGCCTGCTGGGTGTCACCGAGACTCACCACGGTGGCAGGCGATTGCGCAGCAGTCGTGGGAGCGGCACCGCTGAGCATCATGGCGACCACGCCGACCACGACGATCAGGGACGAGATCACGGCAGCCAGACCGGCCGCGGCGATCACCGTCGGCGAATTGACACCGGTACCCGACTGACCTGTTCTCCGACTCATTCTTCCTGCACTCCTGATCGCCCCTGGACAACCGTCTGCCCGGCTGTCCGATCGCGCACCACCGCGCGACACAATTTAGGCAAGGCTAAACTATGCAGTCGAATGCGGCAACGCCGACCTCTACCGTTCGCGCTGCGCCGCGACGACGCCGTTCTCATACGCGCAGATGACCAAGTGCACGCGGTCGCGGGCATCGAGCTTCGTGAGCAGTCGTCCGATATGAGTCTTGACAGTGGTGATCCCCAGGTGCAGGCGGTCGGCGATCTCACCATTGGGCAGTCCTGCGGCGACCAGTTCGAACACGTCCCGCTCGCGGTCGGTGAGACGGTCGAGTTCACCGCTGCGCACCGCCGGCCGCTCCGGCGAACGCCCGAGCTCGGTGATGAGTCGCCTGGTGATCGACGGCGAGAGCAACGCATCACCGCGGGCGACGGTGCGAATCGCTTCCAGCATCTGCTCCGGCGGCGTGTCTTTGAGCAGGAACCCACTGGCCCCGCCGCGGAGCGCGGCGAAGACGTATTCGTCGTCGTCGAACGTGGTGACGATCAGCACTCGGGCCGCGGCGTCGTCCGCGACGATCAGACGGGTGGCCTCGATTCCGTCGATGCCGGGCATCCGGATGTCCATCACCACCACGTCGGGCGCAAGCCGGCGGGCGGCGCGGACCGCCTCGCCTCCGTCCCCGGCTTCACCGACAGCGGTCAGGTCGGACGCCGAGTCGATCAGCAGCCGGAATCCGGCGCGCACGAGCTGTTCGTCGTCCACCACCAGCACGGTGGTCGTGTCCGCGGGATCGTTCACGGCGCGCCCGCCGCGTCCGTCACCCGCACGGGCAGTCGTGCCCGGACAGTGAATCCACCGTCCGGATCTGGACCGGCGACGACGTCCCCGCCGAGGAGTTCGACGCGCTCACCGATTCCGGCGAGGCCGAGCCCGGCACCGACCGGATCGGACGGCACCCCGTGTCCGCCGTCGTCGGACACGGTCAGCAACAGGTGGTCCGGACGGTGGGTGAGCCGGACGGTCACCGCGGCGCCCGGAGCATGCTTGACGGCGTTCGTGACGGCCTCCTGAACGATTCGATATCCGGAGAGTTCCACCGCGGGCGGATACGACCTCGGCGGTCCGTCCTCGACGACTCTCACCGAGACCACCCCATCGTCGCTGATCTGCGCCGCGAGCGCGGTGAGGTCGGCCAACCCGGGGGCCGCAGCCGCGTCGCCCGGCGCAGTTTCGCGGATCTCACGCAACAGTCCGCGGAGATCGGACAGGGCCGAGCGGCCCGCAGTCTCGATGGTCGCGAGTGCGCGGCGTGCCTCCTCGGGCTGCTCGTCGAAGACCACTCGGCCGATCCCGGCACGGACGACGATCATGCTCAGCCCGTGCGAGACGACATCGTGGACCTCGCGCGAGAGGCGGAGATGGTCCTCGGCTCGCAATCGACGCTGCCGCTCCAGCGCCGACAGCCGTTCCTGTTCCCGCACCCGAGCCTGGAACTTCCGTCGGCTCCGCGTCGCGTCGCCGATGATCCAGGCCGGAACAGCGAGAAGCAGGTGAACCGCGTCCTGCTCGATCTCGGGGTGCAGCGAGAAGGCGACCGCTCCGCCGAGCGAGACGACCAACACCGCGCCCGCAGTGACCACCGCCGACATCCGACGCGCGCAGCGGTCCGCAACCGTGTAGACGGCGATCGGGAACACAAGCCCGGCATCGGATACGAACGGCGTGAACTGCACGCGTAACAGCATCGCGGCCACCGACACCGCGGTGATCACGCACAGAACCGCGACGGGGCGTCGCCGTCGAAGTATCAGCGGAGCCGCGGCCAGCGCCCCGAACGCGGCTTGCGCGGCCGGAGACCCGTGACGGTCGACCACCCCGAGCAGCAGTGGCCCGGTGAACAGCGCGAAGCACGTGATTGCGATCGTCAGATCCACCAGCATCGCGAATCCGCCGGCGCCCAACCGGTTCTCGATTCGAACGTGCCACGGCGGTCGCGCCGACGGCACTGTCGACGGATGCACGGGATCTGCCATGTCTCTCAATCTAGAAAGGATGAGACTCCGGCCGCGTCATTCCGGAGTCCTCGCCTGACGTCCTCCCCCGGTACCACCCCGGCTAGCGGATCGTCTCGGAGTACCGCCGAGAAACCGGCTCGTAAGCCGACGACAGCCGAGACCGCCGGCGGCACCGTTGAGTCATGACCATTTCCACTTCACGTCCCTGCAGCAGTCGTTCCCACATCTCGTCGCTGTCGGCAGCCCTGTTCGGTTCCGCTTTCGTGGCGGGACTGATTCACGGTGCACTCCTCTACGCCGGGCGCTCGCCCGTCCACGAGCAGCATCAGGCCGGTACATCGGCGTGGTGGCAACACGCGGTACTGGCCGGGCTCGCGGCCGCTCTCGCGATGGCCGTCGGCATCCATCGCCGTCGCACGGGTCGCCGCAGACCGGTCGTTCTGCTGCCTCTCGGACGACGGGCGGCTCTTCGTGTCCGCCGCACGCTCAGAGCCGCAGCCGCGGGGCAGAGCCGTTGGCGCCTCGCGGCCGCCCTCCCGCCCACCGCACTGCTCGTGTTCTGCGTATACCGCGCCGGCGTCCAGGTCATCGGCGGGCTCGACCCGAACTTCACGGTCAACGCCTGGGGCGGACCCGGTTACATCGGCGCGATGGCGTGCCACTACCTGGACGCAGCACTCCTGATGGCGTCCGCCGCGTTGCTGCTGGACATGATCCTGCTCCCGGCAGACGACGGTGCGGTCCGTACCGGTCACACCGCGTCGCGTTCACGGGGCACCGCCGCGGGAACCGGGGGACGACCGGACAGGACTCCGTACATCGTCCTACCGTGCCAGTCGGTGGTCGCGAAGGGCTCGGCCGCCCAACCCGCCACGAACCAGTCCCGCAATTCCGGCGAGCCGGTCCAGGCGTAGAAGGGCCTGTCGCGCTCGGCGCAGTATCGTTCGACGACCCGCATCATGTCGATGAGCGTGCGACCGCCGCGTCCCCCGGGTTCGACCGTGGTGAGGGTGCAGTTGACCGCGTCCTCGACCGGCGACCACAGCGGCGGCTGTGTCCAGAGCTCGGCCAACCTCTCGCGCAGACCCGGTGTACGTGCTGCCACCTCGACGTCCGCGGGAGTTAGCGGCGGCTCACCGCCTGGCGACAGATCGACGTCGTGCGGCTGCCAGACGAGTACTCCGACCAGCCGCCCGTCGCTGCGGGCGCCCGTGACACACCCGACTCTCAGCAACGGACGAAGGAGCAGGCGAGCGAGCCACTCCCGCTTATCCGAATCGCCGATGTGCTCGCCCAGCAACCACTGGTAGAGCGGAATCTCCCGGATCCCGTGGGCGGCGAGCCGCACGGCCTCGGTCAGGTCGGTGTCATCAAGGGTGACGATCTCGGTCATTCATGCGGTCCCATCGCTGCGATCCGGTGCTCGACCGCACCGGGTGCCGGAAGAAAGCCGAGAGGTCGCTTCGCAATGAGCGAAGCGACCTCTCGTCGAATCGAGCTACGTCGTCTCGAACTACGGCGTCGCCGGGGTGTCTCCACCGCTGCTGCCACCGCTGGAGCCGAGGGCGTCCAGGATCGGGGTCAGGACGTCAATTTCGAGGCGAATCGGGCCTTCAGCCATTTCTCTACTCTTTTCTCTGTCGGGGAGAATCGTCCGATCGAACGTCAACCGAACGCGTTAATCACGTTGCGCCGTCGTGTCAGATCTATCACAGAATGACGGACTTTCGTTACAAAACCGTTATCTGGACAGTTGTCGGCGTTCGCCGTGAATACCCGGACCGACCAGGAGTTATGGGAGAAATCGGCGGATTTCGAGCTCTGGGCTCACTTGTTGTCCGCGAACCGCTCCACGGCCCGCCTCGGACCCGCGACGATCAACACATCGTCCTCATGAACCACGGTGTCGACGCCGGCGAACTCGAACGCGCCGTCGCCCTTCTTGATCGCGACGATGGTGACGCCATAGGTGCTCCGCACTCGGCTCGACTTGAGATCGAGACCGACGAGGTCGCGCGGTACCGACGACTTCCCCATCGCGAACTCGTGGTCGAACTCCGCGTAGTCGAGCAGCCGACGATCGATGACGAGATGCGCCACTCGCTCGCCCATCTCGTGCTCCGGCAGCACGACGTGATGGGCGCCGACGCGAGTGAGGATGCTCCCGTGCTGACGCGACAACGCCTTCGCCCAGATGTCGGGAACCTCCAGATCGGCGAGCACCGACGTGGTCAGCACACTGGCCTCGAGGTCGGCCCCGATGCAGACGATCACGTGATCGAACGTCTCGACGCCCAACTGGCGCAGCGCCTGTGGATCCGTCGAATCGATCACCGCGGCGTTCGGCAGGTCGTCGGAGTATCGCTGCACGAGGGCCGGATCGCTGTCCATCGCGAGCACCTCGACGCCCTGATTCACGAGCTCGATCGCCAGCGACGCCCCGAATCGGCCGAGACCGATGACGGCCACACGCCGCTCGTCGTCGCGAGTCCTTCTGAACCTAGCCAACGATCGGGCGCTCCTCGGGTCGTTCGAATCTGCGGGCCTTCTCCCGCAGCGCGAGAGCCGATCCCAGCGTAATCGGACCGAGGCGGCCGAGCAGCATCAACCCGACCAGAAGCAGTTGCGCCGCGCCGGGAAGGTCCGGCGTGATCCCCGTCGACAGGCCGACGGTGGCGAACGCCGACACCGTCTCGATCAGCACCGCGTCGAGGGTGTAGTCGGTGAGGTACATCAGCGCGAGCGTGGCGGCGACGACCGCGCCGACACCGAGGAGCGCGACGGTGATCGCCTGCCGCTGGACGTCCGGCCCGATCCGCCGCCTCATCGCATGCACGCTCGGCTCACCCCGGATCTCGCTCAAGATCACGTAGCCGAGGATCGCGAAGGTGGTGACCTTGATGCCGCCCGCGGTACCCGCACTGCCGCCGCCGATGAACATCAGGACGTCGGTCACCAGCAGCGAGCTCGACTTCATCGAGCCGACGTCGACGCTGTTGAATCCGGCCGTGCGCGGCGAGACTCCGGAGAACATGCCGGCGAGCAGCTTGTCGGAGAGTCCCAGATGGCCCAGCGTGGCCGGATTGGTCCACTCAGTGGCGGTCAGCGCCACCACGCCGACCACGGCCAGCGCCCCGTAGGTGACCAGTGTCATCCGGGTGTGCAACGACAGCCGCAGCCGGGCGGCGCGGCCCACACCCCGCAGCCGCAGTCCGGCGCGGCGCATCTCGCGCGCCAGCTCGAAGAGCACGGGGAAACCGAGTCCGCCGAGAATCAGCGCCGCCGAAACTGGCACGATGATCCACGGATCGCCGACGAAGCCGACGAGGTTGTCGCTGAAGAGGGCGAACCCGGCGTTGTTGAACGCCGAGACCGCATGGAAGACGCCGAGGTAGGCGGCACGCCCCGTCGACTCGCCGTAGCCGGTCGCGAACCGGACCGCGAGAATCGCCGCGACCACGGCCTCGATCACCACCGTGGTGCCGATCACCCCGAGAATCACCCGTCGGCCGTCGCCGAACACCGTGGACTTCGATTCCCGCTGCGCCGCCATCTGTGTCTGCAGCCGCACCCTCCGCGCGATGAGCAGACCGAAGATCGTCGCCAGCGACATCACCCCGAGTCCGCCCACCTGAATCAGCACCAGGATGACCACCTGGCCGAAGCCCGACCAGTGCTCGGCGGTGTCGACGACCGAGAGCCCGGTGACACAGGTCGCCGACGTCGCGGTGAACAATGCCGCCACCAGGCCCGTGCCCCGTCCGTCGGCCGACGACATCGGAAGCGTCAGCAGCACAGTTCCGGCGACGATGACGAGAACGAAGCCGATCAGGATCAGACGTGCAGGTCGTAGCGCCGGGCGTCGCCGGCCCGCGGCGGGCAGCATTTTCAGAAGACTACCCCGCACGGGCCGGAGACCCTTGACGAACCGACTCGCCTGCGTAGGATTGTCGACAATCAACAGACCGCGATCGAGAGAGACGGTCGATGTCATGAGCACACCGCACGCGAGCACCTGCGCACTCACCGCGTTGGAGCTGACCGAGGCCTATCGCGCCGGCACCCTCTCGCCGGTGGAGGCGACCGAAGAAGCTCTTGCTGCGATCACCCGCCTGGACCCCGTGCTGAACGCCTTCTGCCTGGTGGATCCCGAGGGAGCCCGTGCCGCGGCGCGCGCCGCCGAGCAACGCTACCGGCACGGCGATCCGCTCGGCCCGCTCGACGGCGTACCCGTGACGATCAAGGACATCTTCCTCACCGCGGACCACCCGACACTCCGCGGCTCGCGACTGCTGGCGGACGGGCAGGCGGCCGCCCCTCCGACCGACGACGCCCCGGCCGTGGCCGCGACGCGCGATGCCGGCTGCGTGGTCCTCGGCAAGACCACCACACCCGAGTTCGCGTGGAAAGCGGTGACCGATTCTCCGCTGACCGGGATCACGCGGAACCCCTACGACCCGGCACTGACTCCCGGTGGATCCAGCGGCGGGTCGGCGGCCGCCGTCGCCGCCGGACTCGGCCCGCTGTCGGTCGGCACCGACGGCGGCGGGTCGGTCCGGATCCCCGCCTCCTTCACCGGAACGGTCGCGCTGAAACCCACCTACGGCGTGGTGCCGATGTACCCGTCCAGCCCGTTCGGGACCCTCGCGCACGCCGGTCCGATGACCCGAACTGTCACGGACGCCGCCGCGTACATGGATGCGCTGGTCCGGCCGGACTACCGCGACTGGTCCGCGGTGCCGGCACGGGCGACGGCCCCCGAGCCCGGGGGATTTCTCGCGGCCGTGCTCGAGGGCACCCGCGTCGACCGCCCGCTTTCCAGCCTGCGGATCGCGTACAGCCGCGACCTCGGCTTCGGCACCAACCATCGAGACGTCGAGCGAGAGGTGAGCGCCGCGGCACGGACGCTCGAGAGCCTCGGCGCGCGGGTCGAGGAAGTGACGCTGGAACTCGCCGACCCGGCCGATGCCTTCCACGTCCTCTGGTTCGCCGGAGCCGCGGCCGTTCTGAAGCCGTTCGGCGACGATGTGTCCGACCGGATCGACCCCTCCCTGCGCGCGGCCCTGCACCGGCATTCGGAGTTCACCGCGCAGCACTACCTCGACGCCGTCGCCGTGCGGATGGCGCTCGGCGTCCAACTCGGCGCACTGCACACGGACTACGACCTGCTGCTGACTCCCACCACCCCCGTGCCGGCATTCCCGGTCGGGAGCGACGTCCCTCCGGGATGGCCCGACGACGACTGGACCTCGTGGACGCCGTACACCTACCTTTTCAATATGACTCAGCAACCCGCACTGTCGGTGCCGTGCGGCGTCACCGACAGCGGCCTTCCGGTCGGCGCTCAGCTCATCGGACCGCGCTTCGCCGATCTGCTGGTGATGCGGGCGGGAGCCGCGTTGCAGGCGGCAGTCGCCGACCGCGTACCGCGACCGCGGATCCACGCATGCTCCGAAGAAGCGTGAAGACGGGAAGCGGGATGACGGGAAGCGTGATGACAGCGAGCGACCGTCCGGCGAGTTCGTTGGAACCCGTCGTCCAGGAATCGACCCCCGCGATCATCGCCCGCGCCCTGCGCCGGGCGATCTCCGCCGGAGAGTTCCCGCCCGGATCCCAACTCGGCGAAGCCACCCTGGCGAAGCAGCTCGGAGTCAGCCGGGGACCGTTGCGCGAGGCGATGCAGCGGCTCACCCAGGAGGGACTCCTGATCTCGCGCCGCAATCGGGGCCTGTTCGTTCCCGAACTGACCGCCGACGCCGTCGCCGACATGTACCTGCTGCGTACGACGATCGAACGCGCCGCGGTGGAGCGGATCCTCGCGGCCGGAACGGGGCCGTCATGCGCCGACCGTCTCGACGCCGTGGTCGCGCGGATGTCGGCGGCTGCGACGAGACGCGACTCCCCTGCGATGATGGCCGCCGACCTGGAGTTCCACCGCACCATCGTGGAGTCCGCCGAGAGCGACCGGCTCTCGCGGGTGCACGAGACGGTGATCGTCGAGACGAGCATGTGTCTTCGGGCCATGGCGCCGACATACGCTCCTGGCTCGGACCGGGTGTCGGAGCACCGCGAGATCGCCGACGCCGTTCGCGCCGGCGACCGGACTCGTGCGGTCGCCGTCCTGGAAGCGCACATGAGCGACGGGCTGGCCCGGTTGACCGGCGGCACAGCCGAACCGGCCGCCGGCCACCTGCCGTAGCGGGCCTAGGTCGCGTTCCGCACCGGCATCGCCACGTACTTGGTCTCCAAGAACTCGTCGATGCCGGAGAATCCGCCCTCCCGGCCGAGACCCGATTGCTTCACGCCGCCGAACGGTGCCGCGGGATTCGAGACCAGCCCGGTGTTGAATCCCACCATCCCGGTCTCCAGTCGCTCGGCGATGGAGAAACCGCGATCCGCGGACTCGGTCATCACATAGGAGACGAGACCGAACTCCGTGTTGTTCGCGAGTTCGACGGCCTCGTCGTCGGAGTCGAACGGCACCAACGCGGCCACCGGCCCGAAGATCTCCGTGCGCACCATCTCGGCGTCGGACGCGACGCCGGTCAGGACCGTCGGCGGGTAGAACCATCCGCGCCCCTCGGGCCGCTCGCCGCCGCACAGTACCTCCGCACCGCGGGAGACGGCGTCGCGCACCAGATCGTCGACCTTGTCGACGGCGGCGCGGTTCACCAACGGACCCACATCGGTGCCGTCGACCGCCCCGTCTCCGACGGTCAGCTCCGACATCCGGGTAGTCAGCCGCCCGGCGAAGTCTCCGATCACCGAACGGTGCACCAGGATCCGGTTGGCGGCCGTGCACGCCTCGCCCATGTTCCGCATCTTGGCCGCGAGGACTGCCTCGATCGCGACATCGAGATCGGCGTCCTCGCAGACGATGAACGGGGCATTGCCGCCCAGTTCCATCGACGTCCGCAGCACTCCGCGGGCGCATTGTTCGAGCAGCGACTTGCCGACGTCGGTGGAGCCGGTGAACGACAGCTTGCGCGCCTTGCCCGAATCGATCCACGGCTCGACGACCGAGCCGGCCGACGAGGTGCAGACCACCGAGAGGACTCCGTCGGGCAGCCCCGCCTCGCGCAGCAGATCGGTGACGTACAGGGAGGTCAGCGGGGTGAGGCTGGCCGGCTTGTAGACCATCGTGCAACCGGCGGCGATGGCCGGCCCGATCTTTCGCGCGACCATCGCGAGCGGAAAGTTCCACGGCGTGATCAGGATGCACGGTCCCACCGGTTCCTGGGTGACGATGATCCGCGACTTGCCGTCGGGACTGCGCCGCGCATCGCCGCGGATCCGCACGGCCTCCTCGGCGAACCAGCGGAAGAATTCGGCGCCGTACGCCACCTCGCCGCGGGACTCGGCCAGCGGTTTGCCCATCTCCGCGGTCATCACCGCCGCGACCTCGTCAGCCCGTTCGGTGAGGAGTTCGTACGCTCTCCGCAGGATCTCCGACCGCTCGCGCGCGGGGGTCGCCGCCCACTCGCGCTGGTGTGCCGCCGCCGAGTCGATCGCCGCGACCGCATCGCTCTCGCCACCGTCGGCGAGCGTCGCCAGCACCTCTCCGGTGGCCGGGTTCTCGACGTCGAACGTGCTGCCGGAAGACGCCTGGCGCCAGCGTCCGTCGATGTGGATGCCGGTGCCTAGACCGGCGATGATGTCGGCGACGGAACGGGTCATGACATACCTCCTGTGATGATTGAGCTATCGGGGTCCTCCCCCGCCGGCCGCGGGGTCGGCGGAGTGCGATTCGAGTGGGTCCGGGTCGAGCAGTTCCAGCAGATGCCGTCCTCGCCGGTCGGCGCCCGTGGCTCCGCCGGCGGCCGGATCGGTGACGGCGAGGCGACGGATCGCGGTGGCGCACGAGAAGCCGTCGGTGAGCACCGGAGTGTCGGGATGACGCCGCAGTGCGGGCGCCAGCGATTGCTCGGCCACCGCGTCCGACACCTCCTCATGACCGGCGGTGAAACCGAAATCGCCTGCCACACCGCAACACCCGGTCGCCTCGACGATGCTGCCGACGCCGAGTGCGGTGAGCGTCGCACGCTGGACCCGGTTTCCGAAGGTCGCGTATTCGTGGCAGTGAGTCTGAAGCACCACCGCCTCAGGTGGTCCGTCCGGCCACTGTGGCGCACGCCCTTGCTCTGCGAGGCGCCCCAGGTGCACCGCCACCGATCGTACGCGCGCCGCCACGCGGCGTGCCCGCTCCGCATCGGCCGCACCCACCGACTCCTCCGAGAGCAGTCGCGGCAGATCCTCGCGCAGTGCCGCGGCGCAGCTCGGCTCCACGACGACGATCGGCGCCTCCGGGTCGAGGGCGTCGAGATGCCGGGCCGTGCGCCGCAACGTCCTGCGGGCGGCGTCGAGCCGACCGGTGGTGATCTGAGTGAGCCCGCAGCAGTGGTGCTCGCTGCAGGCGACCGCGGCGTGGACGCCGCCGAGCACCCGGACAGCCGCACCGGCCACCTCCGGACGCAGCCCCCGGGTGAACGAGTCGAGGAACAGCACCACCTCGGCCGGTCCGGGCGCGCCGACACTGTCCGGAGCGCGTCCGAGTTCGGCGCGCAGCCGCGCTGCGGACGCGAACTGCGGCAGCACCCGGCCCTGCGCCAGACCGCCCAGCCGCGCACCGGCGCGGCCGGCCCGCGAGGCCAGCAGCCGGTTCAGCGGTCCGGCGGCGTACGGGGTGAACCGCAGCCACGTGGGCAGCAGACCGAGCGTGTAGTGCGCCCGCGGCCGCAGCCGTCGGGCATATCTGCGGTGCAGCGCCTCGGACTTCATCGCCGCCATGTCCACACCCGTCGGGCAGTCGGACGAGCACGCCTTGCACGCCAGACACAACTCCAACGATTCGGCGACCATCGGTGAGTCCCAGTCCGCGGCGGCACCGCCCCGGACCAGTTCCTGCAGCACCCTCGCGCGGCCGCGCGTGGAGTCCTTCTCGTCGCCGGTGGCCCGGTAGGACGGACACATCACTCCGCCCGAGTGAGTCCGGCACCGTCCGATGCCGATGCACGACTGGGCGGGATGCGGGTCGACGTCGGCCAGCGCGAGGTCGGCGTCGATCGGCCGGGTGGCCCGGAGTCCGCCCGGCGCGAGCAGGCCCCGAGGGTCCCAGATCGACGCAAAGCGGTCGAAGGCCGTCAGCATCTCGTCGGAGTACATGATCGGCAGCAGCTCCGACCGCGCGCGTCCGTCGCCGTGCTCCCCGGAGAGCGAGCCCTCGTAGCGCACCACGAGGTGCGCGGCATCGGTGCAGAACTCGCGGAACACGGTGCGCCCCTGCGAGGTCCGCAGATCGAAGTCGATTCGGATGTGCATGCAGCCGGCGCCGAAGTGGCCGTACATTACGCCGGTGAGACCGTGCCGGCCGAGCAGGTCGCGGAAGTCGGCGAGGTAGTCGGCCAGCAGGTCCGGCCGCACGGCGGCGTCCTCCCAGCCGGGCCAGGTGGAGATGGTCTCGCCCGTCGCGGGATCGGTGAGCCGCGAGCTGAGTCCGGCGCCGTCCTCGCGTACGCGCCACAGGTCGGCGCGCTCCGCGGGATCGTGCACCTGGCGGACGTCGACCGGGTGTCCGGCGGTCCGCAGCTCGTGCACCAGTTCATCGGCCGCGTCGGCACCGCGGTCGGTCTCGATGAACAGCCATGCGTGCCCGGAGGGCAGATCGGCCACCGCGTCGGCGCCGCGCCGGCGGCGCATCGTCTCCACGATCACCTCGTCGACCCCTTCGACGGCGGTGGGTCCGTGGAGCAGCAGCAACGGCACGTCGCACGCCGCGTCGACGATGTCGGCGTATCCGGCCACGATCAGCGAGGTGGTCGCGGGCCGCGGTACCAGCGCGACCGTGGCCGAGGTGATGACGCCGCACGTTCCCTCGCTGCCGACCAGCGCACGGGCGACGTCGAAGCCCTCCTCGGGAAGCAGATGCCTGAGGTGATAGCCGGACACCTGCCGCGGAATGCGTCCCAGCTCGGTCCTGATGGCGGCGAGGTGGTCGGCGGCCAGCGCGCGCAACTCCGACTCGAGGTGTTCGGCGCGCGCCGCGGCCTGGGTGTCGGCGGGATCGGTGGCCCTGATTCCGTTGCGGGTGGCGGTGACCCGCAGTCCGTCGGCGGTGACCAGGGCGAGTTCGACGACGTGATCGGCGGTGCGGCCGTAGCGCACCGAGTGGTTGCCGCAGGCGTCGTTGCCGACAGCCCCGCCGAGGCAGGCACGGGTCTGGCTCGACGGGTCCGGGGCGAAGGTCAGGCGATCGCCGGTGGACGCGTGCACCGCTGCCCGCAGCGCGGTGAGCACCACCCCGGCCTGTGCCGTGGCCGTACCCGCTTCCTCGTCCACGCGGAGCACCCGGTTCATGTGGCGCGAGAGATCGATGACCAGTCCGTCACCGATCGAGTTGCCCGACATCGAGGTGCCGCCTCCGCGGGCGGTCACCGGCACTCCGAGACGGTGACAGACGGTGAGCGCCGCGGACACCTCTCCCTCCGACCGGGGGAAGAGCACCGCCGCGGGCACCACGCGGTAGTTGGAGGCGTCGTAGGAGTACTCGGCGAGACGCCGCGGAGAGGACTCCGGGGCCAGTCCTTCCGCGCGGAGTGCATCGATCAGCGCGGCGGGGACTGTCATGAGATCAGCCTCCCACTACACGCTCCACGGCGCGAATGAATCTCTCCGTGCCGGTGGCGACCTCGTCTGCGGTGACGGTCAGCGGCGGGATGATCCGGACGATGGCCCCGATGGGTCCGCAGGTGAGGGTCAGCAGATCCTCGTCGATGCACGCCCGCTGCACGGCGCCCGCCAGCCGCACCGCCTCGGCCGAGTCCGGGCTCCCCGCATTGGCCGTCGGATCGCCGAATTCGACGGCCAGCATCAGTCCGGTTCCGCGGATGTCGCAGATCTCATCGACGCCGTCGAGCCCTGCGCGCAGGCCGTCGAGCAATTGCGCGCCGCGTACGCGCGCATTCTCCACCAGCCCTTCCCGTTCGATCACCTCGAGCGTGGCCACGCCGGCGGCCGCCGCGACCGCGTTGCCGCCGTAGGTCCCGCCCTGCGACCCCGGCCAGGCCTTCGCCATGATCGCCTCGGGCGCCGCGATCGCCGAGATCGGAAACCCCGAGGCGATGCCCTTGGCGGTGATGATGACATCGGGCACCAGCCCGTCGGTGTGCTGATGCCCCCAGAATCGTCCGGTGCGACCGACGCCCGCCTGCACCTCGTCGAGCACCAGCAGCGCGCCGTGCCGTCGGGTCCGCTCGCGCAGGCCGGCGAGGTATGCGGGCGGGACCGCGAGGTATCCGCCGTCGCCGAGGACGGGTTCGATCAGAACCGCGGCCAGTTCGTCGGGATGAATCCGAGTGCCGAGGAGGTAGTCGAACTCCTTGAGCGCGTAGTCGACGGCCTCGTCCTCCGACAGTCCCAGCCGCAGGGCGTCGGGGAACGGGGTGGTCGCGACACCGGCCATCAGCGGTCCGAACCCGGCCGAGAACTTGGTGCCCGCCGAGGTGAGCGAGGCGGCGGCCACGGTGCGGCCGTGGAATCCGCGCTGCACCGTGACGATGTACTGGCGCCGCGTCGCCATCCGCGCCAGCCGGACCGCGGCCTCGACCGCCTCCGACCCGGAGTTGGCGTAGAAAACCGAGTCGATCCCGTCCGGCAGATGTTCGCCGAGCTTCTCGGTGAGCCGCAACAGCGGTTGGTGCATCACCGTCGTGTACTGCGCGTGGATGATCTTGGCGCACTGCTCCTGCGCGGCGGCCACCACGTCGGGATGACAGTGACCGGTGCTGGTGACACCGATCCCCGTGGTGAAGTCGAGATAGCGGCGGCCGTCCGTGCCGTGTATCCACGATCCGGACGCGTGGTCGACGACGACCGGAGTCGCCTGCTTCAGAACCGGAGACAGGGACGCGCTGCTCATGTGGTCAGTGTGTCCCCCCGCACATCGACTGTCAACGGTAGGATTGTCGACAATCTGGCGACCGTTACGGTGGAACCATGTCCGACCGCAGACCCATCGTCGTCCTGCTCACCGCCGACGGAGTCGAGCCGCCAGCCGACCTCGACGCGATGGCCCGGATCGCCGAGATCCGCACCGCGACGGACGGCACCCTCGCCGACGCGCTACCCGGCGCCGACGTCCTGCTGGTCTGGGACATCTTCTCCGACGCCCTGTCGCGCGCCTGGCACGCGGCGGACGCGCTGCGATGGGTGCACGTGGCCGCGGCCGGCGTGGACGCGATCCTGTTCGACGGGCTCCGGTCGTCGTCCGTACGGGTCACCAATGCGCGCGGCGTCTTCGACGAGCCGATCGCCGAATACGTGCTGGCCTGCATTCTGGCGCACGACAAGCTCCTCCACGAGACCGAGGAGTTCAGGCGCGAGGAGCGGTGGGTGCACCGGGAGACCCGGCGCGTCGCCGGCCGCCGTGCGCTGGTGGTCGGAACCGGGGGCATCGGGCGAGCCACGGCCCGGCTGCTGCGGCGCGTGGGGCTGCAGGTGCGCGGTGCCGGCCGACGGCCCCGCGAGGACGATCCCGACTTCGGCGTGGTCGTCGACTCGGCCGACCTCGCCGCCCACCTCACCGACGTGGACCACCTGGTGATGGTCGCGCCCCTGACGGAGACGACTCGGGGGATGCTCGGCGCCGGGCAGTTGGCGGCGCTGCCCGACGGCGCGCACGTCGTCAACGTCGGGCGAGGCGCCCTGGTGGATCAGTCCGCGCTCACCGCCGAGATCGCGGCCGGACGGCTCTCGGCGCATCTCGACGTTTTCGACACCGAGCCGCTTCCCGCCGATGACCCGCTGTGGACGCTGCCCGGCGCGCACATCAGCCCGCACATGTCGGGCGACGTGATCGGCTGGCGTGGCACGCTCTCCGACCAGTTCCTCGGCATGCTGACCGACTATGCCGCAGGGCGCGATCCCGGGCCCGCCGTCGACAAGGAACGCGGTTACGTTCCCGGCCGCTGACCGCCCGGAGCCCGGAGTCCCACTTCCACCGCGGCCTCGGCCATCGCGTCGATGAATGCCTGCAGCGACGATCGGTCCGAGTCCCTGGTGCGGTACGCGATCGACAGGTTGCGCTCGAATCTCCCGGCCAGCGGCGTCAGCTCCGCGCCCGGCGGCGGTGTCATCCCACCGAGGTCGGACACCAGTGTCACACCTTGACCGGCGGCGACGAGCGCCAGCGCGGTCGACTGCTCGCCGACGACGTGCCGCACATCCGGTTCGAATCCCGCCTCCCGGCATGCCAGGCGCACCGCGCGGCCGAAGTGCGAACGCGAGTCGGACAGGATCCATGCGTCGGCAGCCAGTCCCGCGAGGTCGATCGGGTCGGGACCGGCGGCACCCGCGGGCGCCGCGACGTACATCCGCTCCACCGCGATCGTCTGCCGTTCCAGGGTGCGGATCCGCGGCATCGCGTAGTTCGAGTAGTCGATGACGAATGAGAGGTCGAGCGAACCGTCGCGCACCGCATCGGAACCCGCCTCGGGCGCCAGTTCCACCGACCGCACCGAGACTCCCGGCGCTCGCCGTTCGAGAATCGCCAGTCCGGTCGGCAGGAGCCCCGTCGCCACCGACGCCCACACGCCGGCGCGGAGCGTGGCGGACGAGGCACCGCGCAGTGATTCGATCGCGTTGCCCGCGCTCTCGACCGCGTCGAGGATCGACTCGGAGTGATCGGCGAGCACCATGCCGGCCTCGGTGAGTGAGATGCGGCGTCCGTGCCGTTCGAACAACGGAGTCTCCGCCTCCCGCTCCAGGAGCGAAAGCTGTTGGGACACTGCGGACGCCGAATAGTGGAGGGCGTCGGCCACCGCGGTGACCGTGCCGCGGTACCGAAGCTCCCGAAGCAGTTTCAGGCGGTGCAGCGAGACCTCCATGCATCGAGCCTAATCGGTAAAGCTGAACGGTCGTCTTCACAAATTCCACATGGACCCGGGCGCATCCGGAATCCGATGATGAGGACGACGGCGGATGTACGCACCCGCGAGATCGACCGTGAGGAGGACCGGCCATGACGCTCACCCCGACCGACCCGGCTGCCGCAGGCGGTCTGCCCCCGACCGAGGGCGTTCTGCACGAGACCGTCCTGCCCGCGCCCGGCTCCGGCGGGCGTCGACCGCCGTTTCTGCGCATCGAATGGGTCGACGACGAGACCGGCGCCGTGGGCTACCTCGTGATCGACACTCTGGTGCACGGGATGGCGACCGGCGGAACTCGCATGCGCGCGGGTTGCACCGTCGACGAGGTGGCCGATCTGGCACGCGGAATGTCGAACAAGACGGCGGCCTTCGACCTGCCCGTCGGCGGTGCGAAGGGCGGCATCGATTTCGATCCCAAGGATCCGCGGGCCGTCGATGTACTGACCCGCTACTGCGAGGCGATGCGTCCCTTCCTCGACAACCATTGGGTCACCGCCGAGGATCTCGGAGTGTCGCAGGAGCGGATCGACACCGTCTTCGCCCGTCTCGGGATGCGGCAGTCGTATCACGCGGCGATCGAGCGGTCGCCGGACCCGCGCGCGACCGCCGACCGCGTCTTCGCGGGTCTCAACGCCTACGCGCCCGGAGGACGCCTCGGCGACGTGGTCGGTGGCTACGGCGTCGCGCAGGCCGCTCTGGCCGCGGCCGGGGTTCGCGGCTGGGCGGTGCCGGAGACGACGATCGCGGTCCAGGGCGCCGGGACGATGGGCGGCGGCGCCGCGTTCTATCTGCACGAAGCCGGTGCGCGCGTGGTGGCCTTGGCCGATGCCGCCGGGACGCTCTACGACCCGGACGGGCTCGACGTCCCCGGGCTGCTCGACGCACGGGATGAGTACGGCGAGATCGATCGGACCGCGGTGCCGTCGCGGGTGATGCGCCTGCCTCGCGAGGCAGTTCTGGCGACCGCGTGCGACATCCTGGTCCCCGCGGCCGTGTCGTACGCGATCACCGGCGCAGGGTGCGGCGACGTCCGAGCGCGGATCGTGGTGGAAGCCGCGAACGCTCCGACCACCGCCGACGCCGAACTGGATCTCACCGCCCGCGGTATCGCCGTGATCCCCGACTTCATCGCCAACGCCGGCGCCGTCGCCTGGGCGTGGTGGCTGCTGCTCGGCCAGGTGGGCGAGGACTACCGCGACTCGTTCGACCGGTTGCGCACCCGGATGGATGCGAAGGTCTCGTCATTGCTGACCGGGTGGACACCGTCCGCCGGCCCCATCCGCTGGGCCGCCGACGTCTCCGCGCGCTCGCGCTCCGCGGAGCCGCTGGTGGTTCCGTAGCCCGACTCCGCGTAGGCGCGTCGGCGGGGTGACGCCCGACGCCGCGCGACCCGGCGGCGAGCGTAACGCACGCGTACGGTCGAGTGCATGGCTCACATCGCGATCATCGGCGGTCACGGAAAGATCGCCCTACTCCTGGCTCCCCTGCTCATCGCGCGTGGCGACGCGGTCACGTCGATCATCCGCAACGCGGACCATGCCGCAGACGTCGAGGCGACGGGCGCACGGGCACTGATCCTCGACATCGAGAACTCGACTGAGGGTCAGATCGCCGAGGCGTTGACGGGCACCGACGCCGTGGTCTTCAGCGCGGGCGCGGGCGGCGGCGACCCGGCACGCACGTACGCCGTCGACCGCGATGCGGCAATCGCCACGATGCACGCCGCGCAGTCCGCGGGTGTTCGGCGCTTCGTGATGGTCTCCTACCTCGGCGCCGGCCCCGATCACGGCGTGCCCGAGAGCGACTCGTTCTTCCCGTACGCCGAGGCCAAAGCCGCTGCTGACACGGCTCTGCGCTCGGCTGACCTCGACTGGACAATTCTGATGCCCGGCCGGCTGACGCTCGACGAACCGACCGGCGCGATCGACCCGGGCGCGACGCGCTCACCCGACAATCCCGGTACGTCGCGGGCGAACGTCGCACTGGTCGCCGCCGCGGTCCTCGCGACACCGTCGACGACAGGAAAGGACATCGCGTTCACCGACGGCGACGTACCCGTCGATCAAGCGGTGCGCTGACACCTACCGCCGATCAAGCGGACTTCCAGGTGGCGACCGCCCAGATGACGACCAGGTCGAGGGCGATGAGCAAGATGGACCACCAGGGGTAGTACGGCAGCCAGAGGAAATTGGCGATGATCGACAGCGATGCGATGACTATGGCCGCGACGCGCGCCCACACCGCACCGGTGAACATGCCGATGGCGATGATCATCGCGAGGACGCCCACCACGATGTGGATCCAGCCCCACGCGGTGGTGTCGAACTGGTAAACGTACTGCGGGCCTACGACGATCAGGTCGTCGTTGACGACTGCCGAAATGCCCTGGAACAGACCGAGAAGACCGGCGACGAAGAGCAGGATCGCAGCGGCGAACGTGGCCCCGCCTGCGACGCCCTGCCGTACCGGATGCGATTCGCGTTGATCGGGAACGGACATGAGGGAACTCCCATCGTGTTGATCGTCTACGCCCCCATCATCGCGCTCGGCCATCCCTCGCACATCACCCTTTGCGAGTGATTCCGACGGCAAGGGAGAATCCGGCGTGCTCGGTCCCGGTCAGATCAGCCTCAGCTCCCGCGCCCGCGTTATCGCGTCACGACGGCCGCGCGCCCCGAGCTTCTGGTAGATCGCGCGCTGATGCGTCTTGACGGTATTCACCGAGATGAACAGCCGATCGGCGATCTCGGCGGTGGTCGTGGCACCGAGCAGATGCCGGAGGACATCCATCTCGCGGGCGCTCAGCCGCGGAACCAGCCGGCCCGCCTCGTCGACGAGCCCGCCGGTACGGACCGGAATCCGATTGAGAAGGTCGAGTGCGAAGCCGCTGTGCTCCGTGCCGCCGGCGACCCGGTCGGACAGCAGTTCGCGCAAGTGGACTCCTCGTTCGAGGAACGGCCGGCGAAGCCGATGACCGGCGGCGATGCCCAGGGCTCGGTCGAGGGCCCGCAGTCGCTGATCCCTGCTCGACCCTCCGCCGCTGTTCGCCGCGACGTCGAGGCACTCGGCCACCATTCCCCGGATCGAGTCCGCGTCGCCCGCGAAGCGGATGCCGACACGTCTGCGGTGGCGGTTCCGACTCAGCACCGCATGGGTGCCGATCGCTACGGTCACCAACGAGTCCGGAACGCCCGGGACCGACGCCGCGCGAAGTGCCTCGTCGGCGAACCGGAGCGCCTCGGCGACGGCTCGTCGCGCCATCATCAGCCGCGCCTGGAGGACCACCAGCACCACGGTCGCGTGGGGGCTGTGGACCGATGCGGACGCCGAATCGAGCCACGTCGCCGCATCGTCGAGGTCATCCCGGTCGAGCGCGATGCCCGCAAGCGCCAGATGTGCGGCCCCGGCCTGGACGGCGAGAGGACTGCCGAGCTCGTCGGCATCTGCGACCGCGCGGCGGGCGTGAGTTTCAGCCGCCGACAAGTCTCCGTCCTGCCACTCGAGAAGCGCGAGGTTCGCGCGGGCGTTGAGAACGGGAAGCAGAATCCGCGGGCCGCCCTCATACCGCAGCACGTCGGCGAGATCGGCTCGGCCCGCCACACGATCCCCCGACCAGAGCTCACAGGCTCCGAGGTTGCCGACCAGCGCCGTCCGAATCACGTCCCAGTCCGCCAGTCCGGAAGTCGCCAGCGCCTCTGGGTTCCGGTGCAGTCGATCGCAGCGTGCCCGCAACCCCGCCGGATCGTCGATCCACGGCCGCAATCCCAACTCGACCAATTCCAACAGGAACTCGTACCGGCGACGCCTGCGGCCCTCGAGGCGGCAGACGCGACCGTGCGCCGCCGCTGCCAACTCGTCCAGGTCGGCGGTCCGGCCCGTCATGGCCTCGGCCGTCGCCACCCCGATCGCCAACCCGGGATGAGTGAGAACCGCGTCCCGCGGAACTCGGCTCAACGTCGCCGACAGCCAGTCCGGCGGGCGCGCCATCGCCCACGCGATGATGTGGGTGCCGACGAGTTCGGAGGCCGCCTCCCACTCGTTCGCCTCGATCGCATGCTCCAGCGCCCGTCTGGGCATGCCTTGTTCACGAAACCAGTGCGCGGCCACCCGATGCGAAGTGGCCAGATCGCGCCGGTCGGTGATCCGGGAACGGAGCAGATCGAGCAGGAGCGGGTGCAGCCGGTACCAGCCGGGGGCGTTTGCGCTCTCGTGGACGAACATGTTGAGACCGGCGAGTTCGGCCAGCCGCTCACCGCTGTCTTCACCTCCGCCGAGAGCAGCGGCCAGTTCCGGACACACTTCGTCGGCGACGCAGACCCTGGTGAGGAAGTAGCGCCATTGCAGCGGTGCGCCGAGGAATACCTCTCGCATCAGATAGTCGGCGACGTATCCGTCCCGTCCGGAGAACTCGGTGGCGTACGCGTGCGGATCGGCCGCCGAAGCCAGACCGATGGCCGCGAGGCGCAGACCGGCGGCCCAGCCTCCGGTTCGCTCGACCAGCCGCTCCACGTCGTCCGGACCGACGGTCACCGACGCATCCGCCAGCAGCGCCGCCGCCTCGTGAACACCGAACCGGATCTCGTCGACGCGGACCTCGCTCAGCACCGATTCCACCCGCATGCGGTGCAGTGGCCACGGCGGATCGTGGCGCGTCACCGCGACGATGCGCACGCTGTCGGGCATCCGGTCCACCAGTTCCAGCAACTGCTCGTGCGCGCGGCCCGGTGACCGAGTGCAGGTCGTCGAGCACCAGCAGCAGGGGCCCGGAGTCGGCCAGGCACGACGCCAGCCGCGCGGGCACCTCCGCCGGCGAGCACGCGGAGAAGTCGATCATCGCGGCGAGCGCACGGGGATCACCGATGCCCATCTCGGCCACGGCGGTGACCACCGCCGACCAGAGCGCGGCCGGGTCGGCGCCGACACGGGCGAGATCGGCCCAGGCCGCCGGATGCCGGCGGTCGGTGAGCCATCCGGCGACCGCGGTCGTCTTGCCGTACCCGGCCGGGGCCCAGACCACGGTGACCGGCGTCGACCGGTACTCGTCGAGCAGTGCGTAGACGGTGCGGCGCGGCAACGCATTGCGGACGACGGGACGGTCGAACGGTCTCACCGCCTGCCCGTCCCTGAACCACGCCATTCGCCCATTGTTCTGCGGCAGAGCCGATTTCGAGGGCGATTTCACCCATTTACGGTAATTTCCGCGCCTACCGTCAGACGGAAGACTCGTCAGCGGTATCCGGCTCGGGGCTGGGGGATTCTCGACTACTCTGACGTTCCTGTCCACCGCGGGCGCGGCGCCGATCGCGTCCGGCCGGACGCGACGGCAGAACCGGAAGGGCTCGAGGATGTTTGATGCAAACGGCTTGGTGATCCTGGCAGTCGGCGCGCTGCTGTGTTTCTACGGGGTGCGGTCAGTGCATCTGGGCGTGATCGCCGCGGGATTCGGTCTGGGCTGGATCGTCAGCGGCCTGTTCAACGCCGGCGGTCTGACCATGTTCCTGTTCGGCCTGATCGGCGCGGTGTCGGCCTGGGTGGTCTGCTCGCTGATCTTCCGGTTCGCCGCGTACTTCGTGGGCGGCCTGACCGGAGCGGTGGGCGGCGCACGCCTCGCCGACCTGGTTCAGCCCGGCGACAATTCGTGGGCGGCCAGCGCGATCATCATCGTCGCCATCGCGGTCGCGGCCGCGTTCTGCGCCGACAAGTACCGCGCACGCGCACTGCTGTGGCTCACCTCCATCGGCGGCGCCAGCATGGTCCTGATCGGCGTCGGGCGCGCCTTCGAGCCGTTGAACTGGGTCGACAGTCCCGACTCGGCAGCGGCCAGCATCACCTCGAACGCGCTGTGGATCGCATTGTCGGTGGCGGGCTGGATCATCCAGCGGCGACTGTTCGCCGACCGCCTGGGCATCAAACCCCGCCAGAGCGAGGCCGCGGCCTAGGCCGCGCCTTCGTCGTCTCCGGGTGCGGGGATCTCCTCCCTGCGGTAGTTCGGCAGTCGGCCGGCCGGAATGATCGCGGTCGCGCTCACGGCGGCCAGGAACAGCAGTCCGAATCGCAGGGTCCGCAGACGCGTGTCCTCGTTGACCTCCACCGCGGCGTCGATCTGTGCCGGGGTCGCGTCCGTCTGCTCCTCGAGAGCGGTCCGCAGATTGTCGTTGCTGACGAAGTTGACGTTATCGAGATTCACCTGTTCCACCAGCGAGTCGGGCAGTTCCGGGTGGCTCGCGACCGACGATGCGACCGTGAAGCCGAGGATGGTGACCAGCAGCGCGCCGGCCACCGCCGTGCCCACCGCCGAAGCCAGATTCTGTGTGGTGCCGCGGACCGATCCGACGTCACCGGCCAGACGCGTCGGAGCCGCGGTCACGAGCACGTTGAAGACGAGGGTGACGAGGGCGCCCTGCCCGATGCCGAACACGATGAGCCCGATGATCGTCGCCGCCGTCTCCCAGTTGTTGCTCACCACGAATGAGAGCCACAGCAGTGCCGCGGTGGTGAGGCCGAAGGAGAAGACGCCGATGGTGCGGGGACTGTAGCGCCGGTAGAACCTGATCACGAGGAGCGCGGTCACGAACACCGTCAGGTTGAACGGAATCATCGCGATCGCGGTGTCGAACGACGAACGGCCCTGAACGATCTGGATGTACAGCGGCACGGTGAAGTTCAGTGCGGCCTCCAGCGAGACGACGATGAACATGGCGTACACCGCGGCACGCTCACGCGAACTGCCGAGCACCGACAGATCGACCAGCGGAACCTTGCCCGCCTTCATCCGCGACCGGGTCCAGACGAAGAAGCCCTGGCCGACGATGAGACCGAGCACGATCATCAGTGGCGCCGGCGAGACTCCGCCGACGTCGAAGGGCGCACCGGCGTCGGCGAAGAACAGGCCCCACGAGTTGAGGTTGTTGAAGCCGAGCGTCAGCAGCACCACCGAGCCACCGATCAGCACCGCGCCGATCACGTCGATCTCGATACTCGGGTCACCCTTGTCCGAGCGGAGGGTGAAGCTGAGCGCGAAGACGATGACCGCCACAGCCAGGACGATGCCGAACACCGGCCGCCAGCCCACCGACGCACCCAGCGCACCGCCGATGAAGAAGGCGCTCATGCCGGAGACCGCACGAGCCGAGCCGAGCGATCCCACCGCCGTCGCCTGCTGGTCGCCGACGTAGTTCTCAGCGATCAATGCGACCAGCGACGGCACGATGATGGCCGCGGATGCTCCGGCCAGGCCCTGTCCGGCGATCGCCCACCCGACCGACGGCGAGAAGATCATCATCAGCGACGAGCAGGCGAAGGTGACGACGACGATCCGGAAGATCATCACCCATCCGACGCGCTGACCGAGTTTGCCGCCGAGCATCACCAATGCGGCCACGGCCAGCCCGTACATGACGATGGTGGTGCCGACGGCGGTGGGCGTGGCGTCGAAGTCGTCGACCATCCCGCCGATCGAGACCGGCAGCGCCGCGACGTTGAACGACATCAGGACCTGCGCGAAGAACAGTCCGATGAGCGGCAGCCACGAGCGCCGCTCCTCGCTGACCGGGACGGCGGTGGTCGTCATACTGCATCCTTTCGGGCGGCTGGTGCCGAAGAGTGGTGGGCGGGAGCCGAGGCGAAGATGTTCAAGCCGAGTGCACGTGAGAGATACGCGGTCGCCAACTGGCCGCGAACGCTGTTCCCGGCCGAATCCAGGAGGGGCGAGAAGGTGCCGATCGCGCCCTTGCCCGGGGCGATCGCGACGACGCCGCCCGAGACCCCGGACTTGGCGGGCAGGCCGATCTCGAACAGCCATTCGCCGGAACGCTCGTACATGCCGGTCGACGCCAGCACCGCGAGGGTGTCGCGGCAGACCTGGTCGGAGACCACGCGTTCACCGGTCACCGGGTTGACTCCGCCGTCGGCGAGCGTAGCGCCCATCACCGCGAGGTCGCGCGCGCTGACGCGGAGCGAGCACTGGCGCGTGTAGGTGTCGACCGCGTCCGACGGATCGATGTCGATGCGCCCGTAGCTCTCGAGCAATTGTGCGATCGCCCTGTTGCGCTGGTTGGTTCGCATCTCCGAATGGTAGATCTCGCCGTCGAGTTCGAGTTGCCGTCCGGCGAACCGGGACAGCCCCGTCCGGATCACCTCCCACTGTTCGGCCGGCGTGGCTCCGGGGACCAGCGCCGTGGTGGCGATGGCGCCGGCGTTCACCATCGGGTTCATCGGGTGACCGTTGTTGAGTTCGACGGCGATCACCGAGTTGAACGACAAGCCGGTGTTGTTCACGCCGACCCGATCCTTGATGACGCCGTGGCCCACGGCGTCGCAGACCATCGCATAGACGAAGGCCTTGGAGATCGACTGAATCGAGAACAGTGTCTCGCACGAGCCGGCGCCGTGGACCGATCCGTCGATCTCTCCGACCGCCAGTCCGAACAGCTCCGGGTCGGCGGCCGCCAGCCCCGGGATGTAGTCGGCGACGTGCCCGTCGGCATTGGACGCGTAGCGCGCATGCGCCTGGACGGCCAGGGTCTCGACGCGGTCCCATCCCGGCATGGCGCCGGTCGAGACCTGCTGAGCCACATCGTTCACGGTTCTGTCCACCGGCGTTCCTCTCGTCGACGCGCACTTCGTCGTCCGGTCATCGTAGGTTCCGCACGTTCCGGGCCGCACACCGGCTTTCAGCGTCGACGAGAGTCTCGAACCTCTAAACTCTTAGCGCAATGGCTGCCAACTCCCACCGGCCGCGCGCCGAGCATCTCGGCCCCGAGCGTCGTCGGCCCCAGATCCTCGACGCCGCGCTGGACATCGCCGTCTCCGAAGGCGTTTCGGCCGTGACCGTGGCGTCGGTGGCCGAGCGGCTGCGCGTCACCCGGCCGGTGATCTACGCGTGCTTCGCCAACCGCGTCGACATGATCGCCGAACTGGTCCAGCGCGAGGAGGGCCGGCTGCGCGAATCGATGACGACCGTGCTCCGCAGGCGAGCCGTCGACGCCGACGCGACGGTCTTCATCGACGGTTTCCGCGCACTGCTCAACACCGTCGCCGAACAGCCCAAGACCTGGCGGCTGGTGTACGGCTCCCCCGACTCCGAAGTCGCGGAGTTCTTCGGCCGGGGACGGGCCGACGCCGTGGCCCGCTGCACCGATCTGCTGCGGCCGACCCTGGCGGCGTGGGGGATGCCGGAGGCGGACATCGACAAGAAGCTGTACCCGCTGGTGGAGTTGTGGGTCTCCGCGAGCGAGGGCGCCGTTCGCTCCCTGCTCGCCGATTCTCGTTGGGCGCCGGACGAATTGGCCGAATTCCTGGGCGAGAGCGTGTACCGCGCACTGCGGACGGCCGTCTGACGCCGCTGCGCAAGCTCGGGCGGTCAGCGGCGCAACGGGGCCGTGGCGTCGAACGCCTCCACACGGCTCCCGCTGTGCCAGGCGTGCCAGCGCCGCCACCGTCTCATGGACCCGGCCTGCCACCACCGATCCACACCCGGCAGTACGCGGCGCGCCACTTCGATCACGGCGATGAAGGGCGCCCGTCCGATCAGCATCGCGACGCCGGGCAGCCCGCTCGGGAGCCGGTGGGCGCGCCGGTTCCAGGGCAGCATGAACAGCCGCGTGTAGCCGGCCTGCAGATGCAGGTGGAACAGGGCACGCAACCGGCCCGGGCCGCGCATTCCCGGATGCGGCGCGAACGCGGGGACGAACGACTCCACCAGTTCGGAACCGAGACAGCCGGAATCGTGTTTGCGCGTGGCGTCGAAGTAGTAGAGCAGCCGGAGGCCGTCGGCATAAGTATCCGGATACATCTCGTCCACCCGACAACCGACCAGGTGACCGAGATACCGATTGAAATGGAGGACGGCGCGGACCTCCGACGGACTGGTCAGGAAGCCGAGCGCGGTCAGCCCGAAAGCCGGACCCACGCTGCCGCCGAGGAGGGTCAGCATCATCTCGCTCTGGCTGATCGGCAGACCGTACCGTTCGGCGTCCCACTCCGGATGCGCAAAGACGCGCGCCCGCACCGACACGTGCATCACGCGGACTCGCAGCGAGATGGCGCGCGCCGTCGACCCGGGAGTGAGCACCGCCCCCGGACGGCAGACCTCCAGCCACCACCGACTCGTCTCGAGATATCGGTTCAGCGCACTCGATCCCGCGTATCCGCCGGCGAGTGAGAGCGGCACCGCGAGAGACGCCTCGGTGTAGGTGTCCATCGTGCCCGCATTCCCGACCGCTCCGAGGTTGTAGCCCCAGCGTCGCCACACCGCCGCGCCCTGCTCCACCAGGTCCGGATCCACCCAGTCCGGGACCGTCTCGAACTCGGCGAAGAGAGCCCGCATCGATTCGGGCGCGTCGGGAACGTTGTCGATCCCCACTCGCAGCGCCTCGTCGAGGAGTTCGCGCGCCGCCGCACCGCCCATCTCACCGTGAAAGGTCTCGGCGACGAAGGCCTCCGCCGTCGGGTCGCCGGCGAGAAGTCCCGCAGCGAACGCCGAGCGCACGTCGTCGCCGGGAAACAGATCCACCCCCGTGGTCCGCTCGATTCGATTCCGCAACCGCAGATGCGCGGGCGACACGACCAGTTCCATGCGGCAAGAGTAAGAGATGAACGCACCACTGTGAGACTGTTTGACTATATCGTCTCACCGGCTGCACGCGCACCAGCTCCCCGCGGCGGGGTCCCGAGCCACCCACGCGCGTCGGCGACGAAGCATAGGATCGACGTCGACCGTCCCGAACTCAGGAGCACCCATGGATGTCAGCGTCGTCTGGACCATCAATGCCCGCACCGCCTCCGTCGACAAGGCCGTCGAGAGCCTCGCGGAGATCCAGGAGGAGGGCTTTCGCCGAGTCTGGTGCACCCAGATGCCGAATGAGCCCGACGCCCTGACGATGCTGACGGTCGCGGGATGGGAGGTGCCGGAGATCGAGTTCGGTACCAGCGTGCTGCCGATGCAGGTGCAGCATCCGATGCTCCTGGCGCAACGCGCGCTGACCACCAACGCGATCATCGGTCCGCGCCTCCATCTGGGACTCGGCCTGAGCCACCAGGTGGTCACCGAGGGCATGTGGGGCGTCTCCTACAAGCGGCCCGTCCAGCGCACCAACGAGTACCTCGACGGCCTGCTCCCGCTACTGAACGGCGAAAAGGTCAGCAGCGCGGGCGAACTCGTGACGACGCGGGGCGCCCTGACGATCGCCGACGTTCCCGCGCCGCCGGTGTACCTGGCCGCGCTGGGACCGAAGATGCTCGGCATCGCGGGCAGTCGCACGGCGGGCACGGTGACCTGGATGACCGGGCCCAAGACCTTGCGCGATCACATCGCCCCCACCCTGCGCACAGCCGCCGAGGCCGCGGGACGCTCGGCCTCCGACGTGCGCGTGGTGGCGATGCTGCCGGTCTCGGTGACCGACGACGCCGACGGCGCCCGCGCCGCCGCGGCCGAGCAGTTCGCCATGTACGACAACCTGCCCTCGTACAAGGCGATGCTCGACCGCGAGGGCTTCACCGGTCCGGGCGACGCCGCGATCGTCGGCGACGAGGCCACCGTCGCCGACCGCATCCGGGAGCTGGGAGCCTTCGGCGTCGACGAGTTCGTCGGCATACTGTTCGATCGCGACCGCGAGACGCGCGCCCGCACGCGCGCTCTCCTGCGGACGCTGGATGCGTGATGTCCGACTCCCAACCCAGGGCCGACTAAGCAAAGTTAGGTGAGCCTGGGTTACTATTCGGCTCATGAAGTCGACTATGAAGACCGTCCTGGCACTGGTGGCGGGTCTGCTGGCCGTCGTCCTGACGGTGTCCGCGTGCAGCGCTCCCGACGAGGACGAGGCCTCGGGCGGCCCGATCCAGGTGAACACCGCGCAGGGACCGGTGACGGTGAAGGGCACTCCCAAGCGGATCGTCACCCTCGGCGCGCAGTGGATCGACACCGCACTGGCCTTCGGCGTCAAGCCCGTTGCCTACCTCGACAACATCCAGATCCTCACCGGCAGCCCGTCGCCCTGGACCGGTGACAAGCTGCAGGGATCGACGGCACTGGATCCGGAGAACCTGGTGGCGCAGATCGCCAAGGCCGAGCCCGACCTGATCCTCGCCGAGGGCTACATGCCCAAGTCGCAGCCGGAGAACTTCGAGAAGATCAGAAAGATCGCGCCCACCATCCCCGGCGTGACCGGTCAGCAGGTGGACCCGTGGCAGGACCTTGTCGCGCTGATGGGCACCCTGCTGCGTCAGGACGGCAAGGCCAAGGAGATCACCGCCGGCGTCAACAACCAGATCGCCGACTTCAAGAAGGAGCTCCCGGGTCTGGCGGGCAAGACGTACGCGATGGCGTACATGTACTCCGCCGATCAGATCCAGGTGATGGCCGATCCGAACGACGGCGCCGCGTACCTGTTCAACGAACTCGGCATGAAGGTCGCGCCCAAGCTGCTCGCTCAGTTCGAGAAGACGAAGAACCCGCGCTTCCCGATCTCCACCGAGAACGTCCCGATGCTCGACGCCGATGTCCTGATCGTCACGGCGAACACCCCGGCTCTCAAGAGCGCGCTGCGCAAGCTGCCGGGATACTCGGAGCTCGAGTCGGTCCGCAGCGGGGCCGTCGCCGATCTGTCCGTCGCCGACATCAGCGGACTCAATCAGCCGACGCCGCTGGCGATCCCGTACCTGCTCGACGAGCTGAAGCCTGCCTTCCAGAAGGCGACGGCCTGATCGGATGACGGGTCCCTCGCGGACCGCCCTGCGCAACGTCTACACCTGGCGTCCCGGGAGCAAAGCCGTGCTCGGCGCTCCCGGGACCGCTACGGTTCTGCCGGCGAAACGCCGGTTGACCGGACTGGTGCCCATGCAGGGCGGCGTACTCAAAGCACTCAACGCCGGCCCGGTCGCCTTCGACGCGGCACCGCCTCCGCCGGTCGCCGATCTGCTGCGCGACCTGCTGTCGGCCGGTGCACTCGAACTCGCCGTCTCCCGCGGCGAGACCGAGCTGTACCGCCTCCGGCCGTTCCGCTCCGTCGATTCCACGCGCCCCGAGCCGCGTCACGCCGACGGGGTGCTGTCTCGATTCACGGTGCTCCGCAGGACGGGTGGCGAGGTCGTCGCCGAGAACCCGCGCTCCTGGTGCGACGTGGTGATCGGCGCCCCTTCGGTGGCCGCGATCCTGGCCGGCTGCCGAGACGACGACCTCGTCGCCGACTCGCTGTGGTCGGATCTGCTGTGGACCGGTCACGCCGTTCTCGACGCCGACGGCGAGGAGTCCGATTTCTCAGCGGCCGCGTGGAGTCCCCACGAACTCTGGTTCCACCGTCGGAGCACCGTCGGCGACCGCGGCACCAGTTGGGCCCACTTCGGCCCCACCCGCTGGGCCGACGGGCACTTCGCGCCGGTCCCCGCGTCGCCCGAACCGTACCCGGGCGAGAGCATCCCGCTGCCCGTGCCCGATCTCGACCGCCTGTCGCAGTCGGACGTGCCCTTGGCGCGCGTCGTCGAGGATCGGGTGTCCGTCCGCAGCTTCGACGACGCCGCACCGATGACCGTCGCGGAGCTGGGCGAGCTGCTGTATCGCTGCGCCCGAACTCGGAACGTGGCCACCCTCGAGCGTTCCGGCACCGCCGTCACCGAGCTTCCTTCCCGCCCCTACCCTTCCGGCGGCTCGCTCTACGAACTCGAGATCTACCCGGTGATCCGCACCGTCGACGGCGTCGCACCCGGGATGTACCACTACGACTCGTACCGGCACGCACTGCGCCGGGTGGCCGACATCGACGACCCCGCCGTGAATCGGCTGCTCTCGCCCGCCGCTCTCACCCTCGCCGACGGCGAGTTGCCGCAGGTGATGCTCGCCCTGGCCGCTCGGGCGGGCCGAATGATGTGGACGTACGAGCAGATGGCGTACGCGGTGATCCTCAAACACGTCGGCGTGCTGACCCAGACGCTGTATCTCACCGCCACGGCGATGGGTCTCGGCGGGGTCGCGCAGGGATACGGCGACACCGCGGCATTCGCCGCGGCCACCGGCCGCGACGAGTTGGAGGAATGCAATGTGGGGACCTTCGTGGTGGGCCGTCCCCGCGTCTGAGCCGGGCCTGCGCCTCAGTCCCGGTTGAGCGCGACCGCCGCCTGGACCAGCGCCACGAACGCGTCCGCGTCGAGATCGTCCGATTCGGCGAGGTCGACGGCACGGCGGGTTCCGCCGGTCGCGGGGACGAACAGCCCGGCGGGATCCGGCAGCGACGCGCCCCTGGCGAAAGTGACTTTGACCTTCGCCTTGTAGGTCTCGACGGTGCAGATCAGACCGTCGAGCGAGAAGGTCGGCACTCCGTCGGGATTCGAGGGCTTCTTCCACTTCGCCTCTTCGACGACACCGGGCGCGGCGCGGTGGATCAGTGAACGGATCTCGTCGACGCGGGTCGCCCGCCAATCGCTGCTCATGGGCTCACGGTAATCGATTGCGGCCGCCTCCGATCGCCGCACAGCACGGACACAACGTCTGCCCGGGTTCGATCACCCAGCCGTCGGCCGCGGCGAAGTCGACGGCGGCGGCGCCCGACCGGCATCGGAGCCAGTAGGCGCGCTCGCATCGGGAACATCGGATCTCACTCGTGGGCCGCGGCGCGGCGGACTCCCGTGGAGGCAGGACTGCAGTCATCGAAATGCTCTGATCGTCGTTCTCATGAGAGATCGTGAGGTGCCGGGCGGCCCGGGTCTTCTCCCCGGACGCCCGGCACACGGTTCGGTTACGGGACTTCGGAACGGTGAGGGAGTGCGTCGACCTGCGCCGCTCCCCGCACGGTGTGGGGGTAGTCGTCAGGTTCGGCGCCGTCCGCATCGACCGGATGCTGTTGTTCCAGCCAGTCGATCGGATCGACTTCCAAGACACTCGTCATCGACAACCTCCTTCGGTGAAGAGAATGCGCGACGCCTGCGGCGGCTGTCAGCGGGTCACTCCGTCGCAGCGGTGATCGACCGCGGCTCGCCCTTGTGCTCGATCTCGATCTTGCGGGGCTTGGCCTTCTCCGACAGCGGGATGGTGACCGTCAGTACGCCGTTGTCGTACTGCGCATTGATTCCGGACGTGTCGATTCCCTCGCCGAGGGTGACCTGGCGCCTGAAGGTTCCGGAGAAGCGTTCGCTGGCCAGCCATTTGGCGTCTTCGGACGGCACGGTCCGGTGAGCCGACAGGGTCAGCACGCCGTTGTCGACGCTGACGTCGATCGATCCGGGGTCGACGCCGGGAAGGTCGGCCGCGAGAACGTAGTGGCTGTCGACCTTGTAGAGGTCCATCGGCATGAATCGGGGAGTCCGCGCAGTTCCTGCCTGGCCGGAGAGCAGGCCGCGGGCGAGGGCGTCAAAGTCGCTGAATGGATCGAAGCGAAGCACAGCACCACACCTCCTATTCATTTGTCACCAGCCGGTTCGACTGATGATCGTCGACTGTGCACCACCAAATTTAGCACTCTCGCTTATCGAGTGCCAGATTTTCGTGTCTCTTGTGCCAGATTTCGGCGATACCGCGCGCGCTGCGGCCCGCGCCCGGTCAGTCTGGTGCAGGCCGTCCAGGACACGACCGATACCACCCTCACGACATCGAAAGGTCACCCGTGCCCGCTGAGTTCAATCCGACCATCACTCGTCGCCAGGCACTCGCCGCGGGCGGCGCGGCCGTCGCCGCCGCATTGGTCGCGCCGGGTCACGGGATCGCGGCAGCGGCCGGGCCGTCACCGGACGCCGACGTCATCATCGTCGGTCACGGACTGTCCGGACTCGTCGCGGCGTCCGAGCTCGCCGATCGCGGACGCAAGGTGCTCATCGTCGATCAGGAGTCGGGACAGAACGTCGGTGCCCAAGCGCACTGGAGTCTGGGCGGACTGTTCTTCATCGACAGCCCGGAGCAGCGTCTCGCCGGCATCCGCGACTCGCACGAGCGGGCACACCGCGACTGGTTCGCCACCGCGGGCTTCGACCGCTCGCCGCACAGCGTCGACGGCGAGGACTACTGGGCTCGGAGATGGGCCGAGAAGTACCTGGAATTCGCCGCCGGAGAGAAGCGGTCGTGGCTGGCGGGAATGGGCGTCTCGTGGGTCCCCGTGGTCGGATGGGCCGAGCGGGGCAACGGCGTTCCGGGCACTCCCGGAAACACCGTCCCCCGATTCCACACCACGCTCGGCACCGGTCCGGGAGTCGTCGAACCGTTCGTCCGGCGGGTGCGCGAGGCGCAGCGCCGCGGACGGATCCGGTTCGCGTTCCGGCATCGGGTCGACGAACTGATCACCGCGCAGGGAGCCGTGGTCGGCGTCCGCGGCTGCGTCCTCGAACCGAGTTCGCTGCCGCGAGGAAAAGCCAGTTCCCGCAAGCAGATCGGGGATTTCGAACTCCACGCCCCACTGGTGATCGTGGCGTCGGGCGGCATCGGAGGCAATCACGACCTGGTGCGCCGCAACTGGCCGGCACGGCTGGGAACGGCGCCGGAATTCATGGTCACCGGCGTCCCGCAGCACGTAGACGGCCGGATGCTCGGCATCGCCGAACGATCAGGCGCCCGGCTCGTGAACCGCGACCGCATGTGGCACTACACCGAGGGCCTGCGGAATCATTCGCCGATCTGGCCCGGACACGGTATCCGGGTGCTCGGAGCCCCGTCGTCGATGTGGTTCGACGCGGCCGGTCGCCGATTCGGCGAACCGGGCATCCCCAGCCACGACACTCTCGGCACCCTCGAGCTCATCCAGCGCTCCGGCTACGACTACTCGTGGTTCGTCTTGAACAAGCGGATCATCGAGAAGGAGTTCGTGCTCTCGGGCTCCGAACAGAACCCGGAGCTGACCGCCAAGAACCTCCCGCTGTACCTGTTGCACCGCGCCACCGACGACGTTCCGAAACCCGTGCAGGCCTTCCTCGATCGCGGACCGGACTTCGTCACGGCGGGCAGCGTCGAAGCGCTGACGGCCAAGATGAACGCCCTTGTCGGTACCGATCTGGTGGATCCGGGTTCTCTGAAGAAGCAGATCGCGCACCGCGACCGTGAGGCCTTCAACCCGAAGAGCACCGATCCGCAGATCAAGAGCATCCGGCGGTCGCTGGCCTACGTCGGCGACAACCTCGTGCGCACCGTGCCGATGCACCGAATCCTCGACCGCGATGCGGGACCGCTCATCGCGATCAAGATGAACATCCTGACCCGGAAGTCCCTCGGCGGACTGCAGACCGATCTCTCGGGCCGGGTCCTGTCCGCGGACGGCCGGCCCGTCGAAGGGCTGATGGCCGTCGGTGAGGCCTCCGGATTCGGTGGCGGCGGCGTGCACGGCTACCGAGCACTCGAAGGGACCTTCCTGGGCGGGTGCCTGTTCACCGGCCGCACCGCGGGCCGGGCCGCCCATCGCCTGCTGTGATACGCGACCGGCCGCGGCCGCTCAGCTGAAGATCGAGAGGTCGACGGCCTCGGCCATCGTGCGGTAGCCGGCCGGGTTCGGATGGAGGCGGTCGGGACCGGAGTACTTCGGCGCGAGAACGCTCGGATCGTGTTCATCGCGAACGGCACGGTCCAGGTCGATCACGCTGTCGGCGAGTTTCTGCGTGCGGATCCAATGGTTGACCCGCTGGCGCTCCGAATCGGCCCGCGGGGCGGCGTAGCCGCTGAAGAGCGAGTCGGACGCCGGCAGGATCGTCGCCACGTGAACGCGGACGCCGTCGGCCTTCAGTCGGGCGATGATGTTCTTGTACCCGGCGATCACCTGGTCGGCGGTCGAGCCGACCGGCATGGCGAGATCGTTGATCCCTTCGAGCAGGATCACGTCCTTGACCCCGGGGACCGAGAGCACGTCCCGGTGCAGGCGGTCGATCGCGGCGGTGCCGAACTCGGGGACGAGTCCGTCGGAGACCACGCGGTTTCCGCTGATCCCGGCGTTGACCACCGAACGGCTCATGCCCGCCGCGTCCAGGCGCCGCTGCAGGAAGTCGGGATAGCGCACATTGCGATCGACCACCCCGCGCCGCGACTGCGGGACCACCAGGTAGTTGTCGGCGACGTAGCCGTCGGTGATGGAGTCGCCGAGCGTGACGATCGCCGAGGTCTGAGGCGAGGCGAGGACGTCGACGCGATTGACGATCGGTACCACGGTGGTGCTGAGCGGGAAGTCGGCCGCACGGCGGCTCCGCGTCCGGTCACCCGCGCCCGGCACCGTGTAATAGCTGGTCGCGTTGCCGTTCATGTGCTGGGTGACGAAGGCCGCCGGGCCGCGGACACTCACCGACACCGCCAGCCGTTGCCAGGCGTCGACGTCGAGGTGTACCGGGTCGCTGAGAACGTCACCGCCGGCGGGGATGACGACCGCGCGCTTGCCGTGGAAGGTCAGGGGGACGACCGGTGACGCGACCGCGGCGCCGGGACCTGCGATCGCGACGGTCGCGGCGCTGACGTCGAGCGGCACGGGACGCGCCGCGTTGGTCAGACGGACTCGGACCTCGTCGCCGCCCATGTGCGGCGTAACGACGACCCGGAAGGTCTGGTCGGCGATGTTCAGGATCGGAACCAGGTCGGCATCGGCGCCGTTGAGCGCGTCGGTCGGCGCGGCCATCCAGCTCCCCACCCAGTGTCGGCCGCCGGTGTCGGCATACCCGACCGCCGGCACCAGCGAGAGCCCGGTCATCACGGCGACGAGAGCGATTGACAAACGGATCCAACGGGCCATCACGGTTCTCCTCAAGATCGAGACACCGTGACTCTATCGAGTGATCCACAGCACTCTCCCCTCGGTCCTCTTCCCCAGGTTCCCCAGGACAGTCGAGTAGGCCGAGGCGCTAGCCGAGGACGTATCGAGACCCCCAGGCCCCCAAGCGAACACAGGGAGCCCAGCGCCCGCAGGTCAGTCGAGCAAGCGCACCCCCAGGACAGTCGAGTAAGCGCAGGAGCGCAGCGACGAAGCGCATCGAGACCCGTCGTCACACGCTGTGGATACCCGCATTGCACCCCGCCCCGACGCCCACAACAGTCAACTCATGCACGGCTTCATGTACATCCTGAAATGCGCGGACGGCAGCTATTACGTGGGGAGCACGCGGAATATCGAGCATCGGTTCGAGCAACACCAGTCAGGTCGCGGGTCGGCATATACCCGGAATCGCTGTCCGGTCGAGCTCGTCTTCTGCGAGGAGTTCGATTCCATCGAGGATGCGTACGCGATGGAGAGACGGGTGTCGAAGTGGTCGCGCGCGAAACGAGAGGCGCTGATCGCCGGCGATTTCGACGCGCTGCGCCGCGCGGCGAAGAAGGGCTTCCGCCCGGGCCAGACGCCGCCGTCGAGGCCGCAGGAGTGATCGCCCAGGCCTATGAGTAGACCGAGGGCGCGTCGAGACCCCGGCGCCCGTCTCGATGCGCTTCGTCGCTCCGCTCCTCCGCTTACTCGACAAACCTGGGGCCGGCAGGCCTGATAGAACCCCCCAAGACCGTCGAGTAGGACGAGGCGCAAGCCGAGGACGTATCGAGACTCGCCCGTCTCGATACGCTCCGTCGCTTCGCTCCTCCGCTCACTCGACAAACCTGATAGAACGCCCCCAAGACCGTCGAGTAGGACGAGGCGCACGCCGAGGACGCATCGAGACCCCGGGCGGCGCCCGTCTCGATGCGCTTCGTCGCTCCGCTCCTCCGCTCACTCGACAAACCTGCGGGGTCGACAGGCCTGATAGAACCCCAAGACCGTCGAGTAGGACGAGGCGCACGCCGAGGACGCACCGAGACCCGCCCCGGCGGCAACGTCTCGATACGCTCCGTCGCTCCGCTCCTCCGCTCACTCGACAAACCTGCGGGGTCGACAGACCTGATACAACGCCCCAAGACCGTCGAGTAGGACGAGGCGCAAGCCGAGGACGCATCGAGACCACCCCGGCGGCAACGTCTCGATGCGCTCCGTCGCTCCGCTCCTCCGCTCACTCGACAAACCTGATAGAACGCCCCCAAGACCGTCGAGTAGGACGAGGCGCAAGCCGAGGACGCATCGAGACTCCGGGCGACGCCCGTCTCGGTCCGCTCCTCCGCTACTCGAGAGGCTTTGGGGGTTCGGCGCTTGAGAGGGCGGAGAGGGAGCGGGACCAGAGGGTGGAGAGGCGGGCGATGTCGGCGGGCGAGAGGACCGTGGAGCAATAACGCCAGTTCGTCACCAACTGAGGGCCGTCGTCGGTCGCGCGGACCACGGCGACCACGTCGAGCGCGTATCGCAGCGGAAGATCCGGCTCGGGATCGGTCGGCAGATGCTCGTTCAACTCCAGGTCGACGACCGGCTGCCACGCGCCCGGATCCTCACCCGCGACACCCAGGTCGAAGCGGCCCAGATAGTTGAACTCCACCTGCGGTTCGACGCCCTCGACCAGGTCGGCGTCGCGATCGGCATAGCGCAGCAGCCCATAGTCCAGACCCCGGTTCGGGACCGCCTCCAGCTCTGCGGTGACACGCTCGAACAGACGTCGCCCCTCGCCGGAGTCCGCTTCCAATGCGTCGACCGTGACCGTCGCGCCCGCGGCCAGCCGCACCGGGAACACCGTGGTGAACCAGCCGAGCGTGCGCCCGGTGTCGATGTCGTCCCCGACGGTCGCATCCTCTCTGCCGTGACCTTCGAGCGCGATCAGCGCTCCCGCCGACGGGTCCTGGTCGCGCTCGGCGCGCCAGGATGCGAAGGTCGCCGTCAGCGCGGTCAGCAGGAACTCACGCATCCCGATCCGCTGATCGATCCGGTCCAGGATCTCGGCCGTCACGGCGACGTCGGTCAAGACGGGCGCCGACGTCAACTCGCTCCAGGTGTCGCGGCCGATCTCCGGTCGACGCGAACCGATCACCGGGTCGTCGGCACGCACCTGCGACCGCCAGTAATCCCGCTGTGCGGCAACGACTTCCGTTCCCGACCTCGCGAGCATTCGGCGACTCCACGCGCGGTAGTCCGTGTACTCCGCGGGCAGTGCCGGCGGCGCGCCCGCGGCGACGGCCGCGCCGGCCTGAGCCATGTCACCGAAGAGGATCTGCCAGCTCACCGCGTCCACCGCGAGATGGTGGATCGCGAGCAGCAGGACGTCGCCGCCCCCGCTCGGCACCACGCGAACCGCGGCCACCATGTCTCCGCGATCGGGATCGACGGCCTCGTTGGCCTGGCGGGCGGCGATGGTGATGAGCGTGCCCAGCTGTTGCCCCGGCTCCCCGTCGATCACCCAGAACCGACTCGCCGCGTCCACCGCACCGGGTTCCCGGGTCACGAGCACTCCGCTCTCCCGAGTGGACCGCAGCATGTCGTGCGCATCCAGCACGGCCTGCAGCACCTGGACCACCTCGGCGTCCGTGCACCCGTCGGGCAGTCGGAACAGCACCGTCTGCGTGAACCGCCGCCACCGGCCGCCCTCGTACATCCACTCCACCACCGGCAGCGCGGGCACCTCGCCGTACTCGCGCTCGGCGGCGATCCGCGCCAGACGCTCGCCCCGGCGGACCGCGTCGGCCAAGTCGCGAACGGTGGGAAAGGCCATGACGTCGCGCGCCGCGATCTCGTCGCCGCCCGCACGCAGCGCGGTCACCAACGCCATCGCGACGATGCTGTCCATGCCGAGGTCGAAGAAGTCGTCGTCGGGACCGGGACGGGTGCCGAGCACGCCCTCGACGGCCGCGGCCACCCGCTCCTCCACCTCGTCGAGCGGTCGGCCCGTCTCCCCGCCGCCGGCCAGCGCCGCGCGCGCCGACTCCCCCAGCAGCACCGAATCGAGCTTGCCGTTACGGTTCACCGGCAGCACCGGCAGCACGACGATCCTCGTCGGGATCATGTGCGACGGCAGCTTCTGCGCCAGTTCGCCGCGGACGACGGCGGCGTCGAGACCCGCCCCGTTGGTCGCCCCCGAGACGAATCCGACCAGCGCCGCACCGATCGGCCGATCGACCACCACCACGGCGGCCTCGCGAACCCCGGGCACCGCCCTGAGTCCTGCCTCCACCTCGCCCACCTCGATGCGGTAGCCGCGGATCTTGACCTGGTCGTCGCCGCGTCCCACGAAGACGATGTCGCCGACTGCGTTGCGGCGCACCAGGTCTCCAGTCCGGTACATGCGCTCCCCAGATCGGATCGGGTCGGCGACGAAGGCTGCCGCCGTCTGCCCCGGGCGCCCCTGATAGCCGCGAGTGACCTGGTCCCCGGTCAGGTACAGCTCACCGATCACCCCGTCGGGAACCGGCCGCAGGCGGGAGTCGAGCACCCGCGCACTCATCCGGTCGGTGGGTCCGGCGATCGTCGGCACCGGCGACTCCGACACGCGCGCGACCATCGCCTCGACGGTGGTCTCGGTGGGTCCGTAGCAGTTGAAGACCGCCGTCCGCGGCAACGACCCCAGTTGGTCCCACAGCGCCGGACCGATCGCCTCGCCACCGAGTGCGAGCACCGTCAACGTCGGCCGACCCGGTTCCCCGGACACCAGCCCGGCCGCCGAGAGCTGGCCGAACATCGACGGCGTGGTGTCGATCATGTCGATCCGGCGCTCGGCGAGCGCCGCGACCAGACGCGTGGCGTCGCGCGTCTGCTCATCGGAGAACAGATGGACCTCGTGGCCGTCGAGCAGGGCGGCCAGCGGCTGCCACGACGCGTCGAAGGAGAACGTCCAGGCGTGCGCCACCCGCAACGGGCGGTCGAGCCGCCGGCGGCCGACCGACAGCACGCGGTCGCGGTGATCGCGGGCATAGCTGGCCAGCGCTCCCTGCGTGCCGATCACTCCCTTGGGCTCGCCGGTGGAGCCGGAGGTGAAGATGAGATACGCCGCATCGGCCGGGGACACCTCGACGGATTCCCCGCCATGCCGATCCCCGCCGTCCCAATCGGTGACGACGGTGCGCCCCGCGAACAGATCGACGAACTCGGGGTCGGTGAGAACCACGTCCGCACGGGACTGGTCGAGCAGATTCTCGATCCGGGCGACCGGCATGGACACGTCGATCGGCACGTACGCGGCACCGGCGAGCATCGCCCCCAGCACGCCCGCGACCGTCCGGCCCGACCGTCGCGGCGCCACCGCCACCACGTCACCGCGTCGCACTCCCGCAGACCGCAGGTCCCCCGCAACCGCCAGCGACCAGCGGTGGAGCTGATCGTAGGTCCACGTGCCGTCGTCGGCGACGAGCGCGACGGACGCCGGAGAGGTCCGTGCCTGTTCGCAGAACAGCCCGATCGCCGTGGTTCCGGCGGGCAGCGGCGTACCGCGCGACGGCCGTGCCGCCCATTCCCTCTCGTGATCGAGCAGCGCGTCGAGCGTGTCGGCAGGAGCGTCCGCGGCGTCGGGCAGCGCCCGGAGCACCGCGAGCACCCGTTCGACGGCCTGCGCCGGATCGATCGGTCCCAGCGATTCGGCGACCGACTCGCTCATCACGATCAGCTCCCCGTCGAGCTCGTAGGCGACGACGGTCAGCGGGTAGTGCGACAGCGACTCCATCGCGAGAGGCAGGAAGCGGGTGCCGTCCGGCGCGGTGACGGATTCGGTCGCCGAACCGATCGGAGCGTTCTCGTAGACGAAGAGCGTGTCGAAGAGGTTCGGGGTACCGGCCGCGCGCGCGATGTCCGCGAGGCCGAGGAATCCGAGGTCGCGCATCCTGGCCGACGACCGCTGCAGTGCGGTGCAGGCCTCGAGGACGGTCGGCTGAGCTCGCAGGTCGACGCGCACGGGGACGGTGTTGATGAACAGCCCGACCATCTCGCCGGCCCCCGGCAGACTCTGCGGTCGGCCCGAGATGGTGGTCCCGAAGACCACGTCGGTCCGGTCGGCGAGCCGGCCGAGGACCACCGACCACGCGTACTGCGTCACAGCCGCCGGAGTCAGTCCGGCCCGGCGCGCCCAACCCAGAACGCGCGAGGTCTCCGCGGCGTCGAGCGTTCGCCGGTGCCGCACCGGTTCGGTGGCCGGGGTCCCCGGAGCACCGATCAACAGCGGCGACACCCCGTCCAAATACGACGTCCAGGTGTCGAGCGCCGCGGCGGTGTCCTGCTCCGCCAGCCACGCGATGTAGTTGCGGTACGGCTTCACCGGCGCCAGTCCGTCGGCGCTGCCGCCCGCCCCGTAGATCGCCAGCAGCTCGCGGAAGAAGAGCGCGATCGCCCAGCCGTCCATGAGGATGTGGTGTGCGGTGAGCAGCAGCCGGTGCCTGCCCTCGGGCAGTGCGGCGAGCACCACCCGCATCGCCGGGCCGCGACGCAGGTCGAACCGCTGCGAGCGTTCGGCGAGCGCGAGAGCGTCGAAATCGTCGGGATGGGTCCGCACCTCGCGCCACGGCACGGTGACCTGGGTCGGCACGATCTGAACCGGGTGCGGAACGCCTTGATCCCACAGACTGACACGGAGATTGGGATGCCGCGTGAGGACGGCGGCGACGCTGCGGCGCAAGACCGCGGCGTCGAGCGGTCCGCTGATCTCGACGACGAACTGCATGCTGTAGACGTCGAGGCCGTCGCCGGCCATCTCCGAGAGCGAGAACAGCCCGGCCTGCAGCGGCGAGAGCGCGAGGACGTCTTCGATGGCCGGCTTCGACTGCTGCTCCGGGCTCACTGCTGCGCCTCCCACGCCGAGCCGAGCGCCGAGAGCATGTCACTCGACAGCCCCGACGCCGACATCGGCGACGCATCGACGGGCTGCGGCTCCGGCTCGACGGTGTCGTCGTTCCGGGCCCGCGCGGCGTCGACCGCCTCGGCCAGTTCGGCGATCGAGTAGTGGTCGAAGATCTGCTGCGGATCGAGAGCGATGCCCGCGGCCGCGGCACGCGCCGACCACTGGATCGAGATGACGCTGTCGCCGCCGACCGCGAAGAAGTTGTCGTCGCGCCCGATCCCGGTGACCCCGAGCAGTTCCTCGAGCATGGTCACCAGTGCCCGCTCGGTCGGCGTCTGGGTGCCGCCGCCGGCGGTGTACACCTCGGCGACCGGCGCGGCCGCCGGTGCGGCGGCGTAGTTGTCGATCACCAGCGACGCGGGCGAGAGCGCGCGCAGCGTCTCCGGAAGTGCGGTGGCGGCACCCGGACCGTCGACGATCCAGGTCGCGACCGAGGCGCAGTGCGTCAGACCCGCGTGCGGCAGGCCGACGAGTGTCGCGGGCCGCGCCTGAACGCGTCGCGGCGACCGGGCGGCGATGAGTTCGGCGAGCACGGCTGGATCCTCACCGTGCACGGAGGCGTCGAGTGCATCGGGTATCGGCCGGACCGTCACCTCCGACAGCCGTCGCTGCGGATTCTCCGCCAGAGCTTCGAGAAGCGTCGTGAATCGGTCGGCGATACCGCGCGCGGTGTCCTCGTCGTAGAGGTCTGCGCTCGCGACCAGCCGGCCGCTCAGGCTGCCGTCGCCGCAGGTGGTCACGATCAGGTTCAGATCGAGGTAGGAGGTGTCCACCTCCATCGGGAGGATGTGCATGGACGTGCCCTCCGCGAGCTGGACCACGGGCTCGCCTGCCGTATCTCGGAAGTGGACCATGCTCTGGAACAGCGGGTTCCGGGCCCGGGTGCGGCGCGGGTTCAGCGCCTCCACCAGGCGTTCGATCGGCAGATCCTGGTGGGAGAAGGCGTCGAGCACGGCGTCGCGGGAGCGGTGCAGAACGTCGTTCAGTGTCGGCTCGCCGGCCAGATCGGTGCGCAGAACCACCATGTTGGCAAGCAGCCCGACGATGTCGGCGGTCGCCGGGTCGGCCCGCCCCGCCGACGGAGTGCCGATCGCGATGTCGACGCCGCCGCCGAGCGTGTGCAGCGCAGCCGACCACATGGCGGTGAGCGCCATGAAGTCACTGACCGCACTGCCGCGGAAGACGGTCTTGAGCCGCTCGTAGCGCGAAGCGCTGATATCGAAGTCGACGATCACCCCGCGGTGACTCAGGCCCTCGGGGCGGGGCCGGTCGGCCGCCACCAGGATCTCGTCCGGAAGTCCTTCGAGCCGGTCGCGCCAGAAGTCGATCTGGGCACGCCCGTAGCGGCCGGCATCGCTGTCGGGGTCGGCGTCGAGACCGAACATCGAGTGCTGCCAGCGCGCCACGTCGGTGTACTCCGGTCCGGCCGGCCGAGGAGTGAGGGCGGGACCGCCGGTCCGCGCACGGTAGGCGGCGGCGAGGTCGGCGATGATGATGTCGGTGCTGCCGTGGTCGACCACCATGTGATGAATCACCAGCGCGAGCACCGACGACGACCCGGCGCGCACCAGGTGTGCGCGCACCAGCGGCGCCGCCGCCAGATCGAAGATCAGCTCCCCGGTCTGCGCCGCGCTGCGCACGGGGTCGTCGGCATCGGTGGCATCGGTGATGCTCAGCGGCACCTCGATGTCGGCGTCGTCGCGGATCACCTGGACCGGCAGTCCGTCGATCTCGCTGAACGAGGTCCGCAGCGAGCGATGCCGCCGGACCACGTCCGCGATCGCGCCGCGCAGAGCGTCGTCGTTCACCGGCCCTTCGACGGCGAGGGTCAGCACGATGTTGTTCTCCGCGCTCGCGCCGCCGAACCGCTCGTTGAACCACATGGCGAGCTGGGAGAACGACAGCGGCGCCCGGTCGACCTCGTCACCGGCCACCAGCGGAGGTCGGACCGGTTCGGTGTGCTGCGGCTCCGGCGTTCCCAGGGCGATCCCGCCGAAGTCGGCGCTGGTCCAGTCCCCGTCTGCCCAGTCGCTCCCCTCCGCGTCGCCTTCTGTCCAGGCGCCGTCCGCCCAGCCGTCCTGGTCCGGGTCCGCGTCGAGGTCGACGCCGAGCTCGGCGCGCGCCTTCTCGACCAGCAGTGCGGACAGCCCGGCCACCGTCGGGGCGTCGAACGGTGCCCGGACGTCGACGTCGAGTCCGAACTCGGCCGAGAGGGCGGTCACCAGGCGGGCCGCGAGCAGCGAGTGGCCGCCGAGATCGAAGAACGAGTCCGCGGACCCGATGGTCCGGCCGCCGAACAGCTCCGAGAACACCGCCGCCACCCGCCGCTCGGTGGGCGTCGCCGGCTCCACGAAACCCGCGGCCTGGGTGGCCGGCACCGGAAGCGCAGCGCGGTCGAGCTTGCCGTGCACGGTGATCGGCACCTCGTCGATGACGACGACGGCGTCCGGAATCATGTGCGACGGAAGTGTCTGCGCGGCGTGGTCGCGGAGCGCCTGCGGGTCGGGGACCGCGCCGGACTCGCCGATCACGTACGCGAGCAGTCGGTCGTCGACCACGGTGACCAGGGCACGCTGGACGTCCTCGTGCGCGGCGAGCACCGCCTCGATCTCACCGGGTTCGATGCGGAAGCCGCGGACCTTGATCTGGTCGTCGGAGCGGCCGACGAACTGCAGCTCCCCGTCTCCGCCGCGCCGGGCGAGATCGCCTGTGCGGTAAAGACGTTCACCCTTTCCGAAGGGGTCCGCGACGAATCGCGCGGCGGTCAGTCCGCTGCGGCGCAGGTAGCCGCGCGCCAGCTGACGTCCGCCGAGGTACAGCTCGCCGACCACTCCGTCGGGCACCGGTTGCAGGCCGGCGTCGAGCAGGTGCGCCGCGACCCCCGGATTGGGACGGCCGATCGGCACCACCGCGCCGCCGCGCGGTCCGTCGACCCGGTGATGGGTGGCCGCGACGACGGCTTCGGTGGGCCCGTAGTTGTTGCTGAGGTCTGCGGTGAACGCGGTGGTGAACTCGTCGGCGACCTCACCCGGCAGCGCCTCGCCGCCCACCGGCACGGTGCGCAGCGTGGTCCACTGCTTGACCTCCGGGATCAGCAACAGCGTGGAGAGCATGCTCGGCACCATGTGCATCACCGTCACTTGCTCGCGGACCAGCAGGTCGGCCAGGTAGGCGATGTCGGTGAGCGCGCCCTTCTTCGGGATCACGAGGGTGGCGCCGGCGGTCAGGGTCGCGAAGATCTCGAACATCGACGCGTCGAAGCTGACCGACGAGGTCTGCACGAGGCGGTCGTCGGAGCCGACGACGCTGGTGGCGCCGAATGCCCGCAGATGCTCGGCGATCGCCCGGTGCTCCACCGCCACGCCCTTCGGGGTGCCGGTGGATCCGGAGGTGTAGATGATGTAGGCCAACGATTCCGGCGAGGGCCCGGGAAGGTCGAGACGCCGCGGCGCCTCTTCGGGTTCGGCGCGCAGCCGCTGCACTTCGGCGGCGTCGAGCACCAGCACCGGACGGGCGTCCTCGAGCAGGAAGGCGGTGCGGTCGGCCGGGTAGTCCGGATCCACCGGCAGGTAGGCGGCGCCGGTCTTGAGCACCGCCAGCGCGGCGACCACGAAGTCCTCGCTCGCGGACATGCGCAGCGCGACCACGGCGTCCGGCGCCGCCAGCGCCGGGCCCGCGGCGTGCGCGATCCGGGCCGCGAGCACGTCGACGGCGGTGCCGAGTTCGGCGTAAGTGATCGAGCGGTCGTCGGTGACGATCGCCGGGTGGGCGGGACGCTGCGCCACCGCGGCCTCGAACATGCCGACGAGGGTGTCGGGAACATCGTCGACCGCGGGTCCGGCGGCCGCGGAGACCACCGCCGAGAGCGCCTCGTCGTCGAGCAGTCGTGCGTCCCGGATCGGCGCGTCGGGCCGGCCGAGGACGTCGGTGAGGAAGGTCGCGTACGCGGCGAGCAGCGCCTGCGCCTCCGCATCGCGCAAGCGGGACGACTGGTACTGCAGTTCCAGGACGGGTTCGGTACCGGACACGATCGCGAACTCCAACGGCAACTGGGCGTTGGGAGCGTGGAGGTGGTCGAGGTGTTCGACGCGGAGGCCGTCGAGCCCGAGCCCGGACAGATCACGGCGCAGCGACAGGCTCGCCGAGACCAGCCCGGCCAGACCGGCGCGGCGGTCGGGCGCGAACTCGGCCACCACACGGTCGATCGGAACGCGGCAGGCGGCGAGCCCGGCGGCCAACGACTCACGGGAACAGCCGATCAGCTCGGTCAGCGACGACCGCGCGTCGACGTCGCCGCGCAGCAGGACGGTGTTGCCGAAGTAACCGATCAGATCCTCGGCCCCGGCCGGGCGCACGGTGGTCGGCACCGCGATCACCACGTCGTCGGCGCCGTACACGCGATGCAGGAAGGCTTGGGTGGCCGCGAGCAGGACCGCGAACGTGGTGGTGCGCGCAGCTCGTCCGAGTTCGGCTGCCGCAGCCTCGATCTCCGGCGCCAAGCGGCGGTGCACGCGACCGCTGCCGGTGGCGCCGGTCGCGGCGGGCAGGTCGAGCGGTTCGGGTGCGGGACGCAGCACCTGCGCCCAGTGCGCGAGGTCGGCGTCGAGTCGGTCGTCAGAGGGGTCGGGCACGTCGGCGTACGCCCGCGCGAGCGCCGCCGTCTCCGTCTCCCGATAGGCGGCGGCGAGGTCGGCGAAGAACACCGCCCACGAGTCGTCGTCCCAGGCGATGTGGTGGACGGTCAGGAGCAGCACGTGGTGCTCGGGTGCCAGCGCGGCGAGCGTGACTCGCAGCGGAGGGTCGTCGGCGAGTCGGAAGGGCGTCCGCGCCTCCCGCGCGGCCAGCACCTGCAGGCGCCGCTGAGCCGCCGAGCCGGACAGTTCGGTCAGGTCGGCGGTCGTCCAGGAGATCGGGGCGCCGACGCGGTGCTGCATCACCGGCTCGCCGTCCTCGCCCGCGAGGTAGCGGGCGCGGAGCGTCTCGTGTCGCGAGACCACGGACTCGACGGCGCGGCGGAGACGCTCGGCATCGAGTTCCCCGTGCAGCGCGAAGGCCACCGAGATGTTGAGCGAGGTGTCGTCCGGATCGCGGTGGCCGGCGAACCAGAGCCGGCGAGCCGCGATGGGCAGCGGGGTGCGCGCACCGTCGGCCCGGGCCGGCACCGCCTCCGCGGCGCCACGGTGAGTCAGACTCTCCTCCTGGAGACGCTTGCGGAGGAGTTCACGTCGGCGGGCGGCCAGGTCACTCGTCATGGGTCGATTTTAGCCTAGCCTTACCTAAAGGAAGGACCCGGGGCGATCGCCCCGGGTCCTTCCTGGTCCAACGGTCCTTACAGGTTGCAGGGAATGTTGGCGTACGAACCGAGTTCGCAGATGGACGAGTTGGTGAGCTTCCAGCGCCCGTCCTTCCACACCCACTTCATCGTCATGTAGGTGGGCTGGTATCCGGGCGAGGACAGCTTGAGACGCGCGCTGGCGATGTTGCCGTTGACCGTCACCGGGTCGACGATCCGGTAAGTCAGGCCCATCGGCTTGAACTTCGCGGCCAGACCGAGGATGCCCTGCGCCTGGTTCACCGCGCGGGCCCCGCCCTCCAGGCGCTGAGCCTTCTGTGCGTTCGAGGCACCGGAGGCGAGGTAGTCCATCTCGGCCTGCAGTTGCGCGGCCGTCGGCTTCGTCGGCCCCTGCGCGGTGGGCGTCTGCTGCTGAGCAGCAGCCGGAGCCTGCGCCGCCGGAGCGTCCGCGGCGGGCGCATCGGCGACCGGCGCATCGGCGGCGGGAGCGTCGGCGGCCGGGGCGTCCGACGAAGGGGCGGCACTGTCGGACGCCGGGGCGGCGGCCTGCGGCTGTGTCTGCTGCGCACCGAGATTCACCACCGTGGCGGGGGCCTCCTGCGCCGCGGCCCGGTTGCCGCCGACGTCGCTGAGCATCAGACCGACCAGTCCGATGGAGAGCACGATCGCCGAGACGACCGCCGAGATGCCCGCCGCCATCATCACCGTGGGCCAGTTGATCGACGTGCCCGACTCCTCGGCCGCCGGCGCCGGCTCAGCGGCGATCGGCTGGGTGACCTGCTCTTCGTCATACATGCGGTAATTGAACCAAACCTTAAGAAGGTAAGTCTAGCCTTAGTACGGTTACCCTGGTCACGGATTCGTCCGTTTCGCTGCGCGCCCCACACCCGGAAGATGACGCGAGCGCTACGCGGCCTCGTCCATCAACGCAACCACCTCATCGAGGCTGGCGCCGCCCAGGATCGCCTCCACCGGAAGGTCGCACGCCAGCGCGGTCTGGACCCGTTTGCGGAAGTCGAGTGCCTGCAGTGAGTCCATACCCAGCGCCACCAGCGGCGCAGCGGGATCGATGTCCGTCGCCGCGAGACCCATCGCGACCGCCAACTCGTCGATCAGGTTCGCCGTCAAGTCGCCCGATCGAGCAGGTGCCGGCGGCGTCTCCGGTACCTCGGCCGGCGCCGTCTCGGCTTCTTCGGTGTGCTCCGTCTCGACCGCGGCGTCGGCTGCCGCGGCATCCTCTTCGTGTCCCGATTCCGGTGCGCCGACGCGATCGGGCACCTCCTCGATCAGCACGCCCGACCCGGTCATCTCCAACAGATGGCGCAGGTCCGGCCAGGACGCCGCCATCACCACGGCATCGCCCCCGTGAACGGCGAGACCCGCGTCGAGTGCCGCGGTCGGCGCCATCGGCACCACGCCCGTCGCCGTGACGCGCGCCAGCCCGTCGGCGTCGAGCGGTCCCTGCACCGCCCACAAGCCCCAGGCGAGCGCGACGGCGTTCACCCCCGTCGTCCGCAGCCGGGCGGCCTCCACCTCGAGGAGACGGTTCGCGGCGGCGTACAGCGCCTGTCCCCGGCCTCCAAGGGTGGCTGCGAGCGACGAACAGAGCACGACCCGCGGTGCGCCCCCGATCCCGTCGAGAACCCGGGCGAGTCCGCTCACCTTCGCATCCACGGCGCGCCGCACATCGGCCTCGGTGATCTCCGACAGCGGCCGCTCGACGTAGTCGAGCGCGGCATGCACCAGAGTGGTGACCGGAGGCAGATCCGCCAGCTGCGCCGGCTCGGTGTCCGAGGTGAGGTCGCAGCGCCGCAGGTCTACGTCCACTCCGTGACGCCGGGACAACCGGGCGGCGACGCGATGAGCCGTCTCGTCGCCGCCGGAACGACTGAGCAGGGTGATCCGGCGCGCACCGTCGCGCGCGAAGCGTTCGGCGACGGCGAGTCCGACCTTCCCGGTGCCGCCGGTGATGACGGCGTGCGTGAGATCGAGGTCGGCGACCGACCCCGCTTCCGTCGGCATCAGTCGCTTGACGAGTACCGCGCCGTCTCGCAGTGCGATCGCCGGCTCGCCCGCGACATGGACGGCCGCTAGCACATCGTCAGCCGAGACTGGCTGCCGCGCAGGGAGATCGAGCTGCACGACGCGCACCCCGGACTGCTCGGTGGCCAGGCAGCGCAGCCCGGCGACGGCCGCGGCGTGCACCGGGTCGGCGACGTCGCCGTCCACTGCCGTCTCCGCCCCTGTGCTGACGATCCACACGGTCGGCGGGAGTTCCGCGAGACCGCCGCGCCAGGCCGAGCCGGCCAGGACCGCGGCGAGTTCGGCTTCGACGTCGTCGCCGCGCGCGGGCAGGAGCACCAGTGCGGCGTCGACCTCACCGATCTCGGCACCGCCGTCGGGTACCTGCCAGGCCACGGCGCCGTGCTGCGGCGCGGCCGAGCAGATGCCGGCGGCGAGACTCAGATCCGATCCGGGAAGCGCCAGCACCGCCATGCGCTGCGGGGCAGCCGAGCGCCGGCTCACCGGACGCTGCCAGCGGACGTCGAGCACACGCACGTCGTGGTCGGCGGGCGGCGCGGCCCACCCCGGGCGGTTGACGGCGTCTCCGACGCCGGCGTCCGGCCTGGCCCACAGGCGGGTCTTGCGCATCGGCGAGTTCGGGAAGGCCTCCAGCGGGAGCCCGCGAGTGCGCCCGCGCACCTCCCAGCTCGACCAGTCGAAGGTCAGGTCGGTGGCCGCGACCGTCACGACGTTGCGAGTGAAGAGCGTGTGATCGGTGCACTCGCGGCGGCGGGTGCTCAGGATCGTGGCATCGGGCGAGCCCGCCAGCGTCTCCGACAACGCCAGCACCAGCGTCGGATGCTCGGCGATCTCGATGTAGACGTCGGCTCCGGCGTCTGCCGCCGTGTGAACCGCTCGGTCGAACCGGACGCGGTTGCGCAGGTTCCAGAACCAGTAGTCGCGCACCGGGGTCGACGGCTCGATCGCCTCCCCGAGCGTGGCGCCGATGCACGGGATCCGGGGATCGGTGAACGTCCGGCCGAGACCGTAGGCATCGAACGCCGTCTGGAATTCGTCGGCGAACTTGCTGACGATGCTGGTGTGCGCCGGGTAGGCGACGCGGATCTCCTTGGCGAACTTGCCCTCGGCCTCCAGCGCGGCGATCAGGCCGAGCACCGCCTGCCGTTCCCCCGACACGCACAGGATGTGCTCGGAGTTCACCACCGACAATTCCATCCATCCGGAATTGCGGGCCAGCAGCGCCTCGGCCTCGTCGAGACTGATTCCGACGACGGCCATCGTGTACCCGCGGGGTGCCACCGCGTCCACCGCGCGTGCCCGCACGGTCACCACGATCAGCGCGTCGCGCAGACTGGCGATGCCGCTGCGCACCGCCGCGGCGATCTCGCCCTGACTGTGTCCCACGGTCATCGACGGTCGGACGCCCGCCGCGTCCCACATGGCCGTCAGACCCAGCATGTGCATGAACAGCGCCGGCTGCACCACCCGCACGTCGTCGGTCTGTTCCGCGTCGCCGCGGCCGAGGACGTAGTCGATCGGCGACGTTCCGAAGAGGTCGAGCGAGGCGGCGTGGCACTCGTCGACGGCGGCGCGGTAGGCGGCGGAGCGGTCGTAGTCCACCGCACCCATGCCGGGCCGCTGGCTGCCCTGGCCCGGGTAGACGTACGCGAAGCGGTGTGCGGCGGCGGTCCCGCGGACCACCGCGGGGTGCGATCGGCCGGCGGCGAGCGCATCGAGTGCGGCCAGCAGCTCATCGCGGTCGGCGACCGCCGCGATCGCACGGTGTCGGCGGACCGGCCGGGCGTCGAGCAGATATGCGGCCGCCCGCTGCGCGTCGACGGCCGGATGCGCCCGCAGGTAGCGCGCGATGGAGGCCGCGAACCGGCCGAGCTGGTCTTCGACGTCCGCGGAGACGACCACCGGGATGCGGCCGTCCGGCAAGAGGTACTGCGCACCGGTCTGAGGCGTGTCAGGCATTCGGGGCCTCCGGCATGTCGACGATGAGATGGGCGTTGGTTCCGGACACTCCGAAGCTGGAGACGGCGGCGAAACGGTGGCCGTCGCGCGCCGGCCAGGGTTCGGTGGCGGCGGGCAGTCGTAGCCCGGCGGTGTCCCAGTCGATCTTGTCGGTCGGCTCGTCGGCGAACCGCGTGCCGACGATCGTGCCGTTCCGGCCGCATTGCAGGACTTTGATGAGACCGAGGATTCCGGCCGCCGCCTGCGCGTGTCCGGCGTTCGATTTCACCGATCCAACGGCGGCGGGACGGTCGTCGGCCCGGGCGGCGCCGTAGACGGCCGAGAGCGCGTCGAGTTCCATCGGGTCGCCCAGAGTGCCGGTTCCGTGCCCCTCGATCAGGTCGATCTGTGCCGCGTCTACGCCGGCGGCGGCGAGTGCGCCCGCGATCACCCGGCGCTGGGCGTCCGCGCTCGGCACCACGATCGGCGCCCCGGAACCGTTGTGGTTCACCCGCGATCCGGCCACCACTCCGTAGATGCGGTGTCCGGCGGACCGGGCCGCGCCGGCGCTCTCCAGAATCACCGCGCCGGCGCCCTCGCCCCAGACGGTGCCGGAGGCCCCCGACGCGTACGAGCGGCACCGTCCGTCGGCGGCGAGCGCATTGTTGCGGGAGAACTCGAAGAACGCTCCCGGCGACCCCATCACGCACACGCCGCCGGCGATCGCCCAGTCGCATTCGCCGGAGCGGATCGCTGCGGCCGCCTGATGCACGGCGGTGAGCGACGACGCGCACGCGGTGTCGACGGTGATCGCCGGGCCCGTCAGTCCGAGGGCGTGCGAGATCCGTCCGGACACCGAACCCAGTGCGGTTCCGGCGATCCGGTGGCCGGAGTAGTCGTTCACGGCTGCCACCGTGGGTCCGTACTCCATGCCGGAAGCTCCGAAGAAGACTCCGATCTCCCGGCCGTCGAGGGCTGCGGGGTTGACGCCCGCGTTCTCGACGGCCCGCCAGGCCACCCGGAGCGCGACCCGCTGCTGCGGATCCATCGCCGTCGCCTCTCGCGGGCTGAGCCCGAAGAACTGGGGGTCGAATTCGGCTGCGCCGTCAAGGAATCCACCGGCGTCGGGCACGGCGCCCCAACCGGGAACGCGGTCGAGGGAGAGCAGTTGGTCCACCGGCCAGCCGCGGTCGCGGGGCATCGGCCCGATCAAGTCCTCACCGGCGGCGAGGGCTGCGTAGAAGTCCTCCGGGGTGTCGATGCCGCCCGGCGCCTCGACCGCCATGCCCGCGATCACGACGGCGTCGTCGGGTGCCGAATCCGCTCCTCCGGCGACGTGCGGGTGGTGCGCGGTCACCGGGTACCTCCGCCCGTCGCGGTCCGCACCAGCAGGTCGACGAGCGCGTCCGGATGCTCGTTGAGGTAGAAGTGGCCGCCGTCGACGAGGCTGACCTCCACCTCGTCGGCGTGGTCGGACCACGAGTGGAGCTGGTGCGGCCGGATCACTGGATCGTCCGCTCCGCCGACCACCTGGATCGGGGTCGACACCTGGACGTCGGCGGCGCAGTCGTAGGCGTCGAACGCCCGGTAATCGGCTCGGAGCACCGGCAGCGCCATCCGCATCACCGAGTCGCTGCCCATCACCGCGCCGCCGGTGCCCTGCAGGCCCGTCAGGTGTGCCAGCAGGTCCTCGTCGGAGTCGGGATGCTTCGGCAGTTGAGCCACTCGGCTCGGCGCGGTAGCCGCTGAGACGATGAGCCGTCGGGGTGTCGTGCCCTGCGCCTCCAGCAGTCGGGTGAACTCGAAGGCGACGATTGCGCCCATGCTGTGCCCGAACACCACCACCGGACGGTCGGCGAAGTCGGCGGTGGCGGTGAAGGCCTCCGCGGCTTCGGTCGCCAAATCTCCGAGTCCGGTCGCGGCGTCCTCGCGCATCCGGTCCTGCCGTCCCGGATACTGCATCACGCGGACGTCGAAGTGAGCCGACAACCGCCCCGACAGGTCACGGTACGACGACGCTCCCCCGCCCGCGTGCGGGAAGACGAGAAGGATCGGCGCGTCGGCGTCGGCCGGCTTGTGAAACGCCCGGAGTGCGGGTGCCTTGCGAGTGGTCGCGGGTGTAGTCATCTCTTGTTCCCAAAGTCGTGCGGTGTTTCAGTGGTCGAGCAGGTCCTCATGCCGGGGCCCGTTGAGCGAGTCCTCATCGCCGGGCTGGTTGAGCGAGCCCTCAGGCTGGTTGAGCGAGCCCTCAGGCTGGTTGAGCGACCCTCCAGGCTGGTTGAGCGACCCTCGAGGTTGGTTGAGCCACCCTCCAGGCTGGTTGAGCGAGCGAAGCGAGTCGAAACCACCAGGCGCAGACTCACTCCACAAGACGCGGGGCGGTCCCAGCCTGCACGAGCGGTCGTTTCGACTCGCTGCGCTCGCTCAACAACCCTGCCGGGACTCGCTCGCTCGACAAACCTGGGGGGATTCGCCCGCTCAACAAGCCTGGGGGGACTCGCTTGCTCAACAAACCTGGGGAGAGCCACCCTGTCCGCTGGACGAACACTCACCCCCAGGCCGGTTGAGCCACCATCCAGGCTGGTTGAGCGAGCGAAGCGAGTCGAAACCACCAGACGCAGGGTGAGTCCACAACACGCGGGGCGGTCCCGGCCTGCGCGAGTGATCGTTTCGACTCGCTGCGCTCGCTCAACAAACCTGCTGGGACTCGTGATCGTTTCGACTCGCTGCGCTCGCTCAACAAGCCTGCTGGGGCTCGCTCGCTGAACAAGCCTGGGTGAGGGGTGCTCAGGCATGGGGGGAGCTCCTCTCGCGGGGGAGCAGGTGGAGGGCGATGCGGCGGTCCGGGCGGACCTGGAATTCGCCGTGATCGGTCCAGCCGCGCTTGGTCAGGGCTCGGCGCATGGGAGTGTTCGACGACGCGGGTTCCACGGCGATGCAACGACAGTCGGGATCGGCGGCGAAGAGTGCGTCGGCGAGTTCACGGATGAACGCCGAGATCTCCCCGCGGCCGAGCAACTCCGGATCAGCCGTCGCGACGTGGAGACCGAGGTCGTGCGGGTCCACCGGATACAGGCGGGCGATCTCGTCGCGCGCCACGCGGTAGATCTCCAGGTACCCCGCATCAACGCCCTTGCGGGAGAAGATGATCGGCCGCGAGTAGTCGCCGTCGAGGCGATACCGGGCGTCGTCCCGCCAGCGTGCCGCGGACCATTCCTGTTCCCAGGTCTGCACCAGGTGCGGCCGCGCGAACCACTCCTCCAGCAGTGCCGGGTCGGCTCCCCCTGGCTCCACCGTGCGCAACGCGAACGCGCCGATCGTCGACGGCACCGGCGGGGCGCCCGCCTCGCGCACCGCGTCCGAGACGTCGGTCAGCTCGCGTTCGATGCGGTATCCCGTGTCGGACGCACTCATCGCTTCGCTCCCGTCCGCGCCGCCGACCGATCCACCGCACTGCGCAATACCCGATTGGAGAGCTCGCCGAGGCAGCTCAGATTCGGAAAACCGGGGCCCTGCGCGAAGCCGGCCAGATTCGGCAGATACAGCGCCTGCGACAACCCTTCGACCGCCAGATCGTGCCCGATCGCCGTCTCCAGACGCGGTAGGTCGGGCCGTCCGCCCAGCGCCAGCTCGAGTTCGTCGACGCTCTCGGCGTCGAACAGGTCCAGGAACCACAGCGGCCGACCGCCGGTCGCGTCCACCACCAGATCGAACGAGTGCTCGGCCGCCGACCGGCCTGGGTTGCCGAGGGTCAACGCCACCGACTCCCCCACCCGTCGCGCGGCGGTCACTCGGCCTCGCAGGTGGTGGATCCGCTCGTCGGCCAGCAAGTTCTCCTGCACGCTCACCGAGAACACGCCGCGGTCGGTCCGGCGGATCACATCGCGCCGCTCCGCCGCGGGCAACGACGGCCACCCCGTCGGATCGGAGAACACCGAGTTCTCGAAGTAACTCTCGCCGCGGGTGTAGATCGTCGGTGCCGGTGAGATGACCGAGATCGACATCACCTCGTGCCGGACCAACTCGTCCAGCGCCGACGCCGCGGTCTCACCGCCGCCGATCACCGCGGCTCGCGACGACGCCGGAATCGCCCTGCGCGACACCGCATCCCAGAAACCGGCCACCGACAGTACGCGGGGATCGTCGAGCAGCGGCTCGTCACTCGAACCCGGTCCGGTCACCAGCAGTCCGTCGCCGTCGACGCTGTCGAGACCGCCGTCCGACGTGCGGAAGTCGACGCTCCATCCGCCGTCGACCACGCGGACGCGCTCCACCGTGCCGATGTGCAGTTCGGCCCCCGATTTGGCCGCCGCCCAGTCCAGATAGCGAGCCCACACGTGATGGTGCGGGTTGGGCCGGCCGCGGTCGATCCATTCGGTGTACGTCTGATGCGCCACCAGGAACGCCATCCAGCTGTACTCCAGCATTCCCGCGTTGATCTGCGCGGCATGAGTGCGGTGCGGCGCGCCGCGGTACGGGAAGCCGAGGTCCTTCTCCGGGCTGGTGCCGAGCCGGTGACGACCGTCGGTCCAGCCGCCGAGCGGAAGCCAGTTGCCGCCCACCCCGTACCGGTCGACGATCACCACGCGCGGCGCGGGCAGGCCGAGATCGGCCATCACCTTGGCCTTGGCGGCCACCGACAGCGACTTGGGTCCGGCGCCGATCGCCACCAGCGTGCCGGCGGAGAAGGCGTCGGACGCTCCGGCGTCGGGGCGGTTCACGGTCACTGCGCCATCAACTCCTCATCGTCCATCGCGGCGATCTCCAGGTAGATCGTCGCCACGCGCTCCAGCCGTCCCGCCCGCTCGTCGGCGGCGTCGAGTCGGCGCGCCAGCTCCGCCACGGTCCGCGCCGCGAAGATGTCGGCCACCCCGGCCTGCGGCGCGTCGAGCAGGTCGCGGATCCGGGCGATGACGGTGGTGGCGAGCACCGAGTCGCCGCCCGCGGCGAAGAAGTCGTCGTCGATGCCCAGTTCGCGATCACCGCCGAGGACACCGGCGACGATGTCGAGCAGAGCGCGGTGCAGATCGGTCTCCGGCGACCGCCGGGGCGCGCCGACGTCGGACGCGCCGCTCAGACTCGCGGTGATGGCCGCGCGGTCGAGCTTCCCGTTGCCGGTCAGCGGGAGCTCGTCCCGGACCTGGAGCACCGCCGGAACCATGTACGCCGGAACCAATCCGGCCAGTTCGGCGAGCAGGCCCTCCGGTGACGGCGCGGCACCCGGTTCGGGTGCCACCGCGGCGGCCAGCGTGGCCGGTCCGTTCCCCTTGATCAGCACCGCCACCGCATGCCGCACGTCGGGCAGCGAGCGCAGAGCACCTTCGATCTCGCCGAGTTCGACGCGGAACCCGCGGATCTTCACCTGATTGTCGGCGCGGCCCAGGAACTCGATCGTGCCGTCGGGCCAGTAGCGCGCGAGATCACCGGTGCGATACCACCGGCGGCCCTCGAACTCCACGAACCGTTCCGCGGTGCGCTGCGGCTCGTTTCGGTAGCCGTGCGCGACGCCGTCGCCGCCCACCCACAGCTCGCCAGTCACCCAGTCGGGGCAGTCGGCACCGAGTTCGCTGACCACTCGGCAGGCCACGTTGTTCAACGGTGTCCCGAACGGGACGCTGGTCCAGTGCTCCGGCGCCCGGGTCACCTCGCACACGGTGCCGTGGATCGCGATCTCCGTGGCTCCGCCGAGACCGGCGAAACGGGCCCGCGGGGCCAGTGCGCGCAGTCGGTCCGGGAGATCGGCGCCCACCCAGTCGCCGCCGAGGAGCACCGCGCGCAGCGAATCACCCAGCGCCGCACCGTCGGCCTCCGTCTCCGCCAACGTCAACAACATGTCGAGCGCGCTGGGGACACAGGTCAGAATGCTCGCGCGGTGGGTCACGAGGAGTTCGCGCCACGCCGCCGGGTCCTTGGCGTCGTCGGCGTCGACGGCGATCACCGCTCCGCCCGCGCTGTACAGGCCGAAGATGTCGTACACCGAGATGTCGAACTCCAGTGCCGCGACCGTGAGTGATCGGTCGTCGGGGCCGACACCGAAACGCTGATTGATGTCGTCGATGGTGTTCATCGCCGCCCGGTGCGGCACCTCGACACCCTTGGGAGCACCGGTGGAACCCGAGGTGAACAGCACATATGCCAACGCCTCGGGGTCGGGCAGGTACGGGCCCGACAGCGGTGCCGCCGCCATCGCGTCGCTCAGTTCCAGCGCCGGAACGTCCAGTGCGTCTGGTGCCACGACCCCGTCGGTCAGCAGCAGCGACGCCTCGCCGGTCCGCAGAATGGCCGAACGCCGCGGAGCGGGTTGATCGTAGGTGACCGGAACCCACACGGCACCGGAGGCGTAGACGCCGAGCGTCGCGATCACCTGCCGGTAGCCCTTGGGAATCTGCACACCGACCGCATCGCCCGGCCGCACTCCCGCCGACCGCAGCGCGGCCGCCACGGCGAGCGCCTGTGCCGCGAGTTCACCGTAGGTGGCGCTCCCGTCGCGCCAGACGAGCGCGGTGCGATCGGGGTGCTGGGCCGCGATCTGGAAGAAGCCTTCGTGCAGCACACGCCCGGAGGTCGGCGCCGCGGTGTCGTTGACCTCGCATCGGACCGCCCGCTGGGCGGCGGGCAGGTGCGGCAGCGCCTCGGCCAGCCAGCCCGCCGTCGAATCGGCGGCGGCGAGCCGGTCGAGCGCATTGGTGAAGTGCTCGAACATGGCCTCCACCACGCCGTCTGGGAACTGGTCGATGCGGACGTCCCAGTTGGTCAGCAGGCCACCGCCCACCTCGGTGACCTGGGCGTCGAGCAACACCTGCGGGCCCTGCGAGACGATGTGCGCGGGCTCGCCGAGCCGGTCGTAGACCTCGTCGGCGAAGAGTTCGCCGAGCCCCAGCGCACTGGTGAAGACCACCGGGGCCAGCACCGTCTCGCCGCGCAGACGGCCGAGGTCGCGAAGCACTTCGAGCGCGCCGTACGCGCTGTGCGCACCGGCTTCGTGCATCCGTCGCTGCACCTCGCGCGCGAGGTCGAGCACCGACCCGCGGCCTGGTTCGGTCAGCGTCCTCAGGTCGACGTCCACCAGGATCGAGGAGCTGAAGTCTCCGGAGACCGACTCGATCTCGTCGTGCATCGGCACTCGCTGGAACAGCGGCACGTTCAGCAGGAAACGCGGTGTGGCAGACCACGCGCCGACGCTCGCGGCGTACACCGCTCCCACGACCGCCGCCGGCGTCACTCCGCGCTCGCGTGCTGCGGCGAGAAGACGTTCGCGGGCCCGAGCGTCGAGCCAGTGGTTCATCCGCCGCACCCGCGGGGCAGCGCTCTGCGACTGCCCGGGCGGGCGGGTCGGCAGGACCGGTCCGCCCGGCAGGTCAGGCAGCCGTGCGGTCCACCATTCGCGGTCGGCGGCGCGTGCCGGATCCGGATGCTCGGCCCGATGCCGCAGGTAGTCGCGGTATTCGATGGCCAGGGGCGGCAGTTGCGCACCGTCGTAGGCCGAGACCAGGTCGCGCAGCAGGGTGCGGTAGCTCATCGCGTCCGCGGCGAGCATGTCGATGTCGAAGTGCAGACGGTGGCGACCGCCGGGAAGCAGGGTGAGCGTGAGGTCGAAGACCTGTCCGGCAGCGATGTCGAGGACCTGGTGGCTCTTGGCCTCGCGCCGCTGCTCGAGGATCCGGTCGATCTCGCCGGGTACGGCCTCGCGCAGATCGTCGACCGTCAGCGCCGGTCGCGGCAGAGTGTCGAGCACCTCTTGGCGTCCGTCGGAACGGAACCGTGCGCGGAGCATGCCGTGGCGGGCGGCGAGCGCCTGCGCCGCCGCGGCGAGCCGGTCGGGGTCCAGACCCGCGCCGTCGAACTCGACGTACAGGTGCGCGGCCACACCGCCGAGGTCGGCGGCACCGGTGCGTCCGACCCAGTACGCGTGCTGCATGGGCGCCAGCGGGAACGCCGCCTCCGACCACGCCGACTCGTCGAACTCGGCAGGCGCGGAAGCCGCTTCGTCCGCCGGGTCTGCGCCGAGCATGACCGCCCAGTCGGCGACGGTCGGGCGGGCGGCGAGGTCGGCGAAGTTGACGTCGTGTCCGCTCTTGCGCCAGCCGCCGGCCAGCCGCATCATCCGGATCGAGTCCAGGCCCAGACCGATGAGGTCGTCCGTGTCGGTGATGGTGGCCGGATCGACGTCGAGCAGCGCGGCGACGTCCTCGCGGACTGCGGCGGCCGTCGGCCGGTCGGTCGGCGCGCTCACCGCGCCGCCCGCACGACGTACGGGGCCACGCTGGCCAGCTTCTCGCAGGTCTCTTCGAACTCCCGCTCGGGGCGCGACTGCCCGACGATCCCCGCGCCGGCGCGCAGCCACACGCGATCGCCCTCAGCGAAGATGGTGCGCAGCGCCAGCGTCGCCTCCAGTTCACCGCTCGAATCGGCGATCAGGACGGCGCCGGAGTAGAGCTCGCGACGCGCGGGTTCGAGCCGGTAGATCGCCTCGAGGGCGGGTGCCTTGGGGATGCCGGAGGCGGTGATCGACGGGAACAGCACGCCCAGCGCCCGCCACGGTCCGGCAGCCGGGTCGAGCCTCCCGGACACCGTGGACGCGAGATGCTGCACGCTGCCGCGTTCACGGACCACCATGTACTCGTTCACCGCGGTGGTGCCGGGCAGCGCCACCGATTCGATCTCGCTGAAGCACGCGCGCACCGACATCGCGTGTTCGGCGATCTCCTTCTCATCGGAGAGCAGGTCTTCGCGGGCGGCGGCGTCCGCCTCCGGCGAGCGGCCGAAGGCACGGGTACCCGCGAGCGGTTCGGTGACCACCGACCCGAGACCGTCGGCGGCGACCACCAACTCGGGGCTGAAACCGGCGGCCTCGAGTCCGCCGAGATGCAGCAGGTACGACCGCGCGGGGTTGTTGCTCTTGCGGCCGCGGACGTAGGTCGCGGGGATGTCGACGTCGAAGCCCACATCGACACTGCGGGACAGAATCACCTTCTGGTATCGGCCGTCGTTGATCTCGCGCACGGCCGTCGCGACCCGGCCGCGGTAGTCGTCGGGGTCGGCCGAGACATCGATCTCCACGGGCTCCGCCCGGCGGATCGACTCCTCCCCGCCGGCGTGGACCGGCAGATCGGCGAGTTCGCGCAGTCGCGCGAGAGTGGCCTCGTCGGCCCCCGGTGCCGAGATCCCGTCCGCGTCCACGAAGGCCTCGAGCCCGGGCACGATCAGATGGGCGAGCACCACGTCGTCACGGACGCGGTCGAGCAGGCCGTAGTGCGGCGCGCAGTAGTCGAATCCGACCCAGCCGTACAGCCGCCACCGGGGCAGACCCAGCCCGGTGAGCGCCTGGTTCAGTGCCGCCGCGGGTTCGCCGTCCCAGGCGATCTCACGAGGCGTGCAGTGGTCGTCTCCGGGCGCCGGATCGACGATGACCATGGTCTTGGTGAGGATGATGCGTGCTTGCGGACGAGCGGCGAACGTCCAGCGTCCGTCTCGTTCGTAGACGACGTACTCACCGAATTCACCCGACGACGCCCATGCGCCGCACACCGCGGCGGCCCGCGCGGCCAGATCGTCGTCGACGGGCGCGTCCCCCACCGGAGAAGCAGGTGCCACAACCATTGTTCAGTCCCATCGTTCACAGCGGAGATCCGCAAGAAAATTAGGTGAGGCTAATCTACATCACCCGCGACTCGTAGGTTAGGCTGCCCTCGTCAACTAGAGCTAGGACCGAGCATGCCACCTTCAGCGGACACTCTCGAAACCGGGTTCGCACCCCATCGGCCCGATCGCGCCGACCTCTACCGCGCCGCGGGCGTATTCGACGATCGCCCCCTGTGGGCACCGCTCGCCGACCGCGCCGCCACCGATCCCGACCGCCCCGCGGTCACCGACGCGGCCACCGGATTCACCCTGACCTACCGCGAACTGCTCGCCACCGCCGACCGCCGTGCGGCCGGATTCATCGGCGCGGGTCTGAAGCCCGGAGAGCGCGTCGTCCTGCAGCTGCACAATTCCGTCGAGTTCGCCGCCACTGCGTTCGGCCTCCTCCGCGCGGGCATCGTGCCCGTCATGGCGCTGCCGGCCCACCGGATCACCGAGATCGCTCATCTCGCCGCGGGCTCCGGGGCGCGCGCGTATCTGTGCGACGACGTTCGCGGCGGCTACGACTACCGCGGGCTCGCCGCCGATCTGCGCGACCGCGTCCCGTCCGTCGAGCACGTCTTCGTCAACGGCGATCCCGGCGTGTTCTCCCCGCTGCCCGATGCCGACGCCCGACCGCCGGTCACCGTCGATCCCGATCTGCCCGCGCTCTTCCTGGTCTCCGGCGGCACCACCGGACTGCCGAAGCTGATCGCGCGCACGCACAACGACTACGCCTTCAACGCGGCCACCTCGGCCACTATCGCCGAACTGACGGCCGACGACGTGTATCTCGCGGCGCTCCCGGCAGCGCACAACTTCCCCCTCTGCTGCCCCGGACTGCTCGGGATGATCGCAGCGGGCGGCCACACCGTCTTCACCCAGGATCCCAGCCCCGACTCGGCGTTCGGCGTGGTGGAGCGATACCGGGTCACGGTGACCGCGCTGGTCCCCGCTTTGGCCCAGTTGTGGTGCGCGGCAACCGAATGGGAGCCCGCCGACATCTCCTCGCTGCGACTGCTGCAGGTGGGCGGCTCCAAACTCGCCGCACCCGATGCGGCCGCGATCGACGCCGCGATGGGCCCGGTGGTGCAGCAGGTCTTCGGCATGGCCGAGGGTCTGATCTGCTACACGAGGGCCGACGATCCACGCGATCTGGTGCACGTGAGCCAGGGGCTGCCGATGAGTCCGCTCGACGAGGTCCGGATAGTCGACGACGCCGGCCGGCCGGTGCCCGACGGCGAGGAGGGCGAACTGCAGGTCCGCGGACCGTACACGATCCGCGGCTACTACCGGGCGCCCGAACACAACCTGCGGTCGTTCACCGACGACGGCTTCTACTCATCGGGAGATCTGGTGCGCCGGCTTCCGTCCGGGCACCTCGCCGTCACCGGTCGCATCAAGGACACCATCGTCCGAGCCGGCGAGAACGTGGCCGCCGACGATGTGGAAGAGCACCTGCTGGCGCATCCGCGGATCGCGCACACCGCCGTCGTCGGCCTGCCCGACGACGCGCTGGGTGAACTCATCTGCGCGGTGGTGGTGCCCGGGCGCGACGGCACCGCACCCTCGCTGCCCGACGTCCGCGCCTTCCTCTCCGAGCGCGGCCTCGCGTCGTTCAAGCTGCCCGACCGTCTGCACACCGTCGACGCCCTACCGGTGACCTCGGTGGGCAAGATCGACAAGAGTGCACTGCGTTCGCGCCTGGCGGGTGCGAGCCAGGCGCGATAGCGCGCTCAGCCGCGTTCCACCGGGCGGTCCGGATCGGCCGACCACTGCGAGTACGACCCCGGATACAGCGCCGCGGACACCCCGATCGATGCGAGGGCGGCGATCGTGTGCGCGGCGGTGACGCCCGAGCCGCAGTAGACGACGGCGTCCCGGTCGGCGCCGAGTGCCCGGAAGTGGTCGGCGAGTTCGCCGTACGGCTTGAATCTGCCGTCGGCGGTCACGTTGGCGCCCGCCGGGGCGTTCACCGCACCGGGGATGCGCCCGGGCCTCGGGTCCACCGGCTCGACGTCGCCGCGGTAACGCTCGGGCGCACGGGCGTCGAGCAGGACGGTCGAACCGTCGCGCGCCGCGACCTCGTCGATCGTCACGACCGGCAGATGCCCGCCCGACAGCACCACATTGCCGACGCGCGGAGTCGCATCTCCGGTGGAGACGCGCATGCCCGCGGACTTCCATGCCGCCAGACCGCCGTCCAGAACGGTGACGTCGGCCAGCCCGGCCCAGCGCAGCAGCCACCAGGCGCGCGCCGCCGCCTTGCCCTCCCAGTCGTCGTACACCACCACCCGGGACCCGACGTCGATGCCCCACCGACGGGCCGCGGCCTGCAGGTCGGCGAGGTCGGGCAGCGGGTGTCGGCCCGCGGCAGGCGAGGGCGGTGCCGCCAGTTCGGTGTCGAGGTCGACGTACACCGCGCCCGGCACGTGCCCGGCCCGGTAGTGGTCGTGGCCGGCGTCGTCGCCGAGTTGCCAGCGCACGTCGAGCACCACCGGCGGCCGTGACGACAGCATCGCCTCCACCAGGTCCTCGACTGTGGTGAATACCTGGCCTCGGTGGTCGGAGATCATCGCTGCGGTTCCCTTCGCCTGCGAGTGCGGCCGTCGTACGGCCGAGGTCACCACGACTGTAGGGCACCGGCGACGTGCGACAATCGGGCCATGTCCGAATCACCGTCCGCGCTCGACCCGCTCCGTTCCCGGTTCCTCGACGCCGGCCTGCGCGTCCTCGCCCGCGACGGCTACGGCGGCTTCAAACAGTCGACGGTGTGCGCGGAGACCGGTCTCACCACCGGTGGTTTCTACCACTCGTTCAAGAGCTGGAGGGACTTCGAGACCGCGCTCATCGAGCACTGGAAGACCGAGGCGACGGCCAACGTAGTGGCACAGCTGCGCACCATCGGCAGCCCGGTGGACCGGATACTCGCAGTGGTCGAGGCGTCGCGGAATCTGCCGCACCACACCGAGCGGGCGCTGCGCGTCTGGTCGTCGAAAGACCCCGACGTCGCAGCCGCGGTACGAGAGGTGGACCGGACCCGGCGCGAGGCCGTCGCCGAGTTCGTCGGCGACCTGATCGCCGACCCCGACGAGCCCGAGCAGATCGCCGCGCATTCGCTGATGGTCCTGGTGGGCTACCAGTGCTCGGATGCCGGCCCCGAAGAGTTCGAATGGGCGATGCGCCGCATCGTCGACCGCACTCTCAGTCTTCCGCGCAAGGCCGATCAGACGTCGGAGTAGTCCGCGACCCGCCCCTTCCTCGGTGCGTTGCGCAACGCCGACAGCATCCGCGGGACGCGCCGCAGCGGCAGACGGGCGGGCCAGTCGTCGGTCCGCAGCAGCGCCTCGGTGCCGCCGTCGACGGTGACCACCGAACCGGTCATGAAGTCGGCCGCGGGCGAGAGCATGATCATCACCCAGTCGGCGATCTGCTCGGGCGTGCCGTACTCACGCACCGGCACCGGGTACGAGCGCACCTGAGCGGCCGTCGAACTGGCGAGCTGTTTGCGCAGCAGAGGCGTGAGCACCGGCCCCGGAGCGATGACGTTGATGCGGATGCCCGCGGCGGCCCACTGATCGGACACCGCGTGCCGCCGGCACCAGCGGCTCACCGCGATCTTCGACGCCGCGTACGCCGCGGGTCCCGACAGCGGCCCCATCCGGCGCACGATGCGCACGGCTCTCTCGGTCTCGCCCGCCTCCAGCAGTCTGACGGCCCGGCGCGGCACAAACGGCGTCGACGTCGTCGAATTGGACCCGAACACCACCACCTTGGCTTTGTCGGCCGCGGCGAGTTCGGGTTGCAGACCCATCAGGAGTTCGGTGACGCCGAGCACGTTGACCTCGACGGTCAGCCGTTCCTTGCCGCGCAGCGCGCCCACCCCGGCGGCGAACACGGCGCCGTCGAGCCTGCCGCCGGCCCGGGTCATGATCGCGCGAACCGCATGTGCCCGGCCTGCGCTCGTCGAGAGGTCCGCCTCCACGTCGGCGTCCGCGAGGTCGACGCCGATCACCTCGTGCCCGTCCGCCCGCAGGCGTCGCGCCACTTCGTGTCCCATTCCCGACGCCGCGCCGGTCACCACGTACTTGCCCACGAATACCTCTCTCAGGTGCGATCTCGCTCCCGACTCTAGAACACGTTCTATCCGGCGGCACACCCTTCGGCACCTAGTCGACGCGCCGGCTGACGTCTCAGAATCGATAGATGCGCTTGGCGTTCCCCGCGAACAACTGCGTCAACAGGTGGTCGCCGCGGTCGCCGAGGACGTCGAGCAGTGCGCCGACCGTCATGCCGATCGGCGAGTTGGGGCGGTCGACCGGGGAGTCGGAGCCGAAGATCACGCGGTCGGGACCGAACCGGTCGACCAGATGCAGTACCAGCGGACCGGCCATGTCGGCCAGTACCGCTCGGCTGGCGATGGTGCCCGACGTCTCCCGGCCGTAGCCGAGGAGCGCGAGGCCCAGTCCCGAGACCTTGACCACCACGTTCGGCCGATTCGCGATCATGGCGGTGCGTTCGCGCCACAGACTCAGGATCTCGGCACGCGCGGCAGCCGTCATGCCGGTCTGCGCGCCGACCGGTCCGAACGCACCCGCGGGCATCCCCATGTGCTCGACGATGATCGTGGTGTCGGGGAACCGCCGGGCGAGCATGTCCAGCTGCCCGAGCTGATGGGAGTAGGCCACCGAGACGAACGCCAGATCACGTTCGGCGAGCTCCTCGAAGCCCTTGAGGAAGCTGGTCGAAGCGACCACATCCGGTTCGTCGCACCAGTCCGGCAGTTCGGGATCGGCGTGCCGCGCCCACTTGAACCGGACGGCGCGAACGCGGTCGGAGTACGCGAGCTGACGGTCGAGAGCGGCGCCGAACAGGGGATGTCGCGGGTCGGCTGCCGTGACCGTGGCACCGAGCGCCGGACCCTTCTGACCGTGCGGAAGCGCCGTGAGGTACTTCAGCTCGTCGAACGACGAGTTCATCAGCGACTCGGGGTCCCTCGCCGGCCGCCAGTGCGACTCCACTTGAACCACGCTTTCCACACCGACGCCCGCGATGGAGAGCAGTGCGACGGCGTCGCTGGAATACTGCGCCGGTTCGTAGGCTGAGGTCAGGATGCTCGAATCGAGACCGTACAGGCGGTCGGCGCTGGTGCCCACGCGGGCGGCGAGCGAGAGGGCCGGCGTGGGCACGAACCGTCGCAGCCGGGGCGCCGACAGCCGCGCGAAGCGGGCGAGCGCCCATGACGACCGGGTGGGGTTGAAGTAGTGGACGTGCGCGTCGACGATTCCAGGGAGCAGTCCACCGAGCATCGTCACACCGCTAGCGTGCCACAACCCACAAGCGGCACGCCGAACAATATCGGGGCCAGTCGGTCACGCCGACTACAGTGGACCACGCCCGGCACCGGGCGGCCCGTGAACACCAGCGACGACGCGGAAAGCGAGCAGGAAGAGTGACTCAGCCCGAGCAGCCGATCCTGGCGCAGACCCGGGCACTCCTGGCGAGCGATCCCGACCGTTTCGCGAGCAGCGTCTTCGCCCGGCTGTTCGCGATGCGGCCCAGCCTGCGAGAGTTGTTTCCGGCAGAGATGGGCACTCTCCGAGCCTCATTCGTGGATGTGATCGACCACGTGCTCGACGCGATCGGGGCACCGGACGGCCACGGCGAGCTGGTTGAGTTCCTCGCGCAGTTGGGCCGCGACCACCGCAAGTTCGGCGTCGTCAGCGAGCACTACTGGCTGATCTACGACGCCCTGATGTCGGAGTTCCAGTTCGCCTTCGGCAACCGCTGGACGCCGGAGGTGGAGGAGACCGTCGGGCAGGCGATGCTCCTGACCACCGGTGTGATGCGCGGCGCCGCGGAAAGCGCCGAGGGTCCCCCGCGCTGGCACGCCCGCGTGGTGCAGAAGTTCCGGATCACGCGCGAACGGGCCGTGATCCGGCTGATCGCCGATGGACCGCACCCGCCGTACGCCGCCGGCCAGTACCTCGAGACACAGATCCCGCAGTGGCCCCGGACCTGGCGCAACTTCTCCCCGGCCATTCCCTCGAACCCGCAGGGCGAGTTGGAGTTCCACGTCCGAGCCGTGCCGGGCGGCCGGGTCAGCGGCTCCATCGTGCGAGACACCGCGGTCGGAGACGTGTGGACCTTCGCACAGCGCCACGGCACCATGCACATCGATCCGGCGCGACCGGCGCTGCTGATCGCCGGCGGTACCGGGCTCGCTCCCCTGCGCGCGCTGCTGATCGAACACGCCCGCTTCGGCGAGCCGGCTCCGGTCCACCTCTTCTACGGAACACAGAATCCCGGCGAACTGTACGAGCTCGGCGTGCTCGCACAGCTGGCCGGCGCGAATCCGTGGCTGCGCGTCACCGCCGTCACGGAGAACACCGAGGACCCGTGGTGGCTCACCGGCGGCACCGATCCGCGCGGCTGGGGGCTCGAAGTGCGCTACGGCCGCGTCGGCGAGGTGGCCGCGACATACGCCGACTGGCGGGGCCGCCAGGTGCTGCTGTCCGGCCCGGCCCCGATGGTCTTCCACACCGCGCTGCGACTACGGGCCGCAGGCGTGAATCCCGACGCGATCCAGCACGACCCGCTGAACTGACCGCCCGGGACCGGGCACTGCCTACGACCGATGCCGGGACGCGACCAGCACGGCCAACGCACCGCCGAGCATCGACACGTTCTTCAGGAACTGGATCTGCTGCATCTTGTGCTGCATCGGATCGTCGATCTCCCAGAAGGCGTGCCCGGCGAAGGTGGTCGGAACCAGCGACGCCGCCAGCAGGACCGCACCGGGCCGTGCACCGAGACCGGTGGCGATCATCGCGCCGCCCAGCACCTGGGCGGCACCGTTGGCCCGGACGATCGTCTCGTTGTCGGTCGGCAGCGGGATCACGGTCCGGATCTTGTCGAGCAGCGGCGACGCCGCTTCGACGCGGGCACCCGGCGCCGTGGCGGCGTCGTAGCCCAGGATCATGTACGGGATGCCGGTGAGGGCGCGGCCTGCGGCGTGGATCAGATTCATGGGACCTCTCGATAGACGGTGGGTGCTCGGGGCACACGCCGCCGAGGATAGTGGAACCGAAACGGGCAAGGCCGCCGACGGCAGTCGGCGGCCTTGTGGCTCTATCGCGTTGTGGTTCTACCGCGTCGTGGTGCTACCGCGTCAGCGGCTCCGTTTTCCCCGCGGTTGCCACACCACGAGGGCGTTGGTGCGGGGCACCGGAACCAGTTCTCCGTGACGTGCCCGCGACGCCGACTCCATCTGCCGAGTCAGGTCACTGACCCGTCGGCGCAGGGCCTCCACCTCGTCGCTGAGTTCGATGATCCGTTTGATCCCCGCGAGGTTCACGCCCTCGTCCTGCGACAACCGCTGGATCTCGCGAAGCATCTCGACGTCGCGGTTGGAGTAGCGACGCCCGCCGCCGCGCGTGCGCTGCGGGGTCACCAGCCCCAGCCGATCGTAGGTCCGGAGGGTCTGGGCGTGCATGCCGGCCAGCTCCGCCGCCACCGAGATCATGAACGTGGCGGCGTCGCCGACGTCGTCATTGCGCGACTGGTCTCCTCGATCGTCGACTGCCATGGGTCATCACCGCCCCCATCCTGCGCGGGGGTCGAATCCACTGGCCCGTTCGGCCTCCGCATACTTCTTCATCGCTTCGGTCGCCGCGTCGTCGAGCTTGGTCGGCACCGCGACCTTCACCGTCACCAGCAGATCACCGGATCCGCCGGATCGCTTCGGCACACCGCGGCCCTTCAGCCGCAGGGTCCGTCCGTCGGAGGTGCCCGCCGGGATCTTGACGCCGACGGAACCGTCGAGCGTCGGAACCGAGATGGTCGCTCCGAGAATCAGTTCCGAGATGGACACCGGCAGTGAGACCTTGAGGTCGTTGCCGCTGCGGGTGAACACCTTGTCGGCCATCACGTGCACGGTCACGTACAGGTCGCCGGACGGCGCGCCGCGCATACCGGCCTCCCCCTGACCGGCGAGCCGGATCCGCTGACCGTCCTCCACGCCCTGCGGGACGCGGACGTTGATGGTCCGCGGGCGCACGGTGATGCCGGTGCCCTGACAGTCCGGGCACGGATCGTCGATCTTGGTGCCGGTGCCCTGGCAGTCGGGGCAGGGTTCGGAGAATCCGAAGTGCCCCTGGTTGCGGGTGACGAAGGCGGTGCCGTTGCAGGTGGGGCACGTGCGCGGGCTGCTGCCCGGCCGTGCACCGCTGCCGTGGCACTTGGTGCACGGCGACGGGCTCGTGACGCGCAGCGTCACGGTGGTGCCCTGCACCGCGTCGCGGAATGCGAGGGTGGTCTCGGTCTCGAGATCGTTGCCGCGCCGTTGGCGGGGTCCGCCGGCCGACCCGCCGAAGCCGCCGCGTCCGCCCAGCAGGTCGCCGAGCATGTCGCCGAGGCCACCGCCCCCGCCCGCACCGCCGGCCGCGCCGAACAGATCACCGAAGTCGAATCCGCCGGCACCGCCCGGCGTTCCGCCGCCGAAACCGTTGCCGCCGCGGAACCGGCCGCTGGCCATCAGGGTCCGGGCCTCGTCGTATTCGCGGCGCTTGGTCTCGTCGGAGAGCACGCTGTGCGCCTCCGACACTCTCTTGAAGCGTTCTTCGGCCGCCGTGTCGCCCGGGTTGGCGTCCGGGTGCAACTCACGGGCGAGCTTCCGGTAAGCCTTCTTGATCTGGTCGGCACTGGCGTCGGAAGAAACGCCGAGGTCTGCGTAGAAATCGCGTTCCAGCCATTCACGCTGGGGAGCCATCAGGCGTCACCTCCTTGAAAAGTCTGTGGTTGTCATGTGTCGCTCCTGTTCGGACACACGGTGGCAGTGGGGCCGCGGGGCCGCCGTGCAACGGCGACCCCGCGCTCGCATCACTGCTCCGGCGCAGCGTCGCTCGGCGCCGGGTCGGTGACCGTCACCATGGCGTGACGGATCACCTTGTCTCCCAGGCGGTAGCCCGTCCGGAAGACGTTGCCGATGACAGGGGTGTCCCCGCTGCCATCATTCTGAATGGCTTCGTGGAGTTCCGGGTCGAATTCCTCGCCCGGCTCCGCGAACTTCGCCAGCTTCTCACCCGAGAGAACGTCGACCAGCTTGTCGGCGAACGCCCGCAGCGGGCCCTCGTCGAGGTCTCCGTGGTCCCGGGCGCGGTCGAGGTCGTCGAGGATGGGCAGCAGCTTCTCCACGAGGATCTGCTTACCGCGGTCGACGGCCTGCAGCTGCTCCTCGGCACTGCGGCGACGGAAGTTCGCGAACTGCGCGCGCTCCCGCTGCAGGGCCTCGGTCAGCTCCGCCACCTGCGCATCGGCCGGGGTGGCCTGGTCGCCGGCCGGCTGGGCCGCCGCGTCGTCCGCGGCGGCTTCAGCCTGCTGGGTTCCCGCGCCGTCGCGCACCTCACCCGTCTCCGGGTCGACGCGACGGTTGTCGGTCACCGTCACCGGCTCTTCGGCGGTGTTCTCCCCGGCGTTGTTACCGGCTGTCACTTGTTCTCACCTTCGGCGGGATCGTCCACGACCTCGGCGTCGACGACGTCGTCGGCTCCGGCGTCACCGGTGGCCGCACCGGCCTCGCCCTCGGCCTGAGCCGCCGCGTAGATCGCCTGGCCCATGGCCTGCGACTCCTCCGACAGCTTCTCGATCGCGCTGCGGATGGCGCCGGTGTCGGTGCCCTTCAGCGCCTCGTTGGCTCCGGTGATGGCCGCGTTGACCTTGTCCTTGACGTCGGCGGGGACCTTGTCCTCGTTCTCCTTCAGGAACTTCTCGGTCTGGTTGACCAGCGACTCCGCCTGGTTGCGGGTCTCGGCCTCCTCGCGGCGGACGCGGTCCTCTTCGGCGTGAGCCTCGGCGTCCTTGATCATCCGGTCGATCTCGTCCTTCGACAGACCCGAGCCGTCCTGGATGCGGATGCTGTTCTCCTTGCCGGTGCCCTTGTCCTTCGCGGTGACGTGAACGATGCCGTTCGCGTCGATGTCGAAGGTGACCTCGATCTGCGGAACGCCCTGCGGTGCAGGCGCGATGCCGCCGAGCTCGAACGATCCGAGCAGCTTGTTGTGCGAGGCGATCTCGCGCTCACCCTGGTACACCTGGATCTGCACCGACGGCTGGTTGTCTTCAGCGGTGGTGTAGGTCTCCGACCGCTTGGTCGGAATGGTGGTGTTGCGCTCGATCAGCTTGTGCATCACGCCGCCCTTGGTCTCGATGCCGAGGGACAGCGGGGTCACGTCGAGCAGCAGCACGTCCTTGACCTCGCCGCGCAGGACGCCGGCCTGCAGGGCGGCGCCGACGGCGACGACCTCGTCCGGGTTGACGCCCTTGTTGGGCTCCTGACCACCGGTGAGCTCCTTGACCAGGTCTGTCACGGCAGGCATGCGGGTGGAACCGCCGACGAGCACCACGTGGTCGATGTCGCTGACCGCGATGCCCGCGTCCTTGATGACGGCCTGGAACGGAGTCCGGGTGCGCTCGAGCAGGTCGCTCGTGATGCGCTGGAACTCAGCGCGCGAGAGCTGCTCGTCGAGGAAGAGCGGGTTCTTGTCGGCGTCGACGGTGATGTACGGCAGGTTGATCGAGGTGCTCTGCGAGGACGAGAGTTCGATCTTCGCCTTCTCAGCGGCCTCGCGCAGACGCTGCATGGCCATCTTGTCCTTGGTCAGGTCGATGCCCGAGCTGGCCTTGAACTTGTCGACGAGCCATTCGACGATGCGCTCGTCCCAGTCGTCACCACCGAGGTTGTTGTCGCCCGACGTGGCGCGGACCTCGACGACTCCGTCGCCGATCTCGAGCAGCGAGACGTCGAAGGTGCCGCCACCGAGGTCGAAGACCAGGATGGTCTGTTCCTTCTCGCCCTTGTCGAGACCGTAGGCCAGAGCGGCCGCGGTGGGCTCGTTGACGATGCGCAGGACGTTGAGGCCCGCGATCTGGCCGGCCTCCTTGGTGGCCTGACGCTGCGAGTCGTTGAAGTACGCCGGCACGGTGATGACCGCGTCGGTGACGTCCTCACCCAGGTAGGCCTCGGCGTCGCGCTTCAGCTTCATCAGCGTGCGGGCGCTGATCTCCTGCGGGGTGTACTTCTTGCCGTCGATCTCGACGGTCCAATCGGTGTCGCCCATGTGGCGCTTCACCGAGCGGATGGTGCGGTCGACGTTGGTGACGGCCTGGTTCTTGGCCGGCTGTCCGACGAGGACTTCGCCGTTGCGCGCGAACGCGACGATCGACGGAGTGGTCCGCGACCCCTCAGCGTTGGCGATGACGGCGGGCTCGCCGCCTTCGAGAACCGACACCACGGAGTTGGTGGTGCCGAGGTCGATTCCGACAGCACGTGACATGTGTGTTCCTCCTAGTTCCGGCTTGCTGGTGGGGGCCGGGTAGTTCTTTGGGCCGGGAGGGCCTTGTTGGTCTGTGAAACCTCAGCGCCTTCGACTCAGGTTTAATCGAGGATGTTCACCCCGTCAACCTTGTTGAGCCGCTTTCACTCAAGTTTCTCGATGGGTTCAACTGTACGCAGGGACGATTCATTCCGGAGAGTTGAGCGAAGTTGACTCAATCCTGGGTGATGTCGATCACCACCGAACGTGAACGGCCATGGAGGCAGCATCTGCGTCATGCGCCGAGCCTTCGGGCACGTATCGAGCGTCAAAACCATGACCTGTTCCATTCATACGAACAGATGGTGATGCGCGTCACCGGATACCTGAGAACGACCTGAGCAGAGGCGCCTCGATCCCGTCGACCTGCGGAAACATCCCTCGTTACACATTCGCCCTCGACGCCGCATTTCCGGCACAGAAGTGCTCCCTCGCACTGTGTCCCCAGAGTTGGTGGCACCGTGGGGCGCTGCGGCGTCCCATCATTCTCGGCATGGCACCCATCGCACGATTGACCTCAACCGCTCGACGCGCAGTCGTCGTCACTGCCGCCGGAGCAGCGGCAGTGTCGCTCGCTGCCATCGGCGCCGGCAGCGCTCATGCTGCGGTCGGCGACGACGTCGATGACAGCTGCATGGCGTTCTCGCAGGACGCCGGCACCACCTGGATCGCGCAGGCGGCGCTGACGTACGACACCAGCATTCACCCGATACCCGGCGAGTTCGCCAAGCACAGCTCGTTCCAGGTGAAGAACACCTGCGATACGCCGGCCAAGTTCCAGGTGTTCACGGGGTTCTGGTCAGTGGGCGGCGACGGAACCGCCCAACTGCGCGCCGACATCGACGGCAAGACCGGTACTCCCGCGACCATCACCGGGGTATCGACTTCCCCCGATGACGCGAAGCTCCTCGCCGAGTCGGGACGTCTGGTCAAGGACAAGCCGGTGGCCGTCAACCTCTACATCGGGCTGCCTGCAGGCGAGACCGCCCAGTCGTTCTCAATTGATCCCGGGTGGGGATTCTTCCTCAACGAGGTCGCGCCCGGTACCGATCCGGGAACCGGTGACGGCGACAGCGGCTCGCTCGGCGGGTCGCTGAGCGGCGGCTCCCTCGGCGACCTCTTCGGTTCCGGTTCGGCGTCGGGCAGCCTCGGCAACGCCTCGAAGAGCCAGTTCGCGTCGGCACCCGCCGTAGTGGCGAACGACCGCTGATTCCGACGGAAGTCTGTCCGTCACTTACGACTTCGGCCATCCCGGCCGAGACCGCGCGGGGTCACCTCGCGCACCCTTCCCTCCCACTGTCCGGAAACCTCCGGAACAGTCCCTGAGAAGAAACGGGAACACATGAACAAGGCAACCAAGGGCGCGATCGCCGCTGCCGCCGGCGCGCTCATCCTCGCCGGTGGCGCGGGCACCATGGCCGCGTGGAACAGCCAAGTCGGCGGCAACACCACTGCTGTCACCGCCGGTAGCTTGAACGTCACTCAAACGGGTACCGGCTCGTGGACCTGGGCCGATGGCACTGCTTTCAACCCGGCAACGGACTTCCTCGTCCCCGGAGACTCGGTGAAGTACGTCGCCGAGTACAACATCACTCTCAAGGGAACCAATCTCAAAGCCGAGCTTGTTCCGACAGTCGGCGGGGTCAGTGGCTTGCTCGCGCCCTACCTGACCGCAACTACCGCTGGCGCAACCGGGAACGAGACCATCGAATCTTCCGGCACCCGGACCATCACCACGACGGTTCTGTTCGACCCCGCCAAGGTGACCGACAACACCAGCATGGATAAGCCCGGCAGCCTCAACGGCGCAGCTGTCACGCTGACGCAGAAGCTCAGCAGCTAAGAAGAACACGTGAAGCCCCAGATCAAATGGGCGCTCGCAGCGGCGGCGGTGCTGCTGGTGGGATTCGTATCCCTCCAGCAGACCGGCGCCCTCTGGCGTTCGGAAACCACAGGCTCATCCACCACCGTCACCGCGGGCAAGCTCGACATCTCGGTGAACCAGGGCGGCGTCAAGCAGTTCACTCTCGACGGACTGACGCTGACTGACGCGAACCCCGGCGACAGCGTCCAGAAGCCGCTGCCGGTCATCAATTCCGGCAATGTGACGATGCAGTACAAGCTGAACTCGGTGGCCGTCACCGGCACCACCCCGCTGCAGCTGCGTGTCGCGGTAGTCGGCAGCGAGGCCGCGTGCACCCCCACCGGCGATGTCGGTGACGAGATCTACTCGGGTGCGATGAACACCGCTGCCACCGCAGCCCGCAACGTCGCGGCGGGTACTACCGAAGTGCTGTGCCTGCGTACCACCATCGCGACCAACGCATCGACGTCGCAGTCGGCCAACGCGACCTTCACCTTCGGCGCCCAGTCGGTCAGCAACTCATGATGTTCAGTCGCGGAACCCATCACACCAGCGAGACGGAGGCGCTTCCCTCCGCAAGCGACGCGGAGAACTCCGACGCGACTCCACCCATCTGGTGGGTGAAGACGATCGCCTCGTGGACGCTGCTGCTCGTCGCGGTCGGCGTGCTCGCTGTGCTCGTGGTGGTTCCGCGGCTGACCGGTTCCACCGCGTACACGGTGCTCACCGGGTCGATGCAGCCGACGTACCCGCCGGGAACGCTGATCGTGGTGAAGCCGACGCCGGGCGATCAATTGAAGGCTGGCGACGTCATCACGTTCCAGCCGGAGTCGGGCAATCCGTCGGTCACGACGCATCGGATCATCAGCATCGTCTACGACGCGAGCGGTAAGCGCCGGTTCATCACCAAGGGCGATGCCAATAATGCGACGGACCCGGTCCAACTCGTCGAAGAGCAGGTCCGCGGCAGACTGCTGTACTCGGTTCCCTACCTCGGCCGGATCAACTCCCTGATCTCCGGCTCGTCGCGGAGCATCGCGGTGTTCGTGATCGCCGGCGGTCTCGGTGCGTACGCGTTGTGGATGTGGATCAGCAGCATCCGCGACCGCAAGAAGCCGAAGCCTCCCGAGAGCCCCGAGTCCGGAGCCGCTCCACCCGATCCGCCGATGCCGCCGGCTCCCACGCAGGCGGTTCCGGCGCACGCCGAGGTCGGCGGCCGGCACTCCGCAGGATCTGAGAACCGCTGCTATGCGTGCGGCGCCGATCAGTCCGGACGTCCGCCGCTCGCCTACTCGGCGGTCCCCGGCCCGCCGTCGGCGACGCCGGTGATCCCCAGTGCCGAGATCACCCAACCGATTCCTTTCATCAAGTGACTCCCTCCCGAATGATTAGGCAGAAACAGATGTCCTCATCCAACGAAACTCACGACCGCGAGCGGTCGGGGTCGCGACTGCGCGGGCGCCTCGGCGACACCGGTTGGACGCGCGCCCGAGCGATCGCCTCACTCGGAATGGTCTTCGGTCTCGGCGCCGTCGGCACGATGGCCGCGTGGTCGGACACCGCGACCGCGACTACCGGAATGTTCAGCACGGCGGCCGTCGACGTGCGAATGGATCTTCACGGCGACCGGCCAACACACCAATTCGCGTCATTGGCGAAGCTCAACCTCGCTAAGGGAGCCACAGTCGCGGGCATGCTCCCGGTCAACAACATCGGCGGCAGCGACTTCGACTACACGATGAAGGCAGTCAGCGCCGACAGCGGCACAGCGACATACGGCGACGCGAACGCCGGCACGTTCGCGCAGAATCTGAAGGTGAACGTCTACCGGGGTGGTAGCAGCAATGGAACCGTCTGCAGCGGCGGCACCGCCATCGCGACGGGCAAGGCGCTGACGCTCGGCACCACCGACATCATCACGACCAACCAGCGAGTGAACAAGAACACGACCGACAATCTGTGCTTCCAAATCACTCTCGACTCCAACGCCCCGAATAGTGCGCGGATGTCAGCTCTGTCAGTCAAATTCAACTTCGCAGCGACCCAAGCGTGATCTCGCAATGAGTCAGCAGGAAGCAAGGACTACGCAGCGACGCCGCCGCCGCGAGCTCGCCCTCAATCTCGGCGCCGTCGCGGGTCTGGTCTGCATCGTGATCGCGGTGGTGTCGATGACGTTCGGGATCAAGCCACTGGTGTTCCGATCGGGGTCGATGTCGCCGCAGATCCCGACCGGCTCTCTCGCAGTGGCCCGTACCGTTCCCGCAGCGCAGATCAGTGTCGGCGATGTCGTCAGTGTCGACAACGAGGCCGGAACTCGAATCACCCATCGCGTCGTTGCAGTCGACCCCGCCGGTGGCGACAAGGTCGCGCTGATCATGAAGGGCGATGCGAACCGAGTTGCGGATCCCACGCCGTACCTGGTCGATCACGCAGATCGGGTGATCACAAGCGTGCCGTTCGCCGGGTACGTAGCCGCGTGGCTTTCGAGCAAGACGGCGATCTTCCTCGGCGGCGTCCTCGCCGGGGCCTTGCTGATGCTCGCTTTCGGCCCCCTACGCCGATCCAGCAGCGACGCGTCGAATGACGCACACCAGACCGAAACACTCGATGAGCCCGCCGACAGCAGCGAGGCCAAGCTCCAGGAGGCCAACTGTGGCTAATCTCCGTCAATCAATTCGCCAGAAGCTGCCGTCCACTCGTGCGCTCCTCGCCATCGGCGGCGCGGCCGTCGCCGCGGTCGGACTGGTACAGACCACCGACACCATGGCCGCCGGAACTGATGCGGCGACAGCCAATGTGTCCCAGATAGCGAGTCAGAACTTCACTCCAGTGCCGGTTGTGACGGGCATGTCGTGCAGCGGCGGAGGCGGTTCCAAAGCGGATCTCCAGTGGACCAGCGCCGGCCCCGGGTACTGGTACGAAGTGGAACGGTGGGAGGGCGGAAGCAGTCCGGCTTGGTCCGGTGCGACCTCGGTCGCGAACTACAATGGCATTTCCCTCCCGTACTCAGTTCTGAAGAAGGTCTATTCCGTTCGCGTCCGTACGCGATACGGCCAGAACGGCGAGCTGTCGAGTGGTTACGCCCAATGGGACATCACCAACTGGTCTGGCGTCACGTACTGCACCTCCAACGGAGGCGGTGACCGAGGTCGATCCAACATCTCGAGTTGGCAGGAACAGTCCGACTGGACTCCCGCCGCACCCCAAAACATCGTCAACGACGCACCGGGCGCCCTGTCGAGGATGCGAAGCGCGATGGAGAAACTTGCACCGTCGACGACATCGGAACCGTCGACCAGCAACGCGCCAGAATCAGAGGCCGACCCCACCACGTCGGCGACGAAGCCATCAGAGTCGACGAAGCCGTCAGAGTCCGAGTCCGTCGAGTCGACCACTCCGTCGTCGGCACCCGACACCAGTGCCGAAGCCACCGAGCCGAGTACCGAGGCCAAGCCGAAGCTCACGATCGCTCTCGAAGTGGCGGGCACCGATCGTCAGTTGATCCTCAACGCCGATGGTGTCGAGAAGTGCCGGACCCCGCTTGAGGACGGCGACGTCGCGAGCGTCAACTCCGCCACCAATACCGTCTCGATCACCAACGGGACCACGGTGAAGAAGGTCGACACGGAGACCTGCGCAGTCTCCTGACCCACCCATGCGAAGGCGCGTCCGGTGCACCCCGACCCGGACGCGCCTTCCCATTTCCGGACGACGGACCGACGGTTAGACTAGAACGCGTTCTATTGCGATGGTCGACTCAGGAACGGAGTGGGATGGGACTGCGAGAGCAGATGCTGGCCACCGTCGAAGGGTCGCCGGCGGCCGTGGCCGCGCACCACAAACAGCGGTGGCTGTCGCTGTTCGCACCGGACGCGATAGTCAACGACCCGGTGGGGTCGAGCCCGCACCGCGGAGACGAGCAGCTCTCCCGCTTCTACGACACCTTCATCGCCCCCAACACGATCGTCTTCCATCCGGCGCACGACATCGTCTGTGGCGACACCGTGATCCGCGACCTCACGCTGGAGATCCGCATGAGCGACGCCGTGACGCTGACGGTGCCTGTGCACCTGCGGTATGAGATGGCGTCGGCCGATCTGATCGCGGGCCTGTTCGCTCACTGGGAACTGCCGACCATGGTGCGACAACTCCTTGCCGAAGGAGTCGACGCACTCCCGATCTCGACGCGGCTGACCGGGGCGCTGCTGCGGAACCAGGGACTCGGCGGGGCCGCCGGCTTCGCCCGAGGGTTCGTTCGCGCGGGCGCCGCGGAGAAGCGGCGGACGCTCGCGTTCCTAGACGCGGCGTGCGCAGGGCGGTCCGGGTCCGACGTACGGGTCGAGTACGGTGCCGGGCGCGTCGGGCCGGTCGCAGACCTGCGCGACGAACTGGACGGCTGGCAGACCGGCAAGTGCCTGGCTGCCGGACGATACGTGACAGTGAGCCTCACGCGCGGCGAAGAACACGCGGTGGCGATGGCCACCTTCGAACGCAGGCAGATCGTCGCGATGAAGGTGTACGCCGCGAGCTGAACCCGCCCTACTCGACGGCCGCGCGGTCGGCGAGCTCCATCGCCCACCAATACAGACCCGCGTCGGGACTGGATGCGGAGGCCAGAACGAGGTCGGAGAGGTTCAGATCCTCCCACTCCCACAGGAGCTCGTTGTAGGCGGTCATCATCGGTCCCACGCGGGCGCGGGCCCGAGCGATCTCCGCCTCCGACAACCCGCGCTCCCGCAGCCAGCCGTCGGTATCGGCCTGCCGACCGTGGCCGATCGTGGTGTCGAGAAAGGGCTCGAGCAGCCGCATCCAGATGTCGGGGCGGGCGATCTGCGGAATCCGGTGACGCTCGGCGAACTGCCGGAGGTCGCCCTCACGCAGCTTGGACACGAACAGCGTCTCGCCCGCCGTCGTGCGGATCTCCGGCGGGAATCCAGCCGGGTCGACGTCGCGGATCCCGCTCACCGACAGCACCGGCTCGGCACACACCGAGGCCGCCGGGTGAACGTAGTCGACGAAGGTCAGGGCGTCGTCGCCGAACTCCACGCCGCGCGACCACAGTCCGGGCAACGGCACCCGCGAAGGCTGCTGCGCCGGCGGGCGGCGCCGTCGTCGCGGCCAGAAGATCACGTGCCGAGCGTAGGACATCGATCAGGAGGTCGCCTCCGGGCCGACGAAACGTCGAGAGCGGTCGCCGCTGTGACGCGCCCCTTGTTAGATGGAGCCATGACGACGTCCCCGTTCCGCGACCGGCAGTTCTGAATCGTGGACCGCCGCGCCCTGCCCGCCGCCGATCCCACCGCCCTCTGGCGGGGTCTGGACGACGCCGACCCCGTCGGCCCCATGTGGCGGGCGGCGCAGATCTTCCGTCTCGTCGCCTTCGTCTACGCACTCGGTTTCCAGGTCGCGATCAACGGCGACCTGGAACATCCCGCCGTCACCTGGATCCTGTTCGCCGTCCTGACCGCGGCCAACGTCTGGTGGACCACCGGCTACCTCGCCGGATTCGGACGCCGCCGGTGGTTCGTCGCGAGCGAGGTGATCGTGTCGGCCGCGATGATGCTCTCGACCGAGTTCGTCGCCTCCGGCCAGTGGATCGCCGACAACCAGACCTGGCCCACCACTCTCTGGATGACCAACGCGGCACTGTCCGCGGCGTTGCTCGGCGGGGCGCGCTGGGGTTTCGCGGCCGCAGCGGTGATCGGACTGACGAACTACTACGTCAAGGGCGAATTCCTGCTGAACTTCGGACGCAACGCGACGGCCATCCTGCTCGCCGCCGCGTCGATCGCCCTCGGCATGGCCGCCTCTCGCGCCCGGCTGATGCACTCCCGGCTCACCGCGGCCGTCGAACTCGCCGCGGCATCGGCCGAACGCGAACGGCTCGCCCGCGAGGTGCACGACGGCGTGCTGCAGGTCCTCGCCCTGATCGCTCGTCGCGGGCGCGAGATCGGCGGTCCCACTGACGAACTCGCGAGTCTGGCGGCCGAACAGGAACGCGTGCTGCGGCAGCTCATCGCGGCGACACCCGCGCCGGTGGCAGACGGGGGCGCCCTCCTCGACCTCGGACCGGGCCTGCGCGCCCTGGCGACCGACCGTGTTCGGGTCAGCACACCCGGCGAGCGGGTCCTGATCGACGCCGCGGTCGCCGGCGAGGTGCTCGCCGCGGTCGGCAACATCCTCGACAACGTCGAACGCCACGCGGGCGGCGACGCGCATGCCTTCGTCCTGCTGGAAGACCTCGACACCGAGATCGTCGTCAGCGTCCGCGACGACGGTGTGGGGATCGAGCCCGGCCGGCTGTCTGCGGCGGTGGAGGAAGGGCGGATGGGGATCTCGCGGTCGATCATCGGGCGGATCGAGGCACTCGGCGGCACCGCTCGGCTGGAGTCGGCGCCCGGTGCCGGGACAGAATGGGAGCTGACGATCCCGGCCGGCGAGAGAGAGGCGCAGTCCCGATGAGCGATGCCGCACTGCGCGTGATGGTGGTCGACGACCACCCGATGTGGCGAGAGGGCGTGGCACGCGACCTGTCGGAGGAGGGCTTCGACGTCGTCGCCACCGCCGACGGCTGCGCGAGCGCGGCCGCGCGTGCCGCGGCGGTGCGGCCCGACGTCGTCCTGATGGACATGCAGATGCCCGACGGCTCCGGTGCCGAAGCGACGGCGGCCGTCCTCGCGGCGCACCCCGGCGCGCACGTGCTGGTCCTCTCGGCGTCCGACGAGCGCGACGACGTGCTCGAGGCCATCAAGGCCGGGGCCACCGGGTATCTGGTGAAGAGCGCGCAGCGGTCGGAGCTGGTCGCGGCCGTCCGCGCGACGGGCGACGGGCAGGCCGTGTTCACTCCCGGCCTCGCCGGACTGGTACTCGGCGAGTACCGACGGATCGCCCGCTCCCCCGAACCCGATGCACCGACGCTGACACAGCGCGAGACTGAGGTGCTGCGGCATGTCGCGAAGGGACTGTCGTCGCGGCAGATCGCGACGCGGCTGTCGATCAGTCCGCGCACCGTCGAGAACCACGTCGGCGCCGCGCTGCGGAAGCTGCAGCTCGGCAACCGGGTGGAGTTGGCGCGATACGCGATCGAGCACGGCCTCGACCAGGAGTAACCGCCGACCCCACGGCCAACTCCCCACACCTTCTGCGTAATTCTGCGCATGTCCGCGAGGCGCCGCACCGCGACGCTGGAAGGCATGACGAACAACAACGATCCAGCAGTCGCGGCGGCCCGCCTCGGCGACGAGCTGAAGAGCATCGCGGGCCGGATGTCGGCGGTGTCGGCCGACTTCGAGGCGTTCACCGCGGCGCTCGCCCGAGAGTCGGAGACACCGCAGGACGCGGATGTGCCCCCGGTCGCGGCGACGGGACCGCAGCCCGCGCCCCAGCCCCAGCCGCAGCCTGAGCCGCAGCCGCAGTTGCAGTACGCGACGGTGCCGCCGACGGTGGGCACACCGTTCACGCGACAGCCCTTCGGTCCCCAGTCGTACAGTGTCCCGTCGTACGCCCCGCAGCCCTACCCGCCTCATCCGTACGGCTCGCCGTCGTACGCTCCGCGCCCGTTCCCGGCGCCGCCGGCCACGCCGGCGCCCAGCCTCGGCAAACGACTCTCCGACGCCGCCGAACGCGGGCTGGTCGGCCGGGTTCTGGCGGCGGTCGGCGTCGCGATCACGCTGATCGGAATCGTGCTGCTGCTGGTTCTGGCCGCACAGGCCGGTCTGCTCCGGCCCGAGCTTCGCGTCGCCGGCGGCGCGGTCTTCGCCGCCGCGCTGGTCGCCGTCGGATGGCGGGTCGGACGCCGACCCGAGAAGCGTCCCGGCGCCGTCGCCCTGATCGCGACCGGCGTCGCCGCGGCCCTACTCGACGTCCTCGCCGCCACCGCGATCTACGGCTGGCTGCCGGAGTCGGCAGCGCTGGTCGCCGGCGCACTGATCGGCGGCGGCGGACTGTGGTCGGCGCACCGGTGGAACAGTCAGGCGCTCGCACTCATGGTGTCGGTGCCGCTGCTGGTCTTCGCGCCGGTGGTCGCGGGCGGCGTCGACGAACTCCTGGTCTGCTTCATGCTGACGTACGCGGCGGCCACCCTGTGGCTGCAGGCCGGTCGGGACTGGACCTCGCTGTTCGTAGTCAACACTGTCGCCACCACGCTTCCGATGACCGTGTTCGTGGTGATCGGCGACGGCCCTGCGTGGTTCCTGGCGGTCACCGCGCTCACCGGGCTCGCCCTGGCGCTCTGCTCGGCGATCATGCTGGCGCCCGCAAGCAGTCGCGCCGCGGTGCTCGGACTCACTTCGGTGGCCGCGGCGATCCCGCTGCCGATGATCGCAGGTCAGTGGACCGCCGGGGCCGGATCGTCGACGGCGGTGATCGGATTGGGGGCCGTGCTGTTCGTCGTCGCCGCGGTGGCTACCCGCGGACCAGCGTCGGTGCCCTTCGTCTGCCGGGTGGTGTGGCTGGCCGCGGGAGCGGTGCTGATCTCGATGGCGCTCGGGGTCGCACTCGACGCCTCCACGATCTCGCTCGGCTTCCTGGCGGGTGCGGTGATCATGGGTCTCGCGGCCCGTTGGGCCGACGATCTGCGGGGCGCAGTGCGGATCGCGGCCACCGTGTTCGCGGGCCTCGGACTGTCGTCGCTGCTGGAGACGGGCGGGGCGCAACAGCTCCTGTATCCCGGCGGGCTGAGTGACTCGGTCCACGCGACCCTCCTCGTCGGCTCACTCCTCGGCCTGGCCGCCACCATGGTGCTGGCCCGCGAATGGGGCACCGCAGCGCCGAGCCGCGCACAACAGATCTGGCTGATCGGCGGCCTCATCGGCCTGTGGCTCACCACCGAACTGTGCGTCGGCGTCGCCGGAGTCGCCACCGGAGGCTCGGCCACCGGATTCCGCGCCGGTCACCTCGCGGCGACCCTCGTCTGGTTCGGCTCCGCCGCCGCGGCCCTGATGTGGGCGCGGAGGCTGCAGGGAGCGAGCCGCACCCTCACCCTCGCCACGGGGTTGTCGGTGATCGCGGCGGCGGTCGCGAAACTCTTCCTGTTCGATCTCGCCGCCCTCGACGGAATGTTCCGGGTGATCGCCTTCATCGTCGCCGGACTGGTTCTGCTCTCGCTCGGCGTGGCTTACGCGCAGCGATTCACCTCCGAGGAACCCGCGCACTGACCCGCAGAGAATTTTGGCTCCCGGAACGGTCTCACAGACCGTTCCGGGAGCCAAAATTTTGCAGACCGGAACCGATAGCCCGGCACGTGCGTCTAATTGAAGGTGGGGGAAGCACAGTCGACAGCCGATCGTCGGGCGAACAGCCGGTGGTCGGAGCATCCGGAGATCGCGGTCGCACACCATCTCGCCGCTCACGACGGCGTGATCACCACCGGACAAGCACTGGCCTGCGGACTCACCGTGGGCCAGATCCGTTCGCAGGTGGAGCGAGGCCTGTGGATACGGCAGGCCCGCGAAGTCTTCCTCTCCCTCGCCCACCCGCTGGAGGCCGCCGCGCGAATACGCGTGGTCGCGCATGCGAGGGCGGCCACCATCGATCGCACCGCTGCCGCCTGGTGGCACGGACTGGTCCGAGACGTTCCCGGGCCGATCACCGCCGCGGTGCCGCGCTCGGCGAAGCCGAATGCGACCTGCGGGGTGGCTGCCGACCTCAAGCGGCGCACCTACCCGCACGAAGACATCACCGAGGTCCGCGGAATCCAGGTGACCGGCACCGCCCTGTCGGTTCTCGGCGCGGCGTCAGAACACGAGGAGGGTCTGGTCTTCCTCGATCGGATGATTCAGAAGCGCGTGGTGACCGTGCCCGAACTGGTCGCCGCGCTGGACCGGAACCGCGGCGTCCACGGACTCGCCCGAGTGCGCAAGCTGCTGGGTGTCTCCGCCGACGGCTCGGAGTCCGAGGCCGAACGACTCTTCGTGCGGATGCTCCGCAGCGAACAGATCACCGGATGGAAGCAGCAGTTCCCGATCTGCGGTCGGCCGTGGGACTTCGCCTGGCCCGCCGAGCGCGTCGGCGTGGAGATCCATGGCTACGCCTTCCATCGGCACGAGGACCGGTGGAACCGCGATCTCGCGAAGGCGAACTCGATCGCCTGCCTCGGCTGGATCCCGCTGGCCTACTCGTGGAAGCAGCTCAATCTGGCGCCCGGCGACTGCATGCGCGAGCTAGCCAATGCCCTCGCCGCCCGCCGCGCCGAACTTCTCTGAAAACTTTGGCTCCCGGACAGGTCTGTGAGACCCGTCCAGGAGCCAAAATTCTCATCACGCCGCGGCGCGCGCCTGTTCCACAGGCTCAAGGGCCTCCGAGACGATCACCGCGACATCCGTCATCGGCTTCACCTCGAGCGCCTCGAGCACCTCAGCCGGAACCTCGTCCAGATCGGCCTCGTTGCGCTGCGGGATGAAGACCGTCTTCAACCCGTTCCGTTGCGCGGCGAGCAGCTTCTGCTTCACGCCGCCGATCGGCAGCACGCGCCCGTTCAGGGTCACCTCGCCGGTCATGCCGACATCGCTGCGCACCCGCCGGCCGGTCAGCATCGACACCAACGCGGTCACCATCGTGACACCCGCGGACGGTCCGTCCTTAGGAACCGCACCGGCCGGGAAGTGGACGTGCACCGTGCCGTTGAGATCAGCCGGATCGATGCCGAAATCGGCGGCGTGCGCCTGCACGTACGAGAGCGCGATCTGCGCCGACTCCTTCATCACATCACCCAGCTGGCCCGTCAGCTTCAGCTGCGGTCCGGCCGCGTGCTCACCCTTCTCCGACGTGCCCGCCGCTTTCAGCGCCTCGATGAACAGCACGTCGCCGCCCATTCCCGTCACGGCCAGACCGGTGGCGACGCCCGGAACCTCGGTGCGCTCGGCGGTTTCCGGAGTGAACCGCGGTCGCCCGAGGTACTCCACCAGCGCAGTCTCGTCGACGACGATCGGCCCGCTCGCTTCGCTCCCGGCGCCGTGCGAATCCGGCCCGCTCGCTTCGCTCCCGGCGCCGGCCTGCACCGCGACCTTCCGCGCCACCTTCGCCAGCATCCGCTCGAACTGCCTAACACCCGGCTCACGGGTGTAGTTCGCGGCGATCTCACGCAAGGCGCGCTCGGTGACACTCACCTCGTCCGCCGTGAGCGCGGCCCGCTCCAGCTGTCGCGGAACCAGGTAGTCACGCGCGATGGCGACCTTGTCGTCCTCGGTATAGCCGTCGATCGTGACCAGCTCCATGCGATCCAGCAGCGCCGACGGAATGCTCTCCACCACGTTCGCGGTAGCGAGGAAGACCACGTCCGAAAGGTCCAGGTCCAGATCCAGGTAGTGGTCACGGAACGTGTGGTTCTGCGCCGGGTCCAGGACTTCCAGAAGCGCCGCCGCGGGGTCGCCACGGTAGTCGGAGCCCACCTTGTCGATCTCGTCGAGCAGGACGACGGGATTCATCGAACCGGCTTCGCCGATGGCACGGACGATCCGTCCGGGCAGCGCGCCCACGTAGGTGCGCCGGTGACCGCGGATCTCGGCCTCATCGCGGACACCGCCGAGCGCCACGCGGACGAACTTGCGACCGAGCGCGCGGGCCACCGACTCGCCGAGCGACGTCTTACCGACCCCGGGAGGTCCGGCCAGCACCATCACCGCGCCGGAACCGCGACCGCCAACCACCGACAATCCGCGTTCGGCACGCCGGGCGCGGACCGCCAGGTACTCGACGATCCGGTCCTTCACGTCCTCCAGACCGTGATGGTCGGCGTCGAGGATCTCCCTCGCCCCGATCAGGTCGGTCGAATCGTCGGTCCGGACCGACCACGGAAGGTCGAGCACCGTGTCGAGCCAGGTCCGGATCCAGCCGGATTCGGGGCTCTGATCACTTCCTCGCTCGAGCTTCCCGACCTCCCGAAGAGCGGCCTCACGGACCTTCTCGGGCAGATCGGCGCCCTCGACGCGAGTCCGGTAGTCCTCGGCACCGTCCGGCTCGTCCTCCCCGAGTTCCTTGCGAATGGCGTTGAGCTGCTGGCGCAGGAGGAACTCCTTCTGCGTCTTCTCCATGCCCTCGCGCACGTCGGCCGCGATCTTGTCGCTGACCTCTGTCTCCGCCAGGTACTCCCCGGTCCAGTCGATCAACAGCCGCAGCCGCTCGTCGACGTTCTCGGTCTCCAGCAACCGACGCTTGCGCTCATCGCTGATCCACGACGCATAGCCTGAGGTATCGGCGAGGGCGGACGGATCGGTGAGGCGGTTGACGGCGTCGATCACCTGCCACGCCTCCCGGCGCTGCAGCATCGCGAGTACCACCTTGCGGTACTCGGCGGCCAGTTCGCGGGTGGTCTCGGTGGGTTCGGTCTCCTCAACCAGCTCCACCTCCACCCACAGCGCCGCACCCGGACCGGTGGTTCCGGCACCGATGTGTGCGCGCTGCTCGCCGCGGATCACCGCGACGTGGCCGTCTCGGCCCTGCATGCGACCGACCTGCACCACCGAGGCGATCACGCCGTGTGTCGGGTAGCGGTCGTCGAGGCGCGGGGCGATCAGGATCTTGCCCGCACCGTGCTCTGCGCTGTCGCTCGCGCGAGCCGCGTCGACGGCGGCCTGCGCGGCGTCGTCGAGCGGCACGGGCACCACCATCCCGGGCAGCACCACGAGCTCGGGAACGAACAGCACGGGAACGGAAATGTTCTCAGACATCACACCTCCAAAGTTCAGTCTGCTCGACTCAACCGAGGGTGCCCTTTGTTTGTTCCGGAACGGTGTTCGCCCTGGGCGATCAGGCCGTGGCCCCTCCGGCGTCGGCACGGCGAGGTTGCGCCGACAGCGGCTGATCCGATGTCAGACTCGCCGGTGACCAGGCGAAACTGTCGGGATCGACGAATGCGTCGGCATCGGAACCGACGACGAGCCGGTGCGAACCGCTGCCCTCCGGCGGCACACCCGCGTCCTTCGCCGCGGCCTTCCTGCCGTACAGGGCGAGGGTGACGGCGCCGTCGGCGGCCTCGAACTCGACGTACTTGCGGCCGTAGCTCTTCGCCACCGTGAGCCCGTGGTCGACGTAGAAGGCTTTGCTGGCGGTGATGTCGGAGGTGCCGAGTAGCAGTACCAGGGAGTCGACCACGCGCAAGGGCGCACCGGTGGGCTTCTTCGACGACGCCGCGATCTTCCACAGGGTGCCGTCCGGTGCCTGAAGCACACCGCCGTATCCCCAGAACGACTTCTTGGCGGGCTTGACGACGCGCGCGCCCGCCGCGATCGCCGGTTCGATGAAGGAATCGACGACCGCGGGGTCGGCGACCACGAGCGAGATCACGAATCCGCGGAAGCCCGACGTCGGCGGCGTGGCCTGTTCGAAGCGCAGACGGTCGCCGATCCCGAACGCCTCGTCGTAGAAGGACTTCGCCGCCTCGACGTCGGCGACCTGCAGGGTGAGTGTGTTGATGTTCGTCATACGACTGACGCTACGAGTGCACGGTTCGCGATGCTTCTCGAAAACTGCTCGATGGGGTGGGGTGGGTGGGCGAGCGGGGCGGCGGTGGTGGTTTCGACTCGCTCCGCTCGCTCAACCAGCCTGAGAGGGCGCTCGCTCAACCAGCCTGAGAGGGTGCTCGCTCAACCGGCCTGAGAGGGGCTCGCTCAACCAGCCGCGACTACCAGTCGGCCTCGTCGAAGACCACCATGCCGCGGATGTTGTGGCCCTCGAGCATGTCGTCGTACGCCTTGTTGATCTCTTCGAGGCGGTAGGTCTGGGTGACGAGGTCGGCGAGGTTCAGCTTGCCCGCCCGGTACTCGTTGAGGAGCTTCGGCACCTGGGTGCGCGGGCCGGCGCCGCCGAAGATGGCACCCTGCACCCGCTTCTGCATCAGCGTCAGATCGAAGAGGTTGAGTTTGACGTCCATCGCCTGGAAGTCGCCCATGCCGACCACCACGGTCTGGCCCCCCTTGGCGGTCATGGCCATCGCGGGCGCGATGTACTCGCCCTTGATCTCGCCGACGGTGAGGATGACCGTGTTCGCCATGGTTCCCCATGTCATCTCTCCGACCGCCGGGATCGCCTCCTCCATGCTCTCGAAGGTGTGCGTGGCGCCGAGCTTCTCGGCCATGTCTCGCTTGAACTTCACCGGGTCGACGGCGACGACGTGCCGGGCGCCGGCCGCACTGGCGCCCTGGACGGCGTTGATTCCGACTCCGCCGATGCCGACGACGACCACCGTGTCGCCGACCTTGGTTCCGCCGATCTCGGTGGCCGAACCCCAGCCGGTCGCGATGCCGCAGCCGAGGAGCGCGGCCTGCTGAAGCGGGATGTCGTCCTCGATTTTGACCAGTGACGCCTGGTTGACGGTGATGTACGGAGAGAAGGTGCCGAGCAGACACATCTGGGTGAGGCCCTCACCGTTCATCGTCACCCGGTGGGTCTTGTCGGAGATCGCCTTGCCGGTGAGCAGGCCGGCTCCCTCGTCGCAGATGTTCTGCTGGCCCCGCGAACACGGTCCGCACACACCGCAGGCGGGGATGAAAGCGGTGACCACGTGGTCGCCCTCCGCGAAACGAGTGACGCCCTCTCCCACCTTCACGACGACGCCCGCACCCTCATGGCCTCCGACCACCGGCATCGGCGCCGGACTCTGGCCGGTCCGCAGGTGATGGTCGGAGTGACACAGTCCCGAACTGACGAGCCGGACCTGGACTTCACCCGCGACGGGGTCGCCCAGCTCGACTTCTTCGATCTTCCAGTCCTCGTTGACACCGTGCAGAACCGCGGCCTTCGTCTTCATCGCGTCACGCTTTCTTCTCGACTGTGCCGCGCGTCACCTGCGCGCGGCTGACTCCATGGTGCGTCGGACTCGGTGCCGTCAGGCGAGATTGGGCGTATCGGTGGTAACGACTGCGGATTCTTCCGCGATCTCCTGCGGGACGAGAGGTACTCGTCTGCGAACTGTCAGCGGCGACGCAGAGAATCGAGGCGATGAAGTTCAAGCGCGACCACCCCGTCATCGTCGGCGTGGTCTCCACTCTGCTCGCGGCGGCCGCGCTGCTCGGCGTTCTGCTGTGGCAAGCGGGGCCCGGCTCATCGCCGCACGGCGCACCCGCAGCGCACCGAAGCCACTCGACCATCACCCCGGCGGCGCATCGAGCCGTCGTCACGTCGGCCGAGCCCTTCCTCCAGCGCATCGCGTATCCGGCCGCGCACGCCGACCCCACTCAGAACTACGCCGACCTCTATCTGCCGATCGTCTCACCTGCCCACCCGAGGCTTCCGCTGGTGGTGCTGGTGCACGGAGGCGCCTGGGCGCGCGGTGTCGGTGCACACAGCTTCGACCGTCTGGCACGCGACCTCACCGCCCGCGGCCTGGCCGTCTACAACGTGGAGTATCGGCGCCTGGGGAGCGGCGGCGGCTGGCCCGCCACGTTCACCGACGTCGCTACCGCTCTCGACGATCTGCCCGCTGTGATCCGCGCGCATCCGCAGATCACTCTGCGGAACTCGGTGCTCGCCGGCCACAGCGCCGGCGCCCAACTCGCGGTGTGGTCCGCACTCCGCACTGCCGCCGATCCCGGTCTCGGTCTCGGCCCTCCGCGCTGGCGGCCGTCGACGGTCATCAGCGTGTCCGGGCCGCTCGACATGGTGTTCTCCGCCACGCACGGCGACTCCCGTGTGATCCGCGCCCTCGGCGGACCGCCCAGCGCGGTCGCCGACCGCTACCGCGCCGTGGACCCGCTGGAACTGGCCACTGATGGCGACGAGGCGTCCGCGCCCGAGATCGTAGCGGTGCACGGCACTGCCGACCGACTCGTGTCGGCGGTCAACTCCGAACGATTCGTCGCCGAGTACCTGCTGCACCGGGGGCACGGTCGACTGCAACTGCTGCCCGGTGCGACGCACACATCGATGTTCGAGGCGCATTCGGCGGCCTACCGTTCACTGATCGACTTGATCGCCGCAGAAGCGCTTCGTCCATGACCGCTGGCGCAGCCGGCCGCCGCGCGTTGCGAATGGAAATCGCCGGGACGATCCCAGTAGCATCCGGCGTGTGAAGTCTGCTGGAACCGACGTTACGGCGGGACCGCCGACTCGACACAACGAAGACGCCGCCACCGGGAACACCTCCGGTTACCGGCCCGACCTCGACGGGTTGCGCGGCATCGCGATCTTCCTCGTCGCCGTCTTCCACGTCTGGTTCGGCCGCGTGTCCGGCGGCGTGGACGTCTTCCTCACGCTGTCCGGCTACTTCTTCGTCGCCTCGCTGCTCAAGCACGTGATCCGAACCCAGCCGGCCGATGTCTCCTGGCGCGCGGCGGTGGATCCGTGGCCCCGGCTGAGCCGGCTGCTGCGCCGCCTGCTTCCGGCGATGTTCCTGCTGCTCGCCTTCATCGCGGCAGGCGTCTGGTGGCTCATGCCGAGCACCCGCTGGGGTCCGCTCGGCGAGGAGATCATCGCCTCGGCCTTCTACTACCAGAACTATCACCTGGCCTTCCTCTCGCAGGACTACGGCGCCGCCGACTCCGCGATCAGCCCGATGCAGCATCTGTGGTCGATGTCGATGCAGGGCCAGTTCTTCGTTCTGACCCTCCTCACCGCGCTCGCCCTGGGCGGCCTCCTCAAATGGGGTGCCGCACGCTGGGAGGCACTGGCCCGCCCGAACGTGATCCGCGCGATCGTCGGGACGTCGCTGCTCGCGGTGACGCTCGTGTCCTTCGCCTGGGCCAACTACCGGCACGGGATCAACCAGCCGTTCAACTACTACGACACCGTGGCCCGCATGTGGGAGCCGCTGGCCGGCGGTCTGCTCGCCGTCTGGATGCCCAGGCTGCGCCTGACGAACTGGCTGCGCACGCTGCTGACGGTGTTCGCCGTTGCGATGATCGCCTCGTCCGGATTCTGGATCGCGGGCGTCCAGGAGTACCCGGCCGTCATGGCGCTGGTGCCGGTCGGATCGACGCTCCTGCTGATCTGGGTCGGTTCGTCTGCCACCGCGACGCGGGCGGTCCCCGGCAACGACCTGAGCCCCGGCGGCCTGGTCCTGGCCCACCCGTGGATCGTCTGGCTCGGTTCCATCGCGTACTCGCTGTACCTGATCCACTGGCCGCTGCTGATCTTCTACATGAACTGGCGATTCGTCGACGACGTGAACTTCGCCGAGGGCACCGCGATCCTGGTGGTCTCGGTGATTCTCGCCTGGTTGATGACGAAGTTCGTCGAGACGCCGCTGCGCGCGGGACGCGGCGGCGGCTTCTCGGCGGGCTACCGGCGCGGGCTCACCGCGATCCTCGTCGTCGCCTCGGTCTTCGCCGTGGCGAGTGCCGGTTACTGGCAGCACCGCCAGAGTCAGATGATCGTCGACACCACCAATCTCGACCCCCGCGAGTATCCCGGTGCCCGGGCCCTCCTGGAGGGTGCGCCGAGTCCGGCCGTGCCGGTGGCGCCGTCGCCGGAGGCTGCCGCCGAGGACTGGCCGCTGAGCCACTGGGACCACTTCTCCAACTTCGGCGATCCCGCGATCAAGGTCGGCGTGTACGGCGATCCGCAGGGCGCGCACACCGTCGCCGTGGTCGGCGGCTCGCATTCCGAGCACTGGATGACCGCGCTCGACAAGATCGGCAAGAACCGCGGTTTCCGCGTCACGACGTACATGAAGGCGGGCTGCGCGCTCTCGACCGAGGCCGAGGTGGAACTCGACGGCCGCACCCTCACCGAATGCAACGAGTGGTCGCGGGCGGTGGTCGACAAGCTGGCCGTCGACCGGCCCGACGTCGTCTTCACCACCGCCACCCGGCCCGCCCCCACCGGACAGAACGGCGACGTGGTGCCGCGCGGCTACGTCGACTACTTCAAGGAGTTCCGCGACCGCGGGCAGAAGGTGGTCGCCGTACGTGACACCCCGTGGGCGCACGGACCGCTCTCGCCTCCGGAGTGCATCGCTTCCGGCAAGCTGCCGCGTGTGTGCGGCGTGGAGCGGTCACGGGCGCTGTCGCCGGTGAACCCGGCCGACGCGCTGATCCCGGATTTCCCGAACATGACCTTCCTGGACTACAGCGACGGTTTCTGCAACGACACCTACTGCCCGGCTGTGGTCGGCAACATCCTGGTGTGGCACGACTACCACCACGTCTCCACCGCCTTCATGCGCAGCCTGGCGCCGTTCCTCGACCGTGACCTGCAGAAAGCCACCGGCTGGTGGTAGCGGGACCGACACCGGCCCGGCAGCGGGCACACAGTGAGTGCACAGGGTGGGCTGTTAGCGTGTCCGATTGATCCGCTCCCCCGCAACCGTGAGGTCACCCGATGTCGTCCACAGCTGTCCTCCCCGAGGCGGCTACCCCGACCGTTCCCGCCGTAGGCTCCGCGCCGCCGGCGCCGGCGCCGGCCAAACGCCCTTACCTCCATCACGTCGACCTGGTGCGCACGATGACCTTCGCCCTGGTCATCTTCGTGCACACGCTCACGTCGACGACCGCCGAGTTCACCAGCATGGGCACCAACGGGACCGCGCTGCTGTTCCACTCCACCCGGAACATCTTCTTCGCGCTCACCGGCTTCGTGCTCATGTACCAGTACCTCGACCGTCCCGACTTCCGCGCCACGTCGTTCTGGCGGCGCCGGATCAAGCTGGTCATCGTGCCCTACCTGGTGTGGTCGGTGCTGTACTGGACCATCGAGGGAATGTGGGCGAGCGGACGCCTCGGTGACGTCCCGGGCAGCCTGGACGAGTTGTTCGACCGCATCAAATGGGGGACGGCCGCCTACCACCTGTACTTCCTGTTCGTGATGCTGCAGGTGTACCTGTTGTTCCCGCTGATCCGCCGGCTTGTGGCGCGCACCCGCGGCCGGCACTGGTGGCTGCTCGGCGCGAGCGCGGCGCTCCAGATCACCGTCTTCGGTCTCATCTGCTACTGGACTCCGCCGACCGGGATGGCCGAGCTGTGGAGCCATCTGTACGCCACCGTGGTGCCCTACCAGCTGCTCATCATCCTCGGTGCGCTGGCCGCCGACCACCGGGAACGCGTCGGGCAGTGGCTGCGAGGGCGCGGCGAACTGCTCGGCTGGCTCCTGCTGGGCACGGGTCTGCTCGCCGTCGGCGCCTACGTGCACCGGGTGCTGTTCTCCGGTGCGCCGATCAACGATCCGGGCAGTCCGTTCGAGCTGACCTTGCTCCCGTTCATCGTGGTCGCGGCCATCAGCGTGTACGCGACGGGACTGCACTGGGCCACGTTCCACCGTGAGCGGACGCCGATCATGGCGAAAGTGGTCGCCTACGCGTCCAACCGGTCGTTCCCGGTGTTCCTGGTACACGTGATGGTGCTGTTCTTCCTGCTGCGCCCGGTCACCGACGACGGCCAGAAGTGGCTCGTCGCCCACATCCCGCAGCCGCTCGCGACGTTGACGGTGTACGTCAGCACACTGGCGATCTCGCTCGCCGTCGTCGAAGTACTGCGCCGACTCCCGGGGTCGCTGTACCTCACCGGACGCCCGCGGCTTCCGTTCCGGCCGACGATCTGACCCGCCGGACCGACCGTCGTCGGCGCGGCTCGGACTCAATCGCGCAACCGGCACACCACGGCGGCAGCGTGGCCCGACCCGTTCGCGGTCACCAGCACCACCTCGGAGTGCCCGCCGGCGCGCGCGTCGATGAGCCCCTCGATCGGAGCGGCGGCGTGCGTCGACAGGCTCGTCGCCACGAACCGACGGCCGGCCGCGAGCCGGATGCCTCCGGGCGCCACGGCCACGATCGGCAGATCGTCGCCGACCGCGGTCAGCACCCGCTCGACTGCGGCATGCGTACCGTCCGAGTCGGCGCTCGACCGCAGAGCCGAACCGTTCCGGTCGCCGCGGCGGTGTCCCGGCTGCGGGGTGCCGGTGAGCACCGCGGCCGCTCCCGCGACCACCACCAGCACCGCGCCGTGCGTCTGCGCCAGCATCGACGATCCCACCGCGATCGACGACGGCACCCCGCAGCCGTCGTCGACCACATCGAGTGCGCGCACCGCAGGGGCTCCCCCGAGTCCCAGTTCGTCGCGCACCCGCTCGGCCGACCAGGTGTCGTCGGCCGGCGGCCTCACGTGGATCACCGCGACCACGTCGCGGACCTCGAGCCCCGCGTCGCCGAGCGCGGCGTGCGCCGGTCCGAGACGGCGGTCGTGCGACGCGCCGGTCGCGACCGCCAGACCCGAGACCCGGACCTGGCCGGCCGATGCGGCGGCCGCACTCGCGCCGCTGCGGGCGGGGTTGTCAGGCATGGACTCACGCTACGGCCGGCGACGGCGGCGATACGCCGTCCGAATGACCGCCGCAGCCCGCGGCTCAGCGGCGTGCGCGGACGGTGTCGATCACCGCGCGCGGCCGTGAGCCGAGCGCCTCGCGGAGCTGGTTGCGGACCAGGCTCAGCGGCGAGCAGCGGTCGCACGGCGCCACCACGCCCAGCGCGTCGACATCCCACGCGCGGCACAGCGTCACCGCGCGCGCCACGTGGAAGTTCTGCGTCACGATCATCGCGGAGCGGACGTCGTACATCGTCGCGGCCCGGCGGCATGTGGCGTTGGTGTTCACCCCGAGCGGATCGTCGACGATGCTCGTCGACGGCACTCCGTGGGCCTGGAGGTACGCGCGCATCACCCGTACCTCGTTGCCCGCGGAGTCGGCGTCGTTGCCGGATACGACGATGCGGTCCACGCGGCCGGACCGGTAGGCGTTCACCGCCACGTCGAGCCGCGGCCCGACGTAGTCGCCGACCTGCCCGTCGCGGACCTTGGCTCCGAGCACGATCATGGTGCGGGGCGCGTCGTCCGGGATCTCGGAGGCCTGCACCACTCGTCCCCGCGCACCCACTGCCATCCACACCGACGCGATCGTGACGACCGCTTCGACGGCGATCACTGACAGCAGAATCACCGGAATCAGACGCCGGATCGCGGGGGAACGCAGGGGCACCGGTCCAACCTAGACGCAGCGCCGGCCACCCGGGCACACCGACCCGGTCCCGGGTCCCCCGGTCATCCGGACCGGAAGGCTGTCACAATCTCTCGCAAGCGGGACGCGCGGTCGCGCAGGGAGGGGAGACGCCGATGCAGTACATGCCGGTGACCGAGTCGATGTTCCTGATCGCCGAGACGCGAGATCAGCCGATGCACGTGGGCGGACTGCAACTGTTCGTACCCCGCGAAGGCCAGTCGGCCGAGGATCTGGCCGACGAGATATCCGAACGCTTCCACGCCGCGACCGACGTCTCGCCGATGTTCCTCAAGCGCCCAGCCACACCCGCCCAGATCGCCGGCTACACCGCGTGGACGCAGGACGACGAGGTCGACTTCGACTATCACATCAGACACATCGTTCTGCCCCGTCCGGGTGAGATCAAAGACCTGCTCCGCTACGTGTCGCTGAATCACGGCGCCCTCCTCGACCGCCGTCGCCCGATGTGGGAGATCCACATCATCGAGGGCTTGGCGGACGGCCGCGTGGCGCTCTACACGAAGGTTCATCATTCGATCGTCGACGGCGTCTCCGCCCTGCGCTTGCTGCAGCGCTCCCTCTCCACCGATCCCGACGACCGTTCCGGTACCGCCTTCTGGGATATGGAGCTGGTGCGTCGACGGCGCCGCCGGCGGCGGGAGCAACGGCCGCCGAAGGGCTCGTCGCGGTTGCTCGGTGCGGTGACGGGCGTGGCCGGAGCGATCGCCGACACCGCGGGCCAGGTGGTCGGCATGGCGCCGGCCGCCGCCCGGATCGCCGCCGCGGGCGTCTTCGACAAGGATTACGTGGCCCCGATGCAGATGGCGCCGTCGACGATCCTGAACCAGTCGATAGGCTCGGCGCGCCGCTTCGCCGCGCAGGACTGGCCGGTCACCAGGCTTCGCGCGGTGGCTCGGGCGCAGCAGATGACGCTCAACGACGTCATCCTCGCCATGTGCTCCGGAGCACTCCGCCGCTACCTGAGCGATCACGACGGCCTGCCCGACGAGTCACTGGTGGCGATGATGCCGGTGTCGCTGCACAGCGACGGAGACTCCGACGGGAACGCGGTCACCGCGATCACCGTGCGGTTGGCCACCGACATCGAGTCGCCCGCCGACCGGGTGGCTGCCATCAAGGCGTCCACCCACGGCGCCAAGAACGTGGTGCGCGGGCTCAAACCGCTGCAGGCTCTCGCCCTGGGCGCCGCGACCATCTGGCCGCTGGCCTTCGCGACGGTCCCCGGGTTCGTCGAGTACACACCGCGCGCGTTCAATCTGATCATCTCGAACGTTCCCGGACCGGAGGAGCCGCTGTACTGGAACGGCGCCCGGCTGGACGGCTCGTACCCGGTCTCCATTCCGATGGAGGGGCAGGCCATGAACATCACCGTCACGACGATCGGCGGCAAGGCCGGGTTCGGCGTCATCGGTGCGCGGGCCCAGCTGCCGAGCCTCCAGCGCATACTTGCCCACCTGGAGACGTCGCTGGCCGAGTTGGAGGCACTGCCTCCGGCACGGTGACCGGCAGCGCGAAGCCCGCCCCGCGGTGGCGGGGCGGGCTGTTGATCGCGCTACCGAGTCAGGTCAGTCCGCTGGTGATCAGTGCGACAGCCGATCCCGTCGCAAAGTACTCGGCGAGGCTCCGGCGGATTCTGCTCCAGCTGTTCATCATCGGACTGCTCCCTCCAACGCGGACGGTTTGCGACACCGTCATGCTAGTTCGCAGTGACGGTGGTCACAGCCAATCGCCCGAATCGGTCACGCCGCGGGCGCCTCGGCGGCCGGTGCGGAATCCGCGGTGTCAGCGACGCTCTCGTTCGCGGACGGCTCAGCGGCAGGCTCCGACGACTGGTCGTCGGAGGGCTGCTCGGCCGCTGAATCCTGCGACGGCTCGGCGGCGGGCTCGTCGGTGACGGCCGGCGCCTCGGCGGTCGGCGCAGCCTCGGTCGCGGCCTCGGGCGCCGGGGCGGGCTCGGTGGCCGAGGACTCCCCGGACGGTGCCGTGGCCTCAGCGGAGGTGTTCTCAGTGGCCTCCGAACCAACGGTCGTCTGCGCCGAGTCGGCTGCCGCGGAGGTGCTCGTCGCCTGCACATCGGCGACCCGTGTCGCGGTCGACGCGGTGGACGGCTCGGTCGCCGGCGGCGTGGGAGCCGGCTTCTTGGCGAACAGGTCGGTCTCGATCCGCGGCCCATGGTCGGTCATCACGATACGGATGAGGTCTTGCGAGAAGGTCGGGATCACATTGCCGGTGAGGATGCCGGTCACCGAGTCCGGGAAGGGCGCCGGAATGCCGAGCGCACCCACCATGTCGAGCAGGGTCGTCATCGGCGCCAGCGGAGAGCCGAGCGTCAGCGAGAACGGATTCTTGATCGAGTAGACCACCGGGCCGTCGCCCTGCTGCGACTTCTGGAAGATGAACGCGACGCTGGTGCACGACGAGTAGTTCTTTCCGGTCTCCCCGTCGGTGACCTGCGCCTTTCCATACAGCGCCGTGCATATCACCGAACTCTTGGTCGGGTCCGGCGCGTTCGCGATGCCGTCGAGGAAGCCGGTCGCCACCGCGACGCCGCCGAGCGCCGTGGCGGTCGCGTTCTCGCCCAGCCCCATCGCGATCGCGACGCCGAGCGGGAGTGCCCGGACCGAGGTCTCCGACACTCCCGCTCCGATCGACAGCCCCAGGCCGCCGGTGGCCCGCGAATCGGAGACCGCGCCGAGGCTGCCGACCGAGATGGCGCCGGACAGGAAGGCGTCGGCCTGCGCGTTGGCGGTGCCGCCGACGGCGAGCGCCGACGCCAGACCGGTGCCCGCGATCGTCGCGGCGCCCGGGTACGAGGTGCCGAACAGCGGCGCCAGGCTGATGGCAGTGGCCGAATTCATATCGGCGAGGTTCAGGCCCAGATCGGGCAGCACCAGGCCGATCAGGCCGTCGCCGATCTTCGCGAGCACCGCGGGGCGGGCAGCCCCGCAGTCGACGGTGTCGCCGACGGGGCTGGGCGCGGTCTGCTGCCCCGGCGCACACTTGTACGAGGGGAAATCCGGAAGGCCGTTCGCGGCATTCGCCGGCGCGGCGCCGACTCCGCCCGCGAGGAGTGCGGCCGACGCCGCGACCGCGGTGAGGCCCGTCGTCAGACGGGTGCGTCGCTGCCGACGGCTTCGAGATCGGGTATCCATCGAGGTCACCTGGGACTCTTCTCTAATCGAAAGGAATGGCTCACACAGGAGCCCGGCACCCCCGTCGCGCGGGGCTGCCGCCTCCCGCCGCCGGACTCGTACCGAACGGTAACTTTCGAGTGATAAGCACCACTTTCAACCGATCAGGTGACACAGATTCACGGCACGAATTCGGCGTGTCGACTCAGATTCGTGCGCCTCAGCACACTCCCGACACGGACTGGACCCTCTTATTACTCGCGAGTAACATACCGGTGAACGGTAACCGTGACGGCCGATCTGCAGGCGAAGTTAGGCAAACCTTGGCAGACCCGAGCAGGGTCGAACCTTTACGGTAACCAGGGAATAAAGGTTGACGCGGAGTGCTATGACCCGAGCGCTTTGACGTCTTGGTACGACCTGGACAGAAAGGCCGGTACTTCCAGTGACGACGACTACCGCCGTGATCGGAACCATCGCCGTATTACTCAGCCTCGTATGCTGGGCGCTCTTCCTTCGCGGCGTGGGCACGATGGTCCGATCCATCGCCCAGGGCCAGAAGGTGGAGCCCTCGCGGTTCGCCTACCCCGGGAAGCGTTTCGCGACGATGATGAAGGAATTCGTCGCGCACACCCGCATGGTCAAGTTCCGCACCGTCGGCTGGGCCCACTGGCTGGTGATGTTCGGCTTCCTGATCGGCTTCGTCTTCTGGTTCGAGGCGTACGGTCAGATCTTCGATCCCGAGTTTCACTGGCCCGTCATCGGCGCCTGGAACATCTACATCTTCGCCGACGAGGTCCTGGGTCTGGCCACCGTCATCGGCATCGTGGTGTTGATGGTCATCCGTCAGCTGAACCATCCCCGCGTCCCTGCCCGGCTGTCGCGCTTCTCGGGCTCGCGGTTCGGCGCCGCCTACTTCGTCGAGGCAGTAGTCCTGATCGAGGGCCTCGGCATGATCTTCGTGAAGACCTTCAAGATCTCGTCGGGCATCGAGAACCCGCCGGTCTGGACCTCGTTCTTCACGCACTACTTCGCCCAGCTCTTCGAGGGCAGCTCCGTCTACTGGGTCACCGCCGCGGCCGTCGTCAAGCTGATGAGCGGCATGGTCTGGCTCGCCGTCGTCGGCCTCAACATCGACTGGGGTGTGGCCTGGCACCGCTTCGCGGCCTTCTTCAACATCTACTTCAAGCGTGAGAGCGACGGCGGCGTCGCACTGGGTGCGGCCAAGCCGATGATGAGCCAGGGCAAGGTCCTGGACATGGAGACCGCCGACCCGGACGTGGACGCGTTCGGCGCGGGCAAGATCGAGGACTTCAGCTGGAAGGGCTGGCTGGACTTCACCACCTGCACCGAGTGCGGTCGCTGCCAGAGCCAGTGCCCGGCCTGGAACACCGGCAAGCCGCTGTCGCCGAAGCTGATGATCATGTCGCTGCGCGACCACGGCCAGGCCAAGGCGCCGTACCTGTTCGCCGGCGGCCGCAAGGACATGGGCGGCGACGAGGTCGGCATCGTCGACGCCGACGGCAACGTCGACGAGGCCCGCCTGAACAAGGTCCCCGCGGCCGCTCGCGCCGAGGCCGAGCGCAAGCTGGTCGGCGAGTCCGAGGGCACCACCGGTGCCGTCATCGACGCCGAGGCTCTGTGGAGCTGCACCACCTGCGGCGCCTGCGTGGAGCAGTGCCCGGTGGACATCGAGCACGTCGACCACTTCATCGACATGCGCCGGTACCAGGTCCTCATCGAGTCGGACTTCCCGTCCGAGCTCGCGGGCATGTTCAAGAACCTCGAGAACAAGGGCAACCCGTGGGGCCAGAACGCCTCGCAGCGCACTGCCTGGATCGACGAGATGGACATCCACATCCCGGTCTACGGCCAGGACGTCGACTCGTTCGAGGGCTACGAGTACCTCTTCTGGGTCGGTTGCGCAGGCGCCTACGAGGACCGCGCGAAGAAGACCACCAAGGCCGTTGCCGAACTGCTCGACATCGCGGCCGTCGACTTCATGGTGCTGGGCCAGGGAGAGACCTGCACGGGTGACTCCGCTCGTCGTGCGGGCAACGAGTTCCTGTTCCAGATGCTGGCACAGCAGAACATCGACACCTTCGACGAGGTGTTCGCGACCGCGCCCGAGCAGCGCAAGAAGATCGTGGTGACCTGTGCGCATTGCTTCAACGCCATCGGCAACGAGTACCCGCAGGTGGGCGGCAAGTACGAGGTGGTCCACCACACCCAGCTGCTGAACCGGCTGGTCCGTGAGAAGCGTCTGGTGCCGGTCGCCGCACCGGCGGGCGAGCAGGTCACCTACCACGATCCCTGCTACCTGGGCCGCCACAATAAGGTCTACGATGCTCCGCGCGAACTGATGGAGTCCTCGGGCTCCACGCTCACCGAGATGCCTCGCCACGGCGAACGCTCCATGTGCTGTGGCGCCGGCGGCGCCCGGATGTGGATGGAGGAGCAGATCGGCAAGCGCATCAACGTCGACCGCGTCGACGAGGCGCTCAGCACGCTGAACTCCCGGCCGACCGACGCGGACGGCAACAAGCAGGTCCGCAAGATCGCGACCGGCTGCCCGTTCTGCCGCGTGATGCTCACCGACGGCGTGACCGCTCAGACCTCGGGCACCGAGGACGAGGGGCAGGTCGAGGTCGTGGACGTCAGCCAGCTGATCCTGGAGGGCGTCAAGCGCGGCCGTCCGGAGGTCAAGCGCGGCGGCAACTTCCTCGGGCCGATTCAGACCGAGCGCGCCCCCGAGCCCGAGCCCGAGCCGGTCGCCGCTGCGGCGAAGCCCGCAGCTCCCGCCGCCACCGCGGCCCCGGCCGAAGCGAAGCCCGCGGTGGGTCTTGCACCGAAGAGCGGCGGGCTCAAGAAGCCGGGCGGACTCAAGAAGCCCGGCGGTGCCCCCAAGCCCGGCGGTGCCACGGCCCCGGCCGCACCGGCGGCGCAGACCACCCAGGCAGCTCCCGCCAAGGGACTGGCCATGGGCGGCGGGCTGAAGAAGCCGGGCGGACTCAAGAAGCCCGGCGGCGCTCCCAAGCCGGGCGCGGCCAAGCCCGCGGCAGCGGCATCGGCGGCACCCGCGACCGACGACACTGCGACCGAGTCAGCGGCAACCGAGTCAGCGACGAGCGCGGCAGCGGCGCCGGTCGAGACCACGGCCACCGAGGGCAAGGCCAAGGGCTTCGGCATGGCCGGCGGGCTCAAGAAGCCCGGAGCCAAGAAGCCGGGCGCGGCCAAGCCCGCAGCCGCAGCACCGGCCGAGCCGACGGCTCCCGCGGCGACCGAGTCGGCTGCGACCGAGCCGGCCGACGAGGCCCCGGCCGATGCAACCGCCGCCGACACCGGCACGGCGGCCCCCGCTGCCGCTGCCACCACGTCGGGCACCGAGGGCAAGGCCAAGGGGTTCGGCATGGCCGCAGGTCTGAAGAAGCCGGGCGCCAAGAAGCCCGGCGCCCCGAAGGCTGCAGCGACGGCGGCGGAGCCCTCGGCCCCCGCGGAGACCGCACCCGCACCGGAGCCTGCTGCGCCGGAAGAGCCCGCCGCGCCGGCGGCCGGCGAGACCGCCGCTCAGACCGACGAGCCCGCCGAGGCTCCGGCTCCGGCGGCCGGCTCGTCCGACAGCCGGACGATCACCGAGACCGGTGCGTCGAAGGCCAAGGGCTTCGGTCTGGCCGCCGGGAAGAAGCGCCCCGGCAAGTAATTCCGGCAGGAGTCGCCGAGGCGACGACCGCAGAACGATGGCGGCATCGGCCACCCGGAGGGGTGCCGACGCCGCCATCGTCGTCTGTGCGGTCTCGCCGCGGGCCCGTGCGGGCCGTCGGTTCAGCTGGAGGTTCCCGGCGTCGTGGTCGCCGATCCCGACTGGCCCGGCGTCTGCTGCCCGGGAGTCTGGTTCTGATCGGGGGTCTGGTTCTGCTGCCCCGGCGTCTGGCCGTCGCCGTTGGCCGATCCCGGCGGCATCATGCGCCACCGCTGACCACCGAGACCGTTGCGCTCCTGCCCCATGAATCCGCGCATGGTCGCGCCGCGCTCGTATCGCGCCTCGTTCTGCCTGTGGTGGCCGCCGGTGTGGTCACCAGTGACGTAGCCGGCACCGAAGGCGAGTCCCAGACACGCGATGGCTCCGACAACCGCTCCCCCGACGAGCCACTTGCGCCGCACCTCGACGGTCTGCGGGCCGGTGGATGCCGGAGCCGCGACCAGAGGCGGCCGGTGATGGGCCGCCCCGGGCTGTCCCGGCGCGGCCGCCGGGTCGGCGGGCGGCGTTCCGGCGACCGGTGCGATCGGCTCGGTCGGGGCCGTGGTGCTCGTGGGGTCCGGTCCGGCCTGCGGGTCGGGCTGGTGGTCGGATTGGGGCTCGGTCTGCCCGCCGGGGGCCTCCGAGTCGTCGTGCTGGGGTCGGTTGGGGTCAGTCATCCTGGTCGATCCTCGTGTCCGGTGGCGACGCAGTCGTCGCCGTCGACCATCGAGGGAACCCGCCGAATCTGTGAGGTCGCTGGGACGCCCGTACCGGTTCGCTTCGGGTTCGGCGAGGCGCGGCCCGCACCGATACCGCTCTCACCCGCACGGCGCTCAGCCGGCGAAGCTCACCTGATAGATCACTGTCGAGGCCCCGGCCGATGCCGTCGACGACAGTCCCACGTTGACCCACAGTTGCCTGCCGTCGACGTCCTTGCTCAGCAGCACCGACTTCGACTGGGGGTCGTCGACCCGGGAGGACTCCGCGAAACCGGCATCGGTGAGCTTCGTGACGGCGTTGGTCAACGGGTTGCCGTCGGAGGCGTGTGCTTGCACCGTGACCTGCCACTGGGGCGATTCGCCCGATGCGGTGAGCACCGCTCCGTCGACCATCGGCACGTCTGATTCGGGGAAGTCGGACGGCAGCGCGACACCCGGCCGCGACGGCTCGTCATCGGAACCGCATGCGACGAACAGCGCACCCGCACACACCATGATCAGCGCTGCTGCCAGCAGTCTGCGAAAATCCTTCATATCGAAAACGGTAAGGTAGACCTCAAGTTCTCGTCACCACGACACCCCGCCCGCCCGTCCTCGACACAAGTCGGAGTGCCATTTTGATCCTGGTATTGATCGCCCTGGCCGTCAGTGCGCTCATTTCACCACCGATCATCAAGACTCTCGGCTCCCGCGGTTTCTACGTCCTGGCGCTCGCTCCGGCGGCCGGGCTGGCATGGGTGGTCGCCAACTGGCCGGCCCCGGGCGCACCGCCCCGCGTGGAGACGATCGAGTGGATCCCCAGCCTGCAGATGGACATCGTGCTGCGGTTCGACACTCTGTCGGCCGTCATGTCGGTGCTGATCCTGGGCGTCGGCGCACTGGTGCTGATCTACTGCGCCAACTACTTCCAGCAGATGCGCCGGAGAGTCGCGGTCTTCGGCGGCGAACTCGTGGCCTTCGCAGGCGCGATGTTCGGCCTCGTCGTCAGCGACAACACGCTGGTCATGTACGTGTTCTGGGAGGCGACGACGGTCCTGTCGTTCATGCTCGTCGGATTCAACACGGTTCGCGCCACCTCGCGCCGCGCCGCGACCCAGGCCCTGCTGGTCACCACCTTCGGCGGACTGGCGATGCTCGTCGGCATCATCATGCTGGGCGAGCGGACCGGAAGCTACCTGCTGTCGGACCTCGTCGCCCATCCGCCGGCCGGCAGCGTCTACATCGACGTCGCTGTGATCCTGGTGCTGATCGGCGCCCTCTCGAAGTCGGCCATCGTCCCGTTCCACTTCTGGCTTCCCGGCGCGATGGCCGCTCCCACCCCGGTCAGCGCGTACCTGCACGCCGCGGCCATGGTGAAGGCGGGCGTGTACCTCGTGGCCCGGCTCGCACCGGCCTTCGCACCCCTTCTGAGCTGGCAGATACCGGTCATCGGACTCGGTCTGCTCACGATGGTGCTCGGCGGATGGCGATCGTTGCGCGAACTGGACCTCAAACTCGTCCTCGCCTTCGGCACGGTGTCGCAGCTCGGTTTCATCACCGTGCTGGTGGGTGTGGGCGACGCCAACGTCGCCATGGCCGGCCTGGCCATGGTGGTGGCGCACGCGATGTTCAAAGCGTGCCTGTTCATGGTGGTCGGCATCATCGACAAGTCCACCGGAACCCGCGACATCCGCAAGCTCGCACGCCTCGGCGCACGACTGCCCGGGCTCGCCGCGGTCGCCGCGGTGGCCGGCGCCAGCATGGCCGGCCTGCCGTTCACCTTCGGCTTCGTCGGCAAGGAGACCGCCTTCGGCAGCGTCTGGGACACCGGCGCGCTCTCCCCGATGCAGCGGCACGCAGTCGACGTGGTGCTGCTGGTGGGTTCGGTCATCACGTTCGCGTACACCACGCGCTTCCTGTGGGGCGCGTTCGGACGCAAGGTCCGCCGCCTGCCGACCAGGGCCGTCGCACAGCTCGACCAGCCCGCCGTCATGTTCCTCGTCCCTCCGGCACTGCTGTCGGCGGCCGGCGTGGTCGCGGCGTTCGCGTCGGGCTGGATCGGCTCGCTGTTCGAGCCCTATGCGCAGTCGCTGCCCGCCTACGGCGAGGAGATCGAGCATCTCGCGCAGTGGCACGGCTTCGGTCTCCCGGTCGTCTTCTCGATCATCGTCGTCGCCGGCGGCGCCGGCCTGTTCCTGTTCCTGCGTGCGCGCCGCGCGCACGTCTTCGTTCATCCGCCGCGGCTCAACGCCGACCGGATCTACGACGGCGCGCTGCGCACCGCCGACACCGTGTCCCTCTGGGTCACCCGCAACACCCAGCGCGGTTCACTGCCCATCACCCAGGGCGTGATCCTCTCGACCGCGGTGATCCTGCCCGTCAGCGTGTTGTTCCTGGGACGCAGGCAGTCGCTGCACCTGGCGGGATTCGACACCGTCGAAGAGATCGTCATCGGCTTCGTGATGGTCGCCGCGGCGATCGCGACGGCCGTGCTGCGCAACCGCCTCGCCGGCCTACTGACCCTCGGCATCACCGGATACGGCTGCGGCGCCCTGTTCGCCATGTACGGCGCCCCGGATCTCGCACTGACCCAGTTTCTGGTGGAGAGCCTGACACTGGTCGTGTTCGTGCTGGTCCTGCGCAAACTTCCGTCGGAGGCGACCCCGAAGCTGCGCACCGGTCATCGCCCCATCCGCATCGCGATCTCCGTCGCCTTCGGTGCGATGCTGGTGGTGATCGGGCTGTTCGCCGCGGCGGCACGGTCCACCGAGCCGCTGCACGTCTACCTCGGCGACGCCGCGTACGAGTTCGGTCACGGAGCCAACGCGGTCAACGTCCTGCTCGTCGACATCCGCGCCTGGGACACCCTCGGCGAGATCTCCGTCCTGATCGTCGCGGCGACCGGAGTGGCCTCGATGGTGTTCCGGAGCCGCCGGTTCGGCGCCGTCCCCCGGGTCACCGACTCGGCACTCGCGCAGCGCCGCAACGGGGACGACGCCGCACACGGACGCACCACGTGGCTGCGCGGCAGCGAGATGCGTGATCCGGCGCAGCGGTCGCTGATCCTCGAGGCCACCACCCGGCTCGTCTTCCCGACCCTGGTGGTGCTCTCGGTCTACTTCTTCTTCGCCGGACACAACGCACCGGGAGGCGGGTTCGCCGGCGGTCTGGTGATGGGCCTGGCCCTGGTGCTCCGCTACCTCGCGGGCGGACGCTACGAACTCGGCGAGGCGATGAGAGTGGAGGCAGGCACCATCCTCGGCGCCGGGCTCGCGGTCTCGGCGACCACCGCGGCGGTGTCCCTGGCGCTCGGTGCTCCGGCGCTCTCGTCCGCCGTCATCGATCTGAGCCTGCCGGTCTTCGGCGAGTTCCACATCGTCACCGCCCTGTTCTTCGACCTCGGCATCTACCTGATCGTGGTGGGGCTGGTCCTGGACATCCTCCGGAGCCTCGGCGCCCGGCTCGATGTGGCCGACGCCCCGCCGGAGCCCGCCGAACCGGCCGCTCCCGAGCCCGAGGAGGTGAGGTGATGTCGGTGAACCTGGGCCTGTTGATCGTGGCCGGAGCCATGGCCGCCGCGGGCGTCTACCTGCTGACCGAGCGCAGCCTCATCCGCATGCTGTTCGGCCTGCTGCTGGCGGGCAACGCGTTGAATCTGATGATCCTCGTCCTCGCCGGTCCGCCCGGCCATCCGCCGATCCGCGGGCGCGAATCCGACGGGGCGAGCTTCGACACCGACCCGCTGGCGCAGGGAATGATCCTGACCGCGATCGTCATCACCTTGGGCATCGCGGCCTTCGTCCTGGCCGTCACCTACCGGCTCTTCAAGATCAATCAGGCCGCCGAGGAGGAGAAGCTGCCGCCGGGCGCGGAGGCAGCGACCGACGACGAACTCGGCGACGACGAGGAAGACATCAAGATCCTCACGGGAACACCCGAGTCCCAGCCCGATCGCGATCTCAGCGACGATCCGGCCACCGGCGCCGACACCGTCGCCGGCGACCTGTTCGACAAGTACGGCAACCCGCTGACGCCGGAGGAGTTCATCGCGGCGCACCTCAACGTCCACGAGCCGGACCTGATGCCCGAGGACGCCGAGGTCCTGGAGTACCTGCCTTACGACGGCGACGAGATGCCGCGGGACGCGGACGAACCGAACGACGACGAGCACGCGAAGGGGGCACGATGACGCCGCAGACGTCCTGGATCCCGGTCCTCATCGTGCTGCCGACGATGGTTCCGCTGCTGGCGGCCGCCGTGACGCTGCTGGCCGGCCGGAGCCCCACCATCCAGCGCGCGGTCTCGGTGTCCGCCATCGGCGTCGCGCTGATCGCGTCCGGCCTGATGCTCTACCTCACCAGCGCTCACGGGACCTTCGCGGTCAACGTCGGCGGCTGGGACGGCCGCGGCATCGCGGGTACGCCGCTCGGCATCACCTTGGTGGTCGACCGCCTCGCGGCGCTGATGCTGGTCATCTCGCTGACCGTGCTGCTGTGCGTCGTGGTCTACGCGATCGGGCAGGGCATCAGGGACGGAACCACCGAGCAGCCGGTGTCGATCTTCCTGCCGACCTATCTCATCCTGACCGCGGGCGTCTGCAATTCGTTCCTCGCGGGCGACCTGTTCAACCTGTACGTCTCGTTCGAGGTGCTCCTCGCGGCGAGCTTCGTCCTGCTCACCCTGGGCGCCAGCGCCGAGCGCGTGCGAGCCGGCGCGTCGTACATCATGGTGTCGATGGTGTCGTCGCTGATCTTCCTGGCCGGCATCGCCTTCGCCTATGCGACCACCGGAACCCTCAATCTCGCCGAGATGGCCGTCCGGCTCGACGACGTGCCCGACGGCACCCGCAACGCGCTGTACGCGGTCCTGCTGGTGGCCTTCGGCATCAAAGCAGCCGTGTTCCCCCTCTCGACGTGGCTTCCCGACTCCTATCCGACCGCTCCGGCCCCGGTGACCGCGGTGTTCGCGGGTCTGCTGACGAAGGTCGGCGTGTACGCGCTGATCCGCACGCACACCCTGCTGTTCCCCGGCGGATCGATGGACAACGTGCTCATGATCGCGGGACTGCTGACCATGCTCGTCGGCATCTTCGGCGCCATAGCGCAGTCGGACATCAAGCGACTGCTGTCGTTCACGCTGGTGAGCCACATCGGCTACATGGTGTTCGGCATCGCCGTCGGTTCCGAGCTGTCCACCTCGGCGGCGATCTTCTACGTCGCCCACCACATCCTCGTGCAGACCACGCTGTTCCTGGTGGTGGGACTGATCGAACGGCAGGCGGGGTCGGCGTCGCTGCGGCGCCTCGGCGGACTCATCGCGAGTCCGCTGCTGGCCGGGCTGTTCCTGATCCCGGCGCTGAATCTCGGCGGCATTCCGCCGTTCTCGGGATTCATCGGCAAGGTAGCGCTGCTGGAGGCCGGTGCCCAGGACGGATCGGTGCTGGCGTGGGTGCTGGTCGCCGGGTCGGTCGTCACCAGCCTGCTCACCCTGTACGTGATGGCCCGTATCTGGACCAAGGCGTTCTGGCGGGCCCGCGCCGACGCGCCCGACGGCGCCATGGCGTCGAGCACCGCGTCCGCGCTCATCGAAGAGGGCACCGACGTCCTGCTCGAGGAACGCGAGGACGTGGGCCGGATGCCGGTGGCCATGGTGCTGCCCACGATGGCGATGGTGGCCGCCGGTCTGGCGCTGACGCTGTGGGGCGGGCCCATCTTCCACTTCACCGACGACGCCGCACACGGCGTCCTCGACCGCAGCGAGTACATCTCGACGGTTCTGCACGGGCCCGACCCCGCGCACGCCACCGACGGAGGCCGGCCATGAGCAACACGCCGTTCCCAGACAAGCCGCACGCGAAACCCGTCGGAAAGCGCCCGGTGGCCGCATTCTTCGGCAACCTGTGGCGGGTCACCCTGGTGCACCTGGCCTGGCCCGCGGTCCGGACCTACGTCTGGCTGAACGAGAACCTGCACGCACCGGCCTGGGCCGGCGGCTCGCTGCGCGAGTTCGGCCTGCGACTGTGGGGCTTCGCCTGGCTCACCTTCGTCTGGGTGCTTCTCTGGGGCGACGTCACCTGGGCCAACATCGTGGTCGGCGCGTTGATCGCCCTGCTGGTGATGGTCCTGCTGCCGCTGCCGCGGGTGCCGGTGGAGGGTCGGTTTCACCCGCTCTCGGCGCTCAAGCTCGTCGGCACGATGATCTACAACTTCTTCCTCTCCAGCGCTCAGGTGGCGTGGGCCGCGGTGAAGCCGGGCGATCCGCCGCTCGGTGCGGTGGTCCGCGTGCACATGGCCATCAAATCCGACCTCACGCTCACGCTGGCCGTCGACTACATCAACCTGGTGCCCGGCACCATGGTGGTCGAGATCGATCAAGACCAGCGGATGCTGTACATCCACGTCTTCGACGTGCGCAAACAGAAGTACATCGACGAGTTCCTGAAGCAGATGGCCTACGTGGAGCGACAGTTCATCAAGACCTTCGAGCGCGACGACGAGTGGCATCCGAGTCCGTTCCACGGAATCGACGACGATTACCATCACGTCCCGTTCGCCGACCGCCGTCGGGTGGTCGAGCAGGAGCGCTCACGGAAGGAGAAGGCATGACCGTCGTCTGGATCATCAGTGCCGCGATGCTGCTCACCGCCGTGCTCCTGACCGTCTATCGCACGCTTCGCGGGCCCTCGACCCTCGATCGGCTCGTCGGCGTGGACGCGCTGGTCGCCATCGCGATCTCCGGTCTGTCGGTGTGGGTGGCCTACACCACCGACACCACCGTGGTCCCGGGCATCGTGGCGCTGAGCCTGGTGGGTTTCATCGGGTCGATCGCCGTGGCCCGTTTCCGAGTGAGGGACGACCAGTGATCCTCGACGTCGTGGCCGCGGCGCTGATCCTGCTCGGCTCGCTGCTGGCCCTCACCGCCGCCATCGGGATCGTCCGATTCCCCGACACGCTGAGCCGGATGCACGCCGCGACCAAGCCTCAGACGTTCGGCATGATCCTGGTGCTCGCGGGCACCTTCATCAGGCTCGACAGCCACCCGGACGGCGGAATGCTGGTCCTGACCGGCTTGTTCGCACTCATCACCGCGCCGGTGGTCGCCCAGCGCGTCGGCCGCCTCGTGTATCGCGAGCAGGCCCTGGGGGAGGATGTTCTGGACGAGGACGAACTGTCCTCGCGAAACGGCGGGTAGCGCCACCGCGGTCGCGGACGCGTCCGCTAACCGAGTTCGGCGACCACCGAGTCGACCACCTTGCGCATGTCGCCGGTCTCGGAGAGGACCCGGCGCTGCCGCTGGTAGCTGGCGCCGCCGGCGATGATGTCGGCGACCGTACCCAGTTCCTCGAGGCAGCCCAGCGACGCCGCCACCGGTTCCAGACGCACCAGCAGTTCGGCGAGGTCCTCGGTCACGAGGCGCTCCGAGCATTCGGCGTCTTGGATGATGATCGCATCGAGCCCGTAGCGGGCGGCGCGCCACTTGTTCTCCTGCACCAGCCACGGAGCCATCTGCGGCAGCGTCTGTCCCGCCGACAGGCGCCGGTCGAGGTCGACGATCAAGCAATGGGTCAGGGCGACGATCGCCGCGAGTTCACGCCGGTTCGACACTCCGTCGCAGACCCGCACCTCGATGGTTCCCAGATGGGGCGACGGCCGGATGTCCCAGCGGATCTCGTTGAGGTGGTCGATGATCCCGGTGGTCTTCTGGTCCTGCGCGAAGCCCTCGAACTCCGACCACGACTCGAATTGGAACGGCAGCCCCGCCGTCGGCAACTGCTGGAACATCATCGCGCGGTTGCTCGCATACCCCGTTGAGCGTCCGGCCCACATCGGCGACGACGCGGACAGCGCGAGCAGATGCGGATAGAACTTCAGCAGCGACGACAGGATCGGCAGCACCTTGTCGCGGCTGTCGATGCCCACGTGCACGTGCACGCCCCAGATCAGCATCTGCCTGCCCCACCACTGCGTCCGCTCGATCAACTCGGCGTATCGGTGGCCTTCGGTGAGTTGCTGGGCGGACCACTCCGCGAAGGGGTGGGTGCCCGCGCCGTACAGATCGATGCCGATCTCGTCGCACAGCCCGCGCACCACGTCGAGCGACCCGCCGAGATCGTCCATGGCCTCGCCGACGGTGGTGCAGATGCCGGTGACCAATTCCACCGTGTTGCGCAGCAGTTCGCGATGGATCTTGTCGCGTTGATCGCCGGCACGCGCGTCGACGAGCTCGAAGAGCCGGTCTGCGGCGTTCGACAGGTCGCGACTCGACTTGTCGACCAGGGCGAGTTCCCACTCGACCCCGAGCGTCGGCTTCGGCGACCCGTGGAACGGGATCGCCGCCGGAGTGGTCACCGCGGCTCCTTGCCTCGGGTCGGCGCTAGCTGGTCTGCGAGATCACGCCGCAGGCCAGGCGCGGGGCCTCGGAGCCGCCGTCGGCGAGATCGTGAAGGATGACGGCCTTGCCGCGGATGTCCTGGACGGTGAACGCGTCGGTGGTGGTGCTGGCGCTGGCGGTGCCGTCCTTGAGGACGTTCAGCGTGGCCAGATCGCCCGACTCCGGCTTGCCGGTGTGACCGTCGGCCTGGAAGTGACCGCCGGCGGTGGAGAACCCGGTCGCGGGCTCGCACTTACCGACCGTGTGGATGTGGATGCCGTGCTCGCCCGGCTTCACACCGGCCACCCGCATCGACACCTTCACGGCCTCGCCCTCCTGCGAGAAGCTGACGAAGCCCACGCGGTTGCCGTCCTTGTTGACCAGAGTGGTTGACGCGGACTGCGCGCTCGCCGGGATGCCGTCGGCGTTCACGACGTCGCCGGGAGCCACCTGGTCGCCGGTAACGACCGCGGGGGTGGTGCCGGGCACGTCACTCGGCTGCTCGTTCGGGGTGCAGGCCGAGAGTGCCAGGGCCGCGCCGCCCGCGGCGGCCACGGCCGCCATGACCCGGACGGTCGAAGCGCGATTGGTGCTACGGACGGTCATGTGTGCTCCTTAGTCGTCGGCGCTGTGGTCGGCTGGGCGGATCTCCATCCGCTTCGCGTGCACGTTGGGGCTGTTGCCGTGTTCGCTGATGTTTACTGTTCGCCAATGATTATGACGGGTGCGTCCGGTCCGCGTGCTACCGGCTCACCACCACGACCGGCAGGCCCTCCGGGCAACGCGTGAAAGCCGTCGGCCGGGGGTTCAGGGCGGCACCGCCCGGCACGGCCGCGGCCACCTTCTTGGCGGCCTCCTCCTGCTCGGGGGAGTAGAAGATGGTGTTCTCGCTGACGCTGGACGTACTCAGGTTCGCCGTCTCACCGACCTTGAATCCGGCGGCCGTGAGCTCCTTGCTGACCGAACCGGCCAGACCGGTCACATTGCCGGCATTGAGGACGCACAGTTCGGGCACGCCTTCGGTGTCCGCGGCGGGCGCGGTGCTGCTGGACGGAGACTTGCTCGACGTCGCCTGCTCCTGCTGCTTCTCCGACTCGGCGGCGGCCTGTGCGCTCTGCCCGGCGGCCTTGAGGCCGGCGTCGGGATCTTCACCGCTGGTCGTCAACTGATGGATGCCGAGGCCGAGGCAGACGACCGCGATCGCCAACAGCAGCATGGCACCCGCACGCAGCGGAAGTCGGTTGTTCTCTCGCTCAGCATTCATCACGGCAACTCTAACCCACCGGCCACCCGCGCAGCCCGTGCGCAGGCCGTGCCCGCGTCAGGTGATCTCGAACCCGAGCCGTCGTGCCGCGCGGGCCTTCTGGCGCGAGGCGCGGAGCCGACGCAGACGCTTCACCAGCATCGGATCGGCGGCGAGCGCCTCCGGGCGGTCCACCAGTGCCCCCAGCACCTGGTAGTAGCGGGTCGCGGACAGGTTGAACAGTTCCTTGATCGCGTCTTCCTTGGATCCCGCGTACTTCCACCACTGCCGCTCGAAGTTCAGGATCTCCCGCTCACGCCGGGTCAGTCCGTCGGGACCCACCTCGTGGGGGTCGAGGTTCGCAGCCTGGTCGCGGGCTCCGTCGATCGCCGAGGGGTCGTCGCCCTGCGGGCTACTCGCCGTTGCGCCGTTCATCTCGCTCCTCAAACAGCTGGACCGTGCATTCACACCGGCTCGCACGCCGCCTCGGCGCACGAATGACATCAGTGTGGTTCCGTCGAACATCTAACCACGATCGCGGCCGCCGTCCGTGCCGACGCACCGCAGCGAAACCGGACCTCTCGCGCAGTAGACTGCTCTGTCATGGCAATTCTCCCGATCTGCATCATCGGCGAACCCGTGCTGCACCAGCCGACCACCCCGGTCGAGCTCGACGCCGACTCGAAGCCCTCGGCCGAGATCGTCGCTCTGCTCGACGACATGTACGAGACCATGGACGCCGCCAACGGCGTCGGACTCGCGGCGAATCAAGTGGGCCGGCCGCTCCGGATGTTCGTCTACGACTGCCCCGATGCCGGCGTGCGCCGGCGCGGCGAGGTGATCAATCCGATCCTGGAGACCTCCGAGATCCCCGAGACGATGCCCGATCCCGACGACAACGACGAAGGCTGTCTCTCGGTGCCCGGTGAGGGCTTTCCGACGGGGCGGGCCGACTGGGCCAAGGTGGTCGGCACCGATCGCAACGGCGACCGCGTCGAGATCGAGGGCACCGGATTCTTCGCCCGGATGCTGCAGCACGAGACCGGACACCTCGACGGATTCCTGTACGTCGACGTGCTGATCGGGCGCAACGCGCGGGCGGCCAAGAAGGCGATCAAGCGCAACGGCTGGGGCGTGCCCGGCCTCACCTGGCTGCCGGGCACCGTCACCGATCCGTTCGGCCACGACGACTGACCCGCCCGCCGTGCCGTCGCCGGACCCGTCGCCCGTCTCTCGCGGACCGCAGCCCGCGGTCGGCGATCGAGTGGTGGTCCGGTACCGGCTCGGCGCCGACGCGCCCGCCGATTGGCGGGCCTCACCCAATCCCCCGACCGATCGCTCCCCCAGCCTGTCGGACATCACCGGGCTGCTCCGGGAGCGGACCGGCGAGGCGATCGTCGTCGAGCGCGACGGCGTCCGCCACCGCATCCGCACCGATGCGATCACGTCGGTGCGACTGCTCTCGCGACGGGTGGTGCGCAACTCCGAGATCCGCGGCGTGGAGCGAGCGCTGATGCGCGCCGCACCGGCCGCCGAGCGAACCGAGACCGACGGGTGGCTCGTCAACGGCGCCGGCGACTCTCTGCGGTCGAGAGCCGCGGCACCGGTCGACTTCGGCTCCACCGCGGCCGGTCTGCCCGCGGCGCTGCGCTGGCTCGACGGCCGGGGGCTGCCGCGCCGCGTGATCGTCGCCGACCGGCTGATGCGCGTCGCCTCGCTGGGTGCGGCGATCGCGAGTTCGGCCGATTACGAGGTGCTGGTCGGCCCCGAGCCGACGGCCCCCACCCCGCCCGGCGACTGGGCGCCGATCGCCGACGGGGTGGTCGCGGTGACGGTGGCGGCGTCCGACGACTCGGCCCGCGCGGCGTGGCGGGCACTGGACTTCGAACTGCACCACACGTGTCGCCTGCTGGCTCTGTAGCGGCGGCGCGATGAATTACGGTGGACGGCGATGCCGAACTCCACCGACCCCGACCTGACCAGGCGACGAATCATCGCTTCGGCGCTCGCCGTCATCGCGCTGCTCGCCATCGCGGCGTTCACGTGGTGGATCGACGGCCGCGACAGCCCCGACGACGCGTCGTCCGCACCGACGTCCACGGTCGCCGGCCCGCTCCTCGGCACGTCCACGGCGGCGCCCGGCCCGGCGACGGTCGAGGCGAGGGGCGGCGACGCTCCCACCCGGGTCACCAAGACGCTGAACGAGATCGATTCGGGCCGGTGGCCGGAGGCGGCGAACGCCCCGGGCACCCACGGCGGCGACACCTTCCGGAACAACGAGCGCAAGCTGCCGGTCAAGTCCGCAGACGGGCGGCGCATCGTCTACAAGGAATGGGACGTCAACCCCAAGAAGCCGGGACGCGGACGTGACGCCGAACGCATCGTGACCGGCAGCGACGGGTCCGCCTGGTACACCCTCGACCACTATCGGACCTTCGTCCAGATCCGGGGGCCGTCGGCGTGACCACCGCTTCCCTGACCGAATTCCTCGCCGGCGAGGGCCCGGCGACAGCGCTCGCGGTCGGCGACGTCACCACGTACCGCACCGGCGCAGCGGTCCGGCGGTTGCCGGGCGACCGGATGCGCACGCTGGACGGACTGTACGACCGCTTCGCCGCCGCATGGGACTTCCCCGGCCACTTCGGGCACAACAAAGACGCGTTCGACGACTGCATGGGCGACCTCCCCACCGGTCTGCGGACCCCCACCGGCGCGCGGGCGACGGCATTGCTGACCGTCGTCTCCGATGCCGGCCGACTCCTGGCCGACGCTCCGGAAGGCGACTTCGAGTGGTTCGCCACCTCCCCCGCGCACTGGCGGGAGCGGCTGCGCCGATCGGGCCGCCGCTTCGGACTCGTCCTGCTCACGTCCGCCGACGACGCGGCCGCCGTCGCAGGCCGGTGGGAGGGTGCCGGTGCGCCCCTGATGCGGTTGCGGCAGGATTGACGCCATGCGCCTGGCGACGTGGAACGTGAACTCGATCCGCGCCCGATCCGAGCAGGTCGTGGCATGGATGAATCGGCATGCGATCGATGTGCTCGCGATGCAGGAGACCAAGTGCACCGACGATCAGTTCCCGGTGATGAGTTTTCTGGCCCACGGCTACGACGTCGCGTTCCACGGGTCGAGCGGATACAACGGCGTCGCGATCGCGTCCCGGATCGGGGTGCACGACATCCACATCGGATTCGACGGGCAGCCGCTCTACGCCGGTGAACGGGAGGCGCGAGCCATCTCGGCGACCTGCGGAGGCGTGCGCGTCTGGAGCCTGTACGCCCCCAACGGGCGCGAGCCGGGACACGATCACTTCCAGTACAAACTCGACTGGCTCAGCGCCCTCGCCGATGTCACATCGCTGGAACTGTCGCACGATCCCGCCGCCCAGGTCGCTCTCGCCGGAGACTGGAATGTGGCGCCGACCGACGAGGACGTGTGGGACCCCGAGTACTTCGCGTCCCGCACGCACACCTCCGACGAGGAGCGCGCCGCCTTCCGCCGCTTCGTCGAAGGCGGATTCGTCGACAGCGCGGCCCCCTTCACCCCCGGTCCGGGGACCTACACCTTCTGGGACTGCCAGGCCGGGCGCTTCGCCCGCAACGAGGGCATGCGCATCGACTTCGCGCTCTGCTCCCCCGCCTTGGACGACCGTATCCACGACGCCTTCATCGACCGCGACGCCCGCGCCGCGGAGGGCGCCAGCGATCACGCCCCCCTCGTGTTCGACCTGAGCTGATCCCGGCGGGTGCGCCGGTCGGTCCGCCTCAGGCGGAGGCCATCGCCACCATGCCGGGATGGGCGTCGAGGAAGTGCTTGGTGAAGGTGCACAGCGGCCGCACCTTGAGCTGGTTGTCGCGCATGTACTGCATGGCGCCGCCGGTGAGCCGAGTGGCCAGCCCGTGGCCGCTGTACTCGTCGTAGAGGACCGTGTGGAGGATCGTCACCACCTCGCCGTCGGGACCGTCGTCGATGCGATAGCCGAGCACGCCGACCAGGTCGCCGCCCACCCGCAACTCGAAGCGCTCCCGCTCCGGGTTGTGGGAGACCTCGGAGATCTGATGCAGCAGCGAGCGCGCCGACTGCGGCGGATGCGAGTGACGGACTTTGCGATGCATTCGTTGACCTCCTGTGACCAGCGTCACAAGATTACGTTCGTTCGACGGGGAGACGCAAGTCACATCTGTCACATCTGCATCACGATGCGACGCGACCGGACGACGTGAGTATGGTGGGCACCGCACAACTTCACACGCGGGGGCTCCCACGGAACCGGGGGCTGAGATGGCGACAGGCGGTCGTCGACCGCCTGAACCTGTCCGGATAATGCCGGCGTAGGGAGGATCATCATGGGCACATCCATGCCTGGAACCACACGTGACGACGCCACCGCCGAGGTGACCTGTGGCCCCATCGAGGGCAGCAGCAAGGTCTACCTCGACATCGACGGCATGGCCGTTCCCCAGCGTCGAGTGCATCTGACGAACGGCGAGCACCTCGACCTCTACGACACCTCCGGTCCGTACACCGACTCGTCGGCGACCATCGACCTCGAGAAGGGGCTGGCGAAGACGCGCGACTCCTGGGAACGGCCGGCACCGGTGCCCGTGGGCGGACACGACGCGGCCACCCAGCTGGCCTGGGCACGCGCCGGGATCGTGACGCCGGAGATGAGATACATCGCCGCGCGCGAGGGCGTCGACGCCGAGCTGGTCCGCAGCGAAGTGGCCGCCGGACGCGCGGTGATTCCGGTCAATCACCGCCACCCCGAGTCGGAGCCGATGATCATCGGCAAGGCCTTCGCGGTGAAGGTGAACGCGAACATCGGCAACTCTGCCGTCACCTCGTCCATCGCCGAAGAGGTGGAGAAGATGGTCTGGGCCACCCGGTGGGGCGCCGACACCATCATGGATCTCTCGACCGGCAAGGACATCCACCTCACTCGCGAATGGATCCTGCGCAACTCCCCCGTCCCGGTCGGAACCGTGCCGATCTACCAGGCGCTCGAGAAGGTGAACGGCGATCCCACGCGCCTGACCTGGGAGATCTACCGCGACACCGTCATCGAACAGGCCGAACAGGGCGTCGACTACATGACCGTGCACGCCGGCGTGCTCCTGCGTTACGTCCCGCTGACCGCCAAGCGGGTGACCGGCATCGTCTCGCGCGGCGGCTCCATCATGGCCGCATGGTGTCTGGCCCACCACACCGAGTCGTTCCTGTACACGCACTTCGACGAGCTGTGCGAGATCTTCGCGCGGTACGACATCACCTTCTCGCTCGGCGACGGCCTGCGCCCCGGGTCCATCGCCGATGCGAACGACGAGGCGCAGTTCGCCGAACTGCGGACCCTGGGCGAGCTGACGAAGATCGCCAAGAGCCACGGCGTACAGGTGATGATCGAGGGCCCCGGGCACGTCCCGATGCACAAGATCGCCGAGAACGTCCGGCTCGAGGAAGAGCTGTGTGAGGAGGCCCCGTTCTACACGCTCGGCCCGCTCGCCACCGACATCGCGCCGGCCTACGACCACATCACCTCCGCGATCGGCGCCGCGATGATCGCGCAGGCCGGCACGGCGATGCTCTGCTACGTGACGCCGAAGGAGCACCTGGGGCTGCCGAACCGGGACGACGTGAAGGTCGGCGTCATCACCTACAAGATCGCGGCACACTCGGCCGACCTCGCCAAGGGGCATCCGCGCGCCCAGGAACGCGACGACGCCCTCAGCAAGGCGCGCTTCGAGTTCCGCTGGACCGATCAGTTCAACCTCGCGCTCGATCCCGACACGGCACGCGAGTACCACGATGAGACGATGCCCGCCGAGCCGGCGAAGACCGCGCACTTCTGCTCCATGTGCGGCCCCAAGTTCTGCTCCATGCGGATCTCGGCCGACGTCCGCACCTATGCACAGGAGAACGGGCTCGTCACGCAGGAGGACATCGACGCGCGGCTGGCACAGGACATGGCGGCCAAATCGGCCGAGTTCGCGGCGGCGGGAAACCAGGTGTACCTGCCGATCTCCGAGGCCGCCGCGCCGTGACCCTGCGGCTTCCGCAGGCCGGCCCCGGCGTCACCCCGGTCCGGGTGATGACCGTGGCCGGCTCCGATTCCGGCGGCGGCGCGGGCATTCAGGCCGATATGCGCACCTTCGCGATGCTCGGCCTGCACGCCTGCGTCGCGGTCACCGCGGTGACCGTGCAGAACTCCACCGGGGTCACCGGAATCCAGGAGATCGATCCGGCGGTGGTCGCGGCGCAGATGCACTCGGTGGTTCCCGACATCGGCGTCTGTGCGGTCAAGACGGGGATGCTGGCCTCCGATCCGATCATCACGGCGATCGCCGAAGCCGCGACGCAGCTCGGCATCGGCGGTGACACGGGAGTGCCGCTGGTGGTCGATCCCGTCTGCGCGTCGATGCACGGCGATCCCCTGCTGGCGTCCGACGCCCTCGGTGCGCTCACCGAGCGGTTGATGCCGCTCGCCACGGTCGTCACGCCGAACCTGGACGAGGTGCGCCTACTGACCGGGATCGACGTCGTGGACGGTGCGAGCCAACGGGCGGCCGCCGCGGCACTGCGCGAGACGGGCGCCCGGTGGGCCCTGGTGAAGGGCGGCCACCTGCGGGGCAGCGAACACAGCCCCGACATCCTGTACGACGGCCGAGAGTTCCTGGAGTTCCCGGGCAGACGCATCGACACCCCGCACGACCACGGTGCGGGTGACACCCTGGCCGCGGCGATCACCGGCGCGCTGGGCCACGGCTACCGCGTGCCCGACGCCGTGGCCTTCGCGAAGCGGTGGGTCACCCGCGGCCTGGCCGCCGCCTATCCGCTCGGCGCCGGCCACGGCCCGGTGAACCCGCTGTGGCGGCTCGATCCGGCGGCCGACTCCCCGCCGTGACCGGCCCGCCGCTATCCGCGCACGCGGTGGCGATACTCCACCGGTCCGACGCCGTAGCGCTGCTTGAACCGGTTCCGGAAGGTCGCGACCGTCGGGAAGCCCGATGAGAGCGCGATGGTGCTGATCGAGGCGCCCGCGTTCTGCATGAGCATCTCGTGGGCGGTCTGCAGCCGGCGATCGGCGATCCGGCTCGCGAGCGAGGTGTCGCAGTTCTCGAAGTAGCGGTACAGCTGGCGGCGCGAGAGGTGCAGCCGCTCGGCGATCGCGTCCGGGGAGAAGCTGGGATCGCGGTGGTGGCGGTCGATGAGGTCGCGAGCGGCCTCCTGGACGAACAGGGCGTTGTCCTCGGTGCCGGTCGGAGAACCGTCGAGTTACGACAGCGCGGCGACAATCAGATCGACGGCGGCCTGCTCCGAGACGGTGCCCGTCGCCTGCCCCGCATTGAGCGCCGAGGTCTCGGCGGCGAATCGGCGGACGAAGACCGCGGCCGCGCGGGCCAGCGGGGTGTTGGCCGCGATGGGACGCTGCAGCCGCTCGGCGATGTGGCGGTGCTTGCCGAGCCGATTGAACGGGATGAGCAGTCCGGACGGGTCGGCCACGGCGTTGGTCACCAGGCTGTACGGGGTCGCGTTGCTGACGAACACCAGGTCGCCGGGGCCGTAGACGAACTCCCGGCCGTTCTGCCGGATGAGTGACTGTCCGCGCATACCGCTGACACTGACCACCAGAGAGTCCGACGGCTCGTTCCGCACCCGCTCCGCCGTGCGCTCCATCGTCATCGCGGGCTGCAGTGCGCAGTAGGTCACGATCGACGACAGACTCTGTGCGAAGCGCATCGCATGAAAGGTCTCCGGTTCCGCGATGCGGACGTCGACCGTCGGGCTGTAGGCGGTGGTGCCGGAATGGCCGGTGAACCGGTCCGGACGCGGGCGCGTCGGGACACTGCCGACGCCGAGCCGCGCTTCCCATTCGGCGACGGTGCGCGGAGTGAGCCGGGTCGCCAGTCCGGGACGTGCCGCCTGAGGGAACGAAGCGCGCGTATTGGACAGACTTGTCTTGGGCAGGGTTGCACTATGGGGCATGAGGAGACCTTCTACGCATGGGGGACATGGCGAGGTGGGCCTGGCTTTGGGAGGGAGCCTTGCTTTCTCATCTGACATACTTGCACACCCAATTATCAGTGTCGAGCGAATCACCAAAAGCGCCAAGGTGATATTCGGGTCACATCGGGCGGGTCCGATCGGCAAACTTGCGTCGCAACTGTCACTACCTGGGGGTAACTGCTAGCAGGCCGGCATCGCGGCATACCCGGCGCGGTACTGTTCTGGGAGACCGCGGCGCGACGACCCGCCGCGGCCCGCATCGTCTCGTCCTAGGAGCGCCCGTGACCCAGCCGCCGAACGACGGCCCCACGACACCCCCGTCGAGCGAGCCGCAGTACCCGGCGTCCGCGGGACAGACCGCCTACAGCAACCAGCCTGCGGGGTACGGCCCGCCGACCGGCCCTCCGGAACCCGTGACGGCCGCCGCCGCGGAGACCGCGGCCGTCCGGCGCTGGCGGATCATCACCGCGGTCGCCTGCCTCGCCGCCGCTCTCGTCATCGTCAGCTTCTTCCTCGTCGGCCAGAGCCGATCGTCCGACAGCCAGGCTCCGGTCACCGAGACCGTCGTCGACACCACCACGGTGATCTCGACGACCACCGGCAGCGCCGCCACGCGCACCGCGACCGACACCGTGACCGAGACCGCGACCGAGACAGCGACGTCGAACGCCACGGCCACGCGCACCGTGACCGACACGGTCACCAGGACCCGGACCGAGACCGACACCAAGACGGTGACCGAAACCGTCGCCCCGCCTGCGAAGTCGGGTTAGCCCACCGGACGCGAGGTCTCCGCGGACGCGGGCGCCCCTCCCGCCCTCGACTGCGCCAGCCGATCACGGAACTCATTGGGGCCCAGACCGTAGGCGCGGCGGAACCGGAAGCGGAAGGCGCCCAGCGACGCGAACCCGCACGCTCGTGCCACCGAGGCGATCGACGCCGCCGGGTTCGATATCAGCAGCACCCGCGCGGCCTGCAGTCGCCGGTCGGCGATCATCTCGGCGACGCTCCGGTCGCAGTCCTCGAAGTGGCGGTAGAACTGGCGCCGGGACAGGTGAAGGCGCCCGGCCAGCACCGCCGGTGACAGCGACGGATCGCGGAAGTGCCGCTCGATGAGTTCGTGAGTCTGCTCCCGGACGTAGGCGGTGGTGCCGGACACGTCACCCGGTCCGGCAGCCCGTCTCGGCGACCACAGCGGAGAGCATGTCGATCATCGCGATCTCGGCGGCCAGGGTCGGCGTCCGCACATCGCGCGCGATGACCGATGAGACGAACCCGCGGACACTGCGCGCCGCGACCGCCGCCAACAGGGTGTCGGGAATGAGTACACCGGCCGTGGCGAGCGTCCTCGCCCCGACTCCCAGTTCGTCGGCCGGGATCCGCAGCGCGGCCACGTCCGCCAGGTCACCGGACGACGGCGGTTCCGGCGAGCCGCCGGTCACGACCACGACGTGGTCGCCGGACGATCCCGCGGCGTCGGGCATCGCGATCAACAGGAAGTCGCCGTCCGGTGGGGGTTCGGAAACCTCCGCGTGCCACGTCAGCGGTGTGCGCAGCGCCCGTGTGGCCGTCACCACCGACAGCCTGCGCTGATGGATCGCCGCGCCGAAGGTCTCCGGGTCAGTGCTCGCGAGCCGGTCGACGCCCACCATGTCCCGGTAGGCCGCCAGTCCCTGGCGCCCGCCGAGAACGAGCGGCGGATCGTCGTCGCACACGCCGACCGACCGGCTCCAGTCCCTGATCTCGTCCGGGGCGGGCCGGGCAGTCATCGTGCCGCCGATGCCCGTGGGAGGACGACGGCCGAGGCCAGGAAGAAGCAGATCGCGCCGACGAAGGTGCCCACGTTGGCGGCCACGGCATCGACGGTGATGCCGCCGACCGTGATGTAGGAGGCGACGGCGGAGACGCCGAATGCCACGCACCCGATGAAGTTGATCTGGCCCGACCACCAGTTCCGGTCACCGGGCGCCCACATCCGTCCCGTGGCGTGGGAGAAGGCGACGAGGACGAAGAACCCGCTCACCAGGAACGCCACCGAGCCGGCCGCGTCCGGAGTCCAGACGAGATGCTTCTCGCCGCGGATGGTGTGCGTCATGAGCGCCCCGCCGGTGCTGACGTTGAACAGCAGCGTGCCGAAGAACTGCGTCGCCGCCGCGAACCACTCGGCGCGAACCATCACCCCCGGCGCATACGAGACCGGGACGGTGGGACTGCCGCTGAGCACCAGTTGGATGAACGCCGCACCGGTGAAGAACCAGGAGCCGGCGAAATAGCAGATGTTCACGACGGACGCGCCGGCCCAGTTCCCGAAACCGGGAGCCGAGCCGATCGCGAACAGCGCAGAGCCGATCATGAAGCCGATGCACTGATGAACCACCGAGGGTGTCAGGATCCGGCTCGTCAGCGCCGTGGTGGCGTTGCGATTGGTCATGGACGGTACGTGTCTCCTGAGCGACTCCCCGCCGCTCGCCTCCCACATTGAGGAGACGAGCAGCGGACCACGGACGTCTAGTGGTGGAAGTGCGAGTTGTTGCCCTCACGCGGCATCGGCGCGTCGAGCTTCTCGAGGAAGTCGACCTCCGCGCGCAGATCGTCGAGCAACTTGTCGGCGAGATCGTGACTGAGCCCGGCCCGCACCACGATCCGTTGCACCGTCATGTCGGCGAGATCGTCGGCCAGCGGGTAGGCGGGCACCTGCCAGCCCTTCATCCGAAGCCGGTCCTGAAGGTCGTACAGGTTCCAGTTCGGGTTCGCGTCCTTCGTGAGCCGCCACGCGAACACCGGGATGGTGTCGCCCTTGCTGATCAACTCGAACGGGCCCATCTCCGCGATCGCCGACGACAGGTACTGCGCCACGTCGAGCGAACCCTGCTGGACGGCGGCATAGCCCGCCCGCCCCAGTCGCAGGAACTGGTAGTACTGCAGCAGCACCTGGGCGCCCGGCCGGGAGAAGTTCAGCGCGAGCGTCGGCATGTCTCCCCCCAGGTAACTGCAGTGGAAGATCATGCTCTCCGGGAGCGCCTCGGCGTCGCGCCACACGATCCAGCCCACGCCCGGATACACCAGACCGAACTTGTGGCCGGAGGTGCTGACCGATGCGACACGGTCGACGCGGAAGTCCCACTCCAGATCCGGCTGGCAGAACGGCGCGATCATCGCACCCGAGGCACCGTCGACGTGGATGTGCACGTCGAGGCCGGTGTCCTTCTGGATCTGGTCGAGCTTGGCGGAGATCTCCTTCACCGGCTCGTACGCGCCCGTGTACGTCTGGCCCATGATCGCCACCACGCCGATCGTGTTCTCGTCGACGTACTTCTCGAGTTCATAGCCGTCGAGGAACAGATGCTCCTCGGTGATCGGCACCCAGCGAGGCTCCACCTCGAAGTAGTTGCAGAACTTCTCCCAGCACACCTGCACCGCTGTCGACATCACCAGGTTCGGCTTCTCGATCGACTCACCCGCGGCCTTGCGCTTGGCCTGCCACCGGCGTTTGAGCGCCAGGCCGCCGAGCATGCAGGCCTCCGACGACCCGATGGTCGAGGTGCCGATCGCCTGGTCGACGTCGGGGTTGTGCCAGAGGTTGCCGAGGATCCGCCAGCAGCGGTCCTCGATCGCCGCCGTCGCCGGGTACTCGTCCTTGTCGATCATGTTCTTGTCGACCGTCTGCATGTACAGGAGTTGCGCCTCCTTGTCCATGTAGGTCGAGACGAAGGTCGCCAGGTTGAGCCGGGCGTTTCCGTCGAGCATCGCCTCGTCGTGCACGATCTGATACGCCGTCTCCGGCAGCATCATCTCGTCGGGCATCTCGAACCGAGGCAGTTCGGTCGCCTCTCCCCCGCGGGTGAACACGGGACTGACGATCATCGAGTCGGTCGAACGCGAGTTGGGCATCTCTTCTCCTTCAACAGCGGTGGGTACAGCGCGGGAACTCGGCGCCGGTCAGACCTCGACTGGCGGATACAAGCGGTCCATCGTGTATTGGCGGTTGCGGTGTGCCGCCCATGTGGACCCTGCCATGAACAGCGCGGTCAGGCCCGCCACCACGGCGATCGCGATCCACAGTCGGTGGTCGATTCCGCCGAGCGTCAGCTGGCGCAGACCGTTGACCGTGTAGGTCATCGGGTCCACCCAGTGGATGTACTGGAACGGGAGGGTCGTCGTCGGCACCGGATAGATGCCGCCCGCGGACGTCAGCTGGATCATCAGGAACGCGAGCGTGACCACCCGCCCGACGGCCGGCCCGAACAGCGCGTTGAACATCTGGATCATCGCCAGGAACATCGCGACGATCAGCAGCATGAAGCCGAATGTGGCCACCGGATACGCCGGGCGCATCCCGATCGCGAAGACGACCACCGCGTACAGGATCGCCGCCTGGAGGAAACCGACGGCGAAGGTCGGCGCATAGGATGCGAGCACCACCCGCAGCGAGTCGAGTCCCTGCGCCACCGGCCGAGCCTGGATCGGGGTGAACAGCATCCAGGCGATGATGCAGCCGACGAACAGCGCGAGCGAGAAGAAGAACGGTGCGAAACCGGTACCGAAGGTCGCGGCCTCGTGCTCGGTGTTCTCGGTGAGCTTGACCGGCTGCCCGAGGGTGTCGGCCAGTTCCTTCTTCTGCGCGGCGGACCAGTGCGGTATCGCTTCGACGCCCTGGTTCAGGCCCGACGCCAGTTCCTTGGAGCCGGAGGACAGTTCGACGAGACCGGCGGTGAGCTGGTCGGCGCCGGAACTGAGTTCGGCCGATCCGGCGCGGACCTTCACGAGATCGTCGTGCATGACGCCCGGCTCGAGAAGAGTCATCGCCATGCGCACCGGACTCGACGGATCGGCGAGCTCGCGGCTGACCGCGGCGGTGTCGGTGCTCAACTGCGCCAGCTCAGCCGAGCTCGGCAGATCGGGTCGCTGCGGAGTCGCCAGCTGGCGGCGCACGCCCTCGAGCGCCTGACCTGCAGCGCGGACCGCGGGGTCGGGATGTCCCTTCAGTTGCGCGGTGACGCGGGCGAGAGCCTGCGAGGCGTCGCTCTCCGCGGTGGCCGCGCCGCCGCTGATCGTGCTCAGTCCGGCCGCCGTCCGACTCATCCGGTCGGCCGCCGCGCTCAACTCGGCCGCGCTCATTCCGCGGCCCGGCGATTCCGAGAGCGCCATCAGCGGATCGGTCGTCTCGACGATCGCGTCGTTGAGTTCGTTCAACGCCGACGACAGCTTCGCCGAGCCGTCGTGCGCGGTGACCAGTCCGGCGCTCAGCTCGTTGGCCCCGTCGGCCGCCTGGGTCAGCTTCCCGACCATCGACCCCGCGTCGTTCAGAACGATCTCGAAGGTCTGGGAACCGACCTGCGCCGACACTTTGTTGACCACCTGCTGCGCGGCGTCCTGGCCCATGATGGTCGCGAGGTAGTTGTTCGCGTCGTTGTAGGTGAAGATCAGCTCGGCCGAGCCGGGCTCGCTCGACGTCGGCGAGGCCACCTTGGCGCTGAAGTCCTCGGGCAGGGTGATCGAGAAGTAGTACTTGCCGTCGGCGACACCCTGGGCGCCCTCCTCCTCGGACACCACGTGCAGGTCGAGCTGCTTCGAGTCGATGAGCCCCTGCACCACTTGGTCGCCGGCGTCGAGCTTGTTCCCCATCACTTCGGCGCCCTTGTCCAGGTTCACCAGAGCCACCGGGATCTTGTCGACGGCGTTGAACGGGTTCCAGAACGCCCACAGGTAGAGCGCACCGTAGAGCAGCGGCATCAGGATGATGACGGCCAGCGCGAGCCGTGGCATCCGCCCGCGGTAGTAACGCTTGAAATCGCTTCCCGGCGAAAAGGCGGCGAGCATGTCAGATATTCCGATCTGCCGGCTCGAGCCGGACGAATTCGCGGTCCGTCAGATTGTCGACTCGCTCCACTCGGACGAGTCCCCGGTGTGCCGGCGCGCCGTTCACGTCGGCCGTCACCACCGTCTGTTCGCGCCCGAGCGCGACGAGCCGGTCGAGCATCAGATTCGAGTTCTCCACCCGCGTCAGGTTGTCGACCCCGCCCACCACGAGCAGCTCCGACCTCCCGATGTTCGCGACCGCGATCCGGAAGAGCGCCGCGGTCAGCTCGGGCAGTTCCTCGACGTACGACATCAGCGGCGGCAGTTGCAGATCGTCCCCGAACACCGGACGGCAGATCCGTTCCAGGTCGTCTTCACGCGCCTGTTTCACCCAGCGGTACCAGGGCGCGTGCCAGCGCAACTGTTCGGTGAGCACGTCCCGGACGCGAATCGTCTGCTCGATGCCGTCGACCTCGTCGATGAACGCCATCGCGGAGTGATTGAACAGATGGTGGGCGTCGTCGGTGCGGCCGAAGGCCGTCAGCGTTCCCTTCGTCGGGCGCATCCGCCCGCACAGCGTCAGCAGCAACGCCGTCCGGCCGCGGCCGCCCGACCCCTGCAGAACGGTGACGCCGCCGCGTGGCACCGTCACTTCGACGGGACCGTAGATGTGTCCCCACGACGCGTCGACCCCCAGGTCGATGCCGTGCAGCAGCGGATCGGTGTCGAACGCCGCGGTCTCGTACTGGATCGTCACGTCCGTCCTCACACCGCGTTCTTGACGACGACGCCGTCTTTGACGATCAGGACGAACTTCTCGTCGGGCTGTGCGATCACCGAGAGGTCGGCGATCGGATCGCCGTCGATCAACAGCAGGTCGGCCCACGCGCCCTCGGCGATCACGCCGAGCCGGGCCGACGCGTACGGATTGCGCGGACCGGCCATCTCGAAGAGGGCGGCGTTGCCGGAGGTGAGCATCTTCAGCGCCTCGACATTCGAGTAGTAGTCGCCCAGCCGCGCGGCCATCACGCTCTGCCGGGGCGCCGCTTCGGGCTCCAGCAGCAGATCGGTGCCGAAGGCCACCTGGACACCGTGCTTGCGCGCCCAGCCGTACACCGCTTCGGTGCCCGCGCAGATCTGTGTGTTCTTCGCCGCTCTCGCGGGGTCCGGATAGTGGTGATCGGCCTCGGCGAAGGGCTGCATCGACAGCCACAAACCCTTTTCCCCGATGAGCGCGACGGTCGCCTCATCCGCCAGGTGACCGTGCTCGATGGACCGCACACCGGCCTCGATCGCCCGGCGCACTCCGTCGACGGTGTAGACGTGGGTCGCCACATAGGTGCCGTAATCGGCGGCCGCGGCGACGGCGGCGCGGATCTCGTCCGGCGTGAACTGCAGGGTGTACAGCGGGTCGTACATCGACGCGGCGCCACCTCCGACGGTGAGCTTGATCTGGCTCGCGCCTTTGCGGAGTTGCTCGCGCACCGCGGCCAGCACCCGGTCGACGCCGTCGGCCACCCGCGTGAAGCCGATCTCATCGGTCCGCGAGGGGCCGCCGCCGAACTCCTGCGGAGTCTGATAGACGAACGCGAAGTCGGCGTGACCGGAGGTCTGCGAGATCATCGCCTGGCTGGGGAAGATCCGCGGGCCCTCGAAGTCGCCGCGGTCGATGGAGGTCTTGATCGGCGCCACGTCGCCGCCCATGTCGCGGACGGTGGTGAACCCTCGGTGCAGCATGCGCCTCGCCTCGGCGAGGGTGTTCGTGTACAGGCTGCCGGTGGGCCCGGCCACGAAGTCCAGGTAGCCGTTCGCATTGCCCATCAGATGCACGTGCGCGTCGGACAGACCGGGCATCAGGAACTTGCCGCCCGCGTCGATCACCGTGGCGTCGGCCGACTGCGCATCGATCGGATCGGTGGACACCGCGGCGATCGTGCGTCCGTCGATCAGGACGTCGACTCCGTCCGCGGCTCGGTCGGCGAGACCGTCGAACACCCGTGCATTCTTGATAAGAGTTCTACGAGAATCCTTCGCATTGCCCATATTTCGGAACGCTATCCGAGAGCCTTGCCCCGCGACAGGCATTGCACTTTCTCAAATCGGACCTCGCAGGAGAACCGTCGACCTCGAGAAAACCCTCCTACCTGCAAACATTCATCGTCGCCACAGGTCCGACCAAGCGGGAGTATCGGACCAGTGGCACGAAACGGGTCACAGACGGCACGGTTCGGCGTCTGTGCCCCGGAACGCCTCGGCCGGTCAGGCCAGCGCGCGCAGCTTCGGCACCACGTCGGCGGTGAACGACTCGAGGAACCGGCGCTGGTCGTGCCCGGGGTTGTGGAAGACCAGATGGTTGAGCCCGGCGTCGAGATAGGGCTTGATCTGCGCGATCGCGTCGTCCGGATCCGACGCGACGATCCACCGCTTGGCGACCTGTTCGATCGGGAGTTCGTCGGCGAGCCGCTCCATCTCCACCGAGCTGTTCACGCTGTGCTTCTGCTCCGGGGTCAGTGACAGCGGCGCCCAGAAGCGGGTGTTCTCGAGGGCCGTCTCCGGGTCGCGGTCGTAGGAGATCTTGATCTCGATCATCCGGTCGATGTCGGTGAACTCCCGCTCGGCCTTGGCGGCGCCCTCCTTCACCGCCGGGATGAGCTTCTCGGTGTACAGCTCCATACCCTTGCCGGAGGTGCAGATGAAACCGTCGCCGGCCCGTCCGGCGTACCGGGCCACCACCGGACCGCCCGCCGCGATGTACACCGGCACCGGCTCGGCGGGGATGTCGTACATGTAGGCGCCCTGGGTGCGGTAGTAATCGCCGTCGAAGTCGACCTTCTCGCCGGTCCACAGCTCGCGCATCAGGCGGACCGACTCCCTCAGGCGCGCGAAGCGCTCCTTGAACTCCGGCCAGTCGCCCTGGAACCCGGTGGCGTACTCGTTCAGCGCCTCACCGGTGCCGACGCCGAGCATCACCCGGCCGGGGTACAGGCACGCCATCGTCGCGAACGCCTGGGCGATCACAGCGGGGTTGTAGCGGAAGGTCGGGGTGAGTACCGAGGTGCCCATCTGCAGTCGCTGCGTCCGTTCGCCGACCGCGGCCATCCACGCGAGGGAGAACGGGGCGTGTCCGCCGTTGTGCCGCCACGGCTGGAAGTGGTCGCTGACCGTCACCGAGTCCAGACCGAACTCCTCCGCCATCACGCCGACCTCGACCAGTTCGCGCGGGTCGAACTGCTCCGCCGACGCCTTCAGTCCGAGTTTGAGCGGTGCCGCCATGTTTCATCTCCTGAGCGCTGGTGATACAAGCATCGATACGTGCCGGTGATCGAGCGTCGCCGGCCCGACGTGATCCAGCTTACGGTCCGCTCCGGTGAGCTCGTCGAGCAGGCGAAACCGGCTCGGACCCGCCGTGTGCCGCCCAGCGCGACCGTTCGCCCTGTTGCACAATTACCTCGACGTGCCGTGGTGGCCCGTTGCTCGTTCGCGTCGCCTCCCGGAGGTCCATCACCCGTGCCGATCCCGCCCGAGTACCTGCTCTCGTCCCAGGCACCGGCTCCGCGCACCCTGTGCGAGATCCTCGCCGCCACCGCCGAGCGGTACCCGGACGCGCCGGCCGTCGACGACGGCGACCGCATGGTCTCGTACTCCGAACTCGCCGTCCTGGTGCGTCGAGTGGCCCGCAGGCTCGCGTCGATCGGCATCGGGCGCGGGCACCGGGTGGGTATCCGGATGCCCTCGGGCGATCGCCATCTGTACATCGCGATTCTCGCGACCCTGTACGCGGGCGCGGCCTACGTGCCGGTGGACGCCGACGACCCCGACGAACGCGCGCGACTGGTCTTCGGCGAGGCCGACGTCGACGCGATCATCGACGCCGACGGCGTCCATCGGCGCACCGACCGCGAGACCCGCACCGATCACGACCCCGCACTCCTGTCGTCCCCGGCGACCACCGCCGACGACGCGTGGATCATCTTCACCTCCGGCTCCACCGGGAAGCCGAAGGGCGTGGCGGTGACCCACCGCAACGCCGCCGCGTTCGTCGACGCGGAGGCCCAGCTGTTCCTGCAGGACGAACCGCTCGGACCCGGCGACCGCGTGCTCGCCGGCCTCTCGGTCGCCTTCGACGCGTCCTGCGAGGAGATGTGGCTGGCGTGGCGCAACGGCGCCTGCCTCGTACCCGCGCCGCGGGCGCTCGTCCGTTCCGGAATGGACCTCGGTCCGTGGCTGGTGAAGCGCGACATCAACGTCGTCTCGACCGTCCCCACCCTGGCGGCGATGTGGCCGGCCGAGGCCCTCGAAGCCGTCCGTCTGCTGATCTTCGGGGGTGAGGCGTGCCCTCCCGAACTGGCCGACCGTCTCGCGACGGACGACCGGGAACTGTGGAACACCTACGGCCCCACCGAGGCCACCGTGGTGGCCTGCGCCGCGCAGATGCACCGGGGACGGCCGGTGCGGATCGGTCTGCCGCTGCGCGGCTGGGACCTCGCGGTGGTGGGAGCCGACCAACAACCGGTGGAGCCGGGGCAGACTGGCGAACTCGTGATCGGCGGCGTGGGGCTGGCCCGCTACCTCGACCCGGTCAAGGACGCGGAGAAGTATTCGCCGATGCCCTCGCTCGGCTGGGCTCGCGCCTATCGCAGCGGCGACCTGGTGCGGATGTGCGACGACGGTCTCGACTTCGTCGGCCGGGCGGACGATCAGGTCAAGATCGGCGGACGGCGCATCGAACTCGGCGAAGTCGACAACGCGCTCCAGAATCTCCCCGGGGTCAGCGGTGCGGCGGCCGCCGTCCGCAAGACAGCCACCGGGAACGCCCTGCTGGTGGGCTATCTCGCGTCGGCCGACCCGAGTTTCGACGTCGCGGCCGCGCAAGCGCTGCTGCGCGAGGACCTGCCCGCCGCGCTGGTGCCCCGGCTGGTCCTCATGGACGAGCTGCCCACCCGCACCTCGGGCAAGGTCGACCGCGACGCGCTGCCCTGGCCGGTGCCGGGCACGGACTCCTCGGACGGCGGCGGCGATCTCACACCCACCGAGGCGTGGCTCGCCGAACAGTGGACGGCGGTGCTGGGCGTCGGTGTCGACTCGGCCGAAGCCGACTTCTTCGCCGAGGGCGGCGGATCGCTCTCCGCAGCTCAGCTGGTGACGGCACTGCGCGCCCGTTACCCCGAGATCACCGTCGCCGACCTCTACGACCACCCCCGGCTCGGCTCGCTGGCCGAGCTCCTCGACTCCCTGGCACCCGGCGCCACCGTCGCACCGCGGTCGGTGACGCCGGTGCCGCGGTCCACCGGATTCGCGCAGGCGGCCGCATCCATCCCACTCGCCACGCTCACCGGCATCCAGTGGATCACCTGGCTGGGCGTCGCGAACAACGTCGGTCGCGCCGCCGCCGACGCCCTCGGCTACTCCGCGCCGTGGCTGGCGTCGGTGAACTGGTGGCTGCTGATCGTCGCGTTCCTGGTGTTCGTGACCCCCTTCGGCCGGTTGGTGATCGCCGCCGCCGGAGCTCGCGCCCTGCTCGCGGGGGTCGGTCCCGGCACGTATCCGCGCGGCGGATCCGTCCACGTGCGCCTGTGGGCCGCCGAACGCTTGATGCAGGCCAGCGGCACCCACAATCTCTCGGGAGCCCCGTGGCTCCCGACGCTGGCACGGGCGCTCGGTGCGAGCATCGGCCGCGGCGTCGACCTGCACTCGCTGCCGCCGGTCACCGGGCTGCTGGAGATCGGCGACGGCGCCGCCGTGGAGCCGGAGGTCGACCTCGCCGGCTGGTGGATCGACGGAGACGAGCTCGTGATCGGTCCGATCGCGATCAAGCCCGGCGCCACCGTCGGATCGCGCTCGACGCTGTTCCCGGGCGCCACCGTGGGACGCGACGCGATCGTCGACCCGGGATCGGCGGTGCGCGGGAAGGTGAAGTCGCGACAGCGGTGGGCGGGCTCGCCGGCCGCCAAAGTCGGCAAAGCGAAAGCCGACTGGCCCGAGCACCGGCCCCCGCGGCGTCGCCGGTGGGTGCCGGTATATGCGTGCAGCGCCTTCCTCATCTCCGGGATACCGCTGGTGTCGCTGGCCGTCGGGCTCACCGTGATCGGCTCCTGGGCGCTGCCCGCGGACTCGATGGGCGCCGCCGCGGCACGCGGCCTGGCGATGGCGCCGGTCGCCGCCGTGGCCGCGATGGCCGCGTTCGCGCTGCTCATCCTGGTGGCGGTGCGGCTGCTGTCGATCGGCATGCGCGCCGGGGTGTACCCCGTCCGGTCGCGCATCGGGTGGCAGGTGTGGGCCACCGAACGGCTCGTGGACTCGGCGCGCACCTACCTGTTCCCGCTGTACGCGAGCCTGCTCACCCCCTGGTGGTTCCGCGCCCTGGGCGCCCGGATCGGCCGGGGGACGGAGATCTCCACCGCGCTGGTGATCCCGAAGTTCACCAGTGTCGGCGACGACTCGTTCCTCGCCGACGACACGCTGATGGCGTCGTACGAACTCGGGGGCGGCTGGATGCGCGTCGGCGAGGCCAAGGTCGGCAAGCGGGCCTTCCTCGGCAACTCCGGCATGGTGGCACCCTCGCGCAAGCTGCCGAAGAATTCGCTGGTGGCGGTGCTGTCGTCCGCGCCGACGAAGTCCAAGAGCGGGTCGAGTTGGCTCGGCAGCCCGCCGGTGCGGTTACGGCGGACGGCGTCGGAGTCCGACACGTCACGGACCTTCGCCCCGCCCACCCGGCTCCGCGTGGCGCGCGGGGTGGTCGAGACTCTGCGGATCATCGCGGTGATGGTCTCGTTCGGTATCGGGGTCGGGGTGCTGTTCGCGCTGCAGTCGCTGGCCGTGACGACGAACGTGCTGGTGGCCGCCGCATGCAGCGGGCTGACCCTGCTGGCGGCGGGAGCGGTCGCGGGCGTGATCGCGGCGATCGCCAAATGGACGGTCGTGGGGCGCATCCGCGCATCGGAGCATCCGCTGTGGAGTTCGTTCGTCTGGCGCAACGAACTCTCCGACGCCTTCGTCGAGACGGTCGCCGCCCCCTGGTTCGCCAACGCCGCGGCCGGCACCCCGGTGCTCAACCTGTGGCTGCGGGCGCTGGGCGCGCGCATCGGCCGCGGCGTGTGGTGCGAGTCGTACTGGCTGCCCGAAGCCGACCTGGTGACGCTCGGCGACGGCGCGACCGTCCAGCGCGGCTGCGTGGTGCAGACGCATCTGTTCCACGACCGCGTGATGGCGATCGATTCGGTGACCCTCGCGGCGGGTGCCACACTCGGCCCGCATTGCGTGGCGCTGCCGGCCTCCGGCATCGAGACGTCGGCGACGGTCGGGCCCGCGTCGCTCGTGATGCGCGGCGACGTGGTTCCGGCGCACACGCGCTGGCAGGGCAATCCGATCACGCCGTGGCCGCGCTGACCGTCGTCACGCGGCGTCGCAGGTTCAGCGGTAGGCTCGAATTGCCGCGCCAATCGACCAACGGGAAGGCTGTCTGTGCCAGGCAAGATCGAGAAGTCCGCGTGGCACACCCCCAAACTCAGTGCGGCTTCCCATGAGTTGGATCCGTACCTTCCCCGCAACGGCAACCTCGGGTACCGCGTCTCCCGCTACGATCTGCACCTCGAGTACCGGGTCAGCAGCAACAGGCTGTCCGGGACCGCGGTCATCACCGCGTCGTCGTACCAGCAGCTGAACCGTTTCAGCCTCGACCTCGCGACGGGCATGCGCGTGGACCGCGTGACGGTCAACGACCGGCGCGCACGCTTCTCCCACCGGCTCGGCAAGCTGTCGATCACGCCGCCGGCGCCGGTGCCGCCGGGCGGTGCGCTGACGGTGGAGGTGCGCTACCGCGGCAGTCCCCGGCCGATACGGGGTCCCTTCGGCGACGTCGGATGGGAGGAACTCGACAACGGCTCGCTGTGCGCCAATCAGCCGAACGGCGCGCCGTCGTGGTTCCCCTGCGACGACCATCCCGAGGCCAAGGCGCCGTTCCGCATCGAGATCACCACCGACAGCCCGTACTTTGCGCTCGCGAACGGCCGGCTCGCGTCCAAACGCCGCCGCGCCGCGCAGACCACCTGGGTGTACGAACAGGTGGAGCCGATGGCGACCTACCTGGCCGCTATTCAGATCGGACAGTACGAACACCGGACGATGGCGGAGGAACCGGTGCCGGTGCATGCGCTGGTCCCGCCCACGCTCCGCGCTCGGTTCGACGTGAGCTTCGCCAGGCAGCCGCAGATGATGCGCGCCTTCATCGAGATGTTCGGCCCGTATCCGTTCCGCGAATACACTGCCGTCGTCACCGAGGACGACCTCGACATCCCCCTCGAATCTCAGGGCTTCTCCACCTTCGGCGCCAACCACTGCAACGGCACTCGGGAACACGAGCGCCTCGTCGCGCACGAGCTCGCGCATCAGTGGTTCGGCAACTCGGTGACGGTCGCGCGCTGGCGCGACATCTGGCTGCACGAGGGCTTCGCCTGCTACGCCGAGTGGCTGTGGAGCCAGCACTCCGGCGGCAGGTCGGCCGACGAGTGGGCGCGGCACTACTACACCAAGCTCGCCGCCGCGCCGGTCCGCGTCCCGCTCGCCGACCCCGGCGCCGAGGAGATGTTCGAGGACTGGGTCTACAAGCGCGGCGCGATGACCTTGCACGCGCTGCGTCTGCGGATCGGCGACGGCGAGTTCTTCGCTCTCCTCCGCCGGTGGACGGAGAAGTACGCCTACGGCTGCGTGACCACCGAGGACTTCATCGCGCTCGCCTCCACCTTCTCCACATCGTCGCTGAACGACATCTGGCAGGACTGGCTCTTCACCCCCGCGCTCCCGCCGTTCCCGTCCCTGGGCTGACCTCCGCCGAAAATTTTGGCTCCCGGAACGGTCTCTCAGACCCTTCCGGGAGCCAAAATTTCCTGACTCGAGCTCAGTCCGTCAGGAACTCGCGCACCGCGTCGAGACTCGGCAGCAATCCCGACTCCCGAGCCTGCGACAGGCCCGGCGCGGCGGAGTCCTTCTCCGACAGCACGTACTCCAGCGGAGAGCCGTCGCGGGCGATCTTCGGCCATTCGATGCCGAGTTCGGGGTCCATCGGGTCGATGCCGTGCTCGCTGCCCGGGCGATATCCGGTGGAGCACAGATAGGTGACGACCGATCCGTCCTGCAGGGAGCAGAAGGCGTGGCCCAATCCCTCCGAGAGGTAGACGGCGCGGCGGTCGTTGTCGTCGAGCAGCACCGCGTCCCAGCGGCCGAAGGTCGGCGAGCCGACGCGGATGTCGACGACCACGTCGAGCACCGCCCCCGCAGAGCAGGTCACGTACTTGGCCTGACTCGGCGGCACATCGGAGAAGTGGATGCCCCGGACCACGCCCGCCGCCGACACCGAGGTGTTGACCTGGGCGAGCTGGAACGGTCGGCCGATGGTCTCGGCGACCACGTCGGCTTTGAAGGCTTCCAGGAACACTCCGCGATCGTCGCCGTGAAGCACGGGGGTGAAGGCCCACGCGCCGTCGATGCTCAGCGGTCGTACATCCACGCTCACAACTCCCGTCCGCGCTCGAGCAGGTCGAGCAGATAACTTCCGTAACCGGATTTCACAAGGGGCACGGCGGTCGCGCGGAGCCGCTCGTCGTCGAGGTATCCCAGCCGCCAAGCGATCTCTTCGGGCACCGCGATCTTGAGCCCCTGCCGCTGCTCCACCGTCCGGACGAAGTTCCCGGCGTCGAGCAGACCGTCGAAGGTGCCGGTGTCGAGCCAGGCCGTGCCGCGCGGCAGCACCGTGACCCGGAGCTTTCCGCGCCGCAGGTACTCCGCGTTGACGTCGGTGATCTCGTATTCGCCGCGCGCGGAGGGCCGTAGGCCGGCGGCGATGTCGACCACGTCGTTATCGTAGAAGTACAGCCCCGGCACCGCGTAGCGCGACTTCGGCCTCGCGGGCTTCTCCTCCAACGACACCGCGTTCCCCGCCGAGTCGAACTCGACGACACCGTACGCGCTGGGATCGGCGACCCGGTAGGCGAAGATCGCACCGCCCTCGAGCCCGTCGAATCCCTTGAGCTGCGAACCCAGCCCCGGACCGTAGAAGATGTTGTCGCCGAGGACCAGCGCGACGGAATCGTCGCCGATGTGATCGGCACCGAGCAGGAAGGCCTGCGCGAGGCCCTCCGGTTCGGGCTGAACGGTGTAGCTGATCGAGACGCCGAACCGCTCGCCGTCGCCGAGGAGATGTTCGAAGGCGGCGCGGTCGCCGGGCGTGGTGATGACCAGGATGTCCCGGATCCCGGCGAGCATCAGCGTCGAGAGCGGGTAGTAGATCATCGGCTTGTCGTACACCGGGACCAGCTGTTTGCTCACACCCAGCGTGATCGGGTGAAGCCTGCTCCCGGTGCCGCCGGCGAGGATGATTCCGCGCATGCGATCAGCCTATCGGTACAGTTGGCCGCGACAGATTTCGAAGCCACGGGGCAGCGATGCCCGGATCCGGGGGAACCCGTATGCGAGTGCTGGTGACCGGCGGAGCCGGTTTCATCGGAGCCAACTTCGTGCTGCGGACACTGGCCACCCGGCCCGACGCCCAGCTGACCGTTCTCGACAAGTTCACCTACGCCGCGAACCCGTCGACGCTGCAACCGGTGGCCGACCGGATCCGGGTGGTCCGCGGCGACATCGCCGACGCCGCGGCCGTCGATCCGCTCGTCGCCGAATCGGATCTCGTGGTGAACTTCGCGGCCGAATCGCACAACGACAATTCGCTCGCCGACCCGTCGGCATTCGTCCAGACCAATCTCGTAGGCACGTACACGCTGCTCGAAGCAGTCCGTAGGCATGGCGTGCGCCTCCACCACATCAGCACCGACGAGGTCTACGGCGACCTCGACCTCGACGATCCGTCGCGTTTCACCGAGGAGACGGCCTACAACCCGTCGAGCCCGTACAGCTCCACGAAGGCCGGCAGCGACATGCTGGTCCGCGCGTGGGTCCGGTCGTTCGGCATCGCCGCCACCATCTCGAACTGCTCGAACAACTACGGGCCGTATCAGCACATCGAGAAGTTCATTCCGCGTCAGATCACGAACGTGCTGACCGGGGTGCGGCCCAAGCTCTACGGCGACGGGCGCAACGTCCGCGACTGGATCCACGTCGACGACCACAACGACGCCGTCTGGGCCGTCGTCGACCGCGGTCGGATCGGTGAGACCTATCTGATCGGCGCCGACGGCGAGGTCGACAACCGCACGGTGGTCGAGGCGATTCTGACCGCGCTCGGACAGCCCGCCGACGCCTTCGACTTCGTCACCGACCGCGCCGGCCACGACCGCCGGTACGCGATCGACTCCCACCGCCTCCGCACCGAACTCGGGTGGCGGCCGGCGTACACCGATTTCGCCTCCGGCCTCGCCGCGACGATCGCGTGGTACCGCGAGAACCGCGACTGGTGGGCGCCGCACAAGGAGGGCGTGGAAGCCGCCTACGCCCGAACTCAGCAGATCCTCGATTGATCGGAGACCCGACACTCATGCGCGTACTCGTCACCGGCGGCGCCGGTTACATCGGTTCGCACACCGTCCTGCAACTGCTGGCGGCGGGGCACGACGTCCTGATCGCCGATGATTTCAGCAACGCCAAGCCCGCGGTGATCGACCGGCTCGAGGAACTGAGCGGACAGTCGATCAAGGTGCACCGCGTGGACCTGACCGACGAGGCGGCCACCGCCGCGATCTTCGCCGCCGAGGACATCGACGCCGTCATCCATTTCGCGGGATTCAAGGCGGTCGGGGAATCGGTCTCCGAGCCGCTGAAGTACTACCGGAACAACCTCGACACCGCGTTCAGCGTGCTCCGCGCGATGGACGCCCGCGGCGTGCGGAAGTTCGTCTTCTCCTCCTCCGCCACGGTGTACGGCGAGAACCCGGTGCTCCAGCGCACCGAGGACATGCCGACGTCGGCGAACAATCCGTACGGCTGGACCAAGGTGATGATCGAGCAGGTGCTGCGCGATCTCGCCCTCGCCGACGACTCCTGGCGGATCGCCCTGCTGCGCTACTTCAATCCGGTCGGCGCGCACGCCAGCGGCCGCATCGGTGAGGATCCGAACGGGCTGCCGAACAATCTGATGCCCTTCGTCGCACAGGTGGCTGTCGGACGCAGGGAGAAGCTGTCGGTGTTCGGCGACGACTATGACACCGTCGACGGCACCGGCGTCCGCGACTACATCCACGTCGAGGACCTGGCCGCCGGCCACATCGCCGCACTCGACCGGCTCGGTGAGACCGCCGACGCGCTGTCGGTGTGGAACCTGGGCAGCGGTGAGCCGGTGTCGGTGCTGCAGTTGGTCGCGGCCTTCGAGCGCGCCAGCGGCCGGACGATTCCGTACGAGGTGGTCGCACGCCGGCCGGGCGATCTGGCGGCGAACTGGGCCGATCCGTCGAAAGCGAATCGGGAACTCGGCTGGCACGCCGGCCGCGGCATCGACGACATGTGCGCCGACGTCTGGCGCTGGCAGTCGCAGAATCCGAACGGTTATCCGGACGCGTAGTCGGAGCGCAGCTCCACCGGTTCCTCGACCAAGGCGTCGTCCGAGTCGTTCGGCGTGCGGATCACCTGTGCCAGAACTGTCGCGACGACGACGATCGCGGTGAACACGAACAGCCAGCCGATGGCCGCGAAGACCATGCCCAGCGATCCGAACGAGGCGCGCGCGGAGTGGAAGACCTGCGCGTAGCCGATCTGCGTGATCGCCATGAAGACCGTCAGTCCGGCGCCGGCCAGGGCGCCGATGCTCCACAGGTCGGGTGCGGCCAGCTGTCGCACCGTCAGAATCCGCGGGACCGCGGTCCACGCCAGCATCCAGATGACGAAGGTCCAGATCAGCGCGAACACCATGCGTCCGCCGTCCTCGTTGTAGTCGAGCACGACGACCGCCTGCGCCGTGGTCGCGAGGGCGAGTACCGCGACCACGGTGAGCCACCGCCACCAGCCGCGCAGCCCGGTGGACCGCACACCCCAGACGCCGACGTACATGCGGTCGAGGGCGCGGGCGAGCGAAGTCGCGGACACGATGGTCATGAAGGCGCCCGCGATGCCGAACGACGCGTACGACCCCGGCGAATCCGGGTGTCCCAGGACGAGTCCGTCGAGGCTGAACATCATGATCGTTCGGTCCAGGACGCCGTCTCCGGGAATCGTGGTCAGCAGCAACAGCACCGGGAGGATGGAGGTGAACGCCTGCGCCGCGAGGGTCATCGCACGGTCGCTGACATTGCTGACCGCTATCGCGCGGACCATCCGGTACCCGAGGACGAGGTGATCTGCGGCGCTCTCCGGCAGACGCGCGAGCACCGCGTTCAGCGGTCCGGTGATCTTGGTCGGAACCATGCGCGAAATCATGTCACCCCCTCTCCCGGGGCGGGTACGGGAGCCGCTTCAGACGCGTTCGAGGTCCACGGTCTGCTCGGCCGGCTCCACGGTCTGCGGACCGGCCGCTCGCGTGCGGTTCGCGAGGGAGACCACCGCGGCCCCGAGTGCGGTCATCGCGATTCCCGCTCCGAACATCTCGGGATAGCTGATCGACGGGAAACGCTCGACGACCCAGGCCATCACAGCCGGCGAGGCGAATCCGAGATAAGTCAGGGTGTAGAAGACGGCGGTGAGCCCGGCGAGATCGTCGGGTCCGGCGAGACGCTGGACCTCCATGAGGCACGAGATGAGCGCCATGCCGTAGCCGCAGCCCAGGACTATGGCGGTCACCACCGCGAGCACGATCGACGGGTGCAGCACGACGACGATCGCCAGCGCCATCCCCACCGCCACCAGACCCAGTGCCACGAGCAGGGTGCGCACCGACCCCGGGCGGTCGATCCGCTTGCCGAGGGTCTGGATGAAGAAGCCCGCCGTGAGTCCCGCGACGCAGCAGAGACCGGCGAACGCGATCGCGGTGCCGGGCGTGTGTTCGGCCATCATCGCGGGAATCACCGCATAAGCCATCGCGCAGGCGCCGAAGACCCACGGCGCCACCGGCGCCACGAGCAGCCAGAACCGCGGCTTCATCGCCGAGGGAATGCGCATCGCGTCCCGCAGCCGACCGTCCGAGGCACGCGGCCGGGTCTCCGGCGTCCGCAGGATCAGACCGAGCGAGGCCACCGCGAGTGCGACGTTGACCAGGTACGACAGCTGTCCCGGCAGCGGAGCCCACTGCGCGAGCACGGCCGCCAGGCCGGCACCGATCCCGAAGCCCGCGGTCAGGCTCAACGCGGCGCGTCGGGCACCGGCCGACGGCGGATCGCCCGCCCGGTCCGACAGTTCCTTGATCCACGTTCCGCCGACCGCCATCGCCAGACCCAGCGCCACGCCGCTCAGCACGCGGCCGGCGGCCAACAGCGGAACCGAGTGCTCGCCGAGCGCCAGGAGGACGGACCCGGCCGCCGCGATCACCGGCGACGGCAGCATCAGCGCGCGGCGGCCGAGCCGATCCGACAGCGGTCCGCCGACCAGCAGTGCCGGGACGATGCCCAACACGTACAGGAACAGCAGGGCGTCCACCACCACCGCCGACATCTGCGATGCGGTCCGGTACATGACCAGCAGCGGTGTGAACTCATTGCCGCCCCATGCCGCGGTGAAGACCGCCAGCGAGACCGCGGGCCACCCGGCGACCGCGCCGCGTGCGCGTTCGGCCGCGCTCATGCCGCGCTTCCGTCCGTGCCGTGGACACCGGTGAGGTGTGCGGTCAGCAGCGACGCGAAACGGGCGGCGTCGGCCGCTCCGACCACCTGCGCGAGGTCGGCGTGATCGGCCACGATGCGTTCGGTGATTCCGGGGTCGTGACGCAGTCGCTCGGCCGTCATCCGACGGTGCCGTTCGCCCAGCGAGACGTAGAAGTCGGCCAACAGCCCGTTGCGCCCGGCGGCGACGATCAGCTGGTGGAACTCGGCGTCGAGCCGCGCGAACTCCGACGCGTCGGCCGGATCCACCAGCCGGTGCCGCGAGAGGTTGTCCTCCAGTCGGCCGACCAGTGCGGCGATGGCCACGGTGTCGCCCGACACTGACTCCATCGCGTGAGTCTCGAGCAGCACACGGGCGTCGAGGACGTCCCGGGCCTCGCCTTCGCCGATCGGGACGATGAGCGCGCCGCGCTTCGGGTACAGACGCATCCAGCCCTCGGCGGCCAGCCGTAGGAAGGCCTCGCGGACCGGTGTGCGACTCACGTCGAACCGAGTGGCGATCTCGCCCTCGCTGATCATCTCCCCGCCGGGAAGGTCGCAGGTCAGGATCAATTCCTTGACCTCGTCGTACACGCGGTCCGCGGATGAATACGTCATAGACACAAGTTGTATGTTAGCGCTCGGCGGCCTCGACGGCCGCATCGGGGAGGCGACCCCGCAGGCGCGTGCACTTCTCGTGCGCGCCGATGGCACAATCTCATCCGTGCCGCGTCGGCTCCATCCTCTTCGACGCGGGCGTCACCGCCACCGTCGACGGCCGAGCGACCCTCCCCGCGATGTGACTTGCGCGACGACGCGACCGTTCGGCGCCACCGTGCCGCCGAGACGAATACGCTGCACACACTCCGCGGCGCCCTTCACCTCTGCGCGTGTCGGCAGCATCCGCGGAGCAGATCTGACAACGGACAACGGCGTCCGCATCGAGGAGACACAGTGACCAGTACGGCAGACGAGACGATCGCTGCACCGAGCGAGCCGGAGACCACCGACATGCCCATCACCGACGACGAGATCTTCGACGCGCACCGCGGCGGCAAACTGTCCGTCGAACTGAGCGCCCCCATCGCCACCCAGCGCGATCTCTCGATCGCCTACACACCCGGCGTGGCGCAGGTATCGCGCGCGATCCACCGGGAACCCGAACTCGTCAACGACTACACCTGGACCGACCGGTTGGTGGCGGTGGTGTCGGACGGCACCGCCGTCCTGGGGCTGGGCGACATCGGCCCGCGCGCCTCGCTGCCGGTCATGGAGGGCAAGGCCGCCCTGTTCCGCACCTTCGCGGGCCTGAACTCCATCCCCCTGGTGCTCGACACCACCGACCCCGACGAGATCGTCGAGACGCTCGTCCGGCTGCGGCCCAGCTTCGGCGCGGTGAACCTCGAGGACATCTCGGCGCCGCGCTGCTTCGAGATCGAGCGCCGCGTCATCGAGGCGCTCGACTGCCCGGTGATGCACGACGACCAGCACGGCACGGCGATCGTCGTCCTCGCAGCCCTCAAGGGCGCGGTCCGATTCCTGGGCCGTGAGCTCGCCGGACTCAAGGTGGTCGTCTCGGGCGCCGGCGCGGCCGGGGTGGCGTGCGCCAAGATCCTCAAAGCCGCGGGCGTGGACGACATCGTGGTGCTCGACTCCAAGGGCATCGTCGGCACCGACCGCACCGACATGGTCGAGTACAAGAACGAGGTCGCCGCCTGGAGCAATCCGCGCGGGCTCACCGGCGGTGTCGCCGAAGCCCTCGACGGCGCCGACGTCTTCCTCGGCGTCTCCGCGGGGACCGTCGACGAGAAGCTCATCGCCTCGATGGCCGACGACGCGATCGTCTTCGCGATGTCGAATCCCGACCCGGAGATCCATCCAGACGTGGCCGCCAAGTACGCGGCGATCGTCGCGACCGGACGCAGCGACTTCCCGAATCAGATCAACAACGTCCTCGCCTTCCCCGGCGTCTTCGCCGGAGCGCTGGACGCCGGCGCCCGCCGTATCACCGAGGGCATGAAGATCGCCGCCGCCGAGGCGATCCTCTCGGTGGTGGGCGACGATCTGGCCGCTGACCGCATCGTGCCCAGCCCACTCGACGAGCGGGTGGCCCCCGCTGTGGCCGCGGCCGTCGCCGCCGCGGCCCGCGCCGAGGGCGTCGCCGGATAGCGAAATCCACTGGCCGAGGCCGTCGCCGCACCGGCAGACTGGGACGCATGTCCCTCTGGTGCAGCGACGGCCTCGACTTCACGGCGTATCTGGACAGGATCGGTGCGGCCGCACCGCCCGTACCGACGCTCGACGCGCTGCGCGAGCTCCATCGCGCCCACGTCACGTCCATCCCGTTCGAGAACCTCGAGATCATCGTCGGCCGACCGATTCCGCTCGACATCGCTGCCGTCCAGCGCAAGCTGGTCGAGCAATCGCGCGGCGGTTACTGCTTCGAGCACGTCGCGCTGTTCGCCGCCGCACTCGAACGCCTCGGGTTTCGCTTCACAGCCCTGTCCGGGCGGGTGATTCTCGGCGGCGACCCCGAGACGCGGCCTGCGACGCATGCGCTCCTCGCCGTCGAGTTCGACGACGGCAGTCGATACCTGTGTGACGTCGGCTTCGGCCGCGGCCCCCTCGAGCCGATCCCGTTGGCGAACGGCGCGGAGGTGGAGCAGGACGGCTGGGGTTTCCGCCTCACCTCTTCACCGGTCGGCGACCTGTTCGGTACCGCACGCTGGGTCCTCGCCCAGCGGGCCGAAGAGTGGATCCCTCGCAACGCGTTCACGTTCGATCCGCAGTTCCCGATCGATTACGCCGTCGGCAATCACTTCGTCTCCACTTCACCCCGGTCACCGTTCGTCACCCGATCCTTCGTTCAGCGCTTCGACGAACGCACACACGAGACCCTCGACGGGGTCACCTGGACCACGGAGAAACCGGACGGCCTCTCACAGGTCCGCGACGTCGAACCCGCGGAGCTCCCGGTCCTGCTCGCGGACGTCTTCGGCGTGGTCCTGGACCCGGACGATTGTCGCGCGGTGATCGCAGCGGAGACCCGACGCATCGCGGAATCGGTCTCCTAGCACCCGTTTTGCCTGCGAGGCTGACGACTCGGTACCATCATGAGCGCTGTCGTCAGACGGCACGCCGCCTTAGCTCAGTCGGCAGAGCGATTCACTCGTAATGAATAGGTCGGGGGTTCGATTCCCCCAGGCGGCTCCGTGTGATGAGTCGCGACATCGTTTACACACGATGTCGCGACTCATTGCTTTTCCGGGGGTTCGCGGGTTGTCGGTGTGTTCTTGTCTGGCGGCTGGTAGTCGCGGGTGTCGTCGATGTGGTGGGTGGCGATGATTGTGCCGGTCTCTGCGTGGGTGGTGATGACGTCGTGGTCGTGGATCAGCATGAGTACTGGCTGGCCGATGTTGGCTCGGCCCATTCCGAGGTGTCGTAGGCGGCCGGCGTAGCGGAGGCTGACTTTGCCGTGGTTGTCGATCCGGTCGGTCCGGGTACGCCACTCTGGTTCGGTGGTGGTCTGCGGGTGTGCCTTCGCCAGCGCGGTGTAGGCCTGGCAGGGTGTGCGGCGGCCTAGCGAACGGTGCGGACGGTCGGTGTTGTACCAGGTGCGGAAGTCGTTGAGATGTGCTTGTAGGTCCTCGATGGTGGTGGGTCGGGGGCGGGCGCGGAGCCACCGTTTGAGGGTTTGGTGGAAGCGTTCGATCTTGCCTTGTGTCTGCGGGTGTCCGGGTGAGCCGTTCTTCTGGGTGATGTGGTGGGCTTCGAGGAGTTTCTCGAAGCCGTTACGGCCGGCGTTGCGTGCGGTGAGTCGGGTGGTGAACACCATCCCGTTGTCGGTCAGGGTCGATGACGGTGCCCCGTACTGGTTGATCAGTGCGTTCATGACGGTGACGACATCTGTTCCGGTGTATGCGTTCTGCGTGCTGATGTGGAGCAGGAATCGAGAGTGATCATCGAGAAAGTCGAGGATCTCTACCCGGTCTCCGTGGGCGAGGTACCAGTGAGTGATGTCGGCTTGCCAGCATTCGTTGGGCAGGTCGGCTTCGAAGCGGATGTAGGAACTGCGGGGCCGTTTGCGGGGTTCTGGGGTGATCAGGCCCGCGGCGTGCAGGATGCGGCGGATCGTCGAGGCCGCAGGCACCTGCAGTCCTTCCCTGTGCAGGTGCCATCCGATGGTCTCTGGTCCGGCGTCTTTGCCTTCGGCGGTCAGTTGTCGGCGCAGTGCGATGATTCGGTCGGTGATCACTGCCGGGGTCGTTCCGGGGCGATGACGGGGAGCTCGTGAGCGCGGCACCAGACCTGCGGGTCCTTCGCGGTCGTATCGCTTGAGGAGTTCGTACACCCACTGCCGGGACACTCGGTAACGCGCGGCAGCCTGTGTCGGTGTGAGGTGTTGGTCGCGGACCGCGCGGACGATCACCAGTCGTTTGTCTTCGGTTGTCATGCCCGATCGTGGCATCGGCTCACCGTCGAGGTCACTGTCAACGATGTCGCGCTGCAGGTGTCAACGATGTCCGCGGCCAAAACGTCAACGATGTCGCGCCGCAGGTGTCAACGATGTGCGCGGAAAACCCCCGATGAGACGTGTCAACGATGTCGCAGTCTCACACACCCCAGGCGGCTCCGTGTGATGAGTCGCGACATCGTTTGCACACGATGTCGCGACTCATTGCTTTTCCGGGGGTTCGCGGGTTGTCGGTGCCACCCGATGGTCACTGGTCCGGCGTCTTCGCCTTCGGCGGTCAGTTGTCGGCGCAGTGCGATGATTCGGTCGGTGAACCCTGCCGGGGTCGTTCCGGGGCGATGACGGGGAACTCGTGAGCCCGGCGCGCCAGCCCTGCGGGTCCTTCGCGAGTCGTTTGTCTTCGGTTGTCATGCCCGATCGTGGCATCGGCTCACCGCGTCGAGGTCACTGTCAACGAAGTTGCAGTCTCACACGCCAGGCGGCTCCGCGAAACTCTCCGGCCATGTACAGATCCGTGCCACGAACCGTCGTCGATGACGCCGAATGCGCCTTCGGTGGCTATATTTCAGGCGAACTCCCCGTTCCGGACCCGACAGGACGTGCCCCGAATGCTCCGAAATCTCCGAACTCTCGTACTCACCGCCGCGGTCGCGCTGACGGCCGTCGCCGGTGTGACCGTCGCGACTCCCGGCGAGGCGGCCGCCGCCGACCGCTACCAGGGTCCGACCCTGAAATCGGAGCAGGGCTCGTTCAATGGCAAGAACGTGCGGCTGACACTGACCAATCCGAATGTAACCGAACATCTCCTCGGCGAAAGCAGCTGCACCTCCGCGCTGCTCGACGGCACTCAAGCGCTGCAGGCCTTCGTCGCTTTTAACGCCGGCGACTACGGGACGATCGTCAAGATCATGCTGAACCCCGGACTGCGGTTCGGTCCCGCCGCGAGCAACAACCTGATCAGTCCCGGACCCAACAGCAACTCCACGGACGTCAAGGTCGGCGACGGCGTGTACTTGTTCCTCGGCACCTGCGGTGGCATCAAGTCGCTGGAACCGGGCAATATCGGCGTCACTGTGCGTCCGGTGATCGTCCCGAGCGGCATCGGCAGCATCGGCTCGGTCCTGGACTTCGGCAGCCTGGCGATGCAGTCCGGCGTCGGCAGCTCCGATTTCGCGAGCATCCTCAGCCTGCTCTCGGCCAGCTGACGCAGGAGGAATACCCGGCGGCCGGCCGACGTTCCATTCGCAGTCACACCGCAGATGAGATTGTGAAGCCATGAACGCTCCGACCGCCGACCGCATGCCCGCGCTGTTCCTCAGCCACGGCGCTCCTCCCCTGGTGGACGACGAACGGTGGGTCGGCCAGTTGGAACGACTCGCCGCCGACCTTCCGCGACCGCGGCAGATCCTGGTGGTCTCCGCTCATTGGGAGGCCGCACCGCTGACCATCGGAGCCACGGACTCGAGAGTCCCCCTCACCTACGACTTCTGGGGATTCCCGGACCGCTACTACCGAACGACGTACCCATCGCCCGGCGCACCCGATCTCGCTGATCGGGTCGCCGGGCTGATGCCGTTGGGCGAGCAGGTGCATCGCGACGCCGAGCGGCGGCTCGACCACGGCGCATACGTGCCGCTCACGATCATGTACCCGGACGCCGACATCCCGGTGCTGCAGATGTCGATGCCGACCCTCGATCCCGCGCGCCTCATGCGTCTCGGCGAGCGGCTCACCGAACTGCGCGACGAGGGCGTGCTCATCATCGGATCCGGTTTCACCACTCACGGCTTGCCCTTCCTCGACGATCCGTCGCCCGGCGCGACGCCCCCGCAGTGGTCGGTCGACTTCGATGAATGGACACGCGAACGCTTCGCCGCCGGCGACGTCGACGGTCTCCTCGACTTCGCGCACCGCGCACCCGGTATGCCGTACGCGCACCCGCGAACCGAGCACTTCGCGCCGCTGTTCGTCACCCTCGGCGCCGCCACCCGGGCCGACGCCGTACCCGAGCAGCCGATCGACGGCTTCTGGATGGGACTGGCCAAGCGCAGCATCGTCACCGCGTGACCCGCGCCCTCTGCCGGCCGGTACCGGACGTTGAGCGGGCAGTCACCCAGGCTTGTTGAGCGAGCAGCCACCACCCAGGCTTGTTCAGCGAGCAGTCGCCACCCAGGCTTCTTGAGCGAGCAGCCACCACCCAGGCTCGTTGAGCGAGCAGCCACCACCCAGGCTTGTTGAGCGAGCGAAGCGAGTCGAAACTCCCGCTGGCTGTGTTTCGACTCGCTCCGCTCGCTCAACTGGCCTGAGAACTAAAGCGGCCTAATAACCGGACGCTCACCCAACCGGCCTGAGAACTAAAGCGGCTTAAGAACCAGACGTTCGCTCAACAGCGACAGCCGGCGTGCCGCTCGCATCCCCGACAGTGCGAGCGGTACACCGGCCGTCACGCCGACGGTCGTGTGCCGACCGTCAGTCTCTCCGACGCCTCCTCGACGTCACGCCCCGACGCGCTAACCCCTCTCATAGCGCGCCGTGGACGTAAGCCCCGACAGGCCGGCCGCTGCTCCCCGGCGGCTGACCCTCGTCCCTCTCCCCTGCGCACCTATAGTTGAGGCAGGTTCCGCACCGTCCGAGGAGACTCATATGCCCGACTTCATCGACAAGATCAAAGAGAAGGCCGAAGCTGTCTCCGCGGCGATCGACAATGAGCTGACGGTGCTGGAGGGTGCCGGCGGCGACGATCCTCTCGCCGAGCACGACGAGTCGGAAGCCGCCGACGGCGACGACTGATCGCTAGGCGTCCCCCGCCGTAGCGAACCGTCGCGACACGTACCACCCGGCCGCGGCCGGGATGCACATGATGCCCGCGAAGATCGCAGTCCCCGTCAGCGGACGAGTGAACACCTCGCCGCCGGCGTAGCCGACCGTCCCGTGGTACAGGACGGAGACCGCGTAATAGAGGACTGTGGCCAGCACGAGCCTGGACACGATGGCCCAGTTCCGGCCGATCCGGTCCTCCAAGTTCTCCCAAGTGAGCATGCAACCATTTCACGCGCCCGCGCGTGACGGACGAAATCGCCGGATCCGAGAATCGGGCTAACCTGCTGGTCAAAGGACTGAAGAATTTCTCCGGTCCGGAGAAACCGGCTCCGGTGGAGCCCGCCTTCGGGCGTTCAGCGGCGTGCCAGCTGCCTGCCGATCCGCACCACCATGGCGTCGACGGCGAACTTGGGCTTCACATTCGTCTCGAGTGCCTCACGGCACTCCAGCACCGCCTCAAGGCACCGCAGAAGCTGTTCGGGAGACGCGTGCCGCGCCATCGGGACGGTCAGGTCCTGAGCCTTGTCCGGGTGCATCAGTGTCACCTGTGCTCCCATCGACAGCGAGAGCCCGTCGCGGAACAGAGCCGCGAGGTCGACGAGCGCGCGGTCGAGCACGTCCCGCATCGTCCGGGTGCGGCGCGATTTCTGCCGCTTCTCGAGTTCCTTCACCGCACCGGCCGTTCCGCGGGGCGGCCGTGCGGTGCCCTTGCCGGTTCCGCCGGCACCGAGGGCGGTCATCAGTTCCTCGGTCTCGGCGGCGTCGCGCTCGGCACTGATCTGGTTCGCGGCCTCGGTCGCCGTCTTGACGAGCGTCTCGGCCGCCGCGAACGCGGTGGAATCGCGGGTGGCTGCCCGAGCCAGGCCGAGCGCTTGGTCGCGCTGTGCGCGTGCCGACCCGTCGACGGCGAGGCGGCGGGCCCGGCCGACGTGCCCGCCCGACACCGATGCCGCCCAGGACGCGCGGTCGGCGTCGATCCCGTCACGGTCCACCAGGACGCGGGCGATGTCGGCGGCCGCGGGCGCGGTCAGTCCCACATGCCGGCACCGCGACCGGAGCGTGATCGCGATGTCCTCCGGCGCCACCGAGGGCGCGCAGAGCAGGAAGATGGTGCGGTCCGGCGGCTCCTCGACGGCTTTCAGCAGCGCGTTGGCGCCCTGTTCGGTGAGCCGATCGGCGTCCTCGACCACCACGATCTGCCAGCGACCGGTGGTCGGGCGGCGGGCCGCGAGTTGGACGATGTCGCGGATCTGCGCCACCGAGATGGTGAGCCCCTCGGGAACGATGTGCCGGACGTCGCCGTGAGTCCCGGCCAGCACGGTGGTGCACGCACGGCATTCACCGCAGCCCACCTCGTCGGCCGCCTGACACTGCAGCGCGGCCGCGAAGCAGGTCGCGGCCACCGACCTGCCGCTGCCGGGAGGACCGGTGAACAGCCAGGCGTGGGTCATCGACTCGCGCGGACCCGCCTCGGACTCGGATCCCGGGCGCTCGTCGAACATCGACACCGCCCCGGCGTCCGCTTCGTCGAGTCGAGCGGCCACCGACCGCGCCGACGTCGCGGCCGCCAGAAGCTCTCCGATCAGCGCTTGCTGCCCGATCATCCGGTCAAAGACATTTGTCACATCAGCCAGCCTAAAGCCCAGTTCAGACAACACGCATCCCGCACGCTGTTTAACAATTGCAAGCATGCCGCTACCTTGGATGACATGGTAAGACGACGGTCGTGGTTGTCCAGAGCAGCGCACACCCTGCGCTGGCTGGCACACACACCGTGGCCGGTCCTCGCACTCGACATGCTTCGCGCGAACCTGATCGGCGCTCTGTTCACATTCGCCTTCCTGCGTTTCGGCATGCCGCGCGTCGACTCGATCTCGATCAGCGAGTTCAACGCCCAGAATCAGGTGGCCTTCGGGCTGTACCTGTTCATCGCCATCATCGTCGGTGCGTATCTCTCCATCCAGCTGAGCATGCCGGTGCTGATCTGGCACCGTCGGCGGACCAGACTCGACGACGCCGCCGCACGCAAACGGGCGCTGAACCTCCCGACTCTGCTGACCGCGGTGAACCTCGGCCTGTGGGGCATCGGCGGAGTGATCCTCGCGGTCATCAACCTGCGCACGTCGATGAAGGACTTCGTCGTCGTGATCATCGCCAGCCTGATCGGCGCCCTCGTCACGGGCGTGCTGAGCTTCATGCAGGCGGAGAAGGTGCTGCGGCCGATCACCGTGGCCGCGATGGCCAACGACCCGGACAACTCCAACGCACCCGGCATCGCCACTCGGATCACCGTGTTCTGGGTGGTGTCGGTGGCCGTACCGATGACCATCATCGCCGCGCTCATCATCCTGCAGCGCACGGCGGTCATCGACACCGACGCCGTCGGCCTGCAGCGGCCCATCCTGTGGATGGCCGCGGCCGCCCTGGTGTTCGGACTGCTCGCGATCACCCGCCTCGTCCGGTCCATCACCGATCCGGTGAAACAACTGCGCGTCGCGCTGAATCAGGTCCGCGCCGGCAACCTCAACGTCGCGGTGAAGATCTACGACGGCAACGACCTCGGTCTGCTGCAGGCGGGCTTCAACGAGATGGTCTCCGACCTCCGCGAACGCCAGCAGCTGCGCAACCTGTTCGGACGCTATGTCGGCGAGGACGTCGCCCGTCGGGCGATCGAGACGGGCACCGAACTCGGCGGCGAGGAGCGTTACGTCGGCGTGCTGTTCGTCGACATCGTCGGGTCGACGCGTTTGGCGGTGAACCGGCCGCCGCGCGAGGTGGTGGAACTGCTCAACGAATTCTTCAAGGTGGTCGTCGACGTGGTCGGCAGGCACGGCGGATTCGTCAACAAGTTCCAGGGCGACGCCGCGCTGGCGATCTTCGGCGCGCCCCTCGAGCAGGACGATTTCGCCGGTTCGGCGCTGGCCGCCGCACGCGACCTGCGCGTCGAGCTCGCGCGACGGCTCGGCGACGTGGACATGGGTATCGGCGTCTCCGCGGGCAAGGCGGTGGCCGGCCACATCGGCGCGGAGCAGCGGCTCGAGTACACGGTGATCGGCGATCCGGTCAACGAGGCGGCACGCCTCACCGAACTGGCGAAGGACGAGCCGACCCGCGTGCTCGGCTCCGCCCGCGCCGTCTTCCTCGCCGGCGAGGGCGAGGCCGAGCACTGGCGGATCGGCGAGGGCGTCGAATTGCGCGGCCGCGGCATCGAGACCCTCCTCGCCCGCCCCGACATCGACGTCGCCGAGCCGACGTCCACGCTGGAGTAGTTCCGGGGCGGGCCCGAGGTCACCCGGGGTGGCAGTCCTTGGTCACGTGGTCTCCGGTCCTGTTCGGCACTGTCGGCGATGGGACTCGACGCGCGAGGATGGGTCGATGAGCTACACCCTCGACCGACCCGTGATCGTCGGAGTGGACGGGTCCCGGCGCGCGCTCGGAGCCGCCCGATGGGCTGCGGAGTGGTGTGCCCGCACGCGGTCTCCGATCCGGCTCGTGTACGCCGTTCCGGACGATGTGTGGTTCGCCGCCCACGATCCGTTCGCGATGTGCGTCGACCCAGCACTCCGCCGAGAGGCGAACACAGCCGGGACCAAGGTGCTCACCGAAGCCCTGGCCGCTGCCCGCGAGGTCGCACCGGACCTGGACATCGCCACCCAGGTCTACAGCGGCACCCTCGCCGACCACGTCGCCGAGTACTCCTCCGGGGCGTCGATGGTGGTCATCGGGTCGACGCGGTCCGGTCCCATTCGCGACGTCCTGCTCGGCAGCCAGGTGATGGGGGTCATCCGATCGTCGTCGTGTCCGGTCCTCGCATGGCGCGAGGACGATCCCGCCGACAGTGATCGCGACGGACTGGTGGTCGGATACGACAGTTCACCTCACGCCGACCGCGCGCTGACCGTGGCTCTGCATCAGGCTCGGGCTCTCGGTGAAGAGCTCACCGTCGCCTATTACTTCCCGGCCGCCGCCATGATCGGCGCCGGATACGCGCTCAACCTCGTCAACTGGAGCCTGGTGGAGCAGGACGGGATCGCACGGCTGCGGCGTCGGATCGCTCCCGCGTGCGAGCAGTTCCCGGAGGTGGACGTCGACATCGTGTACGGCGACTCGTCCGCGGCACGAGGGTTGGTCGGCGCATCGTCGTCCGCCCGGCTCCTGATCGTCGGCTCACGCGGGATGGGGTCGGTGGCGGGCACGTTCATGGGATCGGTGAGCCAGAACCTGGTCCATCACGCGCGGTGCCCGGTGCTCGTCGTCCCGTAGGCGTCACGGCTCCGGTTCGACGGCCGGATGCAGCACCGCAGCCCCCGCGAACCGGCCGGCCTTCAGGTCACGCAACGCGTGCAGCGCCTCGTCGAGCCGGTACGGCCTCGTCGTCACCTGCAGGCGGTGGTCGTCGGCGAACTGGAGGAAGGCGACGGCGTCGTCGCGAGTGTTGGCCTCCACACTCCGGATCTCCTTCTCGTGAAAGAGATGCCTGCGGTAGTCCAGCGGCGGGGTCGCACTCATATGGATCCCGGCGAGGCACAGGATTCCGCCGCGGTCGAGCGCCTCGAGTGCCGTGGGGATCAGTTCGCCGACCGGCGCGAAGATGATGGCCGCATCGAGCGGTTCGGTCGGGCTGTCGTAGGCGCCGCCGACGGAGACGGCTCCCAGATCGGCGGCCAGTCGACGCGCGTGGGGAGCCTGAGTGAGAACGTGAACGCGGGCACCCTGATGAATCGCGACTTGCGCGACGAGATGTGCGCTGCCGCCGAACCCGTACAGACCGAGTCGCCCGCCGGGCGGGAGTTCGGCGCGGCGCAGGGCACGGAAGCCGATGATCCCGGCGCACAGCAGGGGCGCCAGCTCGTCGACGCTGTAGCCCGTCGGCAGGCGCAGCGCGTAGGCGGCGGGCACCACCGCGAACTCGGCGTATCCGCCGTCGGCGTCCCATCCGGTGTAGGTCGAGTCGGGGCACAGGTTCTCTGCTCCGCGCCGGCAGTACACGCACCGACCGCACGTGCTGTGCAGCCACGGGACCCCGACTCGATCGTTCACCCGGAACTCGGTGGTCGTGCCCGGCGCGATCTCCACCACGGTGCCGACGACCTCGTGACCGGGTACGACATGCGGTCGGTGCACCGGTAGATCGCCCTCCACCACGTGGAGGTCGGTGCGGCACACGCCGCACGCGTCGACGCGGATCAGCAGCTCGCCCGGTGAGGGCGTCGGGACCGGTTCCCGCGTCCATTCGATCGGCGACGTCGTCGACACCGGGCCGGTGTCGGTCACGCGCCAGACCCGCATCGTCGCAGGTCGGGCAGCGCGGTCGGGGGCACTGTGATCCGGAGGCGTCGATCGGGAGTCCACCAGTCCAGTGTCCCCCGGCCGACCGGTCCCGGCCAAGGGTCGCAATGCCTCGATCCGCCGGCCCCGGCAGCCTCGGGTCCCGCTCAGTCCTCGGTCTTCGGCGCCGTCTTCTTGGCGGCCGTCTTCTTCGTAGCCGTCTTCTTCGCTGTGGTCTTCTTCGCCGCAGTCGTCTTCTTCGCAGCCGTCTTCTTCGCAGTCGTCTTCTTGGCCGTGGTCTTCTTGGCCGTGGTCTTCTTGGCGGTCTTCTTGGCCGGACCGCGGGCACGGCGGTCAGCGAGCAGTTCCATCGCCCGCTCGGGTGTGATGGTCGCCACCTCGTCGCCCTTGCGGAGGCTGGCGTTGGTCTCGCCGTCGGTGACGTACGGACCGAATCGGCCGTCCTTGATCACCATCGGCTTCTCGCTGACCGAGTCGTTGCCGAGTTCGCGCAACGGCGGCGCTGCGGCCGCACGACCACGGCGCTTCGGCTCGGAGTAGATCTTCAGCGCCTCGTCGAGCGTGACCGTGAACAGCTGCTCCTCGCTGGTCAACGACCGCGAGTCGGTGCCCTTCTTGAGGTACGGACCGTACCGGCCGTTCTGGGCGGTGATCTCCTCTTTGCTCTCCGGGTCCACTCCCACCACGCGCGGCAACAACAGAAGCTTCAGGGCGTCGTCGAGCGTGATCGTCGAGATGTCCATGCCCTTGAACAACGAGCCGGTGCGCGGCTTCGGTCCGGCCTTCTTGGCAGCCTTCTTCGCCGTCTTCTTCGCGGTCTTCTTGGCCGTCGTCGTGGTCGTCGCGGTCGCGACACCGCCCGATCCGCCGCTCGGCACGTCGTCGAGCGAGACCACCTCGTCCGCGCCGCCGCGCGGTGTCGGCCCGGCCGGAATGGTCGGGACGGGCGCCGACGTCCCCGGGTCCTCGTCCTCGTCGTCCTCGGACGGAAGGATCTCGGTGACGTAAGGGCCGAATCGGCCCTCCTTCGCGACGATCTGGTGTCCGGTGGCCGGGTCCACGCCCAGCACACGGCCCTCCTGCGGAGTCTCGAACAGCTTCTCCGCGACGTCGAGCGTCAGTTCGTCGGGCGTCATGTCCGACGGCAGGTTGGCGCGCTGCAGATCGGGCTCGGCGTCCGGTCCCGCGACGTTGCGTTCCAGATACGGGCCGTACCTGCCCACCCGCACGAACACCGGACGGCCCTGCGAATCATCGAACAGCTTGATCGAGTTCACCTCGCGGGCATCGATGCCTTCGAGGTTCACTCCGACCAGCTTCTTGAGTCCGCCGACGCGGGCCATCGCGCCCGCCGCGTCTCCGTCGTCGTCGTGCTGAGCCTCGTCCGCGCCGAAATAGAACTCGCTGAGCCAGCGGGTGCGGTCGGCGTTCCCCGACGCGATCTGGTCCAGGTCGTCCTCCAGCGACGCGGTGAAGTCGTAGTCGACGAGGCTGTTGAAGTAACCCTCCAGCAGCCCCACCACAGCGAACGCGATCCATGACGGAACCAGCGCGCTGCCCTTCTTCACCACGTAGCCGCGGTCCTGGATGGTGCCGATGATCGACGCGTAGGTCGACGGCCGGCCGATGCCCAGCTCTTCGAGCACCTTGACCAGCGAGGCCTCGGTGTAGCGGGCCGGCGGGTTGGTGGAGTGTCCGTCGGCGGTGAGCGACGCGGCGGTGAGCGTCTGCCCTTCGCGGAGGTTCGGCAGCCGGTTCTCGGCGTCGTCGGCCTGGCCGCCGGCCAGCGCGTCCACAGTCTCGACGTAGGCCGACAGGAAGCCGGGGAACGTGATGGTGCGGCCGGACGAGGCGAAGGTGACCTGTTCACCGCTGGGGCTGGGACCGGCGGTCGCGTGCCCGGTCAGCCGCAGGCTCATGGTGGTACCGCGTGCGTCGGCCATCTGCGAGGCGACGGTGCGCTGCCAGATCAGCTCGTAGAGCCGGAACTCATCGGTGTCGAGCGCCGACGCCACCTGGCCGGGGGTGCGGAACGAGTCGCCCGCCGGGCGGATCGCCTCGTGCGCCTCCTGCGCGTTCTTGACCTTGCGCGTGTACTGACGCGGCGTCGGGTGGACGTAATCGTCGCCGTAGAGCTGACGGGCCTGCGACCTGGCGGCGTTGATGGCCGACTCCGACAGCGTGGTCGAGTCGGTACGCATGTAGGTGATGTAACCGTTCTCGTACAACCGCTGCGCGATCCGCATCGTGCGGTCGGACGAGAACCGCAGCTTGCGGCCCGCCTCCTGCTGCAGCGTCGAGGTCATGAACGGCGCGTAGGGACGGCGGGTGTACGGCTTCTCCTCCACCGACGTCACCGTGAGCGACGCGCCCTCCAGTGCGGTCGCGAGGGCCCTCGCGCGCGCCTGATCGAGCACCGTGACCCCGGTGGCCTTCTTGAGCTGGCCGTCGGCACCGAAGTCGCGCCCGGTGGCGACGCGGTCGTCGCCGATGTTCACCAGGCGGGAGGCGAAGGTCCGCGGCGACGAGGACTCGCCGGCGTCTACGGTGGCGGCGATGTCCCAGTAGTCGGCGGAGACGAACGCCATGCGCTCACGCTCGCGCTCGACGATGATCCGGGTGGCGACCGACTGCACTCGGCCCGCCGACAGCTTCGGCATGACCTTCTTCCACAGCACCGGCGACACCTCGTAGCCGTAGAGCCGGTCGAGGATGCGGCGGGTCTCCTGCGCGTCGACCATGTCGATGTCGAGCTCACGCGGATTCTCGGCGGCGGCGCGGATCGCCGACTCGGTGATCTCGTGGAACACCATGCGCTTCACCGGGATCTTCGGCTTGAGCGTCTCGAGCAGATGCCAGGCGATCGCCTCCCCCTCGCGGTCACCGTCCGTCGCGAGGTAGAGCTCGTCGACGTCCTTCATCAGCGACTTGAGTTCGGAGACAGTCGACTTCTTGTCGGCGGACACCACGTACAGCGGCTCGAAGTTGTCGTCGACGTTCACGCCGAGGCGAGCCCAGGGCTGGCCCTTGTACTTGGCGGGGACGTCGGCTGCACCGCGCGGCAGATCGCGGATGTGGCCGCGAGACGATTCGACGACGTAGTTCCCGCCCAAGTAGCCCGCGATTTTGCGGGCTTTGGTCGGCGACTCGACGATGACGAGACGCCGGACGGCTGAGGATGCGTTGTCGGAGGCGGCCACGGGTGCCCTTCAGTCAGAGAATTGCTGCTCGATGCCGTTGTACCTTATATAACGCGTCTTCTGCACGTCACCTCGGATTGTGGGGTCGGGACGTTGGTCCCGAATGACACACGTCGAGTAGTCCGAACGGACGACACCCGGTGGGGTCGCCGCACCTCACGGCCTATGGGGAAGGCCACACACCTTCCGGAGCCCCGTCCGGTGCGATGCCGACGGTCTCGAGCAGCCGGGTGACCCGCTTGCGACTGGAGATCCGCAGCGCCGGGTGCGGCCCGCGCGTTCCGACGAGGGTCGGTGCGATGCCGACCCGCATGAGCGCGGTCGACAGCGGCGCGTGAGTGTCGGGGGCACTCGGGTCGAGGCCGAGCAGGTAATGAGCGCCGTCCGGGCGGCCGGACGCGAGAGTCCACAGGCGCAGCGCGTGCGGGGTCGGCGTCCACCCCTCAGGAACCGCCTTCACTGCACCGGCAGACCATGCACGGTGCAGCGCGGTGATCCGCGGATTGGCCTCGGTCCGTGCGATCGGGCGGCCCTCCTCGGAGGTCACGATCTCCGCTTCGAGACCGGCGCCGCGGATCTCCGCGCAGATCTCCTCCGCGCGCCATTGCTCCCCGACCACCACGGAGACGCGTGCACCCCAACTCGTGTGCACCGACTGACCCTGTGCCGCAAGTAATCCGGCGAGGTCCGCGATGGCCGGGTCCTCGATCTCCGCAGAGAACAGCGACATCTGACTCACACGACCATGGTACGGCCCGAATGTGACAGTGAGGTCTCCGGCCGACGCGGGACGAAAAGACCGGACTCCCGGCCGCCGAAGCGGTCCGGGAGTCCGGTGAAGTCTTGTGTCGAACCCTGGCGGGCTCAGAGAAGACTAGAGGGCGTGAACGCCGGTGGCCTGCGGGCCCTTGGTGCCCTGACCGACCTCGAACTCCACGCGCTGGTCCTCTTCCAGGGTACGGAAGCCGTTGCCCTGAATCTCGGAGTAGTGCACGAAAACATCGGCGTTGCCGTCGTCAGGCGCGATGAAGCCGAAGCCCTTCTCCGCGTTGAACCACTTCACAGTTCCCTGTGCCATTTACTGCATTCCTTTACATTGCATTGCATCACCCATCGCAACGGAGCCGCGACGGGGGCCTGTTCCGACCGCCATACTTCAACAAGCCTCGCCGTAGGGCGATGAAACCAACTGCAGTACACCGGCCGCAACGAACTTCGATCAGATCGGAGCATGCGACCGCCTTAAGCTAATCACGTTCCTCACGCCAATGACACCCTCATTCGGCAGGTCGTTCGGCGACACGCCGGAGAAGGCGCCAAAGTCCCTGCGTACCATGGGTGCTTCGGGCAAGACGAATTGAGGGCAGTGAGGCGAGAACACGGCATGTCGCAGCGTGGTTACGGCAGCGAACTTCTCGGCCGCACCCTCGAGGGAACGCCGGAGGGCACCGCGGGACTCACGCACATGTCGGTGATCGATCCCCGCGGCGCGGAGTTCACCGATTGGCCCGACTGGGTGCACCCGGCGGTGCGCGAGGCGTTCGTCGAACGCGGAGTGCAGCGTCCCTGGCGTCACCAGTCCGAGGCCGCGAGCCTCGCCGCCGGCGGTCGTCACGTCTGTGTCTGCACCGGCACCGCATCGGGAAAGTCCCTCGCCTACCAGCTCCCGGTGCTCACCACCTTCGCCGACGACCCCGACTCGACGGCGCTCTACCTGTCCCCGACCAAGGCTCTCGGGACCGACCAGCTCCGGTCGGTGGCGCAGTTGATCGCCGGCCGGCCGGAGTTCGCGCACCTGCAGCCGTGCGCTTACGACGGCGACACCGATTCGGAGCTGCGTCAGTGGGCGCGGCAGCATTCCCGGTGGATCTTCACCAATCCCGACATGCTGCAGATCGGCATCACCTCCACCCACCCCCGATGGCGGCCGTTCTTCGCGAAGCTCCGCTACATCGTCGTCGACGAATGCCACCACTACCGCGGCGTCTTCGGCTCGCACACCGCGCTGGTGCTGCAGCGGGCACTGCGGATCGCGCGGAAGTACGGCGCCGACCCCGTCGTGATCGGGGCCAGCGCGACCGTGTCGAACCCGGCGCAGGCCCTGTCTCGGCTGATCGGCGAGGACGTCGTCGCCGTCACCGAGGACGCCTCGCCCCACGGTGAACGGACCGTCGCCATGTGGGAGCCGGGTTTCCTCGAAGAGGTCACCGGGGAGAACGAGGCTCCGGTACGCCGCTCCGCAGGATCGGAGGCGGCACGACTGCTCGCCGACTTCGTCATCGAAGGCGCACGCACCCTGTGCTTCGTACGCAGCCGGCGAGGCGTCGAGGTGACCGCGGTGCGGGCCCGGCAGATCCTGGCCGAGACGGCACCGGAGTTGGTCGACCGCGTCGCCGCGTACCGCGCCGGATACCTCGCCGACGATCGGCGCCGGCTCGAACGGGCCATCTCCGAAGGCGAATTGCTCGGTGTCGCGACCACCAACGCCCTCGAACTCGGCGTCGACATCTCCGGGCTCGACGCCGTGGTGGTGGCCGGCTACCCCGGAACGGTCGCCTCCTTCTGGCAGCAGGCCGGACGCGCCGGTCGGCGGGGCGAGGGGTCGATCGTCGTGATGGTGGCCCGCGACGATCCGCTCGACACCTATCTGGTGCACCACCCCGAGGCACTCCTGGAGCGCGCGGTGGAGGCCACCGTCACCGACCCCACCAACCCGTTCGTCCTCGGTCCGCACATGCTGTGCGCGGCGACCGAGTTCCCGCTCACCGAGGCCGAAGTCGCGGCCTTCTCCGCTGAGCAGGTGGTGGCCGACCTCGCCGCCGAGGGCAAGCTCAAACGACGCAAGGCCGGCTGGTACGCGGCACCCGGGCTCGACCCGCACGGCGACATCGACCTGCGCGGCGGCATCGGCGGACAGGTGCTGATCGTCGATGTCACGTCCTCCCGTCTGCTCGGCACCGTCGACACCGCCCGCGCCATGACTTCGGTGTACCCGGGAGCGGTGTACCTGCACCAGGGCGAGAGCTTCGTGGTCGACGAACTCGATCTCGACGACGGCCTCGCACTGAGTCACCCCGAGGAACCCGATTGGACGACGTCGGCTCGCCAGGTCAGCGACGTGTCGATCCTCGAGACCGTGGACCGCCGCGAGTTCGGTCCCCTCACCGTCGCTCTCGCATCGGTCGTCGTCACCAGTCAGGTGGTCGGTTTCCTCCGCAAGTCGCTCAGCGGCGAGATCCTCGACTCGGTTCCGCTCGACCTGCCGGAGCACCGACTCGAGACCCGCGCCGTGATGTACACCCTCACGCCCGAGGCGATGATCGACGCCGGCATCGCACTCGACAAGTTCCCCGGCGCACTGCATGCCGCCGAGCACGCGGCCATCGGAATGCTGGGGCTCGTCGCGACGTGCGACCGCTGGGACATCGGCGGACTCTCCACCGCGCTGCATCCGGGAACCGGCTTGCCGACCGTGTTCGTCTACGACGGTTTCCCCGGCGGGGCGGGCTTCGCCGATCGCGGGTACGAGGCGTTCACCGAGTGGGTCGCAGCCACCGAGGCCGCCGTCTCCTCATGCGGCTGCGACACCGGCTGCCCGTCGTGCGTGCAGTCCCCGAAGTGCGGCAACGGCAACGAACCGCTGGACAAGGAGCACGCGATCAAACTGCTCCGCCTGATCGGCCGTCTGCACACGTAGCTCCGGGCCGACCCGCGGCCCTACGGCGACTCGACCGGCCCCGCCCGCGCGACCGCACGTGCCTCACGAATACCGAAGCGACCCAACCGAACCCTGACCGCGACGGACAGCTGCACGTCGTCGCCGTCGACCACGCAACCGGTCATCCTCGGACCCCCCTCCTGCCTCGACATCAGCTGCCGCGCGGCCGCACACGCCTCCCCGTCTCCACTGACCCGCACCGCGGCGGCCGCCAGTGCGGACAGGTCCGCCGCCGACTGCGCCCGATGCCTCGCCACCACCGCTGCTCCGGAATACAGCATCGCCACCAGCAGGAACCCCAAACCCGCGATCACCGCGGCTCCGGCGACGGTCGAGAATCCCTCGTCAGCCTCCGTCCGCCGAACGCTCATCGCCGTCCCCCGGTCCGCCCGCCTCATCGCCGGTCGGCTCGCGAGCGGCCACCGCCTTCGCCGAGACTCTGACGAAAGGAAGCAGCGGGACGTCCGCCGACACCTCGACCACCACCCGGTCGTTCTCACCGGACACCGCGATTCCCGCACCGGCGGGCGCCACCTCCGCGCCCACGCTGCGGGCCGACTCGTCTCCCGCGGCCGTCAGCCGCGCCACCTCGCGTGCCGCATCGGTGCACCGGATCTGCGCCGACACCGCGGCCACCGCTCCAAGGCCGATGAGCAGAAACGCCGCTATCGCCGCGAGTGCATAGGCCGCCTCCACGGTTACCATCCCGGACTCGTCGCGGGCGCACCGCCGGATCAGCGCGACCGTCCGGCCACGCACGGCTCACCCCGCCGACGTGCTCAGCGCCTTGCCGATGATCCCGGTCAGTGCCGAGAGCACCGAATCGCCGGTGACCACCGTGTACAGAAGCGCCCCGAACGCCGCCGCCGCGATCGTGCCGATCGCGTACTCCGCCGTCGACATGCCCTCCTCTTCGACCGCGAGCCGGATCGTTAACTCCCGAATCTCCGTCCAGCGTTGCCGCGCGGCCCCCGGAATCGTCATGACGTCCCCCTTCTTCGTCGATGAAACCCTGCATCACTTAGACGCGCGAAAGGCCGGATCGGTTCCGACGGCGGCGGTAGGGCGTGTCGGCGAAGAACTGCGCGCGGGCCGACGTCGGCCGCTCACGCCCCGCACACCACCGACCGGCCGAATCTCGTCGAGCACCAGTCGGCGAACCCGGGCATGTGGAGCACCGTGACACCGTCCTCCGCCGACGGCGCCAGGACCGCGGTCCACGACGTGCCGGGCTGGTTTCCGAGCGGTTCGCCCGTGTGCCAGGTCATGGTGTCCAGCGTGACGACGATGCCGTTGCCGTGCGCTCCCCACGTGGCGGTCCACTTCTCCACATTCGCGGCGCCGGAGGCCAGGGTGACCAATGCGGTCCCATCCGGCTGCAGCGTCATCTGCCGTCCGTGCCCGGTCCACTCCCCGTAATAGCTCGACAGATCCGACCTGGGAGAGGTCTCCGTGGCCGCCTCGGTCGTCTCCGTCGACTCAGTCGGCATGACCGTCACCGTGGGCGACCCACTGTCGGTCACGGGCGCGACCGACTTCGTGACCGTGACGACCGTCGACGGGGCGCTCTGCCGCACGGCGCGGTCGCCGTTGTCGCAAGACGCGACTCCGACCGCCAGCAGCGCCGCTCCGGCCGCCACGGCCATCCATCGGGTGACTGCACGTGTATCCATGTACGAAGCGTGCGCGTCCGGGCGAGAAGAGGAAAGAGCGGCAGAACCGAATTCTGCCGTCTGAATGACCCGGGACGCCCGGCACGGGCGCACGCCTCCGTCACACGCCCGCGAGGAGTCCCGACGCCAGGCCGATCACCACCGGCGCGATGCCCAGACATACGAACGCGGGAAGGAAGCACAGCCCCAGCGGTCCGCTGATCTTGACTCCCGCACGTTCGGCCGCTTCGAGAGCGGCGTTCTCCGCACGCCGCCGTGTGCCGTCGGCGAATCCCGAAACCACGTCGGCCACCGCCGAACCCGCTCGCGATGCCCTCCTGATCAGCGCCGCGAGTTCCGCGAACTCCGGGCTGTCGGACTCTGCAGCTGCCCAGGCCTGGTCCGGATCGGAGCCGAGCGCCAGGAGTTCCGCGGCTCTGGTGAGCGACCTGCCCAGCACCGGCGGCGACGTCCGGGCCGCGACCGCCGCCGCGGTCGCCAGCGGCAGTCCGGACCGGAGGCACACCGCCAGCGTGTCGTAGCCCGCTGCGATGTCGAAGGGATCCGGCGATCCTCCGGCCTCGTCCCCCGCACCGGTCTGCTCGGACTCCCGGACCCGGGCGAGCACCCACCCGGGCGGTGGCCACGCGAGCAATGCCGCCGCCAGAAGCACCAGCGCCGCACTCACGGCGCCACCGCCCTATTCGTGATCCGCCCGGCCCATGCGAGTCCGGCGACCGCCAGCAGCGTGCCGATCACCAGCAGAACACCGCCCGTCCCCGTGCCCAGCAGCACTCGAGCCGGGTCGGCTCCCATCGCCTGTCCGAGTACCAGTCCGAGCATCGGCAGACCTGCGAGAACCGCCGCGGTGGCGCGCGGCCCCGCGAGCCCGGCTCTGGTCCGCGCGGCGAAGTCCTGCCTCGACAGGAGATCCGACCGCAGCGCGGCGAGCACCTCACCGATGGGCAGCCCGAACTCGAGCGACATGGCCCATGCCTGCGCCAGACGCCGGACCGGGTTCGACGCGGTGGACGGGGGTGGTCCCGGATCGCCGCCGAGTTCGGCCCGGGCCGCCATCCGGGCCAGTTCGTCCGCGACCGGTCCGGACGACCCGGACTGCAGCAGGTCGGACGCTGCGGCGCGACACGCCTGGACCACAGGGGCACCGACCGACAGTTCGGCTCCCATCACTCCGAGCGCGGCGATCAGCTCGCCCATGTCGCGATCTCGCGCAGCGTCCCGTCGCGTCTGCCTCCGCTGCCGGGTAATCGCACCGGCCACCAGCGCCCCGGCGACACCGGGTGCGACGCCGAACACGATCAGCGCGCCCGCGGGCAGCGCCCAGACCGTCAGCCAGGGGTCGGTCCGCCGGCGCGAGCCCCGATCGGCACGACCGCAGAGTTCCTCGAGTCTGCGGTGAGCCTGCGGCGCCGGCCACAGCAAGACGGCGGCCGCTGCCGCGAGGAGCAGCGGAATCACGGTCACGACCGACTCCCGATGAGCCGCACGAGAGCATCCCGGCGGTCGGTGAAACCGGTTCCGGCCCGCCACGCGGGCACCACCCGGACCAGCCCGGCTCGATCCCGTTCCACCACCCCGATCTCGGTCATCGACCGTCGACCGCCCGCGGTCCTGGCCATTCCGAAGATCACCTGGTCGCGTTATCTGTAGTAGCAAGACAAGATGAGTTATAAATATGCCCTTGACCTTTGCATTTATTGTTATCTACATGTATACTATTAGGTATCAACCGAGTATTCAGATGCGAAAACTTTCATCGGTGAACCTATTGATATGTAGGAACGGATATGAAATTCTTCATGCATGAACCTCAGCCAACTCCAGGCCAAGTGCGACCAGCTGGTCGAGCAGTTCAACGGCGAGTTCGTGGTGTTGCGGCGCGACCTGGCCGACGCCGTTCAGGCGGTTGCCGACCTCTGGGAACCTGTGGTGACCGAGCACGGCGGGACCGTGTCGGACCTACACGGAATGATCCACTGCACGGACGTGCGCGGGATGCTGTTGCTTCGCACTGTGGGTTTCAGGAATCCAGATTCTCCGCCGAAGCCTGGCGTGTTCGCGATGCGTTACGGGCAGGGGATGTCAGCACTGCTCGAGGACCAGCGAGGGACCAGCATCCGGGTCCGGAAGATGCCGGCGTCGGTCATCCCGGAGCAGGGCGAGCGTCTAATCGTGCGCACCGGCCCGGTTCCGGTGACTCCCGACGAGCGGGACTCCGGCCCGGCGGAGGCCGACTGGGTGCTTCCGTTCCCTGTTCCCGATCCGGAGCAGCAGATTCCCTCGGGCCCAGTGGAATGGTTCGTGCTCTACTCGTTCACGCCGGACTCGGTGCAGGTGGCCGAGGTTTTTCTGGCGGCGGTGGTCGGGATCGATTCATCGTCGACGGTGGCGATTTTGGCGTCGACTCCACTCCCGCGGCAAGTGCAGCCTCGTCAGGTCGTCGCCGAGAACGACGACGACTTCGGCGACCTGCTGGGCAAGGCTCAGGAGGGCGACGGTCCTTCGCCGGCCTAGCGGAATTGTCAGACCCGGTCGCTACCGTCAGTCGGCGAGTGTTTGAATCGGGGACGTTATGACCACATGTGAGGTGTACGGACTCAGGGTCCGGCAAGCGAGACTGCTCCGACGGATGACCGCCAAAGAAGTACTCGCGAAGATGGGCTGGTCTGGTGCGCGGTTGACGCGGATGGAGCGCGCGGAGACCGTCGAGTTGGCCGTCCAGGACGTCGATCATTTGAGTGAGGTTCTGCGGTTTCCTGCGGAGTTCTTCACCACCGCACCGGTGTCGCGGGTCGAGCCGTCGGATCTGTCGTTCCGGGCGCCGAAGGCGATGACCGCTGCCGAGAAAAATCGGATGGCGCAGGTGATGGCGTTGTCAGGTGACTTCCTGCTCCAGTTGCATGCTGCGCAGAAGTTGCCGCCCTTACTGATTGAGCCCAGACCGACGTTGGATCCTGTCGCTGCGGCCGCGGCGGCCAGGGAGATGCTCAATGTCGGACCGGATGCGCCGATTGCGGACCTGACTCATCTGATGGAACGAAGTGGGATCCCGGTGATGATGCGGAGTGAACGATTCGGATCCCAAGGCCTGGAAGGCAATTCACGCGGACGTCTGGAGAAGCATCTCGGGTGCTCGGTGTGGATCGGAGAATTCCGGGAACGGCCTCTGGTCGCGTCGCGGGAGTTGGACTCGTGGGAACGGACGCGGTGGACGCTCGCACACGAGCTCGGGCACCTGATGCTCCATCGCAATGCCGGTGAGATGACCGACGAACGCGAGCAAGAGGCCTCGCGATTCGCTTCGGAGTTCCTGGCGCCGTACGCGCATGCGTCGGCATCGTTGCGTAGTGCACCGTCGTTGGTGAATCTCCTTCCGGTGAAGATGAAGTGGGGCATCTCGCTCGGCGCATTGCTGCGCCACTTCTACGAGTCCGGCGCCATGGACGAGCATCGTTACGAGACGCTGCGCAAGCAGTTGTATACGCGGGTGAATCCTGATACCGGGTTCACCTGGGGCCGCACCGAACCGGGCTGGGACGATCGGCTTCCCGAGCGTCCTCGCCTGATGAGCAGGTGGGTCGAAGCGGTGTACGGCACCAAATCTGTGCAGGCTCTGGCCGCACGCCGATTGATCCTGCCGGTCGATGTGATCGGCGAGTTGATGGTCGGCCAGCGAGGGCCGGCTCAGAAGGCTGTAGCAACGCCGGCGTCAGCGGCCGCGCCGTCGGTCACCGGCCGCCGCGGCGCGGTTGTCGAGGTCGACTTCGCCGGCGCTCACCGTTCGCGGCAAGCGTGATCGTCGGCGGAGGTGGCGGTGATGGCCCGAGCACAGCGAATGAGATTCCCTGACCGGCCCGACTCCTACACCGTCGTCGACGACACCGGTCTACCCGTTCTGCCTGCGCACGAGTTCCTGCGGTTTCTGCGCGATCAGGACCGCTCACCTAATACCGTCCGCGGCTACGCCCGTGGCCTGGGATACTGGTGGACTTTGCTTGAGCATGTCGGCGACGAGTGGGACCAGTTTCCGGTGTCCCGGTTCGGCGACTTCCTGACCTACCTGCGGTACGGGGACCTGCCCGGCGTGACGCGACTGTCCGAGCGGGAGAGGTGGCTCGCCGAATCCTCGGTCGCCACCTACAGTGCTGCTGTGCTGGCGCTGTACACCTTCCACGCCGATGCTCATCACCTGATCGAACCGTATGAGCGGCTCTACAGTGCCCGCCGGACCCAACGCTGGGCGAGCCCCTACAAGGGCTTCCTCGACGGTGTCGGCCCGCACCGCGATCACCGGCGGCCGTTGTACCGGACTCGGCTGCCGAACCAGTCTGCGACGCCGGTCCTGGATCCAGCGCAGGTGGTCGCGATCCTCGACGACTGTGCGGTCCAGACCGACACCGGCTGGACCGGCGGCCCTGTCGGACTCCGCGACCGACTCATGATGGCGGTCCTGGCCGAGACCGGCATGCGCCTGGGTGAAACGTTATCGTTGCGGCACAGTGACTTCCACATCACTGGCGGCGTCACCCCATCCATCGACATCGTCGGCCGCGATGATCATCCTCACGGCCTGCGCGCCAAAACCGGGGCTCGCCGCATCTACATCGGTGACGACTTGGCCGCGCTCTACACCGAGTACGTGTGGATGCTCGTGCAGATGTGCGCTGACGTGCTCGTGGAGAACCTGGATTCACATTTCGTGTTCGTCAATCTCGTTCGCGGGCAGCAGTTCGCGCCGATGCGGGTGGAGACCGTGTACGCCCGGGTCGACCAGGTGCGGCGCCACCATCCCGACACAGTGCCGGCCGACTGGTCGCCGCACTGGCTGCGTCATACGCATGCGACCGCGTTGCTCCTCAACGGGACTCCGCCGCACGTGGTGATGCGGCGCCTGGGCCACCAGGATGTGCAGACCACTCTCTCGACCTACGGATGGGTGACCGAAGACGCGCAGATGCGGTCCCTGTCGCAGTGGAAGAACTACGTCGCGGGCTGGAGGGGAATCCATGACACCTGACCACACCCCGCGGCTGATACCTGCCGACGCCGCAGATCCCTCCGGGGACTCTTTGTGGGAGGCGCAGTGGGCGCGGGTCCCCGATCAATGGCGGCAGCTGCGGTACCGCATCGACCAGGCGCCCGCCGATCGCGTGTTTCTGCTCAATCGGCGGTACCTGCGGAACCCGGACGGGCACGACTTCACCCCGCAGTCGGTTCCGCTGCGCTTGCAGCAAGAGCTGGCGTGGTGGGTGTGGCTGTGCGGTGCCGACGGACTCCGCAAGATCGAACCGTCCCTGCTGCGCTGGTTCTCCCTGACGTTGACCGCGGCCGTCGCCGACTATCAACGAGTCCACGGTGATCCACCGACGTCGGTGACCGACCTGGGTGTCGCGGACCTGACCCGGTCGGCGCTGGTGGGGTTCGAGCAGCGCAATGCCCGCCTGGCGTCGGCGAACTCGCGCCGCAACATCACCAACTTCATCGAGCAGATGCACCTGCACGTCAGTGTCCGCTGCGGCACCAAGCCGTGGTGGGAGCACGACATCTGGGATCTGCGAGCCGATCGGCGGATCCCGCAACGCGAGCACGAACCGGCCCACGACAGAGCGCTACGCTTGGACACCCTCGAACCGCGCTGGCTCCGCGACGGTGTCCGCTTCTGGTTGCGGACCGCGCTGAGCACCGAACTGCTGCGGTGGTCGTCGGCGGTGGAGCGGGCCCGCACCCTGTCCCGCCTTCTCGGGCCGTTCCTGCAGGCTCAGGGCATCGACGATCCAGTGATCAGCACCGACCCCGCAGTATTGCGTCAGGTGTTCACCGACTTCTCCGGCTACCTGCACTCACCGCAGGCCTGTGCCCGGCCTGGGCGATTGTTGTCGGCGTCGGCCGTCGACGAGGCCCGCAGCCAGACGCAGGTGTTCTACACGTTCATGGCCGACCACGCCCCCGAAGCCGCGGCGGCGACCGGCGATCGTCGCTGGCTGGCGGTCTCGGCCGCGCACACCCGGCTGTGGGGGCCGGCGTTCCGGACTCGGCACTCCTCCCGCGTTCGGGAGTTGACCTGGTACAGCACCAGCGAACTGCAGCAGATGCTGTGCTACCTCGACGTCCTGTCCGCCGACCGCGGATTCCCGGTGTCGATCACCCACCCCGACCGAACCCTATCGGTCGTTGCCGGCCTCGGTGACCCGCAGACCGCCCGCATCTGGCTGCTTCAAGCCCTGACCGGCCGCCGAGCCTCGGAGATCCTGATGCTCGACCACGAACCCCTGGAGGCGATCCCTGGCATCGAACGTCCCGTAGACAGTAACGACCCCGATGCGTTCGTCGCCAAACTCCGGTACCAGCAGACCAAGGTCGACGGCGTCATCCCGACGATCCTGGTTGAGCAGGCCGTGGTGAACATCATCGCCGAACAACAACAGTACAACCGAGACCACTACCCGGACCTGACCCCGAAGTACCTGTTTCTCGGGGTCCGGCACCAATTTCAGGGGCAACGCCCCCGCCCGTATGCCTCCTACCGATCCGCACTGGCCAAACTCGACCGAGTCCACGGACTCACCGACAGCGCCGGAAACCCTCTGAGGTTCACCCAAACCCACCGGCTCCGGCACACCCGGGCGACCGAGCTCCTCAATGACGGCGTCCCCATCCACGTCGTGCAGCGCTACCTCGGACACGCCTCACCCGAGATGACCCTGCGATACGCGGCCACCCTCGCAGCCACTGCGGAAGCGGAGTTCCTCAAGCACAAGAAGATCGGCGCCCACGGCGCCGACCTGGGCATCAGCCCCACCGACGTCTACGACATGACCCAACTGTCCCAACGCACCGACCGCGTCCTCCCGAACGGCGTCTGTCTGCTGCCGCCCTTGCAGACCTGCGACAAAGGCAACGCCTGCCTGACCTGCGGTCACTTCGCCACCGACCGCACACACCTCGACGAACTCGCCGACCAGCGCACCCGTACCGAGTCGCTTCTCCAGGTGCGGCGCCGCCAATACCACGAGCGCACGGGTCGGCAACTTTCCGACGAGAATGTCTGGGTCCACGAACGTCTCCGCGAGATCGCCTCGCTCGATGCCATCATCGCCCGACTCGCTGCCGAAGAGGACCAGGCATCGGCCGATCGCGATTCTGCGGTGGCCGGGGCCGGCACCTCCGATCGGCGACCGCTGCTGCAGATCCAGACTCGAGGGCTGCACGAGATCGCACTAGGGAAAGCTGAGAACCGAGGTAATGGGGTATGACGCCACCGACTGATCAGGCGATCGCCGCGCTCAACGCCCACGCACAGCAGCGCTCCGCCGACGTCCGGACTCGGATTGAGAAGGCCCTCACCGCCATGCGGAGATCGGGGGCCACAATCAACATCAACGCCGTCGCTGTACGTGCCGGCGTCACCCGCAAGACGATTTACAACCATCCGGACCTGCGGGAGAAGATCCGCGCCCACACCACCATCGCCCCGCCACCCGAGGCTGCAGCCACCGACAGCTCCATCGTGTCGGCGCTTCGCGCTCAGTTAACGGCCAACGATGCCGAACTCCGTCGCCTCCGCGCAGAACTTCGCGCCAAGGACGTGCTGATCGCCAAACTCTACGGCCGGCTAGACACGGCGGACGAGTGACGACAGACCGCCGACGATTCTCGGGTAACCGGCGCACGTCCCGTCCCACGGTTCGAGAACGTCATTGCGCACATCGCGCCCAACCGTAGGGCCATCGGCTGATTCGTCTGTTCGCCAGCCTAGTCAGCAGGATCGAGGAGGTCGTCAATGACGGCATCCAGTCGTCGCCGAATGTGCTGTGGCGGTCCCACCACGGAGTCGACGAGGATCTCGGCCTGAGCAACGGCATTGATTCGACTGCCGATCCGCCAGGAGGCCGCAAACGCGGCGTCAGTGTCCACCTAGCCACCCACCAGAGTTACGGCGGCCGCGATGAGCGTGCCTCGGAAGCGGCCGGGATCGTCGGCGATGACCTGTGCCGGTGCTCGATCATCCAGGCGCGGATTGCGTCCTTGGAACCAGGCTTGGATCAACGATGGGGTAGCGCCGAGCTGGTGTTGCAGGGCCGCCACGCTGTAGGCCACCTTCAAACGGGCTCGGACGTGGTCCGGGACTGCGGCCGCGTGTGTGATGTAGTCGCTGACCGCAGCGGTGCTGGGCGCGCCGGCCAGATACGCAACCAAACGCGCACCGAGCAGCGTGCGCAGTTGGTCGACCAGTGTCGCGTCGTCGAGGGCGTCCAGATGCACTGTCACACGATCGTGGACGGCGGCAACCGAGGGCCGGACCGATTCCATGGATGTCATCGTCGCACACACAAGCCGCCTGATTCGCCGCCGTTTTTCGGAGGCTCCGCTGATCAGTGCCCAATCATTCGTGGCCACGCAGAACGCCGGAGCAGTCGCAGACCATTGAGCCCGACGATGATGGTGGACCCTTCGTGGCCGGCGACACCGAGTGGCAGAGGCAGCGTGCCGAGCAGGTCCCAGAGCACCAGTACCGCAATGAACGTCGCCGCGATGATGAGGTTGGCGACGACGACACGGTGCGCCCGCCGAGCAAAAGCGAGGACCGAGGGCACTGCGGTCAGATCATCACGGACGACGACGACATCGGCAGCCTGCAACGCCAGATCAGAACCGGCGCCGCCCATCGCGATCCCAACCTCGGCCGCAGCGAGCGCGGGCGCGTCGTTGACCCCGTCGCCGACCATAGCGACAGTGCGACCGCCAGCGTGCAGGGCGGCAATGGCGTCCGTTTTGCCCTCCGGGAGCAATTCAGCATGGATGTCAACGATGCCCACGTCGGCCGCGACGCGTTCCGCGGCTTTTGCGTTGTCACCGGTCAACAGGACGGTACTCACTCCATCGCCAGTCAGAGCGACCACGCTGGCGGCCGCGTCGACGCGTTGCGAGTCGCCCAGAGCCAACACTGCGATAGCCGCCCCGTTGTCGACGACGATGACCGCGGTGTCGCCTCGCGTTTCGGCGGCAGCAACGAGTTCGGCGACCTCGACCGCCGCGGGGGTGTCCGAGGTGTGTGGAGACACGACCGCGATCTGGTGCCCGCCAACAACGCCGGTCACACCGCTCCCCGGCTGCGCGGCAAAGCCTTCCACCGGCGGGACCGATAGCCCTCGCTCATGGGCAGCTGAGACGATGGCCGCCGCCAGTGGGTGTTCACTGAGTGACTCGACGGCTGCGGCGACGCTGAGGACCGTGTCGATGCCGTGGCCGAGGTCGAGGCCCTGCCCGGTGAGGTCGACGGTGGCCAGGACAGGACGGCCGGAGGTGATTGTGCCCGTCTTGTCGAATGCGACAGTGTCGATCGTCGACAGATTTTCCATGACCACCGCTGATTTGATAAGGACGCCGCGGCGACCTGCGTTGGCGATGGCGGCCAGCAACGGCGGCATGGTCGCCAAGACCACCGCGCACGGCGACGCAACGATCATGAACGTCATCGCTCGCAGCAAAGACGGCTGCAGTTCGGCACCGAACGCGAGCGGAATCGCGAACACCAGGAGCGTGCAGGCCACCATGCCGATCGAATACCGCTGTTCGACCTTGTCGATGAACAGCTGTGCTCGCGCCTTCGTCTGCGACGCTTCGGCGACCATCGCCGCAATACGCGCGACGACCGAGTCGGCGGCAGGCCGGTCAGCGCGGATTGTCAGTGCGCCGGTGCCGTTGACCGTACCGGCGAAGACCTCGTCGTCGACCCGCTTGATCACCGGTAGCGGCTCCCCAGTAATGGTGGCCTGATCGACTTCACTGGCACCGTCGATGACGGTGCCGTCGGCGGCGATACGCTCACCGGGGCGGACCCGGATCACGTCGCCAACGACCAACCCCGCGGCGTCAACGATCTGCTCGTGCCCGCCGGCGCCAAGGACCGTGGCCCGACTCGGCGCAAGGTCGAGCAGTCCGCGCACCGAATCCTCGGTGCGAGCCGTCGCCCAGGCCTCCAAGGCGCCGGAAGTCGCGAAGATGACGATCAACAGGGCACCGTCGGTGACCTGCCCGATCGCGGCAGCACCGATCGCGGCCACAACCATCAGCAGGTCGACGTCGAGAGTCTTCTCGCGCAACGCCTGCAGACCGGACAGCGCCGACTCCCACCCACCGACGACATAGCAGGCCAGATATAGCGTCCACCACACTGCCGGCGCCGTGCCGCCGAGCTGCGCGGCCAGCCCGGCCACGAACAACACCAATGCGGCCACTGCCCATCGGACCTCGGCAAGGTCCCATGGACGGGTCCGCGCCCCGGCATAGCCACGCCTCGCGGCACCCCTGCTTTGGTCGACCTGTGTCGTCGCCATGTCCATCCCGGGTCACTCTCTCTGGTTCGAATCAATCACCAAATCAGAATATATGAACACCTCTTCATGTGAGTAGTGCGAAGTATGATGTTGATCATGGGACACCGGATCGGCAGTGGCGGCGAGACAACGACCTCACTCGACGCGGCGACCGCCGACCGCGTCGCCACCACCCTGCAGGCTTTGGCGACTCCGAGCAGGCTGCGGATCTTATCCGAGCTTCAAGGCGGAGCCATGGCTGTGGGAGAACTTGCGGCGGCCGTGCAGATGGAGCCGTCCGCGGTCTCGCACCAACTACGACTGTTACGGAACCTGGGCCTGGTCACGGGGGTACGCAACGGCCGCAGCATTGTGTACAGCCTCTATGACACCCACGTCGCTCAACTGCTTGACGAGGCCGTTTATCATAGCGAACACCTCCGTCTCGGTCTCACTGATCAGTACACCGCCGAGACGCCCGAACGGTCACGTGCAGACGTAGTCAACCGCAACTGACCGAGTCGCCCCACACCTGGCAGCTCTCGCCAGGTCGCCTGACCTGCGATGCGCGGCGGCACTCTTGCATCACGGCCGGCGGCAGGTATATCGTCATCGGAACATCATACCCCCATGGGGTATCAACTGGAGAGGTGGGAAGACATGTCGTCGAGCGAGTATCAGGTAACAGGCATGACGTGCGGGCATTGCGAGGCCTCGGTGCGCGAGGAAGTCGCAGCCGTAGAGGGTGTTCAGGACGCTCAGGTGAGCGCGCAGACCGGCAGGCTCGTGGTCACCGCCGTCGGCCTCGTCGACGAGGCCGCGGTGGTCGACGCAGTCACAGCGGCCGGCTATTCGGCAGTGCGGATTTGATGGACGCCAGCTCGCGTCCTGCTGTCGGCGTGACGTTCGCGGGTTAACGCACTTTTACACCTTCAGCCCTGTGCGGCCGCCGAGCAAAGCGCAATCGGCCGACAACGGAGAAAACGGCGATGCACCACACCGGTGCGTCGTTCGGTGAGATCAGAGTGGATAGGAGACCACATGCGCAAGCCTCTCATGACGGCCGTCTCGGCCGGAATACTCGTCGGAGTACTGGTTCTGGCCGGTTGCAGTGCCGGCGAAAGCCAGGACCACCAAGGCCATGACAGTGGCAGCATGGCCAGCAGTGCCGGAGCAATGAGCGATTCGCCGATGGACCACCCGATGGACGGCGGACCGGCACCTGCCGGCATCAAGGCGGTCTCAGCACCCAAGTTTCCGATCGGCAGCCAGGTCATGCTGACCGCAGACCACATGGCGGGCATGGACGGTGCGCGGGCCACAATCGTCGGCGCCTTCGACACCTACACCTACTCGGTGAACTTCACCCCGACCACCGGCGGCCAGCCGGTCAAGGATCACAAGTGGGTAGTCCAACAGGAGATCAAAAACGCAGGAGATCGACGTCTGGCCGATGGCACCGAAGTCACCCTTGAGGCCGATCACATGACGGGCATGAAGGGGGCGAAGGCAACAATCGCCAGCTCCACCGACCAGACCGTCTACATGGTCGATTACGAGGCGGACGGCATGACGATGACCAACCATAAGTGGGTCGTCGAGAGCGAAATTCAACCGACGTCTTGAGCCGGGGGGTGGTGACGACTTCAACAGTCACCAACCCAGCTGGGGAATGACGATGAGGAAGGCAGCAGGATGACTGACCCCCACGCGCACCACCACCACCGAGACGTCGGCGGCGCCCCCATACACGGCGTCGACCGCCATGACGCGGCAGTGCCTGAGAGCCACAATGCTGTCGCAGACCCACCGCACAGCGGGCACAACGAACACGGCGAGCACGGTCGAGATCACAACGACCACGCCGACCATCACGGAGAGCATGGCACCCCCGGCGGGCGTAGCGGGCACCTGGACCACGACAGTGGACACGGAGACCACAGTGGGCACCGGGACCACCACGGTGCGCACGGGGGGCATGGTGGGCACGGTGACCACGTCGGGGAGTTTCGCCGACTGTTCTGGATCAACCTCATCATCGCGGTTCCGGTAATCGCCTTCTCGCCGATGTTCGCGATGTTGGTCGGCTACTCGGTCCCCGGCTGGGCCGAATGGATCGCGCCCGCGCTCGGCACCGTGATGTACCTCTGGGGCGGCTGGCCGTTCCTGGCCGGCGCTCTGAGCGAGCTGCGGACGCGGAAACCCGGGATGATGCTTCTGATCGCACTGGCGATCACGGTGGCGTTCTTCGCGTCCTGGGCGGCGACGCTGGGACTTGTCAGTCATCAACTGGAGTTCTGGTGGGAATTGGCGCTGCTGATCGTCATCATGCTGCTGGGCCACTGGATCGAGATGCGGTCGCTGGCCCAGACCACCTCGGCCCTGGACTCCCTGGCCGCGCTTCTGCCCGACCAAGCAGAACGTGTCCGAGACGGGCAAATCGAGGCCGTGGCCCCCGCCGATCTGGAGGTCGGCGACACCGTCGTCATTCGCCCCGGCGGGGGCATCCCAGCCGACGGCCGGATCGTCGAGGGGCGTGCGGCGATGGACGAATCGATGGTCACCGGTGAGTCCCAGACGGTCACCCGCAGTGTTGGCGACACCGTGACCGCGGGGACGGTCGCTTCCGATTCAGGACTACGAATCGTGATCACGGCCACCGGCGACGAGACGACTCTCGCCGGGATCCAACGGCTTGTCACCGATGCTCAGAACTCGTCGTCTCGTGCTCAACGACTCGCCGACACCGCGGCCGGATGGCTGTTCTGGTTTGCCCTCGGAGCCGCGGCGATCACCGCGATTGTGTGGACGGCGATCGGCTTGCCCGATGATGCGGTGGTTCGCACGATCACCGTCTTGGTGATCGCGTGCCCGCACGCTCTGGGCCTAGCGATTCCGCTCGTCGTCTCGATTGCGACCGAGCGTGCGGCCCGGGGCGGCGTACTCGTCAAAGACCGACTTGCGTTGGAGAGCATGCGGACGGTCGACAGCGTCCTATTCGACAAGACCGGCACGCTCACCCGGGGCGAACCCACTGTCACGGATGTCTTTGCCGTCGACGACGTCGACGAGGATCAGTTGCTGGCGTTGGCGGCGGCCGCTGAGTCCGACAGCGAGCATCCCCTCGCACGCGCGATCGTCGGCGCCGCCGATCGCCACAGCCTCAGAGTCCCGACCAGCAGCGATTTCTCCTCATCGCCCGCAGTGGGGGTCACCGCGACGATCGAGGGAACGACAGTGCGGGTCGGGGGCCCGCACCTGCTCGCCGAAGAACACCTCAACGAACTGCCTGTCGCTGATCGCTGGCGTGCGGACGGGGCGATCATCTTGCATGTCATTCAAGACCGGCGGCTGATCGGCGCATTGAAACTCGCCGACGAGATCCGCCGCGAGTCACGCGAGGCTGTCGATGCGCTCCATGCGCAGGGCGTCGAGGTCGTGATGATCACCGGTGACGCTGAAGCTGTCGCGAATGCCGTTGCTCATGAACTCGGCATCGACCGTGTCTTCGCCGGTGTCCGTCCCGAAGACAAGGCCGCCAAGGTGCAGGAACTGCAGACCGAAGGTCGCAGGGTGGCGATGGTCGGAGACGGGGTGAACGATGCTCCCGCGCTCGCCCAGGCCGACATCGGTCTGGCGATCGGCGCAGGTACTGATGTCGCTATCGCCTCGGCCGGTGTCATCCTGGCCAGCGACGATCCCCGCTCCGTGCTCTCGGTGATCGAACTGTCGCGAGCGGCGTACCGCAAGATGAAACAGAACCTGTGGTGGGCGGCCGGTTACAATCTGATCTCCGTCCCGCTCGCGGCCGGAGTGCTTGCACCCATCGGATTTGTCATGCCGATGTCGGTGGGCGCGATCCTCATGTCGTTGTCGACCATCGTCGTGGCCCTGAACGCACAACTGCTGCGCAGACTCGACCTGCATCCAGGATCAACGACGCGCGCAGTCTTGGACCGCTAGCCGGGTTAGTCCGCCGCCGGCCACCGTCAGCACCCGGGCATCGATCACTCTCACCATTTACTAAGCAAGTTAGTACTACTCTCCTTAGTAGATGGAGGTGGTTGTGTGGCACCCGGACACATTTCCGAGGACAGGTACCGGATCGACGAGAGGATGCCGGACTGCGCGCGTGGCCGTCGGCGACGCGCGCAGGCGCTCGTCGGCGCGATGCTCATCGGTGCCACGGTGCTGACCGCGTGCGGTACCGGCACTGATGCCGTGTCTGCGGTGCGCGCCAATCAGTTCGTCTCCCCTGACGGTCAGACGGTCATCGACTACGCGCCCGCCATGCGGCGTGCGATCGGCGCGGTCGAGGGTGAGGACTTGTTCGACCGGGGAGCTGTCCGGCTCGCCGATTACCGCGGTGACGTTGTTGTGGTGAACGTGTGGGCTTCGTGGTGCCCACCGTGCCGTACCGAGTTTCAGGCACTGGAGAACGTCTACCGCGACACCCGCGCCCGTGGGGTGCAGTTCGTGGGGATCAACTTTCGTGATTCGCGCTCGACCGCACAGGATTTCACCACCGACCGCAAGGTGCCCTATCGGTCGATCTTCGACTACGGCGGCGCCACCCTTGCCGCACTCGGAGTCCCCGTGGGTGTTGTCCCGACCACTCTGATCCTCGACCGCCAGCACCGCCCAGCGAAGCTGTTCCTTCGAGCGATCACCGAGGCCGAATTGCGTGCCGCCGTTGTGACGGTGGCCGAGGAGAAGGCGGCGCCGCAGTGAATCAGTGGTTTCTGGCGGATCTGGGAACGACGTTCGCGGCCACGGTCACCAGTGGTCCGCTGCTGCTGGGCCTGGGTGTCGCGGCGCTGGTCGGGATCATCTCTTTCGCCTCGCCGTGCGTGGTGCCTCTGGTGCCGGGCTACCTGTCGTATCTGGCGGGGCTGGTCGGTGCCGAAGCTCCCGCCGTCCAGGTCGGTGAGGGCCCCAAGTCCGGCCGGTGGCGGGTGGTTGCCGCGGCAGGGCTGTTCGTCCTGGGCTTCACGCTCGTCTACGTCCTGGCCACGGTGGCGCTGTTCGGTGTGACCTCGGTCTTCCTCGATCAGGCCCGCCTGGCAGTGATGCAACGCGTCGGCGGGGTCGTGACCATCGTGATGGGCTTGGTATTCGTCGGCGTGGTTCCGTTCTTCCGGCGAGAACGCCGCATGACGCCTCACCGCCGCACCGGTATGGTCGGCGCGCCGCTGCTGGGGGCCGTGTTCGCCATCGGGTGGATACCGTGCAGCAGTGCCACCCTCGGTGCCGTCATCGGGCTAGCGATCAGCACGAACGGCGACGCGCCGTTCCGCGGCGCGCTGATGGTCGTCGCGTACTGCTTCGGCCTCGGTGTCCCGTTCGTGGTCCTGGCGTTCTCATCGGCATGGGCCGTCCGCAGCCTTGGCTTCCTCCGCCGCCACGCCCGCACCATTCAGATCGTCGGGGGCGTCCTGCTGGTCGGTGTCGGCGTGATGTTGGTGACGGGCTTGTGGAATGTGTTCGTGGACTGGGTCCGAAAGGCGCTGATCAACGACGTCGTCCTGCCCGTGTGACCGGGCGCCCAACGAGCCTGGCCCCGGCCTGACGGTGCGCGTCGGCGTGCGGACTCTCGATCACGATCGATGCGACGGGCCGGGCGAGCACCGGCCGGTTCCCAGGAGGGTCAGGCGGGGCAGGCAGCCAGGACCACGGTGGCCAGACCGGCGAGGAATAGCAGAATGGGGAACATCGCGGCCGCTGTCGGGGCAGCGTAGGACGAACTACGCGACGGTCGCGTGCCGGGAGCGGCGGAACGGCCCAATCGATGCAACCGCAGATCGACGCAGTCACGAGCGATCCCCAGAGCGCCCGCCGGCGCGGTCGGGTGAACGTGCGTGATCGCGCGGACGACGGCAGCGTCGCCGTGCTCATGCGCGGCGTGTGCGTCGGCGTCGAACTCGACCAGGGCGCGCACGATGGGACTCGCCTGCCGAGTCAGTGGTAGCCAGGGCACCGCGTGCGAGAGACAGTCGGCGACGCGGACGAACAGATGATGGTGACCATGGACGTGCGCCTGTTCGTGAGCCATCACCGCCGACAACGCCGCCGGGTCCAGTCGCTGCCGCAGCCCTTCGCTGGCCACGATCAGGCCCTCGGTCCGTCCGGGCGTGCTGTAGGCCATGGGTGTGCTCGTCGGCAGCCACAGTGGCGACCGGGCGCCCGTCGGGTTCAGCAACCGCGCGAGCAGTGCGTGGTGCGCCCCGATCTCGAGGTCACGGCGACGGGCGGTCCGCCAGAACGCCGCAGCCCGCCACCCGGACACGGCCAGGACGAGGGCGAACACGCCTGGCCCGGCGACCAACTCGAGGGTGCGGCTGACCGCACTGTCGAGTCCGTTCAGGCAGGTCTGCAACACCCCACCCACGACGCTCGCGTGGCCGGGAACGGCGACGATGGCCACCGAGCTCGCAGCGGCGACGAACACGCCAGCGGTCAGCGCCGCCCACACCCGCAGCAGGGTCCTGGCCGTGAGTCGATCACGCGCGATCAGGACGTCGAGGACCCGGTCACCGATCAGAGTCGCAGCCAGCGCACTCACGCCCAACAATGCTGCCGTGACCACCGCGTCAGTCCCGTTCCCGCAGGCCCTGAGCGATTGCTGCGCTTTCCTGGTCGGAGGCGTGCCGCACGAAATGCAGCAGCGCCCCAGACGGGTCGCCGGCGTCGGCCAGCACCGCACGCAAGGCATCGCTGACGGTCTGCTCACGCGACTTGAGCGAGTGATACCAGTACGCCCGGCCGCGCCGGTCGCGTCCCAGCCACCCCTTCTGGTACAGGTTGTCCATCACCGTCATCACCGTCGTGTACGCGGGTTCGCGCTCCGCGTCCAGCCCTTCGAGCACGTCGCGGACGCGTTTGTCCGCGTCATCGCGCCAGAAGACCTCCATGATGCGTGCCTCCAGCTCGCCCAGACCGTGCATCGCACACCTTTCCCTCACGCCACCGCACTGACTGCGGCAAACCGCGCAGTCAGCCCGCGACCGCGCATCGCCGTTCGCCCTGCAGCCGTCGCTGAAGGGCCCAACCCAACAATGCCACGGACACCACAGCCAGGATCGGCTGCAACGGCGCCCAGACGGTCAAGGCTCCACTGACACCGACGACCGCGACCACCACCTTGTTGCACACCGGGCATCCGACAGCCAACGCCGAACCGACCGTCGCCCAGAGTTTCTTCTCCATCCGCGGCGCCGTCCGGGCTTGAATGTAGGTGGCCGCGATCAGGCCGCCCAACACCGCGGTCGCCAGCCAAATCGGGTAGTTCCACCACAGGGTCGGCGTCATGCGTGAATACCACGGCGTGTCGATCAGTCCGGACGGAATACCGACGGCCAATCCGATCGCGATGGCCGTGACTGCTGCCACCACCCAGCGCACCAGGGACCACTCACGCAGCATGGCCACTCCTTCTTGTCTTGGTCAGCATCTGTGTCTCGGCCCGTCGAGTCGAGTCGGTCTCGTCCGCCGGGTCGGCAGTCGTCGAATCACGGCGAACGTGCGCGGTGAATACCAGTCGCCGCAGCAGCGCTCGCGCGGCGAGCGCCACGATCGCCGCTACTATTGCCGCCCACACCCAATGCCAGGTCGGCGGCCAGCCGAGGCGGTGCGCATGCGGGCGCCCTCGCAAGTCAACGGTCTCGGCATAGACCATGATCATTGCACCGCTGAGGACTGCTGCGAGAATGCCGACCGCCACGGCGAGTTGATGACTGACCCTTGTTCGCGTCACTGCCAACCTCTCTCCATCTACTAAGAGACATAGTAGGTCAGGGTCGGCGGTCGCGCACCTGCCCCCGAGCCAGCACCGACACGTCCGGAGGCGTCGCAGTCGGCGGCGGCGATGCCTCGGTGGCGATGGTGACGCCGCGGGCCTGCAGCCACGGCAGCGGATCGATCGCCGTCCCGGCGGGGTCGGCGACCTCGAAGTGCACGTGCGGCCCGCTCGACACCCCGCGGCTGCCGACAGTGCCGATCTGCTGACTCATACGCACACGGTCGCCGACGTTGACCGAATTCTGATCGTTGTGACCGTAGGTCGTGACAGCACCGTCCGCGTGACGGATACGGATCCACAGGCCGAACCCCTCCGCAGGCCCTGAGTTGATGACCTCGCCGTCCTCGACCGCCAGGATGGGCGCTCCCAGGCGGTTGCCGATGTCGATGCCCTGATGACCGCGACCGTCACCGAACGTGGAGGTCAGGACACCGCCGGGGGTGGGGGTGGCCGCAGTCTGCCCGGGAGCGGGGCGGGCGCCGTCCGGGGCGAGGTGATCGGAGGATCCCCCGTGCGAAATCGACGGGTCGTGCGGCGCGACCGCGGCAGCGAGTGTCGCCAGTAGGCGCCCCACAGGGACCGCGTCGAGGATCAATGGCGCCTGCCCACCGAAGGCAGTCCCGGCGGCCGCGAAGCACCCCAGAGCTCCGACCCGATCGCCTGCGGCGGGGTCGGTCTCGGCAGAGACGGTCAGACATGAGGTCACGGTGGCCATCGGGGCCAGCAGCTTCACCAGTCCGTCAGGTCCGGCCACGGCCCGCACGCTGTCTTTAACGATGGCCGCCAGCTCGACCACGACGTGACCGTCAACACCGTTGGCGGTCTCAGCCACGGCGGGCGCTGGACTCAGCGTCCCCGCCGCAACCGCCGCGGCCAGACCAAGAGCGACAGGGGCGGTGCCCACCCAGTGCCGCACCCGAGGTGCGAGCGTTGCCGATGATGGCGAGGAGGTGAGTCCGACGAGGGGATCTCTAGTCATGGACGCCACTATGACACTTGCGCACCACTGGCACCACCAGCACCAAACCGGACATTCGACGGAATGGGCAATGCGTGTGCGGGCCGCCTTCAATCGCAGAACATGGAGGTCAGCGCGGTCGACAGGTCGATGTCAGCGCGGGCTGCAACGCCGTCGATGTCACCGCAACGATCTACTAAGCGCCTTAGTAGATCGTTGCGGGAGTGAGATCTATTCGTGATCGTCTCGCAGGAGTTCTGATCAGGCCAGCGCACTGCCTGCTCGCCATTGCTCCCAGGGCACGCCCCAGTCGCCGTTCTGCCAGAGCTCCAGCGGCGCCCCGCCGGTGTTGCGGACCTCGACGACGTCGCCCGGGATCGAGAACTGGTAGAACCAGCGGGCGTTGGCGCCGTTGAGGTTGAGGCAGCCATGCGAGAGATTCGTGTTTCCTTGCGCCCAGACGGTCTCGTCCAGTTGATGCAGATAGACACCGTCGGTGCTGATCCTCGTGGCGTAGGCGATGGTTTGCTTGTAGCCGAGCCTGGAGTTGATCGGCAGACCGTAGGTGGACGAGTCCATGACGACCGGATTCGCCTTATCCAGCACCGTATAGATGCCACGCTGAGTCCAGAAGCTGATCTCGGTGCCCCCGATGACCTCAGTGCCACCCATCCCCATCGAGGTCGGCATCGTGCGGACGAGGTTGCCGTTCTCGTACACCTTGACCTGCTTGGTGCGATCGTCGGCGATCGCTACGTGCGAGTCACCGATCGTGAAAGTCGCCTCGGCATCTTCTTGACCGTAGAGGCCGCCGCCGAGGTCGGCGCCGTAGATCCGCGCCTCAACGGTGACCTCGGTGCCAGGACGGTAGTACTCGCGCGGCCGCCAGTGAGCGTTCTGGTCGTCGAGCCAGTACCAGGAGCCCTCGACTCCGGGCGTGGTGCGGACCGACAGTCGCCGCTCGGCTGCGGCGCGGTCACCAATCGGCTCGTCGAAGTGAGCAACGATGACGATTCCGACGCCGTAGGTCCCTCCGGTCGACAGTGGCGTGCCGCCGGTCGTCTGCAGGGTGACGCCGGCCTGATTGTCGGGGGTGAGCGTGGTGAACGACCCGGTGCGCGAGGCGCGCTGTCCGCCGCCGCGAGCCGTGGCGGTCACGGTGTACGTCCGGCCATAACCGAGCGGTTCACCGACCTTCCAGGAGGAGCGGTCCGGTGTCATGATGCCGACGACAGGCCGCCCCCCATCGTTGACGAGCGTCACGTTCTCCAGGGTGCCGCCGCGCACAGTGGCCACGACCGGGGCAAGGGGATCGACTCCGCTCGCCCCGTCGTCGGGGGTGAGCTCGATCGACGGCGCGGCCGACGCAACCGACGGATCGGCCACCAGATCCCGGGATGGCTGCGAACACCCTGCGATGATCAGGACGGCAGCAAGAAGGAAGGCGGCAGTACCGCCTCTAGGGAATTTGACCATGGGATACGACCTCTCGTGTGCACAGAACGCGACCGCGAGGGGCGAAACCACCCCATCTACTAAGCAGCTTAGTAGATGGGGTGGTCGAGGTGTCGCAGTCGGCCCGCGATGTACCGGTCTAGGTGCCGCAGGGCTGGTGCGTCTACGCGTATCGGAGCGTGGTCATCATGCCGGTCTCCATGTGATAGATGTTGTGGCAGTGCAGAGCCCAGGCGCCGGGGTTGTCGGCGTCGAGGTCGACGTTGACGCGGCCCATCGGACGGATCAGCACCGTATCCTTGCGCAAACCCGATCGGTCGGGCAGCGACCAGGTGTGGCCGTGGATGTGCATCGGATGGACCATCATCGTCGAGTTCGTGATCTGCATTCGCAGCCGCTGGCCGGGCCGGACAGTCAGCGGTGTGTCCTGGCCGTACTTCTTGCCGTTGATCCCCCAGGCATACGGCGACATCTGCCCGTTCAAAGTGACTTTGAGTGTGGTGTCGGGATCGCGGTCGGGCAATCGTGCCGATTCCGCCGCGGCCAGGTCATCGGCGCCAAGAAGTACTGGGCCCTCGAGTTCGCGCGGGCGGATGGTGCTCGGCGGGGCCTGTCCCGAAGCTGTCCGCAGGAGCGCCAAGGCTTGGCCACTCTTGCCTTCGGCCGCCGCGACAAGCGGGAACACGCCATCTCCGGCGGTGATGGTCACGTCGTAGCGCTCGCCCATCGCGACGTACAGGGCTCCGGTCTGCTTGTCGTTGACCCGATGGCCGTCACTGTGCGTCACCGTCATCGTGTGGTCGGCGAGTGCGACCTTGAAGACCGTGTCCGATGCCGCGTTGATCAGTCGCACCCGGACTCGTTGACCCGGTCGGCAGCGGAACTCGGTCGGCGCCTCCGGAACCCTGCCGTTGATGAGATAGTGCGGGTAGGCGACGTCTCCGGCGTCACCCAGCGACGAGTTGCCGTGGTTCATTCCCGGCATCGACGAGTGATCCATCCCGCCCATGCCCGACTTCAACGGTCCGGACTCGGCCTGAAAGTCGGCCAGAATCTGATCGGGGCTCTTCCCGACCCCGTCCGTCCAGTCGTCGAGGACGACGATCCATTCCGCGTCGTAGTCGCCCGCATCGGCCGGATCATCGATGATGATCGGCGCGTACAGACCTCGATCGAGCTGTGCCCCGACGTGGGGGTGGAAGAAGTGCGTCCCAGCATCGGGGGCCGTGAAGGCGTACACGAACCGGTTTCCGGGTGCGATCGCCTGCTGCGTGACGTCTGGGACTCCGTCGGCTTCGTTGCGAAGTCGGATGCCGTGCCAGTGAACGGTCGTCGGCGCAGGAAGTTGGTTGTCGACGTTGACTCGCAGGAAGTCGCCCGCAGTGGCGCGAACCACTCGCCCGGGAACCTCGTCGCCGTAGGCCCAGGTGTTCGCGATAATGCCCGCACCGAGGTCGACAGCCACCGGTCGGGCCGTCAAAGACGCCTCCACCACCTTCTGCCCCGGCTTCGGCGACGCCTGCAACGGTGGTCCCGGCAACGGCGACGACTCAGGGCGTTGAGGGCGGTCCGGGCTGCACGCGCCGAGTACGCCGACCCCCAGCGCCGCCAACCCTCCGATGAGCACCGATCGCCTCGAAACCTCAACCATCCTGATCAGCCTTTCTGGTCCGCGCTGAATCCGCGAGCATGTATCGCGGACGTCCACTCCCAGAGTCGTCTCCGACGCGCCGGGTAGCGACCCTCGCGGACGATCTTGAGGAAACCTTGAACCGATGCTGACGATACGAATGTGGCCCCTCACCGTCGCCAGCATTGGAGCACGCACAACGGCATGTCCTGGCTCACTGTTCAACGGGAACTATCACCAGCCCCACAGGCCTGACCACTGCGCCGACTGGTCGGCTCTCACCAGTTTGGAGGCCCCTGGGGGTCGTCGCGAATCAGCCGAACCATCCGCGTGTAGTCCACGTCAGAGATCTCCCCGCACGCCAAACGCTGGCCGAGGACAGACTCGGGGTCCAGCTTTGAAGAGGCGCGTATCGACGAACGGATCGCCAGAGTGATTCCGACGGCGATCAACGCCCAGACTGCGATCAGTACGAGCAGCATCCAACCGTGTCCGAAACTGCCCATGTGGCCGCCGTTAGAGAACATCATCGCTACACCTCATTCACCGTCGATCCAACAGTACGCCCGCCGACCGTGGCAGACCGAGTCTCGCCTGCACCGACCGGGGCACAGGCCGACAACTTCAGGCATTCGGTCGTCACGGCCCAAGATGCCTTCCCCACGTCACACCGCCCTGGACTGAACAGCATTGATGCTGTTGTCCGCCACGAGTTTCCTTCAGCGACGTCGCCTACCCGAAGCTGCGGGGCGAGCCGGACCGCACAGTGAGGCGGTCAGGCGCACCCAGGCAGCGGAGCCATCGAAAACCGCTACCGGACACCCGACTTGCGTGCGACGAGTAACCAGTAGGGAAAGTCGACACTGCCGGCGCGGATCCGCTCCTCGACATGCAGGCCGGCTCGCTGGAGTTCGTCGACAATCGCATCGAACTCCCGGACATGAAACCCGTACTGCGTGAACGGCATCGCTCGCAAAGCATCCGGATCTGCGATGCCGAGAACGGCGCAGCCGTTGCCAGCGAGAATCCGATTGAGCTCACTGAATGCGGCGAACACATCATCGATGAAGTAGATCGTATTTGTGCTGATCAACGCGTCAATCGAAGCGTCCGGAACAGGTAATGCCTCCATCGGCGCGGCAGTCAGTGACAGTCTCCGCGTTTGGACCTCGCGACGGAAGCGTCTCTGTGCGCCGTCGATCATCGTTGTGGAGATCTCGAATCCGTGCACCATGCCCGATTGCCCTACACGATCAAGCAACAACCCTAATCCGACACCACCACCGAACCCGACATCGGCGACTACTTGACCCGCCCGGATTCCAGCAGCCTCCACCGCGGCAGCGATAGGTTCACGATTGCGTCGATTCACTACCCGGCCAACGATTCGACCGCGAATCCCGGCAGGTCGCCCAAGTTGCCGAGAAATACTCACCAATACATGCTCGCCCACATGCATACCTCGATTGCAGCATCCCAGACCCGGCAACCGCATCAGGGAACTCCCGGAGAGTTCGCCCGGGTGTGACATCGGGAACGACTTACCGGATGAATCACGGAACCAATCCTCTGCTGGCCCCCGACTGCCAATCTCAAACGACTCCACGCCGGTGTCAAGTCCCGGGTTTGTTAGAGACCGATCATTTGTTCTGTAGTGCAGGTTCAGTCTCGGCAGCAGCGTGCTGCTGCCAGTAGAGGTCCTCGATCTCTGTCGGTGGCCGGTGATCGAGTTCGCCGTGCAGTCGGGCGGTGTTGTACCAATGGACCCATTCGGCAGTCGCGATCTCGACGGCGTTCGTCGATCGCCACGGGCCCTTCCGGTAAATCAGCTCGTGCTTGTACAGCGAGTTCAGGGCTTCGGCCATCGCGTTGTCGTAGGAGTCCCCGCGCGAGCCGACTGAGGCGACGGCGCCGGCCTCGTCGAGGGCCTGGGTGTAGCGCACCGCTCGATACTGGACTCCGCGGTCGGAATGATGAATCAGGCCAGTGATGTCCTGGCCGGTCCGACGCCGCAGCCACAAGCCCATCGCGAGGGCGTCGATCGCCAGGTCGGCGAACATGCGGGTCGAGGTCTGCCAGCCGACGATCATCCGCGAGAACACGTCCAAGACGAATGCCACGTAGACCCAGCCGGCATCGGTGCGGACGTAGGTGATGTCGGCAACCCACAGCTGATTCGGCGCTGTCGCGGCGAATGCGCGGTCAACGAGATCACCGGGGTGTTCGGTCTCGGCCGCTGGTTTCGTGGTGCGCGGGAACTTCCCGCGCACCACCCCACGGATTCCCAGGTCACCGCACAATCGTTCGACCGTGCACTTCGCGACCGTTATCCCTTTGCGGGCGAGTGCGGCGCGGATCTTGCGGCGCCCATAGATACCGCCGGAGTCTTCGTAGACGTCCATGATCTGTTCTTTGAGTTCCTCGTCGCGCAGGGCGCGGGCCGATGGACCGCGGCCTCGGGCGGCGTAGTAGGTCGATGGCGCGATCGCGCATCCGGCCTCGGTGAGGGCGGTGCAGATCGCCTCGACGGGCCATCGACGGCGGTACTGGTCGATGAAATCGACGATCAGCGGCGTGGCCGGTCGAGCTCGGCCGCGAAGAAAGCCGACGCGGTCTTCAAGATCTCGTTCGCCCGCCGCAACTCCGCGTTCTCACGCTCGAGCTGACGGATCCTCTCGATATCGGAGACCGTCTCCACGCCAGGGGTTTCGGCTTGGCCCTTCTCGACGCGGCGGACCCAGTTCCGCAGAGTCTCGGGGTGGATATCGAGTTGCTTGGCGATCCGCGCCAACGCACCCGGCGCGGTCGCAGGATCGCTACGGGCATCGATGGCCATCCGCGTGGCACGGTCCCGCAACTCCTTCGAGTACTTCGATGGGCGAGGCATGAAACAAGTGTCCCTTCCGGTCAAACCTGCCTCCATCAAACCCGGGACGATTCACGGTCCTCGACGCCCACGTAAGCCCTATCGACGGGTACACCCGACTGGAGGGGTGTCACCCACAATCTAAACCGTCATGTGATTCACAGTCAGATACACCGTAACCAAGTTACAGATAAAAAGTGTGCTCACAAGGGCACAGTGTCGCAGAACTCAACGACACGAAGTATTGAGAGACAGTTGGTTTTCGGACGGGTTTCGAGACACTCAACGATTCGATAACGAAAGGTCGACCTGTCAGTTTCAGAAGAGAGCAGCACGATTTCGAGAGTTCACTGCACTGATGCGGTTAAACGTACTCTGTCAGAGTCCAAGTTCAGGACATTCGATTCCGGGCTCGTACACTGCGATGGTTTTGTGCGCGGACCTTTTTCTACCCTCAGGTCCGACATAGTCACGGTCATTTCAGAAATTGCGCACCATCCAATTACCCCTGGGGGTACTCTGGCGGATTCGAGTACTACCCGGCCCGTGTTTTGGAGGAATGTGCGTAGATGGATTCATCTGAGTGGGATGCGCGTTACAGCAGCGTCGAGCATCCGTGGGGCTCGGCCCCGGCGGCTGCCCTGTCTGCGCGGTTCGCGGAGCTGACGCCGGGCCGGGCGATCGACCTGGGCTGCGGAGACGGCCGCCACGCTCGATGGTTGGCCGACGCGGGCTGGACAGTGCGCGCTGTCGACTTTTCTTCTGTGGCAATCGAATTGGCACGCAGCGGCGGCGAGGATCGGGCGATCGACTACACCGTCGCCGACGCCCGGACCTGGGAACCATCCGAACCGGTGGATCTGGTGGCCATCGGCTTCCTGCATCTACCGGTCGACGAGTTGGTCGCCGTCATTGCCGGTGCAGCGAGTTGGCTCGCACCGAGCGGACGGTTGCTGTATCTCGGCCATGCGCTCGAGAACTTCACTCACGGCGTCGGGGGCCCACCCGATCCGTCGATCCTGCCCGCCATCGACGACCTCGCCCGCGCCGCGAGCGGACTGCAGGTCCGCGAACTGGGACACCTGGTCCGCCCGGTCGGCGAGGGTCGGGCCATCGATGTCCTTCTCCACGCACAGCCCTGGGGCACCGCAGCTCACCGCGATCTGAAGAACGGAACCTTCACGTGACCGATCATCCCACTCCCCTGCGCGTGGTGTTCGCGGTGAACACCACACCCACCGCCGTGGTGCGAGCGATCCACAACCTTCTCGATGCTGCGACAGAGCCGGTGACGATCGAAGTCGTGTGCTTCGGACCGGGCCTCGATGCGGCCTTGCGCTGTTCGGATATCTCCCTGGAGATGCGGGCGTTGATCGACTCTGCCTCCATCACGGTGAAAGCATGCCGCAACAGTCTGGAGGGCAGAGGGCTCGGTGACGACGATCTGCTGATGGGTGTCGAAATGGTTCCCGCTGCAGTGCTCCATCTCGCTCGACGTCAGCGAGATGGATGGTCACAGCTCTACACCTGACGTCACATCCCCGCTCCAGTGTCGTAGGCACACCGTCTCAGAGAGTTCGGTCCTCGCGTTCACCGAGCTCGGAGGACTCGGCTGCGGTGTCGCGGTCTCGACCACGGACGATGCGCACCGTCAGGACTGCGATGATCACCAGCACTGCGATCAGGAGCACTGCGGTGTTCGGTACCGCGCCGGCCACGTCGCTGATCCAGACCTGCAGCGAGTACTGACTGTCGACCCCCATGACGCCGCCGAGGTTCGCTGTGCCCTCCGTGAGCAGGAACAGCACTCCGATACCGATGAAAAGCACCCCCGATATCAGAGACGTCGTGTGCGTTTTCAGCGGTCCTATGCTGATTTCCTTGCCGCGCAGCCACGTTCGTGATCCGAGCGAGAATCGGTCCCAGACCAGCGCCAGCACGAACAGGGGTATCACCATCCCCGCTGCGTAGAGTGCCATGAGCACTCCGCCGTATACGGCCTGACCGCCGGCGACGGCAACGGTCAGGACCGCGCCGAGCAGGGGTCCCGAGCAGAACCCTGCGAGCCCGTAGACCGCGCCGAGGGCGAACACCGATCCGGTGGAGGAGACGTCGATGCGCGCGGCTGCTCTCTGAGCGGACCCCAGCGCGAAGCCGCGACCGACGATGATCATCACTCCGAGGGCGATGATGACCACGCCGCCGATCATCGTGGTGACCTCGCGATACCGGGTGATCGCCGAGCCGATGGCCCCGACTCCAGCACCGAGGGGCACCAAGACCGCTGCCAGCCCGAGGTAGAAGATCCCGGTGCGGCCGGCGAGCTTGCCGGCCCCGTCGAAGGCGTACGCGAAGAAGGAAGGAAGTAGCAGGGCCGAGCATGGACTGAGAAGTGCCAGCAGCCCGCCGAGAAATGCTCCGAGAAGTCCGATCTGCGACATCGTGCCGCCCTACGCGCCGGCTGCCGCGTCGATCAGATCGACGAATTCCGAGAACGGTTGCGCGCCCAGAACCGGATCTCCGTTGACCGAGAACGCCGGAGTGGCCGGGATACCCAGCGACTGCGCTTCGGTGGAGTCGGCGGTGATCGCGGCGTCGAATGCGGTGCCGGTGGCGTCGGCGGTGAACCGAGCCATATCCGGTACCCCGGCCTGTTGCGCGTAGCTCTGCAGCGACTCCAGTGTCAGGTCTGCGTGACCGGTTTCGGGAGCATCGGCGTAGACGGCGCGGGTGAACTCCCAGAACTTGCCCTGGGCGGCGGCGGCGCGTCCGGCCCGGGCGGCGTCGAACGATTGTTGCCCGAAAATGGGTAGGTCTCGCCATTCGATGCGCAGGGTGCCGGTGTCGACGTATCGGTCGATCAGCTGCGGCTCGGTGTCCCGGCTGAATTGGGCGCAGAACGGACACCGGAAGTCCGAGAAGGCGATCATCACCACCGGGGCGTCGACGTCGCCGAGGGCCATCGGATCATCGGGCTCGCGGTGCGCCAGATCGCCGAGCGGTCCCATCACCGGCGGTCCGCTCGCGCTGCTCGACCCGGCGTCCGGTGCCGCCTCCGACTGCTCGTCGCCACCGGTCGTTCCGAGTACGAGAGCTCCCACGAGCACGGCCGCCACCACGACGGCGATGGCCAGGAGCACGATGTCGCGGCGGCGAGTGGAGCGAGATGTCGAAGTCATGCAATACCTTTCGGCAGTCGGATACTGGCAGCGATACCCATCTGGGTATAGCCTCACAGTGTCACCCTACTCACACAACTACACCTCGTAGGAGATCCCAGCCGATGACAGAGCCCGCCACCTCCGACCGTCTCGACGTCGATGCTGCCGGCCGTTCCGGTGACGGGGTGATCGCCGAGTCCGATCGTTTCCGGGGTTGGGGGGCGCGGGTACTGCGCGGCACAGTCGCCGGTGTGGTCACGGTGTTGGTGGTGGGCATTCCCACCGACATCATCGACACGCCGGTCTTCGGCCGTGAGGTGCCGGTGCGGGCGTGGGAGCTTCCGGTTCTGCTGGCCACGGCCCTGTTGACCGCACTGTGGTTCGGGATCGACAAACCCGCGCAGGTCGAGCGGACCGGCACACCCGCCGCTCTCGGTGTGGTCCTGACTTTCTTCGCCGTCGGGTGTCCGGTGTGCAACAAGCTGGTACTTCTTGCGCTCGGCACCTCGGGTGCACTGGGGTTGTGGGCACCGATACAACCCATCCTTGCCGGGGTGTCCCTGGCAATGCTGACAGCAGCGGTGATCGTGCGATGGCGCAAACGCGACTGCACCTCCGCGTCCTGCGCAGCATGACCGGGCGACGCCTGCTCACCCGTGCACCGACCATCGGGTGACCGGCACCCGAACCGATCGAAAGGAACCGAACGAACTATGACCGAATTGGCCATCGGTACCCGCGTGGACATGCCGTTCGAGGAAACCGTGGACGCAACCCGTGAGGCACTCGCCGAACAGGGATTCGGAGTGCTCACCGAGATCGACATGCAGTCGACGTTGAAGAGCAAGATCGACGCCGACATCGAACGCTACGTCATCCTCGGAGCGTGTAATCCGCAGTTGGCGAAGGCTGCGATCGACACCGATCGGCAGGTGGGGTTGCTGCTGCCGTGCAACGTGGTGGTGCGGGCCGATGGCAGCAGCACGATCGTCGAAGCGATGAACCCCCAGGTGATGGTGGGGCTCTCGGATGCAGCGGGCCTGGCCGAGGTCGCCGACCGGGCCACTGCACTGCTGCAGAGCGCGATCATGGCACTCGGCGGAGACAGCACCACCGCATAGATGGGTGCGCACCGTATCGGCAGAGCGGCGGCGGTGATCGGGACCGTTGCACTGTGCGCCGTCGCGCTGGCGTCGGGGTGCAGTTCCTCACCTGCTCCCGACACCACGGGCACCGATCCGGCGGCACATCCGTCGTCGCCGGCCGCGCCGCCGCCGGGCTTCGGAGACACGGCCCTGTGGTCGATCCCGTTCCTGTCGCAGCCTCACATCGTCGAGGACGGGTTCGTCGGAGTCGTCGACTCCTCGGACGCATCCGGTTCGCACCGGGTGCAGGTACTCGACGACACCGGCACACCACGATTCGGCGTGGACGTACCCGCCGATCGCGACGAGTTCGCGGTGACGAGCACACACAACCGTGAGCTGTTGATCACCGAGGACATCGATGATCCCGGTTCGGGTGCACCGGCCACGGTGACCGCCCGCGATACCCGCACCGGCGACCTCGTATGGGGCCCGGTCTCCGCTGCAGGCTGCCTGACCGGGTCCGGACTGCTGATCGACGCCGACTGCTCGCAGACAGCAAAGCCCGCGGCCGTGGCCGCCATCTCGGCGACCGACGGACACCGCACCGACCTGACGGGTGCGATCTCCGAATCCGGTGGATACGCGGTCACCGTCGACGGCGACACAGCGCGCATCGTGACCGCCGACACCGGCAACACCGCCTGGTCCACCGACACCCTCACCCCGCCCCCCGCAGCGATCCCCGGGACCGCACGATTCGTCGCCACCGCCGGCAATGCAGTGGTCGTGGCATGGACGATCCCGACCCGTCCCGAACCGATCCAGGCGGTCTATCGCCTCTCCGATGCCGAGCTCCGATGGATCAGCGGTAGCCGCAGTCCGATGGTGATGACCGCCGACAGCAGTAGCGGGGCGACGATGATCACCACCGCAGACCTCACCGACGACGGCATCGCTGTCCTGTTCGAGCAGTACGGCACCCGAGGTTTCACCGCCGATCAATTTCCCGGTGCCGACCGCTTCTCTCTGGTCGGCGGCATCGTCTACGGCGCGTCGGACTCGCGGGTGACTGCCATCGATGCGACCTCCGGCCGCGTCACCGGCACATCACCGAGCGCCGCACCGACAGCAGTGACCTCGAACGGTGTCGCATTGGCCCAGAGCAGCGACGGGTACACCGCATTCAAGGTGATCCCCCATTTCTGAGCTGCCCGCCCGCACACCCCGTTCAGGACGTCTTGGGACGACCTCGAAGATCGACGGAGAACAACGGACCGAGCAGACACACGTTGATCACCCCGGTCAGCACGAAGACACCGCCGATCACTCCCACCACGATGCCCCCGACACCGCCGAGCACGACGGCGACCACGATCAGAGCGATTCCCACCACGATACGCAGTGCGCGCCCGGCAGTACTGCGCATGAATTCGACGAACGACATGATGATTCCAGTTCTGTAGAGGGACTTTCACTGTTGGACGGGCGAGAACGCCGAAGTGGACCGATCCACGGCTCCTCGCGCGAACAGCCAAACCCTACCCCAGCCCCGACCTCGACAGCGCGGCATACGACGAGCGCTTCGCGCGCGATCTGATCGACCAGGGCACGACTCTTCGTAGCTTCGCAGCCGCGATGACACGATCACCGGCCGATACCGACGATCTGGTGCAGGACGTCCTCGAACGCGCATGGCGCAACCGGAGAACGTTTCGATCCGAATCGGCGCTCACGACGTGGCTCTACCGGATCACGATCAACCGTGCCCGCGATGTGGCCGCACGCGCGGAGACTCAGCGCACCGAACCATCGGGCACGGGCGACATCGATGTATCGATCAGCGACCTCGAGCACCCCGAGACGGTCGCGCAGGCGCTCAGCGATCGATCCACGGTGCGAGCGGCGCTGGCGACGTTGACCGTCGAGGATCGAATGGTCCTGGCACTGCACGACGGCGAGGGCTGGACGGCGACACAGATCGGTGCGGTCGGCGCGCTCACCACCGCAGCGGTGTACAAGCGCATCCACCGTGCACGGGTGAAGCTGCTACGCGCCCTCGACGACGGTCCCGCACACCCGCGAAACGACTCCCAGGCGTGCCGGCGCACACTCGCCGCGGCATCGGACTACCTGGACGGGCGTCTCGATGTCGACGCGTCGGCCCGCATCGATACGCACCTGCGGCAGTGTCGCCGGTGCCCACCCATCGCACAGGCCCTGATCGGTATCAAGACCGCACTCGGCCTGCGGCCGTGGACCAGCGCGGTACCCGAACAGTTCGTCTACGACGTCGCCCACTTGGGCGGACCCCCGCCGCGATGACCGATCATCCCCGACACCCGGAAAAAGATACCCCATAGGGTATATTGAAAGTGAATTGTCGACCGAGGGAGAGACTCATGTGCAGGGCTGTCACGTGCAAGAAGTGCGGGAAAACGACGTGGGCGGGATGTGGTCAACACGTCGATCAGGTGATGCGGGGCGTTCCGGCGTCCAATCGCTGCAAGGGGCACGACTCCGATCCGAAGTCACCGGGATTGTTCTCCCGCATGTTCTCCAAGAAGTAGATCGCGGTCCGCAGCCCTGGTCTTGCCAGGGCTGCGACCCGAGTCGTCGTTCTTCGTGGTCTCGCCCGTCGCAGCGCGCCGACCGGCCAGACCGTGCATACGCAGGTCCGCATCGTAGTGAACGAACAGCCCCCACCCGATCAGGTGCAACACCACGACCACACTCGCCATCGCCGGCAAGCGGGGGCTCCGTCGCGGGAAAGTCGATGTCGCGCAGGCACACTCGCGTCGGTCACCGGCACAGCCAGCCGTCCGGCGGGCAGTCGAGGGTAGTTACGATCGACGTCTGCGACCCTGGAGTGGCTTTCGCCGCCGCGGGGTGCAGGCGAGGTTGCTCGATCAGCTTTTCCCGTTCCCGGACATATCGTCGTCGATGCTCGGACCGACCCCGACCCCGACCAAGGTCAACGATCGGCGATGGTGAGGATCGACCCACACCGAAATGGTGGCACCGGTCACCAGTGCGCGGCCGGTCGACCGTTCTGCACGCACATCGCACTGGTACGTTCCGGACCCGGGCACCGTCACTTCCAGTTCCACCCGTCGTGAATCGATGTCGGTGCCCAGGACCACCGCCCACCCCTCGACGATGTCGTCCTCTCGGTCCGCCGCGGTGTCCCGGACCACGGATACCGCTGCAGGATGCAGCGGTGTGCGGGCTGCGAACATCATCGCCGCCATCAGCAGCACCGCGAAGCCGGCCACCACGGCAGCGGTGACAGCGGTCGCTGACCCGGGTGAGAGTCGAGGGACGAGGAAGGTGAACACCAGGATCAGCGCGAGCACGTAGAACCCCATGGCGACCGCGATCGCGTAAGACACCCGTCCCGGTACCAGGACAGCGGCACCTGTCGAGCGCCGTCTCCGCGCGCTCGTCACCGTCTCTCCCCTGAGGTCCCGCTGGCGGTGCCCTCTTCGACGCCGTCGGCGATCACTTCGGAGGGTGCCCGCACAGCGGCGGTGTGGCCCGTCAGCCCGACGTGGGCTTCGGTGCGCATGCGTTCGACCATATGAGGGTAGTGCAGCTCGAACGCCGGCCGCTCGGAACGGATACGAGGTATTTCGGTGAAATTGTGGCGGGGCGGTGGGCAGGTGGTGGCCCATTCGAGAGAGTTGCCGTAGCCCCACGGATCGTCGACGGTGGCGACCTCGCCGTATCGGTAGGACTTGAACACATTCCATACGAACGGCAGCGTGGACAGCCCGAGAATGAACGCTCCGATCGAGGAGATCAGGTTCAAGGTGGTGAATCCGTCGGAGGGCAGGTAGTCGGCGTAGCGGCGCGGCATCCCTTCGTTGCCGAGCCAGTGCTGGACCAGGAACGTCATGTGGAACCCGACGAACGTCGTCCAGAAGTGCCACTTGCCGAGGCGTTCGTCGAGCATGCGTCCGGTGATCTTGGGAAACCAGAAGTACACCCCGGCGTAGGTGGCGAAGACGATGGTCCCGAACAGTACGTAGTGGAAGTGAGCCACCACGAAGTAGGTGTCGGTGACGTGGAAATCGATCGGGGGGGCTGGCCAGCAGCACACCGGTCAGTCCGCCGAACAGGAATGTGATCAGAAATCCGATGCTGAACAGCATCGGGGTTTCCAGGGTGACCTGTCCTCGCCACATGGTGCCGATCCAGTTGAACAACTTCACCCCGGTCGGCACGGCGATGAGGAAGGACATGAACGAAAAGAACGGCAGCAGAACAGCTCCGGTGGCGTACATGTGGTGCGCCCACACCGTGATCGAGAGCGCTGCGATGCCGAGGGTGGCGAAGATCAGACCCTTGTAGCCGAAGATGGGTTTGCGGCTGAAGACCGGGAAGATTTCGGAGACGATGCCGAAGAACGGGAGCGCGACGATGTAGACCTCGGGATGGCCGAAGAACCAGAACAGGTGCTGCCAGAGCACCGCTCCCCCGGTCGCCGGGTCGAACACGTGACCACCGAAGTGTCGATCGAAGGCCAGCCCGGCCAACGCGGCCGCGAAGGTCGGGAACGCCAGCAATACCAGCACCGAGGTCACGAGCATGTTCCAGGTGAAGACCGGCATCCGGAACATCGTCATGCCGGGTGCGCGCAGGCACACCACGGTGGTGATGAAGTTGACCGCGCCCAAGATCGTGCCCAAGCCGGACAGGATCAGCCCCAGTACCCACAGGTCGGCGCCGACGCCGGGGGAATGCAGTGCGCTCGTCAGTGGGGTGTAGGCGGTCCATCCGAAGTCCGCGGCACCTCCCGGGGTGATGAACCCGGCGAGCACGATCAGCGATCCGAACACGTACAGCCAGTACGCGAACGCGTTGAGCCGCGGGAACGCGACGTCCGGTGCCCCGATCTGAAGCGGCAGAATGTAATTGGCGAATCCGTACGCGACCGGGACGGCGTAGAGCAACAGCATAATCGTGCCGTGCATGGTGAACAGCTGGTTGTACTGCTCGTTGGACAGGAACTGCAACCCCGGTACGGCGAGTTCGGTGCGCATGAGCAGCGCCATCAACCCGCCGATGAGGAACAACCCGAACGAGGTGACCAGATACATCTTCCCGATCGTCTTGTGATCGGTGGTGGTCACCAATTGGAACAGCGTCGAGCCCTTCGGCTCGTGACGCATCGGATACGGCCTGGCCGCCTCAGGGCGGGGAATCAGTGCGGTCATCGACGATTTCCTCGAACTAGGTGTGGGATGCGCCCGCATTTGCATGCGCAGAAATAGGCTCAGTGATGCACAACGATGTGCGTTACAGGGCCATGGAGGCCTGGACGGTGACGTAGACGGCCACGACGAGCAACAGGGCTGCGAAGCTACGGGTGAGTGTGGTGGCAGAGACTTTGTCGCTGATGGCTTTTCCTGCGAACGATCCGGCGATGGCCGCGAGGGTGAACGGTACGACGATCTCCCACGGGATGGTGGCACCTGTGCCGAGGCGTTCGGTGAAGGCTCCCGCGCTGGTGATGGAGATGATCACCAGCGACGTTCCGACCGCGACGGGCATCGAGTAGCCCAGTGCCAGAACCAGGGCGGGGACGATGAGGAAGCCGCCGCCCACTCCCAGAAACCCGGTGAGGAAGCCGACGACGAGCGCGGAAGCGACCAGCTTGACTACCTGCGACGTGGTGATCTTCACTTTCGCGGGCTTGGTGGCGACCGCAACGGCACCCGGGCGTGTTCCCGCGGTCTCGGCCGGGTTCGGTGTCGGTAGGTCGGCATCGTGTCCACGCCGGGTGCGGCGCAGCATCGCACCGGCGGCGACGATCATCAGTGCCGCGAACGCGAGCAGCAAGATCTGCGGGTCGACCGATCGGTTGAGGATCGATCCACCGAAGGCGGTGACCGAGCCCAGAATTCCGAACACTGCCGCTGCCCGCCACCGAACGTGCCGTGCTCGCGCATGACTGATGGCCGCGATGATCGAGGTGATTCCGACGATGATCAACGAGGCGCTCGTTGCCGACTGCGGTTCGACCGCCAGGAGATACACCAGGGCAGGAACAGTCAGTATCGATCCCCCACCACCGAGCGCGCCGAGGGAAAGACCGATGAGAATCCCTGCGGCAACTGCAATCGCCAGGGTGGCGACCATGTCAGATCACTGCGCCGGGGGTGCCGTCATCACGGACCACAGGGCGGCCGTCTTCGTGCCACGCTTTCATTCCGCCCGACAGATTGTGCGCTGTACGACCGGCATCGGTGAGGGCCGCGACAGCTTTGCTCGACCGAGCGCCCGACCGGCACACCACGACCAATTTCTGCTCAGGAGGGTAGGCAGCAGGATCGAGATCGCCGAGGCGTACATGGACGGCGTCCGGGGCGTGGCCGGCAGCCCATTCGTCGTCCTCGCGGACATCGATCAGGATGGCTCCCGATTCGGCGATCAGTGCATATGCGGCGGCCGGATCGGCTTCCGGTGGTGCTCCAGTCATGAACAACGCTCCTTGGATCAGTGGGTGCTTACAGGGCGTGCAGCGGCGTGGCCGGCACGAAGCGATAGCCCTCGCTCGGTGAGAACGTGGCCGAGACGGTGAACCGATCTCCTCGAATCACTGTGTGCCGCAACTCCACCGGCCGGGAATTCATGCAGCCCAAGCGGCGGATCGACAGCGCCGCGGTCTTCGAGTCGAGTTCGAGTGCTGCCGCATCCTCCGGATCCGGCACGACGGCAGTGACGTCCTCGCGGCCACCGGTCAGGCGGATGCCGCAGCGTTTCTCGAGCTCGATGTAGAGAGCCGTGTGAGTGAAGTCCGCATCCAGGAGGTCGCGTGCCAGCTCCCCCGGCAACCAGGCACGGTCGAGAGCCAACGGCATGGTCCCTGCCATACGGATGCGCTCCAGGTAGAGCAGCGGAGCCTTGGGACCGACCTGCAAGGTAGCGGCCACCGCGGGGTCGGTCCGCAGTTCGAGTGCACGCACCACGCTGTGCTGAGCAACACCCGTGGCTTCCACGGCAGCGAAGAGACTGTAGAGCGCACCGAGTGGCTGCTCGATCACCGGCGGAGCCGCCAACCGAGAAGGCCGGCCACGCTCTGCAATCAAGATTCCTTCGTTCCGCAGGTGCCGCAGGGCCTCGCGGGTGGTGTGACGGCTCACCCCGTAGCTCGTCGTCAACGCATGCTCGCCCGGGAACTCGGAGCCGGCGAATTCGTCGTCACCGATTCGGCGGACCAGATCGGCATGCAGTTGCGCCCACAGCGGCATCGCACTGGAGCGGTCGAGCGCGGCGCTGCGATCGGGTTCAACCATCAGAGGCCCTCCTGTCGATCTGTGTCGGAATCCGAATTCGAGCCGCCGGCTGCTGACCCTCGGGGCCACTGTACAACAAATGTACGTACATCCGTACGGACGGCAGTGATGCTCTCTACGCGTCGAAGCGATGTCGACCGAGGATCTCGGGGACCGCAGCTCCCCCCGTCCCCGAGAAACCATCCGTCGGCGTCGCCGACACACAACGAGACAATGCTTGCTTCGAGAAAAGTTGTTTCCCACCACGAACGAGCGCCTGGTGGAGATCGCGCCGAACCTGGTGAATCCGCCCGCGTAGCGAGCGTCATCGTTTCGCTTCCCAGTCGGTCCCGGATCAGGCCAGTCGGTGCCGGATCAGGAGTGTCGCCCGGGGGCTGCTCGCCCGGGGCCTGCTCTACCGTCGGTGGCGCAGCGAGCCGACAGGGCGAGCACCGGACCGAACCGGGGGCGGACTGCACGACCGCCTCCGATTCGGGCGGGTTCGATCAGACTGTTTCGAGGTTGCGCTCGGCCCAGGCGGCGTAGCTGCCCTCGAGTTCGACAACTCGGTAGCCGGCGCGGCGCAGGGCGCTGGCTGCGACCGCGTTACGGACGCCGCTCTGGCAATAAGTCACGATCGGACCGCCCGTGGGCAGTCCGTCGAGGTTCCACAGCAATCGGCCACCGCTGAGCTGTTCGGAGCCAGGTATGTGGCCGTCGGCGTGTTCGGTTTTGTTGCGCACGTCCAGCACCATTGCCGGGTCGAACGAATCCAGCTCGTCCGCACCGATCGTCTCGGGTGTCGTCATGGGGAGCCCTCGTAGACTCGTGACGTACCCGGTCACCGTATCGATGCCGACCCGCAGCAGGTGATCACGTAGCTCGTCGGCGACGGCGTGGTCCTCGGCGAGCACCACCAGTGGAGTGTCCTCTCGTTCGGGGTCGTAGACCCAGGCACCGAACGAGGCTGCCTTGTCGATGCCGGGGATGTTGAGCGCTCCGGGGACAGCGCCGGCGTGCACCTCATCTTGGCCGCGGGTGTCGAGGAGGACGACCTCGTCGGAGTCGAGGGCGCGTGCCAATTCTGCGGAGTCGTACTCGCGCAAGGGAGAGAGTGGCCCGAGAACGACCGGGCCCTGCTTGTTCTGACGCTTCATCCGGCCGAAGTAGGCGTGTGCATCCGGTTGACCGTCGAGCATCTCGTCGACGAAGCCCTGCTCGTCGTCGCGCTCGACATACCCGGCCCACCAAGCGAAACGGCGTTCGTAGCCGACGCTGGTCGACGGAAGCGCGCCGAGAGCTTTTCCGCAGGCACTGCCCGAACCGTGACCGGGAAAGACCTGGATATGATCCGGCTGCGTGACGAACGACCGCTTCAGACTGCGGAAGATCTGTTTGGCACCCTCGAAACGGGTGTCGACACCGTCTGCAGCTTCGTCGAGTAGGTCCGGGCGGCCGAGATCGCCGGCGAAGACGAAGTCGCCCGTCAACATGTATCCCGGAGCATCGGCGAAGGCGCCGTCGGTCACCAGGAACGAGAGGTGCTCCGGGGTATGACCGGGCGTGTGAACGGCTTGCACGGTGATGTTGCCCAGAGCCAGCGTGTCGCCATCGTGGAGGCGTTCGGCCTCGAAGCCGTACTGCCAGTCGTCGCCGCCCTCTCCTGAGACGTAGGTGGTCGCGCCGGTGGCCTTGGCCAGCTCGCGGGTGCCGGACAGGTAGTCGGCATGGATGTGGGTCTCGGTGACGGCGGTGATGGTCATGCCATGTCGATCGGCCAGGTCCAGGTACACACCGATGTCGCGGCGGGCGTCGACCACCACTGCCTCTCCCTTGGCCTGGCAGCCGATGAAGTATCCGGCTTGGGCGAGGTCTTCGTCGTAGATGCGTTCGAGAAGCATCGAAATCTCCTTGTCGATCGTGGTGGCGTTCGTACAGGTCTCAGAATTCATGGTACCCCGTGGGGTATTTCAGGAGGTTCTGTGCGGCGAGGTGCACGGTTCCGATTCCTGCGGGGTGGAGGTGAAGTGGGCGGCATTCCACTGGGCGACCAGGGGCATCGCAACCGACTGATCCAGCGAGGCGCAACGACTCACAGCGACATCGCAGTGGTTGCCGATCATCACGTCCTCCTCAGCCGTCCGGCACTCACCGACTCGGGGCGGACGAGGAAATTTCATTCGTCCCGAGTGTGGCGTTTGTCAGTATTGGCGACTAACCTCTTCCATAATGTACGTACATCCGTACGATCAATCAAGGAGAGGGCGACGTACACCTCGGCACGTGTCCTTGCACCACCTGCTCGAACGCCGGAATGACCTTCCAGCACGACTGCTGTGGATGCAGTGCACCTGGCTTCAATGACCACCAATGTTGTGACCACACGGCTCGCGCCCACACCGACGTCGAGCTGAACCACCCGGCATCAACCGAAATCGAGACAGCGCTCACCGAGCTCGTGTCTCGAACAGGAGGACCACATGTCCGCGCACACCATCGACCACAAAGTCGCGATCATCGGCGGAGGCAACGCCGGTATTTCGCTCGCGGCACGTTTGCGGCGAGCAGGAATGACCGACATCGGCATCATCGAGCCGGCAGAGACCCACTATTACCAACCTTTGTGGACGCTCGTCGGTGGAGGCCGCGCCCCGGCCTCGGAGAGTGCGCGCAGCGAGGCGTCGGTGATGCCCCAGGGCGTCGGCTGGATCAAGGATCGCGCCGAGGGGGTCGACCCCGATGCCCAGACGGTCAGCACCTCCTCGGGAACTACGATCCATTACGACCACCTGGTGGTGTGCCCCGGCATCCAGCTCGACTGGGATTCGGTGTCCGGCATGGCCGAATCGATCGACACCCCGCAGGTCTCGAGCAATTACCGCTACGATCTCGCACCCAAGACGTGGCAGATGATTCAAAAGATGCGGTCGGGCACCGCCGTGTTCACGATGCCCTCCGGCCCCATCAAATGCGCGGGTGCCCCGCAGAAGATCGCGTACCTCGCGGCCGACTACTGGCGCGAGCAGGGCGTGCTCGATGCCATCCGAGTTGTCCTCGTCCTGCCCACACCCGGAATGTTCGGGGTACCGGTGTTCGCCGAGGAGCTCGAACGAGTCGTGGCGCGTTACGGCATCGAGGTGCGCAAGAACAGCGAAGTCACCGCTGTCGATCCGGACGGCCGGTCGGTGACGATCACCGACAACAGTGCAGGTACCACCGACGAGCTACCCTACGATCTGCTCCACGTCGTACCGCGCCAATCTGCACCGGACTGGATCAAGGCCAGCCCCATAGCGGACCCCGAGAATCCAGCCGGATACGTCCAGATCGACAAGAACACACTGCGTCACAACAGATTCGACAACATCTTCGCCCTCGGTGACGCCGGATCGTCACCGAATTCCAAGACCGGTGCCGCCATCCGCAAGCAAGCACCCGTGGTCGCCGAGAACCTGCAGGCGAGCATCGCCGGCCGTCCACTGACCGCACAGTACGGCGGGTACGCCTCCTGCCCCTTGACCACCTCTCGTAAGACGATGCTTCTGGCCGAGTTCGACTACACGATGCAGCCGGCTCCCTCGATACCGCTGATCGACACCACCCGCGAACGCCGCGACATGTGGTTCCTCAAGAGACGCGGACTGCCGGCGTTGTACTGGAATGCCATTCTCACCGGCCGAGCGTGAACGGTCGACCGCCGCACAGTTACGACCGCGAGGGCGACCTGAGCCACTATCGGTCGGTGTTCGAGGCCATCGAACGACGCGTGATACCGGAGGTGGTGATCACCCGGGTCACCCCGTATCTGCTCGTTCTGGTGTCGGCGGCCGTGCTCGGAGTGGTGCTTCCGCACACCGGCGGCGCACACGGGTACGACGTTCTTCTGCGCACCGAAAGCGCCGACGCGGAATCAGCGGGTGTGTTGGCGACACTGTTCACCGCATTCACTCTCACGTTCACCGTCGTAGCGGCCTCGATCGCGCGTCTGGTTCGGCGTTTTCGGTGGGCCGCTCTGGCTTTGGCGGGCAACGGTGTCACCACGGTGTTCGGTGTGCTCGCGATCTGGGCTCGGCAGTCACTGGCACCGACCGCGACGGTGGCGGGTCCATCGATCGGCCTGTATCTGGGGGCGGTGGCAGCCCTGCTGTCCACCGTTCTCTGGGCTCGTGTGGTGTTCACCCGCCCACCCGAGCATCCCGGTCCAGCGCGCAGGAGCTGACACGTCGCGGGCCCGAGCACCCCATCTCGAACCGGCTGTCCTGCCTCGGTCCGATCACCCCCGTGCATCGATGCGGGGGTGATCGGACCGTTGTCAGGCGAGGGCGAGAAAGAGCTTCTCGAGCTCCGCTTCGCTCATCTTCTCCCCTGTTTCCGCCCCGGTGATGCACTCACGGAGTCCGGTGGCGACGATCTTGAAGCCTGCCCGGTCGAGAGCCTTCGACACCGCGGCCAGCTGGGTGACGACGTCCTTGCAGTCACGGCCGCTCTCGATCATCGAGATCACTCCTGCGAGCTGACCCTGCGCACGCCGCAGACGGTTCAGTACCAACGCGATGCTTTCGGTGTCACCGGTCATGTCGTTCAGTCCTTCGTTCGATGAAACTCCAGGTTACCCCTAGGGGTAAGAGTGGTCGTGGTGGCCGACGCCGGACGGTATCGGCCACCACCATGGTGAGCATCTCGACTGTGCGAGCGTCTCAGCTGTGCGAGAAGCCGATCTTGGGTAGTACTGCTCGTAGCCACGTGGGTGACCACCATGCGGCATGGCCGGTCAGGCGCAGGAGCACCGGCAGCAGAACCAAGCGGATGAGTATCGCGTCCAGCAATACGGCGACACCCAGAATGATGCCCATCTCCTTGGGTGGCAGTGGTTCGGCGAGCGCGAACGAGAAGAACACCGCGATCATCACCGCTGCGGCCGCGAAGATCACCCGACCCGAATGCGCCATTCCGTCGACCTGAGAACCGTGCGGATCACCGGTGTTCTCGTAGTGTTCCTTGACGCTCGACAGCAGAAACACCGTGTAGTCCATCGCGATTGCGAAGATCATCGCGAAGAAGAACACCGGGCCCCAACCGTTCAGGAATCCCTGCGGGGTGAATCCGAGCAGCGACGCCCCGTGACCGTCTTGGAAGATCAGCTTCGCCACACCGAATGCTGCGCCGGTGGACAGCAGGCTGACCACGGTCCCCAGCAGGGCGATCAGCGGTGCCTGGAGCGCGATCAGCAGCAGCAGGAATCCGAGCACGAGGATCACCGACACCACGATCGGCAGGTACTCGTTCAACGCGGTCTGTAGGTCCAGGTTCTCCGCGGGTGCACCGCCGACGATCGCTCCCTCGGGCAGCTCGGCGCGCAAGGCGTCGAGTGTGGTCTCGAGTGCGGGGTCCGACGGGTCCACGTTCGGGATGGCCTGCAGCATGACGTAATCGGATCCGTCCATGGCGGGCATGGGCGGCGTCACCATCGATACGCCGTCGACGCTCGCTGCGATCTGTGCGGTCTGCTCTGCCTCCGCCGTGGGGGCGATGATCTGCAGCATGCCTGGTGCGCCTTCGCCCATCTGTGCCTGCACCAGTTCGTAGCCTTGGCGGACCGGAGCGTCCTCGGGGACAACCGAAATGGACGGCATGGCGACCTTGAGACCCAGTGCCGGAATCGACAGCGCCACCAGAATCAGCAGGGAGCCGATGGCGAACGGCCACGGATGCTTGTGCAGCAACTGACCCCAGGTCGCGAATTTCGGCGAGCGGTGCACCTGTCGCTTCGCGTACGGGAGGGAGCCGGCATTGACCTTCGGTCCGAGCTTGCCCAGAACTGCGGGGAGCAGTGTGAGGGTGGCCGCGAGAACGAACACCACCGCGAGCATGATGCCCACGGCCATCGTGCGTACCGCAGGTGCAGGTACCAGAAGCACGGCGGACAGGCTGATCAGCACGGTCAGGCCGGACAGCAGGACTGCTTTGCCTGCCGTGTCCATCGTTTCTGCCACTGCACGCTGGGGGTCGATCCGTCCGGCGTCGATGGTCTTGCGGAGCGCATCCCGGAATCGGACGACGAGGAAGAGCGCGTAGTCGATACCGAGCGCCAGCGCGAACATCATCGCAAAGTTCATCGCCCACACCGAGATCGGTGTGATTTCGTTGAGCAGAACCAGACCACCCGCGGATGCGACGAGGCCGGCCAGAGTCAACAGCAAGGGCAGACCTGCCGCGACGAGCGATCCGAACGCGAGCACCATGATCGCCAATGTGACGGGCCAGGAGATGATTTCGGCCTTGATCATCGCGTCGTGGTTGGCCTTGTTGAAGTCACTCCACAGTGCCGATGCTCCGGTCGGGTAGACCTCGATCGAGTCCGTGGAGGCTGCGGTCAGCTCACCTTTGAGATCGTCGACGGCCTTCACCATCTCGTCGGTGGTCCCGTTCGCTCCACCGATGAGGATCCCGGTGTGTCCGTCGGGGCTGATCGACATTCCCGGTTGCGGGGGGATCACCTCGGAAATCCGCGAATCGGCGGCCAGAATGTCGGTGACCTCGGAAATGACCGCCGCGACAGCGGGATCGGTCACCTGCTCGGTGTCCGAATGCACGACCACCTGGATCGCGGCCGAGGAGTTCCCGCCGAAGTGCTCCTGTGCGAGTTCGCGAACCTGGACCGACTCCGATCCGTTGGATTGCCACCCGGCACCGGCGAGGGATCCGAACACCGACGGGGCGAACGCTCCCAATCCGATGATGACCACGAGCCACGCGGTGACCACCCACTTGAAGTTGCCTGCCATGCGCGCACCGAAGCGCGCCAACGGCCCGCCGGTGATTCCTGGCGGCGAGTTGTCTGCAGAACTCTCGTCGGTTCGAACGTCGGTGGAACTCACATCGTGCCCTTACTGGTCGGGAAGATGGAGGAACCGTAACACAGTACCCCCAGGGGTATGCTGGTATCATCGTATCTACCCCCTAGGGTATGCACGGACGACCGCACCACACGCAGAGAAGCGAGGATCTACCGCATGTCATGCACCGACACCCTCACCGGCCCCGGCGGACCGAGTATCGAACGCGCAGTCCCCGCGCTGGCGGGCACCATGGTCCTTGCCAGCCTCGCCGCCGGTTCCCTTCACGACCGCCGCTGGCATGTCCTGACAGCATTCGTCGGCGGGAATCTGCTGCTGTATTCCGCAGTCGGATGGTGCCCGGCCAGCCTGTTGATGAAGCGGCTGGGGATGCGTCAGAGCACAGCGACCCCGACCCGGTGAACCGCAACAGGACCCGCCCTTTGCCGTGGCAGTGGGTCGGCTACGCCTTCGGCCGCACTCTGCCCTCGACCATGACGGACTGGGTGGCCAACGATCTGACGGGCAATCACGCCGTGGTTCGGCACCTGATCCGCGGCCAGGTTCCGTTTCTTCCCATCTACGCCGTGTTCATGTTCTTTCCGGGTGAACTGTGGTTGCGTGGTTCCATGGTGCTTCTGGCGGTCCTGCTCTCGCTGTTCTTCACCGCCTCGTACATGGAAGAGAATCGGCAACGCCGCCTCGTGCGACACATGCTGCCCCGCGATCTCACGAACTCCCGTAAAGCGCAGGAATCGGAGCTGGTCAAGAAGCGTTATCTGGCGGCGCACCCCGAGTCCGAGGCCTCACGCACCGCCGCGGCACCCATCGCTCCCGGCCGGGAGCACTGAGCGATGGTCGGCGATTCGACGCACCGTCTCGCCCGATGGCAACGATTCTGGGACAAGCAAGCGGCCGGTTACGACAAGCACATGACCTTCCTCGACCGAGTCCTTTTCCGCGACACCAGATCCTGGATCTGCAGTCGCGCCCGAGGCCAGGTTCTCGAGGTCGCAGTGGGAACGGGACTCAATCTCGAGCACTACCCGGCGGGGACATCGTTGACCGGAATCGAGCTGAGTCCGGACATGCTCGCGCAGGCACACTTTCGCGCCGCCGACGTCAGACCGGATGCGCACCTGACGCTCGGGGACGCTCATGCTCTCGACTTTCCCGATGCATCCTTCGACACCGTGGTGTGCACGTTCTCACTCTGCGCCATCCCCGCCACGGACATCGCGCTCGCGGAAATGTCGCGGGTGCTGCGTCCGGGTGGAACGTTGCTACTCGCCGATCACGTCGCCTCGTCGATCCGGCCGGTTCGATGGATCCAACGCGCCCTGGAACTGGTGAGCGTCCCGATCGGCGGCGAGCACTTTCTGCGCCGGCCCTCGCTCGTGATCACCGGTGACGAGAGCTTCTCCATCGAGGACATCGACCGGTTCACTCTCGGTCTTGTCGAGCGTCTTCACGCCACGAAAGTGGCCTGAACGGGAGCAAGGACCACCATCCTCGCGGCACGAACTACCGGCCACGCCCGGCTATCTCGGTCTCGACGAACTCGAGAAGTTGCTTCTCTGCCATCCACCCACACTTGTCGCGCACCCACGGCGAACAACCCAGGATGTAGGGGCGACGAGATCAGCCCACCGAGACTTCGCAACGACGCCGAGGCTCCGACGCTGAACCCATTTCACCCCCGCACCGAGAGTCGGTACGGGGGTGAAGATGGGGTTCGATGGAGAAATCAGGCCAGATCGTAGCGATCGAGCATCATGACCTTGTCCCACGCCGCGACGAAGTCGCGGACGAACTTGTCCTTGGCGTCATCGCAAGCGTAAACCTCTGCGACAGCGCGCAACTCGGAGTTCGAGCCGAAGACCAGATCGTTGCGAGTTCCGGTCCACTTCTTCTCACCGGTAGCGGCATCCTTGGCCTCGTAGATGCCCTCCTCGGCGGCGGGAACCCACTCGGTGCCCATGTCGAGGAGGTTGACGAAGAAGTCGTTGGTGAGCGTGCCGACCTTGTCGGTCAGAACGCCGTGCGTCGACTTCTTGAAGTTCGCACCGAGCACGCGCAGACCACCGACGAGCACGGTCATCTCGGGCGCACTGAGCGAGAGCAGGTTTGCCCGATCGACCAGGTTGAACTCGGCCGGCAGCTTCTGGCCTTTGCCCAGGAAGTTACGGAAACCGTCGACCTTGGGCTCCAGATCGGAGAACGAGTCGACGTCCGTCTTCTCCTGCGTGGCATCCATGCGGCCCGGGGTGAACGGGACCGTGATGTCGACGCCGGCGTTCTTGGCGGCCTGCTCGACGGCTGCGACGCCACCGAGTACCACGAGGTCGGCGAAGGACACAGTTCCGGAGAATGACTGCTGGATTCCTTCGAGAACGCGGATGACCTGTGCGAGCTCGTCGGGCTCGTTGACCTCCCAGCCGGCCTGCGGCTGCAGACGCAGACGGCCACCGTTCGCACCGCCGCGCTTGTCACTGACGCGGAACGACGACGCCGCCGCCCACGCAGCCGAGATCAGCTGATCCTGAGTCAATTCGGATCCGAGGATGGCCTGCTTCAGTTCGGCGATCTGTGCGTCACCGATCAGCTCGTGATCGACGGCCGGGATCGGGTCCTGCCAGAGCAGGGGCTCCGCCGGAACCTCGGGGCCGAGGTAACGCGTGACCGGTCCCATGTCGCGGTGGGTGAGCTTGAACCAGGCCTTCTGGAATTCCTCTGCGAGCTCCTCGGGATGATCGAGCCACCGCCGGGTGATCTGCTCGTAGATCGGGTCGACGCGCATCGCGATGTCGGAGGTGAGCATCGACGGGTGGCGACGCTTGGAGGGATCGGCGGGATCGGGAACGAGGTCCGCGCCCTCGCCGTTCTTCGGGCGCCACTGGTGTGCACCGGCTGGGCTCTTGTAGAGCTCCCACTCGAACCCGTACAGGGTCTCGAGGAACGAGTTGTCCCACTGGGTGGGCGTGGGGGTCCAGATGACCTCGAGGCCACTGGTGATCGCGTCCGCACCGACACCGCTCTGGTAGCTGTTCTTCCAGCCGAGGCCCATCTGTTCGAGGGGAGCGCCTTCCGGCTCGGCACCGATGTGCACCTCGGGATCGGCAGCGCCGTGCGTCTTGCCGAAGGTGTGTCCGCCGATGGCCAACGCGGCGGTCTCGATGTCGTTCATGGCCATGCGGCCGAAGGTCTCGCGAATGTCCAGTGCGGACTGCACCGGATCCGGGTTACCGTTCGGGCCTTCGGGATTGACGTAGATCAGACCCATCTGCACTGCGGCCAGCGGGCCCTCGAGGCTGGTGCGGTCACCGTAGTAGCGCTCGTCGCCCAACCAGGTCTGCTCCGGGCCCCAGTAGATGTCCTCGTCCGGCTCCCAGGCGTCGACGCGTCCGCCGGCGTAGCCGTAGGTCGGCAGGCCCATGGACTCGATGGCGACGTTGCCGGTGAGCACGATCAGGTCGGCCCAGGAGAGCTTGCGGCCGTATTTCTGCTTGATCGGCCAGATCAGCCTGCGGGCCTTGTCCAGGCTCGCGTTGTCGGGCCAGCTGTTCAGAGGCGCGAAGCGCTGCATGCCCGCTCCGGCACCGCCGCGTCCGTCCTGCTTGCGGTACGTGCCCGCTGCGTGCCACGCCATGCGAATGAAGAACGGGCCGTAGTGACCGAAGTCCGCGGGCCACCAGGGCTGCGAGTTCGTCATCAGGGCTTCGATGTCGCGCTTGACCTCAGCGAGATCGAGAGAGTTGAACTCGGCTGCGTAGTCGAAGTCCGGGCCCATGGGGTCGCCGACTGCCGGGTTCTTCTTGAGGATCTTCAGATTCAGGGACTTGGGCCACCACTCGCGGTTGCTTCCGCCTTCGACGGGTGCCGGCATCGAGTCGTGCATGACCGGACACTTGCCACCCGACTCCTGTGGCTGGTCCTGGTTCATCTCTTTTTCGCGTGTTGTGTGGTCCTCGGACACGAGTTTCCCTCCAGAAGATGGTGAATGATCTGATTTCCGCGGCGCTCCCGCGCCGCGACATCAGGGGCTGACGCTGGTGGAGCAGTTCTCGCACAGGCCCCAGTAGATGACCTCTGCCTCGTCGACGACGAAACCAGGGGCCTCCGACGGAGTGAGGCACGGAGCCTCGCCGACGGCGCACTCCACATCGGCGATCGCGCCGCACTTGCGGCACACGAGATGGTGATGATTGTCGCCGATCCTGCTCTCGTACCGGGAGACCGAACCCGACGGCTGAATGCGCCGGACCAGTCCCGCGATGGTCAGAGCGCGGAGCACGTCGTACACGGCCTGGCGCGAGACGTCGGGCAGGGTGGCCCGAACGGCTCCGTAGACGGTGTCGGTGTCGACGTGCGGATGTTCGTGCACCACGTCGAGCACCGCCAGACGGGGGCGGGTGACTCTGAGCGCAGCACTACGCAGCATCTCCGAGTAGTTCGACGATGAGCTCACATCGACCAGTATGCATGACTTTTCTGGAATGAGTCCGGAAACTGAGCGACGGACTGATGTGAGGCGGCGAGCGCAGAGCCAGCGCGTTCCGCGCCGAGTGGCACCGAGATTGCGGGGAGCAATCGCCGGAGGATCTTCGGTTCGGGTGAACCCCTCAGGCTCGGTGTGCGTACACCACAGTGAAGCCCACAGCAGTCGTGGGCCCGAGGACAGGACACGTGATGAACACTTCAAGGTTCCGTATGGCAACGTCGCTCCTGGCGTCGGCGGCGATGATCGCCCTCGCCGGGTGCGGTTCCACCGAACCCACCGGTTCGGTCGCTGTGTCGAGTACTCCGGTGTCCACGTCGGCGGATCCGAGCGCCTCAACACCTGATGCAGCACCGTCCGAACCCGGTCTGGTGGTGTACGCCAGCAACTACTCCGTGAGTGACACGGTCTCTCGGGTCCAGCGCGCGCTCGAGACGGTGGGGACTGTGGCAGCCACTGTGGATTTCGAGAAGTTGGCACAGGGAACAGGTAAGACGATCCGTCCGACCACCGTGGTGATCGGGGGGAATCCGAAGGCGGCGTCGCCGTTGATCACCGCGGATCAACGGGCCGCGATCGACCTTCCACAGAAGTACCTGGTCTGGCAGGCTGCCAACGGGACGGTGTTTCTGGCATACAACTCCGCGGAGTACATCGCGGCGCTCGCTGGTATCCCGGTGTCGTCCGACGCCCTCGACGGACTCCGGGCCGGGTCGGCATCCACCGCGTCCGATGCGACGGGATCCTCGGCGGCCGCTGCAGAGGGCACCGATGTGTCCACAGCGCCGAGATACCTGGTCGAAAAGACCAGTGATGCATCGGTTGCTGCGTCCATCGCTCGATACGAGGCAGCGTTCGCGGCCAAGAATCAGCCCACAGTCGCCACCGTCGATCTCGCGTCCGCCGCTGCCGAGACACCTCTGAGGCCCACCATGGTCACCTACGTCGGTAATCCTGCGGTCTCGACTGCGCTGGTCGGAGCGCAGCAGACCATGGGGATCGACCTCCCCGCCCGATACGTGGCGTGGCAGGACTCCGAAGGGATCGTTCACGTGGCTCATCCCGATATCCGTGTACTCGCTGCTCGGCATTCGATCTCGCCGACCAATCCCGTTCTCGACATGGTCGAGGCCGCCACGACCGGTTTCACCGATGCCGCTTCCGGCTCGGGCAGTTAGGTGGACGGTGTCGAATCCGGCTCACAGCAGAACCATCAGCTCGTCGATGCGTCCGAAGTTGCCATGTCGGCGCTCTTCCGCGAGCACCAGCATGCAGTGACTCGATTCGTCAGCCGCTACACCCAGACCCGCGAGCAGTGCGAGGACATCGTCCAGGAGACGATGTTGCGTGCGTGGCGCGGGATCGACCGCATCGATGTGACAGCAGCATCGACGCGGTCCTATCTCATGACGATCGCGCGAAACGTGCTCACCGATCAGTGGCGGGCGAGCACGAGCAGGCCGACTCTTGTCCACGACCAGATCGCACTCGCTGCCGAGTGCATCGACGACGAATTGGGCGGGGTCCTCGACGGGTGGCTCATAGACGAGTCGCTGCACCGGTTGTCCGAGGAGCATCGAGCGGTCATCGTGCTCATCTACTACGAGGGCCGAACCGTCTCCGAAGTGGCCGCACACCTCGATATCGCGGTCGGCACGGTCAAGTCCCGCTCCTACTACGCTGTACGTGCCCTACGCCGGATCTTCGACGAGTTGGGATTGATTCCATGAGCTCAGCGCACGACGAGATCCGACCACTGCTCGGGGCGTACGTACTCGACGGACTCGAGCGCGACGACCGAGCAGCGGTACGACGACATCTCGACGACTGCCTTGCCTGCCGAACCGAAATCGACGTACTGGCACCCGTCGCGGGTGTGCTTCGACGTCGAAGGCAGCCAGCAGATCTCTCACCGGTGCACTCGACGGCCGGTGCAGACCAGCGACTCGACCACCTGCTGAGCGCGATGAGGCAGCAACGGACCTCCGAGAAGAGGCGGCGGCGAGTGTGGACTGCGGTGTCGGCGACCCTCGTTCTGGGAGTCGCTGCGGCGATCGTCCCGCTCAGTAGCCTCGCCCGCTCCGACGATTCGACAACGGTGAACGATGCGGGAGCCCGCCCGCTCGTTCTGTCGAGCACCATCGGGGCCACAGGTGAGCTCGAGCTCACCACGAAAGCCTGGGGCACATCGATCGACGTCGACGTCCAACAACTCCCCGACGCAGGCGTCCTCACTCTCCAGGTGGTCGGCAACGACGGGGCTCGACAGCAAGCAGCTCAATGGTCGGTCACCGCGAGCCGAGCAGCAGCGGTGACCGGCGCGACGTCCCTTTCTGTCGAGGACATCCACTCGATCGTGATCGACGATCCGGCGGGCAACACGATCGCGCGGGCCTCTCGCTGAGACCGAGTCGTCACCGACACGGGCCAGGTTTGGATGCGGTGCCTCGAACCGCATGTTGGTCGAACGGCCGGCCGAGTGGCTGGACCGCAGTCGAAGGAGGTCGGGGCGCTCACGACGTACCCCGGATCGAAGTCCGAGTCCGACCTGCGACATCGAGCGATCACACCAGTCTCCTCGTCTCACCAGAACCAATCGACCCGCAGCCCACTGTCGGGTGTCCCACAGAAAATTACGGATATCGACGACACGTACGTCGCAGGATCCGAGACCCCTAGCTATCCGAGGCGACCCAGCGAGCATCGGATGTATACACGGTCAGATGTACCCCATGGGTATGTGCTGATATCACCCTCAGGGGCTCATACTCGTAGTCGTTTGCGATGACTGTGACGACAATTGGACGCGCCTTCGGTCGTCTCGTCGTTTCGGCGGTCGGGTATCGAAGACGGTGCTGCCATCGACCCAAGGGCACCCACTCATCGACGTAGACATCGAGCCGGTGACGGAAGTCGACATCTGTGTCCATGGGTCGACAGCACACCGACAGTGCAATCAGTCCGCCGATGCCAGTTGCCCGAGAGACAGCATCAACAGTCGCCGCGATCCCATCCGTCGTGTTCGTCGAGAATGTCGACGAGAGTGCGCAAAAGATCGTCGACGCGGTCATTGATGTCGTCGAACCGATCGTCGAGCTCGGCGAGGCGGATGTGTGCGTCACGCCGGGCACGAATCCCGTGCTCGTAGTAGGCATTGTCCAGAACGAAGCCCGATCGACCTGGTTCTGCTCCGTGTAGAACAGCACTGTCGGGGTCGTTCGTCGTCCACAGGGTGCGCGGTCGATGCGCAGCCGGCCGACCGTTCAGGTGAGCGCGCGTCAGTGCGGACAGCGACTGCACTGTGAGCGGTTCCGGCGTCCAGGGTGTGTAGCCCCAGCGATCGATACGAACCACAAGCGGCTCCTCCGCGTGCTGCGCTGTCACCACCGGAGACGCAGACATCGAAGGTGAGCGATCGGGGTCGAGAAATTCACGGAGCATCGAGATACTCGCGGAGCGATCGAACATCGACTGAAGTTGCGCCCAGCGCCGGTACACCGACACCGGACCGGACTCACCGTAACTGCCGAGCATGGTCGGGGTGACACGGTGCAGGCCGGAAACGATCAGGTCCGGCCCTGCGACCTCGATGTCGCCGCGGCGCAGAGTGCTGATGTCACGGTAAGTCAGTCCGGCAGAAACCAAAGTCAATATCAGTGCATCACGTCGCCCGAACAGCCCGTATGGCCATCCAGACGACAGAATGCCGTCGATGATCGATGCAGCGCAGCCACGGATTTCGGTGAGACGTTCCCGGCGGCGCTCTGCGAGAGCGAGCCGAATGGGGACCGAGCGACCGGGTTCGGCCATACCGCGACTGCGGTGGGCAGCGTTGACAGCCGATACTCGACGACGCTGCGTGGCGACTGCGGCAGGGTGGTGGTCAAGAAACTCTGCCAGTGTGGACGGTGTAGCAGGCAGCGACGACCGGTCGCTGGCAGCGCACCAGTCGCAGAACAATGCCCATGTGTGTTCTGCGGAGCGGCCGAGACCCGAGATGCCATAAGCCACCGAGCCGAACGTAATTCCGTTCGATTGACTGGCGGAGTGTCGATATTCAAAGTTGCAGTGTTCGGAAACGGTGACACTTCCTCCCCGGTTTGGCTGTTACAACAGTTTAGGCACCGCTCGCCCAGCCTTGGTGACGTCGAGCCGAGGTGGACGCCCCCGTAGCCCAAGCATCTTCAGATCTGCCCGCCGTCTGTCAGCGGGCGCGAAACCGTTCCGTACGAGCCCGTCCATTCGCACCGTCACGTCAATCGGAGGCTCGTTTGCGGCGGTGGACGTGATCGAAGGCGGATGTTGAACCGGCTAGCCATACCGTATTGTGATACGGTATGGCTATGAGCGAAGCCGCAGTGCGCAACCGACGAGCAGGTGGCCCCAAGCGTCTCCTCGTGCTCGATCAGGTGATATCGACTATGGCGGTCCGCGGATACAGCGGCACCAGGTACGCAGATATCTCCGAGGCCTCCGGTATCGCAGTAAGCACCTTGCAGGGCTACTTCGGATCTCGCGAGGACATGTTGATCGAAGCTTTCCAACGCGCCACTTCCGTTGCCGTTGAAGCCATGCGCGAATTCACGGCGCAATTCGATGACCCATGGAAACAACTGGTGGCGATGGTGGACCGTGGCCTTGCAACGGATGTTCCGACCTGGCGGATGCTCATGGAATTCTGGACGGCAGCCGCCCACGACACCGAACTCCGGCAGCACGCCACAGCATTGGCGACCCAGTACCGAGAACCCTTCGCGGACGCTGTTCGTCGAGGAGTGGAGAGCGGTCAATTCGACCCGCGCTTCGATGTCGAGTCCATCGTCGAAGTCGCAGTGGCAAACATCGTCGGCGTGCTGTACCCAACGGTACTCGGCCACCTGCCTCTTCCTGCAACGAATTACCGCGACGTAGTCATCTCCCAGTTGGCGTACGTCCTCCAAGTTGATACCCACGAAACTTCCGGCAACCCGCCGGCGCTCGGCGAACAAGAAGGGTGACACCCATGTCCCACTCAGTCATCAACCCCAGTGAGCTCCACGACCCAATTCCCTACGGCTACAGTCACACTGCGGCAGTGCCGGCCGGTACTGGCCTAGTGTTCGTCTCCGGTCAGTACGGATCCGGAAAGGACGGCATGGTCGTCTCTGCCGACTTCGCCGGCCAAGTGAAACAAGCATTCGCCAACCTCGGCGTGGCCCTGGCTTCGCACGGGCTCGACCACAGCAACATCGTCCAACTCAGAACCTACGTCGTCGGCCCGGATTTCGAGAAGCTCGGAATCATCGGAAGTGTTGTCCATGACAGCTGCGGGGAGCTGCCACCGACACAGACCGTAATCGGTGTGTCGGGTTTGGCCATGCCCGACATTCTGTTCGAGGTCGAAGCAGTCGCTTCCTACCCAAGCGCCGAATCGTAGACGCAACCCCATTTGGGGGCCACCGGCGACGTAACCTGCCCACTCGTCGGTGTATCCGAAAACAGGGACAGGTAGTCGAGACCCGATGCCCGGATCGAACCTGGTCGAAATGCTCGATGGTAGGACCTTGAATGTGTTGTGTAAGTGCACATTCACTGTTTCAGCTTGGCGTTCATGATTCGTCTTGTTGCTCTTCGGAACGAGCGAGCAGGTAGTCGGCCCAGTCTCGTCGTGTTCGACTGGACCATTTGGTGGCTGTAGATATGTTGACGCCGAGTAGGTCAGCGGCGATCGGGGCAGGGATGTCGCGGGCCCAGGCCGAGCGAGCCGAGTGGCGGGCAGGAAGCGGTTCGATCCCGTGGTGGCGGAGTTTGCGTGCGAGGACAGCAGACGCCATTGGCCTGCCCGGGGACCTTCCCGGAAACAGAAATCGGGTTGCGAGTTCGGTCTGGTAGAAGGTTTCGCGACCGACTCTGTTGTCTCGCAGGGTGGTCAGGAGTGCGGCCAGTGCAGGTGGCACCAAGGCGGGGCCTTCGTCGAAACGCAGGTAGGTCTCCTGGTCGACGACGTCGATGCGGCCACAGGTCAGCGTAGCGATGCTGGTGGTTGTGCGGCCGTAAAGCAGGACGAGCGCACCCGTGACTCGGACGTCGAGAGGCAGTTCGTCGTCGTGAAGACACCTGTCGAGCATGTCCCACCGGTCTTCTTCGGTGAGCAAGTTCGACGGGTCGGCGCTCGGCCTTTGGGGCACCGTCAGGTCGGAGCATAGCTTCCTTCCTTTCGACCATTCTATGAATGTGGTTACGAAGTAACGGTATTCGCTGCCACCGTCGAGCCAAACATCGATGTCGGCTTGATCGGTCGTGGGCAGTGTCTTGCCGCGTTCATCGAGCCAGGTCAGGAATTCGAGACTGATTGCGATTTGGCTCCGAACGTAAGTGGCAGCGCTGACCGTGACGGGCCGTCGGTTGGATCGTCGGCGAGCACGCCGCAGAACGTGCCAGGTGGCGAATGGTCGCACGAGTGCGATGTGATGAGCGGGCCGTTCACCGAGGGCATGCTCGAGCCACTGTTCGATTCGCTCGAGCAACTCGTCGCGCTCCGCGAGAATTCCCGCGTGGACGAGCAGATCACGCAGTCGGTGCAAAGCATAGCTCGGCGGGCACTGGTCGAGCAGTTCATGGCTCAGGGACTCGTGGTGGGCTCGTTGAGCGAGCTCGTGAAGCAACTTCGCACCGCCGGCGCGTCGATGAAGCCAGCGCATCATCGAAGACGGATTGGGGACGTGGGCGAAGACGGCAATTAACGGAACAAGTTGCTCGGCAATGCCGTGTTCCGGGTGACTGAGGACGATGCGGAGCTTTGCCTCGAGTGCGTCGTGGGCGGTTTCGTGTTGTCGCCGGCGTACTCGTGTCGGGGATTCGGTGAGCTGGGGTTCGAGGACATGGCCGTCGTCGCGGCAGCGAAGACATACCGGTTGTTGGGCATCCGGATGTGCTGGATGCGCCGCACCGCAGATCACGCATGGGTGTCGTGGTCGGGTGAGGCAGCGGTTGCAGAGATCAGGTTCGGTGCCTCGGGCGGTGCGGTCGATTCCCCTGACTTCGCCGCACCCACCGCAGCGGCGCTTGGGCCGGGTGTAGCAGCTTTTGCAGATCGGGCCGTCGTCGGTGTGGGCGTATGTGGGCGCGTCCTCCCCGCACCGGATGCAGGTGCAGTGCGGAGTGCGGTAGCAATTCGGACACAATGCGGCGCCGTCGCTCCGCCGCGCCTTGATCGCCAACACTCGCCCACATTGTCCGCATGGCCCCCTCTTGCGGGGGACGCATGAGCTGCACAGTGGTCTGCCGTGGTCGTCGCGTTTGGCGATCGACCGATCCTTGCCGCAGCGACTGCACGGCGCGCAGTGGAAATATCGTCGGCAGTTGTCGCAGACACGACCTCCGTCGACTATGTGGTGCAGGATCTTTGGGGCCTTGCATCGTAGGCAACTGGGAATCGTGACCGTGGTGTGTCCGGCCGCGACGAGTAGCGCGGCCAGTCGCTGCACTGCCACTGGGGTGTTCGATGATCCCGACGTCAGCGCATCGGGATGCCGCGCAAGGTGCGCTTCCAACGGTCTCAGTGTTGAGTCGACTACCGCTTCGGCAACGAATTCCATTGCGGCGCAGAGGCTGAGGTCAGGAACACTGTTTCTGACGTGATGGGCGGCTCGCTCGAGCACGATTTGGCGTGGCTCGACTCCCGGCCGTCGGCTCATGTCGTCTCTGGTCGGCGGATGGTGGTGCGTCGTGCCCGTGGCGGGGCTGGGTGCTCACCCGTACTGCCGTTGCTCGTCTTCTTGATAGCAGTGTTGACGACGTCGATCTCGATGAGGTCGTTCGGTGTGCACCCGAGGATGTCGCACAACGCGGCGAGGGTGTCCATCGACAACCGTTGCGGCGGTGCGGTGACGAGCCGGTAGACCTGTTCGCGGGAGAGGTGAATCCCGCGCTCGGCGAGCAGCGGGCCCAGCTCGGTGGTCTGGAACATCTCATGGTCGGCCATCAGGCGTCGCAGGTTCCAGCGGTAGCCCATCTTCTTGATCATGGCGCTCCCTTCCATAAAGTGTCGCGGCTCTGCAGCGCTCGGCGTATTAGTCGGGTTCGGTACTCGTCGGATACACCGGTATAGATCGCGGTCGTCGAGGCGTATCGGTGACCGACCTGTTCGGAGACGAACCGTTCTGGGTAGTCGAACTCCACCAGATGCGTGACGTACGAATGCCGCAGACAGTGCAGGTCGAGTTCGACCGGCAACCCCGCCGCCTGACGCACTTGCTCGAAGGCATCGTTGATGCTGCGCAGTGACATTCGACCGGCGCGCTCGCTGACCCAGAGCGCGGTCAGCGCGCCCGGCTTCATCAATGGCCGAACCTCCTCGACCCAGTGGTCGAGCACATCGACGATCCAATCCATCTCCGGAACCGTCAACACGGTGCGCCGCTTCGGCGGGCTTCCCTTCGATGCCTTCCCCCACCGCACGAACCAAGCACCGTACTGGCCGTACTGCGCTGCTTTCGGTGCGCGGCGTCGGTCGGAGAGATCTAACCCGCGGGCCTCTCGACGGCGCAGTCCGTAGGCGTAGACGGTCTTGAGCAGGGCGGCGTCGCGTAACGCTGTCAACGAACCTTTGCGGCCCAGCTTGCGGATCTGCTCGACGCGGCCGTCCGCGGCATCGAACAAGGTCTGCACTTCGTCGTAGGTCAGCGGCCGCCTCCCCGGTCCGCCCTCGAAATCTGCAGCATGCGCGATCGTGTTTCCCTCGTGAAAAACCTGTTGCGGCACAACCGAAAACCGATCCCAGCACTGCGCAGGCCAACCGTAGCGGCTGTCGGTGACGTACTCCATGAACAAGCAAATCGACATCTCGTACGACCGGGCGGTCGACACCACGATCGGCTTACGCCGGACCGAGGACCGCAGATGCACGATGAAATCTTCACCGTCCGCCGGTTCCCATTGCCACGGATACGAATTGGTGAACTCGGCCATCCGACGCACCAGCGACAAACGCGGCGCGATCGTCCCCTCGTCACTGAGAAACCGCGTTCGTTGCTGACGTTCCCACCCCGCCAGCATCGCTTCGAACACTGCCTGTTCGGGCTCGAGATGCACTACCCCGTCGGTCAACACCAGATGCGCCGCACCCGGAATCTCAGTCTCGCCCATGCGTTGCATTAAACACAACAATGTTGAATCAAGTCTAGTCTGACTGCCGTCGCCGCAGGTCAGGCGAGACGGAAAGCCGGCAACGGATAGGATGACACCGCGGTCAACGTCCAGGTCGCATCAGCTTATGCGGTGGAACGCAGTTGCATCGGACGCAATTCCGCCTAGTTCCGGTTTCATAGTCCGAGGTCGGTGACGGCGTTGCCGAGCATGGGTGCGTGCTCACGGGCGTAGATTTCGACCATCCCAGGGGTCGTGTGGCCGGTCTGGCGCATGATGGCGTGGGCGTCTGCGCCGTTGCGGAATGCTTGGGTGACGAATCCTGCCCGCAACGAATGCCCACCCAACTGTGTGACCGTCTCGGGGTCGAAGCCGGCGCGAGCGGCGCGGCGACGGATCGCGGCGTGCACCGCAGCCCCGGAGAGCGCAGTGTCGGAGAGGTTGCCATTCTTGCGGACCGATCGGAACAGCGGCGAAGATTTGTCGGCGGCGGGCAATGCTCCCCGGCACACATGAGAGTCGAATGGTGTTGCACGGGAAAGTAACCGAATGACGGCGACTCTGCCGCCGGTGTCGAACGCGGCGACGAGCTGCAGCCATCGCACCCACGCGCACACCGGGCATGACTCGTGGCGGTTGGTGAACGGTAGTGCTTTCACTGCTCCGGTGCCGGCCTGGTCGGTCTTGGACTTCCGGATCTGTACGTGCGCGCCGTCGAGACGGTCGCGGCGGACATCGCGGCATTCGAGCGCTACGAGTTCACTGCGACGAAACGCGCCGGTGAAGCCCATCAGCAGCAGCGCGGTGTCGCGGCGCTCGAGCACCTCGGACGCCCACCCGACAGCACTGCGGCGCGCGTGGTCGACGATCGTGGTGATGTCGGAGGTCAGCAGCGGTGCCCGCGGGTTGCGGGGCCGCTCCCCCGCCGACGCATAATCCCGACGAACACCTGCCAGAGTCGCTTTCACCATTTCGTGTCCGCACGGGTTGTCGTAGCCGGCGCTGCGGTGGCGGTCGGCGATCGCTGCAATCCATTTGCCGAATGTCGCAGGCGCATACGCCCGCGTGCCGTCGACGGTGAGTGTGTCGGCCGCGGCGACGAGATACGCGGCCACCACGGCGGGATGCGCCGGCAACGCGGCATGTCCGGTGGCGGTGCACCAGGTCTCGAAGCCTCGCCACGCCGAGCTGTAAGCCCGGCGGGTACCGGCGGACCGCGATGCAGCCATCGACCGCTCTATCCGGGCGGCAACCTCGGGCGTCAGATCCGGAAACACCGCTGCGCCACACGACACGACAGCTGGGACAGTGTTCGGGCCGTCTGCTGGCTGGCGTTCTGTCATGGAAAGGACTGTAGCGGGCAGCTCCGACACATTTTCTGGATCCAAAACCACGCTCAGCTGGTGGTTTGTGGGTCTACGGTGCGGGAAGGAAAATTCTCGTCGGTCACCGCACAAATAACGTTGGTGACTGTGACACCGCCGCCAAAACGGGCCTTGTCGGCCATCGCCGCGTGTGCGTCGCGGACGACCCCGCTCCATCGGGCGAGAACTACGTCGGCGGATGTTGCAGCGGGATCCCGTGGTCGACGAACAGTCGCACCGTCTCATCCAGCTCCGCTGCGGTGCGGCACCCCCAGCGCAGGAAGTTGTACAACGAACTGGCGGATGCGGGATCGACGCGCGCTGCCTCGATGGCGGCCTCGGCTGCAGCGTGCGCGTCAGCCCATAAATCGCGCTCGGGTGCGGGATAGGACGAGCGCGTCGGAGGTGTCCCGGGATCGACCGGCTCATAGGGTCGTGGGCGCAGCAGAGATGCGTGCGCACCGCCGGCATTGATCTCACCGCTCTCGACCATCGCGATGCCGATCGCTGCGGCCTCGAGGACTTTCGCCTGCTCGTCCCAGTGCAGGTCCTCGAACGGAACCCACGCGGTCCGCAACGGGCGAGAACGACCGGCGGCCCTCCATATCGCAACGAGTCTCGTCGCCCACCGTCCGGTGCGAACCAGTGGCGAGGACACTTCGTCGACGACGGTGCGCAGAAGCCGGAACCACACTGCGGCATGTACCCGGCCTGAGCCGAGTTCCACCCATCCCGTCGTCAGAGCCTCGGTGCTGCGCCGATCGAGGTCCGTGACCGCTGAAGAAACCGGAACGGGCGAGACCCGTTCGTCCGAACCGAACCGGACCTGATCCCAGAAGATCGCATGACCAGGGAAAGCAGAGCAGGGTTCGAGTCGACAACGGTGGTCGAGGCAGCTGCTCAGCACCGGATATTGACGCAGCAGAGTCATGTTGATATCAGCAGTGGATTCGAGGCTGTCGACACATGCCGGGCATGCCCGACTGCGCGGAGTGCTAGCCCACGGCAACCATGCCTCGCTCGTGGGTGTGCGGCGTCGTCGATCCTCCCTCGCGAGGTCGGCCGGTAGCAGGATCGAAAATTGGTGGACGTAGGTGTCGAAGTCGCAGTCGGCGGGGTCGGTGCTGTCGAGCAGCCACGGTGTCCACCCCGCCAACGTCATCATCCGTACCCTCTCTACCGGAACTGCGCCGCGAACGGCCAGCTCGGCAAGTATCGGCTCCGGTGTGTAGCGGTCGAGATCCTCGACAGCACAATCGATATCGAGGTCTGCGAGCAGGTCAGAAGGCCTGATGTGCGGATACAGCTCGCATATCCGGGCCAACCAGGACGAGAGGGCCTCACCTGGCAGTGGCTGCGGGTGCAGCGGCCACGGGCGAACGTACGCATCATCGGGCATAGGTGCGAGCCGCGCGTTCATGCGAGGTGGCGCTCGAACTGGCGGCGGCGCTCCGTGGGGCCGACGTACGGAGTGCGCGTGAGCACCGATGAGGTGATCGCTTCCTCTCCGCTGTCGACGGCGGTCACTGCTGCGGCAGTGAGCAGCGTTGTCAGTTCACCGATGGTGCCCTCGGAGCGAGTGAGGAGGTAGTCGGTCATCTCCGGTGATGTCAGGTGCGAGGGTTTGCGGAGGGAGAAGCTCGTGGTGAAGCTGGCCAGCAGTGATCTGGCGTCGGCCGTGTTGGTCCAGACCGGCAAAGTCATGGGGTGGAATCGGTTCTCCAGCTGAGGATCGGTCCGGATGGCGAGGTAGGCGTCGCGGGTTCCGACGGCGACAAGAGGAATGCGTAGTTCGTTGCCCAGGAATCGCAGCACGTTCAAGAATTCGCGGCGGACGTTGTCGCGGCCGGCGAGAACATTGTGGAGCTCGTCGATGATCAACATCCGTACGCCGGTGGCGCGGAGCAGCATCAATGCTTGCTGTTCGAGTTCGTGGACCCGATTGCGTGGTCGGGTCGGTGTTCCCAACGCTGTGAGCAGTGCGAGGTAGAACCGGCCAGGTGACGGGTCCGGGGGCATCTGCATGCACAACACCGGTATCTGCTCGCGGTCGGACAAGCTGATCGGCGGATGAGTGCGCCGGAACTTTTCGATGATCATCGACTTGCCGTTGTTCGTCGGACCGAGCAACAGTAGGTTCGGCATACGCTGCCGGTCCGGCCACGACAGCAACGTCTCCAGATGGTCGATGACCGTACGAGCCTGCGGATACCCGATCCACCTCTCCGACCGGATCAACCGGATCCGCTCCGCATCGTCGAGTACGGTGAGCGGTCGAACCGACTCCCGCAGGTGCCCCAAACCCTCGCCGGACGACTCGGTGGGTTCGTCGCTGCTTCCCATCGATGCGGTCATCGCCTCACCATTCCTCGATGTCGCTGAAGACCGGCGTTGCGGTGCCGCCGTCCGCTCGAGGCTCCTCCGGCGGGTGAATCGCCGGGATCGGTGCAGACGCGACGCCGGTGAGATGCATACGGCGGGCACGGTTGCGCCGGGCTTTGCGGGTAGCTTTCTGCGAGCGGTCGGTGACCTCGCGCATCTGCTCGATCATCGAAAACAGTGCGCTCTCATCGACGTTCGACCGACCTTGTTCGCGGAGACGAGTGATAGCAGCTCTGTGCTCCCACAGTGTCACCGCGGGATGTGACATCGTCCGATACGGCACCTCGACATAGCCGGCACCCTCTGGTTCGAGGACCCAGATTCTGCTCAAATCGCGTGGGTCACGTCGTATCACGAACCGCCCCAAATCCTCTCGCCGCGCAACCCACGGTTTGAGCGCGTTCGAGAAGTAGTGCACGTGATCGAGAACGAAGCCCGTGCGCGTCAGACGTCGCCGGATGACGGGAAGAAAGTCCACCAGGAACGCGGTTTCGCCGAGCACCACACGAGGGGCATGACCAACTGCGGCGACCGCGCCGGCCCACACGGCGGCCGGAGTGTTCCCGATCCCTGTGTGAACGCTCGCGTGATACGAGGCTATGGCCAGGACCAGCCAGCGCTCCAACTCACGCAATGTCAACGCCGCGTGCTTGTCCGAGTCGTAACTTCCTCGGTCCGCGGGGTTCGAGAAGGTGGTCCCAGGCAGCTCGTGCACCGCCGTCATCGCCGTTCCGATGATGCGTTCGACGATCCCGCCGTAGTGCGGTCGGCCCGGAGGACGGTATTCGAGTGTGATCGCGTGCTGGGCGCATCCGCGACGCAGCGCTTCGCTTTTGAACTCGGAGGCGTTGTCGAGATACAACTGTTTCGGCTTCCCTGCCATCGGCCAGTGCACCTGCTCCGCGAACTCGCATGCCTCCAGCCATGTCTGTTTCTCGCAGCACACGCGGCCCAGGCACAACCCGACCGATATCGACGACGGCGGCTCCAGAGTGACGACGAACCCAAGTACGGAACGGCTGAAGACATCGATGGCGATCGTCAGGTAGGGGCGGCCGATCGGTTGCCGCTCGTACTCGTCAACGACCATCAGATCGACGACGGTGTGGTCGATCTGGACCTGATCGAGAATCCCCGACACCGTCGGTGGACTGTCGCCGGCGGACTGACGTGGGCGGGCGGCATCGGGTCCTCCGCGTGACCTGGCCACCGATGCCGGATGGAGCGCGGCGATACGCGCGGTGACGGTATTTCTGGCCGGCACAGGCAGACCCGCGCGGTGGCACGCCAACGCGATACGTCGATGCAGCGCAGCGACACTGAGCTTCTGACGGTGAAGAAAATATCGGGTGAGATGATCGCCGATCACGTCCTCGACCTCGGCCGTTACTCGGCTGCGGCCACGCCCACCCGACGAGACCTTCGTCAGAAGATCGGTGACTGTCCCCGTCCCGTTCCTGAGCCTGCCGACCAACGTGTAGACCTGCCGCCTGGACAATCCCAACCGCTGCGCGGCATCGTCGACCGCTTCCGAACGCACCGGATGCATCTCCAGCAAGGGAGCCAGGACAGCGAAACGGGTCTCGGCCTGGGACCACCGCTCCCCCGACGCGGTCAGCACACCGGTCTCCACGACGTCGAGCTTGTCAGGGTCCATCACAAGCCTCCCTGTCACCGAGAGCCGAACGTGCGACCGTGCACCGCACTTCTGACATCAGGATGTCAGAAGACCACTGCACTCACCCTCGAAACACCTGCAAAGAGTGCAGCCGTCTTCTGAAATTGACACGACCGAACCTCCCGATGTGAGTCCGGCAGTGTCCGAGAAACGAACGAATGAGAGACGACCCGAAGTGGCGCATAACTATGCAATGGGGGTTGCGAGGCGGTCGGGGTCAGGGTTTTGCTCTGCACATACGACCGAGCCATCGGAGATGGTCACTTCATTCATCAGACGAATCGCGCCGTTCTCCGGGGTTTATCGGAGCTTTCGTGTGCTGCCTCCGCGCGGTAGGTGTCAAGGCGCGGAGTAGGCGTCTTGCGTGACCGAGTCCAGATCAGCGGTGTCGGCCTGCGCCAGCATCGAGGATGCGACGGCGGCGCCGACCCGATGCGCAGCCTCGATGTCCAGGACTTCGCCGTCGGGGTGTGCGTCCAGCCACGGTTGGGCCTCCTCGCGGGAGGCGAAGTAGTGCACCTGGTTGCAGAACGAGGACCGAACGGGGCCGTCGTGGTCCGGGATCAAGAGGGATAGGACGGCGGTGTCGGGCTGCACGGACGTGATCGTGCCGTCGGTGCCTGTCGTCACCCGGACGGAGATCCCGCTGTCTGGGGAGGTCGACTCGATCGTCGCGGCCTTCCCGATCAGTGCCGGAAAGAAGAGAGTGTCCAGCGCGCACCACGTGTATAGCTGCCGCCCCGCCACCGTGAAGCGATGTGGCGTGGGCCGCAGAGTCAGGGCCAGGCCGAGGATGCGGCCGTCGTCGTCGTACTCGGCGTCGGGGACTGAGGACAGTCCCCGCCGGACCGTGTTCTCGCTCCGTCCGCTGGCGGTGGCCAGTTCGGCGATGGTGACGGGCTCGCCCTCGGCCAGCAGCCGCAGGAGCGGCACGAACAGGCTCGGGTCGAGCCCTGACCTGGAGGGGGACAGCAGATAGGCGAGGGTCTTCTCGTCGATGGCGGTCATGTGATTCCTTTGTTTCAGAGGCGGGGTCGCGGGCTCACGCGCAGCAGGAGAGCTTGGTGACGTCGGTGGTGAACGCCTTGCAGGCGATCCGGATGCCCTCGGTCATCGTGAGATACGGGCTCCACGCGGCGGCGACCTGCGCGGTCGTCATTGCCCCCTCGAGGATGTAGACGCCGGCGGCGGCGAGCTCCCCGGCGTCCTTTGCCACAGCGGAGATGCCCAGAATCTGCCCGCTGTCGCTATCGGCGACGACCTTGATGAAGCCTCGGGTGTCCCGGTTGGCCTGCGCCCGCGGGACGAATTCCAGGGGTAGCACCTGGCTAACGCTGGAGATCCCGGCGGACACAGCTTCCTGCTCGGTCATCCCGACCGCCCCGATGGCGGGGCTGGTGAAGGTGACGCGGGGCAAGTTTCGGTAGTCGACCACGGCGACGGTGTCGGTGAACGCGTTCTCCACCGCGAGAGCGCCGTGTGCCGCCGCGACGTACACGAAATCCCACTGTCCGGTCACGTCCCCGGCGGCCCAGACTCGCGGATTGGATGTGGCCAGCCGGGAATCCACCACGATCTCGCCGGACGTGCCGGTCTCCACCCCGACCTGGTTGAGGTTCAGCTCCGCGGTGACGGGCCGTCGCCCCGTGGCCACCAGCAGCTTCGCGGACTGGAAAGTCTCCTGCCCGCCGTCCACTGTTGCGGAGACGACGATCTCTCCGCTGTCCTCGTCGCGTGCCACGGCGTTCACGGCGGCCTGCTGGACCACCCGAATCCCCTCATCGGCGAACACCCCGGCCAACGCCTCGGACGCTTCCGGCTCCTCATGCGAGGCCAGCCGGGAACGGACCAGCATCGTCACTCGGGAGCCCAGCCGGGAGAACAACTGCGCCAGCTCCAGCGCGACGTAGCCCCCGCCCAGAACCAGCAATGTCTCTGGCACTTCGTCCAACTCCATCGCCGTGGTAGACGTCAGATACCCGGCCTCCACCAGTCCCGGAACGTGCGGCACGTGGGGCGCAGAGCCGGTGGCCACGAGGTACTGCTCGGCCTCGATCGTCCGCAGCGCGCCGCCGGGCGAGGCGACCTGGAGCAATGGCGCATCCGGGGTTCCGGTGAACGACGCTTCCCCCTCGACCATGTCCCACCCGTGGATGGCGGCCTGATCGACGTACTTCTCCGCTCGCATGCTCTCAACCAGAGCGTCCTTGCCCTTGATCAGTGCCGGCATGTCCACCGGCCCGGCCGAGGCCGCCACACCAGGGAAGCGGGCCGAGTCCGACGCGACGTGGCGGGCCTCCGCGGCAGCCAAGAGAGCCTTCGACGGCACGCACCCGGTGTTCACGCACGTCCCGCCGATAGTCCCGCGCTCAATCATCACGACACGCTTGCCCAGTCCTGTGGCCCGGATCGCGGCCGCGAAGGCCCCGCCCCCGGAGCCGACAATCGCCAAATCGAACTGCTCGCCGCTCATTCAGACACCTCTTCGCCGTGACTCAGGAACTCCTGTCAGCCATTATCAACCTTCCAGTACGATGGAAGGTCAAGTCTGGCGATCACGGATGGGGGCTTCGGCGCACATGAGAATCGGGCAACTCGCGGAGGCGACCGGCACCACGACGAAGACCCTGCGGTTCTACGAGGAGTCCGGGCTCCTCTCTCCCGCGGAACGACTGGCCTCGGGCTACCGGGACTACACCGACGACGCCGTGGGCCAGGTCGGGTTCATCCATCGGGGCCAAGCGGCCGGGCTGACCCTCGCCCAAATCCGGCAGATCCTGGAAATCCGTGGGCACGGCCAAGCGCCGTGCTCACATGTCAAGAGTCTGCTAGGCGAGCGGCTCGACGCGCTCGATGCCCAGATCGCAGAGCTTCTCGTCCTCAGGGAGACCATCTCCCAACTTCACGCGAACGCGAGCAAACCAGAGCCGAGCACTTGCTCTGCCGACCAAGTTTGTCGCTACATCTGATCTCGAACCCTGAGATCCACGGGAGGGCCTTGACCCCGGAAACTGGACACGGGGTTTGTGATTACGCGGCTTTCTGCAGGCTATCGGATGTGTGAGCGTTTTCGTAGTCGGCAGGGCTGAGATAGTTGCAGTACGAGTGCCGGCGTCGGGTGTTGTAGCGGGTGATCCACCGGAACACCGCGAGCCTTGCCGCCCGGGGCGATTCCCAGCGGGCTGCGCCTTGCAGCGTTTCGCGTTTGAGTGTCGCATTGAACGACTCGGCCAGGGCATTGTCCGCGCTCGTGCCCACCGCTCCCATCGATTGCGCAACACCCAACTTCGCGCAGATCATCGCGAAACCCTTTGAGGTGTATTGACTTCCGCGATCGGCGTGGAACACTGCACCGGCAAGACCGCCGCGGGTCAGTGCTGCGGCACCTAAGGCATCTTCGACGAGTTCGGTACGCATGTGCTCGGCGATCGACCAGCCCACCAGGCGGCGGGAGAAGCAGTCGATCACCGTGGCCAAATACAAGAACTCATTGTCCCCGCATGGCAGATACGTGATGTCACCGACGTATCGGGTATTCGGTGCGATCGCGGTGAAATCACGGTTGAGCAGGTCCGGCGACGGAGTGTCGGCTGGTTCGGCGATGGTGGTGCGGTGTTTTCGGCGCAGTCGCAGGCCCTCGATGTTGTTGGCGCGCATGATCCGTGCGATCCGTTTGTGATTGATCCGCTGGTCGGCGGGTTGTCCGTGATTGATCTCGGCGGTGATCCGGGGCCGCCCGTAGGTGTTGTCCACCGTGTGGACGGCGCGGATCTTGTCGGCGAGTTCAGCGTCGGCTGCGGCCCGGGCGGCTCGTTTCTCGGCGGCGTTGATCCATGCGTAGTACGACGAGCGGGCGATATCGATGACCTGGCACAACCGCTTCACCGGGTAGGTGTCGGAGTGGTCTGCGACGAACTGGAAGCGGTTCACCAGTTCGTCTCTCCGGCGAAATATTTTGCCGCCGACCGCAGGATGTCTCGTTCGGTTTCGAGCTTGGTTTTCTCCGCGCGTAGGTGTGCGACCTCGGCGCGGAGCCTGGCGGCTTCCTGCTCGGGTGTCTCGCCGGTGCCGGGCCCCGGAGCGGTGGCGGCGGGTCTGCGGATCGGGATACCCGCATTTCTCAGCCATGTGGTCAGGGAGCCGTGGGATACGCCGAGATCGGCGGCGATCCCGGCTACGGTCGCGCCGCCGGTGTCGCGGTACAGCTCGACTGCGTCGCGGCGGAACTCTTCGGAGTAATTTTTCTTTGCCATCGGGTTAGATCTTCTCGCTTTCCCTGGTCTGAGACCAGGATCAAGCGTGTCCAACCCGCGGGGTCAAGGCCCTGCCTCCATCGGCGCGGCAGTCAGTGACAGTCTCCGCGTTTGGACCTCGCGACGGAAGCGTCTCTGTGCGCCGTCGATCATCGTTGTGGAGATCTCGAATCCGTGCACCATGCCCGATTGCCCTACACGATCAAGCAACAACCCTAATCCGACACCACCACCGAACCCGACATCGGCGACTACTTGACCCGCCCGGATTCCAGCAGCCTCCACCGCGGCAGCGATAGGTTCACGATTGCGTCGATTCACTACCCGGCCAACGATTCGACCGCGAATCCCGGCAGGTCGCCCAAGTTGCCGAGAAATACTCACCAATACATGCTCGCCCACATGCATACCTCGATTGCAGCATCCCAGACCCGGCAACCGCATCAGGGAACTCCCGGAGAGTTCGCCCGGGTGTGACATCGGGAACGACTTACCGGATGAATCACGGAACCAATCCTCTGCTGGCCCCCGACTGCCAATCTCAAACGACTCCACGCCGGTCCTCGACGCCCACGTAAGCCCTATCGACGGGTACACCCGACTGGAGGGGTGTCACCCACAATCTAAACCGTCATGTGATTCACAGTCAGATACACCGTAACCAAGTTACAGATAAGATCGCGGGACCGAGTTGGCTGTGCAGAGCCTCGCGCGCCATCCCGCCGAGGGCCGCGAGCGCTTCCATCCGGGCGGGGACCTCGGTGATCGAGTTGGCGTGCAGCGTGCCCGCGCAGCCGTCGTGCCCGGTATTGAGCGCGGTGAGCAGATCGATCACCTCGGCGCCCCGGACCTCCCCGACGACGATCCGGTCGGGTCGCATTCGCAGTGCCTGCCGCACCAGCATCCGGACCGTCACCTCACCGACGCCTTCGACGTTGGCCGCGCGAGCCACCAGGCGCACCACGTGCGGGTGGCACGGCTCCAGTTCGGGCGCGTCTTCCACGCACAGGATCCGCTGACTCGGGTCGACCAGACCCAGCAGACTCCCCAGCACAGTGGTCTTGCCCGCCCCGGTCCCTCCGACGACCAAGAAGGCGAGCCGAGCCGCGATCACGCCTGCGACCAGGTCGCTCACCTCGGCGTCGATCGAGCCGCCCGAGACGAGCGCCTCGAAATCGTGTGTGGCACTCCGCAGCACGCGCAGCGAGATGCAGGTTCCGTCGGGTGCCAGCGGGGGGATGAGGGCGTGCAGCCGCAGATGCGAACCGCTTCGGCCGACTCCCGTGAGCCGGCCGTCGACCCACGGCTGGGCGTCGTCGAGCCGCCGGCCCGCGCTGAGCGCCAGCCGCGCGGCCAGGCGGCGCACGCTCGCCTCGTCGTCGAACACCACGTCGGTCAGCCGCGGACCGTCACCGCGGTCGGCCCACACCTGCCGCGGGCCGACCACCAGTACGTCCGTCACCGCGGGGTCGGCGAGCAGCACTTCGAGACGTCCGACGCCGACCATCTCCGTCTGCAGGTAACGCAACGCCGCGAGCAGGTCAGTGTCGCCGAGCAGCCCGCCGGACTCAGCACGGATCGCACACGCGATCATCTCCGGTCCCGGCGACGGCGCTCCCGGCCCCGCCTCGGCCGCGAGACGATGCCGGACCCGTTCGAGCAGCTCGGCGTCGACCCCGGTCACCGGGCACCCACTCGTGCGCGACAGCAGACGGCTTCGGCTGCTCGGGTCAGCGGGGAGAACCGGCGCAGCGTGAGCCCGCCCGCCTCGCATCGACCGGGCAACGATGCGTCGGCTCGGAAACCGCCGAGCAGTTCCAGTCCGACGGCATCGGCGACCTGAGGGGCGGTCAGTCCGCTCGGCGACGGGCCGCGGACCAGCAGTAGCGGTTCGCGCTCACGGAGCAGACGGTCGAGTGTGCGGCGGGTGGCCGCGACGGCGGCGACCGTCGCCGTGGTCACCACGACGGTCAGGTCGACGGAGTCGACGATCCCGGCCGTGACCGGCCCCGGTTCCCGTCCCACGTCGGCCACCACCGCGTCTCCTGCACCGCGGCTCGCGTCGAGCGCCGCGAGCACGGTCTCCGGGCGCAGACTCGAGGGCTGCTCGCGACCGGCGGAGAGAACCCCCACACCGCGCGTGCGCGGCACGGCCGACCGCAACGCCGCGCCGCCGATGGAACCGGTCTCCCCGTTGACGTCCGACCACCGCAGGCCCGGCTCCGATTCGATACCCAAGAGCAGATCCGCACCCGCACCGGCCTGGTCGACGTCGAGAAGCAGCACGCCGGTCGTCCGTGCGGCCACGAGCGCCACTGCCGCGGCAAGCGTGCTGGCCCCGGCACCGCCGTGCCCCGGCACCACCGCGACCGCACGCGCCGGATGCCGACGCGGTTCGCGCGCCCGCGACAGCGTTGCGACCAGTGCCGCTTCCTCCTCGGGGAGCACGAAACCGCCGTCGGCGCCGAGAACCAGGCCCGACCGCCACAGCCGCGCGTCGTCGCCGGCGCCGCTGACCGCGAACAGACCGTCGCGCCGCGGCAACTCCTGCCCGGCGAGGACGTCGAGAGCCGCCGAATCGGCGACGACCGCGGCGGCTCTGAGCCATTGGTGTCTGCAGCGCGCCGGATCGCCGACCACCATCGCGAAGCCGGCGGCCGCACTGCACCGCGCGAGATCGTCGTGGAGAGACTCCTGAGCCAGGACCAGCAGCACATCGCTCATGCTCCGAGCGTGCCCGCAGACGCCGAGTCAGGAAATCGCGTTGTCCACAGGTCCCGGCGGCGCGGTCGCTACGACTGCCCGGTGAACGGCGGCACGAACTCGCACGGCACCGTGACCGGGTGTGCCGGGTCCAGCGCGTTCAGTGCCAGGTACGCCGCCCGGCGGGATCCCGCGATCGCGAGGTGGTCGCTGTAGTCCTGTGCGCAGCTGTCCTGAACCACGATGTTGTCCACCGACTCGCCCCGGCGGCCGGGGACGAAGCCCGCGGTGTACGGCACCACCAACTCGTCGTACCTGGTCATGATGTTGGTGTAGTGCACACCCTTCACATACGGGCTTCCGCCGCGCCAGATCTTCTTGTTCATCGACGATCCGGGGAGCATGCCGCCACATCCGATGCACATCGGCATCGGGACGTCGCCGAGCAACCGACCGAGCTGATTCATGGACGGACTCACCGACCCGGTTCCCTTCCACAGGGGCGCGAGGGAGACGTAGTTGGTCACCTTGTCGGCGCCGCCGAGGTACTTGACGTAGTACTCCGGCATGTAGGTTCCCTGCGAGTGGCCGATGATGTCGACGGTCTTCGCGCCGGTGGCCGCCAGCACGCGTGCGACGAATTTCTGCAATTGCCCCGCGCTGACCTCGATCCGGCCCATGCCGCCCACCGCGGTCAGCGGCCACGGCATGCCCGGCAAGGCGCCGTAAGTCAGTGCGAAGACGCAGTATCCGCGGTTCTTGAGCATGGGGACATAGGCTCCCCAGTTGGTGGTGCGTGCTCCGCCGGTACCGTGCACCAGGACCACTGGGCGCGGATGTGCGGCAGTCGGCTTGCAGCGGAAGTCGTTGGATCCGGGCAGCGAACCGCCCGGGTGCTGTAGCTCGTAGGGGATTCCGCCGAAAAAGTTGTAGTTCTCGGGCTGGGCGGGGGCGGCTTGAGCAGGTGCCGCCACCAGGGCCGTGGCACCGATCAGCACCGCGCAGATCGCGAGGACGAGACGTCCGAAGGGCTTCATGAGGGTCCGAACTCTAGACGACACGCACCCGCCTCCGGGGTGCACTGGTCTCTGAAGCTACCGCGACGCCCACACCGCGGTGAGACAATCGACGATGTTCGTCTCGCTTGCGTAAAGTTCGAACGGAAGATCCGACCGCAGAAATGGGACGACCCCGGCCAGGGGGGAGGAGGCCGGGGTCATCAGCGTTTCAGCCCCGGGGGGTCGGGCTGAAAGCTACCGGCGTGAACCGGATAACTACAAGCTACACGCGTAGACGCGAACATTGCAATACCAACTATCTGGTTCCAGTGTTTTCTACGTCACACTTCCCGGCGCCCTTCCCCGGGCGTCGGATTCCACCTAGGATTCGGCCTGTGACCTCGACGTCATCGGATCGGATCGCCGCATTCTTCGACCTCGACAAGACGGTGATCGCCCGATCCAGCGCCCTCGCATTCACCCGCCCCTTCTTCGACGGCGGGCTGCTCACCCGTCGCGCAATGCTGAGGTCGGCGGTTGCGCAGCTGCAATTCCTGCTCGCCTCCACCGGCGACGATCAGGTGGAGCGGCTCCGCAAGCATGTGACCGACATGTGCACCGGCTGGGACGCCGGCCTGGTTCGCGAGATCGTCTCCGAGACACTCGAGGAGGTGGTCCGGCCGGCGATCTTCAGCGAGGCCGCAGCCCTGATCGAACAACACAGACGCGCAGGCCACGAGATCGTGCTCATCTCCGCCTCCGGAATCGAGATGGTGGAACCGATCGGCCGCCTCCTCGGTGCCGATGTGGTCCGGGCGAGCATCATGCGCGTGGTCGACGGTCGATACTCGGGAGAACTCGAGTTCTACTGCTTCGGCGAGGCCAAGGCGATCGCCATGCGGTCACTCGCCGACGAACGCGGCTACCGCCTGGACGAGTGTTACGCGTACTCCGATTCGAGCACCGATCTGCCGATGCTGACCGCGGTCGGCCACCCCGCCGTGGTGAATCCAGACAGGGCGCTCCGTCGCCACGCGACCGAGAACGGTTGGGAGATATTCGATTTCCCGAATCCGCTACCCGCATCGCCGTGGTCGTCCAAGGCCACAGTGACGCGTACGGCGCTGTGCGCCACGGGGATTGGCGCCGCCGCCGCGGCAGCGATCGTCTATCAGCTTCGGCACTCGAAAAACGCCAGGTCAGAGGCCGCGTGAAGATTTTTCACGAAGGGCTTGATGTGATGGGAATCACCATGTACAAATGACTTACGGAGCCCCGGACGGCCCAGCTTCTCCCGGAAGAGAAGGGCAGAAGCCCCCGGACCGGCAAGCTCCCAGCACGGGCGGCAAGCACCCACGCGGAGCGCGCCGCATTGGCACAAGTGTTGTGCGCCTGCGACATTGCGGGCATCATTCGCGAAATCTCTTTTGGGCCGACAACCCGACGTTCGATTCACGACGAGATGCCAGCAGTCCCTCGCCGAGGCGGATACCACAACCCACATATGCACGCCTGGTCACTTGGGCCCGTGCTTGCGGGCGGCCGCACCGATCGGAGATCCGATCGGTGGGCCGCCCGCAAATATGTGTGCGGCTCCTACTCTTGACGGCGATCCGTCGGTGACGCCGCCGATCAGCCGCGGGCCGCGTCGGCGATCGCCCTGGCCTCTGCGCCGCCTGCCTCCATCGCCTCGCAGCACAGAACGATCCACGCACCGATCGCCTCCGGATCGCCGGTAGCGAAGCGTGCGGACAGTTCCCGGTACTCACCGAGACGCTTGAGCCAGGTCACCTCCGGCACGCCGAGCAGATGCGGGTCGAGCCCGGTCATCGCCGAGACCAGTCGCGACGCGGCGCGCGCGACCACTCCGTTCGCCTCGGTGAAGGGTGCCAACGCCAACAGTTCCCCGTGCACCACGGCGGCCAGCACCGGAGCCGGCGCCGACGTGCCCCCGGTGATCAACTGCCCGAGCAGGTCGAGACGCTGTGCGATATGCGGCTCGGGGCGGGGACGGCCGAGCAGCTCCGGATCGTCGAGCAGGTCGGCGGCGGCGAGTGTGTGCAGGCGGGCCAGCGACTGGGCGGGCGCGCGCCGGAACACCGCGACTGCCTGATCGATCGCATCGCTGTCGAGCGACTGGGCCACCCGGACCGCTCCGGCGGCGATCGGGTCACCGAGATCCGACCGCGAGATGTCCGTGGTGCCGCCGTCGATCGCTGCCGACGACCGCCCGGCCCGCCACGAGGCCTCGCGGGAGGTCTTGTCCCACTGCCGCAGGTTGATCGGATGACGATGTGCCGCGCTGACCGCGTCGCGGGCCCGGTCGGACGCCTCGCGAACGCCGGGCAGGTCGAGCAGCGGCGACAACGGATCTGAACTCACGCGTTCAACAGTAGCGGCACCTGCGCGAGCGCCGCCGACCGCTGACGACCGACCGCTCATCGCTCGCAACCCGCATGCAACCGTCCCGCCGTCACACTGTCAGACGGTAGTGATTACCCTCACAATGGAAGTCTCTTCGCCCTGCAGACCCGTTCCGGTCTCACCGTGTGGCCGGAGTCGATGAACGAACAGAGGAAAGGCAAACGACGATGTCTTCGAGCGCAAATCAGGTCTACCCGCCGTCTCCCGAATTCGCTGCCGACGCGAATGCGACGGCCCAGCTGTACGACCGCGCCGAGGCCGATCCGCTCGAGTTCTGGGCGCAGCAGGCACGCCGCCTCGACTGGGACACTCCATTCGGCGAGGTCCTGGACTGGTCCAACGCCCCGTTCGCCAAGTGGTTCGTCGGCGGCAGGCTGAACGTCGCCTACAACTGCGTCGACCGTCATGTCGCCGCGGGCAAGGGTGATCGCGTCGCCATCCACTGGGTCGGCGAGCCCGGGGACTCGCGCGACATCACCTACAGCCAGCTCAAGGACGAGGTCTCACGCGCCGCGAACTATCTGGCGTCCATCGGGCTGCAGGCAGGCGACCGCGTCGCCATCTACATGCCGATGGTTCCCGAGGCCGTCGTCTCGATGCTCGCCTGCGCCCGGCTCGGCCTGACCCACTCGGTGGTCTTCGCGGGCTTCTCCGCCACCGCCCTCCGGTCGCGAGTAGACGATGCCGAGGCCAAGGTCGTCATCACCACCGACGGCCAGTACCGACGCGGCAAGCCGGCACCGCTCAAGGAAGCCGTCGACGAGGCCCTCGGCACCGGCGACGACGCCGCGAAGTCGGTCGAGAAGGTGCTGGTGGTGCGGCGCACCAACCACGACCCGAACCTGAACTGGGTGGAGGGCCGCGACGTCTGGTGGGACGACACGGTCGGCGAGTCGTCACCCCATCACGAGCCCGAGGCCTTCGACGCCGAGCACCCCCTCTTCCTGCTCTACACCTCCGGCACCACCGGCAAGCCCAAGGGCATCGTCCACTCGTCGGGCGGCTACCTCACGCAGGCCAATTACACCTTCCACAACGTCTTCGACCACAAGGAGGGCCGCGACGTCTTCTGGTGCGGCGCCGACATCGGCTGGGTCACCGGACACACCTACCTCGTCTACGGACCGCTCTCCAACGGCGCCACCGAGGTGATCTACGAGGGCACGCCGAACACTCCCAACGAGCACCGGCACTTCCAGGTGATCGAGAAGTACGGCGTGACGATCTATTACATCGCGCCGACTCTCATCCGCACTTTCATGAAGTGGGGACGCGAGATCCCCGATGCGCACGACCTCTCGTCGCTGCGCCTCCTCGGCAGCGTCGGCGAGCCGATCAACCCCGAGGCCTGGCGCTGGTATCACGAGGTCATCGGGGGCAGCCGCTGCCCGATCGTCGACACCTGGTGGCAGACCGAGACCGGCGGCATCATGATCTCCCCGCTCCCCGGCGTCACCGCGACCAAGCCGGGATCGGCCATGCGCCCCCTGCCCGGAATCAGCGCCAATGTGGTGGACGACAACGGCAATCCGGTGCCCGACGGCGAGCAGGGCTACCTCGTTCTCGACCGTCCGTGGCCGGGGATGCTGCGCGGCATCTGGGGCGACGACGAGCGGTTCAAGGAGACCTACTGGTCGCGCTTCGCCGAGCAGGGCTGGTACTTCGCCGGCGACGGCGCGCGGTACGACGAAGACCACGCACTGTGGGTCCTGGGCCGAGTGGACGACGTCATGAACGTGTCGGGGCACCGCATCTCCACGTCCGAAGTGGAATCGGCGCTGGTGGCGCACTCAGCCGTGGCCGAGGCCGCCGTCATCGGCGCCGCGGACGAGACCACCGGTCAGGGCATCGTCGCATTCGTCATCCTCATGGAGGGCGCCGACGCCTCCGGCGATTCGCTGATCGCCGAACTCCGCGAACAGGTGTCGGTCGACATCTCGCCGATCGCGAAGCCCCGGGAGATCAACATCGTCCCGGAGCTTCCCAAGACGCGGTCGGGCAAGATCATGCGGCGCCTGCTCAAGGACGTCGCCGAGGGCCGCGAGTTGGGCGACACCTCCACCCTCGTCGATCCGTCCGTATTCGAAGCCATCCGGTCGCGCAAGAGCTGATCGCCGGACCGTCCGCATCGACACCGCCGACCTGCCCGGGTCGGCGGTGTCGTTTCGCGGTACGACCCGACATGGCAACATGAGACCGACCAACGATCTTCAAGGGAGTATTCGTGAGCGGAAATTCCGACACCTGGCCGAGTGAACCGAGCAACGCTCCCCGCGTTCCGTCGATCCCCATGTCGGACGCGAACCTCGGACCGAGCGGCGAACCGACGATCGGCAATCTGGTCAAGGACGCCGCCGCGAGCGCCTCCACCCTGTTCCGCGCCGAGATCGCGCTGGCCAAGTCCGAGCTGGTCCGCGAGGCCAAGAAGGCCGGCGCCGGCGGTGGACTGATGATCGTGGCGGCCGTGCTGCTGCTGTACGCGAGCCTGTTCTTCTTCGTGTTCCTCGGCTTCCTGCTCGACATCTGGCTGCCGACCTGGGCTGCGTTCGGCATCGTCTTCCTGGTGCTCCTGGTGGTCTCGATCGCCCTGATAGTCGCTGGGTACGTGTTCCTGAAACGGCTTCGAGCGCCGGAGAAGACGATCGAATCGGTCAACGAGCTGGCGACCGTGATCCCCGGTCACCACGAGTCGACCGGCGGTATGGCGCACCCGCAGATCCCGCCTGCGCGCGACCCGATGCGCAACTGATCCATCACCGCCAGATTGACGAGCACTCCTCCGGACCCGACCCTGGTCCGCTTCGATGGACCGTGGCGGCACTTCGACGTCCGCGCCAACGGTCTGCGCTTTCATGCCGTGGAGACGCAGCGGTTCGTGGCCGACCGTCCGTTGGTGCTGCTGCTGCACGGCTTCGGCGAAGTCTGGTGGTCGTGGCGGCACCAGCTCGAAGCACTGACCGAGGCCGGCTACCGCGCCGTCGCCGTCGACCTGCGCGGCTACGGCGACTCCGACAAGCCGCCCCGCGGATACGACGGGTGGACGCTGGCCGGCGACACCAACGCACTCGTGCGCGCACTCGGCCACACGAGCGCCACGCTGGTGGGTCACGCCGACGGCGGGCTCGTCTGCTGGGCCACGGCCACACTGCATCCCGCGGTCGTCGAACGGGTGGCGGTGCTGTCGTCGCCACATCCGCGCGCGCTCAAGCGCGGCGTCCTGTTCAACTCCGAGGAGCGGTCGGCGTTTCTCCCGCTGTTCCTGCACAACCAGCTGCCTCGCCTGGGCGAGCGTCGCCTCACCCGGGCGGACGGAGCCTTCATCGAGGAGTACTTCCGGGAACGCTCCGGACCGGCTTGGCAGCAGAGCCCCGACTTCGCCGAGACGATCGCCCGCAACCGGCTCGCCATTCAGATCCCCGGCGTGGCCCACTGCAGCCTGGAGTACCGGCGGTGGGCGTTCCGATCGCAGTTCCGCAACGACGGCCGGCGTTTCATGGATCTCATGGACAAGCGGCTGCCGATCCCCATCCTCGCCGTCCGCGGCCACGACGACGAGTACATCCTCGACTCGGTGATGGTCCAGAGCCGCCACTGGGCAGCCGACATGGACTACCGGATCATTCCCGACACCGGGCACTTCGCACACCAGGAAGCACCCGAGGAGTTCAACGCGCTGCTGCTGCAGCTCCTCGGCCGGTGACGAACGCCGCCGCTCGAGAGTCCGATCGATCCCGGATCAGCCCGAGACGCATTGCTGCGTCGCCGCTTCGGAATCGCTCTGCTCCGAAGCCGCGAGATCGCGCTGAACCTGTTCCGCGGTGAGGACGAAGCCGGTGTCCTCTGTCGGGTCCTCAGCGGCGCCGAAGACCACGCCGAGGACTTTGCCGTCGGTGGAGATCATCGGACCGCCGGAGTTGCCCGAACGGATGTTGCCGCGCACCGTGTACACCTGGCGCTGCACCTGGCGCGGGCTCTGATAGATGTCCGGCCCGTTGAGCTCCACCACATTCCGCACGCGCAGCGGCGTGACCGTGAAGGGCCCGTTCTCGGGGTAGCCGAGAGCGATGGCGTCGTCGCCCGTCTGCGCCTGCCCGGAGGCGAACTCGAGGGCCGGCGCGCGCAGTCCCGGCACGTCCAGGACCGCGACGTCGTTGCGCGGGTTGAACCAGACGACGGTGGCCTCGTAATCGCCGCCCGCCGACGTCTGAACGCTCACGGTGTCGGTACCCGCCACGACGTGCGCGTTGGTCATCACGCGCTCGGGCGAGACCACGAATCCACTGCCCTCCAGCGCCTGGCCGCAACTGCGAGCCACACCGCTGATCTTGACGACGCTCCGCTTCGCCGAGCGCACCGCGGGCTGGTCGACCAGAGCCGCGTCGGGCGGACCGACGTTCGCCACGCGCGTCTGCCCGAACGGCCCGATCACCTCCTTGAGCCCGGAACTGTCGACCAGACCGGTGAACTCGTCGGGCAGGTCGCGCACCCACTGCGGGGCCACCTTGTCGACCGTCTGAATCACCTTCGAGCCGTCGATCGCCGACGAGAGACGGAATTCGTCCGTACTCCGCAGAGGGAAGGCGAGCAGCCACGCAGCGATCACGATGGCGATCACCTGCAGCACCGAACCGATCCAGCTGTCCACGCGCCGCAGTCCCGGGGAGTGGATACTGCTGCGCACCGCACCGCCGAGGACCATGCCCGCGACTTCGCCGATGATGACGAACACGACGATCAGCACCACGCCGATCAACAGCCTCAGCCGGGCGTCGTCGAAGCGTTCGATGACGACGGGAGCCAGCAGAATTCCCGCGACCGCACCCAGGACCACGCCGAAGAAGGCCAGTGCGGACGCTGCCGCACCCTGGCGGTATCCGCTCAGCGCCGCCAGCAGGGCGACGACGAGGATCACCAGGTCGACCCACACCGATCCGCTCATCGATCTCCGTTCACGTCGGCGGCGAGGCCGCCGTCCCGGGGGTCGGAGAACCCCGACACCTGCCGACCGCCGGTCTCGGCGATCATCTGCTCCAGTGGGCGCACGTCGTCGGTGTCCCACGGGACATCCCAGCCCGCGGCTTCGCTGATCGCCGCCAGCAGTCCACCTGTGAATCCCCAGACCAGCATGCCGTCGTAGAGAAATGCCGGGCCCTTGTACACGGTGGTTCCCACGAGCGACCGGCTCACCTGGAAGCGGTTCTCCGGTGCGAGGAGTTCGCGCAGGTTCACCCTGGTGACCCTCGCCGTCTCACCGTGGTCGACGGCGTACACGTGGCTGGGGCGTTCCCAGTGTGCGAGCACCGGGTGCACTTCGAAACCGGTCGGCACCGGGAAGGCGGGCAGATTCGCCAGCACTTTGACGCCGTCGTCGGTGAGTCCGGTCTCCTCCCGCGCCTCTCGCAGCGCGGTGCCGACGGGATAGTCGTCGCCGGGATCGCGGCTGCCGCCCGGAAAGGCGATCTGTCCGCTGTGCGTCCGCAGGGTGGCGGCGCGCTCGGTGAGCAGCACGTCCGCGTCGGCGGGCAGTCCTCCGGCCGCCAGCGGGTCGGCGGCGAACGACCCGGCGAAGAGCACCAGAACGGCCGCGGCACGGTGCCCGCGCAGGCCCGCGACGAGCCGTGCCCGACCGCCGCCTCGGCTGAGCACCTTCTCGTTGACGACCTCGGGGTCGTCGGTCACCGGGCGCAGCCACGGCGGGATCTGGTCCCGGGACACGAGCGGCCCCACCGGAACTCCGCTCACTGCGCTCCCCCTACGTCGACACCCAGCTTCTCACGGACCACCTGTGCGAGCTGCGCCTCCGAATCGAACACTCGCGGCAGCACATCGGCCACGGTGCCGTCCGACCGGATCAGAACGGTCGACGGGAACACCCGGGGCGCCCCGATCGCCTTGGCGACCGCACCGTTCGGATCGGTGACCACCGGAAGATGCACCCCGACCTCCTGCAGGAATTTCAGGACGAAGTACGGTTTGTCGCCGCCCTGGCTTGCGTGAACGGCGAGCACGTTCAGGCTCTCGCCCGCGTCCGTGGAGAACTGGTCGAAGATCGGCAGCTCACGACGGCAGGGCAGACACCACACCGCCCACATGTTGATGACCAGAGGCTTTCCCGCCGTGGTCACGCCGAGGTCCACGGGTGCGCCGGTGGCCATGCACGGAACCGTGACACCGGCCAGGACGGAATGCGGGCCGGCCGGCCCCGTGCCGTCGGGACAGGGCTGCAGTGCGGCCGCCGCGCGCTCCTTGCTCAGCTCGTCCTCGGACACCTGCTGATCGGTCACACCAGAGGTGGAGGTCGCCGCCGTCGTCCCGCCGCCGTCCGCGGTGTCATCGGGCCCGCCACGGGGCCAGAGCGCCACGATCAGCGCGACCGCGACGATGACGAACGCCAGCGTGGCCCGGGCCGCGGGCTCCTTCAGGATCTTCACTGAGCCGCTCCCGACTGCTCGACTCCGGCCAAGGCGAGCAGATGCTCGGTCTCCGGCCCCTTCACCAGTGCCGCCGCCACGCCCTTGTCAGTGGGCCCCTCACCGTAGGAGGGACAGTCCTTGGCGAGCACGCAGACACCGCACGCCGGTTTGCGGGCATGGCAGACGCGCCGACCGTGGAAGATGATGCGATGCGACAGGTCGGTCCAGTCGCGCTTCTCGAACAGCGCGCCCACCGCGTGCTCCACCTTCACCGGGTCGGTCTCCCGAGTCCAGTCCCAGCGCCGGACCAGCCGGCCGAAATGCGTGTCGACGGTGATCCCCGGCACGCCGAAGGCGTTGCCCAGGACGACGTTGGCCGTCTTGCGCCCGAAGCCGGGAAGGCTCACCAGATCCTTGAGATTCGCCGGCACCTCGCCACCGAACCGTGAGACCAGCGCCTGCCCCAGGCCGATGATCGAATTGGCCTTGTTCCGATAGAAGCCGGTGGACCGAATCATCTCCTCCAACTCGGTCCGGTCGGCCTCGGCATATGCGCGCGCGTCCGGGTACCTGGCGAAGAGCGCGGGCGTCACCTGGTTCACGCGCACGTCGGTGCACTGTGCCGACAGGATCGTCGCGACCGACAGTTCCAGCGGCGTTGTGAAATCCAGTTCGCAGTAGACGTGCGGGAAGGCCGCCTCCAGCGCTCGGTTCATCCGCCGCGCCCGCCGGACCAGGCCCAGCCTGGTCTCTTCCTTGCGTCTACTCACAACAGACCAGGTTAGCCGCCGTGCCCCCGGCCGCGCGGTCGGCTGACCTCGCCGGCCCGGGTAACCGCAGGTCACAACTCGGTGACGAGAGCCGTCTGGGTTTGCGGCACCCCCACGGCCCCGGTGTTTACTGTTCCTCATGCAAGGACTGGCCGGACTTCTCTTCCCCGCTGTGCTGATGCTCTTCGCACTCGCGATGGAGAGGGTGCAGGCGGGACTCGACCGACTGTCGGTGGGCCCGGCCCACGTCGAGGAGTTCCTGGAAGCCGCGGATGAGACCGACGTGAGCAACCTCGCGAAAGACGGGCTGCCCGCCGCACTCGACGAGCTCCGGAGCCGGCGCAGCAAGCCGATCGCGGAAACAGACGAACCGGAATCCAGTCGCGCGTCCTGAAGTCCGGTGAGCGTGCAGGCGGCCCGAGCCGCAGGTACGACGCGCGCTAGTTGCCTACTAATGCGAACAGTGATCAATCCAACATCTATGATCTTTCACGTAGTCTTTATCACTGGACGCGGCAAAAGCATTTGAGAGAGGTTCTTTAGGTGGAAGAAGTACTAGCACGGGCCGGCATTTTCCAGGGTGTCGAACCCACCGCCGTCGCAGCTCTCGCGAAGGAACTTCAGCCGGTCGAGTTTCCGCGCGGTCATGTCATCTTCCACGAGGGCGAACCCGGCGACCGTCTTTACATCATCCTGTCCGGCAAGGTGAAGCTCGGCCGCCGCTCGCCGGACGGTCGCGAGAACCTGCTGACCATCATGGGTCCGTCGGACATGTTCGGTGAGCTGTCGATCTTCGACCCCGGCCCCCGCACCTCGTCGGCGACCACCGTCACCGAGGTCCGCGCGGTCACCATGGACCGCGACGCGCTGCGCAAGTGGATCAAGGACCGTCCGGAGATCGCCGAGCAGTTGCTCCGCGTGCTGGCACGTCGCCTGCGCCGCACCAACAACAACCTCGCCGACCTGATCTTCACCGACGTCCCGGGTCGCGTCGCCAAGCAGCTCTTGCAGTTGGCGCAGCGCTTCGGCACGCAGGAGGGCGGCGCACTGCGCGTCACGCACGACCTCACGCAGGAAGAGATCGCCCAGCTCGTCGGCGCCTCGCGCGAGACCGTCAACAAGGCGCTCGCCGACTTCGCACAGCGCGGATGGCTGCGACTCGAGGGCAAGAGTGTCCTGATCGCGGACTCCGAGCGCCTCGCGCGCCGCGCACGCTGAGCAAGCGCAACAATCAGTACCGACAAACAGGTCCGAGGGCATTTCGCCCTCGGACCTGTTTGTCAGTCCTGATCTCCGCCGCACGCGCTCACAGCGTGCGGAGATACTCCAATTGAGTCTTCACCGACATCTTCGCGGCCGGCCAGAGCTTCTGATCGACGTCGGAGTAGACCTTCCGGACCACCTTCATCGGCTTGGCCTTCTCCGGTGAGACACCGAGTTCGTCGAGTGCGGCGACGATCTGCGCGAGACGTTCCTCGCGATGCGACTTGTAGTAGCGCGCAATGGGTTCCAGCTCCGGATGGTCGGGGCCGTGTCCGGGCAGCACGACCGCGTCGGAGGCCTCCACCAGCAGCCGATTGAGCGAGTTGAAGTAGTCCTTCAGCGAACCGTCCGACGGATCGAGCACGGTGGTGCCGAAACCGAGAATGGTGTCGGCGGTCAGGATCGCACGCTGCCCCTCCCACTCGACGAGGAAGCTCGTGGAGTCGGCCGTATGTCCCGGGGTGTGCATCACCGTGATGGTCACGCCCGCCGCCTCGATGACTTCACGGTCCCGCAACCGCGGGGCGCCCACCGAGTACTCGTCTGAGTAGGCCCGCTGCGGTGCGCCCGCGAGTTTGCGCATCCTCTTGCATGCACCGACGTGATCGTGATGGCGATGGCTGATGAGGACGAGTTCGACCTCCCCGGCCGCGGCCGCGACAGCCCGCACGTGTTTGCCGTGCTTGGTCGGTCCCGGATCCACGACCACCGCGGTCGACGAACCCGGCGCTCGCAGGATCCAGGTGTTGGTGCCGTCGAGCTCGAACGAGCCGGGATTGTGACACAGCAGCACGGAGGCGAACGGCGTCACCTCACGCACTACGCCGTATGCGGGATGGACCGGCTTGTCGTCGGCGGAAGCGTCGGCATGAAGGGGCATTCACCGAGCCTACCGAGCGACCGCCGCGTCACCACACCACCGGTGCCAGGAACTTCGTGGCGTAGGCCCGGACGGTCTCGACGTCCGCGATGTCCAGACGCGAGGTCCGGATCTGCGTGAGCGACAGCGCGACGCGTACGAAATGCTCCGACACCAGCAGAAGATCGTCGTCGGGCATGGTCGCGCCCGCACGACGCAGCGTGCCCGCGACCGCGGCGCCGGAGGCTTCCAGGAACTCTCCGGCGGTACGGGAAGTCTGGCTCACCAGAACGTCGGCGACGTCCGGCTCGTCCAGCAGCAGTCGGCGCACGAGCGGATCCTCGTCGACGATCCGCGTGCATTCGACGAAGGCCTCGACCACCGCCTCGCGCGGCGGCAGGCCGCGGACGGCTGCGGCGAGATGCCGCATGGTCGCGAGCGCGATCGCCTCGCCGACCTTCGCGAGCAATGCGTCCTTGTTCGGGAAACGCCGGTACAGCGTGCTGCGCGAGACGCCCGCGGCGCGCGCCACGGCGTCCATGCCGGCCCGCCGCACTCCGACCTCCGCGAACTCGCGGCGCGCCGCCGCCAGGATCACCGCTTCCTGTTCCTCGGGACGCACGCTGGTCCGCAGCCTCCGGGCACCGCTCCCCGGTCGGGTCATTTCACCTGGACGACGATTTCCACCTCGACGGGCACGCCCAGGGGGAGTTCGGCGACCCCGACGGCCGACCGCGCGTGGACGCCGGCCTCGCCGAAGATCTCACCCAGCAGGTCCGACGCTCCATTGATCACGCCGGGCTGACCGGTGAATCCGGGTGCCGAGGCGACGAATCCGACCACCTTGACCACCCGGACGATCGAGTCGATGCCGACTTCGGCGTGCACGGCCGCGAGCGCGTTGAGCGCGCAGAGCCGAGCCGCCGCGTTCGCCTGTTCCGGCGTGACGATGCCTTCCGCGCCCTCGGACACCTTCCCCGTGACCCTCACCTGACCGTCGGCCACCGGGATCTGTCCCGAGGTGTACACGAGATCGCCGACGCGGAGTGCGGGGGTGTAACTGCCGACCGGTGCGACCACCGTCGGAAGATCGATTCCGAGTTCCGCCAAGCGCTTCGACCACTGCCCGCTCATCGGTCAGGCCTTCGGACGCTTGAGGTATGCGACGTGCTGTTCTCCGGTGGGACCGGGCAGAACGCTCACCAGTTCCCAGCCGTCCGAGCCCCACTGGTCGAGGATCTGCTTGGTCGCATGCGTGAGCAGCGGAACGGTGACGTATTCCCAGGCGGTGACTTCACTCATGGTGCCAACCTTAACGGTTAACCGCGGTCACAGTAGACACGGTCGATAAGGTGATCGGCGTGGTCAACGAAGTTCGCAAGGACGGTCCCGGGGCGTGGCCGGCGCAGGCGGCGAGCGCGCGTCTGCATTTCGTGTCCGGCAAGGGCGGCACCGGAAAGACGACGGTGGCCTCAGCGCTGGCACTCACCCTCGCCTCCGAGGGTAAGAAGGTCCTGCTCGTCGAGTGCGAAGAACGGCAGGCCATCGCCCAGCTCTTCGACGTCCCCCCGCTTCCGCCCACCGACACTCAACTGGTCGGGATGGACGGCGGTGGCTCGGTGTGGGCGCTCGCACTTCAGATCGAGCACGCCCTGCTGGAGTATCTGGAGATGTTCTACAACCTCGGCTTCGCCGGGCGGGCGATCAAGAAGGTCGGCGCGATCGACTTCGTCACGACCGTCGCCCCCGGACTCAAGGACGTCCTGGTGACCGGCAAGATCAAGGAACGCGTCATCGCCACGGACAAGAACGGCGCGCGGACCTACGACGCGATCGTCGTCGACTCACCCCCGACCGGCCGAATCGGCAACTTCCTCGACGTGACCACCGCGATGCGCGATCTGGCGAAGAGCGGCCCCATTCGGAATCAGTCCGAAGGTGTTGCGGCACTGCTGCATTCGCCGGAGACCGCGATACACCTATGCACCCTCCTGGAAGCCATGCCGGTGCAGGAGACCATCGAGGCAGTCGCCGAACTGCGTGCCAAGAACCTCAACATCGGCGCCATCGTCGTCAATCGCGTCAACCCGTCCTATCTTCCCGAGGCCGAGGCGGACGCCATCGCCGAAGGCCGCATCGACTCGGCACGGATCGAGAAGAGCCTGGCGGAGGCCGGCGTCCACCTGTCCGACGACGATCTGGCCGGTCTGCTGACCGAGACCATCGACTACGCGGCACGGCTTCAGGCGCAGCAGATCGCGCGCGCCGAACTCGACGACGTCGACGCCGCGCAGGTGGAACTGCCGACCGTGGAGAACGGTGTCGACCTCGGCGCCCTGTACGAACTGTCCGCCGTGCTCAAGGAGGCTGGAGCGTAATGCCCGACCTGAAGATGGGCGCGGTGCTGGCCGACCCTGGAACCCGCGTCGTGGTGTGCTGTGGGTCGGGCGGCGTCGGCAAGACGACGACCGCCGCGGCGATGGCCCTGCACGCCGCCGAGCGCGGCCGCAGAGTGGCGGTTCTGACGATCGATCCGGCACGTCGCCTCGCCCAGTCGCTGGGAATGTCGGAGCTGACCAACGAACCGCAGCCGGTTCCCCTCGACAGGCTCGACGGCGCGGGCAGTCTCGACGCGATGATGCTCGACATGCGGCGCACCTTCGACGACATGGTGATCGAACACTCGACGCCGGAGCGCGCCGAGTCGATCATGAACAACAGCTTCTATCAGACAGTGGCGTCGTCGTTCTCGGGCACGCAGGAGTACATGGCGATGGAGAAGCTGAGCCGACTCCTCGACGAGCAGCGGTGGGATCTGATCATCGTCGACACGCCGCCCTCCCGGAATGCGCTCGACTTCCTGGACGCCCCCCAGCGCCTCGGCTCGTTCCTGTCCGGTCGACTGATGCGCATGCTCGTCGGCGGCGGTCGCGGCGTCGGCCGCGTGCTGACCGGGGCGATGAGCCTGGCGATGCGAGGCATCTCCACGATCGTCGGCGGGGAGATCCTGCGCGATGTGGCGACCTTCGTACAGTCCCTCGACTCGATGTTCGGCGGATTCCAAGAGCGCGCCAACCGCACCTACGAACTGCTCAAGCAGCCCGGAACCGAGTTCGTCGTGGTGGCCGCCCCCGAGCCCGATGCGCTGCGCGAGGCCTCGTTCTTCGTCGAACGGCTGTCGAAGGACTCGATGCCGCTCACCGGCCTGATCGTGAACCGGACCCACCCGACGCTCACCTCCATGACGGCCGCTGCGGCCGAGACCGCGATGACCGGCATGGACGATGAACTGACGCGCGGCGTGCTGAAAGTGCACACCGAGCGCGCCGCCACCGCCAAGCGCGAGGTGCGCCTGCTTCAGCGGTTCACCTCGTCGCACCCGAGCGTTCCGCTGGTGGGTGTGCCGGCGCTGCCCTTCGAGGTGGCCGACATGTCGGCCCTGCGCGCAGTCGCCGAACAGATCACCAGCCGCGGCTGACCGAAGGACCGCACAGCCCCAGACGCCGAGGAGCCCGGCGCGTGCCGGGCTCCTCGTCGTTCAGTTCTGGTCGGGAACTGCGCCGAGACGCTGTCGTCGGCGCTGCGCTTCGAAGAACGCCGCCCACGACGTCACTTCGGGATGCTGACGGAGCAGCGCGCGACGCTGCCGCTCGGTCATTCCGCCCCAGACGCCGAACTCGACGCGATTGTCGAGCGCATCCGCACCGCACTCGAGTTGCACCGGACAGTGTCTGCAGATGGTCGCAGCCTTCCTCTGAGCAGCTCCGCGGACGAACAGATCGTCCGGGTCACCTCCACGACAACGCGCCTGGGAAACCCAAGCCAGTCGAGCCTCTGAGTCAACGGTGGTCAACGGCGCCAGAGTCATTGCGCAATCCCGCCTTTCACAAACCCATCGACATGCCCCTGGTTGAGCGCATGCATAAGATCCTGCTGTGATTCGTACCTACCAATGAGTTTCTTTGTTAGGTAACTCACGTTTCCAATCTATTGAGGCGGCCGATGCAACGCAAGTCGGTGGGCTATGGTCCTGAGTTCGACGCAGGTCGGGCCGACATCCGCGCAGGTGGATACGGCGCCCCGCGGCGAATCACACGTATCCTGGCCATCGTGCGCAAGACTTCGAACCTCGCAGGCCTGGCCGTCGCCGTCGTGATGGCCGCGGTCCTCGTGGCCGGACTCCTGTTCCCCGTCGCCACCGGAATGGGCGTGCTCTCGAACCGGGCAGCCGCCACGATGGAGAACTCGTCGTCCGAGCTGCTGGGCGGAACCGTCCCCGAAGTCACCACGGTGACCGACGCGAACGGCACACCGATTGCGCTCCTCTACGACCAGTACCGCTACCAGGTCGGATACAACGACATCTCGCAGGACATGATCCGGGCGATCATCTCGATCGAGGACCGGCGTTTCCTCGAACACGACGGCGTCGACTGGAAGGGCACCATCCGTGCGGCCCTGAAGAACTCGTCGTCGGGTGAGGTGCAACAGGGTGCCTCGACGCTCGATCAGCAGTACATCAAGAACTACCAACTGCTGGTTCTGGCCCGGACCGAGGCCGAGCGCGAAGCGGCCACGGAGACGACACCCGCGCGCAAACTGCGGGAGGTGCGGATGGCCCTGACTCTGGAGCAGACGCTCACCGATCAGGCCAAGCGGGAGAAGGGACTCGACGACGCCGCCGCGAAGCAGGACGCGAAGAAGCAGATCGTGACCCGCTACCTGAACGTCGTACCGTTCGGCAACAACGCCTACGGTGTGGAGGCCGCGGCCCAGACGTACTTCGGTCACTCCGCGAAGGAGCTGACGGTGGAACAGGCGGCCATGCTCGCCGGCATGGTCCAGTCGAGCTCCGGGCTGAACCCGTACACCGATCCGCAGGCCACCATGGCGCGGCGGAACACCGTGCTCGACACCATGATCGAGAACTTCCCCGAACGTCGCGCCGAACTTGAGGCGGCGAAGAAGAAGCCGCTCGGCGTGGTGCCCGCGCCGAAGACCCCCGTGCAGGGATGCATCTCCGCGCACAACAACGGCTTCTTCTGCGACTATGTCCTGCAGTACCTGGCCGACAACGGCATCCCGCGCGCACAGGTGATGCGGGGCGGTTACCTCATCCGAACCACCCTGAATCCCGAGGTCCAGGCCGATGCGGTGCGGTCCGCGCAGCAGCACACCGCTCCGGACACCGACGGCATCGCGACCGTGATGAGCATCGTCGCTCCCGGCAAGGACTCTCACGACGTGCTGGCGATGGCCTCGAGCCGCAATTACGGCCTCGACGCCAAACGCGATGAGACAGTTCAACCGCAGCCCTTCTCTCTCGTCGGCGACGGCGCCGGCTCGATCTTCAAGCTGTTCACCACGGCCGCGGCGATGGAGAAGGGGTTGGGCACGGGCAGCGTGCTGCCGATCCCGTCGAGCGTCGCGGTGTACGGCATGGGCGACAGCAACGGTGCGTTCGGTTGTCCGGTGAACGCGTACTGCGTCAAGAACGCCGGCGCGTATCCGCCGTCGGCGTCGGTGACGCAGGCCCTCGCCACGTCGCCGAACACCACCTTCGTCCAGCTGCTTCAGCAGGTCGGGGTGAAGCCCGCGGTCGACATGGCGGTGCGGCTCGGACTGCGCTCGTACAACGAGCCCGGTACCTCGGGTGTTGGCGATCAGAGCCTCGCCGAGTATGTGAAGAAGGGCAATTTCGGCTCGTTCACGCTCGGCCCGTTCGCGGTGAACGCGCTCGAACTCTCCAATGTCGCAGCGACCCTCGCCTCCGGAGGCACGTGGTGTCCGCCGAACCCGATCGCGTCGATCCAGCAGGTCAAGCGCGATCAGTACGGCAACGCGGTGCTCGACCAGAACGGACAGCGCGCGATGGTCAACGTCCCGTTCAACCCGCCCAAGTGCGAACAGGTCGTCGAGTCCGGGCTGGCCGACACGCTCGCGAACGCGATGAGCGAGGACGACAAGGGCGGCGGCACGTCGGCGGCCGCGGCTTCGGCGGCGGGCTGGAACCTGCCGCTGTCGGGCAAGACCGGCACCACCGAGGCGCACCGCTCGGCGGCCTTCCTCGGATTCACCAACCGCCTCGCCGCCGCCGTCTACACCTACAACGACGGTTCGCACCCGGCGGGCATCTGCACCTCGCCGCTGCGCCAGTGCGGCGACGGAAATCTATACGGCGGCTTCGAGCCGGCACGGACGTGGTTCTCGGCGATCGGACCGATCGCGACCAAGTTCGGTCCGGTCGCGCTGCCTCCCGTGGATCCGCAGTACGTCGCGGGCAGTGACCGCGGACGCATCCCGCAAGTGAGCGGACTGCCCGCCAGCCAGGCCACCTCGCGCTTGCAGGAGGCCGGTTTCAAGGTCACCGAACTCGAAGTCGACAGCACTCGCCCCAAGGGCACCGTCGTCTTCACCGCTCCTTCCGACAGCGCGATGCCGGGAAGCACCATCGCGATGTACGTGAGCAACGGCCGCGGCAAGACCTCCGGCGACGGCACGTCAGACAAACCGGCGGAGAAGACGGTGCAGGTGCCGGGAGTGGGTCCGGTGGTCATCGAGGTGCCCGGCGGCTGACGGCGCAGCGCGGGGTCGGCGGGCGTCTTCGGCGCGTATCCTGAAGTCCATGGTCTCGGTTCCCGGATTCGGTGCGCCCTCGCGCACCACACGTGACGCCTCAGCTCTCACCCGCGTCGTGGCCGGTGCCGCCGGTGCGGCCGCCGCCGGTCTCGTGTATTCGACGGTGATCGAGCGCAACGCATTCACCCTGCGTCACGCGACGCTGCCGGTGCTGGAGCCGGGATCGTCGCCCTTGCGCGTGCTGCACATCAGCGACATCCACATGATGCCGAACCAGCATCTCAAGCAGGCATGGATCTCCGAGCTGGAGCGACTCGAGCCCGACCTGGTGGTCAACACGGGCGACAACCTCGCCCATCCCAGCGCGGTCCCCGCTGTGGTGCAGGCACTGGGCGGGCTGCTCGCGCGCCCCGGCCTGTTCGTCTTCGGCTCCAACGATTACTTCGGCCCGAAACCGAAGAACCCGTTCAAGTACTTCAAGAAGAACCACACACGCACGCACGGCGAGCCGCTGCCGTGGCAGGATCTGCGCGCGGCCTTCACCGAACGCGGCTGGCTCGACGCCACGCACACGGTGCGCGAACTCGAGGTCGGCTCGGTGCGCATCGTCGCGGCCGGCGTCGACGACCCGCACATCGAACGCGACCGCTACGAGGCGATCGCCGGGCGACCCAACCCGCTCGCGCAACTGCGGCTGGGGCTGACGCATTCACCGGAGCCCCGCGTGCTCGACTCCTTCGCCGACGACGGGTACGACCTCGTGCTGGCGGGCCACACGCACGGCGGTCAGCTGTGCCTGCCCGGTTACGGCGCGCTGGTGACCAACTGCCATCTCGATCGTTCGCGGGTCAAGGGCGTCTCCAACTGGGGTTCGACGATGAAGCTGCACGTCAGCGCGGGCCTCGGTACCTCGCCGTACGCGCCCGCCCGGTTCTGCTGCCGCCCGGAGGCGTCGCTGCTGACGCTGACCGCGGTGTCGAACGGCGGCGACGTCGACAGCGTTCAGCAGTCGTTGCCCCAGCTCGCAGACCAGTTCAGCTGACCGAGACGGCATGACCACCGACCGGGAACGGATGCTGACCGGCGAGTTGTACCGCGACGCCGATCCCGAATTGGTCGGGTTGCGCAAGGCCTGCGCGCGGCTGCTGGACCGATTCAACGCGACCGCCGCCGACGAGGACGGCGTGCGCGACGCACTGCTGCGTGAATTGCTGGGCGGCCTCGGCGAGGGCAGCTGGGTGATGCCGCGTCAGATGGGAGCCGGGAGCGTCGTCACTCGCGATCTCCCCGACCATGTATTCGCCGCGGGCAATCCCGCGCGAGTGATCCGCGAGTTACCGATCGAGGCTTGAGGTCGCGGCGCAGTTCCCCGCGCACGAGACCGGCTATTCGAGGGCGGTCCGTCCGGCTCCCTCCCCTTAGACAGGAGCGGGACGGACCGCGTCATCGCACCCGTCCGGTTCACTACCCTCCCCAGAGCAACCGCCGAACGGGGCGGCGTCCGCTTGCATCAGTTAGCAGCGGACTTTTTCAAGTGAATCAGGCTCACGAGTTCAACACAAGACTGGGTGCGTGAACTGCGACCGGAGTCCTCCTTCTGAACGACTCGGGTGGGTGCCTGTCCCATCGCTGATGAACTGGCTGGGTGCCCGCCGTCAGCCCGAATCCGCCCAGAAGGCGGCCGTAGCACGATCACTGACCGAGAGAACTCCGATGGAACAGTTACGCCGCGGTATCGAGCGTCGGGGTCGGCACGATCTGCTTGAGCAGTAAGCTCGCGGAAGCCTGACCTCTACCGCAAGGCCGGGTCTCAACGACGATCTGACACCTGAGCAGAACGGACACGCACGATACGAGGAAGCCCCCGGCTCGCATCTCTGCAGGCCGGGGGCCTCTACTGCTTCTCAACCAAAGCGTCGGGGTAGCGGGATTCGAACCCACGACCTCTTCGTCCCGAACGAAGCGCGCTACCAAGCTGCGCCATACCCCGTGTATGACCTGCAATAGCGTACAACGAGCTCGGCCGAACTACTAAATCGTCAGGTCAGGACGGGTTTTCGAGGGCACCGGAGCTGACCGACCCGTCGGCGACCGCGGCATCGAGGCGTCCGTGGTCACCGATGTTGATGCGGCTGTACTCCACCGAGAAGTCGGCGATCGCCGCGTCGAAGGCCTTTCCCGCGTCGGCCAGGTATGCCGCGATCTCGTGGCGGGATGCGGTACGCGCGTGCGCCTGCGCCAGCACCTCGCCGCACAGCGCCCCGTAGTACTCCATCCCGGCCGGAAGCAGCGACTCCACGACCACCGACCCCTTGCCGTCGCGCAGCTGGCGCACGTAGAAGTCGGTGTCGACCGTCGCCTCCGCGCCGGCCGCACGGACCCATCCGAGGAAGATGTCGCTCGACGCCTGCAACAGTTGCTGACCGAACACGACACGCTGTCCCTGATTGGTGTACTCGCAGCCCGGCACGAACGGCGCGAGGACCGATTCGGATGCCTCCTTGAATTGAAGAAAGAGCGGATCGGTCCCCCGCGCCCCGCCGAAGAGCGCGATCCAGCACCGGGTGCCGACGCTGCCGACGCCGACGACCTTTCGCGCCGCCTCGATGAAGGAGTACTGCGAGAACAACTCGGCGACGTGCGCGGGCAGGGTGCGCGCGTAGCGTGCGAAGGCCTCACCGAAGTAGTCGTCGAGTTGGACCTTCGACATCGACGGCGCGACCTCGGACGCCGGCACCAGCAGCGGCGGATCGCTCTTGATGTGCGCCCCCGCGAGATCGACGTAGCAGAGCTTCTCGAGCGCCTGCGCGCTGTCCCGGTGCCGCGCCTTCCGGAGCGCCTTCTGCGTCCGCTTCGACGCGGCGGTGTCGAAGCGGTCACCGAGATCGGCGACCACCTCGTCGGCGTCGACCCGCGCATACCAGCATTCGAGGGCGGGCTTGGCCTCGCTGGCGATCATCGTCTTCCGGTACGCCTTGGCCGCGAGGCGCGCCATGCTGCGGCCCGTCGTCTCGTCGAAGCCGTTCGCCTGCGACGCGATGACCATGCTGGCCGCGAGGCGCTTCACGTCCCACTCGAACGGGCCGGGGTGCGTCTCGTCGAAATCGTTGAGGTCGAAGACCATCGCGCGTTCCGGTGAGCGGAACAAGCCGAAGTTGCTCAGATGCGCGTCTCCGCACAACTGGGTCACGATGCCGGTGCTGGGAGTCGCCGCGAGGTCGGAGGCCATCACCGCCGCCGCACCGCGATAAAACGTGAACGGCGTGGCCGACATCCGCTGATGTCGCACCGGGGTCAGTTCCTGCAGCCGCGTACGGTCCTGTTCGAGGATGATCTCGAGCGAGTCCCTGCGGGTCGCGGCCTCCGGCACCGCAGCCAGTTGGTCGACGGGCAAAGCCATTGGCCGGTTCCCTTCTCTCTATTGATAGGAGACGAACCAGGGAACGGGGTCGACGTTCATGGTCCGGCGTGGAGAGAACATGGGCTTGTCCTCCGTGTAGAAATTCTTCCACCCGAGCCACGTCCGGGGAGGCAGGCCCGCGACAATCCGGTTCCACGTCTGCATCTTGACGTTCGGCACACCGTGGCCGTCGGCGTGAACGAGGAACGCGAGTTCGGTGCGCGAGGTGTCGATCTTCGATCTGTCACCCAGCATGTCGGCGTCGAACTGGTGCAGGACAAAGGCCTTCTGCGGCAGATTCCGACTCTTGACCAGGTCGGCGAGCCAGGTCGAGACCCGGTTCACCTCCGCGGGCGAGACGGACCCGATCTGCTGCAGGTGGACTTGATTCGGCTTCAGCCGCCACTCCGGGTCGAGGGCCAGGCCGACGTGCGGCTGCAGCAGCAGTTCCCGATACATCTTGGCCTGGTCGAGAAAGTCCATCCGGCCCGGTTGCAGGTCGAGGGTGACGTAGACGCCGGCCTTGCGCGCGGCGTCGACCCACGGCCGCACCGCCGCCACGTCGAGCGCCGAGGTGTAGTTGCCGCCCGGGCCGGGATCGGCGGACGCGACGGTCACGATGATCTCGAAGCCCGGGACCACCGGGACGGGCGAGAGGCGGTCGTACTGCGCTGCGACGGCTTTGGCGCGCCGGATGGACGCACTGATGCTCTGCCTGCCCAGAGGCCCCAGTTCGGGCGCACCGGGCGATCCGTAGAGCGCGACGACGCGGCGCCCCGGGAACATCAACTGTCCGCCGCCGGGGAGTTCCGGGAGGCTCCGCGCGAGTTCGACGCGGCGCGCCAGGAGCCGGGGGTCGCCGAATCCCGATCCCACCGCGAGGATCGGCGCCCCGGGCCGCGCCTTGACGAGGTTCACTGCGCGCCCGGAGCTTCTCGGATCGGGCGACGGCACGGCCGCGACCTCCGCGTGTGCCGCCTCGGCGGTCGCGATCGCGTCGTCGCCGGCCGCCGAAAGCAGCACCACGGTGCCCTCACCGCGCGTCGCGGCACCGCCGGCGAGCAACCGGACGTCGTCGGTGACCGGAACCGGCAGTGCCGGGACGCGGCCGACCCGGACCGCGCGCTCGACACCGAGTCGCTCCAATTCCGCTGCGACAGTGCGGGAATTCGTGTCATCGACCGCGAAGACCGGCACGCCATTGACGCGCGCGGCCTCCGCCGCGGCGCGGCGCTCCGACTCTCGTGCCGTCGGAGCGACCACGACCGCGGTCGGCGACGAGGCGAACAGTTCGCGACTCACGAGGACGGATCCGGGCGCACCGGCGTCGTCGACGACGCGGATCGACCCTCTCGCAAACGCCACGGCCGCGGGGTCTCCGACCACGGGAATCGCCGATGCCGTCACCAGTGCGGCGACCGCCAGCGTGACGACTGTGATGTAGAACAGACGAGCGCGGCCCGTGGTGGTGCGAGCCGGCGTCATTCCTCGTCGGACTCGTACGAGTCCGCGAAGGACACCCGCGGGGTGGTCAGCGCCGAGTATCCCGCCACAGCGGCGTACACCACCGCGGCGAGGGTGAATCCGATGGCGAAGACGATCGCGGCGGCCCAGGCCACGACGCCCACAGCACTGTCGATCCCATCCAGGAGCAGCACCGCGGACGCCGCGAGGACGCCCCCGAGCAGGGCCCAGACGGCCGATCGAATGCGCGGACCGATCGCTCGGCTGAAGAACAGCCGCTCGTAAACCGCTGTCTCGAACTCTTCTACCGCGGCGAGCCGGACGGCGTCGGTGCCCGCCAGCTCGCGCAGCGACGCGGCGAGTTCGGCGTCGCGTTTGAGTACCGCGGTCTCATTCTGCCGGTATCGCACGAATGCGATGGTCGCGATGGTGGCCGCCAGCACTGCGGCGGCGGCGACGATAGCCCAGTTGTTCACGAGAGTTCACCGTACCGGGCCCCGTGCCGCGAATCACACGCGCGATGTGACAGTGCTCGCGATATTGCCGCGCGTGGCCTTCGAGTACGGGCAGAAGGCGTGCGCGGCCTGTGCCAGTTCGGCGGCCTCGGCGGTGTCGAGCCCGGGCAGATACACCTCGATGTCGGCGGTGAGTCCGAAGCCGCCGTCGGCGTCGTCGCTGCCGATGCCGATGTTCACCTTCACCGACGTGGCGTCGGTGAGAGTGGCGCCCTTGCTCTTGGCGACGTGCCGGAGCGCACCCATGAAGCACGCCGCATAGCCCGCGGAGAACAGCTCCTCGGGATTGCTGCCCTCGCCGTTGCCGCCCATCTCGACGGGCGGAGCGAGCACCAGGTCGATCCGGCCCGACTCGGAGACCACCTCGCTGTCGCGGCCGCCGCCGGTCGAGGTCGACGAGACGTGGTACACGGGGGTGACGGTCATTGCGTTCTCCTTAGTTCGGTCAACTCGAAACGGGAACGGTTCCAGGCGCATGGCCGAACCGGACCCGCTGTCCCCAAGCTACCCGCCGGAGGCGCGCCGGAAGGGTTTCATGGCCATCGACTTCGGCAGCCACTCGTTGATCGGCCTGCGCAGGGTGATGAGCGCGGAGAGGACGAGCACCCCGCATTGCACCCACGCGAGCACTCGCAGCGACGCCGAGACCTCCGGATAGTGGAACAGCAGATCCGCACCGACGACGGTGAACAGGACCGTCACGGTGATCACCGAGAGATAGATGCTGCGCAGATTGCGGCTGTGCGCCCGCGCGGTACCGACAAGCAGCGGATATCCCAGTGCCGTGAACAGCGGGATGCCCACGAGCAGCGCGGGCGTCCAGAACGACGCCATCGAGGCCGCCTTCTCTCCCGGATCCACCCCCGGGACGTTCTGCAGACCTGGCTGCAGACGCTCGGCCATCAACCCCTCGAGCCAGGAGAGATTGGCGAATCCGTACACGACCCACGCCAGGCACGCCACCGCGGCGATCGCCCAGACCACGCGCGCGTCACGGACGAGCGCGACCGGCGGCGGGCCGGGGTCGACGGGACGCGCCGGATACCTGCCGCTGAGATCGCTGTCCTTCGACCGCCGCGCGATCTCGGCGAGGTCCTCGGCGTCGAGTTCGGCCTGCGTCGGAATCCGATCGCGGTCGGCGTCGTCGTCGAACGGTCCGGGAGTGGTCATGTCATTGATGATGGCACGACGCGCACGCCGGTCCGGTGGGCACTAGCCGGAGATCTTCAGCATCCGGGTCACGGTGCCCTGCCAGAGTGTTCCGCCCGGCGCGATCATGCCGGTGAGCTGCATCGGCTCGTCGATCGGCGCGGTCCCCACGCGCCGCGTCGCCACCCGTCGACCGGTCTGGAAGTCGACAGCGACGTAGTCGACCGGTCCCGACTGCTGCGGTCCCGGCACGTACGGGCCGTAGGCGAGACCGTGAATCAGACCGTCCGCCCGGGACAGCCGCGGCAGCGTGGCCATTCGGTCGGTGGTGTTCTCCCATACTCTCGTGCACGCCCCGTCGCGGACGTCGATGCGCGTCATACCGCCGCGGAAGGGAGCGAACGCCGGATCGCTCGGCCCACCGCTCACCGCCATCGGCGGGTACTGGAATCCGTACGTGCTGGGGATCACCAGGCTGTCGCCCCACGCCATCGGGGAGTTCTCGGTCCCCTGGTTCGGTGATGCGAAGGCCCGCGTCCGGCATACCTGCGAACCGTCGTCGGAGCGGTAGACGATCAGGTTCGGCACCGCGGCGTTGTCGACGATCGCGACCCAGCCGTCGCCGCCGGGACCGAAGTAGGTCGGCGTGGTGCCCGATCCCCAGGTCAGCTGTCCCGGCCGGCGGGCGGCACCGCGATCGTAGGCGCGCCGCCACACCGTCCGCGGCACGCCGTCGGCGTCCGCGCGCATCTCGTAGAGTGCCTGCGTGGTCAGCACCGACGCACCGGAGCGACGGACGGTGAGCCCGTTGCCCAGTTCTTCGCCCTTCGGCAGGCGCGTGGCCCCGACCCGGCCGTCGGGCAGCACGGTGCCGATGACGCCCTCGGTGGTCGCGAACCAGGTGCGCCCCTGATAGTCGGGGGCCAACCCGGTCACGCCGTCGCCGCCGAGGTATTTCGACACGTCGGTGCTCTCGTCGACGCGCAGCGCCCAGCCGGACCGCGTCCGGTGGTGACCGACCCGCAGGATCTTGCCCGAGCCGTCGGCCACCACCACCCGGTTCCGGTCGTCGAGGAACCCGTACACCCCGCCGAGGAGCTTGCCCTTGGTCAGCGGCAGCCGCGCGACGACCTGGGCGGTCCGCGGATCGAACATGGTCACCACCGGGGTGGCGAACTGCGGCGGGGTACCCGCGACGTAGGCCGTGCACAACGAGACCGGGAAGCCGTCCGAGCCCACGAAAGTCGCGGCGCACACACCGCCGGGAACGCTCGACGCCGCGACATGCCCGGTCTTGCCCGGCCCGCGCAGGACGGTGCTGTCGGTCGATTCGGGATCACCGTGCATCAGCGAAGTGGAGGCCGGGCCGACGCCGGGAACGGCCGGGCTCGCCACGGCAGTCGTCGTCGACACCGTGACGAGCCCGATGACCGCCGCCGACAGGGCGATCAGGAAGCGCTTCATGTCAGTCATGACCAGTAGTCGATCACATGATCGCCGATCACGGGCGACCACTTGCACACGACCGACTGGTCAGCTGTTCAACTCACTGAGGATGAAACTCGTCGCCGGCAGCATCTTGGCCAGCATCGGCAGTGCGTGATTCACGACCAGCCCGGGGAAGATCGGCGGCGTGAAATCGTTGTCGAGCCGCACGTCCGCCCCCTGGGCCTTCCAGTCGCGGTACAGCTGCACCACCTGTCCGTGCGGGATGACGTCGTCACTGACCCCGGTGGAGATCAGCACCGGTGCGTTCGGCTTGAGGCGGCCGATCCGCTGGTCGTCGAGCATCTTCTGGACGCGGGGGTACTTCTTGATGACCGCGCTCAGCGACTTCCCGTTGCGAGTCCACTGGTCGGTGCGCTGGAATCCGTGCGTGAGACCGGTGTCGGCGATGCATTGCGTCGCGACGTCTTTCAGGGCGCGGCGCCCGGTCGCGCTGGTCTCCTTCTTCAGGATCGGGTCGAGCGCCGGATACCGCGCCACGAGTCCGTTGATGGCGTAGCCGATCGCGCCCGAGATGAAGGTGCCGTCGATCTGGCCGATCACCTTGGACAGATCCGCGGGAGGCGCACCGGCGTAGGTGGCCTTCACGTTGAGGTCGGAGGCGTAGGTGGACGCCAGCTCGGCTGCCGACGCGGTCGCACCGCCGCCCTGGGAGTAGCCGGAGAAGGCGACAGGAGCGTCCTTGGGTGCCTTGGCCACCTTGAGTGCGGCGCGGGCGGCGTCGAGCACGGCCCGACCGGACTCGAGACGGTTCACGTACGTGTGGATGCCGGGCGTGCCCATGCCGACGTAGTCGGTGAGCACCACCCGCACGCCGTTGAGCAGGAAGAGGTTCATCTCGAGCCCGGAGTAGTTGACGCCGAGACTCGGCTTGGTCGGGTCGATGGACATCGGCAGCGAGAGCATCTTCGACCCCGCGCACTGGTCGCCTTGTCCGACGGTGCCGGGCGCCAAGACGACGGTGGGCCGCGGCCCCCTGCCGTGCCACGGCGCGGTCGGCTCGACCACTGCGCCGGTGACGGCCGTCGGCTTCCCGTCCTGCCGCGTGGTCGTGTACATGATGCGGGTCGCGGTCCCCGGCCATTGGTTGCGAACGCCCGGGATCTGCAGCAGGAGCTGCGTGGGCTGGGTGCGAACCACCGATCCCGGGGCCTCCGACAACCGAGCGGGAGGGCGATAGAAGTCGCCGACGGCACCCGCGTCGCCGGTGCCGGCGACGAGCCCGGAGGCCGCGACCGCACCGACGACGGCGATCGAACCGGTGCGCCTGACGACGCTGGAAACGGATGAACTTCTGGACGAGACGAATCCCCGAATTTTTCTCACGGGAGTAATCTACGCCATAAGTTACCGCTTGGTAAGTCCCGATTTCGACGTTCGCCGCCGACGAGCGAACCCGCCCGCCGCCAGGCGCGCGTCGTCAGACCAGCAGTTCGGCGATCTGGATCGTGTTGAGCGCGGCACCCTTTCGCAGGTTGTCTCCGGAGACGAAGAGCGCGAGGCCACGCCCCTCCGGAGCGCCCGGATCCTGACGGATACGCCCGACGAGAGAGACGTCGCCGCCGGCCGCGTCGAGCGGGTTGGGCACGTCCGCGAGCCGGACCCCGGGCGCGCCGTCGAGGATCTCGCGTGCCTGCTCGGGGGTCACCGCTTCATCGAACTCGGCGTTGATCGACAGCGAATGGCCGGTGAAGACCGGGACGCGGACGCAGGTTCCGCTGACCAACAGCTCGGGGATGCCGAGGATGCGTCGCGACTCGTTGCGCAGCTTCTGGTCCTCGTCGGTCTCACCGCTGCCGTCGTCGACGAGGTTGCCCGCGAGCGGCACCACGTTGAACGCGATCGGCGCGACGTAATTGATCTTCTCGCCGAGATCGACGGCGTGCCCGTCGTAGACGAGCTGCTCGGCGCCGTCGACGCCGGCGCGCACCTGCCCCGCGAGTTCCTGCACGCCCGACAGCCCGCTGCCCGAGACCGCCTGATAGCTGGAGACGATCAGCCGGCGCAACCCCTTGGCGTCGTGCAGTGGCTTGAGCACCGGCATCGCAGCCATCGTGGTGCAGTTGGGGTTCGCGATGATGCCCTTGGGCGGGTTCTTCGCGAGCTCACCGTTCACCTCCGACACGATCAGCGGCACATCGGGATCCTTGCGCCAGGCCGACGAGTTGTCGATCACCGTTACTCCGGCGGCGGCGAACCGCGGCGCCTGCACCTTCGACATGGTTCCGCCCGCGGAGAACAGAGCGATGTCGAGCCCCGCCGGATCTGCGGTCGTCGCGTCCTCGACCACCACTTCACCGCCGCGCCACGGCAGCTTCTTGCCCGCCGACCGCGGCGACGCGAAGAACCGCACCTCGTCGGCCGGGAAGTTCCGGTCTTCGAGGATCTGACGCATGACGCCGCCGACCTGGCCGGTGGCGCCGACTACTCCGAGTCGAATACCCATCTGAGCGTCCTCCTATCGTCCGGTGCCGCCGTAGACCACGGCGTCCTCGTCGGCGCCGAGACCGAAGGCCTCGTGCAGAACGCGGACCGCCGGATCCAGATCGGATTCACGGACGAGGACCGAGATCCGGATCTCGGAGGTGGAGATCAGTTCGATGTTGATGCCCGCGTCGCTGAGCGACTCGCAGAAGGTCGCGGTGACCCCCGGATGACTCTTCATTCCCGCACCGACCAGCGACACCTTGCCGATGTTGTCGTCGAGCACCACCTCGCGGAAGCCGATCTCCGACTTGAGCTTGCCCAGTTCGGCCACGGCGACCTCGCCGAGCTCCTTCGGCAGCGTGAAGGTGATGTCGGTCTTCCCGGTCTCCACCGCCGACACGCCCTGCAGGACCATGTCGATGTTGATCTCGGCGTCGGCGACGGCGCGGAACACCTTCGCCGCGTAACCGGGCTTGTCTTCGATGCCGACCACGGTGACCTGAGCTTCGCTGCGGTCGTGGGCGACGCCGGTGAGGATTGCTTCTTCCACGGGGATGTCCTCCATCGAGCCGGACACAACGGTGCCGGGCTTAGTCGAGTACGACGAGCGCACATGAACTGGAACGTTGTATCGGCGGGCGTATTCCACGCAACGCAGCATCAGCACCTTCGCGCCACATGCGGCCATCTCGAGCATCTCCTCGAAAGAGATGTGATCGAGGTGCTTGGCATTGCTGACGATGCGCGGGTCGGCCGTGTAGATGCCGTCGACGTCGGTGTAGATCTCGCAGACGTCGGCCTCGAGAGCGGCGGCGAGGGCGACGGCGGTGGTGTCCGATCCGCCGCGGCCCAGCGTGGTCACATCCTTGGTGTCCTGCGAGACGCCCTGGAAACCGGCGACGAGGACGATCTTCCCCTCGTCGAGCGCACTGCGGACCCGGCCCGGAGTCACGTCGATGATCTTGGCCTTGCCGTGGCTGCTCGTGGTGATCACGCCGGCCTGCGAGCCGGTGAACGACTGCGCGTTCTCCCCGAGGCCCTCGATCGCCATGGCGAGCAGCGCATTGGAGATGCGCTCGCCGGACGTGAGCAGCATGTCCATCTCACGGTCGGGGGGATTCGGGTTCACCTGTTCTGCCAGATCGAGCAGTTCGTCGGTGGTGTCACCCATCGCAGAGGCGACGACGACCACGTCGTTCCCTGCGCGCTTGGTCTCGACGATGCGCTCGGCGACCCGGCGAATGCGCTCGGCATCCGACACCGAGGATCCGCCATACTTCTGGACGACCAGTGCCACGTCGTGCAACCTTCCTTATCTGTACAGCTGTCTCGTCTACATGAGCTTCTGCAGCTTCTGCGGGAATCGCGCGGGGTTCACCTTACCCGCCGGACCTGGCGCGGCACATTTCGCGGAGGCCACCGTAGGATCACCTCCGATGACTACCGTGCGCCCGATGTCCACCATGCGACGCTTCGGCATCACCCACGAGTTCGCCCTTCGATGCGTCGGGGTGTACCTGACGATTCGCGTCGTCGGCATCGTGATCCTCACCGTCTTCGCCGGACTCCACCACACCGGTCTCACCGCGCTGCTGTCCATGTGGGACGGCGAGTGGATGCTCGGCATCGCCCAGCACGGCTACGGCGGAATCCCCCTGTGGTTCACCGACGGAAACGGCGTCCACACGGAGTTCACCGCGTACGCATTCTTCCCCGGTTATCCGATGACGGTGCGGACCGTCGCCCTGGTCCCCGGCCTGTCGCCGTTCGCCGCGGCCATGATCGTCAACGTGGTCGCGGGATGCCTCGCCGCGGTGGCGGTGGGTCGTATCGGAGTGATCTGCTCCGGGCGGATCCGTTCCTCGGTTCGGTCGACGCCCGACCAGGCCTCGACGGCCGGACTGGTCCTGGTGGGCCTCTTCGCCGCCACGCCCATGTCGGTGGTGCTGAACATGGCCTACACCGAGGCGGTGTTCTGCGCACTCGCGGGCTGGGCGCTCGTCGGAGTCCTGGAGCGGCAGTGGCTGCTCGCCGGACTCTGCGCCCTCGGTGCCGGACTCGTCCGGCCGACCGGCGTCGCGGTGATCGCCGCCGTGATGCTCGCAGCGATCGTGGCCCGGCGCGACGGCCCTCGTGCGTGGGCCGCCGTGATTCTCGCGCCGCTCGGTTACCTCGGCTACCTGGCAGTGGTGTGGGCGCAGACCGGCTCGGCGACGGGCTGGTTTCAGATCCAGACGACGGGGTGGAACACCACATTCGACGGCGGCGCGGCCACCTGGCGATTCCTCACCCAGACGCTCGGCAGCGGATCGGACTTCTCAGCGATCGCAACGGCCCTGTTGATCATCTCGGTGCTCGTGTTGTTCGGTTGGTCGGTCGCCGACCGCGTGCCGTGGCCGGTGCTCGTCTACGCGGCGGCCGTGCTGGCGTCGATCCTGCTGTCGGACGGCCTGATGATGAGCCGTGCGCGACTGCTCCTGCCCGCGTTCGTCCTGCTGATCCCGGTGGCCGTGCGGATCGCACGACGGCCGCGGACCGAGATCATCGCCTTCCTCGCCGTCGCCGCCCTGTTCTCCGGCTGGTTCGGTGCCCGCATGCTCACGGTCTTCCAGTACGCCATCTGACGACGGCGCGCGGCTATCCCTTGATCTGAAGCCACGCCTTCGACCAACCGTCGTAGCCGACGCACTCGACGTTCTTGCGACCGTCGACGCAGTCGCGCATCGGCGTGGTCCAGTACCAGATGTGCGAGGCGTACTCGGGGTCCGCGGAGTGGTACACCGCGCAGTGCGTCCGGTCCCGCATCAGTTCGCACGCCTTCGCGTTCGCGGGTGACTCGCCGAAGTACTCCGCGACGCGCGCGTTGACCCGCGCGCTCACGATGTAGTCGACCCAGCGGTACGCGCAGTTCGGATGCTCGGCCCGGGAACTGATCATCCACGAGTCCGACCACCCCGTCGATCCCTCATCGGGCAGCACCGTCGCCACCGGAGCACCGCCGTCGCGGGCGAGGTTGGCCGCCATCTGCCACGTGGAACCGAGCACGCTCCAGCCCGCGCTGAACGCCTGCACCTCGCGGACGATGTCGTTCCAGTACTCGCCGACCGCTCTGCGCTGCTCCTCGAGCAGCGCGACGGCCGCGTCGAACTGCCTCCGGTCGAGCGCGTAGGGATTCGTGATGCCGAGATCGGGCCGGTGCCGCATCAGATACAGCGCGGCGTCGGCGATGTAGATCGGCGAATCGTAAGCTGTCACCCGGCCCGCATAGCGCGGCGCGTCCTCGAACACGGCCCGCCAGGACGTGGGCGCGGGTCGCACGACGTCTGTGCGATACATCAGGAGATTGGCACCCCAGCCGTGCGGCACACCGTAGGTGATCCCGTTCTTCGCATTCCACGGCTTGCCCTTCAAGAAGGGATAGATGTCGGAGTACGAGGGGACCAGCGCGGTGTTGATCGGCTGTACGTCACCGGCGTCGATCAACCGCAGCGACGCGTCGCCCGATGCCGAGACCACGTCGAACTGACCGGTCCGCATCAAGGACACCGCTTCGTCGGAGGTGCCGAAGGTCTTGACCTCCACCTGGCAGCCGGTCAGGTCCCGGAACGGCTGCACCCAGTTCACGGACCGGTTGTTGCTCCCGTCCTCGGCGTAGCCCGGTCATGCCAGGACGTTCAGCACGCGCTCTGCCGGACCGAGGACCGATCGCATGGGCACCGGGCCGGGACCGGCGGTGCCGCAAGCGGCCACGAGGGCGGTCGCCGCGACGAGGATCGTCGCGGCGGCCAGCCTGCCGATCGTGGCCACGCCTCTCCTTGCCGGCCGCCGTGGGCGGCCTCCACAGCCCGTTGTACTCCACCCGGGCCCGTCGCGGTCCGCGATCGAATCACCGGTGTGCTTCTGATGTCGATCGGCCGGAAACGAGGTCGCTGACCACCGCATATCCGGCGTAGCCTGAACGGGCCGCGGTCGCGCTTGCATCGCCGGCCGCGCCCGCGATCCACCCCTCACAGATCTGGAGCCCGCACGCATGCCCTCGGTCCCGCCGCCCACCGGCACCGCACCCGCGGCCGATCGGAAGACATGGTTCGGGCTGGCGGTTCTGATGCTTCCGGTGCTGCTGGTCTCGATGGACTTCTCAGTGCTGTACCTGGCGATGCCGACGATCACCGCGGCGCTCGACCCGTCGGCCACACAGCAGTTGTGGATCCTCGACATCTACGGGTTCCTGATCGCCGGGCTGCTCATCACGATGGGCAACCTCGGCGATCGGATCGGGCGACGGCGGATTCTGCTGTGCGGCGCGGGTGTATTCGGCGGTGCGTCGGTGCTCGCCGCGTTCTCGCCCGGTGCCGGGGCTTTGATCGCGGCCCGCGCGTTGATGGGCGTGGGAGGTGCGACGCTGATGCCCGCGAGCCTCGCGCTGATCGCCAACATGTTCAAGCGCAGTCACGAACGCGCTCGCGCCATCGGGGTGTGGACCTCGGCGTTCGCCGGCGGTGCCGCCATCGGCCCGGTTCTCGGAGGCCTTCTGCTGCACCACTATTGGTGGGGAGTGGTGTTCCTGATCAACGTGCCGGTGCTCGCGGTGCTCTTCGCGGCGGGGCCGTTCGTCCTCCCCGAGTACCGATCGGCCCGCACCGGTCGGTTCGACGTCGTCGGTGTCGCGCTGTCACTGCTCGGCATCCTCCCCGCCGTCTACGCGGTCAAGGCGCTCGCGACCGAGGGGGTCTCACCGCTTGCGGCGACGGCGGGTCTGGTCGGCATCGCGATGTTCGCAGTATTCCTCCGCCACGAGGCGCGCACGCGCGATCCCCTGCTGGACTTGAACCTGTTCCGCAACCCCACGGTGAGCGTGTGCCTCGCCATCGCGCTGGTGGGAATGATGGCCGAGGGCGGCATCGCCTATCTCTCGAACGTCTATCTCCAGTCGGTGCTGGGCCACGACGTTCTGGCCGCGGCGCTCGCCGGACTCCCGATGGCGGTGACGATCGCCGTCTTCTCCGTCGTCGCCGATCGCATCGCCCGACTGGTCGGAAAGCGGTACGCCCTGGCCGGCTCGCTGGTGGTCGCCGCGACGGCGAATCTCGGATTCATCGCACTGGGCACCACGTCGTCGCTGTGGGTGTACATGGCCCTGAGCGCTCTCGCCGGAATCGGATACGGTGTGCAGTTCTCGCTGGTGACCGATGTGGTGGTCGGCGCCGTGCCGCCGGAGCAGTCCGGTGCCGCGTCGGGCATCTCGGAGACCTGTTTCGAACTGGGAACCGCCCTCGGCCTGGCTCTCTTCGGCTCGCTGGCCACCGCGGTCTTCCTGTCCCGCGGCGGCGACAGCGGGGTGACGGGATCGCTCGGTGAGACCCTCGTCCGCGCCGACGCCATGAGCACCGGCGGAGACGCCCTGGCAACGGCCGCGCGAGAAGCCTTCGTCGACGGACTGCACGCGACCACACTGGTGAGCGGTCTGCTGCTCGCGGTGTTGAGCATCGTCACCGTCCTCGCGATGCGCCGCAGCGAGCACCGCGCCGAAGCAGCCGTCGAGGTGTGACGACGAAGACGCGGGCCCCGACGTCCACAGTCGAGACCCGCGCCCTGCCGCAGGAGTGCGCCTACTCGGCGCATCCGTTCACGGATCAGCGGTGCCAGAGAATCTCTTGCCCGAGAATCGCATTCACACCCATGGCGAATCCGTCCCACACCGGCAGCCAGACGCTGTTGTAGAAATCGGACTGTGCGAAGGCGACCCCGAGGTCGCCGATGATCGGCACCTCATGCCACTGCACGCTTCCGCTGCTGCCCATCTCGTCTCCATTTCTCTAAAGAATTTGTAAACAAGGTGATCCTAACCTAACTTCTTGTGATGGCAACCGGCCCCGGCATCGCCGGACTCAAGTGCTATCGTTGATGTCATGCAGCGTGCACTCCTCCTCGGTTGCCGCGGCGGGGTCTGATCCGACCGGCCCTCCGTCGCGGGGCCTCTTCACGCGCCGGTCAAAACCCCTTCTTTTGATCAGGAGATTGACCCCTCATGGCACCAGCAGACGCTTTCACCTCCGGTCCGAGCCGCATCGTCGAGCCCAACGGACCCATCCCGGACGGCCAGCCCAGCTGGAACCCGCAACGCAATTCGGCGATGCCCGTCCACCGCTACCGCAGCTTCGCCGATGAGGTCGAGAAGATCGCGCTGCCCGACCGCACTTGGCCCGACAAGGTGATCGACCGGGCACCGATGTGGTGCGCCGTCGATCTGCGCGACGGCAACCAGGCTCTGATCGATCCGATGAGCCCGGCCCGCAAACGACGCATGTTCGATCTGTTGGTCCGCATGGGCTACAAGGAGATCGAGGTGGGCTTCCCCTCCGCGAGCCAGACCGACTTCGACTTCGTCCGCGAGATCATCGACGAGGGCGCCATCCCCGACGACGTGACCATCCAGGTGCTGACCCAGGCCCGCCCGGAACTGATCGCCCGCACCTACGAGGCCTGCGCCGGCGCGCAGAACGTGATCGTCCACTTCTACAACTCCACGTCGGTCCTGCAGCGCCGCGTCGTATTCCGCGCTGACAAGGCCGCGATCACCAAGATCGCCACCGACGCGGCCGAGCTGTGCCTGGCCGAGGAGCAGAAGTACCCCGACACCAACTGGCGTTACGAGTACTCCCCCGAGAGCTACACGGGCACCGAGTTGAGCTACGCCAAGGAGGTCTGCGACGCCGTCTCCGAGGTGATCGCCCCGACCCCCGACAAGCCGTTGATCATCAACCTGCCCGCGACCGTCGAGATGACGACGCCCAACGTGTACGCGGACTCCATCGAATGGATGCACCGGAATCTGGCGCGCCGTGACTCGATCATCTTGAGCCTGCACCCGCACAACGACCGCGGCGAGGGCGTCGCGGCCGCCGAACTGGGTTACATGGCGGGCGCGGACCGGATCGAGGGCTGCCTGTTCGGCAACGGCGAGCGCACCGGCAACGTCTGCCTGGTGACTCTCGGCATGAACCTGTTCAGCCGCGGTGTCGACCCGCAGATCAACTTCTCGGACATCGACGAGATCCGCCGGACCGTCGAGTACTGCAACCAGCTGAACGTTCCCGAGCGGCACCCGTACGGCGGCGACCTGGTCTACACCGCGTTCTCCGGCAGCCATCAGGACGCCATCAACAAGGGCCTCGACCAGATGAAGGTCGACGCCGACGAAGCCGACAAGGACGTCGACGACATCTTGTGGCAGGTCCCTTACCTGCCCATCGACCCGAAGGACGTGGGCCGCAACTACGAGGCCGTGATCCGGGTGAACAGCCAGTCCGGCAAGGGCGGCGTCACGTACATCATGAAGGCCGACCACGGACTGGATCTGCCGCGTCGACTGCAGATCGAGTTCAGCCGCGAGATCCAGAAGATCACCGACGGCGAGGGCGGCGAGGTGAACCCGAAGGCGATGTGGGACGTGTTCTCCCGCGAGTACCTGGAGCCCGTGAAGCCACTCGAGCGGGTGCGGCAGCAGGTTTCGGCTGCCGAGACCGACGACGGCGAGGACTCGGTGACCGCGACGGTTCTCGTCGACGGCACCGAGAAGGAGATCTCCGGATCGGGCAACGGTCCGCTGGCCGCTTTCGTCGACGCACTGTCGACCATCGGGTACGACGTCCGGGTCCTCGACTACTCGGAGCACGCGATGACGGCCGGCGGCGATGCCGAGGCCGCGAGCTACGTCGAGGCGGAGATCAACGGCGAGACGGTATGGGGCGTCGGCATCGCCTCGTCGATCACGACCGCGAGCCTGCGCGCCGTCGTCTCCGCGGTGAACCGGGCCTTCCGCACCGAGACGCCGGCCGAGACCGTCGCCGAGGGCGCCCGCACGTGGGCTCCCTGACGCGCCCGCGTCGCAGCCGAACCGAGCACTGAACCCCGAACGCACCGAACCCCGCGAGCCGAAGCTCGCGGGGTTCGGTGCGTTCACGCCCGGTGCCCGGCTGTCAGAAGAGTCCTCGGACGAGGTCGGAGACGACACCGCCGCCCAGACTGCCGCTGCTGCTGCCGAGGCTTCCGTCGCCGTCGGGAGTTCCGGGAGTCGGAGGATCGGCGTCGTCATTCACCGAGACGATGACCGGACCGGAGATAGCACCGGAATGGCCCGCCGTGCCGCTGTAGACCGCGGTGACGGTGAAGTCTCCGGCGGCCGCGAACGCGTGCTGCAGCTTCGCCGCGCCGCCGGAGACCGTCACGGGCCCGCCGACGTCGTCGCCGTTGACCTTGAACTGCACTGTCCCGCCGGTCAGGTCGGCCGGCGTCAGCTCCGCCTTGAGCTCCACTGCGGCACCCGGCTTCGCGGTCGCGGGAGCGATCACCTTCACCGTGGTCTCCGTCTCGCTCGGCTCGGGATCGGAGACCTTGATGGTCTTGGCCTCCGACGTCGAGCCGGAGAACCCGGCCGCACCCGAGAACACCGCGGCGACCTCCTTGTCCCCGGCCGAGGCGAACGAATGCTTCAGCACAGCCGCACCGCCGGAGACAGCCACCGGAGCACCCAGATTCGCTCCATCAGCCTTGAACTGCACAGTGCCCCCACCCGGATTCGGTGACACCGACGCCGACAACGTCACCTCGTCACCGGTCGTCGCGGCGCCCGGCACCGACAAGGTGGTCACCGTGTCCTCATCCACCGGCGCGGCATCCACGCGAATGGTGGCGAGCGGACCGGCGCCGGCATTGGTCGGGCCACCGTCGCTGTCGCGCGGCGAGCAACGGGTCGGGGCCCACTGAGTACCGAACAGACTGGCCTTCGCCAACTGTGTACTGAAGTTCTCGTTCGCGTTCTGGTTCGCGGCGTTACCCGCGATCCGCACGGTGGGCTCGATGACGCCGGCGGTGCCCGCCTTCAGCGTCACGTCGATCGCCGGCATGCGGAACCACGTCTCACCGCTCGAATTGGTGGTGCCGTCGAGGTTCTTCTTCGTCTTCGGGATGACGATGCCGCCCTCGCTGTTCGTGCTCGACGTAGGGCTGTTCGCGATGACCTGGTTGTTGCCCGACAGCCTGATGACCGAGCCCGTCGGGCTCACATTCCCGCTGTTGTCGACCAGCAGAACATTCGGCGCCACGCCACTGAGGCCGACGGACGATCCCGCCACCACATCGGCGCTGACGAAGGTGGAGTTCGCCGGGACGGCGAAGTCGTACTTCAAACGCGACAGGTTGGTGGTGGTGGCACCGGAATCCTTGTCGGGGAACGAGGACGGGTTCGGCTGAATCCGGATCGTGAACTTCTCACCCTCGGACACCGACTCCGGAGCGTCGACGGTGATCGTGTTGCCGACAGGCTTCTTGACCGTCACGATCGAACTCGCCACGCAGATCGACTGGAAGGTGGTGTCGGTCGTCGCCGCCGAGGCCGGCGCGTCGACGACCACCATCGCTCCGGCTAGAAGTACCGATCCGCTCGCCACGGCGAGCACTCGGCTGGTGGACAGTCTCATTCAAGAATCCTTCACTGGGATGATTGACAACGTTCGTAGGACAGGTATGTCAGGAAAGCCGTGGCCGGGAATCGCGAAATGTGACCAGAGGCACAAAAGTCCTCTTTACCGGCGGGTCGTCGTCCGAATAGACGACAGAACTGGTCAAAACAGTGCGAGTGCGAACACCGAATCCGCCGCCGTGGCTCGCCGGTGGGCCGTACGGCCTGACGATCAGTCACGAGGTCGGTTGCGAGATCTCACCGCGAGGCGCCGCGTACCTGGATTGGCTCACAGCTCGCTGACCGGAAGCTATCGCTCCGACAGGTACAGCGCCCGAGCCTCCCGCACGTTGCGTCCACGCAACGCGCGCACGACGTCGGCCGGAACCTCGACGAACTCGTAGTCGGCGTCCAGTCCGCCGAGCGCCAGCGCGATCCACCCCGGATCGTCGGTCTGCATGGTGACCAGGCAGCCGTCGGGGTGCTCGGTGACCTCCGACCACCGGCCGATGCGGCCGCGCACCGCCTCCGGCTCGGCGTGAACCACGGCGCGCACCTGGAGTTGGTCCCGGCCTCCGCGCAGGCTCTCACGCACATAGGCCGCGGGGTCGCCGCCCGGCACCGCACGCGGCGCGAACCGCCGCTTCTGCGGTTGAGCAGCGCTGAGCCGGTCGAGCCGGAACGTGCGCCAGTCCTGACGATCGAGGTCGTACGCGAGCAGGTACCACCGGCGACCGACGGGAATCAACCGCAGCGGCTCGGTGCGGCGAGTGCCGGACGCACGTCCGGCCCGCGGTGCGGGCGCGTAATCGAAGGTGAGCTCCGTCGCGTCCCGGCACGCCAATGCCACTGTCGTCAGGGTCTCGGCGTCCACGGCCGGCGCCTGCTGTTCGCCGGGGAGCAACACGCTCATGGCCCGCAGCGCATCCGCACGCCGGCGCAGCCGAGGCGGCAGCACCTGCATCACCTTGGCCAGCGCCCGCACCGAGGCCTCCGCCATACCGGCGGCCGAACCGTGCGCGGCCGTCCGCAGCGCACTCACGATCGCGACGGCCTCCTCCTCGTCCACAACCAGCGGCGGCAGCGACCCGCCGGGAGCCAGTTGGTATCCGCCGCCGCTGCCCCGCACCGACTGCACCGGATAGCCGAGATCCCGAAGCCGTTCGACGTCGCGGCGCACGGTCCGCTCGGTGGTCTCCAGACGGTCGGCCAGTTCCACCGCCGACCACAGGCGGTGCGCTTGGAGCAGCGCCAGCAGCTTCAGCGTCCGCGTCGTCGTATCGGCCATGACTGCATCATGCCCCAAACAACGGACAGAAACTGACCGGATTATCCGCCGCTCTTCCGGACGGGAATCGTCCGCAATGGTTCGTAGCGTCATCGGTGCAACAGACCCCCATCACCACAGGAGTTCCCGATGACCGTCACAGCCGAGCCCCCTCCCCTGGCAACCGCGTCCACGAGGAGTTTGGACAGTCCGCCGATCGTCGGGCGCGCCCGGACCGTCGCCTTGGTCTGCCTGTTGGCGGCGTCGTTCATGGAGTTGATGGACGCCACGGTCGTCAACGTCGCACTGCGGACGATGAGTGCCGATCTCGGCGCGTCGCCGACCGCGATGTCGTGGATCGTCGCGGGCTATCCGCTCGCCTACGCGACCGGGCTCGTGCTCGGTGCCCGTCTGGGAGATCGGTTCGGTCGACGCCGACTGTTCCTCATCGGTCTCGTCGCCTTCGGCGTCACCTCACTGGCCTGCGGTCTCGCCGACACGCCGACGCAACTCGTCGTGTTCCGGATCCTGCAGGGTGCCGCGGCGGCACTGATGATCCCGCAGGTGCTGACCAACATCCAGGTGCTCTATCCACCCGCCGAACGCGGCCGCGCGATGGGACTGTTCACCTCCGTCATCGGGATCGCCGCCGTGGCCGGTCCGGTGCTGGGCGCCGTCATCACCTCGGGCGACTGGTTCGGACTCTCGTGGCGGCCGGTGTTCCTCATCAACGTCCCGGTGGCGCTGCTCGCCCTGGTCGCGGCGCGCGTCTTCATCCCGGAGACTTACGCTTCCCGTCCCGCGCCCATCACGCCGATCTCCGCGGCGCTGCTCGGCGGTTCGCTGGCAGCGTTGATGGCGCCGGTCACACTGGGACCGGAGAATGATTGGCCCGCTTGGGGATTCGTCATGATGGCGGCGGGCGTCGCCGGCCTTGCACTCTTCGCTCGGCGGCAGGTCATCACTGCTCGCGCAGGCGGAACACCGCTGGTTCCGCCCGCGGTGTTCCGGTCTCGTTCGTTCACCGCGGGGCTGACCGCGTTCACCGCACTGAGCATCCCGACCGGCGGGTACTTCCTCGTCCAGTCCCTGCACGTCCAGGCCGCGCACGGCTGGTCGGTCCTGCACACCGGCCTGATGTGGGTGCCGTTCTCGATCGCCGTACCCGTCTTCGCCGGTCTGTCCGCGACTGTCCTGGCCGCCCGATTCGGCAAGCACGTCCTGCAGGGCGGAGCGTGGGTGTTCATCGTCGGGATGACGTCCATGATCGTCGCCGACCGCTCGGCCCATCCGGCCCTGTGGTTCACCGTCGCACTCATCGTCGCAGGCGCTGGTTTCGGACTCATCGTCGGGGCCGCCGGCCTGCTGGTTCTGAACGACGTGCCGGTCGGGCTCGCCGGCGCGGCGTCCGGCGTGTTCAACACCGTGCAGGCACTGTCGGTGGCGACGGGTGCGGCGGTGATCGGCACGGTGTACTCGTCGGTGTCGAGCGCATACGGCCTCGCCACCGGCTACCGGGTCTCGTTCCTGGTGATGATCGGACTGGTCGCGGTCGGTGCAGCGGCCGCCCAACTGATGCCGAAGCCCGTGCGGATCGCGGTGTAGCGGCCCAGGCGGGGCGAGGACGTCCGCCCGGCGGGAGCGCCGGGCGGACCCTCTATCCGGCCGAGGCGACCGCCTTCGCCACAGCCTCGCCCATCCGCCGGACGGTGGCCTGCGCGTCCGGGCTCAGCAGCGCCATATTCGCGAATCCGTGGATCATCGTCCCGGCGCGTTCCACGGTCACCGGGACGCCGGCCTGTTCGAGCGCAGCCGCGTACTCGAGGCCTTCGTCCCGCAGCGGGTCGAACCCGGCGACCACCACGTGGGCGGGCGACAACCCGGAGAGATCTTCGGCAAGCAATGGCGAGACCCGAGGATCGGACAGTTGGTCGCGCGAGGCCAGGTAGGTGTCGCAGAAGTAGTCGATCTGTTCCTCGGTGAGGTAGTAGCCGGTGGAGAACTCATGGACCGACGGCCGCTTCCGCGACATGTCGACCACCGGATAGATCAGCAATTGCAGACACGGGGTGATCTCCTCGCCACGCACCTGCTGTGCGACGACCGCAGCGAGATTGCCTCCCGCGGAATCACCGGCCACCGCGATCTGCCGCGGATCGACGCCCCAGTCCGGCGCCTTCTCGACGGCGTAGCGCCAAGCCGCCACGGAGTCGTCGACCGCCGCCGGGAAGAGGTGCTCGGGGGCCAACCGGTAATCCACCGACAGCACGTCGGCGCCCGAGGCGATCGCGAGCGCCCGGACCACCGAGTCGTGGCTGGCCCGGCTGCCCAGGACGAACCCGCCGCCGTGATAGAAGACGATCAGTCCTCGGCCCTTGCCCTCGAGGCTGTATCGCGTGACGGGCACGCCTCCGGCGTCGGTGTCGATCACCAGATCCTCTTCGACGGCGAACGGCTCGAAGGCCTCCGCCATCATCGCGCTGTGATAGTCCATCGACTGCCGTGATCGGGAAACCAGATCGCCGACCAGCGCCAACGATGGAATGTAGGCCGCCGCGGTCACGACCAGTGCGAGCATCGGGTCGAGACGATCACCGTCGCCGTTCACCGTCGTCAGGCGGCTCATCGCCTTCCGCACGGGTGCGGGCAGTTTGGCCGACGCCTTGAGCGCGGTCCGCTGGATCTTGAATGACATAGGCAGTTCGACTGCTGTTGCGCGACTCACAGTGCAGAACTTATCACCGTCAACTCATCGGGTCACCCCTCAGATAAGAACAGTTGACTGTGCAGTTAGCTGTCTAATTGCTAGAGTTGCACTCATGGTCCAGCACTCGTCCGCCGAAGTCGGAAACCGTCTGCGCGCAACGATCGCCGAGCTGAACCGGAAACTGAGGGCCAATTCGTCGGTCCTGGACCTCACCCGTTCGCAGTCGGCCGTGATCGGCTACCTCGATCGCCACGGCGCCTGTTCCACAGCCGATCTCGCCCGTGCGCACGGTATGCGTCAGCAGTCGATGGCCGCGATCGTCGCCGCCCTCACCGACGCCGGCCTGGTGGTCGGCTCCCCCGATCCGACCGATCGCCGCCGCACCTTGCTCGCCCTCTCCAAGAACGCCCGCACGGAACTGACCACCGGACGGCTCCAGCGAGCGGACTGGCTCGCGCACGCCGTCGACGCGGCCCTCACTCCGGACGAGGTGGCCCGCCTGGCCGATGCGATCGAGTTGCTCGGCCGCATCGCGGACCAGCCCTGAAGCACCTCCGCCCCACGAAAGGATCACCATGCCTGTCACCGCACTCGACCGCGACGCCGCCCTGATCGTCATCGACCTCCAGAAGGGGCTGTCGGGCCGCGACCTCGCACCGCACAGCTTCGCGGACGTGGTCGAGCGTTCCGCGGCGCTGACCGACGCGTTCAGCGCGCGACGGCTGCCGGTGGTCATCGTCACCGTCGACGCCGTGCCGCCTGGCCGCACCGACCTCTCCGGCCCGCCCATGGAGTTCCCCTCCGGCTGGAGCGACTCGGTAGCGCCCTTCTCCGACGCCCCGGACGCGTGGCGCGTCACGAAGCGGTCGCCGGGCGCCTTCACCGAGACGCCCCTGCACCGACTGCTGCGCGAGCGTGGCGTCACCCAGGTGGTGGTGGTCGGCGTGTCGACGTCGATCGGCGTCGAGATGACCGCGCGGCAGGCCTACGAGCTCGGATACAACGTCACCGTCGCCCTCGACGCCTGCTCGGACAGCGAAGGGGCGCGGCACGCCTACAGCGCCGCCTCCGTCCTGCCGAAGGTCGCCGAGACGGGATCGGCCGCGGACGTCATCGCTGCGCTGACCCGGGCGTGAGAACAGACACCGACCGCCGCCTCGACGCCCATCCGTTCGGCATCGGATTCACCGCGCCGCTGATCCTGGCGTCGGTCCTCAACCCGATCAACAGCTCGCTGATCGCGACCGCGATGGTGGGCATCGGCGTCGACTTCCACCGCGGCCCCGCCGACACCGCGATCCTGATCTCGGTGCTCTATCTGTGCAGCGCCGTCGCCCAGCCCACCATGGGCAAGCTGGGCCCGCTGTTCGGCGAGCGGCGCGTGATGATCGCGGGGATCGGGCTCGTGCTGACCGCCGGCGTCATCGGCGCAGCGGGCTGGTCGTTCGGGGCGCTGGTGGCCTCCCGCGCACTGCTCGGCGTCGGCACCTCCGCCGCGTATCCGATGGCGATGTCGCTGATCCGCAAGCGGTCGGACGCCGCCGGCGTCGGAGTGCCCAGCCGGATCCTAGGCGTCTTCTCGATCACCGGACAGGTGATCGCGATGGTCGGACTGCCGATCGGCGGCGTCCTCACCGGCGTCTTCGGCTGGCGAGCGGTGTTCTTCATCAATGTTCCCGCCGCCCTCGCCGCTCTGCTCCTGGTGCTCACCGGTGTGCCGAAGGACACCGTGGCCTAGCCGACCGACCTGCGTCGGACTCTGACCGCCGTCGACCCTCTGGGCATCGTGGCGTTCGCCGTGGCGATCGTCAGCGCACTCCAATTCATCGACTCGCCCAGCGCGTCGACGTGGTGGCTCGCGGCGGTGGCCGTGGCGGCGACCGCCGTCCTCATCGGATGGGAACGCCGGTTCTCGACTCCGTTGATCGACGTCCGGATGCTGGTGTCGAACCGCCCGCTGATCCGCACCTATCTGCGGCAGACGCTCGCCTCGCTCGGCATGTACACGACCATGTACGGCGTCAGCCAGTGGATGGAGGACGCGGCCGGCTACCGGCCGACGCAGGTCGGCATGCTCCTCGCTCCGATGTCGGCGACGAGTATCGTCGTCGCCGCCGTCTGTTCCCGGCGCAGCACCGTCCGCAGCCCGCTGATCGCAACCGGCATGGCATTCTGCGCGGCCGGAGCCGTGATGCTCGCGCTGCGCCACGACGCCCCGGTCTGGGCGATCCTCGCCATGTCGCTGCTGGTCGGTCTGGCGAACGGCCTGAACAGCTTCGCCAACCAGGCGGCCCTCTTCATGCAGTCCCCGGCCGACCAGGTGGGCGTCGCATCCGGCCTGTACCGGACCTTCGCGTACATCGGCGCCATCACCTCCGCGGGCCTGATCGCCGCGGCGTTCGGCAGTCGGGCCACCGACGCCGGGTTCCACATCGTCGGATGGGCCACCATGGCGATCGGCCTGTGCGCGGCGACCCTGACATTGACCGACCGCACGCTGCCGCGACACGCGTGAGCTGGGCTGTCACCGCCCTCACAGTCGGCGCCGGGCGATCGTGCTCCCCGGATATGGGAAACTCGTGGAATGTCGGAAGCCCGCCGCATCCCTGACCGTCCGCGCCCGCCCGTCCGCACTCGCGTGGCACTCACCGCCGCTGCCGCGGCCCGCTGGGCCTCGCGTGCCGCCGGCCGTGGGAAGGGCTCGATGATCGGCGGCCTCGTCGCTGAGAAGATCGATCCGCGCATCATGCTCCGGCTCGCCGCCGGCCGCGAGATCGCGCTGATCACCGGAACCAACGGCAAGTCGACGACCACCCGCATGACCGCCGCCGCCCTCGCCGGGCTCGGCGAAGTGGCGACCCAGGCCGACGGCGCCAACATGGACGCGGGCATCATCGCGACGCTCAGCCTCCAGCCCGACGCCCCGGTCGCCGCGCTGGAAGTGGACGAACTGCACGTGGCCCACGTCGCCGACAACACGTCGCCGCGTGTCTTCACCCTGTTGAACCTCTCCCGCGACCAGCTCGACCGCGTCGGCGAGATCAACATCATCGAGCAGAGTCTGCGCGGGGGAATCGCCCGCCACCCGGACGCGGTGGTGGTCGCGAACTGCGACGACGTGCTCGTCACCTCGGCGGCCTTCGACGCTCCGAACGTGGTGTGGGTGGCCGCGGGGGCCGGCTGGGTGGGCGACTCGGTGAGCTGCCCGCGGTCGGGAGAGCCGATCGTGCGGCACGGTGAGGGCTGGTACTCGACCGGCGACGAGCGCTTCCGGCGCCCGGCCCCGCAGTGGTGGTTCGACGACGACAAGATCTACGGCCCGGACGGGTTCGTCGCACCGATGGCGTTGAGGGTGCCGGGCCGGGCCAATCGCGGCAACGCCACCCAGGCCGTCGCGACCGCCGTCGCGATGGGCGCCGACCCCGCGGACGCCGTCGCGGCCGTCGGCACCGTCGGCGAAGTGGCCGGCCGATACGGGACCGTGCAGCTGGGCGACCATCGGATCAGGACCCTGCTGGCGAAGAATCCGGCCGGCTGGCAGGAGGCCCTGGCGATGATCGACACCGACGCCGACAGTCTGGTGATCGCGGTGAACGGGCAGGTCCCCGACGGGGAAGACCTCTCGTGGCTCTGGGACGTGCGCTTCGAAGAGTTCGAGCAGGTCGAGGTGGTCGCCTCGGGCGAGCGCGCCGCCGACCTCTCGGTGCGTCTGCTGTACGCGGGCGCCGAGCACACGGTGACCGACGATCCGTTCGCGGCGATCGCCGCCTGTCCACCGGGCCGAGTGGAAGTGCTCGCCAACTACACCGCATTCCGCGACCTCGGCGTCGCACTGGAACGCGCCGGAGCCCGGCCGGTCGAGAACACTGTGGAGGACAACGCCCGATGAGCGAATCGACCCTGCGGATCGGTCTGGTGCTTCCCGATGTGATGGGCACCTACGGCGACGGCGGAAACGCCCTCGTCCTGCGACAGCGTGCGCGCATGAGAGCCATCGACGCCGAGATCGTCTCGATCACGCTCGACGACGAGGTACCCGAGTCGCTCGACGTCTACACCCTCGGCGGCGCCGAGGATTACGCCCAGCGGCTCGCCACCCGTCATCTGCAGCGGTATCCGGGGCTGCAGCGCGCGGCGGACGCCGGACGCCCGGTGCTCGCGATCTGCGCGGCGATCCAAGTGCTGGGTCACTGGTACGAGACCGCTGCGGGCGAGCGCGTCGCGGGGATCAGCATGCTCGACCTCACCACCTCTCCGAGGCAGTCCCGGGCGATCGGCGAGCTCGTGACCGCACCGATCATCGACGGTCTCAGCCAACCGCTCTCCGGGTTCGAGAACCACCGCGGCGCGACCTCCCTGGGCGCCGCGGCCGCACCGCTGGGCCGGGTCCGCCGCGGTGTCGGCAACGGCGCCGGCGCCGGCGTGGAAGGCGCCGTGCAAGGCAGTGTCGTCAGCACCTACATGCACGGCCCGGTCCTCGCACGGAATCCCGAACTGGCCGACTATCTGCTGTCGAAGGCGGTCGGCACGGAACTGGAGCCTCTCGACCTGCCGCAGGTGGACCGGCTGCGCCGGGAACGGCTCGCCGCCGCTCGCTAACCGAGCACCCGGCACCTCGCCCGCGTGTCGTCGACCGCGAACCAGCCCTCCTCGAAGTCCTGCCACCGGGCCAGATGATCGCGTTCGGCCTCGCCGTCACGCTGCACGGTTCGGCGCAACCGGTCGGCGGCGGGAGGACCGTCGATCCAGAACCGATGCGTGAAACGATCGGCCGTGCAGCGCCGCGCCGACGTCACGCCCTCGACGATCAGAATCGGCTGCCACCGCATCCAGACCTCCGGCCCCACCTCCGGTCGGCCGTCCACCCAGACCCGGGGCCGATAGAAGTAGTCGTGACGCCGTTCGTAGGCGCGGATCACATCGTGAACCAGTTCCGGCCACCACGAGGCGGGGTCGTCCCACGTCGCGTAGTCGTCGGTGCTGACCAGCACTGAGGCGCGGCCGCGCTCGGCGAGCGCACGGACGAGCTGCGCTGCGAACGTGCTCTTGCCCGCCCCCGACGGACCGTCGATCGCCACCATGGCGTCGGTCAGCCCTCCGCGGACCGCGATCTCGTCGGCCAGCCACGCCCAGTCCTGCGGTGAGGGATCGCGCTCCGCCGGTGGAAGGTGGTCGTCGGCCAACGCTCAGACCAGGATGCGCCGACCGGACAGCGCGCGGCCGAGGGTCAGTTCGTCGGCGAACTCGAGGTCGCCGCCCATCGGAAGTCCCGACGCCAGACGGGTCACGGACAGCCCGGGGAAGTCTTTGAGCATGCGCAGCAGATATGTCGCCGTCGCCTCGCCCTCGGTGTTGGGATCGGTCGCGACGATGATCTCGGAGACGTCCTGGCCGTCGGGCTGGTCGCCCAGACGACGCAGCAGTTCGCGGATCCGGAGCTGGTCGGGGCCGATGCCGGACAGCGGGTCGAGCGCACCGCCGAGGACGTGGTAGCGACCGTCGAACTCCTTGGTCCGTTCGATCGCGTAGATGTCCTTCGGCTCCTCGACCACGCAGATCTTCGTGACGTCCCGGCGGGGGTCGCCGCAGATGCGGCACAGCCGATCGGCGGCGACGTTGCCGCACTCGACGCAGAAGGTGACGTCGTCGCGCACGTGTCCGAGGGCGGCGATCAGCCGGTCGATCTCCACGTTCTCGCCCGCGAGCAGGTGGAAGGCGATCCGCTGAGCACCCTTGGGACCCAGCCCGGGAAGTTTCGCGAGCTGGTCGATCAGATCCTGGATCGGGCCTTCGTACATGCGCCAGTCCGTCAGCCCAGGCCGGGCAGTCCGCCGCCCGCCAGCGGCCCCATCTTCTCCGCGACCAGCGCATCGCGCTGAGCCACGAAGTCGGCGAACGCACCGACGATCAGATCCTGCAACGTCTCGACGTCCGCGGGATCGACCACCTCCGGCGAGATCTCGACGGCGGAGACCGTCCCGGCGCCGTCGCCGGTCACCGTTACCAGTCCGTTGCCCGCCGACCCCACCACCGACGTCGCGGAGATCTCCGCGTGCGCCGTCTCCATCTGGGTCTGCATCTGCTGAACCTGGGCCATCAGCCCGGCCATCGGGTTGTCGCCGCCGGCGCCGCCGAACAGCGCACTGGGGTCGAATGCGTCAGTCACGACTCCCAGGGTAGTCGCCGGGACCGGCCAGGAGACGCTCGACGTGTTCGGCGAGTTCGGCGACCGTGGTGCCCGAACCCGGTACCACGCGGAACGACAGCACCTCGTCGCCGAAGAGTCGAGCCGCCCGCGGTGCGAGCGCGAACTCGAAACGGTCGTCACCGACACGGCGCCACTGCACGACGCCCCCGTACACCGGGGCGCTCGCGCCCGTGGTCACACAGTATTCACCGGCCCGGGGACCACCGGGAAGATCGCGCAGCAACTGGAAGCAGGCGTCCGAGTCCTCGTCGAGGAACACCACACCCTCGCAGCCGAGGTCCGGGTGCCGTTCGAAGGATCCGATGATCGCCACGACCGCGAGGATACGCGCCGCCGATCCCCGCGCCCGACGCTCAGCGGGCGGTGCGGAACTCCCGGCGCTCACCGCTGAACGGATCGGTGAACTCCAGCGCCGCGGCGACGAGCCGGAGGGGCCGGGAGAAGTCACCGCGATCCGGTGCGGCCGCCAGGTCGGCGTCGACCTCGGGGTACAGCGGATCGCCGACGATCGGGACGCCGAGCTGAGCCATGTGCATCCTGAGCTGGTGGGTGCGGCCGGTGTGCGGCGCCAGACGGTATTCGGCCAGCCCGTCGCCGAGCCGGGTCGACAGTTCGATGTCGCTGATCGCGTTCACCTCGCCCTCGACGACGCGGGCACGCAGGTCGCCCGCGGTCTTGACGATCCGGTTCTCGATCCGCACGCCGCCGGCCAGAGCGGCGTCCGCCGGCGCGATGGCCCGGTACTCCTTGCGAACGCGCCGCTGCGCGAAGAGTTCCTGATAGGCGGCCCGCACCTCGCGGCGGCGCGTGAACAGCAGCACGCCCGCCGTCAACCGGTCGAGCCGGTGTGCCGGGGCCACGTCGTCGGAGCCGAGTTCGCGACGCAACCGCACCAGCGCCGTCTGCGCCACATGCGCTCCGCGCGGCATCGTGGCGAGGAAGTGCGGTTTGTCGACCACCACGAGATCGTCGTCCAGGTGCAGGATCGGCATGTCGAAGGGCACCGGCAGCTCCCGCGGCGGGTCGCGGTACAGGTACACCGGAACCGGTCGGAGCACCGGCGCATCGAGATCGACCGGACGGCCGTCGGCGTCGACCAGTTCACCGGTGCGCGACCGCAACTCCAGATCGGCCGCAGTGACGCCGGTCAGGACCGGAGCCGCGAGGAGAGCCTCACGCACCGACCACCCGCCGGGGCCGTCCGGCAGACGCAGAACCACCCGGGTGGCATCGATGCCGTCCCGGGCGGTCAGCGGTTTGACGCGGCGGCGTCCCCTGCGGCTCAGCTCAGCTCTCGAGACGCTGCTTGAGATTGGTGAGAAGGGCCGTCTGGATGCGGTTGAGTCCCTTCGGGGCGAAGGTCTTCTCGAAGAACCCGCCGATGCCGCCCGCGCCCTTCCAACTCGTCGTGGTCTCGACGCGCGAGCCGGTGCCCTCGGCAGTGACGCGGTAGGTGGTGACCATCGTCGAATTGCGATCGGTCTCGGTGATCGTGTCGCCCGCGACCGTCACGTCGGCCAGCACGTCGCGCTTGCGCTTCTCGGTGGCCTGCAGAATCCAGTGGACCACCGTTCCCGAACCGTTGCCGCCCTCGTCGACGCGATAGTCGCGGTAGTTCTCGGGAAGAACGCCCTCGCGCACGTTCGCGTAGTCGGCCAGGGCCGCACTGACGGCCTCGGGAGCTGCGTTGATCTGGATTGCTGCGCTGGCTGTTACCTGTCCCACGTCGGAAGGCTCCTTCTGAACTCGTCTTGGGTCCGATTCACTTCGTTCACCGTACGGCGATCAGGCTACGGTAGGAATGTGGCTTTGAACGCATCCGAGTACGACGATGCCGCCTTCGCGCGCGGCAAGCAGAAACTTCTCGACAGCTACCGAGCTATCCCCGACGGCGCCACTGTGCGACTGGCGAAGAAGACGTCGAATCTGTTCCGCAAGAGGGCCGAGACGTCCGCTCCGGGTCTCGACGTCTCCGAACTGCATCGCGTGATCTCGGTCGATCCCGAGGAACAGACCGCGCAGGTCGCGGGGATGTGCACCTACGAGGACCTCGTGGATGCGACTCTGCCGTACGGCCTCGTGCCCCTGGTGGTCCCGCAGCTCAAGACGATCACCCTCGGCGGCGCCGTCACCGGGCTCGGTATCGAGAGCACCTCGTTCCGCAACGGTCTCCCGCACGAGTCGGTGCTCGAGATGGAGATCCTGACCGGATCGGGCGAACTGATCGTCGCGACACCCGACAACGAGCACCGCGACCTGTTCTTCGGATTCCCCAATTCCTATGGGACGCTTGGGTATTCGGTCCGACTCAAGATCAGGCTCGAACCGGTTCCATCCTTCGTCGAGTTGCGTCACGTTCGCGTGCACAGCACCCGCGAGCTCCAGGATCTGCTCGACCGGGTCGCGACCGACCGCGAATACCGCGGCGAGCGCGTCGACTATCTCGACGGGGTCGTCTTCACCTCCGACGAGGCGTACGCCGTGCTCGGACGGCAGACCGACGAGCCCGGCCCGGTGAGCGACTACACCAACGCGAACATCTTCTACCGATCCATCCAGCACGACGGCGCCGAACCCAAACGCGATCGGCTGACCATCCGTGACTATCTCTGGCGCTGGGACACCGACTGGTTCTGGTGCTCCCGCGCATTCGGTGCCCAGAATCCGCGCATCCGCCGGTTCTGGCCCGCCAAGTACCTGCGCAGCAGCTTCTACTGGAAGCTGATCGGATACGACCAGCGGTGGAACATCGGCGACAAGCTGAACGCCGTCAAAGGTCTGCCGCCCACCGAGCGGGTGGTTCAGGACATCGAGGTCCCGATCGAGCGAACGGCCGATTTCGTCGACTGGTTCCTGGCCGAGATCCCGATCGAACCGATCTGGCTCTGTCCGCTCAAACTGGCCGAGCCGTCGCCGATCGCCGTCGCCGGCGACGACGAGACCGTCCAGCCGTGGACCCTGTATCCGTTGGAGCGCGGGAAGTTCTACGTCAACATCGGGTTCTGGTCCGGGGTGCCCGTCACCCCCGGCCGGCCCGGGCACACCAACCGGATCATCGAGCAGAAAGTCAGCGAGCTGGGCGGACACAAGTCCCTCTACTCCGAATCCTTCTACGGCCCGGAAGAATTCGACGACCTCTACGGCGGCGAGGCGTACGACGATCTCAAGCGTCGCTACGATCCCCGCGGCCGTCTGCTCGGCCTTTACGAGAAAGCGGTGAAACGCGCATGAAGCTGGCCCAGATCTTCGAAACCCTCGTCGGCGACGATCTCGCCGTACGGATCACGGCATACGACGGCAGCACCGCGGGCCCCGAGGACGCCGAGTACGGACTGAATCTCAAGACCTCGCGCGGCACCACGTACCTCGTGACGGCGCCCGGCGACCTCGGGCTCGCCCGGGCCTACGTCTCCGGCGACCTCGAGCTGATCGGCGCGCATCCCGGCGACCCGTACAGCGCACTGCAGGCACTGGCCGCCGATCTGAAGTTCTCCAAGCCGAGCCCGCTGGAGATGGCTCAGGTGGCGAGGGCCATCGGGCTCGAGCATTTCAAGCTGATCCCACCGCCCCCGCAGGAGAGCCTGCCCCGTTGGCGCCGGTTCGCCGAGGGGCTGCGACACAGCCGCGAGCGTGACGCCGAGGCCATCCACTACCACTACGACGTCTCGAACCGCTTCTACGAGCTGGTGCTCGGCGAATCGATGACCTACACCTGTGCGGTGTACCCGAACGCCGACGCCACCCTCGAGGAGGCGCAGGAGAACAAGTACCGGCTGATCTTCGACAAGCTGAACCTGCAGCCCGGCGACCGTCTCCTGGACATCGGCTGCGGCTGGGGCGGGATGGTCCGGTACGCCGCGCGCCAGGGCGTCCACGCACTGGGAGTGACCCTCTCCAGCGAGCAGGCCAAGTGGGCGCAGCAGGCGATCGAGGAGCAGGGGCTGTCGAAGTTCGCGGAGGTCCGCTTCAGCGACTACCGCGACGTCACCGAAACGGGTTTCGACGCCATCTCGTCGATCGGACTCACCGAGCACATCGGCGTCGCCAACTACCCGAAGTACTTCGGATTCATGCGCGACAAGGTCCGCACCGGCGGCCTCATCCTGAACCATTCGATCACCCGCCCCGACAACCGTTCGCGGAGCAAGGCCGGCCCGTTCATCGACCGCTACGTGTTCCCCGACGGCGAACTCACGGGATCGGGCACCATCATCTCGAAGATGCAGGACGTCTCGCGCCTCGAAGTGCTGCACGAGGAGAACTTTCGCCACCACTACGCGATGACGCTGCGCGACTGGAACGCCAACCTCGTCGCGAACTGGGACGAGGCGGTCGCCGAGGTCGGCGAAGGCACCGCCCGTCTGTGGGGGCTGTACATGGCGGGATGCCGCATCGGCTTCGAACGGGACATCGTGCAGCTGCACCACGTCCTGGCGACCAAGATGCAGCTCGACGGAACCACGAATCTGCCGCTGCGCCCCTGGTGGCAGCCGTAGGTCCGAGTTCGTGAACGAATCCCCGATTCGCCGTCCGGCCTGCGCGGCCGAGTAGTCGGCGGGTCGAGGATTCGTCTACGCGCGGCTACTCGACCGGCCGAGCGCCGAGCTCCGACTTGAGCAGCTCCAGAGCCACCTGGTCGGGGTCGAGACGGTCGTCCGGGGTCCCCGACTGGGCCTGCGCCACCATCTCGTCACGTTCGGCGTCGGTCAGCTCCTCGTCGGGCACCGGCGGCTCCGGTTCGGGTTCCTCCGGCGCGGGCGGCGGCGCCGGCTGCTCACCGTGCGTCTGCTCCGACCGGGGCTTGCTCGGCCGGGTGTACGTCTGACGGCGGGGCTGTTCCCGTTCCGGGGTGCGCTGCGGGGTCGGCGCCGCCGCCGGTGCCGACCCGGGCTGGGCGTGCACGACGGCGACGCTGAAGCCCTCGCCGAAGACCTCGACCACCGCGGCGGTCAGGGCACGCAGTCCGCGATCGTCGGACAGGCGTCCCACCAGCGCGGGATGCGGATGTCCGAGCACCACCTGGGTGCCGTCGACCTGATGTACGAAAGCGGCCGAGAGCATCGCTTCGAGGACGGTGCTCTGCGTCCGCACAGCCGCACGGATGTCCGGCCACCGAGCCGAGACGGCGTCCACCGTGAGTCCTGTCGGGGCCTGCGGTTCCGGTTCGGGAGCCGGTTCGGACGCAGGATCGGGCTGGTGCGGCTCGTCCGCCGGCGGGAGCTGATCAGCGTCCATCGGCGGTTCGGGCGGTGGCGGGATCTCCTCGTCCGCGGCGGAGCGCTGCACCTGTTCGCGCTGCGTGTGCTCGCGTCCGACGGGCTCGCGCTGCTGCGGCGGCTCCGGAGCCCGTGGATCAGACACCTCCGGCGGATGCGGAGCCGAGACCGCAGGCTCCTCGGCGCGCGGCGCCTCAGCGGCCTCGGAGGCGGGAGCGCTGGATTCGGGAGCGCTGGGTTCGGGTGCGGGCGTGCTCGGCCGCGGAGCGGGAGGCTCAGGCGCGCGGGGCTCGGATGCCGGCGTCGGCGCATCGGCCGTGTCGACGGCCGCACGCGCTTCTTCGACGGCCTTGCGCTGCGACGGCCGGACGAAGCGCGGTGCGGGCTCGTCCGCGGCGGGGGCGGCGGGAGCGTCCGTCACCGCGACGGGCACGGAGCCCGGGGCGGATGCTCCCGCGGGACGCCGTTCCAGCGTCTCGATTCGCTGCAGCAGCGCAGCGTCGTCGGCCGAGGCCGCAGGCAGAAGCAGACGGGCGCACATCACCTCCAGCAACAGGCGCGGCGACGTGGTACCTCGCATCTCGCCGAGCGCGGTGTGCGCCACCTCGGCGTACCTCGTCAGAGTCGCGGGCCCCAGTTCGGCCGCGGCCTCGCGCATCGCGGCCAGTTGATCCTCGGGGGCCTCCACCAGCCCGCGCTCGGTGGCGTCCGGCACCGCCTGCACCAGGATGAGGTCGCGGAAACGGTCGAGCAGATCGATCGCGAAGCGTCGCGGATCGTGCCCGGCGTCGACCACCCGCTCGACGACGCCGAACAACGCTGCGCCGTCGCCCGCCGCGAGGGCCTCCACCGCGGCGTCGATCAGCGCCGAGTCGGTGACACCGAGCAGGGCGAGCGCGCGGTCGTAGGTGACGCCCTCGTCACCCGCACCGGCGAGGAGCTGATCGAGGATGCTGAGGCTGTCGCGCGGGGATCCGCCGCCGGCGCGAATCACCAGCGGATACACCTCGGGCGCCACCACCACGCCCTCCTTGGCGCAGATGTTCTCCAACAGACCGCGCATCACCGGCGGCGCGAGCAGACGGAACGGATAGTGGTGCGTCCGCGACTTGATGGTCGTCAGCACCTTCTCCGGCTCGGTGGTCGCGAAGATGAAGATCAAGTGCTCCGGCGGCTCCTCGACGATCTTCAGGAGCGCGTTGAAGCCGGCCGACGACACCATGTGCGCCTCGTCGATGATGAAGACGCGATAGTGCGACTCGGCCGGCGCGTAGAACGCGCGGTCGCGGAGATCGCGGGTGTCGTCCACGCCGCCGTGGCTGGCCGCGTCGAGCTCCACCACGTCGAGATTGCCCGGTCCGCCGGGACCGAGCGAGACGCAGGACGAGCACGTGCCGCACGGGGTCGACGTCGGGCCCTGCTCACAGTTGAGTGAGCGGGCCAGGATGCGGGCCGACGAGGTCTTGCCGCAGCCGCGCGGACCGGAGAAGAGATAGGCGTGATTGATGCGGCCGGTATCGAGGGCTCGGCTCAGAGGCGCGGTGACGTGCTCCTGGCCGACGACTTCGGCGAAGGTTGCCGGGCGATAGGTGCGATAGAGAGCCACGACGCAAGACTACCGGCGAGCCCCGACAGCCGTGCCGGCGCTCACGACCGGCCGGCCGCGGGCGCCGGTCGCCCGGGTCCGGGCCGTCGATACGCCACGATCGTCACCACCGAGGTGACGACGAGGATCAGTGTCAACGGCTGGGTGGTGAACCAATCGAACGGCGGGGGGTGCTTGAAGAACAGGCCCGTCAGGTACGCCTCTTCCACGCTGCGGTTGGCGTACCACATCGGGAAGGCGAAGTGCGTCCGCCAGGCGATCGCGGATGCGAACCCGCCGAGGGCGAGCGCGGCCAGCGCGAAGGCGCCCGGGCCGGGGATCCGTTCGGCGATCTGGTGGATCGCGACGACCAGCAATGGGACCAGCCACACCCAGTGGTGCGACCACGCGACCGGGGAAACCGCGCACGAGGTCATCCCGACGATGGAGAGCGCCAGCAGTTCCTGACCGTGCCGATGCGCCAGGACGCAGGCACGGCCCGCCAGCAGCACCAGCGCGGCGGAGAGCACCAGCCACAGCAGGGTGCTCGGGTGGTCGGTGTGGGTGAAATTGGCGATCGCGCCGCGAATGGACTGGTTGCCATAGGTCTGCGGCGAGGAGACCCGGTCGGAGTCGAACATCGTGCCGAACCAGAAGTCCTTCGACGCCGACGGCATGAGGGCGAACCCGAGCACCACCGACGCCGCGAAGCCGGCGGCCATGCGCGCCGCGGTCCGCCATTGCCGGATCGCCAGGAGGTACGCACCGAACATCAGCGGTGTCAGCTTGATGCCCGCGGCGATACCGGCGCCGACGCCCCGAAGCCGGCTGCCCTCGGGCCGCGCCAGATCGGCGATCACCAGCAGCATCAGGAAGACGTTGATCTGTCCGAACCAGATGGTCGACCGTACCGGCTCGAGCAGCGCGCTCAGCAGCACGATCGACACCGCGATCGCACGCAGCCGCCAGGTGACCTCGTGTCCGAGACTCTTGAACCCGAGCACCACCACCAGATACAGCGCGACGAAGATCGCGATGGTCCAGACCAGGTGCGCCGGGCCCGCCGCCATCCACGCGAAGGGAGCGAAGAGAACCACCGACAGCGGCGCATAGGTGAAGTCCATCTGGCCGAGCAGCTTGGCCTGGTAGAGATCACCGCCGTCGAGCACCACCTGGGCGCCCGCCCGGTACACGTCGAGATCGAGGAAGTTCTGGAACAGCCCCCAGTACGGCTCGGTGAAGGGGATCAGGGAGTGCTGTGCCCAGACCGAGAGCAGCCCGGCGAGGAGGAATCCGACGACCGCCGGCGTCGACCGTTCGAGCTTCACCGGGAGTCGCTACTCGGAGCCCAGCAGCACCTCGGTCGCGGCGAGCAGCGCGCAGGTGGCGACGCCGTCCATTGCGGTGGCGAGCTCGTCGATCGACGGGAAGGTCGGGGCGAGACGGATGTTCTCGTCGCGCGGATCCTTCTTGTACGGGAAGGTGGATCCGGCGGCCGTCAGCGCGATGCCGGCATCCTTCGCCAGCTCGATGGTGCGTTTCGCGGTGCCGTCGATGACGTCCAGGCTGATGAAGTAGCCGCCCTCGGGGTGAGTCCATGAGGCGATCTTGCTGTCGGCGAGCCGGTCCTCGAGGATCTCCAGCACCTTCGCGAACTTGGGTGCGATGAGCTCGCGGTGCCGGGCCATCAGTTCACGCACGCCGTCGGCGTCGCGCAGGAACATCAGGTGCCGCAGCTGGTTGAGCTTGTCCGGACCGATGGTCGAGACGCTGACGTTCTTTGTGAACCAGTCGAGGTTGGTCTTCGACGACGCGAAGAACGCCACGCCGGCGCCGGCGAAGGTGATCTTGCTGGTGGACCCGAAGACGTAGACGCGGTTCGGGTTGCCGGCCTCGGCGGCCAGATCCAGGATCGGCAGCGGTTCGGGTGCGCGTTCGACCAGCGTGTGCACCGCGTATGCGTTGTCCCAGTAGATGCGGAAGTCGGCGGCGGCGGGCATCGCGACCAGCTTGCGCGCGACCTCCTCCGACACCGAGTACCCGGTGGGGTTCGAGTAGGTCGGGACCAGCCACATGCCCTTGATCGACGGATCGGCGGCGGTCAGCGCCGCGCAGGCATCGACGTCGGGGCCGTCGGGGTTCATCGGGACGGTGATCATCTCGATGCCGTACCGCTCGGTGATGCCGAAGTGGCGGTCGTAGCCGGGAGCCGGGCAGAGGAACTTGATCGGCTCGGCCGACCACGGCTTGTCGGAGTCGGGGTTTCCGCCGAGCAGTGAGTGCACCGTGATGTCGTGCATGATCTGCAGGCTGGCGTTGCCGAGGGCAAGGGTGCGGTCGGCGCCGGTGCCGAGCAGTTCGCCGAAGATCGCACGGAGTCCTGGCAGACCGGTGACGCCACCGTAGTTGCGGCAGTCGGTGCCGTCCGGGCTGGTGTACGTCTGCCCCGGCAGCGACAGCATCTCGTTGGAGAGGTCGAGCTGGTCGGGGGCCGGCTTGCCGCGTGTCAGATCGAGCTTGAGTCCGGCTGCCCGGAGGACCTCGTAGCGCTTTCGCAGATCGTCTTGGGTGGTGCGGAGTTGGTCGACACTCATCGAGTGAAAGTTCAACGTGAACCTCTCCCACAGACGCGGCCTCGCGGCGGCTGCAGATGTAACGCGCGAAAAAAGTTAAGCGGACCCCGCGCACCCGAGAGAGCCCGTTGACCCTTGCTGCCTTCCGGCCCTGGGGGAGTTCACAGGATGCACGCCGCGCGGGATCCGTAGAACAGTGTAGCGGGTCGTTTTGGGTTCCATGCACCCCACCCGCTACGATCGTTCTGCCTGGAGGATTCGCCTAGTGGCCTATGGCGCTCGCCTGGAACGCGGGTTGGGTTAACAGCCCTCAGGGGTTCGAATCCCCTATCCTCCGCAGATGTGGTCCCCTGCCCGTTTCCGGGCAGGGGACCACTTGAATTTCGCGCGCAGAATCCTGTCGAGTCGGCACCCTCTCAGGTACTCAACTCGACAAGATTCTGGCGCTAGCTCAGAAGAGCCGCTTGAGCAGGTTCGTCTCGGCGAGGTCGACCAGTTCGTCGCCGCGGCCAGACATCACGGTCCGCAGCGCGTACAGTGCGAAGCCCTTCGCCTGAGCGGCGGAGATCGCTGGCGGAATCGACAGCTCCTGCCGCGCGGTGGTGACGTCGAGGACGGCGGGGCCGTCGTGCGCCAGGAAGTCGCGCACCGCGGCGGGCAGGGCCGAGGCATCGGTGACGCGGCGGCCCCAGATCCCCACCGACTCGGCCAGCGCGGCGAAGTCCGGATTCTCCAGATCGGTGCCGAACGTGACGAAGCCCGCCGCCTTCATCTCCAGCTCCACGAAGTTGAGCGACGAATTGTCGAAGACGACCACCTTGACCGGCAGCGAATTCTGGACCAGCGTCAACAGCTCGCCGAGGAGCATCGCCAGTCCGCCGTCACCGGCCATCGCGATCACCTGACGCGCGGGGTCGACCGCCGAGACTCCCACACTCTGCGACAGCGCGTTGGCCATCGATCCGTGGTTGAACGATCCGATGAGACGACGCCGGCCGTTCATCTTCAGGTAGCGGGCCGCCCAGACCACCGGCGACCCGACGTCCGGGACGAAGACGGCGTCGTCGGCGGCCATCTCCGACAGCAGCTTCGTCAGGTACTGCGGATGGATCGGATCGCCGTCGGCGGACGACGTCGCCAGTTCGTCGAGCCCGGCGCGAGTGCGCGCATAGTGGTCGAGTGCCGTGGTCAAGTGCTCGTCGCTGCGGCCGCCGGAGATGAGCGCTGTCAGCAGGGGCAGTGTGTCGGCCGCGGATCCGATGAGCGGGAGATCCACACGGCAGCGCCGACCGATCTGGCTGCCGCGGACGTCGAGCTGAATCGTGTACGCCTTCGACGGCAGGAACTGGGAGTACGGGAAGTCGGTGCCGATCATCAACAGCGTGTCGCAGTGCTCGATGGCGCGGTAACCCGACGAGAAGCCGAGCAAGCCGGTCATGCCGACGTCGTAGGGATTGTCGTACTCCACGAACTCCTTGCCGCGCAGCGCATGCACGATCGGCGCCCGCAACGCCTCGGCCAGCGCCACGAGCTCGTCGTGGGCACCCGCCACTCCCGCGCCGGCGAGAATGGTCACGCGCTCGGACTCGTTGAGCCGGACGCCGGCGAGCTGCAGCGACTCGTCGTCCGGGCGCATCACGGTGCCCGCCGCCCGAATCCGGGACACACGGTCCGGCCTGTCGATCTTCTTCAGGAACAGTTCGCCCGGAATCACCAGGACCGACACGCCGCGCTCCTCCACCGCCGTCCGGACGGCGATGTCGAGAAGGTAGGGCAGCTGGTCGACGGTGCTCAGCGTCTCGCAGAAAGAACTGCATTCGGCGAAGATCTGCTCGGGATGAGTCTCCTGGAAGTACCGCGTCCCCACATTGCCCGCCGGGATCTGCGCCGCGATCGCCAGTACGGGCACCCGCGACCGATGCGCGTCGTACAGGCCGTTGACGAGATGGAGGTTTCCCGGACCGCAGCTGCCGGCGCACACTGCGAGCCCGCCGGTGATCGCGGCCTCACCCGCCGCCGCGAAAGCGGCCCCCTCTTCGTGACGCACATGCGTCCATGTCACGTCCTTCGACGTCCGCAGGACGTCGGTGAAGCCGTTCAGCGAGTCACCCGGGATGCCGTAGATCCGTCGCACCCCGGCTGCCGCGATGGTGTCGACGATGAGGTCTGCGACCGTGTAGCTCATGGATTCTCCCCTCCGGAGACGTCGACGGGCTCCTCCAGGAGCCAGTCCTGATCGAGGCCCTCCTGGGGCCGGAAACTCACCGCGGTGTTCGCGAAGGCCAGCAGCGGGACGGCGAGCAGGCCGCCGACGATTCCCGCGACCATCAGGCCGATCGCGATCACCAGGATCACCGCCACGGGGTGCAGCTTCACCGAACGCCCGAGCAGGAAGGGCTGCAGCACATGCCCTTCCACCTGCATCACGACGATCAGCACGACCACCACCAGCACCGCGGTGAACCAGCCGTGCGTGGCCAGCGCGACGAGGACCGCGAGCGATCCCGCGGCGACCGATCCGACGATCGCGATGAACGCGCCGAGGAAGATCAGCGCCATCAACGGCATCACCATCGGCACCCGCAGGATCGCCAGGCCGATGCCGATGAACACGGCGTCGATGAACGCCACCAGCACCGTCGCGCGGACGTACGACTGCAGCGTCCGGTAGCCGGCGTCGCCCGCCCCGCGCACGTGCTCCCGGTGCGCCGACGGCACGATCCTCGTCACGAACTCCCAGATGCGGTGGCCGTCGTACAGGAAGAAGATCAGCAGGAACACCGTCAGCAGTGCGGCCGTCACCAGTTTGGTGGCGACGGTTGCGGTGTCGAGGGCTCCGGTCGCGATGCTGGCCTCGTGAGCCTTGAGCCAGTCGATCATGTCGTTGCTGACGTTGCGCAGGTTCTCCGAGTCCATGTGCAGCGGCCCGGTCTCGAGCCAGTTGCGGGTCTTGGAGATGGAATCGGCGATGTCGCCCGACATCCGGGGGATGCCCACGATCAGCTGCTGAACGACGAAGGTGAGTCCGGCGGCGATGATCGCGAAGGTCGCGACCACCGCGGTGAGAACCCCCACTGATCGCGGGATCCGGTGCCGCTCAAGCCATCCCACCAACGGTACGAGGAGCGCCGAGAGCAGGATCGCGACGGCGACCGGGACGAAGACCTCCTGTGCGAAGAGGAAGAGCTTGCCGAGCGCGTACAGCCCCGCGGCGAGGATCAACAGACGCCAGGTCCACGCGGCGGCCGCGCGAACGCCCGGATGGACCTGTGCTGCGGCCCACGACGGGTCGTTCGGGGACGGGCGGTCGCCCGGTTCGGCGCTCACACGGCGAGCTTACTTGGGCTCGGCGATCCGCGAGCGGTGTCGAGGCCGCCGATCCGCCGTCAGAACCGCACGGTCACCGGCGACGCCTGCCCCAGCGACAGCACGGCGAGGGAGACGGGAGTGATCCCCGAGCGGAAAGCGGCGGCGATCGCCGTGACGTCCTCACCGCGCGAGAGCCGCTCCACCTGCGACCGCGTGAGCGTCAGATCGGCGACATCGACGCGCCGCAGAACGTCGTCGCCGTTCATGTCGGTGGTGGACGTGCGCATGCTCAGCACCGCGCGGGTGCCGTCGACGCGGATGATCGGATCGGCGAGCGCGATCTCGAGCAGGTGGAACTTCGTGGACGCGACGACGGTTCCGCGGTACCGCAGTTCTCCCCGCCCGTTGCGGACCGTGTTCTCGGCGAGCGCGAACGACATCGCTCCCGCGTCGTCCACCCCCGCGCCGCCGCTCCCCGACAGCGCACCCGAGGTGGTGCCGCGGACGGTCTGCGCGAAGCTCGGCGAATACGCCCACACCAGGTTCTTCGGTGCGGGCTGAGGCGTGTTCGGGCCCGGCTGCGTCGAATAGTCGAGCGGCACCGACAGCTCCTGGGCCGCGTTCACCGCGTCCGCAGCACCGAAGGTGTAGATGCCCCAGCGGCCGCCGGCCGGCGAGGTCTTCGGCGTGGCCAGCGTGATGCGGGCGGTGAACTCGCCGCTGCGGCTCAGCGGCACCCACTGCTGCCGGACGGTGCGGCGCATGTCGAACGGAACGTCGGGCACCCGGTCGAGCGCGTCGCGCGAGAGCACCCACTTGGTCTGGGCTCGGACGGTGGTCCGCGACGATTCGGGAGCTCCCTGCGACGGCCGCCAATCCGGCGCGAACGCACCGAAGGTCACGAACGTCCCGTGCGGCACGCCCGGCGGGACCGGAACCGGAAGACCGGAGGTGTTGGCGCGCGGATCGAAGCCGGTGCCCTTGACGACCACCTGATCGCCGGGGTGCAGTCGCGTCGCGCCGGCCGGGGTGACCCCGTCGGCGAGGAACACCTCGATGGCGGGCTTCCACGTCTTGGCGTCGGCAGTCCCTACGCAGAATGCGGTCAGCGACAGTGCCGTCAGGCCGGCGGCGAACAGCACGGCCACCCGAAGGAGCTTGTTCATGAGCCGAGCCTAACCTATGTCCACTTCCGGTCGAATGGGGCTTAAGTCCCGCGACCGAGACTGCACCGCGTGCCGATTTCTTCAAGAACACGGCGACGCACGGGCCGACACTGGAGACATGAACGAGAGAAAAGACACCAACATCTGGGCAGGCATCACCTCCGACGACCCCGTCGCACTGCGCGAATGGCTCGAATCCATCGGCTTCGAACCCGGAATCCTCGTGGAGGGCGACGGCGACGGCGAGGTCCTGCATTCGGAGATGCTCTGGCCCGACGGAGGACGGGTCATGGTCCACTCCGCGTGCAAGAAGGACACGACGTTCTCCACTCCGGTCGGATCGGCCTCCCTCTACGTGGTCGTCACCGACCCCGACGCCGTGTACGCGAAGGCGACGGCGATCGGTGCGCGACTGGTCCGCGACATGGCGGAGGAGGACTATGGATCACGAGGGTTCTCCGTCGCCGACCCGGAGGGGAACACATGGAGCTTCGGAACCTACGCGGGCTGACCGGCGTCGGGATCGTCCCCTACGACGTGACGGGCAGCGCTCCAGGCGAGCACCTGGGGCTGCCCGGCACCAGCGCCACCCTGGTCGTCGACCTCGCCGACGGCCTCGTCCTCAGTTCCGGCGACAGCCCGGTCACCACCACCTTCCGGTGCTGTATCGCCGGGATCCACCTGCGACCGGTCACGATCCACCACAACGGCGTCCAACGCGGCGTGCAGCTCGACCTCTCGCCGGAGGCGGTACGCGCACTGCTCGGGATGCCCGCCGGCGAGCTGGCCGGGCAGATGGTGGAACTGTCACAGATCGACACCGCGTTCGCCCGCCGACTTCACGAACGACTCGCGCAGACTCCGGCAGGCGAGCGGGGCGCGGTGTGCGCCGCGATGCTCGCCGAGACGGTCTCCGAGGACACACCGCGGTCGGACGCATTGTCGGTCTGGGAGGTGATCGCCCGCCGCCGCGGTGATGTCACCGTCTCCGAACTGGTCGAATCGTCGGGCTGGTCGGCGCGGCACCTCACCGCGATGTTCAACGCAGAGTTCGGCATCGGCCCCAAACAGGCGGCCCGCCTCACCCGATTCGAGACCGCCCGCGCACGGCTGGAGTCCGGGCGCCGGGCCGTGGACGTGGCCGCATCGTGCGGTTACGCCGACCAGGCCCACATGTCACGGGAGTTCACCGAACTGACCGGATACTCGCCGCGCGCCCTGCTGAAGCGCAGGGCCGAGGAGTTCGCGTGAGCGCTGCTCCGACTGCCGGTCACTCCACCCGGTTCCCCGCCTCATCCCAATGCTCGGCGACCTTCTTGCTCGGCTGGACGCGCGGCGGTTCGCCCGGCATCTTCGGGTAGTTCGGCGGGTAGACCATGTCGCCGAGACCGTTCGCCTCGTCGCGCTCGACCATCTCGAGCAGGCGCTCGAGCCCCGAGGGGTGCTCGTCGATGCCCGACCACGGATCGCCGCGCCGCTCCACCAGAGCCGGGACGGTGGCGACGGTGAGATCATCGGGATCGACGTCGACCAACTCCTCCCACGTCACCGGTGCGGAGACGCGGGCGCGCGCGGACTTGCGCACCGAGTAGGGCGAGGCCATCGACCGGTCGCGCGCGTTCTGGTTGTAGTCGATGAAGATGCGGTCGCCGCGCTCCTCCTTCCACCACGACAGGGTCACGGCGGCGGGGTCGCGCCGTTCCAGTTCGCGACCGAACGCGATCACCGCGCGCCGCGTGGCGATGAAATCCCACTCCGGGCGGATCGGTACGAAGACGTGCACCCCGCGACTGCCCGAGGTCTTCACGTACCCGGTCATCCCGAGATCGTCGAGCAACGGTCTGACCAGATCGAGCGCCACCCGGCGGACGTCGTCGAAACCCTTGCCGTCCGGCGGATCGAGGTCGATCCGAAGCTGATCGGGATGGTCGTTGTCGGGGGCCATCGTCGGCCAGGTGTGGAATGTGACAGTCCCGAGGTTGGCGGCCCATACGACGTCGGCCGGGATCCGGGGGCAGAAGGCGTCGCCGGTCCGCTTGGACGGGAACACGATTCGCGTGGACTGCACATGATCGGGGTGATGCTTCGGCAGGTGCTTCTGATAGATCTGCTCACCGTCCACGCCGTCCGGGAAGCGCTGCAGGAAGGTCGGGCGCCCGCCGATCGCGCTCAACAGCGGTCCGGCGAGCGCCACGCTCCGGTAATACTCGACGAGATCGGCCTTGCGACCGCCGTGCTCGCCCAGTTCGGGGAAGTAGATCTTGTCGGGGTTGCTCAGCTTCACCTCGACCCCGTCGACGTCGAGCAGGACCGGCTTCGGTTTCGGCATGTCACTGTCCTCCGGTCACGAGAACGTCGAAGACGTCGTAGGTCAGGGGCACGTCGAGCTGGTCGTAGCCACAGCTCTCCGGCTCCCGGTCGGGGCGCCACCGGAGGAACTTCACCGTGTGCCGGAATCGCTGATTCTCCATCTGGTCGTAGGCGAACTCGGCCACCAGCTCCGGCCGGATCGGAATCCACTCGCCGCTGCCCGCCGCGCGCCAGCGGCTCACCTCGCCTTGTGCGACGCGATCCGGATCGAGCCGCATCGGCTCGAGCATCTCCTGCAGTTCGATCCGCTTCTTGTCGGAGAACGCACTGGAACCGCCGACCATCCGCAGTTCCCCCTCGGCGTACAGCCCGAGCAGCATCGACCCGAGTCCGGTGCCCGACTTGTGAATGCGATACCCGATCACCACGCAGTCGGCGGTGCGCTTGTGCTTGACCTTGACCATCTCCCGTTTCCCGGGGACGTAGACGCCGTCGAGCCGCTTGCCCACGACGCCGTCGAGCCCGGCGCCCTCGAACGCGGTGAACCAGTCGGTCGCGACCGCCGAGTCCCGGGTGACGCGGCTGACCTGGATGCGGTCGTCTCCGGATTCGGCAGCGGCGTCCAGCAGCGCGCTGCGCCGGACCTCGAATCGCTCCGCCGTCAGGTCCATCGAGTCGGTGGCCAGGGCGTCGAAGCCGATGAACACGGCCGGTGTCTCCTCCGCCAGTCTCGCCACGCGCGACGCCGCGGGGTGGATGCGTTGCGAGAGCGAATCCCAGTCGAGCCGGTTCACCCCGCCGATGGGCCGGGCGACGGCGACCTCGCCGTCGAGGACCACCCGCTCGGGAAGCACCGCATGCGCCGCGTCGACCAGCTCCGGAAAATAGCGGGCCAGATCCTTGCCGCCCCGCGAGGACATCACGACCTCGTCCCCGTCCCGGAAGATCAAGGCCCGGAAGCCGTCCCACTTGGGTTCGTACGACCACACCGGCTCACCGCCGGGTTGGTCGGGCACGGCGGTGACCGCCTTGGCCAGCATCGGTTGCACGGGCGGGTTCACCGGGAGGTCCACCCGTTCATCGTCGCCGAGCAACCGGTGGTTGGCAATCACCCCGGCCATCGGCGGCACGGCTCAGGCGATGTCGGCGCGTTCCCGCCCGGCACCCACTGCTCGCCGGACGAACTCCGCCACCCTGGCCACAGCGTCCCTGGTCTGCGCCGAACCGGGGACCGCGGCGGGGAAGGCGTGGATCTGACCGGCGTACAGGTGGAGTTCGTTGGTCACCCCGGCGCGGTCGAGGGCGGCGCACAGGTCCATCGCGTCCTTCTGCAGCGCCTCGCCGCGACCGCAGACGACGATCGCGGGCGGGAACAGCCGCGCCACCACGTCGAGCGTCACGTTCAGCTCGCCGTCCAGCACCTCCGGGCCCTGGTCGTAGAACTGCCGCAGCTTCTCGATCTTCTTGATCGGCAGCATCGCGTCGTGACGGCTCGTCCGATCGGCGCCCGGCGAGAGGTTGAGCAGCGGCGACAGCCCGACGTACGCGTCGGGGCGGGCGAGGCCGTCCCGCGCGGCGTACTCGACGATCTTGGCCGCGATGTAGCCGCCCGCCGAGTCGCCCGCGACCACCACGGCGTCGAACTCGCCCGACCGCCGCAGTTCGCGGTACACCGCATAGCCGTCGCGCACCGACGTGCCCACGCCGACTTCGGGGCACTGCCGGTAGGCGACGTTGACCACCGGCGCTCCGACCGCCCGCGCGATCGCGGCGGCGATCGGCCGGTGGGTGTCGAGCCCGCCCGCCAGGAACGCGCCGCCGTGCGTGTACAGCACGGCGATCCGCGAATCCTCGATCCCGTCCGGCGTGATGCGCTCGACGCGAACCTCGGCGATCGTCTCCGGCGTCACGACGACGCCTCGGATCGGGCGGGCGTTCCGCGCCGCCCACTGATCGAGGACCGCCAGCCGGCGGAGGGTGGAGGGCGTCGCCGGAATGATGCGCATGAGCGTTTTGACGATCAATCGACAGAGCCAGAACACCAGGAAGGAACGGGCGTCTCGCTCATCGTGTTCAACCAACGGCATCGTCTCATCCTCCCCCACCTGCGCGCGGCGGAGTCGATCGACCCCAACCCGTCCCCTTCGCCAACTCCGCCAGCGCCGGCACCGCACGGCGCGGCAGCGGCTCGGTCAAGGTGAGCCAGGTGGTGGAGTGGATCACGCCGGGGTACCCCACGATGGTCTCGATCAGCTCCAGCAGCTCGGGCTGAGTGGCTGTCGCGACTCGCACGAGCAGATCCTCCCGCCCGGTCACCGTGTGCACCTCGATCACCTGCGGTATCTCGGTGACCTCGCGCGCGATTCTGGTGAGGCTGCCCTGCTCGGTCTCCAGCGCGAGGAGGGCCTGCACCACCAGACCCGCCTGCGCCAGGTCGATCTGTGGACGGTAGCCGGCGATCAAGCCGCCTTCTTCGAGCCGCCGGATCCTCGACTGCACCGTGTTCCTCGAGATCCCGAGAGTCGTCGACAGACTCGCCACGCCCTGGCGGGCATCCCGCTCGAGCAGTTTCAACAACTCCACGTCGAGCTCGTCGATGCTGAGCATATTCGTCACCTCTCACTGAGATCCACGTCACCAACTGAACAAATCTACCAGTTGTAGATCGATCAGTTGACCACCTTGCCACCCGATGGCCACCATTTAAGCATCATCCGGTGATCCGCCTCACAGATGCGGACCGACAGATTGGTGGCCCATATGACCTCCGTCGCCGAACCGCAGGCACCGACGTTCGATCTGGCAGACAAGTACCGCCCCAATTCGGGACCGGTCCTGCTGACGGGCGTCCAGGCCGTGGCACGCATGCTGATCGAGAACCACGAACGCGAGCGCCGCGCCGGCCGCGACGTGGCCGCCTTCGTCTCCGGCTATCAGGGCAGCCCGCTGGCCGCGGTCGACAAGGTCTTCGGCGAGGTACCCGATCTCGCCGGGCACGGAATCCGGTTCGTCCCCGGCCTGAACGAAGAACTCGGCGCGACCGCCGTCTGGGGCAGCCAGCAGGAGCTGCCGAAGGGCAAGCGGACCCACGACGGCGTGGTCGGCGTCTGGTTCGGCAAGGGCCCCGGTCTCGACCGCGCGAGTGACGCCTTCCGCCACGCCGCGATGTACGGCGCGCACCCGAAGGGCGGCGCCCTGGCGATGGTCGGCGACGACCCGGCCGCCAAATCGTCCACCGTGCCGGCCGCCAGTGAACGTTCCCTGGCCGCGCTCTCGATGCCGGTCCTGTTCCCGCGCAACGCCGAGGAGATCATCTCGTTCGGCATGTTCGGCATCGAACTCTCGCGCGCCACCGGCTGCTGGCCCGCGATGAAGCTCGTCGCCGATGTGTGCGACGGCCTGTGGACCCTGAACCGCGACTTCGCGGACCTGCACATCGAGGTTCCCGACCTGGAGTGGGAGGGCCGCCCCTGGACGTACCGCCAGCGCGTCATGGCGGCGCCGCCCGACAGCGTCCTGGCCGAGGCCGACCTGTACGGCCCGCGCTGGGCGATGGTCGAGAAGATGACCACCGCGAACGACATCGACCGCATCGAGGTCGATCCGGCGCACGCCTGGCTCGGCATCGTCGCCGTCGGCACCGCGTACGACTCCGTCCGCGAGGCACTCGGCGAACTCGGACTCACCGAGGACGACCTCCTCCACGCCGGCATCCGCATCCTGCGCGTGGGCATGCCCTACCCGCTCGGCTCGGAGAAGGTGCGTCGACTGGCCGACGGCGTCGAGAGCGTTCTCGTGATCGAGGACAAGACCTCGTTCGTCGAGTCCCAGGTGATCGACATCCTCTACGGCCGAGCCGACGCGCCCCGGATCCTCGGCAAGCGCGACGCCGACCGCCGGCCGCTGGTGCCCGCCGACGGCGAGCTCACCGCCGCCCGTCTTCTCGCGCCGCTGCGCCGGGTGCTCGACGGGCGCGTCGCGATCACCGTGCCGAAGCCGGCACCGCCGAAGCTGACTCTCCTCGACACCAAGCGCACGGCCTACTTCTGCTCGGGCTGCCCGCACAACCGCTCCACCGCGGTGCCCGACGGCTCCCTCGCGGGCGGCGGCATCGGCTGCCACACCCTCGTCACCATGAGTTCGCGTACCGACTCCCAGGTCACCGGCCTCACCCAGATGGGTGGCGAAGGCGCACAGTGGATCGGCCAAGCGCCGTACACCGACGTCGAGCACATCTTCCAGAACGTCGGCGACGGCACGTACTTCCACTCCGGCCAGCTCGCGGTCCAGGCATGTGTGGCCGCCGGGGTCAACATCACCTACAAGATCCTGTTCAACGCGGCCGTCGCGATGACCGGCGCGCAGGACGCCGAGGGCGGTCTCACCGTCGGACAGCTGACGCACAAGCTGCGCGCCGAGGGCGTCGCCAAGATCATCGTGTGCGCGGAGGATCCGTCTCGCCACCCGAAGGGCTCGCTCGCCGCGGGCACGCTCCTGTGGGACCGCGACCGGCTCGACGAGGCCCAGCGACTGCTGCGCGAGGTCAAGGGCGTCACCGTCCTGATCTACGACCAGCAGTGCGCGGCAGAGGCGCGCCGCAAGCGCAAGCGCGGCACCCTGCCGACCCGTCGCACCCGCGTCATCATCAACGAGGCGGTCTGCGAGGGCTGCGGCGACTGCGGCGTGAAGTCGAACTGCCTGTCGGTGCAGCCGGTGGACACCGAGTTCGGCCGCAAGACCCGGATCGACCAGACCAGCTGCAACACCGACTACAGCTGCCTCGACGGCGACTGCCCGTCGTTCGTCACCGTCGAACTGCCCGAGGACGGCGCGGGGGCGAAGGCGCCGAGCAAGCCGGCGCCGGTGCCGCCGGCGGTCGCCGACCCCGAGGTCGACACCCTGCGCGGCACGCACAACATCTTCCTCGCGGGTATCGGCGGCACCGGCATCGTGACCGTCAACCAGGTGCTCGGCACCGCCGCCCTGCGCGCCGGGCTCCACGTGGAGGGCCTGGACCAGACCGGCCTGAGTCAGAAGGCCGGTCCGGTCACCTCGCACCTGCGGCTCAGTGACGACACCGCGTCCAACGGAACGGCCCGGACGACTGCCGGCGCGGGATCGAACCGGATCAGCCCGGCCTCGGCCGACTGCGTCCTGGCGTTCGATCTGCTCACCGCCGCCGACGCGAAGCACGTGGGCGTCGGCGACGCCGAGCGCACCCTGACGGTGGCCTCCACCAGCGCGGTCGCGACCGGTGAGATGGTCTACGACCGCAACGTCGCCTACCCCGAGGACGACACGCTGCTGCGCCGCGTCTCCGACCACGCGCGACGAGTGGTCTCGTTCGACGCGCTGAGCGCGGCCGAGGCGATCTTCGGCCACACCGCGGCGGCGAACTTCCTGCTGGTGGGCGCCGCCTACCAGGCGGGTGCCCTGCCGATCCCGGCCGCCTCGATCGAAGAGGCGATCGCGGTCAACGGCGTCGCGGTGAAGGCCAATCAGACGGCCTTCCGCTGGGGCCGGGTGGCCGTCGCCGATCCGGAGGCGTTCGCCGCGGCCACCGCGGCCGCCGAGGTGGTCTCGCGCAGCGACACCGTGGTGCCCACGCATCTGTTCACCCGCACCACGCTCACCGGGACCGTCCTCGAACTGGTTCAGCGGCGCGCGGCGCAGCTGATGGCGCATTCCGGAGAGCGGGCCGCCGCTCGGTACGTCCGGGATGTGGAGCAGGTGTGGCAGCGTGAGCGGGCGGTCACCGACAGCACCGAGCTGTCGGCCGCCGTCGCCGACAACCTGCATCGCCTGACCGCCTACAAGGACGAGTACGAGGTGGCGCGCATGCTCACCGACCAGGCGTTCATCGACTCGGTCGCCGCCGAGATCCCCGGTGCCACCGGCCTCACCTACAAGCTGCATCCGCCGGTGCTGCGCGCCATGGGCCGCGAGAAGAAGATCGGTCTCGGTCCGCGCTCGCACGTCGCGCTCCGCGTGCTCGCCAAGGGCAAGTTCCTGCGCGGCACCAAGCTCGACCCGTTCGGCTACGCCGAGGTGCGCAAGATCGAGCGCCGCCTGCTCGCGCACTACCGCGATCTGGTGACCGACCTGGTCGCCGGCCTCACCGCCGCTCAGTTCGACGAGCAGCGGTACGCGGCCGCCGTCGACGTGGCCCGCGCCCCCGAACTGGTGGTCGGCTACGAGGACGTCAAGCTCCGCAACATCGACCGCTACCGCGCCCGTCTCGCCGAACTCGGCGTCGACACCACCCCCATCCGCTGAAAACCGACCGTCTCAACCGCCCCGGAGGAACCACCATGACCACTGCGCACTCATCGTCGGAAGCCACTCGCGTCCTCGCCCAGACCAGCGTCTTCTCGCACCCGGACATGTCGATCGATCCCCCGCACGAGCAAGTGGTGTTCTGCCGTGACGCCGAGACCGGACTGCGCGCGATCATCGCGGTGCACAACACCGCCCTCGGGCCGGCGCTCGGCGGAACGCGCATGTATCCCTACGCCGCGGAAGCCGATGCGGTCGGCGACGTGCTGCGGCTCTCGCGCGGAATGACCTTCAAATCGGCCGCGGCCGGACTCGACCTGGGTGGCGGGAAGGCGGTCATCATCGGCGACCCCGCGGTGCACAAGACGCCGGATCTGCTCCGCGCCTACGGCCGGTTCGTCGACACCCTCGGCGGGCGCTACATCACCGCCGGCGATGTCGGCACCACCTCCGACGACATGGACCTGATCGGCGAGGGCACCTCGTATGTGGCGTCGAAGACCGTCGCGGGCGGCGGTTGGGGCGACACCGCGCCGATGACGGCTCTCGGAGTCTTCTACTCACTGCTGGCGGCCGCCGAACGCGTGTGGGGTTCGGCTGATCTCACCGGCCGAACGGTCGGCGTGGAGGGCGTCGGCAAGGTCGGCGTCCAGCTGGCCGAACTGCTGACAGGTGCCGGAGCGACCGTGTTGGCGGCCGATCCGTACGCTCCCGCCCGCGAGGCCTTCGCCGCCCGCTTCCCGCAGGCGCGCATCGTCGACGACGTCCGTTCGGCCAAGCTCGACGTGTACGCGCCGTGCGCGATGGGCGGCACCGTCACCGAGACGCTCGCAGGCGAGACCGCCGCGGCGATCATCTGCGGCGCGGCGAACAACCAGCTGACCAGCCCGTCGGTTGAGCAGGTTCTCGGCGCACGCGGCGTCACCTGGGTTCCCGACTACATCGCCAACGCGGGCGGCGTGATCCAGGCCTTCGGCGAGCAGCAGAACTGGACCCGCGACCGCGCCCAGGAGAAGGTGGAGGCGCTGCGCGACCGTGCGGGCCACGTCCTGGACACCGCGGCGTCGAAGAAGATCACCTGCGGCGACGCCGCCCGGCTGATCGTCGCCGAACGGCTGTCGCAGGCACGGTAGTGCCGTGCTCCCGTAACGGGAGCCGGGAGGAGACGCCGGGCGATACACTTGCGCACTCATGGCGACTCCTCCCGAACGGATCTCCGAGTACTCCCGCAGGCACTTCCTGGGCCTGACCGCGAGCGCGGCCGGAATCGCAAGCGCCGCAACGCTTCTTCCTCCTTCGTTGGTGTCGGCAGCGGCACAGGGCCGGCCTGCGGGATCGCTCGAGGATGTCGAGCACATCGTCGTCCTGATGCAGGAGAACCGTTCCTTCGACCACTATTTCGGGACGATGCGCGGGGTCCGCGGCTTCGCCGACAATTCGGCGAAGCCGGGGGTCTTCCTGCAGAGCGGCGTCCACCCGTTCCTCGCCCGCGAGGCCGCCAATCGCGGCTCCCTGTCGGTGGAGTACCTCGCATCTCTGCCTCACGAGTGGGCCGACGGACAGCAGGCCCTGGCCGGCGGGCGGTGCGACGGCTGGGTCGCGGCGAAGGGCAAGGCCACGATGGCCTGCTACGACCGCCGCGACATCCCGTTCCACCACGCGCTGGCCGAGACGTTCACCGTGTGCGACGGCTACTTCGCATCGTCGCCGACCGGGACCGGCACCAACCGCAACTACCTGTTCTCCGGCACCAGCGGATTCGAACCGTGGGGCGCGAGGTCGGTGGGCAACGAGATGTACGCACCCGTCCATCCCGGTCTCACCTGGGAGACGTACGCCGAGTCGCTGCACCGCGAGGGCGTCGACTGGCGCGTGTACCAGGAATGGGACAACTTCACCGACAACAACCTCGACTTCTTCGCGCACTTCCGAGGCATAGGACGCGACGCCGTCGCGCGCGCCGGACAGCTCGGAGTGGATCTCACCGGTTTCTACACTCTGCTGATCGAGACCGGGGCCAAGGACGCGCACGGCAACGTGGTCCCGTCGGCGGATCAACGCTCCCGGGCACGGGCGGTGCATCGGGCCGCCCGCGGCCTCGGCGAACAGGCCGCAGAGCTCTACGATCGCGCGCTGCATCGCAGCGAACCGGGCACTCTGGTCCCGCGCTTCCGCCGGGACGTCGAGAGCGGGCGACTCCCGGCGGTGTCGTGGATCGTCACCTCCGAGGCCGACTCCGAACACCCCCGCAGTTCATCGCCGGTCCAATCGGCGGGCATCACCTACCGACTGCTCGACGCGCTGGCGTCGAACCCGGAGGTGTGGCGCAAGACGGTGGTGCTGCTCAACTACGACGAGTTCGACGGCTACTTCGATCACGTGGTTCCGCCGCTGCCGCCGGTCGGGGAGGCCGACGAGTGGTGGGAGGGAAAGCCGATGGGGCTCGGATTCCGGGTGCCGATGACCATCGTGTCCCCGTGGACCGTGGGCGGCCGGGTCTGCTCCGAGGTCTTCGACCACACGTCGGTGATCCGGCTCATGGAGGCGGTCACCGGCGTGCGCTGCCCCAACATCTCCGCGTGGCGCCGCGCGGTGTGCGGAGATCTGGTGTCGACCTTCGATTTCGGCCGCACTGACGGACTGCGCGTTCCGGCACAGCCCGCACCGCCGCCACCTTTCCGTCGCCGCTGGACGGCTCGGCCGGGCGGCGCCGCTCCGACGCAGGAGACTGGAACCGCCACGGCGCTGCCCACGCCGTACCGGCTTTCTGCGAACGTGGTCGACGGTGTCCTGGAACTGGTGAACACGGGCCGTCGCGCCGCCGTCTTCGGCGTCTTCGCAGACGGCGACGCCGCTCACCACACGGTGCTCGGACGCCGCCGGGTCCCTCTTCCTCAGCGCGCGCGACGGGTCGTCGTCACCGGTCCCGACCGCTTCCTGCGCGATCTGTCCCTCCGCCCGGGAGGATCGTCGGCGCAGGTGATGCCCGACCACGACCGCGGGCGCCTGTCGGTCGACGGGCGTGACGTCACCGCAACGCGCGTGCACGGCAGCTGGTACGAGGTGACCGTGGTCGGCCCCGAGGGGAGGCAGTACTTCACCGGCCGCCTCGAGAGCGGAGCCGTCACCCGTACGAGTCCCCTGCGCCGCCCGCCCGGCTAGTCGAACCGTCGAGACAGCCTCCACCGCCCACACCCGACTGACCGACACCACCCAGCGTCATATAGTCCACATGGACTAATTGATCTGGAGCATTCGATGTCGGCTGAACAACCGCGGCTCACGCCGCTCGGTGTGATGGTCCTCGCGCTGCTGCGCGAGGGCGCCATGCACCCGTACGAGATGGTCCGCCTGCTCAGACAACGGCGCGACGACCGCATGGTGTCGATCACGAACGGCACGCTGTACCACACCGTGGACCGGCTGAATCAGCAAGAACTCCTGGTCGAAGTCGGAGTGGACCGCGAGGGCAACCGCCCCGAGCGGACCACGTACCGACTCACCGACGCCGGGCGCGACGCGGTCACCGAGTGGGTTCGCCGAGAGCTGCCCCGGAACGACCGCACGGCGCAATTCCGGGTCGCCCTCGCCGAGGCCCACAACCTCGACCGCGACGAGGTGATCGCTCTCCTGACGCTGCGGCGCGAGGGGCTCGCCGCCGATCTCGAGGTCCACCGCCGAGGCCTGAGCGATGCCACCGGCCGCGGTGTGCAACCGCAGTTCCTCATCGAAGTGGATCGTCAGGCCGATCTGATCGAGACCGATCTCCGCTGGACCGACCACCTGCTCCAACGCCTCGCCGATCCCGACTACGCGTGGGGCGTCGACTCCGCGACATCACCGACACCCGTGCTCCGCACCGACTCGAAGGACTCGAAATGACAGTCTCGTCCGGCACCGCCGACTCGCAGCGGAGCCCGTGGCCCGCACTCTGGGCACTGGTGATCGGCTTCTTCATGGTCCTCGTCGACACGACCATCGTGTCGGTCGCGAATCCGGCCATCAAAGAGGCACTCGACCCCGACACCGACAATCTCGACAACGTCGTCTGGGTCACCAGCGCCTACCTGCTCGCCTACGCCGTGCCGCTGCTGATCACCGGGCGGATGGGCGACCGCTTCGGTCCCCGAAATCTCTACCTCATCGGCATCACCGTCTTCACCCTGTCGTCACTGGGCTGCGGTCTGTCGAACTCCCTGGCCATGCTCGTCGCGTTCCGCGCCGTCCAGGGTCTCGGCGCCGCGATGATCACCCCGCAGACCATGGCTGTGATCACCAGGACGTTCCCGGCGCATCAGCGCGGAGCGGCGATGGGTCTGTGGGGTTCGGTGGCGGGTGTGGCGATGCTGGTCGGCCCGCTGGCCGGCGGTCTGCTGGTCGATCACGCCGGTTGGGAGTGGATCTTCATCATCAACGTCCCGGTGGGCGTCATCGGCTTCGCCGCGGCGTGGCGCTTGGTTCCCCGCCTCGAGACCCACCAGCACCGGTTCGACGTCGTCGGCGTGACGATCAGCACGATCGGCCTCTTCCTCATCGTCTTCGGTCTCCAGGAGGGCGAGAAGTACGACTGGGCCGCCTGGGTGTGGACGATGGTGATCGGCGGTGTGGCGATCATGGCGCTGTTCCTCTGGCAGCAATCCCGCACCGCGAGCGAACCGCTGGTTCCGCTGGCACTGTTCCGCGACCGGAACTTCTCCATCTCCAACCTCGGCATCGCCGTCGTCGGCTTCGCGGTCACGAGTATGACGCTCCCGATGATGTTCTACGTCCAGGTGGCACGCGGACTGAGCCCCACGAAGTCTGCGCTGCTGCTGATTCCGATGGCCGTCCTCGCCGGGGTGCTCGCCCCGCTCGCCGGCAAGCTCCTCGACCGGACCGATCCCCGATTCCTGCTGGTACCCGGCCTCGGCCTCTACAGCGTCTCGCTGTTCTGGTATGCGTCGATGATGAACGCGGACACCGCCATTCCGATGTTCCTGCTGCCCGCCGCGCTGATGGGCATCGCCAACGCCGGCATGTGGGGACCGCTGGCCACCACCGCCACCCGCAATCTCCCGCCGCGGCAGGCCGGCGCCGGCGCCGGCATCTACAACACCACCCGACAGATCGGGTCGGTGATCGGGTCGGCCGCCATCGCCGCCGGCATGCAGTCCCGGCTGGAGGCCAACGTGCCCGGCGCGGGCGACACCGGCTCGGTGGGCGTCGGGCAACTGCCGGACTTCCTGGTGGCGCCGTTCTCCACCGCCATGGCGCAGTCGATGCTGCTGCCCGCATCGATCCTGATAGTCGGCGTGGTCGCGGCGCTCTTCCTGGTCCGGCCGGAGAGCACGAGGCCGGGGTACCGGGCGGAGACGACGGCGGCGATCGACACTACCGTGTAGACATGCTGCCGCCGAGCCCCGCGGGCCGCTTCGCGCCGTCGCCGTCGGGCGATCTGCACATCGGAAACCTGCGCACCGCGGTCCTGGCATGGTTGTTCGCCCATGCCACGGGCCGCGGTTTCGCGATCCGGATGGAAGACCTCGACCGCGTCCGGCCGGGATCGGACGTCCGGCAGTTGCGGGATCTCGCGGCGCTCGGCCTCAGCTGGGACGAGCCGGTCGTCTACCAGTCACAGCGGCTCGAGGAGTACCGCGCCGTGGTCGACGAATTGATGGCCGCCGGACGCACGTTCGAGTGCTACTGCACGCGCCGGGAGATCCTCGAAGCGCCGAGCGCACCGCACGCGCCGCAGGGCGCTTACCCCGGAACGTGCCGCGACCTCAGCGAGGCGCAGCGCGCGCAACGACGGTCGGAGCGGCCCGCCGCGATCCGCCTGCGCGCCGAGGTCTCGTCGTTCACCGTCCACGACCTGCTGTACGGCGAGTTCACCGGCGACGTCGACGACTTCGTCCTGGTCCGGAACGACGGAACCCCGGCGTACAACCTGGCGGTGGTGGTCGACGACGCGGCCACGGGTGTCGACCAGGTGGTCCGCGGCGACGATCTGCTCAGTTCCGCACCCCGGCAGGCCTTCCTCGCGACTCTGCTCGGTCACCACCCGCCCGAATACGCCCACGTGCCGATGGTCCTCAACCGCTCCGGTGCCCGCCTCGCGAAGCGCGACGGCGCCGTCACCCTGACCGATCTCGCCGGCCACGGGGTGGACGCGGCATCGGCGCTGTCGATGATGGCGGAGTCGCTGGGACTGGCCGCCGCGGGTGAACCGGTCACGTTGAGCGTTCTGGCGGAGCGATTCGACCCGTCCACGCTGGTTCGCACACCCTGGGTGTTCGTCCCGCCGGAGTGAACGGCGGTCCCGGCCGCGTTTCGCGGGGCCGACCGCTGCGACGAGAGGCCCGACCGGGCGAACCGGTCGGGCCTCTCGTCAGCGGACTCTGAGCGTCAGCCCAGGCGATCGCGCAGGTGCTTGAGCTGGTCGGCGAGCTCGGCGGGGAGCTTGTCCTTGCCGTCCTCGACGAACTCGAACCACTCCTCGATGGTCGGCAGTTCGTCGCGCCATTCGTCGGCGTTCACCGCGAGTGCCTCGGCGAGATCGGCCTCGGAGACGTCCAGTCCGGTGAGATCGAGCTCGCCCGGCGCCGCGACGATGCCGATCGGGGTCTCGACGCCCTCGACGTTGCCCTCGATGCGATCGACCATCCACTTCAGGACGCGGCTGTTCTCGCCGAAGCCCGGCCACAGGAAGCGGCCGTCCTCGCCGCGGCGGAACCAGTTGACGTAGAACACCGCGGGCAGCTGCGCGCCCTCCTTGCGGCCGATGTTCAGCCAGTGCTTGAAGTAGTCACCGACGTGGTAGCCGAGGAACGGCAGCATCGCCATCGGATCGCGACGGACGGTGCCCACCTTGCCCTCGGCCGCGGCGGTCTGCTCGGAACCGACGGTCGCGCCCATGAAGACCGCGTGCTCCCAGTCGCGGGCCTGGGTGACCAGCGGCACGGTGGTCTTCCGGCGACCGCCGAAGAGGATCGCCGAGATCGGCACGCCCTGCGGATCGTCCCACTCGGGAGCCAGCGTCGGGCACTGCGACATCGGGGTGCAGTAGCGCGAGTTCGGGTGGGCGGCGTTGGTCCCGGACTCGGGGGTCCAGTCGTTGCCCTTCCAGTCGATCAGGTGCGCCGGGGTCTCGCCGCCGATGCCCTCCCACCACACGTCGCCGTCGTCGGTGCGCGCGACGTTGGTGTAGATCGTGTTGCCTGCCTCGACGGTCTTCATCGCCGTCGGGTTCGAGTCGTAGCTGGTGCCCGGTGCGACGCCGAAGAAGCCGAACTCCGGATTCACCGCGTACAGCCGGCCGTCCTCGCCGAAACGCATCCAGGCGATGTCGTCGCCCACGGTCTCCGCACGCCATCCGTCGAGAGTGGGGTGGATCATCGCGAGGTTGGTCTTGCCGCACGCCGACGGGAACGCCGCGGCGACGTAGTAGACCTTGTCCTCGGGGCTGATCAGCTTCAGGATCAGCATGTGCTCGGCCAGCCAGCCCTCGTCGTGCGCCATCGCCGAGGCGATGCGCAGCGCGTAGCACTTCTTGCCCAGCAGCGCGTTGCCGCCGTAGCCCGAGCCGTAGGACCAGATCACCCGGTCCTCGGGGAAGTGGACGATGTACTTCTCGGTGTTGCAGGGCCACGGCACGTCGGTCTGTCCCGGCTCCAGCGGGGCGCCCACCGAGTGCAGGCCCTGAACGAAGAAGCCGTCCTCACCGAGCGCCTCGAGCACCTTGGGGCCGACGCGGGTCATCACGCGCATCGACAGCACAACGTACTCGGAGTCGGTGATCTCGATGCCGAGCTTGGGATCGTCCGATCCGAGGGGACCCATGCAGAACGGGATGACGTACATGGTGCGTCCGCGCATGCAGCCGCGGTACAGCTCCGTCATGGTCGCACGCATCTCGGAGGGCTCCACCCAGTTGTTGGTGGGGCCTGCGGCTTCTTCGGTCTTGCTGCAGATGAAGGTGCGAGATTCGACGCGGGCGACGTCCGCGGGGTCCGAGAGCGCCAGGTACGAGTTGGGCTTGCGCTCGTCGTTCAGCTTGGTGATGGTGCCGGACTCGACGAGTTGCGCAGTGAGGCGATCCCACTCCTCGTCGCTGCCATCCGACCAGACAACTCGGTCGGGCTGCGTCAATTCGGCAACCTCGGCCACCCAGGCGATGAGCCCGGCGTGCTTGGTAGGGGCGCTCCCGGGCTCGACGCCCGGAATTGTCGCAGCGGTCATGCGGATCTCCTCATCGAAAACTCACGGGTGCCTGCGCGCAGTGGCTGTGCGAACGCATACTGGCCCCAGGATACGCCCCATACGCCGTGGACCGAACCCCCGGGCATCACGACCAGCGGCTATTCGAGTCGGCCCAGCGTCGTCGGACTCCACTCGGCGTCATGCTCGCCCAACGCCCCCGCATCGACTCGGCAATCTGTTCGCAGAACGGACACCCGGTCCACTCGCCCGTCCCCGTCGGTATCGGCGACGATCGCCGGGGAACCATCGACCTCGCAGGTCAGCGAGTCACGGACACCGTCTCCGTTCGCATCGAACTCCGCGGGCCCGAGGTCCCACAGGGCACCGTCCGAGTACCACCACAGGTGGTCGTGAACATCGACACCCGGCGAGTTCTCAGCGTCGGCCATCACACCGAAGCCGGACAGGTGGTGCACCCCTCCCTCCGGGGAGATGAGACCATCCTCACTGTCTCCGGCGAGTCCTCCGGTCAATTCGTCCATCGGTTCCATCAGACGCGAGCGGGTCGCGTCCGGTTCCATACCTCTCTCGTGAACTGAGCTTCGGCCGCGCCGGCCCTGGTGCCGATGCGGTGTTCCATGCCGAGCCGCCTCGACGCGATCACCTCAGCGGCCCACCGTTCCAGCCGCGCGCGATCGGCGGATGCGCGGCGGACGGACACCACCCATGCGGCGAGCGCGACGCCGCCCAGGAGGGTGAGCACGGTCCCGGCGATGCCCAGTCCGGCCCACTGCAGGGTCGGCGCGATCACCATCCGGCCGATTCCGAAACCCATCGATGCGCCGAGGAGCAGCACCATGACGTCCTCGGTGCGGCGACCGCCCTGCGGTCGAGGCACGACCCGCGTGCCGTTCCCGAACGGCTCGGGCGGAGACGGCGGAGACGAGCCGCCGGCCAGTCCGCCGACGGCCGCTGCCCGTACCTGATCGAGCCGCTGCGCGAAGTGGTCCATCACCCGGTGTTCGAGCGCGTCGAGCAACGACGGCAGCCAGTCGGTGAAACCGGGAGCGGCGCTGGCGTCCGGCACGCAGCGATGCACATCGGACGTCGCGGCCCGCAACGATTCGATCGCCTCCGCCCTGGAGGCGACGATGCCCGCTCGCAGTCCGGCGAGCCGATCGGCACGGATCAGCGCGACCGACTCCGAGGGCGGCTGCGCCCTCTGTCCGCTCTCGGCCTGTCCGTTCTCGGCCCGCGCGGGAGCCCGGGGAACGGCTTCACCGTCGGCCCGATCGCGGCACCAGCGTGCCAGTTCCGGGACACCCGACGCGGAACCGGACGCGCTCGCGAGCGCCGCGGAGGTCGCGAACACCGGAAGTCCGCGCTGCGGATCCAGGCGGCGCCGCGTCTCGGCCAGCGCTTTCGGCCATGCCGGGAAGGCGTCGACGCGACATGCCACGAGTGCCGTCGGCAGGCCCGCCGCGGCGAGTTCGGCCAGCAGCAGGTCTTCTTCTTCGCACGCCGGCATCGACGAGTCGATCGCCAGCACGGCCGTCCGCGCCCGCGCGGCCTGCGACGCGGCGTCGGCGGGGCTGCCCGCGACGAGGATCTCCTCCCGCAGCCCGGCGGCCGCCAGTGCAGCGGCGAGTCCCGCCGGATCGGCTCCGGCGGTTCCGGCGATCAGCAGAGTCATCGGACCCGCTCCCCCGCCAGACGCCGTTCGACCGCGACGCGGTCGAAGCCGCGGGCCGCATGCAGGCGCAGCCCCGAGAGTCTGCGCACCCGGCGACCGCGCGCGATCTCCGCGGAAGCGGCGGCGATCGGCGCGACCAGCGCGTCCAGACCGCTCGCCTGCCGCAGCCGCACCGCCAGCGCCTGCGCGTTCAGGTCGGGGTCGGTCGATACGGCGGCCAGCGACTCCACGAGGCCGGCGCGACCGAGCAATGCGAGGAGCCGCGCTGCGGAGCCCTGGTCGGGCGCGGCTGCGGCGAACGCCGCCGCGGACTCGGGAACGCGGACCTCGGCGGCCGCCCACGACCGCAGAACGTCCACGTCAGCTGAAGTGATCCGCGCCGCGGCCGGCAGTGCGGACACCGGATGCACCGGACAGGCGAGATCCTCGCTCGCGTTCGCGGCGAGCCGGTCGGCGTCGGGCCGGGTGTCGGCCTTCGCGGCGACGACGACCACCGGCACCTCCGCTGCCCGGATCGCGGCGCGATCACAGGCGCGCACCTGTGCGCCGATGACCCGGATCAGCAGATCCGCGGGGTCGTCGAGGCGCCGGTCGTGATCCGGACCGTCTCCCCGGTCCTGACCGACCGGTCTGGCGACCACTCCGAAGCGCGCGGCGAGCGCGGCGGCCATCGTCGAACTGCCCGCGCCGGGCGCCCCGGAGACGTCGACCACCAATGGTGTGCGTGCGAAGTCCGGCCCGTCGAATGCGAGGCCGCTGAGAATGGGTTCCACCCCGTCCACCTCCCCCAAGGTGTCTGCGTGCACTGAACCTACCCCGCAGGTCCGACATTGTGCGGCGGTCGCCGGAATCGGGCGGTCCGAGGCGGCTGATCGGGGTGTCCGTTGTGAGCGAGCACCGTAAATAGGACACCATGGAACGGTGAACACCGACGCCGCCGATGGATCGGCGCCCGACACCGACCGCTCCCGCCTCTACCCGAGAGTCACCAGCTTCCGGTTCCGGCGCGGGACTCTGACCCCCGGACAGCAGCGCAATTGGGAGACTCTGTGGCCCCGGCTGGGTCGCGACCTGCGCACCGGACCCGACCGCGCGGACGAGCCACCGCTCGAGGCGGCGGAGTGGTTCGGACGGCAGGCTCCCCTCATCGTCGAGGTCGGCAGCGGCACGGGCATCTCCACCGCGGCGATGGCCGAGGCCGAGCCGGACGCCGACGTCGTGGCCGTGGAGGTGTATCAGCCCGGGCTCGCGCAGTTGGTCGGCCTCGTCGACCGAGCCGGACTGACCAACGTCCGCATGGTCCGCGGCGATGCGACCGTCGTCCTCTCCGAGCTCATCGGTCCCGACACCCTCACCGGCGTCCGCGTGTTCTTCCCCGACCCGTGGCCCAAGTCGCGCCATCACAAGCGGCGTTTCCTGCAGTCGGGCACCATCGAACTGATCGCCGATCGACTCAAGCCCGGCGGCGTCCTGCACATCGCGACCGATCACGCCGATTACGCGCTGTGGATCGCCGAACTGCTGGCGACGCAGCGTCCGGACCGGCCGCATGTGGTGCCGCTGACCTTCGACTCGCCGATTCTGCTCGACCGCCCGACCACCAAGTTCGAGGGCCGCGCCCAGGAGGAGGGCCGAGAGGTCAACGAGTTCGTCTACGTGAAGCCGCATCCCAAGCCCACGCGCACGGAGACCAGGGAGGACGACGCATGAGCCCCGAGTTCGCGGAGACGATCTCCGGCGCGAGCAGTGCTCGCCGACTGCTGCTGGTGTGGGACGCCCCGAATATGGACATGGGTCTCGGAGGAATCCTCGGCGGCCGCCCGACCGCCGCGCACCGGCCGCGGTTCGACGCCCTGGGCCGCTGGATTCTCAAGCGGAACGCCGCTCTGGCGGCGAGTCTGCACGCCGAGGTCGAGCCCGAAGCCACCGTCTTCACCAACATCGTGCCCGGCAGCGCCGACGTGGTGCGCCCGTGGGTGGAGGCGCTGCGGAACGTCGGTTACGCGGTGTTCGCCAAGCCGAAGCTGACCGAGGACAGCGACGTCGACGCCGACATGCTCGACCACATCCAGGTGCGACGTCATACACCCGGCCTCGCCGGTGTGATCGTCGCCTCAGCCGACGGCCAGGCCTTCCGGGAACCGCTGCTGGAGATCGCGGCCGAAGGTGTGCCGGTCACCGTCATCGGTTTCCGGGAGCATGCGAGCTGGGCGCTGACCTGCGAAGAGATCGAGTTCATCGATCTCGAGGAGATCCCCGGCGTGTTCCGCGAACCGCTGCCGCGGATCAGTCTCGACTCGCTGCCGGACGAGGGCGCCTGGCTCACCCCGTTCCGTCCCCTCACGGCGTTGCTCAAGTAGACAGGTCTTCAGAGACCTGAAGCCGTGCGCAGGTTTTCTCAGTTTAGGCTGCGAGAATCGCACTTTCGGTACCCGCAAGTAGGAAGGACACCGGCGTGTTCGGATCCATCGGCTCATTCGTCTACCGAATGCGCTATACCGTCATCGCCGTCCTCGTCGCATTGATGGGCGGTCTGGGGCTGTACGGCATCAACCTGCCGCAGTACCTGTCCCAGAGCGGATGGTTCGACCCGGGCTCGGAGTCGGCCCAGGGATCCGTCATTGCCGACACCGCCCTCGGGCGAGACCACAAGTCCGACGTGATCCTGCTGATCACGCCGCCTGCGGGGACCAAGGTCGACGATCCGGCGTTCAGCGCCAAGATCGAGAACATCGTCGACGACCTGGTCAAGGAGCATCCGGACATCGTCAGCCGGGAGTCCGGCGACGGGCACGCGGGCATCATCGATCCGTTCGAGAAGGCCGACGCGGGCGCCGGTCAGACCGCTGCCGAGATCAAGCAGTCCCGGATGTGGACGGCCGACCGAAAACACGGTTTCGTGTCCATCGGCGTCGCGGGTGACGACGACACCACGATCCTGAACAACTACAAGACCATCGAGCCGTTCTTCGACGGGCTCGCCGACCGGTACGACCTACCGGGAACCAAGTTTCAGCTGGCCGGTCTGCAACCGATCGCGGCCGCGATGAGCAAGGGTATGGAAGACGACATCTCGCGCGCCGAGGTGATCGCGCTACCGGTGGTGGCGATCATGCTCCTGTTCGTCTTCGGCGGCGTGGTGGCGGCCGTGCTGCCGGTCTTCATCGGCGGTCTGACGATCGCCGGCTCCCTCGGCATCATGAAGGTGCTGGCGCAGCTCACCGAGTTGAACATCTTCGCCCAGTCGGTGGTCACGCTGATCGGTCTGGGCATCGCGATCGACTACGGCCTGTTCATCGTCAGCAGATTCAGAGAGGAACTGGCCGAGGGATACACGGTCAAAGCCGCGGTCCGAAGAACCGTGATGACCGCGGGCCAGACCGTGGTGTTCTCGGCGACCATCATCGTCGCCGCGCTGGCCTGTCTCCTGATGTTCCCGCAGGCCTTCCTGAAATCCGTGGCGTACGGGGCGATCGCGTCGGTCGGTCTGGCCGCCATCCTGTCGATCACCGTCCTCCCGGCGATCCTGGCGATCCTGGGCCGCCGGATCGACGCGCTGAGCCTGCCCTTCCTGCGTCGGACCAAGACGCGCGAAGAGATCGAGGCCGGATTCTGGGGCCGCCTGTCCGGATGGGTGATGCAGCACCCGGTCAAGACCGCGGCACCCACGGTCCTGCTGCTGCTGGCGCTGATCATCCCGTTCGGCAACATCCAATTCGGCGGCATGACCGAGGCCTATCTCCCGCCCGACAACGCGAACCGCGTCGCGCAGGAGGACTTCGACAAGTACTTCCCGACCGAGCGCACCGAAGACCTCAAGCTGATCGTCACCTACGACCAGAACACCGACGACGCGGCGGGCAAGATTCAGCGGATCGCCGACGAGGCCAACCAGATCCCCGGGTTCACCAAGCAGTTCTCGCCCACGGCCGACGGCGGAGCCCTCGAAGGCGTGTACGGCGACGACGAGACCGGGCTCGGCGTGACGCAGATGTCGGCCGGTCTGGTGGACCGCAACACCGCACCCGAGGCGATCAAGAAGCTCCGCGAGATCGACGACCAGGGCATGACCGTCTACGTCGCCGGCACCCCGACCCTGACCCAGGACTCCATCGACGCGCTGATCAAGCTGCTCCCGTGGATGGCCATCCTGCTGGTCCTGGTCACCGGCCTGCTGATGTTCCTGGCGTTCGGTTCGGTCATCCTGCCGATCAAGGCGGCGCTGATGACCGCGCTGGGTCTGGGCTCCACGCTCGGGATCCTGACGTGGATCTTCATCGACGGTCACGGCTCGTCGATCGCGAACTTCACTCCCGGGCCGCTCTTCGCGCCGGTGCTGGTTCTGATCATCGCGATCATCTACGGCCTGTCGACCGACTACGAGATCTTCCTGCTCTCCCGCATGGTCGAGGCCCGGCAGCAGGGCGCGTCGACCACCGAGGCGATCCGGGTGGGCACCGCGCACACCGGCCGCATCATCACCGCGGCCGCGGCCATCCTGGTGGTGGTCACCGGCGCGTTCGGCCTGTCGGACATCGTCATGATGAAGTACATCGCCTACGGCATGATCGCAGCGCTGATCCTCGACGCGACGGTGATCCGCATGCTGCTGGTGCCGTCGATCATGAAGTTGCTCGGCGACGACTGCTGGTGGTCGCCGCGCTGGATGCAACGACTGCAGCAGAAGATCGGCCTCGGCGAGACCATCCTCGAGGACGACCCGAGCCAGAAGCGCCCCGACTACTTCGACGCGGTGCCCGCGGGCACCTCGGGCGGTGTCGTGGCCGCGGCGGAGGCACCGACCACCGCGATGCGGGTACCGGCCGGAGTGGCCGAACGTCCAGTGGCCGGACGGGCCGAGCCGACGGGGCCCCGCCGCGCGCTCTCGCGGCACGAGACGCCGGGTGAGTCCGACAGCGGACCCCAGCCCACCGCCGACAGCACGCTCGACGAACTCGTCGACGACGAGGTGGTCGCGCCGTCCGCCGCGCGCACCGACCGCCGCGGCTCCGGCCCCGACACCGGCTCGTGGAAGCTCGGACTCGGCGGCGTCCGCCAGGTGAGCCCGGATCAGCGCCCACGACCGCAGGCAGCCCCGTCGGCACGACCGCAGACCGCACCGCCTGCACCGCAGCCGCGTCCGGTGCGGACGCCGATCGCACCGACGACGGGCGGTGCGACGCCCGCTGCACGGCCACAGGGACCCGCTCCCACCGCCCCGGCGACCGCGCGCCGCCCGATCGGTGCACCGCCGGTACCGCCGCGCCGGGTTCCGCCGCGCCCGGTGGTACCGGGTCAGAGCGGCCCGCAGCCCGTGGCTCCTCGCCCGGCGACCGACCAGCCGCAGGCTCCCGCGCCGCGCCGCGCCCGGGCCACTCCCCCGGCACCGACACCGCCCCCGCGCCCGACCGCACCGGCAACGGAGGCCCCGGCCCGTGAGCCCGCGGCACCCGAGCCGCAGGCCCCTTCGCGCGAGCTCCGCGCCGACCGCGGCGAGGAGGGAACCCAGATCAGCGTGCAGGATCTGCTGCGCCGGAGCCGTCGGGCACAGCAGGACGGGGAATAGGTCCCTCGCTACCGGGCAGTTACGCTGTAGCGCATGCCCAACGACGACGCCGACCACGTCGCCGCGGACCCGACGCCCGAGGGCGGGTCCTCGCGACCGTGGCGCCGTTGGCTCCGATGGGGTCTGATCGTCCTCGTCGTCGCCATTCTGGTCACCGAGGGCGTGATCGTCTGGCCCAAGCTCACACAGACCTGGGCGCGCATCGGCGAGCTCCGGTGGCAGTGGGTCTTCGTCTCCATCGTGGCTGCTCTGCTGTCGATGGACAGCTACGGCCAGGTGCAGCGCGTCCTGATGCGTTCGGCAGGCGTCCGGGTCCGGCAGCGCGAATCACTGGCGGTGATCCTGGCCTCGAACTCGGTGTCCCAGACCCTGCCCGGCGGACAGGTCCTCGCTCCGGCGTTCATCTACCGCGAGAGCCGGCGCTGGGGCGCGACACCGGTGGTCGCCTCCTGGCAGCTGGTGATGTCCGGGCTGCTGGCGGGCGCTGGACTGGCGCTGCTCGGCCTCGGCGGAGCCCTGCTCGCCGGCGCCAAGACCAGTCCGTTCTCGGTGATCTTCAGCGTCTCGCTGTTCGTCGTGTTCGTGGCGGTCGTGCAGTACATGGCCAGTCATCCCCAGGTGCTCGAGACCATCGCCGCCCGGCTGCTCGGCTGGTTCAACGAGTTGCGCGACAAGCCCGCCGACTACGGGACAGACCGACTCCACCAGATCATCACCCAGCTGCAGGCGGTGAAGCTCGACCGGCGCAACGCCGTCGAGGCGTTCAGTTGGAGCCTGTTCAACTGGGTCGCTGACGTTCTCTGTCTCGCCGCCGCCTGCTATGCGATCGGCGCGCATCCCTCGATCTCGGGTCTGATGGTCGCCTATGCCGCGGGCAAGGCGGTCGGCACCGCGGTTCCGCTGCTGCCCGCCGGCATCGGCGTCGTCGACGGCGTCCTGGTGGCGGCCCTCGCCTCCGCGGGCATGGGCGCCGCGGATGCGCTCACCGCCGTCCTGATCTACCGCATCATCAGCTACATCCTGATCGCACTGATCGGTTGGGTCGTCATCGCGGTGCGGTACCGGGGTGCGTTCAAGTCCCGGCGCAGTCTGGACGACGAGATCGCCGAAGACACGACGCAGAAGTATCCGGTCATCGACCCCGGACAGCTGGATCGACGGTCCGACGACGGTCGCGATCCCGGTGCCGGCGAGACGCCGAACACAGGGTAGGGAAGGCCGGCCGGTCCGGGGATACGGTGGGGACATGACCGCACCCGTATCCGTCGCGCCGGTTCAGCGACGTCTCGTCCTCCCCGCCGTCGCCGACTTCGCGGCGATCTGCGTGTTCGTCGCCGTCGGCCGCAGCAGCCACGATGAGGCCGGCTCGTTCACCGGATTCCTGACGACCCTGTGGCCGTTCCTCGTCGGAGCGATCGCCGGCTGGGCGATCGCCGCCGCGACCACCCGGGGCCGAGACCTCGCGCCCGCCGCACTCTGGCCCGCCGGCGTCGCGGTCTGGGTCTCGACCGTCGTCGTCGGGATGCTGCTGCGCGTGGTCTCCGGGCAGGGCACGGCCCTCTCGTTCTGCATCGTCGCCACCATCGCGACCGGTGTCCTGCTGCTGGGCTGGCGCGCCGTCGCCGGTCTGGTGACGCGGCGCCGCGTCACTTCAGCGTGAAGTACTTCTGCGCCACCTGAAGGGCCGCGGTACCGGACTTGTCGCCCTCGCAGTAGATGACGATGATCTTGCCGCCCTGAGAGCCGACGAACCAACCGGGTCCCTGCGGCCCGTTGGTGCCGACCAGCGCCTTGAGCCCGGGAGCACGGGTCAGATCACTGGCGTCGCCGGTCTTCGCCGTGGTCGTCATGGACGCCTGGATCCGCCGGACCACGCCGTCGTCGAGTTTGCCCAACTGGCCCCCGGTGACCTTGGTCTTCGACCCCTTGATGACGAACGGCGGAGCCGCGGTCCGGTCACCGCCGGCTCGTTCCAGGGCGACTCCCAGGGCCGCCATGTTGATCATCGACGCCGTGTAATCCTTCGGGTGGTACGCGGCGGCGGACACCTTGGGCGCGGTGCCGCTCGGCAGGCTCATTCCCGGAACCGTGAACTGCAGGCCCAACCCGAGTGAGTGCAGCACCGACTCCGCGCTGTGCTGATCGGCGCCCTTGCCCTCCGCGGCGATCGCGTCGAACACCGGGTCGAGGGTGCTGCCGACGGGATAGGCGATGCCCGCCTCGATGTTCTTGGCGGCCGCGGCGTCGTTCTGCGCCATCCCGCGGATCGCTCCGGTGGCGGCGTCGAGGGTCATGATCGTCGCCGGCTGCGCCACCTCGACGGCGGCGTCGCCCAGGGTGAGCTGTTCGTTCGGGTCGATCGTCGTCACGATGTCCGGGCCCGCCCCGCCCTGATGCCCGGCGAGTTTCTGCGGCGGCGCCCCGGGCGCCACGAGCTGCACCTGCCAGCCGGCGGTGGCGTCGCGGATCGCGTTCCAGTAGTTCGTCAGACCGGCGCTCAGCGGGGTCGACAGCCGGCGGTCGGTCATCACGAGCATGCCCGACTTGTTGACGTTGACTCCCGCGATCCGAGCCGGATCGGAAGTGAGAATCTGCATGTCGGAGTCGCGCAGCGTCACCGCGACCACCTGCCGTCCCTGGGAAGCGGCGAGCTTGTCGTCGATCGATTTCACCGTCACCATCGGGGCCACCGGAGCCACCGCGTTCGCCAGCGCTCGCACCGACTTGTCGAGATCCTTGGTCGCGGCCGGGTCGATGGTGATCTCGTTGACCGGCTCCATCTGCATGAACGGCTTGCCCGACGCGCTGCGCACCACCGGCGCCGGAGTGGCGTCGGTGCGGACCTCCTGCAGTCGGCCGTCCGGGGTGAGGCCGGTGTACAGCAGCCCCGGATCCCACTGGACCTTCCAGCCGGAGGAGAGCCGGCGTGCCGACCCCGAGGTCTTGGTCTGGAAACTCCGGTCGCCCGCCCAGTTCCACGTGGTGGTCAGGGTGAACGAGGCGCTGCCGTCGCTGTACTCCACGAGCCGCCCGGTGTCGACGGACACCTCACGCGGATGCATTCCCGCGAACGTGACGCCGAGCAGCTCGGCCGCCTGACTCGGCGACGTCGTCAGGTCGGCCGCTCCCTGCGTGTCCTGCCTGCTGATCGCGTCCGCGAATGCCGAGACCGCACGCGAAGCATCCGAATCGTCGTCGGAAGAGCACGAGACCATGGCGAGAACCACGGCCAGCGCAGCGACGACAGCGAACACCGCTCTTCCAACCCGCGAAACCATAGTCCCAATTATCACTTCATTCCCACCCGTTTCTCTGGCCACAAGCTCGCATTCCGGGAACTATGTGGTCACAATCGCACAACGCGCCGCTCACGGCATCCGTTCCGGGCGACGGAGGACAATGGACTCCATGAGCACGTCCATCCTGCGTTCCACGGACCGCGCGCGCACCACCACCGGCTGGCTCGACTCGGCCCACTCCTTCTCGTTCGGCGACCATTACGACCCGGCGAACACCCACCACGGCGTGCTCCTGGTGCAGAACGAGGACGTGATCTCGCCCGGTGAGGGCTTCGACACACATCCGCACGCGGACACCGAGATCGTCACCTGGGTGCTGTCGGGATCGCTGGTCCACCAGGACTCCGAAGGACACAGCGGCGTCATCTATCCCGGCCTCGCACAGCGGATGAGCGCAGGCACCGGCATCCTGCACTCCGAACGCAACGACGACGCCGAGTCGGCGGACGAGTCGGTGCACTTCATCCAGATGTGGGTGATGCCCGACGAGTACGGCATCACACCCGGCTACGAGCAACTCGACATCTCGGGCGAACTGCGACCGGGACGCCTCGTCACCGTCGCCTCCGGTTCCCCCCGCCACGACTCCGCGATCCGAATCGCCAACCGCGGGGCCACCCTCTCCGCGGCCAGACTCACTCCCGGACAGACCATCGCGGTGCCGTCGTCCCGCTTCACACACCTGTTCGTCACCCGCGGCACCGCGCAGGTGGAGGGCGAGACGCTGGAGGCCTCCGACGCCCTGCGCGCCACCGACTTCGGCGGAACCGTCGTCCGGGCGGCCACCGATTGCGAACTGCTCGTCTGGTCGATGGATGCGCGGCTCGGGGAATAAACCCCGGCGTGATGTCACTATGGAGGGCGTGACTATCGAGCAGACCTCCGGGCTCGACCTCGAGTGGGTCGAACCATCCGTACGCGCCGCAGACGACCTCTTCACCCACGTCAACGGGAAATGGCTTGCCAGCCACCGGATTCCGGACGATCGCAGCATCGACGGAGCGTTCCACGTGCTGCGCGACAACGCTGAGGAGGACGTCCGCGCGATCGTCGAGGAGTGCGCCGAGGGCTCCCCCGAGTCGGGCACGCCCGCAGCCAGGATCGGCGACCTCTACGCGTCGTTCATGGACGTCGATCGGGTCGAGGAACTCGGGGTCGCACCGATCGCCGATCAGCTCCAGGAGATCGCCGGCGTCTCCGACACCTCCGAACTGGCCGCTCTGATGGGGCGTCTGCAGCGCGAGGGGGTGGGCGGCCTGTTCGGCTTCTACGTCGACACCGATGCGCGACGGTCCGACCGCTACCTGGTGCACATCACCCAGAGCGGTCTCGGACTGCCCGACGAGTCCTACTATCGCGAAGACAATCACGCCGCCGTGCGCGAGGCCTATCGCGCTCACATCGCCGCGATGCTCGGACTGGCCGGTGTCGCCGACGCACGACGGCAGGCGACGGCGATCTTCGACCTCGAGACCGCGATCGCATCGCATCACTGGGACGTGGTGCGGCGACGCGACGCCGAGGCCGCCTACAACCTGCGGACCCTCGCGGAGTTCGGCGATCTCGCCGCCGGTTTCGATCTCGCCGGCTGGCTGACTGGTCTCGACGCGGGCGAGACGTTCGCGGAGGTGGTGATCGGTCAGCCGTCGTTCATCGAGTCGAGCGCCGGACTGCTCACCTCGCAGCCGCTCGATTCATGGAAGAGCTGGCTCGCCTGGCGGCTGCTGCGCACCGTCGCACCGTATCTCTCCAGCGACTTCGTCGACGAGAACTTCGCGTTCTACGGCAAGACCCTCACCGGTGCCGAGGTGATCCGCGACCGATGGAAGCGCGGTGTCGGTTTCGTCGAGCAGGCGGCAGGCTTCGCGGTCGGCGAACTATACGTGGAGCGACACTTCCCGCCCGAGGCGAAGGCCCGGATGGACGAACTGATCGCCAATCTCGTCGAGGCGTATCGCCGCAACATCGGCGATCTGCCCTGGATGACCGAGGCGACGCGCGCCCGGGCCCTGGCGAAACTCGACAAGTTCACCCCCAAGATCGGCTACCCGGCCAAGTGGATCGACTACTCGACGCTGGAGGTCGACCGCACCGACCTCGTCGGCAACTCCCGCCGCGCCGCGGCTTTCGAGACCGCACGCGAGCTCCGCAAGATCGGCCGCCCCGTCGATCGCGACGAGTGGTTCATGACGCCGCAGACGGTGAACGCCTACTACAACCCGGGGATGAACGAGATCGTCTTCCCGGCGGCGATCCTGCAGCCCCCGTTCTTCGATCCGAACGCCGACGACGCGGCCAACTACGGCGGCATCGGCGCGGTGATCGGCCACGAGATCGGCCACGGCTTCGACGACCAGGGCGCGAAGTACGACGGCGACGGCAACCTGGTGGACTGGTGGACCGACGACGACCGGGCCGAGTTCGGCAAGCGCACTTCGGCACTGGCAGCGCAGTACGGCGAGTTCACGCCTCACGGGCTGGACGAGAAGTACAAGGTGAACGGCGAGTTCACCCTCGGTGAGAACATCGGCGATCTGGGTGGGCTGTCGATCGCCCTGGTGGCGTACGAGATCGCGCAGGAGAAGTCCGGCGCCACGCCGCCGGTGATCGACGGACTGACCGGACGGCAACGGGTCTTCTACAGCTGGGCCCAGATCTGGCGTACCAAGACTCGGGACGAGGAAGCCATCCGGCGTCTGGCCATCGACCCGCACTCGCCGCCGGAGTTCCGCTGCAACGGTGTGGTCCGGAACGTCGACGCCTTCTACGACGCGTTCGACGTCGTCCCCGGCGATGCGCTGTATCTGCCGCCCGCCGATCGCGTCCGCATCTGGTGAGGCAGCCGACCGGCGCTCTCGATGGTGCGAACACCGCATAGCCGGTAGACATGGAGGCCATGACCTCCTCGCGGCTCGCCCGCACGCTGGTGCCCGCCGTGCTCGTGCTGATCTGGCTCGGGGTGGCCGGGGCCACCGGACCGCTGGCCGGAAAGCTCAGCACGGTCACCACCGACGACGCGAGCGCGTTCCTGCCCTCGTCGGCCGAGTCGACCCGCGTGGCCGAGCAGCTGCCCGCGTTCACCGACACCGGCTACTTCCCGGCGATCGTCGTCGCGGAGAAGCAGGACGGCGTGCCGATGACTGCGGCCGACACCGCCTTCGTCTCCGACGCCGTGACTCCACTGGCCGGAACGCCGGGCTTCGCGCCGCAGTTCTCTCCCGCGATCGGGGCGGCGGACGGTGCGGCCGTCCAACTGTTCGTCCCGGTCTCCACTGACGGGAAACCGAAGGAGCAGATCGGGAAGCTGCGCGATGCGCTGGCGAATCCACCGCCCGGAGTGGCAGTGGCCGTGACCGGCCCCGCCGCCCAGGCCGCCGACCTCTCGAACGCCTTCGCGGGCATCGACGGCGTCCTCTTGCTGGTGGCCGGGGCGGTGGTGCTGGCGATCCTGATCGTCGTATACCGCTCGCCGATCCTGCCGCTGGTGGTGCTGCTCTCCGCAGTCTTCGCCCTCGCACTGGCGTCGGGCGTGGTCTACTGGCTCGCGTCCGCGGGCACCCTGGAACTCAACGGGCAGAGCCAGGGAATCCTGTTCATCCTGGTCTTCGGCGCCGCCACCGACTACGCCCTGCTTCTGGTGGCTCGCTACCGCGAGGCGCTGTCGGCGGAACCGGCCGCACGCGCGGCCCTGCGCACCGCGTGGCGCGCCACCCTCCCCCCGATCTGCGCGTCGGCTGCCACCGTGATCCTGGGCGTCCTCTGTCTGCTGCTGTCCGACCTGAACTCGAATCGCAGCCTCGGACCGATCGCGGCGATCGGCATCGCCGCCTCGTTGCTCGTCTCGATCACCTTCCTCCCGGCCGCCCTCGCGCTCATCGGACGCACCGCGTTCTGGCCGCGCCGGCCCGGGCCGGCCACCGGTTCGACGCACCGGATCTGGCAACGGGTCGCCGCATTCGTCGCCCGTTCGCCGCGCAAGATCTGGGCGGTCACCCTCCTGGTGCTCGTCATCGGCGCCGCATTCGCCCCCGCGTTCCGCGCCGGCGGCGTCTCCACCGACGACTTCTTCCTCGGTGAGACCGAATCGGTGACCGGCGCGCAGATGCACGGCAGGCACTTCGACGCCGGGTCGGGCACCCCAACCTGGGTGATCACCGACGATGCGGCCGCGGTCCGAACCGCGGAACGGGTTCGTGCGGTCGACGGCGTCGCAGCCGCCGAGATCCTCGCCGCCGCATCGGGTCCCGTCACCCACGACGGGAGGCAGGCGATTCAGGTGACGCTGAGCGATGACCCGAACTCCCTCGCCGCACAGGACACCGTGGTGCGGATCCGGAACGCCGTCTCGTCCGTCCCCGGTGCCGACGCGGAGGTCGGCGGCGCCACGGCTGTCGACCTGGACACCCGGACCACCGCCGAACGCGACCGCAACGTCATCATCCCCATCGTGTTGGCTGTGGTCCTCGCCGTCCTCGTCGTCCTGCTGCGGAGCCTTATCGCACCGCTGATCCTGCTCGCGACCACGGTTCTGTCGTTCGGGACCGCGCTGGGCGTCGCGGCACTGATGTTCAACGGCCCGTTCGGCTTTCCCGGCGCCGATCCCGTCGTCCCGCTGTTCGCGTTCGTGTTCCTCGTGGCGCTCGGCATCGACTACAACATCTTCCTGATGACCCGGGCCCGGGAGGAGGCGCAGGCACACGGCACCCGCGACGGGATGATCAGAGCCCTCACCGGCACCGGCGGCGTCATCAGCGCAGCCGGTCTGGTGCTCGCCGCCACGTTCAGCGCCCTCGCGGTGATCCCGCTGCTGTTCCTCGCCCAGGTGGCCTTCCTCGTCGCGTTCGGCGTCCTCGTCGACACGCTGATCGTGCGATCGCTGCTGGTTCCAGCGCTCACCCTCGACATCGGACCGCGGATCTGGTGGCCGGGCGCCATCGCCGCCGATACGTCCCAGGACGCGCGCACCGCGGACTGACGCGCTCCTCGCGCGAACCGCCCGGCGCGGGGTCAGTCGCGCGGCGTCGTCCCGAAGACCGCCACGGCCCGCTCGGGCTTCGCCTCGGCGTAGTACACCTCGGCCGCATCGCCGACCAACGGCCGAGCGCCGAGGGGGAACTCGTCTCTGCCGGTCAACTGATGGGTTCGGCCCTCCGCGTCCCGATACTCGATCCGGTAGTGGACGGTGGCGTGGGTGCTCTCGATCGCCTCGGCACGGTCGCCGTCGGACTCGACCACTGTTCCGCGGACCCGCGTCCCCTGCCGATAGAGCCAGATCCGCGGAACCACCCGAAACAGCCAGATCACGACGCAGATCACTCCGACCGCGGCGGCGGGGACGGCGACCCACGGCACGCCGCCGGCCGCCGCGCCGATCGCCGCTCCGACGCCCAGCGCGCCGACGGTCAACGACATCCACGCCGTCGGGATCGCGAACCCGCCGGCGATCGCGGCGAGCAGTGCCACCGTCGCCAGCGTGAGACTCTCCGATCCCCGGATCCCCGCGGCGAAGATCGCGCACCACACCGAGCACCACAGGGCGGCGCTCACCGACACCACCAGGGTGCGCGTCATCGTCTCGGGACGAGGCCACATGCTCCCAGACTAACGATCCCGACCGATCGGACACCGAATCCGCTTCGATCCCGTGCGGAACGCACTAGCGTCGGCAGCACCCAGCCGATACGACCTCCGGAAGTGATTCCCGTGACCGCTGCCTCCCCAGAATCCGATGTGCGCCATGACTTCACCTCACTGCGAGCGGGCGGGATGAACTGGCAGTCGTTCCCGCTTCGACTGTTCACCAAGGGCAACGCCAAGACCTGGAATCCCGCGGCGATCGATTTCTCCCGAGATGCGCGGGACTGGGCCGCGCTCGACGACGAGCAACGCCGGAGCGCCACCTACCTCGTCTCGCAGTTCGTCGCGGGAGAGGAGGCGGTGACCCAGGACATCCGGCCCTTCATGGACGCGATGGCGTCCGAGGACCGGTTCGGTGACGAGATGTACCTGTCGCAGTTCTGCCTCGAGGAGGCCAAGCACGCCCAGGGTTTCCGACTCTGGATGGACGCCGTGGGCCTCACCGGCGATCTGCACCCGTACGTCGCCGAGAACCCCTACTACCGGCAGCTCTTCTACGAACAGCTGCCGCAGTCGCTACGGGTGCTCTCCGCCGACCCGTCGCCGGTCAACCAGGTCCGCGCCAGCGTCACCTACAACCACGTGATCGAGGGAAGCCTGGCACTCACCGGCTACTACGCGTGGCGGCGCATCTGCGTCGAAACCGAGATCCTGCCGGGAATGCAGCAGTTGATCGGCCGAATCGCCGAGGACGAGACCAGGCATATGGCCTGGGGCACGTTCACCTGCCGCAGGCACGTGGCGGCCGACGACTCGCTCTGGCAGGTGGTCACCGACAGGTTCGGCGAACTGATCCCCCTCGCGATGGGCATGATCGCCTGGGTCGACGATCAGTTCGACGAACCGCCGTTCGGCATCGACAACGACGACTTCCTCGAGTACGCGGCCGATCGCGCGCAGCGCAGGCTGCACGCGATCGAGTCCGCGCGCGGAAGGAACGTCGAAGACATCGACGTCGATTACAGTCCGGCGACGCTGGAGGAGACGTTCAACGCGGAGGACGAGGCCTCGTTCGGTGGCGACACCGAGGCTTGAGCGCCGGCGTCAACTCGTCAGGTGTTGCCCGCCTTCCACTGATCCCAGCTGAGTTCCCAGTCGCCGTAGGTGTCCCAGACGGGCAGCGGCGGGCCGCCCGAGTTGGTGATCTCGACGACGTCGCCGAGACCGAAGTGGTCGAACATCCACTGCGAGTCGGCCGGACTCAGATTCACGCAGCCGTGCGAGACGTTCGAGGCACCCTGCTGACCCACCGACCACGGCGCGGAGTGCACGAACTCACCGTCGTTCGAGATGCGCAGATCGTTGTAGACGGTCTCGCGGTAGTAGCCGGGATCGCCCTGGCAGACACCGAAGGTGCACGAGTCCATGACGGTCTGCGCGGCCTTCTCGGACACGACGTGCGGACCTGTGTGCGACGGATTGTTCGGCTCGCCGAGGCTCATCGGCATCTGTTTGACCTGCTCGCCGTTGTGGAAGACGGTGAGCAGTTCGGTGGCGCCGTCGGCCTTCGCCACCCAGGAGTCGTGGACGGTGTAGTCGACGGCGTTGTCCTCGGCGCCGTAGACGCCGTCGCCGAGATCGACGCCGTATACGTCGGCTTCGATGTGGATCTTGGTGCCCGGCTTCCAGTATTCGGGGCCGCGGTAGTGGACGTTCTGGTCGTCGATCCAGTACCAGGCACCCGGCTGAGCGGGTGTGGTCGTCACTTTGAGGTGTTTGGTCACTTCGGCCTTGTCCTTCACCGGCTTGGTGAACTGGAAGACCATCGGCTGACCGACGCCGATGCCGACGTCGGAGACCACGTCCGGTGCCGGGACGACGTTGGCGTACGCGGTGTCGTCGGGGGTGATGGTGGTGACGGTGAACGACTTCGTAGTCGGCTTCTTGTCGCTGTTGACCGCTGTGGCGTCCACGGTGTAGGTCCCGCCGTACCCGAGGTCCTCGGAGGTGGTCCAATGCGTCGCGGTGGCGTCGAGCTTTCCGTCGACCTTCTTACCCGCCGCGTTGGTCACCGTCACAGCGGTGAGTTCTCCTCCGGTCGCGTCGACGACGATCGGCGTCGTCGGATTGATCGGCTTGCCGTTCGCCACGGGCACGCCGATCGCCGCGGGAGCCGGAGGCGGGGCCGAAGTGCCACCGCTGCACGCGGCGAGCACCATCGCCACGCCCACCAGGCATGACACCAGCGCGGCGGAATTACGTCGAATCACCATCTATCCCCTCGAGAGCAAAGAGCGGTGCCGTGCACCACTCGACGATTCTCCCCCGACTTCCTGTGAATCACTGAGCCGATCTGTCAGCGAGCGTCAAGGCGACCGCCGTCACACCTGTGGCCGCACCCGTCACGACCAGCACGGACGGCCATGCGCCCAGCTTCTTCGCCAGCGGGTGTGAGATTCCGAACGCACCGAGGTACGTTGCCGACAAAGCTCCCGTAACGGCCGCGCCGCGATGGAGCCAGCTGCGGCCGGCGCCGACGCCGGCGGCGGCGAGCACGGCACCGCCGAGGGGACGGATCCCGGAGTATCGGGCGGCGGCGAACCCGCCGATCAGACCTGCGGCGACGAGCGGAACTGAGGCATCGATCTTCACGCGCTCCAGGATACGTCCAACCAGCAACTAGAACACGTTCTATTATGGCGGAATGGACGTGACCTACGAGGGAACCAGACGCGAGATCAGCACCGACGAGGGAGTAATCCGGTATCACGAGGCCGGTGAGCACAACGACGACGTGCTCATCCTGCTTCACGGATCCGGCCCCGGCGTCAACGGCTGGCGCAACTACCGCGGCAATCTCGGCTTCTTCGCCGAGACGCACCACTGCTACATCATCGAGTTCCCGGGGTTCGGCGTCTCCGATCCCGTCGACGGCCATCCCGTCCTGACCGCGGGCGCATCCGTCATCCGGTTCATGGACGCCCTCGGCATCGCCTCGGCGGCGATGATCGGCAATTCGATGGGCGGCGTCGTCGGCATCAACCTCGCGATCAAGTATCCGGACCGAGTAGAGAAGCTGATCACCATCGGCGGCGTGGGGCCGAACATCTTCAGCCCCAGCCCGTCGGAGGGGATCCGTCTGCTCCAGGAGTTCACCGACGCACCCGACCGCGACAAGTTGGTCCGGTGGCTCAACTCCATGGTCTACGACCGCGCGCTGGTGACCGACGACCTGATCGACGAGCGGTGGGCCGCCGCCAACGATCCGGCCGCACAGAAGACCGCCGCGATGATGTACGGGTCGAAGGCCTTCGAGATGATGCAGCAGTACCAGGCGAACGCCGACACTCCGCCCTACTGGGCGATGATGCACAAGGTGAAGTGCCCCACCCTGCTGACCTGGGGCCGCGACGACCGCGTCAGCCCGCCCGACATGTCGATGGCGCCGATGCGGCTGATCCCGGAAGCCGAACTGCACGTCTTCCCCCAGTGCGGCCACTGGGTGATGATCGAAGCCAAGGACGCCTTCGAGTCGACCGTTCGGGCCTTCCTGGCCCGCTGACGCCGGGCGCGGCGGCTCAGGACGCGCCGTCGCGCTCGGACGCGCGGGCCGCGATCACGGCCGGTGCGAGCACCGACGCGAGGTCGTCGGCGACGTCGCTGTCGGCGTCTGGGGCGGGCGGCATGGCCACGTAGCTCAGTGCCGTGCGCGCGATCATCCGCGCGATCCGGCCGGCCGTCTCCGCGTCGATGGCGATCCACGACTCCACGAGGATCACCTCGAGGCGGTCACTCGCCGCGGCGATGATCGGCGCGGCGTCGGTGGTGATCAGCTTCAGCAGGTCCGGTTTGGCCTCGCCCGACAGCAGCGACTGGATCATCGGGTCGTCGGCGGCACTGGCCAGGAAGCGGGCGAAACCCGATCGCAGCGCACCGGTCACGTCTCCGACGTTCGCGGCCACGGCCGCGCCGATCTCGCCGGTGAACTCGTCCGCCAAACGCAGCGCGTAGGCCTGCGACAGGCCGGCGCGGGAGGCGAACTCGTTGTACACGGTCTGCCTGCTGACACCGGCCTGCCGGGCGACGTCGGCCATCGTCACCCGAGCCCAGTCCTTCTCTCGCAGCAGAGTGCGGAGACCGTCCAGCAGCGTCGTACGCAGCAGCTGCTTGCTCGCGACCGCGAAGCTGGACGAGGACTGGGCTGGGGCACTCACACCTTCGAGACTAGCGCCGCCGCGATCTCCGAGCGGCACGCGCGGGCCGCCGCCGCCCGACCGATGGTGACCGCGCCCACCAGTTCTCCGTCGACCACCGTGCGGACGGTGGCGTCGGCGTCGTCGATGGAGCCGTCGAGCTCCACCTCGCTCTCCGCGGTGGGCCACCCCACCATCTGGACGTTGACTCCGTACTGCACGGTCCACGCCCGGGGCACCTCGACGAACGGTGCCGCCGGCTCGCCGCGCAGTCCGGCGAGCACCGACTGCGCGACCGCCCTGCCCTGATCGGTGGCGCCGAACCAGTGCTCGCCGCGAGCGGGCCGTCCGGTCCGCAGGTCCGGCGGTCCGGCGGCGTCACCCGCCGCGAACACGCCTGGAACCTCGGTGGCCAGCGTCGAGTCGACGACGATCCCGGCCGGGCCGGTCGGCACGCCGGCGGCAGCGGCCAGCGCCACTTCCGGCGAGGCGCCGATCGCCGCGACGACGGTGCCCGCCAGCTCGGCCCCGCCTGATAACTGCACCCGCTCGGAGGTCGCCGAATGCGCCGCAGACCCGAGGTGCAGTCGCACCCCGTTGCCCTCGTGGAGCCGCTGCAGGTAGTCGGAGACCACGGCGGGCATCACTCGCGACGCCACGCGCCCGCCCGCCTCCACGACCGTCGCCGACATGCCGTGAGCCGCGGCCGAGGCCGCCAGTTCCAGGCCGATCAGCCCGCCGCCGATCACGACGAGCCGCTGCGAGTCGTTCAGACCGTCGCGGATCGCGATCGCATCGTCGCGCGTGCGCAGGGCCGGCACGTCGGCGGCGAGCCATGACGGGCGGATCGGCCGGCCGCCGGTCGCCAGGACGAGGGCCCGGTAGTCGAGCCGGGTGCCGTTGTCGAGTGCGACCGTCCGCGCCGCGGTGTCGATCGCGGTGACGCTGACCCGCGTGCGGATGTCGATGCCGCGCGAGGCCCAGAAGTCGGGCTTCTGCAGGGCGATCCGGGACTCGGAGAGGTCCGCGCCGAGCAGATCCTTCGACAGCGCGGTCCGCCGGTACGGCGTGCCGGGCTCGGCGCCGATCAGCGTGACCGGTCCGTCGTACCCCTCGGCCCGCAGCGTCGCCGCCGCGGTGACGCCGGCGGTGCCGGCTCCCACCACGACGACGCCCGCATCGGATGCGGTCTGCCCGGTCATGGGCGGGCGACCTCGACCATCTCGAAGTCGGCCTTGGCCGCCCCGCAGTCGGGGCAGCTCCAGTCGTCCGGGATGTCGTCCCAGCGGGTGCCGGGGGCGATGCCGTCCTCCGGCCAGCCCTCGGCCTCGTCGTATTCGAAGCCGCACTGCATGCAACGGAAGAGTTTGTAGTCGGTGGTGCTCATGTCACTGTCCAATCAGTTCGAAATCGATCTTCTCGCGGACGCCGCAGTCAGGGCAGGCCCAGTCATCGGGGACGTCCGACCACGCGGTACCGGGCGGGAAGCCTTCGCGCGGAGCGCCTTCGGCTTCGTCGTAGACGTACTCGCACACTTCGCAGCGGTAGGCGCTCATGCCGATGCCTTTCCGTATCGGGCCTGGACCCTCCGTTCCTTGCCGGGCTGGATGTTGATCTTCGAGAGGTCGCCGTCGTAGTGCTCGAGCACCCGATGGTCCATGACTCCGCGCCACACCGGCGGGAAGTAGGTCAGCGCGATCATGCTGGCGTATCCGCTCGGGAGGTTCGGCGCACCGTCGAAACTCCGCAGCGTCTGGTACCGCCGCGTCGGATTGGCGTGGTGATCGCTGTGCCGCTGAAGGTGGTACAGGAATATGTTGGTGCAGATGTGGTCGCTGTTCCAGCTGTGTTCCGGCGTGCAGCGCTCGTAGCGGCCGCGCTCGTTCTTCTGCCGCAGCAGTCCGTAGTGTTCCAGGAAGTTCACCGATTCGAGCAGCGAGAAACCGTAGACGGCCTGCAGTGCCGCGAAGGGCAGGATCTGCCATCCGAAGATCGCGGTCAGCACGCCCCACAGCACGATCGACATCGCCCAGGCGTTCAGGACGTCGTTGCTCGGATGCAGGACCGGACGCCCGAGACGCTTGAGACGGGTCGCCTCCAGCTCCCACGCGGACTTGAGGCTGCCGAACACACTGCGCGGCAGGAATCGCCAGAAGCTCTCACCGAATCGGGAGGTGGCCGGGTCCTCCGGGGTCGCGACGCGGACGTGGTGGCCGCGATTGTGCTCGATGTAGAAGTGTCCGTAGCAGGTCTGCGCCAACGTCACCTTCGACAGCCAGCGCTCCAGCGAGACCTTCTTGTGTCCCATCTCGTGGGCGGTGTTGATGCCGATGCCGCCCATGACGCCGATCGACAGCGCCAGACCGATCTTGGAGACGAGCCCGAGGCCTCCGTCGACGCCGAGCCAGCTCAGGTCGTCAGCCGTCCACAGGTAGCAGGCCAGGACCACGCTCGCGAGCTGGAACGGAATGTACGCGTAGGTGCAGTACCGGTAGTACTTGTCGTTCTCCAGCTGCTCCATCAACTCGTCCGGCGGATTCTGGCCGTCCGGACCGAAGAAGATGTCGAGGATCGGCAGCAGCACGTACAGCAGCAGCGGGCCGATCCACCACCAGACGGGCGACACCGTCGACACCCAGCTCCAGCCGAGTGCGTCCGATGCCCAGTTGAACAGTGCCACCAGACCGGTGGCCATGAACACCGCGGTCGGCGGGACCAGGCCCAGCAACCACAGGTATCGCTTCTTGTCGCGCCATTCCACCACCTCGGCGGTGCTCCGGTCGATCGTCGGGTTCGCCATGTGTTCCTCCTCGTCCAGCGAACTAGTGACGTTGACATTAGATGTTGTTACGTACGATGTCTAGACATTCACAATAATTTTGTAAAGTCACCCAGGGCACCCCGCCTCCGTCGCCGGAATAAGATCGTCCGCATGCACTACTCACGGTTCGTCGCGATCGGCGACTCCCAGACCGAAGGAATGTGCGACGGCGACCCCGCGAGCGGCTACCGAGGCTGGGCCGACCGTCTGGCGGAGCACCTCGCCCGGCACAACCCCGACCTGCGGTACGCCAACCTCGCGGTCCGCGGCAAGAACACCCGGAACACCCGCGACGAGCAGCTGGAACCGGCCCTCGCGCTGGAGCCGGATCTGATCGCCGCACCACTCGGCATGAACGACGTGATCGGCCGGATCGATCTCGGCGAGGTGCACACCGACCTCGACTACATCTACCGGCGGCTGGCCGGTACCGGAGCCGACGTGGTGGTCTCGACCTTTCCCAACATCGCGGAGACCATCCCGTTCTCCGGCCGCATCGAAACGCGGCTCGCAGCGATCAACCAGATGATGCGCGACTTCGCCGACGCCTACGGCTTCGTCCTGGTGGACCTGCATGCGGCGCCGGTCCTCTCCGACCTCCGGTCGTGGTCGCCCGACCGCCTCCACGCCTCGCCCCTCGGCCACGACCGCTTCGCCGCCGGAGCCGCGCACGCGCTCGGTCTGCCCGACAGCTCACCCGATTGGGGACGGCCGCTGCCTCCGGCCGGCGATCCGAACCGGGTGCTGCGCACCCTCGGCGACGCGCGCTGGTTCGTCGAGTTCTTCACGCCGTGGATCATCCGCAAGGTCCGCGGACGCTCCCTCGGCGACGGCCGACTGCCGAAGCGGCCGGAACTGACGCCGGTCGCGCCTCCGGCCGCCGCGGCGGACGCACTCAGCATCCGCGTGGTCCCGAACGCGGACGTCGCCTCGGAAAACCCGATGGAGGCGTGAGGCATCTCGTCGTACGGTGATCGAGTGAACAGACGACTGACCGACTCGATCGCCGTCGAAGCCGTGGACCTGGTGAAGAAGTTCGGTGACTTCACCGCGGTCGACGGGATCAGCTTCGCCGTTCCCACCGGAACCGTTCTCGGCATGCTCGGGCCCAACGGCGCGGGCAAGACCACCACCGTCCGCATGATGACCACCTTGAGTGCACCCACCTCGGGCACCGCGCGCATCAACGGCTTCGACGTCCTCGACGAGCCGGACGGCGTCCGCCGCAGCATGGGCCTCACCGGCCAGGCCGCCACCGTCGACGAACTGCTCACCGGCCGGGAGAACATGCGCATGATCGGCGGGCTGTACGGTATCGGCCGCCGCGTGCTCAAGGAACGGACCGAGCAGCTCCTCGCACAGTTCTCGCTCACCGACGCGGGCGACAAGACCGTCCGCGAATACTCCGGCGGCATGCGCCGGCGCATCGACCTCGCGGTGAGCCTCCTGGCGTCACCGCCCGTGCTCTTCCTGGACGAACCGACCACCGGCCTCGACCCGCACAGCCGCAACGAGTTGTGGGAGGTGCTGCGCGGTCTCGTGGACGACGGAACCACCCTGGTGCTGACCACGCAGTATCTGGAAGAGGCCGATCAGCTCGCCGATCGGATCGTCGTGATCGACGCGGGCAAGATCATCGCCGAGGGCACCCCGCTCGAGCTCAAGCAGCAGGCCGGAGCGGCGAGTCTGGTGGCCACCGTCACCCATTCCGCCGACCTCGCGGCCGCGCAGGCACTGCTCGCGCCGATCTCCGACGACCTGTTCGTCGACCGGCACGCGCGCACCCTCACCCTGCCCGCGGGCGGCCTCGCGGACCTGACGCATGTCGCGCGGGTTCTCGACGACTCCGGCATCGCCATCGACGATCTCGGCCTGTCGCGGCCCAGCCTCGACGACGTATTCCTCAGCCTCACCGGACACCGCGCGGAGTCCGTTCCGGAGGCCGACTCCGAAGGAGCCGACGCATGAGCGCCCCCGCCCTCGACCGAACCATCGCGGCCCGGCCGCCGTCTCTCTGGCGTCAGACGTCGATCATGGTGCAGCGCAGCTTGATCCACACCAAGCGCATGCCGGAGATGCTGTCGGACGTCACCGTCCAGCCGATCATGTTCGTGGTGCTGTTCGCGTTCGTCTTCGGTCCCGCCATGCCGGTGCCGGGCGGCGGAAGCTATCGCGAGTACCTGCTGCCCGGCATCATGGGCCAGACCATCGTCTTCACCGCCTTCATCGTCTCCAACGGCATCACCGCGGACGTCGACAAGGGGATCGTCGACCGCTTCCGTTCTCTCCCCATCAACCGGACGTCGTATCTGCTCGGCCGGGCGATCGCGTCGCTGATGCACTCGTCGATCGGGATCGTGGTGATGGCGCTGACCGGCCTGGCGATCGGCTGGCGCATCCACACCTCGCTGCTCGAGGGGGTGCTGGGATTCGTCCTCGTCCTGGTGTTCGGTTTCGGGATGATCTGGTTCGGCATCCTCGTCGGGTCGTGGCTCAAGTCCGTCGAAGCCGTCAACGGCTTCATGTTCACCGTGCTGTTCCCGCTGACCTTCCTGTCGAACGCCTTCGTCCCCACCGCCCCCATGGCGACCTGGCTCCGCACCATCGCCGAGTGGAATCCGGTGTCCTCCCTGGTCCAGGCGATGCGTCAGCTGTGGGGGAACGGGCCGCACGCCACCGACGCCTCCGCGCTGCCGCTTCAGCACCCGATACTGGCGACCATCCTGTGGTCGGTCGCGCTGACCGCCGTCTTCGCACCCTTCGCGCTGCGCGCGTTCCGGCGCCGCACGGCGGACTGAGCGTATCTGCCGATACACGCCGAAAGCCCCGGTGAACGCCGGTTCACCGGGGCTTTCTCGCGTCGTGTGCCGCTAGCGCGTCACTTCTTGACGAGGTTCTCGTTCGTCAGCTTCTCGACGCCGGCGTCCGCCTTCTCGACGAGCGAGGCCGGCGGCTCGAAGTGGCTGCCGTACTTCGACGCCAGGTCGCGAGCGCGGTCGACGAAGCCCTTGAGGCCGCCCTCGTACTGGTTGATGTACTGCACCACGCCACCGGTCCACGCCGGGAAGCCGATGCCGAAGATCGAGCCGATGTTCGCGTCCTCGACGGAGGTGAGCACACCCTCGTCGAAGCACTTCACGGTCTCGAGGGCCTCGGCGAAGAGCATGCGCTCCTTCATGTCCTCGAGCGGGATCTCATTGGTGCCCGAGGCGAAGTTCTCGCGCACGCCCGGCCAGATGAGGCCGCGCTTGCCGTCGGCGTAGTCGTAGAAGCCCGCGCCGTCCTTCTTCGAGGTGCGGCCCAGGTCGACCATCTTGTCGATGACGGCGTACGAGCCGTGCGACGGGAACTCCTGACCCGCGGCCTTGGCTCCGGCCTCGGTCTCCTTGCGGATCTTCTGCATCAGGGTGAGCGTCAGCTCGTCCGACAGCTGCAGCGGCGGAGCCGGGTAGCCTGCCTGGCTGCCGGCCTGCTCGATGAACGCGGGCTCGATGCCCTCACCGACGGCCGCGATGGCCTCGTTGATGAAGGTACCGATGACGCGCGAGGTGAAGAAGCCGCGGCTGTCGTTGACGACGATCGGCGTCTTGCGGATCTGCAGGGTGTAGTCGATGACCTTGGCGAGGACCTCGTCCTTGGTCTTCTCACCGCAGATGATCTCCACCAGCGGCATCTTGTCGACGGGCGAGAAGAAGTGGATGCCGATGAAGTCCTCGGGACGGTTGACGCCCTCGGCCAGGATGGTGATCGGCAGGGTCGAGGTGTTGGAGCCGAGGACGGCGTCCGGCTCGACGATGTCCTGGATCTCCTGGAACACCTTGTTCTTGACCTCGACCGACTCGAACGCGGCCTCGATCACCAGGTCGACGCCCTTGAAGTCGGCGGCGTCCACGGTCGGGGTGATGCGGTCGAGCAGAGCCTTGCTCTTCTCCTCGGTGGTCTTGCCGCGCGAGAGAGCCTTCTCCTCGAGCTTCTCCGAGTAGCCCTTGCCGCGCTTGGCCGCCTCGATGTCGATGTCCTTGAGGACCACCTCGATGCCGGCCTTGGCCGAGACGTAGGCGATCGCCGCGCCCATCATGCCCGCACCGATGACGCCGACCTTCTTGGCCTGGTACTTGTCGAAGCCCTTCGGCCGCGAACCGCCGCCGTTGATGTGCTGGAGGTCGAAGAAGAACGCCTTGATCATGTTCTGCGCCACCTGGCCGGTGACCAGCGACACGAAGTAGCGGGTCTCGACCAGATCGGCGGTGTCGACGTCGACGTACGCGCCCTCGATGGCAGCGGCCAGGATGGCGCGCGGAGCCGGCATGTTGGCGCCCTTGATCTGCTTGCGCAGGAGAGCCGGGAACGCCGGCAGGTTGGCGGCCACCGACGGGTTCGTCGGAGCGCCACCGGGCATCTTGTAGCCCTTGACGTCGAACGGCTGCTGGGCCTCCGGGTTGGCGGCGATCCAGGCCTTGGCGGCGGGGATCAGTTCCTCGACCGAGCCGACGACCTCGTTGACCAGGCCGATCTCCTTGGCCTTGGCCGGCTTCAGACGCGGGCCCTGGAGCAGAACGCCCATGAGCGCCTGCTGGAAGCCGAGCAGGCGCACGGTGCGGACCACGCCGCCGCCGCCCGGGAGCAGACCGAGAGTCACCTCGGGCAGGCCGAGCTGGTTGCCCTTCACGTCCGCGGCGACGCGGTAGTGGCAGTGCAGCGCGATCTCCAGGCCACCGCCGAGTGCGGCGCCGTTGATAGCGGCGACGACCGGCTTGCCGAGGGTCTCCAGGCGACGCAGCACGGCCTTCATGGCGTTGGTGCGCTCGGTGATCTCGGTGGCGATCTCCTCCTTGGACTTGTCGCCGCGTCCCGCGGTCATGTCCTTGAGGTCGCCGCCGGCGAAGAAGGTCTTCTTCGCCGAGGTCAGGACGACACCGGTGATGTCGTCCTTCTCCGCCTCCAGGCGATCGACGGTCGCCGCCATCGACTCCATGTAGAGGTCGTTCATGGTGTTGGCGCCCTGGTTCGGGTCGTCCATGGTGAGGATGACGACGCCGTCGGCGTCCTTCTCCCACGTGATCATGTTCGCAGTCATGAGATGAGTCTTTTTCCTTCTAGTTCCGGGGCGATCAGAGACGCTCGATGACGGTCGCGACGCCCATGCCGCCGCCGATGCAGAGGGTGACCAGGCCGTAGCGGCCGCCGACGCGCTCGAGCTCGTCGAGGGTGCTGCCCATGATCATCGCGCCGGTGGCGCCGAGCGGGTGGCCGAGCGCGATGGCGCCGCCGTTGATGTTGACCTTCTCGTGCGGAACCTTGAGGTCCTTCATCCACTTCATGACGACCGACGCGAACGCCTCGTTGAGCTCGAAGACGTCGATGTCGTCGACGGTCAGGCCGGCGCGCTTGAGCGCGAGCTCGGTGGCCGGGGTGGGACCGGTGAGCATGATCGACGGCTCGCTGCCGACCTCGCCGTACGACACGATGCGGGCGCGCGGGGTGAGGCCGTTGCGCTTGCCCGCCTCCTCCGAACCGACCAGGACCAGACCCGAGCCGTCGACGATGCCGGAGCTGTTGCCGCCGGTGTGGACGTGGTTGACCTGCTCGACGTTCGGGTACTTCTGCATCACGACGTCGTCGAATCCGGCCATGGCCGCCAGGCCCGCGAACGCCGGCTTCAGCTTGCCGAGGCTCTCGACGGTGGTGCCGGGACGGCGGTGCTCGTCGTTGTCGAGCAGCGTGACGCCGTTGATGTCCTTGACGGGGATGATCGACTTCGCGAAGCGGCCCTCGTCCCATGCCTGGGCGGCGCGACGCTGCGACTCGGCGGCGTAGGCGTCGACGTCCTCACGCGAGAAGCCCTCGATGGTGGCGATCAGGTCGGCGCCGATGCCCTGCGGAGCGATGTAGTTGTCGTACGCGGTGGCGGGGTCCATGAAGAGCGCACCGCCGTCGCTGCCCATCGGCACACGCGACATCGACTCCACGCCGCCGGCCAGGACCAGATCGTCGAAGCCCGAGCGGACCTTGGCCGCGGCCAGGTTCACGGCCTCCAGGCCCGAGGCGCAGAAGCGGTTGATCTGGGTGCCCGGAACGCTCTCGCCGAGACCCGAGGTGAGGGCGGCGGTACGCGCGATGACCGCACCCTGCTCCCCGACCGGCGACACGACGCCGAGGACCACGTCGTTGATGTCCTTCGGATCGAGATCGCTGTGGCGGGTCAGCAGTCCGTCGATCAGACCCGAGACCAGGTCGATCGGCTTGACGCTGTGCAGCGAGCCTCCGCGCTGCTTGCCACGGGGCGTACGGACCGCCTCGTAGATGAATGCTTCGTCGGACACAGGTGTTCCTTTCACACGAACCGAGAATGGTTTCCCTCGTAGGCTAACCCGCAATAACGTATTTGGCTATACCCAGTGGTCAAGTGGTTCATATACAGCCATCCATCGGCTATGGTCGGTTCATCATGACAACCACCAAGGCGACCCGGCGCACGCGGTCGACGGATCGGCGCCGCCAGCTCATCGATGCAGCGACAGTGCTGTTCGCCGAGCGCGGCTACCCGCATGTGTCGGTCACCGACATCGCCCGCCGGGCGGGCGTGAGCGCGCCGACGGTGTACCGGCACTTCGCCGACAAGCAGGCGCTCCTGCTGGCGGCGGTCCAGACCCGCGTCGACGAGCTCGAGGAGAGCACCGCGGGCGCCGACCTCGCGAGCAGCGACCATCCGGCCGACGCCCTCGCCGCCAGCGTCACCGAGCTGAGCATCTCCAACCCGCATGCCACGTCGCTGTGGCGCTGGTCGGGACAGCACCTGTCGGCCGACGAGAACGCCGATGTGGTCCGCCGCACCCGCGCCGTGCTCCGACAGTGGGCCTCGGCCATCCGCGCCGACAGACCCGAGCTCACCGAACGCGAGTCGATGTATCTGGCCGGCGCCGTGCTCAGCGTGGTCGGCAGCGGCGCCGGGCGTGCCGTTCGCAGCGGTGCGCACGAGATGGAGGAGATGGTCCTCGCACTGGTCCGCCAGACCATCCGGCTCACGCCGAGCCACGCCGTCCCCCTGCGCCAGACCGCCGGGCCGGGCGACGACGCCCCCACCCGCCGCGACGAGATCCTCGACGCCGCCGCCCGCCTGTTCGCCGAGAACGGCTTCGCCGGAACGGGAATGGACGAGATCGGCGCGGCGGTCGGAATCACCGGGCCGAGCGTCTACAAGCACTTCCCGTCGAAGCTGGCGATCCTCGTCGGGATCAGCCAGCGCAGCGCCATGCGACTGGAGGCCGGCGTGATGGCCGCGTACGCGATCACACCCGATCCGGCGGGGCGGCTGAACGCACTGGTCGACCACTACGTCGACGCCGTCACCTCCTCTCCCGACCTGCTCGTCGGCTTCGTCAGCTCCTATGTCCTCGCGGGCGAACCGCAGGCCGCCGAACTGCTGGCGGTGCAGCGCCGCTACGTGGCACGCTGGGTGCAGCTGCTCACCGGCATCGACGCCGACCGGCCGCCCGGATCGGCGGTCCTGGCTGTGCATGCAGCGCTGGCGATCGTCAACGACGCGGTCCGGCTGCCGCGCAGCACGCCGCGCCCCGAGTTCGCCGCCCGCATGGCCTACCTCATGAAAGGTGTGATGGGTGTCTGACCCTCCGCTCGAGTACTCGCGGGACGAACTGATCACCGCCCTGCGGCTCGATCCGGAGTACGCGCAGCGGTTCTGGAACGCCTTCGGTTTCGCCCGCGGCGAGGGCGGCTCGGGTCAGCGCTTCTCCGAGGAGGACCTGGCCGCGCTCGGCGTCTTCGCCGGCAACGATCAGGCCATGGACTCCACCGCCCAACTCGCCGCGGCGCGGGCGATCGGACAGGCCACCGCGCGACTGGCGCAGTGGCAGGCCGAGGAGATCACTCGGTTGGCGGCCGACCCCACCGTCGACGCCACGGCCGAGGAGATGGTTGAGGCGCTCGCACGAGTGCAGGATCTCGTCTGGCGGCGGCATCTGGCGGTGGGACTCACCGACGCCGGCCGGGCAGCCGAGCACACCGAGGTGGTCGTCGGATTCGCCGACATCGTCGGCTACACCTCACTGTCCCGGCGTCTCGGGATGGCCGAACTCGAGACGCTGCTGGAGACCTTCGAGTCCGCGGCGCACACGATCATCACCGACCACGGTGGTCATATCGTGAAGACGATCGGCGACGCGGTGCTGTTCACCGTCATCGACGCCGGCGCGGCCGCGGAGATCGCCGTCGAACTGCACCGTCTCAGCACCGACGGCGAGTTGCCGAGCCTGCGCATCGGCATGGCCCGCGGCGACGTGCTGATGCGGATGGGCGATGTCTTCGGCGAGCCGGTGAACATCGCCTCCCGGCTGGCGAGCGCGGCGCGGTCGGGCACCACATTGATCGACGAGGCCCTCGCCACCGCACTCCGCGACAACGCCGCGACACACGTCGGGCCGATCCCGTCGCTCTCGGTACGCGGCTACCGCAAGCTGCGCGCGTACAAGCTCGTGCGCGACCGCAACTGGACGGCGTGAGGCGGCCGGATGGGCCGGGTGCGCCGGACCGCCGGCACCGCACCTTCTAAGGTCTGAAGGCATGAGGACCAGGAGTTCCACCCCGCGCCGCAGCGCACTGGCGGGGGCCGCCGCGCTCCTGCTCACGGGCGTGACGACCGCATGCTCGCCAGGCACGGAGGACTCCTCCATCACGGTGTCGGCTCCGTCGTCGCTGCAGGCCGTGATGGCGGCGATCGCGACCGAGTTCGAGGAACAGCACCCCGGCGCCCGGGTCACCGTCGCCGGCCCCTCGGCTGCGTCGGCCGATGTCATCGCGACCGACGACGAGGCGTCGATGGACAGGCTCGGCCGGCGGGTGATCGGCCCCCGGCGCTTCGCCTCCAACTCGCTGGTCATCGTGGTTCCGCCGGGAAACCCCGGCCATGTCACGGGGTTCGCCGACCTCGCGCGCTCCGGTCTCCGGGTGGCGGTGTGCTCCGACCGGTTGCCGTGCGGTGCGGCCGTGGTGGACGTCGAACGGATCGAGTCGGCCGCGCTCACCGATCCGATCCACGTCGACTCCGGCGAGGCCGCGGTCGCGTACGTGGCGTCCGGGCGCGCCGACGCCGCTCTCGCCTACCAGACGCAGGCTCGCCCCGGCCTCGGCGTGAGCGTCTCCACGGTGGACGATCCGGTGTTCGCCAAGGCGATCAACAGATATCCGATCGCCGTCGTCCGGTCCAGTGACGACAAGTCGCTGGCCGAAGACTTCGTGAAGACGGTCATCGGTCCCACCGGCGGCGAAGTCCTCTCCCGTGAGGGCTTCGGTCCGCCGTCCGGGTAGGCCGCGCGCCGCGGCGTCGTGTGGCTACGCGGTGTACGACAGTGCGTCGAGCGGGTCGGCGTAGATCGCGTCGAGTGCGACCGCACCCGCCGCCTTCTGCTGCACCGTGATGGCCGAACGTGCCACGCGGACGTCGCGCTGGGTGATGACCGTGGTGGCGCGCAGCGCCTTGCTCACGGCCGGCAGCGCCTCCGGGTAGTCGGTGAAGGCCTGTCCGCCGAGGATGACGTGGTCGGGATTGAAGATGTCCGAGATCAGCGCCACCGTGCGGCCGAGCACCTCGCCGCGTTCGGTCAGGACGTCGTTGGCGACCGTGTTCCCGGTCCGTGCCAGCGTCCGCAGCTCGTCGAGGGAATCGACCTCGAGTCCGGCTCGCTGGGCCGCGTAGAGGATGCCCGAATCGCTGACCGTCGGCTCGAGGCGTCCGGTGCGGTCGGGATCGAGCAGGGTGGTCGGACCGGTCGGGAAGTGCCCGATGGTGGGCGGGCCTGCGGCCGGCGTGTGCACGGCACCGTCGACGCTGAACGCGATGCCCACCATTTCGCGAGCGTAGAAGTAGAGGAAGTTCTGGCTCTGGTCGGCGGGATTGACGACCTGTTCGGCTGCGGCCATGGCCTCGACGTGCGATGCGACCGATACCGGCAGTCCGAGCGACTCGGCGATCAGCCTGCCGACCGGGACGCCCTCCCAGCCCAGACGGGGATGGTCGACGAAGCCGCCGTCGGCCACGCGACCACCGATGGCCACGCCGGCCCACAACAGGCGCTTGCCCACCCAGCGGTCGGCGAACCGGCGGGCGCTGGCACCGATCTGAGCTACGACCGCGTCGGGGTCCTCGGCCTGGGGAGTGGGAATCGCGATCGCACCGGCCACCCGATGCTGGAGATCGTGGGTCGTGATCGAGGTGACCTTGTAACCGATGTGGATGCCGACCGTGAGGTATCCGTCGGTGTTGATCTCGAACGGAACTCGCGGACGCCCGACCGCACCGGGCGGGGTCAGATCGGCGCGCTCACGGATGAGGCCGGCCTTGAGCAATGCGCTCACCTGACGGTTGACGGTGGAGATGGACAGCCCCGTCAGGGCGGCGGCGTCGTCGCGGAACACCGGTCCGGACACCCGCGCCGTGCGCAGCACCAGCGCGGCGGCCTTGGTGGAGAGTTGCAGCTTCGCCGTGGTGACGTGCGGGGCGGACGGTTTCGCAACGGGTCGGGAGGCGGCGCCCGCGACGGGGCGAACCACGACGCCGACGGGAGCGGATTTCGACAGGATCGGACGGTCGAGAGCAGAAGTCATGTTTCTTTGGAGTCCTGTTGCCTGGGCGGACCGGCAGAGGCGGTCACGCCGCGAGTGGTCTCGCGCAGATCAGCGCGAGGCGGAGCTGGGTCAGCGCATTCGGCAACAACAAAGGACCCGGGCCAGCGGCAGACGGCATCCGAGAGCGGTGGTCACATACGTGACCTCCCCGATCGCGGCGAGCTGACTGGTCATGATCGCCAAAAGTAGCAAGCACCCTGTCCGCGTGCAAGTGAGGAGCACCCGATAGGTTGAGAATGTGGCAGCCGCCTCAGTCGCCCCGGGCGCGAGACGGTGTGATCGGTTCCGGCTCGCGGTTCGCGGGCCACGGCTCGGCAGCGAGGAATGGCGTGGGAGTTCTGTACATCGTCCGGCACGGTCAGGCTCCGGCGCACGCCTACGGACCCGACGCCGACGCCGTGAGCGGCCCCGGCCTCACGGAGCTCGGCTTCGCTCAGGCTCGCGCCGCCGGCCGAGCGCTCGCCCGACAGGTGACCGGATTCGATGCCATGTTCTGCGGCGATCTCCCCCGACAGCGCGCGACGATGGCCGGCGTCCTCGAAGCCTTTCCCGACGCCGCAGCGCCGACGATCGATCCCGACTGGAACGAGTACGTCACGCCGCCCCTCCCGGAGGGAGACGACATCTACCGTGACGGCGGCAGACCCTTCCAGGACGCCATCACCAGCGCCCTGCACGAATGGGTCGACGGCGCCGACATCGGCCCCGAGACGTACGCGATGTACGCCAAGCGGACCCGCGCCGCAGCCGACCGTGCCGCTGATGCGGCCGGGTCGGGAAAGAACGTGCTCGTGGTGTCGTCGGCCGGTTCCATCACCCAGTTGGTGGCACAGTTGTGGGACATCCCGCCGCAGTCGTGGCCACAGATGTCGCGCACCTTCGTCAACACCTCGATCACCAAGATCCTCGCCGGCCGCAGCGGATTGACCCTCGTCTCCTTCAACGCCCACGAACACCTCGCCGCCCTCGACTCCGGCCTCCTGACCTACCGCTAGCGCCGCCCGATGCTCGTCCCCTGGCTCGTTGAGCGGCCCCCACACGCTTGTTGAGCGAGCGCGCCCTCCCCAGGCTCGTCGAGCGGCCCCCACAAGGCTGGTTGAGCGAGCGCAGCGAGTCGAAACCAAACCCCACCAAGTTTCGACACGCCCTCCACTACGTTCCGGACGGCTCAACCAGCCGACAAGAGCCGACCCAGCGACAAAGCCCACCGAGCGAAGCTCCCAGGCTCGTCGAGCGAGGCCCCCGCAGGCTCTTCGAGCAGCCCCCAAAAGGCTCGTTGAGCGGCCCCCACAAGGCTCGTTGAGCGAGCGCAGCGAGTCGAAACCAAACCCCACCAAGTTTCGACACGCCCTCCACTACGTTCCGGACGGCTCAACCAGCCGACAAGAGCCGACCCAGCGACAAAGCCCACCGAGCGAAGCTCCCAGGCTCGTCGAGCGAGGCCCCCGCAGGCTCTTCGAGCAGCCCCCAAAAGGCTCGTTGAGCGGCCCCCACAAGGCTCGTTGAGCGAGCGCAGCGAGTCGAAACCAAACCCCACCACGTTTCGACACGCCCTCCACTACGTTCCGGACGGCTCAACCAGCCGACAAGAGCCGACCCAGCGACAAAGCCCACCGAGCGAAGCTCCCAGGCTCGTCGAGCGAGGCCCCCGCAGGCTCTTCGAGCAGCCCCCCAAAGGCTGGTTGAGCGAGCGCAGCGAGTCGAAACCACCCGACACCCCCACTACGTTCCGGACGGCTCAACCGGCAGGCAGGGCCGACCTCTACCTCAGCGCGCGCAGACCCGCGGCGATGAACTCGGCGGTGGCTTCGGCGGCGCGTTCGGCGCCCGCCGATCCGGACGAGCCTCCGGAGAGCGCTCGGTGCGTGATCCCCTCCGCGATGACGCCGAGTTTCAGATTCGCCAGGGCGAGGTAGAAGGCCCAGTCGCCCAGGTCGGCACCGGTCGCGGCGACGTAGCGCTCGGCCAGTCCGTCCGCATCGGGGTACCGGTCACTCGTCCACGCCGCATCGAATCCGAGAACCGACGAGAACACCGGCTCGCGGTACACGCACATCAGCGCGAGGTCGGTGATCGGATCGCCGAGCGCGGACAGTTCCCAGTCGACGACCGCGGCGACGGTGCCCGGGTCACCGGGAGCCAGGATGGTGTTGTCGATCCGGAAGTCGCCGTGGACGATCGAGTTCCGGGTCCGCGCCGGCACCCGCTCGGAGAGCGCCGTCGCCAGGCGCTCCACGTCGTCGAGCTCACGCGTCTTGACCAGCGCCCATTGACGAGCCCACAGCTTGACCTGCCGGCCGGCGAATCCGTCCGGCCTGCCGAAATCGCCCAGGCCCACTGCTTCGTAGTCGACGGAATGCAGAGCCGCGAGTGTCCGCACCAGTGCGTCGGCGCTCGCGGTCACCTCGGCGTCGGAGAGTGTCGCGAGGTCGTCCACCGAGCGGATCACGGCGCCGTCGACGAACTCTACGACGGTGCACGGAGCACCGATGTACTCGCCGTCACGGTCGATCGCGACGGTCCGCGGCACCGGCACATCGGTCGCCGCCAGCGCCGAGGTCACGTTCCATTCACGATTCATGTCGTGCGCCGACGGTGTGAGCCCGCCCATCGGGGGCCGTCGAACAACCCAGTGACTGCCGTCGTCGCGGACGTCGAAGGTCAGGTTCGACCGTCCACCGCCGATCAAGTCGATCCGCAACTCACCCACGACATCGATACCGTTCGCCGCCAACAGCTTTCGCAGGCTCTCAGCGCCCAGACCGGGATGATCCGCCGTCACCTCGTCGCCTCACGAGCCCTGCGTGCGCGTCCGACCGCCCGCCTCGCGATGGCCCACCGGTGGACTTCGCTGGGGCCGTCGTAGATCCGGAACGGTCGTAGCTCCGCGGCGAGACGCGCCAGCGGAAGGTCTTCTGAGACTCCGAGGCCTCCGCACATCTGCACGGCCCGGTCGGCGACGCGCGAGAACGCCTCCGCACCGAAGGTCTTCGCGATCGACGTCGAGTCAGAGGCGTGCTCGTCGAGATCGAGTTCGTAGCAGGCCCGGACCAGCAGCGCCCGCGCCGCGGCGAGGTCGATCTCGTTATCGGCGATCATCTGCTGAATCATGCCGAGGTCGGCGAGTCGCCCGCCGAAGCCTTCGCGCTGCTCGACGTAGTCGACGGCGATCCGGTGCGCGCGCACCGCGGTGCCCATCCAGCGCATCACGTGAGTCATGCGCGCCGGGCCGAGCCGCACCTGCGCGTACCGGTAACCCTCGTGCGGGGCGCCGAGGACGTCCTCGTCGGGTACGAAGACATCGGTGAAACCGACCACGCAGTGCCCGCCGATCATCGACTTGTCAGTGGTGTGGATGTGCCGCTCCACCTCGATGCCCGCGGTGTGCGCGGGTGCGAGGAACATGGTCGCACCACCGCGGTCGCCCCGTTGCCCGACGGTGCGGGCCATGATGATGAAGAATCCGGCACCGTCGGCTCCAGTGATGAACTGCTTGCGGCCTTTGATCTTCCATCCGCCGGCGACCCTCTCCGCCGTCGTCGACAGGGCGTTCGGGTCGGAGCCTGCGCCGGGGGCGGGTTCGGTCATCGCGAACGCGCTGCGCACCTCGCCGGTGGCGAGCGGCGCCAGGTACTTGTCCTTCTGTTCCGACGTGGCGATGTGCGCGAGCATGTGCACGTTGCCCTCATCCGGTGCACCGATGTGCAGTGCGACGGGCCCGAACGTCGAAGCTCCCGCGGCCTCGAACACCGGTGCGCGGTCGCTCATGTTGAGGCCCAGTCCGCCGAACTCCACCGGCGCGTGCGGCGCGAAGACGCCCGCGGCCTTGGCTTTCGCGTTCAGTTCCCGGCGCAGGTCGTCGCCGCCGGCCGCGGCGACGTCGCCCGCGAAACGGTTCTCGATGGGGAGAACTTCCTCGGCGATGAACGCCGAGGTCCGTTCGACGAGGTCGCGCACCTGCGCGCTGTATGCGAGATCGACAGCCATCTGAGCCTCCGTGTTCATACCGAGCGAACGTTCGGTCAGGGCTAGGTTGTCATGCGGCCCCGCACGACGTCAAGCATTCGGCGATCGCCCCTCAGCCCGCCACATGTCCGACGATCGACCGGGCGAACACCAGGTTCTGAGCGATCAACTCGTCGGCGCTCATCGGCCCGTCGACTCGATACCACGTGGAGACACCGACGCACATCGTCGCGACCGCCCGGGCCGCACCCTTCGGCGCATCCGTCGTGAACGCGCCGGACACCACGCCGTCCTCGACCACCTCGTCGACCATCCGCTGCTGCCGGATCCGGTGACCGATGTAGACGCGGTGGTACTCGGGATCGAGACTGCGAAGCTCGGTGGATCCGACGAACGCCTGCTCACGCCGGTACATGTGGAATCGCAGGAGCGACTCCACCACGGCGTCGAAGCGCGCCAGCGGATCGTCGCCCGCGGCGGCCAGCGCCTCCTCCGACCGGCGAAGGAGGTCGGACATCGTCAATTCGAGCAGCCCCTGGAGCAGCGACTGCTTGGACGGATAGTGGTGGTAGAGCCCCGGGACCGACAACCCCGCACGCGCGGCGATGTCGCGGACCGAGGTGCCGTGATAGCCGTGCTCGACGAACGCGTCGAGCGCCGCGGCCAACGGCGCCGGAAGGTCGGGCTCGCCGTAGTCACGCCAGTTCGTCATGCACTCAACTTAGCCGGGCCCCAGACGCATCCGCGGCGCGACTCTCGGGAAGCAGCATCCGGACGCAGATGTCGACGAGCGCCGGGCGGTCGAGATCGATCAGCCCCTCCGTCCACGACGCGAGCAGCCGGCCGAGGCCGCCCACCTGGAAATGCGCCGCGGCGAGAGTCTGCTGACCTCCGCTGACGTTCGCGACCGCGGGCGCACTCTGGAAGGTGAGTTCGGTGAAGATCTTCAGCATCTCGAGGCGTTTGCGCACCAGCACCGGACTGCGCAGGGTGTCGGAGAAGATCACCCTCCCCTTCCGCGGGTCGCCCTCGATGACGTCGACGATCGCCTCGACGGCACCGACGACCTTCCCCCGCGCACTCGAGCCGGCATTGAAACCGGCCAGGGCGCGGTCGGCGATCTGCTCGATGATCATGTCGAACGCGGCGCCGACCAGCGTGTCCGCGTTCTCGAAGCTCTCGTAGAAGTAGCGCGGCGTGAGCGACGCGCGGGCACAGATGCCGCGGACGGTGACGGCTCCCGGCTCGGACTCGGAGAGCATGTCGAGTGCGGCGTCGATGAGGGCGGCACGACGGCGGGCCACCCGGGCGTCGCCGGATTCGCCGCCGTAATCGCGCAGCCCTCCCGGAGCGTCGTCGGATTCAGTCACGACACACATCTTGACACCTCGGCCACGCGGGCGTTGAATCAAAGGGGAAACAGTCGTTATCAGTTCATCCGCCCGGGAGGCGAACATGACCGCGGAAGCACTCGATCCTTCAGTCGCGGAACGTCATTCGAAGCGGAGTGAACTCGATGCGCAGACCGTCGACGACCTCGACATGCTCGGCCTGGCTCTGCTCGCGGGCCCGGCGAACGTCATCATGCAGTTGGCCGTCCCCGCGGTCGGATACGGCGTCTACGAGAGCAAGGTGGAGTCGGGCAACCTCTTCAAGGTCCCGGTGAAGCGAACCCGGACCACACTCACCTACCTCGCCGTCGCGGCGATGGGCACCGCGGACGACCGCCGTCGGTACCGGCAGGCGGTGAACAAGGCGCACGTCCAGGTGCGCTCCACCGACGACAGCCCGGTGAAGTACAACGCCTTCGATCCCGAATTGCAGCTGTGGGTGGCGGCATGTCTGTATCGCGGGTGGGAGGACACCCAGCGATTCTTCGGCGATCCGTCGAAGATCACCGAGGACGCCTACCGCCAGGGCGCGGTGATGGGAACCACCCTGCAGATGCCGCCGGAGATGTGGCCCGCCACCCGAGCCGACTTCGAGGCCTACTGGAACGAGACGGTCGAGGGCATCGAGATCGACGACACCATCCGCGACTACCTGTTGAAGATTGTGCGGATGGAGTTTCTTCCGCGTCCGGTTTCGCTGATGGCGGGCTGGTGGTCGGAGGCCATGACCCTCGGCTTCCTGCCGCCCGAGTTCCGCAAGAAGATGGGCGTGCGGATGTCGCGACGGCAGGAACTGCTCTTCAACACCCACAACGCGATCGCCCGGCGCGTCCTCCGGATCCTGCCCCGCCCGCTGACCGCCTTCCCGTTCAACCTGCTGCTCGCCGACGTCCGGTGGCGGATGCGGACCGGCCGGCCGCTGGTCTGACCCGCCGGCCGGTCCGCGTCAGCCGAGGTGCTTGAGAGCGCTGCGGTCCAGGTCGGCGACGTCCCGGTGGCCCGACAGTCCCAGCGTCAGATCGAGTTCGCCGATGATGTTCGCCACCGCGTCGCGGGCTCCGGCCGTGCCGTCGAGTGCGAGTCCGTACATGTGCGGCCGCCCGATGCACACCGCGTCCGCTCCCAGCGCCAGCCCCTTGAACACGTCCGACCCGGTGTAGAAGCCGGAGTCGACGAGGACCTTCGCGCGGCCGTCGACGGCGTCGACCACGTCCACCAGCCCGTCGGTCGAGGAGATGGAGCCGTCGACCTGCCGACCGCCGTGATTGGAGACGATGAGGCCGTCGATTCCGGAGTCGACCGCCTGGCGAGCGTCGTCCGGATGAAGGATCCCCTTGAGGACGATCGGCAGCGAGGTGCGGTCGCGCAGGGTCGCGATGTCGTCCCAGTTCAGTGACGGGCGGGAGTAGATGTCGAGGAAGGTCTGCACCGCCGCGCGCGGTTCGGGTGCGGTCAGGTTGGTGCGGAGGTCGCCGGGTACGTTGCGGGCGATCGAGAACAGGGTCTTGATCGCGCCCACCGAGATCTCCGGCTTCTCCGCGGTGGCAGCCTTGATCCGCTCGGCGACGATCTCCCAGAACGACGGATCCGAGGTGTACTGGCTGATGCCCTCGGCGCGGGCGAAGGGCAGCGAACCGAGGTTGAGGTCCTGGGGCCGCCATCCGAGCATCGTGGTGTCGAGGGTGACGACCAGAGCCGCGGCGCCCATCCGCTCGGCGCGGTCGATCAGGCTGGTGACCAGGCGGTCGTCGGTCGACCAGTACAGCTGAAACCACCGCGGCGCGCCGGGTCGCACCGATTCCATCGCTGCCGCGACGTCTTCCATCGGCGCGCAGCCCTGATTGGAGAAGATGTACGGGACACCGAGTTCAGCGGCGGCCTCGCCGATGTGCACGTCGGCGTTCGGGTGGGCGAGGGCGCCCGCGCCGACCGGGGAGAACAGGACCGGTGCGCTGAGCTTCTGCCCGAAGAGTTCGATCTCGAGGTTGCGCTGCGAGGTGTCGCGCAGCATGCGCGGCACGATCGCCCAGCGGTCGAGCGCGTCCCGGTTGGCCTCCATCGTTCGGCCCTCGCCCGCACCTCCGGCGATGTACGCCCAGCCGCGCCGGCTCATCACGGCCTTGGCGCGACGCTCCAGTTCCGCGAAATCCGCTGGGACCGTGGGTTTCCGCCCGTGTACCCCCGCGGTGTAGATGTCGTTCTGCCGAGCCCTGCCGAAGCCGATCGAAACCATGCGGCCATTGTTCCCCACAGACGGCTCCCGCACACCGGGCAGGCCGGATCGGCGGCTGTGCGGCGTCACCCCCGGACGAGGAAGAAGTAGAAGTGCCGGTCGCGGACCAGCGACGTCTTCCCGTTCATGATCCCCATCAGCGTCCGCTCGTCGACGCGCTTGAAATGGTCGATGACCGGCTGACCGTCGTAGACCATCGAGGCCGTCGACTCGCCTCGGAAACCGACCATCCACGCGCTCGCCTCGCCCTTGCCGATCTCGGTGTCGGAGTACAGCGAGCCGTCGTCGGCCACGCACACCATCGGCTTCACGTCGTGCCACGAGTGGAAGGTCTTCCCGTGCCACCTCACCGCGGCCAACCGGCCGTCCATCGGGTGCCCCGAGGGCAGTTCCCCACCCCGCCACGAGCCGATCAGCTCGTCCACCTGCACCACCGGAAGAGCGGCCCAGATCCGGTCGAGGTCGGCCGGGTCGCTCACCTCCTGAGATTCGGCACGACGGAAGAAATCGGCGACGGCTTCGTCGCGCGTCAGCTGAGACATGACTGCACTGTACGTCTCAAACTCCTGCTACGGAACCCGTCGACCGTCGTTCAGGCGAAGGTCATCTCCTCGGTCACGTCGTACTTGCGCGCGTCGATCGCGTCCAGAACCAGGTTGTGGCGCACCTGCCAGGGTGCACGGTCGCCCGCCTTCGGCAGTCGGGCCCCGGCGCGCCGCACATAGCCCGAGTCGAGTTCGAGCAACGGGTGCGTCTGAGGCTTCGCGCCGTGCAGGGACGGCACCGCGCGGGTGTACCCGTGCCGGCGCATGTACGCCAGCAGTTCGGCGACCGCCTGACTGGTGAGGTCCACCCGCAGCGTCCACGAGGCGTTGGTGTACCCGACCGACCACGCGAGGTTGGGAACGTCGTTCAGCATGTATCCGCGGTAGGCGTACTTGTCGCCCGCCTCGAAGTGCTCGCCGTCCACCGACAGTGAGGCGCCGCCGAAGGTCACCAGGTCCAGACCGGTCGCGGTGACGATGATGTCGGCCTCCAGATGACGGCCCGAGTCGAGGTCGATGCCGGTGGGAGTGATCTGCTTGATGGTGTCGGTGACGACGTCCGCGTCGCCGGCCTTGACGGCGCGGTACAGATCGCCGTCGGGGATCACGCACAGTCGCTGGTCCCACGGCTCGTACTTGGGCCGGAAATGAGTGTCGACGTCGAATCCCTTGGGCAGCATCGACTTCGCGATCCGCCGCATGAGCCGCCGCGAGAGCTTGGGGAAGCTCCTGCAGAACAGGTACAGGCCGAGGGTGATGAAGGCGTTCCGCCACCGGATCACATCGTGCGCGAGCTGCGGCGTCAGCACTCGCTGCAGCAGCTTCGTCATCCCGTCCTCCCACGGGTACGGGAACATGTAGGTCGGCGAGCGTTGCAGCATGGTCACACTGCCTGCGGTCGGCGCCATCGCCGGAATGAGCGTGACCGCGGTGGCTCCGGAACCGATGACGACCACCTTCTTGCCCGCGTAGTCCAGATCCTCGGGCCAGAACTGCGGATGCACGAAGGTCCCGGTGAACGTCTCCTCGCCGGGGAAGTCGGGCCGATACGGGGCGTCGTACTTGTAGTAACCGGTGCACATGTAGAGGAAGCGGGTGACGATCGTCTGCGGCACCCCGCCGATCAGCGCGTCCACGGTCCACAGGTCGGTCGAGGTGTCGAAGTCGGCGCCGGTCACGTCGACGTCGAAGGTGATGTGGTCGTAGATGCCGAAGTCGCGGGCGGTCTGCTCGAGGTAGTCGCGGATCTGGTCGCCTTCGGCGATCGTCCGCGAGCCTCGCCACGGGTTCCAGGGAAAGCTGAGGGTGAAGATGTCGGAGTCCGAACGCACGCCCGGGTACCGGAACAGATCCCAGGTGCCGCCGATCCGCGACCGACGCTCCACGATCCGGTAGTCCAGCCCCGGATTCCGATCCCGGAGCCGGTAGGCGGCATCGATTCCGGACAGTCCCGCTCCGACGATCAGCACGTCGAGCGGCTGGTGGGTCGACCCGCCACGCTGCGCATCAGCCATTTCCGCCATCCTCCATCACCCGAGCGACATCTATGATGTGCATCACTGTACAGATCGGTGTCCCGCAGAGATTTCGGCTCCCGGAACGGCCTGAGAGACCGTTCCGGGAGCCAAAGTTTTCAGGCCGACTTCTTCTTGGCGGCCTTCTTGGCCGGAGCCTTCTTCGCCGCCTTCTTCGCGGGCGGTTTCTCGTCCTCGACCTCCCGGCCGCGGCTCTTGACCGACGCCCGCAGCGCCGCGAGAAGGTCCGCGACCTCCGAGTCGTCGTCGGGCGCTTCCTCTTCGGTCTCCGAGAATGCCTGGCCACCGTCGGCTCGCGCCTCGATGAGCTTTCCGAGCTCCACCTGATAGGTGTCCTCGAACTGGCTGGGGTCGAAGTCCGAGGCCATCGTCTCGATGAGCGAGGACGCCATGTCCAGTTCCTGATCGCGGATCTCGACGTCGGCGTTCAGGAAGTCGAAGTCCGGTACCCGGACCTCGTCCGGCCACAGCAGCGTCTGCAGGGTCATCACGCCGTCGATGACCCGCAGCGCTGCCAGCCGTGTCCGGTTCCGGAGCGTGAAATTCGCAATGGCGAGACGCTCGGTGGTCTCCAGCGCCTTCGCGAGCAGCACATACGCCTTCGGCGACTTGGACGCCGGCTCCAGGTAGTACGGCTTGTCGAAGTAGATCGGGTCCACCTGGTCGATCGGCACGAACTCGAGGATCGAGATCTCCGGGCTCTTGTTGACCGGCAGGGTCGCGAGGTCTTCCTTGGTCAGCACCACCTGCTCGCCGCTCTCGGACTCGTAGGCGTTGGCGATCTTGGAGAACTCGACCTCGGTATCGGTGCCCTCCCGCACCCGCCGATACCGGATCCGGGCTCCGTCGGCGGAATCGACCTGATGCGAACTGCGGTCGTGGCTCTCCGTGGCGGAGTACACCTTGACCGGCACGTTCACCAGACCAAAGCTCAGATCACCTCTCCAGATCGAGCGCATGTCCGTCATTGTGCCAGGAAAGAGAGCCTAGAGGCAGGTGTGCGCGTGGACAATGGTCTCCTATGACGCGATCGCATCTCGACGTGGACGGGCGCAGGATTGTGCTGACCAACCTCGAGAAGGTGTTGTATCCGGAGACCGGGACTCGCAAGTTCGACGTCGTCGACTACTACATCCGGATCGCTGACGCGATGGTGCCGCACATGGCCTCGCGCCCGGTGACCCGCAAACGCTGGCCGGGCGGAGTCGAGTCGGCGCCGTTCTTCGAGAAGACCCTCCCCGCAGGCGCACCCGACTGGGTGGCCCGCTTCACGATCGAGCACTCCGAGCGCCGGACGGTGTACCCGGTGGTCCGGTCGGCTGCCGATCTGGTGTGGCTGGCCCAGGTGGCCGCGCTGGAGCTCCACGTGCCGCAGTGGCGCATCGACCTGTCCGACGACGAGGAGCGCCGCACCGACCGCATCGTGCTCGACCTCGATCCCGGGCCCGGCGTGACACTGGACGACTGCGCCGCCGTGGCCCTCGACATCCGCGCCATGCTGACCGACGCCGGTCTCGAGTCGTTCCCGGTCACCAGCGGTTCCAAGGGGATTCACGTCTACGGGCGCCTCGCATCGCCCGTGCGGTCCGAATCGGCGCGCACCGTGGCCCGCCAGATCGCGACCGTCCTGGCGCAGGCGCACCCCCGCACCGTCACCGCGACCATGGCGAAAGCCGAGCGCGAGCGCCGGGTCTTCATCGACTGGAGCCAGAACACCGCCGCCAAGACGACGCTCGCGCCGTACTCGCTGCGTGGACGCGAGCGGCCGTGGGTCGCGGCGCCGCGGTCGTGGGACGAACTGTCCGAGTCCGGACTCGCCCATCTGCTCTGCACCGAGGTCCTCGACCGCTACGAGAACGACGGCGATCTGCTCGCCGGACTGTCGGAGGCGAGCCCGCCGGTCCAGACGACCACCGTTCCCGGCGACGCGGTCGTCGACCTCGGCGAGTATCGGAAGAAACGGTCCTCACGCTCTCGGAGGGAGAGCGTCGCGCCGCCTCCGCGAGAGAGTGCGCCCGCCCGCGACAGCGAGGTCGACGATCCGCTGCCCGGTCTCGTCGGACTCCGCCCGATGCTCGCCACCGACGACCCGATCGAGTCCCTGACCGACGACTGGGCGTACGAGGGCAAGTGGGACGGTTTCCGGGCACTGATCAGGGTGGTGGGCGGCCGGGTCCGGTTGATCTCGAGGTCGGGCAACGACCTCACCGGCGACTTCCCGGAACTGTCCGTGTTCGGTGACCTCCTGGTCTCCGGCGGCCGACCGGTCGACGCCGTGCTCGACGGTGAGATCGTCGCGATCAACGACGCCGGGCTCACCGACTTCTCGCTGCTCGCATCGCGGAGGCGCAGAGCCGAGCCACACGAGCTCCGGGTGCACCTCTTCGACGTCCTGTACCTGGACGGCGTCCGAGTGTGGGAGCAGCCGTGGGAGGTGCGGCGCGAGATCCTGGAGTCCCTCGACTACTTCGACGGCGAACCGCTGATCGATGTGCCGCCGCTGCTTCCCGGGCCGGCGGACACCGCGATCCGCACCGCACGGGACCGGGGGTGGGAAGGGGTCATCGCGAAACGGCGGGCTTCGTCCTACGCGAGCGGACGCCGCAGCCCCGACTGGCGCAAACAGAAGAACTGGAACGACATCGAAGTGGTGATCGGCGGCTACCGGCCCGGTCGCGGCTCCGAGTCGAAGATCGGATCACTGCTGGTCGGCCTGCCCGCCGAGCGCGGCCTGCGCTACCTCGGCCGGGTGGGCACCGGTTTCAGCGACGCCGAACTCGACGCACTGCTCGAAGAACTCCGGCCCTTGCGGATCAGCATGTGCCCGTTCATCGACGACATCGACAAGCCCGTCGCGGGCAGCGCGACATGGGTGCTGCCGAAGCTCGTGGCGGACGTGCAGTTCATGGACTGGACGTCGACGGGGCACCTGCGCCATCCGAGTTGGCGCGGAATCCGCCGTGACAAGCTGCCGGGCGACCTGTGAGCGCTCTCAGGACTCGCTGAGCAGAACCGCGATCGTCCCCTCCTCGAGAGCGTCGAAGATGTGCTCGATGTCGCCGGGATAGTTCACGTAGTCGCCGGGCGACAGTTCCACGGGCGCCTCCGTCGGCCCCACCGACGCCCGGCCCGAGCAGAGCACGACGTGTTCGACGACTCCTCTGGCGTGCGGTTCGGAGACTCGGGGACGGCCGGGCTCGGCGCGGATCAGATAGGCGTCGCGGCGCGTGCCGTGCCGCGCCGCCGACAGCAGGGTGGCGCTGTAATGATCGGCCTCGCCGGCGGAGATCGTCGCCCCCTCGCCCAGCCGGATCACTTCGACGGTCGGACGAGGCGCGTCGACCAACGCCGAGAACTGGATTCCGAGTGCGACGCTGAGAGCCCACAGCGTCTCCACGCTGGGGTTTCCCTCCCCGGACTCCAGCTGTGACAGAGTCGACTTCCCGATTCCGGCACGGCGCGCGAGTTCGGCCAAGGAGATGCCCGCCCGCGCCCGCTCTCTCTTCAGTGCCGCCGCGACGAGTTTCTGCGGACTCACATCGTTCGACATAGCGGACGAACGTTCATCTTGACGAACCTCTTCCATAGGTTCATCATAGTGGACATGCGTTCATCATGGAGAACAGTCGTGCGACGCACGCCCCGCGAGATCATCGCCATCGCGTTCTCCCTCTGGATCGTCGGCGTCTCGTACGGCGCCGCCGCACACGGGATCGGCATGGCGTGGTGGCAGGTCCTGCTGATGGCCTGCGTCGTACTCGCCGGATCGTCCGAGTTCGTCTTCGTGTCGGTGGTGGCCGGCGGCGGGCTGCCCGTGGTCGGCGCACTGGCCGGCCTGCTGGTGAACCTGCGCAATTTCTCGTACGGGCTCTCCGCCGGCCGATTCCTCCGGGACGACCGATCGGCATACGCCGCAGCCCACATGGTGAACGACGAGACCGCCGTCTACTCGGCCGGTCACCGCGATGTGACGGCCGCACGGTCGGCCTTCGTGATCTGCGGAACCGCGGTCGTCATCGCATGGCCACTCGGCGCGCTCACCGGTGCGATGGTCGGGCAGGTGATCGCCTCGCCCGAGACGCTCGGGCTGGACGCCGCCTTCCCCGCTCTGCTCATCGCCCTGGCGCTTCCCGCACTGCGCGACCGGGAGACGCGTTGGGCGGCCCTGTTCGGCGGGACCATCGCGCTGGCGACGGCGGGCTTCGTGGCCGCCGGACTGCCGATTGTGCTGGCGTTGTTCGGAATTCCGCTCGGGCTGATGGTGACCGGCCGCCCGCACGTTGACCGGAGTCGCGAGCCGGAGAGCGTGCCGTCGTGACCGGCTGGGAGTTCGCCTGCGGCGTCGCGATCCTCGCCGGAGGGACCTATCTGATCCGGGTCGCCGGCGTGCGGCTGCGCAGCCGGATCACCGTCTCACCGGCGGTGGAGACCCTGCTGGAACGGTCGACGATGATCCTGTTGATCGCAGTCGGTCTCACCGGCGCCCTGTTCGCCGGCACCGAATTGAGCGATCCCGCCCGTCCGATCGGAGTCGCAGCCGGTGCGGTGGCGGCCCTGCTGCGCGCGCCGCTGGCCGTCGTGATCGTCGTCGCGGCAGCGACCACCGCGGCACTGCGACTGGTGCTGTGACGGCGGGTCACTCCAGGACGAAAACCGGAATCTGACGGTCGGTGTTCTGCTGGTACTCGCCGTACGGCGGGAAGGCCTCGACCGCCAGCTTCCACCAGTGCTCGCGCTCCTCGCCGGAGACCTCGCGCGCAGTGAGGTGGAAGACCTCCGTGCCGTCCTGCACGGTGACCTCGGGGTGTGCCTTCACGTTGTAGTACCAGGACGGGTTCGACGGCGCGCCGCCCTTGGACGCCACCATCGCGTACTTGCCGTTCTCCTCGACCCGCATGAGCGGGACATACCGCTGCTTGCCGGACTTGGCGCCGAGCGTGGTGAACAGCACCACTCTCATGCCGTTGATGTCCGCGACGTCGGTCGTGCCCGCGGCCAGGATCTTCTCGGTCTGATCGCGCACCCAGTCGGTGGGGCTCAGTTCGGGGGAATCACTCATGGACCCGATGGTAGGGCGATCGCCCGCGGCAGGGCGTCGACATCGGCAGGTTCGACCGACTCGACGTTTGAGAGCCGAATGGACGGGGTATCCCGACACTGCATGTCCGCCGCAGCACAGTTGGAGGGAGTTCGCCATGAGAGTGCACCATCACGACCCCGACCTGAGCGGACGGGCCGTCGCGTTCCTGGTCGCGCCGGAGGGCGCCGAGGAGCGCGAACTCACCGACCCGTGGCAGGCCGTGCGCGAGGCCGGTGGCACTCCGACTCTCGTGTCGACCGTCGGCGGAACGGTACAGACGTTCCGCCACCTGGACCGCGCCGCCTCATACCCGGTCGACGAGGTGGTCGAGAATCTCGACCCCACGGATTTCGATGCGCTGGTGCTTCCCGGCGGTGTCGCGAATCCGGATTATCTGCGGACCGTTCCCGGCGCTGTCGAGTTCGCGGCGCGGTTCCTGGAGTCGGGCCGCCCCGTCGCCGCGATCTGCCACGCGCCGTGGCTGCTCATCGAGACGGGTCTGATCGGGGGTCGCCGGCTCACCGCTTGGCCCAGCCTCCGAACCGACGTGCGCAACGCGGGCGCCACGTGGGAGGACGGGCCGGTGGTGGTGTGCGACTCGGGCCCGGGTCCGTTGATCACCAGCCGGGCGCCGGACGATCTGCCCGCCTTCGACGAGGCTCTGCTGCACCGGTTCTCGGTCGCGGCCACGGGCCGGCCCTGATGCCTTTCGTTCAAGGAGGTTCACATGAGACGCAGCGAATCCACGCCGGGAGGAGGCCCGCCCATGACCGGAGACCATCTGAGCGCCGCGACCGTTCGTCCACTGAAGGCGCTCGGGCTGATCGGCTACGGGCTGCTCCTGATCGCCCTGGTGCTGATCGCCGTGACCTTGACCACCGCGGCGGCCGACGACGCGCTCGCACCGTGGATCGTGGCGACGGTGGTCTGCGCTGTGGCCGCGGTCGGATGCCTCGGTTGGTCGCGGGTGAGGTTGCGGTCCCATCGCGCGCTCGACCGTCCCCAGCACGACCCGCTCATCCCGGAGACGACGGCCGAGGAGGCCGACGAGTACGAGCACCTGCATCATCCACGCGGCCGCCGCAGGAGGGCATGATCGCCGAGCGATCACCCGCCCGTGCAACGGCCGACCCGACAGACGAGGAGGCACCATGTCACTCATCAACACCCATCAGCCGGAGATCGGCGGTCTCTCGCACACCGAGTCCGATGCACTGATCTCGATCCTGCAGCACCGGCTCAGTTCCCTGATCGATCTGCATCTCACGCTCAAGCATGTTCACTGGAACGTGGTGGGCCCCAATTTCATCGGAGTCCACGAAATGCTCGACCCGCAGACCGCCACGGTCCGCGGATTCGCCGACGTGCTCGCTGAACGCATCGCGACGCTGGGCGGCTCGCCGAGCGGGACGTCGGCGGGTATCACGAAGAATCGCGACTGGGACGATTACGATCTCGGCCGCGACACCGTCCAGGCGCATCTCGCGGCCCTCGACCTCGTCTACACCGGGGTCGTCAAGTCCCATCGCGACGCCATCGCCAAGGCGGGGATGATCGATCCGATCACCGAGGACGTCCTGATCGGCCAGACGCGCGAACTCGAGCAGTTCCAGTGGTTCCTGCGCGCCCATCTGGAAGACCGTTCCGGCGAACTGGCACACGCGGGGTCGCATACCGAACTCGGCGCCGCCGACGCAGCTCGCTGAGGAGGTCGCTCGCTCAGTAGCTCGGTAGAAACGCGACAGAGGCACATGAATCGGCGGCGCTGCTCGGGCAGCGCCGCCGATTTCGCTGGTTCATCTCGCTGGTTCCGGAAGCCGGACTGCAATCTGGCGAAACGCGTCCAGTGACCTCAGACGAGCCTCGCGCGCAGCAACTTCTTGCCCATCTCTGCGCCCTTGAGGCTGTCGCTCTGCGCCTTCGTGAACAACTCCACCGTCTCGTGGTCGCCGTCGCGCTCGGCGTCGGCGATGAAAGTGTCCATCCGAAGCGCGTTCGACAGGCACTTCTCCACGTACCAGATCAAGTTGTACGTCTTGTCGCGTGTTCCGGTCACTTCCCCGGACTCGGTGCTTGCAGACATGCCGCGTCCTCCGTTCAGATAGTCGGTATTCGTCCGTCCGGAAGCGAAGTCCGTTTCCGGACATCGATCGAGTTCCCGATCGCCGAGACCCCGAAACATGATGGGCGGATACGCTGGCCGAATGTCGCCCCGCCGCCGAAGGCTCGCCATCTCACTCGCAGTGGTCGTCGTACTCCTGGGCGGCGCGACCGCCGTGGCCGTCCACGAAGGCGCAGTGGGTTTCGTCCGGACCTGGTGGAACAACCGCGACCGCGCCTATCCGGACCTGGACACCACTGCTCTCGGCCCCACGCAGCAGCGCATCGTCACCGTCACCCGCGCGGAGTTCGACGCCCAGCCGCCGGGCACCAAATACTCCGAAGTGGTCGACGAGGAGTGGTGCGCCGACTTCGTCAGCTGGGTGATGCGGGAGTCGGGCGTACCCTTCGAGAATCCGTTCTCCGGGCACTGGCGGATCCCGGGGGTGTACACCCTGACCGAGTACTTCCAGTCGCAGGGACGCTTCCGCGCAGCCGACTCGGGTTACCGTCCCGTCCTCGGCGACGTGATGCTCTACTCCACCAAGAGCTTCTTCCGTCAGCACACCAACATCGTGCTCGACTACTCCGACGGGGAGGTCACCACCGTCGGAGGCAACGAGTGGGGCGGACACGTGAAGGTGAACCGATTCCGGATCGGCGGATACGTCGGGCTCGTGGGGTACGGCGTCCTGCCGGACTCGGGCGGCGGATGAGCAAGCCGTGACGGAGCCGATCCTCGGGAGTGCAGCTCTCGTCGGTGCAGTTCTGGCGGGTGCAGGTGCCGCGCTTGTCCGGCGTGGTGGATGGGGTTCAGGCGCCAGGGGTGGTCGGTGGTGGCTGGTCGCCAGGCCATGCGTCCGGCGTGGGGTCCGTCGGTGAGGATGGTGGTTTCCCATTGTCCGCGGTTGGTGCCGACGGCGCGGTTGTGGCGTCCGCAGGCGGCGCCGAGGGCGTCGATGTCGGTGCGTCCGGCCGGGGTGATCCAGTCCGGTGCGTGATGGGCTTGGGTTTGGGCGAAGGGGCGGTCGCAGCCGGGGGCGGTGCAGCCGCGGTCGCGGGCGAACAACGCCAACCGCTGCGCCTTACTCGCGAAGCGTGCACCGCGGCCTTGGTAGAGGACTTCGCTGGTGTGATGGCGGAAGACCGCCAGATGCGGCACAGCCTCGGCAGCGAGCCGCACGAGTTCACCGATCGGAATGCGTGTGCCGGTCGCGGTCAACGCGATTCCGGCGTGGGCGGCGAGTTCCTGGTCGGTGACGGTGATGACCAACTCCGCCGGTATCCGGCTCGGTGCACCGAGTCCGCCGTGGGCGAGAACGTAGTCGCACAACGCCAGCAACGCATCGTGTGTGCGTTGGGCGGCACTGCGCAGATCCCGACCCCGCGCCGCCGCCAGAGCCTCGGCGTCGATGCCGTCGGCGTCAATGGTTCCGGTGGGCGAATCCGGGTCGGCGGGATTGTTCATCCCGGGTGCGGCCCAGGCGGTCAAGATCACTTCGAACTTGGCCCGCAACTCCGGAGTCATCGCGCCACGGACTCTGCTCATCAACTGACGATCCTGCGGGAGGATCGTGATTCCGCGCTGGCGTTGCCGGTCGACGTGATCGCTCTCCTGACCATCGGGGTCCAGGTGAGCGAGCAGCCGCTCACCGACCTTGCCCAAATCATCCGGATTCAACCCAGCCGCAGCGTCGGCCAACTCCGCCTCAGCACGGGCTTTGACTTCCGGCGAGATGCAGCCGGGCACTTTCGCCAAAACGCCCGAGATCACCAACGCGTGTTCGGCGCCGACAGTCCCGGCCGCCACCGCGGCGGCGGTAGCCGGCTTGCGCGGAGGCAGCGTCTGCCCTTGAAAGTTGGAGAACTCGCCGATCGCCTCAGCCATCCGCAGCCGCCGACCCGCCTCGCGGGTTCCGAGCCGCAAGCCCTGTGAGAGGTATTGGTGCGGATTCAGATAGCCGGCGGTGCGGTGGGCGTTGCGGTCGGAGACCTCCACCAGCAGCGCGGCGGAGATGCCGTCCCAGCGTCGCCGGGTGCGTTCGGCGGTCTGTGTGTGGGCCAGCAGTTCCGGTTCGGTCTCGGGTGACAGGGAGGTTTCGGCGAGTTTGACCACCGCGGCGTCGATCAGTGCGAACAACTCTGAGGGCTGGTTCGGCAGCGCGAGAGCGGTGACACCGGTGGTGATCGGATCGGTCATCGCTGCCACCTCCCCCGAGTGTTTCAGCTGGTCACACCACGTTTTCTTGACTACCTGAACGCTATCACTCAGGTCCGACAAAACGACTCGCGTCGACGGCTGACCGCCCGGACCTGGTGTCCGGGGCGGTCAGCCAATGTCTCAACTCAGGTGATGGACCTCCTGCAATCCGTAGACCGGCGTGTCCAGCCCCTCGAACCGGGCCTTCAGCTGCAGCGCGAGGTACAGCGAGTAGTGGCGCGACTGGTGCAGATTGCCTCCGTGGAACCAGAGTCCCGGCTGCTGCGTCGGCTTCCACATGTTCCGCTGCTCGCCCTCCCAAGGGCCGGGGTCCTTGGTGGTGTCCGAGCCCAGACCCCACACCTTGCCGACGCGATCGGCCACTTCCTGGCCCATCAGATCCGCCGCCCAGCCGTTCATCGAACCGTATCCGGTGGCGTAGACCACGACGTCGGCCGGAAGTTCGGTCCCGTCCTCCAGAATCACCGAGTTCTCCGTGAGACGCTGCACTCCGCCCTTGGCGAGCTTGATGGTCCCGTCGGCCACCAGCTCGCACGCCCCGACGTCGATGTAGTAGCCCGAACCGCGGCGCAGGTACTTCATGAACAGACCCGAGCCGTCGTCGCCGAAGTCCAGATCGAATCCCGCGGCCTCAAGCCGCGCATAGAAGTCCTTGTCACGCTCCCGGATCTGGTCGTACAACGGGATCTGGAACTGATGCATGATCCGGTACGGCAACGATGCGAAGGTCATGTCGGCCTTCTTGGTCGTCATCCCGTCGGCCACTGCCTGCTCGCTGTAGAGCGCCCCGAGACCGATCTCCATCAACGAGTCCGATTTCACGATGTGCGTCGACGACCGCTGGACCATCGTGGTGTCGACTCCCGCTTCCACGAGCGCCTTGCAGATGTCGTGGGCGGAATTGTTCGCACCGATCACGACCACCTTCTTGCCCACATACTCATCGGGTCCCGGATGTCTGCTGGAGTGGTGCTGCTCGCCGGCGAACACGTCCTGTCCCGGGAACTCGGGGACGTTGGGTTTGCCCGACATCCCGGTCGCGAGCACCAACTGTGTCGGGTGCAGTGTCATCGGCTCACCGTCGCGGACGAGTTCGACGGTCCAGCGTCCGGCCGCCTCGTCGTAGGCGGCGGATGTGCACTCGGTCCTGCTCCAGTACGGCACCTCCATCACCTTGGTGTAGAACTCCAGCCAGTCGCCGATCTTGTCCTTGGGCGCGAACACCGGCCAATTGGGTGGGAACGGCAGATACGGAAGGTGGTCGTACCAGACCGGATCGTGCAGGCACAGCGTCTTGTACCGGCCACGCCACTGATCGCCTGGCCGATCGTGCTTGTCGACGACGATCGACGGAACGCCGAGCTGCCGTAACCTCGCACCGAGCGCGATTCCGCCCTGGCCGCCGCCGATCACGAGGACGTAGGGCTGGACGGCTCGGCCGAGTTCGGCCTCCTCATCCTCCTTCTTCTCCGCCCACGACCGGCGGTCCGGGTCACTGCCGTGCACCGCGCCCCTCGGCCGGCGCAAGCCGCTGGGCTCTTCGAAGCCCTTCAACTCCTGCAGGGTGGTGAGCAGGGTCCAAGCTCGGTCGACGCCGTCGTCGTCCTGCTTGATGCGCAAGTGACCGTCACCGCGACCCACCCGGGTCTCGAACTCGATGAACGCCTCGACCACCCCGTCGGTCTCATTCGCCTCCTCCGTGCGCGCGAAGCCGCCGGCCGCCGCATCCGATTGACGCGCGGCGAGCATCGCGACGATCTCGTCGTGTCCCTCGACCGTCTTCAGGTTCCAGGTGAACGCCACCAGATCACGCCAGAACGAGTCCGCCACGAACAACGAGGCGACCTGTTGCGGATCCCCCGAGGCCAGGGCTCGATCGAACTTCTCGAGCCAGGCGTCGATGCGTTCGGACGGGGTGTGCCGCCCGGTGTCCACCGGCCGATCCATGGTCTGCGTCATGACTGTGTCCTCTCACTACGGTCATTCAATGTTGTGATGCACAGCACACTCCTTCGGATTGGGGCCGACAAGCGTTGCAGGGGGTTGCAACCGGCTTGACGACCGCGCGGGCGGGGGTGAAGCTGAATCCGTCATGTGATGATCACCACAGCGGTATGAGGGAGTCCGATGTCGAACGCGACGGCCCGGCCGGTGCCGGAACCGGCGATCTCCTCCGGCGACGATCCCCGCGAGTTCGCGGCCGTGCTCCGCGCGGTCTACGACGCCGCACGATCCGGCGACCGACTGCCCGCCCGCCCGAGATCGGTGATCGGGCAGTCGTGGGACCGGGTCACCACCGCGGGCGTCGATCCCGATCGCGGAGCCGGACACGACCCGCTCGATCCGGGTGAGGTGGAGTGCCGTCGCGCCGAATCCGGACTGGCCGACGTCCTCGAATCGGTCACCGGCAACCTCGAAGTCCTCATCTCCGGCGGGGACAATCTCCTCGTGGTCGCGGACGCCTCCGGCCACGTTCTCTGGCGGTCGGGCGGGCCGGAGGTTCTGCGCCGCGCCGACCGACTCGGGTTCACCGAAGGGGCCTCGTGGTCGGAGCGGAATGTGGGGACCAACGCGATCGGGACGGCGCTGGTCTCACGCCAAGCCGTCCAGGTGTTCTCCGCCGAACACTTCGTCCGCACCCACCACACCTGGACGTGCACCGGTGCACCCATCCGCGATCCGCGGACAGGCGACGTGATCGGCGTCGTCGACGTCAGCGGCCCGGCTCCGTCGATTCATCCCGCGACGCTCGCATTGGTCGACTCGGTGGCACGACTCGCGCAAGCGCAACTGCGTGATGCCCACCGCTCCCGCCTCGACCTGCTCCGCAGCGTCGCCGCACCGATTCTGGCCCGCACCGGAGCACCGGCCCTCGCGGTGGATCCCCACGGGTGGGTCGCCGCCGTCGACCGGCTGCCTCCCCGCACCCGGGTCTCGCTTCCGCGGGACTTCAGCGCCGGGCGCGCACACGTCGGTGATCTGGGACCGTGCGACGTCGAGCCCCTTCCCGGCGGCTGGCTCCTGCGCGTCACCGATCCGGACGAAACGGCCGCCACCACGCATGTCGTGCTCGTCGAAAGCACCGACGGGCCCGCGACAGTACATGTCGACTCTTCGGGTGCGGCGTGGGTCCTCCATCCGTCACCGCGGCATCTTCAGATCCTCCGGCTCCTCGCCGCTCATCCCGATGGACTCAGCGCGGCCGAACTGTCGGCGCACCTGTTCGGAACCGCGGATCGAACCGTCACGGTCCGCGCCGAGATGTCCCGGTTGCGGCGCAAGCTCGGCGGGCTGCTGGTGGCCTCGCCCTACCGTTTCGCCGACATCGTGAGCGTGGAAGTGTCACCGGCGCCGGCGTGATCTGACTCAGGTGCATCGGTCGTCTAGCCTGGATCAGGTATCGGCCGATGCCCAAAAGGAGACGCATGTTCGTCATCGCACAGATAAGCGATCTCCACTTCGACGGCGGCCCCGACCACCGCAGGCGGGTGGCCGCGCTGATGGATTATCTCAACGGTCGCTGCGGCGGCCCGCGGAACGTGGATGCACTGCTGGTGACCGGCGATATCGCCGACGAGGGGCTCCCCGAGGAATACCGCGAGGCCCTCGACGCGCTCGTCACCGACATTCCGACTCTGATGACCCTCGGCAACCACGACGAACGCGCCGCGTACAACTCGGTGGTGACCGGGACCGAGTGCAGTGAACCGGTGAACTCGGCACTCCGTCTGTCCGGACTCCTGGTGCTCGCGCTCGACTCGTCGATCCCCGGCCGCTCCGACGGCTACATCTCCCGCGGCACCCTCGACTGGGCGCGCGCGCAGATAGCCGAAGCGGGCCCGGACACCGACGTGCTGGTGGCCTTCCACCACCCGGCGGTCCCGGTCGGGATCCCGTTCATCGACGACCGCAGACAGCTCGATCCCGGACTGCTCGCGGAGTTCGTCGGCGAGCACCCGAACATCGTCGGCTGCGTGGCGGGGCACGCGCACACACCGGCCGTGACAACCTTCGCCGGGCGGCCGCATGTCATCGCCCCCGGCGTCGCCTCGACCCTGAACCTTCCGTTCGAGGGCACCGACGTCCTCAACATCGCTCAGCGTCCCGGCGTCGCCTTCCACCTGATCGACGACGACCACCGGCTCACGACCCATTTCCGCGGAGTGCCGGTGTAGCTCGCCGGCCCACCGCGGATCACTCGTCGTTCAACTCGAACGCCAGCTGGTTGAGCCCTGGATGCTCGGGGTCGAGCCGTAGTCCTTCGAGCACCAGGTCCCACGCCCGTGCGCGCCCGTCGTCGCCGCCCGCCTCCACGGCCATGAGCGCCTGCAGATTCAGTCCGCTCAACGCCAGCGGAAGCCAGTTGGCCGCCGACGATCGCTCCACCACCGACTGCAGCAGCGACTCGGCGCGCTCGGGGTCCGTGGACCGGAGGATGTCGGCGCGAGCGAGATCGAGCCGGGTTCGCTCGAAATCGACCGGACCGTCGACGCTCAGCTCGTCGTAGACGCGCTCGGCGCGCTCCAGCAGGCTCACGGCGGTGGCGTCGTCGCCCCCGAAATGAGCGGCCAGAGCGGCGGATCGGAGCACCTCGCCGAGATCGTGCTGCGCGCCGAACTCGGCGAACAGCTCCGCCGCATGGTCGAAGTCGGCCATCGCCTCGGGGTTCCGTCCGAGATCCATCAGTTCGCCCGCACGCGCCTGATACAGCTGCGCGAGGTACCCGGGATGTTCGTCGCCCACCACCGTGTCGAGCACTCGGGAGAACGAGATCACCGCGTCGTCCGGGAGCCGAGCCGACGATTGCGCACGGCCGAGCACCGCGAGACCGGCGGCGACGGCATCCTCGTCGCCGCGCTCGGACATCCGGTCGATCACCGGCCGTACCGCCTCGATCACCCGCCGCGCGTCGTCGCCTCGCGAGAGCTGCATCCGGGCCAAGTCGATCAACGCGGCATCGGCTTGATGATCGAGGCCTTCCACCATCCAGACGGCGATCGCCTGCTCCTGATCGGTCACCGCACCGTCGAAGTCCTCGGCCGCCGTGATCCGGAGTTCGGCCCGCTGAGCGAGCAGAGGCGCACGCTGCGCGTACCGGGAGTTCTCGACGGCCTCGTCCAGCAGACGCAACGCCGCCTGCTCGTCGCTCATCGACTGCAGTTGCGCGGCGAATCCCAGGACGCCGGCCAGCTGGGCGTGGGCTTCGAGGCGTTGGTCGGGCGTCGAGGCGGCCGCGACCATCCGGCGGGCTGAGACGAGCGCCGCATCGATCTCGGCGTCGGGAGAGTATCCGGCGGCGGCCCGCATCGACGCCGCCATGATGTGCAGCGCCGCCGCGATCGAGTAGGCATCGGCCTCCGCCGAGCCCGGGCGCGACGCCATCTCGTCCTCCACGAGGCGGATCTCGCCCGCCAAGCCGCGTCGCAGCGTCTCGATCCCCGCGTCCACCGCACGGCCGGCTCGCTCACCGTCCACGGGTTCGCTCGCCACGGCGACGAAACGCCAGTAGTTCGCCTGAGACAGCGCGGCCCACGCCGGATCCGGGTCCGGCGCCGACAGGAGCCGCTGCGGATCGAGGACGCCCTGTGCCGCCGCCTCCACATCGGCCATGAGTTCGGCCTGCGCCGCCATGGCCGGATACTCCGCGCGCGCCGCCGCAGCGGCTTCCCGCAGTGCCGCCTCGGCGGCGTGACGATCGCTACGGCGCAGGTCGGAGGCCAGCATGATCCGGGCCCGCGCCAGGCTGCGGCCGGTGAGTTCGCCGATCCGGCCCGCGAGCGCCTCGGCGCACGCCTCGGCCCTGCGACTCGAGACCATGGAGAACACGGCCATGCCGCTCATCAACTCCTGGGCCGTCCGTTCGGCGACCGGCTTCACCCGGTCATCGGGCCGACCCGCGGCGCGGAGCGCCAGGGTCTGCTCGACCCACGTCGAGACCGCGCCGCTGCCGTTGCGGATGTCGAACCCCCGGGCGATGTCGCGCGCCACGTCGGCGAGTTCGGCCGCCAGATCGGCCGCCCGTCGGGTCCGGGCCGGACGACCCGGATCGGTGTGATGGGAGATCACAGCGTCCCCGTCCACCGCCGCGGCCGAAGCGAACGCCGCCGACAGCGCCGCGGCCAGCCGTGCCCGGTCGAGCGGCGTGAAGCAGTCGTCCAGATGGGGCAGGCGGCTCACCGCCAGATCCCGTGCCCGCCCGAGCTCACCGACGCGCAACAGCGCGGGAATGGCTTCGGCGTGGCCGGTGGAGCCCGGGAACTCACCGTAGATCCGGTCGATGTGCTCGGCCGCCAGTACGACGTCGTCGCGCCGGCCGGCCGCGGCGTAAGCACCGATCAGCGCGACATGCGTCTCGGCGGGGAAGAACCCGCATCGCTCGCCGTCGTCCACTAGATCCGGCTCCGACAACTCGAGCGCTCGCGCGTGATCGCCGCACCGGCTGTAGAGCGCCGCGACCATCGCTCGCGCACCCTCCCGGCAGGTGCCGGCCGGCGGAGCGAAGTCCCGGCACTCGTCGAGGAACCGGCGGGCCGCGTCGGGGTCGCCGCGGTGCAGTGCGATCTTCGCGCGCACCACCGCGACCAGCGCATCCGACTCGTAGCCCGTCCCGCGGGTCCGCCGGATCCAGTCGTCGAGCAGATCTCGCACTTGGTCGAGCGACAGTTCGGGGACGTCGGGCACCGATTCGAGGAAGTCGACGAGCGTGGTGTTGAGCTGTTCGAGCTGTGTCGGCTCCAAATCGAGCGTCGCCGCCTGGCGGTCGTGGGCCCGGAGCATCCACGCCAGCAGAGTCAGCACGTCGGCCGCGGTCCCGGACCACAGCGCCGCGTAGGAGGCCTCGAGCCGGACGACGAACCGCCAGTAGTCGTCGCCCAGTTCGTCGGCCCGGGCGATCAGCGCGGGAAACGCCCCGAAATCCTCGTGGCCGAACCGCGGATCCCCGTACCGCGCGTGCCAGAGGTCGTTGACGAAACTCTCCAGACGCGGATCGTGCGTCGGCTGGTCGGTCACCTGGCGCCCGCCCGAGTAGCGAGATCCGCCAGCAGCATCACGGCTTCGTCCACGTCCCTGGCCGCGTCCGACGACAACGATCGGTGCGCTCGCACCAACGCCTGGCTGTAGACCGTCCGGACCAGGGCGCCCGCCACCGTCGGATCGGTGATCGACGGCAACCGTCCCACGAGCGTGTTCGCCACGTTCAGCAGCAGCACCGGCCGGCTCGGCACCTGATGGTCGTGCGCGTCGACCGCGGCGACCGCGGCCAACCACGCGTCGGGGTCCCCGGCGACCTCCGACAGCATCTCGCGACGGTCGCCCGCGAGTTTCGCCGAGTCATCGGTCAGCAGCACACCCGAGAGTTCGCCGGGCTCGATGGCCGTCAGATCCACGTCGCAGCCGTACGGCGCCAGCGCGGTTCCCGCCAGGGCGAGGGCACCGGCGAACCGCGTCCGCACATCGTCACCGACGTCTCCCAGCGCGGTCAGCAGCATCTCCTGCGTCACGTACTCGCCGGTGATGTCGGGGTCGGCGGCGATCAACGCGCGGACCACACCTGTCTCGAAGGCGTAGCCGGCGTTGACCAGGCCGAAACCCCGGCTGCCCAGGATGTCGCCGAGGACGCGGAAGTCGTCGACGCTGCCGGTGTACCGCAGGTCGCCGAATCTCGCTCGGAAGGTCGCGAGCGGCATCGGCCCGTAATTGGTCTCGAAGACGCAGTGCCGGTCGACGAAACCCAGCAGTTCCGGCCGGTGGGCCGCGAGCGCCTTTATCCCCTGCTCGTGGACGCTGAGGAACTTCGCTCGTGTGGCGGGCCGCTGCTCGAGCCCGGCGAGCCAGGCCAGAACCTGCGCGCCGAGCGACTCGACGACGTCGTGGAACAGATCGTCGCGCACCACGCTCTCCCTCGATGCGGTCGGAGTCAGTCCGGTGGCGTCTACGACGACCCGCACGAAGAACGCCCACTCCGGGAGCAGCTCCGCGAGGTCGCCGACCAGGAGTCCCTTGACGTGGACGCGGTGCTCCGACCGTGCCACGAGGTCTCCGCCGCTGGGCGGAACGAACGCGACGCCGCGCAGACCCGCTTCGGGGATGTCGACCTGAAAGGTGTCGAGCGGAGTGAATCCGAACTCGTCCTGGCAGTAGGCGACCTGCGCGGCGACCCGGCGACCCGCCTCGGCCGCGAAGACCTCGACCGGTGGATTGACTCGGCGTCCGTTCACCGTGACCGGGGTCGGGTGCAGGGCGGTGTATCGGGCAGCCAGCGAGGCCACGCGGTCGGGATCGAGCCACTGCTCGAATCCCGGACGTGCGCAGATCCGCACGGTGGTGCCGGTCTCGCTCCGGTCTCCCGGTCCGGTCTCGACGGTTCCGGACGCATCGCCCACCCACCGGACGGGGTCATGTCCTTCGGCCTTCGACGAGACCTCGATCCGGTCCCCGGCCAGGAATCCGCTGAGCAGCCCGACGCCGAACTGGCCGATCGTCGCCTGCTCGGAGAATCCGAGCTCGTCCCGTTTCGAGCTGCGGCCGATGGTCCCCAGCAGCTCGGCGATCTGGTCCGCCCGCATCCCGACGCCGGTGTCGGAGATGACGAACTCGGCCCCGTCGGCCGTGATGACGATGGGTTGATCGACGCTCGGGCGCTCGGTCTGGGCGTCGATCGCGTTCTGAAGCAGCTCCCGGACGAATACGCCCGGGTTGGTGTACAGATTGTTCCCCAGTACATCGATGAGTCCGCGCAGGTCCACATCGAAGACCCCAGTTTGCTCCATGTCTGTCGATGGTAGGGGTCGCCGGTGACACTCCCGGGCCCCGGGATCGGCGAATCCAGTCGTCCGGCGAACCGAGGCCGCACCGCCCCCGGGACGACGAGCACCCCGCCGATCCGGACGGATCGACGGGGTACTCGAGTTCGGTGCCCGGTTACAGAGCAGCGATGATGTCTTCGACGCGGTCCTTCGCGTCACCGAAGAGCATCTGGGTGTTCTCGCGGAAGAACAGCGGGTTCTGGACGCCCGCGTAGCCGGCCGCCATCGAACGCTTGAAGACGATCACGTCCTTGGCGTTCCAGACCTCCAGCACCGGCATGCCCGCGATCGGCGAGCCCGGATCCTCCGCGGCAGCCGGGTTCACGGTGTCGTTGGCGCCGATGACCAGCACGACGTCGGTCTCGGGGAAATCGTCGTTGATCTCGTCGAGCTCGAGCACGATGTCGTACGGCAGCTTCGCCTCGGCCAGCAGCACATTCATATGGCCGGGGAGACGACCGGCCACCGGATGGATGCCGAACCGGACATCGATGCCCTTCGCGCGCAGCCGGGACGTCAGATCCGCGACCGGGTACTGCGCCTGGGCCACCGCCATGCCGTAGCCCGGGGTGATGATCACCGACTTGGCGCCGGACAGGAGCTCGGCGGCAGCCTCCGCGTTGATCTCGCGGTGTTCGCCGTAGTCGGTGTCGTCGGCCGGTCCGGCCTCGATGCCGAAACCGCCGGCGATGACCGAGATGAACGACCGGTTCATCGCTTTGCACATGATGTAGCTCAGGTACGCACCCGACGAGCCGACCAGCGCACCGGTGACGATCAGCAGATCGTTGCCGAGCAGGAAGCCCGAGGCCGCGGCGGCCCAACCGGAGTACGAGTTCAGCATCGAGATGACCACCGGCATGTCGCCGCCGCCGATGGAGGCGACCAGATGCCATCCGAGGAACAGCGCCAGAGCGGTGATGACCGCGAGCAGGATCATCGACGTGGTGTTGTCGTGGGTGTCGGACGCGACGTACACGCCCGTCAGAACCGCGAACACCACCAGCGAACCGACGTTGATGAAGTTCTTGCCCGGAAGCATCAGCGGCGCCGACTTCATCTTCGCCGAGAGCTTCAGGTTGGCGACGATCGAACCGGTGAGGGTGACCGCACCGATGAAGATGCCGATCGCGATCTCCGCCTCGTGGATGTTGGTCAGCGACCGAACGTTTCCGGGATCGACGCCTGTGACGTCGAAGCCTTCGATCGCCCCGTTCCAGCCGATGAGCACGGCGGCCAGACCGACGAACGAGTGCAGCAGCGCGATGAGCTCGGGCATGCCGGTCATCTCGACGATCTTGGCGCGCCACAGACCGATCAGCGCGCCGACGACCACGGCGCCGAACATCAGGACGATCGGCACCCACTTCATGTCGAGCGAGTCGAGGTCGACGATGTTCTTCAGGACCAGGACGATGGTGGCGACCAGCGCGATCGCCATGCCGACGATGCCGTAGGTCAGACCGCTCTTGGCCGACTCATGCTTCGACAGTCCGGCGAGCGAAAGGATGAACAGCAGCGATGCGATGACATACGCCGCAACGGTGATTGCAGTGATTCCCATGAGTGATCACGCCCCCTTGCTGAACATGGCGAGCATGCGACGGGTGACCGCGAAGCCACCGAAGATGTTGATCGATGCGACCAGAATCGCGATCGTCGACAGGATCTGAACGGTCACATTGTCGGACGCGATCTGCAACAGCGCACCGACCACGACGACACCGGAGATGGCGTTGGTCACCGACATCAGCGGCGTGTGCAGCGCGTGCGCCACATTGCCGATGACGTAGTAGCCGATCACGATCGCCAGCATGAGCACCGTGAAGTGCTGCGGGATCGGCGGCGGCGCAAAGGCCACCACCAGACCGAAGATCACGATCCCGACCAGCGAGAGCGCGACCTTCTTGGCGGGCGACATCGGCTCCTTGGGCGGGGCGACCTCGGCCGGTTCCGCGGCGGCGGCCTTCGGTGCCGCCGACACCTGTACCGGGGGCGGCGGCCACATGCCCTCGCCGTCGCGCGTCACCGTGATGCCGCGCTGGACGACGTCGTCCATGTCCAGCGTCAGCTCACCGTTCTTCTCCGGCGTCAGGAGCTTCAGCAGGTTGACGATGTTGGTGCCGTACAGCTGCGAGGTCTGCGCGGCCAGCCGGCCCGCGAGATCGGTGTAGCCGAGGATCGTGACACCGCCGGGGGTGACGACCTTCTCGTCGGCCACGGTGCCCTCGGCGTTGCCGCCGTTGGCCGCCGCCATGTCGACGATCACCGAACCGTTCTTCATTCCGGCGACGGTGTCGGCGCTCAGCAGTTTCGGTGCCGGACGGCCCGGGATCAGCGCGGTGGTGATGACGATGTCGGCGGCGCGGGCCTCCTCGTCGTACATCGAGGCGGTCGCGGCCTCCTGCTCGGCCGTCATCTCCTTGGCGTAGCCGTCTTCGGACTTCTCCGCCTCGAAGTCGACCTTGACGAACTCGGCGCCCATCGACTCGACCTGCTCGGTCACCTCGGGACGCACGTCGAAGGCACGCACCACGGCGCCCATCGCCGAAGCGGCACCGATCGCCGCCAGACCGGCCACGCCGGCACCGACCACGAACACACGCGCGGGCGGAATCTTGCCCGCCGCGGTCACCTGACCGGTGAACATCCGGCCGAACTCATGTGCGGCCTCGACCACTGCGCGGTAACCCGCGACATTGGCCATCGACGAGAGAACGTCCATGGACTGTGCACGCGAGATACGCGGTACCGCGTCCATCGCCAGCGCGGTGATGCCCGCACTGCGCAGCTTCTCCAGCAGTTCCGGATTACGGGCTGGAGCCATCATCGAGATGAGGACCGCACCGCGCCGCATACGGGCGATCTCGTCGTCCGTCGGGGCGTTGACCTTGACCACGACGTCAGCGGCCCACACCTCGTCGGCCGAACCCAGACGCGTGCCCGCCTCAGCGAACGCCCCGTCCGGCTGCTCGGCGCGATCACCGGCGCCGGCCTCGACGATCACCTCGTAGCCGAGCTGCTGCAGCTGCGCCACCGTCTTAGCGGTCGCGGCGACGAGAGTCTCGCCCGCCTTTGATTCCCGGGGGATACCGATCAGCATTTCACTGCCTCTCCCACACTCATATTCAGCTTCACCTTGTCTTACAGAACATGGCGCACGATGATTCGACGCCAACGCTGTAGACGACAGGCGGGAGCCCCACGGGATGTACGGGCGTCTAAGCCTGCGTCGGCCAGTGCTTCATCGAACTCGCGCGACACGCCGCAGGTGGCCACGTGACCGACCCTGCTGATGGAAAACGTGGCATGACGTTAGCACGCCCTGCCACGCGGACCAGGGGCCGGTTAGATACGTCACTTACCGGACAGTAACCCGATTTCGCACGGTCGCTGCATGTGCCGCGTGACGCCCCGCCCGGCGACCGAAGTACGAGCCCTCCCCCAGTTGGGTGCCGCTGGCGTAGCCCTTTCCGTCCTGCGCGAGGTTCGCCGCACAGGCTCCGGCGGCGTACAGTCCGTCGATCACGGAGCCCTCCTCGGTCAGCACCTGGCCGTCCAGCGAAGTGGCCATGCCGCCGACGGTGAACCCGGCGTACAGCGCCTTCCCGAGACTCATGTCGAACGCCGCCCACGGCCCGGTGTCCTGCGGCGCCCGGAACTCGGGGCTCTTGTGGAAGTCCGGATCCTCGCCCTTGGCGGCGTACTCGTTGTACCGATCGAGGGTCGCGTGCAGCGTGGCCCGATCGAGGCCGAGGCCGTCGGCCATCTCGTCGACCGTCTCCCAGCCGTCGATGAAGGGCGCCAGCGGGAACTCGGGCCGCTGCATGTGCGCCTCGTCGACGATGAGGAAGGCGGCGCGGTCGGTCTGGTCCATCACGAATCCGGACGTCCGCGAGTGATAGGAGTCCTCCGCGACGAACCGCTTGCCCTCCTTATTCACGACCAGGCCGGTGAGGAGGATCGACGGCGGGTACACCGGCGCGGTGATGAACGCCTGGTCCATGTGCTTGAGTCCGGCGCCCACCGAGGCGCCCATTCGGATTCCGAGACCGTCGTCGTAGGTGCTGCCGAGCGTGAACGGCTTCTCCGCCAACTGCGGGACGTACTCGGCGACCATGTCGGGGTTCATGACGAATCCGCCCGCGGCGATCACCACGGCGGAGGCGCGAATGAAACCGTCCTCGCCACCGGCCTTCCAGTAGGCGCCGACCACGGCACCGGAGTCGTCGACGACGAGCCTGCGCGCCCCGACCTCGTAGCGGATCGGCACGCCCCGCTCGCCGAGACGCTTCACCAGGAGCTCGATCACCATGCCCGCGCCGCCGGTGTCGCCGGGCACGGGCACCTTGTGACCGCGCGGCGCCGGGACGGCCTGTTCGCAGAACGGCCACACCTTCTCGTTGCCGGTGTACATCAGTCCCTGGGTCTGCGGTTGGATGACCGCCTTCTCCGGGTAGTACGAACGCTCGAACTGGAAGCCGAGCGACTCGAGCCAGCCGAAGTGCTCCACGCTGTCGTCGCAGTAGGCCTTGATCTTGTCCGGCTCCGGGTCGCGCGAGACGGCGGTGATGTACTTGGCCATCTCCTCCGCGCTGTCCTGGTGTCCGGTGGCCGTCTGCACCGCGGTGCCACCGCCGAGGTAGAAGTGTCCTCCCGCCATGCAGGTGGTGCCGCCGGCCGCGGCCGATCGCTCGAGCACCAGCACCGACGCCCCGGCCTCCGCCGCTTCGAGCGCCGCGCAGCAGCCGCCGATGCCTGCGCCGATCACCAGCACGTCGACGGTGTCGCTGTACTCGGCGACGTCAGAGGCATTCACGATTTCAGGGAGGTCCAGTCCACTCATGGGAGACAGCCTAGACCAGAAATAGAACGTGTTCTAGAGACTTGGGCCGGCCGGTTCCGGGCCCCTATATAAGAGGAATGGCCCGGCACCCCGTTGGGGCGCCGGGCCATCGGCTCGTTGATCTGTCAGACGTTCGACGACGCCAGCTCCGCATCCATCCGAAGGAGGCCGGAGCCGTCCTCGTTCACCAGTTGCAGGCGACCGACGATCTCGCCGACCGTCGCCTCCTCTTCGACCTGCTCGGAGACGAACCAGTCGATGGTCGGCCGCGAGTCGATGTCGCCCTGCTCCTGTGCGAGCCGGTACAGCGCGCGGATCGCTTCCGAGACGTCGCGCTCGGCGTCGAGCGCCACCTCGAAGATCTCGGTGACCGTGTCGGCCTTGACCGACGGAATCGTGATGTCGCCGATGAGCGGGCGGTTGTCGCGGTTGGTCATGTGCTCGATGAGGCGGTCGGCGTGGCTGAGTTCTTCCGAGGAATGGCTGCGCATCCACGAGGCCATTCCGGGAAGGTCGCGCAGTTCCAACTCGATTGCCAACTGCCGGTAGAGCATCGCCGATTCGAATTCCCGGGTGATCTGCTTGCTGAACTCGACTTCGAGTTCCTCATTCATTTTCATATCCGCTCCCCTGCATATGAATTCCTCGACGAGACCTTCGCCGCGATGATTTCACAATAGGCCCGTAAACCGTCTCTGACCAGCGAGGAAAGGTTTACCGAAATGATCTGAGGTTTGGTAATCCTAAGACTTCGCCGCCATCCGCTACGGCTTACGCGGAGACGCGACGAGACCGGAATCCGCGCAGCCGCAGACTGTTGGCGACGACGAATACGGAGGAGAAGGCCATCGCCAGACCCGCCATCATCGGATTGAGCAGAGCCGCGGCGGCCAACGGCAGCGCCGCCACGTTGTAGGCGAACGCCCAGAACAGATTCCCCTTGATGGTGCTGAGTGTCTTGCGCGACAACGCGATCGCGTCGACCACGGCCCACAGGTCGCCGCTCACCAACGTGAGATCGCCCGCCTCGATAGCGACGTCGGTGCCGGTTCCCATCGCCAACCCCAAGTCGGCCGAGGCCAGTGCCGCGGCGTCGTTGACACCGTCGCCGACCATCGCGACCACGCGGCCGGACTCCTGCAGGCGGCGGACCGCGTCCACCTTCCCGTCCGGCGTCACATCGGCGATCACCTCGTCGATGCCGACCTGCGCCGCGACATGCCGCGCGGCACCGTCGTTGTCGCCGGTCAGGAGTACCGGACGCAGCCCCATCCGCTTGAGTTCGGCGATCGCCGCCGCCGACGTGGGCTTGACGGTGTCCGCCACCACGATCACGCCGGCCACCGCGTCGAGATAGGTGACCACGACGGGCGTCGCCCCCTCCGCCGAGGCCGTGGCGATCTGTTCACGCATCCGCTCACCGAGCTGAACGGGGACGTCACGGGGACCGGTCACGGTGACGCGCAGTCCGTCGATGAACGCGGTCACGCCCGCACCGGCGAGATTGCGGAAGTCCGCCGTCTCGGGAACCTCGAGCCCGAGTTCGGCGACGTGCTTGCAGACCGCGCGGCCGATCGGGTGCTCCGACCCGGACTCCACCGCCGCGGCCCGCGCCAGCAGGTCGTCCGCATCCACGCCGTCGGCGGTGATCACGTCGCGGACGGCCATCTCGCCGGTCGTCACGGTGCCGGTCTTGTCCAGCGCCACGGTATCGACTCGGCGAGTCGACTCGAGCACCTCGGGCCCCTTCAGCAGGATGCCGAGTTGGGCTCCCCGGCCGGTCCCGACCATCAGCGCGGTGGGGGTCGCGAGACCGAGCGCGCACGGGCAGGCGATGACCAGGACCGACACCGCGGCCGTCAGCGCCAGCGTCACACCGCCGCCGACACCGAGCCAGAAACCGAGCACGCCCGCCGCGATCGCGATCACGACCGGGACGAAGTACGCCGAGATCCGGTCGGCCAATCGTTGCACCTGCGCCTTTCCCGCCTGCGCGTCAGCGACCATCTTCGCCATGTGGGCGAGTGCGGTATCGGCGCCGACCGCCGACGCCTCCACTTCGAGGCGGCCGTGCGCGTTCACCGTGCCGCCGACGACCTTGTCTCCCACCGCCACCTCGACGGGGATCGACTCGCCGGTGAGCATCGACTGATCGACAGCTGAAGCTCCCGAGACCACCCGGCCGTCGGTCGCGATCTTCTCACCCGGCCGGACCACGAATCGCTCTCCGACCTGCAAGTCACCGATCGGAACCGTGACCTCCCGACCGTCGCGCAGCACGGTCACGTCCTTGGCGCCGACTTCGGCGAGCGCGCGCAGCGCGTCACCCGCGCGGAGCTTGGCGCGCTTCTCGAAATAGCGGCCCGCCAGCAGGAAGGTGGTGACTCCCGCCGCGGCCTCCAGGTAGATGTTCGACGATCCGTCGCCGCGGGAGGCGATCAAGTCGAAGCCGTGGGTCATGCCGGGCACGCCGGCGTCACCCCAGAACAGGGCGTAGATCGACCACCCGAAAGCGGCGAGGGTGCCGACCGAGACCAGGGTGTCCATGGTGGTGGTGCCGTGCCGGGCTCCGGCGAGCGCCGCCCGATGGAAGGGCAGCGCACCCCACACGACCACGGGTGCCGCGAGGGTCAGCGACAGCCACTGCCAGTAGGTGAACTGCCATGCGGGGACCATCGCCAGCGCGATCACCGGAACCGTCAGCACCGCCGATACGACCAGCCGCTGGCGCAGAGCGGTCAGCTCGGCCTCGGCCCGCGACGGCGCCGGATCCTCGTCGGCCTGCTCGGCGTCCGTGGCCACCGGACGCACCGGTTCGGCGTCGTATCCGGCTGCCCGGACCGCCTCGATGAGGTCGTCGGAGGTCACGTCGCCGTCGTATTCCACGTGCGCCTGCTCGGTGGCGTAGTTGACGGTGGCGGTGACTCCGTCGAGTTTGTTGAGTTTGCGTTCGATCCGGTTGGCACACGAGGCGCACGTCATCCCGATCAGTTCCAGATCGAGTTCCCGGTCGGCGGCGATCGGCTGCGTCATCTGTGCGTTCCCTCCTGGTCGTGCTGCATCTGGGTGCCGTGGGACGGCTGCGGCGCGGTGTCCCAGGGGCCGACGGCCCGGCCGACGCCGAACATCGCCCCGAAGACCACCGCGAGACCGGCGGCGAATGCGGCGATCCGCACGCCCGGTCTCGCCGACGCGGTCACTGGACCCGGTAGCCGGCCTCGGCGACAGCAGCGCCGACGGCGGCCGGATCGAGCGGGGCGGCGCTGGTGATGTCGACGCGACCGCTGGCCACATCGACGTCGACCTTCTCCACTCCTGCGATCTCGGAGATCTCCTCCCGGACCGAAGCTGCGCAGTGGCCGCAGGTCATGCCAGTGACGGTGACAGTGGTGGTGGTGCTCATGGATTCTCTCCTCATTCGTGTGATCTGGTTGATGTCGTCTGTCGGGAAACGGACGCGCCCGCGGTCAGGACTTGACCAGGCGGGTGATGGCCTTCATGGCCTCATCGACCTTGGCCGCGGCGGCCTCGTCGCTTTCGCGTGCGGCTTCGACCACACAGTGGTTCATGTGGTCGTGCAGCAGCCCGAGCCCCACGGACTCGAGCGCCTTGGTCATCGCCGACACCTGCGTGAGGATGTCGATGCAGTACGCCTCCTGCTCGACCATTCGCTGCAGACCTCGGGCCTGACCCTCGATCAGCTTGAGTCGACGGATGAACTTGTCCTTCTCGGGCAGGTATCCGTGGCCGGTGTGCCCGCCGCCTGCATGGTCGCGGGCGGTCGCCGTCTCGTCGGTGGTCATCCCGCCTCCCTTCGATACCCCCTGTGGGTATCTCAGTCACAGTTCTACTCCGAATTTCGGCGTACGTCTACCCCCTAGGGGTATCGAATTTCAGGAGGGCATGCGGTACACGAAAACTTTGGCTCCCGGACCGGGCTGACAGAACGGTGCGGGAGCCAAAAAATCCGGCGACGGGCCGAAGTCGATTCAGCGGGAGGGTTTGAGCGCGTCCGCGAGACGGCCCAGCGATTCGGCGACATCGAGGAGCGCCGCCGACACCTCGCCGTCTTGAGCGGCCTCGGGAAGCGACCGCACGTGCGCGGCCGCGTCTTCGACGACTTCCGCCACCGACCACACGTCGGAGTCGCCCGGCAGTGGTCGGCGCGCGACCGGGATGCCCATCCGCACGGGATCCCAACTGGAGGAGATCACCTCGACCATCGGGGTGGTGAGCACCAAGGCCGCGCCGGGCCGGACCTCGAGCATGTTCGGGTCCACAGTGGCCGCACCGGCGGAGTCCTCCGCATCGTGCGCCGCCCGATGCCTGCTGCGGCCGGCCTCGGCCGGCCGAGGTGCCGGATCCGCGTCCTCACGCAGCCGCCGCCGACGCCCCCGCTTCGGTTCGGCGTCCGGCGCCTCCACCACCTCCGCATCGATCACCTGCTCCGCCGGTTCGAAGCGCGCGGGACCGGAGACCACCGCCTCCGGCGCGCGCGGACCGTCCGGACGGTGCTCGGCGACGTAGTCACCGCGCGACTGCGGCCAGGCGGGTGCGGCCGGGTGGAAACTGCTCTCGGGAAAGACCAGCAGATCCGTGGTCGGCAGATCCCGGAGGCTGGGCATCCCCGCGAAGAGATCGTCGAGCGCCGAGACGCTGAACGACTCGTCCTCGGGCGGCAGCGGCGGCGGTGATGCCGGGGCGGACCGAGGCTCCGGCACAGGCGCCGGTGCGGGCGCGCTGTCCACGACCGGCTCGGCCGGGAAGTCGCGGCCCACCGGCGCGGCGTACCGGTGCGGACCGCCGTGACCGGCGAAGAACAGACACGGCGCACCGTCGAGAGCCTGCGAGGGACACTCGAACTCCTCGGCGAGGGTCTGCGCACCGCGCGCGTAGTCGTCCCACATCAGCCAGCGACGGCGACCGGAATGGCTCTGCGCGCCGTCGGATCCGTGGGCGCCGTCATGACCGGCGGGCAGCACGCAGGCCACGAGCCAATCGTGGGAGGGCGTCAGATGCAGTGCGCAGCGCTCATCGGGAGTGGCGACGATCGACGACCAGCAACCACCACCGCGCATTGCACATCACCTTCCCGTGAGTTCCCCGATCGAGTCTACGGAGCCCCTCCGACACTGGCCATAGGCTCGGCAGATCCGGCACAGGTCACCGGCCGGAGGCGCGGGACGCTGCGCATCCGGCCTTCGACGAGGGCGAAGTACCGCGGTTGCGGCGCCTCCTCGCTCCCGGGGAAGTCCGAACGGTAGTGACAGCCGCGCGACTCCCGGCGCTCGAGCGCGGCTGCGACCACCGCACGCGCCGCCAGGGTGAGGTTGGCGTCCTCGATGTCGGCCACGGTCGCGAGACCGCGAAGGGGTGCGGCCTCGAGCAGCGCACCGACCGACGCCAGGCCCTCGGCGTTCCGGTCGAGCGCGGCCGCCTCCGACATCGCGTCCTGCAACTCGATCCTGTCGCATGCGGGCAGGACAGGCGGCGCGCAGGCCGGCACTCGCGGCGGCTCGACCGCCGCGAGTTCGACCGCCGCCAGTGCCGCCGACCGGCCCATGACCAGCCCTTCGAGAAGGCTGTTGGACGCCAGCCGGTTGGCGCCGTGCAACCCTGTGCGCGCCACCTCCCCGGCCGCGAGCAGACCCGGCACGCTGGTACGACCGTCGCTGTCGGTCACCACACCTCCGCAGAGGTAGTGCGCGCCGGGGACCACCGGCAGCCGCGCGCCCGCGAGGTCGAGCCCCGAGGCCCGCACACCGGCCGTGACAGTCGGGAACCGGCGCACGAAGTCCTCCACTCCCGAGATGTCGAGCCAGACGTGCGGCCGACCGGTCCGCCGCATCGCCGCGGTGACCGCCCGTGCGACAACGTCCCGCGGGGCGAGATCGCCCTGCGGGTGCACGCCGGCGGTCACCGGGGCGCCGTGGTCGTCCACCAGCACGCCGCCCTCCCCGCGCACGGCCTCGCTGACCAGCGTGCGCCTGCCCCGCGCCCCGGGCACGTACAGCATGGTGGGATGGAACTGGACGAATTCGAGGTCGGCGACCTGTGCTCCGGCCCGAAGCGCCAGCGCCACACCGTCACCGGTCGACGCAGCGGGGTTCGTGGTGGCCGAGTACACGTGACCGAGACCGCCGGTCGCGAGCAGCACCGCCGGCGCCCGGACCACCCCGCGACCGCCGGCGGTGACGAACTCCAGCCCCGCGGCGCGACCGTCGCCGGTGAGGATCGCGGTGGCCGAGGCGTGATCGATGACTCGGATCGGCGCCGCGGCGACCGCGGAGGCGAGCGCCTGCTGCACCCGCGCGCCGGTGGCGTCGCCGCCTGCGTGGATGATGCGACGGACGCTGTGGCCGCCCTCCCTGGTCCGCAGGAACCGGCCGTCGGCCCCCAAGTCGAACTCCGCGCCCCAGCCGACCAACTGGGTCACCGCCGGCCAGCCCCCGGCCAGGATCGGCTCCGTCGCCACCGGATCGGTGAGTCCGGCACCGGCGGCCAGTGTGTCGGCCAGATGCAGGGCCACCGAGTCGCCGGGGTTCCCGGGCTCCACCACCGCGATGCCGCCCTGCGCGTAGAAGGTGGACGCGGAGTGCTCCGCGCCCGGCTGCGCCCATGTACGCCCCTTGGTCAGCACCGTCACCGTCAGCCCGCGGGCCGCAGCCGTCAGCGCAGCCGTCAGCCCCGCCACACCCGCGCCGACCACCACGAGGTCGGCGCGACTCTCCTCGACCATGCTGAGCTCCCAACGAAAGGCGATCGACAGGTTATCGACTGTCGATCGAAAACATGCGGTCGAGACTACGCCGCCGTGAGCCGGAGCACTAGTGGCCCCCTGCCTCGACCCCGACACGACGACCGCCGCGTCGGCCCGGCGGTCGGCGCCCATTCGCCCACTACACTTGGGCAACTGTGATGACCAATCAGGAATCCCCCAGCGCGCAGGCACGCCCCGGCCTGCCCAGCGTCTCGGCGGTCACCGAGGTCACCCGCTTCACCACCACCGCCGGCCACGCCGCGGCCGGCGCCGGGCGGCTGGCGCTCGGCGCGGTGACCGGACTGCTGCGCGGGCGCCCGCCGGGCACCTCCGACGTCGCCCATGAGGTGCGCCGGACGTTCGAGCACCTCGGTCCCACCTACGTGAAGCTCGGTCAGCTGATCGCGTCCAGCCCGGGAGTGTTCGGCAACACCATGGCCGACGAATTCGAGACCCTGCTCGACCGAGTCCGACCGGCCGACCCCGCGCTGGTGCGGCAGGTCTTCGTCGAAGAACTCGGCGCCGAGCCCGAAGCGGTCTTCGCGCAGTTCGATCCGGTACCGATCGCGTCGGCCTCGATCGCCCAGGTCCACACCGCGACGCTGGCATCGGGCGAAGAGGTGGTCGTCAAGATCCAGCGACCGGGCATCGCCGACCGGCTGGCGCCCGACGTCGCGATTCTGGAACGTCTGGCCGGGCTCGTGGAGATGTCCGAGTACGGCCGTATGCTCAGCGCGCGCCACGTGGTCGAGGACTTCGCCGACGGACTCGGTTCCGAGCTCGACTTCCGCAACGAGGCCGCCACCATGGCCGAGTGGTTCGAATGTCTGCAGCCCGGTCCCTTCGGCGACCGAGTCCGGGTCCCGCGCGTGTACGGCGAGCTCACCACCGCTCGGGTGCTGACCATGGAGCGGATCCACGCCACCCGGATCGACGACGTCCGCGCCGTCCGGGCCGCGGGGCACGACGGTGTGGCACTGTGCCGCAATCTGCTCCTCTCACTTCTCGATTCGGCATTCCACGGCGGACTGTTCCACGGCGATCTGCACGCGGGGAACGTCCTCGTCGACGACCAGGGGAAGCTGGTGATGCTCGATTTCGGCATCGTCGGCCGGTTCGACGCGCGCACCCGCCGCATCCTCCGGCAACTGGTCGTCGACCTCATCGTCAAACAGGACTACGATGCCGCCGGACGCGCGATCTTCCTGTTGGGCGCGGTGCACAATCCGGGGTCGACGGCCCAGGGCGGCGCCGACATCGAGAAGGTGGCCGCACCGTTGTCTGCCACCGACATGGCCTCGATGTCGTACACCGATCTGGGGCGCCGGCTCGCCGCAGTCGCGAAAGCCCACGACGCGCGGCTTCCGCGGGAGTTGGTGCTCGTCGGCAAACAACTGTTGTATGTAGAGAAATACATGAAGCTGCTGGCTCCGCGCTGGAAGGCGATCTCCGATCGCGAGATCTACGGCTACATGGCGGGAATCATGAAGGAAGCCGAACGCGACCGACGTGGTCGCCGGCCGGCGTCCGACACGACGAAGAGCTGACCGAAGCACGCAGATCGACCGATACAGAGGAGACGACCCGATATGAAACGTGCCGCGCTGGCATTGCTTGCCTTCCTCGGCGTCGCGTGCATCGTCGCGGCCATCGCCGTCCCCACCTACCTGGTGCCGAGGCTGAAGGTGGTGCCCCTCGACCTCGACATCACGTCGGTCGCGACCACCGTTCCCACCGACGGTGACTCGGCGAACCGCTTCCCGGCCACCATCTTCGACCGTTGCTCGGTCACCAAGTCCAAGGCTGCGACTCTCGAGGCTCATCTGACGCAGCAGCGGCGGTCGGTCATCGTCGAGCCGTCGAACAAGGACCAGGCGACGGTGCAGTCCGGCCAGACGGTCCAGATCGACCGCGTCCGCGACGCCGCGGGCAAGGAGAGCGACCCGACGATGGCGTCGAGCGACGCCGACCGCAAGTGCAACGACGGCCTGCTGAACGCGACGGTCGACCGAGTGTCAGTGAATCGCAAGACATCCGCGCCCAACGGTGCAGTGAGCGAACTGCAGCTGGAGGCGGTCCCGGAGGGCGGCAACGTCGAGGAGGCCTCGGTGAAGCTGGAGGACCGCAAGGGCTTCCAGTACAAGTTCGGATTCGACGTCGGCAAGCGCGAGTACTACTACTACGACACCACCACCCGTCAGGACGCGATCGCCAAGTACGTCGGCGAGAAGACCATCGACGGCGTCAAGACCTACCATTTCGTCGCTGACGTTCCCGAGACCGACCTCTCGAATCTCCCGAATCCGCAGGGCGACGCACCGCTCGGCACCATCCTGGACATGCCTGCCAAGTGGTGGGGCATCAAGGGCAAGGGCGTCAAGCCGAACGACATCGTCACGATGCACCGCTACGCCAAGGCCACGCGCAATGTGTACGTGGAGCCCGTCACCGGCACCATCGTCTACGGCGAAGAGGACCAGGAGCAGTACTTCAAGTCGCCGGACGACAGCGACGACTCGCCGCGCGCCGTCCGCGACTTCCGCATGGATGCGCTGAAGGGCACGTTCAAGTGGAACGACGAGACGGTCTCGCACCAGGCGCAGCGGGCCCAGAGCTACCTCGACCAGCTCAAGTGGGGTGGCACGATCACGCCGATCATCCTCGGTGTGCTCGGTGCGCTGTTCCTGATCGCCTGGGCCGTGCTGGTGTGGCTGGGGCGCCGACGCGGCGACGGGCCGGACGACGCCGACCAGACCCGCGGCGACGAGCCGACGCCGGATGACGGTGGTGCGGGCGAAGCCGCGAGCCCGGAGGCCCAGACCACGGTGATTCCGACGCCGCAGGGCGGGCCGTACGAGCAGTACTCCGCCGGTGAGACGACGACGGTGCTGCCGCAGACTCCGCAGGAGCCGTCCACCCAGGCCATCGGCGGCTACGGTGCGATCTCGTCACCGATGGATGAGGCCCAGACCCAGTCGTTCGGGGCTCCCGCCGACGGATTCGCCCCGATCCCGGGATCTGAGGGCGCGCAGTCCGGTTCGCCTTATCCGTTCGCCGATCCGACGCGCCCGATGCCCGACGTGGAGCGCTACCGCACCCCCGACCAGGATCAGCCGGGCCGGCACGAGCGCTGACCGACGGCCCCGTCCCGGCCGGATGCGTGATCCGGCCGGGACGGCGGCGGTCAGAGGCGCGACTGTCGGGCCACCGCCCGTCCCGCGGCGCGCCCGGAGAAGATGCAGCCGCCGAGGAAGGTTCCTTCGAGCGCGTTGTAGCCGTGAACGCCGCCCCCGCCGAAGCCGGCGACCTCGCCCGCGGCGTACAGACCGTCGAAGGCGCTGCCGTCGGGACGCATCACCTGCGAGTCGAGATTGGTCTCGAGACCGCCCAGCGTCTTCCTGGTGAGAATGTTGAGGCGCACCGCGATCAGCGGGCCGTGTGCGGGATCGAGTAGACGGTGCGGCTTGGCGACGCGGACCACCTTGTCGCCCAGGTAGTTCCGCGCATTGTGCACCGCCATCATCTGCGCGTCTTTGCTGTAGGAGTTCTCTACCTGTGAATCTCGTGCGGAGATGAGCCGTTCGAGGGACTGGAGATCGACGTGGCCGCCGCGGCCGATCTCGTTCATCCCGGCCACCAGATCCGAGAGATTGTCGCGGACCACGAAGTCGACTCCGTGCCGAGTGAAAGCCTCCACCGGCCCCGGCATCCCCTTGGCCAGGCGGCTCCTCGCCGCGGTCTTCAGCGACTTCTCCGTGATGTCGGGGTTCTGTTCGGATCCCGACAGCGCGAACTCCTTCTCGATGATCGACTTGGTGAGGACGAACCACGAGTAGTCGTAGCCGGTGTCCAGAATCGCCTTCATGGTGGCGTTGGTGTCGAAACCGGGGAAGTTGGGCGCGGGGAGACGATTTCCGTTCGCGTCGAGCCACAGCGACGACGGGCCGGGAATGATGCGGATGGCGTGGTCGGACCAGATCGGGTTCCAGTTCATGATGCCCTCGGTGTAATGCCACATCCGGTCGCGATTGACGATGTTTCCGCCCGCGGCCTCGGTGATCCCGAGCATGCGTCCGTCCACGTAGTCGGGAACGCCCGCGATCATGAACTCCGGCGCGGGGCCGAGCCGCTCGGTGGGCCAGTTCTCGCGGACGAGGTCGTGGTTGTGACCGATGCCGCCGGAGGTGACGATCACTGCCCCCGCCCGCAGCTCGAAGTCTTTGACCTCGGTGCGAGAGCTCGGTACGCCGCGCTCGGCGTCGGTGGGCTCGAGGACCCGCCCACGCACCCCGACCGCCGCACGGTCCTCAACGATCAGTTCATCGACCCGGTGCCGGAACGCGAAGGTGACCAGTCCCCGCTTCTCCGCCTCGAGTACCGGCTCGGCGAAGATGCGGACCACCTCGGGCCCGGTGCCCCAGGTGAGGTGGAACCGCGGCACGGAGTTGCCGTGGCCGTCGGCGAATCCGCCCCCGCGCTCGGCCCATCCGACCACCGGTGTGAAACGGAGACCGAGATCGTGCAGGTACTGCCGCTTGATCGTCGACGCGAACTCGACGTAGGCCCGCGCCCACTGCCGCGGCCAGTAGTCCTCGTCGTCGCGGTCGAAGCCGGCCGATCCCATCCAGTCCTGGAGAGCGAGGTCGGGCGAGTCCTTGATGCCGAGCCGACGCTGTTCGGGACTGTCGACGAGGAAGAGTCCACCCAGTGACCAGAACGCCTGGCCGCCGAGATTCTGTCGATTCTCCTGATCGACGACGACCACCGTGCGCCCCGCCTTGGTCAGTTCGTAGGTGGCGACCAGTCCCGCCAACCCCGCGCCCACCACAATGGCGTCCGCCGCTTGCGTCTGCTTCAACACCCGACTCGTCCTCTCCGCGAAGATGTGTGGCCCATCGCACAGGCCGTCGGGACTGACACTACCCGCGCCGGCCGGGGCCGCCGACGGGCGGAAGTCCCACGCGCACCGGGCGAGAGCGGGGACGTCCCGCGGCGACCGAACTCGCCACGCCGCGGCGCGCACGGCCCGATACTGAGACGACACGCACGATTCGTCTGACGAGGAGGCACCCGTGGCCGCACCGACCCCGACCGTTCATTCCGCGGCAGCCGATCCCGTCACCTGGGCGTCGATGGCGCGGGGCGTCCTGGGGCTGCTGCGCGACGTTCCGGTCCTGGCCCGGCAACGGCCGTCGCTCATTCATTTCGACGAACACCGGAGATGGAGTGTGGGCCGGGCCTTCGCCGCGGCGGCGGCACGCCATCCCGATCGTCCCTTCCTCCGCACCGGCGGCACCGTCCACACGTACGGCGAGTGCAACCGCCGCGCCAACCGGTGGTCGGCCGTGCTGGCCGAGCACGGGGTCCGCCGCGGCGACGTGGTCGCGGTGATGGCGCACAACAGTCCGGAATGCGTGATCGCGATGCTCGCGATCGTCAAGCTCGGCGCGGTGACGGGAATGGTGAACCACACGCAGCCGGGCGACGCCCTGGATCACAGCTTCGGTGTGCTCGACGACGCGAACCGCCGCGGCGCCCGGCTCGTCGTACTCCACGACGACGAATGCGGCGAGCAACTCGGCGCCCTCACCGGCGTCGACACCGATCCGATCGCCCTGGCCGAGATGGACGCGCGGGGCTCCGCGCTCGCGGCCCGGAATCCCGCGGTGCAAGCGGACCCGCGCGCGACCGCGGATGTGCGAGCCGACGACCCCGCGTATTACATCTTCACCTCGGGTACCACCGGCTGGCCCAAGGCCAGCGTGATGAGCCACGGGCGCTGGCAGACCGCGATGAACGGATTCTCGATGGGCCTGCGGCTGCGGTCCGACGACGTCCTGTTCGTCACGCTGCCCTTTTATCACAACAACGCGCTGACGGTCTGTGTCGCGACGGCGCTCGCGGCCGGCGCCTGCCTGGCCATCAGTCCGAAGTTCTCGGCGAGCCGCTTCTGGGACGAGGCCATCGAGAACGAGGCGACGGCCTTCTGCTACATCGGCGAACTCTGCCGCTACCTGCTGGCTCAGCCGCCCCGGCCCACCGACCGCGCGCATTCGATCCGGCTGGCCGCGGGCAACGGCCTGCGCCCGGAGATCTGGGACGAATTCGCCAACCGGTTCGGGATCGACCGGATCGTCGAGTTCTACGCCGCGAGCGAATCGAACATCGGGTTCGTCAACATCCTCGATCAGCGCAAGACCGTCGGCTTCTGTCCCCTGCCGTACATCGTGGTCGAAGCGGACGAAGCGACCGGACTGCCGGTCCGCGGCCCCGACGGCCGCGTGATCGAGGTCCCGAAGGGCACACCCGGACTGCTGCTCGGGAAGATCACCCGGCTGGCCCGGATCGACGGATACACCGATCCCGCCGCCACCGAGAAGAAGATCGTCCGCGACGCCCTCAAGGACGGCGACTCCTACTTCAACACCGGCGACCTGGTGGCCGACGTCGGGTTCCGGCACGTCGCCTTCGTCGACCGCCTCGGCGACACCTTCCGCTGGAAGGGCGAGAACGTGGCGACCACCCAGGTGGAGGCCGCACTGAACGCGGTGCCCGGCGTCGCCGAGTCGGTGGTCTACGGGGTGGCGGTGCCGGGTGCCGACGGTCGCGCCGGGATGGCCGCGGTGGTCGTCGAGGACGACTTCGACCCCCGGCTGGTCGCAGCCGAGCTGCGCGCCCGGCTACCGCACTACGCGGTGCCGCTGTACCTCCGGGTGGTGCCGGCGCTGGCCCGCACGTCGACCTTCAAGAATCAGCGCGTTGCGCTCCGCGAGGAGGGCTACGCGAATACCGGCGCGGACCCCGTGTACGAGCTCGGCGATGACGGCTACGTCCGGATGGCCTGAATCCGGCGCCGTCGCCGACAAATCCCGCGAGGTTTATCGATTTGTGACCTGACCGCCGCAAACGGGTCCCGAAACGGCTACGACCAGCACCGAACCGCCCTCTTGCCTTTGCGGCAGCGTCGGGAGTCCGTTAATCTCACCACTCGTGCGGGGGTGCTGCGGGTCGATCGACCCGCGGCGACTCGGGCCGATCGGCTCACGGATCGAGATCGGGGCACCGCTCCGGCCCCGATCCGGTGACACGACAGTCGCTCCCGCGACCGAACAGACCGAAGGATTCATATGCGAAAGAGCGTCGGCAAGCGCTTGACGATCGCGATCGCCGCCCTGGCGACCCTCGTCGGCACCGCAGTCTCCGTCACGCCGCAGGCACAGGCCGCAGGCACCACCGAGTACGTGTACTCGAACGCGATGCACCGCAAAGTCCCGGTCCGCATCGTCGACGGCGGCGGGAGCGGCCCGAAGCCGACGCTCTACCTGCTCGACGGCCTGCGCGCCCCGAACAACACCAGCGGCTGGCTGCAGAACACCAAGGTCGACAGCTGGATGGTCGGCAAGGGCACCAACGTCGCGATCCCGTTCGGCGGCGGCGGCAGCTTCTACACCGACTGGGAGCAGCGCGACCCGAAGCTCGGCGTCAACAAGTGGGAGACCTTCCTGACGCGTGAGCTGCCCGCGTACATGAAGAAGCACCACAACAGCGACAACCGACGCAACGGCATCGCCGGCCTGTCGATGTCGGGGACCGCGGCCCTGAACCTGGCCTCGCGGCACCCCAGCTTCTACAAGGCGGTCGCGTCCTACAGCGGCTACCCGACCGTCACCATGCCCGGCTTCACCCAGGGCATCCAGGCCTCGGTGGCCGAGATGGGCGGCAACCCGACCAACATGTGGGGCTTCTACCCCGCAGGCGAGTGGTTCGCCAACGACCCGTTCCTGTCGGCGGGCAACCTGGCCGGGCACTACGTGTACGTGTCCTCCGGGACCGGCGTCGGCAGCAAGTACGACTCGAGCCTGACTCCGGGCAGCGGCAGCTTCAACCCCGTCAAGTTCGCCCAGATGGTTCCGCTGGAGGTCGCGGCGTCGACCAGCTCCCAGCTGTACATCGCCCGCGTCGCCACCGTCCCCGGCGTGCACCTCACCACGCACATCACTCCGGACGGCGCGCACTGGTGGGACTACTGGCAGGACCGCTTCAAGCAGTCGTGGGCCACCACGTTCCGCCCCGCGTTCTTCTGATCGGACACACCGCTCACGATGGCCGGCACCCGCCAGGGTGCCGGCCATCGTGAGTCTGCGCCGGAAACTGTCCGATCGCCGCGTTAGGCTGGTTCCGTGCCCACGCCTCAGACGATCCTCACCCGTAAGACCGGCGCCGCCGCCTTTCTCGTGTTCACCGTCAACGACGGCGGCGAGGCCGCGGTGCGCGACGCGCTGGCCGAGTTGCCCGGACTGTCGACGGCGGTCGGCTCCCGCGCCCCCGAGTCGGCGCTGACGGCGATCGTCGGAATCGGATCGCAGGCATGGGATCGGCTGTTCGCCGGCCCGCGCCCGAAGTCGCTGCGGCCGTTCACCGCGCTGGCCGGTTCCGTGCACTCGGCGCCCGCCACCCCGGGCGACCTATTGCTGCACGTGAAGGCCGACCGCATGGACCTGTGCTTCGAAGTGGGCCAGCGCTGGACCGAACGCCTCGGCGACGCCGTGACCACCGTCGAGGAGGTTCACGGCTTCCGCTACTTCGACATGCGCGACCTCATCGGTTTCGTCGACGGCACCGAGAACCCGGTCGGGCAGGAGGCGATCGACGCCATCACCGTCGGCGACGAGGATCCGGATTTCGCCGGCGGCAGCTACGTCGTCACGCAGCGGTACGTCACCGATTTCGAGTCGTGGAACGGTCTCCCGGTGCCCGAGCAGGAGAACGCGATCGGCCGCACCAAACTCGAGAACATCGAGATGGACGACGATGTGAAGCCGGCCAATTCGCACATCGCGCTCAACGTCGTGACCGACGACGAGGGCAACGAGATCGACGTGGTGCGCGACAACATGCCGTACGGCGACATCTCCGGAAGCGGAGAGAAGGGCACGTTCTACATCGCGTACTCGAGCGCGCCTGATGTGAGCGAGGAGATGCTCCGCCGGATGTTCATCGGCGAGCCCGAGGGCAACTACGATCGTCTGCTCGACTTCACCACCGCGGTCAGCGGAGCGCAGTTCTTCGTGCCCACCCGCGACTTCCTCGAGGAACAGCCGCCCGCCCCCGGCCCGGTCCCCGAGACCGCCCCGGAACAGCCCGACGCCCGGTCGGACGGCTCGCTCGGAATCGGCTCCCTCCGATAGCCGGCGATCACCGGCCGCTCGGGCCGGTCAGCGTTCCCAGTCACAGTTCCCACAGTCCCAGTTCCCTCCGACCACCGCACGACCACACCGAGTTAGGAAACACGATGAACAATCTGCACCGCGAACTCGCTCCCATCTCCGCCGCTGCGTGGGCCGAGATCGAGGAGGAGGCGTCCCGTTCGTTCAAGCGGAACATCGCCGGTCGTCGTCTCGTCGACGTGAAGGGTCCGCTGGGACTGGACGTCGACTCCGTCACCCGCGGGCACCGCACCAAGATCGACTCGCCGGCCGACGGGATCACCGCCTTCCTGCGCCACACTCAGCCGCTGGTGGAGTTCAAGGTGCCGTTCACCGTCACCCGGGAGGCGATCGACAACGTCGACCGCGGCGCCTCCGATTCCGATTGGGACCCCGTGGTTCGCGCCGCGCGCGAACTGGCTCTGGCCGAGGACCGCGCGATCTTCGAGGGTTACGCGGCCGCCAAGATCAACGGCATCGCCCACGAGTCCGGCGTGAACTCGATCGCGCTGCCCGACGACGTCCGCGATTACCCGGAGGCCATCAGCCAGGCGATCAGCAAGCTGCGTCTGGAGTCGGTCGACGGACCGTACTCGCTCGCGCTCTCGGCGGAGCACTACACGCAGGTGAACGAGACCTCCGATCACGGCAACCCGGTGCGCGACCACTTGCGCCGGATCCTGGTCGACGGCGAGATCGTCTGGGCGCCGGCCATCTCCAGCGGCTTCCTGCTGAGCACCCGGGGTGGCGACTTCGAACTGTCGATCGGTCAGGACGTGTCGATCGGCTACGACTCGCACGACGCCGACACGGTGAACCTCTATTTCTTCGAGTCCTTCACGTACCTGACATACACCCCGGAGGCTGCGGTCGCGCTCACGTAGCGCCGCACGGGCGGCGCGCGAATCCCGATCGCGCGTGTCACACACCGCACGTAATGTGGACCCGTGCTCATTCGCCTACTGCGGACGTATGTCCTCCGTTATCGTGGCGCGGTCGTCGCGGTGGTCTGCCTCCAGCTGGTGGCGACCGCCGCGATGCTGTATCTGCCCACCCTGAACGCCGACATCATCGACATCGGCGTCGCCAACGGCGACACCGGCTACATCCTCTCCACCGGAGGCTGGATGCTGCTGGTGTCGCTCGCGCAGATCGCGGGTTCGGTGGCCGCGATGTACTTCGGCTCGCGGGCCGCGCTCGGCGGCGGCCGCGACATCCGGCACGATCTGCTCCACCGGGTGAACGGATTCTCCACCCGAGAAGTCGGCAGGTTCGGTGCCCCCTCGCTCATCACCCGCACCACCAACGATGTGCAGCAGGTACAGCTGCTGGCGGTCATGGCGATGTCGATCCTGGTGACGGCTCCGATCATGGGCATCGGCGGCATCGTGATGGGCGTACGGGTGGCAGCGCCCATCTCATGGGTGCTGGTGGTGGCCGTCCCGGTTCTCGGGATCACGATGGGCCTCATCATCTCGCGCATGATCCCCGGGTTCCGCGCGATGCAGACGCGCATCGACAACGTCAACCGCATCATGCGCGAGCAGGTCACCGGCATTCGCGTGGTGCGTGCCTTCGTCCGTGAACAGCACGAGACCGAACGCTTCGGCAGCGCGAACGACGACCTCGCCGAGGCGTCCCTCCGCGTCGGCCGCATGATGGCGCTGATGTTCCCGTCCGTCATGCTCATCACCAACCTGACGCTGGTCGCGGTGCTCTGGTTCGGCGCGCACGCGGTCAACGACGGATCGGTGGAGATCGGCGCGCTCACCGCCATGATCAGCTACGTCATGCAGATCATGATGTCGGTGATGATGGCCTCGTTCCTCGCGATGATGGCGCCTCGGGCGGGCGTCTGCGCCGACCGCATCTGCGAGGTCCTCGACACCGAGACCACCGTGACCGCGCCGGCCGCCCCGCAACCGATCGTCGGCGATCCGGCCGTCCTGCGCCTCGACGACGTCGAATTCCGTTACCCGGGCGCCGACGAGCCCGTGCTCAGCGGGATCAGCTTCCAGACCGCGCCCGGCACCACCACCGCCGTCGTCGGATCGACGGGATCGGGCAAGACCACCTTGATCAACCTCCTGCCGCGGATGCTGGACGTGACCGGCGGATCCATCACGATCGGCGGCACCGACCTGCGCGACGCCGACCCCGACGCACTGCGCAGGCACTTCGGTCTCGTCCCCCAGCGCCCCTACCTCTTCTCCGGCACCATCGCGAGCAACCTCCGGAACGGCAAACCGGATGCCACCGAGGACGAGATGTGGGAGGCCCTGACGATCGCGCAGGCCGCCGATTTCGTCCGCGCCATGCCCGACGGTCTCGACACTCCGGTCGCACAGGGCGGTACCACGGTCTCCGGCGGTCAGCGTCAGCGGCTGGCGATCGCGCGAGCACTCATCCGGAAGCCGTCGATCTACCTGTTCGACGACTCGTTCTCGGCGCTCGATCTCACCACCGACTCGCGTCTGCGCGAGGCCCTGGTGCCCGCCACCCGCGATGCGGCGCTGGTCGTCGTCGCACAGCGCATCTCGACGATCACCGCCGCCGACCAGATCGTGGTCCTCGACCGCGGAACGATCGTCGGTCTGGGCACCCACACCGAGTTGCTGCAGTCGTGTCCCACCTACGCTGAGATCGCGGAGTCTCAGCTGTCGATCGGAGCAGGCGCATGACCCGCGGCGGACCTCCCGGAGCCGCTCCCACGCTGGAGAAGGCCAAGTCGTTCAAACCGTCGCTGAAGCGCCTCGTTCGTCGTCTCGGTGATCATCGAGGAAAGATGCTCGTGGTCCTGGGCTCCATCGTGGGATCCGTCGCATTGACCGCGTACGCCCCGCGGGTGCTCGGCGACGCCACCGACGAACTCTTCGCCGGTGTGGTGGGGGCGCGGCTGCCGTCGGGCATCTCGAAGGAGCAGGCTGTCGAAGGCCTGCGCGCCAAGGGCCAGAACACCTTCGCCGACATGGTCTCGTCGATGGACGTGATCCCCGGCCACGGAGTCGATTTCACCGCCGTCGGCCGGATTCTGGCGACCGTGCTGGCCCTGTACGCGGCCTCGGCGGTGCTCGGCTGGCTCGGTGCCTATCTGCTGAACAAGGTCGTCGTCGGAACCGTGACGAAGCTGCGAGCCGAGGTGGAGAGCAAGATCCACCGACTTCCGCTGTCGTTCTACGATGCCTCGGCGCGCGGCGATCTGCTCAGCCGCGTCACCAACGACCTCGACAACCTGTCGCAGTCGTTGCAGCAGACCATCAGCCAGCTGCTCAACTCCCTGCTGATGGTGGTCGCGATTCTGATCATGATGCTGACGATCTCGCCGCTGCTGTCGCTGATCGCGATCGCGACCGTTCCGGTCGCGGCGATCGCCACCGCACTGATCGCCAAGCGGTCCAAGCCGCACTTCGTGGGTCAATGGACCAGTACCGGCGCCCTCAACGCGCAGATCGAAGAGGCCTTCACCGGCCACGAACTGGTCACCGCCTTCGGCAGGCGAGCCGAGGTCGAACGCGTCTTCGACGACCGGAACGAGAAGCTCTTCGCCTCGTCGTGGCGCGCTCAGTTCATCTCCGGCATCGTCATGCCGACGATCATGTTCCTCGGGAACCTGAACTACGTGGCGGTGGCGGTGGTCGGCGGTCTGCGCATCGCTTCCGGACAGCTCAGCCTGGGCGAGGTGCAGGCGTTCATCCAGTACTCGCGCCAGTTCACCCAGCCGCTCACCCAGATCGGCTCGATGTTCAACCTCATGCAGAGCGGCGTCGCCTCCGCCGAACGCATCTTCGACGTTCTCGACGAGGACGAGGAGCAGCCGGATCCGACAGCGCCCAAGACTCCCGCGGTGGACGAGGGACACATCGTCTTCGACGACGTCTCGTTCCGCTACCGCGCGGACCAGCCGCTGATCGAGAACCTCTCACTCGAGGCCAAGCCGGGCGACATGATCGCGATCGTCGGACCGACCGGTGCCGGCAAGACGACCCTGGTGAACCTCATCATGCGGTTCTACGAGATAGACGGCGGAACCATCTTCGTCGACGGTGTGGACTCGTCCGAGATGACCCGCGATGAACTGCGGGAGCGCACCGGCATGGTGCTGCAGGACTCGTGGCTGTTCGGCGGCACGATCTACGACAACATCGCCTACGGCGATCCCGCCGCCAGCCGTGAGGACGTCATGGAGGCGGCCTGGATCAGCCACGTCGATCACTTCGTCCGCACCCTGCCGGACGGGTACGACACCGTGATCGACGACGAGGGCGGCGGAGTGAGCGCGGGTGAGCGTCAGCTGATCACCATCGCGCGCGCCTTCCTCGCCAAGCCGACGATCCTCATTCTCGACGAGGCCACCAGTTCGGTCGACACCCGCACAGAACTGCTCATCGGCAAGGCGATGGCGAATCTCCGCAAGGACCGCACGAGCTTCGTGATAGCGCATCGGCTCTCGACCATCCGCAACGCGGACCTTATCGTGGTGATGGAGAACGGGCAGATCGTCGAACAGGGCGACCACGAGTCGCTGCTGGAGCGTCGTGGCGCGTACTTCCGGCTGTACAACGCCCAGTTCTCGGCGCCGATCGAGGATGTGGACGCTCCCGTGTGAGCGCTCTCGTCGTTCTTCGTTCCCTCGTGTGGTGCGGTGAGGTGCGGGGTCCTGTCCTAGCCGTCCCGCAGCCTTCGGGCCGCACTCGTGGCCAGGGTGTCGGCGATCTCGTTGTACTTGTCGCCGGCGTGGCCCTTCACCCAGCGCCACTCGACGGTGTGCACGTCCTCGGCGGCGATGAGCTCCTGCCACAGGTCGGCGTTCTTGACCGGTTGTTTGCTCGCCGTCTTCCAGCCATTGCGCTGCCAGCCCGCGACCCACTTCGTGATCCCGTTCCGGACGTAGCTGGAGTCGGTGTAAAGGATCACGGTCGACGGTCGCTTCAGCGCACGGAGCGCCTCGATCGCCGCGGTCAGCTCCATCCGATTGTTGGTGGTGTCGGCCTCGCCGCCGGAGATCTCCTTCTCGATGTCGCCGTAGCGCAGGATCGCTCCCCAGCCCCCGGGGCCCGGGTTTCCGAGGCACGCACCATCAGTCGAGATCTCCACTATCTTCGAAGTGGTTCCGGCGTCGCTCATGACGTCCAACGCTACCGGGTGAGGAGATCCGAATGGCCGCTGGCCGCATCGTTCTGATCCGCGCCGTGAACGTCGGCGGCGCCAAGCTGCCGATGGCGCGCCTGCGCGAGATCGCCACCGCACTCGGTGCCGACGACGTCAGCACGTACATCGCCTCCGGCAATCTCCTGTGCACACCGCCGGGAGATCCCGAGGGGTTTGACCGCGCCCTGGAGCAGGCGATCTCCGACGAATTCGGGTACTTCCGGGAAGCCATCGGCCGCACCCCCGACGAGATGTCCCGAGCACTGGCCGACTATCCGTTCGGCGACCCGCCGCACGGACTCATCTACTTCCTCACCGGAGTACCCGATCCGGACGCCGCCGCCGAGTTCTGCGCCCGCGACTTCGGGAACGGCGAACGCATGCGAGTGATCGGCAGGGATCTTCACATCGACTATCCCGCGCCCGCCGGCGTGGGCAATTCCAAGCTGACGCCCGCGCGCATCGCCAAAGGGCTCGGTGTCACCGGCACCGGACGTAATCTTCGGACGACGGCGAAGCTGATCGAACTCGCACAGCAGACGTCAAGACAGTGACATCACGACCACGACGTCACGGAATGATGAACCGGCACCGCTATGACTGAGCAGGATCGAACCCCCTCGCCGCCGCCCCCGGGCGCCACCGACGCACGCTTCACCCTCGCCGCGGAACGGACCATGCTCGCATGGCTCCGTACCGCGCTCGGACTCATCGCGGCCGGCGTCGCGGTCCTGCACATCGTGGACGACTTCGGGGTCACCGGTTCCAAGACCGCCCTGGGCGTCTCGCTCGTCGTCCTCGGCGCACTGGCAGCCCTGACCGGTGCGTGGCGGTGGCAGCGGGTCAACCACGTCCTCGACAACGGCGGACAGATGCCCGGTCCCGCCGCGGTGTGGGCACTCACGGTCGCCATGGTCGCGATCGCCGCGGGCTTCGTCATCTTCGTCTAGCACGCGCGAGGACTCCGCGCGTCCCCGGAAGCCGGAGGCCCACTCAGACTTCGATCGGCGGATACAACTGCGTCATGGTGTACTGCCGGTTGCGTCTGGCCGCCCAGGAACTGATCGCGAGCGACACCACCGTCACCCCGGCCAGGACCGCCACGGACACCCACAGCCGGTGATCCATGCCGCCGCTGACGACCTGGCGGAGACCGGTGACGGCGTAGCCCATGGGGTCGTAGGGGTGGAACCATTGAGCCGGTGTCGCTGTGGTCTCAACCGGATAGATGCCGCCCGACGCGACGATCTGGACCATCAGGAACGCCAGCGACACCACCCGGCCGACGGCCGCTCCCAGGACCGCGTTGAACATCTGGATCATCGCCAGGAAGGTGACCGACACCAAAAGCATGAAACCGACCATGCCCAGCGGATGGAAGGCGTCGAGTCCGACCGCGAAGTGCGCGACCACGAACATGACCACGACCTGCGCGACGGCGATCAGCACTGCCGGCCAGTACGACGCGAGGACCGATCGCAGACCGCCGAGGCCGCCGATCACCGGCCGCGACTGCAGCGGCTTCAGCATCATCCAGATGATGATGGCGCCGATGAACATCGCCAACGACAGGAAGAAGGGCGCGAAGCCGGTGCCGAAGGTGGGCGCGCGATTCTCGGTGAACGTGCTCAGCGCGACCGGCTGCGACAGATTCGACGCGGTCTTGAGCCGCTGCTCGGTGCCGCCGAAGTTCGGGATCTGCTTCACCCCGTCGGCGAGCCCGCTCGACAGTTCGTCGGCACCCGAGGACAGTTCGGTGGTGCCGTCGGCCAGTCGACCGGCCCCGGTCGCCAGGCGTTCACTGCCGTCGGTGAGCTGGATGAGTCCGCTGTGCAGTTGCGCCGCACCGGTTTTCAGCTGTCCGGCACCGTCACGCAGTTCGCCCACCTTGCTCGCCAGACCGCCGTTCTCGAGCATCGCCAAGGTGCTGCGCAACGGTGAGTTCGCGTCCCCGAGCTGGGCCGACAGGGCGTCGGACTGTTTCGCCAACCGATTCACGGTCGCGGTGGTCGACGGCGTCACACCCTGGGTTCGGAGGAAGTCCTGAACCGGCGCGAGCCCGTTCGCGAGGGCGCGCATGTTGGGGTCGGAACTGTTGCGGAGAGCGGTGGCGACCTGTGAGACGGCTTTCTCCGCCTGCGATTGTCCGGCACCGGCAGCGCTGATCAGGTCGAGCACGCCGGAGAGGTCCGACGACAGTTTCGCGGCGTCGTTCGCGTACGCAGAGGGCTTCACCCCCGACGACTGCACGCTGTTGAGCAATCCGAGCAGTGGTGTGGTGGCCGCGTCGATCCCGTTCGCGAGTTGTGCCGTCCCCGCGGCGAGTTCGGCGGAGCCGTCCCGGGCGGTGACCATGTTGGTCGCGAGTTCGCGTGATCCCGAGGCCAGTTCGTGTGCGCCGGAGTTCGCCGTGTGCAGTCCGTCGGCGAGTTGCGCCGATCCGTCCGCCGCCTTCTCGATGCCCTTGCCCGCCGTGGTGAGTCCGACCAGCACCTGGTCCACCGCCTGCTGGCCGACCTTGTCGTTGATCGCCTGGGTCACCTGCGCCGCGGCGTTCTGCCCGATGATGCCCGCTAGGTAGTTGTTGGCGTCGTTGAAGGTGAACTCGATCTTCGCCTTGTGCGGATTCGGTGTGGTCGCCGACGTGATCGCCGACGTGAAATCGTGCGGGATGGTGATGGTGAAGTAGTAGTCTCCGTGGGCCAGGCCCGTGGCCGCCTCATCGGCGTTCACTTCGTGCAGGTCGAGCTGTCCGGAGGTCAGCAGCTGGTCTGCGACCTGATCGCCCGCGTTGATCTCGAACGCGCCCGATTTCACGCCCTGGTCCTCGTTCACCAGTGCCACCGGGACCTTCGAGACCTCGTCGAACGGATTCCAGAACACCCACAGGTACATCGCACCGTAGAGCAGCGGCATGAGGATGATCGTGACGATGGCGATGCGCGGCATCGCCCCCTTCGAGTAGCGCTTCAGCTCGGTGCCCAGCGACATTCCCGCCAGCATCAGATCTCCCCCTCGGAGTCGGCGCCTGCGGGCGCGTGGAAAGTCTCTCTCGGCAGCATCGACGGAACGTCGATCAACGCCCGGTACCCGAGTGCGGGATCGATGCGGTTCACCGTGGTCGTGACGACCGTCTGTCCGGTTCCCAGCTCGGCCAGACGGGAGATCAGGATGCGCTGATCGTCGTCGCTGGACACCTGGTCGATGTTGCCGACCACCAGCAACGGGAGCCGCCGGGTGTTGGCCAGGGCGACGCGCAGCAGCAGGCCGTCGAGTTCGGAGAGCTCCTCGACGTATGCGGTGAGATCCGGCAACGGCAGGTCGCCGAACACCGGACGGCAGATCCGCTCCAGATCCTGTTCGGTCGATCTCCGGATCAGCCGGTACCACGGCGCGTCCCACCGCATCTTCTCGGTCAGCAGGTCGACCACTCGGACCGAGGCGTACACGTCGTCGAGGGCGGCGACCCCCGCGAGCGAGGCGACCTTGAAGATCGCTCGCGCGGACGTGCGGCCGAGCACGTCGAGCCGCCCGGTCTTGGCTTTCATCCGGCCGGCGATCGTCATCTGCAGCGCCGTGCGTCCGGGACCCGGCTCGGCGCGCAATACGGTGAGCCCGCCCATCGGGATGTCGAGGTCGAGGGGACCGTACACCTGTCCCCACGGGCCCTTCTGGGCGATTCCGCGCGCGACGACGGCCATGGCGGCCGTCTCGGGGTAGTCAGTCATGAACCAGGAGCGTAGTCGGATGGCAGCACTTCGCAGGTCTCCACACTCACGCGAGTGTGCAAACACACGTTATCAGATGGTGCTGTGGCGAGGGCCACGCGATGCAGTGGTCCGTGCATACGCAGGTCAGGCCGTTTTGTCGTAGGGCCGGGATAGTGTTCACCCATACCGACGATCACACAGTCGTCGAGCACCACGGGGAGGCGGTGAGCAGGATGGATGCACAGTCGTCGCTGGTGTTGCCGGAGGACCCGGCCGCGCTAGCCGCGGTCATCGAAGCCGCTACGACCCGGCTCGCCGCCGCTCGCTTCGCCGCCGTGACCGAACGCGAGTTGCTGGAGACCGCCGACCCTCGAGCACGTGCATCGCCGGCTGGACGGGGTAGACGCGGCCCTGCTGGTGGAAGTCTCCGACCGCGGCGCCTACCGCAAAGACGGCTTCCTGTCACTGCATCAATACCTGTCGTCGGGGCTTCACCTCGGCGACGGTGAAGCCCGTCGTCGGCGGACCTCTGTCGCGGCGATCGGCCGATTCACCGGCATGCAAGGCCAAACTCTCACGCCGGCGTGTCCGGCCACGGCCGAGGCGGTCAATGCCGGAGCCATCGGTACCGCGCATGTGCTGGAGATCGACGCGATCATGGACAAGATCCCCGCCGCCGTCGACACTCAGACCCGCAAACTCGCCGAAGTCCAGTTGGCTTCGGTGGCCCGGGAGCTGACCCCGGAAGGAGTCCGCACCGCCGGACACCGACTCCTGGCCCATCTCGACCCGGACGGGTCACTCACTGACGAGCGGGACCGCAAACGCCGGCGGAAGTTCGCGCTCATGCCGCAGGACCGGCAGCTGATGAGCAAAGTCACCGCCTCCCTGACCCCGGCTCTGCGGGCCAAGTTGGAGGTAACGCTCGAGTCTTGGGCCGCGCCCGGCATGAACAACCCCGCCGACCCCGACTCCCCATGCGGCGCACGCGAGGCAGCCGACCCAGCAGCGCTCGCCGCGGCCGCCGAGCGCGATGATCGCACCGCCGGGCAACGCGGCCACGACGCGCTCGTCGCCCTGCTGGATGCTGAGCGGGCGTTCACCGCCGCAGGCACCACCGGCGGTGGGCGGCTGTCGTCGCAGCTGGTCATCACCGTCACCGACAAAGAACTCCGCGAACACGCCGGAATCGCACTCACCGCGACCGGAACAAGGTTGCCGGTGGCCGAGCTGGTCGAGGCGGCATCCGGCGCGACGCCGCATCTGGCGGTGTTCTCCCACGCCAGGGTCAGCCGCTCTACCTGGGTCGGGGACGGCGCCTCGCCTCGAAGGCTCAACGTCTGATGCTGTTCGCCCGCGACCGCGGCTGCACCGCACCCGGCTGCACGGCGCCGTTCGCGCGAACAGAAGCCCATCATTTCCCGGATTCCGCCGACGGCGGCCCGACGAACATCGATCACCTCGGCGCCGCGTGCGGACGGCATAATCGGTCGGTCGGCAAGATGCTCGGCGACTGGGAGACCATGATCCTGAACGACGGCCCGCACGCCGGACGCGTCGCCTGGCGTCCGATCACGACTGGCCACGGGCGGAAAGCGTGGCGGGTCAACCACATTCACCACGCGGAGCTGCTCCCCGATCAGGGTCCACACGCCCCGCCCGGACCGGAGGACTCCCGCATCGATGGCTACCTGGCCCGCCTCACCGCCGCCTGACGCTACTGCCCCGCCGACGTCGTGACGGGGACAGCTCACTCGAACAGATCGAGCAGCGAGGTCTCGCTCTCGGACCCCACCACACCGAGCGGCTTCGCCGAGCTGTCGTCGAGGATCTCCTCGAGATGATCCTTCACGTCCTCCGGAGTGATCTCCGTGTTCGTGTAGCCGTCGTTCATCGCGAGCGAGAAGCGCTGGATCAGTCCGCCCTGCGCAAGGATCGTCTCTCCGCTGATGCTGCACTCCTCGTGCGCGAGGTAGGCGACTACCGGCGACACCATCGCTGTCGTGTAGTTGGCTTTGAGGTTCTCTTTCAGCGCATCCGGCAGATCCGCCTCGGACGCCATCCGGGTGTACGCGGTCGGGGCGATCGCGTTGACGCGGACTCCGGACTTGAGCGCCGCGATCGACACCGTCCGGGTGAAGACGTACACGGCCCCCTTCGACGCCACGTAGGCGCTCTCGCCCTCCCAGCCCGACAGCGTCGGCGAGCAGGTGTTGACCACCCGACCGCTGTTCGCCACCAGGTGCGGCCATGCCGCCGCGGTGACGGCGACGGTTCCGAGGAAGTTGATCTCCATGTGCCGCCTGATCGAGTCGACCGCCGTGGGGCCGAACGGGGACGGGCTGTCCACGCCCGCGTTGTTCACCACGATGTCGAGCCGCCCGAAGGCGTCGACCGCCGCGTTCACGACCGCCTCCGCGTCCTTGGTGATGTCGCCCGTCGCCACTGCCGCGCGTCCGCCCGCCGCGGTGATCGCGGAGACGGCCTCCTGCGCCGCAGCCGAATCGAGGTCGTTGATCACCACAGCGGCTCCCCGCTCGGCGAGCAGTTCTGCGTGCGACCGTCCGAGGCCGCGACCGGCACCCGTGATCAGTGCGACTTTGCCGTCGAATCTCAGCATTGGTAATCCTCCCAATCGGATGAGATCTTCGCCGGAACGCCGCTGGTCGTGCGTCCGCGCATACGGCACCATTCTTCAAGAGACCGACCGCACCGGATTGTCCAAGAAATTGGACACTTCTCGGACACTCGAAGCCCGGCCGGTCGGCTCACCTCGAGTTCGACAGACCTCGGAAGACCTTCATCGTGTCGCCGGCCGGCGCCTGCGCGGTCACCGCGTAGAACACCAGGACGATCTGTCTCCACGCGCCAGCTGATTCCTGACCCGACGTTCGCTGCGACGGCACCGCCCCAGCCAATCGGCCGTCAGTAGAGTCGAAGCGAGACGACGTCAAGCTGCTGAGTCGTCCGAGCACCGCCGCAGCCCCCGGCGGAGGTGGAGAATAGAGGAGAGGATGTCGAGATGTCGTCAGCCGATGCCCCCGTCGTAGTCGCCGTCGACGGTTCCGTCGAGGCCCTGAACGCCGCACGTTGGGCCGCACTGGCCGCCGCTCGCCTGCACCGCGACCTGCACATCGTCAGTGCCGTCCACCCGTTCAGCCCACAGTTCAGCTTCGCCGGCCTCTCCGCGGAAGACGCCGCCATCCGTGCCGCCCGGGCATTCGCCGAGACCGCGACGCAGACCGCGACCGACCTCGCGGCGGAGGTCGCGCCTGACGTCACCGCTCATCGGCACATCGTCGAGGGCAGGGCCGCGCTGGTCCTGCGCGATGCTTCGACGCGGGCGCACCTGCTGGTCGTCGGACGCCGCGGCCTCGGCGGAGTCCAAGGGCTGCTGATGGGCTCGGTGAGCACCGACATCACCGCGCACGCGAACTGCCCGGTGGTCGTCGTGCCCGGCAGGGACGACGCGGTGGACGACCGCCCCGGCACCGGGCCCGTCGTGGTCGGCGTCGACGACTCCCCACTGTCGGAGGCGGTCATCGCGCACGGTTTCGATCAAGCCGCGTCGCTGGGCACCTCGCTGACCGCAGTGCATGCCTACGGCGGACTGACCGGCGAGGAGTTCTACGACGACCCCAGCGTCTTGGAGCGCGCCCGTACGGAAGCCGACGAGACGCTGGCAGAGCATCTGGCCGCCTACGCCGACGATTTCCCCGGCGTCGAGACCACCACCGTGATCACCGCCGGCACCCCCGCCGATGAGATCAACCGGATTGCAGCGGATGCTCAGCTGGTGGTGATCGGCAGCCGCGGTCACGGAGGCTTCCGCGGTCTCCTCCTCGGCTCGACGAGTCAGGCGGTCCTGCAGGTGGCGGGATGCCCGGTGATGGTCGTTCACGAAGACCGCTGATCGCACACTGATCTCGGGCCAGGGCTACGCGATGACGCCGTCCTCCCTCAGACGGGCGAGTGCGGGCGCGTCGAGACCGAGGACCTCGGAGAGGACCGCGTCGGTGTCGTGTCCGAGGTCGGTCGCCGGCGCGGTGCCCGAGTACTCGGAGTCCCAGCGGGCCGGGGCGTTCGCCGAGATGACCTCACCGATCCCCGGCTGGTCGATCGCCGTGAGGACCGGCTCGGCCGAGGGGTCCTCGGCGAATTCGGCGGCGACGTCGGCGGTGGTCTTGTACGGGCCCCACAGGACGCCGGCGGCCGAGAGGCCGGCGTGCACCTGCTCGGTGGTGTGCGCCGCGAACCACGGCCGCAGGACGGCTTCGATCAGCTCACGATGGGCGTAGCGGCCCTCGTCGGTGTTGAAGTCGGCGCCGAGCGACTTCTCCAGGGCGGCCAGCACTTCGGTGGTGCCGGTCGCCGCCCCGATGGCGCTCCACTGGCGCGGGGTGAGCGCGACGATCATCACCCGGTCGCCTTCGGACGAGGCGAAGTCGGTGCCGAAACTGCCGTACAGGTGATTGCCGTGGCAGGCGCGCGGGCCGCGCTCGGCCGCTTCGGAGAACCAGCCGAGGTTGGCGACCGCCGCCATCGCGACATCCGAGAGTGCGATCTGCACGTGCGCGCCCTGACCGGTGCGGTCACGACGGCGCAGCGAGGCGAGTACCGCGGTCACCACTTCCTGCCCGCACAGCAGATCCCACGCGGGAAGGATGTGGTTGACCGGCCGATCGGTGTCGGCCGGACCGGTCAGTGAGGCCACGCCCGAACCGCCGTTGACCGTGTAATCGACCGCGGCCGAGCCGTCGGCCCGGCCCTCCACCCGCACCGCGATCACGTCGGCGCGACGCGCGGCGAGCGCCTCGTACGAGAACCAGCTGCGTCCGACGGCGTTGTCGACGACGATGCCCGCGTCCGGACCGGGGGCCGTGGCGAGCGCCAGGAGCAGGTCCCGGCCCGCATCGGCGCGCAGGTTCAGTGAGACCGATTTCTTGCCGCGGTTGAGCGAGTTCCAGTACAGGCTCTCGTCCGACCGCACCGACAGCGGCCAGCGCTTGAAGTCCGCGTTTCCGCCGATCGGATCGACGCGGATCACCTCGGCGCCGAGCTGCGCCAGTGCCATGCCGGCGCTGGGGCCGGCGACGAAGCTCGCGAATTCGACGACTCGAATACCGTCGAGCGGACGTGCGAGAGCGGTGCTCATGCTTCCTCCCCAGAAGTGGTCGCGGACGCGGCGGCCTGGCTGAACTCGCCGCGGACGGCGTCGGTGTGCTCGCCGAGCGCGGGCACCGACCCGGACAGTCGCGGCCAGGAGCGGGCGGCGGCCGGCGGCAGCAGCGCCGGAACCTCGCCGCCCGGCGTCCCGATGGTGCGCCAGCGTCCGCGTTCGGACAATTGGGGATGCTTCGCCAGATCGCCGACGGTGTTGAACCGCGCGTTGCCGATGCCTGCGGCATCGCCCGCGGCGGCGATCTCGTCCAGCGTGTGCTCCCGCGTCCACGCGGCCACGGCCTCGTCGAGCTCGGCCCGGTGCACCACGCGGTCGTCGTTGTGCGCGTAGGTCTCGTTCGCCGCCAGATCCGGCCGATCGATCATCTCGCACAGCCGCTGCCATTCGCGATCACTCGTGGTGCCGAGCACCGCGGTCTGACCGTCGGAGGTGGGGTACGCGCCGTAGGGCGCGATCATCGGCGATCCCATGCCGACCGGGATCGGTTCGACGCCGGTGTGGATCACCTGATTGAGCGCGAATCCCATGAACTCCGAGACCACGTCCAGCATCGAGACCTCGATGACCGCCCCGGCGCCGGTGCGGTCGCGATCGTAGAGCGCCGCCAGGACCGTCGAGTAGACGTACACCGCGGTGCCGATGTCGGCGATCGGGATGCCGGGCTTGGCCGGGGCGCCTTCGGTGCCGGTGATGGCGCACGATCCGGTCTCCGCCTGGATCAGCAGATCGTAGGCGCGTTTGTGATCGGCGGGACCGCCCTTGCCGTAACCGGAGACGTCGGCGATGATGAGCCGCGGAAACCGCTCCGCGAGACTGTCGATGCCCAGGCCGAGCCGGTCGAGGGCCCCCGGCGCCATGTTGCTGACGAGCACGTCCGCCCGGCCCAGCATGGCGACGAGGATCTCCACGTCGGCGGGATCCTTGAGGTTGAGCGCCGCCGACTCCTTGCCGTAGTTCAGCCAGGTGAAGTGCGCCGAGGTGCCCTTGACGACGCTGTCGTAGTGCCGGGTGCTGTCGCCGTAGCCGGGGTTCTCGACCTTGATGACGCGCGCGCCCAGGTCGGCCAGGTGACGGGTGGCGAGCGGCGCGGAGATGGCCTGCTCCATCGTCACCACGGTGATCCCGGCGAGCGGCCCCTCCGAGCGAGTCGCGGTCATCGACGCTCCACCTTGCCGGTGAACAGCGGACCGGGGGCGTTGAAGTCGGGATCGCGCTTGGCGCGGTGCGATGCCACGCCCTCCTGCACGTCGGGTCCGCCGAATCCGTAGAACTCGTAGCCGAGCGAAGCGTCGAAGATCGCCCAGTTCTGTCGATACCAGTTGTTCAGCGCGTGCTTGCTGAACTGGATCGACGATGCCGAGCCGCCGGCCAGCCGCTCGGCGATCTCCATCGCCTTGTCCTGCACCTGGTCGTCGTCGACGCACAGCGAGACCATGCCGAGTCGCTCGGCCTCCTCGCCCGTCATCACCTCGTTGAGGAGCAGGTGGTACTTGGCCTTCGGCATGCCCGCGAATAGCGGCCAGGTGATCGCCGCGTGGTCGCCCGCAGCGACCCCGAGGCGGACGTGACCGTCGATGATCTTGGCTCGACGGCCCGCCACCGAGATGTCCGACAGCATGGCGGTCACGAGGCCGGCGCCGACCGCGGGACCGTTGATCGCCGAGACCAACGGTTGCGGCAGGTCGATGAGATTGCGGACGAGGTCGCGGGCTTCGCGGAGCACGCGGGTGCGGTCGTGCCAGTCGCCGACCATGTCCTCGACGAGGTCGAAGCTGCCGCCGGCGGAGAAGACCCGGTCGCCCTCGCCGCGGATCAGCACGGCCTTGACCGACTCGTCGCGGGCGATACGCGTCCAGATGTCGGCGAGGTCGCTGTGCCGCTGCGGGCCGACCGCGTGCATGTCCGGCCCGTCGAGCACGATGCGGAGCACGCCCTCCGACGGGCGGTCGATGGTCAGGGATTCGAAATCGTCATACGTCTGCATGGGCCGACGACCTTCCAGCTATAGGTGAGGGGTCCGGGAACTGCGCTCGGAGCCATGATTATGGATTATGCATTATGCGTTGACGCGGGACCATCGAGCGGCGACTGCGCCGCGTCGGCCCTACCACTCAGATCATCAATAATATATTATGCGTAGGTGGCAGTCGCCACGAACGAGCGCGAGGAGATTTCATGTCACAGGTCAGTCCCGAGGACTTCGCCCAGATCAAGGACGCTGTTCACGAGTTCATCCGGACCAGGGTGGTACCGCGGGAACGGGAGATCGCCGACAACGACGCGATTCCCGCTGATCTGGTCGCGACCGCCAAGGAGATCGGACTGTTCGGCTACGCGATTCCTCAGGAGTGGGGCGGCCTCGGCCTCGACCTGACGCAGGACGTCGAACTGGCGCAGGAGTTCGGGTACACCGCACTCTCGCTCCGGTCGATGTTCGGCACCAACAACGGCATCGCCGGACAGGTACTGGTGAACTTCGGCACCGACGAGCAGAAGGCCGCGTGGCTCGAGCGCATCGCCTCGGGCGAGGTGGTCGCCTCGTTCGCACTCACCGAGCCCGGCGCCGGGTCGAACCCCGCGGGTCTGCGCGCCAAGGCCGTCGAGCAGGAGAACGGCGACTGGGTCATCGACGGCGCCAAGTGCTTCATCACCAACGCACCGCTGGCGAATCTGTTCGTCACCTTCGCGCGGGTCCGTCCCGCCGACGAGAACGGTCCCGGCATCGCCGTGTTCCTGGTGCCCGCCGAGACGGCAGGCGTCTCGGTCGCCGAGCACGACCGCAAGATGGGCCAGGAGGGCGCCTGGACCGCCGACGTCCACTTCGACGGTGTCCGCGTCCCTGCGTCGGCACTCGTCGGCGGCAACGTCGACGTCGGCTACAAGGCCGCGATGACCTCCCTCGCCCGCGGGCGCGTGCACATCGCCGCCCTCGCCGTCGGCTCGGCGCAGCGCGCGCTGGACGAGTCCCTGCGCCACGTCGCCGTGACCACCCAGGGCGGCACCCCGATCGGCGACTTCCAGCTGGTGCAGGCCCACATCGCCGATATGCAGGTCGGCGTCTCCGCCGGTCGTGCGCTGGTGCGCGACGCCGCCGCGAAGTACGTCAGCGGCGAGGACCGCCGCATCTCGCCGTCGGTCGCCAAGGTGTTCTGCACCGAGATGGTCGGCCAGGTGGCCGACAAGGCCGTCCAGGTCCACGGCGGCAGCGGCTACATGCGGGAGATGCCGGTGGAGCGGATCTACCGTGACGTCCGACTGCTGCGCCTGTACGAGGGCACCAGCGAGATCCAGCGCCTCATCATCGGCGGCGGGCTGGTCCGCCAGGCCAAGAAGGATGCGACGAAGCAATGACGACAGCTGCGCACCACGCCGCCGGCGACCTCGCCCGCGGCGCTCACACCCTCCTGTTCGTCCCCGGCGACCGCCCGGAGCGGTTCGAGAAGGCCGCCGCCGCGGGTGCCGATCTCGTGGTCGTCGACCTCGAAGACGCCGTGCCCGCGGCCAACAAGGAGAAGGCGCGCGCCGAGGCCGCCGCGTGGATCGCCGCAGGTCACACGTGCGCGGTACGGATCAATGCCGCCGACACCGAGCACTTCGACGCGGACGTGTCCGCCCTCGCGGGCAGCGGCGCCGCGATCATGCTCCCCAAGGCCGAGGATCCCGCGGCGGCCGCGCGGCTCGCCGACACCACCGGCAGCGCGGTGATCGCCCTGATCGAGACAGCGCGCGGAGTCTTGGCGGCCGCGTCGATCGCGTCGGCTCCCGGCGTGGTCCGTCTCGCGATCGGCACCTTCGACCTCGCCGCGCAACTCGGCGTCGACCCGACCGACACCGAAGCCCTCGCGGCCTCCCGTGGCGCGCTGGTCCTGGCCTCGGCGGCCGCCGGTCTCACCGGCCCCGTCGACGGCGTCACCGGATCGGTGGACGATCCCGACCGGGTCCGCGCCGACGTCGCATACGCGCGACGTCTCGGCTTCGCGGGCAAGCTCGTCATTCATCCGAAGCAGCTCGACCCCACTTCGTCGGCGTTCGCCCCCAGCGCAGACGACATCGCGTGGGCGCGGCGGATCATCGAAGCGCTGGGAACCGACGGCGTGGCCGTGGTCGACGGCCAGATGGTCGACAAACCCGTCGTCGATCGCGCGCGCAGCATCCTCGACCGCGCGTAGCGCCCGACCTCGAACTCGAAACTCGACAAACCTCAACCCACAGGAGCACCGCAAAATGTCCGGACCACTTCTCGAAGGCAAGACCGCCGTCATCACCGGTGCCGCGCAGGGCATCGGCTACTCGATCGCTCAGCGCTTCATCGCCGAAGGCGCCCGCGTGGTGCTCGGTGACATCAACCCCGAGCAGGTCGCCAAGGCCGCCGAGTCGCTCGGCGGTCCCGAGGTCGCCGTGGGCGTCGCGGGCGACGTCACCTCCTCCGACGACGTCCAGACGCTCGTGCGCACGGCCGTCGACACCTTCGGCTCCCTCGACGTCATGGTCAACAACGCGGGCATCACCCGCGATGCGACCATGCGCAAGATGACCGAGGAGATGTTCGACCAGGTCATCAACGTGCATCTCAAGGGCACCTGGAACGGCACCCGCCTGGCCGCCACCATCATGCGCGAGCAGGGCAGCGGAGCGATCGTGAACATGTCCTCGCTGTCGGGCAAGATCGGTCTGGCCGGCCAGACCAACTATTCGGCCGCCAAGGCCGGCATCGTCGGTCTGTCGAAGGCCGCCGCCAAGGAACTCGCCCACCTGGGGATCCGCGTCAACGCCATTCAGCCGGGCCTGATCCGCACGGCGATGACCGAGGCCATGCCGCAGAAGGTCTGGGATCAGAAGATGGTCGAGATCCCGATGGGCCGCGCCGGAGAGGTCGACGAGATCGCCAAGGTGGCGCTGTTCCTCGCCTCCGACCTGTCCTCGTACATGACCGGAACGGTCATGGAGGTCACCGGCGGGCGGTTCATGTGACCATGACCGGCACCGCCGACACTCCCGTCTTCGAGGGCTGGACCGCTCACACCGTCACCACCGAGGAAGTGGTCGACGCCGGCCGGGTCCGTGCCCTGGCGCATCTGTTCGACGACGGTCTGCCCGTACCGCAGATCGGCGATCCGCTGCCCCCGCTGTGGCACTGGGTCGCGCTCCCGGAGTGGTCCGTCTCGAGCAGCCTCGGTCTCGACGGACACCCGCGGCTCGGTTCGTTCCTGCCGCCGGTCGGTCTGCCCCGGCGCATGTTCGCCGGAGGCACGGTCTCGTTCCCCGGAACCATCCGGGTCGGCGACACCATCACCCGCGAGTCGACCGTCGAGTCGGTGACCGACAAGACCGGTCGCAGCGGCCGGCTGGTGATCGTGGTGGTCGCCACCACGCTGTACGCGCCGGACGGCACCGCCGCGGTGCGCGAGAAGCAGAACCTCATCTACCGGGAAGCGGCACCCGCCTCCGCGCAGCCGGCGGCCGACCCCGCTCCGGCCTCGGCCTTCGTCCCGGTCGGCAGCCCGATCGTGCCGTCGGAGACCCGCCGGTGGGAATTCCTGACCGACCCGACGCTCCTGATGCGGTTCTCCGCCGCCACCGCGAACGCCCATCGCATCCACTACGACTGGCCGTACGCCACCCGCGTGGAGGGCTATCCGGGATTGGTGGTGCACGGACCGTTGATGACGCTGTCGCTGGTGGAGACTCATCGCCTGCTGGCCGACGGCACCGTGGTCGACACCGTCTCGCATCGCAACTCCAAGCCGCTGTTCTGCGGAGACGACGCCGCGCTGGTGTACTCGGGCACGGGCACCGACGCCCGCGTGGAACTCGTCGGCGCCGGTGGTGACGTCCACACCGCGATCGACCTCGTCTTCGCCACCGGCACCACCACCACCGACCAGGGAGCCCAGTCATGATCCGCGTGTTCTCGTCGCTCGATCAGCTCCGCGACGCCCTCGGCGAGGAGATCGGCCCGAGCGCGCCGCTCGTCGTGGAACAGGAGCGCATCGACGCCTTCGCCGATGCGACCGGCGATCACCAGTGGATCCACGTCGACACCGAGCGCGCCGCCGACGGCCCGTACGGCACGACCATCGCTCACGGATTCCTGACGCTCTCGCTGATCCCGCTCTTCGGGCGGGATCTGTATTCGATCGAGTTCGGTTCGGCCCGACTCAACTACGGCCTCAACAAGGTCCGGTTTCCGGCACCGGTCCCGGTCGGCAGCTCGCTGACCGCCACGGTGACGTTCACCGACATCGCCGAGGGACCGGCCGGTGCGACGGTGACCGCCAAGTACGTGATCACCGCGGAGGGCGCCGCCAAACCCTCGTGCATCGCCGAGTTCCTGGTGGTCGTCACCGGCTGATCGGCGAATCCGCTCAGCGGCTCGGGCCGACGTGCTGTCTCCGATCCCGCCGCCGCCGTGAAGCCGACCATCTTGAGTCCGTGGGCGGCTCGGACGTCGAAGAGGCTGAAGTCTTGTATCCGCCGATCTCCAGGATTCGGATGCCTTCGAGGGGCGGGTGTTGCATGACGATCCCCAATGACAGCTTGCTAATACTATATACAATAAGGAACGGAACCCGGGACCGAAATCCCGGGAACCGCTCTGTCAGACCGCTTCGAACGTGGCCGCCATGCCCTGGCCGCCGCCGATGCACATGGTCGCGAGGCCCTTGCCTCCGCCGCGGCGATGCAACTCGTGCAGCATCGTCGTGACCATCCGGACGCCCGTCGCACCGATCGGGTGCCCCAGCGAGATGCCCGAGCCGTTGACGTTGACGCGCTCCTCGTCCCGCCAGTCCCAGCCCTCCAGGACCGCCAGGACCTGGACCGCGAACGCCTCGTTGAGCTCCACCACATGGAGCGCGTCGAGCAGTTCGTGCACGGACACGCCCGTCCGGGCGGCGAGCCGCTGGACCGCGGGTACCGGACCGATGCCCATGCGCGCCGGATCGCAGCCCGCGGCGGCCCAGCCGGTGAGGAAGCCGAGCGGTTCCAGACCCAGCTCGTCGAGCTTGTCCTCGGCCACGATGATGCAGGCCGCCGCCGCGTCGTTCTGCTGGCTGGCGTTGCCCGCGGTGACGGTGCCGCCCGGGCTCACGGTGCGCAGCTTGCTCAGCGTCTCGACGGTGGAACCGGGACGGATGCCCTCGTCGCGGGCGAAGACGATCGGATCGCCCTTGCGCTGCGGGACGGTCACCGGGACCACCTCGTCGTCGAACTTCCCGGCCTCCCACGCCGCGTGCGCACGCTGATGACTGCGGGCCGCGTAGGCGTCGGCGGCCTCGCGGGAGACGCCGTAGTCCTTCGCGAGGTTCTCGGCCGTCTCGATCATTCCGGAGATCTTGCCGAAGCGATGCTCGGGCTGGCTGCGCTCGCGGCCGCGGTCGAGGCGGTCGTAGAGCACCGAGTTGCCCGCGCGCGAACCCCAGCGATTGCTGGTGGAGTAGTACTCGATCCGGCTCATCGACTCGATGCCGCCGGTGAGCACGGCATCGGCGGCACCGGTCTGCACCATCATCGCCGCGGTGACGATGGCCTGCAGTCCGCCGCCGCATCGACGGTCCAGCTGCATTCCGGGCAGGGCGATCGGCAGGCCGGCGTTCAGCGCCAGCCATCGGCCGACGCACGGCACCTCGGAGTTGGCGTACGACTGCGCGAACACCACGTCGTCGAGGCGCTCCGGGTCGATACTCGAACGCTCGACGACCGCGTTGATGATGCCGGCGCCGAGATCCTCGACCGGCACATCCTTGAGGGAACCGCCGAACGTGCCGACGGGGGGTGCGCAGCGGACTCACGATGGCCGCGCGGCGAAGGGTCTGCTGAGTCATGGTGAAGTCCAGTTCCTTCTCGATCAGATCTTGTTGCGCGCGATGTGCTGCGCGGCGATGACGTTGCGCTGGATCTCGTTGGTGCCCTCACCGACGATCATCAGCGGTGCGTCACGGAAGTAGCGCTCCACGTCGTACTCCTTGGAGTAGCCGTAGCCGCCGTGGACGCGGATCGAGTCGAGGGCCAGCTGCATCGCCGTCTCCGACGCGAACAGCTTGGCCATTCCGGCCTCGAGGTCGGCGCGCTCGCCGCGGTCGAGCTTCTCAGCGGCGTCGACGGTGAGCAGGCGGGCGGCCTGCTGCTTGGTCGCCATGTCGGCGATCATGTTGCCGACGCTCTGGTGCTTCCAGATCGGCTTGCCGAACGACTCGCGCTCCTGCGCATACTTGGTGGCCGCCTCGAGCGACGCCTGACCGACGCCGAGCGCACGGGAGGCCACCTGGATGCGCCCGACCTCGAGGCCGCGCATCATGTGGCCCCAGCCCTTGTTCGGCTCTCCGCCGAGGACGGCGTCGGCGGGCACCTTCATGCCGTCGAAGACCAGCTCGCAGGCCTCGACGCCGCGGTAGCCGAGCTTCGGGAGCTTCTTGGAGACGGTGAAGCCGTCGCCCGGCTCCACGAGGATGACGCTCATGCCCTTGTGGGCCGGGCTGGCGTCACGGTCGGTGATGCACAGCAGGCCGAACAGTCCGGAGTGCGCCGCATTGGAGATCCAGGTCTTGGATCCATTGATGGTGAAGCCGTCCTCGCCGGGCGCCGCGTAGGTGCGCATGGCCTGCAGATCGCTGCCGCCGCCGGGCTCGGTGAGAGCCATCGTCGCGCGGATCTTGCCCTCGGCCATCGCCGCCAGGTACTTGTCCTTCTGCTCCTGGGTGCCGAAGGTCTTGATCAGATACGTGATCACCGAGTGTCCGCCGATCGCGCCGGCGAGGCTCATCCACCCGCGCGCCAGTTCCTCGCACACCCGGGCGAAACACGCCATGCTGACGTCGACGCCGCCGTACTCGGCGGGCGCGAGCAGACCGAAGAAGCCGAGTTCCTTCATCTCTTCGATGAATTCCTCGGGATAGATGTCGTCGGCTTCGAACTCCCGAACACGCGAGGCCACCCGCTGGTCGATGAAGTCGCGGACCAACGACACCATCTCTTGTTCGTCCTTGGTCAGTGCCATGAGCTGAAAGCCTTTCTAGCCGGGATCGTCGTCTGGATCACGTCCATCATCGGTAGCATAATATATTATGCTCAGATAACCCAGTGGCCCGGGACACAGCAGCAGCCCCGGTGCGCCGGCCGGATCGCATCGACCCGGATCGCGTTGAAGAGGAGCCGAGACAGCATGAGCACCCGACCGTTCTCCGCCGACTACTGGAGCGCCGTCGAGGTGATCGGCCCCGACCAGGCGCGGGCGATGCAGGAGTCGCGGCTGGCCGAGCAGCTCGCGTACCTCGCCGCCAACAGCGAGTTCTACCGGGCGAAATTCGCCGAGCACTCGGTGAACATCGACCGAGTGACGACGCTCGACCACCTGGCCGATCTCCCCTTCACCGAGAAGCAGGAGCTCCGGGACAGTCTGGCGGAGCATCCTCCGCTCGGCTCGCACGTGGCGGCGCCGATGTCGGAGATCGTCCAGATCCAGGCGTCGTCGGGCACCACCGGCAGCCCGTCGTACGTCGGCCTCACCGAATCGGACATCACGATCTGGAGCGAACTCGGCGCCCGGGCCCTGTACGCCAACGGCTTCCGGCCGGGCGACCGCATGTTGCACGGATTCGGCATGAGCAAAGGCTTCGTGGGCGGGCTCCCGGTGGTCCAGATCGCCAGGCACATGGGCATCGTCGACATCCCTATCGGCGCGGAGGCCGGTGCCGAGCGTCTGCTGCGCGTACAGGCCGACCAGCGTCCGGAGGCGCTCATCGGCACGCCCAACTTCCTCGCCTACCTCGCCGAACAGGCGCCGGACATCGTCGGTGTGCCCGCCGCCGAATTGGGCGTCCGCAGCATCAGCGTCGGCGGCGAGCCGGGCGGCGGACTGCCCGCGATCCGCGACAAGCTGCAGTCGCTGTGGGGCGCCACCTCGCGCGAGATGCTCGGCGGCACCGACCTCGGCTGCATCTACTGGGGCGAATGCGAAGCCGGGGAGGGCATGCACTTCCACTCGCCGGATCTGATCATCGCCGAGATCATCGATCCCGCCGACGGGCAGGTGCTCGCCCCCGCGGCCGGCGTCGAGGGGGAAGTGGTGTACACCGCCCTCGGGCGTCGGGCGTCGGGCGTCGCCGCTGCTGCGCTTCCGCACCCGCGATCACGTCGTCGTCACCGCCACCGACTGCGCCTGCGGTCGGACCGGATACAAGGTTCGGTGTGTCGGGCGCACCGACGACATGCTCATCGTCCGCGGCATCAACGTGTTCCCGTCAGCGGTGAAGCAACTCGTGGAGGAGATGGCGCCGCTCACCACCGGGCACATCCGTATCCGCCCCGACTTCGAGGGTCATTCCACCCAGCGTCCACTGCCTGTGGTGGCCGAAGTCGCCGACGCCGTCGACCCCGCACGCCACCCCGAGGTGAAGGCCGCCATCGAGGACCGGATCCGCTCGGCCCTCAACATCAAGGCCGATGTGGAGCTGATCGGCGAGGGCACGCTGAAGCGGCCGGATCACGTCAAGGTCGCACCGGTCGAGCGCGACGCAGGCGCGGCCGCGCAGTGAGCGGGCCGCGTCCGGGCCTCTCTCAGGCGTCGACCCAGCGCACCACGTCCGACAGCTCCGCACGCGAGGTGCGGTAGGTGTTGGTCGGGGTCGGCGTAGCCGAACGAGATGCCGAGCAGGACCTTGCGATCGTCGGCGATCGCGAAATGCGACCGGATCAGCGGATACGCCATCGCGAGGGCCGCCTGCGGAATGGCGCCGAGACCGAGTGCCCGCGCCGCCAGCAGGAAGTTGCTCACGTAGAGCCCGGAATCGACGGCACCGTACACATCGTGCACCGCGTCGGTCGTCACGATCGCGACGTGCGGCGCACCGAAGAGCCGGAAGTTCTCCATCGCCTGCTTCGCCGATCCCACTCGGTCAGAGCCGCGCGGGATCGCTCCGTTCCCTCGCCCTCGGGTGACGATGACCTGCCACGGCTGCGTGTTGTTGCACCACGACGGCGACCGCTGAGCGATCGACAGCAGCCGCTCGATGTCCGCACGCGGAACCTGCCGGCCCTCCTGATAGCCGCGGCAGCTCCAGCGGCTGTCGAGCAGCGCCTCGAGGACGCGACCGTCCTCGTCCGGCGACTCGAGCGTCGCGGTGCCGGGTTTCGTAATGATCGATCTGTGCAGGCAGAAGCACACCTGCATCAGCGTAGAAACGCAACGCACTCGCCGTCAGACCGCTCCGCCGCGCGAACGATCCGATCGACATCAACCTGGAATCTGCCACCCGGACATCATCCGGCTTCGACCTACTTGAATGTCAACCGGCGCGGACGCCTCGACGGACGTCGTGACCGGCAACGCCTACTCCGCGTCCTTCCACAGTCCGCGCTCCTCGAGCATCTGGACCACGTAGTCGGCGCTGTTGACGATGTGCTTCTCGGTGATCTCGCGTGCGCGCTGGGCGTCGTGCGCGGTCAGCGCGTCGAGCATCTGATGGTGTTCGGGCGTCACCGTGCGCACATGCGACTCGATCGACGCGTAGAACGAGTTGGGCAGGTGCTTGACGATGGACGCCAGCAGTCGAGCGAGCCGGTCGGAGTCGGCCGCGAGATTGATCAGCCGGTGGAACTGGTGTCCGAGGTCCCCGATGGCCTCGGTATTGCCCGAACTCACCGCGGCATCGCACTGCGCCATCACTTCTTCGAGCTGCTGGAGCTGGACATCGGTGATCCGCTCGGCCGCACGCGCGGCGAGTTCTCCCGACAACTGTGCCTGCGCCCAGAACAGATCGCGCACGTCCTGTCGCGTGAACTCCGCGACCACGAAACCACGGCGGGGCACGGCCGTGACGAATCCTTCGTTCGACAGGCGCAGCAGGCCCTCGCGCACCGGAGTGATCGAGACGCCGACCGTCTCCGCGATCGGCTCCATCCGCAAGAATTCGCCCGGCTTGAGGTTGCCCGACATGATCTGTTCACGGACGTAGCTCGTGACCGCGTCCGGCAACTGCTTATGCCGTCCACGGCCGCTCGACACGGGTGCACTCACGATGATCTGCCGCCTCACTGGTGTCGGTTCTGTCACCTGGATAATATCTTTCACACAATGCGCACGACGCGCCGGGCACTCGAGTGTCCGGCGCGTCGTGCGTTGCAATTTGATTGACCCGTGCGCGGTTCAGCTGATGGCACCCGATGCGTGCAGTGCGGCGAGGCGCTCGGCGTCGAAGCCCCAGTCGGTCAGTACCTCGTCGGTGTGCTCACCCGGTTCGGCCGGAGGCCGCGAGATGGAGCCCGGCGTCCGACTGAACCGCGGCGCGGGCGCCGGCTGCGGTACGCCCTCCACTTCTACGAAGGTCTCACGTGCCACGAGATGCGGGTGCACCGGCGCTTCTGCCAGTGACATCACGGCAGGTCGAAGAGCTTCCTGGGCGGCGTACGTCACCAGATCCGCCTCACCCCGGAGGCAGAACCGCATATTATGCACGATGGTTGGGGCAGCGAACAGAGACGAGGACCCATGGGCAAGTTGTGTGCGACCGAGAACCTCAGCACCGAACAGCGAGACATCCTCGCGACGGTCCGGGATTTCGTCGACCAGCAGATTCTGCCCATGGCCACCCATCTGGAACACGCGGACGAGTACCCGACGGAGATCGTCGCGCAGATGAAGCAGATGGGGCTCTTCGGCCTCACCATCGACGAGGAGTACGGCGGACTCGGCGAGTCGCTGCTCACCTATGCGCTGGTCGTGGAAGAGATCGCCCGTGGCTGGATGAGCGTCTCCGGCATCATCAACACGCATTTCATCGTCGCCTACCTGCTGCAGCAGCACGGCACACCGGAACAGAGGGCGAAGTACCTTCCCCGCCTCGCAGCCGGCGACCTCACCTGCGCCTTCTCCATGTCCGAGCCCGGTCTGGGGTCCGACGTCGCCGCCGTCACGACGTCCGCCACCCCCGACGGCCGAGGACGGTACACCGTCAACGGCCAGAAGATGTGGGTCACCAACGGCGCGAGCTCGTCACTCGTGGCCGTCCTGGTCCGCACTCCCGAGGGGCGCGACCGTCCGCATCAGAACCTGACGACCTTCCTCATCGAGAAGACGCCCGGATTCGGCGAGGCGGCACCTGGCCTCACGATCCCCGGAAAGATCGAGAAGATGGGGTACAAGGGCGTCGACACCACCGAACTGCTCTTCGACGACTATTCGATCGACGCCGCCGAGATCCTCGGCGGCGAGCCGGGCCGGGGCTTCTACCAGATGATGGACGGCGTCGAAGTCGGCCGCGTCAACGTCGCCGCACGCGCCGTCGGCGTCGCCCACCGCGCCTTCGAGCTCGGCACCTCGTACGCCCAGCAGCGCGAGACCTTCGGCAAGCCGATCGCCGAGCACCAGGCCGTCCTCTTCCGCATCGCGGAGATGGGGACGAAGGTCGAAGCCGCGCATCAGATGGTGGTCCGCGCCGCCCGCGTCAAGGACGCGGGCGAACGGAACGACCTCGAAGCCGGAATGGCGAAGTACCTGGCCTCCGAGTACTGCCGCGACGTGGTCGAGGACGCCTTCACGGATCCACGGCGGATACGGTTTCGCCAAGGAGTACGAGATCGAACGCCTCTACCGCGAGGCCCCCATGCTCCTGATCGGCGAGGGAACCGCCGACATCCAGCGGATGATCATCGGCCGGCGGCTGCTGGAGAACTACTCCGAACGGTGACGGGCTCCGGAACACGCGGAAGGCGGACCCGGCACACCGCCGTGATCCGCCCCGCCGTCGTGTCTGTCCGTCAGGCCAGCCCGAGCTGTCCCAGGAGTGCGAGATTGTCGTAGTAGACGCGGTGCGCGCTCACCTTTCCGTCGGTGACGAGAAAGGTGTCGATGAGTCCGAACTCCACCTTCTTTCCGGTCGGCGGCACCTCCCCGTTCGGCGTGGCCAGCGGGCCGGTGTGCGTCCCCGTGAAGACCTGCTCCACCACGACGCCGTTGTCGTCGGCCCAGATCTGGCGCGGCGTGAGCCGGATGTCGGGAAAGGCGGTGTAGAACGCGACGGCTGTCTGCACGATCCCGTCGCGGCCCTCGAAACTCGTCCCGCCCGGCAGTTCCACGGCGACGTCATCGGCGAAGATGCTGCCGAACAATTCCATATCCTTCTCTGCAAGTCCTCGGTTGTGGGCATCGACGATATGGTCGGATAACGCGGTCATAGGAGTCCTCCTCGATTGGCTGATTGAGAGTGAACCCACTATGCGCGCGTAGTCCGCACGCGAAATGTCCAAGATTCTGGACGTCGACGAAACGAGCGTCAGCCGAGTTCCACCAGCAGCACGCCGGCGATGATGAGGGCCATGCCCAGCAGCATCCGGCCGGTCAACGGGTCCTTCCAGATCACGCGGGCGAGCGTCGCTATCGCCACGATGCCGACGGCGGTCCAGATTCCGTACGCGACACTGACCGGCACGCCGGCGTCGAGGGCGAAGCCGAGGAAGACGAAGGCACAGGTGTATCCGACCCCCACCAGGATCAGCCAGCGACGGCGACCGGCACCGGCCGCACGCAAGCCCAAGGTGCCGGTGACCTCCGAGGCGATCGACAGCAGCAGCCACACCCAGCTCACAGCACCTGCTCCTCGCTCGCGGCGCCGACGGTCTTCGCCCCCGTCTCCACCACGACCACACCGAGGATGATCAGCGCGATTCCGATGATCGCCCGCGCCCCGAGCGTCTCACCGAAGATCACCACGCCGAGCACTGCGACGAGTGCGACGCCGGAAGCACCCCAGATCCCGTAGGCGACGCCGATGTGCATACCGGCGCGCAGGGTCTGCGCGAGCAGAGCGAAAGCCGCGCAGTAGGCGACGATCACCACGGGAATCCAGCCGGGATGGTCGACGGTGGCGCGCAGGGTGAGCGTCCCGGTCACCTCGGCGGCGATGGCGCCGCCCAGCAGCAGCCACTTCACCGCTCCGCCCCCTCGGCGGCGTCGATCAGCGCGAGCGCGTGGCGTCGGACGGCGGGAAGATCGTCGGCGGGGAACACGCCGGTGGCCTCCGACATCCACGCCCCGTCGGCGCAGAAACGCGCGGCCGTCAGCCGTGCCCGCGCCGGTACGGGCACGTCCTCGAGTGCGAACCACGGTCCGAGGACACGAGCCCAGGGTTCGGTCAGTGCGGGGTGGTAGAGCGCATCGGTGAAGATCCAGTAGTCGGCCCGGGATACGTCGGCGGTGGTGGCGACGGTGACGTACGCGCGGTAGCGGTCGAAGACGGCCAGGTCGGCGGGACCGGCTCCGGCGTGCGCGCGCAACAGCGAGTCCCAGTGGCGCGCAGCGTATTCCACCAGACCGAGCATGAGTTCCCGTTTGGTCGGGAAGTGGTACATCAGGCCGGGTTTGGTGATCCCGGCACGAGCGGCGACCGACTCCAGGGAGATCGTCACCCCCTGCACCGATTCGCTCTCTTGGGCCAGTTCCTTGGCCGCCTGCAGGATGCGCACCCGCGTCTCGGACTCCATCCGGCCACTTTACCTTCCAGAAGGTAAAGTGCGGACACAAAGAAGCGCCGGCCCGCCGGGGAGTTCCCGACGGGCCGGCGTGCGATCACTTGTCGCCGGTGAGCTTGTCCTTCACCTTGGCGGCCGCGTCCTTGACCTCTTCGACGCCCTTCTTCACCGCGGCCGCGGCCTGATCGGCCTTGCCCTCGTTCTTGAGGTCGTCATCGCCGGTCAGCGAGCCGCCGGCCTCCTTGGCCTTGCCCTTGAGCTCGTCGGCCTTGTTGCTCATCTTGTCTTCCATCGCCATTGCGGCAACTCCTCTTCTCGGATTTCACTTCGGTTATTGCAGCGCGTCCAGGTGAATGAAGACCTGGACGTGCACATCCGAATCCCCCAGCGCGATTCGGAGGTCTTCGATCGTCGGCGTCACAATGCCGACGATCTCGTCGTACGAGCGCTCGGGTGCGACGTCGACCGTGATGCGGATGATCGCCTCGCCGCGGTCGTCGATCGCCTGCACGCGCACCTGGCGCAGGACAGTCTGTGTGGCGAGTTGTTCTTCGACGGCCGAGGCCACCTGCTTGAGCGAGACCGTCATCGTCCCCTCGGGCCCGCTGCCGTTCAGCACCAGGAGTTCGGGTCGGCGCGGCGCGATCGTGGTCCGGATCAGCCTCCAGCCCCAATACAACGCGAGCAGTGCGACGGCGACCAGGACGGCGGCGAACCAACCGGCGGCGGTCGCGTCACGGATGCCTCCGGTGTCGATTCGGTCCACCCACCCCTCGACCGGGTGCACCGACAGTTGGTGCAGGATCACCCCTGCGGCCAGTACCAGACACAGAAGCCCGATCACACCGATCGACAGTCGGTGCAGGGCTGCGGCTCCGCGGTTCATTCGACGAACTCTTTCCTCGGCCCCCGGACCTTCACCACCACGTGCTTGCCGGAACTCACCGCCCCGACCGCGTCATCGGCCACTTGCGCGATGCGATCGCGGTCGACGGGCCCGGACGTGCGGACGGTCACCCTGATGCGGCGGCGTCCCACCGTCGTCAGCGCATGCCGGACGTTGGGCACCTCGGAGACCGCCGCGCTCGCGCGGCGCGCGACGTCGACCGGGCGGGTCCACACCACGCGGACGCCGTCGACGTTGAGGTGCGTTCGCCGGCGGGGCTTCACCGCGAGCCAGAGCAGGACGAGGCCGACCACGGCGCAGACGGCGGGGATCGCCCACATCCAACCGCTCCAGGTGGACGACCCGAGATTGTCGGCGGCACGGTGAGTCCAGGTCTCCCCGGAGACGGCGCCGGTGGTCACCAGTAGGTCCCGGATCATCGCCCCGCACAGCACGAGCAGCGCCACCCCGAGCAGCCCGCCGGCGATGGCGGCTCCGGGGAACCCCGCCGGATCGCGAATCGGTTCATCGCTGATGTCCCGCAACTCGTCGTCACGGTCTTCGGCGGCCGACGGTGTCATGGTCTTCCCCCTTCGTCAACGGCTTCGCCTGCAGCGGGCCCGTCGTCGGGATCGGGCAGTTGCACGAAGCCGTTCTTCCTGAATCTCGCGGCGGCTCCGGGCACCACCGCCTCCACCGCGACGTTCACGCGCACCGGGCGGTTCCCGGTGAGCCGGTCGAGTTCGTCGCCGACCTTCTGCCGCACCCGTGAGCAGGTGGCGGAGATCGGTGAGGGCCACGCGAGCGCCAACGTGAGGTCCACGACGTGGGCGGCGCCGCCCGCGCTCTCCACCCGCACCCGGGGATAGTCGGAGCCCGCGGTCGCCTCACCGCCGACGAACGCGCCCAGCCGACCCGCCATCGATCCGTCGTGACGGACCACGCCGTCGACGCTCAACGCGGCGGCCAACGCGATCTTCTCGAAGACGCTGTCCGCCATCGTCAGCCGACCGGGCGCGGTGGTGTCCGGCACGTTGGCCGACGGGGCCGAGACGTCAGCCACGGCTGCGTCCGCGCGCGATCGCGCGCACATCGATGGTGCCGTCGACCTGCAGGCCCACGATCAGCCCGACGGCTCCGAGGATCAGCGCCAGGATCAGACCGCCGAATCCGCCGGTGGTGGCCGCCAACGCCAGCAGCAGGCCCGCGAACAGGCCGATCGTCGCAGCTTTAGTCATCGAGTTCTCCTTCAGATTCGGTCGTCGCGGTCCCGGCGGCGGCGGGTTCTCCGGTGGTGACGTCCTCGATGGTCACCGAGAACCGGCGGCCGCTGATCTCACTGGCCGTGTCCGCCACCTGCGCCGCCACCTCGCGCAGGTCGTGGCGCAGATCGACCACGATGTGCACCGAGCCCTCCTCGTCGGAGAGCCGGATGCCGCTGACCCGTTCGCCCGGGAGATACGTGGCGACCTCGCCGAACATTCCGCCGTCGAGTTCCACCACTCCGGGTACCGCGAGCACGGCGGCGGCGATGTCCTTCACCAGCGCGTCGTCGGCCGAAGGCGGCGCCATCACTGGACCCGCGGTTCGCCGAAGTCCTGGTCCTCGTCGTCGAAGTGGATGTCGTGCACGGTCACGTTCACTTCGGTCACTTCCAGGCCGGTCATCTGCTCGATCGCGTTGATCACGTTGCGGCGGATGGCCCCGGCGAGTTGGTGGATGGCCACGCCGAATTCGGCGACGATCGAGATGTCGATGGCGGCCTGCCGCTCCCCGACCTCGACGTCGATTCCCTGAGTCACGCTGGTGCTGGTACCCGGCAGCACGTCGCGGACCTTGCCGACAGCGCGTTCCGTGGTACCGCCGAGGTCGTACACACCGTCGATCTCGCGGGTGGCGATTCCCGCGATCTTGGCGACGACGACGTCCGCGATCGACGTGGTGCCGAGGCTGCCGTTGAGCGCGGTCGTCGAGTTCCGGGCCAGTTGGACGTCGCGCCCGGTGGTGCGCGGACCGTCGGTGTCGGTGCCTGCGTCGGTCGACTTCGCGGTGGTCTGTTCGCTCATGCTGGTCCTTTCCAAGGGACCCCGTCGGTTCCGGGGTTGTATATAGTCAGTCGCAGCCGAACAGAAAGTTGCACGCGAATCGGTGAATGATCTGAATCACACCAACGGTCACCGGGCGAGCCCAGGTCTGGACGACTTCTCCGACGAGGAGTTGGCCGCCGCCGCAGGTGCCGGTGATCCGGAGGCCTTCGACGTCCTGATCGGCCGAACGGCGCCGCTCCTGCTGCGATTCGTCCGGCGCATGATCGACGATCCGCAGGTCGCCGAGGACGTCGCGCAGGAGACGATGATCGCGGTGTGGCGCGCACTGCCGGACTTCGAGTTCCGCAGCGCGGTCCGCACCTGGGTGCTCGGCATCGCTCATCGCAAGGTGATCGACCACTATCGCCGCCGCCGGGAACTGCCCACTGAGAACGAGCAATTCGCCGACCTCGAGTCGGCCCAGCCGCTGCCGAGCGAGGCCGCCGAGCGAGCCGAATTGGTCGAAGCACTCCGCACCGAACTGACGCACCTGCCGCCCGTACCGCGGGCGGTGTGGTGGCTTCGGGAGGTCGAGGGCCTCTCTCTCGGCGAGATCGAGTCGGTACTGAAGATCAGCAACGGTTCGGTGCGTGGGCACCTCCAGCGCAGTCGGACCTTCCTCACCACTCGCCTCGCGCCGTGGAAGCCTGGGAGTAGCGGGATGCCGAGCCCGGAGGAACGCATCGGCGAACCCGAAGCACAGCGACAGAGTCGAGAGAGGAGGACGCGGACATGAATTCAGAGGCTGTAGGCGGAGATCCGACCGACGCCTGGCTGGTGGACGCGAGCCGCCGCCTCGATGAGCCGACCGGCGACGTCGCACGCCTGGTCTCGGCGATCGCGTCCGGACTGCCCCGGCTCCGTCGGCCCGGCCGCGACCTCGCCACCGACGACCCGAGGGTCCGCGTCAACGACCGCGTCCTCAAGCAACTCTTGGCCACGCGGGTGCGGAACGCCGTCGGCCGCCTGGTGGTCCACGTCCGGCTGGACGGCGACGACGATGAACTCACCGGCCTCACGATCGGGCTCGTCGCCCGCTACCGCGACGACCTCCACGCCGAGGCCGACCGAGTCCGCGACGCCGTCGAACAGGTTCTGGGCCAGACCCTCGGCCCGGACCGCGCACGGCGGGCCGGCGCCCAGGTGCATGTCCGTTGGCAGGACGTGTACAGCCGGGAGTGGCTGAACTGAGAAGGGGGTTGGGGCGAGGCTCAAGCCCGACAACCCGCGTCGCGCCGCTGTCGAGATGCAGCGGAGATTAGCAGCGCTACCCCCGGAAGTCTGACAGAACATGCGTGCCTCGATGAGTCGTGTCAATTTTGATTCTCCATGTGGTCGGCCATCCAAGTCACTTTCGGCGAACATTTGGCGTAGATCGATCTCTTGCGGCGCCCATGCAGCGGCAACCCCTCTGCTCTGACGACCGAGCATCGCCTCACACAAGTCAGCATGTCGCACATATGCCAAGTGCCATAACGCCAATCGGAGAAAGACTCATAGACAACTGCACAAGCCGGTGCTTTGTCCACGCTATCTTGCTCATCTCCACGAGCTGTTTCGACAGTACCGGAAGAAGAGTCGGGCCCTCGAGCCGATCCTGAACGGCTTCGGGCGTCAGGTGCCGCAGGTGTCCGAAATAGACAAAGTTGTCCGGCGCCTCAACCTCGAGGTTGGAGGCCCGTAGCCGGGGACGCACAACCCAGGCCGCACATAGGACGCTAGCTACTAAGAGGAGGATGCCAACGACGTACCAGACTACGGCCCAGCCCCCAAGGTCATGGAGCACCCGCCCCTCGCCCGACAGCGTGATAACTCCCACGAGGAGCGCGGTCTCAATTGTCAGTGCAAATGGCGCCTTCGTATCGGAGATATTGTCAAGACCTGTGGATGAGGTTGTTTCAGGCGGCCTCCTCTTGCGATGTTGATGGGGTGTCGGATTCGACGAGTTTGCCTTTCTCGAAGGTCTTGCCGGCTCGGACGAGGGCGACGACGTGGGGTGCGTTGAAGCGCCCTGGGTTCCGTTCCGAGTCTCAGCAAGGAGAATCGGAGTATGCCCAAGAAGTTCAGTCCAGAGCTGCGTGAGCGTGCCGTGCGCATGGTCTACGACCGCCAAGCCCGCGAGGGCGGCCCTCGCGCAGCATCGATCCGTGCCGTCGCGCCGCAGCTCGGTGTCGGCACAGAGACGCTGCGGATCTGGTGCAATCGCTACGGCGCCACCGAGCCGGTCGGACCGGGAGAGCCGCTCGAGGAGGAGAATCGCCGTCTCCGGCGGGAGCTCGCCGAGGCGCGACGTGCGAACGAGATCCTGAAGGCCGCCTCAGCGTTTTTCGCAGCGGAACTCGACCGCCCCACGACGAAATGATCGCGTTCGTCGACATGCATCGCGAGAAGTTCGGGGTCGAGGCCATCTGCCGCATCCTCAGTGCGACAGAATGTGGGTTCATCACCTCCCGCGGATACCGCGCTGCCAAGAACAGGCCGGCCTCCGCTCGCAGCGTTCGGGACGAGATGCTGGCGGAGGAGGTGCAGCGGATTCATCAGGCGAACTACAGCGTCTATGGGGTCCGGAAGATGTGGCACGCAATGCGCCACGCAGGATGGAACGTCGGTCGCGACCAGGTCGCGAGGCTGATGAAGATCGCCGGCCTGCAGGGCGTTCGCCGAGGTCGAAAGCCCGTCACCACCTGCTCCGCAGACGGAGATGACCAGCGCCCGGACCTCGTTGAACGGCGGTTCGTCGCGGATCGACCGCAGCAGCTTTGGGTCGCCGACATCACCTACGTCCGGATGCTCTCCGGGTTCTGCTACGTCGCATTCGTTACCGATGTCTTCAGTCGCAGAATTGTCGGCTGGGCGGTCGCGCCCACGCTCCACACGGAGTCTCTGCCATTGCTCGCACTGGAGCATGCACTGCAGTCCACCGGGGTGAGCAGGAACGAAAGCGGATTGATCCACCATTCCGACAGGGGTAGTCAATACGTTTCGCTCGCCTATTCGGACGCTCTGCTCGCCGCGGGAGTTACGGCTTCAGTAGGTACCGTCGGCGATAGCTACGATAACGCGCTGGCCGAGACAGTGAACGGCCTATACAAGGCGGAGTTGATCTACTCCAAGCGGATCTGGGAGTCAGTCAGCGAGGTTGAGCTCGCCACGATGGGCTGGGTCCACTGGTGGAACACCTCCCGGCTCCACGAAGCTCTCGGCTACCGCACCCCGGCGAACGTCGGAGCGACCTACACTCACACCACGACGACCGCGCCCGCGACCGTGTAACCACGGAACGAAACCCAGGGCGCTTCACGTTGACGGCTCGCCATTTCACTTGTGCGGCTTCGATGAGCTTGTAGGCCATCGCCAGTCCCGCGGCTCGGGAGCCGGGTCCCTTGGTCACCTTGGTCCGTAACCGCACGGTGGCGAAGGTCAACTCGATCGGGTTGGTCGTGCGCAGGTGGGTCCAGTGCTCGGCCGGGTAGTGGTAGAACTCCAGCAGCACATCAGCGTCGTCGACGATCTTGGCGACCGCTTTGGGATACTTCGCCCCGTAGGTCTTCTCGAAGGCGGCGATGGCCTTACGGGCGTAGCCGATGTCCTCGGCGTTGTAGATCTCCTGCATCGCTTTGATCGCATTCGGATGGGCCGACTTGGGCAGTGCGGCAAGCACATTGCCCTGTTTATGAAACCAGCACCGCTGCTCTCGGGTGTCCGGGAACACCTCGCGCAGCGCAGCCCAGAACCCCAGCGCCCCGTCCCCGACGGCCAGGTTCGGGGCCGCCATGCCGCGGCGTCGGCACGACCGCAATAGATCGGCCCATGATTCGGTGGATTCGCGGTACCCATCGGCCAGGGCGACGAGCTCTTTACGGCCGTCGGCACGCACGCCGATCATCACCAGCAGACACAGCTTCTCCTGCTCGAGCCGGACTTTGAGGTGGATGCCGTCGACCCAGAGGTAGACATAATCGCTGGTGATGTCGCGGTCGTCGAAGGCGGCCGCTTCCTTCTGCCACTGGCTGGCCAGTCGAGTGATCGTGGCCGCCGATAACCCCGCACCCGAGCCAAGAAACTGCTCCAGCGCCGGCCCAAAATCTCCCGACGACAACCCGTGCAGGTACAGCAGCGGCAACACCGCGCTGACCTCGGGGCTTTTACGTGCCCAGGCCGGGATGATCCCCGACGAGAACCGTTGGCGTTCACCAGTTTCAGGGTCGACCCGTTTGTCGTTGACCCTTGGTGCCCGCACCGGAACCGCACCGGCGGCGGTCATCACCTCCCGCGGGTTGTGGTAGCCGTTACGCACCACCAGCCGGCGCCCATCCTCATCGTGAATCGCCCCGGCGTGTCCGGAGACTCTGTTCGTTGGGAAGGATGGAGTCATGTCAGGAAGTGGGACGAAGAGGTACCCGGCCGAGATGCGTGAGCGGGCGATCCGGATGGTCGCTGAGATTCGGGCTGAGGATGACTCGGAGTGGGCAGCGATGGGCAAGGTCGCTGAGCTACTCGGGATAGGTACGCCAGAAACGGTCCGCAAGTGGTGTCGTCGGGCCGAGGTCGATGCTGGCCAGCGGCCGGGAACAACGACTGAGGAATCGGCCGAACTCAAGCGACTCAGACGCGAGAACACTGAATTGAAGCGGGCTAACGGGACTGCTGCACGTATAGGTGACATCTGATCTGGCTTGCCCGAGGGTGGGCCTGGAAGGATGACTATCGTGCCTAAGCCTTATCCGCAGGAGTTCCGCGACGATGTGGTCCGGGTAGCCCGAGACCGTGAACCTGGCGTGACACTCGCGCAGGTCGCGAAAGACTTCGGGATCCATGAGATGACCCTGGCCAAGTGGATGCGCCGCGTCGCCATCGACGACGGACACAAGCCTGGAACAACGTCGACCGAATCTGCCGAACTGAGAGAGCTTCGGAAGCGGAATCGGTTGTTGGAGCAGGAGAACGAGGTCCTGCGACGGGCTGCGGCATATCTGTCGCAGGCGAACCTTCCGGGAAAAGGCTCTACCCGCTCGTGAAAGAGCTCGCCGCCGACGGAATCCCCGTCACGGTGACGTGCCGGGTACTCAAGCTCTCCAGACAGCCCTACTACCGGTGGCTCAGGGACGCGGTCACCGCGGCAGACTGGGTCGAAGCGGAGCGGGCGAACGCCCTGTTCGACGCGCATCGTGATGACCCGGAATTCGGGTACCGCTTCCTCGCCGATGAAGCCGAAGCTGCTGGTCAGCCGATGAGCGGGCGGACGGCATGGCGGATCTGCTCGGCCAACCAGTGGTGGTCGAGCTTCGGCAAGAAACGTGGGAAGAACGGTAAGAAGCCGGGCCCGCCTGTGCACGACGACCTGGTCGAACGCGACTTCACCGCCGACACACCGGACCAAGTGTGGCTCACTGATATCACCGAGCATTGGACCGACGAGGGCAAGCTCTACCTCTGCGCGATCAAAGACGCCTGCTCGGGGCGGATCGTCGGCTACAGCATCGACTCCAGGATGAAGTCCCGTCTCGCCGTGACCGCTCTGGACAACGCTGTTGCCCGCCGAGAGGACGATGTTTCGGGTTGTATTGTCCATTCGGACAGGGGCTCTCAATTCCGGTCGCGGAAGTTCGTGTCCGCGCTCAACCGACACGGCCTGGTTGGGTCCATGGGCAGAGTCGGTGCCGCCGGCGACAACGCAGCGATGGAATCGTTCTTCGCGCTCCTCCAGAAGGACGTCCTGGACCGGCACCGCTGGAGCACCCGCGAGCAGTTGCGGATCGCGATCGTCACCTGGATCGAACGGACCTACCACCGACGCCGTCGTCAGGCCCGCCTCGGCCGGTTGACCCCGATCGAATACGAGACGATCATCAACACAGCCGCCTCAGCGGCATGACACCGAAACTGTCACCTGGTCGTGCAGCAGTCCCCCGGCTTTATGTTTGCTTTGCGGGGTGGGGTCGGTGGCGGCGTTGGGTGGGAGGGGTCGTTGGCTTTTGGGGCCACCAGCTTGCGTTGCCGAGGAGTGTGGCGATGGCTGGTACCACGATGGTGCGGACGATGAAGGTGTCGATGAGAAGGCCTACGCCGATGATGAGTCCGACTTGGGTCATGATGCCGATGGAACCGGCGATGAGGCCGAACATGCTGGCGGCGAAGATGAGGCCTGCTGAGGTGATAACTGAGCCGGTGTTGGTGACGGTGCGGAGCACTCCGACTCGGACGTTGTGATGTGATTCTTCGCGCAATCGTGAGACCAGCAGCATGTTGTAGTCGGCGCCGACGGCTACCAGGACGATGAACGCTAATAGGGGCACAGGCCAAGCGATGTCGGTGTGGAGTATGTGCTGAAAGATCAGGACGCCTATGCCCAATGCTGCGGTGTAGTTGAGTACGACGGTGCCGAGTAGGTAGATGGGTGCGACCAGTGAGCGCAGCAGGATGATCAGGATGATGCCGACGATGGCCAGGGTGGCCAGGGCCAGGAGGCGGAAGTCGTTGGTGAGCAGTCGTTGCAGGTCGGCGTTGATAGCGGGGAAGCCGGCGACGGAGACGGTGGAGTCGGTCAGGGTGGTGTTGGGTTTTGCGTCGTTGGCGACGGTGGCGATGGTGCTGGCCAGGCGCATGGCGTCCGCGCTGTAGGGGTCGAAGCTTGTCTGGACGGCGTAGCGCACGGTGTGTCCGTCCGGGGAGATGAATTGGCGCGCAACGTCGGCGAATTGCTGGTCAGCGAAAGCATCTTTGGGTAAGTAGAAGCCGGTGGCCGAGTCCGAGCCGCGGGTTTCGCGCGCGGTGGTCTGTAGTTGGGCGGCGAGCGTGGCCATGCCGGCGAGTTGTTGAAGGTTGCTGTCGACGAGTGCAGATACGCCTTCGGCGAGTGTTCGCGAGCCGGCGGCGAGTTGGGAGACCCCGGTCTGCAGTTGGGCGAGTTTGGTTGGCAGGTCTTGGGCCCCGATGGTTCCCAGCGTGGTCTCGAGGGTGGCGACGGTGGCGTTGAGTTGGTTGGTGACCGCGGTGAGGGGGGTGTCCATCTGCGCGAGCTGGGTGGACAGTGTCGTGATCTGGGTGAAGAACCCGCTGTCGCGGAGTGCGGCGAGATCGCGGGCTTGTTGGCGCAGGGTGCTGCATTGGGGTAGTTGAGTGCACAGCGCTGAGTTATCCAGTAACGGGAGCACTGAGGTGATTGTGGCTATGGCGGCTGATGACTGTTCGGCCAGGGCTGCTAGCTGAGGGGCGTTCTGCGCGGCTTGGTCGAGTTGGGGTGCGGCGGCGGTCAGTGTTTGTAGAAGTGGTTGGTATTGACCTATTTCGGCCCCGATGGTGGTGACTTGGTTAAGAATGCCAGCCAGTGGGGTGAGATTGGTGCGGATCTGTATGTCGAGTTGTTCGAGGCCGTCGGCGAGTTGGTCTGCACCAGAACGCAATTGTTCGAGGTCACCTTTGCGGGCTTGGCCCTCACCCACTGAGCCGGCCACCCGATCGCCGATCTGCCCGTTCTGCCAGGAGAGTTGGGCTTGTTCGAGTTTGGCTCCGGTCGGGCGAGTGACACCGACCACACGGGTGACGCCGGGGATCTGCGCAATCCGAGCTGCCATCTGATCAAGGTCGGCAAGTCCGTTGGTTGTTCTCAGATCGGTGGGCGAATCCACGACGACAAATTCCGCGATGGTGATGTCTTGCGGGAAGTGCCGGTTGAGCAGTGCGTAACCTTCGTTGCTGTCGGTGGTTGTGGGTTGACCGTCTCGGTCGTCGTAGGTGATCTGAATGCCCAGCGCGGTGACGCTCAGGATCGTCAATCCGACGAGGCTGACGGCCAGCAACGGCGCCGGGCGGCGTACGACGAGGACCGCGATGCGGTTCCAGTAGCGCCGCGTGAGGTCTTTGCGCGGGGCACCCCACCCCCATCGCGCAGCCCACAGCAGCACTGGCGGCAACAACGTGACGGTGGCGAGGAATCCGATGAGGATCGCCACTGCGCAGGCGGGGCCGAGGGTGGCGAAGACGCTGAGCTGCCCGAAGACCATGGCTAAGAACGCGAGAGCAACAGTGCTTGCCGACGCAAGGATCACCCGTCCGATGGTGGCGGTGGCATCGATGAGAGCGTCGGACGCGGCGGCGCCTTGGCGCAGCCTTTCGTGGTATCTGCTGATCACAAAGACCGAATAGTCCACACCGGCGCCGAGCAAGATGACGGTCATGAACGCAACGGTGAATTGCGAGACTGGCATGCCCAGTTCGCCTAACGCAGACATGACTCCGCGGGCTACGGCGAGACTGATACCGATGACCAGAAGCGGTAGCAACGCAGTGAACACCGACCGATAGACGATCAGCAAGATTATGGCGATCAGCACGACGGTGGCGATGGTGATGACCACCAGATCCTTTTCAGCGGTGACGATTTGGTCGCTGAAGGTCGCTGTTGGTCCGGTCACGTGGACTGTCGTGCTGGTGCCGGTAAAGACCTCTGCTGCGGTCTCGCGGATCGATTCCACAGCGTGGGCCGCCGTCGGCCCGCCGAGGCTGCCGCTGACCCCGACGGGCAAGTACCAGGCTTTGCCGTCTTCGCTGAGCGCTTGTCGGGCAGTGATCGGGTCGGCGAGCAGGTCGCGTACGGCCTGCACATCATCGCGGTCGGCGCGGAGCCGGACCACGAGGTCGTCATAGCGTTGGCGGGCGGGCTCGGTGAGTCCGGCCGGATCTTCCATTGCCACGAACACCGTGGTCTTCGCGCCCTTTTCGTCGAACGCCTCGCCCATGCGATCGAGCGCCTGAAACGACGGCACGCCCTTAGGAATTGGGTCCACCGATTGCTGGCGCACAACTGTTTCCAACTGGGGAAACAGCACAGCCAACACCACGGCAACAGCCACCCAGACGCCCGCTACCAGCGCTTTGTGCGACAAGACGAAGCGTCCCACCTGCCCCAGCGACCGGCTGTACTCACCGCGACCGGTCGATCGCCGAAGCTTCACCACTGCTCACGCATCCATCGCTGCGTTGGCATCGCACACCCTTCGACAAATGAATCAATCGGTATCACTACGCTACAGCATGTAGCGAAAGGAATGGATTGTTCGGCGACGCGGGACTATCGGATCAGCGGCGGTGGGCGGCGAGAAAGTCGTCGACAAGCTGTTCGCAGTCCGCGCCACTCATCGAGCGAAGGCCGGACAGCCGCGCGAAGACCAGCGGGCCCACGAGCTGGGTGATGGCCACGCCGGGATCGAACTCGTCGAGTTCCTTCTGGGCGGCGGCGCTCTGCAACACCTGATCGAACGGTTCCCGGTACTGCGCGATGACACGAGCGCGCAGCGGCGCGAGGGTGTTCTGCTGCTCCCCGGGCTCCTCCGGCACCATCGCCAGCCACGCCAAGGCGGTCAATTGCAGTGGCGCCTGCTCGATCAACGCAGCCTGAGCACGGACCAACCGCACCAAACTGTCGCGGATTGGTCCGTGCGCGTCAGGGACGTCGGCGTGGGGCAACAATCGTTCGAACGCCGCAGCCAACAAATCGGTGGTGCCGTCGAAATGCCGGTAAAACGTCGTTCGAGCCACCCGCGACATCCGGGAGACCGCCCCGACCGTGACTGCATCAACCCCGCCGGTCTTCAACAGGGCAGATGCCGCATCAACCAACCGGTTGCGTGAACGAACCAAACGCGGGTCTTTGTCATCCATCACGTCCTTGGACCGAGGACCCGCGTCGCGCCTGGCCGCCATCACCGCACCCACACTCCCATCCCCGAGACTGCTCTCGGGCGCCTGGCGATCTTGGTTCGCACGAAGTGCTACTGATAATAGCGAAAGTCGAGGAGTGTCCGCCGGGCTAGTCGTGCAATTCACCTGTTCGACACCCCGACCCGGCAGGAAGGTCGGCGCCACGGTGCCCGCCTCCGGGGTACCTTCGGCGAAGGGTTGGTAGATCAATTCGGGGCTTGGCGGCAGGGCTGGGGTGGGTACTGCTGAAGGGTGAATCGCCCCGGGTCTGGTGGAGGCTCTGAATCCACGGGAGGATGAGGAGCATGGCAGCACCGAGGAAGTACCCCGACGAGCTTCGGGAGAGAGTCACGAGGATGGCTGTTCAGTCACGGCGCGATCCATCGACGAGGTCGGGCACGTTCCGCCGTGTGGGCGAGCAACTGGGGATCAATCCCGAGACTTTGAGGAACTGGGTTGTGCAGGCCGAGGTCGACGAGGGGCACCGTCCCGGGACCACGACCAGCGAGTCCCAGCGCCTGGTCGAGCTGGAGAAGGAAGTGCGTGAGCTGCGCAGGGCGAACTCGATCCTGAGGTCGGCCTCGGCTTTTTTCGCGGCGGAGCTCGACCGCCCACAGCGTTGATCGTGGAATACATCGACCAGTACAAGCATGAGTTCGGCGTCGAGCCGATCTGTCGGACGCTGACCGCAGCGGGCACGCAGATCGCGCCGAGCACGTACTACGCGTTCAAGACCCGACCACCCTCGAAGCGAGCACTGCGCGACGAGGAACTGCTGATCGAGATCCACCGCGTCCACTCGGCGAACTTTGGCGTCTACGGGGCGAAGAAGGTCCACGCCCAACTGCGTCGCGAGGGCGTCGTCGTCGCGCGCTGCACGGTCGAGCGGCTCATGCGCGTTGCGGGGTTACGAGGGATTAGCCGAGCCAAGGGCCCGCGCACCACGATCTCCGGTCGCGGCCCGGATAGTCGGCCTGACCTGGTCGATCGCGACTTCACTGCAACCGCTCCGAACCAGTTGTGGGTCGCGGACATCACCTACTGCCGCACCTTCGTCGGCTGGGTGTATGCCGCGTTCGTCATCGACGTGTTCTCTCGCCGCGTGGTCGGCTGGCAGCTCTCGAAGTCGCTACGGACCGACCTTGCGCTGGACGCGTTGGAGATGGGCATCTGGACCCGCGATCGCGCAGGCCAGTCGGTCACCGGGCTCACGCACCACAGCGACAAGGGCGTTCAATACGTCGCCATCCGCTACACCGAGCGTCTTGCCGAGGCTGGCGCGGCCGCCTCGGTCGGTTCCACCGGCGACTCATACGACAATGCCCTGGCCGAGGCCTTCAACTCGCTGTTCAAGGCCGAGCTGGTCCGCAACCGCGGGCCCTGGAAGAATATCGACGACCTCGAGATCGCGACCGCGGAATACATCGACTGGTTCAATCACCGGCGATTGCACGGCGAGATCGGCATGATCCCGCCCATCGAGCTCGAGGACACCTATCATCACAACCACCCCGCACCGGTACCCGCCGACGCGGCACTTGCGAGCCTCTGACAAACCCGGGGCGATTCAGTCTTGATCGACCCGCTTGGGTTCGACACCGGAATCCATCTCTGACTCCGCACACCGGAGCACAACGGCCAAGACCTCTGCGACAGCGGGGCCGCTCTGCGCGCTGGCGGGCGGCGAGACGCCCGCCGGGGCGAACGGCAACGTCATCATGCGAATGGCCTCAAGCGTTCCCAGAGGGTCGTAGCCAGCGAACCCCTCGACGAACTGCGTCGCCGCATCATCGATGCGCCGCTCAACCTCCGCTGCAGGGTCGGTCGCTTTCGAGACGTCTGAAAGCAACCCAGCAGTATCGAAGGCGCGCTCCAGCACTACCTGAACGTGTTGGTCGGCGTGCCCGGCTTTAGTAGCGTCCTGGCGGCGCTTCTTGTTCCGCCGTTTTCGGGAGGACTTGGATGCCATCAAAACGGCGCCTTCCCTTTTGCCCACTGCTTGGACCAATCGCCTCGGATGCCGGTGGCGTTGAAGTCACCGAGGTCGGTGGTGGCGAATGGGTTGTCGAGGTAGCGGACCTCGTCGTGCTGGGCGCCACGCGGGTCGACGCGGACGAGAGCGAGGCGGTAACGCGGGGCGGCGTTCTTACCAACCATCACCTCGTTGTGGGTGACGAAGAAGTCGGTCGCTCCTTCGATACGCGCTTTGACCTCGATGCGGTAGGTGTCGCCTTTGGCGTCTGTGGAGAGGATGTCGAAACCGGGATTGTTGAAGGCCTGCTCGACGGGCTTGCGTCCGAGTTCACGTTCACGGGCCATCACCAAGTCGACACCGCGGCGTTCGACCTCTTTGGTCTCCTTCGCGTGGATGGGCGCGGTCGCGGGTAGGTCGGTCTCCAGTATCCCGACGGGGAGCACCAGTGCTGCGGTGACGATGCGTGGTGGCTTGGTCGACATAAGCTGCTGGTGGTCAAGCAGTGCGAGCCTCTTGCGTAGACGGGCGTCGAGTTCGACGGCTTTACGATTCAGGCTCTCCGATGATTCTTTCGGTTTCTCACCGGCGCGTTCCTTTTCCGCCGCGACGGCGGCATCGAGGATGAGGCGGTCGCGTTCACCTTCGAGCCGCTTGATGACCAGGTCACGTGCCTTACTCAACTCCGCGAGGCGCCTCGGCTGAACGTTGAATCGTCCCGGGTTTGATGGAGGCAGGTTTGACCGGAAGGGACACTTGTTTCATGCCTCGCCCATCGAAGTACTCGAAGGAGTTGCGGGACCGTGCCACGCGGATGGCCATCGATGCCCGTAGCGATCCTGCGACCGCGCCGGGTGCGTTGGCGCGGATCGCCAAGCAACTCGATATCCACCCCGAGACTCTGCGGAACTGGGTCCGCCGCGTCGAGAAGGGCCAAGCCGAAACCCCTGGCGTGGAGACGGTCTCCGATATCGAGAGGATCCGTCAGCTCGAGCGTGAGAACGCGGAGTTGCGGCGGGCGAACGAGATCTTGAAGACCGCGTCGGCTTTCTTCGCGGCCGAGCTCGACCGGCCACGCCGCTGATCGTCGATTTCATCGACCAGTACCGCCGTCGATGGCCCGTCGAGGCGATCTGCACCGCCCTCACCGAGGCCGGATGCGCGATCGCGCCATCGACCTACTACGCCGCCCGAGGCCGCGGTCCATCGGCCCGCGCCCTGCGCGACGAGGAACTCAAAGAACAGATCATGGACGTCTACGAAGACTCCGGCGGTATCTATGGGCGCCGCAAGATCCGCGCCGCACTCGCCCGCAAAGGGATAACGGTCGCGAAGTGCACGGTCGAACGATTGTGCGGTGACCTGGGAATCCGTGGGGTGGTGCGCGGGAAGTTCCCGCGCACCACGAAACCAGCGGCCGAGACCGAACACCCCGGTGATCTCGTTGACCGCGCATTCGCCGCGACAGCGCCGAATCAGCTGTGGGTTGCCGACATCACCTACGTCCGCACCGATGCCGGCTGGGTCTACGTGGCATTCGTCTTGGACGTGTTCTCGCGGATGATCGTCGGCTGGCAGACCTCGACCCGCATGTTCGCCGACCTGGCGATCGACGCCCTCGCGATGGGCTTGTGGCTGCGGCGTCGGACCGGCCAGGACATCACTGGCCTGATTCATCATTCCGACCGCGGAGTCCAGTATCGAGCGGTGCGCTACACCCAGGCCCTCGACGAGGCCGGCGCCGTCGCCTCAGTCGGCTCGCGCGGGGACTCCTACGACAACGCGATGGCCGAAGCCCTGAACTCGCTGTACAAGCACGAGCTGATTTACCGGAAGGGCCCGTGGCGATCGACGAACGCCGTCGAGATCGCGACTGCCGAATGGGTCCATTGGTACAACACCGCCCGACTGCACGGCGAACTCGATCACCGGCCACCGACAGAGATCGAGGACCTCTACTGGCAGCAGCACGCTGCTGCCGAGACTGAACCTGCACTACAGAACAAATGATCGGTCTCTAACAAACCCGGGACTTGACACGTCGTCGAGGTAGTCGGGGAGTTGGTTGGCGATAATCCAGCTCGTGGTTTTGTCTTCAGCACCTGCCAGCCACGGGAGGGTGCGGGCTGTATCGGTGACAGCGTTCTCGGGTGCCGCCACGCAGTCCAGGTAGGGCGCGGGGCCGGCAGGCGTCACGGTGCCGAAGCTGTCGACGTATGCGTAGCCGAAGCGGCGTGCGACGGACTCTCCGGTCGCGTCGGCGACCTCTTCGATCACGCCGACGAGCAGGTGTGTCTCCTCCAGCGTCGAGGAAACCAAGATCGTGCCTCGGTTGAGGGAACCACCGAACTGTCGCACGGACTCGTCCATGACCGCGTCGTGCAGCGGATGATCCGGGGCGAGAAGGTCGGCGCGGCTGAGTTCGTCGGCGTGGACCTTGCCAAGATCGAACGTGACTCGGTCGTACTTGGTTGCGATCGGCCCTGTGCCTGCGGCGCGTATTTGCTGGGGCACGTTCGCGATCTCGTAGCGACCCTGTTCGCGCCTCACGATGCGGCCGCCGAGGCGGGCGAAGGCGGCCTTGAATGCCATCTCGATGTAGTGCGGTTGAAGGCGGCGGGCGCGTGCTTCGTCCATTGCCGCGCGCAGTGCATGCAGGTCGGCCTCGGCCAGGTTCTCCGACGCCAATGCCCGTTCGTCGAGGAGATCCTTGAGTCCATCCCCGACCGACGCGTCGATGACCTCATGCATTTTAGCCTTGACGTCGGGGCGCTCGCCGTGCTGGATGGCATCGAGCAGGAGGTTGCGCAGCGGGGTCTCGGTGAACGCCTCGCCGAGGACGTCGAAGACTTTGCCACCGTATGTCTGACGCATCTGGTCGAGCTTCTCCAGCAGGCGGGTGAAGACTTCACCCTCGCGGGTGTTGGAGGCTACGAGGTTCCAGAGTCGGCAGACCTCTTCTTGGCCGATGCGGTGGATGCGGCCGAAGCGTTGCTCGATGCGGTTGGGGTTCCACGGCAGGTCGTAGTTGACCATCAGGTGCGCGGCCTGAAGGTTAAGCCCCTCTCCAGCGGCGTCGGTTGCGATGAGGATTTGGACGTCGCGGTTCTTGGTGAACTCCTCGGTGATCACGCGCCGCTCACCTCTGCGGACGCCACCGTGGATCGCCTTGACCGAGTCGGGCTTGCCGAGCAAAGAGCCGATCTTGGACTGGAGATAGTCAAGGGTGTCGCGGTGCTCGGTGAAGATGATGAACTTCCGTGGCCAACCGTTCGAATCGGTGACCAGCGCATTGTCCTGGAGGATCGTGGAGAGTTCGGTCCACTTGCGGTCGGTGCCAGCCTCGCGGACCTTCTTGGCGGTCGCAATCAGATCGGCGAGTTCGACAAGTTCTGCGTTGAGCTCCTCGACGGTCTGGGCGGCGGTGGCCGCGTCCATCACGTCTTCCTCAAGCTGCTCCAGTTCTTCGGCGTTGTATTCATCTTCGTCGAAGTCGCCCGAGCCGATGACGTCGTCGGGTTCCTTGTAGGTGCCGTTGAGGATCTCGGTCTTCTTGCGCTCCAGCCGTTCGGTGCGGCGGACGAGGCTCTTGTAGATCGCCTCAGGGCTGGAGGCGAGTCTGCGCTGAAGGACAGTCAGGGCGAATCCGACAGTGTTCTTACGCTTGCCGCCAAGCCTGTCGGCACGGTTCATGCCCTCGCGGACGTAGCGAGTGACGTCCTCGTAGAGGCCCTTCTCCCGCTCGGTCAACTCGTAGGGCACAGTTTCGGCGATGCGTTCAGGGAAGAGCTTCTTACCTTCGAACGTCAGCAGGTCTTCCTTGACCATGCGCCGCATGATTCCGGTGACGTCGACAGACTTCTTCTGCTTGCCCTCGAACCGATCGCGGTCGAGCAAAGTGAGGAAGAGCTGAAAGTCCTCTTCCTTGCCCGAGTGTGGAGTCGCGGTCATCAGCAGGAGGTGGCGGGTAATTTGGCCGAGCAGCTCCCCCAGCAGGAAGCGTTTGGTCTTCTCCAGCTTCCCGCCGAAGTAGTGCGCTCCCATTCTGTGTGCCTCGTCGACGATGATCAGATCCCACTCCGTCTCCTTCAGTTGGGCCTGGAGTGCCTCGTTGCGGGAGAGCTGATCCATGCGTGCGATCACGAGTGGGTTCGTTTCGAAGACGTTGAGGTTGATGTTGGCATCGATGAGCTGGTTGGTCAGCAGGTCGAACCGCAGCCCAAACTTGAAGAACAGTTCGTCCTGCCACTGCTCGACCAGTCCACCGGGAGCGATGATCAGGCACTGCTTGACGTCGTCGCGGAGCAGCAGCTCCTTGATGTAGAGGCCGGCCATGATCGTCTTGCCGGCACCGGGGTCGTCGGCGAGAAGGAACCGAAGCGGGGTCCGCGGTAGGAGTTCGCCGTACACCGCGCGAATCTGGTGCGGCAGCGGCTGCACGTCGCTCGTGGCGACGGCCAGCATTGGATCGAAAAGGCCGGCCAGCGAGATACGTTGGGCCTCGGCGACGAGCTTGAAGTCGCTGGCGGTGGCGTCAAACGCGCGGCTACCGCTGGTGGCGACGCTGAGGTTGTCCTGGTCCTTGCGGAACACAACCTGTTGGCCAAGTCCACCTGAGCCGTTCTGGTAAGTGAGTGCGAGTGCGTCCGTGCCATGCCATTGAGCAGCGATGACAGTGATCACCTCTGCGGGAATGAGACCCTCGACTCGCAGACCGGGCTTCAACTCTTCAAGCTGCACGCGTGGACCTCCTCATTGCCAGCACTCGAACGCTACCCGCCGATACTGACAGGTTCGCCATCGCCAGGAATTCAACGAGACCAAGCCGAGTGGCATTGCCAGGCCTTCGAACGCTTGCTGAGAAGCTGTCGAAGACTTCGCTGAGGTGCCGCCCGACGCCCGTCACCTCGAGTTCCCATCGGCGAGTTCGCGCAATGCTCGCCCCAACTCCTCCGGAAGCGTGTCACGAAACACCCGATAAGCCGCCTTCGATTGTCGGGTCACCGGCGGCGGCCACGCCGGGCTGGTGTCCAACCCCCCCTGAGCAACCTCGCACCACATCCATGTCACCGCGTACGGGAGTGCGGCCGCGCGCCTCCTCGGACTCGCCGACCGCGCCCAATCGGTGAACCACGTGTCGGGCGTACTCGCGAGCTCGATGACTCGTCGCTCGAGCGCCCGAAAATCCCGTCGACGCGATAGTTCCCTCGCTGCCGCGCTGGCGGCTGCCGCGATCTCTGAAGGACTCGCGGCCAGTCGCGTGCTCGCCGCTCGCGATGTCCGTCTGCCAATGTCCGGGTCGAGTTCGATACTCGCTGCAGCAGTGGACCACGTCGACCCTGGCCGTTGTGCGCGCGCAATACACAGGGAGGCGTACAGCCGCCCCGTGCTTTCCTGCGTTGTCAGCATCCCAGCGAAATGACGACGGTAGGTGTGCTCATCGAGGAGTTGAGGGATCGCAGACAGCGGCAGATCGATCAACGCGTCGTGATGATCGATCTGCAGGCCGACATGGCGGCGGGCTGAAAGCACCTGGACCACCAGCCAGCTCAACACCGGACTCTTTGCCGCGCGATTGACGATCCATCCTCTCGGGCCGCCCGGGACGTCCGGGATCAGATCGAACCACTCGGCCAACCGTGCGACGGCGTCCGCACTCTCCGGACTGGACAGAATCCCATCCGCCTCCGCCAGTGCTTCACCGCGGGTGACTGCACTTGTCGGCGGCTGAATACCCCACCGAGGCCCTCGAAGCTCAGTTGTGCGACCAGCGGCTTCGGCTTGGAGATCTCCGGCCCATTCGACGAAACCCCTTGCGCGAGACCGGGATGCGAGGTGAAGTAGAAGAGTGGTTAAGTTTCGGACTTCTGCGAGGTACGCGGGGGGCGCGAGAGCGCCATCGAGAACGCTCGTTTCTTCGCCTTGGATAGCGGCCGTAACCCGTGTTGCGGTCCGAATTGCACCTTCGGATGCAGCCGTCGGTTTCTCTCTCAGGATGGAGTGTCGGCAGGGAGCCGAGAATCCGAGCGGATTCCCGCACGGCTGGTGTTCATCGAGCCGAGGACGCAGCGGACTGTGGTGTCGCGTTCGAAAGCGCCGGCTACATCTTGAACACTCAGCGACCAGGTAGACGCCGTGGTCGGGACACACTGTCGACACCGGTAGCTTCCACGACAGCTGCCAGATTCCGTCGTGCGATAGGCAGAGTGGGCATAGTTGCGTCCCATGCTGCGGGAACCACCCCTGGCAAACGATGGCGCGGTAGCTCGCCCGATCGAGCGGGTCGAAGCCGTCGAGGTTGAGTGGCGCGCCTCCGTCGTAACGCAACAAGGTCGAATTCTCGACGGCCGATGCCCCCAGCCCAGTGAGATCCACTATTCGGCCGACGAGCTCATCGCTAGGCCGGACCAGCATGAAAGCCGTCGAGACCGACGATCCGTCCCGGTTCTCCTTGAGCATGCGGACAAGACTCTTGGTCGTCAGATCGTTCACAAGTGCAATCCGCTCGAGGTACGAATCAAGCGACTCGCGTGGATCGATTGCAACTCGAGCGGGGAGCATTAGCTCAGAGGCTCCATCGCCGTCGCGGTTTGGTAGCGCCCGCAGTGGGCGAGCGACTGGAAGTCACGCGCCCACACGAGTCCGGTCCTCTTCTGAGACTCGGTCCGAATCCACCACACCGAAGTCTCCACTCCCAACCTGACGCACAAGATCTTCGTCGGCGACGCAGATCGCTTCGGCGGCACTGCGGAGGATGAGACGGCCTTCGGGGTTGAGCGCAGCGTCAAATGCTTTCAGGTGTTCGGCGTCTGGCCATGTACGCGGGCTATCACAGGTTGCATCGAACCACATCCAAGATGCGGCGAGCCGGGCGCAGCCATCGAAGTTCCGGGCGGCTGCGGGCAGGGTGCCGACCAGGTCCGGCGGGGCGGCTTCAATCCGTCTTAACGCGTCGCGGCGCTCACGGTAGTTGACGAGCTCGTCGAGGCATAGAGCTCGCGCCAGATTCATCGCATGGGCAATGTCGCTCTCGCGGTGGAAGATCGGAGTCCATTTCGGCCACGCCCCTATGCAAATCGAGTAGCTACCAGCTTTCGTCAGACGGTAGGTCGGCTCGTCGGCAAGGCTCCAATGATCGCGCAACCGAACACATTGACTGAGAAGTAGCGCGACTCTGGAACGCCACAACCACTGGGCGGGGTCGAGCACGAACGGTTCGCCTTCTTGCCGGTAGATCCCTGGGATGTGGTCAAGCGTCAATTGCGTATGGCCAAGCGCCAGCCGCATCAGATCTTCGCCGCGTGGATGGCGGACTGAGCTCTTCGGTAACCGCATGGTCTTGACAGTCTTCGCGCCTGTGCGGAGTACCCGTCGAGTGAAGACCTGCGAATCGGGTATTTCAGAATTCTCTGGTCGGACAGGAGTGGGACGTGGATGTGGAGATACTCGTGGTGTCAGCCACGTTCGCTGTTCTTCCCAGGCCATTGCGATGGCCAGTGCACGAACGGCAGGAGATCGCGGTAGCTCTTCCTCGGACTCGTGACTCGTCGCAAGATCTGCCGTCGCAGTGGTCACCAACTGAGCATCAGCTGGGATCCAGTGTGCAGATCCTCGACTGAGCCGACGAGCCACCGAGGGTAGTTCCGCACGGAGACACTCAAGTCGGTCGAGTGCATCGAAGTCAGTCGTAGATCTGTGTGCAGCGGACGAGACCTCCTTGCAGACCGACAGAATCCGATTGGGAACTCTGGTCAACTGCGCAGTGCCACTACCGGGCATCCCGATGAGGTGCCCGCAGTAGAAGCAGACCGGAGACAGAGCCAAAGCCCACTCTCGCCGTGCCACTCCGTTTGGGGCGCAACGGCAATGCTGACCCCACTCACTTGCCAGCCAGCCTTCCTTCGCGAGCACTCGACTATGGCAGTCATCAAGGGTCATCGCCGAAATGCGCGAGAATGGCTGGCGCGTCAGCGTGGCCAGGTGCCGCAGAATCGGCTCGTAGTCAGACGCTGATCGCGATAACTGACTTCGACCAAGGATCTTGGTGACGGTGGTGCAATTCGCCGTCGCCGCGCGCAATACGAAGGACTCCAGCGATTCATCGTCGGCTGGAATCGGTCGAGCAGGCAGATAGCCGATACGAGGCTCTCGCATGGATAGCCCCCTTCCGTTGTCTGCCGGTGACATCACACCCTGCTCTGCTTGCTGCGGCGCCGAAGATCGATTTCCGCCTCTGCTGCGTGCGCTCGTTTACTGAGGCGGACTTCCTTCAGGTGTTCTGGGTTGATCGTGTGCGTGCCGTCGGCGATCTCTGCAAGTGTCGCAATGCGGAGGAGGCGTGTCGCGTCACCGACGTAGCCCTGAGATCGCTTCCAGATGGGCCCCGCGAGCTGTGAAGTGAGAAGCCCTTCGCTTGCCCGAGGGAGATGCGGAAGGAGATAACCTTCCAGCCCGTAGAGCAGTTGCTGCCACGCGTGTTGCTCCTCCGAAGTCTCGATTCCGTAAGGACTGAAGCTCATTGGCTGGAGGCGGCCGATAAGCTGGGCATCGCTCATGGCTTCACTGGATTCGAGGTCTGTCCCAACCAGAATTAAGCTGGCGTTGAATTCGCCGAGCTCGGTGTTCATGTACTTCACGTGATCGAGGACCTCCCGGCCGCCCTTCCAGTTGGTACGCAGTAGATGGAAGTCGTCGATGAGAAGGGTGCGCACGCCGTGGCGTGCCAATGCCCTGACCGCGGCGGTTGACGTCTGGTGGGCGGCGCCGCTGGCGGATAAGCGGAAGAAGTCAAGGACTTGGGAGTTGAATCCTTTGACCATCGAGCCAGATTGCAGGTTGACCCAAACGACGGGGCATAGGTCTGCGTCGATCGTTGGCTGAGGGTTCCACGTGGGCAGTTCTGCAGGGCCTTTCGGTGCGCCTACGATCCATTCCACGTATTTCCTTGTGGCCCAGCGGCGGACCGCCGTGCTCTTCCCGAGCGTGCTTGCGCCTGTGACCGACGCTATTGCCTTCGCACCGGGGCCCGTTTCAGAATTCTCCTGCACGATCTCAGTGAGTCGGTCTGCGACTGCGCGGGTCTCGGCCGTTTCGACGTAGAGTCCATTCATCCATTGACGCAGCGCATCGACCGCCCGCGAGCGGTCCTCGGATGTCATCCTGTCCCAACCAGCCGACGTGTACAGAGGTGGTTCTGGTAACTCCGTTTTGGTGCAAGCCAAATGCCAAGCGAGAGAGTCCATCAGGAGTCGGCCCGCATCGTCGGCCACGGGACGTCGAGGATGTCCAAGGGAACGTCGTCCTGGGGTGAATCGGTATGGGGCGTCTTGGTGCGTGCTTCGTTGCCGCCCGACTGAGTGGCTTCGTCGCGGGTTGCACCTTGGGCTGCCTGAGCTTCTTCGTGGTCTTTGCGCGATTGTTCAACTCTGCGGTGCGCGGCTGACAGTTTGGCAGTCCAGTCAGTTGGAACGGGCCCAGAGGTGAGTTCCGTGAGCTCGTCGAGGATCTGCCGCTGCGCTGAGCCCCGACTCAGAATGTGGTTGCCGCCGCGTTCGCGGACGCGCCGCCTAACAGCCTGAACGATCGTATCGGTCATCGGCGCGTCAGTGAAGAAAGATCCTCGCCACGCAACGGGGCGTACACGGCCGGTCTCGGGGTGCGGGAACCAGATGCTCGACAAGTCGTGCGGGTCGACAAGAAAGGGAACCTTGTTGTCGTCGTCCCTGAACTGGCCCCGTGCGACATTCCGAAAATCATCGAGCAGCTTGCCGTCGTAGACCATCTCAGCAAACTCGACACCTGCGACTCCGACTGTGCCCCACTTGACCGGAAGCATCTGATAGATCATGTCTGCACGCTGCGGTACGTCGATACGGCCGGTGACGTCGAGCATGATGTCCCAGAGCTCCAAAGGACTGGTGCGAGCGGTGGGCTCACCACCGATAACCAAGCCTGTGTGCCACGACCGGTGGTAGTCCAAGGCGACGAATCGCCGAAGGTGTTCTTCCAGTTCGGCGGCCGTGACCAATGCCTCCTCGGCGACCAATCGACCGCGCTCCGAGGTATTGCGACCTTTGTAGCCGGGGAGCTGTTGAACGGCCCGTTGTAGCGTCTCGTGCCAGCGTTCAACGTGGGGGTTGTCCGTTGGCTTCTTCCCGCGACTGAGCAACAAGTCAATCCCGAAGTCGCGCAGAATCGCGCGGAAGTGATCGGACACGAAGATCGAACCGTGGTCGGCGCGGATCGCGTCCGGCATGACGCCAGGGATGTGGTGCTCTCCTTGAAGCGTAGTGAAATCGGGTGCAACACTTCTGCGCCCAACGTTGACCGCGACATCAGAAGCGTCGACGACTTGGGGCAAACCGGCCCAGCGCCAGTGACTGATGGTGGTGCCCTCCACCATCATCGAGAACGGGCGGCAGATGTCGTAGAGAAGTAGCCCGGCATCGATTCCATCGGCGCTCTTCGGCACCACGCGCAGTGCGAGGACCACTCTGGTGGCGACGTCGATTGCAGTGAGGATTTCGACGCTGAAGGGTCGCCCGAGAAGCGGGTCGTATACGAGGTTGTCCGCCCTCGTGGCGTCGATGGCGACTATTTGCCCAGGCCTGATTGCGGGGAAGTGCTCTTTGCCCGACACGCGCTGTAGCGACCGGCTTCTCTGGGTGCGGGTTGTTGCGCCCGCGCCCCGTTTGAGGTGCGCGAGATACTCTGCCGTCAGACGCTGCGGCGTGGAGACATCCACGTGCCCTGCACGCTTGAGCTCAACCTTGATCCGCCGATCAAGCTCGCTGATGTTGGCGTCCGCCCGATCTCCGTCCAGGGTGGCGAAGACCAACTCAGCAACAGTCCGATAGCGCTCATCGATTCGCTCCCACGTCTGTTCGCGACGCAGGGATCTGGCATCGAGGAGCCCGAGTAGTCCGTCGCGTTTCCATGCACGCACCCAGTTGCGGATGGTGCTGTCGACCGGAGCCGATCGCTTGATCTCACCGTTCGCGATGCGGCGTTGTAGGGCACGATCTCCCACAGCTTCTTGCTGCAACGCGACCGCCATCGCGCGACAGCGCGCCGCCTCGGAGACGCCGAAGCCTTCGCCGAAGGGTGGGCGCGGTTCGCCATCGCGCGCGAGTTCGGCGTGACCGTCCCGGTAGCCGGTCAGTATCTCATGCACGATTTCAAGTTTGTCGAGGGCGGCTCGGCGCGTTTCCTCAGACAGGCCATCCCAGTACGGGCGGAGCGCCGGTCTGATTGGCGCTACATCGCCATCGACCACGACTCGCACCTCTGCGAGTTCGGGCCAATCGACGTGCAAGGAATCGCCGACGCTGGTGCGGAGGTCTACGCCGGCCGCTGATACCGCTGTCACCAGACCGGTTCCCCACTCAGTCAGAAGTCGGCCACCGACCTCAACCACTGTGCGACTTGTGTCCACTACGCCACCAGTCCCGCGCGCACTGGCGTTTCCATCGTCAATCGCTTCGAGAGGTTGGTATCCAGCTCACCGGACCAGACCATGTGCCAGACCACGGCGATGGCCTCCCCGTTTCCGGTATCCAGACGAAATAGGGAGCCCAGAGTCGCGGCGTCGTTACTTGCTTCCTTCCCGATCTCGCCAGCCACCTGGTCATACCAGGAAGGCCTTCGGCGGTAGCCGTGCAGCCACAGAAGGTTTAGGCGTTCTACGCGGTCGAGTCCGTTGAATACCTCGTGACGCCATCCCACATTCGCGCAGGCGGCCTCGACCATTGCGACCTGAAGCTTGAATTTGTCGTCCATCTTGTGCGGCAGGCGTGCATTCCAGAGCGTTACCGCCCCGGTGTCGTCAAGGCTGAGTAAGTCGGGCGTGTTTTTCGCCGAGGACGATCCGCCCCGCTTCAGCTGACACGGTTGCGGTATCAGCGCGACGATATCGTTGAGCCGGTCCAGGCGTCGCAAGAGGTCATGCTCGAGGCCCGACTCGAGTTCTAGGTGGTCGCGCATGGTCAGTGAATACGCAGTGACAGGTATGTGCCGGTGACGTTCCGAGGATCGAGGCTTGCGAATCGGAACTACACGTGCGAGATCCGGCGGACCGTCGGACCGCCAGTTCAACACGCGGGACACCTTGTCGCCAGCGAATCGGAACCGCCACGTCACCGCCGCGCGGGAACTCTCGGTCAAGTGACACCTCCGCTTCCGCAGGAATTAGCACCAAATCTAGCAAGAAATCGAGGTCGAAGGGCTACTAAGGGAGCAAGTCGACAATCGGTCAGCGAGGCATTTCGGGTGATAGGCCGACGTCTCCTTCGCCCCATCAGCGGTCCGTGTCGGAAGGCTGCGATAGGTTGCTCCCATGGCCAAAGGCAATCAGGTCGCTCCGTCGACGAAGTTCGAGCAGACGCTGCAGGCATCGGCTCAGCTGCCGGGTGTGCAGATCAACCGGGAGGCCTTCCTCCGCAGAGAGCTGAAGCGATACTGCACCGACGAGCAGATCAAACTCGCTATCGCCACAACACCGGCCGAAGCAGGCGTAACACCTCAAGTGATCGACAAGATCGCCAACAGCGTGATCAAGTTCGAGACCGGCAAGGTGACGACACTTTCCACGGCAGCCGGCATCCCTGGAGGCCTCGCAGCGATCGGCACGGTCCCGGCTGATATCGCGCAGTACTATGGGCACCTTCTTCGCGTCGTCCAGAAGCTCGCCTACATCTACAGCTGGCCGGAGCTCTTCGACGACAGCGCCGACGGAATGGACTCCGCGACCGAAAGCATGCTCACGCTGTTCATCGGCGTGATGTTTGGCGTGAACGCGGCCCAGGCCGGCGTGGCGCAAGTCTCGAAGTTGATCGCAAGTGAAGTGGCCAGGAAGCTGCCGCAGAAGGCTCTCACCAAGGGTGCGATATATCCGGTGGTCAAGAAGGTTGCAGGGCTCCTGGGCATTCAGATGACCAAGCAGGTCTTCGCCAAGAGCGCAGCCAAGGTCGTGCCGCTGGTAGGCGCGGTTGTCTCGGGAAGCCTGACCTTCGTCACGTTCATGCCGATGTCGAAGCGGCTCCAGAAGCACCTCGCAACCCTTCCGCTGACCAAGCCCGGTCACGGAGTCACCGAGCAAGCGTCGAATCCGCCGAGCACATCCCCAAAACCAGCACCAACGTCATCTGCGAATTAGACGAGCTCATCCCACAAGCCAATCGCCGATAGCCTGCCGCCAGCCGCCGGTCACTTCAGCCCCTTCGTCGCCCGGTTTCACCCGCGCACTCGGCGATTTCCAGGAATAGATTCCCCGGCAAAATTAGCAGGAAATCATACCGAAACGCGGGCTACGGGCAACGCTCGCCTGACCATGTTTGCCCTAGTCAGGGCGATTCTTACGCCGTGATCAGGCTTGTTAAACAAGCGGGACCACCTTGCTAATCTTCGCTGCATCTCGACAGCCGCGCCGCTCAGCCCCGCGCCATGTCGACGAACCGAGACAGGTGCAACTGGTGCGCCACCGTGATCGTCGCAGTGGGACCGTTGCGGTGCTTACCGACGATGATGTCCGCTTCACCCGCGCGCGGGTCGTCGCGTTCGGTCGAGTCGGGACGGTGCAGCAGGATGACCATGTCGGCATCCTGCTCCAGCGATCCCGATTCGCGCAGGTCGGAGACCTGGGGACGCTTGTCGGTCCGCTGTTCGGGGCCACGGTTCAGCTGGCTGATCGCCACCACCGGCACCTCGAGCTCCTTGGCGAGCAGCTTGATCGATCGCGAGAACTCCGAGACCTCTTGCTGACGTGATTCGACCTTCTTGCCCGACGTCATCAGCTGCATGTAGTCGATGACGACGAGCTTGAGATCGTGCTTCTGCTTCAGCCGTCGGGCCTTGGCCCGGATCTCCATCATGGTGAGGTTCGGCGAGTCGTCGATGAACAGCGGCGCCTCGGTGATCTCGCCCATGCGGCGCGCCAGCCGGCTCCAGTCGTCGTCGCTCATGTTGCCCGACCGCATGTCGCCGAGCTTCACCTTCGCCTCGGCCGACAGCAGTCGCATGACAATCTCCGTCTTGCTCATCTCCAGCGAGAACATGGCCGAGGTGAGCCCGTGATGAATCGACGCCGAACGGAGCCAGTCCATGGCGAGGGTGGAGTTGTGAGTCGGCACCATCGCCTCACCCGCCAGGTACAGGTGGCTCATGTTGTCGACTTCGACGCACCGCACCGGGACACTCGGCACCGAGCGCACCGACACCACCCGCCGCGCCCGCACGCTGCTGCGCAGTTCCTTGTGTCGCTGGGCCTTCTCGAAGACGGTGAACACGTCGTCGGGCGCGTTGAGCCGGATCCAGCCGCTGCTGGCCCGGCGGAAGGTGTAGCCGAGGCCGGCGGCGAGATCCCCGACCACGGAAGACATGTGGTTGGTGGCCGCGGGCACGGTGATCCAGCCGTCGTCGTCCACACGCGCGCGGGAGTCCAGGATGCCCGCCAGCAGCGCGCGCCGCTGCGGCACCGAACCGCGCAGGTACTCGTGCGGGATGCGGCCGCCCAGATCCGTCATCAACGTCATGACGTCGACCGGACCCTCGGCCTCGATCCGCGCGCCGATCTCCGGGTCGTCATACGCCATTCCGGCCAGCGCGCCGACGGTGTACGGGCCGTAGGCCAGCGGGCGGTACGGCAGTTCGAGCGGCGCAGCGTTGGCGATGCTGGCGCGGCCGCCGTAGATCTGGAGCTGTTCGGTGGTCAGCAGCCGGTCCTCGCCGTCGACCTCCACGGCCCACTGATGCTGTTCATCGGCGACGATCACACCGCCGTCGTCGAACTCCACCGCATAGCAGGGCCGGCGGGTCATCACCTCGGTCACGGCGACGACGGTGGTCGGACGACCGTCGGCCCCCAGGAGCAGGTCACCCTTCGCGACCCGGCCCATCGTGGTCCACCCGCTCGGAGTCGGCAGCGGCGTGTCGAGCGCCAGCGCCTTGCCGACGCCCGGACGCGCCGCCACGATGATCATCTGACCGGGATGAAGACCGTTCGTCAGCTTGTCGAGGTCGGCGAAACCGGTGGGCACGCCCAACGACAGTCCGCCCCGCGACGCGATCGAATCGAGCTCGTCGAGCGTGGGCTGGAGCAGTTCCTCCAGCGGCACGTAATCCTCGGTGGTGCGACGCTCGGTGACCTCGTAGATCTCCGCCTGCGCTCGGTCGACCACCTCGGCCACGTCCTGGCCGTCGGCCCCGGCGTAGCCGTACTGCACGATGCGGGTACCCGCCTCCACGAGCCTGCGCAGAATCGACTTCTCGCCGACGATCTCGGCGTAGTAGCCGGCGTTCGCCGCGGTGGGGACTGTCGAGATCAGCGTGTGCAGGTACGGCGCGCCGCCGACCTTGCGCAGTTCGCCCTTGCGCTCCAACTCGGCGGCGACGGTGACGGCGTCGGCGGGTTCGCCGCGGCCGTACAACTCGAGGATCGCGTCGTACACGGCCTGGTGAGCGGGCTTGTAGAAGTCGCCGGGACGGATCCGTTCGAGCACGTCGGCGATCGCGTCCTTCGACAGCATCATGCCGCCCAGAACCGACTGCTCGGCCTGCTGATCCTGCGGTGGCTGTCGTCCGAACTCCTCCGTCGGAGGTTCTGGCGGGAGATCGGGCTCGCGCCCGAGGTCGGCCTCAATAGCCACTCACACACCCCCTGGTACAGCAACGACAACCGGTGATTTCCGCAAGGGAAACCGAACACTTCAGAAAGGTTAGGGCCAGGGGCGCGATGCTGCCAACCACCCCCTGTGGACAGGGCTGTGGAGCCCGTGTGGACAACTGTGGACGTTGCAGGAAGACATGTGCACAACCCTGTGGAGCAGGTGGGGAAATGTCGTGGAATTCACGTCGTAACCCCAGGTCAGAGCTTGTTGACGAAATCCACAGAACCCGGCTGCCGAATCACCGGCGTGTCGGCTTGCGCCACGCCGAAACACCGTCCAGCAGCACTTCAGGTGATCCACCGTGCACCCGAATCCGCGGTCGCGCACCCGGTGCGATCCGCCCGATTCCGCGCGCCGGACGGGCTGTCGTGCTCAAATGGGAAACGTGCGTGTGTCCCATCCTGCGCGAGCGAGCATCCGGGCGACTGTCGTCGCCGTGATCGCGCTGCTGGCCGCGTCGGTCCCCGCGATCGCACACGCGGCACCGCGGGCGTCGGACTTCGACTTCTCGCCGTACCGCTCGGTGAACGCCGACGACTACCGCTCGGTGGCCTACGTCGACAACGGACGCCACTACTTCACCGCGGGCGGCTGGCGCTGCCAGATCGGTCCGCAGGCGAATGCGATGGCCTGCCGGGGACGCCCCGCCACCGCGCCGCCCGGGACGATCGGCGTGGCGGTCAGCGGCGAGAGCCAGGGTCCGTACTGGGTGCGCAAGGGAACGTCGTTCCAGCTGGGCCCGGTGAGCGGCTACCGGCCCCGCGTGCTCCCGGTAGGCAGCCGGATCACGGTCGCGAACGTCACCTGCGCGGCGCCTCGTGCCGGGGTCGTCGCATGCCGGAACTGGAATCGCGGATTCCTCCTCAGCCGCGCCGGCCATCGGTTCCTGTACCCCGCCGGCGATACCGCGCACTCCGCGAACCCGAAACGTCACCCGCAACCCGCACGTCGGTGACGACGGTGTCGGATGCGAGCGGCGCACCGGACCGACGTCAGAGGCCGGCCACCCCGTGGGGTGACCGGCCTCCTTCGATGCTCTACGTCAGCTGACGACGGCGAGGCTCAGCTTGGCCTCCACCTTCGGGTGCAGCTTGACGACGACGGGGTACTCGCCCAGAGCCTTGATGTGGCCCTTCGGCAGCTCCAGGCTGCGCTTGTCGACGACGGGGCCGCCCGCAGCGCGGATGGCGCCCGCGACGTCCGACGCCGAGACGGAGCCGAACAGCTTGCCCGAGTCGTGGGTCTTGACGGTCAGCGAGACGTTGTCGAGGCCCTCGAGAGCCTGCTTGATCTCGTTGGCGTGGTCGAGGTCGCGCACCGCGCGAGCCTCCTGCGAGCGGCGGATGCCCTCGACCTGCTTCAGCGCACCGCGGGTGGCGACGATCGCCAGTCCGCGAGGCAGCAGGTAGTTGCGGCCGTAGCCGTCACGCACCTCGACGGTGTCGCCGGCCTCGCCCAGATTCTCAACCGATGCGGTCAGGATCAGCTTCATTGTCTTCTGTCCTTTCCCGCTCAGCGTCCGGTCGACGTGAACGGCAGCAACGCCACCTCACGCGAGTTCTTCACGGCCACAGCGACATCGCGCTGGTGCTGCACGCAGTTGCCGGTGACGCGACGCGAACGGATCTTGCCGCGGTCAGAGAGGAAACGACGCAGCAGCGCGGTGTCCTTGTAGTCGATGACGGTCTTCTTGTCCTTGCAGAAGGTGCAGGCCTTGGCCTTCGTGACCTTCTCCACGCGGGGCTTGCGGCCCTTTTGCTTTGCCATGTATTGCTCCAGTCAATGGTCTCCGGGTGGCGGCCCGGAATCAGAAAGGTGGTTCGTCGTCCCCGCCACCGAAGCCGCCGCCCGCTGCGGGCGCACTGCCCCACGGGTCGTCGGCCGGCTGGCTCGCGGCCTGCTGGGGGCGTCCGCCCTGCGGTGCGCCGAAGCCACCGCCTGCGTTTCCGCCACCCTGATTGCCGCCGTATCCGCCGCCACCGCCGTAGTTGCCGCCACCACGCTGGGTGCGGTTGACCTTGGCGGTCGCGTAACGGAGCGAGGGACCGATCTCATCCACTTCGAGCTCGACGACGGTGCGACGTTCCCCTTCACGGGTCTCGTACGACCGCTGCTTGAGCTTGCCCTGCACGATCACTCGGGTGCCCTTGGTGAGGGACTCGGTCACGTTCTCGGCGGCGTCGCGCCAGATGCTGCAGCGGAGGAACAGCGCTTCGCCGTCTTTCCACTCGTTCGTCTGACGGTCGAACGTCCGCGGAGTGGAGGCCACCGTGAAATTGGCGACCGGCGCACCGGAAGCGGTGAACCGCAGTTCCGGATCGGCGGTCAGATTTCCGACGACCGTGATGACCGTGTCCGTCATGAGACTCCCCTAATCGTGTCGAAGAACGCTGACTGGCGCGCCCTGTGAAGTGGTTGACACCACCCTAGAGGCGGGCACCGACAATGTCAGCGTGCTCCGCAGGCTGTGGATTACTTGCGCAGGACCTTGGTGCGGAGCACCGACTCGTTCAGCTTCAGCTGACGATCGAGCTCGCTCACGGTCGCCGGAGTCGCGTTCAGCTGAACGACGGCGTAGATGCCCTCGTTGTGCTTCGCGATCTCGTAGGCCAGGCGGCGCTTGCCCCAGATCTCGACGTCGTCCACCTTGCCGCCTTCGTTGCGAACAACGTTGAGGAAGGTATCCAGGGATGGGGCGACGGTGCGCTCGTCCAGGCTCGGATCGAGGATCACCATCAGTTCGTAATGACGCATAAGACCACATCACCTCCTATGGGCTTTCGGCCACGGACGGTCCGTGGCAGGAGGGTCGCCTGCGTCGGCAACCTGTCAAAGATACATGAGAGCGGACTGACCTGCGAAATCACCGCCGGGCCGCACCGGCGGACGTCACCGGGCTGCACTAGGCTCATCGCATGCCATCGGCCCGCAATGCCTTCGCCGCCAAGCGGCTTCACTTCGGTGAGACCGCCGTGATCCTCGTGACCGCGATGCTGTTCACCGCCGCGTCGGCCGCGGCCTCTTATGCGACGAAGGTGCGCTGCACCACCCCGACGTCGGGCGCCAAACGCGAATGGCTCTACGGCAGCCCGTACGACGTCGTCCCCTGCTACTCGGATCTGATGACGATGTGGCACGGCCGCGGCCTGGCCGACCACGTCTTCCCGTACATCCACGGCGGGATCACGCCGAGCGGCGAACTGTTCGGCGGCGTCGTCGAGTACCCGGTGCTGTCGGGACTGATCATGTGGTTCAGTTCGCTCGGCGCCCACACCGACCGCGAGTTCCTCTGGCACAGCCTCGTCATTCTGTTGCCCTTCGCCTTCATCACGACGATCCTCCTGGCGCTGATGACGCGCTGGTGGGTGCTGCTCTGGGCCGCGACCCCGCCCCTGATGCTCTACGCCCTGCACAACTGGGAACTGCCGGTGGTCTGCGCCGCCGTGGCCGGTGTGGCCGTCATGGCCTGGGGCGGCTCCGCGGATCCCGCGACCGGCCTGCGACGCTGGTCGGTGCGGACCACCGCGATCGTGGCGGCGATCCCGCTCGGGGTGGGGTTCTCTCTGAAGATCTATCCCGGACTCTTCGTTCTGCCGTTGATGCTCTACGTCCTCACCCGCGGAGAGAAGACCGATCGCAGGCCGCGGGGGCTCGACTGGGCCGGTGCGGCCTATGTGGCGCTGTCGGCCGTGGTGACGGTCGCGGTGACGCAGGTCCCGTTCATGATCGCCGGCTACGAGGGATGGAAGGCCGCGATCGACTTCCAGAGCAAGCGCGAGGCGAATCTCTCCACCAACTCGATCTGGTACTGGGGGCTGCGCTTCCTGACCGGCGGTGAGACCTCGACCTACAACAGCATCGTCGACGTCGCGTCACCCCTGCTGATCATCGGCTCGTTCGCCCTCGCCTGCTGGCTCGGGTGGCGCGTCTATCGGCGCGACGGCGTGTTCCCGTGGCTGGGCGTCAGCGCCGCGATGCTCGCCGGATTCATGGTCTTCCACAAGGTCCACTCGCCGCAGTACACCCTCTGGATCCTCCCGTTCTTCGTGCTGCTGCGGGTCCGCTGGTGGCTGATCGCGCTGTACCTGGTGGCCGACGCTGCCCTCGATCTGACGATCTTCCACCTCCTGATGAACTACTCGGCGACCACACGTGCCTGGGTCCTCACCGGAGTCAACTTCGGCGTCTGGACCCACGCCGTCCTGCTCGTGGCGCTCATCTTCGTGTTCGTCAGAGCCCGGCCCCGCGAGCCGCTCGCCTCGTATCTGACCGGCGGTGTGCCGCCGAAGGGACCGCTCACCCGACTCGCCGCCGCCGACGCGGCCGGCGCCCGCAGCTGGCTCGGCGCGCCGACGCTGGCCAACCGGCACGTGACCCTTCGACCGCTCGTGCCCGCGGACGCCGAAGCGCTCGGCAGGGTTGCCGGCGATCCCGAACTGTACAAATGGACCGGCGACCTCCCGCGCGACACGACAGCTGCCGCGGCCTGGATCACCGCGGCGCTCTCGGATCCGCGGCGCATACCGTTCGCCGTCCTCGACGCGCAGGGACGGCTCGTCGGCACCACGAGCTTCTACGACGTCGACTCCGCGAACCGGTCCCTCGCGATCGGCTCCACCTATTACGGCCCCGCGGCGATGGGAACCGCGGTCAATCCGGCGGCCAAACTCCTGCTCTGCGAGTACGCGTTCACCGTGTGCGACGCGGTGCGGATCGTGTGGCACACCCACGCCGAGAACGCGCGTTCGCGCGCCGCGATCACCAGACTCGGCGCGGTTCCGGAGGGCGAGCTGGGAAAGCACCGCCGATTCCGCGGCGGATGGCGGACCACCGCCCAGTTCGCGATCGTCGACGACGACTGGCCGGCCTCGCGGGATCTGCTCGCGGCGCGGCTCGGAGCTCGATCAGACGCTCGGTGACCCGGTCGCGGCTTCGCCTGCGACCGGCGAACGCATCAGCCGGGACGATGAGGGTTCGTCGTCGTCGACGCGGAGCAGCTGCCACACGACCACCGCGCACAAGCCGACCAGAACCGCACCGCGAAGCGTGTTGACGGCGTAGAAGACGTCCGGCGGAAGCCATTTGCGGCTCGGGTCCAGGAACAGGCCCATCCGCGGAATCCAGACGAGCGCGTCGAAGGTCATCCACGCCAGCACCGCGCTCGGGTACGGGACCGCCAGCACGGCGAGCGGGACCAGCCACAGCGACGACTGCGGTGTCCATTCCTTCCCGAACAGCAGGAAGCCGGCCACCAGCAGGAACATCAGCTGCGCCAGGGTCGGTTCGCCGCTCGCGCGCAGCCCGATGTATGCGACGGCGGCGACCACGGCGATCAGCAGCAGGACGATGCCGTTGAGCAGGGCCGTCGACGGGTTCCATCCGGTCGCCATCGATATCAGGCGGTACAGGGTGTCCGGTTCCACGCCGCGGTCGCGCCAGACGCGGAAAGCCTGGCTCCATCCCGTCGGGTACAGGATCATCAGCGGCAGATTGATCACCAGCCAACTCGCCGCCGCCGCTCCGACGACGACCGCCAGCCTGCGGAGCTCTCGCTGCCGGACGCACAGGACCGCGATCGCGGGCAGAAGCAGAAGCGGATACACCGCCGCGGCGGCGCCGAGGCCGGCGAAGACACCCGTCCAGCCGGGGCGGCCGCGCGTCCAGCACAGCATCGCCACGGCCACCATCGCGATGGCGATGACGTCGGTCGAGGTGAAGGCGTGGAAGAACAGCAGGGGCGAGAGCGCCATCAGCGCGCCGAGCCACAGTCGGCGGCGGTCGGTCATCATCGTGGCCCACACCGCGAGCAGCCAGAACAGCGACAGCAGCACAGCGCTGATGTTGAAGTAGTTCACCACGTCGAGCGTCTTCGGCAGCCCCAGGGTGTCGGCCAACAGGCCCCAGCCCCGCGCGGCCTGGGCGCTGACGTACATGAACAGCCCAGTCAGCGCCGGCTCGGCGAGATAAGCCTTGGTCTGGGCGCCGTCGCCGTCGCTCTGCATCCAGTGGGTGCGGTACGGGAAGGCGCCCTTGGCCAGGTCGGCGGGAGTCAGCTTGTCCTGCTCGTACGACGCGACCAGATCGGAGTAGCACAGGCCGACGAACTGCCGCTGGTTGTCCCAGTTCAGACGCACCTGACCGGGTGCGTCCCGGACGGGCGCCTGCTGGATGCAGCCGGCTTTGCCGAACCAGCTGATCGACAGCCCCACCAGGGCGAGCAGGAGGACCACCCGCACCGGCGTCCAGGTCCGACTGCGACCGACGGCGGCGTGCAGTCCGACAGGCCCGCCGATCGAGTCGCTGGCCGCCGCCAACTGGGGGCTCGACCACGACGGCACCACACGCTCGGTCTCCACCCGCAGATCATCTGCGAGCGGTTCCGGCGAGTCCCACGTCGGCTGCTGCGTCACTACGTCGCGGGCACCGGTGCTGCTGGAGCGAGTTGCTGATCGGTCGGATTGCGGCCGCGATTGTTGTTCGCGGTCCCGTTGCCGTTGCCGGTTCCGTTGCCCGGACCTGTTCCGGTTCCGTCGTCACCGCCGGTGCCCGGCTCCTGGGTGGGCGACTCATCGTCACCGCCGCCGATCGGGATCGTGACGCCCGGAGCGATCACCACGTCGCCGTTCTCGTTCTGCCCGGGCAGACGCGGAAGTCGAGGACGCTCGCGGGTGGTCTGAGTCTCGGTCGGGGTGTAGGTGGTGGGCGGCGGCTCATACGGGACGCCCGCCTGTCCGCCGACCGCCTCGGGGGTCGGGAACTGCTCGATCGGCTCGCCCTCCAGGGCGGCGTCCATCGAGGCCTTCCAGATCTGAGCGGGCAGTCCGCTGCCGTAGATCGACGATCCGGAGTAGTTGCGCAGCGGCGCGCCCTTGTCCGTGCCGACCCAGGTGGCCGTCGACAGCTGCGGCGTGTAGCCGGCCATCCACGCGTCCTTGTTGTATCCGGTGTCGCCGAGCTGGGCGGTACCGGTCTTGGCCGCCGACGGCCGCGGCCCGTAGGTCGAGTCGTACAGCGAGTTGCCGTTGGAGTAGGCCGCGATCGGCATCATCGCCGAGGTCACGTTGTCCGCGACGGCCTCCGAGACCACGCGCTTGCCCTTGTCCTTCTGGCGTTCGAAGAGCACGTCGCCGGTCGAGGTCTCGACCTTCTGGACGAAGAACGGGTCGCGGTGGATGCCCGACGCGGCGAGCGTCGCGTAGGCCGAGGCCATGTCGAGCACGCGGGACGGGTACTGGCCCAGGACCACGCCGCCTTCGCTGTGGCCGTTCTTCTCCTGCAGGGTGTGCTGGATGTCGCCGAAGCTCTCGGCGATGCCGAGCCGGTGCGCCGTGTCGGCGACCGCGTCGGCCTGACCGTTCAGGTCCATCATGAGCCGGTAGTAGACGGTGTTCAGCGACATCTTCAGCGCGGTGGCCAGGTTGCAGCTGCCGCAGCTCTCGCCGTCGGAGTTCTGGACCACCAGGCCGCCGGGCGCCTCGTACGGCGCCGAGCTGTAGTACTTCGAGAGCGGGATGTCCTGCTCCAGGGCCGCGACCAGCGCGAAGACCTTGAAGATCGAACCGGTCTGCAGGCCGGCCGAAGCGTAGTCCCAGCCCTGTCCGTCCTCGCCACCGTAGTAGCCCTGGATGCCGCCGGTCGCGGGATCGATGGACACCGACGCGGTGCGCAGGTTCTTCGGCTCGCCGTCGAGCTTGTTGCGCGCCGCGGAGACCAGCGCCTTCTGCACCTTCGGATCGATCGAGGTGGTGATCTTCAGACCGGAGGTCTGCACCTGCTGCTCGGTGATGCCGAGCTTCTCGAGTTCGGCCAGCACCTGCCGTTTGATCAGGCCGTTGGGTCCTTCGTTGGCCTCGGCCGTCTGATCCTTGACCTTCGCGACCTTCGGGAACTTCTGCGCGTCGCGGTCAGACTTGCTGAGTGCGCCGATCGAGACCATGCCGTCGAGCACGTAGTTCCAGCGGCTGACCGCCAGATCCGGGTTCACCGCGGGATCGTAGATCGACGGACCGCGGATGATGCCGGCGAGCAGCGCCGACTCCGACGGGGTGAGCTTCTTGAGCGGCTTGTTGAAGTACGCGCGCGCGGCGGCGTCGACGCCGTAGGCGCCGCGGCCGAAGTAGATGGTGTTCAGATACGCCGCCATGATCTCTTCCTTGGACCACTGGCGGGACATCTTGGTGGCGATCGCGAGTTCTTTGAACTTGCGCTTGTAGCTGACCTCGTCACCGACGATCGCGTTCTTCACGTACTGCTGGGTGATGGTGGAGCCGCCGCCCGCACCGGACTTGCCGAAGGCCTTGCCCAGCACGGCCCGGGTGAAGCCGGAGGTCGAGAAACCCGCGTTCGAGTCGAAGTCTCGGTCCTCGGCGGCCTTCACCGCGTCGACCATGGACTGCGGGATGTCCTCGTACTTGACGTCGGTCCGGTTGCCCTCGGGTGGCACGATCTTGGCGATCGTCCCGCCCTTGCTGTCGGTGATGGTGGCGACCTGGTTCTGCTTGATGTCGCCCGGCGACGGCACGTCCACCGTCAAGTAGGTGAACAGGAAGGCCACCACCAGGAAGACGGCGACCAGCGGCACTGCTCCGGCAAGAATGCCCAGCGTCCACGCCGTGGCCTTCACCGCCGTCGATTTCTCCGACGTCGCAGCACCTTTACCGCTGGTCATCGCTCACCCACTTCTCTGCGCTGTTGCGCGGACGAAACTAACACTCTCAACTGTGACGTATGGCTGCGGCTGCGCCAACTCCGGTCACATCACTTGGCGACCCGGCGACGCCGTCGACCGGCGCCCTCGGGCAATCCGGCAACGTACGACTGCACGAGATAGTTCCACCGGCAGGTTCGGCAGACTTCGACGACGTGAACCGTGAAGGCGCCGGCACTCCCGTCGAGGGCCTCGATCTCGCCCGCCGAACGAGCCGAGCCGTGGATGTGTCCGAGGTGCTCTCCGAACACCCAGGACACCACCGTGACCTGCTCTTTCCGGCACACGGGACAGACCTCGTCGGTCGGCTTTCCGTGGAACTTGGCCGCCCGCAAGAGGTAGGGGTCGGCGTCGCACACCTGGGACAGGGCCGTGCGGCCCGTCCGCACACGCGCTAGGCACTCGCGTCGCGCGAGTGCGTAGTCCACGATCTGCCGCTGCACGTTCCCAAGCCTAGACGCGAGCCCGCCACGACTGCCCTGTGATGCAGATCAAGCCGCTGCCGTACTCGCAACTTCACTGCGAGTTATATCGATGCGATACATTAGATGCTGCATCAAGGCGCGATAACGCATCGAAAGGGGGCCGAGTCATGCTCGAAATGGCGATTCTCGGCCTGCTGCTCGAATCGCCCATGCACGGGTACGAACTGCGCAAGCGGCTCACCGGGCTGCTCGGCGCGTTCCGCGCGTTCTCGTACGGCTCGCTGTATCCGACCCTGCGCCGCATGCAGGCCGACGGGCTGATCGCCGAAGACGAGCCCGAGACCTCCACGGGAACCAAGGTCCGCCGGGCACGCCGCGTGTACCGGCTCACTCCGGCGGGCGAGTCGCGCTTCACCGAGTTGGTCGCGGACACCGGCCCGCAGAACTACACCGACGACGGCTTCGGTGTGCACCTGGCCTTCTTCAGCAGGACGCCCGCGGTGGCTCGCATGCGCATCCTCGAGGGCCGCCGCAGGCAGGTCGAGGAACGCCGCGAGGGTCTGCGCGATCTGCTCGGCCGTGCGACGCGCTCGAACGATCACTACACGCGCCAGATGCACGAGCTCAGCCTGGAGACCTCCGAGCGCGAGGTCCAGTGGCTCAACAAATTGATCGCCGACGAGGCCTCCGGGTCTGTCGGCACCCCGGATTTTCGTTCCTCGTCGTCGGAGACGACGACGCAGGACGAAGTAGGAAAGAACTCGGCGGCACAGCATTCCGCCGTACCGCTGCAACAAGAAGGAGATCCCGACCATGGGTGAAACCAACAAAGTGCGCGTGGCCATCGTTGGCGTGGGTAACTGCGCCTCATCCTTGGTTCAGGGCGTTCAGTACTACCGCGACGCCGATGAGAACGCGACCGTCCCCGGTCTGATGCACGTCAAGTTCGGCGATTACCACGTCCGTGACGTCGAGTTCGTCGCCGCTTTCGACGTCGACGCCAAGAAGGTCGGCTTCGACCTCTCCGAGGCGATCGTCAACAGCGAGAACAACACCATCAAGATCGCCGACGTCCCGCCGTTGAACGTGACCGTCCAGCGCGGCCACACCCTCGACGGTCTCGGCAAGTACTACCGCGAGACCATCACCGAGGCCGACGGCGAAGGCGTCGACATCGTGAAGGCCCTCAAGGACAACGACGTCGACGTCCTGGTCAGCTACCTGCCGGTCGGTTCCGAGCAGGCCGACAAGTTCTACGCTCAGTGCGCCATCGACGCCGGCGTGGCCTTCGTCAACGCCCTGCCCGTGTTCATCGCCTCCGACCCCGAGTGGGCCGAGAAGTTCCGCGCCGCGGGCGTCCCGATCGTCGGCGACGACATCAAGAGCCAGGTCGGCGCGACCATCACCCACCGCGTCATGGCGAAGCTGTTCGAGGATCGCGGTGTGGAGCTCGACCGCACCTACCAGCTGAACGTCGGCGGCAACATGGACTTCAAGAACATGCTCGAGCGTGAGCGTCTGGAGTCGAAGAAGGTCAGCAAGACGCAGGCCGTCACCTCGATCCTCGACGGCCCGCTCGCCGGCAAGGTCTACGACAAGAACGTGCACATCGGCCCGTCGGACTACGTCCAGTGGCTCGACGACCGCAAGTGGGCCTACGTCCGTCTCGAGGGCCGTGCCTTCGGCGACGTGCCGCTGAACCTGGAGTACAAGCTCGAGGTCTGGGACTCCCCCAACTCGGCAGGCATCATCATCGACGCCGTCCGTGCCGCCAAGATCGCCAAGGACCGCGGCCTCGGCGGCCCGATCCTCCCGGCCTCGGCCTACCTGATGAAGAGCCCGCCCGAGCAGATCGCCGACGACAAGGCGCGCGCGCAGCTCGAGGCGTTCATCATCGGCGCCGAGTAGGACGTCGGTACTGACGAATCGAAGGCCCGGCACTCCCCCTCGGAGTGCCGGGCCTTCGTCGTCTTCCGGGCCGTCGGGTACTACGGTGACGGTGTTCGATTCCTTCCTCTGGGGTCTATGTGCGACCTGCGCGGACTTGTCCGGTCTGGACTGCGGCGATCGTGAAGGAGCGGACAGGATCCCGGATCCGCGGCGTGCGGAGATGGCTTCGCGACGTGAATCTCGCCCCTCAGTTCAGCGATTCGAGGTGCCGCGCAAACTCTTCGGCGGCCTTCTTGGTGTTGTGCAGGTTCACTGACAGCCTGTCGATGTCCTGGTTCGCCTGATCGAGCGCGTACGAGAGTTGTCCGATCGGCCCAGAACCGCCGCGGCCGAGGACCGCATGAACCTGTCTGATGTTGCGGTTCAGGGACTGCTTCAGACCGGCGGCCTGCCGATTCGCGTCCTCCGACTTCCGTGCCAGCTGTTTCACCTGGCGGGTGAGTTCCTCGTGTTTCGACATCAGAGCCTCCTGGCGATGTCTTCGGCCTGCCGCATCGCAGCGGCGATGCGCTGCTGCAATGCATCCAGGCTCACCGAACTGGCCTGCAGAGCATTGACCATCCGGTCGTCGGCCTTGGTCGAGGTCGAACCGGCGACCCTGCGGACCTCGCTCGACAGGTTCCGGACTTCCCCGTGCTGGCTGCGAATCAGCCGTTCTAACTGCTGCAACGTCGAAACCGCCTGCATGACCGCCTGTCGTTCAGCCTGTACTTCACTCATGAAGCCTCCATTGTCTCTAAAGAATCAGGACCAGCACGATGATGAGAACGATGAGCGTCCCGACCGCGCCCGCCACGATCGCACCCGTACGGCTCGGTGCCGGCGGTGCGGGCAGCGGATCGGTGGCCACCGGCTTCGCCACGCGGGTCGGCTCGTGCCGTCTACGCTCGTCGACCGCACGTTCCCGTGCCTCGGCGAGCTTTCGCTCGCGCTCGGCCTGTTTCGCCGTGAGTTCTTCACGTCGCGCCGCCCGGTCGGCCTCGTCTCGCGCGATTCGCTTCTTCGCGCGCTCGTACCCCTCCACGACCGACGCGTGCTTCTGGAGGCGGCCGACGACGAGTTCGAGGTCGGCCAGCACCACGTGCGCGTGTCTGGCCTGCTGTGGAACGGCCGCGGCCGGCACCCGATCGAGCCCGATCGTCCGCGCCGCCGCATCCAGCTGCTCGGACAGTGCGTCGCGCCGCCCGTCGAGCCCGGCAAGGCACTGTTCGCGGTCTGCAGCCTCCACCGCCACGTTCCGTTCCCGTTCCTGGAAGAGGTGATCCGACCTCCGCCGCTCGTCGATCAGCTCTCCGTCGATCGCCGCGAGATCGTTCACCGCCCCCAGATACCGGTCCCATGCCGTGTCCGTCATATCGGGATGCTCACCTCCGTCTTCTCGATACCGTTCTGCGGCAACGCAGCCGGATCGAACGGAACCAACAGATCCTGCCGACCGCTGCTCCTGTCGACGACGACGACGCGCGGTCCGCTGAAGTCCATGCGCCCGGTGCCCGGCGCCAGCAGGTCGGTCTGCGATCCCGGTTCGGTCAGGACGATCGTCCGGAAGCCGTCGCGAAGTTCGCCCGCCGTCCTCGCGTCGTATGAGCTCATCGAGCGGAACCTGATCACGAAGAGCATGCCGCAGGCAATCGATCGCTTGATGAAGCGCTCCACCGCCTCGATCGGACGCGGGTATTCGTCTGAATCGACCAGCGACGCGATGTCGTCGGGGTCGTCGAGGATGATCACCCGCTCGATGCGGCTGCTCGGCACCGCCGTCCGCGCTGTCAGGGTACGCAGGAAGCTATCCGCCTCTTCCGCTGAGATCCGCTGGATTCCCGCTTCGTTCGCCCACGGACCGACGTCATCGAGCCCAACGCCCGAGCTGTCGATGACGGTCCACTGCGCGGAGGCGAGATCGGACGCGCGAATGGATGCGTGGATCGACGACAGCACCGCCCTGGTGCGGTCGAGGTCGTCGCCGATCAGCGCGACGTTGCCGAGTCGGCCGCGCTTCAGCGAGAATCCCTGCGCGGTTCCACCGACGCTGATCGGGACTCCGACCGTGGCGATCTCTCGATCGTCAGCTGGGATCCACTCGGCGTAGGCGGAACTCACGAAGGTGCTGGGACGCCGGGGAGTGAAGCCATCCGCCATCGCCCGGCTGAACAGTTCCGTCTGCAGCCGGTCCAGGTAGGCGGGATCGGCCCACACCACCGAACCGATCCGATTGGCCGCCAGATGTCCGAGATCATCGTTGAACACCGCCTGACCACGCCCGTGCAGATCTCCCGCGGCGAGGTTCCCCGCACCGAGGATCGTCTCCGACTCGTGTTCGGTGTTCCGCAGCGAGATCCGGTTGTGGAACTGACCGAAGATGGCGTCACGCTTGAGCGCGAGCGCTTGAATACCAGACAGCGTCTGCGATGCGAGCACCAGGTGGACCCCGTAGGCGCGGCCCTTCCGAGCGAGGTGTTCGATCAGCTGCACCGCTCGTTGCGCGACATCGTCGTCCGGTTCGAAGAGCACCTGAAACTCGTCGGCCACCAACACCAGCCGCGGCATGTCCCGACCTGTCAGCGCCCGATAGTCCGCGAGCGAAGACGCGCCCGCCGACTTGAAAGCGTCCGCCCTGCGGTCGAACTCGGAGGCGAGATGCTCCAAAACCGCCACGCCGTACGCTCGATCGCTCTCCAGGCCGAGGGAGTCGACGTGCGGCAACCAGGTCTCGTCGCCGGTCGGTGCGAGCCGCGCGAACTCGACGCCCTCTTTGAAATCCAACAGGTGAAAACGAACGTCCCGCGGCGAGTACCGGCTCGCGAGACCATAGATCAAGCAGAGCAGCAGGTTCGACTTTCCCGTGCCGACGGCGCCGCCGATGAGCGCGTTCGGCGCGGGCGGATTCGCACTCCGGAGTTCCAGGCCGCCGAGTCCGCCGGGCATTCTCGCGAAGATGCCCGATAGCCCGTCGTCGCCGCGATCGGACCATCCGGCATCGATCTCGGCGAGGACCGCCTCCAAGGTCATCGTCCCCTGCGCCGCGGCCTCGATCGCTTCGGCCCTCGCGTGGATCAAGTTGTTCCGCGCCGCTGGGGTGGGCGACGGATCAGCCCGAACCGTCAATCCGGGCACGGCCGCGAACGAATCCGACCGGATCTCGCCGGCCGCGTCGACCCGGACCAGCCCGCGGTCGACGTCGACCTGTGCCCGATCACCCACGCGGATCGGGCCATCGACGTACCCCGGGCTCGCGATCAGCAGAAACACGCCGCGCCCGGCCGCCGATTCGACGATCCTATTGAGATCGTCAGCGGCGGTCTCGGTGACTCCGCTCGGTGCGTCGAGCAGGACCGCGAGTTCGAGACGCCCCGCCTGCGACAGCGGCAGGTCCCGATGATCGGCCGCACCCGCCGTGCTCATCGTCTCCGCAGCCCGGCCGATTCTGTCGATGAGCCCGGACAACAGCCTCCGCAACCCGTCCTCGGTCTGGATCGCGGGCGGGTACCCGATCGGATCGGTGTCGCGGAACAACGACGTGAAGCCGAGGATCCCACGGAGCCTGGGATCGAACACCGAGACCCGCAGGGACTCCGGCGGCGCCGACAGCGCCAGTCTGAGCACGGTGTCCGCGATCAACTGCTCGGCACCGCTGCCACCGACGACCCACCCCGAGACGCCGATCAACGGAAGAAGCGCCGGCGCACCACCCGGGAGGGTGCCGACCCGGACCGCCGACGGTACCGCCCGCGCCGGCTGCGGCACGCTCAGCGCCCGCGCAGCCCATCCGGCACCGGCCGCACCGGGCGCGAGTTCCTCGGCTGCGGCCCGCAGCGCCGCCCCAACAGCCCGCGTCCGCCGCACGGCATCAGCCTGCAGCTTCGCCTCCGCCTCTTCCTTCTCGCGCCGGAGTCGCCGCCGCTGCGCCGCCAGCTCGTCGTCGAGCGTTGTCCGCGTGATCGACAGCGCGATGTCGATCTCCCCGAGGAGCCTGCCGGCTTCGGCTGTGAGGCCGCCGGCCTCGGCCATCGTCGCGGCCATCGCGTCGGTGAGGCGGCGACGAGCGTCCTGCTGATCGTCACGGCCGGTACCGCCACTAGTCATCCGCCGCGCCGTTCTGTCCAGGAGCCCTCGGTCCCGCGGCCACGACCACGCCCGCCGGGCGCAGCACGCGACCGTCCAGTTCGAAACCGCGGACGGTGCGTCCGGTGATAGCGCCTTCGGGGGCGTCGGCGACAACGACCGACTCGATGCGATGTCTCCGCGGGTCGACATCTCCGTCGACGCCGATCTGCTCGACCCCGAAGTCCTCCAGGATCTGGATCACCTCGTCTCGAACGGACTCTGCGAGCGGGTCCGCCTCACCGTCCCAGTTGTCGACACGGTCGATGACATTCATCAGCCGGGTGGCGACGGGCCGGAGCACTCGCCCTACCAGCAGGGTCTCGTCGAGCGCCGACTTGGCCCGCAGCTCCCCGAGCAACTCCTGGCCACGGTTGTCGTTGAGGAGCCGTCTCCGGAAGAGCTCCGTGAGGTCGTCGAGCCGCTTCGAGACATCGGCGAGCGTCTGATCCACCGGTTCTCCGATCATGTGAACTGCGCGGACGCGACCAACTCGCGCGCTTGCGCCATCCGCTTGGGATCCATCTCGCCGGGACGCTTCACTTCCATCTCGCCGAGGTTGATCCCTTCGGTCAGATCGATGACCTGGACGTGAATGATCCCGTCGATGTCCGCCGAGAAGATCACCCGCACGCCACTGCCCGCTGCACGGCCCGGCGGAACCTTCAGCATGCTCTCACCGAGACTCTTGACCTGCGCTTCAAGCACCCCGTCGACGTCATGCGACACGATCTGCAGCCTGATCTCCTGCTGATTCTCGACGGGTAGGCCGAAATCATGCTCCGCCTGAGCCGGAATGGACGTCTGCGGCGGGATCAACTGGGTGTAGGCAAGCTGTGAGGCGGCGTTGAGCGCCAGCACCCCGACACCTTGCGAGATGACATCTGAGAAGTCGATGCTGCCACCGGCCGGCATGTCCGGCGCCGCTCCGGCCCTGTCCGCCGACACCTTGTCGGCGACGATCGCCGCACCGAGCGCCACCGCCTGATCCGGGTGGACCGACTTGTCCGGAGTCTGACCGGTCAACCGTTCCACCAGATTCTGGACCATCGGCATACGAGTGGATCCGCCGACCAGAAGGACCTTGTCGATCGCCGAGTACGAGACCCCCGCCGTCTCGACCGATTCGTCGACCAGGAACTCCGTCGTCTTGAGCAGGAACGACGCCGCCGACTCGAACTCCTGCCGTGTCACCTGAACTTTCACGTTCTGACCCAGGGCCGAGATGAAGACGGTCGCCTTCTCCGCCTGCGACAACCGGCGCTTGGTGTCTTCGACGGCATCCATGACCTGCAGATACTGGTCGGTGGGAATCGGCTGACCGGTCTGCTCCTTGAACTTCTCGTTCACCACACCGAACAGGGCGTTGTTGAAGTCGAAACCACCGAGGTTGCGGTCGCCGAGCGAGGCCAGGACGGTGAAGTCATTGTTCTGGCAGCGCAGCACCGTGACGTCGAAAGTGCCGCCGCCGAGGTCGTAGACGAGGAGGGTTCCGGAGAATCCCGAACCGACTCCGAAGCTCAGAGCCGCTGCGGTCGGCTCGTTGATCAACTGCAGCACGGTGAGGCCGGCGATCTCCGCGGCCGTCCGCGTCGCGTTGCGGTGTTCGTCCTCGAAGTACGCGGGCACCGTGATGACCACGTCGGTGATCTCCTCGCCCAGGACGTTCTCGGCGCTGGCGACCAACTTGGTGAGGATCAGAGCGGACAGGTCCTCCGCGCGGTACTCGTTGTCGTTGCTGTCCGGAACGAAGACGAAGTCGGTGTTGCCCATCTGGCGCTTTATGAGCGACGCCACATCGCCTTCCGCCTTCGCCCGCATGTTCTCAGCGCAGACGCCGAGGGAGACCTCCTCGCCGTCGAAGTACAGCACCGACGGCGTCGTGTAGTCGCCGTCGTCGTTCCGGATCACCTCCGGCGCCCCAGCCTCGATGGCTGCCACCGCGGAGTACGTCGTCCCGAGGTCGATTCCAACGGCTCTACCCATGTCCATGAACCTTTCGTCGCAGTCGGTACCCAGCCGGCCAGGTCAGCCGATGTATCCCTGCAGGTAGCCCTTGCGCAGGTCGTCACGGTCGTTGGCCTTGTATCGCGGCACCCAGCAGGTGAAGTAGATGCCCGCACCGGCCGCGACAGCGAGGAGCACACCGATCACCGTGAGGCCGATGATCGCGCCGATGACGATGCACAGGATCGGGGAGGCGAGGATCAGCGCCTTCTGACCCCATCCGTCGCCGGGGACGCTGAAGACCTGCTCCTCGCTGGTATCGAGGAAGCGGCTGATCTTGTCCAGTTCCTTCGCCATCTCCGGATCTCGGTTGTGCGCCATCGCCTCGGCGATCAACGGTCGCATCTGCTCGATCTCGGACTTCGACGTGATCATGTACTGACCGCGCCCGTTGTATCGCGGGATGCTCTCCGCCTTGAGTGCGAGGAGGGTTGCGTAGTAGTCGAAGACGATCTGCGCGCCCTGGAAGCGCTGCAGGTGCTGCCGGATGAAGTCGAGCGCATCGTCGAGCTGCCCGTTGTCGGACATGACGTTGGCGACCGCCACCATGTACTGCGGCGCGGAAGGATCCAGCTGCATCGACACTTGGTATGCGTTGATCGCATCCTGGAACTGCGCCAACTTCTCGAAGATCATGCCCAGCTGGAAGTGGTACTCCGGGTTGTTGGCCTCGATGGTGGTCGCCTGGCGTGCCTCGTACAGAGCGTCCTGAAGGTTTCCCAGACCGGCATTGGCGCGAGAGCGGAGACCCCACGACTCCGCGCTGTTGCCGATCGAGTGAGTGGCCTCGCGAGCCGAGTACGCCGCAGAGTGGTAATCGCCTCGGCCGAGCTCCTCCCGCGCCCGAGCCACCCAGTCCGTGCCCTCGCCCGCCGCCTGCTGCGTCTGCGGCTGCGCGACGCCGGCGGTCTGCAGTTCGCGGTCATAGGCCGCGCGGCGCTGCGGATCGAGCAGCGTGTCGCTGGCCTCACGAAGCCGCGCCATCCACGTCTCCGCCTCCTGCCGAGTACTGAGGTCCGGAGAGTTCGTCGCTTTGCGCCACAACCGCAGTTTCGATTTCAAAGCCGCATTGATGGTGTCATCGTCGGCATCGCGCGCGATCTCGAGCACGGCATAGAAGTCAACACTGACTGCCATCAGGAAATTCTCCTCAAATTCGAGATACGACTTCCGGTTCGCATGGAGAATCCGGTAAATCAGATACGCGGTCGATGGTATTCGGCCATCCCAGACCGTGTCAGTCGTCCATTGCGAGTAACCGTTTCTGGTGGACCGAACCGCGTGTCCCCATTTCTGGGGTCAGACGTTCAATCCAACTGCCAGGTAAAATGGGCGGGTGTCGACCATTCGGTCGACACCCGCCCATTCTTCCGATTCGTCAGTTTCCCGCGCCGCAGTGCGGACAGTTCACCGTGACCCGGTTCCACGACCGCTTACCCCAGAAAGCTCGGCTGCAACTCCGGCATCTGTGCGGTTCCGTGAAATCGCCTGACCGCGACGATGATCCAGTCTCTGCCATGGTCGTCAGCTCTTGGACGCAACCGAACAGCGCGGCAAGTTCTTGCACTGATGCACGCTCCGGTCGTTCACATTAGCCTCTTTGCAGTATGCACAACTGCAGTTGCACTGAGCCATTCTCAATTCTCCTTCTTCGGTGTCAGGCAAGCATATTTTGAAAGCTCGGAAGATTGCGTCGGCCAAAGCAATTAATTTCTTACCAGGCATGCCACCGCGTGTCCGAGCCCGATTGCTGGACTGAGTGCCGCAAGTTTCATGAGTGCCTCCTGACTCGAACAGTCAGTCAGTTCCCGTTTCCCCACGGCCTGGCCGGCTCGCCTCCGGGAAGCGCCAGCGACGCCTCGCCCGGGTACCGTCGCCTGTCATGAAGGTTGGGATCCCCGCGTGACTCTTCGCATCTTCGGAATGTCGTTCGTCGTCTCGATCGCGGCGCTGGTCGCCGCGTTCCTGTACGGCGGTTCGACGGCCGTACTGCTCACCCTGATCCTGGGTGTGCTGGAGGTCTCGCTCTCCTTCGACAACGCCGTCATCAATGCCACGGTCCTGCAGCGGATGAGCGACTTCTGGCAGCGGATGTTCCTCACGATCGGTGTCATCATCGCCGTGTTCGGCATGCGCCTGGCCTTCCCGCTGGGGATCGTCTGGCTCACCGCGGGCCTCGACCCGGTCGACGCGCTTCACCTCGCGCTCAACCCGCCGACGGACGGCTCGCCGACCTACGAGAGCATCGTGACCGCGGCGCACCCGCAGATCGCCTCGTTCGGCGGAATGTTCCTCCTGATGCTGTTCCTCGGGTTCCTGTTCGAGGACAAGGAGCTCACCTGGCTGTCGTGGATCGAGCGGCCCCTGCTGCGCATCGGCCGGCTCCGCGAGGCACCGGTGGTGGTGGCGTTGACGATCTTGGTGCTGGCGGCCACGCTCGTCGCGCCGGACCACGATACATCGACGGTGATGGTTGCCGGCGTCCTCGGCGTGATCACCTACATCGTGGTCAACGGGCTCGGCCGTCTCTTCCACATCGAGACCGAGTCGGGGGACGGCCCGACCGCACTCGCCAAGGCGACGGGGCGCGCGGGCTTCTTCCTGTTCCTCTATCTGGAGGTGCTGGACGCGTCGTTCTCGTTCGACGGCGTGATCGGGGCCTTCGCCATCACGGCGGACCCGATCATCATCGCTCTGGGTCTGGGCCTCATCGGCGCGATGTTCGTGCGGTCGCTGACGATCTACCTCGTTCACCGGGGAACCCTGTCTGAGTACGTCTTCCTCGAACACGGCGCCCACTGGGCGATCGGCGCGCTGGCGCTGCTTCTGCTGTACTCACTCGGCACCGAGGTCCCCGAGACGGTGACCGGTCTCATCGGCCTGGTGCTGATCCTCGCCTCCCTGGCGACCAGCATCGTGTACCGCCGACGGAACCACACCGAAGGTGTCCACATCTGAGACCACCGCAGACGCCGCACCGTCTCCCGCGCGTGTCACCGCGTTCTAGAATCAGCCGGTGAGCCCCACCGCGACCACCGTGCTCGTCGTTCCCCTCCTGGTCTTCGCAGCGCCGCTCCTGGCGAGATCCGTCTCTCGTTGGGCAGCGGTTCCGGTGGTCGTCTTCGAACTCGGCCTCGGCGTCGTGGCCGGGCCTGCCCTGCTGGGCTGGGTCGGTGAATCGGAGCTGTTCGGCCGGCTCTCCGACTTAGGTGTCAACCTGCTGTTCTTCATCGCGGGAACCGAGATCACCCGGTCGGCGGTTCGCGGACGCACGGCTCGGCGCGCCTGGCTCGGTTGGCTGATCAGTATCACGGTCGGGATCGCGGCGGGCTTCGCTGTCTCACCCGGATTGGGCGCGGTGATCATCGGGATCAGCCTGGCGTCGACGGCTCTGGGAACCCTGCTGCCGATCCTCCGCGATTCCGGTGACCTCACCACTCCGTTCGGCGTCGCCGTCGGAGCGATCGGCGCCGCGGGCGAATTCGGGCCGATCATCGCCATCTCACTCTTCCTCGGCGGCCGCTCGTTCGGGACGGCGAGCGTGGTCCTGCTGCTCTTCGGACTCATCGCGGTGGTCGCGATGATCCAGGCCGGCCGCACCTCTCATCGTCGCCTGCACGCCTTCGTCGAATCGACCCTGCACACGTCGGCGCAGTTCGCGGTCCGCACCGTGCTGGCCATTCTGGCCGTGATGGTCTTCCTGACCGTCCAGCTCGGCATCGACATGCTGCTGGGCGCGTTCACCGCGGGCATCGTCTGGAAGCTCCTCATCCGAGATGCCGACGAACAGACGCAGCGGTCGGTGGAGGCCAAGATCGACGCCGTCGCGTTCGGCTTCCTCGTCCCGATCTTCTTCGTCTACACGGGTGTGAAGTTCGATCTGCAGTCCCTGCTCGACCATCCGCTCGCCTTCGCCTGGATCCCCGTGGTCCTGGTGGCGCTGCTCCTGATCCGCGGGCTCCCGTCGATGCTCGCCGCACCCGAGGGCGCCGGCCGCCGCGAGCGAATCGCCACCGGGCTCTACGGCGCCACCGGCCTTCCGATCATCGCGGTCGCCACCGACATCGGTGTCCGCCAAGACGTCTTGACCGGCACGCAGGCGGCGGTCCTCGTCGGCGCCGGCGTGCTGTCGGTGCTCCTGTTCCCGCTCGCCGCGAGCGCACTGCGCCCGGGGTCGGTCGAACGGAGTCCGGCGGCGCCGGTGGTCGAAGAGTGAGACGCCGCTAGCCGCGGGGGTGCCTGACGCCGCCCGTCGGTCATCGAGCCCGTCGGCTCTTCACCCCGGTCGAGGCCCGCCCCTCACGCCACCTCGACCGCGGACGTGGCCCGCTCCGATTCGGGAAGCACGCCGTCGAGCTGAATCCAACCGTCGGCGACCATCCGCAACAACAGGTGGGTCTTGTTCGCCACCGGCAGCCCGGCGTCGTCGTACCTGGCCGAGACGCGCCGATAGTGAGTGCGAACCGTGCTGGCGGCGACGAAATGCCGGGTCGCGGTCTCCTCGACGGTCGCACCCATCACATACGTGGTCAGAATCTCCCGTTCCCGCGCCGACATCGGAGTCCGGCCGGACGTCGGGCCCAGCGTTCTGGTCAGCAGGAGGTTAAGACGGTGGTCGATGTCTGGGCCTTCAGTGACATGATGAACGCCGGAGCGGATATCGGCTTTCTCGACCGTACCGCCGACGACGATGACGCGTCCGGCCATTGAGCGGCCGAACCGACGCAGCGCGAGACGATCGCCGGCTCCGACCACCACGACGCGCGTCGCCCCCGCCAGGAGTCCGGCCGTGTCGACAGCGACCACCGGATACCCGAACCGATTCATCCACACCATGAGCACTTCCCGCTGCCACGGATTCTCACTCCACACCCCGACCGACTGGCCTGTCCCCGACTGCCGCGCCACTGCCCCGGAGCCCGTCATTCTCCTCGCCTCCTCGCCGATGTCCCGCCGCCATGCCTTCCCTTCGGACGGTATGGCGACATCGGCGCACGAGAAAGACCCCAATTCCTCTGTCCTCCCAAGAGGCGACAGAGGTCAGGGGCCTGCTCCCGGGGTCAGTCGCTGCCGACCAGACGACCTTCGCCGTCGTACTCCTCGCGGACGACGACGTCGCCGGCGACCTGCAGAACAGTCGCCACGACGCGACGCCGCGGCGGCAGGATGCGAATCGTGACGGTCCCCGCACGAGCCGCGGCGAGCGCGGTGACGGCACCGCCGATCACCCGCTCGCGGACGTCATCGTCTGCACCGACGAGCCCGTGATCGTCGAGCAAGATCACCTCCACCCCTCGACGTCGTGCCTGACGCGCCGCGTCGGCAACACTGCGGACGTCGAATGTCGGCGCCCGCAGCGAATCACGCAACCGCGCCTCGACCAGACTGCACTCATCGCGTTCGTCCGCCGAGAGCGGCGCCGCGTCGACGAGCCGCTCGAGCAAGGGGCGCGCTTGGTCGTCGAGTCGGCCGAGTTGCCGGTCGCGTTCGTCGAGGACCGCGCGCCGCGCGGCCTCCGCAGCCGCGGCCTCGGTGCCGGCCCCCTGCATCAGAAAGATCTCGCGCGCCGCCGGCCGGATCGTGATGGCGAAGAAGGACGACATCACAAGCGGCGCCAGGTTGATCAGCGAGATCGAGATCCCGTACCCGGCGCCTTCGCCGATGCCGACGGCCCACAGTGCGGTCGCGCCGATCGCCACCAGCATCGAGACCCACGCGACGCCTGTGCGGCCGCGTACACAGAGGTAGGTGCACAGCGCCGTTGTCGCCGACAAAGGCCAGAAGGTCAGGATGCGCACCCCCGGATCGTCGACCACCAGCAGCACCGACACCGTGGCCACCGGGCCGGCGGCGGCGACGGCTGCCGTCACCGACCGCCGTAACGGATCTCCCGGCACCTGGATCAGTGCGACCGCAGCAACGCTCGTCACCCCCCAGGCGACGATCTCCGCCAGCCATCCGGCCGCCCCGCTCCCTGCGGGGCGCGTCATCACGCCTACCAGCGCAAACGTTCCGATGAAGACCGCCACGAGCGCCTTCGCGGCGACGGTCCGCAGACCCATCAGGTCACCGATATCGCCGCCGGCCGGGAGTTGTCCCATCACCGTGTCCATCCCAGTCGGACGGTGGTCCCGGCGCCGGGCGCCGACTCGATCGCGGTCGACCCTCCCGGGACCCGGTCCATCCGGGCCCGGATGCTGACCGCGATGCCGAGTCGATGGGCCGATACCGCATCCGGGTCGAAACCGACGCCGTCGTCGGTCGCCTCGATGCTGATCGAATCGGCGTCCAACCGTCCTCGCACGGTGCACCGCGCATCGGCCCCTGCGTGTCGGCGGCTGTTGCGAAGGGCTTCGGCCAGTGCCGCGCTCACCGCACGCACCGCCTCGCTCGGCAGCTCCACCTGCGCGGCATCAGAATCGGACGTCGGTGCGTCGACGGCGAACTCCGCCCCCGGGTCCGCCTCGGTAGTTGTCGCACGCAGGTGCACCACGGCGGCCTCGAGGCCGAATGGACGGTCAGTGGGCAGTCCCGAACGGATCTCGTCGAGTTCGGCGAGGGTGGCGGCCGCCAGCCGCGGCACGTGCTCCTGCGCCCCGCCCCGGGAGGCGGTCAGCAGGGTGGACATCACGCTGTCGTGAATCAGCGCGTCGAAGCGTTCGCGTTCGGTGTCGCGGGCCCGCTCGGCTGCGGCGGTCGCGGCCGCCGCATGGGCACGATCGGTGGTCTCGTCCAGAATCCTCCCGGTGCGCAGCGCCATCACGGCCGCACCGACAAATAAGCTGCAGAACATGATTGCGAAGGCGATCTCGGGAGCGAGCTGTCCCGGATCCACTTCGCCGCGGATCACGAAGTTGATGAGCTGCACGCAGACGCAGCCGAACACCATGTGCGCAAAGGCCGCCCAGGCCGGCCACGCCAGCACCGCGGCGATGCTGGCGAGCCCGGGAAACGCCGCCAGCCACACACCGTCGCCGGCCGGGACGGTGGTGCCGTCCCAGGCGATCGGCCAGGTGAGGACCGCGACGAAGAAGCTGAGGGCGGCGACGGCCGCCGTCGCCCGCGTCCAGCGCGGCACGCCGATCAGAGCGGTCACTCCCAGCGTCAGGCCGGGGACGAAGACGATCGCGCACATCGCCGGCGTCCACCAGGAGCTCATCAGCGGTGCGAGCTGGAGGATCGCCGGCAACAGGAGGATCAAGTACCCCACGTAACCGACCGCCGCGAACAACGCGAACATCCGCCTGATCCGGTCCAGGTTGTCGTGCCGCCGCTCGGGAGCGGCGTATCTGACGGCGCCGCTCACTGGTCGCGCTCGGGGATCGGCAGCAGTCCGTCCTCGACGGCCCGCTGATAGAGATCCACCTTGGTGCCTGCGGGCCGACCGGCTGCGGCGTACTTCGCCCGGATCCGCGCGACGTAGTCGTTGACCGTCTCCGTCGACAACCCCAGCATGCGCCCCACCCGGTCGGCCTTCTCCCCCGAGGCGTACAGCGAGAGCACCTCCTGCTGCCGAGGACTCAGGCCGGTGGCATCGAGGTCGGGGTCGCCGTCGACGGCCGCCGCCCACTCGGTGGTGATGACCGGGTTGCCTTCCGCAGCCGTGGCGATCGCCTCGACGACCCGCTCCACCCGGGCGGATTTACGCACGATGCCGAGCACCCCCGCCTTCGCCGCCAGACGGACCAGGTACGGGTTCTCCGCACCGGTGTAGACAAGGACCGATAGACCCGCGTCGTGCAAGGCCTCGATGTTGGCCGTCGGCGACGAGCCGTCGGCCAGCCGCAGATCCAGCAGCACCAGATCCAGGCAGACCTGCTGCGCGAGCAGCCCTTCGACCGTGTCCGACGACGCCATCAGCGACAGGCCAACGTGGCCGTCGAGCATCGCCCGGACCCCCAGCACCATCGACTCGTGATCTTCGACGATCCCGATCCGTTTGGCGGCCATGAGCGCTAGTCGACGCCGGAATCGATCGCCGCGCGGTCGAGCGACTCGGATGCCGCGTCCTCTGGCTGGCCGCCGGCGATCGCCTGCGCACCGCCCGCGGACAGCTCGCCGACCAGGTCTGCGGTCGCGCCACCGACGATGCCGAGCTGCGCGTACTGCTCCAGGCGCGCACGCGAATCGGCGATGTCGAGGTTGCGCATGGTGAGCTGGCCGATGCGGTCGGACGGACCGAACGCGGCGTCGCCGACTCGCTCCATCGACAGCTTGTCCGGGTGGTACGAGAGGCCGGGTCCGGTGGTGTTGAGGAAGTGGTAGTCGTCGCCGCGGCGCAGTCGGACGGTCACCTCGCCGGTGATTGCCGAGCCCACCCAGCGCACCAGCGACTCGCGCAGCATGAGCGCCTGCGAGTCCATCCACCGGCCCTCGTACATGAGGCGACCCAGGCGACGGCCCTCGTTGTGGTAGTTCGCGACCGTGTCCTCGTTGTGGATCGCGTTCACCAAACGCTCGTAGCCGATGTGCAGCAGCGCCATGCCCGGTGCCTCGTAGATACCACGCGACTTGGCCTCGATGATGCGGTTCTCGATCTGATCCGAGACGCCCAGCCCGTGGCGGCCGCCGATCTCGTTGGCCTTCAGGACGAGAGCGACGGCGTCGTCGAAGACCTCGCCGTTGATGGCGACCGGGCGGCCCTGCTCGTACCGGATGGAGACGTCCTCGGTGGCGACCTCCACGTCGTCCCGCCATGCGGCGACGCCCATGATCGGCTCCACCACGTCGAGACCGTGGTCGAGGTGCTCGAGGGTCTTGGCCTCGTGGGTGGCGCCCCAGATGTTGGCATCGGTGGAGTACGCCTTCTCCTGGGAGTCGCGGTACGGCAGATCGCGTTCGGTCAGCCACTGGCTCATCTCGTGGCGGCCGCCGAGCTCCTCCACGAACTGGGTGTCGAGCCACGGCTTGTAGATCCGCAGGTTCGGGTTCGCCATCAGTCCGTAGCGGTAGAACCGCTCGATGTCGTTGCCCTTGTAGGTGGAGCCGTCGCCCCAGATGTCGACGCCGTCCTCCTTCATGGCGCGGACCAGGAGCATTCCGGTCACCACGCGGCCGAGCGGCGTGGTGTTGAAGTACGTCTTGCCGGAGGTACGGATGTGGAAGGCACCGCACTGCAGTGCGACGAGGCCCTCCTCCACGAGCGCGGCGCGGCAGTCCACCAGGCGCGAGATCTCCGCACCGTACTGACCCGCGCGGCCGGGCACCGAAGCGATGTCCGGCTCATCGGCCTGGCCGAGGTCGGCGGTGTAAGTGCAAGGGATAGCGCCCTTTTCGCGCATCCATGCAACGGCGACGGAGGTGTCCAGACCACCCGAGAACGCGATTCCGACGCGCTCTCCCTTCGGCAACGAGCTCAGCACTTTCGACATATGTCCAGCTTAAACAGTACTTCGGCCGCAGTCACAACCCGGTCCCCTCCGGTGGTCGAGGCAAGCGCAGCGATTCGAAAACCGCAAGAACGAGCTGGGATCGGCGCCCCGGGTGATCCGCCGGCAGGCGAAGCTGTCGCGATGACCTGTCCACCGTTGATGCGCAGGATCGCTTGTGGGCGGTCTGAGACACCGAACCGGATGTGGACATAGCGCACCGGCAGCACTCATACCGAGACCGCTGTGCCAAGTTCAGGACGCAGACGGTCCTTCGAGGGAACATTGCCCTCGAAGGCCCGTCTAGGGACTGATCTTGGAAGCGCTACGCCTCGACCTCGCTGCGATCACCGCTCCAGAGCGTGTGGAACGAGCCGGGCTTGTCGACGCGCAGGTAGGTGTGCGCACCGAAGTAATCCCGCAGCCCCTGGGTCAGAGCGGCCGGCAGCCGCTCGGCCCGCAGCGCGTCGTAGTACGACAGCGACGACGCGAAGGCCGGCACCGGGACACCCATCGCAGTCGCGGTGACGATGACCCGCCGCCAGCTCTCCACCGAGTCCTCGACCGCGTCACGGAAGTACGGAGCCAGCAGCAGCGCGGGAAGCTCCGGATTCTCGGCGTAGGCCTCCCGGATGCGGTCCAGGAACTTGGCCCGGATGATGCATCCACCACGCCAGATGGTGGCGAGCTTGCCCGGATCCACGCTCCAGCCGTACTCGGCGCTTCCCGCCGCGATCTGGTCGAAGCCCTGCGAGTACGCCACGACCTTCGACGCGTACAGCGCCTTCCGGATGTCTTCGACGAAAGCCGCCTTGTCGGCCGGGGCCTGCGCGCCGGCGGTGCCCGCGACGAGCCCTCGCGCGCTCTCGCGCTGGGACGTCGAACTCGAGAGGGCGCGCGCGAAGACGGCTTCGGCGATGCCGGTGGTCGGGATGCCGAGGTCGAGTGCCGACTTCACCGTCCAGCGGCCGGTGCCCTTCTGGCCCGCGGCGTCGACGATCACGTCGACGAGCGGCTTGCCGGTCTCGGCGTCCACCTGCGACAGCACCTCGGCGGTGATCTCGATCAGGTAGCTGTCGAGGGTGCCGGTGTTCCATTCGCGGAATACGTCGGCGATCTCGGCGACCTCCATGCCGAGCACGTTGCGCATGAGGTCGTACGCCTCGCCGATGAGCTGCATGTCGGCGTACTCGATGCCGTTGTGCACCATCTTGACGAAGTGGCCCGAACCGTCGGGACCGATGTGCGTGCAGCACGGGACGCCGTCGACGTGCGCCGAGATCGACTCCAGCAGCGGACCGAGCGACTCGTACGACTCGGCGGGTCCGCCGGGCATGATCGACGGACCGTTGAGAGCGCCCTCCTCGCCGCCGGAGATGCCCGCGCCGACGAAGTTCAGGTTCCGCGCGGCCATCGCCGACTCGCGGCGGATCGTGTCGGTGTACAGCGAGTTACCGCCGTCGATGATGATGTCGCCGGGCTCCATCAGGTTCGCGAGTTCTTCGATCACGGCGTCGGTCGGGTCGCCGGCCTTGACCATGATGAGGACGCGGCGCGGCCGCTCGAGCGCGCCGACGAACTCCTCCATGGTCTCGGTGCGGATGAAATCGCCCTCGCCGCCGTGCGCCTCGATGAGCGCATCGGTCTTTGCGATGCTGCGGTTGTGCAGCGCGACGGTGTGCCCGTGCCGCGCGAAGTTGCGGGCGATGTTGGAGCCCATCACCGCGAGCCCGGTGACGCCGATCTGCGCCAGACGCTGTCCTGTTTCGACCATGAAGTTCCTTCTCTGTCTCCCGGTCGCGCCGTGCGGCGACCCGGCAATTCCACCACTCTCAGTACTACCGTCCCGATTGTCTCAGCATTCGTCGAACCGCAGGAGTCGGGACGCGCACGGACCGCATCGGGCCCGCCCGTCCGGATCCGGAACCGGCCGGCCCGACAGCCGTCAGAAGGAGCCGTTCAAGAACTCCGCGTAGGCGGGCAGATCGAGCTGACCGTGCCCGGAGAGCCCGATCACGACGACCTCCTCCTTGTCGCTGTTCGCGACGTGCTCGGCGCACGCGGCGATGGCGTGGGTCGACTCCGGGGCGGGCACGATGCCCTGGGTGCGCGCAAACGTGATGCCCGCGCTGAAGGCGGCGCGCTGGTCGATCGCGACGCCCTCCACCAGACCCAGCTCCACCGTGTGGCTGAGCGCGGGCGCCATGCCGTGATAGCGCAGACCGCCGGCGTGGATGGGGTCCGGGACGAAGTCCATACCGAGCGTGTGCATCTTCAGCAGCGGCGTGAGGCCCGCGACGTCGCCGTGGTCGTAGCGGTACTCACCCTGGGTCAGAGACGGACAGGCCGACGGCTCGGCCGCGACGATCCGCGGATCGGAACGGCCGTGCAGCTTCTCGCGCAGGAATGGGAAGGACAGGCCCGCGAGGTTCGATCCGCCGCCCGCGCAACCGAAGACGACGTCGGCGCCGCCGGGCTCCACCGCGTTCAACTGATCGACGGCCTCGAGGCCGATCACGCTCTGGTGCAGCACGACGTGGTTCAGCACGCTGCCCAGCGCGTAGCGGGTGTCATCGTTCGCGGCCGCCACCTCCACCGCCTCCGACACCGCCATGCCGAGGCTGCCGGTGGTGTCGGGGTCCTTCGCCAGCATCGCGCGTCCGGCCTCGGTGAGGTCGGAGGGACTCGGGTGCAGCGTGCCGCCGTAGGTGCGGATGAGAAAGCCCCGGTACGGCTTGGAGTCGTACGACGCCCGCACCTGCCATACCTCCACGTCGAGACCGAACTGCGCGCCCGCGAACGAGAGAGCGCTGCCCCACTGACCTGCGCCGGTCTCGGTGGTGAGCTTCTTGACCCCGTCGATGCTGTTGTAATACGCCTGCGCGACAGCCGAGTTCGTCTTGTGGCTGCCGACCGGGCTGACGCCCTCGTACTTGACGTAGATCCGCGCCTTCGTGTTCAGCGCCTCTTCGAATTTGCGGGCGCGGAACAGCGGCGACGGCCGCCACATCTGGTAGATCTCACGAACCGGCTCAGGGATCTCGATGTAGGCCTCGGTGGAGACCTCCTGGGCGATCAGACCGGCGGGGAAGAGCGCGGCCAGATCGTCGGGCCCGACCGGTTCCTTGGTTCCGGGGTGCAGGTGCGGCGGAATCGGCTCGTCGAGCTCCGCGGCGAGGTTGTACCAGTGGGTGGGCACGTCCACGGTGACCAGATCGGGGTTGGACGCGTCAACATTGCTTGTCATGCAGGTCACCATAATGTGCGCAGTAGGCTGCACGTCATGACGGGCATCAGGTGGGTGGCGGACGGCTTCGGCGGGCTCGACGACTTCCGGGCCGTCGCCTGCGAACCCGCAGCTCCCGGCCCCGGACAACTCACCGTCCGCGTCACGGCCGCCGGAGTGAATCCCGCCGACCTCAAGCACACGCTCAGGGCCCCCGACCCCGCTCTCCTGCCGCTGCCGATCGGCTACGAGATCGCGGGGGTGGTGACCGCCATGGGACCGCGGACCCGCGCCGGGTCCGGGGCGGTGTCGGTGGGCAATCGCGTCGCGGCCTTCCGCGTGCACGGCGGTTACGCGTCGGCGATCACCATCCCCGCCGAGAAGGCCTTCGTCCTGGCGGATGCGGTGCCCGACGACCAGGCCGCGGGGCTGCTTCTCGCGGGGTGCACGGCGGCCGAGCTGCTGTCGCGGTCCGGTGCGGTGTCCGGCGAGACGGTGCTCCTGCACGGCGCCTCGGGCGCCGTCGGCGCCGTCTTCCTGCAATTGGCGCGTCGAGCCGGGGTCACCGTCGTCGGCACGGCCGGTACCGGTCGGTCGGACGCGGTCTCACGGTTCGGGGGTATTCCGGTGCCCTACGGTCCCGGACTGGCTCGGCGCGTCCGCGACGCCGCACCCGGTCCGGTGGTCGCAGCGCTCGACGCGGCCGGAGGCCCAGAGGCGACGGCCGCGTCACTGGAGCTGGTGGCCGATCGCGATCGGATTCTCACCGTCGTCGACCACGAAGCCGCGCGCGAGTACGGCTTCGACGCGCTCTCGGGCGCCGACCCCGCCAGCGCGACGTTCCGGGACGGTGTGCGCGGCGAACTCCTCGAGTTGCTCGCGGCCGGCGAGCTGACGGTGCCGATCGCGCGCACCTTCCCGCTCGATCGTGCGGTCGAGGCGCTGCGGTTGGTGGCCGCCGGGCATGCCGGCGGCAAAGTGGTCTTGATTCCGTGAACCCATCAGACCGTGACCCCCAGACCGGGGCGCCGTCAATCCGGCAGCATCGGGCTCTCGGGCAGATGTGGACGGCCGACCAGCACTCCCCGCGTCACCGCACCCTTCCCGAATCTCGACCGCAGCGAGTCGATGGCCAGGTCGAGGTCGCCGGCGTGGTCGGCGCCGTCGAGCGGTAACGCGAGCTGAACGGCGCCGTGATCGGCGAGGTTGGTCAGCGACAGCCCGATCAGCGTGCAGCCGCGCTCACGAATCAGCGGCATCGCCTCGTCGAGCAGACCCCGCGCCACCGCGAGAACGATATCGGTGCGGTCGGTCGGTTCGGATAGCGTCCGCGACCGCGTCACTCGCTCGAAGTCGTGGAAGCGCAGACGCAGCACCACCGTTCGCACGAGCCGCTGCGCCGACCGGAGACGGCGGCCCAGGCCGTCGACGATCGCGACGAGTGTTGCTTCTATATCCGCCTCCGACCGCCACCGACGACCCAGCGCCCGTTGAGCCCCGATGGAACGTCTGCGTCTGCCTGTCTGAACGCGCCGTGGATCGCGAGCCATCGACAGTGCGTACAGGTGCCTGCCCGGGCCGCGACCCAGCAGCATCGACAGCCGTTCCTCGCCCAGCGACGCGATCTGGCCCACGGTCTCGATCCCGGCCTCGGCCAGGCGTTGCTCGGTCTTGGCGCCCACGCCCCACAGCCGTCGCACGGGCAACGGGTGAAGGAAGTCGAGTTCGCCTCCCGCGGGGACCTCGAGCAGACCGTCCGGCTTGCCCACCGCGCTCGCCACCTTGGCCACGAACTTGGTGCTCGCGACCCCGACAGTGATGGGCAGGCCCACCTCGCGGCGCACCCGCTCCCGCAGCCGTGCCGCGAGCTGAACGGGCGATCCGGCGATCGCGTGCATGCCGCCGACGTCGAGGAAGGCCTCGTCCACGGAGATGCCCTCGATAAACGGCGAGAAGTCGGAGAAGATAGCGAAGACCGCGCGGCTGGCCTCGGTGTACGCCTCGAACCGAGGGTGCACCATCACCGCGCGAGGACAGAGCGCTCGGGCTTCACGACCGGCCATCGGCGAGCGGACACCCATCGCCTTGGCCTCGTAGCTCGCCGCCACCACCACCCCGCCACCGACCAGCACCGGACGGCCGCGCAGTGACGGGTCGTCGCGCTGCTCCACGGACGCGTAGAAGGAGTCGAGGTCGGCGTGCAGGATCGATGCCTGCTTGCGTGTGCCCGCGTCCACTCTCATACCGCGAGGGTCTCACCGGGGTCCGACATCTCCCAGCCGCGGCACCACCGACCGGCGGAAAGCTCAGACCCGGCGCATACGGAGGACCACATCCCGCACATGATGGCCGCCGCCCGCCGGGATGCCGCGGTCGCGCGCCTCGTCGGTCACCACTTCCCAGCCCTCGCCCAGCAGACGTACCATGTCGCGGGGCCAGAGGAACCCGTCCGGGCTCCGCCCGTGCGCGCGCATCCCCTCGGGGTCGTGCATCACCACGAGCAGCGTGCCGCCGGGCCCCACGGCATCGGCGATCTTCTGCAGGACCGCGACGTCGTCGGTCGCGATGTGGAAATAGCTCAGGGCCACCAGGTCGTACGTGCGGTCGAACTGATCTGCGGTGACGTCGAACGGCAGCCAGGTGATTGTTTCACGTGAATCAGTCGCGGCCGCACGCTTGAGAGCCACGGTGGAGATGTCTGCTCCCACCACCGTCCAGCCGTGGTCGGCGAGCCACCGGGCGTCGGCGCCTTCGCCGCACCCGAGGTCGAATGCCGAACCGGCAGGCAGATCACCGACTTCCGCGATGAGCGCGGGGTTCACGTTGGTGGTCCACAGCCGGTCCGACGACTCGTAGAGTTCGTCCCACTCGGCCGCGGAGACGGGATGACGGGGAGCCTGCTGCTGATCGTGGTCGTGCTGATGTTCACTCACTCCTCGACGCTCCCACAATCACCGGCCACGCCGCGACGCGGCTTGCGCGCGCGGCAAGAACCGGCGCCGCGGCGGACCGCACGGCACACTGGAGCCATGAGTCACCCCATCCGAATCGGCGTCCAGCTCCAGCCCCAGCACTCACCGGAGTACTCCCTCATCCGGGACGCAGTGATGCGTGCCGAAGACGCGGGAGTCGACATCGTCTTCAACTGGGACCACTTCTTCCCGCTGTCGGGCGACCCCGACGGCGCCCACTTCGAATGCTGGACCATGCTCGGCGCCTGGGCCGAGCAGACCTCCCGCGTCGAGCTCGGCGCTCTCGTCACCTGTAACAGCTACCGGAATCCGGAGCTGCTGGCCGACATGGCGCGCACCGTCGACCACATCAGCGGCGGTCGTCTCATCCTCGGCATCGGCAGCGGCTGGTTCCAGCGCGACTACACCGAGTACGGATACGACTTCGGCACCAAGGGCAGCCGACTCGACGCCCTCGGTGCCTCCCTGCCGCGACTCACCGAACGGCTCGCGAAGCTGAATCCCGCACCCACGCGCCATATTCCGCTGCTGATCGGCGGCAGCGGCGAGAAGAAGACACTGCGGCTCATCGCCGAACACGCCGATCTCTGGCACGGGTTCGTCGACGTCGAGTCGTATCGCCACAAGTCTGGTGTCCTGGCTCGGCACTGCGCCGACGTGGGACGCGATCCGGCCGAGATCGAGCGGTCGGCGGAGGTCCGCTTCGACGGCGACGTCGGCGCCATGCTTCGGTTCGCCGACGACATCACGGCCGAGGGCGTCACCCTCCTCACGGTCGCCACCGGCGGACCCGACTACGACCTGACGGCGGTCCGGGAACTGGTGCGCTGGCGGGATTCGCGCACCGCATAATCGGTGCCGGCCCGATGGGCCGAAGCGGACACCGCCCGGGACGCGCCCGATATAGTCCGGATTCATGACCCGACCCCGGAACCGGCTCTCTCGAATCCTCCTGGCGACGGCGCTCTCCGGCATCGTCACGACGATCGTTCTGCCACTGTCCGGCGCCCCGGCCGCGCACGCCGGACCGGCGTCGTGTGTTCCCTTCGGCACCGCACAGATTCCGCCGGGCGTTCCGTCCACCGGTGATCGCACCGGACTGACGACCTTCGCCGAGTACACGGGCAAGCAGGCGCCGTCACGCGTGGACCTGCGGACCGAGAAGACTCAGTTCAATCGATTCTGGGAGTTCGCACTGACCGACTCCGGCACGCTGGTGACCCGGCCGCGTCCCCCGCGGTCCGCAGCGGACAGCCGCTGGCGGACGGTCCCCCTGCCGTCCTGCCTGCGCGGACGGCTCGTCGCGATCTCACTGGACGACGACGAGCTGGTCGGCGTGGATCGAGAAGGCTGGATCTACACCATGGACAACGTGACCCAGTCCCCGCTGCTGTGGAACTGGACCTCCGCGTGGGGCGCCATGCTGTGGACGGGCCCCGGCCGCAAGCTGCCGGACGACCGCCGCGGCGGCTGGGCGCTCAGCGTGACCTCGCCGTCGGACAACCGGGCGTACCTGGATATCGCCGGCCGCGTCCACCCCTCCGGTCAGGCGAAGATGACGATGATCCCGGCGCTCACCGGCGACGGCAGCCGGATCACCTACGCCGATCCGTGGCTGCCCAACGACGACAGCTACGAGATCGGCAGCCCGCTCGGCGGCCGGTTCCAGTCCGTGGCCCTCTCGGCCGCCGGATCCACCACCTTCGTCGTCAACCGGTACGGCGACATGTTCACGCGCACTTTTGATTTCGACTCTTCCGGATCGGATTCGGTGTTCTTCCGCTACAGCTGGGACCCGCAGACCGGGAAGCCCAGCGCCACCAACCTGACTGTCGAGGCCTTCGATCGGTCGACCGCCGCGGTCCAGCTTCCCGCACCCGACTGGACACGCCAGCCCAAGATTCCCGGCGAGATCACCTCCGCGATCACCGTGATCTCCACCGGTCCCGGCCCCGAGAAGCGCGAGCTCCGGGTGGAAGGCCGGAGCAACGGCCGAACGGGCTTCTGGCACAAGGACCTTCACGCCTCGACGTGGACGTTCACCCCGACCGGCAGCACGCTGCAGGGCCGGCTCCTGGAGAACTCGCCCGGCGATCGGTCCGCGGAGACGCTCGCCCCCGAGAAGCCGTGGAATCTGTCGGCGTCCCTCCCCTCCCGCTCCGCGCTCGTCGACGGGCAGACACTCATCGATATCGGTATCCCGTACAGCGTCATCGACCCGCGGATGCTCGACGAGGTGGGACTCACCGCGGCGCCGTCCGGCTACCGACTGTCGGTGTCGAGTTTCGATCCCGCGGTCACCACTCGGCCGGCCACCGTCACCACTCCCGACGGCCATCGGATTCCGGTGCTCCTGCACACCGCCGACGGTATGCGGATGACGCCCGGGCACGTCGGCCTCACCCGCACCCCGCGCCATCTGGTCGGCGCCGTGGAGATCCCCCGCGAGGCCTTCGCGAATCGCGACCGGGACCCGGAGCTGCGCCGCTTCGTCGACACGTGGATGCGAGGCAAGTCGATCGCCCCGATCACGCTGAGCGCCACCACCACCGACCTGGTGGTGCGCTGAGGCATCGCACGGGTCCGCGACGCCGGATCAGCCGTCCCGGAGCGCCGTCTTCGCCGCGCGGTAGCCGGACATACCGTGGACACCGCCACCCGGGGCCGTCGCCGACGAGCACAGGTACACGCCGGGTACCGGAGTCCGATGCGGCCGCGCCGACAGCACCGGTCGTGCCAACAGCTGCCGCAGATTGGCTGCGCCGCAATTGATGTCGCCTCCGACGCAGTTGGCGTTGTAGTCCTCGTAGCCGGACGCGGTCGTGACGATCCGACCCTCGATCGTGTCGGTGAAACCCGGTGCGCACCGTTCGATCTCGGCGACGATCCGGTCGGAGACGTCGCTCCCGCAGCCCGCGGGGACGTGGCAGTACGCCCATGCCAGGTGAGTTCCCGCCGGCGCACGCGAGGGATCGACCCGCGTGGGTTCGCCGCCGAGCACCCACGGTCGGTCGGGCACCCGGCCGGCCGCGACGTCGGCCTCCGCGCCGCTGATCTGCGCGCGGTCGCGCGCGATGTGAAAGGTAGCCGTCGACAACAATTCCTCGGCGCCCGCCCCCGACCAGGGAATCGGCTCGCGCAGCAGGAAGTCGACCTTGCAGACACCGCCGCCGTACTCGAAACGCTCGAGACGCCGGACATACCGGGACGGCAGCCGCTCCCCCATGATCTGCACCAGCGCGCGGGGCGAGACGTCGAAGAAGACCTGCCCGGCGGTCGGCAATTCGCGAGCCGAGCGCACTCGCCGGCCGGTCTCGATCCGCCCGCCGTTGCCGAGGATGATCGCGGCCAGCGCGTCGACGACGGACTGGGATCCGCCGGCGGCAACGGGCCAACCCGCCTCGGTCAGCGTTCCCAGCAGAAGTCCGGGGGCGGCCGAACCGAGCGCGTCCGAGGGCCGGATGGCGTGCGCGGCCACCGCCGTGAACGCGGTGCGCACCCGTTCGGTACGGAAAGCCCACCGGACCAACGCGTCGACCGGCATCAGGGCCTGCGGACCGAAACGCGCCATCCGCGGCAGATGCCGGGGAAACGCGGGCATCCGTAACGCGTCATGCGCCGCCCCGGTGCCGAGCGCGACCGTCCGACGCCACGCCCGGGCATCGTCGCCCAGCTCGCTCGCCAGTCGCACCGGATCGCGGTACACGCCCAGCGCATCCCCTCGCGAGAAGACATGGGCGAAAGAGACTTCCGGCACCAGCCACTCGACCCGGTCCGCCAGGCCGAGTTCGGCGAACGCCGGCGATGCGTGCCCGGTCGGATGGACGGCCGCGCAGACGTCGCGCCGAATTCCGGTTCCGAACGCCTCGTCGGTCCGCGAACCGCCGCCGATCGTGTCCTCCGATTCGATGACCAGCACCGATCGGCCCGCACGCGCCATCACCGCTCCCGCGGTCAATCCGTTCGGACCGGAACCGATCACGATCGCGTCCCATTCGTTACCCACCGTGCCCCGTTCACCGACCCAGAACCGTCAGACTCACAAGCTAGATTGAGTCCATGGTTTTCGCGAGCATCCAGCATCTGATCCGGGCCCGCCTACTCATGGTGACGGTCTCGGCTCTCGCGGTCCTCGCGGCACTGCTCTTCACCGGGGCCGGCAGCGCTCGGGCTCAGGCGCCGCTGCGCATGGCCGATCAGGTGGTCGACACCGCCGGCGTCTTCAGCGAGGCCGACCACGACAAGATCGCCTCCGCGATCGACGCTCTCTACAACGACCACAAGATCCAGATGTGGGTGGTCTACGTCGACTCCTTCGACGGCATGAAGGCGGCCGACTGGGCCCGCCAGACCGAAGACCTCAGTGATTTCGGCGACCGCGACGTACTGCTGGCGGTGGCCACCGGGGATCGCGGCTACCGGCTCACCGCGCCGGCCGCGATCGACGGTCTCACCCAGGACGAGATCAACAGCATCGCCACCGACACGTTGGTCCCGGATCTGAAGCGGGGACGGTGGGCGGCGTCGGCGCTCGACACCGTCGACGAGATCGACGCGGCGGCGGCCGGCGATGAGTCCCACGCCGGAGCGATCGCCGCGGGGGTGGTCGGCGGCGCGGCCGTGGTCGCGGGCGGCGGCTTCCTCTACCTCCGCAGGCGGCGACGCCGGGCTCACGCCGCGCACGTGGACGATCTGCGTGAAGCCGGCGACTCGTTGACCGTCGACCAGTTGTCCGAGCAGCCCCTCGAAGTACTCCATGCATGGTCGCGGGAGGTGCTCACCGACACCGACAATGCCGTCAAGACCAGCGCCGACGAACTCGTCCTCGCGATCGACGAGTTCGGTGAGGCGGACGCCGCGCCGTTCACCGCGGCGCTCGGCGCCGCCCAGCGCGCGCTGGCGTCGTCGTTCGCTCTCCGTCAGAGATTGGACGATCACATCCCGGAGACCGCCGACGAGCAGCGGTCGATGCTGGTGCAGATCATCACCTCGTGCTCGGACGCGGATGCGCTGCTGGACGAGCAGGTGGAGAAATTCGACGCCATGCGCAACCTGCTGATCAACGCCGAGGAACGGCTCGACGAGCTGACACGGCGGATCGTGGAGACCACGGCCCGCCTGCCTCGATCCGAAGCCACCCTGGCCGAGCTGACCGAGCGGCACGGCGGAACCGTGGTCTCCTCGATCAGCCAGAACGTCGCCCTGGCGCGTGAGCAACTCCGGTTCGCCGAGGACAGCACCGATCAGGGCCGCGAGGCGATCGCCCTGCCCGCCGGACAGCAAGGACCCGTCGTGGCCGACATCCGGTCGGCCGAGGGAGCGCTGGAGACCGCCGCCAAACTGCTCGACGCGATCGACTCGGCCGACGCGACCCTGGCCCGCGCTCGTCACGGCCTGTCGCCGCTGACGGCCGATGTCACGGCCGCGGTGGCGCAGGCCGAGGGGCTGCCGGCTCCCCCACCCGATCTCACGGCTGCGATCGGGAAGGCGAAGGCGGCGCTCGCCACCGCGGACTCGGAGGCCGACACCGACCCGCTGGGCGCCTTCGCTGCCCTTTCGGAGGCCGACGCGGACCTCGATGCCGCACTGGCCGCCGCACATCGGACCGCCGACGAGACGTCGCGGCGCACCCAGCTGATAACCAATGCGCTCGAGACGGCCGAAGCCAAAACGCAGGCCGCGGCCGACTTCATCGAGACCCGGCGCGGTGCCGTCGGCTCCGTCGCCCGGACCCGCCTGTCGAGGGCGCAGCAACTCGGCGCCGAAGCGGTTCGGCTCTCCGACACCGACCCCGACCGGGCTCTGGAGCAGGCGCGGCAGGCGTCCCGGAACGCCGACGAGGCGCTGATGGCGGCACAGAACGACGTCGTCGCCTGGCAGGACCAGCAACGGGCTGCCGGCGCGGCCGACCGGTCCGGTCCTCCGATCGCCGGTGCCGTCCTCACCGGCATCCTCGTCGACAGCGTTCTGCGCGGCACGATGCGTCCGGGATCGTTCGGCGGCTACAGCTCCGGCGGACGCAGTCCCGGTTCCTACGGCGGGTCGTCGAGTTCGGGCCGCATCGGGACCGGCGGTCGCTTCTGACCGGCGTCGGTCCGTCTCACTCCGGTGGTCGAGGTGTCCCGGACGTGTGACGTTCCCCATTTTCCTGACGTGAACTCCCTGTTCACAGGGCGATCGATGGCTCCGCGGTCTTTTATTTAGGCTTACGAAGTATTAGCCTTACGAAGTGTGACCGATGAGAACGCCCCCGACCTCGCCTCAGGACTGCGGCACACGGTGACGCGGTTGTACCTGACCCTGCGACGCAACTCGCCCATCAGTGAGCTCAGCGCCGCCCAGGCCTCGGGACTGGCCTCGCTCGTGGACTACGGGCCGATGAGGATGGGCGAGTTCGCCGAACGCGAATCGATCCGGATGCCGACCGCGACCGCACTGATCGACGGCCTGCACCGGGGCGGATACGTATCCCGCGAACCCGATCCCGACGACCGCCGGGCAGTGATCATCGCAGCCACCGACACCGGCTCCGAGATCGTCAGCGACATCCGGACCCGTCGAGACGACAGCGTCACGCGCGCACTGCAGACCCTGTCCGACGATCACCGCGCAGCCCTGGCAGCCGCCCTGCCCGCCCTGCGTGAACTGCAAACTCGAATGGAGCTTTCATGAGCACTGACTCCCACTCCCTCACCGCGGCCTTCAAAGGGCAACCGCGGACCGTCTGGGTGACCGCGTTCGCCGCGGTCATCGCGTTCATGGGGATCGGCCTCGTCGACCCCATCCTCAACACCATCCGCGAGGCGCTCGGCGCGCCCGAGACCAAGCTCACGCTGCTGTTCGGCGTCTACATGGGCGTCCAGGTGGTGGCCATGCTGCTGACCGGATGGTCGGCGTACCGGTTCGGCCCCAAGCGGACCCTGACCACCGGACTGGTGTGCATCGTCATCGCGGCCGGCCTGTCGACCTTCGCCGGAAACATCGACCAGCTCATCGCCCTGCGCGTCATCTGGGGTCTGGGCAACGCACTGTTCATCGCCACCGCGCTCGCCTTCATCGTCGGACAGGCCACAGGCGGCCAGCAGGGAGCGATCCTGCTGTACGAGGCCGCACTGGGAGCGGGACTGGCCGTCGGTCCGCTGCTCGGCGCCGTCCTCGGCGAGTGGACGTGGCGCGCACCGTTCGCCGGCACCGCACTGCTCATGCTCGCGGGCGCCGTCCTGTGCGCCGTCATGCTCCCCGCCGACGGACCTCGTGAACAGCGGCAACCAGTCAAACTACTCGATCCGATCAAGGCGCTGAAGAACCGCAGCCTGCTCATCAACTCGATCGGCTCGGCCTTCTACACCGGCGCACTGTTCACCGTCATCGCCTGGGCACCGATCGCGATGGGCCTGCGCCCCATCTACGCCGGAATGGTCTTCTTCGGATGGGGTCTGCTGACCGCGCTCTCCGGCGTCTTCGTCGGGCCGCGCATCGCCTCGGCCATCGGTGCTCGCGGCGGCGTCCTCTCCGCCATCGGCGCCTACCTGGTGACGATGGTGCTCGCCGCGATCGGCGTCGTCGATCATCACGTGTGGCTGATCGGTCTGGCCGTGGTGCTCTCGGGCATTCCCTCCGGTGTGCTGAACACGCTGTTCACCGGCGTCGCGATGTCGGCCGCCGACGACTCCACCCCGCGGTCGGTGGCCAGCGCCGGATACAGCTTCCTGCGCTGGATGGGCGCCGCCGCCTCTGCGGTGATGGTCGCCTACCTCGCCGAGTGGTTCGGCATGGCCGCCCCGTTCTGGTTCGCCGCAGGCTACTGCGCGGTGGCCGTGGCCGCCCTGGTGCTCGCGGGAGGCAGCAAGCCCGACGAGCACACGGTGGACCCGGAGGCCGTCCTGGTCGGCGCCGAGGAGTACTGAGCCGAGAGACGTCATGCAGAGCCGGCATTCAATAGGATCGACGGTATGCCTACCGCTTTGATCACCGGTGCCAGTCGTGGGGTCGGTGCGCAGATCGCGAAAGCGCTCGCACCGACCCACGACTTGATTCTGGGCGGCCGCGGGTCGGCCGAACTCGACCGTGTAGCAACGGAATTGGACGGCGCCGTGACTCTTCCGGTGGACCTCACCGATTACGCCGCCCTGGAAACCGCTCTGGAGACCGTCACCCGTCTCGATGTGCTCGTTCACAGCGCGGGAGTCGCGAGCAGCCTCGAGGCCGTCGCCGACACGCCCGTCGAGGAATGGCGGCAGGTGATGGATGTCAACGTGATCGCAGCCGCCGAGGTCACCCGACTGCTGCTCCCGGCGTTGCGGGCCGCCGACGGCCACGTCGTCTTCCTCAACTCAGGCGCGGGAATGAACGTGCGGGCCAATTGGACGCCCTATGCCGCAAGCAAATTCGCGCTCCGGGCCCTGGCCGACGGGCTGCGCGCCGAAGAACCCGCACTCCGGGTCACGTCCATCTTCCCCGGACGCATAGACACCGATATGCAGCGCGACATCGTCGCCTTCGAGGGCGCCGAGTACGACCCGTCGAAGTACCTGCGCGCGGAGACCGTCGCCGCGGCGGTGGCGTCAGCGGTGAACGCACCGGCCGACGCCCACCCCACCGAAGTGGTGCTCCGGCCGCGCGGCTCACGCAACCGATAGCCGGCGTCGGCCGACCGTCCGACCTACAGCTGCTTGAGGTCCGACTGCTCCCACACGGCCCGCATGCCGGCGATCTTGCCGTCGTCGTCGAAGACCATGATGTCGACCGGGGTGATCTCGAACTTCATCCCCGCGGTGCCGGTCACGAGCGTGAACTCGAAGACCGCGGTGTCGCCGGCGATCTTGGTCCACTTCAGCGTCGCTTCGCGGCTCTCGAGGCCGGTGATGATGCTGTAGAACTCGACGAGCTCGTCACGCGTGCTGCGCACGGGTGCGCCGATCGGGTCCTCCACCGTCGCGCCGTCGGCGTACAGGTTCACGATGTCCTCCGCCGACCCCGAGTTGAGGCCGTCGATGTAGGCCTCGACGGTGGCCGCGATCTTGTCGGAAAGTCCGGTTTCCTGCTGCTCAGCAGTCATTTCCACTCCCTGAATTGAAACATGTTCTAGTGGGAAGGTTAACAGGAGCGACCCACTGGCGCGAGGGTCCGCGAAAGATTGCCGCGACCGCGTCCGCGAGCCCCGATCCCGGTCTGCTGGCATGATCGACTGCCATGACCGTCGCCCGTTCGCTCATTCTGTTCGCGCTAGCGGCCGTCGCCGAGATCGGCGGGGCCTGGCTCGTATGGCAGGGCGTGCGCGAACACCGCGGTTGGCTGTGGATCGGTGCCGGAGTCGCCGCACTCGGCGTGTACGGATTCGTCGCCACATTGCAGCCCGACGCCGAGTTCGGCCGCATCCTCGCAGCCTACGGCGGCGTCTTCATCGCGGGCTCCCTGCTGTGGGGGATGGTCGCCGACGGCTACCGGCCCGACCGCTGGGACGTCATCGGCGCGCTCATCTGCCTCGTGGGCGTCGCCGTGATCATGTACATGCCGCGCGCGGTGGACGGTTAGCCCGGGGCACAGCCGTAACAGGTCTACTTCAGCTCGGCACTGGTCTTTCCGAGCACCCGACGGGCGATGATCAGCTGCTGAATCTGCTGTGTGCCCTCGAAGATGTCGAGGATCTTGGAGTCGCGAGCCCACTTCTCGAGCAGTTCGGTCTCGGAGAACGCCGCCGTGGCACCGATCTCGACGGCCTTGTTGGTGAGTTCGGTGACGGTGCGGCCGGCCTTCGCCTTCGACATCGACGCCTCGGTGGAGTTGGGCTGCTTATTGTCGGCCATCCACGCCGCGCGCAGCGTGAGCATCCACGACGACTCCCAGTCGGACTCGAGCCGGATGAACTCGGCGACGGCGGCGTGCTGAGCGGCGACCGGACGGTCGTAGTCGACCTCGTGACCGGACTCTTCGAGCATCCGGCGCAACTCCTCGAGAGCGGCCCGCCCGAGGCCGACGGCCATCGCGGCCACCACCGGCCTGGTGTTGTCGAACGTCTGCATGACGCCACCGAAACCCGTCTTCACCTGGATCTCCGGCGTGCCGAGCAGGTTCTCGGCCGGCACTCGAACGTCCTCGAACCGGACCACCGCGGTATCGGACGACCTGATGCCGAGCTTGTGCTCGAGCCGCGCGACGGTGACGCCGTCGGCGTTCATCGGCACCACGAAGCTCTTGATGGCGGCGCGGCCGACGCTCTTGTCGAGCGTCGCCCACACCACGACGTGGTCGGCGCGGCTTCCGGCGGTCACGAAGATCTTCTCGCCGTTGATCACGTACTCGTCGCCGTCCAGGACGGCGGTGGTGGAGACGGCGGCCGAATCCGATCCGAAGCCCGGCTCGGTGATGGCCATGGCGGCCCAGACATCGGCGAACCGCTCGAGCTGCTCGTCGTTCGCCACCGCGGCGATCGCCGCGTTTCCGAGGCCCTGGTACGGAATCGACAGCATCAGACCGACGTCGCCCCAACCGAGTTCGCGGGCGTTGAGCACTGACCGGAGGTTGGCGCCGTTGACGGTCTCCTCCGCGGACTCGTCCGCCTTGTCGGCGTCCTTATCGCCCCCGCGGGCCTGTTTGGCGATCTTCCCGAGCTCGTCGAGTTCGACGGGGTACTCGTGCTCAGCCTTGTCGTACTTGCGGGAGATCGGCCGGAAGATGTGCTCGGCAGCGAGACGGGCGCGCTCGACCGTGGAGTTCAGCTTCTCCGGGAGCTCAAGGTTGATAGCCATGGCGCTACCTTACTACTGAGTAAGTTCGTTGCCAAGCGTCTGCAGTCTCCCCGTTTCGGCACAATCGTGAAATGGTCCGATTCACGGCGAATCCCGTGCGTGCACTCGCCGGGACCGATCCCGGCCGTACCCGGCTGCTCAACGCGAGCGGGGTAGCGGTGGCTGTGCTGATCAGCACCGGGTGCGCCTGGCTGATCGTGAACGCGACCCACGCGGACGGCGGCTACCTGGCGGTCGGAGCGTTTCTCGCGATGCAAGCGGGTCTGAGCGTGCGCGACGCCACCGCGCCGGCCCGGCTCGTCACCACGGCCCTGTTGGTGATTCCCGTGGTCGGCGGCCTCGCCGGCACCACATTGCTCGCACACAACAGGTACGTCGAGATCGCCGCCTTCGTCGTGATCGGCGGCGTCGCCACCTGGATGCGACGCTTCGGTCCGCGCTGGTCGGCGGTGGGAATGATCGCGTTCTTCTCCAGCTTCTTCGCGTTGTTCCTGCGGCCGACGGTCGACGATCTCGGCCCGCTGCTGCTCATCGGCGTCGGCGCTGTGGCGGCGAGTCTGATCGTCAAGTCGACCATGCTGCTGCACGCACCAGACCGGTCGCTGCGACTGCTGATGCGCCAGTTCCGCGGCGCCGGGGACGCGGCCGTGCGCGCGGCGGAAGGCTCCGTCGGCGGGCCCCGCGCGACACTGCAGGCCCGGCTCGACCGCCTCGGCGACGTCGCCATGGCGATCACCGACTGGCAGAGCCAATACGACACCGCCGCCCGCACCGGATTGACAGCACACGAACTGGCCCGGCTGGTCTTCGACGCCCGCACCGATCTGGTGCAGGCATGTCTGCATCTGGCGCAGGTCCCAGAGCCGAACGCCGACCGGGAACTGACCGCACTGCTGGACGCCATGCATCGCGTGCTGGACACGGACCTGCCGGCATCTGAGCGGTCGGCCGCGTCCGCCCGCGCGCGCCGGACGCTGGAGGCCCTCGATCCCGACGTCCCCGGGCGATTCGCGGTCGCGCTCCTCGCCCGCGCGGTCGAATCGCAGGTCGCTCTGCGCGAGGCGCTCGAGTCACCGCATCCGGCGGCGACTGCCGAACCCGACACGGACGTCTCGAGCGACGAGCCGACGGACGCCGAACCGGCGGTCGCGCGCGATGCCGAGATCGCTGAGGCCCCCGACGCCGGAGGCGGTCCGCATCGTTTCTGGCACGAGTGGACTCCGACCACGCGGATGGCCGTGCAGGTGATGCTCGCGGCCACCCTCGCCACCGTCGCCGGCGAGGCCATCTCGGCATCACGCTGGTACTGGTCGGTGCTGACGGCGTTTCTGGTGTTCGTGGGCGTCAACACCCGCGCCGCGATCCTGACCAGGGCCTATCGCCGAGTAATCGGCACCGTCTGCGGAGTCTTCGTCGGCTTCGGCTTCGGCATCGCGATCGACGGCGCGGAGCTGCCCCTCATGCTGCTGTGCGCGGTCAGCGTCTTCTGCATGGTGTACCTCGGGCCCCTCAACTACGCGGTGATGGCCTTCTTCGTCACCGTCCTGCTGTCGTCCATGTACGGCCTCCTCGGGATCCTCAACCGGCACATCCTCGAACTGCGGCTCGAGGAGACCCTCACCGGAGCGGTGATCGGCGTCGCGTGCGCCTTCCTGATCTTCTCCAGCAGTTCCCGTCCCGAGCTGATCACCCGCATCCGCGCGTACTTCGCCTCGCTCGAGGAGGTCCTCACCCGATCCGGCGACGTCCTCATCGGCCACGGGCCGACCACGGCGGTGCTCGACGCGGCGCATCGGCTCGACACCGATCACCGCGAACTGGAGACCTTCGTCTCGTCGATGGCGGTCTCCTTCGCAGGCGGTCAACGCCGCACCCTCCGCCGATCGGCCACCGCGCTGCTCAAGAACGCCGGTGTTCACGCCGACCGGCTGGCCCAGGAATCGGTGATCCTCGGAAAGGAGGGCGGTACCGCGGCCTTCCACGGCGACGCCGCCGACGCGGTGCGGCGCGGCATCGACGCAGTGGTCGCCCAGTCGGACGCCGCATGCCGCTCGTTGCTGCACCGCAGACGCGACAATCCGGCCAAGAGCGAGGCGTCCGAGACCTTCGACGCCGTCCGTCGGGTTCCGTGCCGACCGCACACGCCGCAGTATCGGGCCATGCTGGCGCTGTCGAATCTGAGCATCACCATGGCGAACATCGAACGACTGCGGGAGCGCGACTGACGCCTCGACCGCGTCATCGGGTCGCGGCTTTTGCGACGAATCGGCGACTGCGCGATCATCGGTGACCATGACACTGTTTCCGCCCGTCGCCACCGAGCCGCCCGCGTCCCTGGTGACCCGCGGCCGCTACAACTTCGGCACCTACGACGGCCCGATCGCCGACATCAACCCGCTCGACGCCGCCGGCTCCGGTCCGCGCGCCGGCACCCGGCGCGCCGTGCGCAACCTCGGGTTGAAGGAGTGGGAGGCCTTTCAACTGGGGGACGACGACCTCTTCGTCCTGGGTGCGGTCTACAACGCGAAGACCCTCGGTCTGCTCCAGGTCCTGGTGGTGGACAAGCACGCGGCGACCATCCGGCGCTGGGAGACCAAACTCCCGTCGCCGCTGCTGACTGTCGCGCGGGGTCTCGACGGCACCGTCTCCGAGGGGGAGTTCGCGGGACTTGAGATCGAGATCGGCAACCAGCTCCCAGGCGGCCGGGTCACCGTCGACGCGACGCACCGCGGCACCGCGCTGACACCCGAACTCGACCTGCACATCACGGGCGACTGCGAGCCCGGTGCGGCCGGTCATCTGGTGATCGTGCATCCCTTCGACGAGAACCGGGCCCTGTACTCGCACAAGGCGATGATGCCCGCGTCGGGCTCGCTGCTGATCGGCGGAGCCGACGTGGGTCTCGCCGACGGTCGCGGCTTCCTGATCCTCGACGACCACCACGGCGACTACCCCCGGCCGATGAAGTACGACTGGGTCACCGGTGTCCGGCGCACGCCCGCCGGCGTGGTCGAGGGCTTCAATCTCACCGACAATCAGGTCCGCAATCCGGGTGTCTACAACGAGAACGCCATCTGGATCGGCGATCAGGTGCACCGCCTGCCCGCGGTCACCGTCGACCGCCCCGACGGCCCATGGGGCACCTGGTACATCCGCGACTCGGGGGGCGCGGTGGACGTGACGTTCACACCCACCGTGCAGTCGACGATGCACGTCGGACCGCGCAAGATCCTCGCCGAGTACTACGCGCCGTACGGCTGGTACGAGGGCACCATCCACGCGCAGCATGCGACGCTGAGGGTCGACGGCATGTTCGGCGTGGGGGAGTCCAAGCGCATCTCGGTGTGACCGTCGAGCGCGGTCAGGGAACCACGTTCACCATCTTGCCGGGCACATAGATCACCTTGCGCGGCTCGCCGTCGAGCAGCGCGGCGATCTTCGGGTCGGCCAGCGCGGTGCCGACGACCGTCGGCTCGTCGGCGTCCGCGGCCACCTGGATACGGCTGCGGACCTTGCCCTTGACCTGCACCGGGATCTCGATGCTCTCCTCCACCAGCCACTGCTCGTCGACCTCGGGGAAGGGTCCCCGCGCCAGCGAACCGTCGTGGCCCAAGCGGCTCCACAGTTCCTCGGCGAGATGGGGAGCGAGGGGAGCGAGCATCAGGACCAGCGACTCCACCGTCTCCCGCGGCGCGCCGCCGGGGTAGTTCTTGGTGAGGAAGTTGGTCAGCTCGATCAGCTTCGCACCGGCGGTGTTGGTCCGCAGGTTCGCGAAGTCGTCGCGCACGCCCTCGATCGTCCGGTGCAGCGCCTTGTTGGCCTCGTCGGACGGCGCCTCGTCGACGACGCGGACTCCGCCGGTCTCCTCGTCCACCACCAGGCGCCAGACGCGCTGCAGGAAGCGCTGCGCACCGACCACGTCCTTGGTGGCCCACGGGCGCGACTGGTCCAGCGGGCCCATCGACATCTCGTAGACGCGCAGGGTGTCGGCGCCGTAGTCACGGCAGATGTCGTCGGGAGCGACGGAGTTCTTGAGCGACTTGCCCATCTTCCCGTACTCCTGCGTGACCTCCTGGCCCTGGTAGAAGTACTTGCCGTCCCGCTCGGAGACCTCCTCCGCCGGAACGTAGACGCCGCGCGAATCGGTGTACGCGTAGGCCTGGATCATGCCCTGGTTGAACAGCCGGCGGTAGGGCTCGCTGCTGGTGACGTAGCCGAGGTCGAACAGGACCTTGTGCCAGAAGCGCGAGTACAGCAGGTGCAGGACCGCGTGCTCGACGCCGCCGATGTACAGGTCGAGGCCGCCGGGATCGTCCGGCCCGTGGATCGCCGGTCGCGGACCCATCCAGTACGCCTCGTTCTCCTTGGCGCACAGGGTCTCGTCGTTGGTCGGGTCGATGTAGCGCAGCTGGTACCACGAGCTGCCCGCCCACTGCGGCATCACGTTGGTGTCTCGGGTGTAGGTCTGCAGACCGTTGCCGAGATCGAGTTCCACGGTGACCCAGTCGGTGGCCTTGGACAGCGGGGGAGACGGCTCGCTGTCCGCATCGTCGGGATCGAAGGAGACGGGCTGGTAGTCGGCCACCTCCGGCAGCGCGATCGGCAGCATCGACTCGGGCAGCGCGTGCGGGGCGCCCTGGGCGTCGTACACGATCGGGAAGGGCTCGCCCCAGTACCGCTGCCGGGCGAACAGCCAGTCGCGCAGTTTGTACTGCACGGTGCCGGTGCCGGTGCCGTCGGCCTCCAGCCGCTCGATCATCGCGGCCTTGGCCTCGTCCACACCGAGCCCGTCGAGGAAGCCGGAGTTGATCAGCGGACCGTCGCCGGTGAACGCCGACTCCTCGATGCCCTGATCCGAACCGATCACCTCGAGCAGCGGCAGCCCGAAGGTGCGCGCGAACTCGTAGTCGCGGGTGTCGTGCGCCGGAACGGCCATGATGGCGCCGGTTCCGTACCCGATGAGCACGTAGTCGGCGATGAAGACCGGCACCGGACGACCGTTGACGGGGTTGGTCGCGAACGCACCGGTGAAGACGCCGGTCTTCTCCTTGTTCTCCTGACGCTCCAGATCGCTCTTGGCGGCGATCGACGCGCGGTAGGCCGCGACGGCCTCGGCGGGCGTTGCCGCGCCGCCGGTCCATCGCTCGTCCACCTCGTCGGGCCACTGGTCGGCGACGATCTCGTCGACCAGCTCGTGTTCGGGCGCCAGGACCATGTAGCTGGCACCGAAGAGGGTGTCGGGCCGGGTGGTGAAGACCTCGATCGAGGCGTCCGTCCCCGGGACCGGGAACTGAACCTGCGCACCGCGCGAGCGGCCGATCCAGTTCCGCTGCATCGTCTTGACCTTCTCCGGCCAGTCCAGCAGCTCGAGGTCGTCGAGCAGGCGGTCGGAGTATGCGGTGATCCGCATCATCCACTGACGCAGGTTCTTCCGGAACACCGGGAAGTTGCCGCGTTCGCTGCGACCGTCGGCGGTGACCTCTTCGTTCGCGAGCACCGTGCCCAGGCCGGGGCACCAGTTCACCAGTGAGTCACTGAGGTACACCAGGCGGTACTCGTCGAGCACCTCGCGACGCTCGGCGGCGCTGAGCGCCACCCAGTCGCGTCCGTCCTCGAGCTCGCGCGAACCGTTCTCGAACTCCTCGATCAGCTCCGAGATGTGACGCGCCTTCTTCGCCTCCGGATCGAACCAGGCGTTGTAGATCTGCAGGAAGATCCACTGCGTCCACCGGTAGAAGTCGATGTCGGTGGTGGCGACGCGGCGGCGCTCGTCGTGCCCGAGACCGAGGCGGCGGATCTGCTGCAGGTACCGCTCGATGTTCGCCTCGGTGGTGGTGCGCGGATGAGTGCCCGTCTGGACGGCGTACTGCTCGGCCGGCAGGCCGAACGAGTCGAAGCCCATGGTGTGCAGGACGTTCTTGCCGGTCATCCGCTGGTAGCGGGCGAAGACGTCGCTGGCGATGAAGCCGAGCGGATGGCCGACGTGCAGACCGGCGCCCGACGGGTACGGGAACATGTCCTGAACGAACAGCTTGTCCTCGGCATCGGGGGAGTCGCCGGAGAAGTGCGAGAAGTCGCCCGCCAGCGGGCCGACCGGGTTCGGGGCGGCGAAGGTCTGGTTCCGCGTCCAGAACTCCTGCCAGCGCGCCTCGATCTCGCCGGCGGTCTGCGCGGTGTACCGGTGGGCGGCGCTGTCGGCCGGACGATTCGTCGAATCAGCAGAAGTCACCCGACCAGCGTAAATCCTCGCGTCCCGGTGCCCAAAAGCGACCAGTGCCCACCGCGAGGTGAACCCGCTGCGGCCCGCTCGCCGTTATCCATTTCGCCCGGACGACGAGCCCGTCGTACAGTGACCGTGTGTCTATCGCGTCCACCGTCGTCTCAGTTCTCGCGCTGGTGCTTGCGGCCGGATGGCTCGGAGTCGGCGTCGCCGGCCTGACCGGTGCGCTCCGCCGCAACCGCTGGCTCGGTGTGCGTTCTCCGGAGACGCTGCGGTCGGAGGAGACCTTCGCCGTCGCCAACAAGGTCGCGGCGCCCGGCTTCCTCGGGGCTGCTCTGATCCTCGCCGTCACCGGCGGTCTCGGACTCGCCTTCGGCGGCTGGGGCCTGCTGTTCGCGGTGTTCGGCATCGTGGTCGCGGTCGGGGTGATCTCGGCGGTCGGGGGCATGGCCATCCAGGCCGCGCAGAGCGTGCCGGTGCCCGACGCGGGCGGGTGCGGCTGCTGTTCCGGCGCCGCCGATACGACGGCGGGAGGCTGCTCGGAGACCGCGGGCGACGACGCGGCGGCCGCGGACTGCGGCGAATCGAGCTGCGGTACGTGCGCACTGAGCGGCATGTGCCTGTCGGAGGACAACCCGCACAACGCCGGGTAGCTCGATGCGCAGACTTCTCGATCGTTCCCCGATCGACGGTTTCGTCCTGTCGATACTGCTCGCGGTGATCGTCGCCGCGGTCTTCCCGGCGCGGGGCGCCTTCGCCGACGTCATGGACTGGGTCGTCACCATTCTGATCGGACTGCTGTTCTTCCTCTACGGCGCCCGGTTGCATCCGCGGGAGGCCCTCGACGGTCTCACCCACTGGCGCCTTCACCTGACGATTCTGAGCTTCACCTTCGTCCTGTTCCCGATCATCGGGCTCGTTCTGCTGCCCGCGCTGACACCGGTCATCGGCGATCAGCTCGCACACGGCGTGCTGTACCTGACCCTGGTGCCTTCGACCGTGCAGTCGTCGATCGCCTTCACCTCCATCGCCCGGGGCAACGTCGCCGGCGCGATCGTGAGCGCCTCGGCCTCCAACCTCCTCGGCGTCTTCGTGACGCCGCTGCTGGTGGTACTGCTGATGAGTTCGGAGGCCGGCGTCCACATCACCGCGGCGTCGGTCACCAAGATCGTGCTCGAGATCCTGGTCCCCTTCATCGCCGGTCAGCTGTGCCGGCCGTTGGTGGCCGGATTCCTGACGAAATACGCGGCACCGACGAAGTACGTGGACCGCAGTTCCATCGTGGTGGTGGTCTACGTCGCCTTCAGCGAGGGTGTGGTCTCGGGGATGTGGTCGATCGTGAGCGTCTGGGACGTGATCGCGGTCTGCCTGCTGTCGCTGGTGTTCGTGATCGCCATGCTGGCTCTGACCGGCTGGTTGCCCAAGCGTCTCGGCTTCTCCCGTGAGGACACGATCGCGATCCAGTTCTGCGGGACCAAGAAGTCACTGGCGACGGGACTTCCGCTCGCATCGGTGATGTTCGCCGGAAGCGCCGTCGGCTTCATCGTGCTGCCGCTGATGATCTTCCATCAGATCCAGCTGATCCTGTGCTCGATGCTGGCCAGCCGTTACGAGAAGCAGGCACTGGCGGTCACCGAGGCCTGAGGCGGCGTGTCCCGGAACCGGCGTCGCCGCCGGTGCGTCCAATCGGTATGGACACCGCCATCGAGTACTACTTCGGCACCGGACACGCACCGCCGACACACTGGTGGACCGCGCCCGACCTCGACCTCGACGGTGACGGCCGGCTCGATGCCGTCGCTCTCGACTTCGACGGCGACGGTCGTAGCGATGATGCGATGTGGGATACCGACGGAGACGGCGTCGCCGACTTGGCAGCCCTCGATCTGGACGACGACGGCGTCCGCGAGAGCTTCTACGCCGACGGCGGCGGGGGACTGTGGGAGACGGCCGCGGACCCGCCGCCCGATACCGGCGCCGTCTCCGCCCGGCCTCCCGCCGAGACACCGCTCGACACCGACGGCGACGGCAGACCCGACACCGTCCTGCTCGACGGCGACGGCGACGGTTTCGCCGATGCCTACCGGCGCGTCGGCTACCGTGCCACCGGCTCCGACAGCAGTACGGGCCGAGCCGATCCCTCGGCCCGCTGACCGGACCGCCAGACGCCGGCGGCGGCGACGGCGTACAGCGCCGCACCCGCGAAGATCAGCGGCACACTGAAGCCGGTGGGCGGAATGACGAGTGCGGCCACGAAGATCGCCGCCACGAAGGCCGTGTTGAACAGCGCGTCCTGCACCGCGAACACCTGCCCGCGATAAGAGTCGTCGATGTCGCATTGCATCGCGACGTCGCCGCAGAGCTTGATCGTCTGTCCGGCGAGACCGACCAGCAGCGCCGCGATCAGCACCGGGACCGGACGGACCGAGAGCAGCATCAGTTCCGCGAACGCCCCGATCAGCAGGGCCCAGACCACTGTGCCCCGACGCCCGGCGCGCCGGACCGACACCGGCGTCGTCCCGGCCGCGATCAGCGCTCCGACAGCGACGAAGGCGCCGATCATGGCGATGGCCCGAACGTCGGCGCCCAGAGCGTCTCCGAGTTCGGTGTTCCGCACCAGCATGAGGAACATCAGCGTGTTCAGCCCGAACACCAGCCGGTGCGTCCCGATCGCGCTCAGCACGATGGCGACACTCGGCGTGCGCACCACGGCGCCGAGTCCGTGCGAGAGCCCCCGGACCACCGAATACGCCGCCGTGTGACCGACTCCGTCTGGATGGTCCGGTCCCAATTGACGCACCGCGAACCGGGTGGCCAGCAGCGCCGAGCACACGGCGAAGACCGCTCCCGCGAGCAGGGTGGCGCCCGAACCGCCGTTGTCGGCCCCGAAGATCATCCGCAGCGCACCGGAGACACCCGCTCCGGCCGCGAGCATCGCGGCGCCCACCGTCGTGAACACCGCATTCGTCTCCACGATCAGTTGCGGCGGCGCCACGTGCGGCAGGCTCGCCGACAGGCCCGACGCCACCAGCCGGCTGCAACCGGTCACCAGCAGCGCCGACAGCAGGACGACGGGTTCGGCGGTGTCGGTGCTCATGGTGATCGCCACCACGACCACAGCCGCGGCCCGCAGCAGGTTGACGAAGACGAGCACGCGTCGACGATCCCAGTGGTCGAGCAGGGCGCCGGCGAAGGGACCGAGGAGCGAGTAGGGGAGCAGCAGCACGGCGAAGCCGCTGGCGATCGCCATCGGATCGGTGTGCCTGTCGGGGTTGAAGAGGATCGAGAAGGCCAGCGCGGCTTGGAAAGCGCCGTCGCTCAGCTGACTCAGCAGACGGACCGCGAACAGCCGGAACAGCCCCGGGGCATGCGTTACCGACTGCAAACTCTTCACCAGTCGAGTTTACGGCTCATCTTGAGCCGGGGTGGCGGCGTCACCGGGCGCTGAGTGTCATTATTGAGGTGTGTCCGGCGCCGACTATCTGACCGATCAACCCGAGGTGAGTGCGGGAAGCCTGCTGATAGCGTCCACCGCTCTCACCGGGCCGACGTTCGCCCGCACGGTGATCTACGTGATCGAACACGATGAGCAGGGCACTCTCGGCGTGGTTCTGAACAGGATGTCGGACGCCGCGGTGTACAACGTGCTGCCCGCGTGGACCGAGCTCGCCGCCAGCCCTCGCGCGGTCTTCGTCGGCGGTCCCGTGGCGACCTCGTCGGCGCTCTGCCTCGGAGTGGCGAAGACCGGCGTCGACGTCAGCAAGCAGCCGCGTCTGCACCAGGTGCTCGGTCCGGTGGCGATGGTCGACCTCGACGCCGACCCGGACGAACTTGCACAGGTGCTCACCGGCGTCCGGATCTTCGCCGGCTACGCCGGCTGGGACGCCGGTCAGCTCGACGAGGAACTGGCGGAGGGCAGCTGGATCGTCGCCCAGGGCCTGCCCACCGATCTGCTGGCCGAACCCTCCGTCGACGTATGGCAGCGAGTGCTCGCCCGGCAGCCGTGGCCCCTGCCACTGCTGTCCACCTACCCTCGCCATCCCGAGGAGAACTAGGACAGGTCGCCGGTCACCGCTTCGCCACCGGGACGACCATCATGTCCTCGCCGACGGTGACCCGGCCGTCGTATCCGCGTTGGGCTTCCTCGGTCCATACCTTGGGGTCGATCGTGCGTCCCCCGGTTTCTTCGATGTGTGACAGGACCAGAGACGGCACGTTCGCCTTTTGGGTGATGGGACCGACTTCGTTCACGAAAACGTGAGACTTGCGGTGGTGATCGATCACGTCCTCGGTGAGCCCGGCATCCGGCGGGATGCGGAGTGCCTCGTGGACGAGAACGTCCGACGAGTTCGCCAGCCTGATGAGGTTCTCCGAGTGTCGAGTGTCGCCGGAGAACGTGACGGCGCCGTGATCGGTGTCGAATCGGAAGGCGAAAGAGGGAAACACCGGGCCGTGTGGAACGAGCGTGGCCGTCACCTTGACCCGATCGTCTTCCATCACGGTGAACGGTGCCATGTCGGGGGCAGTGTTGTCCCACCGCGCACCGGTTGCCGCCGGGATGGCGATCTCGTGGATGTCCGGGATGTCGCGAGGGTCACGGAAACCCGCATCGCGCATGAGGACGTTGCTGTTGTATGCGAAGGCCTCGTGGAGCCTGTCTGTCATCTCGCGGGTTCCGGGCGTCGGACTCTGCGGGGCGACAGTGGTCACCTGCCGGCCACCCAGCGCTTCCGGAAGCCCTCCGGCGGATCCGGGTCCGTAGACCGGGATACCGGTCGGGACGACGTCTCCGTTCTTCTCACCGGTGGTACCGGCCATCATGAAGTAGTTGTAGTAGTCGGCGACATGGTCGGCGTGCAGATGGGTCAGGAAGACTCCCGCCATTTCCCGGTAGTGCAGTCCGGACCTCTTGTACTGCGTCACCGAGCTGCGACCGCAGTCGATCAGGTAAGTCTTCCCGTCCACCACCAGGGCCGTCGAGATGCCCACTCGCTCGGTCGCCGGCGGCGGTCCGGCCTTCGTGCCGAGCAGAACGAGCGTCAACTTCGACTGCTGCAGATCCGGTGGCATCGCCGTCGGCGTCGGCGAACTGGCCGCCGGTTGGGTCGATCCGCATGCGGCGACTAGACCGGCCCCGGTGAGCGCCGCCCCGCCTGCGAGCGCGGCGCGGAGGAAGTTCCGGCGGCCGAGATTCGACGAAGCCTTCTCGGCCACAGGCCGGCTGTCGTGCTCGTGATGTGAACCGCAATTCATTGCGGATTCCTTTCGATCAGTGGCGAAGAGAGACGGCGTGAGTCACAGCGGCGTCCGTGCGTCGCGGGCGTGCTGTGCCGGGCGGACGAGGAGGGCCTCGACGCCGCACTGCCGCCCATATGATGTGTACCCGGTCACAATTAGAATAGTCAATAGACTTTCTAAAGTTTCCGATGTTTTCGATGCCGCGGTGCGGTTGCGCATCACCGCTGAGCGGGGTGACCCACCGCCGAGTTCCGGTCGTCAGCCATGTCTTAGCCGCCGCTGCCCCGACGACGTTCGGCCCGGCCGGCCCGGACGCGGCGGAAGATGAGGAATCCGAACGCCGCGACACCGACGGCGACACCCACGATCAATGCGACCTCGGCGCCCAGAGTGGCGCCCACGCCGTACGAGACCAGCAGCACGGTCATCGTCCAGCTGATTCCGCCGATCGCGGAAGCGAGAGCGAATCGGGTGTATCTCATCCGCCGGGACCCCGCGAGCAGTGGCGTCACACTCCGGACGTATCCCACCCAGCGCGCCGAGGCGATCGCCAGGACCGCGTCGCCCGACCCGGGCGCCCGATAGCCGGAGGCGATCGCGCGGCGGACCACCTTCCGGCCGAGCCGCGTCCGGGCCAGCCGCGGGCCGGTGACCACGCCCACCGCGTAGCCGGTCGAGTCGCCGGCGATGGCCGCCACGGCGCAGACCGCGATCAGCACACCGATGACGGGCTTGCCGACGGCCGCCACCACGCCCGCGGCGATGAGCACCGCCTCGCTCGGGGCCACCAGTCCCACCACCGCGACCGCCGTCTCGAGATAGACGACCCCGCCCGCGATGAGGTAGACCGCCCATGCCGGGGCGGAGTCGACGAGATCGGTCAGCCGATCGGTCAATGTGTGCATATCCGCGCTTTTCGGGGCGAGACGTGACGAGCGGCCGAATGGTCCGGCGGCTCAGTACCCCATGGTCCGGATGGCGTTGGCGAGCTGATCCAGCTGTTCCGGGCGCACATCGAGGTGAGGGCTGATCCGCAGCAGCGAATCTTCACCGGCGAGGGGCGCGCGCCAGGAATCCGCCGCCGTGACCAGAAGCCCGATCTCCCGCAGTCGGTCGCGCGCGGCCTGCACGTCGGCCGGTCGCCATCCGGGCGGCGGCGCCAGGGTCACCAGTGCCGAAGGCTCGTCGACCGGCTCCATGACCTCCCAACTGCCGATCCCGTGCAGTCGTTCGCGCGCGATCCGTCCGATACCGGCCAACTCGGTGTACACACGCTGCTGTCCGATGTCGAGGAACTCGGCGACCGCCGTCGAGAGTGCCAGCTGACCGGCGATGAACGATTCCGACGGCAGCAGTCGCACGTCGATGCGCGAGTCGGGCCGGATGGCGATGAATCCGACGCCCCGGGGTCCGGTGAGCCACTTGCGCGAGGTGCCGTAGACCACATCCGCGCCGGTCACGGTGGGCACATGCCCCACCGACTGCGCCATGTCGACGATCACCGGAACGCCCGCGTTGTGCGCCACCTCGACGATCTTCGCCACCGGCTGCACCAGTCCGCTCGCCGAACCGATGTGGCAGACATGGATGAAGTCGGGCTGCTCGAACTGCAGCATGTTCTCCAGCGAGTCGACGTCGACGTGCCCGTACACGTCGCCCTCGGGCATGGTGCGGACCGCGAAGTCGCGGCGTTCGAACTCCAGCAGGTTGGGACCGAACTCATTCTTCGCGACCCATACCGTGGGGGAGAGCGGGAGCGCCATGGTGTTGAGCAGCGCCCGCAGCGCCGACCGCGCGCTGTCTCGGAAGACGATCTCCTCGGCGCGATGGCCGATCAGCGAGCCCAGTGCGCGGCGGCCGGCTTCGAGGGCCTCTGCGCGTTCGTCGGCGGCGATGTAGGAACCGTTCCTGGCCTCGCGGATCAGGTGTTCGTGCAGAGTCGTGATGACCGCATTCGACGAACGCCCGGCCGAGGCGGCGTCGAGATGCCCGATCGAGGGTTCCACTCTCGCTGCATGCCACTGTTCACCGAGTTCGCTGCAGTACATGCCTTGAATCTACCCTGTGGCTCCGGGCCCGATCAGTCGCCGTTGCGGTCCGCCCACCATGCGCGCAGGGCCGCCTCCGCGTCCTCGCGGCTCATCGGCCCGCTGTCGAGCCGAAGCTCCTTCAGGTACCGCCAGGCCTCACCGACCACCGGGCCGGGCGGGAGACCGAGCAGCTGCATGATCGCGTTGCCGTCGAGGTCCGGTCGGACCCGATCGAGGTCCTCGGCCTCCCGCAGCACGGCGATGCGGTGCTCGAGATCGTCGTACGTCTCCTGCAGACGCCGGGCGCGGCGCTTGTTGCGGGTGGTGCAGTCGGCGCGCACCAGCTTGTGGAGCCGGTCGAGGAGCGGACCGGCGTCGTTGACGTACCGGCGAACCGCCGAATCGGTCCACTTGCCGTCGCCGTAGCCGTGGAAGCGCAGGTGCAGGAAGACCAGCTGCGAGACGTCGTCGACGACCGCCTTCGGGTACTTGAGCGCGCGCATCCGCTTGCGGACCATCTTGGCGCCGACCACCTCGTGGTGGTGGAAGCTGACGCCGCCGCCCTCCTCGTGCCTGCGGGTGGCGGGCTTGCCGATGTCGTGCAGCAGCGCGGCCCAGCGCAGAACCGGGTCGGGGTCGCCGGTCTCGAGGTCGATCGCCTGCTTGAGCACCGTGAGCGAATGCTGGTAGACGTCCTTGTGCTGGTGATGCTCGTCGATGGTGAGCTTCATCCCCGGGATCTCGGGAATGATCAACTCGGCCAGACCCGTGTCCACCAGCAGGTCGACGGCCTCGATCGGATGCTCGCCGCAGATCATCTTGTCGAGTTCCACCCGGATCCGCTCGGCGGTGATCCGCTCGATCTGCCCGGCCATCTCACCGATGGCGCGGCGCACGCGGTCGGAGAGCCGGAAGCCCAGCTGTGAGACGAAACGCACGCCGCGCAGCATTCGGAGGGGATCGTCATTGAACGACGACTCCGGCGCGGCCGGGGTGTCGATGACGCCGGCGAGCAGATCCGCCATGCCGTCGAGCGGATCACAGAACTCCTGACCGCCCCCCGGGAGCAGCCGGACCGCCATCGCGTTGATGCGGAAGTCCCGGCGGACCAGATCGCCTTCGAGCGTGTCGCCGAAGGTCACGACGGGGTTCCGGCTCTGCTGGTCGTAGATGTCGGAGCGGAAGGTGGTGATCTCCACCGTCTCGCCCCCGCACGCGGCGCTGACCGTGCCGAACTCGATGCCGGTGTCCCATACCGCGTCCCCCCAGGTCGAGAGGATCTCGGCGATCGTCTCGGGCCGGGCGTCGGTGGTGAAGTCGAGATCGCCCGCCAGTCGGCCGAGGACGGCGTCGCGCACCGAGCCGCCGACGAGGTACAGCTCGTGCCCGCGCTCGGCGAACCGGTCCGCCAGCGGAGTCAGGACGTCGCCGAGAGAGTTCAAGGTCACCGCCGCCGACGCCAGCAGTCGCGTACGCCGTTCGGAGCGCTCGGCGGCGCTCATCTGTCCACGTGGCGCTGTGTCGGTCATGGGATGACAGACTACCGACTGCCGACCCGCTCAACCTGTTCGGCTAACACCCGGTTACGAGCGGCTAGCATCGGGGTGTGTCCGCTGAACCCTCGCTGCAGCGCCCGGACGTCGATTCCGACGCTCCGGTGTCCGAGGGTGCCTCCGGGCCGAACGGCTCCGGCTCTCAGGATAATGCGGCGCAGGCCGCGGGCGGAAGCACCCAGGCCGGACGTTCCCGGCACAATCGTCGCGGCAGACGCCGGCGCGGCAGGCGTTCCGGACGCGGAGGCGGGCAGCAGCAGAACACGGACTCTGCGGCCGAAGCGGGGTCCGGCGAATCGGCGAAACCGAAACCGGGACCGCGAAACGCGGGGTCGAAGGGCAACGGCGGCGCCAAGAACGCGGCGCCGAAGAACCTCACTTCGAAGGCAGGGTCGCAGCAGAGCGCCGACGACGGGCGGACCAAGCCGTCCGATCTCGCCAGCCGGGCGCGCCGCAGCGGGTCCAACAGTCCCGCGGCCATGCCCCGCACCAAGCGCCGTACCGCACGCAAGCCCGAGGCCGAGGGCGGACCGCGGCTGCACACGGTCCGCGAGACGTCGGCCGGCGGCCTGGTGCTCTCCGACATCGACGCTCCGTTCGGAGAGCTGTCGGCCGCGCTGATCGGCCGCATCGACAGGCGCGGGCGCATGATGTGGTCGCTTCCGAAGGGGCATATCGAGACCGGCGAGACGGCTGAGCAGACCGCGATCCGGGAGGTCGCCGAGGAGACCGGCATCGAAGGCACCATCGTCGCGCCGCTCGGCAAGATCGACTACTGGTTCGTCAGCGAGGGTCGCCGCATCCACAAGACGGTGCATCACTACCTCCTGCGATTCACCGGCGGCGAGCTGTCGGACGCCGACTACGAGGTCAGCGCCGTGGCGTGGGTCCCGTTGAGCGAGCTGCCCCGTCGACTGACGTACTCTGACGAGCGACGTCTGGCGCGGATGGCCGAATCGGTGATCGCTGATCTGCAGAGCGACCCACACCGGTTGGCGCAGTCAGAAGCCAGCTGCCTCCGCACCGAGCCGAACGACTATGAGAAAGCCGCAGCCGCACGCAACCAGCGACGCAACGAGCCGCCGCCGGCGCCGAAACCTCGTCGACGCCGGCGGCGCCCGCGTCGCACCGCATCCGGTGACAGCTGACCGAATCCCGTCGCGGCGTTCGTCACTTCTGTTCGTGCTGTCGGCGGTCGCCGTCCTGCTGGCCCTGACCGTCGGCGCAGTGCCTGTGGCGCACGCTGATTCGGCTTCCACCTCGTCGTACGCCACACTCGGACTGACCGAGGTCACTCCGACCACCGTCACCAGTTCCACCGGCGATCGTGTGACTGTCCGCGGTCGCGTGGTCAACACCGCGGGCAAACCGATCAGCGACGTCAGCGTGCGGCTGCAGCGCGGTCACGCGCTCACCGAGTCCTTCCAACTGCGCAGCTCACTGACCTCACCCTCGGCCGACTACTCGGTGAGCAGCACCTCGCGGCACGTCACCGGCACCCTGGGAACCGGCGAGTCGGCCGATTTCACCATCTCGGTCCCCGTGAACGGCCCCACCGGTCTCGATCTCACCGAGGCCGGGGTGTATCCGCTGATGGTCGACGTGATCGGCACTCCGCGCGACGCGGGCACCGTGTCGATCGCGGATTCGCGCACGCTGCTCCCGGTGCTGTCGCTGCCCGCCAGCCGCACCCGCGCGCAGAACTACGTCGACCCGGCCACCGGTGCGCCCGGCGCTCCACTGCTCGGCCGGGACGGATCGATCGCGCCGAACACCTCCCGCCCCGCACCGTTCACGATGATCTGGCCGCTCGCGGCCGCACCGCAGGAAGCCGCGGGCATCCTCGGCGGCGGCACCGCGGAGCTGCGGCTCACGAGCGACGCCCTGGGCCATTCCCTGCAGCCCGACGGCCGCCTCGGGATGTCGTTGCAAGCGCTGGAGCAACTCGCGGGCACCGCGTCCTCCGACACTCCGCCGACCGTCGGCCCCGGAACCACCGAACCGGCGGCGAGTCCCGACGACCCGGTGCGCGACTCGACCTGTCTCGCCGTCGACCCCGACCTGCTGCTCACAGTCACGAGAATGGCCGACGGCTACGTCGTCACCGACGATCCGGCAGACCCCGAGGCCCGCACCCACGACGGGCAGGGCGCCTCGGCGGCCAAGTCGTGGCTGCGCGGCCTCACGCAGGTCGCGAGCCGAATGTGCGTCACCGCACTGCCTTTCGCACAGGCCGGCCTCGACTCCCTCCGCACCGTCAACGACGCCGGGCTCGCGCGGCGCGCCGTGCTGAATCCGTACGACACCGTCGATGCGATCCTCGGCGTCAAGACCGTGCGCGGTCTCACCATTCCCGCCACCGGAACGCTCACCGACGCCGGCCGCGATCTGCTGTCCGAACTCGGCGTCACCTCGGCGGCCATCGCAGCCACGTCGCTGACTCCTCTCGGCGCCGACCGCGCACCCACCTCGGGATCGGCGTCCGGCCGTTACCGGAGCCAGGCGACGCATCTGCAGAGCTACGACATCGCGATCAGCGCGGCCATCGGAGGCGCCGGGCTCACGCCGGTGGTGCCTGCGATCGTTCCCAACTGGCAGCAGCCGAACCTCTCGGGCGAGTCGGCGGTGAGCCGCAGGCAGGCGGCCGCCGCCGCCCTGGCCTTCCCGATGCTTGACGCTCCGGCGCCCACCGCGTCGGCCGAAGCGGATTCGACCAGGCTCCCGACCACCGGGCGGTCGGCGTTCATCATGCCGCCGACCTATTGGTCACCGACCGTGCAGGACGCACAGGCACTGCACGACACCGCCGAGCTCATGCTGTCTTCGGGCACCGCCCGCCCGGTGCCGCTCGCGACCGTGGTGGACGAGCTGCCTGCCGCCGCCACCCCCGCCGAACTCGACGTGCCCGGCGACATCTCGCCCGACGCGGCGGCGGGATACCCGATCACGCAGAGCGACGCCGAGACGGTGCGTCAGCGGCTGGACCGTATCGACCACATGCAGGCCGCCCTGGTCGGAAACGCCGAGACCGTCACCACGCCGGCCGAATACCTGGCGCCCTTGCGCGACGACCTGCTGCGCGCGGTGTCGAGCGCGTCGACCACCGATAACGCGGTGGCGCGCGGCCAGCGCACCGATCGGCTGACCGCGGTGGGCATCACTCTCGGCAACATGCAGCAAGCGGTCTCCCTGCTCGATCCCAGCGGCCGATACACCCTGGCCTCCGAGCGGAGCCCGCTGCTCCTGGTGGTCCGGAACGATCTGGCGCTTCCGATCCGGGTACGGCTGGACATCGACGCACCCAGCGCCCTGGAGGTGGGCGACGTCGGCACCGTCGAGATCCCGGCCGCCGGAACCCGGCAACTCCAGATCCCCACCCACGCGTCGAGCTCGGAACCGGCGACGGTGCACATCTCGCTGGTCACCTCCAGCGACGTGCCGCTGAGCACGCCCATCGAACTCTCGATCTACGCGAACGCGTACGGCAAGCCGCTGTTCTGGATCACCGTCGGTGCGGCCGTCATCTTGATCCTGCTGACCGCACGCCGGCTGTGGCATCGGTTCCGCGGCGAGCCCGACCCCGCCGACGAGGACCGGCCGGAGCCGGACGAGGAGGACCTGGAACAGGCGACGCTGAGCTATCAGGACAGACTTGAGGCGGAACGGGCCGCGGATGGGCAACTCGACGGCGAGTTGCCCGGAGAACGCGCGGCGGGGGACTCTGGGCCGTGGGACAGTGGGCCGAGGGACAGCGGGGAGCGTGAATGAGCAATCGTCCGAACCAGCGCACCGGAGATCCGCGCGACGCCGGGCCGGGCGCCGCCAGGGCTGAGCCGGCGGCGGTGAGCCCCGGGGCGGCGAACGGCGGCGGAGCGGACGCTCCGGCGGTGAAGCCCGACGACTCCGACGTCGGCATCATGCGCACCGGCGGCTCCATCGCCATCGCGACACTGATCAGCCGGATCACCGGATTCATCAGGACCGTCCTGGTCCTGGCGATGCTCGGCGGCGCGGTCGCGTCTGCCTTCCAGGCCGCCTACGTGCTCCCGAGCATGATCGCCGAAGTGGTCCTCGGCGCGGTGCTGACCGCCATCGTCATCCCGGTGCTGGTGCGCGCCGAGAACGAGGACGCCGACGGCGGCGCCGGCTTCATCAACCGCATCTTCACCCTGACACTGGTGCTGCTCGGCGTCGCCAGTCTCATCGCGATCGTCGCGGCGCCCCTGCTGACCCTGTTGAACGTCGGCGACGGCCAGGTGAACCGGCCGCTGACCACCGCACTCGCGTATCTGCTGCTGCCCGAGATCCTCTTCTACGGACTGTCGGCGCTGTTCATCGCGATTCTGAACATGAAGGGCCTGTTCAAACCCGGTGCGTGGGCGCCGGTCCTGAACAACGTCGTTCAGATCACCACGCTGGTGCTGTACTGGGCGATGCCGGGCGAGATGACGCTGAACCCGGTCCGGATGTCGGAGCCGAAACTGCTCGTCCTCGGCATCGGCACCACGCTCGGCGTGGTGATGCAGGCCGCGATCCTGATGCCCTTCCTCCGCAAGGTCGGCGTCCATCTGAAGCTCGAGTGGGGTATCGACGCCCGGCTGCGGCAGTTCGGGGGCATGGCCGTCGCGATCGTCGCGTACGTCCTGGTACTGCAGGTCGGGCTCGTGATCACTTACCGGATCGCCGCCCACGCCACCGCGTCGGGAATCTCGGTGTACGCGACCCACTGGCAACTGCTCCAGCTGCCTTACGGCGTCCTCGGCGTCACCATCCTGACCGCGATCATGCCGCGTCTCTCGCGCAACGCGGCCGCCGACGACACCGACGCCGTCATCGATGACATGTCCCTCGCGACACGACTGACGATGATCGCGCTGGTACCGACGGTGGCCTTCATGACCTTCTTCGGCCCGGCCATCGGCATCGCGATCTTCAATTTCGGCAAGTTCGACGCCGATACCGCGTCTCAGCTGGGGTCGGTGCTGTCGTGGGGCGCGTTCACGTTGATTCCGTACGCGATGACCCTCGTGCAGCTGCGTGTGTTCTATGCGCGCGAGGACGCCTGGACCCCGACCCTCATGGTCGTCGGGATCACGGCCGTCAAGGTCGCGTCGTCGTATCTCGGTCCGGTGATCTTCGACGATCCCGAGCTCATCGTCCGGTGGCTCTCGCTCTCCAACGGTCTGGGCTATCTGGTGGGCGCGATCGTCGGTCAGATGCTGCTGCACAAGCGCCTCGGCATCACCCGGCTCTCCGACGTCACCCGCACGACATATCAGGCGATCGGAGTCTCGCTCGCCGTCGCACTCGCGGTGTGGCTCGTCGCCGATCTCACCGGGCTCGACGAGATGTCGACGCAGGCGGGCAAGATCGGCTCGGTGGTCTATCTCGGATTCACCGCGATCATCGTCCTGGGCGTCACCTACCTGCTGCTGACCGCACTGAAGATCCCCGAGATGGTCACCATCAGCAACACGGTGCAGCGTCTCCTCGGACGGTTCATTCCGGCACTCGCCCCTGCACCCACACCGTCGGCCGACGACTCCGACTCGCGGACGATGACCATCCAGATCCCGCGGATCACCTCGGACGATTCGGTCCCGTACGCTGGTCAAGTAGACGTCCGTCGCCGGTTCGATCGAGGCACCGCGACGTGGCAGGAGTATTCGGTGTTGTCCGGCGGGGCGGTGGGCGAGACCATGGTCCTCCCGGTTGTGGGAGGTCCCGGTCCTCGACCTCGGCCCTACGGGCCACCACGTCAACGAGGAGTTCCGCCGATGGGCCAGAACGGCAACAAGGGCGGCCGTCCGACCGGCCCGGCCGCCGGTTCGCCGACTGGTCCGTCCAGTGAGGCCACCCGCATCATGGGACCGCCGCGCGGACCTCGCCTGGTTCCGGGCGCCGCCATCGCCGGTGGGCGCTACCGCCTCCTCGAGAAGGAGGGCGGAACCCGCGGCCTGGAGTTCTGGCGCGCCAAGGACACCGGACTCGACCGCGAAGTCGGCCTCACGTTCGTCGACCCCGAACAGAAGGCGCCGCCGATCCGGCCGGGCGACCGCGACGACGACACCGGTCCCCGCGCGATTCTGAATCGCACCCGTCGGCTCGGCCAGCTCCACTCGGCCGGCGTGGCCCGGGTGCTCGACGTGGTCCGCAGTGCTTCCGGCGGCGTGATCGTCACCGAATGGATTCACGGCTCCTCGCTCAAGGAGGTCGCGGCCACGTCGCCGTCGGCGATGGGTGCCGCGCGCGCGGTCCGGGCTCTGGCCGCGGGCGCCGAAGCAGCGCACCGCACCGGTGCGACTCTGTCGATCGACCACCCGGACCGGATCCGCGTCAGCACCGACGGTGATGCGGTCCTCGCCTTCCCGGCGGTCATCCCCGGTGACGACCGGACCGGCGACGTCCGCGGTCTCGGAGCGGTCCTGTACGCGCTGCTGCTCAACCGCTGGCCGCTCGACGCCGCCACCGGTGCGATCGCGACAGCGGGTTCCGCGCCGGTCGGCGGGATTCCGCCCGCCGAGCCCGATCCCGAGCATCCGTCGCGTCCGATCGCACCGCGCGCGGTGAAGCCCGAGATCCCGTTCGAGATCTCGGCCGTCGCCTCGCGCGCTCTCGAGGGCGACCGGGGCATCCGCACCGCGGCCACCGTCCAGCACGTCCTGGACCAGGCGACCGTGGTCGATCTCAAGACCGACATGATCCCGCGCGTCGAGTCCCGGGAGGCTCCGGTCTCCGTGGCGCCGCTGTCGAGGACGCGCAAGGAACGCCTGCTGGGCGAGGGTGAGGCGGGTCGCCGCAACACCGCGCTGCTGGCGGGCGCCGGTCTGTTCGTGCTCTTCCTGATCGTCGCCGTGGTGGTCGCGATGACCAACGTCTTCGGCGGCTCGGGCAACACCGAGTCCGATATCGACTCGATCCTGCCGAGTGAGAGCGCATCGGCGACGTCGGCACCCGCTCGCACTCCCGCGGCTCCGGCGGTGAGCCTCAAGTCGGTGACGCTCCTGGACGTGTCCGGCGAACCGCCCGACTCCGCACCGAACATCCAGAACCTGCTCACCGGCACCCCGCCGGCCTGGCGGACCGACGCCTACCGTGGCAGTCCGCAGTTCGGCGGTCTCAAGTCGGGGATGGGGCTGCTCTTCGCCACCGGCGGCGACAACACCGTGCGATCGGTGACGATCACGACCACCACTCCCGGCTTCCAAGTGGAGCTGCGGACGTCGGACCAGAGGTCTCCGACCAGCCTCGATCAGACCACGCAGGTCGGCGGCGGAACCGTGGACTCCAAGTCCACGACGATCAAGGTCGACGAGCCGGCGTCGGCGCCGTACTTCATCGTCTGGCTCACCACTCTGCCCGTGGGGCCGAGCGGCGACTACCAGGCCGTGATCTCGAAGGTCAGCGTCTCCTGACGGCTCACGACGAGACCTTCTCCGGAGCCGGCGCCCACCCGGGCGGACCGAAGACGTAGCCGAGCTTGGCGCGCAGAGACGGGGCCTCGCGGACGTCGCGGGCGATGTTCACGTACTCGTGCGTCTGCAGGGTCCAGATGTTGTAGGTCTCGACGGGCTTGGTGAGCCCGTAGTGCGGCCGGTCGAGTTCGGGCTGGAACGAGCCGAAGAGCCGGTCCCAGACGATGAAGGTGCCGCCGTAATTGCGGTCGAGGTATTCCGGATCGCTGCCGTGATGCACTCGGTGGTGCGAGGGCGTGTTCATCACGAACTCGAAGGGTTTCCACATCTTGTCGATCCGCTCGGTGTGGATCCAGAACTGATAGACGAGGTTCAGCGAGTACACGGCGAAGACCACCGCGGGCGGGAAGCCGAGCAGGGGGAGGGGCGCCCACATGATGATACCCATGCTGTTGTTCCACTTCTGCCGGAGCGCCGTCGCGAAATTGAAGTACTCGCTGGAGTGGTGGGCTTGGTGAGTGGCCCAGACCAGGCGTACCCGGTGGGCGATCCGGTGCTCCCAGTAGAAGAGGAAGTCGAGAGCGATGAAGCCGATCACCCAGGTGTACCAGGCGTCGACCGGCAGATGCCACGGCGCGACGTACGCGAACAGCGCGCTGTACCCGAACAGAGCGACGAACTTCCAGAAGGCCGACGTCCCGATCGAGACGAGCCCCATCAGGATCGACGTCCGCGCGTCCCTGCGCTCATAGGAGCCCTTGGGCGGCCGGCCGTCGCCGTCCTCCCGCTCCAACTTGGCCGCGGCGTAGGTCTCCAACAGCAGCAGAACCGCGAAGAACGGGATCGCGAGCACCGTCGGCTCCCGCATCGGTTCGGGCAGGAAGTCCAGCAATCTCCACCCCTCCAGAACGCACGGACGGATTGTTCTCGTCCGATTTATTTGACACAGTACCGTGTCAGATATGCGGTGCCAACCCCTGGCCCGAATCGCCTCGGCGGTAGAATCTGATTCGATGAACAAAAACAGTGGTGGGCGAACATACGGGGGTGTGTCCGCCGCGGAGCGACAGAAACAACGACGATCCGCGCTCGTGGAAGCGGGTGTGGAGTTGTTCGGCACCGAGGGATACGTCAACGTCTCGGTCAAGAAGATCTGCGACGAAGCCGGTCTGACGCAGCGGTACTTCTACGAGTCGTTTCCCGACCGAGTGAATCTTCTTGCAGCGGTGTACCAGCGTTGCGTCGACATCGCTCGCAGCGCGACGATCGCGGCGGCCACCGAGGTCATCGATCGCGCCGGCGTGGCCGACGGACCGGTTCCGGCGGCTGTCATCCCGATCCTCGCCGAGGAGGCATTGGGCGGCTTCATCAACAGTCTCGTGGAAGATCCGCGGCGGGCGCGGGTCATCCTCATCGAGGTGGTCGGCGTGGCACCCGAGATCGAGAAGTTGCGGCTCGGCGCCATTCACGACTGGGCCGATCTGATCGCCGGATTCGCGAGCAACGGACGGCCGACCACTCCGAAGCAGAAGCTCGCGGCCATCGGCCTCGTCGGCGCCATCACGCAGTTGCTCGTCGACTGGCAGATGGCACTGACCGACCCGATCAACGAGCAGGCCGGCCCCGATCTGTTCCAGGTGGACTCGGTCCACGAGGTGGTCACCGAGATGTTCGTCGCCACCTACGACAAGATCTTCGGCTGAGCCGGCCGCCGTCGCACCGGGCGACGGTCAGCGGTTCGCCGTGAGACGCTCACGGATCCGTGTGCACGCGTCGTCCAGTTCCGCGATCACGAACAACCACTCCGAACCGTCACCGAGGGTGAGACACAGACGATCGGCCTTGCCGCCGGAGAGCAGCCTGCCGGTTCCCGGCGCCGACCCGACGGCTGCCACGAACTTCAGCGCGACCGAGAAGCGCGCGCCGGCGGCTCGCTTCGACTTCGGCTCGAAGACGACGTGCGTCTTGGTCAGCGCCAGCTCACCGGGAACGGCCATCCGGCCCATCGATCGGGCGGCCCGCCAAGCGGCCAAGGGCTTGTCGTCGCTCATGAGACCAGCCTAGTAAGAGCGGCGGCGACAACGGCACCGAGGCGGACAGAGCCTCGAGAACACACTCTGATGTGCATAAGTCGGCTTCACCGCGCGATTCGTCCACAGGTTCGCCAACAACCATCCACAAAGTGAGGAAAAGCTCGAATCCGGCACTGTTTCGCGCTTAGTGTCGTCGCATGACTCGGGGGATCATCGATCAGAAGACCGATGCGCACTTGCTTCGCGCACACATCGGGGGCGACGCCGGAGCGTTCCGCGAACTGTACGAACGGCACCGGAATCATCTCTGGGCCATCGCCTTACGCACCACAGGCAATGAGGACGACGCCGCGGACGCGATGCAGGACGCGTGGATCTCCATCTACCGCACGGCCACCTCCTACCGAGCCGACGCATCAGTGTCGAGCTGGTTGCACAAGATCGTCGTGAACTCCTGCCTCGACCGCCTGCGCCGCATCCGCTGTCACGAGACCATGCCCCTCATCGAGTTCGAGTCGGCACTGCTCGCCGACGAACGCGACTACACGGTCGGGATCGACGTCGGACTGTCGATCGGCCGAGCTCTCGACGTACTGCCGCCCGACCAGCGGGACGCCGTCATTCTCGTCGACTATCACGGATACTCGATCCGCGACGCCGCGGCGATCCTGTCGGTGGCCTGCGGGACGGTCAAGAGCCGCTGCTCCCGCGGCCGGGCCAAGCTCGCGATGGTTCTCGAGTATCTGGACGATGACTGTTAGGGCTCCGGCCGACTCACCGGAGATCATCGCCGGAACCGATTCGTCGGCACGTGCGTCTAAGTAGTGTGGATGGCGACGACGGACGATAGGCGATTCTCAAAGATCATGGTTCCTTCAGCGAAGCACCGGGCGGGCCGCCCCGCGCCTGAGCCGCCGTACTCGACGGAGCTGCTGGCGGATCTGCACGCGGACGCACTCGAGCCCGAAGTCGCCGCACACGTCCGGAGTCGGCTCGCCGCCGATCCGCACGCCGCTCAAGTGCTCGCCGCGCTCGATCGCGTGCAGACGGAGCTGCGAGAACGCGGGCAGTCGGCGGCGCCGATGCCCGATGCGATCGCGGCCCGTCTCGATTCCGTGATCGACCGACTCACCGGTGGCTGAACCGTCGCGCCGAACGGCTCCTCGGTGAGGTGCGCCGCACCGGAACGCACACGCGGGAACATCGCGCCATACTCTGGTGTTGACTGATGCGTCTGCCCGGCGTCATCGCACGATGCAGGCCGCACCGAGCGGACTACGCGACAACGGAGGATTGATGAGCGACAACCAGAACCAGATCCATGACGTGATCATCGTCGGGTCGGGGCCTGCCGGCTACACGGCGGCGATCTACGCTGCCCGGGCCGAACTGTCGCCGTTGGTCTTCGAGGGCATCTCCTTCGGCGGCGCCCTCATGACGACGACCGAGGTCGAGAACTTCCCCGGCTTCCAGAAGGGGATCCAGGGTCCCGAACTGATGGACGAGATGCGCGAGCAGGCGCTCCGCTTCGGAGCCGACCTGCGCATGGAGGAGGTCGACGCCCTGCGGCTCGAGGGCGAGATCAAAGAGGTCGAGGTCGCCGGCGAAGTCCACCGGGCCCGCAGCGTCATCCTCGCGATGGGGGCGGCGGCACGTTATCTGAACGTCCCGGGCGAGCAGGAACTGCTCGGCCGCGGTGTCTCCGCATGCGCCACCTGCGACGGCTTCTTCTTCCGGGACCAGGACATCGCGGTGGTCGGTGGCGGCGACTCAGCGATGGAGGAAGCGACCTTCCTGACCAAGTTCGCGAAGTCGGTCACGCTGATCCACCGCCGCGACGAGTTCCGCGCCTCGAAGATCATGCTCGAACGCGCTCGCGAGAACGAGAAGATCCGATTCATCACCAATGCGACCGTCTCGGCGGTCAAGGGCGAGAACACCGTCACCGAACTGGAGCTCACCGACACCGAGACCGGAGAGGTCCGGACGCTCGACGCGACGGGAATGTTCGTCGCGATCGGTCACGATCCGCGAAGCGATCTCGTCAAGGGACAGGTCCAGCTCGACGACGACGGTTACGTCAAGGTCGTCGGCCGCACCACGTACACCAACCTTCCCGGCGTCTTCGCTTGCGGCGATCTCGTCGACCACACCTACCGACAGGCGATCACCGCCGCCGGCAGCGGCTGTTCGGCCGCTATCGACGCCGAACGATGGCTCGCCGACCAGGCCCACGCCTGACCGAACCTCACGCCGGCCATCCGAGCCGACGACCATTCAGGAGGAAGAATGTCTGAGAACACCGTTGCAGTCACCGACGCGACCTTCGCCGGCGACGTGATCGAGGCCTCCGGGTCCAAGCCCGTCCTCGTCGACTTCTGGGCCACCTGGTGCGGCCCCTGCAAAATGGTGGCTCCGGTGCTCGAGGAGATCGCCCGCGACAACAGCGACAAGCTGACCGTCGCGAAGGTCGACGTCGACCAGAACCCGAACGTCGCCCGCGAGTACCAGATCATGAGCATTCCCACGCTCATGCTCTTCTCCGGCGGTAAGCCGGTCAAGACCATCATGGGCGCCAAGCCCAAGGCGGCTCTGCTTCGCGAACTGTCCGACGTCCTCGCCTGACATCGCTGCCGATCGGCCCACGCCCGCACCCGGGCCGTGGGCCGATCGTCACAGAACGGCGCGATCATTTGTCGCGCCCGGCGCTGGCTGAGAGAATGGTGCGAGTCTCGGATCAGCAATGCCTCGGTCCGGGTCGGCGGTATCGAGAGAGTGGGAAGTACGTATGCAGGTGTTGCGTCTGGGGGACCACGGTTCTGCGGTAGCCGAGATCAGGGCCATTCTGGCCACCCGTGGATTACTGCCCGACGCTGCACCCACCCCGCCGTCCACCACGCAGGGCCCCTGGTCGCCGCCCGAGGCGGTCTTCGACAAGGCCTGCGACCGTGCGGTGCGCGCCTTCCAGCAGGAACGCGGACTGATCGTCGACGGGATCGTCGGATACGCCACCTACACCGCCCTGCGCGAAGCCTCGTACCGTCTGGGCGCCCGCATTCTGCTCTACCGGCTCTCCGCGCCGATGACGGGCGACGACGTCGCCACGCTCCAGTCGCGCCTGCAGAATCTCGGCTACTACCACGGACTGGTGGATGGAATCTTCAGCGAGGTGACGCACCACGCCGTCTGCCTGTACCAGACCGAGTACGGTCTCTCGTCCGACGGCATCTGCGGTCCCGCGACGCTGCGATCACTGGAACGTCTCGGCACCCGCGTCACCGGCGGCTCGCCGCACGCGATCCGCGAGGAGGAGCACGTTCGCAAGTCCGGTCCGCAGCTCACCGGTAAGCGAATTCTGATCGATCCCGGCGACGAGAGCCCCATCGGGAACGAGAACACCCTGCTCTGGGATCTGGCGGCCCGTCTCGAGGGCCGGATGTCCGCCGCGGGTATGGAGACATTCCTGTCGCATGACGCGAAGACGACCCCGACCGACGACGACCGTGTGCGGGTGGCCAATCTCGCCGATGTCGACCTGATGATCTCGTTGCGAACCGGCCATTACCCGAACGAGAAGGCCAGCGGGCTCGCGACGTTCTACTTCGGCAACACGCACGGTTCCTACTCCACGATCGGGCGCAATCTCGCCGGGTACATCCAGCGGGAGATCGTGGCACGCACCGGCTTCCTCGACTGCCGCAGCCACCCACGGACCTGGAACATCCTGCGCTCCACGCGGATGCCGGTCATCGTGATCGAAGCCGGCTACATCACCAATCCTCACGACGCCGCGCAGCTGAGCGACCCCGCCATCCGCGACACCATCGCCGAAGCCGTCCTGGTCGCAGTCAAGCGGCTGTACCTGCTCGGTGAGAACGACCGGCCGACCGGAACTTACACGTTCGCCGAACTGCTTGCGGCAGAACAGGTCACCGGCTGACTGATCGGGTCCGCCAGCATTTCCGCCGGCGGGGTCTCCACCAGTTTCCGGAGCGCACGCTCCACCTGGCTCTTCCAACCCAGGCCCTCGTCGAGTTCGAGCCTCAGACGCGGCAGGTACGGGTCGTCGGCGACCACCTCGAACCCGAAGTCCGTCAGCAGTCGGGTCGGCAGAATGCACCGGCGGCACACGTCAGCGGCCAGGCCGCTGCCGAGAAGCAACGTCACCAGATCCATCGCGAGGGACTCGTCGTCGCCGCTGAAACCGAACGCCTCCACCGCGCGCACTCCGCGCCGGACGAGGTCGGCCACGACGGCGTCGAGCAGTGCCGTCGACTCGCTCTCGAAGCCCGGTTCCATGCGAATCGTAGTGAGTAGAACGGCATCCGCACCGACCGGGGCGGTGGGGAAGTGCTGCGCGCGGGGCACCCGTCCCGGCGGGGAGTAGAAGGCGGCACCGACGACTCGTCCGGTCGTGGGTTCCACAGCGACCTGACAGCACACACCCCATTCCAGCAGCAGTCCCGACAGCCAAGCCTCTTTGTCGAACTCACTCTCGGGTCCGGCGGAGTCCGTGCGCTTATCACCTCCGGTGATCACCGTGTCGATCGCGGGCGACCCACCGGTCCGATCGACCTCCCAGAAGACGCAACGACGGGAATGCAGCGGCAGAGTCTCGAAGTCTTCGAGCTCCAGTGGCACCACAGACAGACCCATCGCTGCGGTCTCCTCCTTCTCGCGGCGGAAGATCGTCAAGGTTTAGCGCCACACATGGACGCCGTCACAGTGACGAAACAGCCACGTATTCTCGTATACCCCTTTGCGGGACTACTTTTCGGTCTGTTCGGCGATCACATTGACGATCCGCTCCAGATCGTCGACCGATCCGAATTCGATCGATACGCGTCCCTTCCGCTTACCCAGGCTCACCGTCACCTTGGTATCGAGACGATCGGACAGCCGGTTCGCCACATCCTGCAGCCCCGGCATCTCCATCGGCTTCCGCTTCTTCGCGGCGGGCTTGTCGTCGACGCCGTCCCGATTCGCGAGAGTGACTGCTTCCTCCGTGGCTCGGACCGACAGTCCCTCCGCGACGATCCGCGCCGCCAGTGCCTCCTGTGCGTCGGCACCCGCTTCCAGAGCGAGGAGTGCGCGAGCATGCCCGGCGGAGAGGACACCGGCCGCAACCCTGCGCTGGACCGGAATCGGGAGCCGCAGCAGCCGGATCATGTTGGTGATCACCGGGCGTGATCGACCGAGCCGAGTGGCGAGCTCTTCGTGTGTCACGTCGAACTCTTCGAGCAACTGCTGATAGGCGGCGGCCTCTTCGAGTGGGTTCAGCTGTGCTCGGTGAATGTTCTCCAGCAGAGCGTCTCGGAGCAGATCGCCATCCGGGGTGTCCCGAACGATGGCCGGGATGGTCTCCAGGCCCACATTGCTGCCGGCGCGCCACCGTCGTTCGCCCATGATGAGCTGATAGCGCGCGCCATTCGCGCCGGGGGAGGGGAGCTCCCGCACCACGATCGGTTGCATGAGACCGAACTCCCGAATCGAGTGCTCGAGTTCGGAGAGCGCCTCCTCGTCGAAGACTGTGCGCGGCTGCTTCGGGTTCGGCTCGATATCGCTCGGTGCGATCTCACGGTAGACGGCGCCGATCTCGTCTGCTCCACCGCTCGCGGAAGAGGCCTGTGACGCTGAGGGCGCGGGACCGGTCGGCGCGAGGAGATCCGACGATGGCTTCTCCGCCACCGCAGCACCGACCTTCGGTGATCCGCCACCGATGACGACGTCCGCGGCGGCGGAACCCATCTTCGTGGTATTCACACCGTGATCGTCATCGCTCGGCCCCGTAGGAATCAGTGCTGCCAGACCTCGTCCCAGACCTCCGCGACGTTGAGTGTCTCGCTGACTCATACCGTTCCTCCTACAGCAGCGCCTCGCTCCGCCAGCTCACGGGCGGCGTCGAGATAACTCATGGATCCACGTGAACCCGGGTCGTACTCGATGATCGTCATACCGAAGCCCGGAGCTTCGGAGACCTTCACACTGCGGGGAATGATCGTCGACAGCACCTTGTCGCCGAAGTGATTCCGAACCTCCGCAGCCACCTGATCCGCGAGCTTGGTGCGGCCGTCATACATGGTCAACAGAATGGTCGACACATGCAGTTCCTTGTTCAGATGTGCCTGGACGAGTTCGATATTCCGCAGCAGCTGGCCCACGCCCTCGAGCGCGTAATACTCACACTGGATCGGAATGAGGACTTCACGGGCCGCGACCATCGCGTTGACCGTCAACAGCCCGAGCGACGGAGGGCAGTCGATCAGCACGTAGTCGATCTCGAGCTCGGCCAGCACGGCCGGATCGAGGGCATTTCGCAGGCGACTCTCGCGCGCTACGACGGAAACCAACTCGATCTCGGCGCCGGCGAGATCGAGAGTTGACGGCACGCAGTACAACCGATCGTTCGCCGGCGACTTCTGGATCGCTTCCCGCAGCGGCACGTCGTCGAGAAGCATCTCGTATACAGACGCGATTCCCGGCTTGCGATGGTCGATGCCCAGGGCCGTACTCGCATTACCCTGCGGATCGAGATCGATGACCAGGACCCCGAGGCCGTGCAGCGCGAGGCCGGCCGCAAGGTTCACGGCGGATGTCGTCTTTCCGACTCCACCCTTCTGGTTCGCGATAGTCATCACCCGCGGCTGTGGCGGTCGGGGGAGCCTGCCGGTGCCGCCGGGGGTCAAAACCTGGCTCGCGCGGGCTGCTGCGGTCGCTATCGGGGTGTCGTCGTAGCTCTGCACTGGCGGTACTGGTGGCGTTTCACGTGAAACGCTGGGCTCGTGGTTGGGCACCCCGGAACTCCTTCGGTCAGTGCTTCCATTGTGCGCCCTCCGGCGAAATGACACCAATTCTTGAGCCTCCATCAGTTCCGGCGGGCAGCCCGACGGGCCGCCCGCGCATCACGTGCTGTCTCATTCCGCCGCCCGACTATCAACGTGGTCGGCGTCTCCAGCATCGTCCCGCATTGAGCCACTGCCAGATCCCGGATCCCGGACCTCATCACCTTCTCCCAATCGCGAGCGATCTCGTCAGGCGCAGACTGCCCCTTCAATGCGACCAATCTGCCGCCTCCTCGGATCAGGGGAGCGGACCATTTCGCCAGCCGTTCCAGCGGCGCGACAGCCCGCGACGTGACTACATCCGCCGGCTCCACGGCCTTCAGCACCGCCTTCTCTTCGGCGCGACCGCGTACCACCGTCACGTTGTCGAGTGGAAGCCCGGAGACCACTTCCTCAAGAAAGGTGGTCCGGCGAAGCAACGGCTCGATGAGAGTGACCGCCAAGTCCGGACGAGCGATCGCGAGGGGGATACCGGGCAAGCCCGCGCCGGACCCGATGTCGATGACGCTCGCACCATCCGGAATCTCCTCGGAGACAACGGCACAGTTGAGCAGGTGCCTGGTCCAGAGTTGCGGCAGTTCACGGGGACCGATGAGTCCGCGGACCACGCCCTCCTCAGACAGAATCTGCGCGTACTTCTCGGCCGGCGGCAGTCGTTCGCCGAATATGGCCGCAGCGATCTCCGGCGTCGATTCGGCAGCCGCCGGCGTCGGGTCATCCTCTGACATCTATTCATCCCTTCGATGTTCCACGTGGAACACGGCCGTTGTGGTGCCCGATCGGTTGAGTGGTTTCACGTGAAACCCGCTCCGCTCGCGAGCCGCGATCCTGAAGCACGCAGCAGATCCACGATCGAGACAACTACCGGCCACCCTGCTAGGGGAGCGGACACGCTCAGGGCAAGCACACATCTGAGGACAGACTTCGCACCGTAGCCGGACAGCCTCATTCAGCTTAGTCCGCACCGACCCGCCACCCGACGTCGGGAACCGATTTCCACAGGTTGCCGATCTAACCCACAACCTGACGCCACCCGTCGACCGGAGCTTCAGCCCCTGGTCTTGTTCCACGTGAAACACAGGGCCAGCCGCGAACAGCGCTGATCGAGCTGGACAGTCGGACGCGGGCGCGGGTTTCACGTGAAACGCGCTCAGAGCATCTGATGACGCCGACCCGGAGAATCACACTGACGTAAGTCAAAACAACCGAATGGGAGAGTTTCAGACAAGGCCTTAGACCCTGGACCCATAAAGTCACTGTGTCGAAAAGACGATCCCCGCGACACCCTGTTGTCAGAGCGTTGCGGGGATCGTCTGCGGATATCCAACCGGGGCTAACCCCGGATCAGGGGAGTCGTCATTCCTTGATGACGACCACACGGCGGTTCGGCTCCGCCCCCTCACTCTCGCTGTAAACTCCGTCAACCGCGGCGACGGCGTCGTGCACGATCTTCCGCTCGAAGGGAGTCATCGGGTCGAGCGACTCACTCTCGCCCGAATCCCGCACACGCTCGGCGACCTCGTTGCCGATGCGAGCGAGACGGTCGCGGCGATCAGCACGCCAGCGGCTGATGTCGAGCATCAAGCGGCTGCGGTCACCGGTCGACTGCTGCACAGCCAGTCGCGTCAGCTCTTGGAGTGCGTCGAGCACCTCGCCGTTGCGACCGACGAGCTTGGTCAGGTCCTTGCCGCCGTCGATGCTGACGATCGCTCGGTCACCGTCGACGTCGAGATCGATGTCGCCGTCGAAGTCGAGAATGTCGAGCAACTGCTCGAGATAGTCGCCGGCGATCTCGCCCTCCTCGACCAACTGATCCTCTTCATCGATCTCGTCGAGATCAGCGTCCTGCTCGATGGGCTCCACAGGATCGACCTGTTCAGTGTCGTCACTCGACACAGTCTGGTCCGTCATCTTCTACCTCACTTAATGGAAACGTCTGAATGAGTCGCGGCGCCGTCAACGGCCGCCGGGCCGACCCTTCTTCTTATTGCGCTTGCTGCCGGATTTCCTGGCTCCGCCCGGCTTCGCTTGACTCGGCTTCTGCCCGGGAGACGGCTTGTTGGCCGCCGGCTTGGTCGTGCCCTGGCGCTTGGCTGGACTCGACTTCTTGCCGCCGGCGGACTTCGTCTCATCTGACGCGTCGTCCACTTCACCGTCGACGACCGCAACCGTGGTCGGTGCCCTCTTCGTCTTGTCGGGTCGGGCGCCGGGCTTCGGTGCTGCGGCCCTGAGCCGCTCTTCCTTCGCGGCCTTCGCCTCTTCTTCTTCACGTGCGATGCGTCCGAAGACGATGTGCTGCTGGCCGTAGGTCCAGAGGTTGTTGCTGACCCAGTACAGGAGGATGGCGACCGGGAAGAACGGACCAGTGACCAGAATGCCCAGCGGGAAGACGTACAGTGCGAGCTTGTTCATGATCCGTGTCTGAGGATTGTCCATCGCCTCAGCACTCTGCCGCGCGACCGAGGCCCGCGAGTTCATATGCGTGGCGATCGAGGCCACGATCATCAGCGGGATCACCACGGCGGCGATCTGCCAGCGCGAGAAGTCGATGGGCTGGCCAGGATCGACGAACGCCTTGAACTGGTCGACCGGTTCGGTGATGTACGACGAGAGCGGAACACCGAACAGTCGCGCATCCAGGAAGTTCTGCACCTGGTCGGCACTGAAGACGTAGTTGGCGGTATTGCGGGTCTGCTCGGCAGTCATGCCGCCGCTGGCCGAACCGCCGATCGGCATCGAGGTGCCCGCACCCATCCGGTTGAACGAACGCAACACGTGGAACAGACCGATGAAGACCGGGATCTGCATGAACATCGGCAGACACCCGAGGAGTGGATTGAAGCCGTGCTCCTTTTGGAGCTTCTGCATCTCCTCGGTCATCTTGACCCGGTCGTTGGCGTACTTCTTGCGAATCGCCTGCATCTGCGGGTTGATTTCCTGCATCTGCTTCGTCGTGCGGATCTGCTTGACGAACGGCTTGTACAGAATCGCGCGGAGGGTGAAGACCAGGAACACCACCGACAGGGCCCACGCTATTCCGTCCCAGCCGGGGGAGTTCGGCATGATGCTGTCGAACAGCCAGTGCCAGACCCACATGATCCAGGACACCGGGTAGTAGATGAAGTTGAGCACGGCTCACTTACCCCTATCTGAAGTTGGTGCGGTGGCACCACTGTTTGAAGTCTTGCTGCGCAGCCACTCCACGGGTCCTCGTTCGGGGACCGGGTCGTAACCGGGCTTGTGCCACGGGCCGCACTTCAGCAGGCGCCACGTCGCGAGTACCGAGCCCCACACGAATCCGTGTTTGTCGAGCGCTTCGACGGCGTAGCCGCTGCAGGTGGGTTCGAACCGACAGGTGGGCATTCGAGTCGGCGAGATCCACGCCCGGTAGAGCTCGATGACGAAGATCAAGCTCGCCCGCGGGAGACGATAGAGCCGCTGTCCGAGACTCATGGGACGACCGTTCCCCGGTCCGCACGCGCACAGGCAGCGGCCACCTTGCGGTGGGCGAACGCGCCGCGCAGCGTCTCGGCCAGTTCGGAACTCGAACGATCCACGATCCCGGGGTGCGCTCGCAGTACAACGAAGGTCTCCGGTGGGAGCACCGAGGGCGCACTCTCTGCGAAGGCACGACGAAGTCGTCGTGCGGTCCTGTGACGGATCACGGCGTTACCGACCTTCTTCGAGATGATCAGGCCGAGCCACGGCCCACCGTGCAGGGCCACGTCCGGGCGCAATCCACTCCCGTCCGGCCACGCCGGTACGACCGGCGCCACGTGAACTGTCAGATCACGTGCCGAAACCCGCACACCCTTGGAGAGTGTGCGGGTGAAATCGGACTTCCTAGAAATCCGCGCCGAGTCGGCCGACACCGATTGCCCGGGCCGGATTCGCGACTCAGGCGGTCAGCTTGGCGCGGCCCTTGGAACGACGTGCGTTCACGATGGCGCGACCGGCGCGAGTCCGCATACGCAGACGGAAGCCGTGCACGCGAGCGCGACGACGGTTGTTCGGCTGGAAGGTGCGCTTCCCCTTGGCCACTGGAAACTCCTCGTGTTGGAACTGCAGGCGGTCTTCGGCCCCTCATGGATCGGCCGGGGCCGAGCTCGTGATGAGCGCGCGTTACCGCAGTCCATGTACAGGCGACCTTTCGAGGGTACTGGCCCCCGGAAACCAAATCAAACGACGGGTTACCTGCAGATATCTCCAGACCCGAATTACACCTGTGGGATTTGTTCACAGAACAATCCACAGGTGTGGACAACTTTGTGGACAACTCGCGCCGAGACCCGCGTTCGTGGCACCCTCTAGGTCTGAAACGATCCGATTCGACCAAACGAGGGGGAGCCAGTGGCCGGCGACCGGGAGTCATTCTCCGACATCTGGAACGCAGTCGTCGCTGATCTGTCGGCCAACACCGGTCCGGCCGAGGTGGAGCCGCTCACCCGACAGCAACGAGCCTGGTTGTCGCTGGTCCAGCCGCTGACGATGATCGAAGGATTCGCACTGCTGGCCGTCCCCAACACGCTCGTGCAGGAGCAGATCGAACGGAATCTGCGCGACGCGGTGCGCCTCACACTCAGTCGACACCTCGGCCAGAGCGTCGACATCGCGGTCCGCGTCGCCGAGCCGGAGGAGATCTCTCCCCAGCCCGTGGATGGTGCGGAAGCGGCTGGGGATACTCATCCACACTCAGGCGCCACAGGTGCAACAAACGTCACACCGGAACCATTCGTTCCGAGCTCCCCGTACGACGCCGCGAACGCCGCCGGCCCAGCGATCCCGACACCGACCTATCCCGCGAGTCCCGCGATCCCGTCCGACGAGCAGCTCGCTGCGCTGAACTACCCGCAGTCGGCGCCGCCGTCGCGTCCGGTGGAACCGCGCGAGTGGTCGAACTACTTCGAGCAGCGAGAGACGAGCGCACCAGACAACGGCACCACCTCACTGCATCCGAAGTACACCTTCGACACCTTCGTCATCGGCGCGTCGAATCGATTCGCACACGCCTCGGCCGTGGCCGTGGCCGAAAATCCGGCGCGCGCCTACAACCCGATGTTCATCTGGGGCGAGTCCGGCCTGGGCAAGACCCACCTGCTGCACGCCGCGGGCCACTACTCGCAACGACTCTTCCCCGGCATGCGCGTGAAGTACGTGTCGACCGAGGAGTTCACCAACGACTTCATCAACTCCCTGCGAGACGACCGCCGCGTCGCCTTCAAGCGCAGGTACCGCGACATCGACATGCTGTTGATCGACGACATCCAGTTCCTGGAGGGCAAGGAAGGCATCCAGGAGGAGTTCTTCCATACGTTCAACACGCTGCACAACGCGAACAAGCAGATCGTCGTCTCCTCCGACCGGCCGCCCAAGCAGCTCGCGACACTCGAGGACCGGCTCCGCACCCGGTTCGAGTGGGGCCTCATCACCGACGTCCAGCCACCTGACCTGGAGACGCGCATCGCGATCCTCCGCAAGAAGGCCCAGATGGACAAGCTCGCGGCACCGGACGACGTCCTCGAACTGATCGCGTCGAAGATCGAGCGCAACATCCGCGAGTTGGAAGGCGCCCTCATCCGAGTGACCGCGTTCGCCTCGCTCAACAACACAGAACTCGACATCACCCTGGCAGAGGTGGTGCTCAAGGCGCTGATCCCTGACTCGGGTCCGATGGACGTGAGCGCCGCGAGCATCGTGGCGGTGACCGCGGACTTCTACGATCTCTCGATCGACGATCTCTGCGGTCCGAGCAAGGTCCGTGCACTGACGCTGCCGCGGCAGATCTCGATGTATCTGTGCCGTGAGCTGACGGATCTGTCGTTGCCGAAGATCGGTGAGACCTTCGATCGCGACCACACCACGGTGATGCACGCGGACAAGAAGATCCGCAAGGAGATGCATGAGAACCGCAACATCTACGACCAAGTGCAGGAGTTGACCGCGCGCATCAAGCAGCGCGCGAACCGCTGATCGGCACACTGGCGCGCACTCTCGACGTCGGCGGCAGACTCTGACGAGTCCGCCGCCGACTTTTTTCACGATTCCTCCGCGAGGGGGACCCATGGAAAAGCCCAGGACGCGCGTGCGTCGCACGTGTGGATGATCTGGTGACAACAGGGGCGATTTCTGTGGACAACAGGTGCGTGTCGGTTGAACAGTTCGATCCGTCCACAACCGCCCCGATTCATCCACCGCCGTCGTCCACCGGGAGTCCACACCTCGTCGGAGGCCGTGACCAGCACAGACGAGCTGTTACCCACAGAACTCACACCGCCTATTACTAAGAAGATTTCTTCTTTGAAGAACATCTTTTAAAAGAAGCTGTGTGCATACACAGCCTGCGGCGACCGCGCGACCGCGTCCGCTTCGCCGGACGCTCCGAAGTCGCGACCGAGTTATCGATCCGGTTCCGCATCCGAGGCCGAAGCGCTCTACAGTGGGGTTCTGCGACCAACCACCGCCGGGCCCTGCTGCACCCTGCGCCAGACCCGGCATGTCGAGAAGGGGTTACACCACCGATGAAGTTTCGTGTCGTGCGTGACGAGTTCGCCGATGCTGTCGCGTGGGTGGCCCGGAGCCTGCCTTCCCGGCCGCCCGTCCCTGTTCTCGGCTGCGTCGTCCTGACCGCGGACGAGCACGGACTCCAGGTAGCCGGTTTCGACTACGAGGTCTCGGCCACCCAGACCATCTCGGCCGAAGTCGCCGAAGGCGGAAAAGCCCTGGTCTCGGGCCGGCTGCTCGCCGACATCACCAAGGCGCTGCCCAACAAGCCGGTCGACGTCACGATCGACGGCAGCCGCGTCGCGATCAGCTGCGGCAGTGCCAAGTTCTCGCTGCCGACGATGCCGGTCGAGGACTACCCCGAGCTGCCCGAAGTACCGCAGAACACCGGATCGGTTCCTGCAGAGCTGTTCTCCGAAGCGGTCTCGCAGGTGGCCGTGGCCGCGGGCAAGGACGACACCCTGCCGATGCTGACCGGTGTTCGCGTCGAGATCGACGGCGACAAAGTGGTTCTCGCGGCCACCGACCGCTTCCGGCTCGCGGTCCGCGAGCTGCAATGGAACCCGGCGGATGCGAGTGCGGCCGGTGCGGCGCTCGTTCCCGCCAAGACCCTCTCCGAAGCCGCGAAGTCGGCCGGCGCCGACGCCACCGGCAACGTCGAACTCGCGTTCGGCGCCGTGAACGCGATCGGCTCCGAGGGGATGCTCGGCATCACCAACAACGCGAAGAAGACCACCACCCGGCTCCTGGACGCGGAGTTCCCGAAGTTCCGCCAGCTGTTTCCGGCCAACCACACCTCGATCGCGGTGGTCGAGAGCGCCCCGCTGATCGAATCCATCAAGCGCGTCTCACTGGTGGCCGAACGCGGCGCCCAGGTGCGGCTCGACTTCTCCAGCGACTCGGTGCTGCTCACCGCGGGCGGCGACGAAGCCGGAAAGGCCGAGGAAGAGCTGCCTGTCCGGTTCTACGGCGAACCGATCATCATCGCGTTCAACCCCCACTATCTGCTCGACGGACTGGCGGCGATCGGCACCGACACGGTGGAGTTCGGGTTCACCAACCCGGAACCGGACGGCTCGGGCCAGCGTCGTGCGGCGATCCGCCCGGCGGTGCTGCGGCCGTCTTCCGGTGACGAGCCGGCCGCCGACGAGTCGGGTGCTTACGCCGCGTCGGCGAGCGAATTCAGCTATCTGCTGATGCCGGTCCGTCTCCCGGGCTGAGCCTCTGCAGCCGACCTGAATCCCTTCCCGGAGAGGACGCCATGCAACTCGGACTCGTAGGACTCGGCAAGATGGGCGCCAACATGCGCACCCGACTGAGGGCCGCCGGACATGAGGTGGTCGGTTACGACCCGCGGCCCGAGGTGTCGGACGCGGAGAGCCTCGAGGCGATGGTCGGCGCGTTGTCGACTCCGCGCGCGGTGTGGCTGATGGTTCCCGCCGGGGACATCACCAGGCAGAACGTCGCCGCTCTCGCCGATCTTCTCGCTCCGGGCGACATCGTCATCGACGGCGGCAACTCGCACTACTCCGACGATCGGCCCCACGCGGATCTGCTCGCCGAGCGTGGTATCGGGTACCTCGACTGCGGAGTCTCGGGTGGCGTGTGGGGTCTCGAGAACGGCTACGGTCTCATGGTCGGCGGCTCAAAGGCCGACGTCGAGACGGTGATGCCGATCTTCGACGCTCTCCGTCCAGATGGAGAGCGTGAAGACGGCTTCGTGCACGCCGGCCCCGTCGGCGCCGGTCACTACGCGAAAATGGTGCACAACGGCGTCGAGTACGGGCTGATGCACGCCTACGCCGAGGGGTACGAACTGCTCGATGCCGAGCCGCTGATCGAAGATGTGACGGGCACGCTCCGGGCCTGGACCCAGGGCACGGTGGTGCGGTCGTGGCTGCTGGAACTGCTGGTCCGGGCGCTGGACGCCGATCCCGGCCTCGCCGGGATCTCGGATTACACCACTGATTCCGGCGAAGGTCGCTGGACGGTGGAGGAGGCGATCAGGCATGCGGTGCCCGCGAATGTGATCTCCGCGGCACTCTTCGCCCGATTCGCCTCCCGGCAGGACGAGTCGCCGGCGCTGAAGGCCGTCTCGGCTCTGCGGAACCAGTTCGGCGGCCACGCGATGATCGACACCGCTGGTCAGAGCGTCGGCGAGACCGCTGGTCAGAGCTCCGACGAGACCGGTGGTCAGAGCATCGACGAGACCGCAACGCCGAACTCGTGACGGCGAGGTAGCGGTTCGTTGTTCGTTCGCGAGCTGACTCTGCGCGACTTCCGGTCCTGGCCGCACGCGCAGTTCACGTTGTCGCCCGGGACCACGGTCTTCGTCGGTCGCAACGGTTTCGGCAAGACCAATCTCCTCGAATCGCTGTTCTATGTCGCGACCCTGCGCTCGCATCGGGTCTCGTCGGACGCTCCGCTGGTGCGGACCGACGCCGAGGCGGCTCGGGTGACAGCAACGGTGGAGAACGACGGCCGCGAACTCACCGTCGAGCTGACGATCCCGGCCCAGGGCGCCAACAAGGCGACGATCAACACGCGACCGGTTCGGCGCACCCGCGAAGTGCTCGGAATCCTGCGCGCGGTGCTGTTCGCACCCGAGGACCTCGCACTCGTGCGCGGCGAACCGGGGGAGCGACGCCGCTTCATCGACGAACTGGTGGCGCAGCTGCGACCGCTCGCGGCGGGCGCGAAGGCCGACTACGACCGGGTTCTCCGACAGCGATCCGCGCTGCTCAAGACTGCGAGTGCGGCGATGCGCCGGGGCGGGTCACAGGCCGATTCGGTGCTCGGAACCCTGGACGTGTGGGACGCCCAACTCGCCGAGACGGGTGCGCAGGTCACCGCCTCCCGCATCGCGGTGGTGCGGCAGCTCGCCCCGTTCGTCACCGAGGCCTACTCGTCGATCGCCCCGCACTCGAGGCCCGCGCACATCTCGTACCGGTCCGCCGCCGGCGCCGCCGTCGACGCCAGCCCAGGCGGTGACGACGCGGTGCCCGCGATCCGCGACATCCTCGCCGAGCGTCTCGCCGAACTGCGCAGCAAGGAGATAGAGCGGGGGATGTGCCTGGTGGGACCGCACCGCGACGACCTCCTGCTCGGTCTCGGCGACGAACCCGCGAAGGGTTTCGCCAGCCACGGCGAGAGCTGGTCGTTCGCGCTGTCGCTGCGGCTCGGCAGTGTCGAACTGCTGCGGGCCGACGGCGTCGAACCGATCATCATGCTCGACGACGTCTTCGCCGAACTCGACGTCACCCGGCGCAGACTGCTGGCCGACTTCACCTCCGGCGCCGATCAGCTGCTGATCACCGCCGCCGTCGCCGACGACATCCCCGAATCGATCGGCGGACGCCGGATCTGTGTCGGAGTCACCGACGATGATGGTCGCAGGCACTCGGTGGTGACCGCCGACGACGCGCCCGAAGGGGGACCGACCTCGGCCGGGGCGTCCGGCGCGGATACCGCTCCGGACGAGGGGAGTGATGATGACTGACGAGAAACCCACTGTGCAGCCGGAGGGGCTGTCGGGGTACGACCTCGCGAGGGCTGCTCTGGAAGAGGCCCGGGCGCTGGCCCGCGCTCAGGGCAAACCCGTCGGCATGGGACGGTCAGCACCCATCAGAAGCAGGCGCCGGACCAGTGATCGATCGCGTCGGCGCTGGTCAGGAGCAGGTCCGGACCCCCGCGACCCGCAACCGCTGGGAAGCATGGTCGGCAGGGTCGCCAAGCAGCACGGCTGGGAGTCCCGCATCTCCGAGGGCGCGCTGTTCGGCATGTGGCCGTCGATCGTCGGCGACGACATCGCCTCCCACGCCGACCCGACGAGGCTCGAGGGAACCGTCCTGCACGTCAGGGCCGAGTCGACGGCGTGGGCCACACAGCTGCGGTACATGCAGGGTCAGATCATCGCGAAGATCGCGAAGGTGATCGGCCACGGCATGGTGACGAGTCTGCGGATCACCGGCCCCCAGGCGCCGTCCTGGCGGAAGGGGCCGCGGCACATCTCCGGACGCGGTCCGCGCGACACGTACGGCTGAGCCGCGCAACGATCGCCCGATTTCGACACGAGAGGCTTTAAACCGGATCGACCCATGATCGGTCCCGGCTTGAACCAAGTTCGTCGGTCTCCGTCGCTACTGGGGCGTGGTAAACGCGGCTCTGGGTTGATTACCAAGTACACTGGTCGGTAACTGTCCCCAACACGAATGGGAGCTGACCGGAGTGGCAGACACCAGCGGCAACGCACCTAAGAAGTCAGGCAAGTCCAAGCCGAGCGAATACGGTGCCGACTCGATCAGCATCCTCGAGGGTCTGGAAGCTGTCCGCAAGCGTCCCGGCATGTACATCGGTTCCACCGGTGAGCGCGGTCTGCACCACCTGATCTGGGAAGTCGTCGACAACTCGGTCGACGAGGCGATGGCCGGCTACGCCACCCGCGTCGACGTGACCCTGCTGGCCGACGGCGGCATCCGCGTCGTGGACGACGGTCGTGGCATGCCCGTCGGCATGCATGCGACGGGTGTGCCCGCGGTGGAGGTCATCATGACCCAGCTGCACGCCGGCGGTAAGTTCGACTCCGATTCATACGCGGTGTCGGGCGGTCTGCACGGCGTCGGCATCTCGGTGGTCAACGCGCTCTCCACCAAGGTCGAGCTGGAGATCAAGCGCAACGGTTCGGTGTGGCGGCAGACGTACACCAACGCCGAGCCGGGTCCGCTCGTCGAGGGCGAGGCCGCGTCCGGCACCGGGACCAGCGTCTCCTTCTGGGCCGACGGGAAGATCTTCGAGACCACCGAGTACAACATCGAGACGATCGCCCGGCGGCTCCAGGAGATGGCCTTCCTGAACAAGGGCCTCACCATCACGCTGACCGACGAGCGCGTCCACGAGGCCGTGCTCGAGGCGGAGGTGGAGGAGTCGGAGGACGGCGACGCCAGCATCAAGACCGAAGAGCAGAAGGCTACGGCCATCGCCAAGGTCAAGACGCGGACGTACCACTACCCGGACGGCCTCATCGACTACATCAAGCACCTCAACAGCCGCACCAAGGCCCCGATCCACAAGACCGTCGTCGGCTTCACCGCCAAGGGCGAGGGCCACGAGGTCGAGATCGCGATGCAGTGGAACGAGGGATACGCGGAGTCGGTCCACACCTTCGCCAACACCATCAACACCGCTGAGGGCGGTACTCACGAAGAGGGCTTCCGCGCGGCGCTGACCAGCACGGTCAATCGCTATGCGATCGACAAGAAGCTCATCAAGGAGAAGGACGGCAAGCTCTCCGGCGACGACATCCGAGAGGGTCTGGCCGCCGTCATCTCCGTCAAGGTGGCCGACCCGCAGTTCGAGGGCCAGACCAAGACCAAGCTCGGTAACACCGAGGTCAAGAGCTTCGTCCAGAAGACGTGCAACGAGCACCTGGCGATGTGGTTCGACGCGAACCCGGCCGAGGCCAAGACCATCATCCGCAAGGCCGCGGATTCGCAGCAGGCCCGACTCGCGGCGCGTCGCGCACGTGAGCTCGTCCGCCGCAAGACCGCGACCGACATCGGCGGCCTGCCCGGCAAGCTCGCCGACTGCCGCAGCAACGACCCCAGCAAGTGCGAGGTCTACATCGTGGAGGGCGACTCCGCGGGCGGTTCCGCCAAGTCGGGCCGCGACTCGATGTACCAGGCGATCCTGCCGCTGCGAGGCAAGATCATCAACGTCGAGAAGGCCCGCATCGACCGCGTTCTCAAGAACGCCGAAGTCCAGTCGATCATCACCGCCTTCGGCACCGGCATCCACGATGAGTTCGACATCAGCAAGCTGCGCTATCACAAGATCGTGCTGATGGCCGACGCCGACGTCGACGGTCAGCACATCGCGACGCTGCTGCTCACGCTGCTGTTCCGCTTCATGCGGCCGTTGATCGAACAGGGACACGTCTTCCTCGCGATGCCCCCGCTGTACAAGCTCAAGTGGCAGAAGGGCGCCGAGCCGGAGTTCGCGTACAACGACCGCGAGCGCGACGCGCTGCTCGAGGCCGGCCGCGCCGCGGGCAAGAAGATCAACCCGGACGACGGCATCCAGCGTTACAAGGGTCTGGGCGAGATGAACGCCAGCGAGCTGTGGGAGACCACGATGGATCCGGAGGTCCGCGTCCTCAAGCAGGTCACCCTCGACGACGCCGCTGCCGCCGACGAACTGTTCTCGATCCTCATGGGCGAGGACGTGGTGGCACGCCGCACCTTCATCGCGCGCAACGCCAAGGACGTTCGCTTCCTCGACGTCTGATCCGTCCACCGACTTCGACTCCGCGGATCCCGGCAGTGCCGGGGACCGCACCCGATGCCAGCACGCGGCGTTGGCCGCAGGAAAGTGATTCATGAGCGACGAAACTGATCTGCCAGAGAACAACGGCGGGGACCGCATCGAGCCCGTCGATCTCGGGCAGGAGATGCAGAACAGCTACATCGACTACGCCATGAGCGTGATCGTCGGACGCGCCCTGCCGGAGGTCCGCGACGGCCTCAAGCCGGTGCACCGCCGGCTTCTGTACGCATCATTCGACGCCGGTTTCCGTCCCGACCGCGGCTACGTGAAGTCGGCCCGCCCGGTGTCGGAGACGATGGGTAACTACCATCCGCACGGCGACAGCTCGATCTACGACGCGCTGGTGCGTCTGGCGCAGCCGTGGTCGATGCGGTACCCGCTCATCGACGGTCAGGGCAACTTCGGTTCGCGAGGCAACGACGGCGCCGCCGCCATGCGATACACCGAGGCCCGACTCACTCCGCTGGCCATGGAGATGCTGCGCGACATCACCGAGGAGACCGTCGACTTCATCCCGAACTACGACGGCAAGACGCAGGAGCCGACGGTGCTGCCGTCGCGCGTCCCGAATCTGCTGATCAACGGTTCCGGCGGCATCGCGGTCGGTATGGCGACCAACATCCCGCCGCACAATCTGCGCGAGGTCGCGGACGCCGTGTTCTGGGCGTTGGAGAACCCGGAGGCCGACGAGGAGGCGACGCTCGCCGCCTGCATGGAGGCCGTCAAGGGGCCGGACTTCCCGACCGCCGGACTGATCGTCGGCAGCCAGGGCATCCGCGATGCCTACATGACCGGCCGCGGCAGCATTCGGATGCGCTCGGTGGTCGACATCGAGGAGGTCAAGGGCACCACTCAGCTGGTCGTCACCGAGCTCCCGTACCAGGTGAACCCGGACAATCTGATCAGTTCGATCGCCGAGCAGGTCAACGACGGCAAGCTCAAGGGCATCAGCAAGATCGAGGATCAGTCGTCCGATCGTGCCGGCCTGCGCATCGTCATCACCCTGCGACGTGACGGCGTGGCTCGCGTGGTGCTCAACAACCTGTACAAGCACAGCCAGCTGCAGACCAACTTCGGCGCCAACATGCTGTCGATCGTCGACGGTGTGCCGCGCACCCTGCGGCTCGACCAGATGATCCGCCTCTACGTGGCGCATCAGATCGACGTCATCATCCGGCGCACCCGGTACCGGCTGCGCAAGGCCGAGGAGCGCGCACACATCCTGCGCGGCCTGGTGAAGGCGCTCGACGCGCTCGACGAGGTCATCGCCCTCATCCGCGCGTCGGCCAACACCGAGGCGGCACGGACCGGCCTGATGGATCTGCTCGACATCGACGAGATCCAGGCCGATGCGATTCTGGCCATGCAGCTGCGTCGACTCTCGGCTCTCGAGCGGCAGAAGATCATCGACGAACTCGCCGAGATCGAGCGCGAGATCGCCGACCTGAAGGACATCCTGGCCCGCCCGGAACGCCAGCGCGCCATCGTCAGGGACGAACTCAAGGAGGTCGTCGACAAGTACGGCGACGATCGCCGCACCCGGATCATTCCGGCCGAGGGCGATGTGACCGACGAGGACCTGATCGCCCGCGAGGACGTCGTCGTCACGATCACCGAGACCGGGTACGCCAAGCGCACCAAGACCGATCTCTACCGCAGCCAGAAGCGCGGAGGCAAGGGAGTCCAGGGCGCCGGATTGAAGCAGGACGACATCGTCGCCCACTTCTTCGTCTCGAGCACCCACGACTGGCTGCTGTTCTTCACCACCAAGGGTCGCGTCTACCGCGCCAAGGCCTACGAACTGCCGGAGGCCAACCGCACCGCCCGCGGCCAGCACGTCGCGAACCTGCTGGCCTTCCAGCCGGAGGAGCGGATCGCGCAGGTGATCCGGATCTCCGGCTACGACGACGCGCCGTACCTGGTGCTCGCCACCCGCAACGGACTGGTCAAGAAGTCGCGGCTGGACGCCTTCGATTCCAACCGCTCCGGCGGCATCGCGGCGATCAATCTACGGGGCGACGACGAGCTGGTCGGCGCGCGGCTGTGCAGCGCCGACGACGACCTGCTGCTGGTGTCGAAGAAGGGTCAGTCGATCCGCTTCACCGCGGACGACGAGACGCTGCGGCCGATGGGACGTCAGACCTCGGGCGTGCAGGGTATGCGGTTCAATGCCGACGATGAGCTGCTCAGCCTCACCGTCGTCCGGCCCGACACCTTCCTGCTGGTCGCGACGTCGGGCGGCTACGCCAAGCGGACCGACATCGAGGAGTATTCGGCGCAGGGCCGCGGCGGCAAGGGCGTGCTGACGATCCAGCACGATCCCAAGCGCGGCGACCTGGTGGGTGCTCTCGTCGTCGATCTCGACAGCGAGATCTACGCGATCACCTCCAGCGGAGGCGTGATCCGGACCAAGGCCAAGCAGGTCCGAAAGGCCGGCAGGCAGACCAAGGGCGTGCGCCTGATGAATCTGTCCGAGGGCGACAACCTCATCGCGATCGCGCGCAATGCGGACGAGCCCGATGAGGACGAGGGCGCGGCAGACGACAACTAGCCCATCTCAGCGGTTAGGGTTTGGGGTAGTACCCGTTCAGTGAGGAATCGCCTGTGAGCACACCGAATCAGCCGGACGACAAGAACGTCGAACGCGGGGTCGTGCCCCCGCCGTGGAAGCGTGCGGAGACCTCCGCCGCGACCGGGCTGACCGCGGGGGAGATGGCCAAGGCCGCCGGGACGGTCGGCGACGACCGTCCCGGCGGTCCGCCCCCGCGCGGCGTTGTCTCGGGTGCTTCCCCGCGGACGGAGTCGAAGCCACCGGTCCCGTCGAGTCCGCCCTCCGGTCCGATGCCGGCGGTCAAGGCTCAGCAGGGGCCGACGCCTCAGCCCGGAAAGCCCGGTCCTGCGGGACCGCCGGCCGGCGCCCAGCCGGGTGCGAACCAGCCGGGTGCCAAGCCGCAGGCCCCGGCCGCTCCGGCTGCTGCGGGAGCGGCCAAGCCCGCCCCCTTCGTCGAGTCGGAGACGCGGAACATTCCGCGCGAGGATCTCGCACCGAAGGACGAGCTGCCCGATCTGGACTCCATTCATCACACCGAGCAGGCGAAGGAACAGGCCATCGCCCGCGCCGCGAGTCAGACGATCCCTGCCCGGGCCGTCGGCACGCCGCTGCGCGCCGCGGTTCAGATCCGCCGCGTCGACCCGTGGTCGGTGTTCAAGGTGACCGGGGTCCTCTCGGTCGCGGGGTTCTTCATCTGGATGATCGCCGTCGCCATCCTCTACGGCGTGCTGGGCGGCATGGGCATCTGGGATCAGATCAACAGTTCCTTCGGCACGCTCGTCAGTGCGGACGGCAGCACCAGCGGTCAGGACTTGATCAGCGGCGGCCAGGTATTCATGTTCAGTGCGCTCTTCGGTGTCGTCGCTGCGATTCTTCTCACAGCCCTCGCCACCATCTCGGCCTACATCTACAACGTGTGCGCGGACATGGTCGGTGGTGTCGAGGTGACGCTCGCGGATCTTGACTAGCGCTGTGACCAGCCGTTTTGGAGATGTATCGCGGTTCGGGTAATCTTCATTCTCGGTTCAAGGGCCTATAGCTCAGGCGGTTAGAGCGCTTCGCTGATAACGAAGAGGTCGGAGGTTCAAGTCCTCCTAGGCCCACCAGAATTCACCGGCCGGTGACCCGGCACGGGGCCTTAGCTCAGTTGGTAGAGCGCCGCCTTTGCAAGGCGGATGTCAGGAGTTCGAATCTCCTAGGCTCCACTATTTCGACAGAAGTCAGAGCTACTCCCTCTCACGAGGGGTAGCTCTTTTCCGTCCTCGGGCACATTCCGAGGCACCACACCACCAAGAATGGCCAACCTCGGGTTAAAGGCCAGAATGTGTGTACGGTTCGGGCGTGGCGTCGGGTGGTTTACCGGTTTCGGCCTCCCCATCCGTGTTGGATGCCGTTGCCGTCTTCCCAGTTGAAGCCTGTGTCGTAGGCGGCGGGCCCGATCTGCTCGTCCTCGACGGGCGTTTCCTTCGGTCGCTGCGGTGGTGGGTTGTGGTGCTCTTCGCGGACCAGGCTCCACGGATCGTGTGGGTGGGCGGTGAGGCTGTTGAGCTTCCATTCGGCGGCTCGGCGGGCGTGCTCGGTCAGAAGTCCTCGGTGAGCGCGGAACAGGTCTTTGAGACCTTTGTTGGGGCCGCCTTCGAGCGGTGAGGTGGTCCGCGGCAGGGGGTGCTCTTCATCGGTCAGGCGGGGGTCGATCCAGGTGAACAGGTGCTCTTCTGAGATCAGCCGCCGGAACAGTCCTCGGGTCTTGCGTAGGTCGCGGTGGGTGTACCACCAGGTGCTGGTCTCGGCGACGCCCTTCGGGCGCACAGTGTGCGGGCGGGCGTAGGTCCGGTGCCGGAGGAATCGGTCGTGCTTGATTTCCCAGTCGTTGTAGGCCTGAAGCCAGAGCACGGCCTGCTCGGAATTGCGGATGTTCATCAAAGCGGTTGTCAGAGTGACAATTTCACGGGCAGCATCGAGTCGGGGTTTGAAGGTGTGGTGGCGGCGCACGGTCTGGAAGATGTGGAAGTAGCAGCGCTGGACTCGAGTGGTGGGCCAATCGTCAGCGATCGCGGCGAGCAGGCCGCGGCCACCGTCGATGACCGCGACGTGCGGGGCGGGTTGGCGTTGCAGGATTTGCTGCCAGGCGATCTTCTTCTCGCGGTCGCACCATTGCCAGTCGACGACGTGGGTGCCGTCGAAGGCGATCAGCAGGCACCAGGATTGGAAGTAGGTGCCATCGAGCATCAATACCTGGGCCGGCTCAGTCGGGGGTGCAGGTGGTGGGACTTCGATGTTCCAGCACCAGGAGCGTGATCGGCGGAACGTGCGGGCGCTGATGTGGTCGGGTTGTCGGCCGTGCAGGAGCCAGGTGAGGAACGCGGTGAGTTCGGCTTTGCGGGTGATGTCGGGGCGTTTCTGGGTGCTGGAGGCGCCGCAGTCTTTGCAGCGCCAGCGGGTGCGGCCGGCGCTGGTGGTTCCGTTCTTGACGAGCTTGCGGCCGCATACACCACATGAGGGGGAATTCCGAGAACCTGACACCGAACATGCTTTCAAAGCATGTCCGGCGCACTGTCAGTCGAGGTCAGACACCGGAAACCAGCGTATCTGTACACACATTTTGGCCTTTAACCCCCAACCTCCCGGGTAGCGTGCGAAGCCATGAGCGCCATCCCCAGTCACTGGATCCCACACCGTCGTGAGGACGGAGAAGTCGTCGGATGGATCGACCTCGAGTCTCAGGCGCCCGACCTGATTCCGTTCGACCGTCTGGGCCGGCCGCTGGAGCCAGTGGCCGATTGGTCCGCAGCCGAGGAAGCACTCGAAGAGCGCGGGCTGGGGTTCCTGCGCAACCGGTTTCACTACCGCGGATACACGGTGCGGATCCGGCAGCTCTACTCGGATCGCGTCATTGTCACCACCGCGGTCTCCGACGCCATCGGTGACGTCGGCGACGAATTCACACTCCCATTCCCTGCCGGAGAAGTGCTCACCGAGATCTAGTCGAGTTCCCGCCGCATTGTCACCGTCGACCGTCTCCCGACCGGTGATCCGTCGTACGCTGCACTGAGCTGGAACTTCACGAGCTGAGGAGAGAGCGATGCGACCACTCCGATACTCGATCAACGTGACGCTCGACGGGTGCTGTCATCACGAGGCGGGGATCGCGCCGGACGAGGAGTCGATGGCCTACTGGACAGCCGAGATGGCGAGAGCCGATGCTCTGCTCCTCGGCCGGGTGACGTATCAGATGATGGAGTCGGCGTGGCGGAGACCGCCGACCGGCGTATGGCCGGACTGGATGGAACAGTGGGAGGTTCCGTTCGCGGAGGCGATCGACGGGGCGAAGAAGTACGTGGTGTCGAGCACCCTGGCCACCGTCGACTGGAATGCGGAGTTGGTGTCGGGAGATGTCGGGGAAGCGGTTCGGCGGCTCAAACAGGAACCTGGCGGGGGACTGTGGGTCGGCGGAGTGACGCTCCCGCTGGCCTTGGCCGACTCGGGCCTCATCGACGAGTACGAGTTCATCGTCCAGCCGGTCCTGGCCGGGCACGGGCCGACATTGCTGTCGGGTCTGCGCGAGCGCATCCGACTCGAGCTGGTGCACCGTGAGGAGTTCCGGTCGGGGGCGATGGCTTTGCGCTACCGGCGTGTTGAGAATCCGGGCGGACAGTAGAGACGCGCTCCTCAGTCCGCTGAATCCCGACCGGCACGCGCCGTCCGTTCACGATGGCCGTGCGGCGCAGTCACTCCCCATCGTCTTCGGCACGGCGGCGCTGCGCCTCGGCCCGTTCGCGAACCCGGCGACGGAACTCCTCTTCCTCGCGGGCGGCGATCGCCGCCTTGTACTCGGGACGCTCGTATTCGGGGAAGCCGGTGGTCCGGGGTGGCACGGGAGCACCGCCTTCGGGGCGGCCGACCAGGAACCAGACCAGCGATCCGGCCAGCGGAATCAGGATCACGATCAGCACCCAGGCGACCTTCGGCAGGTGACGGACGCGGAACTCGTCGGCGATGATCACGTCGATCAACGCCGCCACCCAGATCAAGAAGACGATTCCACCGAGATACGGCATGCTGACTCCCCCATAGCAGTCGAAACGGATGCCTCACGGTAGCGCAGTACGCACCGCGCCGGAGGCGGGGAAGCCGGAATCGCCCGAGTTCAGGGCACCGGTGCGACGGTCGGCTGGGGCCGCGGGTCGGATTCGAGGTTCTCCTTGGCGAGCTCGCGAATCGTCGTGAACACGCGCTTGGCGGACTCGGCCCACGGCATCAGGATGGGGAAGACGTGGAACATGCCGGGTTCCTCCATCGCATGCAGATTCACGCCGCCCTCGCGCAACCGCTCGGCGAACTCCCGGATCGCGTCGCGGAACATCTCCTCGCCGCCCCAGCACACGAACGTGGGTGGGAACCACTCCGGATCCGGATGGCTGTAGACCGCCGAGACCCGCTCGTCGTTGGGCTGGATGCCCCGGAGATAGAAGGTGACGGGGATGTTCCAGGGCAGGACATCCTTCGACGCGTTGTCGACGATGGAGTCCTGCGACAGGTCGAGGTCGACCTCGGGCGAGAACAGCACCAACGACCGCGGCTTCGGCATGCCCTGCTCCTGCAGGTAGACGACCAGCGAGGTGCTGAGCCCGCCGCCGCCGGAGTCGCCGGCGACGATGATGTCCTCGGCGGGGATACCGAGGTCCATCAGCCCCTGGTAGGCATCGGCCGCGTCGTGCAACGCGGCGGGGAACGGGAACTCCGGCGCCATCCGATAGTCGGGGATGAACACCTGGCATCCCGTGAGGCGGACGAGTGCTGCAGCGAACATCAGATACATGTTCGGGGTGGTGCCGAAGTAGCCGCCGCCGTGCAGATACAGGATGGTCTTGTCGCGCGCCTTCACCTCCGGATCGGCCTCGCGCACGGCGACCTTCTCACGGCACCAGACGCCCTCTTGGCCGCCGACGACGTCGCTCTCGATCTCGACGCCGCCGAAGTATCCGACCACCGGATGGAGGATGGCCCCGCACACGGTGTCGAGGATCTTCTCCATGGAGCGGAAATCCTCGATCGGCAGGCTGACCGAGTATCCCAGGAACGATCGGACCGTGGCCCGGGTGACGGACTGACCTATGTTGTCGAGGATTCCCCCTGCGCCCTGGAAAGGCCGACTGAAGGGCACCCGAGCCAGCCCGTTGAGCATGTTGTCGACCAGACCCACCACCGTCAGCGCGGTGATCGGTCCGGAGGCTGTCTTCACACCGTCGCGGTCTGCCATAACCATGGCTCTCAGGATAGTGACAAGACCGTGCCGGACCGCGGTATCGGCCGACCACCGCATTCTCGATCCGATGCGGCGTCGGGGTTTGACGCCCGTGCACACGGGTACTCACTGACTGTGGGGGAGAACGCCCCACCTGAGGGAAGGAGAGTTCTCATGGCAGATCCGAACAACCCCGGCCAGTTCGGTAACCGGTCGGACACAGAGGAGCAGGCCCGCAAGGGCGGAGAGTCCAGCCCCGGTCAGTTCGGTTCGTCCGAAGGCGCAGACCCGCATGAGGCGGGCAAGAAGGGCGCCGAGAACGAGCCCCACGAGGCCAAGGTCCGCGGCGGCGAGCACAGCCACGGCGGCGGAGGCGGTCAGAGCTGAGTCGACTGACCGTCGGCGGCGGACGGGGGATCTCCCTGTCCGCCGCCTTCTGGCCGTTGCACAGCAGACCGACGGAAGGAGAGCCGACATGGCGGTCTGTGACATATGCGGAAACGAGTACAAACATGCGCTGCTGATCTCGGTGGAGGGCCGTGAAGGACGCGGCGTCTACGACAGCTTCGAGTGCGCGATTGCGGGACACGCGCCCCGCTGCACGGTCTGCGACACGCCGATCATCGGGCACGGCGTGCAATCGGACGGCAGGGTGTTCTGCTGTGTGCACTGCGCCCAGCGCGGCGGAGACACCGAACTGGTCGACCGGGTCGGCACGGCGACGCTGCATTGACCTGCGGCGACCCGCGGCCTCGGCCCGCACGACAACCGCCCACCTCTACGTCGGGGTGGGCGGCTTCGCGTGTGCGCGTCGAGCCTAGACCGGTGTGATCGCACTCGCGATCGCCGAGCCGGTGAACGCCATCCGGCGGCCGTCCTGCTCGAACTGCACCTCGAGGAAGTCGACCGGGAAGTGCCGCACGGCCACCACGACGCAGTCGGCGACGTGACCGGACGCCAGACGGCACCGCACGCTGGTCCCGGGGGCGTATTCCACAGTTGTCGCGGTCATGACGTGCTCCTTCGGTTCGCTGTCGGTGAGTCCTCTCCGGCTACCCCGAGCGGAGCGATCCCAAACACCGGCGATCGATGGTTGGCCGTGCGGTGATCCGGGTACTCGTCGGTGGTCCGACGAACCGAGCCTCAGGAGGAAGCCATGCCGGCAACGAGCACGAGTTCGCTCGTCGAGAAGACTTTCGCGACTGTGGCCGGTCTGCGTCACGGCCGCGCCGTCCATCGACACGGTCTGGTGTGCGCCGGCGACGCCACAATCGAAGCCGAGCAGCTGCCGCTGGCATCGGGTCCGACAGTGGTGCGGATATCGAAGGGACTCGGCACCCCGGCCGGGCTGCCCGACCTCGTCGGAGTGGCCCTCCGACTGCCGACCGGAGACACCGACGACGTCGGCGAGCCCCGGCACTGGGATCTCCTGCTGTCGGGTCCGGTGCGCAGAATCGGTGTCGTCGACGTCCCGACCCCGACTGCCACGTGGAACGACCTCGAGGTCTCGACGATCAGTCCCTTCGCGTGGCAGGGCGAACACTGGACGGTGTCGGCGCGACTGCTGGCCCCGCACGTCCTCGGAGGCCTTGATCTCGCCTCGCTCGCCGACGCACTGCAGGCGGGCGGTGGCCTGTCGTTGGAGGCGCGACGGACAGATCACCGCACACCGCTCGGGTTCGTCGATCTGACGCGGGTCGGCGTCGATCCCGATGTGGCCTTCGATCCGGTCGACACGATGCCGTCGGGTGTCGAACAGGTACCCGCCTGGCTGGGCTCGCTGCGGCGTAACGCCTACCGGGGAAGCAGGCGCGGCCGGCCGGCTCCGCCTACTTCGCGGTCGGCATGACGAATTCCGCAGCGGAGCTTCGCCCCTGCGGCCAACGGATCGTCGCCGTCTTGTACCGCGTGTAGAACCGGACGCCCTCCCTGCCGTGGATATGGTGGTCGCCGAACAACGAGCGCTTCCAGCCGCCGAAGGAGTGAAACGCCATCGGGACCGGAATCGGGACGTTGATCCCGACCATCCCTGCCCTGACTCGCGAAATGAACGTGCGCGCGGTACCGCCGTCGGCAGTGAACAACGCAGTCCCGTTGCCGAATTCGTGGTCGTTGACGAGTTCCAATGCCTCCTCGAACGACTCGGCTCGCACCATCGCGAGAACGGGCCCGAAGATCTCCTCACGGTAGATCCGCATCTCGGGAGTCACATGATCGAACAGTGAAGCACCAAGGAAGAAGCCGGGTCCATCGCACCGGTCTCGGCCGTCCACAACGAGTTCCGCACCGTCTTCCACACCGGCCGACAGGTAGGAGATCACCCGATCGCGATGCTCGCGTGTAATCAACGGACCCATCTCCACGTCGGGCTCGGTGCCCGCACCTACGCGCAATGCTGCGATCCGCTCGACGAGTCTGTCGCGGACTGCTTGCGCGACCCCGTCTCCGATGGGCACGACGACGGAGATTGCCATGCAGCGCTCGCCGGCCGAGCCGAAGGCCGATCCCATCAGGGCATTGACCGCGCTGTCTATGTCCGCGTCCGGCATGACCACGAGGTGGTTCTTGGCGCCGCCGAGCGCCTGCACGCGTTTGCCGGACTCGGTAGCGGTCCGGTAGATGTGCTCCGCGATGGGCGTCGACCCGACGAAACTGACGGCTTCTACTCGCGGATCCGTTATCAGGGCGTTCACAACCGTCTGACCGCCTTGGACGACGTTGAAGACTCCGTCCGGCAAGCCCGAGTCGGCGAGCATTGATGCCATCTTCAACGCCAACGTGGGCACCTTCTCGGATGGCTTGAGAACGAAAGTGTTGCCGCAGACCAGTGCGATCGGGAACATCCACATCGGAACCATGGCCGGAAAGTTGAACGGAACCACACCGACCACCACGCCGAGAGGCTTCCTCATCGACATTCCGTCGACGTTCGTTCCGACGTTCTCTGTGAACTCGCCTTTCATGAGATCAGGTATGCCACAAGCGAATTCAACGACTTCGATACCGCGTTGCAGCTCGCCCCTCGCATCGTCTAGAACCTTGCCGTGCTCGTCGCAGATGATCGCGGCGAGATCGTCGATGTCGGCGAGCAGGCGGTCCCGGAACGCGAACATCACCCTGGCGCGAATGTGGGGCGGTGTAGCAGACCAGCTTTCGAAGGCTCGGTGCGCCGCCGCAACCGCGGCCTCGGCGTCGGTACGGGAACCCGCGGGGACCCGTTTGGTCACCTCGCCGGTGGCAGGACGGTAGACGTTGGTGGCGTCGGGACTGTCGGAGGTGGCAGTGCGGCCGTTGATCCAGTTCCCGACGGTATCGATGGTGGTTGAAGGCATGGGTACTCCTCAGGTGTGCATGTAGGCAGGGTGGAAGTGATTCCGAACAGTGTCGAAGTAGAGAGTCAGTACACGCGCCGATAGATTTCGCAGATCTCGTCGGTGCTCGGAACTACCGGATTGTTCTGCGGGGAGCCCGATGCGAGTGCCTGTTCGGCCATGGTCGGCAGAAGCGCGGACCAGCGCTCGGGCTCGATCCCCAACTCGCGCGGGCTGGGTACGCCCAGATCATGGTTGAGGTGCTTCAATTCGTCGAGGAACAGCCTGCTCGCGACCTCGTCCGAATCTTTGTCGCCGGCGACGCCGTATGCGCGGGCACAGTCGGCGTAGCGGGATAGGGCACCCGGCAACGAGTACTCGGCGACCGTCGGAAACAACATCGCGTTCGACAGTCCGTGACTGATATGGAAGTGAGCCCCGAGAGGCCGGCTCAGGCCGTGCACCAGAGCAACACTCGAATTGGAGAACGCGATGCCGGCTTGTGTCGCCGCCAGCATCATCTGCTCGCGCGCATCTTCGTCGGAGCCGTCCGCATAGACACGACGCAGGCAGGAGCCGATAGTCGAAATTGCGGTGAGGGCGAACCCGTCGCTGAACGGATTCGACTTCACGCTGACGTACGCCTCCACCGCGTGCGTCAGAGCGTCGATGCCGGTGTCGGCGGTGAGTCGTGGCGGCATCGACATGGTCAGTTTGAAATCGATGATCGCTGCTGTCGGCAGGAACGCCAGGCCGGGGCACAGCATCTTCTCGCCGGTCTCCGAATCCGTGATGACCGTGAACCGCGTGGCCTCCGACCCACTGCCCGCGGTCGTCGGAATCGCGATGAGTGGCAGCAACGGTTGATCGGTCGACGTCGGAGCTTTGAAGTCGCGCATCGGGCGATCGGTGGTGGCGAGCAGCGCAACCGCTTTCGCTGTGTCGAGGGAGCTGCCGCCGCCGAAGCCGATCACGGCGTCGCACCCATCGGCGCGCACCATCTCGGCGGCGGGCTGCAGGGAATCGGTCGTGGGATCGGGGATCACGCGGTCGAAGACGCTGCAGTCGACGCCGGCAGCCGACAGGGCTCCGGCGATCCGGGCCACCGCACCCGTCGACGTCAGAAACTGATCGGTGACGATCAACGGCCGTCGACTCCCGAGATCGGCGAGAACTGCGGGAAGATCGTTCAAGGAGTCGGCGCCGACCCGCAGTATGCGGGGCAAAGCGATGAGGTTGGACATGAGACGGCCTCTGGTCGGGAAACGGGTCGACTGTGACTCTGCTTCACCGCAGACGGCTCGACAACGGCCAGATCCACACATCCCTGTGCGTTGTTGCACGACCTCCCGCAGCCTTCGCCAAGCACGCGAGCAAGAGCAATGCTCATACTTCGCTGGTATGGCCCGACGCGGGTCGGTCTACACGGTGATTCCGTACTCCTTGATGTGGTGGTAGAGAGTGCTGCGACTGATGCCCAGGTAGTCGGCCGCGTGGGCCTTGTTCCCGTGGCATATCTCCATGGCTCGCATGATCGCGTCGCAACTCGCCTGCTGCCACGGTGTCATCTGCTTCGTCGTGGCCTTCATCCGCAAGGCGATCGGCAGATCAGTGACATCGATGAGAGTGCCCCGAGAGCGCTCCAGCGAGCGCAACACCCCTGCGAGTTCCCGGTGGTTGCCTGGCCATGAGTACGATTCCAGGACACGGGTGGCGTGAGGTGTGAAGCGGTACCGGACGCCAGGTCCCGCGACTTCATTGAGCAGATCGATGAGCTCGGAACGCTGATCGCGGAGAGCCGGCAGATCCAGACGATCTTCGAACAAGTCGAGCAGGCGGGCATTGTCAGCGTCCCCCGGTCTCGGGGCGGATGTGGCGGCTAGAACTCGCTGCGCCTGACCGACGAGCAGATTCTCGGTGAGGTTGCGGGCGGACTGGGGCAGTAAGTCGAGATTGTCGATCGTCAGCACTTCGCGACCGGGATCGTTGATCAACGACCGCAGTCTGTTCTCGACCTCGGTGGGATCATCGGTCCGCCCGTCGATCGCATGGCGAGCCCGCCCGCCAGCCGCGCCGGCCAATGCTGTGGTGCGACCACTACCCGGCTCACCCACGATCACGCCCGAGCGGCAGCTGTCTCGAATGTCGTCGACCCAGTTCTGCACCCGGCTCCAATAGCGCAGGCGGTCGGCAGTGCGAGGTACAGCCGGACGTTGACGAGCCTGTACACGGATCAGGACTCCATCGGCGCCGTCGATCGGCTCCATCTCGACACGGGCGGTGTTGCCACTGGTCAATTCGAGTTCCGTACGTGTGGCTGTCCGCACCCCGTCGGCCAGTTGCTGCAGGGCCGAGACGTCGGTTGCGGACAGAGTGCGAGCTGCCATCGAACTCTGCAGAACCATTGCCCGAGAGAGCGCCACGACGACTGCGGCGGGGTGCCGGGCCGCGTCCTCGAAGGCTCGGATCACTGACCGTGTGCTGCCACTCGAGGTGCTCCGAATGTTCCGTTCGATCTCCGCGATCGCCGTGTCGATGAACGGTCGCATCAGTCCCGATTCGGCTCCGGCGACACTCATGATGTCGAGTACGCCCATCAGTCGGCCGTTCAGCGGATTGAAGATCGGCCGGCCGTAGCAGCTGTAGCCGTGGAGATCTTGTACGTAATGCTCAACGCCGCGGACGAACAGTGGGCGCCGGGTCTCGAATGGGGTCGCCAGCGCGTTGGTGCCGGTTGTGTCTTCGCGCCACACAGCTCCCGGCGTTGCGCCGATCCTTTCGACCACGTGATCGATCTGGGCGCACCCGTTCACCGTGGTCAGGATCTCTGCTTGAGCGCCGATGAGCATGACGGACAAACGTTCGCCCTCGATCCCGGCGCACATACGGCGAAGCACGGGAGTTGCAGCGCGGAAGAGCCGGCTCCCCGTGTCGATGCCGTCAGTGGTCGGCGGATCCATCGGTTTGGACGGGTCGAGTCCGTACTGCTGAGACCTCATCCACGACGCGTGCAGCGCGCGGTCGGACCAGAGCGCTCCGCGCGATGTGAGTGTGACTGCGTCGTTATTGCTCATGGGGTCGGACCTCTCGCTATCCCGACTGGGAAGACCAGCGCATGCATACGCGATGGCCTGACATGCCGCCTGTTCCTGTGAGTTCCATCACTGGAGTTCAAAGCCAGTCTATCGAATGTTCTGCCGACGGAAACCGGCGATTTCAGGTGTACGGATACCGAACACATACGTGTGACGCAAGTCGCAACACTGAATCGTGTCGCTCTTCCCGGTACGCCGACCGGACCCGCCGTGGCTCTCACGAAGCGCTGTGCGAGGCGACCTCCACTGTGCCGGGTGGCACTCGAATCGAGAGGAATGCAATGACCTCAGTTACACCTCCAGCCACTGCTCTGACCTTCGATCTGGCGACGAAGAGGTACGGGCAGTTGATCAACGGGCGGCTCGTCGACGGAGCTTCCCAGGTGTCGGTGATCGACCCGGGGACGGCCCAGCAGGTCGCGACCACGCCGGCGGCATCGGTGGAACAACTCGATGACGCCGTGGAAGCGGCGAAGCGGGCGCTGCCAGGGTGGTCCGCGCTCAGCGTCGATGCGCGCGGTGCGATTCTGCATCGGATTGCCGACGTCCTCGTCGAGCACCACGAGAAACTCGCGCATCTGACCACCCTGGAACAGGGAAAGCCGATCGCGCAGGCGCGTGACGACGTCAGTTGGTCGATCGACTTCACTCGGTACTTCGCCGACTATCGACTGCCGAACGAAGTACTGCGTGACGACGAGAACGGCTACGTCGAACTGCGTCACCGACCGGTCGGTGTGGTCGGTGCGATCACTCCGTGGAATTTCCCGCTGTTCCAAGCGCTCTACAAGCTCGCTCCCGCATTGATCGTCGGAAACACGATGGTCCTGAAGCCGTCGCCGACCACTCCGCTGGCGACGATGCACTTCGCAGAACTCGTCCGCGACGTGATTCCGCCCGGCGTGTTCAACGTCGTCGGAGATGCCGGCGACCTCGGAGCCCACCTCACCGGGCATCCAGGCATCAACAAGGTGTCGTTCACCGGCTCAACGGCGACTGGCCGCCGTGTGATGGATGCCTGCGGCCCCACTCTCAAGCGGCTCACCCTCGAACTCGGTGGCAACGACGCAGCGATCGTTCTCGACGACGCGGATGTCGAGAAGACCGCCGAAGGGCTGTGCACCTGGGCCTACGCCAATGCCGGACAGGTCTGCGTCTCGATCAAGAGGATCTATGCACCCTCGTCGATGTACGACCCGCTGGTGGAGGCCCTCGCTCGGCGAGTGTCGGAACTGACCGTCGGGCACGGCCTCGACGAGGACACTCGGCTGGGCCCGGTGCAGAATGCGGCGCAATACGAGAAGGCCCGCGCCAGCCTGGAGTTGGCACACGAGCACGGGACGGTCGTCGCCGGCGGCCACATGCTCGACCGGCCCGGTTACTACGTCGAACCGACGCTTCTCCGTGATGTCGACGAAGACAGCCCATTGGTCAGAGAAGAGACCTTTGCTCCGATCCGTTCGGTTCTCCGCTACGACGATCTCGAGGACGCGATCGACCGTGCCAACGACACGCCGTATGGCCTGGGGGCCTCTGTCTGGGGGACTGACACCGACCGAGCCGTCGCAGTCGCCGACCGCCTCGACGCCGGGACCAGCTGGATCAATCATCACTTCCAGCTGACCCCCGACGTGCCGTTCGGCGGAGTGAAGCAGTCAGGCCTCGGCGCGGAGTTCGGTCGCATCGGCGTCGAGGGATTCGTCGACGTCCACGTGGTGAACCTCAAGCGATCCTAGCCGGGTCGATACGCACCTACCCGTCCCTCCGAACGTGCCGCATGCGGTGCGGTCGGGCCGCATCCACCCATTAATCAGTCCCCACCACAAGGAGAAGTCATGAAAACTCTCGCAGCAGTCGTCGTAGAGCCCGGAAAGCCGATCGAGATCGAGGAACTCACGCTGGCCAAGCCGGGTCCGCACGAGGTCTTGATCCAGTACCAGTACGGCGGTCTCTGCCACTCGGACGTGCACATCGCGATCGGTGACACCATCGCCAGGCTGCCGATGGTGCTGGGTCACGAGGGTGCGGGAATCATCCAGGAGGTCGGCCCGGGCGTCACCCGCGTCAAGCCCGGCGACCACGTCATCTGTTCGTTCACCCCGGCCTGCGGCCGCTGCAAATACTGCGCCACCGGCCGGCAGTCGGTGTGCGACATGAACGCCGCGATGCTGGAAGGTCATCTGGAAGGGCCGCGTTGGCCCATCAGTGGTCCGCGCGGACAGTACGGTGCCATGTGCACCCTGGGCACTTTCAGCCAGTACAACGTGATCAACGAGTACTCCGTGGTGAAGGTCGACGACGATATTCCGCTCGACAAGGCCGTGCTCGTCGGTTGCGGCGTCCCTACGGGTTGGGGTTCGGCGGTGTACGCCGCGGACACCAAGCCCGGTGACATCGTGGTGATCTTCGGTATCGGAGGCATCGGCATCAACGCGGTGCAGGGCGCCAAGCACGCCGGTGCCGAGCACATCATCGTCATCGACCCGCTCCAGAACAAGCGGGACAAGGCCATCGAACTGGGCGCGACCCAAGCATTCGACAATGCCGCCGACGCGAAGCTAGCCGTTGATGAATTGACCAACGGCCAGGGCGCCGAGTCGGCCATCATCACGACGGATCTGATCACTGCGGAGCAGGTCAGTGCAGGATTCTCGATGATCGGGCGCTGCGGCACTCTCGTGCTCACCGCGTTGAACCGGATCGATGAGATCACGGTCAAGGTTCCCAGCACTGAGATGAGCTACTTCCGAAAGACGATCAAGGGCTCGCTGTTCGGTGACTGCAATCCCACGTACGACATCCCGAAGCTCGTCCGGATGTATGCCGACGGAAAGCTCAAGCTCGACGAACTCGTCACGAGGGAGTACAGCCTCGAGCAGGTCAATGAGGGCTACGACGACCTCCTCGCGGGCAAGAACATCCGCGGAATCATCAAGCACCAGCACTGACCGATCGCGCTGCGGCGCCGCGTCGTCGATCCCACTTCGATCGGCGGACGGCGCCGCAGCGGCGCACGCCAGAACCTTATGTGAGGAACCACCATGACACTCACCGTGAGCGAACTCGTCGGTGCGGCCGGCGGGGGTGCGCTCGGAGCAGCGCTGGGCGCAATCGGCGCCTTTTCGCTGATGGGCGTGATAGTCGTCGTCGCAACGCTGATGACAGCGATCAGTCCAGACGCCGAACTCGTCCAGAACCTGGCGTTCGGGCCCGTCTTCGGTCCGCACGTGATGTTCGCCGGCGGCGCCGCCGCTGCGGCGTATGCGGCGCACATCCGTCGTCACGAATCCGGCCGCGACATCGCCAAGCCGCTGATCACCTATGACGCGATGTCGATCATCGGGGTCGGGGCCGGCTTCGGAGTCGTAGGCCAACTGCTGGCCCGTGCAGTCGAGCAGCTCCCGACGTGGCATGCATCGGACGGTTCGGAGGTCGCATTGGTCGATTCGCTCGCGGTGAGTGTCGTGTTGACCGCGTTGATCGCCGCGGTGCTCTGGGCGCGTACGCCCGCGCCGGTGCGCCTCGAGTGGTTGCCCTGGCAGCACCGACTGTCGTCGGTGCTCGTCGTCGGCGCAGCCGGTGGGGCGATCGCCGGGTCGGTGTTTCTGGCATGGCCGCAGGACTCGCGGCCGATGGTCGGACTGTTTCTGTACGGCGCGTCTGCGGTGACCCTGTTGGCACTGGTGTTCGGCGCGGCGGTGCCGGTAACGCACCACATCACTCTCCCCGCGGCTCTGGCGGCAGGTGTTGCAGCAGCGCACACCGGCGAGTCCACGTGGATTCTGGTGTCGGCTGTGCTCACCGGCATCGTCTCGTCGCTTGTCGCCGAGGGCTGGGCTCGGCTGATACTGGAACGCTGCAGGATCCATCTCGATCCGCCCGCCTTCGCGATCGCGGTCATGGCGACGCTGTTGGCGTTGATCAAGATCGGGGTCGCGTGATGGGTCCGGCTCGGCCATTGCACGGGAAGGTCGGCGCGGACGATCTGCTGATCCTCCTCGCAGTCGCACGCAACGGTTCCATCACCGGCGCCGCGGCCCGCCTCGACGTCGATCACTCGACAGTGAGTCGACACATCGCGCGGATGGAGAGAAAGGTGGGACGGCGGCTGTTCGACCGATCACCGAACCGATGGCAGCTCACGGAGACGGGACGCCGGCTGCGGGCTATCGGAGAACGGATTGAACACAGCATCGACGATGCGGTCCGGGTCGTCGACTCAGACCCCGGGGACGGAGTGTGCGGACCCGTACGCCTCCTCACTCCCGATGCCTTCGGTTCGTACCTGGCCCCGCATGCGCTCGCATCGGCACTGCGCAAGCACGGATCGCTGCGGATCGAGTTGCTCACGTCGACCACCCAACTCGATCTGCGCAATTGCGAGTACGACGTCGCCGTCTCGTTGGAACCGCCTCCCTCGCGCGCGGTCGTCTCTCGGAGCCTGTGCACCTATTCCTTGGGGCTGTTCGCGTCCGTGGAGTACATGGCGACGCACGGTCCGATCGCCGGAATCGAGGATCTGCGGGCGCACCCTCTCGTCTACTACCTCGACGGCTGCCTCGATATCGCCGCTCTGCGAGTACTGGACGGCCTCCTGCCCGGCGTATGCCCGCGGGTGCAGTCGAACAGCGTCGGCGCTCAGATTCAGTCGGTCCTCGCCGGTCACGGCATCGGATTGCTTCCGAACTACGCCACCTCATTCCATCCGGGCCTCGTGCCCGTGCTGCCCGACTGTGTCGCGGTCGGACAGCAGTACTGGATCGTCGTGCCTTCGGCGGTTCAGCGGGCGCCCCACGTCCGCGTCGTCGTGGACGCCCTGATCGAGAGGCTGTCCGGGCATCTCGACCCCTCATCCGCGTCCCCTGGCCAAAGTCCCTTCACACAAGGAGTTCTCCTCAGCGATGTCCGAATATGACACTCTTACTCTCGCCGTCGGCGATGACCGCGTGGCCCTTCTGACTCTGAATCGGCCCACGGCGCTCAACGCGTTGAGCTCGCAGATGATGCGGGAATTCACCGAGGCTCTCGACGAGGTGACACGCGCTGACGCTCGCGTCCTGGTACTCACAGGGGCCGGGCGGGCGTTCGCCGCAGGCGCCGACATCGCCGAGATGCGCGATCGCACGTTCGGAGAGATGACCGACGCCGACCATCTCTCCGCTTGGGAGCGGCTCGCAGCACTGCGTATTCCCACGATCGGTGCGGTCAACGGGTTCGCGCTCGGTGGCGGTTGCGAGATCGCCATGATGTGCGATCTTCTGTTCGCCGGTGAGGGCGCTTCGTTCGGACAGCCCGAGATCGCACTCGGGATAATCCCCGGCATCGGCGGAACGCAGCGGCTGACTCGCGTGGTGGGCAAGCCACAGGCGATGGATCTGATCCTCACCGGGCGTCGGATAGATGCCGATGAGGCCTTCCGTCTGGGTCTGGTCAGCCGTGTGGTACCCGACGACGAGGTTCTCGACTCGGCGATGACCGCCGCACGTCAGATCGCCGGCTTCTCCTCGAGGGCGGTCCGGGCGGCCAAGGAATGCGTGCTGCGCGCTGATCAGACATCGCTCTCCGAAGGTCTCCTCTTCGAACGCCGGTGGTTCCACTCGTTGTTCGCATTCGCAGACCAGACAGAAGGCATGACAGCGTTCCTCGACAAGCGTCCGGCGAGGTTCAGTGATGACTGACAATCGTCCATCCCAGGGCAACGAGCCCGATCGATACACGCGCGCAGCCGCCGACGCGGCACACGACCTCGGCCAGTTCTGGTTATCGGCGGCGCGTGACATCGACTGGGAGAACCGGCCACGTGATCCGTTCCATGAGAGGACCGACGGCACCGCCGACTGGTTTCCCGGCGCGAGCATCAACACGGCCTACAACGCGCTCGATCGTCATGTCGCCGCAGGGAACGGTGACCGTGCTGCGCTCGTATATGTCTCACCGCTGACTGGCCGCGAAGAGACCATCACCTACGCACACCTGCTCGACGACGTCCGCCGTGCCGCGGGCGCGCTGAGCCGACTCGGGGTCGGCGTGGGAGATCGCGTCCTGGTCTACTTGCCGATGATCCCGGAGGCGGTGGTCACGATGCTGGCCTGCGCCCGACTGGGCGCGGTGCACGCGGTGGTCTTCGGGGGCTTCGGGTCCGCCGAACTGGCCGTACGGATCGACGATGCGCGGCCGACCGTGATCGTCACCGCGACCGGGGGCTTGGAGCCGGGACGAACGGTCCCGTACTTGCCGTTGCTCGATGCGGCGCTGGAGGAGGCCGGCCACTGTCCGCGGCACGTCATCGTCGTCGATCGGCCGGAAGTTCCTCCGCCCCCAGACAGGGTCGTCGTCTGGCCCGCGGACGAATGGGCCGAGCACGACTGGGGAGAGTTGCTGGCCTCGGCCGGACCAGTCGACCCGGTGCCGGTGCCCTCCGCGGCCCCGCTGTACATCCTCTATACGTCGGGCACCACTGGACTGCCGAAGGGAGTAGTCCGTGACAACGGTGGCCATGCGGTTGCCATGGCGTGGTGCATGCGTCATGTCTACGGCGTGGAGCCGGGGGACGTGGTCTTCGCCGCCAGCGACATCGGATGGGTGGTGGGCCACTCATTCATCGTCTACGGCCCCCTCATCGTGGGTGCGACGACTGTACTGTTCGAAGGCAAACCGGTGGGGACGCCCGACGCCGGTGCGTTCTGGGACATCGTCGAACGGTATCGGGTCAACGTGCTCCTCACCGCACCGACCGCGATGCGTGCTGTTCGGCGCGAGGACCCGAATGGAACCATGCTCGCCGAGCGCGATCTGTCCAGCCTGCGCGGCTTGTTCCTGGCCGGGGAGCGTCTCGATCCGGACACTCAGCGCTGGTTGGGTGAGGTGCAGTCGTCTCCGGTCATCAACAACTGGTGGCAGACCGAGACCGGATGGCCTGTGATATCGAATTTCCTCGGTCTGACGTACTACGAACCCCGTCCGGGTTCGTCGACCAAGCCCGTTCCCGGCTTCACTGTGGAGATCCTGGGACCCGACGGCGATCCGGTTCCCCAGGGCCGAGAAGGAGCAGTGTGTCTGCGTCTCCCGCTGCCTCCAGGCGCACTGATCGGCATATGGGGTGATGAGGGCCGACTGGCGCAGACCTATCTGACGGAACATCCCGGCTTCTACAGTTCCGGCGACGGAGGCTGTATCGACGCCGATGGTTACGTCTACATCTTGGGCCGGACCGACGATGTCATGAACGTCGCCGGCCATCGAATGTCGTCCGGGCAGATAGAGGCCGCGATCTCAGAGCACCCTGGTGTGGCCGAGTGCGCGGTCGTCGGAGTCCGCGACGAGCTGAAGGGTCAGCGCCCGCACGCGATTCTGGTGCCGGCCATCGACTACACGGACCGGACAGGCGAATTGCAGAGTGATGTTGCGACGCTGGTGCGCAACAGAGTCGGTCCGATCGCATCGCTCGGCGGAGTCCACGTAGTCGGCGCACTCCCGAAGACCCGGTCGGGCAAGATCGTTCGCCGCTGCCTTCGCCAGCTACTCGACGGCGCAGATCCAGATGTCCCACCCACGATCGAGAACCCGGCCGTCGTCGCCGATCTCGTACGAATTCTCGATACGCGGCGCGCGAATGACCCAGCACGCCGCGGCAACACCTAATTCCAGGAGGAATACATGTCCACTTTCCAGGCCCTCACGGCCGTTCTCGACGAGGACTCGATCCGCGCAGAGTTCGCCGACCGCGAGCGGCAGCCCCTTAGTCCAGGCGACCTGCGTCTCGAGATCGCCTATTCGAGTGTGAACTTCAAAGACGCTCTCGCATTCGCGCCTCGCGGGGGAGTGGTCCGCAACTACCCGATCGTCCCGGGAATCGATATCGCAGGTGTGGTCACCGAGTCGGCGTCACCAGACTTCGCGGTCGGCGACCACGTGATCGCCCATGGTTACGAGATCGGCACCGCTCGCGATGGTGGTTACGCTCAGGAATCTGTGGTTCCGGCCGACTGGGCGGTGAAGCTGGAGACCCTGACATTGCGCGAGGCCGCCACGATCGGCACCGCGGGTTTCACTGCTGCGATGAGCGTTGCCGCAATTCTCGACTGGGGCGTCGCGCCTGCTTCGGGGCCGGTGATTGTCACCGGCGCCACCGGTGGAGTGGGTTCGGCGAGTATCGATCTGCTGGCCGCAAAGGGATTCGACGTGGTCGCGTCGACGGGGAAGTCGACAGAGGCAGACCGTTTGCGCGCATACGGCGCGAGTGAGGTCATCGGTCGTCTGCCCTTGGATCCGGACGCTAAGCCGCGCCCCCTCGGCCGTGCGCGGTGGGCCGCGGCGGTGGACTGCGTCGGGGGCGCCACGCTGGCCGACATTCTCAGTACCACTCACTACGGAGGCGTGGTCGCGGCCAGCGGACTGACGGGCGGCGCCCAGCTCAGTACCACGGTCATGCCGTTCATTCTGCGCGGAGTCGGCCTTCTCGGCATCGACTCGGTGCAGATGCCGATCGATCGTCGGCGTGCACTGTGGCGTCGGATCGAAACCGAATTGAAGCCGCGCAACCTGGACTCGATCGGAGTCGGTGTGCACATCGGGGAAGTGCCGGACGTCGTCGAACGCCTGCGTCGAGGTGAGTTCACCGGACGCGCGGTGATCGACATGAGCCGGGGGTGGCCGTGATGGAACTGCTGAACGCATCGGTACCGCGCCTGGAGCCCGGTCGGGTGAAAGTGCGCGCCGCACGCCGTGGCGAGTTGCTCGAGGGCGACGGACTGCTGTCGTGGTTCGTCAGCCAGGACGGAAGCATCTCCCTGGTACACAACTTCACCCCGACCACCCTCCGTGACGACACGCTGGTGGGCGCGCTCTCCTCGTTGGTCGACATCGGGGCTCTGGCGGGACAGGCCGAGTTCGAAGCGGCGGCCGTGGAGATCATCCAGACGTCCGGCCCTACGGCGTCGCAAGGATGGAAGGCCTTCTACGACAACACCCTTCGCAGTCTCAGTGACGGCACAGCGGCCTTCGCACCGATCCACCGACGTGCGCGGTCGCTCGTCGAGGGCGAATCGGTTCTCGAGGTCGGCAGTTGCTTCGGCTTTCTCGCTATCCAGTTCGCGCGGGACGGCAGAGCCGTCTCCGCATGCGATGTGAGTCCCGGTGCGATCTCGTTGTTGGACGACGCGTCGCGTCGGTACGGGCTGAGCGTGAACTGTGAAGTCGCAGACGCGACTGCACTGCCTTATCCGAGCGCGAGCGTCGACACGGTGACTCTGATCCACCTCCTCGAGCACCTGGAGTCGGCAGAGGTGCTCGCCGCGGTCTCCGAGGCCCTCCGAGTCGCTCGCCGCACGGTGGTCATTGCGGTGCCTCTCGAAGAGACGCCGAGCGAGCACTTCGGTCACCGGCAACGGGTCACGATGGAGACGCTTCATTCGTGGGCAGATCAGGTCGCACACGCAGGAGCGGAGGTATTCGCCGATCATGGCGGCTGGTTGGTGCTGAGGCCTGTTTCGGAACCAGTCCAGTCCTGACAGTCCTCCGGCCGGCCTAACGGCGACCGAGCACGATCAAGTCGAACTCGCTTCGGGTCTCCCGCGGCAACTGGGCGTTCCGGATCGCGGATTCGACGATCGCGTCGCACAGATCCTTGAGCTTGATGTTCTCCTGTTGTGATCGCCAGCGCAGCACGTCGAAGGCGTGCTCGGCGGTGACCCCGTAGACCACCATCAGCATCCCCTTGGCCTGCTCGATGGTGGCGTGCGACTGCCGGAAGTCTTCGATGTGCGCGGCCACCTCGGCGCGGACGGTCTCGTCGGGAACGGTGACGTCGACGTAGTAGCCCTCCGTGCCGATCGGGGTTCCCGACCCGCCGTCGAAGGTACGGCCGATCACGGTCACATCATGGACTCGCCCCTGCACGTCGATGATTCGGTGGCGGCTGGACAGGTGCGTGTGTTCCCGGTGCACCCGGGTCAGTTGGTATTCGAAGGCACCGCGGTCGTCGGGGTGCTTATGACTGATGATGAGTTCCGTGGTCGGTTTCACGCTGCCGGGCCGATAACCGTGCATGCGAGCCACCTCGTCGGACCATTCCCATTCGTCGGTCGCGAACAGATACCGGAAACTGCCGACCCGGGAGTCCTGGGAGTGCTCAGTGGTGTCCCCGGTCATCACAGCCCCTTCTCGGGTTGCGGTCCGCGCACGCACGAAGCGTTTGGCGACCCAATCATTCGGATGCGAACGATGTGAGTTCAACATCTACCACGCGGACGGGGCTCGTACCCGGCGTCGGCGTCAGTCGGCGCCGGGGCGGACCGTCACGACGTCGTCGTCGACGGAGACGACGTCGCACCACGGGATCAGCCGGGACCCGCGCTCGCGCCACCTCAAGAGCCGCGCGATGATCGACGGCCGCACGCCGTCGAACCGGTACGAGCCGAAGAACGAGGCTCGAGGCCGCAGGCCGACGACGAGTCCGGCGATCAGCAATGCGCCGCCGTCGTCCTCCCGCAGGCGCACATCCATCACCCGTCCGATCGATCGGCCGTCGCACCGGACCTGCGTGCCGAGGAGTGTCGAGGCCCTCATCGCCGGCCTCCGGAGCCGGGGATGCGGGAGACGATCTGATCGCGGAACCACCGTTCGGGCCAATTCGAGAGCAGGTCCTCTCCGCTGCCGGTCAGCTCGACCGTCACTCCCACGTCGGCGATCGCCTCCGCCGGGATCGATTCCAGCGCGGTGGTGTCCGGTGTTTGCGCCACCAGCCGGTCGAGCAGGGCCCGCCCGGTGAGCAGGGCCACCACTCGTGGCGTCTGCCCGCCGGGCGACATGTCGAACTCCACGTCGTCGACCACACCCACCGGCACGCCGTCACAGTCGATGATCTGGCGATCGAGGAGATGCACCCGTAGATCGAGGGTGCGTTCGGAGTCCGTCATCGGCCCGCTCCCGTCGCGATCATCAACGGGATCGCCGCCGCCGACGCCACGAGGACGACGCCGAGGAAGATCAGGCCGAAGAAGTTGGTGACCCGGCCGTTCACTTGGTCGCCCATGTACTCGGGATCGTTGGCCACCACGAGGATCGGCAGATAGGTCAGCGGCAGTGCCACCGCGGAGAAGACCACCGAGTACTCGGTGACGGCGATCGGATCGACGCCGGTGGCGAGAATCGCCGCGGCGATGAGGATGAACACGCCGATGGTCACGTGGAATCGGGCGGCCTCGCGCGGCGGGCGGGACGCCCCCCACGACCACCCGGCGTACTGGGCCAGTGCGTAACCGGTCGACAGGGCCGTCTCGAGTGCGGCGCCGGTGGTCGCTGCGAGGATTCCGACCAGCGCGAAGCCGACTGCGACCAGGCCCCCGGCCTGCGCCACCGGAAGCATCAGTGCCGACAGGGAGTCGACCTCGACCGACATCGGCTGGAAGGCGACCGCGGTGACACCCATGATCGCGAGGGCGCCGAGACCGCCGAGCGGGAATCCGACGAAGACGTTCAGCCGTATGCGCCGCAAGTCGCGGGCTCCCCAGCGTTCCTCCACACCGCCCGACGAGAAGAAGAAGACTTCGTACGGTGTCATCGCGGCGCCGAACAGCGCGATGGCGTAGTACCAGTACGCCGGAACCGTCTCGTCTTGCGGCACCGCGGGAACCAGATCGCCGGCGAGCTCCGGCGCCGGCCGCAACAGGAAGAAGACGACGGCGAAGACCATCAGGAAGAGTCCGAGCAGACCGGTGACGTTCTCCATCGCCGAATACTTCGCTCGCCAGAGGATGATCCAGACCCCGAAGGCTGCGACCGGGATGCAGAGAAAGGGCGCCACACCGCTGACCAGTTGCAGAACCAGCGCGATGCCGCCCAGTTCGGCCGTGAGTGTGAGACCGGTGACCGCCAGCGAGGCGAGCAGGTTGAGCCCGCCGACTCGAGGTCCGAGACGCTCGCGAATGATCTCGAACGTCGCCCGGCCGCTGCACGCCACCACTCGCCCCGACATCTCGGCGAACAGGATGATGCCGACCACGCCCACCGGAACCACCCACGCGAGAGACAGACCGAACCGCGAGCCGACCACTCCGTCGGTGACGATGTCGCCGATGTCGAGAAACCCACCGATCGCGGTGAGGATCCCGAGTGACGCGGACGTGATGCGAATCTTGTTCTGCTGCAACATCATCGACCACCACTGACGTCTTCGGACAGCGTGTCGAGGCCGGATGCGACCCGCTCGAGCCGACGTTGCGCGGACTTCGCGGCCGCGGATCCCGGGTCGCCGAGCAGCACGCCGCGAGCCTCCACCGCGGCTTCGACCGACGAGGCCAGAGCCGCGTGCACTCGCGCCCGGACCCGCTCGTCATCCGCCGACTCGACCTTCAGCGCGACGATGATCCCCTGAGCTTCGAGCGCATGCGAGACGGCGTCGTCGAGCACGACGCGGGCGGTGGGGCGCAGCAGGTTCCGCTGATTCCACTCGTCGATTCCCCAGGCTGCGGTCAGCACCGCCGACCTAGAGCTGCGCAGCGATTCGGCGAACTCACCCGCCGGTCCTCCCGGAGCACTGGCGCAGGCGCAGATCCCCACCGCGGTCACGATCGCGCAGACGGCTGCCACCGTGCGCCGCGCAGTCCTCCGCCGTCGTGACGGCGTACCGGTCACCGGCACCCGATCAGGCGATCTGGGTGCGCAGCTGACCCAGCGAGGACGCCAGAAGACGAGAGACGTGCATCTGAGAGATACCCATTCGCCGCGCGATGTCGCTTTGTGAACGACGCTCGAAGAACCTCATGCCGACGATCCGCCGGTTCCGTTCGGGGAGGCGGCGCAAGGCCGGCCGGAGAGTGAGCGAGCGTTCCACTTGCTCGTAGCCGGGCTCGTCGGAGCCGACCGTCTCGAGCAGCGAGCGTGCGTCGTCGGTACCCGACGTGCTGCCGTCGAGAGAGACGGTGGACTGCGCGGCCGACGCGGCCTGCGCACGTCGTACAGCGGACTCCGGCTCGTCGAGCGCCTCGGCGATCTCGGCGACGCCGGGCATGCGTCCGTGTGCCTGGGCGAAGGACTCCTCGGCCTCCCTGATTCGGCTGCGGAGTTCACCGGCGCTGCGTGGAATCCGGATCGACGCCGATCGGTCGCGGAAGTGCCGTCGCACCTCGCCGGTGATGGTCGGTACCGCGAAGGACAGGAAGTCGGTCCCCATCGAGGGATCGAATCGGTCCACCGCGTGCACCAGCCCCACGCGCGCCACCTGGATCAGGTCGTCCATCGACTCTCCGCGTTCGCGGTACCGCTGGGCGATGTGTCCGGCCAGCGGCAGACAGGCTTCGATCGCCTCGTCGCGGAGACGGTCGTTCCGCGGGTCGGTGACGGGGATGTCCGCGCGTCGGCGCAGAAGTTCACGGACACGGTGGTACTCGTCGGTCATCTGCTGAGCTCCTTTGATCGCACTCTCGCCGTCGCGCGGCGGGTCCGAAAAAGGAGCGGCCGCGCGCGGCGGATCGGAGAGTTCTTGCTCGACGAGAGCGGGAGAATCCGCCGCTCAATCGTCTGCGGGAACCCGGCTGTGCGTTCAACCGAGTGATATCGACCCTACCGACCGGGCAGGTCCGCGACAACCGCTTGAAGGGATCAATCCTTCTTTCGCGCCGAACGCGTCGCCTTGCGGTTCGCCTTCTCGATGGCGTCGACGAGTTCCGCCTTCCGCATACGCGACCGACCCCGGATGTCGAGCTTGCGGGCGACGTTCATCAGATGCTCCTTGGTGGCCTTGGTGTCCACTCCGCCGGCGCTCTTGCCCGATGGATTGGGCCCGCCGCTCTCGTCGCGGGAGTCGGACGGTCCGCGCCTGCTCTTGGCCTCCCAGTGGTCGCCGACCTTCTCGAACGAGTGCTTCAGCGCGCTGTAGGCCACCCGATGCGCTCGCTCTTCCGAGCCGTACTCCTCGAGCGCCGCATCATGGGCCTCGGCGAAGGTGCGCTGAGCCTTGGCGGGCGATCGTTTGATCGTGTCGGGGAGTTCGGACTTCTTCGGTCGGTTCTTCTCATCGGTCTTGGGCATGACCGTCACCTTCCTCTCGGATCAGCCGGGCAGTGTCTCGCCGCCGGTGGGCGCGAGAACCTCTCCCGTGTAGTACGACGACAAGCGGTCTGCGGCGAAGAAGACGTACGAGGGCGCGATCTCATCCGGCTCCGCGGCGCGGCCGTACGGGGCCTGCTCGCCGAACCCCTCGACCTGGTCGGGAGGCATGGTGGCCGGGATCAGCGGTGTCCAGACGGGACCGGGCGCGACGCAGTTCACCCGGATCTCGCGATCGAGCAGGGCCTGCGCGAGCGAGAAGGTGAGGGCGTGCACTGCGCCCTTCGCGGCCGAATAATCGATGAGCTTGCGGTTTCCCCGCAGACCGTTGATCGAGCCGGTGTTCACCACCGTCCCGCCCGGCGTCAGATGCTCGAGAGCCGCATGAGTGGTGTGGAAGACGGCCGCGACGTCGACGGCGAAGGTACGGTTCCACTGCTCTGCAGTCAGCTCCGCGAAATCGTCCACCACCGTCTGAGTGCCCGCGTTGTTCACCAGCAGGTCCAGGCCGCCGAGGGCGTCGACGGTGCCGTCGACGATCCGGCGGCATTCGGCGGCCTCGCCCAGATCGGCTCGCAGGGCGACGGCGCGTCGTCCGGTCTGTTCGACCAACGCGACGGTGTGCTCCGCGTCCGCGTCCTCAGACAGGTAGGCGATCGCGACGTCGGCGCCCTCCTTCGCGAAGGCGACGGCCACCGCGCGTCCGATGCCCGAGTCGCCGCCGGTGACCAGTGCGCGCCGGCCCTCGAGCAGACCGCTCCCGACATAGCCGCGCATCTCGTCCTTCGGCTGCGGATCCATGTCCGCGGTGTCGCCGGGATACGCGATGTTCTGCCGCGGCGCGCCCGCGCCGCTGCGTTCGGTGCTTGCGTTCATGGTCGAGGCTTCCCGGTACGCCCGCTTCTGAAACATTCGCCAGTGAGCCCGACGGTACTCGGCCGCCGCCGTCGGATCCGCGGAATCGCGGGTACGTCGAACGGCCGACACGTACCGTCGACGAACATGAGATCGGGTATTCGCGGAACACTGGCGGGCCGAATCTTCGTGCTGGTGGCGCTGGTGGGGACGGCCCTGGCGCTCGTGCCGGGGACCACTCGGGCGGCGCCGTCGAACTCGGCGGGTTCGGTGATCGACGTGGTGACCCGACCGCCCGGCTGGCGCGGTCTCCAGAACGGCCGCGCCATCGACTACTGGACTCAGGACCCGCAGGGACGACCGGTACCGACCAGCGGCGCACTGTTCGTACCGGCCGGACCGGCGCCGAAGGGCGGCTGGCCGGTGGTGGCGTACACGCACGGCACCTCCGGATACGGTCCCGGCTGCGGAGGCCAGAGCGCACCGGACGCCGAGCCGAATCGGTACATCACCCGCCTCGTGCACTCCGGCTACGCCGTGGTCGCCACCGACTACGTGGGCTTGGGCCGCTTCGATACAGGCGTTCACCCCTACCTGAACACTCGCAGTGAGTCCGCCGCGACCATCGACATGCTGCGCGCGGCCCGCAGCGTGGAACCCACGCTCTCGAACCGCTGGGCCGTGACGGGCGATTCGCAGGGTGGCCAGGCCGCACTGGCGACCGCGCATCGACAGCGGTGGTACGGCCCGCGCACGGACTTCCGCGGCACCGTCTCCCTCGATCCGGAGTCGGACGTCGAGAAGGTCATGCCCTTCCTCGGCCCGTACATCCCGGCGATGCCGACACCGCTGAACGGCTCGTACAACTTCCTGCTCGCGATTCTCGCGGGCCTGCGAGCGGCCGACCCCGCTGCGGACGTGAACACCTATCTCACCCCGAAGGGGGAGGCGCTCGTCGATCAGGTCGGCCGGACATGCGACGGTCCGGCCGTCGACCCGGGGATCGCCTTCGGTTCGCTGCTGTCGCGGCCGCTGGGCACCGGGCCGCTGGCACCCGCGCTGATGAAGTACATGGCGGTGCCGGTGTCGGAATACGACGCGCCGATACTGCTCCTGCTCAACACTCGGGACACCACCGTGCCGTCACCGCTGCACGCCAAGCTCGCGGCGGACTTCGCACTCAATCGAGTCGATTACCGAATGGTGGTGGGCAACGGCTCACACACCGACATGGACGCCGCCCAGTGGGCAGCGTTCGACCGCTTCTTCGCGACTCACTTGAAGTGAGTCTGAGTCAGATCAGAATCCACAGGTACGCGAGCAGGCCCAGGACCACGAAGACGATCCACAGCCATCCGATGATGATGGCGGCGGTCGCGAACTCGCGGCCGAGCTGCCGCTTCGCATCGATCTGCCTGCGGGTCTTGTAGCCCAGCCAGATGCCGACCGGCGACAGCAGACCGATCGCGGACAGGACGAAGGCGATCACCGCGTTCCAGTTCAACGGGGCGGCGACTGACGATCGAGCGGTCGATGCGTTGGTCACGGGCTGGGAGTCCTTGTCGGTGACGGGCGACGGCTTGGCCGGTGCGGGCGCGCCGGCCGCCGGAAGGGCGGTGGTGGGGTCGGGTCGCTGCTGATCACCGACCGCCGAGTAAGCGAGTGCGGGTCCCGCACCGGGGCGTTGACCGCCGGTGGGGGGAAGAGGGCTGTTCGGCGGCGGAGAGCCCGCCGGCCGTTGCTGCGCCGGACGCGGGGGAACGCTGCCCGGCCGGGGCGGTGCCGCGCTCGGAGACGGACCTCCCGGCCGGGCCGCCGACGGCGCCGGACTGCCGGTGGGCCGGACCGTCGGCGGTGGCGTGGGCGCCTGCGGAGTGGGGGTCGGTGCACTTGCGTGACTCGGCCGCCCCGGCGGGCCGGCGGGAGCGGGTCGCTGCCCGGGTGCCGTGTTGGGGGCGACCGGCGGCTTCTCCCACGGCGCGGCCTGCCGGCCGGGCTGCGGGGTCGGCGGTGCCGGGGGCGTCGAACCCGGTCCCGGAGCGGGATTCGGGCTCTGATCGCGCGAGTCGTCGGAAGTCACGATCTACAAATTACCTGTCGGCGGTCAGTCACCGCTCCCGCGCACGTCTTCGATACGCGGTACCGCGGCGGCGACGGGCGGATGCGCGGTCCGCGACCGACGCAGCACCACGGTGATGGCGGTCAGCAGGAGAAGCAGCGTGGAGGCGAGGGCGACCAGGAGTTTGTTCGGCATCCGTCCAGCGTGCCAGGAGGCACCCGGTGCACGCCACTGCCGGTCACGGTCGGCGCCGACGTGGTTTCATGGAGCGTGTGAGTGAGCAGAACAAGACCGCGACCCTGCACACCAATCGCGGCGACATCGTCATCGAACTCTTCCCCAACCACGCGCCCGTGACCGTCGAGAACTTCGTCGGGCTGGCCGACGGCTCCAAGGAGTACTCCACCCAGAACGCGAAGGGCGGCACCAGCGGGCCGTTCTACGACGGCGCCGTCTTCCACCGTGTGATCGACGGATTCATGATCCAGGGCGGCGACCCGACCGGCACCGGCCGCGGCGGCCCGGGCTACCAGTTCAAGGACGAGTTCCACCCGGAGCTCCAGTTCGACCGCCCGTACCTGCTCGCGATGGCCAACGCGGGACCCGGCACCAACGGCTCGCAGTTCTTCATCACCGTCGGCCCGACCCCGCACCTGAACCGTCGCCACACCATCTTCGGCGAGGTCAAGGACCCGGCGTCGCAGGCCGTCGTCGACGCGATCGCGACCACCGCGACCGACCGCATGGACCGTCCGGTCGACGCCGTCGTGATCGAGAGCGTCGAGCTCAGCTGAACTTGACCCAGACCTGTTACCGGCACCCCGACCGCCCGACAGCGCTGTCCTGCACACGCTGCGGGCGGTCGGCCTGTCCGGACTGCCTCCGGCCCGCCTCCGTCGGGCAGCACTGCGTCGACTGTGTGAACGAGGCCAACGCCACCGCCCGTGTACGGACCGACGCTCCCGTCGTCGACGCCTCGGCCGCTGCCCGCAGACCGATCGTCACGTACGGTCTCATCGCGGTGAATCTGGCGGCGTTCATCGCTGTGGTGCTGCAGGCGGGCGGGACGTCGAACCTGCTCCTGAAGTCGAGCATCATGCAGCAGGGCGCCCTGGTCACCGGACTCGGTCTCGAGAACGAGTACTGGCGACTGCTGACTTCCGGCTTTCTGCACTGGTCGATCCTGCATGTGGCGATGAACATGATCTCGCTGTACCTGATCGGCGCCGATCTCGAACGCGTCCTCGGTCCGGCCCGCTATCTCGCGGTCTACCTGATCGGCCTCTTCGGCGGCAGTGCGGCGGTGGTGGCGCTGGGTCCGGAACTCGCTGCGACCGCCGGCGCGTCGGGTGCGATCTACGGACTTCTGGGTGCGCTGCTGATCGTGGTCATCCGGCTCAAACTGCCCGCGACCACGCTGATCACGGTGATAGTGCTGAACGTGGTGCTCTCGCTCAGCATTCCGGGTATCTCGATCTGGGCGCACTTCGGCGGTTTCGTCTTCGGAGCGGCGAGCGCGGCCGCGATCATCTGGCTCCCGGTCAAGGTACTGCCGCCCGAGAAGCGGACGTATCAGCAGGTCACGCGCGTCGGGTGGATCGGTCTCGCGGCGCTTCTCGTGATCGCGCTGGCGATCGGAACCGGGTTCGCCGCAGCCATCGGCTGAGCGCTTCGGCTCTCAGTTCGTCGAGTTCTTCACCGGCAGGCCCGCGGCGCGCAGCTTCTCGGCCACGGCTGCCGGCTCCTCGCCGAGATCCCACCGGCCGAACACCAGCAGGCGGTCGTCCGGCAGGTCGATCACCAGTTGGCGGCTGCGTCCCACGATCCGCCGCGTGGTCAGCACCGACACCGCGGCGATATCGCCTGATCCGAGGCGGACGGTTCCCCGGAGCGTTCGCACTTCCAACTCCGGACCGTCGAGCAGGACCAGCCGCGGTCTGCGGAGCAGGGAGACCGCGCCGGAGACGATCAACGCCACCGCGGCCAGCCCGATGAAGACCATCGCGGGCGGTTCGGCGTACGACGCGGCCGCCGCGGCGCCCAGCGCGAGGCCCGCTCCCACGAGTGCGAGGGCGGCGGGAAGCGGCGTCGCCCACTGTTCATGCACAGCCAAGTCGTTGTTATCCACAGGATCTATCCACAGTGGGGATGAATAACATGTGTGTCATTTCGGCAGCGGCAGTCGCGACCTGGGACTTCGTCGTTTCGGCAGCGGTCAGCGCCAACCCATGGTCATCAACAGGCCGACGACCATGAAGCCGAATCCGATCAGCATGTTCCACGGGCCGAGCGAGGTCATCCAGTCGAGCGCCGAGTACTTCGCCGTCGACGCGCCGAGGTAGTACACCATCAACCAGACCAGACCGATGAGCATCAGGCCGAACATGACGATCTGGTACCAGAGGCCGGACGGTCCCGCCTTCACCTTCACCGGAGTGCGGCTCGCGGTGTTGATGGTGTAGTCGGTCTTCTTCCGGACTTTTGACTTAGGCATATGTCTACGGTAACTGAGTCGAAGCCCAGGTGGGGAACCCGTTAATCTGGACGACGTGCGCATCCTCGTCATCGACAACTACGACAGCTTCGTCTACAACCTGGTCCAGTATCTGGGTCAGCTGGGTGTGGATGCCGTCGTGTGGCGCAACGACGACGAGCAGCTGGCCGACCTGCAGAAGGTGGTCGGCGAATTCGACGGAATCCTGCTGAGCCCCGGGCCCGGAACCCCCGACCGTGCGGGTGCCACCGAGCCGATCATTCCGGTCGCGGCTGCCGCGGGCACCCCGATCCTGGGCGTCTGCCTCGGCCACCAGGCGATCGGGGAGGCGTTCGGCGCCACCGTCACCCGGGCACCCGAACTCCTTCACGGCAAGACCTCGCTCGTCTTGCACGACGGCGTGGGTGTGCTGGAGGGACTGCCGCAGCCCTTCGTCGCGACCCGGTACCACTCGCTGACGGTGGCACCGGAGACGATCCCGGATGAACTGGAGGTGACCGGCCGCACCGAGACCGGCATCGTCATGGCGATGCGGCACCGGGAGCTGCCGATCCACGGAGTGCAGTTCCACCCGGAGAGCGTGCTGACGCAGGGCGGTCACCGGATGCTGGCGAACTGGCTCCGGATCTGCGGCCTCACAGTTCCCGAGGGCAGGGTCGCCGAACTCGAAGATCAGATGGCGAAGGCGCTGGCCGGCGCCGAGTAGCCGGCGTCCCGGTCAGCCGGGGAGCAGGCTCGCCCGGCCGATGACCACCGACACCGTCGCGTTCTTGCGCAGCTTGCTGCCCGCGGCCGGGCTCTGCGAGATGACCTTGCCGTCGTCCTTGCTGGCGAGACCGACGCCGCGCTCGCTGGAGCTGAGAGTGTTCGGCTCCCAGCCCGCGTCCTCGAGCGCCCGCTGGGCGTCCTCGAGACTCTTGCCGCGCAGATCCGGCATCACGAACATGTTGCCGCGCGAGACCTGAACCTGGATCACGCTGCCGACCTCCACCGTCGCTCCGGGGTTGGGCGAGGTGCTGACCACCTGTCCCGCCGGAAGCTCGGAATCGACCTGCACGGTCTTCATCTCCAGTTGGAGCTGGTCGAGCACGTTCTGGGCCTGGCCGGAAGTCTGGCCGCGCAGGTCCGGAAGGGTGACCTCCTTGGGGCCGGTACCGATGTACAGGATCACCGGTGCGTTCACCGCCGCGGGAATGCCCGTGCGCGGATTGGTCCGGACCACCTTGTCCTTGAGCGCGACCGTGGATTCGGAGTTCTGCGTCTTCACCTCGGTGAATCCGAGCACCTTGAGAGCTTCGGTGGCCTCGTCGGCGGATTTGCCGCGCAGATCGGGGATGGGCTGTCGCTGGGGCCCGGACGAGATGTACAGCGTCACCTCGGAGCCCTTGGGGGTCGGGACGTCGTCGCCGGGCGCCGTCCGGGTGGCCAGGCCCGCCGCGATGTCGGTGCTGGCCTCCTCGGTCCGCTTCACCGTGAAGCCGGCCTGCTCCAGGTTCGCCTGTGCGGCGTCGGCGGCCAGGCCGGCGACTTTCGGAACGGCGATGAGCGGCGCCGTGGTCTTCCACGGCGACCACGCGAACAGACTGATCAGGAGCACGACGATCGCAGCGATAGCGATCGCCACCTGCACGCGCCCGCGCCGCAGCAGACCGCCGCGTCCTCCGGTCTCCTCCTCATCGCCGTCGTCTCCGGTTCCGCGACGGCTGGGCAGGGTCTCGTTGCGCACCGCGAGGCGCGGCGACTCGATGAGGGCGGTCTGCTCCTCGTCGGTCAGCAGCATCGGCGCGGACGGTTTGCCGCCGGCGAGGACCTTGATGAGGTCGGCGCGGAAATCGGCCGCGGTCTGGTACCGGTTGGCCGGGTTCTTGCTCATCGCCTTCATGATCACCGAATCGAGTTCGGGGGTGATCTCCGGCCGGATCGACGACGGGCGCCGCGGATCCTCGTGCACGTGCTGGTGGGCGACGGCGATCGGGGAGTCACCGGTGAACGGCGGTTCTCCGGTGACGAGTTCGAACAGCACGCAGCCCATCGAGTAGATGTCGCTGCGGGGATCGACCTTGATGCCGCGCGCCTGCTCGGGCGAGAGGTACTGCGCCGTCCCCATCACCGCGGACGTCTGCGTCATGGTCGCCGACGTATCGTCCATGGCGCGGGCGATGCCGAAGTCCATCACTTTCACCGCGCCCGTGCGGTCGATCATCACGTTGGCCGGCTTCATGTCGCGGTGGACGATGTTGTTCCGGTGCGAGAAGTCCATGGCCGCGGCCACGTCGGCCATCCAGGTCATCGCCTGCTTCTGCGCGATGTGTCCCGACGAGCGCAGCAGATCCCGCAGAGTCTCACCCTCCACGTACTCCATGACGATGAACGGCAGCGGGCCCTCGTCGGTCTCCGCTTCGCCGGTGTCGAAGACCTGCACGATGCTCGGGTGGTTCAGCTTCGCGGCGTTCTGCGCTTCGCGGCGGAACCGCAGATAGAACGTGGGGTCCCGGGCGAGATCGGCACGCAGGACCTTGATGGCCACGTCACGGTGCAGCAGCAGGTCGCGCGCGAACTGCACCTCGGACATACCGCCGAAACCGAGTGTCTCACCCAGCTCGTAGCGGTCAGAGAGATAGTGCGGATCGATCATGATCGCTCACCCCCCGCCGCCGGGCAGGCCCGGAATCGTGATCGGGGGGAACAACGGCCGCGTCGTCGGCTCCTCCGTCGTCGGCTCCTCGGAGGTCGTCGTCGGCTCCTCGGTGGTGGTGGGCTCCTCGGTGGTGGTGGTCGTGGGCGTGTCCGACGTCGTCTCACGAGTCCGGGTTGTGGTCTCGTCGGTCGTGGTCTCCCGCTCGGTCACCGTGGTGGTGACGTGCGAAGACGAGGGCGTCGGTGCGGTGGGCGTGCGAGGGCTGGTGGTGAGCCAGTAGGCGACGAGCGCGATGGCTGCGAGCAGCAGCAGTGCGGCCACCGCCGTGAGCACCTTGTGCGTGGTGCTCCATCCGCCGTCGTCGACCGGCGTGGCGGCCGTCGAGACGCCGGTCTGCGGCGGCTGCTGCTGGCCGGGCGAAGTCATCGCACGGGTCGACGGGCGCGGTGCCGCGGCAGCGGCGGCGACTCCGGCGGCGCCGAGAGCGCTCCGGGGAATCGGCGGACGGTTGCCCGCGCGGACCGCGGCGACGGCGTCGGCGAACTCGCCGCCGGTCGCATACCGCTGCGCGGGGTCCTTCGACAGCGTGATCTCGATGAGTTCACGCACCGGTGCCGGCAGGTTCTGCGGCAGCGGCGGCGGAGGCTCCTGAATGTGCTTCATCGCGACGGTGATGGCACCGTCGCCCAGGAAGGGCCTGCGGCCGGTGAGCGCCTCGTATCCCACTACGCCGAGCGAGTACACGTCCGATGCGGCGGTCGCCTCGCCCCCGGTGGCCTGCTCCGGAGAGATGTACTGGGCGGTGCCCATCACCATGCCCGTCTGGGTGACGGGCGCGGCGTCGACCGCCTTGGCGATGCCGAAGTCGGTGATCTTGACCTGACCGGTGGGCGTGATGAGGATGTTGCCCGGCTTCACGTCGCGGTGCACGAGACCCGCCGTGTGCGCGGCCTGCAGTGCGCGGCCGGTCTGCTCCAGCATGTCGAGGGTGTGCGGCAGCGAGAGGTGGCCCATCCGGGCGATCACCGAGTTCAGCGGCTCACCGTCGACGAGTTCCATCACCAGGTAGGCCAGCGGGTCGCCGCCGTTGCGATCGGGGGTCTCGCCGTAGTCGAAGACGTTGGCGATGCCCGGATCGTTGAGCCGCGCGGTGGTCTGCGCTTCGGTGCGGAACCGGCCGAGGAACTCCGAATCGTTGGAGTACTCGGCCTTGAGCACCTTGACCGCCACCCGGCGGCCGAGACGTGTGTCCAGGGCTTCCCAGACCTGGCCCATGCCACCAGTGGCGATCAACCGGACCAGTCGGTACCGGTCGGCGATGATGGTGCCGTTCTGCAGGCTCATCGAGCACCTCCCGCGTATGCGTTGATGACAGCGCGTCCGATCGGGGCCGCTGCGAGGCCGCCGTACGAATTCTGTCCCCTATTGCCGTTTTCAATGATGACCGCGACCGCGATCCGTGCGTTCGAACTCGGCGAGAACGCGATGTACCAGGCGTACGGCGTCTCACCTCCGCCGGCCGTGTCCGAATGCTCTGCGGTGCCCGTCTTGGACGCGATGCCCGCCTGGGCGCCGGACGTGTGCTGCTCCGACTTCACCATCATGTCGGTGATCTGATCGGCCTCCTCGGCCGTCAGCGGCCGGTTGAACGCCGACGGCGCCGTGGTGGAGATGGTCCGCAGGTCGGCGGTCTGCAGCTTGTCGACGAGATACGGGCGCATGCGGACGCCGCCGTTGGCGACGGTCGCGGCGATCTCCGCGTTCTCCAGGACGGTCAGCCGCACATCGCGCTGTCCGATCGCCGACTGCGCCAGCGCGGCCCGATCGTCGCCGATGTCGCCGACGGTCGACTTCGCGACGTCCATCGGAATCCCCGGGGGATCCTCGCCGACGCCGAACTGCTTGGCCGTGGCGGTGAACTCCTCCGACGCGTCACCCGGCACCTTCTCGGTCATCAGCTGGGCGAAGGCGGTGTTGCACGAGTACTCGAAGGCCTGCGTCAGGGTCACCGTGCCGTTCGAGGCGCCGGGACACGTGCTGCCGCTGTCGTTCGAGAGGGTCGCGGTGCTGTCGGGAAGCGTGATGACCGACGACGACGTCAGCCGTGCGTCCGGCGACACCCCGGCCTTGAGCGCGGTCGCAGTGGTGACCACTTTGAAGGTCGAACCCGGCGGATACAGCGCGTTGATCGCACGATTGGTCAGCGGATCGTCGTTCCCCTCCGCGTTGAACTTCTCCCACGCCTTCTCGGCCTTGCTGAAGTCCTGGGTGGCCAGCGCGTTCGGGTCGTAGCTGGGAGTGGACGCGAGCGCGAGGATCTTGCCGGTGCTCGGTTCGAGCGCGACCACCGCGCCGCGGCACGGCCCCTCGCAGCCGGCGTCGGTGAGTTCGCGGTAGGCCACTCGCTGCAGCTTCGGGTCGATGGTCGTCACGACGTTGCCGCCGCGCGGATCGCGGCCGGAGAACATGTCCATGAACCGCTGGGTGAAGAGGCGGTCGTCGTTGCCGTTGAGGATCGAGTCCTCGGCGTACTCGATGCCGCGGTCGGCCCGGTACACGAACGAGAAGTAGCCGGTGACCGGGGCGAACGTCGTCGGATCGTTCGGGTACTGGCGCAGGTACTTGAAGCGGTTGTCGGTGGGGACCGATTCCGCGAGCACTGTGCCGTCCGCGGCCACGATCACGCCGCGCTGACGCGCGTACTCGTCGAGCAGGACACGTGAGTTGCGCGTGTCGGTGCGGAGCTTGTCGGCCTTGAAGACCTGCACGTAGGTCACGTTGGCGAGCAGGGCCACGATCATGACGATGCAGGCGATGGCGACCTTCTGAATGGGACGGTTCACTGGCGACGCACCGCCCGGGTGGCCATCGCGTCGACCGGACGGCTCGGGCGCGGCTTCGGAACGTCGGGCTCGCGCGAGGCGTTCGAGACCCGGATCAGCAGTGCCAGGAGGATGTAGTTCGCCAGCAGCGACGAGCCGCCGTAGGCCAGGAACGGCGTCGTCAGACCGGTGAGCGGGATCAGCTTGGAGACGCCGCCCAGGACGACGAAGACCTGGAAGACGATCGTGAAGCTCAGGCCGGCGGCGAGCAACTTGCCGAAGCTGTCGCGGACGGCGACTGCCGCGCGGAGTCCGCGGATCGTGACGATCAGGTAGAGCATCAGGATCGCCGCCACGCCGACCAGTCCGAGTTCCTCGCCGAACGAGGTCAGGATGAAGTCGGTGTTGGCGAACGGCACGATGTTGGGACGCCCGGAACCGAGTCCGGTGCCGAACATGCCGCCCGTCGCGAAGCCGAACAGGCTCTGCGCGATCTGATATCCGTACGTGTCATACTGCGCGAACGGGTCCTGCCAGATGGATACGCGGATCCGGAGGTGCTCGAACAGCTGGTAGGCCACCGTGGCGCCGAGGGCGAACAGCGTGACGCCCAGCATCAGCCAGCTCACCCGCGAGGTGGCGATGTACAGCATCGTCAGCACCGTCGCGAAGATCAGCAACGGCGTGCCGAGGTCGTTCTCGAGCGCGAGGACGCCGATCGCGATCACCCACGCCGCCAGCAGCGGACCGAGGTCGCGCAGGCGGGGGAAGTCGATGCCGGCGAACTGCTTGCCCGCAGTGGTGAACAGGTCGCGCCGGGACACCAGGAACGCCGCGCTGAAGATGATGATGAGGATCTTCGAGAACTCACCCGGCTGGATGCTGAATCCGGGGAGGATGATCCAGTTCCGCGAGCCGTTGACCTCGGCCATCGACGCGGGCAGGATCGCCGGGATGGCGAGGAAGATCAGCCCGCTGACACCCAGGGTGTACGCGTAGCGCGACAGCGTCCGATGGTCGCGCACCACCATCAGGGTGACGCAGAACGCGACGATGCCGAGGACCGCCCACAGCAACTGCTGGTCGGCGTTGTGGGTCACCTCGTCGGCCTTGACGACTTCGTCGTGCCGTGACGATCCCAGGTCCAGACGGTGGATCATCACCAGGCCGAGGCCGTTGAGCAGGGCCACGCACGGCAGCAGCAGCGGATCGGCGTAGGGAGCGAACCGGCGGATCGCCAGGTGCGCGACGCCGAAGAGCGCGATGAAGGCCGCGACGTACTTGACCAGATCCCAGCTGAGGGTCTGGTCCTGCGCGGCCTGAACCGTCAACAGCGCCGCGAAGACCACGAAGACCGCGAACGAGAGCAGCACCAGCTCGGTGCGCCGTCCCGCGCTCTTGGGCCGCGGAGCGGGAGGTGCGTGGACAGGTGGAGCCGACGTCATCCGTCGCTCCTGCAGGTGTTGTGGCCGTCCGCACCGACCGTAGGAATGAGCGCAGACGAGGTCTCACCGGACTTCGGCGCACCGCTGGGTTTCGGGGCCTCCGGCTTCGACGTCTCGGGCCTGGGCGTCTCCGACCGCGGCTCGCCCGGCTTGGGTGCTTCGGGCTTGGGAGTCGCCGGCGGCTCGGGCGGTGCGCACTTGGGCAGGAACTCGAGTCCGCGGACGCGGTCCCGGGTGCTCTCGAGTGAGTTGTTCTTGATGCTGTTGGAGGTCACGGCGCTGCGGCCGATACCGGTGAGGTCGTCGACCTTCATCGGCGTGCACGACGCGGTCGAGTCGGACGGCTGGAACCGGACGGTCGGCGAGTCGGCGGTCAGGTCGTCGACGCAGACCCGCTCCTTCGGCGCCCGCACTGTGAAGAACAGCAGGTTGTCGGGGGTTCCGGAGTAGATCTCGACGTTGCCGTCGACCGCGGTGACGAAGGTGCTCGCCATCGCCTTCGACCGCACCACGAAGAACGCGGTCACCAGAAGTCCGATGATCGCGAGGACCGCGATGATGAGGACCGGCCAGCGCCAGCTCGCCTTCTTGGCGGGCTCGGGTTCGGTGGCGGTGATGGTCGGGCGCGCCGGTGCGGGTGCGGGCGGGCGGAGGGCGGCCGCGCGACCGGCCGCCGTGGCCGGATTGGGGACGTATCCCGCGGAATCGTCCTCGCCCGCGGCGCCGCCGACGATCGGCGTCGAGTCGCCGTACTCGTCGTCGACGACGTCGGCCACCACGACGGTCACGTTGTCCGGACCGCCGCTGCGCAGTGCCAGCTCGATCAGCCGGTCGGCGCAGGCCTTGTGGTCTTCGATGGAACCGAGGGTATCGGCCAGCGTCTCTTCGCTGACGACGTCCGACAGCCCGTCGCTGCAGAGCAGGTAGCGGTCGCCGGCCCGGGCTTCGCGCATGATGAGCGTCGGTTCCACGGCCTGCCCCGTCAGGGCGCGCATGATCAGGGAGCGCTGCGGGTGGCTGTGAGCCTGTTCGGGGGTGATCCGGCCTTCGTCGACCAGACTCTGGACGAAGGTGTCGTCACGCGTGATCTGGCTCAGCTGGCCGTCGCGGTACAGGTAGCCGCGGGAGTCGCCGACATGGCACAGGCCGATCCGGCTGCCGGCGAAGAGGATGGCGGTGAGCGTGGTGCCCATGCCGTCGAGTTCGGGTTGCTTGGCGACTTGCTCGGCGATGGCCGCGTTGCCGTCGGCGGTGGCGCGTTCGAGTGCTGACAGGAGATCGCCGCCGGGCTCGTCGTTGTCGAGCGGTCGCAGCGCCTGGATCACCAGTTGGCTGGCGACCTCGCCCGCCGCGTGACCGCCCATGCCGTCGGCCAGCGCGAGGAGTCGCGCGCCGGCGTAGACGGAGTCTTCGTTGTTCGAGCGGACCAGGCCGCGGTCGCTCCGCGCGATGTAGCGCAGCACTAGGGTCACGGGCGTAACTCAATCACGGTCTTGCCGACCCGGATCGGTGTGTTGATCGGAGCGCGGACGGCGGTGGTCACCTTGGCACGGTCGAGGTACGTGCCGTTCGTCGAACCGAGGTCTTCGACATACCAGTCGTCACCGCGCGGAGAGATGCGCGCATGACGCTCTGAGGCGTAATCGTCGGTGAGAACCAGCGTGGAATCGTCGGCCCGCCCGATCAGGACCGGTTGCGTGCCGAGGGTGATGCGGGTGTTGGCGAGAGCGCCCGCCGTCACCACCAGATAGCGCGCGGTACCGCGGGATCGCGCGGCCCGCTGCTTGCGCTCGGCTCGTCCGGAGGTCAACGGCATCCGTGCGCCACCGGCCGCGGCCAGATCGGCGCGCATCGCCCGGATGATGGCGTACACGAAAAGCCAGAGCAGGATGAGGAATCCGAATCGGATCACCTGCAGCAGGATGCCCTGCATCTACTCCCATCACCTCCCTCACAGACGGGTATCCGGTTCCTCGTACCCCCGGATGCATTCAACGGTCGGGTGACCGTGCAGTCACCCGATGAGCATCTTATGCGGAAACTACTACTGGAACCGGACGGTGATGTCCGAGTGGCCGAGCCGGATGCGGTCGCCGTCGGCGAGCTCCCAGCTGCTGACCTGCAGGTCGTTGACGGTGGTTCCGTTGGTCGAGTTGAGGTCGGTCAGCATGGCGGTCTGACCGTCCCAGCGGATCTCGACATGGCGGCGCGAGACGCCGGTGTCGGGCAGGCGGAACTGCGCGTCCTGACCGCGGCCGACCACATTGGAGCCCTGCCGCAGGGAGAAGGTGCGGTTGCTGCCGTCCTCCAGCACGAGGGTGATGGCCGACGGCGCGTAGCCGGCCGGCTGACCGTAGGCGGCCGGAGCGTACCCCTGCTGCTCGTAGGGCGGCTGCTGCGGAGCGTACTGCTGGTCGTACGCGGGCTGTCCGTACTGCGGCTGGCCGTAGCCCGGCTGCGCGTACTGCTGGTCGTAGCCGCCCTGGTCGTACTGCGGCTGCTGGCCGTAACCCTGCTGGCCCTGGTCGTAACCCTGCTGGTCGTACGGGGGCTGCTGGGCGTAGCCGGGCTGCTGGTTGTAGTCGTACTGCTGGCCGTAGCCCTGATCGGCCGGCTGCTGCGGGTACTGCTGCGCCTGTTGCTGTCCGTATGCCTGCTGGTCGTAGCCGCCCTGATCGTACTGCGGCTGCTGGCCGTACGGCTGCTGCGGTTCCTGACCCTGCTGCGGATACCCGCCCTGCTGGTTGTAGTCGTACTGCGGGTAGTTCGGATCGCCCTGCGGGGCGTAGCCGTAGTTCTGGCCGCCCTGGTCGTTTCCGGGGGGATTTGTCATGGCTCGGGCTCCTCGGTCGAGACTTTCAGGTCGGTATGTCGGCTGCTGCTCCGCCGGCGCACGGCGCTGTGCCAGTGGTCGTGGCGCGACGTCGGGGTCGACGACGCCACGAGTGTGGAACTGACCGGTGTGCAACGACGGCGCTTGTTCGAACTCTACGACGACAGACCCGTAAGTCTGCCACCCATTGTCCCGGATGAAGTCCTCCAAATGGCGCGAGAAGATCTTCCGGTTCAGTTCGTACTCGGTTGCGACGTGATCAAGATCCGAGTCGCTCAGCGTCACCACGTAGCTGTTGGCCACCAAGGTCGCGCCGTCGCCCAGGTCTTCGGCCGAGGTCTCGGCCTCCCGCTGCAGGGCGTGCTCGATCTCCTGCGGTGCGACCTTGCCGCCGAAGACCCGGGCGAACCCGCCGTCCACGGCGGACTCGAGCTTGCGCTCGATCCGGTCAAAGAAACCCACGAGATCTCGTGCCCTTTCCCTCGGTTGGCGTGTCGACGTGCATACCTTGTCTCAACATGTTACCGGCCGGAAAGACATGACGGAGACTCGTGAATGACTCCTGTACCGGGCGTCACAGGAGTAACAGGTGGGGCAGGCGGGCCCCAAGGTGCGTCGTCGCAGGTCATCACCTCTGTGAAGGCGTGGTTTTTCATTTGGCCGGGTGTGCGTGCTATCTTTTTCAAGTCCACACGGACGCCGGTCGTTCGATCGACCAGCCACGGGCGAGTGGCGGAATGGCAGACGCGCTGGCTTCAGGTGCCAGTGTCCTTCGGGACGTGGGGGTTCAAGTCCCCCTTCGCCCACAGTTGTGATGAGTCGCGACATCGTTTACACACGATGTCGCGACTCATTGCTTTTCCGGGGGGTTCAGGGTTAAAGGGTGGGTTAAAGGCCAGAATGTGTGTACGGTTCGGGCGTGGCGTCGGGTGGTTTACCGGTTTCGGCCTCCCCATCCGTGTTGGATGCCGTTGCCGTCTTCCCAGTTGAAGCCTGTGTCGTAGGCGGCGGGCCCGATCTGCTCGTCCTCGACGGGCGTTTCCTTCGGTCGCTGCGGTGGTGGGTTGTGGTGCTCTTCGCGGACCAGGCTCCACGGATCGTGTGGGTGGGCGGTGAGGCTGTTGAGCTTCCATTCGGCGGCTCGGCGGGCGTGCTCGGTCAGAAGTCCTCGGTGAGCGCGGAACAGGTCTTTGAGACCTTTGTTGGGGCCGCCTTCGAGCGGTGAGGTGGTCCGCGGCAGGGGGTGCTCTTCATCGGTCAGGCGGGGGTCGATCCAGGTGAACAGGTGCTCTTCTGAGATCAGCCGCCGGAACAGTCCTCGGGTCTTGCGTAGGTCGCGGTGGGTGTACCACCAGGTGCTGGTCTCGGCGACGCCCTTCGGGCGCACAGTGTGCGGGCGGGCGTAGGTCCGGTGCCGGAGGAATCGGTCGTGCTTGATTTCCCAGTCGTTGTAGGCCTGAAGCCAGAGCACGGCCTGCTCGGAATTGCGGATGTTCATCAAAGCGGTTGTCAGAGTGACAATTTCACGGGCAGCATCGAGTCGGGGTTTGAAGGTGTGGTGGCGGCGCACGGTCTGGAAGATGTGGAAGTAGCAGCGCTGGACTCGAGTGGTGGGCCAATCGTCAGCGATCGCGGCGAGCAGGCCGCGGCCACCGTCGATGACCGCGACGTGCGGGGCGGGTTGGCGTTGCAGGATTTGCTGCCAGGCGATCTTCTTCTCGCGGTCGCACCATTGCCAGTCGACGACGTGGGTGCCGTCGAAGGCGATCAGCAGGCACCAGGATTGGAAGTAGGTGCCATCGAGCATCAATACCTGGGCCGGCTCAGTCGGGGGTGCAGGTGGTGGGACTTCGATGTTCCAGCACCAGGAGCGTGATCGGCGGAACGTGCGTGCGCTGATGTGGTCGGGTTGTCGGCCGTGCAGGAGCCAGGTGAGGAACGCGGTGAGTTCGGCTTTGCGGGTGATGTCGGGGCGTTTCTGGGTGCTGGAGGCGCCGCAGTCTTTGCAGCGCCAGCGGGTGCGGCCGGCGCTGGTGGTTCCGTTCTTGACGAGCTTGCGGCCGCATACACCACATGAGGGGGAATTCCGAGAACCTGACACCGAACATGCTTTCAAAGCATGTCCGGCGCACTGTCAGTCGAGGTCAGACACCGGAAACCAGCGTATCTGTACACACATTTTGGCCTTTAACCCCCGGAAACGCCCGAGACCTTTAACCACCCGATGGCTTGAGACCCAAGACCGGTAGGGCGAATCCTCTTGGTCGCAGCACGCACAAGACTGCCAGGACTGCCCACCTCCGCACGCGGAGGCGGGCAGTCCTGTGCGTGCACCTGCACGCTCGCGCCGCTTTCGTGACTGCCCCGGAGTGACGTGGTCAAACGCCCCGCGTTGGATCAGGGCGTGACGATGGAGAAGTCGGGGTCGCCCGGATCGATGACCGAGGCGAGTCGTTCCAGCACCGTCGTGTCACCGCTGAGTTCGATGCCCGCCTCGGTGAGACGGTCGGCGGAGAGGGCTCCGGTGGCGAGCACCGGAAGCGCCTGCTTCGTGGTCGTGATCGTCAGCTCCGCGTCACCGCTCTGGGGTGCGGAACTGTAGGTCAGGGCGCCGTTGGACAGCCGGAGCCGGTAGCGAACGTCGGCGTCGGTGAGCACGACGTCGATGCTCAGCTTCAGGTCCCACGCGCGCGGACCGTTGATCTGGATCGCGACGGCGTCGAAGAGCATCTCAGGGGTGAGCGCGGAGATCACGTCGGGCGACGCCGAGACGGTCGGCGTGCCGAACTTGCCTTCGCGGAGTTCGGTGGCGCCGGACAGGTAGATGTTGCGCCACACGCCGTTCTCGCATCCGTAGCCGAGCTGCTCGAAGGTATCGGCCAGGAGGGTGCGGGCCCCGGCGTGGTCGGGCTCGGCGAACACGACGTGACTGAGGACCTCCGCGGCCCATCGGAAGTCACCTTCGTCGAAGGCCGCCTGGGCGTTCGCTACGGCCGCATCGGCGCCGCCCGCGAGCTTGACGTAGCGCTTGCCCTGCGCGACCGGCGGATGCTGCCAGAGGTGGGCCGGGTTGCCGTCGTACCAGCCCATGTATCGCTGGTAGATCGCCTTGAGATTGTGGCTTACCGAGCCGTAGTAGCCGCGCGCGTGCCAGGCGTTCTCCAGCACGGGCGGGAGTTCGAGGTGTTCGGCGATCTCGATTCCGGTCCAGCCCTGGTTGATCAGCCGCAGCGACTGGTCGTGCAGGTAGGCGTAGAGGTCGCGCTGCTCGGAGAGGAACTTGACCACGCGCTCGTTGCCCCACGTCGGCCAGTGATGAGAGGCGAAGACCACCTCGGCCTCGCCGCCCCACAGGTCGATGGTCTCGGTCAGGTATCCGGCCCACGCATGCGGGTCACGCACCAGCGCGCCACGCAGAGTCAGCAGGTTGTGGAGCGTGTGGGTGGCGTCCTCGGCCGCGCACAGCGCCTTGTGCTCGGGAAAGTAGACCAGGAACTCGGCCGGCGCCTCGGTGCCCGGGGCCATCTGGAAGACCATTCGGACGCCGTCGACGACTTCTTCCTGGCCGGTGGTGGTGATGTCGAGTGTCGGCGCGATCAGAGTGATGTTGCCGGTGGCGACGGTCTGCGCCAGACCGGTTCCGATGGCGCCCTGGGGGCCGCGAGCGAGGGCTGCGCCGAACATGTACGCAGATCGGCGGGCCATGGCAGTGCCCGCGTAGACGTTCTCCGACGCGGCGTGCTCGGTGAAGTGCTCGGGGGCGATGACCGGAACTCGGCCCGAGTCCACGTCCTCCTGACTCACGATGCCGCGAACACCGCCGAAGTGGTCGACGTGCGGATGGGTGTAGAGCACGCCGGTGACGGGCCGGTCGCCGCGGTGTTCGCGGTACAACTCCAGTGCGGCCGCGGCCGTCTCCTCGGTCACCAGCGGGTCGAGGACCAGAACACCGGTGTCGCCCTCGATGAAAGTGACGTTGGAAAGATCGAACCCGCGAACCTGGTAGATCCCAGGAACGACTTCGAAGAGGCCCTGGATCGAGTTCAGCTGCGACTGTCGCCACAGGCTCGGATTCGCGGTGTCGGGGGCTTCGCCCTGCAGGAAGTCGTAGGTGTCGTTGTCCCACACCACGGTTCCCTCGGCGTTCCTGATCGCATTCGGAACGCGCTTGCCGAGCAGACCGCGATTGGCGTCCTCGAAATCCTGCGTGTCAGAGAACGGAAGCCGTTCTCGAAGTGCGGCGTTCTGCGCGATGATGGTGGCCGTCGCCTCGCGTGAATTGGATGACATCATTTCCTCTCATAAACCGCCGGTTCGGCTTCACCGTAGGTGCGCACGATCGGACTCAGTGGAACCACTCACCGGCAACGGGTGACCATCCCAGGGCGAAGACTGCACATCCGGAATTCGCGGTGTCGAGTGCGCCGAACTCCTGAGAGATGCCAGGATCACCACACGTCTACCGAGTGGTGTGGGAGTCCTCGGCCACGTCTCGGAGATTCTCGGGATCCCGGCGAACGGCGCGACAACCGAGCGGTACCGCACAGCGACTCCACCGGCACGATCATCCACCCGAGCCGTTGTTCAGGGCGCCGTGGCGGCCATGAAAGGCAGGATCAGCGCCGGCAGCATCATGGTCAGCAGCAGCCAACCGACGCCCTGCCACTCCACCCAGCTGCGTCCACGGCGGTACGCATGGAAGGCCATCGCCAGAGCGACGAGGCCGCCCACCCCCAGGACTCCGGGGACGGCGGCCGCCAAACCGATCGGGGCGCCGCCGCCGATCACGAAGGCGACCAGAACACCCAAGGCGATCACCACAACGGCGCCGAGGAACAGCGCCGGCGACCTCAAGTCCTTCGGGTGGCCCCAGCGCTTCTCCGCATCTCTGCGCGCGGCGTCCGGCCTGCTGTTCATGCCGGACGGATACCCACGTGAGGCCGGGATCAAACATCCTGTGGCCCGGAGTTTGATCCACGTCACAGTCGGGTATCCGACACCAGGTTCCCCGTGTCGGGGACGAGGTGGACAGGAGTGACGATATGGCTTCTACTGCACTGGGATCGGATGCTGGATCGCCGGCTCGATGCCGATTGACCTCCGGTCGCCTCGCCGATCGCGACGTGGTCGTTCACAACGGTCTGCGCACGGCATCGACGGGCTCAACCGTCGCCACGACGATCACGTCAGTCCGATGAGGGCCGCGTCATCGGTCGATCGCCCGCTGCTCCCGCCCGCTCGAGGCCCGGTCTCCGACGTGGTGATCGACTGCCTTCGGCGGAACCGCGAAGCGGCGGTCATCTCGTACGACCGGATCGTGTGTCTCTCCGAAGCGTGGTCCGACGACGCGATGCTCGCGCTCGTGGTTCTTCACGAACTCCACTACCGCGGGTGGCACGGGGTCGACTCGGAACGTTGTTCGGACCGGCATCTGACGAAGATTCGCCTGCTCCTCGAAGATCGATTCTTCACGAAGGTCTCATCGAGGTATTGCGGCGCTCGGAGTTCGACGCGCGGGGTGCCGAGCACCGAGCCCGCACACTCGTCCGGCGGCGACGCCTTTCTCGCGCTGGACGGGTATCTCGCCGAGGTGGCCGATCTGCGGGAGTTCGCCGACTATTTCGCGGTGGGCTCGTTGTTGTCTCCGCGGGGTTCGTCGTCGCAGCGGGAAGTGTTCGACGGAGTACTCGAATCGTTCGGGCTCGACACGGGCTATCTGGCTTACCTGCCGACGGCACCGGCTGCGGCGCTCGGCTCGCTGGTATTGACCGATTGCGTGCGAATACGGCCGACGTGGCGCGGCGCTGCGGTCGGCCGTGCCACCGCGGCGGAAGTGAACGCCTCGACGAGGTCCGCCGGCATCCTCCTCGGACTGCAACGGCTCGGAGCGGCCGACGCCGCGATCCATCGCTATCTCGCGCAACTGCAGGGACAGGCAGGCCCTTCAGGAGACGTGCGTCGAACCGGCCTCGACACCTTCGAACCCGGCGAGCAGGAGGTGGTCGCGGGTAGGCGCGCCCAGCAGACCGTGGAGGAACGATTGTCGATCGCCTTCCGCGACGCCTGGCGCCGCGGCCGCACACTGGTGACCTGATCGCTCCGCAGCCGGCCCGGGCCTTCGGAGACGACCGCTCGACGCAAGATCAAACGAGACGACGCGGAATCCGCCGATCCCAGCTCTCCGCGTACACCCGACGAGAGCCTCGACCGTCGAGCTCGTAGGCATCGAGTTCGGCGGTCAGAATGAATTCGTTGCTCGTCGAAGAGAGCACGGTGTGCGTCTTCACCTCGATACGCCAGTCGCCGCGTTCGATACGCCGGACCGTGCGCGTGGTACCGCGCGCGGATGTCACGTCGTTGTTCCGATACTCGAACCACTCGGTGGCCGACCGCGTCACCGCGGTGTCGGTCTCCTCGATCAGGGTGGTTCCCTGATCGTCTTCGATCTCGAGTGTGGTGGTGCCGAACGCGAGGTCGCGGGTGGTGCGCCAATGGTGCCGACCCGACTCCAGGTTCCGGCGAGCCATCGGCGGCGCGCTCTTCGGCGTACCCAGGTCCCTGAGTAGGGCGTCGGCGTCACGCGGAGGACGCACCGGGACGCTGAGCCGGGATTCGCCGGTGTAGACGGTGACGGTCGCCGGCTCCGGCGGCGGCCAGGCGAGCGGGAAGTACGAGGTGGACAACGACAGCCGCAGTCGGTGCCCGGCGGGCAGACGCTGTGCCAGCCCGTTGAGTTCGACGTCGATTCGGTATTTGGTTCCCGGTTCCAGAGGCTCCGGCGCAGCGCTCGAATTCCGGTGCGTGAGATTGCAGAGGCCGTAGGTGATGCGGGTGGCCTCTCCGTTCGGGGCGATGTCGGAGAGACGGGCCGCGATCTGAGCGACCGGCTTGTCCGCCTCAACCGCCGCGTTCAACGTCGGTCGCCCCAGGATCTCCATGTCGTGTGCCATCGGCTCTGTCTCGAACACGAGTGCGCCGCCGTCCTCGTCGCGCTGGTCGGTGGGGAGGTCCGGCGTCGCGGCGTACGACGCCCACTTCCCGCCCGATCCACCGACCGACAGCGGCGACAGGATCGCCAACGGTCGCGGCCGGACCTCGGTGCTGTCGACGAAGTCGTCGAGCGTGTATCGAGTGAGTACGTACTCGCGATCGTCGATGCGCGACGACGGCCAGCTGTCCTCGCCGACCCAGCGGCCCGGCCGTTCGTCGTACGCGGGGTTCGGCGCGATGCTGTCCTGCATCCAGGCCCGCAGCATCGGCCCGTCCATCGCTCCGTTGTCGATGCCCTTGAGCCAGTGATCCCACCACCGGACGGTCTCGTTCAGGAAGTCGATCGCCGGACCGGGCACACCGAGGTGCGGATACTTATGACCCCACGGGCCGATGAGCCCCTTGCGCGGAACGTCGAGGTTCTCCAGCAGGCGGAAGATGGCGTTCGTGTAGCCGTCGGCCCAGCCGCCGACGGACATCACCGGCACCTGGATCTGTGAGTAGTCCTCCGAGACGGACGCGCGCTTCCAGTAGTCATCGCGATGCTGGTGCTCGATCCACTCCGCGGCCCAGAGACCGCTGCCCTCCAGTCGTTCGCGCCACATCTCGCGCCACCGCGGTCCGACGATGTCCGGATCCGGGGGGAGGCTGTTATTGACGAACATGACGGTGGCCTCCGAGAGATTGTCGGAGAGGAGGCACCCGCCCATGTAGTGCATATTGTCGACGTAGAGGTCGTCGGTCGCGGATGCGCTGATGATCGCTCTCAGCGCCGGTGGTCGGCGCGCCGCAACGTGCAGGCTGTTGAAACCGCCCCACGAGATGCCCATCATCCCGACATTGCCGTCGCACCAGGGCTGCTCGGCGAGCCAGGCGATCACTTCGCAGGCGTCCTCCTGCTCGCTCGGCAGGTACTCGTCCCGCAGCACTCCGTCGGAGTCGCCGGTGCCCCGGATGTCGACGCGCACGGACGCATATCCGTGCCCGGCGATATAGGGGTGATGCAGACTGTCACGCTCACGCGTGTCATCACGCTTGCGGTACGGGAGGTACTCGAGCACTGCGGGCACCGGTTCGGAGTTCGCGTCCTCCGGCATCCACACGCGGGCGGCGAGCCGTGTCCCGTCATGCATCGTGATGAACAGGTTCTCGATCACTTCGACGCGGCGGTCGAACCGGTTGACAACCTCCATGCTCTATCCTCCCCGTAGGTCACTCGAACGTGAACGGCAAGAGTTCCGACGCTCGCTCGTAGGCCTGCTCCAGATCGTCCACCTCCTGACCGCCGACGTACACCGTCGCCAGGACGTAGCGGTAGGGGTCTTGGTTGGGCAGTTCGCTGAGACGATCGCCCGGCTGCACATCCACCTCGACTGTGCATCCCGGTTCCTCTGCGCGCAGCCGTGCCAGATCGTGCTGGGTCGGCGTCGACGTCACGACCCCGTCGTCGGCGCGGCCGAGCAGACACTTGGACGCCATCCGGTACGGGCCGCGCCGAGAGCCGGGTTCGGGCCGTCGCCCGAGAGCCACATCGATGGCGTACTCGTGGTTCGACGTGCCGTCCACCCGCAGGAACAGCTCACTGTGCGACTGCGAGATTCGTGTGTTGACCTCGATCACCCAGAGTTTGTCGATCTCGTCGTCCCACATGAATTCGACGTTGAAGCAACCGTTGTCGAACCCGATGTGTCGCAGGTAACGTTCGCTCACGTCGAGCATCCGGGCGATGAGTTCGTCGCCCACCGAGCCCGCCGGGTAGTCCAGTCGGTCGAAGGTGAGACCGTTGGAGCTCTTGCGCATGTCGAAGACGCCGTGGGTGATGAATTCTCCTCGGTACATTGAGCCTTCGGGCGCCACCTGCCGTCCCGAGATGATCTGCTCGGCAAGACAGCTGTTGCCGCTGAAGCGCTCGATCTCCGGAGGTAGGTCGACCATGCCCAACGCCTGATTGAAGGCGTCGCCGATCACCGTGATCTCGCGGCGGATCTGGGCCACCGCCTCGTAGAACTCGTCAGCGTCGTGGATTTCGAAGCCTAGTTGCGATGAGTGCGACTTCACCGGCTTCACCCAGAACGGGAATGCCACCTCGATTCCGCTCAGCGGGTCGTCGTCGAAGGGGTCGAACGCCGCGAAATCCGGGACGCACTCGGGTACTGCCTCGGCCTGCATCAATCGAGACCAGTACTTGTGTTCGCACGTCAGGAAGCTCTTGAGACTGGGCGACGGTATCGAGTTCTCCATGGCCAGGATCGGCACCAGGATGCTGGTCGGAAAGTCCCAGTGGGCGACGATGGCGTCCACCCGGCCCAGCGTCGCGAGTTCTTCGCGGGCTCGGTCGAGCAGCGACTCGAGGTCGAAATGAGGCGCGGCGGTGAGCGTCTCGACGTCCAGGAGACTGTGGAACCGCATCTGGTCGGCGCCGGGCAGTGCCTCGAGTTCGGCTCGCTGCCGGTCGCTGAGGCCCGGGACCACCACGTTGACAGTCACTGCATCGACCCCTTCGAGGTCGTGGATCGTCCCCGCAGGTGCGACCCTCCGTCTTCGAGACGTTCGGAAATGAAGGCCTCGAGTTCCCTGCGCGCCCGACTGGCCTCCGGGATCTTGTGCATGATCCAGTTGTGGAACATGCCCGGATGCTCCTTGAGGCTGATCGTGGCGCCTGCTGATCGCGCCCGGCCGACGAAATCGCGGGCATCCGGGTTGAGGACGTCGCGTGTGCCCGTGAAGACGATCGTCGGGGGCAGCGCCGAGAGTCGCTCGCCGTCGACGGGCCCGAAGTCGGTGGGCGGCGCGTTCCCGGCGAACCACCGTCCCGCTTGACGCAGACCGGCGATCCCGAGTTCCGGATCATCGGGGTCGATCGCGTCGGCTTCCGGCATCGAGACCGTGAGATCAATCCATGGCGAGAGCAGTACGACGGCGTCCGGTTCGGTTCGCAATCTCCGATCACCGCAGCACAGTTCGAGAGCCAGTCGGCCGCCTGCGGAGTCACCCGAGAGCACAGTGGGCCCGGGTGCGCCTGCTAGATAGGTGTGCGCCGCATCGGCCACCGCCGGGATGATCGTGCGGTGATCCGCCGATGGGCAGAGCGGATAGATAGGCATGATCACAGAGGCGTCGGCGGCCCGCGCCAGCCACGCGAGGAACCGCCAATGATGGCGCTGCGGCTCCTCGACGAAGCCACCGCCATGAAGGTGCAGTATGCGGGTGTCGCCTGCACCGTCGCGCGGTTCGATGCGGTAGCAGCGCATGTCGCCGACGTGTTCGAGAGAGACCTGCACCGTGGGCAGCCACGGCGGCGTGGTCATGCTCTTGCGCTGGTGCCGGGGGAGGCGCTCGGTCATCACCGCCGGGTCTGCATAGAACTTCTTGCTCCTCGTCGCGCGCAGTGAGGCCATCGTCAATCGAGCCGGTATCGAGACCATCGGGTCCCTTCCCTTCCGTGTCCGTTCAATGTCCTGGGGCACGGGGTTCCCGGGTCGCGGTTGCGCGAAACGTGGGGTGCGGCGACTGCCAGCCGGCGGAAACGGGAGGGTGCGAATGCCTCAGGACTTCGCGACCGCGGCGTCGTTCCGGTGATGCCAGGACGCGGAGGCGACTCCGGCGGCGAGGATCGCAGCGACCAGCGCGGCCAGCACGAGGAGCTCGATACCTGTCGATGCGGCGACAACGCCGATTGCCGCCAGGACGGCGAGGGTTGACGCCGTGACAGTCGATTCGAAGCGGTCCAGGCCGCCGATCGACGCCACGAAGAGCGCGAGGCCGATGTAGAACAGCGCCGGGCCACCGGCGAGGAGCAGCGCGTAGACGGTGGTCGTCTCATCGTGGGGATGCGCGAGCATCTTCTCGGTGCCGACGGCGGTCACGATCACGCCGCCGACCAGGATGGCGTGCGCATATGCGAAGCCTCCGCGGGCGAGGGCGGTCGGATCGTCGGCCTCTTCGAGCCGTCGTTCGGTGCGCTCCGAATGGTGGGCGAAATACAGCCACCAGAAGGCGACCGGGACGGCGAACGCCACCCCCAGTGCAACGAATGAGTACAGGCTCGATTCCATGTGCATGAACTCGCGCCCGATGGAAAGGACCGTCTCGCCGAGCGCGATGATGAAGATCAGCCGATTACGTTCCACGAGATGTGCGGGCGTCAATTCCCACATCCGCATGTCGATTCCGCCGAACCGCGGCAGCCAGGTGCGCAGGAGCGGGGCGGCGACGTCGATGGCGAGGGCGACGATCCAGACGATCAGCCGGGTGTCGGGTTCGCAGAACGCGCCGATCACCCACACCGCGGCGGCCACGGCGGACCATGCGAGCAGATGCGCGTAATTGCGGCCGATCTGCTGTCCGCGCATCGCAATCGCGATGAACAACGGCCTGACCACCTGCATCGCAGCCAGCGCGATGGCGAACTGGGGTCCTCGGTCGCCGAACGCCTCAGGGATGGACGCGGCCATCACCAGGCTCAACAGCATGAGGACGACCAGCAGGATCCGGACGGGGATGCGGGCTGGGTCGACGAAGTTGGTGGCCCACGCGGTGTAGTTCCACACCCACCAGACTCCGCCGAACATGACGATCACCTCGACGGTCCCGCGGCCGGTGAGGTGCTCGGCGAAAAACGATGCGAGTTGGCTGAACGCGAATACGTAGACGAGGTCGAAGAACAACTCGATGGTCGCGACCTCGCCGCCCTTGCTGCGTGCTCGCCCCAATGCCGGCATAGCCACGGCCGACCCCCTTCGTCGAACTCCCTGACGGTGCGGCTCAGCGTAGCTTGACGCCGACTCGAGCTGAGGGCGTAACGACGTCGCGGGGAGTGCCGATGCCGGTTTCACGTGGAACCAGTCGGCAGAATCTCTCAGCGCCACTCCGGTGCGCTTGCTCCGGGAGTACCGTCGAACGACGATGGCACTCGCTGACGCGTTGGAGCAGCAGGGCTGGCCCCAAGTGGGTGAGCTGGTACTCGCGTTTGTCCTCAGCGCGCTGATCGGGCTTGAGAGACAGCTTCGCGGGCGCAGTGCCGGGCTCCGCACTCAGGCGATCGTGGGCACTTCCGCCGCACTGTTCATGCTGATCAGCAAGTACGGATTCATGAATGTGCTTTCGGACGAAGTGGTCGTCGATCCGTCGCGAGTGGCCGCTCAGGTGGTGTCGGGCATCGGCTTCCTTGGAGCGGGCATCATTCTGACGCGCCGGGGTGCGGTGCGCGGCCTCACGACTGCGGCCTCAGTGTGGGAGACCGCAGCGATCGGCATGGCGGCCGGCGCCGGCCTGTGGCTGCTGGCCGTGGTGGTGACCGCGCTGCACTTCGTGACGGCGTATGGACTGCGGGCCCTGTCGCGACTGTTGCCCGGGCAGGTCTCCGAATCGCAGATCGAAGTCACCTACGCCGACGGGCACGGATTACTGCGGCAGATCATCGAGTCGATCACCAGCGGCGGGTGGACGATACGGCAGGCCCGGCCTCAGGACGTGGAAGTCGACGGCACCGCCGCACTGATCCTGGAGGTGGCCGGGGGAGCGAGGACGGAGGCGTTGGTCGCGGCTCTCGCCGAGATCGACGGCGTCCGTGAGGTGCAGGTCCTATCCGAGCAGGAGTCGGAATAGCTACCCTGGGCCATCGCGAGTGCGAGGAGACCAGGGTGGCGGAAGTGGCGAGCGGCAACCGACTGCGCAGCGGTGTGCGCGGGTACGCGGCGCCGCTCGCCCTGGCGACCGCGGCACTGGTGGTGACGGTGGCGCTGCTTCTCCATCTGACGTGGAACACGAACTCTGCCTCGGTGCAGCCGGCCACGCATGCCGCGGCGGTTCCGGCGAGCACGATCTCCGATCCCGCCGCCATTCGCGCAGCAGGAAGTGCCGAGTGCCGGACCAACGCGCCCGGACGACGACTGATCCGCGTCAGTCTGTCCCAGCAAGCCATGTGGATGTGCGACGGGCGACGTCCGGTGTCGTCGTCACCGGTCACGACGGGGAACGTCGCGCGCGGTGACGGCACGCCGACCGGCACCTGGACCGTTCAGAGCCGAGAGACGAATCGGGACCTCGTCGGACCCGGCTACCGAGACCATGTTCGCTACTGGCTGCCGTTCTTCGGTGACTTCGGATTCCACGACGCACCGTGGCAGAAGACGGCGTTCGGCGACCGCGAAGCCTTCAAGACCGCGGGATCTCGCGGATGCGTCCACGTTCCGGGACCAGAGATGAAGCATCTCTACGACTGGGCCGAGGTCGGCACGACGGTGACCGTGGCCGAGTGAGGCGCTACTCCCGCGTCCACTCGTCATAGAACTCCGGCATCCGAGACGCCTTCGAATCGAACTCGGCCGGTCGCTTCTCGAGGAAGGCTCGAACACCGTCGTCGCCGTCGCCGATGCTCGTGTAGAACATTGCGAGCGAATCGATGCGATGGGCCTCTGCCGGATGTTCTTGCGCCGCGTTGCGGTACAGCATCTGGCGGGCCAGCGCGACGGCCACCGGCGAACGGCCCTGAGTCCAGGAGTCGGCGAGCGAGCGCGCAGCGTGCAGCAGATCCTCCGGCTCGTGGACGCTCTGTGCCAGACCGGCGTCGAGTGCGCTCTGCGCATCGAGGATATCGGCGCGGTACACCAGGTCGAGCGCTTTCGGGAGGCCGACCACTCGAGGAAGGAACCACGATGACGCCGCCTCGGGAACGATGCCGAGACGTCCGAACACGAAGCCGATCCGGCCCTTGGTCGATATGAGTCGAGCGTCCATCGGCAGCGTCATCGTGGCGCCGATGCCGACTGCGGCGCCGTTGACGGCCGCGATCACCGGTTTGCGGCAAGCGTAGATCGCGAGCGTCACCCGCCCGCCGGTGTCGCGAATCCGCGCGATTCCGGGATCATCCAGATCGGCCATGTCAGCGAGCGTGGGACGCTTGGCGCCGTCGAGCCCGAAAACATTGTCGCCCTCGGTCGCCAGGTCCATGCCGGCGCAGAACGCACGTCCGTTGCCGGTGACGATGACAGCCCGAACGGAGTCGTCATCGTTGACCGAACGGAAGGTGTGCTCCAATTCCTGCGCCATCTCGACGGTGAAGGCGTTGAGATGGTCGGGGCGGTTGAGCCGGACTGTGAGGATGCCGTCTTCGTTCTCGTGCGTCAGCGTCGTCAGTTCCATGCGATGTGCTCCCTGGTCGGCGGGTGTGTGATTGCAGCTTAGAAGCGCGGCGCACCTTGGGAGGACGTGTCAGGCCGCGGCGTGGGGTGACTGGGCAGATTCGGAATCTGCCGGGGGCGCTTGTGACTCCTGCGGTGGAGTCCGAGGCGGCGGATGCGCCGGCGGTGGGCCGGATTCTTGCCGATGCCGTTCTCGGGGGTGCAGGTGCCGTGCTTGTCCGGCGTGGATCTCAATGCGGGTGCGCAAGGATGGGCCAGCTGGTGGATGCGGGGCGACTCTTCTGCTTGGTGGCGTGCCTGGCGGTCGCTAGTCGGCCTGAAAGAATCTGGTGATGAGGTCTGCTGTGGCGCCCCAGTCTCCGTGACGAAGAAAATGACTCAAGTCGACCTTTACGAAGACCGCTTCTGCGGCGAAATAGGTTGTGTCGCCGACAGTACCGTTGGCTTCGATGAAGAGCGCGCGGTCGGTTTCGTCGACGAGGGAGGCGGTGATGTGCACGGGGGTGTGCAGTGGGACCGGGCGTCGATACTCCACGGTGAGGGTTCGGGTGACTGCGGGTGTCTCGGCGATCCACAGGGTGAAACCCATGATGTCATCGCATGCCGCTGAGATGGCTCCGCCGTGGGCGAGTCCCGGGGCTCCTGAGTGGCGCTCGTCGAATTGCAGGTCGGCGTAGACGTGGTCGCCGTGCAGGTGTACCTCGAGGTGCAGGCCATTGGGGTTGTCTTCGCCGCATCCCATGCACCATGGTGCGTGTGCTGGTAGTGGTTTGTCGCCCCTCATAAGTGACCTTTCTGAGCCTTCAATCGGTACCGCCACTGGCAGTTTCGCTCTGTTACCGACGGTATTGTTGTGCAGTCAGGGGTTCGTGATTTTGGCTATATAGGGAGTGGCCAGGTGGAAACCATCGATTCCGACGATGTTGACCCGAGGCGGGTTCGGTCGCGTCAGCGTTTGTTGGATGCTGCGGTGACCTTGCTGAACAGTGGCGGGGTCGAAGCCGTTACCGTGGAGGCGGTCACTCGACTGTCTCGTGTTGCTCGCACCACCTTGTATCGTCACTTCGAGAGCTCCACAGATCTGGTGGCGGCTGCCTTCGAGCGATTGTTGCCTCAGGCCGAGACCCCCGAGACGACGACGTCGATCCGTGATGACCTGCTGAAGCTGATGCAGCGGCAGGCTGAGCTTATTGAGCAGGCACCGCTGCAGTTGACGACGCTGGCATGGTTGGCAATGCTTCCCGAGCAGCCCCGGCAATCCGGGCAATCCGACGGGGATCAGAACGCGCTCGCGCCACTGCGTCGTCGAGTCGTCGAGCAGTATCGAGAACCATTCGATCGAGTTTTGACGAGTGACGTGGCCACGGCGGAGCTCGGCGACCTCGATTTGACCATGGCAGTCACTCAACTGGCGGGCCCCCTTGTCTTTGCCAAGCTCACGGGCATTCGGTCGATGACCGTTGGCGATCTCGAACAGCTTGTCGACGATTTCCTCATGGCCCACCGGCGACACCAAACCTCCTGACCTCCTTCCCCATCTACGGTACTGCTAGTACCGTAACGATACCGTCGGTTTCGTAGACGGGCTGGGTCGAGGGTGAGGTGCTGCGTATGGTGGTCCAACGTCCAAGTGGTGGGCGCTTGGCGGCGCGCCGGTTGGCGGAACGCAGCGAGTACAGCACGACATTGGGGCGGTTGGCACGGTTCACCTTGGCGCACAGATTCCTCGTCATCGGGGCGTGGGTGGCTGTGGGTATCGTCTTGGCGATACTGTTTCCCCAGCTGGAGACGGTGGTGCGGCAGCAGTCTGTTGATCCGATCCCTGCTGGGGTTCCATCGTTTCAAGCACTCGATCAGATGGGTGGTGCGTTCGGTGAGAAGGGCGCCAAGACCACTGTTTTCGTGACCATGGAGAACCCGAACGGGTTCACCGACGTGGCGCGGGAACGCTACGACATGCTCGTTCTGCAGTTGCGCGAAAATTTCGACGATGTGCAGTCAGTGCGGGATTTGCTCTCCGATCCGACGACGGCCGGCCAGGCCTTGAGTGAGGACGGGCAAGCCTGGTACTTGCCTGTCGGGGTCACCGGAACTTTGGGAGGGCCAACGGCCACGCATGCTGTGGAGACCGTGCGCCAAACCGCGCAGCGCGTGTTTGACGGTACGGACACCACTGTCCATGTCACCGGGCCGACGGCCACTTTCAGTGACCAGATCGTCAGTGCTGAAAGCGATTTAGTCGTGATCACTGTGGCGACGGTGGCGCTTATCGCGATCATTCTGTTGATCGTTTACCGATCGCTGTTCACCGCGCTGGTGCCGTTGTTGGTGATCGGTGTCAGCCTCGGCGTGGGCCGCGGGGTCTTGTCCGCACTCGGCGAACTCGGTATGCCGGTATCGCAGTTCACCGTCGCGTTCATGACCGTCATCCTGCTCGGAGCCGGGGTCGACTACTCAGTCTTTTTCATCAGTCGCTATCACGAACGGCTACGCCAGGACGCTACCACTGAGGTTGCGCTCGTGGACGCGACAGCAACTATCGGACGGGTCATCCTGGCTTCAGCTGCCACGGTGGCGCTGGCCTTTTTGGCGATGGTGTTTGGTCAGCTGAGCGTGTTCTCCACCTTGGGTCCGGCATGCGCGATCGCCATCCTCATCGGATTCCTCGCCACGGTCACCCTGCTACCACCGGTGTTGCTGTGGGCGGCGCGATTCGGCTGGGGCGCACCCAGACGAGATCTGACCCGAAAGTACTGGAATCGCGTCGCCGTGCTCGTCGTGCGGCGTCCTGTGCCTCTGCTGGCACTAACCCTGGTCGGGCTAATCGTGCTTAGCGTCTTCGCGATGGGCATCCAGATCACCTTCGACGATCGTGAGGGGCAGCCCGCGACAACCGACAGCAACGAAGGCTACGCGTTGCTCGACCGTCATTTCCCTCAAGACGTCACTATCACTGAGTTCCTCGTTGTAGATGCACCGATCGATCTCCGTACTGCCAGCGGGCTGGCCGATCTTGAGCAAATGGCCTCACGTGTATCCCAGATCCCCGGAGTGACTCGAGTCATCGGTGTTACCCGTCCCACCGGGGACAAGCTCGAGCAAGCCGAGCTGTCCTGGCAGAACGGTCAGATCGGGGACCGGCTGGCGGGTGCGGTCGACGATGGCCAGAACCGCCGAGGTGACCTCGAACAGCTCCGTACCGGCGCATTCCAACTCGCCGACGGGCTTACTCAGCTCGACACCCAGGTACGCACCAACTTGGCCCCCCTGGCCGGCATCCTCGATAAGGCAAGCACAGCAGGGCAGCAAATTCAGCAGTACCAGCCGATACTCCGCCAACTCGCCGCATCTGCACCAGCGCTCGATCGCGCTTCTCAGAATGCCCCACAGCTGGCCGCGCTCACCCGCCAAACATCTGCAGCCCTGGCAACAGTGACCTCGATCCTGCCCATCCTCGATAATGCGCCCTGGTGCACCCAAGTCCCGCAGTGCGCAGCTCTGCGCGCGCAGACCCGCAATCTCGACGCCCTACTGAGCAACGGGACCCTCGACCAGATCGCCACGCTGTCAACACAACTCGCGCAGCTGGATACACCGATCTCAACAGTCACCGACCAACTCACTTCCACCGTCAACTCACTGGGCTCCACGCTGGGAAGCATCAGCAGCCAAGACCTTCCCGGCAAGCTCACCCAACTGCAAACAGGTATCAGTCAACTCGCGGCGGGATCACGCCAACTCGCCGCCGGTGTATCCGCGCTGATCGACAGCAACCTTCAACAACTCGCCGGGATGGCCGCGCTAGCCACACAACTACAAACCTCCGCCCGCGAGACCGCCGGAACAAACTCAGCAACCGGCTTCTACCTCCCACCTCAGGCCAACGCAGACCGCCGTTTCGTCGACGTCGCTCGCCAGTTCGTCTCGCCCGACGGCCATACCGTGCGCTACGCAATACAAACCAGCTTCGACCCCTACAGCACCGAGGCCATGCAACTGGCCGACACAATCACCGATGTCGCACTCGCCGCCAGACCGAACACAACCCTGCAGGACTCCAACATCGCGATAGCCGGGTTCCCCGCCATCAACGCCGATCTGCAACGTCTACTCACCGAAGACTTCCGACTCCTAGCGTTGGCCACCCTCACCATCGTCGGCCTGATCCTGATACTCCTACTCCGAGCACTCATCGCGCCGCTATACCTTCTGGGCACCGTCATACTCAACTACACCGCGGCACTGGGTATCGGTGTCCTGATCTTTCAACACATCCTCAAAACCGATATCGCCTGGCCCGTACCACTACTGGCCTTCATAGTCCTCGTCGCGGTCGGCGCCGACTACAACATGCTTCTTATCTCTCGCCTACGCGAAGAATCCCAAAACAACATCCGCATCGGCGTCCTGAGAACCGTCACCAACACCGGATCAGTCATCACCTCGGCCGGCCTCATCTTCGCTGCCAGCATGTTCGGACTCATGGCCGGATCCATCTCGATCATGACCCAGGTCGGACTCATCATCGGCATCGGCCTGCTGCTCGACACCTTCATCGTCCGCACCATCGTTGTGCCGACCATCGCCACACTTGTCGGCAGAGCAAGCTGGTGGCCGAGTACCCGAACCGACACGCATCCAGTGTCCCGCTAGTACGCACGCACGTGCCGAGATCTGACCGGCCCCGCCAGTCATCCAGCCATCGCGCCCACCTCATCGACTGACACCCGCTCGACGGTCGGCCGCGGCAACCACACCCTACCGTCGCGGATCAGTGCCCAGACCACGTCAACCAGACGTCTAGCGAGAGCGATGAGAGCGTGGACGTGGGAACGCTTCTCGCGTCGTTTGCGCTGGTAGAACTCGCGGGACGGGCCGTCGCGTTGCGAGCTGTTGAGTGCGGCCATGTAGAACACCTTGCGAAGTCCTCTGTGGTAACGCTGGGGTCTACGCAAGGCTCCCCGGCGGTTACCGGAGTCGTGCGGTACCGGAGCAAGACCGGCGTAGGCGGCGAGTCTGGCGGGCGAGCCGAACGAAGTGAGGTCGCCGCCGGTGATCGCGACGAGCTCAGCGCCGCTTCGGGTGCCGATGCCTGGCACGGATTCGAGAATCCGTGCGTGACGGTGGCGGCGGAACACCTCGGTGATCTGCTTATCCAGGTCGGCGATCTGACGGGTCAGCATGACCAACGAGGTAGCCGCGTGTTGCACCAGTAGGGCTGTGGTCGCCTCGCCAGGCAGGGTGACGGTCTGCGCGGCCGCCGCGGCACGTGTCAAGTCCCGGGTTTGTTAGAGACCGATCATTTGTTCTGTAGTGCAGGTTCAGTCTCGGCAGCAGCGTGCTGCTGCCAGTAGAGGTCCTCGATCTCTGTCGGTGGCCGGTGATCGAGTTCGCCGTGCAGTCGGGCGGTGTTGTACCAATGGACCCATTCGGCAGTCGCGATCTCGACGGCGTTCGTCGATCGCCACGGGCCCTTCCGGTAAATCAGCTCGTGCTTGTACAGCGAGTTCAGGGCTTCGGCCATCGCGTTGTCGTAGGAGTCCCCGCGCGAGCCGACTGAGGCGACGGCGCCGGCCTCGTCGAGGGCCTGGGTGTAGCGCACCGCTCGATACTGGACTCCGCGGTCGGAATGATGAATCAGGCCAGTGATGTCCTGGCCGGTCCGACGCCGCAGCCACAAGCCCATCGCGAGGGCGTCGATCGCCAGGTCGGCGAACATGCGGGTCGAGGTCTGCCAGCCGACGATCATCCGCGAGAACACGTCCAAGACGAATGCCACGTAGACCCAGCCGGCATCGGTGCGGACGTAGGTGATGTCGGCAACCCACAGCTGATTCGGCGCTGTCGCGGCGAATGCGCGGTCAACGAGATCACCGGGGTGTTCGGTCTCGGCCGCTGGTTTCGTGGTGCGCGGGAACTTCCCGCGCACCACCCCACGGATTCCCAGGTCACCGCACAATCGTTCGACCGTGCACTTCGCGACCGTTATCCCTTTGCGGGCGAGTGCGGCGCGGATCTTGCGGCGCCCATAGATACCGCCGGAGTCTTCGTAGACGTCCATGATCTGTTCTTTGAGTTCCTCGTCGCGCAGGGCGCGGGCCGATGGACCGCGGCCTCGGGCGGCGTAGTAGGTCGATGGCGCGATCGCGCATCCGGCCTCGGTGAGGGCGGTGCAGATCGCCTCGACGGGCCATCGACGGCGGTACTGGTCGATGAAATCGACGATCAGCGGCGTGGCCGGTCGAGCTCGGCCGCGAAGAAAGCCGACGCGGTCTTCAAGATCTCGTTCGCCCGCCGCAACTCCGCGTTCTCACGCTCGAGCTGACGGATCCTCTCGATATCGGAGACCGTCTCCACGCCAGGGGTTTCGGCTTGGCCCTTCTCGACGCGGCGGACCCAGTTCCGCAGAGTCTCGGGGTGGATATCGAGTTGCTTGGCGATCCGCGCCAACGCACCCGGCGCGGTCGCAGGATCGCTACGGGCATCGATGGCCATCCGCGTGGCACGGTCCCGCAACTCCTTCGAGTACTTCGATGGGCGAGGCATGAAACAAGTGTCCCTTCCGGTCAAACCTGCCTCCATCAAACCCGGGACGATTCAACGGGCTTTGTCGATCATCTTCGGGATCGTGGGTCGGCGGACGCCGTGACTGCGCAGGTGGTCGTAGATCTCGTCGTCAGAGACCGCAGCGATCGCAGATGGCGTGGCGAAGCGGGTGAGGAACGTTAGACCGGTCAGTGTCGAGTAGTCGAAACACCGTTCTAGTGCAGGGAAGATGCGGGTCAGCAGGCCGCGCAGGCGGTTGATGCCTCGCGTACGTTCAGCGACGAGGTCGTTGCGATGTCCGGTCAGCAGGTCGAGTTCGATCGCGACGTCGTCGGGCGCCGAGACGGTGGCGAGATCGCCACGTAGGCGGGCTGTCTGGGCGATCACGACCGCATCGCGGGCATCGGTCTTGCCCTCACCCGCGAACGCACCGGTCATGCTGTGCACGACCCGGCCGGGCACGTAGCGGATCTGCTGGCGCCGCGCAGCCAGCACACCCCTCAGCAGCGCCGATTCCGGTGCGGTCATGTCGATCGCCCACACCACGAATTTCATGTCGGCGACCCGGTCCATGAGCGCTTCGATCGCCGGTTGATCGTTGGGAAGCCGCCGAGACCACAGCACCGTTCCCGCCTCATCGACCGCGGCGGCGTGATGCGCATGCCGACCGACATCAATTCCTACCCAGATCTTTTCGTCCATACTGTCCTTCCGTGTGCGGTTGGCTCGTCAGGGTGGTTTCGCCGGCACACCTTTACACAGCGACAAGTTCGCGAACACATCTCAATCAGCGGCCGAAACGACCCGTCACGGTCCGGGGTGACCTTCCACGCCAAGCCACCAGCGACAACAGGTGATTGTCGAGCCACGCCCCGAACCGCGGACGAACGTCCGAGGCGACCGCCCCGGACGTACTCCAACGTAAAGGTGGATGGGGTTGAGGCGCCAGGGGTGATTGGTGGTGGCTGGTCGCCAGGCCATGCGTCCGGTGTGGGTCCGTCGGTGAGGATGGTGGTTTCCCATTGGCCGCGGTTGGTTCCGACGGCGCGGTTGTGGCGTCCGCAGGCTGCGCCGAGGGCGTCGATGTCGGTACGTCCGGCCGGGGTGATCCAGTCCGGTGCATGATGGGCTTGAGTTTGGGCGAAGGGGCGGTCGCAGCCGGGGGCGGTGCAGCCGCGGTCGCGGGCGAACAACGCCAACCGCTGCGCCTTACTCGCGAAGCGTGCACCGCGGCCCTGGTAGAGGACTTCGCTGGTGTGATGCCGGAAGACCGCCAGGTGCGGCACAGCCTCGGCAGCGAGGTTCACGAGTTCACCGATCGGGATGCGGGTGCCTGTCGCGGTCAGGGCGATGCCGGCGTGGGCGGCGAGTTCTTGGTCGGTGACGGTGATGACGAGTTCGGCTGGTATCCGGTTCGGTGCTCCGAGTCTGCCGTGGGCGAGAACGTAGTCGCACAGGGCCAGCAAGGCGTCGTGTGTGCGTTGGGCGGTACTGCGCAGATCCCGGCCCCGCGCCGCCGCGAGAGCCTCGGCGTCGATGCTCTCTGCGTCGATGGTTCCGGTGGGCGAGTCGGGGTCGGCGGGATTGTTCATGCCGGGTGCGGCCCAGGCGGTCAAGATCACTTCGAACTTGGCCCGCAACTCCGGAGTCATCGCGCCGCGGACTTTGCTCATCAACTGGCGGTCTTGCGGGAGGATGGTGATTCCGCGTTGGCGTTGCCGGTCGACGTGATCGCTCTCCTGCCCGTCGGGGTCCAGGTGGGCGAGCAGTCGGTCACCGACCTTGCCCAGATCATCCGGATTCAACCCGGCCGCCGCGTCGGCCAACTCCGCCTCGGCACGGGCTTTGACCTCCGGCGAGATACAGCCGGGCACTTTCGCCAAAACGCCCGAGATCACCAACGCGTGTTCGGCGCCGACAGTCCCGGCCGCCACTGCCGCGGCGGTGGCGGGCTTCCGGGGAGGCAGGGTCTCGCCTTGGAAGTTGGAGAACTCGCCGATGGTCTCGGCCATCCGCAGTCGTCGGCCGGCTTCGCGGGTTCCGAGCCGCAAGCCCTTGTGAGAGGTATTGGTGCGGATTCAGATAGCCCGCGGTGCGGTGCGCGTTGCGGTCGGAGACCTCCACCAACAATCTGGACGAAACGCCGTCCCAGCGTCGCCGAATCCGTTCGGCGGTCTGTGTGTGGGCCAGCAGTTCCGGTTCGGTCTCCGGCGCCAGGGAGGTTTCGGCGAGTTTGACCGCCGCGGCATCGATCAGTGCCAACAACTCTGAAGGCTGGTCCGGCAACGCGAGAGCGGTGACACCGGTGGTGATCGGATCGGTCATCGCTGCCACCTCCCCCGAGTGTTTCAGCTGGTCACACCATGTTTTCTAGACCTACCTGAAAGCTATCACCCACCTATGACAAACAACATTGACGCGATCGACCTACGTTCGATTCTCAGTCGCCGACGCGAACAACACCGGCGGCCGACATCCGCTGCACGTCCTGCTCGTCGTAGCCGAGTTCCGCGAGCAGCGCGGCTGTATGGCGGCCGAGTGCCGGAACGTCGCCCATCGCCGCCTCGACGTCATCGAAGGTGACCGGCGGAAGTAGTGCCTTGACCTGCGCGAACTCGGTACAGACAGTGCGCCAGCGATCCCGTGCGGAGAGCTGCGGATGCTCGGCGACCTGTTCGAGCTCCTTGATCTGGGCTGCCGGAACACCCGCGGCGGAAAGCTTCGCGTCGAGCTCCGCAGTGGTCCACAGCCTGGTCCGTTGCGCCACTGCGGCGTCGCACGCCGGCCGGTTTTCGACTCGCTTCATATTGGTGGAGAATCGCGGGTCGGTCGTCAGCTCGGGGACGCCCAACACTGTGGTGAGCGCCTTCCAGCCTCCTTCACTCTGAACGCCGATCAAGATCTGTCCGTCGCTGGTGGGGTACGAGTCGTACGGCGCGATCGACACATGACTCACGCCCATCCGCGGCGGCTGCACGCCCGTGTACATCTGCGTGTAGAGCGAATGTCCCATCCATTCGACGGTCGATTCGAGCATCGAGACCTCGACCGCCGCTCCGACTCCGGTGCGGCAGCGACGCAGGAGCGCCGCGAGAACCGCCTGTGCGCAGTACATTCCGGAGGCGATGTCGGCGGTCGGAATCCCGGTCTTGGCGGCATGCTCCGGTGTACCCGTGATGGAGATGAGGCCGCTCTCGGCCTGAATGAGCATGTCGTAAGCCTTGCGCTGCTCGAACGGACCGCCTCGGCCGTAGCCCGACAGATCGACCGTGACCAACTCGGGGTGACCCTCGCGTAACTCGTCGGCCCCCAGGCCGAGCCGCGCCGCTGCGCCCGGCGCCAGGTTCTGCAGAAAGACGTCCGCGTCGCGGATCAGCGCACGGACCACCTTGCGCCCCTCGTCCGACTTCAGGTCGACGGCGATGGACTCCTTCCCGCGGTTCAGCCACACGAAGTGCGCGCCGGTGCCGTGCACGGCGTCGTCGTAGGCGCGGGCGAAATCGCCGCCGTCGGTCCGTTCCACTTTGATGACGCGGGCGCCGAGATCGGCCAGATGACGGGACGCGAGCGGCGCGGCGACGGCCTGTTCGAGAGTCACGACCGTGTAACCGGCGAGGGGGAGGAGTTGGTCGGGACGCAGTGCCATGCACTCCACTATCGCACCGCGGCGATGGGCGGCTCCGGCGGGCGGCGTGTCACCCGATCGAGCGATTTGTGGTGTGACGACCGGCTCCCGCGACCCGCCCGAATCCGTCGTTCGCGACCGCTGCACACAGTTTGGACCTGCACCGTTATCAGATTCATCGCGCTCTGACCTGCAGGTCGAGACGGATCGTGCCATTTGTCGTTGTGACAACGCGGTGATTCACTATCCCGGACCAGCGAGCCGGACAGGCTCGCGTGATCGGTGCGGCCTCGAGTCGCAGGAGGTGACCGATGCGTTCAATTCGCACGATCGGCTGGAGGACCGTCGTTCTGACGGCAGCGGCTCTGGTGGTGGCCCTGACCGGATCGGCCGTCCTTGCGCCGCCCGCGTCGGCCGCCGGAGAGTTGGATCGGTACCTGGATCTGCCGCTGGTCAATCGCCATGCGGATCACGGTCCCGGCGGGGTCAACCCGGCACTCCCCACCGACCCGAAGGTCCTGAAGAACCTGCTCGACGAGGCGCGTGAACGAGGGGTCGCGCCTACGTCGTACCAGGCCCTGTTGCTTCAGTACTGGCTGGCCGACACCACAGCGGCGGCGGGAATCGACCTCAAGTCGTGGAACCCGCGCGCGGGAGTGACTGCGAACCGCGGAAACCTCACGAAGTCGTACCAGTTCTACAAGAACCTGCAGCTCAAGCACCGCGAACTCCAGTGGGCCGGGATGGGCGGGCTCGTCGGTGCCGATTTCGGCGGCGGGCTCCTCGACTTCGAGCTGGCCACCGACGTCTACGAGTTCACGCGGTTGGCACCGGTGGCGAACGCCATCGTCACCGAGACCAACAGGGCGTTCGGACCGACGATGATCGACAAGCTCCCCAAGGGTCTGCGCGCGCTGGCCCGCGTCGGCGCCACCCTCACGCCGGCCGACCTCCAGTACGTGCAGGGCTCGATCCTCGTGATGCAGAAGAACATCTTCAGCGACCTGATGCCGATGCACCGCGCATACGTGACCGGCGGACTGTCGGCACTGCGAGAGATGTACCGAGCGGGACTCTTCCCCGCCGACGTCATGAAGGCGTGGGAGGATGTCGCGAGCAAGACGCCCGACGGGATCGCGGCGGGCAATGCGCGCCTGCTCAGGCGTGAGCAGGGCGAGATCATCAACGAGCAGTGGGACACCGTCCGCGCCTACCGCGGGGACGTCGGTGAGGCGATGACCTACGCGAGCACCCTCGCCGGGTCGCCGTCTGTGGCCGGAGTCCTTCCGCTGCGCTCGTACGAGCCGCCGAAGCTGACGGGGACCACGCCCGACGGGCGGACTGTCACCGCGACCGTGCCGCTGCCGTCGTGGAACTGGTCGGTCTTCGACGAGCGATGGGACTACATCACCCACGAACTGCTGCCGAAGTACCGATTCCAGGTGGAGAACCGCTGGCCGGACCTGCGCCGAGAACTGGTGATGCCGGCCGATCCGCAGATGGAGCAGCACCGCCCCATCTTCAATCTCCTGCCGATGATGCAGTCGGCGCTCGACACGCTGAAGGTGGAGGTCCGATGAAAGCACAGCGTTGGATCGTCGCGGCGGCCGCACTGCTGAGCGCCCTGACCGTCGGTGCCTCCCTCACGGCCGCGCCGGCCGCGGCCGGACCACCGAACCGCACTCCGCAACTCGGCGAGGTCTTCAACGGCTTCGTACTCGGGACCTTCCAGCACGGCCGGATGGGTACGCCCGACGAGATCCTCAAGCCGCTGCAGTCCACCGACCCGTTCTACAAGGAGCCGCGACTCACGGGATCGGAGAAGGCCGGGACGCTGCTGAAGGCCGAGCCCGTGGCCGTCCAGTTCGCCGGCTTCCGCCCGGGCGACGTGGATGCGTACAAGATCATGTACGTCACCACGGCGCTCGACGGTGAGCCCGACATCAGCACCGGGCTGATCATGATCCCGCGCGACGGCCGCAAGAACGCCACGCGGCCGATCGTCAGCTACCAGATGGCCAACGACAGCGTGGGCGCCAACTGCCATCCGTCGGTGATGTGGACCGGTGGCGATCCGATCGACGGCGCCTCGTGGTCGGCCCTCGGGCCGCTGGCACAGTTGTTCGGCAAGGGGTACGCCGTCGTGATGTCGGACGTCGGTAACAACGGCGACCCGCGCCCGCACGGCGTGTTCGCCGGAAAGTACAACGCCCGCACCAGTCTCGACGCGGTGCGCGCCGCGCTCGCGGTCCGCGATGCCGGCCTGTCCGCATCGTCTCCGATCGGCATGTTCGGCATCGCCGGCGGCGGTGTCGGTACCGGTCACGCGTTGGAGATGAAGGATCAGTACGCGCCGGAACTGAACATCAAGGCCGCGGTGCTCGAGGGAATGGTTCCGAACTACCGGAACTTCATCGCGACCGCCGACGGCTCCGTCGGTTCGGGTTTCGCGATGGCGACCCTTCTGGGCCTGGAGCCGCACTACCCGGACATGCGGATCGACGACCACCTCACGGATGCGGGACGCGCCGTGGCCGATTACTACCGGACCCAGTGCCAGACGCCCGCGTACTTCACACTGCCGCTGGTACCGCTGAACACGCTGTTCAAGGGGAATGAGTCGCCTGCGACGATTCCCGCGTTCCAGCGCGCCTACCGGGACAACGTGATGGGGCAGCGGACGGCAGCGAAGGGCGTGCGCACACTCGTCGCGTCGTGCGTGGCCGACGACTCGCCGATGTCGCTGGTACCGGCTGCGGATTCGCGCAAGCTGGTCCGAGCGTGGCGCAGCCGAGGCGCTCGCGTCGACTACCAGCCGACGGACTGCAGCATGGTCAAGTTCATCACCGACATGTACGGCTGGGGCACTGACCTGTTCGGCATGCAGACCGTCGACTGGCTGGCGGCGAATCTGAAGGGGTAGAGGGGGTTTCGACTCGCTGCGCTCGCTCAACGAGCCTGGGGAGGGATGCTCGCTCAACGAGCCTGGGGAGAGGCGCTCGGCGGGGTCTGGGGTTTCGACTCGCTTCGCTCGCTCAACAAGCCTGGGGAGGGCCTGGGAGGCGCTCGTCAGGACTTCTTCGACGTACCGGGGAGCACGCCGGCGTCGAGCACCGGCTTGACGAAGGGGCGAGTGCGCTCGATGAGGTCGGCGACGTCGGTGCCCAGACTCGCGCCGGTCAGTAGGTCGGTGCGTGCTTCGATGTCCTGATACAGGTCGAAGCCCGCCGAAGTGAGGCGGTGTCCGTCGTCGCCGATCTCGACGAGACCGCGCCGCGCCAGTCGGTCGACGGAGGCGTCCCAGTCGTCCTCCGACCACCCGCGGGTGAGTAGGAAGAACCGATGCCCCATCACCCGTCGACGGACGGTCGGGTCGGGCAATGCGGCCTCGTGGAAGACGCCGGCGTCGATCCCGTCCAGACCGTGGCCGATCAGCTCGGCGATGTGGTTGTCGCCGCGCCATTCCCGGAGTACCGACAGGTGACGCCAGAGGGCGAGGTGCGGCGCGTCGGGAATCGGGGTGGACGCCCACGCCGCGCCCAGGGGCCGACCGGAGACGGGCAGTCCTCCGACCGCCTTCTCGTACTCGGGCAGCAGCGGCGTGATCCGCTCGCACGCGTCGCCGAGGATGGCGCGGTACTGCTCGTCGAGCATCGCGTACCGCCGTTCGGCGACCTTCTCGAGGCCGACGGCCCGAGCGCGGTCCCATGCGGATTCGATGAGCGCGGGTGAGAAGTTGTAGAAAGCGGCGGCTACGACCGCTCCCGTGGCATCGCCCATCGGGGCGCCGCGAGTGCCGACGTAGAACGCGTGGCCGTCGAGCCCGAGGTCGGTCTGGGCGTCGCCGAGGCCCGGATTGAAGTAGGCGAGGACGTGGAAGGGTTCAAGAGTCTCGTAGGCGCGGCGCGCGATCGCCGCCTGTTCGGTGCTCATGAGTGTCACTGTGCCATCACCGGACCGGCTCCCGCGCCCGGACGGACACGGATCACCGTCGGACGCGGATCGCCGGCATCGGCGACGAGACCCGGCAACGTGCTCTCGATTCGCATCGCGGCCTCGGCCGGTGCCAGGGCGACGACGCTGCCGCCGAATCCTCCGCCGGTCATCCGGGCCCCGAAGGCGCCGAGGTCGCGGGCGGTCTCCGCGATGCGGTCGATGCCGGGTGTGGTGATCTCGAAGTCGGCGCGCATCGAGTGGTGCGACTGATTCATCAGTTCTCCGAAACGCGTGCAGTCTCCGTTGCGCAACGCCTGTGCTGCGTCCCGGACCCGTCGGTTCTCGGTGAGAACGTGCCTGGCGCGGCGCCGCAGTTCGTCGTCGCGGAGTGCTCGCCAGCCGTCGTCTCGGACATAGCGCAAGCTGGGCGCCGACAGGCGGCGGGCGGCGTCCTCGCACGCCGCTCGTCGCCTCCGGTACTCGCCGTCGGCGTTCCGGTGCGGGGACCGCGAATCGATGACGAGGAGCACCGCGCCGCCCAGAGTCACCGGCACCGGCGTCACCTGCAGTGAGCGGAAGTCGAGGAGCAGAGCGGTGCCGTCGGCGCCGTACAGACTGCTCAACTGGTCGAGCAGACCGGTGGGGGCGCCCACGTATCGGTTCTCGGCGCGCTGGGCGATCAGCGCGAGGGTGCGCCGGTCGACGGTGGCCTCGGCCGCGGCGGCCAGCGCGTGGAGCACCGCGCACTCCAGAGCGGCAGACGACGACAGTCCCGCTCCGACCGGCACATCGGAACGGATCGCCATGCGCCCGCCGGGCGCCCGGACACCGTGTTCGCGCAGCGCCCAGACACAGCCCGCCACATACGACGCCCAGCCGGTCACCCGGGTGCCGTGCGCCGCGTCATCGTCGGGAGCGGTGTCGATGGGCACGCCGGCCCGGCCGGGCGCGAGGTCGGAGGAGACGACGACCGATTCGGCGGCCGGGTCCGGCCGGAAGCTCACCGTGGTCCCGAGCTGCAGCGCGATCGACAGCGCCAGCCCGTCGTTGTAGTCCGTGTGCTCACCGATCAGATTGACTCGGCCCGGCGCATATGCGCGCACCTCCGGCTCCCGCGACCGCGGTCCGGGAGGCGAGGTGCTGCCGGCCGATCCCTCAGGCATGTCTGCCATGGTCCGCCTGTCGGCCGAGCGCCGCACGCAATTGCTCGGCGATGTCCTCGGGGGTCTTGTCCGTGATGAAGGCATCGCGCGCCGACTCGGACCCGGCCAGGTATTTGAGTCTGTGGGCGCTGCGGCGGATCGAGAAGATCTCGGCGTGCAGGTAGCCCTCGGCCGCGTCGGCCGGATACTGATGCCACGACGCGACGTAGGGCAGCGGGGCGTCGTACAGGGCGTCGCAGGCTCGAAGGACCGCGAGCTGGGTCCGCGCGAGGTCGTCGGCCTCCCGGTCGGTGAGTTCGCCGAGACCGCGGACGTGCCGGTTCGGGTAGACGTGCACCTCCACCGGCCAGCGCGCCGCGAACGGTACGAACGCGGTGGTGTGCGCGGTCGACAGGAGAATTCGCTCGCCGTCTTCGAGTTCGCGGGCGAGGATCGCTTCGAAGAGGTCTGCGGAGTGCTCGCGCCGATACCGACCGGCCGACCGCAGCATCGATTCGGTGCGGCGGGTACGGAACGGGTAGGCGTAGATCTGGCCGTGCGGGTGACCGAGGGTCACGCCGATCTCGTCGCCGCGATTCTCGAAACAATGGACCTCGCGCACGCCGTCCAACGCCATGAGCTCGGCGGTCCGGTGCGCCAGAGCGTCGAGGACCAGGCGGGCGCGGCGTTCGGGGAGTGCGCCGAACGAACCGTCGTGGTCGCTGGTGAAGCAGACCACCTCGCAGCGGCCGGTGCCCGGAATCTCGGTCCGCAGCGGAGCGTCGCTCGCCGGCGGCGACGCTCCGGCACCGGCATGCTCCGGTGGTGCGGCGAGCGACGGGAAGCGATTCTCGAACACCGCCACCCCGTAGTCCGACGCGGGGATCTCGCTTCGGAGCCCCTCCGGGTCGGGGCACAGCGGGCACTGCCGCCGCGGCGGCAGATGGGTACGGTCCTGGCGCGCGGGCGCCACGATCACCCAGTCGTCCGTGACGGGGTCTCGGCGGACGGTCGCACCGCGATCCGTCGGCAGGTCGCGGCGGTCGGGGCGCAGGACGGAGGCCTCGCCGTCGTCGAACAGCAGTATCTCGCGTCCGTCACTGAGCCGTCCGCGGACCGGTTCGGGGAGAGACCTCGCCGTCGACACGCGGCGAATCTACCATCGGGCTCCGGTCGCGACGACCTTCCGCGACCGGAGGCCGGCACGCGTTTTCAGATCGTCACGGGGAGACGACCCCGGGTCCGGCTCATCCCTCGACCACCTCGGCGTCGATACGCGTACCCGCAGGGACCAGGGCGTACACCGCCGCGGCGACCGCCAGCATGATGAGACCGCCGGTGAGGCTGGTGATCTGCAGCGAATCGGTGAACGCGGTACCGGCTTGCTGTGCCAGGTTCGGCATGTGCAGCTGATCGGCGACGCCCGCCGCGGACCCGATCGACTCGCGGGCCGCGTCGTGCAATCGGGGATCGAGGTCGTCCAGCGCGCCGGACTCGTCGAGCCGGCTGCGATAGAGCACCGCGGCGACGCTGCCGAGGAGCGCGACACCGATGACGCTGCCGAGTTCGTAGGAGGTCTCCTCCATCGCGGCGGCGTTGCCCGCGCGGTTCTCGGGGCTGCCCGACATGATCAGCGCCGAGCCGATCGCCAGCGATCCGATGCCGACACCCACCAGGATCAACGACACGACGGCCGACGCGTAGTGCAGCTCTCCGGGGATCAGGTACACGGCGATCATGCCGATGCCGGCCACCGCGATGCCGCCGGCAGTGACGATTCGCGGACCGATGCGTTCGGCCAGACGCGGTGCGGCGAGCGACGCGGCGGCCGAGGCGACAGCGAGCGGGACCAGCTGCAGGCCGGCACGGATCGGTGAACTGCCCTCTACCGACTGCAGCCACTGGGCGAGCAGCAGCAGGGCCGCGGCCATCGCGAACATCGAGCCGAGGGCGCCGGCGATACCGCCGGTGAAGACGCGGCTGCGGAACAGTCCGACGTCGAGCATCGGCCGGTCCTGGCGCAGACTGCGGCGGACGAAGACGGTCAGCAGCAGCACTCCTGCGGCGAACGCGGCCCAGCCCTCGGGGACCAGCAGACTCGATTCGGCACCGAAGTGCTTCACCGACCACATCAGGAGCACCATGCCGGAGAACGAGAGGGCGATGCCCAGCCAGTCCCAGACTCCCGGGTCGGCCGACCGCGACTCGGGGAGCAGGAAGACCCCGGCGACCACGGCCAGCGCCATCAGCGGAGCGTTGACCAGGAAAGCCGACTGCCAGGAGAAGTGCTCCACCAGGAAACCGCCGACCAGCGGGCCGATCGCCGCACCGAGACCGGCGACCGACGACCACACCGCGAGTGCGCGCGCCCGCCGGCGCGCGTCGGTGAACAGGACGCGGATCGTCGACAGTGTGGTCGGCATGATGAACGCGCCGCCGATGCCGAGGAGGGCGCGGATGGCGATCACCGCGGTCGCCGACTCGGCGACCAGGACGAGCAGCGATGCGGCGCCGAAGACGGCGTACCCGGCCAACAGCATCCGCTTGCGTCCCCAGCGGTCGGCCAGCGATGCGGCCGGGACGAGCAGCCCGGCGAGCACCAGCGAGTAGACGTCGACGATCCACAGCAGCTGGGAGGCGGTGGGCTCCAAGTCGGCCGACATCGCGGGAAGAGCGATGTTCAGGATCGTCATATCCATCACGATCACGAGCAGGCTCGCACTCAACACAGCGGTCGCGAGCCAGGCGCGGACGGTGGAGTAGCCGGTGCTCCCCGTGGTGGGTGAGGCAGTCATCACGATTGTCTTTTCTGCGCCATGAACGGCGCGACGAGAGTGTGCAGGAAGTCTTTGGAGACGACGGTGTTGTGCAATGCCGCGTGCATCACGACACCGTCGGAGACGATCGCGAGGGCGAGCGCGTTGTCGGGTCCGACGTAATCGCTCAAGATCTCGACGAGATTGGTCTGCCAGCGGAGCGACAGCGCGCGCAACTCGGGATCGAACAGGCCCGCCGACATCAGCGAGACGTCGGCCGCGATGGCGCGGCTGTCGGCGAGGTAGTCGTGAATCTGATCCACCAGCGCTTCCGCTGACCCGCCGGCCGCGACCAGGCTGCTCCGCACGGCGGCCAGGTCTTCGTCGACCTCCGCGGCGAGCCGCTCCAGGGCCTGGGTGCGCAGGTCGTCGATGGAGGTGAAGTACTGGGTCGTCGATCCCAACGGCACACCCGCACGCTCGGCGACGCGGCGGTGCGTCAGCGCGGCCGGTCCGAGTTCGACCACCAGATCCGCCGCCGCGGCGAGAATCGCCGCCCGCCGTGCCTCCGGGTCGTGCTTGGCCATGACTCCCTCACAATTCTGTACGAATGTACATGTACTTTTGTACAGGGCTGGCGGAGGTCTGTCGACCGAATATCGGAGGGCTCAGCCCCACGTGTCGCGGATGTGTGCCGACAAGGCGTCGAGCGGTGCGGTGGAACGGGTGGCGCGAGAGGTGATGATGGCGCCTTCGAGGGCTGCCACCAGCATGTCGCCGGCGCGTCGGGCGGCGTCCGCGGCCAGTCCGTCGGCCTCGAAGGATGCGGCGATCTGGCCCGCCAGCGTTTGGAAAGCCGTGGCGGCGCGCTCGGCCGCACCCGGGTACTCCGCGGCGGAGGTGGAGGCGGCCACCAGGGGGCAGCCGAGGCGGTAGTCGTGGCGCACCAGGATCTGCTTCCACTCGTCCACGATGACGATCAGACCCTCCACAGCGGTCCGGCCGTACAGTGCGGCCGCGAGGCGCGACGAGGCGTGCCTGCCCGCCTCGTCGGTGGCCTGCTCCAGCAGTTGCGCCTTGCCGCGGGGGAAGTGCTGGTACATCGAGCGCCGCGCCACGCCGCTGTGCTCCATGAGCTCCGACATTCCGAATCCGTCGGCTCCCTTGCTCCGGAGCAGCTGAGTCGCCGACAGGAGCAGTCGGTCGCGGACGGGGAGTGTTGCCATGCACCCAGGGTACGCGTGAGTAGAACGATCGTTCTGTTACCGTCGACGCATGACTCACGTTTTCGATGAGGCCATCGCCCTCACGCCCACGGCGTCGGACCATGTGGTCCGCGCGCAGACGCATCCCGCGTACAACAACATGGTCGGCCCGTTCGGCGGCATCACGGCCGCGACCGTCGTCAACGGCATCCAGCAGCGGCCCGACGTCCTCGGCGATCCGCTCGCGCTGACCATCAATTACGCGGCACCGATCGCCGAAGGACAGTGGGATCTCGACCTGCGGCCCGTCCGGACCAACCGCACCAATCAGCACTGGGTGGTGACGATCAGCCAATCCGGACAGGTGGCGGCCACCGGCACCGCGGTCTTCGGCGTCGCCCGTGACACCTGGTCCGACACCGAGCCGACGCCTCCGGCCGCACCGCCCGCCGAGGAGGTCGAGGTCAGCGAGTACGTGGACTTCATCGCCTGGGCCAAGAACTACGACAAGCGGTTCGTCGCGGGCGGCATGGACGGGAGGAACGACGCCGACTCGACGTCGACGCTGTGGCTGCGCGACCGGCCCGAGCGGCCGCTCGACTTCCCGGCGCTCACCGCGATGACCGACGTCTTCTACCCTCGTGTCTTTCTCCGGCACGGAACCTACATGCCGGCGGGCACCATCACCCTGACCACGTATTTCCACGCCACCGCGCAGGAACTCGAGGCGCATGGAACCGGACACGTCCTCGCGACGGCGCGCGCCGCCCGGTTCGGGCACGGTCATTTCGACCAGTACGGACAGCTCTGGTCGGGCGAGGTGCTCCTCGCGACCACGCACCAGCTCGTGTACTTCAAAGACCCCGCCTGATTCGAGGTCGCCCGAGTGTCCCGGCCGTGCCCGGATACACTCGGGCGATACGTCACGGTGCTCGGGAAGTCCGGTGAGAAGCCGGCGCGGTACTCGCCACTGTGAACAGGTCCGGAAGTCGCCGGGAGTGCAGGACTCCAGCCACTGGGTGCTCGTCATCTGGGAAGGTGCGACCGCCGGCAGTCCTGTGTAGCCAGGAGACCGGCCGCGGCGTACCCCGAAGTTCCACGAGTATCTGGAAAGGGGGTCGCATTGCGCACCCTGAAGAACGCGGTGATCCTGGCGGTCGCCGGCACCGTCCTCACCGTCTCCGCCTGTTCCGGCGACGATCCCGCATCCGGCGCCGACGGCTCGGCGATCAGCCTGCAGAACTGCGGCCGCACCGTCACCCTGAAGAAGCCGGCCGACGCGGCCATCACCGTCAACCAGGGGGCCACCGAGTCGGCCCTGGCCGTCGGCGCCGGCGGGCAACTGGTCGGCACCGCCTACCTCGACAGCGCCATCGCCCCGCAATGGGCCGCAGCCTACGGCGAGATCCCGGTGCTGTCGGAGAAGTACCCCACCCGCGAAGCGGTCCTCGAGAAGCACCCCGACCTGATCGCCGCGTCGTACAGCAGCGCCTTCGACGACAAGGCGCTGGGAAGCCGGCAGTCGTTCGACGACCTCGGTGTGGCGACCTACGTGTCCCCCTTCGGCTGTGAGGACAAGTCGAAGCGTCCGGCCTCGTCCTGGGACGCGGTGGCCGGTGAGACCAGCGACTACGGCGTGCTCTTCGGACGGACGGCCGATGCCGACCGGGTGAACGCCGACATGCGCGCGAAGCTCGCCGACCTCACCGCGAAGTCGGCCGGACGGGGCAAGACGGTTCTGTGGTGGGATTCCTCGACCGACAAGCCCTTCGTCGGTGCCGGCGACGGCGGGCCGCAATTGGTGATCGACGCCGTCGGCGCGAAGAACGTCTTCGGGGATCTCTCCGGCAACTGGGCCGAGACCGGCTGGGAGGCGGTGCTCAAAGCCGATCCGGACGTGATCGTCCTGGTGGACGCCGACTGGGATCCGGCCGCCGCCAAGCGGAAGTATCTGGAGTCCGACCCGGCGCTCAAGGACCTGAAGGCCGTCGCGAAGGGATCGTTCGTGGTGATCCCGTTCGCTGAGAGCACCCCCGGTCCGCGGCTGATCGACGGCGCCGCCAAGCTGTCGGACGCGTTCGCGAAGTAGTCGGCGCGTGCGCGAACGGCTCCGCGGTACACCGGCCCTGGCGGGTTGGCTGGCCGGACTGACGATCCTGCTGCTGATCAGCATGGCGCTGGGAATCGTGGTCGGATCGGCCGATCTGCCGCTGGGCACAGTGGTGCGAGCGCTCGGCAGCAGCGTGGGCATCGGCACGTCCGATGTGCTCGACGAGAACATCGTCGTTCAGCTGCGGCTGCCGCGGGTGGTCGGAGCGGCACTCATCGGTGCGGGCCTGGCGGTCTGCGGCACCGTCCTGCAGTCGTTGACGGGCAACCAGCTGGCCGACCCGTACATCCTCGGGATGTCCGGCGGTGCGTCTCTCGGCGCCGTGGTGGTGTTGAGCACGGGAGTCGGCATGGGCAGCATGGCCGGTGGCTCAGTGGTCTCCGTCGCAGCGTTTCTGGGGGCGATGGGTGCGCTGCTGCTGGTGTTCGCGATCGCGGTCACGCGCGGGGGCGCGCTGCTTCCGGGCAGACTGATCCTGGCCGGCGTCGCCGTCGGGCAACTCGCCGCGGCGCTGAGTTCGGCGTTGATCTACTTCGGCCCGCACGGCACCGCCGACCGCGTCATGTTCTGGTCGATGGGGTCGGTGGCCGGCATCCGCTGGAACACCCTCGCGCTGACCGCGATCGTCACCGTGTGCACGATCGTCGCCGTGCTGGCCCACGCCCGAACGCTGGACGCCTTCGCCTTCGGTGAACGCGCCGCCGCGAGCCTGGGCACTCACGTGGCCCGCACTCGCTGGGTGCTCTACGCGCTGGTGTCGCTGTGCACCGCCGTCCTGGTGGCGCTGTCGGGGATCATCGGGTTCGTGGGGCTCGTGGTGCCGCACATGGTTCGCTTTCTCGTGGGCCCGCTGCACTATCGGGTCCTGCCGGTGGCGGTGGTGCTCGGGGCATTGGTGGTGGTCTGGGCCGACATCATCGCCCGCGGCGTGATGCCGTCGCGGGAACTGCCGCTCGGGCTCGTCACCTCGGTGATCGGCGTGCCCGCCTTCATCTACCTGCTCCGGCGACAGCGAGGCACCGAATGACCGGTACCGAGACCGGGATGCCCGGCATCGAGATGCGGGCGGTGAGCTTCGCCCGCGGCGAGCGGAGAATCCTCGACGACGTCACGGCCCAGGCGCCCGCCGGCCGATTCACCGGCGTGATCGGCCCGAACGGGTCCGGAAAGTCGAGCCTGCTGTCGATGGTGATGCGTTGGCAGCGGCCCGACGCCGGACAGGTGCTGCTGGGCGGCACCGACGTCCGGGAGTTGGGCCGCCGCGAGTTCGCGCGCACCGTCGCCGAGGTGGAACAGCACTCGGCGACCGTCCTGGAACTGTCGGTGGAACAGATTGTGGAGCTCGGCACCATCCCGCACGCCGGGGGGTGGGCCAGGCCGCTCGGAGACGCCGCGCACGAGGCGCATCAGGCCATCGGAACGCTCGGCATCGAGCATCTGCGGCACCGCACCTGGCAGACCCTGTCCGGCGGCGAACGGCAGAAGGTCCAGATGGCACGGGCGCTGGCGCAGCGCCCGAAGGTCCTCGTCCTCGACGAGCCGACCAACCATCTCGATGTGGCGGCCGGGCTTCACCTGCTGCAGCTGGCCCGGGATCTCGGCCTCACCGTCCTCGCTGCGCTGCACGATCTGCAACTCGCCGCGATGTACTGCGACCACCTCGTCGTGCTCGACGAGGGCCGCGTCCGTGCGCAGGGCAGCGCCTCCGAGGTGCTGACGCCCGAACTGCTGGCGGACGTCTACGGCCTCGACGCGCAGGTGCTTCGCCATCCGGTCACCGGCGGGCCACTGATCGTCATGTGCGGCGTGGTTTCGGCCACAGGAGGGGAGAAGTGATGATCGACGCCGACTGGGTGATCGTGACGGCGCCGACGGATCGCGGCGCGGATGTGCACGGCGAACTCGCCCGTGCGCTGGGAGAGCTCGCCGAACGCCATCCGGGCACGGTCTTCCGCTCCGCCGTCCTGGGCGGTGAGTCCGACACCGTCACCGAGGTGCTCGACGAGGCGGCCCGCGAGGGCGCCGACTCGGTGGTGGTGCTGAGCGGTCAGACGCTCGCCGACCGAAAGATGGACGCTTGGTTCCGCCGCGTGATCGGGCACTGGCTGCGGAACCGCCCGGCGGGCTCCGCGCCGGATATCAGAATCGGCGGATCGCTTTGCCAGACAACGGATTACGCGAATCTGATCGAGCGGGCTGCCGCCGACGGCGGGGCCCCGGCCCGCGATACCACCGCCCCGCTCGCGACGAAGGCCTGGGACGCGGTTCCCGGGTTCGCGCGACACGTGCTGGTCTGCCGCGGTCCCCGATGCTCGGCGCGAGGGGGCGCCGAGACGCAGTCGGAACTCTCCGCCGAACTCGACGCCCGGCGGCTCGGCGACGACGACGTCCTCATCACGCTCACCGGGTGCCTGTTCCCCTGCTCGCAGGCGCCGGTGGTCGCGGTCTACCCGGACGACGTCTGGTACGCCGGACTCACAGCGGCGCGAGTCGCCGATGTGGTGGAGCGGCACCTGGTGGGAGGTGAACCGATCCGGGAGTGGTTCGGAGACCGATCGGCGAGCCGGTGAACCGGACGCCCGAGCGGAGACGGCCGGGGACGGCCCGGATGTCCGGCAAGTACATTCAGTACTGAAACCACAGTCGAAGGGGACACATGGCGGGCAGGGCGATCCGGATGTCGGTGGCGATGCTGGCGGGTGGCGCAGTGCTCGCCTCGGTGGGATGCAGCACCGACGGCTCGTCCACCGCTGCCGAGCGCGAGGCCGCCGAGCTGCCGCTGACACAGGCCGAACTGCCCGCCGGTTTCCACACCGCCCGGCTCAGCAAGGACGCCCTCGCGCAGATGACGGAGCAACTCTCCGATTCCACCGCATACGTCGACATCGCACCCGCGCAGTGCGCGGCATCCGGAGCGATGGTCACCACGATCGACCCGAAGAGGGTCGGCGTGATGGCGGCGACCGATGGCGACGATGCGATCAGCGAGTCGGTGCAGCCCGTCGCCGAGATCGACGGCGGCGTCGACCTCGAGGCTGCGCGCAAGCAGGTCACCGGCGACTGCGGCGTCGTCCGGGTGCACGTGAAGGCCGGCCCGGTCAAAGGTTCGGAGATCACCGTCACGCACACCGTGATCGACGTACCGCGCGGGGCCGCCGACCAGGTCCTGGCGGTGGAGAGCCGGAGTAGGACGGTGAACGGTTCCAAATCCGGTGAGACGAGTCTGCTGGTAGGAAACGCCCTCGTCAACGGTTACGCGGTCACCGTACAGATGAGCGCCGTCGACCAGACCGCCGATCTGAATCGTGCAGTTTTCGAGGACGTCTTCGCCAGGGCGATCGCCAAGGCCGCGCGCTGACCGCCGCCTCGACGGGATGCCGGTGCCGCGCCCGGATTCCGCATCGGTCAGGATTGTCCCGTCTACTCAGTATCACCAGATAGGGATGAAGACCGACGTGATGACAATGAAGAGGATTGCCGGCGCCGCCGCTGCCGCGAGCGCGGCATTGCTGCTCGTGACCGGCTGCAGCTCGACCGAGGACGGCGCACCGGTGCCGGGTGCCGCATCGTCGGCCGCCGCACCGTCCGCCGATGCGGGCAAGGCGCCGACGCTGGTGATCGGCAAGGCCGAGTTTCCGGCCGGGTACCAGGTGACCCCGGTTCCGCGAGACCAGATCCAGAAGGTCGCCGATTCCGTCCTCAGCTCGACGAAGAGTGCCAAGGTGACGCCGGCGAACTGCATGCAGCTGAGTGCGTTTCCAGACAAGATCGACCTCGCCAAGACCGGCTTCGTCATCGCGATGAAGGGCACCTCCGTGCTCGCTGAGACCGTCTCCGTGGTCGACCACTCCGTGGAGGACTTCCGCAAGGCCGTGACCGGCGACTGCGGCAAGATCAAGGTCGAGATCACCGAGGGCCAGGCCGCGGGCGCGAAGGGCACGGCCGTCTCGAAGGTGATTCCGGCGCCGAAGACGAAGGCGGACGACGCGATCGTCGTGCAGCAGAGTTCCACGATCGACTTCAAGGGAACCACCACCAAGACGTCGATGATCGTCGGTTACGCGATGGTCAACGGCTACCTGGTCAGCGTGCAGGCCAGCGACGCCTCCCCGCAGTCGACTCCCGACCTGGCAGCGTTCAACAAGGTCTTCACCAAGGCCGTCGATCGGGTGGCCACCGAGACCGCCTGACCACTCCCGGACAATGAGAAAGGCCCGCCGACGGCGGGCCTTTCTCATATGACTGCGTCGGTCAGATGACGCCGAGCGCGTTCATCGCGTCGGCGACCTGAACGAAACCGGCGACGTTGGCGCCCAGGATGTAATTGCCCGGGTCGTTGTACTCGTCGGCGGTCTGCAGGCAGGTGTGGTGCAGGGTGCGCATGATGGAGCTCAGACGCTCCTCGGCGTACTCGAACGTCCAGGAGTCGCGCGAGGCGTTCTGCTGCATCTCCAGCGCGGAGGTCGCCACACCGCCGGCGTTGGCGGCCTTGCCCGGCGCGAAGCCGACGCCCGCAGCGAGCAGGACCTTGGTGGCCTCCGGTGTGGTGGGCATGTTGGCGCCCTCGGCGACCACCTTGCATCCGTTGCGGACCAGTGCCTCGGCGTCCTTCTCATCCAGCTCGTTCTGCGTCGCACACGGCAGCGCGATGTCGGCGGGCACCTGCCAGAGGTTGCCCTCGGTGACCAGGCGGGCACCGCCGCCGCGCAGTTCGACGTACTCGCTCAGGCGGGCCCGGCGGACCTGCTTGACCTCCTTGAGGATCTCCAGGTCGATGCCGTTCTCATCGACGACGTAGCCGGAGGAGTCCGAGCAGGCGATGACCGTGCCGCCGAGCTGGTGGATCTTCTCGATCGCGTAAGTGGCGACGTTTCCGGAACCGGAGACGAGGACCTTCTTGCCCTCGAAGCTGTCGCCCTTGGCCTTCAGCATCTCGTCGACGAAGAAGACAGCGCCGTAACCGGTGGCCTCCGGGCGGACCTGCGAACCGCCCCACGACAGTCCCTTGCCCGTCAGGACGCCGGACTCGTAGCGGTTGGTGATGCGCTTGTACTGGCCGAACAGGAAGCCGATCTCGCGGCCGCCGACGCCGATGTCGCCGGCGGGAACGTCGGTGTACTCGCCGATGTGGCGATACAGCTCGGTCATGAACGACTGGCAGAAGCGCATGACCTCGAGGTCGGAGCGGCCCTTGGGGTCGAAGTCCGAGCCGCCCTTGCCGCCTCCGATCGGCAGGCCGGTCAGAGCGTTCTTGAAGATCTGTTCGAAGCCGAGGAACTTGACGATCGACAGGTTCACCGACGGGTGGAACCGCAGGCCGCCCTTGTACGGGCCGAGGGCCGAGTTGAACTCGACGCGGAAGCCGCGGTTGATCTGGACCTGGCCGGCGTCGTCGATCCACGGCACGCGGAAGATGATCTGACGCTCGGGCTCGCACATCCGGGCCAGGACGTCCTGGTACTCGGGGTGCTTGACCATGACGGGGCTCAGCGACTCGAAGACTTCCTGAACGGCCTGGTGGAACTCGGGCTCACCGGGGTTGCGGTTGATAACCATGTCGTAGCAACCCTGGAGATCGCTGTCCCATGCGGTCATGTGTAGTACTCCCAACTGGTGCGCTGGACGAGGCGGGCTCGGCGCACACCGCAAATTCCGGTCCTCTCGGGCCAATTTCCGTTGGTCACTCTATCGGCGCAGCGGGTGCGGCATGAAACCGGATGCTCGTTTCGTGTGGTTGACCACTGCATTACATGCTTATTACGGCGCAGCCGCCACGACGACGGGGCCGGCGCGCGATGCACCGGCCCCGTCGCGGGAGAGCGGGTCAGATCCGGCTGGTCTTGCCGTACGCGTAGTAGACGTAGACGCCGGTTTCGGTGGTGACGGAGATCTTCGTGAACGGACGCACCGAGATCGGGCCGAGCGCGTTGGTCGCGTGAAGCTCGACGCCGGACAGCACGATGTCGGCCGTCGGCTTGGTGAGCGCGATCTTCGCGAGCGAGACAGTGGTGATCTTGCCCGCGGCCACCTCGAACTCGAGGTCGGTGGCCGGGATGATCGTCGACTCCGCGCCCAGGCTGACACCCACGTCGCCGACCGAGCCGCCGCCACCGGTACCGGAGACGGTGACGTTCGGGTTCACCTTCGCGTCGACGCCGCCGGTGAGCTTGAGATCCGGGGTGTGCGCGGTGATCTTGACGCCACCGGGTGCGATCGAGACCGGATACCCGATCTGGTAGCCGACCTCCAGCGTGGCGCTGACCTTCTTGTCCTTGATGCCGGTCAGCGCGGCGTGCACGTCGGACGAGAGCAGGGCCTCGGCCGAGGTGGGAGAACCGTCCAGCGGCGGAATCCGCTTGGCCGAGAGCTGGCCGGTGGTCAGCTCCACGGTGACACCCTCACGGGTGTGGTGGGTGGCCGCCGTTGCGGTGGCCGGAATCAGTGCGGCGGTCGCGAAGAACGCGACGAGCAGCGTGAACGCTGTGATCAGACGCTTGGTCATGTGTTGATTACCCCGACGGTAGAAGAGAGAGACCCGCCTGGCGGCGAGTCCATATCACAGTAGGAATCCGCGATGTGCCGATTCAACGAATTTCTCGCCGATGTCCGCATCATCGCAGGTCGCAGGCGTGCATGAGTTATCCGGACCGGAGAAATTCCCCGGAATCCGGTGCTCGGATAACCTCACAGTCGTGACCTCGACGCCGCCGGAGAGCGAGTTCGGTCCGGCGCTCGCGAGACTCTTCCGCCAAGCCGGTAAGCCGACGCTGCGTGCGGCATCGGAGGGAATGGCCAGATTCGGTCGCGCCGAGGCCACGCCGCAGCGGATCAGCGATTGGCGCAACGGCAGACACGTCCCGCGGGACTTCGACACCGTGCTGCCGCTGATCATGTGGCTCAACCGGCGGGCGCTCGACGCCGGTGCCGACGACCTCGTGTCCATGCCCGAATGGAGACGGCTCTGGGAACGCCACCACGACCCCGCGTCGGGCGCCAGGCTGGACACGCCCTTTCCCGGACTCGCCTCGATGGGTGCCCGCGACCGCGACAGGTACTTCGGACGCGACGACACGATCGCCGCCCTCTCGGGGCTGCTTTCCGAGGCACGGGACTCGGCGGGCAATCGGGTCGTCGTGGTGACCGGAGTGTCGGGGGCGGGCAAGTCGTCACTGCTCGGTGCCGGGCTCGCCCGCGCCGGTGAACCGTGGAACACCGCGATCGCGCTGCGCGTGGGGCCGTCCGGACTCGTCGGAGACGAGGTGGCCGCCGGTGCGGCGCTGGTGGTGATCGACCAGTTCGAAGAGGTCTTCGCGCTCGACGACGAGACGCGGCGACGCGCCGTGCTCGATCGGGTGCAGGAACTCTCGGACGCCGGGAGCGTGGTGGTCCTGGGTATCCGCGCCGACTTCTTCCGCGCCTGCGTCGAGTACCCGATGCTCGCCCGAGCGTGGCAGGACCGTTCGATGATCCTGTCCGAGATGTCCGACGACCAGCTCCGTCAGGTCATCATCGAGCCGGTGCGGATGGCCGGCGGCCGGATCGACGAAGGTCTGGCGGATCTGATGATCGACGATCTGCACCAGGCCTCCACCGAGGGCGATCGCGCGGGACGGCTCCCGCTGCTCGCCCACGCTCTCCAGGTGATGTGGGCGAAACGGACCGGGAACCGGCTGACGGTCGGGTCGTACCGCGCCGCGGGCGGGATCACCTCGGCGCTCGCTGAGACCGCGGAACGCACCTGGGCCGCACTCGACCCGGCCGACCACGAGGAGGCCAGGGCACTGCTGCTGGCGCTGGTCCAGTTCGGTCCTCGCCGGACGCCGATGCGCAACGCCGTCGCCCCGAGTGATCTGCGGGAGCGCTTCCCGGAATCGGCCACGCGGATCATCGACGCCTTCTCCGACGCCCGATTGCTGACGGTGAGTTCGGAATCGGTCACCTTCATCCACGAGGCGGTCATGTCCGCATGGCCGCGGATGGCCGACTGGATCGCCGAAGACGCGGATCTGATCCAGTGGATGCAGCAGTTGGCGGCGGACACCGACGCGTGGAACGAGAGCGGCCGCGCAGCGGACCACCTCTACAGCGGAGCCCGGCTGGCGACCTCGCAGGCCAACCGCGCCGAACTGGGCGCTCACCGTCAGGTCCTGCTGCCGGCCGGTGCCGCGGAGTTCCTCGACGCCGCAGGCAGGCAACGGACCGTCCGCAAGCGCCTCCGGTTCGCTTCGATCACGTTGGTGGTGGTCCTCGGCCTGGCGTCCGCGATCACCGCGATCATCGCCACGCGGCAGGCGAGCGATCTCGCACGGCAGCGCAACAGCGCGGAACACGCGGCCGTCATGTCCAGCATCGAAGGACTGGTGAGTTCGGATCCGTCGCTGGCCGCGCGGATGCTGGCGGTGGCGGATCAGCACTACGCCGACGACACCGAGGTCAGCAGTGGCTTGCTCGCGGCATACACCTCACCGCTCGCACGCTCGCTCGACGGGCACACCGGCGCGGTCTACGACGTCATGTTCTCCCGCGACGGACGGCTGCTCGCGTCGGCGAGCAACGACCGCACGGTCCGCGTGTGGCAGCGCACCGACGGTGCGGTGAAGCCCTTCCGCGAGGTGGCCCGGTTGGGCGGCTTCGGGTCGTTCGTCACCTCGGTGGATTTCGATCGCTCCGGCCGGCTGCTCGCCGCGGCGAGCGGCGACGGCACGGTCCGGCTGTGGAACGTCGCCGATCCCGGGTCTCCTCGGGAGATCGCGACATTGAGGCCCGGCAGCGGCGCGGCGTATCTCACGCGCTTCAGTCCCAGCGGCGCTCACCTGGCGGCCTCGTCCGACGACGGAACGGTCACCGTGTACCGCGTCGACGGCGACCGTCCGCCGACGCAGACCGCGGTGCTGCGCGGCCACACCCGCGCGGTCCGCTCGCTCGCGTTCAACTCCGCGGGCACGGTGCTGGCGACCGGCGGGGAAGACCAGACGGTACGGCTCTGGACGGCCGCCGACACCGACACCCCGCGGCCCGCGGGCGAACCGTTGCGCGGATTCCCCAGCATCACCCACGCGCTGGCCTTCACCCGCGGTGACTCGGTGCTTGCCGTCACCGGCGACAGCGCCAACGTGCAGTTGTGGAACGTCACCGACCCGGCGGCGCCCCGGCCGGACACCACGTCGCTGGCCGGCGTCACCGGCGGCTCGTGGTCCATCGCCGCCAACCCGGTGCGCCCGCTGCTGGCCCGCGCCGGGACCGACGGGATCGTGCATGTCTGGAACACCACGTCGATCTCCGATCCGTTGCCGCTCTGGGAGCTGCAGCGATCGGCCGCACCCGGAGCGGTGCGCATGGTCAGCACCGTGTTCAGCCCCGACGGTCAGGAACTCGCCGTCGGGCGGTCGGACGGCGAGGTGGACCTCTGGACCCTGCCGCCGGGCCTGCTCCCGGACCGCGGCGCACTGATCAGCGGCGTGGGCATGGACGCGTCGGGCCGCCGGCTGGTGACGGTCGGTTCCGACGCCCGGCTGAACGTCTGGACCCGGGACGACGGGCAGTGGCACCAGCGGGGCGGTGTCGACATCGACCGCCGGGCCAACAACCGGCCCAGCGTCGCGGTGACCACCGACGGGATGCTCGCCGCGACGGCCAACAACAACGGCGGCCTGGTGGAACTGTGGGATCTCGGCGATCCCGATCGCCCGCGCCGGGTGGGCGAACTCCGAGTCGGGACCCGATACACCAATGCGCTCGCCTTCGCTCCCGGCACGCGGGAACTCGCCGCCGGGATCGACGACCGGCGCGTGCAACGTTGGGATCTCACCGATCCGGCGGCGCCGCGACCGGTGGGCGATCCGCTCGGCGGGCCGGGGGATCTCATCCGCAGTGTGAGCTATGCGGTCGACGGTTCTCGGTTAGCCGTCACCGCCGACGACGGCAACGGCTACGTGTACCGGCTCGACCGGGCCGATTCCCGACCGCTGGTGCTGCCGATGGGCGAGGAGGTGGCCGACGCGACGTTCGCCCGCGACGGCAGGTACGTGGTTCTGGCGGCCGGTGATCTGGCGGTGTGGCGCATCGACGACGGCCCGCCGACGGTGGTCAGCAGGGTCAGCGACCTGCACGCCGAGTCCATCGGCCGATCGGGAGGCCGGCTGATGATCAGCACGGGGACGCGGGAGGTGGTGGACTTCGCCCTGGGCGCCGACGGCTCGCTCACTCAGGGGGCGGCGGTCTCTCCTGTGCTCGGCGGGTCGCGGACGGTGTCGAACTGGGTGCTGCCGACCGATGCCGGTTCGGGTCCCGGGTATCCGGTCGCCGGCGACGGCACCGGCGTCGTATACTTGCAGACCACCGACCGCGAATCCGCGCGCCGCTGGGTGTGCACTGCCACCGACCCGCTCTCGGGTGCGGAACGCGACCGCTATCTCGGCAGGCTGTCGGCGGACGACGGCTGCCCGTGACCCATCGGGTTCAGCGCATCTTGGGTTCGCGCGCGGCGGCGTCCGACGTGATGAACGTCCGCAGCACGTCGTCCTGGTCCGCCACCAGATAGCTCGGATCGGGCACGCCCCACACCTCCCGCAGGGCGTACTGTGCGGCCATCGCCGCGGCGTCGACTCCGCGCCGGGCGAACTCGACGATGCACGTCTGGTCGCGCAGCGAGCGCCAGCCCCGGTCGGTCAGCATGGCCACCCGCTGCCGGTCCTCTGGCCCGTACGGATACAGATCGCGATGCGCGACGGTCAACCGCAGGCGGGAGTTCAGCGTGTGGGTGAATACGACGGTGGGCTGCGGGCCGAACAACTCGGTCCAGAGTGCGAACACGGTGACGGGGTGGTCGTGACTCATCCGGTCGAGTTGGTCGGCCAACTCACACCGGAATCTGACCCAGACTCGATCGATCGCCGCGTCGAACGCGGCCTCGGAGAAGACGCCGGATGAACTGTCCATCGTGACCTCCTGAGCGGATGGCCCTACGGTAACAGCGGACACCGACAGATCGGGCGCGCTCAGCCGCCGATCTCGGCGCGTTCGCGCGTGGCGGTCTCGCCCGGCGCGGTGCGCGCGGACGCCTTGCGGCCCGAGACCGCGAGCACGACGCCGGCGGTCACGGCGAGCACTCCCACCACGGCTGCTGCGACGGCCGGAGCCCAGAACTCCACCGAGTTCGTCCACTCGAAGGCCGCCAGACCCGCGACGGCGCCGAGAGCCAGGGCCACGGCGAGGGCCAGGACTCCGATCACTCCGAGCCCGATCGCGAGCGCGGAGGCCCGGCGGCCGAGATCCTCGCCGATGAACCCGGCCGGGCGCTCGCCGGTGTACGGGCGCTTCCAGATGTGGAAGTCGGCGGCCTGACCCACGTGCTCCCAGCCCTGCGCTTCGCGGAACCGGAAGTAGTCGACGGGTGCGGGGACGGCGCGCCGCTCCACCGCGTACCGGACCCGGGCCGGAGCGGACTCGGTGAACCGCATTCGCAGCGGACTGAGCAGCGAGTAGTCGGTCAGCACGCGGCCGTCCGCCGCCTGGGCTTCGAGCCACAGTTCGAGATCGGCGGGCGACGGGTGCCGGAGCGCGACGAACCATGATGAGGAGCTCATGAGAACCTCCTGGGGAGAGCTGCCTGAGTAGAGCTTGCACTCCACTGTTCCGCCGGTCGGACGACCCGGTCAAGGAATTTGAGACTGAACTCACCAGTCGTCTCTTCCTGCAGTTTGGCGCCGATCCGCGGCGTCGCCGGCGATACACTCCGAGCCACTGGCGTCGAGTCGATTCGCGGAAGGGAGTCCCTTGAACGAGACGATGATCATCGCCGCGGGCACGCTCGTCGCCGACGGCGTGGTCCACCGGCCGGGCTGGGTGGAGATCGCGCGCGGCTTCATCACCGGTGTCGGCGCGGGTCCGCCGCCGGCCGCGGCGAGTGCGACCTTCGCCGACGGAGTGATCGTGCCGGGTTTCGTCGACATGCACGTCCACGGCGGCGGGGGATCGTCGTACACGGACGGGATCGGCGACGACGTGCGGGCCGCCGCCCGATTCCACCGGGAGCACGGAACCACGACGACGGTGACGAGCACGGTGAGCGCCGGTCGCGCCGAGCTCCGCGACATCGTCGCGCGTCTGAGCGTTCTGGTAGGCGAGGGGATCAGCGCGGGCATCCATCTCGAGGGACCCTGGATCAGCGGTGCGCGGTGCGGGGCGCACGACCCGGACGTGCTGCGCCCGCCGTCGCCGGGCGAGATCGACGAACTCCTCGAACTGGCCGACGGCGCCGTCGTGATGGTGACGCTGGCTCCCGAGCTTCCCGGCGCGATGGAGGCGATCGACCGCTTCGTGAGTGCGGGTGTCACGGTGGCCGTGGGGCACACCGACGCCACCTACGACCAGGTCCGAGAGGCGATTGCGCGGGGGGCTCGGGTCGCAACGCATCTGTTCAATGCGATGGCGCCGCTCGGCCACCGCGAACCAGGACCGCCGCTGGCCCTCATGGAGGATCCCCGCGTGGTGGTCGAGCTGGTGGCCGATGGGGTGCATCTGCATCCGGCCCTGGTGCGCGACGTGCAGCGTGCCGTCGGCTTCGACCGCGTCGCGCTCGTCACCGATGCGATGGCGGCCGCCGGCATGCCGGACGGCGCGTATCGACTGGGTGCTCTGGACGTCTCCGTCGCCGACGGCGTCGCGCGGGTCGCGCGGACCGGCGCGATCGCGGGAAGCACCGCCACCATGGCCGGATTGTTCGCGCGGACGGTCGCGGGCCTGCGCTCCGACGCCCCGGGCGTGCGAGACCGCGTCGCCGACGAGATCCTGCTCGGGGCGGTGGCCATGACCTCGGCCAACCCCGCCCGCGTTCTGGGGCGCGCTGACATCGGCGCCCTGGCATCGGGCCGCCGCGCGGATCTGGTGGTGCTCGACGCCGACCTGCGTGTGGTTCACGTTCATTCCGCACGCTGACCCCGCTGTTCGGATCTGCGGCGACGCATGCTACCCGCGAGTCGCATCGCGGGGTTTGCTCACAGTAGGGTCACAATTGACCCGGTCGGGCACTCCGGCTGGAGCCACAGACATATGGAGGTACACCAGTGATGAGTGGCAAGAAGAGCTTGATCAAGCGACTGGAGAAAGAGGTCAAGCGCCTCTCCGCCGAAGTGGTCGCGCTCCGCGACACGATGCTCGCCCGTTCTCCGATGCTGCCGAAGAAGCCTGAGACGCCCGCGCCCGCATCCAAGGCACCGACCGCCGTGAAGCCGGCGCAGCCCAAGCCCGCCGAGCCGAAGGCTGCTGAGCCCAAGTCCGCCGCGAAGCCTGCTGAGCCCAAGTCCGCCGCGAAGCCGGCGACTGCGAAGCCCGCCACCCCCAAGACCGCCGAACCCGGCGCCAAGACCACCGGCGCCACCGCCAAGCCGGCCACCGCCAAGCCGGCCGCCGCGAAGGCCGCCACCGCCAAGTCCGGTGCGACCAAGCCGAGCGCCGCGAAGACCGCCGCCAAGTCCGGTGCCACCAAGCCGGCTGCTTCCGCCAAGCCCGCGCCGAAGTCGGGAACCGCGTCGAAGACGGTGGCGGATCTGCGTGCCGAGGCCAAGGCGGCCGGAATCAAGGGATACTCGACGATGAAGAAGGCAGAACTCATCGCCGCTCTCGGCTGAACGCGTCGAAGTGCGGCCGTCCGACTAGGAGAACACGTGCCCACCGTCGTCAAGGGAGTCGTCTCCCGCAGCAAGAACGCGCCTACCGAACTGGTCGACATCACGATCCCGGATCCCGGGCCCAATGACGTGGTGGTCAAGATCAAGACGTGCGGCGTCTGCCATACCGACCTCGCCTACGCCACCGGCGGCATCAACGACGAGTACCCGTTCCTGCTCGGACACGAGGCGGCGGGCATCGTCGAGACGGTCGGCGACGCGGTGACCCACGTCGCGGCCGGCGACTACGTGATTCTGAACTGGCGTGCCGTGTGCGGCGAGTGCCGCGCCTGCAAGCGCGGTCGGCCCTGGTACTGCTTCGACACCTTCAACGCCAGTAAGCCGATGACCCTCGCCGACGGCACCGAACTGACTCCGGCGCTGGGCATCGGCGCCTTCGCCGAGAAGACGCTCGTCCACGAGGGACAGTGCACCAAGGTCGACGAAGCCGCGGATCCAGCCGTCGCCTGCCTCCTGGGCTGCGGGGTGATGGCCGGGCTCGGCGCCGCGATGAACACCGGGGAGGTCGGTCGCGGCGATTCGGTAGCGGTGATCGGCTGCGGTGGAGTCGGCGACGCGGCGATCGCCGGGTCGCGCCTGGCCGGTGCCACGACGATCATCGCCGTCGACCGCGACCCGAGCAAGCTCGACTGGGCCAGAGAGCTGGGCGCCACCCACACCATCGACGCGTCGGCGATCGACGACGTGGCCGAGGCCGTCAAGGAACTGACCGGGGGATTCGGCGCCGACGTGGTGATCGACGCCGTCGGCCGCCCCGAGACCTACCGGACGGCGTTCTACGCCCGCGATCTCGCCGGTGTCGTGGTGCTGGTCGGTGTGCCGACGCCGCAGATGCGCCTCGAGATGCCGCTGGTCGATTTCTTCAGTCACGGCGGGGCGCTCAAATCGTCCTGGTACGGCGACTGCCTGCCCGAACGCGACTTCCCGATGCTCATCGACCTGTTCCTGCAGGGCCGTCTTCCGCTCGACAAGTTCGTCACCGAGCGCATCGGCATCGACGGTGTGGACGACGCCTTCAAGGCCATGGAGGAGGGCCGCGTCCTGCGTTCGGTGGTGGAGCTGTGAGCACCGAGTCCACCGGACCCGAAGGATCGGTCCCCGCCGGTCTGCGGATCGACCGAGTCGTCACTTCCGGAACGTTCTCGCTCGACGGCGGCACCTGGGACGTCGACAACAACGTCTGGGTGGTCGGCGACGACGACCAGGCCGTCATCATCGATGCCGCGCACGACGCGGCGCCGATCCTGAAAGCCGTCGGCGACCGCGACGTGGTGGCGATCGTCCTGACCCACGCGCACAACGACCACATCGGAGTCGCCCCGGAACTCGCCGAGGCGACCGGCGCACCGATCCTGCTGCATCCGGCCGACGAGATGCTGTGGGACCGGACTCACCCGGGAGTGGCCCACGACGAACTCTCGGACGGACAGCGGATCGTGGTCGGCGGCCACGAACTCGAGGTGATCAACACGCCGGGCCATTCCCCCGGCTCGTGCGTGGTGTGGGCGCCGTCGGCGAACGTGCTCTTCAGCGGCGACACCCTGTTCCAGGGCGGACCGGGCGCCACCGGGCGTTCGTTCTCCAGTTTCGACGACATCATCGCATCCATCCGCGACCGAATCCTGGTGCTCGACCCGCAGACGCGCGTGTGCACCGGGCACGGCGACGAGACCACCGTCGGTGCCGAGGCAGGTGACCTCGACGAGTGGATTCGTCGTGGCCATTGACCGGCTGACGCGTCTTCGCCCGCCCGCGCTGAGCGGCTATCAGCGCTCCTGGCTGCGGGCCGACGTCCTCGCCGGGGCGTCGCTCGCAGCCGTCGCGATCCCGGAGGCGATGGGCTACAGTTCCATCGCCCATGTCCCGATCGGCGCCGGCTTGTACTCGCTGATCGTGCCGGCGGTGGTCTTCGCGCTGATCGGTGCGTCTCGGCTGCTGGTGGTCGGAGCGGATTCGGCCACCGCGGCGCTGCTCGCCTCGGGCATCGCGGGTCTCGGAGTGGCCGGGTTGCGGCCCGACACGGAGCAGTGGCTCGCCTGGGCCGGCCTCATCGCGCTGGTGACCGGCGTGATGCTGCTGGTCGCCCGAGTGCTGCGCTTGGGCTTCCTGGGCGATTTCCTGTCGACCTCCGTGCTCGTCGGCTTCCTGGCCGGCGTCGGCGTGCTCGTGGTGACCGAGCAGATCCCCGGGATGCTCGGCGAACCGAAGCGCGACGCCGGCCACACTGTCGAGAAGTGGGCGCACGTGATCGGGGACGTCGACCGAGTGCACTGGCAGTCGATGCTGTTCGCCGCGGTGACGCTGGCCGGCCTGCTCGGCGTTCGACGGCTGCGGCCCGGCCTGCCGACGCCGATTCTGATCGTGATCGGGTCGATCGTCGCCGTGGCGGTATTCGGCCTCGATCGCTGGGTGCCGACGGTCGGGCCCGTCGACGCCGGTCCGCCGTCGATCGACTTTCCACCGATGAGCGAGGTGCTCGGGCGCCTTCCCACCGTTCTCACCGTCTCTTTCGGGTGCGTCTTGGTGATCTTGGCGCAGAGTGCGGCGACGGCACGCAGCTTCGCTCAGCGCCACGGAGATCGGATCGACGTCAACCGCGACATCCTCGGGCTGTCGGCGGCGAACGTCTCCGCGTCCCTCACCGGCTCGTTCGTGGTGAACGGCAGTCCCACCAAGACCGCGATCCTCGACCGGCAGCGCGGCCGCACTCAGGTCGCGAACATCACGACCGCCGTTGTGACGCTCGTGGTGGTGGTCGCCGCGTCCGGTCCGCTCGGTGATCTCCCGGAGGCGGTGCTGGCAGCGATCGTGTTCATGGTCGGACTCGATCTGATCGACTGGGCGGGGTTCGCGCACATCTGGCGGATCCGGCGCGTGGAGTTCGCCATCGCGGTGCTGACGACCGTGATGGTGGTGGTCTTCGGCGTGTTGACCGGCATCGTCGCCGCGATGGTGATGTCGGTGCTGCAGATCATTCACCGTCAGTACCGCCCGGAGCGGTTCGTCGTCGGGGTCGGCCGGAACGGGCAGCGCGAGTACGAGAGCGCCCGACCCGGGCATCAGACCCTGCCCGGACTCATCGTCTTCCGTTACGACGCGGACCTCTTCTATGCCAACGTCGGACGGTTCACCGACGACGTGACCGCGCTGATCAAAGCTGCGCCCGACCCGGTGCGATGGCTGGTGCTGGACTGTTCGGCGATCTCGGACGTCGACTATTCGGCGGCGAAGGCACTGCGCGATCTCATCGACTACGTGCATTCGGTGCATGCGAGGTTCATCCTCGCCGGTGTGACCCCGGAATTGCGGGGCGCACTCGAGACCGCGCAGTTGCTCGCCGATCTGGCACCCGACAGCGTGTATCCGAGCGTCGGCTCGGCGGTTCGCGCGTTCGAGCAGTCACCGCACTGAGCCGGTCCGCGCCGAGTCGTCACGCCGCGCAGGCGCCGTTCCGCCGGCCGCCCTGTCAGGATGTCGCCGACAGCGTGGCCGCCGCGACGATGGCCGGAGCGGCGACAGCACCGACGAAGACGTATCTGCGCCAGCCGAACTCGACTCCTTCGTCGACCAGCCGCTGATGCCAGAGCAGCGTCGCCAGCGAGGCCCACGGCGTCACCAGGGGTCCCGCGTTGACTCCGATCAGCAGTGCCGCCAAGGTGATCGGCGAGGTGGTCGCGGGTTCGAGGAGCAGGAAGCCCGGCAGATTGTTCACCAGGTTCGCGCCGACTGCGCCCGCCCCCGCGAACGCCCAGACACTCGCCGTGCCGTGTTCGGAGAGCCGACCGAGGGGGTCGAGCAGGCCAGAGGCCTCGACCGCGCCCGCCACCAGGAACAGGCCGCCGGCGAACAACAGAAGCGACCACGGAATCAGGCCGAACTGCAGCGCCTCGGGTCGGCGGAGGGCGAACGTCGCCGTGAGGGCGAGCGCGGCGAGGCAGGCAGGCGCCCACGGTGCGGGCATCACCACCAGCAGCGGGATGAGAAGCAGGAGTATCGACGAACAGATCCGAAACAGTGTCTGGTCGCCGACGTACGGGACCGGCGACGCACGGAATCGGCCGCGGAGCTCGCGTCGATGCAGCAGCCACAGGACCCCGACCGTCGCGGCCGTTGCGCACACGGCCGGCAGCCCGAGCAGGGAGACGAAGCCCGCGGCGCCGTGAACGTTCAGACGGTCCAGTGCCAGCAGATTCGTCAGGTTGGAGACGGGAAGCAACAACGAAGCGGTGTTCGCGAGCCACACCGTGGTCAGCGCGAACGGTGCGGGCGCGACGCCCGCGACGCGCGCCAATGCGAGTACGACCGGTGTCAGCAGGACCGCGGTGGTGTCGAGCGACAGGAAGGCCGTGCAGACCACGGCCAAGAGGACCGTCAGCAGCCACAGGCCGAAGACCCGGCCGCGGGCCAGAACACCGAGCCGCGCCGCGACCACTTCGAACACCCCGGCCTCCGCGGCCAGTTGCGCGACCACCGTGATCGCCACGACGAACAACAGCACCGGCCACGCTCGGTCGAATGTCGCGGCGGCGTCCGCGGCGGGCAGAGCTCCCGTCACCAGGGCCGTCGCACCGGCGAGCACCAGTGCGCCGCCGATCCACGCCATCGCCACGGATCAATGATGCCCGGCCGAACAGCGACCCGCGGGACCGGACACCGCCGGCCGCCTGCACCGCCCCGTCACCGGTCGGTTCAGTACGCCGCGCGCGGATCGTTGGTCGAGACGATCTCGGCGCCGAGCGGTACCAGGGAGATGGGGATCATCTTGAAGCTCGCGACACCCAGCGGGATGCCGATGACGGTGATGCACAGGGCGAGGCCGGTGGTGAGGTGGCCCAGCGCCAGCCAGATACCCGCGACGATGATCCAGATGACGTTGCCGACCGTCGACGCGGCGCCCGCGGTCGGCTTGCGGACCACGGTGCGTCCGAAGGGCCACAGCGCGTAGTTCGCCATGCGGAACGACGCGATACCGAAGGGGATCGTGATGATGAGGATGCAGCAGACGACGCCGGCCAGTACATAACCGATCGCCATCCACAGTCCGCACAGGACCAGCCACAACACGTTCAGTATCGTCCTCATGGCCCCATTGTCCTGCGTCGCCTACGCTTTCGGAATGGGTATTGACCCCGAACCCGGAGCCGGTCGCCGAGCGATCTGGTCGGCGGCCGCGCTCATCGTCCTCACCGTCCGAGTCCTGGCGACCATCGCGACCGTCTTCTTCACGATCGCCTGGCTGGTCGCCGCGGTGCGTTCGAGCCTGCTCAACGGCTGGCTGTGGTGGGCCGCCGGCGCGGCCATCGCCATGGCGATCAGTTGGTATCTGTACAGCTACCTGCGGGTCCGCTATCCGAGCACGAGCCGCCGGTGGGAGCCCTGAGGCCTTCCCTCCCGGCGGCTCGCGAGTGCGCTGCTGCTCAGAACTGAACCTGCGGCGGCTGCTCCTGTCCCGCCGGGGCCTGGTAGAACTCGCGGACGCGAACGCCGGCCATGCCGGAGAACAGCATCCACGGGATGGTCTGCACCGCCTGGTTCAGGCGCGAGACGGCGTCGTTGTAGTACTGGCGCGCGAACGATAGCTTGTTCTCGGTTTCTCCGAGTTCGGTCTGCAGCGCCATGAAATTGGGCGCTGCCTGCAGCTGCGGGTAGTTCTCAGCGACAGCGAACAGCCGCCCGAGGGCTCCGCTCATCTGCGCCTCAGCGGCGGCCTTGTCGGCCACTGACGCCCCCTGCGCCGCCTGCTGCATGTGAGCGCGGGCCTCGGTCACCGCCTCTAGCACGCCCGACTCGTGGGCCGCGTACCCCTTCACCGTATTCACCAGGTTGGGGATCAGATCGGCGCGCCGAGTGAGTTGGACGTCGATACCGCCGAGCGCTTCCTGAGCGGTGATGTCCGCCTTGCGGAGTTTGTTGAAGCCGACCATCACGAAGACGGCCAGCAGGACGAGCAGGACAACGATGACGATCAGTGCCCAGATCACGATTGGTGCCTCTTTCTATTAAGGGACGTGCACAGAGAATGGCATGGAGGGACGGTCGGCCGCGACGGGCTCACCACGAACCGCCTCCTCCGCCACCGCCTCCTCCGCCGCCGAAGCCGCCGCCGAATCCTCCGCCGCCGCCTGATGACGACTGCGACGAGCTGTACGCAGACAGGGACGACGAGAGGCTCGATTCGAAGCTGTCCATGCCGGAGCCGGTGCCGCCGAACAGGGCATGCGAGCTGCCGATGTAGAAGCCGGGGAACCAGATCGGGTCGGGCGGTTCCTGCCCGGTCGCATAGCGATACTTGGCGGCCCACGCGTCGGCGCAGTCGAAGGCCATCGCGTACGGGATGTAGCTGGTGAAGAGGTCCTTGCGGGCGGAGAAGTCGAGTCGTTCCCGGTTCGACGTCGTCGACAGGAGCCGCTCGAACCCGCCGGCCCGCGACCACACCTCACGGCCCAGCCGCGTACGCCGGGTGCCGACCCCCGCCACGTAGAGTCCGGCGCCGCCGACCGCGAACGCTGCGAACGGCAGCGCCATGATCGTGCCTGGGAGGAGTTGGAAGATCATCAACACGGCTGCGACGACCACCGCCGCCGCCACGACCACGCGCCCAGCGAGCTCCGAGCGGCTGACCCGCAGCGCTCCGCTCCCGGTGCCCCAGTTGGCGGTCGCGGCGTCCATCTCCTTGGTCGCCGTGGACAGCCGCAGTCCGGCGTTCTTGGATCCGTCGGCGGTGAAGGTCGAGCCCTCGTGCGACAGGCCCAGTGCCGCGACCACCGCGTTGGCGGCGGGATCGAGTGAGGCGAACCGCTCCGGCGTGAGCTGCGAGATGACGGTCCAGTCCTTGTTCGACGTCCGGTCGAGCCGGACGTGTCCCTGCTCGGCGAGGTGGAAGAGGGTGGAGACCAGCGCCTTCTTGGGCATGTCCTCGTATGCGACGTAGTAGGTCTGGACCGGTCCGAGCTTGCGGCTCTGATTCTGCGGGTCGGCCGGCGGCTCGTACATGACCGGCAGCAGCGGCGCGTGCTCCCGGCTGCGCCACATCCAGTAGAAGCCCCCGGCGAACGTCAGAAGCGAGAGCAGAACGATGACGATCGGCATGGCCTTCGAGGTGCCCAGAATCGGGTCCATCGACACCGACCACGGCAACTGTGCGCGGCCGGGACCGGGGAAGGGCAGGTCGGCCTTCACCGCGACGCCGACGTTCGGTTCCAGCGGGCCGGTGGTGACCACTCGCGTGGCCGGGTCCGGTTCCGACACCTGGCACGCGGTTCCGTTGTTGGTGCTGCACGCGAACGACGTCGGCGCCTCGGGGAAGTGGACGGTGCTGGTGGAGCGCTCCATCCGCATCCGCCAGCCGTTGCCCACCACGCGCCAGATGAAGCGGCCCGGGTCGCCGTCCGCGATGGTGTCTGCGATCCGGTACGACACCCGGTACACGTGCTCGCCGGGTGAGACGAGGGTGTCGGCGTCGCCGATCCGTGCCGTCTCGAACTTGCCGCCCTCCTCGGAACCCAGCTCGAACGGAACCGCCTGCCCGTCCATCGTGATCCGGATGTCGCGGGGTTCGTAACGCACGCCCTTGTTCTCCGGGTCCGCGTCGGAGACATCCCAGAATTGGAAGATCCCGTGCTTGCCCTCCGGCAGATCGACCGTCAGCGTCTCGTCCACGGCCAGTTCGCCGTCGCGCGTGAGGGCGTAGTCGGCGCGGTAATCGGTGATCACGGCCGTGTCGACGGTCTCGTCGCCCGACGACGCCGAGTTCGCGACCAGCGGCCAGAAGACGCCGATCACGGTGGCGATGAGCGCCACCAGCGACAGCAGGAATCGTTTCATGCGGCGATCCTATGCGCCGCCGGCCGAGTTCTCTGTTCGATGAATGACTCGGCCGGCGACGCCCAGGATTACCGCGACGGCATCACTGTGCCGCGCGCACTCCCTCCTCGATCGCCGCACCGGTGTCGGCGTCGATGTTCCGCCAGTACTCGAAAGCCCTGGACAGGACCGGCTCGGAGACGCCGTCGAGCAGGTGACCGACCACGTTGTCGACCAACCGGCTTCGCGCGGCGTCGTCCATCACGTCGCGGACGAGTGTTCCGGGCTGCGTCACATCGTCATCCTCCGGGTGATCGACGTAGGCGCTGCGCACGATCTCACCGTCGGCCGCCCACTGCGGTTCGGCCTGTCCGGGGTACACCGCGGCCGGACCGCCCTTCGAGTTGGGCGCGTACACGGGGTCGGTGACCGGATCGATCCGCATCGCCCCGTCCTTCGAGTAACTGCGCACCTCGTTGCGCGGACGGTTGACCGGGATCTGCTTGTAGTTGGCTCCCAGCCGTGCGCGGTGTGCGTCCGAGTACGAGAAGACCCGGCCCAGGAGCATCCGGTCGGGGCTGAAACCGATTCCCGGGACCACGTTGCTCGGCTCGAAGGCCGCCTGCTCGATCTGCGCGTGATTGTCCGTCGGATTGGTGTGCAGGGTCATCTTCCCGACCTCGTGCAGCGGATAGTCGCCGTGCGGCCACACCTTCGTCAGATCGAACGGATTGAAGCGGTAGCCCGCGGCGTCGTCGAACGGCATCAGCTGCACCTTCAACGTCCACGTGGGATGATCGCCGCGATCGATCGACTCGTACAGATCCCGCATGTGGTAGTCGCTGTCCTGCCCGGCGAGCCGGTCGGCCTCCTCCTGGGTCAGGAACTCGATGCCCTGATCGGTGATGAAGTGGTACTTCACCCAGTGCTTGACGCCCTCGGCGTTGACCCACAGGTACGTGTGGGAGCTGTAGCCGTTCATGTGCCGCCAGGTGCGCGGGATGCCGCGATCGCCCATCAGCCAGGTGACCTGGTGTGACGACTCGGGCGACAGCGTCCAGAAATCCCACTGCATGTCGTGGTCGCGGAGATTGTTGTCGGCACGCCGCTTCTGCGACCGGATGAAGTGCTGGAACTTCATCGGGTCCTTGATGAAGAACACCGGCGTGTTGTTGCCGACCATGTCGTACACACCCTCGTCGGTGTAGAACTTCAGGGCGAATCCGCGGGGGTCGCGCCAGGTGTCGGGGCTGCCCCGCTCGCCCGCGACGGTGGAGAAGCGCGCGACCATCTCGGTCTTCACTCCCGGCTGGAACAGCGAGGCGCAGGTGTAGGGCGAGACGTCGGCGGTGGTCTCGAAAGTGCCGAACGCGCCGCTTCCCTTGGCGTGGGGCTGGCGCTCGGGAATGCGTTCACGATTGAACTGGGCCATCTGCTCGAGCAGATAGTGGTCGTGCAGAACGATCGGCCCTCCGGGGCCGACGGTGAGCGAGTGCTCATCGCTGCCGGCCGGAGCGCCGGAGTCGGTAGTCGTGTAGTTGGTGGTCTCCTCGGACATATCACCCTCCCAGGAAGGTTGAGTGCGGGCTGTACGGGGCTCGGCGCCTGCCGAGGCCCCGCCTTCGACACTATCGCCCGTCCGGCAGACGTGCCCGACAAACGGACATCGGTCGCCGCGTGGCGTCCGCTATCGGCGGCGCTGCCGCGAGATGAACTCAGCGGCCGCGCCCACGGCCAGCTCCGACTCGGGGGAGAAGTACGGGAACATCTGGAAGACATGCCCCTGACCAGGCCACTCCTGCAGCTCCGACAGTCCACCGGCGTCGAGCAGCCTGCGGTGGACGGTGCGGGCGTCGTCGGCCATGATCTCTCGCGCGCCCACCTGGATGAGGGTCGGTGGCAGGTCCATCGCGGGGGAGAGCTTGATCCGCATCCGCGGATGGTCGGGATCGGCGCCCGCGGTGTAGAGACCGAGGAAGGTCACCGCCGCGCCGACGTCGATGATCGGGTCTCGGACGCCGCGGTCGGCCAGATCTCGTGCGAGCTGGAAAGTGGGGTCGTACAGCGGCGAGAACAGTGCCATCGCCCGCGGTTGCGGCACGCCGTCGGAGTGATTGGCGGCCAGGAGGTCGAGCGCCAGGTGGCCGCCGGCCGAGTCGCCGGCCACGATGATCTGCCCGGCGTCGAACCCCTGATCGAGCAGCCAGCGGTATCCGCGGACGGTGTCGTCGCCGCCGCTGGGCCAACGATGCTCCGGACCCAACCGGTAGTCGAGGCTGAACGCGCCGATCCCCGCGCGCCCGGCGAGCCGTGCGACCAGCCCGCGATGGGTGCGCGCCGAGCAGATCACGTATCCGCTTCCGTGCAGGTAATAGAGAATCGTGTCGTCGGTCGACGGTGCCGGGACGTCGGCTCGCCCGCGCCCGTGAACCCACTCGCCGCGGACCTGCCCGGAGTCGGTGAGTTCGCGGACCGGGGTGATGCGGGTGCCGCGCGGAACCGGGCTCAGCAGCGACAGGCCGCGGTTGACGCCCGGGCGGGTCATCGTCAGGAGCCGCGGACTGGCCAGGACACTCCGCCCCGCCGCGGCCATCAGCGGTCGCGAGGCGAACGTCGACCTCGAGAAGGCGCGGGCACGCAGTGACGCGCGACTTTCACCCGCGTGTGACGTGGTGTACACAGTGGGACTGTATCCACTTTTTGCCTCAGCCGGGCCCGAGTGGAATACTTGAAGTACTGCGCTTTGCGTCGAGGGGTCACCCCCTGCGACCTGAGCGGGCCAGCAATGAAGCTGAATCCCCGGGCGGTGCGCTGGTTCGCACTGACCTCTGACCCGGGACTCTCTCCAGTACGTATCAGTACGCAGCGTCGCGTGCGGAGTAGGCAGATTCATGAAGCACTTGCCGGGGCCCGTCGGGCTCTACGATCCGATCAACGAGCATGACGCGTGCGGCGTCGCGTTCGTCGTCGACATGCACGGTCGCCGCAGCCGCGACATCGTCGAGAAGGCCATCACCGCCCTGGTGAACCTCGAGCATCGCGGTGCGGCCGGTGCCGAGCCCAACACGGGCGACGGCGCGGGCATCATGATTCAGGTCCCCGACCGCTTCCTGCGCGAGGTGGTGGACTTCGACCTCCCCGCCGAGGGCTCGTACGCCACCGGCATCGCCTTCCTGCCCCAGTCGGCCGGCGACGCCGCCGAGGCGGTCGAGGGCGTCGAGGAGATCATCGCCGCGGAGGGGCTCACTCTCCTCGGATGGCGCGACGTGCCGGTGGACGAGAGCTCGCTCGGCGCACTGGCGCGCGATGCGATGCCGACCTTCCGGCAGGTCTTCCTCGCGCTCGCCGGGAGCGAGGCGAGCGGGCGCACACCGTCCAGCGCGGAGATCATGGAACTCGAGCGCAAGGCCTACGTGGTCCGCAAGCGCGTCCAGTACGAGCTCGGCGAGAAGGGCGCCGGCCAGGACGGCCCCGGCCGCGACACCGTCTACTTCCCGAGCCTGTCTGGGCAGACGTTCGTCTACAAGGGCATGCTGACCACGCCTCAGCTGCGCGACTTCTACCTGGACCTGCAGGACGAGCGTGTGGAGAGCGCGCTCGGCATGGTCCACAGCCGCTTCTCGACGAACACCTTCCCGTCGTGGCCTCTCGCCCACCCGTTCCGCCGAGTCGCGCACAACGGCGAGATCAACACCGTCAGCGGTAACGAGAACTGGATGCGCGCCCGCGAGTCGCTCATCAAGACCGACGTCTTCGGCGACAGCCTCGACAAGGTGTTCCCGGTCTGCACTCCCGGCGCGTCGGACACCGCACGGTTCGACGAGGTCCTCGAGCTGCTGCACCTGGGCGGACGCACCCTGCCGCACGCAGTGCTGATGATGGTCCCGGAGGCCTGGGAGCGCAGCGAGGACATGAAGCCCGAGCATCGGGCGTTCTACGAGTACCACTCGGCACTGATGGAGGCATGGGACGGACCGGCGTCGGTCTGCTTCACCGACGGCACTGTCATCGGCGCCGTCCTGGACCGGAACGGACTGCGTCCGTCCCGCATCTGGGTCACCAAGGACGGGCTCGTGGTTCTGGGGTCGGAGGTCGGCGTCCTCGACATCGACCCCGCCGATGTGGTCGCCAAGCAGCGACTCCAGCCCGGAAAGATGTTCCTGGTCGACACCGCGCAGGGCCGCATCGTCGCCGACGAGGAGATCAAGGACTCGCTGGCCGGCGAGCAGCCGTACCAGGAGTGGCTCGACGCCAACCAGGTCGCACTGTCCGACCTGCCCGCGCCGCCGCACAAGCACATGGCGCACGATCGCGTGACGCTGCGTCAGCAGATGTTCGGCTACACCACCGAGGATCTGAAGCTGCTCATCTCGCCGATGGCCGCGACGGGCGGCGAGGCGCTGGGCTCGATGGGCACCGACACCCCGGTCGCCGTCCTGTCGAACCGGCCGCGGATGCTCTTCGACTACTTCCAGCAGCTGTTCGCCCAGGTCACGAACCCGCCGCTCGACGCCATCCGCGAGGAGGTGGTCACCAGCCTCGGCGGCCGCATCGGCGGTGAGCGCGATCTGCTGAACCCGGCCGCGGGTTCGGCCAAGCAGATCGTGCTGAGCCAGCCGATCCTCGACAACGACGATCTGGCGCGGCTCGTGGAGATCGACCCGGCCACCGGCTTCCCCTCCGTGCACATCCACGGTCTGTACCCGGTCGCCGAGGGCGGTGAAGGTCTGCGTCGGGCACTCGACGGAGTCCGCAACGAGGTGTCGGCGGCCATCGCCGACGGCGCCCGCATCATCGTGCTCTCCGACCGCGAGTCGGACGAGACCCTCGCGCCGATCCCGTCGCTGCTGCTGACCGCGGCGGTTCATCACCACATGGTGCGTGAGCGGACCCGGACCCGGGCCAGCCTCATCATCGAGTCGGGCGACGCCCGCGAGGTGCACCACATGGCGCTGCTCGTCGGCTTCGGCGCCAGCGGCATCAACCCCTACATGGCCTTCGAGACCATCGAGGACATGCTCGAGTCGGGCAGCCTCGACGTCCCGGGGACCGAGGACATGAGCCACGAGGCCACCTTCGCCGTCGCGCGCGCCAACTACATCAAGGCGGCGGGCAAGGGCGTCCTGAAGGTGATGAGCAAGATGGGCATCTCGACGGTGCCGTCGTACACCGGCGCTCAGCTGTTCCAGGTCATCGGCTTGGGGCAGGAGGTCGTGGACGAGTTCTTCACGGGTCTGAACAGCCAGCTCGACGGCATCGGGCTCGACGAGATCGCCGACGAGGTGGCCCAGCGTCACGCTCTCGCGTTCACCAAGCGTCCCGCCGAGCGCGCTCATCGCGAACTCGAGGTCGGTGGCGAGTACCAGTGGCGCCGCGAGGGCGAGTACCACCTGTTCAACCCGGACACGGTGTTCAAGCTTCAGCACTCCACCCGCACCGGTCAGTACTCGGTGTTCAAGGAGTACACCAAGCTGGTCGACGACCAGGCCGCCAAGCTGGGCACACTGCGCGGTCTGTTCGACTTCAACTTCGGCGACCGCGACCCGATCCCGATCGACAAGGTGGAGCCGGCCAGCGAGATCGTCAAGCGTTTCTCGACGGGCGCGATGAGCTACGGCTCCATCTCGGCGGAGGCGCACGAGACGCTCGCGATCGCGATGAACCGTCTGGGTGGCCGGTCGAACTCGGGTGAGGGCGGCGAGGACCCGCGCCGCTTCGTCCACGACGAGAACGGCGACTGGCGCCGCAGTGCGATCAAGCAGGTCGCCTCCGGCCGCTTCGGTGTCACCAGCCATTACCTGAGCAATTGCACCGACATCCAGATCAAGATGGCGCAGGGCGCCAAGCCAGGCGAGGGCGGCCAGCTGCCTCCGCACAAGGTGTACCCGTGGGTCGCCGAGGTGCGCGGCAGCACGCCCGGCGTCGGCCTCATCTCGCCGCCGCCGCACCACGACATCTACTCGATCGAGGATCTCGCTCAGCTGATCCACGACTTGAAGAACGCGAATCCGCAGGCGCGGATCCACGTGAAGCTGGTGTCGGAACTGGGTGTCGGCACCGTCGCCGCGGGCGTCTCCAAGGCGCACGCGGACGTCGTCCTGATCTCCGGACACGACGGCGGCACCGGTGCGAGCCCGCTGACCTCGCTGAAGCACGCCGGCGCCCCGTGGGAGATCGGCTTGGCCGAGACCCAGCAGACACTGCTGCTCAACGGTCTGCGCGACCGCATCGTGGTGCAGGTCGACGGTCAGCTGAAGACGGGCCGTGACGTGATGATCGCCGCCCTGCTCGGTGGCGAGGAGTTCGGTTTCGCGACCGCTCCGCTGGTGGTCTCGGGCTGCATCATGATGCGCGTGTGCCACCTCGACACCTGCCCGGTGGGCGTCGCCACGCAGAACCCGCTGCTGCGTGAGCGGTTCTCCGGCAAGCCGGAGTTCGTCGAGAACTTCATGCTCTACGTCGCCGAGGAGGTGCGCGAACTGCTCGCGCGCCTGGGCTTCCGCACCCTGCAGGAGGCCGTCGGACGGTTCGAGGCGCTCGACACGCGCAAGGCGCTCGAGCACTGGAAGAACCACAAGGCCGGCAAGCTCGACCTGACGCCGATTCTGACGATGCCCGAGTCTCCGTTCATGAACCAGGACCTGTACTGCTCCGGCACGCAGGACCACGGCTTGGACAAAGCCCTCGACAACGAGTTGATCGAGAAGGCCCGGGCCGCGATCGAGTCCGGCACCCGCGTCACGCTGGCGTCCCCGATCAGCAACGTGAACCGGACGGTCGGAACCATGCTGGGCCACGAGGTCACCAAGGCCTACGGTGCCCAGGGACTGCCGGAGGGGACGATCTCCATCGACTTCACCGGTTCGGCGGGCAACAGCTTCGGCGCCTTCGTCCCGCGCGGTATCACCATGCGCATCGAGGGCGACGCGAACGACTTCGTCGGCAAGGGGCTCTCGGGCGGCAAGATCGTCGTTCGGCCGCCGCGCACCGCGCCCGCCGAATTCGTGGCCGAGGACAACATCATCGGCGGCAACGTGATCGCATTCGGCGGCACGGCGGGCAAGATCTTCCTGCGCGGTGTGGTCGGCGAGCGGTTCTGTGTCCGCAACTCGGGTGTCCAGGCGGTCGTCGAAGGCGTCGGCGACCACGGATGCGAGTACATGACCGGCGGTACCGCCGTGATTCTGGGACGTACCGGACGGAACTTCGCGGCGGGCATGTCCGGCGGCGTCGCATACGTTTACAACCCGCACGGTGAGTTCGAGGCCGACCTGAACACCGAACTGGTGGAGCTCGAAGAGCTCGACGCCGACGATCTGACCGTGCTGTCGGGCCTGCTCACCGAGCATCGCGACGAGACCGGTTCGCCGGTCGCCGCGGCGATCCTCGACGACTGGGACGTCGCCCGCGGGCACTTCGTGAAGGTGATGCCCCGCGATTACAAGAAGGTGCTCGTCGCCATCGACGCCGCCGAGCGCTCCGGACGAGATGTGAACGAAGCGATCATGGAGGCGGCACGTGGCTGATCCGAGAGGTTTTCTCAAGCACCCCGAGCGGGAGACGCCGGTCCGCCGGCCCGTCGAACTGCGGCTGCTCGACTGGAAAGAGGTGTACACCGAGTTCGACAAGGGCACCCTGCAGACGCAGGCGAGCCGCTGTATGGACTGCGGAATTCCGTTCTGCCACAACGGATGCCCGCTCGGTAACCTGATCCCCGAGTGGAACGATCTGGTGTACCGCGACCAGTGGGACGCAGGCATGGACCGACTCCACGCCACCAACAACTTCCCGGAGTTCACCGGGCGGCTGTGTCCGGCGCCCTGCGAGGCGTCGTGCGTGCTGGGCATCAATCAGCCCGCCGTGACCATCAAGCAGGTCGAGGTGGAGTTGATCGAGAAGGCCTGGGGCGACGGGACGGTGACTCCGGTGATCCCCACGCAGCGCACGGGCAAGAAGGTGGCCGTGGTCGGTTCGGGACCCGCCGGACTGGCGGCCGCACAGCAACTCACGCGTGCCGGCCACGATGTGACCGTCTTCGAGCGCGCGGACCGGATCGGCGGTCTCCTCCGATACGGGATTCCCGAGTTCAAGATGGAGAAGCGGTTCATCGACCGCCGGCTCGAGCAGATGGAGGCCGAAGGCACCGTCTTCCGCACCGGAGTCAACGTCGGTGTCGACGTCACGGTGGAGCAACTCCGCGGCGACTTCGATGCGGTGGTCCTGGCCAACGGTTCCACCATCGGCCGTGACCTCCCGATTCCGGGACGCGAGCTCGACGGCATCCATCAGGCGATGGAGTTCCTGCCGCAGGCCAACCGCGTCCAGCACGGTGACGTGGTGGACGGCCAGATCACGGCGGAGGGCAAGCACGTCGTGATCATCGGCGGCGGCGACACCGGCGCGGACTGCCTCGGCACCTCGCTGCGCCAGGGTGCCGCGCAGGTGCACCAGTTCGAGATCATGCCCAAGCCGCCGATCGAGCGTGCCGAATCGACTCCGTGGCCGACGTACCCGCTGATGTACCGGGTCTCGTCCGCTCACGAAGAGGGCGGCGAGCGCGTGTACAGCGTGAACACCGAGGAGTTCGTCGGAGAGAACGGCAAGGTCACCGCGCTCAAGGCCCACGAGGTCAAGATGACCGGCGGCCGCTTCGAGAAGGTGGAGGGCACGGACTTCGAATTGAAGGCGGACCTGGTGCTGCTCGCGATGGGCTTCGTCGGCCCGGAGCGCGGCGATCTGCTCGACAAGCTCGGAGCCACCTACGACGCTCGAGGCAATGTGGCCCGCGGAGGCGATTTCGGTGCGGTCGGACTCCCCGGCGTGTTCGTCGCGGGCGATGCCGGACGCGGACAGTCGCTGATCGTCTGGGCGATCGCCGAGGGACGGTCCGCCGCCGCCGGCGCCGACGCGTACCTGATGGGTTCCACCCAGCTCCCGTCGCCGATCCTCCCGACGACGGTCGCGCAGCGGTAGCGACGCGGGGCCGGTCAGGAATCGTCGAGCTTCCCCACTCTCATCGAACCTCTCCCAGGCTCATCGAGTAAGCGGAGGAGCGAAGCGGGGGAGCGCATCGAGATCCCCGACCAAAACACCCCCACAGGGCGGTCCGGCCGAAAGCCGGGCCGCCCTGCGCCGTTCCCACCACCACTGCGCCAAGAACTTGTCGCAGGTCACACCTGCGCCGATTTGACCTCACGTCCATCTGTGCGTAACTTATTCGGAGTCAGAGCGGCGAGGCCGCGAAGACGTCCCCTTACTCTGATCGCCGCGATTTCGGTCGCGGTGTTCTTGTGCGGGGTCGGCCGAATCGGGTCCGAAAGCTTCGACTATTCAGTGAGTCCTGTGAGGGATCACTGATTGGCGGGTGTCTGGAGGATTGTGTTAGGCTGGTGAGGTTGCTCCGGAGACGGGGTGGCTGACAGATAATTGCAGATGTCTGCTGGTGTTCGGCCCTTGTTTGTGGGGGTTGGTTCTGGTGGGTGTGTGTTCTTTGAGAACTCGATAGTGTGTTTTGGATTTCTTGTGCCACTAATTTTTTTGTTTTGTGGCGTGGGAGATTTTTGGACAGATTGTGCTTGCCGGCCCTTTTGGGGGTTGGTGAGTGTTTTGGATGAATTTTTTTACCATGTCAGTTTTTTGGATTTGGTCAGGTTCTGTTTTCTGGCTTTGTGTTGAAATCTTGTGGTTTCTGCATTTTTTGTTGGAGAGTTTGATCCTGGCTCAGGACGAACGCTGGCGGCGTGCTTAACACATGCAAGTCGAACGGAAAGGCCCAGCTTGCTGGGTACTCGAGTGGCGAACGGGTGAGTAACACGTGGGTGATCTGCCCTGGACTCTGGGATAAGCCTGGGAAACTGGGTCTAATACCGGATAGGACCACTGATTGCATGGTTGGTGGTGGAAAGCTTTTGCGGTTCAGGATGGGCCCGCGGCCTATCAGCTTGTTGGTGGGGTAATGGCCTACCAAGGCGACGACGGGTAGCCGACCTGAGAGGGTGATCGGCCACACTGGGACTGAGACACGGCCCAGACTCCTACGGGAGGCAGCAGTGGGGAATATTGCACAATGGGCGCAAGCCTGATGCAGCGACGCCGCGTGAGGGATGACGGCCTTCGGGTTGTAAACCTCTTTCGCTAGGGACGAAGCGTAAGTGACGGTACCTGGAGAAGAAGCACCGGCCAACTACGTGCCAGCAGCCGCGGTAATACGTAGGGTGCGAGCGTTGTCCGGAATTACTGGGCGTAAAGAGCTCGTAGGCGGTTTGTCGCGTCGTCTGTGAAATTCTGCAACTCAATTGCAGGCGTGCAGGCGATACGGGCAGACTTGAGTACTACAGGGGAGACTGGAATTCCTGGTGTAGCGGTGAAATGCGCAGATATCAGGAGGAACACCGGTGGCGAAGGCGGGTCTCTGGGTAGTAACTGACGCTGAGGAGCGAAAGCGTGGGGAGCGAACAGGATTAGATACCCTGGTAGTCCACGCCGTAAACGGTGGGTACTAGGTGTGGGGCTCATTTCACGAGTTCCGTGCCGTAGCTAACGCATTAAGTACCCCGCCTGGGGAGTACGGCCGCAAGGCTAAAACTCAAAGGAATTGACGGGGGCCCGCACAAGCGGCGGAGCATGTGGATTAATTCGATGCAACGCGAAGAACCTTACCTGGGTTTGACATACACCAGAAAGCCGTAGAGATACGGCCCCCCTTGTGGTTGGTGTACAGGTGGTGCATGGCTGTCGTCAGCTCGTGTCGTGAGATGTTGGGTTAAGTCCCGCAACGAGCGCAACCCTTGTCCTGTATTGCCAGCGGGTTATGCCGGGGACTTGCAGGAGACTGCCGGGGTCAACTCGGAGGAAGGTGGGGATGACGTCAAGTCATCATGCCCCTTATGTCCAGGGCTTCACACATGCTACAATGGCGCGTACAGAGGGCTGCGAGACCGTGAGGTGGAGCGAATCCCTTAAAGCGCGTCTCAGTTCGGATTGGGGTCTGCAACTCGACCCCATGAAGTCGGAGTCGCTAGTAATCGCAGATCAGCAACGCTGCGGTGAATACGTTCCCGGGCCTTGTACACACCGCCCGTCACGTCATGAAAGTCGGTAACACCCGAAGCCGGTGGCCTAACCCTTGTGGAGGGAGCTGTCGAAGGTGGGATCGGCGATTGGGACGAAGTCGTAACAAGGTAGCCGTACCGGAAGGTGCGGCTGGATCACCTCCTTTCTAAGGAGCAAACAACACGTCGATGCTGGTGCCGAATGTGTATCGGGTCGGTGTTTGTTCATGGGTGAAACACAAGAAACCATCAAACATTTTTGCCGGCTCGTGACTTCTATGGTTGCGGGGTGGTGGTGGTCGACCGTGAGTGATTGCGGTTGTGGACGAAGCACACTATCGGGGTTCTGAGGGAACACGCGTTCTGCGCGGGTTGTCTTGGTGCTCACTGTTTTCCGCCCCGGAGTCTTGTGGGGTGTTGGGGGTGGTGGGTGTGTGTTGTTTGAGAAGTGCATAGTGGATGCGAGCATCTAGCCCGGCAGCATTTGTTGTTGGGTTTGTGTGTTCTGCAATTTCGATTCTGGTTTGTGCGATCGCGTGTTGTGATCGTTGTTTTTGTTTGTTGTCCGCATTCGCGCCTCGGGCACTGTTTGGTGTGTGGGGTGTGTTTGTGGGTGTTGTTGTAAGTGTTTGAGGGCGTTCGGTGGATGCCTTGGTACCAGGAGCCGATGAAGGACGTGGTAGGCCGCGATAGTCCTCGGGGAGTTGTCAAACGAGCTGTGATCCGAGGGTGTCCGAATGGGGAAACCCAGCACCAGTGATGTGGTGTTACCCACTCGTGAATGTATAGCGGGTGTGGAGGGAACGTGGGGAAGTGAAACATCTCAGTACCCACAGGAAGAGAAAACAAGTGTGATTCCGTGAGTAGTGGCGAGCGAAAGCGGAGGAGGCTAAACCATGCGTATGTGATACTCGGCAGGGGTTGTGCGTGTGGGGTTGTGGGGTGATCGTTCATCGTGCTGCCGTGCGGTGGGTCAGTGATAAATCGACATGTTAGGTGAAGTGGCCTGGAATGGTCTGCCGTAGTGGGTGAGAGTCCCGTAGCTGAAAGCGTGTTGACTGGCTTCGATTGTTCCCAAGTAGCAGCGGGCTCGTGGAATCTGCTGTGAATCTGCCGGGACCACCCGGTAAGCCTAAATACTTTCTGGTGACCGATAGCGGACTAGTACCGTGAGGGAAAGGTGAAAAGTACCCCGGGAGGGGAGTGAAATAGTACCTGAAACCGGACGCTTACAATCCGTCAGAGCCTGCGCACCCTTTCGGGGTGGTGGGTGATGGCGTGCCTTTTGAAGAATGAGCCTGCGAGTTAGTGCTCAGTGGCGAGGTTAACCCGTGTGGGGTAGCCGTAGCGAAAGCGAGTCTGAATAGGGCGTGTTGAGTCGCTGGGTCTAGACCCGAAGCGGAGTGATCTACCCATGGCCAGGGTGAAGCAGCTGTAAGAGGTTGTGGAGGCCCGAACCCACTTCAGTTGAAAATGGAGGGGATGAGTTGTGGGTAGGGGTGAAAGGCCAATCAAACTCCGTGATAGCTGGTTCTCCCCGAAATGCATTTAGGTGCAGCGTTGCGTGTTTCTTACTGGAGGTAGAGCTACTGGATGGCCGATGGGCCCTATCAGGTTACTGACGTCAGCCAAACTCCGAATGCCGGTAAGTGAGAGCGTGGCAGTGAGACTGCGGGGGATAAGCTTCGTAGTCGAGAGGGAAACAGCCCAGATCGCCGGCTAAGGCCCCTAAGCGTGTACTAAGTGGAAAAGGATGTGGGGTCGCTGAGACAACCAGGAGGTTGGCTTAGAAGCAGCCACCCTTGAAAGAGTGCGTAATAGCTCACTGGTCAAGTGATTCTGCGCCGACAATTTAGCGGGGCTCAAGTACACCGCCGAAGCCGCGGCACTCACACATTTCATCCATGCCTGCCTGCGGGTGGGTGTGTAGTGGTGTGGGTGGGTAGGGGAGCGTCCTGCATCCGTGGAAGCAGCGGAGTGATCCAGTTGTGGAGGGTGTGGGAGTGAGAATGCAGGCATGAGTAGCGAAAGACAAGTGAGAAACTTGTCCGCCGGATGACCAAGGGTTCCTGGGCCAGGTTAATCCGCCCAGGGTGAGTCGGGACCTAAGGCGAGGCCGACAGGCGTAGTCGATGGACAACGGGTTGATATTCCCGTACCCGTGTATCCGCGCCCAGTGATGAATCATCTGTACTAACCATCCAAAAGCTGTCGTTGATTTCTTCGGATTTCTCTGATGGTGGCTGCGTGGGACCTTGGGTGTAGTAGTCAAGCGATGGGGTGACGCAGGAAGGTAGCCGGGCCAACTGGTGGAATAGTTGGTGTAAGCCTGTAGGGTGAGACATAGGCAAATCCGTGTCTTTTTGAGCCTGAGAGGTGATGCGTAGCCGTTGTGGTGAATTCGGTGATCCTATGCTGTCGAGAAAAGCCTCTAGTGAGTTGGTACACGGCCCGTACCCCAAACCGACACAGGTGGTCAGGTAGAGAATACTAAGGCGATCGAGTGAACTGTGGTTAAGGAACTCGGCAAATTGCCCCCGTAACTTCGGGAGAAGGGGGACCACGACCGGTGATGGGTCTTGCACTCTGAGCTGGTGGTGGTCGCAGAGACCAGAGAGAAGCGACTGTTTACTAAAAACACAGGTCCGTGCGAAGTCGTAAGACGATGTATACGGACTGACGCCTGCCCGGTGCTGGAAGGTTAAGAGGACCGGTTAATCATCTTTCGGGGTGGTGAAGCTGAGAATTTAAGCCCCAGTAAACGGCGGTGGTAACTATAACCATCCTAAGGTAGCGAAATTCCTTGTCGGGTAAGTTCCGACCTGCACGAATGGCGTAACGACTTCTCTGCTGTCTCAACCACAGGCTCGGCGAAATTGCAGTACGAGTAAAGATGCTCGTTACGCGCGGCAGGACGAAAAGACCCCGGGACCTTCACTATAGCTTGGTATTGGTGTTCGGTGCGGTTTGTGTAGGATAGGTGGGAGACTGTGAAGCTGGCACGCTAGTGTGGGTGGAGTCGTTGTTGAAATACCACTCTGATCGTATTGGGCTTCTAACCTCGGACCCTGATCGGGTTCAGGGACAGTGCCTGGTGGGTAGTTTAACTGGGGCGGTTGCCTCCTAAAGTGTAACGGAGGCGCCCAAAGGTTCCCTCAGCCTGGATGGCAATCAGGTGTTGAGTGTAAGTGCACAAGGGAGCTTGACTGTGAGACGTACATGTCGAGCAGGGACGAAAGTCGGGACTAGTGATCCGGCACCGGCATGTGGAAGCGGTGTCGCTCAACGGATAAAAGGTACCCCGGGGATAACAGGCTGATCTTCCCCAAGAGTCCATATCGACGGGATGGTTTGGCACCTCGATGTCGGCTCGTCGCATCCTGGGGCTGGAGTAGGTCCCAAGGGTTGGGCTGTTCGCCCATTAAAGCGGCACGCGAGCTGGGTTTAGAACGTCGTGAGACAGTTCGGTCTCTATCCGCCGCGCGCGTGTAGAAACTTGAGGAAACCTGTCCCTAGTACGAGAGGACCGGGACGGACGAACCTCTGGTGTGCCAGTTGTTCCGCCAGGAGCACTGCTGGTTAGCTACGTTCGGAAGGGATAACCGCTGAAAGCATCTAAGCGGGAAGCCTGTTCCAAGATGAGGTTTCTCACCCACCTTCGGGTGGGGTAAGGCCCCCTACAGATGATGGGGTTGATAGGCCGGAACTGTACGCCCAGTAATGTGTTCAGGTGACCGGTACTAATCGGCCGAGGACTTACCAACAACACTCACCAACAATTTCTTTTTTCGGATTCAACGAATCACGACGGATGGGTTGTGTGAGTCGGTTTCGGTGATTGCGTACACGCACAGTTTGTTTTGCTCGTTCATCCACTATGTACTTCTGAAACAACACACAAACCACGATCTGGTTATAGATTGTGGTGTGGATGGTTTCATATTGTTACGGCGGCTATAGCGGTGGGGAAACGCCCGGTCCCATTCCGAACCCGGAAGCTAAGCCCACCTGCGCCGATGGTACTGCACTGTAATGGGTGTGGGAGAGTAGGACACCGCCGAACACAACTTGTTGAGCCCCGATCAGACACCGTCTGATCGGGGCTCAACCCATTTCCCGGGGCGTGTCCCCGGCCGGCGAGTGGTGTCTGGGGTACGACGCGCCTGACGGACCGCGAACGCACCCGCTTCAGACTGGCTTCAGGCTGGTTGAGCGAGCGAAGCGAGTCGAAACCACCACACGACGGGCAGAGTGGTCTCGATACGCCGTGCTCGCTACGCTCACCCGCCTACTCGACAAACCTCGAGGGAGCCGGCGATTCCAGGCCGGTCGAGCGAGCACCCCCTTCAGGCTGGTTGAGCGAGCGAAGCGAGTCGAAACCACCACACGACGGGCAGAGTGGTCTCGATACGGCGTGCTCGCTACGCTCACCCGCCTACTCGACAAACCTCGGGGGTCGGAGAGCGGTTCCCGCAGGCTGGTTGAGCGCGCACCCCTCTTAGGCTGGTTGAGCGAGCGGAGCGAGGCGCAACTTTGCACAGAGGCAGAGTGGTCTCGATACGGCGTGCTCGCTACGCTCGCTCGCCTACTCGACGATCCTCGGGGGCGGACGGCGATCGGCCTCCCGCAGGTGTGGACTGTGTTGATACGGCGGGGTTCGTGTGCGGGGGCCGCGGCGCGATCTGGGCTACGAGGTTGCGGGCAGCAGCTCGCGGCCGAGGCGGTCTCGTTCGGGGTCGGGGGCGGGGACCGCGTGCACCAGAGTGCGGGTGTAATCGGTGGCGGGCTGAACGAAGATCCTTGTCGCACTGCCGGACTCGACCACGCGACCGGACTTGAGGACGGTGACTCGGTCGGACACCTGGCGGACGACAGCGAGGTCGTGGCTGATGAACAGTGCCGCGAAGCCGATGTCGGCCTGCAACTGTGCGAACAGCTCCAATACGCGGGCCTGGACGGAGACGTCCAGCGCGCTCGTCGGCTCGTCGGCGATGAGGAGTTTGGGGTCCGTCGAGAGCGCACGGGCGAGGGCGACGCGCTGACGCTGACCACCCGACAACTCGTGTGGCAGGCGAGAGGCGAACGAGGTCGGCAATTGCACGGCCGACAGCAGTTCGGCGACCCGAGCCGCGCGTGAGCGGCGGTCCCCGATCCTTTGGATCTCCAGCGGCTCACGGATGGACTCGGCGACGGTGAAGCGCGGGTCGAGAGAGGCGGTCGGGTCTTGCGGAACGAAGGCGATGCGGCGCCGCGCTGCTCGGAGGTCCTTGCCGGAGAGTTCGGCGAGATCGTCGCCATCCAGCAGGATACGACCGCCGGCCAGGGGTAGCAGGCCGCCGATGGCTCGCCCGAGGGTCGTCTTTCCGGAGCCGGACTCGCCGACCACCCCGACCACCTCACCGGACTCGACCACCAGCGACACGTCCGACAGCGCGACGTGCGGGTTCGACCCGAACGATCCCGGATGCTCGACGGTCACGCCGTCGACCACGACGACCGGCGTCGGTCCGTGCGCGGCGTGGCGTCTGCTGTCCCGCGACGCGGTGTCCAAGCGCGGAACGGCGGCCAGCAACTGGCGTGTGTAGGGTGCGGAGGGCTCGGCGAAGATCCGTCCCACGTCGCCGGTCTCCACCGTCTCCCCGAGTTGCACCACCACTACGCGGTCAGCGATCTCGGCGACGACACCGAGGTTGTGCGTGATGAGCAGAATGCCTGCGCCCGTGCGCTCGCGGAGACGGACGAGGAGTTCGAGGATCTCTCGCTGCACCGAGACGTCGAGGGCTGTGGTCGGCTCGTCGGCGAGCAGCAGGGCCGGGTCGCCGGCGAGCGCGAGTGCGATGACCACACGCTGTTTCTGGCCGCCGGATAGCTGGTGCGGGTAATAGCCGACACGGACCTCCGGTTCAGGGAGGTCGACGAGTCGGAGCAATTCCACGGTCCTGGCGCGCACCGCCGCCCGGGACAGACCGCTGTGCCGGGTGAGCGCCTGGCGAAGCTGCCAGCCGATGGTCTGGACCGGGTTCAGCGCGGTCTGCGGTTCCTGGAAGACCATGGCCACGCGGTCGCCCCGAAGGCGAGCGAGGTCCTTCTCCGGAAGACCGAGAATCTCGCGTCCGTCGACCCGAACCGAACCGGTGGCCGTCGCACCGTCGGGCAGGAGACCGATCGCGGCCCGTGCGGTCATGGTCTTGCCCGATCCGGATTCTCCTACGAGAGCGACGATTTCGCCGCGATCGACGCGGAGGCTGATTCCGGAGACCGCCGGACGCGGATAGGCGAACCGCACGTGCAGGTCGGTCACTTCCAGGGCCGGAGGAACGGACGGTACGGGTACGGCGGGGGAGGACGCGGCGGTCATCGGAGGTTCCTTCTGTCGTTCGAGATCGACTGGGCGATCAGGTAGAGCCCGAGTACGAGAGCGGAGATGACGAACAGTGGTCCGAGCGAGAACCACGGATTGGTCTCCAGGTAGTTGTTTCCGGCGGCGATGAGGCCGCCGAGCGACGGAGTCGGTGGGACGACGCCGATCCCCAGATAGCCCAGCGCACCTTCGATGAAGACCCCGAGCGACAGCGACAGCGCGAACTGCACGCCGAGCGCCTCCACCGAGTTCGGCAGCACATGCCGCAGCAGGATCCGTCCGGTCCCGGCGCCGCTGACCCGCGCTGCTTCGACATACGGCTGCTCGCGTACTCGCAGTACCGAGGTCCGCACCAGTCGGCCGAAGACGGGGATCTCGGCGACCGCGATGACGATGCCGACCGTGAGCGCGCCGGGACCCAGGATCGCGGCCAGCGCGATGCCGAGGATCAGCGCCGGGAAAGCGAGGATCACGTCGAAGACGCGCTGCGCGACGCTGTCGGCGAGCGGCACGGTGACCGACACAAGCCCGACGAGCGTGCCGAGGGCGGCACCGATGGGGACGGCGATGAGAATGATGAGCAGGTCCACGCGGATGCCGACGAGCGTGCGTGCGAGGACGTCGCGGTTCACGTCGTCGGTGCCGAACCAGTGATCGGCGCTGGGCGCAAGCAGATACGCACCCTCGATCTGCTGGTCGGCGCCGTGCGAGAGGAAAAGGGGACCGAATACCCCGGCGGCGACGACAGCGAGGACGAGAACGGTCCCGACGAGGCCGGAGCCGCGTAGGAGGCTCCGGTAGAGCGGCAGCCGCGCGCGTGTCTCGTCACGGTCTGCGGGTGCCTCCGGCAGCAGTCCCGGACCGACGGGCAGGGCTTCGCCGGACGAACTGGATGGTGGCTGCGGTATCAGCACCCCGGGCCTGGGGTCGGATGGTCGGGCGTCGGAAGAACGAGTCACTGTGCACCTGCCAGTCGGATTCGAGGGTCGAGCCAGGCGTGTACGACGTCGGCGGCGAGCTGAATCAGCACGAACGCGGTGACCGACAGGAGCACGAGCACCTGGACGAGGGGGTAGTCGCGGGCGGAGATGCCCTCTTCGGTGAGCAACCCGAGCCCCGGCCAACCGAAGATCGATTCGACGAGCACCGCCCCGCCGAGCAATGCGCCGACGATCAGACCGAAAGCGGTGACGGTGGACGGCAGCGCGTTGCGCAGAGCGTGCTTGAGGACGACATCACGACGGGTCGCGCCGGTGGCGATCGCAGTGGTGGCGTACGGCTGTGCGAGTTCGGTCCGCAGGGCTTCGGTGAGGAACCGCGCCAGCATCGCCCCGGCGGGAAGCCCGAGGGTGAGGGCGGGCAACAGCAGATACTGCGCGGTGATCCCGAGGTCGTCGGTGAGTCCGTTGGGCGGGGTGCCGCCTGCGGGCAGTACTCGCCAGCGGATGCCGAAGAGGGCGATCAGGACAGTGCCGACCACGAAGGTGGGCAACGCTATCGCGACCGCGTTGATCCCGGTGAGGACCGCGTTGAGTACCCGTCCTCGCCAGATCACGGCGCTCAGCGACAACGCCAGCCCGAGGCTCACCGCCACCGCGGTCGCAGCCGCGGTCAGCACGAGGGTGTTGGTGAGGCCGAAGGAGATCAGATCGCCGATGTCGCCGCCCACCTGGTAGCTGGTTCCGAAGTCGAGGGTGACCAGGGCGCTGATCCATGCCCAGTACTGACTGAAGAAACCACGGTCGAGTCCGAGGTCATGACGGATGGCGGCGAGTTGCTCCGGCCCGGCGTCGGGACCCGCCAGAGCCGATTCCGGACCTCCGGGGATGAGCCGGAGCACGGCGAACACGAGCAGAGAGGCGGCCAGCAGAACGACGACGGCCGTCGGAATCCGGCGAATGAGATATCTGGTCATGGTCAGGACCTCCGATCAGAGGTGGCGAGGCTGGTGTGATCGAAATGGAGCTGGTCGCGGCGGTCCCAGTCGACGCCGTGGACCGTCGGCGCCGCGGTCACGCTCGAGATGACGACACCGATCTCGATCAGGAAGAGGTCGTCGAGCCAGACACGGTCGAGTCGGCGGTAGGCGTCCAGAGCCTGCGGAGACGCCGGATCGGCGATCTTCCAGGCGGCGTCGGCCGCCGACGAGTACTCGGCGCTCGAGTAGTTCGAGGAGTTCTTGGCTGCGTTGAACGGATACGCCGAGACCGCCAGCGTCGACGGTGTGAACTGTGCGAAGGCATGCTGCAGTATCCACAGCCCGGAGAACTGACCGCCGATCAGTTTGGTGGCCTGCACGGTCCGGTCATTGGGAACGAGATTCGCGGTGATCCCGACCTCGCGCAGGTTCGACTGGATGATCTCCGCAACGATCCGGTCCGAGCCGCCGGTGGTGTAGTCGAGGTCGATCGGCGGGACCGGCCCGGCCTCACGCAGGAGGTCGCGGGCCCGCTGGAGATCCCGGCGATAGGTACGGTTGCCCGACTCGTCGTAGGCGGGCGAGGTCCGGGGCCACGGCAGATTCACCGGATATCCGGAGCCGCGATAGACGTCCTTGATGATCCGATCCCTGTCGACCGCGTAGGCGATGGCGCGACGCACCCGGGGGTCGCCGAGCGCTGGGTTGGCCACATTGACGCCCACATACACCTGGGACTCGCCGCCGGTGAGCTGAATGTCGCTGAAGCCGTAACGGCGCGTGGCGATCTGGTGGTCGCTGTCGGTCAGTCCGCTGGCCACGTCGAGCTGTCCGGTGCGCAGCCGGGTGTAGAGCGACTTGGGATCGCGGGCTTCGACGAAGGTGACGGCGTCGAGCGGCGCCGCCCCGCCCCAGTACCCGGTGTTGCGGACCAGACGCACCGAGGAGTTCGGCGTCCACGAGTCGAACCGGAACGGGCCGGTGCCGTTGAACGACTTGCCGGCCTTGAGCTCATCGATCTTGGATCCGTCGAGGACGGGCGCGGAGTCGAGCAGGTCGAAGACGTTGCCCGTGGGGTGCGCGAACGTCAGCACGATGCGGTGGGGATCGCTGACGTCGTACGAGGTGATGGCGGCCGCGGTGCGCTTGAACTGCGGTGTCCACGGACCGCCCAGGTACGCCTGGAGCGACGCGCGAACGTCTGTCGAGGTGAACGGGCGCCCGTCGTGGAAGCGGACGTGCTCGCGCAGATTCAGCGTCAGTGTCTTGCCGTCCGGTGCCGTGCTCCACGAGGTCGCCAGTGAGGGCCGCGGCGTGAGGGTGGCGTGGTCGTAGGTGATCAGAGTGTCGTACACGTTCGCGAGAACGTGGCCGTTGACGCTGCCGGTACCGATCTGCAGGAAGGTCTTGGGCGAGAGGTCGCCGAGTACTCCCACGCGCAGATCACCGCCGGCCGCGACGGGGCCGGACGTCGCGGTGGTCTGCTGCGCCTCGACCGCGCTGCGGCAACCACCGAGGCCGAGCACGACGACGACGGTCAGGGCGAGCACCCACGGTTTTCGCGAGCGCGGAATCGGGAACATGCGAAGGTCTGCTTTCTCGAAGAGGACGGTGATCGCGGAAATGCGCGACTTCGAGGAATCATTCGCGGGTGGCGGCCGAATGTAATCGGTTGCGTTCAGCCCGAATCTAAACTTTGACCACAGATCGGAGAGTGAGGCATCTTCGCGCAAGCGCCGAAACGCTGATTCGGCGAATAACGCGAACAGGAAGCAGGCAGATGTCCGGCAACGACGGCAATTCAATTCCCGCTCATGCGCGAGGTTACGAGGATTTCGGCGGCGCAGTCGGCCGCACCACCTCGGTGTCGACGCCGTGGTGGCCGCCCGAGCCCGAACCGCCGGCCGGCGCGCCGAACATCGTCGTGGTCTTGGTCGACGATCTCGGATACTCCGATGTCGGTCCCTTCGGCGCCGAGATCCCGACGCCGAACATCGACCGGCTCGCGCGGAGCGGGTTCCGGCTGAGCAACTACCACACCACACCGGTGTGCTCACCGGCGCGTGCGGCGCTGCTGACCGGCGTCAATCCGCACCGTGCGGGCTACGGCAGCGTCGCCAACTCCGACCCCGGCTTCCCCGGGCTGCGCCTGGAACTGGCCGACGACGTGCTCACGCTGCCGGAGATACTGCGGGAGTCCGGGTACGCCACCTTCGCTGTCGGCAAGTGGCATCTGGTGCGGGACGCCGACATGAGCCCGGGGCGATCGCGGAAGTCGTGGCCCCTGCAGCGCGGCTTCGACAGCTACTACGGTTCGCTGGAGGGCTTGAACTCGTTCTTCAACCCGAATCAGCTGATCGCCGACAACTCGGTGGTCGACGTCGACGAGTATCCCGACGGGTACTACGTCACCGACGATCTCACGGACCGGGCGATCGACCAGATCACAGCGTTGCGCGCACACGACTCGGACAAGCCCTTCTTCCTGTACTTCGCGCACATCGCGATGCATGGACCGCACCAGGCGAAAGCCGACGACCTGGCTCGTCACCGCGGCAGGTACGCCGAAGGCTGGGACGAGGTGCGCCGCAAACGCTTCGCGCGACAGATCGCCGACGGTCTGTTCGACCCCGGCACGCCGATCGCCGAGCGCAACACCGAACCCGGCTACGACGCGCCGTGCTGGGACGACTTGAACGACGACGAGAAGCGCCGCTACCAGCGTTACCAGGAGGTGTACGCGGCGCTCGTCGACAGCGTCGACCAGAGCGTCGGGCGGCTCATCGGCCTACTCGAGGATCTCGGTGAGCTCGAGGACACGATCATCGTGTTCACCTCCGACAACGGTGGCACCGCAGAGGGCGGGGCCACCGGAACACGGTCGTACTTCAGCCAGTTCGTGCACGGTCCGGTGCCCGATGACTGGGAGCGCGACGTGCCGCACGACGAGGAGCTGATCGGCTCGGCCGACCTCGGCGTTCATTATCCGCGCGGCTGGGGCCAGGCGTCCAACACCCCCTTCCGCTTCTACAAGGGGCAGACCTTCGCAGGCGGCGTGCGGGTGCCGTTCGTGATGTCGTGGCCGAGCGGGCTGCCGCGGACCGAGGGAGACAACGGCGTCCGGCGGCAGTTCTCGTACGTCACCGACCTCGCGCCGACTCTGCTGGAGCTGGCCGGCGTGCCGACTCCCGCGACACGTCAGGGCGTGCCCGCGGTGGAACGGGACGGCGTCAGCATCGCCGAGGTGCTCCGCGACCCGGCGGCGTCCTCGCCGCACATCGAGCAGTACGCGGAGTTCGGGGGCCATCGCGGTTTCTATCGTGACGGCTGGAAGCTGTTGTCGCTGCACGACCACCGCCCCGACCACGTCGACGCACCCCGCTGGCAGCTGTACGACGTGCGCACCGACCCCGCGGAGACGAACGACGTGGCCGCGGAGCATCCCGACCTCGTGGCGGAACTGGCGCGGGCATGGGACGCCGCGGCCTGGCACAACACGGTGTTCCCGCTCTTCGACACCGCGGACGCACCGCAGCGGCGACGCCCGGCCGAGGACCGCCGGTACGCATCGCCGGTCCGGATCCTGGCCGGGACGCCGACGCTCGAACGGTACCGGTCGAGTCGGCTCATCGCCTACCGAGACTTCGACGTGATCGTCGAACTGCGGGGCTGGTCGGCCGAGGACGAAGGGGTGCTGGTCGCGCACGGCGACCAGCAGGGCGGCTACCTGCTGGCGGTGGAGGACGGGCGGCTGACGTTCACCTTCAATTCCTACGGCCGGATCCAGCGGGTCACCGGTGCTCTGCCGCCCGGAACGGACACCGTCACCCTCCGGGCGGCCGCGACACCGCGGGTGAGGTGGGACTTCACCGTGCTCGCCTCGGCCTCAGGCGATGAGACGGTGGTCGCGTCCCTGCCCGATGCGGTGCAACTGGTCGGAATGGCGCCGTGGACCGGGATCTCGGTGGGTCGCGACGCACGCGGCGCCGTCGACCCGCAGCTGCGCCGCCGTCGCGGCGTCTTCCGTGCCGGTCCCGCCCTGGTGGCCGTCACCTACCGGCCCGGCCCGGTGCGGGTCCCCGAAGACGTGCGGCGAGAGATCGACGATCACGCCGCCGACCACGCGGATTGAGGCTCTGCGTCCTTTCGATCAGGGTGAGTGAATATCTCGCGGCAGATCGAGCCGACTGATTTCATTGAATTACCGAATCGGTATCTCATCAATCAGTTCCTCACTCACAGGCGAAGCATCGGCATTCGCCGATTCAGTGATGAATTCACACCATTCCAACCACATTCTTCGAGAGGGATCTCGCTATGACCGTCACGTCCATCTCCAATCGCGCCGACCGCGAAGAGGCCGCGCGAAAGATCTATTCCGAAGCAGGCATCACGGTCGACCGACTCGGTGAGAACATCGGCGCCAGAATCGGCGGAGTGCGCCTGGGCGGGGAGTTGCCCGCCGAACAGGTCGAGGCGATCCGCCTCGCCCTCGCCGCGAACAAGGTGGTCGTCTTCACCGACCAGCATCATCTCGACGACGACGGTCAGTACGCGTTCGCCGAACTGCTCGGCGATCCGACTCTTCCGCACCCCACGGTCACCTCCCGCGGTTCGCAGCTGTTGACGATCGAAGGCGCCGCCAACAGCTGGCATACGGACGTCTCCTTCGTCGACCGCGTCCCGAAGGCGTCCATCCTGCGCGCGGTGACGCTGCCGGCGTGGGGCGGAGCCACCACCTGGGCCTCGACCGTGGCGGCCTACGAGCAACTGCCCGCGCCGCTGCGGGCGCTGGTCGACGGGCTGTGGGCCAAGCACACCAACTTCTACGACTACGTGACCGCCGAACACGACGGCGGTGACGAGGAGACGCGCCGTCGCGCCGACCACTACCGCGAGTTCACGAGCGCCGCGTACGAGACGCTCCATCCGGTGGTGCGGGTGCATCCGGAGACCGGGGAGCGGAGTCTGCTGCTCGGGCATTTCGTCAAGGAGTTCCCGGCGCTCAAGCCCGCCGAGTTCGGTCCGCTGTACCAGCTGCTGCAGAACCGAATCACCCGGCTCGAGAACACCTTCCGGTGGAATTGGAGTCTCGGCGATGTGGCGGTCTGGGACAACCGTGCCACGCAGCACTACGGCATCGCCGACTTCGGCGGGCAGAAGCGGGAACTGCACCGGATCACGCTCGCCGGCGACGTCCCGGTGAGCATCGACGGCGAGAGCAGCCGGATCATCGCCGGCGACGCATCGCACTACTCGGTGGTGGAGGAGCCGCGCCGGTTGGGCGTATACGCGGCGTGACCTACGCTGCGTGACTTACGCGGCGGCGGCCCGGCACTGCGGTGTCGGGCCGCCTCGGGCTCACCGCGGCCGGGGTCCGACCGCCGTCTCACTACTCTCCCGCGCAAAAGAACGCCCACATCACGCCGAATCGGTCGAACACCTGGCCGTACCATCCGCCCCAGGGCGCGCGGGCGAAGGGCATGGCCTCGCGGCCGCCGCCCTCGACCAACCGCTGGAGGTAGGTGCGCGCCTGGTCCGGAGTGTCCGTCGTGTAGAGCAGCGAGTAGGCCGTTCCCTGCACGGCGTAGTCGTGACCGTCCGGCATCGCGTCGGCGCCGGCGATGATGCCTGCGTCCGTCACCAGAGTCGCGTGCGCTACCGCCTGCGGGTCGGGGTCGAAGGGCATTCCGGGCATCGGGTTGTCTCCGTAGCGGAGGATCTGGAGCTCCCCTCCGAAGACGTCGTGCCAGTGCTGCATTGCCTCGGCTGTGGTGCCGGGCAATGCGATGTACGTTGCGATCGACTCTGCCATGTCTCGCTCCTTCGGGGCCGGTGGTCTCTGTAGTATGCGCGCACCTCGAGGGCGCGGGGGAGGTGTCCGGCCGACCTGGCTCATACCGCGGCCCGTGAGTGAAACCGGACTCTTTCCGCGCCGGAGGCTAACGCGTGGTGCGTCGTCGACGACACTCTGGATAGGGAGTGAGCCTACTGCGGGCTCGGAGTGGAAAGGACAGACATGCCGACGAGTCGCCAACGACGCAAGACCCCGCGAACGATGCTCGCGCGTGTCGTCGGCAACTGGCGCCGTGTTCCCCGGGAGCTGTCTGAGCAGCGAGAACGTCTCGTCACTCAGCAGGAGCTCACGGAGTTGAAACTCGCACGCTGATTCCGCCCAGCTCGACCACGTCGCCGTCGCGCAGCTGACGGCCGCGGCGGATCTCCGGCCGGCCGTTGACCGTGACCAGCCCGTCGGCGATCACCGCCTTGGCGTCGGCCCCGGACTCGATCAGGTTCGCAAGCTTCAGGAACTGCCCGAGTCGGATGTTGTCATCCCGGATTTCGATCTGATCCACTCCTGCATTGTGCCGCGCGTCCTTCTCCGTCGGCCGGGCGCCCGGATAATTTGAAGGCATGCCAGAACTGGAGAACGGATCCCGTGACGCGATGCCGAGTGCGGCGACGCGGGAGGCGAGTCGACACGCGACCGCCAATCGTCGATCGTCCGCGATCGTCCGGCGCATCTCCAATCCCAGCGGCTTCGGCCGGCGGATACCGCGGATCGCGGGGACCGTCGTGGGGTTGCTCGCGACCGTCTCACTGCTGTCGACGCTGATCCCGCCGTTCCGGCATCTGATCCGCATTCCGCGGATGTTCGTCGACGACTACCTGTTCCCCATGCCCAGCACCAGCCTCGCGTGGACGGTGGTTCTGGGGCTGCTCGCGGTGTCGCTGTCGCTGCGCAAACGTGTGGCGTGGTGGATCACGGTCGCCTACTTATCGCTCTACACCGTGCTGAACCTGCTGGTGGTCCTGGTCGCCGCGTCGGACCCGGGCTGGGCGGACGAGTGGCGGCAGTCGGTGAGCGGTCTGATCGTCAACATCGCGCTGATGGTCGTGCTGATCGCGGGCTACCGGCAGTTCAACACCCGTGTCCGGCGCGGCGCCCTCCGGTGGGCGGCGGTGGTGCTGGTCGGCGGACTGGCCGCCGGAACCCTCGCCGGCTGGGCGCTGCTCAGCGTCGCACCCGGTACCGTGGCACCGAACGAACGGCTGCCGTACGCCTTCAACCACGTGGTCGCCTTCGCGACCATCGATGTGAAACCCTTCGCGAATCATCACGCGCCCTGGATGGTGAACTGGCTGCTCGGTCTGTTCGGGGCGCTCGCGCTGATCTGTGCGGCCGTCGTGCTGTTCCGGTCGCAGCGGCTCAGCTCGCTCATGACCGCTGAGGACGAACGCTTGGTGCGTGCGCTTGTGGACGCCTACGGCGACGAGGACTCGCTCGGCTACTTCTCGACGCGGCGCGACAAGGCGGTCGTCTTCTCCCCCGACGGACGTGCGGCGATCACCTATCGAGTGGAGATGTCGACAGCGCTCGCCGGCGGCGATCCCGTGGGCGATCCGGACTCCTGGACCGAGGCCATCGCCGAGTTCTTCGCGCTCTGCGAGACCTATGGGTGGCATCCGGCAGTGCTCGGCGCCAGCACCAGGGGAGCCGAAGTCCTGCACGCTGCCGGCCTCGACGCAATCAACCTCGGCGACGAGGCGATCCTGAACGCGGCCGACTTCAGCCTGTCCGGGCCCACCATGAAGGGTGTGCGGGGGTCGGTGTCGCGGGTCAGACGGCTCGGTGTGACCGTCCGGATGCGGCGCATGAGCGAACTGCCGTGGGCCGAGGTGGAAGGAGTGGTCCGGCGCGCCGACGAATGGCGCGACACCGAGCAGGAGCGCGGCTTCGCGATGGCGCTGGGTCGGGTGGGTGACCCGGCGGACGGCGACGCACTGCTCGTCGAGGCGGTGGAGGCCGAGGGCACCGCCGACGAGAAGGTCATCGGCATGCTGTCGTTCGTTCCCTGGGGCCGCAGCGGTGTCTCGCTGGACCTGATGCGGCGCGACCGCAACGGCCCGAACGGCGTGGTGGAGACGATGGTGTCCGAGCTGGCGCAGAACGCCGAGTCGGTCGGCGTCACGAAGATCTCCCTCAACTTCGCCACCTTCCGAGACGTCTTCGAGCACGGGCCGCAGGTGGGGGCCCGACCGGTGCTGCGGCTGGTGTACGCGGTGCTGAAGTTCTTCTCGAAGTTCTTCCAGATGGAGTCGCTGTACAAGTCGAATGCGAAGTATCAGCCCCGGTGGAAGCCGCGCTACATCTGCTACCAAGACGCCAAGGTGATTCCACGCGTCGCTCTGGCCGCGATGGTCGCCGAGGGATTCGTCCAGCTTCCCGGCAAGCACTGGCGGGCCAGGCACTATCGGAGCGGTGCGTCGTCGGTCCCGGACGGCATCGACGTCGACGAACTGGTCGCCGAACTCGAATCGGAGTCGCGGACCCGAGGGATCGCCGAGGTGCGTCGGCCCGAACAGGTGCGCGTGCGGCTGGACAAGCTGGAGCGGCTGATCGACGACGGAGTGGACCCGTACCCGGTGGCGCAACCGCCCACGCACACCGTGGCCCAGGCCGCGGCCGCGCCGCTCGGGACCGTAGTGCGCATCGCCGGAAGGCTCACGCGCAAACGCGATTTCGGTCGAGTCACGTTTGCCGACGTGCACGACCAGAGCGGCGAGATCCAGATCCTCGTGGAGCCCGCGGCGATGGGGGAGCACTCGCTCGACTTCGCTTCCACCGTGGATCTGGGAGACCTCGTCGAGATCACCGGAACCATCGGGACCAGCCGATCGGGCGAGCTGTCGGTGCTCGCGACGCAGTGGCGTCTGAACGGCAAGTGTCTGCACCCGCTTCCGGACAAATGGAGCGGTCTCACCGATCCGGAGGCCCGGGTGCGGCAGCGCTACCTCGACCTGGCGGTCAACGCTCGCAGCCGCGAACTGCTGGCGACCCGCAGCGCCGTGGTCCGCGCCCTCCGCGATCATCTCGCCTCGGAGGGATTCCTGGAGGTGGAGACGCCGATCCTGCAGCAGGTGCACGGAGGGGCGAACGCGACTCCGTTCCGTACGCACATCAACGCCTACGACATGGACCTGTACCTGCGCATCGCCCCCGAACTGTTCCTGAAACGACTGTGCGTGGGAGGCATCGAGAAGGTCTTCGAGATCGGCCGGAACTTCCGCAACGAAGGCGTCGATTTCTCACACAACCCGGAGTTCACCAGTCTGGAAGCCTATGCGGCACACCATGATTACGAGTCGATGATGACGCTCGCGCGGGAGCTGATCGTCGCAGCGGCCACCGCCGCCAACGGGCGGGCGGTGATCGAGCGCACCGGGGACGCCGGCGTGGAGACGGTCGACATCTCCGGACAGTGGCCGGTGAAGTCCGTCCACGCCGCGGTGTCGGAGGCTGCGGGAGTGAAGATCACTCCGGAGACGGGGGTGGACGAGTTGCGGCACGTGTGCCGCGGGCTCGACATCGCGTTCCGCCCCGACTGGGACGCCGGGCATCTGGTCCTGGAACTGTACGAACACCTGGTGGAGGCACGGACCACGTTCCCGACGTTCTACAAGGACTTCCCGACCTCGACGTCGCCGCTCACCCGCGCGCACCGCCTCGTCGACGGCGTCGCGGAGCGCTGGGATCTGGTGGCCTGGGGTGTGGAACTCGGCACCGCCTACACCGAACTGACGGACCCGGTGGAACAGCGAACGAGGCTCACTGAGCAGTCGATCCTGGCGGCGGGCGGTGACTCGGAGGCGATGGAACTCGACGAGGACTTCCTCACCGCGCTCGAGTACGCGATGCCTCCGACCGGCGGTCTCGGCCTCGGCGTTGACCGCATCGTCATGTTGATCACCGGTCAGTCGATCCGCGAGTCGCTCGCGTTCCCGCTGGCCAAGCCGCACCAATAGACCCCGAAAACTTTTGGCTCCCGGAACGGGCTGTGAGACCGGTCCGGGAGCCAAAGTTTTCGAGCGCGTGCGGTCAGACCGCGGCGAGCGACAGCGTGCTGTCTGCCGCGGCCATCACCTCGGGGTCGTGGGTCGCGATGACCGTGATGCAGCCGGACTCGGCGGTCACCTGCTTGATCAGGGCGGTGATGCGGCCGGCCTGGCTGCGGTCCACCGCAGCCGTCGGCTCGTCGATCAGCAGCAGTCGTGGCTCGTGGACCAGGGCGCGTGCGATCGCGACTCGCTGGCGCTGGCCGCCGGAGAGTTCATCGGGCCGCTGCTTCTCGTGTCCGGCCAGCCCCACTTCATCGAGCAGGTGCAGGGCGCGGTCGCGGGCCTGCGACGGTCGGCGTCCGGAGATGACGGCCTGGGCCAGCACCTGGTCGAGAACGGTGAGTCCGGGAAACAGGTTGCCGGACTGGAACACGTAGCCCACCCGGGTGCGCCGCATCCGGTCGCGGGCGCGGACCGACAGGCCCGTGACCTCGGTGTCGTCGAGGGTGACGCTCCCGCTGTCGGGCTGTCGCAGGATGCCGCACACACCGAGAAGGGTGGACTTGCCCGAGCCCGACGGGCCGACGATGGCCGTGGCCTCACCGGCTCGGAAGGTCGCGTCGAATCCGTCGAGGACGGTGAGACGCTCCTCACCCGAGTGGTATTCGACGCGGACGTCGCGGAGGTCGAGGCTCATCGGGATGCTCCCAGCATGGTCAGGGGATCGGCAGAGACCACCCAGCGGAGGGTGACGGCGGAGCCGACGAGCGATGCCGCGATCACCGCCAGCGTGGTCGTCGCCAGGGACGAGAACGAGAGGTCGAAGGGAACGGCGTCGCCGAGCAACAGGCCGAGCAGATACGCGACCGCCGAGCCGATGATGGTGGAGAGCGCGACGACCACCGCGGCCTGGGCGAGTGCGGAACCGATCAGCGACCAGCGAGACACGCCGAGCGCCCGCTGCAACGCGTACACGCCCTGACGCTGCAGCACCCAGACGGCGAAGAACGCGGCGACGATCAGCGGAGCGATCACGTAGAGGAAGGCGAGGATCGAGTTCATGGTGAGCCGCTCGCCGGAGTAGCCGGGAGCCGCGGCGAGCAGGACGCCCTCGCTCTGCGTGGTGGTGCCGCCGAGCGTATCGGGCGGTGTCCCGCCGACGATGACCACGGCGGCGGCGGTTCCCTGCTGGCGCGGGCCCAGACCGGTGGTGCCGTACCGGATGGTCCGCCAGGTGTCGAGCGAGGTGTACGCGGCGGGGACGTGGCCGTACGAGCGGGCCTCGGAGATACCGACCACCCGCAGTCGGACGTCGCTGTTGTCGATCGCGAGCACGTCGCCGATGCCGACGCCGTCGTCGTGCAGCTTCTCGGAGACGACCACTTCGCCGGGTGCCGGCGTCAGTCGATCACCGCTCTCGGTGTCCGGAGCCAGCGGACCGTCCGGATCGACGCCGAAGACCGCGAGGTCGACCATCGTGCCCTTCTGCGTCTCGCCGTGCGACATGGTGACGCCCATCGGCGCCGCCTCGACGCCGGACTGGAATCGCCAGGCGTCCACGTCTTTCGCCGAGATCACGCTCCGGTTGAAGTCGGAGGTTCCGTCGGCGAAGGCCACGGACTGGGCGTTGAGCGCACGCAGCGCCGACACCGTGTCGTTGCCCAGGCCGATCGTGAAGCCCGACACCATTCCGACCAGGGCCGCGACCAGCGCGACCACCAGGCCGATCATCGCGAAGCGGCCCCAGGCCGCTCGCAGTTCACGCAATGCGATGAACACCATCGCTCCCATCTTAGAGACACTATGTCGCGAAGGACGGTACATGATCGCGACAGGGTGTCCCTAACTGGGCTCAGTCGGAGTCGACGATCGCCTCCGCGGCGCCGCACATGAAGTCGATGACCGACTCCGAGTCCTGTTCCGGACCGACCAGGGCGAGTGAGGAGTCCACGAGCGCCCCGACCGCGGCGATGACCAGGTCGGGGTGCGCGGCGCCGGAACGCGCGACCGCCTCGTGCAGCACGGCTGCGATCTGTCCGTGCAGGTCGGAGATCCGCTCACGGGCCGACTCCGACAGGCCGGCGTGGGCGAGTGACCGCTGCAGAGCGTGCTCGCCGCCGGCCGCGAGTGTGAGGTTGCTGCGCACGTAGGCGACCACGGCGGCGCGCGGGTCGGCAGCGGCGGCGACGTCCGCGCGGACCTGCGACGCCCACTCCTCGAAGCCTCGCGCGACCACCATGTCCACCAGATCGTCGATCGAGGAGACGTAGCGGTAGATGCTGTTCCGGGCGATGCCCGCCTCGGCGGCGACCGAGGCCGCGGTGAGCCGTTCCCGGCTCAGCAGAATCCGCTCGGTTCCGTCGATCAACGCCGACAGCACTGCCTCGCGGTGCTCGGCGAGCGAGTCGGCACTGATCTTCGGCACGTCGGTCGGCCGCCTTTCCGGAAGTGGAGACTCGGGTCGTACGGATAGAACACGCTACCGCCGCCGCGCGGGCCGCCGAAGCCGGTGCCCGAAGCCGGTGCTCACCGGCTGCGGCAGCTGTGACGTAACCGGGCGTTACAGATAAGAGTCCGCCCGCCTAGAATCGATGGCCATGAGCACGTTGAACTTCACCCCGACCGCCGACCTCGTCGACGAGATCGGCGCCGATGTCCGGAGCTGCGACACCCAGTTCACCCAGTACGGCGGGAACCGTGAGTTCGTCGGTACCGTGACCACGGTCCGGTGCTTCCAGGACAACGCGCTGCTCAAGTCGATCCTGTCGGAGCCCAACCCGGGCGGCGTGCTCGTGATCGACGGCGACGCGTCGGTGCACACCGCGCTCGTCGGCGACATCATCGCCGAACTCGGTCGGTCCAACGGCTGGGTGGGAATCATCGCCAACGGCGCTATCCGCGACGCGAAGACCATCGGCGGCATGGCCATCGGCGTCAAGGCGCTCGGGACCAACCCGCGCAAGTCGACGAAGACCGGTGCGGGCGAACGGGACGTGCCGGTGGAGCTCGGCGGCGTCACCTTCAATCCGGGCGACATCGTCTACTCCGACGACGACGGCATCGTCCTCGTCGCGCCCCAAGCCTGACCGCAGGCCACAGAACTCTAGGAGCACATCATGCCGAAGCCCGCACCCGCATACTTCCAGCGTCTGGCGGCGCTGGCCGCGATCGACAACCCGGCCGACCGCCCGACCCGGCCGGTGCTCGAGGCCTACAGCGGCGTCGAGATGGCGACCGTGCCAGTGGGCACCGCCGAGGATCTCGAGTTGGCCGTGGCCCGCGCCCGCGCCGCTCAGAGCGCGTGGGGCGATCGTTCGGCCGCCGACCGGGCCAAGGTGATCAACCGCTTCTCCGAGCTGGTCAACGACCACGCCGAGGAGCTCATGGACATCGCGCAGGCCGAGACCGGCAAGGCGCGGATCTATGCGCAGGAAGAGGTCATCGACGTCGCGCTGACCGCCCGCTTCTACGCGCAGCACGGTCCGAAGATGCTTGCCGATCGCAAGGTGCAGGGCATGCTTCCGGGCGCGACCGACACTCGGGTCCGCTACCAGCCCAAGGGCGTCGTCGGCGTCATCAGCCCGTGGAACTACCCGCTGACGCTGGCGGTCTCCGACGCGGTGGCCGCGCTCATCGCGGGCAACGCCGTCGTCATCAAGCCCGACAGCAACACCCCGTACTGCTGCCTCGCGCTGGCTGAACTCCTGTACCAGGCGGGACTCCCGCGCGAGCTGTACGCGGTGGTGCCCGGTCCGGGCTCGGTGGTCGGGCAGGCGATCGTCGCGCAGACCGACTACGTCATGTTCACCGGATCATCGGCCACCGGGTCGACTCTCGCGGCTCAGGCGGGCAAGCGGCTGATCGGTTTCTCGGCCGAGCTCGGTGGAAAGAATCCGCTGATCATCACCCGCAACGCCGATGTCGACCGGGCCGTCGCCGGTGCCGCCCGCGCGTGCTACTCGAACTCCGGGCAGCTGTGCATCTCGATCGAGCGGATCTACGTCGATCGGGCCATCGCCGACGAGTTCTCGGAGAAGTTCGCCGAGCACGTCAAGGGCATGAACCTGGCGGGCACCTATGACTTCAGCGCCGACATGGGCTCGCTCGCCTCGGCACAGCAGGTCGACACCGTCGACGCGCACGTCACCGACGCCGTCGCCAAGGGCGCCAAGGTGCTCGCCGGCGGACGCAAGCGCGCCGACCTGGGCCCGTTCTTCTACGAGCCGACCGTGCTCGCCGGCGTCACCGAACAGATGACCTGCTACGCGGACGAGACCTTCGGCCCGCTGGTGTCGATCTACCCGGTCGACTCCACCGACGAGGCGATCAAGCGCGCCAACGACACCGAGTACGGTCTCAACGCCAGCGTCTTCGCGGGCAGCAACGACGAAGCGCAGAAGATCGCCGAGCAGATCCACGCGGGCACGGTCAACATCAACGAGGGCTACGCCGCCGCATGGGGTTCCACGGCAGCTCCGATGGGCGGCATGGGCATCTCGGGCATGGGACGCCGACACGGTGAGGAGGGGCTGCTCAAGTACACCGAGCCGCAGACCATCGCCACCCAGCGGTTCATCGGTCTCGACGGCATCCGCGGGATCCCGCAGAGCTTGTACTTGAAGCTGACCCCGCAGATCATCAAGTCGCTCAAGTACCTGCCCGGCCGGTAAGCGTGGGTTCGAGGCCCGGTCGCGCTACCCGCGGCCGGGCCTATCGTCAAGGTGGCAGATCTGCCAATGGCTCCTGTCGACGGCTCCGAGTGAACTGTGGGACACCTCATAGTTTCGACAAGGAGTCCCTGATGCACCTCGACGAGTACACCACCCACGACGCCACCGGTCTGGCCGAGCTGATCTCGACCGGTCAGGTCGGTGCCGACGAAGTCCACGCCGCCGCGCGCGAAGCACTCGCCACAGTCAACGACGATCTCAACGCCGTCGTCGCCGGACCGTTCGAGGAACCGCTCGAGTACTCGTCCGACGGTCCGCTGGGTGGCGTCCCGTTCGTCATCAAAGACCTCATCTGCCACGCGGCCGGAGTCCGGACGTGGATGGGCACCCGGCTGACGGGCCCCGACGGTGTCGTGTTCGATCACGACACCGAACTGATGTCGCGGTTCCGCGCGAGCGGTCTGGCGACGCTGGCCACGTCCACGACCCCGGAGCTGGGCTACAACGCGAACACCGAGCCGGTGACGTCGGGATCCACCCGCAACCCGTGGGACACCTGCCGGTCGGCGGGCGGATCCAGCGGCGGCTCGGCCGCGTTGGTGGCGGCCGGTGCGGTGCCCGTCGCGCATGCGAACGACGGCGGCGGTTCGACGAGGATCCCGGCGGCGTACAACGGTCTGGTCGGATTCAAACCGAGTCGTGGGCGGGTCAGCCTGGCGCCGGACATGCAGGAGGCCTTGTACGGGTGCGCGGCGGAGTCGGTGGTGACCAGGTCGGTGCGCGACACCGCGACCGTGTTCGACACGATCTGCGGAGCCGCACCGGGTGACAAGTACGCCTGGTCCGGCGAGGACTACGGCTTCGCCGGGCTCGCTCGGCAGGACCCGAGGCGATTGCGCATCGCCGTCCACACCGAGTCGTGGGCTGGCACGTACGTCGATCCGGAGGTCGTGGCCTCGGTGGAGGCCGCAGCGCAAACGCTGCAGGATCTCGGCCATCGTGTGGAGGTCGCGACGCCGTCCTTCGACTGGGACCAGTTCATGGAGGCGCACTACCGCTACTGGGGCGGGTTCGTCGCCGAGTCGATCGCGGGGATCAGCGCGATGTCCGGCCTGGAACCCGGGCCGGAGACCCTTGAAGCCGCGATCCTGAAGGGCTGGGAATACGGCAGGTCGCTGACCGTGCTCGACATGGCGGAAGCGTCGGCCGTGGTGAACACGATCACCCGGTCGGTCGCCGCGTTCTATCGGGACTACGATGTGCTGCTGACCCCGACCACCAACACGGTCGCGCCTGTTCTCGGTCATCTCGACTCCGACGACTCCTCGTTGAGCCACGAGGAGTGGACTCGGAGGATCTTCGACACCGTCAGCTTCACGCCGTTGCAGAATCTCACCGGGACCCCGGCGGTGAGCGTTCCGGCACGGCCGAGTTCCACCGGTCTGCCGATCGGTGTGCAGTTCGCCGGGCGCATCAACGAGGACGGGCTGCTGATGCAGTTGGCCGGCGAGTACGAGCGGGCCGCCGGATGGTCGGACCGTCGTCCGCGCGTTCACGCCTCGGCGATCAGCTGACGGGGACTTGTCAGGAGCTCGGGCTGCGGAGATCCTGGTCTGAGGTCGACGGACGGAGTGGTGCATGGCCGATGGCATCGGGTCGCTGGGGTTCGAACTGGCCGAGATCTGCGTCGCCGAATCCGTCGACCGCGCCCGGAGCGTTCTGCAAGTGCTGATGAATGCGACGGGCGCGGTCGCTGGTCTGCTCGCCGGACCGGATGGTGTCCGGACCGGTCCGGTTCTGGCGGTTCAGGAGTATTCGCCGCCGCTGGTCGAGGCGATCACCGGCGATTTCACCCGCGGACCCAGTTATCGGGCGCTGGCCGACGACCCCGTCCGGCCCCTCCGCAGCTGGCGGGACGTGGGTGAGGAGTTCGTGTCCAGCGCCATGACCCGCGACCTTCTCATCCCTGCCGGATACCGGGGCGGGGTGTCGATGAGAATCGTCGACGAGACCGACGGCTACGTCGGCGACCTCCACCTGAGTACGACCTGCCGGAGTCGGCCCACCGAGTCCGGGATGGTGGCGTTGCATCGGGTCCGCCCCATCCTGGCCGGTCTGTGCCGCAGCGAACTCCCGCGGACCGAACCGGTCCACGGGACGGGTGACGATGCTTCCGTGCAGACCGTGGCCCGGCTGATCGTCTGCTCGGACGGCCGCGTGGAGACGCTGCTCGCGCCGGGTGGGCCCGAGGGGAGTCGGCTGAGGGCTCTGGCGGCCAGTCTGAGCCGCGTTCGCGATCGACGTGATGTGCGCTGTCTGTGGTCGGCGGCGGACGGTCGTCCGTTTCGGGTCCAGGTCCGCTACTTTCCCGACGGTGCGTCCGTGACGGTGCTTGACGCGCCTGTCCCGTATGGACTGACGCATCGGGAGACCGAGGTGCTCTCGTACGTCTGGGCGGGGCTGTCGAACTATTCGATCTCCATCCGCACCGGCGTTCGCGAACGCACCGTCGCCGCCCACGTCAGTTCGATCCTGGCCAAAACGGGCACGTCGTCGCGGGCACGGGCGGCGGTGCTCGCTGAACGGGAAGGGCTGGTGTGGGCAGGGCTGCTCGCGAACTGATGCCGCCGGGCCCGGTCGCCTGACCCTCAGGCGGCCAGGGCCGATCGGCCGGGGGCCAGGGACGCCGCCGTGATGCCGAAGTCGGCGAGGTCGGCGGGCAGATCGCCGGTGAGTGCCAGCGACGCTCCGGCGCGCGCGAGCGCCGGAGCCATCTGGATTCCGTAGCCGCCCTGGCCTGCGAACCAGAAGAGGCCGTCGACCGCGGGATCGGGTCCGACCACCGGCGTGCGGTCGGCGGTGAAGCTGCGGAGGCCGGCCCACGACGTCGAGACGCTGCGCACGGCCAGCAGCGTCGCCTCGTTGAGCCGTTCGATCGCGCGGGCGATCTCCAGATCGTCCGGTTTGGCGTCCGAGGGCGGCTGCGGTGTCTCCTCCGCGGGCGAACACAAGAAGCCGGCGCCGTCGGGTTTGAAGTAGAAGTCCTCGCTCGCCGACATCGTCATGGTGCGGCGCGCCGCGATGGAGCGGGCAGGGGTCTCCCGCGGGCCGGGAACCATGAACGCGGTCCGGCGGAGCGGAGCGATGCCGATCGGGGCGGCGCCGAACATGCCCGCGACTTCGTCGCACCACGCCCCCGCCGCGTTGACCACGGTGCGGGCGCGCAGTTCGTCGCCGGCCGCATCGCGCAGCACCCAGGACGACCGCTCGCGGCGGGCTTCGACGATGCCCGCCGACTTGAGCACGGTGCCGCCCCGGCGCCGGAGCCCGCGCAGAAAGCCCTGGTGCAGGCCGTGAACGTCGAGTTCCAGCGAACCGTAGTCGACCATCGCGAGGTCGGTGTAACCCGACCGGAGCATCGGATTCAGCTGTTCCGCCGCGTTCCCGTCGACCAGCTCGATGGTCTGGCTGCGCGGACTCACCGTCTCGTACAGGGCGCGAAGTCCGTCGACCTCGGTCTCCTCGGCGACGATCAGCAACGGCAGTTCGGCCACCAGCGGGCCGTCGACGATGTCGGGCGGCGCGACGAAGAAGTCGCGGCTGGCCCGGGTGAGCGCACGCACGGTGGCGTTGCCGTAGCTCTCCAGGAAGGTCGCGGCCGAACGGCCGGTGGTGTGGTAGGCCAGCGTCGATTCACGTTCGACGAGGGCGACCGATCGGTGGGCGGCCAGTTCGTACGCGATCGAGACGCCGGCGATTCCGCCGCCGACGACGATTGTGTCGAAGTCGGCGGCGGTGATCGAAGCGGTGTTGTCCATGGGGCTTCCCCTCGGCAGGTCGAAGAGGCGAGATGTGTCCTCCCCTCCGAGGGTAGGCACGAGATGTGATCCACGTCTTGGTCATCAGCACGAATCGGTAGGCCGCCGATCGGTGAGATCCACAAACCGACCAGTCGGAGAGGTCAGTCGGGCGGACGTCCGCCGGCGAGGCGCTCGATCAGCGGAAGGGTCCGATACCCGATCGCCTCGTGCATCACCACCGATACCGTCGTCCGTTCCACTCCCGGAACGGCCAGCACATGTCCGGCGATCCGGTAGAGATCGTCGGCGTCGGCGGCGACCACCAGCAGCTGCAGATCGGCGATGCCGGAGACGCCTACGGCTTCGAGTACTTCGGGAATCCCGTCGAGCGAGTCCAGCACCTGCTCCAGGCGATGCTGGTCGACCACCACGGCGATATAGGCGCGCAGGGGGAAGCCGAGGTCGCGCGGATGCACGCGACGGTCGAAAGGGGCCAGCACGCCTTCGGTCTCCCACCGCCCGATCCGGGCCTGGACGGTGTTGCGCGCCATGTCGACCAGTCCCGCCAACTGCACGCCGGTGGCGCGCGGGAACTCGCACAGAGCACGGAGAATCTTCGCGTCGGTTCGGTCCAGCCTGGCCATAGCGCACAGTATCGCTCGTCGAACGGTGCCGATGTTGGGCATTCTGATCAATTTCCCCGATGGACCTTGCGCAGGCTGCAATCTACTGAGACGGTGGCCACACGGACCAGGAAGCGTGCGATCCACGCGGACGTCCCGAAGGAGGCAGTCGTGTCCGACATCGACGAAATCGTTCAACTCGTCACCATCACCGGCGAGCGGCACATCCATCCCGACTTCTCGACCTACGTCGACGACATCGACATGGCCGAACTGCGGAGACTCTACGAGGACATGGTCGTCGTCCGACGCATCGACGCCGAGGCCACGGCGCTGCAACGCCAGGGGCAGCTCGGTCTGTGGGCGCCGCTGCTCGGGCAGGAGGCCGCTCAGATCGGTTCGGCCCGAGCGCTCGACGCCGAGGACTTCGTCTTCCCGAGCTACCGAGAACACGGCGTCGCCTACTGCCGCGGCGTGGCGCTCGAGGAGATGATGCCGTTCTGGCGCGGCACGTCATTGTCCGGCTGGGATCCGCACGAGTACAACATCGCGACTCCGGCGATCATCATCGGGGCGCAGACCCTGCACGCCGCGGGCTACGGGATGGGACTGAACCTCGAGGGTGCGGGCAGCGCGGTCATCACCTACTTCGGCGACGGCGCCACCAGCCAGGGCGATGTCTCGGAGGCGATGGGCTTCGCGGCGAGCTTCGCTGCGCCGGTGGTCTTCTTCTGCCAGAACAACCAGTGGGCCATCTCCGAGCCGGTGACCCTCCAGAGCAAGACGCCGATCGTCAACCGCGGCCGCGGATACGGGATGCCGACCGTGCGGGTGGACGGAAACGACGTGCTGGCCGTGCTGGCGGTCACCCGGGCGGCTCTGGAACTGGCGCGAGAGGGCGGCGGCCCCACCTTCATCGAAGCGGTCACCTACCGCCGCGGACCGCACACCACGTCCGACGATCCCACCCGCTACCGCACCGCGGCCGATGATGCCGAGTGGATCCGGCGCGACCCGATCGAGCGCATCCGCCTGCTGCTCGAGGCCGCGGGCGCGCTGTCGGACGAGGACGCGAAGCTGATCGGTGAGCACGCCGACGCCGCGGCCGCCGAACTCCGGCGGGGATGCCTCGCGCTGGACGACCCGCCTGCGCTGTCGATCTTCGACGACGTGTACGCCGAACCGCACCCGTTGATCGACGCCGAACGGCGCGAGTACGCCGCCTACCTCGACACCCTGGAGGCATGATGACCGCCGCGGCGCCCGCCCCGACTCCACTCGGGAAGGCCGTTACCGCGGGTCTGCGAAAGGCGCTCGCCGACGATCCGAAGGTCGTCCTGATGGGCGAGGACATCGGTCGCCTCGGCGGGGTCTTCCGCATCACCGACGGATTGCAGGAGGAGTTCGGGACCGGCCGGGTCATCGACACCCCGCTCGCCGAGTCCGGCATCATCGGTACGGCGGTCGGGCTCGCCTTCCGCGGCTACCGCCCGGTGTGCGAGATCCAGTTCGACGGCTTCATCTATCCGGGGTTCGATCAGATCGTGTCGCAGGTGGCCAAACTGCACTACCGGACTGCGGGCCATGTCTCGATGCCCATCACCATCCGGGTCCCCTTCGGCGGCGGCATCGGCGCGGTGGAACATCACTCCGAGTCGCCTGAGGGCTACTTCGCGGCGACCGCCGGTCTGCGGGTGGTGACCTGCAGCAACGCGGCAGACGCCTACACGATGATCCAGCAGGCGATCGCCTCAGACGATCCGGTGCTGTTCTTCGAGCCCAAACGGCGCTACTGGGAGAAGGGCGAGACGGACTACCCGGCTCTGGACGCCGATCCGTATCCCCTCCACAAGGCGCGCGTCGCACGTCCCGGCGAGGATGTCACGCTGGTGGCCTACGGGCCGCTGGTCACCACCGCGCTGCAGGCGGCCGCCGTCGCAGAGGACGAGGGACGATCCGTCGAAGTGGTCGATCTGCGATCGATCTCGCCCCTCGACACGGACACGCTCTCGGCCTCGGTCCGGCGCACCGGCCGGCTGGTGATCGCGCATGAGGCGCCGGTGTTCATGGGCGTCGGCGCCGAGATCGCCGCCCGCGTGATGTCGGAGTGCTTCTACCATCTGGAGGCACCGATCCAGCGGGTCGGCGGGTTCGCGACCCCCTATCCGCCGGCGAAACTCGAACGTCACTTCCTGCCCGACGTCGACCGCATCCTCGCCGCCGTCGACGCGGTACTCCTCGACTGACTCCTGCGGAAGGACCCGGCATGTCCGTCATCTCGACCTTCGATCTGCCCGACCTCGGTGAGGGGCTCACTGACGCCGAACTGGTGCGCTGGGAGGTGACGGTCGGTGACACCGTGGAACTCAACCAGGTGATCGCCGAGGTGGAGACCGCGAAGGCCGCCGTCGAACTGCCGTCGCCGTATGCGGGCACCGTGGTGAAGCTGCACGTTCAGGAGGGGGAGACCGTCGACGTCGGCAGCCCGTTCATCGACATCCGGGTCGCCGGCGACGAGGCGGATGCGCCGGAGGCCGATGCCGCCGAGCCGCAGGCACCCGAACCCGTGCTCGTCGGGTACGGCGTCGCGGCGGAGAGCGGCACCCGGAGGCGGCGGAAGCCCGCGCCCGCCTCCGACGCGCGCGACACGGTCGGGGCGGTCGGCGACAGCGCTCCGGAACGACCGCTCGCTGCTCCGCCCGTCCGCAAGCTCGCGCGCGAACACGGCGTGGACCTGACTGACGTGCGGCCGACCGGACGCTCGGGCGAAGTGACTCGAGCCGACCTCGACCGGCATCTGACCGCGGTGAAGGCCGGTGCGGTCGACGAGGCAGCGCCGACCGCGGCGGGGGCCGCCGGGCCGGACGAGGAGCGCACCGCGATCCGCGGCGTCCGGCGCCGCACCGCCGAGGCGATGGTGGCGAGCGCGTTCACGGCTCCGCACGTCACCGAGTTCGTGGACGTGGACGTGACGGCGATGACCGAACTCGTCGACGACCTCGCCGCTCACCGACGCTTCTCCGGAGTACGGCTGACACCTCTCGCACTCGTCGCGAAGGCGGCGCTGGTGGCGCTGCGCGGCAACCCGTCGCTCAACTCGACGTGGGACGAGGACGCGCAGGAGATCGTCACCAAGCACTATGTGAACCTCGGGATCGCGGCGGCCACGCCCCGCGGACTGCTGGTCCCCAACATCAAGAACGCCCACACGATGAGCCTGCTGGAACTCGCTCGGGAGCTGGGCGAACTGACGACCGTCGCGAAGGCCGGTGCGACGCCGACCGCCGACCTGCTCGGCGGCACGTTCTCGATCACCAACGTGGGCGTCTTCGGCGTCGACTCGGGTACGCCGATCATCAACCCGGGTGAGGCGGCGATCCTCTGCTTCGGCGCGGTCCGGCCTCGACCCTGGGAATGGCAGGGTGAGATCGCGTTGCGGCAGGTGACGACCCTCAGCCTCTCCTTCGACCATCGGCTCGTCGACGGCGAGCAGGGCTCGGTCTTCCTGGCGACGGTCGCCGACGCGCTCTCGGACCCGCTGTCGCTGATCGCCCTGAGCTGAGCGGGGTACCGGGCCGGGGCTCGCGGGTCGCGCTACAGGTGCCGGGCGACGTAATCGGCGGCCTGATCGGCCATGCCGTTCACCGAGTACAGCAGGTGCAGCGCGTTCGGGCCGCCGAGCGGTGCGCCGTTGCAGATCGTGTCGCCCTGGATGCAGTACTCGACGGTCCGGTTCCGGTAGACCGCCTGCGGCTGGACCGGGGGAGCGCCTGCCTCGCGGAGGAAGCGCGCCGACGGCGGTGCGAACTCCACTACGGCGGCGATGTGGGGCGCGACGGCCGCGGGCAGGGGTTCGGGCACGTATGTGCGGTACTGCTGATAGCGATCGGGGACCCGGTAGGCCGAACTGATCGCGTATCCGGCGAGTGCGCCGCCCTGCGAGTAGCCACCGATGACGATCCGCGTGTCCGGGCACGCGGCGGCGATCGACTTCACCCGCCGCTGCGCGGTCTTGACTCCGTCGACGAAGGTGCGCGCGAACGCGAGCCGGTCGGTGAAGTTGCCGCTCGCGGCGTAGTCGACGGCTTCGATGCGGACAGACTTACCGGGCAACCGGTTCCTGACGGCGTTGCCGAACGCGATCCCGGTGACGCCCAGCGGGGGAGCCTCCTCGACGGTGCCGCGCGCGAACAGGACGTGCACGTCGACGCACCGCGGTGCCGCGGTCGAGGGGGCGCGGCCGAGGGTCGCGCCGCCGGTCAGCAGACCGGCGGCCGCAACGATCAGGCAGGACAGCAGCGCGAGTACCCGGCGCGTCACGGCTCAGCCCGCCTGGACCGGATGGACGTTGAGCCGCGCCAGCAGATCGTTGTCGATCGCCGTCAACTCGTTGTCGATGGCGCGCTGGGCGTTCTTCCGCTGCTGAGCGGGCATGGTGTCGGCGGCATCGGCAGCGACCTGGAGGTTGTCCAGGCGGCTGGACATCGCCGAGACGAAGGCCTTGCCCTCGGCCGACTGCTCGAGCGCCGCGACCTCGTCCGCGGTGGCGCGACAGGCCGCGATGCGCGCCCGCAGCGATGCGCTGGGGCCGCCGTACTGGGTCAGGAGCGCCGGCGACACGCCCGCTCGGCGGGCCTGGACGGCGGTCACCTGGCTGCGGGCGCCGACCGCGGCCCGATACGCGATCGGAACCACGATCGGGGCCGCCATCCGGGCCACCGCGAGGTACCGCTTCATCTTCGCCGGCGTGAAGAACGCCGCGGCGGCGTCGGCCTTCGCCTGTTCGGCTATCGCCTTGGCCTCGGCGGCCGCCGCCTTCTGCTGGGCCTTGCCGGTGGCCTTGACCGTTTTGCGATCCTGTTTCTGCGCCCGCTTGTGGAACTTGTGCTCATCCTTGAGCCGACGCTTCTGCGCCTTGCGGCTCGCGCGGGACTCGGCCTCCGCCTGGACCTCGGCGCGTTTGCGGATCGCCTTCTCCTCCGCCTTGCGAACCTTCGCATCGGCCTTGCGCTGAGCCCTCTTCGAGCTCATAGATGAGAGCAGTCCCATGGCGACCTTCCCGTCGGATACCCGACACCTGCGATCAGTTGTCTCCAGCTTTGCATAGTCTCTGTGGGTAATGAACAACTCGGCCCCCGTGGCCGTGTTGCCGCTCGGAAACGGAAAGTCGAGGCCGATCACGTGGGATCTGCGATTCTCGGTGCGCGGAATCTCACGGGTTGCGAGCACCGGCTGGCGCTCGACTCCGCGGCTGCCGCGGACGGTGTCGCGAAGCCGGAGACCGCCGAGGCGAATCGACGGATCGAGGCAGCTCAGGCGCATCGACGTCACGTGCTCGATCTGATTCGCGGGTTCTGGAGCGACCGTCCGGAGGGAACGGTCGTCGTGGTGGAGGCGGCCGATCACCGAGACCGGGTGGCGGCGACCCGTGCGGCGATGGATCGCGGGGCGCAGTGGATTCTCCAGGCCGCACTGCCGACCGACGTGGAGCGCGGCCGTCGCGGTCACGCCGAGGCGCTGCTGCGGCAGGGGGAGGGCTACCTCCCGATCATCGTCGTCAACCACCGTGTCACCACGACGATCGCCGAACCCCGCGAGAGCGAGGTGCCGACGTTGCGGACCAGTCCGTTGTTCGGCTGGCACCCCGAGCCGGATGCGACGCGGTCGTTCCGCAGCAGGCGCGGCGACGTGATGCGGCTGGCGCAGATCGCGGCGATGCTCGACGACCTCGGACGGCTGCACGCCCCGCGGGAGGAGGCGCTCGGCGGACTGATCGGTCTCGACGCCGACTGCATCGTCGTGGTCCCGCTCGGCGAATCGGCCCACGACTACGACGAGACCTTCGATCGCCGCCGGGCGATCGCCGCGGGGGACATCGCGACCTCGCCCCGACGGGTGAGCGAGTGCCGCAGTTGCCACTGGTGGCCGCGATGCGAGGCCGAACTCACTGAGAAACGTGACGTGAGTCTGGTGGTCGGCGGGAACCAGGGGCAGATTCTCCGCGACATCGGGGTCGTCACCATCGATCAGCTCGCCGATTATCGCGGCGCGGAGCCGGCCGAGTGGGTGGGTGCGGTGCGCTTCGACGACACCGTCGTGTCCGCGAAGTGCTGGGTCCGTGACATCCCGCTGGTCCGGCGGCACGACCGCCCGCGCGTCCAGCGGGCTGATGTCGAGGTCGACGTCGACATGGAGAGCTATTCCGAGCGCGGCGCGTACATGTGGGGCACACTCCTGACCGACAACACCGATCCGGCGCGGCCGGTGGCCTATCGTCCGTTCGTCACGTGGGATCCGCTGCCCACGCGCGACGAGGGGCGGTCGTTCGCGCAGTTCTGGGCGTGGCTGACGGCCGAACGCGATGCGGCGCGTGCCGCAGGCAAGACGTTCGCCGCCTACTGCTATTCGCAGCATGCCGAGAACCGGTGGCTGCGCGGCAGCGCCGACCGGTTCGCCGGCATGCCGGGTGTTCCGTCGCGGACCGCGGTGGACGCCTTCATCGCATCCCGCGAGTGGGTGGACGTGTTCGAGGCCGTCAACGACAACTTCGTGTGCCCGAAGGGTAAGGGACTCAAGCGCATCGCTCCGGTGGCCGGATTCAACTGGCGCGACGACGAGGCGGGCGGCGAGGCGTCGATGGAGTGGTACGCCGCCGCGGTGGGTTTGGACGGCGCGGTGCGCGACGAGAGTCAGCGCGAGCGTCTGCTTCAGTACAACGAGGACGACGTCCGCGCCACCAAGGTGCTCCGCGAATGGATCGACTCGGACGAAGTGCTCGAGCTTCCGCTGGCCGCCGATCTGTTGGCCGAGAACGCCGGCGGCGGCGTTCGGCCCGGCGGGCGGTGACGGGCCGGCGTTCACCGGCCGGCCCGCCACCGCTGCGCGAGGTCCTCTAGCGCGGAGCCATGCGCAGTGCGCCGTCCATGCGGATGGTCTCGCCGTTGAGGTAGTCGTGGGAGACGATGAACGCCGCGAGGTCGGCGTACTCCGAAGGCTCGCCGAGACGCTGCGGGAACGGGATGCCCGCCTCGAGCGTCTTCTTGAACTCGTCGGTGACGCCGGCGAGCATCGGGGTGTTGATGGTGCCCGGGGCGATGGTGCACACGCGGACGCCGGCTCGAGCGAGGTCGCGGGCGGCGGAGATCGTCATGGCATGCACGGCACCCTTCGAGGCCGTGTAGGCGATCTGCCCGATCTGGCCCTCGAAGGCCGCGACCGACGCGGTGTTGACGATGACGCCGCGAGCGCCGTCGTCGGTGACCGCGGACTCATGCTGCATCCGGTTGGCGGCCAGGCGCATCACGTTGAACGTGCCGACGAGGTTGATGTCGATGACCTTGCGGAAGAGCTCCAGATCGTGCGGGCCCTCCTTGCCGAGGATGCGTGACGCCCAGCCCACGCCCGCGCAGTTGACCGCCGCGCGCAAGGGCAGACCGGCTTCGGCGATCTGATCGATGACGGCCTGGACCTCGGATTCGCTGGTGACGTCGGCGGCCACCAACTGCACGCCCGGGACGGACTCCGCCTTCTCGATCGACTGCGGCAGGTCGATGCCGAAGACGGTCGCTCCCTGCTCGGCGAACCGACGTGCCGTGGCGGCACCCAGGCCGGATGCGGCGCCGGTGACGATGACTGCGGAACCTGTGACGTCCATGGACGAATTCCTTTCAGGCGGGTGCGGCCCGCACCGGACCGGGCACCGTGACGGATTGATCGGCCACAACCCCGAGCGCTCGCTCGGTAGGGCCGATGCAATAGTACCCGCAAGCCTCTCTCAGTACAGTTCGCGGATCCGGTCGGCTTCGGCGACGTCGTGTTCGGCGACCTGCGAGCGCGCCTGCCTGCGCCGATGCGTCACCCGGATCCAGAACACACCCGCGACGACGATCAGGACCGCGGCCGGGACCGCGACGGCCACGAGGACTCCGGAAGCACCCGACAGACCCTCGACCAGCAGCCAGACGGCGAATCCGAAGAACAGGACCGCCGCGCCCACCGCGATGGCGCGCTCGGGGAGATGCCTGCCGAGCAGTCGGCCGACGGCGATCGCGAGCGCGTCGGCGGCGACCATGCCGACCGTCGAGCCGATCCACACGCCCACCCAGTCGTGATCGGTGGCGAGCGTGATGGTGGCGAGCATCGTCTTGTCGCCGAGTTCGGCCAGCATGAACGAGCTCATCACGGCCAGGAACACCGATGCACCGACCCGTCGCGCCCGGGCGGACTCCTCTTCGTCGAGCTCGTCGCCCCGCAACGTCCAGAGTCCGAAGACCAGCATCGACAGTCCGGCCAGCACCGACATGATGTCGGACGGTATCGACAGGCCCAGGAAATGACCGAAGAAGACCGAGACGGCGTGGACGAGGGTGGTCGCGGTCAGGATCGCGGCCAGTACCACCCACCAGCGGTATCGGAGAGCGTAAGTCATCGCCATGAGCTGAGACTTGTCGCCCAGCTCGGCGACGAAGATGATGCCCGAGCTGAGCATCAGAGCGGCGAACATATCGCTAGGTTAGGGCGGCCTATCTGCCGTACGCAACAGATCGACGGCCTGGAAAATCGCTGGTAGGGAGCCCAAAAGGGGTGATTCGGGTACCCGTACCGACCCGCCCCGGGAGCCCTGAGCGTCGGTGTCCGGCACCCCGACCGGGCACAATGGACAGGTGGTCAGCAAAGCAATCGACGTCCCGGCGACGCCGACAGGGGGCCTGCGTGCCCGTGAGATCGCGGCCATCGCGATCTTCAGTGGTCTGACGGTGGTGCCCGCCGTCATCGTCTCCGTGGTGCCGTTGGCGGCGGCGCTCGGGTTCATGACACCGGTGCCGGTCGCGCTGCTCGCGGCGCGCACCCGCCCGCGGGCGGTCCTGGCGGCGATCGTCACGACGGTGGCGGTGACCTTCGTGGTCGCCGGACTGGGGCCCGCCTTCGCGGTGCTCGTCTCGGCGGTGATGGGCGGATTGATCGGCGAGGTGCATCGGCGCGGCGGGCGGATGCCCGCCATGGCGCTGATGTCGCTGCTGGCCTCGCCGATCCTCGCCGGGGTGTCGGTACTGCTGATGTGGGTACTGGTGCCGCTGCGCAAACTGGCACTCGAAGTCCTCGACAACGTGCTGACCGGAATCGCGAAGACCGCGCGCGCGATCAGACTCGACGCCGTCGGCGACGCGATGGACGCGCTCTCGCGCAATGTGGTCGACAACTGGTGGCTGTGGATGTGGATTCCCGGCGTGATCGGAACGCTGGTGACGCTGCTGATCGCCGGGTGGCTGCTGGGCAAGGTGCTCGACCGCCTCGACGAGGTGCCGCTGGAGGACACCCTGGAGATCGCCGGGATCGCCGACGGCGATCGCCCCGTGGAGCCCCTTCCGCTGCGCATGGCCGGGGTCGGCTACACCTATCCGGGGTCGGACCGGCAGGTGCTCCACAACATCGACCTCTCGCTGATCAGCGGTGAGTTCGTGGCTGTCGTCGGCGCAAACGGTTCCGGGAAGTCGACGCTCGCCAAGCTCTTGGCCGGGGTGGATCCGACCATCGGTATCGTCGACCGCCCGGGTGCGCCCGGCCTCGGCCGAGAGGGCGGAACGGCACTCGTCCTGCAGCGGCCCGAAGCCCAGATGCTCGGTGCGCGGGTCGCGGACGACCTCGTGTGGGGACTGCCCGACGACGCGGAGGTCGACGTCGACGGACTGCTCGCGGAAGTGGGTCTCGCCGGACTCGGCGACCGCGAGACCACTGATCTGTCCGGCGGTCAGCAGCAGCGACTGGCGGTGGCCGCCGCGCTCGCGCGCAGCCCGCAGCTGCTCATCGCCGACGAGGTGACGTCGATGGTCGACCCGGTCGGGCGCGCCGAGTTGATCGAGATCCTCGCTGAACTCCCGCGCCGCCGGGCGATCACCGTCGTGCTGATCACCCACCGCGACTCCGAGGCCCGCGCCGCAGACCGCGTGATCCACCTCGAGGCGGGCCGGGTGGTGGAGCACCATCCGGAGTGGATGCGGCCGGAGGCGATCAGCCCCCCGCTACCGCAACGGCACGACGAGCACGGGCAGGCGCTGCTCGTGGTCCGCGATCTGGCGCACACCTATCTGCCCGGATCGCCGTGGGAGGTCACCGCGCTGAAATCGGTGAACTTCCAGGTCAATTCCGGTGACGGTGTCCTCATCGTCGGCGGCAACGGCTCCGGGAAGTCGACCCTCGCCTGGATTCTCGCCGGACTGATCACCCCCACCCGCGGCTCGGTGCTGCTCGGCGGTGAGCCGACGGCGGAGCGGGTGGGCGACGTGGGACTCGGCTTCCAGCACGCGCGACTGCAATTGCAGAAGACGACGGTCGCCGACGAGATCATGGCGGTGGGCGGTCTCGAAGTCGGTACCGCCGAGGTCGGGCATGTGCTCGACCTGGTCGCGTTGCCGAGGGAGATCGCCGCGCGGCGGGTAGACGCCCTCTCCGGAGGTCAGATGCGCCGCGTGGTGCTCGCCTCCCTGATCGCCTCGGGGCCGGAACTCCTGGTGCTCGACGAGCCGCTGGCCGGACTCGATCCGCAGGCGCGCGAGGAGGTCCTCGCCGTCCTCGCCGGACTGCGGGAGAAGGGCGCGACCATCATCATCATCTCGCACGATCTGGAGTCGCTCGATCGGGTGTGCAACCGTCGGATCGAACTGGTCGACGGTGTGCTGGAAGGCGGTCTGTGATGCAGATTCCGATGCTGCGCGAGATCCCCGGCGATTCGCCGGTGCACCGGCTGTGGGCCGGCAGCAAGCTGATCATCATCTTCGTCCTGGGGCTCATGACGTGGGTCCTTCCCTCCTGGCCCGGGCTCGGCTTCGTCGCGATCTGCCTGATCGCCTTCGTGCTGATCGCCAAGATCCCGCTCGGCGCGCTGCCGCGGCCGCCGTGGTGGTTCTGGGCGCTGATGGCGGCGACGGTGGTGTGGTCGTGGATCGCCCGCGGCAGCGACGGCGGCATCACGGCGTTGCGCGGGGTTCTCCTCGGCCTGCTGGTGGTGTCGATGTCGGTGCTCGTGATCTGGACGACTCCGATGGCCGAATTGGCGCCGGCGCTGGCGCGCCTGATGTCGCCGCTGCGGATCCTCCGGCTTCCCGTCGACGAATGGGCCGTCACCATCGCCCTGGCGCTCCGCGGCCTTCCGCTGCTCGTGGAGGAGATCCGGCTCCTGTGGGCCGCGCACCGACTGCGACCGCGGTCGAGTTCGGACTCCGGACACCCTTCGGCGGAGCTGTCGGTGCTCGACATCATCGTGGCCGCGATGTCGTCGGCCATGCGGCGCAGTTCGGAGATGGCCGAGGCCATCACCGCGCGCGGCGGCACCGGGCGGCTGACCGCGTATCCGTCCCGTCCCGGCCGCATCGATGCGCTGGTGCTCGGGGTGTTCGCGGTGGCGTGTGCGGCCGCGGTCACGGTGAGCGTGATCTACCTGTAGTCAGCGGCGGCCCGTCGAACACAGCAAGAACGGTCAAGCGTCCGGCCGAGCGCCCCGGGGATACTCGGTGCATGAGCGAACCGAGGCCCGATCCGCTGCGCATGCTCCTCGACGCGGTTCTCGACGACGCGAACGACGATCTCGATGCGATGGCGGGCGAGGCGTACACCTCGCAGTTCCACTTCGCGCGGCAGGTGCGGCAGGGAAGTGGCGAGTCGCCGGTGGCGCTGCGGCGCAGAGTGACCCTGGAACGAGCCGCGTGGCAACTGCAGCGCGGCGCCTCGGTGACCGAGACGGCCTTCGCCAACGGCTACGGATCGGTGGAGGGGTTCAGCCGGGCCTTCGCCCGCGCGTACGGACACCCCCCGACGGCTCTGCCGCCCGCCGATCGATCCGGCCACTGGCTGCCGGCCCCGAACGGCATCCACTTCCATTCGCCGACCGCGCTCTACGTGGACGCCGGCGACAGCCGCACGGCAGGCTCCGGACCGGCCGGGGACGTCGTCGAGATCATGTCCAGGCACGACGTCGCGGACATCGGTGTGCTGATCGACGCCGTCGCGCAACTCGGCGACGACGAGTACACGCGGCGCAGGCTGCCCGGGAGCCGTCCGCGTTCTTGGGACGGGCCGGACGAATCACTGTCGGAGGTGATGTGGCATCTCGTGGTCAGCAAGCAGCCGTGGCTGGCGACGATCGCCGGCGAACAGATGCCCGACCTCACACCGGTCCGCGAGATCGGGGCGCTGAGGGACCGGCACGCCGATGTCTCCGCGCGCTGGCTCGCCACCGTCCGCGACATCGATCGTCGCGACGCTTGGTCGGACCGAGTGGTCGATGCGCTGTGCGTACCGCCCGAGTCCTTTCTGCTGGGCCAGATCGTGGCTCATGAACTGACGTTCTCGGCACACCGTCGGCTGCTGGTGCGATGGATGCTCCGCGACGCGGGCGTCGACGTCGACGTTCCGGCCCTCGACCCCGACCCGATCGTCTGGCACCGACGCCACACCGGAGGAGGAACCCCATGACCGACTACACGTACTACACCGCTTCAACACTCGATGGATTCCTCGCTGATCCGGACGATTCGCTCGACTGGCTGCTGTCGCAGCCGATCGACGAGGACGGTCCGTTCTCGATCGCCGACCTGATGGCGGCAACCGGCGTGATCGTGATGGGCGCGACCACTTACGAGTGGGTGCTCGAGCACACGCCCGACGAGCCGTGGCCCTATCCGGATCAGCAGACCTTCGTCTTCAGTCACCGCGAACTGCCCCTGGTGCATCCCACGGTGAGAGTGATCTCCGGAAGCCCTGCCGAGCACCGCGAACTCCTGGAGACCGCGGCCGGTGAACTCGGCGTGTGGGTGGTCGGCGGCGGCGGCCTCGCCGCCGCCTTCGCCGCGGACGGGATGCTCGACGAGATGGTGGTCTGCTACGCCCCGGTCGCGCTGGGAGCGGGGCGGCCGCTGTTCACCCGGCCCTTCGACTTCGAATTGCTCGAGACCGCCCGGAACAAGGCCTTCGTGATCGCGCGCTATCGCGTGGTGGGGGCCAGGGGCCCGTCGCAGTGACAGTCGGACCGGTCCCTTCCGGGCCGGCCCCTCCCGAGACGCAGAGCGGCCCGGCACCTTTCGGTGCCGGGCCGCCGTGCCGGGTATGTCGCCGGGCCCAGTGTCAGGCCGGGACGATGAGGCCCGCGCCCTGGGTGCGGGCGCGATCGAAGCGCTCGCCGGCGTCGGCCCAGTTCACAACGTTCCACCAAGCCTTGACGTAGTCCGGCTTGACGTTCTGGTAGTCGAGGTAGAAGGCGTGCTCCCACATGTCGAGCATGACGACCGGGATGAGGGCGGCGGAGGTGTTGCCGCTCTGGTCAGTCAGCTGCTCGATGACCAGACGCTGTCCGATGGTGTCCCAGCCGAGGATGGCCCAGCCGCTGCCCTGCAGGGTGGTGGCCGCCGCGGTGAAGTGGGCCTGGAACTTGTCGAAGCTGCCGAAATCGTTGGCGATCGCGTCGGCGAGGTCGCCGACGGGCTTGTCGCCGCCGTTGGGCGACAGGTTCTTCCAGAAGATCGAGTGGTTGGTGTGGCCACCGAGATGGAACGAGAGGTTGGCCGACAGTCCGTAGACCTTGCCGGCGATGGTGCCGTCTTCGCGCGCCTCGGCCAGCTTCTCCAGAGCGGTGTTGGCACCGTTCACGTAGGTCTGGTGGTGCTTGCTGTGGTGGAGCTCCATGATCTTGCCGGAGATGTGCGGCTCCAGGGCGCCATAGTCGTAGTCCAGCTCAGGCAGAGTGTATTCAGCCACGATGGTCCTCTCTGTGGAAAGTGTGAAAGATCCGTACCCGGGTCTGGTTTCTACATTTCCGTAGACTGAGACGCTTTGCAACAGAGGGCGGCCGACTGCGCGAAACCCGCCGACCGCCCGGGCTCAGATGAGCACGACGAGCACGATCGCCACGATGATCGCCGCGATGGTGGCCGCGGTCGCGGCGCACTGCTGTCCGATGTGCAGGTCGAGACGTGAAGTGTCCTCCGCGGGCCGATCGAGTGCTGACCGTGCCTGTCCCGCCATCGTTGAGCCTCCCCGACTGTTGGACGTGATGTGCCTCACACCAGACTTCCTGGGTACCAGACGCTACTCGGGATCGACGGCCCCGACAACCGTCCGGATCGACGTACGCTGGAATGCATGAGCCTCTTCGATCGGATTCTGGCCGCAGCCGACGTCAAACGCGTGATGGTGGCTCGCGACGACGCACTTCCCGGCCGTCGGGCGCCGATGCCGATACCGGCGGAGCATCGGGTGCTGCATCGGCCGCTGCGCGGGGCGGCCGACGAGAACGGAGAGTTCGCTCCGGCGGGTATCGGCGACTGGGGCCCGGACCTGCGCGCCGTGGTGTTGGCCGGTGGATGCTTCTGGGGGTTCGAGGAGATCTTCTGGCAGCTGCCCGGAGTCCACACCACCGCCGTCGGGTACGCGGGCGGCTACACGCCGAATCCCACGTATGAGGAGGTGTGCACCGCACAGACCGGCCACACCGAGTCGGTGCTTGTGGTCTACGACCCGGAGGTGCTGACCTTCCAGAAGATCCTCGAGGTCTTCTTCACCTCGCACGACCCCACCCAGGAGATGCGGCAGGGCAACGACATCGGCACTCAGTACCGGTCGGCCGTCTTCACCTTCGACGAGGCCGAGGCCGACCAGGCCGCGGCCGCCGCACGCCGGTTCGAACCGGTCCTCGCCGCTGCCGGCTACGGTCCGGTGACCAGCCAGATCTCGCTGATGTCGGAGGCCGGCGACGGGATGTTCTACTACGCCGAGGACTACCACCAGCAGTATCTGTTCACGAACCCCAACGGATACCGCTGCCATGCCACCACGGGCCTGGAGTTCCCGGCGGCAGGCTGACTCGCGGCCGTGACCGGAGCGATCAGTCTGCGCCAATGGAACCGCACGCTGCTCGAGCGGCAACACCTGATCGAGCGGGTGGACGAGGACGCCGTGGAGGTCGTCGACCGGTGCGTCGGCCTGCAGTCGCAGGATCCGCAGGCCGCGTTCTATGCGCTCGCCTCCCGGATCGAGGACTTCGATCCAGCCGAATTGGACAGTTTGATCCAGGATCGATCGATGGTCCGGATGGCGCTTCAGCGGGGCACGGTCTTCCTGATGGACGCCCTCGACGCGCGGTGGATCAGGGCGCTGCTGAGCCCGACGCTGATCAGCGGGGCTCGCCATCACGTCCGACGACTCAACGGTCCGGCCCCGGACGAGGTGGCGGCCGTGGGCGCGCGGATCATCGGCGGTGGACCCGAGCCCGTGACGGCGGCCCGGCTGCGTACGGCGCTCTCGGAGATCTGGCCGGCCGAACCCGTCGACGCGATGGCCGCGGTGGTCCGGGCGTGGATGCCGCTGGTCCAGACGCCCCCGCGGGGACTGTGGCGACGGTCGGGCGGCCCGGCCTTCCGACTGCTGGACGACTGGATCGGACCGGGGGAGCCGGCCGTCGCCGGTGATGAGGCGATTCGCGACCTGATCCGCCTCTACCTGAGGGGTTTCGGGCCGTCGACGGTCGCGGCGGTGCAGACCTGGTCCGGTCTGCGCGGACTGCGCCCGGTACTGGAGCAGATGACGGACGACTGGGAGTTGGTGCGTCTCACCGGACCCGACGGACAGACGCTGTACGACCTGGACGGGCTGGCGCTCGCTGATCCGGAAACCGCGGTGCCGATTCGGCTCGTCGCACCCTTCGACACCGTGATCTTCACCGACGCCGACCGCGCCCGAGTCGCCGACCCGGACGTCTACGCGCGGACCGTGACACCCAACGGGCAGTCGCCGGGATTCATCCTGGCGGATGGGCGACTGGCCGGGACCTGGCGGCGGACGGCGGCCGGCGTCGAGCTCACCGAGCTCGTGGACCTGCGGCCGGCGCAGCGCCGTGAGTGTGAACGTGAGGCCCGCAGACTCGCCGAATTGGGCTGACGGACGCGTGGGGCAGCCGGGGGTGGTCTCACACACCGGTCCGCGGATTGCGCGCAGTGATGCAGTAGAGCCGGCCGCACGGGTCGGCCATCTGCACACAGTCGGCTGAGCGCGCGACGACCGTCGCGCCCCAGCCCTCGTGCCGCTCCACTTCGTCCGGCACGTTGGTGGCGGCGATCGCGGTGTGCGCGCTGGCGACGCTCTCGTCGGTCCGCATGATGACGACCTGCAGCGAGAGTCGGGGACTGTTGTTGAGAGCGACCGCATCGACGCCCTCGGTGGGGCCGGCGTCTTTGCCGGTGAGTCCGGCCCAGAACTGCACCTCGGTACCGAAGTCGGCGGACGGCACCTGGAATCGGAGCTGATCGATGATGCTGATGCCTCCTCCGGGCCACCGGATGGGCCGGGCCCGGACTGATTCGTTCCGCCACGGGATGAGGCAGAACACGCCGCCGGCGGGCGAGCGCATCGTCACGACACCGTCGGCGACGGACTCGACCGTCGCGCCCCTCGACTCGGCCTCGAGCATCGCCTGCGACGGATCGTCCACGTGGAGATCCAGATGCATCCCGCCCGGACCGTCGTCGACCCGCTGAACACGCAGATAAGGGTCGCCGTGGAACGGTTCGAGCGTCGCGAACTCCTTGAACTCGCCGCGCGGCGGGGACACCGTACTGCCGGAGATCGCGCGCCAGAAGGTCACCTCAGCGCCGAATTCGGAGGCCGGGAAGTCGAAGAAAGCGGTGAGCCAGCGCACGTGCACAACCTCGGAGTGTAGTGTGCCGCGATCAGCGCCCGAGCAAGTCGCAAGTAGAACTTGAGGGTTTGTTCGACTGGGTTATCCCCACGTTGTCCACAGTGCACTTGGGGAAGAATCGCTTGGCCGTCAGGCGACAATCCAGGGGAAATGCGATGAAGATTCAGGGAATTGTCAGCCGGAATGAGACGTGCGACACAGAAAGTCTTGCTTTCACCTCCCCTTATCCACAAATCCACAGGGCTGTCCACAGGACTGGCGGAGGTTGTGGGTATGTGTGGATCGACAGTGCGACACGCCGCTGTGGATAAAAATATGCAACCTTGCATATGGGTGAGCGCGTTGCGCCGCTGGGCGGTTGTGGTAGCGCCGAAGGCTCCGCGATGCGATCATCCGCGGCGGCTCCGCATCGAGTTCGGGGCACTTGTGGAAGCATGGGAACGGTGAGCATGGACGAGATCGAGACGGTGGCGGTCACCGACCTCCCCGACGACTTCAGCGATGTCACCGACAAGGTCCTTCTCGACGTTCGAGAGAACTACGAGTGGGAGGAAGCCCACGTGCGCGGGGCGCTGCACATCCCGCTCGACGACGTGCCCGCGCGGATCGACGAGATCGACCTCGACTCCGAACTCCTGGTGATATGCCGGACCAGTGGGCGATCGTTCCGCCTGCTCCAGTACCTGGCGATGCGCGGCATCGACGGAACCTGCGTGGAGGGCGGCATGGTGGCGTGGCAGGCGGCGGACAAGCCCGTCGACACCGGAACCGAAGGGATGTACGGGAGCGGCGACGCCTGATGCTCGACGTCTGCCCCAGCTGCCGCATCCAGGCGCCGCATCGCGAGGGACGTGAACTGTGCCCGCGCTGCGGCCGTCGGCTCATGGTGCTCGACGCACAGGGCCGCGTGGTTCAGCGGCCGCAGTCCGGTGCCGCGCGAGGGGCTTCGGCACCGCGCACGAGTGTCGCGCGGGCCGGTCTGCGCTGGGTCGCCGACCGTCCGGCCGAGGCGCGTCCGGCTCCGGTCACGGTCCGCGCGCACGAATGGACGCCGACCCCGTCGTACCGGTACATACCGCGCTGGGGTCTGTCGGATCGCGGGCCGATCTCGCCGGGGGAGAACCCGGAGCCCGCGGACCCCGGCGACGTGCTGCTGCGCGCGCTGCGGATGGCGACCTCCATGCTCGGCGCGGCGGCGGTGGTGCATCTGATCCGGTACGTCATCGCGGCCGTCAACCGCTCGACGCCGATTCCGATGTGGCTGGATCTGCTCTCGGGCGCCGCGGTGCTCGTCTTCGGAGTCTTCGCCTTCGTCGCAATGCTGGTGGCACTCGTGGCCTTCGTGCGCTGGCTGCTTCCGGCGCGGGCCGCAGCGTATCGGGCCGCCGACCGCCGGGACCCGCGGCCGGCCCGCGTGGTACTGGCGCTGGCGGCGGTGCCGCTGGCCAATGTCGTCGGAGTTCCCCTGCTGCTCAGCGAGGCCGCGCTGTGCGGCGACGCTCCGGCTCCGGCGATCGGACGCATCAAGCGTCTGGGGACCGCGTGGGCGATCGTCAATCTCGTCGCGCTGATCGCGGTCTGCTATCGAATCGGCTCATGGTTCAGCGACTCGGTCCAGGTGAGCGCCAATGCGCTCGCGCTGGTCACGTTCTCGCTCGCGGTCTCCGCGGTCTTCGCCCACTGGGTGGGTCCGCGGCTGGTGACGGTCCTCACCGGCCCGGTCGGTTCCAGCGCATCCGGACGACGACTGGTGGCGGCATGATGTCGGCGGGTATCTCGCGCTCGGGCAAGCCCGCGGTGGTCGCGCATCGCGGCGCCTCCGGCGAGTTGGCCGAGCACACGTTGGCGGCTTACGAGCTGGCGCTGTCGCAGGGCGCCGACGGCCTCGAATGCGACGTCCGGCTGACCGCCGACGGCGAACTGGTCTGCATCCACGACCGCACCATCGACCGGACGTCCGACGCGAGTGGTGTGGTGAGCGAGATGAGCCTGGCGCAACTGCGTGAATACGACTTCGGCTCGTGGCACCGAAGCGGCCGGGCGGCGTCGGTGCTCACCCTGCGCGAATTGCTCACCCTCACCCTGGACTGGCATCGGCCGGTGCGCTTGTTCATCGAGACCAAGCATCCGGTCCGCTTCGGCAGCATGGTGGAGCTCAAACTCCTCGAAGTCCTCCACGAGTTCGGCGTCGCTGCGCCGCCGTCGGCCGACCACAGCCGTGCCGTCGTGATCTCGTTCTCCCCGGCGGGCGTGTGGCGGGTGCGGCGCACCGCACCGATACTCCCGACGATCCTCCTCGGCGACAGCATCCGCATCATCGGCGGGACGGCGGCGACGGCTGTCGGCGCCACCGGTGTCGGACCGTCCATCGAGACCCTGCGTCTGCACCCCGACCTCGTCGATCGGGCCGCCGCAGCAGGCCGCGTCACTTACGCGTGGACGTGCGACGACCAGGCCGACGTGCAGCTGTGCGCCGACCTCGGCGTGCGCTGGCTGGCGACCAACTACCCGGCCCGAGTGCGGGACTGGCTCGTCACGGTGGAGTGAGACGTCAGCGATCGGGTGCCCTCGTGCGCCGCGTCCCGGCGGATGAGAGGCTGGTCGCATGGGAAAGAAGAGCAAGCGCGGCAGCGGCCCGCGTCCGGGGAGCAATCGAGCCGAGCGGGTCGCCGCCCGCAAGGCGCGGCAGGAAGCCGCACTGGCGGCGCCGGCGCGCCCGTTCCAAGGACTCAAGGCGGAATGCGATCTGGTGGCGTTGCGCGCCTTCATCGCTTCCGCCACTGCCCGGGTGCCGTTCGCCGCAGGGTTCGACGCGGCGCACGAAGCCGACTTCGCGACCATTCTGCCCGGTGCGGTGCCGGCCCAGGTCCGGCAGCGCGACGCAGCGGTCTTCGGCGAGCGCGGAGCGGCGGAGGGGGACGAGGGCGGGAAGGTCACCGGAGGCCTCGTGGCCCTGCAGACCAACCCCGAGCCGGCCGACCTCGCCGGCTCGCTGTCCGCGGCGCTGACCTGGGCGAGTGCAGCCGCCGCCGGCGACACCTACCCGGGCGGCGTACTCGGTCGTCCGCTCACCGAGATCATCGACCCGGAGGCCGAACTCCAGGTGGTCGTGCATGAGGACTTCGGGTGGTGGTTCGCCGACGACTCCGACGTTCCGGCGGAGCTCTCGATGATGCTCGAGCGCGCCAACGCGACAATCCTTCCGACCGCCCGGCTGCACCCGTCGAGCGGGGTCGGTGCACCGTGGTGGGTCGACGCAGGCGATCGTGCACATCTGAGGTGGGTGCGTCCGGAGGAGGAGACCGCGTTGATGAACGCACTCGCCCGCGTGCACGCGGCCGGCGGGCTGACCTTGGGCGAGGGTTCGCGCTTCGCGGGTTCGTTCCGCACCCACGGTCTGGTGGTTCCGGTCTTCGACCTCGATCCCGAGGCGCACCACGAGGAATGGCACTCGGGAGTCGAGGAGTTCGACGCCCGGCTGACCGAGGCGCTGGCCGAGACCTCCGACCTCACCGCCGCCGAGCGAAGCTCCCGGGCGGGCATCATCGGGCGTCAGGTCACGCTGCGGTAGCCGCCGGAGCCCTCCCGCCGGCCGTCAGAGGTTTCCGCCCGCGGCCGGCGGTTCGGCGGCGTCGGGTGCGGGGCCGCCGTTGTTGACCTCGCGTTCCACGAAGTTCTCGAGATCGAAGATGTTGCCGTTGGCGCGGTCGGCGATGGTCTGGAGCGTGGTGATCGTCGCGACCTCCTCCACCTGCTCCTTGAGGAACCACTGCATGAACTGCTCGCCGAGGTAGTCGCCGCTGTCGCGGGCGGTCTTCGCCAGATCGACGATCTGCTGGGTGACGATCTTCTCCTGCTTCAGCGCGAGTTCGATCGGGCCGCGGTAGTCGTCGAACTCGGTGATCGGGGCGTCGGCGGCGGGGATCTTGACATCGATGTCGCGGTCCAGGAAGTACTGGACGATCATCATCGCGTGATTGCGCTCTTCCACGGACTGGGCGTAGAAATGCTTCGCCAGCTGCGGCATGTCGTGGCTGTCGTAGTACACCGCGAGCGCGATGTACTGCTGAGATGCGGAGAACTCGTTGCTGATCTGGTCGTGCAGCAGCTGATGGAACGGCGTGCGCGGCGTTTCGGTCATGGGACGAGTCTAATGGCCCGGCTCCGCACCCGGCTGGTGGCGACGGGCGGCGCCCGACTCCGATCCGGTGGCGGCGGCCACTACGACACGGCGCCGGTTCCTCCGCTCAGCAGATCGGCTGGAACCGCCCGGCCGCGCGCGATGTAGTCGAAGAAACTCTTCGTCGTCTCGCCAGGTATCAGCGAGTCGCCGTCGTCGGTGAACTCGTCGCCGTCGGCCGGCGCCGTCGTGGTGATCGGATCACCGCTGATCTTGTACGCGAGCCAGGCCAGGTTCCAGATGTGGTCGCCGCTGTCGACGGTGACCGCGTCGACCGCCCCGCTGACGAACGGGAACAGCCGGAACGGGTTGAGCAGCACCCCGGGGCTCGTGGCCTTCGACATCAGTGCCGCGAGGAACTTGCGCTGGTTCACCACTCGCTCCAGATCGGCGTTGGGGAAGGCGCGGGTGCGCACCAGTCCGAGTGCCTGAGCGCCGTCGAGTCTCTGGCATCCCGCGGGCAGGTTCAGCCCGGCCTTGGGGTCGTGCAGGGGCTGATCGAGGCACATCTGAACCCCGCCGACGGAATCGACGAGGTTGTCGAAGCCGCCGAACCCGATCTCGGCGTAGTGGTCGATGCGGACGCCGGTGAACTCTTCGACGGTCTGGACCAGTAGTTGCGGCCCGCCGTTGTTGAAGGCGGCGTTGATCTTGTGGCTGCCCATTCCGGGGATCGGCACGTACAGATCGCGGGGGATGCTGATGAGCATCGGCTTACCCGAGGTCGGCAGGTGCGCCATCATGATGGTGTCGGTGCGCGCTCCGTCGGCGTCACCGGTCGCCAGGTTCTTCTTCTGTTCCTCGGTGAGTCCCTGACGGGAGTCGGTTCCGACGATCAGCCAGTTGGTTCCGGGAGTATCGCCGATCCGTCCGGGATAGCCGGACAGGGCGTTGACCCGATGCAGCTTGCCGTCGTAATAGAACAGCAGCCCGACTGGAATCACGACGAGCAGGAGCACGATCACGAGCAGGATCCGGCCCAGCCGGAACCGCCTGCGCTTGCGCGGTTCGGGAGAGGTCGCGGCGCGGCCGCGGCGCCGGGGCGGAGTCGGCGGCGGTGTGGACCGCCTCTCGTCGGAGCGACGGCGAGGCGGTGCGCCACCTGCGGCCGGTGCGGGAGACGGAGGGCGCCGCCCCGCCGGGACCGGCTGGGGCTCCTGGCGCGGGGCGTAGCCGACCGCGCCGGGAGCGGCCGGGCGGGGACCGGCGGGCGGCGCCTGCCGGTTCGAGGGCAGCGGGTTCGGGGGCGGCGGCGCGGGCGAACGTCGCCGCGATCGGGGGTCGGGTTCCTGCGACCACGCGAGTGGCGGCCGGTAGCCCGGCTCCCCGGGCGGCGGACCGGAGACCCTGCGGGTCGGCGCCTCCGGTCGAGGGCCTCCGCTCGGTCGCCGCTGGTACGGCGGCTCGGGTCGCTGGGAGTTCATCTGAACTACGCTACCGGTCTCGCCACCGTCGGTGCGGCCGCCGAGCGGCGCGGCACCTCGGGCGAGGTCGCCGGTCAGACCGTCGCCGCAGCCGTCCTCTCAGCGACGAGACTGTCAGGCTCGTCGTGAAAGGGCCTTGAGGACGACGAGGAGCAACACCGCACCGGCGAGCGCGGTGAGGAATGTGAACCACATCCCGGCGCTGGCGGTGTCGAGGAAGAAGCTCAGCACGAATCCGCCGATCAGAGCACCGACCACGCCCACGACGATGTTGGCGAACAGGCCCATCTGTGCGTCCACGCCGGTGATCTTGCTTGCGAGCCATCCCGCCACGCCGCCGATGATGATGTAGCCGATCCAGCCCACAGAGGTGAACATGGACGAGCGCGCCAGAACCTCGTCGGCGAGCAGTAGGTGGTCGGTCATGCCGGCTCCTTGAGTGAGATCTCGGTCTTTGCAGGTCGGTGGAGGACTTCACGGGGAATGCCCGCGGACCCCGGAGACGAAACATCCGTCGGCATCGGCTGCGCGCGCTCGTACGCCCACGTACGACCGCGAGAGCCTTCTCCTCGGGGAGTCGCGTCGAGATTCGCCGAGGTTTCAGAGCGGTTCGGTCGGGTACCCGCTGGGCAGCGACAGCGTTGTCAAGCAGGGGAGTGATGGCCGTGACCGACATCTGGGGGCCGCGCACCCCGTACGAGAGGGCCCAGATGTGGCCGCGACGGGTCGATACCGAGCTGGCGGCCGGCACGACGTCAGACGACGTGGACTGTTGGGTACCGACCGCGTCGGTTCTTCACTCGAATGGCGACGGCCTCGAGATCGCCGTCCGGAGAGGTCGGATCGTCGGAATCCGAGGCCGTGCCGACGACCGGATCAACCGCGGAAGGCTCGACGTCAAAGACCGCTACGGCTGGAAGGCCAACGCCTCCCCGGACCGGCTCAGCACGCCGATGGTGCGCAAGGACGGTGAACTCGTCCCCACCGACTGGGACACCGCGATGAGCCGGATCGCCGAACACGCCGAGGACCTGCTGAACTCCAGCGGCCCGAGTTCGATCGGGTTCTACACATCCGGCCAGCTGTTCCTCGAGGAGTACTACGCGCTGAGCGTGATCGCCCGCGCCGGGATCGGTACGAACCACCTCGACGGCAACACTCGCCTGTGCACCGCTACCGCCGGTGAAGCACTGAAGGAATCGTTCGGCAGTGACGGCCAACCCGGTACGTTGGCAGATGTCGACCATGCGGACGTCATCGCGCTGTTCGGGCACAACGTCGCGGAGACCCAGTCCGTCACCTGGATGCGGATACTCGACCGTCTCGCGGCTCCGGATCCGCCGAAGCTCCTCTGCGTCGACCCGCGGACAACCGCGGTCGCGCGACGGGCGAGCGTCCATCTGGCGCCCCTGCCCGGAACGAACCTCGCACTGATGAACGGTCTGTTGCGCGAACTCATCGTCAACGGGTGGATCGATGACGAATTCATCCGGGAACACACCGTCGGATTCGAGGACCTGTCCGCCCTCGTCTCGCAGTACCCGCCGGAGCGAGTAGCAGACATCTGCGGAGTCGGGGCCGACGACATCCGGCATGGGGCGAGGCTGATAGGCGAAGCCCAGAGACTGTTGTCGACGGTCCTGCAGGGGTTCTACCAGTCGCATCAAGCCACGGCGTCGGCGGTGCAGGTCAACAACATCCACCTGCTCAGAGGAATGCTGGGACGTCCGGGCTGCGGCGTACTGCAGATGAACGGGCAGCCGACCGCACAGAACACCCGTGAGTGCGGCGCCGACGGCGACCTGGCCGGTTTTCGGAACTGGGCCAACCCCGCGCACGTGAGAGAGCTCGCCTCGGTCTGGAACGTCGATGCGGCGACGATCCCGCATTTCGCGCCGCCGACCCACGCGATGCAGATCTTCCGGTACGCCGAGCAGGAATCGCTGAAGATGCTCTGGGTCTCCGCGACCAATCCCGCTGTCTCGATGCCGGAGCTGCGCCGGGTACGGTCGATCCTCTCGAAGGAGAGTCTGTTCCTGGTGGTGCAGGACATCTTCCTCACCGAGACCGGCGTGCTCGCCGACGTGGTGCTGCCCGCGGCGGCGTGGGGCGAGAAGGTCGGTACCTTCACCAACGCGGACCGCACCGTGCACCTGTCGGAGAAGGCGGTGGACCCACCCGGAGGGGCCCGTGCGGATCTGGACATCTTTCTGGACTTCTCGCGACGGATGGGTTTCCGTGACCGAGACGGCCGCCCGCTGACGCCGTGGTCGAACGCGGAGGCCGTGTTCGAAGCGTGGAAGCGGTGCAGCGCCGGCAGACTCTGCGATTACAGCGGCATGAGCTATGCGGGGCTGCGTGAGCAGGGCAGCGTGCAGTGGCCGTGCACGGACACCGCGCCCGGCGGCACGGCACGTCTCTATGCGGACGGTCGTTTCTGGACCGCGGCCGACGAGTGCGAGACGTACGGCAAGGACCTGATCACCGGATGTCCCGTCGACGCCACCCGGTACCGGGCGAACGATCCGAAAGGTCGCGCGCTGATCAAGTCCGCAGACTATGAGACGCCGCACGAACCACCGTCGGCGCAATACCCTTTCGCCCTGATCACGGGGCGGACCGTCTACCACTTCCACACCCGAACCAAGACCGCCCGGGCACCGGAACTCAACGGTGCGGCCCCGGAGGTGTGGGTCGAGCTGTCAGCGGCAGACGCGGCCACCCACGGCATTCGCGACGGCGATCCGGTCGAGATCCGAAGTCCCCGCAGCACGGTGCGCGCCGCCGCACGGATCGCGGACATTCGACCGGGGGTGCTGTTTCTGCCCTTCCATTACGGCTATTGGGACCTGGAATCACCGGCAGCTCACGACCGGGCCGCCAACGAGCTGACGCTCACGGACTGGGATCCGGCGTCCAAGCAACCGATATTCAAAACCGCGGCCGCCGCCATCGCAGTGCTCTCCGGGGAGAGCGAGGGGACGCGATGAAGAACCTGGGCATCCTCCTTCGTGAACTCGAGCGCTCCGAACGACTTCTCGCCGGGGAGCTGGAATCGATCGCACGAGACCACCCGACCGACCCTGAGATCCACTATCTCGCTGCGGATCTCGCGGCCTGGTCGCGCAATCACGCCGGTGCCGTCAGATCGCTGGCCGTCGCTCGCGGCGTCGAGTCGGAGGCGGCGTTCGACACTCAGGCCGCCGTCGGCCCGTCGAGCGTGTTCGAGACTCCGGCCCGAGAGCTTCCCGCGTCGCTTCTGCCGGTCGCCGAATTGTGCGGCGTCTGTCAACGGATCGCAGGGCTGACGATGCAGTGGGAGATCCTCGGCCAAGGCGCCGCCGCTACCAACGATTCCGAGTGCTCCGCGCTCGTCGATCAGTGTCTGTCACAAGCCGAGCGCCAGTTCGAATGGGCCAGGAATCTGGTCAGAACGCTCTCGCCGCAGGCACTGTCCGCCGGCTGACGCAGATCTCACCGCTGTCGATTCTCACCTGCCAGCGCGGCTCCGGCACCGCGGCCGGCCCTCGCTCGATGCCGCCGTCCGCGAGACGGAACGTACTGCCGTGCAGCGGACACACGAGGCACGGGCCGGAATCCTCATCGATCACCATCCCGTCGTCGAGCCGGCCCCCGGCGTGGGTGCACGTGGCCGAGAGCGCATGGACGCGGCCGTCGACGAGCACGAGAACGACGGGCACCGCCGCGGCCTCGACACGCAGGGGTTTGCGTTCCTCGAGCTCGTGCAGCGCCGCCACTCGCGTCCACTCGGTGACCGCTGGTTCGAATGCGGTTCGGTTGACGCCGACGCCGCGGGCGAACGAGAGATGGCCGCCGAGGTATCCCGCCCCCGCCGTGAGGGCGAGGCCTATCGTGCTCAGCGCCACCCCCGCCTTCGATCGCCCGCGCATCCGGGCCACCCATGAGCTGGCGTGCACACCCGTGGCCGCCAGGTTCATCACGCCGTGGACGAGGCCTATCCGCCGGTCGCCGCCGTACGAATCCGACCAATCGGAGGCTCCGGCCGCGGCGGCGGGCGCAGCGCTGAGCACACCGAGCGCGACCAGCCGCCTCGCGCCGTCCGCGTGACGAGTGCCGCCGAAGTAGTCGAGCGCGGACGCCATCGTCCAGGCGCCGATCGGCAGATCGGTCAGCACCGGATGCAGTTGATGGCCGAGTGCGCTGCCCGACAGTGCGTTCTTCACCGCATCGCGCCGAGTCACGCGGTGTACCGCACCGGCGAGCGGCGCTGCGGCCCGATCGGCCTCCTCGAACTCGCTGATGCGATCGATCAGTCTCTGTGGCACGTCCATCGACCCGAGGTCCTCTCTGGCGGTTTCATCCGTGCCGTCGGATACCCGGCGACGGCACGGATGAAACGGTTTCGAGAGGGCGCGGACGACGACGTCCGGAATGCCGACTACACCGGTCGGATGTGTTCCACCCCGACGAACCGCGCGAGTTCCTCGGGAAGGCGAACCGAACCGTCCGGCTGCTGATGGTTCTCGAGGATGGCGACCAGCCACCGGGTGGTCGCGAGGGTGCCGTTGAGGGTCGCCGCGATCTGAGGCTTGCCGTTCTCGTCCCGGTAGCGGACCGAGAGTCGTCGTGCCTGGAAGGTGGTGCAGTTGGACGTGGAGGTGAGTTCGCGGTACGTCCCCTGCGTCGGAACCCATGCCTCGCAGTCGAACTTGCGGGCGGCCGAGCTGCCCAGGTCCCCGCCTGCGACGTCGATGACTCGGTATGGCACGTCGATCGCCGCGAGCATGTCCTTCTCCCAGCCCAGAATCCGCTGGTGCTCGGCCTCGGCGTCCTCCGGCTTGCAGTAGATGAAGCCCTCCACCTTGTCGAACTGGTGCACGCGGATGATGCCGCGGGTGTCCTTGCCGTACGACCCCGCCTCGCGGCGGAAGCAGGTGGACCAGCCCGCGTAACGCTTCGGTCCGCCGGAGAGGTCGAGGATCTCGTCCTTGTGGTACCCGGCGAGAGGCACCTCCGACGTGCCGACGAGGTACAGGTCGTCCTCGTCGAGGTGGTAGATCTCGTCGCTGTGCGCGCCCAGGAAGCCGGTGCCGCCCATGATCTCCGGTTTCACCAGGACCGGCGGGATCATCAGCGTGAAACCGTTGGCGGTCGCCTTCGCCGCGGCCATGTTGAGCAGACCGAGCTGCAGCATCGCGCCCAGACCGGTGAGGAAGTAGAACCGCGAACCCGACACCTTGACGCCGCGGGCCATGTCGATGAGGCCGAGGCTCTCTCCGAGTTCGAGATGGTCCTTCGGGTCGTCGATGGCGGGCGGCTCACCGACGTGTTCGAGGACGAGGTAATCGTCCTCGCCACCGGCCGGGGCATCGGTGATGATGTTCGAGATGGCGCGGTGCGCGGCCTGCGACGCGGAGTCGGCGTCGTTCTGCTTCGCGACGGCGGCCTTCACCTGCTCGGCCAGTTCCTTGCCCTTGGCGAGCAGAGCGGTCTTCTCGTCTCCGGACGCCTTGCCGACGAGTTTGCCGAGCGACTTCTGCTCCGCGCGCAGGGCGTCGGCTTCGGCGATCGCCGAGCGCCGTGCCGCGTCCGCCTCCAGGAGCTGGTCGACGAGTCCGGGATCCTCGCCGCGGGCACGCTGGGAGGCACGTACAAGGTCGGGGTTCTCACGCACGATCTTCAGGTCGATCACACGTTGAACCCTACTCGGAACACGAGGCGAGCAACGACCAGGCATGATGGAACGCGATGACTTCGAAGAGGGATCAACCGATGCATGACGGCCGCGGCGACGACGAGGCCCGCCCCGTCGTCGACGGCGATGCCGACGTGTGGGGGCCGGTCGGTGCCGTCGAAGGCGATGAGCAGGCGACCGCAGAGCTCCCGGAGATCGGCGGGGAGCCGGAGCCGACGGCCGGACTCGACGACTACGACGCGGAGGTCGAGGACGACGTCGAGGAGTGGGGCGTCGAACCGGAGGACGCCTACGACTACGGTGACGCCGGACACGGCGACGACGGATACGGTGACGACGGATACGGTGACGGCGGAGAGCGCGATGGGGACGACGGGGGGCCCGAGCCCGCCGACGGCCGCGAGCCGGCCGACTCCCGCAACCGGATGCCGAAGAATTCGTTGCGGCTGGTGCTCGGGGCCGTGCTCGTCGGTGCGCTCGCCGCGGGCGGAGTGATGCTCGGCACCGGTGTCTTCGACGACGTCGGCGATGTCGGCTCGTCGGTCATCGGTGAGGGATCGCCCGCGCAGGAGAACGACTTCACCCGATCCGAGGCGGGCGACTGCCTCACCTGGAGCGCCGACACACCCGGCGAGCCGAGCGCGGTGGCGTGCGAGTCGCCGCATCGGTTCGAAGTGGCCGGTGTGCTCGACACCTCCGCGTTCCCGAGCTCCGAGTTCTCCTCGGAGGCACCGTGGCCCGGACCGGAGCGCTTCGCCGCGATCCGCGATGAGAGCTGCGGCGTGATCGTCGACCGCTACCTGGGCGGTGGACTGGATCCGCAGGGCCGGCTCTCGCCCGGACTGATGTTCCCGTCGAAGGTGGAGTGGGAACGCGGCGTGCGCAGTCTGCGCTGCGGAATCGAACAACCCGGTGCCGGCGGCGGCCAGGAGGAGTTCACCGGCCGCGTCCGCGATGTGGACCAGTCGTTCGCATGGCCCGACGGCACCTGCATCGGCATCGACAAGACCACCCGCAAGGCCACCAGCAGCGTCGTGAACTGCGCCGAACCCCACGCCTTCCAGGTGACCGGCACCGTGGACCTGTCCCAGCGCTTCGGGGGCCGCAACTCCGGCAAGCCGTGGCCCAGCGTCGCGGATCAGAACGACTACCTGAAGACGATCTGCCCGACGCAGACGAACAGGTTCTTCGGCGGCGCGCAGAAGTTCAAGGCGACCACGCTCAACGTGCAGTGGTCGGTGATCTCCGAGGTGAGCTGGCTGACGGGAAGCCGGCGTGTGGTCTGCTACGCGGCGCTGCCCGACCGCGGCGGCTTCGCGACCCTGGTCGGCGACGCTCGCGGCGGACCGGACACGCTGCTCATCAACGGCGGCAGTCCGAAGCCGGTCGACGTCGGCCCGCCGGGACGGTCGGTGGGCGAGCCCGTGCCACTGCCTCCCGGTTACACGCCGAACGACGCGCAGCTTCCCGCGCCGGCAGGCGGCTGACATGCCGCTGCGGATGTCGGAGCGAGAGTTCGAGAACCTCGTCGGCGATGCGCTCGACCTCCTCCCCGAGGAGCTGATGCACGCCATGTCGAACGTCGTGATCCTGGTGCGTCCGCACAACGAGGACGATCCCGGCATCCTGGGCCTGTACACGGGTGTGGCGCTCACCGAGCGGACCACCGAGTACAGCGGCTTCCTGCCCGACACGATCGAGATCTATCGCGAGCCGCTCCTCGCGATGTGCCATTCGGCCGAGCAACTACGCCGAGAGGTTGCGATCACCGTGCTGCACGAGGTGGGGCACCATTTCGGTATCAGCGACGAGTGGCTGCACGCCAACGGGTGGGGCTGACCGGATCAGGCCGCCGGGGCCGGGTCAGCCCATCGGATCCTCGTAGCCGGGTGCGGTGTCCGAACCGTCGGCGTCCGGCAGTGCGGCTTCGCCCCATCGGTGGCAGACCCACAGATCGCCGGTGAACTCCAACTCCACCGAACCGGTGTTGTTCAGGTAGTTCTTCATGGCGAACTCCGGGTCGAGCCGCGTCAGGTGTGCGGCGATCAGCCGGATCGCCGCACCGTGGGAGACCAGGTACACGTCCCGCTGATTCTCGCCGGTGAGGTACCGCGACGCCAGATCGTCGATGATCGGCAGATAGCGGTCGTGAAGCATCTCCAGCGACTCGCCACCGGGCAGCCGGGCGTCGAGGTCGCCCCGGTGCCAGCGCACGACGATCTCGTGGAACTGCTCATGCGCCTCGCGGTCGCTGCGCCCCTCGAGGTCGCCGACCTGGATCTCGTGGACGCCTTCCACGGTCTCGGTGGACGAGTCCCACACCGATCCGATCAGTTCCGCGGTCTGCTGCGCCCGATTGGCGACAGAGTTCACCAGCACCGCCGAGTCGGTCAGCGGGTGTTCGAGCCCGAACCGCACGCCCTGTCGCGCGCCGAAATCGGTCAGCGACGCTCCGGGAAGTGCGGTGTCGAGACGTTTGAGCACGTTGGACGTGGTCTCGCCGTGCCGGACCAGGTGAAGCCTTGCCATGTCTTTAGAGTTCCCCAGAAAGAAGACGGTGGAACCACTCGCGTGACTCGGTGTGGTCGGGAGGTGTCGCGGCCGTGGTCACGGCCAACTGCGGGTCGACCGGCCACGATCCGAGAAAGACCACACGTTCGGCACTGCGGTGCAGGGCGCGGAGCGCCTCGCCGACCGCAGCGTCCCGAACGTGGCCTCGCGCGTCGAGATAGAAACGGTACTGTCCGGGGCCGACCGGCCGCGATTCGATACGGGTCAGGTCGATGCCGCGCATCGCGAACTCGTTCATCGCCGCGACCAGGCTTCCGGGCGTGTTCGGAAGGTCCAGAATCACCGACGTGCGGTCTGCTCCCGTCGGTTCCGGCGGCGGCCCCGCAGGCCCCAGCAGCAGGAACCGGGTGACGGCGTCGTCGGAGTCGGCGACGCCGTCGGCCAGCGTCGCCAGCTCATGCATCCGCGCCGCGGCGGCCGTGGTCACGGCGGCGTCGGCGCGACCCTCGGCCACGTCGCGCGCTGCGCCCGAATTGGAGGTGGCGACGACCACCTCGGCCCGCGGGAACAGCTCTTCGATGCTGCGGCGGACCTGACCCGCGGCCACCGGATACGCCGCGACGGTCCGCACGTCGGCGGGGTCCATGGGCGTTGCCGCGGCGACGGTGAAGGAGATGTCGAGAGCCGCCTCCGCGTACGCCTGGACGCGCGGGAGGCCGGCGCTCGGCGACAGGGCGTCCATCGTGGCCGGGACCGCTCCCTCGAGCGAACTCTCGATGGGGACGCAGCCGAAGTCCGCGCCCCCGCTGCGGATCAGATCGATGACGGCCGGCGGATTGCTCACCGCGATCTTGGTCGCCGTCGATGCCTCGCCGCGTCGGCGCAGGACGGCATCGAGCGCCATCTCGGTGAACGTGCCGGCGGGGCCGAAGTAAGCGTAGACGGGCACCATTTCACAGTAGTCGAGAGAAACCGGCCGTGCGGCCGGGGCGTTGACGGCGAAAAGCCCTCAGGTTAGGTTAGGTGAGCATAAGTTAGGCTTAGCTAATTAGACCGTTTCCTGGAGGTGGACGTGAACACGATCCTCGCGCCGTGCGATGCCGAACTGATCCAGACGGCCTGCCGTCGTGCTCATTCGGGAACGCTGTCGGTCAGTGCGCCGGACGGTGCGGCGACCGAGCCGAAGGGGTGCGATTCGGTCGGGATGGTCCATCTGTTCGAAAGCGACGCCTTTCTCCTGGTTCCCGACGAGACGCCGGCGCTGCGCCTGGTCCGCGAAGGCGGAGACGTCACGGCGATGGTCGAGGTCATCGACGTCGCACCGGTCAGGATGCGCGAGCGGGTGCGGTCGCTGATCTGGTTGTCGGGCACGCTTCACGAGATGCCCGCACGGCTCGAGCGCGACCTGGCGGTGGAGATCGCCGGTGACCACCCGGACGAGAAGCTGCTCGACGTGGGCCACGGTTACAGCCTCATGCGAATGGCGCTCGAGTCGGCTGTCATAGCGACGTCGACCGGGGCGGGCGGCGTCGACGTGGACGCGCTCGCCGCCGCGAGTCCGGATCTGTTCTGGGAGTTCGAGAACGACTGGCTGGTGCACCTGGACGCCGATCACCAGGACCTCATCTGCCAACTCGCTCAGCGCTTGCCCGACCACATCCGAGGCGGGCGCGCCCGGCCGCTGCGCCTGGACCGGTTCGGCATCACCTTCCGCGTGGAGGTCGGCAATCGCGATGAAGACGTGCGGATGCCGTTCGCCCGCCCGGTCTCCCGCATCCCGGAACTGTCCGCGGCGATTCACTCGCTGGCCCTGCATCCCTGCTTCGGCGAGGACTGAACGCATCGCCTCAGTGCTGCCGCTACCGTTGGAGCGGTGAGTTCTGAGGCGGGCGGCATCCGCGGACTTCTGCGGGCTTTCGTCCACCCGCCCGCGCCTGCCGTGGGACGCGTCGACGACCGCCGCGAACGGCGTGCGATCGTCGTCGAACTGATCCTCGTCGGCGTTCTCACCTTCGGGTTCTCGGCCGTGTACGCGGTGCTGTCGTTGGCGGAGAACGCTCTCACCGCGGGCATCGGCGACACGACGGTCGCCCTCAACCCGGTGAGCTCGTCGGTGGCCGCGATCGACGTGATCCGTCAGTCGATGAGCGTGGTCCGCCTGCTGGCGATCGGTGGGTTGGGCGCGTACCTGCTGTGGCGCAGCGGAATCGGCCTTCGGCGGATCGGCCTCGGGCGGCCCGTGCGTGCGGATGTGCCGCCCGCCGCAGTCCTGGCGGCGATCATCGGACTGCCCGGTCTGGCGCTGGTCGCGTTCTCTCAGGCGATGGGCTGGAATTCGCAGCTCGTGGCGGCGCCGGACGACGGTCTGTGGTGGCGGATCCCGGTTCTGGCGATGAAGGCGTTCGGCAACGGGTTCGCCGAGGAGGTCGTCGTGGTCGGCTACTTCATGACCCGGCTACGGCAGTTGGGCGTCGGAGAGCGGGGTGCGCTGGCGTCGTCCGCGCTTCTGCGCGGCGGCTACCACCTGTACCAGGGCGTCGGTGCCGGCGCGGGCAACCTCGTGATGGGTCTGGTGTACGGACGCTGGTATCAGGCGACGGGGCGGCTCTGGCCGCTCGTCCTGGCGCACGCGCTGATCGACACCGTGGCCTTCATCGGTTATGCGGTCCTGGTCGCGACCGGTGTGCTGAATCCGTCCTGACCTGTGGCAAGAGAAAGCGCGGCGCAGTTTGCGGATTCTCCCCCAAACCGGCGCCGCGCCCTCCGGCGATCCGAGCAGCTCCCTCCCAAGAGCCCCGATTCCACCCGGACCGAGCACGCGGTGTGAGACTCTAGCGTCTCAGAACCTGTGCCAAAGCTATCACGGTTAACCGGCTGTGTGCACTAGTCAGTGCGGTCGATTGCGATGTGAACGAGTATGTCCGACAGCAGATCTACGATCTCCGACCGGTCCGGACGCTCCTGTGCCGTCCCCCAGCGGTGAACGACCGAGGTCAGCGCGCCGATGAAGGCAGTCGCGGCGTAGTCGAAGTCTTTGCGCGTGGTTCCCGGGATCGTTGAAATCGTGTCGGCGATGAACCGCGCCCATGTCACACGACCGGCGAGACGACGCCGTTCCACTTCGGCGGAGACCCCGACGACCTCGATGAAGGAGCATCGGATAGCTCGCGAATCGGTCGCGATCGTGTCGATGTAGGCGCTCATCGCCGCGCGCGCCGCCTCGCGGGGATTCGTCTCCCCGAGCGCCCGCACCGCGTCGACGACAGTCTTGCGTGCGTGCTCCTGGATCTTGTCGTAGACCTCGGCGAGCAACGCCTCCCGGCTCGAGTACTCCTCGTAGAACTGTCTGCGCGACAATCCGGCCTCGGCGCACAGCGCCGAGACCGTGACGGAGGAGAAGCCGAGGGTGCCGAACAGCTCGAGGCCGGCCTCCTGGAACCGTTCCCGCCGCTCAGCCCTCCGCTCGGCCAGTGAACGGCCGGCATAGCACCGGCTGGGGGCGTCCGGACTAGGGCTCGGCACGCTGTGCTCGCAGCTCGTGTCCCTTCGACGTCAGGCAGCGCCCGCTCGCCAGATCCCACTGCCAGCCGTGCAGGTTGCACGTGAGCTTCTCGCCCTCGATCACGCCGAACTTGCTCAGATCGGCCTTCAGGTGCGGGCAGCGGCGCTGGATCTCCCACCCGTCGAGCTCGATGGACGCCGAGTCGTCGTGCGCCTCGGAGAACCAGCCGTCGGCGTAGGCGATGCGCTCATCGGTGAGGCACTTGAAGAAGGTGTACAGGTACTCGTTGTATCCGCCGATCCGCCAGGTGGAGAACCGGGTCGAGAGGAAGATGGTGTTCACCCAGTCGGGTTCGTCGTCGCGCAGCACCGTGCGCACCAACTCGGGGGCGATCCGGAATCCGTACCGGTACTTGCCGTCGCCGTCCTCGCGCATCCGCACCGTCCGCTTGGGGAAGTCGAGCACGTACGTCTCTTCTCCCACCACCAGACCGACGGGGTAGCCGATGCCGTCGCAGATCAGGTCCGACTGCTTCATGATCGGCTCGAACTTCTCGCGCAGCGGTTCCAGGAGCGACGGTCCGTCGGGCGAGGCCCAGGTGGCCTTCTGCGCGGCGATGACCGGAGCGAACTTCTCCTTCATCGCCTCCAGGTAGGCCTTCTTGTTCTCGCCGAAAACCGTCTCCGGGGGATACGGGTGCACGATCTCGCGAAGTTCGTCTCCCGCGAAGTCGGCCGCCGACCCGGAGACCATCATCAGTCCGCGGTGTTTGACCCCGTCGTCGGTGCCGTGCGTGCGCATCTGTTCCAGGAACTCCGCCTGATCGGGGAAGATGCTGGCCTTGTCGGCATCGCTGCCGGTGTTGAAATCGTTGAGACCGAACAGGTCGTCGTCCAGGAACATCGGCGGCCCGGCCGACGGGACCACCCACGTGGCACCGACCTGCTCGATGTACGAGCGTGCGCGGTCCATGCCGCGCTGGCGCTTCTGCATCGCGAAGTTGGCCTTCGACTTGCGGGGGATGTCGTAGACCATCGGGTACCAGATGGCGCCGGAGTACTGCAGCAGGTGCACATCGACGCGGCCGAACTCGTCGGCGATCACGTCGAGATCGATCGGGCGGGCGTCGTTCATGTTGAAACAGACGGTCTCGCCGTCGTCGACCACCAGACCGGAGTCGCCGATGGGGCCGTCGGCGGGCGCGCGGAGCGCGATGATCATGATGTCCAGATCGCCCTTGGGTCCCGAGACGGTGTGCTTCGTGGAGTCCTGCGTCTCGACGAACTTCGTGAAGCCGAGGCGTTCGAGCTCGCGGCGCAGATCCGGCACCGGGTAGTCCGGCAGCAGCACGGTCGCGTCCTTGTTCACGTTCTCGAGCAGGTTCTGCTCGTCGTAGTGGTCGCGGTGCAGGTGCGAGACGTACAGGTAGTCGCAGTCGCCGAGCGCCTTCCAGTCCAGATCGGAGTTGTCGGGGAAGGGCACCCAGGAGGCGAAGTACGCGGGGTTGACCCAGGGATCGCAGAGAATCGATCCGGCTGCGGTCTGGATGTGGAATCCGGCGTGGCCGATGCTGGTGATCTGCACGGGGTGCTGCCTTTCGGGTGGCGCAGGGGCTGTTGTTCCAGGGTATCGCCGAGCACGGTCGGCGGTGGGGGCAGATCGTCGCGCCGTGACCGGCGTCGCTATCGCGGATCGGCGCGCATCAGGTCAAGTGCGAAGCCGACGTACAACTGTGCCACCCGCTCCGGCGACAACGGGCCGCCCGGTCGCCACCAGCCGGAGATCGCCGTGCACATGGTCACGACCGCGCGCGAGGCCTCGTGCGGATGGTCCGGGTGGAACCGCCCCGCGCGCACGGCGGCGTCGACCTCCTCGTCCACCATGTGCTGCAGATCGGTGCGGCGTCCGGCGATCCGGCGCCGATTCTCCGGATCGAGACTGCGCAGTTCGCTGGTGCCGATGAACGCGAGCTCGCGCCGGTAGGTGTGCAGCAATGCCAGATGCTCCACCAGGAAGCAGAAGCGTTCGACGGGGTTCCGGCCGTCCGCGCGGGCGATGGCGCCGCGGTCGGTCGCCGCGCTGACGGCGAGCTCCTGCAGCGTCATCAGGATGTGCTGCTTGTTCTCATACCTGGTGTAGAGAGCCGAGACCGTGCTTCCGCACCGGTTCGCGATGCTGCGGATGGTCGCGCCGTGGTATCCCACTTCGACGATCTCGTCGAGCGCTGCGGCGAGAACGGGATCGAGGACGAGTGGGCGGTACCGTCGCCAGTCGCCGTCGTCGGGCAGGATGCCGCCGGCTGTGGGCGGCCCCGGAGCCGGCGGTTCGGGGACTTCGGGGCACAGGAGCGCCGCCGGCGGAAGTCCGAGTGCGTCGGCGATCCGGGCGAGCCGAGCCACGCGAAGCCCGGATCGCCCGTTCTCGATCAAGCTGAGCGTGGCCGTGCTGACGCCGACCGCCGCGGCGAGATCGCGGAGAGTCCGCCGCTGAGCTAGGCGTGCCGCTCGGATCCGCGATCCCAGCTCGGCTTCGATAGTGGCGGCCGACGCCGAATCATCGTTCATGGATTTAAGGATACTAAATCTGCCGTGTGCGATCGGAGCGGTTCACGAAAGGACTGACGGTCTGTTTTAACGGGCTTGAAGTGCGTGGATCGGGCTATTGACGGAACGCGTCCGAGCCTTCTACGTTCGGATCGGATACGAACGATCGATCTGGGCCGTCACGGCTCGGATCGGTGGACAGGAAGGCGACCATGACCGAAACGGGTTCACTGCGCGGCAAGACGCTCATCATCTCCGGCGGCAGCCGCGGCATCGGCGAGGCTGTCGCGATTCGCGCGGCGCGCGACGGCGCGAACATCGCGCTGCTCGCCAAGACGGCCGAGCCGCACCCGAAGCTCCCCGGGACCATCTACACCGCGGCCGCGGCGATCGAGGAGGCCGGCGGGCGGGCGTTGCCGATCGTGGGCGACGTCCGCGACGACGAGTCCGTCGCCGGCGCCGTGGCGCAGACGGTGGAGCGGTTCGGCGGCATAGACATCGTGGTCAACAACGCATCGGCGATCGATCTCACCGCCACCGACGACATCCCTATGAAGAAGTACGACCTCATGCAGGACATCAACGCGCGCGGCACGTTCGCACTCTCGAAGGCGGCGATCGAGCACCTGCGGAAGTCGGAGAACCCGCACATCCTGACCTTCTCGCCCCCGGTGGACCTCGCGCCCGAATGGTTCGATCAGGTCGGGGCGGCGTACACCGTGTCGAAGTTCGGCATGACCATCCTGACGCTCGGCTTCGCGCGGGAGCTCGCCGCGGACGGCATCGCCGCGAACACGTTGTGGCCCCGGACCTCGATCGCGACCGCGGCGGTCCGCAATCTCCTCAGCGAGGAGATGCTCCGGGGTGCGCGCAGTGCCGACATCATGAGCGACGCCGCGTACGCGGTCCTGACCAAGCCCGCGGCGGAGTTCACCGGCCGGTGCCTGATCGACGACGACGTGCTCGCCGCGGAGGGGATCACCGACTTCGAGCCGTACCGGGCCGAACCCGGCACCGGACCGCTCGAGTTGGACTTCTGGATGCGATGGCCGGACCGGTCGCCTGGGCGCTGACCTGGCCGCGGATGATCCGGGTCAGGCGCTGATCCCCGCTGTGAGGAGCGCCGCCAATTCGCGGTAGGCGCCGGCGTCGTCGAGGCCCGTGGCCGCGCGCACGTCGCCCTGCTGGATCCGGACCATCGCGGTCGCGGCCAGGTCGGCGGCGAAAGCCGCGTGCACGTCCCGGAACTGGCCGGTGGCGACGCCCTCGTCGATCAGCTCCCGCACGCGCGCCGCCGCGATCCGGGTGTTCTGCTCGTACGCCTCTCTCGCCGGAGCGAAGGCGGCGAGATCGGTCATGAACGCAGGCGAGGCCCCGCCGAGTGCGTCGCCCACCGCCTCCAGATAGGCGGTGATCTTCTCGCGCGGCGACGCGGCCTCCGCTACGGCGGCCTCGACGTCGTCGGTGGCCCGGCGGAAGAAGTGGATGGTGGTCGCGCGGACCAGTTCGCCCTTGCTGGCGGCGAGCGTGTAGAGCGTCGACTTGGAGCACCGCAGGCGCCCGGCGATGGCGTCGAGGGTGAAGTGGGCGAAGCCCTCCTCGAGGAACATCGCGAGCAACTCGTCGAACAACTGCGAGCGGCGTCGCGTGGCGAAGTCGGGATCGGTCGGCGCGGACATGGGTTCGATAGTACTGACCAGGGGTACTGCTCCTTGTCTTGTAGTACTGCCGGCCCGGCAGTACTCTGAAACCGTTCCCAGTACTGTTCGCTTTCGAATCCCGAGGAGTCCGACGTGCCCGTCGACCGCCTGCTGCCGACCGAAGAAGCCCGCGATCTGATCGACCTGACGCGCGACATCGCGGACAAGGTGCTCGCTCCGATCGTCGACGAGCACGAGAAGGCGGAGAAGTATCCGGAGGGCGTGTTCGCGAAGCTCGGCGAGGCGGGGCTGCTCAGCCTCCCGTATCCCGAGGAGTGGGGCGGCGGAGGCCAACCGTACGAGGTGTACCTGCAGGTACTCGAGGAGATCGCGGCGCGCTGGGCGGCGGTCGGCGTCGCAGTGAGCGTGCACAGCCTGGCATGTCATCCGCTGTTCGCCTTCGGCACCCGGGAACAGCAGGAACGCTGGCTTCCGGAGATGCTCGGCGGGGCGAGCATCGGTGCGTACAGTCTGTCCGAACCGCAGGCCGGATCCGATGCCGCGGCCCTGGCATGCCGCGCGGAGGCGGTCGGCGACGACTACCGGATCACCGGCGAGAAGGCGTGGATCACCCACGGCGGCGTCGCGGACTTCTACAACCTGTTCGCCCGGACCGGCGAGGGGTCCAAGGGAATCTCCTGCTTCCTCGTGGCGGACGGCACGGAGGGCCTCAGCTTCGGGCGCCCCGAGGAGAAGATGGGCCTGGCCGCCGTGCCGACCACCTCCGCCCGGTACGACGGTGCGCTGGTGCCGGCCGAGCGCCGGATCGGTGCGGAGGGCCAGGGACTTCAGATCGCCTTCAGTGCGTTGGACTCGGGACGCCTCGGCATCGCGGCGGTCGCGACCGGCATCGCACAGGCGGCCCTCGACGAAGCGGTGGCCTACGCCAAGGAGCGCGAGACCTTCGGCCGCAAGATCATCGACCACCAGGGCCTCGGCTTCCTGCTCGCGGACATGGCCGCGGCGGTCGACTCGGCGAGGGCGACGTACTTGGACGCGGCACGGCGCCGCGACGCCGGACTGCCGTATTCGCGCAATGCGTCGGTGGCCAAGTTGGTGGCGACGGATGCGGCGATGAAGGTGACCACCGACGCGGTCCAGGTGTTCGGAGGCAACGGCTACACGCGCGACTTCCGGGTCGAGCGATTCATGCGCGAAGCGAAGATCACCCAGATCTTCGAGGGCACCAACCAGATCCAGCGGCTGGTGATCAGTCGATCGCTCGCATGAGCGCGGGAGCCGGCGACGACGCCTCGCGGAGTCCTGCGGTGTCGGAGCCGGTGACTAAGCTCTGTTGACATGGAACCCGTGTACGCCGGAGTCGTGTCCACCGCCCGTCTGCTCTGGCTCGCCCAGGGCTTGAAGTTCGATATCTCCGGTGTGGAGAACATGCCGGCCCACGGTCCCGGGGTGGTGGCCATCAACCACACCGGCTACCTCGACTTCACCTTCGCGGGCATTCCCGCATTCCTGCAGAAGCCGCGGCGGTACGTCCGCTTCATGGCCAAGAAAGAGGTCTTCGACAACGCCGTCGGCGGACCGATCATGCGGTCCCTGAAGCACATCCCGGTCGATCGCGCCAACGGTGCGCAGAGTTATCGCGACGCCGTCGACTACCTCAAGCGCGGTGAGTTGGTCGGCGTCTACCCGGAGGCGACGATCAGCCGGAGCTTCGAACTCAAGGAGTTCAAGTCCGGAGCGGCGCGGATGTCGCTGGAGTCGGGCGCGCCCATCATCCCGACCATCATCTGGGGAGCGCAGCGGATCTGGACCAAGGGACATCCGCGGCAGCTGGGCCGGACCGGATTCAAGATCATGGTCGGGGTCGGCGAGCCGCTGAGGCCGGAGGGCACGCCGGAGGAACTGACTCAGCGGTTGTTCGACTCCATGCGGGCCAAGCTCACCGAACTGCAGGACGGCTACGGCGAGTACCCGGCGGGTGAGTTCTGGGTGCCCGCGGCGCGCGGCGGCGGTGCCCCCACGCTCGAGGAGGCCAACGCGATGGACCGCGCGGATGCCGAGGCCAAGGCGGCGAAGAGGGCTCGGCGCGAGGCGTCCGGAGATGCGGACTGACGATGGAGCCGGTCTATCGAACCCTCGAGGGGATCGCCGGATCGATCATGCTGGCGCAGGGGGTTCGGCGTCGCTACTTCGGCCTCGAGAACGTTCCCGCCGCGGGCGGGGGTGTCGTGGTGATCAACCACACCAGCTACGTGGACTTCATTCCGGCCGGTCTGGGGCTCTACCGGCGCGGTCGACGCGGGCGGTACCTCATCAAGTCCGAAGTGATGGACCTGGGCATCATGAGATTTCTCGTCAAACACGCAAGGGCGGTGCCGGTGGACCGTTCAGCGGGCGGGGACGCATATCGATCCGCCGTCGACGCGCTTCGCGGCGGTGAACTCATCGTCGTGTACCCCGAGTCGACGGTCAGCCGCAGCTTCGAACTCAAGGAGTTCAAGTCGGGAGCTGTGCGGATGGCGGCCGAGGCCGGCGTACCCGTGATCCCGACGATCGTCTGGGGCGCACAGCGGCAATGGACCAAGGGCGCCAAGCGCCGGATCGGATTCCATCGCATCCCGATCGACGTCGAGTTCGGTGCGCCGATGACCTTCTCCGCCGACGAGGATCCCGCCGTGGGCACGGCCCGACTGCGCGAGACGATGACCGTCCTTCTGCACCGGGTGCAGGACCGGTACCCGGAGGCGCCCGCCGGTGCCGATTGGTTGCCGGAGAGACTCGGCGGCTGTGCGCCGACACCCGCGGAGGCACTGGTGATCGAGGACGCGGAAGCAGCGGAGAAGGCGCGACGTCGCGCAGCGAAACGGGGGAGCCGATCCGAATGACCACCGACTCGCCGACGCCGACGATGATCGCCTCGGACGTCGACGGCACCCTGATCGACGACGACAACCGGATCTCCGGCCGCACGGTCTCGGTGCTGCGCCGCGCCCGTGAGCGCGGCGTCGAACTGGTTCTGGCTACCGGTCGCCCGCCACGCTGGATTCCCGAGATCACCGATCAACTCGCGGGCACCCCCGCCGCCGTGCGCTACGCGGTCTGTGCCAACGGCGCCATCGTGTACGACGTCGCCACCGACACGGTGCTGCACGCCGCGACCCTCGAACCCGGCGCACTCGCTCGGATCGCCGAGATCTGCGCGGACGTACTGCCGGGATGCGGGCTCGCCGCGGAGCGGGCCGGAGGCTCCGCCCACGACACCGCGACGCCGCCGTTCGTCGCGACGCCGGGCTACGAACACGCCTGGCTCAATCCCGATCACGTCTATGTGAGCCAGGACGAGGTCGCCGCGTCGCCTGCGGTCAAGCTGCTGGCACGAATGCCGAGCATGTCCTCGCGCGCGATGGCGGAGGCGGTGGCGCCGCGCGTCGGCGACCTGGCGGAGATCACCTTCTCGATCGACACCGGCCTGATCGAGTTCTCGCTGGCCGGAACGCACAAGGCCGCAGGGCTCGCGTGGCTCGTGGAGCATTCGGACGTCGACGGACGGGCACCGATAGCGTTCGGCGACATGCCCAACGACGCCGAGATGCTGCGGTGGGCGGCGCACGGCGTGGCGATGGGTCACGGCGATCCGGCAGCGGCGGAGGCGGCCGACGAAGTGACTTCGTCGAACCTCGACGACGGTGTCGCCCAGGTCCTCGAACGCTGGTTCTAAAAGCGTGACTCGGTTGTGACCGTCTGAACTTGTCGTGTCCGCAGTCTGGTCACTACTGTCACAGGAGTCCCACTAGTCACACGGGCCACACGCATGCAGTGGTCCCGCCATAAGGGGTTGTGCTGTGCCGAATGTTCGACCGAGCCGAGCCAAGAAGCGAACTCTGACCTTCGCTGCCCTGGGCCTGGCGCCCGCGTTGCTCGCGGGTGGTCTGGTCGTCGGCGGCACCGACGTGTTCTCCTCCGACGGGGTCGCCCTGGCGGCGAACACGCCGATCGTCCTCGACGGGCACGGGCACGGGCACGGACGCGGTCTGGGCCAGTGGGGTGCGTACGGCTACGCGAAGCAGGGGTGGTCGGCGGATCAGATCCTCCGGCACTACTACGGAAACACAGTCGCGGGGAAGGTGAGCACCCCCGACGTCACGGTCTCGCTGAGCGAGAAGGCGTCGGTCGGTGTTCATGCGGCTGCCGGAATGCGCGTAGGCACGCAGACGGTCGCTCCCGGGCAGGCGGTCAGCCTGTCCGGGGGTACGGCCACGATCACCGACGGCTGCGGCGGCGCCGTCGTCAGCACTGTTCCGGCCACGCAGGTGGACCCGATCAACCCGGGGACCAACCGGCCGGACCAGGAACTGCTGACCTTCTGCAACGGGGGCGACAAGTACCGCGGCTCCATCGGCATCGGTCCGGGCGGCGTCTACAACAAGCTGCACGTGGACGACTACGTCAAGGGTGTGATCCCCAAGGAGTCGATGCCGTCCTGGGGTGACACCGGCGGATTCGAGGCCCTCAAGGCGCAGGCGGTCGCGGCGCGCTCCTATGTGTTGGCCGGACTGGCCGCGGGTCGCAAGATCGACAACACCCAGGCGTCCCAGATGTATCACGGCGCCTCCGGCGAGGATCCCCGGACCAGCCGGGCCGCCGACGCCACCGCCGGGCAGATCCGGTTGCTGAACGGCAAACCCGCTCTCACCGAGTTCTCGGCCTCCACCGGCGGGTACACCGCGGGCGGACTCTTCCCGGCCGTCCGCGATGCGGGCGACTCCATCGCACCCGACCACTCGTGGTCCGCGACCGTCAGCGCGTCGAGCATCGGCTCCGCGTTCGGCGTCGGGTCGCTCAAGAGCTTCGAGGTGATCGAGGCCAACGGTCTCGGCGAAGGCGGCGGCCGCGTCGTCAAGGTCCGGGTGACCGGCACCGGCGGAACGGTGGAGGCCTCGGGCAACGACGCGCGGGTCAAGCTGCAACTGAAATCGGACTGGTTCTCCGTGCGGGGCCAGAAATCGATGCCGAAGATCGTCAAGCCGCAGGTGGGACCGGACTCGCCGGGAGGGGGACTGCTCGACCTCAGCCCGCTGGGCGCCGTCCTCAACCAGATCGTGCCCGGGCTGTCGGCGGTGGGACTGCCCGACGTGACCGGCATCGTGGGCGAGGTCACCCCGATGCTGGAGAAACTGGTCACCGAGGGACTCAAGCAGCTCACCGCGAAGCAGGTGGATCTGAAGCAGGTGAATCTGGAGCGCAGCGACAACTCGCAGGGCTCCACGGGCACCGTCGCCAAACCGGAACTGCTCACCGACGGCAAGGGACTGCCGGGTCTGGTGCAGGTGCTGGAGAACGGCGTCATCTACTTCAGCCCGCTCACCGGCGTGCACGCGCTGATGGGCCAGTCGCTGACCGACTTCCTGAACGCGGGCGGCCTGGCCGCGCTCGGTTTCCCCACGCGGGACGGCCTGGGCTGACGGTTCTCACGGCCTCTTTCACGGACGAATCTCACACCGCCGGGCGGGCCGTCGCGCGTGCTCGCTGCGGGAATACTCAGGATCGGTCCGATAGGCTGAACAGTCGTGACGAACAACAGCACCTACGACTTGATCGTGGTCGGCTCGGGTTTCTACGGCTTGACCGTCGCCGAACGCACAGCGACGCAACTGGGGAAGCGAGTGCTCGTCGTCGAACGGCGTGACCACATCGGTGGCAATGCGTACTCGGAGGCGGAGCCGGAGACCGGCATCGAGGTCCACAAGTACGGCGCGCACCTGTTCCACACGTCCAACGAGCGTGTGTGGGAGTACGTCAACCAGTTCACCGACTTCACCGGCTACCAGCATCGAGTCTTCGCGATGCACAACGGCCAGGCCTACCAGTTCCCGATGGGCTTGGGCCTGGTGTCCCAGTTCTTCGGCCGCTACTTCACCCCCGACGAGGCGCGTGCGCTGATCGCCGAACAGGCGTCCGAGGTCGACACCGATGCGGCGGCGAACTTCGAGGAGAAGGCGATCAGCCTGATCGGCCGTCCCCTCTACGAGGCATTCATCAAGCACTACACCGCCAAGCAGTGGGAGACCGATCCGAAGAACCTCCCGGCGGGCAACATCACCCGTCTGCCGGTCCGTTACAACTTCGACAACCGCTACTTCAACGACACCTACGAGGGTCTGCCGGTGGACGGCTACACCGCGTGGCTGGAGAACATGGCGGCCGATGAGCGCATCGAGGTGCGGTTGTCGACCGACTGGTTCGACGTTCGCGACGAGCTGCGCGCCGCGAGTCCCGACGCACCCGTCGTCTACACCGGCCCGCTGGACCGCTACTTCGACTACTCGGCGGGCCGGCTCGGCTGGCGCACGCTCGATTTCGAGCTCGAGGTGGTGCCGACCGGCGATTTCCAGGGCACCCCGGTGATGAACTACAACGACGCCGACGTGCCGTTCACGCGGATCCACGAGTTCCGCCACTTCCACCCGGAGCGGAAGAGCTATCCGACCGACAAGACCGTCATCATGCGGGAGTACGGCCGCTTCGCCAAGGACGACGACGAGCCCTATTACCCGATCAACACCCCGGACGATCGCGCCATGGTGAGCGCCTACCGCGAATTGGCGAAAGCCGAGGCGGCCTCGTCCAAGGTGCTCTTCGGCGGTCGCCTCGGCACCTACCAGTACCTGGACATGCACATGGCCATCGCCAGCGCGCTGACCATGTTCGACAACACGCTGGCGCCGCACCTGCGCGACGGTGCGCCGCTGGCCGAGGGAGCGGCCCGATGACTCAGGCACAGCAATCCGGAGCGGTCAGCCTGCTTCAGCGCGTGATCTTCCCTCGTCCGGGTGAACCGCTGGACGTTCGGTCGCTGTACCTCGTGGAGTCGCCGAGCAACGCCTCGCGCGCCCACGCGCCCGACCGCACCAGCGTGCGGCTCGGCGCCGATTCGGAGATCAGCTTCGCGACCTACTTCAACGCCTTCGCCGCCTCGTACTGGCGCCGCTGGAGCGTCCTGGACTCGGTGGTCCTGCGCGTCGAGGTGCGCGGAATTGCGCGCGTGGACCTCTACCGATCCAAGATCGACGGCTCCCGTATCGCGATCGGCGGCGATCTGGTTCCGCTCGGGGACGACGGGACCGGCGTGTTCGAGTTTCAGACCGACCTCGGCCCGTTCGAGGACGGCGGCTGGATCTGGTTCGACATCACCACCGACACGGACACCGAGATCCTCTCGGCCGGGTGGTATGCACCGATCGAGCCCGCACAGGCCGGCACCGACCGCGTCACCGTGGGCATTCCGACCTTCAACCGCCCGGCCGACGCGGTCGCGGCATTGAGCGCGCTGACCTCGGACCCGATGGTCGACGCCGTGATCGACGCCGTCCTGATGCCCGACCAGGGCACCCGCAAGGTGGTCGACGAGGACGGCTACTCGGCCGCCGCCGAGCGCCTCGGTGATCGTCTGCACATCTTCGACCAGGGCAATCTCGGTGGGTCGGGCGGCTACGCGCGCATCATGTACGAGGCGTTGCGGCTCACCGACAGCCCGTACATCCTGTACATGGACGACGACATCATGATCGAGCCGGACTCGATCCTGCGTGCGCTCGCGATGTCGCGCTTCGCCAAGTCGCCGATGTTGGTCGGCGGTCAGATGCTGAACCTGCAGGATCGCAGCCATCTGCACTGCATGGGGGAGGTGATCGACCGCAACCGGTTCATGTGGACCGCCGCTCCGTTCGTCGAGTACGACCACAATTTCGCCGAGTATCCGCTCAGCGATCGCGAGAACTCCAAGAACCTGCACCGGCGCATCGACGTCGAGGGCAACGGCTGGTGGATGTGCATGATCCCCCGCGAGGTCGCGGAGACCGTCGGCCTACCGATGCCCCTGTTCATCAAGTGGGACGACTGGGAGTTCGCGCTCCGTGCCGAGCGGGCGGGCTATCCGACCGCGACCATCCCGGGCATCGCCATCTGGCATATGGCGTGGAGCGACAAGGACGACGCCATCGACTGGCAGGCGTACTTCCATCTGCGCAACCGCCTGGTGGTCGCGTCGATCTACACCGACGGCTCCATCGACGGCATCCTCAAGTCGATGGCGAAGGCCACCGCGAAGCACCTCCTGTGCCTGGAGTACTCCACGGTCGCCATCCAGAACGAGGCGATCCGCGACTTCCTCGCCGGGCCGGAGCACATCCGGTCGCTGCTGCCCACCGCCCTGGGCAAGGTGGCGCAGATCCGCAAGGGCTACCCCGACGCGGTGGTGCTTCCCTCGGCCACCGACCTGCCGACCGCCACCGGGGAGGCCACGGCGCTGGGCGCAGACGTCCCCACCGGCCCGGTCGCGAAGGTGAAGGCACTCGCCGCGGCGGTCGTGAACAATGCGCGCCCGGCCGATCCCCGGCATCACAGCGTCCCGCAGGCCAACTATCCGCCCATCGAGGCGCGCTGGTTCTCGCTCGGCCGGGTCGACGGCGTCACCGTCACCACCGCCGACGGTCGCGGGGTGGTCTACCGCCAGCGTGATCGCGACAAGATGCTGTCGTTGGCAAGGGAGTCGGCGGCGCTCGTGAAGCGTTTGCGCGATGAGTTCGACGCGAAGCGGGACGAGTACCGCGCCGCACATGACGATCTGGTGAGCAAGGAGAGCTGGGCCCGTGTCTTCGGAATCGATTGATCAGATCGCCGCGCCGGAACCCGCGACCGGCGAGGCGGCGATGCTGGTGGCCGTTCAGTCGGCGATCGCCGACCGGCCCGGCGTGCTCTCCGGCGCACGCGGACTCTCGCATTTCGGAGAGCACTCGCTGGGCTGGCTGGCGCTCGCCGGGGCCGGCGCCTACGCCGCGCACCGACGTGGCGACGAGGTCGCGCGCCGCCGCTACCTGGAAGCCGGTGCCGGCGCATTCGTGGCGCATGCCGCGTCCGTGGTGATCAAGCGCGTGGTGCGCCGCAGGCGCCCGAGCCACCCCGACATCCGCGTCGGCGTCGGGACCCCCAGCAGGCTGAGTTTCCCGTCCAGTCACGCCACGTCCACCACCGCTGCGGCGATTCTGCTGGGGCGGGCCGCGGGCAGTCCCGTCGCGCAGGTGCTGGTGCCCGCCGCGGTGGTTCCGCCGATGCTGCTTTCGCGTCTGGTTCTGGGTGTCCATTACCCTTCCGATGTGGCCGCCGGCGCTCTTGTCGGTGCAGTGACCGCGGGAGCGGTGATCGCCGCCGATGCACAATCCCGCAACCGAGACTCGAGCAAGTGAGGAAGCACCGATGAGCGAGGAGCCGATCGAGCACGGCGTCCCCGGTCCGCCGAAGAATCTGGCGACGGGTCTGATCAAGGCACTCCGCCCGCGCCAGTGGGTGAAGAACGTCCTGGTCTTGGCGGCGCCGCTGGCGGCCGGAACCGAGGTCCTCAAGGATTCGGACCGGATGCTGAACGTCGGCATCGCGTTCATCTCGTTCTGCCTGGTCGCGTCGTCGATCTACCTCATCAACGACGCTCTCGACGTGGAAGCCGACCGCAACCATCCCACCAAGCGCTTCCGGCCCATTGCGGCGGGCGTGGTGCCGCGCAACCTCGCCTTCGTGCTCGCCGTGGTGCTGGCCGCCGGATCGATCGGCATCGCGTTCATCGCCAACTGGCAGACGGCCGTGACGATCGCGGTGTACCTGGGCGTGCAACTCGGTTACTGCTTCGGGCTCAAGCACCAGGCCGTCGTCGACATCTGCATCGTGTCGTCGGGCTTCCTGCTGCGCGCCATCGCCGGTGGCGTGGCCGCCGAGATCGACCTGTCCAAGTGGTTCCTGCTGGTGATGGCCTTCGGTTCGCTGTTCATGGCCGCGGGCAAGCGCTACGCCGAGTTGCAGTTGGCCGAGCGCACCGGGGCCAAGATCCGCAAGTCGCTCGAGTACTACACCACCACGTACCTGCGGTTCGTATGGACGCTCTCGGCCACCGCCGTCGTCCTCTGCTACGGACTGTGGGCCTTCGACGGCATCCACTCGCAGAACGTCTATTACGCCATCTCGATGGTGCCGTTCACCGTCGCGATCCTCCGCTACGCCGTCGACGTCGACGGCGGCCAGGCCGGCGAGCCGGAGGACATCGCGCTCGGCGATCGGGTGCTGCAGTTCCTTGCGGTGGCGTGGGTCGTGCTGGTGGGTGTTGCGGTCTATGTCCCGCTCTGATGAGTCCCGGTCCGATGATCCGACGACGGTGATCCCGGTCGTCTCCGACGACCCCGATGGCCCGGAGGCCCTCGACGAGCCCCGCGACGGCGGACGGCCCGCGAACCGCGGCGACCGGCGCAGGCTGATCGCACCGATCGCCAGCTTCTCGATCGGAGCCCTCGCCGTCACCGTGCTGTTCGCGATCGGTGCGTGGCAGCGCCGCTGGATCGCCGACGACGGCCTCATCGTCCTGCGCACCGTGCGCAACCTCCTCGCGGGCAACGGACCGGTCTTCAACGCCGGTGAACGGGTGGAGGCCAACACCTCCACCGCGTGGACCTACCTGATCTGGTTCTGGAGCTGGGTGACCGGCGCCGAGCACACCGAGTACGTCGCACTCTGGGTGGCGCTGGTGCTGTCGGTGGCCGCGCTGCCGCTCGCCATGTACGGCACGGCGCGCCTGTACGGTCGCCGGGCGCTCGGGCCGGGGCTCACGCTGCTGCTGCCGTTGGGCGCGATCGTGTACATCGTGATTCCGCCCGCGCGCGACTTCGCCACGTCCGGCCTCGAGAACGGTCTGGTGATCTTCTGGATCGCCGCGCTGTGGTGCCAGTTCCTCGCCTGGGGCCGGCGTGACCCGGCCGACGGGAGCCGGCGGTCGCGGATCGCCTTCCTGCTCCTGGCTTTCACCGCGGGCATGGCGCCGCTGATCCGTCCGGAGATCACGGTCTTCGGCGGACTGGTCCTGCTGGTGCTGTTCGTCTCGCGGATCGGCTGGCGCATGCGTGTGGCGATGGTGGTGGTCGCGGGAGCCGTCCCGATCGGCTATCAGATCTTCCGCATGGGCTACTACGCCGTCCTGGTGCCGAATCCGGCGATCGCGAAGGATGCGAGCGGGTCCAAGTGGAAGCAGGGCTTCGCCTACCTGGACGACCTGTTCACCCCGTACACCCTGTTGCTGCCGGTGATCGTCGCGATCGTGGCGGGCGTACTGCTCGCCGTCGGCGCGTACCTGACTCGCCGCGAGGCTCCTCGGGCGGCGTCTGCCGTCTCGGCGGCCCCCGCCGACGATGCCGATGCGCCGGAGATCCTCGGGGCGCCGCCGGTCCCGCCGATGCAGCGGCTCCGTCGCACGTGGTCGTCGGCCGTCGACCACGTGCAGTCCCAGAACGCCGTCGTCGTCACGACGCTGGTGGCCGGGCTGATCCTCGGCCTGTACTGGATTCGGCAGGGCGGGGACTTCATGCACGGCCGCGTCCTGCTGGCGCCGCTGTTCATTCTGCTGCTGCCGGTGATGGTGATCCCGGTGACGATTCCCGCCTCGCTCTCCAGCGCGCGGTCGCGGTACCAGTTCGGCGCCGGGCTGCTGCTGCTCGGCGGCGTCGTCACCACCGTGTGGTGGGGGGTGGCGGTCAATCAGACCGTGCTGCCCAACGCCGGTATGGACATCGGCCGCGACGGCATCGTCGACGAGCGTCGCTTCTATGTGACGAACATGGGCAACGAGAACCCGATCACCGCAGAGGACTACCTCGAGTATCCGCGGATGCGCGCGATGGTCGAGAAGATCCGGCAGACCGAGGCCGCCGGAGGCGGGGTGATCCTCCCGTCGGCGAACTTCGACGAGTGGTACGTGGCTCCGCTGCCCGAGCACTTGAAGCCCGGGATCCCCAGACAGACCACGGTGTACTTCCTCAACCTCGGCATGACGAGCATGAACGCTCCGCTCGACGTCCGGGTGGTGGACCAGATGGGCCTGGCGTATCCGTTGGCGGCGCACACGCCGCGGCTGACCGACGGGCGCATCGGGCACGACAAGCATCTGCCGACCGAATGGGTGGTCGCCGAGAGCGGAAGCGTCTCGGGTTTCCCGGCGTTCATCGACCGGGACGAGGTGAAGATGGCCCGCGTGGCACTGACCTGCCCGATGACCGAAGCGCGATTCGCCTCGTACAAGGGCACCTGGACATTCGCCCGATTCCGGCACAACCTGCGGCAGGCCGCAGAGTTCAATTCCTACCGGATCGCCCGCGAACCGAAATACGAGATCGAGCGGTGCGGCTTGGCGATGCCCAAGGGGCTGACCTCGGATAACTGAGAGCCGCCTCAGGTGAAGCTGAGATGGACATGTGTCAGATAGCTCTCACCGATTGGCGGGCCAGATATCGAAACGGTAACGTCCTTGCTCGGTTGCACGATAGAAACGGCGTGGCCGCAACGAGGGTGAAGGCCCACGGAGCGGCTGTGCACAAGTCGACTGACCAGGCGATGTGATTGCGATCACAGGGTTTGGTGAGGGTGGGAGAGTCGAATAGGCTCGCTCTATCCAGTTGCAGATGTGACTTTTGTGACGTCAACGACGGTGCCCACGCGTGCCGAAGAGGTTCACAGGTGGTCTCAGGACCGCCGGTGAGTGCAAAGCAGAGTTAGGGAGAATGCAGTCAATGCGCGTAGCTAAGAGCAAACCGCAGGCCGGCCATCGCCGGTTCACCGCGGTCCTCGTCGCAGTGCTCACTGCCATGGGGCTGATGGGTACCGCCATCGGAGCGGGTCAGGCGAGCGCCGCGTCGTACGCGGGGTTCTGGATCGACGCCTGTGGCATGCCGACCAACGGCGCCTTCGGCAACAAGTCGATGGCCCCCGGTCAGGTGAAGGTGCAGGCCTGGCGCAAGCCCGGCAACACCCGCACGGTGATCCTGCTGGACGGAATGCGTGCGCGCTACGACCGCAGCGGCTGGGACATCGAGACCAACGCCCGCGCGATGGCCGATCGCGGCGTCAACGTCGTCATGCCGGTGGGCGGTCCCGCCAGCTTCTACACCGACTGGGATGCGCCGTCGAACTTCAACGGCCAGCGCAAGGCGTACAAGTGGGGCTGCGTGCTCGACAAGCGCCTCGTCCCGGCTCTGCGCAGCAAGGGTTTCGCGAGCAAGGGCGGCAAGTACGCCATCATGGGTCTGTCGATGGGCGGCGGTGCCGCGCTGACGCACGCCGCGCAGCGTCGTGACCTCTACTACGCGGCCGGCTCGCTGTCGGGCTACCTGACGCTGTCGGCGCCGGGCATGCGCACCGCGCTCCGTCTGGCCATGCTGGACGTGGAGCCGCAGCCGTGGAACGTCGACGCGATGTGGGGTCCGCCGTGGAGCCCGCGTTGGACGCAGAACGATCCGTTCATGCTCATCAACCGCATGCACGGCCTCAAGATCTTCGTCGGCTCGGGTAACGGTCTGTTCGGCCGCTACAACTACCCGCAGAACACCTTCGACGACCTGTTCAAGGGCACGCCGCTCGAGCTCCTGGCGTTCGCGCAGGCCAAGGCCTTCGAGGCTGCGGCCTTCGTCCAGGGAGTCCCGGTGATGTCGTACTCCGCCAACGGCACCCACGCCTGGGGCTACTGGAGCGACATGCTGTGGAACGCCAAGGCCCGGGGATTCTTCAACTGATCCCACTGGCCGCGCGCTAGAGCACATCTCGCCTGAGCCGCGACATCGCATCCGCGATGTCGCGGCTCAGTCCGTAGTCGGGCCGACTGTGGCCGGGCGGGGGCCGGGCGGGGCTGGTTCGGTCGCGTCATTCCGGGACGTCTTAGACACTTCAGTCACATAATTCACACGAGTCACAGCGTGGCGCGCACCGAACTGAGGATTTCCCGTGTAAAAACACGGGAGACGCCCGGTGTCGCGTGGGCGCGAGAAGGCACGGCCGGGGACTTGTGAGGAGTACGCAGTGAAGATCTGGACCAAGACGACGACCGCGAGACGAGGCGCGGCGAGTCTCGCCGTGGCCGTATCGATGGTCGCCGCCGGTGCGGGGCCCGCGTTCGCCGATCCGGCGCCCCAGCCGCCGCAGCAGGCGCCCGCCAAGCCGGCTCCCAAGCCCGCGCCCAAGCCGGGCGCCGACAAGCCCGCCCCCGCCAAGCCGGGCGCGAAGCCGGACGCCAAAACCGGCGACAAGCCGGGAGCCAAGCCCGCTCCGGCCAAGCCGGCACCGCCGGCCGTGGTCACCAAGACGTACTGGTACAGCTCGCACCGCGTGGCGCTGTGGGTGCACTCGCCCGCGATGAACACCGACATCCAGGTTCAGATCCTCCTGGCCCGCGACTGGTTCTCGAACCCGGGCGCCAAGTTCCCTCAGCTGACCATGCTGGACGGACTGCGGGCGCAGGACGACCAGAGCGGTTGGCTCATCAACACCAACGCCGAACAGTTCTATCAGGACAAGAACGTCAACGTGATCATGCCGGTCGGCGGAGAGTCGAGCTTCTACACCGACTGGAAGGAACCCGACCGCGGTAAGAACTACCAGTGGGAGACCTTCCTGATCCACGAGCTGCCGCCGATCCTCGAGGGACAGTGGCGATCCACCGACGTGCGCGGCATCGAAGGTCTGTCGATGGGCGGTTCGGCGGCGATGATGCTCGCTGCCCGCAACCCCGGCTTCTACCGGTTCGCGGCGTCCTTCTCGGGCATTCTCCAGCTGTCGTCGTACGGAATGCCGCAGGCCGTCCAGTTCGCCCTGCGCGACGGCGGCGGCTACGACTCGATGAAGATGTTCGGACCGCCGAGCGACCCGGCTTGGAAGGAGCACGACCCGTACGTGCTCGCATCCAAGCTGCGGGGCACCAGCCTGTACATCTCGTCGGGCAACGGCGTGGTGGGCCCCCACGACAAGCCCTCCGACATCCCGCTGTTGGCGACCAACTACTCCGGCGTGGGCCTGGAGGTCCTCTCTCGGGTCACCAGCCAGCAGTTCGCCTCCCGCCTCAACAAGCTGGGCATCCCGGGGCAGGCCGTCTACCGGCCGTCGGGTACGCACACCTGGCCCTACTGGGAGTTCGAAATGGCACAGGCGTGGCCGCAGGCCGCGAGCGCGCTGGGACTCAGCGGCGACAAGGTGGCGTGCCAGGTGGGCGACGCCTTCAAGAAGGCGCCGCAGGTCAAGGATCTCGGCGGCTGCCTCACCCCGCAGTACCCGGTGCCCGGAGGCAGTGCCCAGGACTTCCGCAACGGACGCATCTTCACCGGACCCAAGGGACCGAAGGTGGTCGGCGGCGCGATCGGCGGCGCGTACGTGCCCGCCGCGGACCGGTTGGGACTGCCGACCAGCGACGAGCAGACCGGCCGCGACGGCGTCAAGTTCAACACCTTCGAACGCGGCAAGATCACCTGGACTCCGCAGGGCGGTGCCCGGGTCGAGTGACCCGCACCACCACTGCCTGAGTTTCGTCTGAGGAATTGCCATGTCTTCGCAGGTGAACCCCTTTGCGCGGCGGGTCGGGCCGCTCGACGGCGGTAGGCTTGCCGTCATGACTGCCAAGTACCTCCGGCTCGCCGTCGCGGCGGGAGCGCTCGCCGTCGCGGTCGGCGCGCTCACCGCGTGCAGCGATTCGTCGACCGCGAGCGCCCCCATCGGCACCGCGCCAGTCACCACCACCACGATGCCCGGATCGGATTCGAGCAAGGCGTCCGCATCGGCTGAGGCGTCCAAGCAGGCCGAGAGCGGGGCGTCGAAGGCCGCCGTGTCGCCGCCCGAGACCAAGCCGAACTCGTCCACCACTCCGCCGGGCAACTTCCCGGGCGGATCACCGCCGCCGAGCGGCATCAAGCTGAGCGACAAGGACAAGGCGTATCTGACGGATCTGAAGAAGCAGAACGTCTCGTTCATGGGCGACGACGACAACAACGTGGCGCTGACCATGGGTCACTACGTGTGCGACGCGAAGTCGCAGAAGGCCGATCCCATGCTGGTGAAGGCGTACGTGCGTGCCGCGATCGGCCCGATGACCAAGAGTGACGCCGAGGCGAACACGAAGTCCGACAAGGTGATCACCGCGGCAGAGAAGAACCTGTGCTGAAGCGCCGCCGAATCGGGCGGCTGCTGCTGATCGTGCTCGTCCTCGCGATCGTCGCTGCGCTGCTGATCGGATTCCTGATCTATCAGTGGCTCAAGCCGCCGCCCCCTCCGCCGGGGCCCGGGCAGCCGGGCACCACCACCACGGCGCCGTCGAACCGTCCGCAGGCGCAACCGGCCGACTGTCCCGACGTGTTGACCCTGGTGATCCCGGGAACATGGGAGTCGAAGGCGGGCGACGATCCGTACCATCCCACCGCGAACCCGAAGTCGCTGATGCTGAAGGTCTCCTCGCCGCTGGAGGAGAAGTTCGATCGGTCGCGGACCGAGGTGTACACCGTGCCGTACAAGGCGCAGTTCCGAAATCCGACCAACCTGGCGGACCGTCAGGCGAGCTACGACGATTCGCGTGCTCAGGGCACCCGGCGTGCAGAGGAGAAGCTCCGCAAGACGCATGCGCACTGCCCGCTGACGCGGTACGTGCTGATGGGCTTCTCCCAGGGCGCGGTCATCACCGGCGATGTCGCGAGCGATATCGCCAACGGCCGCGGTCCTATCCCGGCGGCCGACCAGGACCTGGTCCTGGGCGTGGGGATGATCGCCGACGGCCGTCGTCAGCCGGGCGGTCAGCACGACGTGGCGCCGAGCCCGGCCGGTGTCGGCGCCGAGATCGCACTCGGCGGTTTCGGCAGCATGGTTCCCGGAACCACGCTGTCCGGCGCTCGCAGCGGCGGTTTCGGCGACCTCTCCGATCGCGTCTACTCGATCTGCGCGCCCGGCGACCTCATCTGCGATTCGCCGACCGTCAACGATCCGCTGAGTGCGATCGGCAAGCTGGCGAACGCGGCGGGCAACCCGGTGCACGCCCTGTACGCGACCACCCGGTACTGGAAGTCGAACAGCGGACAGAGCGCCACGCAGTGGATGACCGCGTGGGCCTCGAAGCTGATCTCCGGTGCGCCGCATCCCGAGCACACCTGAACCGGAGACCGGCTCCCCGAGACCCGCGCCGCCCGACAGGGGCGGTATCAGTGCCGGTCAGCTTGGGCGATGCGACTGCCTGCGATAGCCTTCTCGGGTTGGGGCCCGCGCAGCGGGCCGCAGACCTATGAGGAGAACGCTTCGTGACGACTGCCAAAGACTCGTCGACGCACACCGCCGACGGACTTCGGAAGTTCCGCTTCGGCGCGGGCGGCGAGGGCAACAAGGACGAGGGCGGCGCCCGGAAATTCGTCAAGCTCGCCCAGACCGCTGAAGAGTACGGGTACGACACCTTCGCGATACCGGATCACATGGGCAACCAGGTGGGGCCGCTCGCGGCCCTCGGTGCGCTCTCGCAGGCCACCAGCACCATCCGTCTCGCGACGTCCGTGCTGGCCAACGGTTTCCGGCATCCGGCCGTGCTGGCCAAGGAGGCCACCACCATCGACGTCCTGTCGAAGGGCCGGCTGGAGCTGGGCATCGGCTCGGGCTGGATGAAAGAGGAGTTCGACAAGGCGGGCATCGAATTCGGCACGCCCGGCGAGCGGATCCGCAGGCTCGACGAGTCGTTGACGATCCTGGACAAGCTGATGCGAGGCGAGACCGTCGACTTCGACGGCGAGTTCTACCAGATCAAGGGCCTCGAGGGGTCGCCTCGACCGCGCCAGGGGCCGCGACCGCCGATCGCGGTCGGCGGCGGAGGTCCCAAGATGCTCGCGCTCGCCGCCAAGCACGCCGACATCATCTCGGTGGCGACCGGCACCACCCGCGAGGGCAAGCTCCGGCTGTCGGACATGACGATCGAGAAGACCATCGAGCGCGTCGACCGGATCCGCGAGGCCGCCGGCGACCGGTTCGATCAGATCGAACTGAACTGGACCATCGCCACCATCGTCGTCACCGACGATCGCGTGGCCACCGCGGAGATGGCGCTCAAGGCTCTGGAGCAGGGGTATCCGCCGAACATCGCGCGCGATGTGGAGCTGACCGTCGACGACATCCTCTCGTCGCCGTACCTGGCCTTCGGCTCCTTCGAGGAGATCGCCGAGCAGATCCGTGAAGTCCGCCGCCGGACCACGATGAGCTACGTGGGAGTATTCCCGACGCAGATGGACGCGTTCGCGCCTGTCATCCCGCTTCTGCGGGGAGAGTAAACTGACCGAGGTTTTCGTACGTTCGGGGGGCTGGGCACCGTGGTGCCACGGGGGGACGCGTGCGGATCAATTGACCCAAGGCCGTGCAAGAGTGCGGGTAACAGGAGTTAACGGATGCTGAATACCGAGTTCGAGCAGTTCCTCGACGAGACCGGCAACCTCCATTTCGAGGACGACGTGACGCTGGTCGACTATGTCGAGCGCAACGTTCGGGAACAGGCCGACACCCTGGCCTACCGCTTCCTCGATTTCAGCCGGGAGCGGGACGGTGAGCGCATCGACCTCACCTGGGCGCAGTTCGGCAAGCGTCTGCGCGCCGTCGCCGCGCGGCTGCAGCAGGTGACGCAGCCGGGTGACCGGGTCGCGATCCTCGCGCCGCAGTCGCTGGAGTACGTGATCGGCTTCTTCGCCTCGCTGTACGCGAGCAATATCGCCGTGCCGTTGTTCAGTCCCGACGAGCCCGGCCACACCGACCGGCTGATCGGTGTCCTCGAGGACTGCAAGCCCTCGGCGATCCTCACCTCGACGAAATCGGCCGAGGCGGTGCGCGACTTCTTCGCCGACCGTCCGGCCAAGGAGCGCCCCCGCGTGATCGCGGTGGACGCGGTTCCCGACTCGGTGGGCGCCTCCTGGGTGCCGCCGGTGGCCGACCGGAACAGCCTCGACTCGGTCGCTTACCTGCAGTACACCTCCGGCTCGACCCGCGTGCCCGCCGGCGTGGAGATCACCTACCGGGCGGTGGCAGCGAACTGTCTGCAGATCTACGACACCATCGAGATCGACCGCAACGCCCGCGGCGTCACCTGGTTGCCGCTGTTCCACGACATGGGTCTGCTCACCGTGATCCTGCCCGCGCTGGGCGGCCGCTACGTCACGATCATGAGCCCGATGGCTTTCGTGCGCCGCCCGGGCCGCTGGATCCGCGAGCTGGCGGCGGTCGACGACCACGCCCCGACCTACGCCGCGGCCCCCAACTTCGCCTACGAGCACGCTGCGCTGCGCGGTCTGCCCCACGAGGGCGAGACGCTCGACCTGTCGAACGTGATCGGCCTGATCAACGGTTCCGAACCGGTCACCGTCAGTTCGATGCGCAAGTTCAACGAGGCCTTCGCGCCGTACGGGCTCTCGCCCAAGGCGATCAAACCCTGCTACGGCATGGCCGAGGCCACGCTGTTCGTCTCTGCCACCCAGCGCGACAACGAGGCGCTCGTCCGGTACGTCGACCGCGAGAAGCTAAATCAGGGCGAATTCGTGCCGGTCGACTCGGAGGCCGAGGGCGCCGTGGCGCAGGTCTCGTGCGGTCAGGTGGCGCTGAGCCAGTGGGCCGCCATCGTCGACCCGGAGACGGGCGAGGAGCAGGCCGACGGGCGGGTCGGTGAGATCTGGCTGAACGGACTGAACATCGGCGAGGGCTACTGGAACAAGGACGAGGAGACCGTCGAGACCTTCCACAACCGGCTGGCCAAGCGGCTCGAGAGCGGCAGCCACGCCGAGGGCGCACCCGACAACGACCGCTGGATGCGGACCGGCGACTTCGGCGTCTGGTACGAGGGCGACCTGTACATCACAGGGCGAGTCAAGGACCTGGTGATCGTCGACGGCCGCAACCACTACCCGCAGGATCTCGAGGCGAGCGCCCAGGAGGCGAGCGTCGCGATCCGTCCGGGCTTCGTCGCCGCATTCGCGGTGCCGGCCAACCAGTTGCCCGACGAGGTCTTCGAGGGCGGTTTCAGCGGACTCACCCGCGATCCCGACGACTCGTCCGAGCAGTTGGTGATCGTCGCCGAGCGTCCCGGACGCAAAGCCGACCCGCAGGAAGTGGCCGACGCCGTACGCGCGACCATCGCCGGCAGGCACGGCGTGATGGCCCGCGACGTGCTGCTGGTCCCGAACGGTTCCATTCCGCGCACGTCCAGCGGCAAGATCGCACGCCGCGCCACCAAGGCCGCGTACATCGACGGAACCCTGCGCGGCGGGTACCAGCAGACCGCGTTCCCCGACGCCGACGCATGAGACGGCGACCGGCCCGGTATGTCACGCCGTGACATACCGGGCCTTTTGCTGAGTAACGAAATGATTAACGCCACCGGTAGGCTGAATACGATGTCTGAAACTGAGAACACCGCGCCGTCTGACAGCACTGCGCCCTCCGACACCACTGGGCCCACCGAGCGCACCGGGCCCTCCGAGAGCACTGAGTCCCCGGCCGGCCGCGCCGTCTCGAACGGCGAGACCGTCGGCGACCTGACCGTCGACGAACTGCGCGACTGGCTCCGCAACTGGGTGTCGCGGGCCACGGGTGTGGCCGTCGAGCAGATCTCCGACGACCGCCCGATGGAGGAGTTCGGACTGGCCTCGCGGGACGCCGTCGCGCTCGCGGCCGACGTCGAGGACTTCACCGGGGTCATCCTCACCGCGACCGCCGCGTACAACCACCCGACGATCGCGTCGCTGGCCAAGCGGATCATCGAAGGCGATCCCGACGAGGGACTCGACGTCGAGGCCGACCGGTTCTGGGAGCGTGAGCGATCGGCCGACGACGATATCGCCATCGTCGGCCTGGCCACCCGGTTCCCCAAGGCGGGCACCACCCCGGAGTCGACCTGGGAGGCGCTGATCAGCGGCGTCGACGGCATCACCGATCTGCCGGACGACCGGTGGCTCGAGTTCAAGGCCGACCCGCGACTGGCCGAGGCCATCGAGAAGGGCAACGTCCGCGGCGGCTACCTGGACGACGTGACGGGCTTCGACGCCGACTTCTTCCAGATGAGCCCGCGCGAGGTGGAGAACGTCGACCCGCAGCAGCGGCTCGCACTGGAGCTGACGTGGGAGGCGCTGGAGCACGCGCACATCCCGCCGAGTGACCTGCGCGGTGGCCAGGTGGGCGTCTTCATGGGCACCTCGACCAACGACTACCAGTTGCTGGCGACCCTCGGGCTCGGCGAAGGCGCATCGGAGACGGCCGCGTACGCGCTGACCGGTACGGCGACGTCGATCATCGCGAACCGAGTGTCGTACTTCTTCGACTTCCACGGCCCGTCGCTCGCCATCGACACGGCGTGCTCGTCGTCGCTGGTCGCCGTTCACGAGGGCGTGCGCAGCCTGCGGAACGGTGATTCGGATGTCGTCATCGCCGGCGGCGTCAACATGCTCATCACCCCGGCCGCGACGCTCGGCTTCGACCAGATCGGCGCACAGGCGCCGGACGGTCGGATCAAGGCCTTCTCCTCGGACGCCAACGGCATGATCCGCGCCGAGGGCGGCGGCGTCTTCGTCCTCAAGCGGATGGCCGACGCCCGCCGCGACGGCGACACCGTTCTCGCGGTGATCGCCGGTTCCGCGGTCAACTCCGACGGACGCTCGAACGGCATCTTCGCGCCGAATCCCGAAGCCCAGGTGGAGGTGCTGCGCTCGGCGTACGCCGACGCCGCCATCGACCCGCGCACCGTCGACTACGTCGAGGCGCACGGCACCGGAACCGTGCTCGGCGACCCGATCGAGGCCGATGCGCTCGGCCGCGTGGTCGGTCGCGGCCGCAGCGGCGACGCGCCGATGCTGCTCGGCTCGGCCAAGACCAACTTCGGTCACATGGAGTCGGCGGCGGGCGCCGGTGCGCTCGCCAAGGTGGTGCTCTCGCTTCAGAACGACAGACTCCCCGCTTCGCTGAACTACGCGGGACCCAACCCGTACATCCAGTTCGAGGCCACTAACCTCCGGGTGATCACCGAACCGACCGAGTGGCCGCGGTACTCCGGGCACGCCGTCTCCGGTGTCTCCGGATTCGGTTTCGGCGGAACCAACGCGCACGTCGTGGTCCGCGAGGTGCTGCCGTCCGACTTCGAAGACCGCGCGGCCTCGCCCGCCGACGCCGACGCCGCCGCCGGGGTCCCGGTGCCCGACGATCTCGACGACGACGACTTCCTCACCGAGGCCGAGCGGGCGGTGCTCGCGGCTCAGGCCAAGCGTGAGCCGGTGGCCGCGGAGGCACCCGAGGCCGATCCGGCGGAGGGCTTCGCGCCGGCCGCCGTCCCCGGCGCTGTAGTGCCCCTGGTGATCTCCGGTTTTCTGGCCTCACGCCGGCGCAAGGCCGCCGCGGAGCTGGTCGAGTGGCTGGAGTCGGACGAGGGCAGGCAGACGCCGCTGGCGGAGATCGGCCGTGCCCTGGCTCACCGCAACCACGGCCGCACGCGCTCGGTGGTGATGGCTCGTACGTACGAGGACGCGGTCAAGGGCATGCGCGCGGTCGCCGAAGGTAAGTCGCTGCCCTTCGTCTACACCTGCGACTCTCCCGACGCCGCGTCCGCGGTGTGGTTGCTTTCCGGTTTCGGCTCGCAGCATCGCAAGATGGCCAAGCAGCTGTACACCGAGAACCCGGTGTTCGCGAAGTACGCCGACCGCGTCGACGCCTACATCCAGCGGGAGCTGGGGTATTCGATGGTCGAGATCTTCCTCGACGATGCGCGGACGTACGAGATCGAGACCGCGCAGATCGGCATCTACACGATCCAGGTGGCGCTGGCCGACACGATGCGCCACTACGGCGCCGAGCCCGGCGTCCTTGTTCCGCACTCGATGGGCGAGGCGTCGGCTGCCTACATCAGCGGCGGACTGTCGCTGGAGGACGCCACGCGGGTGATCTGCCAGCGTTCGCGCTTGATGGGCGAGGGCGAGGCGATGCTGACCGGCGACGCGGTGCGCTTCATGGCGTTGGTCGAGTACAGCGCGGAAGAAATCAACGACGTCCTCGTGGACTACCCGGACCTCGAGATCTGCGTCTACGCGGCTCCCACGCACACGGTGATCGGCGGTCCGGGACCGCAGGTGGACGCGATCGTGGCGCGTGCCGAGGCCGAGGGCAAGCTGGGCCGCAAGCTGCAGACCAAGGGCGCGAGCCACACCTCGCAGATGGACCCGCTGCTCGGTGAACTCTCCTACGAGATCACCGGCATCGAGCCGCAGCCGTTGAAGTACGGCGTCTACAGCTCGGTGGACCGCGAGACCTTCTACCGTCCGGGCACCCCCGACGTGTTCACGATCGACTACTACCTCAAGGGCCTGCGCCACAGTGTGTGGTTCGCCCAGGCGATCGCGAAGTCGGTGGAGGCCGGGCACCGCACGTTCGTCGAACTCTCGCCGAATCCCGCCGTCCTGATCTCGGTGGCCGCCACCACGTTCGGCGCCGGGGTGCACGACGCGGAGCTGATCGAGACGCTGCGCCGCAAGGAGGACGAGAGCTACGGGCTCGTCAACGCGCTGATGAAGCTGTACGTCCACGGGCATCCGGTGGATGTGGCGGCTCTGTTCGGCACTGGACCGGATCAGCGGTTCGCGAACATTCCGCGAACGCGGTTCGAGCGCAAGCCGTATTGGATCGATGCAGTGATCTCCGGTGGCTCGGGTGCCGGTTCGGTGCCGGGCGCGCACGTCGCGCTGCCCGACGGCAGGCACGCCTGGGAGGTCAACGCCGCGGCGGTCACCGATCCGCGGGAGCTGGTGCTCGCCGCGGCGAAGCAGGTGCTCGGTTCCGGCGCCGCGGTGGCGGCAGTCGAGTCTCTCGGTGATTTCCCGACCGACGGCACGGTCACGACCACGCTCACCGGCCACCCGGGTGGCGCGGCGATCAGTGTGCACGCCGGTCCGCAGGGCGGATTCGCGCTGCTCTACCAGGCCGCGGTGACCGGCGGCACGGTGCGCGAGCCGGTGCCGTCCGCGACCGGCGCGGACGCGCAGACGCCTGCCGAGGCCGCGAAGGCCTCCGGCTTCGTCGACGAGAAGGTGGTCGTCGAGGACGAGGTCGTCGACGTGATCGGCGACCGGTGGAGCCCGGACTCGGGAGAGAGCGTGGGCGACCGCCTCGCGGTCATCGTCGGTGAGTCGATGGGCTACGACCCCGAGGACCTGCCGCGGGAGATCCCCCTCATCGAACTGGGCCTCGACTCCCTGATGGCGGTTCGCATCAAGAACCGCGTCGAGTACGAGTTCGAGATCCCGCAGCTGCAGCTGCAGGCGATGCGACAGGCTGATCTGTCGGACGTCGAGAAGTTCGTCGCCTTCGCGGTCACCCACCGCGATCAGCTCGACGACCTGGAGAAGGCCACCGGCGGCGGAGAACTCGACACCGCCGCGCTGAACGCCTACATCGATGCGGAACTGGCCAAGGATGCTTTGAAGGGACAGGCGCCCGATGCGCCGGAGCCTGCAGAGCAGGTCGAGCCCGTTGAGCCGACGACGAGCGCGAGCGAGGAGTCGAGTCGGAGCCAGGTGACCGAAGCGCCCAAGATGGCCGAGACCGCCACCGACACCCCGCCCGCACAGGCTCCCACCATCACCGACCAGGCGTCGGTTGCGGAGGCCTCGGGCACCGATGTGCCGCCGCGCGATGCTGCCGAACGCCTGACCTACGGTGCGTACGCGGTGGTGACCGGCAAGTCGGCCGGTGGCGTCTTCAACAAGCTGCCGGTGCTCGACGACGAGACCGCGGAGAAGCTCACCGAGCGGCTGAACGAGCGCACCGGAGGCGAGATCGACGTCGAGGACGTCCTCGATTCGGAGACGATCGAGGAGCTCTCGAACTACGTCCGTCAGCACATGGAGGCGTCTGCCGACATCGACGGCTTCGTGCGGTTCCTGCGTGTCCCGAAGAATTCCGACGGCACGCCGAAGCACACGTTCGACACCGCCGCGGGCGACCCGACGCCGATGCTGGTGTTCCACCCCGCGGGCGGCAACACCTCGGCCTACGAGGCACTGCTCAAGCGGCTGCCGGACGACCAGCCGGTGATCGGCTTCGACCGAGTCGAGGGCACCATCGAAGAGCGGGTACGGCAGTACATGCCGCGCCTGCGCGAGGTGCAGCCGCACGGTCCGTATGTGCTGGTGGGCTGGTCTCTGGGCGGGGCGCTGGCCTACGGCGCCGCACAGCTGCTCCGCGAGGAGGGCGAGGAGATCGCCTTCGTCGGACTGATCGACGTGGTGCGCCCGACCCGGGACGTGCCCGACACCCCGGAGAACAAGCGAGCGCGGCTGGAGCGTTGGAAGGCGTTCGCGATCAAGACCTACGGGCTCGACGAGGACGTGCCGATCCCGATGGACCGGCTCGTCGCCGCCGACGACAACGAGCAGTTCGCGATCATCACCGAGATGATGTCGATGTCGGGGACCAAGATTCCGGGCGGGATCATCGAGCATCAGCGGACGTCGTTCCTCGACAACCGTGCGCTCACCGAGATCGATCCCACTCCGTACGACGGCAAGGTGGTGCTCTACCGCGCGGACAAGATGCACGACGGAGCCATCGAACTCGAGCCGCAGTGGGCCGAGATCGATGAGGACGGGCGCTGGGGCGAGGTGGTGGACGATCTGGAGATCATTCACATCGGCGGCGACCACCTGGCCATCGTGGATGAGCCCTACGTCGCGAAGGTCGCAGCCGACCTGGCCCGCCGCATGGCAGATATCAGTACCGAGAAGTGACGGAAAGGGCACACGTAGTGACTGACACGACTGCTGCCAAGCTCGCCGATCTGCGCGAGAAGCTCGAACTGGCGAAGGAACCCGGGGGCGAGAAGGCGATCGCCAAGCGCGCCAAGAAGGGCATCCTGTCGCCGCGCGCACGGCTGGAGTTGCTGTTCGACCCGGGGACCTTCGTGGAGGTCGGTGCGCTCGCCAAGATGCCGGGAGCCGGGGAGACCGGTTACGGCGACGGCGTGGTGACCGGTCACGGGCTGGTCCACGGACGGCCGGTGGCCGCCTTCAGTCACGACCAGACCGTGATGGGCGGCACCGTCGGTGAGATGTTCGGCCGCAAGGTGTCGGCGCTGATGGAGTGGGCGGGCAAGCTCGGTTGCCCGATGGTCGGTATCAACGACTCGGCCGGCGCCCGCATTCAGGACGCCGTCACATCGCTGGCCTGGTACGCCGAGATGGGACGCCGCAACGACCTGCTGTCGGGTCTGGCGCCGCAGGTCTCGGTGATCCTCGGCAAATGCGCGGGCGGCGCGGTGTACACGCCTGCCAACACCGACATCCTGGTGGCGGTCGAGGACAAGAGCTACATGTTCGTCACCGGGCCCGACGTCATCAAGCAGACCACGGGTGAGGAGATCTCGGCCGAAGACCTCGGCAGCGCCCACAACCAGGCGCGGTGGGGCAACATCCACCACATCGCACCGGATGAGGCGGCGGCATTCGAGTGGGTCCGCGAGTACCTGCAGTACATGCCGTCGAGCGCACACGAGGAGCCGCCGATCATCAACCCGGGTCTGGAGCCGGAGATCACGGAGTCGGACCTCAGCCTCAACACGTTCATGCCCGACAACGACAATGCCGGCTACGACATGCGGGACATCATCATCCGACTGTTCGACGACGGCGCCTTCCACGAGGTCGGGGAGTTGTTCGCCCCGAACATCCTCACCGGCTACGCGCGAGTGGACGGTCGGAGCGTCGGCGTGGTCGCCAATCAGCCGAGCGTCATGGCGGGAACCCTCGACACCGACTCGGCGGAGAAGGCGACGCGCTTCGTCCGGATCTGCAACGCCTACAACATCCCGCTGATCTTCCTCGTCGACACCCCCGGCATCCTGCCGGGCCTGGTGGAGGAGCAGAAGGGGACCATCCGGCGGTCGGGCAAGTTCCTCTACGCCTACGTGGAGGCCGACGTTCCGAAGATCACCGTGGTCTTGCGCAAGGCCTACGGCGGCGCGTATGCGGTGATGGGCTCCAAGCAGCTGGGCGCCGACATCAACTTCGCTTGGCCGACGGCCAAGATCGCCGTCATGGGTGCGGAGTCGGCAGCGGCCGTGCTGACCCGCAAGCAGACCGAGGGTCTGTCGGCCAACGACGCCGACAAGGTCCGGCAGGACTTCATCGCCTTCTACAACGCGATGATGGCGACCCCGTACCTCGCCGCGGAGAAGGGGTACGTCGACGCGGTCATCGAACCCGCGCAGACTCGACTCCAACTCCGCAAGGCGCTGGCACAGCTGCGCGACAAGCAGGTGCTGCGGAACCCGCGCAAGCACTACTTGATGCCGATCTAGCGATCGGTATCCTTCCGGCCGCGGCCGGTCTCTGCTCGTGGTCAGGCGGCCAGGAGGGTGTCGAGGTAGTTCTCGATGCGAGATTCGCTGGGTTCGGGCGGCGGTTGGGGTTCGTGGTCCGGGAGTAGTTCGGCGTGGTGGATCTGGTTGATCCGCCATCCGGGCGGTCTTGTCCCGCCGCGGCTGGTGTTGCCGCTGGGTCGCCAGGCGACTCTGCCGGCGTGGGGTCCGTCGATCAGGATCGTGGTCTGCCATTGGCCGGGGCGGGGTCCGACGGAGCGATTGTGGCGTCCGCATGCGGCGCCGAGGTGGTCGATGTCGGTGGGTCCGCCGTCGGCCCAGTCGGGGAAGTGATGGGCTTGGGTGCGGGTGAACGGGGCCGCGCAGCCGGGGGCGGTGCAGCCGCGGTCGCGGGCGAAGAGCATCAACCGCTGTGCCCGCGACGCGAGCCGGCGTCCCCGTCCGAGGTAGAGGGCTTGTCCGGTGTGGGCGGAGAAGACGGCCAGGTGCGGGGTCGCGGTGGCGGCGACTTCGATCAACTCCGTCACCGGCAGCCGGGTCCCGGTCGCGGTCAACGCGATCCCGGCGTGCTCGGCCAATTCGTGGTCGGTGACGGTGATGACCAGATCACCCGACCGCCGACCACCCCCAGCACCAGTGTGGGAGGCGCGCAGCAGGGCTTGCAGACCGTCGTGGGTGCGCTGCCCGGGTGTGCGGGTATCGCGTTCGACGGCGGCGGCGAGGGCGGCCGGGTCGGCCGATTCGACGGTCCCGGATGGGGAGTCGGGGTCGTCGGGGTTGTTCATTCCCGGTGCGGCCCACGACGGCAGTGCGGCTTCCATTTCCGCCCGCAGGGCCGGGGTGAGGTAGCCGCGGACTTTGCTCATCAGCCGCAGATCCTGCGGCAGGATCGTGAAGCCGCGCAGGCGTTTGCGGTCGCGTTCGTCGGTGACGGTTCCGTCCGGGTCCAGGTGTGCGAGCAGTCGGATGCCGGCGGTGCGGACACCGGCCGGACTCAGCTCGCGGGCGACCCAGGCCAGCTGTGCCTCGGCGCGTGCTCGGGTGTCGGCGTCGATGGCGGTGGGGATCTTGTCCATAACGGCGTCGATTTCGCGGACGTGGTCGGCGCCGATCGCTCCCTCGCCGACCGCGACCGCGGTCGCCGGCAGTACCGGTGGGCGGGTTTGGCCTTGTAGGTCGGTGAATCGTCCGATGCCGGCGGCGCTGACGCGTCGGGATCGGGCGGCACCGTCACCGAGCCGTAACCCCTGCGCCAGGTACTGGTGCACCGATAGGTATCCGGCTTTGCGATAGGCGCCGCGGTCGGAGACCTCCACCAGCACCGCGGCGTCGACACCGTCGAGACGACGATGAGTACGTTCCAATGTCTCGACGGTTTCCAGCAGGGTGTCTTCGGGGACCGCGGACAGTGGCAGGGACGCGAACTTGGTTGCCGCAGCTTCCAACAGGCGGGCGAGGGCGGCCGGGTCGTCCGGGAGCAGCACTTCTGACGTGACCATCGAACCCACCCCCTTTCGACCTGCACAGTGTCCGAGAACACTCCTGCTGTGTTTCTATGTTCGAATCTTACCGATCCCCTCTGACAACGAGCGCACTCATTGGCTGACGAGAGGGGACCAGGAGGGAATGAGAGACTCGCCTGCCCAGCGGGCAATCAGTGCGGGTCAGGTCGAGGACGACGCGCGGGATAGCGCTTCCGCGACAGCCGGGGCTTGCATCATCGCGCGGATCGCGGCGGCAAAGGTCGGGGCTTGAGCGGCCTCGAGGCGATCGGCGAGGTTGAACGGTCTGCCGAGACGGCAATGGTAGGTGATCTGGTCGAGTAGAGCCTCGCGGACGGTGGCGATTGCGTCCCGATGGACGAGCATCAGGAAGTCGTCGGGGGTATATACCTCGTATCCGAGACGTTCGTCGTTCGCCTCGGCGAACCGGTGGAATCCTCGATCGTTGGTGACGACGTATTGTATGCGGCCGTGCTCAGCCGCGGCGTGCAGATGCGCGTCGTACTCATCGGTGTACTCAAACGCCGAGTCGACCTCGTATCCCTCGATCCGACCGTGCACCGCGACTTTGATGATCCGTTGTCGGACGCCGCCGACCTGGTGATCGGAGTAATGCGGGTGATTCTTGCGCAGGTGGTAAACCAGTTCGGCGAGCACATCCTCGGTCCAGCGCAGGTGGAACAGCGGCGGACCTGATCTCGCGGCGAGGAGACAAATCCAGTCCCGAAGTGTTCGCGAATAAAGCACGTTCGCATCCGGCAGCACGTTCGGCACTCCTGAAGTCACTCAAGTCACAATAGATCCCGTGCGGGACAGAGTCGCCGACAGGAGGTGCCGTGTCAGTAGTCTAGGTCCTCCGCCTGCTCGAACTCGCGTAGCTCCCACAACGCTGCCCGCTGTTGCTCACGCAGCCGGTCTCGGTAGGCGAGAACGTCGGACGTGTTCAGTCGAGTGTGGGTGCCGACCTTGTGCGCAACTATCTGTTCATCTCGAATCAGCTTCATCAATGTCGGTCGTGACATGCCGAGTAGGTCTGCCGCGGCGGTGGTCGTCAGCTCATCCGGCATCGATCCCACGGTTACCGTCCCGCCGGCGGCGACGATCCGGAGCACCTCAATAAGGACTCCAGCCAATTCTGCCGGCACCGCCGCACGCAGGGCCGCCAGATCGACTGCACTGGCTTGCGACACTTGGTCTGACGTCACGGTCACTGTGGTCTTTCCGACGCCCCGATCGATCACTGCACTCATCGCTACACACCTCCCAGTCGTTGTCTCGACACTAAACCAGTTGCACTTATAAGTGAAACTGGTTTTCTGCAATCCGACTCTGTCGGGCAGCTGAGCCGCCGCGAGACTAACCGCCCCACACCGCGCGGGCACCGCTGTCGCCGACGAGCACCACCATCACCAGCGAGGCGATCGCCGCTGCGACGACCGCGACTCGCACGACGGCGTCGACGACTCCGATAGTTTTGTCCGACAGCGGAATCCGTTCGGTGACGAATGGATACCGCAGCAGTTGGAGCAGGGCGATCAGCCCGAACAGCGGACCGACCGCGAGGATCAGCTCGTCGCCGAGCTGGGTGTGCTGCTCCAGCTGAGGAGTCGAGCCGACCTTCTTTTCCAATGCCTCACCAGCGGATGTGGTGATCGGCACGGCGATCAACGTGACGAGTGCGAGGATCGACGGGAAGACGCCGAGGGCGATCCGGGCCCTGGGCCATACGGCGATGGCGATCGCCACCAGTGCGGTGACTGGAACCGCGACCACGACGAAATGTACGAGAAGCGGGTGCGCGGGCAGCCCGTTGATGGTGTCCATGCGAGTGAATCTACGGTGTCGGCGGGAACCGGTCAGGACGCGCGGCCGGACTCTACGGAAGTTCACGGGTAACCCTCGGCTCACACTTCTCAGCCCTGCCAAACCTTGCTTGCCGGGACGCTGACCAGCTGCGACCATGGATTCATGACGACGGAGACGAGGCCGACGCCCGACGGCGGGCATGCCGACGAGCCCCACACCGGCGCGCTGGCGAGCCGGCTCAACTGGTTGCGCGCCGGAGTCCTGGGCGCCAACGACGGCATCGTCTCGACGGCGGGCATCGTCGTCGGCGTGGCCGCGGCGACCGCCGACCGCGGTCCGATCTTCACCGCGGGGATCGCGGGCCTCGCGGCGGGCGCGGTGTCGATGGCGCTGGGGGAGTACGTGTCGGTGAGCACGCAGCGCGACACCGAGGCGGCGATGCTCGCGAAGGAGAAATGGGAGCTGCGGAACCAGCCCGAAGAAGAACTCGAGGAACTGGCGGGCATCTACGAGAAGAAGGGCATGTCACCGGAGACGGCGCGGCGGGCCGCCGCCGAGCTGAGCGACCGGGACGCCTTCGCCGCCCACGCTGAGGCCGAACTCGGAATCGATCCGCACGAACTCACCAACCCGTGGCAGGCCGCGTTCTCATCGGCGGTGTCGTTCACCGTGGGAGCACTGCTTCCGCTGATCGCGATCCTGGTACCGCCCGCACAGTGGCGCATCCCTGTGGCGGTGGTCGCGGTGCTTGTGGCACTGGCGGCCACCGGGGTCCTCGGTGCGTACCTCGGCAAGTCGTCGCCGTGGCGGCCGACACTGCGGATGGTGATCGGTGGCGGCATTGCGATGGCGGTGACATACGGCATCGGTTCGCTGGTCGGGACCGCCGTCGGGTGAGGTGGGGCTTACGTCTGGGACTGCACCGACTGAAGCAGCCCGTCGACCAGCGCGGCCAGGCCCTCGCGATACGTGTCAGCCGAAGTGAGTGACGCCCAGCGGTCGGCGGCCTGTGCGAGTCTCGGTAGTTCGCTGCGATCGAGGTCGGCGAAGACCTGATCGCGGAAGGTGGTGCGGCGGTCGTCCGACCGCCGGCGCGCCGCGGTGGTCTTCACGACGATCTCACCCGCCGTGTAGTACCAGATCGACCGATACCCGCGGACGGCTTGATCGAGCGTCAGGCCGGCCTGCACGAGACCGTCGACGATCTGTTCGACGAACCAGAGAGCCGAGGTCGAGAGCAGATCGTCGGCGGTCAGCACTTCCACGATCCACGGGCAGCCGACGAGGGCCTCGTGGATCGCGTCGGCCCCGGACAGGACGCGATCGCGCGCCCGCTCCGGCGGTTCGAATCGCCGCAGGTTCTGCGCGGCGTAGTCGTCCAACAGCATCACCAGCAACTCGTCCTTGTTCCGGACGTGGTGGTAGACCGCCATCGGCGCGCTTCCCATCTCCGACGCCAGCCGCCGCATCGTCAGGCGGTCCACACCGTCTTCGTCGACGATGCGGCGCGCCGCGTCCAGGATCTCCGAGAGCGATATCCGTGGTGGCCTGCCTGTGCTCTTTCGGGGAACTGAAGGTTGCGCCATGCCCCTCATCATTCCTCAGGGGTCGACAATCGAGGGGCGCGCCGTTAGTTTTTATACATGTACAAAAACAGGATCGGGAAGCCGACGGTGGTGCTCGCCGCGGCCTGCTTCGCTCAGTTCATCGTCGCTCTGGACATGTCCGTCGTCACCGTCGCGCTCCCGACCATCGGGCTCGACCTGGGTTTCGCTCCGCTCGATCTGTCGTGGGTGGTGCACGTGTATGCCCTGGTCTTCGGCGGACTGTTGCTGCTGGGCGGACGCGCCTGCGACCTCTACGGCCGCCGCCGGGTCTTCGTCGCGGGACTGATCGTGTTCGGCGTCTGCTCCCTTGCCGGCGGCGCGGCGCACGCGCCGTGGCAGTTGATCGCGGCCCGTGCCGGTCAGGGCCTCGGTGCCGCGGCGGTGGCACCGTCGGCACTGGCGATGCTCACCGCTACGTTTCCCGAGGGCAGGGCCCGGGTGCGGGCCCTCGGGGTCTGGAGTGCGGTCAATGCGGCCGGCGGCGCGCTGGGGGTGCTCGCGGGCGGACTCTTGACCGAGTACGCCGGCTGGCGCTGGGTCATGCTGGTCAACATTCCGATCGTGATGACGGCGCTCGCGCTCATCCCGCTCGGGGTGCCTGCCGGAGAATCGTCCGCACGGGGTCAGCGGCTCGATTGGCCGGGCGCGCTCGCCGCGACCGCCGTTGCCGTACTTCTGGTGCTCGGCGTCGTGCGCGCCGACACCGTCGGCTGGGGATCAGCGATCACGATCGCGACGCTGGCCACCGCGGGGCTGCTCCTGGCGGGTCTGATCGTGATCGAGGCGAAGTCTGCCGCACCGCTGCTGCGTCCGGGTCTGCTCGCCGACCGGTGGGTCTCGGGCGCGAACATCATCGTCTTCCTGGCAGCTGCCGGGCAGTTCGCGGCGTTCTATCTCGTATCGCTGTACATGCAGAACATCCTCGGCCTGAGCGCGGGGACCACAGGAGTGGCGTTCCTGCCCTTCACGGCCGGACTGATCGCCGGGACCGTCGTCGCCGTCCGCATCACGGCGGCGCACTCGCCGCGAACCGCGCTGGTGCCGGGGGCAGTGGTGGCGGCGGCCGGACTCTGCTGGTTCGCCACGATCGATCCAGGTGGCAGCTTCATGGTCGATGTGCTCGGCCCGTCGATCCTCACCAGCGTCGGTGTCGGCCTGGTCCTGGCGCCGGTCGCGACCGCCGCGACAACCGGCGTCGCTCCGCACGAGGCGGGCATGGCCTCCGGACTCATGAACAGTTCCAGGCCACTGGGCGGTGCAGTCGGAGTGGCAGCCCTCGCCACCATCGCAGCGCACCGATCGGGGACGTCGGTCGACCCCGTGGCGGTGAGTGGCGGCTACGCCCTGGGGCTGGCTGTGGCCGCCGGGTTGTTCGCCCTGGCGGCAGTGGCGGCGATCGTGCTCTTGCCGCGCCGCACGCCTTGGCGGACGCGCACCGTCACGCCGCTCGTGGAGGCCGCGGCGCGTGACCGCAGCGATGCGAACGAGAAGGGCGATACGAACGACAAGAGACTGGAAGGAACACCCTCATGACGATTGACGCGATCGACCTGTTCACCTTGGCCCGGCACGAGAAGCGCACCGACTGCCGTTGACCTCCGGGCGCCGCGATCCGTGGCCGGTACAGGCGGGACGACCGATAATGGGATCGGCAATCGTCCCAACTCCAGACAGGACCCGCATGTACTTCATCGTCGTCAAATTCCAGGTCAAGCCCGACAGCGTCGACCGGTTCCCAGAGGTGGTGGCCGAATTCACCGCGGCCACGCGAGCCGAGCCGGGGAACCTGTGGTTCGAGTGGTCGCGCAGCCTGGACGATCCGTCGGAGTACGTGCTCGTCGAGGCCTTCACCGACGAGGGAGCGGGCCCGCACGTCTCCAGCGACCACTTCGCCGCGGGATTGGAGGCGATGCGCCCGCACCTCGTCTCGACCCCGAAGATCGTCTCCCGTCAGGTCGACGGCGACGGCTGGGACGAGATGGGTGAGCTGCGGATCGACTGAGAACGCCGCGGCCCGCGGCTGCCGGTCCGATCCGCTGCTCACCACTCTCCCGAGCGGAGCCTCAGTAGCCCTTCGAGCGCATCGGCGCGGGGTTGTACAGTCCGCTCACCTGATGCGACCCGTGAACCATCTCGGCGGGCTCGGCGTCGACCACCATCGCGTACCGTTCCAGGCCGCCCCAGTCGCGGCCCCAGTTGTTGCGCAGGTACGTCGGCACCAGCGTGCCCTTGAGCAGTCCGTCGGTGATGCCGAGCGGACCGCCGTTGACGCCCGCCGACCAGGTCTGGCTGTTGCGCTTGGTGGCGTCGGCGTCGGGCATGATGCGCCAGTCCGGGATCTCGAGAATTCCATAGCTGACGGCCATCGGCCGCTGGCACGGGAACACCAGTCCCGGCATCCAGTCGATGAACACCGGGTCGGTCCGCCCGACGACGTCGTTCAGGGTGCGCAGTGCGGGCACGCGCGGCGGCGTGAACGCCACCCATTCGTTGACCGCGGCGGCGTCGTCGAGCACGCTGAGCCGGACCACATCGGCGCGCGGCGGTGCGTCGGCGAACGCGAACCGCATGTTGCGCCAGTACTTCTGCTCCATCGCGTCCACCGGCGTCAGCGCCCGGCCCAGCGGGGTCACCCGGCCGTTCGCCTCCCGGCGGCCGAACTGTGCGGTCAGTTTCCGTCCGGGGGTGAGGGCGCCCAGGCCGTTCACCGCCTCGATCGAACCCGCCGCGGCGACGGTCAGCAGCGGTTTGTCGGCCGGGGCGCGGCCCGCCTCGAAGCCGAGGTCGTACCAGCCGGTGGTCACCGAGTTGACACCCGGCGAGCCGTAGCTGCCGAGCACCGGGGTGGTCGCCGGATCGAGCCCGTAGGGCAGCCGGACGGCGCTGGTGGGTGCCGTCGGCTCGGCGCCCACCGGATTCTGCTCGGTGTCGTCCGTGCCGTTGTCGGCGGTGTCCGCGGTCGCGGCGCCGCCCCCGGCGGTCGGGGGTGCGGTCGCCGGATCGGTGTCCTCGTCGGTTCCGTCCTTCTCCTCCAGCGGATCGATGAACGTTCCGGCCGGGATGCCGTCTCGAGTGAAGCCGACGTTCTGGCCTGAGAGGGCCGCGCGCGGCGTCGGCGCGGGATGTCCGTCGACGGCCGCCGGATGCAGAATCGCGGCGTTCGGATCGTCCTCGACGAGGACGTCGTTGGCCAACCCGCACTCGTCGCCGGTGAGCGCGCGCACATTCGACTTGGCCCACGACCAGCTGTCGCGCTGCACCCAGGCGCCCTTGACGAAGGAGCCGAGCATGAAGACGACCAGCAGTCCGGCGATCACCGGCAACGGCGAGAACTTGAACCGAGCCAAGCCGGTACGGACGGTGCCGGTGCGGGTCGCGTCGTCGACGTAGTCGTCACGGAAGTGGTACCACAGACCCACCGCGGCGGTGAGAACGGCGAAGAAGAGCACGATCCAACTCAGCTTGATCCCGCCCAGGGCCACCGGGCGGTCCCACCAGGGAACGCCGTAGCTTCCGACGTACCACCACATGTTGGTGCCCGCCGCCGACACCGCCGTCACCAGCAACACGGCCGACGCGAAGAATGCGCGGTTGCGCCGCGAACGGAGCAGGGCCGGGGCCATCATCGCCGCCACGCCCGCACAGAGCGCCGCGCCGATACCCGCGTAGATGCCGAAATGGTGCGTCCACTTGGTCGGGGTGAAGGAGGTGAAGAACATCGTGCCGATGATGACGGCGACCAGCCTCCACATCGGAGCCCGCGCGATGCCCTGCGGCGATCGCCTCGACGCGAGCCGGAAGATCGCGATCACCAGCGCCAGGATCATCATCAGGATGCCGAAGCGGCGTGGGAAGGTGCCGTCGCCGGTCTGCAGGATCAGGTAGTAGTAGCGGACCGGTTCCTGCCACCACTGTTCGGTGGGGCCGACCTCGCCCGCCACCTTGTTGCCCTCCAGCAGCGGTGCGAGCGCCTGCGCGTAGAAGATCATGAACAGCACGGCCGTGCCCGCCGCCAGCAGCGGCGCGATCATCGGGAGCAGTCCGTCGCGCCTGCGCCGGTCGACGATCGTCTTGACGATCCCGCGCAGGCCCGCCACCAGGGCGGCCGCCGCCATCAGACCGCCCGGCGCGAGAGCCAGGGTGAAGGCCGCGGCGATCGCGGCGATCGCGTAGGGCAGCAGCCGCCGAGTGGCGATCGCGCGCTCCACGCAGCACCAGGTCAGCAGCGCGCCCACGGCTTCGGCCGGTTCCGGGCGGATGCCGTTGTTGTACGGCATCCAGATGGTGAGGAACACCATCGCGCCGGTCCAGACGGCCGCCGAACTGTTGCGCACCGACCGACCCAGCCGGGGGATCACCTCCCGGCTGATGAGCCACCAGCCGAGCAGACCGAACAGCAGGCTCGGCAGACGCAGCCAGGGGGTGGCGACCGAGATGTGCGTCATCCACGACAGGACTTGGAAGTGCCAGCCGAACGGGTCCTGCGGGACGCCGAAGTACCGGAAGTAGTTGTCGGCGTAGCCGGCCTCGCTCGTGATCCGGGCGACGGTGATGTTGTAGCCGTCGTCGGAGGTGTTGCCGCCGATCAGCCACCACACGGCCAGGACGAGGAAGACGGCGACGTCGGGGCCTCGGATGGTGAACCATCCGGCGGGGAGGAACCGCTTGTGCCCGCGGCCGTCCCGTGCGTCGAGCACCCCGAGCGCCAGCAACGACAACAGTGTCGCGATGATGCCGACGATGATCGCCGCCAGCTTGAGCGGCGTGGGGGAGTTGATGAAGCGGGTGTCGACGGTCGCGTTCAACGACAGACCGTCGCGTGAGACGTCACGGGGCAGATCGGAGAACACTCCGAGGATCTGCGGCCGCATGTCCGGATCGTCGGTGCGGTAAGACGTGCTGTCGCCGGGCGCGACACCCTCGATCGATGCGGTGACGCCGTCGCCGTCGCCCGTCATCACGAAGCGGCAGCCGGGGTCGCTCTGCGCCGCGGCGCGGTCAGTCGAGAGCAGCACCACGTCGCGCACGATCATGCTGATCGACTTGTCGGTGGCGCGGACGAACAACCCGCGCGCGGTGGCCTGACGTCCCTGCCTGGGCACGGTCGACATCAGGACGCCGCCGTCGGCGGGCAGACTCCGGGCCAGTGAACACGGCACGGAGACGTCCATCGAGGTCGGGACGTACGAGACCATCGGCGCGGTGACGTTGGTGACCGCGTCGTTCTGCGGCCAGTGCAGCTCCGACGTCTTCTGATCGATCGGCAGGATGGGCGTCAGCGCCGCGAGCACGAAGCCGAGCAGACCGGCCACCGCGGCGACCAGCTTGGCGTTGCGGTAGTCGCGCGTCTTCAGCCGACGCAGGCGGCCGGTCGCTCCGGCCTCGGCGGTCTGCGGAGAATCGTTCACGGTCACCGTTTCTTCATTCCCGTCACGCTCGGTCATTTACTCGGCTCCACCCGGATCGACCCGGTTCGCGTCCAGCCCCAGGTGCGCACCGGATCGGTGACGATGGCGGCGGGGACCGCGCCCGGGCTGAGCGGGAACTCCTTCTCCAGCGAGCCCCAGTCCTGATGCCAGTCGTCGCGCAGATACGTCGGGACGGTGACTTGCGACGTGGCGCCCTCGGTGACGGCGAGCAGACCGCCCGAATTGGCGGCCATCCAGGTCTTCGACTGGGAGTTGGCCGTCACGTAGTCGGGCAGGATGCGCCAGTCGGGGACCTCGGCCACACCGTGCCGGATCGCCAGCGGTCGCTGGCACGGGAAGTGCGCGGCCACCGGGAAATCGATCAGCACCGGTGCGGTGGAGCCGACCAGCTCCTGCAGGGTCTGCAACTTGGGGGCGCGCGGCGGCGTGATGCCGATGAATTGCATCGGGCCCAGGTTGGTGTCGGCCAGCACCAGGCGCATCACCTCGGCCTGCGGCGGCACCTGCGTCATCGGAACGCGCAGGTTGCGCCACGGCCGGTTGGGAATCACCGGTCCGGGATCGATCGGAACGACCTCCGGGCCCACTTGCACGAACGAGCCGCCCGGGCCCTTCTTGCCGAACTGGACCACCAGCTTCTGTCCGAAGGTCGGCACGCCGTCGGCGTCGATGGTCGAGACCGCGCCCGCGGTGGCGAAGGCGATCAGCGGCGACGCGTCGCGCGCCGGGAGCTCGTACCAGCCGGTCGTCAGATGTGCGTTGGCGTTGTACCCGTAGCTGCCCAGCACCGGGGTGGTCTTCGGATCGAGACCGAAGGGCAGCAGCGCCGTCGAGCCGTTCACCGTCTTCGGGCCGACGCCTCCGGTGGTGCCGGCGCCGAGACCGCCGATGATGGCGAAGGGCTTGGAGGTGGAACCGCCCACGTGCATCTGACCGGCGCGGGAACTGCGGGTGTCCGGAGAGAGGTCGTCGGGGATGCCGTCCGGGGTGAACCCGACCGGATCGGCGCCGGTGAGCGCGGCGGTCGGCGACGCGCCGCCGGCCGGGGTCAGCATGTTCGCGTTGGGATCGGGTTCGGCGAGAACCTGATCGGCCATACCGCAGGTGTTCCCGGTCAGCGCGTCGACGTTGTTGGAGGCCACGGTCATCGCCGGGTGACGGATGACCACGGCGCGGCCGAAGGCCAGGATGGTGGCCACCACCATCAGGGAGGCGATCACCAGGAGCGGCGTGGACGCGAGGGCGATCCGGCGCTTGTCGGCGGGGCTGTCCGGGACGCCCTCGGCGTGATGGGCGAGCCCCTTGTTGGCGATGTAGTCGTTGCGCAGATGCAGCCAGAGGGTGACGGCGACGGCCACCACGGCCAGCGCGAGCAGGATGGTGGAGACCTCGAAACCGGCGGCCACCGGTGCGATGTTGAACCACGGGATGCCCAGGTTGTACGCGTACGGCCAGGCATTGGTGCCCGCGGCCGCCGCGGCGAGTGCGAACAGCAGTCCCGCGGTCAGCGCGGACAGATTCCGCAGCGAACGGGCGCCGCTCTGTGCGATCGCGATCGCCGCGAGCGCGGCGAGGGCCGATCCGAGACCGGTGAGCACGCCGAACTGGATCGTCCACTTGGTGGGCGTGCCGAACAGCAGCATCAGGGTGACGCCGAAAGCGCCGATCATCCGCCAAGCGGGCGAGGTGGCGACGCCCTTGATGCCGCCTCGGCGCAGGAGCACGGCGGCGACCAGGAACGCGGCGACGAATGTCAGCAGTACCGGGATCCGGCGGGCGAGCGCGCCGTCGGGGGTGCCGACGGACAGGAAGTAATAGCGCAGGAACTCCTGGTGCCACGGCACGATGGGGCCCGTCTGGTAACGGATCTTCATCGCCTCCAGCACGGTCATCAGCGTCTGGTCGCGGAACACGACGACGGCGACGACGGTCCCGGCGGCGGCGATGGGAGCCAAGAGTGCGAGCAGTCCCGATTCGCGCCGGCGGTCGATCAGAACGTGCAGCATCGGGCGTGCGGCGACGAGGAGGATCGCCACACCGACCACGCCCTGGGGCGCGAGTGCGAGGGTGAGTCCGGCAACGGTCGCGGCGAGTGCGGCGGGCAGGATCCGCCTGCGGGTGATGGCCGACTCGGTGGCCCACCAGGTGAGCAGCGAACCGAGGACGATGATCGCCTCGCCGCGCAGACCCGAGCAGAAGGGCAGCCAGAAGGCGAGGAAGACCGCGCCGACCGTCCACTCGGCCCATGCGTTCCTCGCGACGGCCTTGCCGAAGTGGGGGAGCACCACGCGAGAGAGGATCAGCCACGACGCGACGCCGGCGACGAGCTGCGGAATGTGCATCCACAGGATGGTCGGAGAGACCTTCGCCCACAGGGCGAGGAAACTGTAGTACCAGTCGAACGGTGCCTCGGCGATGCCGTAGAACCGGTAGTAGTTCGACATGTAGCCGGCCTCGCCCGCGGTGCGGCCCATGTTGAGGATGTAACCGTCGTCGGGAGCGCCGGCGCCGAGGAAGGTCCACAGCAGCAGCACGCCGCTGACGACCAGGTCGTAGACCTTGGGACGCAGTCGCGACAGCCGGGAGCCGCTTCGTGCGATGAGGGCGCCGGTGTGGCCGTGGATGCGGTCGAGGCACCAGAGTGCGAACAGTGCGACGAGAGTCGCGAGCACGGCGATCACCATCGCGGCGATCTTGGCCGCCGAGGCGTGGCTCTCGTAACGGTCGTCGATGACGATTCGGGAGCGGATTCCGTCACCTGCGGCCTTCACCTGCGCGGCGGTGAGCGAGGTGAACAGGCCGTCGATCTGCGGGCGCGTGTCGGGTTCGAGGATCTTCGCCGGACCGAGACCGACGAACTGCGCCCCCGTCGCGGTCGCGGAGGAGAAGATGTGCAGACGCTCGCATCGACCCGAGGCGATCTCGCCCCGATCGGCGACTGCGGCCAGATTGCTGCGGAACAGAACCGACACCGCGGAATCGGTAGCGGTGACCGTGAGGGCCTTGCTCGCGGCCTTCTGCGCGCCGGGCGGCATCGTCGACAGCACGGTGGTCTTGCCTGCGGGTAGCTGCGCGAGGACGCGGCAGTCGAGGGTGATGTCGACGTCCTGGGCGGTCTGCGCGATGAGCGGCGCGACGATAGACGGGTTGTCGGGATTCAGTGACTGTCCCTGCGGCCAAGAGATGGTGGCCGACGTGGTCGCCACGGGCAGAAGCGGAGTCACGATCGCAGCCACCACGGCGATGAGGCCCGCCACGATGGCGACCCATCGCGCGGTCGACGCCGTCAGCGGGCTCGAAGGACGGTCGGGCTCGGCGTCCGGCGGAGTGGGAGTCGGGTCTGGCACGCCCTATGACGTTAGTCGACCGGGCTCGGAACGGCCCAAACGTGCCGCGGGGCGTCACATCCGCCCGTTATCCGCCCTTTGTCCCGTGCGGTGGTGGCCTGTTCCTCGTCACCTCTCTTCTCGGCGCCTCTGTTCTCGGCGCCTCTGGTCTCGTCAGGATCCCGCGTATCCGGCTCCGGGTGTCAGTAGCGGATCGGCGCGGGACTCCACAGTCCGCTCCGTACCTTCTCGCTGTAGTCGATCTGGGCGGGCACCGCGGCGTCGTACGGCGTATAGCGTTCGAGAGCTCCCCAGTCGCGGCCGATGTCGTCGCTCAGGTAGGTCGCGACGGTGTCGGCGCGCTGCGACACCTCCAGCCAGCCGAGCGGTCCGCCGCCCAGGGCTCCCTGCCATGCGCTCACCGCGGCCAGGTCGGCGCCGGGACGGACCCGCCACTTGGGGATCTCGGCGACGCCCGCGTGGAAGTCGAACGGGCGCTGGCACGGCACCACCAGACCCGAGGTCCAGTCGACGTGCGTGGGGTCGGAGCTGCCGACGGTCTGCTGCAGCGTCGTCATCTCCGGCAGTCGCGGCGGAGTGACCACGATGAAATGGTCCTTCGCGAGGTCGTTGTCGGTGGCGACGATGCGGACCGCGGTCAGATCGTCGGGCAGCGACGCGGTGTCGATCCGCACGTTCCGCCACGAGGGCCGCGGTCCGGGGTCGATGAGGCCGATCGAGCCCGTCGACTCGATCGCATCGTCCTTGATCCCCGGCGTCAGGCGGGCGTCGGTGTACTCCAGCCGCAGATTCCGCGACGGGAACACGCCCGCGGCAGACAGGGTGATCAGCGGGCGGCTCTTGTAGTCGGCGGGCAGCCGGTACCAGCCCGAGGTCAGCGACGACGGCGTCTGCTCGTCGGCGTCGTAGCTGCCCATCACCGGCGTGCGGGCGGGGTCGAGCTCGAACGGGAGCTGGGCGTGGCTGCCGTTGACGCCCGCGGTCTCGGTGGTGCCGCCGCCGGTGCCCCCGCTGTTCGCAATGAGCAGATCGGGGTCGTAGGCGGCGTCCCGGGCCAGAACTCCGAGCGAACCCGAAGAGGCCTTCGTCTCCACCTCGTCGGGGATGCCGTCCGGCGTGAAACCGGTGGTCGGACCGTTGTCGGAATCGGAGTGCGTCGGCGATCCGGCGAGCGGGTCGGCCAGTGAGGCGTCGACCGGTGTGAGCTGGAAGCGACTCGGATCGGTCTCCACCAGGACTTTGTCGGCCATCGCACACGGACGGCCGGCGAGGGCGGCGAAATTCGATCGCGGCACCGAGAAGGAGTCGCTCTGACGGACTCCCGCCATCGCGGCGGTCGCGATGAGGAAGACCACCAGGACGCCCGCGACGATCCCGAGCGGGGCGGCGGCGATCATGTGGGTCGCGGCGCCGGCCGAGCGGCGCAGCCGTGACGGATGAGCGGGCGGAGCCGGGTGCGGATCGGTGCCGGTGAACGGTTCGCGGAAGTGGAACCACAACGCCAGGCAGAGCAGCGCCAGAGCCGCGTAGAGCAGGATGTCGCCGAGCGGGACGCCGGCGACCATGACCTGCGAGACGCCCCACGGCATACCCCACGCCGAGGCGTAGTAGTACGAGTTCGGTGCAGTCATCGCGAGCGCGGCGACGAACAGGACCAGCGCACCGAAGATCGTCCGATTGCGGCGCGAATGGGTGGCTTGACTGCTCGCGGCGATGGTGGCGAGGGCGGCCAGTGCGGCAGCCAGTCCGGCGAACACGCCGAAGTGATGCGTCCACTTGGTAGGCGTGAACATGAGGAACAGCAGCGAACCGAAGGTGATGCCGACGATGCGCCGCGCGGGTCCGAGTGCGGTTCCGGGAATGCGTGACTTGCGGATGAGGACCGCTCCGGCGACCGTCATGCCGAGCACCATCGCCAGAACCGCGAAGCGCCGGGCGATGCCGCCGTCGGCGGAGAACGCGAACAGCGACGAGTAGCGATCGATCTCGTTGTACCAGTTCAGTGACGGTCCGAGCGCGGTCTTCATCTTCGACGCCTCGCTGAACGCGCGCAGCGTGAGATTGGAGAAGACCACGAAGATCACGAAGGTGCCCGCGGCGGCGATCGGCGCGAGCAGTGCGGCGTAGGCCTGGAACCGGCCGCGGCCGGTGAGCGCGGCGACCTCGATCGCGCGGCGGCGCAGGGCCAGGAACATCGGGCGCGCACCTGCGACGAGGGCCGCGATCGCGAGCACGCCGGTGGGCCCGGCCGCGATGCTGAACGCGCCGGCCGCGCAGGCCACCGCGGCGGGGAGCAGCCTCCCGGTGGCGATGGCGCGTTCCACCGAACACCAGGTCAGCAGGGCGCCGAGGCAGATGATGGGCTCGGGTCGCAGGCCGTTGTTGAACGGGAACCAGGCGACCAGGAAGACCGCGGCGGCGGTCCACGGCACGGCGGGGCGGATGCGTGCCGCGCGTCCCAACCGCGGTATCACCTCGTGACTGATGATGAGCCAGCTGACGATCCCGCAGGCGAGGGCGGGCAGCCGCATCCAGGGGCTCGCGACGCTCACGTGGCTGAGGAGACCGAAGACCTCGTAGTACCAGCCGAACGGTGATTCGGGCGCGCCGAACCACCGGAAGTAGTTGGCGGTGTAGTCGCTGTTCTGGGCCACCCTCGACATCGTCATGAGGTAGCCGTCGTCGGAGGTGTTGGGCCCGATCATGTGCCAGACGGCCAGCAGCCCGATGACGGTGTAGTCGCGAGGGTTCAGCCGCCACCAGCGTGCCGGGAAGATCCGGCGGTGCCCGCGGCGGTCGGTGGCGTCGAGCCGGGCCAACGCGGCCAGCGAGATGAGCGTGCAGAGCACTCCGACGACGATGGCGATCCACTTGGTGATCGTCGGCGCCGTGCTGTAGCGGGAATCGATCACCATGTGGGCATCGAGACCGTCGAGCGTCGACGCCGGGCCGGTGAGCTGGGTGAACAGCCCGGTGACCTGCGGACGCTGGTCGCCGCCGGGGATGTTGCCGGATCCGGTCGCGGCCTCGAGGGGCTCGCCGGATGCGGTGCGCAGGCCGGTGAAGGCCGCGCTGACCTCGTCGGAGGTGGCGCGGACCCGGATCTGTTCGCATGCACTGGAGCGCACCTGCGACAACGGTGCCGACAGTATCGGAATGTTCCGGGTGACGACCTCCACGCTGGGGTTCTCCGAGCCGGTGACCCGCACGAACAGTCCGCGGTCGGTGGCCTTCGGCGCAGAGGGCGAGGTCGTCGAGAACAGCACCGTCTTTCCGGCGGGCAGGGAGCCGACCGCGGAGCACGGAATGTCGACGCTCAGGTTGATCGGTGCGTAGGAGAACAGCGGTGCCGAGACCGATTCCACGACGCCGTGCTGCGGCCAGCTCACTTCCGCGACAGTCTGCTTCACCGGGAGCAGCGGGGTGGCCAGAGCCAGGAGGACGCCCAGTGCGCCGGTGACGATCGCGGTTATCTGGGCGCGTCGGACGGTGAAAGCTGGCACAGGTCGTCATCCTAGCCCGGCGGTTCGCGGTGCCCGCCGCCCCGCCGCCGCGCGCACCGCCGGCCCGATCCGGGCCGGCGGCCGTTCCTCACGCGAACGGTGAATCCGCCAGCGGGGTCAGCGGAGTCACGTCGCGCTCGGCGAGATAGTCCGGCCGCGGTGCGGTGCCCCCGTACGGTTCGCGGGGCGCGTTCTCGACACTGTTGAACACGAGGAACACATTCGCCCGCGGGTAGGGCGAGATGTTGTTACCGGAGGCGTGCATCGAGTTCGAGTCGAAGAAGAGGCCGGCGCCGGCGGCGCCGGTGAACTGCTCGATGCCGTGTTCGTATCCGAGCTCGGTGATGGCGCTCGGCGAGGGGACGCCGACGCGCTGGTCCTGCAGGGACTCGTGGAAATGGCCGTCGGGCGTCTCGCCGATGCAGGGCACGAACGTCCGGTGGGCGCCGGGCATGAGCATCAGGCCGCCGTTGAACGGGAAGTTGTCGGTGAGCGCGATCGACAGGCTCACGGTGCGCGGCGCCGGCAGGCCGTCTTCGGCGTGCCAGGTCTCGAAGTCGGAGTGCCAGTAGAACCCCGTGCCTGCCATGCCCGGCATCGCGTTGATCCGCGACTGGTGGATGTAGACCTCCGAACCCAGGATCTGGCGGGCGCGGTCGAGGATCCGGGGTGTGCGGGCCAGGGCCTCGAAGACCGGGCTGACCCGGTGGACGCGGAAGATCGACCGGATGGCCCCGGACTCCCGTTCACGGATCAGCAGTCCGCTGTCGGCGAGGTCGGCGTCGTCGGTCATCCGGTCGAACTCCGACCAGCACTCCTGCACCTGAGCCGGGGTCAACAGACCGTCTTCGATGTGGAACCCCTTGCGCTCGTACTCGGCGAGCGCCGTCGCCGGGAAGGGGCCGGGGGTGGCGCCCCAGACCGTCGGATCGGGCCGGGGAATGGTGTTGATGTCGTGGGTGGCACTGGCGTCGAGCCGCGAGGGGTAGCGGTCGTCGACGGCCTCGTGGGTGCTCCGCGCGGTAGTCAAGGAATCCTCCCTCCAATAGCGGCGGGCCGGACCGGCCCGCGTGTGATGGACCTCCTCCACCGTTACCAGAGTCGGGCGGCCGGTGGGTGAGGCAGTATCGGGAGAGCATCACATCGCCGAGATGCGAAAGGACCGACGATTGATCGCGTACCAGCACCGGGTTCGGTATCACGAGACCGATACGCAGACATTTCTCTTCAATGCGCGGTACATGGAACTCGCCGATGTGGCGATGACCGAGTGGTTCCGCGCGATCGGCCACCCGTATCCCGGACTGCTGGACGACGGCCTCGACCCATCCGTGGTGAAAGCCGAGATCACCTTCTCCCGGCCCGCGAAGTTCGACGACGTGATCGACGTGGACGTGACATGCCTGTCAGTGGGCCGGTCGAGTTTCTCCCTGCGGTTCGCGATGAGCAGGGGCGGGGAGCCGGTCAGCGAGGTGCGGCTGGTGTACGTGAACGTCGACACCGCGACGGAGCGGTCCCGCCCGCTGCCGGAGTCGGTCGCGCAGACGCTGCGCGGTCTGGTGGAGCCGTCGCCCACGGCGGCGCACGGCGGTGCCGAGTAGAGTCCCAACCATGTCTGATGCCCCCGAGACTCCGCCGATTCTGCTGCTCAACGGCCCGAACCTGAACATGCTCGGGGTGCGTCAGCCAGAGGTCTACGGCGCGGACACCCTCGAAGACGTCGTCGAGTCGACCCGCCGGACCGCGGCCGAGTTCGGCCTGACGGTCCGGGCGCTGCAGACCAACCACGAGGGCGAGATGATCGACGCCGTCCACGCCGCCCGCGGCGAGATCGGCGGCATCGTCATCAACCCCGGCGGATGGACGCACACCTCAGTCGCGCTGGCCGACGCCCTCGTGGTGCCCGAGGTGCCGGTGGTGGAAGTGCACATCAGCAACGTGCACGCCCGCGAACCGTTCCGCCAGCACTCGTACATCTCGCCGATCGCCGCGGGGGTGATCGTCGGCTGCGGAACCGCCGGATACGAGTTCGCGGTGCGCCGAATCGCCGCTCTCATGGGTCGCTGACCTGCTCGTTCACCGCTTATCGGTTCCGATGCCGTAGGATGGACGAGTCGGAGCGTGCTACTGCGCACGCTCGTTCATTCGGCGCAAATGCGCCGTGCGTCGTAGAACGCCTCCACGCAGACCCCGGATCCAACGCGGGTGCGTCGAACTTTCATACGGCGAACCGACACGCGCCCGCCGCGCGTGTTCGCCACCTGAATCCGCTCTGCGGCGCCTATGTGCCGTACGCGGATGCCCGCATGCAAAGGCTCCCACCTCC